>NZ_CP192044.1:0-4800000 GCF_050948465.1 Dactylosporangium sp. CA-092794 | reverse complement strand
CCTCGCCGTCGCCGCCGACGGCACGGTGCCGCTGGAGTCCGGCTGGTCACTGACCATGGACGATCTCGTCGGCGGAGCCGGCGGCGCGCAGCTGTCCGGCGGCCCGGTCGACGTCCGGTCCTGGCTGCCGGCGACCGTGCCGGGCACCGTGCTCGCCACGCTCGTCGAGCAGGGCCACCTCCCCGACCCGGTGTCCGGCTACAACAACCTGCGGATCCCCGAGGCGCTGTCGAGACACTCCTGGTGGTATCGCAGGCCCCTGCGGCTGCCGCGCGGCTTCGACGCTTCGCAAGGCCGGCTGGTCTGGCTCGAGTTCGACGGGGTCAACCACGAGGCCACGGCCTGGGTCAACGGGGTGCAGGTCGGCAGCGTCGCCCACCCGTTCGCCCGGGCCGCCTTCGACATCACCGCCGCGCTGGCCGGCCGCGCCGAGCACGCGATCGCGGTGCGGGTCACGCCGATGCCGCACCCGGGCACGCCCGGCGACAAGGGCGCCGACGGCAACACCTTCCTGCAGTCGGCGCACCACTACCTCGACGCCCCGACCTATCTCGCGGTGTCCGGCTGGGACTGGATGCCGGCGGTGCGCGACCGGGTCACCGGCCTGTGGAACCATGTCCGCCTGCGCAGCACCGGCCCGGTGGTCATCGGCGACCCGCACGTCACCACCAGGCTGCCCGGCCTGCCGGACACCGGCACGGCCGAGGTCACCATCGCCGTGCCGGTCCGCAACGCGACCGGCGCCGCCGCCACGGTGACCGTGCGGGCCGCGTTCGACAAGGTCAGCGTCGCCACGACGGTGAGCGTCCCGGCCGCGACGAGCACCACGGTCACGTTCGCGCCGGACCGGTTCCCGGCGCTGCGGCTGCGCGACCCGCGACTGTGGTGGCCCAACGGCTACGGCGCCCCCGACCTCTACGACCTGCACCTGACCGCGACCGTCGGCCGCGCGCTGAGCGACCGGCGCGACCTGCGGTTCGGCGTCCGCGAGTTCGGCTACGACTGGCACCAGCCGATCGTCGTGTCGCCGCCCGGGCAGCCGCCGCTGGAGTTCGCCGGCAACGCCGCCACCCAGACCGTGACGTTCGGCCGGCAGCACGCCCGGCACGTGCGCATCCAGGCCGGGCACCGGGCCACCGGCTGGGGCGTGTCGATGTGGACGCTGTCGGTGTCCGACGGCGCCGGCCCCGACCTGGCCCTGCACCAGACCGCGACCGCCTCGTCGACCGACAACGACACCAACGCCGCCGCCAACACCGTCGACGGCGACCCCGGCACGCGCTGGTCCTCGGCCTACGCCGACGACCAGTATCTCGAGGTCGACCTGGGCGCGGCGGCGGACTTCGACCGGGTCACCATCGTGTGGGAGACCGCCTACGCCCTCGACTTCCGCGTCCAGGTCTCCGCCGACGCCGCCGCGTGGACCGACGTGGCCTCGGTCAGCAACGAGACCCCGATCGGTGACACCGCCACCCAGATCGAGCGGTTCCCGGCGCAGACCGCGCAGCACGTGCGCATCCAGGCCGGGGCGCGGGCCACCCAGTGGGGCGTGTCGATGTGGACGCTGTCGGTGCAGCACTCCGACGACCCCGACGTCGACCTGGCCCTGCACAAGACCGCCACCGCGTCCTCGACCGACGGCGACGCCAACGGGCCGGGCAACGCCGTCGACGGCAACCCGCGCACCCGCTGGTCCTCGGGATACCAGGACGATCAATGGATCCAGGTCGACCTCGGCGCCGCCGTCGCCTTCGACCAGGTGACCATCGCCTGGGAGCAGGCGTATGCCCGGGACTTCGTCATCCAGGTCTCGGCCGACGGCCGGTCGTGGACCGACGTGAAGGCGGTCAGCAACGCCGTCGTCCAGCTGCGGATCAGCGTCAACGGCGTGCCGGTGTTCTGCCGCGGCGGCAACTGGGGCTGGGACGAGCTGCTGCGCCGGGTGCTGCCCGACCGGCTCGCCGACACCGTCGAGATGCACCGCGACATGCACTTCACCATGATCCGCAACTGGCTGGGCAGCAGCAACCGCGAGGAGCTCTACCGGGCCTGCGACGAGCAGGGCATCCTGGTGTGGAACGACTTCTGGCAGGCGGGGCAGTTCCTGCCCAATCCCCCCGGCTATGTCGACATCGCCGCCGACACGATCCGGCGATATCGTCACCATCCCTGCATCGTCGTGTGGTGCGGCGCCAACGAGGGCGACCCGCCGCCGCTCGTGGACGCGGGCCTCAAGCAGGCCGCCGCCGCCGAGGACCCGGAGATCCTCTACATCCCCAACTCGGCCGGCGGGATCGTCAGCGGCCACGGGCCGTATCGCTGGGTCGACCCGCCCTCCTACAACGACCGCACCACCTACGACACCGGCGCCTTCGGCTTCCACACCGAGATCGGCATGCCGGTCGTGTCCGTGCCCGAGACCATGCGCAACCTCGTCGGCGACGAGCCCGGCTGGCCGATCGGCGAGGTCTGGAACTACCACGACTGGTCCACGATCGGCAACCAGCACACCGATACGTATCTCGCCGCCATCGACGCCCGGCTCGGCCCGTCGGCGTCGCTGGAGCAGTTCGCCACCCGCGCGCAGTTCGTCAACTACGAGAGCCACCGCGCCATGTTCGAGGCGTGGAACGCCAACCTGTGGCACGACGCCACCGGCCTGCTGCTGTGGATGTCCCACCCGGCCTGGCACAGCACGGTCTGGCAGACCTACGACTACGACCTCGACGTCAACGGCGCCTACTACGGCGCCCGCAAGGGCTGCGAGCCGGTCCACGTCCAGGCCGACCCGGGCACGTGGCAGGTCCGCGTGGTCAACCACACCACCGCGGCGCTCACCGGCGCGACCGTCACCGCGCGGGCCTACGACCTGGCCGGCCGGCCGCTCGGCACCACCCGCACCGCCCGCGTCGACGTGGCCGCCTCCGCCGCGGCGGCCGCGTTCCCGCTCGCCGAGCAGGCCGCCGCCGCCCTGCACCTGGTCCGCCTGGAGCTGCGCGACGCCCGCGGCCGCCTGCTGTCCGACAACACCTACTGGCGCTACGCCCAGCCCACCGACATGCGCGCCCTCAACGGCCTGCCCCGCACCCGCCTGACCGTGTCAGCCGCCGCCCAGCGACCGGCCCCCGGCCGCGACGGCCTCACCGCGACGGTCACCAACCGCGGCGCCGCGGTCGCCGCACTGGTGCGGCTGAGCGCCCGCGACGCGCAGGGCCGGCGGGTGCTGCCGACCCGCTACGACGACAACTACTTCTGGCTCCTGCCCGCCGAGACCCGCCAGGTCGCCGTGTCCTGGCCGGCCCGCCTGCACCGCCCGTCCGGCGTCCGAGTCACCGCGGAGGCCTACAACGCACCCACCACCTGACCCCGGCGATCCGGCGACGGCCGCCAGCCGATCACCGCCGCCAGCCTGTCACGGCCGCTAAGCGCCTGCTCAGAAGTGTTGTCCGTAACTCCGGCGGCGCTTCGGCGCGCTGACCGGCCTTCTCGCCGCCGGTTTCGGACAGGACCTTTGGCAACCTGCTTAGCCTGTCACGGCCGCTAGCCGGTGACGGCGGCGGCCGGGTCGGTGACCGGGGGCAGGCTCGACCACGGGAAGGTGATCCAGCGGTCCGTCCTGCGCCAGACGTACTGGCAGGACACGGTCGAGTGCGGCTTCTCGTAGAGCACCGCGCAGCGCACCTCGGCGACCTTCCCGCCGCAGAAGTCGCGCACCACCTCGAGCGTCGCCCCCGTGTCGGCCACGTCGTCGGCGATGAGCACCCGCGCGCCGGACAACTCGCTGAGGTCCGGCGTGGGCTCGAGGATCACGGGCGCGTCGAGCCGCTGGTCGACGCCCGTGTAGTAGAGGACGTTCATCATGTGGATGCTCTTGACGTCGAGCGCGTAGCTCAACGCGCCGGCCACCAGCAGACCGCCGCGCGCCACGCTGAGCACCAGGTCGGGCCGGAAGCCGTCGTCGGCGATCGCCTGCGCCAACTGCCGGGCCGCGCCGCCGAACGTCTGCCAGTCCAGCACTTCGCGCTCTTGCTGCTCCATCTGACCGTCTGCCTCACGCCGCCCTGCCGGCGCGGTACGGCCGGTCCGCGAAGCATACCGGTCACGATCACCACCCAGCCCAGGCCGCGACGCCCGGGGCCGACCCGGATCAAGCCCGGCGGCAGGCCGAACACAATGGCTATCGGTCCCTCGCCGGCGCCCGGATCCTTCGAGGCCACCGGCAGGTGACAATTCTGCTCCCCACGAACCGACCGCCGGTCATCGGCGCCGACCCCTGGGCGGCGCGGCGGGGCGGACGGTGCGGATATCGCATCCGCCGGGCGGAGCATCCGATCTGCGCGGCCCGGGGCGGACGTATGTCTCCGTGATCATGATGTACGCGGTGGCCGCACCACGGGTTTGCCATGATCCCGGAAACTTCTGGTACACGGGGGTACATCAGCACTCCGTGATCATGAAAAACCGTTGGTGTCGGCGGCGGGTAGTGCATGATCGCGGAGACTTCCGGTCACTGCGCCGTGCTCCGCGGCGGCCAGTGTCCGACGGGTGCGACGTGCTCGCCCCGTCCGCGCCCGCCCGACCTCGACGAATCGGAGCGGGGACGGCGGCGGAAAACGCCATGCATCAGCTGCGGGCACTGGTCGGCCGGCAAACGTTTCCGTCGGCGACCGTCGACCGAGGTTGGGCGCTGGCGGAGGTTGGCCGGCGCGGCCGGCAGGGGTCAATGCCGGCCGCGACGGTCGGGGGTATCCGGAGCATCGGGTGGCACCCTGGTGCCGGTGTGCTGGGGCTGGGGCTCGGGCTGGACGAGCGGTGCGTCCACGGGCACCACCGGGTCCACGGGCGCCGGGATGAGTGAGATCTGCAGCCGGCCCGCCTCCGCGGCCGGGACCCGGCCCGCGCCCTGCTCCTGGCCGGGGCGTAGTGCCACGCCGGTGGCGGCCAGGGTCACCAGCAGTGCGCCCCACGCGAGGGCCGGGTAGCGGCGCCGCGCACGTCGTGGCGGCTGATCGGGCGCGAAGCCGCTACCCGGCCTGCCCGGGCGGCCGGGCGGAACCGCCCGGCCCGGCTGGCCGAACCGGGTCGGCTGAACCGACCGGACCGATTGGGCCGAGTGAAGCGATTGAGCGGACCGAACCGAATCGGCTGACCGAACCGAATACGCCGACCGAACCGAATCGGCCGAGCGAACCGAATCGGCCGAGCGAACCGAATACACCGCCCGGACCGGCTGACCCGGTTGCGTGGATCGGCCGGGCTGGACCGAGTCGGCCTGCTGGCTCGACCGGCGCGGCTGAGGGGGCTGACCCGACCGACCGGACTGAGCCAGCCGGCCCGGCTGACCCGATCGACCCGCCTGAGCCAACCGGCCGTCCTGACCCGATCGACCCGCCTGAGCCAACCGGCCGTCCTGAGCCGACCGACCCGCCTGAGCCAACCGGCTGTCCTGAGCCGATCGGCCGTCCCGAGCCGGTTGCGCCGTCCTGTGCCGTTGAGCCGGTTGCACCGGCTGCGCCAGCGAAGCCGGCTGGTCGGTTCGGCCGGGCTGGAAGGTCCGGACCGGCTGACCGGAGCCGCCCGGCCGGAGCAGTTGGGCCGGCAAGGCGGGCGGGATGGGCTGGCCGGAGCCGCCCGGCCGGAGCAGCTGGCTCGGCAAGGCCGGCGGGATCGGCTGGCCGGGAGGCGGGATCGGCGGGCGGGGAGGCGGGACCGGGCGGTAAGTGGCGTGGCGCGGGTGGTACTCGGGTGGAACCGGCCGCGGCGCGACGGGGGAACGCCGCGGCGCGGCCGGTGGAATGTGGGCGACGGGGATGATGCGAACGTACGGGCGGACCAGGACGGGAGGCATGGTTGGACCGTAAGCCTCATCAGTGGTCGCCGATCCCGTCCGGGCCGGGTGAGCAGACCTTTCACCCGCTCACCTCACCCGGCCCGGACGACCATCACCCGTATACGCGTAGCTCGTAGATGCGTGCCGCCGCGTCGGTGGTCTGGGTCGGGGTCGTGATGGTCAGCCGCACGTACCGGGCCGACAGGCCGCTGACCGGATGCGTGGTGTTCGCGGCCGTGTTGTTGGTGACCGTGACCGCTGGCGTCCAGGTGGTGCCGTCGGTGGAGACGTCGATGGTGAAGGCCTTCGTGTTGTAGCCGGCCGGTTCGCCGCCGGCCTCGGCGTGGGCGATCTCGAAGCGGCTGATCGCCTGGGTGGTGCCGAGGTCGACGCGCAGCCAGGCGCCGGCGGTCGCGGAGCAGAACTTGTCCGAGTTGCCGCCCGAGACGCTGCCGTTGACCGCCTTCTCCGGGCCCTCGCTCGCGGCGCACGGGGTGGTGCCGGTGGCCGGGCGGTTCAGGGCCAGGTTGGTCGGCGTGCCGCCGCCGTAGGCCTCGAGCTCGTAGATGCGGGTCGCGGTGTCGGTGGTCTGGGTGGGCGTGGTGACGTTGAGCCGCACGTACCGGGCGGTCGTGGCCGGGATCTGGTGCGTGGTCACCGGGTCGGCGTTGTTGGTGACGGTGACCGGGGTCTGCCAGGTGCTGCCGTCGGTGGACAGCTGGATGGTGAACGCCTTGGTGTTGTAGGCGGCCTGTTCGCCGCCGGCGCCGGCGTGCTTGACGACGAGGCGGGTCAGGGTCTGCGCCGAGCCGAGGTCGACCTGCAGGGAGGACGGGCCGGCGGCGGAGCAGAACTTGTCGGGGTTGCCGCCGGTGACGCTGCCGTTGACGGCCTTCTCCGGGCCTTCGGTGCCGGCGCACGGCGCGGAGCCGGTGGCGGTGCGGCCCTGGGCCAGGTTCGGCTGGGCGGGCGGCGGGGTGGTGTGGTTCGACGACGGCGGGGCGTCGGCGGCGCCGGTGCCCCAGCTGCCGGCCGTGCCGGAAACGGTGTAGTTGAGGGCGGCGCCGTTTGCCAGGTCCGCCTGCGACAGCCAGGTGCGGGTGAAGGGGGTGCCGCCGAGGCTGGCGGTGGCGATGTAGCGGTTGGTGTCGCTCACGCCGGATGCGTTGATGGTGATGGTACCGCCCGGTTGGGACCCGAACGATCCGACGGTCACCTTCGCCGAGGGGAACTGGGGCGTGCTCACGCCGTAGACGTTGGCGCCGTTCATGAGCGGGTACAGGCCGAGCGAGGCGAACACGTACCAGGCCGACATGGTGCCGAGGTCGTCGTTGCCGGTGACGCCGTTCGGTCCGTTGGCGAAGAGGGTGAAGGCGGCCCGCAGGACCGTGGCGGTCTTGGCCGGTTGGCCGGTCCACAGGTAGGTGTAGGGGGCGAGCAGGTCCGGCTCGTTGTTCGGGTTGTAGGTGGTGAAGCTGTAGTAGTCGTAGGCGCCGTTGACCCATTTGGTGTGCGCGGTGCCGGACGGGTCGGTCAGCAGGTCGTTGTAGGCGAAGAACTGGTCCAGCCGGTTGACCGCATTGGTCCGCCCGCCGAGCAGCGCGATCAGGCCGTCGGGGTCCTGCGGGACCAACCATTGGTACTGGTAGGCGCCGGCCTCGTGGAAGGTGTGCGCGCCGTCGGTCGGCGAGTACGGCGTGCCGAACACACCGTTGGCGTTGCGCGGCCGGAAGAAGCCGATCGACGCGTCGAGAGGTTGCGGTAGTTCTGGCCGCGGGCGGCGAGCTGGTCGGCGTCGGCGGTGTGGCCGAGCGCGCGGGCCATGATGGCCAGGGCCGAGTCGGCGGCGGCGTATTCCAGGGTGGCCGAGCTCGGGTACTGGCAGTCGTTGTCGAACATCGCGGTCGGGTTGCAGACCACGCCGGTCGGGACGTAGCCGAGCGCGGTGTAGTACGGGTTGCCGTTGCGGGCGTTGAGCCCGGTCGAGGCGGGCGGCGTGCCGAAGGCGTTCTTGCGCAGCGCGGTGTAGAACTGCTCCTCGTAGCCGCTGAGCAGGCCGCGGGCCCACAGGTCGACCAGGAACGGGGTGACCGGGTCGCCGGTCATCGTGTTGGTCTCGGTGTTGTCCAGCGCCCACCGGGGCAGCCAGCCGAGCTCCCGGTCGACGGCGAGCAGCGACAGCGCGGAGTCCCGGGCGACCTGCGGTTCCAGGAGCGCGACCAGCTGGTTCTGGGCCCGGTAGGTGTCCCACAGCGAGAAGGTCTGGTAGGGCGTGTACCCGGCGGCGGTGTGCACGGCGTTGTCGAAGCCGCGGTAGGCGCCGTCGACGTCGCCGGCGAGGTTCGGGTGCAGCAGCGCGTGGTAGAGCGAGGTGTAGAAGGCGACCTGCCGGTCGGTGGTGCCGCCGTCGACCTCGGCCTTGTGCAGCTTAGCGTTCCAGGTGTCGTGGGCGTTCTGGCGTACCGAATCGAAATTGAACGCGGCGGCGGACGTCTCGGTGGAGAGGTTGGCGCGCGCACCGGCGAGGCCGGTGTAGGACAGCCCGACCTTGACGGTGACCACCGCGTTGGTCGTGGTGTCGAACCGCACCCAGCCGCCCTGCGCGCCACCGCCGGACGCGGCCCGGGAACCACTGCTGAACGTCGAGCCCGACCAGGTACCGAATCCGGCGAACGGCCGGCTGAACTGGGCCGAGAAGTAGACCGTGTGCGCCGGCGACGGGCCGCAGAACCCGGAGGTGGTCACCGAGCCCTCGACCGTGTCACTGCCCACAATGGACACCGACGAGGTGCTGGCGCCGGTCGCCTGGCCGCGCGCCTGCGCGGTGTTGAACAGCACGTTGGACTGGGTGCCGGCCGGGAAGGTGTACCGCTGCCAGCCGCTGCGCAGGGTCGCGGTCAGCTCGGTGGTGACCCCGTTGGGCAGGCCGATGCGGTAGTACCCCGGGGACGCCTGCTCCTGGCCGTGGTTGAGCGGCTGGCCGTAGGTGTTGGGGTCGCTGGTGTTCACCGCGCCGACGGTCGGCATCAGCGGCACCTCGCCGGCCACCGGGCAGCCCACGCCGGACAGGTGGGTCTGGGAGAAGCCCCACACCCGGCTGTGGTCGTAGTTGTACCCGGTCTCCCAGCCGGTGTCCGGGCTGACCTGCACCATGCCGAAGGGCAGCGCCGCACCGGGGAAGGTGTTGCCCTCCTGCTGCGTGCCGATCATCGGGTTGACCAGCGTGGTCAGGTCGGCGGGGACGGCGGCGCGGGCGGGTGCGCCGGCGGCGAAGACGGTCACTGCGGCGGTGGCGGCAACGGCAAGGGACAGGGCGTTGCAGAGCAGCCTTCTCACGTCGCTCCGATCGGTCAACCGGTGAGGGGCCGCCGACCGCCGAAATCGACGCGCGTCAAGGTTCCCGCGCGCAGTGAGAATTGTCAATACTTGTCAAATGGGTGCCGCCAGGAGCAGCGGCAGCAGTACCTCGTCGACGAGACGCTCGGCCAGGCCGGGGTCGTCCCCGGCGTACACCTGCTCGAACAGCAGCGGCCCGAACAGCACCCGGTCGGCCAGGTCGAGGATCGGGTTGCCGGCGGCGATGCGCCCGGCCTCGGCGTGCCGCCGCAGCACGCGCCGCAGGAGCTCGGCCTGGGGCTCGACCGTGATCTCGCGCAGGGCCCGCATGAGCCCGGGGTCGAGCAGCGCGTCGCGGGCCAGCCCGGTCATGGCCGCGGCCCGCAGGTCGGGCGGGCGGAACGGCCCGGCCGCCCGCGCGGCCAGGGCGAGCAGGTCGCCGCGCAGGCTGCCGGTGTCGACGTCGGCGGGCGCCTCCGGCTCGCCGTCGGCGAGCGCGCTGATGACCATCCGGGCCTTGCCGCCCCACCGCCGGTAGAGCGTCGCGGTGCTGGCCCGCGCCGCGGCGGCGATGTCGTCGACGGTGACCTGCTCGTACCCGCGCTCGCGGACCAGCGCGAGGGCGATGCCGAGCAGCTCACGCTCCCGCTCGGCCGGCATCCGGCTGCGCCCCGCCACGCCCCGACGATACGACAACGCGTTGTCGAAAACGAGTTTTCGTTGCGGGACGGCACACTTGTATGGTGCGGGAGCGATGGATGGCGGCATGGCGCCGCGGGCGGGACGCCGCGCGGCGGCGCGCGCCGTCCGCCGTCCTGCTGGCATTGATGGCGGCCGCGCTGGTGCTGGCGGCCGGGCGGCGCCTGCGCGAGCTGTCCACCGGGCAGCGCCGCGGGCTGGCCGCCGCGCTGCTGGTGCTCACCGGGTCCGTGTGGGGCGTGGCCTCCGCGCCGGCGCTGCCGCCGATCCTGCCGGCGCCGCCGCCCGACCCGCCGTCGCCGCAGGCGGTGGCCGCGATCCAGGCCGGGCGGCCGACCGGCTTCGCGGTGGGCGGCATCGACGTGTCCAGCCACGACCACCGCCGCTTCGGAGTGCACTGGCCGACCGAGGTCGCGGCCGGCAGCGAGTTCGTCTACATCAAGGCCACCGAGGGCAAGTCGTACGTCAACCCGCACTTCGCCGCCGACTACGCCGCCGCCAAGGCCGCCGGCCGATACGTCGGGGCGTACGTATACGCACGGCCCGACCTCGGCGACCCGGTCGGGCAGGCGGACCACTTCCTGCGCCACGCCCGCTTCACCCGCGACGCGCGCACCCTCGTGCCGTTCGTCGACCTCGAGTGGCCCTACGCCGGGGTCAAGGCCGGCGACTGCTACAACCTCACCCCGCAGCAGCTGCGCGCCTGGATCGGCGCGTTCATCGGCCGGATCGAGGCGAGCATCGGGCGCAAGCCGATGATCTATACGAATACGTACTGGTGGAATCCGTGCACGGGCAACGACCCCTCCTACGGGTCGTACCCGCTGGACATCGCCAACTACAGCGCGAAGGCGCCGAAGCTGCCGGCCGGCTGGACCACGTTCGCGCTGTGGCAGTACATGCCGGGCGACCCCGACCGGGCGCACAGCCACGACCGCGACGTGGTCAACGGCGGCCCGGCCGGCCTGCGCGCCCTGGCCTGGCCACCGCCGTGAGCGCCCGGCCGATGTGGTGCTCGGCGAGGTCAAGCATCCACTGCCGGTCCGGGAAGTCGGTGCCGGCGATGCGCAGCGGTCCCTCGATGAGGGCGATGGTCTGGGCGTACCGGTAGAGCTCCAGCCGGTCCGGGTCGAGCTCGACCGGGCGCAGCGCCGGGTAGCGGTCGCCGAAGCGCAGTTGCAGGAAAGCGTGCTCCCACTCGACGTCGAACCAGGCCAGCCCCTCGAAGTCGATGATCACCGGCTCCCCCGCCGGGTTGACGAGCACGTGGTCGGGGCCGAGCTCGCCGTGGACCAGCCCGTATTCCCGGCGGGGCGCGACCGCCGCGCGCAGGCCGCGCAGGTGGTCCTCGATGCGCTCCCGCGCACCGGCGATCCGCGGGTCGCGGCCGGCGGCGAGGGCCAGGTGGCCCAGCGCGCGGTCCAGGATGACGTCTTCGGTACCGCGCTGTTGCGGTGCGGTGCCGTCGACGATCGCGGCGACCTTGCCGTAGCCGGGGCCGCGCGCGGTGTGCAGCCGGCGCACCGCGTCGCCGAGCCGGGCCAGGTGTGCCTCGGCGGCCGCGGGGTCGTGCTGGAGGAGCGCTTCCAGGAGTACCGAACCGGCATCTTCGACCAGAGCCAGGTCGTCGTCCAGGAACCGCCCGTCCCGGTCGAGCAGCAGCAGCCGCGGCACCCGCACGCCGGCCGCGGTGAGGGCGGCGTGAGCGGCCCCGAACAGCTCGGCGCCGCTCGCGTCGGTGAACGGGTCGTCCGGAACGACCGGCGACGGGGGCCAGTAGTTCTCGCCCGCGGCCCACAGGTAGAGGATCACGGACGACCCGTCGTCGAGTCCGATCCGATAGACGCCTTTCTTGGTACCGCCGGTCAGCCGGTCCAGCGACGCGACGCGCCGGTCGGCACCGAAGTGCGCCGTCACCAGGTCGTGCAGGTCGTCCGGCCGCAGGAACGCGCGTGTCATGTGCTCCCCCGTGTCGTGCGCGATGCGGACCGTCAGTCTGCCACGGACGCGGCTCAGACGGTGATCACCGTCTTGCCGGGCAGCGTGCCGGCCTCCTCCGCCGCGTGCACCTCGGCCACGCGCTCCAGCGGCACCCGCTGGGCGACGTGGACGCGCAGCGCGCCGGCGTCGACCCGCTTGACGAGGGCGGCCAGTTGCTCGGCGTCGCTGCGCACGTACACCGGCACGGACCGCACGCCGCGCGGGTCGTCCTGCGGGCCGGGCGTGGCCGTGGACAGCAGCAGACCGCCCGGCCGGACCAGCGCGGCGAGCGCCGCCATCTCCGCGGGCGGCACCGGCGCGAAGTTGAGCACCGCGTCGAACTCGCCGGTCGCCGCCGCGGGGTCGCGCCCGACGACCTCGGCGCCGTAGCCGCGCACCCGCTCGGCGTTGGCCGGCCCGGCGGTCGCCACGACCGTGGCGCCGGCCTCGACCGCCAGCTGCACCGCGTAGCCGCCGACCGCGCCGCCCGCGCCGTGCACCATAATCCGCTGCCCGGCCCGCACGGCGGCGTGCTCGGTCACGGCCTGCAGCGCGGTCAGCCCGACCGCGGGCAGCGCGGCCGCGTCGGCGAGCGGGATCGCCCCCGGCGCGGCGGCCAGCACCGCGGCCGGCGCGACCAGGTACTCCGCGGCCGCGCCCGAGGCCCCCATCGGCAGGAAGCCCACCACGGCGTCGCCGGCCGCCGGCCCGGTCACGCCCGCCCCGACCTCGGCCACCGTCCCGGCCACGTCGATGCCGGGCGTGTGCGGCAGCGTCACCGGGAAGACCTGCTGCAGCCGCCCGGAGCGGATCGTCGCGTCGACCGGGTTGAACGACGTGCCGGCCACCCGGACCAGCACCTCCCCCGCCCCCGGCACCGGCCGGTCCGTCTCCTCGACCCGCAGCACCTCCGGGCCGCCGTACTCGTGGAACCGCACAGCACGCATGTCGCTCCCTCTTTCCCACGATTGGTACTTCGAATTCGAAGCACACCGTGACAGTACACTCCTTCGAATTCGAAGCAAGTAGGATGTCGGTGTGACGCCGGACGCACCACACCTCGACCCGGAGCAACTCGCCGCCTACTTCGCCCTCACGGACGTCGGCAGCCTGCTGCAGTACGCCGTCGAGCAGCAGCTCCGCGAGGACGGCGACCTCAGCTCCGTGCAGTTCCAGATCATCGCCCGGCTGACCGGCGCTCCCAGTGGCCGGCTGCGCATGACCGACCTCGCCGACGGCATCGTGTACAGCCGCAGCGGCCTGACGTATCAGGTCGGCGTGCTGGAGAAGGCCGGCCTGGTCGTCCGCGGCACCGGCCCGGACGACGAGCGCACGGTGGTCGTGTCGCTCACCGCCGCCGGCCGCGACCGCTTCTTCCAGGTGCTGCCCGGCCACGTCGAGGTGGTGCGGCGCCTGCTGGTCGACCCGCTGGACCGCTCGGACCTCGCCACGCTCCGCTCACTGATGGACCGGGTCCTCACCCACATGCGCGCCGCGCCGCCCCGCTCCGCCCGCCCCCGCCCGCCCCGCAAACCCAGCGCCTGACCTCGGCCACCACGGCCCACCTCGCTCCGCCCGCAAGCCCAGCGCCTGACCGCGACCTCCAGGGGCCGCCTCGCGGCGCCCCGCACCGCTCCACCCGCACCGCAAACCCGGCGCCCGACCTCGGCCACCAGGGGCCGCCCCGCAAGCCCGGCGCCTGACCTCGGCCACTGTGGCCCGCCTCGCGGTGCGTCTTGCTTCCTAGGAACCTAGGTGATGTCGCTCGCCGAGCGTCGGAGCCAGGCCGGCGATCACGGCGGTGGCCAGCAGCCAGCCGCCGAGCACGTCGGTGGGCCAGTGCACGACCAGCGCGATCCGGCTCAGGCCGACCAGTACCGCCCACATCATGAGGACCCCGGCCGTGATGCGGCCGGCGGCACCGGTCGGGAACAGCACGCCCAGCAGCACGACCGCGGCACCGGCGACCAACGCGGACGACGTGGTATGGCCCGACGGGAAGGAGAACCCATACGCCGCGGCCAGCCGGTCCGCGGGCCGTGGCCGGGCGACGAGGTGCAGCAGACCGAGCCGCGCCCCGGTGCCGGCGGCGGCGACCAGCGCGACGAACAGGGCCGCCCGAACCCGGCGGGCGAGCAGCAGGCCGCCGAGGACGACCGCGAGGATGACGCGCAGGACGACCGGGTCGGCGCTGTGCGAGATGCCGGCCATGGCGGCCCGCCACCAGCCGTGCCCGGCGGTGAACCGCCTTGCCGCGGCGCTGACCACGGCGTCGGCCCGCACCAGCCCCGGCGCCCGCGCGGCGACCAGCGCGGACAGTCCGGCCAGCACGACCAGGGCAAGGGCCGGCAACAACACAGGCAGAGCGCGGCGGCGCGGCAATGGCACACATCATGCTCACCCGATCGCGCTGAGAACCGCCTGAAACGCACGTCATCCGCAAGGCTGACGCAGACCACGGCCGATACGGTTCGGGAGTGCTGAACGCGCAACGGCCGCTGATCTTTCTCGACGTGGACGGCGTGCTCATCCCGTTCCGCGGCCGGTCGGTGGGCGGGCAGCGGCCCTCGGGCGGGGCCGGCAACCCGCTGCTGGACCGGCTCGACCCGGCCGACGGGCAACGCCTGCTGGCCCTGGACGGCGAGCTGGTCTGGGCGACCACGTGGATGGCCGAGGCGAACGAGATCGTCTCGCCGCGGCTCGGCCTCCCGGCGCTCCCCGTCGTGGGCTGGCCGGACGACGACGAGGAAGCGGAGCACGGCCTGCACTGGAAGACGGTCTTCCTCGCGCGGTGGACGGCCGGGCGGCCCTTCGTCTGGCTCGACGACGAGACGACCGGCGCCGACCGGCGATGGGTCGCCGCGCACCACCCGGGGCCGGCGCTGCTGCACCGCGTCGACCCCGCGGTGGGGCTGACCGATGCCGACTTCGCGGTGGTACGTCGATGGCTGGGGCAGCGGCACGTGACCGCGTGATACGCGGAAACGCACACGGACCTACAAGGTTAACCCACTATTGACAACTATGTTTTCAGTAAGCGACCATCTGAGAGCGCTCTCACGTCCGCCAATGTGGGGGCTGAACAGGGATGTCCTACGCCCGCCCTCAGGCTCAGGAAGGTCACATTCACTGTGGAAAATCAACAGAAACGAACGGGGCGCCGTCGGCGCGGCCGGATGGCGCTGCTCGCCGGCGCCGGCGCGGCCGTGGTCGTGGCCGCCACCATCGCGGCGCTGCCCGACGCCGGCGCGTCGGTGCCGCCCACCCCCTCCGGCTGGACGCAGGTCTTCGCCGACGACTTCGGCGGCGCCAACGGCACCGGGCTCAACACCGCCAACTGGCTCTACGACCTCGGACACGGCTACCCCGGCGGTGCCGGTAACTGGGGTACCGGCGAGATCGAGAACATGACCAACAGCACGGCCAACGTCTACCAGGACGGCGCCGGGCACCTCGTGATCAAGCCGATCCGCGACGGCGCCGGCAACTGGACCAGCGGCCGGGTCGAGACGCAGCGGACCGACTTCGCCGCGCCCGCCGGCGGCAAGCTGCGCTTCGAGGCGTCGCTGCAGCAGCCGAACGTCAGCGGCGCGGCCGCGGCCGGCTACTGGCCGGCGTTCTGGTCGCTGGGCGCGGCGGCGCGCGGCACCGGCGCGACCGGCTGGCCGGGCATCGGCGAGATCGACATCATGGAGGACATCAACGGGCGCAGCTCGGAGTTCGCCACCCTGCACTGCGGCGTCTCCCCCAACGGGCCGTGCAACGAGACCGTCGGCCTCGGCAGCGGCGAGCGGGCCTGCGGCGGCTGCCAGACCGGCTTCCACACCTACGCGATGGAGCTGGACCGCAGCACGTCGCCGGAGCAGATCCGGTGGTACCTCGACGGCAGCAACTTCTTCACGGTCAACGCCAACCAGGTGGACGCGACCACGTGGAACAACGCCACCCACCACGGCTTCTTCATGATCCTCAACGTGGCGATCGGCGGCGGCTTCCCGGACGCGTTCGGCGGCGGCCCCACCAGCGCGACCCAGTCCGGCGTGCCGATGGTCATCGACTATGTGGCCGCCTACACCAGCGGTAGTGGCGGCGGCGGTGGTGGCGGCGGTGGTGGTGGTGGTACCGGCGGCAAGGCCATCACGGGCCCCGGCGGCCTGTGCCTCGACGTGCGCTCGTCCGGCACCGCGAACGGCACCCCGGTGCAGATCTACACCTGCAACGGCACCGGCGCGCAGCAGTGGACCTACGTCGAGGCCGGCACCACGCTGCACGCGCTGGGCAAGTGCCTGGACATCCCGGGCGGATCGACCGCCAACGGCGCCAAGCTGCAGCTGTGGGACTGCAACAACACCGCGGCCCAGGTCTTCATCCACCGCTCCGACAACACGTACTACAACCCGCAGGCCAACAAGTGCCTCGACGACCCGTCCGGGTCGGTGACGCCCGGCACCCAGGTGCAGATCTGGGACTGCAACGGCACCGGCGCCCAGAAGTGGTCGCTGCCGCAGTAGTGGAAGTTTCGCGGTGAGCCGCAGGCCGGCGCCGCACCGGGCCGCCCGTGTTTGACGCACGGGCGGCCCGGCCCCGAATGTGCCGGGCATGACCGCACGCCTCCGTGGTGCCCCGCTCGCCCGGCTGGCCGTCCCGGCGATCGCCGCGGCCGGCGCCGCCCTGATCCTGCTGGCCCTGCAGCCGCCGGCGCGGGCGACCGTTTCCGAGCCGTCGTCACCGGTGACCGGCAACGCGACCTACTTCGACGGCCTCGGCTCGCCCTACGGCGGATGCGGGATGCCGCAGCCGGAGCTGGAGACGCAGAACTTCGTCGCGCTCAACGTCTTCGACACCCCCGGCGACGGCACGATGTACACCCGGCCGCTGCCCGCCGCGCAGGCGTCGAAAATGGGACTGTGGAACAACGGCCGCAACTGCGGCCGCTGGGTGCGCGTGAGGATCGGCGACTACTGCACCGGCACGAACGACGGCGCACTCGGCCAGCCGTTCTGCCGAAACGGTTCGTGGACCGCCGACGCCTACAACGACGGCACCCTGGACATGCTCGTCGCCGACTCGTGCGGCGACCCCAACGGCTGGTGCCGCGACGACCCGTACCATTTGGACCTGTCGAAGGACTCGCTGAACCGTTTCGCGCGAAACGGTACGCCGCTGGCCGACCTCTACCCGAACCATTGGAACAACCGGCACGTCTCCTGGCAGTTCATCGCCGCGGCCATAGCGCATCGGAACCACGAGCACCTGGCGGTTCGCCGCTGACCTGCACCGCCCGCGACGCCGGGTCGCCGCAGCCGCGGTGCCGAACCGGGGCCGACGCACTCCGCGGCCGGCCGGCGCCACCCGCGCACCGGCAGGGTCGGCGCTGCACGCCGCAGAGCGCGGCGCACCGACCGGAAGTCTCCGCGATCATGCCGAACCACCGCCGGCACCAAGGGTTTTTCATGATCACGGAGTGTCCATGTACACCCGTGTACCGAAAGTCTCCGGGATCATGGCAAACCCGTGTGCGGTCACGACGGGCATCATGATCACGGAGACATACGTCCGCCCGGCCACACCGATCGCATGCTCGCCCAACGGGCGAACAGGCGCGACGCCCGTCCCGCGGTCGACCGCCCTGCCCCACCGGCGGCCGGCGAACGACCGGCCCGGGGTCGACCGCCCCTGCCCCACCGGCGGCCGGCGAACGCCCGTCCCGGGGTCGACCGCCCTGCCCGACCGGCGGCGCCAGCGAACGCCCGGCCGCGGTGGCCGCCACCTGCCCCCGGACAGCAACCACCACGTCAGGCGCCGGCCACCTCATACGCCAAGCCGGCATGACCCCGGACGGATGTGGCGGGCGGGCACGTGGTGCGCGCATCGATGTCCGGGGGCCTGGCCAGCGACGGTCATCACGCGCAGGTGACGCGTGGACGTTCGCGATCAGTCACGGTGATTCGGGAAGACGTGATTCCGGACCGGACCGGGTCGGCGGATGCCGGCCCGGCTCGCACAGGAGGTAAGACGATGACCGCAGGTACCGCCGAACGGGGCAAAGCCGAGGCGCAGCAACGCGAGGGTGAGGAGCAGGGGATCTCTCCGCTGCTGCTGACGGCGTTGCTCGCGCGCCGCAGGGAGCGTGGGGAGAGCATGGTGGAGCATCCCCTGCTGCTGGCCGCGCTCATGCGCCGCCGTCAGGAGGAGGGTGGCATCGCCGAACACCCGCTCCTGCTCGCCGCGCTGATGAGCCGCCGTCAGGAGGAGGAAGAGGAGGGCATCGAGCACCCGCTGCTGCTCGCCGCGCTCATGCGCCGCCGCCGCGAAGGCCGGGGCATCTTCGAGCACCCGCTGCTGCTCGCCGCGCTGATGAGCCGGCGCGGGGCGGAGGAGGAAGAGGGCATCGAGCACCCGCTGCTGCTCATGGCGCTCGCCGGTCGCCGCCGCCGGGGCGAGAACATCGTGGAACACCCGCTCATGGCCGCCGCGCTGCTCTCGCAGC
Organism: Dactylosporangium sp. CA-092794; assembly: GCF_050948465.1. Taxonomy (NCBI): domain Bacteria; kingdom Bacillati; phylum Actinomycetota; class Actinomycetes; order Micromonosporales; family Micromonosporaceae; genus Dactylosporangium; species Dactylosporangium sp. CA-092794. The sequence goes on along the minus strand of NZ_CP192044.1, from coordinate 4,781,665 downwards.
GCTGAGACACCTCATGACCCGTCCCCGGCCCGTGGCGGGCCGGGGGCGTCGCCGACACAGCAAGGAGTAGGTCACCGTGGCCGAACGAACGCCAGAGCAACCCGGAAACAAACCACAGGAGTCCACCGACCCGATCGAGTCGCTGATCGACGAGGCGATCCGTAGCATCCTCGACGAGGCGGGCAGCCAGGTCGCCGCCCGCAGCCGCACGTCCGCGGCGCCGCTGCTGGACGCGGTGCTGTCCGGCGCGCCGATGCTCGGCAAGGGCAAGGCCTCGATGCTGGAACGGGTGCTCGTCGCCGAGGCGCTGGCCGACGCGCTCGCGGAGGCGCTGGCCCCCACGCTCGCCGCGGCGCTGGCCCCGAAAATCATGAACATGCTCGAGTCCGGCTCCGCGGGCCAGTCGGCCGAGCGCGGGCGCGAGCGTGCCCGCACGCCGGAAGGCAAGTGACCCCAGCGTCGCACGCTGACGGTGACGCGCGGATGGCCCGGTTGGGCCGCCTCGGCTGGTGGGTCGTGGGGCTGGTCGCCGGGGTGGCCCTGCTGGCGACGGCGGTCGGGGTCGTGGTGCCGCTGCTCGCCCCGCTGCTGGTCGTGGTCGTCGCCGCGGTGACGCTGCACCCCGTCGCCGAGGCACTGCGGCGGCGCGGCTGCTCCGCGGCCCTGTCGGCGCTGCTGGGCGCCCTGGTCCCGCCGCTGCTGCTCGGCGGTGTCGTGGTCCTGCTGCTGGCGGTGGTGGCGGCCCAGGCGTCGCAGTGGCAACCGGCGGCCGCCCACGCCGGTGCGTCGCTGCGCGCGGCGATCGGTATCGACCCGGTCCGCGCGGCCCTGCAGTCCTCGACCTGGCGCACCGCGTTGCTGGGCGCCGGTTCCGTGCTGGTCAACGGCGTCGTGATCGCCGGGCAGCTCGCGGTGGGTGTGCTCGTCGGTGTCTACCTGTCGTACTACGTGCTGCGCGACGGCCCGCGCTTCGCCGAACGCGCGGCCCGGCGGCTGACCACCCGGCCCGGGCTGGACCCGGTGCCGCTGCTGCACGATGCGGCGGTACGGCTGCGCCGGTACGTCGTCGGCACCAGCGTGGTGGCCGCCATGGACGCCGTCGTGATCACGCTCGGCGCGGCCGTGCTCCGCCTGCCGTTCCTGTTCACGATCGCCGTCATCACGTTCGTCGCGGCCTACGTGCCGTACCTCGGCGCCTGGATCTCCGGCGTCTTCGTGATCGTGCTGGCCCTGGGCGACGGCGGCGCCGAGACCGCCCTGTGGATGACCGGGATCGTGCTGATCACGCAGAACGTGCTGGAGTGCGTCCTGCGCCCGTACGTCTTCGGCCGCGCGCTGGACCTGCACCCGGTGACGGTGCTCGCCGCCACCGTCATCGGCGCCGCCCTCGGCGGGCTGTGCGGCGTCTTCCTCGCCCCGCCGTTGGCGGCGATCGCCCGCCGATGGTGGCAGGCGACCCGCCGCCCGTCCGGCCCGGTCGCCGGCGCCTGACCCGCAGACGGTCAGCCGGGCCGGAGCAGCGCCCGGCGGCCATGCCGCCGCGCCTGCACGGCCACCACCACCTCGACGGCGCCGAGCACGATCGCGATGATCCCGCTGAGCAGCACCAGCACCTGCAACGACAGGCCCGGCCAGACCAGGAACAGCACGCCGGCCGCGATCGAGGCGATGCCGACCCCGATCAGCCAGCCTCTCGCCCGGCCGTGGACGAGGACGCCCAGCAGCACCCCGGCGAACCCGCTCAGCAGCCAGGCCAGCCCGATCAGCGCCGACAGCGTCGCCACTCCCAGCGCCGTGTCGCGCACGCAGGTGACGCCGATGGCCACCAGCACCACCCCGACCACGCCGTCGACCATGCGGTGCATCAGGTTGTCGCCCTCCGCCTTGCGGAACACGGCGATCAGCCGGGTCACGCCGGTCACCAGCAGCCACAACCCGACCAGCAGGCCCAGCAGCCGCAGCGTCTCGCCCGGCCAGGCCAGCACCGCCACACCGAACAGGGCCGTCACGACCCCGACGGCCAGCAGCTGCCACGTCGGCACCGCCATCGGCTCCCGCCGGGCGGTCCCCGCACGCGGATGCCCGATTACGCTCATCCCGCTCACCTCCCGGCTCGGTCAGGCCCGCGGCCGGGCCAGTCCACCGTTCGCGCCGAGCACGGCCGACCGCGCCCGCTCGTACTCGGCGTCATTGAGCACCTTGCGGTCGTGCAACGCGGCGAGCTTGGCCAGCTCGTCCGCCGGACTCGCCGTCGCGCCGGTTCCCGCGGCCTCGCGGATGTACTGACGGACCTCGGCCTCCTGGCGCCGGGCCCGCTGCGCCGCCCGCTCGTTCATCGACCGGCCGCGCGCGATCAGGTACACCAGCGCGCCGATCCACGGGAACACGATCAATCCCAGCGTCCACACCGCTTTGCCCCAGCCCGGCATCGACGGGTCGCGGAACAGGTCGTTCAGGATGCTCACCATCAGCCACACCCAGGCGAACACCACCATGAACCACACCGTCCCCAACACCACGGTGCCGAGCCATTGCCCAGCCATCGTCCACCTCCCCGGCAAACGTTTCACCCGCCCGGATCGGGCACGGGTTAATCCCCTCAGTCCCAGGATCGAACGCCCGCTACCCCCGCCCATCCCCCGCGCCGGATGACCCGCCGGGTCACACGCGTTCGCCGGTTGCCTCGTGGGGGATGGCCAGGCGGCGCCACGCCGCGCGGCGGGTGGCCTGTTCGGCGGGGTCGGCGACCGGCACGGCGGCGAGCAGGCGGGCGGTGTAGGGATGCTCGGGCGCGCGGAGGAGGGTCGCGGCCGGGCCCTCCTCCACGATCCGGCCGCGGTGCAGGACGGCCACGCGGTCGGCGACGCGCTCGATGACGGCCAGGTCGTGGCTGATGAACAGGCAGGCGAAGCCCAGGTCGGCCTGTACCCGCCGGATCAGCTCCAGGATGCGGGCCTGGACGGAGACGTCCAGCGCGCTGGTCGGCTCGTCGGCGATGAGCAGGGCCGGGCGCAGGGCGACGGCGCGGGCGATGGCGACCCGCTGCCGCTGGCCGCCGGACATCTCGTGCGGATAGCGCTCGTGCACGTCCGCCGGCAGGCCGACGGCGGCGAGGAGCTCGGTGGCGCGGCGGCGGCGCTCGGCGCGGGGCAGGCCGGTGTGCAGCGCCAGGGGTTCGGCGATGCTGGCGCCGGCCGTCCAGCGCGGGTTGAGCGACGAGGCCGGGTCCTGGAAGACGATGCCGATGCGGGACCGGACGGCGCGCAGGTCGCGGCGGCGGGTGGTGCGGCCGGGGCCGACGGCGACGCCGTCGACGCCGACCGTGCCGGCGGTCACCGGGGCCAGGGCGGCCAGGGCGCGGCCGATGGTCGACTTGCCGGAGCCGGACTCGCCGACGAGGCCGAGGACCTCGCCGGGGTCGATGTGCAGCGAGACGCCGTCGACCGCGCGCACCCGGCGGCCCCGGGCGGGGTAGTCGACGACGAGGTCGCGGACGGTGACGGCCGGCGGCCGGGCCGGGGCCGGCGGCGGGAGCGGCGGGGGTTCGCCGAGCGCGGGCAGGCGCGGGACGGCGCCGAGCAGTGCTCGGGTGTGCTCGTGGGCGGGCGCGGCGAACAGGCGGTCGGCGGGGGCCTCCTCGACCACCCGGCCTGCGTGGAGTACCACCACATCGTCGGCAAGGTCCGCCACCACGCCCATGTCGTGGGTGATGAGCAGCACCGCCGTGCCGAGCCGGGCGCGCAGGTCGCGCAGCAGCTCGAGGATGCCGGCCTGGACGGTGACGTCGAGGGCGGTGGTGGGCTCGTCGGCGATGATCAGGTCCGGGTCGCAGCTGATCGCCATCGCGATCATCGCCCGCTGCAGCTGCCCGCCGGACAGCTCGTGCGGGTAGGACCGGGCGACCCGGCGCGGGTCGTCGAGGCCGGCGGTGGCCAGCAGCTCGCGCACCCGGTCCGCGGCGGCGGTGCGGGGCAGGTCGCGGTGGGCGCGGATGGCCTCGGCGATCTGGTCGCCGACGGTGAACACCGGGTTCAGCGCGCTCATCGGCTCCTGGAAGACGGTGCCGATGCGGCCGCCGCGCACCTGGCGCAGCACGGCCGGCGGCGCGCCGACGAGCTGCGTGCCGGACAGCGTGATGCTGCCGGTCACCCGGGCGGTGCCCGGCAGCAGGCCGAGGGCGGCCAGCGCGGTGACGCTCTTGCCGGAGCCGGACTCGCCGACGAGGGCGAGGACCCGCCCGCGGCGCAGCTCGAAGGCCACGCCGCGGACGGCCTCGTGGGTGCGGCCGTCGACGTCGAACGCGACGGCCAGGCCGGTCACCGTGAGCAGCGGGTCGCTCATCCCTGCTGCAGCGACACTTTGAGGTAGTTGGGGTAGGCCGGGAACGCCGCGACGAAGAAGTTGCGCACGTTGGAGCCGTGCAGGAACGAGTTCTTCGTATAGATGAGCGGCACGACCGGGGCGTCCTGCATGATGCGCTTGTCGGCCTGCGCCCACAGCTGCTGGGCCTTGGCCTGGTCGGTCTCGGCGGTGGCCCGGTTGATGAGGTCGTCGACCTCCGGCTGCGAGTAGCGGGAGATGTTGTAGCCGCCCCCGGCGATCTCGCTGGTGGCGAAGAGCGGCTGGATGTTGCCGTTGGCGCTGGGGAAGTCGGGCTGCCAGCTGCTCACGGTGAGGTCGTAGTCGCCGCGGTCGCCGGTGACCTCGGCCTCCCAGGCGGTGTCGTCGACGGGCTTGATGGTGACCGTGATGCCGGCCCGCTGCAGGCCCTGCTGGATCGCCTGGGACTGGGCCAGGTGCGGCTGGTCGTTGCGGGACAGCAGGGTGAGGCTCACGGTGCTCTGGCCGGCGTCGGCGAGCAGCTGCTTGGCCTTGGCGACGTCGCCGGAGGGCCCGGCCGGGTAGAGGTCGTACTCGGCCCGCCCGGCGATGCCGGGGGTGATGAGGGTGCTGGCGAGGTCGCCGCCGATGGCGCCGCCGGCAGAGACCTGGAAGGCGCGCTTGTCCACGGCGTAGGCGATGGCCTGGCGCACCCGCAGGTCCTGCAGCGGGCCGCGGCGGGTGTTGATGGCGAGGTACGCCAGGGCGCCGGCGTCGGAGGTCACCAGCCGGGCCTTGGCGGCCGGGTTCTGCTCGATCTGGGCGAGCTGGGCGGGCGGGACGAAGCCGGCGCCGAAGGCGTTGCGGTCGTCGCCGGAGTCGGCGATGAGCCGCTGCGCCTGGACCGTGGTGTCCTGGGCGAGCTGGATGACGATCCGGTCCGGGCCGGCGGTGCGGACCGGGTCGGTGGCCTGGTCCCAGCTCGGGTTGCGCACCAGGCGGACCGCCTTGCCCTGCTGGTAGTCCTCGACCTGGTACGGCCCGGACGCGACGGGCTTCTGGGAGTACACCTTCGGATCGTCCTTGGCCTTCGGCACGGGCGTGAAGGCCGGCATGGACGCGATCCAGGGCCAGTCGCCGTAGGCGGTCTTGAGGTGGAACACGACGGTGCGCGCGTCGGGGACCTCGATCGAGGCCAGCTCGCCGCCCGTGTACGGCCCCTTGTAGCCGGCGCCGCCCTCCAGCAGGCCCTTGTGGTAGCCGAGGCCGCCGGACAGCTCGGGGGCGAACGAGCGCTCCACGCCGTACTTGACGTCGGCGGCGGTGATCGGGGTGCCGTCGGCGTACCTGAGGCCGTCCTTGAGCGTGTAGGTCCAGGTCTTGCCGCCGTCGGTGGTGCGGCCGGTGTCGGTGGCCAGGTCGGGCACGACCTGGGCCGGCTTGCCGGGCTGGACGTCCCAGGTGGTGAGCCGCCGCAGGACCAGCCCGAGCGTGGTGATGGCCAGGTTCTGGCTCTTGGCCGGGTCGAACTGCTGGTCGCTGACCGAGGTGAGGATGGTCAGCGTGCCGCCCTTCGCGGTGCCGCCGGCCGGCTGCGACCCGCCGGTGCCCGCGCCCTCCGGGTTGGCGTTGCAGCCGGCCAGGGCGAGCAGCGCGGCGAGTGCGACGGTGCCCGGGGCCGCCGATCTGTGCTTCACGATGGTCCTTTCGTTGGCGTTCAGCGCGTGACCCTCGGGTCCAGCACGCCGTAGACGAGGTCGACGAGCGCGTTGGCGAGGATGATCAGGAAGGCGGAGAAGAGCGTGATGCCGACGATCAGCGGCAGGTCGATGGTGCCGACCGCCTCGAGCAGCAGGGCGCCGAGGCCGGGCATGCTGAACACCCGCTCGGTGATGATCGCGCCGCCGAGCAGCATGCCCAGGTCGAGCCCGAAGACGGTGACCACCGGGATGAGCACGTTGCGCAGCGCGTGCCGGCCGACCACCCGCCGCTCCCGCAGGCCCTTGGCCCGGGCGGTGCGGATGTAGTCCTCGCCGAGGACCTCGAGCATCTGGGCGCGGGTGAGCCGGGCGAACACCGCGGCGGTGATCAGGGCGAGCACGCACCACGGCAGGACCAGGTGCCACAGCCACTGCACCGGATTCTCGGTGAGCGGCACGTACCCACCGACCGGAACCATGTTCAGGGTGAACCCGAACAGCAGGATGCCCAGCAGCGCGACGAGGTAGCTCGGCGCGGAGACGCCGATGGTCGCGGCGGCCATCGCCACCCGGTCGGTCAGCTTGCCGCGGCGCACGGCGGCGGCCACCCCCGCGCCGACGCCGAGGAGCATCCACAGCACGGCGGCGCCGATCGCGATGGAGAAGGTGACCGGGATCCGGTCGAGCACGAGCTGGGTGACCGGCTCGTTGAGCCGGAACGAGTAGCCGAAGCAGGGCGCGGCGCAGTGCACCGCGGCGGCCCCCTCGCCGAACGTGCGCCCGGCCGCGAGCCCGGCCAGGAAGTCCAGATACTGCCGCCACCACGGCTCGTCGAAGCCCATGAAGGCGCGGGCGTCGGCGAGCCGCTGCGGGGTGCACGGCCGGCCGCAGGACAGCTGCGCCGGGTCGGACGGCAGCAGGTAGAACACGGCGTAGGTGATCAGGCTGACCACGAGCAGCGTCACGACCATGGCCAGCAGCCGGCCGGCGACGACGCGCAGCGCGCTCATCGGGCCAGCGCCGCGGAGCGCGGGTCGAAGGCGTCGCGCAGCCCGTCGCCGAGCAGGTTGAAGGCGAGCGTGGTGAGGAACAGGGCGGCGCCGGGGAAGGCGAGATACATCGGGTCGGTGTGCACCCAGGCGATCGCGTCGCCGATCGAGCGGCCCCAGGCCGGGGTCGGCGGCGGCACGCCGACGCCGAGGAACGACAGCGCCGCCTCGGCGCCGATCATGCCCGGGACGCGGATCGTGGCGTAGACGATGACGGTCGCCGATAGGTGGGGCAGGATCTGGCGCACCAGCACGTGCCGGGGGCCGGCGCCCATCGCGGTGGCGGCCACGACGAAGGTGCGCCGCCGCAGCGCCATGGTCTGGCCGCGGACCACCCGGGCGATCGACGGCCAGCCGAACAGCAGCGCGAGCGCGCCGACGAGCAGCACCGGCCGGGGCACCGAGGCCGGGGCGATCGCGCCCAGCGCGATGACGAACACCAGCCAGGGGAAGGCGAGCAGCACGTCGACGACCCGGCCGACCACCCGGTCGTACCAGCCGCCGAAATACCCCGCGGTGGCGCCGATGACGACGCCGAGCAGCACCGACAGGACGGTCGCGCTGATCCCGACGAGCAGCGAGGTGCGGGCGCCGTGCACCACGATGGCGAACAGGTCGCGCCCGGTCACCGGCTCCACGCCGAACCAGTGCCCGGCGCCGATGCCACCGCCGAAGCCGGCCGGCGCGCCGAGGTCGGACAGCGCGTCGAGGTCGTAGGTGTAGGGGTCGTGCCCCTCGGCCGCGCAGATCGCGGGCGCCGCGGCGGCCACGACGAGCAGCACGGCGACGACGGCCGCCCCCGCCATCGCCCAGCGGTCGGCCAGCAGCCGGCGCCACGGATGCCGGACCTGGACCACCGCGGCCGGCACCGGCAGAGCGTCGATCGACACATAGATAACCTATCACGTTGATCGGCTATCTCTCGGCGGCTATAGCGGCAAAATGCCGGATAAGCCTGGCTTATCCGGCATTTCCGGGTCGCGGGAGGGTTTAGGGCAGCGGGGCCTTCGGCAGCGACGGCGCCGAGTTGAACGCCTGCACGCCCGCCTCGTTGTCGCCGTCGAACGGCGTCACCGGGCTGTTCGCGCCGAGGCAGAAGTCGTCGTCCTTCGGGTCGGCGAACCACATGCCCACGTGGTTGAGCTCCTTGCGGACCCGGTCCTTGCCCACGATCGTGGAGGAGAACGCCTCCTCGACAATGAGCTTGAACTCGGCCTTGCCCTTGCCGTGCTGGTCGGTGTTCACGTCGCCGATGTACTCCGCGGCGCCGAACGGCGCGCCCGGGACCTCGAGCAGGAACACCGTGAACGACGTCTTCGGCGGCGCGCCGGTCATCGTCACGTCGAACACGTCCCGGCCGGTCTTGTCGGTCTCCAGCGCGACGGCCACGTCGACCTTGACCTTCGGCATGCACTGCGCCAGCTTGTCGTTGCTCGGCGCCAGCTTGAACCGCACGACGTTCTTGGCGGTCGAGGTGTAGTCGCCCACCTTGTCGAAGGCCGGCGCGTCCTCGCCGGCGCCACGCACCGCGTTGACACCGGCGAAGATGGCCGCGCCCGCGAGCGCACCGACGGTCAGCGTCGCGATGCCTTTGAAGATGCCCATCTGGTACTCCCCATCAGGTGAAGCCCGCGGCGCCCTTCGCCGCCGGACAGCCAGAGACACGCAGGCCCGCCATGCCCCCGTTCACCTGCGGCGATGTCGTCACACCGACACCGGGCCGGCGGTGTGAAACCGGCGTGAAGCCGCGCTGAGTCCGCGGCACCGCAGGCTGCCGGCGGGTCGCGGAACGGGCGGCCCATCCGGAGGAGGAGACGTGACAACGCAGACATCGGCGGTCTCGGTGACCGGGCTGCGCAAGTCGTACGGCACACAGGTCGTCCTCGACGGCGTCGACCTCGACGTCGCCGCGGGGACCGTCTTCGCGCTGCTCGGGCCGAACGGGGCCGGCAAGACCACGACCGTGCGCATCCTGTCGACGCTGTGCCGCGCCGACGCCGGGCGGATCCGCGTTGCCGGGCACGACCCGGTGCGCGAGGCCGCCGCGGTACGCCGGGCGATCGGCGTGACCGGCCAGTTCTCGGCGGTGGACAAGCTGCTCACCGGCGAGGAGAACCTGCGGCTCATGGCCGACCTGCACCACCTGGGCCGGGCCGGGCGGCGGCGGGCCGCGCAGCTGCTGGAGCAGTTCGGGCTGGCCGACGCGGCGCGGCGGCGGGCCGGCACCTACTCCGGCGGCATGCTGCGCCGGCTGGACCTGGCGATGGGGCTCGTCGGCAAGCCCGAGCTGGTGTTCCTCGACGAGCCGACCACCGGGCTCGACCCGCGCAGCCGGCGGGCGATGTGGGACGTGGTGCGCGAGCTCGTCGCCGGCGGGGTGACGATCTTCCTCACCACGCAGTACCTGGAGGAGGCCGACCAGCTCGCCGGGCGCATCGCGGTGCTCGACCGCGGCCGGATCGTCGCCGACGGCACGCCGGAGGAGCTCAAGCGGCTGGTGCCGGGCGGGCACGTGACGCTGCAGTTCGCCGACCCGGCGGCGCTGGGCACGGCCGCGGTGGCGCTCGGCGGCGAGATCACCGACCCCGATGCGATGACCCTGCAGGTGCCCGGCGACGGCGGCGTGCACACGCTGCGGGCCCTGCTCGACCGGCTCGACGCCGCCGGCGTGGAGCCCACCACCATGGCTGTCCACACACCCGACCTCGACGACGTATTCCTCGCCCTCACGACGCTGGAGCAGGCACGATGAGCGACTCGCTGACCATGGTCCGCCGCAATCTGCTGCACATTTCGCGGTACCCCACGCTGCCGGTCGCGCTGGTCGGCACCCCGATCGTGTTCCTGCTGCTGTTCGTCTACGTCTTCGGCGGCACGCTGGGCGACGGCATCGGCGGCGCCGGCGGGCGGGCCGAGTACCTGCGGTACGTCACGCCCGGCATCCTGCTGATGACGGCGGCCGGCGCCGCCCAGACCACCGCGATCTCGGTCGCCACGGACATGACCGAGGGCATCATCGCCCGGTTCCGCACCATGGCGATCCGGCGCTCCGCGGTGCTGACCGGGCACGTGGCCGGCAGCCTGCTGCAGACGCTGGTGGCGATGGCCGTGGTCGTCGGCGTGGCGGTGCTGCTGGGTTTCCGCCCGGACGCGGGCCCGCTGCGCTGGCTCGGCGTGGCCGGCCTGCTGGCGCTGGTGGCGCTGGCGCTGATCTGGCTGGCCGTCGCGCTGGGGCTGGTGACCAGGAGCGTCGAGACGGCCAGCAACCTGCCGATGCCGCTGATGCTGCTGCCGTTCCTGGGCAGCGGGTTCGTGCCGGCCGCCTCGTTGCCGGTGGGGCTGCGCTGGTTCGCGGAGTACCAGCCGTTCACCCCGATCACCGAGACGCTGCGCGGGCTGCTGCTGGGCACGCCGATCGGCACGAGCGGCTGGCAGGCGGTCGCCTGGTGCGTGGCGATCGCGGCCGGCGGCTCCTGGTGGGCCCGCGCCCTCTACGAGCGCCGTTAGCGGCCCGCACGGGTGCGGACGAGCTCCAGGGCCTGCGCGCGCAGGGCCGGCGGATCCAGGCGGGCGTACGACTCGACCGCCTCGGCGTACGCCGGCCCGTCGGCCGTTTCCGCGGCGGCCCGGGCCCGGGCGGAGGACAGCGTGGGCTGGAAGCCGCGCAGGTAGCGCATCCGCTCCGCCATGGCGACCATCCGGGCCGCGGCGGCCGGCGCGCGGTCCAGGCCGGCCATGGCCAGGGCGAGCAGCATGACGCCGCAGACCGGGAACTCCACGAGATACACCGGCCGGTGCGGCATCGGCCGCGCCAGCAGCGTCTCCAGCTTGCCCGCAAGCTCCGCGACCACGTCGGCGACGAGGTCGAGGCGGCCATGCCGGGCGTGGGCGACCACCGTCGCCGACTGCGCCTCCAGGGCCTCGGGGGCGAAGCCGGGCGGCTCCGGACGGTACCCCGGAGTCTCACCGGTGCGGATGCGCTCCACCGCCCGCCGCCACAGGTGCAGCCCGGCCTCGACGTCGCCGCGGGAGAGCCGGATCTCGGCGCGGGCGCCGAGATCGAGCAGGACGCTGCCGATCTGCTCGTCGCTCGTGCCGAGGGTGGCCCGGTCCAGCCAGTGCTCGGCCTCGTCCAGCGCGCCGGTCTGCAGGCTGGCCAGGGCGATCGCCCACTCCAGCTGCAGCGTGCCGATGCGCAGCTCCAGCGCCTCCAGCACGCCCAGCGCGGCCCGGAAGTGGCGGCGGGCCTCGTCGGGGCGCTCGAGCGCCAGGCACAGCTCGCCGATGCGGGAGTGGGCGAGGACCGTCGTCCACGGGGTACCGCCGCCGGCCCCGGTCAGCTCCAGCAGGCGCTCGGCGGCGGCGAGCGCGCCCTCCTGATCGCCCTCGTTCTCGTACACGAAGCTGGCGAACGCCCGTGCCACCCCGGCCAGCAGCGGCTCGGCCCGCTCGCACAGCTCCGCGAGGTAGGTGTGGCCCGGCGCGAGCACGTCCCGGGTGCGCAGCAGCACGACGGCGGCCGCGCGCACGACGGTGTCCGGCGGCGCGGGCGGCAGCCGGCGCAGGGTCACCAGGGAGCGGGTCGGGCGCGGCCCGGACAGGATGTAGGTCATCGCGGTGAGCAGCGTGGCCGCGGTCCGGGTCGCCTCGACCAGGTCCGGTTCGGGCCGGTAGTGGGCCAGCAGCGCGGCGGTCTCGCCCAGGATCGGCAGCCGGGTCTGGCTGGACTCGATGACCCACAGGCTGGCCAGCACCGCGGCGGTCGCGGCGGCGGCCGGCCGGTCGCCGCGGGCCAGGGCGAGCCGCAGCGCGAACACGAGGTTGTCCTGCTCGGCCCGGACAACCTTGACCGCCGGGGCCGGGACGGGCCCGAGCAGCGCGGCGTGGTGCGCCAGGCCGAATTCGCGGGCCCAGCCCAGCATGCGGTCCTCGGCGGCCGCGGTCTCGCCGGCCGCGTCCCGCCGCTCGGCGCCGAACGCGCGAACCGTTTCCAGCATCCGGAACCGGGTGCCGGCCGGGGTGTCGGCGACCTGCAGCAGCGAATGGTTCACCAGGCGCTCCACCAGCGGTACCGCATCCTCGGTGTGACACAGCCGCGCGGCCGTCTCCGCGGTGAACCCGCCCGGGCACAGCGACAGCGCCCGCATCGCCGCCTGCCCCTCGTCGTCGAGCAGGTTCCAGCTCCAGTCGACGACGGCGTGCAGCGTGTGGTGCCGCTCGGGTGCGTCGCGGGCCCCACCGCGCAGCAGCGCGAACCGGTCCCCCAGCCCGCGCCCGATCTCGGCGACCGACATCACCCGGGTCCGGGCCGCCGCCAGCTCCACGGCGAGCGGCAGCCCGTCGAGCCGCGCACACAGCCGCTCCACCTCGCCGGCGTCGAGCTCCAGCCGTGGCCGGGCCGCGCGGGCCCGCTGGCGGAACAGCTCGACGGCGGTGGGCAGGTCGAGCTCGGGCAGCGGATACACCCACTCGGAACTGAGCCCGAGCGGCGCCCGGCCGGTGGTCAGCACGCGCAGCTGCGCGGTCAGCGCCACCAGCGCCCCGACCAGCTCGGCCGCGCCCGCCAGGACGTGCTCGCAGTTGTCCAGCACCAGCAGGGCCGGCCCGCCGCCCAGCGTCTTGGCGATCTCGTCGGGCGCCGCCTCGCCCACGCCCAGCACCGCCGCGACCGCTGCCGCGACGTCGGCGTCCCCCGTCACGCCCGCCAGCGGGACGAAGTGCACGGCCGGCTGCTCGGCCCGCCGCGCCACGGCCTGCGCCAGCCGCGTCTTGCCCAGCCCACCGGCGCCGACCACGGACGTGACCCGCGCGGTCCGCAGCAGGCCCAGGACCGCGGCGATGTCGTCGTCGCGGCCGAGCAGCGGGTTGGGCTCCTGCACCACCCCGCGGCGCACGGCCGGCGCCTGCCCGCGCAGCAGCCCCCGGTGCAGCTCCCGCGCGGCCGGCCCGGGATCGGTCCCGAGCTCCTCGCGCAGCGCCCGCCGGTATTGCTCGTACCGCTCCAGCGCGGCCGCCGCGCCGGCGGTCGCGGCCTCGCAGCGCAGCAGCTCGACCAGCACCTCCTCGTCGAGCGGCCGCTCGGCGGCGAGCGCGGCCAACGCCTCGCCGGCCTCGGCGGCCCGGCCCAGCCGCGCCAGCGCCAGGGCCCGGCCGCGCACGAGGGTCCGGTACGTCGCGGCCCGCTCCCGCCGCAGCTCCGCCAGCGCCCCGCTCCCCCCGTCGCCCGCGGCCCCGCCTCGCGCCGTGGTGCTTCCGGTTCCTGGCGCTGCGGTGCTTCCGCCGTCGTCCGGCGGCTGGCCTTGGGATGGACCGCTGCGGGGCGGACGACCGCCGGCAGGCGGTGCGTCCCACAGCGCCAGGCCGGCCTCGGCGTGCGCGAGCGCCGCCGCGTGGTCCCCGGCCCGGGCGTGGCGGGCGCTGGCCGCGGCCCGCACCAGCACGGCGGCCGCGTCAACCTGGTCGTCGCCGAGGGCGAGCCGGTAGCCGGCCGGGGTGCTGACGATGACGTCGGAGCCGAGCTGAGCGCGGGCCCGGAAGACCAGCACCTGAAGGGCTTTGACCGGGTTCTCGGGCTGCTTGTCCGGCCAGACGCCGTCGACCAGCCAGCCGGTGCTGCACCCGGCCCGCAGCTCCCGGGCCAGCAGCGCGAGCAGGTCGTGCAGGCGGGCGCCGGTCACCTCGCGGCCTTGGTACGCGACCTCGCGCAGCAGGGTCAGCTCGCTCGTCACGGCACCCAGTCTGCCCCGCCCACCCCGTTGACCACCGCCCCGCCCCGCACCGCCCCGCCCCGCACCGCCCCGCCCCGCACCGCCCCGCACCGCCCCGCACCGCACCGCACCGGCTCAGCGCGTGCCGCCGCCGGCCCCGCCGGTTTCGGTGAGGTAGCGCAGGCCCCGGTTGAGGAACGAGCGCGGGTTGGTGTCGAGGTAGCGGGCCCACGCCGGATTCGGTTCGTCCCGGAGCCAGGCGTAGCGGGCCAGACCGTAGCCGAACATCGGTTCGGTGAGGTAGCCCAGGCGGCTCGTGCTGGTCCAGACCGAATCGCCGCGGACCTCCCGGGAGAAGTCGAAGGCGGCGTTCGCGCCGAAGATGCCGAGACCGAAGAAGACCGTGAGCAGGTCGGTGAGCGGTTCGTGGTCCTCCCGGCCGGGACCGACCCGGCCCTCGGCGAGCAACCGGGCGTGGCCGAGTTCGTGCGCGACGGTGGCGACGAGCTCCATCGGACGGGCGGCGAGGTCCTCGCGGATCGCGATGACCGAACGGCCGGCCCGCATCCGGTGATGCCCAGCCGCACCGCTGCCGCTGACGCTGAGTGGCACGTGCGCGGTCAGCTCCACGCCGATGTCCGGCGAGAAATGCTCGATCTCGATTCGGTCCGCCGCGACGCCCATATGGTCGCAGAGCCGGCCGACCAGGACCTCGACCTCGCGCGCCGTGCCACGATAGGCACCCGGGAACCAGTCGTCGTTGGGCAGCACCACCGGCCCGAGCAGCCGGTCGCGGCCGAACTCGGCCAGCAGCCAGTCCATGGAACGCTCGATCCACTCCTGCTCGACCGGCCGCACGGGGCACTGTGCCTTGCGCCACCACACCACGCTTCGCGATTGTGCGCCAACGGCGCAAGGTATCGGTCGCAAACGGTCCAACGACCCCCGGACCGCTCACCACCACGCCCGGCCGGCATGTCGCTCCGTCCGGCCGGCCCGCCACCTGGGGTCGGTGTCCTCGATGGGGCATTGCGGGCGGTCCGGATGCCGTAGGTTCCACATCGTGTATCGATCATGGCTTCCGGTCGTCCTGTGCGCCGCCCTGCTGACCGGCGCGTGTACCAGTGGTGAACCGAAACCGGCGGCAAGCGGACCACAGCCCAGCAACCCGCCCAGCGCGAGCCCGGCCGGGCCGGACTCCAGCCAGTGGGCGGCCGGGCGGTCGGCGCCGGTGGCCGATCCGGTCTACCCGGGCTACGGCAACCCGGCCGTCGACGTGCTCCATTACGGTCTGGAGCTGGCCTGGGCGCCGCAGACCAAAACCCTGACCGGCACGGCGACGATCCAGCTGCGCGCCGCCGCCGACGTCGCCGAGGTGAGGCTGGACTTCTCGAAGGCCTACACGCTCGACGGCGTCACGCTCAACGGGGCGGCGGCGGGCGGTACGGTCGCCGACACCAAACTGACCGTCAACGGTTCGCTGGCCAAGGACGCGTCCGCGCAGCTGGTCGTCAAGTACCACGGCACGCCGGCGACCGTGCCGATGCCGTCGCACCGCGACGACGTGGAGCCGCTCGGGCTCACCGTCACCAACGACGGTGCACTGTGGACGATGCAGGAACCGTACGGCGCGTCGACCTGGTACCCGGTCAATGACCAGCCGTCGGACAAGGCGCTCTACGACATCGCGGTCACCGTGCCGGACGGGTGGACGGCGATCGCCAGCGGTACACCCAAGAGCCACGACGGCGATACCTTTCGATACACGACGAGCGTGCCGGTCGCCAGCTACCTGACCACCCTCGCGGTCGGGCAGTACAAGCAGGAGACCGCGAGCGGACCGCACGGGATCGCGCTGTCCTACTGGTACCGCCCGGGCGCCGACGACAAGGCCCTGCCGTACCTGCGCAAGTCGCCGCAGTACCTGAGCTGGCTCGAGCAGCGCTTCGGCCCGTACCCGTTCGACAGCGGCGGCGTCGTGATGGTCCCGTCGGTGTCGGGCATGGAGACCCAGCAGATGATCACCATGGGCCTGCCGGACTACGGCAGCGGCGCGAACTTCACGAGCGGTTTCGACGCGGACCTGCTGCACGAGTACGCCCACCAGTGGTTCGGCGACGCGGTCACCCCGGCGGACTGGGACGACCTCTGGCTCAACGAGGGCTGGGCGGAGTACGCCCAGTACCTCTACACCAACGAGCGCGACAAGGTGACCGCGAAGCAGTGGGAGGACTGGGCGCGCGGCGTCGACGCCCGGCTGCGCAAGCAACTCGGTCCGCCCGGCAAACCGAAGGCCGACAGCTTCGCCGAGTCCAATGTGTACGTCTGCCCCGCGCTCATGCTGCACCAGATCCGCAAGCAGATCGGCGACGCCGCGTTCTTCTCGCTCGCCACCGACTGGGCGCAGAAGAACCGCGGCACCACCCAGGACCGGGCCTCGTTCATCGCGTTCGTCAACCAGCACACGGGCAAGGACTTCACCGCGCTGATCAACACCTGGCTCGACTCCCCCACCACGCCGAAGTAGCCCCCGCGCGGCTCATTCGGCGTAGCGGGGCAGCGACACGGCGCTCGCCGTGCGGCGGGCCGCCTTGGCCGCCATGTCCTTGCCGGGCAGGTAGGGCAGGAGCCGGGCGTTGAGGCGCATGAGCGACGCGGACAGCCGGCCCCGCGGCACCATCCAGGCGGCCGCGGTACGGCCCAGCCGCTGGCAGCGCTCGGCATAGGGGCGCATGGTCCGCTCGTAGGCGGCGAACGCCGGTCCGTGGGCGCCGCCGGTCGCGGCCAGTTCCCCGGCAAGGACGTATGCGCCGACGACCGCCAGGCCGGTGCCCATGCCGGACAGCGACGAGGGGCACCAGGCGGCGTCGCCGAGCAGGGCTACCCGGCCGCGGGACCAGCGGTCCAGGTGCACCTGGCCGATCGGTTCGACGTACAGGTCACCGGCCTCCTCCAGCGAGCCAACCAGCCGCGGGATCTCCCAGCCGGCGCCGGCGAACGCCTCGGCCACGGCGCGCCGCAGGGCGCCCGGGTCGTCGCGGGTGTGCGGCAGGGGCGGCGCGGCGAAGTACAGCAGCGCCTGCAGCTGCCCGGCGGTGGCCGTGGGGTGCACGACGGCGACCCGGCCCGGGGCCGCGTGTACCAGACCGGCACCGTCGAGGCCCACGAAGTCGGGGGCGGTGAAGACGGCGCAGTGCATGCCGAGGTGCCGCACGAGGGCCGGTTCGGGGCCGAAGGTCAGCTCGCGCACCCGCGAGTGCAGGCCGTCGGCGCCGATCACCAGGTCGAAGGTGCGCGGGTCGGCGTGCTCGAACGTCACGGTGACCCCGGCGCCGTCGTCGCGCAGGGCGGCGACCGTGTCGCCGTACAGGTACCGTGTGCCGTCCGCGGTGGCGTCGCACAGGATCTCGGCCAGGTCACCGCGGCGGATCTCCAGGTCGCCGGCGGTCTGGTCGTCGGGCAGGCGGCCGAGGCGGCGGCCGCGGTCGTCCACGTAGTACATCGGCGCGGCGGGGGTCCGGGCCCGTTCGACGGCGTCGAGCAGCCCCATCCGGGCCAGCACGCCGAGGTGGACGTCGCCGCGGAAGTCGACGGCGTGCCCGCCCGGGCGCGGGGCCGGGGCACGCTCGACGACGGTCGGTGCGGCGCCGTGGCGGCGCAGCCAGTAGGCGAGGGCGGGGCCGGCGATGCCGGCGCCGGAGATGAGGATGTCGCGGCCGTGGAGAGGATGCATGCCGGTGAGCGTGCGCCGGGCCGCTCACCGCCCGCACACCGCGCACACACCGATCCGCTCACCGCCCGCACCGACCCGCCTATGCCGATGCCGACCCGACGTCGGCGACCGAGAGGCCCTGACCGCCCTCGCCAACCGACTCGCCGACGTCGCGACTCCATCCGGCCCGGCACCGAACGAACTCGGCAACGGCACGGAGCGATTCACCGGACTCGTTGGGCGATCCTCAGCTCGGTCAGGTACCGCTTGACAATTCGACCCCCGTAGTCCATGTCGATCAGCCGCGCGATGGAGTTCAGCAGTGCGCTCCGCCGCACGTCCGGCAAGGCACGGTGTCCGGAGTAGGTCAACAGCAGATCCAGGTAGTCAGTTGTCGAGTACGGCAGCTCCCACTCGTATCGGTAGAACTTCGCCGGCCCGAATCGCCCCGACGAGGTGAGCTCCCGATCGTCTTCGACGATGTCACGAGCCGTCTCAAGACGCAGGCCCGGTGGGGTCGACGGATCGAAGCGCGCGTAGCACTTCTGGATCTCAACGAAGAATGCCTCGGTCCAAGTGCCGCCGGCGATGTGGTGGGTTCCGACGGTGGCCAGCAGGCCACCGGGACGCAAAGCGTCAGCAGACTTCGACACCCGCACCGCGGGGTCGATCCAGTGAAACGCGGTAGCGCAGAACACCACGTCGAACGGTTCACCGGGCAAGGGCCACTGCTCGAACGCCGCGGTAACGACCTCCACCGCGTCGAACGCGGCAAGATTTCGCCGAGCCACAGCCGCCATGTCCGTGCCCAACTCGACAGCCACGATGCGGTAGCCCCGCTCGGCCAAGGGCACGGTCGCCTGTCCGGTGCCACAGCCGATCTCCAGCACTCTTGCCCCAGGTGCTACCCCGGCCGCAGCGAGATCATCAAACAGCTGCACCGGGTATCGGGGGCGGGCACGGTCATACCGTGCGGCGTCCTCGTTGAAGGTCTCCCGCAACCTCACGTAGTCATTGCTATCGCTCACCATCAGAGGGTACGAGCGCAGCGCCCGTATGGTCGCCATCTTCATCGACGGTCTGCATCACGCTCGGCAGTAGGCTCGCCGCAGCGGCGGCCCACGTTGGCGCTTCGGCCCGCTCCCGGCCGCCCGTCGCCGGGGCCCAGCGCGATGACCAGGGATGCCGCGACCAGGGAATCCGGCACGCCGGCCAGCCGCAGGGCGTCGGCGTGGCCGAGCGAGGCGCCGCGGTCGTATGCCGCCGCGAACGCCGCGTCGCCCAGCCGCCGGCGGGCGTCGGCGGCGCAGCGTGCCGCCTCCGGGTCGCCCGATGTGTCCGCCGTTCCGCGCAGTGCGGTCGCCGCGCCGAGCAGCGTCGCCGCCGCGGACGGGTCGCCCTCCCGCAACGCGAGGCCCGCGACGGCGTCGACGGCACGCGCCGCCCACGGGAGCAGTCCGGCGGCAACCGCCACCTCGGCCGCCTGCCGGTAGCGCTCGCGGGCGCCGACCGGGTCGCTACCCGCCTCCGCCGGACCAAAGCTAGCCTCCACCGAACCGAAGCCAGCCCCCACCGGACCAAAGCCAGCGTCCGGCGAACCGAAGCCAGCCTTCACCGGACCAAAGCCAGCCTCCGGCGGACCGAAGCCAGCCTCCGGCGGACCAAATCCGGGCCCCGGAACACCATCGCCGACCTTTGCCGGACCAAAAGCGGCCGCCGCGAGGTGGCCGAGGCCGAGCAGGGCGGCGGCGCGGTTGGCGGCGCTGCGGGCGCCGTGCGGATCGAGGTCGGCGAGCGCCTCGTCGTAGAGCCGGCGGGCCGTGTCCCGGTCGCCGGTCAGCCTGGCCGTGTCGGCCAGTCCGCGCAGCGCCGCGCCGCGGGCGGCGGCCAGGCCGGCTCCGGCGGCGAGCCGCGCCGCCTCGTCGTAGTCCGTCCGCGCCCGCTCAAGGTCCGAACGGTCAGAGCCGGCACCGTCAGAGCCGGCACCGTCAGAGCCGGCACCGTCAGAGCCGGCACCGTCAGAGCCGGCACCGTCAGAGCCGGCACCGTCAACGTCCGAGCGGTCGGAGGTCGCGGGCGGCCGGGAGGCGGCGGAGGAGCGCATCGCGTAGTCGGCGCGGTCGCACAGCAGGTCGCACAGGTCCTCCTGGGCGCCGAGGCGGCGGGTCAGTTCGACCGCCTCGCCGGCGAGGGTGGCCGCGGTCGCGTGGTCGCCGCGCAGGTCGGCCAGGCCGGCGAGCGAGCCCAGGGCCATGGCCGCGCCCCAGCGCTCACCGAGGGACCGGAAGGACTCGGCGGCGGCGGTGAACTCGCGCTCGGCGGCGGCCGGGCCGTGCTGGACCAGCTGCGGGAAGCCGCGGACCAGCCGGGCCGCCGAGGCCTGCCAAGGGTCGGGGGCGTCCCGTTCGCGGCCGGCGAGTTCGAGGACCGCCTGTGGGCCCGCGCTGTAGGCCGCGGCCGGGTCGCCGCTGTAGGCGGCCATCGACCACAGCAGCGTGGTGAACGGGTGCGCGGCGCGGTCCACATCGGACAGTATCCGCTCGACGGCGGCGCGGTGGCGGGGCCAGGCGGTGCGGCCGGTGACACTGCCCGCCGCGATCAGGGCGCACATGGCGTACTCCTGGGAGAGTCCCGGCGGCGGTCGCGTGCCGATCCGGTCGAGCAGGAGCACGGCCTGCGCGGCGGCCGGCTCGCGCGTGCCGCTCATCCAGAAGTACATGGCGAGGAAGGCGAACAGTCGCAGGGCCTGCGCCGGCTCCCCGGCCGCGACCGACCAGCGCAGAGCGGCCCGCAGGTTGTCCTGCTCCGCGTCGAGGACCTGCAGCCAGGCCAGCTGGTCGGCGCCGCGCAGGTGCGGGTCGGCGGCGCCGGCGAGTTCCACGAAGAACTCGGCGTGGGCGCGGGCGGCGTCGGGCTCCTCCCCCGCCTCGGCCAGCCGGCGGCGGCCGAAAGCGCGCACGGTCTCCAGCATGCCGTAGCGGCCCGCGGCCGTGGTCAGCAGCGACTTGTCCGCGAGGGCGTCCAGGACGTCGGCGGCGTCCGGGACGGCGCACACGGCCGCGGCGGCCGGCGCGGCCGCGCCGCCCGCGAACACCGACAGCCGGCGCAGGGCCGCCCGCTCGGCGGCGGTCAGCAGGTCCCAGCTCCAGGCGACGGCGGCCTCGAGGGTGCGGTGGCGCGGTTCGGCGGTACGGCTGCCGCGGGACAGCGCCGCGAACCGGTCCGTCAGGCGGTCGGCGAGCGCGTCCGGGTCGAGGGTGCGCACCCGTCCCGCCGCGAGCTCGATGGCCAGCGGCAGGCCGTCGAGCAGGCGGCAGATTCGCGCGACGGTGTCCGCGCCGGGCGCGAGGTCGGGCCGGACGGCCCGGGCGCGGTCGGCGAAGAGGCGGGCCGCCGGGGCGGGGGCGAGCGGGCGGACCGGCCACAGGTGCTCGCCGGTGACGCCGAGCGGTTCGCGGCTGGTGGCGAGGATCCGCAGGCCGGGGCAGCGGGTCAGCAGCCGCTCGGCGAGCTCGGCGGCGGGCTGGACCAGGTGTTCGCAGTTGTCGAGCACGAGCAGGGCGGGGCGGCCGGCGAAGGCGGCGGCGAGGCGCTCGAGCGGCGGGATGGCGCCGTCGTCGCGCAGCCCGAGGGCGGAGAGGATCGCGGACGGCAGCTCCGCGGGGTGACGCAGGGCGGCGAGCGGGACGAAGACGGCGTCGGTGCGCCGGGCGGCGGCCTCGACGCAGAGCCGGGTCTTGCCGACGCCGCCGGGGCCGTGCAGGGTGACCAGGCGGGCGCGGTCCAGCAACTCGGCGACCCGGCGGAGGTCGTCGTCCCGGCCGACGAAGCTGGTGAGCGGGGCCGGCACGGTGCCGGTGGCGGTGCCGTGCAGCGGTCCGGTATGGACGGTGCCGGGCTGTCCGGTGTGGACGGCGTCGGTAAGGGGTCCCGTGTGGACGGTGCCGCGCAGGAGTCCGGTGTGGACGGTGGCGAGCCGGGAGGACGGGTCGGCGCCCAGCTCGTCGGCGAGCGTGCGGCGCAGCGACTCGTAGGCGGCGAGGGCCTCGGCCGGGCGGCCGGCGCCGTCGAGGGCGCGCATGAGCAGCTCGTGCAGGCGCTCCCGCAGGGGATGGTGGGCGACCAGCTCGCGCAGCTCGGCGGAGGCGGGGCCGTGCTCGCCGAGCGCGATGCGGGCGGCCAGCCGGTCCTCGACGGCGGCGAGGCGGCGTTCCTCGAGCCGGAGGGCGTGCGCGCGGGCGCCGGCCGCGTCGGGGAGGTCGGCGAACGCGGTGCCGCGCCACAGGGCGAGCGCGTCGCCGAGGATCGCGGCCGCCTCGGCGGGGCGCGCGGCGTCGAGGTGTTGACGGCCCTGACCGGCGAGGAGCTCGAACCGCCCGGCATCGACGTCGCCGGGGCCGGCGTCGAGCCGGTATCCGGCGGGCAGCAGCTCGATCGCGGCGGCGCCGAGGAGCCGGCGCAGCCGGGTCACCTGGGACTGCAGCGCGTGGACGGCGCCGCCGGGCGGGCTCCCGGAGTACAACTCCTCCAACAGGCTGTCCACGGTGACCGCCGTGCCCGGCCGCACCAGGAGCAGGGCGAGCAGTGCCCGGCGGGCCGGTCCGCCGAGCGGGACCTCGCTGCCGTCGTCGCGCCAGGCCCGCGTCGCGCCGAGGATGCCGAACCGCACGCCCCGATTGTCCTCCGGGCCGGGCGGCATGGGGTACCCCCCGTCATGCCGCCGCGGCCCGTCCGCGGTCAGCGGATGGTGGTGCGGATCCAGCCGGTCAGCCCGTCGACCCGGGCGGTGGTCTCCACCTGCGCGTGCGGGCAGGCCGGACCGTTGCTCTCCACCGAGACGAGCACGGCGATCGGGCCGTGCTCGGCGAAGTAGGGCGCGCCCGAGTCGTAGAGGCAGGCGCTGGTGTCGGGGTCGGGGCGGTAGCCCTGCACGCCGACCGTGGTGGCCGCGACGCTTGCGACCTTGAACTGGCCGGTCTGCAGGTGCGTGGCCGGTTTGGCGTCCACATCGGACAGTGCACCCCAGCCGGCGATGCGCAGCACGTCGCCGGCCTGTGGGGCCTTTTGGGGCAGGCGCAGCGGCGCCACGTCGTACACCGGCCGGGCGAGCTTCGCCAGGGCGATGTCGTTGCTCGGGGACTGCTGCACGCTCACCACGTCGACCACGTGGCCGAGGTGGTCGTGGGACAGGTCCGCGCGCCCGACGGTGGCCGTCGTGGCATACGGCACCGGGCCGGAGATCGGGTTTCGGTTGACGTCGTGGAAGCAGTGCCCGGCCGTGATGATCCACCACGGCGACACCAGACCCGCCGAGCAGGCGCTGTCGTAGTGGCTGCCGTCCGGCCGGGGGATGTCGGTCATGGTCAGCTTCACCGCGAAGCGGTACCGCCCTTCCGGCACGGGCGTCCCGTTCGCGACCGCCTGGGCGGGCGTGGCGAAGCTCAGCCCGGTCACCACCGCCGCGGCGGCGAGTGCGACGAGCCGAGCGAGCCGAGGCACGCGACGGCGTAGCACCATGCAACTCCCTCCTCGCGGGGCCCGCATCCATGCAGACCCGTCGAAAAGGACTCTAACCCACTCAGTAGGTACGGTACCGGCACCAGGATCGGGCGGCGCGGGTGTTGAGCAGGATCACGAAGAGCAGCGGGAACGCGATCGACAGCAGCGTCTGCGCGTAGGGGGCGCCGATGGTGTACCCCTGCCAGACACCTCCGGCGACGCTCAGCGTGTTGAGCAGGGTGAGCAGCAGGCGGGCCCAGTTGCGGCCGCGCTGCAGCTTGCGGCCGAGCGCGATCGCGATGATGCCGAAGAGAGCGACGGTACCCACGACGACGTACGTCGCGGTCGTGACCGCCTG
This sequence comes from Dactylosporangium sp. CA-092794, assembly GCF_050948465.1. Classification (NCBI taxonomy): domain Bacteria; kingdom Bacillati; phylum Actinomycetota; class Actinomycetes; order Micromonosporales; family Micromonosporaceae; genus Dactylosporangium; species Dactylosporangium sp. CA-092794. The sequence continues at coordinate 4,758,320 of NZ_CP192044.1, read as the reverse complement.
TGGCCGGGTGGTGAACATATCGTTGCCGGCGTGGAGGTCCCACCGCGGGGCGATGTCGGCGAGTGCGAGGGCGAGCAGCGCGGCCACGCCGAGCATGAGCACGCCGCCGAGGTACTGGAAGATCGCCACGATGTGCAGGGAGATCGGGGCCGTGGTGCGGACCGGGTAGGGCTGCCACGCCTGCTGCGGCTGGTATGCGTACGCCATGTGACCAGCGTGGCCGCCCCCGCCGCGGGACGTCTCCCCGATTCATGCCACGACCGGGCCGGGCCGGGCGCTCAGCGGCCGCCCAGGCGCCGCAGGCCGGCCGTGGCCACGTGCCGCAGGTGCTCCAGGTAGGCGCGTCATGCCACGACCGGGCCGGGCCCGGCGCTCAGCGGCCGCCCAGGCGCCGCAGGCCGGCCGTGGCCACGTGCCGCAGGTGCTCCAGGTAGGCGCGTCATGCCACGACCGGGCCGGCCCTGGCGCTCAGCGGCCGCCCAGGCGCCGCAGGCCGGCCGTGGCCACGTGCCGCAGGTGCTCCAGGTAGGCGCGCACCGCCGCGGCCCCCGCCGGGGTGATCCGATACGGCCGGCGGCGGTCGTCGGTGGGCAGCGCCTCGACAAGCCCGCCGCGCTCGAGCCGGCTCAGCACGCCGTAGACCGTGCCGGGCCCCAGCTGCGTGCCGGCCATCTCCTCGACGTCCTTGATCAGCGCCCACCCGTGTTTGGGGCCGCCGGCAAGGCTGGCCAGGATGAGCACGCTGGGATCGGCGAACCTCGCCTCCACCGACTCACCTTACGTCTCGCCCGCCGAAACGCCGTGCGTGCTTCGCGGGATGTTCACCATCTGCACGCCCCTGCGGACAACCCTGTCGATCACCACACCCCCCGCCGAATCGAGGTTGTCATGGCATTGAACAGGCGCGATGTGCTGGCCGTCACCGGCCTCGGGCTCGTCGGCGGAGGGCTCGGCGGAGCGTTCCTCGGCGCCGGTACGGCGGGCGCCACGCCGCCGCAGGGGTCCGGATACGGGCGGCCGGCGATCGACGGGTACGGCCCCCTCGCCCCGGCCGGCAAGGAGCTGGCGTTGCCCGCCGGGTTCACCTACCGCACGTTCGGCGCCGCCGGCACCCGGATGAGCGACGGCCTGGTCACGCCCGGCTGCCACGACGGGCAGGCGGTCTTCGACGCCGGCCGGGGACGGGTCCGGCTCATCCGCAACCACGAGATCGACCTGGACATCCCGGGCGCGCGGCAGCGGGCGCTCGGGCCACGCAACGCCTACGACCGGGCGGCGCCGGCCGGATGCACGTCGTCGCTGTACGACATCGGCTCGGGAAAGCTGCTCGAGAGCTTTCTCGTGCTCAACGGCACGCTGTCCAACTGCAGCGGCGCCCCGACCCCGTGGGGATCGTGGCTGTCGTGCGAGGAGACGACCGACGGCGTGGGGGCGGGCTTCGAGCAGCCGCACGGCTACGTGTTCGAGGTGCCGGCCGACGCCCGCAGCCCGGTGACGCCGGTGCCGCTGAAGGCGATGGGCCGTTTCGAGCACGAGACCGCGCCGATCGACCCGCGCACCGGCATCGTCTACATGACCGAGGACAACGGCGATCCCGGCGACGGTTTCTACCGGTTCCTGCCGAACCGGCCCGGTCACCTGGCCGCGGGCGGCCGGCTGCAGATGCTCGCCGTCACGGGTGACCCGCAGTACGACACCGCCACCGGCCAGCGCGTCGGCGAGGTGCTCGACACGCACTGGGTCGACATCGACGAGCCGGACCCGTCCGACGCCGAGGACAACCCGGGCGCGGTGTACTCGCAGGGCCGCGCCAAGGGCGGCTGCCGCTTCCTGGGCCTGGAGGGCTCGGCCTGGGCGAACGGCGGGGTCACGTTCGTGGCCAGCGAGGCCGGCGACGGCGAGAACGGGCAGGTGTGGCGGTACACCCCGACCGGACACGACACCGGGACGCTGCAGCTGCTGTTCGAGTCGCCGAACCCGCGGACCCTCAACCAGCCCGACACGGTCGCGGTCGCCCCCGACGGCACGATCCTGCTGGCCGAGGACGGCGACGGAGAGGACGCCGACGGCGGCGACAACTGGCTGCGGGTGCTCACCCCGACCGGCGGCATCGCCAACCTGGCCCGGGTGATCGCACCGCTGGACCTGCACTACTGGGACCCGGAGGATTTCCCGCGGCCGGGCCCGACCGGCGCCAGCGAACTCGCCGGAGCCGCGTTCACCGCCGACGGGCGGTACCTGTTCATCAACGTGCAGTACCCGGGCGTGACCTGCGTGATCACCGGCCCCTGGCAACGCGGCCGCCACTAGCCCATCGACGGCGCTCAGATCGGGAGGGATCATGCACGTGCACGGCGGCTGGACGGCTCGCCAAGCCGAGCCGCGCGGGCCATTTGCCGCTGCCGGTGACGATGTTATGAACGCCTGATGTTACCCGGTGGGATGATGCCCGTCACCCAGCTCATCGCGATGATCCGCAGCTCTTCGCCCAAGTCGGGGGCCGGCCTGCTGATGGCCATGCCCGCCGACCGGCTGCCGATCGTCACCGCCGCGATGCGCCCCGCCGACCTGATCCGGCTGATTCCGGCGATCCGCCCCGAGGCGCGCCGGAGCCTCATCCAGGCCCTCGGCCCGGAGCACCTGTTCGAGGTGATGCGCGGCATACCGCTGGACGCCGCCGCCGGGCTGGTTCCGCTGATCCCGACCGAGCGCCTCGGCCCGGTCGTCGCCGGCCTCTCCGACAGCGCGCTCGCCGCGCTGCTCGGCGGCCTGACGCCCGACCAGCGGCAGCGGATCGAGTCGGTCGCCGACCCGCGCCGCGAGCAGCGGGTGCTCGCCTTCGCCTACGGCGACGCGGTGAGCCGCGCGCTGCTGCGCGGCAACGTCAAGGTCACCCAGCAGGACGACAGCATGATCGTGATCAAGTCGCGGTGGCGGATCGCGGTCGCCGCCCGGCGCGGCGACGACGGCCGGGTGGCGGTCCGCGACGCCGAGGACACCGCCTACAAGCTGCGGACCGACGGCGCCCTCGCGGTCACGGACGTGCCCGCCGCGGGTGACGTGCTGCAGTACTGCAAGGAGGCCCGCGCCGACGGCCGCGCCCTGGAGACGGTCACCTGGGTCGACGACCGCCACGACGGCCACCTGATCCGCACCCTGGTCAGCCTGTTCCAATGACGCCTCGATCGGCTCGACTCCAACGGCATGGGGGCTTTGCGGCCAGAACCTTCCGTGATCATGCCGTTGTCGCTGCCGGTATGGCGGTTTTTCGTGATCACGGAAGGTTGATGTACTCAGAGGTACCTTAAGGCTCCGCGATCATGAAAAACCCGCCGCTCGGCGGTCAGAGTCGCATGATCGCGGAGAGATACGTCTGCTCCGGCCGCGGCCGGTTGGTCGCGACGCCTGGTGGCTGATTCCGATGGCGCCGGGGCCTGGCATCTACGGGGAATAGCATGGTCGCCGTGGGGCACGTGTTGGCGGTCGGCGCTGCGGTCGCCGTCGCCGTGGGTCGGCTATGACCACGATGAGCGCGGCGGTCGCCGCCGCGGGACAGTTGTGACCGCACAACCACCGACGAGCTTTGTGGTCGTCGCCGCCCGGCGCCGCGAGGCGGGTATGACCACGCAACCGTCGACGGGCGTGGCTGTCGTCGCCGCCGGCACTGCGAGGCAGACGTGACCACACAACCGCCAGCCAGCTTCGCGTCCGTCGCCGCTGGCGCCGCGGGGCGGCTATGACTACAACCAGCGTGGCGGTCGCCGACGCCGTGGGGCGGGTGTGACCACGCAGCCGCCGGCGAGCGTGGCGGAAGGTGCTGCCGGCGCCGCGCCGGCCGGCTCAGGCGCCGGCGTCGGGCGGCGCGATGTCGTCGCGCTGGCGGCGATGATGCTCGGCGCGGCGCTGCTGTATTCAGTGGTGTCGCTCAACCGGTTTCAGACCTGGCGCTCCTCAACGTATGACCTGGTCATCTTCGACCAGGCGGTGCGGTCCTACGCTCACGGCCATCTTCCGGTCGCGATCGTCAAGGGCGTCCACAACGGCTTCGGCCCCGGCTTCAGCGTGCTGGGCGATCACGTGTCGCCGATCCTCGCACTGCTCGCGCCGCTGTATCTGGTCTACGACGATCCCCGCACGCTGCTGGTCGCCCAGGCCGTTCTGTTCGCCTGCGCGATCGTACCGCTGTGGCGGTTCACGCGGCGGGAGTTGACGGCTACCGCCGCGTACGGTGTTGCCGCGGCATACGCACTGTCATGGCCGCTGGCCAGCGCGGTCGATTTCGACGTTCATGAGGTAGCGTTTGCGCCGCTGCTGATGGCGGTGGTGTTCGACCAGCTGTCCGCGCTGCGCCACGGCACCGGTCGCCGGTGGCGGCTGGCGCTGGCGTGTGCGGCGGTGCTGTGCGTCAAGGAGGACCTCGGGCTGGCGGTGGCCGGGGTCGGGTTCTGCCTGCTCCTGCCGCACCGCGGCCGCCGGCCCGGGCGCGGCGACGTGTTGCTCGGGCTCGGGTGCCTGCTCGGCGGCCCGGCATACACGGCGCTCGCCACGCGGGTGATCATTCCGGCGTTCGGCGGGCGGGCGGACTACTACTGGTCCTACGACCGGCTCGGCCGGACGGTTCCGGCCGTGCTCTGGCATGTGGTCAGCCGGCCGGCCGACGCCTGGTCGACGCTGACCCATCCGGCGACCAAGATCCATACGGTACTGCTCCTGCTGGCCCTCGGCGTGCTCACCCCGCTGCTGTCGCCCTACCTCGCGGTCACGCTGCCGCTGCTGGCCGAGCGGATGCTGTCCGGGTCGCCGGGCTGGTGGGGCACCGGGGCGCAGTACAACGCGTTCGTGGTGATCCCGCTGCTGTGCGCCGGCGTGGACGGGGCCGCCCGCATCGCACGGCGCTGGCCCGCACGCCGCGTCGCCGCGGTGTGGGCGACCGGCGTGGTACTCGTCGCGGTGGCCGCCCTCCCCACCTCGGCCTACGGCCCGCTGTGGCGGGCAACGGCGTGGCGACAGACCGCGGACATGCGTGCGGCGCAGGACGCTGTGGACCGGATCCCCGACGGGGCGCTGGTCGAGGCCGCCTCGAGCGTCGGGCCGCACCTGAGCCGGCGCACCCGCGTGCTGCTGTGGGACCGAATCCCCCGCTGGGCACCCTGGGTCGTCGCCGACGTCGGGCGGCCGCAGTTCCCGTTCTGCGCCCTCGACGACCAGCGCACCCGCGTCGAGCTGCTCCGCAGCCGCGGCTACCAGGTCGTCTTCGAGGAGAAGGACTTCGTGGTGCTGCACGACCCGTCGGCCGTGCCACGACTGACGGCCCCACCCGCGCCACCCTGCGCTTGATTCATCCAGTGGTACGCCTACCGGCACGGTGCACTCATTGAGTTTCCGCTAGAGTAAGTTTATAGTAACTGTACTTAATCCGGGAGGAAGCTCACATGACCGCCGTCATCCTGCAGGCGATCGGCCTGTGCCTGGCCGGGATCCTGGCCGGTGAGGAGTTCATCGTCCGATATGGAATCCAGCCGGCCCTGCGCGGCCTTGACGACCACGCCCACGTCGCCGCCCGGGTCGCCCTGGTGCGCACGCTGCGCATCGTGGTGCCGATCGTCATGCTGCCCACCGTCGCCCTCGGCGTCGCCGTGCTGATCGTCAGCGGTTCCGGCACCGGCGCCGGGTTCCGCTGGGCCGGCATGGCGGCGCTCGCGGCCTTCATGCTCTTCTCGCTCCTCGGTACGGTGCCCATCAACATCAAGGTGATCGAGTGGCGGGCGGACAACCCGCCGCCGGACTGGCGGGCCACCGTCCTGCGCTGGCAGCGCATCGACACCCTGCGCTCGTCGGCGGCGATCCTCGCGTTCGGCTGCTTCGTCATCGCGCTCGCCACCCGAATCCCCTGACGCGGGCTCCGGGAAGGGACCAACGGGCCGCGCATGTCGTGCGGGTCACACGGCGGCGCGGCGGGTGTGTGTCGAAGTACGCGGACGGTGCGGGCGGGCAACGGTTGAATGCCCGATGGCCGGGTCGACACGATGCCGATCCGGCCGCAACCGTAAGTCCTCACCGAAGGAGCCAGCCATGAGCACCACGACGGCCATCCGCGGCCTGACCGCCAACCACAACGAAACCGTGGTCCGGCGAGAGCATCCGCTGTCCTCGAACCACAACGAAACCGTCGTCTCTCCCAAGGCCGACGGCGCACTGTCCTCGAACCACAACGAGACCGTGGTCGGCCGCGCGCTCGCCTCCAACCACAACGAGACCGTGGTCGTCGCGCCGGCGCGGCCGGCCGCCGGTCGGTAATCGCAAGGTGCCGGTACCGGCCGACGCCGGTACCGGCAACCACGCGACGAGTGGGACGGAACGTGCGAACAGTGAAGACCGGCCGTGCGGCGGGACGCCTGCCGGGGCGGGCCCGGCTCGTCCTCGCGGGCGAACTCGTGTCCTCCATGGGCTCGGGGGCGACCGTACCGTATCTCGTGATCTACCTGCACACGGTCCGCGGGGCCGGGCTCGCCGCGGTCGGCGTGATGCTGACCGTGCGAGCGGTGCTGGCCATCATCGGGGCGGCGGCGGGCGGTACGGCCACGGACCGGGTCGGCGCCCGGACGGTCGCGGTCGCGGGCCTGGGCATGGCCGGGCTGGCCTCCGTCGTCGCGGCGGCGGCCGGCGGACCGATGATCGGGTTCGCGGCCGTGGCGGCCTGCACGTTCGCGTGCGCAGCGCTCGCGCCGGCGCTCGACACCCTGCTGGCCCGGACGGTCGGCACGGACCTCCGGCCCACGCTGTTCGGGTGGCGCAACGCGGCGGTGAACCTGGGCGGGGCGGCGGGTGCCGCGCTGGCCTCGATCGCCGTGGCGACGGCCGGACCAACCACCGGTTTGATCGCACTGTACATTGTGGACGGACTGTCGTTCGCGGTGTTCGCCGTGCTGATCGCGGCCGTCGTCCGTGGCAACGCCACCCCGGTGGAAGCGGCGGTCCGGGAGGACGGCCGGGGCGGATACGGCGCGGTGGCGCGCGACCCGGCGATGCGGTGGACCTGCGCCATCGTGCTGCTCGCGGTCGCGGGCGGGTTCGCCGTCTTCCACGTCGGGCTGCCGGCGTTCGTGGCCGCCGCGGGGCTCGACGTCCGGGCGCTGGGCTGGGCGTTCGCCGCGAACATGGTCGGGGTCGTCGTGTTGCAGGTACCGCTGCAGCGGCTGCTGCCCGGGCGGCGCCGGGCCGGTGCGCTCGGGGCGGCGCTGGCGCTGATGGCCGCGGCCTGGGTGCTGCTGCTGGCGGCCGGCGCGTCCGAGGCATTCGTCCTGGTGACCGCCGGGCTGGTCTTCGCCGCGGCGGAGACGCTGTTCATCCCGCTGGTGTCCACAGTGGTCAACGACCTCGCCACCCCGGGCCTGCGCGGGCGGTACAACGGAGCCCAGACGGTGGCCTGGACCGGTGGATTCCTCGTCGGCGCCGCCGGGACCGGGGCGATCGTCGGGGCCGGCGCGGTCGGCCTGCTGTTTCCGGCGGGCATCGCGGTGCTCCTCATCGGCGCGCTCGCCACGGTCCGGCTCGGCCGGCTACTGCCCGGGAAAATGGTCCATATTCCCCATGCCGGCGGCCGGACCGAACAACCAGAAGAACAGACCCAGACCGGGCTCCTCGACCGGGCCGAGCGCGAGCGCGACGCGGGCGACCACGAGGCGGCCGAGCGGACCGTGCGGTCGGCGATCGCCGGTTGCCGGGCGGCCGCCGACCCGGCCGGGCGGATCGCGGCCCAGACCATGCTGGGCGGGCTGTGGCGCATCACCGGCCGGTACCGCCGAGCCGGCCTGCTCCTGCGCCTGACCCTCGCCGCCGCCGAGCAACGGTTCGGGCCGGACTCGCCGGCGGTGGCCGCGGTGTGCAACGAGTGGGCCGTGCTCGGCAAGTACACCGGCGGCTTCGACCGCGCCGAGGCGCTGTACCGGCGGGCCCTGGACATCCTGCGCGCCGAGCACGGCGAGCGCCACGACAGCGTGGCGACGCTGTACCACAACCTCGGCGGCCTGGCCCACGCCCGGGGCGAGCACGCGCAGGGCGAACCGTGGGCCCGCCGGGCGGTCGAGTTGCGGACCGATGTGCTCGGCCCCGACCACCCGGTCGTCGCCGCCGAGCATGTCGCGTGGGCGGCCCTGCTCGACGGCTGCGGCGAGCACGCCCGGGCCGAAGGGCTGCTGCGCCGGGCCCTGGCGGTCTTCGAGGCGGCGCCGGCGCCGAACCATTACGACATCGCCGTCGTGCGCAACAACCTCGCCGCGATCCACCACCGCCGCGGTGAGCTCGACGCGGCCGTCGACGAGTACCACTTGGCCCTGGCCGCCAAGGAACGCCTGCTCGGCGCCGACCACCCGGACTGCGCCACGACCCTGGTCAACCTCGCCGCCGCCCACGAGGCCGGCGACCGGCCCGCTGCCGCCGCCCGCCTCTACGCCCGCGCCGCCGCCATCCTCGAGCCGCTCGTCGCGCCCGACCACCCGACCCTGTGCATCGCCCGTGCCGGGGCCGAACACACGACGGAGATGATGTTCGAGCGGGTCGGCGGCGGGGTATAGGACGTGCGTTCGAGAAGGAGGCTGAGTACCGTGACCGAACGCAACCCGGAGAAGGACCCGCAGGACTGGGTGACCGGCGACGAGCCGATGACCGGACCGCAGGAGTCATATCTCGCCACGCTCGCCCGCGAGGCCGGCCGGGACGTGCCGGACGGCCTCACCAAGGCCGAGGCCTCGCGGCTCATCGACGAGCTGCAGGAGCAGACCGGTCGCGGGGTCAGCGGTTGAAGCAGCGCTCCAGCTCGCTCAGCCGGTAGAAGTAGCTGCCCCTGGCGATCGGGCGGCAGGACGGCGGGAAGGCCGTCTCCCGCTCGTTGTAGAGCATGCGCACCAGGTAGGTGCCGCCCTTGGCGTACAGGTCCCACTGGACGTTGGCGCCCATCGGCGCGACGGTCTCGCCCCGCCACGGGTTGTGCTCATAGGTGTACGGCTGGTCGAGCCGCGACTGCTTGGTGCTGCCCGGCAGGCCGAGCAGCACGGCGAGCGGCTCGATCTCCTCGGCGTGCGTGAAGCGCAGCACCGCGCCCTTGCCGCTGGTCCCGTTCGCCTTGGCCTCGACCTGCGCGAACAGGTCGTCGAGCAGGACGCCGGCCAGCTTGAAGGTGATGGTACGACCGGCGAAGGCCGGACCGCTCTGGTAGTACTCCTCGGCGTCGTCCAGGTATGCCAGCCACGCCGCGTCGGACGGGGGCAGGAACGGGTCGAGGTCCACGTGCGGCGCCTCGACGCGCAGGTCCGGCGCGGCGCTGTACAGCTCGAACAGCGACCGGGCGAACGAGATCTGCTCCGCTGTGGACAGTCCGGCCACGAATCCCGGCTCGAACAGGCGGGACACGACGTGCCGGGCCACCTGCGCGGTGCGCGGCTGGTCGTCGATGCGCTCGAGCACCGCGGCCAGATCCGGGTCGCTGTCCACGTATGCCTGGTAGTCGGCGTTCTGCGGCTGCTTGTGGAAGTACAGCAGATCCTTGTTGGTGACCGGGGCCTGGATCAGCCCGCTCAGCGCCGGGTCGCCCTCGGCCAGGCCGCCGGTGAAGGCGTTGGCGCTGGCCACCGCCCGGGCCACGCCGGAGGTCTGCACCTCGATCGGCTCGCGCCGCTGCGCGATGCCGGCGAACAGCCCGGGCAGGCGGCGCTCCATGCGCAGCGCGGTCTCCCGCTGCTCCCGCGCGCCGAGGCCGGACAGGTTGCCGTAGCCGATCGACGCCCCGGCCGTCAGCAGCGTCCGCACCTGCGGGACGAGGGCCGCGCCGAGCCCGGTCAGCCCGCCCTCGGCCTGGGCGCGCTCGGTCACGGCCAGCACGGCGTCGCCGTCCTCGCTGTTGGACATGGCCCGCGAGCCGTGCCGCGCCACGTTCTCGGTGAAGACCGCGACGTACCCCCGCGGCACCGGCTGGTAGTCGCGCGGCCGCTCCTGGGCCGTGTACGGCGTCTTGGTGGTGTAGAAGTGCGCGGCTGCTCCGTCGCCGCGCGCCTGGGCGGCGCCGGACGTGACGGGTGCGGCCAGCACCAGCAGGGTGGCGGCCAGCACGGCGCCGGCACGAACGGTGCGCTTCATGGGCGGTCCTCCGGTGGAGATCGCTTCGCACCCTGACAACCCCGGCGGAACCGGGGCCGGCCCGCGGTCGGGGGCGGGATGAGCCGCCGGTGAACTTCCGTAGGCGAAAGTCGCCGGCGCGAGCCGGCTTCTGGCCGGGCGGTCGTCCCCGGCTCAGCCGATCCGGGGCGTCAGGTGGCGTTGCGCCACGGTAGGGGTGATACCGGGCAGGAGCCGCCCGGTATCCGGGAGAGAATTCGGGGGTGACCCGACCGACCGCGCGGGTGCTCGCGCTGCTGGAGATCCTCCAGCGTGGCGGCACCCGCACCGCCGCCGAGCTGGCCGGACAGCTCGGCGTGGACGAGCGGACCATCCGCCGCTACGTCGAGCATCTCGTCGACCTGGACATCCCCGTCCACCCGGTCCGCGGGCGCTACGGCGGCTACCGCCTCGCACCCGGCTACCGGATGCCGCCCTTGATGCTCACCGATGAAGAGGCCTTGGCGGTACTCCTGGGGCTGCTCGCCGGGCGCCGAGCCGGGCTGGTGGCGGCGTCCGCCGCGGCGATGGAGAGCGCGGCCGCCAAGGTGCGCCGGGTGCTGCCGCAGGCGCTCGGCGCCCGGCTTGACGCACTGCTGGAGACCCTCGGCTTCACGGCGCCGGCCCGGGCGGCGGTCGGCCCGGAGACCGGCGTGCTGCTGACGCTCGCCGAGGCCGCGCGGGACCGCCGGCCCGTCGCCCTGGGGTACACCAGCCGCGACGGACGGCACAGCGAACGCACCCTGCACCCGTATGGCATCGTCGCCCACGCCGGGCGGTGGTATGTGGCCGGTGCGGACTCGGCCAGCGGCGAGGTGCGCACGTTTCGCCTCGACCGCATCGGTACGACCACGGTGCTCCCCGGCCTGTTCGAGGTCCCCGCCGGCTTCGACCCCGCGGCCCACGTGCTGACCGGGATCGCCGGGGCGCCCTACCGGCACGCGGTGTCGGTCCTGGTCGAGGGTGCGGCCGAGGAGGTGCGCCGGCGGCTGCCGGGCGCGATCGGGACGGTCGAGGAGCTGCCGGACGGGCGGGTCCGGGTGCGGTTCTGGGCGGAGGAGCTGGATTGGGTACCGGGCGTGCTGGCCGGCCTGAACCGGCCGTTCGCCGTCGAGACCCCGGACGCCCTGCGCGACCAGGTACGCGCCCTGGCCGGCCGGCTCGCCGGCTACGCCGACGCCCGGCCGGACCGTTGAGCCGCGGGGTCAGATGTTGGACTTCGGCAGGCCCGGCGGGTTCACCTGAGAGGTGCCCACCGCCTCGGTGTCGAGGTTGTAGGCGGCGAGCCACTGCTTGTACTGGCCGTTCTGGATCAGGTAGTTGATCGCGTCCGCCAGCGCCTTGGCCAGGCCGTTGTCCTTCTTGGTGGTGGCCGCGATCAGGCCCTGCAGGGTTTCGCCGGCGCCGGAGTAGACGCCCGCGTTGCGCACGGCGTCGGGCGTGCCCTGGGTCTGGCTGATCTGGAACGCGATGCCGGGGTTCGGGCCGAAGTACCCGTCGATCTGCCCGGAGACGACGGCCTTGAAGGTGCTGGGGGTGTCGGCGAAATACTTGATGTCGAGGGTCTTACCCTCGGCCTTGAGCTTGTCCTGCCACGCGACCAGGATCTTCTCCTGGTTGGTGCCGGCGCTGACGGCGACCTTGAGGCCGGCGAGGTTCTCGTAGTTCTTGTCGAAGTTCCAGGAGTTGCCGGCCTTCACCGCGAAGCCGAGGTTGTCCTGGCGGTAGGAGGCGAAGTCGTACTTCTCCTTGCGCTGCTCGGTGTCGGTGATGTTGGAGAATCCGACCTCGTTCTTGCCCGAGTCGATGCCGACGAACAGGTTGTCCCACGTGTCGTTGTTGAACTCGGGCTTGAGGCCGAGCACCGCCGCGACCAGGCGGCCGAGGTCGGGCTCGGCGCCGGTGACGGTCTTGTCGTCGTCGCCGACGAAGGCCAGCGGCGGGAAGCCGGTGGGCAGCGCGCCGAGGCCGATGGTGAGCTTGCCGTCGGCCTTGATCGCGGCGGGTACCTCGTCGGCGATGCTCTGCTGCTGCTCGACCTTCAGGTCGGCCGGTTTGGCGATGCCCTTCGCCTGGGCGCCGACCGTCACCGTGCCGGCGGCGGAACCGGTGTCCGCCGTGGCCTCGTCGTCGCTCGCGCAGGCGGCGAGGCCGGCGGTGAGCGCGACGGCGAAAGCGGCGGCGGCTAACGTTGCGCCGATTGGTCTGACGGTGGACATGGTTCTCCTTCGAAGAGGTCCGGCCTTTACAGCACTTTGGAGAGGAACTCGCGGGTCCGGGACTGTTGCGGGTTGTCGAGCACCCGGGCCGGCGGTCCCTGTTCGACGATCACGCCGTCGTCGATGAACACCACGGTGTCGGCGACCTCGCGGGCGAAGCCGATCTCGTGGGTGACGATCACCAGGGTGGTGCCGCTGTCGGCGAGTTGCCGGATCACCGAGAGCACCTCGCCGACCAGTTCGGGGTCGAGCGCGGAGGTCGGCTCGTCGAACAGCAGCAGGTTCGGCTCGAGCGCGAGCGCGCGGGCGATCGCCACGCGCTGCTGCTGGCCGCCGGAGAGCTGGCGGGGGTACGCGTCGCCGCGGTCGCCGAGGCCGACCCGGGCCAACAGCTCGATGGCCCGTTCGCGCGCGGCGGGCTTGCCGAGCCGTTTGTGCGCGATCAGCGGTTCGGCGACGTTGTCCCGGGCGGTGAGGTTCGGGAACAGGTTGAAGCTCTGCGCGACGAAGCCGATGCGGGTGCGCTGGCGGCGCACCGAGCGCTGGGACAGCTCGTGCAGCCGGGCGCCGCGGACCTCGACGCCGATCAGCTCGCCGTGCACGGCGACGTACCCGAGGTCGGGCCGCTCGAGGTGGTTGACGGTGCGCAGCAGCGTCGACTTGCCCGAGCCGGACGGGCCGAGGATGGCCACGACGTCGCCGGGGCGGACGGTCAGGTCGACGCCCTTGAGCACCTCGCGCGGGCCGAAGGACTTGTGCACGTTGCGGATCTCCAGCGCCGCCGTCGTGCCGAGCGTCGTGGTCATCACAAACCCCTCCGGGTCAGGCGCACGCCGGCGAGCCGGGCCCACGAGTCGACGGTGAATCGGCGCAGCCGCTGGATCGGGGTGGGCGGCGGGGCGTGGACGCTGCCGCGGGCGAAGTAGCGCTCGACGTAGAACTGCACGACCGACAGCACGGCGGTCAGCAGCAGGTACCAGACCGCGCCGACGATCAGGATCGGCACGAGCGACTCGGGGTGGCGCGACTCCAGCACGAACACCGCGCCGAACAGGTCGAGCAGCGACACGTAGTACACCAGCGAGCTGGCCTTGATCAGGCCGATGAGCTGGTTGCCGTACGCCGGGACGATGAAACGCAGCGCCTGGGGCAGCACAACCCGGCGCAGCTGGCGGGCCCTGGACAGGCCGAGCGCATTGGCGGCCTCGATCTGGCCGGGCTCGACCGAGAGGATGCCGCCGCGGATGACCTCGGCCGCGTATGCCGCCTCGTTGAGGCTCAGGGCGATGACGCCGATGGCCAGCGGGGTGAGGCTGCTGGTCTGGACCTCGGCGAAGACCGGACCCCAGGGGATGCCGACGCCGAGGCGGGGATAGAAGTACGAGAAATTGAAGGTGATGATCAGCAGCAGCGGCAGCGGCAGCGCGCGGAAGAACCACACGTAGGCCCAGGCGATGCCGGTGATCAGCGGGTTGGCCGACAGCCGGCCGAGCGCGACGACCACGCCGAGGAGGAGCCCGAACACGGCGCTCAGGGCGACGACCTTCAGCGTGACCACGACGCCGTCGAGGATCGACTCGCGGGTGAAGAACGGCCAGAACTTGTGCCATTCGTAGTGCGTGTTGGTGAAGACGCCGATGACGAACTGGGCGAGCACCACCAGCACGACCGCGCTGACGATCCAGCGCCACGGGCGCAGCCGCGGCGTGACCCGGCGCCGCGCGATCTCCGGGTCGACCTGGCCGGTCCGCCCGCTCTCCGGCGGGCTTCCGGGTGGCGATGTCAGGGTTACGGGCTCGCTCATACGAGTGGCTCCATCGGGGTGTGACGGCGAGGCCCCTGGCCGCCGGGGCGCTACTGGGCAACATAAGGACGCCCGAGGTAAGTTGTCAATCCCGATCGGTTAACTAGCAATTACCCCTCGAAGATTGGCACCGCTGTGATCGACCGCGACCGGTACTCCGTGCTCGACAATCCCGCCTGGCACTCGCTGAACGGCCCGCACGCGCGCTTCGCCCAGACCTACGGCTCGGCCCGCCGCTATCACCCGGACGTGTCGGTGTTCGTCGCTCTTCCCGACGACCGCGACGAACAGGCCTGGCGGGACCTCGCCGCGCTCGTCGGTGCCGCGGTGGAGGTACCGATCACCGGGGCGCTGTTCGCGCCGCCGGCCGGCTGGGAGCCGCTGCACGAGGGCAACGGCGTGCAGATGGTCGACGACGGCGTCGACGCGCGCCCCGACGAGGAGGCCGTGGTGCTCACCGCCGCGGATTCGGCGGAGATGAGCGACCTGATCGCGCTGACCAATCCCGGACCGTGGCGCGCCCGCACCTTCGAGCTCGGCACCTACCTGGGCATCCGCCGCGACGGCAAGCTGGTCGCGATGGCCGGCGAGCGGCTGCACCCGCCGGGCTGGACGGAGATCAGCGCGGTGTGCACCGACCCCGCCTACCGCGGCCAGGGGCTGGCCGGCCGGCTCGTCCGCGCCGTGGCGTACAACATCCGCTCACGCGGCGACAGCGTGCTGCTGCACGCGGCGGCGAGCAATACCAATGCCATCCGCCTCTACCGTCGGCTCGGCCTGCGGATCCGGCGCGAGACCACCTTCACCGTCTACCGGACGCCACCGGCGTGAGGCCGACCTCGTCGTCGGGTGCGCGGACCGGCAGGGACGCCACCCACTGGGCGAGGGCGACGAACCAGGCGAGCAGGAGCAGCCACAGATACCGGTCGACGAGCTCGATCCGGCTGTCGGCCACCTGGTCGGCGAGCGGCAGCGCCGGCGGCATGAGGTGCGGGATCAGGCGCGCCGGGCCGAGCACCGACAGCGCGGTGATCAGGTTGACGATGAGCACCGCGGCGGTCGTGCCGGCCGTCGTCGCCGCGCACCAGGCGGCGGCCGGGCCGCGGCGGCGGGCGACGGCGAAGCCGATCGCGGCCGTGCCGAGGCCGAGGAGCGCGACGGCGAGGCCCACGCCCGGCCGGATCGGCGGATGCAGCACCGAGGCCGCGGCCCAGGCGCCGGCGATGGCCGCGCCGCCGGCCAGGCCGGTGCGCAGGGTCCGCGGGGTGGCCGGCGAGCGGTGCCCGGTCACCGCGAGCGCCCCGGCGAGACAGCCGGCGAGCACGACGGCCAGAACCGGTTCGCCGCCCAGGTCGGTATTGGTCTGGTGGGCCATGAACCGGGCGGCCTCGACCGCCAGGGTGCCGATCAGCAGGTAGGCCACCGCCCGGGCGAACCGCGCCTGCCGGCCGGCGCCGACCGGGCCGAGCGGCCCGAGCACGCCGAGCTCGGCGACGACCGCGAGGGCGGCGGCGAAGCCGACCACGCCCCAGCGGCGCGGCGCCCAGCCGATCCAGGCGCTCCAGTGCACCACGTACCACACGAGGGCGGCCGGCAGGAGCGCGTAGCCGGCGCGGCGCCACACCGCGGGCCGGGCGAGCACCGCCCGGACGCACCCGGCGGCGAACCGCCGCCGGTCCCGGCCGGCCCCGAGGCCGCGCAGCTCGGCGAGCATCGCCTCGCCCCACTCCCGGCGCGGCCCCGGCAGCAGCCGCACCGCCGCCGCCAGCAGCCACACCTCCGGCGCGGGCGACATCGTGACGGTCTGCGGGAACGCTCGTCGGGTCCGACTCACGCCGTAACTCTATATAGGTAGAGTACGCCTGGGAAGCCGCCGTTCGGCCAGGGCGCGGCGCTCAGCGATTGGCCTCGCGGAGGTACGCCTCGATCTCCTCGTCCGTCGGCTCGCGGAAGTAGTCGTACGGCGCGACCGAGACTCCCTCGCAGATCTGGCGCGGATCGTCCTCGTCCGCGTCGGGGTCGAGGTCGAGCGCCCACCGCGAGCCCATCGACCAGACGGCGAACCCTGGGCGCCCGACCGGCTGACGGTGTCAGCGGGGCGGGTTGGTGAACAGGCCGACCGAGCAGCCGAGCTCGCCCGGCTCGAGCTGGATGGGGTCGTAGCTGATCCGCTTGGTCGCGCCGTCGGGGGTCCTGATCATCACGATGCAGTCGCGCTCGGCGGACGCGCCGACCGCCGCCACGAGGGTGCCGTCCTGGGTCACGGTGTCGACCGTGCTGCCGTCCTCGGGGAACGCCCTGCGCACCGCGTCCGCCAGGGTTTCCGGCGTGGCGGTGCGCAGCGCCGCGGCGAGGCGGTCCTGCGCGTCGCCGGGCAGCCGCGGCGGCGGGGAGGCGGAGGGCACCGGCGGGCTCGCGATCGCGGGACAGTCGATCTCGCGGAAGCCGGTGTCACGGTACAGCCGCAGCGTGTATCGGTAGCATCGCGTGGCGCTGCCGGCCGCGTGGCCGCGGTCGCCGAACGTCGCCGGGCGGTGCTCGGGCTCCGTCACCGAGAACCGGACGTCGATGGTGGCCTGTTCGTCCCCGGTGATCCGCCCGGACCAGGCGATCGGCGCGATGACGAGCCGCCCGTCGGCCTGCGCGCCGCTGGGCACCTCGGTCGCGGCGACGTACTCCGCGTCGCGGGCCAGGACCCGGCGGCCGAGCTTGTCGTTCAGGCGCTGCGCGTGCTCCTGCGCGGCGTCGCGCGCCAGCGAGTCGCCGTCGATCGGCTCGCTCGCGCAGCCCGCCACGGCAATGGCGGTCGTCACCGCCACAATGGTCAGCGGTAGGCGGCGCACGGCCAGGCCGTACCCCGCGCATCGCAACGGTTCGATCCCGGAACCGTTACGGTCCTGTCCGTTGCGAGCGCGAACCTGTCCGGCCGGCGGCGGCCGGGGCGCCGGCGCCGCGCCAGGATCGTGAGGTACCGCTGCGGCAATCACCATCCGATCCAGGGGGTTCATCATGCTCATCGCCATCCTCGACTTCCGCACCGCCGCCGGGGACCGTCCGGCCGCGCTCGCGCAGCTCGACGCGGAGCGGGACCGGATCCGCGCCATGCCGGGCAACCTCGACTTCCGGGTCTACGCGTCGCGCGAGGACGGGACGCGCGTCGCCGTCGTGCACGAGTGGCAGGACGAGGCGGCGTTCGCCGGCTACCTGGAGTCGGACGCCTTCGCGCGCTCCGGTGTGGTCCTTCGTCCGCTCATGACCGGGGCGCCGGTGAGCCGGCGCTTTCACGCCGAACTGCTGGAGACGGTCGCCTGACCCGGCCCTACGATCGAGTCGTGCGAGGCTGTCGATGACGCGCCAGGCCTACAGCTTCGTTCGCGCGTTCGTGCCGGAGCCCGCGCGCGACCTCCGCGTCGACCGCCACTACCTGCTCTGCGCCTCCGCCGGTGCGCTCCGGCTGGAGGCGCAGGGCCAGGCGTGGCTGCTGCCGCCGGCCCGGGCCGCGCTGATCGAGGCGGGCCGGGCGATCCGGGTCAGCATTCCGCAGCCGGTGACGACCGCTTCGGTACTGTTCGACGCGGGCTTCACCCCGCCGCCCCCGGCACCGCTGACGGTGTTCGACCTGACGCCGCTGGCGCGGGCGCTGCTGGCCGAGTGCGGCGGGTGGGGCGAGAGCGAGGAGCCGTTGCCGGCGTACGCGGAGACGCTGTTCGCGGCCCTCGCGGCGGTGACCTGGCGGCTCGCGGAGCGGCCGAGCCCGGTCGTCGTGCCGGCCGGGAAATCGCCGGAGCTGCGCCGGGCGCTGCGGCTGACCGAGGAGCGGCTCGGCGAGCAGGTCCGCTTCGAGGACGTGGCGGACCGGGTCGGCCTCGCGCCGCGGTCGCTGGCCCGGCGCTTCGAGGACGAGACCGGCATGACGTGGCGGGCGGTGCTGCGCCGGATGCGGGTGATGCGCGCGATCGAGCTCCTCGCCGCGGACGACGCGCCGGTGACCGGGATCGCGTTCGCGGTCGGCTACACCTCGCTGTCGGCGTTCAACGCCGCCTTCCGGGAGCTGACCGGCCGCTCGCCGACGCAGTACCGGGCCAGCTTCCGCCCCTGACCGGCCCCGGCGGCGCCGGCTACTGCGCGGCGAGCTTCCGCAGGACCTGTTCGGTGGCGCCGCGGAGTGCGCGGCGGCCGGCGACCAGCAGCAGGGCCGACACCAGTTGGCCGCGGAGGGTTGCCGGGCGGCGGTCCACGGTGACCCGGATGTGGCTGCCGGTGCCGGCCGGCTCCACCTGGTACAGCCAGGAGCTGCCCGGGCGCCACGTGTTGGACTCGATCGTCTCGACCCGCACCGTTCCCGGGGCGGACCAGTCGTAACGGTTGCGCTCCCAGACGCCGCCGGCCAGGGAGGAGCCCTCGGTGACGTCGGCGGAGTCCGGTCCGACCTCGTGGACCTTCAGGTGCTCCAGGTCGACGTTGGGCCAAAGGTCGGCGCGGGCCGGGGAGAAGTCGGTCAGGGCGGCGATGAATCGGTCCGGCGCGACCGGAGTGGTGAGGTCGAACTCGATCCGCGGCATCAGGCTTCCCCCTCATTCGGCATGACCGATCCTGGTGGTACGCCACCGCGCGCGCAAGGGGACCGGGGTCATCCCGAGTAGCGTTCGGCGACCGCGGCGAAAGCGGCCTTCGGCTCCCAGGGCAGGCCGGGGTAGGTGTCGCCGGCGCGGCCTTCGAGGACCTTGACGATGCCGAGGCTGGCGAGGTCGAGGTCGTCGCGGGGGTCGCCGCCGGGGCGGTGGGGCAGGCCGTTGAGCGCGAACAGGTACACGAAGGCGCTGTCGACGCCCTCGCTGTCGAAGATCTCCAGCAGCTCGCTGAGGTACGCCGCCTGGCCGGGCTCGTCGCGCTCGTATCGGGCGTCGAGTCGCAGCGGGTCGCCGGTGCGTTCGTCGTACTGGAGGATCTCCATGCTGCGGGGTGCGACGTCGCCCGCGCCGCGCCAGGTGGCGGTGCCGAAGCCGGTGACCGCGACCGGCTTCGGCCGGGCGACGAGCGTGCGGACGCCGTCGCGGAACCGGTCGGCGACCTCCGCGGACCGGATCAGCTCCAGGGTCACGAAGTCGAACAGGTCCCAGTCGACGCCCTCGAACGGTATGGCGGCGTAGGTGACCTTCCCGCGGAAGCGTTCGCGGATCGCGGCCGCGGCGGTGCGCAGGAAACGGTCGAGACGGGAGCGGACCTCGGCGATCCGTTCGGCCCGGCCGTCCGGGTCGGCCAGCAGGCGGCCGAGGCGTTCGTCGATGCGGTCGCCGTCGACGAACCCCCGGTTCATGACGCTCAGCTCGACACCGGCGACGAACACGACCTCGGCGCCGGCCGCGCGCAGCCGCTCGGCCCGCTCGGCGCAATCCAGGAAGAGCGCGAGGATCTCGTCGGTCGTCAGCTCCAGCGGGTACGGCGAGAACCAGACCTCGAGCCCGAGTTCGGCGGCGGCGCGGGCGGCGAGCTCCAGGCGGTGCGGGTCGCCGCCGACGATCTGGACGGCGTTGCAGTGCAGGTCGTCGCGGATGATGGTCAGCTCGCGCCGGACCAGGCCGGGGTCGAAGCGCTCCACCGAGTTCCGGCCGTCGCGGACGAAGCCGGTGTCGTAGGCCATGCCCTTGGCTCGCATGTTTCGGTCCTTCCGGTTCGGCGCTTACGGTCCTTCGCGGTCCATCCGGTCCGCGTCTCGGAGCAGACCGTAGCAAATTTTTGCGCGCACGCAAGTTTGCGTGCACGCAATGGTATGTGCGATGGTGGTGGCGTGACGACCAGAACGGCCCCGGCTTGCGCGGACGCAACACAGCGCGGACGCAAGGAGCGCGGGTCACGTCCGCCGGCGTGGTGTCCCGATGCGCTGGGCGGGGCCACGGTCGGCGGTCACGTCCCACCCGCCGGGCGCCGGCCGCCGCCGAGCGCGGCGCAGCGACCGGAAGTCTCCGCGATCATGCTGTACCCACCGTCGACACCAACGGTTTTTCATGATCACGGAGTGGTGATGTACCCCCGTGTACCGAAAGGCTCCGGGATCATGGCAAACCCGTGGTGCGGCCAGCGCGGACATCATGATCACGGAGACATCTGTCCGCCCTGGCCGCGCAGATCGGATGGTGCGTCCGGCGGGTGCGGCATCCGCAACGTCCGCCCAGCCGCCAGCGGAACGCGACCGGAGCGCGCGAACGGCGGAGGGCTCGACGCGGCGGCCTCGCGCGGACGTGCGGGGGTGATCCGGTGACGACGGCCCAGCCGGGCTTGCGCGAGCGCAAGAAGCAGGCAACCAGGGACGCGCTCAGCGCGGCGGCGCTGCGGCTCGCGCTGGAGCGCGGGCCCGAGAACGTCCGGGTCGACGACATCGCCGAGGCGGCGGGGGTGTCGCCGCGCACCTACAACAACTACTTCTCCAGCCGCGAACAGGCGATCGTCGCGGCGGTCACCGCCGACCGGGCGGCGCGGATCGCGGCGGCCGTCGCCGGCCGGCCGGCCGAGGTCGGCCTCGCGGTGGCGGTCGGCGACGCCGTCGTCGGGCAGTACACCGAACCGGGCGACGAGGCGCGGGCCGCACTGCTGATGATCATGGGTAGTTCCGCGCTGCGCGACTGCTACGTCGAAACGGTTGCCGCCATCGACGGCCCGCTCGCCGAGGCCATCGCCGGGCGCTGCCCGGGCCTGGGCCGGCTGGCCGCCGAGGTCCTGGCCGCCGCCGTCGGCGCCGCCGTCAGGGTCGCGATCGGGCAATGGTTGCGGGCGGCGACCGTGCCCGCGTCGATGCCCGGGTTCGTGGTGCCGGCCGGATCGCTGCCGGTGCTGATGCGGTCCGCGTTGACGCCGCTCGGCCCGGCTCTCGACGCGGCCGCGAAACACCCCGCCGCGTAGCACACCCCAAGGGCGCCAGAAGCCGCGCTCGGCCCGGCTCTCGACGCGGCCGCGAAACCCCCGCCGCGTAGCACACCCCAAGGGCTCCGGAAGCCGCGGGCGGAACCGCCGTGGTTCAGAGGGTGCCGGCGCTGGTCCAGCTGGCCAGGAAGCTCAGCGACTCGGCGGCCGGGGTGCCGGGCGGAGCGCTGAAGGTGAAGATGGCGAGGCCGGGATCCGAGGGGAGGTCGAGCTGCTCGTAGTTGAGCTCCAGCTCGCCGACCAGAGGGTGGTTGACGCGCTTGATGCCGCTGCGGTTCAGGTTGACGTCGTGGGCTGCCCAGCGGGTGCGGAACTCCTCGCTGTGGGCGGTCAGCTCCCCGATCAGGGCGGCGAGCCGGCGGTCGTGCGGGTGGCCACCGGCGGCGGCGCGCAGGTCGGCCACGACGTCCGAGGAGGCGCTGTCCCAGTCGGCGAAGAACTCGTGCGCGCCCGGGTCCAGGAAGGTGAAGCGGGCGAGGTTGGTGCTGCGGGCGCCGGCGAAGAGCACGGCGCACAGCGCGTAGCCGAGGGCGTTGCCGGTCAGGATGTCGAGGCGGTGGTTGTTGACGAAGGCGGCGGCGCCGGTGAACGCGTCGATCAGCTGCTGGACGACCGGGCGGACCCGGGTGGCGTCGTCGGTGCCGCGGGCGCGGGCGGCGATCGGACGGGCGGCGCGGGCCAGGTTGAACAGGTGGGCGCGCTCGGCGTCATCGAGCCGCAGCGCCCTGGCCAGGGCGGCCAGCACGCTGTCGGAGGCCTTGCTCATGTCGCCCCGCTCCAGGCGCGCGTAGTACGGGACGCTGATGCCGGCCAGGACGGCGACCTCCTCGCGCCGCAGGCCGGGGACCCGGCGGCGGCCGTAGTTGGGCAGCCCGACGCTCTCGGGCGTCAGGCGGGCCCGGCGCGAGGCCAGGAACTCCCGGATCTCCCGTCGTGCGTCCATCGCCACCAGGCTACGGGCTGACATCCGCGCTAAGGGCACCCTGCCGAGGTACCGCTGACGAGGTCTCTCAACCGGTCCGGAATGGTGCTTCGGTGGTGTCATGAAAGCGATCTACATGTACGGCGCCGGGGATGTGCGGACCGTCGAGGTCCCCGACCCCGTGCTGGCCGAGCCCACCGACGCGATCATCCGCATCGCGCGCACCTGCGTCTGCGGCAGCGACCTCTGGCCGTACGCCGACATGGCGCCGACGGGCGACGGCCAGTCCATGGGCCACGAGGCGGTCGGCGTCGTCGAGGACATCGGCGCCGGGGTGGCGAGCCTGCGCCGCGGCGATTTCGTCGTCATGCCGATGTTCTCCGCCGACGGCACCTGCGCCTTCTGCCGCGAGGGCGTGCTGAGCGGGTGCGAGCACATCGGGTTCTTCGGCCGGATGGGCTACCCGGGCGCGCAGGCCGAGGCCGTCCGCGTCCCCTACGCCGACGCCACGCTGGTCCGGGTCGGCGTCGCGCCGGACGACGACCTGGTCCCCTCGCTGCTCACGCTCTCCGACGTCATGGCCACCGGTCACCACGCCGCCGTCGTCGCCGGGGTCCGGCCCGGCCAGTCGGTGGCGGTGATCGGCGACGGCGCCGTCGGGCTGTGCGGGGTGATCGCCGCCAAGCGGCTCGGGGCCGAGCGGATCATCGTCCTCGGCCGCCACGACAGCCGCACGGAGTTGGCCCGCGAGTTCGGCGCCACCGACGTCGTCGCCGAGCGGGGCGAGGAGGCGGTCGAGCGGGTGCGGGAGCTGACCGGCGGCCGCGGCGCCCACGCGGTGCTCGAGTGCGTGGGCACGGAGCAGGCGATCACGACCGCGATCGAGGCCGTCCGGCCCGGCGGCGGGGTCGGCCGGGTCGGCGTGCCGCACTACCCGGCCGTGCCGCTCGCCATGGCGGCCTGGGTCAAGAACGTGCGGGTCGGCGGCGGCCCCACGCCGGTGCGCGGGTACATCGACGAACTGCTCCCGGACGTCCTGGACGGTTCGATCCGGCCGGGCCGGGTCTTCGACCGCACCGTTGACCTCGACCGCGTGCCCGACGCCTACCAGGCCATGGCCGACCGCAAGGCACTCAAGGTCCTGATCGAACCGTAAGCCCCGCGTCGCCGGGCCCGGCCGCCGTGGCTGGCGGCCGTGGCTCCGCGTAAGGGTCAGCTCTGAAAATGGTCTAGAGTCAGGCCATGACCACCGCGCCCCTGACCGGCCCCGAGCCGACCGGCTGACCACGGGGCGGATCACGATGCGGCTACTGGTAGTGGAGGACGAGGTCGGGCTCGCCGAGACGATCCGCGACGGCCTGGCCACGGACGGATTCACCGTGGACCTCGTGCACACCGGGGTCGACGGGCTGTGGGCGGCGGCCGAACGGCCGTATGGCGCCTACGACGCGATCATCCTGGACATCATGCTGCCCGGCCTGTCCGGCTACGAGGTGTGCCGCCGCCTGCGCGAGCGGGAGGTGTGGACGCCGGTGCTCATGCTCACCGCGAAGGACGGCGAGTACGACCAGGCGGACGCCCTCGACCTGGGCGCCGACGACTACCTGACGAAACCGTTCTCGTTCGTGGTGCTCGTCGCGCGCCTGCGCGCCCTCATCCGCCGCGGCGCTCCGCAGCGCCCGGTCGTGCTCAGCGCCGGCGACCTGCGCCTCGACCCGGCCCGCCGGCGCGTCACCCGCGGCGACGACGAGATCGCGGTGACGCCCCGCGAGTTCGCCCTGCTGGAGTTCCTGCTGCGCAGCGCGGGCGACGTGCTCACCAAGAGCGCGATCATGGAGAACGTCTGGGACGCGGCCTTCGACGGCGGCCCGAACATCGTCGAGGTGTACATCGGCTACCTGCGCAAGAAGATCGACCAGCCCTACGGGCGAACCGCGATCCAGACCGTACGGGGCGTCGGCTACCGCCTCGACCCGGACGGCGGCTGACCGCACCGCACCGGCCGCGCCCGGTGGCGGGCCGGAGCCCGGCGAGGGACGGTTACGGCAGCCACCGCACGGATTCGGTGACGATCCGCCACGCGTCGACGTCGTCCGAGCCGTGCGGGCCGGCGAGGGTGACGGTGAGCAGGTTCGTGTCGCGCCAGAACTGGTAGCGCTCCACGTCGTCGTTGACGACCGTGCCGGTCACCGGGTCCGCGGGAGCGTCGGCGCGGTAGGTGACGAGCAGCGCCTCCCCGGCCGGGCGTTCGACGGTGGACACCGTGCCCGGCGTGAAGCCCGGCGTCGTGCCGCGCAGGGCATCCAGGTCGCTGGTCCCGCTGACGACGTCGGGCGCCGCCGGTCGGCTGCCGAGGGCGACCGTGATCGTGTTGAGCTTGTCGGTGAACGTGGCGGTGCCGGCCGACTCGGTGCGGGCCCAGCCTTGCGGCACCTGGATCGTGTACCGGTTGCCCGGGGGACGGTACTCGACGTACGCCTGACCGCCGGGAACGTCGCCGGCGCCGCCCGTGTCCGCGGCGGGGCCGGGCCCGCCGCATCCGGCCAGCACCAGGACCGCGGCCACGCCCACCGGGACGAGCCTGCTGACTCTGTGCATGCCGGCACGATAGGAACGCGACGCTGAAGGACGGCTGAACGCGACTTCAGCGCCGGTTCAGCCCGGCCGCGCTAGGTTCACGGCATGCTCAGCATGCTTCGGCACCTGCGGAAACCGCTCGGGGTACGGATGCGCTCCGCGCTCGCGGCGGCGGCCGTCGTCGCGGGCGCCTCCGTCCTCAGCGGGATCACCCTCGTCGTGGCGGCCCGGCTGATCCTGATGCAGAACGTCGACCAGTCGACCGGGGAGCGCGCCGCGCAGGTCGCCGCCGCGCTCGGCGACGGCGGGGCCGGCCTCGCCACCGTCCTGCGCCCGTCGCCCCGCGACCGCACGGTGGTGCAGGTGGTCGACCCGGACGGCCGGGTCGTCGGCGCGTCGGCCGGGATCGGCGGCGCCGCGCCGATATCGCCGCTGCGGCCCCCGGCCGGGCAGACCTGGTGGGAGCAACGCCGCCTCGCCGCCGCCCACGGCGAGGGCTTCCGCATCGCCGCCGTCGGTGTCACCACCCCCGACGGGCCACGCACCGTGCTCGTCGGGCAGGCCGTCGACGAGGTCACCGAAGGCACCGAGGCGACGCTCGGCGCCCTCGCCGTCGGGCTGCCCGTCCTGACCCTCGTCACCGGCGCGGCGACGTTCCTCTTCGTCGGCCGCGGCCTGCGCCCGGTCGAGGCGATGCGCCGCCAGGCCGACACCATCACCGCCCGGAACCTGCACGCCCGGCTGCCGGTCGGGCCCGCCGCGGACGAGATCGCCGCCCTCGCCGCCACGATGAACACCATGCTGGACCGGATCGAGTCCGCCACGGCCGCGCAGCACCGGTTCGTCGCCGACGCCAGCCACGAGCTGCGCAGCCCGCTGGCCACCATCCACGTGGGCCTCGACCTGCTCGCCGCCGGCGACCTGCCACCGGCCGCCGCCGCGCACATCGCCCGGCTGCGCGGCGAGAGCGGCCGGATGGGCCGGCTCATCGCCGACCTGCTGCTGCTGGCCCGCGTCGACGAGTCCGGCCTGCGGCTGCGCCACGAGGACGTCGACCTCGACGACATCGTCTACGCCGAACGGGACCGGCTCGTCGCCGAACGGCCCGACCTGCACCTCGACACCCGCATCGCGCCGGTGCGGGTCACCGGGGATCCGCATCATCTGCAGCGGGCGCTGCGCAACCTGCTCGACAACGCCGCCCGGCACGCCCGCGGCACGGTCGCGGTGCGCCTGGCCGCCGGCGACGGCACGGCCGAGCTCACGGTCGCCGACGACGGCCCCGGCATCGCGGCGGCGGACCGGGACCGCGTCTTCGACCGGTTCGTCCGCCTCGACGAGGACCGCTCCCGGCGGGCCGGCGGCACCGGGCTCGGGCTGCCCATCGCCCGCGACATCGTCGCCGCCCACGGCGGCACGCTCACCCTCGGCGAGGCCCCCGGCGGCGGAGCGCTGCTGAGCGTCCACCTGCCGCTATGACGTGAAAGCCAGGCGTTCGGCCAGCCAGGCGGAGCGGACCGCGCCGTCGAGCGTGCGCCGGGCCCGCCAGCGCAGCTCGGCCCGGATCCGGCCGACGGCGGCCACGACCTCGGCCGGATCGCCGGGGCGCGGCGGGCCGAGGCGGTAGGGCACCGGGGTGCCGCAGGCCCGTTCCACGGCCGCGATCACGTCGAGGACCGAGTGGCCGCGGCCGGTGCCCGCGTTGTACACCCGGCCCAGCCGCCCGGAGCTCACCGCGGCCGCGGCCGCCAGGTGCGCGGCGGCGAGGTCGGCGACGTGGACGTAGTCGCGCACGCCGGTGCCGTCCCGGGTCGGCAGCGCCCCGCCGGTGACCACGAGCGGCTCGCCGGTGAGGGCGGCGCGGAACACCCGCGGCAGCAGGTTGCCGCCGCCGCGGTCGCCGAGGTGCGCGGCGGCGGCGCCGACGGCGTTGAAGTAGCGCAGCGCGATCCACGACACCCCGGCGGCGGCGACCGCGCGCTCGGCGAGCAGCTTGCTGTGCCCGTACGGGTTCAGCGGGCCGGTCGGCGCGTCCTCGCTCACCAGCGAGGTGCCCGGCGTGCCGTACACCGCCGCCGAGGAGGACAGCACGATACGGGACACGCCCGTCTCCGCCATCGCATCGAGCACGGTGGTGACGACGGTGACGTTCTGCCGGAAGTACCACTGCGGCCTTTGCCACGACTCCGGCACGGACTTGCTGCCCGCCAGGTGCATGACCCCGCCGACCCGGTGCCGGCGCAGCGCCGCCCGGACGGTCGCGGGGTCACCGGCGTCGCCGACCAGCAGCGGGACGCCGGCCGGCACGCGGCGCGGGTCGCCGGTGGAGAGGTCGTCGAGGACCGCCACGCCCGCACCGGCCGCCTGCAGCGCCGCCGTGACGTGCGCGCCGATGTACCCGGCGCCGCCGGTCACCAGCCACCTCATCGCACCACCACCGCGTGCTCGCGCAGCGGGCCGAGCGTCAACCGGCGCTCGCCGGCCCAGGCGATGAGCCCCGGCAGCGCCGCGAGGGTGCGCCGCCACGAGCCGGGGGCGGACGTGCAGTCGCTGTCGTGCAGCAGGACCGTGCCACCGCCGACGAGCGGCCGGGTGACCGTGCGCAGGATCGAGTCCGGGGTCGCGCCGGCCTCCCAGTCGCGGCCCCAGGCGGTCCACAGCACCGGCGACAGGCCGAGCCGGCCGCAGGCGCGCAGCCCGGCGGTGGTCAGCACGCCGTAGGGCGGGCGGTACCAGCGCGGCACGGCGCCGGTGGCGGTCGCGACCAGGTCGCGGGCGCGCTCGATGTCGTCGTGCGTGGCCGCGGCCCGGCGGCGCAGCAGCATCCGGTGGTGAAAGCCGTGCACCGCGACCTCGTGGCCGGCCGCGACCAGTTCCCGGCCGAGCTGCGGATCCTGCCGCAGCATCGAGCCGAGCAGGAAGAACGTGGCCCGCACGCCGTGCTCGGCGAGCAGGTCGAGAAACTGTGGCGTGGAGCGGCGGTCGGGCCCGTCGTCGAAGGTGAGCGCCACGTGGCCGGCCGCGCCGATGCCGGCCAGGTCCGGCAGCACCGCCCGGCGCAGCGGGGTCAGCGTGGCGAGCACCGGCACGGCCAGCACCACGTCACCGGCGTCGACGTGGCTCACGACAGCACGTCCTCGAGCCGCTGGGCCGCGGGCGTGTAGCGCCCGGGCCCGTTCAGCGCGGCGCGCAGCCCCGCGGCGAGCCCGGCCCGGTCCCGGATCCACGGCACCCACCCGATGCGGTCCAGCACCTCGGCGTTGGTGCGTCCGTGACCGGCCAGGCAGCGGTAGGTCACGACCGGCCGCCCCGCCTCGAGCGCCTCCAGCGACGACAGCCCGCCCGCGTTTTGCACGATCACGTGGCTGTACCGCATGAGCCCGGGCATGTCGGCGACCCATCCGAGCGCGTCACCGTGCCCGGCCCGCTCGATCCGCCGGCGCAGCCCCTCGTTGCGCCCGCACACCACCACCGGCCGGGCCAGCCCGGTCGCCGCGATGTCGGCGGCGGCCCGCTCCAGTTCCCCGACCCCCCACGCGCCGCCGACCACCAGCGCCCGCGGGAACCCGGCCGGCGCCGGCGCGGGGGCGAAGCGCGGCGACACGGCCGGCGCGACGACCCGCACGTCGGCGGCGCCGAGCTCCTTGGCCTGCCGCGCGGCGTCGTCATGCAGCGCCAGGTGTACGTCCACGCCACCGGCCACCCACAGCGGGTGCACGGACAGGTCGGTGAGGTACGTGTACACCGGCGCGGCCAGCCGCCCCTGCGCGCGCAGCCGGCCGAGCACCTGGCTGGCCAGCGGATAGGTGGACAGCACCGCGTCGGCGTCCCCGCCCACGGCCGCCAGTACGGCCGCGTCGGCCATCGCGGTCAGCCGGGCGGCGAACCCCGCCGCGGCGCCGCCGGCCAGCCCGAGCAGCCAGCCCCACGTCCGCGGCGCCGCGGTGAGCTGCCGCCGGTACAGCGCGCGCAGCATCCGCCCGGCCCGCCGCGGCAGCAGGTCGACGAAGTCGTACCGCCGCAGAGCGATGCCCCGCCCGCTCAGCCGCCGGATGATCTCGTCCGCCGCGCCGTCATGCCCGGCCCCGAAGCTTGCCGAGATCACCACCATGCGCTGGTTCATGCGCGAGATCGTGGTGCGCCGACCCTGAAAGAACCCTGAACGTCACGCCTGCCCGAGGTCGGTGAAAGCGTCCGGAAAGGCGGCCGCTCGTAGCGTCCTGCTCCGGCAGAAGCTCCGGATGTCGAAGGAGGGCGTCGTGGAACGGCTCAGTACCTGGGTCACCCGGCACCGGCTCATGGTCGGGTTGCTGTGGCTGGCGATCACGGCGGTGGGCCTCGTGGTGGCGCCGTCGGTCTCGGGCCGCCTGGTGGGCGGCGGCACCGTGAACAGCCCGGCGGTGATCGCCAACGAGCAGATCGGCAAGCAGTACGCGGGAGCCGGGTCGAACCCGGGCGTGATCGTGCTCGACCTGCCGGCCGGCACGACGGTCACGTCGGCCGGGATGCCGGCGCGGCTGCTGGCGGTCGACGCCGCACTGGCCAAGGCCACGCCGCCGGTGCGGACGCTGTCGTTCGCCGCGACCGGCAGCCAGACCCTCGTCGGGTCGGGCGGGCGCAGCACGGTCGTGCTGGTCTATCCGCCGGCAAACGGCGCCGACGTCGACGCCGACGCGGTGAGCGCGCTGACCGGGGCGGCCCGGGCCGCGGCGCCGGACCTGACGGTGCACGGCACGAGCCTCAAGGCCCTGGAGGACGGCAAGCCCGCGCGGCAGGGCAACTCCACCGTGCTGAGCGAGCTGGCCATCGGCGTCCTCGGCGCGCTCATCGTGCTGGCGTGGGTGTTCGGCTCGTTCCTGGCGCTCCTGCCGATCATCATGGCGCTGGTGTCGGTCCTGACCATGCAGCTGCTGGTCTACGGCCTGTCGTATCTGATGCCGTCGTCGCAGCCGCTGCACCCGGCGGTGCAGTACATCGTCGCGCTGCTCGGGCTCGGCCTGTCCATCGACTTCTCGCTGCTGGTGGTCAACCGGTGGCGCGAGGAGCGCGCGGCCGGCAAGTCCAACGACGACGCGGTGCGCTCGGCGATGGTGCGGGCCGGGCACGCGGTGTGGTTCAGCGGGCTGACCGCGTCGCTCGGGCTGTTCGCGCTGACCGTCATCCCCAATTCGGTCGTGCGCGGCATCGGCATCTCGGGCCTGTTCATCCCGTCCACCGCGACGCTGGTCGCGCTGACCCTGCTCCCGGTGGTGCTGTCGGCGGCCGGCCCGCGGCTGGACCGGCCGCGCCGGCGCTCGTCGGGCCGGGCCAGCCGTTTCTGGACCGCGTGGACGAGGCAGGTCATCCGGCACCGGGTCGCGGCGGCCGTGCTCGGGCTCGGCATCCTGGCCGGCCTGGCCGGCGTCGCCTCGACGATCACCGTCGCCGGCCCGGCCAGCACCGCGCTGGCCGGCGGCGGCCCGGCCACCGACGGGCTGCACGCGCTGCAGGCCGACGGGTTCCCCGGCGGAACCCTGACCACGGTGCCCGTCTACCTGCTGGACGCGGCGGACGCACCCGGGGTCGCCGCCGCGCTGGACTCGGTGTCCAGCGTGCGCGGCGCGGTCACCTCGACCGCCCCGGCGTGGACCCGCGACGGCACCGCCCTGGTCGTCGTGATTCCGCAGCACGAGGTGGGCAGCTCGCAGGGCGGCACCTCGCTGGACGACATCCGGCGCACGGTGCCGCGCGAGGCGATGGTCGGCGGCGAGGGAGCGGTCGACGTCGACCAGGTCAACTCAACCTACGGGTCGTTCCCGCTGCTGTTCGCCGTCGTGGCGCTCGTGACGTTCGTCCTGCTGGCCCGCGGCCTGCGCTCGATCCTGCTGCCGTTGAAGGCGGTACTGCTCAACGCGCTGTCGGTCGCGGCGTCCTACGGCCTGCTGGTCCTGGTCTTCCAGCACGGCATCGGCATGCGACTGCTGTGGGGCAGCAACACCTACGGATCGATCGACAAGATGGCCCCCGTGCTGATCTTCGGGTTCCTGTTCGGCGTATCCATGGACTACGAGGTGTTCATCCTGTCCCGCGTGCGCGAGGCCTACGAACGCACCGGCTCCACCCCCGGCTCGATCGTCGAGGGCCTGTCCCGCACCGGGCGGCTGGTGACCAGCGCGGCGCTGATCCTGTGCCTCGCCCTGGGATCGCTGTCGATGGCCGACGACATCACGGTGCGGGAGATCGCCGCCGGCCTGGCCGCGGGCGTGCTGCTCGACGCGGTGGTGGTACGGATGCTGCTGCTGCCGGCGCTGGTGTCGCTGTTCGGCGCGGCGAACTGGTGGATGCCCGCGTGGACGGCCCGGTTGCTGCGCCTGCCGAAGAGCGGCCCGCCGCCGGCGGCGTCGCCCGCACGGGACGAGAACGTCCTGGCCACGGTCGGGGAGGCCTGATTGCCGGCGCACCGGCCGGGCCGCCGGCCGGTGCGCCGCCCGGCGTGAGTTTCGCCGCCACGCGGGTATGCGATCCGGCACATCGCGCAGATCCGCCCCACGGCCGCCGGGATCGGCGGCAGGCATCCGGCTTTCAGGAGCGGCGATGAGAAGCCCGCTGGCCGCCGTCGGCGCATTCGTGCTCCCGGTGGCACTGGCAGCGTCCGCGCTGGTCGGCGTCGCGCTGCTCGGCGACCGTGGCGCGGCGTCCTGCCGGCGCCTGCCCGAGCCGCGGCTGCCGGGGGTGCGGATCGTGTCCATGTCCGCGGCCGGCCGGCCCGCGGTCACCGGCGTTCCGGCGCTCTGCGCCGTCACGGTCATCCTGAGCCACCCGCCGGCCGGCGACCGGGTCCGGCTCGAAATGTGGCTGCCGCGAACGGCGTGGAACGGCCGCTTCCAGGCCACCGGCGGCGGGGCGTTCGCCGCCGGTGCGTTCGAGCGCGCACTCGCTCCGGCGGTCCGGCGGGGTTACGCGGCGGCGTCCACCGACGCCGGGGTACCGACGTCCCGCTCCGGCGCGCCGATCTGGGCGCTGCGCCGGGACCGGACAATCGACGAGGGGTTGCTGGCCAACTTCGCCTACCGCTCGGTGCACGACATGAGCCGGATCGGCGAGCGGCTGACCACCCGGTTCTACGGCAGGCCGCCCGCCTACTCGTACTTCACCGGCTGCTCCACCGGCGGCCGGCAGGGCCTCGTGGAGGCCCAGCGCTACCCCGGCGACTTCGACGGCATCCTCGCGGCCGCACCCGCCATCTCCTGGAACCGCCTCACCCTCGCCCAGTTCTGGCCGCAGGTCGTCATGCACGAGGCGGGCGTCTATCCGGCGGCGTGCGAGTTCGCCGCCTTCGACCGCGCCGCGATCGCCGCCTGCGACGGCGACGACGGAGCCGTCGACGGTGTCATCGGCCGCCCCGAGACCTGCCGATTCGACCCCGGCCGGCTCGTCGGCACGACCGTGCATTGCCATGGCCGGTCGGTCCGCATCACCCCGGTGGTCGCCGGCATCGTCCGCCGGATCTGGGCCGGCCCCACGACCGGCACCGGCCGGAGGCTCTGGTACGGCCTGCTGCCCGGCGCCCCCTTCACCTGGCTGGCCGGCACGACCAAGCCCCCGTTCCGGGCCCGGCGCGGCGCGCCGTTTCCCGTCGCGGCGGACTGGATCCGCTACTTCCTGTACCGGCGGCCCGGCTTCGACCTCTCCACCATCGGCTACGCCGGGTTCGAGCGGCTGTTCGCCGAGTCCCTGGCCCGCTACAGCGCCGTGATCGGCTCCGACGATCCCGACCTGTCCGGCTTCCGCGCCGCCGGCGGCAAGATGATCACCTGGCACGGCCTCGCGGATCAGGCCGTCTTCCCGCAGGGTACGGTCGACTACCGCCGCCGCGTCGAGGCCACCATGGGCGGTGCCGCGGCCACCGACCGGTTCTTCCGCGTCTTCCTCGCCCCGGGCGCCGGTCACTGCGCGGGTGGCGCCGGACCCGCGCCCACGGACCCGCTCGCCGCGCTCGTGGACTGGGTCGAACACGGCCGCGCACCCGGTACGCTGCCGGCCGGTACCGGCGCGCACCGCCCGCCGATCGGCATCGGCACTACGCCGGCGGCAGGGTGACCGTCACCCGGGTGCCGCCGGCCGGGCTCGCGCCGATTTCGATGTGGCCGCCGTGCACGACGGTGATCTCGCGCGCGATCGCCAGGCCGAGTCCGGCGCTGCCGCTGCCCCGGCCGCGGCTGTCGTCCAGGCGCACGAACCGGTCGAAGACCCGTTCCCGGTCCGCCTCGGCGATGCCGGGACCGTCGTCGTCGACGTCGACCCGCACGACGCCGGCCTCGACCGTGGCCGTGACGGCGATGCCGGTCCGGGCGTAGCGCGCCGCGTTCTCGGCCAGGTTGCCGAACAGGCGCCGCAGCTGGTCCGGGTTCCCGGTCACGGCGGTGCGGGCGGGCACCTCGACGGCCAGGTCGAGGCCCGCCGTGTGGGTGTCGGCCGCCACCTCGTGCAGCAGGGCGGACAGGTCCACCCGCTGCTGTCGGGCGGCCAGCTGGCGTTCGTCGGCCTTCGCGAGGACCAGCAGCGCTTCGACGAGACCCTGCAGCCGGGCCGCCTGCCGCATCGCCCGGTCGGCGATGACCGGCCACGGCGCCGTGCCGGGATGGGCGAGGCCGACCTCCAGCGTGGTGCGGATCGCGGCCAGCGGGCTGCGCAGCTCGTGCGACGCGTCGGCGACGAAGCGCCGCTGGCGGCGGGCGGCGTCCTCGAGCCGCGCGAGCATGTCGTTCATCGTGTGTGCCAGGTGTCCGATCTCGTCGGCCGTCGCGGGCTCCGGCACGCGCCGGGAAAGATCCGCCGACGTGATGTCGGTGATGTCGGTGACGGTGTGCCGGATCCGCTCGACCGGGCGCAGCGCGCGGCCGACGACCAGCCAGACGGTGCCGGCCGCCACCAGCACGATGCCGGGCAGGCCGAGGAGCAGCAGCCGCCTGGATGCCTCGCTGACCTGGCCGAGCGCTTCGGTGTTGGTGCCGGTGACGATGGTGACCGGCCGGCCCGCGACGGTGGTCCGCTGGGCGAAGACCCTGGCCTCGCCGGGGATCACGCCTTCGGCGGCTTTCTGGCGTACCGGCGTGTTCGTCCCGGCCGGCAGCGCGTACACGGCCGGCAGCCCGGCCAGCATGCGGGTGGAGGCCAGGACGTGGCCGTCCGGGGCGAGGACCTGCGCCTGAGCGTTCGGGTCGATCGGCGACGCGGGTAGCGGGTCCGGCCATCGGCCGGACGCGCCCGACTGCGCGACCTGGTCGGCGTACGTGCGCAGCTGCTGGTCGATCGTCCGATGCACCGACTGCACCAGCAGCAGGTACATGAACACCAGCCCGAGCACGATGGCGGCCGACAGCGCCAGCCCGGCGATCACCGTGACCCTGGTCCGGAGGGTGGCGGGACGGCGGAACAGCCGCGCGCGACGAATGGTCATCCGGCATCGTCCGGGATCAGGTAGCCCTCCCCGCGCAGTGTCTGGATCACCGGCCGGCCGGCGGCGGGATCGATCTTGCGGCGCAGCCGGTGCACGTGCACCTCGACCACGGCCGGGCCGCCGTCGAAGTGCGGGTCCCAGCAGTGCCGCAGCAGTTCGGTCTTGGACACGACGCGGCCCTTGTGCCGCAGGAGATGCTCGAGCACCGCGACCTCCCGGCTGCTCAGGTCCAGCACCGCGCCGTCCGCGGACGAGACGGTACGGCTGGCCGGGTCGAGGGCGAGGCCCGCGGCGGTGAGCACCGTCGGCCGGGCCGCGAGGGCGCCGAGCCCGCGGCGGGTCAGGGCGCGCAGGTGCGCGAGCAGGACCGGATAGGAGAACGGTTTGGCCAGGTAGTCGTCGGCGCCGCTGTCGAGCCCTTCGGCGTGGTCGAGGTCGTCGTCCATCGCGGTGAGCATCAGGATCGGGGTCCACACGCCGCGTTCGCGCAGGCGCCGGCACACCTGGTAGCCGTCGAGCAGCGGCAGCATCACGTCGAGGACGATCACGTCGTGGGTGGTCTCGACCGCCTTCCACAGCCCGTCCTCGCCGTTGTCGGCGACGTCCACGACGTAGCCCTCGGCCTGTAGCCCCCACGCGAGGGACTCGGCCATCGCCTGTTCGTCCTCGACCACGAGCACTCGCATACGCCAAGCATCCCCGCAGCGACCTTGCACGACGCTTGCCTCGGCCGGCCGGCCGTTCAGCTTCCATTCAGCTGCCGTTTGCGACCGTTGGCGGTCCGGGCGGCACAGGAGGGTCGGATGGGACAGCGTGGGCAGGGGCGCGGCGGCGCCGTCGGCGGTGTGTCGCCGGGCAGGGTCCGCCGGATCGGCCTGCTGGCGGCCGGCGCCGCGGTGGCGGTGTGGGCCGGCCTGCATGCGTCGTCGGTAGGCGCGTCGTGGTCGTCGGCCTGGCAGCTGATCGCGGGGCTGCGCTGGCAGTGGCTGGTGGGGCTGGGCGTGGTGTGGTTCGCCGGCCTCTGCGTGCACACGGTGGTGCTGACCGCCGCGATGCCGGGATTGTCGCATCGGCGGGCGCTGACACTGAACCTGTCGGGCAGCGCGGTCGCCAACGTCCTGCCGCTGGGCGGGGTTGCCGGAACCGCGCTGAACCTCGGCATGGTCCGCAGCTGGGGGCACAGCGGGCGGGATTTCGCCCGGTTCTTCGTCGTGTCCAAAGCGTCGGATCTGATCGCGAAGCTGCTCACGCCGCTGGTCGCGGTGGCCGCGCTCGTGCTGTGGGACGTTGTCGCACCGGGCCGGCACAGCGCGTTGTGGCTGGTGGGCGGGGTGGTGAGCGCCGTCGCCGGAGCGCTGGTGATGACGGCGGTCGCCGGACGGGCCGGCCCGCTGCTGCGCGTCGTGACCCTGGCCGAGCGGCTGCTCGGCCGGGGCGGGCGCCGCCGGGGACCGCGACCGGTGCTCGGGTGGACGGCCACGGTCACCGAGCTGCTGGCGGGCACGGACCGGCTGGTCCGGCGCCGGTGGGCGGCGCTGAGCGGGGGCATGGCCGGCTACTGGCTGTCGCAGGGTGCGCTGTTGTGGCTGTGCACGATGCTGGTCGGCCTGCGCCTGCCGGTACCGGTGATCTTCGCCGGCCTGGTCATGGAACGACTGCTGACCCTGGCCGCGATCACGCCCGGCGGCGCCGGCCTGGTCGAGACGGGGACGATCGCGGTGCTGATCTCCCTCGGCGCCGATCCGAGCCGGGCGCTGGCCGGCGTGCTGCTCTACCGGGCATTCGTCTTCCTCGCCGAGATCCCCGTGGGAGGTCTCGCCCTCGTCGCGTGGCTGTTCACGCGCCGCACCGCCATCCGCCGCCGCCCGAGCCAGGCCGGCGACGAGCACCCGAGCCTGGAGGTCACCAGCCGTGCGTATCGCCCATGTCACTGACGTCTACCTGCCGCGCCTGGGCGGTATCGAGCTGCAGGTGCGGGACCTGGCCGGGCGTCAGCGGGCGGCCGGCCACGACCCGATCGTGCTGACCACCACCGACGGGCCACGCCCGCCGGGCGGCGCCGAGCGCCCCGGCGCCCTCGATGAGCCGCCGGTGCTGCGCCTCGGCCGGCAGGCCCGCACGGTCGGATTCGGCCCCTACCGCGCCATGCACGACCGCGCGCTGCGAGCGTCGCTGGCCGCCCAGCGGGTGGAGGCGGTGCACGTGCACGTCTCCGCCTTCTCCCCGCTGGGCTGGACGGCGGCGCGGGTGGCGGCGGCCGAGGGGCTGCCGACGGTGGTGTCGGTGCACTCGATGTGGCACGACATCGTCCCGCTGGTCCGCCGCTACGCCCGCTGGCACGCCGCGGCCGCCTGGCCCGTCGCCTGGGCCGCGGTCAGTTCGGCGGCGGCCGGCGCCGTCCGCGCCGCCCTGGACGGCGCCCCGGTGGCGGTACTGCCCAACGGCATCGACCCGGAAGACTGGATGACCCCCGGCCGCCGGCCCGCCGGCAACGTCCCGACGCTCATCAGCGTGATGCGCATGGTCCGCCGGAAACGACCACGCGAGCTGCTGCGCACGCTGCTGGCGCTGCAGCGCGGCCATCCCGGGCGGTTCCGGGCGGTGCTCGTCGGTGACGGCCCGCTGCTGCCGGGCCTGCGCCGCGACCTCGCCGCCGCCGGCCCCGGCACCGGGATCCGGCTGACCGGAGCCCTGGACCGCACGTCGATCCGGACGGTGCTGGCCCGGTCGGACCTGTACCTGGCCCCCGCGCCCCGGGAGTCGTTCGGGATCGCCGCGCTGGAGGCCCGCAGCGCCGGCCTGCCGGTCATCGCCCGCGCCGGCAGCGGGGTCGCGGACTTCATCCAGGACGGGGTCGAGGGCTGGCTGGTGCACTCCGGCAGCGACCTGCGAGCCACGATCGCCGCGCTGCTCGACGACCCGGCCCGGCTGGCCGCGGTCGCGCACCACAACCGCGCCGTCGCGCCCCGGGTGCACTGGCAGGCGGTCCTCGAGACCGCCGACGCCCTCTACGCCGCGGCCGCGGCGCGGCACAGCGGCCGGCTCGGTCAGCTGCTGGGCAGTCCCGCATGAGGCGCACCGGACCGGCCGGCGAACGGCGCTTCACGGTGGTCGCCTTTCACGCCCACCCGGACGACGAGGCCCTCCTCACCGGGGGGACACTCGCCCGCCTCGCCGCGGAGGGCCATCGGGTCGTCCTCGTGGTGGCCACCCTCGGGCAGGCCGGCCTGGCGGCCGATCCGGCCGGTGACGCCCTCGCCGCCCGCCGTCACGCCGAACTGCTCGCGGCGGCGTCCGCGCTCGGCTGCGCCCGGGTGGAAACCCTCGGCTATCTCGACTCCGGGCTGCACGGCGACTACGAACCGGCATCGGCCGGGGTTACGGCGCGGCGGTTCGCCGATGCGCCGGCGCGGCAGCCCGCCGCGCGGCTGGCGGACATCCTGCGGCAGGAGCAGGCCGACGTGCTCATCGGCTACGACCCGCGAGGGGGGTACGGCCATCCCGACCACGTCCAGGTGCACCGCGTCGGCGCGCTGGCCGCGCGGCTGGCCGGCACGCCGGTGCTGCTGGAGGCCACGGTCGACCGCCGATCGCTGCGCGTGCTGCTGGCGCTGCTGCGCCTCGCCGGCCGGCTCCTGCCGAACCTGCCCCTGGCCGGTGCGAGCACGGCATTCACCGCGCACGCGGAACTGACCCACGTGGTCGACGTGCGGCCCTACCTCAGGCAGAAACGGGCGGCGCTGCGCGCGCACACCAGCCAGGCCGAGGGCGGCCGGGGCCCGCGGACGCTCGCCGTGCTCGGCCGGCTGCCGGGACCGGTGTTCGCCGCGGTCGCCGGCCGCGAATGGTACGTCGAACCGGGCCGCCGCCCCGGGCCGCCGTTCGCCGCGGACATCTTCGCCAGCCTGCGCTGACTCCCTGCGTCCCGCGGCGGTCGGGGCCGGCGTCACCGCAGCGTGAGCCAGGCCAGGCCGGCCAGTCCCGCGGCCACGCTGTAGATCGCGAACGGGGTCAGCGTGCGGTGCTCGAAGTACCTGGTCAGGAACCGCACCGCCAGGTAGGCGGCGGCGAAGGAGGCCACGCTGCCGGCCAGGACCTGACCGTGGATTCCGGCGCCGAGCGGCCCGAACAGGTCCGGCAGCTTCAGCACGCCCGCGGCCAGGATGACCGGGGTGGCTAGCAGGAACGAGAAACGCGCCGCGTCCTCGTGGGACAGGCCCTTGAGCAGGCCGGCGCCCATGGTCGCGCCCGAGCGGCTGATGCCCGGCAGCAACGCGAGGATCTGGGCCGAACCGATCTGCACGGCCCGGGACAGCGTGCCGCTGGCCAGGCGCTCGTCCGGGTCGCCCTGAGTACGGTCCGGCACGCTGCGGCCGCGGTACACCCCGCCCGCCCCGTCGATCGCGGCCGCCACCGCGGCCCGAACGTGCGCGTCGCGGGCCGCCCGCCGGCGCAGCCGCTCGGCCCCGAACAGGATCAGGCCGTTGAGCACCAGGAACGCCGCCGCCGGGGCAGGACGGCCCAGCACGGTGCGGAACGTGTGCTCCAGCAGCAGGCCGCTGATCCCGACCGGGATGGTGGCCAGCACGATCATCCAGGCGAGGCGCTCCTCCGGGGTCACGATCCGGCGGTACCGGACGGACGAGACGAACCCGCCCAGGATCCGCACCCAGTCCCGCCAGAAGAACAGCAACAGGGCCAGCGCCGTGGCCACGTGCAGGCCGACGACGAAGGCCAGGTAGGGCGACTCCGGCGCGGAGACGCTCAGGTCCCGGGCCCAGCGCCCGCCGATCAACGCCGGCAGCAGGACGCTGTGGCCCAGGCTGGAGACGGGGAACAACTCGGTGACGCCCTGCAGGAGGCCGACGACGATCGCCTCGGGATAGGTCAGCAGCCGCATGGAGCGCCATCCTCGCCCCGCGATCCTGAGAGCACGCCAAGAAGCGGGGAACGGCACCGGGCCCGCGGCGGCGGGCCCGGTGCCGTGGAGGGGGGAACTGGGGGAGAGAGATCATCCCGATAGCCGGGCACGCGCCGGGTCGGGCTCGCCGGCCTCGGTGCTCCACTGGGCCAGCAGGCGCAGCGCCGTGTGGGCGGGCGTGCCGGGCGGCGCGGTGTAGACGAACACCGTCTGGTCGGGGTCCTCGGGCGGCTTCAGCGCCTGGTAGGTCAGCGTCAGCTCGCCGACGAGCGGGTGACGGTAGAGCTTCGTGCCCGAGGTGCGGGCCAGCACCTCGTGGTCGGCCCACCACCGGCGGAACTCGGCGCTGTGCACCGACAGCTCCCCCACCAGTGCGGACAGCTCCGGGTCGTCCGCGTGACGGCCGGCGTCGAGGCGCAGCGCGGCGACCGTGTCGGCGGCCACCGACGCCCAGTCCGGGTGCAGGTCGCGGGCGGCGTCGTCGAGGAAGACGAACCGGGCGTAGTTGCGCCGGCGGGCCGGCAGCGCGTTGAAGTCGGCGATGAGCGCACGGGCGGTGTGGTTGCTCGCCAGGACGTCCATCCGCCGGCCCAGGACGAGGGCCGGGGAGACGGCCTGGTCGAGGGTCTCCAGCAGCTGGTACGTCGCCGTGGACACCCGCTGCGGGCGGCGCGGCGGACGCCTGGGGACGGCGGGCGGCCGGGCGAGGTCGAACAGGTGGGCCCGTTCGGCGTCATCGAGGCGCAGGGCCCGGGCGATGGCGTCGAGGACCGCCGCGGAGGGGTTGAGACTGCGGCCCTGCTCCAGCCGGACGTAGTAGTCGACGCTGACCCCGGCCAGCCGGGCCAGCTCCTCCCGGCGCAGGCCCGGCACCCGCCGGCCGCCGGCCGTGTCCGCGATGCCGAACTCCTCCGGGCGCAGGCGGGCCCGGCGGGAGCGGAGGAATTCCTTGAGCTCGCCGTTGTGCACCACTCGTCCAGTATCCCGGCGGGCACGCCGCGCCGGGGCCGCGAAGGTGGCCCTGCCGTTCCCAGCCGCCGACGGGGCCCCGCGAGAGCCCGGTCACAACACGTAGCCTGGCTCCCGCGGGCCGGCGTCAGGACGACCGGCGACGGGCGACGCGCACCAGCACGGTTCCGGCGGCGACCGTGGCGAGACCGGTCAGCAGCAGCCCGCCGATGACGCCGTCGGTCGCGCCGCCCGTGATCGGCAGCTCCGTCTCGGACGGCTTCGGCTTCGCCGTGGTCGTCGGAGGCTTCGTCGGAGGGTGCGTCGGAGGCGTCGTGGGAGGCTTCGTCGGCGGCTGCGTCGTGTGCGTCAGCGTCGGGTGCGGATTCGGGGTCTCGTGGTGCCAGATGTCGCCCTCAGTGGCGGACGGCCAGATCTGGTTCGGCGCGGTCGCCGCCCCCGCCGAAAGGGCGTTGGGGACGACGAAGAGTCCTACCACACCGCCGGCGGCGATGATCAGTAGACTCCGGACAAGTCGTGACACTGCAATTTCTCCCTGACTTCCAAAGTGGCGGGCGTGCAGGGATCAGCAAAGCGTCCGAGGAGGTGCCCCGGTGGTCACATTCGAGGGCGAACGCGCGGCGGGACGCGCGTCACCTGGTCACGCGGTCCAGCTGGCGAGCAGGGCAAGGCGCTCGGCGGTCGGGGAGCCCGGCTCGGCCTGGTAGACGATCAGCGCGTGGTCGCCGTCGCCGGCGATCGACAGGCGTTCGTAGGTCAGGTCCAGGTCGCCGGCGATCGGGTGACGCAGGCGTTTCGCGCCGTGGGTCTTGTGCTTCACCCGGTGGCGCCCCCACAGCGTGCGGAACTGCGGGCTCTTGATGCTCAGCTCGCCGATGAGCGTGGTCAGCCACGGGTCGTCCGGGTAGCGGGCGACCAGCAGCCGCAGCGACGCCGTGACCGTCTCCGCGTCGGCGGCCCAGTCGCGGTACAGCTCGCGGGCGCGCGGGTCGAGGAAGAACACCCGGGCGCGGTCGCGGGTGGCCGGGTCGCCGGTGAGGCCGAACAGCGCCGCGCCGAGCTGGTTCGCCGCGACGATGACCATGCGGTGGTCGGTGAGGATGGCCGGGGCGCCGGGGATGGCGTCGACGAGCCGGCGCACGGCCGGGCGCGGCGCGCGGAAGGCGCGGCGGACCGGGCGCTTCGGCCGGGCCAGATCGGTCAGGTACGCCCGCTCGGTGGCGTCGAGGCGCAGCGCCCGGCCGACCGCGTCGAGCACCGCGTCGGAGACGTGCGCGCCGCGGCCCTGCTCCAGGCGGACGTAGTAGTCGGTGCTGACCCCGGCCAGGGCGGCGACCTCCTCGCGGCGCAGGCCGGGGACGCGGCGGTGGCCGAGGCCGGCGCCCGTCAGGCCGACGTCGGCCGGGGTCAGCCGGGCGCGGCGGGAGCGCAGGAAGTCACTCAGCGCGTTCACCCTGCCCAGGATATGGCCGCCGGCGCGGACGAGCCTGGTACTGCCAGGCCTATGAACGGCGCGACGCTGGCCGCCGCCGGGCGAGCGCGCGACGGTAGGGGCATGGACAACGTGATGCTCGGCGCGGGCGGCCCCTCGGTGGGGCGGCAGGGGTTCGGCGCCATGGCGATCGGCACCGCGTACTACGGCAGCACCGACGAGGCCGCCGCCCGCGCCACCCTGGAGCGGGCGCTGGAGCTCGGCATCACCCTGTTCGACACCGCCGACTCCTACGGCGACGGCGCCAACGAACGCTTCCTCGCGCCGTTCCTGGCCGCGCACCGCGGCGAAGTGGTGATCGCCACCAAGTTCGGGCTGGCCGACCGGGCCCGCGGCATCGTCAACGACCCGGCCGCGATCCGCGGGTTCGCCGAGGCCAGCCTGCGCCGCCTGGGCATCGAGCGGATCGACGTGTACTACCTGCACCGCCGCGACACCGCCGTGCCCGTCGAGGACACGGTGGGCGCGATGGCGGACCTGGTCACGGCCGGGCTGGTCGGCCACCTCGGGCTGTCCGAGGTGACGGCGCGGGAGCTGCGGGCTGCGCACGCGGTGCACCCGATCGCCGCCGTGCAGTCGGAGTGGTCGCTGTTCAGCCGGGACATCGAGGCGCGGGTCGTGCCGGCCGCCGCCGAGCTGGGGGTGGCGCTGGTCGCCTACTCGCCGCTGGGGCGGGGCGTGCTGGCCGGCGCCGTGCCGTCGGCGGGCGGGCTCGAGGCCGGCGACTACCGGCGGCGGATGCCGCGCTTCGCCGCCGGGAACGACGCCGCCAACCACGATCTTCTGGTACCCCTGCGGGACATCGCGGCGGACCGTGGCGCCACGACGGCGCAGATCGCGCTCGCCTGGCTGCACGGCCGCCAGGACGCCTTCGGGCTGCCGGTGGTGCCGATCCCGGGCAGCCGCCGCCCGCAGCGCGTCGCCGAGAACGCGGCCGCCGCCGGCATCCGGCTGAGCGCCGACGAGGTGGCGCGGCTCGAACCGCTCGCCGCGGCGGTGGCCGGCGACCGGTACGCCGACATGACCTTCGCCTCGGCGGGCCGGGAGTGAACTGGCGGGTGTTGTGTTCAATGGCGGCATGGGATGGATTGACTGGGTTGAGGCGGTTGTCCTGCTCGCCTGCCTGTTCGCGCTGCTGGTGCGCGGCGCCGGGCAGGGCGACGCCGACCGGGAGGTGGCCCGCCGGCTGGCCGTCCTCGACCGCAAGCTGGACCTGATCATGGACCATCTGCAGATCCGCGACCCCGGCCCGGAGGTTCCCGCGGGGGTACTGCAGGAGCTGGTCTCCGGGCGGAAGATCCAGGCGATCAAGCTGTACCGCGAGGCGACCGGCGCCGG
This sequence comes from Dactylosporangium sp. CA-092794, assembly GCF_050948465.1. Classification (NCBI taxonomy): domain Bacteria; kingdom Bacillati; phylum Actinomycetota; class Actinomycetes; order Micromonosporales; family Micromonosporaceae; genus Dactylosporangium; species Dactylosporangium sp. CA-092794. Next base: position 4,715,572 of record NZ_CP192044.1, on the reverse strand, counting down.
CCTGAAGGAGGCCAAGGACGCCGTCGACGCGCTCGCCCAGCAGCGCGGCCTGGGCTGACCTCGAAATTCGTGCGCGTTGATCGGGTCCGGGCCATACGATGCCGCGCGTGCTGACTCAGGACGCGCCGGTGCGGATCCGGCCCAAGGGCGAGGCCGACGCGGCGGCCTGCCTCGAGCTGCTGCTGCGGGTCCACGCCACCGACGGGTATCCGATGCACCTCACCGCCGGGGAGGTGCCCGGTTTCTTCACGCCGGAGCACGAGGCGGCGGCGTGGGTGGCGGAGCGCGACGGGGCCGTCGTCGGGCACGTGGCGCTGCACACCCCGCCCGAGGACCCGACGCTCGAGCTGGCCCGGGACGCGACCGGGCTGCCGCTGGAGCGGCTGGCGCTGCTGGCCCGGCTGTTCGTCGCGCCGGAACTGCGCCGGTCCGGGCTGGGCCGGGTGCTGCTGCGGCACGCGGCCGGGCAGGCGCCGGGGCTCGGCCGGCGGGCGGTGCTCGACGTCGGTCAGGCGCTGCGCGCGGCGGTGGCACTCTACGAGGCGGAGGGCTGGCGGCGGGTGGGTGAGCTGCACCTGCCGCTGGACGACGAGACGATGCTGGACCTGTGGGTGTACGTCAGCCCGGAGAGCTGACCGCGGCGTGGGCGCCCCGGGCCCACTCGGCGACGCTGGTCGGGCGGTGACCGGTGAGCCGCTCCACGTCGTAGGTGGTCCGGTCGTAGCGTCCGGCCGCGTGCAGGCTCGCCATCATGGCCAAATGCTCGAACACGTGGGCGGGCAGGCCGAGCGGCAGCAGGTCCTCCTCCAGCCAGCGGTCGTAGGGCACGTCGACGTACGTCACCGGGCGGGGCAGCGCCTCGGAGAGCTCGTGCGCCATCGCGTACATGTCCTGCGAGCGGGCGCCGGTCAGCTCGTAGACCCCGCCGAGGTGCGGCGCCGGGTCGGTCAGGACGGCGGCCACCACCTCGGCGACGTCGCGGGCGGCGACCGGCGAGGTGCGGGCCGAGCCGAACGGCAGGCGGATCGTGCCGTCGCGGGCGATCGAGTCGAGGCCGAGGGTGGTGAAGAGCGGGTTCTCCAGGAAGACGGTCGGGCGGATCTGCACCACCGGCAGGCCGGACCAGGACAGCACCCGCTCGCCGAGCCACTGCAGCCGGTGCTGGCCCGACTCCGCGGTGCTGGTCAGGGTCATCTGCGAGACCGTCATCTGCGACATGTTGACCAGGGCCTCGAGGTCGCCGCGGTCCCGGGCGGCGGCCGCCACGGTCGCGGTGGCCTGCAGGTAGGCGGCGGAGACGCTCATCGCGAAGTACACCCGCCGGCAGCCGTCCAGGGCGCGGACGACGTCGGCGCCGCGGGTGAGGTCGCCGACGACCACCTCGGCGCCGGCGGCCCGCAGCGCGTCGGCCCGGTCGTCGTCGTGGTGGACGAGCGCGCGGACCGGCAGGTCGTGCCGGCGCAGCAGGTCGACGACGGTGCGGCCCACCGCACCGACGTTCCCGGCCGCGCCCGTGACGAGGATCGGCATGGCGTCGGCCTTCCCCGCGACGGCCGGGGCATGCGCGCGGGCGCGACCTTCATCCTCGCCGGGTCAGCGGTGCTGCCGCACGTCCCACACCCAGACGCCGCCGATGAGCCGGCCCGGGCCGAACAGCGCGTCCAGCAGGTCGCGCTGCGCGGCGAACGCCGGGTCAGGGGCGGCGATCACGATCGCGGTCTGCCAGTAGGCGAGGTCGGCCGCGGCGCGGCCGCGGTCGGCGGCGCTCACCGTCCGCGGTGGCGTGCGCAGCAGCGTGTCGAGGAAGCGCGGCGGCGGGCCGACGACCGCGTGCCGGCCGGTCACGCCGCCCTCGGGGCCCAGGAAGTAGCCGCCCGACAGGCGCAGGTCCGCGCCCGTGGCCGCGGCCCACTGCATCGCCGTCCACTGGTCGAAGTCGGGGGCCGGCACCACGAGTACCGAATCGTCATCGGCGGTCGCATAGCCGCGCCAGGCGCCGGTGGTGATGAATGCCGGCACCGCCGGGCGGTCGAAGACCAGCGTGGGCGTCGGGGCGGCCGGCACGAGGATCGCGGCGACCAGCCCGGCGGTCAGCACGCGCGACGGCAGGCGGGCGGCGGCCACCGCGAGCGCGGCGATCGGCGCCAGGGCCCAGGTGGCGGCCTCGCCGAGCCTGGTCGGCAGGAGCGTGTCGAACAGCGGCAGGTGGGCGAGCGGCGCATACGGCCCCGGAACGCCGATGGGGCGGCCGCGCACGGTGAGTTCGGTACCGAACGACAGCGCGAGAAACAGCGCGCCGGTGACCGCCAGGGAGCGCACCAGCGCGTCCCGCCACCGCCAGGCGGCGAACCCGGCCACCGCGAGCACCAGCGGCCAGCCCAGATACGCGTGCTGCTCGGCGGAGAAGCCCGGGGCGGGCGGGAACTCGCTGAACCGGACCGCGACCGAGTTGCGGGAGAACGAGGTGACGCCGAGCAGGTCGGTGTGGAAGGTGGTCATCTGCCGCTCCCCGCCGCGGTAGGCGCCGGTGCCGGCGAACTGCCACCACAGCGGGTAGGCGAGCACCACCAGCGACGCGCCCGCGGCGACGGCGAGGCCGGGCAGGATCGGCGCCCAACGCACGCCGCGCCACAGCAGCAGGAACACGCCGAGCGCGAGCGCGGTGACGAGCAGCGTCTCCTCGTTGATGAACGCCTGCCACACGGCGAGCGCGGCCAGGACCAGCCCGTCGCGCACGAAGCGGCGGGAGCCGAACATCGCCACCACCCGCCACGCGATGACGGGGACGAGGAACTGGGCGGTGAGGTTGGGGTGGAAGGCGGCGTGGCCGGCGACGCTGGGCGCGAAGCCGCCGGCCAGCCCGCCCACCCAGGCGGCCGGCCGGGAGTCCACGACGTGCCGGGACAAGAGCCAATACCAGGCGGCGGCGGTACCGCTCAGGGCCAGCACGGTCAGCACGTCGAACCCGACGCCGGGGCCGAACAGCCAGGTCACCGGCGCCATCGGGAACCCGAGGCCGTACATCGTCGTGTTCGCCATCGCGTTGACCCCGGCGGGGGCGTTCAGGCGGTCGATGAGCAGCGGGTTGCCGAGCTGGGCGAGTGATCGCGCGGCGGAGGCGAGGTAGTACTCGGCGAGGATGCGGTCGCCGGGTGTGTAGGGCAGGCGCTGCCCGGGGTGCGCGAGCAGGCGCCCGCACAGCGCGGCCGCCCCGAGCACGTAACTCGCGACCGCGAGGACGTCCGCGCGCCGGGCCATCACCGGGGAGTGTAACCACACAATACGGCCGTGCGGTGGTCACACCCCCCGCGTGGCCACCGCACGGTTGTACTGATTCTCCCGGCTTGGGCACTTCGGCCGCACTCCCCAGGACTGGTGAAACGTTTTCAACACAGGTTGAGTTCGCGGGCCCAGAGCTGTGCGGCGGTCCGCTGCGGGAGGGTCGAGGGGGCCTCGGGGTGGACGAGGTGGTACTTCCGGCGGATCGAGCGCAGGTGCGTGTTCGCGGTGTCGATCGAGACGTACAGGCGGCGGGCCACCTCGGCGGTGGACAGGTGCTCGCAGCCGACCAGCCGCACCACCTCCAGCTCGCGCGGGGTGAGCTGGTGCTGGCGGCGGCGCTCGCCCGCGGCGGCGAAGATCCGCCGCACCGCCGCGCGCGCCTCCGCCGTGCCCGGCCCGCCGCCCTGCACGAACGCGCGCAGCACCCGCCGGTCGCGATCGGCGAGGTCGGCGAGCAGGGGGCGGCGGCGCAGGTCGGCGTAGAGCATCGCGGCCAGCGCCGGGGACAGGTACCACCCGTCGGCGCCGACCGCCCGCACGGCGGCGACCAGCACGGCCGGGTCCTCCGACTTCTCCACGTAGCCGGCGGCGCCGGCCGCGATCGCGTCGAGGACCTGCTCCTCCGGGGCGTAGCCGGACATGAGCAGCACCCGCCAGCCGTGCTCGACGAGGATCCGGACCGCCTGCGCGCCGGAGGCGCCGGCGCCGAGGATCACGTCGCACACGGCGATGCCGGCCGGCGCGACGGCGACCGCGGCGGCGACGGTGGTCGCGAGGGGGCGCACCGCGAAGCCGTGCGGCGCGAGCAGCGGGGTGAGCACGGTGACGAGCGGGCCGGCGACCAGGCGGTGGTCGTCGACGACGACTACGGGGACGACCACCGCAGGACCACCTTGGTGCCCTGGCCCGGCGCGGACGTCACGGCCCAGGCGGCGCCGACCGCGGTGACGGCCGGCAGCGACTCGGTGTAGCCGTGGCCGCGCGGCGTGGTGGCGGCGTCGAAGCCGGGGCCGCTGTCGCGCACGGAGATCTCGACGCAGCCGGCGTCGGCCTCGGCGAACAGGACCACCTCGGCGTCGGCGCCGGCATATTTGAGCGCGTTGGCCAGGGCCTCGTGGGCGGCGGACAGCAGCGCGGCGGCGACCGGCGGGGGCGGCTCGGCGTGGATGTACACCCTCGGCGACAGCAGCAGGCCGAGGTCGGCGAAGGTGTCGGCCAGCTCGTAGAGGCGCGCCTCGAACCCGCCCGCCTCGCCGCCCGGGTGCAGCAGCGCGCGGGCCTGGATCGCGCCCCGGCGGGCGGCGCGGCGGGTATCCCGGCGGACCCGCTGGTCCAGGGCGATGCCGTCGAAGATGGGCAGGACGCGGTCGTGCAGCGAGCGGCGGAACCGCTCCCGGTGCAGGGCCTGGTCCAGCCGCCGCGCGTGCGCCACCGCCGCCGCGGTCTGCGCCGCCATGCCGCGCAGGAGCGTGGCGACGGCCAGGCCCGCGAGGTACCACACCAGAAACCCGAGAAGGTCGGAGCCGAGCTTCTGCGTGACGGCCGGCCACACCGCGGCGCTCCACGTGGCGGACAGCGCCAGCACGGCGGCGCACGCGCGCGGGCGCAGGCCGACCGCGAACGCCAGCGCCACCGGGCTCACGAGGCTCACCGGCACCAGCTCGGTGAGCACCACGCTGCGCTGCTCGGGCAGCCCGGCCCGGGAGCCGGCGACCATGAGCAGCGCGCAGAACGCGGCGTCGGCGAAGGCGAGCAGCTGGTCGCCGCGCAGGTCGGCGGTGCGGCGCACCCGGCGCGCGAACCACCCGGCCTCGGCGGCCGCGGCCAGCAGCACGGCCACCACGATCCAGGGCCGCGGCAGCGATGGCCATTGCACGAGGGGTACGGCCAGAAACGGCACCGTCGCGACCCGGATGTAGGCGACCATGCGGGCCAGGCGCTGCTCGTTGGCGCGCACGATCTCCGCGTCGGACTCGGCCGGAATGCGCGACCAGTCCAGCGCGGCGACGGCCCGCCGAATCAGCGTCATCGATATGCATCGTGCCCCAGCCGGGCCCGCGCGGGCATCCGCGCGTCGGCCGATGCCATTCCGCGTCCGGTCGTGTCAGCCGGTGCGCGGGCCGTAACGCTCCGCCGCCCTGGCCCTCGCGCGGGCGGCCTCCACCTCGCGGTCCCGCGGCGGCGTGCGGGTCACCAGCTCGTCCAGCAGGACCCTGGTCGCCTCGGTCACGGCCCGCACGGCGGCGTCGAACGCCTCCTGGTTGACCGCGGCCGGGCGGGTCATGCCGGCGACCTTCCGCACGTACTGCAGCGCGGCCGCCTCGATCTCGTCCTGCGTCGCCGGCGGCTCGAAGTTGTTCAGCACCCGGATGTTCCTGCACATACGCCCAACGATGCCAGGCCCGCGAAAAAATGTCGCACCCCCTCGCTAATGTCCCGGGGTGTTCGATGGAGCGCGACGCGGCGGGAGGCGGATCGCATGGCATGGCTGGCGGCTGGCGGTGGCTACGAGGTCACTCTGGAGGACGGGCGAATAGCGTGCCGTAATCCCAAGGGCAAGATCCTCAAGTCGCTGCCCCCGGCGCTGCGCGAGGACCCGGCCGTGATCGGGCTGCGGCAGCTCACCGAGTGGCTGGCCCGCCACGACGCCGAGATCCTCGAGCACGTCGACCGCTGGATGATCCGCTCGCTGCCGGTGCCGGCCGCCCTGCTGGCCCGGGTGTGGGCCGACGAGGCGTGGCGGGCGGCGCTGACCGACCTCGTCGTCGTGGTCCTCGACGACGACGGCGGGTTCGACCCCGACGAGGCCGGCTTCCTGCGCGACGCGACCGCCGAGGGCATCGGCATCGTCAACCTCGACGGCGAGACCGTCCGGCTGAGCGCCCAGCGGGTCGCCGTGCCGCACCCGGTCCGCCTGCCCGACCTCGCCGACCTGCGCGAGTTCGCCGCCGACCTGGGCGTGCGGCAGTCCGTCGACCAGCTGTTCCGCCAGACCTGGACCCGCCCGGCCGACCTGGAGCCGGGCGCGACGGCCGTGCGCGACTACGCCGGCGGCACGTTCAAGGAGCTGCGCCACCTGCTGGCCCGGGCCGGGTCGCTGGGCTATCCGGTGCGCGGCGGCTACGCGGTCTGCCGGGTCTTCGAGGACGGCGCCGGCCTGGAGGCGCGCAGCTGGCTCGGCGCCGACGATCCGTTCGTCGAGGCCGAGACCGGCGACCTGGTGTTCGTCCGGCCCGACGGCCGGTCGATCCCGCTCGCCGAGGTGGGGCCGATCGCCTGGTCGGAGGGGATGCGCATGGCCGCGGCGCTCTACGCGGGCCGGGTCGTCGAGCAGAGCACGGAGGAGGCGGCATGAACGAGATCGAGGCGTTGCTCGACGAGGGTGCCGTGCTGCCGGTCGGCACGGATGCGGTCAAGGACACCGTCGACACCTTGACCACCCGGGCCTACACGCACCCGGTGCTCGGCGAGCGCCGGGTGGTCCGGCTGGTCCCGGGCACGCTCGGCGCGGCCGAGGACCTCACCATGGAGTTCCTCGGCTTCGCCGCGCCGGAGACGGTCGCCGAGATCGGCGTGGTGCGCCAGCAGGCGCTGGGCTTCCCGGCCTGGGCGCTGGTGCACGACCCGGCCAACGGCCACCACGCCCTGGCCCTGGTCAAGGACGTCGAGCGGCTGGTGCGGCAGGCCAAGTCGCGCATCGGCCCGGCCCGTGACGGCTTCACCGAGCTCGGCGACCGGCTGGCCCGGGCGGTGCCGCACTTCCTGCCGACGTTCTACGAGGAGGCCGGGCGGGCGTTCCTGGCCGCCGAGAGCCCGACCTATGCGGCGAGCATGTTCGGCCGGGCCCGCGAGGCGGAGCGGCTCTACGCGCTGGAGATCGACGAGGAGCGCCAGCATACGGTGTTCCTCGAGTTCGCCCTCGCCGGCGCGCTGACCGCGAAGGCGCTCGCCGCGCACGCCCGCGACCTGGCCGGCCGCTGCCCGCCCGCGGTCGCCTACGAGCGGTTCCGCCGGCTGTGCGTGGAGCGCACGCTGGGCGGGCTGCCGCCGTATGCGCAGATGCACGTCGACCTGGGGCGGCTGGCCAAGGCGGCCGGGCTCGGCATCGACGAGGAGGAGGCGCTGCTGGGCGAGCTGCTCGCGGCCCCGTCCATCCTGCGGGCGCCGGGCGGCTTCTGGAAGGCCTACCGGCCGGCCCTGGCCCGCCTGGCCGGGCGCGACCCGCGGGTGCGCGGGCAGCTGCTGGGCATGTTCCCGGCGGACTGCCCGTTCGAGACGTGGCTCGACATGCTCGACGAGTGCGGCGCGACCGCCGCGCTCACCGAGCCGGCCGGCGCCGTCGATCCGGCCGCGGAGCCGGCCGACGGCCCGGCCGGGTGGCTGGCCCGGGCCGACCGCAGCCGGGGCCGGAGGTGGCGGGTCTCCCGCAGCGCCCGGTTCTACGCGCTGGTCGAGCGGATGGCGCCGCGGCTGCGGGCCGACGGGGTGGCCGCCGAGCTCTGCCCCCCGTATCGCCCCTGCGACCTCGACCTGGTCGACCACGCCCTCGCGCTGGGCATCCCGCTCGCCGAGGTCAGCGAGGACGTGCGGGTCGAGGTGGCCAACTGGATCACCGACGAGGGCGAGGGCCGCCGCGACCTGGCCCTGGTCGCCGCCCACGAGGGGCTGGTGCCGCTCATCGCCGGCAGCGTCGAGCAGTATCTGAAGACGTGGTATCGGGCCGCCCAGGCGGCCGTGGCCCCCGACCGGGTCGAGCGGGTCGTGGCCGTGCCGGGGCTGCGCGCCGCGCTGCACTGGTGGCTCGATCGGCTCGCCGAGCACGTCGCCGGGCTGGGCCTGACCAACGTCGGCGAGGAGCTCGACCGGCTCACCCTGGTCGCCTGCCCGGCCGGCCTGGCGGTCAACCCGGCGGCGATCGCCCGGATCACCGCCTTCGACCTCGGCCCGCTGCTGGGCCGCACGCTGCGCGGCGGGGTCGTCGACGAGTTCGGCTGGCCGGCGCTGGAGGCCGGGCTCGCCGCCGTCCACGGCGACGCCCGCCGGTCCGGCGAGCACCTGCAGCTGCAGGCGCAGTGGCCGGCGCTGATGCTGCGCCGCGGCGACCGGGTCGCGGTCGTCGGCGACGAGCGGGTCGAGCTGGAGCACACCCTGCGCATCCCGCCGGAGGAGCTGCGCCAGTCCTGGCACACCGCCGTGCGCTACGCCGACGGCCAGCTGCTCGTGTCCTGGAACCGCGGCGACGAGCGGGCCGCCTACTGGAGCGGCACCCCCGACGACGTGTTCACCACCGGCGAGGACCTCATCGACGAGGCCGGCCAGGGGTCGCTGGCCCTGCCCGACGGCGGGCGCACCGCCGGCGGCCGCCCGCTGCACGCCGGCGACCGCGGTGCCAAGGAAGCCGGCGAGGTGATCAGCGACGGCCGGCACTACTGGGTGCAGGTGCAGGACGCCGACTACAACCGGTTCTGGCACGAGTTCGACCCGGCGACCGGCGCGCGAGGCCGCCGCTCGGTGCCGGCGTTCTTCGAGGAGGGCGCCGTCGACGGGCAGCCGCTGCAGCTGGCCTCCTGCCGGCTGCGGCCCGCCTCGCCGCGGATGGCGCAGAGCCCGCTCGGCCACCGCGACGGCCTGGTCGGCTGGCGGGTGCGCACCGTTCCCGGCGGGCAGGCCGGCGAGTCGGTCGACGGCCGCTCGTTCACCCTCGCCCTGCCCGACACGCTGCGCCGCAACGCCGAGGGCCTGCTCGCCGGCGCGATCCGCTTCCCCGGCTCCGACACCCTGCACGGCCTGATCGCCGAGCACGGCTGGCGCCAGGTCATGCTCCACCTGTGCACCGCCGACGGGCTGCGCCTGGCCACCGTCCACCTCGCCGGCGACGACAACCCGTTCGCCGAGGGCACCGCGCTGGTGCCGCCGGCGGCGTTCTGGCACCAGCTGCGCCCGCGCGACGAGGCCGGCTCCCGGGCCCTGCGCGCGCTCGGCGACGACGCGGCCGCGCGGCTGCTCGCCGCGGTGTCCGCGATCGCCGGCCCCGAGGCCGACCGGGCCGACTTCGACAACGAGGCGGTCCGGGCCGCGGTCCGCGCGGAGGTGCCGCGGCTGAGCGACCCGGCGCTGGTCGCCGGCGTCGCCGGCGTGGTCAAGCACGCCACCCGCGCGGCGCTGCGCCTGGCCCGGCTCACCGGCGCCACCGAGTCGATCGCCGCCGGCGCCGGGGCCGGGGCCGGCACCGGGGCGGACACCGCCGACGCCCACCTGCCCGGCGACGAGCTGCTCGGCAAGGCGCTGTCCATGCTGATGCCCGGCTGCTACGACCACGGCCGCGAGTGGGTGAAGGTGTTCACCGACGTCGGGGCCGTGCTCACCGGCCGCGAGCCGCGCACGCCGCTGGCGCCGTGGATCACCAACGCCGACCTCGACTGGTATGACGCGCTCGGCGCCCTGCCCGCGATCGTGATGCGCGCGGCCGCCCCGGCCACCCCGGCCGACCACCGCGCCGCCCTCCTCGACGCGCTGGAGGTCATCGCCGCCTCCGGGCTCGCCGACGGCGACGGGCGCACCCGCCGGCTCGTCCTCACCTCCGACACCGGGCGCGCCGAGCTGACGCCCGGGCTGCCGGTCGTCACCGGCGAGGGCCGAATCCTGGTGCCGTTCCAGGTCGACCCGGACCAGGGCGGGGTGACCGCGATCGAGCATGCCGCCGACGGCCGGTTCGGCCCGGTCCCCGGCCACACGATCACCGTGGACCGGCCGTTCGACCGGCGCGGCCTCGAGGCCGGCGCGCTGGCCCGGTTCGCCGCCGCCGGGCGCGCCCACGACGGCCCGGCCTCCCTGCTGCGGCCCGAGACGGTGCGCGCGCTGTCGGCCGCCGGGGGCATCAGCCTGGCCGAGGCCACCGTGCTGCTGGCCGGCACCAACTCCCACCAGCAGTGGACGGAGCGCCGGCCCGACGACTGGCGGCCGGCCGGCGACGACGTCACCGACACCGCGATCGAGATCGCACACGAGCACCTGTGGCGCCGGGACCGCGGCGCGATGGCCGCGTGGGCCGCCGTGCTCCTCCCGGCCGAGCCGGCCGGGCTGTGGACCGGCGGGCCCGACACGGCCCGGTTCGCGGCGTGGCGGGCCGCGACGGTCGGCGCCCGCACCCCGGTGAGCGACGAGCTCATCGTCGAGTGCCACCGGGCCGGCATCGCCGAGGGCCTGAGCGCCTCCGAGTTCCTGCACGGTGTCGCCAACGCGGACACCTGCCGCTGGCTGCTCGGCGACGCCAGGCCGGTCGAAGGCGGCCATCTGCTGATCAGCCTCGCCCGCGGCGTGCCGTGGCTGGGCCGCCACCTGCCGGCCGGCGACCCGATCCGCGCCGGCCTCGCCCGGGCGCTCGAGCTGATGCGGCGGCGGGCCACCGACCCGGCGTTCGAGGTGGCCGTCGGCGGCTCCGACGAGGCCGGCGTGGAGAAGGCCGCCGCCGCACTGGGCCTGACGATCCAGCGGAGCGAGACGGCCCTCGACGCCGGCCTGTTCGCGGCCGGCGCGACCGGCTACTGGCGGCAGGTCCGGCTGCGCCCGGCCCGGCTCGACGGCCTCGCCGACCCGCGCGCCGACGCGCTGCTCGCCGCGGTCGGCGGCACGAGCGCGGCGCTCGTCGCGCTGCGCGCCGTCGCCGGCAGCGACCTCGACGCCTGGCTGGAGGCGCCGCCCGAGGCGCCGCACGACCCGTCGCGCAGCGCGCCGGAGCTCGTCGAGCAGGTCGCCCGGCGGCACGGCATCGGCGCCGACGCGGCCACGCTCTACCTGCAGCTGCTCGCGCTACCCGACCCCACCGACCGCAACGTCGCGGCCTGGACCGGGTGGAAGCCGGCCCGGCTCAAGGCCGCCCGCGCCGAGCTCGCCAGCGGCGAGCTGGTCGTGGAGGCCAAGCGACCCCGCGCCGGCCGGTCGCTCTTCCTGCCCGGCGGGTGGCTGGCCTGGCGGGCGCCACTGCCGCCGCTGGAGCGCTGGAAGCTGCCGCTGCTCATCGGCGCGACCGACCAGGGCACCCGGCTCGGTGCCCTGGTGCCGCTCGCCCCCGCGCCGAAGCTGTTCCACCTCGCCTGGGCCCGGGTGGTCGACGGCGACCACCCCCGCTTCGAGGAACTCACCACGAGAGGCCGCCGATGACCGCCACCGTGACCAGCCCCCGGCAGGTCGACCCCGCCGAGCACGCCCACGCGGCGGAGCTCGAGTTCCTGGCCGCCTACGACGACGGCGCCCGGCCGCCCGGCTGGCGGCTCACGCCCCGGGCCGTGGTCACCTTCATCGTCGGCAGCGACGGCCAGCCGCTGACCCTGCCCAAGGGCTCGAGGCCGGCCGGGGTGCCGGCCAAGCTGGAGATCCCGCGCAAGTTCGTCGGCGACCGGGCCCTGGTCGAGCGCTGCGTCGTCACCCTCGCCGGCGAGCGCGGGCTGCTGCTCGTCGGCGAGCCCGGCACGGCCAAGTCGATGCTGTCCGAGCTGCTCGCCGCCGCCGTGTGCGGCACCAGCGAGCTGGTCGTGCAGGGCACCGCGGGCACCACCGAGGACCAGCTGCGCTACGGCTGGAACTACGCGCTGCTGCTCGCCCACGGCCCCAGCCCGGAGGCGCTCGTGCCCTCCCCGGTGCTGACCGCGATGCGGGCCGGTGGGGTGGCCCGGATCGAGGAGATCACCCGCTGCCTGCCCGAGGTGCAGGACGCGATGGTGTCGATCCTGTCCGACCGGCGCATCGCGGTGCCGGAGCTGGCCGGCACCGACGGCGCCACCGTCCACGCCGCGCCCGGCTTCACCCTCATCGCCACCGCCAACCTGCGCGACCGCGGCGTGTCGGAGATGTCCGCGGCGCTCAAGCGCCGGTTCAACTTCGAGACCGTCGGCCCGATCCCCGACCTCGCCGCCGAGACCGCGCTCGTCGCCCGGCAGGCCCGCGCCGCGCTGGAGCGGGTGCGCACGCCGTTCGCGGTCGACGAGGCGGTCCTCGAGGCGCTCGTCACGGCGTTCCGCGACCTGCGGGCCGGCCGCTCGGTCGAGGGCTGGGAGGTGGAGCGCCCCTCCACGGTGATGAGCACCGCGGAGGCGGTCGCGGTGGCCACCTCGCTGGGCCTGGCCGCCGCCTACTTCCCCGGCGACCGCGACGTGCTGTCCCTGCTCCCCGCCCACCTGCAGGGCGCGGTCTGCAAGGACGACCCGGCCGACCTGGCGAAGCTGCTGGGCTACTGGGACGGCGCGGTCCGCCGCCGGGCCGAGGACGGTGCGCGCCTGTGGCGCCGGCTGTGGGAGCTGCGCGATGTCCTCCAGTCCTGACGCCGCGCTGGCCGAGCTGGCCGGCTCCACCGCGCCGTATGTCATCGGCGTCCGCCACCACTCCCCCGCGCTGTCCGTCGTCATCGAGGAGCTGCTCGACGGCTTCGGCCCCGAGGTGCTGCTGCTGGAGCTGCCCGCCGAGTTCGCGTCCTGGCTGCCGTGGCTGGCCGATCCGGCCACCGCGGCGCCGGTGGCCCTCGCCGGCGTGGCGGGCCCCGACGCGGCGCCGGCGTTCTACCCGTTCGCCGACTTCTCGCCGGAGCTGGTCGCGGTGCGCTGGGCAGCCCGCAACGGCGTGCCGGTCGTGCCGTGCGACCTGCCGCTGGCCGCGCCCAGCTGGCACGAGCGCCACCCGGCCTCCGCGGCCGGGGTCTCTTCCGCTCCCGCGGTGTCCTACGCCGAGGCGTTGCAACGCTCGGCGACCGGGCGGGGCGGCGAGGACATGTGGGACCGCGTCGTAGAGGCGCGGGCGCCCGGCGCCGCGGCCGAGGCGGTCCGCCGGGCCGCGCTGCTCGTGGGGTGGGCGATGCGCCGCGACGCCGCCGACGGGCCGGGCATCGACGGGCTCGACCTGCGCCGCGAGGCGTGGATGCGCCGCTGCCTGGCCGAGGCCGGCGACCGGCGGGTGGCCGCCGTCGTCGGCTCCTTCCACGCCGCGGCCCTGCTCTCCACGCCGTCCACTTCCTCCGGACCGGCGGCGGGCGGCCCGGCACCGGCGGGCGGGGGCGACGCTCCGGCCCCGCTCTCCGCGCCGGCCGCGGATTCGTCCGCTTCGTCCGGACCGGCGGCGGGCGGCCCGGCGCCGGCGGGCGGGGGCGACGCCGCGGCCCCGCTCTCCGCGCCGGCCGCGGATTCGTCCGCTTCGTCCGGGCCGGCGGCGGGCGGCCCGGTGCCGGCGGGCGGGGGCGTGGTGACGTCGCTCGTGCCGTATAGCTTCGCCCTGCTCGACGCCCGCTCCGGCTATCCGGCCGGCATCCGCGACCCGCGCTGGCAGCAGGCGGTCGTCGGGGCCGGCGGCCGGCCCGAGTCGGTCGAGGCGGCGGCGCTGTCCGCCGTGGTCGAGGTGTGCTCCCGGGTGCGGGCCGGCGGCCACCCGGCCGGACCGGCCGAGGCGCGCGAGGCGTTCCGGCTCGCCGCCGACCTGGCCCGGCTGCGCGGCCTGCCGGCCCCCGGCCGCGGCGAGGTGGTCGAGGCGCTGCAGAGCGTGCTCGCCGACGGCGAGGTGCTCGGCCGCGGCCGGGTCGTCGCCGCCGCGATGGAGGCCGTCCTCGTCGGCGACGTGCGCGGCACCCTGGCCCCCGGCGCCCCGCGCTCCGGCCTGCGCCCCGCGGTTCAGGCCCTGCTGGCCGAGCTGCGCCTGCCCGGCCCTGGCGAGCGGACCAAGGACCTGCGCCTCGACCCGCTGCGCTCCGACCTCGACCGCCGCCGCGACGTCGCGCTGCGCCGGCTCGCCGTGTGCCGCGTCCCCTACGCGGCGCCGGCCACCGTCGAGGGCACCGGCGGCGTTGACGCCCTCACCACCCGCTGGACCATCGAGTGGACGCCCGGCACCGAGGCGATGCTCGACGTGGCCGGCCTGCGCGGGGTGACCCTCGCCCAGGCCGCCGAGGGCGCGCTGCGCGAGCGCCGCCGGGCCGAGGAGCCGACCGCCGCCCTGATCATTTCCGGTCTCGCCACCGCGGCCGAGTGCGGACTGCCCGGCCTGGCCGCCGAGCGCCTGGCCGAGCTTTCCGACCAGGTCCCCTCCAGCGCGACGCTGGAGGAGCTCATGGCCGCCCTGGCCCTGCTCGACCGCCTCCGCAACGGCCACGTCCCCGGCCTGCCCGCCGAGGCCGCCGCCGCCCTGGCCGACCTGCCGGCCCTCGCCGCGACGCTGGAGGAGGCGGCGGTCCGCCAGATCGACGGCCTCGCCGGCTCCGACGACCTGGCCGACGTCCGCGCCCTGGTCGCCCTGGCCCGCCGCGCCGACGCCGCGGGCGTGGGCCTGCGCCTGGCCGCCGCCCTGCACCACCTGGCCGCCACCGGCACCCCGACGATGGCCGCCGCGGCGGGCGCCGTCGCGGTGCTGCTCGGCCTGGACACCCCGGCCGCCCTGGGCACCCGCGTCGCCTCGTGGGTCGACGCCGCCGCCGCGGACGCCGCCCGCCGCCGCCTGCTCGGCCACCTGCGCGGCCTCCTCGCCGCCGCCGAGCCGCTGCTGCAGGCCGCCCCGGAGACCTTGGACGGCCTGCTCGACCGCGTGTCGTCCCTGCCGGACGCGGCCTTCCTGTCCCGCCTGCCGGCCTTGCGCGGCGGCTTCCAGACCGCCAGCCCGGCCGCTCGCGACCGCCTGCTCGCGGTGGTCCGCGACCGCCTGGGCGACGCCCAGTCCCTGGACCTGACCACCCCCGACCCGTCGGGCCTGCTGCACCGCTTGCTCGCCGACCGCGCCGGCCGCGCCGCCGCCGACGCCCTCGGCCTGCTGCCCCCACCCACCGCAACCACCCCCGGCCCGCCACCCCCGCCCACCGCGACCACCTTCAGCACGCCGCCCCCGCCCACCGCGACCCCCGCCGGCCCGCTGCCCCCGCCCGTCGCGACCCCCGCCGGCCCGCTGCCCCCGCCCGTCGCGGCCGTCGCCGGCTCGCCGCTCACGCCCACCGCGACCGCCGCCGGGGCGGCCGCGGCCGCTGTGGCTGCCATGCCGAGCGCGTCCGCGTCGGCTGCGAGCGGCGCGGAAAGCACGGAAGCCGCGCTCACCGCGGCCGGCGCCCAGGGCACGACCAGCGCGGAGGCCGCCCCAAGCAGCGCCACGCCGCACGGCACGGGCGACGCCCCGCACGGCACGGGCGACCCCCCGCACGGCACGCGGGGTGCGTCGCTGGTCGGGGCGTTGCGTCCGCTCGTGGCCGTGCAGGCTGCGGGCGGCGCGGACGGCTTTGCCGCCCACATTTCGGAAATATCCGATTCGCCGGCAGAAGCCGGGCCGCGTGATAGCGGTGAGCGGACGCTCTCCGCTGTTGATCGGTGGCGGCTGGTGCTCGGGCGGCAGGAACTGGAGATGGGCGGAGCGGCGCGGCGGTTTGCGACGGCGCTCGACGAGCTGTACGGGGCCGGGCACGGGGAAGGGTCCGCCGCCGATGCGGCCGGGCGGGCCGGGCGGGAGGCGCCGTTCCCCGGGGTTCGGGAATGGGCCGAGGAGTTGTCCGCGCTGTTCGGGCCGGGCGTGCGCGAGGAGGTGCTGGCGCGGGCGGCGGAGGCCGGGCGCAGCGACGCGGTGCTCCTGCTCGATCCGGAGGCGGTCAACCCGTCGGTGGAGCTGCTGCAGACGGTGTTGTCGCTGGCCGGCGGGCTGCCCGAGAGCTCGGTGGCGCGGTTGCGGCCGCTCGTCGCGCGGATCGTCGAGGCGCTGACGCGGCGGCTGGCGACGCGGCTGCGGCCGGCGCTGGCCGGGATCGCGACGCCGCGGCCGACGTACCGGCCGGGCGGGCCGCTGGACCTGCCGCGCACGCTGCGGGCCAACCTGGCGAACCTGCGCCGCGACGCGGACGGGCGGGTCCAGGTGATCCCGGAGCGGCCGGTGTTCCGCACGAGGGCGCGGCGCGGGGTCGACTGGCGGCTGGTGCTCGTGGTGGACGTCTCCGGCTCGATGGAGGCGTCGATCATCTGGTCGGCGCTGACCGGAGCGATCCTGGCCGGGGTGCCGGCGCTGACGACGCACTTCGTGGCGTTCTCGACGGAGGTCGTCGACCTCACCGACCGGGTGAGCGACCCGCTGAGCCTCCTGCTGGAGGTCAGGGTCGGCGGCGGTACCCACATCGCCAAAGGGCTTCGGCACGCTCGGAGTCTGGTGACGGTACCGTCGCGGACACTCGTCGTGCTGGTCAGCGACTTCGAGGAGGGGTACCCGGTCGGGGGCCTGCTCGCCGAGGCCCGGGCGCTCGTCGAGTCGGGCGTGACCGTGCTCGGGTGCGCGAGCCTCGACGATGCGGGGCGGCCTCGATATTCGGTGTCGATCGCCTCGCAGCTCGTGGCGGCCGGGATGCCGGTCGCCGCGCTCAGTCCGCTGGAGCTGGCCCGCTGGGTCGCGGAGAAGGTGCGGCCATGAACGCTTCCCTGCCCCCGATCGACGCCCAGGTCCTGGTCGCGGCCGTCGAGGCGCTGCCCGCCCGGCTGCGCAAGAAGCTCGACGACACCGCCGCGAAGCTCGCGGACCGTCCCGTGACGCGCGACGGCGACCGGACCACCGTCACGATCGACGACGCCACGACCGTGACCCTGTTGGCGTCGGCCGATGCGGTCCGAGACGCGGAGTCGGTGACGTGCACCTGCCTGCTCGCGCCGAACTGCCTGCACCGCGCGGCCGTGCTCTCGCTGGCCCCGGTCTGGGATCCCGCCTCCGCGCCGGCCCCCGCCGATCCGGCCCCCGCCCCCAGCGACGACGGCCCGGGCGCGCCCGCAGGGGGCGGCGCCGAGAGCGCGGTCGACGAGCGGGTCGACGACGTTGGGCCGGTGGAGGGCGCGGCCGAGCTGACGGTGCAGCAACGGGCGGCAGTGGAACAGCTGTGGCGGGCGGCCGCCGCGGTGCTCGCCGACGGCGTGACCGGGTCGGGCACGGTCGCGCGGGCCGCGCTGCTGCGGGCGGCGCACGAGGCGCAGGCGTGCCGGGTGTACCGGCCGGCGGCCGCGGCGCGGATCGTGGCCGCGCTGCTGCAGGCGGGGCGGGCCGGTGACGCGCACTACCGGCTCGGGGACCTCGCCGACGCGCTGCGGGAGCTGCTCGACGTCACTCACCGGCTGCACACCGGCCAGGCCGGCGCCTTCGGGCAGGGGCTGCTGGGCAGTGCGCGGCGGCAGTACCACCTCGAGGGGAGCCTGCGGCTGTACGGCCTGTTCACGACCGCGGTGCTGGCCGGCACCGGGCATGCCGGGGTGGTCACGTATGCGGCCGACCGGCGGGGGCGGCTGTGGATGGTCGCCGACGTCATGCCCGGCGACGCGCGGCGGGCGGCCCGGGCCGGAAACGCGACCGTCGCCATGGGTGAGACCGCGCTCACGCATCGAGGGCTGACGCGGGCCGGGCTGGTCGTGTCCGGGGCCACGGCATCGGACAGCCGGCAGCTCGGGGCCGGGCGGGCGGTGCGGGCCGTCACCGCGTCGGGGGCCAGCTGGCACGAGGAGCCGCTGGCCGGGCTGTGGGCCGAGCCGGTCGCGGACCAGGTGCACCGGGCGTTCGCGGCGCTCGCCGTGCCGGTGACGGACCGCCCGGCCGGCGACGACCTGCTGTTCCTGCGGTTGACGATCCGCGGCACCGACGGCGACGCCGTGGTCGCCGAGGAGGCCGGGGGCATGCCGCTGACGTTGCGGGTCGCGGCGGAGCATCCGGCCCTGGGCTACCGGGACAACCTGCGCGTCCTCGGCCGGGCCGCGGGCCTCGAACTGCTCCTCATCGCCAGGCCGGACCCGGGGCGGCCGGGCACCGTGCTGCCGCTCGCGGTGGCGCCGCCGGAGGCCGGCGGGTGGCACCTGCCCGCGCCGTACGACGGCCACGCCGACCTCGCCTTCGACCGGCTCCACGGCAGCCAGTTCCCGCAGTCCCCCGCCCTGCCCGGCCTCCCACCCGTCGCGGCTCCCGACGACGCACCCCTCACCCCGCCCAACGCCGACCCGGACCCCGGCACCGACCCCAACGCCGGCAACGATGCCGAGGGCACCCGCGACAGCACCGACGGCAACGGTGACGAAGGCAACGCTGGCGAAGGCAACGGTGGCGGTGACGACGGCGGAAGCAGCGACGGCAACGCTGGCAGTGACGGCAGCGGCGACGGGGACGACGGCAACGACCGCGAAGCCGACGGCAGCGGCGACGGCAACGGTGGCGGTGACGGCAACGGTGACGGTGACGGTGACGGCAACGGTGACGGCAACGACCGCGACGGCGATGGCAGCAACGGTGGCGGTGACGACGGCAGCGGCGATGGGGGCGACGGCGGAGGCGGCAGCGGCGTTCACGGTGACGGCGACGGGGGTGGGTGGCGGCCGGTGGTGAGTGATCCGGCGCTGCATCTGCTGCGGACGCAGGTCGAGCGGACCGTGGCCGGCGGCCGGGCGATGCTCACCATGCCGGGCGGGCGCGGGTCAGCCGACGCGGCAAGGCTGCGGCGGGCCCGGCTGGAGACCGGGGCGGCGCTGCTCGATCGGCTGGCGAGTGCGGCGGCGGATCGGCCGCGGGATGCGTTCGGCCGGCTGGCGGACGACGACGGTACGGCGTTCGCGCGGGCGTGGCTGGGGGCGGCGGCGTATGCCGACGCGGCCGGGCGGGCCTTCGCCGAGGCGTCCTGGCTGCCTGGCGACCCGCACTTGGGCGCCGGCTGACCGGCCGCGGTCACCGACAGAAAGTCTCCGCGATCATGCAGGCGATCGCCCGACACCGGCGGTTTGCCATGATCGCGGAGACATATGGTACCTATGGGTCAATGCCACTTAGCTTAAGTTGATCTTGTGGTGAGGGTGATGGTGGCTGGCCCGGCGTGGCGTACGCCGATGTCGGTGGCCCGTTTGACCCGGTAGCTGTTGTGCCGGCCGCGTTTGACCACGCGGGGGTAGCTGCGGTGGCGGCGTGGTGGGTTGAGGTGCCGGCGGTCGGTGATGTCGGCGTGGACCCTGGCGAGCAGTTGTGGCTGGTGCTCAGGGGGAAAATGCCGCCGGGTCGTCGATCCGGCGGCGCACGATCCGTACCGTGCGCAGGAACTTGACCCGGTCGGGGTCGATACCGGCCTCGGTCGCGGCGTGGCAGATCAGGGCGCTGATCGCGTAATGGGTCAGCAGGTAGCCGTAGATCTCCTGGACGACCAGGTCCGGGCTTTTCGAGCGCAGCACCCGGCCCGGTCCGCGCAGATGGGTCTTGAGCTGGTCGTTACCGGTCTCGTGCTCCCACCGGTCGTGGTAGGCCGCGGCCAGTTGCGTCGCGGCGGCGGCGGCCGGGTCGACGATCGTGGTGATCAGCCGGATCACCTCCGCGCCGGGCTCGCGGTCGCTGGAGCCGCGGTCAGGGACGGTGTACTCCACCACCCGCACCACCACCGCCTCATCCGGGTCCAGGCCGGCCCCCGCCGCGGCCGCGGCCTGCAGATCCCGACGGCGGAACCGGCTCTGGATCTTCGGGTTGATCAGCACCGACCGGTACGACCCGTCCGGCAACTCCCGCAGCACCGGCAGCAGCAGACCGGACTTGACCCGCCACAGCAACTGCGTCCCGCCCCGCCGGGCGGCGTTCCAATTGGCCAGGCTGTAGAAGTTCCGGTCAGCCAGCAACAGCCAGCCGCCGCCCAGCCCGGTCAGCAACCCCCGGGCCACGGTCAGCTCACCCTGACCCGCCCGCCCCACCCCCGCGGCGACCACCGCATGCGACCCGCACTCCGACACCGTCACCACCCGCACCTTCGACAACGCCGCCCCACCCGACCCGAACCCGAACCGGGCAGCGTTCTCCTCGCTGTCCGGCGCGTCCCACTCGAACCCGTCAATCGCCATCAACCGCCACGGCCCGAGCCACGCACCCCGCGTCAACTCCGACGCCACCGGCACCGCCACCCGATCGAACAACTCCACCACCGGCGCCGACCCCAACCGCTGCCGCGCCTGCGTCAACCCACCCGACGTCGGCACCGACCACGCACCATCCCAACACCCCCACTCCAGCAACGTCTCCGCCAACCGGGCCGCGACCTCCTCATAGTCCTCATCAGCAAACAACGCCAACGCCATCACGAAATACACCACCACATGCGGCGGCAACTTCCCACCCGAACGCCGCGCCGCACGACCCGTCACCGCCACCACCTCATCCACCACATCCCGCGGCACCGACGACGCCAGCACGCCCAACGAAATCCAGTCCGTCAACAACCCCCGCACCAACCGCTGCACCATCCGCGGAAACTAACCCGCCCACGCCACAACCCAACCACCAACACACCACCACCCAAAGATCAACTTAAGCTAAGTGGCATTGACCTATGGGTACATAGACACTCCACGATCATGAAAAACTCGGCGAACGCCGCCCGAGACAGCGTGATCGCGGAGACTTATGGGTGCGGCGGCCCCGGCAGGGCTGCCGACATCCGGACGGGGCGCGTCAGGCGGCATCGCGTCGGGTCGATCGGCGTTGCCTTGCCGGGCCGGGCGAAGTGCGGGGCGGCGGCGGACATGCGCGGCCAACGACGCTGCCGAACACCGAAGGCCAGCAAGGCTGCCGATCGCCGACGAGGAGCCGCGATCCCGAACCCCAAGGAGCAGCGACGAAGCCGAGCGCCATAGGAGCAGCGACGAAGCCGAGCGCCATAGGAGCAGCGGCGATGCCGAGCGCAAGGGCAGCGACGGTCACAAACACAAAGGGCAGCGACGGTCACGAACGCCCAACGGCAGCGGCGGTCCCGAACGTGAGGGCAGCGGCGCGGCGAAGGCGCGCGGCAGCGGCGGTCCCCGACGCCGAAGGGTGGTAGCGGGCGAAGGTGGGCTAAAGGGTGGGGCGGGTGGCCTCGATGGCGGCGATGAAGGCCTTCGCGCGGGCCTCGTAGTTGTCGTAGCGGCCGTAGCTCGGGGCGGCCGGCGACAGCAGGACGACGCCGCCGGGCGGGACCAGCGTGCGGGAGCGGAGGACGGCGTCGGGCAGGTCCTCGGCGACCACGCGGCGGACGGTGGGCAGGTCGCCAACGACGTCGAGGATGTGTTCGCCGCTGTCGGGGACGGCGATCAGCGTGATGTCCACCGCCTTGTCCCGCAGGTAGTCGCGCAGCGGGGTGTAGTCGATGCCGCGGTCCTGGCCGCCGACGATCACGGCCAAGGGGCGGCCGGCGTAGGCCTCGATGGCGTAGATCGTGGTCTGGGGGGCCGTCGAGAGCGAGTCGTTCACGAACTCCACGCCCGACGGGTCGGGGATCGGGGTGAGGCGGTGCGGCAGCGGGGTGTACGTGCGCAGGGCGGCCTCGATCACGGAACGCTCCCCCGCGACGTCGACGCCGGCCGCCTCCAGCGCGGCCAGGGCGACGCACAGGTTGCCGGCATTGTGGGTACCCCGGAGCGGAAAAGCGTCGCGGGGGAAGAGCCGCTCGCCGGCGCGGACGACCCAGCCGTCCTCGATGTGGAACGAGTTGCCGGTGGCGGCGGGCACGAGGGGCAGGCCGGGGCGGGCGGCCAGCTCCGCCGAGAGGACCGGGTCGGTGGCGTTGTAGACGACCGACTCCGGGCCGTGGGCGGCGATGTTGAGCTTGTGGGCGTAGTACTGCGACGGTAGCCCGTCGCGGGTCCAGTCCAGGTGCTCCTCGAAGAGGGACGTGAGGACCGCGACGCGCGGGGAGTCCCGCAGGTCGGCGCACTGGTACATGGACAGCTCGAGCACGTAGCGCTCGGCCGGGGGCAGCGAGAGCACCGCGATGCCGATGTTGCCGCCGAGCTCGTTCGGGCGGCCGGTCGCGGTGAGCAGGTGCGAGATCAGGGTGGTGGTGGTGCTCTTGCCCTTGCTGCCGGTCACGCCGATCGTCTGCTTGGCGTGGTCGGCCATCCACAGGGCGGTACCCCCGGTGATGGAGACTCCGCGAGCACGCAGGCGCTGAATCCAGGGGTTGGACTCGCCCACGCCCGGGGACCGCACGAGGATCTCGACGCCGTCGAGGGCGGGGCCCATCGCCTCGCCCTCGTAGAGCGGGGCGAGCTCGGCCAGCCGGCCCTCCCACGTGGTGGCCAGGTAGGTGGTCTTGTCCTGCACGACGACCAGGGAGGCCGGGCCGGCGGCGGCGATCGCCTCGATCGCGGCGACGCCCTCGCGGCCCGTGCCCCAGACGGCGACCCGCCGCCCGGCCAGCTCCGACAGATGCATGAGTCGGTACTTTATCCGCGGCGCCCGGACGCCGCCTTCCGGTAGTCGCTGTTCAGTCTCCCGATCAGGGTGAGCGGGATGCCCTTGGGGCAGACCGAGGTGCACTCGCCGGTGTTGGTGCAGCCGCCGAAGCCCGCCGCGTCGTGGGCGGCGACCATGTTCAGCACCCGCGTGTCGCGCTCCGGCTGGCCCTGCGGCAGCAGGCCGAGGTGGCCGACCTTCGCGGCGGTGAACAGCATCGCCGAGCCGTTCGGGCAGGCGGCCACGCACGCGCCGCAGCCGATGCAGGTGGCGGCCTCGAAGGCCGCGTCCGCGTCCGCCTTGGGTACCGGGGTGGCGTGCGCGTCCGGCGCGGCGCCCGTGGGGGCGGTGATGTAGCCGCCGGCCTGGATGATCGAGTCGAAGGCGCGGCGGTCCACGACGAGGTCGCGCACGACCGGGAACGCGGCCGAGCGCCACGGCTCGACGTCGATCGTCTCGCCGTCGGAGAAGTGGCGCATGTGCAGCTGGCAGGTGGTGGTGGCCTTGAGCGGGCCGTGTGCCACGCCGTTGATCATCATGCCGCACATGCCGCAGATGCCCTCGCGGCAGTCGTGGTCGAACGCGATCGGCTCGTCGCCGGCGAGGATGAGCCGCTCGTTGAGCACGTCGAGCATCTCGAGGAACGAGGCGTCGGGTGAGACGTCCTTGACCTCGTAGGTCACCATCCGGCCCCGCTCGGACGGGCCGGCCTGGCGCCAGGCGCGCAGCTTGATGTCCATCTACTTGTAGCTCCGCTGGGTCGGGTGGACGTATTCGAACTCGAGGGCTTCCTTGTGCAGGACCGGCGGCTCGCCGGTACCGGCGAACTCCCAGGCCGCGACGTAGGAGAACCGGTCGTCGTGGCGCAGCGCCTCGCCGTCGGGGGTCTGGCTCTCGGCCCGGAAGTGCCCGCCGCAGGACTCGGCGCGGTGCAGGGCGTCGACGCACATGAGCTCGGCGAGCTCGAAGAAGTCGGCGACCCGCCCGGCCCGCTCCAGGTTCTGGTTGAGCCGCTCGCCGGTGCCGGGCACCTTGACCCGGGTCCAGAACTCCTCGCGCAGCGCCCGGATGAGGGAGATGGCCTTGGTCAGGCCCTCCTCGGTGCGCTCCATGCCGCAGTACTCCCACATGATGTGCCCGAGCTCGCGGTGGAACGAGTCGACGGTCCGGTCCCCGTTCACGGCCAGCAGCTTGGCGATGCGCTCCTCGACCGACGCCCGCGCCGCCACGACCGCGGGATCGTCGCGGGAGACGGCGGCGAACGGCCCGGCGGCCAGGTAGTCGTTGATGGTGTTGGGCAGCACGAAGTACCCGTCGGCGAGGCCCTGCATGAGCGCGGACGCGCCGAGCCGGTTGGCGCCGTGGTCGGAGAAGTTGGCCTCGCCGATCACGAACAGGCCGGGGATGTTCGACTGCAGGTCGTAGTCGACCCACAGGCCGCCCATCGTGTAGTGCACGGCCGGGTAGATGCGCATCGGGGTGACGTACGGGTCGTCGCCGGTGATCCGCTCGTACATCTCGAACAGGTTGCCGTACTTGGCCTCGACCGCCGGGCGGCCCAGCCGGGCGATCGCGTCGGCGAAGTCGAGGTAGACGCCCAGGCCGCCGGGGCCGACGCCGCGGCCCTCGTCGCAGACGTTCTTGGCGGCGCGGGAGGCGATGTCCCGCGGTACCAGATTGCCGAACGACGGATAGATCCGCTCGAGGTAGTAGTCCCGCTCGTCCTCGGGGATGTCGGCCGGGGCGCGGTGGTCGCCGGCCCGCGCCGGCACCCACACCCGGCCGTCGTTGCGCAGCGACTCGCTCATCAGCGTGAGCTTGCTCTGGTGCGTGCCGGACTCGGGGATGCAGGTCGGGTGGATCTGCGTGTAGCAGGGGTTGGCGAACAGCGCACCCTGCCGGTGCGCCCGCCACGACGCGGTGACGTTGCAGCCCTTGGCGTTGGTGGACAGGAAGAACACGTTGCCGTAGCCGCCCGAGGCGAGCACCACGGCGTCGGCGAAGTCGCATGTGATCTCGCCGGTGACGAGGTCGCGCACCACGATGCCGCGGGCCCGGCCGTCCACGATGATGAGCTCGAGCATCTCGTGGCGGGCGTTCATCTCCACGTTGCCGGCGGCGATCTGCCGTTCGAGGGCCTGGTAGGCGCCGAGCAGCAGCTGCTGGCCCGTCTGCCCGCGGGCGTAGAAGGTGCGCGACACCTGCGTGCCGCCGAACGAGCGGTTGTCCAGCAGGCCGCCGTACTCCCGGGCGAACGGCACGCCCTGCGCCACACACTGGTCGATGATGTTCACCGACACCTGGGCGAGGCGGTAGACGTTGGACTCGCGGGCGCGGAAGTCCCCGCCCTTCACCGTGTCGTAGAAGAGGCGGTACACCGAGTCGCCGTCGTTGCGGTAGTTCTTGGCGGCGTTGATGCCGCCCTGCGCCGCGATCGAGTGGGCGCGGCGGGGGCTGTCCTGGTAGCAGTACGACCGGACCTTGTAGCCGGCCTCGGCGAGCGTCGCGGCCGCGGAGCCGCCGGCCAGGCCGGTGCCGACCACGATGATGGTCAGCTTGCGCTTGTTGGCCGGGTTCACCAGCTTGGCCGAGAACTGCCGCCGCTCCCAGCGGGTCTCGACGGGGCCGTCGGGGGCGGCGCCGTCCGCGACGGGGTCGCCTTCGATCCACAACGTCATGTCACTGCACCAATCCGGTGATCACGGCGAACGGCACGGAGAGGTAGCCGACGACCACCACCAGCGACAGGACGAGGGCCACCGCGCGGGCGGCGCGCTCGCCGCGCGGGGACTGCTGGCCGAGGGTACGCAGCGCGGAGAAGATCCCGTGCCGCAGGTGGAGGCCGACGGCCACGATGGCCAAGGCGTAGAAGAGCGTCACGTACCAGCGCGACGGCGCGAAGTCGGCGACGACGTTGGCGTAGGGGTGCTGCTTGTCGGCGACCGGGTTCAGCGTGCCGGTGGTCAGGTCGAGGATGTGGAAGACGACGAACAGCACGATGATCACGCCGCCCCAGCGCATGGTGCGGGCCGCGTAGCTGCCCTGCACCTTGGGCCGGTGCGCGTAGCGGACCGGGCGGGCCCGCCGGGCGCGGCGGGCCAGGACGGCGGCGGCGAAGATGTGCGCGAGCACCGCGACGGTGAGCCCGGTGCGCTGGAGCCAGAGGAACCCGGTGCGCGGCAGCAGCGGCGCGCCGAGGTCGCGCAGCCAGTGTCCATAGTGGTCGAACGCCGTCGCCCCGACGAAGATCTTCAGGTTGCCGGCCATGTGCGCGAGCAGGAACAGCACCAGCAGCATGCCGCTCACCGCCATGAGGATCTTCAGGGCTACCGAAGACGTTTTGTTGCGGATCGCGGGATGAGTCCGTTCTGCCGTCATTACCGCCACCCGGCCGACGCTAGGGCGGGGCCTCGCGATTCGTCCAATGCATGATGTGCGCACCGCTGATAGCCGTAGGCTATGACGGTGCAGCTGCAACAGCTTCGATACTTCGTAACTGCCGCCGAACTGCGACATTTCACGCGGGCGGCCGAGCGGCTCGGTGTGAGCCAGCCGACACTGAGTAAACAAATTCACACCCTGGAGGCCACGCTCGGCGCCCCGCTGTTCGACCGTTCCCGCGGCACCGTCGTGCTCACCACCGCGGGCGAGACGCTGCTGCCCCTCGCCCGGCGGGTGGTCGCCGACGCCGACATCGCGCGGGACGCCGTCCAGGAGGTGGTCGGCCTGCGCCGCGGACGGGTGCGGCTGGGCGCGACGCCGAGTCTGTGCACCTCGTTGGTACCGCTGGTGCTGCGCGAATTCCACGCCCTGCACCCGGACATCGAGCTGCACGTCGACGAGGGCGGCTCCCAGGACCTCGTCGCCCGGCTCGTCGGGCACGAGCTCGACCTGGCCCTGGTCGTGGAGCCGGCCCGCGGCAGCGACCCGGCCCTGGAGACGGTGCCGGTGCTGCGCGAGAGCCTGGTGGTCGCCTCGGTGGCGCCGCTGTCGGAGCGCATCGTCCTCGCCGAGCTGCGCGACACCCCGCTGGTGATGTTCCGCACGGGGTACGACCTGCGCGACACCACGCTCGAGGCGTGCCGCCGGGCCGGTTTCGTGCCCCGCTACGCCGTCGAGGGCGGCGAGATGGACGCGGTGCTCGCCTTCGTCGAGGCGGGCCTGGGCGTCGCGCTGGTGCCGAGCATGGCCCTGGCCAACCGCCCGCTGCTGCACAGCGCCCCGCTGGTGGCCCCCGGCGTGCACCGCACCATCGCCCTGGCCCAGCGCCGCGGATCGGTCCTGCCGCACGCCGCCGAGGCGATGCGCGCGACCCTGATCGACCGGGTGGCGCGCGGCCCGCTGCCCGTCGGCGTCCAACCGTTGTGACCGGCCGCGCGCGAATCGCCGCCACCGGCGATACTTTTCGATCGTGGAGACCGCACGAAGTGAACGCACCCGTCACTGGCTGGCCGCTCACGACCTGAGCACGGACGACGACCCGGAGGACGCCGCCCGGGAGCTGATGCCTCTGATCCGCGCCGACGAGGAGCTCGCGCCGGCCGACAAGCTGGAGCTCGGCCTGGGCCTGCTCGAGCTGCTCAACACCTACTGGGTGCTCGTCGAGCTGCGCTGGTTCGTCAACGCCGCCGGGGACGAGGCGCTGTGGGACACGCACTGGCAGGCGATCCGCGAGCACCTGGAGCGGCCGGCGCCGAGCGAGGCCGTGCTGCGCTCGCTGTGGTCGGACTGGTTCGAGGACATCACCACGGTCGAGCGCGCCTTCACCGAGGTGCTCGCCCGCGACACCGAGGCCCTGTCCGGCGCCGAGGAGCCGCTGCTGCGCCGGGCGGCGGCGGTGCTGCGAATCAGCGGGCCGGTGCCGTGGCCGCTGAAGTACCCGGTGTACACCGCCGCGGCCGACGTTGAACGGCTGCGCCCGGCCGTGTTCAGCGGCGTGCTGTACAGCTACCACGACGTCTACGGCTCGCTGGAGATCGACCCGGCCCTTGAGCTGCTCGATCGCCTCGGCCTGCCGGACGACACCGAGCACCTGGCCGACCTGCGGGCCGCGCTCGAGGAGGGCTACACCAACCACCACCGGCCCGCGACGACGCCGCCTGGGTGATCTCTCAGCGAGCGTCCGGTATGTTCGCCTGCGGCGGGTGGGCCGCAGGCGAGGAGGACGGGCGTTGCAGATCTGGGAAGCGATCGTGCTGGGCGTCGTGGAGGGCGTCACCGAGTTCCTCCCCGTGTCGTCGACGGGTCACCTGACCATCACCGAGAAGCTGATGGGCATCCCGATCGACGACAAGGGGGTCACGGCGTTCACCGCCGTCATCCAGGTCGGCGCGATCCTCGCCGCGGTGATCTACTTCCGCAACGACATCATCCGGTTCGTCACCGGCTTCGTCCGTGGCCTGCGCAGCGCACAGGGCCGCCAGCACGAGGACTGGCGGATGGCGGTCAACGTCATCATCGGCTCGGTGCCGATCGCCATCATCGGCCTGGTGTTCAAGGACCTCATCGAGGGCGCGCTGCGCAGCCTGTGGTTCGTGGCCGGCGCCCTGGTGATCTGGAGCCTGGTCATGGTCCTCGCCGAGTACCTGGGCCGGCAGAAACGCGGCGAGGCCGACGTGACCTGGAAGGACGCGCTGGTCATCGGCCTGGCGCAGTGCATCGCGCTGGTGCCGGGCGTGTCCCGCTCCGGCGCCACGATCAGCGCCGGCCTCATGCGCCACCTCGACCGGGTCACCGCGACCCGCCTGTCCTTCTTCCTGGGCATCCCGGCGCTCGCCGCGGCCGGCGCGCTGGAGGGCGTGCAGCGGGCCGGCGAGATCGGCGCGACGGTCGGCTGGGTGCCCACGGCGGTCGGCACGGTGATCAGCTTCATCGTGGCGTACGTCAGCATCGCCTGGTTGCTACGCTTCGTCGCCGGCCACTCGATCGCCGCGTTCGTCTACTACCGCGCCGCCCTCGGCGGCGTCCTGGTGGCGCTGCTGTGGGCCAGCGTGATCGCGGCCACCTGACGCCCTCCACACCTCGGCGGCGACCAGCGGAACGATGCCGACCGGATACCACCACACATCGGTCCAGTCGAAGGCCCTGCCGAGCATCAACCGCAACACGATGCTGTACTCCGAAAGCGTCCGCGGCACGCTCGTGAGCTGCAGCGCCTCGACAGCCCAGCAGAACCCCAGCGCCCACGCGCCGGCCACCAGCGGCGGGATGCGCGGCCGTAGGAACACCACGGCCGCGTAGACCGCCGACGCGTACAGCGCGGTGCCGGAGTCCTGCTGCAGCGCCCCGGTGTTGTCCAGCCGTCCCCCGAAGACGGCCCGGATCCCGAACGCCACCCCGAGGCTCACGCCGGCCACGACCACCGCGCTCGCGCGCCTGCCCATTCAGCAGGGCCGGTTTCCGGCGTTGGTGCTGCCCCAGATGCGGTACTCCCCGCCGCCCGGCTGGGTCAGCGAGTAGGTCACGTCCCAGCGGGTGCAGGTCTCCGACTCGCGCCCCTTGGGCCCCTTGCCGGCCACCTGGTGGCTGCGGAACGTGACCCGGGCCTGCAGCGCTCCCTTGCCGGTACCGTCGGGCCCGAGGGACAGCAGCAGAATGTCGTCGTCGGTGCTGGTGCTGATACCGTCGCTGAACCGCTTGACCGCGCTCGGGTCCCCTTGGT
Source organism: Dactylosporangium sp. CA-092794 (assembly GCF_050948465.1). Taxonomy (NCBI): domain Bacteria; kingdom Bacillati; phylum Actinomycetota; class Actinomycetes; order Micromonosporales; family Micromonosporaceae; genus Dactylosporangium; species Dactylosporangium sp. CA-092794. The sequence goes on along the minus strand of NZ_CP192044.1, from coordinate 4,686,432 downwards.
TGATCGACCCGCCCGGGTCCATGACGGCAAGCGCCGCACTGGCGTTACGCGCGTTGACCGCCGAAAAGTACTTGTCGAACACCGCCGCCACGGCCGGCGCCTGCACCGGATCGAGGCTGGGGTCGAGCCGGACGCTGCCGACCGCGCCCGGCAACGTGGGCGGCCCTTGCGTGGTGACCGCCGGCTGGGGCTGCGTCGGGGTCGGCGTGGGCTCCCCCGTCGACCCGCTCGTCGCCCCCGCGCTGGCCGGCCCATCGGTGGGCCCGGCGGTCGGCGCGGCAGTGCCACCGGGCAGCCACCGGTCACGCAGCACGAACGCGACCGTGCCCGCGGCGAGCAGCAACACGACAGCCACCACGGCCGGAAAGATCCACAGCTGCCGCCGCTGCTGCTGGCCCGCCTCGATGACCTGCACGCCCGGCTCGGGCTGCCACGGCTGCTGAACCCCCGACGGACCGACCGGCTGGTTGAGCCCCGGATTCACCGGCGGCGCGGAAACCTGACCTTGCGGCCACGCCTGAGGCTGGCCGGCACCCGGCCATTGACCCGCGGCCGGCTCCGGCCATTGCGTCGGGTGGCCCGGCGCGGCCGACTCGGGCCATTGGGACGGCACGCCGGTCGTGGGCGACACCCCCGCGGCCGGCCACTGCGTCGGGCCGCCGGCCGCCGGCGGCGGCTCCGTGGCCGGCCACTGCGCCGGCGCGCCGGTTGTGGGCGGCGCTGGAGCCCACAGTTCTTGGCCGGGGTTGCCGCCCGGTCCGGCACTTATCGGATTTATCCCTTGTGCCGGACTTATCGCCCGTGCCGGATCCGGCTGGCCGAGCGGCGGTGCCTGGGGCGCGTCCGAACCGGCGATCGGCCAGGCGACGCCACCGCTCGGTGCGGGGCTGGGGTTCTGCGCCCATCCGGCGTCGGCGGGGCCGGCACCGTATGCGGGCGCGGGCATGTTGCCGGCGGCCGACGACGGCGACCACGAGCCGAACTCGTCTGCGGGCGCGGAGGCGGGCCAGGCCACGGGCGGGTCGGCAGGCAGCGTCCCCGGCCCGGTTCCGAACCCAGGTCCCGGCTCCAGCGGCGCCCGGACCGCACCGCAGCCCGCACAGGCCCCACCGTCACCGGTGTTGCTCGTGCCGCAAACCCCACATTGCCACATGCCCCAGACCGAACCGTACATCGATTGCGGATGCCATCGGCGCAACGCCCGACATCGTCCACCGTTCGTGCCGGGCGTTCCTCGATCGACAGTAGCGCCCCCGCGCACCCCGGAACCGCCGATCGCCATGCCGGGGCGGAACGGTGCGGATGTCGCACCCGCCGGGCACAACCGCCGATCCGCGCGGCCGGCCCGGACGTATGTCTCCGTGATCATGATGCTCACGGCGGCCGCACACCGGGTTTGCCATGATCCCGGAGACTTGTGGTACACGGGGGTACATCAGCACTCCGCGATCATGAAAAACCGTTGGTGTCGATGCCGGTTGCGCATGATCACGGAGACTTCCGGCCGCTGCGCGGAGCACGGCGACCGCGGGCCGAAGACCGAACGCCCGGAAACGGTTACGGTAACGCCGCCGAGACCCTGGCGCCCCTCACCGTTACGGTATGGCCGCCAAGGCCGAACGCCCGGAGCAGTTACGGTCGGGCCGCCAAGGCCGAACGCCCGGAACGGTTCCGGCAGGGCCGCCAAGACCCTGACGCCCTCACGGTAACGGTATGGCCGCGAGGACGTCGGCAAGGGACCGTTGGGCGGCCGACGGGAGGACCAGGTCCGCGGCGGCGAACCGTTCCGGGCCGGCGTAGGCGTTCGGCACGGCAATGCAGCGCAGGCCCGCCGCCTTGGCCGCGGCTACGCCGTGCGGGGTGTCCTCGAAGGCCACCGCCCGGCCGGGCGCCACCCCGAGGCGGCGCAGGGCCAGCAGGTAGACGCCCGGGTCCGGCTTGTGGCCGGGCACCTCGTCGCCGAACGCCCGGACCGCGAACCGATCCAGGTCGCCGGAGCGGACCAAATGGCCCTCGACCCACGAGCGCGGCGAGCTGCTGGCCACCGCCACCGGCAGGCCCAGCACGCCCGCCTCGTCGAGCCACTCGCGGATGCCGGGCGCGAGGCCGAGCCGGGCGTGCAGGGCGTCGCGGTGCGCGATCCGGCGGGCGTGGCTGGCCACCCGGTCGTAATTCGGTCCGACCGCGGCGGCCAAGTCGGCATACCGTTGCTCGGTCACGTCGCCGCCGTGGTCGGCGAAGAACCTGGTCTCGTCCAGTCGCAGGCCGTGGTGCCGCCACTCGGCGCGCCAGCACTCCAGCAACGTGCTCTCGGTGTCCATGAGCAGACCGTCGAAGTCGAACACGAGCGCGTCGATGCCGCTGGCCATGGCCGCGACGCTACGTGCCCGCCCGCAACCGGACCGCCGCGTCCGGAAACCTTATGACCACCATCACGTCCAGTAACCGACGGGCACGCTGGCCGGACCGGCGATTCCCGAGGACGGCTCGCATCCAGTACGGTGCGTGCGTGATTCACGGGGAAAACCCGGAGCGGCCGCCGGTTCCGGTCGCAGCGGACCAAAAGGAGCCGGCTTCCGCCGAACCGCTCCCCGCCACAACCGCAGCACCGACCGCTCCGCAGGAATGGTCCGACCAACGACCAGCCTGGACCGAACCGCTCCCGGCCGCAGCCCCAACCCAGACCGCTCCGCCGGAATGGTCCGACCAACCATCGGCCCCGACCGGACCGTTTCTGGCTGCGCCGCCGACCACGGCCGCGCCGGCTGTGGTGCCGGGCGCCGCGCTCACCGCCGACGGGCCGGCCGTTGCCCTCGTATCGGCGCCGCCGGCGACCGTTGGCGAAGCGACCACGCCCTCCGGCGTAGTGATTCCGCAGCAGCGCGGGCCGGAAATGTTCGCGCCGCCGCAGTCCCCGGCAGTGCCCCACTTCGCGCCGCCCGGTGCTATCCCCTCGACGGCGCCGACCGGACCGTTGACGCCCGGGTCCGCCGGTCCCGCAGGGCTTGGCGGCCAAGGGCCAGGAGCGACCGGGTTCGGCGCGCCGGTGATGGCTGCGCCCTACTGGCCGAGGACGCCGATGGGGCCTGGAGCACCCGCGGCGCCGATGGGTCCCGGGGCGCCAATGGGTCCCGGAGCACCTGGAGCGCCGATCGGGCCTGGGGCGCACGGAGCGCTGATGGGACCCGGAACGCCGATCGGGCCCGGGGCGCCCGGAGCGCTGATGGGGCCCGGAGCGCCCGCGGCGCTGATGGGACCCGGAGCGCCCGGAGCGCCGATCGGGCCTGGGGCGCCCGGAGCGCCGATCGGGCCCGGAGCGCCGCGGGCGCGGCGTCGACCGTTGCTCGTCGGTGGGGTCGTCGTCGCGGCCGTGCTGGTGCTCGCGCTGCTCGTGTGGATCGCGTCGGCGGGGACGGGCGGACCGGCAACGCTCACCGCGAACGGGCATCCGCTGCCCGGGCGGTCCGGAGCGAGCGGCGCCGCGGCGGCGCCGAGCAAGGGCGAGCCGACCGTTTCGGACCAGATCCTCGGCGTGTTGACCCAGCAGTCGCAGGCGCTGCTGGCCGGGAACCACGACGGCTACCTCGCGGCGGCCGGGGGCGGGCTGCAGGACGGGTTCAACCGGCGATTCGGTTCGCTGCGCGCGCTGGGCGTGCAGAGCTGGACGCCGACGCTGGTGGACAAGCCGGCGCAGAACGCCGACGGTACCTGGTCCGTGCTGGTCCGCTGGGACTACTGCTTCGGCAAGGGTTGCACGCAGCTGTTCCCGCAGGTGGTCCAGACCTCGTGGACCATTACCGGGGGCAAGGCGTCGATCGCGAAGTACGAGCAAACCTCGGAACCCTGGGATGCCTCCTCGCTGCAGGCGGTCACCGGGCGGCGGGTCATCGTCGCCGGCTCCGGGGCCAACGCGAGCAAGCTGCAGCGCGTGCTGACCAAGGCCGACCAGGCCGCCGACATCGCCGATCGGTATGCGCACTGGGACCCGCCGCCGAAGTGGTACATCGTGTACGTCGCCGGCGAGGGCGAGTGGAAGTCGTGGTGGGACAACGGTGACATCGGGGCGTCCTACGACGGATACTCGGCCGGGCCGCGCGGCATCGTCATGCAGGCGAGCGACGCCGGCCAGAGCTGGCTGCTGAGCCTGCTGTCGCACGAGTTCGGCCACGTGGTGACCGTCGGCGAGGACTACGGCGGCATCGACGACTGGTGGCTGGTCGAGGGCATCGCCGACTACATCTCCGACCGGGACGGCAGCACGCTGCGGGGGCGGCTGCCCGACGTGCGGCACTTCGTCAAGCACGGCTGGGACGGTTCGATCACGATGGGGCCGCCGCCGCAGAGCGCGTCCAATGAGGAGATCGACGCGCGGTACGGGATCGCGCTGATCTCGGTGAGCTGCCTGGCGAAGAAGTTCGGCGAGCCGAAGATGCTCGACTTCTTCGGTGAGGTGGTGCGCAAGAACGCGTCGCTGGAGTCGGCCTCGACCGGTGTGCTGGGCCAGGAGTGGGCCGGCGTGGCGTCCTACTGCGCGGGTCAGGTCCGCAACGCCTGATCGACCGCGGTCACGGGACCACGGCCGGCACGCCCATCACGGCACCACGGCCGGCACGCCCATCACGGCACCACGGCCGGCACGCCCATCACGGCACCACGGCCGGCACGCCCATCACGGCACCACGGCCGGCACGCCCATCACGGCACCACGGCCGGCACGCCCATCACGGCACCACGGCCGGCACGCCCATCACGGCACCACGGCCGGCACGCCCATCACGGCACCACGGCCGGCACGCCCATCACGGCACCACGGCCGGCACGCCCATCACGGCACCACGGCCGGCACGCCCATCACGGCACCAGGGCCGGCGCCCGTCACGGCACCAGGGCCGGCACGCCCTCGGCGAAGGTGTAGGCCTCCTCCAGGTGCGGGTAGCCGGACAGGATGAACTCGGAGATGCCCACCGCCCGGTACTCGGCGATCCGGGCGGCCACCTCCGCGTGGCTGCCGACCAGGGCGGTGCCGGCGCCGCCGCGGACCAGACCGATACCGGCCCAGAGGTTCGGCGCGACGACCAGTCGGTCGCGGTCGCCGCCGTGCAGGTCGAGCATCCGGCGCTGGCCCTCCGAGTCCAGGGCGCGCAGGCTGGCCTGGCGTTGGCGTACCGTTTCGTCGTCCAGGCCGGCGATGAGCCGCTCGGCGTCGTCCCAGGCGCGGTCGGCGGTGTCGCGGGTGATCACGTGCAGCCGGATGCCGAACCGCAGTGAACGGCCCTGGGTCTCCGCCTCGACGCGCACCTTGGCGATCTTCTCGGCCACCTGCTCGACCGGCTCGCCCCAGGTGAGGTACACGTCGGCGTGCCGGGCGGCCAGCCGTACCGCGGCGGGCGAGGAACCGCCCAGATAAACGGTCGGGATGGTCTCGGGCGGCTCGCGCAGCAGGCCGCCCTCGACGGTGTAGTGCGCACCGGAATGGTCGAACGGTTCGCCGCGCCAGGCGGACCGAATCACGTCGAGGAACTCGCCGGCCCGCTCGTAGCGGGCGTCGTGGTCCAGCGGGTCGCCGTAGCCGCGCTGCTCCGCCGCGCTGGAGCCGATGACGACGTTGAGCAGCAGCCGGCCGGACGACAGCCGCTGGAAGGTGGCGGCCATCTGCGCGGCGAGGACCGGGGCGATGAGCCCGGGCCGGAAGGCGACGAGGAACTTGAGCCGCCGGGTCTGGGCGATGAGGGCGGCCGTGGTGAGCCAGGCGTCCTCGCAGTGCACGCCGGTGGGCGTGAGCACGCCCGCATAGCCGAGCCGGTCGGCGGCACGGGCGATCTCGCCGAGGTACTCCAGGGTCGGCGGGCGGTGCGTGGCCGAGCGCGGGAGCGTGGCCACGTCCTGGCCGCCGATGATGCCGCCGTGGCTGCCCGGGCCGACCGCCCGGTCGTCGCCGCCGGTCGGCAGGAACCAGTGGAAGACCGGGTCAGTCATGGTCCAGGCCCAGGTGCCCGCGCAGCGTGGTGGTCGTGTATTCGGTGCGCAGCACGCCGCGCTCCTGCAGCAGCGGCACGACGGTGTCGACGAACTCGTCGAGGCCGCCGGGGACGATGTGCGGCACGAGGATGAACCCGTCCGCGGCGTCGTTCTGGACGAGCTCGTCAATGGTCGCGGCGACCGATGCCGGGGTGCCGACAAAGGTCTGCCGGCCGGTGACCTCGATGATCAGGTCGCGGATGCCGAGACCCTTCTCGGCGGCCAGGGCGCGCCATTGGTTCGCGGTGGCGACCGGGTCGTCGTACATCCGGGCGCGGCCCTTGATGATGGAGTCCGCCTCGGGGACCGGGTCGAACGGCGGCAGCGGTCCCTCCGGGTCGAAGTCGCTGAGGTCCTTGTTCCACAGCTGTTCCAGCAGCAGGATCGCGGTCTGCGGGCTGACCTGCTGGCGGCGGACGTGGTGGGCCTTTTCGCGGGCCTCGTCCTCGGTGTCGCCGAGCACGAAGGTGGCCGCCGGCAGGATCTTCAATTGGTCCGGGGTACGACCGAACTTCGCCATGCGGCCCTTGACGTCGGCGTAGAAGGCCTTGCCGTCCTGGAGGGTGCCGTGCCGGGAGAAGATGGCGTCGGCGTCCGCGGCGGCGAAGTCGCGGCCCGGGCCGGAGTCGCCGGCCTGGATGATCAGCGGCCGGCCCTGCGGGCTGCGTGGCACGCCGAAGGCGCCGGCGATGTCGACGTGCCGTCCCTTGTGGACGAACGCGCCCGGGTTCGCGGTGCGGGTGAAGACGCCGGTCACCGCGTCGGCGACGACCTCGTCGGCGGGCCAGGTCTGCCACAGCTCCCGGGCGGTCCGCAGGACCTCGGCGGCGCGGCTGTAGCGGTCGGCGCGGTCGAGGTAGCCGCCGCGGCGGAAGTTCTCGCCGGTGAACGCGTCGGACGAGGTGACGACGTTCCACCCGGCCCGGCCGCCGGAGAGGTGGTCGAGGGTGGCGAGCCGGCGGGCCAGGTCCAGCGGCTCGTTGAAGGTCGCGTTGACCGTCGCGGTGAGCCCGAGGTGGGTGGTCACCGCGGCGAGCCCGGCGAGGACGGTGAGGGAGTCGGGGCGGCCGACCACGTCGAGGTCGTGGATGCGGCCGCGCTGCTCGCGCAGGCGCAGGCCCTCGGCGAGGAAGAAGAAGTCGAACTTGCCGCGCTCGGCGGTCTGGGCCAGGCGCACGAACGAGTCGAACGCGATCTGGCTGCCCGACGCCGGGTCGCTCCACACCGTGGTGTTGTTCACGCCCGGGAAGTGGGCGGCGAGGATCACCTGCCTGGTCATGCGCCCACCGCCGCGTAACGGTTCGCCGGGCGGGACAGGCCGAGGTGGCCGCGCAGGGTGTCGGCGGTGTATTCGGTCCGGAACAGGCCGCGCTCGCGCAGCGCCGGCACCAGACCGTCCACGATGGACTCCAGGTCGGCCGGGAGCACGCCGGGGCGCAGCCGGAAGCCGTCCAGCCCGGCGGCCTGCCAGGACTGCAAAAGGTCGGCCAGGTCGCCGGGGGCGCCCTCGAACACGTGGGCGTCGCTGGCGGGGAGCTCGCCTTCCGGTCGTACCCCCAAATAGACGACAAGGTCGGCGAAGATCTTCAGCGGGCGGTCGGTGAGCCCGCGCACCTCCGCCGCGATCGCCCGCGCCGATTCGGCGTCGGCCGGGGTGACGAAGACGACGTCGGCGTTGGCGGCGGCGAACTCGTAGGGCAACCGGGAGTGCGCGAGCGCGGCGACGAGCGGCTGGCCCTGCGGCGGGCGCGGCGTGATCGACGGGCCCCTGACGCTGAAGTGGCGGCCGGCGAAGTCGATGTAGTGCAGCCGGTCGCGGTCGATGAACCGGCCGGTGGCCACGTCGCGGATCTCGGCGTCGTCCGCCCAGCTGTCCCAGAGCCGGCGCACGACCTCGACGTGGTCTGCCGCCTCCTGGAAAAGGTCCGGAATGGTCCGGTCGACCTCGGGGGCGGCCTGGACCCGCCAGCCGGCGCGGCCGTGGCTGAGGTAGTCGAGCGTGGCGAGCTGGGTGGAGACGTGGAACGGTTCGGTGTGGGTGGCGACCACGGTCGGGACGAGCCCGATGCGGGAGGTCAGCGGGGCGACCCGGGCGGCGATCAGCAGCGCGTCGAGGCGGCCGCGGACCAGGTCCGTGCGGTCGTCGTCGGGCGCCGCATCGGGTGCCGGTGCGGAGCGGTCCTCGATGGTGACGAAGTCCAGCTTGCCGCGCTCGGCGAGCCGGACCAGATCCGCCCAGTAGCCGGCGCTGAACAGCTCGCCGGGCCGGGCACCGGGCTGCCGCCAGGCGGCCGGATGCCAGCCGGCGCCGTCGAGCGCCACGGCCAGGTGCAGTGGTTCGGTCATGCGTTGTTCCTCCGCGGTCCGGAGCCCTGAAGCCGACTAATCCTACGTGCAAGCTATGAATTACGCCAGTGTTTCGTGACGCAGACCTCGGTTCGTTGACACCCGGCGTGCGGCGCTGCTCCACTGGCGAAGACGTACACCCGTTGATCCAGATACGTCATTCCTCGTCTTCGCGTCCATTTTGGGGACTCTCCATGCGCAGATTTCTTGCCGGTCTCGCCGTGGCCGGCTTACTCCTCGCCGGCTGCCAGGGCACGCCGGACGATGCCGGCGCCGCGGCCGGCGCGCCCGTCCAGGGCGGCAAGCTCACCTGGGGCATCGAGACCGAACCGGTCACCTTCAACCCGCACCAGTACGCCCAGGCCAAGGCCCGCCTGCTGGTCTGGAACAGCTTCGAGGCGCTGCTCACCCACGACGACAAGGGCGGCTACGTGCCCTGGCTGGCGAAGTCCTACGAGGTCTCCGCCGACGGCCTGACCTACACCTTCAAGCTCCGCGACGACGTGACATTCTCCGACGGCGAGAAGTTCGACGCCGCCGCGGTCAAGGCGAACCTCGACCAGCTGCAGGTCCCCGGATACGCCCCCTCGGTGCTGTCCACCCAGCTGAAGAACTACAAGGACGCCACCGCCGTGGACCCGGCCACGATCGAGGTCCACCTCAAGCAGCCCGACGTGCTCATCCTGGACTTCTTCGCCTCGCCGCAGGGCGCGCAGATCGCCCCGAACTCGTTCAAGAGCCCCAACCTGAAGGCCGGCGGACCGGATGTGTTCGGCACCGGACCGTTCATCCTGGACCGCTACACCAAGGGCCAGGAGGTGCACTACAAGCGCAACCCGAACTACAACTGGGCGCCGGCCAACGCCGGGCACCAGGGTGCGGCCTACCTGGACGAGATAACGTACCGTTTCCTCAAGGAGTCGTCGGTGCGCGTCGGCGCGCTGACGTCCGGCCAGGTCGACGTGGTCGAGGGCGTGCCGGCGACCGAGCAGGAGCTGGTCAAGGCCGACTCGAACCTGACCTTCAGCAGGTCGCTGAACAGCGGCACCGCCTACAGCTACTACTTCAACGAGACCAAAGCGCCGTTCGACGACATCCGGGTGCGCAAGGCGTTCCGCGACGCGGTCGACCTCGACGCGGTGCTGCAGGGCGTCTACCGCGGTACCGCCACCCGGGCCTGGAGCATCCTCAGCCCGTCCGGACCGTTCTACGACGCCTCGCTGGAGAAGAGCTACGGCAACAACCCGGCCGAGGCGAACTCGCTGCTCGACCAGGCGGGCTGGTCCACAAAGGACGCCGACGGGTTCCGGACCCGCGACGGCCAGCGGCTCACGGTCCGCATCGTGCTCTCCGCGCCGTTCGTGCGCGACAAGCGCGACATCCTGGCCCAGGCTATCCAGGCCGCGGTCAAGCAGTCGGCCGGCATCGACCTGCAGGTGAAGATCGTCGACCAGGGCACCGCGACCGACGCGCTGAACAAGAACGAGTTCGAGATCTTCGACAACTCGCGGGCCGACACCGACGCCGGCGCGGCGCTGACCCTGATCCTGCCCAAGGGCGCGCCGATCAACCGGCACGGCTACAACTCCCCCGAGATCGACCAGCTCGTCGCCCAGTCCAGCGCCACGACCGACACCGCCAAGCGCAAGGAGATCTACCTCAAGCTGCAGCAGCTGACCGTCACCGACAACGTGACGCTGCTGCCGCTGTACGCGCCGGCGGACCAGATCGCGGCGCAGAAGAAGGTCGGCGGGCTCGGGTTCGAGCCGACGGCCGGGGTGCCGGGCAGCGCCTACAACGTCTGGATCGGCAAGTAGCGATGCTCAGGCCGATCCTGCGGCGGCTGGCAAGTGCGGCGGTGGTCCTCTGGGCCGCCGCCACCGCCGCGTACCTGGCGCTGCGGCTGGCGCCCGGCGACACCGTCGACACGCTGGTCGGCAACGGTCCGGACACCCCGACGATCCGCGCGCAGATCGCCGCGGACCTCGGTCTGGACCGGCCGGCCGTGGTCCAGTACCTCGACTACCTGGCCCGGCTGGCGCACGGCGACCTCGGCCGCTCCTACCTGCTGCAGCGGCCGGTCGCCGACATCATCGGCAGCCAGATCCTGCCGACCGTGAAACTGACCCTGCTGGCCAGCCTCTTCAGCATCGTCATCGCGGTCGGCCTGGCGGTGCTCACCAGCGGCCGGCCGCGCTGGCTGCGGGGGCTGATCTCGGTGCTGGAGCTGTCGGTCATCTCCGCGCCCAGCTTCCTCATCGGCATCCTGCTGCTGAGCCTGTTCTCGTTCCGGCTCGGCTGGTTCCCGGTCTCCGGCGACCGCGACGCCGCGGCGCTGGTGCTGCCCGCGCTCTCGCTCGCCCTGCCGATCGGCGCGCTGCTGAGCCAGGTGATCCGGGAAGGTCTCGAACGGGCGCTCGAGGAGCCCTTCGCGGTGACCGCCCGCGCCCGCGGCCTCACCCGCTTCGCGCTGGTGTGGCGGCACGCGCTGCGCCACGCGCTGCTGCCCGCGGTCACGCTCGGCGGCACGCTCATCGGCTTCATGCTCAGCGCCGCCGTGGTCGTCGAGCAGGTGTTCGGCCGGCCCGGGCTGGGTCAGGTCGCCACCGAAGCGGTCAGCAGCAAGGACATCCCGGTCGTGCTGGCCGTGGTGATGCTGGCCGCCGGGATCTACGTGGTCCTGAGCACGCTGGCCGACCTGGCGTACCTCATCATCGACCCGCGGTTGCGGAAGGGCTGACCACAGTGGACATCTCGCTGCCCGTTCCGTCCACAGCGGACGTCAGGGCCGGCCGGCGCGTGCCGGCGCTCGTCGTGCCCGCGGCGTTCCTCGTGCTCGTCGCGGTCGCGGTGCTCGCGCCCCGGCTGCTGACCGGCACCGACCCGCTCGCCGCCGATCCGCTCACCGCGCTGCAGGCGCCCAGCGGCGCGCACTGGTTCGGCACCGACCAGCTCGGCCGGGACGTGTTCACCCGGGTCGTCTACGGCGCCCGGTACTCGCTGAGCATCGGCCTGGCCGCCACGGGGCTGTCGGTCGTGGCCGGCGCCCTGGTCGGGCTCGTCGCCGGCCTGTCGCCGCGCGCCGTGGACGAGGTGCTCAGCCGCGCGCTGGACGTGTTGTCGGCTTTCCCGGAGGTACTCCTGGCGCTGCTGTTCATCGCCTTCACCGAGCCCGGCACGCCCAGCCTGATCCTGGCGATCGCGCTCGCCTTCGCGCCGCGCTACGGCCGCATCGTGCGCGCGCAGACCCTGCTGGTCCGCCGGGCCGGCTACGTCGAGCAGGCCAGAACATTCGGCCTGTCCGGCGCCCGGCTCGCGGTGCGGCACATCCTGCCCAACGTGCTCGGGCCGCTGCCGATCCTGGCCACCATCGGCCTGGGCAGCGCGATCGTCAACGCGGCCTCGCTGTCCTTCCTCGGCATGGGCCCGCAGCCGCCGTCGCCGGAATGGGGCGCGATGCTGGCCGAGAGCCGCAGCTACCTGCGGGTCGCGTGGTGGTCGGCGATCCTGCCCGGGCTGGCGCTGACCGCCACCGTCGTCTCGCTCACCGCCGTCGGCCGCCGGCTGCAGGCCCGCTTCGAAGGCAGGCACTGATGTCCACAGTGGACCCGTTGGTCGCGGTCACCGACCTGCACGTGTCCTTCCCCGGCGGCGTGCACGCGGTGCGCGGGATCAGCTTCACCGTCGCGCCCGGCGAGTGCGTGGCCATCGTCGGCGAGTCCGGGTCGGGCAAGAGCGTGACCGCGCGGACGCTCGTCGGGCTGGCCGGCGACACGGCAACGGTCCGCCACGGCGGCCTTTCGGTCGCCGGGCGCGACACCACCGGCTACTCCGACCGGGACTGGCAGCGGCTGCGCGGGCGCCTGGTGGGCCTCGTCCTGCAGGACGCCCTGGTCTCGCTCGACCCGCTCAACACGGTCGGCCGGGAGATCGGCGAGGCGCTGCGCACCCACCGCATCGGCACGGCCGGCGAGCGGCCGGCCCGGATCGCCGCGCTGCTGGAATCGGTCACCGTGCCGCCGGACCGGGCCGGGTCGTATCCGCACGAGCTGTCCGGCGGGCTGCGCCAGCGCGCGCTCATCGCCTCGGCCATCGCCGCCGACCCGCCGCTGCTGATCGCCGACGAGCCGACCACCGCCCTGGACGTGACCGTGCAGGCGCAGCTGCTGCGGCTGCTGGCCAAGCGCCGCGCCGAGGGCCACGCGCTGCTGCTCGTCAGCCACGACCTGGCCGTCGTCGCGGGCATCGCCGACCGGGTCCTGGTCATGCGCGACGGGCGGATCGTGGAGCAGGGGCCGACCGAGCGGGTGCTGCGCGCGCCGGAGGACGAGTACACCCGGCTGCTGCTCGCCGCCGTGCCGACCGCCGAGTCCCGCGGCGTGCGGCTCTCCTCGGCCACCCGGGAGCCGCTGCCGCCGCGCCCCGAGCCCGGCGCGGAGGTGCTCTCCGCCGAGGGGATCCACCACCGATTCGGTGCGCGGACCGCGGTCGAGGACGTGACCTTCGCGCTGCGCCGTGGCGAGACGCTCGGCATCGTCGGCGAGTCCGGCTCGGGCAAGACCACGGTCGCCCGCATCGCGCTGGGCCTGCTCGACCCGACCGCCGGAACGGTCCGGCTGGACGGCGAGCCGTGGAGCGGCATCCCGGAGCGGCGCCGCCGGTCCCGCCGCCGCCGGCTGCAGGTCATCTCCCAGGACCCGCTGAGCTCGTTCGACCCGCGGTACACCGTGGAGGACATCGTCGGCGAACCGCTCGACGAGCGCGGCCGGACCCGCCGCGACCGGGTGGTCGAGCTGCTGGAGCGGGTCGGTCTCGGCGCGGACCATTTGCGGCGGCGGCCGCGCGCCCTGTCCGGCGGGCAGCGGCAGCGGGTCACGATCGCCCGGGCCATCGGTCCGCGCCCCGACGTGCTGGTCTGCGACGAGCCAGTGTCGGCGCTGGACGTGTCGATCCAGGCGCAGGTGCTCGACCTGCTGTGCGACCTGCAGGCCGCGGACGGCACCGCGCTGCTGTTCATCTCGCACGACCTGGGCGTCGTGCACCACCTGGCGGACCGGGTGCTGGTCATGCAGGGCGGCCGGGTCGTGGAGGACGGGCCGGTGAACGCGGTGTTCAACACGCCGGCGCACGAGTACACGCAGCGGTTGCTGGCCGCGCTGCCGTCCCTGGACCTTTCCGGCGCCCCCGCCGGCGACCACGCGTGAGGCCCGGGTCAGCGCTCGTCGACGCCGCGGAGGATCGGCTTCACGTCGAGCAGCGGGGTGCCGTCGATGGCCTCGAGCCCGGTGACCCGCAGGCGCAGTCCGTCGGCCGCGAGCACGGCCACCCGGTGCAGGCCGATCGGGTTGGGCCGGTCCGGCGCCCGGGTGCTGAACACGCCGGTCTCCGGTCGGGTCCGGTCCCCGCGCGGGTAGACCGCCAGCACGTCCCGGTCGGCCCGGTGCAGCCAGGTGAGCAGCACGATCTGGTCGCCCGGGCGGAGGTCGGCGAGCGCGGGCCGGACCCGCTCCTCGAAGACCAGCCACGCCTCCGGGGCGCTCTCGTCGCTCTGGCGCGGGGCGCCTTTGCGGTCGGTGAGCGGCGACTCGACCCGGCCGATCGGGCGCACCACGAACCCGTCATGCTCCACCCGTCGGACCCTACACCGCGTCCCCCGGCCATACCGTCGATCACACCGGCGCACGGCCACTATGGAAAGATCTTGCACGATGGAACCTGACGAACGAGCCGGCACGGGCCACGGGCTCGACGCGCCGGTGTGGTCCGCGCTCAACGGCCCGCACCGGACCTTTGCCGAGATCATCGGCCGGGCGGCGCGCTACCGGGCCGATGTGGCGCCGTTCTACGGCCTGGCCCCCGACGCCGGCCCGGAGGCGTGGGCGGACCTGGCCAAGCTGGCCGGGCCGGACACGGAGGTCTGGCTGACCGGCGACATGCCCCCGCCGCCGGCCGAGTGGGGCCCGGTGCGCTCGTTCGACGGCGTGCAGATGGTCGGCGTCGCCGTGGCGGCCGGACCGGATCCGGAGGCGGTGGTGCTCGGCGCCGCGGACGTGCCCGAGATGCTGGACCTGGTGGAGCGCACCCAGCCCGGACCGTTTCGGACCCGAACGGTCGAGCTCGGCACCTACCTCGGGATCCGCTACGACGGCGCGCTGGTCGCGATGGCCGGCGAGCGGTTGCACCCGCCCGGCTGGACCGAGATCAGCGCGGTGTGCACGGACCCGGCCTTCCGCGGCCGCGGTCTGGCCACCCGGCTGGTCCAGGCGGTGGCCCACGGCATCCGGGCCCGCGGCGAGCGGCCGTTCCTGCACGCGTCCGCCACCAACACCAACGCGATCCGGCTCTACGAGTCGATCGGTTTCGAGCTGCGCAAGCGCCCCTCGTTCACCGCGGTCCGAACCCCGGCCTGACCCCGCGGCTCAAACCCCCCCGGCTGAGCCGCGCCCGGGTCAGTCGACGGCCGGGGACGTGCGGTTGCCGCGCTTGAGTTCGTAGAAGCCCGGGGTCTCCACCATCAGCCGGAAGCCGTCGAAGAGGCGCCCGGCCGCCACGGCTCGAGGCCCTGGCGGCCCTGGTTGAGCAGCCAGAGGCTCATCACGTGGAAGCGGGCCTCCACGGGCCGGACCGTTTCGACCTCCAGCAGCCAGCGGGAGGCGTTCCAGGCCCAGGGACACTTCGGGTCGAACCACATGTCAACGACGATCACGCGAGCCATTCAACCCGCGCGGATTGGCCCTCGGAAGTTCCAATTCGGACCGCATTTCATTGGGCCAAGCCGACCTCGGACGACCGACCGGCGAGCGTCAGCCGCTGGTGAACTTGAACGCCTCGACCGTGTTGCTGCCGTTCGTTCGCGGGTAGTACCCGCCGATCGTGTAGATGGTGGTGTTGCTGACCGCGACCGCCATGCCCGCGCGGGGCTGGGGCTGCTTCGGTAGCTTCGGGGTCTGGCTGCCGTCTTCGCACCACCAGTCGTAGAAATCCCCGCCGTCGTGGCCGCCGAGGACACACAGGCCCAAGCCCCCGATGTTGAACGCGGACGGGCCCTCGCGCGGGTGGTCCAGCTTGAGGCCCGGGTTCGGCTGGAGCTTGTCGTGCGCCACGATGTCGATGGTGTCCTGGCCGGCGCCGCCGATGAACCAGGTCGTCCCGGCGACGTCGGTGGCCGCGGCGAGCTTCGCCCGCGCCACGGACAGCGTGCCGATCGGGTTCCAGCCCGTGGCGCCCAGCTCCCAGATGTCGTCGGCCGGCACGTTGCCCTCGCCGGGTTTCGTGCCGCCGGCGAAGACGATGTGGGTCCCGTCGAACGCCGCCGCGCCGGAGTTGCGGGGTTGGGGCAGCTTCGGGCCGGGCTGCCACGCGTCCGGCTTGTCCGGCGACAGCGTCCAGACCTCGTCCGTGGCGCCGCTCGCGTTCCACCCGCCGATGACATAGATCTTGTTCGTGCCGTCAACGACGACGGACATGTGGCTGAGCGGCTCGGTCAGCGACGGGCCGTGCTCCCACTTGCCGCCGGCGCCCTGGCTCAGGTCGTAGATCCATACCGAGTTCAGCTTCGGGCGCAGACCTTCGGCGGTCCAGCCGCCGATGACGTACAGCTTGTTGCGGACCACGGCGGCACCGGCCCCCTCGAACGCGACCGGGTCGCCGTCCAGCTCGGTCGGCACGGACGGCAGCGCCTCCCACTTACCGATCGGCGATACCGGCGTGGACGGGCCGTCACCGCCGGCGCCGCCGTTGAAGGACTGCAAGGCCCACGCGCCGCCGGCGGCGAGGACGGCGACCGCGACGACGGCGGCGATGATCAGCCCGCGGCGCCGGCGGACCGGAGTCGGCGGCGTCTCCGGCTCGGCGATGGTGGCCGGGGCGGCCGAGGAGGCATACCCGACCGGGGCGGGCGACGAGGTGGCCGGTGAGACGGGCGCGGCCGACAGGGCGGGCGCCGCGGAGACCGGCGCGACCGAGCGGGGGCCGCCCGAGACCGGGACCGCGGAGACCGGGGACGGCATCGACGACACGGGGATCCCGGACACCGGGTAGGCCGCCTCGACGCCCGTCATGTCCCCCGCCCCGGACGGCGGCGCGCTGACCGGGGAAGACGGGCGGCCGACCGAGGCCGAGCCGGTGGCGACGCCGAAGCGGCCATCGGTGGTCAGCTCCGCGGGGTGGACCACCGCGCCCTCGGCGACCGGCAGCTCCGGCTGCTCCAGGACCGTGGGCACGACCTGCAGCTCGCGGTGCAGCATCCGGGCGACCAGCGGGACCCGGGACGAGCCGCCGACGAGCAGGATGCCGGCGAGCTGGCCCGGTTGGAGGCCGCAGCCGCGCACGACGCGGGCGGTCTCGGCGACGGTACGCGCGATCATCGGGCCGATCTGGCTCTCGAGCTCCTCGCGGGTGAGGTGCAGCGCGGCCTCGACGCCGGGCACGGCGACGGGGGCGACCGTGGTGCGCGAGAGCATCTCCTTGGCGCCGCGGACGTCCTCCCAGAACAGGCGCCGGTCGCGGCGGTCCTGGGAGGTCTGCGGGTCCTGCAGCCGGCGCCACACGGCCGGCTCGGCGGTCCGCAGCACCTCCCCGAGCCGCTCGACCAGGGCGGCGTCGAGGTCGAGGCCGCCGACGTCCTCCAGGCCGCCGGAGCCGACGACGGTGAAGCCCTGCGGGTCGTTGCGGACCACGGCGATGTCGATGGTGCCGCCGCCGAAGTCGTAGACGACCATCGCGGCGCCGCGGGGCAGCGGGTGATTGAGGGCGCTGATGAAGTAGCGGGCGGCGGCGACCGGCTCGGGGATCATGCTGATCTGGGGCCAGCCGGCCGCGACGGCGGCGTCGTAGAGCAGCTTGCGGCGGGTCTGGCCCCACGACGCGGGGTAGGTGAGCACGATTGGGGGCGCGATGCGGGTGATCTCGCTGACTCCGCGCGCGACGGCCCGCAGTACCGTCGCCAAAAGGTGCACGGTGGGCACCTCGGTGTTGCCGAGCAGCACGGCCGGCTCGTCGATGCGGCGCTTGGGGTTGGGCTCGTAGCGGCCCGGGTCCAGCTGGGCCAGCCGCTGCGCGTCGCGGCCCACCGCGAGCTGCCCGTTGTCCTGCAGGAACACCGACGACGGCATGAGCGGGGCGCCGTCGAAGAGCACGGGGCGGCGCCGCCCGTCGGGCGAGCGGATCACCGCGACCGTGTTCGACGTGCCGAGGTCGATGCCGACCACGTAGCCGCCGGGCGCCGGGCTCACCACGACGACCTCACCATGCATGCTCCTCGAGAAATGGTCTTAGTTGGATCGGGACGCCGACGCCGACGCCGACGCCGACGGGGACGGCGACGGGGACGGCGACGCCGAGGACTGGGCGGTGGCCGGCAGGGTCGTGCGCGGCACCTCGTCCGGCGACCAGCGGGCCCCGTAGTAGGGCTGGGCGATGCCCTCGGCGAAGGCGGTGGACGCGGCCTTCGAGGCGGCGATGCGCCAGTCCGTCTCCTTGACCGACTCGTACCACAAGAAACCGATGATCTCCGGGTGCTTCGGCAGCGTCTTGAGCAGGTCGGTGATCCAGTCGGCCTTGCGCCCCTGCGCATCCGTGGCGGCGGTCTCGGTGACGACGATCGGGCGCTTGCTGATGGTCTTCAGCTCGGCGAGGGTGGGCCGATAGATCTGGTCGAAGGTTTGGTACGTCTCCATGCCCGCGGTGCCGTAGTAGCCGGACAGCCCGACCCAGTCGACGTAGGCGTCGCCCGGGTACAGCTCGGACAGGGGCGTGGCATTCTCGTAGACGACGTTGGGGCTCCACACCCAGATGACGTTCTCGGCGCCGATCCGCGCGAACAGGTCGTGCACGTGCCGCCAGGCCCGCACGTAGTCGCCGGGCTGGTTGCCGTTGGCGGACTCGCACCACGGATACCAGTAGCCGTTCATCTCGTGCGCGAACCGGATGGCGACCGGGTAGCCGAGGTCCTTGATGCCGCGCGCCCACTCGGTGATGTAGGCGTCGTAGTCGCCGCCGCTGATCTTCGACAGCCGGTACGCCGGCTGGGTGCCGCGGTCGTGGTCCTGCTTGGACTCGGCCCGGTAGTCCCACGGCTCCCAGCCGAGCATGGGCAGCATGCCCCGGTTGACGATGCGGTCGAACGGCTGCCGGTCGAAGTGCTTCTGCGCGCCCCACCCGGAGGCGAACATCATGACCTGCGGGTTCTTGCCGGCCGCCTGGACGAAGCCGTTGTAGTCGGTGAGGTCGCCGGGGCCCTTCTCGGTGAAGATGCCGAAGAACGCGGTGCCCGCCTGCGGGAACGGCTGGGGGCGCTTGCCGGGCGTGCTCGGCGCCGGCGAGAAGGACGGCCGCGGCTCGGCCACCTGCGGCTGCCACTGCGCCCGCGGGGTGGTGTAGGCGTCGACGCGCGGGGCGACGACGAAGACGTACCCGCCGATGAGCAGCAGCGCGGCCAGCATGATCCGCGGCAGGGTGATCATGCGGGGCTCCCCTGGGCCTGGGGCCGGGCCTGGTGGGGCAGCGGGAACCCGGCATGCGGGACCGCCGGGAAGCCGTGCACGGTCGGGAGGTCCTCGATCGAGACGGCGGTCGACGCGGTGGCCCGGATCGTGACGACCAGGCCCGAGGTCACCGGGTCCTCCTCCGGCTCGACGGCGCCGCGCTCGCGCAGCCACGTCCCGAAGGCGATCAGCGGCGGGATCACGCCGACGACCACGCTGAGCACCGCCCAGAAGCGCAGGACCAGGGAGTCGTACCCGAAGACGAAGCTGGACGCCAGCATGGCCACGCCCACGAGGGCCCAGACGAAGTGCGTGCGGAACGTCCTGGGCCCGTCGACGCTGCGCAGCCGCCCCTTGGCGGTCACCGCGTAGGCCAGCGGCCGGCGCAGCAGCCCGGCGAACCCGGCGGCGACGTAGATCGGCACGGCGAAGAGGGCGAGCAGCATGCCGTGGACGCCGATCTCCCGGCGCTCGTGCCGGGCCAGGTTGAACCGGCGCAGCCACAGCCACAGGACCGCCCAGGTGCCCATGCTGGCCGCCCACAGCCCGGCCCACAGCTGCCACTGGATCTGCGCGGCGTTGATGCCCAGGCCGAGGTAGACGCTGGTGGCCACCACGCCCGACACCGCGGACAGGGCGACGCTCGGGTAGTACGACTGGACCAGCCCGTAGCACAGCCGCTGGGGCGCGCGGAGCTTCTTCAGGTGCGGCCGGGAGCGGCGCAGCAGGATCTCCCACACGCCGTAGGCCCAGCGCTTCTGCTGGTTGAAGTAGTCGGTCCAGCTGGTGGGGCCCTCGCCGACGGCGATGACGTCGGGGGTGTAGACACCCTGCCACTTGCGGTCGGTGAGCGGGTTCTTCGCGCCCATCACGACCATGCTGGTCAGGTGGTCCTCGATGATCGAGTCCTGGTAGCCGTCGATCAGCGCCCAGGCGAGCGGGCGGTACAGGTGGTTGGTGCCGATGAGCAGCGGCGCGTCGAGGCCGTTGCCGCCGCGCTCGATCAGGCCGGAGAAGAGGTACTGCTGCACCGAGGCGCCGTGCACGACCCAGTTGTTGTACATGTTGCCGTACACCTGCGGGGCCACGACGAAGGCGACGTCGGGGTCGCGGAAGTAGCCCAGCGTGCGCTCCAGGAAGCTGGGCAGCGGCACGTGGTCGGGGTCCATCTGCGCGACCACGTCGTAGACGTGCTCGTGGGTGGCCCGCCAGGCGTTGTGGTTGCCGGACTTGGTCTTGGCCCGGAAGGCGCCGTGCTCCTGGTTGAACTCGGGCCGGCCCTTGCGGCTGAAGTGGTGCACGCCGAGCCGCCGGGCCATCGCCTTGACCCGGGGGTCGTCGCCCTCGTCGAGGATCCAGATGTCGACCTGGCCGTCGTAGCGGACCTGTTGCATCGCCCGCAGCGACCGCTCGACGACGTCGATGGGCTCCTTGGCCGGCACGATCGTGGTGAGCATCGCGATGCGCAGCCCGGGCTCCGGCACCATCGGGACCGGGTCGCGGGCCCGCCAGGCGAAGACCCAGACGGCGAAGTTCTGCAGCAGCCGTACCCCCTCGACGAGGACGACGAAGCAGAACGCGACCCGCGCGACGATCAGGTGCCAGTCGTCGGCGCCGTAGCCGAACCCGCGGCCGCCCGGGATGTGCTCCGGCAGCAGCAGCCAGCCGATGAACACCAGCCCGGTCAGGAAGTTCGCGGCGATGAGCAGCGACAGCATCACCCGCCGCCACGGGCCGCCGACCTTGCGGTACACCACCGGCTGCTGCGCCAGCCGCGGCGTGGTGAGCACGCCGGTGATCTCGTTGCAGTCCTCATACGCCCGGTGCGTCGCGGCCTCTTTGGCCTGCAGCTTGAGCTTGCGCCGCTCCGCGCGGCCGGGCTTGGGCGCGCCGCCGTCGACGGCGCCGGTTCTTACCGATCGGGGCACGGCGGTGTCCAGCAACGACCCGGCCTCCGATCTTCAGGCATCCCGGCGGGACGGCGCATTCGGCACCGTTCCCGCGCCGCGTTCGGCAGTCCTGATCGTAGGCATAACTCGCGATCATCCGGACCGGCCGAACGCCCGACCTGCGGTATACCTCACCATGGTCGTTTTCGCAGGTTACAGCACCTCTTCGGGCCGAAGTCCGGTCCGTTTCGACCCACCCGGACCGGACGAATGTAGGAGATCCGACAGGCGACTTCTCGATCTCTTTCTTGAACCAATCCAGTGGCGCGCGGCAAGGAGACAGGAATACGGCGGAAAATACGTTAACCGCTGTCAATTCGCCGACTTCCCGGCACGAGCCGCGGCTCGGCCAGCAGGACGGCCAGGGCGACCGCGGTGATGCAGGCGCCGGCCAGGGCCACCGCGTGGACGCCCGCGCGGTCCATGATCAGGCCGCCCAGGAACGAGCCGGCGGCGATGCCCACGTTGAACGCCGAGCCGCTGCCGGCCGAGGCCAGGTCGGTGCTGCCCGGCGCGACCTGCAGGGCCCGGTTCTGCACCGCGGCGGCCATGGCGCTGAACGAGAAGCCGGCCACGGCCAAGGCGGCAATCGCGACCGGCGGCACCGCGCCGAGCCAGTAGAGGACCAGCAGGGCGCCGGTGATGAGCGCCAGCGGGGTGACCAGGGCCGGCCAGGGGTGCCGGTCGAGGAAGCGGCCGACCGCGACGGTGCCGAGGAAGCCGGCGATGCCGGTCACCAGCAGCAGCGGGCCGAGGGCGGCGGCGGCGAAGCCGGTGACGTCCAGCAGGTACGGCGTCACGTAGGTCTGGGCGGTCAGCGCGCCGGTCACGCCGATCGCGGTGCAGACGATCAGCACGAGGTAGCGCCGCAGGTCGGGCGCCGCACCGCGCGCGCCGTGCTGCGCACCGGGCGGCCCGGACGGCAGCAGCGCCACCACGACCGCGCAGGTGGCGACGCCGATCGCGGCCATGACCAGGAACGCGAAGCGCCACCCGGCCTGCTGGCCCAGCCAGGTGCCGATCGGCACGCCCAGCACCGGGGCGAGCGCGGCGCCGATGGACATCCGGGCCACCGTCCGGCCGCGCTGCGAGGGCGGGAACATGCCGGTGGCGGTCGAGGCGACGACGGACCAGAACAGCGCCTGGGTGGCGGCGACGAGGAGCCGCGCGGCGAGCAGCAGGCCGTAGCCGGGGGCGAGGGCGGTGACGAGCGTGGCGGCGGAGAACACGCCGAGCGTGACGCCGAGCAGGAGCCGGCGCGGGACCCGCTGGGTGATCCGGGCCAGGGGCAGGGACATCAGCACGACCACCGCGGCATAGCCTGTCATCAACAGACCGACCTGCGAGCGGGACCGGTGGAGGTCGTCGGCCATGAGGGTGAGCAGCCCGACGGGCAGCACCTCCGTGGTGACGAAGGTGAATGTCGAGATGGACAGGGCGGCCAGGGCGAGGTTCGCGCGCCGGCGTCCGGGCATGGGCGCTCCCTGAACGGCGTACCGATTGGAGTATCGAGCATGGCATTGGTCCGCTGCGACTTCTTTTCCGCGGCGCTCGGCTTCGGCACATCGATGACGGTGCTGCTGCCGGAGTCGGCCGCCGGCCACATCGGCATCGGCGGCAGCGGTCGCACCGGCGAGTTCCCGACCCTCTACCTGCTGCACGGGCTCAGCGACGACGACACGGCGTGGACCCGCAGCACGTCGATCGAGCGGTACGTCGCCGAGCTGGGCCTGGCCGTGGTCATGCCCCAGGTGCACCGCAGCTTCTACGCCGACGAGGTCTGGGGCCGGCCGTACTGGACGTTCGTCGCCGAGGAGCTGCCGCGCGCGGCCCGCGGCTTCTTCCGGCTCTCCGCCGACCCGGCGAAGACCTTCGTGGCCGGTTTGTCCATGGGTGGGTACGGCGCGCTCAAGCTCGCGCTGCGCCACCCCGACCGGTTCGGCGCCGCGGCCAGCCTCTCCGGCGCGCTCGACCTGGCCGGGCGGCTCGCCGCCGGTGCGCACCGCCCCGAGGACCCGCGGATGTACGAGCGCATCTTCGGCGACCCGCCGGCGGTCGCGGGCACCGGCGACGACCTGCTGCACCTGCTGGGCGAGGTGCGCAACCCGCCGCCGCTCTACATCGCGTGCGGCACGCAGGACGCGCTGCTGCCGAGCAACGAGCTGTTCCGCGACGCGTGCGCCGGGCACGGCGTCCCGCTGACCGCCGACTTCTCCCCCGGCGACCACGACTGGCAGTTCTGGGACACCAAGATCCGCGACGTGCTCGCCTGGCTGCCGCTGTCGTGACCACGGCCTTCCGGCGCTGGCCGGTCCCCTACACCTGGATCGGCGACTGGCTGGGCAGCGCCGTGACCGAGACGCTGCTGGAGACGGGCTTCCTGTCGGAGGTGCACGTGCTGCGCCTCGCCGACGGCCGCACGGTGGTGGTGAAGGCCCGGCCGTGGGAGGACCGCCTGGCCGGCTGCGCGCAGGTGCACCGGCACCTGTGGCGGGCCGGCTTCCCCTGCCCCGAGCCGATCGCCGGCCCCGCCCGGCTCGGCGAGTTCGCCCTGAGCGCCGAGCCGGCCGTTGCCCCGCCCGCGGCGGACCCCTCGGGCCGCCCGGAGGGCGTGGCCTGGGCCGGCGCGTTCGCGGCGCTGCTGGCCCGGCTCGTGCGGGCGGCGCCGGACCCGCGGGAGGTACCGTCGCTGGCGCCGTCGCCGCCGTGGATCCGCTGGCACCACCGCGACGGGGCGATCTGGCCGCGGCCCGACGACCGCGACGCGGACCTGCACTCGGTGCCGAGCTGGCACGATGAGGCGGCGATCGCGGTGCGCGAGCGGCTGGGCCGGTTCGACGCGCCTCCGGTGGTCGGACACTGCGACTTCGAGGCGCACAACGTCTGGTGGCGCGGCGACGAGCCCGTGGCCGTGCACGACTGGGACAGCGCGGTGAGCGAGCCGGAGGCGGTCGTCGCCGGGGTCGCGGCGGCGATGTGGCCGGCCGGCGAGGCGCGCATCGGCGCGACGGTCGAGGAGAGCGCGGCGTTCCTCGAGGCCTACCAGCGCGCCGCCGGGCGGCCCTGGACGCCTCCCGAGGTGGAGGCGGCCTGGGCCGCCGGGCTGTGGATCCGGCTGTTCAACGCCAAGAAGGGCGTCCTGGACGACCGCGACTGGCTGGCCCGCGCCGAGGCCGAGGAGCGCGCCCGCCTGGCCGGCCTCTAGGTCCGCCTTGCCAGCCCAGCGGCGGGGCGGGGCGCGCGGTAGCCGGCCGGGCCGGTTCGCCCAGCACCGCGCGCGATAGCCGACCGGGCCCGCTCGCCCAGCACGGCCCGCGGTAGCCGACCGGGCCCGCTCGCCCAGCACGGCCCGCAGTAGCCGACCGGGCCCGCTCGCCCACCAGGGCGCGCGGTAGCCGGTCGGGCCGGCTCGCCCAGCACGGCGTGCGCACCGGCAGGGCCCGCGACCAGGTCCGGTCGCCAGCCGGCCCGCACTCCAGCGGTCGGCGCGACACCGACGCCGGGGCGTGGCGCGCAGGCGAGAAGTCTCCGTGATCATGAACGCGGCCGCTGTGACACCAAGGGTTTTTCATGATCGCGGAGACTTATGGTACACATAGGTACATTTCCGCTCCACGATCATGAAAAACGGCGCTTCGCGGCGACTCGCGCGCATGATCGCGGAGACTTATTGCTGCTGCGCACTTCGGCGCTCGCCGGCGGCAGGCGGTGATGATCGAAAAGTCGGGCACTCCGTCGCACTCGCCCGCTACGGACGGCGAATATCGAAAAGTCGGGCGCTCCGCGCCACGACTTTTCGGACTTATGCCCCGTCAGGCGATAAATCCGTTAAGTCGTGGCACGGAGTGCCCGACTTAACGGATCAACGACCGCGCCGCGGCGCAATACGTGCGCTGATGCGCCGCGGCATCCCACGAGGTCCGCGCGCGGCGGGCGCGGACGGATCAGCGACCGCGCCGCGACACAATGCGTGCGCTGATGCGCCGGGGCGCGGCGTCCCACGAGGTCCGCGGGCGGCGGGCGCGGTGTGCCGGTGCATGCCGTGTCGCCTCCGGCGGACGGTCGGCTCGCCCACCGTCCGCCGCGTCGACGGCGCGCGCCCTGGTGCTGGGACTTCAGCACCAGGGCGATCGCGGATCAGCGAGCGGAGGCCGCCGCCTGCGGGGTGCCGGGGGTGGCCTCGGGCTGGGGCTCCCAGGCGGGGCGGCCGGCGCGGACCAGCACCAGGACCAGGACCGCGGCGGCCACGGCCACGGCGCCGGCCGCGATCAGGACGTGGTTCACCGCGTCGGCGGCGGTGCCGAGGGTCGGGGGCGTGTGCGCGGCCAGCCGGTCGGCGAAGATCGAGCCGAACACCGCCACGCCGAGGGCGAAGCCCAGCTGGCGGAAGGTGTTCACCGCGCCGCCCGCCATGCCGCTGCGCTCGTGCGGCACCGCGGCCAGGACGGCCGAGGCCAGGGTCGGCAGGACCGCGGCCACGCCCAGGCCCGCCAGGATCAGGCCGGGGATCAGCACGGTGGCCGGGCTGGCCGCGGTCAGGCGGGCCTGCGCGAAGGCGCCCGCGGCGATGAGCAGCGTGCCGATCCCGATCGTCCAGCGCGGGGAGACGCGCTGCAGGAAGCGGCCGCCGAGGGCGCCGACGATGAAGCTCGCGGCGGACAGCGGCAGGGCGCCGAGCAGGCCCGCGTCGACCGGCCCCTTGCCGAGGAACTGCTGCAGCCAGACCGTGGTGAACGGGAGGTACGCGAAGGCCGCGGCCTGTACGAGTACCGCCGCCACCATGAGCGCGGCGAAGGACGGCTTGGCGAACAGGGCCAGATCCAGCATGGGGTGGGCGGCCATGCGCTCCACGGCGACGAAGGCGACCAGCGCGAACGCGGCCAGGGCGAAGGACGCGAGCGTCAGGCGGTCGGTCCAGCCGGCGTCGCCGCCGCGGATCAGCCCGTAGATGGCGGCCGCGGCGCTCACCGTGAAGGTGACGGTGCCGGCCAGGTCCAGCCGGGCGCCGGCGCGGCCTCGGGACTCGGTCACGCCGCGCAGCGTGAACCCGACGGCGATCAGGCTCACCGGGATGTTGACCAGGAAGATCCAGTGCCAGCCGTAGTGCTCGGTGAGCAGGCCGCCGGCGATCGGTCCGGCCGCCGCGGCGGCGCCGTTGACCGCGCCCCAGATGCCGAACGCGACGCCGCGGTCACGGCCGGTGTAGGCGACGCTGAGGATGGCCACGGTGGTGGCGAACATCGCGGCGCCGCCCAGGCCCTGCAGGAAGCGGGCGGCGATGAGCAGGCCCGGGTTGGGCGCGAGCGCGCAGAGCAGGGAGGCGGCCG
This sequence comes from Dactylosporangium sp. CA-092794, assembly GCF_050948465.1. Classification (NCBI taxonomy): domain Bacteria; kingdom Bacillati; phylum Actinomycetota; class Actinomycetes; order Micromonosporales; family Micromonosporaceae; genus Dactylosporangium; species Dactylosporangium sp. CA-092794. The sequence continues at coordinate 4,660,308 of NZ_CP192044.1, read as the reverse complement.
CGAAGAGGACGGTGCCGCCGAGGTAGACCCGCCGGCGGCCGTGCCGGTCGGCGACGGCGCCGGCGGCGAGCAGCACCGCGGCGAGGGCGAGGGCGTAGCCGTCGAGCACCCACTGCAGGCCGCCGAGTCCGGCGTGCAGGTCGCGGGCCACGGCGGGCAGCGCGACGGTGACGATGGTGACGTCGACGAGCAGCATGAACGTGCCGATACAGACGGCGATCAGGGCAGACCATTTACGCATGCCCCGACGGTGCGGTCGCGGGGCGGGTTCTGGGTACTCAGCGCGGCCAAGGCGGCGGATTCCGACTTCGGCTACCGTTGGCTGGTGGATATCGACGCACTGGACCATGCCATCGTCGACGCGCTGCGCCTCGACGGGCGGGTGCCGTTCAGCACGCTCGCCGAGGTCCTCGGCGTCTCCGACCAGACGGTCGCGCGGCGGTACCGCCGGCTGCGCACCGAGGGCGGCGTGCGCGTCGCCGGCCTGCCCGACGGGGTCCGGCTCGGCTACGACATGTGGCTCATCCGGCTGCAGACCACGCCGGAGAGCGCCTCCGCCGTCGCCGAGGCCCTGGCCCGCCGGCCGGACACCACCTGGGTCACCCTGGCCTCGGGCGGCACCGAGGTCATCTGCGTCGTGCAGAGCCCGGACACCGCCGACCGGGAGGCCCTGCTGCTGCAGAAGCTGCCGCGCACCCCGCGCCTGGTGTCGGTGCGGGCGTACTGCCTGGTGCACCAGTTCGCCGGCGGCGCGGTCGGCGGCGAGGCCCGCGACTCCGCGCTCACCCCCGAGCAGATCGCTCGGCTGCGCCCGGCCCCGCCGCCGCCCGACACGGTGCCGGTGCTCAGCGACGCCGACCGGCCGCTGCTGGCCGCGCTGAACCGCGACGGGCGGCTGGGCTACCCGCAGCTGGCCGCGGCGACCGGCTGGTCGGAGTCGACGGTGCGCCGGCGGCTGGAGCACCTGCGCGCGATCGGGGCGATCTTCTTCGACGTGGAGCTGCACCCGGACCTGTTCGGCCACCGCGCCCGCTTCCTGCTGTGGCTCAACGTCGTCCCCGCCCACCTGGAGACCGTCGGCGCGGCCCTGGCCGGGCATCCCGAGGTGGTGTTCGCGGCGGCCACGACCGGCGAGACGAACGTCGTCATCACCATGATCTGCCGCGACATGGCGGCGCTGTACGACTACATGACGAGCCGGATCGGGCCGCTGCCGGGCGTGGCCCGGCTGGAGTCGACGCCGTCCCTGCGCCAGGTCAAGCAGGTCGGCTCCGTCACCCGGTAAAAACGGTTGCCGTCGGCGCGGCCGAGGCGGTCGCGCTGGTCAGCGACGGCATCCGGCGGACGACCCGCTATGCGGGGGCACCCCAGAAGTACCACGTCACCATGAGCCGCGCCTGGGTCGAAGTCATCGCCCGGCGGATGTCCCCCGCGGACGGCTCGTTCGACGCGTTCTGCGCCCGCAACCCGGACGTGCTGGACAAGAAGCTGCTCCTGCGCTTCTACCGCCCGGCGACGCTCGCCTCGCCGGAGGCGCGCTCCGGGTGGGTTCCGCCCGATCTCGCCGCACTTAACTAGCCGGTCGGCAGGTTAGCTAGTATGTTGGAGGCGTTGCTGCGGTTTCCCCAGAGAGGCTGGCGATGGAGACTCCCACTGCCCCGGCTACGCCCGCGCGCCCGACGCCAGGGCTCGGGTTCAGTCACCGCGAGATCCTGGTCACGATGAGTGGCCTGGTGATCGCCATGCTGCTGGCCATGCTCGACAACATGGTCGTGGCGCCCGCGCTGCCGACCATCGTCGGCGACCTCGGCGGCCTGGATCACCTGGCCTGGGTCACCACCGGCTACATCCTGGCCACCACGATCGCGACGCCGATCTGGGGCAAACTCGGCGACCTCTACGGGCGGCGCCCGATCTTCGTGGCGTCCGTCGCGCTGTTCCTGGTCGGCTCCGTGCTGTGCGGGATGTCGCAGAACATGGCCGAGCTGATCGGCTTCCGGGCGCTGCAGGGCCTGGGCGCGGGCGGCCTGATCGTCGGCGTGCTGGCGATCATCGGCGAGATGATCCCGCCCCGGGACCGCTCCAAGTACCAGGGCATCATGATGGCGGTCATGCCGGTCGCGATGATCGGCGGCCCGCTCATCGGCGGGTTCATCACCGATCACCTGTCGTGGCGGTGGGCGTTCTACGTCAACCTGCCGCTCGGCGCGGTCGCCCTCGTGATCAGCTGGATCACCCTGGCCAAGCTGCCCCGTGGCACCGGCCACGCGCGCATCGACTGGCTCGGCACCGGCCTGCTCGCCGTGTGGATCACCGCGCTCGTGCTGATCACGACCTGGGGCGGCACCGAGTACGACTGGGCCTCGCCGCAGATCCTCGGCCTGGCCGCGCTCACCCTCGCGGGGCTGGTCGCGTTCATCGTGGTGGAGCGGCGCCGGCCCGAGCCGATCATGCCGCTGCGGGTGTTCGCCAACGTCAACTTCAGCCTCGCTGGCGCGCTCGCCTTCATCTCCGGCTTCGCGATGTTCGGCGCGGTCGTCTACCTGCCGCAGTTCCAGCAGTTCGTGCAGGGCGCGTCGGCGACCAACAGCGGCCTGCTGCTGATGCCGATGATGATCGCGGTGATGGTGGTGAGCATCGGCGCCGGCGGCGTGATCGGCCGGACCGGCCGCTACCGGATCTTCCCGATCGCCGGCTCGGCCGTGGTGGCCGCCGGGATGCTGCTGTTCGCGACGGTCGACACCGGCACGTCACAGACGGTCACCGCGCTCTACATGGTGGTCCTCGGCGCCGGCATGGGCGGGCTCATGCAGACCAGCACCCTGATCGCGCAGAACAGCCTCGAGCCGCGCGACATGGGCGCGGGCACCGGCGCGTCGACCTTCCTGCGCAACATGGGCAGCTCGCTGGGCGTGTCCGTGCTGGGCGCCATCTACACCCACCACGTCACCGCGGCGCTGCCCGCCACCGGGGCGGGTGGCGGGTCCGGCGGGTCCAACTCGATCACCCCGCAGGCCCTGCGGACACTGCCGGAGGCCGCCCGGCACGTCTTCCAGCAGGCCGTCACCGACGGCATCACCGCCTTGTTCCTATGGGGCAGCGCGGTCGCCGCGGCCGGCTTCGTCGTGGCCCTGTTCATCCGGCACGTGCCGCTGCGCGGCGGCCAGCCGGAGCCCGGCGAGCCCGCGATGGCCGCGAACGCCGCGGCCGGGATCGAAGCGTTCTGACCGGCCCGGGCGGCCGGCTCAGCCGGCCGCCCGCCCTCCGCCGCGCAGGATCTCCAGGCAGAGGGCGAGCGCGAACTCCTGCAGCGCCTCGGGGTCCGCGCCCAGGTCCGGGTCGCCGTCCCCGTCCGGCAGCGCGGCGGCCGCGGCGAGGGGGAAGGCGGCCAGCGCGGTGCGGACCCGCAGCCGCTCCCGCGGCCCGGCGCCCTCCGGCGCCAGCGTCTCCACCAGCGAGTGCATGACCTGCTGGGCCTCCGCGCCGATCGGCAGGCCACGGATCTCGGTCTGGTTCAGCCGGACCAGCAGCATCAGGTCCGGCCCCCACCCCCGCTGGTGCGCCGCGAACCGGCGCAGCAGCCGCTCCTGGCCCTCGGGCGTGAGCGGCCCCTCCGCGGCGGCGTCGGCGATCATGGCCGCGATGCCGTCCAGGTATCCGGTCAGGATGGCGGTGAGGATCTCCTCCTTGGTACGGAAGTGGAAGTACACCGCCGCCTTCGTCACGCCCAAGTGCTCGGCGAGCTCCCGCAGCGACGTGACCCGGTAGCCCCGCCGCGCGAACAGTTCCAGCGCCACCGCGAGCACCCGCTCCCGGGTGTCCGTCCGCCGGCTGTCGACCCCGTCGCCCCCTGCCGCCACCGTGCCCCTTCCCGAACGCTGACCATCCGACAGGCTAGACGAGACCGGGGCGCCGGAATGCGCAGGAACCGGGCGCGGCTGCCGATACGGCGGCTGTGGTGCTGGTGGCCGGGCGCGGGACCGGGCGGGAGCCGACGGCCCGGCGCATCGTCGTGGCCGTCGCCGGGTGCCTCGTGGCCGGGCTCGGCTGGGCGGTGCTGTACGCCGCCGGCCGGCCGGTGCCCACGGCGGTCCCGTGCGTGCTCGTACCGTCGGCGCTGACACTCTCCGCGATCGTCATCTGGCTGGCCGGCGACGTGCCGGGGCTCGCGCCCGCCGGGCGGCGGTTCTGGCGCCGGCTGAGCTGCGGCACCGCGCTGGTCGCGGTCGGGGCGGCGATCGCGACCCCGGCCGGGCTCGACCCTGCTTCGGCGCGGGCGCTGCGGCTGGCCGAGGTCGGCGCGCCGCTGCTGGTGCTGGGCATCGTGTGGGCGCTGTACGCCCTGCTGCGCCTGCCGGTGCGGGCCCGCTCCCGCGGCGAGTGGATACGGCTGGGGCTCGACTCGCTGACCGTCCTGTTCACCACGGCGCTGTTCCTGTGGCACCTGGCGCTGCGGCCGATGGTGGAGCGCAACCACGACGTGCGGGTGGTGCTCGGGCTGTCGCTGGTCGGGCTCACCTGCCTGATCACGCTGGTCGCGGTGCTCAAGGTCGTCATGCTCGGCAGCGGCCCGGTCAGCGGCCGCTCGATGGGCCTGCTCGCCCTGACGCTGCTGGCCGGCGGGATGAGCTCGGCCCTGTCGCCCATCGTCGCGGCGCAGCCCCGCCTGGTCGGCTTCCAGGAGGCCCTGACCCAGCTCGACGCGCTGCTGGTGGCCTTCGCCGCGCTGGCACAGTGGGGGCCGGCGGGCGCGCCGCGGCAGCAGCTGCGCGTCCGGCCGTACAGCAAACTCCCCTACTTCGCGGTCGGGGCGACCCTGGGGCTGCTGGCCGTCGTCGCCTACAACGACCACCGGGACATCCCGGCCGTGGCCACGGGCGCGATCGCGGTCAGCGCGGTCGTCGGGCTGCGGCAGCTGGTCGCGCTGCGCGACAACGCCCGGCTGCTGGCCTCGGTGCGGGCCCACGAGCGGCGGCTGCGCCACCAGGCCACCCACGACGCGCTGACCGGGCTGGTCAACCGGGCCTGCTTCACCGAGCTGCTGGGCGCGGCGCTGCGCGGTGCCGGGCCGGTCACGGTACTGCTCATCGACCTCGACGACTTCAAGCTCATCAACGACACCCTGGGCCACGCGGTCGGCGACGAGGTGCTCACCACGGTCGCGGCCCGGCTGCGCGGCGCGGTGCGGCAGGAGGACGCGGTCGCCCGGCTCGGCGGGGACGAGTTCGCGGCCCTGCTGCTCGGCGTCGAGGGCGAGCGGGCGGTGTGCGTCGCGCAGCGCGTCCGCGACGTGCTCACCGCGGCGGTGTCGGCGGCCGGGCACGAGCTGCTGGTGCGGGCCAGCGTCGGGGTGGCCGCCTCCGCGCCCGGCGACGAGGTCGACACCCTGCTGCGCAATGCCGACCTGGCCATGTACGCGGCGAAGGAGCGCGGCAAGGGCGGCCACTTCGTCTACGTGCCGGGGATGACCACCCGGATCGTCGCCCACGCCGAGCTCGGCGCGCGGCTGCGCGAGGCGATCGACGCCGGGGAGCTCTGCCTGCGGTACCAGCCGATCGTCCGGCTGGAGGACGGTTACACCCTCGGCACCGAGGCGCTGGTGCGCTGGCGCCACCCGCAGCTGGGAACGCTGCCGCCGACCGAGTTCGTGCCCGCGGCCGAGCAGACCGGGCTCATCGTGCCGCTGGGCCGCTGGGTGCTGCTCGAGGCGTGCGCGCAGCAGGCCCGCTGGCTGCGCGAGCTCGGCCCGGCCGCGCCCGCCTACGTCGGGGTCAACGTGTCCGGCCGGCAGCTCGCCGAGCCCGACTTCGTCGCCGACGTCCTCGCCGCGCTGGAGAACGCCCGCCTGGCGCCGGCCCGGCTGGTCATCGAGGTCACCGAGACGGCCGTGGTCGACGCGGCCGCGATCGCCGCCCTGCAGGCGCTGCGCGACCACGGCATCCGCATCGCCCTGGACGACTTCGGCACCGCCGCGTCGTCGCTCGGGCTGCTGCTGACCTGCCCGGTGACCGCGCTGAAGCTGGACCGCTCGTTCGTCGACGAGATCACCACCGCCGGCCGGCAGGAGGCGGTGGCGACCGCGGTGATCCGCATGGCGCAGGCCCTCGGCCTCGACGCGGTCGCCGAGGGCATCGAGACCGAGGCGCAGGCCGAGATGCTGCGGAGCCTCGGCTACCGGTTCGGCCAGGGGTACCTCTACTCGCCCCCGCTGACCCCGCCCGCGGTCGCCGCCCGCGCCGCGGCGGCGGCCGAGCCGGCAGGACTGGCCGTCCAGCACACGGCATGACCCATTCGTTGTCTTGCCTAAGTCGATCCCTCTGGGCAGCATCACGCCATGGAACGCATCAGTGTGCCCTTCACGGGCCAAGGGGCAGGAATCGGGGAGCTCACCTGGGGACAGCAGCAGGTCTGGCGGGCCATGGTCGAGGTCGGTTCGTCGATGAGCATGGGCGGCGTCGTGCCGGTCCAGGACGGCCGCGCGGTCGGCGATTTCGTCGAGGAGCTGCGATTCTTCCTGAGTCGGTACCCGGCGATGCGCGCCCTGCTGCGCATCGCCCCCGACGGCACCACCACCCAGGAGGTCTTCGACCGGGGCGAGGCGGCCCTCGAGGTGCACACCGCGCCCGACGCCGGCTCCGCCGGGGCCCTCGCCGCCGAGGTGTACGCCGGCTGGCGGGCCCGCAACTTCGACTACACCCGCGAGTGGCCGATCCGCATGGCGGTCGTGCGCGCGGGCGCCGACGGGCCGGTCACGCACGTGGTGGTCATGGTCTGCCACGTCGCCACCGACGGCGGCGGGCTGGGCATCATGGTCCGCGACCTGGCCCGGCGCGGCACCGACCTCCCGCCCGCCATGGGCCCGCTCGAACTCGCCGCCGCCCAGGGCCGCGCCGCCCGGCACACCGACAACGCCATGCGGTACTGGGAGGCGCAGCTGCGCGCGATCGACCCGCAGCGCTTCGCCGGGTACCGCGACCCGGAGGGGGCCCGCTTCCGCCAGCTCGTCTTCCGCTCCCCCGCCCTGCACCTGGCCGCCGAGCGGCTCGCCGCGCACCTCGGGGTCGACGCCGCGCCGGTGGTGCTGGCCGCCTACGCCGTCGCCTTCGGCCGGGTGACCGGCGGCTCCCCGTTCGTCTCGCAGGTCATCGTCAGCAACCGGTTCCGCCCCGGCCTCGCCGAGGTGGTCTCGCCCCTGGCCCAGAACGGGCTCGTCGTCGTCGACGTCAAGGGCGTCACCGCGGCCGAGGCGGTGCGGCGCGCCGGGCAGGCGTCGATGAGCGCGTCGAAGTACGCCTACTACGACAACGCCGCCCGCCTGGCCCTGATCGACCGGATCGGCAAGGACCACGGCGAGCCGATCGACCTGGCCGTGCTCCACAACGAGCGGCGCCTCGCGCTGCGCGCCCCGGAGACGGTCCCGGACGAGGCCGCGATCCGGGCGGCGCGGCCGGCCACCGAGCGGGTCAGCGAGGTCCCGATGGTGTACTTCAACGAGAAGCTCATGCTCAACATCGACGACGTGCCGGGGACGGCGCAGATCACCACCGAGGTCGACACCGCGTACCTGCCGATCTCGGACACTTGGGAGCTGCTGTCGGAGATGGAGCGGTTCGCCGTCGAGGGGGCGCTGGACCCGCAGGCCTCGACCTTCTGACCCGGTCCCCGGCCCGCTGGGTCTTCTGGTCCGGTCCCCCGCCCAGTTGGTCTTCTGGTCCGGTCCCCGGCCCGCCGGGTCTTCGCAGGCGGGCACGCGGCGACCTTCTGGTCCGGTCCCCGGCCCGCCGGGTCTTCGCAGGCGGGCACGCGGCGACCTTCTGGTCCGGTCCCCGGCGCGCCGGGGCAAGATGGGTTCATGGAAGTCACCTGGTGGGGTCATGCGACCGTGGCGATCCGCGAGCGGGACGTCACGATCCTGACCGACCCGGTCCTGCGCAACCGGCTGGCGCACCTGCACCGGCGGCGCGGGCCGCGGCCGGTCCTGGCCCACCCGCCGGACGCGGTGGTCGTGTCGCACCTGCACTCCGACCACTGCGACCTGCCGTCGCTGCGGATGCTGCCGCGCTCGACCCGGCTCATCGTGCCGAGGGGCGCGGCGTCGTTCCTACGCGGGCGGCTCGGCGAGCGCGACTTCACCGAACTGCGCGCCGGCGAGGAGACCGACGTCCGCGGCGTCACGGTCCGGGCGGTGCCGGCCGCGCACGACGGCGGCCGTACCCCCGCGTCGAGAATCCGCGCGGTGGCGCTCGGCTATGTGGTCGGCGGCGATCGGTCGGCCTGGTTCGGCGGCGACACGGGTCTGTTCGACGAGATGAAGGAGCTCGGCCCGGTCGACGTGGCGCTGGTGCCGGTGTGGGGCTGGGGCTGGACCCTCGGCCCCGGCCACCTCGACCCGGCCGGCGCCGCCGAGGCGATGCGGATGGTCACCCCGGCCCACGCGGTACCCATCCACTGGGGCACGCTCTGGCCGATCGGCTGCCACCGGGTGCGCCCGGACCGCTTCGCCCGCCCCGGCGAGGAGTTCGCCGCGCACACCGCCACCGCCGCCCCCGGCACGCGGGTGCGCGTGCTGGCCCCCGGCGAGAGCCTGACCGTTTCGTGATCACGTTCTCCGCCCTGGTCACCGCCCTGGCGATCACCTTCGGCGTCGTCGCGGTCGGCTCGATCCTGCCGGTCCTGCCGACCGGCGCCGCGGTGAGCGCCACCGCCGTCCTCGCCGCGCACTACAACCCGGTGACCCTGCCCATCGTGGTCGCGGCCGGCGGCCTCGGCGCCTACCTCGGCGACGCCGTCACCTTCGCCATCTGCCGCGCCGGCGGCGAGGCCCTGACCCGCCGCCTGCGCCTGCTGCGCCAGCCGTGGCGCCTGGCCGAGCAGGTCCGCGAACGGCTGCACCGCCGCCCGGTGAGCGCCCTGCTGGTCTCCCGCCTGGTCCCTGGCGGCCGCATTCCGGTGCTGCTCACGGCCGCGATCGTGGGTTTGGCGTGGCGTACCTTCATCGTGTCGAACATCGCCGCGTGCGCGCTGTGGGCCGCCACGTACTCGGCGATCGGACTGCTCAGCCGCAACGTCTTCCCCCAGCCCTGGCAGGGCGTGGTCGCCGCCATCATCATCGTGCTGGCCGCCGGCCAGCTCGCCGGCTGGCTCGAACGCCGCCGCCAGTCCCACACCGAGGCCCCCCAGGAACTCTCCTAGCCTTCTCCCCCGCCACCACGCGCGGGCTCCACCAGCAGCGGCATGACCGCGGGCAGCGACTCGTCCCCCGGCGGCGGGGCCACGCCCACGACGGCTCGCCGCTCATTCGCAACGCTCCGCTCATTCGCAACGCTCCGCTCGGAGCTCGCCGCGCCTCGTGCGCCCGACCGCGGCGCGGAAACCCCCGGCGTCACCGGCGATCGAGTCCGGACCAGTGAGCCCCTCCGGTTCGGCGTGATCCCTCGCGATCCCCACGCGGTCGTTGATCCGTTAAGTCGGGCACTCCGTGCCACGACTTAACGGATTTATCGCCTGACGGGGCATAAGTCCGAAAAGTCGCGGCGCGGAGCGCCCGACTTTTCGATCATCACCGCCCGCAGCGGGCAAGCACCAGGACGCGCAGCAGCAATAAGTCTCCGCGATCATGCGCGCGAGTCGCCGCGTAGCGCCGTTTCTCATGATCGTGGAGAGGAAATGTACCTATGTGTACCATAAGTCTCCGCGATCATGAAAAAGCCTGGTGTCACAGCGTTCGCGTTCATGATCCCGGAGACTTATCGCTGCGCGCCACGCCGACGGGAGCGGACCGCAGCAGGCGGGGGCGGACGGAGCAGGTGACGGCGGACTGCAACAGGCAGGGCCAAGCCGCAGTAGACAGAGGCGGAGCGCAGCAGGCAGGAGCGAGCCGCGGCAGGCGGGGGTCATGGCGGGCAGGGCGGGCCGGGGGCGGCGGGCCGGGGCGGGGCAGGACGGCGGGGCGTGGCGGGGCAGGACGGCGGGGCGTGGCGGCGGGCCGGGGCGGGGCAGGACGGCGGGGCGTGGCGGCGGGGCGTGGCGGGGCAGGACGGCGTTATGCACGGCGGCGGGCGATCAACGCGGAGGGCGCGGAGCCGCGGCGGGAGCCGGGGGTGGTCGGGCAGGGCGGCCGGGTCGGGGCAGAGCGGGGCGGCCGAGGCGGGGCAGGGCGGGCGGCCGAGGCGGGCGGGGACGGGGGCGGCGTTACGTGCGGCGGCGGGCGATCAACGCGGAGGGCGCGGAGCGGCGGCGGGGGACGCGGCGGGAGCCGGGGGCTGGTCGGGCAGTGCGGCGGCGGGGGAAGAGGCGGGCGCGGGGGAAGAGGCGGCGGGGGAAGGGGTGGGTGGGGTGAGGGGCGAGGGCGGGGTGCGCAGGCCGAGGTCGTCGAGCCAGGCCACGAGCTGGCGGTGGATGGCGACCGGGCCGCGCGGGTCGGCGGCGAGCAGCGGCCAGTCGGCCGGGTACACGAGCACGGCCTCCGTCTGCCAGCCGCCGATGCCGCCGTGCGAGCCGACCAGTTCCTCGAAGGCGGCGACCTCCTCCGTGCCCGGGTCGACGCGGCTGAGCACGACCAGGTCGCCGACGTGGGACATGGCCTGGTGGGCCAGCAGGTCGGCGGCGGCGTGCGGGCCGTAGGGCAGCAGGGGGTCGTCGCCCTCGACGCGGGCGTCGCGTAAGCGGTGGCGGCCGGACGGGCCGATGGCGACCGGGCCGTCGGGGGTGGCGGCCACGACCAGGCCGATGCCGGGGTGCTTGGCCAGGCCGTCGACCAGGCCGGGGCGTAACTCCTCGATGGTGGCCAGGTCGGCGCGGCCGGGGACCTCGGTGAGGTACAGCATGGCGAGGTTGCCGGAGGCGACGGTGACCACATCGCCGCGGGGGCGGTGGGTGACCGGGCCGCACGAGCGGGTCTGGTTGGACACGCCGGCGAGCAGCGTGTTGGCGCGGCCCCACTCCTCGTCGTTCGGGCCGCCGGTGGCGGCCGCGCTGCCGTTGCCGGCGAGGTCGGCGATCAGGCGTTCCAACGTTACGCCGTACCGCTGCGAGAACGTCGCGCCCTGGCTCTGGCCGTGGTCGGAGAGGACCACGATCTGGTAGTCGCGGCCGGCGACCCGGGCCAGGCGGTGCAGCGTGCCCAGCACCCGGTCGAGGCCCTCGAGGGTCTGCATCGCCTCGGGGCGCAGCGGGCCGGCGTGGTGGGCGACCTCGTCGTAGTCGACGAAGTCGCAGAAGACGACCGGGGCGCCGTTGCTCATCTGCTCGGCGATGAGGGAGACGTTGAGGTCGCGCAGGAGCACGTTGGTCACCGCGCGCAGGGCGACGTAGGCGGCGGTGCGGGGCACCCTGGGGTAGACGTTGCGGAACCGCTGCCGGCGGGCCTGCTGGATCTCCTTGAGCATCTCGCCGACGGAGAGCACGAGCGCGCGGGCGAAGCCGTAGGGGCTGGCCACGAAGGCGAGGTAACCGCGGGCGGAGCGGCCGGGCAGGGCCGCGTTGCTGAAGGTGAGCAGGCTGGTCGGCGCATCGCCGGAGAAGACGTTGCTGATGCTGACCCCGCCGTCGGCGAGCAGGCCGCGGCCGGTGGAGATGCGCGACTCGACGTCGGCGGCGTCACGGGGGCGGTTGGTGACGATGAGGCGGGCGTTTTCCTTCTCGTACCATCGAAACGCGGGAATCTGCGAGAAGTCGCCGTGCAGGATGCCCGCCTGGCTGGCCGGAGTCGTGGCCGGCAGGCCGGTGTGCCAGGGCTGTAGCGCGTGCGTGCCGGTGCGCAGCCACTTGCCGAGGTTGGGCAGGTTGCCGGCCTTGACCGCCCAGGACAGCAGCGGCGCGGAGAGGCCGTCGAGCTGCACGATGAGCACCCCGGGGTCGGTGGCCGGCAGGCCGCGGTGCCGGCGGGCCATCTGCCGCAGCGCCTGGCCGAGGAAGACGTCCTCGCTGCCGGCGTCGGCGAGCCAGTTGACCAGCGCGGTGAGCGCGGCGGCGAGCCAGCTGGCGACCCAGGCGTCGGCGAAGGTGTCGACGCTGACGCCCTCGGCCAGCCGCAGCGCGGTGAACATGACGACCGCCTGGATGACCACGCCGACGGCCAGCACGCCGACGCCGCCGACGATGACCGCGACGCCGAGCAGGACCAGGCGCATCGCGGTGCCGACGACGGCGAGCAGGATGGTGAGCTCGACCAGCGACCAGGGGCCGCCGCTGGCCCGCACGCCGGGCAGCAGCCAGAAGGTGACGGCGAGCACGGCGAAGCTGGTCGCGAACGAGCGCAGCAGCGACTTGCCCCACGCCACGGTGAGCCGCCAGTCCCGCAGCAGCCGGATCGCGAAGCGCACCCGCTGCCTGACGACCCCCACGGGGTTAGGTTACGTCCGGCGGGGCCGGCGGCCCGATAACCGGGCCGGGTGACCCCGATCGCACACCCGTTCGTAATCGTGCGGTAACAATCCGGCCGAAGATGGATCTCAATACGATCGGAGGGTGCCATATGACCGTCACCGCCGAGGTCCGCGAGGGTGAGTACGGTGCGCGCGTCGCCGCCGTCGAGCCCGGCGGCGCCGAGTTCATCCCGCTCAACGAGCGCCACGGCCGGCCGCTGGACCTGTTCTGGACATGGATGTCGCCGAACCTGGAGTTCGCCACCGTCTTCGTCGGAGTGCTCTCGGTCCTGGTGTTCAGGCAGACGTTCTGGCAGGCGGTGCTCGCCATCGTGGTCGGGACCGCGCTGGGCTCCCTGACGCACGGAGTGCTCTCCGCGCGCGGTCCTGCCGCGGGGGTACCGCAAATGGTGCTCAGCCGGATCTCGTTCGGGTTCCTCGGCAACGCCCTGCCGGCCGGGCTCAACGCGATCGTGGCTGGCGTCGGGTGGTTCGCGGTCAACAGCGTCAGCGGCGCGTTCGCCCTGGCCACGCTCACCGGGATGCCGAAGACGGCGGCGCTGGTCATCGTGGTGGCGGCGCAGATCGCGATCGCGTTCTTCGGGCACAACCTGGTGCACGCGTTCGAGCGGTACGCCTTCCCGGTCCTCGCGGTGGCGTTCCTGCTCGCGATCGGCTGGACGTTCGCCAAGTCCTCCCCCGGCGCGGCGGCCGGCAACGCGGGCGGGATCGGCGGCTTCCTGCTCACCGTCGGCGCCGCGTTCGGCTACGCGGCCGGCTGGAACCCGTACGCCACCGACTACACCCGCTACCTGCCCGCCGAGTCCAACCGGCGCGCCGTCGGGCTGTGGGCGGCCCTGGGCGTCTTCGTCTCGTGCGTGCTGCTGGAGTCGGCCGGCGCCGCCTCGGTGACGATCGCCGGCACGGCCAGCGACAACCCGACCGCCGACTTCACCGGGCACCTGCCGACGCTGGTCGCCGACCTGACGCTGCTGGCGATCACGATCGGGGCGATCTCGGCCAACGTCATCAACATCTACTCCGGCGCGATGTCGTTCCTGGCGCTGGGGATCCGGCTGCCGCTGGGGCTGCGCCGGGCGGTGGTGGCCCTCGTCTTCGGGGTCGTCGGCTTCGTCCTGGCCTGGTCCGGGCTGAAGAACGCGGCCCACGACTACGAGAACTTCCTGCTGGTCATCTCCTACTGGATCGGGCCGTGGCTGGGGGTGTACCTGACCGACTGGTACCTGCGCCGGGGCACCCCGGTCGACGGCTTCCTCTTCGACCGCAAGCACAACCCGTGGGCCGGCGTGGCCGCGATGGCCATCGCCATGGCGGTGTCGATCTGGCTGTTCTCCAATCAGGTGGAGTACACCGGGCCGGTGCCCACGGCCGTGCCGGGCTTCGGCGACAGCACGTTCGAGGTCGGGTTCGTGCTCGCCGCGGCCCTCTACTGGCTCGGGTTCACGGTGTTGAAGGGCGCAGATAGTCGACCGTCCGAGCTGACCCTGCCCAGCTGATCGTGGTGCGCGCCGGCTCGGTGCGGGCGACGACCGCGCCGGCGCGCAGCACGAGGTACCGCGGCGAAATCAGACGCAGCGCGTCGGCGGGCGTCGGCGCGTCGAACACGACGAGGTCGGCCGGGCCGCCGGGGCGCAGGCCGTAGTCGTCCAGCCCGAGCGCGGCCGCCGGGTTGACCGTGATCATGTCGATGAGGCGGCGCAGCTCGGCGTCGCCGCTCATGTGCCCCAGGTGCGCCAGCACGAAGGCGGCCTGCAGCGGGTCGCCGTAGCCGAGCGGATACCACGGGTCCATGATCGAGTCGTGGCCGATGCTCACGTTGACGCCGGCCTCCTGCAGCTGCTTGACCCGGGTGTGGCCGCGGCGCACCGGGCCGGTGTCGAAGCGCCCCTGCAGCACCGCGTTGTCGAGCGGGTTGGTCACCATGTGCAGGCCCGCCCGGGCGATGTTGCCGATGAGGCGGTAGGCGTATGCCGCGTTGTACGAGTGCATCGCCGTGGTGTGGCTGGCGGTGACCCGGCCGGTCAGCCCGCGCCGGATGGTCTCGGCGGCCATCACCTCGACGAACCGGGAGTGCTCGTCGTCGGTCTCGTCGCAGTGGATGTCGACGCGCAGCCCGTGCTCGGCGGCCAGCGCGAAGGCGAACCGCACCGACTCGACGCCGTCCTCGCGGGTGAGCTCGTAGTGCGGGATGGCGCCGACCACGTCCGCGCCGAGCGCGACCGCCTCGCGCATGAGGTCCTCGCCGCCGGGGAAGCCCAGGATGCCCTGCTGCGGGAAGGCGACCAGCTGCAGCTCGATCGTGCCGCGCAGCTCCTCGCGCAGCTCGGCGAGCGCGCGCAGCGCCTTGAGCTGCGGGTCGCACACGTCGACGTGGCTGCGCACGGCCAGCACGCCGTTGGCCAGCTGCCAGCGCAGCGCCTCGGCGGCGCGCTCCTTGACGTCCTCGATCGTGAGGTCGCGGACCCGCTCGGCCCAGATCGCGATGCCCTCGAACAGCGAGCCGGTCACGTTGGGCCGCGGCTGGCCCACGGTGAGCACCGCGTCGAGGTGGATGTGCGGCTCGACCAGCGGCGGCGTGACCAGCCGTCCGCCCAGGTCGATCACCTCGCGGGCGGCGGCGACGTCGTCGGTGATGCGGCCGTCGCGGATGCCGATCGGGTGCGGTGCCGGATCGTCGAGCGTGCGGGCGTTGTCCAGCCTCAGGTCGAGCACGCGGTCAGACTATCGTCGCGGCGCCCGCGCGAAGCGCCTCGGCGGTGATCCGCGCATAGCGTTCGGCGGCTCGGGCCGCCTCGAGGGCGGCGGCGAAGCGTTCGCCGGGGTGCACCGGGCGCGGGGCGGCGAGAATGTGACGGAGGGCGGTGAGCTCCGCCATATGCGCGTCGAGCAGCGCAAGCAGATCAGGATGCACCTCTCGTTTATCGCACGTTCATCTTCGCGTGGCGGCCGGTTCACTGCGAGAATGGCTCCATGGCCGGAAAACTCGAAGTGGAACGCAAGTACGAGCTCCCGGACGGTTTCGCCCTGCCCGACCTCACCGGGGTCGGCGCCGTGACGAGCGTCGGGGAGCCTGACGACCAGCGGCTCGACGCCGTCTACTACGACACGGAGGGCCTGCGCCTGGCCCGGGGCCGGGTGACGCTGCGCCGCCGTACGGGCGGCAACGACGCCGGATGGCACCTCAAGCGCCCCACCGGCGGGGAGCGCAGCGAGCTGCAGGTCCCGGCGCGCAGCCCGCAGCGCACGCCGCCGCGCGCCGTGACCGACCAGGTCCGCGCGCTCGCCCGCGGCGAGGACCTCACGCCCGTCGCCCGGATCCGCACCCACCGCGTCGAGCGCGCCCTGCACGCCGCCGACGGCAGCACCGTCGCCCTCGTCGCCGACGACCACGTGACCACCGAGTCGCTGCGCGGTGGCGCCACCCGCGAGTGGCACGAGCTGGAGATCGAGCTCGTCGACGGGGCCCGCGACGACCTCGCCTGCTTCGACGCCGTGCTGCGCCGGGCCGGCGCCCGCCCGGCGAAGAGCCCGTCGAAGCTGGCCCAGGCCCTCGGCGAGGACTACCCGGCGCCCGACGCCCCCGCGAGCGGCTCGACGGCCCGCCGCGCTCTGGCCGCCTACCTGACCGCCCAGCGCGACGCCATGGTGGAGCAGGACCCGCACGTGCGCGAGGGCGACCCCGAGGCCGTGCACAAGATGCGCGTGGCGACCCGGCGGCTGCGCTCGACGCTGCGGTCGTTCGCCCCCCTGCTCACCGGCGACCTCGACGCCCTGCACGAGGAGGTCAAGTGGGTCACCGGCCTGCTCGGCGAGGTCCGCGACTGCGACGTGATGGCCGATCGCCTGAAGGGCCTGCTCACCGCCGAGCCGGACGTGCTGGTCCTGGGCCCGGTGTCGGCCCGGATCACGTCGCTGCTGGCCGCCCGGGCCGCCGCCGGGCGCACGGAGCTCACGAAGGGCCTGGACAGCCCGCGGTACACCGCGCTGCTCACCGATCTCGACGCCCTCGTGACCCGCACCGCCGAGCCGGACCGCCTCACCAAGAGCCGCCTGCTGAGCCGCGCCCGCAAGGCCGTGCGCCGCGCGGACGCCCGGCTGGCCGCCGCCACCGGCCCGGCCGGCTCCAACGAGCGGCTGCACGAGGCGCGAAAGGCCTACAAGCGGGCCCGGTACGCCGCGGAGCTGCTCGTCCCGATCTCCGGCAAGCGGGCCACCCGGCTGGCCGACCGGATCACGGACCTGCAGGACGCGCTCGGCGCGCACCAGGATGCGCTGGTCACCGGCGCCCTGCTGCGCGAGTACGGCGTGCGGGTGCACCTGGCCAGCGAGAACGGGTTCACCTACGGCTTGCTGCACGCCCGCGCCGACGAGCACGGCCGCCGGGCCCTGGAGACCGTCCCCCAGGTCCGCCGCAAGGCTCAGCGGGCGGAGAAGGCCCTCTTCTCCTGACGGCCCACCCACGGCCCGGCCGGGCCGGTCGTCCGGCAGACCACTCATGCGGAGTCGATCAGCCGAACGACCGGCCCCCGCCGCTGAACAGCCGTCTATACGCCGGTCCGCGGCGGGCACGATAATCGGCAGGATGAGCCGGCGTCCGTCCAACCGAGTCCTGCAGATCGCCGCCGGTGTCTCGGTCGTCCTGATCGGGACGGCGATCGTGATCTTCCTGTCCCGTCAGACGTTGCCGCGCGCCACCCAGTTCGCCGGCCTGGGCAGTTTCGTGGTCGGCATCCTGAGCCTGTCGGTCTCCACCGCCTCCCTGGTGACCGCCCGCCGCAAGGCCGCCGCCGAACGCGCCGCCCAGCCGCCCCAGGTCGCGGCGAGCACCCCCGCCCCGCGCACCCGCAAGGCGGCGCGACCGGCGCAGCCCGCGCCCCCGACGCCGGCCCTGGCGCCCGACGATCGCGAGCGGATCACCGCGGCGCTGCTCGCCGTCCCCCGCATCACCAACCCCGACACCTGGGACACCGTGATCCAGCAGCTGCCGGACGACCTCGCCGCGCTGGTCTCCCGGTCGGGCGGCACCCGGCAGCAGATCCTCGCCCTGCTGCCCGTGCTGGAGGACCACCCGGGCGGCTACCCGGCGCTGATCCGGGCGTTACGCACGGTCTTCGGCCCGCGCTCCCACGCGGTCCAGGACTTCGAGCGGCTCGCCGCCGAGCTGGCGCTGGTCTGAGAGGCCGGACGTTGGTCGCGGACGGCCCGCCGCCCGAAGCGGTGGTCAACCTGCTGGCCAGGACCACGGCGTGCCAGACGGACGCGAACTTCGCCATGCTGCGCGAACTGCTGGAGCGCAGCCTCGGCGCGCACCTGGGCCTCGCCGACGCCGCGGAGCCGAGAATGCGCGCGGTGCACGCGGCCACCGCGTGCATCGGCCAGTGGGGCGGCCCGCAGGCGCTGATCGAGGTGATCCGGCTGACCGACGGCGACGAGACCGCGGAACGGCTCGACGAGTTCCTGGACGCCGAGACGCCGCTGAGCCGCCTGCTGAGCACCGCGCAGCGCCGTGACCTGGCCGATCTGCTCAGCGCGATGCCCGCCGACGTGCCCTGGAGCAAGGCGCTGGGCAACGACGCCGCGGTGCGCCGCGTCGCGACGGATGGCGGCCTGCTGCGGACCGCCTGGCGGCTGGAGGACGCGTGTACGAGCACCCAGCGGCCGGCCGAGACGCCGCTGGTGCGGTTCGTCGTCGCGCTCGCCGGGCTGCCCGGCGTCCCGCGGGAGCTGGGCAGAAGCCTGCGGGAGTGGGCGGCCGGCGTCGCACCGCGCCGGCCGGGGCGGCCGCTGAGCGCGGCCCGGCCCAGGTCCGAGGCCCGGATCATGGTGAAGATCGACGAGGTGGGCACGCCTGCCCGCGGGCAGGAGCCGACACCGCGGTTCCGCCTCTCCGCGTGGCTGTACTTCGACGGCATCGTGGTCCACAAGATCCAGCCCGACCGGCCCGTCGAGCACCAGGACCTCACCCGGCGCGGCGAGTCGCTGCTCGACGAGATCGGTGCGGAGCTGCTGGCGGGCGACTTCGAGGCGGTCTTCGTCGAGTTCCTCCTGCCCTGGTCGCAGCTGGGCGCCCGGGTCGACGACTGGACCGTGCGATTCGGCAGTACCCGCGCCGCGCTGCACGCCCAGTGGCCGATCGTCATCCGATCGCTGGACCGCCTGCAGTTCTTCTTCGCCGTCCCCGAATGGCGGCGGCTGTGGGGCCGCGTCGATGCGGGCGGGCGGACGTGCTGGCTGCACCGGAGCCGGCCGGAGGCGATGGGCGCGGACGACTTCCTGTTCGAGGCCGCCGGCGGCGAGGCGCTGTTCGCGTGGCTGGCCGGCCGCGGCGACGACACCGTCTGCGCCGGGCTCGAGTTCGGCTACCCCGACACGGACGGCCAATCCGCCGAGTCGGATCCGCTGGCCGCGCTCATCCGCGCCGGCGTGCCCATCGCGATCTGGCGCCGGGACGGCGGCGCCGTGGCGGACCTGCGCGCCGCCGTCGCCGAGCTGCACGGGGACGGGCGGCTCGCGGACCTGCCGGCCAGAGTCCTCGGCCTGCGCCGCGCCGCCGCCGGCGCGCCGCACGACGCCCACCACTGCGGCCGGCACGTGGTGCTGCTCTACGACGATCCGACCAGCTCGCCCGAGCCGTTCACCGACCTCGCGCTTCCCGCCACGGAGGTACCGCAGGGATGACCGAACCCGAAGAGGACGTCGTCGAGCGCGACTGGTGGATCTACCGCGGCACGGGCAGCGTTCCCGAGTCCGGGCCGGCCCCGTTCCCGGAGCCGCCGCCGTGGCGCACGTACGACGGCGCGCCCCCCGAGGGCACCGGCTGGGCGACGCCGCCCACCCCGGCGGAGGCGTCGCGGCAGCGGCGGCTCGGGCGGTTCTCCCGGGGCGGCTCGCCGGTCAAGCTCGACCCGAAGATGCTCGACATCGTCAACTCCGCGCTGCTGCTGCGCCGGCCGCTGCTCATCACCGGCAAGGCCGGGACCGGCAAGTCCACGCTGGCCTACAGCATCGCCACGGAGCTCGACCTCGGCGCCGTGCTCTACTGGCCGATCACGAGCCGCTCCACGCTCGGCGACGGCCTGTACCAGTACGACGCCATCGGCCGGCTCCAGGCGCTCAGCCGGGCGAACCTCGCGACCACCGCCGGCCAGGGCGAACCCGCGAACGAGGAGACCGGCGTCGGGCGGTTCCTGCGGCTCGGCCCGCTCGGCAGCGCGCTGATCCCGTGGCAGCGCCCGCGGGTCCTGCTGATCGACGAGATCGACAAGAGCGACGTGGACCTGCCCAACGACCTGCTGACCATCTTCGAGGAGGCCGAGTTCGTCATCACCGAGCTGGCCCGCCTGGCCGACCAGCCCACCGCCCAGGTCCGGCTGCACGACGGCAGCGTCACCACGGTCGAGCGGGGTCTCGTGCGCTGCTTGCAGTTCCCGGTCGTCGTGCTCACGAGCAACGGCGAGCGCGACTTCCCCCCGGCCTTCCTGCGCCGGTGCATCCGCCTGACCATGCCCCAGCCGGACGAGCAGCGGCTGCGCGACATCGTCGAGGCGCACCTCGGCGCTGACCAGCTCGAGGCGGCCGTACCACACATCCACGACTTCCTCGCCAAGCTCAACCAGGGCGACGACCTGGCCGCGGACCAGCTGCTGAACGCGGTGTTCCTCGCCTCCGGGGGCCAGAACAATCCACATGCGACGGAAGAAGCGGTTCGCGAGGCGCTGCGGCCCTTGAACCGGCCCGTCGATGACTGATCCCTCGCTCGCCCCGCTCGTCGACCTGCTGGCCGCCCGCACCGACATGCTGCCGCAGGAGGTGCTCGACGCCGTCTGGCTGCTCGGCCGGGTCGGCGCCTCGGCCGACCCGGCGGTCGCGGTCGCGCCCGGCGGGCGGCACGATCCGCGCCGGGGCCGCGACGGGCGCGAGCCCGACGACGCCGGCCAGGTCGCCGGCCCGCCGCCCGGCGACGGGTCGTTCGCGACGCTGCACCTGCCGGACGAGCACGGAGCCGGATCCGCGGCGGGCGATCCCCTGCGCCTCGCGGGCGAGCCCGCGATCCGCAACCGGCTGGCCATCACCCGGGAGCTGCGCGGCATACAGGAGCTCAGCCGGCTGGGCGGCATCGCCGCCATCGACGAGACCGAGACCGCGCGGGTCAGCGCGGAGGCGCGCACGCTGCTGCCGGTGTTCGCCCGCGGCCGGCGCCGCTTCCTGGAGCTCACCCTCGTGTTCGACCGGTCGATCTCGATGGGGCTGTGGCGACGGACCGTCGGCGAGTTCCACGACCTGCTGCAGAACAGTGGTCTGTTCCGGCGGGTGGACGTGTGGGGCGTCGACACCGACGAGCGCGAGCCGGTGCTGCGCGCGATGGGCAACTGGCGGCACGGGCGCCGCGCCGGGCGCAGCCGTAACCCGCGGGAGGTCGCGAGCCTGGGCGGGCGCAGCGCCGTGCTGCTGGTGACGGACGGGATCGGTGAGGGCTGGCTGTCGCCCAACATCTCCGACATGATCGACATCTGGTCCCGCAAGTGCCCGGTGGCGATCGTGCAGCTGCTGCCCGAGCAGCTGTGGCACCGCACGAAGGTCCGCGCGATCCCCGCGCAGGTCGGCAGCCCGCGGCCGGTGGCGCCGTCGACGAGCTGGCAGATCAGCGTGAACCCGCCCTTCGAGCCGCTGGCCGGGCGGCTCGCCGTGCCGGTGCTCGCGCTCGATCCCGACTGGCTGGGCAACTGGTTCGACCTGGTGGCCCGGCCGTGGAGCAAACCCACCGCGCTCAAGGTGATGCCGCTGGGCGGAGGGCCGGTCGGGAACGCGGCCGGCGGCCCGCCCCCGGCCCGCTCCGGAGTCCCCCATCCGCGCGTCGCGGCCAAGCGGGCCCCGGCGATCGTCAACGCCTTCCGGGAGAACGCCTCCCCCACCGCCTTCGAGCTCGCCTGTCACCTGTCCGCCGCACCGCTCACGCCGGCCGTCATGCGGCTCGTGCAACGCGCCGTACTGCCCCGCTCGAGCACCGTGCACCTGGCCGAGGTCATGCTCTCCGACCTGCTCGTGCGCGTGGCGTGGGACCACGACGAGCCGCTGTTCGAGTTCCGCCCCGGCGTCCGCGAGGAACTGCTGGCCACGCTGACGCGGACCGAGGCGCGCCGTGTCCTCGCGGTGCTCGCCGACGTGTCGGACCAGGTGACCGCGGCCTTCGGCGGCACGCTGGACTTCAACGTGCTGGCCAGCAGCGAGCCCGACCAGGGCCGCGTCGCGGCCCGGCTGCCCTTCGCCCGGGTCGCGAAGATCGTCCTGGAACGCCTCGGCGGCCGGTACCGCCGGCTCGCCGCGCAGATCCCGGCCACGACCGTGCCGCCGCCGGCCGGGCAGTGGCCGCGGGCGTGGGAGAGCTGGGCCGACGACCCGGAGCCCTTCCGGTTCGGCCCGGACGAGCCGGCCGATCCGCACGGCTCCCGCGCGGTCCTCATCGGCGTCTCGCGGTATGAGCAGTTGCCACCCGTGCCGGCCGTCGCGGGGAACCTCGCCGGGCTCGCCGCGGCGCTGCAGGACCCGGACCTGTGGGGGCTGCCCGCGCAGCGCTGCACCGTGCTCGCCGACCCGGACGATCCGCGGGAGGTCAGCCGGGCCCTGCGTCAGGCCGCCCGCGAGACGCAGCCGGACGGGCTGCTGCTGGTGTACTTCGCCGGCCATGGCCTCATCGACCCCTTCGACGGCACGCTGCTGCTGGGGCTGCGGGACACCGATCCGGCGGTACCGTACGAGTCCGGGCTGCCCTTCGCGCACGTCCGCCGGGCGCTCGACGGCGTCCTGGCCCGGCGTAGCCTGATCGTCCTCGACTGCTGCTTCTCGGGCGCGGCCGACATGGACCCGCCCTCGGCGGCGGGCACCGGCATCGTCGCCGACCGGGCCGGCACCGCCGATGCCGCCCTGCTGGTGTCGGCGCCGCGGGACCGCTTGGCGCAGGCGCCGCCGGGCGAGCCGTACACCGCGTTCACCGGCGAACTGCTGGCGGTGCTGCGCGGCGGCCTGCCCGAACGGCCCGCGATCCTCGACGTACACACCGTCTGGCAGGAGCTGACGCGGCGGCTGGACGAGCGCGGGTTCGAGCGGCCCGAGCTGCGCTCCACCGGCGACGACCTGCCGCTGGTCCGCAACGCCGCGCGCCGCCTGGCCGGGCGAATCCTGATGGCCGCCGCCGCTGCGGGCGACCCCGGGCTCGACCGGGCGGTGATCCTGATCCTGCGCCACGACGAGATCCGCGGCGCCATCGGCATCCGGATCGACCGGCCGACCGGTGATCCGGCACCGGCCGGGACCCCGCCGCACTGGCTGCCGCTGCTCGCCGCGCCCGCGGTCCTCTTCGACGGCGGGCCGCTGGGCCGCGCCGACGGCCCCGTCGCCATCGCGCGGCTGCGCCCGGGCGCGGAGCCGCCCGCGACGTTCGTGCACCTGCGGGAGGGGCTCGGCACGCTGCCGCTGTCCGCCGGACCGGACACGCTGGAGGCGGACCTCGCGGCCGTGCGGTTGTTCGCGGGATACCTTGGCTGGGAACCCGGCCGGCTCGAGTCCGCCGTCGCCGACGGCACGCTGGTGGTCACCGACGCCCCCGCCCTCGATGCGCTGTCGGGCCGCCCGTCGCAGCTGTGGGCGAGCCTGCACGCCCGGACCCCGGAGGAGTAGATGGAGCTGGCGGATCCGCGGGCCTCACGGGCGGTGCTCCTCGGCGGCGCGCGCTACGAGTGGCTGCCCGAGCTTCCGGCGGTCACCCGGAATCTCGGCGCGATCGCCGGCGCCCTGCAGGATCCGGACCTGTGGGGGCTGGCACCGGAGCACTGCACGGTGCTGCCCGACCCGGACGACCCCCGCGAGGCGAGCCGCACGGTGCGGCGCGCCGCGGACGAGGCGGCGGCGGAGGGAATGCTCGTCGTCTACTACGCCGGCCACGGGCTGGTCGACCCGATCGACGGGAGCCTGGTGCTCGCGCTGCGGGACACCGATCCGGCGGTACCGTACGAAGCCGGCCTGCCGTTCGAGCACATCCGCCGGGCCGTGGCGGGCAGCCGGGCCCGGCGCCGCCTGGTGATCATCGACTGCTGCTACGCGGGCCGGGCCGCCGGTCACCTCGCCGCCGGTGAGTCCGGCACCGAGGCCGTCGCCGACCAGGCGGGTACCGACGAGACCGCCCTGCTCGTGTCGGCACCGCGCAACCGCAACGCGTTCGCGCCCCCGGGCGAGCCGTACACCGCATTCACCGGCGAACTGTTGCGAGTGTTGCGCGGCGGCCTGCCCGACCGGCCCGCGATCCTCGACGTGCGCACCGTCTGGCGGGAGGTGGCGCTGCGGCTGCGCGAGCGCGGGTTCGAGCTGCCGGAGCTGCGCTCCGCCGGCGACGAGCTGGCCCTGGCGCGCAACGCCGCCCGGCACCACCGCGACCTCGTCGGGCGGATCGTGGTCGCGGCCTCGGGCGTCGACGACCGCGACCTGTGGCAGGCCGCCGTGCTGATCCTGCGCCACGATCGCTCCCGTGGCGCCGTCGGGGTGCGGATCAACGCGCCGACCATGGACCCGCTGCCGGCCGACATCCCGCGGGAGTGGCGACGGCTGCTGACGACGCCGGCGGTGCTGTTCGACGCCGGGCCGCTGAGCCGCTACGAGGGATTCATCGCCGTCGCCCGGCTCCGCCCCGACGCGGAGCCGCCGCTACGGTTCCGGCCGTTGCGCGACCGGCTCGGCGTGATCTCGCTGTCCGCCGACCCCGCGCCCCTCGGCCCGGTGCTCGCGGGGTTACGGCTGTTCTCCGGCTATCTCGGCTGGGGCCCCGAGCAGTTGGAGGCCGACATCGACGGCGGCCTGCTGCTGCTCACCGACGCCCCGGCGGGCGAGGCGCTGTCCAGCCGGCCGCGCGACCTCTGGACGTCCCTGCACGCCCGGGCCCGGGGAGAGTAGATGGAGGACAGGCTGATCGACGAGATCGTCTCCGGCATCCGCCGCGGTGGCACGGTCACGCTGATCCTCGGCGCCGGGATGACCATGCCGGCGGTGCCCGGGCTGGAGGAACTCATCGAGCTCGCCGAGCGCTACGCGGCCGGCCTGGGCGACGACGGCGAGCTGACGCAGGCGCTGCGCCAGGCGCGGGAGGCGCTGGGGCCGTATGCGCTGCCGATCGAGGTGTACCTCACGTACCGCCGCGTCTTCACCGCCCGGCGCTCGCCCGGCGAGTTCGACGTCGTGGTGCAGCAGGGCGTGCTCGCCGCATACCGCGCGCCCGACCTGTCCTCGTCCCCGCTCGCCACGCACGGTATCTGGCAGCGGGTGGACCTGCGTCTCGGCGAACGGCTGGAGCACAGCCTCGACTGGTGGGAGGTACCGCCCGGGGTGCAGGCCGTCGGCCGGCTGCTGGCCGGACGCCCCGACGAGTTCCGCAATGGCCTGCTCACGACCAACCTGGATCCGCTGATCGAGGTGGCGGTGCGGCGGACCGGACGCCAGTCGGTCAGCGTCGCGGTCTCGCCCGACGGCCGGCCCAGCCGCCGGCCCGACAGCGACGGCGCCGTGCAGGTGTTCCACCTCCACGGCTTCTGGCGCCCGATCGGCGCGGAGCACCGCGAGCCGCTGCTGCACGAGCCCCAGTCCGACGCGAGCGTGCCGGAGGCCACGTGCGATGCGCTCGCCGAACTGATCAACGGCGACGTGGTGGTCGTCGTGGGGTACAGCGGCTGGGACGACCTCGTCACTGGCGCCCTGCGCGCGGTCGCCCGGTTCCGCCCGGTGCGGGTCCTCTGGGCGCTGCACGACGCGGCCCCGCTGCGCCTGCCCGACCGGCTCCCGGGCATCGTCACCTTCTACACCGACATCGACGGCGACCGGCTGTTCCCCGCCCTGGCCGACCGGCTCGAGGTGCCGTCCTCCGGCCCGCGCGTCGACCCCCGCCGCCGGGTGCGGCAGCTGGAGTGGGAACGAGAGCTCTTCTCTCAGCCGGGGAACACCGCGCCCGAGGCCGTGCTGCCGCTGCTGCGCCAGCTCGAACGGCGCTACGGCTGGGGCGTGGACTGGGCGTCCGAGCCGCAGCGGCCCCGCCTGCTCTACTGGCCGGTGCGGCTGCGCGCCCGGGCGTCGCTCATCAACGCCGTGCAGGCCCTCACCGCCGGCGCCCTCGCCGTCCGGGGCGTGCGGGTGACAATCTGCCTGGACGACTTCGGCGTCCCCGGCCGGGCCGAGCTCAGCCGGTCGTTCGCCGCCGACCTGCGCCGCTGGATGCGCCGCGTCGACCCAGGGGCGGCGCCGGAGGTGGCCTCGCTGCAGGACTTCGTGGCCTCCGCCCGGCCCGGCCCCGCCGGGAGCGCGCTGCGGCCGACCGACCCCTGGTCCGTGGCGCGCGTCTTCTACGGCGAGAGCAACCCGTCGCTGTACAGCGTCCTGGCCGCCATCAAGGTCGTGCCGCACCTGGCGCTGCACGACCTGGAGCGCAATGCCTCCGCCATCGTCCAGACCCTGCTCAGCAAGGACGCCAACCGGCTGCTGACGCCGATGACGACGTGGGCCTACCTGCATCACCTGCTGGAGACCGAACCGGCGGCCGAGGTGATGGCGTACTCCGGCAGCGACGAACGGCTGCTGTGGGAGCAGTTCCGGGAGCACTTCGGCCTCGGCGGGACCCTGCTGTACAACCCGTACATCCGGCACCTGACCAACGAGTCGCGGATGGTCCGCTGGGCCAGCGCCGCCGAGCTGCGGGCCTACCTGGCCTCGACCAGGAGCCTGCCGGGCTGGGGCGAGGAGGGCGGGTACGTCCACTGGCTCGTCCAGAACGCGTTCCTGCTGCCGCGCTATCTCACCGGCGCCGAGTTCCCGGAGGCGGGCGGCTACCGGCTCGACTCGTGGGCCGCCTTCGCCGCAGCGCTCGACCAGGGCGTTCCGGTCCTCGACCTGCTCGCGGAGGACGTCTCGGCCTTCTACCTCCCGCCGGCCGGCGGCTGACTCGGCGTGCTCGTGCGCCCCGGCGCTTGCCCGGTCCGCGTGACGGTGGCAAGATCGCCCGGTGCGGCTTGACCTCTCCGGGCTCTCGTCCTTCCGCGGTTCGCTGATCACCCCGTACGACCCCGCCTACGAGGGCGTGCGCGTCCTGTTCAACACCAGGGTCCGGACCCGTCCGGCCCTCATCGCGCAGTGCGAGGACGCGGCCGACGTGGCGGCCGTGGTCCGCTTCGCCCGCGACCAGGAGCTGCCGCTGGCCGTGCGCGGCGGCGGGCACCACGCCAGCGGCCTGTCCCTTGTGGAGGGCGGCGTCGTGGTCGACGTCGGCGGGATGCGCGACATCGCCTTCGACCCGGCCGCCGCGACCGTCACGGTCGGGCCCGGCGCCGGCTGGCGCGAGATCGACCAGGTCACCTACGCCGAGTACGCCTTCACCGGGCCGGACGGGCTGGAATACGGTCTGGCCGGGCCCGGCGGCGAATGCCCGACCGTGAGCAACGCCGGCTACACCCTGGGCGGCGGCTACGGCCCGCTCGGGCGGACCTTCGGCCTCGGCTGCGACCACCTCCTGGCGGTGGAGATGGTCGACGCCGACGGCAAGCTGCTGCGCGCCGGTGGGACGCAGCACCCCGACCTGTTCTGGGCGCTGCGCGGCGCCGGCGGGGCCGGGTTCGGCGTGGTGACCAGCCTGACCTACCGGCTCAACCCGCTGCCGAAGACGGTCGTCGGCGGGATCATCGCCTGGCCGTACGAGCGGGCCGGCGAGATCTTCCGCGCCTACCGCGACCTCTACGCCGGCCGGACCGACGACAAGCTGGCCCTGTGCCTGCTGCTGACCACCGAACCGTATCCGGACGGCGAGCCGGTCATCGCCATGTACGGCATGTACGTCGGACCGCCCGCCGCGGGCCACGAGGCGTTCGCGCCCGTGCTGGCCCTGGGCGAGCCCGCGTTCAGCACCATCGGCGAGTGCGACTACCTCGAGATGATGACCGTCATGGGCGACGAGATCGTCTACGGCCTGCAGTCCAAGTGGCGCGGCGGGTACTTCACCGAGCAGGGCTTCGACGAGGCCGCCTTCGACGTGCTCGTGGACCGGTTCCGCCAAGCCCCGTCGGGCTTCTCGATGGTCCGCTTCGACCTGCTCGCCGGCGGCGCGATCGCCCGCGTGCCGGCCGACGCCACGGCGTTCGCGCACCGCGATCCGCTGCACTACGTCTCGATCATCGCGCAGTGGGCCACCGACGCGGAGACCGACGCGAACGTGGCCTGGGTCGACGACTTCGCGGGGGCGCTGCGGCCGCACCTGACCGGCGAGGTGTACCAGAACTACGCCGACCGCGACCTCTCCGACTGGCCCGCGGCGTACTACGGCGCGAACTACCCGCGCCTGCAGCGGGTCAAGCGGCAGTACGACCCGGCCGATGTCTTCCACACGCCACAGTCCATCCGCCTGCCGTAAGCCCTGCGGCGGGCGGCGGATATTGAGCCCGTATTTCCTTTCCCTCACCGCGCCGGAAAAGGGTGAGGAATAGGGTGCCGACCGATTCGCCCGCGATGTGTCGCATTTCGGACCACCTCTCGGGGCGCCGGGACATTTGTCCGTTTGAGCCCTGACGACCGGCGCCCGTCCGGATGCCGCACAATGGCCGCCAGACGTGGGAAAATGCGCTTCGGCGATCGGCGCCGGGCAACGAACGGTACGTCCGATTACCCGCCGCGGCCGACGAAGACATTGAATGACGCCGAAGACGCCTCAGCGGTTGACACGGTGGGAGCGCGGCGCGATGCTTCAATCGGCCATCGATCGCGGACGTTCCGCGAATGGCCATTCCTGGTATGCGCCGATTCCACCGGCCGATCGGCCGGCGCCGGGATCGCCGCACGCACGCATTCATACGGTCAATGCGTGCACCGTCTGAGGAGGTTCACCATGTCGAAGATCAACCGCTCCGTTTCCAGCCGGTCCGTTTCGAGCCGGTCCGTGTCGGGCCGCTCGGTCTCGGGTCGCTCCGTCTCCAGCCGCTCCGTCTCCAGCCGCAAGTCGGTCTCCAGCCGCGCCTCGGTCTCCAGCCGCAAGTCCGTCTCGAGCTGACCCTTTCCCACCGCCGGAAGCCGCTTCGCCGCGCCCCTCGGCCGGCAACGGCTGCCGCAACTCCGACTCGAGCTGACCCTTTCCCACCGCCGGAAGCCGCTTCGCCGCGCCCCTCGGCCGGCAACGGCTGCCGCAACTCCGTCTCGAGCCGACCTTTCCCACCGCCGGAAGCCGCTTCGCCGCGCCCCTCGGCCGGCAACGGCTACCGCAACTCCGTCTCGAGCCGACCTTTCCCACCGCCGGAAGCCGCTTCGCCGCGCCCCTCGGCCGGCAACGGCTACCGCAACTCCGTCTCGAGCCGACCTTTCCCACCGCCGGAAGCCGCTTCGCCGCGCCCCTCGGCCGGCAACGGCCCCGGTAACCACTGCCGCAACTCCGAGCTGACCCTTCCCACCACCGGAAGCCGTCTCGCCGCGCCCCTCGGCCGGCAGCGGCCCCGGTGAACACTGCCGCGGGCGGCCCGACGAAACACCGGGGCCCGGGCCGCCCGCCCCAGCCGCACCGCTGGCGGCAGACCAAAAACGATCCTGGAGGCAGACCGATGGCGGTCGAGCACACCTTCCCGGCCACCGTCGGGCAGTTATCGGTCTGGCGCGACATCGAGAAGATGCCGCAGGAACGGCGGTGGGAAGCCAACCTCGCGCCGGTCGTCTGGGACCTCCCGGACGGGGTGGACGCCGAAACGGTATGGCGGGCGCTCGCCCGGCTCGCGATGCGCCATGGCTCCCTGCGGACCAGGTACGCGATCGGCGACGACGGCTCGCTGCGGCAGTGGCTGCCGGCGGAGGAGGCCGACACCGAGGCCGCGGTGCTGGAATCGGTCCGGCAGGGCACCGCCGACGCCGGCGAGCTGGCCGGGCTCGAGGAGCGCGAGCAGCAGCACGCCATCGACTTCATGCGCGAGCTGCCGTGGCGGGCCTGGCTGCTGCTGGACGGCGACCGTCCGGCGCAGGTGCTGCTGATCGTCAACCATATGGCCGCCGACGGCGCGGCCCTGCTCGTGATGCAGGACGACTTCCGGCGGCTGCTCGCCGGCGAGGACCTGCCACCCGCGACCGGACCGCTGGAGCTGGCGCTGGAGCAGCAGGGCGACGAGGGCGGCGGGCGGCTGCGCAACGCGGAGCGGTACTGGCGGCGGACCCTTGCCACGGCCCCGCGCGCGGTGGCCGGCGGGCCCGGTCCGGAACGGGTCGGCGCCACGATCCACACCGGCATACCGCTGCCGCAGGCGCACGACGCGGCGGCGAAGCTGGGCGTGAGCCTGGCCAGCCTGCTGATCGCGGTCTACCACCGGGCGGTGTGCGCGACCACCGGCGAACGCACCCACCTGATGTTCCCGATGTCGTCCAACCGGTTCGACGAGCGGCACGCGGGCGTGGTCACCAGCCTGAACCAATGGGTACCGCTGCTGCTGGACCTCGACCCGGACGAGCCGCTGGAGACCGCCGCGCCGCGGGCCCACTGGAAGACCTTCAACGCGCTGAAGAACGGCGTGTGCTCCCCCGACGCGATCGTGGCGATCCGCGCCGAGCACCAGGACGCCGACCCGGGCTACTCCTACAACGCCATCATCGCGCCGCCCGGCTTCCCATCGGCCGACAGCCCGGAGCCGTCCACGGTGGAATGGTACGAGCCGGCCCGCACGACCGGTCCCGGGTTCTATCTCATCGCCCGCGGGCTGACGTCGCTGGACCTGATCATGCGGGTGTACCGGCCGGGCTGGGACCGCCCGCACGTCGAGCGCTTCGTGGAATCGGTCCGCTCGCAGCTGTCCGAATTGCCGTCGCTCGACATTTGAACCATTGCGCGCCAGAGATAGGGTCACGGAAAGGGTCGCCGGGCCTTGCCGCGCATTTGTCCGTTTGGACCCTGACAATCCGGTCGCCACCGCACACGACGCCGTGTTCCAAATGGGTTTCGCATGTGTCGGTGAGGTTAGCAGTTAACTGAAAAAGCAATGGTTGACACTGATGCGGGCCGGGGACGATGCTTCTGTCGGTCGCTGGTTCGGGGTGCGGATGAATGGGCGGCCGGACGCTCCTTCCGCGCATTGGAAATGCCAGCACGACGCGCGGCGGGGCGAACCGTTTCGAACGGCCCGGCAGCCGGGCGCGCACGGCCACGCGCCGGGCGCGGTTCGGACCGGCCGCCGGGCCGGGACGCGGATAAGTCCAGACGCTTCGCGTCCGGACTTATCCGATATTTCGTATATGCCGGCTCCGCTGCCCTCTCGGCCCGAGACGTCCGGCTCCGCGCGAGAACCGCGCGCCACCACATCCAGCACGCCGGGACACCCACGCCGAGCGTGATTTGCGATCACGGTTTCTCACTGCCGGCGCTGGACGCCGCCGAGAACAGCACAGCGACCAGAAGTCTCCGCGATCATGCCGCACCGCCGCCGACACCAACGGTTTTTCATGATCACGGAGCGTTGAGGTACACCCGTGTACCACAAGTCTCCGGGATCATGGCAAACCCGTGGTGCGGCCACGGCGAGCATCATGATCACGGAGACATACATCCGCCCCGGGCCGGCACGCCGGACCGAGGCCGCCCGACCAAGGCCGCCGGGCCGGGATTGCCGAGCCCAAGCCGCCGAACCAACACCGCCGGCAGCGACGCGGGCGGGCTCGCGGAAGCGAAGCGACAAGCGCAAGCGACACGAGCAAGCGACACGAGCAAGCCCGCCGGCGGCCAAGGGCTCAGTCGCGCAGCGAGCGGCCCGTCTTGGTCAGGAACACGTCGTCCAGCGTCGGCCGGTGCAGCTCGATCGTGGACAGCGGCACGCCGGCCCCCTCCAGCGCCCGCATGATCTGCGGGATCGCCGTGTCGCCGGCGTCGACCGTGAGCCGCACCTCGCCGTCGTCGCGAACCTCCAGCCCGCGGGCGAACGGCTGGTCCTTGAGCACCGCCGCGGCCTGCTCCGACAGCTCCCCCACCCCGATGGTGACCACGTCGCCGGAGATCTCCCGCTTCAGCTCGTCCGGCGTGCCCTCGGCCACCACCTCGCCGTGGTCGATGATGGCGATGCGGTCGCACAGGGCGTCGGCCTCGTCGAGGTAATGGGTCGTGATGAAGACCGTCATCCCCTCGGTGCGCAGCCGCCGGATCTCGTCCCACATGTGGGCGCGGCTCTGCGGGTCCAGGCCGGTCGTCGGCTCGTCGAGGAACAGCACCTGCGGGCGGTGGATGATGCCCAGGGCGATGTCGACGCGGCGGCGCTGGCCGCCGGAGTAGGTCTTGCACTTGCGGTCGGCGAAGTCCGTCAGGTCGAAGGCGGCGATCGCCTCCTCGGCGCGCTGGGCGGCCTCGGTGCGGCCCAGGCCGTACATGCGGGCCTGCAGCACGAGTTCCTCGCGGGCGGTGACGTCGTCGGTGGTACCGCCGCCCTGCGCCACGAAACCGATGTTGCGCCGCACCTGGGCCTGCTCGGTGCGCAGGTTCGCGCCGGCGATGGTCGCCTCGCCGTCGTCGGGCTGGATGAGGGTGGCCAGCATGCGCAGGGTGGTGGTCTTGCCGGCGCCGTTGGGGCCGAGGAAACCGAAGATCTCGCCCTCGGCGACGTCGAGGTCGATGCCCTTCACGGCCTCGACGCTGGTGGTCTGCCGCTTCTGCCGGGTCTTGTAGGACTTCTTGAGGCCCTTGGTCTTGATCATCGCTATTCTCCTGACCTACTTGACCGAGCGGGCGAAGAGGTTGGCCGACCAGGCGACCGCGACCACGACGAGCGCGCCGCAGAAGACGATGCTGCCCCACACGTGGGTGTCGCCCGGGTGCCCGGCGTAGAGGGCCCGCATGCCGGTGACGGCCCAGTTGAACGGGTTGTAGTCGGCGACGGTGCGCAGCCACAGCGGCGCGAGCGCCAGCGGCAGCAGGGTGCCCGACAGCAGCATCAGCGGCTGCGCCACGTTGTTGATGACCTGGCCGAGCACGTTGGGGTTGTTCACCTTGATGGCGATGCCGTAGGAGATCGACGCCGCGGACAGGCTGATCAGCGCCAGGATCGCGTAGCCGAGCAGGATGTTGCCGATGTTGGTGATGAGCCCGAACGGCAGCGACAGGATGGTGATCAGCACCGACTGGACGATGACGGTCACCACGTCGCGCAGCGCGCGGCCGAGCAGCAGCGCGACCCGGCTGACGGTGGTGACCCGGGAGCGCTCGATGACGCCGTTGGCGAGGTCGCCGAGCAGGCCGAAGCCGACGTACAGGCCGCCGCCGATGGCCAGGGCGACGAGCATGCCGGGGACGTAGACGCGGTAGGCGTCGATCATCGAGTTCGCGCCCATCGACGCCAGGGCCGGCTTGAGCAGCGGGGCGAACAGGATGAGGTACACCACCGGCTGCGCGATGCCGAGGAAGACCCACAGCGGCGAGCGGACCATGAGCAGGATGTGGCGCTGGAAGATGAGCCAGGTGTCGCGCAGTACTTTCACGGGATCGTCCTCAATCGTTGTGGTGTGCCTCGAGGATGCGGGCGGCCGCCTCGGCTCCCCCGCCGGCCAGCAGCCGGTCGCCCTCCGCGCGGGCGGCCGCGGCGTAGGCCGGGTCGTCGAGCAGCCGCAGCACGGCGGCGCGCAGCGCGTCCGGGCGGACGTGGTCGAAGGAGACCCGCGTCCCGGCGCCGGCCGCCGCGACGGCGTTGGCGTTGAGCGCCTGATCGCCCTTGATCGGCGCGATGATGAGCGGCACGCCGTGGACCAGTGCCTCGCAGACCGTATTGAGGCCGCCGTGCGCGACGACGGCGTGCAGGCTCGGCAACAGGTCCAGCATTGGCACCCGGCGGCGGACCAGCACGTGCTCCGGCGCGCCGTCGAGGGTGCCGTCGGGCGCGACGACGATCGCCTGCAGCCGGTCGCCGAGCGGGGCGAGGGCGTCGGCCATGCGCTGGTAGAAGCCCTTGGCCAGGTCCATCGACAGGGTGCCCATGGTGACCAGCACGTGGCGGCGGTCCGGGTCGAGCCAGCCGGCCGGGAAGTCGGGGTCGGGTGCGCGCTCGCCGATGGCCGGGCCGACGAGCTCCACATTGGACGGCCGGTCGGCCGGGTCGCCGGCCAGGGCGCCGGCGGTGAAGGCGATCCCGCCGTGCGGGGAGAAGCGCAGGTCGTGCGGGGGTTCGCCGGGGCGGCCGGCGGCGGACCAGGCGGCGGCGAGCTGCGTGCCGATCCACTCCTCGAGCCTGGGCAGGCCGCGGCGGAACGGCCGGGTCAGCTCCATGGTGGTGGGCGCGACGGAGACCCAGCGCAGCCCGTGGGAGTGCGCGACGATGGCGCCGGCGATCGCGTGCTGGTCGACGACGAGCACGTCGGGCGCGAAGTCCGCGACGGCGGCCTCGATGCCCTTCCGGGTCGCCTTCGCGTGCGGGACGATGTAGCCCTCCCACCGCGAGCGGGTCGCGGCCAGGCCGCGCTCGGCCTGGCCGCGGTGGGCGCGCAGCGGGATCGGGTGGATCCGCGCGCCGTCGCCGACGAGCGGCCGCAGGAATGACTCCGAGCCGGCCCACATCACCTCGTGCCCGCGCCGCTGCAGGGCGGCGGCGACCGCGGCCATCGGGTTGACGTGCCCGGTCAGCGGCAGCGAGACGAACAGGAACCGGCTCATCCGGTACCGCCCGCGGCGTCCACATAGGACGCGACGTCCGCGATGCTCAGCCTGAGCAGCGCGTCGAGGCCGAGGCCGGCGATGTGGCCGGCGAGGTCCACGCCGGGGCCGAACCGGGCGGCGAGCCGCTCGGCGAACGCGGTCAGCTCCAGACTGTCCACGAATAGGTCGCCGTCGAGCCGGGTCGCCGGGCCGAGGCGGGCGAGCCACTCGGCGTCCTCGCCCGTGGCCTCGCGCAGCAGCTCGGCGACCGCGAGCTGCGTCGGCGTGTCCATGTCAGCGGCCGCCCGGAGGGACGGGCTTGACGGCGCGGACCGCGCCGTAGGTCATCGCGCCGGTGCTGAAGCCCTTGAGCATCAGCGGCCCGGCGTAGAAGAAGCCGAGCACGTCGACGCCGCGGTCGCGGGCCAGGTCGCGCATCATGGCCCGGCCGTTGTCGAGCTCGCGCACCTGGGCGAAGGTCGGCTCCCAGGAGTTGGCCACGTTGGCGCTCCAGTCCACCGACGACACGTCGGTGAAGCCGGCCGCGGCCGCCAGCCGCTCGTGCTCCTCCAGCGAGGAGAAGCTCGGCATCACCTGGTGGCGCAGGATCTGGTCGACGACGCGGTGTTCGGTGTCGCTGAGCTCGCCGTCGCGCACCGACCAGGTGGCGAGGGCGAGGATGCCGCCGGGGCGCAGCAGGCGCATGGCCTCGGCGAAGAACGCGGCCCGGTCGGCGATGTGCATGAGGCTCTCCACGGCCCACAACGCGTCGAAGGACGCGTCGGGGAAGCCGTTGTCGAGCGCGTCGCGCTGGTGGAAGCGGGCCCGGTCGGCGAGGCCGGCCGCGGCCGCCTTCTCGTTGGCGCGGGCGGCCTGGGCGGCGCTGAGGGTGACGCCCTCGACGGTGCAGCCGTGCGGGCCGGCGAGATGCAGCGCCGGGCCGCCGATGCCGCAGCCGACGTCGAGGACGCGGGCGCCGGTCGGGAGGCCCGCGAACGCGACCAGCTCGCGCACCAGCCGGTCGGTCGCGGCGTGCCGCTCCGCGTCGTTGCCGGGGCGCTCGCCGGCGTCCCAGAAACCGTGGTGGACGTGCTCGCCCCACAGGTCCTCGTAGAGGTCGAGGGTGGTGTCGTAATACCGCTCGACGGCGGCGTTGAGCCCCGGCCCGGCGGGTGCGGACGGGTATGCAGAACCGGTATCGGCTTTCACAGTCGCAAATCTCCGAATGAGCGGCATACGGAATGGACGCGGCCGGAAAGACGGCGCCAGCGCGGTCATTGTATGGACGGTCGGACGGCCGTTGTCAATGACCGCGGTCAGTTCCGGAACGCGCTCTCCCGACAACGGGCCGAACGGCGGCCGACCCGGATACCTGGTTAGCCTGAATATGCGCGAACGACCCGTGGGCAGGCCGGTTGGGAGGGGTACCGGCGAACTCGACCGGACCGTCCGATCGCGCGACGAATGTCCGAATGTTCGACCCTCGGATCGCGCCGCCAGGGCTCTGACCTGCGGATACACGGGAATGTCGATCGTATCGATCCAAACGATTTTTCCTGGGATGTGCTGTGACAGAACGGACATCCTGTCACATGCTCAGGCTGCGCACTCTTGTGAAACAGTCTTGATTGCGTAAGGTCTATGCCTAGTCGAGGTGCCTATTCTCTGCGTAATGCAGCCGGGCACTTGTGTTCGGGCAAAGACGACCGGCACGAGCGGCCGTGCGCCCTCGACGTTCGCAGTGTGACATCCGGGGGTTGTGCACGCTGATCGGCGGCCGATGCGGGCCGGCGCTCGGCCGCACGACCCTGTGTGCGGTGTGCCCCAGCGGCCCCGGACGCGCCCGGCCGCCGCGTGGCGGAATCGGCGCACCGGGCCGCCGATGCGTCGCGCCCGGATGCCGCGGCGGACGGCAGGAAACGACAAGGCAGCAACGGAAAGGGGTTGTTTCGGTGACCGCACCGGCCCTCGACCCGGGCTGGGTCGACGAGGTGCTGCTGGCGGATGGCGCCGGCCGCCCCGCCGGCTCGCCGGCGCTCGTCTTCGACACCCCGGTGACCCGCGCCGAGCTGCGCCGCCTGGTCGCCGAGAAGCAGACCGTCCTGGCCGCCGCCGGCATCGGCCGCAACGGCCCCGGCGACTCCGTCGCGCTGTGCCTGGCCCCCTCGCTCGCGTTCGTGACCAATCTGCTGGCCTGCTGGCGCCTCGGCGCGCGGGCGGCGCTGCTGGACCACCGGCTCACCCCGTTCGAGATCGACGCCGCCCTGCAGCGGCTCGCCCCGCAGGCGGTCGTGTCCGCCAAACACGCCACCGGCGGCCCGCTGCGCGGCTTCCAGGACGTCGAGGAGCGCGTCGCCACCTACCCGGGCCGCCCCGCCGACACCCCGCACGCATTGGTTCAGCTCAGCTCCGGCTCCACCGGACCGTCAAAGGTCATCGCGCGCACCGCGGCGAACCTGGTCGAGGAGCTGGAGCGCTACGTCGCCATCGGCGCGGGCGTACCACAGCCGGGCGAGCGGATCGTGTGCATGGCCTCGATGGTGCACGTGCTCGGGCTCGTCGGCGGGCTGTTGTACGGTCTGCACGCGGGCGCGCAACTGGTCGTACCCGCGCGGATGACCGCCGACGGGATCCTCACCGCGGTCGCCGCCGCACCCGAGCCCACCACCCTGCTCGGCGTGCCCTTCCACATCGAGCTGCTCTCCTCCGGGCCGCGTCCGCCGCGCCTGCCGCAGCTGACCGGCATGACCACCGGCGGCGAACTGGTCCGCCCCGAGGTGTACGCCGGCTTCGTCGACCGGTTCGGCATCCGGCTGGGCAACATGTACGGCATGACCGAGGTCGGGGTCATCGCGACCGACCTGTTCGGCGAGTTCCGCCCCGCCCTCACCCCCGCCCCCGGCCTGCGGGTCCGGGAGGAGGCCGGCGAGCTGCTGGTGTCGCTGCCCGCCTCGCCGTATCTGGGCCTGTCCGACCCGACCCGCTGGTCCGGCGGCTGGCTGCACACCCGCGACGCCGGCACCGTCGACGCGGCCACCGGCCGGTTCGTGATCCACGGGCGCAACGACTCGCAGGTCTCGGTCGGCGGGCTCAAGGTCGACCTGACCGAGGTCGAGCACACCCTGGCGGCGCTGCCCGGGGTGGCCTCCGCGGTGGTCACCTACGACAAGGCGATCGAGGCCTACGTGATGCTGCGCGAGGACACCACCGCCGACCAGGTGCAGGCCCTGCTCGCCGAGCGGCTGGCCGCCTTCAAGCGCCCCCGCGTGCTGCGCGTGGTCGAGCAGCTGCCCCGCACGGCCACCGGCAAGCTCGTCCGCGACCGCGCCCTGCTGGTCGCGGCGTCCGTCAAGGAAGGAAACGCCCCGAGATGAGCGACGAGAACACGACCGAGATCCGGCAGTTCTTACTGGACTCACTGGTCGAGATGAACTACAGCATCGACGACATCGACGACGACACCGCGCTCGGCCCGGCCGGCGCCGACCTCGAGTCGCTGTCGCTGGCCGAGCTTTCGGTCCGGGTGGAGGACCGTTTCGGGGTACGTTTCGACGACGACGAGGCCGAGAAGCTCGCCGGCATGACGGTGGGCGAGTTCGTGGCCGCCGTCGCCGAGCGCCGGGCCGCCGCGGCGACCGCGGGCAGCTGAGCGTGGCCGCGGTACCGAGCCGCGACGAGGTCCTCGCGATGCTGGCCACCTACGGTGACCGGCGGCCCGAGGACGTCGCCGAGGGGATCGACTCGCTGGAGCTGGCCTGGCTGATCCACCAGCTCGAGCAGCACTACGGCGGCGCGCTGGACCTTTCCGACGAGGAGCTGGCCCGGATGTCGACGGTCAGCCGGGCGGTCGAGGTCCTGCGGGAGATGAAGGCCGAGACGGACGCCCGGTGATTCGACGATGACAACGGCTACCGCGGACGTGCTGATCACCGGCGTGACCGTGCTCAGCGCGTTCGGCCGGGGCATGGGCGCGCTCGGCGCCGGGCTGGACGCCGGGGTGCCGGCGTTCGCCCCCGTCGCCCGCTTCGACGTCACCGGCCGCCGGGTCGGCGTGGCCGCCACGATGCCCGGGGAGCCGGACCTCCCCGCGGAGCTGGCCGCGCTCGTCGCCGAGGCGTGCGACGAGGCCAAACTGAGCACCGCCGAGCGCGCGGACGCGCCGCTGTTCCTGGCCGTGCACGGCGACCCCCGGCTGGCCCGCGCCCCGCTCGCCCGGCGCCCGGACCACGGCGGCACCGCATTCGCCACCACCCTGGCCGCCGGCGCCGGGCTGGGCGCCGCCCGCGCCTACACGTCGGCCTGCGTCGCGGCGAGCACCGCGATCGCCGACGCGGCGGGTCTCATCGCCCGCGGCGAGGCGACCCGGGTCGTGGTCGCCGGCGGGTACCTCGTCGAGGCCGACCAGTTCGCGCTCTTCGACGCCGGCCGGGCGTTCGCCGCCGACGGGCAGGTCCGCCCGTTCAGCGCGCACCGGCGCGGCCTGCTGCTGGGCGACGGCGCCGGCGCCGTGGTGCTGGAGTCCGCCGCGGCGGCCCGTGATCGCGCGGTGGTACCCCTGGCAAGGCTGGCCGGCTGGGGCCGGGCCGGCGACGCGCACCACCCGTGCCAGCCGCACCCCGAGGGGCGCGGGATGGCCCGGGCGATCACGGGCGCGCTGCGCCGGGCCGGGATCGCGCCGGACGAGGTCGGCTACGTCAACGCGCACGGCTCCGGCACCCCGCAGAGCGACGTGGCCGAGACGGCCGCGCTCCGCACCGCGCTCGGCGAGCACGCCGCCGCCGTCCCGCTGTCCTCGACGAAGGCGCTGCACGGCCAGGCCCTGGAGGCCTCGGGCGTGCTGGAGCTCGCGGTGACGCTGCACGCGCTGCGCGAGGGACGGCCCCCGGTCAACGCCGGGTTCCTCGAGCCGGACCCGCAGTGCCGGCTCAACCTCGTGCTCGACGGCGCCCGGCCGGCCGCGCCCGGCTACGCGCTGACCCTCAACGCCGCGTTCGGCGGCGCCAACACCGCGCTGCTGCTGGGCGCCGTGGCATGAACGGCTTAGCGCAGCGCGCCCGGGGCGCCGGCCTCGCGGTCCTCGCCGCGGCCGGCTGGCCCGGCGACGGCGACACCGAACCGCCCCGCCTGGCCGGCTTCATCCACTCGAACTTCAACCCGATCGTGGCGGCCGTGGCGGACCGTTGCCTCGCCGGCCTTTCGCCGGACGCTCCCGCGATCCCGCCGGAAACGGCGATCGTGCTCGTCACCGACCTCGGCGACGTCGACAGCGCGGCGCACGTCGCGCAGGCCGTCGACACTGGCGCCCGGGTCGGTCCGCTGTTCTTCTTCCAATCGGTACCCAACGCCGTCCTCGGCCACATCGCCGCCCGCCACGCGCTGAGCGGGCCGGTCAGCTGCGTCTGCGACGCCGCGTCCGGCGTGGACGCCGCCCGCGGGCTGCTCGCCGACGGCGACGCCGATCGGGTGCTGCTCATCGAGCTCGACCGCGACGAGACCGGCGAGAGCGCGGCCGCGGTCGTCGTCGCACACGGAGGCACGTCATGAACAGGCACGCGGCGGTGACCGGTATCGGGCTGGTGACGCCGGTCGGCGGTACCGGGGCCGAGGTCTTCGACGCGATGTGCGAGGGGCGGTCCGGGCTGTCCGGCCCGCCGCCGGACCATCCCCTCGCGGGCAGTGTGGACGTGGCCGCGTTCGGCCCGCCGATCGACCCGCTGTCGGTGCTGCCCGGCCCGGACGCGCGCCTGGTCGACCGGTACATCGTCATGGCGCTCAAGGCGGCCGAGGACGCGCTCGCCGACGCGGGCATCGTGGCCGGCCGGGACGTGGACCCATACCGGGTCGCGGTCATCGTGTCCGGCACCGGCGGCCTCGCCACGCTCGACGCCCAGGCGGTGCAGCGCGACAAGCGCGGCCGGGCCGGGGTCAGCCCCTACCTGCTGCCCGGGATGCTGCCCAACATGGGCGCCGCGCGGGTGGCGATGAAGTACGGCCTGCAGGGGTACAGCTCCTCGATCGGCACCGCCTGCGCGGCCGGCGCCCAGTCGATCGGCGAGGGGCTGCGGCTGCTGCGCGCCGGCGAGGCCGACGTCGTCGTCTGCGGCTGCAGCGAGGCGCCGCTGTTCCCGACGCTCGCCGACACGTTCGGCAACGCCCGGGCGCTGGCCCGCGGCTGGGCCGATCCGGCGCAGGCGAGCCGCCCGTTCGACCGGCGCCGCAACGGTCTGGTGCTCGGCGAGGGCGCCGGCGTGTTCGTCCTGGAACGGCCCGAGCACGCCGATGCCCGCCGCGCCGCCCGCCACGCCGACCTGCTCGGCTGGGGCGCCACGAACGACGCCCACCACCCCACGACGCCGCGCCCGGACGGCACCGCCGCCGCCGAGTGCATGCGCCGCGCCGTCGCCGACGCCGGGCTCGCCCCCGGCGACATCGGTTACGTCAACGCGCACGGTACGTCCACCAAGCTCGGCGACGTCGCCGAGTCGCTCGCCATCCGGGCCGTATTCGGTCCGCACACCCCGCCGGTCAGCTCGACCAAAGGCGTCACCGGGCACATGCTCGGCGCGTCCGGGGTCGCCGAGGCCGCGGTGACGGTGGAGGCGCTGCGCCGCGGCGTGCTGCCACCCACCCACAACCTCGACGAACCCGATCCGGCCTGCGACCTGGACCACGTGCGCGCGCCCCGGCCCGCGCCGCTGGTCCACGCGCTGTCCAACTCCTTCGGGTTCGGCGGCCACAACGTGAGCCTGGTCTTCGGGCCGCCGAGCTCGGCGTGGACCAAGGCCTGACCCGCCCGTACCAAATCTCCCGCAAGGGAACACCCGAAAGGGACGCTGGGAATGGAAATCCTCGACACCGACCACATCGAGCTGTTCGTCGGCGACGCGCGCGCCGCCGCGGACCAGCTCTGCGCCACATACGGATTCCACGTCTACGGGCAGGGCGGCCCGGAGACCGGCCTGGTGGGGCAGCGCAGCGTGCTGCTGGGACAGCGCGACATCCGGATCCTGCTCACCTCCGGCCTGGGCAGCGGGCACCGCGCCAGCCGCGCGGCCGCCCTGCACGGCGACGGCGTGGCGGTCATCGCCTTCGGCTGCACCGACGCGGAGGCGGCCTTCGCCGAGGCGGTCGCGGCCGGCGCGACCCCGGTCGAGGAGCCGCAGCGGATCGAGCACGGCGGATCGAGCGTGGTGGTGGCCGAGGTGTCCGGCTTCGGCGACGTGACGCACCGGCTGGTGCAGCGCGACCGCAGCGACCCGCAGTTCCTGCCCGGGCTGGTGACCATGTCGGCCGCATATGCCCGGTCCGGCCCGCCGGGGCTCCGCGAAGGCGGCCCGGACCAGGCGGGCCGGGGAGCCGGCCGAGGACGACCTGCTGCACGCGATCGACCACGCGGCGGTCTGCCTGCAGGCCGGGGATCTCGACCCGACCGTCGCCTACTACGAGCGGGTCTTCGGCTTCCAGATGATTTTCCAGGAGTACATCGAGGTCGGCGAGCAGGGCATGCACTCCAAGGTGGTGCAGAGCCCGTCCGGCGGGGTCACCTTCACCCTGATCCAGCCCGACATCAGCCGCCGGGCCGGGCAGATCGACGACTTCCTCGCCTGGCACGAGGGCCCGGGCGTGCAGCACATCGCGTTCAGCACGCACGACATCGTCGCCGCGGTCCGCGCGCTCGGCGCCCGGGGCGTGCAGTTCGCGCAGACCCCGGCCAGCTACTACGAGATGCTCGCGGCGCGGCTCGGCGAGGTCGACGTGCCGGTCGAGGAACTGGCGCCGCTGGGCATCCTCGTGGACCGCGACCACTGGGGCCAGATGTACCAGATCTTCGCGAAGTCGACGCACATCCGGCGCACGTACTTCAACGAGCTCATCGACCGCCACGGTGCGCGGACGTTCGGCACCAGCAACATTCCCGCGCTGTACGCGGCGAAGGAGCGCGAGCTGGCGGCGATCCGCGACACGACACTCTCGGAAGGGACCGCACGGTGACCATTTCGGTAACGGAGGACTTCGCGCTGTCGGAGGAGGAGCAGGCGCTGCTGCCCACCGACGAGGAGGTCGAGGAGTACGCGCGCAGCGGGTGGTACCTCACCCGGAAGCTGTTCACCGACGAGGAGGTCGACGAGCTCACCACGGCCAGCGAACGGTTCTACGCCGGCGAGCGGTCGCGGACCTTACCGCTGCGCCCGCCCCGGCTGGCCTACTGGGAGCCCACGAACGGCGCGGTCCAGCGGCACAACGACTACATCCACTACGAG
This sequence comes from Dactylosporangium sp. CA-092794, assembly GCF_050948465.1. Classification (NCBI taxonomy): domain Bacteria; kingdom Bacillati; phylum Actinomycetota; class Actinomycetes; order Micromonosporales; family Micromonosporaceae; genus Dactylosporangium; species Dactylosporangium sp. CA-092794. The sequence goes on along the minus strand of NZ_CP192044.1, from coordinate 4,618,015 downwards.
CACGACGCGATCGCGCGGATCCTGCGCAAGCCGATCGTCGGCGCGGTCGCGGCGCGGCTGGCGAAGGCGGACGAGATCCGCGTCTTCCAGTCCACGCTCATCTACAAGCCGCCGATCGCCGGCGAACGGTCCAACCTGGTCCCCTGGCACTTCGACAAGCACTACTGGCAGTCGTGCACCTCCGAGGAGATGCTCACCGCGTTCATCCCGTTCCACGACTGCGGCGTGGAGATGGGCACCATCACCATGGTCGACGGCAGCCACCGGTGGGACGAGATCGGCGCCGACGACTCGACGACCAGGCACTTCGCCGACCGCGACAACGACGACCTGGAGCGGATGCTGCAGGACAACGCGGCGTACAACCACGTCGAGGTCGCGAAGATCCCGATGCTGATCCCCAAGGGACACATGAGCTTCCACCACTGCCGCACGTATCACGGCAGCGGCGCGAACGTCAGCGCCGACCCCCGCCGGGCGATCTCGTTCCACCTGCAGCCGGGCGACAACGAGTACCGCCCCTTCCATCTGTCAAACGGGGACGTCGTGGTCTACAACCACGACGTGCTGGTCCGCCGCACCACCGACGGCCGGCCGGACTACGCCGATCCCGAGTTCTGCCCGGTGCTGTGGCGGAACGCCTAACCCAACCACTGGAGGAGTTGACATGTCCCGCTACGACTGGGGTCAGCGGCACCCGGGCATCGACCGGCTGGAGGAGCTGATCGCCGGCACCCGCACCGAGGTCATCACCCACCCCATCTACGCCCGGCTCGACGGCCTGCCGGCGATCCGGACCTTCCTTGAGCACCACGTCTTCGCGGTGTGGGACTTCATGTCGCTGCTCAAGTCGCTGCAGCGCAACCTCACCTGCGTCGAGGTGCCCTGGATTCCGACCGGGCCGACGGGCAGCCGCCGGCTCATCAACGACATCGTGCTGGTCGAGGAGAGCGACGAGCTGCGCGGCGGCTTCATCAGCCACTTCGAGCTCTACCTGGAGGGCATGGCGGAGGCGGGCGCGGACCGCGGCGTCATCGACGCGTTCATCGACCTGCTGCGCGCCAAGACCCCGGTGCCGGAGGCGATGGAGCGCGCCGGCGTGCCGGCCCCGGCCCGGGAGTTCGTCTCCCTCACCTGGCACCTCATCGACAGCGCGCCGATCCACTGCCAGGCCGCGGCGTTCGCCTTCGGCCGCGAGGACCTCATCCCGGACATGTTCCAGCAGGTCATCAAGGTCAACGAGCAGGACGGGCAGCTGAGCACGTTCGTGGACTACCTGGCCCGGCACATCGAGGTCGACGGCGAGGAGCACACGCCGATGGCCATGCAGATGGTCACCGACCTGTGCGGCGACGACGAGGCCAAGTGGAACGAGTGCGCCGACACCATCAATCTCGCGCTGAGCGCCCGGGCCAAGCTGTGGAGCGGGATCGTGGCCGAGATCGAGGCCCGCACCGGCGCCGAAGCCGTTGCGGCGTAAGGAGATCCGTGGTGACTGACGCCGCCGGGCTGTACCGGACGGTCCGCCTGATCCGCCGCTTCGAGGAGCGGGCCATCGAGCTCGTGCGCGACGGCACGATCGTCGGCGGCATCCATCCGTACCTCGGCCAGGAGGCCATCGCGGCCGGCACCTGCGCCGCGCTGCGGCCCGGCGACGTCATCACCAGCACCCACCGTGGCCACGGCCACGTCCTGGCCAAGGGCGCCGACCCGGCCCGCACCATGGCCGAGCTGGCCGGCAAGGCCACCGGCCTGAACCGGGGCCGCGGCGGCTCGATGCACGCCGCCGACTTCGGCCTGGGCATCCTCGGCGCCAACGCGATCGTCGGCGCGGCGGTCCCGATCGCCACCGGCGCCGCGTGGGCGGCCCGGCGGGCCGGGCTCGACCGGGTCGCGGTGACCTACTTCGGCGACGGCGCGGTCAGCCAGGGCGTGGTCCTGGAGACGCTCAACCTGGCCGCCCTGTGGCGGCTGCCGGTGGTGTTCGTGTGCGAGAACAACGGCTTCGCCACGTCCACCCGGGTCGCGGACGCGGTCGCCGGCAGCATCACCGGCCGCGCACAGGCATTCGGCATTCCCGCGTCCACCGTGGACGGTGCCGATCCGGAAGCGGTACTGCGGGCAGCCGGCGCCGCCGTGGAGCGCGCCCGGGCCGGTGAAGGTCCGTCGTTCGTCGAGTGCGTCGCATACCGTTTCGACGCGCACCACACCTGGGAGCACGCGGCCCGCCCGCGCTACCGGACCGACGACGAGGTGGCGCTGGGCCGCGGCCGCGACCCGGTCGAGATCCAGGGCGCCCGGCTGGCGCCCGCCGAGCGGGCCCGCATCGACGCCGAGATCGAGCGGGTGCTGGAGGCCGCGGTCCGCTTCGCCAAGGACAGCCCGCCGCCCGACCCGGCCGGCGCGCTGGACCACCTCTACGCGGACGGCCTGCGGGCCAGGGCGGGGGCCTGAGCGATGCCGATCCTGTCGTACCTGAAGGCGCTCAACCGGGCGATCGCCGCCGAGATGGAGCGCGACCCGGCCGTGTGCGTGTTCGGCGAGGACGTGCGGGTCGCGGTGAGCAACGTGACCACCGGGCTGCACAAACGGTTCGGCGGCGACCGGGTCGTGGACATGCCGATCTCCGAGCAGGCGTTCACCGGCTTCGCCACCGGCGCCGCGATGGCCGGCCAGCGCCCCCTGATCGAGTTCCAGATCCCGGCGCTGCTGTTCCTCGCCTTCGAGCAGATCGCCAACCAGGCGCACAAGTTCTCGCTGATGACCGGCGGGCAGGTCGGCGTGCCGGTCACCTACCTGCTGCCCAGCTCCGGCTCCCGGGGCGGGTGGGCCGGGCAGCACTCCGACCACCCCTACAGCCTCTTCGCGCACGTGGGCGTGAAGACCGTCGTGCCGGCCACCCCCGCCGACGCCTACGGGCTGCTGGTCTCCGCCATCCGCGACGACGACCCGGTCGTGGTGTTCGCCCCGGCCGGCGCGGTCGGGGTGCGCGCCGACGTCGACTTCGCCGCGCTCGAGCCGATCCCGCTCGGGGTGGGCCGGGTGCACCGGCCCGGCGACGACGTGACCGTGGTCGCCGTCGGCCACCTGGTCCACGACGCGCTCGCCGTCGCCGAGGACCTGGCCGGGACCGTGTCCGTGGAGGTCTTCGACCCACGGACCCTGCACCCGTTCGACTGGGCGGGGCTGGCCGCGTCGCTGGAGCGGACCGGGCGGCTCGTCGTCGTCGACGACTCGAACCGCTCGTGCGGCATCGCCGGGGAGATCCTCGCCTCCGCCGCCGAGGGCATGCGGCTGGTCGCGCCGCCGCGGCGGGTCACCCGCCCGGACGGGGCGGTGCTGCCGTTCGCCCGGGCCCTGGACCTGGCCCTGCAGCCGACCCGCGAACAGATCCGCGCCGCCGTCGAGGACGTGGCGAAGCTTGGGCAGGAGGGCTGAGGTGGGCGCGGCACTGGTCACCGGGGGCGGCGGCGGGATCGGCGCGGCGATCTGCGCGCGGCTGGCCGCGCTCGGGCACGCCGTCGTCGTCGCCGACCTCGACCCGGACGCCGCCGAGCGGGTCGCGAAGGAGATCGGCGGCACCGCGGTCCGCGCCGACGTCGCCGACCCGGCCGGCAACGCGGCGATGGTGGCCCGCGCGGTGGACGCGCACGGGTCGCTGGACGTGCTCGTGCTCGCCGCCGGCATCCAGTCCGACGTGCCGCCCGACCCCGGCATCGACACGCAGCGGTACCACCGGGCCATCGGCGTGAATCTCGACGCGGTGGTGTTCGGCGTGGACGCCGCCCTGCCCTCGCTGCAGGCGGCCGGCGGCCAGATCGTGGTGGTCGCCTCCCTGGCCGCGCTCGGGCCGGAGCAGGCCAACCCGGTGTACGCGCTGACCAAGGCCGCCGCCGTCGCCTACGTGCGGGCGATGTCCACGCCGCTCGCGCCGCGCGGGGTGCGCATCAACGCGGTGTGCCCCGGCTTCACCGACACCCCGTTCCTCGGCATCACCGGCCGCCTGCTGCGCAAGCAGAAGATCCCGCTGCTGACCCCCGACGAGGTCGCCGGCGCCGTGGAGACGGTCGCGGCCGGCTCCGGCACCGGTGAGGCCTGGACCGTCGTGCCGGGCCGGCCCGCGCAGCGCTACGAGTTTCCCGACGTGCCGTCGAGCCTGCGCGCCGACGGCACCGAGGTCGTCCTGAAGCCCTTCATGTCGGCGAGATGAGGAGACACACCATGGCGTCTGCGAACATCCGGGCGGCGCTGGCCGCCGACCCGAGCGTCGGGGCCGGCAACGTGCTGCACAAGCTCGTCGAGCACGGCGCGCCGCTGGACGGGCCCGGCATGGCCTTCGATACGCCGGTCGACGACTTCCCGGCGTGGCACGAGCTGACCCTCGGGGAGCTCTACACCCGGGCCGCCGCGCGGGCCGCGTGGCTGCACGCAGCGGGCATCCGCCGCCGCGACCCGGTCGCCATCTACGTGACCGCGGCCGCGGACACGTTCCTCAACTGGATGGGCCTGACCTGGCTGGGCGCGATCCCGGCGCTGATGAACCCGAACATCCCGGGCGAGATCGCCGCCGAGTACATCCGCAAGCTGCGCGGCGTCGCGCTGCTCACCGACGCCGCCCACCTCGACCGGCTGGCCGGGCAGGACCTCGGCGGCATCGCCGTGCACGACGTGGCCGAGACCGGCACCGGCGACCCGGCCGCCGCGCCGGTCGCGTTCCGCCACGACGCCGAGGACCCGATCGCCATCACGCACTCCTCCGGTACCACCCGGATGCCCACCGCCGTCGTGCACTCCCACGCCAGCCTGTTCCACGCCACCCGGCGGATCCGGCTCAGCGGGCCGCGGGCGCAGGGCACGGAGCGGATCCTCAGCGCCCTGCCGGCCCCGCACGCGGCCGGCATCATGACCATCAACCACGCCCTGAGCAACCGCTCCCGGCTGCTGTTCCTGTCCCGGCAGGACGACGGCGCCGCAGTGCTGTCGGCCATCGAGCGGTGGAAGCCGACCGGGGTGTTCGGCTTCGCCGTCACCTGGGCGGAGCTGGCCCGCTACGACCTCGCCGCGCACGACCTGGACACGGTCTCGCTGTGGTTCAACACCGGCGACTGCGCGCACGAACCGCACATCCGCAACCTGGTCAACGCCGGCACCCGCAACGTCGTCACCCGCGAGGGCGTCACCCGGGTCAAGGGCTCGAGCTTCGTCGACGGGCTGGGCTCCACCGAGATGGGCCACTCCGCCTTCCACATCACGCACCGCAACGACACCGAGCGCTACGGCCGCTGCGTGGGCGTCCCGCACGTGTTCGCCGACGTGAAGCTGCTCGACACGGAGACCGGCGAGGAGGTACCGGTCGGCAAGGTCGGCCACTTCGGTCTCAAGTCGCCGACGCTGGCGCCCGGCTACTGGAACGACCACGTGAACACGTACCGGAACCGGCTCAACGGCTACTACCTCACCGGCGACCTCATGTACCGCGACGAGGAGGGCTACTACTACCACGTCGACCGGGCCGTCGACTCGGTCGACCTCGGCGGCGGCGAGTGGCTCTACACGGCCATGTCGGAGGAGCGGATCCTGCGGGCCGTCCCGGAGGTGCGCGACTGCACGGTCGTTTCGGTCCGCACCGGGGACGGCACGGTCGTCACCGACGTGCTGCTGTCCCTGCACGCCGGCGCCGACCCGTCGCGCGACCACACCGAGGAGGTGCGCGGCGCGCTCACCCCGGCCGCCGCGGCCACCCTGCGCAAGGTGGTCGTGTTCCCCGACAACGACATCGTCGTCGGCCCCACCGGCAAGGTGCGCAAGTTCCTCATGCGCCAGCGTCACCTCGCCGAGATGGCGAATGCCTGACCTGCAGGCCCCGCCCCGTGCGCTGCGCCCGGCCGCGCGCATTCCGGTGCGCTTCGGCGGGGCCGGCGGGGGCGTCGGGGAGCTGTCCTGGGGCCAGCGCGAGATCTGGCTGACGATGCTGCGGCAGCGCTCCTGGCTGCCCATCGGCGGCTGGTCGCGGCTGGCCCCGGGCACCACCCTGAGCGATGTCGCCGGCGAGCTGCGCTGGATCATGGGGCGGTACGAGCCGATGCGCACCCGGCTGCGCTTCGGGCCCGGCGGGCGGGTGCTGCAGAGCGTCGCCGACCGGGGCACCATCGGCCTGGACGTCTACGACTGCCCGGACGCCGACGACCCGGAGGCGTTCGTGGTCGCGCTCGACGCGCGGGACCGGGCCCGGCCGTACGACTTCGTCGAGGAGTGGCCGGTGCGCATGGGCGTGGTCCGGCACCGCGGCACGCCCACCCACCTGTCGACGGTCATGACGCACCTGGTCACCGACGGGCTCGGCGGGCGTCTCTTCCTGGCCGAGGTCGCCGGCCGGCGGGCGGCGCCCCTGCCCCCGGTCGCCGGCACCCAGCCGCTCGAGCAGGCCCGCTGGCAGGCCGGGCCGGCCGGGCAGCGGCAGAACGCCTCCGCGCTGCGGCACTGGGAGCGGACCGTGAAACTGCTGCCGCCCGCGCGGCCACCGTCCGCTGTGGACGGTCCGCGCTTCTACCGGGGGGAGCTGCGCAGCCGGGTGCTCCCGCCGGCGCTGCACGTGCTGTCGGAGCGCGCCGACGCCGACTCCTCGCAGGTGCTCATGACGCTGCTGGCGCAGGCCGCCACCGAGGCCGGCGGCGGCCCGGCGGTGCTGCGGCCGATGGTGAGCAACCGGTTCCGGCGCGGCTTCGAGACCGTGGTGGCGATGGTCGCGCAGCGCGGCATCTGCGCCGCCGACGTCGCCGGGGTGCCGTTCGCCGAGGCGCTGCGCCGGGTCGGCGCGGCCGCGATGGCCGCCTACAAGTACGCCTACGTGGACCCGGACGCGACCGCCGCCCTGTTCGCCGAGGCCGGCGCCGACCCGGACGCCGGGCTGTGGTTCAACGACCGGCGGGTCGCCACCCGGCAGGGCTTCGCCGGGCCGCTGCCCACGGTGGACGAGCTGCGGGCCGCGCCGCCCGGCGCCTTCCGCTGGACGGTGGCGCAGGACGACCCGTTCGACCCGCTCAGCGTCGACGTGGACGACGCGCCGGGCGGCTTCCTGCTCACCGTTTTCACCGACGCGGGCCGGCTCGCCCGGGGCGGCGCCGAGGCGCTCGTGCGGCGGGCGGAGGCGCTCGCAGTACACGAGGCGATCGGGCTTGTCGAAAGTGAGGACCGATGACCGCACTGGCCGCGGTGGGCACGTTCGTGCCCGCCGACCGGGTGCCGATCGAGTCGTACGCGGACGCGTTCGACCTGACGCCGATGCAGGTGCGGGTGTTCCGCCGCTACCACAAGATCGGCTCGGCGGCCCGCTCCACCGAACCGCTGGCCGGGCTGCTCCGGCTGGCCCTGGACGACCTGGCGCTGAGCCCCGAGCAGGCGGCCCGGGTCCGTTACGTGCTCTACGCGCGGACCTTTCCGGTGGTCGTACCGTATCCGCGCAACCCGTTGCACGAGGTGCTCGAAGGCGCCGGGCTCGGCCACGCCGCGGCCTTCGCCGTCGGGCAGCAGGCGTGCGCGTCGGGGCTGCTCGCCGTCGACCTGGCCGGGCGGCTGCTGGCCGGCGACGGCGACGACGGGCTCGCGCTGGTGGTGGCCGGGGAGAAGGCGTTCACCGGCGAGGCGCAGTTCGTGCCGGAGACGTCGATGTTCGGCGAGGGCGCGTCCGCGTGCCTGGTCTCGGCGAGCGGCGAGCGGGACCGGCTGCTGTCCTACGTGGCCCGGCTGCGCGGCGAGTTCGACGGCGACCTCGAGGAGGTGGCCGCGGAGTTCCAGCGCATCTACCACGACGCGCTCGGCGAGGCGGTCACCGCCGCGGTCGCGGAGGCGGGGCTCGCCCTGGCCGACATCGCGGTGATCCTGCCGCACAACGTCAACACCGTGGCCTGGAAGCGCACCTGCACGCGGATCGGCTTCCCGCTCGACCGGGTGCTGCTCGACCACGTCGCCGACTACGGCCACGTGTTCTGCGCCGACGCGTTCATCAACCACCGCACCGCGGTCGAGCGCGGGCTGCTGCGGCCCGGGGACCGCTACGTGGTCGCCGCGGCCGGGGCGGGGCGGGGCGCCACGTTCTCCGCCATGGTCTTCGAGCACTGACCGCTCATTGAAATCCGGAGGAACTGCCGTGTCCGACACCGCCACCATCGACCCGGCGCTGCGCGAGCACGTCGTGGAGACGATCTGCGCGCTGCTGCCCCGCGTGCTCAAGCGGGAGGTGGCCGACGCGTCCGAGGCCACCACGCTGATGGACGACCTCGGGATGAGCTCCACCACGGGCCTGGAGCTGGTGCTGGAGCTGGAGGACCGCCTGGAGCGGGAGATCAGCGTCGAGGACCTGGGGCGCGACAACTTCGAGACGGTCGGCACCCTGGCCGACTACGTCGCCGGCAACCTGCTGCCGGAGGAGTGACCATGCCGTGGGGCCTGCGCGCCGCGACTTCCCGGCGGTTCCCGGCCCCGGCCGGGCAGGCCGCCGACGCGGCCCACGCCGAGCGCCTGTCGGTCTACCTGACGGACCTCCTGCGGCCGTACGAGCTGGGCCCGCCCGCGCCCATGCCCGGCGGCCAGTCCTACGGCGAGATGGCCGCGGCGCTGCTGCCCGCCGAGCCGGTGGACGCGCTGGTGCTCGCCTACGACATCCCGGACGTCGCGCCCGGCCGGGCGACCGCGACGTACCTGAGCCACCTGTGCCCGGGCGGACCGATGGCGTTCGCGGTGTCGGACCAGGGCCGCGCGGGCGCGCACACCGCGCTGCGGCTGCTGCACGACTACGCCCGCTCCGGCACCTACGAGCGGTCGCTGCTGGTCGTCGCCGAGCAGTCCGCGCTGCCCTACGACCCGGGCGTGCCGGTCGAGGTGCCGGCGGAGCACTGCGCGGTCGCGCTGCTCCTCGGTCTATCCACAATGGAGGCGGCGGTGCCGCGGATCCACACACAGGTCGCCCGCGCCGACGTCCCGGCCCTGCTGGGCGACCTCGGGCCCGGCACCGTCGTCCTCGGCGGCCACCTGGCGGACCTGGACGTGAAGGCGGACGCCGTCGTGCACGCCGACCCGGCACAGCCGATGACCGGCGGCTGGGAGGCCCTCGCCGCGGTCGACGGCCCGGTGACGCTCGTGGACTACGACCCGGCGTTGCGCTACCTGTGCGTCAGTTCGTTCGGATGACGAAGGGCTCCGGGCCGGCGAGCGCGACCGAGGCCCGGAAGCCTGGCGGTGCCGGGAGGTCGGCGACGGTGTAGCGGACGCCGTCGTAGTCGACCGGCGGCGGCGGGTCCCCGGCCACGGGCACGGACAGGCCGCGGATGAGCCGGCCGCCGGCCGCCTTCACCACGGCCTCCTTGCGCGCCCACAGCGACACGAACTCCGCCGGGCCGAGGCGCTGCACGAGGTCGGCCTCGACCGGCGGGAAGTACCGGCCGGCCATGGCCGCGTGGTCGAGGCCGGGCACCACGTCCTGCAGGTCGATCCCGACGGGCCGGTGCACGGTGACGGCGACCAGCGCGTACTCCCCCGAGTGCGAAAGGTTGCACTGCAGCCCGCCGCCGGCCACGAACGGTTTGCCGTTCGGACCGTATCTCCAGGCCACCTCCGTCACACCGAGGCGGCGGGTCACGATACGGTGCAGGGCCGAGTGGGCGGCGGCGAAGCGGCGCCGGTCGTCCGGGTCGCGCAGGGCGTCGCGGCGGGCCGACTCCGCGGCGTCGAGCCGCTCGGCGAACGGCGCCCGGCAGTCGACGAGCCAGATGTCGACCGTGGTCACCGCAGCAGGCCGGCCAGGCGGAGCACCCCTTCCTCGATCTGCTCCGGCTCCAGGGCGCTGCAGGACAGCCGGATCGCGTGCGTGCCACCGCCGTCGATGTAGAAGAACCGCATCGGGGTCCACAGCACGCCGTGCTCGCGGGCGGAGACCTCCAGCAGCTCCTCGGTCGCGTCGACCGGCACGTCGACGACGACGAAGAATCCGCCGCTGGGGCTGTTCCAGCGCACGCCCGTGCCGGCGAAGCGCCGGTGCAGCGCGGCGAGCAGGGTCTGCAGGTTGCGCCGGTAGAAGGCGATCTTCGCCTGGTTGGCGGTGCGCAGGCTGAAGCCGCAGTCGATGAGCATGCCGCCGACGACGGCCTGGGACAGGGCCGAGGTGTTGACGGTGAGCATGCTCTTGACCGTGGACAGCTCCTCGGCCAGCAGCGTGTGGCGGCCGGCCTCGTCCACGACCGGCTGGTCGGCGACGAGGTAGCCGACGCGGGCGCCGGGGAAGTACGACTTGGCGAACGAGCCCAGGTAGATGACCCGCTGGTCGCTGTCGAGCGACTTGAGCGTCGGGCGGGGCTCGTCGTCCAGGCCGAACAGGCCGTAGGGGTCGTCCTCGAGGATCAGCAGGTCCTCGTCGGCGGCCGCGGCGAGCAGCGCCCGGCGGACCGGAACCGGCAGCGAGACCCCGGACGGGTTGGCGAAGTTCGGCACCAGGTACAGCGCGCGCGGCCGCTTCCCGCGGGCCCGGGTGGCGGCGGCGACCGCGCGGACCGTTTCGGGCCGTAAGCCGTCGGCGGACTCGGGCACGCCGACCACCTCGACGCCGAGGATCCGGGCGGCGCCGGTGAGCCCGACGTAGCACGGCTCGGCGGCCAGCACCACGTCGTCGGGGCCCGCGCACAGCCCGCGCAGGGCGATGACCATGGCCTCCTGGCAGCCGGTGGTGACCATGACGGCGGCGGCGGGCACCTGGATGTTCTCGTCGACGTCGAGCATCCGGGCGATGAGGTCGCCGACGTGACCGTTGGTGCGGCCGTACTGCGTCAGCAGCTGCCGGCTGTGCGCCCCGCTCAGCCCGCGCTCGCGCAGGTGCGTGAGATACGCCTGGATGTGCTTGTCGATGTCGGCGACCGAGTGGAACTCGTCGAACGGCCGCCCGGCCGCCAGCGAGATGGCGTCGGGGAAGCGCCCCGCGACCTCGTTGAGGAAGTTCATCGACGCCGACACCGGGTCGACGACCGAGACGTGCAGCTCCCCGCGCGACAACACCACCATCAGGCATCGCCTCCTGCGATCGACGACATCCGCACCGCCGTGCGGTCCAGCGCGCCGGGCGTGGCCCGCCCGGACAGGACCATCGCGTGCGCCAGCTCCTCGGTGACGGTGCGCAGCACGCCCGCGACCCCGTCGGCGCCGCCCACGGCGAGTCCCCACAGCGGCGGGCGGCCCAGCAGCGCCATCCGCGCGCCCAGGGCGAGCGCGGCGAGGACGTCGGTGCCGCGGCGCACGCCGCCGTCGAAGAGCACCGGGCAGGCGCCGCCGGCCGCGTCGACCACCTCGGCCAGCGCGTCGAGGCCGGCGACCGCGCCGTCGAGCTGCCGGCCGCCGTGGTTGGACACCACGATCGCGTCGGCGCCGTGCGCGACGGCCAGCTCCGCGTCCTCGGCGGTCAGGATGCCCTTGAGCACCAGCGGCAGCCCGGTGCGCCCGCGCAGCCAGGCCAGGTCGGCCCAGGACAGCGACGGGTCGAACGCGTCGGCGGTGTGCCGGGCGAGCGCGGACTGGCCCGGCTCGCGCACGTGCGCCGAGGCCATCACGCCCGGATCGATGTTCACCGCGGCGACGCCGCCGCCGATCGCGAAGCCGTTGCGCATGTCGCGGCGGCGCCGGCCCATCCGCGGCACGTCGACGGTCAGCATGACGGCGCCGTAGCCGGCCGCCTCGGCCCGCTCGACCAGCGACCGCATCACGTCGCGGCGGCGCAGCCAGTACAGCTGCAGCCACAATCCGGTCGAGGAGGCCGCCGCGACGTCCTCCAGCGTGCGGCTGGCGAGCATGCCGACCACGAACAGCGCGCCGGCCGCGGACGCGCCCCGGGCCGTGGCGACCTCGCCCTCGTCGTCGACGAGCCGGTGGTAGGCGGTGGGCGCCACCCCGACCGGCGTCGCGTAGCGCGTGCCGAAGAGTGAGATCGACGTATCGGCATCCGGGACGCCGGCGAGCACCCGCGGGCGCAGCCGGACCCGGTCGAAGGCCCGCTCGTTGGCCTCGAGGGTGCGCTCGTCCTCGGCGCCGCCTTCGATGAAGTCCCACACCTCGGGCGGCAGCGCGGTCTGCGCGCGGCACCGGTAGTCCGATGTGGTGAGGAGCAGCGGTCCGGTTCCCAGTTGTGTCACCGCCGCCTGCCCATAGGCGTTAGCCTATCGGTACGCCGCCCCCTCCCAACATGAGCCGAAAGGCCTACATGGCACCGGAGTATGCGCTCGACCATTACGTCAACGGTTCGCTCGCCGGCCATCCGTGGCGCCGCTTCGCCGTGCTCGGCGACAGTGTGGTCGAGCAGCCGGGCGGGTTCGCGGACCTTTTGCGCGACGCGCTCGCCGCGGCCCGGCCGGACCTGGCGTATCTCAACCTCGCCCGGCGCAACCTGCGGGTCGCCGAGGTGCACGCCGTGCAACTTTCACCGGCGCTGGACTTCGGCCCCGACCTGGCGCTGGTGGTCTGCGGCGCCAACGACGCCATGCGCCCCGGCTATGAGGCCCGCGCGGACGCGGTCGACGCCACGCTGACCGCGATCGTCCGGCCGCTGCAGCGGGCCGGGGCGACCGTGATCACGATGTCGGTGTTCGTGATGCGGGAGTACCCGTCGATGCCCGCCTGGCTGGGCAAGGGTTTCGTGCGCCGGATGGGGGTGCTGGCCCGGCGCACGAATGAGCTGGCCGCCGACCTCGGCACCGTCCACGTCGATCTCTCGGAACACCCCGCGATCGGCGGCGGTGAAACCCTCACCGGTGATGACGGGCTGCACGGCAACGCGCTCAGCCATAGGATCGCGGCTACCGCTGTGATCCGGCGGCTGTCCGCCGAGCTGTGAAACCGACCGAATTGGGGGGATGCAGTCGATGCCGCTCGACCCGCAGGTACAGGAAATGCGCGACCGCAAGGAGCGCGACGGGGTCCCCCCGCTCTACACGATGACGCTGGAGGCGGCCCGCGCCGCCGACCTGGCCTCGATCCGCGCCGCCGGCGGCAGCCCGGAAAAGGTTCACGAGGTCACCGACCATTGGCTGCCCGGCCCGGGCGGGAAGCTGCTGCTGCGGGTCTACCGGCCCAGCGCCGAGCCGTCGCTGCCGGTGCTGATGTACTTCTTCGGCGGCGGCTGGGTGCTGGGCACCGTCGACACCGCCGACGGCATCGCCCGCAGCCTGGCCAACGCGGCCGGCTGCATCGTGGCGGTCACCGGTTACCGGCTCGCGCCCGAGCACCCGTTCCCCGCCGCGATCGAGGACTGCTGGGCCGCGACCGAATGGGTGGTGGAGAACGCGGCCGCGCTCGGCGCCGACCCGGCCCGCATCGCGGTCGGCGGCGACAGCGCGGGCGGCAACCTGGCCGCCGCCCTGACCCTGATGGCCTACGAGGCCGGCGGCCCGCGCCTGGCCGGGCAGCTGCTGGTCTACCCGAATACCGACCAGTCGGACCAATCCGCTGCGGACGAGTCGATGCGCACCAGCGAAGACCCGTACCTGTTCAACCATCACTCGGTCGCGTGGTACCGCTCGCACTACCTGACCGACCCCGACGACGCCTACAACCCGCTGGCCTCCCCGCTGCAGGCCGAGTCGCTGGCCGGCCTCCCGCCCGCGCTGGTCATCACCGCCGAGTACGACCCCCTTCGCGACCAGGGCGAACGCTACGCCGCGCGACTCGCCCACGACGGCGTCCCGGTCGCCGTCGCCCGCTACGAGGGCATGATCCACGGGTTCTTCGCCATGTCCGGCACCCTGGACGCCGGAAAGGTCGCTCTGGCCCAGGCCGCCAAGCAGCTGCGGATCTGGTTCCAGGCATAGGGTTCCCACGCGCCGCCACCGGGAGGCGGCGCGGCCCTCATCGGCGCCGATCCCGGGACGGCGCGGTGCGGCGGCGCGGTGCGGCGGCGCGGTGCGGCGGCGCGGTGCGGCGGCGCGGTGCGGCGGCGCGGTGCGGTGCGGATGTCGCACCCGCCGGGCGCGCCATCCGATCCGCGCGGCCCGGCCGGACCTATGTCTCCGTGATCATGATGCTCACGATGGCCGCACCACGGGTTTGCCATGATCCCGGAACCTTTCGGTACACAGGGGTACATCGCCACTCCACGATCACGAAAAACCGTTGGTGTCGGCGGCGGGTTGCGCATGATCACGGAGACTTCCGGTCCCCGCGCCGCGCGGCGTTTGGGACGCGCAGGCACCTCCAACCAGGCAATAGAACACGCGTTCAGCCGGGATTCACCGGCGGGCGGCACAATCGGCGCCGTGGACATCGACGTGATCGACGAGCTGCAGCGTCTCTTCGACGGCGAGGGCGCCCGCGACTACCTGGGTGAGCCGGTCACGCAGGCCGAGCACATGCTGCAGGCGGCCGCGCTCGCGGTCCGTGACGGGGCGCCGGACGCGCTGGTCGCCGCGGCGCTGCTGCACGACGTCGGCCATTTCCACGGCGTGGTCACCGGCGCGGACCTCATGGCCGGCACCGACAACCACCACAGCGACACCGGCGCCGACTGGCTGGCCCAATGGTTCGGTCCGGCGGTCTGCGAGCCGGTCCGGCTGCACGTCGCCGCCAAGCGCTACCTGTGCGCGGTCGAGCCCGGTTACTACGAGCGCCTGTCCGAGGCGAGCCGGTTCACCCTCGGGGTCCAGGGCGGACCGATGCCGGCGGAGCAGGCGGCGCGCTTCGCCGCGCTCGAGTTCGCCGCCGACGCCGTCACGCTGCGCCGATGGGACGAGCGGGCCAAGGATCCCTCGATGAACGTGCCGCCTTTTTCGTGGTACCACCAAATCTTGCGAAACCTGGCGATGCGCCGACTGTCGGATTGACGATCGTCCGGCGGGCAGCCGAGCCGCCCGGCGCTGCACAACACTGGCGAGATGGCCTCCGATCTCCCGGCTGACGCCTCGACCGGCTTGGACGGCGCGGACGCGCCGGTCGCCGAGCGCCTCATCACCGCGCTGGACCAGATCGCGGCCAACCCGGAGATCCAGCGGGTCCGCGAGGTGGCATTCGCCGCCCTGCACCTCTCCCCCGGCCAGCGCATCCTCGAGGCGGGCGCCGGCACCGGCGAGGCGGCCCGGCTGCTGGCCGCCCGCCTCGGCGGCACCGGCGAGGTGGTGGCGCTGGACCACTCCGAGACCGCGCTGAGCGCCGCCCGGCAGCGCCACGACGGCAGCCTCGTGGTGTACCGCCACGGCGACGTGACCGCCCTGGACTTCCCGGACGGCCATTTCGACGCGGTGCGCTGCGAGCGGGTCCTGCACTCCCTCGCCGACCCGGACGCCGCCGTCGCGGAGCTGGCCCGGGTCACCCGCCCCGGCGGCCGGGTCTGCCTGGTCGACACCGACTGGGAGTCCGCGGCCGTCGACGGCCTGCCCCGCGACCTCGTCGCCGCGGTCCGCGACCACCTGCTGACCTCGGCCGCCCGTGGGCACCTGGACATGGGCCGCACGCTGCGCCGCCGGCTGGTCCGGGCGGGCCTGGCCGAGGTCGGCGCGGTCCCGGTTGCGCTGTACTTCGCCGATCCGATCTCGGCCGCCGCGGTCCTGCCGATGCTCAACCCGATGATCCCGGCGGACGCCGGCCTGGTCCCGCCGGCGCTGCGCGAGGAATGGTTCGCCGCGCTGCGCGCCGCCGGCGCCCGCGGCGACTTCCTGGCCACCCTGACCGTGTGGGTGGCCAGCGCGACCGGGTAAAGGTTCGGTATTCGTTCAGTAGCGGAACACGGCGACCGTGCGGCGCAGGTCGGCGGCGATGGCGTTGAGCTCGGTGGCGGTGTCCGCCGTGCCCCGGGCCACGCCGGTGGTCTCGTCGGCCACCGCGGCGACGCTGGTCACGTTGGCGTTGATCTGCTGGGCCCGGCCGGCGACCTGGCTCACCGAACGGTTCATCTCCGCGGTCGTCGCGGACTGCTCCTCAACGGCGGCGGCGATGCTGGCCTGCGCGTCGCGGATGGTCGTGATGACGCCGCCGATCTGCTGGATGGCGGCGACCGCGGCGGCCGAGTCGCGCTGGATCGCGCCGACCCGCTGGGCGATGTCGTCGGTGGCCCGGGCGGTTTCCTGGGCCAGGTCCTTGACCTCGGTGGCGACCACGGCGAAGCCTTTACCGGCGGCGCCGGCCCGTGCGGCCTCGATCGTGGCGTTCAGCGCGAGCAAATTGGTCTGCTCGGCGATGGTGGTGATAAGCCGCACGACGGTCTCGATCTCGCCGGAGGACTGGCCGAGGCGGTTGAGCACGCCGGCGGCCTCCGCGGCCTCGTGCACCGCGTGGTCGGCGGTCGCCGCCGCGGCCGAGGTGCTGCGGGCGATCTCCTGGATCGAGGCGCCGATCTCCTCCGAGCCGGTGGCGACGGTACCGATGTCCTGGCTGATCTCGTCCGTGGCCTGCGACGCGGTGCGGGCCTCGTCGGCGGAGCGCACGGCGCTGGCGTTCATCGCGCCGGCGGCTGCGGTGAGCTGCTCGGCCGCGGTGGAGACCCGCCCGACGTTGCCGTCGACGTCGCGCAGGGAGCCGCCGAGGCGCTCCAGGCCGCGGTTGAGCGCGGCGCCCATCCGGCCGACCTCGTCGCGCCCGGAGACCTCTAGCCGGCCGCTCAGGTCGCCCTCGGCCACCGACTCGAGGACCTGCACGGTCGCCCGCAGCGGCCGGGAGATCATCCGGCTGACGATCGCGACCAGGACCGCTGCGATCAGCACCGCGGCGGCGATCAGGGCGATGATCAGGGTGCGGGAGCCGTTGTACGAGTTCTGCGAGGCGGCGAGGGTCGCCTTGGCCTTCGCGTCGACGGCCGCGTCGAGCCGGTCGAGCGCCTGCTGGGCGGTGGCGCTGAGCGGGTCGGCCTTGGACTTGCGCAGCGCGGTGACCGCGGCGTCGTCCGAGTTCGGCGCCTGGGCCAGGGGCATCAGCTCCTGGTCGAGCACCTTGCGGTAGTCGGCCAGCGCGCTCTCGAACGCGTCGAGGTCGGCGGGGTCACCCGCGACGGGCGGCGTCTTGAACCGCCGCCAGGCGTCGTCGAGCGTGGCGTGCGCGTCGGTGATCGAGCTCAGCGCGGTCCGCAGGTCGGCCGGTTCGTCGGCCAGCGCCAGGTTGCCGACCTCGTTCTGCACGGACCGGAACGCCACGGCGACGTCGTCGAGGTCGGCGGTGTCCTGGAGGTTGTCCTCGTACATCGCGCGCAGCCGCGCCTGGGCGTCGCCGAGCTGGACGATGCCCAGCGTGCCGACGCCGACGAGCAGCAGACAGACGACGGCCACCGTCGACGCGAGTTTCGCGGCGATCGGAAGGTTCCGGACCATGACACCCCTTCTCGTACCGGAGCGCGCGCACGCGCTGCCCTCGCCTCTGCCGATCGGCGGTTTCCGTCACGACTTGAGAGCGTTTTCGCTCACACCGGCCTGGTCCGGGCTCCTCTCACCTCTGCACAGCGTCGGTCTTCCCACGGCCGCGCGCCGTTGGCGCTCTTGCCCCCGCACAGCGTTGGCCCCCACGGCCCCACGGCCTCGGCGCTCTTGCCCCCGCACAGCGTTGGCCCCCCACGGCCCCACGGCGTCGGCGCTCTTGCCCCCGCACAGCGTTGGCCCCCCACGGCCCCACGGCGTCGGCGCTCTTGCCCCCGCACGGCGTTGGCCCCCCACGGCCGCACGGCCTTGGCGCTCGCATGGTCGCGTCCGCTGGCGTGGTGTAGGAGGGCGGCGCCTGATCGTGGGGGTTCACGCCGACCCCTCGGCGGCGCGGCCGGGCGGACGGTGCGGACGTCGCACCATCCGATCTGCGCGGGGCGGGTCGGACGTATGTCTCCGTGATCATGATGCACGTGGTGGCCGTGTCACGGGTTTTTCATGATCCCGGAGACTTGTGGTACACGGGTGTACATCAGCACTCCGTGATCATGAAAACCGTTGGTGTCGGTGCCGGGTTGTGCATGATCGCGGAGACTTCCGGTCGCTGTGCCGTGCTCCGCGGCGGCCAGCGCCCGGCCGAGTTGGCGGTCATGAGCCCGGTGGTCACCGCGGCGCTCGGCTGGCTGGTCCTGCACCGGTCGCTGTCGGCCGGTCAAATCGCCGGGCGGCGCCCGCTTCGCCGCGTCGCGTCCGCCGGCCAACACGGTCCACGCACACGGCCATGCTGATACCGGCCGCAGTCGGTCGGCGGCGGCGGGACACGGCGCTGAGGTCGGTAAGCCGACACTGCTGAAGGCCGCGACCTCGCCGTAGCCTTGGTCCACATGGCGTCGCTCAGCCCCCGCACCCGCCGGGCCGCAATCGCCGGGATCGCGGTGGCGGTCCTGGCCGGCCTGGCGGTGGCCGCGACGGGTGGCGGCCCGCAGCGGTTCGGGCGGGTGCTGACCCGCACCTCCTCGGCCCAGGTGAACGCCGGCGTCGGCTGGACGCACCGATGGACCGCCGGCCCGGAAACGGTCACCGATGCGGTCGGCAACCAATGGGATCCGGACGCCGCCGTCGTGCAGGGCGGTGCCCCGCCGAAGGCGGTCACGGCCGGCAACCCGGGGCCCTATCGGTACGTCCGCGGCGGCAACCCGGTCTTCGCGCTGCCCGTGCCGCAGCCCGGCACCTATGCGGTGGTCCTGTCCCTCGCGGCGCCCGAGCGCGGCGGGGCACCGGCAGCCGACCTGACGGTGACGCTCGACGGCGGCGCCCAGCAGCACGTGCGCCTGGCCGCCACGGGCGCCGGGCGGGTGCGGCACGCGCTCGTGCTCGTACCGGTCACCGGCGACACGGCCCGGGTCACCATCGCCGGCGCCACCCACCTGGCCGGGGTCAGCGCCGTCACCGCGACCATGGCCCGCACCGGCACCGAACCGCTCAAGGCCGAACTGTCCGAGGAGTTCGACGGCCCGGCGGGCACCGCACGGCTGGCGGCGTGGCGGCACGACCTGGGCGCCAACGGCTGGGGCAACGGCGAGCTGCAGGACTACACCGACCGGCCGGAAAACGGTTCGCTCACCGGCGACGGCAAGCTGGCCATTTCCGCGCGGTCGGACGCCGGGAAGTACACCTCGGCCAGGCTGCGCTCCGTCTACTCGGCCGTCTACGGCCGCATCGAGGGCGTGCTGCAGGTACCGTCCGGCCGCGGCCTGCTGCCCGCGTTCTGGATGCTCGGTGCCGACGTGGGCACGGCCGGCTGGCCCCAGGCGGGCGAGATCGACCTGATGGAGACCCTCGGCGACGCCGAACCCGGACTGGTCCACGGCACGATCCACGGCCCGGACGGCTCCCCGCGCGGCTGGGAGCGCGCATTCACCGCCCGCCCCGCCGGAGGCCCCGACAAGGCCCCGCACCGGTACGAGCTGCAGTGGTGGCCCGGCGTCCTGCAGTGGTCGGTCGACGGCGTGGTGCAGGCGACCCTGCGACCGGAGGACCTCGGCGCCAAGCAGGACTGGGTGTTCGACCACCCGGCATACCTTTTGCTCAACGTGGCCGTCGGCGGCCGCTGGCCGGGCAACCCGCCGCCCTCAACGGTCTTCCCGCAGACCATGTACGTCGATTCGGTCCACTGGTGGCGCTGACCCTTTGACCTCATCGGGCGCCGGCCGTCCCCGGCTTGGCGCGGTGCGGCCGACCGTGTGCGGTGGTAACCCGGCCCGCGGTTGACCGCGAGGCGGAGGATTCTACCGCGGCGTCGCGGTCAATCGCGCATGCGTCGCGCGCCGGTCCGCGGGGGCGTCGAGCTCGCCGAGCGCCAGCCACGCGGCGCCGGCCGCACCGTCGCGGGCCTCGATCGGTGCCATGCCGAAGCGCTCCTGGATTCCGGCGCATACCAAATCGCGGACCAGGCCGGGTGACAGCAGGACCGAACCCGCCACGACGACCGGGCCACCGCCGGGGACGCCGCCACGGGCCACGGTGTGGAGGGCGTGCAGCAGGTGACCGGCGGCCTCCCGGGCAAGCGCCAGGGCGACCGGGTCGCCGCGGGCGGCAAGGTCGTTCACCACCGGCGCGAGCCTGCCGAGCGCGGCCGGCGGGCGACCATAGACGATCCGCAACAGCGCCTGGGCCCTTTCGTCTGGGTCGTCGGCCGCGCTGAGAACCGGACCAGACGCCGCGACCCCGCCGAGCATCGGGGTGTCGGTCAGGACCGATTCCTCGGCTGCGGCCGTGCCGAGGACCCGGCTGACCGCCGCGACGAGTGCGGTCTGCGGGCCGCGGCCGTCGAGCGCGCGTAGGACGGCGCGCAGCGCCTCGCGGCCGAGCCAGACCGCCGAGCCCTCGTCGCCGGCGAGCCAGCCGAAACCGTCGCAGCGGCGCGACAGCCGGCTGCCGGCGAACGCGGCGCTGACCGCGCCCGTGCCGGCGAGCAGGAGCAGACCGTCCGGCGCCGGGGTGCCGGCGGCGAAGGCGACCTCGAGGTCGGTGACGGTCACCACCCGGCCCGGCAGGTCCGCCGCGCGCCACGCGTCCAGGACGGCGGCCCGCGCAGCGTCCCGACCGGCGGCGCCCGCGCCGGCAACGCCGATCACGCCCAGCGCCACCCGGGCCGGGTCCAGGCCGGCGACCGCCTCGCGCAGCGCGGCCGTCAACGCCTCACCGGGCGCCGCACCACCGGAATTCCGGTCCGCACCAAACGGCACGCGCGTCACACCACTGAAGTTCCGGTCCGCACCAAACGGCACACCGCTCGGCATTCGGTCCGCCCCGAAAGGCGCTCGTGCGGAGGTTTGGTCCGCACCGAAGGAGGCTCGTACGGAGGTTTGGTCCGCACCGAAGGGCGCTCGTGCGGAGGTTTGGTCGGCGGCGAGCGCTGTGCCGCTGGAGTTTTGGTTCGCGCCGCCCGCCGTCCCGCGGGCGACGATGGTGCCGTCGAGGTCGCTCACCACGCAGCGGGTTGTCGTGGCGCCCGCGTCCACGCCGATGACGAGGGGCTTGCCCATCCCGTCACCGTACATTATTGACGAAAACGCGACGGTACCGGAAAATTTTCCACATGACGGGCACGGAGGCGGCCGACCGTAGCCGGCCGATCTCCACGGTGGTGCGGATCCGGGGGCTCCTGCCCTCGCTGTCGCGCGCCGAGCAGCGGGTCGGCGCGATCATCGTCGACGAGGCGGCCACCGCCGCGGCCATGACCATCACCGAGCTCGCCCGGCGCGCCCATACCTCCGAGACCACGGTCATCCGGTTCTGCCGGGCCATCGGCGTGGCCGGCTACCCCGAGCTGCGCCTGCGGCTGGCCGCCGAGGCCGGCCGGGCCCACGACGGCCCGGCCCAGGAGGCGATCGGCAGCGACATCAGCCGCTCCGACGACCTCGCGCAGGTGGTCCGGACGATCGCCTTCGCCGACGCCCGCGCCGTCGAGGAGACCGCCGCGCAGCTCGACCTCGACGCGCTCGGCCGGGTCGTCGCCGCGATCGCCGAGGCCCGCCGGATCGACATCTACGGCGTCGGCGCGAGCGCGTTCGTCGCGCAGGACTTCCAGCAGAAGCTGCACCGCATCGGCCTGACCGCCTTCGCCTGGTCGGACCTGCACGTGGCGCTGACCAGCGCGGCGCTGCTGCGCGGCGGCGACGTCGCGGTCGGGATCTCGCACACCGGCACGACCGTGGACACCATCGAGGCGTTCACCGAGGCCGGCCGGCGGGGTGCGACGACGGTGGCGCTGACCAATTTCCCCAAGTCGCCGATCACCCGCGTCGCCGATCTGGTGCTGACCACCGCCGCCCGCGAGACCACGTTCCGGTCCGGTGCGATGGCCAGCCGGCTGGCTCAGCTCACCGTCGTGGACTGTGTGTTCGTCGGTGTGGCGCAACGGACCTACGAACAGACCAGAACGGCGCTGGAGGCGACCCGCGAAGCGGTGCGCAACCGGCGAACCAGGACCGACCGGGGCCGCTCATGACCGCCCCGGCCGCCGAGGAGCGCAACCAACACACCAGACCCGAGTGGGGTCGTCCATGAGCGTGCCGCCCACCGAAGAGCGCAATCCGGATACGGTGCACATCGACCGTCTGTCCACACTGGACATGGTGCGGCTGATCAACGCCGAGGACCAGAAGGTCGCCCCGGCCGTGGCCGCGGTGCTGCCCGCGATCGCCGCGGCCGCCGAGCTGGCCGTGGCGGCGCTGCGGGGCGGGCGGCGCCTGCACTACTTCGGCGCGGGCACCTCGGGCCGGATGGCGATGCTGGACGCCGCCGAGCTCTACCCGACGTTCGGCGCCGGCCCCGACCAGGTGGTGGCCCACCTCGCGGGCGGCCTGTCCGCGCTGCACACCGCCGTCGAGGGCGCGGAGGACGACGCCGACCTGGGCGCGGCGGCCGCCGCCGAGACAGGCGCCGGCGACGTGGCCCTCGGCGTCGCCGCCAGCGGCGCCACCCCGTATGTCCGCGGCGCCCTGCGCGCCGCCCGGACCGCCGGCGCCGGCACCGTGCTGCTCACCGCCAACCCGGCGGCGCCCCTGGCGGAGCTGGCCGACGTGGTCATCGCGGTGGACACCGGCCCGGAGGCGATTACCGGCTCCACCCGGATGAAGGCCGGCACGGCCCAGAAAATGGTTCTGAATACGCTGTCGACGGCGGTAATGGTCCGCCTCGGCCGCACGTACTCGAACCTTATGACCGATATGGTCGCCAGCAACCGCAAGCTGCGTGACCGGCAGGTGCGCATGCTGGTTCAGGCCACCGGCCTGGACGTGACCAGGTGCGCGGCCGCGCTCGCCGAGGCCGGCGGCGAGCCGAAAGCGGCCCTGGTCGCCCTGCTCGCCCAGACCCCGCCCGCCGCCGCCCGCGCGGCCCTGTCCCGCACCGGTGGCGTGGTCCACGCGGCCCTGCGGGAACTGCACGCCACCTGACCCACGCGGGCCGGACGAGCGGATCGGCCACGCCACGCCGACCGCCTCGTGCCGTAGAACCGGCTACGGCAGGCGGACCGTGACGGCGGAACGGTCCGGGGCGACGGTGAACGGTATGCCCTCGACCGTGTAGTCGCCGAAATGGCCGCGGACGGTGAGCGTGCCGTCGGCGCCGGTGTGCAGCCGGGTCGGCGGCAGCCACCACTCCCCCTTGATGAGGGATTCGAGGGCGTCGTAGGAGGGTTTGCGCGAACCGTCCGCGCGGACCAGACCGGCCGGGGCGCCGAGCCAGGCGCCGGCGTCGGTCAGGCCCCAGTAGTTGATGGACTGCACCGCCGGGTGCGCATACAGGGTGCGGTAGTGGCGCACCACGTCGTCGGCCTGGCGGGCCTCGCCCTGCGGCGTGCTCGGCCACTCCGGGATCTGGTAGTCGTTGAGGTCCTCGATGTCCGCCGGCATGAGGTGGCCCGACACCAGCGTGGTCTCGGTAAGGTGCAGCGGCAGACCGTAACGGGCGAACCGATCCAGGACATCACGGGTGTACTCCTCGCCGCGGTACCCCTGATGCATGTGCGTCTGCAGACCGATCGCGTCGATGCGCACGCCCGCCTCCAGCACGCCCTCAATGAGGCACTCGTAGGCCGACGACAGGTCGAAGTCGTTGAGCACCAGGGTGGCGGCGGGGTTGGCGGCGCGGGCCTCCTCGAACGCCAGGCGCACCATGTGGATGCGGCCGCGGGCCCGGGCGAGCCGCGTGACGGCGTTGTCGCCGTTGGCGAAGACCGGCATGATGACGGCCTCGTTGATCGCGTCCCAGGCGTCGATGAGCCCCGCGAACCCGCCGGCCAGGTCGCGGATCCGGGCGCGCTGCAGCCGCTCCACCTCGTCCAGGTCGCCGGCCAGGGCGAGCTCGAGCAGCCACGGCGGCTGGACCGTGTGCCACACGAGCGGATGGCCCTTGACGGTCACGCCGCGGTCGGCGAACCACCGCGCGGTCCGGGTGAGCCGCTCGGTGTCGGGCGCGCCGCGGCGTGGTTCATACCGTCCCCAGTAGAACGGCAGGGTCGCGGTGTTGAACAGATTGAGCCACAGCTCGCCGAGGTGGCCGAGGCCGAGGCCCGGTGCGCCGCCGAAGTCCTCGACGCCCTCGCTGCCCGCGGGCGCCGGGCCGCCGACCAGGTCGACGAAGTCGAACCCGATGTTGCCGAACGCGAAGGCGTGGCGGGTCTGGTCGACGGTGACGGCGTGGCCGGCGAGCGGCCGGTCGTCCTCGCCGAGCACGGTCAGGGTGATTTCGGCGGTACGGTACGGAAGACTAACGGTCATCGATCCCCCTCGACGTCGGACAGCACAATACCGGAACGCAAGTCCGGTTTCATGCTGGCCGCGCGACGCGATATCGGTAACCTTTGCGCCCCGCCGGACACAGAGAGGGGTATGAACGTCGTCGACGAACGCGACGCCGGCTGGTTCCGCGGCATCTACGCCCGGCACTACGCCGACGTCGTGCGGTACGGCCTGCGGAGGCTCGGCGGCACCGCCGCGGCGGAGGAACTCGCCCAGGAGGTCTTCCTGGTCGCGTGGCGGCGCCGGTGGGAGGTGCCGGAGCGGACGCTGCCGTGGCTGTACGGCGTCGCGCGGCGGCTGCTGGCCAACCACTGGCGCGCCGAACGGTCCGCTCCGCCCCCGCTCGAGCTGGCCGAGCTGCCGGCGGCCGACCGGAACGACGCGATCGCGCGCCTGGTCGACGTGCGCGCCGCGCTGGCCCGGCTGTCCGACGACGATCAGGAGATCCTGCGGCTGGTCGTCTGGGAGCAGCTGTCGGTGCGCGAGGCCGCGCTGGTCCTCGGTTGCGGCACGACCGCCGCGAAGGTCCGCCTGCACCGGGCCCGCCGGCGGCTGACGGACCTGCTGCGCGAACGGCCCGCCGCCGCGCCCACCCGGATCGGAGGAACGCGATGAGCAAGCAGGTCGATGCGCGGCTGGCGGACGCCGACCCGGCCCGGGGCGTGCCCATCGGCGCCGGCGACGCCGACGCGGTCCTGCGGCGCGCCGCCGCCGACATCACCGCCTACCCGGTCGCCGTCGCGGACCGCCCGTCCCGCCGGGCTGTCCTCGCCGTCGCGCTCGCGGTCGTCGTGGTCGTGGCCGCCGCCGTCGCGCTCGCGCTGCCCGGGCGCCGGCCCGCTCCCGGCCCGCCGCCCGTCCAGAGCCCCTCCGGCGCGGCGACCGTTCAGCGCCCCTCCGGCTCGGCGTCCGAACCGGTCCGGGGCTCGGCCGGCTGCCTGGCCGACCTCGCGGACCGAATCGTGCCGGCGAAGTACGACGGTGCACCCGGCCGCTACGAGCACCTGTCCGTGCGCACCGAGGACGGCATCACCAAGGAGGCCACGGGCACGCCGGCGGCCGTGACGGCGAGCTGGGAGCTCGACGTACAGCTGTGGAGCGCCGCCGACGGCTCGGGCCGCCGGGTCGCCGACCGTTCGACCGCGCAGTACCCGGATGAGGCCTCGCGCGCGTACTTCGAGGCGCATCCGGACGCGCTCGGCCCCGAGCACGAGGACCAGACCTTTGGGCCCGCCGAGCGCCCGCTCCGGCGGCTGCCCGCGGCGAACCCGGCAGCGATGGCCGAGGAGTTGTACCGGCCGCGCGAGGCCGGTCCCTCGGCGGCCCTCGCCGGCGTCGCCGACCTCAACCAGGAACGGATCCTCGACCCCGAGCACCGGGCCGCGCTCCTGCGCTTCCTCGCCGCCACCGAGGGCGTCACCTGCGGCGGCGAGCACCAGACCGAAGCGGGCCGCGGCCTGGTGGTGTCGGCCCCGAGCGGCGACAACGGCGCGGAGTCCCTGCTGTTCGACACCGGCACCGGCGAACTGAAGGCCGCCGGCCCCGGACCGGGCCGGTGGACCACGTTCTACCTCGGCCGCGGCTACACCGACCGAACGTCCTGAGGCACCCGGCGCCAGCCTCGGCGCGTGACCGAACAGCGGTAGCCCGCGGTCAGTAGCCGGGCAGGCGTGGCGGAACGACGCAGTTGGACTTGCCGGACTCCAGGGCGCCGTTGACGGCGGTGACGCAGAACTCGTAGTTCCAGATACCCGGGAAAAGGTATGCGATGCCGTAGCTCGGGCCGTCCACGACCGTTTCGTCGGCGGCCGACGGGCTGCCGTTGTTGACGTTACGGATCCAGATGCGGTAGCCGGCCGCCTGGGCGGAGCCGTCCCACGTCAGCTGGACCGTGGTCGGGTCGGTGGAGACCACGCGGAGGTTGGCCGGGGTGGGCGGGGCGCCCGCGCCGATGGTGACCAGCCGCCCGAGGCCGGGGAAACCGCCGCCGGCGGCGTTCCAGGCTTCGACCGCGACCACGTAGTGGTGGCCGGGGGTCAGGCCGTCGATGTGCGCGGACAGGCCGTGGATGCCGACGTCGCTGAGGAAGGCGCCCGGTGTGTCCTTGTCGAAGGTGATCACGCCGTACCGTTCGATCGTCGCGGTGTACGGGCCGCTCGGGGCGCCCCAGCCGACGTCGGCGCCGGTGGCGGTGGCGTGGGTGACGATGCCGACCGGTGGCGGGGCGGTCTGCGGGTGGGCGGTCGCGCTGAACGTGCCCGACCAGGCGGACTTGAGCTGGTCGCCGTTGTCGGTGCGGATTTGGTACTCCCACTGCTGCCCGTCGAGCGTCCAGGTGGTGTCGTAACGGTTCGCGCCGGAGCGCAGTTCGTTCCAGGTGCTGGCGCCGACGAGGCGCGAGCGGACGGTGTACCCGAAGGCACCGAAGACCGGGTCCCAGGTGACCGTGACGCCGGTGGGGCTGGATCGGGCCACGACGTTGCCCGGCACCGGGGTCGGCCGGGTAGGAACGGTCGCCGGGACGGCGGGCACGCTCGAACCGATACCGAACCCGTTGCGCAGGGTCAGCTCGAAGGCGTGGGCGATTTGGTACTCGCCCAGGGCGTTGGGGTGCAGGCCGTCGTAGCCGCCCGGGCAGCCGT
The DNA here is from genome assembly GCF_050948465.1 of Dactylosporangium sp. CA-092794. NCBI lineage: Bacteria > Bacillati > Actinomycetota > Actinomycetes > Micromonosporales > Micromonosporaceae > Dactylosporangium > Dactylosporangium sp. CA-092794. The sequence continues at coordinate 4,591,201 of NZ_CP192044.1, read as the reverse complement.
CGACCTCGCAGGCGTAGTTGCCGCGCCAGTCGACGAGCTTCACCGGGGACTGGCCGGTGCTCCAGGACGGGATCGCGGCGGCCAGCATCGCGTTGTACCGGTCGGTGTTGACGATCAGGTCGTCCCGGCCGCCGATGCGGGTGCGCTGCGGCACGTTGGCCAGCGCGAACTTGAGGTCGGGCTTCGCCGCGCGGGCCTGGTCCACCAGCGTCCTCATGCTGGCGAGGGTGCCCTCCGGGCCGCTGACGAACCAGCCCATGTCGTTGAATCCGAGGCCGACCAGCAGCAGGTCGGGCCGGAAGTTCGCGACCTGCTGGCGGATCAGGTCCTTGTCCTGCGCCGCCTGCCGGCCCCACACGGCGAAGTGGGCGCTGTCGAAGGCGGGCACGCCGGCGGCGTAGGCCCCGGAGGTGCGCGGCAGGCCGGGCGGCGCCGTCTCGCCCTGCAGCAGCGGCGGGCCCGGCGGCGCGGCGGGGTCGGGCGGCACGGTGCCGGTGTACGGTCCGACGAAGTCCACGGCGACGTGCTGGTCGGCGAACCATTGCCACAGCCGGTACCGCCAGGTGTAGTCGCCCTCGTGGCCCTGGGTCATCGAGTCGCCCACGACCATGACCTTGAGCGTCGCCGGTGGTGGCGGCGGTGGTGGTGGTGGGCTGGGGTTCGGGTCGCCGGGCGAGCCCTCGTCCCGCGTGTAGTCGAAGGCGAAGTCTGGGGCGTTGCTGGGGATGCACGGTCCGGAGCCGGGGCCGCCGGTACCGCTGCAGTCCGTGGTGTCGTGGCGCGGCATGGCCCGCTCGAGGTTGCCGGCGAACGTGTCGTCCTTGACGGCGATCGTGGCGTCGCCGAAGTCGTGCGCGAACAGCGCGGCGCGCAGCCCGGCCGGGAAGCCGTTGTAGGACACCAGCGGCGCGACCTGCCATTGGTGGTAATGGTTCTCCGGCGGCTCGTCGTTGCCGGTGGCGAACCGGAGGGAGGGCGCCGAGCACGGTGAGGAAGGCCGCGATCCCGGCCGTGCGACTGAGCGCGGACATGGCCGTAGTGCCCACCTCTCGGGGTGCCGCCAAGATCGGACGCGGGCACTATATCAAAGGTTACCGATGTCTGCTCAGCGGGGGACGGCGGCGAGCTGGTCGCCGACCGCGTTCAGCAGGTCGGGGCCGGTGAACGGCTTTTCGAGCAGGTGTACCCCCGGATCCAAAATGCCGTTGCTGGTCAGCACCGGTTGGGCGTAACCGGACATGAACAGCACGCGGGTGGACGGGCGCAACCGCTGCAGGCGCTCGGCCAGGACGCGGCCCAGCATGCCGGGCATGACCACGTCGGTGAGCAAAAGGTCTATCGGTCCGCCGTGTTCGGACGCCATTTGCAGGGCCGCGACGCCGTCGGCCGCGGCCAGCACCGTGTAGCCGCCGCGGCGCAGGATGCGGGTGGTGACCTCGCGCAGGGCGGGCTCGTCCTCGGCGACCAGGATCGTCTGGCCGCGGCCCGGCGGGCGGGCGGCGCGCGCGGCGTCGTCGGTCCGCGGCTCGGCGTCGCTGGCGGGCAGCAGGATCGTGATGGTGGTGCCGACGCCGGGCTCGGAGTAGATGTGGACGGTACCGCCGGCCTGGACCACGATGCCGTAGACCGTGGCCAGGCCGAGGCCGGTGCCCTCGCCGCTGGGCTTGGTGGTGAAGAACGGTTCGAACGCCTGCTCGATGACCTCGCGCGGCATGCCGGTGCCGGTGTCGGACACGCGGATCCGCACATACGGTCCGGGCTTCAGCCCGTCGCGCACGACGCTGTGCTCGTCGCCGGCCAGGACCAGTCCGGTGTCGATGGTCAGGTGGCCACCGGCCGGCATCGCGTCGCGGGCGTTGACCGCGAGGTTGACCAGGACCTGCTCGAGCTGGCCCGGGTCGGCCACGACGGTCGGCAGCGGTTCGGCGAGGTCGGTGCGCAGCGTGATGTGCTCGCCGATGGACCGGGTGAGCATCTGCTGCACCTCGGCGACGACCCGGTTGACGTCCAGCGGTTTCGGCCGGATCACCTCCCGGCGGGCGAACGCGAGCAGCTGGTGGGTCAACTCGCTGCCGCGCCGGGCGGACCGCAGGATCTGCTCGGCGTCGAGGGCGAACGGGGTGTCGGCGCCGTCCTCGACGATGAACTCGGCGTAGTTGAGGATGACCGCCAAAAGGTTGTTGAAGTCGTGCGCGATGCCGCCGGCCAGCTGGCCGAGGCTCTCCAGGCGCTGCGTGCGCTGCTGGCGTACCTCATCCTTCTGCCGCTCCGCCTCCAGGTGCAACCGCCGTCGCTCGGCCTCGGCGGCCAGCCGCTCGGTCATGTCCCGCAGGCTGGCCAGGGTGATCACGCCGTCGTCGGTGTTGAGGGTGCTCAGCGTGATGTCGACGGGAACCTCGCCGCCCTCCTTGCGCCGGGCGACGGCCGGCGCGGTGCGCACGCCACCGGGCACCAGCGCCGCGACCGGCAGGCCGGTGAGGTCGAAGCGCGGGAAGCCGAACAGCCGCTCGGCGGAGGCGTTGACCAGCACGATCCGGTCCCGCTCGTCCACGCCGACCAGCGGGTCGGGCGCGGCATCGAGCAGCGCCTGCATCTGCGCCTCGGCGCGCTCGCGGTCGCTGATGTCGCGGGTGATGGTGGTGACGCCGGCGGTCCGCCCGTCGGGCCCGATCAGCGGCGAGACCAGCATGGACACGGTGAACTCGGTGCCGTCGCGGCGCAGGCGCAGGGTGCGGTACCGGTCGACCCGGCCACCGGCGGCCACGACGGCGCGAATCTCGGCCTCGTCGGGGCGCCGGTCGGGCGGTATGATCACGTCCTTCGATCGGCCGACCATTTCCCCGGCGGCGTACCCGTACAGTCGCTCCGCCCCGGGGTTCCACGACAGCACGAGGCCGTCGAGGTCGGTGGTGACGATCGCGTCGTGCGACGACTGCACGATCGAGGCGAGCAGCGACTGCACCGGGTCGAACCCGGCCGCCGACGTGTCGCGGATCGTGGCGACCAGTAACGGTCCGCTCTCGTCGCCGACCTCGACGACCGATAGCGCGATGTCGGCCAGGAACCGTTCCCCGTCGCCGCGGACCATGCTCAGCGGCTGGCCGGGGCGCCGCGCCGGGTGGGCGGCGGACATGTACGCCCGCAGCCGCGGCACCATCGACGGCCCATCGTCCGGCACGAGCACGTCCACGGAGCGCCCGACCAGGTCCTCCCGGCCGAACAGGTCGCGCGCGGCGGCATTGGCCAGCCGGATGCGGCCGTCGTCGCCGGTCACCACCAAGGCGTCCGGGGCCACCTCCAGCAGGCCGTCGGCCAGCCGTACCGTCCAATGCACTTCACTAAGAGTAGGACTATCGTCACTATGGGTTTCGGTCTTCGGGATTTCCGGGAACATCAGACCTATGAGCGTCGACCCGAACCGCCCGAGCGCCGCCCGCATCTACGACCGCTACCTCGGCGGCCGGCACAACTTCGCGGTCGACCGTGAGGTGGCGCAGCGCGCCGTCGACCTGGTGCCGTCCATCCCGCGGATCGCCCGGGCGAACCGCGGCTTCCTGCGCCGGGCGGTGCGCTACGCGGTGTCCCGCGGGGTGCGCCAGTTCCTCGACATCGGTTCGGGCATCCCGACCGAGGGCAACGTGCACGAGATCGCCCGGGAAGCCGATCCACAGGCCCGGGTGGTGTACGTCGACATCGACCCGACCGCCGTCGTGCACGCCCGGCAGATCCTGACCGGCGACCCCCGCACCGCGGTGGTCCAGGCCGACCTGCACGAGGCGGACCGTATCCTCGACGACCCGCAGGTGCGCGCCCAGCTCGACTTCGACCGGCCGGTCTGCCTGCTGCTGATCGCGATGCTGCATTTCGTGCCCGACACCCCGGAGCTGCGCGCCGCGCTGCGCCGTTACCACGACACGCTCGCGCCGGGCAGTCTGCTGGCGGTTTCACACGCCACCGCGAGTGCCCGCCCGGCGGAGATGCGCCGCCTCGCCGACCTCTATACCCGCACCGGCACCTCGATGGTCGTGCGCGACGGCCCCGAGCTGCTCGGCCTGCTCGACGGCTGGGAGCTCGTCGAGCCGGGCATGGTCTTCAGCCCGCAGTGGCGGCCCGACCTCGCCGACCCGCCGGTCGAGGACCCGGCCTCCTACGCCACCCTCGCCGCGGTCTGGGAGCGCCGCACGAGCCGCTGACCGAACCGGGCGTCGCTCGGGTTTACAGGCCCAGCAATGGGTCCTCGTGGTCGCCGTCGCGGTCGCCGGTGACCACGAGGGCGCGGCTGCCGTCCGGCTCGACGTGGCGGTGCGGTGCGGTGCCGCCCGGTTCGGCGGTCTCGGTCTCCGCCGCGACCGTTTCCAGCGCCGCCCACACCGCCGCGAGCCCGTCGTCGCCGCCGCTGAGGTGCAGCGTCGGGGCGCCACGCAGCGCGATCGCGAGCGGACCGGCGCCGCGCTCCTGCGCCACGGCACCGTTGCGGATCGGCACCTCGATCGCCGGGCCGGCGCCTCGTAGCACCGCGGCGAGCGCGCGGAGGGCGGCGGGCGGACCGGCGAGGTCGAGGTTCTCGCCGATCACGCGCAGGCGGCAGTACCGCTGTTCGTCCATGCCGCCATTCTGCCCGGCCTGCCGAGACGGCCGCCGCCTGGCCCGGCCTTCAGCTTTCATGGCCCGCCGGGTCGCGGGTTTGCCCGCTCGGCCTTGCGGTGCCGGCGAACGACCACGGCCAGCGGTATGACCAAAAGGGCCAGTACCAGGGTCAACGGTATCCGCCAGACCGGACCGATGACCGGCGGGGGCGGTGACGGCGGCGGCGCCACCCACGGTTCGGCGGTGCGCGCCCAGACCAGAAACGCGTCCCCGATCGGCAGGAGCCCGAGGGCATACCGTTTCGTGCGCGTGGTGTCGATCGGCACCCCGGCCAGCTCGCCGTAACTGGACAGCGCCGCGGCCAGCGACCGATCCCCCTGCACCACTGCCGCACCGATGGTCACAACGGTCGCCGACAGCGACACCCCGAGCGGCAACGGTCCGCTGTCGACGTCGCCGCCCCCGTCCGTCCCTTGTGGATACTCGCGCACGGCCGGCCCCAGCCCCAGCGGCCGCACCACGAACAGCTCCCGGAACCGCAGGTACTGCTCGCGGGCGAACCCGGGGTCGATGTCGGCGAGGAACCGCTGGATCACGCTCTGCGAGCTGGCCCGCGCCCCCTGCAACGGTTCGCCGGTCGCCGGGTCGGTGACGTGCGGCAGCAGCCCGGTCGCCGGGTCGAGCCGCCCGCGCGCCCGGTCCACCCAGCGCGCAACGGTCTGACCGTAGAGCGCCGGCCGCACCGCGTCGTGCAACCGCAGCGACGCGATGGCGACGGTCGAGTCCACGGGCCACGACTGCCCCGGGTACGCCTGCAGGAACGGTGTGTCCGAGGCGTCGAACGCGGCGGCGATCTCCCGCGAGCCCCGCTCGAACCGTTCCACGTCGGCGGGTTCCCGGTCCGATGCGGGTTGCAGGCTCAGGATCCCGCCCCGCAGCCAATTGGTCCACCCGGCATAGAAGGCGCCGTGGGCCGGGGACAGCTCGGCGCTGAACGGCGCCGTCCCCTGTGGACCGTCCAGCCTGGACAGTGCCCACCGCGCCTCCCGCAGCGCCGGCGCCCGGTCCGTGCGGTGCCGCCCGACGTCGACCCAGGCGATCCCGTACAGCGCATGCAGGAAGAAGTACCCCTCGGGGAACAACCCCTGCGCCGTCTCCCCTGCGCCGTGGTCGAGCTCGGCGCGCAGGAAGGTCAGCTGCCGCTCGGCCGCGCTCCCGGTGCCGAGCGCCGGCGCGTAGAGCCGGATCAGCCCGCTGACCGCACCGGCCGCCAGCACCGCGACGACCGCGAACCGGATCGCGCTGAACAGGCCTCGTCCCATGACGGCGCGAGCGTACCGTAACACCGCCACTCCACGATTCGGTCCGAGATCAGGCGGGCGACGTGCCGTCGGCGTCCGCAACGGTCCGGTTGATCGCGGAGCCGATCCCGTCGATGGTGGTGACCATGGTCGAGCCCGGGGCCAGCGACGGGCCGGCGGCCGGCGTCTTCGCGGGCGTTCCGGTCAGGATGAGGTCGCCGGGCCGCAGCGTGACGAACATGCTGCAGTACGAGACCAGTTCGGCGGGCCGGAACAACAGGTCGCCGGTGGATCCGGTCTGCCAAACCTCGCCGTCCACGCTGAAGGTGAGCCGGGCGTCGGTCACGTCGAGCTCGTCGGGCGTGACCAGGACCGGGCCGAGCGGCGTCGACCCGTCGAACACCTTGCCCTGCAGCGCCTCGCTGGTCCGGTGCTGCCAGTCCCGCAGCGAGAGGTCGTTGGCGACGGTGTAGCCGGCGATCGCGCCGGCCGCGCTCTCCACGGGCTCGCGGCGCACCGTCCGGCCGATGACGACGGTCAGCTCGACCTCGCCGTCGATGTGGTCGCTGATGGACGGCAGGACGATGTCGTCGCCCGGGCCGGTGAGGGTGCTGGCGAACTTGGCGAAGACGGCCGGATACTGCGGCGCCGGCCGGCCCAGCTCCTCGATGTGCGATCGGTAGTTGAGGCCAACGCACAGGATGTGCGCGGGCGCCGGCGACACGCTGGCGAGGCGCACCCGGTCGTAGTCGTACTCGGCCAGCTCGGTCAGGCGGTCGCGGCGCAGGAACGCCTCGACCGCCGTGCCGGCGTCGACCTTGACGACCCGCCGGCCGTGCACGACGGCGCCCGACAGGGTCCCGCCCTCGCGGATCGTGGCGAATCGCATCCCTGCCCCCTACACGTCCAGCGACTCGCCCGCGGCGAGCTGGGTCAGCGGGACGGCGCTGAGCATCGCCGGGCCGAGGAACGTGGCGACCGAGCGCTGCCCGAGGTCGCTGAGCATGAGCTCGTGGATCTGCACGACGGTCCGGGGCCCGACGGCGCGGACGTAGTCGGCCGCCTCGCCGAGCTTCGTCCACGGCCCGCTCGTGGGCAGCAGCAGCGTGGACACCTCGGCGGCGGGCACGTGGTAGGCGTCGCCCGGGTGGTACACCGAGCCTTCGACGAGGTAACCGACGTTCGCGACCAGCGGGATGTCGGGATGGATGGTCGCGTGGACGTCGCCGTGCACCTCGACGCTCAGCCCGTTGGCGGTGAACCGGTCTCCGCCGCGGACCGTATGGACCCGGCCCGGGTGGTCCGCGAGCCATCGGCCGGTCACCGCCTCGGGCCCCCACACCACAAGGTCGTCGCGCCGCCGCAGCGCGGTGGTCAGGAGCCCTTCGTCGACGTGATCGAAATGCTCGTGGGTGACGAGGACGGCGGTCGCCGCGTCGACGAGCTCGGCGGCGTTCGGGGTGAACGTGCCCGGGTCGATCAGGATCCGCCGGCCGTCGCTCTCCAGCTCGACACAGGCGTGGGCGTGCTTGGTGATCTTCACTGCGGACTCCGCTCCGACGATGCTGTTTACAGGTTTGACTGTACAGTTCTATCTGTACAGTCTCGCCTGTAAGATTGGCAACATGGACGTCACGGAGCGAGCGGCCGAGGTCGCGCGGCAACTGCGGGCGACGGTCGGCGACCTGGTCCGAGCCTCCCGGGCCGAGGACCGCGTGCCGCCGGCGACGGCGGCCGTGCTCGATCTGCTGGATCGGCACGGCGCCATGACCACGGCCGACCTGGCGCAGCGGCGTCACGTCCGCCATCAGACGATGGCCGCGACGGTCACCGATCTGCTCGGGCTCGGGCTGGTCTCCTCCGCACCGCACCCGGTGGACGGCCGCAAGAAGCTGCTGTCGCTGACCGCCCGGGGCCGGACGGCCCTCGAGGAGGACCGCACACACCGCGAGCAGCTGCTGGCCGCCGCAGTGCGGCGCACCCTGTCCGCGGAGCAGGTGCGGACGCTCATGAACGGCCTCGAGGTCATGGCCCTGCTCACGGCCGAGCTCGCCGCCGCGAACCCGGGCCGCGAACCCGGCCAGTTCATCAGCGGCGGCTGGTGACCACCCCGATCAGACACACCCCGATCAGACACACGCCGGTCGGACACGCCGCGACCCGGGCCGGCAATTGCCGCGGAATCCGGCGTTGACACCGGGCGCGGGCCCGCCGTCGCGCTCATCGAGCGTGCCGGTCGGGCCCGGGCCGGTATGCGGCGAGGTCAGAGGACCGTCTGGTGCACCCGGCCGTCGACGCCGCGCACGGCGAGCCAGGCGCTGCCATTGGCGCCCGCGGCCGCCGCCGGGGCGCCGCGGAAGGCGTCGGTGCTGTATTCGGAGCGGCCGAACCAGCCGCCCCACGCGCCGTCGACGTAGTTGCGCTGCCAGAGCTTGTTGTCGGCGGCGAGCACGAACAGGTACACCCGGCCGGACGTCGCCAGCAGCGTCGGGCTGCCGCTGACCGTCCCGCCCAGCTCGCTCCACGCGGCCCAGGTGGTGCCGCCGCCGGTGCGCTCCCACACCGAATCGGTCCGGGATCGGATCGCCACGTGGACCACGCCGGCGTCGTCGACGGCCGCGCTCGGGCGGCCGTAGATCGCGCGGCCGTCGGGTGAGCCGATGCTCGTCCAGCCCGTCGTCGCGGTGCGGGTCCAGACCAGGCCGTCGGCGCCGGTCGCGACCGCGGTCCAGTTGCCCGGGCCGGACCAGGCGACGGTCGGCGCGTCGGTGACGGTGCCGCCGAGGCAGCGCCAGGCGCCCCACCGGGTGCCGTCGAAGGTGCGCTGCCACACGGCGTTGTCGCTACCGCGCACGAACACGTCGATCCGCCCGCCGGGCGAGCCGTATGCCGCGGGCTGGCCGAGAATCTTCCCGCCGGTCGGGCCGCCGAGCGACTGCCAGGTGCCGGGCCAGGCGGTGCCGTTGCGGCGGGTCCAGGCGAGCGAACCGTTGGCGGCGCGGACGAAGGCGGCGGCATGCGTGTCGTCGGTGCGCACCAGGGCCGGGCTCGCGCTCGCGGAGCCGCCGAGGTCGGCGCCGGTGACCTGGTCGGTGCCGTCGAGGCGCAGCATCGCCACGCCGTGCGCGGGAACGGTGGCCGTGTAGGACCCGGTGAACGAGCCGGCGTCGGCGCGCGCCCACAGGTCGCGGACCCGGACCGGGCCGCCCAGCGAGACGCTGCCGAAGGCCACGGTGATGTCCTGCGCGGTGTCGCCGCGGTTGAGCAGCGCCACCGCCCGCCGGCCGGAGCCCGCCAGGACCTTGCTCCAGACCTGGGTGCTCCCACTGGTGTCGGCGACCTTCACGCCCTGCCGCACCAGCGGATCCTGGTCCACCGCGACAATCTCCGGGTTGCGCAGCGCGTCGATCATCGGCTGCGGCAGGCCGCGCGGGTCGGAGCCGATGATCAGCGGCGCGGCCATCATCGCCCACATGCCCAGCTGCGTCCTGGACTCGTCGAAGGTCAGCTCGTAGCCGCCGCCCGGCATCGGCCGCATCGGCACCAGGTAGTCGGGGTCGTTGTAGTGGCCGGGGCCGGTCGCGGCCGGGTGGTAGGCGTTGACGTCCATATTGCGCAGCACCCACTGGTACTGCCACTGCGGCGTCGGGTCGACCAGCCCGACGTCGGTGTAGGTGCGCCACGAGTCGGCGACCGTCGGCGCGTAGGTGTAGCTCCACGTCGACAGCTGCTGCGGGGTATACGGCCCGCCGCCCCAGTCGCTGCTGACCGGGTTGCAGATGTTGAGCAGCATCGGCCGGGGCGAGTGCCGCACCGCCGCGGAGAGCTGGCGGAACGTCGTCTCCGGGTCGAGCCCGGCGGCCCGCCCGCACAGCCAGTCGGCCTTGAGCGCGTCGAAGCCCCAGGCGGCGAACTGGCGCACGTCGGCGTCGTAGTGCCCGCCGCTGCCCAGGCCGCACTGGCCGGGAATGTACGGCCCGGCGTCGGTGTAGATGCCGGCCTTGAGTCCGCGGGCGTGGATGTAGGCGGCGAGCGCGCCCATGCCGGCCGGGAACCGGGCGGGGTCGGCGACGAGCCGGCCGGCGCCGTCGCGCGGGGTGGGCGCGGCCCAGTTGCCGTCGATCCAGACATACCGATATCCGGCGTCGCGCAGGCCGCTGGTGACGAGGAAGTCGGCGACCGAGCGGACCTCGGCCTCGGTGGGGTCGCCGCCCAGGCCGAAGTAGGTGTTCCAGCCCATGTACGGCGTCGGGGCGAGGCCGCTGTCGTAGTAGTCGGGTGCGCCCTGGTCCTCGGCCGGCGCGGCGGACGCGGGCGCGGCGGTGGCCACGAGTCCGAGGGCGGCGAGAGCAAGGGCGGTCACGGCACGGATCAGGCGCATAGCGGTTACTCCTGTCCTAGGCGATGCGGTGCAGGACGACGGCGTCGGCGTCGTGCGTCGCGGTCCACTGCACGGGCAGGCCGACGGAGCCGAGGTGACTGCCCGAAAACTGCCGTTCTCCTGCGCGGTAGCGGGCGGCCGGGGCGAGGCCGCGCAGCGGGAGCCGGACCGGCCGTGCGGGCAGCAGCCCGGCGCCGTCGAGCCGGCCGGTGTGCCAGGCGAGCACCACCACGGTCCGCTCGTCGGGCGCGGTGTATTGCACGGCGCACCGGTCCTGGCCCGGCCCGCCGATGAGGTGCACGCTGCCGTGCACGACGATGTCGCGGATTTCCTTGTACCGCCGGATCCAGCCGGCCGCCTCGGCCCGCTGCCCGGCGCTCCAGTGCCGGATGTCGGCGCCGACGCCGAGGACGCCGGCCATGGCGAGGACGAAGCGGAACGCGAGCGAGCGCGGCCGCGGGTCGAACAGCCCGGGCGCGTCGGTCACCCAGGAGCTCAGCAGGTGCGGGGCGTTGGCGTGCAGGAAGCCGTGCTGGATCGCCAGCCGGTCCAGCGGGCCGGTGTTGTCGCTGGGCCAGAACACGTCGGCCCGGGCCGCCATGCCCAGGTCGGTCCGGGCGCCGCCGCCCGCGCACGCCTCGACGAGCACGTGCGGGTGGTCGCGCCGCAGCTCGTCGAGGACGCGATACAGGTTGGTCACGTGGCCCCCGTCGATGTCCGCCGCCCGGCCGGCCTCGGTGCGGGGCCGGTTGAAGTCCCACTTGAGGTAGTCGATGGCGTGCTTGCGCAGCAGGCCGTCGACGGTGCCGTGGACCCACTCGGCGACCTCGGGGCGGCCGAGGTCGAGCAGATACTGGTTGCGGATCTCGGTCAGCGGCCGGCCGTCGACCGAATACACCCAGCCGGGGTGCTCGGCGTAGAGCCGGGAACGCGGGTTGACGCACTCCGGCTCGATCCACAGCCCGAACCGCAGCCCCAGCCCTCGCACGTCGGCGACGAACGCGTCGAGGCCGCCCGGGAACTTCGCCGGGTCGGGCGTCCAGTCGCCCAGGCCCGCGGTGTCGTCGTCCCGGCCGGTGAACCACCCGTCGTCGACGACGAACGTCTCGACCCCGATTTCGGCCGCGATCCGGGCCAGCTCCAACTGGCCGCCGGCGTCGACGGCGAAATAGGTCGCTTCCCAGGAGTTGTACAGCACGGGCCGGGCCCCGAGCCGCTCCCCCGCCAGCCGCCGCTGGTAGCCGTGCCAGGCGCGGGCGAGCCCGGCGAGGCCCTCGGCGCTGAACGCCCCGGCGGCGGTGGGCAGCGTGAGCCGCTCGCCGGGGGCGAGCTCGAGCGGCCCGTCGACGAGCCGCCGGCCGACCCGCACCCGGGTGAGTCCGCCGGTGTCGCGCTCGGCCTCGATCTCCCACGACCCGGTCCAGGCGAGGGCGAAGCCCCAGGCCTGCGCCTCGTCGCCCCGGTCGCGCACGGCCAGCCAGGGCGCATAGCGGTGGCCGGGCACGCCCTGGGCGCTGCCGACCAAGAACGCGCCGTGGCCCAGGTCGACGTGGTCGAGCTGGAACTCCTGCGCCCACTGCCCCCACTGGTAGCTGACTCGCGCGCCGTGCGGGGTGGGCACGCTGAACCCGGCCGAGCCGGCCCGCTCCAGCCGCAGCGGCTCGGGCCCGTCGTTGGCCAGCTCGACCCAGCGCTCGACCACGTCGGTGCCGGGCGGGATGCGGTAGTGCAGCGTGACCCGCAGCCCGTTGACGTCGTCGGCGAACCGGACCGCCAGCGCGTGCCCGCCCTCGCCGTCGGCGTCGGCGTCCGCGCCGGTGAAGCGCGGCGCCGCGCGGGAACCGACGACCAGGTCGGCGCCGGCGAACGGGCGGCCGGTCTCGGTGGCGTGCTCCACCGGCGCCGCGTCACCCCCGGTCAGGAACGGCACCGGCCCGTCGTAGGCGACCGGCGACGGGCCGTCCGACACCCCGGGCGGCCCCCAGGCGACCAGCTCGAGCCACCGCCCGTGATCGGGGACGGCGACGGTGTATTCGCTGGCGGCCCCGCGCAGCGTCCAGCGCCCGATCACTTGACCGCCCCGATCGCCAGACCCGACACGAAGTGGCGCTGGAAGCGCAGGAAGACCGCGACCGTCGGCACCGCCGCGATGACGGTGCCGGCGGCGATGACGCTCCACGAGGAGACGAACTGGCCCTGCAGCCCGAGCAGCGCCGGGGTGACCGGCATTTTGGTGTCGGTGCGCAGCACGGTGATCGCCCACAGCAGGTCGTTGAAGATCCAGGTGAACGACAGCGCGCCGAGCGCGGCCAGGGCCGGGCGGGTCAGCGGCAGCACGATCCGGGCGAAGATCTGCGCCGGCCCGGCGCCGTCGATGGTGGCCGCCTCCTGGATCTCGCCGGGCAGGTCGCGCATGAAGCCGTGCAGCACGAACGTGTAGAAGCCGAGCCCGAAGCCGACCTGGACGGCGATCAGCGCCCACAGGGTGTCGTAGAGGCCGGTGAGCTCGCTGAACTTGGCGACCGGGATGAGCAGGATCTGGGGCGGCAGCAGGTTGCCGGCGAGCATCAGCAGCAGGATGGTGCGCCGTCCCGGGATGCGATACCGGCTGAGCGCGAACGCGGCGACGGCCGCCAGCGCGAGCGTCAGCACCACCGACGGCACCGTCACGATCAGGCTGTTGACGAGGGCCTGCAGCTCCCCGCCGTCGGTCCAGGCCTGCCGGTAGGTGGACAGCGTGAACGAGTGCGGCAGGCTGCCCACGCCGTTGGCGGCGATGTCGTCGAACGTGCGGGTGGACATGACCACGACCCACAGCACCGGCGCCAGCCACAGCGCCGACAGCAGCGCCATGGCGGTGTGGAACGCGCCGGTGCGCAGCGCGCCGCGCGGCCCGCTCATGATTCCTCCTCGCGGAACGCGCGGACGAGGTAGCCGAGGATGACGGCCAGGGCCAGCACGAAGATGACGACCGCGATGGCGGAGGCGTAGCCCAGCCGCAGGCCCTGGAAGGCGGTGGAGTACATGTACGTGCTCAGCAGCTCCGAGGAGTGATACGGCCCGCCGCGGGTCAGCGACCACACGATGTCGAACGAGCGCAGCGAGTCGATGACGATGACGGAGAGCACCACCGCGTTGACGCCCCTGAGCTGTGGCACGGTGACCCGCCACAGCCGCTGCCAGGCGCTCGCGCCGTCGACCCGGGCGGCCTCGTGCAGGGCCGGGTCGATGGCCTTGAGCCCGGCCAGGTAGAGCACCATCACGTAGCCGATCTGCCGCCACAGCGCCGGCAGGATCACCGCATACAGCGCGGTCTGCGGGTCGGCCAGCCACGGCCGGATGAGGCTGCCCAGCCCGACGGCGCGCAGGATGGTGTCGGCGAGCCCGTCGGGCTGGTAGAAGACCCGCCACACCAGGGCGGTGACGACGAGCGAGAACACCACCGGCGTGAACAGGGCGGCCCGGTAGAAGCCGACGCCGCGCCGGTCGCGCTGCAGTAGCAGGGCCATGCCGAAGCCGCCGACCACGGACAGGCCGCCGAAGAGCACCAGCCAGATGACGGTGTTGAGCAGGGCGCCGCGGAACGTCGGGTCGCCGGCCAGCTCGGTGTAGTTGCCGATGCCGATGAACCGCGGCGGGGTCATCCCGTCCCAGCGGGTGAACGAGAACCAGAAGCCCTGCAGCGCCGGCCAGAACACCCAGATGCTCTCGATCGCGAACGGCACCAGGACGAACGCCGCGAGCAGCGGCGACAGCCCGGACCGTCGCCGCCGGCCGGCGCGGACGTCGGCGCCCGGCGGCCGGCCCGGCAGGTGCCCGGGCCGGCGCCGTCGGAGCGCGGTAGCGGGTGCGGTCACGTCAGCCCTTGAAGACCTTGTCGGCGCTGGTCTGCCACTCGCGCAGGATCGCGTCGATCTGATCGGGCTTGTCGATGAACTTCGTCAGTGCCGTGTCGGCGGTGGGCTGCAGGGCGTCGCTGGAGTCGCGGTTGAAGAACTGGGTCAGCTCCTTGGCCTCGCCGAGCATCGCCTTGCCCTTGGCGACCAGGGGCGTGTCGGCGGCCTTCGCCTTGGGGTTGGCGGGCAGGACGATGCCGGAGCTGGACTTGATATAGGTCTCCTGCGCCTCGACGCTCGCGAAGTAGCGCAGCAGCGCCTTGGTGGCCGCCGGGTTGGCGGACTTCGCGCTGGCGAAGAAGCCGTCGGTCGGGGCCTCTTCTGCTAGTGGTACCGAAGGATCGATGACCGGGAAACGGAAGAAGTCGATGTCGCCGAGGGCGTCCTTGGGCGCGGCGTCGGCGAAGAAGGTGCCGATCAGGAACATGCCGGTCTTGCCGCCGAGCAGGGCGGTGGTGGCCTCCTGGAACGGATATGCCTTGCCCTTGGGGTCGAAGAACGGCAGGACCTCGGCCCACCTGGTGAAGACCGCCTTGACCTTCGGGTCGTCGAAGCGCTGCTTGCCGGCGAGCAACTCGCGGTGGAAGGGCGCGCCGTTGATGCGGATGTCGAGGTAGTCGAACCAGGCGGAGGCGACCCAGGGGGTGTCGCCAAGGCCGATGCCGATCGGCGGGATGCCCTTGCCCTGCAGGGTCTGGCAGAGCGCGACGAAGTCGGCCCAGGTCTTGGGCTCCTGCACGCCCCACTTGGCGAAGTTGGACTTGCGGTAGAAGAAACCCCACCAGTAGTTGTTCATCGGCACGAAGACCTGCTTGCCGCCGCTGTCGGTGGACAGCGTGCGCAGGGCGGCCGGGTAGTCGCCGAGGTCCTGCCACACGTCGGAGACGTCGAGCAGCAGGCCCTTGCTCGCGTAGTCGTTGGCGACCGAGCCCGCATACCAGGTGTAGAGATCGGGCGGGTTGGCGGAGGTCAGGTAGGTCGGCAGCTGGGTGCGGAAGGTCTCCGACGCGATGGTGTTGAGTGTGGCGGTGCCCTTGCCGAGCTTGTTGAAGTCGGCGATCAGCTGCTCCATCGCGGTCTTGGCCTGCGGGGAGGACAGGTTGGACTGCAGGGTGACGGCGCCGGCGGCCTTGCCCGACGGCCCGCTGGCGGAGCTGGCGCAGGCGCTCAATAACGATCCGGCGCCGAGCGCGCCGACGCCGAGCAGACCGAGGTGTCCAAGGAATCGGCGGCGACCGGGGTCGAAGTCGCTCACAGGGGTGTCCCTTCCTCAGCGACACACTGCGTGACATCGCGGGGTGTCGGTCATGTGAACGGGGTCATCAAGAGGTTGCATCGAGGCCGCCGATGCTGTCAAGATGTATTCGTAATTAATGGTTAATCGGCGCCTCGACGCGAGGCCCGCACGGGAGACGGATCGGCTCATGCGGCGACTAGAGGGCAGGACCGCGCTGGTCACCGGTGCGACCGGAGGCATCGGGGCGGCGGCCGCGCGCCGGCTCGCGGCCGAGGGCGCCGCGGTCGGGCTCATGGACGTGCGGGATCCCGCCCCGCTCGCCGCCGAGCTGACCGCCGGCGGAGCCCGGGCACTCTCCGTGGTCGCCGATGTCGCCGATGAAGAGGCCTGGGCCGCCGCGGCCGCCGCCGTGCGCACCGGGCTGGGGCCGGTCGACATCCTGGTCAGCAACGCCTATGCCGTCGAGGTCGCGCCCGCGCACCGCACCAGCCGCGCCTCCTGGGACCATCAGCTCGCCGTCAGCCTCACCGGCGCCTTCCTCGGCCTGCGCGCCTGCCTGCCCGACCTGCGGCAGCGCGGCGGCGCGGTGGTGCTGGTGTCGTCCGTGCACGCCCTGGTCGGCCTGCCCGGCCGCCCCGCATATGCCGCGGCGAAGGGCGGCCTCGTCGCGCTCGGCCGGCAGCTCGCCGTCGAGTATGGCCCGGACGTGCGGGTCAACACGGTGCTGCCCGGCCCCATCCTCACCCCCGCCTGGGAGGGCATCGGCGAGGAGGACCGTCGCCGCAGCATCGCCGAGACTGTTGCCAAGCGGTTCGGCACGCCCGAGGAGGTCGCCGCCGTCGTCGCCTTCCTCGCCTCGCCCGACGCCGCCTATGTCACCGGCGCGAGCCTGGTGGTGGACGGCGGCTGGACCGCGATGAAAACCTCAGCGTGACGGATCGGCAACGACGAGCGAGAGGGTGCGAGGAGCTTTGGCAAACTACGCGGGCCGCGGCGTGCACGGCCAGACCGTCGAGGTGATCGCCCGCCGGATCCTGGCCGGCGAGATCGCCGAGGGCGAGACGCTCAACCTCACGGCGCTGCAGGAGGAGCTCGACGTCAGCCTCACCGCGCTGCGCGAGGCGCTCAAGGTGCTCTCGGCCAAGGGCATCGTCGACGCCCGGCAGAAGCGCGGCACCTTCGTGCGGCCCCGGGCCGACTGGCACCTGCTCGACGCCGACGTGATCCGCTGGCAGTTCGAGCTGGGCGCCGATCCGCGACTGCTGGACAAGCTGCACGAGGTCCGCAGCATCATCGAGCCGGCCGCCGCCCGGCTGGCCGCGTCCCGGGCCGTCGACGAGGACTTCAGCGCCCTGGAGGAGGCGCTGAAAGCCATGATCGACGCGCACGGCCACCCGGCCGACGCCGTCGCCGCCGACCTCATCTTCCACCGGGCGCTACTGTCGGCCACCCACAACGAGCTGCTGGTGCGCATGGAGGTCGTGATGGAGACCGGCCTCGCCGAGCGCGACCGCCTCGTGCACGGCGGCGCCCACGACGACCCCGTGCCCAGCCACCGTGCCGTGGTCGACGCGATCCGGTCCCGCAACGAGTCCGCGGCCGAGTCCGCGATGCGCGACCTGCTCGCCAAGGCCGTCCGTGACGTCGAGAAGCTCCGCGCACCGAAGGACCACCGGTGAAGATCGAGCGCATCGAGACGTTCCTCGTCCCGCCCCGCTGGCTGTTCTGCCGCGTGGAGACCGACGACGGCGTCGTCGGCTGGGGCGAGCCCGTCGTCGAGGGCCGCGCCGAGGTGGTGCGCAGCGCCGTGGAGGTGCTCGCCGAGTATCTCCTCGGGCAGGATCCGCTGCGCATCGAGCAGCACTGGCAGGTGCTCACCAAGGGCGGCTTCTACCGCGGCGGCCCGGTGCTCTCCAGCGCCGTCGCCGGGCTCGACCAGGCACTGTGGGACATCGCCGGCCAGGCTTACGGCGCGCCCGTCCACGCGCTGCTCGGCGGCCCGGTGCGCGACCGGGTCCGGGTCTATTCCTGGATCGGCGGTGACGAGCCCGCCGAGATCGCCGAGGCCGCGGCGGCGCAGGCCGCGGCCGGCCTCACCGGCGTCAAGATGAACGCGTCCGGCCGGCTCACCGCGATCCCGACCGCCGCCGAGATCGACGCGATCGTCAAGCGGGTCGCCGCCGCCCGCACGGCGCTGGGCGACGAGCGGGACATCGCCCTGGACTTCCACGGCCGGGCCGGCGCCGCCGCCGTGCGCCGCATCCTGCCCGAGCTCGCCCCGCTCCGGCCGTTCTTCGTCGAGGAGCCGGTCCTGCCCGACCAGGTCCACCACCTGCACGACATCGTCACCTGCTCGCCGGTGCCGGTCGCCACCGGCGAGCGGCTCTACGGCCGGGCCGAGTTCCTCGCCCCGCTGCAGGCCGGGATCGCGGTCGTGCAGCCCGACCTCTCCCACGCCGGCGGCATCTCGGAGGTGCGCCGGATCGCGGCCCTGGCCGAGACCTACGGCGCCGTCCTGGCCCCGCACTGCCCGCTCGGCCCGATCGCCCTCGCCGCCAGCCTGCAGGTGGCGCTCGCGACCCCCAACTTCCTCATCCAGGAGCAGAGCATCGGCATCCACTACCACCGGGGCAGCTCGGACCTGCTCGACTACCTGGTCGACCCGGAGCCGCTGCGCTTCACCGACGGGCACATCGCCCGCCTCGACCGCCCCGGCCTGGGCATCACCGTCGACGAGGCCGCGGTCCGCGCCGCCGCCCGCACCCCGCACGCGTGGCGCAATCCGATCTGGCAGCACGCCGACGGGTCGTTCGCCGAATGGTGACCGTGCCGCTGACCGCCCGCTGGGACGCCGGCCACGGCGGCCGCTGGACCTCACTCTCCGGCGGCGGCCGCGAGTGGCTGTGGCACCGCCCCGCCCCCGGCCGCCACACCGTCCGCCCCGGCGATCCGTTCGTCGACGCGGGCGGCCTCGAGGAGTGCCTGCCCACCGTGCGCGGCAGACCCGACCACGGCGCCGTCTGGTCCCGCCCCTGGCGCCCGGACACCCCCGACCACGGCGACCCGGCCGCGCTCGTCGTGGAGACCCCGGGGTTCGTGCTGCGGCGGCACATCGAGCACCGCGCCGGTGCCGTCGTCGCCGACTACCGGCTCTCCGCCCCGGCCGGCTTCCGGTTCGTATGGGCCGCCCACGCCCTGCTCGACCTCTCCCCCGCCGCCCGCCTCGACGCGCCGGCCGGCACCCGCACCCGCGTCTACCCCGACGCCGACCCGCCCGCCGACGGCCCCTGGCCGGCGCCGGCCGGGATCCCGCTCGACCGCCCCGACCCCGACCCGCCCGCCGAAGGCCCCTGGCCGGCGCCGGCCGGGACCCCGCTCGACCGCCTCGGCCCCGACGACGGCACGGCGGTCGGCGCGATCCTGGTCGGCTGCGCGCGCAGCACCGTGGTCGACGGCGCCGACCGGCTGACGTTCGCCCTCGAGTGCGACGGCCAGCCGCTCTCGACGGCGCTGTGGCGCAACCTGCGCGGCTGGCCCGCCCCGGAGCCGTATCGCAGCATCGGCGTCGAACCGATGCTCGGCGCCGCCTTCGACGTGGCCGAGGACGCGCCCGTCGCCGTCGTCCCCGCCGGCGGCGCGGTCGCCTGGCGGCTCACCCTGACCGCCGAACGCGCGAGGTGACACCGTTGGACCTGCTCGCCGAGCTGCGCACCCACCGCCTCCTGGCGATCCTGCGCGGCCCCGACCCCGACGCGGCGCTGACCGCCGTGCTGACCCTGGCCGCCGCCGGTGTGGCGCTCATCGAGGTCTCGCTGACCGGCGCCGACGCCCTCGGCGTCATCCGGCGGGCCCGGGCCGAGCTCGGCCCCGGGTTCGGTCTCGGCGCCGGCACGGTCCTGTCCCCGGCCGACGCGCGCGCCGCCACCGACGCCGGGGCCGCCTTCCTGGTGACCCCCGCGCTCGCGCCCGGCGTGATCGGGGCCGGGGCGCCCGTCCTCGCCGGCGCGCTGACCCCCACCGAGGTCTACCAGGCCGGCGCCGCCGGGGCGGCCGCGATCAAGCTGTTCCCGGCGTCGCTGGGCGGCCCCGCATACCTGTCGGCGCTGCGCGACCCGTTCCCCGGCACGCCCTTCGTCCCGGTCGGCGGCGTCGACGCGGCGGCGGCCACCGAGTATCTCCGCCGCGGCGCGGTCGCCGTCGGCGTCGGCTCCCCGCTGCTCGGTGACGCCCTCCGCGGCGGCTCCCGGACCGCCCTGCGCGACCGGGCCACCACCTTCCTCGCCGCGGTGGCAACACCATGACGACGATCGCCGCGATCTGCACCGACGACGGCCCGAGGACCGGTGCCGGCATCGGCATCGGCGCCGGCGTGGGTGCCGGTGCCGGGCCCGCGGTGGCGGCGCCGTGACCGTCGACGCGCTCACGCTCGGGGAGGCGATGGCGGCGTTCCGGATGGATGGGGCGATCCGCCTCGGCGGGACCGCGCGGCTGTCGGTGGCGGGCGCCGAGTCCACGGTCGCGATCGGGCTGGCCCGGCTCGGTCACCGCGTCGCCTGGGCCGGGGTCACCGGGGCCGACGAGCCGGGCGCGCTGGTTCGCCGCACGCTGCTGGCCGAGGGGGTCGACCTGACCTGGTCCCGGGTCGACGGTGACCGGCCGACCGGGCTGATCCTGTTCGAGCCGCGGCTGCCCGGCCTCGACCGGGTCACCTACCACCGCACCGGCTCGGCGGGCTCGGCCCTGACCGCCGCCGACGCCGACGCCGCGTTCGAGGCGGGCGGGCCGCGGATCGTGCACGTCACCGGGATCACCTGCGCGCTCGGTGCCGGGCCGGCGGAGGCGGTGCGCACCGCGGTCCGGCGTGGCCGGGCCGCGGGCGCCACGGTGTGTCTCGACGTGAACCACCGACGGCGGCTGTGGTCCGACGCCGCCGCGACCGCCGCCCTGCGGCCGCTGCTCGCCGGCGTCGACGTGCTCGTCGCGTCCGACGACGAGGTGGCGCTCGTCGGGGACGTGCCGGCGCTGCTCGCGGCCGGGATCCGCGAGGTCGTGGTCAAGCACGGCGCGGACGGCGCCACCAGTCACACCGCCACCGGCGCCGTGCACCGCCCGGCCCGCCGGGTGGCGGTCGTCGACACGGTCGGTGCCGGAGACGCGTTCGTCGCCGGGCTGCTCTCCGGCCTGCTCGACGGGCTCGACCAGGGCGGCCGGCTGGACCGCGCGGTGACCACCGCCGCGTTCGCGGTGGCCACCCGCGGCGACTGGGAGGGCCTGCCCACCCGCGACGAACTGCCGCTGCTGGACCACGCCCCCGGGACGGCCCTGCGATGAACCTCACCCCGCGCAGCACAGACCGCTCCACGTGCCCCGCCGGCATCGAGGGGGTCCCTATCGTGGGTTGATGAGCAGAGCGGGACGGGTGTTGCCGGGCGTCGCGGCGTTCCGCGGCTACCGGAAGTCCTGGCTGCGCGGGGACGCGCTGGCCGGGCTCACCGTGGCCGCCTACCTGGTGCCGCAGGTGATGGCGTACTCGACCCTCGCCGGCCTGCCGCCGGTGGCGGGGCTGTGGGCGATGCTCGCACCGCTCGCCGCGTATGCCCTGCTCGGCACCTCGCGGCACCTGTCCGTAGGGCCGGAGTCGACCACCGCGCTGATGACCGCCACCGTGGTCGGCCCGCTCGCGGCCGGCAACCCGGGCCGCTACGCGGCGCTGGCCGCCGCGCTGGCCGTGGTCGTCGGGGTGCTCTGCCTGGTCGCGTACGCCGCCCGGCTGGGCTTCCTGGCCGACCTGCTGTCGAAGCCGATCCTGGTGGGGTACCTGGCCGGGGTCGCGGTGATCATGATCGTCAGCCAGCTGGGCAAGGTGACCGGGATACCGGTGGCCGGCGACACGCTCGTCGAGCAGCTGCTGTCCGCCGTGCGGCAGCTCGACCGGCTGCGGCCGGCGACGCTGGTGTTCTCGCTGGTGGTGCTGGCCCTGCTGTTCCTGGCCCGCTGGCGGCTGCCGCACCTGCCGGGGCCGCTGCTCGCCGTGCTGCTGGCCACCGTGGCGGTGGCCGTGTTCGGGCTGCGCGGGCACGGCATCGCGGTCGTCGGGCCGATCCCGCAAGGGCTGCCCGTGCCGTCGCTGCCGGGAGCCGGTGACCTCACCCGGCTGGTGCTACCGGCGATCGGGCTGATGGTCGTCGGGTACACCGACACCGTGCTCACCGCGCGCTCCTTCGCCGCGCGCGGCGGCTACCGCATCGACGTCAACCAGGAGCTGCTCGCCCTCGGCGTGTCGAACGTGGCCACCGGCGCCCTGCGGGGCTTCCCGATCAGCAGCAGCGGCAGCCGGACCGCGATCGGCTTCGCCGCGGGCGGGCGCACCCAGCTGTCCTCGCTGGTCTCGCTGGTGGCCGTGGTCGGCGTGCTGCTGTTCGCCGGGCCGCTGCTCGAGCTGTTCCCGGTCGCGGCACTCGGCGCGCTCGTGGTCTACGCCGCGGTACAACTGATCGACGTCGCGGGGTTCCGGCGCCTGGCCGCGTTCCGGCGCAGCGAGCTGCTGCTCGCCCTGGCGACGTTCGCCGGCGTGCTGGTGCTCGACATCCTCTACGGGGTGCTGCTGGCCATCGGGCTGTCCGTGGCCGACCTGCTGCGCCGGGTCGCCCGGCCGCACGACGCGATCGAGGGTCTGGTGCCGGATCTGGCCGGCATGCACGACATCGACGATTACCCGCAGGCGAAGACCATTCCCGGTCTGCTGGTGTACCGGTACGACTCCCCCTTGTTCTTCGCCAACGCCGAGGACTTCCGGCGCCGGGCGCTCGCCGCGGCCTCGCGCGCCCCGATCGACTGGTTCCTGCTCAACATGGAGGCCAACGTCGAGGTCGACATCACCGCGCTGGAGGCGCTCGACGGCGTCCGCGCCGAGCTGGCCCGGCGCGGGGTCGTGTTCGCGCTGGCCCGCGTCAAACGCGACCTGCAGGACCAGCTCGACGCGTTCGGCCTCACCGCCTCGGTCGGCGCCGACCGCTTCTATCCCACCTTGCCGACCGCCGTCGCCGCCTACGAGGAGTGGCGCCGCCACCGCCCCGGCTAGGGACGGACGATAACCGGGTCGGTGATGGTGTCGCGGCGCACAAGCGATCATCGACGCCGACCCGGGGCGGCGCGGCCGACCGGTGCGGATGTCGCACCCGGCGGGCGCAACCGCCGATCCGCGCGGCCGGGCCGGACGTATGTCTCCGTGATCATGACGCCCGCGCTGACCGCACCACGGGTTTGCCATGATCCCGGAGACTTGCGGTACACGGGGGTACATCAGCGCTCCGTGATCATGAAAAACCGTTGGTGTCGATGCCGGGCTGCACAGATCACGGAGACTTCCGGTCCCTGCGCCGGGACCCGCGGCGTGCAGCCGCCCGACGTGCAGGACGTGATCGCCGATCGTGCCCGACCCGGGGCGTTGGGACGCGGCGGCCGGGCACCGCTTGGTCGCCGGCGGGCAAGGCGGCCAGCGGTGCCGGTTCCCGGGGCGGTGATCGTGTCCGGCAGGCCGGGCACCACCCAGCCGCCCGGCGCCCGCCCGGCCGCCGTCTCGTCACGAATCAGCAGGTCAACCACGTGTGGATCATGGAGCACCGGGCGAGATCGGAACGGGCCCCAAGACGGCGCAGCGGCCCGCGTGTGGCGAACGCGGGCCGCTGCTGCGAGAGGGGAATCGAGCTTGGTTACGGGGTCTCGCCCAGGGTCACCGTGATGGACTGGGTGCTGCCGTTGCGGTCGATGGTGACCGGCACCTGGTCGCCCGCCTTGGCGGCCTGGACCGCGTTGATCAGCGAGGTCGCGTCGGTGATGGTGGACGAGCCGAACTTCGTCACGGTGTCGCCGGTCTTCAGGCCCGCCTTGTCGGCCGGGCCGCCGGCGACCACGCCGCCGATCAGGGCGCCGTTGGTGCCGTCGGTGAGCTGCACGCCGAGGTACGGGTGGCTGACCTTGCCGCCCTTGGCCAGCTGGTCGGCGGAGGAGCGGGCGCGGTTGGCGGAGATGGCGAAGCCGACGCCGATGTTGCCGTTGCTGTTCTGGCCGGCGGTGGCGATCGCGGTGTTGATCCCGACCACCTCGCCGTTGAGGTTGACCAGGGCGCCGCCGGAGTTGCCCGGGTTGATCGCGGCGTCGGTCTGGATGGCGTCGGCGATCGACTTGCCGCCCTGCTCGCCGGAGATCGTGCGGTGCAGCGCGCTCACGATGCCCGCGGTCACCGAGCCCTGCAGGCCGAGCGGGCTGCCGACGGCGAGCACGGTGTCGCCGACGCGCAGCGCGTCGCTGTCGCCGAACTTCGCCGGGGTCAGGCCGGACACGCCCTGCACCTTGATCACCGCGATGTCGCCGGCCGGGTCGGTGCCGACGACCGTGGCCGGGGCGGTCTTGCCGGTGCTGAACGTGACGGTGAGCTGGCGGGCGCCCTCCACGACGTGGTTGTTGGTGACGACCTGGCCGTCGGCGGTCATGATCACGCCGGAGCCCTCGGCCTCACCGGTGCTGATGTCCACGACGCTGGGCAGCACCTTGTCGGCCACCGCGCCGACGGAGGAGCGGTCCAGGTTCGGGGCGGGGTCGCGGGTGACGACGGTCGGCGCGGCGGCCGGGCGGTCGTCGGCGAGCTGGGTGGCGACCAGGCCGCCGCCGAAGGCGGAGACGACGGCGAGAACGATCGCGAACACGGCGATGAGCGCGACCCGCCCGCCGCGTCCCGGACGGTTCCCCGGCTGGCCGTAGCCCGGTTGCCCGTAGCCCGGCTGGCCAGGAGGCGGCGGGTAGCCGGGTCCCCCAACGGCGCCATAAGGCAGACCGGGCTGTCCATAACCGACATTTCCGGTTTGGGGGTACGAACCCTGCGCCGACAACGGCGTCGTGGGGAACGAGGCGGTGCTGGTCCCGACCGTGCCGAGCTGCTGCGTCGCCGAGTTCCCCGCACCGCCGAGCGAGTGACCGTTCGTGGCGGGCCGGCTCCACGGCGACCCGGCGGGCGCCCCCGAGCCGGGAACACCGGTCGCCGGCACCCCGGAAGCCGGGTAGCCCGAGGCTGGATAGCCCGAAGCCGGCGCCCCGGACGCCGGGAAGCCCGAGGTCGGAGCGCCGGAAGCCGGCGCGGAAGCGGACGGCGGCGGCCAGGCCGAAAACCCGGAAGGCCCGGACGAACCAGGCCAGACAGGCGAACCGGACGAAGGCCCCGAGCCGGCCTGGAAACCGGATGAACCCCCCGATCCGGGCTGGGCCGCCGACGGCGCGGGCCAGGCCGAAGCGGAACCGGGCTGCGCGGAAGCCGAGCCGGCCTGGGCCGACGACGGGGCAGGCCAGGCCGACGAAGAGCCGGACTGAGGCGGGGCAGAGGCGGGCTGAGCCGGCGACGGGGCAGGCCAGGCCGAACCGGAACCGGGCCCCGCGGAAGCCGAGCCGGGCTGGGCCGAGGCAGCGGCGGACTGGGCCGACGCAGATGGGGCGGGCGGGGCGGACGACGGGGCGGGCTGCGCGGGCGGGGGCCAGGACGCCGTCGGCGACGGCTGCGATGGCGCGGCGGGCTCCGGTGCGGCCGGCGGGAACGGTGAGTGCGCCGAGGCGGCGGGTGCCTCGGGGTCGTGCGGTGCGCGGTCCTGGTCACTCATGGTGTCCAGATTGCACACCTGAGCTTCCGCGAAACTGGATTCTCCCTGAGAGAAAGCCGTGAGGAACAATTCGGACAGCCCGGGCGCCGCCGGCCGGAACCGGCGGCGCCCGGTACGAACCCGGATCAGGCGGTCCAGTCGGGCCGCAACGGGTAGGACGACACGCCGTCCTTGGTGGTCTTCGTGGCCAGGATCTGGTGCAGCTGGATCTCGTTGCGCTCGAAGGCGAGCCGCGAGCCGGCCATGTACAGGCCCCAGACCCGGGCGGTGCCGATCCCGACCTCGCCGAGGCAGGCGTCCCAGTTCTCGACCAGGTTGCGGTTCCACCCGGTGAGGGTGAGCGCGTAGTGCAGCCGCAGGTTCTCCTCGTGCTGCACCTCGAAGGCGCCGTCGTGCACGGCGCTGACCAGCCGGCCGGGCGAGGCCAGCTCGCCGTCGGGGAAGACGTACCGGTCGATGAAGGCGCCGGGCTTGTGGGAGGCCCGGTTGTCGGGGCGGGTGATGCAGTGGTTGAGCAGCCGGCCGCCGGGCTTGAGCCGATCGCGGAGCGCCTGGAAGTACCGCGGATAGTTCCTGACCCCGATGTGCTCGGTGAGGCCGATCGAGCTGACCGCGTCGAAGTGCTCCAGCGGCGCGTCGCGGTAGTCCAGGTAGCGCACCTCGGCGAGGTGGCCGAGGCCCTCGCGCTCGATCGCCGCCTGGGCCCAGGCCGCCTGCTCCTTCGACAGGGTGACGCCGAGGGCGCGCACGCCGTATTCGCGGGCCGCGTGCCGCACCATCCCGCCCCAGCCGCAGCCGACGTCGAGCAGCCGCTGGCCCGGCTTGAGGGCGAGCTTGCCGGCGACCAGGTCGTATTTGTTCGCCTGGGCCTGTTCGAGAGTGTCGGTCTCGGAGCGGAAGACCGCGCAGGTGTACGTCATCGACGGGCCGAGCACCATCTCGTAGAACCGGTTCGACACGTCGTAGTGGTGGTGGATCGCCTCGGCGTCGCGCCCGCGGGCGTGGCGCAGGCCCAGGCCGGCCAGGGTGCGCCGCCACGCCGGGGTGGCCTCCTGCGGCGGGGGCGGCGGCGGGCGCAGCCGCTCCCAGCCCAGGCCGCGGACCAGCCGCAGCGCCTCGGCGGGGGACGGCAGGTGCACCTGCAGGCCGGTGCCGAGCTGCCTGAGGGCCTCGTAGGGGTCGCCGGGGTGCACGCCGCGCACCTCGAGCTCGCCGCTCACGTAGGCGCGGGCCATGCCGAGATCGCCGGGGGCGGTGAGCACGTAGGACAGGCCACGCTCGGAGGCGACGTGCAGCCCGATCGAGGCGTCCTCGGGGCCGATCGCGCTGCCGTCGTAGGCGGTGATGCGGACCTTCGGCTCGCCGATGGTCACGGCGCTGACGATGTCGGCGACGGTGGGCACGGGAGGCCGTCGGCGGGGCCGGCCGGGAACGGATCCGTGCGTGCTTCCGGAACGGTAGGTGCTGGTCATCTGCGCCCCACAACCTTGTCGTAGAGGTCGGTCAGTCGGTGATCGGGGTCGTAGCGGTCCTTGGCGGCCTGGTAGGCGGGGCCGCCGTAGAGCCGGTCGAAGGTCTCCCGGTCGTAGTAGGCGTCGGAGTACAGGGATTTGTGGCCGCCGAGCTCGAAGACCTTGGCCTCGATGGCCCGGTTGACGTCGCCGTCGGCGGCGCCGTCCGCGATCGGAACGGTGCCCCAGAAGCCGACGTTGACGTACCCCTGACCGAAATGCATCGGATAGAGGGGCCACTCGCGCTCGCGCAGGCGCAGCGGGCACAGCCAGAGCGGGGACATCGGCACCTCGCGGGCGAACCACCGCAGGAAGTCGCCGGTGCGCTCCAGTGGCATCTCGACGTCCTGCACGACCCGCTCGTTGTCCGGCTGGCCCCGCCAGCGGCCGACCCGGGCGGCGACGCCGTAGCGGTTCTCGAGGCGGACGATGCGGTGGTACACGTCGGAGCGCCGATATCGCCTGGGCCAGACCCGGCGCACGGCGGGGACCTGCGCGCCGAACGCGGCGGAGCACCAGAACCAGTCGGTGTCCCACCGCCAGAGGTAGTCGTAGGCGCTGAGCCGGTCGGTGGCCTTCGCGCGCAGCGACTGGTAGTAGATGTCCTGCCCGGTGTAGTCGCTGGTGGGGCCGGGCGTGTCGGTGAACGAGCCCAGCACGAGGTAGGACTCGCCGGGGCGGAACACGACGCCGTCCATGACGTCGACCGGCCGGCCGTCGTGCTCGCCGGTCTTCATCACCTCGCCGATGACGCCGAGCAGCTCGTCGACGTCGTCGAAGCGCACGTTGGACAGCTGCACGGCGGCGCCGATCGGCATCAGCTCGATGCGCAGCCGGGCGGCGTAGCCGAGGCTGCCCATCGAGTTGGGGAACGCCGAGAAGAGCTCGGCGTGCTCGTCGTCGCCGGGGCGCACGGTGAGCAGCTCGCCGGCGCCGGTGAGGATGTCCATCTCCAGCACCGACTCGTGCGGCAGCCCGTGGCGGAACGAGGTGGCCTCGATGCCCAGGCCGCTGACCGCGCCGCCCAGCGTGATCGTGCGCAGCTGCGGCACCACCGCCGGCATCAGCCCGTGCGGCAGGGTGGCGTCGACCAGGTCCTCGTAGGTGCACATGCCCTGCACCTCGGCGGTGCGCCCGGCCGGGTCGACCTCGATCACCCCGGCCAGGCCGCTCACGTCGAGGCCGTGCTGGACCTCGGCGCGCGGCCGGAACAGGTTCGAGGTCTTCTTCGCCAGCCGCACGGTGTCGCCGGGCGGAATGGCGGCGTAGGAGGCGCGCAGCGTGTCCACCGCCCGCCGGTGCGCCGCCCAGCCGACGGGTGTTGTTCGTGCCGATCCCCCGCGTCCCAATTCGACCACCTCACCGTCGTGCGACGTCCGCTTCAGACGTGCAACATCCCCGTTACCTGACGGCTTACCACAGGTCAAACTTGCACACGTGGCAAGATCAGCCAACGGCTGGTGACTCAACTCACGCCGTGGGGTGGCGCCTCCGGGTGAGGGCCGCGGGACGCGGGGTGATCGTCGCGGTCAGGGCACGGGCAGCTCCACCAGCTGGACCAGGCCCTTGGCGCTGTCCGCCGTGCTGAACCGGGCCAGCGCGCTGAAGAACGTGCGCACGTGCTCGAGCATCGGCCGCTCCCCGGGCGGGAGGTCGCCGGGGAGCTCGGGCCGGTAGTCGCTCACGGCACGCGCACCGGCTGGCCGGGGAGCACGACCCGGACGATCGTGTCCGGGGCGAGCGCCGCGACGGCGCCGGCGAACCGCAGCGGCTCGCGCTCGCCCTGGGTGATCTGCCGGTTGCCGAGCCAGCCGCTGGTGAAGGCGTAGTGGTGCGGCACCGCCACCGTGGGGCGCAGCGTCGCGGCGAGCTCCGCCGCCTCGGTCGCGCTCATGACGACCTGCCGGCCGCCCAGCGGGCGGATGCGCAGCCCGTTGGTCGGGAACAGGGCCAGGTCGAAGCGGCCGAACCGGTCCGGCAGCGTGTCCAGCTCGGGGATCTTCAGCGTGTCGCCGCCGAACCAGACGGTGCGGTCGCCGCCCTGGATGACGTAGGTGATGGGGCAGCTGTGCGCGATCCGGGTCACGGTGAGGTCGGTGGTCATGTCGCGCTCCCGATGGTCTCGAGCAGCTGCTCGGGCGCCTCGATCTGCGGCAGGTGGCCGGCTACGGGGATGAGCGAGAAGCGGGCGCCGGGGATGGCCTTGGCGTAGGCCTGGCCGTAGCCGGGGCCGGCGATGCCGTCGGCGGCGCCCCAGATGACGTGGATGGGCAGGTCGAGGCCGCCGAGCCGGTCGCGCAGCGTCGGGTCGGCCATCGTCATGCCGGTGTATGCGGCCAGCGCCGACAGGTCGGGGCCGGGCCGGGACGGGTCCGGCGGGAAGCGCTCGGGCTCGTAGAAGGTCAGGGCGGCCAGCTGCGCCGCGGTGAGCCCGGAGATGTCGGCGATCGGCTCGCCGGGCGCGTCGATGCCGACCGCGTCGACCAGCACCGCCCCGCTGACCCGGGGGCTGCCCAGCAGGGCGAGCTCGGCGGCGACCCAGCCGCCGATCATGGGCGATCTGCTGACCCGGCCGCCGCGGGAGCGCAACCTGCTGCGGTGGTTCTTCGACAGCTCGTGGGACCGCGGCCACGAGTCGTGGGCGCCGACCGCCCGGGCCAACCTGCAGGACTTCCGTACCGAGTACGCGCGGCACCTCGACGACCCGGCCTACGCGGCCCTGGTCGACGAGCTGACCGGGCGCAGCGAGACGTTCCGGGCCTGGTGGGACGAGCACCACGTCCAGGTGCTGGAGCCGGCCCACAAGCGCATCGTGCACCGCCGGCTCGGGCGGCTGTCGCTGCTGGCCACGCAGACCCGCCCGGCCCATCAGCCGTGGCTGCGGCTGCGCATCCTGGTCGCCGCCGACGAGCGGACGGCGCGGGCCATCACGCGGACGCTGTCTTGAGCAACGCCGCGAGGCCGTCGAGCACGCGGGCGACGTCGCTGTCGTCGGTGTAGGGGGCCAGCCCCAGCCGCAGCCCGTGCGGGTCGTCCAGGCCGAGGCGGCGGAACGGCTCGTAGGCGTAGAAGGAGCCGGCCGGGGCCAGCACGTCGCGGCGGGCCAGGAACTCGTACGCGTCCCAGGTCGCCCGCCCGGGCAGCGTCAGCAGCAGCGTCGGCGTCCGCTCGGCGGCGCGCGAGTGGACCACGACGGCGGGGCCGAGCTCGGCCAGGCCGGCCTCGAGCATCCCCAGCAGGCGCCGCTCGTGCTCGTCGACGGCGTGCATGGCGGCGCGCAGCCGCGACCGCCGGTCGCCGCCGGCACCGGGCGCGAGGCCGGCCAGGAAGTCGACGGCGGCCGTGGCGCCGGCCATCACCTCGTACGGCAACGTGCCCAGCTCGAACCGCTCGGGCACGGCGTCGGTGGACGGGACGAGCTTGTCCGGCCGGAGCGTCTCCAGCAGCCCCGGATCGGCGGCGAGCACCCCGCAGTGCGGCCCGAGGAACTTGTACGGCGAGCAGACGAACAGGTCGGCCCCGAGCGCGGGCACGTCGACGGCCTGGTGCGCGGCGTAGTGCACGCCGTCGACGTACACCAGCGCCCCGGCGGCGTGCGCGACGTCGGCGACGGCCCGCACCGGCGGCCGGGTGCCGATGAGGTTGGAGGCGGCGGTGATCGCCACCAGCCGGGTCCGCGGGGTGATGACCGCCTCGACGCTGCCCAGGTCGAGCTCCGAGGTCGCCGGGTCGAAGTCGATCCAGCGGACCTCCGCACCCTTGGCGGTCGCCGCCTGCACCCACGGCCGGACGTTCGCGTCGTGGTCGAGCCGGCTGACCACCACCTCGTCCCCGACCCGCCAGTCCTTGGCCAGCGCCCGGGAGAAGTCGTACGTCAGCTGCGTGGCGCTGCGCCCGTGGACGATCCCACCGGCCGGCACCCCGAGCAGGTCGGCGTAGGCCTGCCGGAACGCGGCGACGGCCCGGTCGGCGTTGACCTCCGACGCCACCACCCGCCCCCGGTTGGACAGCGGCCCGGTCAGCACCGCCGCGACGGCCGCCGCCACCACCTCGGGCGTCTGCGTCCCACCGGGCCCGTCGAAGTGCGCAATCCCGGACCGAAGCGACGGAAACTCCCGCCGCAGCGCAACGACGTCGAGCGACATGGGCCCTCCCGGGGGTTGATCGGTTTCCAACCCCTCCCTTCTACCGCATCAGTAGGCGATGTTGACCCGGCGGTGGATCCAGGTCGGCTCCTCCAGGGCGCGGAACATGGCGTCGGCGACGTCGGCGCGGGACAGGAGGCGGCCGCCGCGCACGTTGATGTCCAGGACGGTGCGGTACGCCCGGTGCGGCCCGTCGGTCAGCCGGGGCGGGGCGATCAGGGTCCAGTCCAGGTCGCTCGCGCGCAGGATCGCCTCGGCCGCGGCGAGGTCCTCGAAGCCCTCGCGCAGCACGCGTTGCACCAGGGGCTTGGCGATCAGGCGCATGACCGGGCCGTCGCCCTCGTCCGCGACCCGGCCGGAGGCGTCGACGGTGATCAGGCGGCGGACGCCGGTGGCCTGCATGGCGGCGACCTGGGCGCGGGCGCCGTCGGCCTGGACGGTACTGCGGGCGGCCTTGTCCTTGGCCCGCCTCGCCCTCATCTCCGGCACGCGGATGCCGAGCGCCGACAGCACGGCGTCGCGGCCGGCGACGGCTCCGGCCAGGGCCTCGGCGTCGTCGAGCGGGGCGACCACCACCTCGCAGCCCAGGTCGCCGGCCGGGCGGCGGGTCACCGCCGTCATCTCGTGGCCACGGTCCAGGCCCTGGCGGATGAGCTGCCGGCCGATGCCGCCGGTCGCGCCGAACACGGTGAGCTTCATGGCCCTGTCCCCCCAAGCGTTAGTAAGTACTTACTAACCCCTACAATGGCACACGTGCCGAGCTTCCGGAAGGGCCGCCGTGGCCACGCGTGACGTGATCCTCGACGCGGCCGCGCGCGTGCTGCGGGAGCGCGGCCTGGCCAACGTCACCACCAAGGAGATCGCGCGGGCGGCCGGCTTCTCCGAGGCGACGCTCTACAAGCACTTCCGCGACAAGCTGGAGCTGATGGTCGCGGTGCTGCACGAGCGGGCGCCGCAGTTCATCCCGCTGCTGCAGACCCTGCCGGCCCGGGCCGGGACCGGTTCGGTCCGCGAAATCCTCGCCGAGCTGGCGACGGTCTGCATCACCTTCTACCGGGACGGGTTCCCGATGTTCGCCTCGATCTTCTCCGACCCGGCGATCGTCGCCGCGCACCGCGAGCGGCTGCGCGCCCAGCGCCTGGGCCCGCACCTGGCCAACGAGGGCCTCGCCGCCTACCTGCGGGCGGAGCAGGCGCTGGGCCGCATCGCCGCGGACGCCGACCCGGAGGCCCTGGCCGGCCTGGTGCTCGGCGCCTGCTTCCAGCACGCGTTCATCGCGCACTTCGCGCCGGAGCCGCGCGATGACAAGGAGGCCGCGGCGGCCTTCATCGCCCAGCTGCGCCTCTGACGGCCGCGGCCCGCTCAGACCAGTTCGATCATCAGCCGGTGGTACGCCGGGATCAGCGCTCCGCTCGACGACCCGCCACGGCCCTCCGGCCCTCAGCAGCGCCGCCACCAGGCAGGCCACCTCCGCCCGACCGGCGCGCCGAGGCAGAAATGACGGCCGGCACCGAACCGGAGCTGCCGCTGCCCGACCGGCTCCGGCCGGTCGAGGTCGAACCCGCCGTGCGCCTCGTTCGCCGTGTGCGTCAGCGGCAACACCCGCCGCCCCGGCCGCAGCCGCCGCCCGCCGACCTCGACGGCGGCGTCGCGCTCGCACCGGTCCCGGAAGGTGCCGGCCGCCCACCCGGCGAGTTTGCCCATGTCGTCGGTCAGCGTCCACGGCGACGACCTGCGGGTCGTGATATTCACCGCCCCGGCCGCCCGGCACGGCCGACGCCGACAAGCTCGCCATGCTCAGCCCGGCGGACCTGACCACCGCCGAACGCCCGCAGCGCCTCTCCGCACCGCGGAGACGATGATGGCCGCGGCCCGGCGGGGCCACCGTGGGCCACCAGCTCGCCGGCCCGGGGCACCGGGACCGGAACTCTCCGCGATCATGCCGAAGTCGCCGCCCGTACCACGCGTTTTCCATGATCACGGAAGGACTATGTACCCATAGGTACCATATGTCTCCGCGATCATGGCAAACCCGCTACGCGCCGGCGAGAGCCGCATGATCACGGAGCGATTCGTTCGCTGCGTGATGCGGCCGGCGCAACCGCGGACGTGGCAAGGCCCGGCCGCCCGTTCGGGGCAGCCGGGCCCGTTCCCGGTCGAGCTTCGCCAGCACCGACCCAGACAAAACAACAATCTGCGATATTTAGCCCTGGCGAGAAGACCAGCGCGGATTGGTCCGGTTCACCACGACCGTCCGGCCGCGGCGGCGGACCACAACCGAACCCGGCTTGTTCTTCAGCGACCGAAGCGAGTTACGCACCTTCATCGGAGCCTCCAATCGCTCCACCGAACCGCCGGGACCGGACCGATATTCCCGCTCACCCCCGGCGGGCGAGTCTGCCCGGCGTTTCCGGGGGACACGTTGGACGCATGACCGTGAAGGATCTGGCGAAGCTCACCCCCAGCGGGTACCCGGCGGTCTCGCTGCTGATGCCGACCCACCGCACGGCACCGGCGAACCAGCAGGATCCGATTCGGCTGCGCAACCTGCTGTCGGAGGCCCGGCGCCGGCTGGAGACCGACGAGACCGTTCCGCGCGACGTGGCGAACCAGGTGTACGACGAGATCGCCGACGCCGCCGAGCACGTCGACATGCGGCACACCGGCGAGGGGCTGGCACTGTTCGCGTCGCCCGGTCAGGTGCACGTCCGCCTGCTGGAGAGCCCGGTCCAGGAACGCGTGGTCATCGCCGACACGTACGAGGTCCGGGACGTGGTCGCCGACGCGGCCCGGCACCACCGGTACTGGGCGCTGGTGCTCTCCGAGCAGCCGACCCGGCTGTGGAGCGGCGACGGCGCCGAATTGGTCGAGGTTCACTCGCACGGTTTCCCGTTCACGCACGAGGGTCCCGGCGGCCTGGTCGGCCTGCCCCGCGACTACGGTCAGGAGCCCAGCAAGCACGAGGCCGAGCGGCACCGCCAGTTCTTCCGCGACATCGCCACCGCCCTGACCCGCATCGACAACCTCGACACCCGTCCGGTCTTCGTCCTCGGCGTCGAACGGTATCTGGCCTACTTCGCCGAGGAGTGGGGCAGACCGTTTGCCGGAACGGTGGCCGGCAACTACGACCACGCCGGCGCGCACGAGGTGTACCAATTGCTCGGCCCGCGGCTGGCCGCCTACACGACCATGCAGCAGGTGGTCGCCCTGGAGGCGCTCGACGCGTCCCGCGGCGCGAACCGTTTCGCCTCCGGGCTGGCCGAGGTCTGGGCTCTGGCGCGCCAGGGTCGCGGCGCCCATTTGCTGGTCGAGGAGACCTACCACACCGCCGCCTGGGTCCACGAGGACCACCTGCACCCACCGGACCAGGAACCACATCAGGGCGCACCGCACGTCCTGGTCGACGACGCGGTCGACGACATTGTGGAATCGGTCGCCCGCCAGGGCGGCGAGGTGACCTTTGTCGGCGACGGCAGCCTCGCCGCCGACGAGCGGATCGCGCTCATCGTCCGGTATTAATCTTGTGCGGACTCGGGTCCGTGCAACTGACGACCGTTGCTCCCGCCAGACACCGGTCGGGCCTTGACGGCCCTCCCTGCCAGGTCCGCGGTGCCAAGACCAAGCGGCGCCGCGCCACCGGAGCTGACGCCCGGCTCCGGACCCGGCCCCGGCGGTAGCGGCCCGGGACCGTTGGGCCATGGACGACGCCTGGCTCCGGACCCGGCCCCGGCGGTAGCGGCCCGGGACCGCCAGGCCATGGACGACGCCCGGCTCCGGACCCGGCCCCGGCGGTAGCGGCCCGGGTCCGTCGGGCCACGGACCCGGGCCGGACGCGGCCGGGCGTCCCAAGGAGGAAGAACGGCCGGCCGCGTCACCGCTGTGCCCGGGACCGTCCCTCGCCGGCCCGGGCACTCCCGAAGCGGTCAGCTCATGACGCCCAGGCTGCCGAAGTCGTACATCCCGTAGTACTGGGTGACGAACACGTTGGTCAGCCGCGGGTTGCGCAGGTTGAGCGCCTTGTCATAGGTGAACGGCATGTACGTCGCCGTCTCCGAGACCAGCTTGTTGATCTGCTTCCACAGGTCGGCGTTCTTGGCCGGGTCCGCCTCGGCGCCGGCCTGGTCGATCAGCTTGTCGATGGCCGGATCGGACAGCTCGGCGTAGTTGTTGTTGCCCGAGTCCGAGATGGCCCGGCTGTCGACGATCACCTGCAGGAAGCCGCCGGCCGTCGGGTAGTCCGCGCCCCAGCCGGCCATCATCAGACCGTAACCCTTGGCGTGCACATTGGACGGTGAACCGATGATGGACCGGAAGTACAGCGACGCGTCCTGCGGGTCGAGCCGGGCCCTGATGCCGACCGCGGCCAGGGACTGCTGCAGCGCCTCGGCCGTCTTCGGTTCCTTGCCGGAGTTGCGGGTCGCGATGACCGTGTCGAAACCGTCGGGATTGCCGCAGGCGACGAGCTCCTCCTTGGCCTTGTCGATCTGCGGATGGCCCGACTTGGTGTTGAAGACGTCGTCGGCGTCGTCGTGGCCGGCGATCGTCGGCGGCAGCATGTTGGTGGCGATGTCGCCGCCGGCCTCCGCGCCGCCGCGGGCGGTCTGCAGGGCGACCTTGTCGGTCGCGTACTGCACGGCCTTGCGGCAGTGAATGTTGTCGAACGGCGCGACCTTGGTGTTGATGGCGACGTACCGGATGAACCCGGTGACGGGCGCGTCGGCGTTCTTCTTCTGGTCCGGGTTGAGCAGCACCTTCGCCTGCGTGCCGGGCTGGACGCCGGTCTGGGCGATGTCGAGGTCGACCTCGCCGGAGAGCAGTTCGTTGTCGATCTCCTCGACCGCCGTACCGTAAAGGACCTCGATCCGGTCCGGTAGCGCCTTTCGGACCGAATCGGTGCTCGGGTCCCACTGGTCGTTGCGGACCAGAACCAGCTTCTTGCCGACGTCGTACGACTCGAACTTGTACGGGCCCGAGGAGACCGGGTGGTTGGCGTACTGGTCGCCGGTGTCCGACGCCCGCGGGACCGGGCCCGCGGCCGGCATCGCCAGCAGGTAGGGGAAGTTGCTGTTGGGCTGCTTCAGGGTGAACGCGATCGTGCTGTCGTCGGGCGTCTGCACCGAGGCCAGGCCGAGCTTGTCCGGGTCGCTGTCCTTGTACACCCCCGGGTACTGCTGGCCCTCGTCGAGCACGTCGATGAGGTACTTCGGGCCGGCGTTGATGACCTCGAGGGCGAAGATGCGCTCGATGCCGTACTTGATGTCCTTCGAGGTGATCGGCCTGCCGTCCTCGAACTTCACGCCCGGCTTGAGCTTGAAGGTGTACTTCTTGCCACCGTCCTCAATGGATGGCATGGCCGCGGCCAGGTCCGGCACCAGTTTCAGCCCGTCGACGCCGGGCTTGGCCTCGTTGGTCAGTAGCGCGCGGACGAAGTAGCCTTTCATGAAGTTCCACTCCTGCGCGTAGTACGCGATCGCCGGGTCCAGCGAGTCGGGAGTGTCGTGGATGGTGAGCTTGAGCGTGCCGCCCTTCTTGTCTGACGGGTTGAGCACATCGGTGATGGCGGCGTTGTAGCCGCTGCCTTTCTGCGCACCGTTCTTGCTGGTATCGTCGCTGCTGGAGCCGCCGCAGGCGGACAGCACAAGGGTCGCGGTGACCGCACCGGTCACCAGCGCACCTGCTCGCATATTCACGTGTCGGACCTTTCCGGCTGCCGCGGTTGTGGTGCCGCGGATCGGTTCGGGCACACGCGGGCAGCACGAATCAGCCGACGTCCACTATGGACCCTCCACTGTGCACAGCGCTGTGCGCGGGCGTGGGCATGCACCACGCCCACCGGGTGGGTCGTCGGGCGTCGACGGAGCCGTCAGGTCGCTGCGTCGCGTGGACGGCGATGTGCGTCGCCGTTCACTGACCAATGACCCCGGGCTCCGCGGGGCGGTTGCACCCCGCGACGCATTGACCGGATAACGGATTGGTCACCGACCGGCGTCGAACCCCTTCAGCAGGGCGATGTTCTCCGCTTCGTCCGGATCCGGCGACGGTACTTCCAAAAAGGCGCGCAGCACCTCGACCGCCACGTCGGGCGCGAGCCGCTTGAGGCTCATCGCGAGCACGTTCGCGTCGTTCCACAGCCGCGCACCGCGGGCCACCCACGGGTCCCACGCCACGGCGGCGAGCGCCCCGGGCACCTTGTTGGCCGCGATCGCCGTACCGGTGCCGGTCCAGCACATGACCACGCCGAGATCGGCCCGCCCCTCGACAACGGCCCGCCCGACCCAGGCACCGAGATCCGGCCACGGCTCATCGGCAATGCGAATCACCTCGTGCCCGGCGGACACGAGGTGCTCGATCACGGCCTCGGTGGTCGCGTTGCTGTCGTCAGCGGCAAAGGCGATGCGCACTCCCCCATTGTGCCGCCGCCGCGCGCCGCCGGACCGGCACAGTCCCACGATTCCCGGCCCACCCGACCGGCCCGTGCGCCGACGTTCCAGGCGCGACCCCGCACCCGCCAACCGCACGGCCGACCCATCGCGCCGACGTTCCAGGCGCGACGCCCCACCCACGAACCGCACGGCCGGCCCATCGCGCCGCCACGCTCCCCCACGCCGCCATTGGACGGCCCCGGCGCGACCCCGCACCCGCGAAACGTGCGACGGACCGTGGTCGCGTCCGCTGGCGTGGTGTATGCGGGCAGCGCCTGATCGTGGTGGTTCATGTCGGGCGGCGCGGCGGGACGGACGTTGCGGATGTCGCACCCGTCGGGCGCACCATCCGATCAGCGCGGCCCGGGGCGGACGTATGTCTCCGTGATCATGATGCCCGCAGCGGCCGCACCACCGGTTTGCCATGATCCCGGAGACTGTCTCCGGGGTCATGGCAAACCCGCCGACCTGTCGCCGGCCGGAGTCGTCAGCGGGCAGGGCATCCGCCGGTCGTGGTCGCGGTGGTGGCCTGCGGGTTCTGCGCGATCCAGTCGCCGACCGTGTCCTTGACGACGGCGTCGTAGAGCGGCTTCGCCCGGGCCGGATCGGGCATCACCACGCTCTCCTTGTTCACCGTCGCCCCGCCGCGGTTCGGGCTGACCAGCATGGTCAGGTCCGCGCTGCCGATGTCGCGGAGCGCGAATGCGGTATCGGCGAGGGAGAAGTCCTGGTCGACGGTGATGGCCTTCGTCACCGACTTGAGGAACGCGTTGAGCTTGAACGGGTTTCGCAGCGTGTCGGTGCCGATCGCTTTGCTCAGCAACGCGTTGAGGAACTCCCGCTGGTGGCGCATCCGGGTGAAGTCGCTGTCCGGGAACTGCTGGCGCTGGCGCACGTAGTCCAGGGCGGCGGCGCCGTTGAGGTGGTTCACGCCCTGCGGGAAATGCCGGTAGGGCTCGGCGATCGAGGTGAAGGCGCAGTCGTTGGTCAGGTCGACGCCGCCGAGCGCGTCGGTCACCTGCTGGAACCCGGCGAAGTCGACGAGGACGACGTGGTCGACGCGCACCGACGTGTACGCCTCCACGGTGCGCACCGTGAGCGGCACGCCGCCCCACGCGAACGCCGCATTGATCTTCGCGTTCTTGTTGCCCAGGCGCGGATCGGTCGGGCTCGCGGGGATGTGCACGTACAGGTCGCGCGGCAACGAGATCAGGTACGCCTTGCGGTGGCCGGCGTCGACGTGCAGCAGCATGATCGCGTCCGTGCGCCCGCTGCCCGCGCTGCCCCGGTGGTCCGGGTCGTCGGGGGCGCGGGAGTCGCTGCCCAGCAGCAGGAAGTTCAGGGCGCCGACCACCTCGGCCGGCGGTCGGGCCGCTTCCTGGTGCGCCTGCTGCAGTCCGGTCTGGCCATTGGTACCGAACGCGTCGGTGCGTTTGATGCCCGAGTCGATGCTCCGGTAGTACAGGAACGTTCCGCCGGCAGCGAGTCCGAGGAGCAGGGCGAGGGATGCGGCGACCGCGATCGCCATCAGTCCCGGGCGTCTGCGCCGCGGCGGCCGGACCGGCGGTCGAACGGTGGCGCGGCCGACCGCGGTGCCGCGTGTTGTCGGATTGGTTGTGCGTGGCATGTTCGTCCTGCCTGCTGGTGCCGTTGCCGGTGCACGCGGACCGGGCAGGGCTTAGAGCCAGATGCCGCCAGCCGCCCGGCGCGACGCGGTGTCGCCGATCGCTACGCGTCAGCAGACCATCGCGAAGCGCGCCCGCGGCCCACCCAGGCAGGATGAACGGCGTTGACCGGCCGGGCTACGGCCGGGCGTGGACGATGAGGACCGGGCAGTCGGCCCGGTGCAGCAGGCGCAGGCCGACCGAGCCGAGCAGCAGCCCGGCGAAGCCGCCGTGGCCGCGGCTGCCCACGACGACCAGCCGCGCCTGCCGTGACCGGTCGCACAGCACGTCGGCGGCGTCGCCGGCGATGCCGTGGAACTCCCACGGCACGTCCGGGTGCCGGCGCCCGGCCTCGGCCACCCGCCCGGCGGCCGCCTCGGTCAGGGCCCGCGTGGTCTCGGCGATGTCGTGCAGCAGCGGGGGCAGGCCCAGCGCCGGCGGCGAGATCGTGGTCTCGATCGCCCGGACCGCGGCCACGTCCGTTCCCCACCGCGCGGCCTCGGCGAAGGCGAACTCCAGCGCGGCACCGGCGGCGGCCGAGTCGTCCACGCCGACCACGATCCCGCCGGACGGGTACGCGCGCCCGCGCACGACGGCGACCGGGCCGGTGGCGTGCGCCGCGACCTGCTGGCTCACCGAGCCGAGCACGGCCCCGGTGGCACGGTGCCGGCCCCGCGTGCCGACCACGAGCAGCGACGCGCTGGTCGCCGCCCGCAGCAGCACCTCGGCCGGCAGCCCGAGCGCCGCCTCGGGGCGGACGTCGAGGCCCGGGGAGGCGTCGCGGGCGTCCTGGGCCGCGTTGGCCACGAGCAGCTCCGCCAGCTGTTGCGCGGTCTCGGCGAGTTCACCGCGCGGCGCGAGGGCCGCCGGCACCCGCCAGTGGTAGGCCAGCACCACCCGCAGCGACGCGGCCCGCCGCGCCGCCGCGGCGGCGGCCCACCGCACCGCGGCCAGCGACGGCGGCTCGCCGTCCACGCCGACGACGATCTCTTCCCCCGCCATGAGGCACCCCCGGTCAGTTGGCGTCCGGTCAGTTGGCGTCGAAGATCCCGGTGACGGGGCGGCGCGGGCTCCCCGGCGGCGGTTCGACCCGTTGCGCGACGCCGAGCCGCAGGATGAGCTGCGGCTGGGCGGCCGGGCGCAGGAGGGTGCGGACCAGCGCCCGCGCGCCGGGGATCTCCACCACGTCGCTCAGCGGCGAGGCGGCCAGGCCCTGCCCGGTGGCGGCCAGCCACACGGCGCTGGTGGCCTCGCCGGCGCGGAGCCAGTCCAGCGGCTCGTCGCCGTCGGTGGCGATGACGAGGTACTCCGCGCCGTCGTCGTCGCCCGGGCCCGCCGCCAGCGCCGCCTCGTCGCCGAGGCCGAAGTCGCGCAGCGGCACCTGCCGGTCGGCGGCCGCCGCGACGGTCTCCGGCGGTACCCCATCGGCAGCATCGGCACCGCGGTGAGTCCATCGCCGCGCGTCCGCGGCGGCGTTCGGGTCGCGGCCGCCGACCCGCTCCGCGCCCTGGACGGCGTAGCGCAGATACACGACGTCCTGCCGCTGCAGCGGATACAGCCGCGCGTGCTCCGCCTCGGCGGAGGCACGGAGCCGGTCGAGGGCGGCGCCCGGGACCTGGGCGCCCGGGGCGAACGTCCGGCGGTCGGTCCGGCGTTGCCGGATGCAGCGGTACGCCAGGATGCTCTCGGGGGTCACCGGCCGCGCCCGCAGGTCCCGGAGCCGGGCCAGCAGCTCCGGCCGGCCGGGCTCCGGCAGCCGGTCGACCGCCGGCTCGCGGCCGGCGTGGGCGAGGGCCACGCGCGCATGGTGCAGGGCCGTGCCGCAGCTGAGCACCATCAGGCGCCCGTCGGGGTCGACGTGCGGCAGCCGGCGGGCCGCGTCGGCGTAGAGCTCGAGCGCCTCGCCCGCCACGCGCCAGCGCCACGGCTGGGTGTTGAGGATCGACGGCGCGAGCCCGGCGTCCTGCGCCGCCCGATGCAGCACGGTGGTCATGCGCTCCTCCTTCATGGTGACGGCGCGGCACGGCGTGGCTGCCCCACGCGCCGCGGTTCATGCGTCGAGCGGGTGCGATTCGGCCGGCGACCGGGACCTTCGGCCTTGTGGCGGACCCGGTCTCCCGAGAGAGCATGAAATGAAGACATTTCCGGCACGCACGGAAAGGGTTCGCCATGGTCTACAAATACGGTCCGGTCGTCGCCGGTATCGACGGATCCGCGGACAGCATCGGCGCGCTGCGCTGGGCCGCCGACGAGGCCCATCGGCTGACCCGCACACTGCTCGCGGTGACCGCGCTGCCCGGCGGCGCGCCGGCCGGCCCGGACGTCGCGACCCGGGCGGCCGCCGAGGCGCGGCGGTGGCTGGTCGGGATCGAAGCGGTCGGCGCCACCCGCCCGGGCACGCCGATCGAGGTGCTGCGCGCGCTCGCCGAGGAGGCCTGCCTGGTCGTCGTCGGCGGCCGGGGCGCCGGCGCGGGCACGGGCGGCGCCAAGCCGCTGGGCTCGGTCAGCCAGGCGCTCGGCACCCGGGCGGACGCCCCGGTGCTCATCGTCCACGACGCACGACGCTGGGCCGCCCCGGACGCCGCGCTGCCGCGCGGTGCGCCCGTCGTCGCCGGCTTCGACGGCTCCGACTCCGCCGCCCGCGCGCTGCGCCTGGCCTTCGCGGAGGCGGCGGCCCGCGGCAGCCGCCTCGTCATCGTCCAGGCGTGGTCGCATCCCGGCCTGTGGCATCCGGGCGCCGGTCGCGGCTGCGACCTCAGCGCCGACGGGGCCGCCGTCCGCGACGCGCTGCACGAAGCCGCCGCGCCGTGGTGCCGGCGGTACCCCCAACTGGACGTCGAGGTCCGGGACGAGCCCCGCGACCCGGTGCACGCGCTGGCCGTCGCGTCGCAATGGGCCTCCCTGCTCGTCGTCGGCACCCGCTGCGCGGCCGACCGGGCGCAGCCGCCGAACCCGTCGGTGACGCGCCGCGTGCTGCAGCACGCCGCCTGCCCGGTCCTCGTCGCCCACGGCCCGGCCCTGGCCCCGGCCCGGCTCAGCCCGACGGCGCGGTGACCCGCACGGCGCCGACGCCCGCGGTGGTCCGCACCAGCGCCTCCGCGACGGCCCGCTCGGTGTCGTCGTCGAACTCGCCGCCGATCGTCGCGACGCCGTCGTCCACGGTCACCGGCCAGCGCCGCCGCCCGTCCGCGTAGACGTCGAGGCGCCGCTGCGCCTCGCGCCGCGCGGCGGCGTCGGTCGGCAGCAGCGTGCGCAGCACGTCGCAGCGGCTGACGACGCCGACGACGTGCCCGGAGACGACCACCGGGACGGTGTGCACGTCCTGGGCGACCATGACCGACGCCACGTCGGTCACCTCCGCGTCCGGCCACGCCGTCACCGGCAGGCCGGACATCACGTCCCGCACCCGCCGGGCCCCGGCCTCCGCCGCGCCGGCCCGGGCGGCCGGGGAGGCCTGGTGCCGCAGCAGGTCGAGCTCGCTGACCAGCCCGACGAGCACGTCGTGCTCGTCGACGACCGGGGCGGCGGTGATCGACTGCCGCTCCAGCAGCGCCACCGCCTCGGCGACCGGCGCGTCGGCGTGCACCGTCCGCGCCGGGGTACTCATGATGTCCTTGGCGTGCATCGCTCCTCCTCGGGCTCGCACCGGCCGCCGCCGTGCGGCAGCCCCACGTCGTCCAGCGCCGCCCGGCCCAGCGCCGCCGCGCGCCCCTGGTCCGCGGTCGCCTGGTCCAGCAGCGCGCGCAGCGCGGTCGCCAGCGCCTCGATCCGCCGTTCCGCGCCGGCCATGCGCAGCGCCATGTCGGCCGTGTCCGTGGTCGGTGCCGGCCACGGGCGCGTCGTGATGATCGTCGACATCGCCATCGCACCTCGCTTCCCGCACTCGCCGGTTCTGCTTCCACCTCCAGCCTGCTCGGCCCGCTCGCGTTCCGTCAGGGACCTTGGTCCCGGACCGGCGAGCGGCGCGCTGCATGCCCACGCGTCGGCGAAGCGGCAGCCGCTCCACGAGCTCGTGGGCGTCCTCGCCGCGTGGCGCAGGCGCGACGCGGACCGCCGCTCGCCTCCCCCGCGGACCACCCGCGACGACCCGGCTCTTCGCCGCCGCGCGGCGGATCCATCTCGGCGGTCGCCACGCCTCGAACATCACCCTCGACATCCGGCAGGGCGCGCCCGAGACGGGCCGGAATGCGGATGCCGCGACTAGAGTTGGACCGTGGGTCCTGGTCCGCTCCTGCGGCTGGTGCGCCCCACGCCGCCGCGTTACACGTGGGGAGTCGCGGTCGCCGTCCTCGTGATCGTGGGCGAGACGCTGCTGCTATACCCGCTCA
The DNA here is from genome assembly GCF_050948465.1 of Dactylosporangium sp. CA-092794. Lineage (NCBI taxonomy): Bacteria > Bacillati > Actinomycetota > Actinomycetes > Micromonosporales > Micromonosporaceae > Dactylosporangium > Dactylosporangium sp. CA-092794. Next base: position 4,548,082 of record NZ_CP192044.1, on the reverse strand, counting down.
GTGCGATCGAGACGCGGACCGCGAGCGCGATCTACCTGATCGGTGTCCTGTTCATCTCGATGCTCTGGGGACTCTGGCTCGGCGTGGCGACGGCGGTGGTCAGCGCGCTCGCGTACGTGTTCTTCCACGTTCAACCGGTCGGCCGGTTCGCCGCCACCGACAGCCGGGACTGGTTCCAGCTCACGGTCTTCCTCGCGGTCGCGGTGCTCACCAGTGGCCTCGCGGACCTGTCGAGACTGCGGGCGATCGAGGCACAGGAGTCCGACCTGACCGCCGAATTGGCTCGCCTGGTATTGAACGTTGACGATGTATCGCTGGTCCTGCCCGCGGTCGCGCAGCGCATCGCGCGCGCCCTCGGCCTGCCCGCCACCGCGGTCGAGATCACGAACGTCGCGGACCGTCCCGGCCCGGCGCAGGACGTTCGCGGCGATGCGCGGCGCCTGACGTTCCCGCTGCGTGACGGCGGCACCTCGCTCGGGACCCTGCGCGTGTCCGCGACGCTGTCCGAGCGACAGGCGCAGCGGCTGGGGCAGCGGGTGGTGCCATCGCTGACGGCGCTGCTGCGCGCCGCGAGTGAGCGCACCGCCATGCTCAACTCGCTGGAGGACAGGGGTGAGGCCCTGGAGCGGCTCGCGCGGCAGCAGGCCGCGCTGCGGCGGGTGGCGACGCTCGTCGCGCGCGGCGTCAGCCCGCCGGAGGTGTTCGACACGGTCACGGCCGAGGTCGGCCGGCTGCTGGACGATCGCCCCGCGGTACTGATGCGCTTCGAGCCCGAAGACGTGGTCACCGTCGTGTCGACCAGCCGGCCGCAGCTGTCGCCGCCGGTCGGCCGGGGCGGGCGGAGCGCGGCGAGGAGCGTCGCCGAACTGGTGCGGCGCACCGGCCGCGCCGCCCGGATCGACGATCACGTGGATACACCCGGCCCTCCCGAGGCCGGCGAGCGCCGACCGGCCACCCGCGCCGCGGTCGGCGTGCCGGTCGTGGTCGAGGGCCGGCCGTGGGGCGCGGCGGCCGTCACGTCGGTGCAGCCCGGGTCGCTGCCCGCCGACGCGGAGGCCCGGCTCAAGGACTTCACCGACCTCGTCGCCACGGCGATCGTCAACGCCGACCACCGCGACCAGATCATCGCGTCCCGCGCGCGCATCGCCGCCGCCGCCGACGAGGAACGCCAGCGCATCGAGCGCGACCTGGACGTGCGCGGCCTGCAACAGCTCATCGCCATCGGCCTCAAGCTGCGCACGGCCACGGAGTGCGGCGTCGCGCCCGAGCCGATGCAGAAGCAGCTGGCGCAGGTGTCGGTGGACCTCAACGACGTCCTGGATCAGATGCGGGATTTCGCCCGGGGGATCCATCCCGCGATCCTCACCACGGCGGGCCTGAAGCCGGCGCTCAAGGCGCTCGCCCGCCGCTGCCCGGTCCCGGTCGACCTGCACGTCGGCGCCGACCTCCGGCTGTCCGCGCCCGTGGAAGTGGCCGCATACCACGTGGTGTCGCAATCACTGACGAACGCGGCCAAGCACGCGCACGCGTCGGTCGTTCACGTCGACGTGGAGCGACAACAGGAGGCGCTGCGGATCGCGATCCGCGACGACGGCGTCGGCGGGGCCGACCCCGATCGGGGAACCGGGCTCACCAGCCTCAGGGACCGCGTCGAGACGCTCGGCGGACAGATGACGATCACCAGTCCGCCCGGCGCCGGGACGTCGCTGCTGGCCACCATCCCGATCACGCACCGCTGAGCGGACGGAGCCGGCACCGCGCCGTCACTCGGCCGCGTGGCGCGTGACGAGCTCGCGGCCGCGCTCCATGTATCTGCGGATCGCCTTCTCGGTGGCCTCGCCGTTGCGCTGCGCCAGGGCCTCGACGATCGCCACGCGCTCGTCGCGCAGCGGGCCGGCGATGCGCCGCCACGCCTCGGGCGTGCGCTCCGCGGCGCGCCGCGCGGCGGTGATCTGCACCTCGATGAGATGCCCGGCGATCGCGATCAGCAGCTTGTTGCCGGACAGCGCGACGAGCTCGGTGAGGAACCGGCGCAGCGTCAGCTCGAACTGCTCGTCGCTCATCGCCGGGTCGAACGCCTCGGCCGCCTCCCGCAGCGCGGACAGCGAGCGTCCCTGCGGGTCGCTGAGCAGGTTCTGCGCCGCCTTCAGGTAGATGACCTCCGACAGGTCGAACATCTCGGGGAGGTCGACCCGCTCCAGCTCGACCACCGCGTTGATCGCCGACGCCATCAGCGCCGACGACTCGGCCACCACGTAGGTGCCGGCGCCGTGCCGGACCGACACGAGGTTCATCGCGCTGAGCGCCCGGATGGCCTCGCGGATCGTCGGCGAGCTCACCGCGTAGTGCGCGGCGAGCTCCTTCTCCGACGGCAGCCTGGTCCCGCGGCGCAGCCGCCCGGACAGGATCTGGTCGCGGATGTCGTGCAGCACCTGGTCGGCTGCTCCGGTACGGATTCGCTGGTAGGCCTCTCCGGACTCGAACGGCTCGGCCATGCGGCCCTCCCCTCCCTGCGATCGACGCCCACCCAGGTTACCAAGTGACCAGTAGACTTCGCGGCCCCGCCAGGGCTCGGCACAGCTGCGCCGCCTGCGGTGGTCGGTGCGAACGACGGGCAAGCCGACGGTGGTCGCCTACATGCGTGACGACCTCGACACGTGAGATGGCCCGCCAGGGCATCGACCCCCGGTCGACGTCGATCGAGATCGGCATCTTCGGCGCCGAGCCGTGGACGAACGAGATGCGGCCGGGCGCGAGCTGGCGGGCCGGGTCAAGGCGACGATCGGCGTCACGGTCGAGGTCGACGTCCCGCCGCCCGACGGCATCGAACGCTCGGTCGGCAAGATGCGCCGCATCATCGACCGGCGCCCCGGGCGCTAGCCGCCGGGGCGTTCGGCAAGTCACCTAGTGACCTGCTGACCAGTGAAATATCAGCGCAATATTATTGACATACGGCCGGAATGTTTGTTGACTCGGTCACATGGATCGGATCGCTCAGTTCGCCCGCGCCCAAGCCGTAGCGGCCCAGATCGTCGGTTCGATCACCGATGACCAGCTGCTGCTGCCCACTCCGTGCTCGGAGTGGACCGTGCACGACATCCTCAACCACATCCTCGACGGCGATCTGCTCGTCATGGCGTGGATCCACGGCGAGATCCCGCCCAAGAACCCGCGGACCGGCCAGTTCGGTGCCGATCCGAAGTCGGTCGTGCTCGAGCGGCTCGCGGCCTGCTACCACCTGGTCACCCAGGCCGGGGACCTGAAGCGCCCGGTCACGACCAGGATGGGTTCGTTCACCGTGGAGGCCCTGGCGGAGAAGCGCGTCGCCGATCTGGTCGCCCACCTCTGGGACCTGGCCGTGGCGACCGGTCAGCCGGTCGACTACGACCCCGAGCTCGTCGAGAGCGTCATGGCGCACTACCACGCCAAGCTCGACGGCTCGTCGCGCGAGGGCAAGCCCGTGGCCGAGCCCCAGCCGGTGCCCGACGGCGCCACCGCGGCCGACCGGCTGGCCGCCTTCCTCGGCCGCTCGGTCAGCGCTCCGATCGCCGCCTGACACCACACGTTGTTCCGGACCACACCCCGTCCGCTGGAGAGTCCATGCATCACACCCCATACGCACCGACGGCCCGGCGCCGACGTCCGCTCGCCGCGACCGCCGTTGCCGCGACCGCCCTCCTCCTCGCCGCGTGCTCGGGCTCGACCGGAGCGTCGTCGGACACCACCCCGCGCAAGCCCGCCGGCAAGGTCGGCGAGCTGCTCACCGTCGGCTTCCCGGCCGCTCCTCCGACCCTCGACCCGGCCAAGTCGCTGGGCAACTCGAGCATCTTCTTCAACGAGGTCGCCTACGAGCCGCTGATCGTGCTCGGCGGCGACGGCCAGTACAAGCCCGGCCTGGCCACCGGCTGGAAGTACGTCGGCACCGACAACACGACGTTCGTGCTGACCCTGCGGGAGGGCGTGAAGTTCTCCGACGGCTCGGCCCTGACCGCGCAGGCCGTCACCGACCACTTCACCTACCTGCAGACGCAGGGCGGCCAGAACCGTGCCCTCTTCGCCGGGGCCACCATCACCGCGACCGGCCCGCTCGAGGTCACCATCAAGACGGCGGCGCCCAATCCCGACTGGCCCTACAACCTGACCCAGGACGTCATGGCCGGCGAGGTGATCAGCCCGGCCGGGCTCAAGTCGCCGGAAAGCCTCGGCACGCGGACCTTCGGCGCCGGCCCCTACGTGCTGAGCGCCGAGAACACGACGATCGGCAGCGTCTACACGTACCTGCCGAACCCGAACTACTACAACCCCTCCGCGCTGCACTACAAGAAGGTCGTCATCAAGGTCATCCAGAGCCCGCAGGCGACATTGCAGGCGCTGCAGACCGGCCAGATCGACCTGGCCCTCGGTGACGCCTCCACGTTGAGCGCGGCGAAGACCGCCGGCTTCTTCTACGGCCCGGCCTCGGTCACCAACAACGTGACCGTCGTGACGCTGGCCGACCGCGGCGGAACGACGGCGAAGCCGCTCGCCGACGTTCGGGTACGGCAGGCGCTGAACTACGCCACCGACCGGGACGCCATCGTCAAGGCGCTCTTCCCGGGCAACACGGCGACGTCCCAGGTGGCGACGGCCGGCCGGGACGGCTACGACCAGACGCTGGAGAACTACTACCCCCACGACGTGGCGAAGGCGAAGGACCTGCTCGCCCAGGCCGGATACGCGGGCGGCTTCTCCATGGACATGGTCACGACCACCACCAACAACCAGAACCTGCTCGCGCAGGCGCTGGCCCAGCAGTGGAAGGCGATCGGCGTCACCGTCAAGATCAATGAGATCGCGAACGGCAACGCCTACGTGCAGCAGGCGCTCAGCGGCAAGTTCCCGGCGTTCACGAACAACGTCAACGTCCGGCCGATCGCGACCCTGGGCACCAGCCTGTTCCTGCCGAACGCGGCCTACAACCCGTACCACTACGCCGATCCGACCTTGCAGGGCCTCTACGGCCAGGACGTGCTCGCCTCCGGTACCGCCAAGGCGGACCTCGACAAGCAGATCGTGCGCCACCTGGTCGAGCAGGCGTGGTTCGTGCCGGTGGTCGCCCAGGAGCTGCCGACCTACGTGAGCCCCAAGGTCACGGGCGCGGACGTCCGACCGCCGACGTCGTTCGTCTCGCTGTACGAGCTGCAACCCGCCGCGTGAGGGAGGGACCCGGATGTTTCGCACCGTCGCCCAGTGGACGCTCTCGTCGATCGCGCTGCTGCTCGCCGTCACCGGGCTGACCTTCGTGTTCGCCTCGCTCGCCCCCGGCAGCGCGATCACGGCCGTGCTCGGCAACGACACCGCGGCCACCCCGGAGCAGTACGAGCAGGTCAAGCACCAGCTGGGTCTCGACCGCCCGCTGCCGGCGCAGTACTGGCACTGGCTGAGCGGCCTGCTGCGGGGCGACCTCGGCAACGGGCTGTTCGACGGCCAGCCGATCACCGACGCGCTCAACGCGCGGCTGGGCCCGAGCCTGTCCATCATCCTGGCCACGCTCGTGGTCTCGGGCGTGCTCGGCATCGGCGTCGGCGTCTACAGCGCGGTGCGGGGCGGGGTGATCGGGCGGCTGCTCGACGTCGTCGCGATCACCTCGTTCGCGATCCCCAACTTCTGGCTCGCCGTGGTGCTCATCGAGGTCTTCGCCGTCCAGGCCGGGCTGTTCCCGGCCACCGGCTACGCCCCGCTGGCCACCGATCCGGTCCGCTGGGCCCAGAGCATCGCGCTGCCGGTGATCACGCTGTCGGCGGCGGCCACGTCGTTCCTCGCCCGCCAGACCCGCGACTCGATGCTGCGGGTCCTGGCGAAGGACTTCATCGTGTCGCTGCGGGCCCAGGGGCTGTCCAACACCTCGATCATCTTCAAGCACGCCCTGCGCAACGCGGCCATTCCGGTGGTCACCGCCCTGGGCCTGATGTTCATCGGCCTGCTCGGCGGCACCGTGTTCATCGAGAACGTGTTCGCCATTCCGGGCCTGGGCCAGGTGGCGGTCATCGCCGGCGTGGCGCACGACCTGCCGAAGATCGAAGGTATCGCCTTGTACTTCGCCGTCTTCGTCATCGCCGTCAACCTGGTGGTCGACGTCTCCTACCGCGTGCTCAACCCACGGGCGCGGGCGGCCCGATGACCACCGTCGTGCCCGCCGGCCTCTGGTCGTGGCGGACGGCCCGGCGCCATCCGCTGGGCACGATCTGCGCCGGCTACCTCGTGCTGCTCGTCGCGGCCCTCGCCGCCGCGCCCCTGATCGCCCCGCACGATCCGTTGGCGCAGGACCTCGGGCACGCCCTCGCCGGCCCGGGCTCGACCTACTGGCTCGGCACCGACCAGCTCGGCCGCGACGTGACGAGCCGGCTGCTCTACGGCGGGCGCTCCGCCCTCATGGACGTGGTGACGGCCGTCGTGACCGCGCTCGCGGTGGGCGTCCCGCTCGGCCTCGTCGGCGGCTACCTGGGCGGCTGGGTCGACCGCGTGATCATGCGGGTCGCGGACCTCATCTTCGCCATCCCCGGGATCATCGTGCTGCTCATGGTCGTGGCGATCTTCCCGGGGAACAACACGATCGCGATGATCACGCTGGGCCTGCTGCACACGCCCGGCATCGCCCGCGTCGTCCGCGGCTCGACCATCGCCGGCCGGGGTGAGCTGTTCGTCCGCGCGGCGGTGCTGTCGGGCCTGCGCACCCCGGCCATCCTGCGCCGCCACCTGCTGCCGAGCCTGGCTGGCCCGATCATCGTGCAGGCCTCGCTGTTCGCGGCCGCCGCACTGGTGGTCGAGAGCGGCCTGTCCTTCCTCGGCCTGCTGCGCCCGGACTCGGCCGGGCCGACCTGGGGCAACCTGGTCACGCAGGCGGCCAACGTGAGCGGGCAGAACCCGTGGCTGCTGGTGCCGACCGGCGGCATCGTGGCCCTCACCGTGGTCGCGTTCAGCCTGCTCGGCGACGCGATCCGCGACGCCACCATCGGCCGCTCGGCGCCGCCGGTCCCCCTGCGGTCCGCACCCCGGCGCCGCGGCGGGACCGACGTCGCGGCGGCCGCGCCCGGGGCCGGCGTCCTCGACGTGCGGGGGCTGACCGTGAGCCTGCACCGGGGCGGTACCGACACGACCGTCGTCTCCGACGTCAGCTTCAGGCTCGGCAGCGGCGAGTGCATCGGGATCGTCGGGGAATCGGGCTGCGGCAAGAGCACCACGATCAGGGCGATCCTCGGCCTGCTGCCGGCCGGCGGGAAGGTCACCGCGGGGGCGGTCCTCTTCGACGGCGCCGACCTGACCCGGCTCTCGGAGCGGGAGCTGTCCCGCAGGCGCGGGGCCGGCATCGCCCTGGTGTCGCAGGACCCGCTCAACGGCCTCGATCCGGTCTACACGGTGGGCAGCCAGCTGCGCGAGGCCATCCGGCGTCACACGCGGATGACCCGGGCGCAGGCGGACGAGCGGGCCATCGAGCTGCTGCGGATGGTGCGCTTTCCCGATCCCGGGGCGGTACTGCCACGGCGGGCCCACGAACTCTCCGGCGGCATGGCCCAGCGCGTCGGCATCGCCCTGGCGCTCGCCGCCAACCCCAAGGTGCTGATCGCCGACGAGCCGACCTCGGCCCTCGACGTCACCGTACAGGCGGAAATCCTGGCCCTCCTGCGCGAGTTGCGCGAACGGCTGGGCATGGCGGTCATCCTGGTCACCCACGACTGGGGCGTGCTCGCCGACATCTGCGACCGCACGCTGGTGATGTACGCCGGCCAGATCGTCGAGACGGGCACGATCGAGCAGGTGTACCGCCGGCCGGCCCACCCGTACTCCGACGCGCTGCTGGCGTCGTATCCGGGGCTGGCCACCGTGGGCCGCCCGCTGCCCACGATCGCGGGCAACGTGCCGCAGCCCGGCCGGTGGCCGGCCGGCTGCCACTTCGGGTCCCGGTGCCGCTACGCCGGCGACGAGTGTCACGCGGGCGACGTGTCGCTGGTCGCGGTGGCGGCCGACCACGCGGCGCGCTGCCTGCACACCGATGCGCTGCTGGAGGCCCGATGACCGAGCTGCTGAGCGTGCGCGGGCTGCGGGTCGATTACCCGCAGGGCCGGCGCCGCCCGCCGTTCACCGCGCTGCGGGACGTCGACCTGGACGTGGCACCCGGCGAGACGGTCGGCATCGTCGGCGAGAGCGGCTCGGGCAAGTCGACGCTCGGCAACGCCGTGCTCGGCACGGCGCCGGTGACCGAGGGCCGGATCGTCTTCGAAGGCGAGGACATCACCCGGGCGACCCGGGCCCGCCGCCGCCGGCTGACCCGCGACATCCAGGTGGTCTTCCAGGATCCGTTCGGCTCGCTCAACCCGATGCGCACGATCGGGCAGACGCTCGAGGAGCCGCTGCTCGTGCACCGCCCGCAGCTGGGCCGCCGCGAACGCCGCCGCGAGGTCGAGGCCGCGCTGGTGCACGTCGGCCTGAGCGCCGGCGACGCGGCGCGCTTCCCGGCGAACTTCTCCGGCGGGCAGCGCCAGCGGATCGCGATCGCCCGCGCGCTGATCCTGCGCCCCAAGCTGATCATCTGCGACGAGGCGGTCAGCGCCCTGGACCTCTCCGTCCAGGCGAAGATTCTCAACCTGCTGCGCGAGCTGCGGCAGGAGTTCGGGATGGCGTACCTCTTCATCTCCCACGACATGTCGGTCGTGCGGCACATGTCCGACCGGGTGCTGGTGCTCTACCAGGGCCAGGCCATGGAGCGCGGGCCCGCCGCCGACGTGTGCGCCGACCCGCGCCATCCCTACACGGTGCGGCTGCTCGCCGCCGCGCCGGTGCCCGATCCGGTCGAGCAGCGGCTGCGCCGCCAGGTGGGGCCGAGCGCGGAGACGGCGCCGCCGCCGAGGACCGGCTGCCCGTACCGCTACCGGTGCGGGCGCGCGGACGACGCCTGCGCCGCGCCGCTGCCGGTGTCCAGGCTCGGCGAGCGGACGGTGCACTGCCATCATCCGCTCGGCGACGAGGACGACGACACCGGCGGCCTGGAGGCGATCGGGGTGCCCGGCCTCAGACCCCGGCGAAGCCTCTGACGAGCGTCTTCGCCACCTCGTTGAGGTGGTCGCTGACGAGCGCGGCGCTGCGCGGCCCGTCCTTCTCGCGCAGCGCCGCGACGATCAGGGCGTGCCAGCCGACCTCGTCGCTGGAGCTGATGTAGCCCTCCACGTGCGGCAGCAGGTAGTGCAGGCGGCGGACCTCGTCGACGAGGTCCTCGAGGATGAGGTGCACGCGCCGGCTGCCGGCGATGCCGGCGAGCATCAGATGGAACGAGCGGGCGGCCTCCAGCGCCTGGTCGACGCCCGCCTCCCGCTGCTGTTCGAGCAGGGTCTCGAGGTGGTCCAGCTGCCGCTCGGACGCCTGCCCGGCGGCCAGCTCGGCCAGCGGCGGCTCCAGCATGCGCCGGATGGCGAAGATGTCCCGCACGTCACGCAGCTCGACCGGCCGGACGATGTAGCCCTTGCGCGGAATCACCACCACCCAGCCGGTCTGGGACAGCAGCCGCAGCGCCTCCCGCACCGGCGTCTTGGACACGCCGAACTCGTCGGCGAGCTGCGCCTCGTTCAGCATGTCGCCGGGCGTGCGCGCAACCGCCAGGATCTGTTCCTTGAGCCGTCGGTACACGTCGTCGGTCAGCGACATCCCGGCACTCCTTCAATCGGCTGCCGAAATATATCATGGGTATCTTGGTGATGGTTGGCCAGCGAATCCCGAGCCCTCCCGCCCCTGCCACGCCGCCGGCCGGGGACTCTGTCTACACTGAAATTCATTTCCAAGAACGGCGGAGTGAGGCGGACGGGCATGACGGGAGCGGCGCGCAACACCCGGCAGCGGTACGAGGTGCTGGCCCTGCTGGACGAGGTGGCGGACTTCCGCACGCCGCAGCAGCTGCACGCGCTGCTGCTCCAGCGCGGGGCGCAGGTCGGGCTGACCACGGTGTACCGCACCCTGCAACTGCTGCACGACGCCGGCGAGGTCGACGTGGCCCGCGGCCCCGACGGCGAGCAGCTGTTCCGGCGGTGCGGCCGGGTGCACCATCACCACCTGGTCTGCCGCCTGTGCAACGCCACCGTCGAGGTGCGGGGCCCGGCGGTCGAGCGATGGACCGAGCGGATCGCCGCCGAGCACGGCTTCATCGACGTCGGCCACACACTGGAGATCTTCGGCACCTGCGCCCGCTGCCGCGACTGAGCCGGCCCTTCACGCGCCGGCGGTGGTGACGGGCAGCTCGGACAGCAGCCGCTCGACCCGGCGCCTGATCTCGTCGCGGATCGGGCGGACCGCCTCGATGCTCTGGCCGGCGGGGTCGTCGAGCTGCCAGTCGAGGTAGCGCTTGCCGGGGAACACGGGGCAGACGTCGCCGCAGCCCATGGTGATGAGCACGTCGGAGGACTCGGCGGTGTCCCAGTCGAGCTTGCGCGGGGTGTTGGCGGTGATGTCGATGCCGACCTCGCGCATGGCCTCGACGGCGACGGGGTTGATCCGGTCGGCGGGCTCGGATCCCGCGGAGCGGACCTCGACGGTGTCACCGGCGAGGTGGCGCAGCCAGCCGGCGGCCATCTGGGAGCGGCCGGCGTTGTGCACGCACACGAACAGGACGGTGGGCTTGGTGGGGCTCATGCGGTTCGGTTCCTCCCGAGGTCGGACATGCGTTCGTCGCCGTTCTGGGCGACGGCGACGTCGCGGACGGACGGATACAGCGCCAGCAGCAGCCCGACGCCGACGGCCAGCCCGACGAGCTGGGCGAGGACGAACCCCGGCACGGAGGCTGGGGCGATCCCGGCGAAGGTGTCGGTGAACGCGCGGCCGATGGTGACGGCCGGGTTGGCGAACGAGGTGGACGAGGTGAACCAGTAGGCGGCGCCGATGTAGGCGCCGACCGCGGCGGGGGCGATGGCGGCGCGGCCGGATCGGGTCAGTGCGAAGACGAGCAGGAGCAGGCCCGCGGTGGCGACCACCTCGCCGAGCCACAGGTCACCGCCGGTGCGCTGCCTGGTCGACAGCTCGGCCGCGGGCAGCCGGAACATCAGGTTGGCCAGGATCGCCCCGCCGATCGCGCCGAGCACCTGGGCCACCACGTAGCCGCCGAGGTCCCGGGCCGGCAGGCCGGTGCCGGCGCGGCGGCCGAGGAACCAATCCGCGGCGGAGACGACCGGGTTGAAGTGTGCCCCGGACACCGGTCCGAAGGTGAGGATGAGCGCGCCGAGGGCGAGCGCGGTGGCGATCGAGTTCTCCAGCAGGCGCAGGCCGACGTCGTTGGGGCTGAGGGTGGTGGCCATGATGCCGGAGCCGACGACGGCGGCCACGAGCAGCGCGGTGCCGGCGAACTCGGCGAGCAGGCGCCGCCACAGGGTCGGGTTCACGAATGCTGGTTCCTGTCCGGAGAGCTCGATGGTGCCGCACCGACCGCCGGCGCCACGCGGGTGATGCGGTCGGCGATATCGGTGTAGGCGGCCTCGAATGCGGCGTCGGTGCCGGCCCGGACCGGGTCGGGCACCGACCAGTGCAGCCGCGGCCGGACCGGCCCGCCCGGGGCGGTGAGGTCTTCATGGGCGTTGTCGCAGACGGCGATGACGAGGTCGCCGTCGTGCACGACGTCGGCGACGTGGGCGGTGCCGGCCGGGTCGAGGGCCAGGCCGTGCCGGTGCGCGACCTTCACCGCCCGCGGGTGGACGCGGGCGGCCGGATGGGTGCCGGCGGAGGCGACCGGGCCGCCGACCCGGTCCCGCCACAGCGCCGCGGCCAGTTGCGAGCGGGCCGAGTTGTGGGTGCAGACGAACACGACCCGCTCCGCGCCGGCCGGCTTGGGCGGGGCGAGCGTCGCGAGGACCCCGGGGACGAGCCGCAGGTAGGTGCGGCGCCGGTCGCCTTCGGACCTGGTCCGGGTGACCAGACCGGCGTCCTGCAGCACCTTGACGTGGTGGGCGACGAGGTTGGTCGGCAGCCCCAGGTCGTGGCCGATCTCCCCGGGCGAGGCATCGCCGAGGGTGAGCGCGTCGACGATCGCGAGCCGGGCCGGATCGCCGAGCGCGGCATGCACCCGGGCCCGTGCCCCCAGCGAGAAAAGCTCAACGTTCATTGACTCAATGATTGCCGAGCTAGTTCCTCGCGTCAAGTCGGCGCCGGTGACTGTTTCGGCATGCGTCTACCTTGACAGTTATCGAATCAGCGGGCAAGTATGATTCGACAGACATCGAGACAGGCTGGTACCACCGCAAAAGGACGGGATCATGAGCGACACGGACACGACCTCCATGACCGGCGGGTTCGCCGGCGATCCGGCGGCCGCGCTGACCGTCGCCGGGACGGGCGGCTGTTGCGGCAACCCGGCCGTCGCCACGCTCGACCCGGCCGAGCCGACCGCCGCGGGCGCGCCGTGCTGCGGCACGTCCGGCGAGGCGGCCTCCGAGGGCTCGTGCTGCGGCAGCGCGGCGAAGGCCGACGCGGTCGCGTCCGGTCAGGGCTGCTGCGGATGAGCGGCCCGGCCCGCCCACCCGCCGCGCCCATCGCCGACCGGCTGCAAGCCGCCCTCGGCCAGGTCTCCAGCGAGCGGATGGCCGCGACCGTCGCCGGGGCGCCGCTCCGCCGCCGCCGGCCTCGCCGCGGCCGGGATCGGCGCCGGGATGGCCGGCTACCACAGCCCGGCCGGCACCCCGGACCGGGTCGAGATCGCCACCCTCACCGCCGTCGCCCGGCTCGTCGTCGCCACGGCGTTGCTCGTCACCGCCGGCCCGGGTACCGTTTCCCCCTAGATCGTGACAAACGGCGAAACCGGCCGGGCGAGCGGAGAGACCCGGAGACTGCGCATGACCACCACTCCCGCCCGCACCGCCGTCCTCGTGCGGCCGATGACCGCGGCGGACGCCGACCCGGTCCTGGCGATCTACCAGGCCGGGCTCGACGGCGGCAACGCCAGCTTCGAGCACACCGCCCCCGACTGGACCGCGTTCGACGCGGGAAAGCTGCCCGACCACCGCCTCGTCGCCGTCGACGGCACCGAGACCGTCCTCGGGTGGGTCGCCGTCTCCCGCGTGTCGGCCCGCGCCGTGTACTCCGGCGTGGTCGAACACTCCGTCTACGTCGGCCCCGCCGCACAGGGCCGCGGCGTCGGCCGGACCCTGCTCGACGCGCTCATCGCCTCCACCGAGGCGGCCGGCATCTGGACCATCCAGTCCGGGGTGTTCCCGGAGAACACCGCCAGCCTGGCGCTGCACCACGCCGCCGGGTTCCGCACCGTCGGCGTCCGCGAACGCGTCGCCCGGCACGCCGCCCAGGGCAACCGGTGGCGCGACGTGGTCTTCCTCGAGCGCCGCAGCCCGCACATCAGCTAGATCATCCCCCGGCGTCCCCCATCCCGTGGGTACCGTCGGCCCTCTTGTTTCGACATTCTTCAAAACAACGAAGGGAATGTCCGATATGACCAACCCGCTCGACGGCCGGCCGGTCGTCGTCATCGGCGCCGGCCCGGTCGGCCTCGCCGCCGCGGCCCACCTCGCCGAGCGCGGCCTCGCGTTCACCGTCCTCGAGGCCGGCGACCGGCCCGCCGCCGCCGTGCGGGAATGGGGTCACGTCCGGCTGTTCTCCCCTTGGCGGTACAACGTCGACGCGGCCGCCCGGCGGTTGCTGGCCGACGTGGGCTGGGTCGAGCCCGACCCGGACGTCCTGCCGACCGGCGCCCAGCTCGCCGGCGACTACCTGCAGCCCCTCGCCGGCCTGCCCGCGCTCAAGCCACACCTCCGCTACGGCGCCCGCGTGCAGGCCGTGACCCGGCTCGGCCTCGACCGGCTGCGCACCGCCGGCCGCGACACCGCACCGTTCCTCGTCCGGCTCGCGGACGGTGCCGAGGTACTCGCCCGCGCGGTCATCGACGCCTCCGGCACCTGGACCACGCCGAACGTCCTCGGCGCCTCCGGCATCCCCGCCCGGGGCGAGACGGCCGCCGCCGGGTTCGTGGAGTCGGCGCTGCCGGACGTGCTCGGCGCCGGCCGGGACCGGTTCGCCGGGCGGCGCACCCTCGTCGTCGGCGCGGGGCACTCCGCCGCCAACACCCTGCTCCTGCTGGCCGAGCTCGCCGCCCAGGCGCCCGGCACCTCCGTGGTGTGGGCGATCCGCCCGGCCGGCCCGGCCCGCACCTACGGCGGCGGGACCGCCGACGCCCTGCCGGCCCGCGGCGCGATCGGCACCCGGCTGCGCGAACACGTCGAAGCCGGAACCATCGAGCTCGTCACGAGCTTCTCCATCCAGGCCCTCACCGCCACCGACGACGACCGGGTCACCGTGTCCGACGGCACCCGCGGGATCACCGCCGACCGGATCGTGTCCGCGACCGGCTTCCGCCCCGACCACACCATCGCCGCCGAGCTGCGCCTCGACCTGGACCCGATCCTCGGCTCCACCCGGGCCCTGGCGCCCCTGATCGACCCGAACGTGCACTCCTGCGGCACCGTCCCGCCGCACGGCGTCGACGAACTCACCCACCCCGAGCCCGGCTTCTACACCATCGGGGTCAAGTCCTACGGGCGCGCACCCACGTTCCTGCTCGCCACCGGCTACGAACAGGCCCGCTCCGTCGTCGCGGCGCTGGCCGGCGACTGGGCCGCCGCCCGCGACGTCCGGCTCGACCTGCCCGAAACCGGCGTCTGCAGCAGCGACCTACCCCTCGACGCCACCACCATCACCGCTGGCGGCAGCTGCTGCGGACCCACCCCGGTCGCCGCCCCCGCCGGTCGCGGCCTGTCCACCGGCGTCAGCGGCGGCCTCCTCACCGCCCCGCTGACCCTGCTGCCCGTCATCGACACCAGCGGCGGACCGGCCGGCGACGCCTGCTGCGGCTGAGCGTGGCCCGGATGAACACCGGCTGCGGGTGGCCGCGACCCTCACGGATCAAAGCCACCCGCCGGTCTTCCCCGGTCCCTGGGATTCGGCTCGCGGTCAGCGGACGCCGCGGATCCCGAGGATCACCAGGCCGCTGACCGCGGCGAAGCCGATGCTCGCCACGAAGAGCGCCGCGTAGGCGTCCGGGCCACCGCCGAGGGCGGCGACGACGAGCCCCGCGACGAAGGCGGCCAGGGTCTGCGGCGCCGCGTTGGCGATGTTGAGGATGCCCATGTCGCGGGCCGCGTCGTCGGCGCGGGGCAGCACCAGGGTGGCGATCGCCGTGTCGACCGCGAGGAAGCACCCGAACCCCAGCCCCATGACCGACACGTAGACGATCATCGCCGGGAGGCCGGTCGAGAGGATCGGCGGGACGGCGGCGACGATCAGGAGGGTGGCGGCGATGACGACGAAGAGCCGGTACCGTCGCAGCCGGTCGGACAGCAGGCCGCCGACGACGGTGCCGGTCACCATCGCGGTCCCGGCGATGACGGTGAGCACGGCGAGCGCGTCCGCCGCCTCCCAGCGGGCGGGAAGCCGGACGCGGGACTCCAGGATGAAGAGCAGGTAGTGAAACACGATGAGGTACGCCATCATCGCGGCGGCCCGCGACAGGAAGGCGAGCAGGAAGTCGCGGTGGCGCAGGGCGTTGGCGGCGGTGAGCAGCTGGCCGCGGATCGGGACCACCTCGGCGCGCGGGCGCCGCCGCTCAGGGTTGAGCGTCACGAACAGTACCGCTGAACCGGCGACCATCAGGCCGAAGACGGCATAGGCCAGCGCCGGGCGGTCGATGAGGCGGCTGGCCGATCCGACACCGACGATCGCGGCGACCGGCGTCGCCACCCCGACGAAGGCGCTGGCCACGCCGCGCTGGCCGCGAGGGACGCGATCCGGGACCACCGCCGTGATGACCGCCTGGAAGCCGTTCAGCAGCACGGTGACCAGGCACCACACCCCGACGAGCAGCACGATCGAGCCGGCGCCGGCCACCCACAGCGTCCCGGCCGCGGCCGACAGCCCGAAGCCGGCGATCCAGGGGTTGCGGCGGCCGGAGCGATCCGACAGGGCCCCGGTCAGCGGCTGGGCGAGGAGGGCGACCACGGCCGCCGAGCCGGTCACGATGCTGAGGTTGAGCGCCTTGCGCACCGGATCGGGATCGATCCCGGCCACCTGGGTCGGCAGCAGGACGGCCGCGGCGCCGAGGTACGTGCTGAACAGCGCCAGGTTCGCCGCCAGCAGCGGCGAGAGCAGCCGGAACAGCGGCCCCCGGGACAGCCGCTCCGCCGCCGGCGCGATCGGGTCCGTGATCATCGCACGGTTCGGTTCGCGGCGACCCGGTCCCGGATCGCGGCCAGCGCCGCGGCGTCGTAGTAGCGCCCGGCCCGGACCACGCCGGCGATCGCGTGCAGGTGCCGGCTGTCGGCGAGCGGGTCGGCGCGCAGCAGCACCAGGTCGGCGTCGCGGCCCGGCTCGACGGTGCCCATGGTCGCGGTCGTGCCGAGGAACTCGGCGGCGTTGAGCGTCGCCGTCTGCAGGACGCGCAGCGGGGACAGCCCGGCGGCGGAGAGCTCGTCGAACTCCTGGTGCAGCGCGGCGCCGGCGATGTTCCAGATCGCGCCGCAGGCGTCGCTGCCGGCCAGGAGGCGGACGCCGGCCTCGTCGAAGAGCTTCGTCAGGATGCGGTGGGTGGCGTAGACGGCGGCGAAGGCGGACCGCTGGGCCTCGGGCCGGCGACCGAAGGTGTCGGCCGACGCCCGCCACCGTTTGACGGCGCGGGGATGCACGTAGCGGAGGTTGGCGTCGGCGCGGAACTCGGCGTGGTCGGCGAGGTGGGTGGTGCGCTGGCGGATCAGGGTCGGGCAGTGCCAGGTGCCCTCGGCCGCGAACCGCCCGGCGAGGCCGCGGGCCTGGTCGGCGTCGAACGTGTCGATGGCGCGCCGGTAGAGCTCGACCGAGGACTCGCGGGCCAGGACGAGCGGGTTGATGACGATCCGTTCCGTGATCCGGCGCATGACCTGATCGAGGAACGGCATCCTGGGCGGTGGCAGCCGCAGGCGGGGGCCGCCGCCCTGCGCCGCCCGCACGGCGGCGTCGCCGGAGCAGGCGCAGAGCATGCCGGTGCCGGGGCCGAGGTGCTCGATGCTGCGCATCCCGCCGCGCGCGGCCGCGACCACGTCGGCGCCGCTGGGCAGGTGGCCGGCGACCGGGATGCCCAGCCGCCGGCCCTCGGCGAGGACCGGCTCGAGCGCGGCGGCGGGCAGGGCGGCGAGCTTCACGAAGTCGGCGCCCGCGGCGTGCTGGGCGGCCACAGTGGCGACCGCGGCCTCGGGCGTGGCGGCGTTGACCGGGGTGAGCACGTCGCCGGGCATGGCCAGCAGCCGCGGCGCGGCCTCGGGCAGCCGCAGCGCGGACCGGTCGCGCAGCAGGGCGGCGCTGCCGGCCATCTGACGGAATCCGGTGATGCCGTGGGCCAGCATGAGCTCGAGCGCTCCGGCCGGGTCGCCCAGTTGCAGCGGGTGGGCGTGCATGTCGACGAACCCGGGCACGACGAACAGGCCGGTGGCGTCGACCGTGACCGCGCCGGCGGGAGCGTCGCCCCCGACGGCCCCGATCCGTCCATTGTGGATGACGAGGTCGACCGCCGGGGTGAGCGTGCCGGTGCGGGTGCCGACCACGGTCGCGGCGCGCAGGACCAGCGTGTCCACTAGCCCTCGCCCCGCATCATCAGCTCGGCGACGTCGTCGGGGAGGTGGAAGTCGCGCGGTGGCGGCGGCGCCCAGGCGCACTGGCTGGACCTCCCCCGCCACTCGAGCGCGTCCCAGCGCAGCCGCTCGGTGATGATGTCCAGGTCGCTGTAGTACTCGGCGAAGTTGCCCGCGGGGTCGCGCAGGTACCAGAAGAAGTTGCCGCCGACGTTGTGCCGGCCCAGGCCCCAGACGTGGCGGGTGCGGTCCTGGGTCACCATGTGCGCGGCACCGCGGCCGACCTCGTCGACGTCGTCGACCTGCCACGACGTGTGGTGCAGAAATCGGGCCGGGGCGGCGGCGACCATGAGGTTGTGGTGGTCGGTGGAGCAGCGGACGAACTTGCCGACGTGCCGGACGGTGTCGCTGACCTGGAAGCCGAGCAGGTCGATGAACAGGTGCTCGCTGCGGGCGGTGTCGACGCTGCCGACCACGACGTGGCCCAGGCGCCGGGGCCGGACCTGGCCGGCGCGCATGCTGCCGGGGGCGCGCTCGTCGCGCCGGCGGTCGGCTCCCGGCGCGTTCACCCGCGGCTCGTCCGGCGGCGTCTGGTCGTACCGCGGGGAAATGGTGACGCGCACCCGGACCCCGCTGCCCTCGTCGGTGGTGACGACGGCTTCGGGCGTTCGCTGGAAGGCGTGGTCCGCACCGGTCAGGTTGGCGGCGATCCGGTCGAGGTCGTCCGGGTCGTCGCAGCCGAGGCCGAGCTCGACCAGGCCCCGGCGCGGGCGGGCGACGAGCTCGAGCTGCTCGCCGCCGTCGGCCGTGGCGAACCGGCCGGCGCCGAGGTGGTCGAGGCCGAAGTCGCGGTAGAAGTCCGTCGACCCGGCCACGTCGGGCACGGCGACGGTGAGCTTCGTCAGGCGGTGCAGTGGCATGTCGTCACCCGATCTCCTGCCCGCGGCAGGTGTTGCGCATGAGGCCGAGCCCGGCGATCTCGCTGGTGATCACGTCGCCCGGGGCGAGGTAGCGGCGGGGGTCGCGGGTCGAGCCGACCCCGGCCGGCGTCCCGGTGAAGATGAGGTCGCCCGGCAGCAGCGACACGTGCCGGGAGATGTGGGCGACGATCCGCGCGACCGGGAAGACCATGCTCGCGGTCGTCGCGTCCTGCATGCGCTCGCCGTTGACGGCGCAGCGGATCGGCAGGTCGTCCCGGTCGGGGATCTCGTCGAGGGTGACCAGCGCCGGCCCGATCGGGCCGAACGTCGGGAAGGACTTCGCGAGGTCCAGGTGCGGCAGCGGCTTGCGGAACTGGACCCGCCGCTCCGAGATGTCCTGCCCGACGGTGAGGCCGGCGACGTGGTCCCAGGCCTCGGCCTCCGCGACCCGCTCGGCCCGGCGGCCGATCACCACCACCAGCTCCACCTCCCAGTCGGCGCGGTCGCTGGGCAGGACCACGTCGTCGAACGGGCCGGTGATGCAGGAGGGGAACTTGGTGAAGACGTACGGCGCCTCGGGCGCCGCGGCGGCCGCCTCGGCCGCGTGGTCGAGATAGTTCACCGCCAGCGCGAACACCTGCCGGGGGCGGGGTACCGGGGCGCCGAGCCGCGCGTCCTCGTAGGAGCCCCATCCCGGCCCCGGCGCCCGCGTGGCGGCCCAGTCCCGCAACTCGTCCCACCGCTCGAGCAGGGCCACCGGGTCGGCGGGGAACCGCCCGTCCGACGCGCGCGCCACGTCCAGGCAGCGCCGGTCGTCGCCGAGGATCGCCGCCCGGCCGTCCACCGTGCCCAGTCGCATCAGAGCACCTCCGATCCGCTGGCAAGCCGCTCGACGAGCAGCCGCTTGGCGAGCTTGCCCACGGGGGTGCGCGGGAACTCGTCGATCACCTCGAGCCGCTCGGGCCACTTGAACCGGGCCACGTCGCGCTGGCTGAGGAAGTCGGTCACCGAGTCCAGCGTCGGCGTGGCGCCGGGCGCCGCGATGACGAAGACGCAGGCCCGCTGGCCGAGCCGGGCGTCGGGCAGGCCGACCAGGGCGGCGTCGGCGATGCCGGGGTGCTGGCGGAGCAGCTCCTCGATCTCCTCGGCGTTGATCTTCTCGCCGCCGCGGCTCACGAGGTCCTTGACCCGCCCCTCGATCCGCAGGCACCGGCGCCCGTCGATCGTGATGACGCGGGCGAGGTCGCCGGTGCGCAGGAAGCCGTCCGGGGTGAACGCCCGCGCGTTGTGGTCCTCGGCGCGGTAGTAGCCGCGCAGGGTGTATGGCCCCCGGACGCACAGCTCGCCGACGGCGTCGTCGGCCGGTGCACCGGTCATCGGATCGGCGACCAGGAACTCGTCGAGCTCCGACAGCGGGTAGCCGACCGTCTCCCGCCGCATCGCCACCGGCGCGTCCGCCGGCATCGAGGTGGAGAAGCCCTCGCTCATGCCGTAGAACTGGCACACCCGGTAGGCCTCGGTGTCGAGCCGGTCGAAGAGCTCTTCCGGTACCCGGGGCAGGGCCAGCGACAGCCGGCGCAGCGTCGCGGTGGCGGCGGCGAACGCGGGGTCGTCGCAGATCTCCGTGATCAGGGAGGTCAGCGTGCCGAAGTGGGTGATCCGCTCCGCCCGCAGCGTGTCCAGCACGGCGGCGGGCGACCACACGGACAGCACGAGCGTCGCCCCGACCGAGTGCGCGGCGAAGAGCCCGGCGTGCAGGCCGGAGTTGTGGAACACGGGTAGGAAATGGGCCACCCGGTCGCCGGCCCGGTAGTCCCAGCGCTGCGCGGAGGCCCGCCCGTAGTACCAGTAGGAGCAGTGCAGATGCGGGATCAATTTGGGGGTACCGCTGGTGCCTCCCGACAGCTGCAGCAGCGCCACGTCCTCGGCGTCGATCGCGGGCGGCTCGGGCGCGCGGTCCCGGGCGGGCGCCGTGTCCAGCCGGATCGCCGCGCCGTCGCCGCCGCGCACGCTGAACGTCAGCTCCATCGTGGCCACCGACGAGCGCACCTCGGCGGCGAAGGCCAGCAGGTCGCGGCCGGGGATGTCGGCCTGGACCAGGTGGGCCCGGGCGCCGGCGATCGTGGCGATGGCGTCGATCTCGTGGTGGCGGAACGGCACCAGGCTGCAGATCGGCACGGCGCCCATCTTCAGCAGGCCGTAGAAGGCCTCGATCGCCTCCACCGTGTTGCCCAGCTGGAGGATGACGGCGTCGCCGGTCCGCAGCCCGTGGTGCACCAGCTCGGCGGCGATGGCGTCGGAGCGCCGGTCGAGCTCGCCGTAGGTCACCCGGCGCTCGGCCGTGACCACCGCCTCCACGTCGGGGTGGCGCAGCGCCGTGGCGTGCAGCTCGGCGCCGATGGTGCGCCGGCCCCAGAGCCCGGCGTCGCGGTAGCGCCGGGCGAAGTCGGCCGGGTACGGCACGGCGTCTACGAGTCCTGACATGAAGCCTCCTGAGCGACCTCTACGTAGTCGGTTCGCCGGCACAACGCGCCCAGCGCCAGGTCGGCGACGTCGGCGGCGGTGCCCTGGACGATGGTCGTGACGGCGCGGGCGCGCAGCAGCTCGGCCAGCTCCATGCGGTCCAGCACCGCGTCGCGGCCGGGCGGTCCGGCCAGCCGCACCGGGGTGGCGGAGCCGCCGAACCGGCCGGATATCTCGTCGAGGCCGCCGGCCGGGACCGCGACCGTGACCGGCTCCGCGTCACCGCCCGGGGCGTACCGGCCGGCGATGTCGTGCGGATCGGTGCCGTCCGGCGCCAGCTCGGCGACCAGCCGGGGGTCCAGCCGGGCCAGGTCGGAAAGCCCGAGCGCGCCTGTGCGGGTGAGGTAGCCGGCCAGCAGCACGGGCAGCGGCGCGTCGTAGCGGATGCCGAGCGTCGTCCACCAGCGCTCGCTGCGCTGGGCCCGGCGCTGCAGCCGGTCGGTCGCCGCGCGGCGCGCGTCCTCGTAGGCGGCGAACGCGGCCGGCATCGACGCCTCCCCGTCGAGCGCCTCGACGAGCGCGAAGGCGTCCGCCATGGCCAGCGCCGTGCCCGAGCCGACGGTGTAGTGCGCGGTCAGCGCGGCGTCGCCGATCAGCACCACCCGGCCGGCCGAGCGCGCGGCGCAGCGCACCGTCGTGAACGCCGACCAGCCGGCCTGCTTGGTGGCGAGGCGTTGCCCGCCGAGCAGATCGGCGAACTGCTCCTCCAGCCGCGCGATGACCGGCGACCCGTCGTCCCAGTTCTTGATCGTCTCGGCCGCACCGTCGACCTGGAAGGTCACCCGGTCGGGTCCGTACGGCATGACGTGGGCCGTCAGCGGGCCGGACGGGGTCCGGGTGAGGTTGAGGGTCATCGCGGGCAGCGCCAGCGACGCCCCGCACCAGAGGTAGAGCAGCTCGCCGGGGTGCGCGCTCGCCCCGATCCGGTCGGCGAGGGCCCCGCGGGTCTCGCTGCCCACGCCGTCGGCGCCGATGACGATGTCCGCACCGGCCACGTCGGCGACGCCGATCGTCCGTCCGGTGCGGACGACGACGCCGGCGCGTTCGGCGTGCCGGCCGACGACCGTGAGCAGGGCGCTGCGGGAGATGCCGACGCCGTGGGCGTTGCTGACGCTGACCGTGACGCCGTCGCGCCGGACGCTCTGCCGGTTGAGCGGGTGCGCGACGGCCTCGAGGTCGGCGGCGCAGGCCGGCGCGAGATCGGCGAGCTGGGCCAGGACGCCGGCCCGCAGGCCCACGCCGTAGCCGAAGGTCGCGTCGGCCGGGTTGCGCTCGAAGACCTCGACCGACCAGTCCGGGTGCCGTTGCTTGAGCAGCAGGGCGGCGGTCATCCCGCCGGGTCCGCCGCCGATGACCGCCGCCGTCAGAGCCATGCGAGGCATCGTGCCCGCTCCGGGCGACCCTCGTCAACATGGGCGTCAAAAAATCAACGCCGACGTTGATCAGGCGAGGTGCCGCTCCAGGAAGTCCAGGTCGCGGCGGATCGAGGCCAGCACGGCGGCGGCATCCGTGCCGGCGCGCTCGCCGCCCGGCGCGCGGAGGCTCGCGACGGCGAGGTCGGCGAGGCTGTCGCCGAGGGCGTCGACCGCGGGGCCGCGCGACTCGGAGTACCACCAGGCCACCCAGTTGATCATGCCCAGGATGGCGAACGTGGCCACGCGCTGGTCGCAGCGCCGGAAGACGCCCGACGCCATGCCGTCGGCGATCACCTCCCCCACGCTGTTCACCACCAGCCGCCGGACGTCGGTGGCCGTCGCGGCGCCGCGGAACTCCTCGGCGAGGTCGCTGGTGAGGATGAGGCGGAAGCGGCCCGGCGCGGCCGCGATGGGCGCGATGAGCGCCCGCACGAGCCGGTCCAGCCGCTCGTCGGCCGGGCCGGGACCGGCGGCCTGCTCGACGGCGGTGCTCGTCGCCTCGGCGAGCCCGTCGATGAGGCGGGCGAGGATGGCCTCCTTGCCGGGGAAGTAGTGGTACAGCGCGGGGCGGCTCGTGCCCAGCGCGGCCGCGATGTCCTGCATGCTCGTCGCCGCGAAGCCGCGGGCGGCGAACAACTGGGCCGCGACCTCCAGGATGTCGGCCTCGACGAGCCCGCGCCGGCGCCCCGCGCCGTCGGCCGGCCCGGCCGGCTTTCCTTCCGTCTCCATCCTTGGCACCGTAGCCGGTCGGCGTTCCCGACTCATATCTACACCGACGTCGTTTATTCGACGGTACTGTTGACGAGCCGCGAGATGCCCGGGCATCATGACCGGCATGCCGATGACGACCGAGGCTCGGGTGGCGGACCTGCTCGCGCGGATGACCCTGGCCGAGAAAGCGGCCCTGATGTTCCACGCCACGACGGTGATCGGGCCGGACGGCACGCTGACCGACGGCGTCCCCGAGCTGGGCATCGAGGGCACGGAGCAGCTGATCGGCGGCCTGGGCCTCACCCACCTCAACCTGCTGGGCACCGCGGCCGACGCCCGCACGACGGCCGAGTGGCACAACCGCCTCCAGCGGCGCGCCCTCGACACCCGGCTGGGCATCCCGATCACGCTGGCCTCGGACCCGCGGCACCACTTCACCGACAATCCGCTCGCCTCGGCGATGGCGGGGGCCTTCTCCCAGTGGCCGGAGCCCATCGGCCTGGCCGCGCTGCGCTCGCCCGATCTCGTCGCCCGGTTCGCCGATGTCGTGCGCCAGGAGTACACGGCCGTCGGCATCCGCGTCGCCATCCACCCCCAGATCGACGTCGCCACCGAGCCGCGCTGGGGACGGATCAGCGGCACCTTCGGCGAGGACGCCGGCCTGACCGCCGAACTCGGCGTCGCATACGTCCGCGGCCTGCAGGGCGAGACCGTCGGCCCCACGTCGGTGGCCGCCATGGTGAAACACTTCCCGGGCGGCGGGCCGCAGCGCGACGGCGAGGACCCGCACTTTCCCTACGGCCGCGAGCAGGTCTACCCGGGCGGCCGCTTCCGCTACCACCTGGCGCCGTTCGAGGCGGCGATCCGGGCCGGCGCCGCGCAGGTCATGCCCTACTACGGCATGCCCGTCGGCACGGAGTACGAGGAGGTGGGGTTCGCCTTCGACCGCGCCGTCATCACCGGCCTGCTGCGCGAGGAACTGGGGTTCGACGGGATCGTGTGCACCGACTGGGCCATCGTGACCGACTCGGCGATGCTCGGCCAGACCGTGCCGGCCCGGGCCTGGGGCGTCGAGCGGCTCGGCGTCCTCGATCGCGTCCAGCGGGTCATCGACGCCGGCTGCGACCAGTTCGGCGGCGAGTCCGTCCCCGAGCTGGTGGTACGCCTGGTCGAGGAGGGCCGGGTCAGCGAGGAGCGCATCGAGGCGTCCGCCCGCCGCCTGCTGCGCCAGAAGTTCGAGCTCGGCCTGTTCGACAACCCGTTCGCCGACCCCGACCGGGCCGAGTCGACGGTCGGCCGCCCGACCTTCGTGTCGGCGGGCGCCGCGGCACAACGGCGGGCCTACACGCTGCTGACCAACCGGGACGGCCGGCTGCCGCTCGCCACCGGGCTGCGCGTCTACGCCGAGCACGTCGACGCCCGGCTGCTGGCCCGCTACGCCACGGTCGTCTCCTCCCCCGCCGAGGCGGACGTGGCGCTGATCCGGCTCAAGGCGCCCTTCGAGCCGCGCCAGGGGGCGTTCGAGTCGCTGTTCCACGCCGGCACGCTCGAGTACGCCCCCGCGGAGCGGGCGCGCCAGGCCGCGCTCTACCGGCAGGTGTCCACCGTCGTCGACCTCTACCTCGACCGGCCCGCCGCCGTCCCCGAGATCGCCGCCGCGGCCGCCGCGCTGCTGGGCAGCTACGGCAGCAGCGACGAGGCCTTCCTCGACGTCGTCTTCGGCTACGCCGCCCCCGAGGGCGCCCTGCCCTTCGACCTGCCCTCGTCGACCGCCGCGGTCGCGGCCAGCCGCCCGGACGTGCCGTTCGACACCGCCGGGCCGCTGTTCCGCTTCGGCCACGGCCTGCGGTACCCGGCCGGCGCCGTCCGTCCCCGCCCCGCCGGCCACGCCCCCGCCGCCGAGCCCGTCGCCGCTCCGCGCGGCTCGGGCCCCGCCGACGTCGACGGCACCTGGACCCTGACCGTGCAGACCCCGGGCGGCGACCGGCCGGCCACGCTCCGGCTGACCGGCGCCGGCAAGACCCTCTCCGGCGACCTCAACGGCACGCCGATCACGCACGGCCGGATCGACGACGACCGCATCAGCTTCAAGGCGGCCCTCACCGAACCGTTCAAACTCAAGGTGAACTGCACCGCCACCGTCAGCGGCGACCAGCTCACCGGCACCGCCAAGGCCGCCCTGATCCCGATCAGCGTCGGCTTCACCGGCAGCCGGCTGGCCTGAGGGTCACGCTCCGTGCCGCACGCGGCAATCGAGGGCCGACAGGAGCAGGTCCACGCCGACGGTCATCCGCGCGACGAACTGTTCTCGGGTGGCCACCTCGTGCTTGACGCCACTGACGGTGCTCAGCAACGTCTGGGCCGTGTCCTGCGCCAGCGCATCGCGCTCGCGGGGCACGCCGGTCGCGACGGCTTCGGTGACCATCGCGGCGAAGCGTTCCGGGTAATCGGTGACGATGGATCCGAGCAGCTCCGGGTTGGTGTCCATGAGGACGGCCACGTCTTTGGCCATCGGCCCGACGTAACGACCCGTCCAGGAGTCGAAGGCTTCGATCAACCGATCGCGCAGCGGACGGGCGGTGTCGTCCAGGGTCCGCTTCGCGGCTTCGAGGTCGTCGTCGAGGGCTTGCGTCACGGCGGCCCGGAACAGGCTCTGTTTCGAGCTGAACAGGAAGTAGAGACCCGGGCGGGAGATGTCCGCGGCGCGGGCGACGTCGTCCATCGAGGTCTTCCGGTAGCCGTAGCGGGCGAAGGTCGCCAGCGCGGCCGCCAGGACCCGCTCGCGCCGACCGCTCTCGTCGCTCTCGCTCACGATCATCAGGGTACCAGTGGCTAGACTCACTAGACAAACTGAGCCTCAGTTGTATAGTCAGTTGACATGCGGTTGATCACCACTCGGTTCGACGCCGGCAGCACCGCCGACGACGTCGTCGCCGGCCTCGACCTCTCCGGTGTCCGCGCCGTCGTCACCGGCGCGTCGTCGGGCATCGGCGTGGAAACGGCCCGGTCCCTCGCCCGCGCCGGAGCCGAGGTCACCCTCGCGGTCCGCAACACCGAAGCGGGCGCCAGGGCCGCCGAGGACATCGCCGCGTCGACCGGCGCCGGCAACGTGCACGTCAGCGCGCTGGACCTCGTCGACCGGTCCTCCATCGCCGGGTTCGCCGGCCGGTGGACCGGGCCGCTGCACCTGCTCATCAACAACGCCGGCGTCGTCGTCAGCCGGCTGAGCCGCAGCCCGGAGGGCTGGGAGCTGCAGTTCGCCACCAACCATCTCGGCCACTTCGCGCTGAGCTTGGGCCTGCACGACGCCCTCGCCGCCGGAGCCCGGGAACGCGGCGAGGCCCGCATCGTCTCGGTCAGCTCCACGGCGCACATGAGGTCCCCGATCGTCTTCGACGACCTCCACTTCGAGCGGCGCGAGTACGACCCGCAGGCCGCTTACGCACAATCGAAGACGGCCAACGCGCTCTTCGCCGTCGAAGCCACGCGCCGATGGCAGGCCGACGGCATCGTCGCGAACGCGGTCAACCCCGGCGGCGTCGCCACCGGCCTGCAACGGGACTTCACACCACAGCAGCTGGCATACCTGGCCGCGGCGGAGGCGTCCGGCGCCTTCGTCTGGAAGACCGCCCAGCAGGGCGCCGCCACCACGCTCGTCGCCGCGGTGGCCCCCGAGTTCGGCCACACCGGCGGCCACTACCTCGACGACGGACGCGAGGCCTACACCGTCGCCGACGACGCGGACCTG
Source organism: Dactylosporangium sp. CA-092794 (assembly GCF_050948465.1). NCBI lineage: Bacteria > Bacillati > Actinomycetota > Actinomycetes > Micromonosporales > Micromonosporaceae > Dactylosporangium > Dactylosporangium sp. CA-092794. The sequence goes on along the minus strand of NZ_CP192044.1, from coordinate 4,521,156 downwards.
TTCGGCAACAGCCACGGCGTCAAACAGTGGGCGCTGGACCCCGGCGCCGCCCGGCGGCTGTGGACGGTGTCGCTGGACCTCATCGATCGACCGCCGTCAGCCGGATGACGGGCAGGCGGCGGGTCGTCATGGTCCGGTAGTCCGCCATGCCCGGCATCGCCGCGGTGACCACCGCCCAGACGCGCTCGTAGTCCTCGGCGGGCACCTCGCTCGCCACGACGCCGAGGGTCTCGGTGCCCACTTCCACGACGATGCGGGGGTTCGCCTTGAGGTTGTGGTACCACGCCGGGTTGACCGGCGCACCGCCGAACGAGGCGACGACCACCATGTCGCCGCCGTCGGAGGTGTAGCCCACCGGGTTGATCCGCTCCTCGCCCGAGCGGGCGCCCACGGTGTGCAGCAGCAGCACGTGAGCGCCGGCGAACCGGCCGCCGACCTTGCCGCCGTTGGCCCGGAACTCGGCGATGACGCCGCGGTTGACTTCCGCGAGATCCACGATCTTCTCCCCATCATAGTCAGCTCTATCGATCGGGCTATCCTATAGCGACGAGAGCCGGCCACCCGAAGCCTATGATGATTGGCGTGGCGAGTCCCCTGAGGGGCCGGCGGGCCGAGTACGCGCAGGCGACGCACGATGCCATCCGCTGTGCCGCGCACGAGCTGTTCGTGTCCAAGGGCTACTTCGCCACGCGGGTCGAGGAGATCGCGCGGGCCGCCCGGGTCTCCCCCGCCACCGTCTACGCGGTCGGCGGCGGCAAGAACGGCCTGCTCCGCGACCTCATCCAGGCCGGCACCGAGGACGACCAGATCGCCGAGATCAGCGGCGCCATCGAGTCGATCGCCGAGCCGCGGGAGCTGATCCGGCTGATCGTCGACGCGCGGCGCGCCCGGTTCGAGCGCTGGTCCGGGCTCATCCGCCAGGTGGTCGCCGCCGCGCCGCAGGAGCCCAAGGTGCGGGAGTGCCTGGAGCTCGCCAACGCGGCCATCCACGGCGGCCTGACCCGGGTCGCCCACCGCCTCTCCGACATGGGCGCGCTGCGGCCCGGCCTCACCGTGGAAAAGGCCACGGACATCCTGTGGTACTTCGTCGCCGACGCCTCCTACTTCCGGCTCACCGAGGACCTGCACTGGCCCCTGCCCGCCGCCGCCGACTGGTTACGCGAGCAGGTGACGGCCGCGCTCCTCGACCCGGACGAGCGCCGCTAGAGCGTCGGCCAAGTATTCGTCGGATCTCTTCGGTGTGGCGCTGTTGAGGTGGCCAGCGCACGTGGTAGGCCGGGTTGGTGGGCGGTAGGCGCCTGTGTGGACCCGGGAGTGGGGTTGGTTGATGCGGCCGGGGGTGTGGCGTCCGGCGGTGGAGTTGTCGGCGGCTGAGGCGCAGATCGTTCGGCGGGTGCGGCGGGCGAAGCTGTTCGTGATGTTGCGGCAGCGTCGCCATGAGTTGTTCGACGAGCAGTTCCAGGAGGAACTGGCCGGGTTGTACGGGCCGGGGGTGAAGGGGCAGCCGCCGGTACCACCCGCGCGGTTGGCTCTGGCCACGATCCTGCAGGCGTACACCGGTGTCTCGGATGACGAGGTGATCGAGGCGCTGGTGATGGACCGGCGCTGGCAGTTGGTGCTGGACTGCCTCGACGTGCAGGAACCGCCGTTCGCGAAGGGCACGTTGCAGAATTTCCGCAACCGGCTGATCGGCGCGGACCTGGACCGGCGGTTGATCGAACGGACCGTGGAACTGGCCGCTACCCCGGCGGCGGGGCGGGCGTTGCGGGCGGCGTTGGACTCCAGCCCGTTGTGGGGAGTGGGCCGGGTCGAGGACACGTTGAACTTGATGGGACACGCCCTGCGCAAGGCCCTGGGTGTGATCGCGGTCCAGCAGGGGTGGGGGCTGGCCGAAGGAACCGCCGGGGGGATCGGGGTGCTGGCCGGGCAGGCCGGTGCGCCGGTCCTGGCCGGGTCGAGTCTGAAGGCGGCCCTGGACCTGGACTGGGACGACCCGGCCGCCCGCGACCACGCCCTGGCCACGGTGCTGGGGGCGCTGGAGGCGGTGGCCGGGTTCGTGGCCGCCCAGCCACAGCCGGCACCCGCCGCGGTGGCCGCGGTCGCGGTGGCCCGGCAGGTTCGCGACCAGGACGTGGACACCGATGCCGGCACGCTGCGTCGTGGGGTGGCCAAGGACCGGCGGATCAGCGTGGAAGACCCGGACATGCGCCACGGCCGCAAATCACGCTCCAGGCTGTTCGACGGGTACAAGCGGCACGTGCTGCGCGACCTGGACACCGGTCTGATCGCCGCGGTCGGGATCACCCCGGCCAACGTGCCCGAGGCGACGGTCACCGACGCCATCACCGCCGACCTGGCCGCCGCGGACACCACCCTGGCCGAGTTGCACATCGACCGGGCCTACCTGCCCTCCACGCTGGTCCGCGACCGCGGCGACACCCTGGCGATCTTCTGCAAGGCGTGGCGAGTCCGCAACAGCAACGGCCGCTACACCAAGACCGACTTCCGGCTGGATTTCGACCGCGGGCAGCTGACCTGCCCCAACCAGGCGACCATCCCGTTCACCCCGGGCAAGACCGTCACGTTCCCGAAGGCCACCTGCGCCGCCTGCCCGCTGCGGAGCCGGTGCACCACCAGCAGCAGCGGACGCAGCATCGCCGTCCACCCCGATGAGGCACTCCTGGCCGAACTCCGCGAGCGGCAGGCCACCCCGGCCGGGCGTGCGCAACTCCGCGAACGCGTCGCTGTCGAGCACGCCCTGGCCCACATCGGCCACTGGCAAGGACACCGCGCCCGCTACCGAGGCACCCGCAAGAACCTCTTCGACCTCCGCCGCACCGCCGTGGTCCACAACCTCCACATCATCGCCCGCCAACCCGACCAGACAGCCGCCTGATCGATTACTTGGCCGACGCTCTAGCACCTGGTCTTTCTTCCGCCCTTACCGGTGCCCGGTCCGGGCGAGCTGTTCGAGGACGGTCACCACGTCCGCCGGTGCTTGCTGGGCGGCCAGCTCGTCGGCGAGGGCGCACGAATGCTCCCGGTAGTCGGGCTTTTCCAGCAGTTCGACAACGGCGTCGCGGATCGCCGCGCCGGTGACCTCGTCCGGCAGCAGCCGCCGGGCCACGCCGGTGGCGCAGAAGCGCTGTGACGTGCCGAACTGGTCGGTGGCCTGGGGGAGCAGCAGTTGCGGTACCCGGTGGACCAGGGAGGTCATCGCCGAGCCGGTGCCGCCGTGGTGGATCGCGACGGCGCAGTGCGGCAGTACCATGTCCAGGGACATCCAGCCGGCGTGCCGGACACGGTCGCCCAGTGCCGGCCGCAGCGTCCGGGCGAGCGCGTCGTCGATGCCGAGCACCGTTTCCACGCCCAGGTCGGACAGCTGCGCGACCACGCCGGCGATGAGTTTTTCCGGTCCGGCCGCGGCGGTTGGCAGGACGCTGCCGAAGGTCAGGCAGACCAGCGGGCGGTCGCCGCCCGCGCCGGCCAGCCAGTCCGGCAGCTCCGATCGCCCGTTGTAGGGGATGTACCGCATGTAGGTGCCGGGCGGCGCGTCCGGGTGCTGCAGGGTTCTCGGGCACTGGTGCAGCGTGCCCGCGGGCGGCTCGAGCCGTTGCGGTGCGAGCTGCCGGGCGGCGGCCGCGCGGAACTCCGGCGGTGCCGCCAGACCCCAGCTCTGCTCGACCCAGGGCAAGCGGTGGCGGGCCGCGGCGAGCCGGCCCGCATACTCGCACGGCTCGCTGAGCACCAGGTCCGGTCGCCACGCCCGTACGACGTCGAGCATGCCGTCCAGCGTTTCCGCGGCGAGCCGGGCCCAGCCGCGGCCGCTCGCCGCCAGGCTGGCCTCGAGCCCGGCTTCCCGCTCCGCGACGGATCCGGTGCCGTTGGCGCTGGTGTAGTCCTGCCGGCTCAGGCCGGCGGTGACCGCGACGGGCAGGCCGGCCGCGGTCACCGCGTCCGCGAAGTCGGCCGCCGGCACGGCCACCAGCACCTCGTGCCCGGCGCACCGCAGCGCCCAGGCCAGCGGCACCATCGGGAAGAAGTGGCCGTACAGCGCAATGGTGGTGAGCAACACTCGCACGAATGACTCCTCTGCGGGTCGAAGAACGCTACCGGTGCTCGGCGATGCGGTGGCCTTCCTGGCGCAGGCGTTGCGCCGCGGCCCGCGCGGCCCGCGCGTCGTCGCCCGGGCGGCCCGGCAGCACGGCCACGACCTCGCTGGCGCGGCACGCCACCGCCGGATGGCGCCGCGCGATGGTGGCCAGTGCCGCCCGGGGCGCGGTGTCCAGCAGCATGAGCCGGCCGCGGGCGAGCAGCGTGTCGAGGGCCGGCCAGAACCGCACGCAGGCCATCGGCTGGGCCGCCCAGAAGGCGGGGTCCGTCGCCTGGTCCGGGAGCAGCTCAGCGGCGGTGCAGCCGGACACCAGCGGGATGCGCGGCGGGCGGAGCCGGGTGCGGGCCAGCATGGGCAGCGTGGCAGCCACCACCGGCGCCATCATCGGGCTGTGGAACGCCGTGCCGGAGCGCACCGGCAGGTAGGCGAGCCCCGCGTCGCGCAGTCGCCGCCCGACGGCCGGCAACGCGGCGGCCGGGCCCGCGACGACCGTGTTCCGGGGCGCGTTCACCGCCGCGATCGCCGTGCCCTCCGGCAGCAGGGGCGTGATCTCGGCGGCCCCGGCGGCGACCGCGAGCATGCCGCCGAGGCCGGCCCGCTCGGCACAGCGGCTGCGATGCGCCACGAGCCGGATCGCGTCGCCGACGTCGAAGACCCCGGCCAGCGCCGCCGCGGCGAGCTCGCCGACGCTGTGACCGAGCAGCACGGCCGGGCGTACCCCCCAATCGGTCACCATCCGGCCGATGGCGTACCCGAGGGCGAACAGCAGCGACTGGGCCTCCAGCGTCCCGTCCACGGCGGTGCCGGTGTCCAGCCAGGCCCGCCGCAGGCGCCGGCCGGCGCCGTCCAGATGCCCGAGGACGGTATCCATGGCCGCGGCGAACCCGGGCTCGGCGTCGTAGAGGCCGGCGCCCATGCGGGGGTGCTGCGCGCCCTGCCCGGCGAAGAGCAGGGCGACGGGGCGCGGGCCGGCGGGAACGGCGGCGGGTGGTGCTGGCCCCATGCTGGCGCTCCCTTCCGCGGCCGCTCGGCCGGCCGGCTGCGGTGATCGTGCCCCGGGGCGCTCGAATCCCGCTCGCGCCGGACGCACCAGTCCGGTTCGACCTGTCCTCGACCGGCGGTCGGCACAGTCGGGGCGTCTGATTCTCGGCTGGAGGCGACACATGGATGGCGACACCAGGGCTCTGGTGCTGGAGCAGGTCCGCAAGTACCACCAGGAGCAGAAGTCCGCCGACTTCGTCCCCGGCGTGACGCCGATCCTGGCGTCCGGCGCGGTGCTCGACGAGGACGACCGGGTGGCGATCGTGGAGGCCGCGCTGGACCTGCGCATTGCCGCCGGGCCGAGCGCGCGGCGGTTCGAAAGCGCCTTCGCGCGGTACTTCGGGCTCCGCAAGGCCCACCTGGTCAACTCCGGTTCCTCGGCGAACCTGCTGGCCCTGGCCGCCCTGACGTCGCCGAAGCTCAAGGAGATGCGGCTGCGCCCCGGCGACGAGGTCGTCACCGTGGCCGCCGGCTTCCCGACCACGGTCAACCCGATCGTGCAGAACGGCCTCACCCCGGTCTTCGTCGACGTGGAGCTCGGCACCTACAACACGACCGCCGAACGGGTCGAGGCGGCCCTGTCCGACCGGACCCGGGTCATCATGATGGCGCACACCCTGGGCAACCCGTTCCAGGCCGAGGAGATCGCACGGATCGCGGACGAGCGCGGGCTGTTCCTCATCGAGGACAACTGCGACGCGGTCGGCTCCACCTACCGCGGCCGGCTCACCGGCACGTTCGGCGACCTGACCACGGTGAGCTTCTATCCCGCGCACCACATCACCAGCGGCGAGGGCGGTTGCGTGCTGACCCGGAGCCTGGAGCTGGCCCGCATCGTGGAGTCGATGCGTGACTGGGGCCGCGACTGCTGGTGTGAGCCGGGTGAGGACAACAAGTGCCTGAAGCGCTTCGACTATCAGCTGGGCACCCTACCGGCGGGCTATGACCACAAGTACATCTTCTCCCACGTCGGGTACAACCTGAAGTCGACCGACATCCAGGGCGCCCTCGCGCTGAGCCAGCTGCGCCGGATCGCCGAGTTCGGCCAGGCGCGCCGGCGCAACTGGCAGCGCCTGCGGGACGGCCTGGCGGACGTTCCCGGCCTGATGCTCCCCCGGGCGACGCCGGACAGCGACCCGAGCTGGTTCGGATTCGTCATCACCGTGCTGCCCGACGCCGGCTACACCCGCAGCGACCTGGTGGCATTCCTCGAGTCGCGGCGGATCGGCACCCGGCGGCTCTTCGGCGGCAACCTCACCCGGCACCCGGCCTACGAGGACGTGCGGTTCCGCGTGGTGGGCGATCTTCGCAACTCCGACATCGTCACCGAGTCCACCTTCTGGATCGGCGTCTACCCCGGGGTCACGACGGACATGGTCGACTACATGATCGAGTCCATCGTCGAGTTCACATCCAGAGCCCGTTGAGCCACGCCCAGTTCGAGTCCAGCGTCCCCGGCGGGAGCAGCAGTGCCGCGGCGACGGCCCGGTTGACGGCGTCGATGCGCGACCGGGCCCCGAGCTTGGCGAAGATGTTGCGCAGGTGCCGCTTGACCGTCCCCTCGACGATGTCCAGCTGACTGGCGATCTGTGCGTTGCTCAGGCCGATCGCGACGAGTCCCAGCACCTGGCGCTCCCGGTCCGACAGCAGCACCTTCGACCCGTTGAGCGCCTGATCCGCCGGCTCGGGCGCCCAGACGGCCAGGCAGGTGGCCTCCTGGCGGACCTTGTCGATCTCCCGCAGCTTGGTGATCAGCTTCCGCCGGGTCACCGCCTTCACCGGCCAGACGTCGATGCCCTTGCCGAGCGAGCGGCGCAGCACGGCCGGATGGTGGCGGGCGCAGAGCACGATGATGGTCATCGCGGGCAGCAGGCGCCTGAGCTGGTGCACCGTGCTGACGAGCCCTCCGCCCGGACACTCCGCCTGCAGGATGACGGCGTCGGGCCGCTGGTCGGCCGCGAGCGCGACCGCGTCGTCGAACGACTTCCCCTCCCCCACGACGACCAGCCCGGGCTCGAGATCGATCATCGCGCGCAGCCCGTCGCGGAACAGCGCGTTGTCATCGACGACGAGCACGCGTGAATACGATCTCGTCGGCCCCGTCATCGGCGCGCGTCGAATGTAGGCCAGTCGTACCACCCGACAAGTCCCAGTCCCACTGCCGCACCCCCGTCGCATCGCCGGATATGAATTTGCAGGTTACCGCGCACACGGCGCTCGCCGGGCCAACGTCAGAATTTTGTCCACGACATCGGCCTGGTGCAGGGAGGCGGCCTCGTAGTCGTCGAGAGCGCTCACGCCCCGCACGGCGGCGAGGAAGCACGCGATCGCGTTGCGGAACTGACGGTCCGGCGGCAGCGTGCGCTCCTCCTGGCGACCGTCCCGTTCCAGCCGTACGACGGGAGCGTGCCCGTCCGGCGGGGTGAACGCGCGCGGCACCACGATCCGGCCGCGCGCGCCGGTGAGCGCGTAGCCGGCCCGATACGGCCCCAGCATGCCGAACTCGATGGACGCCGGGATGCCCGCCGGCGAGAGCAGCAGCGCCCGGCCGGCGAGATCGACCGTATCCCGCGACGGGCCGCGCAGCACCGAGCCGACGTGCTGCAGGCCCTCGCCGAGCAGGTACAGCGCGGCGCGCACGGGGTACACCCCCTGGTCGAGCAGCGCGCCGCCGCCGAGGTCCGCGACCAGGCGGATGTCGCCGTCCGGCCGCGGTGGAATCGTGAAGCGGCCGTCGAACCCGTGCAGTGCGCCGATCGCGCCGTCAGCCAGCAGCCCCACGACCGCCCGGTGCTGGGCGTGGTGGACGAACGTCATGTTCTCCATCAGCACCCGCCCGTGCGATCTGGCCAGGTCGAACAGTCGTTCCGCGTCGGCGCGCCGGGTCGCGAGCGGCTTCTCGACCAGCACGTGCTTGCCGGCGCGCAGGGCCCGGTCCGCCCACCGCGCGTGCAGGCCGGGCGGGAGCGGCAGGTATACGGCGTCCACGTCGGCGCGCTCCAGCAGCGCCGCATAGCCCGTGACCGCCGCGCAGCCGATCTCGCCGGCGAGCCGCTCGGCCCGCCCCCGGTCCCGGCTCGCGACGGCCGACACGGCCGTGCCCGGCAGCCCGGCCAGCGCCGGCAGCGTCTTACGCCGGGCGATGTCCGCGCAGCCGAGGATCCCCCACCTCACCATAGCGAGTGCAGGCAGGCGACGAGCCCGCGCGCCTCGACGTTGAAATAGTTGCTGTGCCGCAGCAGCTCCGTCATCTGCCGGACCGTCATCCACCGGTAGTCGTCGGGCGCGTCGAGCGGGAAGTCGTCGCCCACCTCGACGATGAGGTTGCGGATCTCGGCGTGGTAGAAGCGGCCGCCCTCCTCCGACTGCACGACGTCGTAGCGGATGCGCTCGGGCGCCGCGCCGGCGACCACGTCGAGGAAGGGCGGCCGGAGCCCGGCGAACGCCCCGGTGTAGTTGGCCGGGTCGCACTGCACGGTCGGGGCGAACTCGGCGATCGACGCGGACCCGGCCTCCACCCGGGCATGCACGAGGACGTGCAGGACGCCGCGGATCCGCCGGACCAGGAAGGCGATGATCGACCGCGACCGCGGCGCGAAGAGCGGCTGGGTCCAGCGGGTCACCTCCCGGGCGGTGGCCCGGACGTCGACCGCGATCACGGTGAAGTAGCGGTCGTCCTGATGCCGGATCACGTCCGGCTCGTGCACCCAGTGCTCCACCGCGTTCAGCGGGATCGGTGTCTGCGCGAAATCGCGCCGCGCGCGCACGTCGGTGAGCCAGCTGATCAGTTCGACCAGCGTGTGCCGCTCGTAGGGCCAGCCGGCGATCGAGCGCTGCAAGGCGCCGCGGAAGCCGTCGCCGTCGGTGTCCACGGCGGTGAACGGCAGGCAGGACAGCACCGTGCGGGCGTCCATGTTCACCATGTTGTCCTCCCGCAGCAGCCGCTGGACCTGGCCCAGCGACAACCAGCAGAAGTCGCCGCCCACGGGCACGTCACCGGTCACCTCGACCACCATGTTGCGGTTGCGCTTGCGCAGGAACCACGAGCCCTGCTCGGACTGCAGCACGTCGGCGAGGACCCGGCCGCGGCGCGGACCGATGAAGTACTCCAGATACTGCACCGCCTGTCCGCGGTGCGCGCCGGTGTAGTTGCTGCGGGTGGCCTGCACTGTCGGCGAGAGCTGCACCACGTTGACGTTGCCCGGCTCCATCTTCGCCTGCATCAGCAGGTGCAGCACGCCGTTGAACTCGCGGGCGAGGATGCCCAGCACCCCGACCTCGGGCTGGTTGATGATCGGCTGGGACCAGCCGCCCTCCGGATGGGCGTCCGTGCGCAGCTGGAGCCCTTCGATGCTGAAGAAGCGACCGGTGTCGTGGGCGAGGTTGCCGGTGCTCGGCGCCCGGTGCCAGCCGACGAGCTGGTCGAAGCGGATGCGCTCGACCTCGAAGCGGTACGCCGCGCGGCGCTGCCGCACCCAGTCGTGCAGCTGGTCGAACGACGTGACGTCACTGTCGCCGGCGAGGGCCGCGCGGGTGAAGCGGTTCGCCATCACCCAGCTCGGCGCCGCCGGCAGGGTTAGGAAGTCGGTCAATGCTGCCTCCGGGGGCAGGCCGGCCCGCCGTCGGGATGCCCCGGGCGCGCCGGATGAGGGTGACACTCGGCGCGTCGAGCGTGCGGGCCGGCGATCGAGCGCGCTTCAAGCGCCGGACGGCGCCGCCACGGGGGCCCAGGTCCAGCTGTGCTCGACCGCCGGTCGATCCGGTGCTGCGAGAGTGCGGGCGATTCGTGCGTACCGACGAGAGGAGACCCCGTGCGGCAGCGCACTCTCGGCACACCCACCATCCCGACGACGCTCACCCTCGACGAGATGCTGTCCCGGACCGCGGCGCGGACACCGGACCGCGCCGCGATCCGCACGACGCTCGACGACGTGTCGTTCGGCGAACTGGACGCGCGGGTCAGCCGGCTGGCCGCCGCGATCGTGGACCTGGTCGGCGAGCGGCCCTGCCGGATCGCCGTCACGCCGACGCTCTGCACCTCGTTTCCCGTCTCGCTCTACGGGGTGCTGCGCAGCGGCAACGTCGCGGTCACGGTCAAGCCGATGCTCCGCACCGCCGGCATCGAGTCGGTGCTGCGCGGCTGCGACGTCCGGCTCGCGTTCCTCACGCAGGCGCTGTACGCCCGGATCGCCCCGGCCGCGGACCGGCTGCCGGGCCTTCGGTTCGTCATCGTGGACGAGGGGGCGCCGGCCCACGAGCCGGGCGTACTCGTGCTCGACGACCTGCTCGCCGCCGCGGATCCGGCGCCGCCCCGCCGCCGGGCCGACCCCGCGTCCGTGGCCTACCTGCACTTCACGCACGGCACGACGGGCGAGCCGCGCGCGGTGCAGCTGTCGCATCGCAACCTCGTCGCCAACGCGGTGCAGACGGCGAACGCGCATGAGCTCGAGCGGCTCGGGATCGTGCTCAACCACCTGCCGATCTACCACTGCATGCACCTCAACGGCGCCATCTCGGCCGGCGCCACCCAGGTGCTCTGCCCGGACCCGAACCCGGCGACCGCGATCGCGATGGCCAACGCCTACGGCGCCCGGTGCTTCTACGCGCAGCCCGGGCAGCTCGCCCGGCTGGCCATCGACCAGCGCCTGCCGGACCTGCGGTTCGAGACGGTCGAGGTGGTCCGCACCGGCGGCACGGATCTCAAGCCGTCGACCGCCTCGGCGCTCTCGGCGCATTTCGGCGTCCCGGTCATCCAGGGGTACGGCATGGTGGAGAACGCCGCGCTGACCCATTCGGACAAGCGGGAGCGGCCCAAGCTCGGCTCGGTCGGCCCCGCCGTGCTGCAGACCCAGTGCCGTGTCGTGGACATCGACACCCGCGTTCCGGTGCCGGCGGGCCGGCGCGGCGAGGTGCAGGTGCGCGGGCCGCAGGTGGCCGTCGGCTACCTCGGCAGCGACGAGCCCCTCGTGGACGCCGACGGCTGGCTGTCCACCGGCGACGTGGGCTACCAGGACGAGGACGGCTATCTCCGGCTCGTCGACCGGCTCGGGGACCTGTTCAAGGTGGGCAACGAACTGGTCTCACCGACCGAGATCGAGCGGCTGCTGACCACCCATCCGGCCGTGCGGGACTGCGCCGTCGTGGACTATCCCGACCCGATTCTCGGCCGGGTTCCCTACGCGCTCGTCGTGCCCCGGGACCGCTCCGCCGCGACGCCGCTGGCCGAGATCGCGGCGTTCGCGAACCGCCAGCTGCCGCCGCACCAGCGCATCCGGCACATCACCACGATCGCCACCATTCCCGGCGCCGACTTCGGCAAGGTCCAGCGGCGCCAGCTTCGTGAGCAGCTCATCGACCCGGCCGCGGGCACGCCCGGGGCGGTCGCCCGAACCGAGGGGAGACAACCATGATCGTACTGGTCAATCGCGTCACGGTCGGCGGAGACGTCGGCGAGTTCCAGCGCGTCCACGACGAGGTGGCCGCGTTCATGCGGGCCCAGCCGGGGGCCCGCCGGTTCCAGCTCCTGCGCGCCGCCGACGAGCCCTCCGTGTTCGTCGAGGTGGCGGAGTGGGAGAGCCGGGAGCACCACGCGGCCGCGGTGTCCGCGCTGATGCAGCTGGCCGCGGCGCGGGCGATGCGATCGCTCGCCCAGTTCGAGCGCGGGCTCTACGACGTCGTGCGGACCGAGGAGGCGGCCCGGCCGGCCGCCTGAGCCCCGGCCCGCACCCCGCCCGGCCCCGGCGCGCGCCGCCGGGGCCGGGTGCGCGCCGCCGGGGCCGGGTGCGCGCCGCCGGGGCCGGGTGCGCGCCGCGGCTCCCGGCGGCGCGGGCCTGCTCATCCGGCCGCGACCTGCCCGGTGAGGGCCACCGGCTCGAGTGCCGCGGCGAACGCCGGGAACGTGAACGAGCCGCCCCGCGCCGCGAGGTACCCGTCCGGCCGGATCAGCAGCCAGCCGGCCCCCTCCAGGCCGAGGTCGGCGCGTAGCACGCCGCCCGGGTCGGCCCGCTCGTCGGCCACCCGCACGGACAGCCATCCGGCGGTGCCCCGGCCGGCCGCCGCCAGCTCCGCCGCGCCGGCCAGCTCCGGCCCGGCGAGCAGGCTCCACCGCGGGTCGCGCAGCTCGTCGAGGAGCATCCGCCAGCCGTCCGCCCCGCAGCCCGCCGGCATGACCCGGGCGACGCGCTCGCCCGGGCGCGGCCGGGCGCCGTTGCCGGAGCCGGTGCCCGCCGCCGTCAGCGGGCTGTCCGGATACGCGACGTTCAGCGCCGAGATCTTGCCGAGGATCTGCTCCTGGATCTTCACCCGCAGGGGCGTGATCGCACGCACGAGCGCGAAGAACAGCGGCTGCGTGGCGCCGGCGACGGCGTTGCGCAGCGCCACCAGGCGGGCGGCGTTCTTCGTCGAGTCCAGCAGCGCGGCACCCACCGGCACCCGCTCGAGGCTGTAGGTGTCCAGCAGGGCGGCATCGGCCCGGCCGTGCACGACCATCGCGAGCTTCCAGCCGAGGTTGAACGCCTCCTGGATGCCGGTGTTGAGACCCTGGCCGGAGGCCGGGCTGTGCACGTGGGCGGCGTCGCCGGCGACGAAGCACCGCTCGACCCGCATCTGGTTGACCATGCGCTGCTGGGCGGTGAACACCGAGACCCACTCCGGCTCCCCGACCCGCACCCGGGGCTGCCCGAGCCCCGCCGAGAGCTTGCCGGCCAGGCGTTGGCGCAGCGCGCCGTTGTCGCCGTCGTAGGCCACGTCGCGGGTGTCGATCAGCCGCCAGCGGCGCTCGCCGGGCAGCGGCACCATAAGGATGTTGTGTCCCTGCTGCCGTACCAGATAGAGACTGTCCCGCGGCAGGTCGACCGACACCTCCGCGTCGGCGAGCATCCACGTCTCGTTGGCGTCACCGACGAGCGGAATGCCCAGCTGCCGGCGCACGGTGCTGTGCCCGCCGTCGCAGCCGACCAGCCACGGCGTGCGGACGGTCTCGACGGTCCCGTCGGCGTGGTGGAGCTCGGCGTGCACCTGCGAGCCGTCCTGGCGCAGCTCCGCGAGCCGGACCCCCCACTCGGCGACCACGCCGTGCTTCTCCAGCGCCGTGCGCAGGACCTCCTCCGTGGTCACCTGCTGGATCGCGAGGGTGAACGGGTACCGGGTGGGATTGGGCGCGTAGCTCGTGCCGAGCCGGGCCAGCCGGCGCCCGTTCTGGTACAGGGTGAACGCCTCCACCCGCAGGCCCCGGGCCAGCAGCTCCTCGACCATGCCCATCTGGTCGAAGGTCTCCAGCGTCCGCGCGTGCAACGAGGTGGCCCGGCTGGTCGTCGCCGGCCCGGACGCCGCGTCGATCAGCCGCACCCGCACGCCCCGCCGGGCCAGTTCATGCGCCGCGGTCAGCCCCACCGGTCCGGCGCCGACCACGAGCACCTGGGTAATGCCAGTCACTTTGCTGCCTCCCAGCGCTGAGATTTGCGTTTCCGGCCGGATGTTCGCAGCACCGGCTTGAGGCGCGCTGGGGTGGCATCGCGGCCTGTCGATCCGGCTTCGACGTGCTCTTGAAGATCGGTCGGCAGGCTCGGACGCACGGCGCACCGCGGACCGGCCGGCCCGGGTGCCTGGTGAGCGCGACAGAGGGAGATGCAGTGTCAGATACCCGTGGTGAACGACGGGTCGTCCTGACCGGAATCGGCGTCGTGGCGCCGGGTGGTGTGGGCCGCAAGCAATTCTGGGACCTGCTCACCTCCGGGCGTACGGCGACGCGCGCCATCTCGACGTTCGATGCCGGACAGTTCCGGTCGCGGGTCGCGGCCGAGGTGGACTTCGATCCCGTGGCCGCCGGCCTGAGCCGGCGCCAGATCCGCCGGTGGGACCGCACGACCCAGTTCGCCGTCGTGGCGGCCGCGGAGGCCCTGGACGACAGCGGGATCCGCGGCTCGCTCGAGCCGGCGCGGACCGCCGTGGTCATGGGCACGGCCTGCGGCATGACGATGAGCCTCGACCACGAGTACTCCGTCGTCAGCGACGAGGGGCGGCTCTGGCAGGTCGACGACGCGCACGGCAGCCCGTACCTCTACGACTACTTCCTGCCCTCCTCGATGGCGGCCGAGATCGCCTGGCTGGCGGAGGCCGAAGGACCGGTGTGCGTCGTCTCCACGGGCTGCACCTCCGGCGTCGACGTGGCGGCCCACGCCAGTGACCTGATCCTCGACGGCGTCGCCGACGTTGTGGTCGTGGGCGCCTCCGACGCCGCGATCTCGCCGATCACGGTCGCCTGTTTCGACGCCATCAAGGCCACGACCGCCCGCAACGACACGCCCGGGACCGCGTCCCGGCCGTTCGACCTGACCCGCGACGGATTCACCCTCGGCGAGGGCGCCGCCGTGTTCGTCCTGGAGGAGCTGACCCATGCCCGCCGCCGCGGCGCTCGCGCCTACGCCGAGATCCTGGGCTACGGGCTGCGGTGCAACGCCTACAGCATGACCGGGCTGCGCTCGGACGGCCGCGAGATGGCCGACGCGATCCGTTCGGCCCTCGACGCCGCGCGGCTGGACCCGACCGCGATCGACTACGTCAACGCGCACGGCTCCGCCACGAAGCAGAACGACCTGCACGAGACCAACGCGTTCAAGGCGAGCCTCGGTGCCCACGCCTACGACGTGCCGGTCAGCTCGATCAAGTCGATGATCGGGCACTCGCTGGGCGCCATCTGCGCGATCGAGCTCGCCGCGTGCGCCCTCGCCATCGAGCACTCGGTGGTGCCGCCCACCGCCAACCTGCACCACCCCGACCCGCGCTGCGACCTGGACTACGTGCCGCTGACCGCCCGCGAGCAGCCGGTCGACGTCGCGCTGAGCGTGGCGAGCGGGTTCGGCGGCTTCCAGAGCGCGGTCGTGCTCGCCAAACCGGCGCTGGGCGCGCGATGAGCGCCCCGGTCGCCCGGCCGGCGGCGCCGCGGCGCGCCGCCGCCTCCGGCCGCACGGTGATCACCGGGCTCGGCGTCGTCGCGCCGAACGGCCTCGGGGTGGACGCGTGGTGGCGGGCGACGCTCGCCGGCGAGACCGGCGTGGCGCGGGTCAGCCGATTCGATCCGTCCGGCTACCAGGCGCAGGTCGCCGGGGAGGTGAACCTCGACTTCGCCCGGCTGCTGCCCAACCGCCTGCTGCCGCAGACCGACCACATGACGAGGCTCGCGCTGGTGGCCGCCGAGGAGGCGCTCGCCGATGCGGAGGCGGACCCGTCCGCGCTGCCCGAGTACGGCTGCGGCGTGATCACGGCCGCGTCCGGCGGCGGGTTCGAGTTCGGCCATCGGGAGCTGCAGGCACTGTGGAGCCGGGGCAGCCGGTACGTCAGCGCGTACCAGTCGTTCGCCTGGTTCTATCCGGTCAACACCGGCCAGATCTCCATCCGGCACGGCATCCGCGGCGCCGGCGGGGCGCTCGTCGCGGAGCAGGCGGGCGGCCTCGACGCGGTGGCCAAGGCCCGGCGCAACACCCGGCACGGGACCCCGCTCATGCTCGCCGGAGGGGTGGACGGCTCGCTGAGCCCCTGGTCGTGGCTGTGCCTGACCCGATCCCGCCAGCTGAGCCCCGAGCCGGACCCGGCCCGGGCGTACCTCCCGTTCGACCGTGACGCGTCGGGCTGGGTCCCGGGCGAGGGCGGCGCGCTGCTGGTCATCGAGGACGAGGACGCGGCGGCGCGGCGGGGCGTCACCCGCCGGTACGCCGAGATCGCCGGGTACGCCGCCACCTTCGACCCCCGCCCCGGCGCCGGGCGCTCCCCCGGCCTGCGGCGCGCGATCGAGACGGCGCTGTCCCAGGCCCGCACGGCGCCGGCCGAGGTGGACGTCGTGTTCGCCGACGGCTCCGGGGTGGCCGAGCTGGACCGGCTCGAGGCGGAGACGCTGGCCGCGGTGTTCGGCCCTCGCGCGGTGGCCGTCACCGTGCCCAAGACGATGACCGGCCGGCTGCTCGGCGGCGGCGGGTCGCTGGACCTCGCGGCCGCGGCCCTCGCCCTGCGCGACGGCGTCGTCCCGCCGACCGTGCACGTGCGCCGACCGGCCCACGCGGACCTGATCGACCTCGTCGCGGACGAGCCTCGGCCGGCCTCGCCGGGCTGCGCGCTCGTCGTCGCGCGGGGCTTCGGCGGCCACAACTCGGCCATGGTCCTGCGGCGCTGCGCCGCCTGACGTGGCCGCCCGGCCGCGCGCCCAACCATCGGGAAGAACGACGAGAAAGAGAGTGCAGGCGATGGCGGAGTACACGCTCGAAGAGCTGGTCGAGGCCCTGCGCGAGTGCGCCGGAGAGGACGAGGAGGTGGATCTGGGCGGGGACATCCACGACCAGACGTTCGAGGATCTGGGCTACGACTCGCTGGCGCTGTTCAACACGGTCAGCCGGATCGAACGGGAACTGAACATCAGCCTGCCCGAGACGATCGTCGGCGATGCGCTCACGCCGCGCCAGCTGCTCAAGGAGATCAACGAAAGCCGGCCGCAGGTCGGCTAGCCGGCCCCGGACGCCGGCTTCGCCCGGCCCGCCGCGGTCCGGTACGGCCGGGCCGCGGCCGAAGATCCGGGCGGCCCCGGGTGCTCACGAGGCGCCCCGGGGCCGCCCGAGTTTCCCCGGGCAGCCCCGGCCCCACAAGGCATGCCGGGGCTGCCCGGCGGTCAACTCTGAGAAGGGCAATGGGATGTGCGGTATCACCGGATGGCTCGACTTCGACCGTGATCTTCTCCAGGAGCGGCCGGTGCTGCGGTCGATGACCGACACGCTGTCCTGCCGCGGCCCCGACGACGAAGGGCTCTGGCTCGACCGGCACGTGGCGCTCGGGCACCGGCGGCTGGCCGTCATCGATCTGGCCGGCGGGCGGCAGCCGATGGTCGCGGACGACGACGGCCGGGTCCGCGCCGTGCTGAGCTTCTGCGGCGAGGTCTACAACTACCGGGAGCTGCGCGCCGAGCTGCGCGGCCACGGCCACCGGTTCCGCACCGACAGCGACACGGAGGTCGTGCTCCGGGCGTACCTGCAGTGGGGCGAGCGCTTCGCGGAGCGGCTCAACGGGATGTTCGCGCTCGCGGTGTGGGACCCGGACCGCGCCGAACTGCTGCTCGTGCGCGACCGCATGGGCGTCAAGCCGCTGTACTACCACCCGCTGCCCGGCGGGGTGCTGTTCGGCTCCGAACCGAAGGCGATCCTGGCCTGTCCGCTGGTGTCCCGGCGGGTGGACGCGGACGGGCTGTGCGAGGTGCTCGACATGGTGAAAACGCCGGGCGCCGCCGTGTTCGGCGGCATGCTGGAGGTCCGGCCGGGCGAGGCCGTCACCGTGGGCCGGCACGGCACGGCCGTCCACCGGTACTGGACGCTCACCGCGAACGAGCACACCGACGACCTCCCCACGACCATCGCCACCGTGCGCGAGCTGCTGCAGGACACGGTGTCGCGGCAGCTCATCGCGGACGTGCCGCTGTGTGTCCTGCTCTCCGGCGGCCTGGACTCCTCGGCCGTGACGGCGCTCGCGGCGCGGGCACTGGCCGGGCAGGGGCTGGGACCGCTGCGGTCGTTCGCTGTGGACTTCGCCGCCGCGATCGACCGGTTCGAGCCCGACGCGGTGCGGGGCAGCACCGACCGGCCGTACGCCCGCGAGGCGGCCCGGCACGTAGGCGCCGAGCACAGCGAGGTCCTGCTGGACAGCGCCGAGCTGGTCGAGCCCGGGGTCCGCGCCGCGGTGCTGCGGGCCAACGACCAGCCGCCGGCGTACTGGGGCGACATGTGGCCCTCCCTGTACCTGCTCTTCCGGGCGATCCGGGAGCACTCGACGGTGGCGCTCTCCGGCGAGGCCGCCGACGAGCTGTTCGGCGGGTACCGGTGGTTCCGCAATCCGGCCGCGCTGCGCGGCACCACGTTTCCGTGGCTGACCCCGGGCTCCGCGCGGTACTTCGGCGGGCTCGGCCTGCTCGATGAGGGGCTCACCGAGAAGCTGGACCTCGCCGAGCGACGCCGGGCGGCCTACGCCGACGCCGTCGCGGAGGTGCCGGTGCTGCCCGGCGAGGACGCCACCGAGCGGCGGATGCGGGAGGTGACGTACCTCAACCTGACCCGGTTCGTCCGGGCGCTGCTGGACCGCAAGGACCGGATGAGCATGGCGGTCGGGCTGGAGGTCCGGGTGCCGTTCTGCGACCACCGGCTCGTGGAGTACGTCTTCAACGTGCCGTGGTCGATGAAGGCCTTCGACGGCCGGGAGAAGAGCCTGCTGCGGGCGGCCGTCGCCGACCTGCTGCCGGACTCGGTGCGGTGGCGGGTGAAGACGCCGTACCCGGCCATCCAGGACCCGGGCTACGAGCGGGCGCTGCGGGCCGAGCTCGCCGCGGTGCTCGCCGATCGCGACGCCCCGGTGCTGCCGCTGCTGGACCTGCGGCGCGCGCGGGCCGCGGCGGGACGCCCGGCGGGCGAGGTGAGCCTGCCGTACGACCGGGGCGGACTGGAGATGGCGCTGTGGCTCAACCGGTGGCTCGTCGCCTACGGCGTCACGCTGGACCTGTGATCGCCCCGGCAACGAGGTCCGCCCGCGTCGCCGCAGCGACGCGGGCGGACCTTTCGCGGCATCAGTCGTCGGAGTCGTCGCGGGACACCCGCCGCTCGCGCAGCAGCAGGCGTCCCTCCTCCCGGACGAAGACGTCCTCGGCGAAGCAGCTCAGGTGCGTGCGGGTGGGGCCGCCGCGCGGGGTGGCCAGGATCAGGGCGTAGCAGCGCACCTGCACCGTCCCATCCGCGCGCGGATGCACCGCCACCATGCCGTGCCAGTGCCGGTGCACCTCGCCGGCGGCCAGCAGCCGCTGGTAGCCGGCGGCGACACCGGTGGCGAGCGCCTCGCGGCCGCGAACCGGCGCCTTGCCGCCCGGCGGCACGAAGACGCCGTCCTCGGTGAACGTCCGCGCCCATTCGGCCGCGGCCCCCGAGTCGAGCAGGTGGAAGTGCTCGGCGTAGAACTGCTCGATCTCGGCGCGCAGTTCGGCGAGCGTCAGCCGGTGCTGCGGAGCGATCGTCATGATGTCCCCTCTGGTCGCCGCGGCGGATGGTCAGGATTCGAGGAAGAGTTCGTCGTGCACGGTGATCGCCGGGTTGCCGAACGCGATCCAGGCGGTCATGTCGGCCGCGGCCGGCGGGCGCGCCGTGCGGGCCGCCGGCGGCCCGGACGGCGCCGCCGCGAACATCGCCTCGGCCTGTCTGGTCTGCACCCGCATGACCCGGTCGACGTCGGGGCGGCGGGCGGCCGGGAACGCGCCGAGCACGGCCTC
Organism: Dactylosporangium sp. CA-092794; assembly: GCF_050948465.1. Lineage (NCBI taxonomy): Bacteria > Bacillati > Actinomycetota > Actinomycetes > Micromonosporales > Micromonosporaceae > Dactylosporangium > Dactylosporangium sp. CA-092794. Next base: position 4,501,720 of record NZ_CP192044.1, on the reverse strand, counting down.
GCTCTGATCGTCCTCGCGCAGCGCGCGCACGAGGACCGGATGCAGCAGCGCGGCGTCCTGGATGGCGAGGTTGATGCCCTGCGCGCCGAGCGGCCCGTGCGTGTGCGCCGCGTCGCCGATGAGCACGAGCCCGTCCCGGACCCAGCGGTCGGCGGTCGCGGCGAACACGTCGAGCAGCGACAGGTCCCCCAGGTCGCGAATCTGCTCGGCGATCAGGTCCGCGTACTGCGGCACCGTCTCGGTGATCATCGCCTTGACGTCGTCGATGCCGCGGTCGGCGACGGCACCGTAGCCGCGGTGCGGCAGGGTCCAGCCGAGCTGCACGAAGTCCGGATACGAGTCGTGCCGCAGCACCGCGCCGCCGCGGCCGCGGCCGATCTCGACGCGCCCGGGCCGCCGGTCCGCCGGCACCCGCAGCCGGAACCACAGCAGATCCTGCTCGAACAGCTCCAGCCGGACGTTGTCCACCCCGGCGAGCTGGCGGACCTTGGAGTAGCGCCCGTCCGCCCCGACGACCACTCGGGCATGCACCGTGGTGGCGGGGTCGCCGGTGATGGCCACGCCCGTGATCCGGGCACCGTCGCGCAGCAGCGCGTGCACCCGGTTGCCCGGCAGGTAGGTGAACCGCGGGTGTTCGGCGCAGCGGGCCAGCAGCTCGGCGAGCAGGTGCCGCTGCGGCATGGCGAGCAGGTAGTTGTGCGGCCCGGGCAGCTCGCCGTAGTCGATGCCGAACACCTGCCTGTCGCCGGCCAGGAACGCGAAGCCGGAGAGCCGGCAGGCGCCCCGGCGCTCGGCGGCGTCGAGCACCCCGAGGGAGTCCAGGATCCGCGAGCCACCCGGCTGCAGGATCTCGCCGCGGTAGCTGCGCTCCAGGCTGGAGCCGCGCTCCACCACCGCCACCTCGACGCCCGAGCGCAGCAGCAGCAGCGCCAGCGTGAGACCGGCCGGTCCGCCGCCGACGATGCAGCAGTCGGTCTTGATTTCGGGCACGTGATACCTCCGCCTCGTCGCGGGCCAGGTCTGGAAGGCTCGGTACGGCCGGGGCCACGGGCGGCGATCCGGCCGGACGGCACCGCGCCCGGACGCCGGGCGGGCCTCCGGGCGCGGTGGGCACTAGGCGCCGGCCCGCTCCTCGGCGAACGCCTTGGCCAGCCGCAGGTTGGTCGTGCTGTTGGCGCTGAGGAAGCGGCGCAGGTAGCGGCGCGCGCCCTCGAGCGTCGTGCCGGCGCCGAGGACGTCCAGCCGGTCCGGGCGGATGACGCAGGTGTGCCGGGCACCGAGGATCATGCCCTCCGGCGTCGGGGTGAAGCGCCAGTGCCCGGTGTGCGCCTCCATCAGCGGCGGCGGCGTGATCTGCTTGTAGACGATGAGCCGCTGCGGCAGGCAGACCCGCACCGAGCGGGTGGTGACCGTGCGACCGTCCTTGCCGAGCGTGTCCATGTCGAAGAACTGGATGTTCGGCACGTCCTCGGTCATCTCCAGCCGCTTGACGTGGTCGAGTTTCTCCGGCCACTTGTCGGCCTCGTAGAGGACCTTCCACGCGTCCGGGACCGCACCGCCGGCGAAGACGGGATCCTCGAAGTCGAGGGTGACCTCGTCGAGGTCGGCGCGTTCGGCGGCCCGCTGCACCGCGTCCAGCCACTCGGCGCTGTGCCGGGCCAGCTCGTCGGCGGCGTCGTCGCGCTCCGCCGCACGGTACCGCAGCCGGAGCGTGACCACGGCCGTGGCGTCCGGCTGGGGCCGCACCGCCCACTCGCCCCGCACCGCCGCGCCGCCCAGCCAGGCCGGCTGCTCGGTGAACGCGATCAGCAGCCGCTCGGCGTCGAGCGTCCGCTCGGCCTGCCAGGCGCGGACCTCGTCCTTGCCGGCGAGCTCCCAGACGGCGATCCGCTCGTGGGCGCCCGCCCGGCGCAGATACTCGGCGTGCACGACGCCACCGAGCAGCTGGGGCCACCGCGCCACGTCCGCCAGCCGGGCGAAGACCACCTCGGCCGGCGCCTCGACGGCGCGCTGGTACTCGACGACATCCGGTGTGCTTGTGTCCACTGTGGATCCTTTCACCGTTCTCGCGCCTGTTCTGTCTGGCTTCGACTGTCGCCGGTCGGCCTCGACTCCGGCTCGATTCGCGGCGGAACCCGGGCGCCCCGGCTCAGGCGGGCGCGGACGCCGGCACCGCGCGGCGGTCTGCGCCGTCGAGCATCGAGGCCACCAGCCGCGTATCGTGCGCGCCGCGGCGGAACGCGGGATCGTCGAGCACCCGGTGCAGGAACGGGATCGTGGTGGTGACCCCCGGCCCGCTCACCCGGAACTCGGCGAGCGCCCGGTGCATCCGGGCGATCGCCTGCTCCCGGTCCGGCGCGGCCACCACGACCTTCGCCAGCAGCGAGTCGTAGGCGGCGGAGATCCGGCAGCCCGGATGCGCGTAGGTGTCGACCCGGACGAACGGCCCGGCCGGCGGGCTGAACTCGGTCAGCCGGCCCGGCGCCGGGGCGAAGCCGCGGTCCGGGTCCTCGGCGTTGACCCGGCACTCGATGACCGCGCCGCGCGGGCGGATGTCGGCCTGGCGCAGCTGGATCGGGTGCCCGGCCGCGATCCGCAGCTGCTCGCGGACTAGGTCGATGCCGGTCGCCATCTCGGTCACCGGATGCTCGACCTGGATGCGGCAGTTCACCTCCATGAAGTAGAAGTTCTGCGCCTCGTCGACGAGAAACTCGAACGTGCCGGCCCCGACGTAGCCCGCGGCGCGGGCACCCTCGATGGCGGCCGCCGCCATGCGTTGCACCAGCGCGTGCGGCAACCCGGGCGCCGGGGTCTCCTCGACGATCTTCTGATGCCGGCGCTGCACCGAGCAGTCCCGCTCGCCGAGGTGCAGCGCGTTGCCGAACGCGTCGCAGAGGATCTGGATCTCCACGTGCCGCGCGCCGGCGATGTACCGCTCGATGTACACGCGATGGTCGCCGAACAGTTGCTGCGCCGCCGATCGGGTGCCGCGGTACCGCTCGGCGAGCTGCGCGGGCTCGTGCACCACCTGCATGCCGCGGCCGCCACCGCCGGCCGCCGCCTTGATGATGAGCGGAAAGCCGGTCTGCCCGGCGACGGCGGCCGCCTCGGTCACGTCACCGACCGGGTGCAGGCTTCCGGGCAGCATCGGCATGCCGTGGCCGGCCAGCAGCATCCGCGCGCGCACCTTGTCGCCGAGGGTGGCGATCACTGCGGCGGAGGGGCCGACGAAGGCGATGCCGTTGGCCGCGCACGCGGCGCTGAAGTCGGCGTTCTCCGCGAGGAAGCCGTAGCCGGGGTGGATGGCGTCGGCACCGCAGCGCCGGGCGGCCTCCAGGATCGCGGCCATGTTCAGGTAGCTCTGCCGGGCCGGTGGCGGCCCGATCCGCACCGCGACGTCCGCGGTGCGCACGAGCGTCGTGTCGGCGTCCTCGGTCGAGTACACCGCCGCCACGTTGATGCCGGCCTCCCGGCAGGTGCGGGCGATCCGCAGCGCGATCTCGCCGCGGTTGGCGATCAGCAGCGTGCGGAACCAGGGCTCGCGGCCGGTCATGCCGCGTCCACCGGGGCGACCGCGAACAACCGCTGCCCGAACTCCACGGCGGTGCCGTCGCCGACCAGCACCCGCAGGATGCGGCAGTGCCGGTCGGCCTCCACCGGAATCATGAGCTTCATCGCCTCCACGATGCCGACCTGCTGGCCGGGCGCCACCAGGCCACCCGGCTCGACGAACGGCGGCGCGCCGGGCTCCGGCGCCACGTAGAACGTGCCGACCGTAGGCGCGTGCAGGTGGTCCGTCGCCGTCGCCGCGGCGACCGGCCCGTGCCCGTCCACCGGGGCGGCCGGAGCGTGCGCCTCCAGTTGGGCGGCCGAAGCGTGCGCCGCCACCGGGGCGGGCGGGTGGTGCGCCGCCACCGGGGCGTCGGGGGTCCGGTCCCAGCCCACCTCGAGGTCGACCTCGCCCACCCGCAGCCGCAGCCGGGCGGGCGGCAGCGGGACCCCGGCCAGCAGCTTGAGCACCGTGTCGTGGACCGCGTCCAGCGCGGCCAGGTCGCCCCGCTCGTCGGCGCGCCAGCCGGCGGCGTGCTCCGTTTCGCGGGCGCCGTCGGCGTTCATCCGCGTGCTCCGACCGCCGTCGCCGCCGTGGCGCCGATCGCCCGGAACCGCGCCTGGCGGCCGCGCACCAGCCGGTCCGGTTCCTGCTCCCGCAGCGCGCCGAAGCGCAGCAGCACCGCGCGCCGCACCGCCTCGGCCATGGCCGGCGGATCGGCCTGCGCCCCGCCCGGCGGCTCCGGCACCACGCCGTCGACGACGCCGAGCTCGAGCAGGTCCCGGGCGGTGATCCGCAGCGCGGACGCCGCGGCCGGCGCCTGGCCGGGGTCCTTCCACAGGATCGCGGCGCACCCCTCCGGCGTGATCACCGAGTACACGGCGTTGCCGAGCATCAGCACCTCGTCGGCCATCGCGAGCGCCAGCGCGCCGCCGCTGCCGCCCTCGCCGGTGATCACCGCCACGACGGGCACCGGCAGGCCGGCGAGCAGCCGCAGGTTCTCGGCGATGGCGACCGCTTGGCCGCGCTCCTCCGCCTCGACCCCCGGGTACGCCCCGGGGGTGTCGATCAGGGTCAGCACCGGTATCCCGAGCTTGCCGGCCAGCCGCAGCACGCGGGCGGCCTTGCGGTAGCCCTCGGGGCTCGCCATCCCGAAGTTGCGCCGGGCGAGCTCCGCGGCGCCGTGCCCCTTCTGATGCCCGATCACGACGACCGGCGCACCGGCCATCCGCCCGACGCCGGCGACGATCGACGCGCAGTCCCCGCCGAGCCGGTCGCCGTGCAGTTCCTCGAACTCGTCGAGCATCAGCCCGATGTAGTCCAGCGTGGTGGGCCGCTCGACCCGGCGCGCGAGCCGAACCACCTGCCACGAGTCGCGCCGGGCGAGCCCACGCGGGTCGCGCACCGCCGGATCGCCGCCGTCGGCGTCCGCGGCGAGCCCCGCCGGCCCGGGCCGCCGGCCGGCCGCCAGCAGCCGCCCGAGCGTGGCGCGCAGCGCGGCCCGCGGCCGGACGAGGTCGACGAAGCCCTTCTTCAGCAGGAACTCGGCGGTCTGGAACCCGGCCGGCAGCCGCTGCTTGATGGTCTGTTCGATGACCCGCGGACCGGCGAACCCGAGCCGGGCGCCGGGCTCGGCCACGATCACGTCGCTCAGCGTCGCGAACGAGGCGGCGACGCCGCCGAAGGTGGGGTCGGTGATGAGGGAGATGGTGAGGATGCCGGCCCGGTCGAGCCGTTGCATGGCGACGCTCGTCTTCGCCATCTGCATCAGCGCGATCGCGCCCTCCTGCATCCGGGCGCCGCCCGAGGCGGTGACGACCAGCAGCGGAACGCGCTCGGCCAGCGCGGTCTCCGCGGCCTGGCTGATCAGCTCGCCCACGACCGCGCCCAGGCTGCCGCCGAGGAAGCGGAAGTCCATCGCGGCGATCACCACGCGATGCCCGTCGATCGCGGCGCGGACGCACAGCACCGCCTCGGCCATGCCGGTGCCGGAGCGGGCCGCGCGCAACCGTTCCGGGTACGGCCGGCTGTCGACGAACCGGAGCGGATCCGCGTCGGCGGCGTCCTCCCGCGGATCGGGCCCCGGCGGCACGAGCGGGGCGACCGAGCCCGCATCCGCCAGCAGCCCGACGCGTTGCTCGGCGGTCAACGCGCCGTGGCGGCCGCACTCCGGGCACACCATCGCCATGCGCGTCAGCCGCGGTCCGTACACGACCGCCCGGCATCGCTGGCAGAGGACCCACGTGTTGGCCTCATCGGGCGGCACCGGCCACGCTGCCCGGTCCGAAGTCGTTGCTCGCATCTGATCGCACCAAACCCCTTCGTGGCGACGCCCATCGCGTCCTGGCCGCAAGTGGCGACGCCCATCCGCGTCCCGGCCGGAACACGACAGTGCCGGGGGCGGCTCGCGGCTGTTTCAAGGCCCGGTGGATGCACCCGCGCCGCCTCGGACAGCGTTCGAGCCAGGTTTGAAGCGGCGGGCAGAGCATGGCTGCGCGGACGCGGCGGTGGGCCCGTCCACAGGCCCGGGCGAAGGGCGGCGACACGGAGGCGTCACATGGATCTGGGATTGCGCGACAAGACGGTCCTCGTCACCGGCGGTACCAAGGGCATCGGCGCGGCGACGGCCCGCGCCTTCTCCCGCGAGGGCGCCCGGGTGGCGCTCACCTACCGCTCGGACGCCGCCGCGGCCCGCGGGATCGCCGACGAGCTCGGCGCGGCCGAGGACCGCGCGTGTCACCTCCGGTACGCGCTGGACGAGCCGGACTCGCCGCGACTCGCGGTCGAACAGCTGACGCAGCGGTGGGGCGGCGTCGACGTGCTGGTGGCCAACGCGCTGTTCCGGGGCCGGCGCCGGGCGCCGCAGGAGCGGTTCGACGAGTGGCCTGCCACGCAGTGGCTTCCGCTGCTCACCCACAACCTGGCCGGCACGGTCCGCACCGTCCAGCTCGCCCTGGCCGGCATGCGCGAGCGGGGCTGGGGTCGCATCGTGCTGATCTCCTCGCACGTCGCCGCCGACGGCGCACCGGGCCAGGAGATCTACGGCGCCGGCAAGTCGGCGCTGCACGGGCTCGCCCGCAGCCTCGCCTGGGACTGCGGGCGCTGCGGTGTCCTGGTGAACGTGGTGTGCCCGGGCCTCACCACCACGCAGGGGGTCACCGCGGTCCTCCCGGCCGAGGTCCGCGACGGCGAGCTCGCCCGCACGCCGGCCCGGCGGCTCAGCGCGCCCGAGGACATCGCCAACGTCGCGCTGTTCCTCGGTTCCGCGGCCAACGGCAACGTGCACGGCGAGGTCGTCACCGTCGCCGGCGGCCGCTGAGCTCAACCACCCGATCGCAACCCGAAGGACGTGTCATGCAATGGACTGATCTCTACATCAGCGGCGTCGCCGCCTGGCTGCCCGAACCGCGCACGACGGACGCGGCGGTCGCGGCCGGCATACTGCCCCGCGAGCGGCGGGACCTGCTGGGCATCGACTCGGTCACGGTGGCCTCCGACGACGAGTCCGACGCGCCGCCCCGGATGGCGGTCCGCGCCGCCGAGGCCGCGCTGAAGCGCGCCGGCGCCTCGCCCGACGACGTCGCCCTCGTGGTGCACAGCAGCCTGTGGTTCCAGGGCGCCGACTGCTGGCCGGTCGCGAGCTACGTCGCGAACGAGGCGGTGGGCCGGCTGGTGCCCGCGTTCGAGGTGCTGCAGCGCTGCAACGGCGGCATGTGGTCGATCGATCTCGCCGCGCGGTATCTCGCGGCCGGCGGGGCCGGCGGGGCCGGCGGCACCGCGGCGCTGCTGACCACCGCGGACCGGTTCAGCGATCCGATGATCGACCGCTGGAACTGCGTCGACGTGACGATGTACGGCGACGGCGCCGCGGCGCTGGTGCTCTCCACCACCTCCGGGTTCGCCCGCGTGCTGTCCACCGCCACGGCGGCGGACAACTCCCTCGAGGGCCTGGCCCGCGGCCTGGAACCGCTGTCCGGGCACCGCCCGACCGGCCCCATCGACCTGGTGCGGCGCACCGTCGATTATGTGTCGACCGGCGTGTACCCGGATCTGATCCACCGCTACCTGGAGCTGCTGGTCTCCGCCAAGGACCGGGCACTGGAGGACTCCGGCACCACCCCGGAGCAGCTGCGATGGGCCGTCATCCCGGTGTCGCGCCGCGGCACCGGACACGAGCTGTACCACCTGCTCGGCGTCCCCGACGAGCGGACCAGCTGGGCGTTCGGCCGCACCACCGGGCACGTCGGGTCCGGCGACCAGTTCGCCGGCCTGGCCCACGTCGTCGAGACCGGCGAGGTGGCCGCCGGCGACCGCATCCTGCTCTTCGGCGGAGGAGCCGGCTTCACCTGCACCGCGGCGGTCGTCGAGATCCTCGACGTGCCCCGGTGGTGACCGGGACACCTGGGGGGACGAGTCGTGAAAGCGCTGGTACTTTCCGCGGGCTCGGGCACGAGGCTGCGGCCACTGACCTACTCCATGCCCAAGCAACTGGTGCCGCTGGCCAACAAGCCGGTCCTGCTCTACTGCCTGGAGAACCTCGCCGAGATCGGCGTCAAGGACGTGGGGATCGTCGTCGGGCCCAACGGCGGTGAGATCCGCCGTACCGTCGGCGACGGCGGCCGGCTCGGGCTGAACGTCACATACGTGCCGCAGGAGGCCGCGCTCGGGCTGGCGCACTGCGTGCTGATCGCCCGCGACTTCCTGGCCGACGACGACTTCGTCATGTACCTGGCCGACAACGTGTTCGCCGCGGGGCTGGGCGACGCCGCGACGGCCTTCCACGCGCGGCGGCCGGACGCCCAGGTCGTGGTCACCGCCGTGCCGGACCCCGCCGCGTTCGGCGTGGCGGTGCTCGACGAGGCGGCCCGGGTCACCGGGCTGGTCGAGAAGCCCGACCGGTTCGTCAGCGATCTCGCCGTCACGGGCGCTTACTTCCTCACCCCGGCCATCCACGCGGCGGTCCGGCGCCTGCGGCCCAGCCGGCGCGGCGAGCTCGAGATCACCGACGCGCTGCAGCTGCTGGTGTCCGACGGCGCCGACGTGCGGGCGGTCCGCTACCGCGGCTACTGGAAGGACACCGGGCGGATCGAGGACGTGCTGGAGTGCCACCGGGTCCTGGTCGAGCGCATCGTGCCGCGGATCCTCGGCCACGTCGACGAGGCCAGCCGGCTCTCCGGAAGAGTGGTCGTCGAGCCCGGCGCGCGGATCATCCGCTCACACATCGAGGGCCCGGCCATCATCGGCGCGAACGCGCAGGTCACGGACAGCTACGTCGGGCCATACACCGCGCTCGGCGCGGACTGTGTGCTGCAGCACGCGGGCGTGGATTCGTCGATCATCCTGGACCGGGTGTCGGTTCGGGGCGTGCGCGACATCTCCGGGTCGTTCATCGGGCGGTCCTCGTACATCGCGGCGGCCGCCGAGGTGTCGCGCCACCGGCTGGTCATCGGCGACGACACCCGCGTCGAGGTGCTGCGATGAGCGGCGGCCCGGCGCCGGTGAGCGCGGGCGGCGCCCGGGTGGCCGGGCCGCGGCCGGACCGGGTGCTGGTCGTGGGCGCGAGCGGGTTCGTCGGACGGCACGTGTCCGCCGCCTTCGCCGACCGCGGCTGCGGGGTGTGGGCGGTGGCGCCGCGCGGCGCGCCGGCACCGCCGAGTTACCCGGTCCGGCTGGATCTGCTGGACGCTCCCGTCGCCGAGCTGACCGATCTGCTGTACCGCGAGCGGATCGGCGTCGTGGTGAACGCCGCCGGCGGCGTCTGGGGCCTCGACGAGGAGCAGATGCGGCTGCGCAACGTCGTCCTCGTCGACCGGCTGGTGCGCGCGCTGGTCGCGCTGCCCTGGCGGTGCCGCCTGATCCAGCTCGGCTCGGTCCACGAGTACGCCGCGGTGCCCCCGGGCACCAGCGTGGACGAGCGCACGCCGGCCGATCCGGTCACCCCGTACGGGCGGACGAAGCTGCTCGGCAGCCGCGTGGCGCTCGCCGCGTTCCGCTCCGGCCGGGTCGGCGGGCTGGTGCTGCGCGCGTCCAACGTGGTCGGCGCCGGCGCTCCCCCGGTGAGCCTGCTCGGCCGGGTCGCGGCCGACCTGGCCGCGGCCGCCGGGACGGCGGACCCGGTGCTGCACCTGCCGCCGCTGCACGGCCGGCGGGACTTCCTCGACGCGCGCGACCTCGCCGACGCCGTGGCCGCGAGCGTGACCGCCGGCGTGAGCGGGGTGCCCGTGAACGTGGGCAGCGGCCGCGCCGTGGAGGTCCGGTGGCTCGTCGAACGGCTGGTCGAGGTCAGCGGGGTCGGCGCCCGGATCGTCGCCGCGGATTCCGCCGGGGCGGCGGCCGGGGCCCGCCGCGACGGGGGCGCGGCGTGGCAACGGCTCGACATCGGCGCGGCGTGGCGGCTGCTCGGCTGGCAGCCGCGCCGGGAGATCACCGATTCGCTGGCGTCCCTCTGGGACGCCGTCCAGCGCACCTGACTCAGGAGGCCGCGGTGCCCATCATCGACCTTTCCGTGCCGATCGACGCACAGCTGTGGGAGCCGGACCCGGTGACCCACGAGAACCTCAGCCCGGCGGCCGGCGCCAAACACATGGCCGCCGGCATGCGCGAGCGTTTCGGGCTGGACTTCGACCCGGCGGAGCTGCCCGACGCCGAGTTCCTCGACATCGACTTCGTGCGGGCCAGCACGCATACCGGCACCCACGTGGACGCGCCCGCGCACTACGGCACCCGCACCACCTACGGCACGCCACGCACCATCGACCAAATGCCGCTGGACTGGTTTCACCGGCCGGCGTTCGTGCTGGACGTCACGGGCGCCGGAACGGGAACCGTCGGCGCCGATTTCATCGCCGCCGCGGTCGCCCGCATCGGCTACCAACCGCAGCCCATGGACATCGCGCTGCTGCACACCGGTGCGGCCGGCCGGCACGGCACGCCCGATTACTTCACCCAATTCACCGGCCTCGACGGACCGGCGACGGAGCTGCTGCTCGACCTGGGTGTCAAGGTGATCGGCACCGACGCTTTCAGCCTTGACGCCCCATTCACGCACATCATCGAGCAGTACCGGCGCGACCGCGACCGGCGAGTGCTCTGGCCGGCCCATTTCGCCGGGCGCCGGCGCGAGTACTGTCAGATCGAACGACTGACCAACCTCGACCGGCTCCCGCCATCCGGCTTCACCGTCTCGTGCTTTCCGGTGAAGATCGCCCGCGCCGGCGCGGGCTGGGCCCGCGCGGTGGCGCATGTGCCGGAGTGACTTGGCCGGGTGCCGTCGGCACCCGGCCGGGTCAGCCGATGGCCAGGATGTCGCGATGCAGCAACTGGACCTCCGCCGATGGCTCGAGTCCGAGCTCGTCGTTGAGCACGGCACGGAGGTTCTGGTAGGCCTGCAGCGCCTCGTTGCGCCGCCCGCACTGGGTGAGGATGCCAATGAGTTGCCGGTGGAACCACTCGTTGAGGGGCTGGGCGATGACCAGCGAACGCAGCTCACCGATCAGCTCGCGGTAGCGGCCGAGCCGGATGTCGGCCTCGATCCGCAGCTCCGTGGCACGCAACCGCTCCTCCTCCAGGTACGCGGCGTAGGCGCGCAGGTGATTGCCGAGCGTGACGTTGGACAGCGGTGGTCCCGTCCAGAGGTCGAGCGCGGTACGCAGCCGGTCCGATGCCTCCGCCGCCATCCCCTTGTCGAGCAGCGCCCGGCCCTGCGTCGTGAGCTGGGTGAACCGGTCGGCGTCCAGCTGCCCCGGCCGCACCCGCAGCAGATAGCCCGGCGCCCGGGTGACGAGCATTTCCCCGTCGGCCGCCAGCCCTTTCTTGGCGATGAGTTTGCGTAATTGGTAGATGTACGTCTGGGTGGTGGTCGTGGCGCTCAACGGCGGGCTCTCGGCCCAGAGCTCGTCGATGAGCGAATCAATGTGGACAATTTGATTTGCATTCATGAGGAGATGGGCCAGAACCCGGCGGACCTTCGGTGCCGTCGGCGTGCACACACCTTTCTCGTAAAGTACTTCCAAAGAGCCCAGAACCTTGAAGAAGGCCATACTAGTCCCCGGTTGCGTCTTCTTCCGGCAATGTGCAGAGCGACCCGCGAGTTATTTCGATGGACCGGACGTCCGGGCACTCACGTTACCCACCGCACTAATTTGATTGCAAGGGGCGCGCTAACCGCAAGTAGCGGGTATGTATCGAAGGTTGTACACGCCGAAGGGCGCCCCGCCCGGGACCGGTCGGTTCACGGCGGCGGCCACCTCCAATTATCGCCATTTGCGACTCTGTCGGCGGTCGAATCGGCCTCGACCTGCGCTCGGCACGCTGGCCCGCGACACCGACCGCCGCACGGAGATGGGGAACGCAGTTGTTGGTCGACGCACGCACCACCACGATGCCACACCGCACCGCGCTGGACCTCACGGGCCGGGTCGCGCTCGTGACCGGGGCCAGCCGCGGCCTGGGCCTCGCCATCGCGGACAAGCTGTCCCGTTCGGGCTGCGAGGTACTGCTCAATTATGTACGCGACGACGCGTCGGCGCAGCGGGCAGTGCGCGGGCTCACCGGCGAGCGCGCCGCGCTGCGTCTCGTCCGCGCCGACGTCGGCCGGCCCGACGAGGTGCGACGGCTGCTCGCCGATGTGGAGAACCGCCATGGCCGGCTCGACATCTTCGTGCACAACGCGTCGGTGTTCCACCCGACGCCGACCGCCGATCCCGACGCCGACGCCTGCGCGGCGGAGCACCGGGTGGCGGTCGGGCCGCTGCTGTACGGCGCCGGACACCTCACCCGCCTGATGCGTCCGGGCACCGGTCGCATCATCGCCATCTCCAGCAGCGGCGGGCGGTATGTCGTCCCCGGCTATCTCGGCCTCGGCATGGCCAAGGCCGCCCTCGAGACGCTGGTGCGCTACCTCGCCGTCGAGGTCGCCGGACACGGCATCACGGTGAACGCGGTCGCCGCCGGCAAGCTGTCCAAGGACGCCGCCGGCGCCGCCTCGGAGGCGGCGGCGCGGGTGGTGGCCCGCACCCCTGCCGGCCGGCTCACCCGGCCGGGCGAGGTGGCCGACGTCGTCGCCCTGCTCTGCCGGCCCGAGGCCGCCGCCGTCCACGGGCAGGTCATCACCGTGGACGGCGGGCTCGGCCTGCTCGCGTGAGGTGGGATGATGCGCATACTCGTGATGGTTTCCCCGCAGCCGACCCACCTCACGCCGATGGTGCCGCTGGCCTGGGCGCTGCGCGCGGCCGGCCACGAGGTTCTGGTGGCCGGCCAGCCCGACATCGGCGATGCCGCCCGCGGCGCCGGTTTCCCGGTGGCCCTGCTGGGCGCCGCCTACGACGACGTCGGCCGGCGCCGGCGGGCGGCGTCCACGCCGGCGCCGCAGGGGCAGGCGCTCTGGGACAGCTTCGCCGAGCGGTGGCGCGACCGGATGCGGCAGGTGGTCCCGCACTATCTCGGCATCGCCGGGCGCTGGCGTCCCGACCTGATCCTCGCCGACCCGCTCGAGTTCGCCGCCGGCATCGTCGGCGCCGGCTTGGCCATCCCGGTGGTCCACCATCGGTGGGGCGTGGACGCGCTCAGCGACACCCGCTGGCGGCACGCCCGCACCGCGCTCGAGCCGGTCTGCGCGGAGTTCGGGCTCGGCGCCGGTCCGCGCCCGCCGGATCTGGTCGTCGATCCCTGCCCGCCCCGGCTGCAGCAGCCCGGCATCAGCGCGGGCGCTCCGGTCCGGTTCGTGCCGTACAACGGCCCGGGCGAGTACCCGGCCTGGCTGCGGCGCGAAGGCCGGCCGCCCCGGCGGGTCTGCGTCTGTCTCGGCACCCGGACCGTGGCGCTGGACGGGGCGGCCGTGCTCGCCAACGTGGTGCGAGCCGTGGCCGGTGTGCGCGGGGTGGACGAGGTCGTGGTCGCCACCGGGCCCGACCGCCGCCGCGAGCTGACCGGCCTGCCGGCGAACGTGCGAGTCGCCGAGTCGGTGCCGCTCAACCTGATGATGCATCGGGTGGCGGCCGTGGTACACCACGGCGGCGCCGGCACCGCCCTCACCGCGACCGCGTTCGGCCGCCCGCAGCTCGTCCTGCCGCAGGCGCCCTACCTGGTCGAGCACGGCGAGCGGATCTCCGCGGTCGGCGCCGGGGTGCTGCTGCGCGAGGCGGAGCAGACCGCGCAGGCCATTGAGTCCGCGGTCGCGGCGCTGCTGAGCGAGCCGGAGTGGCGCGGCAACGCGGAGGACCTGGCCGCGGAGATGGCGGCGAGCCCGCCGCCGGCCGCGCTGGTGCCGTCGCTGACCGCGCTCGCCCGGTCGTGACCGACGGACCGGAGCGGATGTGGCGCCCCGTCGATGGTCCGACGGGGCGCTCCGGTGCGGGCGCGGTGGTCAGGAACGGGCGGAGAGCCCGGGCCCGGTGTCGTCGGCGGGGCTGTCGGCCGCGGCGGCCGGGGCCAGGACCGGGTCGGGCTCGCCGACGCCGGCCGCTTCGGCGTCCTGGATGGTTTCGCGGACGAAGATCGACAGCACGACCGTGACCAGGGACAGCGCCGCGGCGATGAGATAGAGCTGGTTGCTCGCGGTCACGAACGCTTCCCGGACGACGTGCTGGGCCTGCGCGGACAGCTCGTGGATCTGGCCGATGTCGACGGCGCCGTGGGCGACGGTGTTGGTGTACTGCGCGGGCAGTTGCGCGAGGAACAGCGTGTTGAGCAGGGCGCCGAGGATCGCGGTGCCGAAGGCCTGGCCGATGCGATTGCTGAACCGGACCGAGATGGTGGCCACGCCGAGCTGGCTGGGCGGCATGGCGTTCTGCACGGCCAGGGTGGTGACCTGGATGAGGCTGCCGAGCCCGGCGCCGAGCAGCAGCAGGTCGAGGGCGATGTACCAGACGGGCGTGGAGCTGTTGAGCACGCCGAGCATGAACAATGCGACGGTGCACAGGACGTTGCCGACGAGCAGGATCATGCGGTAGCGGCCGAAGCGGGAGATCCAGATGCCGCCGAAGGTCGACATGACGATGAGGCCGGCGGCGAGCGGGACGGTGAACAGGGCCGAGTGTGAAGGCGTCTGGCTGCGGCCGATCTGCAGATAGGTGCCGAGGTAGACGGGCGCGGACATGATCGACAGGCCGGTGAGGAACTGCAGCGGGCTGACGATGCGGTAGACGGGGTTGCGGAACAGGGAGAACGGCAGGATCGGTGCGGGCGTGCGCCGCTCCTGCCAGACGAAGACGGCGAAGGTGACCACGCCCACGACGGCGAGGCCGATGATCGTCGGCGAGGACCAGGAATAGCGGTTGCCGCCCCAGTCGGTGATGAGCAGGATGACGCTGGTGGCCAGCGCGATGAGGACCGCGCCGCCGATGTCGACGGGCTCGCGGCGCTGCTGCTTGGGCATCTGGAACGCGATCAGCATGATGATCAGCGCGGCGATGCCGAGCGGCAGGTTGATGTAGAACAGCCAGCGCCAGGTGGCGTGATCGGCGATGAACCCGCCGAGCAGCGGCCCGGCAATGGTGCCGCCGCCGATCACCGCGCCGCCCAGGCCGGAGCGCTTGGCCCGGGTCCGGGGCGGGGAGATCACCGCGATGATGACGAGGGTGACGCCGACCAGGCCACCGGCGCCGATGCCCTGCACGGCGCGGAACACGATGAGCTCGATCATGTTCTGGGACAGGCCGCACAGCGCCGAACCGGCCACGAACAGGCTGGTGGAGAAGACGAAGACCGCTTTCGGGCCGTAGATGTCGCTGAGCTTGCCGTAGAGCGGCTGGGTGGCGGTGGAGGCCAGGATGTACACCGTGAACAGCCAGGGCAGCAACTGCAGCCCGCGCTGTGGGTCGAGGTCCTGGGCGATCGGCCAGGCGGCGCTGCCGACCACGTTCTGATCAAGGCTGGCCAGCAGCAGGGTGGCCAGCGCGCTGGCGGAGACCCAGCGGGCCCTGGGTGACATGCCCGGCCTCTGCTTCGGCGGCGCTGTCGCCGCGGACTGCTCGCTCATGTGAACTCCTTCCGGGTTGTGGATCGGCGTGACAGGTGTAGAGTGTTCTATAGAACATCTCGATAGTCTAGTAGACTAGACCGTATCTCGGAAAAAGCAACCGGAGGGACCACTGACCATGAATTCGCCCAAACCCGCCGAAACAACGCCGGAGGTCGGCACGGCTCGACCGGCCGAGACCACGCCGGAGGTCGGCACGGCCCGACCGGCCGAGACCATCGCCGCGGCGGCCGAGCAGGGGCCGTCCACCGCGCCGGCGAGCCACCGGGTGTTCCCGCCCAACCGGCCCGCCAGCACCTTGGCCCTGCCGCCCGCGGCGAGCCTCGCCGGGATCGCCGGCATCGCCGGCATCGCCCCGGCCCGCCGCCGCACCAACCGCGGCGACATCCGTTCCGCGGTGCTGACCCTGCTCGCCGAGCAGCCGCTCAACGGCTACCAGCTCATCCAGCGCATCACCGAGCGCAGCAACGGCGGCTGGAAGCCCAGTCCGGGAGGCGTCTACCCGGCCCTGCAACTGCTGGAGGAAGAAGGCATCGTGCGCACCGAAGAGACCCTCGGCCGGAAGACCTACCAGCTCAGCGAGCAGGGCGAGGTCTACGTCAACGACAACTGGGACGCGCTCGCCGCCGTCTGGGCCGACACCACACCGGCCCCCGACGAGCGGCTCGTGGAGATCGGCACCCTCTGCGAGCACGTCCTGACCGCTGTCCGCCACGCCCTCGACGCGGCCGACGACGCCCGGATCGCCCAAGTGCGGCAGCTCCTGCTGGACACCCGCCGCAGCCTCTACCAGATGCTCGCCGCCGCCGCCGACGAGACCGGCTGAGCCGGCCGCCGGCCGGAGCGGGGTCGTCCGCCCCGCTCCGGCCGGAGCGGCGATCGGCACCGCTCCAGCCGGCCGCCAGGCCCGCTCGATCCGCGGCGTCCAGGGTGGACCGCGCAACGCCACCCCGTGGACGGTCCCGCAGGACGAGGAGCACCGATGCGCGTACTGATCATGGGCACCCCGGTGTCCACCCACTTCGCTCCCATGATTCCGCTCGGCTGGGCGCTCCGCGCGAGCGGTCACGAGGTCCTGGTCGCGGGCCAGCCCGACATCGCCGGGGCCGCCCATGCCGCCGGGCTGTCGACCGCGATCGTCGGCGACTACTTCGACGCGCTGGAGCCGCTGACCGCCAATTTGCCCGACGGCAAGCGCCCGATCGAGGTCGGGCGCATCCGGGTCCGCGACGGGCACTGGGACGCGGTCAACAAGATCTGGCTGATCCACTGCCGGTACATGGTTTCGCGATACCTCGAGTTCGCCCGCGAGTGGCGGCCCGACCTCATCGTCTCCGACCCGCTGGAGTTCAGCGCCCTCGTCGTGGGCGGCGTGCTCGGCGTACCCACGGTGAGCCACCGGTGGGGCATCGACCCCAGCGGCAACCCCGGCCAGGAGATGGCGCGCCGCACGATGGGCACCCTGATGGGCCGCATCGGGCTGGCCGAGCTGCCCAGGCCCGCCCTGGTGCTCGATCCCTGCCCGCCGAGCCTGCAGGTGCCCGAGGCGCCGGCCAGCCAGCCGGAGCGGTACATCCCGTTCAACGGCACCGGCTCCCTGCCGGACTGGGCGCTGGCCGAGCCGCGCGGCCGGCGGATCTGCGTGTCGTTCGGGCGCCTCACCGCCGCGCTCAACGGGATTCCGCTGTTCCAGACGGTCATCGACGGGCTGAGCCAGATCGAGGACACCGAGACGATCGTGACCCTGGAGCCGGAGTACCGCGACCAGCTCACCTCGATCCCGGACTCGGTCCGGGTCGTCGATCCGGTCCCGATCAACCTGTTCCTCGGCACCTGCGACGCGGTCGTCCACCACGGCGGCGCCGGCACGACCCTCACCTCGTGCGCCTTCGGCCTGCCGCAGGTGGTGCTGCCCGGCGTCGCGGACATGTTCGTGGTGGCCGAGCGGATTCAGCAGGTGGGCGCCGGGCGGATGCTCGACGAGGCGGAGACCCAGAACGACCCGGCGGCGGTCCGCGACGCCGTGCGCGCCGTGCTCGAGGACCCGGCCCACCGCAAGAGTGCCGAGCAGCTGCGCGACGAGATCAAGGAAATGCCCACGCCCGCCGATGTGGTCACCGTGCTCGAGGGCCTGACCGCCTGAGGCGATCTCCACCGACCCGGCGAACAGACAGGGAGGCGGCGTGCGGGTCCTTATCACCTGTGTGTCGGTCACCAGTCATCTCCTGCCGATCGTGCCGCTGGCGATGGCGCTGCGCGCGGGCGGCCACGAGGTGCTCGTCGCGGGCCAGCCCGACCTCGTGGCGGCCGCGGGCCCGATGGGCCTGTCCACCGCGACGGTCGGCAGCGAGGCCCACGAGGCCGAGCGGCGCGCCCGGATGGCGCAGGTGGCCCGGCAGCACACCGGCGGGGCGGCCCCGTGGCAGCCGACGTGGGAGCAGCTCGCCGACCGCTGGCGGCAGCGGGTCGACGCGGTGGTCGAGCAGCATCTCGACCTCGCCCGGCGGTGGCGGGCGGACCTGATCATCGGCGACCCGCTGGAGTTCAGCGCCCTCATCGTCGGCGCGCTGCTGGGCATTCCCGCGGTGGTGCACCGCTGGGGGCCGGAAACGATGTCCACGCAGGCTCGTGAGCCCGCCCGGCGCGCGCTCGGCGACATCTGCCACCGGCTGGGGCTGCCCGACGGGCTGCCCGAACCGGCGCTGGTGCTCGACCCGTCCCCGCCGAGCTTCGCCTGCCCGGACGCGGCGCCGGCCCGGCCGATCCGCTTCGTGCCGTTCAACGGCGCCGGTTCGGTGCCCGGATGGGTCGGCCGCCGCGGCGCACGCCACCGGATCTGTGTCTCGCTGGGCAGCATGTCGGCCGCGCTCGGTGGGCGGGCCGTCCTCGACACGCTGCTGCCCGTGCTGGACAGCCTGCCCGAGGTGGAGACGATCGTTCTCGGCGCCGGCGCGGACGACCGGCCCGGGCGCGGCGCCGGCCAGGCCCGGCTGGTCGACTCGGTGCCGTTCAACCTCTTCGCCGGCACGTGTGACCTGGTGGCGCACCACGGCGGTTCCGGCAGCGGCCTGACGGCGATCGCATTCGGCCTGCCGCAGCTCGTCCTGCCGCAGTTCAACCCGGCCCTGGCCATGTTCGGCGCGCGGGTGCGGGCCTGCGGCATCGGCATCACCCTCGAAGGCGAGGACCAGCGGGCGCCCGAAACGGTCGCCGGAGCCGTCCGGGACCTGCTCGGCGATCCGCGGTACCGGGCGCGGACCGCCCGGCTCGGCGCCGAAATGCGCCGGCAGCCATCGCCGGCCGAGCTGGTCGCGGTGCTGGAGCGGCTCACCGGCGCAGGGTCTGCGGACTGACCGGCGGGCGCTGCGCCGGCGGGCCGACCGGCGGGGCCGGGTCCGCGCCGGCCCGCGCGTACAGCCGCCGGCACTCGTCGTACGCGGGCAGCTTGCCCGCCGCGGCCGCCTCCGCCACCGACATGGCGTCACGGTCCTTCGCGGACAGCACCAGATCGCTCGTCACCGTGCGCCACGGCAGGTCGAGCGACGGGTCCAGCGGATTGACGTCCACCTGCGTGCCGGCGACGAACTCGGTCGAGCACAGGTAGCCCACGCACGCCTCCTCGCTCAGGGCGAGAAACGCATGTCCGAGGCCCTCGGCGACGCAGACCGCCGCGCCGGAGCGGCTGTCGAGCCGGTTCACGCTGCACCGGCCGAACGCCGGCGAGCCGACCCGCAGGTCGACGACGGCGTCGAGGACCGCGCCCCGGACGCACATCACGACCTTCGCCTGCCCCGGCGGCGTGATCGTGCCATGGATGCCGCGCAGCGTGTTGCGCCGCGAGGTGGAGAAGTTGACCTGCGCTATCGGGAACGGCCGGCCCAGCGCCGCGCCGACCGCGCCGGCCCGGAAGATCTCGAAAAAGGCTCCCCGGGGGTCGCGCAGGTGCCGCGGGGTCACGAGGTATGCGTCCGGCACCGGCAGCTCGACGATCTCCATACCTCGGCAATGTGCCCGAAGCGCATCGACGCGCGGTCGAGCGCGCACTCGACCGGGCATCGACGCCGGGTCGAGCGCGCCAGTGCACCGTGGGTGAGCCGCACGGATCCGCACCGGCCGGACCGGCGAAGCGGAGGGGTCGCATGGCTGAGGACGGTTCCCGTGGTCCGGCAGCGCACGGAGCACCGCGCGGACGCGCGCTCGTGCTGGGTGGTACCGGCTTCGTGGGCCGGCACGTCGTCGCCGCGTTCGCCGGTGACGGCTTCGAGGTGACCTCGGTCTGCCGGCGGCCCCGCGGTGCCCGGGCCATCGCGATGGACCTGGCCGCCGGCGAGCCGGACGCGCTCGCCCGGGTCGTCGACGACCTGCGGCCGCAGGTCGTGGTCAACGCGGCCGGCGCGGTCTGGGAGGTCGACGAGGCCCAGATGATCGCCGGCAACGTGACGCTGGCCCGCAACGTGGTGGCGGCGCTGAGCCGGACGGTCCACACGCCCCGGCTGGTGCACATCGGCTCGGTCAACGAGTACACGCCGCAGCCGTTCGGCCGGGCGCTGGCCGAGACGACCCCGACTGCGCCGGCGACCCAGTACGGACGGACCAAACTGCAGGGCAGCGAGGCCGTGCTGGCGGCGGCCGGGGCCGGGCGGATCGACGCGGTCGTGCTCCGGCTGGCCAATCTCGCCGGCCCGGGATCGCCGCCGTCGAGCCTGCTCGGCCGGGTGGCCCGCCGCCTGCGGCGCGCCGACGGCGGCGACGCGCCGGCCGTGGTCGAGCTCACCGCGCTGCGAGCGCACCGCGACTTCGTCGACGCCCTCGACGCGGCGGCGGCCGTCCGGGCCGCCGCGGCGGCCCGGACGGGCCCGGCGCTGCTGAACATCGGCAGCGGCGTGGCGACCGACATCCGCGCCCTGGTCGACCTGCTCGTCCGGGTGAGTGAGGTGGCGTGCCGGGTCGTCGAGCGGCCCCGCCCGGCGGCCGAGGGCGGGCGCGGCCCCGAGTGGCTGCGCGTGGACATCGGCGCCGCCCGGCGGCTGCTCGGCTGGGCGCCGGCCCGCCGGCTGGAGGACTCGCTCCGCGACCTGTGGGACGAGGTTCGCCGGCTCGCACCAGACGTACCCGCCCCGCGGCCGGCCCGGGCCCCGCGATAAACCGCCCGAATCACGCACGAAGGGAACGACCGATGCGACTGCTGTTCGTCACCTGGACCGGAGGGTCGCACCTCTTTCCGATGGTGCCGCTCGCGTGGGCCGCGCTCGCGGCCGGTCACGAGGTACGGGTGGCGGCGCCGCCCGGGTGCGCCCCGGCGATCACCGGCGCCGGCCTCACCGCCGTCGGGGTCGGGCAGGACCGCCCGTCCGGGCAGATGTCCGGTCGGGCCGACCTCGCCGCCTGGCGGGGCGAGCAACGCTGGCCCCGCCGGTGGGCGGGCTCGCCGGAGGCGCTGGACGACGGCGCCCGGGCCGTCTTCGCGGCCCTCGCCGACAAACAGTTCGCCATGGCCGAGACCATGCTGGACGAGCTCATGGACTTCGCCCGCGCATGGCGGCCGGACGTCGTCGTCCACGACAGCGTCGCCTACGCCGGCGCCGTGGCCGCCGCGGCGCTCGGCGTCCCGGCGTTCAGCCACATGTTCGGCTCGCCGATGATCATGCGCAACGAGCTGCAGGACTTCGCCGGCGAGCCGGTGCCGGGCTACGCCAAGCTGTTCGCGCGCCTCGACGTCGCCCCGCCGGCCGGACCGCACGGGTGGATCGACCCGTGCCCGCCGGCCCTGCAGTGGCCCGCCCCGGTCGAGCGGATCTCGGCGCGCTTCGTGCCCTACAACGGCCCCGGCGAGCACCCGTCCTGGCTGTGGCGCCGCCCGAGCGCGCCCCGCGCCTGTCTGACCTGGGGCATGACCGCGGCCCGGCACCGCCCGCAGGCCATGCCGGAGGTATTCGCCAACGTCCTGACCGTGCTGGCCGATCTCGACCTCGAGATCGTCCTGGCGGTGACCGCCGCGCACCGCGACCGGCTGCCGGCGCTGCCGCCGCGGACCCGGGTGGTGGAGTCGCTGCCGTTCCACCTGCTGCTGCCGACCTGCGACGTGCTGGTCCACCACGGCGGTACCGGCACCGGGCTGACCGCGGTCGCGGCCGGGGTACCGCAGCTGATGGTGCCCCTCGCGCCGGTGCTGGCGGCCTTCAGCGAGCGGGTCGACGCCTGCGGCGCCGGCATCATGTGCGACCCGGCCGAGGAGGGCGACGCCGGCGGCCTGCGCCGGGCCGTCGAGCGGCTGCTCACCGCCGACGGCGCCCGGCGGGCCGCCGCGGTGCGGGACGAGGTGGCGGCGCTGCCGCTGCCGGCCGAGGTGCTCGGCATGATCGAGGCGGCCCGCTGAGCCGCTGCGCCGGCCACGGGCGGGCGCGGGTCACAGCGGAATGTTGCCGTGCTTCCTGGGCGCGCCGATCACCCGCTTGTTCTCCAGCAGCCGCAGGCCGGCGGCGAGCCGGTGCCGGGTGGCCGACGGTTCGATCACCTCGTCGAGGTAGCCGCGGTCGGCCGCCGCATACGGATTGCCGAACCGGTCCTCGTAGTCGGCGACGAGCCGGGCCCGCAGGCCGTCCGGGTCGCTCGCGGCCGCGAGCTCGCGGCGGTGGATGATGTTGACCGCTCCGCCCGCCCCCATCACCGCGATCTCCGCCGTCGGCCACGCGAAGTTGAGGTCGGCGCGGAGGTGCTTGGAGCCCATGACGTCGTAGCCGGCGCCGTACGCCTTCCGGGTGATGACCGTGATCAGCGGCACGGTCGCCTCGGCGTAGGCGTAGATCAGCTTCGCACCGCGCCGGATGATGCCGGCCCATTCCTGCTGGGTGCCGGGGAGGAAGCCGGGCACGTCGACGAGCGACACCACCGGCACGTTGAACGCGTCGCAGGTGCGCACGAACCGGGCCGCCTTCTCGGCGGCGTCGATGTCGAGGCAGCCGGCGAGCCGCATCGGCTGGTTGGCCACGATGCCGACGCTGCGGCCGTCGATCCGCCCGAAGCCCACGATGACGTTCGCCGCGAACAGCTCCGACACCTCCAGGAAGTCCCCGTCGTCGAGCAGCCGGACGATCACCTCGTGCATGTCGTAGGGCTGGTTCGGCGCGGCCGGCACGATCAGGTCGAGCTCCAGGTCCGCCGGCCCGGTCGCGGGGGTTGCGGCACCCGGCCGCCGCGGTACGGCGTCGAGGTTGTTGCTCGGCAGGTAGGCGAGCAGGTCCTGGACGTAGGCGATGGCGTCGGGCTCGTCGCGCGCCAGGTAGTGCGCGTTGCCCGAGGTCGAGCTGTGCACGGCGGCGCCGCCCAGCTCGTCCAGGCTGACCGATTCCCCGGTGACCGCCCGGATGACGTCCGGACCGGTCAGGAACATGCGCGAGATGCCCTCGACCATGATCGTGAAGTCGGTGATCGCCGGCGAGTACGCGGCGCCGCCGGCGCACGGGCCGAGAATCAGCGAGATCTGCGGTACCACGCCGGAGGCCTGGACGTTGCGGTAGAAGATCTCCGCGAACATGCCCATCGCGACGACGCCTTCCTGGATCCGCGCGCCGCCGCCGTCGTTGATGCCGATGATCGGGCAGCCCACCCGCAGCGCCATGTCCATCACCTTGATGATCTTCCCGGCCGAGACCTCGCCGAGCGTGCCGCCGAAGACGCTGAAGTCCTCGCTGAACACGCACACCGGGCGGCCGTCCACCGTCGCGTACCCGGCCACGACACCGTCGCCGCGGCGGTCCGGCCCGCCGGCGTCCGCGCCGCGCGCCGGCCGCGCCAGCGCGTCCACCTCCACGAACGAGCCGTCGTCGACCAGCATGGCGACGCGTTCGCGGGCGGTGCGCTTCCCGGCCGGATGCTGGCGCCGGCCGGCCGCGGTCTCCGCCTGCCCCGGGTCGCAGAGGCGGCGCAGCTCGGCGAGGCGGCCGGCCGGCGTGGGGCGCGGCCGCGGCGGCGGACCCGGGGGCGCCGCGACCGGCTCCGTGCTCGTGTCCGCGGTCACCGCACGACCGCCTCGATGAGGTGCACCATGCTCGGTGTCGCGGTGACGCCGGCCGGGCGCAGGCCGCACCGCTCGAACAGCGCGGCGAAGTCGTCACGGGTGCGCTCCTTGCCACCCATGTTGAGCAGCATGAGCAGGTCGATCACCGCGGCGATGCCGGGCTCGGGGCTCGCGTCGACGAGCTGCTCGACCACGACGACCCGCGCGCCGGAGGGCGCGCTTCGGGCGATCGCGCTCAGCGCGGCGGCGGCCTGGTCGTCGTCCCACATGTGCAGCACGTGCTTGAGCAGGTAGAGATCGGCCACGAAAGGCACCTCCGCCCGGCAGTCACCGCCGACGATCCGGCACCGGCCGGCCAGCCCGCCGCCGGGTCGCAGCGCGGCCTCCGCCCCGGCCACGACGGACGGCAGATCCATCAGGACGCCGGACAGCCGCTGGTGGCGTTCGAGCAGGTGACGCAGCACCAGGCCGTGGCCGCCGCCGATGTCGGCGACGGTCCGGACGTCCGCGACGTCGAGGGTGTCGGCGACCGCCCGGCCGGTGATCACGCTCCCGTTCGTCATCGCACGGTTGAACACCGCCGCCGCGTCTGGCGCGTCCTCGCTCAGGTAGCGGAACTGGTCCTTGCCGTAGATCGCCGGGAACACCGCCTTGCCGGTGCGCACGGCATCACCGAGCCGCGGCCACACCTCCCACGCCCAGGGCATGCCGGCCAGCAGCACCATGTCGCGCCGGCTGCCCGGGGCGTCGGTGCGCAGCAGCCGGGACAGCTCGGTGTGGGCGTACCGGTGCTGACCCGCGTCGCGGAAGACACCGTGGTGTGCCAGCGCCCGCATGAGCCGGTGCAGCACGCCCTCGTCGGCGCCGACCGCTCGGGCCAGGTCGGCCACCGGCACCGGCTGTTCGCCGAGGCTGTCCGCGATGCCGAGCTGTGCCGCGGCCTGCACCGCCGCCGCGACGCCGAGGCTGTTGGCGAGCTCGTGCAGTCGCATCGCCGCCCGGGCGTTCGGGCGCTGTTCGACGTCCGCCATGCGATCACTCTCCAGACCGTTGTGGGGCGGCCCGTACGGCCGCGCCGGTCACGCTGTCACCGGCCGGTCGAGGCGGGGTCGACGCCGGTGCGACGCGGCCGAGCAGACCGGCCAGGGCGCCGGCGAGCGCGGTGGTCGGCGCGGCGGCACGCCAGCCGACGAACCCGTCGGGCCGCACCAGCACGCCGCCCGCCGGGCCGGTGCGGTAGCGGGCCTCCCACTGCGCCCACGCGGGCCGGAAGTCCCGGCCGGCGCGCAGCACGGCGACCGGGACGCCCAGGGCGGCGGCGGCGAGCCGTGCCGGCTCGTCCCAGCCCGCGCCCTGCGCGCCGGCCAGCAGCGTGAACCGATTGCCCAGCAGGTCCAGGATCGATGCCGCCGCGGAGTCGCCGACGAGCGGCACGTGGGGCACCCGGGTGCCCGGCTGGGCCGCCAGCGCCGCCGGCGGGCGGGCCACCGGCGCCTCGGCGGTGTCGCTCAGCACCGCGTCCGAGCGGTACTCGTAGCCGACCGCCGCGGCCAGCGGATCGATGGTGAGCTCGGTGCCCCGGGTGCGCTGCCGCTGGCGCTGCAGGCAGCACGCCGCGGTGAGGTCCGCGACCGGCCGCCGTTCCTGCTCGTAGCTGTCCAGCAGGCCCGGGCCGGCGCTGCCGTCGAGCGTCGCGGCGAGCTTCCACGCCAGGTTGTGCGCGTCCTGGATGCCGGTGTTGGCGCCGAGCCCACCGGCCGGGGGCACCACATGCGCGGCGTCGCCGCACAGGAACACCCGGCCGGCGCGGTACCGGTCGGCCACCCAGGCGGCCAGCTCCCACGTGTGCACCAGCCGTCCGTCGCCGGGATAGGCGGGCATGAGCTCCACCGCCACGTCGTCCGCGCCGATCGCGGCCCGGACCAGCTCCACGCAGCGCTCCGGGGTGAACGACGGCCCGGTCTCGCCCTCGGCCCGCCGGAACGGGACCATGAGCGTCCAGCGGTCGCCCCGGTCGAGGCGGGCCAGCAGGGTCTGCGGGTACGGGCGGTCGACGTAGCACAGCGCGAGCCGCCGGCCGCGCAGCGGTCCGGACAGGTCGGCCCGGAACGCGATGTTCGCCATCTCGGCGAGCCGGCCCTCGCCGTGCACGCCGATGCCCAGCGCCTCCCGCACCCCCGACCGGTGCCCGTCCGCCGCGACCATGAACCGCGCGCGGACCTCGTACGGCCCGCCGCCGCCCCGGTCGACCACCGTCGCCCGCACCCCGTCGGCGTCCTGGGCGAACCGGACCAGCTCGTGGTGCAGCCGGACGTCCACGCCCCGCCGCCGCAGCTCCCGCAGCAGGATCGGTTCCACCTCGCTCTGGTCGATCAGCAGCGGGCCGCACGGGCTGAGCCCGGCGGTGCTCGACTCGGGCGCCCGGGTCGACTGCGCGAACCGCACCGCGTTCAGGGTTTCCGCGCGCACGCTCCCGGGCCAGTCGCGAAACACCGACGGCGGCGCGTCACGCAGGCGGCGCTCCAGGCCGAGGCCGCGGAACAGCTCCATCGTGCGCAACGTCAGCATCCGTCCCCGGGGCAGCAGCGAGGTGCCTTGATGACGCTCGACGACCACCGCCGGCACGCCGTGCGAGTGCAGAAACAGCGCGGCGGACAGGCCGACGACGCCGCCGCCCACGACGAGGACCGGCACCCGTGCCGTCGAGCCACCGGGCGTTGTCCCAACCATTCGTACCGCCTCCCGTCACCGCGGCCGGGCCGGCCGCCGCCACCGACACCGTGCCGAGCGGCGCTCGAGCGGCGCTCGATCCGGGCGGCCGCGGCGTCGGCCCGCGCTCCAGCACCGCTCCGGCGGCCGTCGAGCCCGGCCCGCCAGCATCGGCACGCAGCTGTGGCCGCCGACGACGAGGTGGAAGACATGCGAGTGCTACTGACGACATGGGCCTGGCCATCGCACCTGTACCCGATGGTGCCGCTCGGCTGGGCGCTGCAGGCCGCGGGGCACGAGGTGCGCGTCGCGGTGGCGCCCGGCCTCACCGAGACCGCCGACGCCGCCGGGCTCTGCGCCGTGCCGCTGGCCGAAGAACCGGATCTCACCGCCACCGGGGCCGTCGCCGGACTGCGGTCCTGGCACGTCCAGCCCCGCTGGACCTGCGACTGGCACGGCCGGCCGCACCTGCTCACCAGCGAGCAGCGGGAGATGTACGAAGCGCTCGGGGAGAAGCAGATCCGGACCGCCGAGGCGATGGTCGACGGGCTGGTCGGCTACGCCCGATCGTGGGGTCCCGACCTCATCGTGCACGACGCGATCACCTTCGCGGCGCAGGTGGCGGGCGCGGTGACGGACGTGCCGACGGTCGGCACCCTGTGGGGCAACATCGCCGTCCCGCGGCACGAGCGGAACCTGTTCACCGGCGAACCGGTCGAAGGCTACCGGCGGCTGTTCGAGCGCTTCGGCGTCCCGCCCCGCCCCGACCCGGTCGCCTGGATCGACCCGTGCCCGCCGCGGATGCGGCTGCCCTCCGCCGAGCCGCGGCTGGACTGCCGGTACGTGCCCTACAACGGCCGGGGCGGGGTGCCGCCGTGGCTGCGCGACCCGCCCGAGGCGACCGGCCTGCCGCGGATCTGCGTCACCTGGGGGATCACCGCGGGGCGCACCAAGGCCAGCGCGGTGCCCGATGTCTTCGACGACGTCGTCGCGGCCGTCGCCGCCCTCGCGCGGGACATCGAGATCGAGGTGGTCTTCGCGGTCGCGCCCGCGCAGCTGGACCGGCTCGGCGCGCTGCCGCCCCGGACCCGGGTCGCGTCGTCGCTGCCGCTGCACCTGCTGCTGCCCAGCTGCAGCGCCATCGTCCATCAGGGCGGCGGCGGCACCACGATGACGGCGCTGGCCAGCGGCACGCCGCAGCTGGTGATCTCGCCGCGGCCCGAGCAGATGATGACCGGCGACCGGCTCGAGCAGCTCGGCGCCGGCCGGCATCTGGTCCGCATCGAGCTGGCCGGCGAGCCGCGGACCGCGGCCGAGACGATC
Organism: Dactylosporangium sp. CA-092794; assembly: GCF_050948465.1. Taxonomy (NCBI): domain Bacteria; kingdom Bacillati; phylum Actinomycetota; class Actinomycetes; order Micromonosporales; family Micromonosporaceae; genus Dactylosporangium; species Dactylosporangium sp. CA-092794. The sequence goes on along the minus strand of NZ_CP192044.1, from coordinate 4,474,144 downwards.
CGCGCGGCCCTGTTCGATCTGCTGAACCGGCCTTCGTACCGGGAGAACGCCGAACGGCTGCGGGCCGACATACTGGACCTGCCGACCCCGGCGGACCTGGTACCGGAGCTGGTGAAGGTGGCCGGACGGGCGCCGAGCGGGGTGGCGCGGTGACCGCCACCACGCCCGCGGTGGGCAGCACCGCCGTCGCCGGCCGTCCGTCCGGTGCGCCGCCGGCCGGCGCCGCCCGGCTGGCGGCGCTGGCCGGCGGCCACGCCGCCGACGCCGACCGCCGCCGACGCCTGTCCTCCGCGGTGGTGGACGAGCTGCTCGCCACGGGGTTCGCCCGCCACCTGGTCCCGGCCCGGTGGGGCGGCACGGCCGGCACCTTCGCCGACCTGCTCACCGCCGTCACGCTGGTCGGCGAGGGCTGCGCCGCGACCGCGTGGAACGCCGCCGTGCTCGCCATCGTCGGCCGGATGACCGCGCACCTGCCGGCAGAGGGCCAGCACGACATCTGGAACGCGTCCCCCGACGTCCCGCTGGCGGGCTCCATCCCGCCGGCCGGGCGCGTCGAGGCCGTACCGGGCGGCTGGCGGCTCAGCGGGCAGTGGGGCTTCGCGACGGGCGTGGACTACGCGCAGTGGACCATGCTGGGCGCGCTCGCCCCGGCCGCCGACCGCCCCGAGTACCGCTTCTTCCTGCTGCCGCGGCCGGACTACCGGGTCGTCGACACCTGGTTCACCGTCGGGCTGCGCGGCACCGGCAGCCGGTCGGTGGCCGTGGACGACGCGTTCGTGCCGGCGCACCGGTCCTTCTCCCACAAGGCCTTGATGGCCGGGACCGGCACCGGATCCGACGCCCGGTGCCATCGGGTGCCGTTCAAGCTGGTCAACGGCATCACGTTCGCGGCACCGGTGCTCGGCACGTCCCGGGCGGCCCTGCGGCACTGGACCGCCCGCATGGCGGCGAAGACGGACGTCGGCGGCGGCCGGGCCCGCGACAGCGCCGTTGTCCAGCAGGCCCTGGCCCGGAGCGCGGGCGAGGTCGACGCGGCACAGCTGCTGCTGGAGCGCGCCGCGGCGGTCGCCGACGCCGGCGCCTGGGGCGACGCGGAGCAGGTTCGCTCGCCCCGGGACTTCGCCATCGCCACGGAGCTCCTGGCCGACGCCGTCGACCGGCTCTTCCGGGTCGGCGGCGTGCGTGGACAGCACGAGAACGATCCGGTGCAGCGCGCCTGGCGAGATGTCAACTCCGCCGCCGGGCACGTGGTACTGCAGTTCGGCCCGCCCGCCGGCGCCTTCGCCGCCCACCTTCTGGATGGAGAGTCACGCAATGGCTGAACAGCGATCGGTCGACGCCATGGTCCCCGGTGCCGGCGCGGACCTCTCGCCCAGGCTCCGCCTGATGCTGCTCGCCAACGGCCAGCGGATGACGGCGATGGTCCACGTCCTCGCCACCCTCAAGATCGCCGACGAGCTGGCCGCCGGCCCCCGGCCGGTCACCGAACTGGCCGCCGCCACCGGCTGCCACGCCCCGGCCCTGTTCCGGATCCTGCGCTGCGCCGCGATGATCGGCGTCTTCGTCGAGGTGGAGTCCGAGGTGTTCGGCCTCACCCCGATCGCCGAGGGTCTGCGCTGCGACGTGCCGGACTCGGTGCGCGACGCGGTGCTGCTGGACGCCTCCGAGATGTTCACCAAGGCGTACTCCGCGCTGGGCCACAGCGTGCGCACCGGCGGCCCGGCGTTCGACACCGTCTTCGGCAAGACCTTCTGGGATCATTTGCACGACAACCCGGAGCACGAGGCGGTCTTCGACGACGCCATCACCGCGGCCAGCCGCCGGATCGGCGGCATCTACCTGCGGCGCTACGACTTCGGCTCGCCGCGGCGGATCGCGGACATCGGGGGCGGGCACGGCGACTTCCTGGCCGCGTTGCTCCAGCGCCTGCCGGAGAGCACCGGCGTGCTGTTCGACCGGCCGTCGGTGGTGCGGCGCGCCCCGGCGCTGCTCGCGGAGCGGGGCGTCACGGACCGGGTCGAGCTCGTCGGCGGCAGCTTCCTCACCGACGACCTGCCGGCCGGGTGCGACCTCTACGTGCTCAAGGCGGTGCTGCACGACTGGCCCGACGACGATGCCGCCACCATCCTGCGGCGGGTCCGCGCGGCGATCGGCCCGGCGCCGGCCCGCCTGATGATCCTCGAGCAGGTCGTCGCGCCGCTGAACACCTGGGATCCGGCGAAGTTCCTCGACCTGGACATGCTGACCGTGATGGGCGGCCGCGAGCGCAACCTCATCGAGTGGCGGAGGCTGACCGCGGACTGCGGGTTCCGGCTGACGAACACGCCGGTCTCCGGCGACTGGGCGGTCATCGAATGCACGGCCGCCTGACCCCGCGGTTCGCCGCCGCGAACGGATGAAGGGACGCAGATGACACACGAGTTTCAGGCCAGCCCGCAGTGGGAGCTGATCTCCAAGGAGTGGGTCAACGAGGACGCATCCCTCGACCTGACCAACTTCAAGTCCGATCAGCGCAACTACAACATCTCGCTGTGGAACCCCACCGCGAACGGCATCCGGTACCTCAAGACCCTGCTCTACAGCCTCGCCCTGAACCTCGGCCCGCTGGAGTGGGCCAAGCTCAGCCGGATCAACGGGCGCGAACTGGGCGACCCGCTCACGGTCCGGCACCGGGGAGAAGAGCTGTGCATGGACTATCTGCAGGCGGTCCTGGAGCTCGGCTTCATCGAGCGGCACGTCGAGCTGGCCGGTAGCCGCGTCCTCGAGATCGGCGCCGGTTACGGCCGCACCTGCCATACCCTGCTGTCCAATCACGACGTCGCCGAGTACTGCATCGTGGACCTGACCAACACCCTGCGGCTGAGCCGCAGCTACCTCGGCAAGGTGCTGGACGGCACGCAGTTCGCCAAGCTGAGGTTCGTGGACGTCGAGGACATCGCCGAGCTGAGCGGAGCCGCCCCCTTCGACCTGTGCATCAACATCCACTCGTTCACCGAGATGACCCCTTCGACCGTCCGGGCCTATCTCGACCTCATCGACCGGACGTGCCGCGCCTTCTACGTGAAGAACCCCGTCGGAAAGTTCATCGACAAGCGGCTCGACGGCCACTTCAAGGGTGACGACGCGGTCCGGATCGCGCTGCAGACGGGGCCGCTGCGGCAGGTTCTGGACATCTTCGACAGCCAGGCGGTCGACGCGGCGGTGCCCGGCTTCATCGAGGCGTACCGGCCGGGCGCGGACTGGACCTGCCGCGGGCAGGGGCAGGCGGTGCCCTGGAGCTACTTCAGGCAAGCCGTCTACGCCAACGGCCGGACCCAGGCCGCCACCGGTACCGCTGGGCCTTGATTCAAGTCCCGTATTGACGGCGCGCCATGGCAGACATAGCCTGCGATAGATCTGTTAAGTAACCTCACAGATCCCTTGGCGCCCGGCCCTTCCGCCCGAGGGTCCGCGGGGGCGCCTTGCCCAGAGGGGACCCGCAGGGAGGTATGCAGGTGCGAAGACTCAAATCGTTGGCCTCCGCCGCGCTGCTCGCGACGGTCGTCGCGACCGGCCTGGCGGTCGTGTCGGGACCGGGCGTCGCGCAGGCGGCGGTCGTGTGGAACGAGGACTTCAGCGGAGCGTCGGGGCAAGGGGTCGACTCGTCGAAGTGGAACTTCGACACCGGTGGTGGCGGCTTCGGCAACTCGGAGCTCGAGTACTACAACAGCGGCACCAGCAACGTCTACCAGGACGGCCAGGGTCACCTGGTGATCGAGGCGCGCCGGGAGAGCGGCGGGCACAGCTGCTGGTACGGCACCTGCCAGTGGACCTCCGGCCGGATCCAGACGGCCGGCAAGTTCACCCAGCTGTACGGCCACATCGAGGCCCGCATCCAGGTCCCGAAGGGCAACGGCCTCTGGCCGGCCTTCTGGATGCTCGGCGGCAGCAACTGGCCGGGCGACGGTGAGATCGACATCATGGAGAACGTCGGTCGCGACCCGAACACCGTCTACGGCACGATCCACGGCCCGGGCTACTCCGGCGGCAACGCGGTGGGCGGCACCCGCAACATCGGCCAGCCGCTGGGCAACGCCTACCACAACTTCGCGGTCGACTGGTCGCCGAACCTCATCATCTGGACGATCGACGGCTCGGAGTACTTCCGCGCCACCCCGTCCAGCACCCGCGGCAACCCGTGGGTGTACGACCACCCGTTCTTCATCATCATGAACCTCGCGGTCGGCGGGAGCTTCCCGGGCAGCCCGGACGGCAGCACGCCGTCGGTCAACCGCATGCTCGTCGACTACGTGCACGTCAGCACGACCTCGACCCCGCCGACCGGCGGAACGAACGCGCTGCGCGGCACCGAGAGCGGCCGCTGCATCGACGTGCCCGCCGCCAACCCGGCGGACGGGTCCCGGCTGCAGGTCTACGACTGCAACGGCACGGCGGCGCAGCAGTGGACGATCGGCTCGGACGGCACCGTCCGCGCCCTGGGCAAGTGCATGGACGCCGCCGCGGCCGGCACCGCCAACGGCACGGCCGTGCAGCTGTACACGTGCAACGGCACCGCCGCCCAGCAGTTCACCCTCTCCGCCGCCGGCGACCTGGTGAACACCAACGCCAACAAGTGCGTCGACGTGGCCGGCCACGGCACCGCGAACGGCTCGCAGCTGCAGCTGTGGACCTGCACCGGCGCCGGGAACCAGAAGTGGACCAAGGTCTGACCGCCCGCCGCTGACGACCTCCTCGTCCCCGCGCCGATGGCCCGGCGCGGGGACGAGGCCGTTCACGCGGCGCAGGCCCGGTCGACGAGCGTGTCGAGGTAGTCGCCGGTGATGCCGCCGATGCCGAACAGCACCCGGATGTAGAGCGGCGAAAGGATCAGGTCGACCACGTCGGTGATCGCGGGCGTCGTTTCGCCGCGCTCCCGGGCCCGGTCCAGCATCGCCTGCAGCTCCTGCGCGCGCTGGTTCAGGGCCCGGTCGCGGGCCGCCTGGCCGGCCTGCCCGGCGGTGGTCGCGGCGCTGACGGCGCGCAGCATCGCCAGGCCGGCCGGCCCCTGGATGTCGGCGGCGAGCTTGGCCGCGAAGGCGCGCAGGTCCCCGCGCGCGGTGCCGGTGTCGGGCATCGGCGACTCGGCGCTGACCGTCTCGGCCACGACGTCCACCAGGAGCGCCTCGAGGTTGCCCCAGCGCCGGTAGATGCTCGTGTCGGCGACGCCGGCGCGCTGGGCGACGTCGACGACGGTGAAGTTGGCGTAGCCGCGCTCGGCGATCAGTTCGGCGGCGGCCTGGTGCACCGCCTGCCGGACGCGAGCGCTGCGCCCGCCGGTGCGCCGGGCCCGCGGCGCGTCGCCTTCCATGGCACACACCTTAACGCAGTCGGCGTTTGCGATAAGCCGACCCGCGGCGTAGGGTCACTAACGCCGAAATTGTCTGCGTTAAGGAGCGCACCGTGCGTCCGATCCTGTTCCCCGACCACCCGCAGTTCTGGTTCGAGACCCTGCGCAGCCTCGGCCACACCGCCTACGGCCTCGCCGACATCGGCGAGGTCGTGGTCACCTCGCAGGCCATCACCGCCGGCGACTACGACAGCTGGCACGACGAGTGGCTGGCCACCGCCGACCGGGTCGCGGCCGAGGCCGATCGCGCCGCCGCGGCCGGCCACCGGATCAGCGCGCGCGACGGCTACCTGCGCGCCTCGAACTACTACCGGTCCGCCGAGTTCTTCCTGCACGGCCGGGCCGGCGACCCGCGCATTCTGCACGCCTACGAGCGCAGCGTCGAGTGCTTCCGCGCCGCGGCCGGGCTGAGCACGCCGGCGATCGAGCCGGTCGAGATCCCCTACGAGGGGACCCTGCTGCCGGGGTACTTCTACCGGGCCGGCGAAACGGGCGAGCGGCGCCCCACCGTCGTGATGTGCAACGGCTTCGACGGCACGGTCGAGGAGATGTATGTCTACGCGGTCGCCGCGGTCGAGCGCGGCTACCACGTGCTGGCCTTCGACGGCCCCGGCCAGCCGGGCACCCGGCACAAGCAGGGCCTCGTGTTCCGGCCCGACTGGGAAACGGTGGTCGGCCCGGTCATCGACTACGCGCTGACCCGCGACGAGGTCGACCCGGACCGTATCGCGCTGCTCGGCGCCAGCATGGGCGGCGTCCTCATGCCCCGCGCCGCCGCGTTCGAGCCCCGGGCCGCCGCGCTCATCGCCGTCGACGGCCTCTTCGACCTCGGCGACATCGTCACGTCCGGGATCCCCGGCGACCGCGACGCCGCCGAGGCCCGGCTGCGCGCGCCGCACGACCCCGAGTTCGACGCCGAGATCGAGCGGCTGATGGCGGCCAGCGGCACCATGCGATGGGCCATGGAGCAGGGCATGTACGCGTTCCGCGTGGCCACGCCCCGGCAGTTCTGCGCCGCCTACCTCGACTACCACCTGCACGACGGCGTCGCCGAGCGGATCGGCTGCCCGACGCTCGTCTGCGCCGGCGAGGACGACCTGTTCTTCCAGGGCCAGCCGGAGCTGCTGTTCGACCACCTCACCTGCGACAAGACGCTGCTGCCGTTCACCACGGCCGAGGGCGCGGGGGCACACTGCCAGGCCGGCGGCCAGCGGCTGGCGTACGCCCGGATCTACGACTGGCTCGCCACCGCGCTCGCGTGAAACGTTTCACGACAACGGCGGTGCGTCCAGGTCGGCGCAGCGTTCGGCGGCGAGGCGCAGCAGGGCCCGCGCCTCGTCCGCGGCCGGGGTGAGCCCGGCCAGCGCGTGCAAGGCCTGTGCCTCGCCCCGCGGGCTGCCCAGCCGCGCGTAGAGCTCCGCGGCCCGGCGCAGCCGGTCGCGGGCCTGGTCCGCCCGGCCCAGCTCGCGCAGTGCGATGCCCTCCCCGAAGGCGGCGTGCGCCTCGCCGAGGACCCCGGAGCCGGCGGAGAGCCCGGCGGCCTGCGCGTAGGCCTCGGCGGCGGCCGCCCAGCGGCCCAGCCCGGCGAGGTCCTGCGCGATGTAGCGCAGCATCGCGGCGCTGCAGACCGCCACGCCGGCCGCGGTCAGGCCGCTGTCGCGGCGGTAGAACCGCAGCACCGCCCGGTGCGCTTCCAGCGCGCCGGCGTGGTCGCCCAGGGCGCCCAGGACGCTGGCCAGCGCGCCGAGCGCGTAGTGCTCGCCCAGGCCGTGGCCGAGCTCGCGGAACTGCTCGAGGGCCTGCCGGGCCAGCGGCACGGCGGGCCCGGGCCGGCCGAGCAGTCCGTGCATCATGGCGGCGTAGCCGCGGGCCCACGCCTGCTCCAGCCGGTCGCCGCACCGCAGGGCGAGCGCGAGCGCCCGCTCGTGGCTGTGCAGGGCCTGCTCGTGGCGCTGGCCGAGGTAGCCCAGCGCCCAGCCGAGGAAGTTGAGCAGGACCGCCTGCTCGGCGACCCGGCCGGTGGCCTCGGCCGAGGCGGCGCCGATCCGGAACACCTCGTCCCAGGGGTGGCCGTGCGCCAGGTCGGAGTACCAGTGCAGGGCGATCGCGGTGCGCACCACGTCGTCGTGCCGGCCGAGGGCGGCGGCGTCGCGCAGCGCGGCGGTCCAGTTCGGCGCCTCGGCGGTCAGCCAGGCGCGGGCCTCGGTGTCCGCACCGGCCGGCCGCGGCGGCCCGGCGACGGCCGGCAGGAACACCGCGCCCGCCTCGGCCGTGCGCCGCAGCAGCCAGGTCACCATCCGCTCGCGGGCGGCCGCCGCCCGCGCCGGCGTCTCGTCGGCGGCGAGGCGCTCCTGGGCGTAGAGGCCGATGAGGTCGTGGAAGCGGTACCGCTCGCCGCTGGACAGCAGCAGGCCGGTGTCGACGATCTCCTCGACGGTGCGCCGGGCCTCGGGGACGGTGACTCCGGCCAGCGCCGCGGCGAGCTCGGCCCCGAACGTGTCGCCGGGCACCAGTGCGCCCAGCCGGAACAGCTGCCGCGCGGCCGGGGTGAGCTGCTGGTAGGACACCTCGAAGGCGGCCCGGACGTCGAGGTCGCCCGCGGTGAGCCCGGCCAGCCGGTGGCGCTGGTCGCCGAGCTGCCCGACGAGCTGCTCGATCCGCCAGCCGGGGCGGCTGGCCAGCCGGTTGCCGGCGATGCGCAGGGCCAGCGGCAGCCGGCCGCACAGGGCGACCAGCCGGTCGACCTGCTCGGCCTCCCGCGCGGCGCGGGCGGCGCCGACGATCGTGCGCATCATGGCGCGGGCCGCGTCGGGCGGCAGCTCGGCCAGGGCGATGCGGTGCACCGCCTCCAGCCCGGAGAGCGGCCGGCGGCTGGTGACCAGCACGAGGCACTGCTGGCCGGCCGGCAGCAGCGGCCGGACCTGGGCCTCGTCGGCGGCGTTGTCGAGCAGGACGAGCAGGCGGCGCCGGCGGGTGACGGTGCGGTAGAGCCCGGCGCGCTCGCTGGGCCGGGCCGGAATCCGCTCGTCGTCGACGCCCAGCGAGCGCAGGAAGCCGCCGAGCACGTCGTGCGGGTCGCGGCGGTCGTCGGCGGGGCCGCGCAGGTCGACGAAGAGCTGGCCGTCGGGGAAGTCGGCGCCGAAGCGGTGCCCGGCCGCGACGGCCAGGCTGGTCTTGCCGGTGCCGGGCGGCCCGTGCAGCGAGACCAGCGACGTGCCGCCGAGCCGCCCGGCGCGCGCCTGCACGGCGAACGCGCGCAGGGCGGCCAGCTCGGCGGACCGGCCGGTCAGGTCGGCCACGGCCGCGGGCAGCTCGGCGGGCCCGCGCCACGGCAGGGCGGCGAGGCCGGGCTGGGCCGGCTCGGCGGGCGGCGACGGAAACCCGGCATGCGCGGCCGGGGCGGCGCGCGGCCCGGCGGCGACCACGCGGCGCAGCCGCCCGACCCGCGCGGCGACGAGGAACCGGTTGCGCTCGGCGTCCGACCAGCCGAGCGCGTCGGCGAGGATGCCGACCGTGCGCTGCTGGGGCGAGCTGACCCGGCCGCGCTCCATCTCGCGGATGGCGCGCACGCTGAGGGCGGTCAGCTCGGCCAGCGCCTCCTGGGTGAGACCCCGGGCCCGCCGCGACGCGGCCAGCAGCGCGCCGAATTCCCGGTGATCTTCCGGAATGTTTCGCTCGGCGTGCATCGCCATCGGCCACCCCCTGGTCCCGTGCTCCTGGGCGCAGCCTATGCGAAACACGTACGTCATGGGAGCGTGCCCACGCCACCACCGATTGATCTCCGTCACCGCCGTTCACCCGCAAGTTTCCGAAAATTTCCACCGTTGATCACCGTCGAGTATGACGCACATCACATCGAACGCCGCGCATGCACGAGGTACGTCCGCACCGCCGGCGGGATCATCGGCGACGGCCCGCACGAGACCGTGAAACCCTGGCCGCGCAGCAGATCGCACACCGCGGCCAGCCGCCCGCCGAGATCCTGCACCTCGAGCGTGACCTGCCTGACGAGCGGCCACTGCTCGGCGTCCACACCGCGCAGCACGTCGAGCTCGGCGCCCTCCACGTCGATCTTCAGCAGGTCGACCGGGCGGCCGGCGGGCAGGAACGACGAGAGCCGCTCGACCGCCACGGCGACCGGGTAGCCGGTGAGCTCCCGGTGGACGGCCTCCGGCGGCTCGATGCGGGACATGACCGAGCGCTGCAGCTCCTTCTCGTGCGGGTAGCGGGTCGAGTTGCCCGGCAGCAGCGGGTAGTACGTGAACTCGGCCTTCTCCTCGCTGCGCTCCCCCAGCGCGCACTCCTCGATCGCGACGCCGGCCAGGCCGTGCGCGCGGACGTTGCGCCGCAGGGCGTCCAGCGTCTCGGGCATGGGCTCGAACGCGAGCACCCGGACCGACGGGAAGGCGCGGATGATGAAGTACGAGAACAGCCCGATGTTCGCGCCCACGTCGACGACGAACGCGCGCTCGGGCAGCGCCACGTCGGCGTAGCAGCCGTGCTCGAAGATCTCCGCGTACTGCCAGCGCGCCTCCTTCTCGCTCGTCGTCCAGAACGACGCCGCCGGTCCCAGCCGGTACCTGCCGATGGGCATGACGCACCTCCAAGTGCGTGGGTGGAGCGGGGAATGCCGGAACTGTATGGCCGCGACCCGGCCCGGCACCCGGCAGAGCGACCGGCACCTTGGAGTTACCGCCGTAACTGCCTGGCAACACGCCGGTTCCCCCGGTGTGCTGAAGCGGGACCAAGGGGGCACGAAGCATTGGGGAGCGACCACATGTCCGCACGTCCAGCACCGCCGCACCCGGTGACGGTCCGCCTGCTCGGGCCGATCGAGGTCGCGATCGGCGACCGGCCGCTCGAGCTGGGCCACGCCCGGCAGCGCAGCGTCCTGGCCGTCCTCGCGGTCGAGGCGAACCGGGTGGTGTCCCGGGCGCAGCTCGCCGACCGGGTGTGGGGCGATCGCGCGCCGGCCTCGGTGACGAACCTGCTCTACGGCTACCTCGGCCGGCTGCGCGCGCTGCTCGAACCGACCGGCGGGGCGGTGAGCATCCAGCGGCGCACCGGCGGCTACCGGCTGGCCGTCGAGGAGGACGCCGTCGACCTGCTGCGCTTCCGGCGGCTGGCGGCCCGGGCCCGGGCCGCGGGCGGCGGCGCCGACGCGGCCGGGCTGTGGGAGCAGGCCCTCGCCGTCTGGTCCGGCGAACCGTTCAGCGGCGCCGCCGACGGGTGGCTGGCCGGGGTGCGCCGCCGCCTCGCCGACGAGCGGCGCGCGGCCATCCTCGACGCCAACGAGCACCTGCTGGACCGCGGCGGCCACGACGCGCTGCTCGGCCCGCTGCGGGAGCTGGCCGCCGAGCACCCCTACGACGAGCGGGTCGCCGCGCAGCTCGCCACGGCCCTGCACCACTGCGGCCGCTCGGCGGAGGCGCTGGCCGTGCTGGCCCGCATCCGGCGCCGCCTCGCCACGGAGTTCGGCCTCGGCGCCGGGCCCGCCCTGCGCGAGCTGGAGCGGCGCATCCTGCGCGAGCGGAGCCCGGCCGCCCCCGCCTACTCCGCGGCGGCCACCGCCGGCGCGGGCGCGCGCACCACGAGCGCGGTGTAGGCCGCGCCGACCGCCCAGCTCACCACGACCGCCCACAGGATGCCGTCCACGCCGTGCCAGCGGCCCAGCAGGTACGTCAGCGGCAGCCGTACCGCCACGAAGGAAACGACGGTGCAGACCAGCGGCGGCCCGGTGCGGCCCAGCCCGATCAGCCAGCCGTGCGTCACCACCATCGCGGTGTAGAGCACGAAGAACGGGTAGGCGACGACGATGTACCGGGCGATCACCGCCTGGGTGGCGCCGTCGCCGCCGAACGCCGCCGCCACGGCCGAGGGCCGCACCAGCAGGGCGGCCGTGACGGCGGCGGTCAGCGCCACGGTCAGCCACAGCGTGCGGCGCAGCCCGTCGCCGACCCGGTCCGCCCGGCCGGCGCCGTGGTTCTGGGCGACGAACACGGTCAGCGCCCCGGACAGGTTCGCGAACAGCAGGCCGGTGAACAGCTCCAGCCGGGCCACCACCGTCACCGCGGCCAGGGCGACCGTGCCGTAGCGGGCGACGATGAGCACCAGCACCAGCACTCCGAGCCCGATCAGCGCCTGCTGCCCGGCCAGCGGCAGGCCGAGGCCCAGCGCCGCGCGCAGCTCGGCGCCGACCCCGCCGGGCTCCGCCGCGCCCGCGGCCGGCCAGCGGCGGCGCAGCTGGGCCAGGCCGGCCGCGAGCCCGAACAGGTTGGCCACGCCGGTGGCCGCCGCCGCGCCGGTCACGCCCCAGCCCAGCGGCCCGACGAACCACCACGCCAGGGCCGCGTTGAGGACGCTGGTCAGCACCGTCACCCGCAGCGCCGACCGGGCGTCGCCCAGCCCGCGCTGGGCGGCGGTGACCGCGCCCAGGCCGAAGACGGCCGGCAGGCCCGCCGCGAGCACCAGCAGGAACCGCCGCGCCCCGGCCGCCACCGCGCCCTCGACGCCGAGCAGGTGCAGCACCGGCCCGGTGAGCGCGACGGTCAGCAGCAGGCACGCGGCCGACCAGCCGGCGGTGACCGCGGCGAGCGCCCCGGCCGCGGCCCGGCCGGGGCCGGCCCCCGCGCCGAGCCGGCCCCCGAGCCGCACCGAGAACGCCGTCGCCGCGCCGAAGAACACCCCTGTCATCAGCGCGAACAGCGGCTGGCCGGCGCCGACCGCGGCGAGCCCGGTGACACCCGTGTACCGGCCGACGATGACGCTGTCGACCAGCAGGTACCCCTGCTGCGCGAGGTTCGCCGCGCCGAGCGGGAGGCCGAACCTGACGATGGCGGTCAGGACCGGCCCCCGGGTCAGGTCGCTCACCCCGCGGCGAGCTGCGGCTGGGCCGCCGCCGGCAGGCCGTAGGTGTCGTCGATGAACCGCGCGATCCCGGCCACGGTCCGCTCGGTGAGCAGGTCGACCGCGTCGAACGGCTGCTCGATGCAGGCGCTGATGTTCGCCGCGACGGTGAGCGCGGTGATCGAGTCGGCGCCCATGTCGCGCAGGTCGGCCTCCACGTCGACGCGCGGCACGCCGAAGGCGTGCGCCACGCACCGCCCGACCAGCCGCTCCAGGTCGCTGTAGCGGCCGTCGGGCCGGCCGTCGAGCTCGACGTCGACGGCCTCGATCGCCGCGCGGGTGCGCTGCACGGCCAGCCGGGACCGGGCCTCCGACTCGGCCAGCCCGGCGGCGAGCTTCTCCCGGATCGCGGGCTCGAGGACCACCGGGGCCACCAGGATGGCGTGCGTCAGCTCGTTGCCGTAGTTGATCTCGCCGGCGAGGAACCGCCGCCGGGTCGAGCGCAGCCCGTCGTCCAGCAGCGCGACGCCCTGCGCGGTGGGGATGGACTTGAACGACAGGTCGTCGTTGACGTTGTGCTCGACCGCCATGCCGGCCTCCCGCCACGACACCCAGTCGATGGCCAGCACGTGGCAGCGCGGATCGGGGTTGGCGGTGGCGAGGTTGTCGAGGTAGAAGTTGGCGGCCGCGTAGGCGGCCTGGCCCAGCGCCGGCATGGTGGCCGCGACCGAGGACAGGTGCAGCACGAAGTCGGGCCGGTCGCCGGCGGTGAGCCGGTCGAGCAGGAACGCGCCGCGCAGCTTGCCCCGCAGTACCGACTCGAACTCGGCCACGTCGTAGTCGACGATCGGGCTGATGCCGGCCACCCCCGCGGCGTGGACCACGCCGTCGAGCCGCCCGTGCCGCTCGCGGATCCGCTCGAGCACGGCCGCGATCGCGCGCTCGTCGCCGGCGTCGGCGGCCACCACCGTGACGGTCGCCCCGAGCGCCTCGATCTCCCGCACGGCCCGGATCCGCCCGGCGACGGCCGAGCCGGGCCCGTCTGCCTCCACCGCCTCCCAGCGCTCGCGCTCCGGCAGGCCGGAGCGGCTGGTCAGCACGAGGTTGATGCCCGGCTCGACGGCGGCGAAGTGCCTCGCCGCCGCCAGTCCGATCGCTCCGGTACCGCCGGTGACCAGGTAGGTGCCGCCGGGGCGCAGGTAGGGCCGGCGCTCCGGCTCGGTGGCGATCTCGGGCAGCTCCGCGAAGCGCTCGTGGTAGCGGTACCCGCCGCGCAGCAGGTGCACGCCTGGGTCGGTGCACAGCAGCTCGTCGCGCAGCCGCTCGGCGGGCACGTCCACGTCGGTGTCGACCACCCGGACGGTGAGGTACGGGTACTCCCGCCCGATCGAGCGCGCCAGCCCCACCAGCGCACCGTTCTCGGCGACCACCCCGGGCTCGGCCGCCACCGCGGCGACCGCGCGGCGGGTGAGCACGGTCAGGGTGAGCCGGGCACCGGCCGACATCAGCCCCTTGGCCAGCATGAGCAGCGACGACAGGTTCTTGTGCAGCCGCACGTCCAGGCCCGCGGCGTCGCGCACCGGGCCGGACTCGAAGGCCAGCGCGTGCACGACGTGGAGGTAGTCGCCCTCGATGGCGAGGTCGGCGACCCGCTCCAGGTCCGCCTCGTCGAGCCGGAAGCCGTCCGCCGCGCCCAGCCGCACGAACGCGGCCTGCGGCAGCGCCGCGGCGAGGACCGGCTCGGCGCCGGTGGCGGGGTCGACCAGCGCGAGCACGCTCGCCCCGGCGGCCGCCCCGGTGGCGTCGGGCGCGGGCCCGGCCAGCGCGAAGCCGACGTCGTGGGTCACCGGGTGGCGGGTCGCGGCCACGCCGCCGCGGCCGGTGGCGGCCCAGTCCGCCGGGAAGTCGATCCAGCAGCGCTGCTCCTCGAAGGAGTACCCGGGCAGCCACACGGTCCGCGCGCCCTGCCCGGCGTAGGGGGCGAGCAGGTCGGCCTCGGCGCCAGCGAGGTAGGCCCGGCCGAGCTCCCCCGGGTCGCCGGTGGGGCCGCCCTCCGCCGCGGCGGCCAGCCCAGCGCGCAGGTCGGCGAGGTCGCGCACGGGGAACGCGATGCGGTGCGGATGCCCGGAGCGGGACCGGTTCGCGCTGTAGCACACGTCGCGCACGGTCACGCCGGGCGCCAGGCCGGCGCCGAGCAGGTCGAGGTACCGCCCGATCAGCCGGCGCAGCGCCGGTTCGCCGCGCGCGCTCAGCGTGAACAGCCACGGCCCCGGCCCGGCGGGTCGCGGCGGCTCGACGTGCTCCTCCAGCACCACGTGCGCGTTGGTGCCGCCGAGCCCGAAGGCGCTGACCGCGGCCCGGCGGGGCGCGTCGCCCGCCGTCCACGGCTCGGCGGTCTCCGGCACGTAGACCGGGCCGGTGTCGAAGTCCAGCAGCGGGTTGAGGGTGGTGCGGCCGGCCAGCGGCGGCAGCTGCCGGTGCCGCAGCGTCAGCGCCGCCTTGATCAGGCCCAGCACCCCGGAGCCCTCGAAGAGGTGCCCGGCGTTGGCCTTGACGGTGCCGATCGCGCAGCCGCGCACCGCGTCGGTGTGCGCGCGGAAGGCCCGGGTCAGCCCGTCGAGCTCGATCGGGTCGCCGATGCGGGTGGCGGTGCCGTGCGCCTCCAGATAGCCGATGCTGTCGGGGGCGACGCCGGCGTCGGCCCAGGCGGCCAGCAGCAGCCGGGCCTGCGCGGCCGGGTCCGGCGCGGTCATGCTGTCGGAGCGGCCGTCGTGGTTGACGGCGCTGCCCTTGATCACGGCGTACACCTGGTCGCCGTCGGCCAGCGCCCGGTCGAGCCGCTTGAGCACGACGACGCCGGAGCCCTCGCCGTAGCCGGTGCCGTCGGCGGCCTCGCCGAAGGTGCGGGTCATGCCGTCGGAGGACTCGATGCCGATGCGGGTGTTGGGGTGCTTCACCGGCATCATCACCACCCGGGTACCGGCCGCGACGGCCAGGTCGCAGTCGCCGGCCAGCAGCGCGTTGGCGGCCAGGTGCACCGCCACCAGCGACGCCGAGCACGCGCTGTCCACGACCAGGCTGGGCCCGTGCAGGTCGAGCAGGTACGACAGCCGGTTGGCCAGCATCGTGGGGATGTTCCCGGTGAGCCCGAGCTGGGTGAGGCCCGGGTCGATGCGGGCGCAGTACTCCAGGTACGAGGAGCCGGGGTTGGCGGCGAACCCGACGAACACGCCGGTGCGGGTGCCGGCGACCCGGGCACCCGTGTAGCCGGCGTCCTCCAGCGCGAGGTACATCGTGCGCAGGATCAGCCGCTGGTGCGGGTCGGTGACCGCGGCCTGCCGGGGGGTCATGCCGAAGAACTCGGGGTCGAACCGGTCGATGTGGTCGAGGTACGCGCCCGGGTAGAACTCGACCCGGTCGGTGCCCCAGTCGCCGACCGCCGACTGCCGCTGGTACGCCACGTACTCCTCGACGTCGGCGCGCCGCTGCGCCGGGAACGGCCGGGTGAGGGTCCGGCCGGTGCGGACGATGTCCCAGAAGGCGTGGATGTCCCGCGCCTGCGGTACCTCGACCGACATGCCGATGATCGCGATGTCTTTCGCCATTGCCTACCTCGCTCGCAGCTGGACGTCAGCCGATCTGGCCGATCAGGGTGGTCAGGGTGGTGCCGTTGACCTCGTCGAAGTCCGTCACGCCGGCCGCGCGCAGGGCCCGCACCGCGGCGACCCACTCGACCGGCGCGGCGACCTGCCGGGCGAGCAGGTCCGCGGCCTCGGCCGGGTCGAACGGCGCGCCGGTGACGCTGGACATGACCGGCGTGTGGCCGGGCGCGAACGCCTCCCCGCGCAGCAGTTCGGCGAACCCCCGGCCCGCCTCGGCCATGAGCGGGGTGTGGAACGGGCCGCTGACCGGCAGCGGGGTGACCCGGCGGGCGCCCGCGTCCTGCAGCGCCCGCACGGCCCGGCGCAGTTCGTCCCGCGCTCCGGCGACGGCGACCTGCCGGTCGGAGTTGCGGTTGGCGACGTACACCCCGCGCAGCCCCGCCCCGCGCAGCGTCGCCTCGACCATGCGGGCCGGCAGGCCGGTGACCGCCGCCATCGCGCCGCCGGTGACGCCCGCCATCAGCTCGGCCCGGGCGGCGACCAGGCGCAGCCCGGCCATCAGGTCGATGACGCCGGCCGCGACGAGGGCGTTGAACTCGCCGAGGCTGTGCCCGGCGAACCAGGAGTACCGCCCGGGCGGCAGCGTCCGCGCCTCGAGGGCGTTGACGAGGTAGATGGCCGGCTGGGCGTAGCGGGTGTCGCGCAGCCGGCCGTCGGGGTCGTCCCAGCACAGCCGCGCCACGGACCAGCCGAGGATCTCGTCGGCCTCCTCGACGAGGTCCTTGGCCGCGTCGAACAGGTCGTCGCCCATCCCCGGCCGCTGCACGCCCTGGCCGGGAAACACGAGTGCACGCATTGACGTCCTCCTTGGTCAGTCGAGGCCGCGCACGGCCTGGAAGCGCAGCCGGTATCCGGCGGCGCGCAGGCTCTCCCGGGTGAACAGCCGGGCCGCGGCGCCCGGGCCGAAGTCGACCACCCGGTCGGGCCGGGTCGCCTCGGCCGCGGTGGTGACCGTGGCGCGCCAGTCGACCGGCCGGCAGACCGCCTGCTCCAGGAAGTCCAGCCACAGGTCGCCGCGCTCCTGCAGGTTGTGCGGGGCCTCGGCGACGTAGACGGGCACCGACAGGGCCGCGCCGCGCACCTCGTAGCCGATCGCGGCCCGGTCCGCCCGGATGAGCGCGGCGGCCGGCGCGAGCAGGCTCGAGTGGAACGGCGCGGTGCTGGCCAGGAACGCCCAGCGGACCCGGTCCGCGGCGAACCGCTCGGCGTTGGCCAGCCAGAAGCCGGCGAGCGCGTCGGGGGTGCCGGCCAGCACGTGCGAGCGCTCCGCGTTGACGATGGCGACCTCGGCCGGGCCCTCGTCGCCCGGGTGCGCCGCCAGCCGCCCCCGCAGGTCGGCCTCGGCGATGCCGGTGATCGCGGCCATCGCCGCCGGCGGGGTGGCCGCCGCGCCGGCCCGGGCCGCGTAGGCCGCGGCGAGCCGCCGGCCCGCGCCGCGCGGCTGGAACACCTCGTGGCAGCGCAGCAGGATCATCGTGGCCAGCCCGGCCGAGATCCGGCTGAACGCGACGAACCCCCGCCGGTCCAGCCCCCGGTGGCCGGCGGCGATGGCGGCCTGCACGCCCATGCTGTGCCCGACCGCCGCGACCGGCTCGCCGTCCGGCTCCGTCCCCGGCCCCGGCTGGAGCAGGCACAGCTGGTACACGTGAGCGCAGACACCCTGCACCAGCGAGTGCTCCAGGGCCGGTGGCGGCGCCGGCCCGCCGCGCAGCCAGTCGGCCAGCGGCAGCCCGCCCGGCAGGTCGCGCCGCCACGCCCGCTCGCCGACGTGGTCGAAGGCGTCGCGCACGGCCGCGGTGACGGCCCGGAAGAACCGGGCGTTCTCCGGGCGGGCGGCCAGCTCACGCAGCCGGTCCAGCGGCTTGGCGCCGGTGTCCCCGACGCCGCTGAAGACGTACATCGGTCGCATCGGCTCAGCCACCGGCCGCGTGGAACGTCACCGGCGCGCGGCGCAGGTCGTCGCGCAGCGCCCGGGCGGCCTGCTCCTCCTGGGCCCGCAGCGCGCGCAGGCGGCGGCGCAGTTCGTCGAGGGAGACGCCGGCGGCGCCGGCGTGGTAACGGCCGGCCCGCTCCTGCGCCGCGCCGATCGCCGCGGCGAGCCGCTCGTAGCGCGCCGGCACCTCCGGGGCGTGCGAGGTGCGCCGCAGGAACCGGCAGAACATGGTCCGGGAGCCGGCCAGCAGGGCGAGGCTGTTGACCGACGGGGTACGGTACGTCTCCGCGATCGCCGCCCGCTCGACCGGCAGGCTGTCGGCGATGAGCTCGTAGATCTCGAACCGGTCGGCGTAGCCGGACACGGCGGCGTGGTAGCGCAGCGCCAGCTCGGCCAGGTCCGGCTCACCGACCCGCAGCAGCGTCTGGCAGTCGGTGAACCAGCGCTCGGGTTCCCGCGCGTAGCCGGCCGCCAGGTCCGCCATCGGGATCAGGAAGCTCGTGTACTCGTGGTTGTCGGTGGTGTTGTCGACGATGAGCACCGTCTCGCCGTCCGCGCTCAGCCCGCAGACCATGAACGAGTGCAGCTCGCGGTACTCGGCCTCGATGGTGCCGTGGCGGCGCATGAAGTCGACCCAGTAGGGGAAGTCGGCGCGCGGGGCCATGAAGAGCACCGGCTGGTCGTTGGCCAGGTACTGGGGCAGGGCGGCCCGGACCTCGTCGAGGTCGGCCCGGGCCTGGCGCCCGCAGAACCAGCCGAGCGCGGCGAGGTCCTCGTCGCGCACGTACGGCGCCGGGTAGTCCCAGCGGTAGCCCTTACGGCGGTAGCAGTGCCGGTAGACGTCGAACGTCGAGCCGAGCGCGCCGTGCAGCAGCAGCTCCCACCAGGGACTGCGGCCGGCCACGAACGCGAGCACCTGGGCCTTGCGGCAGTTGAGGTGGTTGACCCGGTCGCGGTTCACGATCGCGTCCACCCCGGCGATCGCGGTCACGGCGCTGCGTTGCTGAACTGCCATGGCCGGAACCTAGGCAGCGGATGTGCAACCCGCGTGGAGAAAATGTGGAATCCGGCGGACCGGTCACCCGGCGGCGAAGAAGGCGGCGGCGCGGGCGGCCCAGGTGCGGATGTCCTCGACCGTCGCGGAGAGGTGGAGCTCGGCGGCCGGGAGCAGCTCGGCGAGCCGGTCGGCGGTGACGACCGGGTGGCCCGGATCCGTTTCCCAGCCGAGGATCAGCGCCGGGACGGACAGCGCCGCGACGAGGTCCTCCGCCGGCAGGTCCGACCCGCCGGCGCCGCGCAGGACCGACGGGAGGAGGTCGGCGGCCACGGCGGGGAGCCCGGGAAAGCTCTCCAGGCGCTCGAAGATCGGTGGCACCGGCGCCGCGGCGAGCATCCGGGCGAAGTCGTCGGCGCTCGACTCCTCGACGAGCCGCGCGAACTCCTCGTACATGGCCGCCTGCGCCGCGCGGGTCTGCCAGGCGGTCGGCGGCGCGCCGAGCGTCACGGCCGCGAAGCGCTGCGGGGCCCGCACGAGCGCGGACAGGATGGTGCCGGTGCCCATCGAGACGCCGATGGCGCGGACGGGCTCGCCGGGCGAGAAGTGGTCGGCCACGGCCAGCAGGTCCTCGGCCAGCGACGTCCACCGGTACACCCCGGGCTCCGGGGTCCCCTCGGACTCGCCGTGGCCGCGGGCGTCGTACGAGATCAGCCGGTAGCCGGCGGCCGGCAGGGCCGCCCAGTCGACCAGCCCGGCGGCGCGGTCGTTGGCCCGGCTCTGCAGGAGCCCGTGCGCGCTGATCACGATCGGTCCGGTGCCCTCGTCGCTGTAGGCGAGCCGTGCGCCTCGAACGTGCAGTGAGCCGTCCGCCATCGCGTTTCCCCCTCGTTTTCCGTTCACATCGTCACGACGATCTTGCCAAGCGTGCCGCCACGGGCGTAGTCGACGGCCGCCCGCACCGCCTCGTCGAGACCGTACCGGCGCCCGATGGTGGCCACCAGGGCGCCGGAGGCGGCCGCCTCGGCGACGCCGCGCATGCCGCCGAGCCGGCCCTCCAGGTCCATGACGAAGCGCAGGTCCACGTCGTCGCGGCCGAGCTGTTCCGGGGCCGGCGCCGGGTAGATGATCGAGATCAGGCGTCCGCCCGGCCGGATCGCCCGGGCCGCGGCCGCCACGCGGTCGGCGAAGAGGGCCAGGTTGAAGACGACGTCGATGCCGGTGGGGTACTGCGACGCGTCGACCCCGATGACGCGGCCGGCGCCAAGGCGGCGCAGGAGCTCACCACCGGCGCCGGTGGCGGCGGTGGCGACAATGTCGGCCCGCGCGGCGGCCAGCAGCGGGACCAGGGTCGTGCCCACCCCGCCGGTGGCCCCGATGACCAGGACGGACTCGCCCGGCCGGATCTCGGCGGTGGTCATCAGCGCCTGGGCGGTCAGCCCGGCGATGGCCAGGGCGGCGGCCTGGTCGGCGGGCACCCCGGCCGGGCGGTGGGCCAGCAGCGGCGTGTCCGCCTCGAAGACCGCGTACTCGGCCAGCGCGCCGGTGCCCAGCGACGGCCGGGTGGGCGCGGCCACCGCGCGCAGCGGCCGGGGCACCGCCTGGCCGAACACCTCGTCGCCGGCCCCGTACCGCGTCACGCCGGGCCCGGCCTCGGTGACGGTGCCGGCGAAGTCGGTGCCGAGGGTATACGGGAACTCGAGCCGCACCGCGTCGCCGAACGCCCCGGTGATCACCCGGATGTCGGTCGGGTTGACGGTCGCGGCGGCGATCCTCACCTGGATCTGCCCGGGCCCCGGCCGGGGCACCGGCACGTCGGCGATCGAGAGCTGGCCGGGCGGTCCATAGCCCGTCGCGACAAGGGCCTTCATCCATTCCTTCACAGCGAGAACCATACGAAGCACCGTCTGCGGCAGTCGATGCTCCACTGCCGCAAAAACTTCGCCGATTGCCTCAGTCCGTAGGATTGCGCGCATGGATCTGGTGTCAGACGTGCTCGCCGTGTCCGGCGTCCGCGGCGCCCTCGGCGCTCGCATCGAGGCCGGCGGCAGCTGGTCCATCGCGCTGGACGACTACCCCGGCGCAGCGCTGCACGCGGTGACCGCCGGCAGCGCGTGGCTCACCGTCGCCGGCCGCGACCCGCTGGAGCTGGCCGCGGGCGACGTCGTGCTGCTCCCGGCCGGTACCCGGCACACCCTGGGCAGCGCGACCGGCGCCCGGCCCGAGCCGTACGACCCGGCGGCAGCTTCCGGCGAGGTGATCGCGCTGGGTACGCGGCCCGCGCGCACCCGGATCGTCACCATCCACTACGACTGCGACCACACGGCCCGCACCCAGGTCCTGCGCGCCCTGCCCGGCTTCGTGCACGTCGGCGCCGACGACGGCGCGGCCGGCCTCGACGACACCGTCCGCCTGCTCGGCCGCGAGCTGGCCCATCCCCAGATCGCCACCACGGCCGTGCTCAACAGCCTGGTCGACATCATGCTCATCCAGCTGGTGCGGGCCTGGCTGCCCACCCGCCCGGCCGAGCCGCGCGGCACCTGGCTGGGTATGCTCGGCGACCCGATCGTCCGCCGGGCGCTGGAGCACATCCACGCCGCCCCCGCCCGGCCGTGGACGACCGCGACGCTCGCCGCCGCGATCGCCGTGTCGCGCGCGACGCTCTCCCGGCGCTTCCCGGCCGCCATCGGCCAGAGCCCCGCCGCCTACCTCACCCAGTGGCGCATGGACCTCGCCGCCGCCCGCCTGCGCACCACCCAGGACCCCGTCGAGGCCATCGCGGCCGCCGTCGGCTACCACTCGGTGCCGGCCTTCAGCCGCGCCTTCACCCGCGCCCGTGGCCAGGCACCCGGCCGCTACCGCGCCGCCGCCTACAGCACGTCGGTGATGTCACCGTCGCTGATCATGCTGCCCGCGCCCGGGTCGAACCCGCCGTCGTAGCCGATGTCGCCACCGCCGTCGCTGATCAGGCTCGCCGCGCCGGGATCGAAGTCGCCGCCGTAGTCTCCGCCGCCGTAGTCTCCGCCGCCGTCATAGCCGTAGTCGCCGTCGCCGTCGCCGTCGTAGCCGTAGCCGTACTCGTCCATGGTGTCCTCCCTGGTGCATCCCTGCCGGGGTCCGATGGGCCGAGCCTATGCACGGCCCCTGACCTGGAGATCCACACTTCGTGCCAAGCCTGCTCCCACGATGGGACACATGACTCCGGTCCGTGCAACTGACGACCGTTGCTCCCGTCAGACACCGGGCCGGGGCACGCCTAAAGGGCGGCCCCGGCCCTGCCAGGCCCGCGGTGCCAAGACCAGACGGGCGTAGCCGGACGAATGTCTCCGTGATCATGCGTGGTGCTGCGGCCGAACCACGGGTTTGCCATGATCCCGGAGACTTCCGGTACACGGGTGTACATCAGCACTCCGCGATCATGAAAAACCGTTGGTATCGGCGCCGGGTACGGCATGATCGCGGAGACTTCCGGTCGCTACGCCGCGCAGCACCCGCTTCGATCATGAACCCGCCACATGAACGTGATGTTCTTAGCCGGAAAGCCTCGGCTGATCGACGGAAACCGATCCCCAGATCGGGGGAATTGTCCGAGCGGTCAGCCCGATCCACCGGCCCGGTCGTTCCTCCGGTTCACCCGCGATCGGATTATGTTGCGCTATCCGCAGGATGATTACGCCGCATCCGGAGTGGCTACTCGGAGGTGTCCTTGGCGATGAGCTTGTCGAGGATGCCGATCACGGTCAGCGCGGCGCCGCCGGCAGTCAGCAGTGCCTGCGGCAGAGAACCATTGGCCCGCAAAGCGAGGGATCCGGCCACCGCAGCAGTGATGGCCGTGAGGGCGAGGATGACCGCTGCCCGCAGGGTGAGCAGCGCGGGAACGGCGCGTCGGTTCCGCATCGATGTCTCCTGAGTCCGAGAGTCGAAGCCCGACCGGGTCGGAAGGACTTGCCGTTCAGCATCCGAGCGCCTCAGTTTTGTGCAAATAGTGAAACGCGCCCTGCACGACCCCATTCCTTGCAGCGTTCATGCAACTTTTGCAGTGGTTGCGCAACGGGCGAATCTGTGCATTCCAGGGATCGGCAACAGCACGATCGGGGCCGACGTCTTGATGCAGGTCGGACCCGCCGGTCACAATCGATATGTGTCCGACAACCTGCCGAGCATCCGCGCCAATGACGCCGAGCGACCCGATCCGCGAATGCTAGCCTGGCTTCAAGAGATCAACGACTTGTGGGACGCCGTCGGCTTGGCGCCGAAACAAATCGTGAAACGCGCCGCGGACAAGAAGCTCGAAGGGATCAACCCGAGCTCGGTGTCCAGATACCTGCACGGGGTGCTGGTTCCCGTCAATCGGACGTTTGTCGATCTGCTGCTGGAAGAAAAGGCACAAATAACCGGCGAGCCGGTCGCTGCCGAGACCCGCGAACGTTACTACCGCCTCAACCGCGACGCGCTGGAGGTGAAACGGTCCAGGAACCAGCCCCATGGGCCGCAGATCCGGCAGGCCTACGACAAACGGGACAAAGCCGAAGCGGACCTGCGCGAATCTGAGACCAAGGTCGCCAGGCTGGAACACGAGCTTGCCGAACTTCAAGAGACGCTCGTGCAGATCCAGCAGGAGCACCACGCCGCGGCTCAAGCGCAAGCCGCCAAACTCGAACGGGAGATCACCGAACTGCGGGCCAAACTGCGCAGGGCCGAGCAGGATCTGGACCGAGCCAAGGCTCGCGCCGAGGCCAGCGCCAAAGAAGTCGACGACCTCCTCAACCGTCTCAACCTCGCCTCACCCGAAACCGACGAACGCAACGTCGCTGCCCACGAACTCAATCTCCCCTACGGCAAGCCCTTCGATGTGGCGACGATCATCGAGACGCTACGGAAAATCGGTCTCGACGGCTACGCAGAGGATGTCGCCGGCCGCGTCGCCGAGGCCGTCGAGGTCACATACGCGCTCGGTGTCGCCAGGCTGCTCCAGGTCTTGCGTGAGTTCGACGCCAACGATCAGGCCGCCATCCTGGCCCGCCGCGCCGCCCCCGACGTCGATGTCACCGACGCGGGCGGCGTCGCCTACCTGCTGGAGCAGTTGCGCACCACGGGCGACGACATCCTGGCCAAGACCCTGGCCGAACGAGCCGTCCCGGAAGTCGAGGTTGTCGAGATCTCGAACCTCTTCGGCATCGCCAACCTCTTGAAAGCGCTCGATCACCCCGACACCCGCCCACTCGCCTATGACCTGGTCGCCCGCGTCGTCCGCCAATCCCCGATCGCCGAGCCGTACCAGGCGGCGACACTCATCCACACGGTGCGCGCCCTCAACGCCCCCGGCTGGACACAGCTGCTCGCCGAACGCGCCACCGCCGACGTCGACGTCACCAACACCGAAGGAGTGACGAAGCTCCTCCAGCAACTCCGCGGCATCGGCGACGAAACACTCATCACGAGCCTCGTCGAACGTGCCGCCCCCAGAGTCCACGTCCACCATTCCGGCCACCGCCAACAGTTCCTCGCCCAGCTGCGCGAACTCGGCCGCCACGACCTCGCCGACGCCCTGGACCGACGCGCCACAAAACCGTTGACGCCAACTGATCCTGACAACCCCGCCGGCGCCTTCGGCTCTCCCGCCTAACCCGCTATCGATCACCCAAGGCCGTTTCCGCAGCGTGGCGATCCATCCCGATCGATACGGTACCGGGAAAATCAGCGACGGCGGGTCGGCACGTCGGGGAGCGCCGGGTCGACGCGGGTCCGGCAGCGCACGAGCGCGGCGGCGGCGGTCACGATCAGCCCGGCGTCGTCGAGGCGGTTGCCGCGCAGCTCGATGGCGCCGCTCGAGCCCGACTCCCGGTGCGCCATCAGCCAGTCGTAGAGCAGCCACTCGACCGATCCGGCGGCGATGAACGGGTCGGCGCCGGGCTCGTCGGCGGCGGCGGCGACCCGGCGCAGGGCCTCCCGGTGCTCGTCCAGGGCCGCCTCCCGGTTCACGCCGGAGCTGTCGTACCGCAGCATCGACAGCGTCAGCGGGAACCGGGCGCCGGTTTCGGACTCGACGACCCAGCGGGCGCCGCGCCACGGTTCGCGCTCGTCCACGACCACGAGCCGGCCGTGCCCGGACACCACCCCGACGCCCGGGTCGGTGAGCGTGCCGGCCAGCGGCGTGGGTCCGGACACGCCGAGCGCCATCCGGGCCCGGATCGCGAACAGCTGGGCGGTGCCGACGATCAGGCCGGCGCGCAGCTCCGCCTCGGATCCGACCACGGCCAGCGCGGCGGAATACTCCAGGCACAGCCGGTCGAGCACCCGGTGCAGCTCGCGCAGGTCGAGCCGCTGGGTCTCGGTGGTCGCCGGCTCGCCGCCGCCGAGCAGCCGGCCGAACCGCCCGGCCGCGTCGATCAGCGCGTCGTCGAGGGCGGCCAGGTGGGTCGGGAGCAGGCGGTCGGGCTCGGGATCGGTCCGGACCAGCTCCGCGAGGCCGACGGGCCGCCCGTTCTCGCTCAGCCAGTGGAACCCGATCTGCTCGTCGGTCTGCGCGATGGACGGCCGGCTCATGGAGTTGATCATACAGCCGCTCAGCCGGCCTGGGCGAACACGCTGCTGCCCCGGACGTCGGCCTCGGTCAGGGTGATCAGGTCCGTCCGGCCGACCGGCCCGGGTGCGGCGGCGAGCCGGGTCGCCTGCCGCAGCCGGCAGCGTTCGAGGGCGTTGCGGATGCTGCGGGCGTTGGCGAAGCGCGGCATCGCCGTGCGCAGCTCCACATAGGACTCGAACGCCAGCCGCGCGTCGGGGCTGAACGCGTAGTCGTCGCGGGCCAGGATCAGCTCGGCGATCCGGACGAGCTCGTCGTGGGTGTAGTCGTCGAAGTGGATGTGGTGCGCCACCCGCGAGCTGAGGCCGGGGTTGGACGACAGGAAGGCGTCCATCCGGTCGGCGTACCCGGCGAAGATGACGGCGAGCGAACCGCGCCCGGACTCCATCTCCTGCAGCAGGATCTCCACCGCCTCCTGGCCGTAGTCGCGCTCGTTCTCCGGGCGGTGCAGGTAGTAGGCCTCGTCGATGAACAGCACTCCCCCGGCGGCCCGGGCGATGGCCTCCTTCGTCTTGGGCGCGGTGTGGCCGATGAACTGCCCGACGAGGTCGTCCCGGGTCACCGCGACCACCCGCGGCGTGCGCAGGTAGCCCAGGGCGTGCAGCATCTCGGCCATCCGCAGGGCCACGGTCGTCTTGCCGGTGCCCGGGCCGCCGGTGAAGCTCATGTGCAGCGACGGCCTGGAGTCCGACAGGCCGAACCGGGCCCGGGCCCGGCGCACGATGAGCAGGGCGGCGATCTCCGCGAGGCGCCGCTTCACCCCGGCCAGCCCGACCATGTCGCGCTCGAACCCGGCCAGCACCGCCCGCGCCCGGCGGCTGGTCTCGTCGGCGTTGAGATCGACCAGCGCCGCGGCGTCGAGCGTTTCCTCCGCGGCCGGTTCGGCGGGCCGCAGGGCGAAGCCGCCGGTCATGGCGTCTCGTAGCGGGCCCCGGGCGGGGCGTCGGTGGCGTAGGGCCGCAGGGCGTAGCGCTGCACGCGGTCGTTGGCCTCGGTGCGCTCCAGCCGGAAGCCCGGCTCCCGGCCGGGGCGCTGCACGAGGAAGCTCAGCGCCGTGGTCTGGCGGCCGAGCCGCGCGTCGTAGGCGAGGACCCGCACGTAGTGGCGCGGGAAGGCGGCGCGGCAGTCCTGGATCTCGCGCAGCACCGGGTCGGGCTCGGCGAGGTCGAACATGGGCAGGCCCCACAGCTCCCAGTACACGTTGCGCGGGTGCGGGTCGTCGGTGTACTCGACGGAGACCGGCCAGCCGTTGCCGAGCGCGTAGCGGATCTGCGCGGCCACCTCGTCGTCGGTCAGCTCCGGCAGGTAGGAGAAGGCTCCGTGGCGCAGGTACATGGTTCGGCTCCTAACGGCTGGCGGTGGGGACGGCGTCCGGGGCGTCCGTCGAGGCGTAGTCGAAGGTGACCTCGCCCCAGGTGGCGAGCGCCGCGTCGAGCGGGCGGCAGCGCCGGGCGGCGGCGCGCAGGATGGCGGGGCCCTCCCGGAGCAGGTCGTGGCCCTCGTTGCGGGCCTTGATGATCGCCTCCAGCGCCACGCGGTTGGCCTCGGCGCCGGCCGCGATGCCCATCGGGTGGCCGATCGTGCCGCCGCCGAACTGCAGCACCACGTCCTCGCCGAGCAGGTCGACGAGCTGGTGCATCTGCCCCGCGTGGATGCCGCCCGAGGCGACCGGCAGCACGCCGGGCATGCTCGCCCAGTCCTGCTCGACGTAGATGCCGTGGGCCGGGTTGGCCGGGACGCGGTCGAGGCGCAGCGTGTCGTAGAAGCCGCGGGTCGTCGCCGGATCCCCCTCCAGCTTGCCCACCACCGTGCCGGCGTGGATGTGGTCGACGCCGATCAGCCGGCACCACTTGGCGATGACCCGGAAGCTCACGCCGTGGGTCTTCTGCCGGGTGTACGTGGCGTGCCCGGCCCGGTGCAGGTGCAGCAGCACCCCGTTGCGGCGCGCCCAGCGGGCCATCGACTGCATGGCGGTGTAGCCGACGGTGAGGTCGATCATGACGACGACGCTGCCGAGCTCCTTGGCGAACTCGGCGCGCTCGTACATGTCCTCGACGGTCGCCGCGGTGACGTTGAGGTAGTGGCCCTTGATCTCGCCGGTCTCCGCCACCGCCCGGTTCACGCCCTCCATGCAGTAGAGGAAGCGGTCGCGCCAGCGCATGAACGGCTGCGAGTTGATGTTCTCGTCGTCCTTGGTGAAGTCGAGCCCGCCCCGGCAGGCCTCGTACACCACCCGGCCGTAGTTGCGGGCGGACAGCCCGAGCTTCGGCTTGACGGTGGCGCCGAGCAGCGGCCGGCCGTACTTGTTGAGCAGCTCCCGCTCCATGACGATGCCGTGGGCGGGGCCCTGGAACGTCTTCACGTAGGCCACCGGGATCCGCATGTCCTCCAGCCGCAGCGCCTTGAGCGGCTTGAAGCCGAAGACGTTGCCGATGATGGACGAGGTCAGGTTGGCGATCGAGCCCTCCTCGAACAGGTCGAGGTCGTAGGCGATGTGTGCCAGGTACTCGCCGTCGCGGCCGGGCACCGGGTCGACCCGGTAGGCCTTGGCCTGGTAGTGGGTGTGCGCGGTGAGCCGGTCGGTCCACACCACGGTCCAGGTCGCGGTCGAGGACTCGCCGGCGACGGCCGCCGCCGCCTCCACCGGGTCCACCCCGGGCTGCGGGGTCACCCGGAACACGGCGAGCACGTCGGTGTCGCGGGGGACGTAGCCGGCGTCGTAGTAGCCCATGCTGGCGTAGCTGTGGACCCCTGGGTCCCACCGTTGCTCACTCGTCATGGGGTCGAGGGTGCCGGGCCGACACTCAAGGTGTCCAGCGAGCTTTTGCCGTCCTCACTTGAGCATTTACTTGTCTATCATCCCCCGTATGACGCCCGTGCGGTTGCAGACCTTCCTGGCCGTGGTCGACTCCGGCTCGGCCCGGGCCGCCGCGCAGCGGCTCTCGGTCACCGAGTCGGCCGTGTCCGCCTCGCTCGCCGCGCTGCGGCGCGAGGTCGGCGTCGTGCTGTTCGAGCGCGACGGGCGGGGGCTGCGGCTGACCGAGTCCGGCGAGGTGTTCGCCGGCTACGCCCGGCGCATCCTCGGGCTCATCGACGAGGGCGTGGCCGCGACCCGGCGGGGCCCGGCGGCGGAGCGCGGGCGGCTGCGGCTCGGCGCCGTCACCACGGCCGGAGAGTCGCTCGTGCCGGGTCTGCTCGCTTCCTTCCGGCGGCGGTACCCGCAGGTCGCGGTGACGCTCGACGTGGGCGTGCGCGACCGGATCTCGGCGCTGCTCGCCGACCACCGGCTGGACGTGGTCATCGGCGGCCGGCCCGGGCCGGGCCTGGTCACCCGGGCGACGCGGGCCAACGCGCTGGTGGTCGTGGCGGCGGCCGGGCCGGAGCCCGACCTCGCCACCGCGACCTGGCTGCTGCGGGAGGTGGGCTCGGGCACCCGGGAGGCGACGCTCGCGCTGCACCAGGCGCTGCAGATCGAGCCACCCCTGCTGACGCTGGGCTCGGTCGGTGCCGTGGTGTCCTCGGCGGTACTCGGGCTGGGCGTCACGCTCGTCTCCGCCGACGCCGTCGAGCAGCAGTTGCGCGGCGGCGCCCTGCGCCGGGTGCCGGCCCGCGGCACCCCGCTGCGCCGGCCCTGGCACGCGATCACGTCCACCGCCCCGACCGCCACCACCGAGCTGTTCCTGGCCCACCTGACCGACCCGCGCCAGGCCGGCGCCCTGGCGTTCCGGGGGACCGCGGGCTCACCCCGGGCTACGCCCGCACGGGTGAAGCCGACCGGCCCGGCTCACCCATAACGTCGGCACCCTCGCCCAATGCCGCCGACGCGGCTGGACCGTTGGGAGCCCCCGTGTCTGATCTCCTGGAAACCGCCGCCGGCCTGGTCGGGCCGGGCACCGGCATCCTCGCCGCCGACGAGAGCATCGCGACGATGTCGCGGCGGCTCGAGCGCGCCGGCGTGGACGCCACCCCGGCCAGCCGCCGGGACTACCGGGCGCTGCTGCTGACCACGCCCGGCCTCGGCCGCTGGATCTCCGGCATCATCCTCTGCGACGAGACCCTGGGCCAGTCGCTCGCCGACGGCACCCCCTTCGCGGTCGCCGCCCGCGAACGCGGCATCCAGCCCGGCATCAAGGTCGACACCGGCGTCAGCCAGCTGCCGTTCACCGACGGGGTGAGCGTCACCGAGGGGCTGGACGGGCTGCGCGGGCGCCTCGAGCGCTACCGCGCGCAGGGCGCCACCTTCGCGAAGTGGCGCGCGGTCTTCAACGCCCCGATCTGCGCCACCCCCGGCGGCGCGTCCACGAAGGACGGCAACCGGCGCGGCATCCGCGCCAACGCGCACGGCCTGGCCCGGTACGCGGCGCTGTGCCAGGAGGCCGGGCTGGTGCCGATCGTCGAGCCCGAGGTGATCATGGACGGCGACCACCACATCGCGGTCTGCGAACGGGCCACGGCCGCCGTGCTGGCCCAGGTGTTCGCCGAGCTCGACGTGATGGGCGTCGACCCGCGCGCGATCGTGCTCAAGCCGAACATGGTCGTGCCGGGCAGCTTCAGCGAGACGCCCGCCGCGCCGGCCGAGGTCGCCCGGCGCACGCTGCAGACCCTGCGCGCGCACGTCCCGCCGGCCGTGCCCGGCATCGCCTTCCTGTCCGGCGGCCAGCGCAACGAGCCGGCCTGCGCCAACCTCCGGGCGATCAACGAGCTCGCCGCCGAGGAGGCCGCGCCGTGGCACCTGACCTTCTCGTTCGGCCGCGCCCTCGTCGACGACGCCCTCGTCACCTGGCAGGGCGATCCCGGCGCCACCGCCGTCGCGCAGGCGGCCCTGGCGGCAAACTGCGCCCGGGCGGCCGCCGCCCACCGGTACACGCCCGAGCCGGCGCCGGCGGTGCGTCCGTGACCGGCATGGAATCGCCGCGGACCGGGCGCATCACGCTGACCCGGCACACCATCGAGCAGGAGCACCGGCACCCCGACTCGACCGGCGACTTCTCCGGGCTGCTCAACGCGATCGCCACCGCCGTGAAGATCATCGCCAACCAGGTCAACCGGGGCCGGCTCGCCGGCCTGCACGGCGGCGCCGGCAGCGAGAACGTGCACGGCGAGGCGCAGCACCGCCTGGACCTGGCCAGCAACGAGGTGCTGGTGGCCGAGACGCTGTGGGGCGGGCACCTGGCCGGGCTCGCGTCCGAGGAACTGCCCGACATCCTGCCGATTCCCGCGCCGTACCGCAGGGGCAAGTACCTGCTGCTGTTCGACCCGCTCGACGGCTCGAGCAACATCGACGTCAACATCTCGGTCGGCACCATCTTCTCCGTGCTGCGCGCCCCGCGCCCGGGCGAGGAGCCCGGGCTCGGCGACTTCCTGCAGCCCGGCGTGGCCCAGGTCGGCGCGGGGTTCGCCCTCTACGGGCCGGCCACCCTGCTCGTGCTGACCACCGGCGACGGTGTGGACGCGTTCACCCTCGACCGCGAGGTCGGCGCCTTCGTGCTCACCCAGCCGAAGCTGCGCATACCCGAGCAGGCCCGGGAGTTCGCCATCAACGCCTCGAACGAGCGCTTCTGGGAGGAGCCCGTGCGGCGGTACATCGCCGAATGCCTGGCCGGCCGGTCCGGCCCGCGCGGCCAGGACTTCAACATGCGCTGGGTCGCGTCGCTCGTCGCCGACGCCTACCGCATCCTGACCCGCGGCGGGGTGTTCCTCTACCCGGCCGACACCCGCAACGCCGACCGGCCCGGCCGGCTGCGGCTCATGTACGAGTGCAACCCGATCGCGTTCCTCGTCGAGCAGGCCGGCGGCCTGGCCAGCACCGGCCGGGAACGGGTGATGGAGCTCGCCCCCACCGCGCTGCACCAGCGCGCCCCGCTGGTGTTCGGCTCCCGGGCCGAGGTGGAGCGGATCGAGCGCTACCACCGCGAGCCCGCCGGCGGCGCCTTCGACGGCTCGCTGTTCAACGTCCGGTCGATGTTCCGGGCCGGCCGCTGATGTCGGCCATGTACCCCGTCGTGGCCATCACCGGGTCGTCGGGCGCCGGCACCACGTCGGTGACCCGCACGTTCCAGCACATCTTCCGCCGGGAGGGGCTGACCGCGGCGATCGTCGAGGGCGACTCGTTCCACCGCTACGACCGGACGGAGATGCAGCGGATGATGGCCGACGCCGCCGCGTCCGGCAACCACCACTTCTGCCACTTCGGGCCGGACGCGAACCTGCTGCCCGAGCTGGAGGCGCTGTTCGCCGGCTACGGCCGGGCCGGCACCGGGAAGATCCGGCGGTACCTGCACGACGACGAGGAGGCCCGGCCCTTCGGCCGGCCGCCGGGCACGTTCACGCCGTGGCAGGACATCCCGGCCGGCACCGACCTGCTGCTCTACGAGGGGCTGCACGGCGGCTTCGCCGACCTCGAGGTCGACGTGGCCCGGCACGTGGACCTGCTCATCGGCGTGGTACCGATCATCAACCTCGAGTGGATCCAGAAGCTGCACCGCGACCGGACCCAGCGCGGCTACTCGGGCGAGGCGGTGATGGACACCATCCTGCGCCGCATGCCGGACTACGTGCACCACATCTGCCCGCAGTTCTCCCGCACCCACATCAACTTTCAGCGCGTGCCGACGGTGGACACGTCCAACCCGTTCATCGCCCGGTTCATCCCGAGCGCCGACGAGAGCTTCGTCGTCATCCGCTTCGCCGACCCGCGCGGCATCGACTTTCCCTACCTGCTGTCGATGCTGCACGACTCGTTCATGTCGCGGCCGAACGTCATCGTCGCGCCCGGCGGCAAGATGGAGCTCGCGATGCAGCTCATCCTCACCCCGATGATCCTGCGCCTCATGGAACGGCGGGGCCGGTCGTGAACGCGGCCGTGATCGTGCCCTCCATGCTCGCCGCGGACCAGTCCCGGCTCGGCGACGAATGCCGGGCGCTGGCCGCGGCCGGCGCCGACCGGGTGCAGTGGGACGTGATGGACGGGCGGTTCGTGCCGCCCATCACCGTCGGGCCGGACGTGGTGGCGGCCTGCCGGCGCGCGACCGACCTGCCGTTCGAGGCGCACCTCATGGTGGAGGCGCCCGACGAGGCCGCGCCGCACTTCGTGCGCGCCGGCTGCGAGCTGGTGATCGTCCACGCCGAGGCGTGCCGGCACCTGCACCGCACGCTGGCCGGCATCCGGCGCCTCGGTGCGCGCGCCGGCGTGGCGCTCAACCCGCACACCCCGGCCGGCGCCGTCGCGCACGTGCTCGACGAGACCGACCTCGTCCTGGTGATGACCGTGAACCCCGGCTTCGGCGGGCAGGAGTACCTGCCGGCGATGGAGCCGAAGATCGCGGCGGTACGCGCGCTCCTCGACGGCCACGGCGGCCCGATCGAGTTGGAGGTCGACGGCGGCATCACCGACGTCACCGTCCGGCGCGCGGCCGCGGCCGGTGCCGGCGTGTTCATCTCCGGCAGCTGGCTGTCGCGCCACCCGGCCGGGCGGGCGGCCGCCGTGGCCGAGCTGCGCGCGGCGGCCGTGGCCGAACAGGGCGCCGCGGCCGTGGCCGAACAGCGCGCCGCGGCCGTGGCCGAGCCGCACGCGGCCGCCGGGCGGCGAACGGAGGCCCGGGCGTGACCGGCCGCGAGGGCGGGGCGGAGCTGGACGCTCTGGCCGTCGACACGATCCGGCTGCTGAGCGCCGACATGGTGGAGGCGGCCCGCTCCGGCCACCCGGGCATGCCGATGGGCTGCGCGGCGATGGCGTGGGCGCTGTGGTCGCGCCACCTGCGCCACGATCCGGGCCGCCCGGACTGGCCGGACCGGGACCGGTTCGTGTTGTCCGCCGGGCACGGCTCCGCGCTGCTGTACGCCCTGCTGCACCTCTTCGGCTACGACCTGCCCATGGCCGAGCTGCGCGCGTTCCGGCAACTGGGCTCGGCCACGCCGGGACATCCGGAGTACGGGCACACGCCCGGCGTCGAGACCACCACCGGGCCGCTGGGCCAGGGACTCGCCACCGCGGTGGGCATGGCCCTCGCCGAACGCATGCTGCACGCGCGCTTCCCGGAGGCGGTGGACCACCGCACGTACGTCATCGCCGGCGACGGCTGCCTGATGGAGGGGATCAGCCACGAGGCGGCGTCGCTCGCCGGACACCTCGGCCTGGGCCGGCTGGTGGTGCTCTACGACGACAACGACGTGACGATCGACGGCCCGGCCGCGCAGTCCTGCCGCGACGACGTGCTCGGGCGGTTCGCCGCCTACGGCTGGCACACCGCGGCCGTGCCCGGCGGCAACGACGTCGACGCGATCGACCGCGCGATCGGCGCGGCCCGGCTCGATCCCCGGCCCAGCCTCATCGCGGTGCGCACGGTGATCGGCTACGGCGCGCCCGGCGTCGCCGGTTCGCCGGCCGCCCACGGCAGCCCGCTCGGCGCCGAGGTCCTCGCGGCCGCCCGGCGCGGGCTCGGCCGCTCCCCCGAGCCGTTCCACGTGCCGCCCGCGGTGCGGGACCGCTGCCGGGCGCTCGCCGCGGCCGGCGCCGCGCACCGCGCCGAGTGGGCGGCCCGGTTCGACGCCTGGGCCGGCACGCGCCCCGAGGCGGCGGCGCGGTGGCGGCGCGGCCAGGCCGGTGCGCTGCCGGCCGCGGTGGACGCCGCGCTCGCCGGGCTGGCGACCGGCGAGCGGCTCGCCACCCGCCAGGCCTCGGCCCGGGCGCTCGCCGCGGCCGGCGAAGCCCTGCCGGAGCTCGTCGGCGGCTCGGCCGACCTGGCCGGGTCGACCGGCCTCGACGCGCTGCCCGGCGCGGCGGTCACCGCCGGCGACTACGGCGGGCGCCGGATCCACTTCGGCATCCGCGAGCACGCGATGGCGGCCGCGCTCAACGGCATCGCGGCGCACGGCGGGCTGCGCCCGGTGGGCAGCACGTTCCTCGCGTTCAGCGACTACCTGCGCCCGGCGCTGCGGCTCGGCGCCCTGATGCGGCTGCCGGTCGTGCACGTGCTGACCCACGACTCGATCGCGGTGGGCGAGGACGGACCGACGCACCAGCCGGTCGAGCAGATCGAGTCGCTGCGGCTGATCCCGGGCCTCGCCGTGCTGCGGCCGGCCGACGACGCCGAGACCGTGGCCGCCTGGCACTGCGCGTTGCGGCGCACCGACGGGCCGACCGCGCTGATCCTGTCCCGCCAGGCCCTGCCGCCCCTCGGCCCGGCCGGCGTCTCGTTCGTCGCCGAGCGCGGCGCCCGCGTCGTCGGGCCGCCGGTGGAAACGCCGGCCGTCACCATCCTCGCCACCGGCTCCGAGGTGGCCCTGGCGGTGGCCGCCGCCGAGCGGCTCACCGCCCGGGGCCGGCCCACCCGCGTGGTGTCGGTGCCCTGGCGGGAGCGGTTCGCCGCGCTGCCGGCCGCCGAGCGGGAGGCCCTGACCGGCCGGCCGGACCGCCTGGTCGCGGTCGAGGCCGGCGTGCCGGGAGGATGGGCGGCCCACGCCGGCGCCGGCAACGTGCTCGGCCTCGACCGGTTCGGCGCCTCCGGCCCGGGCGAGCAGGTGCTGGCCGCGCTCGGGTTCACCGTCGACGCGCTGGTGGCGCTGGCCGACCCCGGGCCGGCCGGGGCAGCTGACGGCGGCGCGAATGCCTGACAAGCTGGTACGCATGTTGCGTTCCCGCCCGGTCGAGCCCGCCGGAGCCCGGCCGGTCATGCTCGCGCTCGGCGGCGACAGCGGCTCGGGCAAGACCACCCTCGCGGAGGGCCTCGTCGCGGCCATCGGGCCGCAGCGGTGCACCTCCGTGTGCGTGGACGACTACCACCGCTACGACCGGGCCGAGCGGCGCGCGCTGGCGCTGACCGCGCTGCGCCCCGAGGCCAACTACCTCGACATCATGGAACAGCACCTGCAGATGCTCGCCACCGGGCAGCCGATCCTGAAACCGGTCTACGACCACGGCACCGGCACCTTCGCCCGCCCGGTCTACGTGCAGCCCCGCGAGTTCGTCATCGTGGAGGGGCTGTTCCCGTTGTACTCCAAGCTGTCCCGCGCCTGCTTCGACATCACCGTCTTCCTCGACCCGCCGGAGGAGATCCGGCATCGCTGGAAGATCGTCCGGGACACCACCAGCCGCGGCTACACCGAGGCCGAGGTGCGCGAGGAGCTGGCCCGGCGGGAGCCCGACTCGGCCGCCTACATCCGGCCGCAGCGCCGCTACGCCGACATCGTGGTCCGCTTCGCCCCGGCCGCCGGCCGGGCCGACCCGCCGGGCACGCCGCTGAGCGCCGAGCTGCTGCTGCGGCCCACCGTCCAGCACCCGCCGCTCACCGGCATCCTCCTCGACGACGTCCGCGCGGCGATGAACCTCAACATCATCCGCGACGACGACGGCACGCCGGTCGACTGCCTGCGCGTGCACGGCCACGCCACCGCCGGCGAGGCCCAGCTGCTGCAGAAGGCGCTCTGGGACGGCCTGGCCGGCGGCCGGACGATGCCGCACGGGCTCGGCCGGCTCGGCGACGGCACCAGCAGCGCGCCGCTCGCGATCGCCCAGGAGCTGCTGCTGTTCCACCTCACCCAGGAGGTGTACCAGCGGTGAGGACGCGCCCGTCGTACCGGCTGCGCGCGGTGGTCTTCGACGTCGACGGCACCCTCGCCGAGACGGAGCGCGACGGCCACCGCCGCGCGTTCAACCTCGCCCTGCGCGACCACGGCCTGCCCTACGAGTGGAGCGTGACCGAGTATGGCCGGCTGCTCGCCGTCCCCGGCGGCCGGCGGCGGCTGGAGACGTACCTCGCCGACCGCGGCCACCCAGACGCCGCCGAGCTGGCCCGCGCGGTGCACGAGACGAAGACGAAGCACTTCCTCGCCTGGCTGCACACCGGGACGCTCATGGCCCGGCCCGGGGTGCACGAGCTGCTGCGCGAGCTGCGCGACCAGGAGATCGCCGTCGCGGTGGCCACCACCGGCGCCCGGGCCTGGGTGAGCGTCCTGCTCGAGCGGCTGTTCCGCGACATCACGTTCGCGGCGGTGGTCACCGCGGACGACGTGACGCACCTCAAGCCGCATCCCGAGGCCTACCGGCTGGCCGTGGCCGCGCTCGGCCTCGGGCCCGAGGAGGTGCTGTCGGTGGAGGACTCGCCGCCCGGCCTCGACGCCGCCGTCCGGGCCGGGCTGCCGTGCCTGGTGGTCACCTCGGCCTACCACCGCGGCGCGCGGTTCTCCGGCGCGGCCGCGGTCCTGCCCAGCTACCTGGCCATGGACCTGTTCGACGCGCCCGTGCCCACCTACCTGCGGGGCGGGGTCACCGCGGAGGCGCTGCGGCGGCTGCACGCCGTGGCCCGGCCCCGCTGAGGCGGTCGTTCGTCAGCGCGAGCCGGTCCAGCGTGCC
Source organism: Dactylosporangium sp. CA-092794 (assembly GCF_050948465.1). Taxonomy (NCBI): domain Bacteria; kingdom Bacillati; phylum Actinomycetota; class Actinomycetes; order Micromonosporales; family Micromonosporaceae; genus Dactylosporangium; species Dactylosporangium sp. CA-092794. Next base: position 4,437,390 of record NZ_CP192044.1, on the reverse strand, counting down.
CTGCCGCAGCCGGGCCGCGTCGTCGTGGGTGATCCGGTCGCACGCCCAGTCCCAGTGCAGCGCCAGCCACTCGCCCGGCCGCGGGTCGGCGACGAAGCTCCAGCCGTTGATCCGGTACTTCGCCTCGTGCTCGCGCTCGGCCAGCAGCTCGAGGCGCTCGCCGTCCCAGCCCAGCGGCCGGCGGCGGACCACGACGCGGTCGTCGCGCACCCGCACCACCCGGCCCCAGCTGATCCGGCACGAGTCCAGCACGTGCAGCGGCTGCTCGGGCGGGCCGGCCGGGAGCAGCCGCGACCACGGGTAGACGCCGAACACGTGGAAGCCGTGGTCCGGCGCGGCCTCCGGCTGCAGGGCCGCGTCGAGGTGGTGCCAGTAGTGCCCGGCCCGCTCGCCGAGGCGGTCCAGCAGGCGGGCGCCGAACTCGGCCGCCGCGACGCCGGGGGCGGGCGTGCCCGTCCAGTACGCCCGCACCAGCGTCTCGTCCAGCGGATCGGCGCCCCCGGTCAGCTCGGCCAGCACCGCCAGATACGGCCACACGCCGGAGAACCGCCGGGCGATCGCCGCGACGTCGCCGGCCGTGTGGCCGTTGGCGGCCAGCTCGAACAGGGCCCGCGCGTCGGCCGGCCCGCAGTAGCCGAGGTCGTTGGGCGCGAAGGCGTAGCGGGCGAACAGCCGCTCGCCCTCGCGGCTCACCGGCCCGACCGGCCGACGAGCAGCGCCGTCTCGCGGTGCAGCCGGCCGAAGTTGTAGTACGCCGCGCACGCGCCCTCCGGCGAGACCATGCAGGTGCCGATCGGCGTCTCCGGGGTGCACGCGGTGCCGAACACCTTGCACTCCCACGGCTTGATGACGCCCTTGAGCACCTCACCGCACTGGCACGCCTTCGGGTCGGCCACCCGCACGCCGGGCATGTCGTAGCGCAGCTCGGCGTCGAACTCGGCGTAGCGCCCGCCGAGCTTCAGCGCCGACTGGGAGATGAAGCCCAGCCCCCGCCACTCGAAGTGCGGCCGCAGCTCGAACACCTCGGCCAGCAGCGCCAGCGCCGCCGGGTTGCCCTCGTCGGCCACCACCCGGGAGTACTGGTTCTCGACCTCGCAGCGGCCCTGCCGGATCTGGGTCAGCAGCATGTGCACGGCGGCGAGGATGTCCAGCGGCTCGAATCCGGCCACCACGATGGGCTTGCCGTAGACCTCGGGGACGAATTGGTACGGCCGGTTGCCGACCACGGTGGACACGTGGCCCGGGCCGATGAACCCCGACAGCCGCAGGTCGGGCGAGTCCAGGATCGCCTTGATCGGCGGCACGATCGTGACGTGGTTGCAGAACACGGAGAAGTTGGTGACCCCGAGCTCGCGGGCCCGCACCAGCGTGACGGCGGTGGACGGCGCCGTCGTCTCGAACCCGACGGCGAAGTACACCACCTGCTTGTCCGGGTTGTCGACGGCGATGCGCAGGGCGTCCAGCGGCGAGTAGATGAACCGCACGTCCGCGCCCCGGGCCTTGGTCTCCAGCAGGCTGCCCCGGCTGCCCGGCACCCGCATCATGTCGCCGAACGTGGTGAAGATGACGCCCGGCTGCTCGGCCAGCCACATCGCGTCGTCCACCCGGCCCATCGGGATCACGCACACCGGGCAGCCCGGCCCGTGCACCAGCTCGACCGACGGCGGCAGCAGGTACTCCAGGCCGTGCCGGTAGATGGTGTGCGTGTGCCCGCCGCAGACCTCCATGAACTTGAACTCGCCGTCGCCGGCCAGCTCGGTGATGGACCGGACCAGCGCCCGGGCGGCGGCCGGGTCACGAAACTCGTCGACGAACTTCATCGCTGCTCCAGACTGATGGCGGTGGAATCGAAGGCGGCCAGCTCGTCGTCGTAGGCCTGGCCCATCCGGCGCATCGCCTCGATGGTCAGCTCGGCCTCCCGCTCGTCGATCTTCGCCATCGCGAAGCCGACGTGGACCAGCACCCAGTCCCCGGCGGCGACGTCCTGCCCGGCCAGCAGGCGCACGCTGATGGTGCGCCGGATGCCGTTCACGTCGACCTTGGCCAGGTACGCGGCGGGATCGACCATGTCGACGATCCGGCCCGGTATCCCCAGACACATGACGGGCCCTCCTCAGCAGATCCGGGGCAGCGGGTCACCCACGAGCATGTCCACGATGCGGCTGCCCCCGAACGGGGTCCGCAGCGCCACGACGCCCTCGGGCTGCTCGGTGATCTCGCCGATCACGGCGGCCTGGCCGCCCAGCGGATCGGCGCGCAGGGCGGCCACCGCCGCCTCCGCCTCGTCCGCCGGCACGACCGCCACGAACTTGCCCTCGTTGGCCACGTAGACCGGGTCGATGCCGAGCAGGTCGCAGGCGCCCTGCACGAGCGGCGACACCGGCAGCAGCTCCTCGTCGAGGATCACGCCCACCCCGGCGTCGACGGCCAGCTCGTTGCAGACGGTGGCGAGCCCGCCGCGGGTCGGGTCGCGCAGCCAGCGGGTGCCGGGCGCCGCGGCGAGCAGCCGCTCCACGAGCCCGTTCACCGGCGCGGTGTCGGAGCGGATGTCGGCCTCGATGTCCAGGTCGCCCCGGGCCAGCAGCACCGCCATCCCGTGGTCGCCGAGCGTGCCGGAGAGCACCAGCCGGTCACCCGGGCGGACCGCGGCCGGGCCCAGCTCCCGCCCGGCCGGAATGACGCCGACGCCCGCGGTGGTGATGTAGAGCCCGTCCGCGGCGCCGGCCGGCACGACCTTGGTGTCCCCGGTGACCAGCCGCACGCCGGCCGCCCGGGCCGCCGCCGCCAGGTCCGCCACGATCTCGCGCAGCCCGGCGATCGGGAAGCCCTCGGCGATGACGAACGCGCACGACAGCCACTGCGGGACCGCGCCGCACATCGCGAGGTCGTTGACGGTGCCGTGCACGGCGAGGTGGCCGATCGAGCCGCCCGGGAACCGCAGCGGCGACACCACGAACGAGTCGGTGCTGAACGCCAGCCGCTCCCCCGACGGCAGGGTCAGCACCGCCCCGTCGCCGAGCTGCTCCAGCTCGGGGCCGCGCAGCGCCTCGAGGAAGACGGCGTCGATCAGGGCGGCCGAGGACTTGCCGCCGGCGCCGTGCGCCAGGGTCACGACCTCGTCGACGAGCCGGGGCCGGCGCTTGCGGGCCTTGGAGATCCGCTCCAGCACCAGGCTCTCGCGGTCCATGGTGGACTCAGCGGCCATCGGCGGGCTCCTTTCGGTCGGGCCCGCCGGTGGCGGCGGCCCAGAGGTGGTAGCCGAGCAGCGCCTGGCTCTCCTGGATGCGGTGCACGCTCTGCGAGCCGACCGCGAGGCAGTGCTCCACGGCCGGGCTGGCGGCCATCTCGCCGCCGCCGTAGCCGGCGAAGCCGATGGTGAGCAGGCCGCGGTCGCGGGCCTCGCGCAGCCCGGCCATCAGGTCGGCGGAGTTGCCGCTGGTGGAGAAGGCGACCGCGATGTCGTCCGGGGCGGCGTAGGCGGCGATCTGGCGGGAGAAGACCAGGTCGAAGCCGACGTCGTTGCCGAGTGCGGTGACCACCGCCTGGTCGGCCGCGAGGTTGATGGCCGGGCGCGGCGGCCCGGCGACCGGGTCGGTGAACAGGCCGGCGAAGGTGGCCGCGTCGGTCGAGCTGCCGCCGTTGCCGAACACGAGCAGCCGGCCGCCGGCGGCGAACCGGGCCGCCATCGCCGCGCCGGCCCGCGCGATCGTCCCGGCGTTGGCGGCCAGGGTGCGCCGCTGCAGCGCCGCGGACTCGCGGGTCTTGGCCCGGGCGGATGCGGCCAGGTCGGCCAGCAGCGCGGCGGGGTCGCGCTCCGCGCCGGTGAGGAACGGGTAGAGGAAGCCGGCGCCGCTCATCGCCGCACCGCCGGGTCGAGCCGGGTCAGCGCCGAGCCGGCGTGGACCAGCAGCAGGTCTCCGGGGTGTACGGGCGACACCAGCGTGACGTCGACGTCCTCCTCGCCGTTGGCCGTGCGGGCCCGGGCCGGCCCGAACGGGGTCTCGGGCGCCCGGAGCACCTCGGCCAGCCGGCCCTCGTCGCCGCACGTGACGCAGACGTCGTCGGTGCACTCCGCCTCGGCGCCGCTCAGCAGGCCGGGGTGCTCGAAGCAGACGTGGGTGAGCTCCCACAGCAGGTGGTACATCAGCACGAAGCGGCCGGTGGCCGGGGCCAGCGGGTCCGGGTCGTCCTGCCACAGCACATGGTCGGCCGCGCCGCCGGGCGGGCGGTCTGCGGAGCCGATCCACACCGTGTGCGCACCCCACGCCGGGGCCCGCCGCATCACCTCCAGCACGCCGGGTTCGCCGGCCGCGGCGACGGCCACCACGACGTCGCCGTTGCGCACGCACATCCGGGCCTGGGCGACGACGTCGGGGCCGGTGAGCGCGACCGCGGGCAGCGCCCGCTTGCCGACGACGACCGGGTGCACGAACTCCACCGCGATGTGGTGCGCGTGCGGCGTCCACTGTGGAGCGATGCACCACAGGGTGGCGCCCGCGTGGAAGCGGCGGGCCAGCGCCAGGGCCGCCGCGGCGAGGTCGTCGGCGAGGCTGCCGTCGAGCAGGCCGGCGGTGATGCCGTCCGCGGTGCCCGTCATGACACCGCCTCCGCGGCGGGGAGCACGCCGTACTCCCGCATCAGCTCGACGGTCGACCGCGCGGTCTGCTCGTCGACCCGGGTCAGCGCGAATCCCATGTGGGCGATCACGTAGTCGCCCGGGCCGAGGTCCGGCAGGTAGGCCAGGCAGATGCGGCGCCGCTCGCCGGCGAAGTCGACGGTCGCCATGGGCGCGCCGCCCTCCTGCCACACCTCGACGATGCGTCCGGGAACTCCGAGGCACATCGGCTCTCACCCGCCTTTCTGTGGTTGCGCCGCACGGGCCGCGACGAATCCGGCCACGACCGCCTGTCCGAGGGCCAGGCCGCCGTCGTTGGGCGGCACCAGCCGGTGGGTGAGCACGGCGAAGCCGGCCGCGCCCAGCCGGTCCCGGCACAGCCGGGTGAGCCGCACGTTCTGGAACACGCCGCCGGTCAGCCCCACGGTACGCACTCCGGTGGCCTCGGCGGCCCGGGTGGCGCCGGCCACGACGGCGTCGGCCACGGCCCGGTGGAACGCCTCGGCGAGCGCGGCCCGGTCCGCGCCGGCCCGCACCCGCTCGATCAGGCCGCGGATCACGGGCCGGTGGTCGAGCAGGCCGTCGCCGGTGAGCCCGAACGGGGGCAGCGGCGCCGCCGGGTTCCCAGCGCCGGAGCCGGCCAGGTCCTCCAGCTCGATGGCCGCCTGCGCCTCGTAGCCGATCCGCTGCCGCACGCCCAGCAGCGAGGCGACCGCGTCGAACAGCCGGCCCATGCTCGAGGACCGCATCGCGGACGTGGCCAGCTGCCGCCGCACGACGGACAGCTCGGCCGGGTCGCAGGCGGCGACCGGCGGCAGGTCCGGGTCCCAGCCGGCGCCCGCCGCGGCGAGGTAGGCCAGCGCGGTCCGGCACGGGTTGCGCACGGCCGCGTCGCCGCCGGGCAGGTCCACCGGGAGCAGGTGCCCGACCCGGGTGAACGTGGCCGGGTCGGCGCCGACGAGCAGGAACTCGCCGCCCCAGACCGTCGCGTCGGTGCCGAAGCCGGTGCCGTCGAAGGCCACCCCGATCACCGGCTCGCCGATCCGGCCGTGCTCGGCCAGCAGCGAGACCACGTGCGCGTGGTGGTGCTGCACCAGCTGCGGCGCGGCGGCGTGCCGCTCCGCCCAGGCGCGGGTCTGGTAGCCGGGGTGGGCGTCGGCGGCCAGGACCACGGGGGTGACCCGGCGCAGCGCGGTCAGCTGAGCGGCCGCGCGGTCGAACGCGCGCAGGGTGGCCAGGCTGCCCATGTCGCCGATGTGCGCCGAGCAGAACGCGTACTCGCCGTCGAGCACACAGCACGTGTTCTTCAGCTCGCCGCCGACGGCCAGCACCGGCGGGAGCGCCCGGCCGAGCGGCACCGGCAGCGGGGCGTATCCGCGGGCGCGGCGCAGCGGCAGCTCCTGACCGTCCACCACGCGTACCACCGAATCGTCACACGGCACATGGATGGGCCGGTCGTGGGTGAGCACGGCGTCGGCCAGGTGCGGCAGCCGGGTGATCGCGTCCTCGTCGTCGAAGCACAGCGGCTCCTCGCTGAGGTTCGCGCTGGTGTAGACCAGGGCGTCGGGCGGGGCCAGGCTCAGCCCCGGCACCTGCGCGAGCAGCAGGTGCTGCACGGGATTGCCGGGCAGCATGACGCCCAGCCACGGGTTGCCCGGGGCCACCCCGGCCGTCACCGCGGCGTCGCCGCGCCGGCGCAGCAGCACGATCGGCCGGGCCGGTCCGGTCAGCGCCAGGGCCTCGTCGTCGTCCACGAAGGCCAGCCGCCGCGCGGTGGCCAGGTCGGCGGCGAGCACGGCGAACGGCTTCTGGTCGCGCAGCTTGCGCTCGCGCAGGCGCCGCACGGCCTCCTCGTCGTCGGCGCGGCAGGCCAGGTGGTAGCCGCCGATGCCCTTGACCGCGACGATCCGCCCGGCCATCAGCGCCCGCTGGGCCTCGGCGACGGCGGCGTCGCTGCCGGTGACCCGCAGGCCGTCCTGCTCGAACCACAGCGCCGGCCCGCAGTCGGCGCACGCGATGGGCTGGGCGTGGTAGCGGCGGTCGGTGACGGTCTCGTACTCGCTGCGGCAGGCCGGGCACATCGGGAAGCCGGCCATGGTGGTCGACGGCCGGTCGTAGGGCAGGTCGCGGATGATGGTGAACCGGGGGCCGCAGTCGGTGCAGGTGATGAAGGGGTGGCGGTACCGGCGGTCGCCGGGGTCGAACAGCTCGGCCAGGCACGCGGGGCAGGTGGCCACGTCGGGGCCGACCAGTGTCCGCGGGCCGGCGCCGGCGGAGCTCGCCACGATCGCGAAGCCGCCGCCGGGCCGCGGCGGTGCCGCGACGGTCCGGGTCCGCACCTGGGCGATCCGGGCCAGCGGCGGGGCGTCGGTGCGCAGCCGGCGCAGGAAGGCGGCCACCGCGCCGGCGTCGCCCTCCACCTCGCCGACCACCGCCTGCGCGGCGTTGCCCACGAAGCCGGTCAGCCCGAGCTCGACGGCGAGGCGGTGGACGAACGGGCGGAAGCCCACCCCCTGCACCACGCCGGTGACGGTGAACTCGCGGTGGTCCCTGGTGGCGGTGCTCATCCGTGCCGCCAGATCACGACGCGGTTGTTGCCGGAGTCGGCCACCGCGAGGCGGTCGCCGGCCAGCGAGATCCCGTAGGGCCAGCACATCGAGTCGGGGGTCACCCCGGTCCAGCGGTTCTCCCCGTTGGCGGCGAACGAGGGCTGGCCGAGCACCACGTCCGCGCCCCCGCCGGGCGGGCCGCCGGTCCAGATGAGCACGCGGTTGTTCGCGGTGTCCGCGACGGCGAGGCGGCCGGCGTCGGTGTCCGCGGCGTACGGGGAGCGCAGCCGGTCGGCCTGCTGCGGGCCGTACGGCCACTCCGTCGTGCTGGTCAGGTCGCCCTGCCCGATGACCAGGCCGGCGGCGGTGTCGCGGTCCGGGTGCGGGCGCCAGCCGAGGACCCGGTGGTTGCCGGCGTCGGCCACCAGGAGCCGGTCGCCGTCGCCGCAGACGTCGTGGGGCCAGCGGAAGCTGTCCGGCCCGGGCGGCCCGCCCCGGTTCTCCTCGCGGCCGGACTCGTCGGGCTGGCCCAGCACCAGGTCGGGCGCCCGGCCGGGCGAGTCGGGCACGCCGCCGGACCAGCCGAGCACCCGGCGGTTGCCGGTGTCGGCGACGTAGAACCGGCCGGCGACGACGCCGACCCCGAACGGCCAGTACATCGTGGTGGCCCGGCACGGTCCGCCGGCGTTCGGCTCGACCCGGTCCGGGGCGGGCTGGCCGAGCACGAGGTCCGGGCGCGCGAACGGCGACTCGGGCAGCCCGTCGTACACGAGCACGCGGTGGTGCCAGGCGTCGGCGACGATCAGCCGTCCATCGTGGACGGAGACGCCGGTCGGCAGGAACATGCCCCGCGATGTGCTGGTACCGCCCGCCGCCGGTCCCTCGCTGGTCGCGTCCGGCTGCCCGAGCACCACGTCGCACGGCTGCTCGTCGCGGTCGGGCAGCGCGTGCCAGATGAGCACCCGGTGGTTGCCGGTGTCCGCGACCACGAGGACGTCGCGCCCGCCGATCCGGCCGAGGTGCACCCCGCGCGGGGCGTAGAGCCAGGACGCGGTGGGGCGGGCCGCGGGCAGGGCGAGCCCGCCCGACGCCGGGGCGCCGAGCCACCGCTCGGGCCGCCAGCCGCCGGCCGCGCCGGCCACGGTCCCGGCCTCGGCGGGCAGGGGCACGCGCTGGGCGGCGGTGCGGAACCGGACGGTCTTCACGTGCCCACCCGCACCCAGACGTCGCCGCCGATCAGCCGCAGCGGGCGCTGGGCCAGAGTGGTGCCGGGCGCGCTCAGGCACTCGCCGGTGCGGGCGTCGTAGCAGTACCCGTGCCACGGGCAGGTCAGGGTGCCCGCCTCGGCGTCGACGAGGGCCGCGCCGATCGGGCGGCTCTGGTGGGCGCACTCGTCGTCGAAGGCGGACAGGGCGTCGCCGAGGCGGACCACGATGACCGGCGCCGGCCGGCCGTCGGGCCGGGTGAGGCTGAGCGCGCTGACCCGGCCGTCGCGCACCTGCGCGGCGGGCAGGGCGCGCACCCAGCCGTGGCCGGCGAGCTCGTCCGGGGTCTCCTCGCGCCGGCGCACCGCCGACAGGGGTATGACGGCCGGGGCGGGCGGGCTGGGCACCACCTCGACGGCGTGGATGGACGGCACCGCCCGTAGCGCCTGCTCGACGCCGGTGCGCATGGTGACGGACGCCATCGAGCAGCCGTTGCAGGCGCCGGAGAGCGTGACGTACGCCGTCCCGTCCTCGATGCGGACCAGTTCGACGTCGCCGCCGTGCCCGCGCAGGCCGGGCCGGATCTCCTCCAGGGCCGCCCGGGCGGCGGTCGCCGGATCCGGCCGGATGATGCCGTGCAGCGAGAAGAGCAGGTGCACCATCGGGTCGTCGACGAGCTCGAAGAGCAGGGCCCGGCCCGCGTCGTCGGCCCGCAGCCGGCGCACGATGGTGACCAGCGCGGCGCGGTGCGCGGCCTCGATCGCGGTGCGCAGGTCGTCGGCGGCCTGGCGCGGCGTGCCGTGCAGCCGCGCCACCGCCGCCGCGGCGTCGTCGACGGCCTTCGCCAGCTCCTCGAAGGTGCGCTCAGGCATCGGCGTCCGCCTTCGCCGCGGTGCGGGCCATCTCGTCGAGCAGCCCGCGCACGGAGGTGACCGCGTCGTACTCGTGGAACTCCTCGAAGATGAACCGGGCCTCCACCAGCTTGCCGCGGGCGTGGTCGAACATGCCGAGGTGGGCCAGCGCGTTGCCCTGGTTGGCCAGCACCCGGGCGCGGCCGAGCGGGTCGCGGTCGCGGTCGCGGACGGCGAGCAGCGCCTCGTAGAGCTCGACCGCCTCGACGAGGTTGTCGCCGCGGTGCGCGGACGGCGCGTACACCAGCGCGTTGGCCAGGTTGAGCTGGACGCTCGACCACTGCCGGGGGTGGGTGTCGCGGTCGTAGACGCTCAGCGCGGCGCGCAGCGAGCCGATCGCGACGCCGAGCCGCAGCTGGTCCGACGCCTCGACCATCGGCATGGTGAGGTAGGCGGTGCCCAGGTTGGCGTGCGCGGCCGCGTACAGCTCGGGCGCCCGCTCCTTGGTGACCAGCTGCAGCGCGCAGTGGTAGTGGTGCACCGCGCGGTGCAGCAGCTCCGGCCGCTCCGCGGCCAGCTCCTGGTAGGTCGCGCCCAGCTCGACGTGCAGCTCGGCGCAGCCGAGGGTGAGGTCGGTGCCGGTCAGCAGGCCGATCCCGGCGGTGAGGTGCTCGATGGCGGCCGCCGGCGCGCCACCGTGCTTGTGCGCCTGGGCGATGGCCCCGTGCAGCACGCCGGTCAGCGCGGCGGACACCGGCGCGGCGGCCTCGATCGCCAGCTCCAGCCGGGACACCGCGCCGGCGCTGTCGTCGGCGGCGAGCGCCGCCACCGCCTGGGCGGCGAGGGCCATCGCGGCGAGCTCGCCGGTGAGCCCGGCCGCCTCGGGCACGACGTCGGTGCGGCCGACCGCGAACGCGACGAGGTCGACGAGCCCCGAGAACCGCTCGCCCAGGGCCGAGCGCAGCTCCTCCGGCTCGACCGAGTCCGGGTCGAGCACGAAGCGGTTGAACCGGCTGACGGCGTCGTCGCCGGTCAGCTCCCGCAGGGCCGCCTCGTCCTCGCCCGCCAGGGCGAGCTCGTGCGCGCGCAGGGCGGGCGGCCAGGTCTCGGGCAGCCGGCCGGCGAGGAGTCCCTCGCGGATCGGCTCCAGCCCGGGATCCGCCGGCAGCAGCAGGAACCCGAACGGCAGCGGGAACGCCCCGATCGGCAGCGGGCGGCGCGGCTCGGTCATGAACCGTCCCTCCGGGTGAAGGCGGGCTCGTCGCGGATCATCGCCAGCACCCGTCCCATCGCCTCATTGACGGCCGGGCCGATTTCGCCGCCCGGCGTGAAGTCGGCCGCCTCGATGAGATAGACGGTCACGTCCCGCGGGTACCCCTCGCCGAGCAGCCAGCGGGCGAACGCGAGAGCGTGGTCCCAGCGGAAGGAGTGGGTGTGCAGCCCGGACAGCGGCGGGAGCTGCTCGACCGCGGGACCCGGGAGCCGGTACACGGTCCCCGGTTCGCCGCCGCTGGTGCACGCGTCGATGAGAATCACCCGCTCGGCGCCGCGCATCTGGAAGGCCACGTCCATGCCGGCGGTGCCGCCGTCGACCAGCCGGACTCCGTCCGGCACGCCGCCTTCCCACAGGTGCCGGATCAGCACCGGCCCGACGCCGTCGTCGGCGCGCAGCAGGTTGCCGCAGCCGGCCACGAGCAGGGCGCACGGCGACCAGCTCGCCATCTGGTCGACGTACGCCACCGGCTCGCTCATCCGCCCGCCGCCGCTCAGACCGAGCCGTTGATGACGAACTTGCTCAGCTCCCGGCCCTTGCCGTCGTAGGCGTGGACCGTGCACACCAGGCAGGAGTCGAACGAGCGGGCCACGTGGCCGAGCTCGACCGGGTCGTCCTCGTCCACGATCGGCGATCCGACCAGCGCCTGCTCGATCGGGCCGGGCTTCTCCTGCCCGTCGCGCGGGCCGATGTTCCACGCGGTCGGCGTGACCACCTGGTAGTTGGCGATCTTGCCGTCCTCGATGACGATCCAGTCCGACAGCGATCCGCGGGCCGCCTCGGTCGAGCCGAACCCCTTGCCCTCGGTGTACTCCGTCGGCTTGGTGTAGAAGGGCTCGTGCAGGTCGATCTGGTCCAGCCACTTGCGCACCCACTGGAAGTACTTGGGCGCCTCGTGCATGCGCGCGAGCTGCCGGACGAAGACCGACGGCCCCTTCTTGGCCAGGATGTCCAGGAACAGCGGGTCGTCGTCCTGGTGCGCCGCCGCCCCGGGAGCGCCGGCGGCGATCCGGCGGGCCAGCGGCCCGGCCTCCAGCGGCACGTAGCCGAGGCCCGGCACGTCGTAGCGCGGCGACTTGGCGAAGCTGTACTTGCCCTGCACCCGGGCGGCCTGCGGGTCCAGCGGCCTGGTCTCGCCCTCGAACGGGTGCCGCGCCTCGGTGCCCTCGTAGAACGAGTGGGTCACGTCCTCGCGGACCCGGGCCTGGTCGAACTCGCTGAACCGGCCGCCGGCGTAGACGCCCGAGCGGTTGATCAGCGCGGCGTTGCGCCCGTCGATGGTCGGGTTTTCGTAGAGGTCGGGCTGGAAGTAGGTGCCGGTGGCGAGGAAGTCGCCGACCCCCGCGCCGTACTTGTCCAGCCCGACGTCGAGGCAGAACCGGATGAAGAAGCCGCAGTCGCTGTTGTGCTGGGCCTCGTTCTCGTCCACCCAGGCGAGCACGTCCTCCCAGGTGCGGTTCGCCAGCCAGCGCTCGACGGAGCAGCCGAGCCAGTACTTCTCCAGCCAGTTGACCTTCCAGTGCTCAAGGATGGCGATGGAGCGGGTGACGTCCGACAGCGTCGGCGCGCACATCACCCCGCCCGGCACCATGAAGCTCGAGTGGGGCCACTGGCCACCGAAGATGGCGTACACCTCGACCGGCTTGGCCGACAGCACCACGCCCGGGCCGTAGCTGGCGCCGACGTAGGGTGCGAAGCGGCGCACCGCCTCGGCGTAGAGCGGCGAGCGGGCGTAGTTCTTGTTGGTCAGGTCGATGGCGAACAGGGCGTAGAAGTACCGCGGAATGCTCTGCAGCGTCTCGCACGCCTGGGCGATGTTGCGGATCAGCGTCGCGTTGGGCGGCAGGTGCGTGCGCCACGCGGTGTCCAGCGCGTAGGCCGACTTGTACAGGTGGCTGCCGCCGCAGATGCCGCAGATCCGCGGGGTCACGATCAGACCGGCCTGTGGGTCCTTGCCCTGCAGGATGATCTCGAAGCCGCGGAACATCGCCGCTTCGGTCCACGCCGACGTGACCACGCCGTCCTCGATGGTGACACGCACGTCAAGGTCACCTTCGACCCGGCCGAGCGGGCTGACGAACAGGTCCACTGCCGTCATGGGTCCTCCTCCAGAGGCTGATACGGGGACGGGGCTCGAGCCCTCGTCAGACGACGAACATGTCCTCCTTCGACCACTGCGGCGCGGCGATGCGGGCGGCGGTGGCGTGGGCCATGTACGTGAGGTGATCGCTGCCCTCGGGCACCTCGCGCGGGATGACGCCGCTGACCTTCTGCGTCTTGAACACCGTGCCGGGGGCGAGGTCGAAGAAGGGGTACTCGGGCTCCGTGCAACCCATGCACGGCATGCCGGCCCGGGTCTTGGACGACTGGCGGTTCCACAGGATGCGGTTGCAGGGCGAGTGCGTCATCGGCCCGCGGCAGCCGAACTCGTAGAACAGGCACCCGGTCCGGGTCCCCTCGCCGAACGCGGTCGTGGACTGCTTGTACTCGAAGAACTGCACCCGCGTGCACCCGGTCTGGGTGAACGTCTTGAAGAACGTCTGCGGCCGGTGCAGCTCGTCCAGGGCGATGTCACCGGCCCGGCCGGTGGCCAGCGCCACGATGATCTGCGTGATCCAGTCCGGGTGGGCCGGGCAGCCCGGGACGTTGATGACCGGCAGCCCCGACTTGGAGCGGAACGACGGGCCGAGAAAGCCGCCCTTCTCCCGCTTGTGGAACTGCAGCCCGGTCGAGTCGGTGGGGTTGGGGGCCATCGCCGGGATGCCGCCCCACGCGGCGCAGTCGCCGATGGCCACCACCACGCTCGCCTGCGCGGCCAGGTCGGTGACCCAGTCCTTCATCGCCCGGCCGGCGAACATGTCGTAGCGCCCCGACCCGTCCGGGCCGTTGATGACCGTGCCTTCGAACACGAAGATGTCCAGCGGCCGGGTGCCGTCGGCGCAGTCGCGGAACAGCTGCTGGGCGTTGTTGCCCAGCTCCAGCCCGAGGGACGGGTGCCAGAGCAGGTCGAGGCCGAAATCGGTGATGAGGTCGACGACGTTGGGCTCCTCGGCGTTGAGGAACGACATCGTGTTGCCGCTGCACGCGCCGCCTTGGAACCAGAGCACTGACGACATCGCGGAACCTTTCCGGATCAGGCGTTCGAGGACTGGGTGGGGCCGGCCGGGTGCTCGGCCCGGGCCAGTTCCTGGCCGAGGGACTTCGCGACGGTCACGGCGAAGGCGAGCGCCCGCGCGACGTCCTCGTCCCGGGAGGCGCGCCACAGCGTGCGGAGCCCGGCCTTCCTGGCCGGCTCGCGGTTCGCCTCGGCCGCGCCGCGCACCGCGGCGCGCGAGACGGTCGAGGCCAGCTCGATCAGGCGCGGGTCGCTCAGCTCGGAGGCGGCGACGCTCTCCAGCACCGGCAGCATGGCGAGCACCGCCGGGGCGGCGTCCATCAGCTGCCGGCCGAGGCCGAGCAACTGTCCTATGTCGATGGACGAGCCGGCCGGGCGCAGCTCCCGCACCGCCTCGCCGATCGAGTCGGCGATCGTGTCGCCCCGGCTCAGCAGCCCGTCCAGGCCGACCACCAGCACCGCCAGCAGGTCGAGGTGGTCGAGCAGCCGGTTGAGCGACTCGACCGTCCTGGGCTCGGCGAGCCGGGCGAGCAGGTCGTGGATGGGCTCCGGTGCCACGGGGGCGTCGGGGTTGGCGTCCAGGGCAGAAACCACGGGTACCTCCCAGCTTTCCGGATATTGCGGAAACCGGATCCGGGGCGTTTCCGTTGCGTTACGCCCGAGGCACCGGACTTTAGGCCCACCGCGTGATCAGTGCCTATCGCGAAAGCGCAGGTCCTATCGAGATCGCGCAACTATCGCGGTTGGCGCCCCATCGGCTATCCGAGAAGCGCAGCCGGGGAGCGCGGCATATGCGGCAGAAACGCACGAACCACGCCGTGGCCGGGGGTACCCGATCGGGTACACAACTGTCATGATTGCGGGACTCCCGCCAGCACAGAGAGTGACGAACTCCGTTGTCCGGATTGTCGAGGCTCGCCCTCATCGACACCCGGCGGACGCTCGATCCGGTCCGCCGGCGGATCCGCTCGCGCGGGGTCCCGCCGGCGCTGACCGGGCACGAGGTCTTCTACACCGAGGACACCGGCGAGGCCGAGCACCTCCTCGGCCGGACCCTGGCGCCCACCCGGCTCACCCTGGGCGAGGTCGGCGCCCGCGGCTTCGCGGCCAACCTGCACGGCGTGCGGCTGCGCGACATCAGCCTGCTCTACCTCGACCTGCACGTGGCGGCCACGCTCGACATCGAGCAGTGCGGGCCCTACTATGCCGTCCACATGCCGACCAACGGCCGGGCGGTCGGCACCATCAACGGCCTCGCCATCGAGGCCAACACCGTCATGGCCCTCGTGACGAACCCGCAGGACCGCCTGCAACTGCGGCTTGACCACGACTCCCCGCAGCTGATCGTGCACATCCGGCAGGATGCGCTCGAGCGGCATCTCATGCGCCTCATCGGCCGGGTGCTGTCGCACCAGGTCGGCTTCGAACCCACCTTCGACCTCACCACCGCCCCGGCGATGCGGTGGAACGGGGCCATCCAACTGCTGCACACGGAGGTCTTCTACGAGGGCTCACTGGCCCACGCGGGGCAGGGGATCGGGTCGCTGGAGGAGTTCATCATGAGCAGCCTGCTGCTGGTCCAGCCGTCGAACTTCCACTCGCTGCTCGCCGTCGTGCCGACCCGCCCCGGCCGGCGCGCGGTCCGGCACGCCCTGGACTACATCGAGGCGCACCTGTCCGAGCCGATCACGATGGCCGACCTGGCGGAGAACACGGGCGGCAGCATCCGCTCGATCCAGCAGGGGTTCCGCGACGAACTGGGCTGCACGCCCATGGCCTACCTGCGCGACCGCCGGCTGGAGCGGGCCCACCAGGAGCTCGTCGACGCCGATCCGGCGGCCGGCGTCACGGTCACCGGGGTGGCACAGCACTGGGGCTTCAACCACCTCGGCACGTTCGCCGTGCTGTACCGCAAGCGATGGGGCGAGTCCCCGTCGGAAACGCTGCGCAGATAGGAGCCGCCGATGCACGAGCTGTCGCTGTGCGGGGCCATCGCCGACGTCGTCACGCGCCACGCCGAGGGGCGCGAGGTGCGCACCATCCACATCACCATCGGGCAGCTGCGCCAGATCGTTCCGGACACCCTCGTCTACTGCTGGTCGCTGTTCACCGAAGGCACCGCGCTCGCCGGGTCGCGCATCGACGTGGAGCGCGTGCCGGCCCGGCTCGCCTGCCGCGCCTGCGGCGACCGCCAGGAGCTGGGCGCCACCCCGGTCTTCGCCTGCGCGGTGTGCGCCGGCGTCGACCTCGAGGTGGTCACCGGCGAGGAGTTCCTGATCACTTCGCTCGATCTCTCGGGAGCCTGACATGGGCCGATTCCACCGCCACGCCGACGGCACCGAGCACGACCACGGCGACGACCACAGCGGGCACGAGCACGGCGACGACCACAGCGGGCACGACCACTCCGGATACGCCACCGGTGTGGAGCGGGTCGAGGTGCTGGAGCGCATCTTCGACGAGAACGACCGGTGCGCGGCCGAGAACCGGGCCGTGTTCGCCGCGCACGGGCTGCTCGTGATCAACCTGATGTCCTCGGCCGGGGCCGGCAAGACCACGCTCCTGGCGCACACCCTGCGACGGCTGGCCGGGCAGCTGCGGGTCGGCGTCATCGAGGGCGACATCGAGACCAGCCTCGATGCCGACCGGCTCGCCGGCTTCGGCGCCGCCATCACGCTGGTGAACACCGGCAACGGCTTCGGCGGCGAGTGCCACCTCGACGCGCCGATGATCCGCTCGGCGCTGCCCCGGCTCCCCCTCGCCGAGCTCGACCTGGTCATCATCGAGAACGTCGGCAACCTGGTCTGCCCGGCCGAGTTCGACGTCGGCGAGTCCGTCCGGGCGATGGTCTACGCCGTGACCGAGGGCGAGGAGAAGCCGCTCAAGTATCCGGTCATGTTCCGCGCCGCCGACCTCGTCATCGTCAACAAGGTCGACCTGCTGCCCCATCTGGACTTCGACCTGGCGCTGTTCCGGGCGAACCTGCGCGCGGTCAACCCGGCGGCCACCGTGCTCGAGGTGAGTGCCCGCACCGGCGAGGGCGTCGAGGAGTGGTGCGCCTGGCTGCGGGCGCGCCGCGCACCGTCCACGGTGGTGTCCGGTGCGCCCGGCTGAGCGGACCCCGATCCGGGTCCTGCTGGTCGACGACCACGAGATGGTGCTGCAGGGCCTGCGGGCGATGCTGTCGCGGTTCCCGGACGCGGTCGAGGTGATCGGCTCGGTGAGCGACGAGGCGGCCGCGGTCGCCGCCGTGCGCGCGGACCGGCCGGACGTCGTGCTCTGCGACGTGCGGCTGCGCCACGGCAGCGGCCTGGACGTGTGCCAGGCCGTGCGGGCGGCGCAGCCGGCGACGAAGGTCGTCTTCCTGACCGTGTACGACGACGAGCAGTACCTCTTCCAGGCGCTGCGGGCCGGCGCGTCCGGATACCTGCTCAAGCGCATCGACGGCCACGAGCTGGTCCGGCACCTGGAGAGCGTGCAGCTGGGCGACGTCGTGATCGACCCCGGCCTGGCCGGGCGGGTGGCAGCGACGGCCGCGCACCTGCGCCAGGGGGAGTTCTGGCCCGGCGCCCGGCTCGGCCTGACCCAGCGCGAGAGCGAGGTCCTGGCGCTGCTCGTCGGCGGCCTGTCGAACAAGGCGATCGCGGCGCGCCTGGTGGTCAGCGACGACACCGTGAAGACGCACCTGCGCGGCCTGTACCGCAAGCTCGAGGTCAACGACCGCGGCTCGGCCGTCGCGATCGCGCTGCGCGAAGGGCTCTTCCATTGACGGACCTCATCGACGAGGTCCGTCGGTGGGTGACCCGCGAACCGTCGCTCGACACCGTGCTCGACCGGGTCGCCCGCGGCCTCGCCGCCGCGCTGGACGCCGACGGCTGCCTGGTGTTCCTGGTGGCCGACGAGGGCGAGCTGGTGCTGAGCGCCGGCCACCCGGCGCCGGCCGGGCCGGAGCTGCGGCTGCCCCGCGGCTTCGGCGTGACCGGCCGGGTGGCGGCCGACGGGATCCCGGTCGTGCTGGTCGACGACCACCCCCGCAACGCGCGCCACCGGCAGGTGCTCGGCCTGGGCGCGGGCGAACCGGTGTCCCGGCTGTGCGTGCCGGCCCGGGTGCCCGGCGCCGGCAGCGCCGGCGTGCTCGCCGTGTTCAGCCGCCGGCGGCGGGCCTTCGGCGACGCCGAGGTCGCCACCGCGCAGGCGGTGGCCGACCTGGTCGGGCTGCGCCTGCGCCTGTCGGCCGTGGCCGCGCTCGCCGGCGGCTACCGCGACCGGTGGGACAGCGCGGTGGCGACCACGGTGGCGATGCAGGAGGCGGAGCGCCGCCGGATCGCCGGCGACCTCCACGACGGCGTGACGCAGGCGATCGCCAGCCTCAGCTTCCACCTGTCGGCGGCGAAGTCCGCCCTGCGGGACGGCGACATCGCCGACGTCGCCACCCAGGTCGACGCGGCCCGGTCGCTGGCGGACCTCGCCTTCGGCGAGACCCGCAGCGCCATCACCGGGCTGCGCAGCCCGGTGCTCGACGACCTCGGGCTCGCCGCCGGCCTGGCCAGCCTGGCCCGCTCCGTGCCCAACCTGCCGATCCGGGTGGACGCGCAGGATCTGCCGCTGCCCGACCACGTCTGCACCTCGCTGTTCCGGGTGGCGCAGGAGGCGGTGCACAACATCGTCAAGCACGCCGAGGCGGCCGGCGCGGTCATCCGGCTGGAGCGGCGCGGCGGCACGGTCGCGCTGTCGGTGAGCGACGACGGCCGCGGCTTCGAACCGGACCGGCAGCGGGCGCGGGGACCGGCCACCGGCGTCCCGAACGGCCTGCGGGGCATGGCCGAGCGGGTCCACCTGATCGGCGGCGAGCTGCTGATCGACTCCCAGCCCGGCCAGGGCACCACCATCGAGGCGCGGGTCCCCGGCGTGTTCTGACCGGCTCAAGCCGCAGGCAGCACGAGCCGGAGCAGGGTGCGGGCCCCGAAGCCGGTGGCGCCGTCGGCGGAGGCGTCGCCGGACCAGGCCGGGCCGGTCATGTCGCAGTGCACCCACGGCACGTCCGGCGGAACGAACTCGCCCAGGAACAGCGCGGCGGTGATCGCCCGGCCCGAGTCGTGCAGCGGGTGGTTGCGGACCCCGGACGGGATGCGCACCTGGTCGAGGTACCGCTCGGCGAACGGCAGCCGCCACAGCGGCTCACCGGCCTCCGCGCCCGCGCCCAGGAGACGGGCGACGGCCCCGTCGTCGCGGCCGAGCACCGCCGCGATCTGCGGGCCCAGCGCGATCTCGGCCTGGTAGGTGAGCGTCGCGAGGTCGACGAGCAGGCCCGGGCGGCCGGCGGCGGCGATCGCGAGCGCGTCGGCGAGCAGCACCCGGCCCTCGAAGTCGGTGTCGAGGATCTGGATCTGGGTGCCATTCCAGGCGGTCACCACGTCGCCGGGGCGGGTGGCGCCCGGCCCGGGCAGGTTCTCGGCGAACGGCAGCACGGCCCGCACGGTCAGCGGGCACCGGGCCCGGCGCAGCCCGGCCATCACCGCCAGCACGGTGGCCGCGCCGGCGACGTCGAGGCGCATCGACCGCATCGCGGCCGGGGACTTGAGCGACAGCCCGCCGCTGTCGAACGTGACGCCCTTGCCGACCAGCGCGACGTCCGGGGCGGCCGATCCCGGGCCGGGATAGTCCAGTGTGACGAGGTACGGCCCGTTCGCCGACCCGGCGCCCACGGCGGCGAGCCCGCCGAGCCCCTCCTCCACGACCTGCCGCCTGTCGAGCACGGTGCAGGCCAGGCCGGCGCGGCCGGCGATCCCCCGGGCCCACTCGGCCGCGGCGCGCGGGGTGAGGACGTTCGCCGGGGCGCTGACGAGCAGCCGGGCCAGCCGCGCCACGTCGGCGGCCAGCAGGCCCTCCTCCGCCGCGGCGAGCCGGTCGGGCGGCACGTGCAGGGTCACGCCGGCGCCGGGGCAGCCGGTGACCAGGCCGTCGATCAGCGCCGGCACCAGGTCGGGCCGGTCCGGCGGGAGCTCGACCGCGACGGCGCCGCCCGACAGCCGGGCGCCCGCGGCGGTCGCGGCCCGGCGCGCGGTCTCGGCGGTGAGGCCGGCCGCGGCGCCCAGGCCGACCCGCAGCACGCCGGCCGCCGCGGACAGCTCCCCGGGCGCGGCCTCGAACGGCAGCCACGGGTCGGTGTCCGCCGGGCGGCGCTCGCGCGTGACGAAGGCGATCCGGCGCTCGGGGAGCGGCCCGGCGGCGGCGACCCGGACCGGCCCCGCGGCGGCGGCCACGGCGGCGATCCCCGCCTCGATGTCGGCGACCCAGTCTCTCGGCATGCCCGTCATCGAACCCGGGCCGGCAACGCCCCGACCGTGCGCGCCGCACGCGCGGGGCGGCCGCCGCTATGCCGCGCGCACAGTCCGGCGGGGGCCGCCCGCCCTACCGTGCGAGGACACCCGAACTTCGAGGGGGCAGGCTCATGCGGTACCGAGTGTCGATGGACATCGGCGGCACGTTCACCGACGTGGTCACCTACGACCAGGACCAGGGGGTGTTCGCGGCGACGAAGGCGTCCACCACGCCCGGCAACCTCAGCGAGGGGGTGCTCGTGGGCCTCGACGCGGTCGTGGAGCGCCCGGCCGACATCGGCTTCCTCGTCCACGGCACGACCCAGGGCCTCAACGCCTTCCTCGAACGGCGCGGGGTGCCGGTGCTGCTGCTGGCCACGGCCGGCGTGGAGGACACCTACCACATCGCCCGGGGGCCGCGGACCCGGCTGTACGACCTGCACTACCGCAAGCCGGTCCCGCTGGTGCCGCGCCGCGACGTGGTCGGCATCGGCGGGCGGATCGCCGCCGACGGCACCGAGCTGACGCCGCTGGACGAGGCGGCGGTGCGCGCCGCCGCGCGGCGGGCCCGCGCCGGCGGCCACGGCGCGATCGCCGTGGCGTTCCTGTTCAGCTACAAGAACCCGGCGCACGAGCTGCGCGCCCGGGAGATCCTGCTCGACGAGCTCGGCGAGGACTTCACCGTGTCCGTGTCGCACGAGGCGGCCAAGGAGTGGCGCGAGTACGAGCGGACCTCGTCGGCGGTGATCGAGGGCTACACGGGCCCGATCGTGCGCCGCTACCTCGTCGACCTCGAGCGGCGCCTGGCCGCCCGGGAGCTCGGCGTACCGCTGCACGTCATGCAGTCCTCGGGCGGCATCCTCACCGCCGAGTCGGCGCGGCGGCGGCCGCTGCAGACGCTGCTGTCCGGGCCGGTCGGCGGCGCCATCGCCTGCGCCGAGCTGGCCCGCCAGGCCGGGCGGCCGAACCTCATCGGCATCGACATGGGCGGCACGTCCTTCGACGTCTCGCTGATCGTCGACGGCGAGCCCGACGTGTCGGCCGAGGCGAAGCTGGAGGGGCTGCCGATGCTGATGAGCGTCGTCAACATCCACACCGTGGGTGCGGGCGGCGGCTCGGTCGCCTGGGTGGAGGCCGGCGGGCTGCGGGTGGGGCCGCGCTCGGCCGGCGCCCGCCCGGGACCGGCCTGCTACGGCCGCGGCGGCACCGAGCCGACCGTGACGGACGCCAACCTGGTGCTCGGGCGCATCGACGCCGACGGCTTCGCGGGCGGCCAGATGACCCTCGACACCGGCCTGGCCGGCGCCGCCGTCGCCGGGATCGCCGAGCGGTTCGGGCTGAGCCCGACCGCGATGGCCGAGGGGATCTGCGACGTGGCGAACGCGCGGATGGCGCAGGCGATCCGCACCATCACCGTCTCCCGCGGCATCGAGCCGCGCGACTCCGCGCTGGTCGCCTTCGGCGGCGCCGGGCCGATGCACGCCGTGTTCCTGGCCCGCGAGCTCGGCATCGCCGAGACCGTGGTGCCCCGCTTCCCCGGCGCGTTCTCGGCGTGGGGCATGCTGCAGACGCGGATCCGGCAGGACTACACGGAGCCGTACTTCTTCCTCGACGCGGACCTGGACGGCGCGGACATGGCGGCCACCCTCGCCCGCCTGGAGCGGGAGGGCCTGGACGCGCTGGCGCACGAGGGCGTGCCCGGCGACCGGCGCAGCGCGAGCCATTCCGTCGACGTGCGGTACGCCGCGCAGGAGTACACCATCACCGTGCCGCTGACCGGCGCGGCCGAGCCGGCCGGCGAGGGCTTTTTGGGCGTGCTGGCGGAGCGCTTCGCCGCGCTGCACGAGTCCCGCTACGGCCACGCCAACCTGGGCGCCCCGATCGAGCTCGTCACGCTGCGCACCGCCACGTTCGGCGACCTCGGCCGGCCCGAGCCGCAGCGGTGGCCCACGGCCACCGGCCCCGAGTTCCCGCACCGCATCCGCACGGTCGTCTTCGACGGCGCGCCGCGGGAGTCGATCGTCGTGCGCCGCGACGACCTGTTCGTCGGCCACACCTTCGACGGGCCCGCGGTCATCGTCGAGGACACCGCGACCACCGTCGTGCCGCCCGACCACACTGTGCGCCTCGACGACATCGGCTCCCTGCTCATCCGCCGGAAGGACTCCCAGTGACAGCTCTGCTCGACGCGGTCGACGTCGACCCGGTGACGGTCGAGATCATCCGCAACGCGCTCAACTCCGCGGCCGACGACATGAACGCCACGCTGATCCGCTCGGCGTACACCCCGATCATCTACGAGTGCGGCGACTGCGTGGTGGCCCTGCTCGACGCCGACCACCAGGTGCTCGGGCAGTCCGCCGGCCTGCCGATCTTCCTCGGCAACCTGGAGACCTGCACGATGGCCACCGAGCAGCGCTTCGGCCGCGAGGTCTGGCAGCCCGGCGACGTGTGGATCCTCAACGACAGCTACCTCGGCGGCACCCACCTCAACGACGTCACCATCTTCGGGCCGGTGTTCGTCGGCGACACGCTGGTCGGGTTCACCGCCTCGCGGGCGCACTGGATCGACGTGGGCTCCAAGGACCCCGGCGGCTCGATGGACTCGGTGACCATCTTCCAGGAGGGGCTGCGCCTCGGCCCGCAGAAGCTCGTCGAGGGCGGCCGGCCGGTGCGCAACGTCATCGACACCATCGGCACCAACGTCCGCTTCCCGTATCCGACCACCGGCGACATGCACGCGATGATCGCCTGCATCACGATGGGCGAGAAGCGGCTGCAGGAGATCGTGCGCCGGTTCGGGCTGCGCACCCTGGAGGCGGCCCGGGACGAGATCTTCCGCCAGACCGAACTGCTGGAGCGGGCGGTGATCGCCCGGATCCCCGACGGGGTGTACGCCGCCGAGGGCGTGCTCGACAACGACGGCATCGACCTCGACACGCCCGTGCCGATCCGGCTGCGGATCACGGTGTCCGGCGAGACCATCGACTTCGACGTCACCGAGTCGGCCGACCAGACCGTCGGGCCGGTGAACTGCGGCGTGTCGCAGGCGGTGTCGGCGCTGCGGGTCGGCTACAAGCTGCTGGTCAGCCCCGACCTGCCGGGCAACGGTGGCTCGTTCCGCACGATGACCACCCAGGTCCGGGAGGGCTCGGTGCTGGGCGCCCGCTCCCCCGCCGCCTGCCAGTGGTACTTCTCCCACCTCGGCCTGCTCATCGACATGGTGGCCCGGGCCCTGGCGCCGGCCCTGCCCGACCACGTCGCCGGGGCCAGCCACGGCGACTCGATGATCATCCTGTCGGCCGGCACCGACCCGCGGGTGGGCCGCGAGTTCGTGAGCCTCGAGGCGACCGTCGGCGGCTGGGGCGCGTGGAACGGCTCCGACGGCGAGAGCGCGCTGATCAACAACGTCAACGGGTCGCTCAAGGACATCCCGATCGAGGTGCACGAGACGCGCTACCCGTGGCGCATCACGGAGTACCGCATCCGCCCCGACTCCGGCGGCGCCGGGCGGTGGCGCGGCGGCAACGGCGTGATCCGGCAGTACGAGGCGCAGACCGACCTCACCGTGTCGCTGTGGTTCGAGCGCTCCCGCCAGCCCGCGTGGGGCCTGTTCGGCGGCGAGGACGCGGTCGGGCCCGAGGTCGTCATCAACCCGGGGCGCCCGGACGAGCGGCGCATCCTCAAGATCAACGGTCTTCCGCTGAAGGCCGGCGACGTGGTGCGCTGCGCGACCGGCGGCGGGGGCGGCTACGGCGACCCGACCGAGCGCGCCGCCGGCGACGTGCGGGCCGACGTGCTCGACGGCCACGTCAGCGCCGAGGCGGCGGTGACCCGCTACGGCCTCGACCGGTAGGCCTCAGGCCTCTGCGCCGGCCTCGCTGTGTGGGTGGCTCCACAGCGAGGCCAGCGCGTAGCACAGCACGTGCAGCGCCAGCCGCTGGGCCGGCTCGTCGTAGGTGAGCCCGAGCTGGCGGGCCCGGGCCAGCCGGGCCAGCACCGTGTTGCGGTGCACGCCGAGGCGCTGGGAAGCCTGGCTGAGCGAGCCGCCGCAGTCCAGGACGGCCAGGACCGTCTGGACGAGGGCGGTGCGGTCCCGGGCGGCCATCAGCTCGTCGAGGGTCAGGTCGGCGACCTGACCGATCTCGGCGGTCGGCAGCCAGGCCAGCGCCGCCGGCGGGCCGACCTGGTCGAACCACTGCACGCCGCCGGGGCCGCTCTCCCGGGCGACGTGGGCGGCCAGCCGGGCCTCGGCGACCGAGCGCAGCAGCCCGGCCACGCCAGGGTGGGCCCGCCCGATCCCGAGCACCAGGCCGTGCGCCGCGGCCGAGTCGCGGAAGGCGGTCACGGCCCGGCGCAGCGGCGCCGCATCGTCCGGGTCCACGCTGCTGTGCCAGGAGATCCAGCCGTCGCCCTCGACGATCAGCGGCCAGTTCGCGCGGCCCCGCTGCCAGGAGGCCCGCACGAGGTGGGTGATCTCCTCGGCCGGCTCGCCGGCCGGGTGGACGGGCGCGAGCCACACCGCGCGGTTGGCCCCGTCGACCTGCCAGCCCAGCTCACTGCTCCAGGACGGCACCGCCACGTCGCCGGCGTCGCCGCGGGCACCGTCGGCGGGCTCGGTGGCCAGGCGCCGGAGCAGGCCGAAGGCGGCCTGCTCGTGGGCGGCGTGGACGGAGGAGTCCAGCCGGGTCCGTGCCCAGGCCGCCTGCAGCGACGGGCGGGCCAGCCGCAGCAGCGCCTCGACCTGCTCGGCGGCGGCCGGGCCCTGCGCCGGCACGGCCGCGACGAGCCGCGCCCAGGGCCGCTCGCCGGCGCCGTGCACCTCGACC
This sequence comes from Dactylosporangium sp. CA-092794, assembly GCF_050948465.1. Lineage (NCBI taxonomy): Bacteria > Bacillati > Actinomycetota > Actinomycetes > Micromonosporales > Micromonosporaceae > Dactylosporangium > Dactylosporangium sp. CA-092794. The sequence goes on along the minus strand of NZ_CP192044.1, from coordinate 4,412,633 downwards.
TCGACCCGCTGCACGCCGGCGCGGTCCTGGACCGCGGCGGCCCGGCCGGCCACCGCCGTCCCGCCCATCACCAGGGCCACCGGCACGGTCTGCAGCTCGCTGTTGAGCACGCCGAGGACGCCGCGGATGCCGGTCTGCTCGGCCAGCCGCGCCGCGCACAGCGCCTGCCGCAGCGCCCGGGCCGCCGCCGGGGCGCTGACCTGACCGGCCAGCTGCAGCGCGACGTCGACCGGGTCGGCGTCGATGGCGAGCAGCGACATGTTCAGCCGCTCGGCCAGGGCGGCGCTGGACGCCCCGGCGACGGCCCGGGAGACCACCACCGCCGAGACGTTGCGCTCCCAGGCCAGGTGCAGGGCGGCGGCCAGCGACCAGCCGCCGGTGGCCGCCTCGTTGTGCAGCACGACCAGCACGTGCGGGGTGCACCGGCGCAGCCGCTCGAAGGTCTCGGCCAGCACCACCTGGTCCACCCGGCGCGACGGGTCGGCCAGGTGCAGCCGGTCGCCGCCGGCGAGCGGCTGGATGCTCACCAGCTCGCCGAGGGTGATCGGCAGGGTCGAGGGGCGCTGGCTCACCGGGACCGCCCGCGCCGCCGCGGATGCTCCAGCGGGATGCCGTGCGAGCCCAGGCCGACCATGTCCATGCCCTCGTCGGAGTACCAGACCGCGTCGGCCGGGGTCACCAGCACGTCGACCAGGTCGCCGCGCTCGAGGCTGTCGAGCGTGGCGAGGGCGCCCCGGGCGACATCGACGAGGCACAGCAGGTCGGGCGCGCCGGCGATCAGCGCGCCGTTGGCGAAGACGGCCACGATCTCGCTGCGCAGCTCGATGCGCAGCTGCCGGCGCAGCCCGCCGGTCTCGTCGACCACGACGCTGGACGGGTGGGCCGGGATCGTGCCGTCGCTGGGCCGGCTGAGCTGCTCGAGGTCGACGATGCGGCCCCGGCCCAGCCGCCGGCAGCCGGTGACCGCGCCGAGCCGGCCGATCAGCAGGTCGGGGTCGGTGCGCTGGAGCAGCACCCGGCCGACGTTGGCGATCCGCGACACGGTGCCGGGCAGGGCGGCGCGGCGCAGGACGCCGACCGTCGTGGGGTAGGCCGCGAGCGCCGCCCAGCCGCCGAGGGTGTCGACGTTGGCCCGCAGCAGCCGGTCGGCGCGCGGCCCGGCCAGCGACTCCACCAGCACGCTCTCGCCGGTCGGGCCGAAGGCGACCAGCGGCGTCGGCGACACGCCGGCCAGGTGCATGGCCGTGTGGTGGATGAGGGCGTAGGTGCGGCCCATGCCATCGGCGTCCAGCAGCGGCACGCCGAGCTGCGCGGCGGCGACCACCGGGGCCAGGGCGCTGACGGTGGCGGCGGCCAGCGGGTAGACGGCGCCGAACCGGACGCCCTGCAGCCGCTCGATCTGGCGGATCGCCGAGGCGAACTCGTCCCCGGCCGGCGGCAGGTCGGCCATCGCCGAGCCGGACCCGAGCACGCACACCGACACGCACGGCGTGTCGGGGTCCACCGTCTCGACCCGGTGCAGCGGGACCGGTCCGGCCCGTTCGAGCAGGCCGGTCAGCCACGACGTGAGCGAGGACCGGTTCGCGTCGCCGACGGCCGGGGAGTAGAACTTCGCCCCCTCGTACAGCGCCGGCACGTCCTCCGCGCCGATCCAGGTGTTCGCGCCGAGGTAGCCGCCGGGCGCCTGCGCGGTCATGCCCCGCCGGTCCGGGACAGGCCGGTGTCGGGCGCGCCCGCGACGCGCACCCGGATCCGCACGGTGCCGGCCGGGCTGTAGGGCACGGCCACCGTCGACACCTCCGCGAAGTAGGCAGTGCCGGGCGCGGCGCCGTTGGCCATCACGAACGCGGTGGCCCGCTCCTCGGCGTCGCGGCGCACGGTCTCGAGCTGGTCGGCGGACTTGATGAAGGCGACCTCGTCGAGCCAAGAGGTGGGCTGGCTGATCGCGGCGCCGACGCAGGCGAGCAGCCACGGGTCGCCCTGCGCCCGCACGACCGGCCCGTCGGTCACCCGGCCCGGGACGCCGGGGGCCGGGTCCGGCTCGGGCGAGAGCACGGCGGTCGGCACCACGAGCTCGGTGCCGATGCCGGCCGGCTCGGCGGGGCTGACCAGGGCCAGGCCCCGGCGCACCTCCCCGGCGACCTGGACGCCGCCGCGGGAGAGCAGGACCCGGCAGTCGTCGAGGCCTTCGAGGTACGCCGCGCCGCACAGCTCCAGCGCCGCCGTGGCCCCGAACGCGACGACCGGCATGGCCCGGATGCGCGACGGGGTGCTGTAGCCGCCGTCGCCGCGGGCCACCCGCAGCGGGATCCCGCCGGGCAGCCGGCCCAGGGTGCGCTCGCAGCGGTCGAGCAGCTGCTCGGTGAGCACGGCGAGGGCGCAGTCCAGCACGACGGTCGCCTCCCGGGCCACCAGGCCCTGGCCGCCGTACTCGCTGGCGACCGAGATGCGCGCGCCCGGCACGGCGGCCTGGATCGCGTCGGCGACGTCCCGCTCGTGGGCCGGGCGGGCCTGCGAGCCGGCCCCGACGATCGCCACGTGGCGGATGGAGCCGGCGGCCAGCTCGGCGCAGACCGCCGCGAGCTGGCCCCGGTCGAGCGGGCACAGCTCGTTGCCGAGCAGGTCGTGCCCGCCCGCCACGGTGAAGCGCCGGGCGACCCGCCGCTCGACCAGCTCGGCCGGGGACCGGGCCAGCGCCGGGTCGGTGGCGGCCCGCGGGACGATCCGGACCGCCGCCACCCGGGGCAGCTCGCTGTCCGGGCGGACCACCGCGTCGAGCAGCGTCGGCGAGATGTCCACGATGACCGCGTCCGGGCCGGCGCCGGTGAGCTCGACCGCGGCCCGGACGGCGGAGGCGATCGTGCCGTCGATGTCGGCGTGGGCCGGGGCGGCCGGCTCGACCGGCACGGCGGCGGATCCGTGCACGACGACCGCGTGGCAGCGGTCCGCGTCCACGCTCACCCCGACGTGCGCGGGCCGGCCGGCGCGGGAAGGCATCGGCCCAGCGTACAGCGGCCCCGGGGCGGCTACCGTGTGCGTTTGCGCAGCCAGCGGTCGGTGGTGACGGCGAACAGGATCAGGCATCCCTGCAGCACCTGCTGATAGATCGTGTCCCAGCCGAGCAGGTTGAAACCGTTGCCGATGAGGGTCAGCAGGAAGGCGCCGACGACGCCGCGCCAGACCGCTCCCTCGCCGCCGAGGATGCTCGTGCCGCCGATGACCGCCGCCGCGATCGCGGTGAGCTCCGCCCCGGTCGCCATGGTCGACTGGGCCGAACCGGCCCGCGAGGCGAGGATGAGCCCAGCCAGCGCCGAGCACACCCCGCTGATGACGTACACCGAGACGTGGATCGACCCGACCCGCACCCCGGAGAGGCGGGCGGCCTCGGCGTTGCCGCCGACCGCGTACACCCGGCGGCCGAACGTCGTCCACGAGGTCAGCAGGCCGATCGCCACCACCACGACGACGAACACGATGGTGGCCGAGGTCAGCCCGAACAGCGACGGCCAGGTGAGCGCGCCGAAGTCCTCGGACTGCCGGCTCAGCGGGTACACGATGGAACCCGCGGTCACCACGACCGCCACGCCGCGGTAGATGATGCTCGTCGCCAGCGTCGCGATGAACGAGTTGACCCCGCTGCGCACGACCACGAGCCCGGTGATGAGCCCGAGCAGCGCCCCGGCCGCGACGGCCGCCGCGAAGCCGACCGCCACGTTGGTCAGCCGCACGATCTCGACCCCGACGATCGCCGACACGGCCAGCGACGCGCTCGCGGTGAGGTCGAACACGCCGCTGAGGATGCACACCGTCGCGCCGGTCGCGAGCAGCCCGACGACCGCGCACTGGTCGAGCAGGTTGATCAGGTTCGACGTGGTCAGGAACGTGTCGGTGCTGACCGACAGGGCGATCACGATCGCGACGAGGGCGACCAGGATGCCGTAGTCGCGCAACCGGGACGCCCGCCGTGACAGCGTGCCCGCGGCCTGCACGGTGGGTTGCGTCTGCGTCACTGCGTCGACGCTCACGTGGGCTCTCCTTCGTCTCCGAACGCGGCGGCGATGACGACCTCCGGGGCCGTACCGCGGGAATACTCGCCGACCGGCCGCCCGTGCCGCAGGACGAGCACCCGGTGGGAGAGGGCGAGCAGCTCCTCGATCTCCGACGAGACGCACACGACGGCCATGCCGTCGCGGGCCAGGTCGGTGATGAGGCGGTGGATCTGGGTCTTCGCGGCGATGTCCACGCCCCGGGTGGGCTCGTCGACGAGGAGGACCCGCGGCGAGCACAGCAGCCACTTGGCGAACAGCGCCTTCTGCTGGTTGCCGCCGGAGAACGTCTCGATGGCCGCGTCCTTGGCCGCGGCCCGGATGTCGACCAGGGCCGACGCCGACTCGACCGCCGAGCGCTCGGAGGCGCGGCGCACGAACGGGCCGAACCGGCGGCGCGGCAGCGAGGGCAGCGCCACGTTCTCCCGCACCGAGCGGGCCATCACCAGGCCCTGCTCCTTGCGCGACTCGGGCACGAACGCCACGCCCGCGGCCATCGCGCGGCGCGGGGTGAGCCGGCCCAGCGCGACCCCGTCCACCTCGACCGCGCCCTCGGTGGCGGGGTCGGCGCCGAACAGCAGCCGGAGCGTCTCGGAGCGGCCGCTGCCGACCAGCCCGGCGATGCCGAGGATCTCCCCGGCCCGCACGTCGAGGTCGACGCCCTGCACCAGGCCGCGGCGCAGGCCGCGGGCGGAGAGCAGGACCGGCGCGCCGGCGGGCACAGGCGCCGGCTCCGGATACAGCACGTCGATCTCCCGGCCCACCATGTGCGTGACGAGGGTGCGGGGCGAGTGCTCGGCGGCGGCGCCGGTGGTGACGAGCGCGCCGTCGCGCAGCACGGTGACCCGGTCGGCGACGGACAGTACCTCGTCAAGGAAATGCGACACCAGGATGACGGTCGTGCCACCGTCGGCCAGACGGCGGATGAGCGCCAGCAGGTTCGCCTTCTCGTGCTCGGTGAGCACGGCGGTCGGCTCGTCCATCGCGAGCACCCGGGCGCCGCGGGCGAGCGAGCGCAGGATCTCGACCTGCTGCTGCACGCCGGTCGGCAGCCGGTCGACCCGCTCGCGCGGGTCGACCTGGAAGCCGGTCAACTCGACGAGCTCGGCGAAGCGGCTCCGGTCGGCCCCGGACCGGCGCAGCCCGGCGGTCTGCGACCACCGGCCGAGGAACACGTTGTCGAGCACGGTGAGCGCCGGCACCAGCGCGCCCTCCTGGGAGATGAGGCTGACGCCGTGCGCGATGGCGTCGCGGGGCCGGCCGATGCTGACCTGCTCGCCGTCGAAGCTCAGCGTGCCGTGGTCGGCCCGGATCGCCCCGCCGAGGATCTTGAGCAGGGTGCTCTTGCCGGCGCCGTTCTCCCCGACCAGCCCGTGGACCTCGCCCGGCGCGATGTCGAGGTCGATGTCGTGCAGCACGGTCACGCCGCTGTAGCTCTTGCCGATGCCCCGCACCGAGATGGTGGGCGCCCGTGTCGCGGTTGTGGTCATCGCCGCCCCTGGAAGGAGTCGGGCCGCGGCGCCGCACCCGCGCTGGGGGCGCCGCCGCGGCCGAGGCCGGGTCAGTCGGAGTAGTCGGCGGTCAGGCCCTGCAGGGTCTGCTTGGTGCCGAGGCAGTTGAAGGTGGTCAGCGCCGTGCAGGCCACGGTCGACTCGGGCACGCTCTGGCCGCGGGCCTTGGCCAGGCCGAGCTCGGCGGCCTTGGCGCCCTCGGACTTCTCGGGCACATCGTAGACGCCGTACCAGGTGCCGTCGGCCACGAACCCGAAGGCCTGGGTGGAGCCGCCGTTGCCGACGAACGCGATCTTCTTGTCCTTGGCCAGCGGCGTGGCGCCCTCCAGCGCCTGGGAGGAGCCGATGACCACGTTGACCTCCGGGTGGGACTGCAGCAGGTTCTGCATGGAGGCCCGCCCGGTGTCGGGGGTGTAGCCGCCGACGAAGTTCGAGATCACCGTGGCGCCGCCGGCCTTCAGCGCGTCCACCGCGGCGTTGGTCCGCGCGGTGTCGAGCGGGTAGTTCGCGAAGCCCTGGAAGTAGGCGACCGTGCAGGCGCCGGTGGCCACGGTCTTGCAGGCGTCCAGGCCGAGCTTGGCCAGGCCGACGCCATTGACCGTCGGCGGGTCGATGATGTTGATCGTGCCGGGGACCTGCGGGTCGGCGGTGTCGTACCGGCCGCCGACCGGGGTGAACTCGATGACGACCACGATGCCGGCGGCGACCGCCTGCTTGACCGGGTTGACGATCGCGGTGCCGTCGTTCGCCTGGACGATCACGACGTCGAACCGCTTGGACGTCACCGCGTCCTGCAGCTGGTTCACCTGCGTGGGGCCGTCGAAGTTGGAGTCGAGGAAGGTGGCCGAGGCGTTGTGCTGGTTGGCGTACGACTCGACGCCGGCCCAGGCCGCCTGCGCGAAGGAGTTCGCCTTCGCGAAGCCGAAGAAGCCGATGTTCAGGTGCTTGTCGGCGGCCACGGACGGCGCCGAGCCGCCCGCGCCGCTGCTGGCCGGTTTGCTGCAGGCCGTGATACTCATGGCGAGCGCGGCGGTCAGGCCGACCGCCGCCACTCGGAAAGCTCGGGTCACAGGTGCTCCTATCTCAAGCTAACGCGACGAGCTCGTAGAGTGCGCCAACGACCGGCTCGTCCGGATCGGTGTCCAACACGGCGGCGAGTTGCCGGGACAGGGCAGCGCGCCACGGATCGTCGACCCAGCGCCGGTAGTCCGCGGCCGTGTCCCAGTCAGCTATGACGAGGTGCGTGGCCCGGCCACCGCCGAGGGATCGCAGCAACAGTGCGTCTCGACACCCCGGAAACTGCCGGGCGCGCTCGAGGACCCGATGTTCGGCATAGAACGCCTCGAGCGCGCCGGACTGGCCGGCGGCGGCGCGAAGGGTCAGCACACTACGGATCATCGGTGGCTCCCGGCGAACCTGTGGGTTGCGAGTGGGCAAATGCTGACGGTGGCCCCCGGCCGGTGGGTGTGCGCCCAGCACACCGCCCGGCGCCGCCGCTGTGCACGCGCGCTCCCATGCCGGATTCGTCCCCGCCCCGCCCGCGCCGCGGCGGTTGACACCCGAAACCGGCTGTGCCAGCGTTCGACTCCTCGCCGCGCCAACCGGCGAAGACGATCCGGCCGGCCGTCGCCCGGACGGGCGCTCAGCAGCGCCCTGGGACACCGGGACCTGGCCGGCCGCCGCGGTCTTTTTCACGAACCGCGCCGCACGGATGAGCGCGAAAGGCACACCATGACCACGACCAGCCGGGTCGCCATCGACGTCGGCGGCACCTTCACCGACGTCGTCGAACTGCTGCCGGACACCGGTGAGATCCGCTTCGACAAGGTACCGACCACCCCGGCGCAGCCGACCGAGGGCGTGCTGAACGCCTTCGGCACGGTCCGGGCCGCGCTGTCCGGCGTAACGATGTTCACGCACGGCACGACCCTCGGGCTCAACGCGCTGCTGACCCGGACCGGCGCGCGGACCGCCGTGGTCGGCACGGCCGGTTTCCGCGACGTCTACCTGCTCGGGCGCACCGACCGGCGGACCAACTACGACATCACCTACCGCCCGCCGCCGGCCCTGCTGGAGCGCTACGACACCTTCGAGGTGCCCGAGCGCAGCCGGTTCGACGGCTCGGTGCACCGCCCGCTCGACGAGGACGCGGCCCGCGCGGTCGCGGCCACGATCGGCGAGCGCGGCTACGACTCGGTGGCGGTGGCCTTCCTGCACGCCTACGCCAACCCGGCGCACGAGCTGCGGATGCGCGAGATCCTCGCGGAGGCGGCGCCGGGCGTGGCGGTGACGCTGTCGCACGAGCTGTCGCGGGAGTACCGCGAGTACGAGCGGACCAGCACGGCGGTGCTCGACGCCTACGTCAAGCCGATCGTGCGCCGCTACCTCGAGCGGCTGGAGCGGGAGCTGCGCGACGGCGGGTTCACCGGCCGGTTCCTGATGACCCGCTCCGGCGGCGGCGCGATGACCGCGAGCGCCGCCCGGGAGCAGCCGGTGAGCCTGATCCTGTCCGGCCCGGCCGGCGGCGTCATCGGCGCGACCGCGTTCGGCGCGCTCATCGGCGAGCCGAACCTCATCACCATCGACATGGGCGGCACCAGCCTGGACGCCTCGCTGGTCATCGACGGCGAGCCGGTGCTGCACTCCGGCGCCGAGTTCGAGCAGCTGCCGATCAACACGCCCTCGCTGTACATCCACACCATCGGCGCCGGCGGGGGCTCGATCGCCTGGCTCGACGAGGCGGGCGCGCTGCAGGTCGGCCCGCGCAGCGCCGGCGCCGACCCGGGCCCGGCCTCCTACGGCCTCGGCGGCGCCGAGCCGACCTTCACCGACGCGGCGCTGGCCGTGGGCTATCTCGGCGCGGAGACCCCGCTCGGCGGCCGGCTCACCCTCGACGACGCGCTCGCCACGGCGGCGCTCAAGCCGCTGGCGGCCCGGCTCGGCATGACGCCGCTGGCGCTGGCCCGCGGCATCATCCGCATCTCGACCGCCAAGATCATGGGGGCGGTCCGGGCGATCACCGTCGAGGTGGGGCGCGACCCCAAGGACTTCGGGCTGCTGTCGTTCGGCGGTGGCGGCGGCCTGGTCGCCGTCGACGTGGCCCGCGAGCTGTCCATCCCCACCGTGATCGTGCCGCCCGGGCAGGGCGCGTTCTCGGCCTTCGGCATGCTGTTCGCCGACGTCCAGCACGACTTCGCGCGCACGTCGGTGACGGCGCTGGCCGAGCTCGACGCGGCCGGCCTGGCCGCCGGCTACGACGCGATGATCGACGAGGCCCGGCGAGCGCTGGCCGCGGAGGGCTTCGCGCCCGCGGCGCAGACGCTCACCCGCAGCGTGGACGTCCGCTATTCCGGCCAGGAGCACACGGTGACCGTGCCGGCGCCGGAGGGTGCCGGGGACGTGGTCGCGGCCGTCGAGCGCGCCTTCACCGAGCTGCACGAGCGGCAGTACGGCCACACCATGACGGACCCGATCGAGGTCACCACCCTGCGGCTGCGCGCGACCGGGGTGGTGGCCAAGCCGTCGCTGCCCCGGCTGGGCCGGCGTGGCGGCGGGTCCCCGGAGCCGGACGGCACCCGCACCGTGTACGTGTCGCAGGAGCGGCCGCAGGTGCCCTACGCCCGCTACACCCGCGAGGCGCTGCTCGCCGGCGACGAGATCGCCGGCCCGGCCGTCATCGCCGAGCACACCGCCACGACCGTGATCCACGAGGGCGACCGGCTGCTCGTGGGCGACCACGGCGAGCTGGTCATATCCGTAGCCGCCGAAGGGGAGGCGACCGACCGATGAGCGACTCGATCACCACCGAGGTCATCCGCCACGGCCTGCTGGCCGCCGCCGAGGAGATGGCCCGCAACCTGTGCCGCACCGCGTACAACACCGTCGTCTACGAGATCCACGACTACGGCATCGGCATCCACGACGCGGCCGGCGACGTGGTGGCCGACGCGCCCGGCATCGCGGTGTTCACCCGCGGCAACGACCACGGCATCAAGGAGGCGGTCCGCTTCCTCGGCGCGGCGAAGCTGCGCCCCGGCGACGTCTTCCTGCTCAACTACCCCTACTGGTCCTCGGCGCACACCCTCGACCCGCTGGTCTTCGCGCCGATCCACGCCGGCGCCGAGCTGATCGGCTTCGCCTCCTGCCGCATCCACGTGCTCGACCTCAAGCAGAAGGATCCCGGGTACGTCCTGGACTCCACCGACATGTACCAGGAGGGCCTGTTCTTCCCGGCGTCCAAGCTCTACCGCGAGGGCGAGCCGAACGAGGACGTCTTCAACGTCATCCGGTTCAACAGCCGCCTGCCCGAGCGCACCATCGGCGACCTGCAGGCCCAGGTCTCGGCGTGCTTCACGGGGGTACGCCGCACGCAGCAGATCGCCGCCAAGTACGGCGCGGAGACGCTGACCGCCGCCATGCGGGCGATCAACGACCACGGCGAGCGGCTCGCCCGGCTGGCGCTGGCGAAGCTGCCGAAGGGCACCTGGACGGCGTACGACTTCGTCGACTCCGACGGCGTCGACCTCGACCGCATGATCAAGCTCAACGCCACGGTCACCGTCACCGACGACGAGATGGTCATCGACTGGACCGGCAGCGACCGCGACGTGCGCGGCCCGATCAACCTGCCGGTGGGCCAGACGCACGCCTTCTGCAGCCTGGTGTTCAAGGCGCTGACCACCCCGGACTCGCCGGTGGTGGCGGGCAACTTCCGCCCGCTGCGGGTCATCACCGAGCCGGGGTCGGTCATGCACGCGGTACCGCCGATGCCGACCTTCACCCTGTGGACCGGCCTCATCGGCGGCGAGGTGGTGCTCAAGGCCCTCGCCCAGGGCATGCCCGACATCGTCCCGGCCTGCTCCGGCGGCGACGTCTGCTCGATGATGGGGCTGGGCGTCAACCCGCGCAACGGCGAGGCGTGGCTGGAGGCCACCAACGAGGCGGTCGGCTTCGGCGCGCACGCCGGCGGCGACGGCGCGGACGGCATCATGCACCTCTCGGAGCCCGGCTGCCGCAACAACCCCGTCGAGGTGCTGGAGACCAAATCCCCGATGTTCATCGAGTGGTACGGCTACCGGCCCGACACCGGCGGCGCGGGCCGATACCGGGGCGGCGTCGGCGTGGGCCGGTCCTACCGGTTCACCGCCCCGTCCACCGGCATCTGCCTGGTCTACAAGACCAGGACCAAGCCGTGGGCGATCGCCGGCGGCCGCGAGGGCGACAACAACCACATCGTGCTCAACCCCGGCACCGAGCGCGAGGTGGTGCAGGGCGGCAGCTACAACCGGCTGCAGGCGGGCGAGGTGCTGGTGAACAACACCGGCGGGGGCGGCGGCTACGGCGACCCGCTGCGGCGCGAACCGGCCCGGGTCGCCGCCGACGTGCGCAACGGGTTCGTCTCCGCGGGCGCCGCTGAGCGCGAGTACGGCGTGGTCGTCGACCCGGCGACCTTCGCCGTCGACGAGGCGGCCACGGCCCGGCTGCGCGGGGCGGCCGCATGAGCACGCTGTCGATCGTCAACGCGGCGGTCTTCGACGGAGAGTCGGACGGCCTCGTCGAGGGGCCGGTGCACGTCGCGGACGGGCGCATCGTTGCCGTCGGCGGCGCGCCGCGGCCGGCCGACCGGGTGCTCGACGCCCGGGGCCGCACCGTGCTGCCCGGCCTCATCGACGCGCACTGCCACGCCTACGGCATCGACCTGGACATGCTGGCGCTGGAGTCGCGGCCGCTGAGCTACGTGGCGCTGGCCGCGGCCCGCCGGCTGGGCGCGGCGCTCTCGCGCGGCTTCACCACCGTGCGCGACCCGGCCGGCGGGGACGCCGGGCTGGCCCGGGCGATCGCCGAGGGGCTGCTGCCCGCCCCGCGCTACCTGTGGACGGGTGCGGCGCTGAGCCAGACCGGCGGTCACGGCGACGTCCGCGCCGCCGACAGCGAGGTCTGCGGCTGCGGATCGCATTCGGTCGAGGTCGTCGACGGCGTCGACCCGCTGCGCCGCGCGGTCCGCGACCGGTTCCGCCGGGGCGCCCACGCCATCAAGATCATGACGTCGGGCGGGGTGGTGTCGCTGACCGACCCGATCCGCGTCCCGCAGTACTCCGCGGAGGAGATCCGGGCGGTCACCGCGGAGGCGGCCCGCCGCGGCAGCTACGTCGCCGCGCACGCCTACTCCCCCGAGGCGATCCGGCACGCGATCGACAACGGGGTCCGCAGCGTCGAGCACGGCAACCTCCTCGACGCCGCCACGGCCGAGGCGATGGCGGCGGCCGGGGCGTTCCTCGTGCCGACCCTGGCCGCCTACGACGCGATGGACCGCCGCGGCGCCGACCTCGGCATGCCGGCGGTGTCCCGGCAGAAGAACCGCGAGGTGCTGGCGGCCGGCCGGACGGCGGTCGAGCTGGCCCGGGCCGCCGGCGTGCGGGTCGGCTTCGGCACCGACCTCATGGGCGTGCTGGAGGACGAGCAGCTCAATGGGCTGCGGCTGCAGGTCGAGGTGGACGGCCCGGCGGCCGCGCTGCGCTCGGCCACGTCGGTCAACGCCGACCTGCTCGGCCGGGCCGACCTCGGCCGGGTCCGCGAGGGCTGCGTCGCGGACCTGCTCATCGTCGACGGGGACCCGCTGCGCGACCCGGCCGTGCTGTGGGCCGGGCCGCAGCGGCGCACCGTCGTGCAGGGCGGGGTCGTGCTGTGACCCTGCTCGGCGGCACCCTGCTGGCCGCCTCCCGCAGCCCGCGCCTGCGCCGGCTGGTCGTGGCGGCACCGCCCACCCGCCGGGTCGTCGACCGGTTCGTCGCCGGCGAGCGGCTGGCCGACGCGATGGCCGCGGCCGGCCGGCTGACCGGCGACGGGCTGAGCGTCACCCTCGACCACCTCGGCGAGGACGTCACCGCCCCGGCCCAGGCCACCGCGGCCCGCGACGCCTACCTGCGCGCGCTCGAGGCCATCGGCGCGGCCGGGCTGGGCGGTGCGGTCGAGGTGTCGGTGAAGCTGTCTGCCTTCGGCCAGGCGCTGCCCGGCGGTCACGACCTGGCCCTGGCCAACGCGGAGGCGGTCGCCGCGGCCGCGACCGGCGCCGGCACGACGATGACGCTCGACATGGAGGACTCCTCCACGGTCGGCTCCACCCTGGCCGTCCTCGCCGCGCTGCGCGAGCACCATCCCGGCACCGGCGCGGTGCTGCAGAGCTACCTGCACCGCACCCCGGACGACGCCCGCGCGCTGTCCGGCGCCGGTTCGCGGGTGCGGCTGGTCAAGGGCGCCTACCGCGAGCCGCCGTCGGTGGCGCTGCGCGACAAGCGCGACGTCGACCGCGCCTACGAGGCGTGCCTGCGGATCCTGATGGACGGCCGGGGCTACCCGATGGTCGCCAGCCACGACCCCCGGATGATCGCCTCGGCCGGGCGGGCGGCGGCCGCGGCCGGCCGGGCGCCGGACTCCTACGAGTTCCAGATGCTCTACGGCATCCGCGCGGCCGAGCAGCGGCGCCTGTCCGCCGACGGGTACCGGGTGCGCACGTACGTGCCGTACGGCACCGACTGGTACGGCTACTTCATGCGCCGCCTCGCCGAGCGCCCCGCCAACCTGCTGTTCTTCGCCCGCGCCCTCACCACCCGCTGACCGGCTCACAGACCATGCGCGGCGGCGACCCAGGGCAGGGCGGCGGCGGGCAGGCCGCGCCCGTCCGGGCGGCACCAGTGCACGGTCACCTCGGCGAAGCCGAGCCCGGCCAGGCGGCCGAGGGTGTCGGCGTAGCGCCGCGGATCGGTAAAGGGCCACCGCACGTCGAGGGCGAACTGCGCGATCCGGCGCAGTTCGCCGCGGTCCCGGCCCTGCTCGGCGAGGGCCTCGTCGAGGCGGCGGGACTGCTCGGTCAGTGCGGCGAACCAGTCGTCCGGCTCGACCTGCGGGCCGTACGGGCCGTAGGTGACCCAGGCCTGGCCGTACCGCGCGGCGAGGGCAAGGGCCCGCGGCCCGGTGCCGGCGACCGTGAACGGCACCCGGGGCGCCTGCACGCAGCCGGGCAGCTGGTGGGCCTCGACGGCGGTGTACCGCTCGCCGCGCACGGTGGTGACCGGCTCGCGCAGCAGCCGGTCGAGCAGCCCGAGCCACTCGGCGAAGCGGTCGGTGCGCTCGCGCCGGCCGCGGGGCGGGTCGCCGAGCACGGCGGCGTCCGGCCCCTCGACGCCGGCGCCCAGGCCGACCTCCAGCCGCCCGCCGCTGAGCCGGTCGAGCGTCATCAGCTCCTTGGCGAAGGGCACCGGATGGCGGTAGTTGGGCGTCGCGACCTGGCTGCCCAGCCGCACCCGGCCGGTGGTCGTCGCGGCGGCGGCCAGCAGCGGCACGCAGCCGTACCACGGACCGTCCCGCAGCGCGGGCCACATCAGGTGGTCGTAGGTCCACACCGTGCGCACGCCGGCCCGCTCGGCCTCCGCGACGTCGGCCAGGAACGCCGCGGGCGGGTGCCGGTCGGGCAGCACGATCGCCGAGAGGGCCACGGGTGCGGTCATGACGGGGGCGGTCACGACGGGCCCGGTTCGTCGCGCCCGGCCCAGCTGCCCCGGACGTGCCCGATGTGCCGGCGCATCAGCCGCTCCAGCTCGGCCGTCTCGCCCGCCGCGATGAGCTCCAGCATGCGCACGTGCTCCCGCGCGGACGCGCTCAGCTCGCCGGAGTCGGCGAGGCGCTGCAGGCCGAACAGCCGGGTGCGGGCGCGCAGCTCGCCGACCATGGCCACCAGCTGCTCGTTGCCGGCCAGCGCCAGCAGGCCGAGGTGGAAGCGGCGGTCGTTGTCGAGATACCCGATGAGGTCCTTGCGCCCGGCCGCGCCGACCACGGCCTCGGCCACGGGGCGCAGCCGGGCCAGGTCGGCGGGGGCGGCGGCGCCGGCCGCGCGGGCGGCGGCCGGGATCTCCAGCAGCATCCGGATCTCGGTGATCTCGTCCAGCTCGCGGTCGGAGAGCTCGCGCACCCGGAAGCCCTTGTTCGGCACGGTGAGCACGAGCCCCTCCTTGACCAGCTCCAGCATCGCCTCCCGCACCGGCGTGGCCGACACGCCGAAGCGCGCGGCGAGCACGGGTGCGCTGTACACCTCCCCCGGCCGCATCTGCCCGGCGATCAGCGCGGCCCGCAGGGCGTGGATGACCTGGCCGCGCACGCTGGGGCGCCCGTCGATGGCGAGCGGCTCGAAGGTCCCGTTCATGCGGCCATCACAGCAGAAAGCCGGCCGGGAACGGGTCGGTGGGGTCGAGCAGATACTGCCCCATGCCGGTGATCCAGGCCCGGCCGGTCACGGTGGGCAGGACGGCGGGCCGGCCGCCGACGGTGGTCGTGCCGGCCAGCCGCCCGACGAACCGGCTGCCGATGATCGACTCGTTGACGAAGTCGGCGCCGACGGCCAGCTCCCCGCGGGCGTGCAGCTGGGCCATGCGGGCGGACGTGCCGGTGCCGCAGGGCGAGCGGTCGAACCAGCCCGGGTGGATCGCCATCGCGTGCCGGGACGTGACCGCGTCCGAGCCGGGCGCGGTGAGGTAGACGTGGTGACAGCCGGCGATCTCCGGCTGCTCCGGGTGCACCGGGGCGAGCTGCTCGGTGACCGCGTCCATGAGCTCGAGGCCCGCGTCGAGCATGCGCTGGCGCACCGGCGCCTCGGCCGGGGTGAACGGGATGCCGAGGGCGTCGAGGTCGACGATGGCGTAGAAGTTCCCGCCGAAGGCGACGTCGAGGCGCACCGGGCCGAAGGTCTTGGTCTCGACCACGGCGTCGAGCGCGTGCGCGAACGACGGCACGTTGCGCAGCGTCACCGCGTCGGCGTGGCCGTCGCTGACCCGCACCTCGGCCACGACCAGCCCGGCGGGGGTGTCGAGGCGGATCTCGGTGACCGGCTCGGTGACGGTGACCATGCCGGTCTCGACCAGCACGGTGGCCACGCCGATCGTGCCGTGGCCGCACATCGGCAGGCAGCCGCTCACCTCGACGTACAGCACCCCCCAGTCGGCGTCGGGGCGGGTGGGCGGCTGCAGGATCGCGCCGCTCATGGCGCCGTGCCCGCGCGGCTCATACATCAGCAGCGTGCGCAGGTGGTCGAGGTTTTCCAGGAAGTACCGCCGGCGCTCGGCCATGCTGGCGCCGGGGATGACGCCCACGCCGCCGGTGATGACGCGGGTGGGCATGCCCTCGGTGTGCGAGTCGACGGCCGCGAAGACCCTGCTGGCGCGCATCGGTCACCGGTGTCCGGCGGCGGCGAGCTTCTCGGTGGCCTCCCGCACGGCCAGCTCCTGCTCGGCCACGAGCGGCAGGCGCGGCGGCCGGCAGGGGCCGCCGTAGCGGCCGACGAGGTCCATCGACAGCTTGATCGCCTGCACGAACTCGGTGCGCGAGTCCCACCGCAGCAGCGGGTGCAGTGCCCGGTAGAGCGGCAGGGCCGTGGCCAGGTCGCCCGCGCGGGCCGCCCGGAACAGCTCGGCGCAGCTGCGCGGCAGCGCATTCGGGTAGCCGGCCACCCAGCCGGGCGCGCCGGCCAGGACCAGCTCGAGGGTCACGTCGTCGGCGCCGGCGAGCACGTCGAGCCCGGGCGCCAGCTCGGCGATGCGGTAGCTGCGGCGCACGTCGCCGGAGAACTCCTTGACCCCGACGATCAGGCCCTCGCCGTGCAGCCGGGCGAGCAGCTCGGGAGTGAGGTCGACCTTGGTGTCGATGGGGTTGTTGTACGCCACGATCGGCAGCCCCACCTCGGCGACGGCGCGGTAGTGCGCGACGACGGCGCGCTCGTCGGCCCGGTAGGCATTGGGCGGCAGCAGCATCACGGCGGCGCAGCCGGCCTCCGCCGCGTCCTGCGCCCAGCGGCGCGCCTCGGCGGAGCCGTAGGCGGCGACGCCCGGCATGACCGTGAAGCCCGGCGGCGCGGCGGCGACGGCCGTGCGGACCACCTGGGAGCGCTCCTGCGGGGTGAGCGTCTGATACTCCCCCAGCGACCCGTTGGGGGTCACGCCGTCGCAGCCCTCGGCGGCGAGCCACGCCACGTGCTCGGCATAGCGGTCGAAGTCGACCGCGAGATCGTCGGTCAGCGGCAGCGCCGTCGCCACGAGGACGCCGTGCCAGGCAATGCGCTCGACAGTCATGGTCTGTACAATGTCACATGGCACTGTTACTGGCAACTTCCCAAGGGGCGGGTGTGAGCTTCGACGTCGTGATCGTCGGCGCCGGCATCGTGGGCGCCGCCTGCGCCTACCACTTTCCGAAGGGGCGGGTGTGAACTTCGACGTCGTGATCGTCGGCGCCGGCATCGTGGGCGCCGCCTGCGCCTACCACGCCGTGCGCGCCGGGCTGAGCGTCTGCGTCGTCGACCGCGGGCCGCTGGCCGGCGGCACCACCGGCGCGGGCGAGGGCAACCTGCTCGTCTCCGACAAGGAGCCCGGCCCGGAGCTCGACCTCGCACTGCTGTCCAACGAGTTGTGGCGGGCGATGGCCGGCGTGCCGGTCGGCGGCGCGACCTTCGGCGCGCGGGCCGAGCTCGACCCGAAGGGCGGGCTCGTCGTGGCCGCCTCGGACACGACCCTGACGGCCCTGGCCGGCCTGGCCGCGCACCAGGCGGCCGCGGGCGTCACGGCGGAGCCGGTGACCGCGGACGGCCTGCGCGACCACGAGCCCAACATCGCCGCCGGCCTCGCCGGCGGCTTCCGCTACCCGCAGGACATGCAGGTGCAGCCGATGCTCGCGACCGCGCTGCTGCTGCGGCTGGTCCGCGACGCCGGCGCGACCACACTGTTCGGCGAGCCGGTGACCGAGTTCCTCCGCGCCGGGGACCGGGTCACCGGGGTGCGGACCCCGCGGCACACCCTGGCCGCGGGCGCGGTCGTCAACTGCGCCGGCACCTGGGCCGGCGCGGTCGCGGAGCTGGCCGGGGCGCCGGTCCCGGTCGCGCCCCGCCGCGGGTTCATCCTCGTCACCGAGCCGCTGCCGCGGGTGGTGCGCCACAAGGTGTATTTCGCCGATTACGTCGCCGACGTGGCCAGCGACGACGCCGGGCTGCAGGCCTCGCCGGTCGTCGAGGGCACCGCGTCCGGAACGGTCCTCATCGGCGCGACCCGCGAGCGCGTCGGCTTCGACCGCACGTGGTCCCCCGAGGCCATCCGCCGGCTCGCCGCCGCCGCGGTGCGGCTGTTCCCGTTCCTCGCCGGCGTGGTGGCCCTGCGCGCGTATCGCGGCTTCCGGCCGTACTGTCCCGACCACCTGCCGATCATCGGCCCCGACCCGCGCGCGCCCGGGCTGTGGCACGCCTGCGGCCACGAGGGCGCCGGGATCGGGCTGTCCGCCGCGACCGGGCGGCTCATCGCGCAGAGCCTGCGCGGCGAGCCGGCCGACCTGCCGCTGCACCCGTTCCGGCCCGAG
Source organism: Dactylosporangium sp. CA-092794 (assembly GCF_050948465.1). Classification (NCBI taxonomy): domain Bacteria; kingdom Bacillati; phylum Actinomycetota; class Actinomycetes; order Micromonosporales; family Micromonosporaceae; genus Dactylosporangium; species Dactylosporangium sp. CA-092794. The sequence continues at coordinate 4,394,692 of NZ_CP192044.1, read as the reverse complement.
CGCTTCGCCGAGGTGCCGGCATGAGCTTCACGATCAGCTTCGACGGCCGGGAGGTCTCGTGCCGGGAGGGCTGGACGATCGGCGCGGCGCTGACCGCCGCCGGCGTGCGGTCCTGGCGCACGACCCGGCGGGAGGGCCGGCCGCGCGGGCTGTTCTGCGGCATCGGGATCTGCTTCGACTGCCTGGTCACCGTCAACGGGCGCCCCTCGGTGCGGGCCTGCCTGGCCGAAGCCCGGCCCGGCGACGTCGTGCGGAGCCAGGAAGGAGCCGGCCGCGATGACCTCGCCTGCTGACACCGACACCGACACCGACGCCGACATCGCCGTCGTCGGGGCCGGCCCGGCCGGTCTCGCCGCCGCGGCCTCAGCCCTCGGGGCCGGCGCCTCGGTGGTGCTCCTCGACGCGGGCGACCGCGCGGGCGGGCAGTACTGGCGCCACGGCGGTGCGCCCGACCTCCGGCTGTACCACGGCTGGAGCACCTTCGCACGGCTGCGGCACCGCACCGAGCCCCTCCTGCGGACCGGCCACCACGTGCAGACGGTGGTGCCCGACGCCGGCGGCTGGTCGCTGACCTGCGTGGTGGGCGACGAGCCGGCCCGGTCGTCCGTCACGGCCGTCGTGCGGGCGCGGCGGCTCGTCCTGGCCACCGGCGCCTACGACCGGCAGCTGCCCTTCCCCGGCTGGGACCTGCCCGGGGTCATGGCCGGCGGCGGGGTGCAGGCGCTGCTCAAGTCCCACGGCGTGCTCGCCGGGCGGCGCGTGGTGGTGGCCGGCACCGGGCCGTTCCTGCTGCCCGTCGCCGCCGGGCTGCTCGCCGCCGGGGCGCGGGTGCCGCTCGTCGCCGAGGCCGGCTCGCCGGCCGGCCTGGCCCGCCACCCGCGCGCCCTGGCGTCGTCGGCCGCGAAGCTGGGCGAGGGCCTCGGCTACGCCGCCCAACTGCTCCGCCACCGCACCCCGTATCTTCGCCGGCACGCGGTCGTGCGGGCACTCGGCGCCGACCGGCTCGAGGCGGTCGAGGTAGCCCGCCTCGACCGGCGGGGCCGGGTCCGCCCCGGCACGACCCGGACCGTCGCCTGCGACGTGCTCGCCGTCGGCTGGGGCTTCACGCCGCGGCTCGAGCTGCCGCTGCAGGCGGGCTGCGCGACCGCGATCGGCGCCGACGGCAGCCTGGTCGTCGCCGTGGACGCCACCCAGGCCACGAGCGTCGCCGGGGTCTGGGCGGCCGGCGAACCGACCGGCATCGGCGGCGCGGACCTGGCCGTGGTGGAGGGCCGGATCGCGGGCCACGCGGCGGCCGGAGCGCCGGTGCCGCGCGCCCTCCTCGCCCGCCGCGCGGCGCTACGGCGCTTCGCCGGCGCGCTGCACGCCGTCCACCCCGTGCCGCGGTACCTCGTCGAGGACCTGGGCGATGACGTGCTCGCCTGCCGCTGCGAGGAGGTGCCGGTGAGCGCGGTGCGGGACGCCGTCCGCGAGCTCGGCGCCACCGACGCGCGGACCGTGAAGCTGCTGACCCGCACCGGCATGGGCTGGTGCCAGGGCCGGGTGTGCGGCGCCGGCGTGGCGGCGGTGACGGCGCACGCGTGCGGGCGCGCGGTGACCGAGACGGACCTGGGGGCGTTCACCGAGCGCCCCCTCGCGGCCCCGGCCACCCTGGGCCTGCTGGGCGGCTTCCGCCCAGCGCCGGCTTCCGGCCCCGACCACCCCGAGCCCGCCGGGCAACTCCGCCCAGCACCCGCTTCCGGCCCCGACCACCCCGAGCCTGCTGACAGCTGCGGAAGGAACCCATGACGGACGTGCACAGCATCGACCCGCGCACCGGCGAGGTCCTCGCCGTGGTCGGCCCCGAGACGACCGACGAGCAGGTCGACGCCGCCTGCGACCGGGCCGCGGTGGCCTACCGCGGCATCCGCGAACGCGACCGGCGCTGGCGCGCGGACCTGCTGCGCGCCATGGCCGACGCGCTGGAGGCCCGCCGCGACGCGATCGTCGCGACGGCGGACGCGGAGACCGCGCTCGGCCCCGCCCGCCTCGGCGGGGAGCTGACCCGGACGTGCTATCAGTTGCGGTTCTTCGCCGGCGTCGTCGACGAGGGCGGCTTCCTGGAGGCCACCATCGACCACGCCGGCCCGACCCCCATGGGCCCGCGGCCGGACCTGCGCCGGATGCTGGTGGCGACCGGGCCGGTCGCCGTGTTCGGCGCCAGCAACTTCCCCCTCGCGTTCTCCGTCCCCGGCGGCGACACCGCCTCGGCCCTGGCCGCGGGCTGCCCGGTCGTGGTGAAGGCGCACGAGTCCCACCCGGCCACATCCCGGCTGTGCGCCGACCTCCTCCGCGCGGCCGCCGCCGCGGCCGGCGCACCGGAGGGCACCGTCGAGCTCGTCTTCGGCCGCGCCGCCGGCGCCCGGCTGGTCCGGCACCCGGCGATCACCGCGGTCGGCTTCACCGGCTCCCAGCGCGGCGGCGAGGCCCTCATGGCGCTCATCGCCGAGCGGCCGGCGCCCATCCCGTTCTACGGCGAGCTCGGCAGCGTCAACCCGATGGTCGTCACCGAGGCCGCCGCCGGGGAGCGCGCCGCCGCCATCGGCGCCGGCTTCGCCGACTCGTTCACCCTCGGCGCCGGGCAGTTCTGCACCAAGCCCGGCCTGGCGTTCGTCCCTTCCGGCCCGGCCGGCGACGCGGTCGTCGCCGCGACCGCCGCGGCGGTGCGCGACAAGCCGGCGGCGGTCATGCTCAACGCCGGTATCGCCGCCGCGTTCGGCCGCGGGGTCGAGGAGCTGGCCGCGCAGGCCGGCACCGCCCGGGTCGCCGCGGGGCGGCCCGAAGCGCCGGGCATCGCCGCGGAGCTGCTGGAGGTCGACGAGGCCGACCTCACCGACCGGATGCTCGAGGAGACGTTCGGCCCCGTCGCGGTCGTGGTCCGCTACCGCGACCCGGTATCGCTGGCCACGGCCCTGCGCCGGCTGCCGTCGTCGCTCACCGCTACGCTGCACACCGGCCCGGGCGAGCCGGCCCTGGAACCGGCCGCGCAGCGGGCGCTGGAGGAGCGGGCCGGCCGGATCGTCTACAACGGCTACCCGACCGGCGTGGCGGTCTCCTGGGCCCAGCACCACGGCGGCGGCTGGCCGGCGAGCAACTCGCTGCACACCTCGGTCGGCGCGACCGCGATCCGCCGCTTCCTCCGCCCGCTCACTTGGCAGGACGCGCCGGAGGCCGCGCTGCCGGCGGAGCTGCGCGACGCGACCACGGGCCTGCCCCGCCGCATCGACGGCGTCCTCATCCCGGCCTGACCGTCACCAGCAGCACGCCGAGGGTGAGGTCGCCCTCCTCCACCGCGATCGCCCACTGCCCGGCCCCGCTGAACAGCACGTAACCGGTGTGGGCCACGCCGGCGGCGACCGGCGGGAGCTCCTGGGTGAGGTCGCCGAGGCTCTGCAGCCGCTGCTCGCTCAGCGGCGGAGCCGGCGGCAGGTCGTTGCGGCCGTACCAGAACCGCAACGGCCGGCCATCCGTGCACCGCCGGCCGGTGAGCGCGACGGCCCGCGGCTGGTCCCGCACGGCATAGATGATCATCTTTGTGACGAAGCCGGGCTGGTACGAATACGGGTGAAAGGTCAGCGGCCCGATCGCCGGGGCGTCCGGAGAGCCGACACCGATGCCGGATTGCCCGGTCGTCGCGGTCGCGGCCGGATGCGGGCATTCACCGGCCGCGACGAACGTCGGCGACGGCACCGGCCGGGGCGGGTTGGGCGCGCCGGTGCAGGCGGTCAGCGTGGCGCACAGCACCACGAGCCGGAGCAGCTGTCTCATGCAGTGGCGATCCTCGCCGACGCGCCGTGGTTCCGCACCGCTCCCGGCCGACTCCTCCCGGCCCTCGCCGGCCGGACCGCGGGCCCGGCCACAGTTAGCGACACGTGCCGCTCCAGCCGAGGTTCCTCACCGCTCCGCGCCGGCGCCGAGACCGGCCACGGTCAGCGAGACGTGCCGCTCCAGCAGCGCGGCCGCGGTGTCCGCGTCCCGGGCCAGCGCGGCTTCCTCCAGCGCGCGGTGCTCGCCGACGTAGTCGCGGGCCGGCCCGCCCTCGGCCGACCAGCGGCGGGCCAGCTCGCCGGCCGACCCGTTCGCCCGCCTGCCCGAGGCGGCGACCTTCACGGTCACCAGTACCACCGTCACCGACGGCGCCCCGTTCGGCGCCGCGCAGATGTCCGGCATCTTCGGCATCCCCGGCGGCAAGGACGTCTCGCCGCAACTGTCGTGGACCGGCGCCCCCGAGGGCACCAGGAGCTACGCCGTCACCATCTACGACCCGGACGCGCCCACCGGCTCCGGCTTCTGGCACTGGGCCGTGGCCGACATCCCCGCCACCGTCACCAGCCTCCCCGAGGGCGACGGCGACGACACCGGCTCCGGCCTGCCGACCGCGTTCCAGCTACCCAACGACGCCCGCGCCGCCCGCTTCATCGGCGCCGCCCCGCCACCCGGCCACGGCCCACACCGCTACGTGATCGTCGTCCACGCCCTCGACGTCGACTCCATCGGCGTGGCCCCGGATGCCCCCCCCCCGCCGTCCTAGGCTTCACCATCACCAGCCACATCCTCGCCCGCGCGATCCTGACCGCCACCGCCGAAACCCCGGCCTAACCACCCTCGGGGGGGTGGGCCAGGGCCAAGCCCCTGCCCACCCCCAACGCGCCACGCGCCGAGCGCCACGCGCAACGCGCCGCCGTGGGCACCAACCACAGCGCCAAAGGCGCAACAAGCAAACGGCGCCCACTGCGCCGCAGGCGCAACAGGCGACAGCACCCAAGACGCCAGGGGCGCGCAGCGCAGCAAAAGTGGCCACGCAGCGGCCATGGGGGGCCTGGGGTGGGAACCCCCCAGACACAGCGCCGCGACGAAGTCGCGCGTGGCTAGCTTTCGGACCCCAGCCCCTGCGCCAAAGGCGCAACAACAAACCCCAACCACCGCGCCAAAGGCGCAACAAGGGGCAGCGCCCAAGACGCCAGGGGCGCGCAGCGCAGCAAAAGTGGCCGCGCAGCGGCCATGGGGGGCCTGGGGTGGGAACCCCCCAGACACAGCGCCGCGACGAAGTCGCGCGTGGCTAGCTTTCGGACCCCAGCCCCTGCGCCAAAGGCGCAACAAAAACCCCAACCACCGCGCCAAAGGCGCAACAAGAAGCCCCACGCACCGCGCCAAAGGCGCAACAAGGGGCAGCACCCACTGCGCCGAAGGCGCAACAAGCAACCACGCCCACCGCGCGCGGCTAGACCTGATACCCGAAGTCGTCGCAGGTGCGGCGCTGGAGGATGCAGTTCTTGGTGCGCTTGTTCATGGTGGTGACGTCCCACATCACGAACGCGTCGCCGTGCATCGACGAGGCGCTCTTGCCCTCCTTGTCGGAGGAGAGGTAGTAGCCCTCCGGGGTGCCCTTCGCGCCGTACTGGATGTCGAAGGTGATCGCCGGGATCTTCACCGGGTGGCTGGCCGGGCAGGCGTTGCCGGCGCCGTAGGCCACGTGGTCCTTGTGGTTGGGGCTGTCCAGGTGCTGGCCGTCCCAGCAGTCCGGGAACTGCAGCATAAAGTGCAGTGTGGCGTTGCCGCCGCAGATCGGCCAGTTGCCGTTGCTGCTGCGGGCGACGCCGTCGAGGTCGCCCGGGCCGTAGAAGGCGCAGTAGAACTGGCCCCGGGCCCCGCGCGGGGTCGGTTCCTGCTTCTTGGCGTCGCCGGAGATCATGCGCAGGCCGTTGGGCATCGGCATCTGGCCGGCCGAGGTGTTCATGAGCGAGCGGTAGTACACCCGGAAGCCCGTCGTCTCCACCGGCTTGCCGGTGGCGTTGTCGTAGAGGGTCGGCACCCAGTAGGCGGAGTGGTCCTGGGTCGGCTTGCAGGTGGTGGCGGTGAACTTCGTCAGGTCCGCGGGCGCGGTGCTGGCGTTGGCGGCCTCGTTGCCGACGAACGAGTGCATGTGCGAGGCGCCCGGCAGGCCGGGGAAGACGATCGGGTCGTCGGCCAGCGAGTGGCTGTACTGGCAGTCCGCCCGGAACTCCGCGAGGTTGCCCACGCCGGCCGGGACGGGGTCGGTCTGCGTCGCCTTGTACGCGTCGACCTGCGCCTGCCAGGCCGCGCGGTCGATGGGGACCCAGCCGCCGGCGGCAACCGCCGGCGGGGCGGCGCTCGAAGGCTTCCCGCTGGCCGACGGTACCGCCGACGCGGGCGCGGACGCCGGAGCGCCGGACGACTCGACTTGTGCCGCCGAGGGTGAGGCGGCGGCGAGGGCACTGTCCGCACTGGACGGTTCCGGATCGGCGGCGGCGCCGGTCAGGTACACGGCCACGGCCGCGACGGCAACCGCGACGACGGCCACGCCGGCGAACACGGCCCGCTTGCCGAGCCGCCCGAGCAGGCCGGGGCGCGGCGGCGGGCCGGCGGCGGGCTCGCTGAACACGGTGTACGACACGGATCACTCCCCATCAAGACGGCCGCCGGTATGGTAGGCGCCGCCCGGCCGTACCCGATAGCGATCTAAACCATCCTTAAAACACATCGGCGAGTTCGGCCAGCCGGGGCAGGTAGATCCGGGCTCCAGCGACTCCCGGAACGCCTCCAGCGCGGCCGGCAGGTCGCCGGCGCCCATGAGCGACACGAAAAGTCGGGCGCTCCGCGCCACGACTTTTCGGACTTATACCCTGACGGAGTAAATGTCCCATATTCCGCTCTTGCCACAACTTGGCCAGCCACAAGTCTCCGCGATCATGCACCCATCACCGCCGACACCAACGCTTTTCCATGATCACGGAGACTTACGGTACCCACGAGTACACGATGTCTCCGCGATCATGAAAAACCCGGGTGAACGGCCGCGAGTCCGCATGATCGCGGAGACTTCCGGTCGCAGCGAGCGCAACGAACGCAACCCGCGCAGCGGGCGCAGCGGGCGCAGCGGGCGCAACGCGGGCAACCCGCGCAGCGGGCGCAACCGGCGCAGCGGGCGCCAGGCTGGCACCCGCCACGATCGAAACGCCGACGGCGCAGAGCCACCCGCAGGGCGCAGGCGGCCACGCCCGGGCCAGTCAGCGCATGGCGGGCTGCCCGTCGGAGGCGATCGCCCGGTCGGGCTCCGGCGGGACGATCAGCACGCGGCAGGCGGCCTCGGTGATCAGCCGCTGGCTGGCACTGCCGTCGAGCAGGTGGGCCACGCCGGTGTGCGCCGGGCTGCCGATCGCGATGAGCTGGGCGTTGACCTCCTTGGCGTACCCGGCGATCAGGCTGCCGGCATGCCCGTGGTCGGCGACACTGCGCAGGATGTGGCCGGACGCGGGCACCCCGGCCGCCTCCAGATCCCGCAGGTACGCCTGGACCCGGTCGCGGGCCTGCTCGTAGCTCTCCCGGTCGACGGCCTCCTCGCCGACGACGGCGATCTCGTGGACATGCAGCAGCTCCACCGGCGCGTGCAGCCGGGCGGCCAGGTCGACGGCCGCGGCCGTGACCGCGGCGGCGGCCGGGCCGCCGTCGACGGCGACGACGATCGGCGGGTTGCCGTTCGCCTCGCCGGTACGCCCGACGGTGACGACCTCGGCGGGCGCCTCCTGCGGTTGCGCGGCCGGCGCATCCGCCGCCGTCTCGGCGTCGGTCAGGATGCGGTGGCCGGTGGCCAGCACCGCGATCGCGATGAGGAAGGCCGCGGCGCCGACGTAGAACGGGACGTGGATGTTGAAGTGGTCGGCGAGCTTGCCGGCGGCGTAGGGGGCGACGCCGCCGCCGATGAAGCGCACGAAGCCGTAGGACGCGGAGGCGACCGGCCGCGGTACCGGCGCGACCGTCATGACCGCCTGGGTGGTGAGGGTGTTGTTGACGCCGATGAAGGCGCCGCAGACGATGACGGCGACGATGACCGTGGTCGGCGAGTCGGTGAACGCGGCGATGACGGCGAGCACCACGGCGAGCAGGAACAGGTTGACGTAGAGCGTCCTGGCCGTGCCGAAGCGCCGCTGCAGGCGCGGGGCGACGGCGACGCTGAAGATGGCGACCAGCAGGCCCCAGCCGGTGAACACCAGGCCCAGCTTGTGCTCGGACAGATGCATCGGATACGGGGCGTACCCCAGCATGGTGAAGAAGCCCCAGTTGTAGAACACCGCCGTCAGGCTCATGATCAGCAGGCCGCGGTGGCGCAGCGCGGCGATCGGGGCGGCCAGCGAGGTGCGCTGGGCGGGCGTCGGAGTCTTGGGTACCAGCGTGATGGTGGCGATGAGCGCGATGAACATCAGCACGCTCACGCCGTAGAACGGGCCGCGCCAGCTGATCCCGCCGAGCGTGCCGCCGAGCAGCGGGCCGACCGCGATGCCGATGCCCAGGGCCGTCTCGTAGAGGATGATGGCGCCGCTGAACCCGCCGCTCGCCGACGCCACGATGACCGCGAGCGAGGTGGCGATGAACAGCGCATTGCCCAGGCCCCAGCCGGCCCGGAAGCCGACGATGCCGCCGATGCTGTGCGAGGTGCCGGCCAGCCCGGCGAACACCACGATGAGCACCAGCCCGGCGATGAGCGTCCGCTTGGGGCCGATGCGGCTGGACACCAGGTTGGTGCCGAGCATCGCGACCGCGGTCACCAGCAGGTAGCTGGTGAACAGCAGCGACACCTGGCTGGGCGTGGCGTGCAGCTTGACCGACAGCGCCGGCAGGATGGGGTCGACCAGGCCGATGCCCATGAACGAGATGACGCAGGCGAACGCGACCGCCCACACCGCTTTGGGTTGCCGGAAGGGACTGGCGGTCACGGGTCCGTGCTGGTGGCTCATGTGGGAGTGCTCCTGTGGTGGTCGGTGTGGTGCGCGGCAACGAGTCGGTCCAGTGCGGACGATGCGGCCGCCAGCGCGGCCCGGTCGTCGGCGGTCAAGCGTTCGGCCAGTTCCATGAGCCGGTGGGCGCGCGCGTCGCGGCGCCGGCGCAGCAGGTCCGCACCGGCCGGGGTGAGGTGCACCATCACCACCCGGGCGTCCTCGGCGCAGGCGCGCCGCTCGGCGTAGCCGTCGAGCTCCAGGCGCGACACCAACTGGGTCATGGCCGGCTGCGTGACGCCCTCCAGAGTCGCGAGCTCGGACAGCCGGCACGGACCGTACGTCTCCAGCGTCCGCAGCGTGGTCGCCTTGCTCTGTGAGATGCCATCGGCCAGCGCCAGCCGCCGCAGCAGCGAGACGACCCGCTCGAGGCTGTTCGCCAGCGCGGCCCCGTCGAGCTCCGCCGGCGGATGGATCTTCGACACGCCGACTTTATATCACGCGCTTATATTCGAGCGTTATGTTTCGGAGCACACCGACCATGGGCGATCGGGACGCGACGATCAGGGCACGACGGTGACGGGCCACCGGCCGGACCGGACCAGCCGGACGGCGAGCGAGCCCGCGATGCGGTGCCGGGCGCTCATCGAGCGGCCGACGACGACGGCGTCGGCCCGCACCGCCATCGCGGCGTCGGTCAGCTCGGCGAACGGATCCCCGTGCCGCACCACGAGCTCGGCCGGGATGTCCAGGTGCGGGACGCGCGCCCCGGCCGCGGCGCGCAGTCCCGTCTCGATCTCGTCCTGGGCCGCGATCGCCGCGGTGACGGCGGCGCCGCACCGGTCGGCGATGGACAGCATCGGGGTGGGCAGGGCGCGCACGTAGACCGCCACGAGCCGGGACCGCTGGCGGCGGGCCAGGCCGGCCGCATAGGCGGCGGCCCGCAGCGACGAGTCCGAGCCGTCGACGCCGACCACGATCGCGCCCGGCCCGTCGGTGCCGAGCTCGAACGTCCCGGGCGCCGCCCGCCATTCCCGCTCGTGCCCCATGGCGCACTCCCCCGGTCGGGCCCCCAATACTGAACGAGGGCCGTTCACGTTCAGCAAACCTTATCGTGACGGCCGTCGTCCATCAATGTCCGCCCGGCCCCGGCTCGGCCGGCGCATTGCGGGGCATGAGCGTGACGAGCGGGAAGCCGATCGCGACGAGGCACAGCGCGACGACCAGGGTGACCGTGACGGCGTGGGCGAGGCCGGCGCCCGCGGCGTGGAAGAAGATCGAGGTGATGGCGGCCGAGCCGATGCCGGCGGCCAGCTGCTGGACGGAGCTCAGCGAGCCGCTGGCGCTGCCCGCCTCGTCGGGGTCGATGTCGCCGAGCGCGACGTCGAAGACGGTGCTGTAGCAGCAGCCCATGCCGACCCCGGTCACGAACAGGGCGGGGGCGAGCGCCCACAGGCTCAGGCCGGTGCCGGCGGTGACGGTCAGGGCGAGGATCCAGGCGCCACCGGCGAGCACCACGGCCAGGCCGATGAAGATGAGGGTACGGCCGAGCCGGGCGACCAGGCCGCCCATCGCGGCGAACGCCGAGGCGATGATGCCCAGGGTCAGCGGGAGCAGGGCGAAGGAGGCGTTGCGCGGCGAGACGTGCAGGCCCTGCTGGATGAACAGCGACAGCACGTAGATCAGGCCGGTGGTGGCGGCGAAGACGGCGAGGCCGGTCAGCAGGCCGGAGGAGAACCCGCGGTTGCCCAGCAGCGAGGGCTTGATCAGGGGGTACGCCGCGGTGCGCTGGCGGTAGGCGAACAGCACGAAGGCCACCAGCCCGCCGATCACGGCGAGGATCGCCGCCGGGGACCAGCCGTTGGCGGAGCCCTCGACCAGGCCGTACAGCAGGCCGAACATCGTCGCGGCGAGCAGGCCCGCGCCCCAGCCGTCCAGGACGGTGGCCCGGTCGCCCTCGTCGGCGGGGAGGATCCGACTGGCGATCGCGAGGCCGGCGACGCCGAGGACGACGTTGATGAGGAAGATCGGCCGCCAGGACAGGCCGAACAGGTCGGCGTCGATGACGAAGCCGGCCAGGACCGGCCCGCCGACGGTGGCCAGGCCGAGCAGCGGGCCGAACAGGCTGAACGCTTTGGTCAGCAGGTCGCGGCTGAACGCCTTGGTCATGATGGCCGCGCCCTGCGGGATGAGCAGCGCGCCGAACGCGCCCTGCACGATCCGGGCGAGGATCAGCACGGCCGGGTTGGGGGCCAGGCCGGCCACGGCCGAGGCGGCGGTGAAGCCCGCCATCCCGGTCAGGAAGAGCCGGCGCTGGCCGAACTTGTCGCCCAGCCGGCCGCCGGTGACCAGCAGGACGCCCATGGCCAGCATGTAGGCGGTGCCGAGCCACTTGATCAGGCCCTCGCCGCCGGCCAGGTCGCGGGCGATGGTCGGTGCGGCGATGTTGGTGATCGTCGAGTCGATCATGTCGAGCGCGTCGGCGAGGAGCACCAGCCCCAGGATCGCCCACATCGCGCGGGTGGAGATGGCGCCGGCCCCGGTCGGGGCGGTCGTCGTGGTGGTCATTGCCGGTACCTCTTCCCGGTGTGGAGGGGCGGCGGGTGCCGTCCGCTCCGTCAGCATATCTAGAATGACTCTGAAAACATAGTCACTCTAGTTTCAGAGTCGTTCTACCGGAGTGGTAAGGTCGCGGTATGACCACGGTGGGCCGGCGGGAACGCAAGAAGGTGCAGACCAGGCAGGCGCTGGCCGACGCGGCGCTGCGGCTGTTCCTCGAGCGCGGCTACGACGGGGTGACCGTGGCCCAGATCGCCGACGCGGCCGACGTCTCGCTCGCCACGCTGTTCAAGCACGTCCCGGACGGCAAGGAGGCGCTGATCTTCGACGACGGCGCGCAGCGGCGCGAGGCGCTGACCGCCACGGTCCGCGACCGCCCGGCCGGCACGTCGATCCTGGATGCGCTGCGGGCCTTCATGTCCGGGCGCGGAGTGTTCGCCACCGAGCTGAGCCCGGAGCTTCGGCGGTATCGCGACCTGATCGTGGCGACCCCGGCCCTGCGCGACTACCAGCGCAAGCTGTGGGCGGCCAGCGAGGGCGCGCTCGCCGAGGCCATCGCCGCCGAGGCCGGCCGCGACGCGGCGGACCCCGCCCTGCGCGCCCTGGCGCGCTATGTGCTGGAGATCCCGGACGTCGTGGGCATGGGCCCGGATCCGCTCGCCGCCATGAACGCGGTCTTCGACCTGCTGGCGGAGGGCTGGTCCGGCCCGTAGCCGGATGGTCGCACCGCTCGCCCGGCATTGGATCGCGATAAATCGTGATATGTCCGATAAGTCGGGCGCGCCAGCGCCCGACTTATCGTTCAACGCGGCCCGGAGACGGAGCGTCCCGGACGGAGCGCCCGGGACGAGAGTCGCCCGGGACGGCTACTTGCCGGTCAGGAACTGCTCGACGGAGAGCGGGCGGTTCACGATCCGCACGTCGCCGATCCAGCCGTGGAAGATCTGGTCGATGTTGCCGCCGTACTCGTGGCCGCCCAGCAGCCACGGCAGGCCGAGCGAGGTGATACCGGTCGACTCGGTGGACGGGTTGTCCACCACCGGGCTGCCCTCGACGTACATCACGGTGTGCTTGCCGTCGTTGACCACGGCCACGTGCCACCAGGTGTCCTCGGGCAGGCCGTGGCCCCAGTTGGTGGTCGGATAGGTCTGGTTCAGCGGGTAGCAGTTGAACTGCGGCTCGCGGCCGTTGTTGGAGATGCTGAGCGTGGCGACCGGCTCCTGCGGGTCGGTGTTGCGGCCGCTCTTGCCGGCGTCGGAGGCCTTGCCCCGGCGCCCGAGCACCGCCATCCAGGCGTTGTTGGTGCCGTCCCAGTCCAGCGGGATCTTCAGGAACGCCTCGATGGTGTACCCGCGGGCGAACGTCTCGGCGTTGAGCGGGGCATTCGCGGCGGTCGTCAGGTAGGCGCCGTGCAGCGGGTTCTTGCCGCCCGCGAACGACAGGCTGGCGTGCCCGGGCTGGTCGGGGTGGTAGTCGTCGGACCAGGTCAGCGCGTGGTTCGAGCCGTCGCCGAGATCCCACTCGGCGAGCTGGACGAGCGGCTCGCCCGAGTTCGCGGTGATGTTCAGCCGGTAGTAGCCGTAGGCGGTCGTGTTGGTGAAGGTGTACGTGTTGGTGGCCAGCCGGCCGGTGAAGGTCTGCCCGGTGCGCGGGTCCAGGTCGGTCCACGCGTTGCCGTCGTTGGAGCCCTGCAGGGTGAAGTCCCTGGGGTCGCGGCCCGGGGCGTCGTTGGCCGAGGTCAGCAAGTAGGACACCACCGCGACGGGCTTGGCCAGCTGGTAGGCCACCCAGCCGGACCGGGCGAACGCCAGCCACTTGGTCGACGGGTTGCCGTCCTTGAGGTTCACGGCGACCTCGTTCGGCGCGTTCTCGGCGCTGACGGTCACCTTGCTGACCTGGCCGCGCAGGCTGCCCGGGACCGGGGCGCCGGCCGGCTGGACGGTCAGGTCGTTGCCGTGCCCGGACAGGTCGCGGATCTTCAGGTCCCCGGCGACCGGGGTGCCGTTCGCGCCACCGCCGTCGAAGCGCCAGTACGCCAGGGTGCCCGGCACCAGCAGCTTGTCGGCCGGGCGGGGCGAGCGGACCGGCACCGGGGCGAACTTGGCGAAGCGCTGCCGGAAGTCGAGCGACATCGAGAAGTAGTCGACGGGTGTGGTCAGCCGCGCCTGCCGGGCGGCCAGCGTGCTGCGCTTGTCCGGGTCCTGGGCCAGGATCCACGGCGCGACCGTCTCGACGTCGATCGTGTTGCGGGCCAGGTCGAAGTGGTAGAGCCGGAGCATGGCGGCGCCGCCGAAGTACCGGTTCTGGTAGTTCGTGATGTGCAGGTGGACGTCGTTGCCGGCGGCGTTCTGCCGGGTCGTGCGCCCCGGGGGCCAGTAGTGGCCGTTGAGGGTCAGGAAGACCTGGTCGTTGTTGGCGATGAGCTTCTGGAAGACCTGGTCGCCGTAGGCGGAGAACCCGGCGTTGTCGTCGGCGTCGCCGTACTGGTACGGGTACACGTTGTCGTCGTACAGGGAACCGACGATCTCGTGCGTGGTGACGATCACCGGCAGCTTCGGGTGGTCCCTGATGAACTGGTTGGCCCAGGCGAACCCCTGCGCCGAGATCCGCCAGTCCATGGCCAGCAGCAGCCACTCCTGACCGCCCGCCCGGAAGATGTGCGCGGTGTTGTACCCGCTCGGGTCGGACCCGGCGAACGTCTTCGCGCGCTTGAACCGCTGCGGCCCCAGCGTCTGCAGGTAGGGCGTCGAGCCGCGGGTGTCGTCGCCGCTCACGTCGTGGTTGCCGGCCACCACGCTGTAGGCGACGTCGTGCGCGTCGAGCAGGTCGAATGCCTTGCCGACCTCCTTGAACGACGACGCGTCGGCATCCTGGGTGAGGTCGCCCAGGTGGGACATGAAGACGATGTTGTTGCCCGAGTCGCTCCCGCTGTTGTTGATGACGTAGCGGAAGGACTCCTCCTGCGGATCCCGGTTGATGCTGTTCTGGCTGCCCCAGTACAGGAACTGGGTGTCGGGCATGACGGCGAGCGTGAACTGCGGGCTCTCCGCGTCGGGCCGCCAGCGGCCCACGCCGTCGCTCCACCCGCTCGCGCTGCCGTCGGAACCCTCCGTGGCGAACGCGGGCGTCGCACCGACCGCGCCGAGCGCCGCCGCCCCCGCGCCCGCCAGCGCGGCGGTGCGCAGGAAGCCTCGCCGGCTCTGTCCCGCTCCCGGCCCTGACGGCGGCTCCCCGCCGTGGTGATGAACGTGCATCTGCTCTTCCCTTCTCGGGGAACAAGTCCAGCGGCCCGGACGCTAGCCAGCACCCTCCAATTCGGGACAGACACCAGGTAAAGGGCATTGATCAGCTGCCTGACAAAACCGGGCGGCGCGGTGCCGTCCGAGTGTGGCGCCCGCCGGAGCAGGTCCCGGACGGCGACCGGGGGCGGCCGCGGGTGCGGCCGCCCCCGGGCCGGTCCGACGCGGTTGGCGGTGGCGCCGGACCCATCGGAGCCTGGTCGGTGCCACACACAGCAGCGATCGGGCGCGCCGCGGTGTTACGCCGCCCCGACGGCCCCGAAGCCCGGCCGGCGGTCGCTGATTCGAGATTCATTGAAGAACGTTGACCATGGCGCGGCGTGCTGGCGAGACTGCTTGGCGTTGCCATTGGTGCGAGATCGCTGGGGGTTGGCGTGGGCGCAGCGGATCAGCAGCCGGTCGGACAGGTCTCGCGCCGCCGTCTCCTCGCGGGCGGTGCCGGCGCCGCGGCGGCCGGCACGCTGCTGCCGACCCTGGTGCCGTACGAGGCGCAGGGCGCCCCGCCCGGATCGTCGGGATCGGCCAGCGGCGGGACGATGCCCGACTTCGTGGAGGGGTCGGCCGCGCTGGCACCGGACACGGTCGTGCACGGGGCCTGCCAGTTCTGCAACAGCCTGTGCCGGCTCACCGTCAACCTGAAGGCCGGGCGGGTCATCGGCATCCTCGGCGAGCGGGACGACCCGGTGCAGGACGGCAACCTGTGCGTCAAGGGCCCGATGATGGTGCAGCTCGCGTACAACCCCTTACGGCTGACCAGCCCCATGAAGCGCACCGGCGGCGCCAAGGGCGACCCGGACTCGACGTTCGCCCCGATCTCCTGGGACGAGGCGCTGGGCATCATCGCCGACAAGTTCCTCGCGCTGCGCGACGCCGGCGAGGCGCGGGCGATCGCCAACCGCACGAGCGGGCGGCTCCCCCGCGGCACCGGCTCCCTGGTGCACCGGCTGTTCACGCTGCTGGGCAGCCCCAACGACACCGACGTCGGCCCGGTCTGCAACGACGCCGGCGGCAACGCGCTGGCCGCGACGTTCGGCCTGGGAAATTTCACCAACGGGTACGGCGTGGACGAGTCCACCGGCAAGGAGGATCTCGCCTCGGCGCGGTACTTCCTGATGCTCGGCACGAATCAGGGCGAGACCCACCCGGTCACGTTCGCGCACCTGCTGCGCGGCCGGCAGCGCACCGGCGCGAAGCTCGTCGTGGTCGACCCGCGGCGCACCCCGACGGCGGCCATGGCCGACGAGTGGATCGCACCCAAGCCGCACACCGACTTCGCGCTGATCCTGGGCATCCTGCACGAGGTCATCACGACCGGGCGGTACGACCAGGCGTTCGTCAACCGCTGGGTGATCGGCTTCGCCGAGCTGCGCGACCACATCCTCGCGCACCGCTACACCGCCGACTGGGCGGCCGGCGTCACCGGCGTGCCGGCCGCGACGATCCGGCGCATCGCGAAGGACTACGCGACCGCCCGCCCCGCGGCGATCTTCTGCAACGCCGGGATCTCCCACCAGCTCGGCGCGTTCGACACGTACCGTGCCATCGCCATGCTCGCCGCGATCACCGGGAACATCGGGGTGCCCGGCGGCGGCTGCAACTTCATGCACAACACCTGGCCCGGGGGCCTGGACCTGCCCGCGCTGCGGGTCGCCACCCCGCCGGTGGGCACCGCGCTGCCGGTCGGCCCGGACGCGTTCGCCGACGCCATCCTCACCGGCAAGCCGTACCGACTGCGGGCGCTGGTCACCGAGGGCAACCCGCTGGTCAGCTCCGCGAACACCGGCAAGGTACGGCAGGCGTACGCGGCGCTGGAGTTCTACGTCTACACCGGGCTGTTCATGGAGGAGGCCGCGTACTACGCCGACGTCATCCTCCCGGTGGTGAGCGGCCTGGAGTTCGAGGGCGTGTACATGCGCCGCGACGACCGGGCGATCCGCTGGCAGGACGCCGCCCTGCCGCCGCTCGGCCAGTCCCGCACCGACCCGCAGATCTGGATCGACCTGGCCCACGCCATCGCCGCCCGCGACACCAGGAACCCGGGCCGCTACTGGACCGACGCGTTCCCGCTCGCGTGGCGCGACTACAAGACGCTGTGGGACACGTTCGTCGCCAACACGCCCGGCATGGGCGGCATGACCCGCGAGCGGCTGCGCCGGCGCACCGAGCCGCTGCGGTGGCCGTGCCCGACGACGAGCCACCCGGGCGTGAGCACGCTGTACCTGGACCACCCGAGCTGGTACCGGGCGGCCGAGGCGCTCAACCCGGCCAACAAGGGCAAGCGGTTCCTGACCCCGAGCGGCAAGGTCGAGCTCTACACGCCGGCCCTGGAGTCGTCGCTCGCGCCCAGCGGCCACCACGCGCTGCCGATCTTCTTCACCCATCCCGAGGTCACCGGCGCCAACCCGACCATCGCCTACCAGGACGGGTTCGTCACCAACCCGGTCAACCCGCAGGCGGTCACCCACCCCGTGCGGATCGCGGTGGCGGGCGACGGGAGCGTGCACCGGCAGTACCCCCTCATGGGCACGACGGGACGGCCGTCCGTGGTGCATTTCGCGACCGTCACGCACTGGACCTACACCGGGGAACAGCTCAACGGCATCCGTCTGGTGCAGATCCATCCCGACACAGCCCGGCGGTACCGCATCGAGAACGGTGACAGCATCATCGTGGAGAGCCCGCGCGGACGGGTCACCGGCACCGCGCTCGTCGAGCCGCACATCCGCCCGGACACCATTTTCGTGCCCAACACGTTCGGCCCGGCCCAGCGCGTCGGCGACGTGTTCGGCGACCCGCGCTACGAGGCGGTCAACACCCTGCTCGACGATCACCTCTACGACAACCTGTCCGGCCAGCAGGCCTACAAGTGCTTCGCGTGCCGCATCGCGAAGGCGTGACCGGCGGGCTGACGTTCGAGCGGGCCCGCCACGCCGCCTACACCGCCGGCCGGGCGGCCCTGCTCGCCCCGGCGGCCCGCCCGCTGCGATGCTGCGACGGCACCACGCTCGCCGCGGACGTGCGGGCCGGCGCCGACCTCCCGGCGTTCCCCACCGCGAGCGTCGACGGCTACGCCGTGCGCGGCCCCGGTCCCTGGCGCCTCGCCGGGCGGGTGCTCGCGGGCGAGGTGCCGGGCCCGCTCGAGCGGGACGGCGGGTGCGTGAGCATCGCCACCGGCGCGATGGTCCCCGAGGGCACCGAGGCCATCCTGCGCACGGAGGACGCGCGGGTGGGCGACGCCGTGGTCAGCGGCACCCCGCGGCCGAAGCGGGAGTGGCGGCTGCCCGGCGAGGAGGCGGCCCGCGGCGAGCGGCTCGTCGCGGCCGGTACGCCGGTCACCCCCGCCCTGCTCGGCCTGGCGGCCGCGGCGGGCCACGACACGCTCGTCGTGCGCGACCGCCCCCGCGCCGCGGTCATCGCGCCCGGCCCGCAGCTGCCGGCCTGGCTGCGCCGGCTCGGTGCCGCCTGCCTTCGGCCCGTCGCCGGCCCCGGCGCCCTGGCGGCCGTGCGCGAGGCGGTCGACGGCGGCGCCGACCTGATCGTGTGCGCCGGCGGCACGACGCACGAGCACCTGCGCGCCCTGGGCGCCACCGCCGTGGTCGACACCGTCCGGGTCCGGCCGGGCCCCATGCTGCTCGCGGCGGTGCCCGGCCCGGGCGGGCGGACGGTTCCGCTGGCGGTGCTGCCCGCCGATGCGCGGGCCGCCGTGCCGGCGCTGCTGACGCTCGTCGCGCCGGTCGTCGCGGGGCTCACCGGCCGGCCGCTGCCGGCCCTGCCGTCCGTCGAGCTGGCGACGCCCGTCCCGGGCCGGGCCGGCCTGGCGCACCTGGTGCCGGTCGGGCTCGACGAGCACGGCCGCGCGCACCCGGTGCCGCCCGCCGGGCCGGCGATGCTGCGCGGGCTGGCCACCGCCGCCGGTTTCGCCGTCATCCCGGCCCGTCACGACGGGCGGCCGGGTGCGGTGGTGCCGCTGCTGCCGCTGCCGCTGGGTCAGGGCGTGCCGGGCTGACGCCGAGGCCGTCCAGCAGCGTCTCGAACCGCCGGGCGCAGGAACCCGGCGGCCATCCGGGAGCGCCCGGCGTTGTGCACGCACACGAACAGGACGCTGGGCCTGGCGTCGGCGGTCATCGTCACTTCGCCAGGGCCATGACGAGGGCGCCGGCCAGGGCGCCCCAGATGGGGGTGACGAGCCAGGCGATGGCGAAGTCGCGCAGCGTCTTGCCGGACAGCCGGGACAGGTTGAGCCCGGCGGTGCCGACGATCGCGCCGGTGGACACCTGCGTGGTCGACATGGGCCAGCCGTAGACGCCGCCGAGGCCGACGAGGCCCGCCGTGGTCAGGTTGGCGGTGAAGCCTTCCTCGTGGCTGAGCTTGACCACCTTCTCGCCGAGGCGGCGCGCGACCCGGATGCCCAGCAGCGAGCCCAGGGTCATGGCCACCGCGACGACGAGGCTGACCGCGTTGGCCGAGTAGCCCGCCGGGATGAGGGCGAACCCGCCGACCGCCGCGATCTTGGGGGTGTCGTTGAGGCCGCGGGCGGCGCTGGCCAGGCCGCTGGACAGCCAGTGCAGGACGTTGATCGGGCCGAACCGGCTCGGTGGCGCCTCGGGCGCGGCTTCCGGCGCGGCGACGGCCTCGGTCTCGCTCTCGGTCGTGGCCGGCCCGCCCGCCGGGACGGGGACCTTCTCGGTCGCGGCGGCCTTCGGCGCGGTCACGGACCGCAGCAGCTTCACCAGCATGGTCAGGACGAGCGAGATGACGTACGCGACGGCGATGCTCAGCAGCAGCGGCTCGACCACCTTGGGCACCAGCCCGCCCCACCGCACCTCGCCGGACTGCAGCACGAGCCCGGCGCCGATGAGCGAGCCGACGAGGGCGTGGGTGGTGGAGACGGGCAGCTTCGTGATGCTGGCGAGGGTCACCCACGAGGCGGCGCCGATGAGCACGGCCAGGGCGAACCCGTTGGTGGGGGTGCCGGCGAAGATGCCGGTGGAGAACAGCTTCCCCATGCCTCGGCCGAGCTGGATGGACAGCAGCGCGCCGACCGCGGTGGCGGCGGTGCCCCACAGGATGGCGGTGCGGTAGGCGGTGACACCCGCGCCGGCGAGGGTGGCGACGCCTTTGGACACGTCGTTGGCGCCGTTGGCGGCGGCCAGTCCGATCAGCATGACGAGGATGAGGGCGACCATTCACCCAGTGTTCATTTACCGTTAAGATCGTCAAGACCTGGTCAGGGTCGTCGATCTCCGCACCCGCCCCTGACGTGCACGAACGGCTGATTTCATATTTACCAAATTAGAAGCCTTTCGCAGCCTGGGCGCCCAGCAGCGCGGACAACAGGGCCAGGCGGTGCGGTACCACCCGGTAGTAGATCCACGTGCCGCGCCGCTCGCCGTCGATCAGGCCCGCCTCGCGCAGCTGCCGCAGGTGGTGCGAGATCGTCGGGCCGGTCAGGAAGAAGGCGGGCGTGAGGTCGCAGACGCAGATCTCGCCGGCCTCGCTGGAGGCGATCAGCGACAGCAGGCGCAGGCGCACCGGATCGCCGAGCGCCTTGAAAGCCGCGGCCAGCTCGGTGGCGGCGGCGGGGTCCAGCGCCCGGGCCGCCGGGCCGGCGGCGGTGGCAGGGTCGGCCATCACGGCGCCCGGCTCAGACGTCGGAGGCGGCGAGGCGGTGCACCGGCCGCGGGTAGCCGGGCTTGAACGACGACGCGTCGGCCGCGACCGACCGGGCGCCGGC
The DNA here is from genome assembly GCF_050948465.1 of Dactylosporangium sp. CA-092794. NCBI lineage: Bacteria > Bacillati > Actinomycetota > Actinomycetes > Micromonosporales > Micromonosporaceae > Dactylosporangium > Dactylosporangium sp. CA-092794. The sequence goes on along the minus strand of NZ_CP192044.1, from coordinate 4,374,329 downwards.
CGTCGCGTCGGCGTGCGCGACCGCCGCCAGCACCGCGGCATCGAGCGCCTCGGGCTCGACCGCGACGCGGGCGTTGACGACGGCCCGGCCCTCGGCCGCGGGCTCGTCGACGGCCAGGTCGACCGACGGGTCGGTGCCCGTGCCGGTCACGCTCATCTTCGTCATGCCGGCCGCGGTCTCGACGGTCAGCTTGGCGTGCCCGATCTCGGCACCGTCGCGCCGCGCCGCCTCCGCGAGGTGGGTCAGCACCGCGCGGCCCCACCGCACCGGCGAGAACGGCCCGCCGGCGGCCTCCAGCACGAAGTCCTGGTTGAGCCAGGCCAGCTGCGCCTCGGCCGCGGCGTACCGGTCGTAGTCGATGCTCAGGTCCTCGGCCCAGCTGGGCTCCTTGTCCCAGGCCTCGAGCAGCTCGGGCAGACCCGCCCCGGAGCGGGCGGAGTAGCCGACGACGGTCGCCGCCGGGTGCACCGCGCGCAGCCGCGCGAGGACGCCGTCGAGCTCGGCCGGCGACACCATGTCCATCTTGTTGACCGCGATGATGTCGGCCTCGGCGATTTGCCGGCCGAAAAGGTACGACAGGTCCGATTCCGGCTCGCCGCGCTCGGCGGCCCGGGCGAACGCGCGCAGCCGCAGCGGGTCGACGACGGTGGCCAAAGGCGCGACCGTGAACCGGTCGCCGTGATATTTGCGCAGCGGGCGCACCACGGTCGCCTGTAAGTCGGTGCAGCTGCCGACGGCCTCGGCGATGACCGTGTCCACGTCGCCGGCCAGCAGCAGCCGCTCGACCACGCTCATGAGGTCTTCGAACCGGCAGCAGAAGCAGCCGCCGGAGACCTCGGCGACCGCGTCGAGGCTGCTGCGCAGGAGTTTCGTGTCGACCAGGTCGGCGCCCTGGTCGTTGGTGACGACCGCGACCCGGCGCCCGCGGGCCTGCAGAGCGGCCGCCGCGGCGACCAGTGTGGTGGTTTTCCCCGCACCGAGAAAACCGCTGACCGCTATGAACCTCATCATGTCGATGCCCTTTCCCGCGCAATTTAGCCGGTCACTGGGAAGGGTCGCATCCTGCATTGATATCTGTCAATGTACGGTATGTAAAACGAATATTTCCGCTTTTCACGAATCGAGACGGTAGTCGAGTTCGATCACGTCGGGGGCGGCTTTCAGGGTGCGCGAAACAATGCGGGGGCCGGAGCCCGCGGCGATGACGTAGCCGTACCGCGTCAAATAGGCGGTCGGCGGCAGCGCCAGGTGCTGGCCGGGCTCCGCGGTCGCCAGCGCCGCGTGCACGCCGGCCGGCAGCGGGTCGGCGACGCGGATGCCCACCACCGTGCCGTCGCCGGGCGGGTAGAGGAAACGCACCCCGGCCGCGGCGCGCCGGGTGGGCGCGAGCCGCGGCGGCCGGCCGGCGGCGATGTCGGCGGCGGCCATGGCGAGGTCCACGCCGGTGGCCAGGTGCCCCAGGTACGGGATGAAGTCGCCGCCCAGCCGGGCGTTGATCTCGATCAGGGCCGGCCCGTCGCGGGTGAGCCGGAACTCCGTGTGGGTGAGGCCGCGCCGGTAGCCGATCGCCGCGTGGACCTGCGTGAGCCGGGCCAGCAGGGCCGGGTCGTGCAGCAGCGGGTCGGCGGCGTCGACCAGGTGGCCCATCTCCTCGAAGAACGGCGCCTGCCCCACCGTCTTGCGGGCGACCGCGAGCGGGATGACCGTGCCGTCGACCACGGCGGCGTCGACGCTGATCTCGGGGGCGTCGACGTACCGCTCGACCAACACGCCGCCGCCGGGGGCGTGCGCCGCGGCGTAGGCGGCCGGCAGCGCCCGCGGGTCGTCGACGCGGACGACGCCGATGCTGCCGGCCATGGCGCGGGCCTTGACCACGACCGGGTAGCCGAGGCGCTCCGCGGCGGCTCGGGCCTGCGCGACGCCGCCGACCGGGACCGACTCGGGCTGGTGCACCCCGGCGGCCGCGAGGGCGGCGCGGGTGGCGGCCTTGTCCCGGCAGGCGGCGACCGCGTCGGGGTCGGGGCCGGGCAGCCCCAGCTTGCTCGCGGCGACGGCCGCGGCGTGCACGGTCCACTCGTCGTAGCACAGCACCCCGGCGGGCGGACCGGCCTCGGCGGGGACGGCGAGGGCGGCCGCGACCAGCGCCTCCGGATCGCGGCTGTCGAGGGTCGTGTGGCCGATGAGGTACGGCCGGTGCCAGCTCGGCTCGTGGGCGTCGAGCAGCCACACCCGGTACTCCCGGCTGACCGAGGCGAGGATGTACTCCCGGTAGCGGCGGTCCCCGCTGCCCACGAGCAGCAGCAGCGGCCGCCCGGCGCCGGTCACGGACACGGCGGCCTACCCGCGCCGGCCGGCGGCCGGGCCGGTCGCCCGGCGGGTCAGGTCTCCCGCGGGGGACGGCCCATGACCACGTCGGCCGCGGTCGGGAACCGGGTGACGCACCGGTGGTTCACCGCATACAGCCGGGCGGTGCCCTCCCGGGCGCGCGTGACGAACCCGACGTCGAGCAGGGCCTTGAGATGGTGCGACACCGTCGACTGCCCCATGCCCAGGTCGGTGACGATCGTGCCGACCGAGACCGCGTCGGGCTGGCGGCTCAGGTAGGACAGGATGATGATCCGCGTGGGGTCCGACAAAGCCTGGAACCACTTCGCGTAGGTCTCGGCGGTCTCCCGGTCGAGCTGTTCGACCTGTCGTGGCTGGGCGGTGGGCGAGCTGGCGGACACGACATCTCCTTGGCCGGACGCGCCGGGCGGCGGCGCCTTCTAGCAGCATGCCTGCTCGCTCGGCACGCTGTCACCTCTGGTGGCCGCGTCGACGGGCTTGCTGGCACGGATGATCGCCGAGTGCAAGCCGTCGGCGGCCTCCTGGATGAAGGTTACCTCCGCGTCGATCAGGCCGGCGTCGGCGATGACCTGGCGATACTCCGAGATCGACAGCGCACCGGCGACACACTCGGCCCAGCCGCCCCGCTCGGCGCGGTCCTGCGGGGTGAGCCGGTCCTCGGCGACGACGTCGGTGATGCCCACCCGGCCGCCGGGCGACAGCACCCGGGCGATCTCGCCGAAGACCGCCGGCTTGTCCTGCGACAGGTTGATCACACAGTTGGAGATGACCACGTCGACCGTGTCGGCGGGCAGCGGTATCGCCTCGATGACGCCCTTGAGCAGCACGATGTTGTCGATCTCGGCGTCGGCGATGTTGCGCCGGGCCAGCGCCAGCATCTCCTCCAGGAAGTCCAGGCCGAAGACCTGCCCGTCCGGGCCGACCCGCCGGGCGGACAGGATCAGGTCGAGGCCGCCGCCGGAGCCGAGGTCCAGGACGGTCTCGCCCTCGCGCAGCTCCGCGACGGCGGTCGGGTTGCCGCAGCCGAGGCTGGACAGCAGCGCGGTGTCCGGGGCGTCGCCGGGGCCGATCAGGCCGTAGGCGGTGGAGCCGAAGACGGTGTCGCCGACGTCGCCGGCGCAGCAGGCCGCGCCCGACGTCGCGACGGCGGCCTTCTCGCGGTAGTACTCCTGCACGCTCTGTGTCATCGCAATGTCCCTTTCCGTGGTCAGCCGTTGCCGCAGCAGGCGCCGCCGCCGTTGCTCAGCAGCGTCAGGGCTCGGGGCTGCGACGCCGGCGGGGCGTCGCCGAAGGCGACCCGGCGGGCCGCGCCGAAGCCGTCGAGCAGCTCGGCGGCGGCGGGCCGCAGGGCCGGGTCGGCCAGGACCAGGGCGGTGGTGACGGCCCGCGACTGGCAGCCGCGCAGGGTCTTGGCCTCGTGCGCGCCGGCGCCGAACTCGACGGTGTGCAGCCCCTCGGCGTAGGCGTCGCGGACCGGGGCGTTGAGGACCATGGCGAAGTAGATGCCGCTGTGCTCGCCGAGGCGCGCGTAGTCGAAGCCGGCCCACTTCGGGGTGAGCCGGTCGCCCTTGCGCAGGGTCACGCAGGAGGCGACGATCTCGCCGTCGAGGCGGCCGAAATACGCGCGGACGTCCACGCGCGCGTCGAGCAGGCCGGTGAGGATGGTCTCGATGTGCTCAGGCTGCTCGCCGGCGCCGTTCTTCTCCCGGTTGAGGCAGGTCAGCTCGGCGATGCGGGAGACGTGCGGGCGGATGTCGGCCCCGTCGACGCGGGTGATCTCGACGCCGGAGGCGGCCGCGCGGCGCTCGTCGGCGTTGACCCGCTGCCGCTTCTTGGTCGGCAGCCCGGCCACGTGCGCGTCCCACGAGTCCGCGGACAGCGTCACGTAGTCCTCGTAGCCCCAGAAGGTGGCGTGCCCGCCGGCCTCGCGCAGCGCCGCGACCAGCGCGTCGTTGCCCGCCCGGTCGGGGATCCACGGCGCGACGACGGAGCGGATGCCCGCGTCGAAGGCGGCCGGCACCAGCCGCTCCACCATGGCCGCGAACAGGCCGGGGCTCCAGAAGTTGTACGCCACCTCGGTGCGATACCCCAGCGGCGAGCCCAGCAACAGGGTCGGCAGGAACGCCTGCTCCCCCATCGCGTCCACCGCCGCCGACTGCGCGCCGGCCACGTCGACCCCGCAGCACACCGAGTCGCCGGACGGCGGCTGCCAGCCCAGGTAGGTGCGCGGATCGTGGTCGACCGCCGGTGGAGCGGTCAGCACGAAGCCGGGCAGCAGCGCCAGCTCGCCGTGGCCGCGCTTGGCCACCGTGTGCCACGGCTTGGCCTCCGGCATCGCCCGCTCGTTCGCGGCCAGCCACGTCGGGCCCAGGTAGGGCCACGCGTCGGTGAGGTCGGCCAGTTCCCCCGGCCAGTCCAGCTCCGGCAGCGCCTGCCCGGTCTCCACGACGATCCTGTGTGTCCCGCTCATCGCTGTATCCGCCCTCGCCTCGTGTGTCCGATCAGCACTTGACGCAGCACCGCACCGCGCCGGCGCCCTCGGCGTCCGCGCGGCGCTCCTGCCACAACGACTCCACCCGCCGGTCGGGGTGGGTCCAGTCCAGGTGGAAACCGCGGTCGACCGTGGCCACGTCCTGCAGCCACGGGGAGCCCAGCAGCGGCGAGCCCTTGAACAGCAGCAGCCGGGTCTGCAGCGCGGTCGGCTCGACGACGCGGGCCAGCCCGGTCTCGATCAGGAAGTCCTCGAAGGTCAGCAGTTCCTCGTAGCGCACCCACGGCGTGAACGGGATGAACGTCGGGTTGAGCTCGAAGCCGATCCGGGCCGCCTCGGCGATGGCCCGGCGCATGTCCGCCACGTCGATGCCCTTGTCGAAGATGCGCAGGATCCGATCCGACGGGAACTCCAGGGCCGACGTCACCCGGCGCAGCCCGAGCGACACCAGCTCCTCGAGAATCTGCGGGTAGTCCAGGATGTGGTCGACGCGGGTGGTGAACTCGAACGTCGAGCCCGGGATCTCGGCCGCGATCCGCCGGATCGCCGCCACGCCCAGGGTGCGGGAGTTGAAGAACTCCGCGTCGATGAAGTAGAAGTGCCGCACGCCCTCGTCGGCCAGCTGGTGCGCGTCGGCCAGGACCCCGTCCAGCTCGTAGGGGGCGACCCCGCCGTCGTAGGCGCCGTACACGGAGCAGTACGTGCACTTGTGGTGGCAGCCCCGGGAGATCTCGATGTTGCCCATCAGCCCGAACGGGCCGTGGTGCACCGGGTAGTGCACGATCGACGGGAACAGCTCGCGCGCGGGCGCCGGGATGTCGATGCGCCGCCGCGCCGGCCGCGGGTTGACCCGCCCGCGCGTCGCCAGGGCCGGCACCTCGGCCAGATCGCCCGACCCGGCCGCCACCCCGCACAGGTCCCCGGCGAGCCGCTCGGGCTCGTCGAAGGCCACCCCGTCGACCAGGTCCAGGAAGTGCCCGCTGTTGAGCTGCGCATACTGCCCGAACGCCACCATCGGCGTTCCCGGGTACGCCGCGCGCAGCCGGGCGCTGAGGTCCACCCCGCGCTGCAGGCCCTCGAACTGCTGCACCGAGAGCAGCACCAGGTCGAACGGGCCCTCCGGCGGCCGGTCGGGGAACAGGTGCGCGTCCCAGCCGGACACCCGCGCGCCCGCGGCCCGCATCGCCGCCGCGCAACTGGCCGCCGCCAGCGGCTGCAGCTCGGCCTCGAACGACGACACGATCAACACACGCTCATCGGACACGACGTCCTCCCCGGAGGATCGGCGGGCAGCGCGGGCGCGCCATCGATCGCCGTCGACCGGGCCGCCCTGGCGGGAAGAATTCCATCCTCCACCAGTCTGTGTCAATGGACTGATGGTGTACGGCGGAAGCCCGGTCGTCGGAGCCGTCCACAACGCGACAATGTGGGGTTCTATCGGCCTGTATTGGTACTAATCTAACCCATTGCCCTCGACGAACTCCACCAATTATCGTTGATGATTGATGGAGGTACCCCACTACCGTTGAGGACGGCCATATGGACCACATCACGCAGATCCTCCGCATCGCCGGGGAGGATCTGGCCGAGCTGCTGCCCTACTTCTTCCTGGCCGTCTTCATCAGCGCCATGGTCGACATCCTGTATCTCGACGTGATCGCCCGCCGCTCGTTCAAGAAGCACGGGCTGCTCGGCATCGTGTTCACCACCCTGATCGGCGCGCTGAGCCCGTTCTGCTCCTTCACCGTCATCCCGCTCATCCGCAAGCTGCTGCGCACCGGCGTGCCGCTGTCGGCGGTCATGGCCTTCTGGATCGCCTCGCCGGCCATGGACCCGCCGATCTTCGCGCTCACCGCCGCCCAGATCGGCCTGCCGCTGGCCACCGCCCGGCTGTTCGGCGCGCTCGTGCTCAGCCTCGGCGCGGGGCTGCTGATCTACGTGCTGGAGCGGCGCGGCATGTTCCGGGACGTGCTGCGCGAGGAATCGGAAGACGGCCGCGTCGACCAGCGGGCGCTGGTCTCCGAGGAGGTGTCGGCCGCCTCGATCGTCGCCGCGCAACCGGCCCTGGTCGGTGCCGGCGGCGTGCTCGTGGCCGATCCGCCGGTCACCTCGGCCCGGCCGGCCACCGCGACCGGCGACGGCCCGGCGGAGCCGGCGTGCGCCGCCGCGTGCGACGCCCCCGCGGCGGACGACGACGACAACACCCCGTGGTGGCCCACCGCGAAGGCCAGCCTGCGCAGCAGGCGCAACTGGAAGATCACCGCCCGCAACTTCGGCAAGGACTCCCTCAGCCTGGGCAAGTGGCTGGTCTTCGCCTGCGTGTTCGAGGCGGTGATCCGGGTGTTCGTGCCGACCAGCTTCGTCACCGACACGCTCGGCGCCCACGTCGGCCTGCTCGCCATCCCGCTGGCCACGCTCATCGCGATCCCGCTCTACCTCAACGGCGTCGGCGCGATCCCGATCGTCGGCGGCCTGCTCGACAAGGGCATGGCCAGCGGCGCGGCGATCAGCTTCATGCTCGGCGGCGCGATCACCACCATCCCGGCCATGGTGGCCGTGCGCAGCGTGGTGAACAACAAGGTCTTCGGGCTGTACCTCGGCATCGGCGTCGTCGGCAGCATCCTGCTCGGCTTCGTCGCCCAGCTGGTCCTCTGAGCCTCGCTCCCCCTCACCGCCGTGCCGGGCCGTTCCCCCGGCGGCCCGGCACGGCACCCAGCAGCACCGCGGCGACCAGGCACGCCCCGGCCACCCAGGGCAGGAAGCCACCGATGCCGATCGCCGCGCCGGCCAGCGGCGCGCCCGCCTTCGCCAGCGTGACCGGCACGCTCATGGCGGCGGCGATGGTGGCGTAGCCATGCGCGCCGTAGCGGTCGGCGAGCACGGCGGGCCGGGCGATCGTGGCCACGCCGAAGCCGAGGCCGAAGCCGGTGACGCACAGCGCGGCCCAGCCCACCGACCCGGCCGCGAACGGCAGCAGCGCCGCGCCGAGCGCCTGGATCGCGAAGACCACGGCGGTCACCGCCGTCATGCCGTGGCGGCGCGCGGCGCCGGCGGTGGCCACCCGGCCGGTGACCGACAGGATGCCCAGCAGCCCGGACAGCGTCGCCGCGGTCGTGGCCGGCTGACCGGCGTGGCGCAGGTAGGCCACGAGCAGCACGCCCACCGCCGACGTCGCCGCACCCTGGGCGACGAACGCCGCGGCCAGCAGCCAGAACCGCGCGTCGCGCAGCGCCTCGCCCGGCGGCGGGCCGGCGTGGCCGTGCGCGGCGGCGACGTGCGCGCGGCGGCCCGGCACGGCCCACAGGTGGGCGGGCACGGCCGTCGCCGCGAGCAGTGCGGCCAGCACCAGCAGCGTGGCGCGCCAGGTGAGGTGCTCCAGCAGCCGGCCGGTGAGCGGGAAGAACACGCTGGAGGAGAAGCCCGCGACGATCGTGACCGCGACCAGCGCCCGATCCCGGCCGGCCGGCCCGGCGGCGGCGATGAGCACCGGGAACGCCGCCTCGTAGAGGCTCGCCGCCATGGCCACGCCGATCACCGCGAACACGGCGTACAGCTGCCAGGCCGTGCGGACCTGCGACCAGGCCACCACCGCCGCGACGCCCAGGGCCGAGCCGCCGGTCATCAGGGCCCGGCCCCCGTGCCGGTCCAGCCACCGCCCGACCGGCACGGCGGCCGCGGCGGCGGTCACCACCGACGTGGTGTACGCCCCGGCCACGACCGCCGGCGACACCCGCAGGTCCGCGGCCATCGGCGGGAGCAGCACCGCGAACGCGTAGGACAGCACGCCGTAGCCGACCGTCTGGGTGAGCGCGAGCACCGCGACGAGCCGCGGAACGCCCCGGCCCTTCGGCCCCGCCGGGCGCTGAACCGGCTGGTAGCTCGATGCGGGCATCGGTGAACTCCGAACGTTCGGGTGAGATCCGGTACACAACGTGCCCGATATTGTCAGGAACGTGACGCGGGAGGCGCTACGGTCGACGGCCAGCCCCGCGGTCCGGTATGTCTGGGCCACGACCGGCGTCGCCGCCCTCGGCACCGCCTGGTGGGTGGCATTCGTCACCATCGGTGCCACGACCGAGGCGATCGCCTACATCTTCGTCCCGATCGCCGGCGCGATCTCCACCGCGTCCGTCGTGCACCTGTCCCGCCGCACCCGCCTGGACCCGGTCGCCTGGCGCTTCTGGCGGGCCGTGCTCGTCGCCATGGCGATGATGACCATCGGGTACGGCTGGCTGGCGCTGGACATGCTCACGCACATCGCCACGGCCCACACGCGGACCATGCCGGTGCCGGCCGCCGCCTGCGTGGCGATGGGGTTCGCCATCGCCATCTGGGCGATCGCCCGGGTGCCGGTCGTCGCGGCCGGCGGCGCCGAGCGGTGGCGGATGCTGCTGGACCGCACGATCGCGTTCCTCGGCTGCGCGGCGGTGCTGTGGTACCTCGGGCTGGCCCCGATGCTGAGCGCGTCCGAGCCGTGGAGCCCGCAGGCGATGGTGCTGGTCGCGCTCGGGTTCCTCGCCGCGGTCGGCGCCGCGACCAAGGTGTCCTACGTGCCGGGCGGCCCGGTCGACCGCGCCGCGCTGCGGTTCCTCGCCGCCAGCGGCGGCGTGACCAGCGGGGTCGTGGCCGTGCTCGCGGTGCGGTTCGGCTACGAGGCCGCCGTCCCCGCCCAGGCGTTCGTGATGCCGCTGACCCCGCTGCTGGCCACGCTCGGCGTCGCGGCGCAGTGGCGCGCCGGCCTCGGCCCGCGCCGCGCACCGGCCCGCGGCGGCGTGCTGCTGCCCTACCTGGCCGTGGCCGCGGTCGACGTGCCGCTGATCGCGGTCGCCTTCGGCGCGCCGCTGCGCTGGCCGGGCCGCGTGGTGGTGCTCGCCGCCGTGGTGGTGACCGGGCTGGTCACGGTCCGGCAGTACATCGCCTTCCGGGAGAACGTGCGGCTGCTGCGCACCGCGCGGGTCCAGGAGGAGCGGCTGCAGTACGAGGTCAGCCACGACGGCCTCACCGGGCTCGCCAACCGGGCGCTGTTCCGCGACCGGCTCACGACCGTGCTCGACACGACCGGCCGGGCCTCGGTGCTGCTGGTCGACCTGGACGACTTCAAGGCCGTCAACGACCTGCTCGGCCACGGCGTCGGCGACCGGCTGCTCGTCTCGATCGCGCAGCTGCTGCGCGCCGAGACCGGCGACGGCGGCCTGCCGGTGCGCCTCGGCGGCGACGAGTTCGCGGTGCTGCTCACCGGCGCCGGCCCCGACCCCGAGGAGCTGGCCGGCCGGCTGCTGGCCACGCTCGACCGGCCGATCAGCGAGCACCGGCTGCTGGTGCAGGCGAGCATCGGCATCGCCGACGCCCGGCCCGGCGCGACCGTCGACTCGGTGCTGCGCGACGCCGACGTCGCGATGTACACGGCCAAGCAGCGCGGCAAGGCGAGCTTCGTGCGGTACGCCGACGGCATGGGCGAGCCCGTGCTGGCCCACATGCAGCTCGGCGGCGAGCTGCGCCGGGCCCTGGACGGCGACGAGCTGCGGGTGCTCTACCAGCCGATCCTGCGGCTGGACGACCACCGGATGATCGGCGTCGAGGCGCTGGTCCGCTGGCACCACCCGGCCCGCGGCGTGGTGAGCCCGGCCGAGTTCATCCCGGCCGCCGAGCGGACCGGCCTGATCGTGCCGCTGGGCCGGTTCGTGCTGCGCGAGACCTGCCGCCAGGCGGCCGCGTGGCTGTCCGCGTTCGGCCCGGACGCGCTGCAGGAGGCGGCGCTCAACGTGTCCGCGCGGCAGCTGCACGACCCCGACTTCGTGTCCGACGTGCGGGCCGCGCTCGCCGACAGCGGCCTGCCCTGCAAGCGGCTGGTGCTCGAGGTCACCGAGTCGGCGGTGCTGCGCGGCCAGCAGGTCTCCCGGACGCTGTACGAGCTGGACCGCATGGGCATCCGCCTGGCCCTGGACGACTTCGGCACCGGCGAGTCGTCGCTGAGCCTGCTGCGCGCCTTCCCCGCCGCGATCGTCAAGCTGGACAAGTCGTTCGTGGACGGCATCGAGATCGACGACGGCCAGCCGGCCGCCGCCAACGCCCGCCAGGCGGTGGCCCGCGCGGTGATCCAGCTCGCCCACGCCCTGGGCCTCGACACCGTCGCCGAGGGCGTGGAGAGCGCCGAGCAGGCGGCGGTGCTGCGCGAGCTCGGCTACACGCTCGGCCAGGGCTACCACCTGGCCCAGCCGATGACCGCCGACGCCGTGTCCCGCCTGCTGGCCGGCCAGCAGGCCATGGCCGCCGCCGACCACGGCGGCTGAGTCAGCCCGCGCCCCGGCCCACGCCCACACCCCCGCCCGCGCCCACACCCCCGCCCGCGCCCACACCCCCGCCCGCGCCCACACCCCCGCCCGCGCCCACACCCCGGCCCGCGCCCCGGCCCACGCCCACACCCCCGCCCGCGCCCACACCCCCGCCCGCGCCCACACCCCGGCCCGCGCCCCGGCCCACGCCCACACCCCCGCCCGCCCCGGCCCACGCCCCGCCCCGCGCCCCGGCCCACACCCCGGCCCCGGCCCACGCCCCGGCAGCGGCAGCGGGCGAGGTCGCGGTCCGTCTCGCGCAGCGCCGACCATGCGGTGCGGACCGCGCCGGGTGGCTCCTGCGGCACGAGGCCGGCAAGCGGAGCCGCGGCAAGCGGAGCCACGGCAAGCGGAGCCACGGCAAGCGGCCAGGGCGAACAACCGGAGCAGCCGTGCGAGGCAGGCCCGGGCCAGGGAGAACACGTTCGGCCGGGGCAGCGGCAGCTCGATCAGGGCCGCCGCCGGTTTTGCCCCAGACCGGAGGCGACAACCGCCAATCGCAACGGCGTCGGCCGCGCTATGTCTCCGTGATCATGCTCAACCGGCCGAGTGCACCACGCGATTTTCGTGATCACGGAGACAAAACGTACGCATGGGTACCTTATGTCTCCGTGATCATGAGAAACCCGGAGTGCCTGTGCGGTCGCGTGCATGATCGCGGAGACTTATGGCCGCCGAATCGGATATATGACCCGTCAGGCGAAAAATCCTATAAGTCATGACGCCGCCAGGCGTCGTGACTTATCGGGCGATTATTGACTTATCGTGCAGTGATTTACTTATCGTTCAGTGAGTTACTTATCGTGCAGTTGTTTACTTATCGTGCGGTGGGTGACTTATCGGGCGGTGGGCGTCCCGTTAGGCCGGCCGTCCCTGCGGTGCGGGCGCGTCTCGGTGTGGGCGCCTGAGGGCACCGGCGGGCGGGGTGAAAAGGCGGGTGGTGGCGGCTGGTCAACCGGCCGCAACGTGACGATCGGGGAGAAACGCGGCGGTCGCCCACAGGGGTGCGGTAGCGTGGCCGACGTGTCGTTCTGATCACCTTCGGTCAGGATTGGTCGATTTATGGGGCCGGCCTTGGTCGGCCCCGCTCGCGGTCGCCGCCCTGGCCGTGGCCGCGGTCGTCGGCCTGGACAGCTCGGGCCTGCTGAGCCCCTGGTGGTCGCTGTTCGTCGACGACTCCGGGCAGTTCCTCGCCGCGCTCGCCGCCACCCTCGCCTGCTGGATCACCGCCGGTCGGTACTCCGGCGCGCAGCGATGGTGGCGGCTGTGGATGGGCGCGGCGACGGCCTGCTGGACGATCGGGCAGTTCATCTGGTCGTGGTACCAACTGGTCCACCACATCGGGCTGCCGTCCCCGTCACCCGCGGACGCCGGATATCTCGCCCTGCCGGTGTTCGCGCTCGCGGCGATCATCGCCCTGGCCGCCGACCGGCCCGCGCAGGGCGCGCTGCGGCGACGGCCGGCGCTGCTGGTGATGGTGCTCGATGGGCTCATCGTCGTGGGCGCGCTGTTCGTGCTCACCTGGGGTACCGCGCTTGGGTCGGTGGTGCGCACCGGCGCGGCCACCCCGCTCGCCTACTGGGTCGCGATCGCCTACCCGGTCACCGACCTGCTGCTGACCGTGATCGTCATCCTGCTCGTCGCCATGGCCGCGTCGGCGGCGAACCGGGCGCAGCTGATCATTCTCGGCGCGGGGCTGTTCTGCCTGTCGTTCTCCGACAGCGTCTTCGCGTACCTGGTGTCCGTCGGTGCGCAGAGCATGCCACCGCTGGCCGACGCCGGATTCGTCGCCGGCAACGCGCTCGTCGCGGTGGCCGCGCTCACCCCGTCCCGCGAGGCGCCGCACTGGGCGGCGCGCCCGCACGCCCGCTGGGGTCACCTGCTGCTGCCGTACGTCCCGGTCGCCGGCACCGGCGTGCTGCTGATCGTGCAGCTCGCCCGGGGTTCCCCGATCGGTGGCGTGGAGATCTCCGTGGAGACCGTGGTCATCGCGCTGCTGATCGTCCGCCAGGCGGTCGCGCTCGTGGAGAGCGCCAACCTGGTCGCGTCGCGGGCCCGGCTGGTGCTCGCGACCGACCAGACCCGCCGGCAGCTCGAGCGCGACCTGCACGACGGCATCCAGCAGCGGCTCATCTCGCTGGGGCTGGACCTGCGCCAGGCGGAGGCGAACGTGCCGCCGGATCTCACCCGGCTGCGCCAGCAGCTGTCGGCGGTGGCCGCCGGGCTGCGCGGGACCGTCGACGACGTGCGGGAGCTCTCCCGCGGCGTACACCCGGCGATCCTCACCCAGGGTGGACTAAGGCCCGCGCTGCGCGCCCTGGCCCGCCGCTCCGCCGTCGCCGTGCGGCTCGACGTGCGGGTGGACGGCCGGCTACCGGAGCCGGTCGAGGTGGCGGCGTACTACGTGGTGGCGGAGGCGCTGACGAACGCCGCCAAGTACGCCGAATCCGAACTCGTCGACGTCCGCGTGCGGGTGCAGGGCGGCTACCTGTACCTGTCGGTGCGCGACGACGGCGTCGGCGGCGCGGACCCGAAGCGCGGCACGGGCCTCACCGGGCTGACCGACCGCGTCGAGGCGCTGGGCGGCACGCTGGTCCTGGACAGCCCGGCCGGTACCGGCACCCGCCTGCAGGCCGAGTTCCCGCTCGACCGGCACTGACCGGGCGCGGCCCGCGATCGGCTCAGCGCTGGGCCGGCACGCGCGGCAGGTAGGCCGGTGGCGGACCGGATCCGTCCGGGATGGTGGCGACCAGCGAGGTACCGCCGCCGGGATCGCTCATCAGGGTCAGGTTGCCGCCGAGGGTCTCGACGCGGTCCCGCAGGCCGGTCAGCCCGGATCCGCGGGCCGGGTCGGCGCCGCCGATGCCGTCGTCGGTGATGGTGATCTGCAGCATACCGGCGTGGGTGGTCGCTTCGACCCGCACCGCCGACGCGCGCGCGTGCTTGGCGGTGTTGGTCAGGGACTCCGAAACCACGTAGTAGGCCGCGATCTCCACCGGCTTGGGCGGGCGGCGGTCGATGTCGACGTGGAGATCGACCGGTACGGCGGATCGGCGGGCGAGCGCCTTGAGCGCGGGCGCGAGGCCACCGGTACCCAGGACGGCCGGATGAATGCCGCGGGCCAGCTCCCGCAGGTCGGTCGTGACCTCGGTGAGGCTCGTCGCGGCGCGCGCCATGTAGGCCCGCAGCTGCTCGGGCGGCAGGTCGGCCTCCTCCGCCGTGCGCAGCTCGAGGCCGATCGCGATGAGGTGCTGCTGGGCGCCGTCGTGCAGGTCGCGCTCGATGCGCTGGCGCGTCTCGTCGGCCGCGGTCGCGATCCGGGCGCGGGAGGCCATGAGCTGGGCGCGGTTGTCGGCGTTGGCGACGGCCGTGCCGGCGAGATCGGTGAAGTCGCTGATCCGCGCCTCCGCGTCCAGGGGCAGGGACTCGGGCCGGGTCGAGGTGACGGCGATGGTGCCCCACAGCCGGTTCTCGATGACGATCGGCACCGCGACCGCCGCGTGGATGCCCAGGCTGCGCCGGAAGTCGTCGCCGGGGTCGGCGCTGTCGGCGCAGTTGTCGTTGCGGGCCGGGCGGCCGGTGCGCCGCACCAGCTCGGTGACGTTGCGGGTCTCGCGGCTGCCGCTCTCGCCGGCCGTCCCGATCGGCCACCGGCGGCCGGCCAGGGTCACCAGGTTGGGCTGGTTGGTGGACACGACCGTGACGGTGTCGTCGGGCTCGTAGTGCAGCAGCGTCGTGTGGTGGTTGTCCAGCAGCTGGCTCACCTCGGTGGTGACGGCGTGGAAGACCTCGTCCGGGCTGACCGCGCGGGCGACGAGGGTCGCCACCCGGCGTAACGCCGCCTGCTGGGCGGCTCGCCGCTGCAGTTCCTCGCCCTTGTCCCACAGGGCGTTGACCATCGACTCGCGCTCGCAGGCCGCGTGCAGCAGGGACGCCAGCGGCGGGACGACCCGCTCGCGCAGGCGGTCCGCCTGCCGGTCCGACACGTCGCCGGGCACGCGCAGCGTCCCGAGCAGGGTGCCGTCGTAGTACAGCGGGCACGCGACCGGCAGGGTCCCCGGGCGAGCCAGGTAGCTTGCGGCGGGCTCGCCGCCGCCCGTCCCGTCCGGCGGAGGGTGCCGGCCGCACACGACGGGTTCGGGCTCGATCGCGGCGGACCGCAGGTCCAGCGCGTGCGCGATCTGCCCGGCGACCGCGGGCAGCGCCGCGGTGACGTCGCGGGTGTCGAGCAGCAGCCGGGCCATGTCCGCGGTGAGGTCGGACTCCTGAGCCTGCGCGGCGCGCATCCGGGACTGGTCGGCCAGCGCGCTGACGACGAAGGCCACGCCGACGAAGACCACCAGCGGCGTCACGTCCTGCACGTCGGAGTCGGCGAGGTTGCCGATGGGGCTCACGTAGAAGTACACGAAGACGGCGACGCTGGCCAGCGCGGTGGCCATGCCCAGCCACAGCCCCCAGACGATCGAGACGACCACGACGCCGACGAGGTAGATGACACCCGGCGTCGTCTCCCGCGTGAAGGCGTGCAGCGGCGCGGTGAGCAGGGTCTCGACGATCAGCAGCAGAAGCGCCAGGAGGAGCCCCCGCCACCAGGACGGGGGCGTCGGTCGGACCAGTGCCGACAGCCGACTGCCGCGCATAGCGCCAGCGTAGCCCGGCTTTCGCGGCGCCGACGCGCCGCTACGCGCTGGTGTGCTCCAGGGCTCCGCGGATCGTCTGCGCGGAGAGTTCCGCCTTGTCGACGAACGCCACCGCGGGACTGTCTTGGAGCAACTCGGCCATCTCGTCCCGGGCGTGGCTGGAGATCAGGATGACGTGCACCGGCCGCCCGCCGGACCGGGCGGTCGCGGCGATCCGCTCGGCCAAGGCGAATCCGCTCTCCGCGCCCAGGTAGACGTCCACCAGGATGACATCGGGCCGGAGAGCGTCCATCTTGTCCATCGCCTGGGCGCTGTCGTGCGCCACGCCGACAACGCTGATCCCCTGACTGCTCAGGGCGAGCTCGGCGGCCGCGAGGAACGCGCTCGAGTCGTCGACGATGAGACACCGGATGCCCACTGGCAGCCTCCAAGCCCACCGGAAGGCTCGCCGCACCTGCTGGACGAGGCTCAAACCCAGCTTAACGCTTCATCGGAGCGGCCCTCGCGGACTCGCGGGGTGCTCCTGGCCGCGGCGCAGGTGAGCACCCGTGTTCACCCCGAGCACCACTCCGGGCCGGGCGGCCCGTCACAGGCCGGGGAGCACCGGCTGGGCGTCGTAGACCGGCCAGCCGTCCGGGCCGCGGCGGACCTCCGGGGTGAGCCGGTGCTGCTGGCGGGTGCCGGCGTCGAGGAGGTGCTCGACCTCCGCGCCCCGCATCACCAGCGCGTCGGCGACGAGCATGCGGTGGCAGTGCCACCACAGCGTCTCGGCGCACAGCACCGCCGGCAGTTCGGTGGCGGCCCGGGCGATCAGGTCGTCGACGGCGCCCCGGAACGCCGGGGTGTCCATGTGGTCGGCGTAGGCGGCGAAGGCGGGGTTGCGCAGCGCGGTGTGCCGGGAACCGGGCCGCCCGTGCCGGCGCCCGCCGAGCGTCTCGCCCTGCCAGGTGTACTCCAGCCCGGCCTCGCGCACGGCGGCGGCGAGCGCGTCCCGGCCGAACTGCGGATGCCGGCGGGATCCCGGGAACCGGCGCACGTCGACCAGGGTGTCGATGCCCGCCTCGGCCAGGATCTCCAGGAACGCCCCGATCGGCCGCGCCCCGTGCCCGACCGTGCGGATCCGCACCGCTGTGCTCCCCACCGCTGGCACGCTACCCCGCCCGGCGGCTCAGGACCGCTTGGCTACGGGCGTGCCCCGGTGAGCTGGGCGCGCAGGTTGGGGTCGAGGGGCGCCCGGTCGAGCAGCCGGCCCAGCCACTGTTCGAGGCCGGCGACGAGTCGCATCGAGCCCGGCACGCACACGAGGCGGCGCGGTCGTTGGAGGACCCGCCAGACCGCCTCGGCCACGCGCTCGGCCGGGATCTTTCGCGGCTCGCGCGGAATCCGGATGGAGCGCGCCGCCATGCTGTCGAAGAACTCGGTGCTGACGTCGCCGCAGCGCAGGAGGCTGACGTGGACGCCGGCGCGGCGCAGTTCGCGGTGGACCGCGGTGCTGTGGGCGGCGAGGAACGCTTTCGTGCCGGTGTACATCGCGAGCCCGGGGAAGTGCACGTGCGCGCCGCCCGAGCCGATGTTGACGATGTGACCGGCGCCGGCCGTGAGCATGTGGGGCAGGACGAGGCCGCTGAGGTGGACCGGGGCGGCGGCGTTGAGCTCGATCATGTTCTGGGCGGCCGGCCACGGCATGGCGGCGAACGCGCCGTAGTAGCCGTGGCCGGCGTTGTTGACCAGCACGCCGATCGGGCCCAGGTCGGCGGCGATCCGCGTGATGACCTGCTCCCGGGCGGCCGCCTCGGTCAGGTCGGCCGGGTACACCGCGGCCGTGCCGGCGCCGCCGGCGATCTGCGCGGCGACGTCGGCGAGGCGGTCGGCGCGGCGGGCGACCAGCGCCACGGTGAGTCCGCCGCGGGCCAGGCGCAGGGCGGTTGCCGCGCCGATTCCACTCGATGCGCCGGTGACGACTGCGACGCGGCTCGTACCGATCATGATTCCCCCACTCCGGACGGCGACTACCCCTAGAAACTGACATGTCGAAAACTACATGTCAAGATGCCAGCAGGCGTGCCCCCACCGATCCGGCCGCACGGTGTACTTTCCGCGGGTGAGCCTGAAGATCGCGATCGGTGTGGCCGTCGCACTGGTGGTGTCGTGTTGTGGTTTCGCGCTGTACCGGCACTTCGCCCCGAATCATCATGCCTACGGCGACAAGGGCTGTTACGCGAGCACGACCGATCCCGGCAAGCTCGCGCCCTCGAGTTGCGCCCGCTCGCACGAGGCCGAGATCATCGACTTCTTCTACCCCGACGGCGCCGAGGCCGGCTGCCACCGCTCGGCCGAGGCGTTCCTCGGCGGGCCGCTCGCGGACGCACGGGTCGAGCTGCGCCGGCTCAACTACGTGCGGGAGGACTTCACCTCGCTGGCGTGCGCGCTGGTCGTCGTCGGCGACTCCGACGGCACCGAAGCGCTGCGCACCGGCAGCCTGCAGGGCACGATGAGCGGCGACCGGCCGATGGCGATCACCTGCGGGAGCTTCACCGACGGCGTGCTGGTGTTCCTGACGTGCGCCGAGGCCCACTCGGCGGAGTACGTCGGGTCCATTGTGGACGGCGGCGACCACGACGCCAGCTGCCGGCAGGCGGCCGCGGCCTACCTCGGCCTGAGCGCCGACGAGCTAACCGCCCGGCACGACCTGCGGTCGCAATGGCTGGCTACCCCGCGTGACGGCGGCCGGACCGGCTGCGTGGTGGTGGAGGCGTCCGGCAAGGACGTCCTGACCGGCTCGGTCAAGGGCCTGCGCACCGGTCCGCTGCCGCGCTGAAGCCGCCCGGCCGGACGCCATGCGGCCGTCGCCCGGTCACCGCCGCCCGAGACGGCGCGGCGGTGACCGGGCGACATGAACCGGGCCGTGGCGGGTAGCGGGCCGGCATGCGAAGGGGATTGCTGGTTGCCGCGGGTGGCCTGGCCGCGGCCGGGATGGTGGTGCACGCCGGGCCGGCGGTGACGGCACTGGAGACGATACGGCGGCGGGCGCTGCCCGGGCTCAGCGGCCTCGGGCGGCCGGACACCGTCGCGCTGACCTTTGACGACGGCCCGGATCCCGCGTCCACGCCCGAGTTCCTGCGGGCGCTGGCCGACCTGCGGGTGCCCGCGACGTTCTTCGTGCTCGGCGCCGCGGCGCAGGGCGCGCCGGACCTGCTGCGCCGGATCCGCGACGACGGTCACGAGATCGGCGTGCACGGCTGGACGCACCGCAGTCACCTGCGGATGACCCCGTGGCGCGTCCACCACCAACTGGCCCGCACCGCCGAGCTCATTTCCGATGTCTGCGGTACCGCGCCCGAGTGGTTCCGCCCGCCGTACGGCATCCTGTCCGCCGGGAGCCTGCTCGCCGCGGCCCGGCTGGGGCTGCGCCCGGTGCTCTGGAGCGCCTGGGGCCGCGACTGGCGGGCCGCCGCCACGCCGGAGTCGGTCCTGGCCGACCTGCGCCGCGGCGGCATCCGCGGCGGCGCGACGCTGCTGCTGCACGACAGCGACCGGGCGGCGGCGCCCGGGTCGTGGCGCTCCGGGTTCGGCGCGCTCGCCGGGATCGCGGACGACTGCGCGCGGCAGGGGCTGCGGCTCACCCGGCTCAGCGATCATCTGACCGGAGCGCGCGAGGGCCGTTACGCGGAGGCGATCGCGGGTACCGCGCGGCCATGACAGCGCTGCCCGCCCGGCGGGCGCCCGAGGAGCCCGACCATCGGCCCCGCATCGTGGTGATCTCGGCCAGCGTCGGTGGCGGACACGACGGCACGACCCGCGAGCTGGCGGTCCGGCTGGGCGAGCGGGGCTTCCGGGTCGACACCGTCGACGTCACCGACGTCTTCCCGTGGCGGCTCGGCCGGCTGCTGCGCGGCACGTACCACGGGATGCTGCTGCGGCTGCCGTGGGTCTACGACGGGCTGTTCGCGATCAGCCGCCGGTTCCGCTGGGCCGGCCCGATCACCCGCGCGCTGCTGCGCCCGGTGCGCCCGGCGATGCTGCGGGCGCTGCCGGACGACGCCCGGGCGGTCGTGTCGACGTACCCCATCGCCAGCCAGCTGCTCGGCCCGCTGCGGCGCGACGGGCGCCTCCCCGCGCCGGTCGTCACCTACCTGACCGACTTCGGGGTGCACCCGACCTGGGTCTCCCCCGGCGTCGACGTGCACCTTGCCGCCCACGACGTCAGCCGCGACCAGGCCGTGGCCTGCGGCGCGAGCGACGTGCGGGTGGCCGGCCGGGTGGTGTCGGACCGGTGCCACCCGGCGTCGCCGGACGAGCGGGCGCAGGCCCGGGAGGCGTTCGGCCTGTCGCGGCACGAGCGGCTCGCGCTGCTCGTCGCCGGGGCGTGGGGCGTCGGCGAATTGCGGGCGGCGGCGGCCGACATCGCCGCCACGGGCGTCGCGGTGCCGGTGACGGTCACGGGGCGCAATCTCACGGTGTACCGCCAAATGCACGGCAGCGGCGTCGGACACGTCCTCGGCTGGGTGGACGACATGCCGCGGCTGCTGCGGGCGGCCGACCTCCTGGTCGAGAACAACGGCGGGCTGACCGCGCTGGAGGCCATGGCCAGCGGGCTGCCGGTGCTGACGTACCGGCCGATCCCCGGCCACGGCCGGGCCAGCGCCGTCACCATGGCCGAGGCCGGCGTGACCACCCTGGTCCGCCGCCGCGCGGAGCTCGGGCCGGCGCTCGGGGCGCTGCTCGACGGCGAACGCGGCCGGCGGCAGCGCGAGGCCGGCCTGGCGCTCTTCGCCGCCGACCCGGCGGCCGACATCGCCGGCGTCGCCGCCCCGGTCCGCACGCCCGCCGGTCGCTGACCCGCCGCCGCGACGGGACCGCCTCGTGACCATCGCAGCCGTGCTCGCGGCGCTCGGCTCGGCCGCCGCGTTCGCCGTCGCCTCCGTGTTCGAGCAGCGCGCGGCCAAGCGGGAGCGCACCGCGCGGCCGCTCGACCCGCGGCTGGTGCTGCGCCTGATGCATCAGCCGATCTGGCTGCTGGCCTGGATCCCGGAGGCGGCCGGCACCGCCCTGCAGGGAGTGGCGCTGCACTTCGGGCCGCTCGTCCTGGTCGAACCGCTGCTGGTCAGCAACCTGTTCCTGGCCATACCCCTGGCCGCCGCGCTGGACCGCCGGCGCGTCGACCGCTCCGACTTCGCGGTGGTCACCCTCGGCGGGGCCGGCCTGGCCGCGTTCCTCATCGCCGCCGACCCCCGCACCGGCCTGTCCGAGCCGTCGGTGACGGGCTGGCTCGGCGTCGGGCTGTGGGCCGGGCCGATCCTCGCCGCCTGCCTCGTCGGCGGATGGTGCGCCCGGGACGCCCCGCGCGGCGCCCTGCTGGGCATCGCCACCGGCCTGCTCTACGGCACCGGCGCGTCGCTGCTCAAGGCGCTGACCGCGCAGCTGTCCACCGACCCGCTCGGCGTGCTCTCCCGCGGGGAGGTGTACGCGCTGGTCATCGTCGGCGTCGGCGCGGTCACCCTCAACCAGAACGCGTTCCAGAGCGGCCGGATCGCCGTGCCGCTCACCGCCATCACCATCGTCGACCCGGCCGCCAGCGTGGCGATCGGCGTGACCGCGTTCCACGAGCGGCTCTCCACCGACGGGGTGCGGCTCGCGGTCCAGGCGGCCGCGGTCCTGGCCATGGCCGGCGCGATCGCGTTCGCCAGCGCCTCCCACCCGCACGTGCACCGCGACCCGGCCCAGCGCTGACCGGCGGTGCCCGCCTCAGGACCGATCGGCGGCATGCAGCCGGGCGGTGCCGTCGAGCCGGGCGGCACCGTGCTTGCGCCAGGCGTAGAGGTACCGCAGGTTGAGCGGCAGCGTCCAGTACAGGCCGGTGGGTGACTTCGACAGCCGCCGGGCGATGCTGCGCGGCGAGTAGAACCGGTCGTTGATCCAGGTGAAGCCGTCGAGGAGCTCCTGGGCGGTCATCCGCCTGGGGACGAAGACGACGTCGGCCCGGGCGTTGTACCGGCTCCAGTCGTACGTCGTGATCCGGCCCTCGGCGTCCAGCCGCCGGAAGAGGGGCGTCCCCGGATACGGCGTGAGGATGTTGAACGTCGCATTCTGCACAGCGGCGTCCTCGAGGAACTCCAGGGTGTCGGCGAACACGTCGGTCTGGTCCTCGTCGAACCCGAACACCACCCCGACCTGCACGGCGATGCCGTGGGACTGGATGTTCCGCACGATGTCCCGGTAGTCCTTCACCCGGTTGAACGACTTGTGCGCCAGGTTGAGGCTGCGCTGCGACACCGACTCGAGCCCCAGGAACAGCTGCTTGCATCCGCTGCGAGCGGCCAGGGCGAGGAACTCGTCGTCGCGGCCGGCGTGGATGCTCGCCTGGCTGCTCCACCACTTGCGGTGCGGGGTGATGGCGCGGAAGAGCTCCTTGCTGTATTCGATGTCGGCGGCGATGTTGTCGTCCCAGAAGATGATCACTTTGCCGGAGAACGAGCCGTACTCCGCGGCCACCTCCTCTACCGGCCGCCGCCGCAGGCCGCCCCGGTACATCTCGATGATCGAGCAGAACTCACACTTGCTCGGGCAGCCCCGGGTCGCGAACATGATGCCGCCGGAGTGGTCCTTGCGATGGAACAGGTCTTTGCGCGACTGGGGAACGCCCACCAGCGACGGTGGCGTGCCGCACGCATACCGCTTGGCGTGCCGGCCCTCCTCGAACTCGCGCAGGAACCGCGGCCAGGTGTCCTCCACCTCGCCGGTGAAGATCGCGTCGGCGTGCCGCTCGGCCTCGTCGGGCAGCAGCGTCACGTGCGGTCCGCCGAGCACCACCGGCGTTCCCCGGTCGCGGAGCCGGTCGGCCAGCGCGTAGGCGTGCGGCGCGCTCGGCGTGTGGAACGTGATCCCCACCAGGTCGTAGTGCCGGGTGAAGTCGACCTCCTCGACCTCCTCGTCCACGTGTTCGATGTCCCAGCCCGGCGGCGTGAGCGCCGCCAGATAGGGCATGGTGCATTGCTGGAAGTGAATGACTCGTGACCGCCGGATGGCCTGCATGCGGCCCGAGGACGCGGTGACCAGGAGGAGACGACGCACCCATCGATCATGCCGCACGCCGGCAAGTCATGCTCATATATGTTTCCGTTGTGGATGCCGAACTGGCCCGTGCCGCGCGAAGCGGCGACGACGGCGCGTTCGCGGTGCTGATCCAGCAGCACCTGGCCGGCATGCGGGCGGTCGCGATCGCCCTGCTGGGCTACGTGGACGAGGCAGAGGACGTCGTGCAGGACGCGGTGCTCGTCGCACTGCGCAGCCTGCCGCAGTTACGTGATCCGGAGGCGGCCGGGGCGTGGTTGCGGTCCATCGTGCGCAACAACTGCCGGATGCTGCTGCGCTCGCGCCGGGCCGTGCCGGTCGCCGAGCCCGCGCTGCTGATGCCGGCCGCCGATGGGCTCGACCCGGCCGCGGTGCTCGATCGGGCGGCGACCCGCGACTGGGTGCACCATGCGGTGGCCGCGCTGCCCGAGCCGGTGCGTGATGTTGCGGTACTGCGCTATTTCTCCGATTACTCCTCATATCGGCAGATCGCCGAGTTGTGCGCGGTGCCTGAACACACGGTCCGCAGCCGCCTGCGCGACGGGCGGCGTGCCCTGGGCCGCGTGCTGCGGGATACCGCGGCGGTGGCGCACGCGGACTCCGGCGCCATGGCCACGGCGACCCGCCACGAAGCGGAGGCGGCGATCCAGGCCGGTCTGCACGGCGACCTCCGCCGGGTGATCGGCGACCGGTTCCACCCGGACGCCCGCGTGACGATGGCCGGCTTGTCGACCGGCGGGATGTCGGTGCTGGTGCCGATGATGGACGACACGCTCGGTGCCGGGGTGAGCCTGCGACTGGTGCACGCGGCGGCCAGCGGCGGGGTCGTGCTGTGGGAGATCGAGTTCCTCAACCCGGCCCATGATCCGCAGCACTGCCCGCCGGCGATGGCCTGGCTGCACACGCTGCGGCAGGGACGCACCGAGCGGCTCCGCGTCGCCTACCGGCCGGCGCCGCTGGACTGAGACGACGGTCACAGCGACGGTGACGCACGTCCGGCAACGCTCGCGCATCCCGTCCCGAGCCCGGGATTCGCCGGGCCTTCGGGAAACGGAGCACCTCGCCATGCACCTCGCCGATCAGACCGCCCTCATCACCGGAGCCAGCAGCGGCCTCGGTGCCGCCTTCGCCCGGGAACTCGCCGCCCGCGGCGCCCACCTCATCCTGGTCGCCCGCAGCCGGGACAAGCTGGAGGCGCTCGCCGCCCGGCTGCGCGCCGCGGACCGGGTGCGCGTCGACGTGCTCCCGGCCGACCTCACCCGGCCGGACGCGGTCACCCGGCTCGGCGCGCAGGTCGACGCGCTCGGCCGCGGTGTGGACATTCTGATCAACGACGCGGGCTTCGGCACCTACGGTGACGTCATCGCCGCCGACCCCGTCCGCCTGCACGACCAGGTCCAGCTCAACGTCGCCGCGCTGCTCGACCTGACCCGCACCTACCTGCCCGGCATGACCGCCCGTGGCCGGGGCGTGATCATCAACGTCGCCAGCCTCTCGGCGTTTCAGCCCATGCCGCACATGGCCGTCTATGCCGCCACCAAGGCGTTCGTCCTGTCGTTCACCGAGGCCCTGTGGACGGAGACCCGGCCCAGCGGCGTCCGCGTCCTGGCCCTGTGCCCGGGCCCGACGGCCACCCCGTTCCACGCGGCCACCGGCTCCGAGGACGGCAGCTTCGGCAAGCACCGCACCCCCGAGCAGGTCGTCGCCACCGCCCTGCGCGCCCTCGATCGCGATGTTCCCAGCGTCGTCGACGGCCGCTTCAACGCCTTCAACAGCCGCCTGTCCGGACTGCTGCCGCGCCGCCTCACCCTCGCCATCGTCGAGCGCGCCATGCGCCCCTCCCACCCGCACGTGCGGCGCGACCCGGCCCAGCACTGACCGGCCGCCTGCCGCGCCGTCACCGGCCGGCGGCGCAGTCGTCGGGGCCGGTGGTGTATCCGTTCTGGTTATGGCGCCGCCACGCGACCGGCGCCGGGACCGGAGCGGTGCCGGCGAACGGGGTCCGCAGCTCCGGGATGCACAGCAGCGACAGGCTGCGGTGGGCCGCGCCGCCGGCGTCCCAGCGCAGCGGTTCGACCGAGCCGGGGTACGTGTGGCCCGCCGCCGGGTCCTGGCGCAGCAGCAGGCCGGCGAGCGCCGCGCGGGGCGCCGCGCCGGTGCGCTTGAGCAGTCCCGGCGTGGCCAGGGTCACCCGGCGGGTGGCGTCGTAGAGCATGCGCACGATGTCGTACACCGTGACCGCCCAGCCGCCCGCGAGATCCGTCAGGCGGTCCTGCGTGTCCCGGCAGCGGCCGAGGTACTCCCGGAAGTCGTCGAGCAGGTCGGCCCGGCGTGCGGCGACGCCCTCGGCCCGTTCGGCGGCGGTCGCCGGTGCGGCGAGCCCGCGGCAGGACAGCAGGTCGCCGCGGACGGTGACGACCACGTCGGTGCCGTGGGGCAGGTGGCTGGTGAGGGAGTCGTCGGCGAGGAACCGGGAGACGGAGTCGTCGGCGACGAGGAGCGGATGCCGGCCGCCGCACGCCAGGCGCAGGTTGTCGACGAAGTCGGGGAACCGGTCGTACCGCGCGGCGTAGTAGACGACCGGCGCCGGTGTGCCGCCGCAGCTGCCGGTGAGGTCGGTGCCCGCCTCGCCCGGGCTCCACGGCACGAGCCGCATGCCCGAGCGCTGGGCGGCGCCGGCGAGGGTCGCCACGTACCGGTCGCCGGGCGCGCTGGCCATGGTCACCACGTCGATCGGCGCTCCGGGCGCCGCGTGCGCGGCGTAGCCGGCCACCAGCTCCACCTGCTCGCTGTTCGACGAGGTGATCTGGAGAAAGTTCGGCACCTTCGCGGGCAGGTCGTCGGCGGTCATGGTCGGGCTGGCCAGCACCAGGGACTGGTCCGCCAGGCGCTGCAGCGCCTGCTGGACCGGTTCGGTGCTGTCGACCGTCGCCACCGCGGCCAGCATCCGCGGGTCGCCCCGCAGCTTCGCGTGCAGCCGGTCGGTGACCTCGCCGATGTGCTGGGCGTGGTAGCCGGCGTTGGCGATCGCGAGCTGCACCAGCGGATGCACGCCGGGCGCGCTGTTGATGCTCATCTGGGCGGCGTACGCGCCGGCCAGCCCTTCGCGTTCGGCCAGCACGGACCGCTCGGGACCGGCCTGCGGATCCTGGGTCAGCGAGGTGAGCAGGACGATCGTGACGGCCCGGTCGGGGTGCCGCCGGCGCACCTCGCGGTTCTGCCGGTAGATCTGCTGCTCCTCGGTGTCCGACGCGGCCGCGAACGAGTCCCCGCAGTACTGCACCCCGACCCGCTCGCCTCGATCGGTCACGACGACGTCCGGCTCGAACGGGCCGGAGCAGGTCGACGGCGGCCGGGCGGCGACCACGCCGAGGACGGCGGCGAGCGCCGGCACCAGGACGAACGCGCTCAGCCGGGTGCCGGCCGGCGCGATCCCCCGGCGGTACACCGCACGCAGCCGTCCCGAGCCGGGGCCGGGCGGCGGCACCAGGACCGGCCCGGCCCGCCAAGGCCCGTCCGGCCGCCGGGCGAGCCCGTCGACGTCGATCGGCGTGCCGCCGGGCCGGTCGGTGACGAGGAGGACGGGCGGCGCCGCCAGCCGTGCGTACTCCTCGAGGAAGACGCCCGCCAGGTCCGTGCCGTCGCCCGGCAGCAGCAGTACCGGATGATCGACGCGCATCCGCCGCCACGACAGCAGCGTCCCCCACCCCCATTCGGCGCGCAGGTCGAGCAGGAACGCCCTGGCGAGCAGCCGGTTCACGTCCGGATCCGCGCCCCGGCCCTGCCGCTGCCGTTCGAACCAGTCCGCGGCGTCCGGGCCGAGCAGCCGGCGCATCCACCGCCGGTTCAGCAGCGGCCGCGCCACCCCGTGCAGCGAACCGACCGCGATCGCCGCGACGAACATGGCGAGGCCCAGCCACCACAACGGCTGGTGCTCGGCCCCCGCGCCCTGCATCACGGCCGTGGCGACCCCCGCGACCGTCAGAAACGGCGGCACGGCGCGCTCCCACCACGTCCGCGGCGGCGGCAGCACGTCATTGACGCCGAGTTCACCGCCGAGCATCCGCACGATGATTCGGTACCGGGCAAGCTTCGGCGGCCGATCGTCCCGCCCGCGCGTCACGCAGTCATCGACCGCGGCGTCGAGCATGTCCCGCATCGAGCCGCGCCCGGCCGGGTCGAGCAGCAGCACCGGCGCCGTGCTCAGCCCGGCCCGCAGTTCGCCCGCGGCCGCCGCGTCCAGCGCGCCCCACCCGACGACGTGCAGCTGCGGCCGCCGCAGCCGGCGGAGCCGGCGCGCGGCCAGCGCCCGCACCAGTACCAGCGCATGCGCCGCCGTGTGCTCCGGCACCGGCGCGCGCCCGTACACCGCTCCGGCGGCCGCCGGTTTCGTATGCGCGGCAAGCAATCGGCCCTCCCCGTCTCCACGCGGCCAACGCCCGCCCGGGGACAGCGGTGACGCCGCAGACCGTTTGCCGACGAACGCTTGACATCCTCAGCCGGCGCCCCCGCGACGTTGCGGCCTTGTCGTCCTCCCACCCGCCGGACGCCGCACGGCGCGGCGACCGGAAGTCTCCGTGATCACGCGCAACTGGCACCGACACCAACGGTTTTTCATGATCGCGGAGTGGCGATGTACCCCCGTGTACCGAAAGTCTCCGGGATCATGGCAAACCCGGTGTGCGGCCACCGCGGACATCATGATCACGAAAGCAGTTCGAGACCGTCCGGTACAGAAGGGGTACCCTCGGTACCGTGGAAACCACCGGGAAGGCGCCGATCGGCCGGCCGCGCGGCTTCGACGCCGACGAGGCGCTCGAGCGCGCCGTGCTGGTCTTCTGGGCGCAGGGCTACGAGGGTGCCAGCCTCACCGACCTGACCAGCGCCATGGGCATCACCCGCACCAGCATGTACGCCGCCTTCGGCAACAAGGAGGAGCTGTTCCGCAAGGCGCTGGAGCGCTACACCGAGGGCCCGGCCGCCTACGCCGCCCGGGCGCTGGCCGAGCCGACCGCCCGGGAGGTGGCCACGGCGTTCCTCACCGGCGCGGTCCGGGCCTCCACCCGCCCCGGCGACCCCGCCGGGTGCCTGGGCGTCCAGGGCTGCCTGGCCGCCGGCGACCCCGGGCGGGCCGCCCGCGACGCCCTGGTCGACTGGCGCAACGAGGGCCAGTCCCGCCTGCGCGACCGGTTCCGGCGGGCCCTCGACGAGGGGGACCTGCCCCCGGGCAGCGATCCGGAGACGCTCGCCCGCTACATCATGGCCCTGGCCAACGGCATCGCCGTGCAGGCGGCCGGGGGCACCGGCCGCGACGAACTGCAGCAGGTCGCCGACCTGGCCCTGCGAAACTGGCCGCCCGGGAATTGATACGAGGGGACTCAAGTTTTACCCGGTGGACGAGCCGGTCACGAGAGGAGCACAGGGTGGCGACGACGGCGGACTACTACCAGCGGCTGGAAGTGGATCGGTCGGCGGGCCAGCAGGACATTCAGCGCGCGTACCGCAAGCTGGCGCGCCGCTTCCACCCCGACGTCAACGACGACCCGGGGGCGGAGGAGCGTTTCAAGGAGATCAACGAGGCCTACGAGGTCCTCTCCGACCCCAAGAAGCGGGTCCGCTACGACAAGTACGGCCAGCAGTGGCGGCACATCCCCGAGGACTACGACGGCCCCGCACCGGGCGCCGAGCCGTTCGACCGTGACGAACGCCGCGCCTACGCCAACATGGGCACCGCGGGCGCGCAGTCCTTCGCCGGGATCGACTTCGAGGATCTGCTGGGTGGTTTGTTCGGCGGTACGGCCGGGTTCGCTCCGGGCGCGGGCGCGTCGATGCCGGGCGCCGACATCGAGGCGGAGATCGAGCTGACCGTCGAGGACGCCTATGCCGGTGGCCGGCGGCGGCTCACGCTGCAGACCCCGTCGGGCCCGCGCAACTACGAGGTGTCCGTCCCCGCCGGCGTGACCGCCGGGCAGCGCATCCGGCTGGCCGGGCAGGGTGTGGCCGGGATCGGCGACGGACCGCGGGGCGACCTGTACCTCCTGGTGCGCCTGGCCCCGCACCCGCACTACCGGGTCGACGGCCGCGACATCACCGTCGAGCTGCCGGTCGCGGCGTGGGAGGCCGCCCTCGGCGCCCGCGTGCCGGTCCAGACGCCGGCCGGTCCGGTGCGGGTCCAGGTGCCCGCCGGCTCGCCGTCCGGGCGGCGGCTGCGGCTGCGCGGCCGGGGCCTGCCCAACCCGAAGGGCGCACCCGGCGACCTGTACGCCGAGGTCAGGATCACCGTCCCGGCCCAGCCGAGCGCCGCCGAGCGCGAGCTGTGGCAGCGCCTGGCCCAGGAGTCGGCGTTCGACCCGCGCAGCGCCCGGAACTGACCGGGCACCGGCTGCTCCGCGGTTGTTGTTCCGGTTCGGTGATGCTGGCGAGCATGTCCGGGAGTCGCACGCCGGTGCCGCGGGCCGGCATCCGGGCCATCGACGACGACGCCGACACTCTCGATCAACCGCCGGGCGAACCGGCGGTCCCGCTCCGCACTACCGGGTCTGCCGCCGGGTGACCGCGCGCTGCAGCACGATGAAAGCGAACAGCAGCGCGCCGATGACGATCCGGGTCCACCACGAGCTCAGGGTGCCCTGGAAGGTGATGATGGTCTGGATCAGGCCCAGCACGCCGACGCCCAGCACGGTGCCGAGCACGAAGCCGGAGCCGCCGGTGAGGACGGTACCGCCGATGACGACGGCGGCGATCGCGTCGAGCTCCATGCCCAGGGCGTTCAGCCCGTAGCCCGAGGGCGTGTAGAAGGTCAGCAGCACGCCGCCGAGGGCCGAGCACAGGCCGCTGATGGTGTAGACGGCGATCCGGGTGCGCCCCACCGGCAGGCCCATGAGCAGCGCCGACTGCCGGTTGCCGCCGAGCGCGTAGACGTTGCGGCCGAGGCGGGTGTACGCCAGGACGTAGGCCGCGGCGACGACCACCACGGCGGCGACGACCACGCTGTAGGAGATGTGGAACCCGCCGAAGCGCACCTTGTCGCGGGCCATGTGCGTCCAGAAGCCGTCGGTGATCGGGATCGAGTCGGTGCTGATGACGTAGCAGGTGCCGCGCGCCAGGAACATGCCGGCGAGCGTGGCGATGAAGGGCTGGATGTCGAAGAAATGAATGACGCAGCCCATGCCGAGCCCGATCGCGGCGCCGGTGGCGAGCACCACCAGGAGTACCACCGCCGGATGAACATGCCGCTGGAGCAGCTCCGCGGCGATCATCGTGGACAGCGCGACGACCGCGCCGACCGAGAGGTCGATGCCGCCGGTGAGGATCACGAACGTCATGCCGACCGCGACCACCAGCAAAAATGCGTTGTCGATGAAGATGTTCAGCACGACCTGCGTGTCGTCGAACCCGTCGTAGCGCAGCACGCCCGCGAGGTACATCAGGCACAACAGGACGGCGGTCGCCATGGCCGGCTTGCGCAGCAGGTTGAGGGTGAGGGTCATGCGCGCACCCGCTCCTGCTCGTTGGCGGGCGCGGCGAGCGGGGCCGGGCGGCGGCGCCGGAGCGCGGCGCGGAACTTCGCCGACTGCGCCAGGCACAGCACGATCACGACGATCGCCTTGAACAGCAGGGTGACCTCCGGGGGGACGCCGACGGTGTAGATGGTGATGTCGAGGGTCTTGATGATGACCGCCCCCAGCACGGTGCCGGCGATCGAGAACCGGCCGCCGGACAGCGACGTACCGCCGATGACGACGGCGAGGATCGCGTCGAGCTCGATGAGCAGGCCCGCGTTGTTGCCGTCGGCGCTGGACACGTTCGAGCTGATCATCAGCCCGGCGATGCCGGCGCACACGGCGGCGAAGACGTAGACGCCGAGGATCAGCCGGCGGGACCGGATGCCGGTCAGCCTGGATGCCTCGGCGTTGCCGCCGACCGCCTCCAGCAGCATGCCCAGCGCCGAGCGGCGCACCAGCACCGCCGACAGGGCGATGACGGCGGCCGCGATGAGCACGCACAGCGGCAGGCCCAGCCAATATCCGGCGCCGATCATCTTGTACGGCCCGCTGTTGACGGTGATGATCTGTCCGTCGGTGATGAGCTGGGCGAGCCCGCGTCCGGCGACCATGAGGATCAGGGTGGCGATGATCGGCTGGATGCCGACGACGGCCACCAGGAAGCCGTTCCACGCGCCGAGGACCAGCGACAGCGCCAGCGCGAGGCCGGCCGCGAGCAGCACCCCGGCGACGCTGCCCTGGTCGGCCAGGCCGCTGATGCGCAGGCAGGCCAGGGCGCCGGCGATCGCGACGACGGCGCCGACGGACAGGTCGATGCCGCCGGTGGCGATGACGAGCGTCATGCCCAGCGCGACCAGCGCGAGCGGGGCCGCGGCCCGCAGGATGTCCACAGTGGAGCCGTAGAGGTGCCCGCCGCGCAGTTCGATGCCGAAGAACCCGGGCGAGAAGAACACGTTCGTGACGAGCAGCACGATCAGCACGGCGGCCGGCCAGGCGAAGCGCTTCACGGGGTACCACCTCCTCCTTCGGCGATGGCGGCCATGAGCCGGTCGGTGTCGACGTCGGCGGTGTTGGGCAGCTGCGTGACCAGGCGGCGGTCGCGCAGCACGGCGATGCGATGGCTGAGGCGCAGCACCTCCTCCACCTCCGCGGAGATGAACAGCACCGCCATGCCGCCGTCGGACAGCTCGGTGACCAGGCGCTGGATCTCGGTCTTGGCGCCGACATCGATGCCGCGGGTCGGCTCGTCGAGGATGAGCAGCCGCGGCTCGGTGATGAGCCAGCGGGCGAGGAGCACCTTCTGCTGGTTGCCGCCGCTGAGGTGGCGCACCGGCGCCTCGGGGTCGGCCGGGCGGATGTCCAGCGCGGTGATGTACCGCTCGACCAGCTCGTCCTGGCGGCGCCGGGACAGCGGCCGGGACCAGCCGCGCGCGGCCTGCAGGGCGAGCACGATGTTCTCCCGCACCGACAGGTCCTCCACGAGCCCGTCGGCCCGGCGGTTCTCCGGGCAGAAGGCGAGGTCATGCTCGATCGCGGTGCGCGGGCCGTGCATGGCGACCGGCCGGCCGGCGACGCTGATCCGGCCGCTGTCGGCCTTGTCCGCGCCGAAGAAGAGCCTTGCCGCTTCGGTACGGCCGGAGCCGAGCAGTCCGGCCAGGCCCACGACCTCGCCGCGGTGGATGGTCAGGCTGAACGGGGCGATCGCCCCCGTGCGCCCCAGGTCCTCGGCCGCGACCACCGGCTCGGCCCGCTCCAGGGTGCGCCTGGGCTGGTCCTCCAGCCGCTCCAGCGCGGCCAGCTCCTTGCCGATCATCAGGCTGACCAGCTCGAGCTGCGGCAGTTCGGCGACGCGGTACTCGCCGACCAGGCGGCCGTTGCGCAGGATCGTCATGCGGTCGCAGATCTCGTACACCTGGTCCAGGAAGTGCGAGACGAACAGGATCGCGATGCCCTGCTCCTTGAGCCGGCGCATGACCCGGAACAGCTGGGCCACCTCGCCGGCGTCCAGGCTGGACGTGGGCTCGTCCAGCACGAGGACCTTCGCCTCGACGTCGATGGCCCGCGCGATGGCCACCATCTGCTGGATCGCGAGCGAATACGTGGACAGCGGCGCCGAGACGTCGACGTCGAGCTCGAGCCGCCGCAGCAGGTCCGCGGCCCGCCGGCGCATGGCGCGCCAGCGGATGTGGCCGAGCGTGCGCGGCTCCCGGCCGATGCACACGTTCTCCGCGACGGAGAGGTTGGGGCAGAGGTTGACTTCCTGGTACACCGTGCTGATGCCGGCCTGGGTGGCCTGCAGCGGCCCGGAGAACCGCACCGGGGTGCCGTCGAGGACGATCTCGCCCGCGTCGTTGCCGTACACCCCGGTAAGCACCTTGATCAGGGTCGACTTCCCGGCGCCGTTCTCGCCCATGAGGGCGTGGACCTCGCCTGGCAACAGGCGGAAGTCCACGTCCCGCAGGGCCATGACACCCGGGAACTGCTTGGTGATGCCGGTCATGGTCAGCATGGTTGGGTCAGGCTCCCGGGCCGCTCAGTACTTGCGGCTGGGCAGGGCCGCCTTGGCCTGCTCGGGCGTGAACGTGGTCTCCTCGGTGAGGATGCGCTGCGGCACGCTCTCCCCGTTGACCACCTTCTTGGCCAGATCCATCAGCTGGGGCCCGAGCAGCGGACTGCACTCGACGATGTAGTTGATCTTCCCCTCGGACAGCGCGGTCATCCCGTCCTTCACCGCGTCCACCGTGATGATCTTGATGTCGACGCCCGGCTTCTTGCCGGCCGCCTCGATCGCCTCGATCGCCCCGAGCCCCATGTCGTCGTTGTGCGCGTAGAGCACGTCGATCTTCGGGTTGGCCTTGAGGAAGGCCTCCATGACCTCCTTGCCCTTGGCCCGGGTGAAGTCACCGGTCTGCGAGGCGATGACCTTGAACTTCGGGTCGGCCTTGATGACGTCGGCGAACCCGGACTTGCGGTCGTTGGCCGGCGCCGAGCCGGTGGTGCCCTGCAGCTCGACGATGTTCACCGGGTCGGTTTTGCCTTGGTACTCCTTGACCAGCCACTCGCCGGCCTTCTTGCCTTCGAGCACGAAGTCGGAGCCGAGGAACGACTTGTACAGCGTGGTGTCCTTGGAGTCGATCGCCCGGTCGGTGAGGATGACCGGGATCTTCGCGTCCTTGGCCTCCTGCAGCACCGCGTCCCAGCCGGACTCGACGACCGGCGAGAACGCGATGACGTCCACCTTCTGCGCGATATAGCT
Source organism: Dactylosporangium sp. CA-092794 (assembly GCF_050948465.1). Classification (NCBI taxonomy): domain Bacteria; kingdom Bacillati; phylum Actinomycetota; class Actinomycetes; order Micromonosporales; family Micromonosporaceae; genus Dactylosporangium; species Dactylosporangium sp. CA-092794. The sequence continues at coordinate 4,340,688 of NZ_CP192044.1, read as the reverse complement.
GCGGATCGCCTTGATCTGGTTCTCCTGCTTCTGCTGCGCGTCGGAGAACTTCAGGTCGATGCCGGCGGCCGCCGCGGCATCCTGGATCGACTTGGTGTTCGCCGTCCGCCACCCACTCTCGGCGCCGACCTGGGCGAACCCCATGGTGATCTTCCCGTCCCCACCACCGGCGGAGCCGGCATTCTCTCCACCGCACGCGCCGAGCACACCGACGAGCAGCAGCCCACCGACCAGCGCGGCCGACCATCTCTTCAGCACTGCGTCTGTCCCTTCGAGATAGTGAACGGTCACATCAACCCACGCATAGCCGAACATCGGGGGGTGTACGGCATTTACCTGGAACTAGTCCGGTTACGTCGCATCGGACATCGCGGTTGTAGTTGGTGAGTGTTAGCGTTCTCATGACACGCGTCAAGTAGCGACGGCCGGAAAGTTGCCGGAAGGAGACCCTGCGTGACCACACCCCCCGCCCCCGCAGCGAGTGGCCGGCCAGCACCCGCCGCCCGCGGCGACTTTCACGTGGGGGGCGTTGACGGCCGCGGCGGTCGTCGACCCTGAGGGCGGCGCGGCAGGGCGGACCGGTGCGGATGGCCGCACCCGCCGGGCACGACCGCCGATCCGCGCGGCCGCCCCGGACGTATGTCTCCGGGATCATGATGCTCGCGCTGACCGCACACCGGGTTTGTCATGATCCCGGAGACTTGTGGTACACGGGGGTACATCAGCACTCCACGATCATGAAAAACCGTCGGTGCCGGTGCCGGTTGCGCATGATCACGGAGACTTCCGGTCGCCACGCCGCGCCCCGCGGCGCGCAGCGCCCGAGTGGTGGGATGCGATCGGCGACCGCCCCAGAATGTGGGACGCGCAGGCCGGGCACACGCAGCCACCGACAGGCACGGCGCCCAGCGGCGCCGCTGCCCGAGTGATGCGGGCCGGCGCCGGGGTGCGCCGCGCTCGGCGACGCGCAGCGCCCCACCGCATGCAACCCGATACGCCGCATGGGCCCCGACCGCGGACCGCGCTCGCCATGGACGCGCGGACCGCGCGGGAGCAGCACACGGACGCGGGAGCAGCGCGCGGAAGCGGGAGCAGCGCGCGGAAGCGGGAGCAGCACACGGACGCGGCACGCGGGAGCGGCACGCGGGAGCGGCGCGCGGACGCGGCGCGCGGACGCGGCACACGGACGCGGCACGCGGGAGCGGCACGCGGGAGCGGCACGCGGGAGCGGCGCGCGGACGCGGCGCGCGGACGCGGCACACGGACGCGGCACGCGGGAGCGGCACGCGGGAGCGGCACGCGGGAGCGGCACGCGGGAGCGGCGCGCGGACGCGGCGCGCGGACGCGGCGCGCGGACGCGGCGCGCGGACGCGGCGCGCGGACGCGGCGCGCGGGAGCGGCGCTGGCGGTGCCGGTTCGCGGGTGGCCCAGCCCAGCGCGGCGTGCGAGGTGCGGGGCGCGCCCTGCGGCCCGCAAGGTGCACAGGCGCCACGGTGGCTGCGGGCCGGGCGCGTCGGCCCGACCTCGCCCCGCGGCTCGCCCTGGCGGCCACGCCGAGCACCGCGACCCGCACCGACCCGCGGGTGCGGGTGCGGTGACCCCGACCCCGCGGGCGGCGCACGCCAGGGCCGGCGCCGCATGGCACCGTGACTGCAGGATCCTCACAAGATACGTTGTGTATCTTCTTGGGGTTAGCATACTGGGCGGGCGTAGGATACGCAATGCCTCTTAGCGGCCGGTCCTAGACTGGAGGCATGGCGCGGGCGAACGACGCCGTCGCGGCGCTGCTGCAGGAGTATGCGGATCTGCTGACCGTCACCGGCGGGGAGCAGTTCAAGAGCCGGGTGTACGAGAAGGCGGCCCGTGCGGTCGGCGGGCACCCGGTGGACGTCGCGACCATGGATGACGGCGGGCTGCGACAGATTCCGGGCGTCGGTGCTTCGATCGCGGAGAAGATCGCGGAGTACCTCCGCAGCGGTCATGTCGCCGTCGTGGACACGCTGCGTGGGCAGGTGCCCGGCGGCGTGCCGGAGCTGATCCGGATCCCCACCCTGGGCCCGAAGCGGGCCGTGCAGCTGCACGACGAGCTCGGTGTGTCCTCCGTCGACGAGCTGCGGGACGCGATCGTCGCCGGCAAGCTGTCCGGGCACCGGGGGTTCGGCGCCAAGGCGGCCGAGAACATTCTGCACGGCATCGAAGTGCTCGAGCGCAGCCACGGCCGGGTGCTGCTGTCGGTGGCCACCGCGGCCGCGGAGCAGGTGGTGGAGGCGCTGCGCGAGGTGACGGGGTGCGAGCGGTGCACCTGGGCGGGCTCGCTGCGCCGGTTCCGCGAGACGGTCGGCGACGTCGACGTGCTCGTCGCGGCGAAGCGGGCGGGGCCGGTGATGGATGCCTTCACCCGGCTGCCGGCGGTCGCCGACGTGCTGGCCAAGGGGGCGACGAAGTCCTCGGTGCGGCTGGAGGGCGACCTGCAGGTGGATCTGCGGGTGGTCAAGCCCGCGGCGTGGGGCGCGGCGCTGCAGTATTTCACCGGATCCAAGCCGCACAACGTGCGGGTCCGCGAGATCGCCGTGCGGGCCGGGTTCAAGCTCTCCGAATACGGGCTGTTCCGGGTCGACGACGGCAGCCTCGTGGTGTCGGAGACCGAGGAGGCGGTGTACGAGCGGCTCGGCCTGCAATGGGTACCGCCGCCGCTGCGCGAGGACCGGGGCGAGGTCGAGGCCGCCCGGGAGGGGACGCTGCCGGCGCTGGTGACCGCGGACGACATCCGGGGCGACCTGCACACCCACACCGACCTCACCGACGGCGTGGCGCCGCTGGCCGAGATGGTGGCCGCGGCGAGGGCCCGCGGCTACGAGTACTACGCCGTCACCGACCACGCCAAGAACATGCCGATGCAGCGCATGACCGACGCGAAGATGCTCGCCCAGCGCCGGGAGCTGCGCGAGCTGGAGACCGGCGACGGACCGGCGCTGCTGCACGGTACCGAGCTCAACATCGGCCCGGACGGCGAGCTGGACTGGCCCGACGAGTTCCTGGCCGGCTTCGACCTGTGCGTCGCCTCGGTGCACTCCCACTTCACCCAGCCGGCCGGCCAGCTGACCAAACGGCTCGTGCGCGCGTGCGAGAACCCGTACGTCACCGTCCTGGGCCACCCGACCACCCGCCTGCTCGGCAAGCGCCCGCCGCTGGACGCGGACTTCGACGCCGTGTTCGCCGCGGCCGCCCGCACCGGCACCATCCTGGAGGTCAACAGCTTCCCCGACCGGCTCGACCTGCCCGACGAGCTCATCCTGCGCGCCAAGCGGCACGGGGTCCGCTTCGCCATCAACACCGACGCCCACGCGCCGGTGCACCTGGACCACCTGCGCTACGGCATCGGCACCGCCCAGCGCGGCTGGCTCACCCCCGACGACGTGGTCAACACCTGGCCGCTCGACCGCCTGCGCGACCACATCGCCACCAAGGCTCGCTCCTAGTCCGGCCGGCTCACGATGGCCCGCAACGCGCGGCGGAGCTGCTCCGCGGCCGACCGGCTGAGCGGCGCGAGCAGCTCCCGCTCGGCGGCGTCGCTCGCTTCGCGGGCGCGGTGGAGGGTGCGCTGGCCGGTGCCGGTCAGGCCGATCACGTTGCGGCGGCGGTCGTCGGGATCGGGGCGGCGCTCGACCAGGCCCTTGGCCTCGAGCGCGTCCAGCAGCGCGACCATCGTCGTGCGGTCGATGCCCAGCCGCTGTGCGGCCTGCTGCTGCGACATCGGCTCGGCGGCGGCGAGGACCAGCAGCACCGCCAGCTCCCGCCCGTTGATGCCGTGCGGGGCCAGCGCCTTCGTGTTGAGCTCGGCCATCCGCAGCTGCGCGTGCTTGAGCAGGTAGCCCAGCCGGCTGCCGGGCTCCGGGCCGTCCGTCGTTGACACGCGCCAACCCTATCTCTAGCCTGATCGTCAGTTGCACTGATTATCAGTGGTACTGCGGGAAGGCGGACCCGATGATTCTGGTCACCGGCGGCCTGGGCTTCATCGGCTCACACACCGTGCGGGCGCTGGTCGACCTGGGCGAAGGGTGCGTGCTGGTCCAGCGCCGCGCCGGCGGGCCGCCGGCCGGCCTCGACGGCGCGCGGGTGGCGGTGGAGCGGGCCGACATCACCGACCTGCCGGCGCTGCTCGACATCGGCAGCCGCCATACCATCACCGGCATCGTGCACCTCGCGGGATCGGTACCGTGGCCGCCCGGCGCCGACCGGCCCGTCGATGGCGCGCGCAAGGCGATCGACAGCCTGCTCAACGTCATCGCGGCGGCCGAGGCCTGGGGCGTGCCGCGGGTCGGCGTTGCCAGCACCATCGGGGTGTACGGCGGGGTCGCCGCCGAAGGCGCGCTGCGCGAGGACATGCCGCTGCCTATGATCGCGGGACACATCATCCCGGCCTTCAAGAAGGTCGGCGAGCTGCTCACCGACCACCTCGCCGACGCCACCGGCATCGAAATCATCAATTACCGCATCTCCGCGGTCTGGGGCCCGCTCGGCCGGCCCGCGAGCCCGTTCTTCGCCGCCCCGCAGCTCGTCCACGCCGCCGTCCGTGGTGCCGCGCCGGCTCTCGGGCCGCTGAGCCCGCCCGTCCACGCCGCCGTCCGTGGCGCCGCGCCGGACCCCGGGCCACTGGGCCTGCCCGTCGACGCCGCCGTCCGTGGCCCCGCGCCGGATCTCGGGCCGCTGCGCCCGCCCGTGCACGCCGAGGACGCGATCGACCTGTGCTACGTCAAGGACTGCGCCCGGGCCATCGCGCTGCTGCAGCTGGCCGGGCGGTTGCACCATCGCACCTACAACGTCGCCTCCGGCCGCGCCACGACCAACGCCGAGGTCATCGCCGCGATCAGGCGGGTCGTCCCGGACGCCCGGATCGACCTGCCCACCGGCGGCACCGGGCAGTACACCTGCCTCGACATCACACGCATCCGGCAGGACACCGGATATCGGCCCGTCTACGACGCCGAGCGCGCAGCCGCCGACTACATCGGCTGGCTGCGCGCCGGGAACGAGCGTTAGCGCCGGATCAGGCGTACACCTCCATCTCATACAGTGAATAGCCCCACTGGGCGGATTTCGTCACGCCTTGCATGCGGACGTAGCGGGCCGGGCCGCTCACCGCGAGCCTCTCAGTGCCGCCGGGCGAGTTGTTCTGGGTGTAGATGTCGCGCCAGGCCGAGCCGTCGGTGGAGGCCTGCAGCTTGTACGCCTTGGCGTAGGAGGCCTCCCAGCGCAGGTCCACCTCGCGCAGGTTGTACGTGCCGCCGAGGTCCACCTGCAGCCAGTTGTTCGCGTCCTGGCCCGCGCTCCACCGGGTGGACTGGTCCCCGTCGAACGCCATCGCGGCGGCCTGCTGGGCGTTGGACGCCGACGAGGCCGTGGCGGGCTTGCCCAGGGCCAGGTTGACGGCGGCGGCGCTCAGCGTCAGCTCGACGGTGACGGTCCGGCCCTGCTGCAGCGGCAGGACGCGGGCGATGCCGCCCAGCGGCGAGCTCTGCACCGTGACGCCGTCGGCGGTGACCGAGGCGATGCCGGAGCGCTGGATCAGGGTCAGGTTCTGGTTGATGCTCGACGTCAGGGTCACCGTGACCTTGCGGGCGTCGGTATCCCAACTGAGATTATCTATCTTGAACTGGCCCTTGCCGAGCATGCCGGAGATGGAGCCCCGTTTCAGCGTCTTCGGCAGGGCGGGCAGCAGCTCCAGGGTGCCCGGCTGGGTGGCGGCGAGCATCTCCATCATGATCGTGGGCACCGAGTTGACCACGTCCGTGGCGAAGACGCTGTGGTTGTTGTAGTGGGACGTGGCCATGCTCGAGTAGTAGTAGTCCTCCTTGGCGAAGCGCAGCAGCTTCGCGTTGACCGAGTCGGCGTTGTTGAGGTCGGCGGCGATGAGCGCGCCGTGCAGCAGGCCGTGGCCGGCGTTTTCATAGTTGCCGGCATCTTTTTGCTGCAGGAACGCCTTGGCCGCGTTGTACTGCGCGAGATTGGTCTCCGGGGTGATCTCCCGGTAGGGCCAGACCGGCATCAGCCCGCTGGAGTGCCGATGCTGGTATTGGTTCTGGTTGGCCAGGCCCGGCCAGGCCCATTCCGCGAGGGCGCCGTCGTTGTTGATGAGGTACGGCGGGAGATGGTCGAGCTTCTCCTGCCAGACCGGGATCTTGTCGGCGTCCCGGCCGAGGGCCCGGCTGGTCTGGATCAGCGTGGAGAGGGCGAACCGGGCGCCGGAGACGTCGTAGACGGAGTTGACCGCCAGCGGCACGCCGCCCGGCGGGCGGTTCTCCGGCGAGATGGACCCGGCGAAGACGTAGTTGCCGTTGGCATCCTTCTTGACGAGGAAGTCCTCGTAGAAGTCGCCCATGTCGCGGATCAGCGGGTAGTACTGGTTGGCGAGGAACGTCTTGTCGCCGGTCACCTCGTAGTACTCCCAGAACGGGTACAGCAGCCACGACTCGCCGCCGGTCACGTACTGGTACGGGTAATCGTCATTGATGTTGGAGATGAGCCCTTCCTCGTTCGGCGTGTTGCCGCCGGTGAGCATGCCCCGGGTGCCGAGCAGCTTGCGGGCGTTGGTGCGGAAGTCGTTCTGCCACTGCTGGTTGAGGTAGAAGTACCCGGCCATCGCCTCGGGCATGTTGCCGATGTTTCCGCCGGAGATCTGCAGGTTGAGGTTGGCGTCGAGGTGGTAGTAGCCGTCCCAGCCGACGTTGCTGTCGCCGGTCCAGTTGCCCAGCAGGTCGGGCGCGGCCGTCTCGTTGCTGGAGGCGAGCAGGTGGTACCGCCCCGCCGAGAACATCCGCTCGTAGAGCGCCGGGATCGGGTTGGCCGACGCCTTCTGCTCGGCGAGCAGCTGCTCGGTCGGCTTCGCCCGGTCCGCGGCGCCGGCCCCGAGGTCGAACGACACCCGGCCGAAGATCTCCCGGTGCTTGGCGGTGCGCCGGTCCCGCAGGATCTGGTAGCCGTCGGTGATCGAGGCGAGCCGCGCCTGCAGCAGCTGCTTGTTCCACTCCTGCTCGGCGGGGACGCCGCCGTTGTAGGTGCCGTTGTAGCGCTGGGTCAGCGACAGCAGCATCACATAGGACGCGTTCGTGACCGACACGTCGGTGCCGCTCATCGCCTTGGTGCCGTCGGTGACGATCCGGGTGACGCCCTCGTAGCCGGCGTTGTAGCTGCCGCTGGGGTACTTCGCCCGCAGGTTGAGGTAGTCGGTGGTGGAGTTGTTGGTGTAGGTGACGCCCCTGTTCGTCAGGTTCATGCCGGGGTCGATGGACAGGCCGAGCTTGACGTCCAGCCGCTGCCCGCTGGGCGCCGGCAGGTACTGCACGGTGACCCCGTCGGTGCGGGACACGAACGAGTCGCGCTGCCACCGGCCTTTGTTGTCGTTCCAGTTCACCGACACCACGCCGTTTGCGTAGTCGGTGGAGCGGACGTAGTTGGTGATCGGGCCGCTGTCGGGCAGCTGCATGGTCATCTTGAAGCCCGGGTGCTTGCTGCCCTCGCCGCCGCCCTGGTATCCCTGCACGTCGGCGGCGAGCTGGTTGGCCTGCTGGTACTGCCCGGCGATCAGCAGGTCGCGGATCCGGTTGATGTTGTCCGGGCTGACGGTGTTGAAGGTGCGGTGCGGGCGGGCCTCCGGGCGGGCCATGAAGAACCGCTTGTCGTCGAATACGACGGTCTCGTTGCGCGGGTTGCCGAAGACGATGATGCCCTGCTTGCCGTTGCCGGCGAGGAGGCCGTTGGCCCAGTCGGCGTAGGTCTGCGGGTAGCTGTTCGACGGCGCGATCGTGGCCGCGCCGCTGCCGCCGCCGGTCGAGCCGGTCGTGCCGTACACCTCGAACTCCCACAGCGAATAGCCCCACTGCGTGTTCGGCGTGACCCCCTGCATGCGCACGTAACGGGTGGTCCGGCCGACGGTGACCGTGTCGGCGCCCCCGTCGCCGGTGGTGGTCGAGTAGATGTCCGTCCACTGTGTACCGTTGTCGGACACCTGGACCTTGTACGCCCTGGCGTACGCGGTCTCCCACGACAGCACGACCGTGGAGACGCTCGCGGCGGCGCCCAGGTCGACGGAGATCCAGGCGTCGGTGTCGTTGCTGTGGTCGCTGGACCACCGGGTCGAGGCGTTGCCGTCGATGGCGTTGGCGGCGGTGAGGGTACCGTCCTGATAGGACGCGACCGCCCGGGCGCCCGGGTTGCGGGCCAGGTTCACCGGCGTGTCGGCCGCGGCCGCGGGAATCCGCTGCGCGGCCGGGGCGAGCAGCAGGGCGGCGAGGATCACGGCGGCGCCCTTCATGCCCCGCCTCACGACCCGCTCCGGGCGATGCGCACCGACGAGATGGCGTCGTTGTTGCCGGTGTTGACGAGGTTCGGCGCGTCGGCGGTGAAGGTCCAGGCGGTGCCGGAGAAGCCGGCGTCGGCGTAGGCGGTGACGGTGTAGCCGGCCGGGACCCTGATCGACGAGACGGTGTCGTTGGCGATGCCGGCCGCCTGCAGCTGCGCCAGGTCGTAGCTGCCGGCGGCGAGCGTCGCGGAGGCGCCGCCGTAGTTGGCGTCGGCGTAGAACGCCGGGCCGGCGCCGGTGGCGGTCGCCGTGCCGTACACCTCGAACTCCCACAGCGAATAGCCCCACTGCGTGTTCGGCGTGACCCCCTGCATGCGCACGTAACGCGTGGTCCGGCCGACCGTCACCGTCTCGGTCCCGCCGCGACCGGCCGTGGTCGAATAGATGTCCGTCCACTGTGTACCGTTGTCGGACACCTGGATCTTGTACGCCCTGGCGTATGCCGTCTCCCACGACAGCGCCACCGTGGACACGCTGGAGGCGCCGCCCAGGTCCACGGAGATCCACGCGTTGGTGTCGTTGCTGTGGTCGCTGGACCATCGGGAGGACGGGTTGCCGTCGATGGCGTTGGCGGCGATGAGGGTACCGTCCTGATAGGACGCCACCGCTCGGGCGCCCGGGTCGCGGGCCAGGTTCACCGGCACGTCGGCGGGCGGCGCGGGCGGCTTCGGCACGGTCTGCCCGGCGGGCGGCCACAGCGCGAACGCGTTCGTGCCGCTGTGGGCGGCGGCGAACGGGCCGGCCATCACGTTGGCGGTGTTGATCGGGCCGCCGAAGAAGTCGGTGGTCACGTCGGCGGCGATGCTCTCGTTGGCCCGCGGGATGATGCCGACCCGGGCCTTCGTCACCGGGGTCAGGCCGCTGATGCCGGTGGTGTTGAGGTCGAAGGTCAGCGACATCTGCGTGTTGGTCGCCGTGTAGCGCACATTGGACAGGGCGCCGGTGAAGTCGCCCTCCTTGACGTGCGTTTTGTTCGTGGCGTTGTCGGGCAGGGTCGAGCCCTGGACCAGGTTGTTGTACCAGAAATCCTTCATCGGCGACGTGAGCGCGGTCGTCTCGTTCATCGTGCCCGGCTGGAAGTAGTAGGCGTCGCGGCCGCTGCCGTCGATGTTGATCCGGCCGTTGTCGATGAACAGGTTGTCGGCGAAGACGATGCCGGTGGCGTCCAGCGTGCGGATGTCGCTGTTGCCGATGAACACGTTGTTGTCGACCAGGATCGGCCCGTGCACGGCCTCGGCGTAGTAGCCCCACGGGCAGTTCATCACGATGTTGCCGGTGATCCGGACGTTCTGGTTGCCCCAGTCGGTCCAGATGCCCGCCGAGTTGCCGCCCTTGGAGTTCTTGATGTAATTGCCTTTGATGAGGCCCTCGTTCATGTAGTGGACCTTGATCGGGGCGGTCTCCGCGCCGCTGAACTCGTTGCGGTAGTTCGTGTCCTCGATCATGTTGTAGAGCATGTCGGAGTTCCACGAGAAGACGCCGGCGATGCCGGACTGGCCGGACTTGGCGATGTAGTTGTTGCGCACGATGTGCGAGCCGTACTTGCTCGTGTCGTGGAAGTTCGTCCGGGTCGTGCCGGGCCGGTTGCCGGCCCACTCGTCGTTGCCGAGGCCGATGTCGATGCCGATGGTGCGGGCGTTGACGACGATGTTGTTCTGGATGTTCCAGCGCAGGCCGCCGTTGACGCTGATGGCGCCGGCCTGGCGGCGCGACGGGCTGCTCGGGAAGTCCGAGTAGGTGTTCGCCGCGTGCTTGACGGTGAAGCCGTCGACGGTGATGTAGCCCAGTCCCCACGCGTCCGGGGCGAAGACCTGCCGGCGCACGTTGATCTCGGCGAGGCCGGCGTTGGGGTCGGCGCCGCCGAAGTTGGCCCAGATCGTGGTGTTGCCGCCGGACACCTGGGAGAACCAGGTGCTGGGCGCGGCCTGCACGTCGCTCAGCGCGGGCTTCTCGTAATAGGCCTGCTCGCCGAGGTAGACGTCGCCGGCGGTGTAGCCGGGGAAGAAGCCGCCGTCGCCGCCCTGCGGCTGGCCGGTGGCGTAGGGGTTGTAGTCGCCGAAGTACGAGCCCGGCAGGGTGACGCTCCAGACGTTGCCGCTCGAACGGGCCCAGGTGTTGATCTCCTCGGAGCCCTTGACGACGACCTCGCCGTCGCCGGCGTTGGTGTAGATGATGCGGTGCGCCTCGTCGGTCCCGCCCCTGGCCGGTTTGACGGTCTCGCGGTACAGCCCGGCGTGGACCACGACCGTGTCGCCGGGCTGCGCCTCCTGCGCCGCCCGGTTGATGGTCAGGTACGGCGCGGCCTGCGTGCCGGCGTTCGCGTCGCTGCCGTTCTTGGCGACATGGATCGTGCGCGCGGCCAGGGCCGCCGTCGGCGCCACGATCAGGCTGAGTGCCACGGCACAGAGCGCCGTGAACCCGGCGGCGATGCGCGCGGCACGCCGGGTCGTGCGGTGAGTCATGGGGGCTCCTTGGCGGAAGCGGATTCCGGCGTGTTCACCGGTCACGGCCCATCCGAATGGCGGTCGGTGGCCTCGGCGAACGCCGCGAAGGGCAGGGGCGGTCGTGGCGGAGGGTCACAGCCTCACACCACTTAGTTAGATTATTAATCTATTGGTTCGCCGATCGCATCAATCTATGCGGCTCGCTGTCCGCCGTCAACCCGGGAGCACGGCGGCCCCCGACGCCGACCGACCTCCGGCGACATGGCAGCGCGGACATTCCGGATGCCTCAGCCTTCGGGCGAAACATGCGACAGGCTCGGCCGCGCGGCGGGTGAATGTCTCCGTGATCATGATCCACGCGGTAGCCGCGCGGCGGGTTCGCCATGATCCAGGAGACTTCCGGTACACAGGGGTACATGGACGCTCCGTGATCATGCAAAACCGCTGGTGTCGGCAGCGGGTGGGGCATGATCGCGGAGACTTCTGGTCGCTGCCGGAGCGGGCGAGCCGTAAGGCGGGCGGCAGGATCAGGCCGGTGGGGCTATACGCGGGCGGCGACGTGGGGGCCGTGGCCGGGGGCGACGGAGCCCTGCAGCACCAGGGCGGCGCCGCCGATGGCCGCGGAGTCGCGTGGGTTGCTGGACAGGTCGACCTCGACGCCGTGTACGTCGCGGGCGAACGCCCATTCCGCGAGCCGGCGGCGGATCTCGGTGACGTAGATGGAGCCGGCGACCGCGAAGCCGGGGCCGGCGAGCACCAGGGTGTCGAGGTCCCACAGGTTGGCCAGCGTGATGGCGCCCTCGGCGAGCAGCGCGGCGGACTCGTCGACCAAGGCGCGGGCCTGCGGGTCGGCGTAGACCGCGGCGCGGGCGAGCACGTCGAAGGCGCGGGCGTCCGGGTCGTCGGGGCGGATGTGCAGGCGGTCCGCCAGGCCGGGCGTGACGCGGGCCCGGGCGACGAGCACGTGGGGCGCGGCGTACTGCTCGAGGCAGCCGCGGTTGCCGCACGGGCAGCGCCGGCCGCCGCGGGCCACCGAGATGTGGCCGAGCTTGCCCGCGTTGGAGCTGGCGCCGCGGTGGAGGGCGCCGTCGAGCACGACGCCGGAGCCGATGCCGGAGTTCATGTACAGGCAGCCGAAGGTGCGCTCGCGGGACACCTGCCGGCCCCAGAACTCCCCGACCGCGGCGGCCGCAGCGTCGCTGTCGACGAGGACCGGGACGCCCAGGCGGGCGGTCAGCGCGGCGGCCAGGTCGGGCTCGCCGGGGCGGTGCAGCCCGGGCGGGGCCAGGAACCGGCCGCGGGCCACGTCGACCGGGCCCGGCCCGACCACGGCCAGGCCGGCCACGCTCTGCGGCGGCAGGCCCAGGCCCTCGGTGACGTCGCGATACAGCGCGGCGAGCCGGTCGACCAGGCCCTCCCGCCCACCGTCCGCCGACCCGCCGGCGATCTCCCGGCCAACGGGACCGCCGACGCGCTGCCGGCCGGCCGAGCCACCGGCGAACTGACGGCCGGCCGAGCCACCGACCAACGGCCCGCCGGCCGAGCCACCGACCGACGGGCCGCCGGCCGGGCCGCCGGGGGCGCCGGTGTGCTGGGAGCCGACGTGCTGGGGGGCGGCGGGGGCGGCGACGAGCTGGCGGCCGACGGTGCCGCCGCGGGTGTCGGTCACCACGCAGGTCAGGGTGTCGGCGCCGACGTGGATGCCCACCCCGTAGGCCGCGCGGGAGTTGATGACCAGCATGGCGCGGGGCTTGCCGCGGGTGGCGACCGTGTCGCCGGTCTCGCGCACGACGCCGTCGTCGATGAGGCGGCGCACGATGTTGGAGATCGTCGGCTGGGTCAGGCCGGTCGCGTTGACCAGCTCGACCCGGCTGATCGGCCCGGAGGACCGGATGAGGTCCACGATGAGCGCACGGCTGCCCGGGCCCGCGGCCGCAGACTCCCGTCGCGCCACCCCTCGACCGCCCTTCGTCTCGCCGTACGCTGTCGCACGACTACGTTACGGGGACGAAGGCTAACCCATGAGGAGGATCCGATGGCCGCGGTACCGTCCGGCACGGCGACCCGCCCGCGCCCGGGCACCCCGGTCGGCCTGGCCCTCGTGCGCGACGCCGAGGTGCTCGGCGCCGAGCCGTTCTTCCACGAGTTCATCGCCGGGATGGAGCGCGTCCTGGTGCCGCTGGGCGTGCCGGTGCTGCTCCAGGTGGTCGCCACCGTGCACGACGCCGGCGAGCGGATGCGCGCCTGGGCCCGGCTCGGGCAGGTGCAGGGGCTGATCCTGATCGACCTGCTGCCCGGCGACGAGCGGGTCGCCCTGGTCAAAGGGCTGGGGCTGCCGTGCGTCGTCATCGGGGACCCGGTCACCGCGGGCGGCCTGTCGGCGGTGTGGACGCAGGACGAGGTCGCCATGCGTGACGTCGTCACCGAGCTGGTCGCGGCCGGGCACACGCATCTGGGCCACATCGGCGGGCCGGCGCAGATGGCGCACACCATCATCCGGCGGCGCACGTTCGAGGCGGTGGCGGCCGAGCACGGCATCCGCACGACGTCGTTCGACGGCGACTACTCCGAGGCGGCGGGCGTCCGGGCGGTCGCGGCCCTCGCCGCGCTCGAGCACCGGCCCACCGCGCTGGTCTTCGACAACGACGTGATGGCGCTCGGCGCGCTGCACGAGGCGGGCCGCCGCGGCCTGGCCGTGCCCGCGAGCCTGTCCCTGGTCGCCTGGGACGACTCGGCGCTGTGCCAGCTGGCCGTGCCACCGCTGAGCGCGGTGAGCCACGACGTGCAGGAACTCGGCGAGCAGGTCGGCCACACCCTCGCCGACGCGCTGTCCGGCACCGCCTCGACCGTCGTGCGGGCCGCACCGGCCCGGCTCATCGTCCGCGGTTCCAGCCTCTAGGCAGCGCACCGCCGCGCCACACGCGAAGCCGCGCCACACGCGAAGCCGCGCTTGGCTTTAATAGATTACTAATCTAAGTCATTGACTTTCGGGGTTGCCGTCGTAGACCCTGGAGCGCAACACCGCGCCCCGGGACACCCCTCCCCCGCAAAGCAAGCACCTCACAGCGCCGGTCGTGGCGACCGTTCGCGCTGTCACTGTCCCCTGCACAGAAGCCGAGGATTCTCATGGACCACCGCATCAGGCCGCGGGCCGCACGCGCCGTGGCCGCGGTCATTGTCAGCGCCCTCGCCCTCGCTCCCGCCCTGGTCGCCTGCGGCAACGGCGACCAGGGCGGCGCGAGCGACACGATCGACGTCGTCACCCGCTGGGCGTCGGGCAACTCCGCGGCCGCCGCCCAGAACCGCGTCTTCACCGCGTTCACCGCCGAGACCGGCATCAAGGTCAACCTCACCGAGGGGCTCGAGACCATCGACGACCAGGTCGAGAACGCCGTCGCCGCGGGCAAGTCCCCCGACCTGGTGATCGTCAACCTGTTCGACAAGACGCTGGGCTGGCTCGACGCCGGCGTCACCGTCCCGGCCGACCAGTACGTCAAGGACTGGGGCCTCGCCGACAAGATCAAGCCCGTGGCGCTCGACGAGTGGCGCGCCGGCGGCAAGCTGCAGGGCCTGCCGTTCTCCGGTTTCAGCTGGCCGCTGTGGTACAACACGGATCTGCTCAAGCAGGCCGGCGTCGAGCAGATCCCGGCGAGCACCGACGAACTCGTCGCCGCGGCCCGGAAGCTGCGCGCGGCGGGCATCGGGCCGCTCGCGGTCGGCGGCAACGACTGGACCGGCCAGAAGCTCTTCTACCAGATCGCACAGTCCTACACCGACGCGGCGACCATCGAGAAGGTCATGCAGCAGGGCGGCTACTGCGCCACGCCGGCCGTGCTCGAGGGCATCAAGCTGTTCACCCAGCTGCGCGACGCCGGCGTGTTCGTCGACAACGCCGCCGGGCTCACCGCCGACAACATGTACGCGTCCTACTACTCGGGCAAGGCCGCCATCATGCCGGCCGGATCGTGGGCGTACACCGAGTCGACCGCCTCCGGCACCGGCATCGACAAGCACACGACCCTCGGCGGCTTCCCACTGCCGGGCGGCTCGACGTTCAAGAAGCCGACGGCGTACCGCGGCTTCACCGGCGTCGGCTTCATGATCACCAAGCGCGGCGCCGAGCCGGGCCGGATCGACACCGTGCGGAAGCTGGTCACGAAGTTCTACGCCGACGCGGCGGTCGGCGACTTCGTCAAGGACTCCGGCATCCTGCCGCCGACCAGCGGCGACTTCACGTCGTACGCGACCAATCCGCTGCTGACCCAGTCGCTGGGCCTGGACGCCACCGTGGACTACGCGGTCGTGCCCGACGTGTGGATCGGCGCCGCGTCCGACCGGATCATCCAGGTCCTGACCGGCGCCTACGGCAAGTCGACGCCGCAGCAGATCTGCGCCGGCCTCGACACCGCCACCAAGGGCTGAACCACCCGCCGATCGGGGGCCGCCCGGCGGCGGCCCCCGGCACTCGCGAAGGAACGCGCACATGTCATCGATCAGCGTCCTGGCGGGCGCCCCCGCCCGGCCCGCGGCCGAGCCCGGCCGGCGACGGCGGGGCCGGCGCGGCAACGGCCTGCACTCGCCCCGCGTGCTGTGGCTCACCGTCCCGTCCCTGGTGTGGTTCGCCGTGTTCTCCGTCGGGCCGCTCGCCGCGATGTTCGTCATCGCGACCCTGCGCTGGAAGGGGCTGCTCTACCAGCCGTCGTACGTCGGCACGGAGAACATCGGCCACGTCCTCGGGGACCCGGCGTTCCGCGACGCGGTGCGCAACAGCGCCGTGCAGGTCGCCGTCGTGATCCCGGTGATGATCCCGCTGGCGTTCATGCTCGGCTACCACCTCAGCACCAGGCCCCGCGGCTACCGGGTCCTGTCCGTGCTGTACTTCTCCCCCGGGCTCATCTCGATCTCCATCACCGGCATGATCTTCTACGGGGTGCTGTCTCCCGACGGCGGCGTCAACGGCCTGCTGCGCCTGCTCGGGCTCGACGCCTGGGCCACGCCGTGGCTCGCCGACCCGGCCACCGCGCTGCCCAGCCTGATCGCCATCGACCTGTGGCGGGGCATCGGCTGGACCGCGGTGCTCTTCGCCGCCCGCCTGGCGAGCCTCCCCGCCGACGTGATCGAGGCGGCCCGCATCGACGGCGCCGGGCGCCTGCGCACGATGTGGCAGATCGCGTTCCCGATGGTCAAGGACTACGTGCGCACGCTGACGATGCTGCAGTTCCTCTGGACGCTGTTCACCTCGGCGGCGCTGATCCTGCTGCTGACCAAGGGCGGCCCGGGCACCTCGTCCACCACGCTGTCGTACCTCGTCTACGCGAAGGCCTTCGCCCAGCGCGACCTCGGCTACAGCCAGGTGGTCGGGGTCGTCCTGCTCGTCCTCGGCATCGCCGGGATGCTCCTCATCCGCGCGCTGCTGCGCACCTCCCCGGAGGACACGCGATGACCACGGTGAAACCTCGGCGGCGGCGAGCCGGCGGCCCGGTCGCCACCGTGCTGTCGTGGCTCTACGCGCTGCTGCTCGCGCTCCCGCTGTACTACCTCCTCGTCAGCGCCTTCAAGACCAACATCGAGATCTTCACGCGGCCGTTCGCGCCGCCGGCACACTGGCTGTGGGGGAACTTCGCCACCGCCTGGCGGACCGCGAACCTCGGCCCGGCGCTGCTCAACTCGGTGTACATCTCCCTCGTCGCGATCGCGCTGACGCTGGGCCTCGCGGTGCCGGCCGCCTATGCGCTGGCCCGCCAGGACAATCGCCTCGCCCGCGCGATCACCGGCGCCTTCTCGGCCGGCTTCCTCATCCCGCCCTTCGCCGCGCTGATCCCCACGGTCATCCTGGCGATCCGGATGGGCCTGTTCTACACCCGCGAGTTCCAGATGCTGTTCCTGCCGGCGAGCGCACTGCCGCTGTCGGTGCTGCTGCTGACGCAGTTCATGCGGACGGTACCGCGGGCGCTGGTGGAGTCGGCCGCCCTCGACGGCGCCGGGCATTTCCGGCTGCTGCGCAGCGTGTTCGTGCCGATCGCGATGCCGGGCCTGGTGAGCGTGACGATCCTGCAGCTGCTGACCTTCTGGAACGAGTACCTCTTCTCCCTCACCATCACCGGCACCGGGCCGGACGTGCGCACCGTGCAGGTCGCGCTGCCCACGCTGGTCTCCGACGCCACCAACTTCGGCGTGCTCACCGCCGGCACCGTGCTCACGCTGCTGCCGGTGTACCTCGCGTACTCGCTGGCGAGCCGCCGCATGCAGGAAGCACTCACCGCAGGGGCGGTCAAGGGATGACACTGACCACGCAAGCGACGACGACCACCCTCACCCGCCTCGACCTCGGCGGCGAGTGGCAGCTGACCTGGACGGCGGGTCCGCCGGAGACCCCGGAGGCGGTACGCGCCGCGGCCGTCCCCGCGCCCGTGCCCGGCGAGGTGCACACGGCCCTGCTCGCCGCCGGCCTCATCGCCGACCCCGACACCGGCTGGGGCGAGGCCGCGCAGCTGTGGGTCGGCCACTCGCACTGGACCTACCGGCGCGCCTTCCACTGGTCGCCGGCCCCGGGCACCCGCACCGACCTCGTCGCCGACGGCCTCGACACGATCGCCGACGTGTACGTCAACGGGCGGCTCGCCGGCGCCGGCCGGGACCAGCACCTGACGTACCGCTGGAGCATCGACGGCCTCCTGAGGGAGGGCGAGAATGTCGTCGAGGTGCGGTTCGGCTCGGCCTGGGCGGCCGCTCACGCCCACGAGCGCGCGCACGGCCCGCTGCCCAGCCCCTACGACGAACCGTATGCGCACGTGCGCAAGGCCGCGGCGAACTTCGGCTGGGACTGGGGGCCGCACTACGTCACCGCCGGCATCTGGCGGGACATCCGGCTCGAGACCTACTCGGCCCGGATCGCCCACGTCCGGCCCCTCGTCCGGCTGGAGCCCGGCCACGGCACCGCCCGGGTGACGGTGCACGCCGGCGTCGACGCGCCGGCCGGCGCGCGGGTGCGGGCCGAGCTGACCGACCCGGCCGGCCGGACCGCCGCCTCGGGCTCGGGCGTCGTCGATGGTGACGAGGTCGCCGTCACGCTGATCGTGGTCAACCCCGAGCTGTGGTGGCCGGTCGGCCTCGGCGGGCAGCCGCTGTACCGTCTCCAGGTCGAACTCGACCACGAGGGCGCCACGCTCGACGCCGCCTCCGCCCGGCTCGGCCTGCGCAGCGTGGCGGTCGACGAGACGCCGGACCCGCTCGGCACCCGCTGGGCGCTCGTGGTCAACGGCCGTCCGGTGCGGATCCGGGGGTACAACTGGATCCCGGACGACACCCTGGCCGGCCGCGCGACGCCGCGGCGCGTCACGGCCCGCATCGACCAGGCCGTGGCCGGCAACGCCAACCTGCTGCGGGTCTGGGGCGGCGGGCACTTCGCGACCGAGGCGTTCCTCGACGCGTGTGACGAGCGGGGCATGCTGGTCTGGCACGACTTCCTGTTCGCGTGCGCGGCCTACTGCGAGGACGACGAGACGGCCGCGCTGGTCGCCGCCGAGGCCGAGCAGGCGGTGACCCGGATGTCGGCCCACCCCAGCCTCGTGCTGTGGTGCGGCGGCAACGAGACCGTCCTGGGCCGCCACCACTGGGGCTGGGCCGACCAGCTCGGCCGGCGCGGCTGGGGCGCCACCTACTACCTGGACCTGCTGCCGGAGATTGTCGCCCGGCTGGACCCGACCCGGCCGTACCTGCCGAACTCGCCGTGGTCGGGCACGCTCGAGCGCGACCCGCTGGCCGACACCCACGGCCCCAGCCACCTCTGGGACGCCTGGAACGAGGCCGACTACGCCCACTACCGCGACCACGACCCGGCCTTCGTGGCCGAGATGGGCTGGTGCGGCCCCGCCGCCTGGACCACCCTCGAGCGCGTCCTCGACGGCGAGACGCCCGGCCCCGGCTCGCCGCTCACCCGCCATCACCTGCGCGCCATCGACGGCATGCACAAGCTGACCCGCGGCCTGCAGCCGCACGTGCCCACCCCGGCCGACGGCCCCGACTGGCACTTCGCGACCCAGCTCGTCCAGGCCCGCGCGGTGGCGACCGGCGTGGAGTGGCTGCGCTCCCGCCCCCGCTGCGGCGGCGCCATCGTGTGGCAGCTCAACGACTGCTGGCCGGCCATCAGCTGGTCGGCCGTTGACCACGCCGGCATCGAGAAGCCGCTGTGGTACTCCTTGCGCCGGGCCTTCGCGCCCCGCCTGGCCACCGTGCAGCCCGTCGACCCCGGCCCGACCCACGACCCGACCGGCGCCGAGGGCTTGGCGCTCGTGCTCGTCAACGACACCGACGCCCCGTGGCGGCCAGAGGTGCTCGTCCGGCGGGTCGGGCTCGACGGGCGGGAGCTCGCCCTTGGCCGGCTACAGCCCGAATGCCCGGCCGGCGGGCTCGTTCGCCTGCCGATCGCCGCCGAACTCGGCCGACCCGCCGACCCCCGGGCCGAGTTGCTCGTCGTCGACGCCGACGGGGCCCGCACCACCTGGGCATACCGGCCGGACCGGGACCTGACGCCCGTGAAGCCGCAGCGCCGGGTGGACCTCACCGTCGAGGACGGCGTGCTGCAGGTCGCGGTCACCGCCGTGACACTGCTGCGCGACGTGTGCGTGTTCGCGGACCGGCTCGCGGCGCCGCTGGGATTGGGGCCGGCGGAACTCGCGGTCGACGATGCCGTCGTCACCCTGTTGCCGGGTGAGCGCCGCGTTTTCCGGGTCGGCCGGCGCGACGGCCGGCCGATTCCGCCGGACGCGCCTGCGGCCGTGCCGACCGCGCTGCTCGCCGCCGCGGTCCGGTCCTCCGGCGAACTCACCGCCTAAGCCGCCCGCCCGAACCGTGACACTGTCACGGTCCCGGTGACACTGTCACGGTTCCGAAGACCATGACACTGTCACGGTTCCGAAGACCATGACACTGTCACGGTTCGAAAGAGCGTGACACTGTCACGGTTCGGAGGACCATGACACTGTCACGGTTCGAAAGACCATGACACTGTCACGGTTCCGGGACCATGACACTGTCACGGTTCGGAGGACCATGACAGTGTCACGGTTCGGAGGACCATGACACTGTCACGGTTCGGAGGACCATGACAGTGTCACGGTTCGGAGGACCATGACAGTGTCACGGTTCGGAGGACCATGACAGTGTCACGGTTCCCGAAGGCCGCACGGCCCGAAAGCGCGACGCGCCTGTCACCGCACCAAACACGCAGCTCACCGCCGCCGCCCGCGCCTCCGACGGACCCACCCGCACGACATACCGCCCGCTACGGATATGTCCGCCACTCCGTGACGGACATATCCGACATTTCGGTTATGCGGGGTCATGCTCATGCCGACTCGCAGGCGACGCCGGACTATAACTCTCCGCGATCACGCCCAATTCAAAGCACACACGGCACTTTTTCATGATCACGGATGGATTATGTACCTATAGGTGCATAAACTCTCCGCGATCATGGAAAACTGCGGCATCGCGACGGAAACGCGCATGATCGCGGAGAGTTCGCGCGGCGCAGCGGGGAGCGGCAGTGGTGCACCCGCTGCGGGCGGACTGGTTACGCCGGGTCGGGGGTCAGCCGGACGCGGCGGAGGAGCTGGGCGTTGAGGGCGACCACGATGGTGGAGGCCGACATGAGCACCGCCCCGACCGCCGGGCTCAGGGTGAGGCCGGCCCAGGCCAGCACGCCTGCTGCGAGGGGGATGGCGATGATGTTGTACCCGGCGGCCCAGGCCAGGTTCTGGATCATTTTGCGGTACGACGCGCGGGACAGCCGGATCACGCCGGTCACGCCGCGCGGGTCGGACGAGGCGAGTACCACGCCGGCGGACTCGATGGCCACGTCGGTGCCGGCGCCGATGGCGATGCCGACGTCGGCGCGGGCCAGCGCGGGTGCGTCGTTGACGCCGTCGCCGACCATCGCCACGGTGAGGCCGCGGGCCTGCAGCTCGGCGACGGCGCGGTCCTTGTCGGCCGGCAGGACCTCGGCGAAGACCTCGTCCAGGCCGAGGTCGGCGGCGACCGCCTCGGCAACCGGGCGGGCGTCGCCGGTGATCATGACGATCCGCCGGATGCCCTGCGCCCGCAGGTCGGCGACCGCCTGGCGGGCCTCGGGACGGATCTCGTCCTCGAGCGCCAGCGCGCCGAGCACCTCGGCACCGCTGTCGTCCACGCGCAGCAGGTGCAGCACGGCGGCACCGCGCTTCGACCACACCGCGGTTCGCTCGGCGAGGTCGTCGGGGACCTTGGCGTTCAGCTCGCGTAGCAGGGCCGGGCCGCCGACCGCGTAGCGGGTGCCGTCGACCGTCGCCTGCACGCCGCGGCCGGTCAGTGAGCGGAAGGCGCTCGCCCGGGCGGCGCGGGGGCCGGCGGCCGCGACGATCGCCCTGGCGAGAGGGTGCTCGCTGTCGGCCTCGACGGCGCCGGCCAGGCGCAGCACCTCGTCCTCGGTCGTGCCGGGTGCGGCGGCGACGCCGGCGACGGCGTGGGCGCCGCGGGTCAGGGTGCCGGTCTTGTCGAACAGTACCGCGTCGACCGACCGCATCCGCTCCAGGGCGAGGCGGTCCTTGACCAGGATGCCGGACCGCGCCGAGACCGCCGTGGACAGCGCGATCACCAGCGGGATGGCCAGGCCGAGCGCGTGCGGGCAGGCGATCACCAGCACGGTGACGGTGTGTACCACCGAGTCGCCCAGCTCGCCGAGGGCCCACCAGGCCACGAACGTGACCGCCGCGGCCGCCGTGGCGACGTAGAACAATACCGCGGCGAACCGGTCGGCCAGGACCTGCGCCCGGCCGGAGGACTGCTGCGCCTGGGCGACCAGCCGGCCGATGCCGGCCAGGGCGGTGTCGTCGCCGACCGCCTCGACGCGCACCCGCAGCGCCGAGTCGGTGGCCACCGTGCCGGCCACCACGCGGTCGCCGGTGCCGCGATGGACCGGCCGGGACTCGCCAGTGATCATCGACTCGTCGAGCTCGGCCTCGCCCTCGACGACCCGGCCGTCCGCCGGCACGCGGGCGCCGGAGCGGACCAGGACCACGTCGCCGACGCGCAGGTGCGCCACGGGCACCGTCTGGACGGTACCCCCCGGGGAAACGACGTCGGCCTCGTCGGGCAGCAGCGCCGCCAGCGCCGCGAGCGCGCCCTGCGCCTGGCCGATCGCCTTCATCTCCTGCCAGTGACCCAGCAGCATGATGGTCACCAGGGCGGCCAGCTCCCACCAGAAGTCCAGGCCGAACAGGCCGGCGCTGGTGGCCAGCGACGCCACGTAGGCGACGGTGATCGCCATCGAGATGAGCAGCATCATGCCGGGCGCCCGGTCGCGCACCTCGCGGACGCCGCCGACCAGGAACGGCCAGCCGCCGTAGAGGAACACCACCGAGCCGAGCACCGGGCCCACCCAGGTCACGCCCGGGAAGTCGAGCCGGTAGCCGAACCAGTCCATCACCATGTCGCTGGTCAGCACCACCGGCACGGTCAGCGCGAGGCTCAGCCAGAACTTGCGCCGGAACATCTCCGGATCATGCCCGGCATGCTTGTCGTGCCCGGCGTGCATGTCGTGCCCGGCGTGGTGAGCCATCGGTTCCATTTTGCTCCCCCTTTACCGCTTCACCGTGCGGGCCGCGCAGGTCTGCGTCGTCATGACGGTCTCCTTCTCGCGAAGTTACCCCTACCGGGTAGTGGTAACTTCCGACAACAGGTTTACCCCCAGGGGGTATATTCTGTCAACCGGAGCCGCGCGGAGCGCGGTCGAGGGCCGGCGGTGCGCTGCGATCAACCGCCGACCCTCGGGGGGAGGCGCGGATGTCGCACGGCCGGGCCGGGCGGATGCAAGTCTCCGTGATCATGACGCCCGCGCCGACCGAACCACGGGTTTGCCATGATCCCGGAACCTTTCGGTACACGGGGGTACATCACCACTCCGCGATCATGAAAAACCGTTAGTGTCGAGGCCGGGTTGCGCATGATCGCGGAGACTTCCAGCCGCCGCGCCGTGTGTCCGCCCGGCGTGCGGGACGCATACGCGACGAGCGCGATCCTCGCCCGGCTGTAGCGGGCGTCAGCCGGGCAGCGCCAGGGGGCCGCCGTGGCCGGGGATGCCGCGGTCGGCCGGGATCTGCTCCTCGACCGCGGCCGCGGCGGTGATGCCGTGGCCGCGGGTCTGGTCGGCCAGGCGCTGGTAGTAGGTGGAGACCGCGGCCAGCGCGTCGCTCGCCGCGGTCAGCAGCGTGGCCCCGGACCGCTCGACGACGTCGGCCTCGTGGGTCTCGAAGGCGCGGATGCCCTTCAGCACGGCGGTTTTCAGCTCGCGCAGGAGCTGGACGTCGGCGTACGCGTAGATCCGGCACAGCGCCGTGACCGGCCGCAGGTCGTCGCCGGAGAGCAGCAGCTCCTTGACGGCGGGCACGGAGTGGCGGACGAGCGCCGCCTCCGGGCGGGCCGAGACGGCGGCGAGCTCCGTGTCGAAGGTGCGGATGTCCAGGTGCGGGTCGCAGAAGCCGGCGGTGAGCTGCCACAGGGTGCGCAGGTCCTCGTGCACGAGCCCGTCGAGGTAGCTGACCAGGAACCGCCGGTGGGCCTCGATGACGTACTGCGCCTTGAACGGCGTCAGCTCCCGCGGGTCTTCGCCCAGGGTGGTGACCGCCGTGGTGAAACCGTAGTCGGCGCTCAGCGCGTTCTCCATGCCGACGAGCAGGTAGACGAACCGCACCCAGGTGCGGAACAGCTCCTCCAGCGGCATCGAGCGCAGGCCGTCCTCGGTGAGCACCACGCCCCACCGGGCGCCGAAGCGCAGCCGGCGCAGGTGGCCGATCTGGTACATCGCGAGCTGGGCGTCGATCTCGGCGTGGGCGTGGTGCAGTACCTTGCGGTAGGCGGCGGTCGCGTCGAGGCCGACGTGGTTGCGGATGATGTGCGGGCCGCCGATGTGCAGGTGCAGGAACTCGCCGACGTCGAAGACCGCGCCGCCGATCGCCATCCAGTAGCCCGCCTCGGCGGTGGTGTGCCGGGCCAGCTCCGACACCTCGAAGCGGGGGCCCTGCTGCGCGTGGCCCAGGTAGGTGGTGAAGACGTCCTGGCCCAGGCGGCCGTCGGCGACCAGCTGGCGGAGGAACTCGCGGCCGTCGCCCGGCACGACGGCGGTCAGCGCCTCGATCACCGCGACCGAGAACCGGGCGCTGCCGCACACGTAGACGAACGCGCCGCGGCCGCCGTCGTCGGTGGAGCGCAGCAGCTCCCACAGGGCGTCCGCCTCGGCGCGGATCACGTCGTCGACCCGGCGGCGCCGGCCGGCCCGCACGACGTGGCGCTGGCCGTCGAAGCCGACCTCGGCGTCGGCGCGGGAGAACGCGACGGAGAGCGTCAGGCGGCCCGCGGCCGCCGCCGCGTCGAGGTCCGCGTGCTCGGCGAACTCCTCCGGCGTGCGGGTGCCGAAGTAGAGCCGGTTCTCGCCGGGCCCGGTGCGGGCGGCGACGAAGCCCAGGAACGGGGCGATGCCGGAGCCGGCCGCGAACATGACGATCGGCCGGGCGGGGTCGGCGGGCAGCCGGAACCGGGGCGTGGGCACGATCTGCAGCGACAGCTTCTGCCGGCCCTCGGCGCTCGCCCGGCGCAGGAAGTGCGACGCGGCGCCGTGGCGCTCCCGCGGGTACGACCACGGCGTGCGGGCCGAGGTGTAGCTCAGCCCGGCGACCACCAGCCGCAGCGTGGTGGCCGGCTCACCGGGCGGCGGCGCGGAGGCGATCGAGTAGAGCCGGAACGGCTCGGGCGGGATCACCGCGCAGAACGCGTCGCCGTCGCCCGGTCCGGCCTTCCACAGCCGGGTGACGTCGAATCCGGCCGCGTACAGCAGGTTGAGGACGTCCCACAGCTCCCACTGGTCCTCCATGCGCGCGTCGACCACCCGCTGCCAGGCGCCCACGGCGGTCAGGTGCACCAGCCGTTTCGCCACGTCCCGGCCGATCGGGCGGATCCGGGCGAAGCGCAGCAGCGTCCGCAGCGGCAGCACGTCGACCTCGCCGTAGCCGGCCCGCCCGGACACCGCGGCCCGCCACGCCGGGGTGAGCGGCACCAGCTCGTCGCCGGTGGCCTGCAGCGCGGCGACGGTCCGGCGGACGAGGTCGTCGTCGTTCTCGGCCAGCACGCCGACCCGGTCGCCGGGCAGGTGGTGCACGCCCTGGCCGGCGACGTCGATGTCCAGGTAGCAGGTCCAGGCGCCGGACGCGCCGGTGACGACCCGGCCCCGGCGGGTGGTGCCGGCCACCACCGGCGGGCCGACCGGCGGGCGGCGCTCCTCGCGCACGACGGCCAGCTCGCCGTCGACCTTGTCCCAGGTGCGGTCCTTGAACAGGCCGGTGAACCGGGCGCCGGTGGTCACCTGCCGGCCGACCTTGAACGCGACCTCCAGGAAGCCGTAGGCCTTGATGCGGTGCAGGCCCATCCAGCCGCGGTCGCCGACATAGGCGTCGAGCATCGCGTTGTAGATGCCGCGCAGCGCGCTGTTGCGGGTGTCCTCGACGTACTGCCGCACCGACACCTCGCGCAGCGCGGCGACCAGCTCCTGCCAGTGCCGCGGGAAGTAGCCGGCGAGGTAGACGCTCTGCTGCCCGACCGTCGATCCGTAGTCGCGGCGCTCCAGGAACGCGTCGAGGGCGTGGATCTGCGGCTGTGCGGTGCCGCTCGGGCTGGGCGCGCCGTCGAAGATGGGCACGCCCGCGGTGCCGACCGTCTTGGCCCACAGCACCTGGTCGAGCGGGTGCCGGGCGCGGGGGTTGGGGTCGATCTGCGGATAGATGGCCTGGGTGACGTGCTGCAGCCGGTCGAGGATCACCAGCAGCGCGCGCTCCAGGGCGGCCGGGTCGTCGGCGACCACGGCCTCCTGCGCGTCGAGCATGGCGCCCAGCACCGGCGTCAGGCCCATCGCGAACTCGGTGGTGACCAGGTAGAAGACCCGCTCGGCCGCGTTGTTCCAGGTCGGCACGAGCAGGTCGAGGTTGTCCAGGGCGCGCGGGCCGGCCGGGTCGCGCAGCCGCCAGTTGTAGAAGAACAGGTCGATGTACGACACGGCCGGGAGCTTCTTGCCCAGCCGGCGCGACACCGTGGTCCACGGGCGCAGCAGCGACTCGGGCAGGGCGGCCGGCGGGTCGATCGCCATGTACTGGTAGGCGTGGGAGAACACGCCGAGCAGCGTCGAGGCGCGCAGCAGGTAGCGGTCGGGCAGCGCCTCGGGCCGGGCGTCGAGGACCGGCATCGCGTCGAACGCCCGGCGCAGCGACAGCCGGCGGAACAGCTCCGGCAGCCGGTCGGTGATGTCGTCCCAGGCCCGGTGCGACTCCGGGAAGGCCAGCAGCGGCGGCTCGGCCGGCAGGAACCCGTGCGCGAGCGACAGGAACCCGTCGAGCTCGTGGCCGACCCGCCGGTTGTGCGCCTCGGCGGCCTCCACCACCCGCCGCGCGGCGACCCCCGGCGCCACGGCCGGCCGCAGCGCGGTCAGCTGGGCCGGATCGATGAACGCCGTCGCGTCGGGGTCGAAGAACGCCCACGCGAGCTCGTACCGGCCGATGCGCAGCAAGTCCCCCGGCACGAGCACGCGCCGCGTCACTCGCTCGTCGTTGACGAATGTTCCGTTGGTACTGCCGAGATCGGTGAGCACCAGCTGCTGTTCGACCACGTCGAGCCGGGCATGGCGGCGGGAGACGTCGCGGTCGTCCAGCACCACCGCCGCCGCGGCCGCGTCCCGCCCGAGCGTGGCCGGTAACGCGCACACCCGCTCGGTGCTCTCCCGGGTGTGCCGATCGGTGAGGACCAGCCGCAGGTCAGGAATGGTAGATCACCGCTCGGCACAGATCGGCCCGCGACAGCGTGCCCACGAGGGCCCCGTCGTCGACCACCGGCAGCCGCCGGATCCCGCGGTCGAGCATCACGACCGCGGCCCGGGCGAGCTCGTCGCCGGAGCGGACCGTCGCCGCGTCGCGCACCACGAGGGGGTCGATGACGCGGTCGGCGAGGGCCCGGCCGCGCTCCAGGAAGACCCGGAAGGCGTCGGCGAGCGTGCCGCCGGCCTCGGTCACGTCGTCGAAGCCGGGCAGCATGGCCCGGACGAGGTCCTCTTCGGACAGTGACCCGACGAAGCGCCCGTCGTGGTCGAGCACCATGAGCTGGCCGACCTCCGACACGCTGACCACCTCGGCCGCCCTGCGGATCGTCGCGCCGAGCCGGATGTACGCCGGAAACGCCGTCATGACGTCGCTGACCAGCACCGCTTGAGTGTAGCGAGATCGGCCGTTCGGGGATGATCAGACGATCGGCTCGCACCTCGGCCCGATCCGGTCAGGCGTGGGTGAACCCGGACCATGGGCTGAAGACCCGCGGCCGCGGGCCGCGCCGGCTGGCCCGCGGACGGCGGCGCGGCGGAGCCTCCGGGCCCCGCCGCGCCTGTGGTCTCCCCCGGGCCTCAGGCCGGGGTGGTCTCCCGGACCGGCGCCGTGCGGACCGGGCGGTTGCCCAGCAGCCGCTCCGCCATCGGCGCGAACAGCAGGCCGATGGCGGCCCACAGCAGCAGCTGCGCGCCGAGGGAGTAGAGCCGGAAGTCGTACAGCACGTCGGCGTCGAAGCCGGGGAACACGATCGTGCCCTGCGGGTCGCGCAGCGGCTGCGGCGTCTCCGTGGCGTGGTGGCCGTACTCGGCGACGTTGGAGGACAGCTCGCCGAAGGCCGGCAGCACCGCCATGACGACGCCGACCGCGATCACGAACGCGGCGCCGGCCAGCAGGGCCGCGTTCCAGGTGCCGAAGCGGTGGCGCAGCCGCTGGCCGAGGATGACGGCCAGGATCAGGAACAGCACCGACGCCAGCACCATGATCAGGTAGTAGGCGCTGCGCTGGCCGATCGTCTCCTCGTGCCCGACGGCGGGCGGGTTGGCCGGGTACTTCACGAACGGCACCAGGTAGAGCGCCAGGAACCCGGCCCCGGCCAGCAGCAGCGCGAGGGTGCGCGGCCGCACGTTGCCGACCCGGCCCAGGCAGATCGTGTAGGCGACGGCGAACAGCGCGCCCATCGCCAGCCCGAAGGCGATCATGCCGACCCCGATGCCGACGTTGGCCTGAATGGTACGGCTGAACAGCTCGCCGCCGTGCTCGGAGACGCTGAGCCCGGCCGCCTTGTCCAGGGCCTCCTGCGCCTCGTCCCGGCCCGACTCGTAGTCGATCGCGTCCTGGATGCGCGGCTCGGCGAAGATCCGCGCGAACACGAACGCGAGCAGCCCGGCGATCACCCCGGCCAGCGCGCCGCGGGCGATGATGCGCTTCTCCATGAGGCCTCCTTCAGGGATCGAGCGTCCCTCTGTGTAGTGGCGGCCGACGGTGGAGGGTCTGACTCGCCGGCCGCCCTGCGCGGGCGGACGGCTCACAGTGGCGCGACCGTACCGGTTTCACACCGGCTTCCTGACACCGTCGTTCGGGCCGACGCTACGGCCGGGAGGCACGGGCCGTCAATCACCGAACGCCGCAGTGCCACAACTCACGATCACGGCCGCGCGGGGCGCACGGCGCGGCGGTGGATGAGGTTGGCGGCCAGCAGCAGCTCCCGGTCGGCGAGGACGTCCGCGGTCGGCGCGTCGGCGGCGACCCGGTGGTCCTCGCCGAACACGACGCAGCGGTCGGCGAGGTCGGGCAGGCTGTCCAGGTCGTGGGTGGCCAGCACGATGGTCTTGCCGGCGGCGCGCAGCTGCTCGAGCAGCTCGATGAGCCAGAACTGGGTGCGCGGGTCCAGCGCCGCGGTCGGCTCGTCGAAGAGCAGCACCTCCGGGTTCATGACCAGCACCGAGGCGATCGCGACGCGCTTCTTCTGCCCGCCGGAGAGCTGGAACGGCGCCCGGTCGGCGAGCTCGGCGATGTCGAGCATGGCCAGCACGTCGTCGACCCGGCCGGCGGCGGTGTCGCGGTCCAGGCCCAGCTGCAGGCAGCCGAAGGCGATCTCCTCCCGTACCGTCGGGGAGAAGACCTGGGCGTCGGAGTTCTGGAACACGAAGCCGACGCGGGCGCGGAAGCCGTGGTTGAACTGCTCGTCCTCGAGCTTGTCCTCGGTGACCTCCGCGCCGAACGCGCGGAACGTGCCGCGGTCGGCGAACAGCAGCCCGTCGAGGAGCTTGAGCAGCGTGGACTTGCCGCAGCCGTTGGCGCCGAGCAGGGCCACGGTCTCGCCGTACCCCACGCGCAGACTGACGCCGTCGAGCGCGGTGAACCGATCGAGATAGGCGTAGTGCAGGTCGGTGCACTCGAAGACGTTCACCGGCCCACCTTGAGGTCGGCGACGAGCAGCGCGACGGCGAGCGCGGTGACCGCCACGCTCCACACGGCGTCGGCGGCGCCCAGCCGGAAGCCGCTGAGCGTGCGGGCGTTGCCGCTGTAGCCGCGGGCGGTCATGGCCTGGTGGACCTCCTCGGAGAGCTGGTGCGCCTTGCCGAAGAGGGTGCCGGCCCCGGCCGCGACGAACCGGCGGCCCTCGGCGACCCGCCGCTTGCCGGCCTCGGCGGTGAGGGTGCGGGCCTTGCGGGCGGTGTACATGTCGTCGACGGCGTCGAGCAGGAGGAAGAGGTACCGGTACGCCATGCCGATGATGAGCACGAAGATCTTCGGCACGCCGAGCGCCCGCAGCGCGGCGAGCAGCCGCACCCACGGCGTGGTCAGGGTCAGCAGCACGACCAGCGAGATCGACGTCGCCACCCGGGCCACGATCAGCCCGGCGCCGTGCAGCCCCTGCTCGGTGACGCCCTGGGTGTGCCCGTGCCAGTGCCACAGCGGCAGCAGGATGTCGCCCGGTGTCACCACCGACAGCGTGGCCGGCAGCACCACGATCCCGGTGAAGATCGGGATGAACAGCCACACCCGCTTGATGAAGAACCCGAGGGACAGCCCGGAGGCGACCGCGAGGGCGACGGTGGCCAGATAGGCGCCGACGAGCAGCGGCAGCGAGTGCACCAGCGCCACCACGACGAGCAGCCCGACCATGGTGACGAGTTTCACCCGCGGGTCGAGCCGCTGCAGCAGCCCCCGCCCGGCGGCGACGTCCTCGGAGAAGATGGCCTGGCGCAGCACGCCGGACGCGCCGGCCAGGGTCTTGGCCACGAAGCTGCCCTTGCGCCGCTTGCCGATGCAGCCGCACGGGCAGAGCCCGACCTCGGGCTCGAGCAGCCAGCCGGGCGCCGGGGCGGTCACGAGCGCACCGGCGGCGTGTCGAGGTCGGCGGCCTCCCGCTCGCCGCCGCGGATCCGGCCGATGAGCCAGGTCACGCCGCCGACCAGGGCGGCGACGACGACCACGCCGATGAGGGCGGAGAGCAGATACTGCCACCAGCTGCCGTCGCCGTAGCCGGGCAGCAGCGTGCTGCCCCAGAAGTCGGTGTAGCGCTGCAGCCCTTCCGGCACCGCGCCGAGATGGTATTTGGCCAGGTCGAGGTCCTGGGGGGCGTCCTCGCCGAACGCGCCGCCGGGGGCGAGCAGGCCCAGCGGGCTGAGCACGGCCATGATGCCGAGGGTGACCAGCGCCGCACGCACGGGGCTGACGGTCTTGCGGGTCACTTCGTCAGGCGTCAGGGGTACCTCGGGTGCGTTGATCCGCAGCAGCGGCACGTTGGCCCGCTGCAGGTAGGCGACCACTCCCCCGGTGAGCACGCCCTCGACGACGCCGGCCACGACCAGGTGGGCCAGCAGCATCGCGGGGATCGTCTGGGAGAGGTGGAAGGGGGCGTACAGCGGGGTCCCGTCGGCCTTGTGGAACAGGTCGGGCTGCACGCCGAACTCGATGGCCGCGGCCAGGGCGGACACGTTGAGCCCCACGTAGGCGCCGACCGCGCCGGCCCACACCCGCCGGGGGGAGGTGAGCGCGGTGTTGCGGGTGAGCAGCCGGTACACGCCGTAGGCGACGAAGGGCAGGACCACCGCCATGTTGAAGGCGTTGGCCGGGAACGCCAGGATCCCGCCGTCGCCGAAGAACAGGGCCTGGATCAGCAGGGCTATGGACACGGCGATGCACGCCGCCCACGGCCCTAACAGGATCGCGATCAGGCCGCCGCCGACGGCGTGCGCGGTGGTGCCGTCGGGGATCGGCACGTTGAACATCATCACCACGAACGAGAACGCCGCGCCCAGGGCGACGAGGGGCACGTAGCGGCTCTTGACCACCTTTTTCACCCGCCGGGCGGACTGCCACCACAGCGGCAGCATCGCCGCGCCGAACACGGCGCTGGTCTGCGGGCTCAGGTACCCGTCCGGAATGTGCACGATGTCCTCCCCATACCGCGAACCGTCGCCCGGCCCCTATTGGCAGTCTGCTGCTATCGCAAGCTCTTGGCAAGAACGATCGGTTGGCGCGGACCGTGACCGCCGTGCTCCAGCCGGCCGTGGGTTCGGACTGCGTGCTGGCCGCCATGCCCGCTGGCGACCAAGCGGTGCCCGGCCCGCGCGTCCCAACGCCCCGGGGTGGGCACGATCGGCGATCACGTCCTACCCGTCGGGCGGCCGCACGCCGCGGGGCCCGGCGCAGGGGCCGGAAGTCTCCGTGATCATGCGCAACCGGCGTCGACACCAACGGTTTTTCATGATCGTGGAGCGCTGATGTACCCCCGTGTACCACAAGTCTCCGGGATCATGGCAAACCCGGTGTGCGGTCACCGCGGGCATCATGATCACGGAGACATACGTCCGGCCCGGCCGCGCGGATCGGATGGCGCGCCCGACGGGTGCGACATTCGCACCGGTCGGCCGCGCCGCCACCGGGGTCGGCGTCGATGATCGCTTGTCCCCGCGGGTGGCCACCGACGCCCAGCCCGCGGCGGCGGCCGGCTGACATCAACCAGCATGATCAGGCGCTGGCCTCATACACCACGCCAGCGGACGTGACCAAGGTCAGCATCGTTGAGACAGACAATGCGCGCGCTGTCCCGCCAGAACTGATCCGCAGCCGCTCCCGAACGACCACCGGATCCGATCCATTGCGATACCAGCAACGGCGAGCCGCCCCGGCGACGGTGCCGGGGCGGCTCGGTTCACAGCGGTGGAACGGGTCGGTCAGCTCGCCTCAAAACCGGCGATGTGCAGCGAGAACGCCCGGATGGAGCCGGTGTCGGCGCCGGCCGCGTCGGCCACCTTGAACGTCCAGGTGCCGTCCACCGAGCCGGTGCGCAGCCCGGCGAGCGAGCCGTTGGGCCGCCAGGTGCCGGTGAACGGCGCGTTGCTCGAGCTCACCGAGGTGAACGGAGCGGCCGCGCCGTCGTCGAAGACGACCTGGCACAGGTTGTTGCCGCTGCTGCCGCTGCGCGAGAACAGCGTCGCGGTGGCGCCGCTGGGCGCGGTGAGCGTGCCGACGAGGTCGCCGACGTAGGTGTGGTCCAGGCCCACGGTCGTGGACCCGACGTCGGCGGTGCAGGTCGCGCCGTCGACGGAGAACGTCAGCCCGGACGCGTAGCCGACGCCGGACACCGAGATCGTCGCGGACGCGCCGGTCGGGTCGTTGTCCGGAATCGCCAACGGCGGGCCGCTGTAGGCGAAGGTCTGCGCGGTCGCCGAGGGCTGGCCGGTCGGGATCACGAGCGTCGACGCCGTCGGCGACAGCACGCCGGCGAAGGAGATCTTGACGGACAGCTTCACCGGCCGGCCGACCGGGTAGTCGGCCGCGAGGGCGATCGTGTAGTCCTTGGTCTTGGTCTCCCCGGGCCCGACGTTGCTGTAGGAGCGGGCGTGCGGCGTCACCGTGGCCCGCGCGTCGTCGGTGTCGACCACGACGTTGACCCCGGTGGCCTTGCCGTCGCCGACGTTGATCACCGGCAGCACGATGTTGGCCCGCTCACCGGGCTCCAGGTAGGCGTCGCCGTCCCCGTTGACCGGGGTGACCGTCGGCGTGCCGGCCTGCACGAGCGGCTGCGGCGTCGCACCGGTGTAGTTGAGCACCAGGTCGGCCCGGATCACCCCGGCGCCGGACCGGGTGTCGACGCCGGCCGGCGCCAGGTCGAGGGCGGTGCCGATCAGCGCGGTGCGCAGCTCGGCGTTGGTCAGCCCCGGCGAGCCCGACAGCGTGAGCGCGGCGATGCCCGCGGCGTTGGGCGCCGCGGCCGAGGTACCGAAGAACGGCGAGAAGTCACCGAGCGAGGTGGCCACGCCGTCGGCCGC
Source organism: Dactylosporangium sp. CA-092794 (assembly GCF_050948465.1). Classification (NCBI taxonomy): domain Bacteria; kingdom Bacillati; phylum Actinomycetota; class Actinomycetes; order Micromonosporales; family Micromonosporaceae; genus Dactylosporangium; species Dactylosporangium sp. CA-092794. The sequence continues at coordinate 4,307,708 of NZ_CP192044.1, read as the reverse complement.
GGTGAGGTCCGGCTTCTGCCGCACGGCGCCACCGGTCGCGCTGAAGTTGCCGGGGGTGATCGGCGTGCCGTCGGCGTTGAAGAACACCCGCCGCGGCCCGTCCGAGGTGAAGCGCTCCAGCTTGGAGTCCTTGGTGAACACGTTCGGGAAGGGCCCGGCCGGGTTCGGCGGGTCGCCCGCCTCGAGGTCGAACGGCAGCGGGTCGTGGGCCGGCGCCGCGGCGACCGAGAACGCCTGCACCGCCGCGCTGTGCCCGCGGGTGACGCCCGGCGTCGAGAAGGCCTTGAGCCCGTCGGACGAGTCGGTGAACCGGCCGCGCAGCGCGCTGAGCTGGAGATAGCGGGTGGCGCCGGAGTACTTCACCACCGCGAGCCGCTGCCCGCTGCCGCCGCCCGTGCCGAGGATCTCCCACGGGTCGTCGTTGCCGTCCTGCACGTCCTGGGAGAACGACAGCACGTTGCCGGCCGCGTCGAGCAGGTAGAGGTCGTAGTCGTTGGCGGAGGCGCCCAGCGGGTCGGCCCACCACAGCGTGACCGGCACCCCGGCGCTGCCCGGCGACAGCGGCTCGAAGATCTGCACGCCCGGGCCCGGGTCGAAGTCGTGCGCCAGCCCGGCGAACTTGCCGACGCTGCGCCCGGAGTCGGCGAAGTCGGCCTCGTAGTTGCCGGCCGTGCCGTCGAGCGTGTTGCCCTCGTTGCCGGCCGAGCTGAAGTAGAACGCGCCGTCGGCGGTCACCGCGTTGACCGACTGGGCGATGAGCCCGTCCTGGAACGGCGACTCGTGGAAGTAGAGCACGTCGTCGACGATGATGTCGCAGTGCGCGGTGAAGCGCAGCGCCCGGATGTTGTCGGCGAAGCTCTGCTCGCTGGTGAACGCGGTGGCGAAGCCGAGCTTCGCGTTGGGCGCGAGGTCGTGGACGATCTCGAGCATCGCCGTGCCCTCGTCGCCCGAGCCGTCCTGGTTGGTCAGCACGTCGACGTCGGGCGGCAGCTCGCCGGCCGCCTGCGACGCCGCCAGCGAGTCGACGCCGTCGGACAGCACGCACGCCTTCACGCCGACGCCGGTCACCTTGTACTTGGTGCGGGCGGTGTCGGCGGCCTGAGTGCGGTCGCCCTCGGACACGATCGAGCCCTGACCGGCGGCCAGCTTGGGCGCGGCGGCGCTCAGCGCCTTCTCGACCCGGGCGGTCTTGGACTCCTTGGACTCCTGCGGCCCGTTGGTGGTGCGCGGCACCGTGGTCTCCCGGGCGGTGATCGCCCCGTCGGCCAGGCCGACGCTCGTCACGTCGGACCACGACGCGATCGTGGTCAACGCGGTCACCGGCGCCTCGACCGTCACGGTGCCGGTCTTCGGCGACGAGTAGCGCACGCCGGCGCCGACCCCGCGCAGCCGCGCGAGCAGGCCGTCGTCGACGGCGGTGCTGTGCACGTCGACCTTGGTGGTGCCCGCCTTCGTCACGGCGACGCCGGTCGACACCTTCGGCGTCGCGGCGGTGGTCGCCTTGTCCTTACGCCCGCGCAGCTCGACGACGAGCCGGCTGTCGAGCTTGCGCTCGGTCGCGGAGAGGGATTGCTTGATCTGCTGCAGGGCGGCGATCTGCGCGAACGCCCGCGTTGCCGGATCGTCCGGAGCCTTGGCTTCGGCCACTGGAGGGAGGATTCCGATACCGGGTACACACACTGCGGCGAGGATCGCCAGCCGCCGTGTGGTCCGCCCGCTGAATGCTTTCAATGAGCACCTCTCCACTGACGAGCATCAACATTGATACTCGCGGATCATAGCGGGCACATGGTCCGAAAGCTGCCCCTTCGGCCACCTAGCTATCGATCCACATCATCAGTTAGAGTCATGTCCGCGCTGGCGGCGCCGGTCAACCGGAGACGGTGCTGTGCTGGTCGGCGTGGGCGCCCTCGCGCACCAGGCCGGTGCCGAGGTGGTGGGCGCGGAGCTCGGCGATCTCGACGCGCAGGGCACGGACCTCGTCGAGCAGCGGGGACCCGGCCTCGGCGGCGCGCTCGTCCTCCTTCTCCGACTCCATGGCGCTGACCACGACGGCGGTGAAGAGGTTCAGCACGACGAACGACGAGATCAGGATGTAGAGGACGAAGAATATCCACGCGGTTGGATGCTCGGGGAGCACCTCGCGGGCGATGTCGGGCCACGCCTCGCCGGTCATCACCTGGAACAGGGTGAACAGGGAGGTGCCGAGGTCGCCGAAGTACTCCGGGGCGGTGCCGCCGTAGAGCTCGGTGGCCAGCACGGCGCCGACGTAGAGGGCCAGGCACAGCAGCATGACGATGGAGAGCATGCCGGGCATCGCGGCGAGCAGGCCCCGCACCACCCGGCGCATGCTCGGCACGGCGGTGATGAGCCGCAGGGCGCGCAGGATGCGCAGCGCGCGCAGGATCGACAGGCCGCCGGTGGCCGGCACGAGCGCGATGCACACGATCAGCAGGTCGAAGATGCTCCACGGGTCGCGGAAGAACTGCCAGCCGTGCGCGTAGATGCGCAGCACCAGCTCCAGGGCGAACACGCCGAGCAGGGCGGCGTCGAGGACATGGAGGAAGTCCGCGTCGGTCCGGTCCGAGGTCATCAGGCCCAGCAGGGCGGCGTTGAGGACGATGACGGCGATGATGGCGCGCTGGAACGGCGCCGAGTCCACGGCGTTCTTGACCTGTTCGCGCCGGCTCAGAGAGGCTTCCACGACGTGACAGGGTAGAGCGGGCCGGCGCGGCGGCTAGCGCCGGGCGGCGCGGGCCCGGCCGATCCAGACCGCGACCTGCACGGCGACCAGCACGGCGCCGCCGATGAGCAGGTCGGAGAGGTGCCAGGTGCGCGGAGCCGCCCGGCCCTGCAGCAGGCCGCCGAGGTAGGCGGTGACGACGCCGACGGCGGCCAGGCCGGGCAGCTGGAGCAGCGCGGCGCGCGGCCGGCCGCGGCCGGCGACCGCCATCGCCAGCCGCCACCCGAACTCGGCGGCGATGACGACGACGATGCCGGCGCAGGCGCCGACGACATAGGCGCCCACCGGCTGGGGCACCGACGGCTCCAGCAGGCGGCGCCCGAGCAGCGCGAGCGCGGCGCCGGCGCTGGCCGCGACGACCAGGTAGCGGCCGAGGTCCCAGGACAGCGGCAGCGGCCGGGCGCGGTCCTGGCGCTTGCGCGGGATGTACGCCCAGGCCTCGCGCTGGAAGTAGGCCGACGCGGCGGTGCCGAGGACGGCGACGAGGAGGCCGGCCGGCGGAGCGACCCACCGGTCCTCGGCGACGAACCAGAACACCACGACCAGGCTCGCGACGGTGGCCGGCCCGGCGAGCACCGCGATGAGCCAGGCGTGGAAGAAAGCCCGGCGGGCGGGCGGCAGGTCGAGCGGATGGACGAGCGGGCTCACGGACTCATCGGGCAGTGCGACGAGCTCGGGCGGGTTCATGGTTGCCTCCACGGGACGCGATCGATGAAGGGAACGGTCTGGTCGTTGCGGGCGAGGTCGTAGACCTTCTGCCGGGAGACGCCGAGGTGCTCGGCGACGGTCACCGCGCTGAGGTCGTCGAGAAGCTGGTTGACGGCGAGGGACCGCAGCCGGGCCGCCCGGGAGTTGAGGTGCGAGGCGAAGGCGCTGACCTCGGCCGCCAGCAGCGCGACCGCGAGCGGCCCGCCGAACTCCTCGGCCCAGCCCGGCTCCCCGGTGCGGGCCGCGGCGTAGAGCGCGTCGCCGCCGTCGGCCAGGGCGGCCCGCACCCGATCCGGCGTCAGGCCGCTCTCGTCGAACCGGCGGGCCGCCTGGACCGCGTCGGCGGGGTCCCGGTGCGCGAGGACCTCCTTCCACGCGCCGGGATCCATCGATTTGTCATCCCGGGGTTTACGGGTCATGGAACCCAGCGTGACGGACCGGGGCGGCGCTTGTCAACCCCGGGATGACACACTAGGATCGGTTCGCATGACGACCCCGCGGATCGACAGGGGCCTGTGGACGCGCACCTACCATCCGGCGGACCCCGGCGCTGCGCGGCTGGTCTGCCTGCCGCACGCGGGCGGCTCGGCGACCTTCTTCTTCCCGGTGTCGCGGGCGCTCTCGCCCGGCATCGAGGTCGTCGCCATCCAATACCCGGGCCGGCAGGACCGGCGCCGGGAGCCGCTGGTGCCCGGCGTGCCCGAGCTGGCCCGGCTCGTCTTCGAGGTGGTGCGCCCGTTCACCGACCGGCCGCTGGCCCTGTTCGGCCACAGCCTGGGCGCCAGCGTCGCCTTCGAGGTGGCCCGGCTGCTCGAGCGGGACGCGGGCGCGGTCCCGGTGCGGCTCTTCGTCTCGGGCCGGCGGGCGCCGTCGCGGCACCGGCAGGAAACCGTGCACCTGCTCGACGACGCCGGGCTGCTCGCCGACGTGCGGCGGCTGAGCGGCACCGACGCCGCGATCCTCGGCGACGAGGACTTCCTGCGCATGGCGCTGCCGTCGATCCGCAACGACTACCGGGCGGCCGAGACCTACAGCTATGTGCCGGGGCCGCCGCTGGCCTGCCCGATCACGGTGTTCACCGGCGACGACGACCCGAAGACGACGACCGGCGAGGCGGCCGCCTGGGGCGAGCACACCACCGGCGGGTCGGAGCTCGAGGTGTTCGCCGGCGGGCACTTCTTCCTGACCGAGCACCAGCCGGAGATCCTGCGGACGATCGCCGAGCGGATGACGGCGGGCCGCCCGGACTGAGGTCCGGACGGCCCGTCGCGCGAGGTGGTAGGTCAGGCGGTGTCGTCGTCGAGCACCGTCAGCCAGGCGAAGCCGTCACCGATCGCGACGCCGGTCGGCGCCGAGATGGTGATCTTGTACTGCAGCGACGCCGTGTTGACGGTGGTGTTGCCGGTGATCGGCACCGAGATCGTGGCGCTGGTCGCGCCCTTGGGCAGGGTGACCGGGAACCACTGCGCCGGCACCTGACCGGCGGTCGCGGATCCGCTCGCCGCCGTCTGCACCTGGACCGTCGCCGGGTCCCGCAGCGGCTTGCTGATCGTGAGCCGCATCGTCGCGGTGCCCGGCCCGTTGCCCTCGCTCACCGTGGCGTCGGCGATGCTGACCAGCTCCGCCCGGGTCGCCACGCCGGCGCCGACGGCGGGCGTGTCGAACGTGACGTCCGACAGGTACACCCCGCCGGCCGGGGTCGCCGGCCGTACCGTGATGGACCGGACGTCGTCCAGGTGCACCTTCGGCAGCGCGTCCAGCGGCACCCGGACCGTGCGCAGCCAGGTCTTGCCCAGCCGGCTGATCCCGTTGGCGGTGTTCGCCGACGACGGGAACGCGGTCAGCGCCGGGCTGACGTCGCCGACCCGCACGGTCGCCGACCGGCCCTTGCCGTCGACCAGCGTGACGTCGAGGTCGACGTCGCCGGTCGCCGACTCGTCCCGGGCCGCCCGGAACGTCAGCGCGTCGTAGTCGCTGATGTCGTAGTGCCCCGGCGCGAGCGCCACCTGGAGGGTGGGCGATGCCGACGCGGCGCTCCACTGCAGCCGCAGGACCGGGCTCAGCGGCACCGACGGCGCGAACGTCGCCGGCGTCCAGTGCGGGATCTTCGACGTCGCGGTGGTCGACGAGCACGGCGTGTCGCCGGGCAGCACCCGGGCGGACACGCTGTAGCAGTACGCCGCGAGGTCGAAGCCCGACGCCGTCACGTTCGGCGCCGGATGCTCCAGCGGGGCCAGGTCCATCCGGGCGGTGCGGGGCTGCTGGGCCTCGGTGTAGACGACGGCCCGTCCGGTCGAGGGAACGGTACCGCCGGTGCCGTCGAACAGCGGCAGGAACGCCTCCTCGCCGCCCAGCACGAGCCGGAAGAATCCGGCCATGTAGGCGGTGCCGACGGCGCGCTGCTCGGCCGGGGCCAGCCGGGTCGGGGCGGAGCTGCCGCACAGCTCGTCGTTGGCCGGCGACCAGTCGTCGCTGGACGGCGCGACCGACACGCCGGGCGTCCACTCGGTGTTGAAGAAGTTGTGGTCGGCGCCCATCACCATGATGGACGTGCGCAGCACGTCGTCGCGGTAGGAGTACCGGGTGTCGTCGTAGAAGTGCTGCCCCTGCTGGTTGGAGACGTCGCCGTCGCAGTAGGGCAGGATCACCGTCATCGGCACGCCCGGCAGCGTCGGCCGGCCGAAGTCGACCGGCGCGAGCGGCAGGACGGCCCGGATGCCGTACTGGTGGGCCCGCTCCGCATTGAGCAGCGCGGCCTCGACCACGCCCTCGCCGCCGCGGGAGTGGCCCATCAGCCCGACGTTGTCCAGGTCCAGCCGGCCCGACAGCGGATGCCGCTTCGGACCCTTGCTCTCGTTCCACGACGCCAGCAGGTCCAGGTGCGCCAGCACCAGCTGCCCGCGGGCCAGCGCGCCGTTGTCGTCGGTGAAGTTGGCGTCCTTCGCGTTGATGCCGTCGGCGCTGATCGACACGACGATGTAGCCGTGCGTGGCGAGGGCCTCGGCGGTCTCGGTGTACCCGAGGTAGCTGTCGATGGGCAGGAAGCCGGCCGGGCACGGCCAGGTGGTGTTGTTGGTACCCCGGGTGGTCGGGTTGTAGCAGGCGGAGTGCCGCCCGTGCAGGAAGATGACGACCGGCCGCGCGCCCTTCGCCCCGGCCGGCGCGTAGACCGCCGCCCGCATCTCGACGGGCAGGTTGCTCAGGCCGGACAGCGTGGTCGCGGTGTCGCCGAGGTCGTAGTCGAGCCGCTCGACCGAGTACGGCCCGGGCTGCGCGGGATCGGTGTAGACCGCCTTCTTGGCGCGGCTCTGCGCGGTGGCCGCCGGTGCGGCCGCCTTCGGCGCCGCCTGGGTGCCGGGCACCACGCCGTTCCAGGCGACCTCGACGCGCTTGGCCTGGGTCACCGTCGTGTCGGTGGTGTCGACCGTGAGCGTGAGCCCGTCGGCGGACTCGTTGGCCGCGCCGATGACGCGGCCGTCGACGGCGAGCTCCGGGATGGCGTCCCGGACGGGTAACGGCTCGTCGAGCCGCAGCGTGACCCGGGCGCCGCCGTCCGGGAGGTTCTCCACCGCGAAGCCGTTGGAGTTTCCGGACTCGTCGATCGGGTCGGCGGCGGCCGGGGCGGCGATGAGGGTGGACGCCGCCAGGCAGCCGGCGAGGATCGCGGCCGGCAGCGCCGCCCTCGATCCACGCCGGAACCGCAGAGGGATGAAACGGACCATGTTGGAAGCTCTCCCTTTCGCGCCGTGATCTTCAGCGCGCGAGCAACGTACGAACGGCGTGTTCCAGCCGTGCGCTCTGCGGGAGGCGGCCGGGTTTCCGGCAAACACGAAACCGTTTCCGAAAGCCGCTTATCGGGGCGCGGCATCGACAGGAATGCCACTTATCCCTACCGATCGGGCCCGGTTCCGCTAGAGTGCGATGCGCGGCGATGCTGGAGATGGATGCCGATATGCCCGATCCCCAGCAGGGCCACGGCGCCGATCAGCGGCGGCAGGCGGCCGTAGACGCCCAGGAGCAGGAACGCGGCGACCGGCAGGGTGGCCAGGGGTACCGGCACACCGAGCAGACTCCGATAGAAGGCTTCCGATGTGTGCGGGCCGGCGAAGTAGCGGATCCAGCCGGCCTCGTAGGCGACCATGGCCGCCACCGCCGCGACCAGCCACCACGACCACGGCGTCCACGGGCGGAGGTTGGTGCCGGCGAAGCAGACGGCGGCCGCCACGGTGAGCACCTGCCCGGCCCGCTCGGCGATGCGCAGCGCGCGGTGCTCGCCGGAGGGGTCGTAGCCGGCGGGCCGGGCATACCGGCTCCACAGCAGGTTGGGCACGAACAGCGCGAGCAGGAAGGCGGCGCCGACATAGGAGAACCCGAACCGGCCCACGGCGCCCGCCGTCAGGGCCGGCGCAGGTGCGCGCTCACCGCGGGCAGCAGCGGCAGCACCGCCAGCGCGACGCCGATGCCGCCGTAGATCACCTGCAGCCACGACCAGCCGGGCAGGTAGATCAGCTCCAGGGCGATCCACACCACCTGGCCCACGCCCAGCGCGATCGTCGCCGACCACGACCAGTGGTGCCCGGTCCACCGCAGCGCCGCGGCCGGCCGGGGCCCGCCCCGGAGGGTGAGCATGCCGTAGGCGGCGACGAACGAACCGAGGCCGAAGCCGACGCCGAGGACCAGGCCGGGGATCAGCCAGCTGTCGATCAACGGCAGGCGGTCGAGCCAGTCGGCGGGGAACTGATCGGAGATGCCCCCGTCGATCAGGCCGATGCCGCCGGCCACCGCGCTGAGCGCGAGGAACACGAGCAGACCCACCGTGACCGTCACCGGCCTCGGCCGCCGTACCACCGCCAGACTGCTGGTCATGACCTCACCCTGACCGCCACCACCCGCCGCGGACAGGGCATCCATGCCCCCGGCGGCGGGACTTCAGGCCCCGAGCCGCTCCACGACGTCGGCCAGGGAGTGCTCGTCGCCGACGTTGCCGGCGAAGACCACGTACGGCACCGCCGGCCCGCCGCCCGGCGCCGGCTGCCACAGCGACACCACGCCGGGCAGGAGCGTGCCGCGGATCCAGGCCCGGCGGATGCCGAGGCTGCGGGTCGCGATGTCGGCCGAGGTGATGCCGCCCTTGGCCACGACGAAGGCCGGGCGGACCCGCTCGATGCCGCGCCGCACCACGTCGCTCAGGTCCGCGCTGACCTGCCGGGCGATCGCCAGGCTGTCCTCCGGCGTCGCGCCGCGGACCAGCTCGCGCGGGGTGTGCACGACCACGTGCCCGGCGGCCAGGCCGTCGGCCACCGCCCGGACGGCGGCGGTGAGGCTCGGTGCGCCGACGGCGACCTCGACGTCGCGCACGGGCACGCGGCGGCGGAGCCGTTCCAGCTGCCGGGTGGTGAGCGACACGTGCGAGCCGACGACGATCAGGCCGCCCGTTCCCGGCGGGCGGGCGACCAGCCCGGCCAGTTCCGCGTCGCTCAGCGGCGGGTGGCGGGGCTGGCCGGTGCGGGCCCGCACGAACGACGGGCCGACCCGGTAGAGCAGCCGGCGGCCGGCCCGCTCGGCCTCGATCGCGGCGAGGCAGAAGACCCGCAGGTCGTCGTCGGTCACCGCGTCGAGCGCCACCATCCGGCCGCCCCGCAGGCCGGCGAGGCGGGCGGCGACCGCGTCCGGGCCGCCCTCCCGCAGGTCGGTCAGCGTGATCCGCGCCACGTCCGCCGCCGGCACCGCGCCGCCGGACTTCTCCGCCACCCACTCCGGCAGGCTCGAGCGGGTGTACCCGAAGGTCGCGTCGCGGGCGAACTCGGTCTCGCCCACGGCGACGAGCTCGTCGCCCGAGCGCACCCAGTGCACCGAGTCGATGGTGATCCGGCCCGCGTCGACGTAGGCGGGCGCGATGATCACCGCGTCGGGCGCGACGGCCGCGCTCAGGGCCGTCACCTCGAGCGGGAAGTGCCCGCGCAGGGTGGAGTCGCTGCGGCTGGCGAACGTGATGGCCCGGCCCTCGGCGGCGGCGGCCCGCAGGCACGCCGCGGCCGCCTCGCGGTTGACCGCGTCGGCGGCCGGGGCGGACAGGCTGCGGCTGTTGGTGAGGATGAAGATCCCGTCGGTACCCTGCCGCAGCGCCCAGCGGATGTCCTCGACGTCCCAGCCGGTCAGGACCGGCAGCCCGCGGACGGTCTGCGTGCCGGTCGGGTCGTCGTCGAGCACCACCAGGCAGGGCGCGCCGGCCACGGCGGCGCGCATCCGCTCGTCGGGGACCGGCCGCTCGGCCGGCAGCGCGGGCATGCGGACCCCGGTCACCGCCCGGCGTCCCGGCGGTACTGCGCCACGATCGCGTCGAAGTCCGGCTCGGGCGCCAGGCCGAACGACGCCGCCGCGGCGGGGTCGAACCGGGCCGGCCAGCCGCCGACGATGGCCTGCACCGCCGGGTCCGGCACCCAGTCGATCAGGCCGGCCGCGGCCTTGCCCGCGGCCCGCTCCAGGGCGGCCACCATGTCGGCGACCCGCACGGTCAGCGCGGGCAGGTTGAGCGCCAGCCGGTCGCCCCACTCGGCGTCGGGGATGCCGGCGAGCCGGATCAGCCCGGCGATCGTGGCCGCGGGCGACGACACGGCGACGGTCGTCGCGGGCGGCACCGGGCACCGCGCCGGCAGCCCGGCGAGCGGCTCGCGGATGATGCCGCTGAGGAAGCTCGAGGCCGCCTGGTTGGGCCGGCCCGGCCGCACGGTGACCGTCATCAGCCGGGCGGTCCGCCCGCGCAGGTAGCCCTTGCGGGTGTACTCGCGCACCAGATATTCGCAGATCAGTTTCTGGGTACCGTAGCTGCTGCCCGGCAGCGGCAGCGTGCCGTCGGTGACGATGCCGGGCAGCGGGAACCGCCCCGACCCGCCGTAGACGGCGAGCGAGCTGGCGAAGACGAACACGGGCCGGCGGCCGGCCGCCCGCACCGCGTCGAGGAGCCCCTGCGTGGCCTGGAGGTTGCTGCGCATGCCCAGGTCGAAGTCCCGCTCGCTCTCCGCGCTCACCGCCGCCGCGAGATGGAAGACGACGTCGGCGCCGGCGACCGGCCGCGCCAGGCCCGCGGCCAGGTCGCCGCCGGCGAACTCGGCGCGCTCGTCGGCGAGCAGGTCCGGCGGCGGCTCGACCCGGTCGGCCAGCACCAGGCCGGTCAGCTCCGGGCAGTCCGACAGCAGCGTCCGCGCGAGCCGCGCGCCGAGGAAGCCGCTCGCGCCGGTGATGAGCGCCCTCATCCGGCGTCACCCGTGCCGCAGGCGCGGGCGAACACGTCGACGAAGTCCGCGCGCCGGTCGCAGCGGTCCAGCCGGAACGAGTCGCCCAGCTCCCCCACGTCGGCGGCGGAGGCGCCGTCGAACAGCTCCGCGTACTGCTCGCCGAGCGGATCGGCGAGCAGGATGTGCAGCAGCAGGGTGTCGACCCAGTCGTCCTGGCCGCGCGGGTAGGGCGCGTAGGCGGGGAACTCCTCCCGCAGCAGCGCCTTGACCGCCCGGCGGACCTCGGCGGAGGCGGTGCCGTCGCTGGCCCACGCGTCGACGCCGAAGCGGTGCTTGCGGGCCATGAAGTCGCCGAACCGCCGCACGTAGGGCGTGCCGTCGCCGGGGCCGACCAGCCCCTGGCCGCGCACCGCCTTGTAGGTCCAGAAGGCCCAGCTCGCGCCGTAGCGCCGGTAGACGTCGAGCTGGTCCTGCAGCATCCGGGCCCGGCCGGCGTCGGCCTCGGCGATACCGGTGTGCACCGGGCCGAACTCGCCGACGAAGACGGGCGTGCCGGTGCGGCGCTGGAACTCGGTGCGCTCCAGGAAGCAGCGTTCGATGTACGCCTTGTCGACGGTCTGCCCGGCGTGCGGGCCCGGGTACCGACCGTCGGGCAGGAAGCCGGCCTCGACGTAGTCGTGCACGGTGTAGACGGCGTTGGGGATGGTGCCGTCGAAGATGTCGAACTCGGTGGCGTAGGTGTTGCCGTCGAGGAACAGCACGTGCCACGGGTCGCGGGCGCGGATCGCCTCGACCATCCGCCGGTACAGCGGGCCGGCCTTGCGCCGGGTCGGGTCGGCCGGCTCGTTGACCAGGTTGTAGCCGGCGACGGCGGCGGAGTCCTTGTAGTGCTCCGCGATCTGCTCCCACAGCCACACGGCCCGGTCCTGCAACGCCGCCTGGTCCCAGAGGTGGGCGAGGTGGGTCGGGTTGTCGGAGTGCCAGTGCTGGTTCTGGGCGCCGGGCAGCGCGTGCAGGTCGACGACGGCCCCCAGGCCGTGCTCGGCGCAGATGCCGATGATCCGGTCGAGGTGGTCGAAGGCGCCGGGCAGCAGCGCGAACGGCTCGTCGTCGGACTCCAGGTGGCGGTAGTTCACCGGGATCCGCACGCAGTTGAAGCCGACGGAGCGCAGGAAGCGGGCGTCGTCGTGGTCGAACATCGCGCGGATCAGCCGGTCGAAGAACAGCTCGTACCGCTCGCCGCCGAGCCGCTCGCGGACCCGCCGCCGCATGGTGGACTCCACGCCGGCGAAGCCGGTGATGGCGTTCTCCATGAGCAGGATGCCGCCGAGGTTGACGCCGCGCAGGACGACCTCGCGGCCGTCGGCGTCGTGGAACGTGTCGCCGGCGACGCGCAGCGTGCGGACCGGGCCGTTGCTGGTGGGCATGTGCAGACTCATTCCCGCTCGGTGCCGATGGTCAGGACAGCCAGTGCTCGGCGGCCGGCACGAGCCGCTCCAGCGCCGGCCAGAGGTCTTCGGGGACGGGCGCGGCGGCCTGCGCGACGATGTCGCCGACCCGGCCGGGCGAGCTGGCGCCGAGCAGGGTCACCCCGACGCGGGGATCGCGCAGCGAGAACCGCACCGCCGCGGCGGCCAGCGTCACGCCGGCCTCCGCGCAGGCCCGCTGCATCGCGGCGGCGGCGTCGAGCAGCGGCGCGGCCGCCTCGCGGTAGGCGAAGCGCGGGTGCCGGTCCGGCCCCTTCGCCAGCAGCCCGCCGCCGAACGGCGCGGCGTTGATCACCCCGACGCCGCGCTCGGCGGCCTCCGCCAGCAGCGGCTCGGCGGCGCGGTTGAGCAGGTTGTACCGGTTGTGCGTCAGCACCACCTGGAAGGCGTCCGTGGCCACGTACTGCCGCATGAGGTCCACCGGTCCGCCGGCCACGGCGATGGCGTCGACGAGCCCCTCCTCGCGCAGCGCGACCATGACGTCGACCGGGCCGCCCGGGCGCGTCGCGTCGGCGAAGCTGATCCGCTCCGGGTCGTGCAGCATGTAGAGCGGGAGGCGGTCGACGCCGAGCCGCTCCAGGCTGCCGTGCAGCGAGCGGCGCACCTGCTCGCCGGAGAAGTCCTTGGTCACCGGGTCCGGGTCGGCCTTGGAAGCGAGCACGAAGCCGGCGGGCAGGCCGCCGGCCGCGGCGATGGCCTTGCCGATGCGCCGCTCGCTCTCGCCGTTGCCGTAGCCGGCGGAGGTGTCGAGGAGGTTGAGGCCGCTGGCGAACACCCGCAGTACCGTCGCGGTCGCCGCCTCCTCGGTGACCTCGTAGCCGTAGTGGGACGGCATGCTGGCCAGGGACGAGGACCCCACGCCGACCGGGGTCACGCGCAGGCCGGTGCCGGTGAGCGGCCGCCGTTCGAAGATGTCCACTTGCGACACTCGCATTCCTTTCGCAGGGCCAGGGTCAGGCGTTGAGCGCGCCGAGGGTCAGGCCCTCGGCGAAGCGCCGCTGCATGCCGGCGAACACGATGAGGACCGGCAGGCTGGACAGGACGATGCCGGCGCAGAGCACCGGGACGTCGGTGCCGTAGGAGCCCTGCAGCGAGTACAGCAGCGGCTGCAGCGGCAGCCACTCGGGCAGCCGGATGAACGTGTTGGCGTAGAGGAACTCGTTCCAGGTCAGCATGAACTGGAAGACCACCAGGCTGGCCACGCCCGGCGCGGCCAGCGGCCGCATGACCGACCAGAAGATCCGCAGCTCGCCGGCGCCGTCCATGCGCGCGGCGTCGATGAGCTCGGGCGGCAGGTTGCGGAAGAAGGTCCGCATCAGGAACATCGCCAGCGGCGAGCCGGTCGCGGCGTAGGCGATGACCAGGCCGACCGGGTTGTTGATGAGGCCCAGCGTGCGCATCTCGATGAACAGCGGGATCACGAAGACCACGGTGGGCAGCATCATGGTGGTGAGCAGGGTGATGAAGAGCGTCTCCCGGCCGAAGAAGGCGAAGTGCGCGAAACCGTAGCCGGCGAGGGTCGCGACGATGACCACCAGCGCCACCGTGGCCACGGTCACCCCGAGGCTGATCGCCATGTGCCGCAGCAGGTCGATGTTGTGCAGGGCCGCGCCGTAGGCGCCGAAGGTCCACCGGTCGGGGATCAGCCCGCCGGCGTAGACGCTCGACGCGGGGCGCAGCGACGTCACCAGTACCCACAGGAAGGGGAACAGGAAGAACACCGCCAGCACACCGAGGACGATCCACAGCGCGATGCCCGGCAGCCACTCCACCGGCCGGCGCCGGATCCGTTTCGCCACCACGTCAGCGGCCATCGCGCGCCCTCCGTCCCACGAGCATCTGCACTACCGCCGCGGCCACCGCCAGCAGCATGATGACCAGGCCGATGGTGGTCGCGTAGCCGAACGACGGCACCCCGCCGACCGCGGAGCCGAAGGCGACGTTGTACATCTGCGTGGAGAGCATCTCCGACGCGTGGTTCGGCCCGCCGCCGGACATCACGTAGACCACCTCGAAGGTCTTCAGGCCGTTGATGAGGTTCAGCGTGAGCACGATGGCGGTCGCCGGGCGCAGCAGCGGCACGGTGAGGTAGCGGAACTCGTGCCACCGGTTCGCCCCGTCGACGCGGCCCGCCTCGTAGACCGCCGGCGAGATGCCCTGCAGCGCCGCGACGTAGATGATGAGGTAGTAGCCGATCCCGCCCCAGATCGCCACCATGGCGATCGACCAGAGCACCGTGTGGTCCTGGGCCAGCCAGTTCTGCCGCAGGCCGCCGAGGCCCACCGCGCCGAGGATCCGGTTGAAGGCGCCGAAGTTGGGGTCGTAGAGGTTCTGCCAGATGATGCCGGCGGTGGTCAGCGAGATGACGTGCGGCAGGAAGAAGATGGTCCGCAGCGCGCCGGCCCGCCGGGTCCGGCCGCTGAGCAGCGCGGCCAGCCCCAGCGGCAGCACGGTCTGGATGACCGTCGTCACGCCGACGAACAGCAGCGTCTGGCGCAGGGCGACCCAGAACACCGGGTCGTGGACGACCGCGGTGAAGTTGCGGGTGCCCACGAACTGCGGCGCGCCGATGCCCGACCAGCGGGTCATGCTGATGTAGATGCTGCGGATGAACGGATAGCCGACGAACCCGCAGAACAGCACGACGGCCGGCACGACGAACAGGAATCCGGTCAGCTGCCTCAGCCGTCGCGCGGTGGCCCGGCTGCGCCCGGCCGGCACCGGCGCCGGTGCCGGCGGACGGGCCGCCGGGACCGGCGCGGTGCCGGCCGGCGCCGCGGCCCCGCGAAGCTCGTTGCTCATGGCGTCCTTCCGTGTCACCCCGGGCTCACCGGCCGAGCGCCCGCTGCGCGTCCGTCTGGATGCTCGCCGCCGCCGCCGAAGCCGTGACACCCCCCTTGACCAGGGCGGACAGCTGGTTGGCGACGGCGTCGGAGGCGCCGGTGCCGTAGCAGGTGTGCGGGCAGCCGTTGCCCTGGATGAGCCAGGAGGCCATCTCTTTGGTGATCGGGTCGGTCACCTGGTCGGCCAGCGACTTGAGGGAGGGGATGCCCTGGATGTTGTTGGTGAACGCGATGTACCGGCCGGACTCGAAGATGTACTTGAACCACTCCACCGCCGCGTCCGGGTTCTTGCTGTTGGCGCTGAGGGCGAGGTTGTTGCCGGCCTGGTTGCCGCACCAGTGCTTGGCCCCGGACTTCCAGGCCGGGGTCTGGCCGATCTTGTAGGCGCTCTTGAAGGCCTCGGGCGCGCTCTGCTGCAGCGCCGCCTGGCCGAAGTTGCCGCAGAAGAACAGGGCGGCCTTGCCGGTGTAGAACTGGGCGTACGCCTGCTGGATGGTGGTCGAGGTGATGCCCGGCTGGAAGACGCCGCCGTCGATGAGCTTCTTGAACATGCCCAGCGCGTCGATCACCGGCTGGCTGTTCCAGGTGGCGCCGTCCTGCTGGAGGTCCATCTTGCGCATGGCGTTCGGGTCGTCGGCGGCCTGGGTGACCAGCGGCAGGAAGAAGTCGTTGGCGTAGGTGCCGGGGTTGCCGGGCAGCACGCAGGGCGTGACGCCGATCGCCTGCAGCGGCTTGGCGATGTTGAGCAGGTCGTCCCAGGTCTCCGGGTACTGCACGCCGGCCCGGGCCAGCAGCTCGGGGTTGTAGAACATGCCGTAGGTCTGCGCCTGCCAGCCCACGCCGTACTGCTTGTCGCCGTCGATGTAGGCCGCGTTGGCCGACGGGAAGAACTGGTCGGTGAACGGCTTGCCGAGCGCGGCGTTGAGGTCGCGGGTCACGCCCTGCTTGCCGAAGTTGAGCACGAACAGCGAGGGCGGGAAGACGTCCGGGTAGTCGCCGGAGGCCACGGCGGGCTGGATGGCCGAGATGTACTGCCCGGGGTCGGCGAAGATGCGCTGCTTGATGGAGATGTTGGGGTGGGCCGCCTCGAAGTCGCTGATCACCTGCGGCCAGAACTTGGTCTCCTCCGGGTGGTAGGTCCAGAAGGTCACCGTGGCCTTGCCGGAGCCGGAGCCGGAGTCCGAGCCGCAGGCGTCGAGTAAGGGCGTGGCGGCCGCGACGGCGCCGGTCGCGGCCACGCCCCGCAGGAACGTCCGGCGGGACAGACCGGACCTCGCCGACCGCGCGGCGTCCGCTCGTCCAAGTGTCATGGGGTGTCTCCTTCGACTAGCGAGTGGGGCTCGATACCGTCCGCACGGGACGGTGGCGGTCATCGGCCTTGAAATTCGGGTGCGATTCGCCGCCGCGGCCGGCGGGGTGACCCGGCCGGGCACGTTCGTCACAGGTGCATGACATGGATGTGGCACGGGCCGGCGAGCCGATGCGGCCGGCACGGTGCGGTGCTGTGGTCCAGCAGCCCAAACCCCCCGGGACTGACGTAGTAGAACTACACCATGTCCAGCACGTTACGCAAGGGTCCCCGGTGGGCGCCGTTTCAGCGCAGCGTCAGCAGCCGGGCCGGGTTGGCCACCAGGATCCGGTCCGTGACCGCGTCGCCGAGGCGCGCGCGGACCCGCGGCACGAAGCGCCGGGGCAGGTAGTCCAGGCCGGGCATGCCCCCGTAGGCCACGTACCGGGAGCGGCGCGCCACGTCGCCGCCGAGCAGCAGGCGGTCGGCGCCGCCGGCCGCGGCCACCGCCGCCAGGCAGTCCAGGATCGCCGAGTCCGGGGCCTCGCGGTGGCGCGCCATGCCGTCATAGCCCAGGTACGCGCCGGCCGCGGCGAGCTCGGCGTGCAGCCCGGCGTCGAGGTTGCGGTCGGCGTGCGCGAGGACGACCCGGTCGGCGGCCAGGCCGGCCTCGGCCAGCCGGGCGAGCACCTCCCACGCCGCCGAGCCGTGCTCCAGGTGCACCATGACCGCGACCCCGCCCTGCCCGGCCGCGGCCCCGACGGCGGCGAGCACCCGCCGCTCGAACGGGCTGATCCGCCAGTAGCCGACGCCGGCCTTGAGCATGCCGGCGCGGACCGGCTCCCCCCGCGGGCCCAGCGCCGGCGGCCCGGGCGCCGGCAGCGCCGCCGCGGGCTCGCCGGGCGGCAGGCCGTCGCGCACGTCGGCGGCGAACCGGGCGGTGAGGGTGGCCTCGTCGCAGGAGAGCAGCGGGTGGCCGGCCGGGTAGTGCTCCTGCCGGTGCGCGCCGCTGACGTGCACGATCGCGAGCCCGGTCGCCGCGCTGACCCGGGCCACCGCGGCCGGGTCGCGGCCGAGCCCGCACGGCGTCGCCTCGATCATCGAGCCGATGCCGGCGGCGTGCAGCCGGGCGGCCTCGGCCCGGCCGGCGGCCTCGTCGTCGAGCTCGTCGCCGGGCAGCAGCGGCGAGACCTGGAACAGGTGCTCGTGGTAGTCGCACGGGCCGAGCTCGCCGGCCGGGCGGTCGCCCAGCACGGTGCGCACGAGCCCTTCGGCGGCCGGGGGCGATGTCGGGAGATCCATTTGTGTAGTAGTACCACTGTCATCGCATCGAGAAAATGGCCCATCGTTCGCCATCGAGCGCCCAGATCTTGACTGCCGCAAGCCTTCGCTAGTAGTTTCACTACATGCCCCTCATTGACCCCTCCCCGATCGCCCCATGACGCCGGGCGACCTCAGCGAGCCCGGGCTGCTGACCATCGGCACCGACGGCACCATGAACGGCCGGACCGGCGGATACGACAAGGCGTTCGGCGACCTGCGCGGCGTCTACCACGACGAGGCCGCGTATGGAGAAGCACTACGCGAGCGCGGCTCGGACAGCCTTGCCTACCGCGTCGAGGAGCACCGCAACGCGGCCGGCCCCGGCGCGCTGATCATCGGCACCAGCACCCTGTTGCCGGCCAGGGTCGGCGCCGAGTTCGCGCTGACCCGCGGGCACCTGCACGCCAAGTCCGACCGGGCCGAGCTGTACCACTGCCTGAGCGGCCACGGCGTGCTCCTGCTCGAGTCGCTGTCCGGCGAGAGCCGGGCGATCGCGATCACCCCCGGCCAGGCGGTCCACGTGCCCGGCGAATGGGTGCACCGCAGCGTCAACGTCGGCACCGAGCCGTTCGTGACGCTGTTCTGCTACGCCGCCGACGCCGGCCAGGACTACGGGCTCATCGCCGACGCCGGCGGCATGGCCCAGCTCGTGGTCTGCGACCCGGACGGCGGCTGGACCACCCGGCCCAACCCGCGCCACACCGGCTACCGCCGCCGGCCGTGACGGGTCGCGACCGCGCCCGCCCGTCAGCCAATCCCAGGAGGTCAGAGCCTTGTCCGCCCCAGCGGGACCGTCCATCCGGCCGGCGACCGTGCCAACCCTGTACTTCATCGGCGTGACGACCGGCCGGTCGTCCATCCAGACGGTGTTCCCGCTGTGGGCGCGCGAGCTCGGGCTCGGCGACGCCCGGCTGGCCGGCGTCGACCTCCCCCTGCACGCGCCGCGCGAACAGTACCGGCGGGTCGTCGAGTTCATCGCCGGCGACCCGCTGAGCCTCGGCGCCCTCGTCACGACCCACAAGATCGACCTCTACCAGGCCTGCGGGGACCTGTTCGGCACCGTCGACCCGCTGGCCCGGCTGATGGGCGAGACGAGCTGCCTGTCCAAGCGGGACGGCGCGCTGGTCTGCCACGCCAAGGACCCGATCTCCTCCGGCCTGGCCATCGAGGCGTTCCTGGCGCCCGGCCACTGGGCCGGCTCCGGCGCCGAGGCGTTCCTCATGGGCGCCGGCGGCTCGGCGATCGCGATCAGCTGGTACCTCTCCCGCCCGGAGCGCGGCGCGGACCGCCCGTCCCGCATCGTCGTGTCCAACCGCAGCCCCGAGCGGCTCGCCGCGCTGCGCGCCGTGCACGAGCGGCTGGGCACCGACGTCCCGCTCGAATACGTGCACACCCCCGGCCCCGGCGACAACGACGCGGTGCTGGCCGGGCTGAAGCCGGGCTCGCTGGTGGTCAACGCGACCGGCCTGGGCAAGGACGCGCCCGGCTCGCCGCTGACCGGCGCCGCGCAGTTCCCCCCCGACGCCGTCGCGTGGGACCTCAACTACCGCGGCGACCTGGTCTTCCTCGACCAGGCCCGGGCCGCCGGGCACGTGCGGGTCGAGGACGGCTGGGTGTACTTCCTGCACGGCTGGACCCAGGTGATCGCCGAGGTGTTCGGCATCGACATCCCGGCGTCGGGGCCGCGCTTCGAGGCCCTCGACCGCCTCGCGGCGGCGGCCCGGCGATGAGCGCCGGCCCGCGGATCCTGGTGACGCCCCGCTCGCTGACCGAGCGGGGCCTGACCGCGGCCGGCGACCTGGAGCCGTTGCGCGCCAAGGGCTACGACCTCGTCGCCGGCCCGGCCGGCCGGCTGCCGACCGAGGAGCAGCTGATCGAGCTGCTGCCCGGGTGCGCCGGCTGGCTGGCCGGGGTGGAGCGGATCACCGACCGCGTCCTGGGTGCGGCGCCGGGCCTGCGGGTCATCAGCCGCAACGGCGCCGGCACCGACGGCATCGACCTCGCCGCGGCGCGCCGGCGCGGCGTGCGGGTCGAGCGGGCGGCGGGCGCCAACGCCCAGGGCGTCGCCGAGCTGACGCTGGCCCTGACGCTCTCGGCGCTGCGGCACGTGCCGTGGAGCGCGGCCGGGGTCGCCCGGGGGCGCTGGGAGCGCACCCTCGGCGCCGAGCTGGCCGACTGCACGATCGGGGTCGTCGGGCTCGGCGCGGTCGGCTCCCGGGTAGCCCGGCTCTTCACCGCCCTGGGCGCGCGGGTGCTCGCCACCGACCCGGTCTCCACCGGCCCGGGGGTGCGCATGACCGGGCTCGAGGAGCTGCTGGCCGCCGCCGACGCCGTCACGCTGCACTGCCCGCCGCTCGACGGCGGCCGGCCGCTGGTCGACGACGACCGGCTCGCGCTGCTGCGCCGCGGCGCCGTCCTGGTCAACACGGCCAGATCGGCGCTGGTCGACGACCACGCCGTCCTCACCGCGCTGCGGGACGGCACACTGTCTGCGTATGCGGTCGACGCCTTCGACGCCGAGCCGCCGGAGCTGACCCCACTCCTGCGGCACGAGCGGGTGATCGCGACGCCGCACCTCGGCGGATACACGGCGGCGAGCGTCCGCCGGGCCACGAGTCAGGCAGTGGTGAACCTCTTGGCAGCATTGGAGCAGGCATGAACCAGGTGATGGCCGACGCCACGCTGATGGAGACGCTGACCAGCCGGCTGGACCAGCTGCGTCCGTCCGAGCGCAAGGTCGCGGAGCTGGTCCTGCACGACCCGACGGCGGTGATGCGCTCCAGCATGGCGGCGCTGGCCCGCACCGCCGGGGTGAGCGAGCCGACCGTGATGCGCTTCTGCACCGGCCTGGGCTTCGACGGGTTCCAGTCGTTCAAGTACGCCCTCGCCGAGGTCCTGGCCATCGGCATCCCGGTGACGCACTCGGCGATCCAGCCCGACGACCCGGTCGCCGCGGTGGCCACCAAGATCTTCGACCACACGCTGAGCAGCCTGGACCGCACCCGCCGCTCGCTGGACACCGGCGCGGTGGAGGAGGCCGTCGACCTGCTGCTGGGCGCCAGCGCGGTGCTCTTCGTCGGGCTCGGCGCGTCCGGGATCATCGCGCAGGACGCGCTGCAGCAGGCGGTGCTGTTCGGGGTACCGTGCGCCGCGCCGGTCGACCTGCACCAGCAGTTCATGGCCGCCTCGATGTGCCAGCCCGGCAACGTGCTCGTCGCGATCTCCAACACCGGCCGGACCACGTCGGTGCTCGACGTCGCGCAGGAGGGCAAGCGCCGCGGCGCCACGGTCATCGGCGTCACCGGCGGCCCCGGGCCGCTGTTCGACATCGCCGACGTGGCCATCGTGCTGCGCACCTTCGAGGACACCGACATCTACACGCCGACCGTGAGCCGCCTCGCCGGCCTGGTGCTCTTCGACGTCATGGCCACCGCGGTGGCGGTCCGGCGCGGGCCCGAGCACCTGGCCCGGCTCGGCGAGATGAAGGAGGCCCTGTCGAAGTTCCGCGGCAGCAGCGAGCCCGGCCGCCCACCCGAGACACCGGCAACACCATGAGTGCGCCGCCCGCCGCCGTTCTCGGCGTCGACCTGGGCACGAGCGTGGTCAAGGCGTCGCTCTTCGCCCTCGACGGCACCGAGCTCGCGACCGCGTCCCGGCCGATCGCCCTGCGCCGGCCCGCACCGGGCCACGCCGAGCAGGACCTGGACGAGTTCTACACCGCCGCCGCGGCCGCCACCCGGCAGTGTCTGGCGGCGGTACCGGCGGTGGCCGCCGCGGTCGGCGCGATCGCGGTGGCCGGGCAGATGGCCGGCGTCGGCCTCGTCGACGCGGCGCACCGCCCGCTCGCGCCGTTCGACTCGTGGCTGGACATCCGCTGCGCCCCCGTCGTCGAGGAGCTGCACCGCACCGCCGGCGCCCGCATCGCCGCGGCCGCCGGGTGCGCGCCGACGATCAGCATCGGGCCCAAGATGCTCTGGTGGCTGCGCCACCAGCCACGGCTGTGCGGCCGGGCCGCCAAGTTCGTCACCGCCGCCGGATACGTCGCCGGCCGCCTGGCCGGCCTGCCCGGGTCCGAGGCGTTCATCGACGGGACCCATCTGCACTTCACCGCGATGGCCGACGTCGGCACCGGCCGGTGGGACGGGCACCTCGTCGCCGCCGCCGGCATGGACCCCGGCCTGCTGCCCCGCATCGTGGAAAGCTCCGGCGTCGTCGGGGAGCTGACCCCGGCCGCCGCCGCCGACTTCGGGCTGCGCCCGGGCACCCCGGTCGCGGCCGGCTGCGGCGACACCGCCGCGGGCGCGCTGGGCGCCGGCGTGCTCGACGCCGGGCAGGCCTTCGACATCGCCGGCACCGCCGCGGTCTTCGGCGTGTGCCTGCCGGCGTTCACGCCCGACACCGGCGGCACGCTGATGACGATGCGCTCCGCGCTGCCCGGCCGGTGGTACTCGCTGTCCTACGTCGGCGGCGCCGGCCAGCTCGTCGAGTGGATCTGCCGGGAGATGCTCGGCCACGCCGTCCTCGGCGAGGCCGCCTACGCGGACCTGGCCGCGGCCGCCGCGGGCGTCGCACCGGGCAGCGCCGGGCTGATCCTGTCCCCGCACTTCGAGGGCCGGGTCGCGCCGGCCGCGCCCGCGATGCGCGGCGCCGTCATCGGGCTGAGCCCGGTGCACGGCCGCGGCCACCTGGCCCGGGCGGCCCTGGAGGCGATCGCCTTCGAGTACCGCCGCTACGCCGAGGTCGCCCGCGCACTGGCCCCCGGCAGCACCGTGCGGGAGGTCATCGGTACCGGTGGCGGCACCCGCATCGGGCTGTGGAACCAGATCAAGGCCGACGTCCTCGCGACCGCCTACCGGCCGGTCACCGGCGTCGAGTCGGGCGCCCGGGGCGCCGCGCTGGTGGCCATGGCCGCGCTCGGCGAGCCGCTCCCGCCGCTGCCGGCGTCGGCCTACGGGCCGGGCCGGATCCCGGACCCCCACGTGCGACCCGCCTACGACACCGCCTACGGCGACTACCAGCGCTGGTCGGACCGCCTGGTGCGGGGCTACCAGGCCGGTGCCGGCGCCCCCGACCGAGAAGTCCCCGACCGACTTGGAGCGGCCAGCTGATGTCCAGGAAACGACTGTGCATGGTGGGAGCGGGCCGCGTCGGCCGGCTGCACACCAGGAACCTCATCGAACGCGCCGGCCGCCGCGCCGAGGTCGCCGCCATCGTGGACCCGTCCCTCGACACCGCCGGCAAGCTGGCCGCCGACTACGCGGTCGGCGCCGTGTACGCCACGCTGGAGGAGGCGCTGGCGCACGGCCCCTACGACGGCGCGGTGATCACCACGCCGACGTTCACGCACCGGGCGCTGGCCGTCGCGGCGCTCGACGCCGGGCTCCACGTCCACCTCGAGAAGCCGATGGCGATGAACCTCGACGAGTGCGCCGGCATCACCGCCGCGCTCCGGCGCTCCGACCGGATCCTGCAGCTGGGCTTCATGCGCCGGTTCGACCGCGACTTCATCGAGGCCGCCGAGTTGCTGCGCGGCGGCACGATCGGCGCGCCGATGATCATCAAGTCGCTGACCCACGGCCCCGGCCTGCCGCCGGCCTGGGCCAACGACATCCGCACCTCCAACGGCATGCTGGCCGAGGTCAACAGCCACGACCTGGACACCGTGAACTGGTTCGCCGGCGCCGAGCCGGTCGACATCCACGTGCGGGTGGCCAACTTCAAGGGCCGCGAGCGCGGGGTCACCACGGAGCACTTCTACGACACGCTGCTCGCCACGGTGACGTTCGAATCCGGCGCCATCGCCAGCATCGCCGGGGTGTGCCCGGCCGACTACGGCTACGACGCCCGGGTCGAGGTGACCTGCACCGGCGGCATGATCCAGGTCGGCGGCACCGGCCCGGGCGGCCTGGCCAGCATCGTCAGCGGCACGTCCCGCCGGGGCGAGGCGGTGTTCGGCTCCTGGCGCGACCGGTTCGCCGACGCCTACACGCGGGAGATGGTCGAGTTCCTCGCGGCCATGGACGGCGAGCCGGTGCGGGTCGGCGCGGCCGAGGGCACCCGGGCCGTCGCCCTGGTCCTCGCGGGCACGATGTCGATGCTGGAGCGGCGCACCGTGGCGCTGTCCGAGCTGCGGGCGCCGGGCCTCACGCTGTCCTGGCAGTCCGGCGCGGCGGCGGCATGAGCATGCACGCCGTCACCTACGAGGGGCCGCGCGAGCTCGTGTACGGCGAGCGGCCGGACCCGCCGCTGGCGCCCGGCGACGTGCGGATCGCGGTGGAGAGCGCCGGGGTCTGCGGCACCGACGTGCGCATCTTCAAGGGCGAGCACGCCGCCTACGCCGGCGGGCGCGGGCGGGTGCCCGGCCACGAGATCGCCGGCCGGATCGCCGAGGCCCCGCCCGGCGCCCTGCCCGCCGGCCTCGCCGTGGGCGGCCTGGTCTTCGTGGCGCCCAACATCGGCTGCGGGCACTGCCCGCAGTGCCGCGGCGGCAACGAGAACCTGTGCCCGGCCACCGAAGGCATCGGCATCACCCTCGACGGCGGGTTCGCCGACCGGGTCGTGGTGCCGGCGCGGGCGGTGCGCAAGGGCAACCTGATCCCGCTCGACGCCGCCGCCGACCCCGACGCCGCCGTGCTCATCGAGCCGCTCGCCTGCGTGCTGCGCGGCCAGGAGAAGGCCGGCGTGCGCGCCGGCGACACCGTGCTCGTCGCCGGCTGCGGACCCGTCGGCCTGCTGCACGTCGCCCTGGCCCGGGCGCGGGGCGCGGAGACGGTCCTCGCCTCCGACCCGTCGCCGCAGCGGCGCCTCGCCGCCGCCCGGGCCGGCGCCGCCGTCGTCGTGGACCCGGCCGCCGAGGACCTCGCCGCGGCCGTGGCCGAGGCGACCGGGGGCGCCGGCGCGGGCGTGGTGATCACCGCCGCCCCGGTGCACGCGCTGCAGTCCGAGGCGGTCCGGCTGGCCGGGGTGGGCGGGCGGGTGCTGCTCTTCGGCGGCCTGCCGCGCGGCCGCCCCACGGTCGAGCTGGACACCAACGCCATCCACTACAAGGAACTCGTCGTCACCGGCACGACCGCCTCCACCCTGCAGGACTGCCGGCGCGCCGCGGAGCTCGTCGGCCAGGGCCGCATCGACCTGGCCTGGATGGTCTCCGACACGCTGCCCCTGGCCGACGCCGCCCGTGCGGTCGACAAGGTACAGGACGCCGCCGCCCTCAAGGTCGTGCTCAAACCGTCGGCGAACGGAAGGGTCGCGCCATGACCAAGCCCCGCCTGCTGCCCGTACACCTCGAACCGGATCCGGGCGAAACCTTCCTCGGTCAGCTGGCGCACCTGCGCGGGCTGACCGGCGACCTCGTGGACTGGCTGCCGCCGGCCCACCTCGACGCCCCGGTCCCGCCCGGCACGAGCGCGGTCGTCGTCGCCGACCTCAGCGGCCTGGCCTACCGCATGGTCGCCGCGTTCCGCCGGATCGAGGTGCCGATCCTCGTCGTGACGTCGGAGTTCGGCACCGTCTCGATGTGGGACTGGGAGATCCGCGACCACCTGCGCCGCCGGGGCGTCGCCACCATCGCCCCCACGTCGCGGCAGGAGCTCGAGGACGTCTGCCGGGCCCTGGCCACGAAGGCGGCGCTGGCCCGCTCGACGATGCTCGCCTACCAGGACGACCTGGGCGCCGGCATGCAGCCCGACATCTTCAAGCGGTTCTACTGGTGGGAAGACGAGTGCGTCGAGGACATGCGGCGCGCGTTCGGTGTCACCATCGAGCGGCGCAGCTTCCGCGCCCTCGCCGCCCGCGCCGCCGCGGTCACCGACGCCCGCGTCGAGGCCGCCTGGGAGCGCCTGGGCGACTCGGTCCCGATCGTCGGGCTCAGCAAGCGCGGCCGCGGCGAGGCGCTGCGGCTCTACCTCGCGCTGAGCGACGAGCTGGACGAGTCCGGCGAGGTCATCGCCGCCGGGATCAACTGCCTCAACGAGTCGGCCACGTCCACCACCACGCCGTGCCTGGCCTGGAACCTGCTCTTCGAGGAGCGGGGCCTGATGTGGGGCTGCGAGGCCGACCTCACCTCGATGATCACCGAGACCCTGGTGCACAAGTCGCTCGGCGCGCCGGTCATGATGACCAACCTGTACCCCTTCCTGATGGGACAGGCGGCCCTGAAGCACGAGCGCATCCCGTACTTCCCCCCGGTCGAGCGGCCCGAGGACCACATCCTCGTGGCACACTGCGGCTTCTTCGGCGTGGTGCCGCGCTCCTTCGCCACCGGGTGGACGCTGCGGCCCCGGGTGCTCGAGATCGTCGACCCCGAGGGCAACGCGATCGACGCGCGTTTCCCCGAGGGGGACACCACCATCGTCAAGATCGCCAGCGACATGCGGACCCTCACCGTCGCCCCGGCGGTGCTGGAGAGCTACACGCAGTACGAGAACTCCGACTGCCTCAACGGCGCCGTCCTGCGGGTCGCGGACGGCTACCGGTACGTCGAGGCGCTGCCCTCGCACCACGCCATCCTCGCCAACGGCGACCTGTCCCGCCGCCTCGACGTGGTGGCCGGCGTCCTCGGCCTCACCATCGCGCACATCTGACGCACCAGGGGGAACGAACATCATGAAGCCGTTCAGTTACGCCGTCGTCGGCACCGGGTGGCGCTCCGGGGTGTTCCTGAAGCTGGCCCGGCTGCTGCCAGGCACGCTGCGGATCACCTCCGTGGTCAGCCGCACCGCCGAGCGGGGTGCCGAGGTCGAGGCGGAATGGGGGGTGCCCACCGACCGCACGCTCGCCGCCGCGGTCGCCCGGGAGCGGCCCGACTTCGTGGTGATCTCCGTGCCGCGGACCGTCGCGCCCGGCGTCGCCCGGGAGGCGGTCGGGCTCGGCCTGCCGGTGCTGTGCGAGACGCCGCCGGCCCTGGACGTCGACGGCATGCTGAGCCTCTGGTCGAGCGTGGGCGCGAGCGGGCTGGTGCAGGTGGCCGAGCAGTACCTGCTCCTGCCGGGGCACGCCGCCCGGCTCGCGCTGATCCGCGACGGGGCGCTGGGCACGGTGAGCAACGTGCAGGTGTCCTCGACCCACCAGTACCACGCCGTCTCGATCATCCGGCACATGCTCGGCGCCGGCTTCGCCGACGCGGAGGTGACCGCGCGGCGCAGCACGTTCCCGCTGGCCGACCCGATGCACCGCAGCGGGTGGAGCGACGACGTCACGCCCAAGCGGATGGGCAACACCCTGGCCCAGTTCGACTTCGGCGACGACCGGACCGGCCTCTACGACTTCACCGACAACCAGTGGCACAATCCGCTGCGCGGCAGCCGCATCGTCGTGCGCGGCAGCACCGGCGAGCTCGTCGACGACCACCTCGTGCAGCTGCGCGACCCGCGCACGGTCGTCGAGTCGGACCTGGTCCGCCGCCAGACCGGGCTCGACATGAACCTGGAGGGCTTCGACCTCGACCACATCTCGCTCGGCGGCGCCGTGCTGTTCCGTAACCCGTGGCAGGGCGCCCGCCTCGCCGACGACGAGATCGCCGTCGCGTCCCTGCTGGAGCGGACCGGGGCGTGGGCGCGCGACGGCGCCCCGCCGCCCTACCCGCTCGCCGAGGCCTGCCAGGACCACCTGCTCGCCCTGGCCGTCGAGGAGTCCCTGGTGGCGGGCGCGACCGTGCGCACCGCCCGCCGGCCATGGGCGGAGGGCTGATCCCCGGGGTGCCGGTTGATAGGGTGCCGTAGCGCTACGTAGTATAGCTTTATGGCTAATACATCGGCTCTTTCCTGGCCGGCTCGTCCGGCCGTCCGCATCGGTGCCTAGGGCCGGCCTCACCCGCCAGGCCGTGGTCGAGGAGGCCGAGCGGGTGGTCGACGAGCTGGGCCTCGACGGGCTGACGCTGGCCAGCCTGGCCGAACGGCTCGGGGTCAGGCAGCCGTCCCTGTACAAGCACATCGAGGGGGTTGCCAGCCTGCGCCGGGCCATCACCATGCGGGCCGCCAGGGAGGTGACCGAGGCCCTCAGCCGGGCCGCCGTCGGCCGGTCCCGGGGTGACGCCATCATGGCCATGGCCGGCGCCCAGCGGGCGTGGGCCCGCGCCCACCCGTCGCGCTACCAGCTGGCCCAGGTGCCGCCGGTGCCGGGGGACACCGAGCACGAGCGGGTCGCGGAGGACTACCTCAAGACGCTCACCGCCGTCCTGTCCGGCTTCGGCCTCGCCGACGCGGATGCGATCGACGCCATCCGCTGCATCCGCTCCGCCCTGCACGGGTTCGTCAGCCTGGAGTCGAGCGGAGCGTTCGCCATGCCCTACAACATCGACCGCAGCTTCCGCCGCCTGGTCGCGGCCCTCGTCGACGCCCTCGAGCACTGGAGCACCGAGCCGGACGCGGCCGCGCTCTCCTGACGCTCGGCTCCGCCCCCCACCAGCCGCCCATCCGGCCCGTCCGGGTGGGCGTTTTGTGCATGCTGCCCCAGGCCGCCCCTTGAGATCCCCTAGGCACTAGGCTATAAATATATCTCGTCAGGCTATTGGCAATAGCTTTCTGGAGGGGACATGACCGAGTTCTTCGACATCGAGGGCGGGCGGATCGCCTACGACGTGGCCGGCGAGGGGCCGCTGATCGTGCTGTCGCATGGCCTCGGAGACCGCCGGCAGGCCTACCGGTTCGTGGTGCCGGAGTTGGTGCGGGCCGGGTTCCGGGTCGCGGCGGCGGACATGCGCGGGCACGGCGAGTCGAGCCCCGGCGCCTGGAAGTCGATCTCCCGCACCGACGTCGCCGGCGACCTGATCGCCCTGATCAGGCACCTGGGCGGCGGTCCGGCCGTCATCGTCGGTCACTCCCTGTCGGGCGGGTCCGCCACCATCGCCGCCGCGACGGCGCCGGAGCTGGTCAGCGGCATCGTCGAGATCGGACCGTTCACCAAGAAGGTCGAATACAGCCTGGGCGGGCTGGTGCGAAACCGGCGCTACCGCAGCGCCACGCTGGCGATGACCGGCGTGCTGCTGCTGCGCAGCCTGGACATGTGGATGCGCTATTTGGACGTGGCCTACCCGGAAAAGCCGGCCGACTACGACGCCTACATGGCGGGGCTGCGGGCCAAGCTGTCCGAACCCGGCCGGAAGGACGAGTTCCTCAAGACCCTGAAGACCTCCCCCGCCGACGCGGCCGCCCAGCTGCCGCACGTCTCCTGCCCGGCGCTGGTCATCATGGGCCTCGAGGACCCCGACTTCGCCGATCCCCGGGCCGAGGCCGACGCGATCGTCGCCGCGATGCCCGCCGGGACCGGCGCCGTCAAGCTGCTCAAGGGGGCCGGGCACTATCCCCACGCGCAGTGCCCCGACCAGATCGCCGGGCTCATCATCGGCTTCCTCCGGGAGCGCGTCCGCGCCTGAACGGATCCGCGGCCGACTGCAGGGGAGCGCAGGTGCCCAGGGGTGGCCTCGACCCGGCCGCGGTCGTCACGGCCGCCGCGGACCTCGCCGACGAGGTCGGCTTCGCCGGCCTGACCATGGGCCTGGTGGCCGGACGGATCGGCGTGCGGACACCGTCCCTCTACAAACACATCGACTCCTTGGACGCCCTCAAGCGGGGCATCTCCGTCCGGGCCAAGCGCGAACTCGGCGGCACACTGGCCCGGGCGGCCGTCGGCCGGTCCGGCCCGGAGGCGTTCCGCGCGTTCGCCGACGCCTACCGCCGCTGGGTCCTCGACCATCCGGGCCGCTACGCCGCCACCGCCCGAGTGCCCGCGGCCGGCGACGAGGAGGACCGTCGCGCCGGCGACGACGCCCTGCAGGTCCTCCTCGACGTCTCCGCCGGCTTCGGGCTGCGCGGCGCCGACGCCATCGACGCCGCCCGCGGGGTGCGGTCGGCGATGCACGGCTTCGTCAGCCTCGAGGCCGCCGGCGCCTTCGGACACCTCGGCGAAACGGCCCGCAGCTACCGCTGCCTCGTCGACGCCCTGATCACCGCCCTGCACACCTACCACTCGACCCCCTCCGGAGAACCGACGTGACCATCGCCGAACCACCCGCTGACCGGGAAGTCCCCGCCCCGCACTCCCCCGATGTCCCGGCCGGAACGCCCGGCGTGGTCACCGGCCGGCCGCTGACCTGGCTGCGGGTCGAAGCCCTGTGCACCGCCGTGGCCGCCCTCGTCGTCTTCGCCGGCACCGGGCAGCCGTGGTGGCTCGTCCCGGCGCTGTTCCTCGTCCCCGACCTGTCCTGGCTCGCCTACGTCGCCGGCCCCAAGGTGGGCGCCTGGTGCTACAACCTCGCGCACAGCGCGCCGCTGCCGCTGGCGCTGCTCGCCGCCGGGGCCGGATGGCACCTCAGCGCCCTCGTCGTCGCCGGGGCCATCGGCCTGCTCCACCTCGGCCTCGACCGCGTCCTGAAGTACGGCCTCAAGTACGACCACGGCTTCGGCATCACGCACCTGGGAGTCAACGGCAAGCACTGACCGCGCCGGTCGGGGCCGGATTTCGCTCCATGTGCCAGTTGACGGCGGACCATCTTGATCCATAATCATTGATACATCGATGCCGATCCGGCTAGCCTCCCCGCCAAGGAGGGGCCAAATGAATCGATTCCGTTTGGTGGCGGTCGTCTCGGGGGCCGCGGCACTGGCCGCGGCCACACTGGTCGCGCCGGGGCCGGCGCAGGCCCGGGTGCCGGACGGCGGGGAGCCGGAGCAGTACATCGTGCAGTTCAAGGCCGGCGCCGATCGCGGCGCGGCGCTGCGGACGCTCGGCGCCCGGTTCGGCGTGGTGCTGACCGATCAGCGCGAGCTCGCCGTCGGCGGGCACGTCGTCACGGCCAGCCGGCGCACGGCGGGGCTGCTGGCGGCGCTGCAGGCGCGCGGCGAGGTGGAGTCCGTGGAGCCGGACACGCGGATGTACGCGCTGGCGACGCCGAACGACCCGAACTACCCGCAGCAGTGGGACTACTTCGAGCCGACCGGCGGCATCAACGTGCCGGGGGCGTGGGACCTCGCCACCGGCACGGGCGTGACCGTGGCGGTCATCGACACCGGCAAGACGACGCACCCCGACCTCAACGGGCAGTGGCTGGCCGGCTACGACTTCATCAGCAGCTCGGCCACCGCCCGCGACGGCAACGGCCGCGACGCCAACCCGCAGGACGAGGGCGACTGGTACTCGGCCGGCGAGTGCGGCCAGACGACCGCCGAGACCTCCAGCTGGCACGGCACGCACGTCGCCGGCACGATCGCGGCGCTGGCCAACAACGGCGTCGGCGTGGCCGGCATCGCCTACAACGCCAAGATCCTGCCGGTGCGGGTGCTGGGCAAGTGCGGCGGCACGACCTCCGACATCGCCGACGCGATCGTGTGGGCCTCCGGCGGCTCGGTGTCCGGCGTGCCGGCCAACCCCAACCCGGCCAAGGTCATCAACCTGAGCCTCGGCGGCAGCGGCGCGTGCGGGGTGACCACCCGGCTCGCGATCAACTCGGCCGTCAGCCGCGGTACCACCGTGGTCGTGGCGGCGGGCAACTCCAACGCCAACGCCTCCGGGTTCACCCCGGCCAACTGCCCCGGCGTGGTCACGGTGGCGGCGACGGACCGCGACGGCAACCGGGCCTTCTACTCCAACTTCGGCACCACCGTCGAGGTGGCCGCCCCGGGCGGCGAGGTCCGGCTGGAGACCGAGCCGGCCGGCACCCGCTCCACGCCGCAGAACGGCATCCTGTCGACCCTGAACGACGGCGCGACCACCCCGGGCAACCCGATCTACTACACCTACATGGGCACCAGCATGGCCGCGCCGCACGTGGCGGGGGTCGTGGCGCTGATGCTCAGCAAGCACCCGTCGTTGACGCCGGCGCAGGTCCTCTCGGCGCTGCAGGCCCACGCCCGGCCCATTCCGGGCACCTGCAGCGGCGGCTGCGGCGCCGGCCTGGTCGACGCGGCGGCAACGGTCGCCGCGGTCTAGCCGGGCCGAACCGGCCGGTCAGGGCCGGGTGCCGCGCGGCGGCACCCGGCCCGCGACACCCGGCCGGTGAGCGGGCGAACGCATCGAGAAACGTGATCGTTACGGCGGCGTCGCGGGGGAGAAACCGGGCGGCGATGCGATCTTCGTCGTGGCGGCCGGTGCCGCCGCGACCGTCGCACCGCGGAGGATGCACATGGCCATCGGTCCATCATCGCTGTCCACGGACGAGCTCAACGCCTACATCGTCGCCCGGCTGACCGTCTCCGGGATCGACCTCAGCCTCCTGCCCACCTCCCCCGACCCGGCCACCGGCGCGCCCACCCGGGCCCAGGTGCTCGCGTCGCTGCGCTCGTTCGTGCTGAACAACCCGGCCGCGATCAACACGTGGCGGCCCGGCGGCGGCGACCCGGCGCTGAGCCAGCAGCTGTCGGCGCCGCTGGAGTACCCTTCGATCACCGAGGCGTGGACGCGATGAGCCGGGAACTCAACCGGCGCGCGTTCCTCGCCGCCACCGCGGGCGCCACCGCCGTCGCCGCGCTGCCGGGCGGTGCCGCCGCCGCATCGCCGGGCCTGGCCGGGCCGTCGCGGCCGGTCGAGCTGCCCGACGTCGCGGTGCGGCCCGAGGCGCGCAAGGACCCGACCGAGGCGACCCTCGCCGAGGCCGCCACGCTGCTGCGCAAGCGCTGGCTGAGCGCGGCCGACCTGGTCGAGGCGCACCTGGACCGCATCGCCCGCTTCGACGGCGTCTACCAGGCGTTCAACGCGACCCTCCCGGACGCCGCGCGGGCCGCGGCCCGGGCCGCCGACCGCCGCCGGACCGGGCCGCTGAGCGGGATCCCGCTGTGCATCAAGGACAACTACTTCACCGCCGGGGTCGCCACGACGGCCAACTCGTTCGTCTTCGCGGGGTTCGTCCCGGCCTACGACGCGACGGCGGTCGCCCGGCTCAAGGCGGCCGGCGGGATCGTGATCGGCAAGGGGCAGATGGGCCCGCTGGCGACGACCCGGGCAACCACCCCGAACGGCATCGTGACCACGGTGAACGCCTGGACGCCGGGCGACCCGTCGGTCGACCCGGGCGGCTCCTCGACCGGCCCGGCGTGCGCGGTGGCCGGCCGGATGGCGACGTCGTCGATCGGCACCCAGACCGGCGGCAGCATCGTCAACCCGTCCAACCAGCAGAACCTCACCGGCCTCAAGCCGACCATGGGCCGCACCTCGATCTACGGCGTGATCCCGCTGTCCTACACCCGCGACCACTCCGGCCCGCTGGCCCGCGACGCGCTCGACGCGGCCATCATGCTCACCGTGCTGGCCGGGCCGGACCCCAACGACACGCGCACGCTCGGGCTGCCCGCCGTGCCGGACCTCATCACCGCGGCCCTGCCGGTGCGGCGCAAGGGGCGGGTCGCGCTGCGCCGGCCCACCACGATCGGGGTACCGCCGGACTATCTCACCGGCGACCCGGCCGTGGTGGCGCCGCGCCGCGCGTTCCTCGACGCGCTCGGGTCGATCCCCGGCGCGCGCGTCGCCGACGTCACCTATCCGGCCGACTGGGGGCTGCTCACCGGCACGTTCAACAACATCCGGCTCAGCGAGCGGACCGAGCCGTTCCTGCCGTACCTCCAGCGCGACCCGAAGCTCTTCGGCGTGTCGCTGCTGAGCTGGCTGCAGGGGCTGTTCCTGTCCGGCGACGAGTGGATCACCGGGCAGCGGGCCAAGCACCACCTGCTGCGCGAGGTGCTCGACGGCGTGCTGAACCGCTGCGACGTGCTGCTGCAGACCGGGCCGGTGCCGTTCGACATCCTCGGCCTGCCCGAGCTCGGGCTGCCGATCGGCTTCGCGGGTGCGGTGCCGGTGGGCACGATCCTCGGCGCCGGGCCGTACGAGGAGGACCGCCTGCTGGAGGTGGCCGCGGCCTACCAGGCCGTCACCGACTGGCACACCCGCCGGCCGGCCGACCCCGCTCCCGCGCCCGCGGCCCGCGCCGCCGCGGCGCCCCGCCCGCGGCTCACCCCCGAGGAGGTCGCGGCGAGCACCGCCTGACCCGCGGACGCTCACCGCCTAGTCCAGTCGCGCCGCTCCGGGCCGTTGCACCAGGACGGACGCGGCGGCGGCGATCCGCCGGTGGATGCCGTCGGCGGCCGGATCGTCCGGCCCGCCGGGCGGCCGCACCCGGACCAGGGCGGCGACGGGGCCGCGGCGGCCGAAGACCGGCACGGCGACCTCGATGACGCCGTGGTCGCCGTCGCCGCGGTCCTGCGCGTACCCCAGCCGCCGCACCCGCCGCAGCTCCGCGGCCAGGGACCGGGCGTCCACCGGCGCCCGCGGGTCGCACCGCGGCAGCGACCCGACGGTGGCGCGCCAGCCGGGCGCGGCGGCCCGGGCGGCGATCAGGACCCGGCCGCGGGCCCGGCAGTGCGCCGGGACCGGCCGCTCGTCCCAGGCCAGGTCCGCGTGGCGCGGGCCGCGGATGGTCTGCACCACGAGCACGTCGTCGCCGTGCGGCACGGCCAGCGCCGTCAGGTCGCCGGTCGCCTCGTAGAGCTCCACGAGGCAGGGCGTCAGCCGCCGGCCGAGTTCGCCGTCCGCGCGCCCGCGGACCAGGTCGGCCAGCCGCGCCATCCGGGGCCCGATGCGGTAGCCCCGGCCCTGCGCGACCACGAGGTCGTGCGCGCACAGCGTGGCCATCAGCCGGTCGGTGGTCGTCTTCGGGATGCCGGTCAGCCGCGACAGCGCGGACAGCCCGAGCGGCCGGCGGTCGCTCGCCATGGCCTCCAGCAGCACGATGGCGCGGTTGAGGATTTCCAGGGTGTACTGCCGGGAGCCGGACGGGCTGGTGGGGTCCATGACACGCCTTCGCGGACCGGTCGGGTCGCAACCATCCTGCACACCGTCAGCCATCGAGCACAATCGCTCAATGCGGGTGAGCCGCCCGCGCGCGCCGCCTCACCCGCCGCCGCGGTGCTTTTGTCCCGGGCACCGGAACGGGCGCTGGCGCCCGGGCCGGGCCCCGCCCACGATGACCTCGTGCCGCAACCACTCGTGCCGCAACCGGTGGAGACCATCGGCGAGGGGGTCGTCGGTCGCGCCCTGCGGGTCCTGGGCGAGATCGCGGCCAGCCCGGACGCCGCGCCGCTGTCGCTGGCGGAGCTGGTCCGCCGCACCGAACTGCCCAAGACGACGGTGCACCGGCTGGCCGGGGCGCTGCAGCAGCAGGGCTTCATCGAGCGCGACCCGGCCGGCTACCGGATCAGCGCGAGCGGCCTCGCGCTGCCCACCCGCGCCGCCCGCGACGACGCGCTGCGGCGCACGACGATGCCGCACCTGATGGAGCTGTACCTCCAGGTGCGGGAGACGGTCAGCCTCTGCGTGCTGCACGGCGGCCGGGTGGTGCACCTGGAGACCCTCTTCGAGGGCCGGCACCGCCGCCTCGTGCAGCTCACCGGGGTCACCGGCCCCGCGCACGCCACCGCGGCCGGGAAGCTGCTGCTGGCCTACCGGCCACCGCCGCCGGACCGCCCCGGCCCGGACGGGTCGCTGACCGCGTTCACCGACCGGACCATCACCGACCCGGCCGAGCTCGCCGTGGAGCTCGCCCGGGTCCGGCGCGAGGGCATCGCGTTCAGCGACGGCGAGCACCTGCCCGGCGCCGTCGGCATCGCGGTCCCGCTGGTCGGCCCGGGCCGCCGGCCGGTCGCCGCGATCGCGGTCGGCGGCCCCCGCGCCCGCATCGACCAGGCCGCGGTCGCCTCGCAGCTGCGCCTGACCGGGATCGCCGCCTCCGCCGCGCTGTCGCCGCACCACCGCCCCCCGGCCCAGCGCCGGGGCGGGCCGGCCTGAGTGCCGAGCGTCTACCCGCCGCCGCTGTCGCCGCACCACCGCCCCCGGCCCAGCGCCGGGGCGGCCGAGTGTCGTGCGTCTACCCGCCGCCGCTGGCGAGCGACGTGCGATGCTGCATCAGCTCAGCTCAGGGAGACCCCGATGAGGTGTCCGACGCCGTAGGTGACCAGCGCGGCGAGGCCACCGGCGGCGAGCTGCCGGACGGCGGAACGCATCGGCGCGCGGCCGTTGAGCGCGCCGATGCCGGCCCCGACCGCGGCCAGCGCCAGCACGAACAGCACGACGGCGGCGACCAGGGCGGCGGTACCGCCGCCGATGAGGAAGGGCAGCACGACCACGAACGCGCCGGCGGCGAACGCGAGCAGGCTCGACAGCGCCGCCGACCACGGCGACCCGAGCGCGCCGGGGTCCAGGCCGAGCTCCTCGCGGGCCAGGGTGTCCAGCGCCACCTCGCGGTCGGCCATCAGCCGGTCGGCCAGCCGCTCCGCCTCCACCCGGGACAGGCCCTTGGCCCGGTACAGCAGCACCAGCTCGTCGCGCTCCTCGGCCGGGTTCTCGGACAGCTCCTGCGCCTCCAGGGAGAGCTCCCGCTGGTACATTTCGCGCTGGCTGGACATGGACACGTACTCGCCGGCCGCCATGGAGAAGGCGCCGGCGAGCAGCCCGGCGACGCCGGCGAGCAGGATCACGGTGCGCGACGAGCCGGACCCGGCGAAGCCCATGACGAGCGCGGTGTTGGACACCAGCCCGTCGCTGACGCCGAAGACGGCGGCGCGCAGCGAGCCGGACCGGTCGCCGCGGTGCCACCGCTCGCGGCGGGCGATGCGGGCCTGCGGCTCGGGCCGGTCGCCCTGCACCAGCGCGGCGAGGGTGCGGGCGTGGCCGCGCTCCTCGGCCGCCATCGACGCGGCGGCGTCCGGCTCGCGGTCGTAGCGCCCGGCGTCGGCCTTCTCGGCCCGCTCCACCAGCGGCAGCACCGACGCCACCGACCAGGTCCGGGCCACCAGCCCGAGCGCGCGGGTGCGCAGCGTCACCGGCGAGCGGTCGGGCACGTCGGCGCCCGCCTCGCGCAGCTTCGCCTCCCAGTGCGCGGCGTGGCGCCGCTCGACCCGGGCGAGCTCGGCCAGCACCTCCCGCCGCTCCCCCGTCTCGGCCGCGGCGAGCCGGTCGTACAGTTCCGCGGCGTCCCGCTCGCTGGCCAGCAACGACCGCCACCGCGTGACCTCTTGATGGGCATTCACAACATCAAGTGTGCCCCGCCCCGGTACGGCCCGGCCGCTCAGCCAACCCTTACCGACCCCACCCGCGCGCGCCCCACCCGCACCCCGCGCCAGCGCCGCCCCATCCGCGCCCCGCGCCCGCCCCATCCACCCGCGCCGCGCGCCCGCGCCACCCCACCCGCGCCGCGCGCCCGCGCGGCCCCATCCGCGCTCCGCACCGCCGCCCGCCCCCGCCGCCCCGCCGCCCGCGCACCGCCCCGCCGCCCGCGCACCGCCCCGCCGCCCGCGCACCGCCCCGCCGCCCGCGCACCGCCCCGCCGCCCGCGCACCGCCACACCGCACCGCCGCCCGAGCACCGCCCCGCCGCCGCCCCGCCGCCCCGCCGCCGCCCCGCCGCCGCACCGCCGCCCCGCCGCCGCCCCGCCGCCGCCCCGCCGCCCCGCCGCCGCCCCGCCGCCGCCCCGCCGCCCCGCCGCCGCCCCGCCGCCGCACCGCCGCCGCACCGCCGCGCTGCCCGCGCACCGCCGCGCTGCCCGCGCACCGCCGCGCTGCCCGCGCACCGCCGCGCTGCCCGCGCACCGCCGCGCTGCCCGCGCACCGCCGCGCTGGTGCGGCAGCAACTCTCCGCGATCATGCGCGCGGCGCTGGTGGCGCGCGGGTTTTTCATGATCGCGGAGACTTATGGTACCAATAGGTACATATTTCATCCACGATCATGAAAATGTCGTGTGCGGAGCTGCGGCCCGGCATGATCACGGAGACTTATGGTCGGCGTGGTGGTCGCAGCGGCCGTCGGCCGCGGCGGCAAAGCAGCGCGGGACACGAGCAGCGCGGGACACGAGCAGCGCGGGACACGAGCAGCCGCGCCGGTGATGCGCGGCGCGGCGGTCCTGTGCTGTCGGCGGTCGCTCCTGTGGCCGCGGGCAAGGCGACGAAAGTGCCTCCCCGGTCGGGTGCGCCGTAGCGGACGCCCGGCCGGGGAGGCAGCGGAATGGAGCGGTGCGGGGTCAGGCGACGAAGGTGC
This sequence comes from Dactylosporangium sp. CA-092794, assembly GCF_050948465.1. Classification (NCBI taxonomy): domain Bacteria; kingdom Bacillati; phylum Actinomycetota; class Actinomycetes; order Micromonosporales; family Micromonosporaceae; genus Dactylosporangium; species Dactylosporangium sp. CA-092794. The sequence goes on along the minus strand of NZ_CP192044.1, from coordinate 4,270,071 downwards.
GCACCGCCGCGACCAGGGCGGCGAGGCCCTGCTTGGCGTCGGCGAAGAGCATGCCGGTCTTCGGGTCGGTGTACAGCTCGTTGTCGATGCCGGCGTAGCCGTGGCCCATGGAGCGCTTGATGACCACGATGCTCTTGGCCCGGTCGACGTCGAGGATCGGCATGCCGGAGATCGCGTTGCCGGAGCGGCGGGCGGCCGGGTTGGTCACGTCGTTGGCGCCGACCACCAGGGCGACGTCGGCCTGCGGGAACTCCGGGTTGATCTCGTCCATGTCCTTGAGCTGCGGGTACGGCACCTTCGCCTCGGCCAGCAGCACGTTCATGTGCCCGGGCATGCGCCCGGCGACCGGGTGGATGGCGTACTCCACCGAGATGCCCTGCGTCTCCAGGACCGTGCCGAGCTCGGCCAGCTCGTGCTGGGCCTGCGCGGCGGCCAGGCCGTAGCCGGGCACGATGATGACCCGGCTGGCGTAGGCCAGCTGCAGCGCCACGTCGTCGACGGCCACCGACCGGACCGAGCCGCCGCCCGCCGCGGTGCTCGCCGTGGCCGCGTCGCCGGTGCCGAAGCCGCCCAGGATGATGTTGGGGATGGAGCGGTTCATCGCGTCGGCCATGAGCTTGGTCAGGATGCCGCCGGAGGCGCCGACGAGCGCGCCGCCGACGATCAGGCTGGGCTCGCCGAGGACGAAGCCGCCCATGGCGACGGCCGTGCCGGTGAAGGCGTTGAGCAGCGAGATGACGACCGGCATGTCGGCGCCGCCGATCGGCAGGACCATCGTGACGCCGAAGGCGAGCGCCGCGAGCACGAGCGCGGCCAGGGCGACCCGGCTGTCCGGGCGGGCGATCAGCCAGGCGGCGCCGCCGGCCATCACCAGCCCGAGCGCGAGGTTGAGCGCGCGGGCGCCGGGGAACACGATCGGCCGGCCGGGCACGATGCCCTGCAGCTTGCCGGCGGCGATGAGCGAGCCGGAGAACGTGACAGCGCCGATGATGATGTCCAGGGCGGCCGGGAGGCTGACCCGGGCCGGCAGGCCGGCGGCGCCGGGGTGCAGCAGGTCGGCGACGGCCAGCAGCGCGGCCGCGCCGCCGCCGACCGCGTTGAACAGGCTGACCAGCTGCGGCATAGCGGTCATCTGCACGCGCCGGGCGGTGTAGAGGCCGGCCGTGGCGCCGAAAGCGGCGGCGACGATGAACACGATCCACCCGGTGGTGGTGATCGCGCCGTCGGCGACGAGCAGCACGACGGCGGCCAGGACGGCGGCGGCCATGCCGGCGGCCGAGAGCTGGTTGCCGCGGCGGGCCCGGGCCGGGTGGTTCATCAGGTGCAGGCCGAGCACGAAGCAGGCGGCCGCGGCCAGCAGGACGTACCGCATGGCGGTCTCGACGGCGCTCATCAGGGCTCGACCTTTCTGGCGGGCTTGAACATCTGCAGCATCCGGTCGGTGACGGCGTACCCGCCGACGACGTTCATCGCGCCGAACGCCACCGCGGCGAAGGCGACGGCGTAGCCGACCGTGTCGCGGGCGGACGCGGTGATGAACAGCGCGCCGACCACGACGATGCCGTGGATGGCGTTGGCGCCGGACATCAACGGCGTGTGCAGCGTGGCCGGCACCTTGCTGATCGCCTCGAACCCGACGAGCAGGCCGAGGACGAACACGGTGACGGCGGTGAGCAGGTCGAGGTTCACGGGGTACCTCCGTCGGCGGGAACGGTGACGACGACGGCGGCGGCGATCTCGTCGGCCGGGTCGATGGTGAGGGCCCCGTCGCGCACCAGGTGGGTCAGCAGCGCGGCCACGTTGCGGGCGTAAGCGGTGGAGGCCGCGGGCGCCATGCCGGCGGGCAGGTTGCCGGCGCCGACGACGGTGACCCCGCCGTCGGTGACCACGGTCGTGTCCGGCACCGAGCCGGCCACGTTGCCGCCGAGTTCGCCGGCGGCGATGTCGACGACGACCGCGCCGGGGCGCAGGTTCTTCAACGCCGCCTCGGTGACGAGCACCGGCGGGCGCCGGCCGGGCACCTTGGCCGTGGTGATGACCACGTCGAAGCGCCCGATCTGCTCGTCGAGGGCCCGCTGGAGCCGGGCCTGCTCGTCGGCGCTCAGCGCCCGGGCGTAGCCGCCGGCGCCGGTCGCGTCGCCGACGCCGAGCTGCAGGAACCGGGCGCCGACCGACTCGGCCTCGGCCCGGCTCTCGGGCCGCACGTCGTAGGCGGTGACGACGGCGCCGAGCCGGCGGGCCGTGCCGATCGCCTGCAACCCGGCCACGCCGGCGCCGAGGACCAGCACCGCGGCCGGCCGGATCGTGCCGGCCGCGGTGGTCAGCATCGGGAAGAACCCGCCGTAGGTGGCGGCGGCCAGCACGGCGGCCCGGTAGCCGGCGATGTTGGCCTGCGAGGTCAGCGCGTCCATCGACTGGGCCCGGCTGAGCGTGCGCGGCAACAGGTCGAGGCTGATCGCGGTGACGCCGCGCCCGGTGAGCCGGCGCAGCAGGTCCGGATGCTCGGCCGGGGCGAGCAGGCCCAGCAGCGTCTGGCCCGGGCTCAGCCCGTCCTCGGCGTCGTCGGGGGGCTGCACGCAGGCGATGACGCCGGCGCCGCGGTACACCTCGGGCCGCGACACCACGGTCGCACCGGCGGCGGCGTAGGCGTCGTCGCCGAACCAGGCCCCGTCGCCCGCGTGTGTTTCCACGAGCACGCCGATGCCGGCCGCGGCCAGCTTGGCGACGACATCCGGGACCAGCGCGACGCGCCGCTCGGTGCGGGCGCGTTCCCGCAGTATCCCGACGATCGTTGACCCGCCCATCGCGGTCACCTTCCTCTAAGAAAATCAGCGCATCCGGTCCAGCACGCGCTTCGCGTCGCGCTCGACGAGCAGCGGGACGAAGGTGTGCACATTGGCGTCCTGGTAGCGCCGCTCGATCTCCTCGACCGTCCGGCGGATGGTCTCCTCGTCGTGCCGGCCGGCGTAGCGCTTGCCGAGCCGCTTGACGAGGTGACGGATGGCGTGCTGTTCCAGCAGCGGGACAGTCATGGCTGCTCGCCTCCCTGATGGATGCTTCGACGCCACTCTGCGCCGGGGCCCGTGCCGGGCACACGGGCCGAAGGTCACCCGATTGCGGGACCGCCCGGCCCGCCCGTTCCCGGCGGCCGCCGATGGGACCTTCGACCCTGCCGGGCCCCGGTCGCCGCCCCACCATTGGCGATGGAAGGAGGTGGATGCGATGAGACGCACTTGGCGCGACGGCGTGGCGACGGTCCACACGGCCGTGCGGCGGGCCTGCACCACGGCCCGGCGCGCGTGGCGGCCGGACGCGGACGAGCGGCTCGAACTGCACAAGGACGAGCTGCCGCCGCGGCTCAACGTCGGCTGACCCACGCCCGAGCCGGCCCGCCGGTGCGCCGGGTGCGCGCCGGCGGGCCTTTGGTCCCGCCGGGCCGGGGTCCGCGGGCACTGGGCCGGGCGCGACCGGCGCGGTCCGATGGACGCATGTTCTCGGTACGGATCCACGGGCGCGGCGGTCAGGGCGTGGTCACCGCCGCCGAACTGCTCTCGGTCGCCGCGCACGCCGGCGGCCGGTATGCCCAGGCGTTCCCCAGTTTCGGCTCGGAGCGCACCGGCGCGCCGGTGGTCGCGTTCTGCCGGGTCGACGACCGGCCGATCCGGCTGCGCGAGCCGGTGCTGCGCCCGGACGGGCTGATCGTGCAGGACCCCACGCTGCTGCACCAGATCGACGTGTTCGCCGGCCTCGAGCCGGCCGGCTACGTCCTGCTCAACGCCGCCGCGCCGGTCGCGGATCCGGGCCTGCCGCCGGGGCATTTCGCGGTGGTACCGGCGACCGAGCTCGCCCTGACCCACCTCGGCCGGCCGGTGCCGAACGTCGCGCTGCTCGGCGGGTTCGCCGCGCTGACCGGGCTGGTGCCGATCGACGCGGTCGTCGACGCGATCCGGGCCCGGTTCGCCGACCGGCTGGCCGACGGCAACGTCGCCGCGGCCCGCGCCGCCTTCGACCTGGTCCAGGCCGACCGACCCAGTGGAGCGCTGCGATGACCGTCCAGCTCGAGGGATCCCGCGGCGTCGCCGAGACCGTCGCCGCCTGCCGGCCCCAGGTGATCTGCGCCTACCCGATCTCGCCGCAGACCCACATCGTCGAGGCGCTCAGCGTGCTGGTGAAGTCGGGCGCGCTGCCCGGCTGCGAATTCGTCAACGTGGAGTCGGAGTTCGCCGCGATGTCGGTGGCGATCGGCGCCTCGGCGGTGGGCGCGCGGGTCTACACCGCGACCGCCAGCCAGGGGCTGCTGTACATGACGGAGGCGCTGTTCAACGCGGCCGGGCTGGGGCTGCCGATCGTGATGACGGTCGCCAACCGGGCGATCGGGGCGCCGATCAACATCTGGAACGACCACAGCGACGCGATGAGCCAGCGCGACTCCGGCTGGCTGCAGCTCTACGCCGAATCCAACCAGGAGGCGGCCGACCTGCACGTCCAGGCGTTCCGGCTGGCCGAGGAGCTGTCGCTGCCGGTCATGGTGTGCATGGACGGCTTCGTGCTCACCCACGCGTTCGAGCCGGTCGACCTGCCCACCCGCGAGCAGGTGCGGGCGTACCTGCCGCCATTCGTGCCGCGGCAGGCGCTGGACCCGGCCGACCCGGTCACCATCGGCGCGATGGTCGGGCCGGAGGCCTACACCGAGGTGCGCTACCTCGCCCACCGCACGCACCTGCGCGCGCTGGAGCGGATCCCGCAGCTGGGCGCGGAGTTCACCCGCGTGTTCGGCCGGCCCGGCGCCGAGCTCGTCACGCCGTACCACGCCGACGCCAACACCGTCGTCGTCGCGCTCGGGTCGGTCCTGGGCACGCTGAAGGACACCGTGGACGACCTGCGCGCCGCCGGGCGCTCGGTGGGCGTGCTGGGCATCACCACGTTCCGCCCGTTCCCGTTCGCCGCGGTCCGCGCCGCGCTGGCCGGCGCCCGGCGGGTGGTCGTGCTCGACCGGGCCCTCGCGGTCGGCGTCGGCGGGGTGGTGTCGGCCGACGTCGCCACCGCGCTCGCCGGCGTCGACGTCGCCCGGTACACCGTCATCGCGGGTCTCGGCGGGCGGCCGGTCACCAAGGCGTCGCTGGCGGCGATGCTCACCGACGCGGCCGGCGACCTGCTCGACCCGCTGACGTTCCTCGACCTCGACACCGACCTGCTCGCCACCGCCGAGCGCTGAGAGGGGTACACCATGCCGGCGCAACGCGTGAAGTTCTACCAGACCGGCAGTTTCGTCGTCGGCAACCGGCTGCTGGCCGCCGACGACCGGTCCGTGCAGTCCGACGCGGCCCGCAGCAACGCCATCACCTCCGGCCACCGCGCGTGTCAGGGCTGCGGCGAGGCGCTCGGCGCCCGGTTCGTGCTCGACGCGGCGATGCGCGCCACCGGCGGCAAGCTCGTCGCCGTCAACGCCACCGGCTGTCTCGAGGTCTTCTCCACCCCGTTTCCGGAGTCGTCGTGGCGGGTGCCGTGGCTGCACTCGCTGTTCGGCAACGCCCCGGCGGTGGCGGCCGGGGTCGCGGCGGCGCTGCGGGCGCAGGGCCGCACCGACATCCGGGTGATCGGGCAGGGCGGTGACGGCGGTACCGTCGACATCGGCTTCGCCTGCCTGTCGGGCATGTTCGAGCGCAACGACGACGTGTTGTTCGTCTGCTACGACAACGAGGCCTACATGAACACCGGCGTGCAGCGCTCCGGCGCCACCCCGCCGGCCGCCCGCACCGCGACCACCGACGCCGTCGGCCCCGAGCCGGGCAACGCCTTCGGCCAGGGCAAGAACGCGCCGCTGATCGCGCTGGCCCACGACATCCCCTACGTCGCCACCGCCACCGTCGCGGACCTGCGCGACCTGGAGTACAAGGTGGACCGGGCCATGCGGGTGCGCGGCGCCCGCTACCTGCACGTGCTGGTGCCCTGCCCGCTGGGCTGGGGCAGCGAGTCCTCGGCGACGATCCGCATCGCGCGGCTGGCCACCGAGTCCGGGCTGTTCCCGGTGTGGGAGGCCGAGCACGGCACCATCACCGCCGCCACGCCGATCCGCCACCGGGTCCCGGTCGAGGAGTACCTCCGGCCGCAGAAACGCTACGCGCACCTGTTCCGCCCCGAGCCGCACCGCGACGTGCTCGACCGCATCCAGGCCATTGCCGACCGCAACATCGCGCGGTTCGGCCTGCTCCCGGGAGCCTCCGATGAGTGAGAAACCGTTCGCCATCACGCTGGGGGTCGGCTCGAGCCTGGCCAACAAGACCGGCGCGTGGCGCACCAAGCGGCCGGTGTACGCCGACCGCATGCCGCCGTGCAACGACGCCTGCCCGGCCGGCGAGAACGTCCAGCGCTGGCTCTACGACGGCGAGGACGGCGGCTACGAGCAGGCCTGGCGGCAGATCATGCTGGACAACCCGTTCCCGGCGGTCATGGGCCGGGTCTGCTACCACCCGTGCCAGACCGCCTGCAACCGCGGCAAGCTCGACGAGGCGGTCGGCATCAACGCCGTCGAGCGGTTCCTCGGCGACGAGGCGCTCAAGCAGGGCTGGCGCCCGCCGACGCCAGCGCCGCCGACCGGGCACCGGGTGCTGGTCGTCGGGGCCGGCCCGTGCGGGCTGGCCGCGGCGTACCATCTGGCGCTGCTCGGCCACGCGGTGACCGTCCGCGACGCGGGCCACGAGGCCGGCGGCATGATGCGCTACGGCATCCCGGCCTACCGGCTGCCCCGCGACGTGCTCGACGCCGAGATCGCCCGGATCGCCGGCCTCGGCGTGACGATCGAGCTCGGGCGGCGCGTCGACGACCCGGTCGCCGCGCTCGCCGACTTCGAGGCCGTCTTCCTGGCCATCGGCGCCCAGCTGGCCAAGCGCGCCTACGTGCCGGCCGGCGAGTCGGCCCGGGTCCTCGACGCGCTGTCGGTCCTGCACGGCATCGCCGAGGGCGAGCCGCCGCGGCTGGGCCGGCGGGTGGTCATCTACGGCGGCGGCAACACCGCCGTCGACGTGGCCCGCAGCGCCCGCCGGCTCGGCGCCACCGACCCGGTCATCGTCTACCGGCGCACCCGCGCGCAGATGCCGGCCAACGCCGAGGAGGTCGACGACGCCATCGCCGAGGGCGTGCGGCTGCGCTGGCTGTCGACGATCGCCTACGCCGACTCGGGGCGGATCACGGTGGAGCGGATGCGCCTGGACGAGCGCGGCTTCCCGCAGCCGACCGGCGAGGTGGAGGAGCTGGCCGCCGACTCGGTCGTGCTGGCGCTGGGCCAGGAGGTCGACCGGTCCATCGTGGACGGCTCGCCCGGCATCGCCGTCGTCGACGGCGCGGTGCAGGTCGACGCGCACCGCATGACCGGCTACCCGGGCGTCTTCGCCGGCGGCGACATGGTGCCGTCGGAGCGCACGGTGACCGACGCGGTCGGCCACGGCAAGCGCGCCGCCCGGGAGATCGACGCCTGGCTGCGCGGCGCGGCGGCCGAGGCCGCGCCGCGCCCCGGCCTGGCCGGCTTCGAGCGGCTGAACACCTGGTACTACAGCGACGCCCCGGCCACCGTGCGGCCCCGGCTGGACCTGGCCCGGCGCGCCTCCACCTTCGACGAGGTGGTCGGCGGCCTGGACGGCGCCACCGCGCTGTTCGAGGCGCGCCGCTGCCTGTCCTGCGGCAACTGCTTCGAGTGCGACAACTGCTTCGGCATGTGCCCGGACAACGCGGTGATCAAGCTGGGCCCGGGCAACCGCTACGAGATCGACCTCGACTACTGCAAGGGCTGCGGCATCTGCGCCGCCGAGTGCCCGGTCGGCGCGATCGACATGGTCCGCGAGGAGCTCTGATGAACCCGGGTCAACCCGGCGCGGCGAGGGCTGCGCCGGACCCCGCCGGCCGCGTCCGCCGGCGCCGGCCGCTGTGGAGCGCAGCGTAGCGACGGGAAGTCTCCGCGATCATGCTGTGGCCGCCGCCGACACCAACGGTTTTTCATGATCGTGGAGTGGTGATGTACCCCCGTGTACCGCAAGTCTCCGGGATCATGGCAAACCGGTGTGCGGCCACCGCGCGCGCCATGATCGCGGAGACATACGTCCGCGCCTAGGCGTTCATTCGTGCTGTTGCGCCGTTGCGGGGCCGCCCACCGCGGTCAAGCCGCCGGAATCGCGCTCGGAGCCGTGGCGGGCGTCGAAGGCGGGGCGCTCGGAGCGGATCCGGGGCATGCGGTCGAAGTTGCGCAGCGGCGGCGGGCACGAGGTGGCCCACTCCAGCGAGTTGCCGTGGCCCCACGGGTCGTCGACCTCCACCACCCGGCCGGCCCGGTAGGAGATCCACACGTTGTAGAGGAACGGCAGGGTGGAGACGCCGAGGATGAGGGCGCCGACGGTGGAGATCGCGTTGAGGGTGGTGAAGCCGTCGGTGGCGAGGTAGTCGCCGTAGCGGCGCGGCATGCCCTCGTTGCCCAGCCAGTGCATGCCCAGGAAGGTGGCGTGGAAGCCGATCAGGGTGAGCCAGAAGTGCACCTTGCCGAGGCGCTCGTCGAGCAGGCGGCCGGTCATCTTCGGGAACCAGAAGTAGACGCCGGCGAAGACCGCGAACACGATCGTACCGAAGAGCGTGTAGTGGAAATGGGCCACCACGAAGTAGGTGTCCGACACGTGGTAGTCGATCGGGGGGCTGGCCAGCAGCACCCCGGACAGCCCGCCGAAGAGGAACGTGGTCAGGAAGCCGATCGAGAACAGCATCGGGGTCTCGAACGTGAGCTGGCCGCGCCACATGGTCCCGATCCAGTTGAAGAACTTGATCCCGGTCGGCACCGCGATGAGGAACGTCAGCAGCGAGAAGAACGGCAGCAGGACCTGGCCGGTGGCGTACATGTGGTGCGCCCACACGCTCAGCGACAGCCCGGCGATGGCGAGCGTGGCGATGACCATGCCCTTGTAGCCGAACAGCGGCTTGCGGCTGAACACGGGCACGACCTCGGAGACGATCCCGAAGAACGGCAGGGCGATGACGTACACCTCGGGATGGCCGAAGAACCAGAACAGGTGCTGCCACAGCACCGGCCCGCCGGTGGCCGGGTCGAACACGTGCGCGCCGAGCATCCGGTCGGCGAGCAGCGCGAGGCCGGAGGCGGCCAGGAACGGGAAGATCAGCAGCACCAGCAGCGCGGTGACCAGGATGTTCCAGGTGAAGATCGGCATCCGGAACAGCGTCATGCCGGGCGCGCGCAGCGTGATGATGGTGGTGACCATGTTGACCGAGCCGAGGATGGTGCCCAGGCCGGAGACGGCGACGCCGACGATCCACAGGTTGGCCCCGACGCCGGGCGAGTTCGCGGCGCTGGTCAGCGGCGAGTAGGCGAACCAGCCGAAGTCCGCCGCGCCGCCCGGGGTGATGAACCCGATCATGGTCAGCGACCCGCCGAACAGGAACAGCCAGTACGAGAACGCGTTGAGCCGCGGGAACGACACGTCGGGCGCGCCGATCTGCAGCGGCACGATGTAGTTGGCGAAGGCGAACACCACCGGTGTGGCGAAGAACAGCAGCATGATCGTGCCGTGCATGGTGAACAGCTGGTTGTACTGCTCCAGGGAGAGGAACTGCAGGCCCGGGTGGGCCAGTTCGGCCCGCATGAGCAGCGCCATGATCCCGCCGACGGCGAAGAACGCGAACGAGGTGACGAGGTACATCAGCCCGATCTGCTTGGCGTCGGTGGTGCGCAGCAGCCGGGCCAGCGCCGATCCGCGGGGCGCCCGCTGCACCGGGGCGGAGCGGACGGCGATCGGCTTGGGCGTCAGGGCGGTCATGAGGTCTCTCCGGCGGGGTGGTGGGCGCGGCCGGCCCGGATCTGGTATCCGGCGGTGGTGAGGCAGCGGCCGGTGGGCAGGTCGAACCGCCAGCCGTGCATCTGGCAGGTCAGGACGGCGTCGTCGAGGCGGGCGAAGCGGGCCAGGTTGGCCTTCAGGTGGGGGCAGTGCCGCTGCACGAGCCAGTCGCCGACCTCGATGTCCTCGTCGTCGGTGTCCTGCTCGGCGTACCAGCCCTCGGCGTACTGCAGCCGCTCGGCGCTGAGGCACTTGAAGAACGTGTAGAGGTACTCGTTGTACTGCCCGATGCGGGCCGCGGTGAAGCGGCAGGACAGGAAGAGGCTGTTCACCCAGTCCGGTTCGCCGGTGTACAGCAGGTGCTCGACCAGGCGCCGGCCGGTGCGGAACCGGTAACGCACCTTCTCCTCGCCGGCCGCGCGGACCTCGCGGGCCGGGAAGTCGAACAGGATGCGGTCGGTGACCCGGCCGTCGTCGTCGGTGAGCTCGAGGCGCACCGGCCCCCCGATGCCGTCGGCCAGCCGTTCGCTCTGCGCGAGCAGCGGGTGGACCCGCCGCTGGAGCTCGGCGAGGACGTCGATCTCCGGGTGCCGCCAGGACGCCTTGGCCGCCTCGATGGCCGGCCGCTGCCGCCGCTGGTAGTCGCGCAGGTAGGCCTCCTTGCCGTCGAAGAACGCGCGGACGTCGGCGACGGGCTGCACGACGTCGCAGCCGCCGGGGGTGACCGTGGCCGTGGTGCCGGGCAGCAGGATGACCGCGTTGTCCCGGCCGAGCTTCTCGTAGTGGTCGGCGAAGACCTGCTGGTCGGGGAAGATGTTGCCCGGCTCGGTGCCGAGGTCGTTGTTCGGCCACAGCTCGTCGTCGAGGAAGCACGGCGGCCCGGCGATCGGGAAGACCCGGTCGGCGGCCAGCTCGTCGATGTAGCGCAGGCTGCGGTCGAACTGCCGCTCCCGCTTCTGCACGCCGAACGCCCGCTTGGCGGCCTCGGGCAGCTCGTACACCATCGGATACCAGATGGCGCCGGAGAACTGCAGCATGTGCGCGTGCACGTGGCCCAGTGCCGCGAACACGGACAGGTCCCGCGGGCGGGCGTCGTTCTGGTTGAGCAGGCGTACCCCGCCGTGCTCCACCCACAGCGACGAGTCGCCGATCGGCCCGTCGGTCGGCGACACCAGCGCCTGGATCATCACGGTGAGCCCGCCGTCGAGGGCGACCGGCTCGTTGCTGCGGGTGCGCAGGAACGCGGTGAAGCCCAGCTCGCGCAGCTCGTCCTCGAGCTCGCGGGTCGGGTACTCGGGCAGCAGCACGGTCGCCCGCTTGGACACGTGCCGGCGCAGGTTCTCCGCGTCGAAGTGGTCGCGGTGCAGGTGCGAGACGTAGAGGTAGTCGCAGCGGCCCAGCCGCTCCCAGTCCAGCCCGGAGTTGTCCGGGAACGGGAACCAGGAGGCGAAGAACGCCGGGTTGACCCACGGGTCGCACAGGATGCTGCCGGCCGCGGTCTCGATGAGCATGCCGGCGTGGCCGGTCCCGGTGATCCGCATCAGGGCAGCCGCCTCGCCGCGATCCGGGCCGGGTCGGGCCAGCGCACGTCCCACACCCAGCCCAGCCGCTCCCAGATGCGGATCAGCCGGGCGCTGGGGTCGAGCTGGAAGCGCAGGACCCCGTGCCGGGCGCTGGTCGGCTCGGCGTGGTGCAGGTTGTGCCACGACTCCCCGAACGACGGCAGGGCGAGCCACCACACGTTGGTGGAGCGGTCCCGGGAGGCGAACTGCTGCTTGCCGAAGACGTGGCAGATCGAGTTGACCGACCAGGTGACGTGGTGCAGCAGGCCGATGCGCACCAGCGAGCCCCAGAAGAACGCGGTCAGCGCCGCCTGCCAGGACATGCCGATCAGGCCGCCGAGGGCGGCGGGCAGCAGCAGCGAGACGGCCACCCACAGCGGGAAGGTGCGCGACACCCGCACGATGTCGCGGTCGGCGAGCAGGTCGGGCACGTAGCGGCGCAGCGGCGCCTGCACGGGCGCGAACAGCCAGCCGACGTGCGACCACACCAGCCCGCGGGCGATCGCCCAGGCCGACGTGCCGTAGCGCCACGGCGAGTGCGGGTCGCCGTCGCGGTCGGAGAACTGGTGGTGCATGCGGTGATCGGCGACCCACCGGACCACCGGCCCTTCCAGCGCCATGCTGCCGGCGACGGCGAGCGCGACGCGCAGGCCGCGGCCGGCCCGGAAGGAGCCGTGGGTGAAGTACCGGTGGAAGCCGGCGGTGACCCCGTAGCCGGTCACCACGTAGAACACGGCCGCGATCGCCACGTCCCGCCAGCCGATCCCCCGCCCCCAGGCCACCCAGACGGCGGCCGGCACCGCGAGCGACGGCACCGCGATGAACACCGCCAGCACGAGCCGCTGCCACGGCCCCTGACGGTCGGCGCTCAGCGTGCCCTCGACCGCGGCCCCGTCGCCGGCGTCGACCGCCGTGGGCACCGCAACTTCCGCCATGAACGCGAACCCTCCAGACCCGCCGCACCATCGGCGGCGACGGGCTCAGCGGACCATCTGCCCGGATGGGCGATGCAGGGCCGCACGTCCCACCCGGCCAGGGCCGACAGTCCCGATCCGGACAGGACCTGTGACGTTCCCCGGAGGCGCCCGTCACACTCCACCGGTGTGGTGACAGGCGGCGCGGTGGGCGGCGCCGGTCATCGGGGGATCGGTGGTCTCGCAGGGTGCCTGCCCGGCCTGGTCGAGGGTGGGGTACAGCGGGCAGCGCGGCCGGAACCGGCAGCCGGTGGGCCGCACGTCGGCGGCGGGCGGGTCGCCGGGCAGCAGGATGCGCTCGCGGGTGCGCTCGGCGGCGGGGTCGGGGACCGGGACGGCGGACAGCAGGGCCCGGGTGTAGGGGTGCAGGGGGCGGCCCAGCACGCCGGCGACCGGGCCGGTCTCGACGGTGCGGCCGAGGTACATGACACTGACCACGTCCGCGATCCGGGCGACGACGGCCAGGTCGTGGGTGACGAAGAGGTACGCCAGGCCGAGCTCCGCCTGCAGCCGGGCGAGCAGGTCCAGCACGCCGGCCTGGACGGTCACGTCGAGGGAGGAGACCGGCTCGTCGAGGACGAGCAGGTCCGGCTCGACGCTGATGGCCCGGGCGATGGCGATGCGCTGGCGCTGGCCGCCGGAGAACTCGTGCGGGAAGCGGCGGGCCAGGGACGGCTCCAGGCCGACGAGGCGCAGCACCCGGGTCACCCGGGCGCGGACCCGGGCGGGGTCGTAGCGCTGGGCGAGCATCGGCTCGGCGATCGCGTCGCCGACCGGCAGGCGCGGGTCGAGGCTCGCGAACGGGTCCTGGAACACCAGCTGCATGCGGGCGCGCAGCGCGGAGCGGTCCGCGGCGGTGAGCGTCCGGTCCACGGTCCGGCCGAACAGCTCGATCGTGCCGCCCTCGGGCGGCTGCAGGCCGAGGATCTCCAGCAGGGTGGTGGTCTTGCCGCTGCCGGACTCGCCGACGAGCGCGTGTGTCTGTCCCGGGTGGACGGTGAGGTCGACGCCGTCGACGGCGTGGACGGTGCCGACCCGGCGGGGGAAGACCCGGCCGCGGTGCACGCCGAAGGTGCGGCGCAGGCCGGTGACCCGCAGCACCGGCGGGCCGGCGGGCGGGCGGCGCGGGGTGAACGCGGCGTCGAGGCGGGGCTGCGCGGCGAGCAGCTCGCGGGTGTAGGGGTCCGCGGGCCGGGCGTACACCTGCTCCACCGGCGCGTGCTCGACGATCCGGCCGGCGCGCATGACGGCGACCGTGTCGGCGATGCCGGCGACCACGCCGAGGTCGTGGCTCACCAGCACCAGGGCGGCGCCGGTGGCCTCGCGCACGTCCCGGAGTACCCGCAAAATCTGCGACTGCACGGTCACGTCGAGGGCGGTGGTCGGCTCGTCGGCCAGGATGAGGTCGGGGTCGTTGGCCATCGCCATGGCGATCATCACCCGCTGCCGCATGCCGCCGGAGAGCTCGTCGGGGAACGCGCGGGCGCGCAACTGCGGCGAGGGGATGCCGACCAGGCGCAGCAGGTCGACGGCGCGGCGGCGGGCCTCGGCCCGGGGCACGTCCCGGTGGGCGAGGACGGCCTCGGCGAGCTGGTCGCCGATGCGGTACACCGGGCTGAGCGCCGACAGCGAGTCCTGGAAGACGACGGCGGCGACGTTGCCGCGCAGCCGCCGCAGGGTGCGCGGCGCGGCGCCGACGACCTCGGCGCCGGCGAGCGCGACGCTGCCGGAGACGGCGGCGCCGGCGGGCAGCAGGCCCATGGCGGCGAGCACGGTGACGGACTTGCCGGAGCCGGACTCGCCGACGATGCCGAGCACCTCGCCGCGCCGGACGGTGAGGTCGATGCCGTCGACGGCGGGCGGCCCGTCGCCGAAGCTCACCCGCAGATCCCGCACGGCGAGCACCACCCCGTCCCCGGTGCCGGTGTCCGAAGTGGACGGAGGCGGCGCGGCCGGCCGCGGCCGGGGCGTGCGGGACGGGCGGGAGCGGGGGTCGACGGCGTCGCGCAGGCCGTCGCCGACGAGGTTCACCGCGAGGACGAAGACGATCAGCAGCCCGGCCGGGAAGAAGAACATCCACGGGTCGGTGACGGCCGACGAGGTGCCGTCGGCGATGAGCGTGCCGAGGGAGACGTCCGGCGGCTGGACGCCGAAGCCGAAGTACGACAGCGACGCCTCGGTCATGACGGCGGAGCCGACGGCCAGGGTGGCGTCGATGACGAGGAACGACGTGGTGCTCGGCAGCACGTGCCGGGCGATGATGCGCGGCCCGGAGACGCCCATGAACCGGGCCGCCCGGACGAACTGCAGCTCCTTGAGGGAGATGGTGAGCGACCGGACGATCCGGGCCGAGATCATCCAGCCGAAGACCGCGAGCAGCCCGGCGAGGCCGACCCAGCCGCTGGTGCGCAGCCGGGGCGACACGACGGCGACGACGAGGAACGACGGGAAGACCAGCAGCAGGTCGACGACGAGGACGAGGGCGCGGTCGGTCCAGCCGCCGGCGTATCCGGCGACGGCGCCGACGAGGGCGGCCAGGGCGGTCGCGACGACGGCCACGGCCAGGCCGATGAGCAGCGACTTCTGCAGCCCGTGGAGGTCCTGCGCGAACACGTCCTGGCCGATGCCGTTGGTCCCCCACCAGTGGGCCGCGGACGGCGCGGCGCGCAGGGCGGTGTAGTCGATGTCGCGGTACGACCAGTGCGTCAGGTGCGGCCCGGCGAAGGCGAGCACGAACAGCAGCGCGACGATGGCGGCCCCGGCCAGCGCCGCCCGGTCGCGGCGGAACCGGCCGGCGACGACCCGCAGCCTGGTCGGCGGCGCCTGCCCGGCCTCGTCGGCAACCTCGGCGGCGAGGGTGTCAGCCACGGCGGCCGCCGAGCCGGACCCGCGGGTCGAGCAGGGCGTGCAGCACGTCGGCGAGCAGCCCGGCGAACAGGACGGTGACCGCGGCGAACAGGTTGACCGCGACGACCGCGTTGACGTCGTTGTTGTTCACCGAGTCGATGAACCACTCCCCCATGCCGTGCCAGCCGAACACCTTCTCGGTGAACGTGGCGCCGGTGAGCACGCCGAGGAAGCCGAACGAGAAGAACGTCGACATCGGGATGAGCGCGGTGCGCAGGCCGTGCTTGACCAGCACCCGGCCGCGGGAGAGCCCCTTGGCCTCGGCGGTGCGCAGGTAGTCGGCGCCGAGCACGTCGAGCATGGCGCTGCGCTGGTAGCGGCTGTAGGTGGCGAGCGCGACGAGCCCGATGGACAGCGTCGGCAGCAGCAGGTGCACCGCCCGGTCGGCGAACACGGCCGGGCCGGAGCCGGTGAGGCCCAGCGTCGACTCGCCGGTGAACGCGATGAGCTGCCGGCCGCTGGCCTGGTTCACCGCGATCGCGCCGATCTTGAGCAGGACGGCGATGAGGAACGTCGGCGTGGACAGCAGCAGGAAGGCGACCAGGGTGAACGCGCGGTCGGAGAGGTGGTACTGCCGGACCGCGCTCCACGCGCCGGCCGAGACCCCGGCGCCGATGCCCAGCGTGGTGCCGAGCACGAGCAGCCGCAGGCTGACCCCGATCCGCCGGCCGAGCTCGGCGTTGACGGAGGTGCCGGTGATGCTCACGCCCAGGTCGCCGCGGGCGGCGCGGCCGGCCCAGCCGGCGAAGCGCTCGACGACCGGCTGCCGGTCGTCGAGGCCGATGGCGCGCAGCTGCCGGTCGACCTGCGCGGCCGGCGGCGGGGGCAGCCGGGCCTGGAAATACGCCCGTGGCGACAGCGCGGTGGCCGCCAGCATGTAGGACAGGAACGCGGCCGAGAGCAGCAGCACGACGTAGTACGCCAGCCGCTTGGCAAGGAACCCTACCACTACACCTCCAAATTAACGTTCATCATATCGATGTACGTAACAGAGGATGTATACCTATAAAGCCTACAAGGTATGAACTAGGGCGAGAGGCGGGTTCGATGAGGAACTCCACGGGGCTGGCCGTGGCCGCGCTGCTGCTGGCCGGCGCCGGCCTGACGGCGTGCGGCGGCGCGGACGGCGGCGCGTCCGCGCAGCACAGCGCGGCACCGAAGACGGGCAGCAGCGACATCAACCCGCAGCCAAGAGACAGCCTGCGCAAGGGCGGCACGCTGAAGCTGTCGATCCAGCAGTGGATCACCCAGTACAACATCGGCCAGGTCGACGGCACGCAGGGCGACGGGCAGGCGATCCTGGGGCTCACCCAGCCGGTGCTGTGGTTCCTCGACGACAACGGCGTGCCGTCGGCGAACCCCGACGTGCTCGTCTCCGCCGACGTCGCCAAGGCCGGGGCCGGCCAGATCGCGACGTACCACATCAATCCAAAGGCCACCTGGTCGGACGGCACGCCCATCACCTGGCAGGACTTCGCCACCCAGTGGAAGACCCTCAACGGCACCGACGAACGGTTCCAGGTCTCCACCACGACCGGCTACGACGTCATCACCGCCGTCGAGCGCGGCGCCGACGACCGGACCGCGAAGGTGACGTTCAAGACGCCCTACGCGGACTGGCAGTCGCTGTTCACGCCACTGCTGCCCGGCGAGGCCCTCGACACGCCGGAGGAGTTCAACACCGGCTGGATCGAGAAGATCCCGGTATGGGGCGGCCCGTGGAAGATCGGCAACCTCGACAAGACCACCCAGACGATCACCGTCGTGCCGAACGAGCAGTACTGGGGCACCAGGCCGCTGCTGGACTCGATCGTGTTCCGCGCGCTGGACTCCACGGCCATCACCGAGGCGTACCTCAACGGCGAGATCGACCAGGCACCCGGCCGGCAGCCCGACGCCTACCGCCGCCTCGCCGGGTCGGCCAACACCGTCATCCGCACCGGCGGGCGCTGGGACGAGACGCAGCTGACCATCGGCCGCAACGGCCCCCTCGCCGACGTGCGGGTGCGCCAGGCGATCCAGAGCGCCATCGACCGCACCGCGCTGGCCACGGCCCAGTCCGCCGGCCTGCCGTTCAAGGTCAACACGCTCGGCAGCCACTTCTTCATGCCCAGCCAGGACGGGTACCGCGACAACAGCGGCGACGCCGGCCGGTTCGACCTCACCCACGCCAAGCAGCTGCTCGACCAGGCCGGCTGGGTCGCCGCCGCGGACGGGCAGACCCGCACCAAGGACGGCGCGCAGCTCAAGCTCGTCTACGTGGTCAACGCCACCGGCAGCACCGACCAGGCGCAGCTGATCCAGAACATGCTGGCCCAGGCCGGCATCGCGGTGGAGCTGCGCAAGGTGCCCGGCAACGACTTCTTCGCCAAATACGTCAACATCGGCGCCTTCGACCTGGTCGTGTTCCGCCAGGTCGACAACATCTACCCCTCACTGCTGTTCCCGGTGTACCGCAGCGACGGCGACCAGAACTACGGCCGGGTCGGCACGCCGGAGATCGACAAGCTCCTCGATCAGGCCGGCGCGGAGACCGACCGGGCCAAGGCCGTCGACCTGCTCAACCAGGCCGACGTGCTGCTGTGGCAGGCCGGGCACTCGGTGCCGCTGTTCCAGACCCCGCAGATCAACGCCGTCCGGCCCACCCTGGCCAACTTCGGCTCGTTCGGGCTGCGCAGCGAGCGGCAGTACGTGGACGTCGGCTTCACCAAGTGATCGCGTCGTCCGCGGCGGGCTGTGCGATGGAGCGTTATTGCAGCCCGCCGCGGACCGCGGTGATGCGCTGGGTGTTGAACCCCAGCCAGTGCATGCGGCCGACGTACCGCGCGTGCTCGACCTTCAGGCAGCGGTCCATGACGACCGTCACGCCGCCCTCCTCGGCGATCCGCGCCCCCTCCTCGTTGATCACGCCGAACTGGCACCACAGCGCGCTCGCGCCGATCGCCACGGTGTCGCGGGCGATGCCGGGCAGCGCGTCCGGGGCGCGGAAGACGTTGACGATGTCCACCGGCACCGGCACGTCCGTGAGGCTCGGGTAGCTGGTCTCGCCGAGGATCTCGCTCACCCGCGGGTTGACCGGGATCACCCGGTAGCCGTGGCGCTTGAGGTAGTACCCGACGAAGTAGCTGGCCCGCAGCTCGTTGTTGGACAGGCCGACGATCGCGATGGTGCCGGCGCCGTGCAGCACCCGCTGGATCGTCAGCGGATCCTGATACCGGGCGAGATCCGTCATGCCGTCACTCCCAGCTGCTTGGCTACGTTGGCGAAGCCTTGGTCGAGGTCCCACAGCAGGTCGTCGACGGACTCCGTGCCGACCGACAGCCGCACCGTGCCCGGCGCGACGCCGGCCGCCCGCAGCTCCTCGTCGCTGAGCTGGCGGTGCGTGGTGCTGGCCGGGTGGATGATCAGGCTCTTCGCGTCGCCGACGTTGGCCAGGTGGGACCACAGCGTCACGCCGCGGATGAGGTCCTGCCCGCCCTCACGGCCGCCGGCGCAGTCGAACGAGAACACCGCGCCCGCCCCGCGCGGCAGGTACTTCTCCACCAGCGGCCGGTAGGTGCTGCCCGGCAGGCCCGGATACGTCACGTTCTCCGCGAGCTCGTGCGACTGCAGGAACTCCGCGACCGCGAGGGCGTTGGTGACGTGGCGCTCCATGCGCAGCGACAGCGTCTCCAGGCCCTGCAGGAACAGGAAGGCGTTGAACGGCGAGAGCGCCGCGCCGAGGTCGCGCAGCGTCTCGGCGCGCAGCTTCATGAGGTACCCATACGTGCCGAACGTCTCGTGGAACTGCAGGCCGTGGTAGGCCGGCGACGGGTCGGCGACCACCGGGAAGCGCCCGTTGGACCAGTCGAACGTGCCCGCCTCGACGACCACGCCGCCGATGCTCGTGCCGTGGCCGCCGATGAACTTCGTCGCCGAGTGGATGACGATGTCGGCGCCCCACTCGATCGGCCGGCACAGATACGGCGTGGCGAACGTGTTGTCGACGACCAGCGGCAGCCCGTGCTCGTGCGCGATGCCCGCCACCGTGGCGATGTCGAGCACGTTGCCCGACGGGTTGCCGATCGTCTCGCCGAAGAACGCCTTGGTGTTGTCCCGCACGGCCTTGCGCCACGCGTCCGGGTCGTCGGGGTCGACCCAGGTCAGCTCCACGTTCATCTTGCGCAGCAGGTGCTTGAGCTGGTTGACCGTGCCGCCGTACAACGCCTGGGACGAGACCACGTGATCGCCCGGCTGCAGCAGCGTGAACAGCGCGGCCGCCTGGGCGGCGATCCCGCTGGCGAACGCCACCGCGCCGGCGCCGCCCTCCAGGTTGGCGACCCGCTCCTCGAAGACCGCGACCGTCGGGTTCATGATGCGGGAGTACGTGTTGCCGTACTCCTGCAGGTTGAAATACGCCGCCGCGGACTCCGGGTCCTCGAAGACGTAGCTCGTGGTCTGGAAGATGGGCACCGCCCGGGCGCCCGTGTTGGGGTCGGGGCGCTGCCCGGCGTGCAGCTGCCGGGTCTCGAACCCGAAGTCGCGGGCCTGCTCGGTCACGACTCGTCCTCCCCCAGGAATCGACGGATGATGGGCGTCTGGCGCGCCTCTTCCAGCAGGAAGCAGTCGTGGCCGTAGGGCGCGTCGATGACGTGGTACTCCACCGGCTTGCCCAGGCCGCGCAGCGCGTCGTGGATCTCGCCGGAGGCGACCGGCGGATACAGCCAGTCGGAGCTGAACGCGATGAGCAGCGTGCGGGCCTTCGCACCGGCGAGCGCCGCGGCGAGCGAGCCGCCGCCGTGCTGCCGGGCGAGATCGAAGTAGGTCAGCGCGCGCGACATGTAGAGGTAGGTGTTGGCGTCGAAGCGCCGCACGAACGAGTCGGCCTGGTGGCGCAGGTAGCTCTCGACCTCGAACTCGGCCTCGGTGATCGTGTAGCGCACGTCGTCGGCGGACTGCAGGCGCCGGCCGAACTTGTCGTCGAGCGCCACCCCGGACAGGTAGGTGATGTGGCCGACCATCCGGGCCACGCCCATGCCGGCCTCGGGCGCCCGGCCGGTCCCGTGGTAGTGCCCGCCCTGCCAGTCCGGGTCGCGCATGATGGACTCGCGGGCGATCGCATTCCAGGCGACGCCCTGCGGGTGCAGCGCGTGCGTGCTGGCGATCGCCACGACCGCGTCGACCCGGTCGGGGTAGAGAATCGCCCATTCGAGGGCCTGCATGCCGCCCAGCGACCCGCCGGCCACCGCCGCGAGCCGCTCGATGCCGAGCAGGTCGAGCAGCGCCTTCTCGGTGCGCACCATGTCGGCGACGGTGATGACCGGGAAGCCGGAGCCGTAGGCCCGCCCGGTCGCCGGGTCGATCGACGCCGGCCCGGTGGTGCCGCGGCAGCCGCCGAGCAGGTTGGTCGACACGACGTAGAACCGGTCGGTGTCGAACGCCTTGCCCGGCCCGATCATGCCGTCCCACCATCCGAGACCCCGGCCGGCCGTGCCGTCGCGGTCCTCGGCCCCGAACCCGTCGCGGGTGCTCTCCCCCGGCGCGGCCGACCGGCCGGCCGCGTGGGCGTCGCCGCTGAGCGCGTGGCACACCAGGATGACGTTGTCCCGATCGGGCGAAAGCGTGCCATAGGTCTCGTAGGCCACGCGAACCGGATGCAGGCTTTGTCCGCAGTCAAGCGGCACCGGGTGGGGGAGATCGGCGTACTGTGTCTCGACGAGACCGACGGAACCGGCGTTTGCACGCGTCGAGGCTGGTCCCATGCCCGCGATCATAGCCGGAACCGTTCGGCCGATGTACTGTCAACCATCCCGATCGGGATTATGGGATAGATCGAAGGGAGCGTCACATGACCACGGTTGAGAACGGCGTCAACGTGCAGGCCCTGCTCGACGCGCGGACGGCGCTCAAGGACGCGCCGGAGGCGGCGCAGTTCACCTGGCGGGCGTCGTCCAAATGGACGAACGGCGTGCACAGCACCACCCGCGTCCAGCAGTTCTTCGGCCTCGGCCAGGAGCAGAGCCACAAGTCGGAGTCGGTGTTCGACGCCGACCACCCCGAGGTCTTCGCCGCCGAGGACAACGGCATCACGCCGATCGAGTTCCTGCTGGTCGGCCTCGCCGGCTGCCTGACCGCGGGCGTGGCCTCGGTCGCGCAGAACCGCGGCATCCAGCTGCGCTCCGTCGAGTCGGTCGTCGAGGGCGAGCACGACATCCGCGGCATCCTCGGCGTCGACAGCGACGTGCGCAACGGCTTCAACAACATCAAGGTGACCTTCCACATCGACGCCGACGCGTCCAAGGAGGACATCGAGGCGCTGGTCGCCCAGTCACAGAAGCGCTCCGCCGTCTTCGACGCCCTGACCAACCCGACCGACGTGACGGTCGAAGTCGCCTGACCGTCGCCACCCGGTCACACTACGCTACGCGTTTTTTGGCGCATGCTAGCGTTGCGAAGAGACCGGAGCGGGACCGCGAGACCTGTGCTTCCCCTGTGCATTTGGGCCTGACTTTCTTGGATTTGACGGCCTGAGCATTTGGGCCTGAGTTTTCCGGGGCCTGAGTTTTGTTGGGGGCCTGAGTCTTCGCGGCCTGAGTTTCTGGGGGCCCTGGGTTTTCGCGGCCTGAGTTTTGTTGGGGGCCTGATTTTTTTGGGGGGCCGAGCCATCGAGCGTGTCACCACGGTCGTCATCGGCGCCGGTCACGCCGGCCTGGCCGCCAGCCATGAGCTGACCGCCCGCTCGATCGACCACGTCGTGCTGGAGCGCGGCGAGGTCGCCAACTCGTGGCGCCGCGAGCGGTGGGACTCCCTGCGGCTGCTGACCCCCAACTGGCTGTGCCGCCTGCCCGGCCAGCCCTACGACGGCCCCGACCCGGACGGGTACCTGGCGATGGCCGAGCTGATCGAGTTCCTCGAGCGCTACGCCACCACCACCCGCACCCCCGTCCGGACGGGCACCGAGGTAACATCGCTGCGCCGCACCGACGCCGGCTACCGCGTCACGACCAGCACCGGCGAGCTCGCCTGCCGCACGGTCGTCATCGCCAGCGGCGCCTGCAACCGCCCGGTGGTGCCCCCGTTCCACGACGCGGTGCCGGCGTCCGTCGAGCAACTCACGCCGTTCGACTACCGCGGCCCGGAGAAGCTCCCCGACGGCGGCGTCCTGGTCGTGGGCGCCTCGGCAACGGGCGTGCAACTCGCCGCCGAGCTGCAGCGCTCGGGCCGCCCGGTGACCCTGTCCGTCGGCGAGCACGTCCGGATGCCCCGCACGTACCGCGGCCGCGACGTGCTGTGGTGGATGGACGCCGCGGGCGTGTGGGACCAGCGCTACGACGAGATCGACGACCTGACCCGGGCCCGGCGACTGCCCTCGCCGCAGCTCGCCGGCACCCCGCACCGCGCCACCCTGGACCTCAACGCGCTCACCGACCTGGGCGTGGCCCTGGTGGGCCGCTGGGCCGCGGTGCGCGACGGCCGCGCCCTGTTCTCGGGCGGCCTGCGCAACGTGTTCGCGCTGGCCGACCTCAAGCTGGGCCGCCTGCTGGACTCGTTCGACACCTGGGCCTCGACCACCTCGGCGCCCTCCGTCGCCTCCGCGCCCTCTGTCGCCTCCGCGCCCTCTGTCGCCTCCGCGGCCTTTGCGGCCGACGGGGGTGGGCCGGCCGAGCGGCTCGCGCCGACCCGGGTGCCGGCGACGGCGCGGCTGCAGCTTGATCTGCGCGGCGGGGAGATCCGCACGATCGTGTGGGCGACCGGGTTCCGGCCCGACTACAGCTGGCTCGACGTGCCGGTGCTCGACGCGAAGGGGCGGCTCGACCACGACGGCGGCGTGGTGGCCAGCCCGGGGCTGTACGCGCTGGGGCTGCCCGTGCTGCGGCGGCGCAAGTCGACGTTCATCCACGGCATCGCCGACGACGCGCGCGAGGTGATCGACCACCTCGCCGGCCACCTGGCTGGCGCGCGGCGCTGAGCCCGGTCGAATCCGAGGCCCGGGGCGCGGGGCTGCGAACCGCGCGCCCTCCTCCTCCACCCGCCCGTCCGTCACGGCTCAGGAGGAATCACGCTTTGCTGGCATATTTCGTCATTTACCATGCTGAATCGGACGCGACTGCTTGCGGCGGCGCGGGAGTTCGCGGCGACGCGGGCGTGGCGGCCGAGCACACGATCGAGAACCCGACCGGCCCGCCTTCACTCGCCGGCGTCGGCCGACCACGCCCACTGCCGCGCCCTGGGCGTGCGGCCGGTGACGGCCGCGAGCAAGGCGCCTCGAAACCGGCCGTAAGTCTCCGTGATCATGCCCGCCTGGCCACTGACACCACGCGTTTCTCATGATCGCGGAGTGATTGTGTACCCATAGGTACCATATGTCTCCAGGATCATGAAAAACCCCGACATCGGACCGGACACCATGCATGATCACGGAGACTTGTGGTCACGACGCCCCGCAGCAGCTGGAAGCGCCGGGCGCGACTGCTTGCGGTGGCGCGGGAGTTCGCGGCGGCGCGGGCGTGGCGGCCGAGCACACGATCGAGGACCCGACCGGCCCGCCTCCACTCGCCGGCGTCGGCCGACCACGCCCACTGCCGCGCCCCGGGCGTGCGGCCGGTGACGACCCCGAGCACGGCGCCTCAAAACCGGCCATAAGTCTCCGTGATCATGCCCGCCCGGCCACTGACACCACGCGTTTCTCATGATCGCGGAGTGATTGTGCACCTATAGGTACCATATGTCTCCAGGATCATGAAAAACCCCGACATCGGACCGGACACCATGCATGATCACGGAGACTTGGTGGTCACGGCGTCCGGCAGCAGGTGCGCGGGCGGGCGGCCGCACCGCGGACGGCGGTGGCTACGGGGCCGTAGACAGTTGCAGCAGCTGGAAGCGGTGGTCGGACTGGCCGTGGGAGCTGCCGAAGGTGTAGTCGTGCACCCGCACGTCCCGGGTCACGAAGGCCCAGTCCAGCCGCCACCACCGGGGCAGGCCCGGGCGGTCGCGGTACGTGGTCGGGTACAGGTCCGGCAGCGCGGTGCTCGCGTCGCGCAGGCGGGAGGGAACCTTGTTCAGGTCGCCCATCGCCGGCGTCGTGTTGAAGTCGCCGGCCACCAGGGCCGGGCCCGGGTTGGCGGCGACGTCCGCGGCAAGCGCCCGCCACTGCGGCTCGCGCTGGGCGCGCTGCTCGCGGATCGTCCGGTAGAAGGCGGCCGAGAACGGGCTCGTAGGGTTGATCTGCACCGGCATGTGGAGGTTGTAGATCGAGAGTTGGTGGCCGCCGGCCAGGGAGAGGTCGGTGCGCAGGATCTTGTCCCGGGTGTACTCCCCCAGCCAGCCGGTGTCCGTGGTGGGTACGGCCGCCGGCAGCGGGTAGGAGCGGACGATCGGCAGGCGGGACAGCGTGACCAGCTCGCCGGCGATCGCCAGGTCGTAGCCGGGGAACTCGGCGCGCAGCCGGGACGAGTCGTCGATCCGGCCGGGAATGTCGCCGTCGCGGAGGTACTCCTGCAGCAGGTAGACATCGGCGTGCTGGTCGCGCAGGAAGTCGTAGAAGGGGCCGCCGTCGCTGTCCCAGTACTCGGTGTTCCAGCTGAACACCCGCAGGGCGCCGGGCGGGGCGGGGCCGTCGCCGCCGGCCAGGGCGCGGAAGTTGAGGCCGGAGATCGGGGCGCCGATCACCAGTGCCGCCAAGGAGAGGAGGGCGACGGGGCGGCGTGAGCGGCGGCACGGGGCGGCGCCGGCGGCGAGCAGCACGGGGACGATGAGCAGTACCGCGGGCGGCATGACGTCGATGATCAGCCAGAACCACCACCGGCCGCTGATCAGCAGGTGGAGCAGCACGAAGCACAGCCACCCGGCGGCGGCCGCGACGAGGATGTTGTAGAGCCAGAACCGCCAGCCGTGCCGGGGGCGGGTCGCGGCGGCCGGCGCCTGGGGCGACGGTGAGGGCGAGGTGACCGCCGTCATGCCGTGGCCTCCGCCGGCAGGGGGAACGTGGCGTCGTAGAGGTGGCGGAACGCGCGGGAGCTCAGCCACTGCAGGGCCCCGGCGGCCACGCCGGCCGTGATGGTGACGTTGACCAGGTAGTGCAGCGCGGCGAAGAGGAGGAGGAAGCCGGTGCCGGCGCGGTGGTGCACGAAGCGGTACATGCCGGCGTCGCAGGCAAGCGAGGCGGCGAGCAGCGTGAGCGGTACCGCGGCGAGCCATGGGGAGAGCAGCATCAGCGGCACGCTGACGAGGGCGGCGAACGCGGCGAGGCTGCCCCAGGCGCGGGTGGCGGTTTCGAAGCCCGACGCGAACCGGCGGGCGCGCAGGTAGAGCGGCACCCGGAGCCGGCCGCGGTGGAACAGCTTGCGCAGCAGGCCGCGCAGGGTGTGGTCGTGGTCGTGCCGGCCGCGGACGTCGCCGGTCAGGACCATGCGCCAGCGGCGGCTAAGGCGGTAGCCGTAGTCGACCTCCTCGGTCTGTTTGAGGGCGGGGTTGAACAGGCCGACGTCGTCGAAGACGTCGCGGCGGATGGCGCACATCGCCGGGAACAGCAGCGAGATGTCGCCCTCGGCGGTGATCGACCAGTAGTGGTACTGCAGGCCGCGGTAGCGGGCGACGAGGGTGTCGTGGAGCAGCGGTTCGGGGTCCTCGATGCCGCAGACGCAGCCGATCGCCGGGTCGGAGCGCAGCAGTCGCACGGAGCGTTCGACGGCGTCGGGTGCGAGGCTGACGTCGGAGTCCACGAAGTAGAGGATCGCACCCGCTGTGCTGGCGGCGCCGACGTTGCGGGCGTTGCCGCAGCCGCCGTTCGTGCCCGTGCTGACCACCCGCACGCCGAGGGCCTGGGCGACGGCGACCGACTCGTCGGTGCTGCAGTCGTCGACGACCACGACTTCGAGGTTTTGGTACGTCTGGTCGAGCACGGAACGCAGGCAGAGGTCGAGCGATTCGGCGTAGTTGTAGTTCGGCACGATCACCGATACCAGTTCGGCGTTCACCGGGCCAGCTCCGGGCGGTCGTAGAGGGTGCGGAACCGGCCGGAGCCGAGCCAGGCCACGATGCCGGCCAGGGCGGCGACGGCGATGACCAGGTTGAGCAGGAAGTGCATGGCCACGAAGTACACCAGGAACAGCGGCGGGCGCAGTTGGGCGACGAAGCGGTACATCGGCAGGTCGCCGGCGATGCAGAGGGCGAGGAACGCCAGCGGTACCACGGTGAGGACGGGGCCGAGCAGCACGGGCAGGGCGACGCCGAGCACGGCGAGCAGGGCGGCGATGCTGACCCAGGCGCGGGGGCCGCTGGTGATTCCGCCGGGGAAGGCGGGCTTGCGGATGAACATGGGCATGTGCAGGGCGGTGCGCAGGAACACTTTGCGGATCAGCACGCCGAGGTCGTGGTCGTGGTCGTGGACGCCGCGGACCCGGGGCGAGAGCCAGATCTCGTAGTGCTGGGCGAGGCGGCGGCCGTAGTCGGCGTTCTCGGTCTCGCGCAGCCGGGGGTTGAACGGGCCGATCTCGGTGAAGACGGTGACCGGGATGGCGAGCAGGGCGGTGTAGAGGGTGGCGATGCGGCCTTCGTCGGCGATGAGCCAGTACGACTGCTGCAGGCAGCGGTACTCCTCGAGCAGGCTGTCGCGGATGAGCGGGACCGGGTCGTAGTTGCCGCAGACCGCGCCGATGGCGGGGTCGGCGGCGAGCAGTTCGACCGCGTTGGCGACCGCGTCCGGGTGGGCGGCGACGTCGGAGTCGACGAAGAACAGGATCTCGCCGGTGGCGTGCCGGGCGCCGAGGTTGCGGGCGGCGGCCGGGCCGCCGTTGCTGGTGGTGCGCAGCACGCGCACGCCGAAGGAGGCGGCGACCGCGGCGGAGTCGTCGGTGGAGCAGTCGTCGACGACGATGATTTCGAGGTTGGGGTACGTCTGGTCCAGCAGCGCCTGCAGGCACAGCGGCAGGGCCCGGGAGTAGTTGTAGTTCGGGACGACGACCGAGACCAGGGGACTGCTCATCTGCCCATCCAGTTCAGCAGGGTCGGGTAATGGTGCAGGACGAGCGCGGCGGACAGCAAGGGACCGACCACGCAGACACACGCCAGGATCAGGCGGTCGTGCAGGATCGCCCGGATCGGGTCGCCGCCCGACTGGTGGACGTGCACGCCTTGCAGGTAGCGGAACGCGGCGAAGAGGCCGGCGGGCGCGGCGACGAGCAGCACCGGCTCGCGGAACGGGTCCAGGGGCGCGTCGGTGGCGAGGTAGAGCAGGAAGGCGCCGGCGGTGAGGGCGAGGTTGAGGCCGAGGAGCTGGTCGGTCAGGGCGAGGTTGTAGCCGGCCAGCGCCGGGCGGTGGGCGGGGCCGACGGCGGTGAGCTCGTGCCGGCGCTTGCCGAGGATGAGCACGAGGCAGCCGGTGAAGACGGCGCCGAGCAGGGGCGGGGACGGTTCGGTGCCGGCCGCGCCGTAGCCGTACACCACCCGCAGGACGAATCCGGCGGCGACGACGCAGATGTCGAGGGGTGCGGTGTGTTTGAGCCAGACGCTGTAGGCGACGTTGATCGCCAGGTACGACAGCAGCGGCCAGCGCGGCAGGTCGGGCCCGAAGAGCAGGGCCGCGGTGAGGGCGGCGGCGACGGTGCCGGCGAAGGCGACGGCGAGGGGCACCGAGACGTGCCCGGCGGCGATCGGGCGGTGCCGTTTGCCGGGGTGTTCGCGGTCGAGCCGGCGGTCGGCGATGTCGTTGCCGACGTAGACGAGCACGGCGGCGAGGGTGAAGACGAGCACGGCCCAGCCGGTGCGGGCCAGCGCGGGCAGGCTCCAGGCGGGCGCGTCGATGAGCGCGAGCGGCACGGCGAGCAGGTTCTTGGCCCACTGCCGCGGCCGGGCGAGGCGCAGCAGCTGCCAGGCCGCCGAGCGGACGGCGGCCGGTGTGGTGGCCGGGATGTCGACCACGGTCTCCGCGGACATCGGTGCCGGGCCTCAGAAGAAGACCTTCGCGGCCGACAGGGCGCCCTGCCGCCACGGGTCGCGGCTGGTGCGGCCGCTGCGGGCGGGGCGGGTGGCCGGCCCGGCCGGTTCGCGTTGCTGCCGCCACCAGTCGAAGGTGGCGAGGATCGCGTCGCGGTTGGACCGTTTGGGGGCGAAGCCGAGCCGGTCGCGGGCTTTGTCGATGCTGACGTACGAGTCGGCCATGAGCTTGTGCAGCAGCCGTTCGTAGACGGGTGAGAGGCGCAGTCGTTGCAGGCCGCGCAGGGCGAGCAGCGCGGGGCGGGCGGGGACGGAGACGACCCGTTTGCCGTGCCCGGCGGCGTCGAGGACGGCCTGGAAGTCCTCGCGCAGGGTGCCGAATTCGGCGGCGGCGAGGTTGTAGGTGTCGTTGGCGATGTCGGCGGGTGCGGCCAGCACGGTGGCGACGGCGTCGACGAGGTCTTCGACGGCGAACATCTGGATGCGCACGTCGCCGCGGCCGAGGACGGGGAAGTTGCGGCCTTCGTCGGCCCACTCGAAGAGCATGGCGAACAGGCCCATGCGGCCGGGGCCGAGGAAGGTCTTGGGCCGCAGGACGGACAGGCACATGCCGTCGGCGCGGTGCCGCTCGGCGACCTCCTCGGCCGCGGCCTTGGCGGCGCTGTAGGTGTCGACCGGCCGGCGGGGGTGGTCCTCGGGGGTGGGCACGGTCTTGGGCAGGCCGTAGACGGCGGTGGAGGAGACGTGGACGACCCGGGGTACTCGGGCGTCGGCGGCGGCGCGCAGTACCGTGCCGGTGCCGTCGACGATGATCGAGCGGATCTCGTCGGCGGGGTAGCTGGGCAGTGCGGCGGCGCAGTGGATGACCGCGTCGGCGCCGCCGGTCGCCTCGGCCATGGCGTGGGGGTCGCGGACGTCGCCGATGAGGCTGACGGTGCCGGCCGGGCGGAGGTCGACGCCGCGCACGTCCCGGCCGTCGGCGCGCAGCCGGTCGACGAGGCGGGAGCCGAGCATGCCGGCGGCGCCGGTCACGGTGATCACCACAGCGAGCCGACCTTCTGCTTGACGAACCGGGTGACGAGCCGGGTCAGGCCCTG
Organism: Dactylosporangium sp. CA-092794; assembly: GCF_050948465.1. Classification (NCBI taxonomy): domain Bacteria; kingdom Bacillati; phylum Actinomycetota; class Actinomycetes; order Micromonosporales; family Micromonosporaceae; genus Dactylosporangium; species Dactylosporangium sp. CA-092794. The sequence goes on along the minus strand of NZ_CP192044.1, from coordinate 4,240,789 downwards.
GTCGAGGACCGCGCCGAGGGCGTCGACGCCGCGCTGGACGTCGGCCGGGTCGGTGATCAGGGCGGGGCCGATGACGAGGGGGTTGCGGCCGTTGAGGGTGTAGTACGTGTAGATGTCGTGGTCCTCGTAGAGGGCGTTGATGACGGCGCAGGTGACGAGCTTGGTCTTGAACTGCGGGTCGCGGGCCATGCCGCCGGGGGCGAGGCGGGCGACGAGGTCGAGCAGGGCGGGGCCGCCGTCGATGAAGACGCCCCAGAGCGCGCCGGCGCCGGCGACCCGGCCGACCGCGTCCGGGTATTGTTTGGCGAGCCGTTGCAGGGACGGCTCGAGGACCCGTTCGAGGGCGCGGGCCTTGGCCGGGTAGTCGTCCTCGACGACGACGGCGATGGCCTCGATGGCGGTCGCGCACTCCTCGCCGAAGCCGTAGTAGGTGGTGCTGGTGCTCTGCAGCAGCGCGTCGCCGAGGTTGTCGTAGGCCTTGCGGAAGATCTTGGTGCGGGCGACGTAGGCGGAGATCGAGGATTTGCCGCCGCCGAACGCCTTCGAGGTGGTCAGCACGTCGGGCACGAGGCCGGGGTACCGCATGAAGTAGAACAGTTCGCCGGTTTTTCCCCACCCGGTGTAGATTTCATCGAAAATCAGCACGATGTCGTGCCGGGTGCACAGCTGCCGGATTTCGCGCAGAAAATCCTCGTCGCACCATGAGACGGTGGACGCGCTGAACGGTTCGACGATGAGCGCGTAGACGTCGCCGGAGTGCTCGGCAATTGCCTGTTTGACCGAGGAGATGTCGTTGTAGGTAAATGTCGCGATTCCCGGAATGGTGGGAAATGCAAAGTGCGGCTGGCCGGTGAGCCCGCCGGAGCCCAGCAGCTTGCCGTGAAACCCGCAATCGGCGCGCAGGATGGTGTGCCGCTTGCCGCCGTGGTACTTGTAGGCGAGCTTGACCGCGCCCTCGACCGCCTCGGCGCCGGAGTTGGGCAGGAACGACATGGTGAGGTCGCCGGGCAGCAGCTGGGCGAGGTTGTGCCCGAGCGCGGCGACGTAGGGCGAGAAGTAGGTCTTGTGCACCTCCATCCGCCGCTGCTCGGCGAAGCGCTGCCGGGCGGCGAGAATGCGCGGGTGGTTGTGCCCGTGGCTGAGCACCCCGACGCCGCCGGTCAGGTCGAGGATGCGCCGTCCGTCGCGCTGCAGCAGATATGCGCCCTCGGCCCGGTCGACCAATTCGCGGCCGAACCCGAAGGACGTCATCAGGCTGACCTGACTGGAGTTCACGTAGCGGCGGTACAGGTCCTGCGTCTCGCGGGCGGTGAGCCGCTCGCACTCATCGACGCCTATCAGGTTGGGCATGGGCAGAAACCTAGCGAGGCAGCCGAAATGGTTTCTGAACCGGCCCTGTATCTCGTCTGGACTACCCACCGCAACGCTTGCTTGGGCCGTGACGATCCCGATAGCTTGACTGGCAACACAGGCACGTGCATGAATGTTTAATGCCATGATCGCCTTGTGGTGACCAAGGGAGTTACGGATCATGCGACCCGAGGTGTCGGTCATCGTCCCCGCCTACAACAGCGCGACGACCCTCGGGGCCTGCCTGGCGGCGATCCGTGCGCAGCGCGAGCCGGTCGCCGAGGTCATTGTGGTCGACGACGCCAGCACCGACGGCACCCGGGAGATCGCCCGCCGGTTCGGCTGCCGGCTGGTCGAGTCGCCGGTGAACCGGGGGCCGGCCGCGGCCCGCAACCTCGGCATCCGGGCCAGCCGCGGCGAGATCCTGTTCTTCGTCGACTCCGACTGCGCGCCGCTGCCCGACGCGCTCGGCGTGGCGCTGCGGATCATGCGCGACGAGCCCGACGTGGTGTGCGTGCACGGCATCTACGCGCTCGAGCCGATGTTCGACGACGGCCCGATCGAGGCGTACCGGCTGCTGCACGGGCACTACTGGCGGCGGCGGCACGCCGGGCGGGTCCGCACCACGCTGTTCGCGCTGTGCGCGATCCGCCGTGCGGTGTTCGACGAGGTCGGCGGCTTCGACGAGCGGCTGCGCGCCTCCGAGGACGTGGAGTTCGGCGACCGGCTGGGCGCGCACCACGGGATCGTGCTCAGCGCCGAGATGGCCGGCCGGCACGACGACGACAGCCGGCTCGGGGCGCTGCTGCGCAAGCAGTTCGGCCGCTCGCAGCTGCTCATCCCGGTGGCGCTGGCCGAGCGCGGGCCGGCCGGGATCCGGGCCAACAGCCCGGCCGCGGTCGCGCTGGCGGCGCTGGCGGCCGTGACCCTGCCGCTGGGCCTGGTCGCGCCGGCGCTGCTGGCCGTGCCGGCGCTGGCCCTCGCGGGGTTCGTGCTGGCCGACCCGGGACTGCTGCGGTTCGTGGCGGCCCGGCGCGGGCCGGCGTTCGCCGGCTTCTTCTTCGCCGTGCACTTCCTGGTGCAGCTGGCGATCGTCGCCGGTGCGCTGGCCGGGGGCCTGCGCCACCTGCGCGACCGGGACTTCGGGCCGGCCCGGGTCGTCGAGGAGCACCTGAGCCGATGAGTACCGGCAGGCGCGCCGCCCAGCTCTTGCACTACGGGTTCTTCGCGGTCCGCGGATATCAGCAGTACCTGCGGCGCCGGCCCGGCCTGGGCGGCGCCGGCTGGCCGGCGTTCGGCGTCGGCGGGGGCGCGGTCGCGCTCACCGTCGACGACGGCCCGCACCCGGACTGGACGCCGCCGCTGCTGGACCTGCTCGCCCGGCACGACATCCGGGCCACCTTCTTCCTCGTCGGCGACCGGGTCCGGGAGCGGCCCGGCCTGGCCCGCCGCATCGCCGCGGCCGGGCACGTGCTGGGCAACCACTCGATGACCCACCCGCAGCCGTTCGCGGCGCTGCCGCCGCCGGTGCAGCGGGCCGAGATCGCCGGGGCGCAGGCGGAGATCGAGGCGGCCACCGGCGTCTCGCCGCGGCTGTTCCGGGCGCCGTCGGGCAACTGGTCGGCCGGGGTGCTGCGGGCCACCGCGGAGCAGGGCCTCGCCCCGGTGGACTGGACGGTCAATCCCAGCGACTGGCGCCGTCCCGGTACCGACCGGATCGCGCGGGCGCTGTCGCGCAGCCGGCCCGGTCAGATCATGCTCTGCCACGACGGCGGCGGCGACCGGTCGCAGACCGTCGCGGCCCTCGCCCGCGTGCTGCCGCAGTTGCTGGCGCGGGGACTGACCTTCACGACGCCCGCCGGCCGCCGATAGCCCGGCGAGCGCGTGACGCCCGAGCAGGAGGGGAGGGAGCGTGTCCGAGGACAATCTCGCGGTGTCGCTCTTGGGACTGGTCAAGGCACGCCGCGGCGGTACCGCGCTCTACCTCGGCACGCCGCGGCAGCGCGAGGTGCTGGCCGTGCTGGCGCTGCGATCCGGGATGGTCATGTCGGTGGCGCAGATCGTCGACGCGGTCTGGGGCCCCCGCCGGCCGCCGTCGGTGGAGAACATGGTGCACACCTACATCGGGCGCCTGCGCCGGGCCCTCGAACCGCAGCGGCAGAAGCCGGCCCGGGCCACCGTGCTGTGCTCGACCCGGCCCGGCTACACCCTGGCCATCGCCGCCGACGCGGTGGACGTGAACCTGTTCGAGCGCGACGTCCGGCAGGCCCGCGCGGCCCGCGCCGCGGCCCAGTTACCCGAGGCCCTGGGGCACTTCCAGCGGGCGGTGGCGCGCTGGTGCGGCCCGCCGCTGCAGGAGGCCACCGGCCCGCTCGCGGAGGCCGAGCGGGCCCGGCTGGCCGAGCTGCACCAGGACGTGCTGGAGGAGATCGCCGGGATCCGGCTGCTGCTCGGCGACGACGAGAACCTCGTGTCGGAGCTGCGCTGGATGCTGGCCGAGCAGCCGATGCGGGAGCGGCTGTGGGAGCTGCTGCTGGTGGCGCTCGGCCAGTCGTCGCGCCGGGCGGAGGCGCTGACCGCGTTCCAGGACGCCCGGGTGACGCTGGCCGACCGGCTCGGGGTCGAGCCGGGCCACCAGCTGCAGGACCTGCACCGCCGCCTGCTGCGCAGCGAGCCGGTCGGCGTGCGGCCCTGGTGGAACCGCCGCATCCCGGCCTGACCGGGCCGCCCCGCCCTCAGGCGGCCACGGGTGCCTTGAGCACCAGGAACGCGCCCCGCGGCCCGTCGCCGAGCCGGGCCGGGACCTCGCGGTCGATCGGCACGCCGCAGGCGCGGATGACCTCGACGATGTCGCGGGCCTGGGCGACGTCGTAGATCTGCACCACGATCCGGCCCCGGTCGCTGAGCATCGCGGGGAGCCGCAGCAGCAGGTCGCGGGCCTCCTCGCCGGTCAGGTAGTAGAGCACCTCGCGCAGCAGCACGGCGTCGTAGCGCTCGCCGGTGGCGAAGGTGCGGATGTCGGCGACCTCGAACGAGGTGTCCGGCCGGCCGAGGCGGCGCGCCTGCTGGATCGCGGACCGGCTCACGTCCACGCCGTGGTAGTGCCGGTACCGCCCGGCCGGCAGCGGCATGTTGGCGCTGCTGCCGCAGCCGAGGTCCAGGATGGACGGTCGCTTCGCCCAGGTCTCGATCAGCGTGAAGGGCATCTCGCCGTCGCTGAGCCGGTCGAGGTAGCGCCAGAAGCCCAGCGCGTACTGCAGGTCCCACATCATCGAGTTGATCCGCCGGTTGGGGCGGACGAAGCGCTCCACCGGGCCGCGCAGCAGCCGGGACAGCCGGGCGAACAGCGTGTTCATCACCATCGCAAAATATCGACGAACGTAGATCTAAACAAGGGTTACGCCGGGTAGTCCAGGCCAGGTCCAGAACGCAGACAGGCCGCGCCGTCCGGAACCCGCACGGGGCCGCGGCGGTGCATGTACTCGGCGGTCACGAGGCCCCCCGAGCCGACGATCACCTCGCTCAGCGAGCAGACCAGCCGGCTGGCCAGCACCACGGACGTGGCCACCGAGACCGGCAGCACGGTGACCAGCCCCACCATCACGATCGCCTCGCGCACGCCCAGCCCGTCGGGCGCGACCATGACCAGCACGCCGGCCGTCGCGGCGGCCGCGAAGCCGCCGATGCACAGCAGGTAGGAACGCAGCGGCGGCGCGCCCGCGACCACGGCCAGCAGCCACAGGTGGTGCCCGGAGACGATCCAGGACAGCGTCTGCGCGCCCAGCGCCCGGCGCAGCCCCCGGTCGGAGGCGGCCACCGCCGGCGGCTCCCGGCGCAGCACGCGCAGGGCGGCCGCCACCGCGGCGTTGAACAGCCGCGGCCGGACCAGCAGCGCCACCACCGGCACCGCGGCCAGCAGCAGCCACAGAAACTGCCCGCCGGCCAGCGCCGGGCCGGCCGCGATACCGACGGTGAGACCGGTCAGCGCGACCACGCTCCAGCTCAGCATGAACAGCCCGGCCAGCCGGACCGGCCCGACCTCGACCTCGCGGCCCATGCGCAGCAGCACCGGCAGCGCGAGGAACCGGCCGGGCAGGAACTTGGTGAGGAAGCCGACGAAGAACATCCGGGCCGCGGTCCAGCCGCTGACCCGGGCGCCGAGGTCGGTGAAGAGCGCGCGCCAGGAGACCAGGCCGAGCACGAGGCCGGCGGCGTTGATCAGCGCGGCCAGGCCCAGCGCGGCGGCGACCCGCCCGGTGCCCAGGCCGGCGGCGAGGGTGCGGGCCGGGGTCCAGTCCTGCGCGTCGAGGAACAGCACCACGCCGGCCGCCAGCGCGACCACGAACACCGCCACGAACAGCTGGTTCAGCCGTCTCCCCCAGCGCCGGCCCAGCGCGGCGAGGACGCCCAGCGCCATGCCGGCGAACTCGGTGACGTGGGTGAGGAACCGCATCGCCGCGAAGAACACCGCGAACACCGGCCCCCGCCCGGCGGCGGCGAAGCCCAGCAGCCGGCGGTCGAGGGCCAGGAACGCCACCACCGCCAGCGCCGGCAGCGCGGCGAACCACGGCGACAGGGCCGGCAGCGGCAGGCTCGCCACGGCGGCGGCGCAGCTCGTCATCGCCGCCACCGCGGGCACGTCGATGCCCCGGCGCCGCCGGGCGGCGCGGACCGGCCCGGGCGCCGCCCGCCGCCCGTCCAGCACGGTGCCGGCGTAGGTGCGGGCCCGGCGGAACTGCTCGGTCACGTACACCCCGAACCCGTCGGCGTGGTCGTGCCGGCCGACGACCTCGGCGCTCATCCGGATCTCCCACCGGTCCGGCAGCCGGGTGCCCCACTCGACGTCCTCGGCGTCGCGCAGCCGCTCGTCGAACCCGCCGACGGCCGCGAAGGCCTCCCGGCGCACGGCCGTCAGCGCGAACAGCGTGGCATCGGCGAGCCCGGCCGCCCGGCGCCGCCAGAAATGCTCGGAGAGCGTCTGGTACCGCTGCACCGCGCCGCCGGGGAACAGCGGGCGGGCGTCGTAGATGCCCTGCACCACGCCGCAGCCGGGATGCTCGCGCAGTTCGCGCACCGCCGCCTCGAGCGCGCCGGGGGCGAGGGCGACGTCGGAGTCGACGAAGAACAGCACGTCGCCCGCGGCGGCCGCGGCGCCCCGGTTGCGCGCGGCGGAGACGCCGCCGTTGACCGGTGTGGTCAGCAGCCGGCACGGGTACCGGCCGATGATCTCCCGCGACCCGTCGGTGCTCGCGTCGTCGACGACGATGACCTCGGCCGCGGGCAGGGTCTGCGCGTGGACGGCGTCGAGGCAGGCCGCGAGCGACCGTTCCTTGTTGTAGTTCGGGATGATGACAGAGACCCGCACGCTGCGACGCTAGCCACGCCGCCTCGACGCGAACACACTGCGACCTGAACTACGCTCCGGCGTCACCGGTGAGCCCGGGGCCAGTGCGGCCCCGGGCTCGCGGCGGTGTCAGCCGAGGTACTTCTCCCAGGGGCCGGTGATGGCCAGGGTGATGCCCGGCGCCTGGATGTTCACGAAGAGGATCTTGCCGTCCGGGGAGAACGTCGGGCCGGTGAACTCCGAGTACGTCGGCGCGCCGCCGGACGTGCCGTTGCTGAGCATGTTGCGGGCGATCGCGTAGGTCGGGCCGCCCGGCACCGAGCTCAGCACGTGGGAGGCGCGCACGCCGTCCTCGGCCAGGACCAGGGTCCCCCACGGGGTGACGGTCACGTTGTCGGGGCCGTCGAAGGTCAGGTCGGCGTACTTCGGGTAGGCGCCCTCGGTCTCCGCCGCCGGGTTGTGCGGGAAGTAGGTGACGAGCGTGATGGTCTCGTCGTCGTAGTCGTAGAACCACACCATGCCGTCGTGCTTGGTCGCGTCGGCCGGCAGGTCGTTCGCGGCGAAGGCGAAGCTGTTGACGACGTAGCAGCCCTTGCCGTTGCTCCACACGCCTTCGAACTTCTTGCCGCGGGTGACGGTGCCGTCGGCGAACTGGGTGCGGATGGTCTTGGTGGTCGCGTCGCGGTCGGGGACCTCGAGCCAGGTCACCTTGAACGGGCGGCCCAGCTGCGCCGAGGTGAGGTAGGCGACGTCGGGCAGGATGCTGCCGTCGTCCAGGCGGATCTGCATCGCCTCGAGCTTGCCGGCGGTGTCCGGCAGCGTGTTGGCCAGGCCGGGGCCCAGCTTCACGCCGTGCGGGGCGGTCCAGCGGTAGAACAGGCCGTTGGGGCCGCTGGCGTCCTCGGAGAGGTACACGTGCTTGAGCTTCGGCTCGACGGCCAGGGCCTCGTGCTCGAACCGGCCGAACGCCTTGATCGGCTTGGGCAGCTGGTGGCCGGAGTCGGCCGGGAACACCTCGAAGACGTAGCCGTGGTTGCGCTGGTACGTGCCGGTCTGCCCGGCCGCCGACCAGGTGGCGCCCGCGGTGATGAAGGTCTCCTCGCAGGTCAGCCAGGTGCCCCACGGGGTCACGCCGCCCGCGCAGTTGCGCACGGTACCCGAGATGCCGACCCATTCGGCGGTGGCCTTGCCGTTGCCGTCGGTGGTGATGACCGTGCAGCCGCTCGCGTTGGCCGCGCCCGGGTCGTAGACGGTGCCGGCGACGTGCGGCACGCCGTGGGTCGCCATGTGCGGGGTGAGCTCGTGGTTCTGGATGATCGTCAGGCCCTTGCGGCTCGCGTCGACCACACCGGTGCCGTCGTGGAAGGCCGGGGTCTTGCCCTGGCCGAACGACAGGTCGGTCTCGCCCTCACGGGTCACGATCTTGTACGAGAAGCCCGCCGGCAGGGCGAGGATCCCGTTCGGGTCGTCCTGCAGCGGGGGGAACGGCCGGTCGCCCGGGTTCGACCGGTCCGCGGCCCAGTTCGGGTCGTGCGCGGCCGCCGGCTCGGCGAGGCTGGGCAGCACACCGGCAACGGTCAGGCCCACACCGGCGGCGGCACCGCCGGAAATCACCTGACGACGAGAGATGGTCATACGAAACACTCCTGTGGGATGGAAGCTTCCATGAGCCACTGACCTGCCGAGCCTCGAAGCCGGACCTGAATGGCCGGGAAACAGAAGGTTTCCAGAAGGCGTGCAGCGGCGGCCATGTTCGGCCCTTGCAGCACGTATGGAATTGTTTGGATTTCACCCTCCGGTGGCGCCGATGCGGTGAGGTCACCTCCAGAGGCATCCGCGCACAGGAGGGGAGCGACGTGTTGCGCATCAGGGGGAAGCGTCTGACGGCCGCGCTGATCGCGGCGGCGACGGCCGCGGCGGTGGCGGTGCTGGCCTGGCCGTCGACGGCCTCGGCCGCGGCGAGCGACACCTGGCAGATCTTCAACTACTACTCCGGGTCGTGCCTGCACCCGCAGAGCCACGATGTCCGGCCCGGCACGCAGGTCGAGCAGGAGACCTGCCAGGGGGCCCGGGTCACCGACCAGATGTGGCACTTCGAGCCGCTCTCGGGCGGGTACTACCACATCCGCAACCACGGCAACGTCGTGCAGAACGTCTGCCTGAACGTGTCGGGCGCCGTAGATACCGACAGAGCGAAGGTCAAGCTCTGGCAGTGCGGCGCGGCGCCGGAGCACAACGACGAATGGCTGCCGGACCTCGTGGCCCGCCGCGACAATCTCGACTGGTACATGCTGATCAACCGCGACAACGGCAAGTGCCTCAACGTCGAGGGCGCCTCGACGGCCGACGGCGCCGACCTGATCCAGTACACCTGCGACCGGAACGCCCAGAACGAGTGGTTCAGCTGGGTGCTCCACTAACGCCGTCCTCCGCACCGACCGCCGGACCGGCCTCCACGGGGGGCCGGCCCGGCGGCGTGCGCACCGGCCGGGGCAGCCTCGCGCGCCGCCGTGTGGCACCATCGGGATCGATGGGTTTGAGCCGGCGCGGGGGTGCATGGTGGCTACGGAGTCTGACCGGCGCACGCCCGGGCCACCCGACCCCGGTCCGGCGCGCAGCCTCGACGAGCTCGTCGGATGCCTGCGCGGGCTGAAGGTGTGGGCCGGCGACCCGTCCTACGAGACGATCACCCGCCGGATCAACGCGCGCTGGCGGGCCGAGGGCCGGCCCGCGGACGAGCTCGCCCGCCGCGGCACGGTCGTGGACTGCTTCAAGACCGGCCGCCGCCGGATCAACGCCGAGCTGGTGGTGGCGGCGGTCCAGGCGCTGCACGACGACGCGGGGTATCTGGCGCACTGGCGGCAGGCGCTGCGCGTCAGCCTGGCCGAGACGGCCGCGGCCGCCCAGGTGCGCGTCCTCGACCGGCTGCCCGAGGACATCGGCGCGTTCACCGGCCGGCAGGCGCAGATCGACCGGCTGCGGCCGCTCGCCGCCGCGGCCGGCGGGACGTGCGTGCTCGCCGGGATGGCCGGGGTCGGCAAGACGCAGCTGGTCATCCACGCCGGGCACCTGCTGGCCGCGGAGGGCCGGTTCGACACGACGCTGTTCGTGAACCTGCGCGGCTTCGATCCCGATCCGGCGCAGCCGCCCGCGGAGCCGGCCGCGGTGCTCGACGGCTTCCTGCGCCTGCTCGGCCTGTCCGGCCACGAGATCCCGCACGGCATCGAGGCCCGGGCCGCGGCGTTCCGCGAGCGGATCGCCGACCGGCGGGCGCTGGTCGTGCTCGACAACGCCGCCTCCGAGGAGCAGGTGCGCCCGCTGCTGCCGCCCGCCGACGACGCCCTGACGCTGCTCACCTCGCGCCGCCGGATGGACGGCATCGACCCCGACGTCCACCTCGACCTCGACGTGTTCACCGCGGACGAGGCCGAGCAACTGCTGGTCCGGTCGGTGCCGGCGGTGCCGGTCGGCCCGGACCGCACGGCGCACCGGCGGGTCGCCCTGCGGTGCGGCTACCTGCCCCTGGCGCTGAGCGTCGTCGCCGGCCAGATCGCCGCCCGGGCCGGCTGGACGGTCACCGACCACGCCGACCGCCTCGACGAGCGCCACGACCGGCTCCGGCTCGACAGCGGCGTCGAGCTGGCGCTGGACCTGTCCTACCGGCAACTGCCCGCACCCCGGCAGGCGCTGCTGCGCCGCATGGCCCTGCACCCCGGCCCCGACCTGGACGACCACGCCGGCGCGGCCCTGCTCGGCACCGACCCGGCCACCGCCGCCGCGCACCTGCGCCGCCTCGCCGGGGAGTATCTCGTGCAGCAGCCGCTCGACGGCCGGTACACCCTGCACGACCTGGTCCGCACCTACGCCGTCGACCGCGCCAACGACGAGGAGCGACCGGCGGAGCGTCGCCGCGCCCTGGGCCGCCTGTTCGACCACTACCTGTACTGCGCCGGCGCCGCCATGGACGCGCTCTACCCGGCCGAGCGGCACCGCCGCCCCACCCTGCCGCCGCGGCCCGCCGCCGGCCCGCCCCTGGACGATCCCGAGGCCGCGCTGGCCTGGCTCGACGCCGAACGCACCACCCTGGTCGCGGTCTGCCTGCACGCCGCCCGCAACGGCCGGCCGGACGTCGCCGTGCACCTGGCCGCCACCCTGTACTCCTACCTCGACAACGGCGGGCACCCGGCCGACGCCCTCGCCGTCCACACCGAGGCCCACCACGCCGCCCGCACCCTCGGCGACGGCGTCGCCGAGGCGACCGCGCTGACCAACGTCGGCGTGGTCTGCTGGCAGCTGGGCCGCCATCCCGAGGCGATCGAGCACCTCGAGCGGGCGCTGTCGCTGTTCCAGCGCCTCGGCGACGCCCGCGGCCAGGCCCGCACCCTGGGCAACCTGGGCGTCGTGCACAGCGCGACCGGCGAGTGCGAGATCTCGGCCGCCTACCAGCTGCGGGCCCTCGAGCGCTTCGCCGAGATCGGCGACCGCGTCGGCGAGGCCAACACCCTGACCAACCTCGGCAGCGTCTACGTGCGCCTCGGCCGCCCCGACCCGGCCGTCGAACACAACCGCCGCGCCCTGACCCTCTTCCGCGCCCTGCACCACCGCGGCGGCGAGGCGACCGCCCTGAACAACCTCGGCGACGCCCTGACCATGCAGGGCCGCTTCGCCGACGCGGTGGGCCATTACGAGGAGGCCCTGACCCTCTTCCGCGCCCTCGGCGAACGCTACGGCGAGACCTGCGCCCTCAACGGCCTGGGCCAGGCCCTCGCCGCCCAGGGCCGCCGCACCGAGGCCATCGCCAGCCACACCGAGGCCCGCACCCTGGCCACCGAAATCAACCGCCCCGAAGAACTGACCCGAGCCACCACCGCCCTGACCCACCTGAAAACCAAACCAACCTAGCCCCCACAGCCCCCAGCACAGCACCAGGGCCGCACAGGGGGACGGGACCCCCAACCAGGACGCCAGGGGCGCGCAGCGCGGCAAAGAGTGGCCGCGCAGCGGCCATGGGGGGTCTGGGGTGGGAACCCCCCAGGAACAGCGCCGCGACGAAGTCGCGCGTGGCTAGCTTTCGGACCCCAACCAAACGCGCCGAAGGCGCAACAACAAACCCCAACCACCGCGCCGAAGGCGCGACAAGAAACCCCACCGACCGCGCCGAAGGCGCGACAAGCGGCAGCACCACAGCGCCGAAGGCGCCGATAGGGCACCGCACCCAGGACGCCAGCAGCGCACAGCGCAACAAATGTGGCCGCAGGCCACGAAGCCCAGCGCAACGACCAAAACTCTCCACGATCATGCCGCACCGACGACTGACACCAACGCTTTTTCATGATCACGGAGCGGCAAGGTACCCCCGTGTACCACAACTCTCCGAGATCATGGAAAACCCGCGGTGCGCCCACGACATCGATCATGATCACGGAGACATACGTCCCCCCGGCCGCACCAACCAAGTGCTCACCCAACGAGCAAGACATCCGCAGCGCCGAAGGCGCAACAGACCACCGCGCCCAAGACGCCAGGGGCGCGCAGCGCGGAAAGAGTGGCCGCGCAGCGGCCATGGGGGGTCTGGGGTGGGAACCCCCCAGACACAGCGCCGCGACGAAGTCGCGCGTGGCTAGCTTTCGGACCCCAACCACCGCCCTGGCAGAATCGGTACCTTGAGCGACTCGACCGGCCCGCCGTTCTCCGAGACCGGGGCAAGCCGCGCGGCGGGATACGCGGGCCGGCCGCTGACCGGCCTCGGCGCCACGGTGCTGCGCCCGCGCGCCCCGGCCGACCCTGCGCCGTGCGCCCCGGCCGACCCTGCGCCGTGCGCCCGCGCCGCCACCGGCCCGGCGCCGGGCCTCGGCGCGGACACCGAGGCCGTGCTGGCGGAGCCGGGGCGGCCGTGAGCGAGCTGCTGCTGCGCGACGTCGAGGTGGCCGGGCGGGCGGGGCTCGACGTGCGTATCGCCGGCGGTCGGATCGCCGCCATCGGGCCCGGCCTGCCCCGCGCCGGCGCCGGCGAGGTGGCCGGCCGCGCCGGCGCCGGCGAGGTAGCTGGCCGCGCCGGCGCCAGCGAAGTGGCCGGCCGGGGCGGCGCGCTGCTGCCCGGCCTGCGCGACCATCACATCCATCTGCTGGCCGCGGCGGCCCGGGCCGGCTCGCTCGACGTGTCACCGGCCCACGCCCCCGACCTCGGCGCGCTCGCCGGGCGGCTGCGCGCGGCGGCCGCGACCGGCCGGCCGGTGCGGGCGGTCGGCTACGACGACGAGGCGACCGGACGCATCGACGCGGCGTTCCTCGACCGCGCCGGCGGCGGCGTGCCGATCCGCGTCCAGCACCGCGGCGGGCATGCGTGGGTGCTCGGCTCGGCGGGCCGCCCGGCCGGCGTGCGCACCGGACCGGACGGCTGGGTCTACGGCGCCGAGGCGCTGCCGCCGGCGGCGGGGCCGCCCGCGCTCGGCGAGCTGTCGCGCCGGCTGGCCGGCTACGGCGTCACCGCCGTCACCGACGCGAGCCCGGGCAACGACGCCGCCGTCGCGGCGCACGTCGCCGCCGCCCGGGCGCGCGGCGAGCTGCTGCAGGCCGTCACGCTCATGGGCCGCGGCGTGCCGGGCGGCGCCGACAAGATCATGCTGGAGGAGCACGCCGGCTGGTCGCTGGACGAGACGGCGGCGCGGATCGCCGCCGCGCACCGCGCCGGTCGCCCGGTCGCGCTGCACTGCGCCAGCGGCGCCGCGGTGGTGTTCGCGCTCGCCGCGTTCGACGAGGCCGGGCCGCGCGCCGGCGACCGCGTCGAGCACGCCAGCGTCCTCGACGCCGGCCTGCTGCCGCGGCTGGCGGCCAGCGGGCTGACCGTGGTGACCCAGCCGGGCTTCCTGCACGACCGCGGCGACGACTACCTCAGCCGGGTCGACCCGGCCGACGTGCCCGGGCTGTACCGGATCGGGTCGCTGCTCGCCGCGGGCGTGCCGGTCGGCGGGTCGTCGGACGCGCCGTTCGGCCCCGACGACCCGTGGCTGGCGATGCGCACCGCCGTCACGCGGGCCACCCGGACCGGCCGGGTCGTCGGCGCCGCCGAGCGGATCACGCCGGAGCAGGCCCTCGCGCTCTACACCGGCCCGGCCGACCGGCCCGGCGGGCGGCCGCGCGAGGTCCGCGTCGGCGCGCCGGCCGACCTGTGCCTGCTGCGGGTGCCGTGGCGCGAGGCCCGCGCGTCGCTCGCCGCCGACCTGGTCGCGGCGACGGTGATCGCGGGACGCGTGGCGCACGCCGCGCCCTAGTTCGAGGACGGCAGCGGCCGGGCCACCGCGCGCACCACACTGTCAGGTCGGCGCCGCCGAGCGCGTCCCGGTCCGCCTGGCCGAGGCGGAGGCGGTGGCGGACCCGCTCGCCGGCCTCGACCGGCCGCTGCTGATCGACCTGCGGGCCGACCCGTCCGCAGCGGCCGACTGGTTCAGCGGGCGCCGGCCGGCCCGGGCGGTGCGGCGCTGACCGTGAACGAACCGACGTAGCTCAGCGCGGCGCTCAGCGTGGCCCGCATCGGGCGCGCGGTGCTCATCGTCTGGGACAGCAGGGCGCCGCCCTGCAGCGCGCCCAGCAGGGCCAGGGCCAGCTCGTCGAGGTCGGCGTCGGCCCGCAGCTCGCCCCGGTCGCGCATCGCCCGCAGGCCGTCGTGCAGCAGGCCCTGCCAGCGCAGGAAGCCCTCCTGCAGGTCGGGCCGCGCCTGCTCGTCGGCGCTGAGCTCGGCGGCCAGCGAGCCCAGCGTGCACTCGCCGCGGCCCTCGTTCTCCTCCTGCCGCTCGATCGCCGCGTCGGCCCACGCGCGCAGCGCGTCGAAGCTGTCGAGCAGGCCCATCATCGGCTGCCCGGGCACCGGCGCCGCGTCGGCCTGGCGGGTGATGACCGCCCGGATCAGCGCCTGCTTGCTGTCGAAGTAGTGGTACAGCTGGGAGCCGCTCACGCCGGCCGCCTTGCGCACGTCCTCGGTGCTCGTGCCGGCCACGCCGTGCGCGGCGATGAGCTCGGTCGCCGCCTGGAGGATGCGCTCCCTCGTCGCCTGGCCCTTGCGGGTCAGCCGGGGCGCGGCGGGCTGGGTCATGATGCCGATCATAGCTTTTCTGGGTTGTACTGTCCAAAACTCGGTGCTAGAAATTGGGTTGTCCAACCCAGAAAGGGGACTGTTATGGGGAACACCGCCGAGCTCGCCGGGCGCCGGGCGCTGGTCACCGGGGCCACCGCCGGCATCGGCCGGGCCGTCGCGCTCAAGCTGGCCGGCCGCGGCGCCGAGGTCGTCGCGCACGGCCGCGACCCGGAGCGCGGCGCCGAGCTGGTGACCGAGATCGCCCGGCGGGGCGGCCGGGCCCGGTTCGTCGCCGCCGACCTCGCCGACGCCGGCGAGGTCACCCGGCTCGCCGTCGCGGCCGGCGACGTGGACATCCTGGTCAACAACGCCGGGATCTACGCGTTCACCAGCACGCCCGACACCGGCGCGGACAGCTTCGACCGGCACTTCGCGGTCAACACCCGCGCGCCGTACCTGCTGGTCGGCGCCCTCGCCCCGGCCATGGTCAAGCGCGGGCACGGCGTCATCGTCAACGTCACCTCGACCGCGGCCACGTCCGCCGCGCCGATCGGCACCGCCTACGGCGCGTCGAAGGCGGCGGTGGAGCTGCTCACCCGCTCCTGGGCCACCGAGTTCGGCGCCGGCGGCGTGCGGGTCAACGGCGTCTCGCCGGGACCGGTGCGCACCGCCGGCACCGAACAGATGCTCGGCGGCAACGTGGAGCTGCTCGGGCAGGCCAACCTCCGCGGCCGGGTCGGCGAGCCCGACGAGATCGCCGACGTCGTGCTGTTCCTCGTCGACGACCGCAGCAGCTACATCAACGGCACCGTCGTGCTGGCCAACGGCGGCGAACGCGCCAGCCTCCCCGGCTGAGCGACATGGACACCTTCGTCATCGGCGCGACCGGCTTCGTCGGCGGCGGCGTGGCCCGGCACCTCGCCGCCCGCGGGCACCGGGTCACCGGCCTGGCCCGCACCGGCGCCGCCGCCGAGCGCCTGCGCCGCGACGGGATCGCCCCGCACCCGGGCGACCTGGACCGCGACCGCCGCCCGGTGCTCGCCGCGGCCGCGGCGTCCGACGTCGTCGTCTACGCCGCCCAGCTCGACCCGGCCGCCGAGGCCGACGCCGTCGGCGCCCTGCTGGACGCGCTGGCCGGCAGCGGCCGGACGTTCGTGCTCACCTCCGGCACCGGGGTGTTCCTGCAGCGCACCGGCGGCGCCTGGAGCTCCGCGTGCTACGGCGAGGACGACCCGTTCCCCGTCGAGCCCCTGGCGGCCCGGCGGCGGGCCGTGGAGGAGCTGGTCCGCGGGGCCGCCGGGCGCGGCATCCGGACCCTCGTGCTGCGCCCCGGCCTGATCTGGGGGCCCGGCGACCACGGCCACGTCGCCATGGTCTACCGCTCCGTCGCGGCCACCGGCGCGGCGTGCTACGTGGGCGCGGGGCTCAACACCTACACCAACGTCCACATCGATGACGTGGCGCGGCTCTACGAGCGGGCGATCGCCGCCGGCACGGCGGGCGCGCTCTACCACGCGGCCGGTGGCGAGGTCCCGAACCGGTGGATCGCCGAGGCCGTCGCCCGGGACCTCGGCCGCGGCACGCGCAGCCTCAGCCCCGCCGAGGCGAGCGCCGTCTGGGGCGACTTCGGCGCCCTGATCATGGCCGGCTCCAGCCGCAGCCGCGACCAGTGGACCCGCGCGGAGCTCGGCTGGTCGCCCGAGCGGCCGGACATGCTCGCCCTGATCGGCGAGCCCCGGCTGCGAGAACTGGCGGCACCACAGCGCACAACCCGAACCCACCAGGAGGAACCCTGATGTCCGGCCCGAGCACCACCCTGGCCGCCGAGAGCGGCACCGACTACGACTGGCTCCCGGCGGGCTTCGCCGTGCACCGGGTGCCCACCAACGGCACCACCATCTCCGCCGCCGCCGGCGGTAGCGGTCCCACTCTCGTGCTGCTGCACGGCTGGCCGCAGACCGGCCGCGCCTGGCGGCACGTCATGGCGCCGCTGGCCGGCCGGTACACCGTCGTCGTGCCCGACCTGCGCGGCGCCGGCGCCAGCGACCGGCCCCACGACGGGTACCGCAAGACCAACCAGGCCCGCGACATGCGCGGCCTGCTGCACGCACTGCAGCTGCCCGGGCCGGCCGTCGTCGTGGGCCACGACATCGGCGCCATGGTCGCGCTGGCCTGGGCCGCCGAGTTCCCCGCCGACGTCGCCGCCCTCGTCATGCTCGACGTGAGCATCCCCGGCCTCGGCCTGGAGGAGCTCATGGACGTCGCGCACGGCGGCATGTGGCATTTCGGCTTCTTCATGCAGCCGCACCTGCCGGAGATGCTCTTCGACGGCCACGAGCTCGAGTTCTTCGCCGAGTCGTTCCGGGCCCTGAGCAACCCCGGGACGTTCACCGACGCCGACCTCGCCTTCTACGCCCGCGCATACCGGGGCCGGGACCGGCTGCGCGGCGGTTTCTCGCAGTACCACGACCTGCTGCAGGACGGCCGCGACAACCGGCAGCTGCTGGAGCGCGGCCCGCTCGCCATGCCGGTGCTCGCCATCGGCGGTGGCGAGCGGATGGGCGACAGCGCCGCCCGGGCGTTGCGCCCGCACGCCCGCACCCTCACCGGGCTGGTGGCACCGACCGGGCACTTCGTCGCCGAAGAGGCGCCCGAGTGGTTCGTGCAGGCCCTGACCGACTTCCTCGGCAACTGACACACCGGGAGATCGCCATGACCGTTTCAGTACCGCAGCAGGCCCTCGACACCCGCCGGCTCACCGGCCGCGTCGCGCTCGTCACCGGCGCCGCCCAGGGCATCGGCCGCGCCCTCGCCGTCAAGCTGGCCGCCGCCGGCGCCGCCGTCGCGGTGGCCGACGCCGCCGACGCCGGCGGCACCGTCCGGGCCATCGAGGCCGCCGGCGGCACCGCGACCGCCGAACGCGCCGACGTGAGCTCCCCCGACCAGGTCGCCGCCCTGGCCGAACGGATCGCCGGCACGCTGGGGCCGGTGGACATCCTGGTCAACAACGCCGGCATCTACCCCCGCATCGACCTCGCCGGCATCACCCTCGCGGACTGGCGGCGCGTCTTCGCCGTCAACGTCGAGTCGATCCTGCTCACCACGCAGGCGTTCAGCCCGCACATGCGCGAGCGGGGCTGGGGCCGCATCATCAACGTCGCCTCGAACTCCGTCGGCCTGCAGGTGCCCGGCGCCACGCACTACGTCGCCTCGAAGATGGCGGTCATCGGGCTCACCCGCGGCACCGCCACCGAGCTCGGCCCGTTCGGCATCACCGTCAACGCCGTCGCCCCGTCGGTCGTGCGGACCCCGGGCGCGGCGGCCATGCCCGAGGAGGGCTTCCAGGCCATCGCGCAGATGCAGACCATCAAGCGCGTGGAGGAGCCGGAGGACCTCGCCGGGACCGTCGCGTTCCTGGCCTCCGACGACGCCGGGTTCATCACCGCCCAGACGATCTATGTCGACGGCGGGCTGATTCGCACCGCGTGATCATCGGGCGAGAGCGCTCTCCACATGAAGTACCAGCTCAACCGGCAAATTCGAGAGCGCTCTCCGAAACTCGCCATTGACAATGGTCACAATTCGCGCGCATCATTCGCGGGGACCCCGGAAGACCGCCGCTTCTCAAACGGAGTCCGCCAATGCGCCTTACCAGAGGCCGGCCCATCGCGGCCGCAGCGATCGCCGTCACCGTGATCGCCACCGCCCTCACGTTCCTCGCCCTGCCCGATGCCGAGGCCGCCACCCTCGGGTCCGGCAGCTACGCCACCGCGACGCCGGCCGGTGCCACCGGCCCGACCGGCTGCGGCAGCATCGCCACCAACCCCCGCCAGTACCTCACCGCCAACGCCCCCGCCGGGCCCGTGCCGACCAACGACTGGTGGTCGTCGCTGCTGTTCAAGCGCACCGACTGCGCCTACTCGACGCCGCTGCAGGCGCACCCGATGGCGTTCCAGCCGTCCGCGGGCGGGCTCGGCGTCTCCTACACCACCGACGCGGCCATCTCCGGCACCGCCACCGGCGTCGGGGAGTACCACTACCCGTACACCACCGAATTCACGCTGGGCGTGACCGGGCTCAACGCGCCCAGCACGCTGGTCGACGGCTGGACCGACTGGACCGTCACCCCGTCCTGGTCCGACGGCACCCGCACGCTCAAGGCCACCATCGGCCACGGCCTGCCGTTCGTCTACGCCCGCACCGGCGGCGGCAACGCGCAGCTCACCTTCGGCGGCGCGCCCGCCGTGTGGTCCAACAGCGGCGACCGGATCGGCTTCACCGTCCGCGGCCACGACTACATGGCCTACGCGCCGACCGGCGCCACCTGGACGGTCAGCGGCGCCACCATCACCTCGGCGCTGGCCGGGCGCGACTACTTCTCCGTCGCGCTGCTGCCCACCACCCCGTCGACGCCGGCCGCCGACCGCACCGCCCTGGCCAGCACCTACGGGCAGTACGCGCACAACCACGTCACCGGCACCCGGGTCGCCTGGAGCTACGACCAGGCGGCCAGCACGGTGAACGCCACGTACACGGTCACCACGACGGCCCGCGAGGGCAGCGGCTCCGGCACCGTCCTCGCGCTGTATCCGCACCAGTGGAAGAGCCTCGCCGGCGCCACGCCGATCACGCAGACCTATGTCTCCCCGCGCGGGGCGATGAAGGTGCTCACCGGCGCCGCAGCGTTCACCACCGCGACGCGTTTCCAGGGGGTACTGCCGGAGATTCCCGCCGTCGCCGACTCCGCCGGCGCCGACCTGACCACCGTCGGCGGCTACCTCGACCAGGTCACCGCCGGCGACCCGCTGGCCGGCTTCGGCGACGACACCTACTGGACCGGCAAGGGCCTGGGCCGGGCGGCCCGCGCCGCCGAGATCGCCGACCAGCTCGGCCGCACCGCCCAGCGCGACACGCTGCTCAACGCGATCCGCACGAGGCTCACCGACTGGTTCACCGCCGGCTCCGGCGAGACCGGCCGGCTGTTCGTCTACAACCAGGCGTGGGGCACGCTGATCGGCTACCCGGCCTCCTACGGCTCCGACGCCGAGCTCAACGACCACCACTTCCACTACGGCTACTACATCGCCGCCGCCGCGACCCTGGCCAAGTTCGACCGCAACTGGGCCGCGACGAGCGCCTACGGCGGCATGGTCAACCTGCTCATCCGCGACGCGAACAACCCGGACCGGGCCGACACGATGTTCCCGTTCCTGCGCGACTTCGACATCTACGCCGGGCACGACTGGGCCTCCGGGCACGGCTCGTTCTTCGCCGGCAACAACCAGGAGTCGTCGTCGGAGGGCATGAACTTCGCCAACGCCCTCATCCAGTGGGGCATCGCCACCGGCAACACCGCCGTGCGCGACGCCGGGCTCTACATCTACACGACCCAGGCGCAGGCGATCCAGGAGTACTGGCTGGACTCGGCGAACCAGAACTTCCCGGCCAGTTTCGCGCACAACGAGGTCGGCATGGTCTGGGGCGACGGCGGGGCCTATGCCACCTGGTTCAGCGCCGAGCCCGAGATGATCCAGGGCATCAACATGCTGCCGATCACCGGCGGGTCGCTCTACCTCGGCTACCGCCCGGCGTACAACGCCGTCAACTACAACGAGATGGTGACGAACAACGGCGGGCCGCCCACCGTGTGGCAGGACGTGCTGTGGTCGTTCCAGGCGCTCGGCAACGGCGACCAGGCACTGTCGAACCTGCGGGCCAACCCCGGGTACACCCCGGAAGAAGGCGAGAGCAGGGCCCACACCTTCCACTGGATCCGCAACCTCGCCGCGCTGGGCCAGGTCGACACCGCGGTCACCGCCAACACGCCGCTCTATGCGGTGTTCACGAAGAACGGCACCCGCACCTACGCGGCGACCAACCTGACCGCCGCCGCGATCACGGTGACCTTCTCCGACGGGCGCACGCTGTCGGTACCCGCCGGAAAGACCGCCACCACCGGCGCCTACACCTGGGTCGGCGGCAACGGCACCAGCACCCCGCCCACCTCGCAGCCGCCGACCTCCCAGCCGCCCACGTCCCAGCCGCCGACCTCCCAGCCGCCCTCGTCGCCGCCTCCCTCGTCGTCGCCGCCGCCGGTGGGGTCGAACCGTTTCTACCTGCGCACCGGCCCCGGCCTGTCCACCACGGCCGGGACGGCGGCGACCACCCAGACGGTGACCGCCGCGAACGGTAACTGGGACGGCACCCCGCACAACCCGGTGACCTACCAGGCCTGCGGCATCACCGGCAGCCCCAACGGCGCGCAGACCCAGTTCACCTTCCACGTCGACGCCGGCACCGCGGTCGGCCAGGGCATCCAGGCCCGGGTCTCCTACGACTTCACCGGCGGCGGCACCTACGGCCGGGTCGAGACCTACCGCTACTTCGCCACTGACCCGATCGCCGGCACGGAGCCGTACACCCAGGCGGCCCAGCTCGCCTCGTCGACCGGCACCCTGTCGGCGCTCAACCACGGCTGCGTCCGGCTCGAGCTGTGGAACGCCATCGGCAACGCGCCGACCACGGTCCGCGTCGACGCGTCGGCGGCGCAGGGCAACCAGTCCACCCTCCTCATCCCCTACACCGTCGCCTGACACCCGGGCGCCGGGAGGCCTACCGGTCTCCCGGCGCTCAAGGTGGGTCCGGTATTCCTAGGCAACCGCGTGCGACCGGACCGCGCCGGCCCGCCCCTAGCGTCACGCCAATGAGACTGGTACGACTCGTCATGCTGGCCGCGGTGGCGCTGGTCGCCGTCGCGGCCGGCGCACCGGCGGCGTCGGCGAGCGCGGGCACCGTCCTGCGCCCCGACGACGATCCCTTCTACGCCGTCCCGCGGCACCTGGACTCGGTGCGCGACGGCACGGTGCTGCGCTCGCGGCGCCTGGCCGCCGACACCCTGACGGTGCCGGCGCCCGCCCGGGTGTGGCAGCTGCTGTACAAGACCCGCGACAACGCCGGCCGGCCGACCGCCACCGTCGGCACCCTGCTGGTGCCCACCGCCCGGTGGACCGGCCCCGGACCGCGGCCCCTGCTGTCGTATCAGGTCCCGGAGGACGGGCTGGCCACCTTCTGCGCGCCGTCCTACCTGCTGCGCGCGGGTGCCGTCCCGGTCGGGCCGACCAACATCGGCTTCGACGCGCCCCAGGTCGCGGCGGCGGTCCAGCGCGGCTGGTCGGTGATCGTGCCGGACTACGAGGGACCGCAATCGCAGTTCCTCGGCGCCGCCGCCACCGCGCACGGGATCCTCGACGGCATCCGCGCCGCCCGCTCGTTCGACCCGGCCGGCGTGGACCGGCGGGCCCCGATCGGCCTGTGGGGCTACTCGGGGGGCGGCTTCGCCACCGCCGTCGCCGCGCAGTTCCAGCCGCGGTACGCCCCGGAGCTGAAGATCGCCGGCTTCGCGATCGGCGGCGTCATCGCCGACCTCAACGCCGCCCTGCGGACCATCGGCGGGCAGCCGTTCTCCGGCTGGCTGCCGTTCGGCTTCGCCGCCCTGGACAACGCCTACCCGCGGGCCCACGTCGAGCAGTACCTCAACGCGACCGCCCGCGCCTACGCCGCCGCCGACGCGCACGGCTGCGCCGGCACCGCGATCGCGGGCGGCCCGTTCAACGCCACCCTCGCGAGCCTCGAGGCGTGGCCGGGCTCGCTCACGGCGGGCCGGTTCGCCGCCTTCGCCCACGACAGCAGCCCGATCGGCCTCGGCGGCACGCCGGGCGCTCCGGTGTACATGTACCACGGCACCGCCGACGAGCTCCTGCCGGTCGAGGCGGCCCGGCGGCTCGCGGCGCGGTACCGGACGGACGGCGCCGCCGTGACCCTGGTCCAGGACGAGGGCCAGAGCCACGGCGGCGAGCAGTCCTACGGCGTGGCGGGTGCGGTCGCCTTCCTCACCGCGCGCCTCTGAACCCGCAGCACGACGGCGGCGGCGACGAGCGCCACGCAGAGCCAGGCGAAGGCGTCGCCGATGATGCGGTACACCGTCGTGACGCCCTTGACCGGCACGTCGACGATCCACGGTGCGGTCTGGGCCGGGTTCGTGGTGTCCTGCTGCGACAGGACGTGGCCCTGATGGTCGAAGGCCTGCGAGGACCCGTCGTAGTCCTGGCGGACGAGGGCGTAGCCGTTCTCGACGGCCCGCAGGCCGGCCATCTGGGTGTGCACCCGGCCCATCTCCGGCCAGTCGCCGCCGGGGACGAGCATGATGTCGGCGTCGACGTGCATGATCGCGGGGAAGTCGGCGTCGTAGCAGATGACGTTGGCGATCCGGCCGTACGGCGTGGACACCACCGGCACCCGGCCGTCACCGGGGCGATAGGGCTCCAGGCCCGGGATCGGGTGGGCTTTCTGGTACGTCCACAGCACCTGCCCGTCCGGGCCGAGCAGCACCGTCTCGTCCCGGCCGTAGGGCTTGGCGGGCAGCACGACCTGGACGGCGATGTCGAGGTAGATCTGCTCGGCCCGGGCCACGTCGGCGGCCCGGGCGATGAAAGCCTGCTCGTCGCCGGCCGGCACGTGGGCGGCGTTCTCGGACCAGAAGACGATCCGGGAGCCGGCCCGGGCCGCGTCGCGGGTGTCGGCCAGCAGCCGGTCGTTCACCGGCCCGTAGGCGTCACGCACCGCCTGCGGGTCGAGGCCGGACAGCGCGACGATGCCCGTGTCGGGCAATGCCGGGCCGGGCCGGGCGGGGTTGATGCCGGCGATGCGCACGGTCGGGGTACTCGCCGCCGGGACCAGGGCCAGCCGGGCGCCGCCGAACACCAGCACGACACCGAGGACCGCGGCGTAGCCGGCCGCCGGCCGCAGCCGGGGCCGCTCCCACAGTTCGCCGACGGTGGTGGCGAACCCGCCGATGAGGAAGGCGATGGAGTACGGCCCGGCGACCGACAACACCTGCAGCAGGGCGGTCTGGTCCCGCTGGGTGACGGCGAGGAGCCCGAACGCGGTCCCGAACGGGGCGTACGAGCCCAGGACGAACTCGGTCGCGGTCAGCGCCGCCGGGAACACCAGCAGGCGGGCCGCCGTGCCCAGGCGCGGGGCCAGCAGGCGGTCGGCGACGTACGGCACGGCCAGCACGGTGCCGAGCCCGATCGCGCCGATCAGCGGCAGCGGCGCGAGCGGGACCCGCAGCTGCCAGAACCACCACAGCGCGGCCCCGACCGAGACGAGCCACACCAGGGGCAGGCCGGCGGCCGGGCGGGTGGTGCGGGAGAAGCGCAGCAGGAGCGGGACGGCGAGCCAGGCGGCGAGCGTGATGTCCCAGCGCCCGCCCGCGGCGAACAGGGTGAGGAGGGCGCCGGCGGCGAACAGCGCGGCACGGTGGCGGACGGGCACGGTGGCGGATGCGCCGGGCGCGGCGGTGGGCGGCGGGTCGGCCCGGTCGGCGGAGAGGGTGGTGGAGGACACCCCTCGACCGTAGGAACGGGACGGGGCCGGCGAGGAGTACCGCCGCTAGCGGGATCCGTGACCGCGGCGCGCACGAGCGGTTAGCGTGGGCGACGTGGCCGCCTCTCCACTGCCCCGCATCGTCGTACAGCGCCTGCTCGGCATCGCCGAGCGCCGCGGGCTCGACCCGGCGCTGCTGCTGCGGCGCACCGGCATCCGCCCCGACGCGGTGCACGGCGGCACCCCGCCGAGCATCGACCAGGCCGCGGAGCTGACCCAGGAGCTGTGGATCCTCACCGGCGACGAGCTGTTCGGCCTCGGCCCGCCGGCCCCGCTGGGCCTGTTCCAGCTCGTCATGCGCTCGGCGATCCACGTCCCCGACCTCGGCGAGGGCCTGGAGCGGCTGGCCGGCGCCGGCCAGATCCTGCCCGCGATGCCCCCGCTGTCGGTCGGCATCGACGGCGGCCTGTGCCGGGTCGAGATCGACGCGAGCCGGCTGGACGACCCGGACCACTTCGTCACCGAGCTGCTGCTGACCCTGATCCACCGGGTGCTCGGCTGGCTGGCCGGCCGCCGCATCCCGCTGCGGGCGGTGGAGCTGCCGTGGCCCACGCCGGACTACGCCGCCCAGTACGAGATCGTGTTCGGCGTGACTCCCGCCTTCGCCACCGCCCGGCTGGCGTTCGCCTTCGACGCCGCCCTGCTCAGCACGCCGGTGGTCCGCGACGAGCAGGAGCTGACCGACTACCTGCGCGACCAGCCGCGGGTATGGTTCGCGACCCGGGACTACGGCGTCACGGTGGCCGACCACATCCGCCGGATCCTCGAGCAGGGCCTGCGCGGGCACTGGCCGACCTCCGACGAGATCGCCGCGCGGCTGAACGTGAGCACCCAGCACCTGCGCCGCCTGCTGCGCCAGCACGGCACCTCGATCGGCCAGATCAAGCAGGAGATCCTGCGCGACGCCGCGATCGCCAGCCTGCGCCGCGGCGACGAGTCCGTGGAGAGCCTGGCCACCCGGCTGGGGTTCTCCGAGGCGAGCGCCTTCCGCCGGGCGTTCCGCCGCTGGACCGGCCATCCCCCGGCCGAGTTCCGCGCCCTCGCCCGCGCCACCCCACCCCCCAACCCCGCCGTCACCGCCGATCCGCCGCCCGGCCCCGCCGACCCGCCCGCCGACGTCGCAACCCAGCCGGCCGGCCCCGCCGCACCAGGCGCCGACATCGCCGCCGCGCCGGCCGACCCTCGCCGCCCCACCGGGCCGACCGCCGACCCGCCCGCCGAACGCGCTGGATGCGCCGCTCCGCCCACCAACCGCGCCGCAGCCCGCCAACCACGCTGACTGCGCCGCTCCGCTCCCGCCGCCCCACCCACCGACATCGCCTCGCCGCCCACCGTCACCGCCGCCCAAGCTGCCGTGACCGCCCTGGAAGCCGCCGTCGCCGCCGCTTAGTCCGATATGTCCGCCACTCCGTGACGGACATATCGGATATTTCGGTTATGACCCATCTGCCACACCGTTGATTGGCGCGGCGACCATAAGTCTCCGTGATCTTGCATGCGATCGGCTCGATGCGGCGGTTTTCGATGATCGCGGAGACATATGGTACCCATAGGTACATTTTGATTCCACGATCATGAAAAACCCGTGGTATGCAGGACAGTTCGTCATGATCGCGGAGACTTATCGCCGCCGAGGATTTGGGGCATAACCGAAATGTCGGAAATGTCCGTCACGAAGTGGCGGACATTTCCGACAGCCTCGCCCCTCGGCCCTGCACCACGACGTGCCCGCTCCCACTCGCCTGCGCGCCAGTCTTTGGCGACCCGACGAGTCCCGCCCGGCACTCGCCCGCAGCCCCACGCCCGGCCGGCCGGGCGCCCGGTCGCGTCGGAGGGACCGGGCGGGGAGGTCGTGCCGCAGGGCCGGGGGTGGCGGGACCATTGTCCCTGCCCGGTGGCGCGGGGACGGATCACGCTGAAGCCGTCCACCACCGTAAACACCGGGAGGGATCGTCATGACACAGCAGTGGTACTCCGGGCGGGTCGCCCTGGTGACCGGGGCCGGCTCGGGCATCGGTCAGGAAACCGCCCTCCGCCTGGCCCGCGAAGGCGCGACCGTCGTCGGCTGTGACACCGACGCCGCCGGGCTCGCCGCCACCGAGAAGCTCCTCGCCGACGACGGGCTCGTCGCGCGCCTGATGACCGCGGACGTCACCGACCAGGCCGACATCGACCGGCTCGTCGCCGCGCTGCCCGATGGCCGGATCGACCTGCTCGCCAACGTGGCCGGCATCATGGACTACTTCCTGCCGGTCACCGAGCTCGACGACGAGACCTGGGACCGGGTGATCGCGGTGAACCTGACCGGGCCGATGCGCCTGTGCCGGGCCGTCCTGCCGGCCATGCAGGCCCGCGGCGAGGGCGCCATCGTCAACGTCTCCTCCATCGGCGGGCTGACCGGCTCGGTCGCCGGCACCGCGTATGTGTCGGCCAAGCACGGCCTGATCGGGCTGACCCGGTCCCTCGCGTGCCTGTACGGGCCCGACGGCATCCGCACCAACGCGGTCTGCCCGGGCGGGGTGCGCACCGGCATCGGCCGGACCGCGTTCGCCAAGTCGCAGTGGGCGTTCGAGCGGCTGGCGAAGTCGTTCGAGCGCGGCATGCGCACCGCCGAACCGGACGAGATCGCGTCGCTGATCTGCTGGCTGGGCAGCCCCGAGGCGCGCAATGTCAACGGCGCCGTCATCGCTTCCGACGGGGGCTGGACGGCCTGAGCTGAATCAACCGCAAAGCAAGCCATCGGCGCCGGCGGCCCCTTATCCGGTGGTGATGTCGCGGCGGGTGGTGGCGGCCACGCCGAACATGCACAGCACCGCGCCCACCGCCACGAGCAGCAGCAGCGCGCCGGTGGGCGGGCTCGGCGCGGCGATGTCGGGCACGTGCCGGAACAGCCCGAGGTCCTGCACGCGCTGCGGGATGCCCAGCAGGTCGCCCAGAAGCGCGACGAGCGCGCTGGCGGCCAGCGGCAGCCAGGCCAGCCCGGCCAGGCGCGGGCGCAGGCCGACGACGAGCGTGGTGCACCCGGTCATCGCCACGGCGGCCGGCCACTGCCCGGCCACGTAGGCCAGGGCCCGCCCGGCCACGTCCGTCCCGTCGATGACCAGCGGCGCGATCAGCGCGCTGAGGGCGGCGGTGGCGGCCAGGATGACGGCGCAGCCGGCCGCGGTGACGGCCGCCTGCGCGGCCGCCGGCACCCACCGCCGCACGCCGCTGGCGAGCACCACGTCGGTCAGCCCGGCCCGCTCCGACTGCGCGCCCGCCGTCACCGACAGCACCGCGAACACCGACACCACGATCCCGACGACCGTGCCGCAGTAGCCGAGGTAGCCCGCCACCGGATCGCCGGCGCCCAGCTGCGCGCCGAGGAACCCGCCGAGGTCGCCCTCGCGGCTCTGCTCGACGCTGCCGGAGCCCATGGCCGAGAACAGCGCGCCGACGGCGGCCACGACCACGGTCCAGGACAGCAGCCGGGCCCGGTCGACCCGGGCGGCCAGCCCGGCGGCGGTGCGCACGCGCAGCCGGGTGCCGCGGCTGTCGTGGCGGCGGACGAGGCCGGCGCCGAACTCACGCCGGCCGGACAGCACGACCGCGACCCCGGCCAGGCCGGCCGCGACGAGCAGTCCGCCGAGGATGACCCACCAGCGGTTGCCGGAGAACGGCTGGGCGGTGGCGCGCAGCGCGAGCGGGCTGAACCAGTTGAGCGCGCCGCGGTCCTGGGTGTCGGCGAAGGCGCGCAGGCCGAACGCGACGCCGAGCGCGGCGACCCCGATCGTGCGGGCCTGCCCGGCGGCCGGCGCGACCTGCGCCAGGACCGTGGTGAGGGCGGCCATGATCAGGAAGGTCAGCCCGACCCCCGCGCCGAACGCGGCCGCGCCCGGCCACGTGACGCCGTCGACCCGGCCGGTCCAGAGCCCGGCCGCCACGGCGGTGCCCAGCGCCAGCACCGCGCCGACCGCCCCGAGCAGCACCAGCGCGCTGACCAGCGGCCGCCGGGGTGGCAGGCCGCAGCAGCGCAGCAGCTCCAGCGTGCCGTCGTCCTCGACGGCGCGGGTGACCGAGACCGCGACGAGCACGGCCATCACGGCGGCCAGGATGGTCACGATGGCGCCGATCTCCCAGGCGTACATCTGCCCGGGCGTGCCGGGGTCGGGCAGCTTGCCGTAGAGCAGGGTGGTGGCCCGGTTGTGCTGCGCCAGGGCGACGGCCGCCCGGCGCTGCTCGCCGGTCGCGTAGGTGTCCTGGTAGGCCCGGACGGTGCCGGCGCACACCCCGACCAGCAGGACCAGCCAGGAGCCCAGCATCAGCCGGTACCGGCGCAGGAGCAGCAGCGTGAGGCTCATCGCGCCGCCACCGCGTAGTGCCGCAGGAACAGGTCCTCGAGCTTCGCCGGGGTGCAGGTGATGTCCTCGGCGCCGGTCTCGGCGAGCACGCCGAGCACGGCGGGCACCAGCGTGCGGGCCACGCTGAGCCGCACGACGCCGTCGTCGGGCTCGGCGGCCACGCCCAGCCCGCGCAGCCGCTGCGCGACGGCGACGCTCTGGTCGCGGGGCAGCTTGGCCGTGATCGTGGAGGCGGCGAGGTGGCGCATGTCGGCCAGCCGCCCCGACTCGACCAGCTTGCCGTCCTTGATGATGGTGACCGCGTCGCACAGCTCCTCGACCTCGGCCAGGATGTGGCTGGAGAGCAGGACCGTGCGCCCGGCCGCGGCCGCGTCGCGCACGCACCGCTGGAACAGCTCCTCCATCAGCGGGTCGAGCCCGGAGGTGGGCTCGTCGAGCACGAGCACGTCGGTGGGGGCGGCGAAGGCGGCGATGAGGACCACCTTCTGCCGGTTGCCTTTGGAGTAGGTGCGCACGAGCTTGCGGGTGTCCAGCGCGAAGTCGTCGGCCAGCCGCCGCTCGGCCTCGGCGTCGCGGCGCCCGCGCAGGCCGGCCAGGGCGTCGAGGACCTCCTGGCCGGTGAAGTTGGGCCAGAGGATGACCTCGCCGGGCACGTACGAGATCCGGCGGGTGACCTCGGCCGCGCGCTCGGCCGGGTCGAGGCCCAGGACGCGCACGTGGCCGGCGGTGGCCCGGTAGAGGCCGAGCAGGACGCGGATCGTGGTGGACTTCCCGGCGCCGTTGGGCCCGAGGAAGCCGTGCACCGTGCCGCCGACGACGCTCAGGTCGAGGCCGTCGACCGCCGCGAACGTCCCGAATCGTTTCACCAGCCCGCGGACGTCGATGACGGGGTCTGTCACTCCACTTGCCCTTTCTCGATGACGCTCAGGATCGCGTCGGCGATGGCCCGCTGCACGGGGCGCATCCGGGCGTCGCTGAGCCGGACGTACAGGTCGGCGGCGCGCCGGGCGACGCCGAGGTCGATGGAGCGGGCCAGCGCCGGCAGGTCCGGCCCGAGCTGGCGGGTGAGCCGGTCGACGACGGCGTCGACGATCTGCGCGATCTCGTGCGGGCCGGGCTCGTCGCGGCGGCTGGCGCGCTCGGCGATCCGGTCGAACAGCATGCGGCTCTCGGCGAGCTGGACCTCGGTGATCCGCTCGTAGACGACCGCGGACTCCGGCGGCATGTCGCCGCGGTAGAACGCGAGCTCCATGAAGTCGCGCTCGCGGCGGATCACCCGGCGCACGTGCTCGTCGCCGGCCTCCGCCTCCAGTCGGTCGTAGAAGCGCACCAGGGCCGCCGGCATCGGGGAGAGGTGGCCGTCGCGCTCGACGGCGGCGATCAGCCCGGCGATGCGCTCCCGCTGCGCCCGCAGGTCGGCGAGCTGCGCGTCGAGGGCGGCCACGCTCGCCCGCAGGTCGGCGAGCACCGACTCGTGGCGCCCGCCGGCCGGGTCCGGCGCGGCGGCGGGCGGCGGCTCGTCGCCGAGCATCGCCGCGATCGTCGCCAGCGGGATGCCGGCCTGCGCGAGCCAGCGGATCCGGACCAGCCGGGCCAGGTGCGTCAGGTCGTAGTCGCGGCGGCCGTGGCGGGCCGGCGGCACCGGGATCAGGCCGATCTGGTGGTAGTAGCGGATCGTGCGGACGGTCGAGCCGGCCAGTTCCGCCAGCTCGCTGATGCGCATGTCCCAAGTCTCGACTGTGACGTAACGTCACAGTCAAGCGCCGGGACCTGCAGAGTTGCGAAAGTTCGCAAGTGATGAAATGCTGATGCCGATGGACAAGCCGCTGTACCAGGTCAAGGCGGAGTTCTTCAAGAACCTCGGCCATCCGGCCCGCATCCGCATCCTCGAGCTGCTGTCCGAGCGCGAGCATTCCCCCGGCGAGATGCTGCCCGAGGTCGGCGTGGAGCCGACGAACCTCTCCCAGCACCTCGCGGTGCTGCGCCGGTCCGGGCTGATCACCTTCCGCAAGGAGGGCTCGGCGGTCTACTACTCACTGGTCAGCCCGCAGGTCGCCGAGCTGCTCACGGTGGCCCGGCGGATCCTCACCGAGGTCATCTCCGGCCAGGCGGAGCTGCTGGCCGACCTGCGCGAGCCCGCCCCCAACCAGCCCTGAAGCGAGGCACGACGATGGCCGTGTTCGACCTTTGGCGCAAGATCCGCCGGACCGGGCGGGTCGCCGAGCCCGCGCCCGCCCGCCCGGCCGGGCCGTCCTGCCCCAAGGCGGCCGCGCTGGCCGGGTCGGTGCAGCTGCGGCACGTGGACGCCGGGTCCTGCAATGGGTGCGAGATCGAGATCGGGTCCGCGTTCGGCCCGGTGCACGACGCCGAGCGCTACGGCGCCCGGCTGGTCGCCTCGCCCCGCCACGCCGACGCGCTGCTGGTGACCGGCCCGGTGACGCGCAACATGGCGGTGCCGCTGCGGCGCACGTTCGAGGCGGTGTCGCCGCCGACGATCGTGGTGGCCGTCGGCGACTGCGCGGCGGGCGCGGGCGAGTTCGCCGGCGGCTACGGCGTGCACGGCGGTGTTGCCGACGTGGTGCCGGTCGACGTGGTGGTGCCCGGCTGCCCGCCCGAGCCGGAGGCCATCGTGGCCGCGTTGCGCGGGCTGACCGGCCGGTGAACGTCATCGCGGTGTCACTCGCGGCCGTCTGCGCCCTGGCCGTGGCCGGGATGCTCACCGCACTTGCCGCGCCCGGGCGGGTCCGGCCCGGGCTCGCCGGCGCCACCACCGCCGGGATCGGCGTGGCCGGGCTGGTCGCCGGCGTCGCCGCCCTGCGCGGCGGGTCGTTCGCCGCGACGCTGCCGGGCGTGCTGCCGCTGGCCGGGGTTCGGCTCGAGCTCGACCCGCTGGGCGGCTGGTTCGCCGCGGTGACCGGCGGGGTCGTCGCGGTCGCGGCGGTCTACGGCATCGGCTACGCCGGCCACGGGCACGGCCCGGCCGGGCGGGCGACGGCCGTGGCGCTGCCGGTCTTCGCCGCCGCGCTGCTGCTGGTCCCGGCCGCGGCCAGCGTGTCGACGCTGCTGGTGCTGTGGGAGCTGATGGCGCTCGCGTCCCTGGTGCTGGTGCTGGCCGAGCACCGGGCCCGCCCGGCGGTGGCCGAGGCCGGCGGATGGTACGCCGCACTCACCCACGCCGGGTTCGTCGCGATCCTGCTCGGCCTGGTCCTCTACGCCGCGCAGGCGGGCGGCGACTCGTTCGCGCAGCTGCGCGCCGCCCACCTCTCCCCCGCCGCCCGCGGCACCGTGTTCGTGCTGGTGCTGGCCGGGTTCGGGTCGAAGGCGGGCCTGGTGCCGCTGCACGTGTGGCTGCCCCGGGCGCACGCCGAGGCGCCGAGCCCGGTGTCGGCGATGCTGTCCGCCGGCATGGTCAACCTCGGGGTGTACGGCGTGATCCGGGTCGGGTTCGACCTGCTCGGCGGCGGCTCCCGCTGGTGGTGGCTGGCCGTCCTCGCGGCCGGCGCGCTCTCCGCGCTCTACGGCATCCTGCAGGCGGCCGTCGCGGCCGACCTCAAGCGGTTGCTGGCCTACTCGACGGTGGAGAACATGGGCCTGGTCTTCCTCGGCCTGGGCGCGGCCGGCGTGCTGCGGGCCACCGGCGCGCCGGCCCTGGCCGCGCTGGCCCTGACCGCGGCGCTGCTGCACGTGCTCAACCACGCCGCCTTCAAGGCGCTGCTGTTCGCGGCGGCCGGCTCGGTGCTGCGCGCCACCGGCACCCGCGACCTCGACGCGCTCGGCGGGCTGCGGCCGCGGATGCCGGTCACCACCGCCCTGTTCGCCGTCGGGGCGCTGGGCGCCTCGGCGCTGCCGCCGGGCAACGGCTTCGTCTCCGAGTGGCTGCTGCTGCAGTCCCTGGTCCACGCGCTGCCCTCCGGCGGCGTGGTGATCGCCGTCGCGATGCCCCTCGCGGTCGCCGTGGTGGCGCTCACCGCCGGGCTCGCGGTCGCCACCTTCGTCAAGGCGCTCGGCGTCGGCTTCTTCGCCCGCCCCCGCGGCGACGCGGCCGCCGCGGCGCGGGAGTCGCCGGGCTCGATGCTCGCCCCGATGGGCGTCCTCGCCGCCGCCTGCGCCGCGCTCGCGCTGGCCCCCACGGCGCTCGGCCCGGCCCTGTCGCGGGCCGCGGGCGCCGCCCTGCACGCCCCGGCGGAGGTCGCCGGGGGCACGGTGAGCCTGCGCCTCGCGGGCATCGCGAGCACCATGTCGCCGCTGGTCATCGCCGCCGCCCTGGTGGCCGGCGCGGTCCTGGCGCTCGGGCTGGCCCGGCTGGGCGCGGCCCGGGCCGCGCGGCGCCGCGAGGTGGCGCTGTGGGACTGCGGCGCCGGTCCGCCGACGGCGCGCATGCAGTACACCGCCACGTCGTTCGCCGAGCCGATGCAGCGGGTCTTCGACGACGTGCTGGCCCCCGAGACCGACGTCGACGTCACCCCGCACGCCGAGTCGGCGTACCTGGTGGCCCGGGTCGCCTACCAGGCCCGCGTGCCCGACCGCGTCGAGCACGGCCTCTACGCGCCGCTGCTGGCCGCCGCCCGCCGGGTGGGCCGGCTGGGACCGGTGCTGGCCAACGGCAGCGTGCACCGCTACCTGGCCTACGGGTTCGTCGGCGTCACCGGCCTGCTGCTCGTGCTGGCGGTCACCCGATGAGCGCCGACACCGCCGCCCGGCTGGCCGCCACCGCCCTGCAGGTGCTCGCGGTGGCCGCCGGCGGCCCGCTGCTGATCGGCGTCATGCGCCAGGTCCGGGCCCGGCTGGAGGGCCGGGCCGGTGCGGGCGTCGGCCAGCCGTGGCGCGACCTGCGCAAGCTGCTGCGCCGGGCGCCGGCCACGCCGACCGGCACCGGCTGGGCCTTCCGGCTCGGCCCGCTGCTGCTGATGGGCACCTCGCTGGTGCTGGCGGCGGTGGTACCGCTGCTGACCACCGCCTCGCCGCTGGACCCCGCCGCGGACCTCTTCGCCGTCGTGGGCCTACTCGCCCTCGGTACGGTCACCCTCGCCCTCGCCGCCCTGGACACCGGCACCGCATTCGGCGGCATGGGCGCCAGCCGCGAGATCACCGTCCTGGCCCTGGTCGAGCCGACCATCCTGGTCTCGGTCCTCGCGCTGTCGGCCCGGGTCGGCTCCACGAACCTGGCCGAGGTCGTCACCGCCACGCTGCACGACCCGCCGCGGGTCGCCTCACCGGCGAGCCTGCTGGCCGCCGCCGCGCTGGCGATCGTGGTGGTGGCCGAGACCGGCCGGCTGCCGGTGGACAACCCGTCCACCCACCTGGAGCTGACCATGATCCACGAGGCGATGGTGCTCGAGTACGCCGGGACCGACCTCGCGCTCGTCGAGTGGGCGTCCTCGATCCGGCTCACCGTCCTGCTGGGCCTGCTCGCCTCGCTGTTCGCCCCCTGGGGCATCGCCGGAGCGGGCCTCGCCGGGCTGCCGCTGGCGCTGGTCGCCTTCGCGGCCAAGGTCGGCGTGCTCGGCGCCGGGCTGGGCGCGGCCGAGGTGTTCATCGCCAAGCTGCGGCTGTTCCGGGTCCCGGAGCTACTCGCCGGCTCGTTCGTGCTCGCCCTGCTCGCCGTCACCTCCTCCTTCTTCCTGGCATAGGCCACACATGACCGACCGCACGTACCCCCTCTATCTCGACCTGGCCGCCGGCCTGTTCCTGCTCACCGCGATCGGCGTGCTGTGGCGCCACCAGGTCGCGCCGATGATCCGCCTGTTCGGGCTGCAAGGAGCCGCGCTGGCCGCGATTGTCGCGATCATCGGGGTACACCGGGACAGCCTCGAACTGGTCCTCGTCGGCGCCGGCCTGGGCGTCCTGCGGGCCGGCGTGCTGCCCTACCTGGTCCGCCGCGCGCTGGGCGGCCCGGCCGCCGAGGCGCGCGAGACCCGGCCCGTGGTCAACACCGCCGCGTCCCTGCTCGCCGCGGCCGGGCTGACCCTGCTCGCCTACGCCGTCACCCGGCCGCTGGTCGCGCTCGCGCCGTCGCCGTCCAGCGCGATCCTGCCGGCGGCCGTCGCGGTCGTGCTGATCGGCTTCTTCGCGCTGGTCACCCGCCGCCGCGCGCTGTCGCAGGTGGTCGGGTTCCTGCTGCTGGACAACGGGATCACCGCCACCGCGTTCCTGGCCGCGGCCGGCGTGCCGCTGATCGTGGAGCTTGGCGTCTCCTTCGACCTGCTGCTCGTGGTCCTCGTGCTGCAGGTGCTCACCACCCGGCTGCGGGCCGCGTTCGGCAGCAGCGACCTGGACGAACTGCGGGAGTTGCACGACTGATGACCGCCCTGCTGCTGCTCGCCCCGATCCTGCTGCCGCTCGCCGCGGCGGTGTGCTACGCCGTCGCCGGCTGGCGGCACCGCAGCACCGCCTGGGCGGGCGTGCTCACCACCGCGCTGCTCGGCGCCGACGCGATCGCCCTGGCCGTCACCGTCACCCGCGACGGGCCGGCGCGCGCCGTGGGCGGCCTGCTGCGCGCCGACGCCCTGTCCGCGTGGATGCTGCTCGGCGTCGGCGCGGTCGCGCTGCTGGCCTGCTGGGCCTCCCCGGCGTACCTCGTCGCCGGACAGGACAGCCGCCGCCGCGCCCGCTGGTACGGCATCCTGCTGCACCTGTTCGTCGCCGCGATGGCCACCGCCGTGCTGGCCGGCAACCTCGGCGTGCTGTGGGTCGCGGTCGAGGCGACCACCATCGTCACCGCGTTCCTGGTCGGGCACCGCCGCGACCGCCCGGCGCTGGAGGCGGCCTGGAAGTACGTGGTGATCTGCTCGGCCGCCATCGCGGTGGCCTTCCTCGGCCTGGTGCTGCTCTACGCCGCCGCCCGGCACGCCGGGCTGTCCGGCATCGGCGCGCTGGACTGGGCCGCGCTCACCGCCCGCGCCGACCGGCTCGACCCCGCGGTCACCCGCATCGCCGTGGGCCTGGCCGTCGTCGGGTTCGGCGCCAAGGCCGGGCTCATCCCGCTGCACGCCTGGCTGCCCGACGCGCACTCGCAGGCGCCCGCCCCGGTCTCCGCGCTGATGTCCGGCGTGCTGCTGCCGGTGGCGCTCTACGCGGTGCTGCGGGTCAAGGCGGTCGCCGACCCCGCGCTCGGCGGCGGCTACCTGCGCACCCTGCTGCTGATCATGGCGCTGGCCACGCTCGCGCTGGCCGCGGTGCTGCTCATCGCCCAGCGCGACCTGAAGCGGATGCTGGCCTACTCCTCGATGGAGCACATGGGCCTCATCGCCCTGGCCGCCGCGATCGGCAGCCGCCTGGCGGTCGCCGCGCTGCTGCTGCACATGGCCGGCCACGGCCTGGCCAAGACCGTCGCCTTCCTGTCCTCCGGGCACATCCTGCACCGCCACCACAGCAGCCGGATCGCCGACGTGCGCGCCCTGGCCGCCCGCATGCCGCTGCTGGGCGGGCTGTTCGGCCTCGCGGTCGTCGCGCTGCTGGGCTTCCCGCCGGCGGCGCTGTTCGCCAGCGAGCTCGGCATCGCCCGGGCCGCCGCCGGCGCCGGGCTGACCTGGGCGGTCGCCGTCGCGTTCGCCCTGGTGCTGGCCGCGTTCGTGGCGATGGCCGGGCACACCGGGCGGATGCTGCTGGGCCCGCCGCGCCCCGCCGACCCGGCCGCCGCCCTGCCGGTGACGACCGCCGTGCCGCTGATCGCCGGGCTGCTCGGGGTGGCCGCCCTCGGCATCGCCCTCGGGCCGGTGAACGACCTGCTGCAGGCCGCGGCCGCCGCAGCCGGAGCGTCATGACCGCCGCCGTCACGGCCGCGGTGGTGGCCGCGGACACCCTGGCCGCCGACGCTGCGGCGCTGCTGGATCAGGGGTACCGGCTGGCCCTGGTCGCCGCGCACGACGACGGCGACGCGCTGCGCGCCGTGTACCTCTTCCTGGCCGCCGGCCCCGACCGGCGGGTGGAGCTGCACCTGCCCGTCGACCGGGCCGACCCGCAGGTGCCGACCCTGGCCGGGCTGTCCTTCCCGGCCGGGCGCTTCGAGCGCGAGATGCACGACCTCTACGGCATCCGCCCGACCGGCCACCCGCTGCCCCGCCGGCTCGTGCGCCACCCGCACTGGCCCTCCGGCTGGTATCCGCTGCGCCGCGACGCCGGCCCGCCGCCCGCCTTCGGCGACTCCGACGAGCCGTTCCCGTTCCTCACCGTGGAGGGGCCCGGGGTGTACGAGATCCCGGTCGGCCCGGTCCACGCCGGGCTGATCGAGCCCGGGCACTTCCGCTTCTCCGTCGTCGGCGAGACGATCCTGAAGCTCAAGGCCCGCCTCTGGTACGTCCACAAGGGCATCGAGCGGCTGTTCGAGGGCCGCGAGGTGCCGGCCGGGCTGCCGCTGGCCGAGCGCGTCTCGGGCGACACCGCCGTCGGCCACGCCCTGGCCTACTGCCGCGCCGTCGAGGACGCACTCGGCGTCGAGGTCCCGGCCGAGGCCCTGCGCATGCGGGCGGTCCTGCTGGAGCTGGAGCGGCTGTACAACCACGTCGGCGACATCGGCGCACTGTGCAACGACGTCGGGCACGGCGTCCTCAACGCCCACGCGCTGCGGATCCGCGAGGCCCTGCTCCGGCTGAACCGCGACACCACCGGCCACCGGCTCCTGCGCGGCGGCGTCCGTCCCGGCGGCGCCACGCTCACGAGCGTCCCCGACCCGGCGCGGCTGGCCGCCATCGGCGCCGACATCCGCGAGGTCGTCGCGCTAGCCCTGGGCAACTCGCTGGTCGCCGAACGATTCACCGGCACCGCCGTACTCACCACGGAGCAGGCCCGCGACCTCGGCACGCTCGGCTACGTGGCCCGGGCCAGCGGCCTGCCCACCGACGCCCGTCTCGACCACCCCGACGGCGCCCTCACCAGCGCCGGGCTGCCCGACCTGCTGACCGCACTCACCCACGACACCGGCGACGTCCTGGCCCGCTTCCGGCAGCGGTCCGCCGAGATCGACGCCTCCCTAGCGGTCCTCGACGCCCTACTCCCGACCGTCGCCCCCGGCACCACCAGCGCATGGCCCACGCCCGACGGACCGCCCCCACGCACCCCCTCATCCTCCGGCGTCGGCATAGCCGAGGGCTGGCGCGGCACCATCGTGCACCGAGTAGAACTGGACCCCGCCGGCCGCCTGACCCGCGTCAAGGTCGTCGACCCGTCCTTCCTCAACTGGCCCGCCCTGCCGGTAGCCCTGAGCGGCACGATCGTCGCGGACTTCCCCCTGGTCAACAAGAGCTTCAACCTGTCCTACGCCGGCAACGACCTCTGAGCCCGCCCCCGCGAACCGGCCGAGCATGGGGGCGTGGTGCCCGACCTGCCCTTCCCAGGGCGGGCACGGCCGGCGATCACGTCCCACCCATCGGTCGCTGCACGCCGCAGCGACCAGAAGTCTCCGCGATCATGCGCAACTGGCACCGACACCAAGCGTTTTTCATGATCACGGAGCGCTGATGTACCCCCGTGTACCGAAAGTCTCCAGGATCACAGCAAACCCGGTATGCGACCACCGCAGACATCATGATCACGGAGACTTACATCCGCCCGGCCCGCCCGCGCAGTGCCCAGCGGGTGCGCCATCCACACCGTCCACCACGCCCCCGAGGGTCGGGAGACCCAGCGGCGCGAAGCGCAGAAATAGTGCCCGCGAAGCGGGCAGGGGTGTTGGGTGGGAACCCCCGGCCAGCGATCGAGCGAAGCGAAGAGCCAAAGGGGGTATGGGCCGGGAGACGCAGGGGCGCGAAGCGCGACAGAAGTGCCCGCGAAGCGGGCATGGGGGGTGTGGGGTGGGAACCCCCCCACCAGCGCTCAAGCGAAGCGAAGAGCCAAAGGGGGTATGGGCCGGGAGACGCAGGGGCGCGAAGCGCGACAAAAGTGCCCGCGAAGCGGGCATGGGGGGTGTGGGGTGGGAACCCCCCCACCAGCGCTCAAGCGAAGCGAAGAGCCAAAGACTAGCAACTGAAGAGCCAAAGACTAGCAACAGCCAAAGACTAGCCGTTCAGCGTCGACAGGTCCCGCCGGATGGCGCGGTCCATCCCCTCGCGCCGCGCCTGCCGTGCGAACGTGTCGGGCGGCACGACCAGCACCGGGCAGCGGGCGTGCCCGACGCAGTAGCGCGACACCGACCGGCGCAGCAGCCGCCGCAGCCGGCCGCCGTCCTGCGCGCCGACGACCAGCGTGTCGTCGTCGCGGTCGGCGTAGCGCACCAGCTCCTTGCCGGCCCGGCCGAGCACCGTGCGGGTGACCACCTCGACGTCGCGGGGCACACCGCCCATGGTCTTGTCGAACGCGACGATGATCTCGGCGGACGCGGCCCGCTCCAGCTCGTCGTACCAGCTGCCGGTCGCGCCCGCGCCGCTGCTGGGCAGCGTCCACGAGCGCAGCGCGTGCAGCTGGGCACCGCGCCGCCGAGCCTCGGCCACCGCGACGCGCAGCGCGCGCAGCCCGGTGAGCGAATCCTCGATCCCGACCACCACCCGACCACCGTTCACCTGTCGCATCACGACCTCCTCAGTCCCGGCGCCGCCTCCCGGCCGGCGCCCACGACCTCACGCTAAGCCCGTGGCGGACCGGCCAGCAGGGCCTTTCGGCCCACCATCGACGTCCGCCGGTAACAGGTATTCCCTAGTCGTCGATCCGGAACACCACATACCCGGGCCGATCGCCGGCGGCGCGCAGGGCGGCCCACTCGCGGGCCATGCCGGCCAGCACGACCGGCAGGTCCGGGAACCGGTCGCGGTCGGCGACCGCGGTGACGACGAGCCGGCCCGCGTAGGACAGGGCCAGGAAGGTGATCGTCATGTTGCCGGCGATGGCCCCGACCGGCACCAGCTCCAGCGCCGGAGCGCCGAGGATCCGCACCGGCGCGGGCGGGCCCGGCACGTTGCTCTCCACCAGGTTGATCATCCGCTGGCCGCGGCTGAGCGGCCGGGCCAGGCCGGTGCGGGCGGCGAGGGTCATGAAGTGCTGCTGGGCGACGGCGGTCTGCTGGCGCTTGGCCCGGCCGGTCGCGGCGGTCACGGCGCGCAGCCGCGCGGCGGGGTCGGCGCCGCCCAGCGGCAGGCGCACCACGACGCTGCCGTTGTAGTTGCCGTCGGCCGCCTGCTCGCCCGGGCCGCGCAGGGAGACGGCCACGGCGACGCGCGGCTCGAGGCGCTCGACCGGCTCGCCGCGGGCCCGCAGGACGTCCCGCAGCCCGCCAGCGATCACGGCCAGCAGCACGTCGTTGACCTTGCCGCCGGCCGCGTGCGCGACCGCCTTGGCCTCGGCCAGGTCGAGCCGGAACACGCCGAGCCGCCGCCCGGCGCCGATCGGGGCGTTCAGCGACGTGCGGGGTGCCACGGTGATCTCCCGCAGCGACCGCCAGACGCCGCGGGCTCCCTGCCCGCGGCGCCGGCCACCGCGGCGACCCCGCCGGAACCGCTCGGCCACCGCGTCCCGCCAGCTCGGCGGCGGCGCCGGGATCCAGGGCGGCGCCCCGGCCGGGGCGGGCGGCGGGTCCAGCAGCGCGCCGATGAGCCGGGTCGCGGCGATGCCGTCGCCGACCGCATGGTGCAGCTTGACCACCACGGCCAGCCGGCCCTCCGGCAGCCCGGTCACCACCCAGAGCCGCCAC
The DNA here is from genome assembly GCF_050948465.1 of Dactylosporangium sp. CA-092794. Taxonomy (NCBI): domain Bacteria; kingdom Bacillati; phylum Actinomycetota; class Actinomycetes; order Micromonosporales; family Micromonosporaceae; genus Dactylosporangium; species Dactylosporangium sp. CA-092794. The sequence goes on along the minus strand of NZ_CP192044.1, from coordinate 4,200,624 downwards.
AGCGGCCGGGAGCGCTCCAGCAGCGGCTCCATCAGCCGCTCGGCGAGCCGCAGCAGCCGGTCGTCTCCACCGGACGAGCCGAGGCCACCGGACGAGCCGAGGCCACCGGACGGGCCGAAGTCGCCGGACGGGCCGAAGTCGCCGGACGGGCCGAGCGCAACGTGCGAGACGTGCCGCTCGATGCGGAAGGACGGATCGTCGACCCACAGTGGGCGGCCGGCCAGGGGGCCGGGGCGGTGGACGACCTTGCGCAGCCGGGGCACGGCCCGCAGGCCGTCGGCGACCCGCGCGCGGATCTCGGCCAGGCGCACCCCGCCGTCCGCGTCGAGCAGCGTCTGGCCGTCGAGCACCGCGATCAGCCCGACGTGCATGGGGGTGTCCGGCGCCTCGACCGCGAGGTTGGTCAGATCGAACGAGCTGAGCCGGTCGATCGGCCCCGAGACGCCGGTCATGCACCCACGATGCGGCCACCGCGGCCCTCACGACAGGGGCGAAGGTCCCGCCGCGAGGGCCGGCAGGACCTCGGCGCCGAGCACGTCGACCGCCGCGCACACGTCCGGGCCGAGCGGCGGGCCGAACGACAGGTGGGTGGCGCCGGCCGCCCGCAGCGCCCGGCACCGCTCGACGACCTGCGCCACGCTGCCGGTGATGCCCAGGGCCAGCATCGCGTCGTCGACGAGCCGGGTCGCCGCGGCCAGGCCGTCGCGCTCCAGCGCCGCCGTGACCGGGGCGAAGTCCGCGACGGAGAGGCCGGCCCGGGCGAGCAGGTACGGCGCGAACGACGGCCCGTAGTAGGCGATCTTGGCGGCCAGGGCGTCCCGGGCGGCCTCGGCGTCGTCGGCGACCGACACCCAGAAGCAGGCCGGGATGTCCACATCGGACGGTGACCGGCCGGCGTCCGCCACGCCGCGCAGCACCTGGGCCCGGGCCTGTGTGAAGTGCTCGGGCGGGTAGAGCAGCGGCAGCACGCCGTCGGCGAGCCGCCCGGCGAGCTGGAGCATCTTGGGGCTCATGCCCCCGACGTACACCGGAACCGGCCGCACCAGCGGGAAGCGCAGCGCCGAGAGCGGGCCGAACCAGTCCGGCAGCTTGCCGGCCTCGGCCTCGCCGGCGCCGAGCAGCGCCCGCGCGACCCGGACCGTCTCCGCCGTCTTCGCCAGCGGCCGGTCCCGCTCGATCCCGGCCCAGGCCAGGAACTCGGCCGAGCCGGCGGCGACGCCGAGCAGGAAGCGTCCGCCGGTCGCCTCCTGCATGGTGGCGGCCATCATGACGATCTCGGCGACGTGCACCGAGTAGGGGTTCATGATGCCGACGCCGAGCCGGATCCGGTCCGTCTTGGCGGCCAGCACGCCGAGCAGCACCGGCGCGGAGCGCAGGAACAGGTCGTTGGAGACCCACAGCTGGTCGAAGCCGTACCGCTCGGCCCGCCGGGCGACCTCGACCAGGGTGGCGGCGTCGAGGTCGTTGTTGACCCGCAGCGAGTACGTCATCGCCGGGCCGCCCGGGCGTCGAGCTCGACCTCGACCAGGAAGCCCTCGCCGATCAGCCCGCCGACGACGTAGGTGCTGTTGGCCGGCGCCACGTCGCCGAGCAGGTCGGCGTGGGCCCGGGCCGCCTCCCGCCAGTCCGCCGCCGGGGCGAGCAGCAGCCGGGTGCGCAGCACCGAGGTCCGCGCGCCGCCCAGCCGCTCGGCGGCCGCGATCGCCCGGCGCAGGCACTCGGCGGTCTGCGCGTAGGTGTCGCCCGGGTGGAGGGCCGCTCCGTCGGGGCCGTGGGCGGTGGTGCCGCTCACCGCGATGGCGTCGCCCTCCCGCGCGGCGCGGGAGTAGCCGGCGTCGGTCTCCCAGCCGCCGCCGTCACGGAACCGCGCCGGCGGCTCGCCCGGGTCCTGGGCCGGGTCGGTGTACTCCTCGATCCGCACGATCCGCCCGGCCCGCACGTCGACCCGCATCATCGCGTCGACGGCGAGTTCCGCGCCGGTGTGCCGGTCCCGCCCGCGGTAGACGCAGCGCTGCGCGTAGCCGTCGCCGAGCACGTCGATGCGCACGTCGGTGGCGCGGAAGCCCTCATACTGCCCGGCGAGCAGCCGCACCGCCTCGATGCTCTCGGCCTTGTCCCGGCCGATCCCGTCGTGGTTGTGCCACACCCGCACGTCGTCGGCGTAGAGCCGGTCGAGCCGCCCGAGGTCGCCGGCGGTGATGGCGTCGAGGAGGTCCTCGGCGAGGCGGCGCAGGTCGACCGCGGCGGCGGCGAGCGCGTCGGCGCGGGCCAGCTCGCCCGCGTCGGCGAGCAGCCCCAGGCGCTGCACCGCCAGGGGCAGGTTGCCGTCGGACCACACCGCGTCGTGGAAGGCGCGCAGGTCGAAGCCGTCGCCGCCGCGGCGGGCCGCGTCGGCCAGCAGCCGGGTCAGCTGGACCTTGCCGACCTGGTACGACAGGCCCTGCCCGGGCGTGGCGGCGAAGAACGCGGCCTCCTCGCGGGCGGTCTCGGCGTCCATCGGCACCTGGTCGCGCAGCACGTTCGCGGCGCCCGCGATGTCCAGCTCCCCCAGCGCGAGCTTCACGTCGACCTCGACCCGGATGGCCCGCAGCCGCATGAAGTTGTAGACGATGGCGCGGGTCAGCGGCGCGTCGTCGAACAGGCCGGCCTGCAGCGTCATCTCCTCGTTGTAGAAGGCGATGCCCTCGTTGGGCACCGAGTCGTAGAAGCGGCGGTGCGCCGGGTCGGGGTGCCGCCAGGTCAGCGCGAGCTGCTGGTAGTGGGCGCCCTCGTGGATGATCCCGGCCCGGGTGTCGGCGGCGTTGGCGCGGTAGAAGTACGGCAGGTCGGGGCCGGGCGCCGGCACGTAGCTGATGCCGTCGCGGTCGAGGCGGTGCTCGTCGGTGAGGTCGTCGCTGACGCCGAGCCAGCGCAGCGGCTCCAGGTAGTCGGGCCGGGGCAGGTTGCGGTAGTGCCGCAGCGTCTCCGGCTGGGACAGCAGGCCGCGGTCGGTGTAGAAGGCCCGGACGGACAGCTCCGCCGCCCGCTGCGCGTCCGACTGCTCCTGCGCCGAGGCGGGCGGCGCGGGCCACTGCGGCGGGCCGGAGCGGGCCCGCTCGAACAGCTCGAACGCCGTGGCCCGGTCCCGCTCCTGCGCGCCGAGGGCGAGGATCTCCGCGGTGGAGTACGGCAGCAGCGCCACGCAGTGCAGGAAGAAGCCGAACGCCTCCGGGCCGACCGGCTCGTGCGGCGGCAGCTCGGGCAGCCGCTCGGCGAGCCACTCCCGCCAGGCGGCGAGCGCGTCCGCGGCGGCGTCCGCGGCCGTCCGGGCGGCGTCGCGCGCGGCCTCGTCGAGGTGCGGCGCGAGGAGGTCGATCGCGGTGCGCAGCTGCTGCGGTGCGTCGGCGCTGTCGCGCAGGGCGAGTTCGGCGAACTCGCGGGTGGCGGTGGTCGCCAGGTTCTCCCGGGCGGCCTGCAGCGTCGCCGGGATCCAGCCCAGCCGGGCCACCACGTCGGCGCTGCGCTCGGCGCCGAACTCGCCGGGCGCCAGCAGCGCGTCGTAGATGTGGCCGAGCGTCTGGTCGAGGTAGAACCACGGGTCGCGCCGCCAGCTGCGCAGGATGTCGAGCTCCCAGCGCGCCCGGGCGGTGGCCGAGCCGAGCAGCCGCCGCGGTACCTCCACCGCGGGATCCTCCGCCGGCTTGACCGCATCCAGCCGCTCCTCGATCCCGGCCAGGAACCGCCGGTCGTCGGCGACGCTCGCGGCGTCCCAGGCCGGGCGCCAGCCGGCCGGGCGCACCACGCGGGTGATGTCGTCGCGGGTGCGCGGGGCGCGGGCCAGGCGCCAGGACCAGAACAGCTCGGTCAGCTCAGCCAGTACCACTGCGGGTCACTCCTTCGTCGGCGGAAGCGGGCGGGCCGCGGAACCGGGGCTCTGCAGCACGCACGCGGCCGCCCGGGCGCCGGCGAGCGCGGCCAGCGGCGGGTCGTGCCGGGCGCACTCCGGCAGCGCCAACGGGCAGCGCGGGTGGAACCGGCAGCCGGACGGCGGCCGCGCGGGGTCGGGCACGTCGCCGGGCAGCTCGACCGGGAGCGCGCCGGCGCCGTCGGCGCGCGGGATGGCCGAGACGAGCGCCCGGGTGTAGGGGTGGGCGGGCGCCGACCACAGCTGCTGCGTCGGACCCACCTCGACGACCCGGCCGAGGTACATGACGGCGGTGCGGTCGGCGATCTGGCGGACCACCGACAGGTCGTGCGAGATGAACACCAGGCCCATGTCGAGCTCGCGGACCAGCGCGACGAGCAGGTTGGCCACGGCCGCCTGGGCGGAGGCGTCCAGGGCGCTGATCGGCTCGTCGGCGATGATGCAGCTCGGCCCGGCGGCCAGGGTGCGGGCGATCGCGATGCGCTGCCGCTGCCCGCCGCTGAACTCGTGCGGGTAGCGCCCGGCGGCGTCGGCCGGCAGCCCGACCCGCTCCAGCAGCTCGCCGGCCCGGCGCGCGGCAGCCGGGCGGGCCTGGCCGTCGAGCACGTAGCCGTCGCCGATCTGGTCGCCGATGCGGCGGCGGGGGTTGAGCGACGCGTACGGGTCCTGGAAGACCATCTGCAGCCGGCGCAGCTCGCGCGGGCGCCGCCGCCGGCCCAGCCGGCCGACGGGGCGGCCGTCGAAGCGGACCTCGCCCGCGGCCGCGGGCAGTAGCCCGACCATGGCCCGGCCCAGCGTCGACTTGCCGCAGCCGGACTCGCCGACCAGGCCGAGGATCTCGCCGCGGCGCAGGCTCAGGTCGACCCCGTCGACCGCGCGCAGGGTCGGTGCGCCGCGGCGGTGGTACTCCACGGCGAGCCCGGCGGCTTCCAGCAGGGCGCTCACGGTGTGCCTTTCAACGGGTCGGGCGGGCAGGCGGCCGCGTGGCCGGCGCCGGCCGGGGCCGGCTCCGGGCGTTCGGTGCGGCAGCTCGGCACAGCGAAGGCGCAGCGCGGATGGAACGGGCAGCCGTCCGGGATCTGGCCCAGCGGCGGCGGGCTGCCCGGGATCGGCCGCAGCGCGGCCGCCCCGCCCTCCGGGTGCGGCAGCGCGTCGAGCAGGCCGCGGGTGTAGGGGTGGCGGGGCCCGGTCAGCACGGATTCGCGCGGGCCGACCTCGGCGACCCGCCCGCCGTACATGACGCAGATCCGGTCGCTCACCGCGGACATCACGCCGAGGTCGTGCGTGATGACCACCACGGCGAGGTCCTGCTCCCGCCGCAGCCGGTCGAGCAGCCGCAGGATGCCGGCCTGCACGGTGACGTCGAGCGCGGTCGTCGGCTCGTCGGCGAGCAGCAGCCGGGGCCGGCAGGCCAGCGCCACCGCGATGGCGATGCGCTGGCGCATGCCGCCGGAGAACTGGGCCGGGTGCGCGGACAGCGCCCGCTCCGGATCGGGGATGCGCACGGTGGCGAGCAGCTCGACCGCCCGGTCGCGCGCCGCGCCGCGGCGCAGCCCGAGGTGGTGGCGCATGTGCTCGGTCAGCTGCGTCTCGACGCTGAGCATCGGGTGCAGGCTGGTCGACGGGTCCTGCGAGACCATCGCGATGTGCCGGCCGCGGACCGCGCGCAGCTGCCGGGCGGACATGGCCAGCAGGTCCCGGCCGTCGAAGACGGCCCGCCCGCTGGTCCGGGCGGCGTGCGGGAGCAGGCCGAGCAGCGCCAGCGCGGTCATGGTCTTGCCGCTGCCGCTCTCCCCGGCGATGCCGAAGATCTCGCCCGCGTCGACGCGGAACGAGACCCCGTCGACCGCCTTCTGCGGCCCGCGCCGGGTGGCGAGCCAGACGGTGAGGTCCTCGACCTCCAGCAGTGCGCCTGCCATGCTCACTCCCGGATGGCGCGCGCGGTGCGCGGGTCGAGGGCGTCGCGGAGGGTGTCGCCGACGAAGTTGAAGGCCAGCACGACGGTCAGGATGGCCAGGCCCGGGAAGAGCCCGACCCACCAGCGGTCGAAGTTCTCCGCACCGGCGGCGACCATGGCCCCCCACTCGGCCGTGGGCGGCTGCGCGCCCAGGCCCAGGAACGACAGGCCGGACAGCAGCAGCACCGCGTTGCCGACATCGAGGGCGGCCATGACGAGCACCGGGCCGGCGATGTTGGGGCGCAGGTCGACCAGCATCGTGCGCAGCGCCGACGAGCCGAGCAGGCGGCTCGCGGTCACGTACTCGGCGTCGCGGGCGGACAGCACCAGGCCGCGGACCAGCCGGGCGTACGACGGCCACGAGACGACCACGACCGCGAGCACGGCATTGCGCAGCTGCGGCCCCAGCGCGGCGGCCACGGCCATCGCCAGGATGATGCCGGGGAAGGCGAAGACCAGGTCGGCCAGGCGCATCAGCGCGCCGTCGACCCAGCCGCCGAAGTAGCCGGCGACGGTGCCGACGGCGGAGCCGAGCACGGTGGCGAGGGCGACGAGCGCGAACGCGAGCGGCAGGGACACGCGGGCGCCGTAGAGCACCCGGCTGAACACGTCACGGCCGAGCTCGTCCGTGCCGAAGAAGTGCTCGGCCGACGGCGGCAGCAGCTTCGGCGAGAGCTGGTCCAGCGGCCCCTGCGGGGCCAGCAGCGGCGCCAGCACGGCCACCAGCACCCAGGCCACGACGAGCACCGCGCCCAGAAGCGCGAGCGCCCGGCGCCACGGCGAGCGGGCCCGCCGTGCACCACGCGCGAGATCGGGGGCGGTCATGTCAGGCGGATCCTCGGGTCGATGACCCCGTAGAGGAGGTCGACGAGCAGGTTCAGGACGATGTAGATGAGCGCCACGACGACGCTGACGCCCATGATGGCGGGCAGGTCGAGGTTGACCGCGCTGCGGTAGGCGTACTGCCCCAGCCCCGGCCAGGAGAAGATGTTCTCGACGAGCACGGCGCCGGACAGCAGGCTGCCGAAGGCGACGCCGGCCACGGTGATGATCGCCACCAGCGCGGGGCGCAGCACGTGGCGCAGGATGACGACCCGCTCCGGCAGGCCCTTGGCCCGGGCCGCGCGCACGTAGTCGTTGCCGAGGATCTCCAGCACCGACGCGCGGGTGAAGCGCATGAGCATGCCGACGGTGTAGACGGCGAGCACGAGCGAGGGCAGCACCAGGTGCCGTACCGCCGAGGAGAACACGTCCCACTGCCCGGCCACCGCCGCGTCGACGACGTAGAGGCCGGTGACGTGGGGCGGGGCGGCCATCCCCGGGTCGAGCCGGCCGCCGCCGGGCAGCAGGCCCCACTTGAAGAAGAACAGGTAGAACGCGACGAGCGCGACCCAGAACGTGGGCATCGACACGCCGCCCAGGCTGACCACCCGCAGCACCTGGTCCGGCCACCGGTCGCGGGTCACCGCGGCGACGGTACCGAGGGCGACGCCGACGAGCAGCGACACCACGATGGCGAAGAGCGCCAGCTCGATCGTGGCCGGCACATATTCGGAGAGGTCCTCGGCCACCGCCCGGTGGCTCTGCTGGGACTGGCCGAGGTTGCCCTGCACGAGATTGCCCAGATAGGTGAGGTACTGCACGGGCAGCGGCCGGTCCAGGCCGTACTTGGCCCGGAAGGCGGCGACGGCGGCCGGGTCGCCGATCGCGCGCTGACCGAGGTTGGCGGTGGCCGGGTCGCCCGGCACCAGCTGGGTCAGGATGAACGCGACGAGCGTGATGCCGACGCACAGCAGCGCGGCGATGACCACCCGCCGCGCGAGGAACCACAGCAGCCCGCCGGGGCGGCCCGGCCGTGACCGGCCCGCCCCGGTGACCGCGGCCGGGCTAGCCGAGCTCACGGATGTTGACCAGCCACACCGCGTTGGACTGCACGTTCTTCACCGACTTGGACGTGACCAGGATCTGCGCCGACTGGATCAGCGGCATGATCGGCCCGGCGGTGTTCATCTTCTGCTGGATCTGCTTGTAGAGGCCGGCCCGCTGGGGGTCGTCGATGGTCGTCGCGGCCTGGTCGCCGAGCTGCTCCAGCGCCGGGTCGGCGCCCTTGGCCCAGCCGGCCCGCAGGCCGACCAGCTGGCCGGGCAGGAAGTTGAGGTAGTCGCTGGGGTCCGGGTAGTCCGGGCCCCACTGCCACAGCCCCATCTCCTCCTTGCCGCCGCGGTAGGTGTCCAGCGCCGCCTGCACCGAGGCGGGCGCGAGGTTCACCGTGATGCCGACGTCCTTGAGGTTGGCCTGGACCCGGGCCGCGAGGTCGCCGAAGTTGAGGCCGTTGACCTGCACGTCGCTCGGGTAGCTCAGGGTCACCGTCGGGTTGGTCAGCCCCGACGCGGCGAGCGCCGCCTTGGCCTTGTCGACGTCGCGGGCGACCGCGTCGCTCGCCTGCAGCGCGCCGAGGAACATCGACGGCACGACGCCCGGCGCCTGCACGGCGCCCTCGCCGGCCAGCTCGATCAGGCCCTTGTAGTCGATGCCGTACCGGACCGCCTCCTGGAACTTCGGGTTGGAGGTGGTCTTGGAGATGGCCGGGTTGTTGTTGGTGAAGAGGAAGAACACGTTGGGCGAGGCGCCGCTGACGACCTGCAGCGCGTCGAGGCCCTTGGCCTGGTCGGGCGAGAGGTCGACGGCGATCTGCGACTCGTTCTTGAGCACGTTGAGCCGCTGCACGTTGGCCTGCACGTTGCGCACGACGACCTTGGTGTAGGCGGGCTTGGTGCCCCAGTAGTTCGTATTCGGCGTCATGACGACCTGCGTGGTGGTGCTGTAGCTGTCCAGCACGTACGGCCCGCTGCCCTGCGACTTGGCGTTGAGGAAGCTCTCCGCGGTGTCGGCCTTGTCCGCGTCGGCGGCGTCGGAGCCGCCGTTGGCCTTGACCACCTTGGAGTTGAGGATGCCCAGCGCCGGGTTGGGCACGATGAACGGCACCGCCGCGTTGGGCTTCTCGCTGGTGATGACCACGGTCGCGGCGTCGGGCGCGGTGACCGTGAGCCCGTCCATGAGGAACGACGGGTTGCCCTTGAGGTTCTTCACGCGGGTGAGCGAGAAGACGACGTCGGCCGAGGTGACCGGGGTGCCGTCGGAGAACTTCGCGTCGGTGCGCAGCTTGAAGGTGAAGGTCTTGCCGTCCGGGGTCGCGGTGTAGGACTCGGCGAGGTCGGGCACGGGCTTGGTGACGTCGCTGCCCTTGAAGGTCAGCAGCGTGTCGTACATCGCCTGGCCGAGCATCAGGCCGGTCGGCTCGAACATGCGGCCGGGGTCGGCGGTCTTGAGCTGGAAGGCGTTGTCGATGACGAGCGTGCCGCCCGCCTGCTGGTTGTTCGACGAGGAGCTCGAGCCGCCGCACGCGGCGAGGGTCGCCGACAGGGCCAGGGCGGCTGCCAGCGCCCCGGCAGACCGAATCTTCATATACGGGCCTCCATGGCCGGGCTGTCACGGCCGCCTTGAGCAAACGTTTCCACAAACCTGCCGACCACGGAGGTCAAAGTCAAGGGTGGCCCCGGCGGGCGAGATCACGGTTTGGCGACGAGGCAGGACTGGCGCACGACCAGCTGCGCGCCGACGCGGTACTCGGTCCACGCGCCCGGCTCCCCGCCGGACGTTCCGGCGATCCGGTCGAGCAGGATGTTCACCGCCAGGTCGCCCATCCGGGCGGCGTTGTTGTCCATGACGGTGATCGCCGGATCCCACCAGCGCAGCAGGTCGGCGTCCTCGTAGCACAGCACGCTGAGGTCGTCGGGGATGCGCACCTTGCGCTCGCGCAGCGCCGGCAACAGCCCGAAGGCCGACTCGTGGTTGGTGACCAGCAGGGCGGTCGGCCGGCGGCGGGCGGGCAGGGCCAGCAGCCGCCGCACCGCCTCGGCGCCCGCGGCCGGCTCCAGCGGGCCGGAGAAGACCAGGTCCTCACGGTAGGCGACGCCGGCCTCGTCTAGCGCCAGCCGGTAGCCGGCGAGCCGCTCGTGGCCGGAGGTCACCGCCGCCGGGCCGGCCACCACGCCGATGCGGCGGTGGGACAGGCCGAGCAGGTGCCGGGTGGCCTCCCGGGCGCCCTCCAGCTCGGCGCCGAGCACGCAGTCGCCGGCCGGGTGCCGGGGCCGCCGGGCCAGGTGCACGACCGGGATCCCGGTGTGCCGCAGCCGCTCCACGGCGGCCGCGTCCGAGCCGACCACGATGATGCCGTCGACGTTGTGGTCGCGCAGGGTCTCGACGTAGGCCCGCTCCTCGTCGGCGTCACCGCCGGTCACGCACAGCACCAGGTGGTAGCCGGCCGCCTTCAGCCGGTGGTGCACGACCTCGGCGATGACGTGCAGCGACGCGTTGACCAGGTTGGTCACCACCAGGCCGATCAGCCGCGAGCGGCTGGTGCGCAGGCCGCGGGCGAGCGCGTTGGGGCGGTAGCCGAGCTCGTCGGCGACCCGGCGGACCTTCGCCCGGGTGGCCTCGCTGACCCGCCCCGACCCGGACAGCGCGCGGGAGGCCGTGCTGACGGAGACCCCGCTGGCCTCCGCGACCCGACGAAGGTCCGCGTCCACTGCATCGTCCTCTCCCGCACCGTGCCCTGCCGAACATACGCTGCCTCATCCAGGGCATGTTGCGCAAACGTTCCCGCGTGTTGCGCACCTGTTACAGGGGCATCGAGCCGGAGGCGGTGCTTTCACCACCCAGCAACTCATGCACGACCGGTTCCACGCCGGCGACCAGACTCAGCTCCACCGCCGCTGGACCAACCGGCTGAACCCGCTCCGTCACGATCCCCGGGCCGACCCCTATCGGCCCAACCAGCACCGCGATGTCGCACCCGTCGGGCGCAACCTGCGATCCGCGCGGCCGGGCCGGACGCATGTCTCCGTGATCATGATGCTCGCGCTGACCGCACACCGGGTTTGCCATGATCCCGGAGACTTGTGGCACACGGGGGTACATCAGCGCTCCACAATCATGAAAAACCGTTGGTGTCGATGCCGGGTGCGCATGATCACGGAGACTTCCGGTCGCTGCGCCGTGCCCCGCGGCGTGCAGCCGCCCGACGGGTAGGACGTGACCGTCGATCGTGCCCACCCCGGGGCGTTGGGAGGCGCAGGCCGGGCACGGCTTTCGGAGAGCAACGACCGCCGAGGGCGTGGCCCGAGTCGCGGCCTTCGATCGGAGCGGACAAGACAACAGCCGTCCGGGGGTCCTCAGCAGCGGGTCAAGTTCGATAGGATCGAACAAGTTTCCGCAGGAGGTTCGAAGGTGCGCACGACGGTAAGACACGACCGCGGCGACGGCGGCGGGCAGACCCTGGTCGGTGCGCGGATGCGCCAGTTCCGCAAGGAGCGGGGGCTGACGCTGCGCGGCCTGGCCACCCAGTCGGGGCTGTCCATCGGCTTCCTGTCCCAGGTCGAGCGGGGCATCTCGGCGATCAGCCTGACCGCGCTCAACGGCGTCGCGGCGGCCCTGGACCGGCCGGTCGCCGAGTTCCTCCACGAGGGCGACCAGCCGTCCCGCCCGGCCGCACCGGCCGACACCCCGCCGGACCACTTCACCTTGACCCGCGCGCAGAACGGCGCCACCGAGTATGTCTCGGGCCAGACCACCTACCGCATGCTGTCCGACCGCGGGCCGCAGCTGGTGCTCGAGCCGATGGTGGTGCACATCGCGCCCGGCGGGCGGCGCGAGGAGGCCTACGGCCACGCCGGCGAGGAGTTCGCCTACGTGGTCTCGGGCGAGCTGCTCTACGAGGTCGACGGCATCGAGCACCGGCTCTTCCCGGGCGACAGCCTGCACCTGCGCTCGAGCACCCCGCACCGGCTCTACAACGACACCGACGGGGTCACCACCGTGGTCTCGGTGGTGACCCCGCGCCTGTTCTGAAGATCATGTTCACTGTCACTTCATTATTTCGGTGACCGCCGCCATGGTCGCCGTCCACGCCTCGGAGCGCGGGTCGATCACGTCGAAGTGGTCGGCGGGCAGCTCCAGGTGCACCACCCGGTCGCCGGCCGCGCGGGCCGCCCGGGTGTAGCGGCGGGACATGTCGACCAGGTCCAGGCCGTCGAAGCGGCCCTGCACCACGACCGCCGGCACGCCCAGCGGCAGCCGCAGCAGCGGATCCGACACGGCGAGGGCGGCCGTGTCGCCACCCAGCGCCGCCGCCACCGCGCCGGTGCCGATCCCGCGCCGCTCCCCCTCGGTCAGATCCAGCACGCCGGCCTGCGACACGACCACCGCGACCGCGCCGGGCGCGTCGGCCGCCGCCCGCACGGCGAGCTGACCGCCGGCGGAGTGGCCGAAGAGGACGGTGCGGGCGGGGTCGATCCGGGAGTCGGCGATCCCGGCGAAGGCCAGCCCGGCGGCCACGTCGGCGGTGGTGGCCGCCCAGCCGTGCCGGTCCGGGCGGCGGTACTCGAGATTCCACGCCGCGAAGCCGCGCGCGGTCAGGTCGATCGCCATCGCGTCCATCAGGTCGGCGCCCCAGACCGAGCGCCAGAAGCCGCCGTGCAGCAGCACCGCGACCGGCACCGGGCCGAGGCCGTCGGGCAGCCGCAGCTCGCCCCACTGCTCCGGGCCGGGCCCGTAGGCGATCCGCCGGGCCGGCCGGCGCAGCCGGTGCACCGCCCGCCGGACGGCCCACGTCACGCCCCAGATCTCGCGGCCCTGGTGGTGCTCGGCGCCGTCCGCGACGGGCAGCGGGCCGGTCGCGGTCAGGTCCAGCCACACGGTCCGCGCGGCGTGCTCGCCGGGCACCGTCAGCAGCGCCCGGGCGGCCGCCGTCGGCCCGGGCAGCGCCACGACCGCGCCGGTGGTCCCGGCCAGCGCCGCCGCGAGGTCGTCCACCTCCCGCACCACGCCCTCGACGCCCAGGCCCGCGAACTCGGCCTCGGCCAGCTCGCGAACGAGACCGGGGTCGGCCACCAGCCCCGGGCCCAGGATCACGTCGACGTTCACGTCGTCTCCCCTCGCAGCAGCGGCAGCACCGCGGCACCCAGCAGGTCCACTCCCCCGTCGTCGGTCAGCCCGTGCGGGGTGCCGAACTCCACCCGGCCCACGCCCGCGTCGATCAGCGCCCGCGCCTGGGCGGCGACCTGCTCCGGCGTGCCGGAGAAGGCGAACCGGTCGAGCACGTCGTCGGGGACCAGCCGGCCGGCCGCCTCGTGCTCGCCCCGGTCGACCAGCTCGGCGACCCGGCGCAGCAGGTCGGCCGGCACCCCCGCGGTCGGGTCCAGCCCGGCCACCACCGCCAGGTACATGGCGACCTCGGTGCGCGCCCGGGCCCGGGCCGCCGCGCCGTCCCGGTCGACCACGGTGACCGCGCCGAGCACGATCCGCACCTGCTCGACCGGGCGGCCGGCGGGCTCGGCACCGGCCCGCAGCCGCTCGCGCACGACGCCCACCATGGCCGGGTTGGCGCTGCCGCCGACCTTGATCTCGGCGGCGATCCGCCCGGCCAGCGCCGCGGCCCGCTCGCCCCAGGCGCCGATGAGCAGCGGCGGGTCGGGGCGCTGCACCGCATACCGCAGCGCGACGCCCGGGGCGAGGGAGAACACCCGGCCCTCGAAGCCGTCGGTCCGCCCGCCGAGCAGCCGGTAGACCACCTCGGCCGCCTCGGCGAGCGCGGTGACCGGCCGGGGCTGGGCGAGGCCGACCGCGCCGAGCCAGGTGCCGCGGGCCAGCCCCAGGTAGGCGCGGCCGGCCGAGGCGAGGTCGAGCGCGGCGACCTGGCCGGCGATCTCGTAGGGCGCCATCGAGTACGGGTTGAGGCAGGCGGCGCCGAGCCGGACCCGAGCGGTGGCGGCGGCCATCTCCAGCAGCGGGAAGATCGGCGGCTGGAACATGAGGTCGCCGAAGACGGTCAGCACGTCGAACCCGTGCGCCTCGGCCGCGCGGGCGAGCCGGGCGTAGTCGCCGGGCCGCTTGTCGCTCTGGATGCCCAGCCCGAACTCGACGCCGCCGAACTCCGCGCCGCCCGTCACGTCAGGTCGCCCGATCGCATCCCGCGCCGCCGGGTCCGCTCAACCCGCATCACCAGCCGCTCCTCCGGATCGGGGCAGCAGAACAGCGTGTCGCGCTCCAGCCAGTCGCCGGCCGGCAGGGCGCGCTGCTTGGCGGCCAGGAACGGCAGCACGGCGGCGAGGGCGTAGACGCAGAAGTGCTTGCCGTCGGGCAGCCGCAGGTGCGCGCTCTGCTCCAGCTCGAAGCAGTCGCCGACCGCCATCCCGCAGACCGAGCGGCCCTCGATGCGGTCGACGGTGACCCGCAGGTCGTAGAGCTCCATGTCGTTCTCTTCGGACACGCTCAGCCTCCGATCCGGATGACGATTTTGCCGGTGGTACGCCCGGCGGCGAGGTCGGCCAGGGCGGCGGGCGCGCCCTCCAGGGGCTCGATGCGGGTGACCGGCGGCCGGACGGCGCCGGACTCGCACAGCGCGAACAGCGCCGCGTAGGCGGCGGCGACCTCGTCCGGCCGCTGCCACGGGTAGGCCGAGCCCCACGAGAGGCCGACGAGCGTGGCGTTGCGGGCGACCAGGGCCATCGGGTCGACCGGCGGCGGCGGACCGCCCGCCGCGCCGACCGCGACGATCCGGCCCTCGAAGGCGAGGCACGACAGCGACCGGGCGAACACGTCGCCGCCGACCGGGTCGATCACCACGTCGGCGCCCGCGCCGCCGGTGGCCTCCTGCACCGCCGGCACGAAGTCGTCGGCGTGGTAGTCGATCGCGACCTCGGCGCCGTTGTCGCGGCAGACCGCGGCCTTGGCCGGGCCGCCGGCGGTGCAGATCACCCGCGCGCCGCGGGCGAGCGCGAGCTGGGTGGCGGCGACGCCGACCCCGCCGGCGCCGGCGTGGACCAGCACGGTGTCCCCTGTGGACACTCCGGCCCGCTCCAGGGCGAACCAGGCGGTCTGGTAGGTGACCGGGATCGCGGCGGCGGTGACCGGGTCGAGCCCGACGGGGCGCGGCACCAGCAGGCCGGCGTCGATGGTGACGGTCTCGCCGAGGGCGCCGTGCGGCAGCGCCGGGCAGCCGATCACGGCCCGGCCGGCGTCCGGCCCGCTCAGCACCCGGCCGGAGAACTCGACGCCGGGGGTGACCGGCGGCGGAGGCTTAACCGGGTACCCCCCTCGGCACAACATGACGTCGAGGAAGTTCAGGCCGACCGCCTCCACCGCGACGGCCACCCGGCCCGGGCCCGGCTCCGGGTCGGCGGGCATGTCGGCGACGGCGAGGACGTCCTGCGGCTCGCCGTCGCGGTAGGCGACCAGCCGCCTCACGGGCGCACCAGCTCGGCGTGGTGGTGCACGATCAGCCAGCGCTCGCCGGTGCGGCGCAGCACGTCGGTCACGCGGGTGACCGACGCCGCGCCGGTGGCGTCCGCGGGGTGGGCGTGCAGCTCGTAGCGGGCCACCCCGACGTCGCCCCACACGTCGATCCGCTTGGCCCGGGCGGCGAGCTCGGCCAGGCGCGGCCGGGCGCCGGACGAGTCCCGGCGGTCGCGGTAGTCGTCCAGCTCGGCCCGGGAGCGCAGCGGGCCGGGCAGGTGGGTCTCCCAGGTGGTGACCTCGGGGTCGAGGTGGGCGTCGAAGCCGGCCCGGTCGCCGGCCAGGAACGCCGCGTACATGTCGTCGATCGCGGCGGCGATCTCCGCGCAGGCGCTCACGCCCGCACCCCGCACCGGTCGTCGCGGACCACGGCGCCGCCCTTCATGACCCATCGCACGCCCCGGAACGCCGCGGTGTCGGCGGTGGGGTCGGCGTCCATCGCGATGAGGTCGGCGAGCTTGCCCGCCTCGACCGTGCCCAGATCGCGCTCGGCCCGCAGCCAGCGCACCGGCCCGAGGGTGCCGGCGTAGAGCGCCCGCCGCGGCCCGATGACGGCCGACATGTGCTCCAGCTCGCGTACCGTCGCGTTGGTGCCCTCGAACGGCCAGAACGGCGGCATGTCGCTGCCCAGCAGCACCTCCACCCCGGCCTCGACGGCGTAGGCGAAGCTCTGCAGGTGCCGGTCGCCGGCGCCGAGCGAGCGCCGCTGCATCCAGTCCGGCACGCCGAGCTCGTCGAAGAACTCCTTGCACCGGGTGACCAGCAGGGTCGGCACCAGGGCGGTGCCCCGCTCGGCCATCCGCGCGGCGAGCTCGGCGGTCAGCTGGTAGCCGTGCTCGACGCAGTCCAGGCCGAGCTCGACCGCCTCGGCGATGACCGGGGCCGGGCCGGCGTGCGCGGTGACCCGCCGGCCCCAGTCGTGCGCGGTCTGCAGCACGGCGGCCAGCTCGTCGGGGTGCAGCTGGCGGGTGTCGATCGCCTCGTGCTCGCCGGCGATGCCGCCGGAGATCATCACCTTGATGAGGTCGGCGCCGGCCCGGATCTGCTGGCGTACCCCCCGGCGGAACCCGTCGGCGCCGTCGCACTCGAGCGTGTCGCTGCCCTCGTGGCCGTGGCCGCCGGTGCAGACCAGCGCGAGGCCGGCGGTGAAGATGCGCGGGCCGGGCGCGCGGCCGGCCTCGATCGAGCGGCGCAGCGCGAAGTCGGCGTGGTCCTTCTCGGCGACGCAGCGGACCGTCGTCACTCCACAGTGCAGCGTTCGCCGGGCGCCGTCGGCCATGTAGAGGGCGAGCTCGTGCGGCCCCATCCGCTTGAGCCGGTCCCCGGCGGTGCCGGGCAGGGTGAGCGACAGGTGGGTGTGCATGTTGACCAGCCCGGGGGTGAGCCAGGCGCCGCCGAGGTCGACGCGGGTCACCGCGCCGTCGGCCTCGGCCTCGGCGAGGACCCGGTCGCGGGGGCCGACGGCGGCGATCCGCTCGCCGATCACCCGGACGGCGGCGTCCTCGACCGGCGCGAGGCGCCCGTCGACGACCGTGCAGTTGTGCAGGACGACGCTCACAGTTCCACTCCGTAGGTCGTGCGGGCCGCGGCGGCGGAGACGTAGCCGTCGGCCACGTCCCGGCGGACGGCGGCGGGGTCGCGCGCGGCGGGGTCGCCGTGGCCGCCGCCGCCCGCGGTGAGCACGGTGACCCGGTCGCCGGCCGCGACGGCCGTGCGGGTGGTGCTGACCGCGCGTTCCCGCGGGGTGCCGGGGAACAGCAGCACGCGGTTCGGCTCCGGGGAGGCACCGCCGGCGCTCGCCCACGGCGCGGACTTCGTCTTCTTGATCACGGTCAGGAACTCCCCCGGGGTCACGAACCGGATGTCGCGGCGCAGCCCGGCCCCGCCGCGGAAGGCACCGGCCCCGCCGGAGTCGGTGCGGATCTCCATCCGCTCGAAGAACATGCCGGTCTTCGCTTCCAGCACCTCGACCGGCGTGATCCGGGCCTGGGTCTGGCACGGGTGGTTGGCCGGGCCGATGCCGTCGTGCGCCGGCGCCCCGCCCCAGCCGACCGGCTCGTTGTTGGACACCGCGAACAGCGCTCCGGTGTCGGGGTGCAGGCCGACCATCATGAAGCCGGGCACGTCGCCGCCGGAGGATGCCGGCAGCCGGTCGGCCATGCCCTGGGCCAGGGCCTTGTAGATGAGCTCCAGCGCGACGGTGCCGGTCCACTGGGTGAACGTGGCGGCCGGGTAGACGGCGTGGAAGAGCGTGCCGGGCTCGGCCTTCACGACCAGCGGCGCGAAGTGGCCGGCGTTGGTCTGCTCGGCCGGGGTGGTGATGGCCTTGAACGCCACCCGGCAGGTCGCGATCGTCGCGCCGAGCGGCAGGTTGACCGGGCCGGGCACGGCGGGCGAGGAGCCGGCGAAGTCGACGGTGAACGTGCCGCCATCGATCGTCACGGTGACCTTCATGAGGATGGGGTCGTCGGTGATCCCGTCGTCGTCGAGCCAGTCCTCGGCGCTCCACGACCCCTGGGGCAGGGCGCCGACCGCCTCGCGGGCCGATGCCTCGGCCGCGGCGAGCACGGCGTCGACGACGGCGGCCACCGTGTCGCGGCCGAAGGTGGCGAACAGCTCGGCGACCCGCCGCTCGCCGGTGCGCAGGCAGGCCACCTGGGCGTGCAGGTCGCCCAGCACGGCGTCGGGCATGCGGGAGTTGAACCGGATCAGCTCGTGGATCTCGCGCACCGGCTCGCCACCGGCGAAGACCCGGGTGCCGGGGAACAGCAGCCCCTCCTGGTGCACGTCGGTGGAGTCGAGCACGTAGCCGGGGTCCTTGGCGCCGAGGTCCATCCAGTGCGCGCGGACGCAGAGGAAGGCGACCAGCTCGCCGCCGTGGAAGACCGGCGCGAACAGGGTGGCGTCGTAGGCGTGGGCGGCGTTCCAGTAGGGGTAGTTGAGCAGCACGATGTCGCCCGGCCGCAGGGTGTCCCGGCCGGCGTACTCCACGCCCTTGCGGATCGAGTAGTCGTTGGCGCCGAGGAAGCGCGACAGCCCGGTCGACTCGGCGACCAGCCGCAGGCCGGCGTCGTAGATCGAGATGCCGAAGTCGTGGACCTCGTAGATGACCGGGTTGAACGCGGTGCGCACGAGCGCGGCGCGCATCTCCTCGGCGGCGGCGGCGAGGTAGCTGCGCACCACCTCGGCGGTGGCACCGTCCACACTAGACATCCGCGACCCCGTAGACGTCCCGGGCCGCCTCCGGGGAGACGTACCCCTCGGCGACATCCTCGCGGACGAGGCCCGGGTCGCGCTCGCGCGGGTCGCCGTGCCCGCCGCCCCCGGCGGTCAGCAGCGTGACCCGGTCGCCGGCGGCCACGGCGGTGCGCTTGGTGCTGACCGACCGCTCCCGGTCGGTGCCCGGGAAGACGATGACCCGGTTCGGCTCCGGCGACAGCCCGCCGGCCAGGGCCCACGGCCGGGCCTTGGTCTTCTTGATGACCGACAGGAACTCCCCCGGCGTCACGAACCGGATGTCGCGGCGCAGCCCGGCCCCGCCGCGGAACGCACCGGCCCCGCCGGAGTCGGTGCGGATCTCCATCCGCTCGAAGAACATGCCCGTCTTCGCCTCCAGCACCTCGATCGGGGTGATCCGACCGGTGCTGCCGGACACGTGCGTGGCGGCGTTCATGCCGTCGTGGTGCGGGGTGCCGCCCCAGCCGACCGGCTCGTTGTTGGAGACCGCGAACAGCGCTCCGGTGTCCGGGTGGATGCCTACCATCATGAACCCGGGCACGTCGCCGCCGGAGGACGCCGGCAGCCGGTCGGGCATGCCTTGGGCGAGGGCCTTGAGGATGAGTTCGACCGCGACGATGCCGGTCCACAGGGTGAAGGTCGGCTGGGGGTACACCGCGTGGAACAGCGTGCCCGGCTCGGCCTTGACCACCAGGGGCGCGACGGTGCCGGCGTTGGAGGGCTGGTCGGCCGAGGTCATCGACTTGAGGATGACCTTGCAGATCGCCTCGGTCGCGCCGTAGGGCATGTTGACCGGCCCGGCCACGGCCGGCGAGGAGCCGGCGAAGTCGACGGTGAACGTGCCGTCGGCGATGGTGACCGTCGCCTTCATCCGGATCGGCTCGTCGGTGATGCCGTCGTCGTCGAGCAGGTCCTCGGCGCTCCAGGAGCCCTGCGGCAGCGCGGCCAGGGCGGCCCGGGTGCGGGCGGCGCCGTCGGCGATCATCCGCTCGATCGCCGCCTCGACGGTCGGCCGGCCGAACTTCTCGACGATCTCCAGCAGCCGCCGCTCGCCGGTTCGCAGCGCGGCGATCTGGGCGTGCAGGTCGCCCATCACCTCGTCGGGCATCCGGGAGTTGAACCGGATCAGCTCGTGGATCTCGCGCACGGGCTCGCCCCGCGACACGACCTTGGTGCCGGGGAAGAGGATGCCTTCCTGGTGTACGTCGGTGGAGTCCAGCACGTAGCCGGGGTCCTTGGCGCCGAGGTCCATCCAGTGCGCCCGGACGCAGAGGAAGCCCAGCAGCGGCCCGCCCGGGGAGAACACCGGCGCGAACAGCGTGGCGTCGTAGGCGTGGGCGGCGTTCCAGTAGGGGTAGTTGAGCAGCACGACGTCACCCGGGTGCAGGTTCTCCCGGCCGACGTACTCCACGCCCTTGCGCAGCGAGAAGTCGTTGGCGCCGAGGAAGAACGTGAGCCCGGTCGCCTCCGCCACCAGGCGCAGGCCGGCATCGTAGAGCGACAGCCCGAAGTCGTGGACCTCGTAGATGACCGGGTTGAACGACGTGCGGATCAGCGTCGCCCGCATCTCCTCGGCCGCGGCGAGCAGGTAGCTGCGCACCACCTCGGCGGTGGCACCGTCCAATGTGGTCATCGGGCACGCACCAGCAGGTAGCCGCGGGCATCGACGGACACTCGCTGGCCGGAGGGCACGACGGTGGTCGACGTGCCCTCGTCGACGAGCGCCGGCCCGTCGAACGCGTCGTCCGGCCGCAGCAGCGCCCGGTCGTAGACGGCGAACGGCACGATCGCCCGGGTGCCGAAGTCGAAGGCGTCCCGGTGTTTGAGCAAGGCCCGGGACGGGTCGCCGTCGCCCGGCGGATACTCGGGCAGCGTGGGGCTCGCGGTGCGGCCGACCGCGCGCAGGCGCAGGTTGAGGATCTGCAGGCGGTTGGCCATCGCGTGGCCGTAGCGGGCCGCGTGCAGCTCCTGGAAGGCGGCCCGGACGGCCTCGGGGTCGAGCGCGCCGCCGATGGTGACGGCGAGGCTGTGCTCCTGGCCGAGGTAGCGCAGCTCGAGCTGCCGGTGCAGCACGGTCAGCTCCACCGGCACGCCCTGCTCGCCGAGGGAGGCGAGGGCCTCGGACTCCAGATCGGCGAAGGTCGCGCCGACCTCGGCCGGGTCGACCTCGTCCAGCGGGGCCATGAGGGTGCGGCTGAAGTTGTCCTCGATGTCGGCGCTGAGCATGCCCCAGGCCGAGAACCCGGACGGGGCGAACGGCACGACCACCTCGGCGATGCCCATCTCCCGGGCCAGCAGGGGCGCGAGCAGCGGCCCGGCGCCGCCGAAGGCGAGCAGCGAGAACTGCCGCGGGTCGCGGCCGCGCTCGACGGTGATCTGCCGGACCGCGCCGACCGTGCGCGCCAGCAGCACGTCGAAGATGCCGGCCGCGGCCGCCTCGACGGACAGGCCCAGCGGCTGGGCGACCTGCTCTTCCAGGGCCTTGCGGGCGGCGTCGGCCTGCAGGCCCATCTCGCCGCCGAGGAACCGGTCCGGGTCGACGTAGCCGAGCGCGACCGCGGCGTCGGTGACGGTGGGCCGGGTGCCGCCGCGGCCGTAGCAGACCGGGCCCGGGTCGGCGCCGGCGCTCTGCGGGCCGACCTTGAGCAGGCCCCGGTCGAGCCAGGCGATGGAGCCGCCGCCGGCGCCGATGGTGCGGATGTCGTACGTCGGGATCAGCAGCGGGAAGTGCTCCAGCTGCGCCTCGTGGGCGGCCACGGCGCTGCCCTGCTCGATGACGCAGGCGTCCAGCGAGGTGCCGCCGATGTCGAAGGTGAGCAGGCTGTCGCGGCCCAGGGCGCCGGCGAGGTAGGCGGCGCCGACGATGCCGCCGGCCGGGCCGGACAGCACGGTGTGGGTCGGCGAGCGCTTGGCCGCGGCGCTGGTCATCGCCCCGCCGCCGGAGCGCATGATGAGGAACCGGCCGGCGAAGCCGCCTTCGGCCAGGCCCTGCTCCAGCTCGTCGACGTAGCGCTCGAAGATGGGGCGGATGTAGGCCTCCAGCACGGTGGTGCTGGTGCGTTCGTACTCGCGGTACTCGCGGGCGATGTCGGTCGACAGGGAGAGGCTGACGTCGGGGTACCGCTCCCGGATGATCGCGGCGGCGGCCCGCTCGTGCGCCGGGTCGAGGAACGCGTGCAGGAAGCAGATCGCGATCGACCGTACGCCCTGGACCTCGACCAGCTCGCGGGCCGCGGTGAGCACCGAGTCGCGGTCGAGCTCCTCGACGACCCGGCCCTTGTAGTCCAGGCGGCCCCGCACGCCGGCGGTGTGCCGGCGCTTCACCAGGCTCGGCGGGCGCTCGTACTGGAAGTCGTACATGTGGTCGGCGGGGACGTTGCCCCGGCCGATCAGGAAGATGTCGCGGAAGCCCTCGTTGGTGATGATGCCGGTGGCCGCGCCGCGCCGCTCCAGCACCGCGTTGAGCCCGAGCGTCGTGCCGTGGATGAACAGCTCCACCTGGGACAGGTCCGTGCCGAGCGCGGCGACCGCGGCGAGCACGCCGTCGGCCGGGCGGGCCGGGGTGGTGGACGCCTTGCGGAACCGCACCCGGTTGGTGGCGGTGTCCAGCTCCATCGCGTCGACGAAGGTGCCGCCGATGTCGACGGCCAGCCTGAGGCTCACGGCATCTCCCCAATCTCCGGTACCCGCCAGCAGGCGGCCCGGCTCTCCCCGTACTCCTGCAGCCGCTGGTCCTCGCTGCGGCACCGGTCGGTGACGAACGGGCAGCGGGCGGCCAGCGCGCACCCGGTGGCCGCGTCGGCCTCCTCCAGGTCGCGCACCAGCGTCACGCCGCGCGCGAGCAGCGCCCGGGTGTAGGGGTGCCGCGGCCGCGCGAAGACCTCCTCGACCGGCCCCTCCTCCACGATCCGGCCCAGATACAGCACGACGACCCGGTCGGCGAAGCCGCGCACGGTGGCCAGGTCGTGCGAGATGAACACCGAGCCGTGCGAGCGGTCCAGGGCCACCTCGTCGATGACGGCGAGGATCTGCGCCTGCACGGTCACGTCGAGCGCCGAGGTCGGCTCGTCGAAGACGATCAGGTCGGGCTCGCCGACGAGGGCGCGGGCGATGCCGACCCGCTGGGCCTGGCCGCCGGACAGCTCGTGCGGGCGGCGGGACAGGATCGAGCGGTCCAGTTCCATGCGGTCGAGCACGGCCGCGGCCCGGCGGGCCCGCTCGGCGGCGGGGACGCCGAGCGCGCGCAGCGGCTCGCCGATCGCGTCCTCGACGGTGCGGCGGGGGCTGAGCGAGCCGACCGGGTCCTGGAACACCAGGGCGCCGCGGGCGGCCGTGACGGTACCGGCGGTGGGCCGGGCCAGCCCGACGATGAGCCGGGCCAGGGTGGACTTGCCGCAGCCGCTCTCGCCGACCACGCCGACCCGCTCGCCCTTGGCCACGGTGAGGCTGACGCCGCGCAGCGCGTGGTGCCCGCCGCGGCCGAACCGGCTCTTGTAGACCACGTGCGCGTCCTCGACGACGAGCACCGCCTCGCCCGCCGTTCTTCCGGCGCGGGGCGCGGGTGCGGTGTGCTGCCACTCGCTCTCGCCGTCGAGGGGGTGGAAGCAGGCGGCGGTCCACTGCCGGCCGCGCGGGGCCGGCATCGGCCGGGCGGAGCGGCAGTCGTCCTCGGCGCGGGCGCAGCGCGGGGCGAACGGGCACTCGGCCGGGGGCTCGCGCAGCAGCGGCATCGCGCCGGGCGTCACCAGCACGGGCCGGCCGTCGAGGTCGGGCACCGAGCGCAGCAGCGCCCGGGTGTAGGGGTGCGCGGGGGCGGTCAGCACCTGCCGGGCCGGGCCGGTCTCGACCACCGTGCCGGCGTAGAGCACGACGATCCGGTCGCAGATGGGGGCGATGGCGTTGAGGTCGTGGGAGATCAGCAGCACGCCGCGGCCGTCGGTGTCGGCGGCGTGGCGGAACTGGCGCAGGATCTCGGCGGTCAGCGTGACGTCGAGGCCGGTGGTCGGCTCGTCGGCGATGAGCAGCCGGGGCGCGCACCCGGTGGCGAGCGAGATCATCACCCGCTGGGCCATGCCGCCGGACAGCTCGTGCGGGTAGGCGCCCAGCCGGCGGCGGGCGCTGCGGATGCCGACCGCCTCGAACAGCTCCAGCGCCGACTCGCGGGCCCGCTCGCCGTCCATCTCCTGGTGGGTGACGAGCCGGTCGACCAGCTGCCGGCCGGCGGTGCGGGTCGGGCTGAGCGCGCCGCGCGGGTTCTGGAAGCACAGGGCGGCGCCGTGGCCGCGGTGGTGGGCCAGCCGCTGCGGGGACATGGTCAGCACGTCGACGCCGTCGAAGCCGACCCGGCCGGTGGCCACGGAGCCGGGCGGCAGCATGCCGGCGATCGCCCGGCCGACCATGCTCTTGCCGCCGCCGCTCTCCCCGACCAGGCCGACGACCTCGCCGGCGTCGACGCCGAGCGAGACGTCGCTGAGCGCCGCGACCCGCCCGCCGATGACCACGGAGAGGTTTTCGATGTCCAAGAGGCTCATGTGGTACTCCACCTCACCGTCGGATCCGGTCCGCGCGCTCCTGCAGGCCCTCGCCCAGCAGGGAGAAGCCCAGGACGCAGACGAGCAGGGCGATGCCGGGCGGCACCGAGGTCCACCAGCGGCCGGCCACCACATCACCGGTACCGAGGCTGATCATGGCGCCCCATTCGGCGTCGGGCACCGGGATGCCCAGCCCGAGGAAGGACAGCCCGGCCAGGGTGAGCATGGCCCAGCCGCAGTTGAGCGGGGCGATCACCCGCACCGGCGTGACACTGTTGGGCAGCACGTGCCGCCACAGCAGCCCGAGCGTCGAGGCGCCGGAGGTGCGGGCGGCGTCGACGTAGGTCAGGTCGCGGATCGAGCGCACCTCGGCCCGCACCAGCCGGGCGTAGGCGGGCGCGTTGACCAGCGCGATCGCCACGGCCAGGTTGACCGGGCCGCTGCCGAGCAGGGCGGCGACGGCGAGGGCCAGGATGAACGTGGGGAACGCCTGGAAGATGTCGGTCAGGCGCATGAGCACGTCGTCGAGCCAGCCGCCGAAGTACCCGGCGATGACCCCGAGGATGCTGCCCAGCACGACCGCGGCGGCCACCGCGACGACGGCGATGCCGAGGTCGACCCGGCCCGCGTAGAGCAGCCGGCTCCACACGTCCATGCCGTTGACGTCGGTGCCGAACAGGTGCGGGCCGCCGGGCCTGGCGAGCGTCGCCACCGAGGAGTCGATCTCGTTGGGCCCCCACCGGGTGAACAGCGGGCCGAGCAGCACCGCGGCGACGACGACGGCCAGGATCCCGGCGCCGACCGCGACCAGCGCGTTGCCGAAGCGGGCGTCGCTGCGCATCAGATCCTCACCCTCGGGTCGAGCACGGCGTGCACGACGTCGGCGATCAGGAAGACCACGACGTAGCAGAGCGCGATCACCAGGACCGAGGCCTGCACGACCGGGTAGTCGCGGTAGAGCAGCCCGCGCAGCGCCCACTGGCCGAAGCCCTGCCAGGAGTAGACGTACTCGATGAGCACCGTCGAGCCGATCGCGAAGCCGAAGACGAGGGCGGCCAGCGACGGCAGCCGCACCAGGGCCGCGCGCACCAGGTAGCCGCGGCGCAGCAGCCGGTCCGGCAGTCCGTGCGCGGCGGCGGCCGCGTAGGGCTCGGAGCGCAGCACCTCCAGCGCCGACGCGCGCACGCTGCGCAGCAGCGGGGCCACGATCACGATGACGAGCGTGAGCACCGGCAGGACCAGGTGCCACAGCGCCGAGACCAGCGCCGGCATGTTCCCGGTCAGCAGCGCGTCGAGCGCGTCGGCGCCGGTGATCGGGGTGAGGTCGGTGTCCGGGTCGACCCGGCCGCTGGGCGCCGGGAACCAGCCCAGGCCCGCGTAGCCGACCAGGATCAGCACCAGGCCCAGCCAGAACTCCGGCATCGAGTTGCCGACCAGCGCGAGCACCCGGATGCCGTGGTCGCCGGCCCGGTTGGCGTGCCGGGCCGACCACAGCCCGACGACGGTGGCGACCACCACGGCGATCGCCACCGCGAGCACGACCAGCTCCATCGTCGGGCCGAGCCGCAGCGCGATCTCGCCGCCCACCGACTGTCCGCTCTGGATGGACGTGCCGAAGTCGCCGGTGACCAGGCCGCCGAGGTAGTCGGTGAACTGGTGCCACAGCGGCTTGTCGAGGCCGAACCGGGCCCGCGCCGCCGCCTCGTCGGCGGCGGTCGCGTTGGGCCCGAGAATGGTCCGGATCGGGTCGCCGGGCAGCACCCGGACCAGCAGGAATGTCAGCACGACCACCCCGAGCAGGACCGGAATGAGCTGGAGCAGCCGGCGGGCGACGAACCGGAGAACCCGCATTACGCCGAGGTGCTCAGGTAGCGCAGGCGGGCCAGCCCGTCCATCGGCTGCACCCAGCCGGCCACCGACTTGCGCACCGGCAGGTTGAAGTTGGGCTGGCAGATCACCACCCACGGCACGTCGGCCGCCATGATCTCCTGCACCTGCGACCACAGCTGGGTGCGGGCGGCCGCCTCGACCGTGGTGTGCGACTGCTGGTAGATCGCCTCGACCTGGGCGTTGGTGTAGTTGGAGTAGTTGAGCGCCGCGCCCTGGACGAAGCTCGTCGCAAGCATGTACTCGACGTCGTTGACCCACAGCTGGCCGGACGTGATCTGCAGCGGGATGTTCTTCTTGCCGCGCCGGTCGGCGAGCGTCGCCGGGTCGAGCGGGGTCAGCTTGAGGTCGATGCCGACCTTCTTGGCCTCGCTCTGCACCAGGATGGCGATCTGCTGCTGCTCGTCGTTGTCGGTCTGGAAGACCAGCTCCGAGCTGATCGAGGTCTTGCCCGACGCGGCGAGCGCCGCCTTGGCCTTGTCGAGGTCGTAGGCGTAGGGGTAGCCCTTCTCGGAGTACCCCGGCATGTCCAGCGGCACCACGCTCTTGCCGGCGCGGGCGTCGCCGCCGTACACGTTGCGGATGATCTGGTCGTAGGGCGTGGCGTAGGCCAGCGCCTTGCGCACGTTGACGTCGTCGAAGGGCGCGGTGGTCGTCGACATCTGGATCGCGACCTGCGAGTTGCTGGCCGCGGAGATGACCGTGATCCCGCTGGCGCTCTTGAGGTCCTTGATGTCGCGGGGGCTCGCGCCCAGCGCGATGTCGATGTCGCCGGCCTGCAGCTGCAGCCGCTGGTTGGCGGCGGCCGGCACGACCGAGATGCGGATGGTCTTGGTCTTGGCCCCGTCCGGGCCGGGGTAGCCGTCGTTCGCGGTGAGCTCGATCTCCTGGCCCTGGGTGGCCTTGCTGACGTTGAAGTAGCCGCCGGTCGGCGGGTTCTTGGCGAACCACTCCTTGGCCCACGGGTCGGCGTCGGTGGCGTGCTTCTTGGCCTCGACGGAGTCGAAGACGTACAGCGAGATGGCCTGGATCTGCTTGGTCAGCGCGCTGGGGAAGTCCTGGTGGAACTCGACGGTGTAGTCGTCGACCACGACCACCTGCTCGGGCTTGGTGAGCCCGATGGTGCGGTACACGCCGGCGACGTTGGCCTTCGCGGCGAACGCCCGGTCCTTGGACCACTTCACGTCCGCGGCCTTCATCTCGTTGCCGCTGGCGAACTTGACGCCCTTGCGCAGCTTGAGCGTCCACACCTTCTGCGTGGCGTCGGGCTCGAACGACTCGGCGAACGTCGGCATGATGTTCTCGGTGTCGAGGATGCGGCTGTTCCCGGCGTTCTTCACGCCGTAGTCGATCATGTATGGGAAGACGTTCTTGTACAGCATGAGCGCGGTCAGGTCGAAGCCGACGAAGTCCTGGTCCCAGCTGCTGAGGTAGCTCGACACCGCGATCTTCAGGGTCGACGACTTGGCCCCGCCCGAGGCCGACGACGAGGTGTTGTCCTTGCTGCCGCTCGCGCAGGCACCGGTGGCGAGCAGGAGCGCGCCCACGCCGCCGAACTGGAGCACCGAGCGGCGGGAGAGAAAGGGAGAGTCTGCCATGTTCACTCCTCTGTAAGCCCGACCTGCCCGCTGTTCTATCAGGCACGAGTTCAGTGAACAAGATGCGCCGCCCGGTGAACAGCGGAGATACCGCTGTCGGCGGCCTCGTCCAGCCGGACGGAGGATACCTCCGCGCGGCTTTGTTCACTATATTTCACAACGACGAAACGCGAGGCGGCTACGACGCGGCCCGACGATCGGGCCGCGCGCGGCGGGGTCACGGCAGGCGGATGGCGATCTCGACGCGCCGGTTGAAAGCCCGGCCGGGCAGGCTCGGCGATCCGTCGGGGTTGCTCTCTTCCGCCAGCGGCTGGCTGCTGCCGAGGCCGACGGAGGACACGCCGCCGGCGTTGACGCCATGGCCGGTGAGGAACGTCTTGACGGTGGCGGCCCGCCGTTCGGACAGGGCCTGGTTGGCCGAGGCCGTGCCGGTCTTGTCGGTGTGGCCGCGAACCTGGATGGTACCGCCGGCGAAGCGGTTGTTGATCAAGGTGACCACCGGCGTGAGCGTGTTGCTCTCGCCGAGCTGGTCGCTGCCGGTGGCGAAGAGGTTGTCGCTGTTGAACACGATGACGACGACCTTCTTGCCGGCGGCGTCCCGGGCGGTGACCAGGGAGCCCGAGATGCCGGTCAGGTCGGCGTCGAAGGACGGCAGGCGGAACAGCGAGTCCTTGACCAGGCGGACGCCGTCGTCCGGCTCGTTCGGGTTGGGAATGGTGCACGGAATGCGCAGCACGAGGCCGCCGCCGAAGTCCTGCTGGCCGCAGGTCGGATCCGGGGTACTGTCGCCGTTGAGGTCGTCGAGCCCGGGCTGGGCACCGGGCGGCAGCGACGCGTCGGCCGGCGGTGCACCACCGGCGCCACCGGCGTCCGTCGATGCGTCCGCGCCGTCGCCGGACGAGGCCGTTGTCGGAGCGGGGTTCGCCGCCGTGTTCTGGGCGCCGTGGCCGCACGCGGTGAGCAACAGCGCACCGCATGCGGCCACGGATAACAGCAGCCTGGACAGCCTGGGACTCGATCGCTTCATGCCGCGCAGCGTAGGCGCGCCCGTAAGCACCGACCGGTGTCTGACGTTTAGCCGACGGTAACAAAGCACGATCGAACCGCCATCCGGGCCCGGCGGTTACCCGGTGCGTCATTTGCCCGGAACCTGCTCCACTGTGCCGCCGGGGCGCTTCACGGTCACCGGTGCCCCGTAGTCCGACAGCTCCATCGTCACGGCGAGCACAGTGGTGGCGCCGGGAGGCGCTGCGCGAGCGTGCAGGGTGACCTCGTAGACCACCTTCGCCACCCGTTGGTCGGCGCCCACCGGTCACGTCGAGGCGGACGATGCGGATGTCGCACCCGCAGGGCGCACCATCCGATCCTCGCGGCCGGGCCGGACGTATGTCTCCGTGATCATGATGCTCGCGGTGGCCGCACACCGGGTTTGCCATGATCCCGGAGACTTGTGGTACACGGGGGTACATCACCGCTCCACGATCATGAAAAACCGTTGGTGTCGGCGGCGGGTACAGCATGATCGCGGAGACTTCCGGTCGCTACGCCGTGCTCCACATCGTGTGGTCGGGTGGTAGCCGATGGCTTGCGAAATTCGGTGTCGCTGCCCGGTCGAAGCCTGGTACTTACCGTAGATGCGCGAAGTGGAGCTGCCCGGCGGTAACACCACCGGCGCCGTGCTGATCGGTGGTGTCGTCCACAAGCCGGCCTCACCGTGGACGGCGACGGTGCACGCGGTGTTGCGGCATCTGGAGGGGGCCGGCTTCGATGCCGCTCCCCGCGCGCTCGGCTTCGACGACCAGGGTCGCGAGATGCTCACCTATCTGCCGGGAGAAACGATCGGAGACCGGGATCCCTGGCCCGGCTGGGCGTCGGCCGACTCGATGCTGGCCCAGGTCGGCCGGTGGCTGCGACGGGTCCATGACCTGACCGCCGACTTCACGCCGCCGGAGGACGAGCGTTGGTTCATCGGCGGCACGATGGGTCCCGGGTTGGTCGTCGGGCACCAGGACGCGTCCCCCTACAACGCGGTGGTGGACGGCGACCGGCTGATCGGTTTCTGCGACTGGGACATCGCCGGCCCGTCCTCACGGCAGTGGGATCTGGCGTTTTCCGCGCTGTCCTGGGTGCCGCTCGCGTCGCCGCGCGACGGCACGCCATTGAGCGACCGCGACCTGCGGGAGCGGTCCCGCCGCCTGCATCTGCTCCTTGACGCGTACCGCTACGACGGCGACCGGGCTGTCTTCGGAGCCGTGGTGCCCCAGCGGGCCCGGCGGCAGGCCGGCGTGATCCGCCGCATGGCCGCCGCCGGGGATGCGGCGTCCATCGCGCTGCTCCCCATCGCCGAGCTGCTCGAACGGTCCGCGATCGACGTCGAGGCCCTCCCGGACGCCTTCTGGCTGCATTGATCGAGGTGCGGCCAGCCGCAGCCCGCGCGCCGTGATCCAGGTCACCATTGCGGAGCCAACCTTTCGTGGCGTCGTGCGTCTATCGGTGCGAGAGCCGTACCCCAATCCACTGGAGTGCCGTGATGCGCCTGAAGGTTCGTTCCGTTGCTTACGTCGTGTGCGCGGCTGCCGTCGCCGCGATCGGCGCCGTGTCCGCCGTCGCGTTCGCCGACGACGCTCCGCCGCCGCCGCCGGCGGTGCCGTCACTGCGGTCGTCATCGATCCTGCCGTCGCCGTCACCGCGGTCGTCGTCGGCCCTGCCGTCGCCGGTGCCGCGGTCGTCGTCGGCCCTGCCGTCCCCGTCACCGCGGCGGTGACCCCGCCTCTCGATGGCGGGCCTCGGCGCCTCACCTCCTGTGCCCACCCCCACAGAAGCTCCGAGAAACTTTGAGAAACAAGCCTTGCCGCTGATCCGACCTCCGCGCACACTCGGGCTACAAGGTCGACACCCATCCGCAAGGGAGACCATCATGGGACTTCGCTACCTCGGAAAAGACCCCGCTTCTGATGGTGGGCAGTCGCCGACTGTCTGGGACGACGGTGAGACCTATGTCGTCCAGGGGTGGAGAGTCGATGACCCTGCGACACTTGCCGAGGTCGGCGACGTCCCGCCACACGAGACCCTGATTCGCATTCCCAAGCGACTGATGCCCATCTTCCCGGAGGTACGCGGTGGTCATGGCGCTGCCGAAGCTGGCTGACCTGCTGTTGTCCGGCAAGCGTCGCGCGTTGCACCTAGAGATGCGCGACACGTACGCCCGTACTCCACGCTTCGACGCTTGGAAGGCCGGCCGCATGTCGGAGCGAGGGGATGCCGACACCGAATGGCGGGCGCTGCTTGCGCCGCTGGCGGAGCACGGCGCGGACATCCGACGGCTCCGCATCGTCTCGGAGCCCATCACCGAATACGTCCGCTACGAGTACGAAGTCACGCCGCTGACCAACCTCGCCGCGGGTGAGGTCGTGCGATGGCTGCCTCGCGATCAAGCGTCCGACCTGAGACTTCCGGGCAATGACTTCTGGCTTGTCGACGATGCCCTGTTGTTCAACCTCTCC
Source organism: Dactylosporangium sp. CA-092794 (assembly GCF_050948465.1). Lineage (NCBI taxonomy): Bacteria > Bacillati > Actinomycetota > Actinomycetes > Micromonosporales > Micromonosporaceae > Dactylosporangium > Dactylosporangium sp. CA-092794. Next base: position 4,169,653 of record NZ_CP192044.1, on the reverse strand, counting down.
GGCGGTGACGGCGAGTGGCTCGGTGTGCAGCCGAACGACGACCCAGACGTGATCGCCTTCTGCGTGGACTCGTTCGAAACGGCATGGGGTCGCGCGGTCGACCACAGCAACTATCGCCCCGCCTGAGCCGCCGCCTTGCCCATCGAACCAACTCCCGCGATTGGCGAAGCTCGCGCTGCCCTCGCCGCGCGCCTGCGCGAGATCCGAGTCGACGCTGACGTATCGGCTATCGATCTCGCCAGGCGCGCGGGATGGCCGAGGTCGAAGGTAAGCAAGATCGAGCATGCCCGCCAGACACCGACGGCCGACGACATTCGGGTGTGGTGTCGCCACATCGGTGCCGACGACCAAGTGGCCGACCTGATCGCCACTCGGCACGCCGTCGAAGGCATGTGGGTCGAGCTCCGACGGCTGCAACGTACCGGCCTTCGTCGCTTTCAAGACTCGTTCGTGCCGCTCTGGGAGCGGACGCGGCAATTCCGCATCTACGAGGCAGGCGTGATTCCGGGCCTGTTCCAGACGTCTGCGTACGCCAAGGCACGTATGCGTCGCATTATCGAGTTCAACGGCATCCCCGACGACTTGGAGCATGCCGTGCAGGCGCGGATGGACCGACAGCGTGTTGTGTACGCGGGAGACCACACGTTCGCCGTGGTGCTCGAAGAGAACGTGCTGCACGCCCGCATCGGCGACACGGACATGATGGCATCCCAACTCGCGCACCTCATCTCCGTGGCCGTGCTTCCGAACGTGAGTCTCGGCATCATTCCGCGCAACATCGACCGGACCATGTGGGCAAGTCCAGGTTTCTGGATTTACGACGACGAGCGGGTCATCGTCGAGACGCCCTCAGCGCAGCTCACCATCACACAGCTGCGCGAGGTTGCCGTTTACGCGCGCTGGTTTACGGAGCTGTCGTCGATGGCCGTCGTCGGGCAGCCCGCGCGCCGACTCATCACCGATGCGATCGCAGCGCTCGACAACTGATCTGGCAGCAACTTCGAGAAACATCATTCCGAAGCAATCGGCATCGCTCATACCGTCTAAACCACTGGTGAGACGGTTGCGACTCTACTTCCGGCCGTCGAGCCACCGGCCCACCGGGGACCGCCAGAGCGATGCTGCCAGCTCTCCGCAGGCGGTTGCACCGGCGCCCTGGTGGCCGGTTCCAACAACAAACGCGGCTGGAAGCGGGCGCTCAATGCCCGTGTGACTGCCAGGCCGGCGAGGCGAGGCATGTGCGCGAACGTCATGGACGGGGAACGACTCGACCTCGCGGACGAGGAGGTCGCCCACTACCGAAACATGCTCAGCGCTCATGCAAATCAGGGTGCGCCGGGGCGGTGCGGTATCTGCCACCAGCGTAGGTGCCGGGACTGGACGGCAGCGTTCGACACCCTTGCCGCAGCGCACGCCCTCATGGGCACCGAGGAGGACTGGGACCGCCGCGAGCTTTACGGGGCCGTGCGATGACGAGCGTGGAGCCACCCATCGAGGTCGGGGAACTGCTCAGCCTGGCCGACCCTGAGTACATGTACGGTGCCGGATCGATCCGACTGCGCGTCACCATGGTGCCGCGCACCCAGCTGATGCCGGGCTACACCGAGGTCATCGGCCACCAGATCCTCTGGACCGGCGAGCGCGGCGACGACCGCGTGGTGTTTGTCCAGCGGGCGGCGCTGCCCACGATCCGGGCGAGATCCAACGTCGACTGAGAACCGAGAGGTGACGCCCGTGCACCAGCTCATCGCTGCCCCGTTTCTCGACGAGGGACACCTGGTCCTCCGGCCCGGGAGCGAGCAGGGATTGCGGATCCCCGCCGGGCACTACGAGGAACTTCGAGATTTGTCGGCTCGCAACGCTGCGGTGCCCGACTGGCTGTCGTCGGCCGCAGAGGCCGGCTGGAGCCTCAGCCTGGCGGGTCTGCCGCTCAACGAGGCCGTCAACGTGCGCCGACCCGGTCTGCTGGGCTACGGCAGGGCGACGTGGGAACTCAACCTGGGCTGCAACTACGACTGCGAGCACTGCTACCTGGGCCTGAAGCTGTTCGAGGGCATGGACTGGGACCAGCGGGTGCAGATGCTGCATGTCCTGCGCGACACCGGGGTTGTCTGGTTGCAGATGACCGGCGGCGAGCCCCTGGTCGATCGGCTGTTCATGGAGAGCTACCGGTACGCCTGGGACCTCGGGATGATGATCTCGCTCTCGACCAACGCGTCTCGGCTCTGGCGCCCGGAAGTCCTGGAACTGTTGCGCGAGCGGCCGGCCTACCGCATCACCATCAGCGTGTACGGCGCGACAGCGGCCAGCTATGACGCGCTGGTGCGCCGCCGCGGTGCGTTCGACAAGTTCCACCGAGGTATCACGGCGGCGGCCGAGGCGGGGTTGCGGATGAACTTCAACCTCCTCGCGACCACGACGAATGACACCGAGGTCGACGGCATGCGCACGTTGGCCGAGGGCCTGGGCGTGCCGTACCACGTGTTCAGCAACATGGCCCCGACGATCCAGGGCGACGCCAACCCGCTCGCGGTGCAGTCGATCCCGCTCATCGCCAAGCGCAAGCCGTTCCAGGGCTGCAACGCCGGGCACACGTTCTTCCACGTCGATCCGCACGGCAAGGCGTCGGTCTGCAAGATCGGCCGGGAGCCCAACATCGACCTTCTCGCCGAGGGCGTGGAGGGTCTGCGCCGACTCGGCGGCATCGCTGACGGACTGCTCACCAGACAGGGCGGTTGCACCGGGTGCACCGTCCAGGGGACATGCGGCACGTGTATGCCGCTGGTGCAGCTCTACCGCAAGGCGAAGTCACCGATGGAGCGCTACTGCCAGTACCGAGAAACTGGGGAGGTGATCATCAATGGCACCGACAGCGACGCTCCCGCGTCAGCGGACGCCGGTACCCGTCACGATCTCGCGACGGCCCGAACCGTCTGCTGAGGTGGCGAAGGTCGAGTTCGTCAAACTCGAAGCGACGGTTCTGGCGGGCAACAAGTGCTCGTGCAACGCCGGTGACGACGCGCCGTACTGAACCGGCGCGGTGGTACGAACGGGTGGTCTCGGCTGGGCGGCCGGGGCCACCCCTCGTCTGGGGTAACGTGGCCGGTCGACCCGGCCAGCGAGGAAGGAAATGCACCATGTTGACCCGCGTGCGCTGGGCAGACCTGCCCGACGAGCTCCGGCGGCTGATCGAGACCGAGGCCGGCGCCTTCGCGGGCGAAGAAAACATGACCTCAGGCAGCAACTGCCTGCTCGCCATGGCCATGACCACCGAGCACGGTGACCAGTACTTTCTCAAGGGCGTGCCCGACGACCGAGGCCGTGCCGTCCGGACACAGGCATACGAGGCCCTGGTCAATCTCAGCGTGCGTGAGGTGTCCGCACCGCTGGAGTTTCACATCGCCTCCGCCGGGTGGGATGTCCTCGGGTTCCGCTACCTCGCCGATCACCGGCAGGCCGACCTGTCGCCGGGCTCGCCAGACCTGCCACTTATTGCGGACATGCTCGGCCAGCTGGCAGCGATACCCGCTCCGCAGGACGTTGCGCTGCGCACGATGTCCGACCGGCTCGCCGGGTACGCGGGCGACCGCGCGGCCCTCCTCGACGGAGGAACCATCGCCCACACAGACATGCAAGCCCACAACGTCCTGATCGGGCCTACGGCCCGGCTCGTCGACTGGGCCTGGCCGGCGATCGGTGCGGCGTGGCTCGACACGGCATTCCTTGCCCTCCACATGATCCGGGCAGGACACGAACCGAAGGACGCCGAACGGTGGGCCGACGGTCTGCCCGCGTACGCAACGGCGGACGAAGAAGCCGTATCCACGCTCGTGGCAGCCAACGTCGCGCTCTGGGACGAGATCAGCACGGCCGACCCGAAGCCGTGGAAGCTGGAAGTCTTCGCCGCAGCTCGCCGCTGGGCACAGCACCGCGGCCTGTAGCTGCACGGAGCGGTTGGTTAGTTCACCGGGTTGTAGTTGTCGTACCGTGGCGGCGAGGTGACCTCGTCGGGTGCCAGATAGATAACCAGCCCGTTCATCTCCATGTTGTCGCCGTACTCGAACCCGGCGCTCAGGATCGCGGCAACGGTACCGGTCGGCGTCGGGGTGGTCGCAGTCATGTCGGTTCCTCTCTCGTTTGCGCGGTCCGGGCGATCCGGCCCAATCCGCGACGACACCGAGGTTTGGCGGTGGCGCACGGGCAGGGTCGGATCGCTCAGGCAGCAAGCGAGAACGACTCGTCGGAAGCCGCTTCGAAGCGCTCCGCCTCCGTGCACAAGGCGTCGCGGGTGCCGGGTAGCCGCTGACCGGGCAATCGGCATCGCTGGCCGCGTGCTGACACCGGGCAGTGGGCCGAACGTTGTACCCGATGTGCTCGCCGCAGTGGGCCACAAAGCCCATCAGGCTGCGGAACATCTCGGCGGGCGTGACGTCCCGTCCGGCCGGAGCCCGAAGGTCCGAGCTCTGGATGGTGATGGACTCCGGCTCGTTGGGCATGTCGAGCGTCATCGTGTAGGCGACCCAGTTACCACGCCGGATCATCCGACCGTCGTCCGTCGCGTACGGCGCAGCCAACGACACCACGATGTACTGGTCATCGGCGCGCAGCGTCGGAACAACAAACGTCCTGCTCAGCATGTCCGCTCTCCCGCCCGAGCGACCGGGTGCCGTTCTCGGGAGTAAGTCTGCTCGATAGGACCTGTCCGAACGGTGACGCCATCGCCGTCAGCCTCGTACGGCGCGCCGTCACCGCCGCCGCAGCCGTCGCCGAGTCCCCGCGACTAGGGCGGTGGGCCGACCGCGCCGCGGACCTCGGCCTCACTGCCGGTCGCCACCGTGCACGATCCGGCCCTCGAAGACCAGCCGCTCGGCGTTCACGGCACGACCGGGCGCCAGTGTAGCGGGGTGGAGAGCACCATCGAGCTCGACGGCTGGCCGAACGGGGCCAGCCGGTCGATCACCGACTCGAACTCCTCCATCGACGTCGTGGCCACCTTGAGGATCGAGCAGGCGTCGCCGGTCACCCGGTGGATCTCCAGGATCTCGGGCCACAGGGGCACGTCCGGGTCGCGCAGCACGCAGCGCGGGCCGTAGCAGGACATCCTGATCATGGCGATCACGTTGCGGCCGGCCTTGGTCAGGTCGACGTGGGCGTGGTAGCCGGTGAGCACCCCGGCGGTCTCCAGCCGGCGGACGCGCTCGGCGACCGCGGGCGGGGACAGGTGCACCCGGCGGGACAGCTCGGAGTAGGACAGCCGGGCGTCGTCCTGCAACTCGCGCACGAGCGCCCAGTCCATGTCGTCCACTGCCACCTTCCGATCCAAAGGTCGATCCGCCAGGATGGTTTCCGTTCGGTACTTGACCAGCCTAAACGACCGTTGATCAGGTCTTCTCTCCGGACGCGTCACCGAGCCAGGATGGAGGGGTGAGTGGCCCGATACTGGATTTTCCCGATCAGGTTCCATATGACGCCTATGTCCACGCCAGCACGCTCCACTCGCTGCAGCAGCCGCTGACCAAGGACCCCGGCGAGATGTCCTTCCTCATGGTCAGCCAGGTGATGGAGCTGTGGTTCGGGCTGGCCCGGCACGAGCTGCGCGACACCCAGCGGCTGCTGCGCGACGACGATGCGTGGGGTGCGCTGGCCCCGCTGCGCCGGATCAAGCTGCACCTGGAGGGGCTCATCGCCGCCTGGGGCGGGCTGCGCTGGATGACCCCGTCCGACTTCAACCGGTTCCGCGGGCAGCTCGGCGACGCCTCGGGCTTCCAGTCCGCGATGTACCGCCACCTGGAGTTCCTGCTCGGGCTCAAGAGCGAGGCGCTGATCCGGCCGTTCAAGCGCCAGCCGGAGCTCTACGAGGAGCTGACCGCGGCGCTGGCCGCGCCGAGCGTGTGGGACGACGTCACCGCGCTGCTGGCCCGGCGCGGCTTCGACATCCCGGCCGAGGTGCTCACCCGCGACCACGCCCGCGAGTACGAGCCGGCGGAGGCGGTCGAGCGGGCCTGGGTCGCGATCTACCACGACGACCGCGCCGACAACCCGCTGTACGCGCTCGGCGAGGCGCTCACCGACGTGGCCGAGGCGTTCGGCGACTGGCGGTACAAGCACCTGACCGCGGTGCAGCGGACCATGGGCAACAAGGCCGGCAGCGGCGGCTCGTCCGGGGCCGCCTGGCTGACCCGGAGCATGGCCAAGGTCGTCTTCCCCGAGCTGTGGTCCGCCCGGACGGTGATCTAGTGACGCAGACGGCAGCGGAGGACGACGCCCGCCGGCGCGACGCCGAGGACCCGGGCCACCGGGAGCTGTTCCACGTGCCGCCGGCCGAGGGCGGCGACTACCCGCAGACCGCCTACCTGGCCGGCAACTCGCTCGGCCTGCAGCCCCGGGCGGTGCGCGGCGAGCTGCTCGAGGAGCTCGACGCGTGGGCGCGGTTCGGCGTCGAGGGGCACCTGGAGGCCGAGCGGCCGTGGCTGCCGTACCACGAACTGCTGCGCGAGCCGGCCGCCCGGCTGGTCGGCGGGCTGCCGGGCGAGACCGTGGTGATGAACTCGCTGACCGTCAACCTGCACCTGCTGATGGTCTCGTTCTACCGGCCGGCCGGCGCCCGGACGCTCATCGTCGTCGAGGACACCGCGTTCCCGTCGGACAGCTACGCGGTGCGCAGCCAGGCCGCCTTCCACGGCCTCGACCCCGACGAGACGGTGGTGCGCACCACCGACCCGCTGGCCGCGATCCGCGCGCACGGCGACCGCATCGCGCTGGTGCTGCTGGGCGGGGTCAACTACCTCACCGGCGAGCTGCTGGACATCCCGGCGATCACCGCGGCCGGGCAGGCGGCCGGCGCGGTCGTCGGGTGGGACCTCGCGCACGCCGCCGGCAACGTGCCGCTGCGGCTGCACGAGTGGAACGTCGACTTCGCCGCCTGGTGCTCGTACAAATATCTCAACAGCGGCCCGGGCGCGCTCGCCGGTGCCTTCGTGCACGAGCGGCACACCGGCGCGGCACTGCCCAGATTCGAGGGGTGGTGGAGCACGGAGCCGGCCACCCGCTTCGAGATGGCGCCGGTCTCCCGGCCGCCACGGACCGCCGACGCGTGGCAGGTGTCCAACCCGCCGATCCTGGCCATGAGCCCGGTGCGCACCTCGCTGGCGCTGTTCGACGCGGTCGGCATGCCGGCCCTGCGGGCGCGCAGCGAGCGGCTCACCGGCTACCTCGAGGGGCTGCTCGACCCGATCGGGGTCGAGGTCGTCACCCCGCGCGACCCCGCCCGGCGTGGCTGCCAGCTGTCGCTGCGGGTGCCCGACGCGGGCGGGCTGAGCAAGGCGCTGCGGCACCGGCACGGGGTGATCACCGACAGCCGCGAGCCGGACATCGTGCGGCTCGCGCCGGTACCGCTGTACTCGACGTACCACGACTGCTGGCGGGCGGCCGCGGCCATCGCACACGAGGTGGGGTCATGACAGACATCGCCGTGGTCGGCGCCGGGCTCACCGGCAGCCTGCTGGCCTGTTTCCTGGCCCGGCGCGGGCACACCGTGACCGTCTACGAGCGCCGCGCCGACCCGCGCACCACCGGCGCCGAGCGCGGCCGGTCGATCAACCTGGCCCTGTCCGAGCGCGGCATCGACGCGCTGCGCCGCATCGGTCTCGACGGGCGGGCGCTCGCCGACGCGCTGCCGATGCGCGGCCGGATGATCCACCCGGCCACCCCGCCCGGAGGCGAGCTGGACTTCCAGTCCTACAGCCTCGACGGGCAGCGGGCGATCAACTCGATCAGCCGGGGCGCGCTCAACAACGCGCTGCTCGACGCGGCCGACGGTACCGCCGGCATCACCATCCGCTTCGAGCACCGGCTGACCGGACTGGACCCGCTCGTGTTCGCCACCCCGTCGGGCGAGGTGAAGGTGGGCGCCGACGTCGTCATCGGCGCCGACGGGGCGGGCAGCGCGGTGCGCGGCCAGCTGCTCGGCCTGGGCCTGCTGGCGGAGACCGTCGACTTCCTCGACTACGGCTACAAGGAGCTGACCATCGCCCCGGCCCCGGACGGCGACTTCGCGCTGGACCCGGGCGCCCTGCACATCTGGCCGCGGGGTACCTCGATGATGATCGCGCTGCCGAACCCGGACCGCACCTTCACCTGCACGCTGTTCTGGCCCAACGGCGGCACCTCGAGCTTCGCGTCGCTGGGCAGCCCGGCCGCGATCGAGCGCCATTTCCAAGCCGTTTATCCGGATGTGGTACCGCTGATGCCCAACCTCGTCGACGACTACCGGCTCAACCCGGTCGGGCTGCTCGGCACGGTCCGCTGCGGGCCGTGGCACGCGGCGACGCCCGGCGGCCCGGTCGGCCTGATCGGCGACGCGGCCCACGCCATCGTGCCGTTCTACGGCCAGGGCGCCAACTGCGGCTTCGAGGACTGCGTCGTGCTCGACCGGGTGCTCGACGAGACCGGCGACGACCTGACCGCCGCGCTGCCGCTGTTCGAGGCGCGCCGCCGCGAGGACGTCGAGGCGATCGCGGCCATGGCGCTGAACAACTTCGTGGAGATGCGGGACAAGGTGGCCTCGCCGCTGTTCCGGCTGGGCAAGACGGTCGAGCACGCCCTCGAGCGGGCGCTGCCCGGCCGGTACGTCTCCCGCTACGAGCTGGTGTCGTTCAGCACCACGCCCTACGCGCAGGTGCGCGACCGGGTGCGGCGGCAGCACCAGGCGCTGGCGGCGATCGGCGTGCTCGCGGCCGGCGCGATCGCCGCCGCGGTGCTGAAGGGGTGGCGGCGATGACGCTGGAGCACTTCGTCGGCGGCCGGTTCACCGGCACCGGCAAGACGTTTGCGAAGCTGAGCCCGGTCACCGGCGAGCTGGTGACCGAGGTCTGCGAGGCCGACGAGTCCACTGTGGACGCCGCCGTGGCCGCGGCGCGGGCGGCGGTGCGCGGCCCGTGGGGCCGGGCCGGCGAGCTGGAGCGCGCGGCCGTGCTGCGCCGCATCGCCGACGAGCTGGAGCGGCGCTTCGACGACCTGGTCGCGGCCGAGGTCGCCGACACGGGCAAGCCGATCGCCCAGGCCCGCACGCTCGACATCCCGCGCGGCGCGGCCAACTTCCGGGCCTTCGCCGACATCGTCTCCGCCGCGCCGGCCGAGTCGTTCAGCACCGGGCGCGCCCTGAACTACGCGCTGCGCAAGCCGGTCGGCGTGGTCGCGATCATCGTGCCGTGGAACCTGCCGCTGCTGCTGCTGACCTGGAAGGTGGCCCCGGCCCTCGCCTGCGGCAACGCCGTCGTGGTGAAACCGTCGGAGGAGACGCCGTCGTCGGCGACCCTGCTGGCCGAGGTGATGGCCGCGGCCGGCGTGCCCGACGGCGTGTTCAACCTGGTGCACGGCTTCGGCCCGGACTCGGCGGGCGAGTTCCTCACCCGCCACCCCGGCGTCGACGCGATCACGTTCACCGGCGAGTCCGCGACCGGCTCGGCCATCATGCGGGCCGCGGCCGACGGGGTGAAGGCGGTCTCGTTCGAGCTCGGCGGCAAGAACGCCGGCCTGGTCTTCGCCGACACCGACCTCGACGCGGCCGTCGCCGGCTCGGTGCGCTCCACGTTCACCAACGGCGGCCAGGTGTGCCTGTGCACCGAGCGCCTCTACGTGCAGCGGCCGATCTTCGACGAGTTCGTCACCCGGCTGGGCAAGGCGGCGGCGGAGCTGGCCTGGGGCTGGCCGCAGGACCCCGGCACCGCCACCATGCCGCTGATCTCCCGCCAGCACCGGCAGAAGGTGCTCGGCTACTACGACCTGGCCCGGGCCGAGGGCGCCACGGTGGTGACCGGCGGCGGGGTGCCGGCCTTCGACGACGCCCGCGACGGGGGCGCCTACGTCCAGCCGACCGTGCTCACCGGCCTCCCGCCGGACGCCCGGACCAACCGGGAGGAGATCTTCGGCCCGGTCTGCCACGTCGCGCCGTTCGACACCGAGGAGGAGGCGTTCGCACTGGCCAACGACAGCGACTACGGCCTCGCCGCGACCGTGTGGACCCGCGACGTCGGCCGCGCGCACCGGGCCGGCCGCGCCCTCGACGCCGGGCTGATCTGGGTCAACACCTGGTTCCTGCGCGACCTGCGCTCGCCCTTCGGCGGGGTCAAGGCCTCCGGCATCGGCCGCGAGGGCGGCGTGCACTCGCTCAACTTCTACTCCGAGCTGACCAACGTCTGCGTGGACCTGTCGTGATCGGCGACGGCCTGACCGTCGAGGGCGCCGCCCGGCCGCGCGGCCGGTTCCCGCACGTCAAGGTCGCGGGCGGCCTCGCCTACGTCTCCGGCACGTCCGCGCGCCGGCCCGACAACACCATCGCCGGGGCATCGGTCGACGCGCTCGGCACGACCAGCCTCGACATCCGCGAGCAGACCCGGGCCGTGCTGCGCAACATCGACGCCATCCTGGCCGCGGTCGGCGCGTCCCTGGCCGACCTGGTGCAGGTCACGACGTACCTGGTCAACATGAACGACTTCGGCGGCTACAACGAGGTCTACGCCGAGTTCTTCGACGAGACCGGGCCGGCCCGCACCACGGTGGCGGTGCACCAGCTGCCGCACCCGCACCTGCTGATCGAGATCCAGGCGGTCGCGTTGATCCCCGCTGGAGGTGGGAAATGACGGATTTGTCCCCAGTGAACTTCCCGGAGTGGCTGGCCGAGAACCAGCACCTGCTCAAGCCGCCGGTCGGCAACAAGCAGGTGTTCCCGACCGGGTCCGACTTCATCGTGATGGTCGTCGGCGGGCCCAACCAGCGCACCGACTTCCACGTCGACCCCTACGAGGAGTTCTTCTACCAGATCAAGGGCAACATGCACCTGAACGTCATCACGCCCAGCGGCCCCGACACGGTGCACATCCCCGAGGGCCGCATGTGGGTGCTGCCGGGCAACATGCCGCACTCGCCGCAGCGCGAGGCCGGCTCGATCGGCATCGTGGTCGAGCGGGTCCGCGAGGAGGGGACGCTGGAGAAGTTCCAGTGGTACTGCCCGTCCTGCGGCAACAAGGTGCACGAGGTCGAGCTGCAGGTGCGCGACATCGTGGTCGACCTGCCGCCGGTCTTCCAGGCCTTCTACGCCGACGAGCAGGCGCGGACCTGCACCGAGTGCGGGAACATCCACCCGGGCAAGGGATGAGAGTCGACGTCCACACCCACCTGGTGCCGCGCGGCTGGCCGGACCTCGCGGCCGAGTGCGGCGGCACCGGGTGGCCGTGGCTGCGCATCGACTCGGAGCGCGCCGCCATGATCATGGTCGGCGAGACCGAGTTCCGCCCGATCGGCCCGTCGGCCTGGGACGCCCGGACCCGGCTCGCGGACATGACCGCCGACGGCGTCGACCTGCAGGTGATCTCGCCGACTCCGGTCTTCTTCTCCTACGACCGCCCCGCCGACCAGGCGATCAAGGTGGCCCGGATCTTCAACGACCTCACCCTGAAGCTGGCCGCCGAGGGCGACGGCCAATTCGTGCCCTTTTGTCAGGTACCCCTGCAGGATCCAGACCTCGCGTGCGCCGAACTGGACCGTTGTCTCGCCGCCGGTCACGCCGGCGTCGAGATCGGCAACCACGTCGGCGACCGCGACCTCGACGACCCGGGCATCGTCGCGTTCCTGCAGCACTGCGCGGCGGCCGGCGCGCCGGTGTTCGTGCACCCCTGGGACATGCCGGACGGCCCGCGGCTGGGGCGGTGGATGGCCCGCTGGCTGACCGGCATGCCCGCGGAGACGCACCTGTCGATCCTGGCGATGATCCTCGGCGGCGTCTTCGACGCGGTGCCGCCGTCGCTGCGGATCTGCTTCGCCCACGGCGGCGGCAGCTTCGCCTTCTGGCTCGGCCGGGCCGAGAACGCCTGGCACCGCCGGGGCGAGGTGGTCCGGGGCCGCTCCGCGCACCCGCCGTCGCACTACGCCGACCGGTTCTGCGTCGACTCGGTCGTCTTCGACCCGGCCGCCCTGCGGCTGCTCGTCGCGACCCTCGGCGCGGACCGGGTGCTGGTGGGCAGCGACTATCCGTATCCGCTCGGTGAGCGTCCGGTGGGCGCGGTGGTCGACGCGGCCGACTTCCTCACCGACGCCCAGCGCGCCAAGCTCCTGGGCGCCAACGCGCTGCATTTCCTGGGAATGCAATAGAGCTACCGCGATGTCCGTCGTGGTCCGGACCGTAACTCCCGTGGCCTCACCGTCCGCGGATAGTCACGGTTTCCTGGCGGCGCGTGCCCGAATGATTTCCTGCTAAGATGATCTGAATCATAGATTGGTGGTCGCCGTGCGGTTTCAGGTGCTGGACATCCTGCCGAACATCGAGAACCCGATCACCGGCCGGCTGGTCAGCACCGCGGAGCGCTATGCCCAGGCGCTGACCACCGCGCAGCGGGCCGAGCAGCTGGGTTTCGACGCCGTCGCGATCGGCGAGCGGCACGCGGGCCCGTTCCTGTCCTCCGGCGTCACGGTGCTGCTCGGCGCGATCGCCGCCACCACCAGCCGGGTGCGCATCCAGACCGGCGTCAGCGTGCTGTCCATTCTCGACCCGGTCCGGGTCGCCGAGGACTACGCCACCATCGACCAGCTCTCCCGCGGCCGGATGGAGCTGGTCATCGGCAAGGGCAACGAGCTGCGCCAGCTGCCGCTGTTCGGCGTCGAGCAGGCCCAGGCGTGGGACCGGCTGGCCGAGAACTACGAGCTGCTGCGCCGGCTGTGGCGCGAGGAGAACGTCACCTGGTCGGGCACCTCCCGCCCACCGCTGACCGCCGCCACCACGCTCCCCCGCCCGTATGCCGGCGCACCGCGGGTCTGGCACGGCTCGGCCACGACCCTGATCTCGGCCGAGCTGGCCGCCAGGTGGGGCGACCCGCTGTTCAGCGCCAACGCCATCCAGCCCCGCAAGAATTACGTGCGCCTCATCGACCACTACCGCGAGCACTACGAGAAGCACGGCCACGACCCGCGCTACGCCTACGTGGGCGCCGGCGCCGGCTTCCTCTACGTGGCCGACACGACCCAGGAGGCCCGCGAGCGCTTCGGCCCGACGTACACCAAGATGGTCGAGTTCTTCCTGATGCCGGGCAACCACACCCCCGGCAACGAGATGGAGTTCCGCGACATCGACCACGCCATCGCCGAGGGCCCGGTGCTGGTGGGCAGCCCCCAACAGGTCATCGACAAAATCATGTACTTCCACGAGGGCTTCCACCACGACCTGCAGTCCTTCAGCCTGCCCACGATGATCCCGCACGAGCAGCAACTGGACATGCTGGAGCGCTTCGCCGCGGAGGTCATCCCGGTCGTCCGCCGCGAGCTCCCAACCACCCTGTGGACCGACGCCGACCCCTACGGCGGCCGCACCGCCTTCGCCGGCCGCACCGTTCCGGACGCCGCCGCCGTCATCGAGTCCGCCACCACCCCCCAAGCCTGACCCGCACCCCCGGCCCACCCGGGCGCGAAGCCTCTGCCCCGCGCCGCTGGGCCTACTCCGCACTGGTCCCCAACGCGTCGAGCAGGGTGCGCACCGACGGCACGATCTCCGCGACCGGGGCCAGCACGACGCCGGCCACCAGCGGCGCCACCTCCGCGGCGAGCTCGGCGGCAAACTCCACCCCGGCCGCCGTCGCCCCGACCCCGGCCCGCTGCAGCGCGGCCAGCGTCGCCGCCGGGATGATCACGTCGGGCACCTCGTGCGCCAGGAAGTCGGCCTGGTCAAACCCGGGCAGCGGAGCGATCGTGGCCAGCACCGGCGCCCGGCCCCCGATCACGTCGAGCAGCCGCTCCAGCCCCACGCGCTCGTAGACCGGGCGGGTCACCAGAAACCGGGCGCCCGCCTCGAGCTTCTCCAGCGCCCGCCGCCCCTCCCGGACCGGGTCGTGGCTGCCCGGATTGATCCGCGCCCCGATGTCGAACTCGGTGCGGACCGGCATCGCCAGGCCGTAGTAGTCGCGGCCCTCGTTCAGCCCGTGCAGCAGCCGGATCAGCCCGACCGAGTCCAGGTCCCAGATCCCGCCGGTGAGCGGGTAGTCCCCGAACGGCGGCGGCGAGCCGGTCTCGCAGATGATCTGCCGCAGCCCCAGCGCGTGCGCGCCGAGCAGGTCGGCCTGCAGCACCATGCCGGTGCGGTCCCAGGTCATCACCCCGGCCATCGCCTCGACCCCGAACTGCTGGCGCAGGTGCAGCGCGACGTCGACGGTCGTCAGCCGGGGCCGGCCGCTGTAGGACGGCGTGATCGACACCGCGTCGACGCCCAGCGCCACCACGTCGCGCACCGTGCCGACAACCTCGTCCAGCCCGTCGACCGGCGGCGTGATGAGCTGGACGGCAACGACCCGGCCCGAGCCCTCGAGGCGCCCCGGGGCAAGCGCCGGCGCGACCCGCGGCCGCGGCACCGCCGTGACCGGCGGCCCTTGCCGGGCGGGCCGGCGCAGATCGTAGACGGCCTCGACGACGGCGGCGATGGTGCTCGGCGTGGTCCCGCAGCAGCCGCCGACAACACTCGCGCCGGCCTCGACGAGCTGCCGGGCGTAGCGCACGAAGTACTCCGCGTCGGTGTCGTACTCGAACCGGGCGGGCGCGATCCGCCGCGGCAGCCCGGCGTTGGGCTGCGCGGACAGCGGCAGCTCGGTGTGCCGGCGCAACTCGCGCACGATCCGCAGGGTGCGCATCGGCCCGAGCACGCAGTTGGTGCCCAGGGCCGCGATCGGCGCGCCGGCCAGCGCCTCGACCACCTGCTGCGGCGTGTGGCCGCACAGGGTCAGGTAGTCGTTGCCGAACGTCGCCTGGGCGATCACCGGCACCCCGGCCAGCTCCCCCGCGATTTCGACCGCCTCGACCAGCTCGTCGAGGTAGCCGAAGGTCTCCAGCAGGATCAGGTCGACCCCGGCCTCGGCAAGGGTGCCGATCTGCTGCCGCAGCGCGTCGGCCCGCTCCTGCGGCTTCACGTCGTTGCGCTGCTGGGCCCGCACCGCCGGCGACACCGACCCGGCCACGAGCACCGGCCGGTCAGTCTCGGCGGCCTCCCGGGCGATGCGCACCGCCGCCCGGTTGATCGCCTCGCACTCCCCCGCCAGCCCGTACTCCGCCAGCCGCAGCCGCCCGGCGGCGAACGTGTTGGTCTGCAGGATGTCGACCCCGGCCTCGACGTATCCGGTGTGCACGGCCAGCACCAGGTCGGGGTGGCTCAGGTTGAGCCCGGGCAGCGCCTTGTCAAGCGCGTTGCCGGCGGCGTGCAACATCGTGCCGGTCGCGCCGTCACACACCAGGATCCGCTCGTCGAGCATCATCGCCGGGAACCACCCGGCCTCGTGATGCTCGCACCCGAGTCGGAGGAGACCTGGCCCTGGTTGCGGGCGAGGAACGCGCTGATCGGGTCGCCAGGGATCATCGGGTCGCCAGGGATCATCGCGACCCCGGCCACCAGCCGGACCCGGCCGACGCCGTTGCCGGCGGCGCCCGGCACCGCGCCGTCACACACCAGGATCCGCCCGCCGATCGTCATCGCTGGGAACCGCCCAGCGTCGAGATGATCTCGACCGCGACCGCGGCCATCAGCCGGTCGCGGTGGACGTCGAGGGACAGCCCGGAGATCTCCTCGATCCGCCGGATCCGGTAGGTGACCGTGTTGGGGTGGACGTGCAGCCGCTTCGAGGCCCGCTGCAGGCTGCCGTTCTCTTCGAAATACACCGCGAGGGTGGACAGCAGCTCGCCGCCGGCCGCGCCCTCGAAGACCTTGCCCAGCACCTCGTCGGCGAACGCCCGCAGGTCGGCCACCTCGGGCACACGCAGGAACAGCCGCTGGATGCCCAACTGGGCGAAGGTGGTGATGCCGCCGAAGTCGCCCATCCGCTCGCTGGCGGCCAGCGCGAGCCGCGCCTCGGCGTAGGAGCGGGCGATGCCCCCGGGCGTGGCCCACGGGTTGCCGATGCCGGCCGCGACCGGGCCGAGGCCGCGCCCCGACACCGCCGGACCGCACTGCTCGGCCACCAACCGGGCGCCCCCGTCCTGCCTCGTGGCCCCGTCGTGCCTTGTGCCCCCGTCCTGCCTCGTGGCCCCGTCCTGCCTTGTGCCCCCGTCCTGCCTCGTGCCCCCGTCCTGCCTCGTGCCCCCGTCCTGCCTCGTGCCCCCGTCCTGCCTCGTGCCCCCGTCCTGCCTTGTGCCTCCGCCCTGCCGCGCTGCCTCGTCCTGCCGCGTGGCGCCGCCCGGCCGCGCGCTCCCGCCCGTCGGCCCGGGCGGACCGGCGCCGGGCTCGACCGGGAAGATGGCGACCACCTCGTCGGTGCGGGCCACCACGACCGCCCGCGGGGCCAGCCGGGTCACCGCCGACTCGAGGGTCGCCAGCCCGCCCCGTCGCTGCGCCTCCGGCAGCGTGAACGTGGCGACCTGGTGGTCGCGGCCGGGATCGAGCCCGATGTGCCGGGCCCAGCGCTCCAGCTCCTCGTCGTCGGCGTTGCGCGCCAGCAGCAGCCCGTCGAAGAGCTGCTGGCGGGCGCGGCTGGCGGCCGCGGCGATGACCAGCCCGCGGCCGATCACCACGCCGCAGATCATCGCGGCGTGCTCGATGACCATCAGCCGCAGGTGCTCGTCGAGCTCGTGCGTGCGGGTGCCGACCGTGACCAGATAGGCGGCGACACCGTCACCGACACAGACCGGCGCCACCACCACCCAATCGAGTGCGGCGCCGAGCGACGGGACCGTCAGCGCGCGCCGGTTGCGGGCGGCCGCTGCGAGCACGGTGTTGAGGCCCGCCAGCCCCGCCTGGCCGCGCAGCGCCGCCATCAGCTCCTGCGGCTCGTCGGTGGCCGCGGCGGCGATGACCTCCAGGCCGCGATCGAGCACGATGACGGCCGCGTCGATGTCGTCATACAGCAGCTGCGCGATCGTGTCGACGCCCGCGGACTGCGAGGCGAGCGCCGACATGTGCCCGCACATCGTGACGATCCGGCGCAGCAGCGCCGACTCGTCGCGGGCGGGCGCCTCCATCGCGCTCACGGTCGTCATGAGCGCAGCCTATGCCTCGCCCGGCCTCGGCGGCAGACCCGCAGCCTCCTTTTTGTGCTCCAACACAAAGGGCCCCTGCGCCGCAAGTGCGCCTCATGGAGTGGAGGCGTCGGAGTCGCCACTGTGCCGCAGCACAACCCGGTCCGGCGATCGTTGCGGTCCGGCCCGATGACGGGCACGGGCGGCCGCTGGCAGGGTGAGGAGCCAAGACAGCCCGGCCACACCGGGCGGGAAGGCAGGCCCCGATGCACGAGCGACGGCGTGAAACCGATGCGGGCGGTCCACGTCCGTTCCGCCCGCGCATCGGGGCCCGGCCCGCCTACGCGGCGCACCGGCTGCTCGCCCGCAACCGCCTCTACCACCGCCTCGCCGCCGCCGTCGAGCGCCGCCCGGGTGTCTACCGCTGGTTCACCACGGCCGAGCGGGTCACCAAGGAGCGGCTCTTCGGCTGCCGGATGTGCGGTCAGTGTGCACTGCCCGCCACCGGGTACGCGTGCCCGATGACCTGCCCGAAACAGCTGCGCAACGGCCCGTGCGGCGGCGCCTCGCCGACCGGCCGCTGCGAGGTGGTGCCCGAGCTCACCTGTGTGTGGGTGATCGCCGGCGAGCGCGCGGCGGCCGGCGGTCACGACGCCGACCTCGACCTGCTGCTGCGCCCGGCCGACCACCGCCAGTGGACCCGCAGCTCGTGGGTGAACTACTGGCAGGGCCGCGACGAGGGACTGTGGATCGATCCCGCCGACGAGCGGCTGCGAGCAGATCCCACGGACGAGCGGCGGTGGGTCGATCCCCCGCTGGCGTTGGCGAAGGAGGAGGCGCGATGACGGAGGGGCTCCGCGCCGCGCTGGCCTCGGGCCGGCCGGTGGTGACCGCCGAGATCGGGCCGCCGCGCGACGCCGACCCCGACGCGGTGCTGCGCAAGGTGAAGGCGCTGCGCGGCTGGGTCGACGCGGCCAACGTCACCGACAACCAGGGCGCCAACGTGCGCGTGTCCAGCCTGGCCGCGAGCGTGCTCGTGCAGCGCGCCGGGCTGGAGCCGGTGATGCAGCTGACCTGCCGCGACCGCAATCGCATCGCGCTGCAGTCCGACCTGCTGGGCGCCGGCATCCTGGGCGTGCCCAACGTGCTGCTGCTGACCGGCGACCACCCCACCCTCGGCGACCATCCCGAGGCGCGGCCGGTTTTCGACCTCGACGGGGTGCAGCTGGTCTGGACCGCCCGGACGCTGCGCGACGAGGGCACCCACCTGTCCGGCCGGGCCATCGGGCACCGCCCCGGCTGGCTGATCGGCACCGTGGAGAATCCGTTCGCCGCCCCGACCGAGATCCGCGCCCGGCGGCTGGCCAAGAAGGCCGCGGCCGGGGCCGAGTTCGTGCAGACGCAATACGTGTTCGACGTGCCGCTGTTCGCGCGGTGGATGGAGCAGGTGCGCGCGCTCGGCGTCACCGAGCACTGCGCGGTGCTGGCCGGGGTCGGCCCGGTCCGGTCGCTGCGCATGCTCGACTTCCTGGCCACCAAGGTTCCGGGCCTGCACCTGCCCGACGAGGTGGCCCGGCGGCTGCGCGGGGTGCCCGAGCAGCGGGTCGCCGAGGAGGGGCTGGAGCTGTGCGTCGAGACGATCCGGGAGCTGGTCACCGTCCCGGGCGTGTCCGGCGTGCATGTCATGGCGTTCGGGCACGAGGACGAGGTGTCCGAGATCGTGCGGCGCGCCGGGGTCGGCCCGGCCGCACAGGAGGGCCACAACGATGCTGCTTGACTTCCGGCCGCACGGCCGGCTGCGGGCCAAGGAACCGGTGGATCTGGCCACCTCGCTCACGCCGGTGGTGGCCGCGCTGAGTGAGTCCACATTGGACCTCGCGCGGATTCGGGTCGTCTGCGACTGGATCCAGTATCGCGAGAATTTCCGCGAGGTGGTCGACGTGCGGCCGGTGCTGCCGCCGCCCCCGCGCCGGGCCGGCGACCACGGCCCGGTGCCGACGCCGGCCGCGGTGCGCGAGCACGACCTCGAGATCGCCGTCGACGTGCGGCGCAGTGGCCAGGTCGCGCTGCGGGAGGTCACCGCCGAGTCCCTGCGCGCCGAGTCCGCCGGGCGGATCTACCTGGAGGACTGGGGGCCCGGTTCGGCCAGCTGCATCTGGGAGTTCAACGCGCTCTACTGGAGCGCGCTGGAGCTGTGGGAGAAGGCCACCGGCCGCGGTTACGAGCAGGCGCTGCCCGGCGGGGAGAGCGACGCGCGCAACCGCGACGCCGCCCGCGAGCTCGTCACCGAGCTGTTCCACGGATGGGACGCGCTCGCCGCCGCGGGCGCACTGCCCGACGAGCTGTTCGTGGTCGAGCTCGGGGTCGGCAACGGGCACCAGGCCAAGGTCTTCCTGGACGAGTTCCGGCGGCTCGACGAGGAGGGCGGCGGAGGCTACTACCGGCGCCTGCAATACCTCATGTGCGACTACTCCCAGCACGTGCTCGACCTCGCCGCGGAGACCGTCGCCGAGCACGGCGAGCGGGTCAGCGCGATGGCGCTGGACGCGACCCGCCCGCTCACGTCGCTGGGGTTCCTGAAATACAAGGTCTTCCTGGTGTATATCAGCAACGTCTACGACAACCTGCCGACCGACGAGGTGGCGCAGCTGGGCGGGCGGACCTACCGGGTCGACACCCGCGCCTACCTGCCGGCAGAGGCCGCCGACGGGCTCGCCGCATCGATCGGGGTGCCGACCGGGCAACTGGCCGGCCTGGTCCAGTCCCTGCTGCGGCTCGGCCCGGCACTGCTGTGCGAGATGGCACCCGAGCGGTTCCCGACGGTCGAGGCGGCGGTGGAGTTCTGGCGGCGGGCGTGGTCGGCAGTGCGGCTGCAGGAGCGGTATGTGCCGATCGCGGGCCTCGACGAGTACCGGCTCGCCCCCGACCTGTCCGGCGAGATCCTGCGCCCGCTGCTGGAGTCCGGCGCCGACCTGCGGATGCACGTCAACAACGGGGCGCTGCGCAGCTTCGCCGAGAGCCTGGCCCTGCTGCACCCGTTCGGCCGGCTCATCTGCCACGACCTGTTCGTCACCGGCCTGCAGGACTACCGCGCCACCTTCCGCGGCCCGGGGAAGTACGACGGCTCGGTGGTCAACTGGGTCAACGGCCCGCTGATGGCACACCTGGCCCGGCGCAAGGGCTTCGACGTGCACTACGAGCCGTTCCGGCACCGGCAGGGCGGCAACATCGTGACCATGACCGCCCAGGTGCGGGACTGACCATGGGACGACGCGCCGTGCCCGACCGGGTGCCGCTGCTGCCGACCACCGTCGTCGGCTCGTATCCGGTCTCCGAATGGCTCGAACGGCTCAAGACCGACTACTTCCGCGGCCGGATGAGCTACGGGCAGCTCCAGGACGTCCACGACATGGCGATCAAGGCCGCGCTGCGCGACCAGGAGATGGCCGGCATCGACATCGTCTCCGACGGCGAGCTGCGCCGCGACAACGACATCGACTACACGCTGGCCCGCATGCCCGGAATCGAGATCCCCGAGACGGCGAAGGACTTCTACTTCGACTACTACGAGGCCCGGCTCGCCGGCCCGCCGCCCGAGCCGGCCGGCACGTCGCCGCTGGGGCTCGCCGCCGACCTCGCGTTCACCGCGGCCCAGACCACCGCGCCGGTCAAGTTCTCGTTCACCGGCCCGTTCTCGCTGTCCTGCCGGGTGCACGACCGGGGCGGGACGGCGCAGCGCGACCTCGTGCTCGCGATGGCCCGGGTGCTCAACGCCGAGGCGCACGCCCTCGCCGAGCAGGGCGCCGAGCTGTTGCAGATCGACGAGCCGTTCCTGGCCGGGCACACCGACCAGGTGGCGCTCGCCATCGACGCGGTCAACGTGGTCACCGCCGGTGTCGACGTGCCGTGGGCGCTGCACGTGTGCTACGGCAACCGCTACGCCCGCCCGTCCTGGGAGGGCCACTACGACTTCCTCTTCCCGGAGGTCCTGCGGGCCGGCGTCGACCAGCTCGTGCTCGAATTCGCCCGCAAGGGCGACGATGACCTGAGCCTGCTCGACCGCTACGACTGGCCCGGCGCCCTCGGCCTGGGCGTCGTGGACGTCAAGAGCGGCACGGTCGAGTCACCGCAGCTCATCGCCGCCCGGATCCGCCGGGCGCTGGGGCACGTGCCGGCCGAGCGGCTCGTCATCAACCCCGACTGCGGGCTGCGCAACCTCACCGGCCCGGTCGCCCGGGCGAAGCTGGCCGCCATGGTCGCCGGCACCGCCCTGGTCCGGGCGGAGCTGTCCGCCCTCCACCCCGAATCCCAGGGAGCGACGCCATGAGTTCGTCCGAATTCCTGTTCACCTCCGAGTCCGTCACCGAGGGGCACCCGGACAAGATCGCCGACGCCATCTCCGACGCGGTGCTCGACGCGGCGCTCGACGCCGACCCGCAGTCCCGGGTGGCTTGCGAGACGCTCATCACGACCGGCATGGTGGTGCTGGCCGGCGAGATCACCACGCCGGTGCAGCTGGACTACCCGCGGATCGTGCGGGACACCGTCAACCGGATCGGCTATGACGACGGCGCCTACGGCTTCGACGGCAACCACTGCGCGGTGCTGGTCGCGCTCGACAAGCAGTCACCCGACATCGCCCAGGGCGTCGACCGGGCGCACGAGGCTCGCGAGGGCCAGTCCGCGGACGCCTACGACCAGGTCGGCGCCGGCGACCAGGGCATGATGTTCGGCTACGCCTCCGACGAGACGCCCGAGCTCATGCCGATGCCGATCACCCTCGCCCACCGGCTGGCCCGCCGCCTGGCCGAGGTGCGCCGCAGCGGCCTTGCCGGATACCTGCGCCCGGACGGCAAGACCCAGGTGTCGGTCCGCTATCGCGACGGCGTGCCGGTCGGCATCGAGCGGGTCCTCGTCTCCACCCAGCACGCGCCCGAGGCCACCAGCGAGCAGATCCGCGACGACGTCTGGCACCACGTGGTGAGCGCGGTGCTGCCGGTCGACCTCTACGACCCGGACGAGCTGCGCCGCACCCTGCTGGTCAACCCGACCGGCCGGTTCGTCACCGGCGGCCCGGTCGGCGACGCCGGACTGACCGGCCGCAAGATCATCATCGATACGTATGGCGGGTTCGCCCGCCACGGCGGCGGCGCCTTCTCCGGCAAGGATCCGTCCAAGGTGGACCGTTCGGCCGCTTATGCCGCGCGGTACGTCGCCAAGAACGTGGTCGCGGCGGGGCTGGCCTCCCGGGCCGAAGTCCAGGTCGCCTACGCCATCGGCGTCGCCCGGCCGGTCTCGCTGCTCGTCGAGACGTTCGGCACCGCCCGGGTCGACCCGCGGCTGATCGAGCGGCTGGTGCAGGATTGCTTCGACCTGCGCCCCGCCGCCTTCCGCGCCTACCTCGACCTGCAGCGGCCGATCTACTCGCCGACGTCGGCGTATGGCCACTTCGGCCGCACCGACGTCGACCTGCCCTGGGAGCGCACCGACCGGGCCGACGAGCTGCGCGCCGCGGCCGGGCTGGACCGCCCCACGGTGCAAGCCCAGCCGGCGTCCGTCTGAGGGGCCGGCGGTGACCATCACCTCGCAGCGGCCGAGCCCGCCCGGGCTCGGCGACCCCGCGGCGGCGGCGCAGGACATCGGCCGGCTCGTCGTGTCCTGCGAGGACCGGCCGGGCATCGTGGCCAACATCAGCTCGTTCCTGTTCCGCAACGGCGCCAACATCGTCCAGTCCGATCAGTACTCGACCGGCCCGACAGGCGGCCGCTTCTTCCTGCGCGTCGAGTTCCACCTGCCGCGGCTGGCCGAGCGGCGCGAGCGCCTCGAGCCCGGCGTCGCCGAGCTCGCCGCCCGGCTGGGCGCGCAGATCCACCTGCGGGCGGCGGCGACGCCGACCCGGGTCGCACTGTTCGTGTCCCGGCAGGACCACTGCCTGCTCGACGTGCTGTGGCGGGCCCGGCGCCGGGAGCTGCCGATCGACGTGGTCCGGGTGGTGTCCAACCACCCCGACCTGGAGCCCGACGTGGCCTCCTTCGGCGTGCCGTTCAGCCACGTCCCGGTCACCGCGGCGACGAAGGCCGAGGCCGAGCGGCACCAGCTCGACCTGCTGCGCGGCCGGGTCGACCTGGTCGTGCTGGCCCGCTACATGCAGATCCTCTCCGGCGACTTCCTCGCCCGCGTCGGCGTGCCGGTCATCAACATCCACCACTCGTTCCTGCCCGCGTTCGCTGGCGCCCGGCCGTATGAGCAGGCAAAGCTGCGCGGGGTCAAGCTCATCGGCGCCACCGCGCACTACGCCACCGAGGATCTCGACGAGGGCCCGATCATCGAGCAGGACGTGCTGCGGGTCAGCCACCGGGCCAGCGCCGCCGACCTGACCCGGGCCGGCGCCGACATCGAGCGGACCGTGCTGTCCCGGGCCATCGCCTGGCACTGCGCCGACCGGGTGCTCCTCGACGGCCGCACCACCATCGTCTTCTGAGCCCACGGAGGCACTGCAGTGACCATCGGCACCGTTGTGGTCAGCGGCTCGATCGCCACCGACCACCTCATGCACTTCCCCGGCCGGTTCAGCGAGAACTTCGTCGCCGGCCAGCTCGACCGGGTCTCGCTGAGCTTCCTGGTCGACGACCTCGATGTCCGCCGCGGCGGCGTCGCCGCGAACATCGCCTTCACGCTCGGCGTGCTGGGCCGCCGGCCGATCCTCGTCGGCGCGGTCGGCGCCGATTTCGCCGACTACCGCTCCTGGCTGGAGCGCCACGGCGTGGACTGCTCCGGTGTGCTGACCGTCGAGACGGCGCACACGCCCCGCTTCACCTGCACCACCGACGACGAGCAGTGCCAGATCGCCTCGTTCTACCCCGGCGCGATGGACCGCTCGGCCGACATCGCCCTGCAGCCGATCGTGCACGGCCGCGACGTGGCCCTCGTGCTGGTCGGCGCGAGCATGCCCGAGGCGATGCTGGCGCACACCGCCCAGGCCCGCGCGCTCGGCATACCGTTCGCCGCCGACCCGTCGCAGCAGCTCCCCCGCCTCGACGCGGACCAGTGCCGCGACCTTGTCGACGGCGCCGCATACCTGTTCACCAACGAGTACGAGCTGCAGCTGCTGCTGCGCAAGACCGGCTGGGCCGAGCGCGACCTGACCGCCCGGGTGGGCCTGCGGATCACCACGCTGGGCGCCGGCGGCTCGCTGATCGTGGACAACGCCGGCCACGAGACCCGCGTGGCGGCCGTCCCGCCCAAGGCGATCCTCGACCCGACCGGCGTCGGCGACGCCTTCCGGGCCGGCTTCCTGGTCGGCCTCGACAGCGGCCTCGACAGCGAGGCGTCGGCGCAGTTCGCCTCGCTGGTGGCGACCGCCGTGCTGGAGAGCACCGGCGCGCAGGAATGGACCCTGGAGCCCGACGCCGGCCTGGCCCGGCTGGCCGACGCCTACGGCCGGCCCGCGGCCGAGCGCATCGAGCCGGTCCTGCGCGAGGCCCTCGCCGCCCCGGCGGTGCTGTCATGAGCGGCGCCCCGGTGGTGCTCGACGGGCGGGCCGTGGCCCGCGAGGTGCGGGCCAAGGCCGCGGCCGAGGCGGCCACCCTGACCCGCCCGCCGGGCCTGGCCACGATCCTGGTCGGCGACGACCTGGCCTCGGCCGTGTATGTGCGCAACAAGCGGCGCGAGTGCGTGGCCGCGGGCATGCTGGACCTGCACCGGCACCTGCCGGCCTCGGCCGGCCAGGCCGAGGTGGCCGCGGTCGTCGACGAGCTGGCCGCCGACCCGGAGGTGACCGGCATTCTGCTGCAGCTCCCGCTGCCCGCCCACCTCGACCCGGTGGCACTGATCGAGCGGATCCCGCCGCACAAGGACGTTGACGGCCTGACCTCGGCCAGCGCGGGCCGGCTCGCCCTGGGCCGCCCCGGCCTGCGCCCGTGCACCCCGTCCGGCGTGCTGGCCCTGCTGGACGCCTACGGCCACGACCTGTCCGGCGCCGAGGCCGTGGTCGTCGGCCGCTCCGAGCTCGTCGGCCGCCCGATGGCCGCCCTCCTGCTGGAGCGCGACGCCACGGTCACCATCTGCCACTCCCGCACCCGCGACCTGCCCGCGGTCTGCCGCCGCGCCGACCTGCTCGTCGTCGCCGCCGGCCGCCCCGGCCTGATCCGCGCCGACGCCGTGCGCCCCGGCGCCACCGTCATCGACGTCGGCATCCACCGCCACCCCGACGGCCTGCGCGGCGACGTCGACTTCCCATCGGTCAGCCGGGTCGCCGGCGTCATCAGCCCCGTCCCGGGCGGCGTCGGCCCCATGACCATCGCCATGCTCCTGGCCAACACCGTCGCCGCCGCCCATCTCACCTGACCGCGGCCCCGCCCCTCCTCGCCGCCCGGACCGGCCAACACCGTCGCCGCGGCCCACCTCACCCGACCGCGGCCCCACCCCTCCTCGCCGCCCGGACCGGCCAACACCGTCGCCGCGGCCCACCTCACCCGACCGCGGCCTCGCCTTGCCTTGCCGCCCGGACCGGCCGAGAGCCCCGACTGCACGCGCCCGAGAACGAGCCCGAATCCGTCCGCCATCCTGGCAGGATGTCGCCGTGAGCGCGTGGCTGACGAACGAGGCCGCCCCAGCCAGCCGGCTGGGGCGGCCCCACCGCTTCGGGCTGGGCGGCCTGTTCGCCGGCGCCCGCCGACGTTCACGGGTGCCGGAATCGTCTCAGTATCCCAGGTGCCAATCCTGGTAGTCCGAATCGCACGGCCACCGGATATACGGCCGCTCCCACGGCAGATTGGCGTCCAAACACCCGCCGCTGGTCCACGTCATCAGCTTGAGGACGTTGTGATCAGGCTGGGGGTAAATGGCGTAGAAGAACGTGCCCGCGTCGCTGCCGCACGACACGGTGGACAGCGACGAGTCTGTGGCGCGCAGGCAGCGCTGGGTCTGCTGGTCCTTGAGCGCCCAGACGGGGTAGCCGGAGCCGTCATCGACGTGCACGAACCTCCACTGCTGATACTGCCCGCCATTGCAGCCCAGCGTGTAGACCTCACCGTTGTAGTTGCTGTCCAGGCATTGCCCCTGCGGCATGCTGCGCAGCATCCCGGTCCAGCCGGCGAAGACGTCGGCGTGTGCCGGCGAGGCGAGGAGCACCACCGACGAGACGATCGACACCAGGATTCCGACCAGCGCGGCGACGACGCGGACTCCTCGGCGGCCTTGTCGCGGCTGTGCCATGGTCCCAGAGCCGGGCGGCACCGCCGTTTCGTTGCCCAGGTTCATCCTTTGCCCTTTCTGTTGTCGCAAAAGAATCACAACGGGGGCAAACGTATTTGTCGGCGCACGGCGTGGACAGTCGCCAGAAACGGCGTCCCAGGAATATTCACAAAACGACGAACAACGATTTGATAACTGAAGGTTTTCAATTTTCGCGCAGTGCGGGTGAAGGTCAGGCGGCGAGGTCACGCAGGTGCCGGACAAAGCCTCGGCGCGGTCGGTGAAGGGGGCGAAGTCCCGCTCGCCACGGCGGTCGGCGGTCGGCGGTCGGCGGTCGGCGGTGACGATGAGCGCGTCGCGGGCGGCGGCGAGGCCAGCGATCGCCCGGACCAGGGCGCGGTCGGTGGCCCGCCCCGGTGAGGCCGGAGGCCTCCACCCCGAGGGCGGTCACGCCGGCCAGCCGGGCCGGGACGCCGGCGCGGGCGGAGCCGCCGAGGCCGGCAGCGCGGCGGGCCGCCGGCGGCGCGGCAGCGCGGCCGCGGACAGCAGCAGGAACACCACCACGCAGGCCGCGAAGAGCCACGGCAGCGCCGGCAGCGCGACCCGCAGCGGGTCGAAGGGTTGGTACGGCAGGGGCCGGTCGAAGAGCCCGGCGTAGCGGACGTCGGTGACCAGCGCCAGATACGCGCCGAGCACGTTGCCCTGCGGGTAGGCGTAGGCGCCGAGCCGCATCGCCGCAGCTCACCGGCCACGAACCCATCGTCCGCGATCATGTCGGCACGCCCACGGCCCGACGGCAACCGCTGGGAGGCGCCGGTAGGATAGAAGTATGACCGTGAAGCTCAGCATCAGCGTGCCCGACGACGTCGCCGCGTATCTGCAGAGTCAGG
Source organism: Dactylosporangium sp. CA-092794 (assembly GCF_050948465.1). Classification (NCBI taxonomy): domain Bacteria; kingdom Bacillati; phylum Actinomycetota; class Actinomycetes; order Micromonosporales; family Micromonosporaceae; genus Dactylosporangium; species Dactylosporangium sp. CA-092794. The sequence continues at coordinate 4,142,591 of NZ_CP192044.1, read as the reverse complement.
GCAATGCCTCGGCCGCGGTCGTCGACGCCGTGCGGCGCGTGCTTCCCCAGGCGCGCCGGGAGCGCCAGCGGGAGGCGGCGCAGGCGTACGGAGAGTACCTGCGCCGGCGGTCCGCTCAGCAGGCCGAGGACGACCGGGCCATGATCGAGCACAGCAACGACATCGCCCTGCGCGACGCGCAGTGGTGAGGCGCGGCCAGATCTGGACCCTGCTCCGCGGCGGCGGCGAGCATCGCGTCCTCGTGGTGAGCAACGACGAATACAACGCCGTCGAAGAACTCGCCGTCTGGGCGCTGACCGTGGTGCGGGACGTGCCACACCCCAACCATTTGGTGGTACGCCTCGAGCAGGACGACCCCCTCGCCGGGGCATACGTCAGAATCCACAGCGTCGGGCAGATCCTGGACCGAACCGCATTGCGCGACAACCATGGGTTCGTCTCGCACGCCACCATGAACGCCGTCGAAGCGGCACTGCGTGAGTTCCTGGAACTGCCGTGACCGGCAGGTCACCATGTCAACGCGACCCGGCGGCGCCTGACCGGGGCGGCTCAGGTCGAGACGACGACGTTGGCCGGTGGGAGGCCGGCGGCCAGGCGGTCGACCTGGGTGCGGATGACCCGGCGCATCCGGGGGATCATGGCGCCGACGTGGCCGCCGACGTGCGGGGTGATGATCACGTTGGGGGCGGACCACAGTGGGTGGTCGTCCGGTAGCGGCTCGGGGTCGGTGACGTCGAGCGCCGCGTGCAGCCGGCCCTTCGCGGTGTGCGCGAGCAGTGCCGCGGTGTCGGCGACCGGGCCCCGGGCGACGTTGACCAGCAGTGCGCCGTCCTTCATGGCGGCCAGGAAGTCGTCCGAGACGAGGCCCTTGGTCTGGTCGGTGAGCGGTACCGCCACCACAACGACATCGGCGGTGGGCAGCAGCTGCCGCAGGTCGGCCATGGCGTGGATCGGGCCGTGCTCGTCGCGCCGGGCGGTGCGGGCGACCCGGATCAGGTCGACCTGGAAGGGCTCCAGCATGAGGCGCAGCTGGTCGCCGACGCCGCCGGCGCCGAGCAGCAGGACGCGGGAGCCGGCCAGGCCGGGCTCGGCGGTGTGGGCCCAGCGGCGCTCCAGCTGGGCGGCGCCGAAACCGGGGAAGCCGCGGCGGTCGGCGATGATCAGGCCGACGGCGAGCTCGGCGGTCGACGCCTCGTGGACGCCGGGCGCGTTGCAGAAGACGAAGCCGGGCGGCAGGTAGCCGGCCACGCCGTCGTAGCCGAGGGACTGGCTCTGCAGCACCCGGGCGAGGCCGGCGGGCAGGTGGCGCAGCTCGGCGGCGGGGAGCATGTAGGGCAGCACGAGCAGGTCGAAGGGGGCGGCCGGCGCCGGCTCGCCGGGCGTCCAGACGGTGAACTCGACGCCGACCCCGGCGTCGACGAAGGCGGAGGCGTCGGTGAGGCCCTGATCGGGCACGGCAACATGGAGCACGCCCTCCAGGCTACGGGCGCCGATCAGGGGCAACGCGACGGGTCAGGAGCGGCGCCACAACCGGGCGGCGGCCAGGGCGGCGCCGTCGGCCATCGCGCGGAGCTTGGCCCACACGATCTCGGGGTGGCCGACCCGGGAGCCGATGCCGCAGTCGGTGCCGGCCTGCAGGTTCTCCCGGCCGACGACGCTCGCGAAGTTGGTCAGCCGCTCGGCGATCAGCTCCGGGTGCTCGACCAGGTCGGTCGAGTGGCCGACCACCCCGGGCACCAGGATCTTGCCGTCGGGCAGCTTCACGTCCTCCCAGACCCGCCACTCGTGGGCGTGGCGGACGTTGCTCGCCTCGACCGCGTAGGCGCCGGCGTTGATGGTCACCAGCAGGTCGGCGATGTCCTTGAGGGGGATGTCGTGGGTGTGCGGGCGGTGGCCGCTGCCCCAGCACATGTGGAAGCGGATCTGCTCGCTCGGCAGGCCGTCGATGGCGTGGTTGATGACCTCGACGGCGGAGGCGAGATACCGCCGCAGGTCCTCGACCGACCACTCCGGGTGGAACTGCCACGTGGTGGCGAACTCCGGCTCGTCGATCTGCAGCACCAGGCCGGCGTCGGTGACCGCCTTGTACTCCTCGCGCATGCACTCGGCGACGGCCGCCATGTAGGACTCTTCGTCGGGGTAGTACTCGTTGCGGTGGCCCGCGCCGAGGCTGAGCGGGCCGAGGGCGGCGATGAAGCCGTCGACGTCCTTGCCGGCGGTGGCCACCTTGAGCGCGTCGACGTCGCCGGCGATGGCCGCGTGGCCGACGTAGGTGACCGGGCCGGTGCAGACCCGCTCGGTGGCCGGCTCCGGCGGCGCGCCCGGCGTGGAGAAGCCCGGGCGGACCCGGCCGCCGGAGCCGGACAGCCACAGGCCCGAGTGGTAGAAGCCGGGGAAGTCGCGGCGGTCGCGGGCGCCGACGCCGTCGCGCTTCGCCGGCTTGGCCGGGTCGACCGGCAGGCGCTCCCAGCCGGTGACCCGGGCATCGATGTAGTCGGCGTAGTTGGTGGCGGTGGCCGCCTTGACGTACTCGCCGTCGTTGAGGATGTCGACGCCGCACTCCTGCTGCCGGGCCACCACCTCGGCGACGGCGCCGGGCACGCGGGCGTCGATGCGGGCCCGGGCGGGCTCGCCCTCGGCGATGAGGGCGTCGAGGTCCTCGGGGCGCGGAAGGTTGCCGCCGTGTGTGGTCAGGATTCGATCGGTACTCCGCCTCATGCGCTGGGCTCCTCCGGATTCGGTTCGGTCAGGGTTTCGGAGCGGGGGTCGAAGCGTTGCAACTGATGGTCCGCGTGGTCGGCCGGCACCCAGCCCGGCGCCAGCGCGAAGGTGTAGGTCACCTCGGCCACGTAGAGGCTGCCGCGGGAGTCGATGGCCAGCCCGTGCGGCGCGATGAAGTTGCCGGGAGCGTTCTTCGCGCCGGTCGACGCGCCCCACCGGCCCAGCACGGCGCCGGACGGGTCGAGGACCGTGAGCCGGCTCGGCCGGTCGCGGCCGGGGTCGTCGCCGACGAAGCCGCGGTTGCCCTTCGGCCGCCACAGCTCGCTGACGAAGATCCGGCCGTCGGCGGCGACGGCGACATCGGTCGGACGCTGCAGATCCGTCCATTCGCCGAGGTACCGTCCGGTGCGGTCGAAAATCTGGATCCGGTCGTTCTCCCGGTCGGCGACCAGCAGCCGGCCGGCGCCGTCGAGCACGATCGCGTGCGGCAGGCGGAACTGGCCCGGTCCGGAGCCGACCTCGCCCCACGCGCCGAGCGGCTCGCCGGCGGCCGAGAAGCGGTGGACGCGGCAGTTGCCGTAGCCGTCGGTGACGAACATGTCGCCGTCGGCGGTGACGGCGATGTCGGTGCAGCCGTTGAACGGCGGCCCCGGGTACCGCACCCGCTCGACGCTGTGGATGCGGACCGGCTCGTCGGTGCGGATCCCGGTCGGCGCGCCGGTGCCGGGCGTGCCCAGGGTCAGCAGCAGCTCGCCGCGCGGGCTGAACTTGCGCACGGTGTGGTCGGCGTTGTCGACGCAGTAGACGCAGCCCTCGCCGTCGACGGTGATGCCGTGCGCCATGGTGAACAGGCCGCGGCCGAAGTGGCGCAGGTAGCGCCCGTCCCGGTCGAAGGCGATGACCTGCGAGTCGTGCCGGACGAACAGGTACACCGTGTCGTCGCGCGGGTCGATCGCCACGTCGGCGACGTCGCGGTGGGTCAGGCCGGGCGGCAGCCGCTCCCAGGCGCCGAGCACCCGCAGCCCGGCGCCCTCGGCGGTGGTGAACATCAGTCCTCCCGCGCGGCGGGCAGCCAGCCCCACGGGTGGGTGCCCCACCGCGGCGCGAACGGCTCGCCGGCCCGCACGGTCTGCACCGGCACCAGGCCGTACCGGCCGGTGAAGGACTCCTTGACCGTGTCGGTGAAGGCGAAGTCGCCCTCGACCACGTCGATGACGCTGAGGTCGGCCTCGCGCCCGACGGCGATCGCGCCGAGCTCGCCGGACCGGCCGAGCGCGGCAGCAGCGTTGGCGGTGGTCATCCGCACCACGTCGGCGAGGCTGTAGCCGATGGCGAGGAACTTGGCCATGCACTCGAGCAGGCTGTGGAACGACTGGCCGAAGGCGGTCAGGTCGGAGCTGATCGTGTCGGGGCGCAGCCCGGCCCGGAACTGCTCCTGCGCCACCCGGTAGCCGAAGTTGCCCATGCCGAGCGCGGAGTCCAGCACGACGCCCCGCTCCCGGGCCGCGGTCAGGATCGGCATGGTCTTTTCGAACGCGTGCATGACGCCGCCGACGTTGGGCGTGCACAGGTGCGTCAGGATGTCGCCGGCGCGCAACTCGTCGAGCAGGTAGCGGGTGACGTCGCCCATCCGCTCGCCGGTGCCCTCGGCGCCCATCAGGTCACCGATGTGCACCATCAGCGGCAGGTCGTGCTCGCGGGCGACGGCGACCGAGCGGCGGATCAGCTCCTCGCCGTCGGAGAGCACGAGCGGGCCGACGAGCCGGAGCTTGAACCCCTGGACCAGTCCCGGGCTCGCCTCGATGCAGGCGCGGATGGCGGCGGCGTCGATCTGGTCGAGCGCGGTGATGTCGGCCGGGCCGGGCATCGTGTGCGCGAAGCTGCCGACGTTGAGGAAGCACACGACCCGGGTGCTGGCCCGGCCGATGACGTGGGCGCCGAGCACGCCGACATTGGCCACGCCGACCGATCCGGCGTCGAGCACGGTCGTCACGCCGGAGCTGACCCCGGCGAAGTCCGGCTCGCAGCACGCCATGCCGACCCCGGGCGTGGTGGCGCCGTAGGCGACGTGCGCGTGCAGGTCGACCAGGCCGGGCAGCAGATAGCGGTCGGCGCCGCGCAGGTCGAGCACCCGGCGGGCCGGCTCCGCCGACAGGTCGGGGCCGATCGCGGCGATCCGGCCGTCGCGGATGCCGACGTCGAGCCGCGCGTCGAGGCCCTGCCCCGGATCCAGGACGTGGGCACGGCTGAGCAACAGGTCGAAAGTCATCGATTGGACCTCCATGCGGAGCGGCCACGGGTTGACGGGAGCTTGACCGGGCCGCATCGGCGGAGCAGACTCACCGTACCATAAATTGTCGGACAGTCAGTCGATCTGAACTGCCCAGCGCGCAGGAGCCCCCATGCTGAACGGCTTGTCCCGCCTTGTCTTGCACCGGGTAGCCTGACGTGGTGACGGCCAAGGCGACCAGCGGCAAGGCCCCGGCCCAGCGGGCCGCGGCGGACTGGAGCGTGAGCCCCGTCGGCCGCGTCGCCGCGCCGCTGCGCGACCAGGCGATCACGGTGCTGCGCCAGGCGATCCTCAACTTCGAGATCCGGCCCGGCCAGCGGCTCATCGAGCGCAAGCTGGTCGAGGAGCTGGAGGTGTCCCGGGCCACCGTGCGCGAGGTGCTGGCCCGGCTGGCCTCCGAGGGCCTGGTCACCGTGATCCCGCAGCGCGGCGCCATCGTCTCGGTGCTCTCGGCCGCCGAGGCCGCCGACATCTACGAGATGCGGGTCGCGCTGGAGGTGCTGGCCGTGCAGCGCTTCGTCGAGCGGGCGAGCCCGCAGCAGGTGCGCGAGCTGCGCCGGGCGCTGACCGGCTACCAGCGGGCGGTGCGCCAGAAGGCCGGCGGCACCAACCGGGACCTGCAGGCCAAGGACGGCTTCTACGAGGTGCTGCTGGCCGGGGCGGACAGCCCGCCGCTGGCCCAGATGCTCACCATCCTGCAGAGCCGGGTGCGCCTGCTGCGGGCCACGTCCCTGTCGGTGCCCGGCCGGGCCGAGGTCTCGGTGCGCGAGCTGACCGAGATCGTCGACGCCATCGAGGCGGGCGACGTGCAGCGGGCCGCGCGGGCGTGCACCACTCATGTCCGCAACGCCGCCCGCACCGGCATGAACCGGCTGGCCGAGCTGGCCGGCGAGCAGGAGTGAGCGCGGCACCTCACTCGGACTCCCCGAGGACGCCGAGCTCGCGCAGCACCAGCTCGGCCTGGCGGAAGGCCTGCAGGGCGGCGGGCGCGCCGCAGTAGGGCGCGGCGTGCAGCAGGACCTCCTGGATGTCGGCGACGGTGCAGCCGTTGGCGATCGCGCCGCGCACGTGCATGTCGAACTCGACCGGGCGGTTCAGCGCGGTCAGCATGGCGAGGTTGAGCAGGCTGCGGGTGCGCCGGTCCAGGCCCGGGCGGGTCCAGACGTCGGCCCAGACGGCGCCGGCGATCCAGTCCTGGACCGGCCGGTGGAAGTCGGAGGCGTTGCGGTAGTTGCGGTCGACCAGCTCGGCGCCGAAGACCGCCTCGCGGACCGCCACACCATCCACAATGGACGGATCATCGCGATCGCGCATCAGGCCTCGCTCCGTTTCAAGAGATCTTTCGCGTTGCCACCGAACATGGTGAGGACGGGCTCACGCATCAGGCCTCGCTCCGCTTCAAGAGATCTTTCGCGTTGCCACCGAACATGGTGCGGATGGATTCGGTGTCGAAGCCGTGGTCGATCAGGCGCCGGGCCATCCGCCGGAAGCCGGTCACCGGCAGGATGGCGGCGGCCTGGCCCAGATCCGAGGAGAAGATCGTGTGCCGCACGCCGGCGGCGTCGAGATACGGCTGCAGCACCGCCATGGTGAGGCTGGACTGCGGCCGGCCGACCGCCATCGCCAGGCAGTGCTCGATCGTGGCGCCCTTGCGCACCCACTCGGCGCACCGCTGCGGCGTGGCGTCGACGATGAACGTCGGGTGGCTGACCACCATCCGGGTGACGCCCGCCTCGCCGGCCGCGGTCAGCAGCGCGTCGATCTCGTCGGCCGGCAGGTGCCCGGCGTTGAGCACGGCCTCCTCCCGGGCGATGACGTCGAGGATGTCGCGGACCTCCGGGCGCAGCGCGCCGTCGTCGTCGAGCAGCGACAGCGGCTCGTGCTCGCGCAGCCGCAGCTTCGAGGTCGGGAAGCGGCTGTCGTGGTGCGTGTGGTGGAAGTCGATGTGCGCCTTGGAGGAGATCGTCGGGAACCACACCACCCGCCCGCCGAGGCCGAGCACCACCTCCACGGCGTAGGGGTTGAGCCCGCCGACGGTGCGGTTGAGCGCGATGCCGGCGTAGACGTCGATCGGCACGGCGGACAGGCCCGCGCCGCGCAGGGCCAGCACGTCGGTCTGCATGCTCAGGTGGTGCGACTTGACGACGATGGCGGCGAAGCCGTTGTCGGCCGCGTCGCGGGCCGCGTCGAGGATGCCGATCCGGCGCGGGAACGGGCTGGGGCCGGGGTGGACGTGCATGTCGACGGCGCCCTGCAGCAGCGCGTCGGCCTCCGGGTCGGCGAGCAGGCGGTCGGCGTCGATGTCCGGGTTCAACAGCTGGTCGAGTGCCCTGGGCACGGGTGCTCCTTTCCAGGCATTACTTCACTGCCATGGCGTTGGGGGGCGAGCCCACCCCGCCGACGAGGTTGAGCGGCTTGGCGGTGAGCAGGAATTCGTAGCGGCCGTCGCGGGCGCAGGCGTCGGCGAGCTCGGCCAGCCGCCACAGCTCGCCGATCAGCAGCCCGAGCAGGGCGAGCAGCTGACGGTGCATCATCCCGTTGTGGCTGGGGCCGCGCTCGGGCGGCGGCTCGTCCGGATACACGAACCCGGAGTGCGGGTCGACCGGGAACGACTCCAGGCCGCCGTTGTCGGCCGCGACCAGGCTGAACCGGTGGTCCCACAGCCAGGCGAGCATCGCGTGGGACTGGTGCAGGCCCGGGGAGCCGCGCCGGGCGGCCCGCTCCGCGGGACTGAGCGCGAGGTAGCGCTCGGCCCAGCCGGTGTGGATCAGCAGGATGTCGCCCGGCCGGAACGACACCCCGTGGATCTCGGCGGCGGCGTCGAGGTCGGACGGGGTGAACGCCTGCGTGCGCTCCATCGGCCGGCCCTGCACGGCGAAGGCGCGCGGCATGTCCAGCAGCACGCCGCGCCCGACGATGCCGTGCTCGGCGACGCGCTGGATGCCCAGCCGCGGCGCGCCTTCGGTGACGTCGGCGTCGGCGGTACCGTTGTAGAAACCCGCCTCCGGATGCCGGATGTGCCGCAGGCCGTCGATCTGCGACGTCGACTGCAGGTAGAACGAGTCGAGCCGGTCGCCGCGGCGGTCCGGGTCGTCGGCGAGGATCGTGTGCCGGGTCGCCGGCCGGGTGCCGGCCAGGCTCGGCACGAAGGTGTTCACCGGGTAGTCGAGGTCGAAGACCTGGCCGGTGGTGACCAGCGCGGCCGCGGCGGCGGCGCACTGCGGGGTGAGGAAGTTGAGCATGCCGAGGTCGTCGCCGGGGCCGAAGAGGCCCCAGGACGACCCGGCCGGCGCGTCGGTGCGCCGGCGCAGCGCGGCGTAGTCGGGCAGGTCCGGCATCCGCCTCACGCCCCGGCCACGACGAAGGCCTGCGCGCCCGGCTCCCAGGCGGCCTGCACGCTGTCGCCGGGGCGCACCGGCAGGCCGCCGGTCGGCATGGTCGCCGAGCCGGGCGAGCCGTCGGGGAAGCGCACGTCGACCCGGCACACCGCGCCCAGGCGCGAGTAGTCGGTGACCACCGCGGGCGTGGCGTTCCAGCCGTCGGGCACGGCGTCGGCGCCGAAGATCCGCACCCGCTCGGGCCGGACGATGAGCACCGCGTCGGCCGGCGCCGGCGGGCCGGCGATCCGCCACTTGCGGTCGGTCCACAGGTAGGTGCCGGCGTCGACGATCGCGCCGGGGAACACGTTGGCCTCGCCGAGGAAGTCGGCGACGAACAGCGTGCCGGGGTCGTCGTAGAGCTCGGCCGGGCTGCCCACCCGCTCGATGCGGCCGTGGTTGAACACGGCGATGGTGTCGGAGAGGAACATCGCCTCGTCCTGGTCGTGCGTGACGAAGACGAAGGTCAGCCCGAGCTCCCGGTGCAGCCGCTTGACCTCGGCCTGCAGCGACTGGCGCAGCTTGCGGTCCAGCGCGCCGAGGGGCTCGTCGAGCAGCAGTACCGCCGGGGAGAAGACCACCGCCCGGGCCAGCGCCACCCGCTGCTGCTGGCCGCCGGAGAGCTGGTCGGGCTTGCGCGACTCCATGCCGCCGAGGCCGAACCGGGCGACGATGTCGCCGACGAGCGCGCGGATCTTCTCGCGGGGCATCCGGCGCTGGCGCAGCGGGAAGGCCACGTTGTCAAACACGGTCATGTGCGGGAACAGCGCATAGTTCTGGAAGACCATGCCGAAGTCGCGGCGGTACGGCGGGACGAGGCTGAGATCGCGGCCGTTGAGCAGGATCGAGCCGGACGTCGGCGGCACGAAGCCCGCGATCATGTTCAGCGTGGTCGTCTTGCCCGACCCGCTCGGGCCGAGCAGGGTCATGAACTCCCCCGCCTTGATGCTCAGGTCGATCCCGTCGACCGCGGCCTCCCCCGCCGCACCGAAGCGCTTGGTGAGCCGGCCGATCTCGATGTGGCCCGGTTCGTGCTCAGTCCCCATGTCCGACCGCCTTTCGGTCCCTGCGGATCCAGCCCAGCTGCGCCAGCAGGATGACCGCGCTGACGACCACGACCAGCACCGTGGAGGCGGCCGAGATCGTCGGGTCGGCCTCCTCGGCGACGCTGTTGAACATCTGCACCGGCAGCGTGGTCGCGCCCGGCCCCTGCAGCAGCAGCGCGATGACGAGCTCGTCGAACGACGCCACGAACGCCATCACGGCGCCGGCCAGGATGCCGGGCAGGATCAGCGGCAGCGTCACGGCCCGGAACGTGGTGAACGGCGTGGCGCCGAGGCTCAGCGCCGCCGAGGTCAGCGACCGGTCGTAGCCCTGCAGCCGGGTCGAGACCGCGATCAGCACGAACGGGACGGCGAGGGCGGTCTGGCCGAACACCAGCCCCTGCAGGGTGCCGCTGAGCCCGAGCTTGAGGAACATCCCGTAGACCGCGAGGGCCACCAGGATGTGCGGGACCATGAGCGGCGAGACCAGCGTGGTCATGCCCGCGGCGCGCACCCGCCGGCCGAGCCGGGCCAGCCCGAACGCGGCGCACGTGCCGATCGCCAGGGCCAGCGGGGTGACCAGCAGCGCGACCTTGAGCGAGGTCACGGTGGCCTCCCGCCACTGCGGGGCGTCGACGAGGTTGCGGTACCACTGGCCGGACCACCCCGGCGGCGGGAACTGAAACGTCGTGCCGCTGGACAGGCTCATCGGGATCAGCACGAGCGTCGGCAGGGTCATCAGCGCGGCGACCAGCGTCACGAAGGCGTAGAGCGGGATCCGGCGGGCGTTCACGCGTCACGACCGATCCGGCCGACGAGGTCGCGGCCGCCGGGCGCCCCGCCGCCGCCCGCCCGCGCCGACAGCAGCCGGCTCAGCAGCAGCATGGCCAGCGTGACCAGCAGCAGGAAGATGCCGATCGCGTCCGCGCCGGGGTAGTCCAGCACCTGCTGTACCCGGATCATGACCAGCTGCGCGATGAGGGTCTGCTGGGCCGAGCCGAGCATCGCCGGGGTGATGTAGAAGCCGAGCGACAGGATGAAGGTGAGCGTCGCCGCCGAGGCCACGCCCGGCACCGAGAGCGGCAGGTACACCTGCCGGAACGAGCCGGCCCGGGTCGCGCCGAGGCCCTGGGCGGCGTCGAGCAGTCGCCGGTCGATCTGGTCCAGCCGGGCGTACAGCGGCAGGACCGCGAACGGCAGCAGCACCTGCGACATCGCGACCACCACCGCCTGGGTGGTGCCGATCAGCGGGTGGTGCACGCCGAAGACGCCCAGCAACCGGTCGACCGGTCCGCCGGACTGCAGCAGCACCAGCCAGGCGAAGTTCTTCGCGATCGCGCTGGTCCAGAACGGGATGAGCACGATGGTGAAGAGCACGGCCCGCACCCGCGGCCCGGTGATCGTCATGGCGTAGGCGAACGGGAACGCCATGACCAGGTCGATCAGCGTCACCAGCAGGGCGACCCAGATCGTGCGGAGCACGATGCGCACCGTGTAGCCGTCGCCGAGCACGTCGGCGTAGTTGCCGAAGCCGGCGGCCGGCTCGGTGAGGCTGACGTAGACGATGCGGCCGAGCGGATACAGGAACAGCAGGGCGAACGCGACGACGGCCGGGAGGAGCAGCACGGGGCCGGCCGCGCGCGCGGCGAGCGCGCGGCCGGGCCCCGGGCCCGCGGCGGCGGGCGGGGTCGTGACGTCGACCTCGGATGCCACCGACATGCTCAGCCCACCTGCCAGGCGGTCCACTTCTTGGTCACCTCGGCGACGTTCGCGGCCCAGTAGGCGGCGTCCTGCCGGGCCAGCTGTCCCCGCTGCGCGCCGGTGAAGGCGTTGAAGAGCTTGACGTTCTCCTTCAGCGGGATCGAGGCGGGATCGATGTCGCTGCGGACCGGGATGAGGCCGTTGAGCGAGCTGTACTTGCTCAGCTGGGCCGGCTCCAGGGCGAAGGCGATCGCCTCCTCGGCGGCCTTGGCGTTGGGCGCGCCCTTGGGCACCACCCAGGCGTCGTAGTCCCAGCTGGAGAAGTCCCACACCGGCGCCATGGTGCCGCCGCTGTCGTTGATGATGCTCAGCCGGCCGTTGAGGGTCAGCGTCATCGTCGCCTGCTTGTCGACCAGGTTCTGCTGCAACGCCGTGTAGGACGGGGCGAAGATCAGGTCGGACTTGATGGTGCCGAGTTTCTTCAGGGCCCGGTCGACGTCCATCGGGAAGATCTGGTCCGGCGGCACCCCGTCGGCGGCCAGGGCGGCCTCGAGGATGCCCTTCGGGTTGTTGTAGACGACCCGCTTGCCGGGGAACTTCTTGGTGTCGAAGAAGTCGGCGATCTTCGTCGGCACGACGTCCTTGTAGACCGTGGTGTTGTAGGCGAACTCGGTGGCGAACTTCGTGCCCGGCACCGAACACTCGGTCGTCGTGCCCGCCGGCATCAGCGAGGCGGCCATCTTGCTCGTGTCGACCTTCTCGAACAGCTTGCCGCAGTAGGCCATGGCCAGATACGACCCGGTGTGCACGACATCCCAGATCGTCTTCTTCGCGTCGACCATGGTCTGCAGCTGGGCGATGTAGGACAGGGACGTGACGTTGTTGAACTTGGCGCCGGTCTTGGCGGTGAACGGCTCCTGGAACGCCTGGATCTCCTGCTTCTGTCCATCACCGCCGGTCGATTGCCAGGTGATGGTGGTCTTGCTGCTCGCTGGAGCGCCGGCTCCTCCGTCCGATGTGGAGGATCCGCACGCGGTGGTTACCAGTGCCGTTGCCAAGAGTGGGATCAGCAGATGCTTGCGATTCACCAGACGCCTCCAAGTTTGGCCGGTGTTTGGCACGAGCGCTGTTCGAAGCCGCCTGCGACGCGGGACGGGTCACCGGTGGCGCAGGGCGGCGGTCCCCGCGGCGAGTTGCCGGGAACGCTAGACCCAAATTGTCAGACAGTCAATCATTTCTTAACGCCGCTGAAACGGCTCTGGCGACCCGGCCGGTACCGCTGATAATGTATGACGGTCGGACAGATGGTCGAGCTGTGCGGAAGGACAACACCGACGCGCCAGAGTTGTGCGCGACCACACTTCCCGCCCATCGCGGACGGGGTTACCGTCACAAGTCACCGTCGGAGTACGGAGGTCACCGCCATGCCTGCCCTGCTGATGCGGCCCCGCGCGCGCCGCCGGGTCCGGGTCGCCATCATCGGAGCCGGTTTCGGCGGCATCGCGGCCGCGGTGAAGCTGCGCCGGCTGCCCGGCGTCGAGTTCACCATCTTCGAGCAGTCCGCCGGCGTCGGCGGCACCTGGTTCGACAACCGCTACCCGGGCTGCGAGGTCGACGTGCCCTCGCACGCCTACTCGTTCTCGTTCGTGCGCTACGACTGGCCGCGCACCCACGCCACCCAGCCGGAGCTGCTGGCCTATGCCGAGCACGTGGTCGACCACTTCGGGCTGCGCCCGCACCTGCGGCTCGACACCCGGGTGGCGGAGCTGGTCTGGGAGGAGTCCACCGGCCGCTACCGGCTGCGCACCGAGTCGGGCGAGGACCACGAGTTCGACGTGGTCATCTCCGCGCTGGGGCTGCTCAGCGTGCCGCGCTATCCGGAGTGGCCGGGCCTGTCCGACTTCACCGGCGTTTCGTTCCACACCTCGCGCTGGGAGCCGCAGCACGACCTGACCGGCAAGCGGGTCGCCGTGGTCGGCACCGGCTCGACCGCGGCCCAGGTCGTGCCCGCGATCGCCCCGCAGGTCGAGCAGCTCTACGTGTTCCAGCGCGAGCCGGGCTGGATCGAGCCCAAGCGGGAGCGGGCCTTCACCCCGCGGGAGCGGTGGATGTATCGTCACGTCCCGCTCGCCTTCCGCGCACACCGGGCCTGGCTGTTCTACCAGTCGATCCGCCGCTTCAAGGGCTTCGACGTGACCAGCCGCCGGCAACAGCAGATGCGCGAGCTGTGCGAGGGCTACATCGCCCGCACGGTCGAGGATCCGCAGGTCGCCCGCGCGCTCACCCCCGACTATCCGTGGGGCTGCAAGCGCCCGATCCTCGCCACGACGTATTACCAGGCCTTCAACCGCGACAACGTCGAGCTGGTGCCGCACCCGGTCACCTCGGTCACCCCGACCGGGATCGTCGACGCGACCGGCGCCGAGCGCGAGATCGACGTGCTCGTCCTGTCCACCGGCTTCCAGCCGACCCGGTTCCTGTCCACATTGGACGTCAAGGGGCGCGACGGGCGCAGCATCCACGACGCCTGGGCCGAGCGGGCCTCGGCCTTCCTCGGCGTCACCGTGGCCGGTTTCCCCAACTTCTTCGTGCTCTACGGCCCCAACACCAACGGCGGGCTGTCCATCATCGCCCAGCTGGAGCGCCAGGCCGAGCTCGCGACCCGGGCCGTGGCCCGGCTGGTGAGCGGCCGCTGGCGCGACGTCGACACCGACCCGGAGGCTCAGCGCCGCTATGTGCGCTGGATCGACCGGCGCCTGTCCAGCGCCGCCTCCGCCATGGAGTCCGGCTGCCACAACTACTACCACTCGGACACCGGCCACAACATCACCCAGTGGCCCGGGTCCCACCTGCGATATCTCGCCATGCTCCGGGTGCTCGACCGCTTCGGTTTGCGCGGCAGGCGAGTGGGAAGGGAGCACGCGTGAGCGAGCCCGCCGCGATCGTGACCGGCGCCGCCCGGGGCATCGGCCGCAGCGTCGTCACCGGGCTGCTGGCCGCGGGATACCGGGTCGTCGCGGTCGACGTCTCCCCCGCGGTGGCCGACCTCGCCGAGGATGGCCGGGTGGTGCCCGTCGTCGCCGACGTGACCGCCGACGGCACGCCGGGCGCGGCGATCGAGCGGGCGGTGACCGGCTTCGGCCGGCTCGACCTGCTGGTCAACAATGCCGCCCGGTTCCTGCGACGGCCGATCCTGGAGACCTCCGACGCCGACTTCGACGGGCTGTTCGCGGTCAACGTGCGCCCGGCGTTCCGCTTCGCCCGCGCCGCGCTGCCCCACCTGATCGAGAGCGGCGGCTGCATCGTCAACGTGGCCTCCATCTCCGGCCTGATCGGCGTGGCCAACCAGAGCGTCTACGCGATGACCAAGGGCGCGATCGTCCAGCTGACCCGCCAGCTCGCCATCGAGTGCGCCGGGCGGGGGGTGCGGGTCAACGCCGTCGCGCCCGGCGCGGTCGACACCGAGTTCATGGACGAGGCCCGCGCCGCCGACCCGGACCCGGCGGCCAGCCTGGCGGTGACCCTGAGCAACCACCCCATCGGGCGCATGTCGACGCCCGACGAGGTGGCCCGCGCGATCGTCTTCCTGGCCGCGCCCGAGTCGGCCGGCATCACCGGCACCATCCTCAGCGTGGACGGCGGATACATCGCCCGCTGACCTCGGGGTCACACCCCGAGGTAGGCCTCCTTCATCTGCCCCTCCAGCTCGGCCGACGGCCCGGCGAGCACGACCCGGCCCGACCGCAGCACATAGCCGCGGGCGCCGACCGAGACGGCGAGCCGGGCGTTCTGCTCCACCAGCAGGATGCTGGTGGAGAACTCGTGCAGGATCCGCCGCAGCGCCACCCGCACGCCCTCGACCATGATCGGGGCCAGGCCCAGCGACGGCTCGTCGAGCATGATGAGCTTGGGGCTCGCCACCAGCGCCCGCGCGATCGCGACCATCTGCTGCTGGCCCCCGCTGAGCTCCTCGGTGCGCTGCCGGCGCTTCTCCTTGAGCACCGGAAACAGCTCGTAGGCGGCGTCGATCGCCGCCGCGACGCCCGCGGTGCGGGTGTAGGCGCCGAGGCGGAGGTTCTCCTCCACCGACAACGGGCCGAAGCACCGCCGCCCCTGCGGGACGTGGGCGACCCCGGCGGCCGCGATGGCCCACGGGGTGAGCCCGTCGATCCGCCGGCCGGCGAAGGAGATGCGGCCCCCGCCGCCGGGGACCAGCCCCGAGACGGCCCGCAGCAGCGTCGTCTTCCCGGCGCCGTTGGGGCCGGCCAGGAACACCGCCTCGCCCGGGTCGATGCGCAGCGAGACGTCCCGCAGCGCGGCGACCGGGCCGTAGCCGCGCGACAGCCCCTCGATCTCCAGCAGGGCGGCAGGGTCAGACATCGCTTCCTCCCAGGTACGCCTCGACCACAGCGGCCGAGCGCCGCGCTTCGAGGGGCTCGCCGTCGAAGATCTTCCGCCCGGCGTCGAGGACCACGACCCGGTGCGCGATCGGCAGCAGGAACGGCAGGTTGTGATCGATGCAGGCCACGCTGACGCCCCGGCCGGGCAGGGCCAGGATCAGCTCGGCCAGGTCCTCGGCGTCGGTGTCGGAGAGCCCGGCGGCCGGCTCGTCGAGCAGCATCAGGGCCGGGCCGGTGGCCAGGCCCACGGCCACGCCGAGCTTGCGCTGCAGGCCGTAGGGCAGGTCGGCCGCGCGGGCCTCGGCCACACCGGCCAGGCCGCACAGCCCCAGCAGCTCGCGCCGGCGGGCCGGGTCGTCGCGGTGGGCGAGCTGGGCCAGCTCCAGGTTCTCGGCCACGGTGAAGGTCGGGAAGGCCATCGCCTGCTGGAAGGTGCGGGCCAGGCCCAGCCGGTTGATCCGGTCGGCCCGCTTGCCGGAGATGACCGCGCCCCGGAAGGTCACCGTCCCGGCGGTCGCCGAGTGGAAGCCGGAGACCACGTTGAACAGCGTCGTCTTGCCCGAGCCGTTGGGGCCCACGACGGCCAGGATCTCGCCCTCGTGCACGTCGAGGTCGACACCGGCCAGCGCGGTGACCCCGGCGAACCGCTTCGTCAGGCCGCGGGCCTGCAGCACGGTGGCGGTCATGACGCACGCTCCGCCACGACCTCGGCCGCCTGGCTGGGCACGTCGGGCGGATCCGGCACCGCGGGGCGGCGGCCGCCGCGGAAGCGGTCGGGCAGGCCGGCCAGGCCGCCCGGGGCGACCATGATGACGATGATGAAGACGACGCCGAGGGCGGCGGTGCCGGCCAGCGGCGGCAGCGCGAGCAGCGGCGGCATGAAGACCACGATGAGGGCGCCGATCGCCGGGCCGTAGGTGTACTTCGCGCCGCCGAGCAGCATGCACAGGATGAACACGATGCTGGCGCCGGCGCCGAACTGGTCGCCGTGCACGTAGCTCTGCGACATGGCCCAGTAGGCGCCGCCGACGCCGGCGAGCGCGCCGCTGAAGCCGAACGCGGCCAGCCGCAGCGAGCCGACGCCGATGCCCACCGACGCGGCCAGGTCGAGGTTGTCCCGGGTGGCCGCGAGCCTGCGCCCGAAGGGCGAGACCACGACCAGCCGGGTCAGCGCGATGACCACGGCCAGGCTGATCACGACCAGCGTGTACCAGTCCGCGTTGCCGGAGACCTCCAGCCCACCGATGCGGACCGGGGCGGAGACCACGATCCCCTCGGTGCCGTGGGTCACCGGCTCCCAGGCGTTGAGCAGCGCCCGGATGCCCTCCGCGACGGCGAACGTGATGATGGTGAAGTAGTGTCCCTTGACCCGCAGCGACATCAGCGCCACCGCCGTGGCGAAGCACGCGGTGACGACCACGGCCGCGCCGAGCACCGCCAGGAAGCCCCAGCCGCGGTCGACGACGAGCAGCGCGGCCGAGTAGGCGCCGATCCCCCACAGCCCGCCGTGCGCGATCGACAGCAGGCCGCCGGTGCCGTAGAGGATCGCCACGCCGTAGGTGACGATCGCGTAGATGCCGGCCAGGGTGGCCAGGCTCAGCACCCGCTGGGAGGGTCCGGCCGCGGGCAGCAGCAGCGCCAGGACGGTGAGGACGGCCAGCACGAGCAGCGATTTCCAGTACCGTGTCATGGTCAGATCTCCGCGTCCACGCCGCGCAGGAGGCCCCTGGGCCGGACCACGAGCAGCACGATCATCATCGCGAAGCCCAGGAAGCTCACCCACGTGCTCAGGCCGATGGTGATGACGATCGTCTCCAGCGCGGCCAGGACGATGGCGCCGAGCACCGCGCCGCGCACGTTGCCCAGCCCGCCGATGAGCGCGACCGCGAAGCCCTTGAGGATCAGGCTGTAGCCGAGGAACGGCGTGACCGGGGCCAGCAGCGCGCCGAACGCGCCGCCGGCCCCGGCGAGCATGCCGCCGAGGGCGAACACGCCGGCGATCGCCCTGGTCACCGGCGCGCCCATGAGCCCGGCGGTCTCCGCGTCGATGGCCACCGCGCGGATCATCAGCCCCGCCTTGGTGCGCTCGAGGTAGTACGTGAGGGCCAGGAACACCGCGACCGTGCCCACGATGACGAGGACCCGGTCGGCCGGCATGTCCACCCCGCCGACCGTCCACACGCGGTCGATCGCCGGGTGGACGGTGCGGGGGCTGGCGGTGAAGGCGTACGACAGCCCGCTCTCGATGATCTGGATGAGGCCCAGCGAGACCAGGAAGCCGCGGATGGGCGCGACGAGCGTGTGCCGGAACAGCAGGCGCTCCAGCACGACGGCGAGCACCGCCACCGCCACGATCGCCGCCGTGAAGCCGGCCAGGAACCAGACCGCCCCGCCCGGGGCGACCAGGAACAGCACGTACGAGCCGACCGTGAGCAGGTCGCCGTGCGCGAAGTTCACGATCCGGGTCAGGCCGAACACGAGCGTCACGCCGACGGCGAGCAGCGCGTAGACGCTCGCCGAGCTCAGTGTGTTGAACACCTGCTGCAGGAAGATACTCATCGCGCGCGCCGGTCAGGAGGGCTGGACGAGGAAGGTGGAGATCTTGCCGCCGGACAGCGTGCACATCGACTGCTGGAAGACGGCGGCCCGGTCCTTGATCGTCACCGTGCCGTTGAGCCCGGAGTAGGAGACCTTGCCGAAGCTCGCCAGGATCTTCGCCGTGTCGGAGGTGCTGCCGGCGTCGGCCATGGCCTTGCCGAGCATGCCGAAGAAGTCGTAGTTCCACAGCGCGGCGTCGATGTTCGGGTCCGGGTTCGGGGTGTTGGGCTGCGCGTAGTAGTTCTTGAGGAAGGCGGCCACGTTCTCCGGCGGCTGGCTGGTGCTCGCGCCCGCGAAGGTGTCGCCGGTGTAGGTGGTCTCCTTGAGGTACTTCGACGGCGCGTCACAGCCGAACGTCCACTGGAACACCTTGGTCGTCACGTGCAGCCGCTCGGCCGTGGTCAGCATCGTCTGCAGCCGCTCTGGGCTGGACACGTAGGCGTAGAGCACGTCGGGCTGGGCGGCCTTGATGGCGGTGAGCTGGGCCGAGTAGTCGTTCTGGTTCTGCGGTACCGTCTGCGTGCTGACGATCTCCAGGCCGGCCTGCTTCATCAGGTCCGCCAGCGGCGGGAAGGTCTGCGTGGTGGTCGCCTCCTCGTCGCCGAGCATCGCGATGCGCTTGGCGTCGGGGTAGGCCTGCCGCAGCCCCTTCACGGCCAGCTGCATGCGCACCGGCAGCGCCGGCACGACGAGCAGGACGTTCTTGTAGTCGCCGAGCTTGTTGGCGACCGCCGAGCCGGAGGCGAAGTAGATCGCGCCGCTGGGGTCGCTGATGCCGGCCACGATCGGGCCGAACTGGCCGAGCCCGCCGAAGACGAACCGGTCGCCGTTGTCCTTCACCAGCTTGGTCGCGCACGCGGCGACCTGGGCCTGGTCGCTGTTGTCGTCGCAGAGGTCGAGGGCGAAGGTGTACTTCTTGCCCGCCACGGTGACGCCGCCGGCCTTGTTGAGCTCGTCGACGGCGAGCTTGCTGGAGCGGTAGATGGTGTTGCCGTAGCTCTGGTAGACGCCGCTGCGCTCGGCCACGAAGCCGAGCCGGATGACGCCGGCGTCGCCGGACGGGTTGTCGGACAGGGCGCTGGAGCAGCCGGTGGCGAGCAGTGACAGCGCGGCCACGCAGGCCGCCATCGACGCGCGTAAGGCGCCGGATCCGGGCGATGACATGAGGAACCCCATTTCGACGGTGATACGGCCGGGCGGAGGCCGCCGTCTTGCGGGTGCGGGCCCAGCGGCGCCGGCGGTGCGCCATGCAGTGACTGTAATGGCTGCCGGGCACCCCGGACAACGTCCGACGGTCCGACAATTTGACCGCATGATCGCCGGGCCGCGTACGATGGCCGGACAACGCATCGATGCTCCTCGGCGGTGACACGATTGTATGATTGCCGTACAGTCCCAGGCGTGATCGGAGAAGTGCTCGCCGTTCGCTACGGCACCCGCCGGACGCGGAAGAGCGACGTGTTCCTGCACTACGACGTCTACGGCGAGCCCGACGCCGACCTGGAGATGGACTACTTCTTCTGGATCGTGCGGGTGGACGGGGCGACCGTCCTCGTCGACTGCGGCTTCAACGAGGACAGCGGCGCGCGCCGGAAGCGGACCATGCTCTGCCCGCCGGTGCGGGCCCTGGAGCGGCTCGGCGTCGACCCGGCCGCGATCACCACGCTGGTGGTGACCCACGGCCACTACGACCACATCGGCAACCTGCGCGCCTTCCCGGCCGCCGAGCTGGTGGTGTCCGGCCGGGAGTACGAGTTCTGGACCGGGCCGATGGGCCGCAGGGCGCTGTTCGCCACCTCCGGCGAGGCCGACGACGCGGCCGCGCTGCGCGAGGCGCACGCCGCCGGGCGGGTCCGGTTCGTCGACGGGCAAGCGAGCCTGCCCGGGGGCGTCGAGCTGCTCGAGGTCGGCGGCCACACCCCGGGGCAGCTGGTGGTGCTCGCCGGCGACGTCGTGCTCGCCTCCGACGCCCTGCACTACTACGAGGAGCTCGACCGGGACCGGCCGTTCACCCACGTCGCCGACCTGCCGGCGATGTATGCGGCATTCGACCGGCTGCGCGAGCTGTCCGCGACGCACCGCCTCGTCGCCGGGCACGACCCGGACGTGATGCGGCGGTTCCCGGTCATCGGCGACGGCCTCGCCGCCCGGATCACCATTGGGGAGAGGTAACCATGCGCGGACTGTCCGGCAAGGTCGCGGTCATCACCGGCGCGGCCGGCGGCATCGGGGCGGCGACCGCCCGGCGGCTGGCCGCCGAGGGCGCGCACGTCGTCGCGGTGGACACCGACGAGACCGGGGCCAAGGCGGTCGCCGAGGCGCTGCCGACGCAGAGCGCCTGGCTGCGCGCCGACGTCTCCGCCGAGGACGGCGTGGCGGCCTACATGGCGGCCGCCGTGGACCGCTTCGGCCGGGTCGACCTGCACCACCTCAACGCCGGCATCGCCGGGTCGTTCGCGACGCTGCCCGAGCTCACCGCCGCCGAGTTCGACCGGGTCATGGGGGTGAACGTGCGCGGCGTGTTCCTCGGCGTCCGGGCGGCGTTCCGCCAGTTCGCCGCGCAGGGCGCGCCCGGCAGCATCGTCATCACCGGCTCGATCGGCAGCCTGCGCGGCAGCGCCGACCTGCTGGCCTACCAGACCTCCAAGCACGCCGTGCTCGGCATCCTGCACGGCGCCGCCATGTACGGCGGGCCGCTGGGCGTGCGGGTGAACGCGGTCGCGCCGGGCATCGTGCCGACCGAGCTCTTCGCCGCGACCCCGGCCGCGGCCGGCGGCAAGGACGACATGGTCCGCCGGGCGAGCACCACGCCGCTGCGCCGGGCCGGCACCGGCGACGACATCGCCGGGGTGGTCGCCTTCCTGCTCAGCGACGACGCCGCCTACATGACCGGCGAGGTGGTCTCGGTCGACGGCGGCGCCAACATCGTGAGCACGGTACGCCCGTCCGGCGGCGCCGGCGCCTGGGACTTCGCCGCCGTCGACCGCGCGCTTTACGGAGAGGACAGATCGTGAGGGTTGGTTTCATCGGGCTGGGGAACATGGGCGGGCGGATGACCCGCCGGCTCGTCGACGCGGGCACGCCGGTGCTCGGCTTCGACACCGATCCGGCGCGGGCGGCGCAGGCCGGCGCCACGGCGGCGGACAGCGTCCGGGCCGTGGTCGAGGGCAGCGACGCCGTCCTGCTGTCGCTGCCGGACAGCCGCGTGGTCGAGCCGGTGGTGCTCGGCCCGGGCGGCGTGCTGGAGTCGGCCCGGGAGGGCCAGATCGTGATCGACCTGAGCACCGCGGCACCGGCCTCGACCGTGCGCATCCACGGCGAGCTCGGCGAGGCCGGCGTGGAGTACCTCGACGCGGGCATCTCCGGCGGTGCCGCCGCCGCGGAGAAGGGCGCGCTCACCATCATGGTCGGCGGCTCGGCCGAGGCACTGGCCAAGGTGGAGGGCGTCTTCGCCGCGTTCGCCACCACCGTCGTCCACATGGGACAGTCCGGGGCCGGTCACACCACGAAGGTGCTCAACAACTTCCTCAACGCGATCAGCCTGGCCGCGACCGCCGAGGTCATGGTGGCCGCCAAACGGGCCGGGCTGGACCTGACCCAGGTGCTGGAGGTCGTCAACGCCAGCAGCGGGGTCAACTTCGCCACCCTCAACCGCTTCCCGCACATCGTCAAGGGCGACTACCTCACCGGCGGGCTCACCAACGCGCTGATGATGAAGGACGTCGCCCTTTACGTCGACTGTCTGGGGCGGCTGGGCGTGCCGTCGCTGTCCGCCGCCGGCCCACTCGCGGCGTTCGGGCTGGCCATGAACCTCGGCTACGCCGACCAGATCAGCAACCGGGTCGTCGACGCGATCGGCGACGTCGCGGGCGGCACGCGGCTGCACACCACGGAGGAGTAATGGAAATCATCCGCGCATACGCCGACCACGCGCCGTCCGAGCAGCGCACGGCGACGTTCACCGGCACCGTGTTCGCCGACCCGCTGCGCGCGGGCCCCGACGTCACGCTCGCCAACGTCTTCTTCGCGCCCGGCGCCCGCACCTTCTGGCACTCCCACGAGCGCGGCCAGATCCTGGTCGTCACGGCCGGCTCGGGCCTGATCTGCTCCGAGGGCGGCGAGCCGCAGCGGCTGTCGGCCGGCGACACGGTCTGGGTGCCGCCGGGCGAGGTGCACTGGCACGGCGGCGGCCCCGAGACGTACCTCATCCACCTGGCGATCTCGCTGGGCCGCACCGCATGGCGCGAGGCGGTCGCATGATCGGGTTCGTGGGCCTGGGCAACATGGGCGAGCCGATGGCCGGCCGCCTCATCGGGTCGGGCCACGACCTGACCGTCTTCGACGTGGCGCAGGCCGCCCGGGAGCGCTTCGCCGGCCGCGCCACCGTCGCGGAGCGGCTGCTCGACGTGGCCGGCGCCGAGGTCGTGATCCTGATGCTGCCCGACTCCGCCGTGGTCGAGCGGGTGGTGCTCGGCGACGGGCTGCTCGACCGGCTCGCGCCGGGCACGCTGCTGGTCGACATGAGCTCCTCCGACCCGGCCCGCACCCGCGCGCTCGCCCCGCGCGCCGCCGAGCGCGGGGTCACGCTGGTCGACGCGCCGGTCTCCGGCGGCGTCGGGGGCGCCCGCACGGGCACGCTGACCATCATGGCGGGCGGCCCGGCGGAGGCGTTCGCCCGGCTGCGGCCGATCTTCGACGCGCTGGGCTCGCGGGTCGTGCACGCGGGCGAGGTGGTCGGCGCCGGGCACGCGGTCAAGGCGCTGAACAACCTGATGTCCGCCGCGCACCTCATGGTGACGTCGGAGGCGCTGCTGGCCGGGCAGGCGTTCGGCCTGGACCCGCAGGTGATGCTCGACATCGTCAACGCCTCCAGCGGCCGCAGCGGCTCCACCGAGACGAAGTGGCCGAAGTTCGTGCTGACCGGGAAGTACGACTCCGGCTTCGGGCTGCGCCTGATGCTCAAGGACATGCGCATCGCGCTCGGCCTGGAGCAGGGCACGGGCACGCCGGCGCCGGTCTCCGCCGCCGCGGTGGCCGCCTGGGCCGCGGCCGCCGAGGACCTGCCCGCCGACGCCGATCACACCGAGGTCGCGGCCTGGCTCTCCGGGCATCGTGACACCACCGAGCATGAGGAGTAGCGCGAGATGCTGACCGCCGAACAGCAGCAGCTGAAGGACGAGTTCATCGCCGTCCGTTCGACGTGGAGCGACGCCTGGGAGCGGATCCTGGAGCTGGATCCGGCCTTCCTGCGGGCCTACCTGGCCTGGTCGGCGGTGCCGTGGCGGAAGAACCACCTGGACCCGAAGGTCAAGGAGTTCATGTACATCGCCGTCGACGCCGCCGCCACCCACCTCTACACCCCCGGCGTCCGCCAGCACATGCGCGCCGCGCTCGCCTTCGGCGCCACCGCGGCGGAGCTGATGGAGGTGCTGGAGCTGACCAGCACGCTGGGCATCCACGCCTGTAACATCGGCATCCCGCTGCTGATCGAGGTGCTGGAGGAGGAGGGCAAGCGGACCGGCCCGGCGCCGCTGAGCGAGCACCAGGAGGAGCTGAAGGCGGAGTTCACCAGGAATCGGGGGTACTGGCACGAGTTCTGGGACGGCCTGCTGGAGCTCGATCCGGAGCTCTTCGAGGCGTACGTCGAGTTCTCCTCCGTGCCCTGGAAGACCGGCGTGCTGGAGCCGAAGGTCAAGGAGTTCGTGTACATCGCCTTCGACGCCGCCGCGACCCACCTCTACGTGCCCGGCCTGAAGCTGCACATGCGCAACGCGATCCGCCTCGGCGCCACCACCGAGGAGATCGTCGAGGTCCTGGAGATCGCCAGCGTCATCGGCATCCACGCGGCGACCACGGCGGCGCCCATCCTCGCCGAGGAGCTGGACGCCTTCTCGTCTTCCTCGACGGCCGTCAGCTGACCGGCAGCGGGGCGACCACGTCGATGTCGGTGTGCACGTCCACCACGACGGGTCGCCCCGCGCTCAGCGCCCGGTCGAGGGCCGGGGCCAGGTCGCCCGGCTTGTCGACGCGGATGCCCAGCGCGCCCATCTCCCCGGCGATGCGGGCGAAGTCGACGTCGCGATAGGTCCACAGCTCGCGGGACTGCTCGCTGCCCTGCCCGCCGTAGGCGCGGTCGAAGCCGCGCTTGCTCTGGTTGCCGCCGTGGTTGTTGTTCACGACGGTGACCAGGTTGATGCCCCGCCGGGCGGCGGTCTCGATCTCGCCGAGGTGGTAGTAGAGGCCGGCGTCGCCGGTGAAGACGACCACCGGCCGGTCGGGGGCGCCGCACTTGGCGCCGATGCCGGCCGAGAACGCCCAGCCGAGGTGCCCGGCGCTGCGCAGGTAGTCCTGGCCCGGGTCGGTGACGTCGTAGAACTGGGCCATCCACATGCCGGCGTGCCCGGTGTCGGCGAGCACCACGGCGTCGGCCGGCAGGGCGGCGGTCAGCTCGCCGCAGATCCGCTCGGGCCGGATCGGCACCGCGTCGCTGGTGAGGACCTCACGGTACCGCTCGCGCCAGGCCGCCTGCTCCGCGTCCACCTCGGCGAGCCAGGCCGACCGGTCCGGCCGTCCAGAGTGGACGGACAGGGCGAGCAGCCGGGCCAGGGCGGCCTTCGCGTCGGCGCAGATCGCGGCCCGCAGCGGGTAGTTACGGCCGAGATGGGTCGGCTCGATGTCGATCTGGATCGCCGGGGTGCCGATCGGCGGCACCGCCCAGAAGTGGGTGGTCATCCCGCCGGTGTGGGTGCCCACGAAGCAGACCAGGTCGGCGCGGCCGACGATCCGGTTGGCGGACTCGCGCGAGTAGGAGCCGACGACGCCCACGGAGAGCGGATGGGTGCCCGGGATGGTGTCCTTGCCGTTGGCGGAGGTGGCCACCGGGATGCCGAGCGCCTCGGCGAGCGCGATGAGCTCGGCGCCGGCGCCGGAGGCCCGCACGCCGCCGCCGGCCACGATCACCGGCCGGTCCGCGGCGGCGAGCAGGCGCAGCACCTCGGCGACCGCGTCGTCGCCGGGCGCCGGGCGCAGCGCCGGCACCCGCGCGAAACCGGGCTCGACGATCGGCTCGGCGTCGGTCTCCGCGGTGTCCAGCTGCCCCTCGTTGCCCTGGATCTGCAGGTGGACCGGGCCGGGCGGGCCGCTGGTGGCGACCCGGAAGGCGTGCCGGAGCATGTCGGGGAACCGGCCGGCGTCGTCGATCGTGCCGTTGAACTTCGTCACCGGGTCGAACGCGGGCAGGTCGTCGATCTCCTGGTACACCTGCCGGAACTTGGTCGCCGGCAAGCGACCGCCGGTGAGCGCGATCACCGGCGAGCCGGCCAGGAAGGGCTCGCGCAGCCCGGCGGCGAGGTTGAGCGCGCCGACGACCTGCGCCGCCGCGATGCCCGGGCGCCCGGTGACCCGGGCGTAGCCGTCGGCCATGTAGGCGGCGGACTTCTCGCCGTGGGTGACCACCCGGGCGATGTGGGGATGCCGCCGCTCCAGCTCGGCCAGGGTGCGCCGGAGGATCGCCGGCACCAGGAACACGTGGGTCACGCCGTAGCCGTCGAGCATGTCGGCGACGACCTCGGCGCCGGTGTGCCCGCTCACGCGGCGGTGAACCCGGTCGTGATGCCGGTGGCGAGGCCGGCGACCGGCTCGCCGTCGATCGGCGCCTCCTGGCGCAGCTCCTCCAGGGTCCGCTCGGCGAGGCGGAACGACTCGAGCGCGGCGGGGGCGCCGCAGTAGGCCGCGGTCTGCAGCAGCACCTCCTGGATCTCCTCCTCGGTGCAGCCGTTGCGGATCGCGCCACGCACGTGGACCTGGAACTCGCGCGGCCGGTTGAGCGCGGTCAGCATCGCGAGGTTGACCAGGCTGCGGGTGCGCCGGTCGAGCCCGCCGCGCGACCAGACGTCGCCCCAGCAGCTCGCCGTCACGTATTCCTGCACGACCCGGGAGAAGTCGGTGGCCTGCGCCAGCGACCGGTCCACGTGTGCATCGCCGAGCACCTCGCGCCGGACCTGGTTGCCGCGCTCAAGTCGGCTGTCGTCATCACTCATAGACCGCTCCCATTCAGGCGCCAGCTACCGGCACTGCGTACGACCATCATACAATCTCAGCAGACCCGTGGAAACGCCGTCACGGCGTGCGGCCGCATGTTAGGGGTTCAGGCGCCGTCCTGTTCCGACAGCGCGAGCAGGCCGGCGCGGCCGGCCTCCTCGACGTGCCGGGCGCAGGCCTCCCCGGCCGCGTCGGCGTCGCCGGCCAGCACCGCGTCGACGATCGCGCGCAGTTCCTTGGTGCTGTTCTCGGTGCGGCCGGGCACCGACAGCGACAGCGAGCGCAGCACGCTCACCCGCGCGTGCAGCCCGGCGACCACGGAGCGCAGCGCGTCGTTGCCGCCGCCCTCGAACAGCACCTCGTAGAAGGCGTCCTTGGCGGCCAGCACCGGCGCGCCCTTCACGGTCAGCCGCTCGATGCGCTCCAGCGCCTTCACCAGCGCCCGGCGCTGGGTCGCGCTCGCGTGCTGCACGAAGAGCCGGCCGGCGAGCGCCTCCAGCACCGAGCGGACCTGGTAGAGCTGGCGCGCCTCCTCGGCGCTCACGCTGGTGACGACGGTGCCCTTGTTGGGGATGGCGGTGACCAGGCCCTCGGCGGCCAGCTCGCGCAGCGCCTCGCGGACGCTGGTGCGCGAGACACCGGTCAGCTCGACCAGCTCGCGCTCGATCAGGCGCTTGCCGGGCGCGAGCCGGCGGTCGAGGATCGCCTGGCGCAGGTTGTCGACGACTTGCGAGCGGATGAGCGCGGGGGTGCGCTCGACGCGCAATGGATTGGCCCTCGTCACTGCAAACTCCCTGTCGACACACACACCACGTCGGATTTCCTGCCATGGTACCCAGCACAAGCACTCCGGCAGAAGCCTGCCGGGTTGCCGCAGATCGTATGACGATGATACATTTCCGCGAAACAAAACTCCTTGTGAGGAGCGACATGGGCGCGGTGGAAAAGCTCTTGGCGGGCGCGGTTGACCTGCATTGCCATTCCGGACCGTCCCCAATGCCGCGGCGCATCACCCACGCCGAGGCGGCCGAACAGGCCGCGGCGCTGGGGTTCCGGGCCATCGTCGTCAAGTGCCATTACCACGACACGGTGACCGACGTGCTCTCCATGGCGCCGCTGCTGTCCGGGGTGTCCACGCGGGTCTACGGCGGGATCGCGCTCAACAGCCAGGTCGGCGGGCTCAACCCGCACGCCGTCGACCGCTGCCTGCGCATGGGCGGCCGGGTGATCTGGTTCCCGACCATCTCCTCCCCCGCCCACCTCTGCCACGCGGCCGAGGATCCCGCGGTGCAGAGCCACTTCCAGCCGCTGGGCATGATGCAGAGCGACGAGGTGCCCATCTTCGGCCCCGACGGCGACCTGCTGCCCGCGGTCTACACGATCATCGAGCAGGCGAAGGAGGCCGGCGCGCTGATCTCGACCGGTCACCTCGGGCCGGAGGCGGCCCGCGCGCTGGTCGAGGCCGCCGCGGCGGCCGGGCACCGCCGGCTCATCCTCAGCCATCCCAACTACGTGGTGGACGTCGGCGCCAAGGACGCCATCGCCATGGCCGAGCTGGGCGCGGTCATCGAGCACGAGGTCGCGATGTACCACAACGACAAGATCTTCCCCCTCCAGGTGCTGCTCGACTGGATCGAGCTGGTCGGACCGGAGCACACCGCGCTCGGCTCCGATCTCGGCCAGGTCGGCAACCCGCTGCCCATGGAGGGCTACCTGGCCATCGTCGGCCGGCTGCTGGACAGCGGCGTGCCGGAGCGCGACATTCGGCTGATGGTGCACGACAACCCGGCCCGCCTGATCGGGCTCGACGCATGATCGCGCGGCAGGGCTTCGCCAAGCGGCTGGCCACCGCCCCGCAGTGCCTGATCGGCACCTGGCTCAAGACCCCGGCGCTGGAGCCGGTGGAGATCCTGGCCGACGCCGGCTTCGACTTCATCGTCATCGACCAGGAGCACGCGCCGCTGACGTTCGAGTTCGCCTACGCCGCCACCGTCGTGGCACAGGGCGCCGGGCTGTCGGTCGTGGTGCGGGTGCCCGACCGCAGCGGCAGCCACCTGCAGCGGCTGCTCGACGCGGGCGTCGACGGCATCCTCGTGCCGCGGGTGACCTCGGCCGAGGAGGCCCGCGCGGCCGCCGCGCAGATGCTGTTCTCCCCCCGCGGTGACCGCGGCATGGGCATGACGTCGCGGGCCGGCCGGTGGGGCGCCCTCGGCCGGGCGGAGTACCTGCGCTTCGGCGACGAGGAGGTCATGCGCGCGGTGCAGCTGGAGGAGCGGGCCGCGATCGAGGCCGTGGAGGAGATCCTCGCCGTCGACGGGCTCAACGGCGTCTTCCTCGGCATGGGCGACCTGCAGCTGTCCTCCGGCCTGCCCGAGTCCGACCCGGACATCCAGAAGCTCGTCGAGCGCTTCCTGGCCGCCGCCGACGCGCGCGGCGTGCCGGCCGGGACCGCGGTGGGCAACGCGCGGCAGGCCCAGGCGGCCGCCGCCCGCGGCTTCCGCTACGTCATGGTCAGCAACGACACCAGCCTGCTCAGTTCCGCCGCCGCGACCACCGTCGCCGACGTCCGCCAACGCCTCGCCGAGGGAGCCAGCGATGCCCTATGACCCGTCCGACGCGCGCTCGACCCTGCCCGCCGCCAAGGTGGCCGTGCCCGAGCGGTTCTCCGGTTCCGAGCATGTGAAGTTCGGCGAGCTGCCGCCGGTGGAGAAGACCGGGGAGGTGGCGACGTGGTATGCCCGCGGGCAGAACTTCGTCGTCGGATACTCCGAAGTGGACGGTACGGCCGCCTTCGACCGCACGGCGCACCCCGACGAGCACGTCGTGCTGCTGCTCGACGACGGGCTCAGCGCGACGGTGACCGCGTCCGGTGCGGAGGTACCGGCCGCCGGCCGCACGATGATCGTCGTGCCTCCCGGGGACAGCTCGGTGCGGATCACCGGCCGGGGCCGCGTGTTGCGGCTGCTGACCACCCGCGCCGAGGACGTGGCCGCGCTCGCCGCCAACGCCGCCTCCTACGCCGATCGGCACGAGAACATCGCGCCGTTCCAGCCGTGGCCGGAGCCGGTCGGCGGCTACCGGGTGCGCACCTACGACCTGACCGTGCCGCCCCTGGCCAACCCGAAGTTCCGGCTCTTCCGCTGCACCACGTTCATGGTGAACTTCATCGAACCGGTGCAGGGCCCGCGCGACCCGGCGAAGCTCTCCCCGCACACGCACGACGACTTCGAGCAGTGCTCGGTGGTGCTGCAGGGCGAGTATGTGCACCACATCCGCTGGCCCTGGACGACCAACCGGGCCAACTGGCGCGAGGACGAGCACGAGACCGTCTTCGGCCCCTCGGTCACGGTGATCCCGCCCCCGTCGCTGCACACCAGCGAGGCCGTCGGCGCGGGCACCAACCACCTGATCGACATCTTCTCCCCGCCCCGCTTCGACTTCTCCGCCATGGACGGCTGGGTCTTCAACGCCGCCGACTACCCGGCCCCCGAGCCCGCGTAGCCCCCGCCTGCTCAAGGACTCGGCGGACGCAGCAGGTCGCCGCGACGGGCGCCGGAGAACGTGCGGGCGGCGGCCGTCGCCCACGTCACCAGGAGCAGCAGCCAGAGGGCGACGGCCAAGGTGGTGAGCGCGGCGGAGCCGGTGCGCGCGGCGAGGCCCGCGGTGCCGGTGACCAGGGTGCCGACCGGGAAGACAAAGCTCCACCAGGCCAGCGTGAACGGCACGCCGCCCGGCGCCGACCGGGCGGCGTGCACCGCGAGGGCGGCGGCCAGGGCCAGCCACAGCAGCGCGAAGCCGAGCGCCGGCAGCCCGTAAAGCAGGGCGAAGACCTGCGCGCCCGGGCCGTAGGGCTCCGGCAGCACGCCCGCCGCGGCGGTGCCGAGCAGGTGCGCGGCGGTGATCGACTGGCCGAGCGGGCCGAGCACGATCCACAGCGTGGGCACCAGCCGGGCCGGGCCGGTGCGGTGGTGCACCAGCCGGGCCCACAGCTGGGGCAGGATGACCAGCGTGGCGACGAGGCTGATGCCGAACATGGCGTAGCCGGCGAGCACCAGGTCCAGCCGGAGCTGGCCGCTGCGCAGGTGCGGCACCAGCAGCGCGGCGTTCGCGGCCGAGACCATCGGCGGCACCAGCGGCATCAGCCAGCCGCCGAACGCGGCGCCGGGGCCGGTCTCGTGGCGGGTCATCATCAGGTACGGGATCGCCACCGCCACGACCAGCCCGCCCACCGTGCCGGCGGTCCACAGCACCAGGTCGGCGGCGACCGCGGCCGGCAAGCCGAGCCAGTCCCGGCCCACCAGCAGCGCGCCCCCGCCGACGGTCATCGCCGCCATCGGCGGCGCGCCCCAGAACTGCGCCATCACCGGGTCGGCGGCGTGGCCGAGGGCGGTCGCGCGGTGCCGGCGCAGGTGGACCGCCCACGCCGCGGTCACCGCGACCAGCAGCACGGCCGCGAGCGCCCACACCAGCGTCGCGACGGCCCGCAGGCCGGGCCAGTGCGCCGGCAGGCTGACGGCGGCGTTGGCCACGATGCCGGTACCCATCACGGTGGTGAACCAGTTCGGCCCCAGATACGCGAAGGCGTCCCGGCGTCCGGCCGCAGGAGCCGGGACCTGGGCGGCGAGCAGTGCGGTCATGTGCTTGAGGCTGCGCCGCCGCCCGCCCGGCCGGTAGGCGGCGCCCGCCTCTGCCCTCATAAGCTGTGGTTATGCCCCTGCCGCCGCTGGTGACCGACCTGACCAGCTTCGACCTGCTGCTGTCCGTGGTCCGCACCGGCAGCGTCGGCGCCGCCGCCGCGGCGCACGGCATGTCCCAGCCGGCGGCCAGCGCCCGCCTGCGCCAGCTGGAGCGGCGCCTCGGCGTGACGCTGCTGCACCGCAGCCCGCGCGGCTCCACCCTCACCGAGGCCGGCGCGCTGGTCGCGGACTGGGCCCGGGTCGCCGTCGACGCCGCGGCGGCGCTGGCCGCCGGCGCCGCGGCGCTGCGCGGCACCGCGGAGAGCCGGCTCGCGGTGGCGGCCAGCCAGACCGTCGCCGAGTACCTGCTACCCGCCTGGCTCGTGGCGCTGCGGCGGACCAGCCCCGAGCTGGCGGTCACGCTGCGGGCGGGCAACTCCGCCCAGGTGGCCGCCGCCGTCCTCGCCGGCCGGGCCGGGCTCGGCTTCATCGAGGGCCCGGACCTACCGACCGGCCTGCACGCGGAGGCCGTCGCGGAGGACCGGCTGGTCGTCCTGGTCCCACCCGGCCACCCATGGACCCGCCGCCGGCGCGGCATCACGCCGGCCGAGCTGTCCGGCACGCCGCTGGTCGCCCGCGAGGCGGAGTCCGGCACCCGCCGAGCTTTGGAGGCGGCGCTGCGCGAGCACGGTCACACCCCGGCCGCGCCGATGCTGGAGCTATCCTCGACGACGGCCATCAAGCAGGCGGTGGCCGCCGGCAGCGGCCCGGCGGTGCTGAGCTCGCTGGCCGTGACCGGCGAACTCGGCACCGGCGCCCTTGTCGCCGTGCCGGTCGCCGGACTGCCACTGCGGCGCACCCTGCGCATGGTGTGGCCGACCGGCCAGCAGCTCACCGGCCCCGCCCGCGACCTGCAGACCATCGCCCGCCGCGCCACCTGACCCCGCCCCCGCGGCGCACCCCACGCACGGTCCGACCGGCCGGCAGCCCACCGACCCCGGTCGCAACCTGCACACCATCGCCCGCCGCGCGACCCGCCCACGCACCGTCACCGGCGGGACGCTCCACGCCCCGCACCCTTCGGCACCGCCACCAGAACCGGCGGAATCCGCCGCGCCGACGCCCGATCGCGGCGATCACCGCCCCGCACCCCCGCTGCCGCACCCCCGCTGCCGCTCGGCCGCTGCCGCCGTCGCCGCTGCCGCGGCGATCACCGCCCCGCACCCCGCCGCCGCCGCGATCGCCGTCCCGCACCCCCGCCGCTGCCGCGCCGCGATCGCCGCGCCGCGCACCCCCACCGCCGCTACCATCGCTGCCGCTGCTGCCGCCGCTGCCGCTGCGACCGAATGAGCGAATCTCTCCGCGATCATGCGAATCCCACCCGCGCGCAGCCAGTTTTTCATGATCGCGGAACCTTAAGGTACCCACGAGTACATCGACCTTCCGCGATCATGAAAAACCCGTGTGCGCACCGCAATTGATGCATGATCGCGGAGACATCCGTCCGGCCGAGCTGGCACTTAACGGATATTTCGCCTGTCGGGGTATAAATCCGAAAAGTCGTGGCGCGGAGCGCCCGACTTTTCGGGGTGCAGGTCAGACGGCGTTGCGGGCGATGACCGTCTTGTACCAGTCGGCGCTGGACTTGTGGGTGCGGCGCTGGCTGGCGAAGTCGACGTTGACGATGCCCCAGCGCTGCGTGTAGCCCTCGGCCCACTCGAAGTTGTCCATCAGCGACCACAGATGGTAGCTCTCCAGCTTCACCCCGGCCTGGATCGACCGGTGCGCGGCGGCCAAGTGGTCGCGCAGGAAGGCGATGCGGTCCTCGTCGCGCAGCGGGTTGGTGGTGGCCATCCCGTTCTCGGTGATGCTCAGCGGGATGTCGCCGTAGTCGCGCTTGATCCGGGTCAGCAGGTCGTAAAGCCCGTTGGGGTCGATCTCCTGCCAGGTCGCCTGCGAGGTCGGGTGCACCATGATCCGGCCGCCGGTGCTCGTCACGTGCGTGGTGCCGTAGTAGTTCACGCCCAGCACGTCGCTCTGCGTGCCGATGACGGCCAGGTCGCCGTCCTTGATCGCGGCGCGTACCGGCGCGTCGGCGGGCTGCGTGTCCAGCCAGTCCTGCGGGTAGTGGCCCCGCAGCACGGGGTCGAGCCAGCGGCGGTTCTCCTCGCCGTCGGCGATCGCCGTCTGGTGCGCCGCCGCGGCCGAGTCGTCGGCCGGGTAGGCGGGCGACAGGCTCAGCGCCGCCCCGATGCGGCTTTTCCCGGTGGTACCGCGCAGTGCCTGCACCGCCAGCCCGTGCCCGAGCAGCAGATGGTGGCCGACCACGTTGGCCAGGTTGCGGTCCCGCTTGCCCGGGGCGTGCGTGCCGGCGGTGTAGCCGACGTCGACCACGGTCTTGGGCTCGTTGAGGGTGAGCCAGGTCGGCACCCGGTCGCCGAGCGCGGTGAACATGGTGTGGGCATAGTCGGCGAACCACTTCGCGCAGTCGCGGTTCTCCCAGCCGCCGAGCTCCTGCAGCGCCTGCGGGGTGTCCCAGTGGAAGAGCGTGACCACCGGCGCGATCCCGCGCTCGTGCAGCCCGTCGACCAGTCGCTGGTAGAAGTCCATGCCCTTGGCGTTGACCGCGCCCCGGCCGGTGGGCAGCACCCGCGACCAGGAGACCGAGAACCGGTACGACGTGAGGCCCAGGTCCTGCATCAGGTCGAGGTCGGAGACGTAACGGTGGTAGTGGTCGGCGGCCACGTCGCCGGTGTCCCCGTTGCGGATGCGCCCCGGCTCGTGGCAGAACACGTCCCAGACGGACGGCCCGCGGCCGTCCTCGTTCGCGGCGCCCTCGATCTGGTACGCCGACGTCGCCGCCCCCCAGCCGAATCCCTCGGGAAACGCCGGCCCCGCCGGGCTGGAGGAGCCGGCGGGGTCGGGTGCGTCGGGCGCCAGGTTCTCGGCGGTGCCGGCGCCGGGCTTCGCGCAGCCGGCCACCGTGCCCGCGGCCGCCAGGGTGAGGAGGTTTCGCCGTCGCATGCGGCCGAACCTAGCGCGAGTCCCGCTATACCTACAAAAATCCCCCCGAATCGCGATGCAAGCGGCAAATGCCACCCTTCCATCGGCCGCAGGTCACTTGACCGCCATGGCGTTGGCGGGCGAGCCCACGCCGCCGACCACCGCGAGGGGCTTGGCGGTCAGCAGGAACTCGTAGCGGCCGTCGGCCGCGCACGCCTCGGCCAGCTCGTCGAGCTTCCACAGCTCGCCGAGCAGGATGCCCAGCAGGGCGAGCACCGGGCGGTGCAGCATCCCGTTGTGGGTCGGGCCGCGGGCCGGGGCCGGCTCGTCCGGGTCCCAGAAGCCCGACGCCCGGTCGACCGGGAAGGCCTCCACGCCCGGATTGTCGCTGGCCACCAGCGAGACCTGGTGGTCCCACAGGAACTCCGCCATCTCCGGCGACTGGGCGAGGCCCGGCACCTGGATGTCGGCGCGGAAGGCGGCCTGCGCCTCCGGGTCGAGGCCGAGGTACCGCCGGGCGAACCCGGTATGCACCAGCAGCACGTCGCCGGAGTCCAGCTCCACGTCGCACGCCTGCAGCGCGCCCTCGAGGTCGGCCGGGGTGATGCCCTGGTTGGTGGTGAGGTCGTAGGGCTTGCCGGCGTCGGCGAAGTACCGCGGCAGATCCAGCAGCACGCCCCGGCCGAGGATCCCGTGCTCGGCCACGAGCTGGATGCCCAGGTCCGGGGTGCCGGCCTCGATCGCCTCGTCGGGCACGCCGCCGTAGAAGCCGTGCACCGGGTGGCGCATGTGCCGCAGGCCGTCGATCTGCGTGGTGGACTGCAGGTAGAAGGAGTCCAGCCAGTCGTCGCGGTGGTTGGGGTTGTTGGCGAACATGTGGTGCTCGGTCGGCGGGCGGGTGCCGGCGATGCTCGGCACAAACGCGTTGACCGGGTAGTCGAGGTTGAACACCGCCCCGGTGCGCACCAGCCCGGCCGCACCGGCCCGGCTCTGAGGCGTCTGGAAGTTCAGCGCGCCCAGCTGGTCGCGCTCGCCGAAGACACCCCAGGACGAGCCCGCCGGGCCGTCGTCCCGCGCCAGCAGCTGGCGATAGGTGGGTACGTCGGTCCGGCGGTACCGCATCTGCACTCCTGACAACGTGGCCTCAGTTGGCCGTGGCGAGGGTCGTGGACGTGGCGGACGAGGGCTGCTGCGACTGCTCCAGCTCATCGACCTCGGCGAGGTTACGCCCCAGCGTCTCCGGCGCGATGATCCCGCCGATGACGATCAGCACGCCGCCGAGGCAGGCGAGCACGGCCGGGGTGTACGAGCGGGGCATCCAGCCGGTGAGCGCCGTCTGGTAGAAGGTGAACAGGCCCGGGATGATCGCGGCGAAGCTGTAGCCCATGCCCCAGCCCGACGAGCGGACCCGGGTCGGGAAGCGCTCGTTGATGTACGCCGGCATCACGCCGAACGCCCCGACCGAGGAGAAGGCGACGAAGAACGCGGTGACGGTCAGCGGGAACCAGCCGTTGTAGCTGTTGGAGCCCAGCAGGGCCAGGGCCGCGGTCATCACGACGGCGGTGATCGAGCCGGTCAGGATCATCGCGAAGCGCCGGCCCTTCACGTCGGCGAGGCGCCCGCCGAGGATGTAGGAGAACGGCACCAGCAGGTTGCAGAAGATGAGCGTGAGCGTCAGGTCACTGGCAGTGTAGCCCTTGTGGCCCAGCAGCAGCTGGGGCATCAGCGAGCCGAGCATGTTGGAGCAGAAGAAGATGCCGGTCATGACCACGAAGACCTGCAGGAACGCGCGGAACGACGACCCGGTGAAGGTGTCGCGCAGCGGCGCCTTGCTGCGCTCGGCCTCCTGCCAGACCACGGAGTCCTCGACGTCGCGGCGGATGAACCGGGCGACGATGAAGGCCAGGATCGCGCCGACGAAGAACGGGATGCGCCAGCCCCACTGCACGTAGCCGGAGTCGATCTTGCCGGCCGGCAGGATCTTCAGGGCGAGATAGGTGAAGATCGCGATGGCGATGTACCCGGTGGTGGCCGAGGACTGGATGACGCCGCCGATGAAGCCGCGCCGGCGCGGGTCGGTGTACTCGATGGCCATGGGGGTCGCCGCCGTGTACTCGCCGCCGAGGAAGATGCCGTCGACGAAGCGCAGGAAGATGAGGATGCCGATGGCCAGGCCCGCGCCGACCTGCTCGGCGCCGGGCAGGCAGGCGATGAGGAAGGTGACCGCCGCGAACCCGTAGATGGCGATGGCGCCGGTCTGCTTGCGGCTCAGCCGGTCGGAGAAGTGCCCGAAGATGAGCGCGCCTACCGGGCGGCCCAGCAGCGTGGCGGCGAAGGTGAGGTCGGTGGCGATCTGCGCCGCGCCCGGCGAGAGGCCCTTGTTGAAGTACATCATCGCCGGCAGCAGGGCGATGGCCGGCAGGTAGATGTCGAACGAGTCGACGAAGAACCCGGTGTAGGCGCCACGCACGGCCCGGCGCCGGCGCAAATTGATGTCGGTACCGCTGGTTGTGCCCGTAGCGGCCATGAGAGCCTCGATTCTGATGCGGGGTGTTTCGAGGGTTGCAGGGGATTGTAGAATCGTCATACAAACACTGTCAACGACCACGTTGCAACCGATCAACGTTTTCCCAGCTCAACCCGGGTTTGATCCTCCGGTCATACTGTCATACAATCGCGCTGATGACCGACCTGGGAGCTGATCCGTTTCCGGCCGCGCTGCCGGAGGGGTTCGACGCGCTGCTGCGCGGCGCGATCGACGTGCACGTCCACGGCCAGCCCGACCTCTCCGCCGGGCTGCGCAACCGCGGCGACGACGTCGAGGTCGCCCGGCTGGCCCACGCCTACGGCATGTCCGGCTGGGTGCTCAAGTCCCACCTGTGGTCCACAATGGACCGGGCCGCGCACATCCGGCAGGCCCTGTCGGGCACCGGCTTCGCCGTCCACGGCAGCATCACCCTCAACCCGCCGGTCGGCGGCCTGGAGCCCAGCGTCGTCGAGCTCGCCGCCGCCCACGGCGCCCGGGTGGTGTTCCTGCCGACCTGGGGCGCCGCCGCCGACCTGGCCCGCGACGGGTACATCTCGATGCTGCTGCGGCGCATCTCGCCGTCGTTCGCCGAGTACAACGCCAGGACCGCGATCGCGCTGTGCGAGCCCGGCGGGAGCCTGTCGGGGCGGGCGCGCGAGGTCATCGACGCCTGCCGCGCCCTCGACCTCGCGCTCGCCACCGGCCACGCCTCCCTCGAAGAGAGCCGCGCCGTCGCCGCCTACTGCGCCGACATCGGCCAGCGGCTGCTCATCACGCACCCGCTGCACTACAGCCAGGACCCGCAGCGGCTGCGCGAGCTCGCCGACACGGGGGCTTACCTGGAGTTCGCCAACGCCCCGCTGGTCCACCCGGACGGGCACATGACGGTGCGGGACGTCCACGCGGCCCTGCGCGCGGTCGGGCCGCAGCGGGCGATCCTCAGCACCGACGTCTTTTCCCGGTGGGTACCGCCGGAGCCGGAGTGCCTGCGCATGTTCCTGGAGCAGCTGGCGTACCTCGGCTGGACCCCCGAAGAGCTGTCCACCATGGTGTCCGCCAATCCGCGCGCGTTCCTGGGAGTCACGGCATGAGAGTCGACGGCGTCGATCCGGCGGACATGACCGCGGAGCAGCGCGAGCTCTACGAGGCCTTCACCACCGGCCCGAGGGCCGCCCCCGGCAGCGCGTTCTCGCTGGTCGGCGCCGACGGCCGGCTGCAGGGCCCGCCCGCGGTGTGGATCCTCAGCCCGCGCTTCGGCCGGGCGCTGGAGCAGATCGGCGGGACGGTCCGGTTCGGCTCGCGGCTGCCGGCCCGGACCCGCGAGATCGCCATCCTGCTCGTCGCCCACCACCACGACAGCCCCTTCGAGCTGCACGCCCACGGCCGCGCCGCCACCGCCGCCGGGCTCACCGACGCCGACCAGGCGGCGCTGGCCGAGGGCCGCGAGCCGGCCGGACTGTCCGATGTGGAGTCCTGCGCGCTGCGCACCACGCGGGCGATCCTGCGCCACGGCACGCTCGCCGACGAGGAGTTCCGCGCCGCCGCCGAGCTGCTGGGCGAGCCCGGGCTGCTCGAGCTCGTCACGATTCTGGGGTACTACACGATGCTGGCCTGGCAGCTGGCCGTCTTCGACGTCCGCCCGGCGGCCGAGCGGTGAACGCCTCGATCTGGATCCTGGAGTACGGTTACGTCGACGCCTTCCCGGCCAGCAACCTGTTCGCCGCCCAGCCCAACGAGGGGCACCGGCGGATGCCGTACTGCTTCGGCCTGGTGCGCACCGCCGAGCGCTGCATCCTGGTCGACACCGGCTTCGC
This sequence comes from Dactylosporangium sp. CA-092794, assembly GCF_050948465.1. Classification (NCBI taxonomy): domain Bacteria; kingdom Bacillati; phylum Actinomycetota; class Actinomycetes; order Micromonosporales; family Micromonosporaceae; genus Dactylosporangium; species Dactylosporangium sp. CA-092794. The sequence goes on along the minus strand of NZ_CP192044.1, from coordinate 4,104,401 downwards.
CGACCCGGCCATCTACGAGCGGCTCACCGCCAAGTACGGCCGGACCCGCTGGCTCGCCCCGGTCGACGTGCTGGCCCGCGTCGGCGTCGCGGCGCAGGACGTCGACACGATCCTGCTGACCCACAACCACTTCGACCACGCCGGCTGCGTCGAGCGGTTCCCCGCCGCGCACGTCTACATCCAGCGCCGGGAGATCGAGCGCTACCAGGCCGCCGCCGCCCGCCCCGCCCGCTTCGAGTTCCTCACCCGCTCCTGCCAGGCCGACCTGCCCGCCCAGCTGGCCGCCCGCCCGGCCACCCTCGCCGACGGCACCCTCGAGGTCCTCCCCGGCATCGAACTGCGCCCCGCACACGACACCCACACCGCCGGCTCCCAGCTGGTCGCCGTCACCAACGCCGCCGACGGCCCGTGGCTCTTCGCCGGCGACAACATGTACACCTACGAAAACGTCGACGGCATCCACGGCGACGGCGTCTACGCCCCGATCGCGATGACCACCGGCAGCGCCGCCGCCTGGCTCGACCTGGCCGAGGCCATGCTGGACGCGGTCGGCCGGGACACCCGCCGCATCCTCCCCTTCCACGAGTCCGCCGTCTGGGACCGCTTCCCCTCGACGGTCTTCGACGACGGCCTGCACGTCGCCGAGGTCTCCCTCGCCGGCGGCCACCCGACCCTCCTGCCGGCGCGCCGGTCACCCGATCGCCGTCCCTGAACCGCTCGTGCCCCGGCCCTCAGGGGCACGCGGGCCGGTGCCAGAGTCCCGGTGGCGGGGCGCGGCGGGTTAGGAGATGCTTAGGTCCGCATGAACAGATCCTGAGCGGGACTCACACTCGGGGGCTTCTCGGGTACCCTGCGCGGGGCATTCCAGGCTGCCGGCGGACTCCCGGCCGGTCTGCGCAACCGGCACGGAGGAGGGCACGAAATGACGCAAAGCGGGATGCGAGGGTACGACGACCGCTTAAACGGCGGAACGGGTGCGGTGGGCCAGATCCCCGAGCAGCCGATGGGCCCGCCGGGCGTCAACGAGCAGCAGAAGGCGCTCATGGTGCTGACCATGGCGCAGCGTACCGCCGAGGAGCACATCGAGTCGGCGCGGCGCGAGGCCGAGCACATCCGGGGCGAGGCGCACGCCGCGGCCAACCAGATCGTGTCGGAGGCGCAGGCCCAGGCCGACTCGCTGCGCGACGAGGCGGAGATGATCCTCAACCGGGCCCGCTCGTCGGCGGTGAAGATCGCCCGCGAGGCCGAGGCGTTCGCCGGTGAGACCGAGCGCAACGCCAACGAGGTGATGGCCGAGGCGCAGGGCCGGGCCGAGGACATCGTCGGCGAGGCGCAGCGGCAGGCCCACGACATCCGGCACCGGGCCGAGCAGACCTACGAGGACGTGGTCGGCGGGCTGACCGCCAAGCGCACGGCGCTGCAGCAGCAGATCGAGTCGCTGGAGCGGTTCGACCACGAGTACCGCGCCCGCCTCACCGCCTTCATGCAGCAGCAGATGCGCGCGCTGTGGGTGAACCAGCCGCAGGTGGCGACCGAGTTCCAGGAGGCCGCCCCGGTGGCCGGGGAGCTGATGCCGGCCCAGCGGGCCGAATACGCGGAGCCGGCCCAGCACGGCCAGCACATCGAGGAGCCCGACCCGGACGACGAATGACCGTTGACTGCGGCGGCCGGGGTGTTACGGTCGCCGCATGTCGCTCCTGTCCGATTTGGTGGATGCCGTCACGGCCGGCTCGATCGAGGTTGTCGATCTGACGGCGCCGCTCAGCGGTGACACGCCGATCCTGCAACTGCCCGAGCCGTTCGGCAACACGTGGCGGTTCCAGTTCGAAGAGATCAGCCGGTATGACGAGCGCGGCCCCGGCTGGTACTGGAACAACTTCCGCTCCGGCGAGCACACCGGCACCCACTTCGACGCGCCGATCCACTGGGTGACCGGCCGCGACGGCGAGGACGTGTCGCAGGTGCCGGCGCGGCGGCTGCTCGCGCCCGCGGTGGTCATCGACCGCGCCGAGCGGGCCGCCGCCGACCCCGGCTACCTGCTCGAGGTCGACGACATCCGGGCCTGGGAGGCCGAGCACGGTCCGCTGCCGGCCGGCGGCTGGCTGCTGTACCGCACCGGCTGGGACGCCCGCGGCGAGGACGACGCCGCCTTCCTCAACGCTGGCAACACGCCGGGCGTGTCCGTGGCGTGCGCGCGGTGGCTGGCCGAGGAGTCCCCGATCGCCGGCTTCGGCGTGGAGACCGTCGGCACCGACGCGGGCGCCGCGCACTCCTTCGACCCGCCGTTCCCGTGCCACTCGTTCCTGCTCGGCGCCGGGAAGTACGGCCTCACCCAGCTGCGCAACCTCGACCGGCTCCCGCCGACCGGCGCCGTCATCGTCGCGGCGCCGCTGCCCATCCTGCGCGGCTCCGGCAGCCCGTGCCGGGTCCTCGCCCTGGTCGAGCGCTGAGGCGGGCGCCGTGCTGGTCGCCGAGGCCGTCGGCCGGGCGCTGGCCGCGGCCGGCGTCGAGTGCGCCTTCGGCGTGGTCGGCAGCGGCAACTTCCACCTGACCAACGCGCTGGCCGCGGCCGGCGTGCGGTTCGTCGCGGCCCGGCACGAGGGCGGCGCCGCGGTGATGGCCGACGCCTACGCCCGCACGTCGGGCCGGCTCGGCGTGCTGACGCTGCACCAGGGCCCGGGCGTGACCAACGCGCTGACCGGCATCGCCGAGGCGGCCAAGAGCCGCACCCCGATGGTGGTGCTCGCCGCCGACACCGGCGCGGCCGGGGCCCGGTCCAACTTCCGCCTCGACCAGGCCGCGCTCGCCGCCGCGGTCGGCGCGACCCACGAGCGGGCCGCCACCCCGGACTCCGCCGTCGACGACGTGCTGCGGGCCGTCCGCCGGGCCCGGACCGAGCGGCGCACCGTCGTGGTCAGCCTGCCGCTGGACGTGCAGGCCGGCGAGGCGCCCGCCGCGCCGCACCGGCCGCTGCCCGCTCCCCCGCTGCTCACCCCCGCGCCGGAGGCGGTGGCGGCGCTGGCCGACCTGCTGGCTGCCGCGAAGCGCCCGGTGTTCGTCGCCGGCCGCGGCGCGCGCGACCCGGCGGCCGCGGCCGCCATCGCCGCCCTGGCCGAGCGGTGCGGCGCCCTGCTCGCGACGTCGGCCGTCGCCAAGGGACTGTTCAACGGCGATCCGTGGTACCTCGACGTGTCCGGCGGCTTCGCCTCGCCCGCCGCCGCCGAGCGGATCGCCGGCGCGGACGCCGTGGTCGCCTGGGGCTGCGCGCTGAACATGTGGACCACCCGGCACGGCAAACTCCTCGGCCCGGACGCCGACGTCGCGCAGGTCGACGTCGACCCCGACGCCCTGCACGCCAACCCCCGGGTCGGACTGGGCGTGCTCGGCGACGCCGGCGCGACCGCGGCCGCCGCCGAGGCGCTGCTCGCCGCCCGCGGCCACGCCGCGCCCGGCTACCGCGACCGCCCGCTGCCGCCCGTGCGGTGGCGGGACGTGCCGTACCACGACGAAACCGGCACCGGCCGCATCGACCCGCGCACGCTGTCGATCGGCCTCGACGACCTGCTGCCGGCCGAGCGGACCCTCAGCGTGGACTCGGGCAATTTCATGGGTTATCCGGCGATGTACCTTTCGGTGCCCGACGCCGCCGGGTTCTGCTTCACGCAGGCGTTCCAGTCGGTCGGCCTCGGCCTGGCCACCGCGATCGGCGCGGCCATCGCCCGCCCGGACCGGCTGCCGGTCGCGGCGCTCGGCGACGGCGGCTTCCTGATGGGCGTCGCCGAGCTGGAGACCGTCGTGCGGCTCGGCCTGCCGATGATCATCGTGGTGTACGACGACGCCGCCTACGGCGCGGAGGTGCACCACTTCGGCCCGCACGGCCACCCGCTGGACACGGTCACCTTCCCCGACACCGACCTGGCCGCCATCGCCCGCGGCTACGGCTGCGCCGCCGCCGTGGTCCGCGCCCCCGCCGACCTGGCCGCGGTCGCGGACTGGCTGTCCGGCCCGCGCGACCGCCCTTTACTGCTGGACGCGAAAGTCACCGCCAGCCACGGCTCCTGGTGGCTGGAGGAAGCCTTCGGCCACTAGCCCCATGGGGATCCGCGATTTTCCGGCGCGGAACCATCAGCCACGCCGAGCCGCCCGGTCGGCCAGCCGCTCCCCGTGCACGCCCGCCGCGAGCGTCCCCACGAGGCATAACAGCGCACCGGTCCACAACATGAACCGCTCGTGCGACATCAGCGCGGTCCGGTAGTCATCGACGGACAGGGGCGTCTGCGAGCCGTGCTGGTCCAACACGTACCCGCCGCCGACGTCCTCGGGCACACCCGGGCCGGGCGGTGCCGGCAACGGCAGGGCTACGGTTGCGACGAGAGCGGCGAACAACAGCGCGACGAGGGCGGCGCCGGCACCGGCGACCACCGCGCCCGGCCGCCGCAGCGGCACCCGCGGCCCGACGATGGCGCCAGCGGCGGCAAGCGGAAACGGTGCCAACAACGCGACGAGGCACAGCGGGAAGGGCACCGGACCGCAGCCCGGCACCAGCAGCCAGCCGATGAGCGCGACCGCGTACGCAACGACGGCGAACGCCGCCCCCACGACCCACTTCACATCGCCCAGGGTAAATCACCGAGCGCGACGGCCGAGGCGGCCGCGGTGTCACCGGGAACCGGGCGCCCACGCCGCGGCTCCTCCTCTTCGTGAGACTGCTGCCCCCGCTCGCCGCCGCCCTGGCCCTCACCGCCTGCACCGCGACCGCCCCGCCCCCGCCCCCGCCGCCGGCCGCGGAGTCGCCGGCCGCGGCCCGGACCGGCTGCGGCTCGCCGGTCGACACCGGCCCGCTACCGGACTGGGCCCGCGCCGGCTTCTCCGGCGACCCGAGCGTCCCGCACGTCCTGGGCGACCGCGGCACGATCACCGCCGTCCTCTTCGGGTCTCCGCTCACGGCCGCCCGCACGGACGGCAAGGCCAACAAGATCCTGTGGGTGGCGAAGGAGTCGTACCCACCGGGCGACCTCACGATCAGCGCCGCTCTCGACGGCACGGCCACCACCGCCGGCGACACCGTCGAGGGCGGCCCGGGCCCGTCGATCGTCGACCTGCCCAGGCCCGGCTGCTGGCGGCTGACCCTCACCTGGCCGGGCCACGCCGACACCCTGGACCTCACCTACGCCTGAGGCGCTCAGATGCGGTGCATGCCCCAGCCGCCGTCGATCATGATGGTCTGGCCGGTGATGTACGTGGACTCGTCGCCGGCCAGGAAGGCGACCAGGGCGCCGATGTCGGTGCGGGTGTCGCCGATGCGGCCGAGCGGGACCTTGGCCAGGGCGGCGTTGAAGCCGTCCGGGTCGAAGCGCTCCCATAGTTGCGCGCCCTCCGAGTTGGCGAACGGGCAGATCACGTTGACCCGGACCTGCGCGGCGCCCCACTCGGTCGCGGCGACCTTCGAGAAGCCGCGGATCGCCTCCTTCGCCGCGGCGTAGGTCGCCCAGCCGGCCTGGCCCTCGGTGCCGGCGCTGGAGCCGAGGTTGATCACCGAGCCGGCGCCGGAGGCGGCCAGGTGCGGGAAGGCGGCCCGCATGAGGCGGAAGGTGGCCCGGGGGCCGGTGTCGAAGACCAGGTCGTAGTCGGCGTCGGTGTGCTCGGTGAACGGGCCGGCGGGTCGGGTGGCGATGGCGTTGTTCACCAGCACGTCCAGGCGGCCGAAGCGCTCGACGGCGGTGGCGGCGATGCGGTCGGGCTCGGCCGGCCCGCGGATGTCGGACAGCAGCGGCTCCGCGCGGCGGCCGTCGGCCGACAGGGCGGCGGCGGTCGCGGCCAGGGTGTCCGGGTTGTGGTCGACGAGCAGCACCGCCGCGCCGCGCTCGGTGAGGGCCTGGGCGATGCCGCGGCCGATGCCCTGGGCCGCGCCGGTCACGATGCAGGCCTTGCCCTCCAGGGCGGAGGGGCTCGCATAGGAGTTGGTCATTCCCCGACGGTACGGCCCGGACCCGCGATCCCGCTGACCGCCGGCTCCCCGGGCCGGGCGCCGGCCGGCTCCTCGGTGGCGGGCTCGCCGGGGGCGGGGGCGGCGCCGGACCGGTCGCGGAACACCCACCAGCGCGACAGCGAGTAGGTGAACAGGGCCACGACCGCCGCCGCGGTGACCCGGGAGACCCGCACGTCGAGGCCGAGCGCGTAGAGCCCGGAGGACACCCCGACCGTGATCAGGTAGTCGCCGACCGCCACCAGCGCGTAGCGGAGCACCTGGCCGCCGACCGGGGCGTGTGAGCGGAAGTTGACCGTGCGGTTGAGCACGAAATTGAGGCCGAAGGCGGTGAGGTAGGCGATCGACACCGCGACCGGCAGCGGCAGCCGGGTGGTGTGCCGCAGCACCATCAGCGTGCAGAGGTCGACCGAGAAGGTGAACGCGCCCAGCATGGCGAAGCCGACCAGGTCACGGGGCAGATACCGGCGCAGTCGCATGGGCAGCCGGTCCACCCACCCGGTGAGCAGATCGCCCGCCCGCTCGGCCCACCGGCCGCGTCCCCGCTCCCCCGAAGCGCTCATGCCACGATCCTGCCCTATCCGCCTTACGTCCCGGCAATCGCCCCGACGCCCACGGGTAAAGCCGGATAGGCTTGCCGGGTGTCCGTGAGCGAAGCGTTCGAGCAGGCGCAGCACGAGGTCAAGCAGTTGCCGCAGCGGCCCGGCAACGAGGTCCTCCTGGAGTTGTATGCCCTGTTCAAGCAGGGCACTCAGGGCGACGCGAGCGGCCGGCGGCCCGGCGTGTTCGACCTCGTCGGGCGGGCCAAGTTCGACGCGTGGAAGGCCCTCGAGGGCACCGACCGGCAGGACGCCCAACAGCGCTATGTCGACCTGGTCGGGCGGCTGCAAACCGGGTCCTGACGGAAATCGGACTCGGTGTCCACCGGTTTGAGGGTTGCCGGGCGCCGGCCTGCGCGGCGTCGCGAAAAGTCTCACCGGACGGTTCAACGATACGTTGGAGGCCATGACTCTCCGCGTACGACTGCATGACGGCGCCGCCATCGCCGTGGAGGTGCGAGGCGAAGGCCCGACGGTGCTGCTGCCGGTGAACCCGGTGCCGGTCGAGGGGCCGCAGGCCGACGAGCTGCGCCGCTGGGGCGCCGACCCGGCGCTGGGCCGCACCCTGATCGACGGGCTGGCCGGCGCGTTCCGGGTGGTGGCGTTCGACTACGAGGGTCACGTGCTGGCGGCGCCGAAGCCCGGCACGCTGACCCCGGACAACCTGGCCGCCGACCTGCTCGCCGTGGCTGGCGCGGCCGGCGCGGACCGGTTCGCCTACTACGGCTACTCCTGGCTCGCCGTCGCCGGCCTGCAGCTGGCCGTGCGCACCGACCGGCTCACCGCGCTGGCCATGGGCGGCTTCCCGGCGCTCGGCGGGCCGTACCGGGAAATGCTCAAGGTCACCGCCGCGGCCCACGCGGCGGCGGTCGCCGGCCCGCGGCCCCGGCCGCCCGCGGAGCCCGGTCCGCCGGCCGATCCCGCGGCCGAGCCGGACTGGTCGGGCGTCGAGCCGACGCTGTCGGAGGCCCAGACCCGGCAGTTCGTGACGCTGTACGAGGCGCTGCGGGGCTTCGACGAGCGCGCGGCCCTGTCCCGGCTCACCGTCCCGCGGCTGTGCTTCGCCGGCTCGGCGGACGAGATCGACTACGACGAGCGCTGGGGCGGCGTCCGGGTGAGTATCGGCCCCGCGCTGGCCGCCCGGCGGCCGGAGCTGGAGGCGCTCGGCTGGCAGGTGCACGTGCTGGACGGCCTGGACCACATGCGCGCCATGCAGGCGGCGGTGGTCCTGCCGATCCTGCGCCCCTGGCTGGCCGCGGCGCCGGCCTGAGGCGGAAGCGGTAGGCGTCAAGGCCGCGGCGGCGCGGCGGGCGGGGCCGCGAGCCCGTCCCGCAGCGCGGCCGTGAGGTCGGCGACCGCGGCGAGCTGCTGGGGCGTGAGGGCGTCGACGAACAGCTCGCGGACGGCGCGCAGGTGCGGGACGGTGGCGCCGTGGAAGGCCGCCGCGCCGTCCGGGGTGAGCACCACCTCGGCGCCCCGGCTGTCGGTCGGGCAGTCCTCGCGGCGGATCAGCCCGCGCCGCTCCATACGGGCCAGGTGGTGCGACAGCCGGCTGCGCTCCCAGCCGGCGGCGGTGGCCAGGTCGGAGGAGCGCAGCCGGTGCTCCGCCGCCTCACTCAGCGCCAGCAGCACCACATAATCACCGCTCGACAGCCCGGCGTCGGTCTGCAGCCGGGCCGCGATGCGCCCGCGCAGCGCCTCGGCCGTCTCGATGAAGTCCCGCCAGACGGCCAGTTCCTCGCGCGTGGGCAGCCGCCGGCCGGGCCGGCCGCCCGAAGTGTCCCGCACCACAGCCCCACCCCTCTGATTGACGCGTCAATCATATCGGCGCATGATTGACGCGTCAATTACAGCGTGTCAGCGCCCGGAAGGGGGCCAGCCATGGTGGACGTCACGTTCGGCCTCGACACCTTCGGTGACGTGCCGGAGGACGGCGACGGCGCGCCCATGTCGCACGCGGCCGCGATCCGCCAGGTCGTCGACGAGGCCGTGCTCGCCGACGAGCTCGGCGTCGACGTGATCGCGCTCGGCGAGCACCACCGACCGGAGTATGCGATCTCGACCCCGGAGACCGTGCTCGCCGCCATCGCCGCGCGCACCTCGCGGATCCGGCTCGCCTCCGGGGTGACCGTGCTCAGCTCCGACGACCCGGTCCGGGTGTTCCAGCGCTTCGCCACCGTCGACGCCATCTCCAACGGGCGGGCGGAGGTGATCCTCGGCCGCGGCTCGTTCACCGAGTCGTTCCCGCTGTTCGGCTACGACCTGCGCGACTACGACGTGCTGTTCGAGGAGAAGATCGAGCTGTTCGCCCGGCTCCTGGAAGAGCGGCCGGTCACCTGGAGCGGCACCACCCGCGCGCCGCTGGTGGACGCCGACGTGTTCCCCAAGACCGAGTCGGGGCACCTGAGCACCTGGGTCGGCGTCGGCGGCTCGCCGCAGTCGGTGGTCCGCGCCGCCCGCTACGGGCTGCCGCTCATGCTGGCCATCATCGGCGGGGCGCCGGACCGCTTCGCGCCGTATCTGGAGCTCTACCGGCGGGCGGCGGAGCAGTTCGGCACGCCGGATCACCCGGTCGGCATGCACTCGCCCGGCTTCGTCGCCGACACCGACGCCGAGGCGAAGGAGCTGTTCTACCCGCGGTACAAGGTGATCCGCGACCGCATCGGCAAGCTGCGCGGCTGGCCGGCGCTGCGCCGCGAGGAGTTCGACGCCGAGGTCGCGCACGGCTCGATGTACATCGGCTCACCCGAGACGGTGGCCCGCAAGATGGCCGGGGCGATCCGCCGGCTGGGCGTCGGCCGGTTCGACATGATCTACTCGGCCGGCTCGATGCCGGTGCGCGAGCGCACCCGCGCGGTCGAGCTCTACGGCAGCAAGGTCCTGCCCATGGTCCGCGACCTGCTCGCGGCATGAGCGAGCGGAGCGATCAGAGCACGGTGCGCACGATCGGCATCCTCGGCGCCGGCAAGGTCGGCACGGTGCTGGCCCGGCTGGCCCTCGCCGCCGGCTACCGGGTGCTCGTCGCCGGCTCCGGCCCGGCGGAGCGGATCTCGCTCATCGCCGAGATCGTCACCCCGGGCGCGGTCGCGGTGACCGCGGCCGAGGCGGCGGCCGGCGCCGACGTGGTCATCCTGGCCCTGCCGCTGGGCAAGTACCGGACCATCCCGGCCGAGCGGTTGCACGGCAAGCTGGTGATCGACGCCATGAACTACTGGTGGGAGGTCGACGGGGAGCGCCCCGACCTCACCGACCCGGCCACCACCTCCAGCGAGACCGTCCAGGCGTTCCTGCCGCGGTCGCGGGTGGTGAAGGCCTTCAACCACATGGGCTACCACGACCTGGAGGAGCAGGCCCGCCCGCCGGGCGCGGCGGGCCGCCGCGCCCTGGCCCTGGCCGGCGACGACCCGGCCGGCCGCGCCGCGGTGGCCGCCCTGGTCGACGCGCTCGGCTTCGACCCGGTCGACGCCGGCCCGCTCGCCGAGGGCCGCCGCTTCGGCCCGGGCACGGAGCTCTTCGGCGCCAGCGCCACCGCCGAGGAGGTCCGTGCCGCGCTCGCCCGCTTCCCGAGCGTGGTGTGATGGGGCGATGGAGTTCGAGGTGGTGCGGACCGTCGACTACCACACCGGGGGTGAGCCGTTCCGGATCGTGCCGGAGCCGCCGGTGGAGATCCGCGGGGCGAGCGTCGCCGAGCGGCGGGTGTTCGCCATGCGCGACCCGGCGGTGGACGGGCTGCGGCGGGTGCTGTGCTACGAGCCGCGCGGGCACGCCGACATGTACGGCGGATTCCTCGTGCCGCCCGACGACGGCGGGGCCCGGCTCGGGGTGCTGTTCTGGCACAAGGACGGCTTCTCCACCGCGTGCGGTCACGGCACCATCGCGCTCGGCGCGTGGGCGGTGCGCTCCGGGCTGGTCGCGGCGCCCGCCGACGGCGTCGCCGACGTGGTGATCGACGTGCCGTCCGGGCGGGTCACGGCCCGGGTGCACACGGCGGGCGGGAAGGTGAGCTCGGTCGACTTCGTCAGCGTGCCGTCGTACCTCATCGCCGCCGAGGTCGAGGTGGCCACGAAGCGCGGGACGGTCACCGCCGCCGTGAGCTACGGCGGGGCGATCTACGCGCAGGTGGACGCGGCGGCGGTGGGGCTCGCGGTGACGCCGGAGCACCACCAGGAGCTCATCGCGCTCGGGCGCGAGGTGAAGTGGGCGCTCGACGCGCACCCGGTGGCCCGCCACCCCGACGACGACCGGCTCAGCGGCGTCTACGGCACGATCCTCTACGAGGACCTCGGCACCACCGCCGGCGGGGCGCTGCACCAGCGCAACGTCACCATCTTCGCCGACGGGGAGCTGGACCGCTCGCCGTGCGGATCGGGCACGGCGGCCCGGGTGGCGACGCTGACCGCGAGCGGCGCGCTCGCCCCCGGCCACACGCTCGTGCACGACTCGATCGTCGGCTCCCGCTTCACCGCGACGGCGAGCCTCGACGCGGGTGGCCGCGTCCTGCCGGTCATCACCGGGATGGCCTACCCGACCGGCGAGCACGTCTTCACGGTGGACCCCGGCGACCCGCTGACCCCGGGATTCGTGCTGCGATGATGCCCTACTTCGACGCCGCGGCGATCGCCCGGCTGGTCCCGCCCGCGGTGGCGGTGGCCGCGATCGAGGAGGCGCTGCGCGGCGGCCTCGACCCTTCGGCCGGGGTGGCCCGCGCCTCGGTGCCGCTGCCCGCCGGCGAGCTGCTGCTGATGCCTGCCGCGTCGGCCGGCCACGCCGGGGTCAAGCTGGCCACGATCGCGCCCGGCAACGCCGCCCTCGGCCTGCCCCGGATCAACGCCGTCTACGTGCTGTTCGACGGCCCCACGCTGCGGCCGGTCGCGCTGCTCGACGGTGCGGCGCTGACCACGCTGCGCACCCCGGCGGTGTCGGTGGCGGCGGTCCGCCCGGCGCTGGGCGCGGGCCCGCTGCGGCTGGTGGTGTTCGGCGCCGGCCCGCAGGGCGCCGGGCACATCGCGACGCTCGCCGCGGTGGCCGAGCTGGCCGCGGTGGACGTGGTGGTCCGCTCGCCGGGCGCCGTGGACCGGGAGGCCATGGCCGCCGTGGTGGGCCGCACGCCGGCCCGGCTGCTGCGCGCGGGCTCCGCCGCGGTCGCCGAGGCACTGCGCGCCGCGGACGTGGTGGTGTGCGCGACGACCGCCCGCACGCCGTTGTTCGATTCGGGGGTACTGCCGGACCGGGCGGTCGTCGTGGCGGTCGGCTCGCACGAGCCCGACGCCCGCGAGGTCGACGCGGCGCTGTGCCGGCGGGCCACCGTGGTCGTCGAGGACGCCGCCACGGCCCTGCGCGAGTGCGGCGACGTGGTGCTGGCGGCCGCCGAGGGCGCCCTGACCGCCGACCGGCTGGTGCCGATCGGCGCCGCCGCCGGGGCCCTGGGCGAGCGGGACGGCCCGGTGCTGTTCAAGGGCTCCGGCATGGCCTGGCAGGACCTCGTCGTGGCCGAGGCGGTGCTGGCCCGGGCCGCCGCCTGAGCGGCTACTCGCGCCAGCCGGAGAGCTCGATGCCCTTGCCGGTCTCCACCCGGTACCCCATCCGGATCTGCTGGGACTGGCTCTCCGGCAACGTCAGCCGCCAGGTCAGCACGCCCAGCTCGGTCCGCTCGGCCGGGGCCGGCTCCAGCACCGTCTCGCGGACCGTGATCCCCTCGTGGCGGCTGACCGGGAGCTGGTCGAGCACGGTGATGCGGACCGGGCGGCCGGTGTAGTTGCCGACCGTGGTGCGGTATTCCACCTCGCGGCGGCGGCTGGAGCCCAGCGTCGCCTTCGTCGCGGTGCGGCGGACCAGCTCGCGCTCGACCCGGACCCGGTCGTCGAGGCCGAGCGCCAGCTCCAGCTCCTCGCCGGGCGCCCAGGTGGACAGCGTCGTGCGGCTGACGAAGTCGGCCTCGTGGAACACCGCCGCCTGCCCCGGGGGCAGCGTGTGCGGGGAGGTGTTGGTGACCACGGCCCGCACGTGCACGTCGGTGGAGCGGCCCGGGGCGGTGACGTGGTCGAGCCGGGCGGCGAGGTCGAACACGGCGATCGTGGCCCGGGAGGTGGTGCCGTCCGCGGGCACCGCGACCGCGCGGGCCGGGCGGTAGGTGGCCGCGACCGGGCCCTCCTCGACCCGGGCCTGGGCCAGCTCGACCGCCGGCGGCGCGGCCTCGTCGAAGGCGGCGGCCCGGGCCATCGGCTGGGGCGCCATCGCCGGCGCGGGGGGCAGCGCCATGCCGGGCGCGCCGTAGCCCAGCGAGCGCGGCGGCGGCGCGGGCACGAACACCTCGAGGTACCACGGCTGCAACTCGGGAATCGCCGCCACGCCGCTGGTGCGGGCCGTCGACAGCGCCAGCTCGCACTCCGGCCAATCCTCGCCGGTGCGCTGCTCGACCAGCCCGAACCAGGTCAGTTGCAGCGACTCGCCGGTCAGCCGGACGTCGTAGGTCGAGCGCCAGCCGGCGTTGGGCACCTGGTACGACACGTCGAGCTCGACCTCGCCGGGCGCGGACACGGCCAGCGCGATCACGGCGTAGCGGGCGTCGGGCTCGCGCTTGCCGGACAGGTCGTGCAGCTGCCGGTCCAGCGCGGCGATCCGGTCGGCCACCTCGGTGCGGCGCCGCTCCAGCTCGCGGATGCCGGCCAGCACCGAGGTCAGCTCGCCGCCCATCGTGGTGGTGAACGCCGACACCGCGTCCACGGCCGTCTCCCCCGCGGCCAGGGCCCGGGCGTAGGCGCCGCTGGCCCGCTCACCCAGCGTGGTGAGGAACGCCTGGCGCTGCCGCAGGACCGTCTCGGCGTCGTCGATCCCGGCCGCCTCCGCGGCGAGCCGGAGCCGCTCCTGGCGCACCGCGCCCACCGCGGCGTCGGACGGCTCGGCGTGGCGGCGCAGGACGACGTCGACGCCGAGGACGGTGGCCGGGCCGCGCCCGCTGACCCGGATCGAGTCGGTGTCCAGGCCCAGCGGCAGCGGCCCGACCTCGACGACCTGGTCGCCGGGCTCGAGCGTGGTCCGGCCGCGCCGGGTGACCCGCGCCTGCGCCGGGTAGACGGTGACCGCGACGATCGAGTTCTCCACGGTGGGCACGGTAGCCCATCCCGTCACGCCCGGCCGCCCAACGGTGCCGGACTCGCCCGGCGGCGGGTCACACCTGCGGCGCCACCGCCCGGCGCTCGGCCACGAGCGCGGCGGCCCCGGCCGCGGTGCCGGCGGCGTACAGGTCGTCGTCGGTGACCGGGATGCCGTAGTCGCGCTTGAGCTGCGCGGCCAGCTCCAGCAGCACCAGCGAGTCGAGGCCGAGGTCGAGGAACTTCGTGTCCGCCGTGACCTCCTCCTCGGCATCGCTCCGCTCGGCCACGAACGCGGCGATCTTGTCGGTGAGTTGCTGGTCCGTCATGGTTGCCCTCCTTTGCCGGTGATGTGGTGGTTCAGCGCTCGGTCAGGGCCGGCCAGACCAGCGCGGCCGAGGCCCAGCTGAGCCCGCCGCCGAACGCCGTGAGCAGGACCCGGTCGCCGCCGCGCAGCCGCCCGTCGGCGCCGGCCTCGGACAGCAGCAGCGGGATCGACGCGGCCGAGGTGTTGCCGACCCGGTCGAGGTTGGTCAGCATCCGGTCCCGGCCGACGTCGAGCAGGTCGGCCACGGTGTGCAGGATCCGGACGTTGGCCTGGTGGGCGACGCACTTGTCGACGTCGGCTCCGGTCCAGCCCACGCGGCGCAGCAGCCGCTCGGACGAGGCGGCCATGCGCTCCACCGCCTGGGTGAACAGGTCCCGGCCCTGCATGGTGAGGTACTCGTTGGCCAGCTCCGCCAGGTGCGGGGCGGAGCGCTGCCGGGAGCCGCCGCCCGGGACCACCGCCAGGGCCCGGCGGTCGCCGTCGCTGCCCGCGTCGAAGCCCAGCAGGGCGCCGCGCTCGCCCGCCGTCCCGGCCCGCAGCACGACCGCCCCGGCGCCGTCGCCGAAGATGATCGCGGTCGAGCGGTCGGCCGGGTCGAGCCGGGTGGACCACAGGTCCGCGCCGATCACGAGCACCCGGTCGGCGACGCCGATCGCGATCGCACCGGCGGCGGCGGTCAGCGCGTAGACGAACCCGGCGCAGGCGGCCGACACGTCGTAGGCCGCGACCTGGCCCAGGCCCAGCATCGCGGCCACCTCCGGCGCGGTGGCCGGCATCGGCTGGTTGCCGGTGCTCGTGGCCAGGATCACCAGGTCGGCGTCGCTCACCCCGGCCGACTTGAGCGCCCGCTGCCCCGCCTCGGCGGCCAGGTCGCCGGTGGTGGTCCCGGCGTCGGCCCAGCGCCGCTCGCGGATCCCGGTGCGGGTGCGGATCCACCCGTCGTCGGTGCCGAGCCCGGGCGCCAGCTCGGCGTTGGTCACCCGGCGCGGCGGCACGTAGCCGCCGACGCCGGCCAGCACTGCGGTACGGCTCATCGTTCCCTCCAGTCGATGCCGCCGGGCAGCCGGTGCGCGACCGCGCAGCCGATGCTCATGTGGTCGAAGGCGGCCTCGATGCGCGCCGCCCGCCAGCGGGTGCCGTCGCCGGCGGCCAGCAGCTCGGCGTCGTCCAGGCGGGCCTCGATCGGGCCCGGCCCGGACACCGGCCGGCCCGGCTCGGCGATGTCCAGCGTCGTGCGGCGCATCCACAGCGTGTTGCTGTCGGCGCGGCGCACCCCGTCCAGCTCGTACAGCAGGATCTGGCCCAGCTGGATCGCGGCCACGAAGACGTCCACGATGGACACCGCGCGGTGCGCGTAGCTCTCCAGTCCGGTCAGCGCCAGCCCGTCCGGCGTCGACCAGGTCGCCGCCAGCCGGGCCCGCGCCCGGTGGCCGGACGCGTCCAGCTCGATCCGGTCGACGGACTGGCCCTTCGCCCGGTGCGCGGCCGCGAACGGCCGCAGCGCCGCCGGGCCCAGCGCCGCGTCCGCGTCGGCGAACGCGGCCGAGCCGGGCGTGACCGGCTGCGCCGGGTGCAGCACCTCGGCCCGGGCCCGCAGCGTGCCCACCTCGCAGTCGACCGTGCTGATCGCCAGCCCGTCGCGGTGCGGCCCGTCCGCCGGCGCGCCGATGCGGGCCCGGACGCCGAACGCGGCCAGCTCCTGCTCGACCGGGGTGGTGCCGGCCTGCAGCCGCACCCGGCGCAGCCGCAGCCCGGCCCGCTGCTCGGGGGTCAGGCCCAGCGCCCGGGTGAGGTACACCTCGGCCACCTCCCCGGCCACCAGCAGCACGTCGATGCTGCTCAGGTGCGGCGGCTGGTCGGCCGAGCCCTTCCGCGACCAGTCCGGCGGATACGACACCGAGGCCGACGCCTCGACCGTGCCGGTGCCGTCGGCCCCGACGTGCACCCCGATCGCGGCGAGCCGCTGCCGGGCCCGTTTGTAGCCCTCCCCGAAGAATCGATGGGCGCCATTGCCCAGGTAGTCGTCGACGGCATCGCCCCGCGGCCCGCCGTCCCGCAGCGTCAACTGCTCCATCTCGCGCTCTCCATTCCCGTGCCCGCCCGTGACGCCCCGGCCCGTTGCAGCCGGCCGGCGCCCGGCCGACCGGCACCGGCACCGGCCGGCGCCACGCAGCCCTCCAGCGCGACGGCGCCGGAGCGGACCACCTCGCGCACGCCGAACTCGTCCAGCAGGGCCAGCAGCGAGGCCAGTTCGGCCGCGGTACCGACCGCCTGCACCACGACCGCGTCCGCGCCCACCTGCTCGGTGCTGGCGTGGAAGAGCCGCAGGATCTCCGCGACGCGCGCCTGCGCCGCCGCCCCGGCCACCGCGACCTTGACCAGGACCAGCTCCCGGCGCACCGCCAGGTCGGGGTCGAGCGGCACCGCCTCCCGGACGTCGACCAGCTTGTCGAGCTGGGCGGCGATCTGCGCCACCGGCTGGCGGGCGCTGTCCACGACGACCGTCACGCGGGCCAGCTCGGGCCGCTCGCTCGGGCCGACGGCGAGCGAGTCCACGGCGAAGCCGCGCCGGGACAGCAGGGCCGCGATCCGGGTCAGCGACCAGGGCCGGTTCTCCACGAGGATCGACAGGGTTCGGGTTTGCATGGGTGGCTACTCCTCGTCGCCGAAATCCGGGCGTACGTCGCGGGCGGCCATGATGTCGTCGTTCGAGGTGCCGGCCGGCACCATCGGCCACACCATGGCGTCCTGGTCGACCACGAAGTCGACGACGACCGGGGCGTCGTCGAGGGCGAGGGCCTTCTCGATGGTCGCGTCGAGCTCCCCCGGGTACTCGCAGCGCAGGCCGTGGCAGCCCATCGCCTCGGCCAGCCGGGCGATGTCCGGCACCCGGTCGCCGCCGCCGTGCAGCGTGGTGTGCGAGTACCGCCGTCCGTAGAACAGGTCCTGCCACTGCCGGACCATGCCCAGCGTGCCGTTGTCGATGACCGCGACCTTGATCGGGATCCCGTTCACCGCGCAGGTGACCAGCTCCTGGCAGGTCATCTGGAAGCAGCCGTCGCCGTCGATCGCCCACACGGCGGCCTCCGGCCGGCCCGCCTTCGCGCCCATGGCGGCCGGGATCGCGTAGCCCATGGTGCCGGCACCGCCGGAGTTGAGCCAGGTGTACGGCCGGTCGTGGGTGAGGAACTGGGCGGCCCACATCTGGTGCTGGCCGACGCCGCTGGTGAACACGGTCCCCGGGCCGGCCAGCTCGCCGAGGCGGCGGATGACCTGCTGCGGCGCGAGCCCGTCGCCGGTGGCGGCGAAGCCGGCCGGGTAGCGGGCCCGCCAGCGGCCGATCCGCTGCCACCACTGCCGGTAGTCGCCGCGCCGGCCGGCCGCCCATTCCGCCCGTACCACCGGAACCAGACGGGCCAGCACGTCCCGCGCGTCGCCGACGACGGCCAGGTGCGCCGGCACGTTCTTGGAGATCTCCGCCGGGTCGACGTCGATGTGCACGATCCGGGCGTGCGGGGCGAAGGAGTCGGTCCGCCCGGTGACCCGGTCGTCGAACCGCGCCCCGATCGCCACGATCAGGTCGGCCCGCTGCAGGGCGGCGACCGCCGGCACCGATCCGTGCATGCCCGGCATCCCGAGGTGCTGCGGGTGGCTGTCGGGGAAGGCGCCCAGCGCCATCAGCGTCGTGGTCACCGGCGCGCCGGTGAGCTCGGCCAGCTCGCGCAGCTCGGCCGTGGCCCGGGCCTTGAGCACCCCACCGCCGACGTAGAGCACGGGCCGGCGGGCGGCGCCCAGCAGGCGGGCCGCGATCCGCACGGCGGCCGGTTCGGGCGGCGGCACCGGGCGGTACCCGGCCGGGGCCGGCTGCCGCGGCCAGTGGTACTCCGTGTGCCCCTGCAGGGCGTCCTTGGTGATGTCCACCAGCACCGGCCCGGGCCGGCCGGTCGAGGCGATGTGGAACGCCGCGGCGATCGCCGGCACGATCTGCCCGGCCTCGGTCACCTGCAGGTTGTGCTTGGTGATCGGCAGCGTCATGCCGATGATGTCGACCTCCTGGAAGGCGTCGGTGCCCAGCGCGCCGGAGGGCACCTGCCCGGTGATCGCCACCACCGGCACGGAGTCCAGGTGGGCGTCGGCGATGGGGGTGACGAGGTTCGTCGCGCCGGGGCCGGAGGTGGCCAGGCACACGCCGACCCGGCCGGTGGCCTGCGCGTAGCCGGTGGCCGCGTGACCGGCGCCCTGCTCGTGCCGGACCAGCACGTGCCGGATCGCGGTGGAGTGGTAGAGCGGGTCGTACGCGGGCAGGATGGCGCCGCCGGGAATGCCGAACACGGTGTCGGCTCCGGCCTGTTCCAGGGCGCCGACCAGCGCCTGCGCGCCGGTCATCGGTGGCACCGGGGGTTGGGTCATCGGTCCTCCAAGGCAGTCACGGCTCAGGTCCACACCAGCAGGCGGTCCGGCCGCTCGAGCGCCGCGGCGACCATGGCCAGCACCCGCGCGCCGAGCTCGCCGTCCACGAGGCGGTGGTCGAAGGCGAGGGTCAGGGTGCTCACCTGCCGGCTGCGCAGCTTGCCCTTGTGCACCCAGGGCCGCGGCCGGACGGCGCCGAACGCGAGGATGGCCGACTCGCCGGGGTTGAGGATCGGGCTGCCGCTGTCCATGCCGAGCGCCCCGATGTTGGTGATGGTGCAGGTGCCGCCGGACATCTCGGCGGGTGCGGTGCGCCCGGCCCGGGCCCGCTCGGTCAGCTCCGTCAGCGCGCCGGCCAGCTGGGGCAGGGTGAGCGCCGGCGCGTCCTTGATGTTGGGCACCAGCAGGCCCTTCGGCGCCGCGACGGCGATGCCGAGGTTGACCTGCCGCCGCTCGACGGTCTCCTCGCGCCCGGCGTCCCACGCCGCGTTGATGCCGGGGTACCGGGCGATCGCCGCCAGCAGCGCCCGCGCGACCAGCAGCAGCGGGGTGACCCGCCGGCCGGCGAAGTCCGGGTCGGCGGCCAGCCGCCGCACGAGCTTCATCGTGCGGGTCACGTCCACGGTGACCGACTCGCTGGCGTGCGGGACGCTCGCCGCGCTCGTCATCGCCCGGGCCATCGCCCTTCGCACCCCGTTCGCCGGCGCCGGTGGCGGAGACGGGGACGGGGGCTGGGGCGCGAACGCCTCCACGTCGGCGCGGGTGATCGTGCCGCCGGGGCCGGTCGGGGTGACCCGGGCCAGGTCGACGCCGAGGTCCCGGGCCAGCCGCCGCACCGGCGGCTTGGCCGGCAGCGGCCCGTCCCGCCCGGGCGTGACCTCGGGCGCGCCGCGGGCCGCCCTCCGTGCCGCCCACCGGCTCGTGGCCGGGGCCGTCGCGCCGTAGCCGACCAGGAGCGCGCCCTGCTTGGTTTCATCCGCGACGGACACGACCACGATCGGGGCGCCGACCTCGACGGTGGCGCCCTCGGCGAAGCGGATCTCGTGCACCACGCCGTCGAACGGGATCGGCAGCTCGACGGTGGCCTTGGCGGTCTCCACCTCGCACACCGGCGTGCCGTCGGTCACGGGTGAGCCCACGCCGACGTACCAGCGCACGATCTCCGCCGTCGGCAGCCCCTCGCCGAGATCCGGCAGGTGGAACTCGCGCAGTTCGGGCATCGTCTCTTCCTCGAATCAGTACGCCGAAAGGTCAGTACGCCTAAAGGTCAGTACGTCAGGGCGCGCTCGACGGCGTCGAGCACCCGGTCGGCGTCGGGCAGGTAGCCGTGCTCCAGCCGGGCCGGCGGATACGGCGTGTGGAAGCCGCCGACCCGCAGCACCGGCGCCTCCAGGACGTGGAAGCAGCGCTCGGTGATCCGGGCGGCGATCTCCGCGCCGGCACCGAAGAACACCGGCGCCTCGTGCACCACGACCAGGCGGCCGGTCCGGCCGACCGACCCGGCCACGGCGTCGAAGTCCAGCGGCGACACCGAGCGCAGGTCGAGCACCTCCAGCTCGATGCCGGCGGCCGCGGCGACCTCGGCCGCCTCCAGGCAGGTCCGCACGGTCGGGCCGTAGGCCGCCACGGTGACGTCGCGCCCGGCGCGCGCCACCCGGGCCGCGTGCGGCCCGATCGCCGGCTCGGCGTCGGCGACCGGGCCCTGGTCGTAGTACCGCCGCTTGGGTTCGAAGAAGATCACCGGGTCGTCGCCGCGGATCGCCTGGCGCAGCATCCAGTAGGCGTCGCCGGCCGTCGCCGGCGTGACCACCCGCAGCCCGGCCACGTGCGCGAAGAGCGCCTCCGGGGACTCGCCGTGGTGCTCCACCGCGCCGATGCCGCCGCCGTAGGGGATCCGGACCACGACCGGCAGCGCGACCGTACCCGCCGAGCGCTGGCGCAGCTTGGCCAGCTGCGTGACGATCTGGTCGTACCCCGGGAAGACGAACCCGTCGAACTGGATCTCGACCACCGGCCGGAAGCCGCGCAGGGCGAGACCGATCGCGGTGCCCACGATCGCCGACTCGGCCAGCGGCGTGTCCAGGACCCGGTCCTCGCCGAAGTCCTTCTGCAGGCCGTCGGTCACCCGGAACACCCCGCCCAGCCGGCCGATGTCCTCGCCGAGCAGGATCACCTTCGGGTCGTCGCGCAGCGCGCCGCGCAGCGCCTCGTTCAGCGCCCGCCCCAGCGTCATCGTGCGCTCGCTCATGCCTCGCCCCCACCGGTGCCGGCGAACGACGAGCGGTACCCGGCGAACCAGGCGCGCTCCTCGGCCAGCAGCGGGTGGTCCCCGGCGTACACGTCGGCGAACATCCGCTCCGGCGGCGGGTCGGGCATGGCGCGCACGGCCGCGCGGATGTCCAGCGCGGACCGCTCCGCCTCGGCGTCCGTCGCCGCGAAGTAGCCCTCGTCGGCGAGCCCATTGCGCTCCAGATAAGTGCGCAGCCGGGCGATCGGGTCGCGCCGCTGCCACCGCTGCTCCTCGGCCGCGCTCCGGTAGCGGCTCGGGTCGTCGGACGTGGTGTGGGCGCCCATCCGGTAGGTGTACGCCTCGATCAGCATCGGCCCGAGCCCGCGCCGGGCCCGCCCGAGCGCCGCCTCGGTGACGGCCAGGCAGGCCAGCACGTCGTTGCCGTCGACCCGCACGCCCGGCAGCCCGAACCCGGCCGCGCGGCGGTGGATCGGCGCGCGGGTCTGCCGCTCGACCGGCGCGGAGATGGCCCACTGGTTGTTCTGGCAGAAGAAGACCACCGGGGCCTGATACACCGCGGCGAAGTTCAGCGCCTCGTTCACGTCGCCCTGGCTGGTGGCGCCGTCGCCGAAGTAGACGATCACCGCCGACTCGGCGCCATCGGCGGCCATGCCCATGGCGTAGCCGGTGGCGTGCAGCACCTGGGCGCCGATCACCAGCGTGTAGAGGTGGAAGCCGTGCCGGGCCGGGTCCCAGCCGCCGTGGTGGGCGCCGCGGTACATGGTGAAGACGTCCAGCGGCGGCAGGCCCCGGCACAGCGCGACGGCGTGGTCGCGGTAGCTGGGGAAGACATGGTCGCCCTCGCGCACCGCGCGCGCCGAGCCGACCTGCGCCGCCTCCTGCCCGAGCAGCGACGGCCAGAGCGCCAGCTCGCCCTGGCGCTGCAGGCGGACGCCCTCGGCGTCGACGCGGCGGGCCACGACCATGTCGCGGTACAGGCCGCGCAGCCGGTCGGCGGACACCTCCAGCGGGTAGTCGGGATGGTCGGACCGCTCGCCCTCGGGGGTGAGCAGCCGCACGGCCTCGTCGTCGGCAAGCGCGCTCATCGGTCAGTACCGCAGTGCCCAGGCGAGCCGGCGGCGCAGCGACTTGGACCGCTGCGCGTCGTGGTAGCGGGCGTCGGCCTTGAGCACGTCGATCGCGTCGGTCACCCGGCGCTGTGCCTCGGCGATCGCCTCGTCCAGCGGCACGACCACCGGCAGCTGGAAGATGTCGATGATCTTCTCCAGCCGCTCCGGGATGGTGCCGCCGACGATGTGGTACGGCAGGCCGACCTCCTCCAGCGCCTCCAGCAGCAGCTGGTCGGAGAGCCGGCGGAACTTCTCCGACACCGGCCGGTGCCCGTCCGGCGCCATGTCGAACTCGACCGGCAGGTGCACGTAGGCGTCGTAGACCCGCCGGGCCCGGGCCTTCGTGACCACGCCGAGGGTGTCGGTGTAGCGCTGGTAGAAGCGCTTGACCGGCAGCCCGGCGAGGCTCTTCACGGCGCCGATCCACCACGCGGCGCCCGGGTTGATGCCGACCCGCATGCGGGCCTCGAAGTACACCCACTCGTGCACGCAGCCGCCGTCGGAGATGAACGAGTCGACGCCGACGCCCTCGTTGTGCACCCGCTCCTCGAACCGGCGCATGGCCAGCAGGATGAGCTCCATCGCGTTGAGCTCCATCACCGTCTTGCCCGGCACCATCTCCATGAGGATCTCCCGCGAGGTCATCGCGTGGGTCCGGGGAATGCCGGTGGCGATGGAAAGGGCCTCGGTCGTCGTACTCTTTCCCGTCGAGTACGTGCCGGAAATGGCGAGACGAATCTTGTCCGACACCGGCTCTCCTTTTCGTTTTCCCAATCGTTTGCGGACGCCGACAGCGTGGCACGGCCCCCGGCGCTCCGGAAAGCCGTTCACGGCATCAATCCCGCTCTTTCGGACAACGGCTCAGGCAGCGCGACGCTGCAGATCCCGAGCGAATTCCAGCCATGCCTCGCCGCATTCCTGGGCGGCGAGCGAAACGATGTTCGTGCAGTGCGCGGGCAGGTTTTCGAGCAGGTCGTCGCGGCTGCGGGCGAGCGCCGAGTACGAGGTCAGCAGGCGCAGCATGAGCCGGCCCCGCTCGGTCAGCCGCAGCGACGGGTCGTTCATCAGCGTCTCCAGCGCCCCGGTCCCGCCCCGGGCGCCCGCGGCCGGCCGGGGCGGGGCGGGCGGGCCGGCGCCCGGCGGCGCCTCCCGGCGGGTCCGTTTCGGCTCCACCGGGTTCTCCCCGCGGCTGAGCCGGTCCCGCACGTCGGCCACGGTGCGCGGCGAGATGCCGGCCTCGCGGGCGATCCGGCGCATGGAGGCGTCCGGATTCTCGGCGATCAGCTCGACCGCGCGCTGCCGGCCGTGGGCCGCGCTCACCGGCCGGCTCCGGCCGTCGTGGCCGAGCCGGGTGTGGACCTGCGGCAGCTCCGCCGCCATGGCCCGCCGCAGCCCGCCGACCGTGTTGGCCGACAGCCCGGCGACCCGCGCGATCGACCGGTCCGACCACTGCGGATGCGAGGCGAGGATGCGCCCGGCCGCGGCCGTGCGGTCCTTGCGCGACAACGGATAGCCGTGCGCCGTGTTCAGCTCGACACCGATGACGAACGCGTCGCGCTCGCAGCCCTCGAAGTAGCGCACCGCGATCGTCGCCTCGCCGCGCAGCATCGCCGCCCGCAGCCGGTGCATCCCGTCGATGACCCGCATCGTGCCCCGGTGCACGACGATCGGCGCGTGCGCGGTGTCGATCTCGGCCAGTACCCGGATGTGCTCGTCCACCTCGCCCCCGCTGCGCGGCGAGTCCCCGGGGCGCAGCGCCCCGATCTCGACCAGCTCCACCGGCGAGAGCTCCGGCGGCTGGCCCTCTCTCAACGAGCGGGTCGACGGCTCCGCCTCCCCAGCGGCCGCCGCGCCCGCGACCTCCCCCCGCACTCGCGATCCCTCCGTTCCGTTCGTCGTGCCTGCCGGGGTAGCCGAGCCGCGCCGCTCAGCTCCTGGCCGGGCCGTGCGGATCAGGCGACCGCCAGCACCGGTGCGCCGGGCAGGCCCGCCCGCAGTCCTGGGTCGTCGCCGACGATCACCGGGTGCCCGACCTCGGCCAGCATCGGCATGTCGGAGAGGTGGTCGCCGTAGCCGTAGCAGTTGGCCGCCGACACCGCCGGGTACGCCCGCAGCAGCGCCCGCACCCGCTCACCCTTGGCCGGGCCGATGACCGGTTCGCCGATGATTTCCCCGGTGTACCGGCCGTTGCGCGCGACGAGCCGCGTGCACTCGGCGTGCGCCGCGCCGACGTGTTCGGCGATCGGATCCACGATCGGCGCGAACGCGCCGGAGACCAGCACCAGGCCGGCCCCGGCCGCGCGGTGGGCGTGCAGCGCGGCGAGCACGTCCGCGTGGAAGAACCGCGGATCCCGCACGGCCGCGGCGAACCAGCGCCGGCCGGCGAGCGCCACGTGCCGCACCGGCGCGCCCGCCCAGATCCGGTAGTACGTGCGGTTGGTGTCGGCCCGCGGCACGCCGGCGGCCGCCTGCGTCAGCAGTTCGGCCCGGACCTGCGCGGAGCGCTCCAGCCCGGCCGGGCCGTGCCGCTCGGCCAGGTAGAAGTCGAGGAACTCGAACATGCTCTTGGCTCGGATGAGCGTCTCGTCGACGTCGCTGAACACCAGCCGGGAGGGCGTCGCACCGCTCACCCGGCCACCGCCGGCGTGACCTGCTCCTGCGGCTCCTTCGCCGCCGGCTCCGCTACCTCCGGCTCCTTTACCGCCGGCTCTTTTGCCGCCAGCTCTTTTGTCACCGGCGCTCTTGTCACCGGCTCTGCCGGCTCTGCCGGCACGGGCGGCGTGGTCCGGGGGCGCCGGCGGCTGAAGCGGCGCATCATCGGCTCCTCCACCCCGATGAACAGCAGCCAGCCCACCAGGAGCGTCGCGGCGAACAGGGTCAGCCACAGGCCGAACGCGACCGGGGTGGAGTAGGTCCGGTCCCCGCCGAGCCACAGCCGCCCTTGGAAGAGCACCACGCCCTGGCAGAGGTAGAAGGCGAAGGAGACCTTGCCCAGCCACACCATGGGCCGGCTGCGCAGCCACCGCGCCCCGCCGGCCAGGTCGGCCGCGGCGGCGGTGGGGATGAGCACCGCGACCGGCACGATCATGGCCAGGATGAAGTCGAACGGCGACGGCACGTAGAGCGTCGCCACGTATCCGGCGGCGGCGAGCAGGCCCGCCTGCCAGAGCCGGATGCGCGGCCAGCGGCCGGCGATGAGGATGCGGGCCAGGATCATGCCGAGGACGAACTCGAACAGCCGCGGCGCCGGGAAGATGTAGCCGAACCACTGCTGCGGCACGGCCATCGGCAGCAGCGCCGAGCGGGGGTGGTCCGGGACGGCGAAGTTGTTGATCAGCGCGATCCCGGCCATGCCGGCGATCATCGCGGCCGCCCAGTACCACAGCCGGTGCTCGGCGATGCGCCGCACCGGCCCGATCAGGAACGGGAACGACAGGTAGAACAGCAGCTCGCAGCACAGCGACCAGGCCGGCGAGTTGACGCTGATGAAGGTCTTCGGGTCATCGAACCAGGCGTGGATGAGCAGCAGGTTCGCCAGCGGCCGCCAGAACCCGGCGACCGCGGGCACGAGCAGCATGGTGACGATCCACAGCGCCACGTGGTTGGGGAAGATCTTGACCAGGCGGCGCCGGATGAACGCGCGCCGGTCCAGGACCGGCCGCGCCGACCAGCACAGCACGAAGCCGCTGAGCACGAAGAAGAACGAGACCCCGATGAACCCGGCCTTGCCGACCAGGTGCGCCACCGGCACCGCGATGCCGCGGTCGGCGAAGAAGCTCATCGGTACCGACGGCTTGAGCGGGTCGGCCAGCATCAGCGAGTGCAGCAGGAAGACGCCCAGCGCCCCGAAGATCCGCAGGCCGGTGAGGGCGGGCAGGTCCGGCCGGCGGCCGGTCACCGCGACCGGGCCGCCGGCGGTGGCTTGCAGTGCAGACATGTTCGGTTCCCCCTTGGAGTCGGGCCGCACGGCCCGGTGACGTCAGGCCAGCGACTCGAGCGCGGCCGGGTCGAACGGGCGCAGCTCGTCCGTCCGCCCGTCGCGGATCTTGGCCGCCCAGGCCGGGTCGGACAGCACCGCCCGGCCGACCGCGAGCAGGTCGAACTCGCCCCGGCCGATCGCGGACACCGCGCGGTCGAGCGTGGCCGGCTCGGTGGCCTTGCCCTCGAAGGCGTCCTGGAAGTCGCTGTCGGCGAGGCCCGCCGAGCCGACGGCGATCACCGGCTTGCCGGTGATCCGCCTGGTCCAGGCGGCGAGGCTGAGCGGCGAACCGGCGAACGCCGGCAGCCAGAACCGCCGGGTGGAGCAGTGGTACGCGTCGACGCCGGCCTCGGTCAGCGGGCCCAGCAGCTCGGCCAGCTCGTCCGGGCTCTGCGCGACGCGGGCCTGGTAGTCGGTGACCTTCCACTGCGAGAACCGCAGGATGATCGGGTACGCCGGGCCGACGGCCTGCCGGATCGCGGCCACGGCCTCGGCGCCGAAGCGGGCCCGGGCCCGCGCGGCGCCGCCGTAGCCGTCCGTACGCCGGTTGGTGGCCGCCCAGAGGAACTGGTCGATCAGGAAGCCGTGCGCGGCGTGCAGCTCGATGCCGTCGAAGCCCAGCCGCTGGGCGTCGGCGGCCGCTCGGGCGAACGCGTCGACGGCGGTGGCGATCTCGGCGCCGGTCATCGGCGCCGCGAACGCCTCGCCGGCCAGGTCCAGCCCGGACGGGCCGACCGGCAGGGCGGGCGCCGCGGGCAGGAACCCGGGCTCCCGGTAGATGCCGACGTGCCACAGCTGCGGCACGATCCGCCCGCCCGCCGCGTGCACCGCCCGCACCACGTCGGCCCAGCCGGCCAGCGCGTCGTCGCCGTGAAAGCGCGGTACCCCTTCCGGAGCGACGTTGACCGGGTCGCCGACGAGCGTTCCCTCGGTGATGACCAGGCCCACCCCGTTCGCCGCGCGGCGGGCGTAATAGCGGGCCACCGTCTCGTCCGGCACGCCGCCGGGCGAGGCATACCGGGTCATCGGGGCCATCGCGATGCGGTTGGCCAGCGTCAGTCCGTTGACGGCGACCGGCTCGAACAGCGCCGCCACGCCGGGCGGCGGTGCGGCCCGGCGCGTGATCGGCTCGACAACTGCCACGAAATCCTCCCATCCTGCCTCGGCCGCCCGAATCGCCGGTGGCGCCGGCCGACCTATCGACGCAGGACAGAATCGCATCCATTTCACATTCGCGGAAGGCGATGAATTTTACGCATGGCGAAATCGGATCCACGGTCCGTGATCCCCGTAGAATCTTATGAAACATTCGCGACTCATAATCTTCTTCAGGATGTAAGAACATGCGCTGCGGTAAATCCGCAGCGCACGGTTAACCGCGCATTCCTCACAGTTGCCCGGCGATGCCGGCAAATGCGGACGGCCCGCCGGCCCCGCCCTTTTCGGCGGAGGGCCGGCAGGCCCAGGTGTATGTCCCGGCGGTGCCGGGGATCAACTGTCCGCGGGCCGCCGCCCGGGGAGTCCGACGAGGGTGACGACGGCGGTGGCGCCGAGCACGACCGCGGCGATCACCAGGCTGGCCCGCATGCCGGTCTGGAAGCCGGCCTGGTCGGCCACCAGCGCCCCGAACACCGCGACCGCGATCGCCGCGCCGATCTGGCGGATGGTGTTGAGCACGCCGGCGGCGGTGCCGGCCCGGGCCGCCTCGACGCTGCCCAGCAGCAGACCGGTCAGCGACGGGACCGCCAGCGCACCGGCGAACCCGGTCGGCACGGCCAGCAGGGCGACCAGCGCGGCCGGGGTCGACGGCGTGACGAAGAACAGCAGGATCAGGCCGACGACGGTGCCGGCCTGCCCGATCGCCATCGGCAGGCGCGGCCCGAACCGCTTGATCAGCTTCGCGGCGAAGAACAGGTTGGAGATCGCCACGAGCGCGGTCGTCGGCACGAACATCAGCCCGGCCACCAGCGGCGACTGGTGCAGCACGCCCTGGTAGTAGAGGCTGAGCAGGAAGATCGTGCCATACCACGCCACGTTGATGGCGAACCCGGCGGCGATCGAGATCGACACCGGGCGCAGCCGGAACAGCCCGAGCGGCATCGTCGGGTTGCTCTGCCGGGCCTCGATGATCAGGAACGCGACCACCGCCAGGAACGCGACGACGAACGCGGCGATCACCTCGGGCCTGGTGTAGCCCCGCGCGCCGCCCTCGATCACGCCGATGGTGAGCCCGGCCAGAGCGACGATCGCGGTGAGCTGGCCCGGGATGTCCAGCGGTGCGGGCCGCCGCGGCGACGGCTGGGTGCGGCGCAGCAGCACCAGGCCGACGATGCCGATCGGCACGTTGATGAAGAAGATGATCCGCCAGTCCCACGCACTGGTCAGCAGGCCGCCGAGGGCCGGTCCGACGGTGGTGGCGATCGCGCCGCCGGCCGTCCAGATCGCGATCGCCCGGGTCCGCCGGTCGGCGTCGTGGAACGCCTGGCGGACCAGCGCGAGCGAGGCGGGCATCGTCAGCGAGGCGGCCGCGCCCTGCACCAGCCGGGCCGCGACGAGCATCCACATGTGCGTCGCCAGCCCGCACGCGACCGAGGCCAGCGTGAACACCACCAGGCCGCCGGCGAACGCGCGGCTCGCCCCGATCCGGTCGGAGAGCGCGCCCGCGGACAGCATCAGCGCGGCGAACGTCAGGGTGTAGCCGTCCACGACCCACTGCAGCCCCGAGATGCCGCCGTCGAGATCCGCCCCGATCGCCGGCAACGCCACGTTGACGATCAACGCGTCGAGCGAGATCACGACGAACCCGAGCAGCGCCGCGGCGAGCACCGCGTTGGGCGCGACGGCCCGCTGCTCGGCCTGGGCGACCGACGCCGGGGTCGGTGGTGTGACTGTCGCCATGTTAAATCCTTCGAAGTCCCTAGGAAAAGGGTTAGTTCGATGGCCGCCAGCAGCTGGTGAGCAACCTGAGCCGACACCGATGCGTCCACCGTCAGGCCGACCGTAGCCCGCCGCCGGCCGTCGTTCCTGGGCGTGCTGCACCCCCTCTGACGCCTTGCCGCGGCCCCGTCGGCTGCCAGACTGAGAGGGTGACGAGCGGCGACAACGAGCTGGGCAGGTTCCTGCGCGCGCACCGGGCCACGGTGCGCCCCGAGGACGTCGGCCTGCCCGGCGGCGCCGGCCTGCGGCGCACGCCCGGCCTGCGCCGCGAGGAGGTGGCCACGCTCGCCGGGGTGAGCGTGGACTACTACACCCGGCTGGAGCGCGGCAAGGAGACCAGGCCCAGCCCGTCGGTGGTCGACGCGCTGGCCGGCGCGCTCCGGCTGACCCGGGACGAGCACCGGCACCTGCGCGAGCTGGTCGCGCGCGGGGCGCGCGCGGCCCGGGGCCGCGTCGCGCTGTCCCGCACCGTGCGGCCCGGCGTGCGGGCGCTGCTGGAAGCGCTGCGCCCCAACCCGGCCTACGTCGTCGGCCCGATCAACGACCTGCTCGCCGCCAACCCGTCCGGCCTGCGGCTGCTCGCCGGCATCGACGACTGGCCCGCCCGGCAGCGCAACATCGTGCGGTATGTCTTCCTCCACCCGGTCGCCCGCGGCCTGTACGAGGACTGGGACGAGATGGCCCCGGGCGTGGTGGCGCACCTGCGCGCCATGGCGGGCGAGTATGCGCAGACGCCCGAGTTCGTCCGCCTCGTCGGCGAGCTGACGGTGAGCAGCGACGAGTTCGCCCGGCTCTGGGAGCGCTATGCGGTCGACGCCCACACCGACGGCCGCAAGCGCTTCCGCCACCCGATGGTCGGCCGGCTCACCTTGGGGTACGAGGCGATGACCCTCAACGGCACGGACGGGCAGCGGCTGATCGCCTACTACGCCACCCCGGGCACCCCCGACCACGACGCCACGGTCCTGCTCGACATGGGCGACCCGTCCCGGACCAGCCGCGACACCGTCCCCCTGACCGGCTGACCCCCGGTCACCGGACCGGCAGCGCGCGTTGTAGACGATCACCCCGGTGCGCTCGCCGGCGACGACGAGCCGGACGATGCCGGACCAGAGCACGGCGCCGCAGCACATCACACGGCCGCGAGTTGACCGCGAGCTCACCGGGTGCCCGCCGCGGAGCACAGCACATTGACCAGAAGTCTCCGCGATCATGCTGTACCCGCCGCCGACACCAACGGTTTTTCATGATCACGGAGTGCTGATGTACCCCTGTGTACCTGAAGTCTCCGGGATCATGGCAAACCCGCGGTCCGGCCACGACGGGCATCATGATCACGGAGACAAACGTCCGCCTCCGGGCCAGCGAGCCAGGTCGGCGCCGATGACCGCCGAGCCCCACGCCGACCATCGACGCCCCGCTGCGGTGGCCGCCGCCCGCGCTCGCCCTCGTCTTGTGTCACATCAGGGAAGACGACCGGGAGGGCGGGGGCGGTTTCCGCTGGGCAGTGATACGGGTCACATCGACGACGATCATGCGGTCAGTCGCGGGGCAGCAGCGGGCCGAGCGGGCCGAGGTCGATGTTCAGGTCCTCGGGCTTGAGGCCGAAGTGTTCGCGCAGCTCGGCCATGTTCTCCTCCAGGGCCATCAGCGTCGCGCCGATCTCCTCGATCTGCTCGTCCGTGAGGTCACCGACGTCCACCCGGCGCAGCGCCTGCCGCTCCATGAGCTGGCGCAGCAGCTCCACGACCGTGAGCACCAGGCCGGCGAAGCCGCGCTCCACCGAGTCCCGGTCGACCTCGACGCGCCGGCCCGGCCGGCGGACCGGTTCGGCGCCGCCGTGCGGATCGTTCATCGGGCCGCGCCGTCCGGAGATGGGGCGCCGAGCGTGCCCGCCGACGACACCAGCGCCCGCAGCGAGATGTGGACCAGGTCGACGTCGGCGATCGACAGCGTGATCTCGCCGCTGATGACGACGCCGGTGGCCAGCACCCGGTCGAGCAGGTCCACCAGGGCGATCGGCTCGGTCGCGAGCGCCGAGGACGGCTGGTCCGAGGTCATCGCGGCGCTCCCTGCCGGTCCTCGTCGAGCGTGGCGAACGAGTAGGGCGGCCAGGGCCCGGTCAGCTGCAGCCGTACCGCCGAAAACCGAGCGGCCAGCGCCGAAACCGTGTCGCGGAACCGTTCCGCGCGGCCCGCGTCGACCAGGTAAGCACCGTTGAGGACCATCTGGCCCGGCTCGCCGCTCAGGCTGCGGTCCTGGGGCGGATGCCGCCGGGCCGCCGCGGCGCAGCCGGCGAGCGCGCCGTGCACCTCCTCGGCGCTCTCCGCCGCGGCCCGCTGCCGCCGCTCGCCGGCGGACAGCTCGTCGCGCCGCCGGCGCAGGTAGGCCGCCCCCGGTCCGGACCGCTCCCCGGCCGCGGGCGCCGGCGCGGGCTCGGCGGGCTCCGGCCGGTCCGCGGTGAATGCCTTGACGCCCCATTCGGTACGCCCGGCGACCCGCTCCAGCACCGTGACGAAGTCGTCGTGCCGCTCGGCCAGCGCGGCCCGGACCCGCGCGTCGTCCAGGTACACGGTGCCGAGCCGGGCCGGGACCACGGGGCCGTGCCGGCCGACGGCGTCGACGACACCGTGGTGCGCGCGGGCCACCGCCTCCAGCCAGGCCAGGTTCTCCAGGTTGCGGCGCATCGGCTCGGCGCCGAACTCGTCGAGCCCGACCGAGCTGACCACGGCCGCCAGCCCGGCCGCCTCGACCGCGCGCAGCGGCCCGCCGCCGACCCCGCTCAGGCCGGCGAGCGCGCCCGGATCGAGGTCCCGGGCCACGGCGTGCAGCCAGACACCGTCGTCGTCAGTCACGGCGCTCTCGCACGCGTTCTTCGTCACGTTCGGCGGTGTACTGCCGGGACCGCCGCCGCGGAGCCGCCAAAGCCTCGGGCTCCTCGTCCCGCTCGGCCGCGCGCCGGCGGGAGCGGCGCTCGGGGGCGGCCAACGCCTCGGGCTCCTCCTCCGCGGGCTCGAGCTGCGGACGGGCGCGGGAGGAGAGCCACGGGTCGTGCTCCCACCAGTCGATGCCCATCTGCCGGGCGGTGTCCACCGAGGCGACCACCAGCCGCAGCTTGATCGTGAGCAGCTCGATGTCGAGCAGGCTGATCCGGATGTCGCCGACGATCACGATGCCGCGGTCGAGCACCCGCTCGAGAATGTCGCCGAGGTTCGCCGGCTCGTGGCCGGTCGAGACCGCACCGGAGGTCTTTCCGACGACGGATCCCTGCTGCTGCCGCGCGATGCTCATGTCAGGCCACCTCGCTGACGTCGCCCTTGCCCCGGGAGTACCGCCGGATCCGATGGAACTCCAGCAGCTGCCCGTCCTCGTCGAGCCGGGTGCGGTACAGGCCGAGCATGTCGCTGGAGGACGGGATGCGGCTGTCCTCGAGGACCTCGACCTCGACCGTCCAGCCGTCGTCGGCCCGCTCCAGCGACGTGACGCCCAGCGCCCGCTTGCCGGTGAGCCCGGAGATACGGCCGAGAATGTCCCTCGCGATGTCGTCGGGCAACGGCTCCCGCGGATACGACCGCCGGCCGGTGCGCGCCTCCGCCACCTGGCCCACCCCCTCTCGTCAGCCGGCTCCGCCCGATCGCCGGAACAGCCGGTCGAGCAGCTCCTGCTGCCGCTCGGCCGCCTCCTCCGCGGAGATCAGGTCCGCCGCCCGGGCCTCGTCGAGCTCCTCGAGCTGCCGCCGGATCGCCGCCGGGTCGTACAGCTGATGCTCGGCCTGGTCGCGCAGCACGCCGCCGAGCCAGACGACACCGCGCACCGGCGCCAGCGGCAGGGTCAGGATCCCCGAGATCAGGCCCACCGCTCACTCCCCCGGCCGCATGGTCGAGACGAAGTCGTACGCCGCCAACGGCCCCAGCAGCCGCAGCCGGACCTTCCCGTCCCAGTCCCCGGCCACGCCCTCCAGGGCCTTGACGAGCTCCCCCTCGTGGGCGGTCTCGACCAGCGCGGCGACGTTGCCCGCGTCGAGCTCGTGCGACGGCTCGCGCTCGCTCACCGCGACCGCGTGCTGGTTGAGCACTTCGACCAGGGTCCGGGTGGCCGTCCGCCGCTGGGCCTCGATCGCCTGGTTGACGATCTCGCCGAGCCGCATGCGCTCGTTGCGGGTGGCCTCCTCCGGCTTGCCGCGGATCGCCCCCCGCAGCCGGGCCACCTCCGGGTTCTCCCGGACGGCCTCGTTCAGTACCGCTTCCTCGACGAAACGACCCTTGACGATGTACTCGGCGTGGCCGTCCAGCTCGTCCAGGGCCTGCTTGAACTTGTCGTGGTGGGGCTCGAGGAACTCGTCGACCACCGCGCCGGCGCCGGCCACCACCGCGCCGAACCGGATCGGCAGCACCGGCACCTCGGCCGCGGTGGCGTCCAGGAGGCGCTCGTGGGCCACGAGGTCGTCCGGCCGGCCCAGCGGGCGATCGGCGTCGATCTCGCTCACCAGCGCGGCGATCTCACGGTGCCGGATCAGCTGCACGGGCAAGGGCGGATCCCCCAAGCCGCGCGCCTCGGGGTCCACCTCGACGTCGGCGGGCACGACGGCGTACACGTACTCAGCGGCAGACATCTCACTCCTCCTCGTCCCGGCGGCCGCGGCGGGACGGCTCCTTGCGATCACCGAGCAGGTCCTTCAACGTCTCGCCGGTGCTCTCCAGCGCTCCCTCCAGGGCGCCCTTCGTCTTGCGCTTGGCGCCGCCCTGCTCCAGGCCACCCACGAGCTCGGGCAGCCCCTGCTTGTCTTCGGCGATGTCCAGCCGGTTGACCGCCTCCGCGAAGCGCAGGTACGTGTCGACGCTCGCCACCACGATCCGGGCGTCGATGGTCAGCAGCTCGATGCCGACCAGCGACACGCGCA
Organism: Dactylosporangium sp. CA-092794; assembly: GCF_050948465.1. NCBI lineage: Bacteria > Bacillati > Actinomycetota > Actinomycetes > Micromonosporales > Micromonosporaceae > Dactylosporangium > Dactylosporangium sp. CA-092794. The sequence continues at coordinate 4,070,811 of NZ_CP192044.1, read as the reverse complement.
CGAACGCGTCGATGACCAGCCCTTTGTCCAGAATCGTGTCGATGACGTCGGCCAGCGTGCCCGCGGACGGGCGTTCCAGCGCGCCACCGCCGGCCGGCTGCACAGCCGTGGTCATGGCGTCACTCCTCCCGTGCCCGGGCCTTCGGCCGCCGCCTCGGCGGCGATGCCGGCTCTTCCTCGGGCTCTTCCTCTTCCTCGAAGGCTTCCTCCGAAGGCTCTTCCTCCGAAGGCTCTTCCTCCGGACGCTCTTCCTCCTCCGCGGGAGCGCCTTCCCGCTCCTGTTCCTCGGAGAGGGCGGTCTCGTGGTCCTTGACCACCTCGCCGTCGCGGATCTCGCCCCGCCAGCCCTCGACCTCGTCCGGGTTGAGAATCGTGCGGGTCATGACGTGCCGCCGGTAGTGCTTGAACTCCAGCCGCGCCCGGCGCCCCTGGGCCCGCCAGATGTTCCCGGTCTGCTCGAACAGGCCCTGCGGGTGGTACTCCAGCACCAGCAGGACGCGGGTCAGGTTCGGCGCCAGCTCGTGGAAGGTCACCGCGCCGTCGACGCGCCCCTTCGGCGCTTCCGAGCGCCAGACGATGCAGTAGTCCGGCACCTGCTGGACGATGGTCGCCTTCCACTCCCGGTGCGACCAGAAGACCTGCGCCTTCCAGTTGCTCCGCTCGTCGGACTCCCGCTTGACGTTCTCCAGCTTCTTGGTGAAGGACGGGAAGTCCTCGTACTGCGTCCACACGTTGTAGGCGACCCGCACCGGCACCCCGACGTCGAGCGTCTCCACGATGTTGGTGACCTTACGGTTGAAGTCCTTCTTCGCGCCTCCGCCGCCGCCCTTGCCGAACAGGCCCTTGACCTTCTCCTTCAGGCCGGCGAACCCGCCGCTGGCCGCCGCCGCGACCGGCGAGCGCCCCTCGGCCATCTGCTTCGCGCCCGTCGCGGCCGCGATCAGGCCGGTGTTGCCGGTGCCCTTCGCGTACTCGGTGAGCCGGTCGGTCACCGACCCGATCCGGTCACCGACCGAGGACAGCACCCGCTCCCCGGCGGCCGAGGCCAGACTGCGCGCCGCGTCCCTCAGCAGCCCGCCGGCCAGCCCGCCGGCTCCCTGCTTCGCCGCCATCGCGCATCACCCGCCCCGCCGCCGCACCGGCGGCCGCGATCCGGTCTCGGGACGCGACCGGGCGACCCGCGCCGGCTCCTCTTCGTAGTCCTCGTCCTCTTCGTCTTCCTCCTCCCGCGCGGCCGGGCGCCGCCGGCGAGGACGCTCTTCCTCCGCTTCTTCCGGCTCTTCCGGCTCCTCCCGCGCGGCCGGGCGCCGCCGGCGAGGACGCTCTTCCTCCGGCTCCTCCTCGGGCTTGCGCAACAGGTCGGCGCGGTCGCGGAGCTTGCCGGTGACCGAGTCGATCTGCCCGGTGACGGCGGTCCGGGCGGCGTCCTTGGCCGCGGAGACCAGCGGGCCGCCCAGGTCGGTGAGTCGCTTCAGCTCCGAGGAGCCGCCAAGGGTCTTCAGCCCTCGCTGCAGGATGTCGCCCGGCCCGCTGATCCGCCCGGCGGCCGCCGCGGCCCCCAGCAGGATCGCCCACCGCAGCTTGCGCCGGCGGCCGAGGGCGTAACCCACCCCGGCGGCGAGCAACATCTGCGTTCGGCAGTTCATGTTCCCTCCTTCCGCCCCGGAGCCGACGGCCACGCCACCATCCGGTACCTGGCCGAAATCAACCGCATCCGAGGGGTACTGCAGCACTGCCCGAACCGCCCGGGCTACCCGGCGCGGAGGAGGCGAAACCCCCCGAAGCCCGGTGCGGGGTCAGCCCTTGACACCCGAGGCGGCCACGCCGCGGACGAAGAAGCGCTGAAAGACGATGAAGACGACGGCGACCGGGATGATGGTCAGGATCGAGCCGGCCATCATCACCGGATAGTCGTAGCTCTGCCCGCCCGCGCCGCCGCGGCCCAGGGTCGACAGGCCGAACGGCAGCGTCCACAGCGACGGGTTGGCCCGGACCACGATGAGTGGCAGCAGGAACTCGTTCCACACGCCCTGGAAGGACAGGATGGTCAGGGTCAGCAGCGCCGGGCGGGCCAGCGGCAGCACGATGTGCCAGTAGGCGCCGAAGATCGAGGCGCCGTCGATGCGGGCCGCCTCCTCCAGCTCCCGGGGCAGCTCCACGAAGAACTGGCGCATCAGGAAGATGCCCATCGCGTCCACGGCCAGCGGCAGGACGAGGCCGGTGTAGGAGTTGAGCAGCGACAGCTCCTTGAGCACCAGGAACCGGGGCACGGTGAGGACAATGGGCGGTACCGCCAAAACGGAAACCACGCCGGCGAAGACCAGGCCCCGGCCGCGCCACTGCAGGCGGGCCAGGGCATAGCCGGCGAGGGAGTCCAGGAAGACCCGGCCGAGGGTGGCCAGGACGGTGACGAGGATCGAGTTGAACGTCCACAGTGGAAAGTCGCTGTGCAGGAGCACGTCGGACCAGGCGCGCAGGTCCGGATGTCGCGGCCATGGTACGACCGGATGCGCCGCCACCTCGGGGCGGGACTTGAACGAGGTGGCCAGTGACAGCACGAACGGGTAGATGAAGATGACCGCGAAGACGGTCAGCAGCAGCCGGCGCAGCATCACCGCTCCTTGCGCAGCACCAGCCGCTGCAGGCCGGTGAAGACGAGAATGATGACGAACACGATGAACGCGATCGCGGCGGCGCGGCCCATCGCGGAGTTCTGGAAGCCTTCGCGGTAGACCAGGTACGCCGGGGTCAGCGTGGTCTTCTGCGGCCCGCCCGCGGTCATGGCGTACACCTGGTCGAACACCTGCCAGGTGCCGATCAGCCCCAGGGTCACCACGAGGAACAGCGTCGGGCGGAGCAGCGGCAGGGTGACCTTCCAGAACAGCTGGCGGCGCGAGGCGCCGTCGACGGCGGCCGCCTCCTCGAGCTCGACCGGGATGTTCTGCAGGCCGGCCAGGAACATGAGCATGAAGGTGCCGGTCGTGGTCCAGGTCGCGAGGATCATGACGGAGGTGAGCGCCACGCTGGGGCCGGACAGCCAGTCCCACCACGACAGGTCGAGGAACTCGTGCCGCAGCGGGCCCGGCGGGGCGTCGACGCCGGCCCCGCGCAGCAGCAGGTGGATCAGGCCGTCGGAGTCGTCGAGCCAGACCAGGCCGACCTTGCCGGGCAGCAGCGCGGACAGCACCGTGTTGACCACGCCGGACGGGCTGAACAGGAACACGAAGATGAACGCGACCGCGATCGAGCTGGTCACCGAGGGGAAGTAGAACGCGGTGCGGAAGAACGTGCGGCCGCGCAGCAGCTTCGCGTTGACCGCGACCGCGAGCACGAGGGCCAGGAAGGTCTGCGCCGGCACGACGCCGAGCACGTAGTAGAGGTTGTTGCGCAGGCTCTTGGCGAAGTCGCCGCGCACGATCCCGGTCTGCGTCAGCAGGTCCTGATAGTTGGCCGGGCCGACCGGCGTGGAGCCGGACAGCGGGGTCAGGCCGCTCCAGTCCCGGAAGCTCACCCAGAGCGCGAGCAGGATCGGCGCGACCATGAACAGGCCCAGCCCGATGAGGGCGGGCGACACGAACAGCCAGCCGGCCAGTCCCTGCCGCCCGCGGATCGAACGCATCAGCGCAGCACCGACTCGCCGGCCTGCTGCGTGCCGGTCACCACCTCGTCGACCTGCTTGTTGCCCTTGGCCAGGCCCTGGATGCCGTCGGTGAGGGTGTCGACGACGGTGCTGAAGCCGGGCACGAAGACCGACTTCTTGGCGTAGTCGCCGCCGGAGACGAAGGCCTTGAGCTCCGGCTTGCCGGCCAGCCACTTGTCGGCCAGCGACTTGCGCGAGGGCATGACCGGGAACTCCTTGGTGACCGCGAACTGCTCGTCGGGCGAGGTGAGGAACTTGACGAAGTCGAGGGCGGCGGCCTTGTGCTGCGAGGCCTTGGCCACGCCGTAGCAGACGGAGAACGACATGGTGCCCTTGCCGGCCGGGCCGGCGGGCAGCTCGGCGACGGCGTACTTGACGCCGGGGAAGTCGTTCTTCATCGCGCCGACGATCCAGTTGCCCTCGATCGTCATCGAGGTGAGGCCCTTGCCCAGCGCCTCGCCGCCCCAGCCGGCGCCGACCGCCGCGGGGGTGCCGAACCAGCCGGCCTTGTGGTTGTCGGCGACGTACTGCAGCGCGGTGCGCATCTGCGGGGTGTCCATCGTCATCTTGGTGACGGCGTCGTCGGTCGGCCAGGCGCCGGCCTGGGCCATGAACACGCCCCAGCGGTAGAACTCCGGGTTGAGCACCAGGCCGGGGTGGCCGGGCTTGGTGAGCTGCTTCGCGGCGGCGGTGAGCGCGTCCCAGGTGGTCGGCGGCTGCAGCCCGGCGGCGGTGAAGTCGGCGGTGTTGTAGACCAGCTGCAGCGTCGAGAAGTCCTTCGGGGCGCAGTAGTAGGTGCCCTGGTAGGTGAACGACTGCTTCAGCGTGTCGTAGAAGTCGCCGGGGTTGTCGACCTTGTCGCCGATCGGCTCCAGGGCGCCGTTCTTGCCCAGGTCGGGCAGCTTGTTGTCGTTGACGTAGAACACGTCGGGCGGCTGGCCGCCGGCCAGCGCCGTGGTCAGCGCGGTGTCGTACTCGGGCAGGACCTTGAGCTCGACGGTGTTGCGGCCCTGCTGGTTGTAGTCGTCGACGGCCTTGCGCAGCACCGAGTCCTCGGCGGGGGACGAGGAGAACGCGAACATGGTCAGTTTGGCGCCGCTCGCTTCGCCCTGGGTACCACTGCCGTCGTCACCGCAGGCGGCGGTGGCGAACGTGCCGATGAGCAGCAGGGCCAAAACACTCGAGATTCTGGGCACGGGTCGCTCCAAGGGGGTGTCAGAGTGGGTAGCTGGACCCCCGGACGATCAGCTCGGGGCTCAGCAGCCGGACGGCCGGCGGGCCGTTCAGCAGGGCGTCGATCATGGCGTGGCCCACGGCCTCGATGGGCTGGCGGACGCTGGAGAGGCCGAGGACGGCGGCGGTCCGGGTGTCGTCGAAGCCGACGACCGCGAGCCGGGCGCCGCGCTCGCGGGCCAGGGACAGCACCCCGGCGGCGAGCGTGTCGGTGGCGGCGACGACGGCGGTCGGCGGGTCGGGCGCGTCGAGCAGCCGGGCGGCGAGCCGGGCGCCGGTGGCGACGGAGTCCTCGCCGCGCAGGTCGGGGCCGGGCAGCAGGTCGGCGGCGTCGAGCGTCGAGCGCCAGCCCTCCCACCGGCGGTCGCCGACGTCGGTGCCCTTCGGGTAGCCGGCGAAGGCGATCCGGCGGTGGCCGGCCTCGACCAGGTGACGGGTCGCGGCGGCGGTGCCGGCGGCGTTGTCGACGTCGACCCAGGGGTGGCCGTCGTCGGCGCCGGTGCGGCCGAAGGCGGCGAACGGGACCCGGTGCTCGAGCAGTGCGGGCGGGCGCGGGTCGCCGGCGTGCAGGCCGTAGAGCACGACGCCGTCGATCGCGCCGGCGCGGTGCAGCGCGACCGCGTTGGCGGCCTCGTCGCGCGGGTCGTCGGCGGTGTAGAGCAGCAGGTGGTGGTCCTCGGCCCGGCCGGCGTCGGCGAGGGCGTGCAGGAGCCGGTCGTGGATGCTGCCGAGGGCGTGCGGGTGGACCGGCTCGATCCGGTAGCCGATCATGCGGGAGGTCGAGGCGCGCAGCCCCTGGGCGAGGCGGTTGGGCCGGTAGCCGAGCTTGGCGATGGCCGCCTCCACCCGCTCCCGGGTCTCCGGCCGGACCCGCTCGGGCGCGTTGAGCACGTTGGAGACGGTCTGCCGGGACACCCCGGCCTCCCGCGCCACGTCCTCGACGGTGGGCTGCACAATCGCTCCCCGATGTCGTAAGGTGCTTCGAGTTGAACGTTCAAATCTGGCGCAAGGCCGCGTTTGAACGTTCAACTCCGGATGTCGGGACAGTCTCACTCCCCCGTCGGCTTGTCAAGAGGTAGCCCATGGCCCAGCCGTACCTGCACGAGCACGTCACGTGCGTCGCCGCCCCCGCGACCTGGCTCTCCGGCCCGTCCGGCGACCTCGCCGGCGACCCGGACGGGCTCTACGTCGAGGACCGCCGGATCCTCGCCCGGCTCGCGGTGACCGTCGCCGGCCGGCCCGCGGTCCCGATCGGCGCGCGCCGCACCGGCGCGGGCGCGGCGGAGTTCACCGGGGTCCTGCGCCACCTCGGCGACGACGGGCCGGACCCGACCGTCACGCTCACCCGGTCCCGGCTGGCCGGGCCGCTCGGCGGCACCGAGACGCTCACCCTGTCCAACGCCTCCCACGGCACGCTCACCGTCGTCGTGGAGGTGGCCGCCGCCACCGACTTCGCCCGGATGGGCGCGGTCAAGGACGGCCGCACCGGCGGGCTGTCCATGGCGGACCTCGGGCCGGGCGACACCGCGGGTGACGGCGGTGCGGCGGTGCGCCTCGAGGCGAGCCCCGCTCCGGCCGGGCCGGGGCTGCGCTGGGCGGTGACGCTTCCGCCGCACCAGACATGGAGCGCCCGGCTGACCTTCACCCGCACCGGCCTGACCGTCCCGCCGCCGCCCGGCCCGCCCGCCGGGCTGCGGGTCGACGCCGGCGACCGGCGGCTGGACCGCCTGGTGCGCACCGGCGTCGAGGACCTGGCGGCGCTGCGCCGCGCCGACGGGCCCGACGTCTACTACACCGCGGGCAGCCCGTGGTACTTGACGCTGTTCGGCCGCGACTCGCTCTGGGCGGCCCGGCTCGGCCTGCCGCTGGGCACCGAGGTCGCGGCCGGCACGCTGCGCGCCCTGGCCCGCCGGCAGGGTGTGCGGCACGACCCGGACACCGACGAGGAGCCGGGCAAGATCCTGCACGAGGTGCGGCCGGCCGACGCCGCCTACCACCTCCCGCCGGTGTACTACGGCACCGTCGACGCGACCGCGCTGTGGGTGAGCACGCTCGCCGACGCCTACCGCTGGGGCATGCCGGCCGCCGAGGTGGAGGCGCTGCTGCCCACCGTCGAGCGGGCCCTGGCCTGGCTCGGCGGGCACGACGGGTTCGTGGTGTACCGCTCCACCGGCAAGGGCCTGACCAACCACGGCTGGAAGGACTCCGGCGACGGCGTCCAGCACGCCGACGGGCGGCTCGCCACCGGCCCGCTGGCGCTGAGCGAGGTCCAGGGGTACGCCTACCGCGCCGCCCTCGACGGCGCCGCCCTGCTCGACGCCTTCGGCCGCCCGGGCGCGCCGCGCTGGCGGGCATGGGCGGCCGAGCTCGCGCGGCGGTTCCGGGCGGCGTTCTGGTGCCCGGGCGGCTACCCGGCGATCGCGCTGGACGGCGCGGGGGCGCAGGTGGACAGCGTGGCCTCGAACATGGGCCATCTGCTGGGCACCGGCCTGCTCGACCCGCGGGAGAGCGCCGCGGTCGCCGGCCACCTGGCGAAGCTGCGCTCGCCCTACGGCATCCGCACCGTCGCGCCGTCGTCGGCCGGCTACAACGTCCTGTCGTACCACCTCGGCTCGGTCTGGCCGCACGACACCGCCATCGCCCTGCTCGGCCTGGTCCGCGACGGGCACCGGGAGGAGGCGGCCGCGGTGGTGCGCGCGCTGCTCGACGCCGGTGAGCGCTTCGACTTCCGGCTGCCCGAGCTGTACTCGGGCGACGACGCGGCGACGGCGTACCCGGCCGCCTGCCGCCCGCAGGCGTGGGCCGCGGCGGCCGGCCCGGCGCTGCTCACCGCGCTGCTCGGGCTCGAGCCCGACGCGCCGGCCGGGGTGGTCACGCTGGCGCCCCTGGCGCCCTCGCCGGTCGGCGCCTACCGGGTGCGCGGCCTGCGCATCGCCGGCGGCGAGCTGGACGTCGGCGTCACGGCCGACGGCTCGGTCACCGTCCACAGTGGACCGTCCGGGCTGCGGATCCGGCCGTCCGTCGCGGGCCCGTAAGCGGCGTATGGTTGATCCCGGGGGTTAGGATGCCGGGATTGCGGCGACCGGGTTTCGCCTGGTGGGATCGGTTGCGGGCCGCGGATCCGCTGACGGCGGGCCGACCGCCGGTCCTGGTCGGCCTCGCGGTCGCCGTGGCGATGATCGCGGCCGAGAAGGTGGCGCTGGACGCGGTCGGCGGGGCCGCCGAGGGCGGCGAGGTCTACCTGCTCGGCGTGCTGGTCATGGCGAGCCTGTGGGGTGCCGCCGCCGGCGTCATCACGGCCGTGCTGAGCACGGTCGTCTTCAACTACTTCCAGCTCGGCCCGGCCGGGCTCAACCTCACGCTGCGCGACGCGAAGCAGCTGGCCGTCTTCATGGTCGCCGCGCTGCTCGTGAGCGCCATCGCCAACGTGGCCCGATCCCGGGCCGCCGAGGCCGCCCGCGCCGCCCGCGAGCGCCAGGCGGTCATCGGCTCGCTGCGGGAGAGCCGGCGCGAGTCCGGCCGGCTGCTCGCCCAGCAGGCGGCGCTGCGCCGGGTGGCGACGCAGGTCGCCTGGGGCGCCCTGCCGGCCGAGGTGTTCGCCGCGGTGACCACCGAGCTGCACCGGATCTTCTCCGGCTTCAGCACGGCGCTCGTGCGCTACGAGCCCGACGGCACCGTCACGTCCGTCGCCGGGCGCGACGAGGCCGGCAACCTCCGGCCGCCCTTCAACGCCGCCGTCGACGGTGAGAACGTGACCGGCGCCGTGCTGGCCAGCGGCCGCGCGGCGCGCGCCGAATACGAGCACGCGCCCGGCCCGATCGCGGCCGGCCTGCGCAAGCTGGGCATCCGCTCCGCCGTCGGCGTGCCCATCCTGGTGGAAGGCCGGCTGTGGGGCGTGGCCGTGGTCGGGTCCTCGCACACCGACCCGATCCCGGACGACGCCGAGGAGCGCCTGCGCGGCTTCGCCGACCTGCTGGCCGCCGCGATCGCCAACGCCGACAGCCGGGCGGCGCTGGCCCGCTCCCGGGCGCGCCTGGTCACCACGGCCGACGAGGCCCGCCGCAAGATCGAGCGCGACCTGCACGACGGCGCGCAGCAGCGGATCGTCTCGCTCGCCCTCGAGCTGCGCATGGCCGAGGCCGCGGTGCCGGACTGCCTGCCGGAGGTCCGCGGGATGATCTCGCACGCCGTGGACGACCTCACCGACGTCCACGAAAACCTGCGCGAGCTGGGCCGGGGCATCCACCCGGCGCTGCTGTCGGCGGGCGGCCTCGGCCCGGCGCTGCGCACGCTCGCCCGGCGCAGCCCGCTGCCCGTGGAGATCGAGCTCGCCATCGAGCGGCGGCTGCCCGACTCGGTCGAGGTGGCCGTGTACTTCGTCGTGTCGGAGGCGCTGACCAACGCCGCCAAGCACGCCCACGCCTCGGTGGTCTGCGTGACGGCGAAGACGACCGCGTCGGCGGTGCTGCTGCGGGTGTGCGACGACGGCGTCGGCGGCGCCGATCCGGACCGGGGCACCGGGCTCGTCGGCCTGCGGGACCGCGTCGAGGCGCTGGGTGGCCGGTTCAGCTGCCAGAGCCCGAAGGGGCAGGGCACCAGCCTGTCCGCGGAGATTCCCCTGGCCGATCTGGCCGCCACGCCCATCGCGTCGTGGCCGCTGCCGCCGCTCGAGGAGGCCGAGCCCACGGCCGGCTGACGGACCGGCGGCTCAGCCGGCGAGGCCCTCGTAGAACGCCACGTGGCGGCGGGCCGCGGACGCCCAAGTGTGCGCCGCGGCGAGCGCCCGGCCGGCGGCCCGGCGGGCCGGGTCCGGCTCCTTGACCGCCCGGGCCAGGGCCGCGGCCAGCGACGGCGGGTCGGCGCCGTAGCCGACGGCCGCGCCGAACACCTCGCGCAGCACCGGCAGGTCGCGCACCACGACCGGTACCCCGGCGGCCAGGGCCTCCATCGCGGCCAGTCCGAAGCCCTCCTTCGTCGACGGGAAGGCGAACGCCGCCGCGCCGGCCACCAGCGACGGCAGCTCGTCGTGGGCGACCGGCCCGAGCACCTCGGGCGCGACGGGCAGGGTGCCGGCCAGCTCCTCCCACTCGTCGCGGTAGTCCCGGTAGTCGAACAGCGTCTCGCCGCCCGCGATCACCAGCCGGATCCCGGGCAGTTCGCCGAGCAGGACGCGGTACGCCCGGAGCAGGTCGAGCGAGCCCTTCCGCGGCTCGATCCCGCCGACCGAGAGCAGGTAGGGCCGCGCGCGCACGGCCGGGACGGCGGCGGCGAAGCGCGCCGCGTCGACGCCGTTGGGGATGACGGTGGCGGCGATCCCCCAGCCGGCCGCCAGCTCGGCGGCGACGGCGGCGGACACGGTGAGATGGGCGTAGGGGCGCACGATCGCCCGCTCGTGGCAGGCGGCCAGCTCCGGGGTGGTGAAGTGGTCGAGGTGGTGCACGGTGCGCACGCAGCGGTCGACCGCGTTGGCGCTGATGCAGTCCTGCGCGTGCACGACGTCGTAGTCGGCCGGCGTGAACGCCGCGCGCAGCAGCGCGATCGAGCGCAGGATGCGCGGCCCGACGCCCTCGCCGTCGATCTCGGGGAACGGCACCACGGCCAGGCGCACCCGCGGGTCGACGGGGCGGAAGAAGTCGCCGCGGCCGAGCGTCCACACGGTCACGTCCTGGCCGAGGGCGGCGAGCGCCTCGGCGAGCGCGAGGGTGTGCACGACCCCGCCCCGCGGGCGGGTCGAGTAGGTCAGCAGCGCGATCCTCAACGGCTCACCCGGTAGCTTTCGGGGCGCAGCTCGTCGAGGTGGCGCAGCACCCGCCGGGCGGCGGCGATCTCGCCGGCCACGTCCAGCTCGGCCACGGCCAGCCCGGCCTTGGCCCAGGTGCGGGCCAGCACGTTGCCGGCCGGGCCGACCACCTTCGCCTGGCCGAGGAAGCGCATCCCGCCGGCCGCACCGGTCTGGTTGGACGACACGACCACGATCTGGTTCTCCGCCGCCCGCGCGCAGTCGTAGAGGTCGAACAGCCGGGACTGCCGGTCCTGGCTCATCTTCGGCGCGGCGTTGGTGATGCTGGCCGGCCACGCCGACAGGCAGGCCACGACCTGCGCGCCGTCGAGGGCGAGGGTGCGCGCCGACTCGGGGAAGGTCTTGTCGTAGTCGATGAGCATGCCGATCCGCCCGACGGGCGTGTCGAACGCGGCGAAGCTGTCCCCGGCCCGGTAGACGATCCCCTCGGCGGCCGGCAGGTGCACCTTGCGGTGCCGGCCGAGCACGCCGGCGCCGGTCAGGCAGACCGCGGCGTTGTACCGGTCGTTGCCCTCGGCCTCGCAGAACCCGACGCACACCACCATGTCGCCGGCCAGCGCGCCGATGTGCTCGAAGATCGGGTCGTCGGGCTTGAGCGCGGGCGGGAGCGCCTCGGGGTCGGGGTGGCGCAGGTCGGCCAGGTAGCCGCCGATCGCCGCGTCGGGCAGCACGAGCAGGGCGGCGCCCTCGGCCCGGGCGTCGGAGATGAGCTTGCCGATCCGCCCGAGGTCGTGGTCGAGGTCGCGGCCGAAGTGTGCCGCGGCGGCGGCGATCCGGGTGACTGCCATGGGTCACATCATCGACGGTGCCAGCGGGCGGTACGCGTCCGGGCGCCGGTCACGCAGGTGGGCCATGGAGCGGCGGGCCGCGGCCAGGGCGGCGGCGACATCGACGTCGGCCACCGCCATGCCGGGCGCGACGCCGGTGGTGGCCAGCACGTCGCCGCCCGGGTCGACGACCTTCGCGCTGCACACGAAGCGCAGCGAGCCGAACCGGCCGGACTGGTTCGCCGAGAGCCACACCACCTGGTTCTCCAGCGCCCGGGCCCGGTCGAACAGGTCGAAGCGGCGGGTCCAGCGGTCCTCGGCGAGGTCCTCGGGCGCGTTGGTGCGGCTGCCCGGCCAGGCCGAGACGCACACGATGATCTGCGCGCCGTCCAGCGCCAGGGACCGGGCCGACTCCGGGAACGCCTTGTCGTAGCAGATCAGCAGCCCGAGCCGGCCGACCGGGGTGTCGAACGCGGCGAACGAGTCGCCCGATTCGTAGCTGGCGTGCTCCTGCAGCGGCTGGTGCACCTTGCGGTGGTTGCCCAGCACCCGGCCGCCGCCGACGCAGACGACGCTGTTGAAGCGCACGCCGTCGCCGGCGTCCTCGCAGTAGCCGGCGCAGACGACCATGTCACCGGCGATCGCGACCAGCCGGGCGATCTCCGGCCCGTCCAGGCGCAGGGCCGGCGGCCCGTCGGCGCCGCCGTCGAGGTGCGCCAGATAGCCGCCGAGGCACGCCTCGGGAAGAGCCAGCAGGTGTACGCCACGATCGCGCGCCTGTGTCACGAGCCCCTCGATGCGGCCGAAGTCCGCCTCGAGGTCGCGGTCGAACGCCTCCGCCACCGCCGCCATCCTGATCATGCCGCCGCCCCCATCCCTGTGACACCGCCGTCGATCGCGTCGGTGAGCTCTCCGTCCGGCCAGCGCAGCCGGACCCCCGCCCCGGCGACCAGCGCGCCGCACTCGGCCGTGACCGCGGGTCCGGCCTGGGCGGGCCGGGCCGGCCCGGCGGTGAGCATCGCGTAGCCGGGGAAGCAGGTCAGCCAGTCGCCCGCGGTCGCGCCGGACGGCCGGGGCACGGCGGCGACGTCGAGGACCGCGCCGCAGCCGCTCGCCTCGGCCAGCATGCCGAGCGTCCCGGCGATGCCCGCCATGGACACGTCCTTCGCGGCCGCCGGGCGGCCCGCCGCCACGTGGCCGAGCATCGCGCGCAGCTCGGCCGCGCTGCGCCGGCTGGTCGAGTCCCACTGCCGGCCGTGGTAGCCGGGCCGCCAGCCGCCGCCGAGGTCGACGGTGAGCCGGACCGGATGGCCGGGCCGGCCGCCCCCGCCGGGCACCGGGCGCTCGGCCCGGCCCAGCGCGGTCGCGGACAGCGCGGCGGGCACCCCGAGCTGGGTGTGGCCGCCGAGGATCGGCACGCCGTAGGCGGCCGCGGCCCGGCGCAGCCCGCCGAGGATCCGCGCGGCGGCCGCCGCGTCACGGGCGCCGACCGCGTTGAGCAGCCCGACCGGGGTCGCGCCCATCGCGGCGAGGTCGTTGACGTTGACCAGCACCGCGCACCAGCCGGCCCAGTCCGGGTCGCGCTCGACCATCGAGGGCAGGATCGCGTCGCAGGCGGCGACCAGGTCGGAGCCGGGCACCGGGGCGCCGTCGTCGCCGAGGTAGCCGGGGCCGCCCGGCGCCAGGCCGGCCAGCAGGCCGCCGAGGGGCCGCTTGGTCGCCGCCACCAGGGCCGCGATCCGCCCGATCGGCCAGCGCATGAGCACGTGGGGCCGGTCGGCGACGGTGACCGGGCGCACGGCCCGCCAGCCGAGCCGCTCGAACATCCGCTGCCAGCGGGCCTGGACGGTGGCGTCGAAGCGCAGCGCGCCGGCCTGCTCGGCGTAGGCGCAGGCGGCCCGCACGAGCGCCGGGCCGATCCGCTGCGCGCCGCGCACGGACTCCTCGACGGCCAGCCGGCCGCCCACCCACCAGCCGATGTCCGGCCCGTCGGTGGCCGGGCCGACCCGGACGCCGCCGAGCAGCTCCCCGCCGGCGGAGCGGGCCTCGAGCACGACCGTGCGCGGGTCGTCGTCGCGGTCGTCGCGGTCGGTGCCGGCGAACAGTTGCTGCTCGTCAACGAAGACGCGGGCGCGCAGCCGGTGGTACTCCCGGACCGAACCGGCCGGCCCGATGAGGAACCGCGGCGCGCCCAGCAGCGCGGGAACGAGGTCGGTCATGCGCCGGCCGCCGCAAGCACGCCGCACGCGCCGCACGCCGCGCAGCCGGCCTTCTGGTCCGCGCCGTACATGCCGGCCGCCCGCAGCAGCGCGGCCACCCGCGCCGTGACGTCCCGCACCAGCGAGGGCGCCGGGCCGGGTATCCCGTCGCGCCGGGCGAGGGTGCCGAGCATCGGCCGGAACGGCACCACGAACGGGTAGACACCCCGCTCGATCAGCCGGGCGGCGCCCGCGACGAGGTCGTCGGGGTCCTCGCCGAGGCCGATCAGCAGGTACGTCGACACCTGGTTGCGCCCGAAGACCGACACCGCGCAGTCCCACGCCGCCTCGTACTCGGCCATCGGCACCGCGCCCTTGCCCGGCATCCACCGGCGGCGCACCTCGTCGTCGAGCGCCTCGACGTGGATGCCGATCGACGCCGCGCCCGCCGCCCGCAGCTCCCGGATCGCCTCCAGGTCGCGCGGCGGCTCGATCTGCACCTGGATCGGCAGGCCGGGCACCGCGGCCAGCACCGCCCGGACCGCGCGGACCAGGTTGCGGGCGCCGCGGTCCGGGCCCGCCGTGGTGCCGGTGGTCAGCACCATCTGCCGCACGCCGTCGAGCCGCACCGCCGCCTCGGCCACCTCGGCCAGCTGGGCCGGGGTCTTGACCGCCGTGGTCGCCCCGGAGCGCAGCGACTCCTCGATGGTGCAGAAGCGGCAGCGCTGCTCCTCGCCGTAGCGGATGCAGGTCTGCACGACGGTGGTGGCGAGCACGTCGCGGCCGTGCAGCCGGGCGATCCGCTCATAGGGCACGCCGTCGGCGGTGACCAGGTCGTAGAACCGGGGCCGGCGCACGACGTCGAGGGTCAGGCCGGTGTCGGTGTCGCCGAGCCACAGCCGGTCGTCGCGCACCTCGTAGGGGCTGTGCGGGTTGATCGGCAGCGCGGCGTTGCGCCCGTCGATGACCAGGTGCCCGTCGTCGCTGGGGCCGGCCCCGGCCGGGCGGCGCACGGGTGTGGGCACCCGCACGCCGCGCACGGCCAGGTCGGCGCGCACGTCGATGCTCATGGCCGTCAGAACATGTACGTGGAGTTGATGATCGCGCCCTTGCGCGCGTAGTGGATGAGCGCGTCCTGCACGTCGAGCGGGTGCGTGGGGATGACGCCCTCGATGAGGTCCTCCTCGCGGGCGCCGTGCAGGGACAGGCCGAAGCGGCAGCAGTACACCTTGCCGCCCTCCTGGATGAACGTCTGCAGCGAGTTGTTGATGTTGTGCTCGCCGGGGAACGCCGAGTTGCCGGTGGTCGGGAAGCCGCGGGTGGCCAGGCAGTTGAGCGAGCCGGGGCCGTAGAAGTAGATCGCCGACTCGAAGCCCTTGCGCAGCGCCCGGGTGGCCTGCAGGATCGCGACGAAGCTGACCGAGGACTCGTGGGCGATGCCGTGCACGAGCGTGAAGTAGCTCTGCCCCTCCTCGGCCTTGTAGTCGGGGAAGACCTTGGTGCCGCCGTAGATGCTGGACCCCTCGGCCAGGGCCGGGTGGGGGATCTCGTTGAGGCTCTTCTGCTCGAGCTCGGTCAGGTCGGACATGACGGTCTCCTTCACAGATCGGAATCAGCCGTAGAGCTTGTCGAACGTGGTGTGGAACACGAGGCCGGACAGTTCGGTGCCGGCGACGGCCGCGCGCAGCCGGGCGGACTCCCCGGCGTGGTCGCCCCACGGCTCGTCGCTGGCGAACAGCACCCGGTCGTGGCCGAGGCCGCGCCGGTCGATCTCGGCGGCGAGCCAGCGCGGGGTGAACCCGATGGCCCAGGACAGGTCGGTGTAGACCTGCCTGCCGGCGGCGATCCAGTCGAAGAAGCGGCCGCCGGCGAGCTTGATGTGCCCGCTCATCCCGCCGCCGAAGTGCACCAGGTGGATCTTGACGTCGGCGGCGTACCGCTCGACCAGCTCGCCGACCCGGTCGATGTCGGACGCGGCGCCGGGCGAGGTGTGCACGTGGACGACCAGGTCGTGCTCCCGCGCCGCGGCGAAGATCGGGTCCAGCCCGGGGTCGTCGGTGCCGCCGCCGAGCAGGAAGGACAGCTTCAGCGCGCGCACGCCGGGCTCGCCGGCCAGCCGCAGCGCGGCCGCGGTGCGCCCGGCGTCGGAGGCCTTGGCCGACACCCACAGCCCGGCCCGGATCCGCTCGTCGCGCTGCGCGGCCTCGACCACGAGCTCGTTGAAGCCGAAGGCCACGTCCGGGTCGGGCACGCCGTAGTTGGGCAGCACCAGCGCCCGCTCGGTGCCCTCCCGGTCCAGGTCGGCGATCAGCTCGCCGATCGTGGCCCGGGCCGTGGTGTCCGGGCGGACCGGCGGCCCGCCGTAGAAGGGGTAGGCCGGCAGTACCCCCAAATGGCGGTGCGCGTCGTTCATGCCGCCCACTCCAGGTCGGGGTAGGTCTCGGTCGGCGTGCCGGCCAGCCAGCTCACGCCCTCGGTGATCTGGCGGCGGCGGGTGGCCGTGATCTGCCGGGCCAGGTAGGCGGCGTCGCGGGCCACCCCGGCGAACCGGCCGGAGCCCCAGGTGTGCAGCCAGGGCAGGCCGAGGAAGTACAGGCCGGGGCAGCCGGTCACGCCGCGCTCGTGGGTCGGGTAGCCGCGCCCGTCGAAGACCGGCACCTCGATCCAGCGGTGGTCGCGGTGGAAGCCGGTGCTCCACACGACCGCGGCGATCCCGTCCAGGTCGAGCTCGGCCGGCGGCTCGCCGGGCCGCCACAGCGGCGTGTAGCGGGCCTCGGGCGGGGCGTCGATGCCGTGCGCGGCGAGGTAGGCGTCGATCGCGTCCTTGATGCCCTCGGCGACCGCGTCGGCGGCGTCGAGGTTGGCCTCCAGGTCGGCGGCGAACCGCGCCCGGCCGGCCTCGACGGAGCGCAGCCGGCCGTACAACCGCATGCCCTCGGTCGCGAAGCGCCGCAGGTCGATGTCGCGGCCGCCGTCCCGGCCGGTCATGTAGTGGTTGGCGCGCAGCCGAACGGCGTCGGCGTCGCCGAACTCGCCGATGCCCTTGTCGTAGTGGCCCATCTCGGACAGCCAGGCGAGGGTGTCCCGGCCGCGGTAGCGCCGGGCGGCCCGCGGCGCGCCGCCGACCGCGAGGTGCACCTCGCGGCCCGCCAGGTGCAGGTCCTCGGCGATCTGGCAGCCGGACTGGCCGGTGCCCACCACCAGGACGGCGCCCTCGGGCAGCTGCTGGGGGTTGCGGTACTGCGCCGAGTGCAGCTGGACGATGCGCTCCGGCAGCCGCTCGGCGACCCGCGGCACGGCGGGGCGGTGGTAGGGCCCGGTGGCCACGACGACCTGGTCGGCGGTCCACGTCCCGGCGCCGGTGACCAGCTCGAACACCCCGGTCGCGGTCCGCCGCAGCCGGGTCACGCCGACGCCCTCGCGCAGCGGCGGGTCGAAGCTGGCCGCGTACTTCTCCAGGAACGCCACGACCTCGGGCCCGGCCATGAAGCCGTCCGGATCGTCGCCGGTGTAGGCGAAGCCCGGCAGCCGGCACTGCCAGTTCGGCGTGACCAGGCAGAAGGAGTCCCAGCGCCGCTCCCGCCACTCGTGGCCGACCCGGTCGCGCTCGAACACGAGATGGCCGACGCCGAGGGCGCGGAGGTGCCAGCTCATCGACAGCCCGGCCTGCCCGCCGCCGATGACCGCGACGCCGAGGTGCTCGCTCACGCTGCGCTCCCTTCACCGGCCCATCCGCCCAGGTAGGGCGCTTGGCGATGCGGAACAGTGAAGGAATCTGATGTTTCGGCGCGGTTTCATCCGGAACAACTCCGCGTGAGATGGCCCTCACGGCAGTGCCCGGTTTCACCCCTATTTCGAGCGTGCTGCGGAAAACGGCACACCATGTACGTTGACGAAATGCCCAAATATCTGCAATCTTAGATTCCCCCGTCCGCAAGAAGTTGGCATTCTTCTGCAACTTCCGGCAGGTGCCACCGCCAACCGCCTGCGCAGGGTCGCGGGGCGATCCATGCTGTCGTCCGAACGGAGCAGAGGACACCCCCATGAAGTCTCGACTGAGGCTGCTCACCGGCGCCCTGGCGGCCGTGCTGGCCACCGGCGGCGCCGCCGTCGCGTCAACCCCCGCCCACGCCGCCGGCGGGCCGAACCTCGCACTGGGCAAGACCGTCACCGCCAGCGGCGTCAACGGCCAGTACGTGGCCACCAACGTCAACGACGGCAACGCCGCCACCTACTGGGAGAGCCCCAACAACGCCTTCCCGCAATGGATCCAGCTCGACCTGGGCAGCGCCACCAGCGTCGACCAGGTCGTGCTCAAGCTGCCCTCCGGCTGGGGCACGCGCACCGAGACGCTGAGCGTGCGCGGCAGCACCGACGGCACGAACTTCACCGACCTGTCCGCGTCGGCCGGCCGGGTCTTCGATCCCGGCACCGCCAACACCGTCACCGTCAACTTCACCGCCGCGTCCGCGCGCTACGTGCGGGTCAACGTCACCGCGAACAACGGCTGGCCCGCCGCGCAGCTGTCGGAGTTCGAGGTGTACGGCGCGGGCGGCGGCACCACCACCGGGCCGAACCTGGCCGCCGGCAAGCCCACCAGCGCCAGCAGCAGCGTCGGCGGCTTCCCCGCCGGCAACGCCGTCGACGGCAACCAGGGCACCTACTGGGAGAGCAACGGCGGGGCGTTCCCGCAGTGGATCCAGGTCGACCTCGGCTCGCTGCGGCAGGTCAACCAGGTCGTGGTGAAGCTGCCGACCGGCTGGGGCGCGCGCAACCAGACCTTCGCGGTGCGCGGCAGCAGTGACGGGACGAACTTCACCGACCTGGTCGCCTCCGCGCAGTACGCGTTCAACCCGGGCGCCGCGAACACGGTCACCATCAGCTTCGGGGCCGCGAACGCGCGGTACGTCCGGCTGAACTTCACCGCGAACAGCGTGCAGAACGCGGGGCAGGTGTCCGAGTTCGAGGTCTACGGCACCGACGTCGTCCCGCCGCAGCCGCCGACGGCCCCCGGCAACCTGGCCTTCACCGAGCCCACGCCCGGCCAGATCACGCTGACCTGGACGGCGTCCTCGTCGAGCCTGGGCATCGCCGGCTACACCGTCTACGCCAACGGCACGGCCCGCACCACCACCGGCGCCGGCGTGCTGACCTACACCGACACCCAGCCGACCACCGCCACGGTGACCTACTGGGTGCGCGCCAACGACACCGCCGGCAACCAGTCCGCCGACAGCAACCACGTGACCCGCACCGGCACCACCCCGCCCGGCGGCACGAACCTGGCCGTGGGCAAGGCGATCGAGGCGTCGTCGTCGGTGTTCACGTTCGCCGCGGCCAACGCCAACGACGGCAACGTCACCACCTACTGGGAGTCCAACGGCTTCACCTCGACGCTGACGCTGCACCTGGGCGCCAACGCCGACCTCACCTCGCTCGTGGTCAAGCTCAACCCGGACACCGCCTGGGGCGCGCGCACGCAGAACTTCGCCGTGCTCGGCCGCGAGCAGTCCGCGACCGGGTTCACCACGCTGGCGGCCCGCACCGACTACGCGTTCAGCCCGTCGGGCAACCAGAACAGCGTCACGATCGCGGTCAGCGCCCGGGTCGCCGACGTGCAGCTGCAGTTCTTCTCCAACACCGGCGCGCCCGGCGGTCAGGTGGCCGAGCTGCAGGCGATCGGCACCATGGCGCCCAACCCCGACCTCGTGGTCACCGGCGTGTCCTGGTCGCCGTCGTCGGTGAACGAGACGACCCCGATCACGCTGTCGGCCACGGTGAGCAACAGCGGTACCGCCGCCGCACCGGCCACCACCGTGAACTTCGCCCTGGGCGGCACGGTCGCGGGCAGCGCCGCGGTCGGCGCGCTGCAGGCGGGCGCGTCCACGACCGTCACGTTCAACGCCGGCACCCGGCCGATCGGGACGTACCCGGTGAGCGCGACGGTGGATCCCACGAACACCGTCATCGAGCAGAACAACGACAACAACAGCCTCACCGCCGCCACCTCGCTGGTCGTCACCCAGGCGCCCGGCCCGGACCTGCAGGTGCTCTCGATCGCCAGCAACCCGGCCAGCCCGGCCGCCGGCGCCGCGGTCTCCTTCAGCGTGGTGGTGAACAACCGCGGCACCACCGCGGTCACCGCCACCACGGTCACCCGCGTGGCGGTCGGCGGTACCACCCTGAACGCCAACACCGGCACGATCGGCGCCGGGCAGAGCGTGACGGTCGCGATCCCCGGCACCTGGACCGCGGTCGCGGGCGGGGCCACCATCGTCGCCACCGCCGACGCGACCGGAGTGGTCGCCGAGACCAGCGAGACCAACAACTCGCTGTCGCAGTCCATTGTGGTCGGTCGCGGCGCCGCGGTGCCGTACACCGAGTACGAGGCGGAGAACGGCACCTACACCGGCACGCTGCTGACCGCCGACCCGCTGCGCACCTTCGGCCACACCAACTTCGGCACCGAGTCCTCGGGCCGCAAGTCGGTGCGCCTCGACGCGCAGGGGCAGTACGTGCAGTTCACCTCGACCAACCAGACCAACTCGATCGTGGTGCGCAACTCGGTGCCGGACTCGCCGTCCGGCGGCGGGCAGAACTACACGATCAGCCTCTACGCCAACGACGTCTTCGTGCAGAAGCTGACGTTCTCCTCGCACTTCAGCTGGCTGTACGGCACGACCGACGACACCGAGAGCCTGTCCAACTCCCCGGGCAGCGACGCGCGCCGGCTCTTCGACGAGTCGCACGCGCTGCTGTCCACCAGCTACCCGGTCGGCACCCGGTTCAAGCTGCAGCGCGACAACGGTGACAGCGCGGCGTACTACGTCATCGACCTGATCGACCTGGAGCAGGTGGCGCCGCAGCTGAACAAGCCCGCCGAGTGCACGTCGATCACGCAGTACGGCGCCGTGCCCGACGACGGGCAGGACGACACGGCGGCGATCCAGCAGGCGGTGATGGACGACCAGAACGGCGTCATCAGCTGCGTGTGGATCCCGGCCGGGCAGTGGCGGCAGGAGCAGAAGATCCTGACCCCGGACCCGACCCGTGGCCAGTACAACCAGAAGGGCATCCGCAACGCCGTCATCAAGGGCGCCGGGATGTGGTACTCCCAGCTGTACACGACCACCGAGCCGCAGAACGTGGTCGGCAACATCAACCACCCGCACGAGGGCAACGTCGGCTTCGACATCGACGACAACGTCCAGCTCTCCGACATCGCCATCTTCGGCGACACGACCAACCGCAAGGACCGCGGCCACGGGCTCAACGGCCGCTTCGGCAAGAACACGAAGATCAGCAACGTGTGGATCGAGCACACCAACGTCGGCGCGTGGGTCGGCCGCGACTACTCCGACACGCCCGCCTACTGGAACCCGGCCGACGGCCTGCAGTTCAGCGGGATGCGCATCCGCGACACGTTCGCCGACGGCATCAACTTCTCCAACGGCTCGCGCAACTCGACGGTGTTCAACTCGTCGTTCCGCACCACCGGCGACGACTCGCTCGCCGTGTGGTCGAGCACGTACGTGAAGGACCAGTCGGTCGACATCGGCCACGACAACCACTTCACGAACAACACGGTGCAGCTGCCCTGGCGGGCCAACGGCATCGCGGTGTACGGCGGATACGGCAACGCGATCGAGAACAACCTGATCTCGGACACGATGAACTACCCCGGCATCATGCTCGCCACCGACCACTCCCCCATCCCGTTCTCCGGCACCACGACCATCGCCAACAACGGCCTGTACCGCTGCGGCGGAGTCTTCTGGGGCGAGCAGCAGAAGTTCGGCGCGATCACCCTGTTCTCCCCGCAGGGCGACATCCCCGGCGTCACCATCCGCGACACCGACGTCATCGACTCGACCTATGACGGCATCCAGTTCAAGGCGGGCAGTGGCGCCTACCCGAACGTGGCCATCACCAACGTCCGCATCGACAAGTCCAACAACGGCGCCGGGATCCTGGCCATGGGCAGCGCCCGCGGCAGCGCGACGCTGACCAACGTCACCATCACCAACTCGGCGACGGGCAGCGTCGTCAAGGAACCGGGCTCGCAGTTCGTCTTCAACGGAGCCCCGAACTAACCGCACCACCCGCGACGGGGCCCCGGCCGAGCCGGGGCCCCGCCCGCGCCGTTCAGGCCTTCGCCTCTGCGTCCGGCCAGCATGGAGACCAGGGGCAACGCGCAGGGCGGTCCGCCCGGACCGGCCGGCCGCCGGCTCAGCGCAGGGCGCCCAGCCGGCGGTTCACCTCCTCCGCGTCGAAGGCGTCCGGCGCGAACTGGCTCGCATCCGTCAGGCCCAGCCACTCCAGCCGCTCCCCGTGCTCCGGGTGCGACGGGTCGGCCAGCACCTCCACGAGCTCCGCATATCCCCAGAGGCCGCCGCAGTCGTCGGGCGGGGCGGCCCGCTTTCCGCCGGTACACCGCGGATAGGCAACCGTCGCATCGTGGTCGAGGACCTTCTCGACCACGATGTCGTGGGCCCAGTCGTCGCCGAAGTCGTAGGTATACCGAATCTTGTCCTTCTCCTGCGGCGCGACCTGCTCGAGCGTCACCGAACCGTCCGCCCGGTGCCCCAGCTCGCGGTCGGCGCGCCCGAAGGTGCCGAAGGGCGTCTCGAACGCGTGCATGTGCCCGCCATGCCAGTCGAACGCCGCGAGCACGGTGGTGTGCAGCCGGGCCAGGGTGATGTCCGCGGGCACCAGCAGCCGCCGCCAGATGGGCGGTTTCGCTCCCCGCAGGCTCACTTTGATCTGGTACACCGGCGCCGGGCCGGCCGTCTTGCGCCGCTTCGCCGGGAGCTTCGCCGGTTGCGCCCGGCCGGTCGGGAAGCCGGGAGCGACAGCGGAGCGGCCGCTCGAACGGGCGACCATGCTGACCAGCTGCTGGAGCGCGACCAGGGCGTCCTGGCCACCGGGTCCGTGCCCGGACACCACCGCGCCCCTGGGCTGCCGCGGCGGCGGCAGGGCATCCAACCGCGCCCGGGCCAGCACCGCCAGCACCGGATACCCGGGCCCGTGCTCCTCGTCGAGCAGGTCCGCCTCGTCCGGGCCGTCATCGTCACCGTTCTCGGCGTCGTGCTCGGCGCGCACCCGCATCGCCTGCTCGACGTGCCAGCGGAACTCGGGCGCGGCCAGCGTCTGGGTCTTGATGATCAGGCCCTCGCGGCGGCCGCGGTCGCGGATGTCGTCCAGCGCCGCCGGCAGCTCGGCGGCGTCCAGCATGACGATGTCCTGGGCGGCGCCGCAGTCGCCGTGATCCACCGCCAATATCAACGCGTGCTCGCGGCCGGCCCGGCGGAACGAGCCGGCCAGCACCGACATGCTCCCGTCGGTGTCATACAGCCGGGCGAAGCTGCCGGCGACCACCGGCTGCTCCAGCTCCCGGGCCCAGGGTGGCACGGGAATGCCGCCGGCGGCCAGCCGGCCGGCCGCCGCCACCGCCGCCTTCGCCACCGGCTCGGGACCCGCGCAGGCCGCGGCGCCGATCGCGGTCAGCATCATCAGGGCCGCGTCACCGCCACGCGCCTCGATCGCCGGGATGAACGCCCCGGCGAACGCGGACACGTCATCGTCGTCGCCGCCCACCAGCGCCGCCACGAACAGCGCGCCCGCCAGCTCCGCCTCCAGCGGGTCCTCGCGGCCGGCCAGGTCGGCGGCCGCGTCCACCAACTCGGCGAGCAACTGCCCGGGATCCGGCTCCTCGCCCGAACACGCGGGACAGCCGCATGGCTCCTCCGCCCCGCGCACCACGACCAGATCGGGGCGGCGGCCAGATCTTGAACTCTGCTTGCCCCGGCGGGGCCGGCTGGCTCGACTCACCCGGCCAGTCTGCACCAGGTCGCCCCCGGCCCCGCACACCAGGGCGGCGCGCCGCGCGACGCCCCTGGTGAGCCGGAGCATTCCTAGTCGAACGGCGGCCAGGAGCCGACCGCGACGGTGCGCCGGACGCTGGGGGTGTGCCCGCGGGCGGCGGCGAACGCCCGCTCCTCGGAGTCGTCGTCCGCGGTCATGGGCCAGCGCGCGCTGCGCCAGCCGCATTCGCAGCCGGCCTGGTAGAAGTCGTCGTCGCCGGCGGAGCCCGCGCACACCGTCGCCCGGTGCCGGACCTCGATCGTGTAGTGCCCGGCGATCCACAGCGCGCTGACGACGGTCGCGACCAACGCCAGACCGGCGATGACCGCCACGATCGGCAGCGCGAAGGCCGGCGCGACGTCGAGGTCGCCGAGGGTCGGCAGGCCGAACGCGGCCAGCGCCACGGCGGTCACGGTCTGTGGCGAGCGGTACACCACGCGGGGCCGGGTCCGCAGGTAGGGCGCGAGCACCGCACCCGCGGCGAGCCCGGCGACCAGGCTCGCCCAGAGCCACACCCACCCGTCCGTGACGTCGCCGGACAGCCACAGCGCCCGCAGGAACGCCAGCCCGGCGGCCGGCGGCAGCAGGGCGAGGAGGAGATACGACCACTCACCCGGGCGGAAGTCGCTCACACCGCGATCGTGGCACCGACCCGCAACCCGACCCCGCCCGGGCGCCGACCGCGGCCGCAGTCGGCGATCACGTCCCACCCGCCACCCGCCACCCGCCACCCGCCACCCGCCGGCCGCCGGCCGCCGGCCGCCGCGGACCAGGGCGCAGCGACCGGAAGTCTCCGCGATCATGCCGTACCCGCCGCCGACACCGAGGTTTTTCATGATCACGGAGCGCTGATGTACCCCCGTGTACCGAAAGTCTCCTGGATCATGAAAAATCCGGGGCGCGGCCACGGCGAAGAGCATGATCACGGAGACATTCGTCCGCCCCGGCATGCCGACCGACGCGCTGGCGACCCCGGCGATCCGCAGGTTGACCGGTCCAGTGCCGAGCTGGCGAACAACGGCGTCGTGAACCGCCGGCCGCGGCCGCCGTCGAGGCGAGCACAGCAGCTGCGCGAGGCGCTCGATGAGGGGCGCGGCCCGGCGGATCGCGGTGACCCTCCGCGGTGAAGTGCTCGCCCAGCGCCTTGCCGGAGCGCGGCCCCGGCGTCGCGAGCGACAGCAGCAAGCCTGTCCTGGCAAGTTTCGGGCCTCGCCACCCGCGGCGAGGGTCCCGGGCCGGCCGGGGCCGCGCTTGCATGGGAGTCGTGGGGATCGGCCGGGCGGCCGGCGCGGCGCTCGCCGCGGCGGGGGTGGCCGGGCTGGCCGGGGCCGCCTGGGCCGGGCTGCTCGACGGGGTGCCGTTGCTCGACGGGCGGGTGGCCGGCGGGGTCGAGACGGCCGGCGGCGCGCTGCTGCTCGCCGCCCTGTGGGGCCGGGACCGCCGGTGGCGCACCCGCACGCTGCCGGTGCTGCTGTTGTGCGTGGCCGCGCTGGTCGCCGCGGTCGCGGTCGCGCTGCGGGCGACCGGGACGGTGACCGACGGGTACCCGCCGTCGTTCGCTCTCTGGGTGGGCACCGGGTTCGCGGCCCTCGCCGGGCTCCCGCTGGTGCTGCGCCGGGCGGGCCGGTGGCGGCGCGCGTCGGCCGTGGCCGCGGTGCCGCTGACGCTGATCGGCGGGTTCATGTTGATCGATCAGCGGTACGGCGTATGGCCCGACCTCGGCGACGCGCTCGGCCACTCCGGTGCCCTGGCCGGCGCGGTGGGGCGGGGCCGGCCCGCCCGGGGCGTCGCCGTGGCCCTCGACGCGCCGGCCACCCGGTCGCGCTTCCGGCACCGGCCCGGTGCGGTGTTCCTGCCGCCCGCGTACTTCGGCCCGGGCCGCGCCACCCTGCCGGTGCTGGTTTTGCTGGCCGGCACGCCGGGCGCCCCGATCAACTGGCTGCGCTCCGGGCACGCGCAGGCCACCGACGAGGCGTTCGCCGCCGCCCACCGGGGCCGGGCGCCGGTGCTCGTCGTGGTCGACCAGAACGGCTCCGCCACCGGCGACACCGAATGCGTCGACGGCCCGCACGGCGCGGCCGAGACGTACCTCACGGTCGACGTGCCGGCCTTCGTCACCGGCACCCTGGGGATCCGGCACGCCGCCGGCTGGGGCGTGGCCGGTTTCTCCGAGGGCGGCACCTGCGCCCTGGACCTGGTGCTGCGCCACCCGGCCGTCTACCGGCACGCCGTCGACCTCGGCGGCGACCCCCGGCCCAGCCTGGGCGGGCCGGCGCACACGCTCGCCGCGCTGTACGGCGGGGACGCCGCCGCCGAGCGGGCGCACGACCCGGCCCGGCTGCTCGACGCCCGCCGGTACCCGGGCGTCACCCTGTGGTTCGGGGCCGGCGCGGACGACCGGCCCGGCGTGGCGGCCGGGAAGCGGCTGGCCGCCGACGCCGTCCGGGACGGCGTGGTCACGCACCGGTTCGTCGCGCCCGGCGGGCACAACTGGCAGTTCGCGAGCGCCGGCTTCGCCCGGGTCCTGCCGCCGCTGTGCGCCGAGCTGACCTGTTCCTAGGCGCGCGGGGTCATCGCCCGCGCGGCGGCGATCACCGCGCGGCGGATCGGCTCGTAGCCGGTGCACCGGCACAGGTTCGAGGTGAGCAGCTCGCGCAGCCGGTCCGGGTCGGCGGCCAGGCCCGGGTCGGCCTCCAGGGCGCCGGCGGCGAGCATCAGGAAGCCGGGGGTGCAGAAGCCGCACTGCAGCGCGTGCTCGGCGGAGAACGCGGCCTGCAGCGGGTGCGCCGCGCCGTCCTCGCCCGCCAGGCCTTCCACAGTGCGCACCTGGGCGCCGTCGCACTGCACCGCGAACATCAGGCAGGAGCGCACCGCCGTACCGTCCACGAGCACCGTGCAGGCGCCGCACACGCCGTGCTCGCAGCCGAGATGCGTGCCGGTCAGGCCGCAGTCGTCGCGCAGGGCGTCGGCGAGGGTGCGGCGCGCTTCGACGTCGAGGTCGAAGCGGCGGCCGTTGGCGGTCAGCGCGATCTGCACGGGTCAGCCTCCGTCCGGTTGCGGGCCGCGGGCCTGCGCCAGCGCCCGGCGGGTGAGCACGGCCACGGCGTGGCGCTGGTAGGCCAGGTCGGTGTAGGGCTGCGGCCGCGGGTCGGCGTCGACGTGCGCGGCGGCGTCGGCTGCGGCCGCGATGGCGGCGTCGTCCAGCGGCTGCCCGCGCAGGGCGGCCTCGGCGGCCCGGGCCCGCACCGGCCGGTCGGCGGCGTTGACCAGGCCCACGGAGGCCGCGATGACCCGGCCGCCGGCGAGCGTGACCGCGGCGAGGACGGCGAGCTGGGCGAAGCTCGCGTGGGTGCGCCGGTGCTCGGCGAACCCGACCGTGGAACCTTGCGGCAGCTGCGGCAGGTGTACTTCACGCAGCAGCTCGTCCGGCCGCCGCGCGGTGCGGAACGGCCCGGCGAAGAACGTCTCCGCGTCGACCGTCCGCCGTCCCGCGGCGCTTTCGAGCTCGAGCCGCCCGCCCAGCGCGGTGACGACGGCGGGCCACTCGGCGGCCGGGTGGGCGTAGGCGAGGCTGCCGAGCATGGTGCCGCGGGCCCGGATCGGCGGGTGGGCGATGTGGTGGGCGACCCGGGACAGCAGCGCGCCGAGCGGCCCGGCGACGGCCCCGTCGGCGAACGTGTGGTGGCGGACCAGCGGCCCGACCCGCAGCGTGCCGTCCGCCGCCTCGAGGCGGTCGAAGCCGGGCACCCGGTTGACGTCGACCAGTCTGCGCGGCCGGGCGGTGCGGTAGTTCATCTCCAGCACGAGGCTCTGGCCGCCGGCGAGCACCCGGCCGTCGCCGTCGGCGAGCGCGGCGAGCGCCTCGCCGGCGCTGCGGGCGGCGACGTAGTCGAACGGCGCCGGCTTCATCGGGCAACGCCCCAGGGCGGTGCCGGCCTCATCGGGCGGCGCTCCAGGACGGTCCGGGGTTCATCGGGCGGCGCTCCCAGGACGGTGCCGGCTTCATCGGGCGGCGCTCCACACGGTGTAGGGGGTGAGCGGCAGCTGCAGCCGGCCGCGGGCGGCCGGGCCGAGGGCGTCGGCGACCGCGTTGACGATCGCGGGCGGCGCGCCGATGCACCCGGCCTCCCCCGCGCCCTTGGCGCCGAGGGGGGTGTTCGGGTTCGGCGTGCAGGTCTCGGCGAAGCGCAGCGGCGGTACCTCGGACATGGTCGGGATCAGGTAGTCCAGCAGCCCGCGGGTGGCGACCCGGCCGTCCGGGTCGTAGCGCAGGTCCTCGCACAGCGCCTGGCCGATGCCCTGCACGGTCGAGCCGAGCCCCTGCCCGCCGACGATGAGCGGGTTGACCACGACGCCGTAGTCGTCGACGGCGACCAGCCGCAGCACGCGCAGCTCGCCGAGCTCCGGGTCGGCCTCGACCACGGCGGCGTACGCGCCGAACGGGAACGCCTCCGGCGAGTCCTCGACGTGCTCGGCGCGCAGCGGTTCGCCCGCGGCCGCCAGCTCGGCCAGGGTCGTCGTCCGCCCGCCGGCGTGCAGCTCCCCGGCCTTGTACTCCACCTCGCCGGCCGGCACGCCGCCCGCCTCGGCGGCGCGGTGCACGGCGGCCTCGACGAGCTTGCCCGCGGCCCGGTACAGCGCGGCGCCGCCGGTCTGCATCGAACGGCTCGCGTACGAGCCGATCCCCCGGGGTACCACCGCGGTATCGGCCTCCACCAGCGTGACGCGCTCGGCGTCCACGCCCAGCACCGCGGCCACGACCTGCGGGAACGACGTCTCGTGGCCCTGGCCGGTCGAGCAGCAGCCGGACAGCGCGACGAAGGTGCCGTCGGGGCAGGCCTCGACGGCGCCGAACTCCTCGCCGGTGCCGGAGCGCTCCACGTAGGTGCTCAGGCCGATGCCGAGCGGGAGGCCGCCGTCCGCCCGCCGGCGGGCCTGCTCTGCGCGCCAGCCGGTGTAGTCCAGCTCGCGCAGTGCGACGCCGAGCGCGCCCGCGTAGTCGCCGCTGTCGTAGGTGAAGCCGGTCAGGGTGCGGTACGGGAAGTCCTGCGGCCTGATGAAGTTGTGCCGGCGCAGCTCGGCCGGGTCCAGCCGGAGCCGCTCGGCGAGCAGGTCGACGGTGCGCTCGATGGCCGCCGCCGCCTCGGGCCGGCCGGCGCCCCGGTATGGGCTGGTCGGCGCGGTGTTGGTCACCACGGTCCGGGTGCGCACGTGCACCTGGGGGATGGCGTAGGCGCCGGTGGCCATCATCGACGTCGCCACGGGCACGAACGCGCCGGTGTGCGGGTAGCCGCCGACGTCGGCGTCGATGTGCAGCTCGTAGGCGAGGATCTTCCCGTCGGCGTCGGCAGCCATCCGGGTCCGCTGGTTCTGGCCCCGGCCGTGCGGCGGGCCGGCGAGGGACTCGGCGCGGTCCTCGATCCAGCGCACCGGCCGGCCGAGCCGCCGGGCGGCGGCGACCACGGCGAGGTACTCCGGCCAGGTCTCGCTCTTGCCGCCGAACGCCCCGCCGACGTCGGGCACGATCACCCGGATCCGCTCCTCGGGCAGCCCGAAGCCGCCGGCCAGGTCGCGGCGCAGCCGGTGCGGCGCCTGGTGGGAGGCCCACACCGTCAGGCCGCCGCCGGGCTCGGGGCGCACCAGGATCGCCTTGGGCTCCATGTACGTGTGGGCCAGCAGCTGCTGGCGGTAGCTCGCCTCCACCACCACGGCCGCGCGCCGCCAGACGCCGTCGTCGATGGGCGGGCCGAAGTCGCGGTCGACGGCCACGTTGGAGCGGCCGGGGAACAGCTCGACGTCGCTTTCGGCGGCCTCGGCCGGGTCGAGCAGCACCGGGAGCGCCTCGGCGGAGACGCGGGCGGCGTCCCGGCCGTCCTCGGCGACGTACCGGTTCGCGGCGACGACGATGGCGAGCGGCTCGCCGTGGTAGCGGATCCGGTCGGTGGCCAGCGGCGGCCAGGGCCGGCCCGCCACCGTCTCCGGCTCCAGCATCGGCGGCGTTTCCGGCAGGCTCAGGTCGGCGGCCGACCAGGCGCCGGCGACGCCGGGCACCCGGCGGGCGGCGGCCAGATCGACGCCGAGCAGGGCGGCGTGGGCGAGGTCGCTGCGCACGAACGCGGCGTCGAGGCAGCCGGGTTCGCGCAGGTCGGCGACGTACCGGCCGGTGCCGCGGACGAGCCGGTCG
Organism: Dactylosporangium sp. CA-092794; assembly: GCF_050948465.1. Classification (NCBI taxonomy): domain Bacteria; kingdom Bacillati; phylum Actinomycetota; class Actinomycetes; order Micromonosporales; family Micromonosporaceae; genus Dactylosporangium; species Dactylosporangium sp. CA-092794. The sequence goes on along the minus strand of NZ_CP192044.1, from coordinate 4,041,125 downwards.
TCCTCCCGGCGCGGTAGCCGCTCACCGATCACGAGCATCGGGCTACCCAGGTGTGCCGGGGGCAAACGGCGGGTAGCGGGGCCGGTCATGGCCGAGGTTCACAAGTGGTCGGTGCTGTCGAACACCACGCTGGGCATGCTGCTGGCGACGGTGAACGCCTCTATCGTGATCATCTCGCTGCCGGCGATCTTCGACGGCATCCACCTCGACCCCGTCGCCCCGGGCAACGTCAGCTACCTGCTGTGGATGCTGATGGGGTACATGCTGGTGACCGCCGTGCTCGTGGTCACCCTCGGGCGGCTGGGCGACCTCTTCGGGCGGGTGCGCGTCTACCGGGCCGGTTTCCTGGTGTTCGCGGCGGCGTCGGTCGCCCTGGCGCTGACCCCGGCCGGCGGCAAGGGCGGCGCGCTGTGGCTGATCGGCTGGCGCCTGGCGCAGGGCGTCGGCGGGGCGATGCTGATGGCGAACTCCACGGCGATCATCACCGACGCGTTCCCGGCCCGGCAGCGGGGCACGGCGCTCGGCGTCAACCAGGTCGCCGGGCTGGCGGGCAGCTTCATCGGGCTGATCCTGGGCGGGGTGCTGTCGGCGTGGAACTGGCGGGCGATCTTCTGGGTCAGCGTCGTGGTCGGGGTGGTGGGGGGCTGGTGGGCGTACCGTAACCTGCACGAGACCGCGCGCAGGACGCAGGGCGTCCGGATCGACTGGCTGGGCAACCTGACCCTCGCGGTGGGCCTCACCGCCGTGCTGGCCGCGATCACCTATGGGATCCAGCCGTACGGCGGCCACACCGAGGGCTGGACGAACCCCATGGTCGTCGGCGGCATCGCCGGCGGCGGGCTGCTGCTGGTCGCGTTCTGCGTGATCGAGTCACGGGTGGCGCAGCCGATGTTCGACCTGCGCCTGTTCACCATCCAGGCGTTCTGGACCGGCAACCTGGCCGCGCTGCTCAACGCCGTGGCCCGAGGTGGTTTGCAGTTCATGCTGATCATCTGGCTGCAGGGGATCTGGCTGCCGTTGCACGGCTACGACTTCGCCGAGACCCCGCTGTGGGCCGGCATCTACCTGGTGCCGCTGACCCTCGGGTTCATCGCCGCCGGCCCGGTCTCGGGCTACCTGTCCGACCGTTACGGCGCGAAGCTGCTCGCCACCGGCGGCCTGAGCCTCATGGCGCTGACGTTCGTCGGCCTGTTGCTGCTGCCGGTGGACTTCAGCTACCCGCTGTTCGCGGTGCTCCTGGTGGCCAACGGGGTCGGCTCGGGCCTGTTCTCCGCGCCGAACACGACGGCGGTGATGAACGCGGTGCCGGCCGGCCAGCGCGGGGTCGCCTCCGGGGTGCGGGCGACCTTCCAGAACGCCGGCATGGTGCTGTCCGTGGGCGTGTTCTTCTCGCTGCTCATCGCCGGGCTGTCCCGCTCGCTGCCGGAGGTCCTCGGCCAGGACCTCGCGGCGCAGGGCGTGCCCGCGCACGCGGCGGCCACGGTCGCCGCCGTGCCCCCGGTGGGGCTACTGTTCGCCGCGTTCCTCGGGGTCAACCCGATCGCCTCGCTGCTGGCCAACGCCGGCGTGCTGGGGACGCTGCCGGCGGCCACCGTCACGACCGTGACCGGCCGGACCTACCTGCCGCAGGTGATCTCCGGCCCGTTCCACGACGGCCTGGTGGTGGTCTTCCTCGTCGCCGCCGCCCTCTCCGCCGTCGGCGCGGTGGTGTCGCTGTTCCGCGGTGGCATCTACATCCACGACGAGCACTGCCACGACCAGGAGGTCCGCCTGGAGTCCGACTGCGTCTAGCCGGCCCCGTCCCGGCGGCGCTCCTCGATGCGGCGCTGCTCGCGGCGGACCTCGGCGTAGGACTCCCGCTCCCGGACCAGCCACTCGGGCGGGTCGGCGGCGAGCGCGTTGATCTCGGCGGTGGTGAGCGCCTCGGTGACCCCGCCGCGGGCCAGGCCGCTGTTGGAGACCCGCAGCCGGGCCGCGACCACGTTGCGCGGGTGCGGGCCGTCGCGGCGCAGGTCGACCAGCCACTGCGGCGGGTTGCGCTGCAGCTCGTCGAGCTCGTCGCGGGAGACCTGGCCCTCCTGGAACTCCCGCGGGGTGGCCGGCAGATAGACGTCGAGCTTCGCCGCGGCCGTGGCGGGCTTCAAGACCTGGGGCTTCCTCGGCTTGCTCACCCGGCCAGGGTAGCGGCCGGCCCGCCGGTAGGCTCTGCAAGGTGCCTACCAGCTTCCGGCTCGTGGTGGTGCCCGGGGTCGTCGTGGATCGGTGGCTGCGCACCTGGTCGCAGCGGGTGCCGGCGACGCCGCTGGAGGTCGTGCCGGCCGAGGCGGCCGACGCGCCCGGGCTGATGCCGGGGCGGGCCGACGCCGGGCTCGTCCGCCTGCCGGTGGACCGGGAGGCGCTGCATGCCATTCCGATGTACACCGAGACCACGGTCGTGGTGATCCCGCGCGACCACGCCCTGGCCGCCGCCGACGAGCTGACCCCGGCCGAGGTCGCGGAGTTCGACGAGCCCCTGCTGTACCCCCTCGACGACGTGCTGCCCCGGCCCGCCCCGCCCCCGGCGGCCGGCTATCGGCCCGCGACCACCGCGGAGGCCGTCGAGCTGGTGGCGGCGGGCGCCGGGCTGCTCGTCGTGCCGCAGTCGCTGGCCCGGCTGTACCACCGGCGGGACCTGACCTACCGGCCGCTCACCGGCGCCCCGGCGTCGTCGGTCGCCCTGGCGTGGCCGCGCGACGGGCACACCGAGCTGGTCGAGGAGATGATCGGGATTGTCCGCGGGCGTACCGCGAACAGCACCCGCGGCCGCCCCGACCCGCAGCCGGCCACTCGGCGCCGCCGCGGCAGGTCGTAGGTCCTCCCAGGCCGGGTGGTTGTCCTCTAACCGGTCTTGCGCGCCGGGCCGCACGCTGTTGGCGACACAGCGAAACGCCACCCGGGAAGCCCAGGAGGGCCCCATGAAGCGCAAGACTCTCGACATCATCGTCGGCGCCGGCCTGGTGATCCTGGCCGGGCTCCTGCTGGTCGCCGGCCTGGTCCTGACCAGCAACGCGAACTTCGCCAAGAACTACGTCAAGGACCAGCTCAGCCAGCAGCAGATCAGCTTCAAGACCGCCGACACCCTCACCCCCGAGGAGAAGGAGTCCGCCTGCCTGGTCAAGTACGCCGGCCAGCAGCTGACCACCGGCAAGCAGGCCGAATGCTACGCCAACGAGTTCATCGGACTGCACCTCAAGTCCATCGGCGGCGGCAAGACCTACGCCCAGCTCGGCGACGTCCAGACCGAACTGAAGACCAAGATCGCCGCCGCGCAGAAGGCCAACCCCGACGACCCGGCCATCGCCGACCTGCAGAAGCAGCTCACCGCCAGCAACACCGACCGGGAGACCGTCTTCAAGGGCGAGAGCCTGCGCGGCATGCTGCTGACCTCCTACGGCTTCAGCGAGTTCGGCACCAAGGCCGAACAGGCCTCCCTGGTCGCCTACCTCGCCGCCGGCCTGCTGTTCATCCTCGGCGCCGCCGGCCTCCTCCACGCCGCCCGCACCCCGAACAGCCAGGGCTTCGCGGTCCCCGAGGAGTCCAAGTCCCTCACCAGCGCCTGACCTCCGAGAGTTTGGCCCCGGGCCGGTTGGCCCGGGGCCTTTTTGTCTGCTGTCTTGTCTGCTGTTTTCAGGCCTTTGCCGGTGCGTCGTTGTGCACGGGTTTTCTCGCTTTTGCCGGTGCGTCGTTGTGCACGAGCAGCATTGGGCAGTCGGCGTGGTGCAGCAGGCGCTGGCCGACCGAGCCGGACAGCAGTGCCCCGGCCGGGCCGTGCGCCCGCCCGCCGATCACCAGCAGTTGTCCCTCGGCGGAGGCGTCGAGCAGCACGGAGGCCGGATCGCCCAGGGGCATCCGGGCGAAGGCCGGCACGGTGGGGTACTTCTCGTGCCACCGCTGCACGTCGTCGGAGAGCTCGGCGTGCAGGGTGGCGCGCAGCCGGACCGGGTTGCTGCCCAGCGGCGGGATGCCGACGCCCCAGGGAGCGACCTGCGGGGTCAGCGCCCGGATCGCGACCACCTCGCAGCCGCGCCGCGCCGCCGCCTCGAACGCCTCCGCCAGCAGGCGGTTGTCGTGGTGCGAGCCGTCGACGCCGACCACCACCGGCCCGTCGGCCGCCTCGACCCGGCCGCGTACCACGACGACCCGGCCCGGCGCGCCCATGGCGGCCCGCAGCCCGGTCCCGCCGTGCAGGGCGGCCGACAGGGCGGTGTGCCCGTGGCTGCCCACGACCAGCAGCCCGGCGTCGGCGGCCAGGCGCAGCAGCACGGCCACCCCGTCGCCGGGCACCGGCCGCCCGCAGACCGCGAGGCCCGGCCGGGCGGCGCGAGCCGCGGCGATCGCCGCCTCGACCAGCACCGCCGCCCGCTCCCGGGCCCGCGGCTCGGCCCGGTGGGCGAGCACGACACACAGCCGCCGACCCGACCGGTCCGCCTCCGCGGCGGCCCAGCGCAGCGCGGCGTCGCTCGCCGGCGTGCCGTCGATGCCCACGACCACGTCGTTGTCGTTCATGGCGTCCTCCTCGGCGTCCTCGGCCTGGTTGCCTTCCCTGCCTCGATCCTCGGACCGCTCCGCCGCCCGCGCGTAGGCCATCGGTCCCGGCCGGCGCGGGACCCGCGGCCCTGCCGCCGCTGCTGCGGGGCCACCGGGCTCGGCTTCTCGGACCCGGGCCGCCGGCTCCGGCCCGGGCGGGACCGGAGGCCCTGCCGCCGCCGCTACAGGTGCCACCCGGCTCCGCCCCTCGGACCCGGGCCGCCGGTCCCGGCCCGGGCGGGACCGGAGGCCCTGCCGCCGCCGGTGCGGGGGTGCCACCGTGAAAGGTGAACGACCCGTTTCTCGATCGAGGGAGGGCGTCATGGACACCAACCGGCGCCCAGTCGTCGTGGGCGTGGACGGTTCGCCGGCCGGCTCGGGCGCGGTCCGCTGGGCCGCCGACGAGGCCGTCCGGCTGCGCCGCCCGCTGCGCATCGCCCACGCACTGGAGGCTCCCGACCCGGCGCGGGAGGACATCGACGAACAGCGCCTGACGCTGGATGCCGCGGCCGAGGCGCGGCAGTGGCAGCCCGGGCTGGAGGTGACCACCGCCACCCGTCGCGGCAGCGCGGCCGCCGTCCTGCTCGAGCACTCCCGGCACGCCGCCCTGGTCGTGGTCGGCGGGCGCGGCATCGGCGGGTTCCCGTCGCTGCGACTGGGCAGCGTCGGCATCCACCTGGCCGCGCACGCCCCGTGCCCGGTGCTCGTGATCCACCACGCGGAGCGCTGGGCCGGCCCCGAGTCGGTCCTGCCCGCGCACGGCCCGGTCGTGGTCGGCGCCGACGGCTCCGACGCGGGGGAAGCGGCGCTGCAGCTGGCGTTCCAGGAGGCGGCGCTGCGGCAGGCGCCGGTGCGAGCGGTCCGCGCCTGGCAGTGCCCGCCGCGGCGGTTCGGCCGCTCGGCGGACCCCGACCGCGCCTGCGCGGCCGTGCTCGGCGACCTCGCCACGAGCCTGGAGCCGTGGCGGGCGAAGTACCCGAACGTCGAGGTGGAGCCGCGCGCGGTGGAGGGCCGGCCCGCACCGGTGCTGCTGGCCGAGGCCGCCGGCGCTCTGCTGGTCGTCGTCGGCGCGCGCGGCCGGGGCGGCTTCGAGGACCTCCGCCTGGGCGGCACGGCCTGGCAGGTGCTGCAGCACGCCGACGCCCCCGTGCTGGTCGCCAGACGCCAGTGAGCGAACTTGGGGACTTTCGGCCTGGCCAGCAGTGACAATGTTCAGGTAGGAAGGAACCTATGATCCGCGTGTTTCTGCTCGACGACCACGAGGTGGTCCGTTTCGGCCTGCGCGAGCTGCTCGAGCGCGAGGGCGACATCGAGGTCGTCGGCGAGTCGGGCTCGGCCGTCGAGGCGACGCACCGCATCCCGGCGCTGCGCCCGCACGTGGCCGTGCTCGACGGGCGGCTGCCCGACGGCAGCGGCATCGACGTGTGCCGGGACGTGCGCTCGGTCGACCCGACGATCAACGCGTTGATCCTGACGTCGTATGACGACGACGAGGCCCTGTTCGCCGCGATCATGGCGGGCGCCGCCGGTTACGTGCTCAAGCAGATCCACGGCACGGACCTGGTCGACGCGGTGCGCCGGGTCGCGGCCGGGCAGTCCCTGCTCGACCCGGCGGTGACCGCCCGGGTGCTGGAGCGCATCCGGCGCGGCCCGGAGCAGCCCGACGAGTTCAAGGACCTCACCGAGCAGGAGCGCAAGATCCTGCTGCTGGTCGCCGAGGGCCTGACCAACCGGGAGATCGCCGAGCGGATGTTCCTCGCCGAGAAGACGGTGAAGAACTACGTCTCCAGCCTGCTGGCCAAGCTCGGCCTCGAGCGGCGCACGCAAGCCGCGGTCCTCGCGTCGAAGCTGCTACAAAAGAAGCCGTGACCTCCCTGCCGCTGCCGGAATTGTCCCGAGTCGACCTCGACGCGCTCCTGCAGGAGCTGCTCGCGCGGGTCGGCGAGGTGATGACCAGCCGGGAGCGGCTGCGGGCGCTGCTCGACGCGGTCGTCGGCATCGGCTCCGACCTCGACCTGCACAGCACCCTGGAGCGCATCGTCGAGGCGGCGTGCCGCCTGGCCGACGCCCGCTACGGCGCCCTGGGCGTGATCGGCTCCGACCGCATGCTGGTCGAGTTCATCCACCACGGCGTGACCCGGGGCGAGCGCGACTCCATCGGCGAGCTCCCCCGCGGCCACGGCGTGCTGGGCCTGCTCATCGACGAGCCGACCCCGATCCGGCTGGAGGACATCACCCAGCACCCGCGCGCCTACGGCTTCCCGCCCAACCACCCGCCCATGCACAGCTTCCTGGGCGTTCCGGTGCGCATCCGCGATCAGGTGTTCGGCAACCTGTACCTCGCGGAAAAGCACGGCGGCGAGCAGTTCACCCAGGACGACGAGGACCTCATGGTGGCGCTGTCGGTGGCCGCCGGCGCCGCGATCGACAACGCGCGCCTCTACGCCCAGGCCGAGCGCCGGCAGCGCTGGCTGGTCGCCGCCGCCGAGATCACCGGCGTCCTGCTCGGCGAGGTCCGCCGCACCGAGGCCCTAGAGCTGGTCGCCGCCCGCGCCCGCGAGGTCGCCGGCGCCGAGCTGACCATGGTGCTGCTCGCCGGCGAGGACGGCGAGCGCCTCACCGTCGAGGTCGCCGAAGGCGGCCCGCAGGACGCGGCCGGCTGGTCCATCCCGGTCGCCGGCAGCGAGTTCGCCGACGTGCTGCGCCACCGCCGCGTCGCCGTCATCACCGACCTGGGCGCCGCCGCCAACTGGCCCATCCTGCTCCCGACCGGCACCGCCCTGCTGGTCCCGCTGGCCGTCGGCGGCGTCGCCCTCGGCGCGCTGGTGGTCGCCTTCGGCAAGGGCGGCGCCACCATCACCGAGGGCGTCGAGCTGGCGATGGTCGAGACGTTCGCGGGCCAGGCGGCCCTGGCTCTGGAGCGGTCCCGCGCCCAGGACGAGCGCGAGATGCTGGCGGTGGTCGGCGACCGCGAGCGCATCGCCCGCGACCTGCACGACGTGGTGATCCAGCGGCTGTTCGCGGCCGGCATGCAGCTGCAGGGCGCGGCGTACCGCGCCACCCAGGACGACGTCCGCGAGCGCATCGGCCGCGTCACCGACGACCTGGACACCACCATCCGCGACATCCGCGGCGCCATCTTCGAGCTGCGCGGCGCCGGCCAGCACAGCCTGCGCAAGGAGATCCGCGACCTGATCGACGAGGCCGCGGAGTCGCTGGGCTTCCGCCCGGTGCTGCGCATCGACGGCCCGGTCGACACCGCAGTGCCCGACACCGCCCGCACCGCGCTGCTGGCCGTCCTGCGCGAGTCCTTGAGCAACGTCGCCAAGCATGCCCAGGCCTCCTCCGCCCGCGTGACGATCACCGCCACCGGCGGCAACTTGGACCTGGAGGTGGAGGACGACGGCCGCGGCCTGCCCCCCGCCGCATCCGAAGCCACCCCGGGAGACGCCGACCCGGACACCACCCCGACCACCGGCAACGGCCTGCCCAACATCCGCGCCCGCGCCACCGACCTGGGCGGCGACTGCACCTTGGGCCCGGCCGGCGACCGCGGCACCCGCGTCGCCTGGCACATCCCAATCTGACCCGCCCCGCCCACTCCTCCCCGGACGGCACTCGTCACGTCCGGTCCCAGACCAGCTCACTTGTCATCGGCGGCGCCCCTGCACGGAGCGCCACAACGAACATTCCCGACATTTCGCCCGACAGGTGAAATATCCGACCCGAGGCCGACCAGGGCGGACGAATGTTTCCGCGATCATGATGCTCGCGGCGGCCGCGACCCGGGTTTTTCATGATCCCGGAGAGTCCTGGTACACGGGTGTACATCAACACTCCGCGATCATGAGAAACCGTTGTGTCGCTGGCGGGTTCAGCATGATCACGGAGACTTTCTGTCGCTGCGCCGTGCTCCGAGGCGCCCGGCGCCTGAGCGATGATCACCGGGATCGTGCCCGCCGCGGTGTGCCGAGTGAGGCTCGGCGTCGCGCATTCCGTTAAGTCGGGCGCGGAGCGCCCGACTTAACGGATTTTTCGCCTGTCGGGGTATAAGTCCGAAAAGTCGCGGCGCGGAGCGCCCGACTTTTCGATAGGCCGCGCTCGGACCAGGCGCCGCTCGGACCAGGCGCCGCTCGCGCTAGGTCGCGCTCGTGCCACGTCCCGCTCGCGCCGAGCGCGGGCCAGCCGGGCGCGGGCCAGCCGGGCGCGGGCCAGCCGGGCGCGGGCCAGCCGGGCGCGGGCCAGCCGGGCGCGGGCCAGCCGGGCGCGGGCCAGCCGGGCGCGGGCCAGCCGGGCGCGGGCCAGCCGGGCGCGGGCCGGGCGAGCTGGGCGCGGCCGGGCCGCTCGGACCGGGCGCCGCTCGGACCCGGACCCCGGGCGCTCGGACCCGGGCGCCGCTCGCGCCAGGACGCGGACGGGCTGGACGCGGACGGGCTGGACGCGGATGGGCCGCTGGGGCGGCGGCGCCGTCGCGAGTGGCGGGGCACGGTCGCGATCCCGACGTTGGTGCTGGTGCGGTTGGGGGCGGGGGGATCGTGACGCGGTCGCGGTTGTGGGGGTGTGGTGGGCGGCACTGCCGGGGGCGGGGATGACGGGCGGAGTCTGCGGCGCGCGGCCCGGCGGGGGCGGGACCTTCGCCCCTGACTGGGCGCGGCGCGGCGGGGCACCTTTGTCTAACAAGAAGTACATCCGTTATGCCGAGGAGCGCGCCATGGTTGCGATCCACTACACCGACCGCGGGACCGCGGTGCGGCTCGGTGCGGCCTCCCGCGCCCTGACCCGGGCGGCGCTCGCCGCGTTGGAGGCGCCCTCGTTCGGCGATGCCCGGCCGTGGCGCTGGCACATCGACGGCGAGCGGGCCGAACTGCTCGCCGATCATCGCTTCCGCTCGCCCGAGGATCCGCAGGGGCGGGAGCTCACCATCAGCTGCGGCGCGGCGCTCCACCACTCGTTGATCGCGCTCGCCGCCGACGGGGCCGGGGCCGAGGTTACCCGCCTGCCGCGGCCGGAGGAGCCGGACGTGATGGCGGTCCTGCACCACACCGGTTCGATTCCGCGGGACCCGCGGACCGAGCGCCTGCGCCGGGCCATCGCGCAGCGCCACAGTGACCGGCGGCGGTTCGCCGACGAGCCGGTCCCGGCGGCGACAGCGCGCATGCTGCGGGCCGCGGCCGAGGCGTCGGGGGCGCAGCTGCACCTCATCTCGCCCGCGGCGGTGGGCGGGCCGGCGGCGTTCGCCCGGCAGGCGGTGATCGCCACGGCCGGGGACGAGCCGCGCGACTGGCTGGCCGCCGGCGAGGCGCTCTCCGCGGTCGTGCTCACCGCCACCGCCGAGGGCCTGGCGACGTCCATCTCGGCGTTCCCCCCGGCCTCGGTGCCGCAGTGGCTCCCGCGGTGCCTCCCGGCCGGCGCCGGACGGCCCGCGGCCCTGGTCCGCTTCGGCGTCGCCGGCCGAATCGGCGCGGTCATGCAGGCCCGGTGACGCCGCCGCCGGCGCAAAAAGATCGGCGCGGTCATGCAGGCCCGGTGACGCCGCGGCCGGCGCAAGAAGATCGGCGCGGTCATGCAAGCCCGGTGACCCCGCCGCCGGCGTAAACAGATCGGCGCAGTCATGCAGGCCCGGTGACGCCGCGGCCGGGGTAGACCGGAAGGGCCGGAAGGTTTCGGGAGGATCGGTGCGGAAAGGTAGGTCCGGTCATGAACGCGCTGGCATGGGACTGGGAGGTCTTCACCGCGGCCGTAGGTGACGCGGTCTGGGCACCGTCGATTCACAACAGCCAGCCGTGGCGATTCCGGTGTACCCAGGCAGGCATCGACCTGCTGGCCGACCCGGGGCGCGGGCTGCCGGCCTGCGACCCCGACGGGCGGGCCGTGCGGGTGTCGTGCGGGGCCGCCGCGTACAACCTCCGGCTGGCACTGGCCGTCGCGGGCGCTCCGGCGGAATACGCGCTGGGGCGGGCGGGCGTGCTGGTGCGCCTCACCCCGGCGGCGGCGCGGCCGGCGAACCCGCAGCAGCACCGGCTGTACCGGGAAATCCGGCGGCGGCACACGAACCGGTCGCCGTTCTCCGAGGTGCCGGTCGAGGCGGCGGCGGTCGCGCGGCTCGTGGAGGCGGCGCACGACGAGGGCGGCTGGCTGCACCTGGTGACCGGGGGAAAGGCCCTGACCGATGTCGCGGAGCTGATCCGGACCGCCGACGCGAAGCTGAGCGCGGACCCGGCGTACGTCGCCGAGCTGCGGGCGTGGAGCAGCGCGGCGGACCAGCGCGTCGAGGGCGTCGACCGGCGGGCCGCGGGCGCCGCGCCGCACCCGGCGGAACTGCTCACCCGGCGCGACTTCGGCGGGCCCGCCCACGACACCACCCGGGAGCTGTCGCGCGAGCCGCTGGTCGCGGTCCTCGGCGTGCCCGGTGAGGCGCCCGCCGACGAGGTTCGGGCCGGAATGGTACTGCAACGAGTCCTGCTGACCGCCGCGGACCTCGGCCTCGCCGCGGCGATGTTCTCCCAGCCGATCGAGGTGCCCGCGGTCCGCGAGCGGCTGCGCCGGCTGCTGGGGCGGGCGGACGCGCCGCAGCTGGTGCTGCGGTTCGGGTACGCGCCGACGACGTGCTTCACCAACCGGCGGCCGGTCGCGGACGTGATCGAACCTGAGTCCTGAATCCACCCCCGAACGGGACTTTCGGCACTGTCCGGCCGGTCGGCGCCGGTCGCAGAGTGGTTCGGTCCGCACGTTGCAGGAGGTGGCATGGCCATGTCGGACACGCGGATCGCGACGCATACCGTTGACGTCCGCCGGAGCGGGCCGGTCGGCGACGTTGAGCTGGAGTCGGCCCGGGGCCTCTTCGGCGCGGTGGTGGCCCGGCACGAACTGTCCGGCGGCGTCCGGGTCCGGCTCACCGCCGGGCCGTGCCCGGGCGGGCCGCTGCTGGTGCAGGCCAACCTGCGGGTCTTCGGCGCGCCCGCGCGCATCCAGGTGACCGGGCGCGACCCCGCGATGGCGCTGGCCGCCGGGGCGGTGCGGCTGGACCGGCAGGTTCGCCGGCTGTCCACGGCCTGGGAGCCGTGGCCGTGGCCCGACCCGGAGCGGCGGGCGCTGGCGGTGCCCGGCCGGGCGGTCATCACCCGCCGCAAGCCGGTCCGGCTGTACCGTCGCCGCAGCTGCCAGGCGGGGGCGCACCTCGCCGCGATGGACTACGACGCCTACCTGTTCACCGACGCCGAGACCGGCGAGGACGCGCTCGTGCACCGGGCCGGGCCGACCGGGCTGCAGCTGTCCCGGCAGCGCAGCATGCACCCGGACCACAGCTTCGGCACGCCGGCGCCGACGGTCAACCCGCGGCGGACCCCGGTGCTGACCCCCGCCGACGCGGCCGCCCGCATGGCGGAGGGATGGCTGCCGTTCCTGTTCTTCACCGACCCGGCGACCGGCCGCGGCAACCTGGTCTACCGCCGCTACGACGGCGGCGCCGGCCTGGTGACCCCCGCCGCCTGACACAGGCATGCGGCCGGAGGGCAATCCTGGGCGCCCGATGACCTTTGGCCCTGAGCGGACGGTGATCACGCGGGGACCGTAGAATCATGACGACCCCTACGACACTCGTTCCGTCCGGGCTGTCCGCCGCCGAGGTCGCCGAGCGCCGGCAGCGCTTCGGCCGCAACGAGCTTCCCGCCGCCCGGCCGCCGTCCGTGGTCGGGCGCGCCGCCGCGCAGCTGCGGGACCCGCTCGTCATCGTCCTGCTCGCGGCCATGGTGGTGACGCTGGTCCTGCGCGACCTCAGCGACACCGTCGTCATCCTGCTGGTCATCGTGCTCAACACCACCGTCGGCGTGGTGCAGGAGATCCGGGCCGACCGCGCGGTGGCGGCGCTGCAGCGCATGGCCGCGCCGTCGGCGCGGGTGCGCCGCGACGGGGCCGACACGACGGTACCGGCGGCCGAACTGGTGCCGGGCGACCTGGTGCGGGTCGAGGCGGGCGACATCGTCCCGGCCGACCTGCGGGTCGTCGAGGCGGTCCGGCTCAGCCTCGACGAGGCCGCGCTCACCGGCGAGTCGATGCCGGTGACGCGCCGGGCCGGCGACGAGCTGTCGGCCGGCACCGTCACCGCCACCGGCCGGGCGGTCGGCGAGGTGACCCGCATCGGCGCGGACAGCGCGCTGGGCCGCATCGCCGCGCTGGTGGCCGGGCAGCCCCGGCGGGCGACCCCGCTGCAGCGGCGGCTGGCCGGGCTCGGGCGGGTGCTGGCCGTCGCCGCGGTCGCGCTGTCCGCCGTGGTGCTCGCCGTCGGCGTGCTGCGTGGCCAGCCGTTCGGCGAGATGCTGCTCGCGGCGGTCAGTTTGACCGTGGCGGCGGTACCGGAGTCGCTGCCGGCGGTGGTGACCCTCGCCCTGGCGCTGGGCGCGCACCGCATGGCCCGCCAGGCCGGCATCGTGCGCCGGCTGCCGGCGGTGGAGACGCTCGGCTCGGTCACCGTGCTGGCCACCGACAAGACCGGCACGCTCACCGAGGGCGTGATGAGCGTCGAGCGGCTCCTGCTGCCCGGCGGCGGGACGGTGACGCTCTCCGGGCGGGGGTACGACCCCGGCGGTACCGCCGAACCGGAACCGGACCCGGCGGCGCGCCGGCTCGCCGAGGCGCTCGTGCTGTGCAACGACGCCGGGCTCGCCAAGCCCGACGGCGAGCACCCCGCCTGGCGGCCGGTCGGCGACCCGATGGAGGCCGCCCTGCTGGTCGCGGCGGCCCGCTGCGGTGTCGGGCTGGACGTGCGCGAGCTGCTCCCCCGCGCCGACGAGGTCCCGTTCGACGCCGACCGGCGGCGGATGACGACCGTGCACCAGCGGCCCGACGGCCGGTACCGGATCGTGTGCAAGGGCGCGCCCGACGCGCTGCTGGCGCCCGGCGGCCCGCTGCGCCTCGACGCCGACGAGCGGCGGCGGGTGAGCGCGGCGGCGGCCGAGCTGTCCGGCGCCGGGTACCGCCTGCTGGCCGTGGCCGGGGCCGACCGCCCGGGGACGATCCGCGCCGCGGACGCCGAGCGGGACCTGGACCTGCTCGGCCTGGTGGTGCTCGCCGACCCGGTGCGGGCCGAGACGGCCGACACCGTCGCCGCGTTCCGCGAGGCCGGCATCGGGCTGGTCCTCATCACCGGCGACCACCCGGCCACCGCCGCCGCGATCGCCCAACGGGTCGGCCTCACCGCCACGCCGTCCCTGACCGCCTCCAGCGACACGACCACCGGCGCCGAACCACCGCACGCCACCGCCGCAGGCGAACCACTACAGGCGGCCACCGCCGACACGGCCACCGGCGCCGCGCCGCCGGCGACGGCCGGGGCCGATGTGGTGCCGTGGGTGGTCACCGGCGATGCGGCCGCGACCGCCGATCTGCGCACCGCCGTCTACGCCCGGACCAGCCCGGAGCAGAAGCTGACCATCATCCGGCGCCTGCAGGACGGCGGGGCGGTCGTGGCGATGACCGGCGACGGCGTCAACGACGCGCCCGCCCTGCGCCGGGCCGACATCGGCGTCGCGATGGGCCGGGGCGGGACCGAGGCCGCGCGTCAGGCGGCCGACCTGGTGCTGGCCGACGACAACATCGCGACCGTCGGCCGGGCGATCCGCGAGGGGCGGCGGATCTACGCCAACATCCGGCGGTTCCTGGTGTACGCGCTGTCCGGTGGTTCGGCCGAGGTGCTGGTCATGCTGGCCGGGCCGTGGCTCGGGCTGCCCGTGCCGCTGCTGCCGGCGCAGATCCTGTGGATCAACATGAACACGCACGGGCTGCCCGGGGTCGCCCTCGGCGGCGAGCCGGCCGGCCCGGGCCTGATGCGCCGCCCGCCGCGCCGCCCCGGTGAGGCGATCCTCGGCGGGCTCACCGGGCGGATCGCCCTCAACGCCGCGCTCATCACCGCGGCCGCGCTCGGCGCCGCGCTGTGGATCCGGCACGTGGGCGGGCCGTGGCAGAGCGCGCTGTTCGTGGTCCTCGGCCTGGCCCAGCTCGGCGTGGCGCTGGCGCTGCGCTCCCGCGGCGGCGGCCGGCGCAACTGGAGCCTCGACGCGGCGGTCGCCCTCTCCCTCGCCCTGCAGCTCGGCGCCCTGTGGCTGCCGCCGCTGCAGGCGCTGCTGGGCACCGAACCCCTGGGAGCGGCGCAGTTCGCCGCGTGCGCGGCGATCGCCGCCGGGCCCGGGCTGATCTCCTACGCGCTCTCCCGCCGGGCCTGAGCCGGCGGCGGGTCGCGGGAGGGGGCCAAGGTCCCGCCGGGGCGGGTCCTGTGGCCGTCCCGCCACAGGGGCGGCGGGGGTCAGATGGAGGCGGGACAACACGCCTGGAGGAGGTGTGACATGAGTACGACCAGCAGGCTCTTCCCGCTCGACCTCGGACAGCTGCCGACCGCACTGTTCGGGGCGCAGGCCGTGCGCGTCGAGGAGTACACCGACGGCAACACCTACGTGGTGCGGGCCGAGGCGCCCGGACTCGACCCCGACAAGGACATCACGGTGTCGCTGCAGGGCAACCGGCTGCACATCCGGGTGGAGCGCAACGAGGAGCGGATCGACAAGGCCCACTCGGAGTTCCACTACGGCTCGTTCACGCGCAGCGTGCAGCTGCCGCTCAACGCCCAGGAGGAGGGCATCACGGCGAGCTACGTGGCGGGCATTCTCGAGGTTCGCGTGCCGCTCGCCGGCACGGTGAGCCCGGGCCGCGAGATTCCGGTGACGAGCAAGCCGGCGGCCGCCGCCAAGAAGTAACTCCCTGACCACCGCCGCGGAGCCTGATCGTAGTGGGCCTGGCTCCGCGGCGGTCGTGTGTGCGGGCGGCGGACGTGGGCAGGAACGCTCACGGACCCGACGACACCGAGGGGGACAGCGCCATGGCCGCCACGCAACCCGACCCGCCCACCAGGTACCAGATCGCGCCGGCCTGCGGTGACCTCACCCGCGCCGCGCTGGCCGCCCTGCAGGCGCCGTCGTTCCTCAACACCCAGCCGTGGCGGTGGCGGCTCACCCACGACTCGGCCCTGCTCTCCGCCGACCCGCGCCGCCGGCTGGCCGCGATGGACCCCAGCGGGCGGCTGCAGGTGCTCAGCTGCGGCGCCGCCCTGCACCACGCCTGCGTCGCCCTCGCCGCCGCGGGCGTCGACTTCGAGGTGGAGCCGATGGCCGGCGACGGCGGGACGGACCTGCTCGCCGTGGTGCGCCACCGCGGCCGGGCCCGGCCCTCGGCGGCCGCGCAGCGGCTGCGCCGGGCCATCCCGGTGCGCCGGTCCGACCGCCGGCCGTTCGCCGGTACCCCGGTGCCGGACGAGGCGATCGAACGGCTCCGCGCGGCGGCCGAGCGGCCGGGCGCCCACCTGCACGTGGCCTGGTCGCGGGAGCTCACCGAGATCGCGGTGGCGGCCGGGCAGGCGGCGGACGCGCTGCTCGCCGACCCCGGCTACCGCGCCGAGCTCGCCGAGTGGGTCCGGCCGCCCGGCGAGGGCCACGACGGCCTCCCGATCGACACCCTGGCGCCGGTCGGCGCGCGGACGGTGCCGGTGCGCGACTTCACCGCCGTCGCCGGCGCGCCCGGGATCTTCAGCCGGGTCGACGTCGCCGACCGTGAGGCGCGCTACGGCATCATCGTCACCGACGGCGACGGCCCGGGCGACTGGCTGCTGGCCGGGGTGGCGCTGTCCGCGGTGCTGCTCACCGCGACCGCCGACCGGCTGGCCACGTCGACGATGAGCGACCTGGTCGAGCACGAGGTACCCCGCCGGACGCTGCGGCGCATGCTCGGCGGCGTCGGCTACCCGGCGATCGGCGTGCGGATCGGCGTGCCGGCCCCGGGTCCTCCCCCGCCCAAGGCCCCGCGCCGCCGGGCGGCCGAGATGATCGAGGTCGTCGCCGACCCGGTGGCCGGCTCCGACCGGCCCTGACCCGGCCCTGGGCCAAGGCCAAGGGCACCGGGTAGAGCCGCGGAAAGACCGAAGCGGTCAGCCGACCGGGATGGGACGGAGCGCGGCGCGGGCGGCCTGGGCCGGGACGACCGCGACCGGGCAGGCGGCGTTGTGGATGAGCACGTCGGGCAGGCGGCTCGGCCGGCCGGCGGCCGGCGCCTCGGCGACCACCACGAGCGCGGCGCCGGTCGAGGCGTCCAGCAGCTGGGCGGCCGGGTCGAGGCCGGTCAGCACCTCGACGGCGACGGGCACGTCGGCGAACGCGGCCCGCCAGGGCGCGAGGGCCTCGCTGAGCACCCGGCGCGCCTCGGCGTCGTCGGGCCACGGCTGCCCGTCGGGCCGGCGGACGTAGCAGACGCGCAGGCCGGTGCCGCGCCGCTCGGCGGCGCTGAAGGCGTGCTGGACGGCGGCGGCCGGGGTGGTGCGCGGGTCGAAGCTCAGCACCACCGGGCGGCTGCCGTCCGGCTCGGACGCCGTGGCGGCGTCCGCGCCGACGATCACCACCGGGCAGCCCGCGTAGGCCAGGACGTGCGCGGCGATCGCGCCGGAGGGTGGGCGGTGGTGATCGGCCGGTCCGAACGCGGCGTGGCCGCCCCGGCCGATCACCAGCAGGTCGGCCGAGCGGGCCGCGCGGATCAGCGCCGCGCCGGGCGACACGGTGGTCACCACGGTGCGCACCACCAGGCCCGGGTGGGCCCGCAGGAGCGCCTCGCGGACGGTGTCGACCAGCCGCCGGGCCTCCACGGCCGCGTCGCCGACCGCCCCGGGCGGCGCCAGGTACGCGTATGCCGACCGCGCCAGCTGGGCGTGCACGATGCGCAGCACCGCGCCCGCCGCGTCGGCCTCGGCCGCGGCCAGGCCGACGGCGGCCACCGAACCCGGCGACCCGTCGTATCCGGCGACGACCCGGCTGATAGTCGGCATCTCGCTCCCCGATCGCTCAGGCCTGAACAGCGTCAGGCGTCGAAGGTGTACCGGTGCTGCACGGTGGTGTCGTCGAAGCCCCACTCGAGCTCGTCGGTCAGCCCGACGACGCCGTCGAGGCCACGGACGAGCCGGGCCGCGATCTCCGCCGTGCTGCGGCGGTCGACCTTGCCGATCAGGGTCACGTGCCCGCTGCTGACGGAGACCGCGACGTCCATCGGGTCGAGCCACAGCACGCGGCCGAGCACCCCGTCGATGACGTCGAAGCGGATGTCGTCGTCGCTGCGCAGGTAGCGGCGCAGCAGGTCGCTGCGGGCGACGACGCCGACCAGCTTGCCGTCGTCGTCGAGCACGGGCAGCCGCTTGACCTCGTGCCGCTCCATCAGCTGGGCGGCGGCGGTCAGCGTCGCCGAGGCGGCCACGGTGACCGCCGGGCTCGTCATGAGCTCGGCCGCGGTCTCGCCGGTGGCCTTCTCCTTGGCCTGGCGCGCCCGGCGCCGCTCGAACAGCCCGGCGTGCACGTCGGCGCCGTTGAACTGCACCTTGTGCAGCAGGTCGGCCTCGGACACCACGCCCAGCACCGCGCCGTCGTCGCCGACGACCGGCAGTGCGCTGATGCCGCGCTCGACGAGCCGCTCGACGATCTCACGGTAGCCCAGGTCGGGCGGGACCGTCGCCACGCTCTTGGTCATGACATCGCGTACCAGCAGCGCACTCATCGTCGTCATCCCTTCTCGCTAGAGGCCCCCGCTCACATCTCCACAGTGGACCTCGCCGGCACCGGGCGCACGGGTCGAAGGTCCCGCCCGGGCCGGGCCGGTTCCTGCAGCGCACGGACCGTCATCCGGGCCAGCACGTCGCTCAGGCCGGCGCCGACCGCCGCGACGCCCACGCCGAGCAGCACCGCCCCCAGACCGCGATACTTCATCGCTCTCACCTCCACGTCCGACGGTCCTGCCGGCGTCCGCCGGGGCGCGCGAGGCCGACGACCCGAGCCGGCGGGCCTTCCGGCCCGTGTGCGCGATCGCCGTCGCGACGAGGGTGAGAACTGTGGGGCCACCATGCCCCGCACGGCAGGAGGAGGAAGTCATGACGTACCGCATCGCCATCAACGGTTTCGGCCGGATCGGCCGGGATCTCGTCCGGTGCCTGGTGGAGCGGGACCTGCTCGGCCGGGAGGTCGAAGTCGTCGCGATCAACGACCTGTTCGACACGGCGGCGCTCGGGCACCTGCTGCAGCACGACTCCACGTTCGGGCGGCTGCGCGCGACGGTGGACGTCGACCCGTCCGGCGGCGGGATCACCGTCGGCGGCAAGTACATCTCGGTGCTGCGCCAGCGCGACCCGGCCTTCCTGCCGTGGGCCGACCTCGACGTCGACCTCGTCGTCGAGTCGACCGGCAAGTTCCGCAGCCGCGAGGACGCCGCCGTGCACCTCAAGTCCGGCGCGCGCAAGGTGCTCATCTCCGCGCCCGGCAAGGAGGTCGACGCGACGATCGTGCTCGGCGTCAACGGCGAGTCCTACGACCCGCAGCTGCACGACGTCGTCTCCGCCGCCTCCTGCACCACCAACTGCGCCGCCCCGATGGCCCAGGTGCTGCACCACGCGTTCGGCGTCGAGCAGGGCTTCCTGACCACCGTGCACGCCTACACCAACGACCAGGTGGTCCTCGACTCGCCGCACAAGGACCTGCGCCGGGCCCGCACCGCCGCCACGAACATCATCCCCACCAGCACGGGCGCGGCGAAGGCGATCGGCCTGGTGCTGCCGGAGCTGGCCGGGCGGTTCGGCGGCGTGGCGCTGCGGGTGCCGGTGGAGAACGGCTCGATGACCGACCTGACCGTGCGGGTGTCGCAGGCGGCGACCGCGCAGCAGGTCAACGCCGCGTTCGCCGCGGCGGCGGAAGGGCCGCTGCGGGGCATCCTGCGCTACAGCGAGGCGCCGCTGGTGTCCCGCGACATCATCGGCGACCCGGCGTCGTGCGTGTTCGACGCGGGCCTCACCGCCGCCGACGGGCACCTGGTGAAGGTGTTCGGGTGGTACGACAACGAATGGGGCTACACCAACCGCCTCGTCGACCTGGCGCTGCTGTTCGCCGGCGCACAGGAGTAGGACCCGGCTGGCGGCCCGCCCGGCCCGCGCGGCACACTGACGCGGAGATCGGAGGCGGGATGAGCGAGGAGTCGCACGTAGGTTTCGTGGCCGCGGCCCGGCTGGAGCTCGACGAGCTGCTGGAGCAGCTCGTCGAGCGGATCCGGGACGTGCAGAGCACGCAGGGCCGGCTGCGCGGGCTGCTGCGGGCCAATCTCGACATTGCCCAGGGCGTCGACCTGGAGCAGGTGCTGCGGCAGATCGTCTCCGCCGCCCGGGAGCTGGTCGACGCCCGCTACGCCGCCCTCGGCGTCGCCCGGCAGGGCCACCTCGTGCGGTTCCTGCACGAGGGGATGCCCGACGACGCCGAGGCCCGCATCGGCCACCTGCCCGAGGGCAAGGGCGTGCTCGGCGCCCTGGTGGAGGACCCGCGGCCGATCCGGCTGGTCGAGATCGGCGAGCACCCCGGCAGCGTCGGCTTCCCCGACGGTCACCCGCCGATGCACAGCTTCCTCGGCGTGCCGATCCGGGTCCGCGACCGGGTCTTCGGCAACCTCTACCTGGCCGAGAAGCGGGGCGCCGCGCAGTTCAGCCGCGACGACGAGGAGGTCGTGAAGGCCCTCGCCGGCGCGGCCGGCATCGCGATCGAGAACGCGACCCTGTTCGACGAGGCCCGCCGCCGCCGGGTGTGGCAGGAGGCGATGACCGCCGTCACCACCACCCTGTTCGAGGGCGCCGACCGCGAGCGGGCGATGCGCGCCCTCGCCGAGTGCGCGCTGCGCGCGGCCGGCGCCGCCGGTGCCGCCGTCGTCGCGCCCGCGGACGCGGCCGCCGCCGTCGGCCTGCTGGAGCAGTGGCCGGACGCCTCGGCGCTGGCCGACGCCGTGCTCGCCGAGGGCGGGCCGGTGCTGGTGAGCGACCCCGGGGCCGACCCACGCACCGAAGCGGCCGTGGAGCAGCTGCCGCAGCTCGGCGCGCTGATGGCCGCCCCGGTCGCCGGCGACGGCGGCGCGCACGGGGTGCTCGTCGTGGCGCACCGCCACGACGCCGGCCAGTTCGACCCGGTCGACCTGGAGCTGTTCGCCGCCTTCGCCGCGCACGCCGGCCTGGCCCTGGACGTCGCCGCGCTGCGCCGCGACACCGAGCGGATCCGGGTGCTGGAGGACCGCCAGCGCATCGCCGGCGACCTGCAGGAAACCCTGATCCGGGACCTGTTCGGGCTGGGCCTGTCACTACAGGGCACCGCCTCCCGGGTCGCCAGCCCCGAGGCCCGGGCCGCCCTGCTCGCCAACGTCGACGAGCTGGACCGGATCATCCGCGGGATCCGCACGGCCGTCTTCGCCATGGAACCCCACGACCGTCAGTAGACCGCCAGCCCGGCGGCGCGGAACCGGCCGCGGGCCCACTCGATGAGGTCCGGGCCGGGCGGGGCGGTGTCATGCAGCGGAAACGGGATGCGCAGCCGGGCGTACTTGGCCGCGCCGAGCCGGTGGAACGGCAGCACGTCGACCCGCTCCACCGCGCCCAGGCCGGCCGCGAAGCCGGCCACCCCGTCGACGTCCGCCTCGCCGTCGGTGAGCCCGGGCACCAGCACGTAGCGGACCCACAGGGGCGTGCCCCGCTCGGCCAGCCGGCGGGCGAAGTCCAGGGTCGGCGCCAGGTCGCCGCCGGTGAGCCGGCGATAGTGGACCGGGTCCCACGCCTTGATGTCGAGCAGCACCAGGTCGGTCGCGTCCAGCAGCTCGTCGTCGGCCCGGGCGCCGAGCGAGCCGGAGGTGTCCAGGGCGGTGTGCAGGCCGAGCTCCTTGGCGCCGGTCAGCAGCGCCCGGGTGAACCCCGGTTGCAGCAGCGGCTCGCCGCCGCTGACGGTGAGGCCGCCGCCGGTCGCCTTGACGAACCCGGCGAAGGTCTCGGCCCGCCGCAGGACGACATCCGCGGAGGTGCGGGTGCCGTCGCGCAGCCGCCAGGTGTCCGGGTTCTGGCAGTACAGGCAGCGCAGCGGGCAGCCGGCCACGAACGCGACGAACCGGGTGCCCGGCCCGTCGACGCCCGTGGACACGTCCCAGGAGTGCAGCCTCCCGGCGACCTCGAGCTCGCTCACGGCGCGCCGTGGAAGGTGCGGCCGATGACGTCCCGCTGCTGCTCCGGGCTCAGCTTCACGAAGTTCACGGCGTACCCCGAAACCCTGATCGTCAGCTGCGGGTAGCGCTCCGGATGCTCCATCGCGTCCAGCAGCGTCGCCCGGTCGAGCACGTTGACGTTCATGTGGAAGCCGCCGGCCCCGGTGTAGGCGTCGAGAATCCGGGCCAGGTTGGTGACCCGCTCGGCCTCGCCGCGGCCCAGCCCGTCGGGGGTGACCGTGCTGGTCAGCGAGATGCCGTCGCGGGCGGCGGAGTACGGCAGCTTCGCCACCGACAGCGCCGAGGCGACCATGCCGTGCACGTCGCGGCCGTTCATCGGGTTCGCGCCCGGCGCGAACGGCTCCCCCGCCCGGCGCCCGTCCGGGGTGTTGCCGGTGTGCTTGCCGTACACCACGTTCGAGGTGATGGTGAGCACCGACTGGGTGTGGATCGCGTCGCGGTAGGCGGGGTTGCCGCGCACCTTGTCCATGAACGTCTCCACCAGCCACACCGCGATCGCGTCGGCCCGCTCGTCGCCGTTGCCGTAGGCCGGGTACTCGCCCTCCACGAGGTAGTCGACGACCAGGCCGGTGTCGTCGCGGACCGGGCGGACCGTGGCGTAACGGATCGCCGAGAGGCTGTCCACGGCCACCGAGAGCCCGGCGATGCCGCAGGCGAGGAAGCGGCGCACCGGGTAGTCGTGCAGCGCCATCTCGATCCGCTCGTAGGCGTACTTGTCGTGCATGTAGTGGATGATGTTCAGCGCGTCGACGTAGGTGCGGGCCAGCCAGTCCAGCGTCCGGTCGAAGGCGGCCAGGACCTCGTCGTAGCGCAGCACGTCGCCGCGGACCGGCTCGGTGGGCGGGGCCACCTGGGCGCCGCTCATCTCGTCGCGGCCGCCGTTGATCGCGTACAGCAGCGCCTTGGCCGCGTTGGCCCGCGCGCCGAAGAACTGCATGTCCTTGCCGATCCGCATCGCCGAGACGCAGCAGGCGATGCCGGTGTCGTCGTCGGAGTACTGGCGCAGCAGGTCGTCGTTCTCGTACTGGATCGCGCTGGTGTCCAGCGACACCTTGGCGCAGAACCGCTTGAACGGCTCGGGCAGGGCCGGCGACCACAGCACGGTCAGGTTCGGCTCCGGCGCCGGGCCCAGGTTGTACAGGGTCTGCAGGTAGCGGTAGGAGGTGCGGGTGACCAGGGTCCGCCCGTCGGCGCCCATGCCGCCGATCGCCTCGGTGACCCAGGTCGGGTCGCCGGAGAACAGCTGGTCGTAGTCGGGCGTGCGCAGGAAGCGCACGATCCGCAGCTTGATCACGAAGTCGTCGATGAGCTCCTGCGCCGCGCTCTCGGTGAGGGTGCCGTCGGCGAGGTCGCGCTCGAGGTACACGTCGAGGAACGTCGAGGTGCGCCCGAGCGACATCGCGGCGCCGTTCTGGTCCTTGGTGGCGGCCAGGTAGGCGAAGTAGAGCCACTGCACGGCCTCGCGCGCGGTCCGGGCCGGCTTCGAGATGTCGTATCCGTAGGCCGCGGCCATCGTCTTGAGCTCGGCGAGGGCGCGCAGTTGCTCGGCGAGCTCCTCCCGGTCGCGGACCACGTCCGGGGTGGCCGCGTGGTCGTCCAGCGACGCCTTGTCGGCCCGCTTCGCCTCGATCAGGAAGTCCACGCCGTAGAGCGGCACCCGGCGGTAGTCGCCGATGATGCGGCCCCGGCCGTAGGCGTCGGGCAGCCCGGTGATGATCCCGGCCTTGCGCGCGGCGAGGATCTGCGGCGTGTAGGCGTCGAAGACCCCGTCGTTGTGGGTTTTACGGTACTTCGTGAAGGTCTCCTTGACCGCGGGGTCGAGCTCGTAGCCGTAGGCGCGCAGCCCGCTCTCCACCATGCGCAGCCCGCCGGCGGGCATGATGGCCCGGCGCAGCGGCGCGTCCGTCTGCAGTCCGACGATCAGCTCGCGGTCCCGGTCGATGTAGCCGGGCTCGTGCGCGGTGATCGACCCGGGGGTGCGCGCGTCGGCGTCGTAGATGCCGCGCTCGCGCTCCTGCGGGAACATCTCCTCCAGCAGGCCCCAGATGTGCCGGGTCCGCTCGGTCGGGCCGGCGAGGAAGGTGCCGTCACCGGTGTACGGCCGGACGTTGGCGCGGATGAAACCGGCGACGTCGACCTCGTCCCGCCACCGACCGCCCCGGAAGCCGCGCCACGCGGCCAGCTCGGTGCCGGCGGGGACACTGATGATGGTCATGGTTCCTCCTCGATCGCCTCGCTTCCCCTCCACCCTGGCTCGGGGGCCGCCGCCGCGGGCAGGGGCGCAAGTCCCGCCCGACCTGGGCGATGGGCCCTGCCGCGGGGCGCCGCGGCGTGCCAGCGTCGGTTCCTGGGGGACCCGCTGTGGAGGTGCGCCATGACCAAGTACGTCTACGACTTCGCCGAGGGCGGCCGGGAGCTCAAGGACCTGCTCGGCGGCAAGGGCGGCAACCTGGCCGAGATGGCCGGGCTGGGGCTGCCGGTGCCGCCCGGCTTCACCATCACCACCGACGCCTGCCGTGCCTTCCTGCGCACCGGGCACGAGCCCTACGGCCTCGGCGATGAGGTGAGCCTGCACCTGGAGCGCCTCGAGCGGCAGGCCGGCCGGCGGCTGGGCGACCCGGCCGACCCGCTGCTGGTCTCGGTGCGCTCGGGGGCGAAGTTCTCGATGCCGGGCATGATGGAGACGGTGCTCAACGTCGGGCTGACCGACGCCACCGTGGCCGGGCTCGCGGCCCGGGCCGACGACGAGCGGTTCGCGTGGGACTGCTACCGGCGGCTGGTGCAGATGTTCGGCCGGACGGTGCGCGGGGTGCCGGCGGAGGCGTTCCGCGACGTCGACGACGCCGCGCTCGACGCGGCCGGGCTGCGGAGCCTCACGACGGAGTACCAGCGCGTCTTTCGTGACCACACCGGCGAGGACTTCCCGCAGGACCCGCGCGAGCAGCTCGACCAGGCGGTGCGGGCCGTGTTCGGCTCGTGGAACGCGGAGCGGGCCGTGCTGTACCGCCGGCAGGAGCGCATCCCGGCCGGCCTCGGCACCGCCGTGAACGTGGTCGCCATGGTCTTCGGCAACCGCGGCGCGGACTCCGGCACCGGCGTGGCGTTCACCCGCGACCCGGCCACCGGCGCCCCCGGCGTCTACGGCGACTACCTCGCCAACGCCCAGGGCGAGGACGTCGTCGCCGGCATCCGCAACACGGTGCCGCTGCAGGAGCTCGAGCACCTCGACAAGGCCAGCTACGACGAGCTGCTGGCGCACATGGCCACGCTGGAGCGGCACTACCAGGACCTGTGCGACATCGAGTTCACCATCGAGCGCGGCAAGCTGTGGATGCTGCAGACCCGAGTCGGCAAGCGCACCGCCGCGGCGGCCTTCGTCATCGCCGCCCAGCTCGTCGACGAGGGCATGATCGACCTCGACGAGGCGCTCACCCGGGTGAGCGGCGACCAGCTGGCCCGGCTGATGTTCCCCGCCTTCGACCTGTCCGGCGGGCCGACCCGCATCGCGCACGGCGTCGCCGCCTCCCCGGGCGCGGCCGTGGGCGCCGCCGTCTTCGACGCGCACCGCGCCGCGGAGCTCGCCGCCACCGGCACGCCGGTGATCCTGGTGCGCCGCGAGACCAACCCCGACGACCTGCCCGGCATGATCGCCGCGCGGGGCATCCTGACCAGCCGCGGCGGCAAGACCTCGCACGCGGCCGTGGTGGCCCGGGGCATGGGCAAGACGTGCGTGTGCGGGGCCGAGGCGCTCGAGGTCGACGTCCACAAGGGACAGTTCACGGTGGACGGTCACGTGGTGTCCGAGGGAGACGTCGTTTCCATCGACGGTACCTCCGGATCCGTCTACCTCGGCGAGGTGCCCGTGCAGCCCTCGCCGGTGGTCCGCTACTTCGAGGGCACCCTGTCGCCGCACGCCGATCCGCTGGTGCGCGCCGTCGACCGGCTGCTCACCCACGCCGACAAGCGCCGCCGGCTCGCGGTGCGGGCCAACGCCGACACTCCCGAGGACGCCGCCCGGGCCCGCCGGTTCGGCGCGCAGGGCATCGGGCTGTGCCGCACCGAGCACATGTTCCTCGGCGAGCGCCGGACCCTGGTCGAGCGGCTGATCCTGGCCCGCACCGACGCCGACCGCGACGCGGCGCTGGCCGCGCTGCTGCCGCTGCAGCGGGCCGACTTCACCGGGCTGTTCCACGAGATGGCCGGCCTGCCGGTGACGGTACGGCTGATCGACCCGCCGCTGCACGAGTTCCTGCCGCCCCTGGAGGAGCTCGCGGTGCGGGTCGCCCGGGCCGAGGAGCGCGGGCAGGACCCGGGCCACGACCGGGAGCTGCTCGACGCGGTGCACCGCATGCACGAGGAGAACCCGATGCTGGGCCTGCGCGGGGTGCGCCTCGGCCTGGTCATCCCGGGCCTGTTCGCGATGCAGGTGCGCGCCATCGCCGAGGCGGCCGCCCAGGTGCCCGGCGCCCAGGCGGAGATCATGGTACCGCTCGTCGGCGCCGTGCAGGAGCTGGAGGCGGTCCGGGAGGAGGCCCAGCGGCTGCTGCGCGAGCTCGGCGTCGACGCCCGGATCGGCACGATGATCGAGGTGCCGCGAGCGGCGCTGACGGCCGGCGAGATCGCCCGGGCCGCGGACTTCTTCTCCTTCGGTACCAACGACCTGACCCAGATGGGCTGGGGCTTCTCCCGCGACGACGTCGAGGGCGCGTTCTTCACGCGGTACCTCGAACTCGGCATCTTCGGCGTCTCGCCCTTCGAGTCGATCGACCGCGACGGCGTCGGCCGGCTCATCCGCATCGCCGTCGCCGAGGGCCGCGCGGCCCGGCCGGACCTGCACATCGGGGTGTGCGGGGAGCACGGGGGCGACCCCGAATCGATCCGGTTCTTCCACGACGCCGGTTTGGACTACGTGTCGTGCTCGCCGTTCCGGGTGCCCGTCGCCCGGCTCGAGGCGGGCCGCTGCGGAGTCACCGCGGCCGGCTCCGACACCCGCTGAGGAAAGGTCATGCGAGTTCTGGTCACCTACGCCGACGACGACGGGGCCGCCGCGACGACGGCCCGGATCATCGGCGACACGCTCGTCCTGCACGGGCTGGAGAGCACGGTCCGGCCGGTGGAGCAGGCTCCCGCCGGCGGCTACGACGCGGTGGTGCTCGGCAGCACCGCCCGCTCGGGGCACTGGCTGCGCCGCGCGACCCGGTTCGCGGTCGCGCGGGAGGACAGCCTGCGGCAGGTCCCGGTCTGGCTGTACTCCAACAGCACGGCCGGCGACGCGCTGAGCCCGGAGCGGCACATCGACGTCGACACCGTCGAGGACGCCGTGGTACCGCTCGACCACCACCCGTTCCTGCCCGCCCACCCGGCCGCGCCGGCCTGGACGCCGCACGCGCTGGACCCCGACCCGGGCGAGGTGTGCGGCTGGGCCCACCAGATCGCGGTGGCGCTGCGGTCCGGGACGTAGGTCCCGGGCCGGTCCCGCCTTACTCCCCTGCCTCCCCGGTCTCACCCGGACCAGGCTGAAGTCAGGAATTCACCGAGGAGGAAGCGATGAACGCAACGGTGAGCCCGCGGCGCATCGTCGTCGGCTACGACGGGTCGGACGAGGCCGGATGGGCGGTCGACTGGGCCGCTACCGAGGCCGAGCGCACCGGCAGCCAGCTGCAGATCGTCAACGCCTACCAGATCGCCTGGCCGGGCGCGTACTACGTGGCCGTCGCCGAGCAGACCGACGCCGCACGCGAGGCGGGCGAGCAGCTCATCGCGGACATCGTCGGGCGGGTCCGGGAGCGCGGCACCGGCCTGGACGTGTTCGGCATCGCGGTGGAGGCGCCGCCCGCAGCCACGCTGCTGGAGCTCGGCGACGCCGGCGCGAGCCTGCTGGTCGTGGGCAACCGCGGCGCCGGCGGGCTGACCAACCTGCTCATGGGCGCGGTCAGCCAGCAGGTCGCCACCCACTCGCGGGTCCCGGTCGCGGTGATCCGCGGCCGCTCCGCCGCCACCGACGGGCCGGTCGTGGCCGGTGTGGACGGCTCACCGTCGAGCGAGGCCGCGCTGGCGCTCGCCTTCGAGGCGGCCCGGGCCCGCGGCACCCACCTGGTCGCGGTCCGCGCCCACGTCGTGCCGCCCCAGCCGTCGCTGCCGCTGGCCGACATCGAGACCTACGAGCGGGTGGCGCTGGAGTCCGCGCTGGACGGGTGGGTGCAGAAGTACCCGGACGTCCGGGTCGAGCCGCTCGTCGCCACCGGCCGCGCCGCCAAGGTGCTGATCGGCCTGTCGCACACCGCCCAGCTGGTCGTGGTCGGCAGCCGCGGCCACGGCGGCTTCACCGGCCTGCTCCTCGGGTCGGTCGGCCAGCAGCTCATGCACCACGCCGAGTGCCCCGTGCTCATCGCGCACGAGCCCAAGGCCGCGTAAACGGCGAGCGCACCGCCATGACCACGGTGACCGCTGCGGGCAGCGCCGCACCGGCCGCGCGCGACCCGCGCGAGCCGGTCGACCTGCTGATGCGCGACCTGCGCTGCGGACCGGGCGGCCTCTCCAGCCGAGAGGCCGCCCGCCGGCTGCTCGTCTACGGACCCAACGAGCTGACCCGGCGCAGCGGCCGGCGGTGGTGGCGCGAGCTGGTCCGCCAGCTGGTGCACCCGCTCGCCGCGCTGCTCTGGCTGGCCGCCGCCCTCGCCCTCGTCGCCGGCACCACCGCGCTGGCCGTGGCGATCGTGGTGGTCGTCATCGTCAACGCGGTGTTCGCGTTCGTCCAGGAGCAGCAGGCCGAGCGGGCGGTCGAGGCGCTCGCGGCGTACCTGCCGCAGCAGACGTTCGTCATCCGCGACGGCGCGCGCACCGCCATCCCCGCCGCCGGCCTCGTCCCCGGCGACGTGCTGGTCGTCGAGGAGGGCGAGCGGATCTGCGCCGACGCCCGGCTGCTGTCCGGCGCCGTCGAGGTGGACCTGTCGACCCTGACCGGGGAGTCGCTGCCCGCCTACCGCTCCACCGACCAGCCCGACCCGGGCGGCCCGGTGCTGGAGGCCCGCGACCTGGTGTTCAGCGGTACGGGCTGCACCGGCGGCGAGGCCCTCGCCCTGGTCTACGGCACCGGGATGCGCACCGAGCTGGGCCGCATCGCCGCGCTCACCCAGGGCGTGGGCCGGGCCGACAGCCCGCTCGAGGCCCAGGTCAAGCGGGTGGCCTGGCTCATCGCGCTGGTCGCGGTCACCGCCGGGCTGGCGTTCCTGCCGCTGGGCGCGTTCGCCGCGCACCTGGGCGTGGCGGCGGCGTTCACCTTCGCCATCGGGCTGCTCGTGGCCAACGTGCCCGAGGGGCTGCTGCCCACCATCACCCTGGCGCTGGGCATGGGCGTGCGCGAGCTGGCCCGCGGCGGCGCCGTGGTCAAGCGGCTCAGCGCGGTGGAGACCCTCGGCTCGACCACCGTCATCTGCACCGACAAGACCGGCACGCTGACGATGAACCGCATGCGGGTGACCACGGTGTGGACCCCGCACGAGCGGATCGACCTGGAGTCCGGGCGTACAGCCGCGGCATCGGACATCGCCGGACGGCTGGCCGCCGCGACCGCGCGGTGCAACAACGCCTCGCTCGACCCGGACACCGGTGACCCGACCGAGATCGCGCTGCTGCACGCCGCCGCCGAACTCGGTGGTGTCGTGGACACCGCCGCCCGGGAGCGCGACCAGCGCCGCCAGTTCCACTTCGATCCGGCGCTGCGGCGCATGTCCACCGTCGACGCGGAGGCGGGCGGCCTGCGGCTGCACGCCAAGGGTGCGCCGGAGGAGCTGCTGCCGCTGTGCACCCGCATCGCCGACGCCGCCGGCGACCGGCCGCTCACGCCCGCCGACCGGGACCTGGTCGACGCCGCCGTGACCGAGCTGGCCGCGCACGGGCTGCGGCTGCTCGCCGTCGCCGATCGCGTGTTGCCCGGCGTGGACGTACCGAATCGGCGTGAGGATGCCGAACGGGACCTCACGCTGCTCGGTGTGGTCGCCATGTTCGACCCGCCCCGCCCGGAGGTGGCCGCCGCGGTCGAGCGGTGCCACACCGCCGGCATCCGGCTGATGGTCGTCACCGGCGACAACGGCCTCACCGCCGCCGAGATCGCCCGCCGCGTCGGCATCGCCACCGGCGCGACCACGGTGGTCACCGGCGCCGAACTCGACGCCATGAGCGAACCCGACCTCGACCGCCTGCTGGCCGGGCACCGCGAGCTCGTCTTCGCCCGCAGCTCCCCCGAGGCCAAGCTGCGCATCGCCGACGCCCTGCGCGCCCAGGGCCACGTCGTGGCGATGACCGGCGACGGCGTCAACGACGCCCCCGCCCTGCGCCGCGCCGACATCGGCGTCGCCATGGGCCGGGGCGGCACCGACGTCGCCCGCGAGGCGGCCACCATGATCCTCACCGACGACAACTTCGCCACGATCGTCACCGCCGTGCAGGCCGGCCGCCGGGTCTACGACAACGTCCGCAAGTTCATCCTCTACATCTTCGCCCACGCCACGCCGGAGGTCGTGCCGTTCCTGGTCTTCGCCCTCTCCGGCGGCGCCGTGCCGCTGCCGCTCACCGTGCTGCAGATCCTCGCCATCGACCTGGGCACCGAGACCCTCCCCGCGCTGGCCCTGGGCCGCGAACCGGCCGAGCCCGGCCTGATGGACCGCCCACCCCGCGACCGCGCCGAGGGCGTCATCAACCGCCGCATGCTGGTCCGCGCCTGGGCCGTCCTCGGCGGCGTGTCCGCGCTGCTGGTGATGGCCGGCTTCCTGCTCACCCTGCACGCCGGCGGCTGGCACCCCGGCGACCCCACCGGCCCCGGCACGCCGCTGCACCACGTGTGGCGCCAGGCCACCACCATGTCCTTCCTGGGCATTGTCGCCTGCCAGATCGGTACCGCTTTCGCCGCCCGCACCCAGACGGCGCCACTGCTCGCGGTGGGCGTGTTCACCAACCGGCTGCTGCTGTGGGGCGTCGCCTTCGAGGTCGCCTTCGCCGCCGCGCTGGTGTACCTGCCGCCGCTGCAGTCGCTCTTCGACACCGCCCCGCCTTCTCCCGCCCAGCTCGCCCTCCTCCTGCCCTTCCCCGTCCTGGTCTGGGGCGCCGACGAGCTGTGGCGCGCCCTGAAACGCCGAGGCGCTCGGCGACCACACGGCCTATCGCCAGCGCGGGCCGCCGGCAGCGTGTAGCTCAGGCACACAGCGCCGGCCTTGGACCCGGAACCCGCGGCAGCGGGCCGGTGCACGCCTCACGCCCACCGTCACCGGCCTGGCTTGCATCGCGGCCGACCACACGTGCGCCGTTCCCCGGCCGGGCCCCGGAGGCCGGGGACGAGACGGCAGCCCTGGTGGGCTGGACCATCGGCCGGCGCTGGCTGCTGGACCCGGCCGCCCGCCCGCCGGCCGGCACTGCGACGCCAGTTCCGCGGACGCGAACCCGGCCGCCAGCGGTGCCCGGCCCGCGCGTCTTAACGCCCGGGCCGGACGCGGTCGGCGATCACGTCCCACATGTCGGAAGCTGCGGGCCGCGAGCACGGCGCAGCGACCGGAAGTCTCCGCGATCATGCGCATCCGGCACCGACACCAACGGTTTTTCATGATCACGGAGCGATGATGTACACCTGGGTACCACAAGTCTCCGGGATCATGACAAACCCGTGAAACGGCCACCGCGGACATCATGATCACGGAGACATACATCCGGCCCGGCCTCGCAGATCGGCTATTGCGCCCGGCGGATGAGACATCCGCAACGTCCGCCGCACCGCACCGGGCCCCGCGCCCGCCCCGCCGCGCACGCCCCTCCGCGCCGCACCCCCACCCCACCGCGCCGCACGCCCGCCCCACCGCCCCCCGCGCCGCGCACGCCCGCCCCACCGCACCCCCACCGCACCCCCGCCGCGCACGCCCGCCCGCCGCGCACGCCCGCCCGCCGCGCACGCCCGCCCCGCCGCGCCCGCCCGCCCCGCCGCGCCCGCCCGCCCCGCCGCGCACGCCCGCCCCGCCGCGTCGGAGGGTCTGCGCGATGACGTTCGTGCTCCCGGCCATCGATGCCCAACTGGCGGCGGCCGTGGCCGGCTCGGGCTCGCACCGCTCGACGCCGGAGTCGAACCAGGCCGGCCTCCGGCCATCGGTCCATCGGTTTCATCATGATTTTTCGGATAAATCCGGACACGGAACGTGTCCGGATTTATCCGACGTTTCGCAGCAAGGCACGTGCTGCGACAACCCGCAATGTCGACCGGCGTGGCGGAAGGCGGGGCTGGACCCGTGGACGACGACACCCCTGCCGGCCGTCTCGGCGCCCCTCATGGCCGGGCCGGCGACCCTCGCGGACACCGGCGACCTCGCTCGGCGGCGTCTTCAGGGCGACGCGCCTGCGGGCGGCGAACGCCGGCGAAGGGACCTCGGTCCGTCTGTGGGGGCCGGAAGGCCCTGGAGCGGTCACACCCACCGGAGATCAAATGATCTCAGGCGGCCGATCCAGCGCCGCCGGGTCCAACGAAACGGCGGTCTAGATCCGTGCCGCCGGGCCGAGCGAACGGCGGCCGGTCGCGCGCCGCCGGGCCGAGCGAAAGGACG
The DNA here is from genome assembly GCF_050948465.1 of Dactylosporangium sp. CA-092794. NCBI lineage: Bacteria > Bacillati > Actinomycetota > Actinomycetes > Micromonosporales > Micromonosporaceae > Dactylosporangium > Dactylosporangium sp. CA-092794. Next base: position 4,008,891 of record NZ_CP192044.1, on the reverse strand, counting down.
ACGACGATGTCCCGCACTCACGACGAGGTCGAGGTCAACGTGCAGCTCCAGCCGGGCATGGAGACCCAGCTGCAGCGGTACGCCCGGGAGAAGGTCACCGCGGTGCTCGGGCACACCGCCCGCCCGATCCTCTTCGCGCGCGTCCGCCTGGACCGCACCGCCAACCCCGCCGCCGTCCGGCCGGTGACGGCCCGTGCCGAGATCGACCTCAACGGGCAGGTGCTGCACGCCGAGGCGTGCGCCGACAGCGCCTACGAGGCCTTGGACCTGCTGCAGGACCGCTTGCAGGCCCGCCTGGACCGGCAGGCCGTGCACGCGCACCGATAGCGACGCAAAAAGAGATGGCGCCCCCGGGGACGGGGGCGCCATCAACCATATTCAGCCGGCGATCTCGATGACCTCTTCGGCCGGCAGGCGCGGTGTGTGCGGCGGGCCGGCGTGGTCGGGGTCGGAGGTGCCAAGGCGCAGGACCAGGTACGGGTAGCCGACGTCGCCGAGCATGCGTCGCAGTGCCTGGCGGCTGAAGTCCAGCTCGACCGGGCTGCTCAGCGGCAGTACCGCGGCGCCGAGGGCGGTGGCCGACAGCCACAGCTCGCTCAGCGCCTCCCCGGCGGCGAGCCAGTCCATGGGCTCGTCGCCGTCGCCGTAGAGCACGGCGTAGGCGGCCGCGTTGTCGTGGCCGGGGCCGGCGCTCAGGGTGCCGGCCACGCCGAAGTCCCGCTCGGCGACCGTGGTGAGCGGCAGCTCGGACGGGATGGCGGCGTCGGGCACGCCGGTGCCCTCGGGGCGGGCGCCGCCGACCCAGGTCGCGGTCTCGGCGCGCATCCGCTCGTCCTGCTGCTCGGCCGCGCCGGAGTGCTCGATCATGACGGCCAGCTGCAGCACCTGGTCGCGGTCGAGCACGTGCAGCTGCGCGCCGTGGGCGCGGGCGGCGTCGACCAGGGCCTGGCGTACCTCCGAAGCAACCGGCTCTTCGCTGACCGCGCGGCGGTCGGTGTGCCGGACCCGCAGCAGCTGCATGCGCTGCATGGTGTGCGGGTCGGCGGGTTCGTGCTTCTCGGCGTACACGACCGCGAGAGGCTCGGCGGCCGGCCGCTCGACGCGGCCGGTCCAGCCCTCGGCGGCGAGGCCGACGAGCGCGTGGTGCAGGGCGGCGCCGCAGCTGAGCACCATCAGCCGGCCGTCCGGGTCCTGCTCACGCAGCTGCCGGTCCGGCACGGCGAAGAGCTCCATCCGGTCGCCGTGCACCACCCACCGCCACGGCTGGGTGTTGTGGACCGACGGCGCCAGCCGGGCGGCGTCCGCCGCCGCGGCCAGCGCATCGGTGACCGAAACGGTCATCGGAGACTCCAGTCCCGCACGTCGGGCATGTCCTCGAGGTGGTCCACGACGTACGCGTCGTGCTCGGCGAGCTTCCGCTCGCACCACTCCTTGAGCTCGGTGGCGCCGGGCGGGAGCCGTCGGGCGTTGTTGATGGCGTCCATGACGAGGTGGTACCGCGAGACCCGGTTGCGCACCGTCATGTCGAACGGGGTCGTGGTCGTGCCCTCCTCGATGAACCCGCGAACCCGGAACCGGTCGGCGTCGGGCCGGCCGTGCACCAGCTGGTGGACGGCGCCCGGGTACCCGTGGAAGGCGAACACGACATCCACAGTATCGGTGAACAGCTCGGTGAACTGCGTCTGGCTCATGCCGTGCGGGTGGTCCTTGGGCCGGGGCAGGGTCATCAGGTCGACGACGTTGACCACCCGCACCCGGAACTTCGGCAGCCGCTCGCGCAGGATCTGCGCCGCCGCCACCGTCTCCATGGTGACCACGTCGCCGGCGCAGGCCAGCACGATGTCCGGGTCGGTGGAGCCGTCGTCGGTGCCGGCCCACGGCCAGATGCCCGCGCCCCGGGTGCAGTGCTCGACCGCCTCGTCCATGGTCAGCCACTGCAGCTGGGGCTGCTTGTCGATGACGATCAGGTTGATGTACGACCGGGACCGCAGGCAGTGGTCGGCCACCGAGAGCAGGCAGTTGGCGTCCGGCGGCAGGTACACCCGGGCGATGTCGCCGCGCTGGGTGAGCACCACCTGGATCAGGCCCGGCCCCTGGTGCGAGAAGCCGTTGTGGTCGTTGCGCCACGCCGTCGAGGTCAGCAGCACGTTGAGGCTGGGCACCTTGGCCCGCCACGGCAGCCGCCGGCCCTCCTGCAGCCACTTGCCGTGCTGCACGGTCTGCGACGCGGACACCATCGCGAACGCCTCGTAGGTGGCGAACATGCCGTGCCGGCCGGTGAGGGTGTACCCCTCCAGCCAGCCGTGGCAGTTGTGCTCGGACAGCACCTCCATGACCCGCCCGTCGCGGCTGATCGCCACGTCATCGGGGGTCACCCGCTCGGCGAACCCCCGGTCGGTGACCTCGAACACCGCGCCCAGGCGGTTGCTGTTGGTCTCGTCGGGGCAGAACAGCCGGAACAGGCCGGGGTTGTCGCGGTACACGTCGCGCAGCAGCTCGCCGAGGCGGCGGGTGGATTCCGCCCGCACGGTGCCCGGCAGCGGCACGTCCATCGCGAACTGCCGGAAATCGGGAATGGCCAGGTCCTGCGTGAGCAGGCCGCCGTTGGCGTGCGGCGAGGCGCTCATGCGCAGGTCGCCGTCGGGGGCCAGGGAGCGCACCAGCTCCACCGGCGCGCCGGAGGCGTCGAAGAGCTCCTCCGGGCGGTACGAGCGCATCCACTCCTCCAGGAGCGCCAGGTGCTCCGGGTTCTCCTTGACGCCGGCGAGCGGCACCTGGTGCGAGCGCCACGTGCCGGTGACCTGGACGCCGTCGACCTTGTCGGGGCCGGTCCAGCCCTTCGGCGAGCGCAGGATGATCAGCGGCCAGTGCGGGCGCTTGCCGTCCCACTCGCCGTCGCGGGCCGCGTGCTGGATCGCCCGGATCTTGTTCCAGGCGTCGGCCAGCGTGGCCGCGAACCGGTGGTGCATGCCGGGCAGGTCCTCCCCGGACACCTCGAGCACCTCGTAGCCGTGCCCCTCCAGCAGGGAGCGCACCTCGGCCGGGTCCTTGCGGGCGAGCACGGTCGGCCCGGCGATCTTCGCGCCGTTGAGGTGCAGAATCGGCAGTACCGCGCCGTCACGGGCCGGGTTGAGGAACGAGATGCCCTTCCAGGAGCCCTCCAGCGGGCCGGTCTCCGCCTCGCCGTCACCGACGACCGCGATGCTGAGCAGGTCGGGGTTGTCCATCACCGAGCCGAACGCGTGGACCAGCACGTAGCCGAGCTCGCCACCCTCGTGGATGGAGCCGGGCGTGGTCACCGACACGTGGCTGGGGATGCCGCCGGGGCTGGAGAACTGCCGGAAGAGCCGCAGCATGCCGGGCTCGTCCAGCCCTACGGCCGGGTAGATCTCACTGTACGTGCCCTCCAGGTAGCCGGCCGCGACGAGCGCGGGGCCGCCGTGGCCCGGGCCCGCGAGATAGATGGCCCGCTGGCCGGTGAGCCGGATGAGCCGGGACACGTGGGCGTAGATGAACGACAGGCCGGGGCTCGTGCCCCAGTGGCCGAGCAACCGGGGCTTGATGTCATCGGCCTCGAGGGACCGGCGCAGCAGCGGGTTGCCCTGCAGGTAGATCTGACCGATGGTGAGGTAATTGTTGGCTCGCCACCAGGCATCGAGCTGCGCGACATCCTCGTCGCTCAGCTGGCCGACCTGACGTTCCGCGACTGTGGTCACCGCGTGTTCCTTCCTTCATATGTGGTACCGCATGAGCCTGGCACCGCCGCGGGGGCCAACGTTCACGGCAGGCCCACGACGTCGGTGCCGGATCGGCGAACGGAAGCCGGAACGGGACCAGTCTCCCCCACCGGCGTACCGATGCGCATCGCAATCGCGGGGTTTCCGACGCCCCCGAGCAGCCGTCGCAGTGCGTGACGGACCGCTGCCACCTCGACGACCTCGCTGATCGGCGAGGCCGCCAGGCCCTGCGCGGTCAGCGTCAGCCACACGTCGGACAGCGCCTCGCCGGCCGCCACCCAGTCCTGCGGCTCGTCGCCGTCGGTGGCCAGCACGACGTACACCGTGCCGCGGTCCGTGCCCGGGCCCGGCTCCAGCCCGGCCGGCCAGGCCAGGGCGAAGTCGCGCGGCGCGATGGTCCGCTGGGTCGGCGGCACGACCGAGCGGGCCGAGACGCCGTCGCGCTCCTGACGCTCGCGGGTGGTCCAGGCCAGCACGTCGTCACGATAGTGCGGGTCGTCGTGCTCGACCGCCCCGGCATGCGCCACCGCCGCGGCGAACTCGGTCGCCTGGTCCGGGCGCACGACGTGCAGGTGCACCGTGTGCCGCCCGGCCGCGGCCCGCAGCTCGTCGAGACCGGCCGCCGGCGGCGGCTCGTCGCCGAACGGGCGCCGGTCGGTGCGCCGCTGGTAGATGGCCCGGTACAGCCGGTCGTCGGGCTCGCACGCCGGCCCCTGCCCCAGCCGGGCCACCAGGTCGGGCCGGTTCGGGTCGGGCAGCCGGGCCACGTCCGAGGTGTAGCCGGCGGCGAGCAGTGCGACGGTCGCGTGGTGCAGGGCGGCGCCGCAGCTGAGCAGCAGCAGGCGGCCGTCCGGGTCGAGCCCGGCCAGCTGCCGCGACCGGTCGACCCACAGCTCGCCGTGCTCGCCGGCCAGTCGCCAGCGCCAGGGCTGCGTGTTGAACACGGACGGGGCGCGCAGGGCGGCGATCGAGGCCTCGGCGACCTGGTCGATCTCGGCGCGCGGTGGCTGCATCATGGCCCTTCTCCCCTCATCGTTGCTTCATATCAAGCATCGCCGCCCCGTGAACCGGCGGTCAGGGCCGGTCGACCCGAATTCGGCCGGGCCGACCGGCCTCCCCCGTCACCCGTGCCCGCTCACTGCCCGTAGTAAGCGGCGCGCATGATGTCGCGCAGGTCGGCCAGCATCGGCATGCGCGGGTTGGCCGGGGCGCACTGGTCGAGGTACGCGTTCATCGCCTGCTGCGGCAGGGCCCGCAGGAACTCTTGCTCGTCGACGCCGGCCGCCTGGAACGACGGCTCGATGCCGGCCTCGTCGCGCAGCCGCTCCACGGCCCGGGCGTAGGACTCCACGCCCTCCTCCGCCGTGGCGGCGGGCAGCCCCAGCATGCGGGCGATCTCGGCGAAGCGCTCCGGCGCCACGTACCGCTCGTACTTCGGCCACGCGGTCAGCTTCGACGGCACCCGGCCGTTGTGCCGGATGACGTGCGGCAGCAGGATCGCGTTGGTGCGGCCGTGCGCGACATGGAAGGTCGCACCCAGGGTGTGCGCGCAGGCGTGGACCATGCCGAGGAACGCGTTGCCGAAGGCCATGCCGGCGATGGAGCCCGCGTTGTGCATCTTCTCGCGGGCGAGCGGGTCGGCCGCGCCGCGGTGCACGGCCGCGGGCAGGTGCTCGAAGACCAGCCGGATCGCGTGCAGGGCGAGGCCGTCGGTGTAGTCGCTGGCGTACACCGAGACATAGGCCTCCGTCGCGTGCGTGAGCGCGTCGAACCCGCTGTCGGCGGTGACGGCCGGCGGCAGGTCGGCGGTGAGCACGGGATCGACGATCGCCACGCTCGGGGTGAGCGCATAGTCCGCCAGGGGGTACTTCATCCCGGTCGCCGTGTCGGTGATGACCGCGAACGGGGTGATCTCCGCGCCGGTCCCCGACGTCGTCGGGATGCACACCAGCCGGGCCAGCTTCCCGAGCGTCGGGAACATGAAGGCCCGCTTGCGGATGTCGAAGAACTTCTCCCGCATGTCGCTGAACTCGGTCCCGGGGTGCTCGTAGAGCAGCCACATCACCTTCGCCGCGTCCATCGGCGAGCCGCCGCCGAGCGCGATGATGGTGTCCGGCCGGAACGCGCGCATCAGCTCGGCGCCGCGCTCCACGGTGGCCATCGTCGGCTCGGGCTCGACGTTGTCGAGGATCTGCACGGTGACCGGGTTCGCGCCCTGGCGCAGCGCGCCCCGGATGCGGTCCACGTAGCCGAGCCGGGTCATGGTCGGGTCGGTGACGATGGTGACCCGGTGCACCTCGGGCATGTCGGCGAGGTACCGGATGGCGTTGGGCTCGAAGTAGATCCGCGGCGGGACCTTGAACCACTGCAGGTTGTTGGTGCGCCGGCCGATCCGCTTGATGTTGAGCAGGTTCGGCGCGGAGACGTTGCCCGACACCGAGTTGCCGCCGTAGCTGCCGCAGCCCAGGGTGAGCGAGGGCAGGAACGCGTTGTACACGTCGCCGATGCCGCCCTGCGAGGACGGCGAGTTCCAGATGATCCGCACCGCCTTGACCAGCCGGCCGTACTCCTCGGCGACGGAAGCCTCGGCCGCGTGGATGACGGCGCTGTGGCCCAGCCCGTCGAGCTCGACCATCTGCTCGGCCAGGCGGAAGCCCGCGGCGCGGTCCGCGGCGCGCAGCACGGCCAGCACCGGGCAGAGCTTCTCCCTGGTCAGCGGCTCGCGCGGGCCGACACCGGCGACCGGCACCAGGATGAGCGAGGTGTCCTCGGGCAGGTCGAACCCGGCCGCGGCGGCGATCCAGGCCGCCGGCCGGCCGACGACGTCGGCGTTGAGCCGGCCGCCCTCGCCGAAGATGAACCGCTCCAGGCGCTGCTTCTCCTCGGGCGTGGCCACGTGGGCGTGCAGCCGCTCGAACTGGGCCAGGGCGTGCTCGGCGATCGGCTCCTCGAGGATGACGGCCTGCTCGGAGGCGCAGATCATGCCGTTGTCGAAGGTCTTCGACACCACGATGTCGTGCACCGCGCGGACCACGTCGGCGCTGGCGTCGATGTAGGCGGGCACGTTGCCCGGCCCGACGCCCAGCGCCGGCTTGCCGGCCGAGTAGGCGGCCCGGACCATCGCCCCGCCGCCGGTGGCCAGGATGACCGACACGCCGGGGTGGGCCATGAGCGCCTGGGTGGCCGCGATGGACGGCTCCTCGATCCACTGGACGCAGTGCCGCGGTGCGCCGGCCGCGATCGCGGCGTCGCGCACCACGCGGGCCGCCTCGGCGCTGCAGCGCTGGGCCGACGGGTGGAAGGCGAAGACCACCGGGTTGCGGGTCTTGAGCGCGATGAGCGCCTTGAACACCGTGGTCGACGTCGGGTTGGTCACCGGCGTGACGGCGCACACGACCCCGACCGGCTCGGCGATCTCCACGATGCCGTTGATCTCGTCGCGGGCCACCACGCCGACGGTACGCAGGCCGGCCAGGCTGTGTGCGATGTGCTCGGAGGCGAAGACGTTCTTGACCGCCTTGTCCTCGAACACGCCCCGCCCGGTCTCGGAGATCGCCAGCTCGGCGAGGTCGCCGTGGTGGCTCAGCGCCGCGACGGAGGCCTTCTTCACGATGTGGTCGATCTGCTCCTGATCGAAGCCGGCGTACTCGTCCAGCGCCCGCCGCGCCCGGCGTACCAATTGATCAACCGCATCGGCGATGGTCTGCTCGGCAGTCGTGTCCTCGGCGAGCTCGGCGGGCAACGGGGCAAGGATCCCGGTCACCGTCAATCACTTCCCTTCGCAGGGTGGCGCGGACCCGGTCCGGTCCGTTTGCCACTCTGGTCCGGGTCAGCGGCCGCGCCCAGTGCCCGACGCCCCGGCCGGCGATGACGAAGGTCCCGGGCCGCCGCCGCGCTGGGTGAGGTCCGCGGCGATCTGGCGGGCCCAGTGCCGCACCGCGTCCCAGTCGCGGAAGTCGCCGTAGGGCGCCCGCAGCGCGGCGACGAGCGCCCGCTCGGCGAAGCCCAGCCGCGAGCGGTGCAGGGCGCCGGGGAAGATGCGATGCTCGACGGGCTGCACCGCGGCGACCACGTGCCGCACGTCGACCGCCTCGTCGCGGGGGATCGGCGGGTCGCCGATCGGACCGCTGGAGAACAGCCACACCGGCCGGGCGGCCAGCGCGGCCGCGTGCCGGTCGGCGAAGTGCACCGCGGGCCGCAGCCACTGCCCGGCGTAGACGGCGCTGCCGAGCACCACGGCGCCCCAGCCGTCCGGCCCGCCCACCGCGCCGACGTCGGCCGTGGTGGCGTCGTGGCCCTCCTCCCCCAGGACCGCGCCGATCAGCTCGGCGATCTCGGTGGTGGAGCCGTGCTTGCTCGCGGCGATGACCAGGACACGCATGGCGGGCCTCCCGTCGGACCTACCGGGGAACCGGGTTCAGCTCGTAGCCGCTGACGAGATCGCAGTCGATGCCGATCACGCAGTTCATCGGCTCGTCCACCCACGGGGTGAGCTCGCGCTCGTAGCGCTCGAGCCGCTCCTCGTCGAGCACCAGGCGGGCGGCGCCGGTCACCACCACCGTCCAGCCGGTCTTGCGCTCCAGGTCGATCACGTCGGCCTCGTAGGCGACCACGACCGCGCCGTCCGCGGTGGCGGCCGAGGCCAGGCTGGTGCCCAGGTCGCTGCGGATCACAATGGTGTCGCCGTCGAGCAGGTGGTTGACCGGCCTGATCGCGGGCAGTGCACGCATCGAGAAGACCACCCGGCCGACCGGCACGGAGGCCAGCAGCTCCAGGCAGCGTTCCCGGCCCAGCGCTCGCAACGGAGCCATCGGCGTTTCCCCTTTCGATGCAGAGCACTCTGCGGGCCCGGGCGCGCTCGAACCAGGGGCGAAAGACCCGGGTTCGCCGGGACCTCCGATCCCCCTGCCCGAATCGGGCCGCTCCGGCCGGGCCGCGCGGGACCATCGCCTCTGCCGTACTCGCGTCGCGAGGGTCACCCTGGCGGCATGAGCGAGAGCCTGTCCGACCGGGCGGCCGCGGCGTGTCTGCGGGCCGCCGTCGCCGCGCCCTCGATCCACAACACCCAGCCGTGGCGATTCCGCTTCGACGGCGGGGGATTCGACGTGTTCGGCGACCCCGCGCGCCGGCTGGAGGCGATCGACCCGCAGCACCGCGGGATGTACCTCAGCGTCGGCGCGGCGGTGTGCAACCTGCGCCTGGCGCTGGCCGCCGAGGGCTGGGTGTCCCGGCTCGAGCGGGGCGGCCCCGAAGGGCGGGCCGCCCGGGTCGCGCTGGCCGCCTCACGCGAGCCGGACGGCTCCGTGCGGGCGCTGGCCGGTGCGATCGCCCGGCGCCGCACCAACCGCGAGCCCTACGACGACGCGGTGATCCCGGACGCCACGCTCGACGCGCTGTGCCGGGCGGGCGCGGCCGGCGGGGTGCGCCTCGTGGCCCTCGACCCGGTGCGGCGCGGCGCCGTCCTGGCGCTGACCCAGGCGGCCGACGCGGTGCAGCGGGCCGACCCGCGGTACCAACGCGAATTGACGGCCTGGACCACCGGCCACGCCGACCGGCGCGACGGCGTCCCGGCCCGGGTCTTCGGCCCGCGGGCCACCACGGCCGCGCTGCCGCTGCGCGACTTCGGCCTGGACCTGCCCCCCAAGGAGCGCGGCCTCGCCCGCTTCGAGCGCCACCCGCACCTGCTCGTGCTGCACTCGCGCGGCGACGGGCGGGCGGAGTGGCTCGACGCGGGCCGCGCCCTGCAGCGCGTGCTGCTCACCGCGGTGGTCCACGGCCTGGCGGTGCAGCCGATGACCCAGGCGCTGGAGGTCCCCAACCTGCGGCGGATGCTCGCGGCCCAGGACGGGCGCTGGTTCCCGCAGATGATCCTGCGCGTGGGGTACGGCCGGCCGGTCGACACCGGGCCTAGGCGCCCGCTGCGCGATGTCCTGCTGCCCGCCGACGGCACGTCGCTGCCGCTGCGCTCGACCGCCTTCAGCCGCCCTCCGGCCGCCACGGCCGGGAGTCGTTACCGGCGGTAAACGTCTTCGGGCGGCGACCGCCTCGCGGTCGCCGCCCTTCGCCGTCGCTGCCTGTTTGTTTAGAACATGACCGGGGCTCGGAAGCCCTGCGGCTCGTCGTCGGCGGAGGCGGACAGGTGGCTGACCACGTCCACGACCCCGTCGACCCGCTCGATCTGGCGGATCACCGACGGGATGACCGAGGACCGCTCCACCTCGCCCAGCAGCGTGACCACGCCGTCGTCGACCTCGACCCGCACCTGCGAGCGCTCGACCCCGACCAGCCCGTCCAGGGCCTCGTTCTCGATCTCGCGGCGGATCTCCTCGTCGGAGCGCAGGAACACCTTGAGCAGGTCGCGGCGGGTCACCATGCCGATCAGCCGGCCCAGGTCGTCGACGACGGGGAGCCGCTTGAGCCCGGCCGACTCCATGATCCGCGCCGCGGCGGGCAGCGAGGTCGTACCCATGACCGTGACGACGGGCGCGCTCATCAGCTCACCGGCGGCCGTCGCGTGCGCCTTGCCCCGCGCCTGCCGGGTGTGCCGGCTCTCGAACAGCCGCACCCGGTCGTCGTCCCCGGCGAACTCGATCTTCGTCAGCAGATCGGCCGACGACACCACGCCCACCACCCGGTCGAACTCGTCGACGACCGGCACGGCGTTGACCTCGTGCGCCTCCATCAGGTCGACGATCTCCTTGAAGGGCGTGTCCGCCTGCACCGACACCGCCCCCATGGTCATCACGTCCGCGACATTCCAGCGGCTCATCTCCGGCCTCCTTCACCGTGCCATCAGGTCGTCACGGCCTTTCACCGTGGCTTGATGTCGTCACGGCCCTCGCCTGTGGCTTCAGGCCGTCATGCACCGAACGTATGACCGGCTCACGGCCCGCCACAGGGCCCAACGGCACGTCCCCGGCAAGCCGTTGGACACCAGGCGTTCGCTGTCGTCCCTTGTGTGGGTGATCTGGGTTTTGTCGGTGGTCCCGCCTCCGGCGGGCGTGGGTCCCGCCTCCGGCGGGCCGTGGGTCCCACCGCTTCGGGCGGTTCGGCACGGGCGCCCGCCCCTCGCCCCGACAAGGCTGAAGGCATCGAAGCGAAGCGACAAGGAGACCCCGATGAGCACCTCGCACCTCCACCACACCAGCGCCCACCACCTCGAGCGCGTCGAGGCCCCGGGCAGCATGCTGACCAAGACGGCCGCCAAGGCACTCGCGGTGCTGCGCTACGCGACCGGTTTCATCTTCCTGTGGGCGTTCCTCGACAAGACCTTCGGCCTGGGCTACTCGACCCCCGAAGCGAAGGCCTGGATCAACGGCGGCAACCCCACCAAGGGCTTCCTGGCGTCGGTGGACGCGGGTCCGCTGCAGGGCTTCTTCCACACCATCGCCGGCACCTGGTACGCCAACTGGCTCTTCATGCTCGGCATGCTCGGCATCGGTATCGCGTTGTTCGCCGGCATCGGCCTGCGCATCGCGGCGGTCTCCGGCACGATCATCATGGCCGGTATGTGGCTGGCGGAGTTCCCCCTGGCCCAGCACACCGCCAAGGGCGCGGCCACCGGCTCGACCAACCCGATCACCGACTACCACTTCATCTACGCTGCCGTGCTCATCGTCTTGGCCGCCGCGTACGCCGGCCACACCTGGGGCCTGGGCCGCTGGTGGGCGAAGCTGCCCTTCGTCCAGAAGAACCGCTGGCTCATCTGACCACCCGAGCCGCCCACCCCATCCGCGCGAAAGCCCGAAGGCACCCGCCTCCGGGCTTTCGCGCTTTGCGCTACGCCGAACCACCGGCCGCCCGGCGGTGCGGCGAGGCTTGCGCTTGGGGCGTTCGCCGCCGAGCACCGCGGGCCGCTCCGAAGCGCTGCGGCTCACCCGGCGGCAGCCCCCAGCCCGCCGCCCAGCAGCCGACCACCACGCACCTCGTGCCGCGCCGAACCACCGGCCGCCCGGCAGTGCCGCGACTCACCCGGCGGGCCCCGGCCCGCTGCGCCGAGCCGCCGACCGCCCGCCTGCGGCTTGGGGCGCGCCGCCGCGCACCGCGGGCCGCGCCGAAGCGCTGCGGCTCACCCGGCGGCAGCCCCCAGCCCGCCGCCCAGCAGCCGACCACCACGCAGCTTGCGCTGCGCCGAACCGCCGGCCGCCCGGCGGTGCAGCGGCCGGGGCCGCAGTCCGCGGTAGAGCACGGGCGGCGGCGTCACCCCGCCCACGACCATTTGCGCCAGGGCCCGCTCGGTGCCGATGCACGTGTCCTCGACGTAGTCGATGCCGGCCTCGGCGGCGAGCTCGCGCGCCGCCGGGCTGACGATGCCCGGCTGCAGCCAGACCGCACCGGCGCCGATCGCCGCCGCGTCGATCACCGCCTGCGGCGCCTCCCCCGCGGGCCGGAACACGCTCACCACGTCGACCTTGACGGGAACGTCGCGCAGCCAGGCGTACGCCCGCTCGCCGAACAGCCGCCCCGCGTGCGGATTCACCGGAATGACCCGCCACCCGAACTCCTGCAGCATGCGCGGCACCCAGTGCCCCGGCTTCAGCGGGTCGCGCGACGCCCCGACGACCGCGACCGTCCGCGCTTCGGCGAGGATCTGCCTGGCCGTACGCATGGGACTCACCTCCAGGGTCTCGAACCGTTCAGTTCAACCCTGCCTCGCCACCCCACCCGTCACGCAGGACCAAAGCCCCCAATCCCGAGAACCCCCAGGCAGCGCAGCGCGACGGGTCGGTGCGGACATCGCACCCGCCGGGCGCGACGTCCGATCCACCGGGCCAGGGGCGGACGAAAGTCTCCGTGATCATGATGCCCGCGGTGACCGCACCACGGGTTTGCCATGATCCCGGAACCTTTCGGTACACAGGGGTACATCAGCACTCCACGATCATGAAAAACCGTTGGTGTCGACGCCGGCTGCGCATGATCACGGAGACTTCCGGTCGCCGCGCCGCACTCCTGCGGCGCGCAGCACCCGAGGTGTGGGACGTGATCGCCGATCGCACCCACCCCCGGTGTTGGGACGCGCGGGCAGGCCACCACGTGGTCGCCGGCGGGCATCGCGGCGCTATCTCGCCGACGTGGTGGCCGCGGCGGGCCGGCGGGTCGCCGCGTCCGGGGCCAGGGAGATCACCTCGTCGACGCGGGCGGCCACGTCGGCGCGGTGGGTGATGAGCAGGACGGTGCGGCCGCGGGTGGCGTCGAGCAGGTCGTCGAGCAGGCCGGTGGCGGTCTGCTCGTCGAGGTGCTCGGTCGGCTCGTCCAGGATCAGCACGGGGAAATCGGCCAGCAGCACCCGCGCCAGGGCGAGCCGGCGACGCTGCCCGCCCGACACCGCGGCGCCATGCTCACCGACGAGCGTGTCGAGCCCGTCCGGCAGCGACCGCACCCACCCGTCGATCCGCGCGGCGGCCAGCGCCTCGAACAGCTCCTCGCGGGTCGCCTCGGGCCGGCCGATGCGCAGGTTGGCCTCGATGGTGGTGTCGAACAGGTAGGCGTCGTCGCCGAGCAGCCCCACCACCCGCCGCACGTCGTCGCCGCGCAGCTCCCGCAGGTCGACGCCGTTGAGCGTGACCCGCCCGGCCGTGGGGTCGAGCCAGCGCAGCAGCAGCGCGGCGACCGTGCTCTTGCCGGCGCCGCTCGGCCCGACCAGCGCGACCCGCTGGCCCGGCCGCAACGTGAGCGACAGGTCGCGCAGCACCGGCCGAGCCGCCGTCCACCCGACCGTGACCCCTTCCACCCGCAACACCGGCGGCTCGACCCCCGCAGGCGAAAGCACAGACGCCGAAGTGGGAGGGAGCACCGACGGCGAGGCAATCGACGAAGCGGTTGAAAGCACCGACGCCGAGGCCGGCGCGGACCCCGCGGCCGGCGAGAGCCCCGAAGGCGCGGCGGGCGAGACCGGTGCGGGCGAGAGCGGTGCGGGCGCGGCCGACGAGAGCGAGACCGACGAGAGCGCCGCGGGCGCAGCGGGCAGGAGCGAGGCCGGCGAGAACGAGGCCGGCGAGAGCGGTAAGGGCGCGGCCGACGAGAGCGCAGCCGGCGAGAGCGGTGAGGGCGCGGCCGGCGGGAGCGCAGCCAGCGAGGGCACGGGCGGCGGGAGCGCAGCCGGCGAGGGCACGGGCGGCGGGAGCGGTGAGGGTGCGGCGGGTGGGAGGGTGACGGGGAGGCCGGCCGGGGAGGTGGGGTCGGGGGCCGGGTCTGGGATGGCGGCGAGTTCGGTGAGGCGGCGGAGGGCGGCGCGGGCGGCGGCGAGGCCCTGGGCGGCGGCCGGCACGGCGCCGACCGTCTCGAAGACGGCGAGCGGGGTGAGGACGACGACCGCGAGCAGTTCGCCCGGCAGGGAGCCGGCGCGGACGGCGGCGGCGCCCGCGGCCAGGCCGGCCAGGACGCTCAGGCCGGTGCAGGCGGCGGTGACCGCGGCCGAGGCGCCGGTGAGGGCGGCGGAGCGGCGGGACGCGGTGAGCAGGGCGCGGTCGGTGCGGTCGAGGGCGGCCAGGGCGGCGTCGGTGGCGCCGGCGGCGAGCAGGTCGGGCAGGCCGTGGACCAGGTCGGTGGCGCCGGCGGCCAGCGCGCCACGCAGCGGGGACAGGCGGGCGTCCGCGCGGCGCACCAGGGCCGACTGCAGCACGGGCACGCCGACGCCCGCCACGAGCAGGCCGGCGGCCAGGGCGGCGCCGGCGGCGGGGAGCAGGGCGCCGACGAGCAGGACCGCGGCCAGGCCGGTGACCGCGGCGACCGCGATCGGCAGGCAGACCCGCACGACCAGGTCGACGACCGCGTCGACGTCGGCGGCGAGGCGCACCGCGAGGTCGCCGCGGCGGAAGCCGGCCAGGCCGGCGGGGGCGAGCCGGACGAGCCGGCGGTAGGTGCGCACCCGCAGCGCGGCGAGCATCCGCAGCGCGGCGTCGTGGCCGGCCAGCCGCTCGGCGTAGCGCAGCACGCCCCGGCCGATGCCGAAGGCGCGCACGGCGACGATGGCGACCATCAGGTGCAGCACCGGCGGGTGCTGCGCGGCCCGGGAGATCAGCCACGCCGAGGTGGCCATCAGCCCGACCGCCGACCCGGCCGCGCCGAGCCCGGCCAGCACGGCGATGACCAGGCCACCGCCGGCCGGCCGGCACCACCCGAGCGCGGCCCGGAGCCCGGCGACCACGCGCCGCGCCGCCGGCCGGAACAGCACCGGCCGCCGCCCGCCGGGTCCGGCACCTGACCCGGCCGACGACGAAACCGGCCCCGACCCGGCACCAGACCGAGCCGAAGACGAAACCGCTCCCGACGCCGGCGAAGCCGACGCGGGCGCGATGTGGAACAAAGCCACCGACGACGGCGAGGCAGGCTCGGCGTGAGACGAGACCACCGGCGAAGCCGACGCGGGCGCGATGTGGAACAAAGCCACCGACGACGGCGAGGCAGGCTCGGCGTGAGACGAGACCACCGGCGAAGCCGGCGCAGGCGCGACGGGGAACGCAGCCACCGACGACGCTGAGGCAGGCTCGGCGTGAGACGAGACCACCGGCGAAGCCGGCGCAGGCGCGACGGGGAACGCAGCCACCGACGACGCTGAGGCAGGCTCGGCGTGAGACGAGACCACCGGCGAAGCCGGCGCAGGCGCGACGTCGAACAAAGCCACCGACGACGGCGAGGCAGGCTCGGCGTGAGACAGGGGCACCGACGGAGCCGGGGCGGCCGGGGCGAGGGCGGCTTGGGAGTGGCGGAAGGCCAGGAGCGGGCGGGGCAGCATCAGGACACCGCGGCCGGGGTGAGCGCGATTTCGCGGTCGGCGATGGACAGCAGCGAAGGGCGGTGGGCGACCAGCAGGACGGTGCGGCCCGCGGCGTGGGCGCGGATGGCGGCGAGGATGTCGGACTCGGTGTCGGCATCCAGGGCGGCGGTGGGCTCGTCGAGCAGGACGAGGGGTGCGTCGCGGAGGAAGACGCGGGCCAGGGCGATGCGCTGGCGCTGGCCGGCGGACAGGCCGGCGCCGTCGTCGCCGATGTGGGTGGCCAGGGCGTCGGGGAGGGCGTCGATGAACGCGAGGGCGCCGGCCTGGGCGGCCGCGCGGCGGACGGCCGCGTCGTCGGCGTCGGGGGTGCCGAGGCGGATGTTGTCGGCGATGGTGCCGGCGAACAGCCAGGGGCGCTGCGGCAGCCAGGCGACCCGGCGGCGCCACGCGTCGGGGTCCACGGTGGACAGGTCGACGCCGCCGACCGTGACGGTGCCGGAGGCGGGAGCGGCGAAGCCCATCAGCACGGCGAGGGCGGTCGACTTGCCGCAGCCGCTCGGGCCGGTGAGGGCGACCAGCTCGCCGGGGCGCACGACCGCGGTGAACGGCGGCAGCTCGGTGCGGCCGGGGTGGCGGACCACCATCCGGTCGAAGCGGATCTCGCCGGTGGGCGCGGGGGCGGCGCCGCGGTCCGGCAGCGGGGTCTCCAGGACCGCGAACACCTCGGAGGCGGCCGCCAGGCCCTCGGCGCTGGCGTGGTAGTTGGCGCCGACCTGGCGCAGCGGGAGATACACCTCCGGGGCCAGGATCAGCACGAGCAGCGCCGTGGCCAGGCCGAGGCGCCCGTCGACGAGGCGCAGCCCGATGCCGACCGCGACGAGCGCGACGGACAGCGTGGCCAGCAGCTCGAGCACCAGCGCGGACATGAAGGCCAGCCGCAGCGTGCGCATGGTGACCCGGCGCTGCTCGGCGCTGACCCGGGCGATCACGGCGGCCTGGCGCCCGGCCCGGCCGAAGACCCGCAGCGTCGGCAGGCCGGCGACGACGTCGAGGAAGTGGTGCGACAGCCGGCTCAGCAGCCGGAACTGGCGGCGGTTGGCGGCCTCGGTCTGCAGGCCGACCAGCGCCATGAACACCGGGATGAGCGGCAGCGTGACGGCCATCGTGCCGGCCGCGACGAGGTCGGCCGGGGCGATGCGCAGCAGCAGGACGAACGGCACGAGCGCGGCCAGCACCAACTGCGGCAGATACCGCGCGAAATACGCGTCGAGCGCGTCGAGCCCCCGGGTGGCCAGCGTGGCGACCGCACCGGCCGGGGGCGCTTGGCCCGGGCCGAGGGCCGCCACGTGGGCCAGCAGCTTGGCCCGCAGCCGCTGCTTGACCGCGGCGGCCGAGCGGGCCGCCGCGGTCTCCTGCGCCCAGGCCACCGCGGCCCGGGCCGCGATCACCGCGGCCAGCCAGCCCAGCGCGGGCGCGATGTCGCGCAGCCCGGCGCCGTGCAGGTAGACATCGGTGATCGCGTCGGCGAGCAGGGTCGCCTGGGCGACGAGCAGGGCGGCCAGGGCCGCGCCGAGCGCCACGGACAGCGCGAGATAGGTGCGCGCGGCCCGGGCGTGGCGCAGTAGCCGGGGGTCGAGCGGCTTCACGAGTGGCCCGCCGGGATCTGCTCGACGCGCAGCCGGCGGCGGAACACCCAGTAGGTCCAGGACTGGTAGGCCAGCACGATCGGCGTAAAGCACACGGCGACCCAGGTCATGACCTTCAACGTGTACGGCGAGGAGGACGCGTTGTCGACGGTCAGCCCCTGCCCGCCGGCGAGCGTGGTCGGCATGACGTCGGGGAACAGCGTCACGAACAGCGCCGCGACGGCGAGCACCAGGGTCGCTCCGGTGGCCAGGAACGCCCACCCCTCGCGCCCGGTCCGGGCGGCCGGGATGGCCAGCACCAGGGCCACCGCGGCGGCCGCGGACAGCGTCCAGCCCCACGGGTCGTCGTGGGTCAGCTGGGTCCACAGCAGGAACCCGCCGGCCAGCGCCACCGCCGGCAGGCTCAGCCGGAACGCCAGCCGCCCGGCCCGGGCCCGCATGTCGCCGTCGGTCTTGAGCGCCAGGAACACCGCGCCGTGCAGCGCGAACAGCGACAGCGTGGTCAGCCCGCCGAGCAGCGCGTAGGGGTTGAGGAGGTTGAAGAAGCCGCCGACGTACTCATGGTCGGCGTTGATCGGCACGCCGCGCACGATGTTGCCGAACGCCACGCCCCACAGCAGCGCGGGGACCAGGCTGCCGCCGATGATGGCGACGTCCCACCGCTTCCTCCACTGTGGACTGTCCACCTTGCCGCGATACTCGAACGCGAGCCCGCGCAGGATCAGCGCCACCAGGATGAGCAGCAGCGGCAGGTAGAACCCGGAGAACAGGGTGGCATACCACTCGGGGAACGCGGCGAACGTGGCGCCGCCGGCGACGAGCAGCCACACCTCGTTGCCGTCCCACACGGGGCCGATGGTGTTGATGAGCAGGCGGCGCTCGCGCTCGTCGCGGCCGAGGACCGGCAGCAGCAGGCCGACGCCGAAGTCGAAGCCCTCGAGCAGGAAGTATCCGGCCCAGAGCACGGCGATGAGGATGAACCAGACGGTGGTCAGTGCCATGACGATGCCTCCTTTCGTCTCAGTACGCGAACGCGAGCGGGCGGTCGGGCTCATCTTCGCTCGGGGGTACGACAATTTCTGGCGCACCGGCCCGCGCGTAGCGGATCATGAGCATGAGCTCGACGACGGCCAATGCGCCGTACAACAGCGTGAACACGATCAATGAGGTCGCCACGTTGCCGGCGGACACCGCGGGCGAGACGCTCTGCGAGGTCTTGAACAGCCCGAAGACGGTCCAGGGCTGGCGGCCGAGCTCGGTGAAGATCCAGCCGAAGGAGTTGGCCAGCAGCGGCATGCCGACCGTGGACACGGCGGCGATCCACAGCCACCGCGAGGCCGGCTGCCGGCCCTTGCGGGTGAACCACAGCGCCAGGGCGGCGACCAGCATGGCGAGCCCGCCGAAGCCGATCATCAGCCGGAACGACCAGTACGTGACCGGCACGTAGGGCACGTAGTCGCCCTCACCGTACTTCTGCGAGTACCCCTGCTGGATGTCGTTGATCCCCTCGACCTCGCCGTTCGGGTCGGCGGTGGCCATGAAGGACAGCAGCGACGGGATGCGCACGCTGGCGACCTCCTCGCGGCCGTCCAGCGACCCGATGGTGAAGATCGAGAACGAGGCCGGCTTGCTGGTGTTGTACAGCGCCTCGGCGGCGGCCATCTTCATCGGCTGCTGCTCGGTCATCACGCGCGCCTGCAGGTCGCCGGTGATCAGCACGCCGACGCCGGCGATCAGCACCACCCACGCGCCCAGCCGCAGCCCGGGCCGGAACACCTCGACCTGGTTGCCCTTGCGCAGGTGCCAGGCGCTGACCGCGAGCAGCAGCGCGCCGGCGGTGAGGAAGCAGGCGGTGATCGTGTGCGGGAACGTCACCAGCGCGGTGCTGTTGGTCAGCACCGCGCCGATGTCGGTCAGCTCGGCCCGCCCCCGTTCCGCGTTGACCGTGTACCCCACCGGGTGCTGCATCCAGGAGTTCGCCGCCAGGATGAAGTACGCCGACAGCATCGTGCCGATCGAGGCCAGCCAGATCGTGGCCAGGTGCACGCGCTTGGGCAGCCGGTCCCAGCCGAAAATCCACAGGCCGAGGAAGGTCGACTCCAGGAAGAAGGCGAGCAGCCCCTCGATCGCCAGCGGGGCGCCGAAGATGTCGCCGACGAACCGGGAGTACGCACTCCAGTTCATGCCGAACTGGAACTCCTGCACGATGCCGGTGACCACGCCCATGGCGAAGTTGATGAGGAAGAGCTTGCCCCAGAACTTGGTGGCCCGAAGATACTCCTCCCGTCCGGTACGCACCCACGCGGTCTGCAACCCGGCGACGAGCGCGGAGAGGCCGATGGTGATCGGCACGAAGATGAAGTGGTACACGGTGGTGATCGCGAACTGCCACCGGGCGAGGTCGAGCGCGTCCATATGGCCGATTATTGCCAGCTGGAGCCGGTGAATCAGGGCCAAAGGTCACCCTAGGCCCGGGACGTTCCGCTCACCCGGCTCACCCGGCTCACCCGGCTCACCCGGCTCACCCGGCGAGCAGCTCCAGCGTGTCGACCACGCGGTTGGAGAAGCCCCATTCATTGTCGTACCACGCGACGACCTTGACGTGCCGGCCGGCGACCCGGGTCAGCGGGGCGTCGAAGATCGCGGAGGCCGGGTTGCCGGCGATGTCGCTGGAGACGATGGGGTCCTCGGAGTACTCCAGAACGCCCGCCAGCGGCCCGTCCGCCGCCGCCCGGTAGGCGGCGAGCACCTCGTCGCGGGTCACCTCGCGCTCGACGGTCGTGTTGAGCTCGACGAGCGAGCCGACCGGCACCGGCACCCGGATCGAGTCGCCGGAGAGCCGGCCGTCCAGGCCCGGCAGCACGAGCCCGATGGCCTTGGCGGCGCCGGTCGTGGTGGGCACGATGTTGACCCCGGCCGCGCGGGCCCGGCGCAGGTCGCGGTGCGGGCCGTCCTGCAGGTTCTGCTCCTGGGTGTACGCGTGCACGGTGGTCATGAAGCCGTGCTCGATGCCGGCCAGGTCGTCGAGTACGGCGGCGAGCGGCGCGAGCGCGTTGGTGGTGCAGGAGGCGTTGGAGATGACGGTGTGGGCGGCGGGATCGTAGGCGGCGGTGTTGACGCCGTAGGCCAGCGTGACGTCGGCGCCGGCCGACGGGGCGCCGACGAGCACCCGCCGGGCCCCGGCGTCCAGGTGGGCGCGGGCGGCGTCGGCGGCGGTGAACCGGCCGGTCGCCTCCAGGACTACGTCGACGCCAAGCTCGGCCCAGGGCAGCTTGCCCGGTTCTCGCTCGGCGAGCGCGGCGATGCGGCGGCCGTCGACGACGAGCGTGTCGCCGTCGACCTCGACGGTACGGCCGAACCGGCCGAGGGTGCTGTCGTAGCGCAGGAGGTGGGCGAGGGTGGCGGGGCCGGTGAGGTCGTTGACGGCGGCGACTTCGAGTTCGCTGCCGCGCTCGACGAGCGCGCGCAGCACGTTGCGGCCGATGCGGCCGAATCCGTTGATGGCGATGCGGGTTGTCACGCCTTCGATGCTCGGGCCGCGCCGTCCCCGCCGACAGCCGCTCCCTGGCCAGCCCGCGCAAGTTTCGCGCCAGGGGCGAACGTGCGCCGGTACTCGCTCGGCGACGTGCCGAGGATGCGCTGGAAGTGCAGCCGCAGGTTGGCGCCGGTGCCGAGCCCGACCTGCGCGGCGATCTGCTCGACGCCGAGCTGGCTGCGCTCCAGCAGCTCCCGGGCCCGGTCGACGCGGGCGCGCAGGATCCACTGGGTCGGCGTATAGCCGGTCTCGGCGACGAACCGGCGCGACAGCGTGCGGGCCGAGACGTTCGCGTTGCGGGCCAGGTCGCCCAGGGCGAGCGACTCGCCGAGGCGTTCCAAAGCCCACTGCCGGGTGGCCG
The DNA here is from genome assembly GCF_050948465.1 of Dactylosporangium sp. CA-092794. NCBI lineage: Bacteria > Bacillati > Actinomycetota > Actinomycetes > Micromonosporales > Micromonosporaceae > Dactylosporangium > Dactylosporangium sp. CA-092794. The sequence continues at coordinate 3,987,893 of NZ_CP192044.1, read as the reverse complement.
CGAAGTGCTCGCCGACGGCTTCCGGCACGCTGTGCGGGATGTACTGCACCTGTCCCCCGCTGCGGTAGGGCGCGGCGACCAGCCGCCGGGCGACCCGGTTGGCCAGCGCCACGCCGTGGTCGCGGCGCACCAGGTGCAGGCAGAGGTCGATGCCGCTGGCGGCGCCGGCGGATGTCAGCACCTCCCCTTCGTCGACGAACAGCACGTCCTCGTCGACCCGGATGGCGGGGTGCCGGCGGGCGAGCTCGTGCGTGTAGTGCCAGTGCGTGGTGGCCCGCTTGCCGTCGAGCAGCCCGGTCGCGGCGAGCGCGAACGCCCCGGTCGAGATCGCCGCGAGCCGCACCCCGGCCGCGTGCGCGGCCCGCAGGGCGGCGACGACCTCGGCCGGCGGCTCCTCCCGGTCCGGGTGCCGGTACCCCGGGATGAAGATCGTGTCGGCCGCGTCAAAGGCCTCGAGCCCCTCGGCGACGTGGTACGCGAGCCCGTCACCCCCGGCGACGAGCCCGGGCGCGGCGCCGCAGACGTGGACCTCGTAGGGCATGCTCGGCCGGTTGGTGAACACCTGGGCGGGGATGCCTACGTCGAGCGGTTTCGCCCCGTCGAGCACCAGCACCGCCACCCGGTGGATCTCCCCGTCCATCCCCCACACCTTCGCACCGCCCGCCGCACCCTCACCAGTGTCCGAACCGCCACCCACCGCAAGTTTCCAGCCACGTGCCAATGTTGCCTCAGCCCCGCGGCGCCAAGAGCAACCCGAAAAGTCGGGCGCTCCGCGCCACGACTTTTCGGACTTATACCCTGACGGCCGACATATCCGTTAAGTCGTCACAGGCCAGGCGCCGGACCGGCAGCAAGTCTCCGCGATCATGCATGTCGCCGCAGCCGCACCACGCGTTTGCCATGATCGCGGAGACATTTGGTACACAGGTGTACATGTTCACTCCGTGATCATGAAAAACCGGTGGTGTCGACGGCAGGTCCGGCATGATCGCGGAGACTTCCGGTCACAGCGGGCGGGCAGGGGCGATGGTCGCCGCGATAGGACGGCGCCGCGATGAACCCCGCCGGCAGGACGGGTTCCAGCCGCGGTGCAGGCGGCGCTGACGCTGGAGGCCCAGGGCCGGCGCGGGGCGGCGCGCGGCGTGGCGCGTGGTGGTGATGGTGGCGAATAGGGCAAATACGAAATGTCGGATAAATCCGGCCACGGAGTGGCTGGATTTATCCGACACGGTGCGGGCCGCATTCCGGACCGGGCGCCCAGACGCACGGCGGCCCTTAGCGCCGCGGACCTGACAGGCCCGAAGCCAGCGAACGCCCGGCGCAGCCCGGGCTGGCCCCGCGCAGCCCCGCGCAGCCCCGCGCAGCCCCGCGCAGCCCCGCGCAGCCCCGCGCAGCCCCGCGCAGCCCCGCGCAGCCCCGCGCAGCCCCGCGCAGCCCCGCGCAGCCCCGCGCAGCCCCGCGCAGCCCCGCGCAGCCCCGCGCAGCCCCGCGCAGCCCCGCGCAGCCCCGCGCAGCCCCGCGCAGCCCCGCGCAGCCCCGCGCAGCCCCGCGCAGCGCGGGGCCGCGCGGCGCGGCGGGGCGGGGCTTGGCGGGGCGGGGCTTGGCACTGCGGGCCCGGCAGGGCCAGGGCCAGCGAAGCTGGGCCCCGGCCCGGTGTCTCACGGGAGGAACGGTCGTCAGTTGCGCGGACCGGAGTCCGGAAATTTCAGCGGCGGCGCTTGTGCTGGGCGCGGCGGGCGAGCGGCGCGTCGTCGAGGATGACGATGCACTTGTGCTCCAGGCGCACCCAGCCGCGGCTGGCGTAGTGGGCGAGCACCTTGTTCACCGACTCGCGCGACGCCCCGACGAACTGGGCCAGTTCCGTCTGGGTCAGGTCGTGCACGACGCGGGTCGCGCCGTCCTCCGCCACGCCGAACTGGCTGGCGAGCTGGATCAGCTGGCCGGCCACCCGGCCCGGGACGTCGCTGAACAGGCGGTCGTGCACCGTGCTGCGGTTGCCGCGGATGCGGCGGGCGACCACGCGTAGCAGCCGCTCCGCCACGTCGGGGTGCTGCGCGATCCAGCGGTACAGCGCGGTCTTGTGCAGACGCGCGAGCCGTGCGTCGGCCACGACGGTGGCGGTGGTGACCCGCGGGCCGCCGTCGAACAGCTCCACGTCGCCGAACTGCTCCCCCGGGCCGACCAGGGCGAGCAGGCCCTCGCGCCCGTCGGTGGCGTGGCGGCCGAGCTTCACCTTGCCCGACAGCAGGACGTACAGGTAATCGCCGGGGTCGCCCTCGCGGAACAGGACAGTGCGGCGGTGGGCGTCGACGGTCTCGAACTCGGCAGCGAGGGACTCGGCCTCGTCGGGTCCGGCGGACTCGAACAGGCCGGACTCAAACAGGCCGGACTCGCCGAGGATCTGGTCGGGTAACCGGTCGCCGGAAACGTACAGCAGTGACATGGGGTGCCTCCTCGGCGCGGCGGTGGTACCGAGTACCATTGCGACGGTACTAGATCCCGCTCCGGAAGGGCAACAGGCGATCAGGAAGGATGGGGCGGTGAGCGCGATCCCGGCCCGCGAGCGCCTCGTCGACGCGGCCCTCGAGCTGTTCGACGAGCGCGGCTACGAGCAGACGACCGTCGACGACATCGCCGACCGGGCGGGGGTCGGGCGCACGACCCTGTTCCGGCACTACCGGTCCAAAGAGGACGTGATCTTCCCGGACCACGAGCGCATGATCGCGGCCATCCGGGACCGGCTCGCCACGTCCACCGCCGGCACCGCGATCGTGGCGGTCACCGAGGCGGTACGGCTGGTGCTGCTGCGCTACCTCGAGGAGGGCGACCGGGCGCGGCGCCGCTACAAGCTGACCAGCCGGGTGGCCGCGCTGCGCGACCGGGAGATCGCCAGCGTCGCGCGGTACCAGCGGCTGTTCCGCGAGTTCATCGCCGACTGGATGGGCCCGGAGCCGGGCGCGCCGCTGCGGGCCGAGCTGATGGCCGCCGCGGTCGTCTCCGCGCACAACCATGTCCTGCGCCGCTGGCTGCGCCGCGACACCGCCGACCCGGCCGCGGAGCTGGACGCGGCGATGGCCGAGGTGATCTCGCTGTTCACCCGCCCGGCCGTGCCGGCCGGCGACGGCGGCTCGACGGTCGTGGTCCTGCACGACCGCCGCGCTCCGGAGCTCGTCGCCGACGCGATCCGCCGCGCCCTGCAGGACGGCGCCTGAGCTCATCCCGCGGTTCCTCCGCCGCGGCCGCCGCGGCGGGGCAGACTTCAGGTGTGCCGACGATGACTGACCAGGAAGCGATCGCCTTTCTCGGCGACGGAACCCACACCGGCAAGCTCGCCACCGCCGGCCCGTCCGGCGACCCGCACGTGGTGCCGATCTGGTTCGTGCTGGACGGGCACGACCTGGTGTTCACCACCGGCCGCGACTCGGTGAAGGGGCGGAACCTGCGGAACAACCCGCGGGCGGCGATCACCGTCGACGTGGAGCAGTTCCCGTACCACTTCGCCGCGACCCACGGCCAGGTCTCGGTCGTCGAGGACCCGCCGGACCTGCGGGAGTGGACGACCCGGATCGCCGCGCGGTATGTGCCGCAGGGCGAGGCGAAGCGGTACGGCGAGGTGAACAGCGGCCCGGGTAACCTGCTCTGCCGCCTGCGCCCGGACCGGCTGACCGGCGTGCGGGACATCGCGCTCGTGTAGCCTCGGCGGGTGCCCGCCGCCCCGCTGCGCATGTTGACGCTCAACGCGCTGTTCAAGGGCGACGTGCGGGCCCGGCTGGCCGCGCTCGGCGCGATCGTCGAGCGGGCCGGCTACGACGTGGTGTGCCTGCAGGAGGTCATGGATCCGCGGGCCGCGCGGCGGCTGGCGGCCGGGTTCGCGCATCGGCGGTTCGGCGGGGCGCTGCTGGTCCGGGGCGGGCTGGTGCTGCTGTCGCGGTGGCCGGTCGCGGCGGCGGCGTTCGTGCCGTATCCGATCTCCCGCCCCCTGCGGCCCGAGCTGCTCATGCGCAAGGGCGCGCAGGTCGCGCTGCTGGACACGCCGGCCGGGCGGCTGGCCGTGGTGAACACGCACCTGTCGGCCAACCGCGACGACGACTGGTCGCCCGGGAACCGCTACAGCGGGCTCGCCCGCGCCGAGCTGCGCCGGCTGGAGCGCGCCCTGGCCCGGCTCGGCCCGGCCGTGCCGCTGGTCGTGACCGGCGACCTCAACCTGCCGCGCGAGTCCGCGGTGCTCGCCGAGTTCCGCGCGGCGGCCGGGCTGCGCGACGCGATGGCCGGCGACCCGCGCCCCACCTACCGGCCCACGCCGAGCTGGCCGACTCCGCCCGCCTTCGACCACGTGCTGCTGCGCTCCGCGCCCGGCGCGGAGCTGAAGGCCCGCTGCCGCCTGGTGTTTCAGGACGAGTTGGTACCGCTCGCCGGCGGCCGGACCGCTCACCTCTCCGACCACTACGGGATCGAGACCGAGCTGACCATCGCTTAGCTTAGGCGCCGCCGCCCGGCGTGACGCCGTAGACCAGGCGCAGGATCGCGTCGGTCAGCGTGTCGAGCAGCTCGTCGTCGGTGTGCTCGTCCGGGCTGGCGTAGGCGTCGGAGAACACGACGCTGCGCAGGTGGATCGTCATCGTCGCCAGCAGCAGCGGCGGGCCCTGCACGGTCAGGCCGGCCCGCGCGTCGCGGGCGATGCGGTCGGCGAAGGCGGAGCAGCCCTCGTCGACGAAGCGGCGGCGGACGGCGAGCACGTCCGGGCCCGGGTCGGGGGCGACGAACGCCTCGCGCATCCACAGGCCGTCGACCTTCCAGCGGGCCAGCGCCCGGGCCAGGCCGCGCCGCAGCGCCCCGCGGTCCAGCCCGTCGGAGGCCAGCCACTCGGCCATCTCCTCGTCGTTCTCGCCGAGCACCTGGTCGACCAGCGCGGCGAGGACGGCCTGCTTGGACTCGAAGTAGAAGTAGAAGCCCGAGCGGGCGATGCCGGCCGCGTTGGCCAGCTCGTCGATCGTGACCTGGGAGATCGGCTTGACGCGGAAGAGCTCCCGGGCGGCGGCGAGCAGGGCGCGCTCCCGCTGGTCACCCTTCGTGGGTCCGCGGCGGCTTCCGATGGCAGGCACGAGGTGATGGTACAACCCGCCGTCAGGTGAAATTGACGTCACATCTTCGATTTTCGACAGTGTGTTGAGAAAAACCGTCCGGATGTCTAGGTTCGGCTTGAGTGCATCGAAGCGTTGAAGGAGATCCGTCGTGCCGACCCCACCGCCCCGCCTCGTGCTGCCGATCGCGTGCTATGCCGTGCTCCTCGTCTCCGCCCTGCAGACCCTGGTGGTGCCGGTCATCGCCGCCATCCAGGCCCATCTGGGCGTCTCGGCCACCGCCGCCAGCTGGGTGGTGACCGCCAACCTGCTCGGCGCCGCGGTCCTCACGCCGTTGCTGGGCCGCCTCGGCGACCTGCACGGCCGCCGCCCGGTCATGATCGGCGTGGCGGCCGCCGTGCTGATCGGCTCCGTGCTCGGCGCGACGACGTCGGACCTGCCGCTGCTGCTGCTCGCCCGGGTGCTGCAGGCGGCCAGTTTCGGGCTGTTCCCGCTCTCCATCGGGGTACTGCGCGAAGAGCTCCCGCCGCAGCGCCTCACCGGCGCCATGGCGCTGGTCAGCGGCATGCTGTCGGTCGGCGCCGGGCTGGGGCTGGCGGTCACCGGCCTGCTCATGCGCGACGGCGGCGACTACCACCGGCTGTTCTGGCTGGCCACCGCGCTGAGCGCGGTCGGGCTGGCCGGGGCGTGGGCCCTCCCGCGCCGCGCGGGGATGGCCTCCGGCGGCCTGGACTGGGCCGGCGCGGCCCTGCTCGGCCTCGGCCTGGTGCTGCTCATCCTGCCGCTGGAGGAGGGCAACGGCTGGGGCTGGGGCTCGCCCCGGGTGCTGGGCTCGCTCGCCGCCGCGGTCGTCGTGCTCGCGGTGTTCGTGCTGTTCGAGCGGCGGATCGCGCACCCGCTGGTGAGCACCCGGATGCTCACCCACCGCCCGATCGTGGTGGCCAACGCGGCCGGCCTGTTCCTGGGCTTCTCGATGTTCGCCGTGTTCCTGGCCGTGTCCGCCATGGTGCAGACGCCGCCGGCGATCGCGCACTACGGCTTCGGCTCGACGGTCCTCGCCGCCAGCCTCGTCTACCTGCTGCCCGGCACCCTCGGCGGCATCCTCACCGCGCCGCTCGGCGGGCGCCTGGTCAGCCGCTTCGGCGCGAAGGCGACGCTGGTGTTCGCCGCGCTGCTGGCCGGCGCCGGCTTCGCGATGCTGGCCGCGCTGCACGCGATGACCTGGCAGATCATCGCCGGGGCGTTCGCGGTCAACACGGCCATCATGTTCGGCTACGCGGCCCTGCCGGCGCTGCTCATCCAGCACGTGTCCCCGGCCGAGACCGGCATCGCCAACAGCGTGAACTCCATCGCCCGCTCGGTCGGCATGTCCCTCGGCACGGCGTTCGTGGTCACGATGGCGACCCGCAACCTCATCCCCGGCGCCCCGGTGCCGCTGCCGCACGAGGAGCAGTTCGTGCTCGTCTTCGCCACCGGCACGGTCGCGGCCCTGGCCGCCGCCGCCGTCGTCACCTGGGCCCTGCCCCGCGGCCGCCGCGCCGCCATCACCACCCTGCAGGCCGAGGCCGAGGAGGTGTACGGCGCGGCAGGCGTCGACGTGCCCGCGGACCTGGTCAACCAGCAGCGGGCCGGCTGACGCTGGTTCACCGCTGGAAGGACACCGCGGCGTCGATGAGGGCGAGCAGATCGGTCCAGTCCTCGACCAGCTGGGCGCGGTCGAGCTTGGCCAGCCGGCGGGCGGCGGCGCGCGGGATGGTCTGGGTCCGGTGCCGGCGCAGGATCTCGTCGGCCCGGTCGATGGTCGAGTGCTCGCCGATCAGGTCGTCGGCCCCGTCGAGGCCGAGGAACACGGCCAGCTGCGCGCAGACGTCCCGGCAGCGGCACAGGTAGCTCGGCAGCCACTCCTCGGGCGGCGCGGCGAGGTGCTCGGCGAGCAGGTCGAGGTCGTAGCGGCGCTCGTCGGCACCGTCGTTGCGCACCCGCCACGGCGGGGTCGCGACGAGCGGATCGGAGGCGTCGCGGGCGGCGTATCGGGCCAGCGCCATGGTGTCGGCGAACAGCAGCAGGTTGCCGTCGCCGTCGGTCGGGAAGACATACTCGACCACGCCGTAGCCCCCGTGCAGCTGCCCGCGCAGCGTCACGCCGTCGTTGCCCGGCGTGTTGAGCTCGATCACCTCGACCACCGTGAGCACCAGCCCCGCCTCCTGCGCCCGCGCCGGCCCCGTCACCGGCACGCCCGGCCCAACGGGCGCGGGCGGCCCGGCCGGCACCGGAGGCGCATAAGGCGGGGCCGGCGCGGGCGTTGGGGGCGGCGCATAACGAGGCGGTGGAGCGCCCAGGCCGGTGAGCAGAGGGTCGACGCTGCCGGCGGCGACGACCAGCTCCGGCTGGTCGATGACGGTCGGGGCGATGTGCAGCGCCCGGTGCAGCATGGTGGCGACCAGCGGCATCCGGCTCGCCCCGCCGACCAGGATCACCGCGCCCAGCGGGCGCAGCGGCACCGGGCACGCGGCCAGGGTGACGCCGATCGCGTTGACCGTGCGCTGGATCAGCGGCGCGGCGAGCCGCTCGAGCTCGTCGCGGGTGAGCAGCTCCGAGGTGTCCAGCAGCGGCAGGTACACCGTCGCCGAGCTGGTGCGCGACAGCATTTCCTTGGCGCCGCGCACGTCCTCCCACAGCTGCCGGCGGGCGGCCCGGTCGGCGACGGTGGCCGGTTCGTCCAGCCGCCGCCACAGCTCCGGCGCGCCGCCGCGGGCGCGCAGCAGGCCGACGATCGCGGCGTCGACGTCCTGGCCGCCGGTGTCGTCCAGGCCGGCGCTGCACAGCACCTGCATCGCGGCGCCGCCGCCGGGGCGCGGGTCGTGGCGGACGACGGCGACGTCGAAGGTGCCGGCGCCCAGGTCGTACACCAGGAGATCGGACGAAATGGCACCGTGCCGGCGCAGGTGGAAGGCGGCGGCCGCGACCGGCTCCGGGACCAGGCGCACCTCGCCCAGCCCGGCGCCGGCCGCGGCCCGCCACAGGGTCGAGCGCCGGCCCGGGCCCCAGGCCGCAGGGTGGCAGACGGTGGCCGCGGCGACCGGTACGCCCGCGACCCGGTGCGCCTCGGCGGCGACCCGGCGCAGCAGCGCGCCGAGCAGCGCCTCCACGGGGACCTCGGCGCCGAGGAACACCCGGCCCTCGTCGATGCGGCGCTTGGGGTTGCCCTCGAAGCGCTCCGGGTGGGCGCGGGCGGAGTGCACCGCGTCGCGGCCGGCGAGCAGTTCCCCGCCGGGGCCGGCGAAGACGGCGGAGGGCAGCAGCGGTACCCCGTCGAAGAGGACCGGCTCGGTGGTGCCGTCGTCGCGGCGCAGGAACGCGACCGTGCTGGAGCTGCCCAGGTCGATGCCGATGTCGGCCATCAGCGGCCCTTGTCGCACAGGTCGTCGGCGGTGCCGTCGTCGAGCAAACCCAGCCACGCCTGCACGCGCACCCCCGGAGTCCAGCCGGGTCCACTGTAGGCGACCGGAGGAAATCGCTCCTAGCCGAGAAGTTTTCAGGGGGCGTTGGGGTCGCCCGGCTTCTCACTTGGCCTCGTAGGTGTGGCCTGGTAGGTGACCCGGTCGCCGGTGTTGTAGACGGTCGACGGCGTCCACGCGGCCGGGCCGCCGCCGGGCGGGGGCGGGGCGATCTCCTGCCACGGGCCGGTCGGGTCGCGGAGCCTTATGACCGCTGCAGCCACCGGGCCGCCACATCGGGCGGCAAGCAGCGCCCACAGCGGCGGCGGGCCCGAGGCGGCGGGCGGCGGGGCTAACGCGGGGTGGCACGCTCGACGCGGGCCAAGACCATGCTCGTGCCGTCGTCGCGGGTCACCGAAAAGAAGGCCAGTTCAGCCAGTGGGGCGGCGACCTCGCCGGTGACCTCCTGCGCGCCGGTCGCGCCAGTCCGGTCGGCGACGAGGAAGGTCTGGCCGGCCACGGTGGTGGCGTAGAGCTGATAGCGGCGGCCCGGATCCAGGCCGACGATCGACGCCACGATCGTGGTGGTGCCGGTGCCGCGGGCGGCCATGGTGACCGTGAGCCGCGCCGAGGCGCCGACGCCCTCGGCGCGCGCGGATGCGCTCACCGGGCTGATCGGGCCGGGCGCGGTGACCAGTTCGCTGACGCCGACGGCGGTCGCGCCCACGGCGACGGCGGCCGCCGCCACGAGCCCCACCAGCACGCCGCGCCGGGAGCGGCGCCGCGACGACAACGGCGTCACCGAGGCCAATGCTCCCTCCGGGGCGCCCACGCCATCCCCGGCGGGCCCGCTCTTCTCGGCCGGACCGGTGCGCGGGGTGGCCGTGCCGTTGGGGGTGGTCGGGCTGTCGGGGGTGGGCACGGCGGTGAGGTGTGGCGGCGTGAGCGGCTCGGAGAAGTCGACGGTGGCCAGGTCGCCCAGCGCGGTGGGCGTGGCGAGCAGGTCGGCGAAGTCGGCGGCGGGCAGGTGACTCAGCCCGGTGGCGGCCGGGCCGAAGTCCTCGCACTGCTGCTGGCAGGCCGGGCAGCCGGCCAGGTGCCGCTCGAACGCCGCCTCGGTGGCCGGGTCGAGGGCGCCGAGCAGGTACAGCGCACCCGCGCCGTGCACGTCGTCTTCGCGCTGGAGCTCCGTCATCTTGGCCAGACTCTATTCAAAGGCGGGTTGAGCGGCGGATGTGCGGTCGTCACAACGACGTTGCGCAGGCGTGCCGCGTTCAAATCCAACGGCGCCGACATGTGTTCAGGCTACGTCCAGCGCGCCGATCGCGGCGCGCAGCGACCGTAGCGCATAGTGTGCGCGCGACTTCACCGTGCCGTCGGGAATGCCGAGGTGGAGGGCGGCCTCGTCGGTGGAGTGGCCGTGAAAGTACAACTCGATGAGGATGGCACCGCTTCGACGAGCTGCCGCACCTGACCGTGCTCGGCGACGCCAAGAGCGGCAATACCAACCTGCTGCGGCACGTCGCCAAGGCGGTGATGGACCGGCCGAGGCCCGCATCATGATCGTCGACTACCGGCGGCCCGGTGCTTGGCAACACCAAGCCGCGGCACCTCCCGCCCGGCCGGGCACTGCTGTGCACCCGCCGCGGCGCCCGGCTGATCCAGACCGCCTGGTCGGGCGAAGGCCTGCCGGAGTGACCGGTACGGTGGCGCGGTGACGATGACCCTGTTGCTGGGCACGGTCGGCGCCGATCCGCCGCTGACCCAGCGGCCCGAGCTGACCGGCAACGCCGGCGGCACCTGGCTGATCTCCAGCGTGGACACCCCGGCCGGGCGGGTCGACGAGGTCGTCGACGCCGCCACCGGCCGGGCGGCGTTCACCGTCGACACCGACACCTCCGGCCATGAGGTGTCCGACGTGTCCCCCGACGGCGTCTGGCTGGCCAGGATCGAGGGCCGGACCGTGCGGATCTGGGACCCGGTCGCGGACCGCGACCGGGCGCACCTGCCGGCCCACGCCTACACGCGAGGTGCGGCCTTCTCCCCCGACGGCACCATGCTCGTCACCCGGTTGCTCAAGGTGGTCCAGGCCTGGGAGATCGACACCGGCCGGTGCCTGGCCACGGTGCGGATCAACCGCGCCAACGCCGACGCCCTCGCGATCGCACCGGACGGCGCCTGGCTGGCCGCGGTGTGCTCGGACCGGCGGGTGCGCATCCTCGACGTGGCCACCGCCCGCAGCCGCCGGGTGCTGAGCGCCGAGGGGCTGCTCTCGGCCGCGGTCGAGCCCGGCGGGGCGTGGCTGGCCACCGGCGGCCTCGACGGCACGGTCCGGCTGTGGGACCCGGGCAGCGGCCGCCAGCTCGCCGCCCTGCCCGGGCACGCCGGCTGGGCCGCCGCGGTCGCCGTCTCCCCCGACGGCACCCGGCTGGCCAGCGCCGGCACCGACGGCCTCGTGCTGATCCGGGACGCGGCCACCGGCGCGACCCTCGCCACGACCCGCACCCCGAGCCCCGCGGTGCTCCGGTGCCGCTGGCTGGCCGACGGCGCCGGGATCTGCGTCAGCGCCCGCGACGGCACGGCCCACGTCTACCGCATCCCCGCCTGAGCCCTTACGAGTACGCCTCCAGCAGCGTCATGCACTGCTGCGGGCTTTCCACGTGGGCGTTGTGACCCAACCCGGCCAGCGTGACGACCGGAACACCCAGCCGCGCGAGCTGCTCATCGGTGTTCAAGCGGTCGCGCTCGCCCCGGGCCAGGACGACCGGCGACGTCGACCGCGCCACCAGGCCGGCCATGTCGGGCGCACCCACCCCGAACGCGGGCGGGTCCAGGGCGAGCCGCCACCGGCCGTCCTCTTCGCGGATGCCGTCCTGCACCGCGGGATCCTCGTCTGGGAGGAGATCCGCCAGTCCGGACACCCGCAGGTGCCGGGCGATGGCCTCCTCCCGCGAGCCGAACCAGGCCACCGGGCGCCGGGCCAGCGCCTGCGCGCGGTCCAGTTCCTCGCCGCTCCAGGCGACCTTGATGCCCAGCCCGACGACCGCCGCCACCGGGGACCGTGCGGCCAGCGCCAGGGCCACCACGCCGCCGAGCGAGTGCCCCAGCACGACGGTGCGGCCCGCCGGCGCCGTCAGCGGGCGCACCGCCTCGGCGAGCGCATCGAACGTGTACACGGACAGCGCCGCCGACCCGCCGTGACCGGGCAGATCGGGCGCCAGCCACCGCCCGGGCCAGCGGTGCGCCAGCATCGGCCCCCACCCGGACCACACGGCACCGGTCGCGCCCAGCCCGTGCAGCAACAGCAGCAACGGGTCACCCTCGCCGCCGCCGCGCACCCGGAGGTCCTGGCCCTGGTCCATCCCTGGAGTCTGCCACCCTCGGCGTCTCAAGGCCGCCAGGCGCCGCGGCGGCACAGGCGACGACGACCCGGGCGAGCTTCGGCATGCCCGGCACGACGCGGCGGGGCGGCCCGAGGTTCAGCCCAAGTTTCCGGCCCGCATCCATGTGGTCAGCGTGGGGGCAGGGTCCGCAGCAGGGCCTCCGGGCGGCCGGGGCGGATCAGCCGGGCCACGCCGGGCGGCAGCAGGCGGCCCGAGAAGCCGGTCGGCAGGTCGTAGCGGGGCACGGTGGAGAACTGCAGGCGGGCCGCGCCCGATTCGACGGCGCGCATCACCAGCGGGTCGCGGGTCATCGCCTGGGCCGGCAGCTGGTTGAGCACGACGCTCAAGCCCAGGCGCTGCGCGAGCATCAGGTGCGGAGCGAGGGCGCCCAGCGGGTTCACCTTGCCGATGCTGTACACCGCCTGCAGCAGCTCGGCGTCGTCCACGACCAGCAACACCGGGTGCTCGTCGCCGGGCGCGCCGGCGAGCCGGGCGTCCAGGCGGCGGCGCAGGCCGGCCGCCAGCGCCTCCACCTCCTCCGTGGACGTCGCCGCGGCGGTCGGCGGCGGCGCCGCGGCGAGCAGGTCGCCACGCAGGTCCACCACGTAGGCGTCGGCGAGCCCGGCCTCGCTCACCCGGGCCAGCAGCCGGGCCAGCCCGGTGGTCCGGCCGGTGTGCGGGTCGCCGAGGTAAAGCAGGTTGCCGTCCCGGCCAGGGGTGAAGCAGACCGGCGCGAAGCCGGCCTCGTCGACGCCGAGCACGACCTGCCCGCCGGCGGCGGACCGCTCGGCGGCGTGGAAGCGCGCCGCGGTCAGATCCTCCAGCAGCGGCAGCGGCTCGGCGGCCACCCCCGGGTGCAGCGCCGCCGCCTCGGCCGCGACCCGCTCCACGGTGGCGCTCAGCGACCGCGGGCCGCCGGCCCGCGACGCCGCGTGGAACGGCGCGGCGAACTGCACGTGCAGGCCGCTCGGGCCGAGCGCCCGGCCGGGGCCGGCGGCGGCGAGGGTGGCGGCCAGGGCCCGGCTGTGCGCGGTCTGCATCGCGTCGAGCAGCCGCAGCTCGAAGCGGGCCGCGATCTGGTCGAGCCGGCGCGGGCCGAGGTCGCTCCAGCGGGGCGTGGCGACGTGCAGGTGCACGCCGAAGCCGGCGCCCTCGTTCAGGACCCGGGCGATCACGTCGGCGTGCTCCGGGCAGCGCGCCTCGAACACCGCGAAGTTGTCCACGATCAGCACGGTGTGGGCCTGCTGCGACTCGCTGCGCGCCACGGCCGCGCGGCGGCGCCGGTCGGCCATGCCGGTGACGCCGTCGCGCTGGAACTCCTGGGCCCGCCGGTCCAGCAGGGCGGCGACCTCGGTGAGGATGCGGGCCACCCGGTTCGGTTCCTGCGGGGTGGCGTAGGCGGCGACGTTGGGCAGCCGGGCGGCAGCGGCCAGCGCCCCGCCGCCGAAGTCCAGGACGAAGAACCGCAGCAGGTACGCCGGGTGGGCCAGCGCCGCGCGCAGCAGCTCGACCGCGAGGACGGAGCTCTTGCCCGAGCCCGGCGCGCCGGCGACCGCGAGATGCCCGCCCGGCCCGGCGACGTCGAACAGCACCGGCGGCTGGACCCGCCGGGCCGGGTCGTCGAGCAGCCCGACGGTGACCGGCAGTCCCGCGTCCGCCCCGCCCGGCTCGACGCCGGCGTCGAGCCGCTCGTGATCCAGCGGGAGGAACTCCAGGCGCGCGGCGTTGGGCAGCGGCTCCAGCCACAACTGCGGCGCGCGGGGCACGTCCATCGTCCAGGCCACGACCCGGGCCAGGTCGGAGCGGGCGTCGGCGCCGTGCGGCTGGAACACCTGCGCGGCCTTGAAGCGCTGCGGCGTGGGCCCGGTCTTCAGGTAGCCGTGGCCGGGCACCGCGGGCAGGTCGGCGGCGACCCGGGAGCCGATGACCGTGACGCTCTCCTCGGCGGTGAACGTGCGCAGCGCGATGCGGTAGCTCAGGTGCGGCTCCAGGCCGTGGATCCGCCCGCCCTCGAGCCGCTGGCTGGCCAGCAGCAGGTGCATGCCGACGCTGCGGCCGATGCGGGCGATCGAGATCAGCGCGTCGAGGAATGCCGGGTCGGCCTCGGTGAGCTCGGCGAACTCGTCGATGACCAGGAGCAGGTACGGCAGCGGCGGCAGGTCCGGCCGCCGGGTGCGCCGGTCCCAGTAGTGGCGGATGTTCTGCACGTCGGGCCCGGCCTCGGCGAGCAGCCGCTGGCGGGCCAGCAGCTCGCCGACGAGGGCGGCGCGCATCCGCGCGATCAGGGCCGGGTCGTCGATGTTGGTGACCAGCCCGGCGCAGTGCGGCAGCCCGGCCAGCTCCTCGAAGGCGGCGCCGCCCTTGAAGTCCACGAACGCGACTCGCAGCCAGGCCGGGTCGTGGGCGAGCGCCAGCGAGGTGATCATCGTGCGCAGCAGCTCGCTCTTGCCCGAGCCGGTGGCCCCGACGAGCAGCCCGTGCGGCCCGGCGCCGCCCACGGCGCTCTCGCGCAGGTCGAGCCGGCAGGGATCGCCGTCGGCCAGCACGCCGAGCGTCGCGGTCAGCGCCTGCGGCGGGACGGCCCAGCGGGCCGGCCCGGCCAGGGCCACGCGGGCGCCGAGCAGGTCGAGCAGCAGGTCGCCGCCGGTGTCGCGGGCGAAGGTCAGGTCGGTGACCGGCCACCGCCCCTCGACGCGCGCGGCCACCGCGTCGGCGGTGCGCACGTCGGCGCCCCACGCCGCGAACGGCGTCGCCGCGACCGGGCGACGGATCGGCTGCAGGCTCGACCGGGCGCCGGGGCGCAGGCGCAGCACGGCGCTCGCCTCGGCCGGGCTCGCCGCGCCCGGCGGCTCGGCCAGGGTGAGCACGGTGATACCAAGCCCGGCCGCGCCGGCCACGGCCTGGTGCAGCAGCGGCTGCCGGTCGGCGGCATAGGCCCGGCCGTAGTCGTCGACGACGATGATCAGATGCGGCAGGCCGGCCGCCCGGGCCGAGGCGTGGCTCTCGTCGCGCAGCCGGATGCGGGGTGCCACGGCCCGCGCCAGCGCGGCGGGCGCGGTGGCGCCGGTCGCGATCGCCGCGCCGGTGCGTGACTCGGTCCAGCGCAGCGCGTGCGGGACCCGGGTCGCCCAGCCCCACTCGGCGTGCCGGCCTTCGTCGGCGACGACCAGCAATGCCAGCTCGTCCGGGCCGCAGCACACCACCGCCTCGAGCAGCATCGCCCGGGCCAGGGCGGAGGTGAGCGGCCGGGGCCCCTCCAGCCCGAGCACGCCGCTGCCGGTCAGGTCCACGCACAGCGGCGCGTCGTCCAGCGTGGCGGCCCCGGCGGCGAGCTCCCGGGCGTGCCGGTCGAGCCCGGGCGGCAGGTCGGCGTCGACCGGGGCGGCCGCGGCGACGTCGACGCGCAGGCCGGAGGGCACGGTCGCGATGCCGACGGCCACCGTGGCGAAGTCCTCGTCGGCGGCGCGGCGCTCCCACAGCCGGTGCTCCTCGATCCACTCCAGCAGGTCGGCCGGGGCCGGGTGGGCCTGGCGCAGCGCCTTGCGGATCTCCCGCCGGGCGTGGTCGACCCGGTCCGCGGTGTCGGACAGCAGCGTGCCGTAGCGGGCCTGGCGGCGCTCGTTGCGCCCGGCCACGGCGCGCCGGTTGGCCAGGAACGTGAGCAACGGCGTGACCACCGCGGCGAGGCTCACGATCAGGCCGGTCCAGATGAGGTACCGCTGGCCGCTGACGATGCCGAAGAAGACCACCGATCCGGTGGACAGGACCGGCACCAGCACGGTGGTCCAGGCGGGCGGCTTCGCCGACTCGACGGCGGGCACGGCGGGCAGGTCGAAGACGGTCACCGCCGGGCGGGCGCCGAGCACGCGGGCCCGGCGGTGGACCGGCCGGCGGTCGGGCGAGGGCTGTGGCACGGTCAGGCCGCCGCTGTCGCCGCGTCGCCGGCTTCCTCGGCGTGCGCGCGGCGGCCGGCGGGCTTGGGCTCGCCGACCATGCCGAGGGCAGTCTGCGCGGCGTCGCCGGGGTCCAGGTAGGCCAGCGGGTTGTGGCCGGGGTCGACGACGAGGCTCATCCCGGCCTGGGCGGCGAGGTCGACCGTGAAGTACACGACGATCTCCCGCAGGGCCTGCGCCGCCACGCCGAACGCGGCGGCGGCCGTGGCCGCCGCCTCCTCGGCGATGCCGACCGCGACGAGCAGTTCCTGCACGGCCGCCTCGAGCGCGATGACCTCCGACTCGCCGAAGGTGACGACGGCCGGGATCAGCCCGGCCAGGCCGGTGAGGACGGCGGCGCCCATGGCCACCTCGTAGGCGCGCTGCGCCCGCTCGATGCCGTCGGCGGCCCGCAGCAGGACGCCGGCCAGCCCGTGCATCTCCTCGGCGGCGTGCCCGGCGGCGTTGAGCAGCGTGTCCCACTGCTGGTCGAAGGCGGCCCGGGAGACCCCGGTCCAGGGGGCGGCCAGCGTCTGGACCCGCCCGCGCGCCTCGGTGGTCGAGGCTTGCAGGCCGTCGGCGGCCCTCGTCCACAGGTCGGCGGCCGCCCGCAGGCGCACCGGGTCGCCAGGCGGCGGCTGCGGAATGCCGCCGATCAGGTCCATCGCCAGAGACTTAACGTCCATGCCCGGCCCCGCCCTCCGCGCCCTGCGCGGCCCCGCCGGCCCGCTCGGCGTTGGCCGCCTCGGCCCGGTCGTAGGCGGCGGCCGCCGCGGACACGGCGGCGGCCAGGCCGCCCAGCGACGCGGCGAGCCGCTCCAGGCCCGCGGTCCACTCGTTCTGCAGCTCGCTGTACAGCGCGGCGGTCTGCGGGCTGCCCGCCACGCCGGCGTCGCGCGGCCCGGCCGCCCCGGCCACCATGCCCCGGGCCACAGTCACGTCCGTGTCGAGCTTGCCCACGGCGGCCGACAGCTCGCGCAGGCCGGCCGTGCTGACGTCCATCCTCACGACGGGCGCACCACGTTGACGACGCCGTGCTCGGTGCGCTCGTAGTCCTCGGCGATGCGGTGCATCCGCTCGGCGATGTCGGCGAGCGTGGCGTGCAAATGCTGTGCCTGCTGCTCCCACTGCTCGTAGAGCTGCTGGAAGGTCGCGTAGGCCGGTCCGCTCCACGCGCCGTCGAGGGCGCCGACCTGGCCGCGGAGGGCCGACAGCTCATTGTCGATGCTGTCGGCCCGGGCCCGCACCTGGTTCGCGGTGTCCCTGATTCTGTCGGTCTCGGCCCTGAAGTCGGTCATTGCGAGCCCCTTTGGGAAACATTGTTCGCGCCGTTAAGGTCTAGTCGTACAACGTCTGGTCAAACCTGACACAAGAAGAGCCGAGAATGAGCCGGAACGGCATCCTCCGAAATGCGGACCCGACGGGCCGGATGGCGCGGGTTGGCGCGGTACCACCGGCTCCGCGGGGAAAGGGCGTAACGCTCGGCGCGCCCGCTAATGTCCGAATTTTCGTGCCGTACGGCAAATTTCCAGCGCGATTCTTCGAGCATTCCTCCGGGTGCCCGGAAAATGAATTCCGGCCCGCCTCGGGGAATTGCCGCGGGGGCGCCGAGGAGGAGCGCGATGCCTGAGCCCGTCGACCCCGAGCAGATCGACCGCGACCATCCCGTCGGCCGGACGGGGCAGACCGGCCGGGTGTACCGCCAGGACGGCGAGCGGCTCTACAAGGAGTACCGGCGCCGCCCGGTCGACGGCGCGCACCTGGACCGGCTGATCCGGTGGCGCGAAGGGCTGCTGCCCGACGACGCCGCCTACCTCGACGCGCACTGCGCCTGGCCGCTGCGGCGGGTCGGGCGCGGCGCCGAGACGCACGGCTACCTCATGAACGCCGCCCCGGACGACTTCTGGGCCGGCTCGGGCGGCGAGCGCCGGGTGGCGGAGCTGGGCGACCTGATCCGCCCTCCGGCGGGCGGCGGCGGGCCGGTGGGCCCGGCGGACCGGCTCCGGCTGGTGCGCGACCTGGCCGAGCTGCTGGAGTTCTTCGCCCGCCACGAGCTCGTGCACGGCGACCTCGGCGAGACCACCCTGCTGTGGACGCTGCGCGGGCGGCCCCGGGTGTTCGTCATCGACTGCGACGACGTGCGGCTCGGCGCGGTGCGGGTGCCGGCCGAGTACATCGCCGTGCCGCGCGGCGAGTGGCACGACCCGGGCCTGGACCTGCGCGACCAGCCCGACGTCAACAGCGACCGGCGCGCCCTGGCCCTGGTCTGCTACCGGGCCTTCTACGGCGCCACCGCCCCGGCGGCCCGCCCGGCGCTGCCCCGCGACGCGGTCCGGCTACCCGATCTGGAGCTGCTCACCCTGGAGGGCCTGCGCCGGCGCGAGCGACCCAGCGCCACCCGCTGGCTATCGGCCCTCGACGCGGCCCTCGACCGGCTCCCCTCCCGGCCCGCCTCGGCCTCGCCCGGCCCGGGCCCCGGCCCCCGTGCACCCCGATGGCGCCGCCCGGCCTCGCCCGTGCCGGGCGCCGGCCCGCAGCAGCCGCGGCGGCGCCCGGGCCCGCCCGTCCCGGGCCCCGGCCCGCACCGGCCGCGGTGGCGCCGCCCGGCCTTGCTCACCGGCGCCGGCGCGGCGGCCGCCCTGCTCGGCTTCGGCGCGGTCGCGGCGCTGGCCGGCGGCCCGCCGCCGGCAGCCACCCCGGTGCTGCCGTTCGTGCTGCCGACCCCCTCCGACACCCGGCTGGAGCAGGCGGAGACGCGGTGGTCGCGGGGCAGCGTGCAGATCTCCGTGCGGCACTACTTCGCCGCCGTCGAGGGCGGGCAGACCGCGAGCGTCCCGTCGGGCTGGGTCAGCCTGCGCGTCTCGATCCGCAACGACGGCCCGGCGCGGCTGGACCTCAGCACCGGCCCCGACTCCCTGGTGCTCATCACGCCCGTCGATCCGACCGGCTTCAACGCGCCCGGGGTGGCCCGCGAGTCGAGCTTCGTCACCCCCGACGGCCTGCGCCTCTACACCATTGGCTTCCAGGCCCGCCGGCGCGGCCTCGCGCACGACCACACGCCCTACGACGCCGGCTGGGACGCGCCGGCGCTGCCCGGCTACGGCTCGTTCGACGTGCACGACATGGGCAAGGACAGCGCGGTCTACCTGGTGCCGCCGCCGACCGGCGCGGGCGCGCAGAGCGCTGGCCCACTCGACCCCAGGTCCCTGCACATCGCCGGCGTGGGCTGGGTGGAGAACCGCGACGTGAAGGGCTTCACGCCGGTGGAGTCCTGGATCGGCCCCAACACCTTCGAGTCCTTCTCCGCCGACTGATCGGCGCCCGTTACCGTTTGATCGTCCCACGGCCCGGGCGAGCTTCGGCATGCCCGGCACGACGGGGCGGGGCGGGCGGGGGTTCAGCGAAATTTGAACCGGGTCCCGGGACGGCCCGTCGTGCAGTCCGGCATGTACCGCGAACGGCTGCGGATCAACCGGGACGTCACCCTGCTGGCCGAGGACGGCCGGGGCAGTATGGTCAGGCCCCGTCCGCCTGAGCTCGTCCCCAGGGCGGGGCGGACGTATGTCTCCGCGATCATGCTGCCCGCCGTGACCGCACCACGGGTTTGCCATGATCCCGGAACCTTCGGTACACAGGGGTGCATCAGCGCTCCGCGATCATGAAAAACCGTTGGTGTCGACGCCTGGGTGCGCATGATCACGGAGACTTCCGGTCGCCGCACCGTGCCGCGCGGCGTGCGGCGCCCGGCATGGCCGCCGGCGGTGCCGGTTTCCGGGTCGCGCCGGCCGGTGCCGGGGTGCGGGCGGAGCACGGCAGCTGCGGGCCGGCCACCCCCGGACCGCACGCGGCGCATCACGGCCCTGCCGGTGCCCGTATTCGGCCTCAGTGCGGCGAGCGGCGCAGGCCGATGGTCACCGGACCGCCTGACCGGTCGATCCCCGCGAGCACGTCCGACGGCACGCGGAGGACGCGGCCCGGAGCGGCGGGCCACCACAGGCGCCGCACGGCGACCGGGCGGCCGGCCTGGCGGACGACGATCGTCGGCGTGTGGACCAGTTCGTCGGTCCACAGCGACAGGCGCCGCCGCGGCGGCTCGGGGTCGCCGGGCCGTAGCAGCTGCGGCGCCACCCAGCGCAGCGGCGCCTCGACGCGCAGCTCCACGTGCGCGGCGGCGGGGACGTGCCCGGCCAGGTGCGCTCGCACGTGCCGGGCCACGGCCGCCCCGTCGAGCGCGGCCACGTCGGCGGTGTCGACCGGGTGCAGCAGGTTGCCGGCGGCGAAGACGCCCGGACGCGGCGTGCGCAGCGCCGTGTCGACGAGCGGGCCGCGGGTGCCCGGGTCGAGCGGCAGGCCGGCCGCGCGGGCGAGCTCGTTGTCGGGAATCCAGTCGCCGGTGAGCACCACCGTGTCGCAGGCGATCGTGCGCCGGCGGCCGGTGTCGAGGTGCTCGATCTCGACGGCCTCGACGCGGGGGCGGCCGACGATGCGGGCCACCCGGGTGCGGGTCGCGACCGGGGTACCGAGCGCGACGCGGCCCGCCTCGGCGAAGATCCAGTAGGCGTCCGGGCGGCGGTGTTCGGTGGTCATGAGCACGGTGCGGCAGCCGGCGTGGCGCAGGGTCAGCGCCGCCGACCAGGCCACGGCCTCGCCGCCGACGACGACCGCGCGCCGGCCGATGGCTTCGTGCTGGCCGCGGTGCACCGACTGCTGCAGGTGGCCCGTGGTGAACACGCCCTGGGCGCGGTCGCCGGGGAT
Source organism: Dactylosporangium sp. CA-092794 (assembly GCF_050948465.1). Taxonomy (NCBI): domain Bacteria; kingdom Bacillati; phylum Actinomycetota; class Actinomycetes; order Micromonosporales; family Micromonosporaceae; genus Dactylosporangium; species Dactylosporangium sp. CA-092794. The sequence goes on along the minus strand of NZ_CP192044.1, from coordinate 3,967,305 downwards.
GAGCCGCGCGGCTCGGGGGCGCTCGCGGGCGCCGGTGGCGAGCACGACGGCCCTCGCGTCGACCCGGATCCGGCCGCCGGGCGCGGTCACGTCGAGGGAGCGTTCGCCGGCCCAGCCGGTGGCGGTCGCCTCGGTCAGCACGGTGGCGCCCGCGGCGGCGGCCCGGTCGCGCAGCAGCCGGGCGTAGTGCGGGCCGTCCACGAACCGGCGCAGGTCGCGCAGGCCGTAGCCGGGGTGCTCGCTGTGCCGCGGGATGCCGCCGGCCTCGGCCTCCCGCTCCAGCACGAGCACGTCGAGGTCGCCGGCCAGGTCCGCCGCGGCGCGCAACCCGGCCGGGCCAGCACCGACGATCACGACATCGGGCGAAAGGCTGCTCATGCCGCGCCGCAACACACGAGCGCGCTCATGCCGCGGCCTCGAAGCGGGACGCGATCTCGGCGCCGCAGTAGAAGCCCTGGCAGCGGCCGTTCATCGCGCGGGTGCGGCGGCGCAGGCCGTCGAGGGTGGCGGGCGGGATCGGGCCGTGCAGCGCGTCGCGGATCTCGCCGGCGGTGACCCGTTCGCAGAAGCAGACGATCCGGCCGTACTGCGGATCCGCAGCGATGCGCGCCGCGTCCTGGTAGGGCCGCGGGAACGCCTCGCCCAGGTTGGGCATGCGGGGCGGGCCGGGCAGGTCGTCGCGCGGTTCGAGCCGCGGTGCGCCGGCGGCGCGCAGCAGCGTCTCCACGTGCTCGGCGATGGCCAGGCAGGCCGACAGGCCGGTGGAGCGGATGCCGCCGGCGAGCACGTACCGCCGCGCCGGGTCCAGCTCGATGAGGTAGTCGTCGCGGTCGGCGGCGGCGCGCAGGCCGGCGTACGTCGCGGTGATCTCCTCGCGCAGCAGCGGCGGGCACAGCCGGCGGCCCTTGTCCAGCAAGGAGGCGAGGCCCTCCGCGGAGGTGCCGGTGTCGGCGCGGTCGGTGCGGTCCTCGGCGGTCGGGCCGAGCATTACGTTGCCGTAGACGGTCGGGCTGATCAGTACCCCCTTGCCGGCCGCGGTGGGCACCGGCAGCACGATGCTGTCCGCCAGCGGGCGGGCCTGCTTGTCGAAGACGATCAGCTCGCCGCGGCGCGGGGTGAGGTGGAAGCGGTCGTGGCCGAACCGGCGGTCGAGGATGTCGCCGCCGAGGCCGGCGGCGTTGACCACCCAGCGGGCCCGCACGTCGCCGCGGGTGGTGTGCAGCACGGTGTCGGCCGCGCCGACGGTGACCCGCTCCACCCGGTGGCCGAGCAGCAGGGTGGTGCCGCGGCGCACGGCGTCGACGGCGAGGGCCAGGTTGGTGGTCCAGGTGCAGGTGATGGACTCGTCGGGCACGGTGAGGCCGCCGAGCGCGCCGGGGCCGAGGTGCGGCAGCCGGTGGTACACCTCGGGCGCCTCGATGATGCGGGCGTGCCGGTATTCGTTGCGCCCGGCCTTGTCGAGCAGGCCGGGGAGCGCGGCCAGCTGCTCGGCGTCCCAGGCGACCAGGACGGCGCCGGTGCGCTCGACCGGGATGCCGGTGGCGGCCGCGTAGTCCGACAGCAGGGCGTACCCCCGCCGCACCAGCCGCGACTCGAGGGTGCCGGGCTTGGCGTCGAAGCCGGTGTGCAGGATCGCGGTGTTGGCCTTGCTGGTGCCGTCGCCGACGTCGGCGCGGCCCTCGACGAGCGCGACCGACACGCGGTGGCCGGACAGCGTGCGGGCGATCGCCGATCCGACGAGCCCGGCGCCGACGACCGCGATGTCGAAGATCATGGGTGTGGTACTCCCCTTCAGGCGCGATCGGCCGCCGCGGACCAGCGGTCCCGGAAGTCGGCGGCCGCGGTCGCCGTCCAGCGGGGCGCGTAGAGCGGGCCCGGCTCCCACGGTACGACGGCGTCGGCGAGGATCAGGCCGGGATCGGCGGCCGTGCGGGCCAGCGCGACCGCGCCGAGCGCGGTGGCGTGCGCGGACGGGTACACCTCGATCTCGACCTGCATCAGGTCCGCGACGGCCTGCATGAGGGTGCGGCAGCGGGTGAGGCCGCCGTCGACCCGCAGTCGGCGCAGCGGCCGGCCGAGGTCCCGTTCGACGGCGGCGCCGAGCTCCGCGACCTGCGCGGCGATGCCCTGCAGCATCGCGAGGACCAGCTGCCCGGTGGTGGTGGACAGGGTCAGGCCGCTGATGGCGGCGGTCGCGTCGGGCCGCCAGCGCGGCGCGCCGAGCCCGGCGAGGGCGGGGACGGCGAGCACGCCGCCGGCGTCCGGGGCGGCCACGTCGTCGAGGTCGGCGGCGCCGCGGATCCAGCCGAGGCCCTCCATCCAGCGCACCGCGGACGCGGCGGTGTAGACGGGCCCGTCCAGGCAGTAGGTGGTCTCCCCGCGCAGCCGCCACGCCACGGAGGCCGCGAGGCCGGCGGCGGACCGGGTGGCGGTGGTACCGAGGTTGGCCAGCAGGAACGCGCCGGTGCCGAAGGTGCACTTGGCGTCCCCGGGCGCGAGGCAGCCCTCGCCGGCCAGCGCCGCCTGCTGGTCGACGACGAGCCCGCCGACCGCGGCGTCGCCGCCGAACGCCGTCGTGTGCCCGACCACGGCGTCGCACGCCACGATCTCGGGCAGCGCTTCGCCGTCCAGCCCGAACAGCCCGAGCAGCTCCGGGTCCCACCCGCCGGTGTCGAGGCCGGTCAGCAGCGAGCGGCTGGCGGTGGTGGCGTCGGTGACGAACCGCCCGGTGAGGTGGTGCACGAGCCAGCTGTCGGAGGTGGTGACGACCCCTGCGCGGGTGACGGTACGGCGCAGCCAGGCCAGTTTGGGCGCGGAGAAGTACGGGTCGAGGACCAGCCCGGTCCGGCGGGCGACAAGGTCGCGGTCGGCGGCGAGGTCGGCGCAGATGCGCTCGGAGCGCCGGTCCTGCCAGACGATGAGGTTGGTCAGCGGCCGCCCGGTGTCCGGGTCCCAGGCGAGCACGGTCTCCCCCTGGTTGGCCAGGGTGACCACGTCGACGGCCAGCCCGGCCCGCGCGACGGCCTCCCGCCCGGCCCGCAGCACCGACTCGAGCAGTTCCCCGGGGTCCTGCTCGACCCCGCCGCCGGGCAGGTACGCGGGATGCACTGGCCGCTCGGCCAGCCCCCGCACCCGGCCGTCGCCGTCGACCACGACCGCCTTGGTGCCGGACGTGCCCTGGTCGATGGCGAGGACGGTGGTCATCGCGCCATCCTGTCACCGATCCGGCCGGGCCGGCGCGGCGCCTTGCCCGGCCACCGGGCGCGACGCCCGCCCTGGCCTGGGCCAGCCCAAGCCGGCTCAGGCGACGGCCGCGACGCCGGCCCCGGCCTCGGCGATGCGCTGCTTCACGTCCCGGAAGTGCAGCCGCATCGCCTCCCGGGCGGCGTCGCGGTCGTGGGCGCGCAGCGCGTCGACGATGCGCCGGTGGCCGGTGCCGTGCGGCCCGGCCCGCCCGTCGGGCGGGGCGAGGAGGCCGCCGGTTTCGTGGTACACGTCCCAGAACAAGGCGATCAGCTGAAGCACCAGTTCGTTGCCACAGCCCTCGTAGAGCAGGGCGTGGAAGGCCCGGTCGGCGCCCGCGTCGTGCGTCATGCCGGTGACGAGCGCCTCGAGCGCGGCCAGCCGCGCCTCGCTCACGGTGCCGACGACCTCGCCGATGAGCCCGGTCTCCAGCAGCTCGCGGGCCTCGACCAGGTCGTGCAGCGCGCGCAGGCCGCCGCCGGGGCCGGTGCGCACCCGGAAGGTGAGCGACGGGGTCAGCGCGGCGAGCGAGGCCCGGCCGACGAACGTGCCGTAGCCGTGGCGGATCTCCACGATGCCGAGCGCCTGCAGGGCCCGGATGGCCTCCCGGACGCTGTTGCGGCTCGCCCCGAGCAGGTCCACCAGCTGCGGCTCGGTCGGCATCGGCGCACCGGGCGGGAGCCGCCGGTCGTGGATCAGCTCGACGATCCGCTCCTGCACCGTCGCACCCGCGCGCGTGGCCATCCCCGCTCCTCCCTGCCCCGCTGAACGTCCCACGTCCGGGGCCGGGCCGGTACGGCCTTCCGCACAAATTTACGCGCTCGACACACTCGGACATCCCATGTCCAGGAGTTCGGCGAGTACACCTCCAGTCTGTGCCCGCGCACCGCGGAACGGCTCAGGCCCGGCGGGTGGTGAGCGCCTCCAGGAAGCCGGCGATCGTCGCGCGGACCTCGGGGCTGGTCCAGCCGGCCAGCACCCGCTCGGCGTCGGCGGGCTCACCGGCCTCGATGCGGCGGATCGTGTCGCGGCGCAGCTGCTCCTTGGTGACCGCGAAGGTGGCGGCCGGCAGCCGGGAGAGCCGCTCCGCCTCGCCCAGCGCCCGGCCCAGCAGCTCGTCGGGCGGCACGACCTCGTCGACGAGCCCGGCGGCGAGGGCCTCCGGCGGCGGCATGGTGCGGGAGGTGAGGACCAGCTCCGCGGTGGCCGGGCCGGCCGCGAAGCGGAGGATTTCCAGCGGTACCGTCGGGAAGGGAACACCGACCGCCAGCTCGCTGACGCCGATGGTGCCGCCGGCCATGAACCGCCGGTCGCACGCGGCGACCAGGATGCACCCGCCGGCGATGGCGTGGCCGTTGACCGCCGCCACGACCGGCCGGGGATGCTCGAACACGGCCCGGCAGGCGGCGTTCAGCGCCGGCAGGAACGCGGCCGCGTAGTCGTGCCCGCCGTCGAGGACCCGCCGCAGGTCCACGCCCGCGCTGAACGACCCGCCGGAGCCGGTCAGCACCACGGCGGCCGCGTCGCGCAGCCGCTCGAACGTCTCCCGGAGCGCGACCAGCAGCTCCAGGTCCATCGCATTGACCTTGCCGTGCCGCAGCCGCACGATCTGGACGGCGCCGTGCTCCTCGAGCTCGATCATGACCCCGACGGTACTGTCAGAGGCGCCCGGAGTCGATGACGCTGCGCAGGAACTGGCGCGTGCGGGGCTGCACCGGGTCGCCGAGGACCTGCTCCGGCGGGCCCTGCTCGACCAGCACGCCGCCGTCGAGGAAGCAGACCCGGTCGGCGACCTGCCGGGCGAAGCCCATCTCGTGGGTGGCCAGCACCATGGTCATGCCGTCGGTCTTCAGGTCGCGGATGAGCGCCAGGACCTCGCCGACCAGCTCCGGGTCCAGGGCCGAGGTGACCTCGTCGAGCAGCAGCAGCCGCGGGGCGTTGACCAGGGCCCGCACGATCGCCACCCGCTGCTGCTGGCCGCCGGAGAGCCGGTCCGGGTAGGCCCCGGCCAGCCCGTCGAGGCCGACCCGGGCCAGCAGTGCGGTCGCCCGCTCGCGGGCCTCGGCGGCGGGCCGCCGGTGCACCCGGCGCGGGGCGAGGGTCACGTTCTGCAGCACCGTCATGTGCGGGAAGAGGTTGAACGCCTGGAACACCAGGCCGATGCGGCGGCGGACCCGGTCGGGGTTGACCCGCGGGTCGGTGATGTCCTCGCCATCGAGGTGGATGGTGCCGTCGTCGACCGGTTCGAGGAGGTTGACGCAGCGCAGCAGCGTCGACTTGCCCGAGCCGCTGGCGCCGATGAGCGCGACCACCTCGTGCTCGGCGACGTCGAGGGACACGCCCTGCAGCACCGGGCGGGTGCCGAAGACCTTGTGCAGGTCGCGGACGGACAGCACGGGGGTCATAGGGCGAGGTCTCCGGACTGGCGGCGGGCGGCGCGCAGGGTGACCCAGTCGGTCACCGCGATGAGCGGGATGGCCAGCAGCACGAAGAGCACGCCGGCGACGACGTAGGGGGTGTAGTTGTACGACGTCGACGTCTCGATCTGCGCGGCCCGGACGGCGTCGATGGGCCCGGCCAGGGAGATGAGCCCGACGTCCTTCTGCATCGCGACGAGGTCGTTGAGCAGCGGCGGCGCGACCCGCCGGACCGCCTGCGGGAGCACGACGTGGCGCATCGTCTGGCGGTAGGTCAGGCCGAGCGAGCGGGCGGCGGCGCGCTGCGAGGGGTGCACCGACTCGATGCCGGCGCGGAACACCTCGGCGATGTAGGCGCCGTAGGTCAGCACGATCGCGGCGCCGCCGAGCACCAGCACCGGCGGCGTGCCGGCCAGGCGCAGCCCCGGCACGCCGAACGCGAAGACATAGATGGTGATGACGAGAGGCAGTCCGCGGAAGGTGTACGTGTACCCGCCCGCGAGCGCCCGCAGCGGGAAGAACACCGGCAGCCGCAGCGTGCGCAGCATCGCCGCGGCGAGCCCGAGCAGCAGCGCGGCGGCGGCGCAGACCACCAGCAGCCGCACGTTGAGCCACAGCCCGTCGAGGACGGCCGGCAGCGCCTTGCGGGCGGTGGGCCAGTCGAAGAAGCTGTGCCGGACCCGCGGCCAGCCGGGCGAGCCGGTGACGGCCGCATACAGCAGCCCGCCGACGACCGCGGTGGAGACGGCGGCGACCACCACCGACAGGATCGTCTGCCGGCGGCGGTACGCCTCGCGTTCGAGTTGTAAGGGACTCTTCATCAGGTCAGGGTCGGTGCGCCCTGCGTGGTCGACAGCCACTGCTGCTGCAGCCGCTGCAGGGTGCCGTCGGCGCGCAGCGCGTCGACGGCCTGGCTGACGCAGCCGGTCAGCGGCGAGCCCTTGTCGAGGACCAGGCCGAACTGCTCCGGGGTGCCGCTCGGCTGGGGCAGCTGGCCCACGATGGTGGCGGCGTCGATCTCGGCGCTGGTGATGTAGAAGGCGGTCGGCAGGTCCACCACGAGCCCGTCGATCTGGCCGTTCTGCAGCGCCTGCTTGGCGTCGTCGTTGTTGTTGTACACCGCGGGCTGCGCGCCGGGCTTCACGACCTCGGTGATGGCGCGGTAGCTGGTCGTGCCGACCTGCGCGCCGAGCTTGGCGCCCTTGAGGTCGGCGAGAGTCTTGGCCCCGGCGATCTTCGAGCTCTTCAGCGCGATGACGGCCTGGGTCACGTCGTAGTACGGCGCGGAGAAGTCGACGGCCTGCTTGCGCTCGTCGGTGATGGAGAACTCGTTGATGTCGAAGTCGAACGCCTTGGGCCCGGGCGCGATCGCGTTGTTGAACGTGACCCGGGTCCAGGCCACCTGGTCCTTGGCGTAGCCGAGCTTGGTGGCCACCGCGGCGGCGACGGCGCCCTCGAAGCCCTGGCCGTTGTCCGGCTTGTTGTCGGTGAACCACGGCGGATACACGGGGTCATCGGTGCCGATGGTGAGCTTGCCCGCGGCGACGGTCTTGAGCTGCGCGGGCGCGCAAGCGGCGCCGGAGGTGGAGCCGGCCGAGGCGGCCGGCGCCGTGGTTTCGTCGGCGGGGGCGCAGCCGGCCGCGGCCACCATCAAGGAGGCCAGCCCGGCCGCGAACAGGAGGGTCGCGGGACGCATGGCCGCGATGATAACCACTGCCCCGGTAGGAATAAACAGTGTTTCCTCTCGACCGGTGGTGTCGAGGCGGCCCGCACGCTCCACATCCGCAAGTCTGTGCGCTGAACCGCACCGCGGCCACGCGTTCGCCACCGATGACGCGCGGCACGGTCGCGGCGAGCGGCGCGGGTCAGCGGCCGGCGATGCGGCGCAGCTGCAGCTCGACCGCGAGCTCGGCCAGCAGCGGGGCTTCCTGGGCCGCGGTGCGTGCGTAGGGCTCCGCCTCGTCGTCCTCGGGCGGCGGCGCGCCGAAGCGGGCCAGCCGGTCCGCGAGCCCGATCGCGCGGTGCGCCAGCAGGGTCAGGAACTGCCGCATGCCGGTCACCTTACCATTATTCCTATCGTTTAGATAGGTTTACGCCCCGCCGGTGCGCTGGCCGTCCCCTTACCATCGTGGATGTGACCAAGGCGCCGGTGCTGCTGTCGTACTTCGCGTTCGTCCTCGTCGGCCTCAGCGCCGGCGTCGGCGGCGTGCTGATCCCCGCGCAGATCGCCGACTACGGCGTCGACGAGACCACGATCGGCCTGACGTTCTTCACGACCTCGGCCGGGTTCATGGCGGCCGGCGCCTCCACCGGCGCCCTCGTGCACCGGATCGGCGTGCGGTCCGTGCTGGTCCTCGGCGGCGCCGCCTTCGCCCTGGCGGCGCTGAGCATGGCCGCCCGGCCGCCGTTCGCCGGGCTGGTCGCGGTGCAGCTGCTGGCCGGCTACGGCTGCGGGCTGCTCGAGTCGGTCCTCAACGTCTACCTGGCCGAGCTGCCCGGGGCGACGACGCTGCTGAACCGGCTGCACGCGTTCTTCGGCCTGGGGGCGCTGCTCGGCCCGCTGCTCGCGGCGTGGCTGCTGCAGACCCAGGCGTGGACGGCGGTGTGGCTGGTGCTCGGCCTGCTCGCGGTGCCGCTCACGGTGGCGTTCCTGGTGGCCTACCCGCGCACCGCCGCGGAACCGGCCGCCGGGCCCGGCGAGCAGCCGCGCCGCGGCACCCTCGCCGAGGCGGTGCGCAGCCCCGCGGTGGTGTTCGCCTCGATCTTCCTCTCCGTCTACGTCGGCCTCGAGATCGGCGTCGGCACCTGGGCCTTCACCTTCCTCGTCAGCGTGCACGCCGTGGGGACCCTGGCGGCCGGGTACACCGTCAGCGGCTACTGGTTCGGCCTCACGCTCGGCCGCTTCGTGATCAGCCCCGCGGCGACCCGCCTCGGCCTCACCCCGGCCACCATGGCCACCGCCTGCCTGGCCGGGGTGACCGCGAGCACCGCGCTGATCTGGGCGGCGCCGGCCGCGCCGGTCGCCACGGCGGGCTTCCTGCTGCTGGGCTTCTGCCTGGCGCCGCTGTTCCCGACCGCGATGGCGGTGGTGCCCGAGGTGGTCGAGCCGCGGCTGGTGGCCACCGCGATCGGCGTGATGAACGGCGTGTCGGTCCTCGGCGGCTCCGGCCTGCCGTGGCTGGCCGGCTGGCTCGCCCAGCACGTCGGGATCCGCACGCTGATGCCGTTCGCGCTGGTGCTGTCACTGGTCCAGCTGGCCGTCTGGCGGCTGATGCTCGCCCGGGCGGGCGCCGCCACGGCCCGGCCCGCCCCGGCCGAGGAGGCGCCGTAACCGCGGGTGTTCCACGGGTCTCACGTTGGGTTACTCCCGTTCGTACCGGGCAGGCAACATGCCCTGCGAGGCGGGAGGTATGAGACATGTGTGGCATCGTCGGATGGGTCGACTTCGCGCGCGAGCTGCGCGCCGAGCGCGCCGCCGTGCGCGCGATGACCGGCACGATGGCCCTGCGCGGGCCGGACGCCGAGGGCGTCTGGGTGCGCGAGCACGTGGCGTTCGGCCACCGCCGGCTCGCCGTCATCGACCTGGCCGGAGGCGTGCAGCCGATGACCGTCGAGGACGACCGCGGCACGGTCGCCGCCATCACGTACAGCGGCGAGGTGTACAACTACCGGGAGCTGCGCGCCGAGCTGCGCGGGCTCGGGCACCGGTTCCGCACCGACAGCGACACCGAGGTGGCGCTGCGCGCGTACGTCCAATGGGGCGAGGACTGCGTGGACCGGCTCAACGGGATGTACGCCTTCGGCGTCTGGGACGCCCGCCGGGAACGGCTGGTGCTGGTGCGCGACCGGATGGGCGTGAAGCCGCTGTACTTCTACACCGGCGCGGGCAACGGGGTGCTGTTCGCCTCCGAGCCCAAGGCGATCTTCGCGCACCCGGGGGCCGAGGCGGTCGTCGACACCGACGGCCTGCGCGAGCTGCTCGCCTTCGTCAAGACGCCCGGCCACGGCGTCTACCGCGACCTGCACGAGGTCAAGCCCGGCGAGGTGGTCCGGGTCGACCGCACCGGCCTGCACCGCCGCCGCTACTGGCGGCCCGGCTACGCCGAGCACCGCGACGACGTCGACACCACCGTGCGCACCGTCCGCGAGCTGCTCGACGACATCGTGGCCCGGCAGACCATCGCCGACGTGCCGCTGTGCGCGCTGCTCTCCGGCGGCCTGGACTCCTCGGCGATCACCGCGCTGTCCGCGGCGGCGCTGGCCGCCCGCGGCGACGGGCCGCTGCGCTCGTTCGCCGTCGACTTCGTCGGGCAGACCGAGCACTTCCAGCCCGACGCGATGCGCGGTACCCCGGACACGCCGTTCGTCCACGACGTCGTCAAGCACGTGGGCACCGACCACGAGGACATCGTGCTGTCCGCGGCCACGCTCATCGACCCGCTCACCCGCTCGGCCGTCGTCGGCGCCACCGACCTGGCGTCCGCCTTCGGTGACCTCTACACGTCGCTGTACCTGCTGTTCCGGGTCGTGCGCGAGCACTCGACGGTGGCGCTGTCCGGCGAGGCGGCCGACGAGGTGTTCGGCGGCTACGCCTGGTTCCACCGGCCGGAGTACGTCCAGGCGGACCGCTTCCCGTGGCTGACGGTCGGCGGGCCGTCCGGCGCCGGGCTGCACCCCGACCTGGTCGATCGGCTGCGCCTGGCCGAGTACCAGGCCGACGCCTACCGCGACGCCCTCGCGGAGGTCGACCACGGCGACGACACCGATCCGGCCAACCGGCGCATGCGGGAGCTGTCGTATGTCCACCTGACCCGGTTCGTGCAGATCCTGCTGGACCGCAAGGACCGGATGAGCATGGCGCACGGCCTCGAGGTCCGGGTGCCGTTCTGCGACCACCGGCTGGTGCAGTACGTCTACAACACGCCCTGGCGGCTGAAGACCTTCGACGGCCGGGAGAAGAGCCTGCTGCGGGCGGCCACCGCCGACGCGCTGCCGGCCTCGGTCGTCGGGCGGGTGAAGAGTCCCTACCCGTCGACCCAGGATCCGCTCTACGAGCGGGCACTGCGCGACGCCGCCGTCCGCCTCGGCGCCGACTCGCCCGCGGCCGCCCTGCTCGACCCGGCCGGGCTGGCCGGCCTCGCCGCCGCGCCCTACGAGCGCGACGGCTTCGGCACCGCCCGCCGGTCGATGGAGCAGGCGCTGAGCCTGGACCTGTGGCTGCGGCGCACCCCGACCCGCCTGGCGCTGGACTGACCCGCGCCGGTCAGACCCGCCAGGTGCGGGGAGTGAGGACGGTCCAGTCCTGCAGGGCCGACCAGGTGCGCAGGTTGCGCAGCAGCGTGGTGACCGGGGTGGCCGCCAGGACGACGAAGACCACGGCGTAGTAGACGAACGCCAGCTCGGCCCGGTGGGTGATCACCGGGTCGCTCCAGAGCGGATACCACAGGTGGCTGTAGTCGGGCGTGTACAGGCACAGCGGGTCGAGCTCGTAGCCGTTGCCGATGCAGATCGGGGGCTGGCGGTAGCCGAACACGGTGGCGATCGCGGCCCCCCACGAGGCCAGGAACAGCACGCCGAGCGTGGCCACGTTGGCCCACAGGCCCAGCGCGCGGTCGCTGATCCACACGGCCAGCGCCAGCGAGCCGGGGACGATCGCGACCAGGAAGAACCGGGGGCCGTGGAACAGCTCGCCAGACCAGTCCCACCACTTCGCGTAGACGCACACGCCGCCGGCGATGAAGAGGTACCACATGACGTAGGCGCCGTGCAGATCGATCGACTTCGGATCGGAGATCCGGGCCAGCCAGCGCCGGCGCGTGTAGAGCATGAGGCCGGGGATGTAGAAGACCAGGCCCTTGCCGAACGAGAACAGGATCGACAGCGCGCCCAGCAGGAGCGGATACGGGAAGCCGGCCCTTCCGGAATACGGCATCATGTTGTGCGGCACGGTCTCGATCTCGTAGCCGGTGATGAACAGCCCGCCCCGGCGCAGCCAGTTCTCGCCGAGCGCGATGACGGCGGCGATCACGACCGGCAGCACGAAGCGCAGCCGCCGGGTGCGGACCGTCTGCCAGCCGGCGACCAGCACCAGCGCGGGCAGGAGCGCGAAGGTGTTCGCGACGCCGAGGGTCACCGCCACCCAGCCGGCGAACCGGACGATCCGCCCCGACCGGCCGGGCCGGCGGTCGAACGCGGCCAGCAGGCCGACCCCCACCGTGACGCAGGTGAACATCTCGCCGTAGTAGTTGAACGCGCTCGGCGCGATCATGGTCGCGCCGACCAGCACCAGCAGGAACCGGCGCAGCACGGTCGGGTTGAGCCGGCCGCGCAGCAGCAGGAAGAGCGCCACCAGCGCGAGCGTGAAGAGGACCTGGTTGTACCGCGCGACGCCCCGCCCGGCGTCGCCGGTCAGCCACCCGATGATCCACAGCGGCGTCGAGAACAGCGGGCCGACCAGCGAATACCGCTCCGAGGTCAGATGGTGCGGATTGTGCAGCAGCGCGTCGAGGGCCCGGTAGCGCACCCAGCCGTCGCCGATGAGCATCGGCTTCTGGAAGAGCACCAGCACGGCCACCCCGGCGACGGTCAGTGACCACTCCAGCAGCGCCAGTAAGCGCGGCGCTCGTTCTTGCAGGTCGGGCCCAGGTTCCGCGACCGGGGCGGTCGCCGGCTCTTCTACGGACGTCGCATGCACCTGCGGGAGCCTAGTGGATCCGCGCCACGCCGGGAGCCCCGGCCGCGACCATCCCGCGCGATCAGCCGTTGAGGGTCTCGTACACCTTGGCCGGCGCCTCCACCAAGGATTTGGCCGCGGGCTTGGCCGGCACCGCGGCCGCGCCGTACTGCGTGACGCTGACCTTGAGCTGGTGCGCCTGCTTGTCGCCGGCCGCCGGGACACCGATGACCAGGTCCCGCAGGCGCCCGTCGGAGTCGAGGGCCGCGGTGAACGGCACGCCGGCCGCCTTGTCCCCCAGCGACTTGACCACGTCCTCGTCGGTCAGCGGCGACTCCCCGCCCTTGGCGAGGTCGAGCGTGCCGGTGTACTTGCGGTCGCCGTCCGGCTTCACCGAGCGGGCGCTCTGCAGCATCGCCTTGAGGCCGAGCAGGTCGGTCTCGTCGGCCTTCAGCCCCAGGCTCTTGGCGTGCTTGACCTTGGACGGGTCGAGGCGCATCCAGGTCATGCCGTTGAGCTGCCGCATGCTGGGCTGCTCGGCCAGCTGGCCCATGTTCAGCTTCACATAGGCGTCCGGCTCGATGAGCAGTACCTCCACGGTGTACGACGCGTCCGGGCGCTTGGAGTTGAGCTCGACGTACGCCCGCTGCCCGAGCGAATCGACGGCGGCCCGCCCCGGCCCGTCGAGCGCCGTAAAGTCCAGCGCGTACACACCCTTGTTGTACTCCGACAGCGAACTCACCAGCACGTCCTTCGGCGGGGGCACCTTGTTCTTCCACGTCGCACGCGCGCAGGCGGCCGCCCCGAACATGACCGAGGCCGCGACGACCAGCGCCACGGCCCGTCCCCATGCAAGCTTCATCGAGTTCTTCCTCACCTGGCAGTCGGCCGGCCAGGATCGTACGTCGCGAGCCCACGACGCGGTCCGCCCGGCTCCGCCACCACCCGGCCCGGCTAGGACACCGCGACGCCGATCAGGCCCCTGACCTGCGCGGCGCTGATGTCGCGCAGCGCCGCCACCCGCCGGTCGGCGGCCACCGCGCTCCAGGACGCGCCGATCTGGATGACCTTGCACCCGGCCGCCCTGGCGCTCTCGACGCCGCGCCGGGAGTCCTCCACCGCCACGCACGCCGACGCCGGCAGGCCCAGTCGCTCGACGGCCCACCGGTACGGCTCGGGGTCGGGCTTGGGCGCGCAGCCGTCGTCGCCGCACACCACGACGTCGAAGCAGCCCGGCCCGGCCTCCCGCAGCACGTACGACACGAGCGTCCGGTACGTCGAGGTGACGAGCCCGATCGCGAGCCCCTCGGCCCGCACCTTGGCCAGCAGCCGCCGCGCCCCCGGCAGCCAGTTCACGCCCCGGGCGTAGCGCTGCCGCACCTGGTTCTCGACCCAGGCGACGTCGCCGGCCACGTCCAGCCCGACCCAGCCGAACTGCTCGTGCAGGTACCGCATCGCCAGCGTCGAATCGAGCCCGCTGAGGTTCCGCAGAATCTCCTCGGTCATGGACGCCTGCCGCGACCGCGCGAGCCGGCCGTTGGCGGCCGCCCACACGGGCTCGCTGTCGATGAGCGTGCCGTCGAGATCGAACAGCACCGCCCCGGAAAACCGGGCGCACGGAGACGCCATGATTACTCCTAGTAAGGGACCGGCTCGAAGCTCCGGTATCCTAACCACGGCAACCGCCCGCAAGATTCACCCGCGACGTTACAAATTGTCACCGCGGCGGTCCTGCCGTCCCCACGGCGACGACCGCCCCACCCAGGGCGGCCTGCCCGATTTGTGAGTTTCGCGCGCCTCCGGGTCGGCGCCGCCGGGCGCGCCGCACAGCCGGGCGGCGGCCTCGTGATACTGCCCGTGCGCTTCGGCGAGCCCGGCCGTATGCACCGCGGCTTCGGCTTCGGCTTCGGCGCGGCGCCGGTCCGGCCGGACGGCACCGTCGCCCGGGCGGCCGACCGCGCCCCTGATCCTGCAGCGTTCGATCGATCCGCCCGCCGTTGGTTCCGCTCCTGAACCACGAGCGCACCTGACCCGAGCCCCGCATCTTCCCTTGCCCGGCCCGGGACGGCACTACGACGGCACTATCGCTCGCGCTACGGCACTATGTCTCCGCGATCATGCTCGCGTCCGCTCCGACACCACGGGTTTCTCATGATCGTGGAACCATATTGTACCTATGGGTACACATTGTCTCCACGATCATGGAAAACCCGTGGTGTCGGAGCGCGTCCATCATGATCGCGGAGACTTATGACCGCCGCAGCCAGCGGCCCGCCAAATCGGGCGGCGACCGTGACAGTGTCACGATGCCTACGCCAACGACGGTGACAGTGTCACGATGCCTGCGCCAGGTCAGTGTCAGTGTCAGTGTCACGATGCCCGCGCGCCAACGACAGTGACAGTGTCACGATGCCCGCACCAGGACCGTGACAGTGTCAACGTCAGTGTCGGAGCCGAAGAGCGTGACAGTGTCACGATGCCTGGGGCCGACGACAGTGATAGTGACAGTGTCGCGAAGCGTCCCGGCCACGCCCCGGAAAACGCCGCGACCAGCACCGACGTCCTGCCGGCGACAGCGTCACAGCGCCACCGACCCGACCCCGACCCGACCCGACCCGACCCGACCTCGACAGTGTCACGATGCCCGCGCGCCGAACTGTGACAGTGTCACGGTCAGAGCCAACGACCGTGACAGTGTCACGATGCGCTGAACCGTGACAGTGTCACGATGCCCGCACCGACGACCGTGACAGTGTCAGCGCCGACGACCGTGTCAGTGTCAGTGACAGCGCCGACGACCGTGACAGTGTCAGTGTCAGTGACAGCGCCGACGACCGTGACAGTGACAGCGCCGACGACCGTGACAGTGTCGCAGCGAGGTCCAGGTCGTGGGCGGGCTCGCCCGCGTGGCGGTATCAGTGGGGCAGATAGGAGCGGATGTCGCCGCTCATGATGGCGGCGCGGCCGAGGCGGGTCAGGGTGATCTCCTCGTGGGTCTGTTCCGAGCCGCGGTAGCGCCAGAGGACCAAGCGGTTGTGCTCCAAGACCTGGACCGCCTCGTAGAGGACGTGCCGGGCGGGCCTCGCATGTGGGGACTCCTCCAGGAACGAGATGCGGGCCAGTTCCGGGATCGTCTTGGTCAGCGTGCGGAAGACCTCGGCGACCGTCAGCTCCGGCAGCTGCGCATACAGCTTGTGCGCGCAGCCCGCCCACAGCAGCGCGGCGGCCAGGTCGCGCAGGTCGGCGTCGAACAGGCCGCGGAACGAGGACAGGCTGGCGAGGTTCGGCGGCTGCGGCGCGGTCACGACGGCCAGCGTATTTCCCCACTTCAACGTATACGGCAACCCGGTACTTGCGGCAAGACCCCCGTTATCGCCCAAAATGCCGGGGCGACGAAGGAGGGGACATGCGCGTGTTGTTGTCGACGATCGGGTCCCGGGGGGACGTTCAGCCGCTGGCGGGGCTGGCGTTGCGGCTGCGGGAGAGGGGTGGGGAGGTCCGGCTGTGTGTACCGCCGGACTTCACCGGCTGGCTCGAAGGGCTCGGCCTGCCGGTCACCCCGATCGGGCCCGAGCTGCGGCCGGGGCCGGTCCCGGTCGACATTCCCCGGTCGGTGGCGGACCAGTTCGCGGCCGTCTCCGCGGCGGCCGAGGGGTGCGACGTCATCGTCGCGGCGACGGCGCTGCAGATCGCGGCGCGGTCGGTGGCCGAGCTGCGCGGCATACCGTACGTCTTCGCCGCCTACAGCCCCAACGTTCTGCCCTCGCCGCACCACGCGCCGCCGCTGCCGGGGCCGGCGGGCGCGACCAACGCCGAGCTGTGGGCGCTGGACGCGCAGCGGTTCGACGCCGCGTTCGGCGCGGCGCTCAACGCGCACCGGGCGGAGCTCGGGCTGCCGGCGGTCGGGGACGTGCGCGGCCACGTGTTCGGGGACCGGCCGTGGCTGGCCGCCGACCCGGTGCTCGGCCCCTGGCCGGAAACGGGCGGCGCGGTGTGGCAGACCGGTGCCTGGCTGGTGGCGGACGACCGGCCGCTCTCCCCCGCGCTCGAGGCGTTCCTGGACAGCGGGGACCCGCCGGTGTACTTCGGGTTCGGCAGCATGCGCGCGCCAACGGAGCTCGGCGGCACGATGGTGGCGGCGGCCCGCGCCGCCGGCCGGCGGGCGGTCGTCTCCCGCGGCTGGGCCGGGCTCTCGCCGGACGACGGCGCCGACTGCCTGGTGATCGGCGAGGTCAACCAGCGGGCGCTGTTCCCGCGGGTGGCCGCGGTCGTCCACCACGGCGGCGCCGGCACCACGACCGCAGCGGCCCTGGCCGGGGCGCCGCAGGTGGTGGTGCCGCAGCTGTACGACCAGCACTACTGGGCCGGGCGCGTCCGCGAGCTGGGCATCGGCACCGCCCACGCGCCCGGTGCGCCTACCACCGCGTCGCTGAGCGACGCGCTGCGGGCGGCCCTCGACCCGGCCGTGGCGGAGCGGGCCCGCAACACCGCCGGGGAGATGCGCACCGACGGCGCGGACGTGGCCGCCGCGGCGCTGCTCGCCGGGGCGTGACCGCGCTCCGGCCGGCGGGGTTCGCGCGAGGCGCGGACGCGCCGCGAGCCGGGGTCTAACGGCGCTCGAGCCAGCGCTGCGAGCCGGGTCTGACGGCGGTCAGGCCGGTGCGACGGCACGGCCGGTGGCCGGGGAGACCATGCCGGGGGCGAGGTCGCGGGCGCGCAGATCGGCGAGGATGCGTGGGATCGCGGCGATGGTCGCGGTGTACCCGTCGTGCAGGAGGATCACCTGGCCGTCGGTCAGCCGGGTCGCGGCGGCGACGATCTCGTCGGCGGTGGCGCCGGCCCAGTCCCGCGAGTCGACGTCCCACAGCACCTCGGTCAGGCCCAGGTCGGCGGCGGCGGCGCGGACGGACGGGTTCGTGTCGCCGTACGGCGGCCGGAACAACTGCGGTTGAGCACCGATGGTGTCCCCGAGCGCCTGCGAGGCCCGGCGCAGCTCGGACCCGATGCGGGGCGGGGGCAGCGTGGTGAGGTGCGGGTGGGTCCAGCTGTGGTTGCCGACCCACATGCCGGCGCTCAGCTGCGCGCGGGTCAGCGCCGGGTGGTCGCGCACGTGCTGGCCGATGTTGAACAACGTGGCCGGTGCGCCGCTGGCCGCGAGGGCGGCCAGTAGTGCCTCGGTGGTGTCGGGGTTGGGGCCGTCGTCGAAGGTCAGGCCCACGTAGCCGGTCACTGTTGCAGTATGGGGCCCGCGAGGGCGGCGCAGGTCTCGGCGTCGGGCTCGCCGTCGGCGATCACGACGGTGTAGCGCAGGCGCAGTTCGGCGCCGTCGTCCACCTCGATGGCCCGGCCGGTGAATGGGGCCGGGCACACCACGCGGTACCACCCCGCCGGTGAACAGGGCGCGGTAGCCGCCTCGCCGCGGCGGCGCCGGGCCGACGGCAACGTCAGTGCGGCGAGCACCGCGCACTCCGGGCCGTGGCTCTTCGGATTTATACCCCGGCAGGTCATATGTCGGATTCAGCAGCAGCCGTAAGACTCCACGATCATGCACGCGACCACACCGACACACCGGGTTCGCCATGATCCCGGAGACTTGTGGTACACGGGCGTACGTTTTGTCTCCGTGATCACGAAAAACCGAGGGTGCACACGACCCGTCGAGCATGATCACGGAGACATACAGCGCCTGCGGATAGTTCCAGGTGCGGGGTGGTGCCGTCGATGGCCGCGATGCACAGCGCGGCGCGCGACTGATGGCCAGATCGGCGGCGGCGAGCATTGACGGCGCTCTGCGCCTGGAGGACCCGAGGCGAGAGCGGGCCGAGGTGGCACGCCGCCGATGTTGACGGGGTATTCTCCGGCGCCTATGTTAACAAGCACGAAACATTCGGCCGCGCGCCGCCACGCGCGGCCGGAGTTTCGTCAGCGGCGGGCGCCGGCCTTGGCGAACTGTTCCACGATCGCCGCACAGAAGGCGGGCAGGTCGGCCGGCGAGCGGCTGGTGGTGAACTGGCCGTCCACGCAGACCTCCTCGTCGACCACCTCCGCGCCGGCCAGGCGCAGGTCGGTGCGCAGGCTCGGCCACGAGGTCATCCGGCGGCCGCGGACCACGTCGGCCTCGATCAGGGTCCACGGGCCGTGGCAGATGGCCGCGACCGGGCGCCCGGTGGCGCAGAAGTCGCGCACGAACTTCATCGCGTGGGCGTTGATGCGCAAGGTGTCCGGGTTGACGGTACCCCCGGGCAGCAGCAGGCAGTCGTAGTCTTCCGCCTTCGCGTCGGACACGACCCGGTCGACCGGCAGCGTGCCGGCCGGCACCATGTCGAACTGGCGCGCCTGGATCTCGCCCGGGTGAATGGACAGCAGCTCGGTCTTGGCGCCGGCGCCCATCAGGGCGCCCCGGGGCTTCTCGAGCTCCACGCGCTCGACGCCGTCGGTGGCCAGGATCGCGACCTTCCGGCCGCGCAGGTCATTTGCCACGGTTCCTCCAGCGGTTCACGGGATTGTCGGCGCGGGGTCTACCCGGCCGCCGCCGCGCCGAACCTGCCGCAGGCCGCCCCCGGCCAGGCCGCGACGAACTGACCGCGGGTCAACCCGGCCGAAGCACGGTGGCCACGACCAACCGGCCGCGGTCACCCCGGCCGGGGCACGGTGGCGGGGACGGTCCGTGGGCACGATGAAGGCATGCCGGCCCCGCGGACCGTCGGCGCGCTCTATCTGGTGGCGCTCGCCATTGTGGCGGCGGGGCTGTCGTGGCACCGCGGGGACGGCGCCGACCACGGACGGCGGTGCGACGACCCCAATGCGGCGAGCCTCGGCGGCCGCAGCGTCACCGCGCTGGACCTCGACGGCAAGCGGCTGCGCTGCGCCGACCTCGAACGGGCGACCGTCAACGGGCCGGTGGGCGCGGCCAACCTCAGCGGCGCCAACCTGCACCGGGCGACGCTGCACCAAGCGGCGCTGACCGACGTCGACCTCAGCGGCGCCGACCTCACCCTGGCCGTGGCGCAGGAGGCGGAGTTCACCGGCGTGAAGCTGGTCCGGGCCGACCTCGGCGGCGCCGACCTGCGCGCCAGCACGCTCACCGACGTCGGGCTGGAAGGGGCGCGGCTGCGCGACGCCCGGCTGCGGGCGGTGTCGTTCGTGCGCACCGATCTCGGCGCGGCCGACGTGCGCGGCGCCGACCTGTCCGGGGCGACGATCACCGACTCCAACCTGCGCGGTGCGCGGTTCGACCACGCCGACCTGTCCGGCGTCACGTGGGTGAACGCGGTGTGCCCGGACGGCGTGAAATCGACCGATGGTACCTGCGAAGGACACCTCGAACCGGGGTGAGGCTATCCGCCGGCCATCGCCCCGATGATCAGCAGCGGCTCCCGGCCGGCCGCCACCTCGGCGGGCAGCGGCGCGTCCGGGGAGTCGTTGGAGAGGTCCTCCTCGCAGGCGTAGAAGCGCACGAACGCGCGGCGCTGCCCGCTGGCCCGGTCGCGCAGCGTGCCGCGCAGCACCGGGTACACCTCCTCCAGGGCATCCAGGACGCGCCGCTGGGTGACCTCACCGCCGACGTCGAGCGTGACCTCGCCCGCGACCTTGGCCAGGTTGCGCAGGTGCGCGGGCAGGACGATGCGGATCACGGCAGCGCCTGGACCTCGACCGAGAGCACCGCCGGCAGGTCCCGCACGATGGGCGCCCAGCTGTCGCCGCTGTCGGCCGAGTGGTACACCTGGCCGCCGGTCGTTCCGAAGTAGATCCCGCACTCGTCCAGCGTGTCGACGGCCATGGCGTCGCGCAGCACGTTGACGTAGCAGTGCTCCTGCGGCAGCCCGGCGCTCAGCGGCTCCCACTCCTCGCCGCCGCTGCGGCTGCGGTAGACGCGCAGCTTGCCGTCGGGCACGTAGTGCTCGGAGTCGCTCTTGATCGGCACGACGTAGACGGTCTCCGGCTCGTGCGCGTGCACCGCGATCGGGAAGCCGAAGTCGGTCGGCAGGTCGCCGCTGATCTCCCGCCACGAGCCGCCGCCGTCGTCGGAGCGCATCACGTCCCAGTGCTTCTGCATGAACAGCACGTCGGGCCGGGACGGGTGCATCGCCAGCCGGTGCACGCAGTGGCCCACCTCGGCGTCGGGGTCGGGGATCTGCCCGGAGACCAGGCCGCGGTTGATCGGCCGCCAGGTCGCGCCGGCGTCGTCGGAGCGGAACGCGCCGGCCGCCGAGATCGCCACGTAGATGCGGTCCTTGTGCACCGGGTCGAGGATGATCGTGTGCAGGCACATGCCGCCCGCGCCGGGCTGCCAGCGCGGCCCCGACTCGTGCGTGCGCAGCCCGGTCAGCTCCTGCCACTCGCGGCCGCCGTCGGTAGAGCGGTACAGCGCCGCGTCCTCCACCCCGGCGTAGACGGTGTCGGGGTCGTCGCGGGACGGCTCGAGGTGCCAGACGCGCTTGAACTCCCAGGGCCGGGGCGTGCCGTCGTACCACAGGTGATCGCCGACGTCGCCCGAATACGTGAAGTCGTTGCCCACCGGCTCCCACGTCCGGCCGCCGTCGTCGGAGCGCTGGATCAGCTGCCCGAACCAGCCGCCGGACTGCGAGGCATAGAGCCGGTCGGGATCCGCCGCTGAGCCGTTGACGTGGTACACCTCCCAGCCCCCGAAATGCGGGCCGTCGACCCGCCAGTCCCGCCGTGCCCCGTCGGCGGTCAGGATGAACGCTCCCTTACGCGTGCCGACCAGCACCCGGACGCCGCTCACCGGCCTCACCTCCGTTGGGCATCCTCGCACGCATCCGGCCTGCTCTCCACCGCTCGCCCCGATCGGGTACCGGCCCTGCTACGCCGGCAAACGCCGGGGTTGACCGGCGCGGGGCGGGGTAGGCACGGCAGTTGCGCCGCAGAGACGGACGCATCGCACTGAGGAGCTCACCATGGCCGACACGAATACTCGCACCCGGCGGCGCTCTTCCTCGGGCGCGCGGGAGGCGACCGAATCACGGCAGCAGCCCTCCGGCGGGCGGCAGGAGACGGGCTCGCGGCAGCAGTCGTCCGCCCGGTCCACGCCGGAGCCGGCCGCGCGCCGGCAGACGAGCACGGCCCCGCGGTCGCGGCCCACGACGGCGGCGGCCCGGGGCACGGCGGGTGCCGGCCGCAGCACCGCCCAGGCCCGCGCCAACGCGAGCCGGTCGCGCAGCGCGGAGGCCCAGCCCCGCACCACCACCGGCCAGTTCACCAGCACCACAACCCGATCCCGCGGCAACGCGGGCCAGACCGCCAGCGCCACAACCCGGTCCCGCGGCAGTGCGGGCCAGGCGCAAGGCACCACAACACGGTCCCGCGGCAACGCGGGCCAGACACAAGGCACCACAACGCGGTCCCGCGGCAACGCGGGCCAGACACAAAGCACCACAACCCGATCCCGCGCACGGCAGTCGCCGAGCGCCGCGCGGTCCCGGGGTGCCGCGAGCCGGGCCACCACCGCCACGGCCCGGCCCCGCACCGGCACGAGCCGGGCAGCCGGCGCCACGGAACGGGACCGGGGCGCGGCGGCGCGGGCGCGCGAGACCGCGACCCGGGCACGCGGCCGGGAGGCGCATGAGGCTCAGGCCCGAGGCGCCGAGGCCGAGGAGCACGAGCACGGCCTGGTCCACTGGGAGGAACTCCCGCTGACCCACGTCCGGGTGCCGGTCGTCCACGTGCCCCTGCCACCGGCCCGGCCGCTGCTGGCCCAGACCCGGTGGGTGGCCGAGGCGATCGCGTCGACGCTGCCGGCGCCGTCGCGGCTGCTGTACTACGGCGGGCTCGGCGCACTCGCCCTGCTCGGCGTGCTGGAGTGGCCGGTCGCGGCGGTGGTCGGCGCCGGCGTGTGGGTCGCCGACCGCGGCCGCGGGCACCTCCTCGGCGCCCGATGAGCGCAGCGGAGACGCCGGCGCGCTCGCCCGGGCCCGCGCGAGGCGCGGCGAAGGGCCGGCGCCACAACACGGAGGACGACACGGCGGAAGGCCGACGACACAACGCAGACAACGACACGGCGAGGAGCCGACGACACAACACCAAGGACAACGCGCCGGAGAACAGCGGCGCGGCGGGGAGAGCGCGCCGCAATGCGGGAAGTGGCGCGGAAGACGGCGCGGCCGAGCCCGGTGTCATGGCCGCGGTGGCCGAGGCGGCCAGGATCGCGGCCGCCGTCGAGGGCGAGGCCGATGAGGCCGCCGGGGCCGAAGACGAGGCCTTCGCGGACGAAGCGGAGGAGACCGGCGGGGCGGAAGGGGCCGACGAGTTCGTCGGTGACTGGCGCGGCAACGCGATCGCGCTGGGCATCGACGTCGCCGGCACCGCGGCGGCGTTCGCGGCCCGGGCGCTGCGGCTGCCCAAGGTGCCGCGCGAGCTGTCCGCGATCCTCACCGCCGTCGACCACCTGCCGCCGCTGCGCCGCGCCCTGCACCGGGTGGCCGGTGAGCGCGGGGCCGATTTGGGGCTGTCGCTGGCGGCGGCGGCGCTCGCGGCGGCGGCCCAGTCGAGGACCGCCCACCTCGCCGACGCCATCCTCCGGGTCATCCTGCTGCTGGAGACGGCCGCCGAGCGCCAGGCCTGGGCCCGCCGAGCCGCCGAAGGCCACTCCCCCCGGCCGCCGGCCCCGGACCCGCCGACGCCCGGATCGCCGGGCGAACCGGACGACCCGCCGAACGGGCCCGGCGCTCCGGGCGCGCACGGGGAGGGGCCGGAGGGCGCGCACGGGGAGGGGCCGGAGGGCGCGATCGAGCGGTACGCGCGCCGGATGAGCACGGTGACGCTGCTGGCCGCCGGTGCCGCGGCGATGCTGCCGTCCGGGGCGCGTCGGGCGGCGCGCCTGCTGATGGCCGGGGCGCCGCGGACCGCCACGATCGGGCGGGAGGCCTACGCGGGGCGGCTCGGCGCCCTGCTCGCCCAGCGTGGGGTGCTCGTGCGGGAACCGGCCGTGCTCCGCCTGCTGGACCGCATCGACACGGTCGTGATCGACGCCGGAGCCCTGCACGCCGAGCCGGCGACCAGCGGCCGCCGGCATGGCAACGGCGGCAACCGGACCAACGCAACGATCGGCGCGAACGGCGGGGGGCCGAGGCCCGAGCCGCTGGCGGTCGCGGTGGCGGAGGCGGCGCGCGGGGCGGGGCGGCTGCTCGTCGCCGGGGGCGACGACGAGCTGGCCAAGCGGCTGCGGGCCGAGGGCACGGTGCCGGGCGGCGCGCCGCTGGCCGCCGCCGTCCGCCGGCTGCGGCGCGAGGGCCGGGTCGTGCTGGTCATCGCCGACCGCAACGACGCCGCCCTGCGGGCCGCGGACTTCGGGTTCGGCATCCTGCGACAACGGCGGCGCGCGCCCGACGGGGCGAGCCTGCTCGGCGGGCCGGGCCTGGAGACCGCGTGGCTGCTGCTGGAGGCGGCCGCGCTGGCCCGCCAGGTCAGCGCCCGCGGCGTGAAGACCGCGCTGCTCGGCGCGGCCACCGGCGGGCTGCTCGGCGTCGCCGACCCGGGGCCGGCGGGCGTGCACCGGGCCATACTCGCCACGAAGGTGGCCCGGGTGGCCAACCTCGCCTCGGCCGTGTGGTCGGTGCGCGGCCTGGGCCGTCGCACGACGCCGGCCGGCGATGCCGGGGTGGACTGGCACGCATTGCCGCCGGAGGAGGTACTGCACACGCTCGGTACCGAAGCCACCGGACTGACCGATGCGGAGGCCCGGCGGCGGATTCCCGCGGCGGCCGCGCATGAGGAGCCCGAGCCGGGACTGCTGGCCACCACCGTCGCCGAGCTGGACACCCCGCTGACCATCCCCCTCGCCGGCGGCGCGGGCCTGTCGGCGGTGACGGGGTCGGGCGGTGACGCCGTGCTCGTGCTGTCGGTGATCCTGGCCAACGCCCTGCTGACCAGCGTGCAGGACCTGACCGCGGGCCGCACCCTGCGCGGGCTGGTGTCCGCGGCCGGGCCGCGGGTCCGGCTGCGCCGCGCCGAGGGCGAGCGGACGGCCGCGATGGACGAGCTGGTGCCCGGCGATGTGGTACTGCTCGAGGCCGGCGACGCCGTCCCCGCCGACTGCCGGCTGCTGGAGGCGTCCGGGCTGGAGACCGACGAGGCGGCGGTCACCGGCGAGTCCGCGCCGGTGGCCAAGCGGGCCGGGATCAGCCGGGCGGCCGCGGTCGCCGAGCGCACCAACATGGTCTACGCCGGCACGAGCGTGGCCGCGGGATCGGCCACCGCCGTGGTCGTGGCGACCGGGGCGGAGACGGAGGCCGGGCGCGGCGCGCGGACGGCCGTGCAGGAGGCGCCGGCCGGCGGGGTCCAGGAGCGGCTGAGCCGGCTCGCCCGGGCGTCGCTGCCGGTGGCCGGCGGCGCGGCGGCCGCCCTGCTGGGCGCCGGGCTGCTGCGCGGGCGGCTGGCCGAGTCGATCGGGTCGTCGGTCGCGCTCGCGGTGGCGGCGATCCCGGAGGGGCTGCCGTTCATCGCCACCGCCGCGGAGCTCAGCGCGAGCCGGCGGCTGTCGCGGCGCAACATTCTCGTGCGCGACCCGCGCTCGCTGGAGGCGCTGGGCCGGGTCGGCGTCGTGTGCTTCGACAAGACCGGGACGCTGACCGAGGGGCGGATCGCGCTGCGTACCGTGTCGGACGGCCGGTCCCGGCTGCCCGTCGGCGAGGTCGCCGCGCACCACCGGCGGATCCTGGCCGCGGCGCTGCGGGCCAGCCCGCCGCCCGGCTCCGCGGCGCTGACCCACCCGACCGACCAGGCCGTGGTGACGGGCGGGCAGGCCGCGGGGGTGCGCGCCGACGAGTCGATGAGCGGCTGGCAGGTCGTGCGGGAGCTGCCGTTCGAGCCGGCCCGCGGCTTCCACGCCGTGCTCGGCACGGCCCGCGGGCGGCAGGTGATCAGCGTGAAGGGCGCGCCGGAGACGACCCTGCCGCGCTGCGTGTCGTGGCGGCCGGACGGCCGGTCGCGGGCGCTGAGCCGGGCCGACCGGGACGAGATCGAGGCCGAGGTCGACCGGCTGGCCCGGCAGGGGCTGCGCGTGCTGGCGGTGGCCGAGCGGTCCGCGTCGGCCCGGCGCAGCCTCGACTCCGAGCGGGTGGACGGCATGGAGCTGCTCGGGCTGCTCGGCCTGGCCGACCCCACCCGGCCCAGCGCGGCCGCGGCCGTGGAGCGGCTGCGCGAGGCCGGCATCAAGGTGGTCATGCTGACCGGCGACCACCCGAGCACCGCCGCCGCGATCGCCGCCGAGCTCGACCTGCTCGACGGCGGGACGGTGGTCACCGGACCGCAGCTGTCCGGCGCCGACCCGGACACCGTCGACGCGCTGGTGTCCAAGGCGTCGGTGTTCGCGCGGGTCAGCCCGGGCGACAAGGTGGCCGTGGTGCGGGCGCTGCGCCGGACCGGCCTCGCGGTGGCGGTGACCGGCGACGGCGCCAACGACGCCCCGGCGATCCGCCTGGCCGACGTCGGCATCGCGCTTGGCGAGGACGCCACCACCGCCGCCCGGGAGGCGGCCGACCTGATCGTGCTCGACGGGCGGATCGAGACGATCGCCGACGGCGTGGTCGAGGGCCGGGCGATGTGGGCCTCGGTCCGCGAGTCCCTGGCGCTGCTGCTCGGCGGCAACCTGGGCGAGACGCTGTTCACCGTCGCCGGTTCGGTACTGTCCGACACCGCTCCCCTCAACGCCCGGCAGATCCTGTTCGTCAACCTGATGACGGACCTGCTGCCGGCCATCACGGTCGCCGCCCGGCCGCCCCGGCGGGTCACCCCGGAGCAGGCGATCCGGGAGGGCCCGGAGTCCTCGCTCGGCGGCGCGCTGACCCGCGACGTGGTCCGCCGGGCGATCGCGACCAGCACCGCGACCGCCGCGGCGTGGGTGGCCGGCCGGCTCACCGGTACCCAGGAGCGGGCCAGCACGGTGGCCCTCGCGTCGCTGGTCGGCACGCAGCTCGCGCAGACCGCCCTGGCCGCCGGCCGCGACCCGGTCGTGCTCGCCTCCACCGGCGCGTCCGCGGCCGCGCTCGTCGGCGTGGTGCAGACGCCGGGCGTGAGCGGGCTGTTCGGCTGCCGCCCGCTGGGCCCGGTCGCCTGGGGCATCGTGCTCGGCGCCACCGCCCTCGGCACGGTCCTGGCCGCGCTGCCCCTGCCCACCCTGCCGGGCGAACCCGACGACCACCACCCGCCCGACAGCCCCGAAGCGACCTGAGGCCAGCCCGATCTGCGCGGCCGGTGCCGGCGGATGAAAGGTAACTATTCAGGTCCTCCGAACGGAGGAGGGCGTGCTGGTCAAAGCCTTGTGCTGGCGCTAGTCGGACACTCCACAGTGGACGATAAACCTACTCAATGCGGGAGATAGCGGTTGGCCATCTCCCCGATTCGCGAATTCCGACCGCCGCGTAGGTGCAGGTCAGCGAGATGGGCGGGGTACCTGAATAGTTACGATGAAAGTCTCCGCGATCATGCTGTCCGCGCTGGCCGCACCACGGGTTTGCCATGATCCCGGAACCTTTCGGTACACAGGGGTACATCACCACTCCACGATCATGAAAAACCCTTGGTGTCGAAGGCGGGTCGCGCATGACGCTTCTATAGGGAAGGTGATCGGGCCCGGGGTTCGTGATCCGCTAGGTTCGATGCCGGTGATCTTGGATGACTCTTCCGTGATCTGACCACCGTGTGGTGTGTCTTTCGCATGACGTGTCGACAAGGTCACCGGCGTCGGCCCAGCTCGCTGTCCCTTGGCCTGATCAGAAGCCTGTCCGTGCTCAACCACGTGACTCATCACAGATGTGCCATGGTCAGCACCGTGTTCCCGGGCCGACGCCGTTGCAACGGCAGCGCTCATGGAAGGAACCACCGTAATGACCATGGTGACAGATCGTCGGGGCCGGCGTCGCCGGGCAGCGCCCGCCGGGCAGGGCGGCCGGGCTGTGTCCACCGCGTGGGTGGTCGGGGTCGACACGCACACCGACACCCACACCGCGACCCTGGTCGACGAGGTGAGTGCGGTCCTGGCCCAGACCGAGGTCCCGGCCACCCCGGCCGGCTACGCGCAGGTGCAGGCCTGGGCGCAGCGGCAGATCCCGGCCGGGCAGCGGATGTTCTGGGCGGTGGAGGGCACCCGTTCGCACGGGCACGGCCTGACCCGGCACCTGCAGGCCGCCGGGTACCGGGTCGTGGAGGCCGTGAAACCCGAGCCGGCCCGCCGGCGGCGGGGCAAGTCCGACCCGATGGACGCCACCCACGCCGCCCTGGCCGCGCAGGCCGTGGAGCGGGACCCCGCCGCCCGGCACGCCGAACCCCGCGCCGACGGCCGGCGGGAGGCGCTGCGGATGCTGCTGGTCACCCGCCGGCACGACTCCGACGTGCGCACCGCCACGGTCAACCTGTTCAAATCGCTGCTGCTCGGCGCCGGGCAGCTGCGCGAGACGCTGCGCGGGCTGACTACCACCCGGCAGGTCCGCGCCGTGGCGGGCCTGCCCGACGACCCGGCCGCCGACCTGGAGACCCGGGTCCGGCTGCAGGCCCTGCGCCGGGCCGCGGCCACCATCGCCGAGCTGGACCGGGCCATCGCCGCGGCCGAGAAACAGCTCGCCGGGCTGGTCAAGCAGGCCTGTCCCGGCCTGCTCGACCAGCCCGGCGTCGGCCCGGTCACCGCCGCGACCCTGCTCACCGTCTGGTCCCACCACGGCCGTATCCACAGCGAGGCCGCGTTCGCCGCGATCGGCGGGATCAGCCCCCTACCAGCCAGCTCCGGCCGGGTCGTCCGGCACCGGCTCAACCGCGGCGGTGACCGCGCCCTCAACACCGCCCTGCACACCATCGTCACCGCCCGCCGGCGGATGAAACACCCACCAACCAGCGACTACATCACCCGCCGCACCACCGAAGGCCTCTCCAACAAAGAAATCCTTCGATGCCTCAAACGCTACGCCATCCGCCAGCTCTACCGCTTCCTGGAAGCCAACGCCGTCGACGCTTGACAAAACCCTTCACAGATCACGGAGACTTCCGGTCGCTGCGCCGCGCCCCGCGGCGTGCAGCGCCCTACGGGTGGGACGTGATCGCCGACCGCGCCCACCCTGGGGACGCCGCAGATCGGGCACCACGTGGCCGCCGGCACGCATCGCGGCCGGCGGTGCCGGCTCCCGGGCGGTGCCGGCTCCCGGGCGGTGCCGGCTCCCGGGCGGTGCCGGCTCCCGGGCGGTGCCGGCTCCCGGGCGGTGCCGGCTCCCGGGCGGTGCCGGCTCCCGGGCGGTGCCGGCTCCCGGGCGGTGCCGGCTCCCGGGCGGTGCCGGCTCCCGGGCGGTGCCGGCTCCCGGGCGGTGCCGGCTCCCGGGCGGTGCCGGCTCCCGGGCGGTGCCGGCTCCCGGGCGGTGCCGGCTCCCGGGCGGTGCCCGGTGGTGCCGGGTACGGGCGGAGCACGGCGGCGGGCCGGCCACCCCGGACCGCACGCGGCGCATCGCGGCCGGTACCGGGGCCGGTCCGCGATGGACACGCCATCCAAAAAACCGTCATTACCGAAATGTCGGATATGTCCGTCACGGAGTGGCGGACATATCCGACGCGGCACCGGGCGGGCGGCGGGCCTACGATCCGAATCGTGAACACCACCGCCCGGCTGTATGCGGCCCGTGACGTGCGCCTCGCCGAGGAGCCGGTGCCCGAGCCGGCCGGGGGCGAGAGCCTGGTCGAGGTCACCGCGGTCGGGCTGTGCGGCTCCGACCTGCACTGGTATGCCGAGGGCGGCATCGGCGACGCCCGCATCGAGCACCCGATCGTCGGCGGCCACGAAATGGCCGGGGTCGTGCGCGGCGGGCCGCTGGACGGCACCCGGGTCGCGGTCGACCCGGCGATCCCGTGCCACCGCTGCGACCTGTGCCGGGCCGGCCATCCCAACCTGTGCCGGCACATCGTGTTCGCCGGGCACGGGCGGCGCGACGGTGGCCTGCAGCGGTACCTCGCCTGGCCGACCGACCGCCTGTTCCCCCTCCCCGACCGGCTGACCGACGCCGACGGCGCCATGCTCGAGCCGCTCGGCGTGGCCGTGCACGCGGTCGACCTCGGGCACGTCCCGCTCGGCGCGGCCGTGGCGGTGCTCGGCTGCGGCCCGATCGGGCTGCTGCTCATCCAGGTCGCCCGGGCCGCCGGCGCGGCCCGGGTGGTGGCCGCCGACCCGCTGCCGCACCGCCGGGCCGCGGCCGGGCGCTACGGCGCCGACCTGGTGCTCGACCCGGCCGAGGACGGCTACGCGGCGGCGCTGGCCGGGTTTACCGCCGGGCTGGGCGTCGACGTGGCGTTCGAGATCGCCGGTACCGACGCGGCGATCGAGGCCGCCGTGACCGCCGCGCGGCCGGGCGGGCGCGTGGTGCTGGGCGGCATCCCGAGCACCGACACGTCGTCCTTCCCGGCGTCGACGGCCCGGCGCAAGGGCCTCACCCTGGCCATGGTCCGCCGGATGAAGGAGGTGTACCCGCGCGCCGCCGCCCTGGTCACCGCGGGCCTGGCCGACGTGCGGAGCCTGGTGAGCCACCGCTACCCGCTGAGCGACGTCCGCACCGCGTTCGCCACCGCCGACGCCCGCGCCGGCCTGAAGGTCGTCGTCGAGCCGGCGGCCTGAGCGGTCACAGCAGCCCGGCGAGCTTGTAGAGCACCAGGGAGCCGGCCACCGCGACGTTGAGGCTCATGCCGGTGCCGACCATCGGGATCTCCACCGCGGCGTCGAGCAGGTCGAGGGCCTCCGGCGGGATGCCGGTGGACTCGTGGCCGAGGACCATGACCGTGCGGCCCCGGGCGGCCGGCAGGTCGGCGAGGCGGATCGCCTCGTCGGCCAGCTCCACGCCGATGATCCGCGTGCCGGTGCCGCGCTCCGCGGCCAGCCAGCGCAGCGGGTCGCCGATGCGGTGCACGCAGGTCGGGCGGCGCAGCGTGTTGCCGCGGGCCAGGGCCTCGTCGACCCAGCGGAACGGCGGCACGGCCAGGCAGGCGCCGACGGCGTCGCAGGTGCGCAGCAGGGTGCCGAGGTTGGCGCCGTGCATGGGCCACAGCGGTGCGGCGATGAGATGGCCCCAGCAGCGGTGGGCGCGGGGACGACGGGCCGAGCGGAGCTCCTGGCGGGTCCGGACCCGGATCGCGGGGGTTGCGAGAGTCATGCGGGGCGTGCTTCTCGGCGCACGCGAGCCATCGACGACGACAACGCCACCACCAGCCTACCCGGGGCGTCACCGGCGCGGAGCGAACGGATTGTCAACGATCCGGGCGGCAATCCCGCCGGATCAGCTGTCCAGGATGAACCGGCGCTCGTGGTAGATCAGCCGCCCGCCCGCGGGACCCGCCACGACGCCGGTCACCGCGGCGACGACCACGGTGGACGCCCCGACCGGGACCCGGTGCAGCGGCACGCAGCGCAGCGCGGCCTGGGCGCCGAGCAGCATCGGCTCGCCGGTCGGCAGCGTCGTCCAGCCCTGCTCGGCGGTGAACCGCGCGCCGCCGGGCCGGGCGAAGTCCTGCGCGAGCCCGGCGTGCGCCGCCGCCAGGAGGTGTACCACCAGGCTGTCCGCGCTCGCGAGGACCCGCGCCGACGGCGAGTCCATGACCGAGAACGACAGCGCCGGCGGCGTGAGCGACACCGAGGCGACGCTCGACGCGGTCAGCCCGACCGGGCCGTCGGGCCCCGGCGCGGTGATGACGGCGACCCCGGTCGGATAGCCGCGGAACGCCGCCTTGAACAGCTCCGCCACGCCGGCCTCGATGTCCACGCTCACCGCCCGACGGTAGAACCTCAACCGCACTTGAGGTCAACAGTGCACGAAGTCCTTCAGGTAGTACACATAGTCGGGGTCGTCCGCGGTCAGCGCCCGGATGCGGGCCACCGCCCCCTCGTGCCACTCCTCCTCGAAGCCGTACTCGTTGATCGCGTTCTCGTACCAGACCAGCGCCTGCGCCGGGTCGCCGGCCGCCTCCCAGCGCTCGCCGGTGGCGAAGTACGCCTCCGCCAGCTCATATTCGTCCTCGGCGAGGGGGAACAGCGGCGCGACCGGCTCGGCCGGCTCGACGCCTGAGTCCCGCAGCGTGGCGGCGGCCCGCTCCAGCCGCTTCGCGGTGCCGTCGCCGCCCTGCATGATCCGGCGCCGGAGCACCTCCCCGGCCAGCTCGGCGCTCGGCTGCCGGTCGAAGCGGTCGAAGAGCGGCTGGTTGAAGGAGGGGTACTGGCGGATCAGCCCGGCCCAGTCGCCGTCCTCGGCGGCCAGCCGCTCGTAGGCGGCCACGGCGCCGCCGGGCTCCGCGATGGCGTACAGCTCGGCCCGGCTCGGCGGACGCTCGCTCAGCAGCGGCGTGAGCACATCGCCCGGAAACGCCGCCAGGGCCTCACGCAGCGCCGGCTCCTCCGCGCGCAGCGCGTCGAGGCCGCCCCACCTCGCCTGGGCCTCGGCGAAGCGGATCAGGTAGCACGGCAGCCACGTCTCGATCGAGGACGCGAACACGTCGATCGTCGGCCCCTCCTCGTCGGCCATCGCGATCGGGTACCGCTCGGGCGGCAGCCCGGGAATCACGCACGCGGCGACCCACCGGTGGCCGGTGTTGCCGATCGAGTTGACGAAGCCGAGGCCGAAGTTGCGCGGCTCCTCGTTGACGGCGTGGCCCCAGTTGAGGTCCAGGCACTCGATGCCTTCCAGGTCGGGCCGGAACCGATCGAAGCGAGGCGCGTCAATGCCGAGTCTGGTCACGCGGCCCGTTCTAGCACACGGCCACCACGCCACCGGCCGGGCCGAGGCCCTCGACCCGCCGGCTCAGTCCGCCCAGTCGAGCTGATGCTCCGGCACCCCGGCGGCCCGGCCGTGCGCGACCGCGGCCGCCCGGCCGGCCGCGTCGCCGACCCGGTAGCGGAACACGGCCCCGGCGAAGACGACGACGTGCTCGTCGCCGGCGCGGAAGTCCGCGTACCAGCCGCCCTCCGCGGACAGGCACCCGGCGAGCCGCTCCGCCACCGCCTCGGCGGCGTCGTCGTCCGCGGCGAAGTCGATCGCGGTCCACACGGCCGGCTGCGACCCGCGGGCGCTCGCCGCGACGTCGAGCCGGGCGATCCGGCGGATCCGCACGCCGGGCGGGTCGAAGACGGCGCCCGGGCGGAGGCTCTCGGCGATGACGCATCCAGTGATCATGTACGGCACCGTAGCCCGGCATCGCTGACACCATCTGTCAGCGATAATCGCCGGATGCGGGCCGACCGTCTCCTCGCGCTGCTGCTGCGGCTGCAGGCGCGGGGCAAGATGACCGCCCGCGCGCTGGCCGCCGAGCTCGGCGTCTCGGTGCGCACGATCTACCGCGACCTCGATGCGCTCGGCGCGGCCGGCGTCCCGGTGGTCGCCGTCGGCGGGCCGGGCGGCGGCTGCATGCTGCTGGACGGCTACCGCAGCCCGCTGCTCGGCCTCAACCCGGCCGAGGCCACCGCGCTGCTCGCCGCGTCGGTCGCCGGCCCGTCGCTCCTCGCCGGCGGCGGGCGCTCGGCGCCGGGCGGTGCGGAACCGGCGGCCATGGAATCCGCGCTGGCCGACGCGCGGCGCAAGCTGGTCGCCGGGCTGCCCGAGCGGCACCGGGCCGGCGCGGCGGCGGTGGCCGGGCGGTTCCACCTCGACCCGGCCGCCTGGTTCTGCCCGGCCGAGGCCGTGCCGCACCTCGCGGTCCTGGTCGACGGGGTGCGGCTGGGCCGCCGGCTGCGCATCGAGCACCGCGGGACGCGGCGCGTGGTCGACCCGCTGGGCCTGGTTGCCAAGGCCGCGGCGTACTACCTGGTGGCGGCCGGCCCGGGCGGCGTCGTGGCGCACCGGGCGGCCCGGATCTCGGCGGCGGAGCTGCTGGACGAGCCGTTCGAGCCGCCCGCCGGCTTCGACCTGGCGGCGTTCTGGGCGCGCTGGACCGCCGAGTTCGAGGCCCGCTTCGGCGGCCTCACGGTCACCGTGCGGCTCAGCCCGGACGGTGTCCGGGCCGCCACCGAGGTCCTGGGGGCGCCGCTGCCCGAAGCCGGCCCCGGGGACGGCGACGACGGCGGGCGGACCGTGCGGCTGCGGTTCGACTCCGTCGCGGCCGCGCGGCGGCGGCTGCTCGGGTTCGGCGCCGACGCGGAGGTCCTCGAGCCGATCGAGCTGCGCGCCGAAGTGGCCGAGGCGGCGCGGCGCACGGCCGCCCGATACGAGCGGCCGGCACCGGGCTGGGCTCCCGGTGCCGGCCAGGGTGGGCGGGTCAGGTTGGGGCGGGTCAGGTCAGGCGGAAGTAGTCCAGGTTGAAGCCGCCGGTCTCGCAGTACACCGTGACGAGCTGGTCGCCGGCGGGCAGCGTCACGGTGGCGTGGACGGACTCGTACGAGGCCCAGCCGCCGGTGGCCGGGACCGTCGCCGTGGCCAGGACCTGGTTGTTCGCGTCACGGAAGGTGAGCGCGTCCGGGGCCGGGGCGCCGGTGCCGTTGGCGACGCGAAGCTCCAGGTCGTAGGTGCCGGGCTGGGCGACGTCCAGGCGGTACCGCAGCCAGTTGCCGGCCGCGGTCCAGCCGATGTTCTTGCCGCCGCTGGCGGCCGGGGTGGACTCGACGAAGTTCGGGCCGCCGTCGGTCCAGCCGTGCTCGGCCACGTAGGCCTCGGCCTCGACCTTCTCGCCGATCGGGGCGCCGTGCGGGCGGACCGTGACGTGGACGGTGACCTCGTCGCTCGCCGCGCCGTCGGTGACCCGGAACTTCAGGCTGAGGCTGCCGGCCGTGGTCGGGTGCAGGCTGACCTGGCCGGTGGCGGCGTCGAGGGTGACCCCGTCGGGCAGGTCGGGGGCGTAGAACGCGAGCGGGTCGCGGTCGCGGTCGGTGGCGCTGAGCCGGAAGGTCGTGGTCGTGTACTGGTCGGCGACCACGTCCGGCACCGCGGCCAGCTTGGGCGCGTGGTTGCCGTGGGCGCCGGGCACGTCGGCGTGCCAGCGGAAGGTGGCGTACGCGCCGGCCGGGACGGTCTCGGTGAACTGGCGGCCGGCGAGCACCACCCGCACGGTGCGCGGCGCCGGGTTGGCGTTGCCGACGACGGCCACGAAGTCGTCGCCGTCGCGGAAGACCACGTTGCCGACCCCGCCGGTGGTGGCGCTGGACTCGACGCGGGTGTAATCGGGCCCGAGGTACTTCGCGAACTGGCCCATCGCGTAGAGCTCGTCGCGCACCGAGTACGTGCGGGTGGTGGTGTCGACCTTCACCAGCCGGTCCGGCCACTTCGTGGTCGCCGCGATCTGGTCCCAGTCGACGTTGTTGTCCCGCAGCGGCGTCCAGTGCAGGGTGCCGCCGTCCTGGTCGGTCGTCTGCGCCCACAGCACGTAGGACGACGCGTCGAGGCGGAAGTAACTCAGGATCGTGGCCGGCGACAGGTCGCTGGTCTCGGTCATGTGCACCGGCTTGCCGTACTGCTCGAACGCGTCGCGCATGACCGCCGGGTCGCCCCAGTAGGGGTGGAAGGCGATCGCGTCGGCGGCCTTGCGCGCCGCCGGGTCGTCGAGGATGCGGTAGTAGTTCTTCGTCGCGGTGCTGTTCGGGTCGCGCCAGTCCCAGAAGTTGAAGTCGTGGACGTACACCTGCACGTCCCGCGGCAGGTAGCGCCGCATGGCGACGGCGAGGCGCTGCTGCTGCGCGACGGAGATGTCCATGGCCGGGTAGACGACGTCGATGCCGGGCTCGTTGAGCAGGGTCAGCGCGTCGATGTGGATGCCGCGACGGGCGTAGGCCTCGACGTATTTGGCGTAGTACCGGGCGAACACGTCGATGCAGTCGTCGCGCAGCTTGCCGACCTGGTAGTAGTCGGTGGTGCTGCCCGGCTTGAGGGCGACCTCGCCGAGGAACTTGTCGTTGGTCTTCATCCACGCCGGGGCGCTCCAGGCGGAGGCGAAGAACGAGGCCCGGGGGTTGTACTTCTGGATCAGCTTGATCGTGTCGACGATGTGCAGGTCGATGTCGCGCTGGATGGAGAAGTACCGCAGCCCGAAGTCGTCGGCGACGCCGGGCGGCAGGTCGTCCTCGGACCAGAAGGGCAGGTGCTCGATGAGGTCGGGGCTGCCGATGGTGAGCCGGAAGCGGCTCAGCCCGGCGCCGGTGCGCGGATCGACCAGCAGCCGGATCGCGTCCTCGCGCTGCTGCGGGGTGAGCTTCCACAGGTTCGAGACGCTGGTCTCGTCCAGCGAGAAGCCGATCCCGGAGTACCGCTGCCGGATCTGGCTCGGGTCGACGACCACGGTGACGTCCGCCGCGGACCCGGCGCGGTCACCCACCTTGACGGCGGGCAGTGGCTGCCAGGCGTGCGCGGCGCCGGCCGAGTAGGTGCCGGTGACGACCTCGGTGCGGTGTGCGGGCGCCGCGGTCGCGGGCGCGGCGGCGGTGAGCAGGGTGAGCAGGGCCGTCGAGGTGACGGTGATCATGCGTCGCACAGCGTTTCCTTTTCCACTGGCGGGTGGTGGGGGAACCGCCAGACAACAACGCTCTGCCGAATCATGTCAATGAATCGCTGGAAGTTTCTGTGTAACACGCGTCAAGAGCCGGCCGGCGCCGGGCCGGTGGAGCCCCGCACGACCAGCTCGGTGGCCAGCTCCACGTGCAGGGCGTCGAGCTCGTGCCCGGTCAGCATCCGCCCGAGCAGGCTGACCGCCATCCGTCCCATCTCCTCCAGCGGCTGGCGGACCGTGGTGAGCGCCGGGAGGGTGGCCCGGCTGACGTCGATGTCGTCGAAGCCGGCCACGGACAGCTCGCCGGGCACGCGCAGGCCCCGCTCGGCCGCGGCCTGCAGCGCGCCGGCCGCCATCTTGTCGTTGAAGGCGACCAGCGCGGTCGGGCGCCGCGGCAGGTCCAGCAGCTCGGCGGCGACCGCCCGGCCCGCCTCGATGGTCGGGTCCTTGACGCTGCGCAGCAGCTCGGGGGCCGGGTAGACGCCGACGCCGACCA
Organism: Dactylosporangium sp. CA-092794; assembly: GCF_050948465.1. Taxonomy (NCBI): domain Bacteria; kingdom Bacillati; phylum Actinomycetota; class Actinomycetes; order Micromonosporales; family Micromonosporaceae; genus Dactylosporangium; species Dactylosporangium sp. CA-092794. The sequence goes on along the minus strand of NZ_CP192044.1, from coordinate 3,931,037 downwards.
GGGGCGCGGTGTAGCCGGCCATCCGGTCGCTCATCGCCGTCCACTCCGGCGGCCCGCCGAGCACCCCGACCCGCCGGTGGCCCAGCTCCACCAGGTGCGCCATGAGCCGCCGGGCGCCGGCGAAGTTGGCCGCCGACACCGCGGCGATGTTGCGCGGCGGCGCGGTGCGCGGGTCGACCACGACGAACGGGAAGCCGCGGTCGCGCAGCCGCTCCAGCTCGTCCGCCCCCTCCACCGGCAGGATCAGGATCGCGCCGGTGACCTGCGGCCAGCCGGCGCTGAGCGTGGGCAGCACGCCGGTGCGCCGCCAGGCGGACTCGCCGGCGTCGACGATCGCGTGCATGCCGTGGCGGTCGAGGGCCTCGGTGATGGCCGAGACGATGATGCCGAAGTAGTCGCTCAGCACATACGGGCAGCGCACGTAGACACCGTTGTCGGCCTTCTGCAGGCCGCCGCCGCGGCGGCGGGGCGCGCGCCGGCCCAGGCCGCCCATCGCCTGCAGCACCCGCTCCCGGGTGTCGGGCGCGACGTTGGCCCGGCCGTTGAGGACCCGCGAAATGGTCGCGATCGACAGCCCGGTCTGGCTCGCCACGTCGCGGATCGTGACGCGTCCGTCCGATCGTGTTTCACGACTCTGTTTCATCACCGATCAGGGTAACCCGGCCCCCCGTTGAACCCGCCGGCCCAGTTTTGCCGTAGACAGGGTCGTGACCACGACTACCCACGCGGAGCTCGTCCGCCGGTACTACGACCGCAACACCGCCGCGTTCGACCGGCTGGGCCAGGGCGGGGCGTCCATCCACCGGGCCGTCTGGGGCCCGGGCGTGACGACCCGCGACGAGGCCTTCCACCACGTCGACGAGCTGCTGCTGGACGAGCTGCCGGACGGGGCGGCCGAGCCGTCGGTGGTCGATCTCGGCTGCGGGCTGGGTGCCAGCCTGGCCTACCTGGCCGGCCGGGCGCCGATCCGGGGCGAGGGGCTGACGATCAGCCCGCGCCAGGCCGAGGGCGCGGCCCGGCTGCTGGCCGCGGCCGGCCTGGACGGGCGGATCCGCTGCCGCGAGGGCAACTACCTGGCCGTCCCGGACGACCTCGCCGGTACCGCCGACCTCACCTTCTCCATCGAAGCCTTCCTGCACAGCCCGGACGCCGGCGGCTACTTCCGCGAGGCCGCCCGCACCCTGCGCCCGGGCGGCCGGCTGGCGGTCTGCGACGACTTCCTCACCCCGGCCGCCGCCGACCCGGCCCTGCCGCCGCGCGAGGCCCGCCGGCTGGCCGAGTTCCGCGAGGGCTGGCGGGTCGGCTCGCTGCTCACCGTCGAGCAGACGGTGGCCGCGGCCGCGGAGCACGGCCTGGTCCTGGCCTCCGACACGGACCTGACCCAGCACCTGGAGCTGCGCCGCCCCCGCGACCGGTTCATCGCCGCCCTGGTCGCCGCCGGCCGCCCGGTACACCCGCGCGGGGAGTACTGGCTGATGCTCGCCGGCGGCGACGCCCTGCAGTGGTGCCTGCTCAACGGCCTGCTCAACTACCGCTTCCTGGTCTTCACCCGCGGTTGAGCGAAAGGATCGTGTCCATCGCCTTCAACCGGTCGGCGCCGGTGCCGAGCAGCAGGTCGGGGACGATGAACTCGTCGAGGCCGATGGCGCGGTACTGCGCGAGCAGGTCGCCCAGCGCCGCCGGCGAGCCGCCGACGACCGGCTGCCTGAGCTCCGGCAGCGGGCCGTCGACCACGACGATGGCCTGCGCGGTGCGCTGGATCGCCTCCGGGTCGCGGCCGCGGGCGGCGCAGAAGTCGTCGAGCACCCGGGACTTGTGGGCGATGAGGTCCGGGCGGCCCCAGGTGTTCCACAGGTCGGCGTACTCCGCGACGATGCCGAGCATCCGCCGCTCTCCCCCGCCGCCGATGAGGATCGGCAGCGGGTCCTGGACCGGCTTGGGCTCGCAGACGGCGTCGGTGACCCGGTAGTACTCCCCGTGCAGGGTCGTCCGCGGCGTGCGCAGCAGCCCGTGCAGGATTTGCAGCGCCTCCACGAACCGGTCCAGCCGTTGCCGCACCGGGGGCAGCTCGATGCCGTACTGCTCGTGCTCGTTGACCTGCCAGCCCGCCCCGACGCCGAGGGTGAACCGGCCGCCGGACACGTGATCGGCGGTGGCCGCCATGTTGGCGAGCACGGCCGGGTGGCGGTAGGTGTTGCCGTACACCAGCGTCCCGATCCGCACCCGCGGCACCACGGCGCCGAGCGCCGCGACGACGGTGCCGCACTCGAGCATCGGGGAGTCGGGGTCGCGCCCGGGCACGGCGTTGGGCATGAAGTGGTCGGCGATGTAGACGCCGTCCCAGCCGGTCTCGGCCGCGTGCCGGGCCACCTCGAGGATCTCGTCGTACCGCTGCCCGGCCCCGGGCCAGATCGAAAGTCGCATGACTCCGTTCTATCCCGCGCCGGGCGGTAGGGTGTGGGCCATGGTGGCAGCTTCCCCGCGAATCCTCTCGATCGTGTGGGGCCGCATCGAGGTGGACGGGCTCGGCACGGTGAAGGACCTCAAGGCGTGGCCCGGCGGCGGGCGCGCGTGGGACTGGTCGGAGACCGGCACGTCGCACTCCCCCGGCATCCAGCCCGCCGACGTCGCGGAGCTGCTCGACGCCGGGGCCACGGTGGTCGTGCTCTCCCGCGGCATGGAGGAGCGTCTGGAGGTCGCCCCGGAGACGCTGGAGCTGCTCGACAAGGCCGGCGTCGAGGTCCACGTCGCGGAGACGACGGAGGCCGTCGAGCTCTACAACGACCTCGCCGCCACCGCGGCGGTCGGCGGCCTCTTCCACTCGACCTGCTGAGGGCCGGCTCGTGCAGTATTCCGGCTTCGACTCCTGGCGCGTGAGCGTCTCCCAGTTCGACCAGCTCGCCGGCCTCGCGCTGTGGGTGCGCGCGGCGGCGGGCATCGAGGCGACCGGCGACCGGCTCGTGCCCGGCCCGCTCGACGCCGACGACGTGCCCGCGCCGGACGCGCCGGCCGGCTCGGCCCTCGGCGAGGAGTGGATCGGCTGGTGGCGGGCGATCCTGATGGCCCCGCACGCGGTGCGCGGCGGCGACTTCCCGGGCGCCGACGGGCTCACCGAGGCGCCCGGGCTGCACGACCTGGTCGCCGCCCGCTGGCGGGAGGCGCTGGAGTGGCACAGTGCCCGCAAGCGCCGCGAGCTGGCCGCCCATCCCCCGGGTGACCTGCGCTCGACCGAGGTGGTGGCCGAGTTCGAGCGCCGCGCCGGTCGGCGGGCCCGCGGCTTCCACGCCAGCTTCGAGGTGATCCCGGTCCGCGACGACGTGATCCGCCGCATCGACGGCGAGCACTACCTGGTGCCGGAGCGGGTGTACTTGAGCCGCCGCTGGCGGGTCTGGCTCGCCGGCCTGGTCGACCGGCTCGCCTGACCCCCCGGCGCGTGGTCAGGCGGAGGCGCGCAGTACCAGCTCCGGGTTGAAGATGACCGAGCGTGGGGATCGGCTCGGCTCGCGGATGCGGGTGAGCAGCAGCTGAGCCATCTCCCCGGCCATCTCCTCGACCGGCTGGCGGACCGTGGTCAGCGGTGGGTGGCACTCGAGGGCGGCGGTGCTGTCGTCGAAGCCGATCACCGCCACGTCGTCCGGCACGGCCCGGCCGGCCTCCTGCAGCACGCGCAGGGCGCCGTCGGCCATCAGGTCGTTGGCGACGAACACGCCGTCGACGTCGGGCAGCTCGGTGAGCAGGCGGGCGGTGGCGCGTTCGCCGCCGGCGCGGGTGAAGTCGCCCTCCACGTGGGACGGGGTGAGGCCGTGGGCCCGGGCGGCCTCCTCGAAGGCGGCCAGGCGGTCCTGGGCGGCCGGCATGTCGAGCGGGCCGGTGATGGTGGCGATCCGGCGGCGGCCCAGCTCGGCCAGGCGGTCCACGGCGAGCTGCACGCCGGCCCGCTGGTCGACGTCGACGTAGCTGATGGTGACCGGGTGGCCGGGGCGGCAGGACAGCACGACCGGCACGCCCAGGTCGACCAGCTGCGCGGGCAGCGGGTCGTCCACGTGGCTGGAGATCAGCAGGGCACCGTCGACGTGGCCCTGGCGCAGGTACCGCAGCAGGTGCGGCCGGGCGGGCGGGTCGGCGAGGAAGATGACCAGGTGGATGCCGAGCGGGCGGAGCACCTCCTGTGCGCCCGCGGTGACCCGGCCCAGAAACGGGTCGGTGAACATCCGGGTGAGGAACGGCGTGGCGTAGCCGCGGTTCGCGGGCTCGGACACGACCAGCGCGATCGAGTCCGTGCGCCCGGTGACCAGCGACCGGGCGGCCAGGTTCGGCACATACCCGGTCGCGGCGATGGCCCGCTCCACCGTGCGGCGAAGCTCTGGGTCCACCGTCTGCACGCCGTTGATGACCCGGGAGACCGTGGCCCGGGATACCCCGGCGTAGTTGGCGACCTGCTCGAGGGTCGGCGGTCGCGCGTCGCTGCCCGTCATGGATGCCACGGTAATTCGTGCCCCGATGCAATGAGGAGCCGCGGGTGGACGGATCCGCATGTCACGTCCACCCGCGGCCAGTTTGTGGGCGGGAACCCTACTTGTAGACGTGGACGTAGTCGACGTACATCCGCGACGGGAACGGCGTGGTGGCGTCGATCGGGCCGGGGAAGTCACCGCCCACGGCCAGGTTGAGGATGATGTAGAACTGGTGGTCGTAGACCCACGGGCCACGGGTCGTCTCGACCGTGTCCTTGTCGGCGACCAGGATCACCTGGTTGTCGACGCGGAAGGTCATGTGCTTGCTGTCCCACTCGACCGAGTAGACGTGGTAGTCGGCCGACAGGTCGACCGTGGCGAGCTTCTGGCCGTAGCCACCGCCGCCGTTGTAGGCCGGGGCGTGCAGCGTGGAGTACACCTCGTTGGTGTTCTTGCCGAGGATCTCCATGATGTCGATCTCGCCGTTGTAGGGCCACGGCCGGCCCTGCAGGAAGTCGGCGCCCATCATCCAGAACGCGGGCCACAGGCCGTTGCCCTTCGGCACCTTGATCCGGGCCTCGACCCGGCCGTACTGGGTGGAGAACTTGTTGCTGGTGTTGATCCGGCCCGAGGTGTAGTCGCGGCCGCCCTCGGTCTGCTTGCGGGCCTCGATGACCAGCGAGCCGCCCTGGATGCTGGTGTTCTCCAGGTTGGTGTAGTACTGGATCTCACCGTTCTGGCCGGTGCCCGGGTCGATCGTCCACTTGGAGGTGTCGACGTTGGTGCCGGTGTTGAACTCGTCGCTCCAGACCAGGTTGGTGGCCGGGAAGATCGGGTCGGCGGGCGGGGCCGGGGGCTGCACCGGGTTGCCGCCGGTGCCGTAGACCTTGAACTCCCACAGCGAGTAGCCGTAGCCGTTGGAGCGCTGGGTGCCGTACATCCGCACGTAGCGGCCGTTGCCGTTGACGTTCAGGGTCTCCCTGAAGCCCTTGCCGGTGGTGGTGCTGTAGATGCTGGTCCAGTTGGTGGCGTCGGTGGAGGTCTGGATCTGGTACGACACGGCGTAGGCCGGGTCCCACTGCAGGATCACCTGCGTGATGTGGGCCTGCGCGCCGAGGTCGACGTAGATCCAGCCCGGGTCGACCCAGCCGTTCGTCGGGCTGGTCGCCCAGCGGCTGGCCGGGTCGTTGTCGAAGGCCTTGTCCGCCGAGCACGGGTTGCAGTTGGTGTCGTTCTGCCAGGTGGAGGCGACGGCCGGCTTGTTGTAGGACAGCAGCACCGCGTTGCCCGAGCCGGTCGGCGTGGGGCTCGGGCTGGTCGGGGTGTCGTTGGAGGTCGACGGCACGCCGCCGACGCGGACCTGGAACTCCCACAGCGAGTAGCCCCACTGGGTGGCCCGGGCCGTGCCGTACACCCGGATGTAGCGGCCGCTGCCGGTGACGTTGAGCGTCTGCACGCCGCCGGTGCCGGTGGTGGTGCTGTAGATGTTGGTCCAGTTGGCGGCGTCGGTGGAGGTCTGGATCTGGAACGCGGTGGCGTAGGCCGTTTCCCAGTTCAGGGTGACGCCGCAGATCTGCTGCACCGACTGCAGGTCGACCTGCAGCCACTGCGGGTCGCCGGCCGCGCTGGACCAGCGGGTGCCGGTGTTGCCGTCGACCGCGGACGAGGCCGGGGTGCCCGCGTTCTCGGTCGAGGAGGCGGTGGCCGGCTTGCCCTGCGCCGCGTTGCTCGCGCCGCAGCTGCCGGGCGTGGTGACGGAGCCGCCGTACACCTGGAACTCCCACAGCGACACGCCGTACTGCGTGGCCTTGGCGGTGGCGTTGATCCGCACGTAGCGGCCACTGCCGGTGACGGGCAGGCTGACCGTGCCGCCGGTGCCGGTGGTGGTGCTGTAGATGCTGGTCCAGTTGGCGGCGTCGGTGGAGGTCTGGATCTGGAACGCGGTGGCGTAGGCCGCCTCCCAGTTCAGCGCGACGCGGGTGATCGTCTGCGCGGAGCCGAGGTCGACCTGGATCCACTGCGGCACCGAGAAGGCGCTGGACCAGCGGGTGCCGTTGTCGCCGTCGGTGGCGCTCGCGGCCGGGGTCGCGGCGTTCTCCGTGGACGAGGCGGTGGTCGGCTTGCCCTGCGACAGCAGGGTCTCGGCGGCGTTGGCGCGGGTGACGACCGTGACGATGTACGCGCACAGCATGGCGGCCACGGCGATCGCGATGACGCCGTATCGAAGTGTGCGCCTTGATCGATGGCCGGGGGCGGAGACCGACCAGTCCATGGATTACTCCTTCGTGGCGGGGGTGTTACGGCGGCGTGAGAGAGCGCTCTCTCAGAAAGCCACAATGAGCCCTCTGTGAAACCCTGTCAATGCCTGGCGCCGAATCGGAGAGCGCTCTCCGAGCGAACCGCAAGCCGGGGCGGCCGAAGCCGCCCCGACCGGGAACGCGTTTTCAGGAGCAGGTCGGCGACGGCACCGGGTTGGAGCCGGAGTAGGTCGCCTGGAAGCCGAACGTGGTCGAGCCACCCGGCGGGATCGTGCCGTTGTAGGACATGTTCTTCGCCGTCACGGCGGTGCCGGACTGGGTCACGTTCGCGTTCCAGGAGTTCGTGATGCTCTGGTTGCCCGAGAACGTCCAGCCGACCGTCCACGCGCTCAGCGCGGAGCCGCCGGTGTTGGTCACCTTGACGTCGGCGGTGAAGCCGCTGCCCCAGTCGTTCTTGGTGTACGTGACGCTGCACCCGGCCGGGCCGCCGGTGGGCGGCGGGGTGGTCACCGGCGGGCTCGACGGCGGCGGCGTCGTCGTCGGGGGCGTGGACGTCGGGGGCTGGCCGCCGGTCGTGACGCTGAAGGTGTTCACGGCCAGGCCCTGTCCGCCGGTCCACGGCTCGAAGCCGGCCTGGATGCTGGTCAGGTACCAGCTGTTCTGCGCGTAGCCGCGGGACACCGCGTCGTTGAAGAACGAGGCCGGCGCGAAGCTCACCGAGCCGGTGCCGGGCTGGCGCACGTAGGACACGACGTTCCAGCCGATGTTGCCCTCCCACACGTCCCAGGCGCCGCCGGCGATGTTCGCCGTGCCGACCTTGGACCCGACCGGCTGGGGCGCGCCGGCGTGGTTGACCCACACCATGATCTCCGCGCCGGTGTTCTGCCCGTCGGTACGCGCCGTCGGGTCGAACCAGATGTCGTAGGCCGCGTCCCACTGCCCCGACGACGGGAAGCTCATGCCCACCGAGGTCTGGATGCCGGCGAACCGCGAGTCGCTGACCCGCAGCGGCAGGATGCTGCCGGTGCTGCAGTTGGCGTAGTGGCAGCCGTAGTACACGGCCGGGTACGCGGCCGGCGCCCCGTTGGTCGGCACGTTGTGGTTGGCCTGCGAGATGCTGAAGCCGGTGCTGGTGACGTTGATGCACTGCGGCTGGTCGGTGCCCCAGACGTTGTTCATCACGACGTACCGACCGCCCTGGATGGTGGTCGAGCCGAACTTCTCGCAGATGGTGGTGTCGGCCTGGGCCGAGCCGGTGGTGAGCACGACGACGGCCCCGGTGGCCGCCAGGAGCCCGGCCGCGGCCAGCGCGGCCTTGATGCTTCTGCGCATAGGTGGTCTCCCTTCCAGGGAGCACCATGCGGGCCCGATGGAGGGGAGACGGATTTCCGCCCGATTTATTCGTTTTTGTACGTCAAGATCCAGGAAACTTACACCGCCGCCGCGTAGAAGATCAGCCGCTGGTCGTCGCCGGCCGGTAGATCGAGCGTCTCGTAGGACAGCCGCAGGTCCCCCGCCCGCGGGTGGACCAGCCGCAGCACGCCGGTGCCGCTGGGCGGCCCGGACACCGCGGCGACGCGGGCGGTGAAGGCGTCGCCGGCGACCAGGGTCAGCTCGTCGGCGATCGCGGCGACCCGCGGGTCGCCGCGGAACGGCCCCTGCTTGAGCACCGCCACCTGCTCGTCGGCGACGCGGTCCCAGTCGGGGAACGCGGACCGGGCGCGCGGGTCGCCGAACACGTAGCGGGTCAGGTTGGGGCGCGGCCCGTCGAGGAGGCCGAGCGGGCCGAAGAGGTGCTCGTAGCCGGCTGTGCGGGCCAGGACGTCGCCGGTCCGGCCGAGCACGGCGGCCGGGCTCGGCTCCAGGCGGTCGAGCAGGGCGCGGACGGTGGGGCGCACCGCGCTCGGCGGCTGGTTCGGGCCGCGGCAGGTGAAGCCCGGCTCGGCGCCCTTGGCGAGGCGGTGCAGGTGCACCCGCTCGGCGACGGACAGCCCGAGGGCGTCGGCGAGGGCGGAGAGCACCTGGGCGGAGGGGCGGCGGTCGCGGCCCTGCTCGAGGCGGGTGACGTACTCGACGCTCACCCCGGACAGCGCGGCGAGCTCGGCGCGGCGCAGCCCCGGCGTGCGCCGGCGGGGCCCGGCCGGCAGGCCCACCGCGCCGGGCGCGACCGCCGCGCGCCGGGTGCGCAAGAACAACCCAAGTTCGCTCACCGGCCGACCGTAGCAGCGCGGGCTTGCGCCTCACGCGGCGTGAGGTCGTAGCGTCGATCTCGTGACCGACCGCAGAACCTGGCGGGTCGGCGAGCTGGCCGGGAGCACCGGGCTCACGGTCCGCGCGCTGCACCACTACGACGAGATCGGCCTGCTGCGCCCGTCGTCGCGTGACACCGCGGGGCACCGCCGGTACACCGCCGCCGACGTGCGGCGGCTGCACCGGATCCTGGCGCTGCGCGGCTTCGGCATGTCGCTGGCCGAGATCCGCGCGGTCCTGGCCGGCGGCGGCGACCCGCGCGAGCTGATCCGCCGCCAGCTGGCCGAGGTGGAGCAGCGCATCGCGGTGGCATTCCGGCTGCGGCTGGACCTGCGGGCCGTGCTCCGCGCGCTCGACGAGGCCGCCGAGCCGTCGGCCACCACGCTCATCGACGTCATCGAGGGGATGATCACCATGCACCGACCGCTCAGCCCGGAACAGTTGCAGGAGCTCAACGAGCACCGCCGCCGCATGACCGAGACGCTCTCCGAGGCGGAGCTCGCCGAGCTGGCGGAGCGCCGCCGGCAGTACCACGAGCAGCTCACGCCGGACGAGCTCGCGGAGCTGCAGCGGCGACGCCTCGCCCTGCTCCCGCCGGAGTCCTAGGAGAGGGCCCGCTCCAGCTCGGCCTTGGTCATCGAGGAACGGCCGCGGATGTTGCGCCGCTTGGCCTCGCTGAGCAGCTGTTCCTTGGACTTGGGCCGGTCGGAGGACTTCATGCCCGCGGACGGCTTGCCCAGGTCCTGCCAACGGGTCGCGGACAGCTCCACGCCGTAGCGGTCCGCGGCCCGCTTGATCCGCGTGAACGCCTCCCGCCGCTCCGCGTCGGAGGCGTCCCGCACCTGATCGAACCGGGCGATCGCGTTGCGGACGTGCGACGCGTCGTTCAGCGGCTCCTTGCGTAGCCGCGGGAACGCATACGTCCGGTCCGGCATCGCGTTGCGCCCGGCGGCATCCAGCTCATTCGATCCTCGTTGCTTTCGTGCAGCCATGTGGTACTCATACCCGGCATCGCGCACCCCAACCGCTCACTCATGGCCGCCGGAGCGTCAGACGCTGGCCTTCGCCAGCAGTTCGGCGGTCGCGTCCCACAGGCGCCGCTCGCGGTCGCGGTCGTGGGCCCACGCCGGCTGCTCGTCCACCTTGTCGACGAACACGTAGGCGCCGTCGCGCAGGTGTGCCCACTCCGCGTCGAGCACGAGCGAGGCGAGGATCCGGCCCGAGCGTTCCGGCGTCGGTATGCCGGGGAGGCGCTGCACGCCACGGGCCAGCGCCTGGAAGGCCGCGGGTGCCGACCGGCCCAGGCCGGTGCCGGGCATCCAGCCGGGCTCGAACACGGACACGCCGATCCCGTCGCCGACCCGCCGCTGCAGCTCGTGGGCGTAGTACAGGACCGCGAGCTTGGAGGTGGAGTAGGCGACGGCCGCGTCGCTGATCCTGGCCTTGCTGCCGGCGGGCGCGGGCTGGGCGAGGGTGACGGGGTCGCGCCACTTCGCGGGCTGCACGCCCATCATCTGCCGCAAGCGGCCGGCCCGGTACGTGTCCGAACCGAGCAGCACGATCCGGCCGGGCGTCGCGAACGAGCCGAGCAGGTCCCCGACGAGCTGGGCGTGGGCGAGGTAGTTCACGGCGAACGTCACCTCGTAGCCGTCCTCGGTCGCGCGGCGGATGTCGGCCGACCACATGCCGGCGTTGCCGACCAGCCCCCGCAGCGGGCGCACCGCTCCCGAGGCCAGCAGGTCACGCGCCGCGGCCCCGGCGGCGCGGACGTCGGCCAGCCGGGACAGGTCGGCGCAGATCTCGTGGACGGTCGCACCGGCCGCGCGGGCCTCGGCGGCCACCTCCGCGAGCTTCTCGCTCCCCCGCCCCACCAGGAGCAGGTCCGGCCGGGCGGCGGCGGGACGACTGGCCATCGCCAGCGTCGCGACGCGGCCCAGCGATCCGGTCGGGCCGGTGATCAGCACGGTTCCAGGGTCAGTCATCGTCATGCCCACCAGCGAACCAGTCCTCAAGCGCTTGAAGTCAAGCCCGGCAAGAAGTCACCAACCTTGACTGTTTAGTGGCGGAATGTTTGACGGGTCAGCTATGTTGTACGCGCCAGAGAGCCGGGGCCAGCCCGGGTTCCGGCGAGGTGAAGGCGGGCGTTCGAGATGCAGTTCGGAGTGTTCACCGTCGGTGACGTCACCCAGGACCCGACGAACGGGCGAGTGCCCACCGACGCGGAGCGGGTCAAGGCCATGATGGCGATCGCGCTGAAGGCGGAGGAGGTCGGGCTCGACGTGTTCGCGCTCGGCGAGCACCACAACCCGCCCTTCGTGCCGTCGTCGCCCACCACGATGCTGGGCTGGGTCGCGGCGAAGACCAGCAAGCTGCTGCTGTCCACCGCGACCACGCTGATCACGACCAACGACCCGGTCAAGATCGCCGAGGACTACGCGATGCTGCAGCACCTGGCCGACGGCCGGGTCGACCTCATGCTGGGGCGCGGGAACACCGGTCCGGTGTACCCCTGGTTCGGCCAGGACATCCGCAACGGCGTCGCCCTCGCCGTGGAGAACTACGCGCTCCTGCGCCGGCTCTGGCGCGAGGACGTCGTGGACTGGGAGGGCAGCTTCCGCACGCCGCTGCAGGGCTTCACGGCCACGCCGCGCCCGCTGGACGGGGTGCCGCCGTTCGTGTGGCACGGCTCGATCCGCACGCCGGAGATCGCTCAGCAGGCGGCGTACTACGGCGACGGCTTCTTCGCCAACCACATCTTCTGGCCCAAGGAGCACACCCAGCGCATGGTCGGGCTGTATCGGCAGCTGTTCGAGCGCTACGGCCACGGCTCCGCCGACCAGGCCATCGTCGGCCTCGGCGGGCAGGTGTTCATGCGCAAGAACTCGCAGGACGCGAAGCACGAGTTCCGGCCCTACTTCGACAACGCGCCGGTCTACGGCCACGGTCCCTCGCTGGAGGACTTCACCGCGCAGACCCCGCTGACCGTCGGCAGCCCGCAGGAGGTCATCGACCGCACACTGACCTTCCGCGAGTACGTCGGCGACTACCAGCGGCAGCTGTTCCTGGTCGACCACGCGGGCCTGCCGCTGAAGACGGTGCTGGAGCAGCTCGACATCCTCGGCGAGGAGGTCGTGCCGGTGCTGCGCAAGGAGTTCGCCATCGGCCGCCCGGCCCACGTGCCGGACGCGCCCACCCACGAGTCGCTCAAGACGGCCGCCCGGGCCGAGCAGGAGAAGGTGGAGGCATGACGCGCTCGATCGTCGCGGTGACCGCGGGCCTGAGCCAGCCGTCGTCCAGCCGGCTGCTGGCCGACCGGCTCGCGGCCGCCGTGCGCGGCAAGCTCGGCGAGGGCGTCACGACGCAGGTCTACGAGCTGCGCGACGTCGCCCACGACATCACCGACCACCTGCTGACCGGCTTCCCGTCGCCGGCGCTGAAGGAGGTGCTGGACGCCGTCGCCGCGGCCGACGGGCTGATCGCCGTCTCGCCGATCTTCAACGCCTCCTACAGCGGCCTGTTCAAGTCCTGCTTCGACGTTCTCGACGATGGGGTACTGCACGACAAGCCGGTCCTGCTCGGCGCGACCGGCGGCACCGCCCGGCACTCGCTCGCCCTGGAGCACGCGCTGCGGCCGCTGTTCGCCTACCTGCACGCGACGGTGGCGCCGACCGCGGTCTTCGCCGCCACCGAGGACTGGGCGGGCGCGGGCAAGGACACGCTGCACGCCCGGATCGAGCGGGCCGGCGCGGAGCTCGCCGCGCTGGTCGCCGCCCGCGAGCCGGTCACGGTGCAGGACCCGTTCGCGCCGACCACCGACTTCGAGTCGCTGCTGGGCGGCCAGGGCCGCACGGTCACGAACGACCTTCGCCGGTGACCTTCGACAGGTAGGCGTCGATGGCGTCGCGGTTGCGGCTCAGGCAGGCGATCCGGGCGTCCATCCGGTCGCGCTCGCGCCGCAGGAGCTCGACGACCTCCGGCCCGGCGTCGGAGATCGCGATGCCGCACGGGTTGTCCAGGCACGGCAGCACCGCCTTGATGAGCCGGGTGGGCAGCCCGGCCTCGAGCAGGCCGCGGATCTGCCCCACCCGGTCGACCAGCGGCTCGCCGTAGTCGCGGTAGCCGTTGTCCAGCCGGGCCGGGCGGAGCAGGCCCTGCTCCTCGTAGTAGCGCAGCAGGCGCGCGGGCGTGCCGGTGCGGGCGGACAGCTCGCCGATGCGCATGTGACCTGCCTCCCAGCGGTTGACCTTCACATTAATGTGAAGGTCCGACGATGGCGACGTGATCCTCGCCGTGCTGTCCACGGCCCAGTTCCTGCTCGCCCTGGACTATTCGATCGTGTACGTCGCGCTGCCCGCCATCGCCCGCGACCTGGGCCTCGACCTGGCCGCCGCGCAGTGGGTGGTGAGCGCGTACTCGGTGCCCTTTGCCGGCTTCCTGCTGCTCGGCGGCCGGCTCGCCGACCGGGTCGGGGCCGGCCGGCTGTTCCTGGCCGCGACCGCGCTGTTCGGCGCGGCGAGCGTGGCCGGCGGGCTGGCCGGCGACGGCGCCGTGCTGCTGGCCGCCCGCGGCGCCCAGGGGTTCGCCGCCGCCCTGCTGCAGCCGGCGATCCTGGGCCTGATCGGCGCCCGCTTCCCGGCCGGGCCGGCCCGCACCCGGGCGCTGTCGGTGTGGGGCGCGGTCGGGGCGGCCGGGCTGGCGGCGGGCGTCGTGCTGGGCGGGGCGCTCACGCGGTACACCTGGCGCTGGACCTTCCTCGTGAACGTCCCGGTCACCGTCCTGTGCGCGGCCGGCGCCGCCGCGTGGCTGCTCGCAACGGCCCGGGCCCGCCCCGAGCCGGTCCCCCTCGCGGGCCCGCTGCTGGGCACCGGCGCCGTGCTGGCCACGGTGCTCGGGCTGACCTTCGCCGGCGCCCGGGGCTGGGCCGACCCGGCGACGGCCGGGACACTGCTGGCCGCGGCGGCGCTCGGCGCGGCGCTGCTGGCCCGCCGCCGTCCCGCCGGCCCCCGGTCGCTGCGCATCGGGGCGGCCGCCGCCGCGCTGTACATGGCCAGCGTCGGCTCGGAGTTCTACGTCGTCACGCTGATGCTGCAGGACCGCGACGGCTTCACCCCGCTGCGCGCCGGGCTCGCCTTCCTGCCGCTGGCCGCCCTGGTCACCGCCGGCAGCTCGGTGACCGGCGCCCTGGTCCGCCGCCTGGGCGCGCCCCGCACGCTGGGCGCCGGCTTCGCCCTGGCCGCGCTGGGCCTGGCCTGGCTGGCGCTGGCGGCCGGGCGCGGCTACCCGGCCGGGGTGCTGCCCGGGCTGCTGGTCAGCGGCTTCGCCCACGGCGTGGTCTACACGTCGATGTTCAACGTGGGCGCCCGCGACGTCCCGCCCGCCGAGCAGTCCTCGGCCGGCGCGGTCATGACCACCGCCCAGTATCTGGCCGGCGCGGTCGCCGTCGCGCTGCTCACCTTGCCGCTGCACGGCGGCGCCTACGCCGCGGCCTTCTGGCTCACCGCGGCGGCCGCGGCCACCGGCGCCCTGCTGACCCTCCGCGCGGCATGGTCATGACCCGCGCGGCGTGGTCATGACCCGGGCGGGGTCGTCAGCCAGCGGTCCAGTTCGGCGAGGAGGTGCTCGACCTCCGGATGGAGCGCGTCGGCGATCTCGTCCGGGGTCTCGCCCGCGCGGGCGCGGCGGCCGGTCTCGCCGATGATGATCCGGAACACGCCGGCCAGCGCGATGCCCTGCAGGCGGGCGAGCTCGGGCGCGATCGGGCTCGTCTCGCCGATGGCGGCGGCGACCGCGGCGGCCAGGCGGTCGATCAGCTCCAGGGCCAGCCGGTTGACCGCCGGGCTCATCGCCGCGAGATAGCCCAGCGTGCCGGCGGCGATCTCCGGCGGCCGGCCCCGGATCGCCGTCACCGTCTCCAGGACGAAGTCGCGGACGGCGGCGGCCGGGCTGGTCCCCGCCGGCCGGGAGCGGATCAGGTCGTCCAGCCGGTCCTGTATCTGCTGTTCACGGTCGGTGACCAGCTGTTCCTTGGTAGGGAAGTAGTTGTAGAGCGTCTGCTCCGCCACCTCCGCCGCGCGCGCGATCTCGCTGACCGTCACCCGCTCGTAGCCCCGTTCGGCGAACAGCCGGGCCGCCGTGTCGACGATGAGCCGGCGGGTGCGCGCCTTCTTGAGATCACGAAGTCCGGGTTCGGCCACGCCGGGAGTCTATCAACCATAAATTTGTAGTGGACTCAAAAAATCGTGTACGCTCCAGTTCTGGGCACGAACCCGGGGTCGAGATCGGAGCACACGATGAAAGCAGCCCGTTTCAGCCGGTTCGGGGGTCCGGAGGTCCTCGAGATCGCGGATCTTCCGGACCCGCATCCGGGGCCGGGGCAGGTCCGGATCGCGGTGCGCGCCGCCGGCGTCAGCCTGAGCGACTGGAAGAAGCGCAAGGGCCTGATGGATCAGGAGCTCCCGCAGACCATGGGCTACGAGGCGGCCGGGGTCGTCGACGAGCTCGGCGCGGGCGTCACGGACGTGGCGGTCGGCGATCGCGTGTTCGGCGCCTGCGCCGACGGGGCGGCCCAGGCCGAGCTGGCGGTGCTGTCCGCCTATGCGCCGATCCCGCCGTCGCTCGACTTCCCGGCCGCCGCCGCGCTGCCGGCCGCCATCGAGACCGCCGTTCGCGCGCTCGACCAGCTCGGCGTCGGCAGCGGCAGCACGCTGCTCATCAACGGCGCGTCCGGAAGCATCGGCAGCGCCGCGGTCCAGTTCGCCGTGGCGCGCGGTGCCCGCGTGATCGGCACCGCCGGCGCGGCCAACCAGGACTACCTGCGCTCGCTGGGCGCGGAGCCCGTCGTCTACGGCGAGGGCCTCGCCGGGCGGGTGCGGGCGCTCGCTCCCGGCGGCGTCGACCTCGCGCTCGACGTCGCCGGCAGCGGCGTCCTGCCCGAGCTCATCGAGCTCGCCGGCGGCCCGGAGCACGTCCTGACGGTCGCCGACTTCGCCGGCGCGCAGCGGCACGGAGTGCGGTTCAGCCGGGGCGACTCCGGCCGCGCGCTGCACGCCCTCGCCGAGATCGGCGGGCTGATCGAGTCCGGGCGCTTCTCGCTCCCGGCCGTGCGGACCTTCCCGCTCGCCGAGGTCGCCGAGGCGCACCGGGTCAGCGAGGAGGGCCACGCCGGCGGGAAGCTCGTGCTCCTGGTCGGCGGCCGCTGATGCGCCCCGACACGGCACTCGAGGAGCCCGGCCGGCCGGCCGCGCCCAGCGACTCCGGCGCGTTTCGATGGCTCGCGCTCGTCGTGCTCAGTCTCGCCCAGCTGATGGTCATCCTGGACTCCACCATCGTGAACATCGCGCTGCCGACGGCGCAGCGCGACCTGGGCTTCTCCACCGGCGACCGGCAGTGGGTGGTGACCGGGTATGCCCTCGCGTTCGGCAGTCTGCTGCTGCTCGGCGGGCGGCTCTCGGACTACCTCGGCCGCAAGCGGCTGTTCATCGCCGGTGTGGCCGGGTTCGCGGTCGCGTCGGCGGTCGGCGGCGCCGCCGGCGGATTCGCTGCGCTGCTGCTCGCCCGCGTCGCCCAGGGCGTGTTCGCGGCGATGCTCGCGCCGGCGGCGCTGTCGATGCTGTCGGTGACGTTCGCCGACGACGCGACCGAGCGCGGTCGAGCGTTCGGGATCTTCGGCGCGATCTCGGGCGCCGGCGGCGCGCTGGGACTGCTGCTCGGCGGAGTCCTCACCCAGGACCTGTCGTGGCGGTGGTGCCTGTACGTGAACCTGATCATCGCCGCGGTCGCGTTCGCCGGCGCGGTGGCCTTCCTCCGCGACGGCGACCGGCCGGAGCGCGTCCGGCTCGACCTCTCCGGGACGGTCGCCGCGGTGCTCGGCCTGGTCGGCGTCGTCTACGGCCTCGGCAACGCCGAGTCGAAGGGCTGGACGGACTTCTGGACGCTGGGTCCGGTGATCGCCGGGGTCGTCCTCCTGAGCGCCTTCGTGCTGATCGAGCGCCGTGTGGCCCATCCGCTGCTGCCGCTGCGGGTGCTTCTGGGCCGGGTCCGCGGGGCGGCGTACCTGTCGGTCGGGATCTGCGGCACCGGGATGTTCGCGGTGTTCCTGTTCCTCACCTACTACCTCGAGGAGACGCTCCGCCTGACGCCGATCGAGACCGGCGCCGCCTTCCTGCCGATGATCGGGGCCGTGATGGTGACGTCGGTCTTCTCCGGCGCGGTCCTGCTGCCGCGCACCGGCCCGCGCCCGCTCGTGCCGATGGGCTGCGTGCTGGCCGCCGCCGGCATGGCGATGCTCACCGGCATCGCCGCGAACTCCACCTACGCCGGCGGCGTGCTCCCGGCGCTGCTCGTCACGGGCCTCGGTTTCGGCATGATCTTCGGCCCGGTGCAGAACGCCGCGACCAGCGGCGTGCGGCCCGACGAGGCCGGCGTGGCGTCGGCCCTGGTGAACACCGCTCAGCAGATCGGCGGCTCGATCGGCACGGCCGTGTTCAGCTCGCTCACCGCGACGGCGATCGCGGACTATCTCGCGACGCACGCGGCCACGGCGTCAGACCCCGCGACGATCGCCGGCGCCACCCTCGCCAGCGACCACCTGGTGTTCTGGGTCGCCTCGGCGGTCTTCCTGACCTGCGCCGCGCTGTCCGCCCTGCTGTTCCGCAGCGGTCCCCTGCCGGTCCGCCCGGCCTGACCAGGCAGGTGCAGTCCGCCCGCCAGGCCGACGCCACCGCCGCGCCGGCCGCAGCCGCCCCCGGCCACCGGCGGCTCGGCCATATCCACCCGCACCCGCCGCCCGTCGGTCAGCCGTCGCCCCGCCGCCCGGCCATCGCCCGCCGCCCGGCCGACACGGCCGTAAGTCTCCGTGATCATGCCGAACCCACGACTCGCACCCCGGGTTTTCATGACCACGGAGTGTTTATGTACCCATAGGTACCATATGTATCCATGATCATGAAAAACCCGTGGTGTCCGAGTGGCCATGTGCATGATCGTGGAGAGTTTGTCCGCCGCGGCCAAGACAGCCTTAAGCGCACGCGGAGCGTAACCGCGGCACGCGCCTGCAGTAACCGCGAACATGACGCGGCGTCGTCCGGCGGCTGGCGGGGTTGCTACGCGAGGCGGCCGTGACCAGCGGTTAGGCCCGGTGGTCGTTCGGCGGCTGGCGGCCCGACCCGCGGCCCGCCGGGGTTGCGCAACGCGCCGGCGGCGAGGTGGACGGCTGAGTGACGCGCCGGGGCTCCGGGTGGAACCCCGGCGCGGTGGTGGCGCGCTACGCGGTGTGTTCCTTCTGGTCGCCGGCCCACTCCACGTGGAAGGTGCCGTCCTTGTCGGTGCGCTTGTAGGTGTGGGCGCCGAAGTTGTCGCGCAGTCCCTGGATCAGCGAGGCGGGCAGGCGCTCGGCGCGCAGGCCGTCGAAGTAGGCCAGGGACGACGAGAAGGCCGGGGTCGGGATGCCCGCCGCGGCGGCCGAGGCCACGATGCGGCGCCAGTTCGGGACGCCGGCGTTGACGGCGTCGGCGAAGTACGGGGCGACCATCAGGCTCTTGAGGCCGGGGTTCTCGTCGTACGCCTCGCGGATGCGGTTGAGGAAGCGGGCGCGGATGATGCAGCCACCGCGCCAGATGGTGGAGACCATGCCGCGGTCGATGTTCCAGCCGTACTCCTCGCTGCCGGCCTGGATCTGGTCGAAGCCCTGTGCGTAGGCGACGATCTTCGAGGCGTAGAGGGCGGCGCGGACGTCCTCGATGAACTGGTCCCGGTCGGTGATCTGCAGCGGCGTGACGTCGGTGCCGAAGGCGGCGCGGGCGGCGGCGCGCTGGTCGGCGTGGCCGGACAGGGAGCGGGCGAAGGTGGCCTCGGCGATGCCGGTGATCGGCACGCCCAGGTCGAGCGCGCTCTGCACCGTCCAGCGGCCGGTGCCCTTCTGCTCGGCCTGGTCCAGCACGATGTCGACGAACGCCTTGCCGGTCTCGTCGTCGATGTGCGCGAGCACGTCGGCGGTGATCTCGATGAGGAACGACTCGAGGTCGCCGGTGTTCCAGGTGCGGAAGATGTCGGCGATCTCCGCCGGTGAGGCGCCCAGGCCGGCCCGGAGCAGGTCGTAGGCCTCGGCGATGAGCTGCATGTCGGCGTACTCGATGCCGTTGTGGACCATCTTCACGAAGTGGCCGGCGCCGTCGGGGCCGATGTGGGTGCAGCACGGGGTGCCGTCGACCTTGGCCGAGATCTTCTCGAACATGGGGCCGAGGGTCTGGTACGACTCCGGGGAGCCACCGGGCATGATGCTCGGGCCCAGCAGGGCGCCCTCCTCGCCGCCCGACACGCCGGTGCCGACGAAGTGCAGCCCGTGCTCGCGCAGGGCCTGCTCGCGGCGGCGGGTGTCGCCGAAGTGGGCGTTGCCGGCGTCGATGACGATGTCGCCCTCCTCCAGCAGCGGCACCAGCTCGTCGATCACGGCGTCGGTGGGGCCGCCGGCCTTCACCATGATGATCACGGAGCGGGGACGGGCCAGCGAGGCGACGAAGTCGGCCATGGACTCGCCCGGCACAAAGGTGCCCTCGTGCCCGAACTCGTCCACCAGGCGGCGGGTGCGCTCGTACGAGCGGTTGTGCACGGCGACGGTGTATCCGTTGCGGGCAAGGTTCCGGGCCAGGTTGCGGCCCATGACGGCCAGGCCGGTCACGCCGATCTGCGCCAGGTCGGACATCTGCGATGCACCCCATCCACTCGTTACGATCCCTCAACCCCGGACCGGACGACCACAAACCGTGATCACGGTGCGAGGCGCACGTCGGACCAGGCTACCCGCCTACTGTCCCGCCTCCCCAGGGTGCGTGGGGCCGGTTCCAGTGATCAGGACAGGCGCAGCCGATCCTTCCGTACCAGAAGGGTGATGGTCCGGTCACAGAAGGCGACCAGGTCCCAGGAGATGCGCATCGTCGGTCCGGGCGTGCGGGCGAACATCCGCGGCGGGGTCTCGACGAGCAGGCTGGCGATCTCGAAGGTGCCGTCCCGGCCGACCACGGTCTCGACGCCGTCGACCCTGCCGATGGGCCGGCCGGCCAGATCGACGACCGGGCGGTCCAGCAGATCCATTCGCATGCGTCGCTGTTACCCGCCCTGCCACCGGGGGCAAACAACCGAATTTCAGCGGGCGCGCACGCCGTCCAGGGCGATGGTGAGGACCCGCTCACGCTGGGCGTCATCGACGTAGCCGCCGGCGGTGAGGCCGGAGATGAGCCGCAGCAGGTCGTCGGCGCTCACGTCGCGGCGGGCGACGCCGGCCGCCTGGGCCCGGGCCAGCAGCGGCCCGGCGGCCTCGTGGATCGCGGTGCGGCACTCGCGGATCATCGGCGAGTCGCGGTTGATCTCCTCGGAGAGCGCCCGCTTGGTCGCCGCGTAGTCGACGAACCGGTGCAGCCAGCCGGTGAGCGCGTCCCACGGCTCGAGCCCGGCGACGGCGTCGGCAGCCTGGCACAGCGCCTCGATCTCGCCGACGTACACCGCGTCGAACAGGTCCTGGCGGGTGGGGAAGTTGCGGTAGAGCGTGCCGATGCCCACCCCGGCCCGCCGGGCGATGTCCTCCAGCGACGTGCCGCTGCCGTGCTCGGCGAACGCCTCGCGCGCGGCCGCCAGCAGCGCGTCGAAGTTTCGCCGCGCGTCGGCGCGCTGTGGGCGGCGCACGCCGGGCTGGATCTGCATACGATCGTCACCTTGTATCGGAGGTACTCCTCCACTTTAACACCGCCTCGCGGACGGCCGGCGCGACCTCCTGCGCCCACCCCCGGGCGGTCCGGTCGTCCCGCGGGAACAGCACGAACCCGGCCGCGCCGTGCTCGACGACGGCCCCGGTGAGCTCCTCCGCCCACTGCGCCGCCGAGCCCCCGATCCACCGGCCGTCCTCGTCCCGGGTCCCCGGCAGCGGCGCGGCGGTGATCCGCCCCGGGAAGTTGTACACGGTGGCGACCTCCGCCGGGTCCCGCCCGGCCGCGGCCGCCGCGGCGTCGATGACCGGCCGCGACCGCGTGTACCGCGGGCTGAGCCAGTCGGCCGCGTGCCCGGGGATCCAGCCGTCGGCCCGCCGCCCGGTCGCGGCGAGGGACCGCGGCCCGACCGCGCCGGTCCAGATCGGCGGGGCCGCCATCAGCGCCGGCGGCAGCTCGCTGACCCGGTAGAACTCCCCCTCGAACGTCACCGGCGCGCCACCGCCGAACAGCGCGCGCACCACGACGATCCCCTCCTCCATCGCCCGCACCGCCTGGGCCGGGGTGAGCGGGTCGACGCCGAGCTTCACGATGTCCGGCCACCGCCCGCCGGCGCCGATGCCCAGCACGACCCGCCCGCCGGACAGCTCGGACAGCCCGGCGAGCGTGCGGGCCAGCATCGGGGCGGGCCGGCTCGGCAGGTTCGTCACGTTCACCGCCCCGGCGACGCTCGTGGTCGCGCCGAGCACGACGCCGAGCGCGGCGTAGGCGTCGACCCGGCCCGCCAGGTACGGATGGTCGGACACGGTGACCAGGTCGAGCCCGTCGCGGTCCGCCCGCACGGCCTGGGCCAGCAGCTCGGCGGTCTCGGGCAGGCCGAGCCCGAACAGCACCTTCCGGTTCGTCATCGTCCCACTCTCCCGCGCCCGGGCCGCGCCGGGGCAGGCCGGGACAAGGCTGGTACCGGCGGTACCCCTCAGGGCGGGATGACCCAGGTGGGGTGGCGGGCGGCGAATCCGGCCAGGCGGTCGTCGCGGGCGGCGGCGAAGAGCTCGGCGGTGGTGTCGTCGAGGTTCTCGTAGTCGCGGCCGTCGCGCTGCTCGGTGCGGAACCGGCCGCCGTTGGTGCGCAGCAGGGTCAGCCCGGCCGGGCCGAGGCCGCGCAGCCGCACGATCCAGCCGGTGAGCGAGTCGCCGTTGCCGTCGAAGGTGAGGGAGCCGCCGACGGCGGTCAGGGCGTGGTCGAGGGTGATCGGGTTGGCCAGCACGCCGGCCGAGGTGATCTTCTGCGCCAGGGCGCGCAGGAGTTGCTGCTGGTGGCGCTGGCGGCCGTAGTCGCCGTCCGGGATGAGCTCGCGCTGGCGGACGTAGTCCAGGGCCTCCCAGCCGGTGAAGTGGCGGCAGCCGACGGGGTACACCTGGGGTCGTACCCCGGCGATCTTCTCCGCGCGGAAGGAGGGCGGGATCAGCCGGTACGGCGGCGTCTCGCGCCCCTGCGCGTCCCACCCCACGTGCACCGACGTGGTCTCCTCGTCGACGCACAGCTCGACCCCGCCCACGGCGTCGACGACCTTGCGCAGGCCGGCGAAGTCGATGATCGCCCCGGCGTCGAAGACCAGCCCGGTCGGCTCCTGGACGGTGCGGGCCAGCAGCTCGAAGCCGCCGAGGGCGAACGCGGCGTTGAGCTTGCCCGCACCGTGCCCGGGGATGTCGGCCCGGGTGTCGCGGGGCAGCGAGACGAGGTACGCCCGGTCCCCCGCAGCCGTCACGTGCACCACGATCACCGTGTCGGCGCGCGCGGTCGCCCGGTCCTCCCCGGGCCGCGCGTCGAGGCCGGCGAGCAGGATGTTGCGGCCCGGCTGCGCGTCGAGCCACGTGCCCGCGCTGGGCCGGACCGGGCCGGCCGACATGCGCGGCGCGGACTCGATGTCGATCCGCCGCGGCGGGCCGGCGCGCTGCCGGCCGGTGTCGCCGAGCAGGTCCGCCTGGTCGACGGTGCCGGCGTAGTGCTGCCAGGTCAGCCCGCCGCCGACGAGGAGGGCGGCGACGGCGGCGGCCGAGACGAGCCACGCCTTCACACCGGCAGGATCGGCGCTCCGGGAGCCGCCTTTAGGTGTCCTTGTACCCGTAGCGGTGGCGCAGGGGCACCGTGACCGCGCCCGTGAGGTACCGATGCGGCAATGACATCCCGGTCGTCCACTCGTCGTCCAGGCGCAGGGCCACCGCCCCGGTCTGGAACCGCATCGGGTTGCCCGACACCTGATGGGTGCGCGGCACCACCACCTCGCCCCCGCGCCCGACCGGCGCCGCGGCCGCGGGCACGCCGCTGAGCTCGGTGACCGCGCGCAGCGTGGCGTCGGGGTCGGCGACCAGGTCCTCGTAGCGGAAGCGCAGGTACGGCCGGGCGCAGCGGCGCGCGATCCGCTCGGTGGCGAGGTTCCAGGCCGACCAGTACAGCGCGGTGAAGCCCGGATGCATCCGCGGCATCCGCGCGCCGCCCGGTGCGTCGGGGTCGTGCCGGTGCCGCTGCCACGAGTAGGCGACCGCGCGCGGGTCCCGCACGATGTGCGCCACCCGCACGTCGAGCGCGGGCGAGGCGAGCAGTGCGGTGAGGTACGACGGAAACTTCGACGAATCGACCACGACCTGTGCCCCGCTGACCGCGGCGACCGCGCGGTAGAGCCGCTCCAGGGCCGCGTAGTACCAGGCGAGCCGGTCCGCGCCGGGCGGGCTGGCGGGCTTGAGCAGCAGCCCGGGCAGGTGCCGGGTGCGGAACCGGCGGGAGGCGGCGTCGAGCGCCCGCACGGTGGCGTCGTCCGGGATGCCGCCGAACGCCTCGCCGAGCACCTCGACCCAGAACTCGCACGAGCGCAGCGGCGTGCCGCAGCTGCACCGCCGGTTCTGCAGCAGCCCCCGCTCCCACAGAAACTTGATCTCGCCGACCCCGACCAGCCCCGGCACCCGGTCCAGCATGGTCTCGGCGAGGGTGCTGCCGCTGCGCCCCCACCCGGCCAGGTAGAGCACGCGGGTCGTCGAAGTCGGGTCGCTGCGCACCTTTACGCAACGTGCGACATGTCCGGATAGTTACGTTTTTTTCCTGGTACGACCGGGTGACCGCGACTCAGGACACATGTGTTCTGCAACGTACGACGTAGAAGTCGACCTAGGGCCGGGGGATGATCGAAACTCCAGTCCCGGCGCGGCGGGACGGCCCCATCCGCCAAGACCGAGCCGCCCCGCTGCTTCCTCCCGCGCATCCGCCCAGTGAGGAGCCATCCCATCATGTCGCATGACACGCTTACGAGGTCCGTCGTTTTCGCCGTGGCGATGGTCGCCCTGCTCGTCGGCCACTCGCTGGGCGATCACATCGCGCAGACCGACCATCAGGCCGCCCAGAAGGCCGCGCCGGGCCTGGCCGGCTGGCGCGCGCTGGGCGGCCACCTGCTCGGCTACCACCTGACCCTGGCCGCCGTGCTGCTGGTGACCGCGCTCGCGCTGCGCCTGCCGCTGTCCCCGCTGGGCGTTGCCGCCGGACTGGCCTTCTCCATCGCCACCCACGGCCTGCTGGACCGCCGCTGGCCGGTCCGCGCCGTGCTGCGGGCGACCCGCTCGCCGCAGTTCGCCCAGGCGACGACCCCCGTGAACGGCATGTACGTCGCCGACCAGGCCCTGCACCACCTCGCCCTGCTGGTCACCGCCTTACTGATCGCCGCCCTGTAATTTTGCCGGATAAATCCAGACACCTCCGGCGTCCGGATTTATCCGAAATTTCGGCATAAAGCGTCAACGGTGCGCGATTCCGGCGCATCGCCGTGCGGTTGTGCGCCCACCCAGTCCGGGGGCGGCTGAATGTCTCCGTGATCATGCGCAACACCGCGGTCGCACCGCGGGTTCGCCATGATCGCGGACACATAAGGTACACGGGGGTACATCAGCGCTCCACGATCACGAAAAGCCGTGGTGCCGGTGGCGGGTTCGGCATGATCGCGGAGACTTCCCGTCGCAGCGGATACCGGGGTGGCACCCACCGGCGATCGCGTGATCGACGGCAGCCGGAAAGTTCGGCACAACGTCGCGTCAACAAAGGTGCAGCGGTAGGGCAGGCTCGCGCGTGACATGGACATGCCCGAGCCGCCACTGTTCGCGGAGTTCTACGGTGCGCACTTCCAGCGCATCGCCGTGCAGCTCTACGCCTACCTCGGTGACCACGCCGAGGCGCAGGATCTCGCCCAGGAGGCGTTCTGCCGCGCGCTGGAGCAGTGGGCGCGGGTCGCGCGGTACGACGATCCCGTCGCCTGGGTGCGGCGGGTCGCGTGGAACCTCGCCACCAGCCGGCTGCGGCGGCTGCAGACCGTGGTCCGGTTCCTGGCCCGGCAGCGCGAGCAGCACGTCGACGGTCCGACGCCCGACCGGGTCGCGCTGGTCGCGGCGCTCGCCGGGCTGCCGGCGGCGCAGCGGCGGGCGCTCGTGCTGCACCACCTCGGGGACCTCGGCGTGGCCGAGATCGCCGAGCAGGAAGGCGTCGCCGAGGGGACCGTGCGCTCCTGGCTCACCCGCGGCCGGGCGAGGCTCGCCGCGCGGCTCACCGCGGAGGTGTGGCATGGCTGACACGAGGGTCGAGGACGCGTTCGCGCGGTTCGCCGACGAGTACACCGGGTCGTTCCGGCCGGTGCCGGTCGAGGCCATGCCGGGCTGGCGGCGGGCGCGGCGCAAGGGGGCGCTGTGGCTGGGCGGGCTGGTGGTGGCCCTGGTCGCGGCGGTGTCCGTGAACGCGCTGCAGCCCGTGGGCGGCGACGGGCCGCCGGGGGTGCGGATCGAGGACCGGCCGGTGCACCTGGACGGGGCGAACGGCTACATGCGCGTGCAGTTCGTCGACGCCGAACACGGCTGGGTGATGATCGGCGGGTGCCCGGCGGCGGGCTCGTGCGAGTACACCATGGGCAAGACCGCGGACGGCGGGCGCAGCTGGGCCCGGGTGGACCTGCCGGAACTGCCGGCCCGGCCCGTCTCCGTCACCTTCCAGGCGCGCGACGCCGGCTCGGCCGTGCTGGAGGTGTCCGAGGGCGACGACGACGCCGCCCGCAGCGCGTGGGAGATCGGCGGGACGGGCTTCCACCGCATCGACGGCGATCCCATCGGCATCGCGGCCTGGCTGTCCGCGACGCCGGCGCCACCGGCCTGGCCGGCCGTGCGGGGCACCGTCACCGGGCTGGCGAGCGGGCGGAGCGGGCCGCTGTGGGCGCAGGTGTACGACGGGCTGATCACCCGGGTCGCCGCCTCCCGCGACGGGGGCCGCACCTGGACGGTGCTGCCGGAGGAGTTCCCGGCCCAGGGCGTGCTGCGGGTGTCGCCCGACGGGCGGGACGCGTGGCTGTTCACCGACCAGCCGACGCGGCTGTGGCGGCTGCGCGAGGACGGCGCGAGCGAGGTGCCGGGCTTCCCCACGACCGTGACGGCCAAGGAGGTGAACCCGGTCGACGGCGGCGGGCTGCTGGTCCGGCTGCCGACGAGCGGCCTCGGCGTCTGGCGGGAGGGGCAGTTCGAGCCGCTGCCCGAGCCGATGGTGCATGCGGACCTGGCCACGGTCCTGCCCGACGGCGCGATCGCGCTGGTGCTGCTGCCGGGCCCGGAACTCATCGTCGGGGGCGATAGAACCGGCTGGGTACGGTACCCGAAAGGGTGACCGGACGTAAGGATTTGTTCAGCGGAAGGGTTCGCCGATCGACGGATCGCGCGGTAGCGTCGGTTCGCATGGCGACCTTGCAGGGGATCCGCACGGCCGCCGACCACGACGCGGTCATCACCGAGATCGAGCAGGCCGAGGGCTACATTGCATCGATCTGCTTCAAGACCGGTCCACCCGCAGCGGTCGGTGTCGAGCTTGAGTTCACCGTTCATTTACGCGACGATCCTTCGCTCCTGCTGGATCGTGACCGGCTCTGCCGGGCGCTCGGCGATCACGCGCCGGTGACCCTGCGGGCCGACAGCCCCGCCCTCCCGCTGCGCCACGGTGGGCGGGTCACCCTCGAGCCCGGCGGCCAGGTGGAGATCTCCAGCCGGCCGCACGCCTCGCTGGCCGAGCTCCACGCGGCCGTCGGCGCCGAGATCGAGCAGCTCTCCGCCCTGCTGGCCGAGGCCGGACTGGTCCTCGGCGAAACCGGCGTCGACCCGCATCGCACGCCGCGGCGGCTGCTCTCCACCCCCCGATACGACGCGATGGAAGCGGCCTTCGACCGCCGCGGCGTGTCCGGCAAAATCATGATGTGCTCGACGGCGGGCCTGCAGGTCTGCCTCGACCCCGGCCCCGCGGCCGAGCTGACCCAGCGGTGGGCCGCGGTGCACGCGCTCGGGCCGCCGCTGCTGGCGCTGTTCGCCAACTCCGGGCGGTTCGCCGGGCGCGACACCGGCTGGGCCTCCGCCCGCCAGCAGGCCTGGCGGGGCATCGACCCGTCCCGCACCCGCCAGGTGAGCACCGGCGCGGATCCGGCCGCCGCCTGGGCCAGCTACGTGCTCGACGCGCAGCTGCTGTGCATCCGCCGGCCGGACGGGGCCTGGGACGCCCCGGCCGGGGTGACGTTCGCGGACTGGATCCGCGGCGCACTTGACTCGAAGCCGACCTACGCGGACCTCGACTACCACATCAGCACCCTGTTCCCGCCGGTCCGCCCGCGCGGGTACCTGGAGATCCGCTACCTCGACACCCAGCCCGGGCGCGCCTGGTTCGCGCCCGCCGCGATCCTGTCCGCGCTGCTCGAGGACCCGCGCACCGTCTCACGGGTCCTCGAGCTGTGCGCACCGGCCGCCGGTCGCTGGGTGGCGGCGGCCCGCGAGGGCATGACCGATCCGGTCCTGGCCCGCTCCGCCCGGGCCGTGCGCGAGCTGGCCCTGGAGCGGCTGGACCTGCCGCCGCGGCTGCTCGACGACGTCGTTGAAGGGAGTACACGCAATGGCTGACCTGAGGGAGCGCGTCGCGCGGGAGCTGGAACGGACCCGGCTGCGCTCCGCCGTGCTGACCGAGGCCGTGGACGACGGCGACCTGGTCAAGCAGCACTCACCGCTGATGTCGCCGCTGGTCTGGGACCTGGCGCACATCGGCAACCAGGAGGAGCTGTGGCTGGTGCGCGACGTGGGCGGGCGCGATCCCGTCCGGGCCGACATCGACCACCTCTACGACGCGTTCAAGCACGCCCGCCGGGACCGGCCGGCGCTGCCGCTGCTCGGGCCGAAGGAGGCGCGCGCCTACGTGGCCACCGTGCGCGACAAGGCGCTCGACGTGCTGGAACGGGTACACCTCGAAGGAAGACGGCTGACCGAGGACGCCTTCGCCTTCGGCATGATCGTCCAGCACGAGCAGCAGCACGACGAGACCATGCTGGCCACGCACCAGCTGCGGGCCGGCGAGCCGGTCCTGCACGCGGCGGCGCCGCCACCGTCCAGTGTGGACGCTCGCGGCGAGGTGCTGGTGCCGGGCGGGCCGTTCACCATGGGCACGTCCACCGAGGCCTGGGCGCTGGACAACGAGCGGCCGGCGCACGCGGTCGACGTGCCGGCGTTCTTCATCGACCGGGCGCCGGTCACGAATGGGCAGTACGCCCGGTTCGTCGACGAGGGCGGCGGCACCCCGCCGCTGCACTGGAGCCGCGACCCGGGCGGCTGGCTGGCCACCGAGTTCGGCCGCACGGCGCCGATCGTGCCCGACGCGCCGGTGGTGCACGTGTCCTTCCACGAGGCCGCGGCCTACGCGGCGTGGGCGGGCCGGCGGCTGCCGAGCGAGGCGGAGTGGGAGAAGGCGGCCCGCTGGGACCCGGCGACCGGCCGCTCCCGGCGGTACCCGTGGGGCGACGAGGATCCCGGCCCCGAGCACGCCAACCTCGGCCAGCGGCACCTAGCCCCGGCGCCGGTCGGAGCGTATCCGGCGGGCGCCTCGCCGCTGGGCGTGCACCAGCTCATCGGCGACGTGTGGGAGTGGGTGGACAGCGACTTCGCCGCCTACCCGGGCTTCACCGCGTTCCCGTACCGCGAGTACTCGGAGGTCTTCTTCGGCCCCGACTACAAGGTGCTGCGCGGCGGCTCCTTCGGCACCGACGCGGCCGCCTGCCGGGGCACGTTCCGCAACTGGGACTTCCCGATCCGGCGGCAGATCTTCAGCGGGTTCCGCACCGCGCGCGACGCCGGCCCAGCGGAGCTCGGCTAAGTGTGCCGGCACCTGGCGTACCTGGGGCCGCCGATCCCGCTGTCCGACCTGCTGTTCACGCCGCCGCACTCGCTGTCCCGGCAGTCCTGGGCGCCGACGGACATGCGGGGCGGCGGCACCATCAACGCCGACGGTTTCGGCCTCGGCTGGCGTTTCGAGGAGCATTTCATCCGGTACCGCCGGAGCAGTCCAATTTGGACGGACGCGGGACTGCCGGCGCTGGCCGCGGCGACCCGCTCCGGGGCCGTGCTGGCCGCGGTCCGCTCCGCCACCGAGGGCATGCCGGTCACCGAGGCCGCGGTCGCCCCGTTCGCCGACGGGCCGTGGCTGTTCAGCCACAACGGCCGGGTGGCGGGCTGGCCGGACAGCATGACCGGCCCGGCCGCCGAGCTGCCGGTGCGCGACCTGCTCACGCTCGACGCGCCCACCGACAGCGCGCTGCTGTGGGCCCTGGTGCGGGCCCGGCTGCGGGCCGGCAAGCCGCTCGCCGAGGCGCTGGGCGCGGTCGTGGCGCAGGTCGCCGCGGCCGCGCCCGGGTCGCGGCTCAACCTGCTGCTCACCGACGGCGAGACGATCGCCGCGACGGTGTTCGGCCATTCCCTGTCGTACCTGTCCACCGCGGAGGGCGGGGTCCTCGTCGCCAGCGAGCCGCTCTCCCCCGACCCCGCCTGGATACCCGTACCCGACCGATCACTGCTGGTCGCCACCCCGTCGTCGGCGACCGTCACAGCATTGGAAGGTGGTGCACCGTGACCGTGCCGGATGTTGAGCTGGAAGTCCACCTGACCGACGCCGAGCGGGCCGAGGCCCTGCGTCGCGACGCCCGCCGCGGGCTCACCGCGACGCCGAAGTGGCTGCCGCCGAAGTACTTCTACGACGCCCGCGGCAGCGAGCTGTTCGAGGAGATCACGCGGCTGCCCGAGTACTACCCGACCCGCGCCGAGCGGGAGATCCTCGCCGAGCGGGCCGGCGCGATCGCCCGGATCACCGGCGCCAAGACGCTGGTGGAGCTGGGCTCGGGCTCCTCGGAGAAGACCCGGCTCCTGCTCGACGCGCTGCGCGAGCAGGGCACGCTGGGCTCGTTCGCCCCGCTGGACGTGTCCGGCGCGGCCCTGCGCGACGCGCTCGGCGCGCTGCGCGCCGACTACCCCGACCTGCACCTGCACGGCATTGTCGCCGACTTCGTCGGTCACCTGGAGGTACTGCCGGAGGCCGGCACCCGCCTGGTGGCGTTCCTGGGCGGCACGATCGGCAACTTCACGCCGGCCGAGCGGGCCCCGTTCCTGGCCGCGCTGCGCGCCCGGCTCGCGCCGGGCGAGTGGCTGCTGCTCGGCGCCGACCTGGTCAAGGACCCGGCGGTGCTGGTGCCCGCCTACGACGACGCGGCGGGCGTGACCGCCGAGTTCAACCGCAACGTCCTGCACGTGCTCAACCGCGAGCTGGGCGCCGACTTCGACCCGCGGTCCTTCGCCCACGTGGCCCTCTGGGACTCCCACCACGAGTGGATCGAGATGCGCCTGCGGGCGTTGCGGCCGATGACGGTGCACCTGCAAGCCCTCGCCCTCGATGTCTCCTTCACCGAGGGCGAGGAACTGCGCACCGAGGTGTCGGCGAAGTTCCGCCGCGAGGGCCTGACCGGCGAGCTGGCCGCGGCCGGCTTCGCGGTCCGCGACTGGTGGACCGACCACCTGGACCGCTTCGCCCTGACCCTCGCCACCGCGGTCTAGCCCGACTCGTAACGGTCTCTATCGGGTCATTGTCGGCCGCAGCGGTCCGGCGCGGGTGCTATTGGGCGCCCGCGCCGGCCGCTCTCAGGCGAAGGCGTTCGACGGCGGTGGCGGCGTTGCGGTGCTGGCGGTCGGCGTCGGCGGCGAGGGCCCGGGCGCCGCAGTCGGTCAGCCGGTAGTAGCGGCGGTGGCGGCCGTCGACGATCTCGGCCCGGTCCGGCTCGACCAGGCCCTCGGCGGTGAGCCGCTCGAGCGCCGCGTAGAGCGTCCCGGCCGGTATCAGGACCCGCCCGCCGGAGAGCTTCGCGACTTCCTGGATCACCGCCCACCCGTGCAGCGCCCCCACCGCGAGCGCGGTGAGGATGAGGAAGGTCGGCTCCCGCATCGGGCTCATGACCACCAATTTAATGTGATCTCTGTAACCGTCAAGAAACCTTCTTTCCGGTTTCCTCGCGGCCGGCTCAGGCCCGGTGCTCCGCGGCGCGGTGCCGGGCGCGGGCCGGTGGCCGGGCGGGCGGTTCCGGTTCGATCAGCGGGGCGATCTCCATGCGCGGGGCCGGCACGTGCGCGGCGTGCCGCGGGCCGGCGGCCGGGTGTTCCGCGGGCGCCCGCACGGCGCGCGGCCTCGGGGGGAAGTCTTGCGGGTAGGCGGCCGGTGGGTGCGGGAGGTAGGACTCCGGGCCGCCGAACTGGCGCGCGGCCGGGTGCGGGCGCGGCGGCGGCAGGCGGGTCGCCGAGCCGGACCGCGAGCGGCCGAACGCGACGCGCACCGCGCCCACGGCACCGATCAGCAGCAGCGCCACCGGCGCGAGCAGCGCGAACGCGGTGACGATCAGCGTCCCGCCGAACAGCAGGACCTTGGCCGCCCAGACCGCCATGACGGCGCCGAGGATCAGGCAGACGACGCGGTACAGGGTGACGTTGCCGGGCAGGAACGCGGCGGCGAAGGTCACCACCCCGCCGAGCAGGTAGGCCAGGATGAGGGATTCTCCGGTAGTACCGCCGAAATGGAACAACGCCTGCAGCACCCGAGCCTCCCCCGTCGTGCAACCAACTTGCAACCACCGTATGCGAGCGGTTCGGTGCCGCTTGTCATCAGATCGGGCGGGGGCGGCGCGGCGAACGGCGGACGAGCGCCGCGCCACACCGGGGCGAGGGCGGTGCGTGGCGAGGGCTCGCATCGGGTACACAATGGTGCATGACCGCCGCGCCCCCCGTCGTCGCCGACCGTTACCGTCTGTTCGAGCAACTCGGCGTCGGCGGTATGGGCCGGGTGTGGCGCGCCCGTGACGAGACGCTGCACCGTGACGTCGCCGTCAAGCAGATCGTCCTGCCCCCCGAGCTGCTCGACAGCGCCCGTGACGTGGCCATGGAGCGCACGCTGCGCGAGGCGCGGGCGGCGGCACGCTTGAGCCACCCCAATGTGGTGCGCGTTTACGACGTCCTGGCCGCCGAGGGGCAGCCTTGGCTGGTCATGGAGTACGTCCCGTCGCGTTCACTCGACCAGGTGATCCGCAACGACGGCCCGCTGAAGCCGCGGCGGGTCGCGGAGATCGGCCTCGCCGTCCTCGACGCGCTGCGCGCCGCCCATCGGGCCGGCGTCGACCACCGCGACATCAAGCCGGGCAACGTCCTGCTCGCCGACGACGGCCGGGTGGTACTCACCGACTTCGGCATCGCCCGGGTCGAGGGCGAGGGCCACGTGACCCGCACCGGCCTGGTGCTGGGCTCACCCGAGTTCATCGCGCCGGAGCGGGCCCGGGAGGGCGTCGCCGGCCCGGCGGGCGACCTGTGGTCGCTGGGCGCGACGCTGTACACGGCGGTCGAGGGCCGCTCCCCGTTCGGCCGCGGCTCGGCGATGGAGACCCTGACCGCCCTGGCGTCGGAGGAGGCCGACCCGCCCCAGCGCGCGGGCGCCCTGGCCCCGGCGCTGCGGGCGCTGCTGCGCAAGGACCCGCGGGTCCGGGCCGACTTCGCGCAGGCCGAGGAGCTGCTGCGCAAGGCTCTGGTCGACCGCTCGACGCCGCGCCGTCGCCGTTCTTGGCTGAGCGGCTGGGGGCGCACGGCGGACACCGCCGCGCCGACCCTACCACCTGGGCCGGCGGCTCAAGGCACGCCTTCAGCAACGCCCGGGGTGGCTGCACCGGGCCGGGCGGGCGCATCTTCCACGCCGTCCGCATCCTCCACGCCATCCAGATCTTCGACGCCGCCCGGATCTCTCACGCCGTCCGGGTCTTCGACGCCATCCGGGGCGGCGGCGCCAGCCGCACCGGCTGCGGCGGCGCTGCCGGCCGCTCGGTCGGGATCGGCCCCGGCTGCGGCGCCCGGGGCGGCCAAGTCATCGCTTGCCGCTCCGATCGCGACGCCCGGGGCGACCGCGTCCGGGGTCGCCGCATCCGAGGTGGCCGCGTCTGGGGCCGCCGCGTCTGGGGCCGCCGCATCCGAGGTGGCCGCGTCTGCGGCCGCCGCGTCCGGGGCGCCTGCCGTGCCGGCGCAGCGCGGGCCGTCCACGCCCGAGGGGGCCTTGTCCGCCGCGCCGCTGCCTTCGGCCGCCGATGCGGACGCATCCAGTGACGGCGATGCCGATCGGGTGGAGCCCGAAACTCCGTATATGCCGGACTTTTCCGCATCCGCAGTCGATGGGCTGGACGAACTCTCGCCGGACGCTGGGCTGGACGAACTCTCCCCGGGCGCCGGGATGGACGAGCTCTCGCCGGAAGCGGAATCGGCGGGCGAGCCCGAGCCCGAGGCGGCGGTCGCGCCGAACAAAGCGATCGAGCCCCTCGAGACTGCCGCGCCGACGACGGTGGTGCCAGCGATCCCGGCCGGGAAGACCGCCGTGGTGCGGCCCGCTCCCGTGGCGGAGGCGCCGGCTCGGCGTACCAATGCGGGAAAGCTCCTTGTCGGCGGCGTGGCAGCGTTGGTCGTGGTGGCCCTGCTCGTCTGGCTCGCGGTGAGCACCGACGACGGCGACGGGACACAGCCCCAGGGTCAGGGCGGCCCCGGACCGCAGACCACCGCGGCCGGCGCCGGACCGGCCCCGACCTCGAGCCCGTCCGCCGCACCGAGCGCGACGCCGTCGCAGCCGGCCGGCGGCCAGCCGACCCAGGGCCCGACGCAGGCGCCCCCGACCCAGGCGACCGGCAACACCTTGCCGCCACTGCCGCAGGGTTGGGTCGACTACCACGACCCGAGCGGATTCTCCGTGTACGTCCCGGCGTCCTGGCGACGCTCGAAGGAAGGCACGATGATGTACTTCCGCGGCGACGGCAAGGTGCTGGGCATCGACCAGTCCGACAGCCCGCGGCCCGACCCGGTCGCCGACTGGACGGAGAAGGAGAAGGCCCGCGTCAACGACGGCGACTTCAAGAACTACACCCGAATCCGCATCGTGCCCGTCGACTACTTCATCAAGGCCGCCGACTGGGAGTTCACCTTCGACGGCTCCACCCGCCAGCACGTGAACAACCGGGGCGTGGTGGCGACACCGAACAAGGCCTACGGCATCTGGTGGCAGACCGCTGATTCCCAGTGGACCGCCGCCCGGCCCCAACTCGACGTGGTATTCGCCAGCTTCCGCCCGAAGCAGTAACCAGCCGGTTCAGGCCGCGGCCAGGTCGCGGGCCGGGGTGAGGAGCGCTCGCTGCAGGCGGCGGGCCGCGTCGAGGTGGCCGCCGGTCCAGACCATGCGGGCGGCGGTCGGGGTGGGCGCGCCCGACGGGTCGGTCAGGTCCCGCTCGACCGCGTCGCGGAGCAGGCCCGACGTGCCGGGGACCGGCGGCAGCGGGTCGGGGACGGCGCCGTCGCCGGTGAGGGCGGCGGCCAGGTCCGTGTACCAGTCGGCGACCGCGGCGCCGGCCGCCTCCAGGCGATCGCGGGCCGCGGTCCGGTCGCCGGTGTCCGCGGTGGCCGCGGCATCGGTGGACCACAGGTCGAGCACCGCGTCCGCGGCCAGGCGGAGGCCGGCCACGCCGGTGACCAGGCGGGTGACGTCGGTGAGCGGCACCGGCTTGGCGCCCCGCTCGCCGAGGTACGTGCGGAAGGCGTCGTCGAGGCGGCGCGCGGCGGCGGCCGCCCGCTGGGACGCGGCGGACGGCGGCGCGAGCCCGGCCGGGGCGCCCACCGCGCAGCGGATCACCCCGTAGGAGACGGCGGCGCGCAGGTAGGCGGCGCTGCCGGCGTACGCCTCGGCGAGCGCGATGTTCAGGGCCCGGCCGGCGCCGCGCGGCCAGAACAGCAGGCCGACGGCGAGACTCACGGCGCAGCCGATGGCCACGTCCTCGAAGCGGACGATGCCGGTCCGCCAGCCGGTCGGCTCCAGCAGGTTGAACAGCACGAACAGCACGATGGTGAAGGCGGCCTGGCCGGCCGCGAAGGAGACCACGGCCGGGGCCAGACCGGCGAGCAGGATGGCGAGGGGCAGCAGCGCCCACGACAGCGTCCGGCTGTCGCCGATGACGGAGACGACCACGCCGCCGACCACGATGCCGGCGAACGTGCCGAGCAGTGCGCGCAGCGCGGTCTGGCCGGTGTTGAGCGCGTTGGACCGCAGCACCGCGAAGGCGCCGAGGACCACCCAGAACGAGTGTTGTACCCCGGTCAGCCGCGCCACCAGCACGGCCGCCGCCAGTCCCGCGGCGGCCCGGATGCTGTTGTGCAGCCACACCGAGTGCGGCTCCAGGTGGGCGGCGGCGCGCTCCCGGGCCGAGGCGAACGGGCTCCCGATGCCGCTGGGCTGCCAGCCGAGTAGGCGCTGCGGCAGCGTACGCCGGTCCGCGGCCGCGGTCAGCTCGATGTTGGCGGCGATGGCGCCGACCGCGAAGCCGATCTCCTGGGCGCGGAAGTTCGGGTCGAGGGCGGTCGCGTCGGCCAGCGGCCCATCGCCGACGGCGCGGGCGGCCTTGCGCAGGTCCTCGAGCGACTCGTGCAGCCGCGACGCGTCGCCGTCGTGCGACTCCAGCAGCTCGGCCCCCCGGCGCAGGACCGCCGAGGCGGCAAAGCGAACCCGGCACGCCTCCACGGGCCAACTCGGCGCGATAAATCGTGAAATGTCGGAAAAGTCAGGCGCGCCAGCGCCTGACTTTTCCGACTCCAGCGTCTCACCCGCTTCCGACCCGAAACGCTCGGCCGTTTCTGATCCAGGCTGCCCGTCCCGCGCCGAGCCAGGCTGCCTGTCTCCCGCCGAGTCGGGGGGCCGGTCCCGCGCCGAGTCGGGGTCCATGATCGAGACGAGGAAGGTCAGTTCGTCGACGAGACGGACCAGGGCGCGGGCGCCGGTGCCGAGGCCGGTCGGGCGGTACGGCGCGCCGTAGAAGTCGCGCTGCAGCCCGGCAACCACGATCCCGGCCCGCTCGGCCGCCGCCGCCACCTCGGCCGGTTCGCCGCCGGGCAGGTCGAGGGTCGCGGCCACCTCCGCGCGCAGCCGGTCGGCGAGGGCCTGGCACGCCTCGATGACCCGGCCGCGCAGCGGCTCCGGGGTCGGCGCCGGCCACAGCACGGCGATCGCCACCACGCTGACCGCGGTCGCCAGCCCCCAGCCGGCCAGCCGCACCCCGATCGCCGCGGGCGGCCCGGTCAACGACGAGGACAGGATGAACGGCAGCAGCAGCGCGGTCGCGGCGCCGGCCAGCACCGAGCTGACCACGCCCGCGAAGAGCACAGCGAAGGCGACCACGGCGGTGGCGAGGGTGGCCAGCCAGGTGACCGGCGAGACGAGGGTACCCAGGGCGATGGACAGCGCGCCCGCGACGCCGAGGCCGAGCTGGGCCCGGACGCGGTCCGCCATCGAGCCGGTGAAGTCGGCGAAGAGCAGGAGCGCGAACGAGCCGAACGCGGCGTACGTGGCCAAGACCGGGTCGCCGACCGCCCCCTCGGCCACCCCGAACACGACCGGCATGACGACGGCGGTCCGGGCCGCCCGCCGCACGACGGCGAGGCCGGCGTCGCGGTGGCGCAGCCACTCGATGGGACCCACCGGAGGATTCGACCACGACCGGCCGCGGACCGCAGCGCTATCGTGGGCCGATGTGGGATCCGGCGGAGCCCGGCGTGCTACGGCTACCATCGGGGCGGCTGATCCGGGGCCGGGGCCTGCGCCGGCCGATGACCGGTCAGACCGAGCCGCGGTACGGCCTGTATCTGCTCGGCAAGCCACCGCCCCCGATGCCTTGGCCGTCGGACTGGCTGCGCTGGCCGGACTTCCGATTGCCCGCCGATCGCGAGCGCGCCGCTGCCGCGTTCGCCGAGGCCCTCGACCGGGCCGGGCGCGAGCGGGTCGAGGTGGCGTGCGGCGGCGGCCGCGGCCGCACCGGCACCGCGCTGGCCTGCATCGCGATCCTCGACGGGCTACCGCCGGCCGAGGCGGTGGCCTACGTCCGCCGGCACTATCACCCGCGCTCCGTCGAGACCCCCTGGCAACGCCGGTACGTCGAGCGCTTCACCGCCGGCCCCTGACGCGCCACGGGTCAACATTCGTCGGTGTCTGCCGGTAGGTTGGCTGGCGTGTCGAGTCAGTCGAGCCCGCATGACGCGGTGTTCCGCCGGGTGCTTGGTGAGTCGGCGAACACGGCGTCGCACCCAAGGCCAGGCCGAAGGTGTGGCCCGGGGTCGTGCCGGGGCGCTCGTGCAGTTGCTAACCCTCAAGTTCGGCCCGCTACCTCAGGCCGTGCCCGACACCGTGCACGCCGCCTCCACCGACCAGCTGGAAACCTGGACCGCCCGCGTCCTCACCGCAGACACGCTGGAAGACACCCTGAGCTAAAACCCACCCACTGCCGAACAAGATCGACTGGCGCGAATCAGTAACTGTCGCCGAGCCGTTGTTCAGAACCAGATCCGCAAGGCCCGAACCTGCTCCCGCTGGTGGCAGGGTAATGATCGTCGGCTGCTTCGCCGGATCAACCAGTTGATCGAAGACATCCTCCGCAACGGCAACGCGGACGGCATCGGCAAGCCGGAACGGCTGTGGCACCAGTTCGAACTCGACTCGATGATCAGGCCCACGCTGGGAGTCAGATCTGATGGCGACCACTGAATTCGAGCCGATAACCGCGATGTCGCCGCGATGACAGACCAACAGATGTTGTCCGCGATCGCAGTCACCTTGGCAGCCAAGGGCGCGGAGACCCTCGCCGAGGGCGGCAGGACGGCGTTCAAGGCGTTGGCTCGGCTAGTGCGGCGCAGATTCGAAGGTCGCGTCTCCGCACGAGCGGCGCTCTCCGAGGCCGAAGCCGATCCGGCGGATGTCTCGCGGGTCGGGGTTCTTCGCCAGGCATTGACACAGGCCGCCGCGGAAGACCCTCCGTTCGCGGCGGATCTACGAGACCTATGGCAAACGCTCCTGCCGCACCTGAACGCCGGCGACGGCGACCTGGTCAACAGTCTCTTCGGGCACGTCGAGGGCAATGTGGTGCAGGCACGCGACATTCACTGCGGCGTCTCCTTCGGCGCTCCTGGCCGAAACGAGACCTGAAACAGCTCGTATCGTTGCCCAGGTACCGAGAATGAACCCGATCATTGAACGTCGGGTCCACACCAGGTCATCGCGAACGCACGGCCGCCGGCCCACCGGGATAGCATGCGGGGCATGGTTCGGGTTGGCGGGGCGTACTGATGGCCGGGCGGCTGTTGGCGGCCCTGGGTGTGTCGTTGCCGGTGTTGGCGGCGCCGATGGCCGGCGGGCCGGGCGGGGTCGCGCTCGTCGAGGCCGCGGCCGCGGCGGGTGGGATGGGTCTGCTCGCCGGTGGGTACAAGAGCCCGGAGGCGTTGGCCGCCGAGATCGAAACCGTCGGGGGGCCGTTCGGGGTCAACCTGTTCGTGCCCAATCCGCTACCGGTTGACCGGGCGGCCTACCGACGCTATGCCGGGCTTGTCACCCTCGAGGCGGAGCGCTACGGGGTCGTCGTGCCCGTCGACAAGCCGGTCGAGGACGACGACTCGTGGGACGAGAAGGTCGCGTTGCTGCGGGAACGGCCGGTGCCGCTGGTGAGTTTCACATTCGGCATCCCCGCCGCGGCCGACCTCGCCGCGCTGCGGGCTACGGGTGCGGTCCTGATGCAGACAGTGACGTCGGTTGACGAGGCCAAGCGCGCCGCCGCGGCCGGTGTCGACGCGGTCGTCGTGCAGTCGGTGCAGGCCGGTGGCCACTCGGGAACTCTGACGCCGCTGAGGCCGCCCGCCGCCGTGCCGCTGCCCGAGCTGGTGGCCGCGGTGCGGCAGGCCGTAGGGCTTCCGGTGGTCGCCGCCGGGGGTGTGGCAACCCCGGCGGCAGTCGTCGCCGCCCTGGCGGCCGGGGCGGAGGCGGTGAGCGTGGGGACGGTGCTGCTGCGCTGCGTCGAGGCCGGCACGTCGGCCACGCATCGCGCCGCGCTCGCCGATCCGGCGCGCACCGAAACCGTGCGGACGCACGCGTTCACCGGCCGCACCGCGCGCGGGCTGCGCAACGCGTTCATCGACGAGTACCAGCCGGTGGCGCCGTTCGGTTATCCCGCGCTGCACCATCTGACCAGCCCGGTGCGCAAGGCCGCGGCGGCCGCGGGTGACCCGGAGCGGGTACACCTCTGGGCCGGCACCGGTTTCCGGCACGCCACCGAGGAGCCGGCCGCCGGGATCCTGCACCGCCTCGCGGGCCGGCTGTAACCGGACAGGCGAGAAGCGGACAGGCGAGAAGCCGGACAAGAGAAGCCGGACAGGCAAACGCGAAAAGCGGACCCGCCCGAGGGCAGGTCCGCTTCGAAGCGAAACCAGTCAGGTGCACAACCGGCTGATCTCCCCGTAGCCGAGAACGCCACGGGTGAACTCGAACGTGCCGTGCTCGTGCAGCTCCTGTGCGGCTCGGAACGTCGCCGACAGAGCTGCCAGGGTGAGCGTCGGTCCCACGCTGATCCGCCGCACGCCGGCCTCGCTGAGCGCGGCGACCGTCAGCTCGGCCTGGAATCCGGCCATGAAGCTGACCGGCACCTTCACCGCGGCGCAGACCGTGCGCACCGCGGCCAGCGACGGCAGCCCCGGTGCGAACACCACGTCGGCGCCGGCCTCCTGGTAGGCATGCAGCCGGGCGACGGTGTCGTCCAGATCCGCGATGCCGTGCAGGAAGTTCTCCGCGCGCGCGGTGAGCGTGAAGTGCCACGGCAACTCTCGCGCCGCCCGCGCGGCCGCCTGGATCCGGCGCACCGCCTCGTCGACCGGCCGGATCGGCACGGCCGGGTCACCGGTGGAGTCCTCGATCGAGCCACCGACCGCGCCGGCCGCGGCGGCGAGCCGGATCGTCTCGGCGACGTCCTCGGGGGTCGCGCCGAAGCCGCTCTCCAGGTCGGCGGCCACCGGCAGCGAAGTCGCGGCGGCGATGGCCGCGACGTTGGCCAGCGTCTCCTCCCGGCTGACCAGACCGGCGCCGTCCGGCCGGCCCAGGGAGAAAGCGAGCCCGGCGCTAGTGGTGGCCAGCGCCGGGAAGCCCGCGGCGGTCAGCAGCTTGGCGGTGCCGGCGTCCCACGGGTTCGGCGTCACGAACGTGGGTCCCGTGTGCAGGTCACGGAAGGCGGCTGCCCGCTGTGCCTGCTCGGCGGTACTGAGCGTCATGGGCAACGATCCTCTCAAGCGCTGCGCACGCTACTCGCATCGGGACGCCGGGAGGTGAACGGCCGGGCCGGCGTGGCGTGGATCGTGATCGCGGCCCGCACCCGCCGCTCCACCTCGTCGAGCTGCTCCGGCGTCGGCGCGTCGATCAGGAAGGTCACCGCGCGGTCCGCGGAACTGAGCAGCGGGCCCAGTTCGGCGCCGGTTTCCTTGAGCACCAGCACCGCGCGCAGGGTCGGCGGCTCATCCGCCCCGCCGGCCTCGATCTCCGGCCATACCGCGTTCTCACCGACCCACACGGGTTGTACGCCCGGCCAGTCGACGGTCACGTCCTGCAGCAGGGTCGCCGGCTCGTGCTCCAGGTAGACCTGCCGGGTGTAGCGCCGCAGCGCGGGGTAGGAGGCGGGCTCGCCCAGCGCGATCCGGATGACCTCCGGCTCCATCGGACGCCCGGTGGCGAGCTGGTAGAGCACCGTCAGCCCGTCGCCCGGCGTCCGCACGGCCACCTCCATCAGGTACGGCCGGCCGGCGCCGTCGATGCGCCACTCGGAATGGGCGATCCCGTCGCGGAACGCCAGCAGGTCCAGCATCCGGCGGTTCGCGTCAAGGAGCAGCTCGCACTCCGCGGGCACGGTGTGCGGGACCGAGTGGGACAGCTCGACGAAGGTGCGGTCGGAGGACTCGGTCGTCTCCTTGCGGGTGACCGAGGCGAGGATCGCGTCGCCGTCCTGCACCAGGCTCTCCACCGAGAACTCCTGGCCGACCACCTTCTTCTCGACCAGGATGACCTCGTGCGGCGGGTAGCTCATGACCTGTTCGAGCAGCTCCATCCGGTCGGAGACGGTCGCCACCCCGGAGCTGGAGTGCCGGCTGGCCGGCTTGACCACGGCCGGGAACTCCACCCTGCTCCAGTCGAAGGCCGCGCGTTCCGCGGGCGGAACCACCACCGACGGCGGGCTGAACTCGGGCAGGTACCAGCGCTGCAGGTGCTTGCTGCGGCTGGCGCGGGTCGCGCGCAGGCCGGGCCCGCGCAGGCCGAACCCGTCCGCGAGCAGCCCGGTCGCGTCGACCACCGTCTCGCCGACCGAGTGCACGCCGACGACGGTGTACTTGCGGCGCCATTCCTGCGCCGCCGCGATACACCCGGCGGTGAACGAACCCTCCACGCTCAACTCGCCGTCGACGAACACGATGTCGTCGACCGCCGATGCCGGGTGCCGGAGGTCCTTCATCGAGGCGAGCGCCTGGTCGCGGTACGAGGCGGAGGTGATCACCAGGACCTTGAGGTTTCGGTCCACCAGCTCGGTCAGGTACCGCGGGTTGCGGCAGATGACGTAGAAGGCGCCGGTGAGGATGAACGCGCGTGGCTTGTCGTCTGACATCACGGTCTCCCGAGATCGCAGGTGAGGACGGATTCGTACCGGGCGACCACTCGCTCGACGATGAGCTGCGCCGAGCCGAGGTACCGGGTCGGGTCCAGCAGCTCCACCAGTTCGCCGGCGTCGAGCCGACCGGCCAGTTCCGGTGTCGCCGACAGGGTCTGGGCGAACGGGCCGGTGCCGGCGAGCGCGACGCCACCGAGCAGCTTCTTCGCCGTCGCCTTGCCCAGCATCGGCGCTAGGACCGCCCCGAGGCGCTCGGAGACGACCGCGCCGCCGGTCAGGTCCAGGTTGGCGCGCATCCGGTCGGGGAAGACCTGCAGCCCCTCGCACAGATCGGCGGCGGTCGCCGCGGCGCCGCCGACGAGGCGCAGCGCCTCCCGCAGCGGCTGCCACTCGGCGTGCCAGCCGCCGGCGGAGCGCTCGTCCTCGGCGAGCAGCGCCTGGCTGAGCGCCGCCGCGCAGAGCGGGGTCTGGCGGGCGGCCGAGACGATCAGCGTGGCGAGGACCGGGTTGCGCTTCTGCGGCATGGCGCTGGACACGCCCCGTCCCTCGGCCGCGGGTTCGGCGAGTTCGCCGACCTCGGTCCGGGACATGCCCTGCACGTCCAGCGCCAGTTTGCCGAGCGCGCCGGTGACGAACGCCACGACCGCGCCGATGTCGGCCAACGGGGTGCGGATCGTGTGCCACGGTGCGACCGGCTCCGGCCGGCCGAGTTCGTCGGCGAACGCGGCCATCAGGTCGGCGCCGTGGTTCGGACCGCCGGGCACGCCGGCGATCCGGGCGTACTCCACATAGGACGCCAGCGTGCCGGCGGCGCCACCGAGCTGCGCCGGCAGGCCGGATTCGGTGAGCTGGCGGACCCGGTCCAGCGCGTCGAGCACCAGGGTCAGCCAGCCGGCTGCCTTCAGGCCGAAGGTGATCGGCACCGCGTGCTGGGCCATGGTACGGCCGGCCATCGCGGTCGACCGGTGTTCCCGCGCCAGCCCGGCCAGCGCGTCGGCGCAGCGCAGCAGGTCCCGTTCGGTCCCGGCCAGCACCCGGGCGGCCAGCACCATCGCCGCCGAGTCGAGGATGTCCTGGCTGGTGCCGCCCCGGTGGACGTACTCGGCCGCGGCCGGATCGATCCGGGCCACCTGCGCGGTGAGCGCCTGAACCAGCGCGACCACCGGGTTGGCGGCGCCGCGCGCCCGGACGGCGAGGTCGACCAGGTCCAGTCGGTCGGCCCGGGCCGCCTCGGCGATGGCGGTGAGCGCGGACGGCGGGACCACGCCGAGCCGGGCCTGTGCCCGGGCCAGCGCGACCTCCACGTCGAGCATCGCCTGCAGCCACGCCTCGTCGCTGACGAGGCAGGCCGCGTCGGTGCCGGCCCAGACCGGTGCGAGCAGGCCGGAGTCCGTGGCGTGGTTACTCATGGTGGAACCCTCCTTGCAGCTGTACCATCGTCGGCGCGTCGGCGCGGACCGGCACCGGGACAAGCAGCGCCTCCCGCGCGATCTCGTCCGCTTCGTTGAGCATCACCGAGTTCACCCCGGGGCGGGCACCGGCCGCGGTGACCCAGTGGACAGCCTCGGTCGGTACACCGTAGGCGAACACCCGCGGGTGTTCCCGGCCGTCGGCAAGCACCAGGTGGTGGTCGCCGGGCGTGACGGACAGGCCGCCGGACTCGTAGCCCGGCCCGGCAGGGTCCGGGATCCGGTACGGCCGGCACCGGTTGGTGCGCCGCAGATGGCCGAGCAACGGATCGCTGGTGCGGCGGATGTCCAGCTCCGGCAGGCGCGCCTCGATGAGGGTACGCACCACGATCTGGGCACCGTCCACATCGGACGCGCGGAAGGCGAACCCGTCCGCGCTCACATCGACATCCGCTCCGGGTCCGAGCACCGTGACCACGCCGGCCTCGATCAGCGCGATCAGCTCCTCGATGCGCCGAACCGGCGGCCCGATCGACAGGTATGCGTTGAGCGGGGTGTACCAGGCGGTCAGCTCGTCGCGGTACGAGGTGCCGGTCAGCCCGGAGTGGTCGACGATCAGCCGGACCTCGTTGCGGATGTCGCGGAGCACGTCCAGTGCGGCCTTCACCGGCTCGTCGACGTTGCCGCCCTGGGCCCGCTCGGCGTCGCGCCGCAGCAGATCCAGCAGCCAGGTCCGGAACTGCGCCGGAGAACCGAACCGGCGTCCCGCGTGCGGCCGCGCGATCAGGTCCCAGTCCCACCGGTCCTCCTCGCCGATCCCGGACTCGGCCAGCAGGTCCCCGACCAGAGCCGGATCGGCCGCGACGTACCGGAGCTGGAACCGCTCCGCGGCCTGCTCGCCCCGGCGTTGCCGGATGAGCGCGGTGTAGTAGACCAGTTCCACCTCGCGGGCGATCAGCGGCCAGACCTCGGCGCGGAACGTCTGCGGGTGGCCGCGGTCGGCGCGGGCCCGGAGCCGCTCGATGACGTCGGCGGTCAGGAACACCGGCTGGTGCCGGCCCGAGACGCCCTTCTGGTTCTCACCGCGGGCATGGTAGGGCACCCCGCGCCGGGACCCGGCGTAGATCACCGGCTCCCGCCCGGACGCCCGGTATGCCAGCCGGCCTTCGACGCTGTCGAACCGGCCGCCCCGGCCGAGGGTCAGCATCGCCAGGTAGTCGAAGAAGTTCAGGCCCATGCCGCGCAGCGCGACCGGCTCGCCCGGCAGCACGGCGCTCAGGTCGACCTCGGCCGGGTTCGCCGGCGCGACATAGGTCAGTCCGGCGGCCCCGGCGAGCTGGCTGAGCCGGCTCTCCTGGAGACCCAGCGGCATGTCCAGGTGTCCCTGCGCCAGCACGACCACCGATACGTCGTCCACCGTGGACCGGTCGGCGAG
The DNA here is from genome assembly GCF_050948465.1 of Dactylosporangium sp. CA-092794. NCBI lineage: Bacteria > Bacillati > Actinomycetota > Actinomycetes > Micromonosporales > Micromonosporaceae > Dactylosporangium > Dactylosporangium sp. CA-092794. The sequence continues at coordinate 3,886,657 of NZ_CP192044.1, read as the reverse complement.
CCGCACCGTGAGTGTGCCGTCCGGCTGTTCGTCCAGACCGACCGCGAGCTGCGGGTACACCTGGATGGTCACCTCGGGAGGTGCGGTCTGCCGCAGCCGGCGCAGCACCCAGCTCAGGTAGTGTCCGTAGAAGGAGCGGGACGGGTAAGAGTCCGGCCCGAGCCGCTCTGCCTCCGCCAGCACCGCGGCCGGGTACTCGTCGAACGGCTCCATCAGCGGGAGCATCCGGGCCCAGTCGAACAGGCTCGGGCCCGGCCGGATCGGCCCCCGGCAGGTCACTGTCGGGTCCGTGAACACGGTCACCTGCGAGGCGATGGTGTTCATCAACAGCACCGGAGACTGGTCTGTCGACCACACCCGACCGCCGCGGTCCACGAACGGATCGACCAGATGCACCACCACGTCGCGGTCCATGGCCTCCGCGTTGGCGCAGATGCGCTCCACGATGCACAGGCCACGCGGACCGGCTCCGATGACGCAGATGTCCAGAACGGCGGCGGGGCGGGGCCTCCGCGCACCAACGGTTTCCAATTCGACCTCCATAAAAGCAGCGTTCATCGACCCTCGCCTGCGCGTAGCGGCCGGCGGGGCGAGCGGTTGTCGGTTGCGTGGACGAGCTTCAGTTCCTCGTGGCGAGCAGCACGTATTCGTGCGCGCGGTTGGTCACCAGCGGGTCGGAGCCGCTCGCGGCCTTGTCGTAGAGGTGGACGCGCTCATCGCCCAGCGTCAGGTGCTGGCCGAGCACCCGGGCCGTGTCCCAGGCCAGCGGCACGAACCGGTCGGCGATCCGGCGGTTCTGCGCGCACACCACCGCGATGCCGCCGGGCCGCAGCACGGTCGCCAGCGCGGCGAACACCTCGTCCAGCGCGCCGAGGTAGTCCTTGTACTCCCGCAGCGCGTAGAGGGTGCCGTCCGCGTCGGACCCGGCGTCCAGCGCGGTGCCGAAGTACGGCAGGTCGGTCAGCACCAGATCGATCGAGTCCGCCGCCACCGGTGGCGTACGGGCGTCGCCGCACAGCATGGTCTGGTCCGGATGGCCGGCAAGCCGCTCGCGCGCCTGCTCGACGCGCGACGGCGAGATCTCGACACCGATGCCGCGCCTCCCCTCGGCCGCGCAGGCGATCAGGGTCGTGCCCCAGCCGGCGAACGGGTCGAACACGAGATCTCCGGGCTTGCTCAGCTCGGCGATCAGCGGACGCAGCTGGCTCACCCAAGCGCACTGCGCGATCGCGGTCGGCGCGGCGAACTCGTCGTCCTCTCCGGTCAGGACGCGCCAACTCGAGATGCCCATCGGATTACCCCCATGACGTAGGAAGAGAACGGTCAGCGCGCGGGTGCCCCGACGACCGACGCCGCCAGTTCCTCGACGCCAGTTCCGCGGAGCAGGCCGTAGTGGTCGGCGCGCAGGGCGACGACGCCCGGTGCGTGCGTACGGCAGGCCTCGGCGTTCTCCAGGAAGGAGGGCTCGTCGCCGCCGGCCTTGAAGATCGTGATCGGGGCGTTGATCGGACGGTCGGCCAGTTCGTCCGGTGCGTAGCTGAGCTTGTAGGTGTGTTCCACCACCCGCACGACCCGGCGGACCAGGCCGGGATCGAGCGTGAAGTGCCGGACGACGAACGCGATGAAGCTGTCCGCGTCGCTGACCTCGGCCAGGCAGCGGCGCAGCAGCGGGTGGTCGATGCCGCCGGCGAAGACGGAGAACAGAACCGTCAGGTACACGCTGTCGCGGTACCCCTGTCCCCGCGTTCCGTCGGCTGGGATCCGGGGCGAGCCCGGGGCGATGAGAAACAGGTTCTCCACCTGATCGCCGGAGCGTTCCAGGTGGTACGCGGTCTCGAAGGCGACCCGCGCGCCGAACGAATAGCCCCAGAGGGTGTAGGGCCCGGTGGGTTGCCGCTCCCGGATGAGCTCGAGGTCCCGCGCGGCCATCTCCGCCAGAGTGGCGTAGGGCTCCTCGCCGTCGTTGATGCCGTGAGCCTGCACCCCGAAGAACGGTCGGTCCCCCTCGATCCGCCTGGCCAGCGTGCGCAGGTTCATCACGTAGCCGCCGAGACCCGGCCAGCAGAAGATGGGGTGGTACGGGCCGTGCGCGGCCAGCCGGATCAGCCGGTTGGAGGCGGCCTTCGCCGCCGCTCCGTCCGATCTGGACGTGCGCCGGCCGCCGTCGACCAGCCGGGCGAGCCGCTCCACGGTCGGCGCGGTGAACAGCGACTGCAGCGGCAGCGACCGCCGGAACTCCCGGTTGATCCGGTTCACCAGCGCCACCGCGATCAGCGAGTTGCCGCCGCACTCGAAGAAGTCGTCGTGGACCGAGACCCGGTCCTGCTGGGTGACCTGCCGCCAGATGTCACCGATCCGCCGCTCGGTGTCCGTACGCGGTGCGACGAACGGCCGGTCCTCGCGGTCCGCGCCGCCGACCTCGAGCTCGGCCAGCGACCTCGTGTCGATCTTGCCGCTCGCGGTGAGGGGGAGCCGGTCCAGGATGACGACCTTGTTCGGCATCATGTAGTCGGGCAGGTAGTTGACCAGGTCGTCGCGGATCATCTCCAGCGGACCCTTCATGTGCACGACGTCCTCCGCCATGCCCATGCCGCGCACCTGGTCCTCGCTGACCGGGCCGGCCACGGCGAAGTAGCACGGACCCGCCCGGCGGCCGACCGGCGCCAGCACGGCCGCCAGCCGGGTGGCCGCCGGCAACGGATGCCCCGACTTCGAGCTGTACCCGGCGGACATCAGGCCGACGTGCGACACGTTGGCCTGCAGCCGGTGCAGTGCGCGGCCGAGATCGAGGTAGTCCCGCCAGCCCTCGGCCGCGTGGCTGACCAGGGCGATGCCGAAGGCCGACCGCGCGTACACCTGCTGGTTGATCGCGATCACGTGGCGTTCGAGAATGATCTCGTCGGCGACCCGGACGAGCTCGTGGCCGGTGTAGCGGTACTGCCCGGCGGGCAGGTCGGCCACCCTGCCGGCGTGTGGCTGCACGTAGACGTCGACGATCGCGTCCACCGGGCTACCGTCGTCGGGCAGCACGTCGAACGCGCCGATGTAGTGGTCGTCGGCCGCGCCTGCCACGCGCCGCGGGGCCGCCGCCGGGCGTCCGTGGGCGACCAGCCTCAGCCCGTGGCGGGGAAGGATCTCGTCGAACAGGCCGGCCATGTGACCGGCCTCGATCTCCAGCACCTCATCCACGTTGTTCTGGTAGATCGGCTCGATCGCCCGCCGCTTGCCGAGGAAGTGCACCCGCAGCGTGCCGGACGGCGCGGTGACCGCGCCGTCCATCAGCACCAACCGGTGCTGCGCCGGGTGGTAGTAGTACCAGCCCGCCGCGAGGCCCGCGACACCGTTGAGCTCCAGGTACAGCTGTGTCGCGTACAACGCGCCGGGCGAGGCGTAGCCGTACTTCGGCAGCAGTCGTTCCACACTGTGGAACTGGCCGAAGTACCGCAGGATCCCGCCCAGTTCGGCGAGGTCCAGCGCGGCCGGCTCGCGCCGGGTCCACGGGGCGGGCCGACGCCGGCCGAGCAGCTCGACGAGGTCCGACCGGGACAGTTCGCCTCCCTCGAAGAAGCGGTAGGTCTTGCGTGCGAACACCTCCCGCCGTTGGGCCGGCGTCGGCACCCGCCCGGGCAGGTCGACCCAGGGCCGGTCGGCGAGCTCATCGGCGTCGCGGAAGCCGGCGTCGGACAGCTGTGCCCGGGTCTGCAGGTGCGCCTGCTTGGACTGGTGGTGCGCGGCGTGGTTACCCTGGTCCATCAGCGCCGCTTCCAGCGGGTTCAGCTCGATGAACGCGATCAGGTCCTGCCGGTCGCCGCGCGGGTCGGCCCGCACCACCACGGCCGCGTTCCGGACCCAGTCGTGGGTCTCGATGACCCGGCGGATCTCGTCCAGCTCGATCCGGAAGCCGCGCAGTTTGACCTGGTTGTCGGTGCGGCCGACGAACTGGACGGTGCCGTCGGTGTTCCAGTAGGCGAGGTCGCCGGTGCGGTACAGCCGGTCGTCGTCGGGTCCCGCCCGGAACGGGTTGTCGACGAACCGCTCCGCGGTCAGCTCCGGCTGGCGCAGGTAGCCACGGGCGAGCTGGACGCCGCCGATGTAGAGCTCGCCGATGTCGCCGACGGCCACCGGCAGCCGGTCGGCGCCGAGGATGTGGTAGCGGGTGTGGTACACCGGCGCGCCGATGGAGATGCTCGGTGGCCCGTCCGCGACCTGGTCCCGGTCGACCCGGAAGGCGGAGGCGTTGATGGTGCACTCGGTGGGCCCGTAGAGGTTCACGAGTTCCACGTCCGGCAGGACCCGGAAGCAGTCCAGCGCGAGCCGCCGGGACAGCACCTCGCCACCGCTGAACAGCTGGACGAGGGACGTGCACCGATCGAACCCCGGCGTGTCCACCAGGGCCCGCAACAGCGTGGGAACGCACTGCAGCGTGGTGACCCCGTGCGCGACGATCGTCTCGATCAGCCGTTCGGGGTCCCGGTGCAGGCCCGGTCCGCCCGCGACGACCCGGCTGCCGAGGCCCAGCGCGAGGATCTCCCACTGGGCCGCGTCGAAGCCGATCGGCGTCTTCTGCAGCACGGTGCGCTCCGGGCCGATCCGGTGCTCCGCCTCGAGCCACCGCATCTGGTTGACGATCGCCCGGTGCTCGATGAGCACGCCTTTGGGCTTTCCGGTGCTGCCCGAGGTGTAGATGACATAGGCCAGGTCGGTCGGGCGGGCGGCACGATCGAGGTGTCCCCCGAAGCCTTGCGCGTCCTCTCGCGTGACGATCACCGTGCCGGCCGGGGCCAGCTCGGCCAGCCGGGACCGCAGCCCCGGCTGGGTGACGACGACCCGCGCGCGGGCGTCGGAGATCATGTGGCGCAGCCGCTCACGCGGGTACTCGCACAACAACGGCAGGTAGGCCGCGCCGGCGCACAACACGCCCCAGACGCCCACCATCAGGTCGGTGGACGGCTCGACGAACACGCCGACGCGGTCGTCGGCCCGCACGCCGAGGTGCTGGAGGTACGCGGCCAGTTCCCCGGCCGCCGCTGCGAAACCGGCGTAGGTCAGGCATCCGGCCGCGCCGACGACAGCGATGTCGCCGGGTCGCCGCGCCACCTGGTCGCGAAGCAGATCGGGCAGGCACCGGTCGTCGATGACCGGCCCACCGCCCGATCCGTGGAGGTCGCGGGTCGGATCCGCGTGGGGTAAGGACGTGTGACTCACGACGGCCCCCGCGTGGCGGCGGGCTGCCGGACGTATCCATGCGTGTCGCTGAACACAAGGATCCTTTCGTAAAGGTCCTCGATCGGATACCGGAGAGCTCGCGGCTCAGGCGGTCACGGCGATGCCGGCCGCCGGCACGGGCAGTCGACCAGCGCCGGCCAACGGCCGGCCCAGGCCCATCGCCAAGCTCTCCAGCTGGGCCATGAGCTCGCGGAACGCGGCCGGCAGCAACGCCTGGTTGCCGTCGCACAACGCCCGCTCCGGATCCGTGTGCACGTCCACCAGCAGGGCGTCCGCCCCGGCGGCGACGCCGGCCAGCGACGCCGGCCCGACCAGCGCCGGGTTGCCCGTGGAGTGGCTCGGGTCCACCATCACCGGCAGGTGGCTGCGCTGCTTCATCAACGCGACCGCCGAGATGTCCAGGGTGAACCGGGTGGCCGTCTCGAACGTGCGGATCCCGCGCTCGCACAGGACGATCCGGTCGTTGCCGGCCGCCAGGATGTACTCGGCGGCGGCCAGGACCTCGTCGACCCGGCAGCCGAACCCGCGCTTGAGCACGACCGGCATGCCGGCCGCGCCGACCTCCTTGAGCAGTTCGAAGTTCTGCATGTTGCGCGCGCCGATCTGCAGGCCGTCGGCGACCGCGGCCATCCGTTCGACGTGCGCGGCCTCGACCACCTCGGCCAGCACCGGCAGCCCGGTCTTGCGGCGGGTCTCGGCCAGCAGGTCGAGGGCCGCCCAGCGCAGCCCCTGGAAGGAGTACGGCGAGCTGCGTGGCTTGAACGCGCCGCCGCGCAGGCCGACCGCGCCGTTCTCGGCGACGATCGCCGCGATGGTGTCGTACTGTTCGGCGCTCTCCACCGCGCACGGGCCGGCGAAGACGGCGATGCTGCCGTCGCCGACCCTGGTGGGACCGATCGGGACGACCGTGCCACCGGGCCGCAGCTCGCGCCGGCCCAGCCGGGAGTCACCGGTCGTGCGGACGGTGGCGTCCGGCCTGGTCAGGTGGGTGGGCCCGGCGCCGGCGGTACCGCTCGCGGCGATCACCGGGGTGGCGCCGAGCCAGTACAGCGTCGGATCGGCGCCCGCCGACTCGAAGTGTGCCAGCCACTCGCTGATCTCGGTGGACGGAACGGTGGACGGGAATGCGTAGAGGACATCGATTCTGGACAACCCGGGACTCCCTCCCCGCAGACGCGGTGATGAAGGGTGGAGAAACGGCATGACAAAGCAGCAGCGCCAGTCGTTCGACGACTGGCGCTGCTGGAACGGCGTAGTTGTTGGTGCCTAGCTCATGGTGCGGGCCTGGTCAGCTGAAGTCGAACTTGCCGCCCCGGGACCGCTTGAGCTCGAAGAAGTTCGGGAACGAGGCCAGCTCGCGGCAGGCGTCGAACATCCGGGCGGCCTGCTCACCGCGCGGGATCGACTTGAGCACAGGCCCGAAGAACGCGATCCCGTCGATGTGGATCGTCGGGGTACCGACCTCGTCCCCGACCGGCTCCATGCCGTCGCGGTGGCTCTTGCGCAGCGCCTCGTCGTAATCGGTGCTGGTCGCCGCCTCGGCGAGCGCGGCCGGCAGGCCCACCTCGGCGAGCGACTCCGCGATCACGGTCGGGTAGTCCTCGTTGCCCTGGTTGTGGATCCGGGTACCCATCGCCGTGTAGAGGTCGCGCAGCACCCCCTCGCCGTGGTGTTCGGCGGCGGCGATCGCGACCCGCACCGGGCCCCACGCGTTGTCGCAGAACTCCCGGTACCACGCGTCGATCTCGCGGTGCTCGTTGAGCACCGAGAGGCTCATCACGCGGAACCTCAGCGCCATGTCGCGAAGGCTCTCCACCTCGAGGATCCAGCGCGAGGTGACCCACGCGAACGGGCAGACCGGGTCGAAGTAGAGCGTCACATCCGGCGGCGCCGGCGATTCCGCGGTGCTTGTCATCGGGTTCTCCTCCATGATCAGTGCTCGGACGGGCGGGAATAGTCGAACGCCACCGCCAGCAAAGCGTCGTTGGCAGCGGGAGCGCCGACCGACACGCGGACACCTTCGCCGGGGAAAGCCTTGACGTTCACTCCGCTCGCGGCGCAAGCGGCGGCGAAGCCGACCGATTCGTCACCGAGCTTCAACCATAGTAAGTTCGCCTCGCTCGCGGGAACCGACCAGCCGGCGTCGAGCAGTGCGTTGCGCATCCGGTCGCGTTCCTTCACCACGTCCTCGACCCGTGCGCGCAACTCGTCCTCGGCGCGCAGCGACGCGCGCGCCGCGACCTGCGCCAGGTGGTTGACCGCATAGGGCAACCGGGTCTTGCGGACCTGCGCGGCGACGTGCGGATGCGCGACCAGGTAGCCGACCCGCAGACCAGCCAGGCCGAACGCCTTCGAGAAGGTACGCAGCACCACGACGTTGGGCCGCCCGTCCAGCAGCGTCAGCGCGTCCGGCACGTCGGCGTCGCGCACGTACTCGTGGTAGGCCTCGTCGAACACGACCAGGCAGTCGGCCGGCACCGCCGCCAGGAACCGCTCGATCTCGGCGCGCCGCATGACCGTACCCGTGGGATTGTTGGGGTTGCACACGATGACCAGGCGCGTGTCGGCGGTGATCGCCGCGGCCATGGCGGTCAGGTCGTGCCGATCCCCGCGCAGGGGGACCGCGACCTTGCGCAACCCGGCCAGGGCCGCCAGCACCGGGTAAGCCTCGAAGGAGCGCCAGGCGTAGACCACCTCCGCGCCGGGCTCGCCGACCGCCTCGAAGAGCATCTGGGCGACGCCGACCGAGCCGCAGCCCACCACCACCTGGTCCGGGTCGGTCCCGAGCCGGCGGGCGATGTCCTCGTTCAGCGCGGTGACGGCGCCATCGGGGTAGCGGTTGATGTCGCCGATCGCGTCGGCGACGGCCGCCGCCACCGACGGCAGCGGCCCGTCCGGCGACTCGTTGGCCGCGAGCAGGTGCACCGTGCCGTTCGCGGCGGCATGCACCGGACCGGGCCGGAAACCGGGCAGGTCGTCCAGCACCGAGCGCAGCCGGGGCAGCACCTCATTCATCGTTCGTCCTCTCTGCGGCAGTGCTGGTGTCAGCCGGCGACCGGATCGGGGGTACGGGCTTGCACCGCCACGCCGGAGGTGAGCGCCGTGAAGTGCTCGATCATCCGGCCGACCTCCGGCGTGACCCCGGTGAACAGCCGGAACGCCTCGGCTGCCTGGTGCACGAGCATCCCGCCGCCGGAAACGGTGCGGCATCCGACGGCCGCGGCCTCGGTCAGCAGCCGGGTGCGCAGCGGTGCGTACACGAGGTCCGCGACCCACACCCGGGGCCGCAGCCAGCGAGTCGGGAACGGCAAGCCGGGATGGGCGGCCATGCCGACCGGCGTGGCGTGGATCAGGCCGTCGACGCATCCCAGCGTCGCCTTGAGCCGATCGAGGCCGGCGCCGACGATCCGATCGGCCCCGAAGATGTCGGCCATGCGCCGCACCAGATCGTCGGTACGGCACCGGTCGAGGTCGATCACGACGAGCTTCTCGGTCCCGGTGCGCAGCATCGCGTAGGCCACCGCCGCACCCGCACCACCCGCGCCGAGCAGGATCACGCGACCGCGGGCGGCACCGGGCAGCCCGGTCTCGAGGTTCGTGTCGAACCCGTGCCAGTCGGTGTTGTGCCCGACGCTGCGCCCGCCGGTGAACGTCACCGTGTTGACCGCGCCGATCAGCTCCGCCTCCGGGGACAGGTCGTCCAGTTGGTCGAGCACGACCTGCTTGCACGGATGGGTGATGTTGACCCCGGTGAAGCCCTGCCGGCGGGCCGACGCCAGCAGCGCCGGGGTCTCGGACACCGCCAATCCCAGGGTGTTCAGATCCATGAGCCGGTAGGCGAGCCGGAGGCCGTTGAGCTCCGCCTCGCGCTCGTGCAGGGGTGGGCTCAGCGAGGCGCCGATGCCGGCGCCGATCAGCCCGGTCAGGATGGTCGGTCGGGTGTCCGTCATACGAGGCTCCTATGTGCGGCAGACCCGGCCGGCCCGGCGTGTCCACGCCGGGCCGGCCCGAGCCGGGATCGTTCGGAACGGTGCGGGCGCGGCGCGGTCACCCGGCCAGCGATGCGGACGCCACGGCGACGGCCTTCGACCTACCGTCGCCGAGGTACGCGGTGAGGTCGCCGTACTGCTCCCGCAGCTTGCGCTTGAGGACCTTGCCGGTGACCCCGACCGGGATCGAGTCGACCACTTCCAGCAGCGAGAGCTCCGGGTAACCCGCCGCGCGCAGCGCCTCGTTGGCCTGCTTGACCAACATCAGCGGGTCGGGGTCGGTGACGCTGGTGGTCACCACGCCGACCGCCACCGTCTCCCCGTCCTGCCGACCGGCGACGACGGCGCAGTCGAGGATCTCGGCGACCTCACTGAGCAGCGTCTCCTCCATCAGGATGGAGTAACCGGGGCCGCGGTTGGTGTTGATGGTGTCGACCGCCCGGTCGACGTGGTAGAAGTTGTTCTCCTCGTCGCGGTAGACCATGTCGCCCGGCGTCCAGTAGCCGCCGAGCCGGCTGCGGTAGGTGGTGTCGGCGTCGTTCCAGTAGCCCGCGGTGATCGCCGGGCCGCGGGCGCCGAGCAGGCCGACCTCGTTGACGCCGCACTCGGTGCCGTCCTTGCGCAGCACGGCGACCTCGGAGACGCCGACCGGCTTGCCGACGCAGCGGTCGTTGCGCGGCGACGCCAGCGTCCGGCTCTTCAGCAGCACCGCCCAACCGAGCTCGGTGGTCCCGAGCCGGTCCAGGAACGACGACGGCGGCAGTTCGGGGCTGCGGTGGGCGAGCAGCTTGCGCATGTGCGCCTCGTGCACCGCGTCGGCCGTGGTGACCCACACGTCGACCGAGTCGACCGCACCCGGCGCGAGGTCCAGGGCGGCGAGGTCGGCGCAGGCGTGGCCGAACGCCATCACCGACGTCGGCTTGTGCAGCGCGATCGCCTCCACCATCTGCGTCGGGCTCGGGTCGAAGAGCGGCACGATCGGCGTACCGGCGAAGATGGCGTACGTCATGTAGTGGATACACCCGAGGTGCGACTGCGGCAGTGCGGCCATCATGGCGCCGCCACGACCCAGCGTCGGGTCGTCCTGGGTGAGCCGGAACCGCGGCCCGGCCACGCTGGACCGGTGCGTCTGGATGACCGGCTTCGGCAGGCCGGTCGTCCCGGAGGAGTGCAGGATCGAGACCGGGTCCTCCGGCGCGTGCCGCCAGCGCTGCTCCTCCGGCAGAGTGGCGGCCGGCGGCGCCGGCAGTTCCTCCTCCACCTGGATCCAGCGCAGGCTGGTCAGTTCGCCGACCGTGTCGCCGAGCACCGCCAGGTGCGGCCGGTCCGTGTAGAGCGCGACCGGGGCGGTTCGGCGCAGCAGCGAGGAGGCGATCTCCTGGGACGCGTTGCTGTTGATCAGCACGGCGACCGCGCCGATCTGGGACAGCGCGTAGTAGTGCACGGAGTAGGCGAAGAAGTCCTTCATGTAGATCCCGACCCGGTCGCGCGGGCGGATGCCCTGCCCCAGGTACCACACGGACCAGCTCTGGGCGAGCTGGTCGAGCTGGATCAGGCTGAAGTCGGTCTGCTGCTCGCCGTCGGTGTTGGTCAGCGGCCGTCCGGAGCGGATGAACGCGACGTCCGGACGCGGGTTGGCCTTGATGGCCGACCGGAGCAGGTTGCCGCCGCCCACGGTGTCGTCCGCGGCGAACGCGAGACGCTGTTCCTTGGTGAGGATGGCTTTCTCGGACAGGGACATGGTTTTCACCTTCCCGTGATGGGCGATAAGAGGGTTTGCGCGGTTGGTGCCCGGCAGCCATGGCGCGCCGTCCGGGCACGACCCGGTCGGTTAGCGGCTCAGGGCCTCAGCACGGTCGGCGTCGACCAGGGCCTGTGCGCGTTGCCGCAGGGCGTTGCGGTCTACCTTGCCGACGCCGACCAGCGGCATCGAGTCGAGGTGCTCCAGCCGCTCCGGCAGCTTGTAGCCGGCGAGGCCGCGGGCTTGCAGGTGGCGACGGACCTCCCGCAGGTCCGGCCGGCTCCCGTCGGCGGGCACCACGAAGAGGCAGACCGCCTCCCCGTGGACCGGGTGCGGCATCGGCGCGGCACCGACCGCCGCGACCTCGGGCAGTTCCCGGGTCAGCTCCTCCAGTTCCTCGGCGCTGACCTTCTCCCCGCCACGGTTGATCAGGTTCTTGATCCGGCCGGTGACCTCGAGGTTGCCGTCCGGCCGCAGCCGGACCAGGTCGCCGGTGCGGTAGAAGCCGTCCTCGGTGAACGCCCGCTGGGTGGCCGCCGGGTCCCGGAAGTATCCGGCGACGGTCGACGGTCCGCGGGTCAGCAGCTCGCCGACCGTTCCGGGTGCGACCGCCGTCCCGTCCTCGGCGACGATCAGGATCTCGTCGCCCGGCGACGCCGGTCGTCCCTGGGTCGCGAACGTCACCTCGCGCGGGTCGTCGAGCCGGGTGAAGTTCCCGAGGCCCTCGCTCATGCCGTACACCTGCTGGATCACGCACCCGAACGCGGCGGTCGCCGCCTCCGCCAGGGCCCGGTCCAGCCGTGCCCCGCCGACCTGCAGCACACCCAGGCTCGACACGTCGCGCGGCTCGGTGCGCAGGATGGTGACCCACTGGGTGACCAGACCGGGCACCGCCGCGGTGTGCGTCACCCGCTCCCGCTCGACGAGCTCCAGGGCGTGCCGGGGATCCTGCGCGCTGCCCAGCACAACGGTGCCGCCGGCGGCCAGGGTGCCCATGATGCCCGGATAGGCGAGCGTGAAGGTGTGGGTCGACGGCAGTACGGCCAGGTACACGGTCTCCTCGGACAGTGCGGCGACGGCCGACGTGCCGCGGACCACGTAGCCGTAGTCCTCGTGGGTGCGGGCCATCACCTTCGACGGCCCGGTGGTGCCGCTGGACAGCAGGAACAGCGCGGCGCCGGTCGGGTCGACCCCGCCGGCCGACAGCTGCGGCGCGCCTCCGGTCGACGCGCACCAACCGGTCAGGCCGGCCACGTCCGGGCCGTCCGGCACGCCCGGGTCGGCGACCAGCACGTGCCTGATCGACCGGTGCCGCTCCCGCAGCCGCCGCACGCTGCCGAGGTGGTCGACGCGGCGGGTGCTCGCCGGCACCGCGACCGCCACCGGCTCGGTCACCTCGAGGATGCGGTCCAGCTCGTACTCCCCCAGCGTCGAGGTGACCAGCACCGGCGGTGCGCCGATGCTGATCAACGCGAGCAGGAGCACCACGAACTCCACGGAGTTCGGCAGTTGCACCACCACCCGGTCGCCGGGACCGATCCCGCGGTCCCGGAGCAGACCGGCGACCCGGGCCACGGTGGCGCGCAGCTCGCCGTGGCTGAGCCGCCGGTCCGGGCCCACCAGTGCGCACTTGTCCGGGTCCCGGCCGGCGTGGCCCAGCAGCAGTCTGTGCAGCGGTTCCGCCCGCCACCAGCCAGCGTCGCGGTACGCCCGCGCACGCTCGGCCGGCACCGTCGGGACGGCTTCCGGGTGGTGCCGGTCCACCGGTGCGGCGGCGCCGGCTTCGACCAGCCCGTCGCCGAGCGGCGCGGCAGCGGCCCCGGACGCGGCCTCGACGAGCGCGGCCAGCTCGCCGAGCGAGTAGTCGTGCGCGTCCCACAGGTCGACCTGGACGGCGAACTGCCGGCGCAGCTCGATCTCGAGCTCCGCCGTCTCGACGGAATCGAGGGCGAGACCGGCCCGCAGCCGCACGCCAGGGTAGATGTCGTCGACCTCGACGCCCAGGTCCACCAGGACCTGGCTCAGTTGCTCGATACTCATGCGGTCTCCTGCTCGGTCCACCCGGCCGGGCTCAGAGCCTGGCCAGGGACTCCTCGATGACGGAGACCACGGCATCCAGCACATCGGGCGTGTGCGCGGTGCTGAGGAACCACGGCTCCAGCGGGTTGGGGTGGAAGTACAGGCCGCCTTCCTGGCACAGCAGCTGCAGCCGGCGGTGCGCGGCGAAGTCGATGGACGACACCGCGGCGTCGTAGTCCAGGTCGACGTCGGGGACGTCGGTCAGCAGTGCCACCGACATCACCGACCCGCTGCGGCAGATCCGGACGTTCCGCCCGGCCGCGGCGAACAACCCGGTCAGCCGCTGCTGCAGGTAGTCACCGGCGACGTCGAGCGCGTCGTACACCGACGGGTTGGCGCGCAGCTTGGTGACCATGGCGACGGCCGCGGTGATCGCGGCGTGGTTGCCCGCGAACACACCGGCGTGGAAGGCCTCGTTGCGGGCCAGCGGCGCCATGATCTCCTTGCTGCCGCCGAACGCCGCGACCGGGAAACCGCCGCCGAGCACCTTCGACACGATGGTCAGGTCCGGACGCACCGACAGCAGTTCCTGCGCGCCGCCCAGGGCCACCCGGTATCCGGTGATCACCTCGTCGAAGACGAGCAGCGCGCCTCGGCTCGTGGTCAGGTCGGCGATCCGCTCCAGGAAGCCCGGCGCGGCGTGCACCATGCCCGCGTTGCCGCAGATCGGCTCCAGGATCACGGCCGCGATCTCATCGCCCCGCGCCGAGAACACCTCGTCCAGCGCCGCGAAGTCGTTCCAGGGCAGCTGCAGCGTGTGCGCCAGCGCACCGGGGATCATGCCCGGCGCACCCGGCTGCGCGCCGTGCACGCCGACGCCGTTGCTGGTGATCGATGCCTTGCGCAGGACCGTCTCGCTCCAGCCGTGGTAGTGACCCTCGAACGTGACCACCACCGACCGGCCGGTGACGTAGCGGGCCAGCCGCAGCGCCGAGGTGATCGCCTCGGTGCCCGAGTTGGCGAACCGGACCTGCTCGATGCTCGGGACGGTGGCGGCGATCAGCTCGCCGGCCTCGTGGTCGAGGCGGTGCGGGATGCCGGTGATGGCACCCAGCAGGAGCCGATCCGCGACCGCCCCGAGGACGTCGGGATCGGCGTACCCGAACAGGTGCGGGCCGTAGCCCATGTTCACGTCGATGAGCTCGTTGTCCTCGACGTCCCAGATCCGGCACCCGGCCGACCGGTCGAGCACCAGCGGGGTCTGGATGCCGAGGTTGCGCATGTTGCTGCTACCGCCGCCGGCGATGACCGCGCGGGTGGCCTCGAGCAGGTCGGCGTTGGTCAATCGGGTGGTTACGGGCGCCTGCGTCATTGATTCGACTCCTTCTGGGGAATGGCCACCGTCACGTACGACGGGTCGGTAGGAATGGCGCTGAGATCGGCTTCGAAAAGGATGAAACTGTCGCGACGCTCCAATTCGGAGAATCGGTTGAACTTGTAGGAGACGTACATCATTCTGTTGCGGTCGGTCTGCACGAACTCCGCGAGGAGCCGCACGCCCTCGGCCGCCGCCAGCCGCTTCAAATGGTTGATGACAATCGTTCCCACACCGCGCGACATCACTCGGCACGACATCAGCAGCAACTTGACGGTCCAGGCGTCGTCGCCCTTCTCGACCAGGGTGAGGCCGATCGTGCCGTACGGGCCGTAGCGATCCTGCAGGGTCGAGGTCAGCAGCAGATACCGGTCGAGCTTGCGGAACTCGTCGAGCTCGGCGTAGGAATAGGTGTATCCGGTGGTGTTGAGCTGGTTGGTGCGCAGCGTCAACTCCTCGGCGCGCTGCAGGTCGTCCTCGGTCGCCTCCTTGATCTCGAACCGCATCTCGAGGCCTTCGAGAAACGCCTCCTGCACCCCGCCGAAGTCGGCCTCGGCGGTCTTGCGGACGCGGTCGGCCTGGTACATCTCGCGGCGCCGACGGGAGTCCGCGGTCACGAAGGTCGGGGTGAACTCGGGCCGGTCGACGAGCGTGGCCACCTCGGCGCTGTCGACGCACAACACCTCGGGCAGGCTGAAGGCGACTTCCTCCCGCTCGAAGGGCTGGTCGTCGATGAACGCCAGACTGTCGATGCCGATGTTGAGCTCGGTGGCGATCGCTTTGATGGACGCCGACTTCGGGTCCCAGCCGATCTGCGGGTAGAGGAAGTATCCGGCCAGCCCGAACTCCTCCAGCTTGGCGAGCGCGGCTCCGGGGTCGTTGCGGCTGGCGACCGAGTGCAGGATGCCGCGCTCGTCCAGGGCCCGGAGGGCGGCGACCGCCTCCGGGACCAGCGTCAGCTCGTCGTTCTCCAGCAGCGTGCCGTGCCAGAGCGTGTTGTCCAGATCCCACACCAGGCACTTCACGGTCATCGTGGTCCCTCTCCGTCGGGTGCGGTCGCGCACACCCGCTCCGAAATCACTATCTGTTGGATCTGGGTGCTGCCCTCGATGAGCTCCATGACCTTCGCGTCGCGCAGCATGCGCTGGGCCGACGAGGTGGGCAGGCAGCCGCTCGCGCCGTGGATCTGCACCGTGTCGGCCGCGGCGCGGAACGCCCCGGTCGACGCGAAGTACTTGGCCATCCAGATCGCGGCGACCGCGTCGGGGTGCTCGGTCTCTTTGAGCCGGCCCGCCTGCAGGCACAGCAACCGCGCGGCCGAGACCGTGGTCGCCATGTCGCTGAGCAGTCGTTGGATCAGTTGGTGCTCGGCGATGACCGAGCCGAACTGGTGGCGCTGTCGCGCGTACGAGAGGGACTCCTCCAGACATGCCTGCAACAGCCCGACCGCGCCCCACGCCACGCTGTAGCGTCCATACTCCAGTGCCGGACCGGCGATCGCGACCAGCCCGAACCCGGGCCGGCCGAGCAACGCCGTGCCGGGCACCTTGCAGTTGTCGAACCGCAGTTCGGCGATCATCGACGCGCGGGTGCCGAGCATGTCGGCGATCGGCACGACGGTGAGCCCGGGGCTGTCCCGCGGCACCACGAAGGCGGTGATCCGCTCGTCGATCCGGGCGAACACCAGGAAGACGTCGGCCGCCTGCCCGTAGGTGATCCATTTCTTCGTGCCGTCGAGCACGTAGCCGTCCCCGTCGGGCCGGGCGGACGTGGTGATGCGGGCCGCGTCGCTGCCGGCGCCGGGCTCGCTCAGCGCGAACGCGCCGACGCACTCGCCCCGGGCCATCCGGGGCAGCCACCGCTCCCGCTCCTCGGGCTTGCCCCACCGGGCGATCGCGTAGCTCACCATGCTGTGCACGGTCAGGACGCTGCGCACCGAGGAGCAGCCGACGCCGAGCGCCTCGTTGAGCAAACCGAACTCGATGATGTCCAGCGCGCTGCCGCCGTACTCGACGGGGATCAGCGCACCCAGGTACCCGGCCCGGCCCATCGCGACGACGATGTCGCGGGGCAGCCGCCCGGCCCGATCCCACTCGTTGGCGAACGGTGCGATCTCGGTCGCGGTGAACTGCCGGTACTCGTGCAGAACCTTGCTCTGGCTGTCGGTGAGCGACAGCACACCGGCGGTCGCGTTCATGTGTCGACCAGCCTCACGCCCCGGCCAGCACGCCGCGTTTGGCGGCGACCAGCCGTGCGATCGCCTCGATCGACCGGAAGTTGTCGAACTCGAGGTCGTCGTCCTCCAGCGTGATCGAGAACTCGCGCTGGACCATGACGATGAGCTGCATGACGAACATCGAGTTGGCGTAGCCGCTGGCGAAGATGTCCTCGTCGTCGGCGAACTCGTGCTCCTTGAAGAATCCCGCCAGGTAGTCCCTGACCTTTGCCTCGACCACGGATGGCACCTCTCGTGTCTAGTGGTAGTCGTAGAAGCCACGGCCGCTCTTGCGACCGTGCAGGCCGGCGTGCACGAGCTGCTTCAGCAGCGGGCAGGGCCGGTACTTGCTGTCGCCGAAGCTCCGGTACAGGCCCTCGATGGACAGCAGGATGGTGTCCAGGCCGATCAGGTCGGCGGTCTCCAGCGGCCCCATGCGGTGGCCGAAGCAGCCCTTGAAGATGCGGTCCACCTCGATCGGCTCGGCGACGCGCTCGTGCACCAGGTACGCGGCCTCGTTGACGGTCAGCATCAGTACCCGGTTGGAGACGAAGCCGGGCGAGTCGGCGACGACGACGCCCTCCTTGCCGATCGTGGCGAGGAGATCGAGCATCGCCTGCACGGTTTCCGGCGACGTGTGATACCCCCTGATCACCTCCACCATCGGCTTGAGCGACACGGGGTTCATGAAGTGCGCGCCGACGATCTTGTCCGGCCGCCCGGTCACCCCGCCGACCTGCGTGATCGGGATGATCGACGTGTTCACGGCGAAAACGACGTGTGGCTTGCACAGCGAGTCGAGCGCCTCGAAGACCGGCCGCTTGACGTCCCAGTCCTCGGTGACGTTCTCGATCACGAAGTCGACTTCGGCGACGTCGCCGAGGTCGGTGGTGAACACGATCCGGCCGACGATCTCCTTGCGGTCCACTGTGGACCCGGCGACGCCGTCCCGCTTGCGCAACATCTTCTGCAGCACCAACGCGTTGTCGATGCTCTGCCGGGCCCGGGTGAGGGCGTCCTCGGTGATGTCGACCAGGACGACGCCCAGCCCGGCCTGCGCCAGGACCAGGGCCACCTCGCTGCCCATCACGCCGGCGCCGATGACGCCGACGTTACGCACTTCGATTTCCGGCATGCTGTCCTCTCCTCTGTTCCGGGGTTGCGGCCGGACTCACGCGCGTGCGTCGCGCACAACACCGGCGAGAGTGGCGACGGTCGGCGCGTCGAAGATCGCGCCGACCGGCAGGTCGACGGCGAACGCCTCGCGTAGCCGGGGCACCAGTTGCAGCCCGAGCAGCGAATGCCCGCCGAGTTCGAAGAAGTGGTCGTTGACCCCGACCTTCTCCAGGCCGAGCAGTTCCTGCCAGAGCTCCGCGAGCCGTTCCTCGACGCCGTCGCGGGGTGCTTCGTACGGCGTCAGCAGTTCCGGACGCGGGTGGTACTGCGCACTGTCGGGCTCACCTTGCCGGCCGTCCCCGGTCGCGCCGGTGCGCGGCCTCGCCACCTCGTCGAGCACGTCCACCAGGTCCCGGGTGCTCACCAGCACCTGGGGGCTCGGTCCGGCCGCCAGGATCCGGTCGAACACGTCGGTCCCCTCGGCCGGCGACATCCCGTGGTCCAGGGCGGTGCGCAGGAAGCCGGCCGTGTGCTCCGGCTGGCGCGCACCCGGATCGGCGACCGGCGGGTGCTCGTACAGCCGCGTCTTGCCGGTGGCCGCCGCCTGCGCCGCCGTGAGCCGGCCGTCCAGGTCGTGCACCTTCTTCAGCACGAACCGCTCGGCCCGCACCAGCTCGTTGCCGGCCAGGTCCGTGATGGTCACGTCGGAGGTCAGCGTCTCCTTGCCGACCTCGTCGCGGTCCCGGTACACCTGGTGGCTGTAGACGGCCGCCGCGAGCGGGGCGAACATCCGCAGCCGCCCGTAGGAGATCGGGATCCGGAACTCCCGGGCGTGGTAGACGCCGACGAAAGCCGTCGAGATGTCCAGCAGCGCCGGGTGCAGCGCCAACTGGTCCAGATCGGCGCGGAACTGCTCGGGCAGCTCGATGCGGGCCAGGAACTCGCCGTCCCCGACGTACATCCGGCGCAGGCACTGGGACCGCGCGCCGAAGCCCATCGGCCCGTCGTGCTCCGGCCGGCCGATGTCGCGCAGGACTGCCGTCAACGACTCGACGTCGATCCGCCGGGCCGGGGTGTCGTCCAGCGCGGCCACCCGACCGGACGAGTGCAGCTGCCACCGCGCGCGGCCGGCGTCCGGGTCCGGGTGTGCGCTGATCACGACGAACCCGGTGCCGTCGCCGTCGTGTTCCAGCACGGTGCGCACCTCGGTGCGGCCGCCCTCGGCGACCACGATCGGGGTGTAGAACGTCACGTCGCTCAGGTCGACCCCCATGTCGCGGCGGTCGCCGTGCCCGCGGTGGTCGGCGAACGCCGCGCGGACCAACTCGAGGTGCCCCACCCCGGGCACCACTGCCCGGCCGAGCATGCGGTGCTCGTCCACCAGCCAGGAATCGGCCGCGTCGAACGTGCTGACGTAGATCGCGTAGCGCTCGTCGGTGCCGGCCAGTCGCCGTTCGATGAACGGGTGCCGGACCGCACGGTCGGTGGGCGGCTCCACGGCGGTGCCGCCGATGCTGCGGGCCGCCATCCCGATGCCCTGCCAGGCATCCCAGTTCACCGAGACGACCGGCTGCCCGCCGTGGTGGTCGTGGTGCGCCAGCGCGTCCAGGAACGCGTTGGCGGCGCAGTAGTCGACCTGGCCGACGCCACCGGTGACGGCGATGCCCGACGAGCAGTGCACCAGGAAGTCCAACGGGAGCCCGGCGAACGCGTGCCGCAATGCCAGCGCCCCGGCGACCTTCGGGGCCAGCACCGCGGCCGCCCGGCCGGCGTCCTTGAGCTGCATGAGGCCGCCGCCGGGCACCCCGGCGGCGTGCACGACCCCGTGCACAGCGCCGAACCGGTCGACCGCCGCGGTCACCACCGCGCGGAGCTGGTCGGCGTCGGTGACGTCGGCCACCGCGACCAGCACCGTGCCGCCGGCTCGTTCCACCCGTCGCACCGCGCGGATCCGTTCGGCCGTCGGGTCCGTCGCCGGCCGGTCCGTCCACTGTGGCCACTTGTCGCGGGGCGGCAGGCCGGAGCGGCCCACCAGGACCAGGTTCGCCTGGACGGTGGCGGCCAGGTGCTCGGCCAGGGACAGGCCGATCCCGCCGAGGCCGCCGGTGATCAGGTACGTCCCGCCGGTGCGCAGTCGCGTCCGCTCCGTGGGGGCGACCAGCCGGGTCGGGCGGTGCTCCTGGCGCAGGCGCATCCCGCCGCGAATGGCCACCACGGCGGTACCGGTGGCGGCGGCGACCGGCCGGTCCAGTTCGTCCAGCAGCCGGCCGGCCAGCGCGCGCCGGTCCTCGCCGGCGTCGGTGAAGGCGAGGTCGACACTGCGGCAGGCGACCGACGGGTTCTCCAGCGGCCAGACCCGGCACGGCCCGAGCACCAGTGCCTTGGCCGGGTGCGGGCGGTCGCCGTCGACGACGCCGTGAAGGTCGGTGGAGATCACTGCCACGTCGACCGGGTCGGTGAGGGACTCCCGGCCGATCGCCTGCGCCAGGGCCAGCACGCTGGTGAAGCCGGCGACCGTGGCCTCCTCGACGGCTGCGGGGTCCGTCGGGTCGTCGGCGCGGGGACCGACCAGCCACAGATGGGCGATCCGTCGCGGCAGTTCGCCGCCGGACCGGATCCGGTTCAGCAGTTCGACGTAGTCGCCGGCGTTCGCGGGATCCACGACGTACGAACCGTCCGGGTCGGCCGCGAACCCACTGCCGCGGCGCACCACGGTCACCTCGTCGCCGCGGTCCGCCAGCTCGCGCACCAGCTCGTCAGCGACGCCGAGCCGGTCGGCGAAGACCAGCCAGCCTCCGCCCGGCGTGGGCCCGGCGGCCGGCGGCACGACCTCCCACCGCGGCGTGTAGAACCAATCCGCGAGATCGCGGCGCCCGTCGCCGGCTTCCTCGGGCTCGGCGACCGCCACGCCGCCGGCGTCCGGCTCGACGACCGCCGGTGCGCCGATGTTCGGCTTCGGCCAGAAGCTGCGCCGCTGGAACGGGTACGTGGGCAGCGCCACCCGCCGCCGGGTGGGCGACACGCCGTCCCAGTCGATGTCGACGCCGCACAGCCAGAGCTTGGCGGTGCTCTCCGCGGTCCAGGACCCGTCGGAGCCGCCGTCGGTGAGCCCGGGCAACGATCCGAGCACCAGCGAGCCCGCGTCGGCGCCGCGCGGACGCGCCTGCTGGGCCATCGAGCCGAGCGGCCGGCCCACGCCGACCTCGACCAGTACCCGCCCGGGTTGCTGCCACAGCCGCCGTACCGCGTCCCCGAACCGGACGGCCTCGCGCAGATGGCGGCCGTAGTAGGCCGGGTCGACGGCGTCCGCCTCGGTCATCCAGTCGCCGGTCACGTTGGACAGGTACGCGATCTCCGGATGGTTGCGGCTGACCCCGCGCACCACCCCGACGAAGTCACGAACGAGCGGCTCCATCATCGTGGAATGGAAGGCGTGGGTCGTGCGCAGCCGCCGCGCGGCGACGCCCCGCTGCACGAGGCGCTCCTCCAGCGCCGCGACAGCGACCTCCGGTCCGGCGATTACGCACAGATCCGGACCGTTGACCGCGGCCACCGACAGGTCGGCGTCGAGCACGTCGTCCAGCCGTTCCTCGGGCAGCTGCACGGCGAGCATCGCGCCGGGCGGCAGCTCGCTGATCATCCGGGCCCGTTGTGCCGTCAGGTACAGCGCGTCCTCCAGCGAGAACACCCCGGCCAGGGTGGCCGCCACGTACTCGCCGAGGCTGTAGCCGACCAGCGCGTCGGGGCGGACCCCGCGGGCGAACCAGAACTGGGCCAGCGCGTACTCCACGGCGAACGTCGCCGGCTGGGCGTACACGGTCTCGTCGAGCCGGGACGGCTGGGGCGCGGCCGCCGAGCGGCCGAGCATCGCGCGCAGGTCGGGCTTGCCGGTGGCCCCCCGCCGGGGCCGGTCGGCCGGGAAGAGCACCGGCCTCAGGTCCAGTCCGGCGCCGTCGGCCAGGATGTCCAGGCATTGGTCCAGCGCGTGCCGGAACACCGGGTCGGTCCGGTGGAGGTCCGCGCCCATGTGCTCGTACTGCTCGCCGAGGCCGGGCAGCAGGAACGCGATCCGCCGCGGCACGCCGGTCGAGCTGAGCGTCATGAGCCGCGCCGGGGCCCGTCCACGCAGGACGTCGACGGCGTCCGCCCGATCGGCCGCGACCAGCACCCGGCGGTGGTCGAACGCGTGCCGGCCGCCCTGCAGGGTGCGCGCGACCTCGGCCAGGCCGGCCTCGGGGTCGGCGGCCAGATGGTCGGCCAGCCGCTCGCCGGCCGGGTCCAGCGCCGCCGGGTGGTTCGCCGACAGCGGTAGCACGTGCGGGCCGGCGGCGGAAGCGTCGACCGCCGGGTCCGGCGCGGCTTCCAGCACCATGTGAACGCCGGTGCCGCCCATGCCGAACGAGCTGACCCCGGCCCGCGGTGCGGTGCCGTTCCCGGGCCAGGGGCTCAGCGCGGCGTTGACCCGGAACGGCGAGCTGTCGAAGTCGATGCGCGGGTTGGGCTCGGTGAAGTGCAGGCTGGGCGGGATCTCGCGATGCTGCAACACCAGGATCGTCTTGATCAGCCCGGCGATGCCGGCCGCGGCGTGCGTGTGGCCGATGTTCGTCTTGACCGAACCGATCGCCCGGGTGCCACCGGTCCAGCCGGCGGCCCGGTACGCGCGGGTGAGCGCGTCGATCTCGATCCGGTCACCGAGTGGGGTGCCGCTTCCGTGGGTCTCGACGTAGCCGATGGTGTCCGGCGCGATCCCGGACTGTTCCAGTGCCGCCTGGACGATCCTGGCCTGACCGGACACGCCCGGCGCGGAGAAGCCGACCCGGTCGGCGCCGTCGTTGCCGGCCGCCGATCCCTTGATGACGGCGCGGATCGGGTCGCCGTCGGCGAGCGCGTCGGCCAGCCGCTTGAGGACCACCAGGCCGGCACCCTCGCCGATGACGGTGCCCTGCGCGGCGGCGTCGAACGCCCGGCAGTGCCCGTCCGGGGAGTAGATCCCGCCTTCGTGATACAGGTAGCCGGGGTGCTGGCCGGCCCTGATCGTCACGCCACCGGCCAGCGCGAGGTCGCACGAGCCGGCGCGCAGCGACTCGGCCGCGAGGTGTACCGCCACCAGCGCCGTCGAGCACGCGGTCTGCACCGACACCGACGGGCCGGTGAGGTCGAGCTTGAACGATATCCGGGTGGCCAGGTAGTCCGCGTCGTTGGACACCCCGGCCAGGAACTGCTGCGTCGACCCGGTTTGCGGACCGAGGAGCTTCAGGTAGTCGTTCTTGTAGGACCCGGCGAACACCCCGACCCGGCCGGCGATGTCGCTGGGATCGTGCCCGCTGTCCTCCAGCGCCTCCCACGCGCACTCCAGCATCACCCGGTGCTGGGGATCCATGAGGGTCGCCTCTTTGGGGTTGATGCCGAACAGCGAGGCGTCGAACAGGTCGGGCCGCTCGATCACTCCCGCGATCGGCACGTAGTGCTCATCCGCGGCGACCGCGGCCGGTACGCCGGCGGCGGCCAGTTCCTCGGAGGTGAATGTCGTGACCGCCTCGGTGCCGGACCGCAGCAGCTGCCAGAACTCGGCCGGTCCGCAAGCACCTGGAAAGCGACTGCCAATACCGATGATCGCGATTTCGTGCGTACTGTCAGAACGAGCCACGGGACGTGGCCACCTCCGATCATTCACGTGGACTTGCACCAGAAGTGCCGCGTTCTCGACAATCGCCCCGACATCCGGCGGCGCAGGCGCGACCGGAAGGGGAATAGCGGGAATCGTGACGCGTCAAAGGGCCGGCACGGACCGGTGGTTCGCGCGCCGATTCAAGAAAGGAAGGCCGTCAGGCTCGCGAAGAACGCGGGTTCAGCAGCACCGCGGGGTTCGTCCTGAACCATCTCGCGATGGGCACGGTGGCGCCCCGGGAAAAGCGTGACAGATTCACCGACGGCATGTCAACACCCATTCTTGAGTGTCCTGATCTACACGGCAAGCAACCCTTGGTCGTTATGTCCGACCAAGGGTTGCCGTATTCGTGACGATTAGTTGCCCGCGGCCGTCCGGCACATCGCGAACAATTCATCGAGGTCGTACTCGGCGCGTCCCGGACTACCGTAGCGGCGCAACTTGCCGCGGCTGGCCCATTTGCGGATGGTCGCCTCGGACACGCCCACGGCGAGCGCGGCCAGTTGCGTCGGGACGGTCCGGCGGCGCCTGCCGCTGTCGTTCACGCCGCACGCTCCGCGTCCCTGGCCGCGTTGCCCCGGCTCAGCCGCAGCCACTCGTGCGGCTGCCACACGTGGCCGGCCGTGCAGCGGGCCTGGCGAGCCGTCCCGTCGGCGCCGTCATACAGGTGCACGCTGCTTCCGCAGCCCTGGCGGTCGCAGCGACCCAGCGTGCGCGGGTCCTGATCGGTTCGGTCGCTCACCCGGCGGGCGACGGCGGTCAGCGCGTGCACCTCGGCGGCGAAGTCGCCGGCGGCCGGGTGCCGGGCGAGCCAGTCCACGTGCGGGTCCAGGAAGGCGGTCAGGTCGGCCGCGGCACGGGAGCGTGGCCGGCGGGCGGGGCGGCGCTCCTGGACCACGAGCGCGCACCACGACGACAACACGTCGGCGATGTCGGACCGGACGCGCACGGCCGACTCGTTGAGGACGATGCCGGGCGCCCCGCTGGTCCGGACCCGCTCGGCGATGCCCTGCCGGGTCCGGACCAGGTTCTCCTCACAGTCGCGGTACAGCCCGGGTAACAAACGCAGCTCCTCTCGCGCGGTGTGCCGGCAAGGCGCGCACAGCCGGAAGCCGTCGATGACGGATCGTGAACACGCGGGAAGATCGCAAAGCGTCTCGGTCATTGTCGTCCCTCGTCGTGGTCTGGAAGGTTGGTCGCGGTGCCCAGGCCCAGCCGGCGGGCGACCGACGTCATCTCGTACGTGAGCGCGGCGCTCACCTGGTCGGGGTCGAGCACGTCCACCACCACGACGCCCAGCGCCGAGATCGTCGGCCCGGTCCGGCCGTCCTGGAACAGGTCCGCGAAGTCGGTGGGCACCGGCCGCGGGTAGCGCACCCGGCGCCGGCGCGCGGAGTTGGGCTGGACCTGCGCCGCCTCGTACCGGTGTGCGTGCTGCTCGCGCAGTGCGCGGTCGCCGACGCAGACCAGCAACGCGTGGTCGACCACGCTCGGCGGCACCGGCCGGCCGCCGCAGTTGACCAGCACCGCCGCCTTGCTGATGTGCCGGCTCTCCAGGTCGGTCAGCGACCCGGTGGTGGCGATCCCCACCAGGTTGGCCCCGAACGTCGCCTCGTCCACCCGCGAGGTGATGGCGAGTCCGATCCCGGACAGCTCCAGTTCATCGATGACCCGTTGGGTGACGATGGCCCCGGTCGGCCCGTCGACGGCGCACACCGCGATGTGGCTGATGCCCAGCACGTAACGCGCCAGCATGCGCATCATGAGCTCGGCCCGCAGACCGGAACCCAGCACGCACACCGTCGCCGCTCCCGGCGGGACCAGCAACTGCGCCGCGATGACGGTGAGGCTCGCGCACCGCACCGCCCGCAACGCGTCCGCCGAGAGGAGAACGCGTATCGACGAATGCGTCTCCCGCGTCACCACGTGTGGCTCGGGGTGGTTGGTCTCGACCTGCAGCACCGGACCAGGAACAACAAGGCCGCGGCCGGTCAGCTCGGCGACGACCAGTCCCACCGGGTCGATGGCGTCGAGCGCTCGGTGTACGTCGTCGAGGCCGAGCCGAAACGTCGTGCCCATTCCAGATCCACCTCACGGCCTCACGTGTGTTCGGTCTTCGCAGCACTATGCCCCGTGTGCCTTCTCGTCGGCTTCCGACCCGCTATGCGGAGGTCGGAAGCCGGTCAGGGGTGAGTTGAAGTCACCCGCGCGCAGGATGTCGGCGTCGATTGACGCACGTCAGTCGACCGACAGCCACCTTGGAGGAATCACGTGTGCACCACCGCCACCCCGACCGTTGCGATCCCCGTCCGCGTGAAGCTCGTGATGCTCGCGGCCGTGCTCCTGACGGCCCTCGGCATGCTGGCCCTCACCGTGCGGGACACGCACTGGACCGGCAAGAGCGACGGCGTCTCGGCCCCGCGGATCGGCGCCGGAGGGGTGCCCAACCCGAACACCCCGCAGGACACCATCTGGTGAACCACGGGTCGGCGCCACGGCCTGGACACGAACGATCCACGAAGCTCGTCGCAGTGAACGTCCCGCCGCACCCCGCCGTGACATGTGTTGACAGCCGAAGTCGGCAACTGTCACGCTAAATCGACGGCGGAGCCCTATCAAAATCCGGTGACGACTGGGAAGAAAATCGTCGCCGTTGCCGCCCGTCAACGGCCGTTTCCGTTGTGCATCGCCTTGGGGGTAGCGACAGCGTCGCTACCCCGATCGCACGTCCGGAGCCGCACAGGCGTCCCGTCGCAGCCATTGATCAGCAGCCGACCCACCGGGTCGGCAGATCGCGCACGCCCACGATTCCCTTCGCCGGAGGAGAAATTCGCAATGTCCGATCAGAAGATGTCCACCAAGGTCCTCATGGTGATGCCGTACCTGGACTACATCCCCAAGGCTCGGGAGGAGGGCTTCCAGATCTTCGCGATCTGGGACCGCAAGGTCGCCGAGGGCTCGTTCGGCGCTGGTACCGACAAGTACCTCGCCGACATCGCCGAGGTGGCCGAGACCCTGCTGGTGACCGACTTCGACGACCACGAGGGCTACCGCGAGGCGCTACACAAGGCGGTCGCCGAGTTCGAGCCCGAGTACCTCTACCACGTCGGCGCCGAGGAGAGCATGCTGCTCGCGTACCAGGTCGCCGAGGAACTCGGGATCGAGGTCAACCCCGTCCGGTCGATCGAGATCCTCAACGACAAGCTGGAGTTGCGCCGCACCCTGGCGGAGCACGACCTGTCCCCCGTGCGGTACGCGCACGCGCCGCGGTGGCAGGACGTCGCCGCGCTGCTCGACGGGTTCACCCTGCCGGTCGTGGTGAAGCCGACCGAGCTGTCCGGCAGCCGGGGCGTGCTGCTGCTGCACGACGAGGCCGACCTGGCCACCTGGGGAACGCTGCTGGAGTCGTACGGGTACGACGGCCCGGTGCTGGTCGAGGAGTACCTGCGCGGACCGGAGTTCAGCGTGGAGACGATCAGCGCGCGGGGCGTCCACCACGTGATCGGGGTGACCCGCAAGATCCTCGGTCCGCCACCGCTGTTCGTCGAGTTCGGACACGTGCACCCCGAGCCGCCGTCGCCGGACACCGACGCGATCGCCAAGATCACGGTGGATCTGCTGACCGTGGCCGGCTACCGCAACGGCCCCGCGCACACCGAGGTGAAGCTGACACCGGACGGCCCGCGGATCGTCGAGTCGCAGGCCCGGCTCGGCGGTGACCGGATCCCCCACCTGGTCAAGCTCTCCAGCGGCTTCGACATCATGCGATCGGTCTTCGTGGCGCTGTCCGGGCGGCCGCTCGACCCGGTCGTCCCCACGGCCAGCGCGCGGATCCACTACTTCACCCTTCCGCTGGGTACCGTCCGGTCGGTGGACGGCCTCGACGAGGCCCGGGCACTGGACTTCGTCTACGACCTGAACCTGCCCTTCGGTCCGGGCGACGTGATCCCCGAGACGGTGGACTGGCGGACCCGGCACGGCTTCGTCATCGTCAGCGGCGAGTCGGCCGAGCAGACGCTGGAGCGTGCCCACCAGGTCGAGGCGCTCCTCACCATCGACATCGCGCCCACAGCGGGTGACCCGGCGTGAACCCGTTCACCATGAACCCGGTGCTGCGGATCCGGGTCCTGGTCAACTTCTTCAACCGGCTCCTCGACTCGATGATCACGTCGTTCATGGCCATCTATCTGGCGTTCTCCTTCGGCGTGGCGGCCGCCGGGGTCCTGATCATCGTAGTGGTCACCATCGGCGCGCTGGGCATGCTGGGCGGCGGGCACATCTCCGACACCCGGGGACGGCGGCGTACGCTGCTGGTCGCGGAGTTCGGCATCTTCGCCACGTACACCCTGATGGCTCTGGGCAACTCGCACTGGTGGGGCAACGCCCTGGTGGTCTACGCGGGATATCTGCTCAACAAGCTCGCCGCCAGTGTCGCACTGCCGGCGAACGACGCGATGATCGTCGACGTCACCACGCCGGAGACCCGCAAGGCGGCCTACACGCTCATCTACTGGGCGACCAACCTCGCCCTGGCGGTCGGCTCGCTGCTCGGCGCCTGGCTGTACAACGGGCACTTCACACTGATGCTCACCATCGCGTCGACCTGTACCGCCGGGATCGTGGTCACCACGTACCTGCTGATCCCGGAGACCCTTCCGAACGCGGCGGACGCAGCGCCGCGCACCTCGCGGCTGAAGGAGTTCACCGCCGGCTACGCGCTGGTACTGCGGGACAGCGGGTTCATCCGGCTGATGGTGGCGGCCACGCTGATCCTCGGGATCGAGCTGCAGATCATCAACTACGTGGCCGTACGGCTGAACCTGCACCTGCCGGTGCAGAACCTGGTCGAGGTCGGGTCCTTCGCCGTCCGGGTCGACGGCGTGCGAATGCTGGGCATCCTGCGCGCGGAGAACACCATCCTGGTGGTGGCGCTCATGCTGTTCGCGCACGTGCTGTTCCGCCGGTTCTCCGACCGCGCGGTGCTGTACCTCGGCACCGCCATGTTCGTGGGCGGCTACATGGTGCTGGCGGTCAGCGACATCGGCTGGGCTCTGTTGATCGCCGGTCTGGTGTTCACGGTCGGCGAGCTGATGAGCGTGCCGGTGCGGCAGACGATGCTGGCCAACATGGTGCCGGAGAACTCCCGCACCCGCTACATGGCGGTGTACAACCTAAACCTCCGGTTGGCGCAGGGGATCGCGGCGCTGTTCATCACCATCGGCTCGGTGGTCCCGCCGTGGGGCATCGCGCTGCTCTACGCGGCGATGGGGCTGGTCATCGTGCAGCAGTACCGTGTCCTCCTCGCCCGCCCCACCGCCCGGGACGAGCTCGTCACCCCGGTCAGCGCCAAGGCGTAGTTCGGATGGTGACCAACCACCCGTCCCTACCGGACACAAAGGAGAACGGACCATGACTGACCCCGTGACCCGACATTACGTCGAGCAGTGCCTGGCGCCGGGCAGCCCGCTGCGCACCGCGATGGACGACGCGGCGCTGCCGGCCGAGATCGCCGCGACGGTCGACGGCCGGTTGCTCGCCCGGCCGCTGTTCGCCGCCGCGGCCGAGATGCACGCCTTCGCCGACGACGTCGTCGGCCTGTTCCACCTGATGACCTCGCTACCGCACCGGCTGTTCGACGGCGACTTCGGCCGGTACTGCGCGCAGCTGCGGATCGACCCGCGCGCGGAAGCACTGATGCGCCGGCTCGGCGATGTCGCCCCGCCGCTGTACGGCCGCGCCGATCTTTACCACGACGGTACGCGCTTCCGCCTGCTGGAGTTCAACATCGCCAGCGAACTCGGCGGGATCGACAAGTCGCAGGGCATCCCCGCCGGCCTGCTGACGGTGGACGCGTTCGCCGCGTTCGCCGACGCGCACCGGCTCAGCTTCACCGACACCACGCAGCACGCGGCCACGACGCTGCGCCGGGCCGGCGAGGCGGTGGCACCCGGCCGGGAACCGGTCGTCGCGCTGCTGGAGTCGCCCGGCGGGATGACGAACCTCGGCGCCATCTGGCGCTCGCTGCGCCGCCGGCTGCGCGAGCTGGGCCTCGACTTCCACCTCGGCGAGGTCGGCGACGTCGTGGAACGGTCGGGCAAGCTCTACCTCGGCGACGTCCCGATCGACGTCATCCTGCGGACCTTCGCGGTCGACGAGACGTGCGCGCTGCCGGACGGCGAGGCGCTGGTCGAGCCGATCTTCCGGGCCCACGAGGCCGGCACGGCGGTGCTGTTCACGCCGATGGCCAGCAGCCTCTACGGCAACAAGGGTTGCCTGGCGCTGCTGTCCGACCCGCGTTGGCACGACCGATTCAGCGCCGAGGAACTGGCCCTGATCGACCGGGTACTGCCGTGGACCCGCGCACTCGGCGGACCGTCCACGGTGGACGACGAGGACACTCTGGCGGAGTGCCGCGAACGGCGCGAGGAGCTGATCCTCAAGCCGAACGCGACCAACGGCGGCTCGGGGATCGTGCCCGGCTGGGAGACCGACGACGAGCAGTGGTGGCTGGCCATCAAGCAGGCGTCCGTCGCCGGCTGCGTGGTGCAGGAGCGGGTGACCCCACGGGCGGAGCCGGTCGTGGACCCACGGACCGGGCAGGTCGAGGACTGGTGGGCGGTCTGGGGCATGTACGTGATGCCCGACGGTTACGCCGGCGCCTATGCCCGGGCGCTGCCGAGCAGCACCGACGCGGTGATCAGCATCAGCGCCAACGCCAGCACCCGGGCCGCCGGCGTCTTCCTGTACGGCGAGTGACACCGGAACACAACGGCGCGGCTGGGAGAATCCAGCCGCGCCGATCGTCGTCTGTGCTCAGGTTGCTCCCCGGTCCTGGTTGCTCCCCCGGTCCCGGGTGGCCTCCTCGGTTCTCAGGGTTCCGCAACGATGTCGGTCTGGGACACCAGCCGTGCGCCGAGGGTGCGGAGCCGGTGCTCGCACTCGGTGCGGGTCGCGGCGGTGGCGATCGCGGCGGCGAGGAAGTCCGCTGAACCCGACGCCGCGGGGATGGTCTGACCCCGCTGCGCGTACACCCAGAACCGCTCCACCCACGACTCGGCAGGGGCCTCGGGAACCGCCCGCACCACGCCCGGTCGCTTCATCATCAGCACCTGGCCGGACATCACCCGGGGACGCGGCGGCGGGCCGCCGCGCAGGGTTTCCGCGAGCGCCGGCAGGGGCAGGCCGAGCTGGGCGCGGGTGGCGTACTCGCCCAGGTTGATGCCGAACATGGCGTGGAACACCTCCCGGATCTTGGCGCCGCCCGGGCGGCTCGCGATCTCGCACAGCACCAGGCGGTCGTCAGGGGTGTGGAAGATCTCCGCGTGGAAGGCGTGCGGGTACTGCCGGCCCTCCGCGCGCTTGAGCCCCGTCACCAGGCGAGCCGTCATCGCGAGCAGGCGGTCGGTGAGGGGGTCGTCCGGGTCGAGGGTGAGGTCGACCCGCGCACCGGGGTCCGAGCCGAACGACGCCAGATCGTACTGGTACTGCGAGGGCCAGGCCAGCACGATCCGGCCGTCGATCACGAGCCCGTCCACGTGGCACATCCGGCCCGGCACGAACGCCTCGATCAACAGGTCCGTGCGCGGGCCGGCGGAGTACGCCTCGGCAAGCGAGTCCGCCAGTGCAGCGCGGTCGTGCAGGATCCTGAGCCCGATCGCGCTGTAGCCGGCGCGTTCCTTGAGCACCACGGGAAAGCCGTGCGCCTCGGCGAACGCCAGCGCCTCGGCGGCGGTGCCCGCCACCGTGTGCGGGGCGACCTCGACGCCGGCGCGCTGCGCGAGCCGCTTCATCAGAGCCTTGTCGCGGAACGGGAGCAGGTCGGCCGGCCACGCGCCGGGCAGGTTCAACCGTTCACGCAACCACGCCGCGGTGTCCACGTCCGCCTCGTGGTGCGCGACGACCCGGTCGACGGTGAACTCGACGGCCAACTCCAGCGCGTGCTTGCGGACCTCCTCGTCGTCGTCGAAGCGTTCCAGGAACTCCAGCCGGTCGAACCCGAGATTGCCGGTGGGCACCGGCTCGCCGAAGCTGCGCAGCTTGTCGGCGGCGGCCAGCACGACGATCTCACCGGGATAGTCGGCGAGCCACCGGTCGTAGGGGAACGGCTCGAACGGGTTGCGGTGCAAGACCAGGACGCTCATGACCGACCCACCGCCGCGGTGACCCGGTCGGCCACCTCGGCGACCCGGGCGACGTGGATCTGCCCGCCGTCGCCGGCGATCCGGATGTCGACCGTGTCGCGGATGACGTCCGCGGCGCGTTGGACGGCCGCGTCGGTGTCCGCCGCGGTGACCGCGACCAGCCCGAGCCGGTCCCAGTTGTCGCGCAACGCGTGCACCGGGTCGCCCACCTTCGCGGTGATCCGCACGGCGAGGACGCCCGGCTGCTCGGTGGCCCGCTGCACACCGTCGATCGACAGTACGCTGCCGGGCTCGCCGACGATGAACCGTGCGCACGCACCGGCGTGTGCCCGCGGCCGGTCGGGCAGTTCGTCCACCAGACCGAACGGCCAGCCGACCGCGAGGGTCGTCAGGTCCACCCCGTAGGCCGCCCGGACCAGGTCCGGGATGGCGTCGCCGCCGAAGCGGTTGTGCCCCTCGATGACGGTGGGGCCGCGCGGGTCGACCTTGACCTCGGTGTGGCAGACGCCGTCCCGGAAGCCCATCCGGTCCAGGAAGACGGCCACGGACTCGCGGATCGAGTCCCAGGTCTCCTCGTCCAGCCGAGCGGGCACCGCGTGCCCCAGTTCGGCGAAGTGGCCCTCGCCGGAGAACTTCTCGGTGATGGTGACGACCACGTGCCGGCCGGCGAAGCTGAACGACTCGACGCTGAACTCCGGGCCGTAAACGTACTCCTCCATCAGGAAGTCCTCGAGCACGTACATGTCGGAGATGCGGTCG
This sequence comes from Dactylosporangium sp. CA-092794, assembly GCF_050948465.1. NCBI lineage: Bacteria > Bacillati > Actinomycetota > Actinomycetes > Micromonosporales > Micromonosporaceae > Dactylosporangium > Dactylosporangium sp. CA-092794. Next base: position 3,854,408 of record NZ_CP192044.1, on the reverse strand, counting down.
GTCCGGGTGCCGCGCAGCTCGGCGACCCGGCTCCACACCCGGTCGAGGTCGGCCGGGCCGTCGACCCGGAACACGCCGATGCTAGCGGTGGCGTCGGTGGGCTTGACGATGAACGGGAAGCCGTAGCGTGTACCGAAGGAATCCAGGTCCTCCCGGGTGACCAGCAGCGCGGCGCCGACCGCGGCGGGGTCGTACCGCGCCAGGTGCTGCCGCATCGTCCACTTGTCGCGGATGCGGTGCGCCACGTCGTAGCCGGTGCCGCCGAGGTCGAACAGATCGTTGATCCGGCCGGCGATCTCGAGCCCCGGCTCGGTCAACGACACCGCGGCGGTGAACCCGTACGTCTCGTACAACTGCTCGACCAGCGGCCGGGTCAGCGACCAGTCGGTGTAGTCGAGCACGTGCCGGACGTCCGCGTAGGTCTCCTGCTCCTCGGTCACCTTGCCGGGGTGCTGCAGCAGCAGGACATCGAGGCCCAGTTCCTTCGCCTTGACCAGGGTCTCATCTAGGCCGCCGACGAGCAGCAGCGTCTTCTCGGGGTTCATCGTCGCTCTCCTGACGGGACGGTCGCGGACGGTTCGGTCTCGGTCGACCAGACGCTCAGGTACCGTTCGCCGGTGTCCGGGAGCACGACGACGATCGTCTTGCCCGCGTTCTCCGCGCGACGCGCGACGCGCAGCGCGCCGTGCACCGCCGCGCCGGACGAGATGCCGGCGAGCACGCCGACCCGGCGCGCGAGCCACTTGGCGGTGTCCAGGGCTTCGGCGTCGGTGACCGTCAGGACCGAGTCGATCAAGGTGAGGTCGGTGGTGGGTGCCACGAAGCCGCCGTTGAGCCCGGGAATGGCGTGGGTGCCGGCGAATCCCTGGGACAGCAGCGGCGAGGCCGCCGGTTCGACGGCGACGGCGGCGACGGCGGGGTTCTGTTCCTTCAGGTAGGACGCGGCACCGCACAGCGTGCCACCGGTGCCGATGCCGCAGACCAGGATGTCGACCCCGCCGTGGGTGTCGGCCCAGATCTCGGGTCCGGTCGTCTCGCGGTGAGCCCGTACGTTGTCCGCGTTGGCGTGCTGGCGGGGAAACCACGACCCCGGCAGTTCGGCCTGCAGTTCCTCGGCCTTGTCGATGGCGCCCTGGTAGCGCTGCTCCCGCGGGGAGAGGACCACCTCGGCACCCAGCGCGCGCAGCAGTCCGATCCGTTCCACCGTCGCGCTGTCCGGCATGACGATCACGCACCGGTAGCCGCGGGCGGCGCACAGGGCCGCCAGTGCGATCCCAGTGTTGCCGGAGGTCGCCTCGATCACGGTGCCGCCCGGGCCTATCAGCCCGGCCGCCTCCGCGGCGCGGAGCATGAACAGGGCCGCCCGGTCCTTGATGCTCGCCATCGGGTTGGCGGACTCGAGCTTGGCTAATACCTCGACGCCGGGTGCGCCGCCGTCCACCGGCAGACGCAGCAGCGGTGTGTTGCCGATCAGGTCTTCGATGCTGTCCGCGACGCGGCGCGTCGCTTGCACGGTCTGGCCCATGAGTCCCACCTCCAGTGTCGTTAGCAAATGTCGTCCGGGTGCCGGCGCACTCACCAGGAGCCGGCCGATGCGTTGTGCCGCAACAGCTCGACGGCGTGCGGCTGGCCGGGCTCGCCTCGGCGCTCCGCCGCGCGGCCGCGGCGATGCGGACCGGCGACGGGTGCCAGCACCCGGGCGAACGCGGGTACGTCGTCGACGACGAGCGCCTGCGCGCCGATGACCGCACCCTCACCGATCTCGACCGGCCCGAGCACGGTGGCGTTCGTGCCGAGCAGGACGCCGGCGCCGATCTTGGGGTGCCGGCGCTCGCCCTCGGTTCGCAGGTTGTCCCGGCGCCAGCCGACCGCGCCGAGGGTCACCTGGGGGTAGATGGTGACGTCGTCGCCGACGACCGCGGTCTCACCGATCACCACCGATGCACCGTGGTCGACGAACACCCGGCGGCCCAGCACCGCACCCGGATGGATCTCCACGCCGGTGACCGCCCGGGCCATCGTCATCGCCAGCCGGGCCAGGACGCGCCAGCCGCGCCGGTGCAACCGGTGGGCCAGGCGATGGGTCCAGACCGCCGGAAGCGCGGGGTGCAGCAGTGCCTCGAGCTTGGTGTGTACGGACGGATCGCGCTCGACGACGGTGCGCAGGTCCTCCCGGAGCGTCCGCAGTAACTTTGGCAGGTCCTCCACCGGACCGGTCCTTCCGCTTCAGTAGTTCGGGACCTTGCGCAGGACGTCGGTGCGGTTGACGATTTCGGGACGGTACACGCGCTCGGTCCACTGGTCCTTTTCGACCGGTTCGAGGGAAATCGACACCACGCCTTCGTCAACCCCGAACGCAGTTGTCACGGCGTCCGTCACTTTTTGCAGCAGTACCGACTCCTGGGTCTCGGACAGGGCGACCGGAAAGTATTTGATATTCACGTGCGGCATTTCGACCTCGCGTCCGTCGATGTCGAAGAAATGATGACCGGGGCGGCAACCGACCACGTCGTCTTGTGCCCCTGACATCACATCACCGGCCGCTTTCGGGCGGCCTCCAGTTCGCTTTCAATGGGATTCGCCGGCCTTTGTACGCACGGCAGCGGCCGGCCGGCGCTGCGGCGGGGCCAGGGTCCCTGGCGAACGCGGCCTGGATGCTCCGCCGGATCAGCTCTCGGTGAGCGCGGAGTAGGAGTCGGCGTCGGTGTCGCTACCCTCGACGGCCGGCAGCAGCACCCGCGCTTGCGCCGCCCACGCGGTCGCGCCGAGATCCTCGAACAGACGCGCCGCGGCGCGCAGGTGGGTGACGCCGGACTCCCGGTCACCCTGGGCGATCTCGATCTCCCCGAGGGTGAAGTGGGACTTCGCCTCGATCATCAGGTCGCCGCAGTCGCGGGCCATCTCCAGCGCGTGCGTGACCATGGCCCGCGCGGTGTCCAGCCGGCCCTCCTGGTAACGCACGATACCCAGCCCGTAGAGCACGTGCGCCTCACCCATCCGGTCGCCGCGGTCCCGGACCACCCGCAGCACCCGGTTGAGCTGCTCGCGGGCCAGATCCAGGTCGCCGGCGATGGTGTGCAGCTCCGCGAAGCTGTGCAGCACCTGCGACTCGACGCGGACGCAGCCCACCTCGCGGCAGATGTCCAGAGCCGGACCCAGCAGTTGCCGGGCGGTGGTCAGGTCGCCACTGGCGAGCCAGTGTTTCGCCTGACTGCGCATGACGTGCGCGGCGCCGATGCGGTCGCCGACGTCCTGCAGGAGGGCCAGCGCGCGACCGTACTTCGCCATCATCTCGTCGCTGTTGCCCTGCAGACCGTCCACGTGGGCCCAGTTGCGCAGCACGAGTCCCCTGCCGTGGTCGTGTCCCTGGGCCTCGAACAGGTCCATGGCCCGCCGGAAGCAGTCCGCCGCCTCGGTCAACCGGCTCTGGAACATGAGCAGCGTGCCCGTCAAGTACGTCATGGCGGCGATCCCGGTGGGGCTCCCGGCGCGCTGCACCGCGGCGAGGGCGACGCCGACGACCTCCTTCCAGTCGTCGTAGTAGCCCCGCGACTCGAACAGCGTGGTGCAGCTGAGCGCCAGGTCCCAGCACACCTCGTGGTGCCCGGCGTCGGCCGCCTGGCGCACCGCGGCCACCAGCGCCGGACGCTCGCTGTCCCACCAGTCCATCGAGTCGCTGACGATCAAGCCCAGGTCGGCGTTCTGCGGACGCCAGCGGGGCGCCGAGCCGTGGATGATCGTGTAGTCGCCGCCGTACTCCTTGCTGTGCGCGAACTCGGCCAGCGCCAGCCACGCGCCGAGGACCCTGACCAGCGCCGCGTCCCGCTCGCCGGGCTCGATCTTCGCCAGCTGCTCCCGCGCGTAGACTCGGATCAGGTCGTGGAACCGGTACCGCACACCCCTGGCGTCCGGGAACTCCACCATCTCCAGCACGTGCGCGTCGACCAGCCGCTCGAGGGTCTCCTCCGCGGTGGACAGATCGGTATCGAGCAGCGCCGCACCGATCCACGACGCGACGTCCGTGGCCCCGATCATCGACAGCAGCAGGAACAACCGCTCCGCGGACTCGTCGAGGCTCTCGTGGGTCAGCGCGATGCTGGACCGTAACTCCCAGCCGCGGTGCTCCAGCTCGTCCAGCCGCCCGACCTCGTCGCGCAGCCGGTGCACGAGCCGGCTGACCGGCCAACGCGTCCGGGACGACAGCCGGGCCGCCGCGATACGCAGGGCCAGGGGTAACCCGTCGCAGAGCTCGCCCAGCTCGGCGACCGCCGTCTGCTCGCTCTCCACCCGGGCCGGACCGATGATCCGGCTGAGCATCTCGATCGACTCGTTCGGCCCGAACGCGTTGACGGTGACGTGGTGCGCGCCGGGTATGCCGGTCAGTCGATGGATGCTGGTGGTGATCACCGCGCACGTCGGGCTACCCGGTAACAGCGGCAGCACCTGCTCCTCGTCGATCACGTCGTCGAGCAGGACCAGCACCCGCCGCGACGCCAGGCAGCTGCGGTAGAGCGCCACCCGCTCGCCCACCTCGTCCGGGATCGCGGCGCCCTGCATGCCCAACGCGCGCAGGAACCGCGCCAACTGCATGGCGGTCCCGTCGCCGCCGGTGGAGCCGCGTAACTCGGCGTAGAGGACCCCGTCCTCGAACCGCTCGTTGAGGATGTGCGCCACATGTACCGCCAGGCTCGACTTGCCGACGCCACCCCGGCCGGACAGTGCCACGATCTGCATCGCGTGGCGGGCCTCCCGCTCGGACAGCAGCCGGGTGATCTCCTCGATCTCGACGACCCGGCCGGTGAAGTCCGCGATGCCCGCCGGCAGCTGCCGCGGCAACATCCGCCGGCCCAGCTCCGGCAGCGGCTCGCTGCGCACCGCCGGCGCCTCGTGCACCGCCTCGACCCGCGGACCGTCGATCGACGGGTCCCGGTGCAGGATGGCCCGCTCGAGATCCTGGAGCTCCGGACCGGGCTCCACGCCGACCTCTCCGATCAGCGTGGCGCGGGCCCGGCGGTAGATCCCCAGCGCCTCGGCCTGGCGACCGCACCGGTAAAGCGCCAGCATGAGATATCCGTACAGCCGCTCGCGCAGCGGGTATTCGCCGATCAGTGACTGGAGCTCGGGAACAAGCTCCAGGTGCCAGCCGAGCTTGAGCTCCAGGCGGAGTCGGTCCTCGATCGCGGCGGCCCGTAACTCCTCCACCCCGGTTGCGCCGCGCCGGACGAGCTCGCTCTGCACCCCGGCAAGGGCCGGGCCGCGCCATAACGCCAGCGCCGCCCGGAGCGTGGTGACCGCGTCGACGGTGCGGCCGGCGTCGATGTGGACCCTCGCTGCGGCGAGTTGCTTAACGAACCTCAGGCTGTCCATATATTCTGGCGCCAGCCGCAGCGTGTAACCGGGCTCCCGGGTGCTGATCGCCTCCGGGAAACCGGCCTCGGTGAACAGTTTGCGCAACCCCGAGATGCACACCTGGACCTGGCCACGGGCGGTGATCGGAGGAGTCGTCTGCCAGACCGCCTCGATGAGGGTGTCGATCGAGGTCACCTTGTTGACGTTCAACGCGAGCATGGCCAGGATGACCTGCTGCCGCGGCCCGCCGATGTGGAGCGAGCGGTCACCTATGACAAGATCAAGCGGGCCGAGGAGTCGCAGTTCCATCAGTCCCCTCCGAGGGTGGCCCGACGCGCCGGCTCGGTGATTGTATCCGTCTACTCGGTGATTATATCCATCCAGATCAACCTCGAGCGCGCGGACATTGCGGCGGCAATACGCTAGCTTGTCGGAATTTTCCCAAAGATGGACATTATCAGGGATGCGCAACGGCGCAGTTGCGCCACAGCCAACGACACATCAATAAACTGTGTCGCCACATTGACAGAATGGGGTGGTAGACGATGACAGGTCACGCAGCGCCACCACCGATCCATCGCCGATGCGAGCTGCTGCGCAACTAGGATAACCGGTCGAGTCCGGTCGATCCACAGGTCGGCACCCGGAGGTTTTCCGAGCAACTGTTCAGCTGGTTCCGGGTAGCCAGGTGCGTCATTGTCAGGGCCATTGCATAGGCGGGCGGGAAGCCTTTGACCAGTGGGTTTGAAGCGTGATTGGCCGCTGCGGAGGCGAAGGAAGCGGGTGAGGCCGCATCGATGATCATGGAGTGTGACGCTTCACGGCTCCGAGGAAGGCGGCACCCGCCGATGGCATCGTCGTTCATCTCGGTACTGGCCGTCACGGCATCCACCGCCATCAGCCCGGCCGCGCCGTCACCGGTGGCGAACACAGCGGCCTGCCGCGCGCGCTGACCGCGGTTGCAGACCCCGCGTGACCCACGCGGCGTGCGCTACCCGCTGACCGCACTGCTGGCGGTGGGCACCCGGCCACCCGCGGTGCCCACCACCGCCAAACTCGTCCCGCACGACACCGAGGCGCCGATCCTCCGCGACATATTCCGCCTCCACACCCGAGAGAGCATCGGCACCCTAGGGATCCGGCAAGGTAGCGATATGACCGTTGCGGGTGGTTGGGTGTGGACGCTCCGGATTGTGGCGGTATAGGGGCGGGCGTGGCCTTTCGATGATCATCCAGGTGCTCCGCCACAACAGCAGAAACCCCTACCGACCACTCCAACTACTCGGAATCACCTGAACCGGTCATACAACTACCTTGCCGGAGCCCTGGCCCGCTCACGGTCTCACCTCCAGTTCTGCTGGGCACACGAATCACTCGTCTAGGGCGACGAGCGGTGGGCAGTGATAGGTCGGCGATACTGCGGATGCGCGCGGCTCAACTCTTGAACGAGGCCATGTCGACGACAAAGCGCCAGGCTGCGCAGGTTGTCTTCGTGCACGATTGCAAAGACGCGAGCGTCGCGTGGCGGCACTCGTTCGGCGATATCGGCCATTGCGGCCGACATCAGCACGTCACTCGCTCGATCACCGGCCGCAAATCGTCGCCTCTGCCAACTCTTTGCCAACGCGACAATTTCCAGCTTAGTGGCGGCGAACTTCGCGCCATCTTGTCGTTGCAAAAATACTCGCTCGTGCGCCGCCACACCGAACAGATCTCCCTGCATAGTGAAGCCGAGCAGGAGCCGCGGATCGTCGTCAGCCGCGCTGGGGCGCCAAAGCCCATTCGTCCAGCAGTTGCTTCTGGATGAAATGCTCTACTTCAAGCTCCCATGCGTGTGCCAGATCCGCGCAGGAGAACGAGGCAAGGATCTCCCGGTCGTCTGCCCGACCCGCGCGGACAAGCCACTCGGGCTCGGTCATCGCTGGACCGCGACCGGTATCAGCACGTGTAGGGGTTCTGGTTCTCCGGCAAGCAAGCGCTCATCAGCAGCAGTGATGCTGAGCGCCCGCTTGTCACTTCGCCCGAACGGCGTAAAAGCGCCTATCTGTGTATCGTCGTTGACGTCTATCGCTGGCAGAGCCTCAACGACAGCACTGGCACCGTCAAGCTTGTCCGTCACAAGAGCTAGGAGGGCGCCCACCGTAGCTCTCCCAGCCGCACGCGCCATCCAGCGTGGGATGAGTGTCTCGGGACCACTCATCAGCACAAGGAGCACATAACTTTCGTGTATTTCCTTGACCCGGCCGACGATGATCTCTGCGAGCTCGGCGCCTGCTACGTGGTCGCGAATCCGCTCAGTCTCGTGCGCCACGGCTCTGAGCGCCCGCATCAATCCTTCAGGCGCAGGGTCGGGAATAACGCCATCCACCACGTCTTTGGCATCCAATGCGGGCATTTCGGCGAGGATCTCACTAAGAGATCTGAATGTAGGCCCAGACTCCAGGGTGGTCGCCGCAGCTGCGATGCGCACAGCCGCTTCCCTGTTTCCGTGCCTAGCGAGCCGAGCTGACTCCAGATTGAGGGAGCTAAATATGGTCAATTGACCTTCAAGCCGACTTCCATGGCGAGGCGTGACCCGGACGCCAGACGTTGCCCAAGCGTGCTTTCGTAGCGTCCGGAACGGGCCCTCCGAGGCTGAGCGTTCGCCAGGCTTGTACGCATGAACAAGCTGACTACGATGAGCCACGGGCCATGCGGCGATGGTCATGTGTCCAATCATTGCGCTACCGAGGCGTTGATACAACGTCTCGGCAGCGGGACGAGCTGAACCCGTCGCAGCACAACGGTTTCAGCTTCGGCGTGGTCCGGGCTCGGTGCGGCTGGTTGCTGTATCGACCAGGTCGTGGACGATGCCGAAGAGGTTGTGGTCACGCGGTCTGGACGTGAGGCCGCGGTCATCATCTCGCTGCGCGAGTACGAGTCGCTGAAGGAGACGGCCTACCTGATGGCCAGCCCCGCCAACGCTCGGCGGCTGAACGAGGCCATCGAGGAACTGCGCGCCGGCGGCGGCGAGGTGCACGACCTGATCGACCCGGACGGCGACGCGGAAGCCGCGTGAAGGTCCAGTTCGCCTCCCGGGGCTGGCAGGACTACCTGAGCTGGCAGCAGGACCGTCAGCTGCTCCGCCGGGTCAACGCGCTGATCGAGGACATCCGCCGCAACGGCCACCAGGGCATCGGCAAGCCCGAACAGCTTCGCGGCAACTGGGCCGGCTTCTGGTCCCGCCGCATCGACCAGGAGCACCGGCTCGTGCACCGGATCGTCGACGACACCGTCCAGATCGTGCAGTGCCGCTACCACCATGAATAGCGCTCCACCCAAAGCCGCACCTCTTCAGGCCCTCCGCGCCGGAGGCGCCTTGAACCCTGAACCTGTGCGGACTATCGGATGGCCTGTCCCGCTGTCAGGAGGGTGACGATGGCGTGCCGGGGCAGGTCGAGCAGGCGCGCGTCGAGGTGCTCGGGCCGGGCGGCCAGCGCCTCGGCCCGGGTCCGGGCGGCCGACCTGGCCAGGGTCGGATCCGCGCGCAGCAAGGCATCCCGCAGCACGTTGCCGACCTTGCCGTGGGCGTGGGTGAGCAGCCAGCCGGCCACGTCGGCGGGGCCGGGCGCGGGGCGGCGGGTCGCCTCGACGGTGGCCTGGCGGGGGCCGGGGGTGCTGCGGCGCAGGCTCAGGTCGTACTTCGCGGCGACCAGGGCGCGCAGGGCCGCCTGGGAGGGCTCGTCGCGCAGGTCGGGGTGGTTGTTGGCGACCAGCAGCGTCACCGCGGGCGCGTTGAGGGCGAGCAGCACCCGGGCCAGCCACGGGCCGGGGTCGGCGGTCAGGTCGAGGGAGACCTCGTCCGCGGCGAGCGGGCCGCCGCCGAGGACGCGGGCCGGGCCGCGGGCCGCGGTGCCCTCCAGCGAGCGGCCGCCGTGGGTGTAGATGTTGGCCGAGCCGGCCAGCCGGTCGAGCCGGCGGTCCAGGACCTGCCAGGTGCCCGAGGTCGGGCGGCACGCGTAGAGATCGCTGGCGCTGCCGACGGCCTGGGCGCCGTGGTAGCGGTTGAAGGCCGGCAGCATCGCCTCGATGACCAGGTCGAGGTCGAGCAGGGCGCGCTGGACCTTGAGGCCCAGCGCCGGGGTCAGCGGGCTGAAGCCGTAGGCCATGACGAGCCGGCCGTTGGTGCGGTCGCGCAGTGCCTGGGCGCCCCGGCCGAGGAACAACTGCACGCCCTCGGGGGTGTACGGCGGGTCGGAGAAGATCAGGTCGGCGCTGCCGGCGAGCACCGGCGGCAGGCCGAAGCGCAGGTCGGCGGAGTAGCAGGCGATGCCGGCGCGCTGGGCGTCGATGTAGGCCAGCAGGCGCTCGTCGACGTCGACGACGCTGACCCGCAGGCCGGGGACGGCTCGGCGCACGGCGAGCGAGGTCAGGTCGTGGTCGCCGATGCACACCAGGTGGGCGCCGGCCAGGTCGTAGGTGGTGGCGAGCCAGCGGGCGCGGCGCTCGGCCGTCTCCGCGGTGGCCGAGACGTGGTCGAGCTCCTGGTCGGCGGCGGGGGCGGCGGCGACGAGCCCGGCCATGTCCGGCACCTCGGGGTCGTGGTGCAGGGCGTCGGCGCCGAAGCACGCACGGTACCGCTGCCGCATCGACGAAACGATCGTGAAGCGCCCGGCCTCGGCGTGCACGTCCGGCCCGGCCGCGCGCAGCAGCGCCTCGACCGTGCGGCGCGGCACGGCGAAGTCGCGGACGAGATCGTCGAGGGTCGCGGTGGACTCGGTCAGGCGGGCGATCAGCTCGCGCAGCCGGCGCCCCGCGATCCCGTATTCCGAGACGACGGCGGCCACCGCGTCGATCGGCTCGGCGTTCACCGAGGCACCCTAACACCACCACGGACCGACGTCGATCACTCACAAAGAGCTACTTGCCAGTTAAAAGTTAACGAGGAGTAGCGGTATTTCCGGCCCGGTCTCTACGGAGCGCAAGATTTCCAACATGTTTCACCACCCGAAGTACAGGGTGGGGGCGAGGGTCAAGCTAGGGAATCGACTCTTGTCCAAAGATTGATGAATGTGTGATCGTCACCGCATCGCTGCAAGTCGATGGGGAGGCAGGCCGGCCGTACGGCGCGCACGCCGGTCAACCACACGTTTCGACGAGCGCGTGTCTCCATTGGTTCCGGCGCACCCCGTCAACATTCCCCGGTGGGGTGGGTCGTTGCTGAAAGAAGGCACCCTTTGAAGCTCTCACCACGGTTCGCTACAGCGGCCGGTGTGTTCGCGGTCGGGCTGGTAACAGCCGGCACGGCCGCGGCCGTGCAAGCCTCGCCCCCAGCCCCCTCCGCGGAGGGGGTCGAGGTCTCCAACGCCGCCGCCGCCCTGCAGGTCGACTCGTTCGTCAAGAGCAAGCCGAGCGCGATCCAGCCCAGCACCGACGACGCCTACGTGCAGAAGTCGGTCACGGCCTACGGCAACTCGAAGTACATCGCGTACGACCGCACCTACAAGGGCCTGCCCGTCGTCGGCGGCGACTTCGTCGTCGTCACCGACAAGTCCGGCGCGACGACGTACACGTCGGTGTCGCAGACCAAGGCGATCGGCAACCTCTCGACCACCGCGAAGATCAAGGCCTCGGACGCCGAGGCGGTCGCCCGCAAGCAGCTGACCTCCGTCAGCAACGTCGAGGGCACCAAGCTCGTCGTCTACACGCTCGACGGCGCGGCGAAGCTCGCCTACGAGACCACGCTGAACGGCATCGGCGCGGAGGGCGTGAGCCGGCTCAGCGTCGACGTCGACGCGCTGACCGGCGCCGTGCTCAACACGACCGAGCACGTGATGGAGGGCTCCGGCACCGGCTGGATCAACGGCTCGGTGACGCTCAACACCACGCACTCCGGCAGCACCTACAGCCTCAAGGACCCGTCCATCACGGGCCTGTCCTGCCAGGACGCGGCGAACAACACCACGTTCAGCGGCTCGGACGACGTGTGGGGCAACGGGACCGGCACCAACCGCGAGACCGGCTGCGTCGACGCGCTGTACGTCGCGCAGCAGGAGATCTCGATGCTGTCGTCGTGGCTCGGCCGTAACGGCTTCGACGGCGCCGGCGGCGGCTGGCCGCTGCGGGTCGGCCTGAACGACCAGAACGCCTACTACGACGGCACCCAGGTCCAGATCGGCAAGAACACCGCCGGTCAGTGGATCGCCTCCGCCGACGTCGTCGGCCACGAGAACGGCCACGGCATCGACGACCACACGCCGGGCGGTATCTCCAAGAGCGGCACCCAGGAGTTCGTCGCGGACACGTTCGGCGCGGCCACCGAGTGGTACGCGAACAACCCGAACGACCCGCCGGACTACCTGGTCGGCGAGGAGGTCAACCTCGTCGGCAGCGGCCCGATCCGCAACATGTACAACCCGTCGGCCGTCGGCGACTCCAACTGCTACTCCAGCAGCACGCCGTCGCAGGAGGTCCACGCGGCCGCCGGCCCCGGCAACCACTGGTTCTACCTGATGGCCCAGGGTTCCGCCGGTAACGGCCAGCCCGCCAGCCCGACCTGCAACAGCTCGACCGTCAGCAACCCGCTGGGCATCCAGAACGCCATCAAGGTCATGTACAACGCGATGCTGATGAAGACCTCGTCGTCGTCGTACCTGAAGTACCGCACCTGGACGCTGACCGCGGCCAAGAACCTGTTCCCGGGCAGCTGCACCCAGTTCAACACGGTCAAGGCCGCGTGGGACGCGGTGTCCGTGCCGGCGCAGTCGGGCGACCCGACCTGCACCGGTGGCACCACGCCGCCGCCCACCACCGCGCCGCCGACGACCGCTCCGCCCACCACCACGCCGCCGACCGGCGGCTGCACGGGCCAGAAGCTGCTCAACCCCGGCTTCGAGTCCGGCACGGCGAACTGGTCCGGCACCACCGGCACCATCGGCCAGTGGGCCAGCCAGGGCCAGGCCGCCCACGGTGGCACGTACAGCTCCTGGCTGGACGGCTACGGCTCGACGCACACCGAGGCGATCAACCAGTCGGTCACCATCCCGGCCGGCTGCACGGCGACACTCACGTTCTACGTGCACATCGACTCGGCTGAGACGACGACCACCACCCAGTACGACAAGCTGACCATCTCGGCCGGCTCGACCACGCTGGGCACGCTGTCCAACCTGAACAAGGCCTCCGGCTACCAGCTCAAGAGCTTCAGCCTGAACTCCTTCGCCGGTTCGACGGTGAGCATCAAGTTCAGCGGCAGCGAGGACTCGTCGCTGCAGACTTCCTTCGTCATCGACGACACGGCCGTCACGCTGAGCTAGCGGTACCACGTGTTGAGGGCCCGGGTCGCGCGTCGCCCGGGCCCTCTTCCGTGTCCCCCGTCGTCCCTATCGCCGGTCAGATGCTGATCACGATGCCGATCGAGTCCGGCCGGCGCAGGCGCAGCAGCCGGCTCAGACCGTTGCCCAGGCGGGACAGCAGATACTTGCGCTCGATGTACCCGCGGGCCGCCTGCGTCCCCGCGTCGTCCAGCAGCCGCGCCGTCCCGGTCGCGCTCGGCGCCCCGGGCTTGACCCGCCCCCGGACGTCGCAGGCCGTCACCGTGACCCGGCCGTCGTTGCGGATCCGCTTGACCTTGCCGGCATCCGCGGCGGACACCACGAACAGCTCGCCGTCGTGCAGCGCGTGCCACACGGGGGTCGCGACGCCTGTGCCGCTGCGCCGGAAGGTGGTGAGGCTGACGTACCTGCTCTTGCCGATGTCCTCGACGACGCTCATGCGCCAAGCGTAGGGCGCCGCCCGTTCGGCTGGTCCGGCCTCGCCGTTTCGGGTCTTCATCCAGCTCCTGGACTCCCCCGCGGCCCGGCCCGGCCCGTACGCTCGTCGCGGCGCCGTCGACGCGGGCTTCGGCCCGTTCAGCACGGTTTCGCCGATCGGTCGGGAGGAGGGCGCATCCTCCAGTTCCACGTCCTGGGCCCGCTCGAGGTCTCGGGTCCGGACGGTCCCGTCGACACCGGCACGCCGAAGCAGCGCGCCGTCCTCGTCATGCTCGCCAGCCAGCCCGGCCGGGTGGTCTCCGTGCAGCGGCTCATCGACGAGCTCTGGGCCGACGAGCCGCCGGAGCGGGCGATATCGTCGCTGCAGGCGTACGTCTCGCGCCTGCGCCGCGCGCTGGAGCCCGGCCGCACCGCCCGCGACCGCTCGGCCGTGCTGGTCAGCCGGGCACCCGGCTACGTGCTGCAGGTCCCCGCCGAGGCCGTCGACGCCAACCGCTTCGCCGCCGCGGTCGAGCGGGCCACCGCCGAGCTGCCCACCGACCCGGCCGCCGCACTGCGCACCCTCGACGGCGCCCTGGCGCTGTGGCGCGGCGACCCGCTGCCCGAGCTGGGCGAGTCGCCGCTGGCCCGGGCCGAGCGCAGCCGCCTCAGCGAGCTTCGCCTGACCGCGACCGAGCGGCACTTCGACGCGCTGCTCGCCCTCGGCCGGGAGGCGGAGGTGGTGTACCGCAGCGAGGGCGCCCTCGCCGAGACCCCCTACCGCGAACGCCTGTGGGCCCAGCTCATGCTCGCCCTGTACCGCAGCGGCCGCCAGGCGGACGCGATGGCGGCCTACGCCCGCGCCCGCGCGGGCCTGATCGACGAGCTGGGCATCGAACCGGGCCCCGCCCTGCAGCAACTGGCCCAGGACATCCTCCGCCAGGCTCCCCATCTCGCATCGCCGCCGGCCACCCCACCCGGCTCGGCTCCCCCGGCTCCAGGCCGCGCCGTTCCTACCGCCGTTACCGACATTTCCGATTTGTCCGCGCCAGACGACGCGGATGGCCTCCGCGGCGCGGCGCCAAGGCCCGACGGTGCGGGGGCGAGGCCCGGCGACGGGGTGCCGTTGCACGACGACAGGGCGGCGAGGCACGAGGGCGCGGTGCCGAGGCGCGAGGGCGCGGCGGCAGGGCCTAGCGACGCGGGGGCCAGGCCCGGCGACGCGGGAGCGAGGCCCGAGCGCGCGGCGGCGAGGCCCGAGCGCGCGGCGGCGAGGTCCGACGACGCGGGGGCCAGGTCCGACGACGCGGGGGCCAGGTCCGACGACGCGGGGGCCAGGTCCGACGACGCGGGGGCCAGGCCCGGCGACGGGACGGCGCGGTCCAGCGACGCGGCGGCCAGCGTCCCGGGAGCGACGATCGCCCGCTCGCTGCAGGCGGCGGCGAATTCAGGCGACATTTCGGAAATTTCGGAAATGTCGCCCGAGCGGGACGGCGTCGAGCTGGTGGGGCGGGGCGAGGAGCTGCGGATCGTCGATCGGCTGGTGGCGGAGGTCGCCGGTGGGCGGGGGCGGCTGCTGCTCGTCTCCGGATCGCCCGGGATCGGCAAGTCGGCGCTGCTGCGCGAGGTCGCCGCGCGGGCGCCCGGGCCGGTCGGGACCGGGACCGGGGTCGACGGGGAGGCGCCGCCGGTGTTCCTGCCGTGGGCGCAGATCCTGCGGGGCATCGCGACCTCCGGGGAAGCGGCCGCGGCGGCGCTGGCCGGTGCGTTCGCGCCGTACGGGAACCTGCCCGCCGTACTGGATCCCACGCTCGGCGAGATCCTGCCGTTGCCGGCCGCCGAGCGCATGGCGGACCCCGAGATGGCGCGGTCGCGGCTGTACCAGGGGATCGTCGACGGGCTGTGCCGCCTCGCCGCGCACGCGCCGCTCGTGCTCGTCGTCGACGACGCGCACTGGCTGGACGCGCCGTCGACCGTGCTGCTGACCATGTTCGCCAAGGCGCTGCCGCGCAGCCGGGTGTTGCTGGCGGTGGGGTACCGGGAGGCCGAGCTCGCCCCGGAGGCGCCGCTGGCCGGGGTGCTCGCGGAGCTGGTCGCCGACCCGGCCGCGGTCCGGCTGCCGCTGCACGGGCTCGGGCCGGACGGCATCGCCGCGCTGGCGGGCTCGGTGACCGGCGGCGGCGTGCCGGACGAGACGGTGGCGATGCTCGCCGACCGCACCGGCGGCAATCCGTTCTTCGTCGTGGAGCTGCTGCGGGTGCTCGTGGCCGAGCACACGCTGTCGCCCGAGCACGTGCCGGTGCGGGTCCAGGAGGTGCTCCGCCGGCGCCTGGCCCGGCTGCCCGGGCAGGTCAACGCCGTGCTCGCGGTGGCCTCGGTGCTGGGGCGCGACGTGGCCGTACCCGTGCTGCGGGAAGTGGTGCAGATCGACGAACTGGCGCTGTTCGACACCCTCGACACGGCCGTCGTCGCCGGGCTGCTGACCGCCACCGACGATCCCGGGCTGCTGCGGTTCTCGCACGACCTGGTGCGGCAGACGGCGTACCAGGACCAGGGGCCGCTGCGGCGGGCCCGGCTGCACGCGCGGGCGGCACAGGCGCTGCGGGACACCGGGATGGGCACCGCGGCGCAGCTGGCCGGGCACCTGCGGGCGGCGCTGCCGGTGCTCTCGCCGTTCGACGTGGTGCCCGGCCTGGCGGAGGCGGCCGGCGAGGCCTACGACCGGACCGCCCACGAGCAGGCCTCGGCGCTGCTGGAGGAGGCGCTGGAGGTGCTGCACCGGGCCCCGGCGACCGAGCGGCGCGACGTCGCCGAGCTCGACCTGCGCATCCGGCTCGCCTACATGCACCAGGCCACCGACGGGTACCTCGCGCCGTTCGTGGCCGGGCAGTACGCCGCGATGGAGCCGCTGCTGCTGCGCCTGCGCGGGCGGCCGGTGCTCGACGTGCTGCCGGCGTTGTGGGGGTACGCCTCCTTCCACACCGCCATGGGTGACGTGCGGCGCGCCGTCTCCGTCGCCCGGTCCCCGGCGGACCGGGGCGGCGCCGACCCGTGGGCGGTGCTGGTCGCCGAGGTCCACGCGGGCCACGCCGCGCTGACCGTGCTGGACCTGCCCCGCGCGCACCGGTGCTTCACCGCGGCGCTGGCCGCGGTGCCCGGCGGCGAGCAGCCGATCTTCCCGATCGTCAACTGGGACCCGATCGTCGGCGCGCACGCGCCGGCCGCGATCGCCTGCGGGCTGCTCGGCGACGACGCCGCGGCGCAGGCGCACCTGCGCTCGGCCCGGGAGCGGGCCGAGCAGGTCGGCGAGCCGTTCCTGCACATGTACATCGCGAACTTCGTCGCCGCGGCGGCCGCGGACCGCGACGACCCGGTGGCGGCGGCCGGGGCGGCGAGCGAGACCCTCGCCTACGCCGAGCGGGGCGGGCACCCGGAGTACCGCAGCCTCGCCTCGCTGGTGCTGGGCTGGACGGAGGTGCGGGCCGGCGCGCCGGCCGGGCTGGAGCGGATGACCGCCGCCCGCGACCACCTCGGCGTCGCGATGCGCCGCTTCGGCCGCCTCGAGGCGCTCTACGCCGACGCCCTGCTGACCCTGGGCCACGCCGAGCGGGCCGCGGCGGCCGCCGGCGCCGCGCTGGAGCGCGGCCTGCCCGGCCAGAGCGGGTTCGCCGAACCGGACCTGCGCCGCCTGCGCGCCCTCGCCCGGCGCGACCCGGCCTGCGCCCGGGAGGCGCTGGAGCTGGCCCGCAAGCTGCACCACGCGCCCGCCACGGCGCGCTGCGAGGCCGCGCTCGCCACCCTGTCGCGGTGAATCTCCACCCGGTGACCGGCGCGATTCCACCCGTGGGTGGCGGTGCGGAGGCGGCCCGGTCCATAGCGTCATCGGCATGAGCCTCACCACCGCGCTGATCGCCCTCGCCGTCATCGTCCTGCTCATGGCCCGCCGGTTCGCCGGCGAGCCGCTGGGCGCCCGGCGCCTCGTCGTGCCGCCCCTGATCCTCGTCGTCTTCGGCGGGTACACCCTCTCCCACCTGCACTTCTCCGCGGTGCACAGCGCCGCCGCCGACGGCGCGGTGCTCGGCGCCGGGGCCGTCGTCGCCGTGCTGGGCGGGATTCTGCGCGGCCTGACGGTGCGGGTCTTCGTGCGCAACGGCCATGTGTGGTACCGCTACACCTGGATCACCGCCGTCGTCTGGCTCGCCCTGATCGTCCTGCGGGTCGGGCAGCTGCTCGCCGGCCGGGCGCTCGGCGCCGACCAGGACGTGCTGTCCGCGGGCCTGCTGCTGATCCTCGGGCTGAGCTTCCTCGGCGAGGCCGCGATCGTGGGCCGCCGGGCGATCGCCACCGGCGCGCCGTTCGCCCCGCGCGGGGCCCGCCGGGACGCCCGCTCCGGCGCCGGCCGGCTCTGACCGCGCCCCCGATGACGCAGACTGGTGCGGTGTTCACCGTCACCGACCGCCACATCGCCCGGTGGCGCCAGATGCGCAGCCTCCTGTTCGTGGTGCTGGTGACCATCGCGATGTTCCAGGGCGAGCCCCGGCCGGGCCTCACCGGCCGGGGCCTGGCCCTGTTCGCCGGGGTGGCGGCCGGCGGGGCGGCCTGGGCGGCGATGGCGTTGCGGGCCGGCGGGGAGCGGATCCAGCGGTACACCGTGGCGGCCTGCATGCTGGCCGGGCTCTGGCTGACCGCGGTGGGCCCGGGCGGATTCGGCCCGTGCTATCTGCTGGCCGCCGTGGCCATGGGGGTGGCGTCGCTGCCGCTGGTGGTCGCCGCCGTGCTCGCCGGCGCCGGCGCGGTGGCCCTCGCGATCACGCTCGCCGTCGTCGGCACGCCGCTGGAGCCGATCGTCCTGTGGACCGGCGCGATGCTGCTCGTGCTGCTGCTCGCCCTCGTGCGGCGGCAGCGGGAGGAGCGCGCCGCGCAGGACCGGCTGCTGGCCGGCGAGCAGGCGAAGGCGGCGGCGCTGGCCGAGCGGGCCCGGCTGGCCCGCGAGATCCACGACGTGCTCGCGCATTCGCTGTCGGCGCTGTCGGTACAGCTGGAGACCGCCGCCGCGCTGCTGGAGCGGGACCGGGCGGCCGACGCCGCGGCCATCGTCGACCGGGCCGGGCGGCTGGCCCGCGACGGGCTCACCGAGACCCGCCGGGCGGTCGGCGCGCTGCGCGGCGACCCGGTGCCGCTGGCCGAGCTGGTCGGCGAGCTGGCCGCCGGCTACCGGGCCGATCTCGGCGCCCCGGCCGCGTTCGCGGTCGAGGGCGCGCCGCGCGAGCTCACGGCGGAGACCGGGCTGGCGCTGTTCCGCGGCGCGCAGGAGGCGCTGACCAACGTGCGCAAGCACGCGCCGGGCAGCGCGGTCGACGTGCGGCTGGCGTACCTGCCGGGCACGGTCCGGCTCACCGTGCGCAACGACGGCCCGGCCGGTCCGCCCGCCACCGGCCTGTCCAGCGGGTACGGCCTGACCGGGCTGCGCGAGCGCGCCGAGCTGGCCGGCGGCAGCGTCGAGGCCGGGCCGTGCGACGGCGGCTGGTCGGTGGATGTGAAGATGCCCGCATGACCATTCGGGTCGTGGTCGCGGACGACCAGACGGCGGTGCGCGAGGGGCTCGCCGTCATGCTGGGCCTGCTCGACGACGTCGAGGTGGTCGGCGAGGCGGCCGACGGCGAGCAGGCGCTGGAGCTGGTCGCGCGGCACCGGCCCGACGTGGTGCTCATGGACCTGCGGATGCCGCGCCGCGACGGGGTGGAGGCGACGGGGCTGATCCGCGCCGAGCACCCCGAGACGCGGGTCGTCGTGCTCACCACGTACGCCGACGACGAGCACATCCTGTCCGCGCTGCGGGCGGGCGCGCTGGGGTACCTCACGAAGGACGCCGGCCGCGTGCAGATCGCCCAGGCGGTGCGCGCCGCCGCGGCCGGGCAGTCGGTGCTCGACGCGCACGTGCAGCAGCGCCTGCTCGCCGCCGCGGTCGAGGGCCGCCCGCCGTCCCCCTGCGCCCCGGCACCCGCGGCGGGTCCGCTGCCCGACGGGCTGACCGCCCGGGAGGCCGAGGTGCTCGGGCTCATCGCGGCCGGGCTGTCCAACCGGGAGATCGCGCAGCGGCTGTACGTGACCGAGGTGACGGTCAAGTCGCACGTCAACCGGCTGTTCGCCAAGACCGGCGTCCGCGACCGGGCCCAGGCCGTGCGCTACGCCTACGAACACGGCCTGACGGCTTAGGCTTTCGCGGCGAGCTCGGTGAGCACCGCCTCGGCGGGGCCGGTGCGGGCGTGGCGGAAGCCGGTGCCGGCCCACAGGTTGACCCGCTCGGCGTCACCGGCCGCGGCCGCCGCCCGGCGCAGCGGCGTGGTGAGATGGTGTACCGCCGGATAGCCCAGCGGCGCGTCGTCGTGATGCTCGGCCACGAACCGGTTGCGGATCGCCCGCGCCGGCCGCCCGCTGAACGCCCGGGTCACCACCGTCGGCGCGCCGGCCCGCTCGGCGAGCGCGGCCTTGTGCACCGCCGACGCGCCGCTCTCGTCGGTGCGCAGCAGCGCGGTCCCGGCCAGCACCGCCACGGCCCCGGCCCCGAGTGCGGCGGCGACGTCGTCCGCGGTCGCCAGCCCGCCGGCCCCGAACATCGGCACCGGCAGCGGCAGCGCCTGCCACACCGACCGCAGCAGGTCCGGCAGCGGTACCGCGGCAGGCAACACCGCCGGCGTGAACGTCCCCGAGTGCGCTCCGGCCGCCGAGGCCTGCACGACGAGCGCGTCCACGCCGGCGTCCGCCGCCGCCCGCGCCTCGTCCGCCGAGGTGACCGTCTGCACGACCAGGCTCCCGGCCCGCCGCAGCGCCGCGATCGTGTCTCTCGGCGGCAGCCCGAACGTGAACGACACCACCGGCACCGGGTCGCTCAGCAGCAGGTCGAGCTTGTCGGCCCAGTGGTCGTCGTTCTCCACGATCCCGGCGCCGGCCAGGTCGAGCCCGTACGGTTCGCCGTCGGCCCGCAAACTCGCCGCGTACTCGCGGAACGCCGCCGAGTCGACCGGCACCGGGTTCGGCGCGAACACGTTGACCCCGAACAGCCCGCCGCCCGCGCGCACGGCCGCGATCTGGCCGGCGAGGTCCTCGGGCGTGCGGTACCCGGCGGCGAGGAACCCCAGGGCCCCGGCCCGCCCGGCGGCGAGCACGAGCGCGGGCGTGGTCGGTCCGCCGGCCATGGGCGCCGCGAGCACCGGGTTGCGCACACCGAGCCCGGCCAGCGGCCCGCCGAGCGGTCCGGCCGGCCCGCCAAGTGGTGACGTCATACCTCGATCGTGCCCTCAGCCGGCGCGCAGCGCGTCATCCACCCCCGTCTCGTGGCGGCCGAGGTACACCGGGTCCCGGCCGGACAGCACGTCCCAGGCGGCCTTGTCGGCCGCGCCGAACTCCCGGAACGCCCCGGTCATCCACGGCTTGTGGAACTGCCGCATGCTCTGGTCGCCCACGCCGCTGGCGTCCATGCCGACGTGGCGACACAGCGCGACGGCCCGCGGCACGTGGTACCCCTGCGAGATGACGATCGCCTGGCGGACGCCGAAGATGCGCACGGCCCGCGCGCAGGAGTCGTAGGTGTCGAAGCCCGCGTAGTCGAGCACCACCTTGGACTCCGGGACGCCGTGCTCGACCAGCCATTTGCGCATGGCCGACGGCTCGTCGTAGTCCGGCCGGCTGTTGTCGCCGGAGACGAGGATCGCCCGGACTTTCCCCAGGCCGTACAGCTGCCGGGCGATGTCGAGCCGAGCCGCCAGAAACGGCGACGGCGACCCGTCCGGGTAGACCTGCGCCCCGAGCACCAGCGCGACGGGGGCCGCCGGCACGTCCTGCACGGTGTAGACGTGCCCCTGGGCCTCGGCCCACAGCCAGCCGCTGGGCGCCCCGGTGAGCCCCAGCACCAGCACCCCGGCCCCCAGCGCGACGCGCACGACCCCCAGCCACCGCCGCCGCACAAGATCGACAAGCCTCACCATACGGGCAGCATGACCCCCTCGCTCCCCCGCGTCCGCCGACGGTCAGAACCCTGACGGATACCGACCCCTTCGCTCCACGACTTGCTCCACGAAAACGAAAAATCCAGACGCTCCGCGTCCGGATTTTTCGGACTTATACCCCGACAGGCGAAAAGTCCGAAAAGTCATGACGCCGCTAGGCGTCGTGACTTTTCGCCGCACTTACCCGCCACGACTCGACCGCACATTCTCTCCGCGATCATGCGACTCTCACTGGCGCGCGGCGTGTTTTTCATGATCACGGAGACATATGGTACCTATAGGTACATAATCATTCCACGATCATGAAAAACACGCGATACGGGTGCGACCGCGGCATGATCGCGGAGAGATTCGGTCGCGATGCCCGATGGCCGCCGGAATCACGCCGATCGAGGGCTCGGCCAAGCGCGGCGGGCCACCGAACACGCCCGCGCCTGGATGAACGCCTTCGGCGAACCGCGCCGGCATGGGCGTTGCGGGCTACAGCCGTTGCGGGGCGGGGTCGCGCCGAGAGCGATGGCGGCCGACGCGGTCAGGGTCTCGGTGCCGGGGACGAAGTAGCCGTCGTGCCGCCGACCGGCAGCGGTTAGGCGCCGGCAGGGAGCGGCCGAACGCGGTCCTGGGGTGGACCGCGGGATCCTTGCCGGCCAGCAAGGCCCACAAGTCCCGCGCGGTCCACCCCAGGCTCGTCGTGCTGGCCGCGGGCGGCGGCTCAGAGCTGCGGCACGACCTCGTCCAGGGCCTGGTCGACGGTGCGCACCGCGATGCTCTTGCTCTGGATCAGCTTCAGCTCGGCCTCCAGGTTGGCCGGCGTCACCGCGTAGGTCGGGTCCTCCGCCGTCGTGCTGACCTCGTGGTACACCAGCACCAGCCAGCTCTTGTCCCGGATCGCCTGGTCGATCCACTGGCCGACCTGTGCCGGCGTGGTGGTGTTGAGGATGTTCTGCACCTTGATGTTGTTGACGTCGGTGCCGTCCTTGGTGTTGTACCCCTCGTCGGTGGAACGGTGCGAGCGGTAGTACTTCTTGCTCGTGGTCAGCACCGTGGCGTTGTACTCGCCGTAGGGCGTCGCGAAGTTCTTGGCCACGCCGGTGCCGTACCACTGCCGCAGCGTCGCCTGGCTGTCCTTGAGCTCGGCGTCGATCTGTGCCGCGGTGAGCGTGGGCAGGTGCGGGTGGTCGACGGTGTGCGAGGCCAGCTCGATGCCGTGCGTGGCCAGGTCGCCCATCTGCGCCTTGGTCATGTAGTCGGGGTAGTCGATCGTGCTGGTCAGCAGGTAGTAGGTGGCGTCCATGTTGTACTTGTCCAGCAGCGGCAGCCCGGCGGTGTACTGCGAGCGCCACCCGTCGTCGAAGGTCAGGCTGATCAGGGCCCGGTTGAGCTGCGCCGGGGTGTACTCGCTCAGCGAGAAGTCGTCGGTGGTGACCCAGCCGACCTTGGCCAGCACCTGGAAGACGGTGATCTTCGTGGCGCCGGCCGGGGCGATGTACTGCGCGCTGACCTTCGCCCAGCTCGCCGACGCCGGCGCGGTGCCGAGGTAGGCGTACTGCTGCGAGCCGTCGGCCATGGTGACCTCGACGTCGATCTCACTGTCCACGTTGGACTGGTAGTAGTTGGCGTACTGGTAGGTCTTGCCGGGCGTGACGGTGACCGCGGCCGGGCTCCACTTCGCGTCGCCGCTGGTGTACTTCGAGATCTGCGTCTTGATGCTGCGGCTGCCGGTGCGGCCGGTGGTCAGGTAGCCGAAGGTCGACGTGTTCGTACCCCACGCGGAACTGCTCCAGCCGGCGGGCACGGTGCCCGACGCGGTCTCCACCGACGGGTTGCCGATCAGGTTGCCCGGCGTGGTCGGCGGCGGGGTGGTCGGCGGGGTGGTCGGCGGCGGGGTGGTCGCGTTGTTCACCGTGACGGTGACCTTGGTGGTGGCGGCGGTCGCGCTGGTGGCGGTGCGCGCGGTGGCCGTCACGGTGTGGACCGCGTTCGTGGCTTTCTTCGTGTCCCAACTGGCGGTGAACGGCGCCGCGGTGTCCTCGGCGCCGAGGTCGACGCCGTCGACGGCGAACTTCACGCCGACCACGTCGGCGCTGGCGGTGGCCGCGACCTGCTGGGTGCCGCTGACCGTGGCGCCGTTGGCCGGGGCGGTCAGCTGCACCGAGGCGGGCGTCGGGGTCGGCGTGGAGGCGCCGGACTCGGCCAGGAAGTACAGGTCGGTCTGCAGGCTGCCCTTCTTGTCCAGCACGTGGTAGACGGACGCCTTCACCGCGTTGGCCGGGGTGGTGAACTCGATCGAGAGCTGCTTCCAGGCGCTGGAGGCGGCGGCGTCGGCCAGCCACACGAAGGTCTGCTTGCCGGCGGCGTCGGTGTAGACGACCTCGAGGCTGGTCTGGACGTTGCTGATGTACCAGTCGGAGACGACGTACTTGGTGTTCGGCTTGACGGTGACCGGCGCCGCCATCCACTTCGCGTCGCCGGACGAGCGCGAGGTCATCGTGATGAGCAGGCTCTTCTGCCCGTCCTTGCCGCCGCTCTGCCAGCTCGACGTGGCGGCGTTCGTGCCCCACTTGTCGAAGGTCCAGCTCGCCGGCCCCGTGCCGGCGGCGGTTTCGGCCGACGGATTACCGATGAGGTTGGCGCCGATCGCGTACGCCGTCACGCTGGGCAACAGCGTGGAGACGACAGCCGCCAGAACCCCGCCTATGAGCAATCTGTACAGGCGCACGTCTCGAAACCCCTTCGTCACGGTGAGCAACCTCGGACGTGGTATCTGACCAATCCGGCACATTCACCGTCAACACACCACAAGTAGCCCTCTTCGGTGACGCGGTATCACCCTGCCGCGACCTGCATCACTTCAGGAAAACGGCCACCCCTTATCGCCCGTTAGGACTAACTCAGGCGCGCCCGAGGGTGAGCCGTGAGGGCGGCGTCGACGGCGGCGGGGGTGCCACCGTCGAGGCCCAGTTGGAGGCGGCGAGGGTACGGCCGGACGCGGGCGCCCGCGTCCTCCAGGGCCAGTATCAGGCCCAGAACCCGGCCGTCGAGGTCGTCGTCGCCCGGGAGCGTGATCACCCGATCGTGGCTTTCCGCCACCGGGCGGCCGGCCAGGGCGGCGGTGACCAGCTCGGCGGTGGCGCGGGTCATGGTGCGGGTGGTGTTCACGCCGGGCGGGGCGGGCGAGTACACCGGCCAGTAGGCGTGCCGGTCCCCCGCCCGCGGCCGGCGCGGGTGCCCGGCGCAGTGGCGCAGGAAGCCGTCGAGGTCGGTGACGTTGTGCCGCATCGCCTCGGCGGTGAGCACGGCCCAGCTGAAGCCGCCGACCAGGCCCCAGGCGGCGCCGTCGAGCTCGCGTTCGCGGGACCAGGCGCGCACCCGCGAGAGCAGCGCCCGGAACGCGGCCGGGTCGAGGCCCTCGAGCAGCGCGTCGGCGTCGCGGACGGCGAGCACGGCCCGGCGGCCGGCGTCGTCGAGCGCCGGGTCGTCCGGGTCGAGCCGGTCGACGTCCCGGACCGCGACGTGCTGGACGTCGACGCTGACCCCGGCCACCGTCGCCCGCACCACCGGCACCACCGCCCCGGCCAGCCGCGCCCCCGGGAGCAGATCGACCAGTTCGGACATTTCCGAAATGTCGGCAACTGAGGGAGGGGCCGGCGGCGGGTCGATGTCAGTAGTGGACGTGGCAGCGCCCCGGCGAGAGGCCCGGAACGAGTCCGGGTCCGTGGTGGGCGTGGCAGCGCCCCGGCGGGAGGCCCAGACCAGGTCCAGGTCCGTGGTGGGCGTGGCGACGCCGAGGCGGACGGAGCCGACCACGTAGACCCGCGAGCCGGGCCGCAGCGCCGTGCAGGCCTCGGTGACGAGCCGCAGCGCCGCGCCGTGGCCGGTCGCGAACGGCACGGTGTGCCGCACCACGAACGGCTCGTCCGAGCGCCGGCTGATCAGGTCGACGGCGGTCACCGTGAACTCGACCGGCCGCCAGTCCCGCTCGATCGCCGCGATCCGCTCGGCCACCCGCTCCGCCGGCCCGGTGAGCTTCGCGATGGTGAGGTGCGGCGTGAAGCCGGACTCGCCGCGGGTGTCCTGCTCGGTGCAGCCGGGAAACCGCGCCGCGAGCGCCCCCTGCAGCCGGTGCAGCGCCCCCGGCGGGTCGGTCTGCGGCTCCAGCCACACGGTGGTGCTGCCGCGATGCTCGAAGCGGCGCACCCGGGCCAGCCGGACCCGGATCGGGCCGGTTCCCTCGACCGCGGCGGCCACGACCGGCGCGGCGGCGGCGAAGTCGACCTCCGGCACGAAGCCGTAGACGAGGTTGATGTGCGGCATCCAGCGCCGGTAGGACGGGTCGTGCGCCGCGCGGATCGCCTGGATCGGGCCCCACACCCGCTCGGGCGGGCGCACGACGAGCGCGGAGGTGTGCACCGCGGGCGAACCGATGGTCTGGGCGGCGGGCTGCAGCAGCGCGGTGACGCCGAAGTGGTCCGAGACGTACCTCGGCGCGCCGCCGTCCCGCGCGAACGGCTCGTCGCCGAAGCGCTCGGCAACGACGGGCGTGAGCGGCCCGCGGACCAGGATCCGATCCAGCCGGGCGGCCCGGCCGGTGCGCGAGGCGACGGCGGCGAGCGGGTTGACCGCCGGGTCGAAGGTGAACCCGGCGTCGTGCGGGTGCACGGCCCGCCACGCGTCGGTGTAGCCGGGGACGGCCGGCGCGGCGTCGTCGCCCGCGTTGAGGTCGGCCAGCACGACGGCGGCGGCGAGGTCGCCGCGGCCGACCCGCTCGTCGATGACCCGCAGCTGGTGCTCGCGGCGCTGCTCGGCGCCCTCGGTGTGGTCGCTGGTCAGGTGCGCGGCGACGAACCCGACCGGCCGGCCGTTGAGCACGGTGTGGCCCAGGACCAGCCGCTTGTAGGCCGACAGCCGGTGCACCTCCAGCGCCAGCGGCCAGCGGGCGAGCAGCGTAGTACCGTATCCGATCTCGGCGTCGGGACCGGCGGAGACGCAGTAGTGCGCCCGGACCCACGGCGCGGCCAGCAGCGCGGCCCAGAGCTCGTGGGTGACCTCGTGCAGCGCGACGACGTCGGCGTCGAGGCTCTCGAGCAGTTCCACGCAGGCGGGCACCCGCCGCTCGGGGTAGGTCAGCTCGCGGTCGTAGGCGTCGGAGAGCACGTTGAACGTGGCGACCTGGACCGCGTCGGCGTGCACCGGCGCCGGCGGCCCGGCCGGCACCCACTCCCCGGCCGCCCTGTCGAAGCGCAGGCAGGCCGCGGCGTCGAAGGCGGCGACGGCCCGGCGGCCCCCGCGCGGGCGCGGCGGGACCGGCGCCGGTGCGGGCGGCTCGCGCAGCACCGCGGCCAGGTCGGCGGGCGGCCCGTCGCCGGAGCCGAACACGAGGTCGACCCGGGCCTGGCGGTCCCAGACGGTGACCGGCCCGGCCTTGAGATACTGCACCCGGTGCCACGGCACGTCCCCGCCGCCGACGAACGCGAGCAGCGGCGTCTCGCGGATCCCCGCGCCGCGCTCGGTGTAGCCGACGACGAACCGCGCCGCGTCGATGGCCGCGTCGTACCGAATCCGGGAGACGACGTCCTGCACGGGCCGCAGTCCGCCGCCGTGCGCCTTCGCCATGGCCGGAAGCGTAGGCACCCGCTCGCCCATGCGGCGAGCGATTTCTCAGGCCAGGGCCCGCAGGGTGCCGAGCACGCCGTGGCGGTCCAGGGAGCGCGACCACTCGGCGATCGCGGCGCACAGCTCGGCGTCGTCGGCGAAGCCGGGCGGGAACACCTCCTCCAGCGCGAGCAGCGTCCGCGGCGAGGAGGCGGCCGCGCGCAGCCGGTCGGCGAGCGGGTCGTCCAGCGGCAGCGGGCTGCCGTCGTCGGCCTCGCCGCGCGCGAAGCGCATCCAGGCGGCCAGGACGAGCGCGGCGTAGCGGGGCACGGCGCCCGCCGCGCGGCGGTCGGCGATCGTGCCCACCAGGCGCTGCGGGAGCTTCTGCGAGCCGTCCATGGCCACCTGCAAGGTGCGGTGGCGCAGGGCCGGGTTCGCGAAGCGCCGCAGGACGCTCTCGCCGTACCCCTCGACGGAAACGCCCTCCGGTGGGCTCAGCGTGGGCGCGATGTCCGCCCGGATGAACGCCTCCACCAGCGGGCGCATCCCGGGCAGGGCGAGGGACCGCTCGATGGTGGGCACGCCCGCGAGCGCGCCGAGGTACGCCAGCGCCGAGTGCACGCCGTTGAGCACCCGCAGCTTCAGCCGCTCCCACGGGGCGACGTCGGCGGTGAGGATGGCGCCGGCGCGCTCCCACGCCGGGCGGCCGCCGGGGAAGTCGTCCTCGACGACCCACTGGCTGAACGGCTCGGCCGCGACGGCGGCGCGATCGACCAAGCCGAGGGCCGCCTGGGCGGTGGCACAGGTGGCGTCGGTACTCGCCGGCACGATGCGATCCACCATGGTGGACGGAAAGCTCACGGATTCGACGACGGACTCCCCCAGCTCCGCGGTGACCAGCTCGCGCAGCCGCCGCCCGTTGCCCGGCAGGTTGTCGCAGCTGACCAGGGCCAGCGGCGCGCCGGTGGCGGCCCGGGCCCGCAGCCCGCGCACGAGCAACCCGAGGATCGCCGAGTCGGGGCGGTACGCCTTCTCGGTGACGGTGAGCGTGACGACCCGGATCCGCGGGTCGGCCAGCCGCGCCTCGACGGCGGCCGGGTCGCTCGCCGCGTGCAGCAGCTCGGCGTGCACGCCGAGGACCCGCGGCCGGACGTCGGCGCCGTCGAGGGTCAGCACGCTGTAGAGCCGGTCCTGCTCCAGCAGCGCATCGAGCACGTCGCGGGAGCGGGGCGCGACCGCGGCGATGGCCCAGTCGCCGCCGGCCGCGGCGATCGCGTCCTCGGTGTAGACGGCCTGGTGGGCGCGGTGGAACGCGCCGAGCCCGAGGTGCAGGATGCCGGTGCCGGCCTCGCCCGGGCGGATCGCCGGGCGCAGCGCGGGATCCAGACCGTCCACGGTGGACCGGCTCAGGCGCTCCATGCGGGCCCTTCCGGGAAGGAGTACCGCGCCACGGACTCCGGGCGCAGCTCGACGCTGTAGCCGGGCCGCTCCGGGAGCAGATAGCGGCCGCCGGCGATGCGGACCGGGTCGGTGAAGTGCTCGTGCAGGTGGTCCACGTACTCGATCATCCGCCCGGAAAGCGACCGCCCGACCCGCAGGTAGTCGAAGAACGACAGGTGCTGCACGTACTCGCACAGCCCGACCCCGCCGGCGTGCGGGCACACCGCGACGCCGAACTTCGCGGCCAGCAGCAGCTCGGCGAGCACCTCGCCGACGCCCGCGACCCGGCAGGCGTCGACCTGCATGACCCCGATCGCGCCGGCCTGCAGCAGCTGCTTGAAGATGACCCGGTTGGCGGCGACCTCGCCGGTGGCGACCCGGCACCGCTCGCCCAGCGCCCGCTGGATCGCGGCGTGGCCGAGCACGTCGTCGGCGTGGGTGGGCTCCTCGATCCAGTACGGGTCGAAGGCGACCAGCCGCTCCATGTTGGCGATCGCCTCGCCGACGTCCCAGACCTGGTTGGCGTCCATCATCAGCAGCGCGCCGGGGCCGATCTCGGCGCGGATGATCCCGGCCCGCCGCACGTCGTCGTCGATCGGGCCGCCGACCTTCATCTTGACCGCGGTCCAGCCGTCCTTGACCGCCTGCCGGGTGAGCGCGCGAACCTTCTCGTCGTCGTAGCCGAGCCAGCCGACGGAGGTGGTGTACGCCCCGAAGCCGTGCTCGCGCGCGTGGGCCAGCCGCCCGGCGTAGCCGTCGAGGCCGGCGTCGAGGATCGCGGCGGCCTCGGCCGGGGTGAGCGCGTCGGCGATGTGGCGGAAGTCGACGGCGGCGACGAGGTCGGCGGTCGGCAGCTCGGCCAGCAGCCGCCACATCGGCGCCCCGGCCAGCCGGGCGCGCAGGTCCCACACGGCGTTGAGCAGCGCGCCGGCCGCCATGTGGATGATGCCCTTCTCCGGGCCGAGCCAGCGCAGCTGCACGTCGGCGGTGAGGGTGCGGGCGCCCTCGGCGGTGCACAGCGCCTCGACGTCGTGGCCGAGCACGTGGTGGCCCAGCGCCTCGACGGCGGCGCAGGTCAGCTCGTTGCCGCGGCCGTTGGTGAAGGTCAGCCCGAAGCCCTCGGTGCCGTCGTCGGCGCGCAGCACCACGTAGGTGGCGGAGTAGTCGCCACGGTTGATGGCGTCGGAGCCGTCACCGGCGGCGGCGGTCGGGAACCGCACGTCGTGGACGGCCAGGCCGGTGATCCGGGTCATCCGGTTGCTCCGTTGCGGACGGTGCGTCGGTAGACGCGCTTGGGCAGGTGGTAGGCGAGGTCGGCGATGGTCTCGGCGGCCTCGTCCAGCGGCAGCCGGTGCTCGGCGACCAGCCGGGCGAGGAAGCCCGCGTCGACGCGCCGGGCCACGTCGTGGCGGACCGGGATGGAGCAGAACGCGCGGGTGTCGTCGACGAACCCGGCGGTGTTGTAGAAGCCGGCGGTCTCGGTGACCGCCTCGCGGAACCGGCGCAGGCCCTCGGGGCTGTCCAGGAACCACCAGGGCGCGCCGAGGAAGACCGCCGGGTAGCCGCCGGCGAGCGGGGCGAGCTCGCGGGTGAAGGTCGTCTCGTCCAGGGTGTACAGCACGATGCGGAACCTCGGGTCGGTGCCGAACTCGTCCAGCAGCGGTCGCAGCGACCGCACGTACTCGGTCGGGCTCGGGATGTCGCCGCCCACGTCGCGGCCGTGCCGGGCGAAGAGGGCGGTGTTGTGGTCGCGCACCGCGCCCGGGTGCAGCTGCATGACGAGCCCGTCGTCGACCGACATCCGGGCGAACTCGACGAGCATGTGGGCCCGGAACCGCTCGGCGTCGCCCGGCTCGGCCCGCCCGCGCAGCGCCCGGCCGAAGATCGTGGCGGCCTCGGCCGGGGGCAGCGCGAGGGTGGCCGCGGTGGGGTGGCCGTGGTCGCTGGAGGTGGCGCCGGCGGCGATGAAGTCATACCGCCGCTGCCGCAGCCGGTCGAGGAACTGCGCGAAGGTGGCGGCGCCGAACCGGTCGATCCGCTCCGCCCAGCCCGGCCAGTCGAGGTCGACCAGGTCGTCGGGGCGGAACGTGGTGATCACCCGCCCGCCGGGCCCGCCCCACCCGTCGGCGGCGAGCTTGGCGTGCTGGCCGAGGTCGGACAGCGGCGACTCGGTGGTGGCCAGGACCTCGAGGTTGAACCGCTCGAACAGCGCCCGCGGCCGGAAGTCCGGCCCGGCCAGGCGCTCGGCGACCGCGTCGTAGACCGCGTCGGCGGTCGCCGGCCCGAGCGGGACGCCGACACCGAAGACGTCGGCGAGCACCCGCTCGATCCACAGCCGCGACGGGGTGCCGCGGAAGAGGTGCCAGCGCTCGGCGAGCAGCCGCCAGATGGTGCGCCCGTCGGTCTCCACCGGCGTGCCGTCCACCGCCAGCACGCCCAGCGCGGCGGGCGGCACGCCCTGGCTGGCGAGCATCCGGGTGACGTAGTGGTCGGGCACGACGATGAGCCGGGCCGGGTCGGGAAACGGCCGGTCGTCAGCGAGGATCGCCGGGTCGACGTGGCCGTGCGGGCTGATCAGCGGCAGGTCCTTGGCGTGCCGGTAGAGCTCCCGCGCGATGGCGCGGACCCCCGGCTCGGCGGGCAGCAGCCGGTCGTCATCCATGGGCGATCCCAACCTCATTCTGCAAAGGTTTGCAGTACGACTATGCCCATCGGCCGCGGATATGGTCAATAGGCTCGTTGACATGGCGGCAAACCTTTGCATAGCTTCATCGGGTGCCCGCCACGATCCGAGATGTCGCCCGCGCCTGTGGCGTGCACGTCTCCACCGTGTCGCGCACGTTCTCGGCGCCGCACCTGGTCAACCCTGGCACGCGCAGCCGCGTGCTGTCCGTCGCGGAGAGCCTCGGCTACCGGCCCAATCCGGCCGCCCGCGCGCTGATCACCGGCCGCACGCACAACATCGGCCTGATCGTCGCCGACATCGCCAACCCGTTCTTCCCGCCGCTGATCAAGGCCGCCGAGTCGCAGGCCCGCGAGCGCGGCCACCACCTCTTCGTCGCCGACACCAACGAGGACCCGGCGGTCGAGGCGGAGCTCGTCCACGCCCTGGCCAAGCAGGTCGACGGCGTGCTGCTGTGCAGCCCGCGGATGAGCAACGAGCAGATCGGCGAGCTGCGCCGGGACGTGCCCCTGGTGGTGGTCAACCGTCCCGTGGAGGGGCTGCCGGCGGTCGTCATGGACGTCGCCGGCGGCGCCCGGAGCGCGATCGAGCACCTGGTCGCCCTCGGCCACCGCGACCTCGCCCTGCTCGGCGGCCCGCGCGGCTCGTGGTCCAACCGGGAGATCCGCCGCGCCGCCACCGCCGCGGCCCGGGCGGCCGGTGCCACCCTCACCCCGCTCGGCCCGCTGCGGCCCACGGAGGCGGCCGGCGCCGGCGCCGCCGAGGCGGTGCTGCGCACCGGCGCGACCGCCGTGCTGGCCTACAACGACCTCATGGCGATCGGCCTGCTGGAGGCCCTGCACGACCGGGGCGTGCGGGTGCCCGGCGAGCTCAGCGTGGTCGGCGTCGACGACATCGCGCTCAGCCGGCTGGTCCGCCCCCGGCTCACCACCGTGGCCACCCCGACCGCCGCCGCCGGCCGCGCCGCGGTCGATCTGCTGCTGCACCACGACGAGGACCACCGCGCGGCGGCCCTCGTCACGCTGCAGACCGAGCTGATCGTCCGCGACTCCACCGGCCCGGTGTTACCCGACGGTAGGGCGATTGAGAACGGATGAACATGTCATCATTCCTGTCTGTTCCGGTCCTTGTCCGCCGTTGCCGTAGCCACGCAACCAGCCGCACGGTTAAGCTGAGGTGCTCAGCCGGTTATGCGGACACATTGACCGGTTTCACTAAGCCGCTGCGCTGAGCGCGACCTTGAAAGCAGCACTTGGAGGGCGGCAGGCGTGTCCCAGGACGGCGAGCCCGCGTACGCAAGACGCGGCGACGGCCTGAAAATCGCATTCGAGGTCACCGGCGCCAAGGACGGTTTTCCCGTCTTTTTGATGCACGGCACGCCGGGCAGCCGAAAAGGCCCCAAGCCCCGCGGCATCGCGCTCTATCGCCAGGGCATCCGGCTGATCAGCTACGACCGGCCCGGTTACGGCATGTCCGACCGGCGCGAGGGTCGCGACGTCGCCGACGCGGCCAACGATGTCGCCGCCGTGGCCGGCTTCCTCGGCCTCAAGCGGTTCGCGATCGTCGGCCGCTCGGGCGGCGGTCCGCATGCGCTCGCCTGCGCCGCCCATCCGGCCGTGCGCTCCATGGTGACGCGGGTGGCCGTCCTGGTCAGCTTCGCCCCGTGGGACAGCCCCGACGTCGACTGGTACGACGGCATGAACGAGGACAACGTGCGCGGGTTCGGCCGCGACGCGCCGGACACCGCGACGGTCGAGGCGGAGATCGCCTGGCGGGCCAAGCAGGCGGGGCAGGACCCGTATCACCTGATCCGCCACCTCATGGAGCAGATGCCGCCCAAGGACCTGCAGACGATCAACCAGTATGCGCTGCGCCGCAAGATCGTCGAGTCGCACGGGGAGGCCCTGCGCACCGGGCCGTACGGATGGATCGACGACGCGCTCGCGCTGCGCCGCGACTGGAAGTTCGATCTGGCGGCGATCGACACCGATCAGATCAAGGTGCTCATCTGGCACGGCGCCCACGACACCTTCGCCCCGGTCGGTCACGCGCACCTGCTGCACCAGGCCATTCCGGGCGCCACGATGCAGGTCGACCCGCACGCGGCGCACTTCGACGCGATCGAGGTGCTGCCCCGGCTCCTGCCGTGGCTGATCCAGGGCTCCGAGCCGGCCCGCACGGGGGCCCTGATCGGCGCCTCCTGACCCGCGCCGGCCGGGCACCGGTCCCGGCCCGCAGGCCCGATCAGTACCGGTGCGGGTCCAGGACCCGGCGCACGTAGCGCCCGTCCCGGAAGGCCACCACGCTCGGGTGACGCTGCCCGATCCGGCTCGCCAGCAGGTCGGTGACCGTCGCCCGCTCCGGGCTCGCCGAGCCCCCGTCGCGGCTCTCCCGGCTCAGCGCCGCATTGCCCCGGCTGCGGATGGTGTCGGGGTGCTGGTCGCCCAGCACGCGGGCCATCCGGCGCACCACGTCGTCGATCATCGCCCGCCCCGCCTGGGCGTCACCCAGCATGATGGTGAAGACCGCGACGTTGTTCGCGGCGGCCATGGCCGAGGGATGCTCCGCGCCCAGCAACTGCTCCAGCGCGGCGGCCGCGGCCGCGGCCAGCGTGTGGGCGGCCTCCCGGTCGGTCTCCCCACGGCTCTCGTCCCAGGCGGCCACGGCCCGGTTGACCCGGCACGCCAGCACGTAGGGATGCTCGCCGCCGAAGGCTCGGACGAAGATGTCCTCCGTCGCGGTCGTCTCGGTCAGCGCCTCCGCGGTCTCCCGCCGCAGCTGCATCGTCGCGGCACGGGCGAGGCGGGCCAGCCCGGTCTCGGGGTGGCTGGGGCCGGACTCCTCCTGCATGCCGTGGAAGGCGGTGTCGAGCAGGTCGGCCGCCTCGTCGAGCTCGCCGGCGCCGCGCAGCGCGCCGGCCAGGTTCACCTGGGTCATGAGTGCCTCGCGGGAACGGTTGCCGTAGAGGTCCCAGTAGCCGTCCAGCACCGTGCGCAGCAGGTCCACCGACTCGCGGTACTCCCCGGCCTCCCGAAGGTCGCTGGCGAGGTTACCGGCCGACAACAGGGTCCGCGGGTGCCGCCCGCCGACCGACCGGTTCCAGCTTTCGTAGGTGGCCCGGTCCAGCTCCATCGCCCGGCGGAAGTCACCCATCAGCCGGTACGAGGCGGCGAGGTTGTTCGCCAGGATGAGCGACTGGCGGTCGTCGGCGCCGAACTCCTGCACCGAGGTCTCGTAGGTCTGCATGTCGCGGCGCAGGGCCTCTCGGTAGCGGCCGAGCGCGCGCAGGTCGCCGCCGTAGCCGTTGGCGGTCGACAAGGTGTGCGGGTGCGCCGGGCCGATCAGCGCCTCCTGCTGGCGCAGCGTGTCCTCGCTGAGCCCGCACGACTCCTCGAAGCGGCCCAGGCTGCGCAGCAGGTTGGCCCAGTTGAAGCGCAGGTTGAGCAGCTGGACCAGCAGCGAGCGGCGGCGCGGGTCGTCGGCCGGCATCGCCTCCAGCTGCGCGGACCAGGTGCGGTCGGCCTGGCGGGCGTAGCGGACGCCCTGGTCGTAGCCGCCGAGCTGCCAGATGTAGCGGACCCGGTCGATCACCAGCTGGCGCACGTCGTCGTCGGGGCTGTCGACGGCGTCGGAGTGGTCCAGGTGCGGCCATAGGATCCGCAGCCGCTGCTGCAGCGTCGGCTCCTCGACCTCGCCCGGCGGGCGGGACTCGACCAGGATGCGGTGGACCTCCTGGCGGACCTCGGCCGCCTCCTGGTCGCTCATCCGCTTGCGCAGGGCGGCCTGCAGCAGCTGGTGCACCTGGATCAGCCGCAGCTGCTGGTCGAGCTTGATCAGGGCGAGCCGGTTGAGCCGCTGGACCAGGCCGACGGCGATGTTGCGCTCGCTGACGCGGTCGGCGAGCAGCGCGGCGACCGCCGGGTCGCGGCCGGCGATGATCCGGGCGACGGGATCGCCGTAGAGCAGGTCGAGCGAGATCTCCGGGGCGAGCACCGAGGTGAGCTGCAACAGCCGGAACGCGCCCGGCGAGTCGGCCTCGAGACGCCCCAGCGACACGTCCCAGACCGCCTCGATGTCGTCGCGCCGGACCGGCACGGCGCCCGCCTCCTCGCCCAGGGGGGTGAGCCCGGCATCGCCCGCGCCGACGGCCGGCACCGGCTGATACCGCCGCAGGTCCGCCAGGTATTCGGCGACCGTCACGTCGGGGTCGGCGAGCCGAGCGCCGGCCAGCGCGACGAAGAGCGGCAGGTTGGCGACCGTCCGCGCCACCTGCTCGGCCTCGGGACCGGTGATCCGGTCCGCGCCGACCCGGTTCGTCAGGTGATCGATGCTCTCGACGAGCGCGAACGGCCCGACCTCGACGGTCGTCAGGGACTCGCTGAGGTTGGGCTCGCGGGTGGTGACGATCACGTGGCCGTTGCCCTTGGGCAGATAGCCCTCGATGTCGCGGTACTCGTTGACGTTGTCGAACACGAGCAGCCAGCGGGCCTGGGCGCCGCCGCGGTCCAGCCACTGCCGGACCGCCCGGACCCGGTCCGGGATCGCCGGCTGGCTCGGCAGGCCCAGCTCGCGGCCGAGATCGCTGAAGCCGACGTCGACGAACTGCGGCGGGTAGGCGGTCACCCACCACACGACGTCGTAGGCGCCGCGGAAGCGGTGGGCGTACTCGAGCGCGAGCTGCGTCTTGCCGGTACCGGGCTCGCCGTGCACGGCGACCACGCTGCCGGGGCCGCCGGCGCGCAGCCGGGCGCGCAGGCCGCGCAGCAGCTCGGCGCGGCCGGTGAACCGGGTGTTACGGCCGGGCACGTAGAACGCCTGCTGCGCGTCACCCGGGAAGCGCGGCAACCGGCCCTGGCGGCCCTCGGTCCGCTCGGCGCCGACGAGGTCGAACAGCCGCCGGGCCGCCCCCGCCGCATCCTCGCCAGCGATGGAGACCGAGTTGTCCGAGGTGGTGCTCAGCGACCCCCGGGCCTCGTCGAGCAGCACCACCAGGGCGTCGGGGTCGAGATCCATGCCGTCGTATGCCTGCGACACCAGCGCCAGCTCGCGCGACGCGGTGTGCGGCAGCGCCCCCTCGCCCTCGGCCACGCGCACCTCGGCGGCGGTAAGCACGCCCTGCGCCCACTCGGCCCAGGACTGGTCCGCCGGGGAGTACCGCAGGACGATCACCTCGTCGGCGACCTGCATCTTGCGGTTGAACTTCGCCATGGTCTGCTGGCGCAGGGCGTCGCTCATGGGCCGCAGCGACCGCACCCGGTCCCCGGTGATGTATCCGGTCAGCGTCTCGTAGGCGGCCAGCAGCGTCCGCCGGGCGCCGGGCGGATCGCCGAACGTGGCCAGGATCTCCTCGTAGGCGTAGAACTCGCGGTACGGCACCTCGACGGTGAACCAGTAGTCGCGCCGCTCGTCGTCGGTCATGCCGCTCGGCAGCGGGCCGAACTGGCGCCGGGCGAAGGCACGCCCGGCGTCGACCTTGAACGTCTCGCCGTCGCCGACCCGCATCGGGACCGGCAGCACGCGGCGGGAGCGGGCGCGCGGCTCGGGCTTGTCGTAGTTGGCCACCCGCTTGGCGACGTCCGCGGCGCCCTCGATGCCCTGGTAGCTGAAGGTGAAGCAGTCCACCAGCACGTCGGGCAGGTGCAGCGTGCAGATGTCCGCCACGTCGCTCAGCCCGGTGCGGCTATCGATGAGCACGTAGTCGTAGCGGGCCTTCATGTTCGCGCGGAGCGCGTCGAGGAACTCGTCGCCGCCCGCGTCGAAGAACGCGTCCCAGTCCATGCCGGCGACGGTCTTGTCGTAGTCCAGGTTGTGCCGGCCGGCGAGCATGATGTCCAGGCCGCCGCCGGGCGGGAAATGGTCCCAGGCGATGGAGAAGGCGTACTTCTCGACGCGGGCGTACTCGCGGTACCAGTCCTCGGGCCGGCCCGGCGCCTCCTGGGTCGCCGCCCACTCATACTCGCCGAGCAGGTCCACCGTGCCGCCGGTGGTCGCCACCTGGCCGCGGTCGAGGAAGGGCCGGAAGAACCGGTGCAGGCCGGGGGACTCCAGGTCCCAGTCGGCGACCAGCACCCGGTGGCCGCTGGCCGCGAGGATCCAGGCCACGTTGGCCAGCGCCATCGTACGGCCGGTGCCGCCCTTGTACGAGTAGAACGTGATGACCTGACCATCGCGCTGCGTCATCGATCCTCTTCCGTTCGGGGCGGTTCCTCGGCACCGGCGCCCGAGCGCAGGCTCGGCCGGCTGTCGGTGAGCTTGCGATCCTTGGGCATCTGCTTCAGGTACTGGTTACGGGCCCGGAACACCGCCAGCGACACGAACCGGTCCAGCTGGTCGAGGTGCCGGACGGTCTCCGCACCGCGCAGCTTCGCGCCTCGCAGGATATCGAGCACGCCCGCGCGTGGCGGCGCGCCACGCTCACCCGGCAGGATCACCGGCACGGCCCACGGCGGCAGCGCCGCGATCCCGGGGCGCAGGGCGGCACCGTCGGCCGTGCCGTCGACCAGCACCACGAGCGGGCCGGGCCGGATCGGGGCCGCGCCCGCCAGCTCGACGATCTCGGTGGAGACGCCCAGCCGCTCGGCCGTCTCGGCGACATACCGGGCCACGGGCAGGGCGTGGCCGATGTCCTCGTACGGATGCCAGCCGGAGCCCTCCGAGGGCGGCAGCACGCCGACTCGCAGCAGCGGATCCGGCGTCGCGGCGACGCTCTGGCCGGCGGCCGGGTCGCCCAGACCGGCCTCGGTCGCCACGTCGCGCGGAGCGGCCTCGGGACCGCCGGCCTCGGCGGCGGCCGCGCGGACGATCAGCCCGGCGAGCGCCCGCACGATGGCGCGGTACTGCTCCTCGTAGGCGTCGAGCTGGCACATCATCCGCAGCCCGTTCTGCGC
This sequence comes from Dactylosporangium sp. CA-092794, assembly GCF_050948465.1. NCBI lineage: Bacteria > Bacillati > Actinomycetota > Actinomycetes > Micromonosporales > Micromonosporaceae > Dactylosporangium > Dactylosporangium sp. CA-092794. Next base: position 3,816,721 of record NZ_CP192044.1, on the reverse strand, counting down.
ATACGACTCGGCGTACCCCTCCGCCTCGGTGCCGGTCAGAATCTCCCGGGCCACGTCGAGCTCCGGCCGCGACTCCCAGGGCGGCAGCGGCGTCCACAGGACCGGCACGATGCGCCGGGCCACGGCCGCGGCAGAAAGGCCGTCGCCGGCGAGCCGCTGCTGGAAGGAGCGCCGCTCGCCCAGCGCCCAGTCGTTGACGAAGTAGAGCGGGGCGTACAGCGGCACGAAGACCCGGGCGACGTCGAGCGCGCCGGCGCGGGCCAGGCGCAGGTCGACGCCGGGCGCCAGGAGGCCGGCGAAGAACCCGGCGCCGAGCCCCGGCCGCCGCTCGGCGTGGCTCTCGACCGCGGCGCCGAGATCGGTGAAGAACTTGCGCACCCAGTAGTCGCGGTCGTTCGCCACCATCTCGGCCGCCGGCAGCGACGGGCGGGCGTAGCTGAGGAAGAACAACGGGTCTTGCGCCGGCGCGGTCACGTCGTGCCGCCGAAGTCGGAGCGCAGCGACCGCAGGTCGGCCGGCACGTCCGGCTCGATCCAGCGCTCGTGCCTGGCCTGGACGATCCGCTGCGCCAGGCGCCAGGTCGCCGCGCTGAGGTCGCCGCGCCGGTTGCCGATGACGATCAGCCCGAACATGCCTTCCTCCTTGTACCTGGCCTCGATCCGCTGCCCGGGCAGGCCGGTCGGGCTGAACCGCTGCAGCGCAGCGATCCGTTCGGGAATCGGGGTGTCGTCGTGGATGACGTTCCAGATCACCGGGATCACCGACGTCCGGTTGCCCGCATCGGGGACCTTGGGGTTGACCAGGACCTCGCGGCGGGTGAAGGCGTCCCACTCCCGCGCGCACCAGACGCTCTTGAGATACCGCTCGGACAGCAGCGGCACGAACACCTGGCAGTGGCCGACCGCGAAGGCCAGCTCCTTGGCCCATTCCTCGCCGCCGTCGAGCGAGCGGTCGATGAACCCGGGCTCGCAGCCGGGCTCCAGGGCGACCAGCTCGTAGACGTACTCGGACAGCTCGGCGTAGAAATCGAGCACCCGCCGATTGGCGTCGCGGCCGCGGCCGGCCGCGGTGCGTCTGGAACGGGCGTAGCTGAGGAAGAACAGCGGTGCGCCGGGCGCCGGCTCCGGCCATTCCTCCGTCACACGTGGCTCCCGCTCAACACTGGCGCTGATGAGGATCAACCATATCGACCGACCGCACTCGGAAGGTATCGCGACACCGGCTGCACGGCGGGGTTCGTCCATCCGATACGAGAACCGGCCGAACGGCCAGCACATCACCAGCCGTCCAGCGTCTCGCGCATGCGCCGGACGAACTGCCGCCCGTCGGGGGTGAGCGCGGCGCTGCGCATGAGCTTGCCGGTGGCGTCGGCCACCCACTCGCGGTGCTGCAGGAACCGCTCGCGGGCCGCCGGGCCGGCCCGGCTGCGCCAGACATCGGCCACGGCCAGGAACGCGTAGGTGCCCTGCAACAGGCCCTCCACCGGGCGCGGGTCCGGCCGCCACGGCACGGAGACCGTCTCACGGATGGCCGGGTCGAGCAGCTCGCAGGCGTCCATGATCGCACCGAGCTTGAGGTGCTGCACCTCGTGCACCAGCAGCAGGGCCAGCGACGCGTCGTCCGGCGCCGGGGCCACGGCCACCGCGCCGAACGCCCGGCGGGCGGCGGCGCTGCGCAGATCGCCGCCGGGATCGGCGCGCAGCGGCACCACGGCGCGCAGGGTGGCGCGGATCCCCGGCAGGTACTGCGGCGTCTCGTCCGCCACCAGGCGCAGCGCGCCGTCGAGCCGCTCCGCCCACCGACGCACCTCCGGGCGGTCCAGGCGGGCCGTCACCGGCAGGTCGAAGCAGTCGCGGTACGGATCGGTGTCCTCCAGCACGATCTCCAGGCCCCCCGGGCGCAGCCGGTGCGAGCGCAGCCAGGCCGGGTCGCCGGCCACTTCGCCGTCCACAATGGACAGCCCGATCCGGTCCGCGCCGGTCGCGGCCTCCAGCGCGCCGAGCGAGGGCAGCACGACGAGGCCGTCGCGCACCGGCACGATCAGCTCCGCCGTGGCCCCCGCCGCGACCGCGACCGCCGCCGCCACGCAGGCCAGGAACCACAGGTCGAAGCCGGGCTCGTCGACCGTCGCGGCCCAGCGCCGCACGAACGGGTGGGCGAGCACCTGCCGCGCGGCGGCGGGGTGCTCCCGGTCAAGGCGCAGCAGCAGCCGCCAGGCCGGCGCCGCCGCGGGATCCGCATCGGCCCGCGGACCGAGCCGGGCCAGGTGGGCCCGGACGATCCGCTCGTGCATCGCGGCGAGCCGGGCGGCGGAGGCCGCCGAACCGGTGCCGGTCCCGAGGTCTTCCAGGACCGCGTCGGGCAGGCCGACCGGGCGGGGCCGGAGCCGGCCGATCAGCTCCTTGAGATCGGCGCAGTATGCCGAGGGATTGTCGAACCCGCCGCCGGTGCGGTAGCGGTGCGCGAAGTGACCGCCGCCGCAGTAGCGCACCACCTCGCAGCTGCGGCAGGTGGCGCAGAGCCCGGCCAGCCCAGCCTGCCGCACGGCGATCAGCGGATGCGCGGCGACCTCGTCGACGGTGTTGCCGAACACCGACAGCCCGGTGTCCGGCGCGCCGGCGTACGCCGACTTGAGGGCATCGACCTGCTCGAACGTGCCGTCCGCCTCGATGACGACGAGCGCCGCCGGGCTCAGCCCGACCGCCTCCGTGCTGCTGGAGCCGCCGGCGAGCACCGAGCGCAGGGAGTCGAGCAGCCGGATCCCCACCGGCCGGCCGGTGCCGACCCAGCGGTCGTGCACCTCGAGCAACCACTCGGCATACGGGGCCGCCCGGCCGTCCGGGCGCCGGGGCGGACGATCCCAGTTGGCGTGGGGCAGCAGGAAGTCGATCTGCGGCGGTTCCTCGAGCCGCAGCGCGTCATAGACCGCGACCGGATCATTGGCGAGATCGACGGTGCACAGGATGCCGGCGTAACACTCGCGGTACTCCGGGCGGCGCAGCAGGGCCAGCGCGTCCCTCACGGCCTGATGACTGCTCCGTCCGGCGGGGAACAGGCGATACCGGTCGTTGGCCGCGGCGTCGCCGTCGAGCGAGATGCCCACTTTGATCTGGTGTGCGGCGAGAACGTCGCAGATCTCCTCGGTGAGCAGCACCCCGTTGGACTGCATCCCGAGTTGGAGCCGGTCTCCGATGACCTTGCGCAACCGCCGGCTGATGTCGTCGAGCCGGGCGGCCCCGGCCAGCAGCGGCTCCCCGCCGTGCAGGATGACGGTGACCGCCTGCAGATCGTGCGACTCTGCGTGATCCGCGATGCGCTGCGCCGCGCGGTCCACCGTGGACGGTGTGATGAACCGCGGCCGATGACGCCAGCTCTGATCCGGGGAGTTGTAGACGTAACAGTAACTACAGGCCAGGTCGCAGCGGCTGGCGACCTTCAGCACGAACTGGCTGATGGCGCCGTCGCGGGCGGGCGGCGGCACGCCGAGGAATCCAGGTCAGACCGTCGCCGAACCGAAGCGCGCAACCGGGACCGCGGCCGCCGCGTCGTCGTCCGTCTTGCAGTCGTTGAACCGGACGAGGTTGTCGGCCGCCACGGGGTTGATCTCGTCGAGCGGCGTCAGGTGGATCTCGTCGAGCAGGACCGAGCTGTTCGCGTTGTCTTGCACGTGCGTCCCCCCAATAGGACTCGAAGGCCGTCCGCGTGTGACGGCCCTCGATAAGCATAAGAAACACGCGGCGTCGTGTCACCGGTACGTTGCGCCGTCTTCTTTCACCATCTTGGCCATCCAGCCGTCGTTGGACAGTGAGATGATCCGCTCGACCTCGGCGACGAACGCGGCGTCGCCGAACGCGTCGGGCGTCGACTGAACGGTCCGCAGCCACTCGAGATGTTCCGCGGTCCGGGCGTACTCCAGCCGCTGCTCCTCGTACTGCTGGGCGGCGCCGTAGCCGGTCACGGCGGTCGTGGCGGTGGTCGCCACGCCGATCCACACCACCACGCCCGCCGGGTCGCCGAGGACGGCTATCGCGGCCGAGAGCACCGCCCCGGCGACGGTCAGGGCGGTGGCGCCGACGCGCACGCGGATGCCGTAGCGGGCCATGCGGCGCGCCTGCGGCCGGTAGTACTGCTCGACCTGCGCCTCGAGCCGGTCCCGGACATATGTGTCGACGTCGTGGATCTCCGGCAGCGGTCGATCCCGCGGCTCCAGCCCGGCGGTGTGCCCGGTCAGATCGTCGGCGTCGTCGGTGCACTGCCGGTGCCGGTCGAGCAGTTCGCGATCCCGGTCGGCCGTGTTGTAGGGCGCCACCGCGGCCAGGTAGCGGTATGTCTCGGCCTTGAGCGCCTCGGACACCGACCGGAGCCTGGTCCAGGCCTGGATGCGCCGCCGGCTTCCGCCCTGCGCGGCGAGGGGCACGAGCGCGAGCGCCACCGCCGCACCGACGGCCAGACCCTGCGCCACGTGCCGGTGAGCGGAGCCGACCTGCGCCGTGGCCGCACCGAGCACCGCCGCGACGGCCGTGAGCCCGCCCAGCGCCCGGCGGGCGAACACGACCCCGCGCTTGGCCGCGGCCGCGGCCTGTGACCAGACGTTCTGCTGTTCCCACACGTAGGTCACGCCCACCCGGGCCCCGGAATCCTGCACGCCCGGCATCATAGGCCCATCCCGGCGCCGCGAGCCGCGCTCGCCGCGCGCCCGATTCGCCCCCGCCGGGGCGATGCCGCGGCCGGTGTGCCTCAGGCCGCGGCGAACGGCACGGTGTCGATGCCCAGGGCCAGGGCGACCGCGCCCAGGGCGGCGGCGCGCCGGGACAGGGCGCTCTGCACCACCTCCACCGCCTCGGCGGCCGCGGCCAGGGCGGTCTCGGCCAGGCCGCGCTGCAGGGGCTCGCGCAGCAGGTCGGTGGCGGCGCCGAGCTCGTCGCCGAGCAGGACCCGCTGGGGGTTGATGAGGTTGACCAGGTTGCCCAGGGCGTAGCCGAGCTGGGTGCCGGCGTCGATGATGAGCCGCCGGCAGCCGGGGTCGCCGGCGTGTGCGTATTCGACCAGGCCGCCGAGGTCGTGCAGCTCGGGGTGGGTCTGGCGGGCGTGGGCGAGCAGGGCGCGGCCGCCGGCGACGAGCTCGAGGCAGCCGCGGTTGCCGCACCGGCAGACCGCGCCGCGGGCGTCGAGGGTCACGTGGCCGAGCTCGCCGGCGGTGCCGGCGGCGCCGCGGTACAGCCGGCCGTCGAGCACGATGCCGGCGCCGATGCCGGTGGCGAGCTTGACGTAGACGAGGTCGGTGCAGCCGCGGCCGGCGCCCCAGACGTACTCCCCCAGCGCGGCCAGGTTGGCGTCGTTGTCCACCCGCACCGGCAGGCCGAGCCGGGCGGTGAGCTCGCCGGCCGGTTGCAGGTCGGCCCAGCCGGGCAGCATGGGCGGGGAGCCGATCCGCCAGTCGCGGGTGATCGGGGCGGGCACGCCAAGGCCGACGCCGACGACCTCGTCGCGGCCGGCGCCGATGTCGGACAGGGCCGCGTCGACGAGCCCGACGGCGAGCTCCATGGCGTCCAGCGGGCGGTCGTCGATGTCGAAGTCGGTGCGGGCGGCGCGCTCGGCGATGACGGCGTGGCCGAGGTCGGCGACGGCGACCCGGACGTGGCGGCGGCCGATGTCGGCGCCGACGGCGATACCGGCCCGGCGGGTCAGCTGCACGACGGAGGCGGGGCGGCCGCCGACCGGGCGGGCGGCGGCGCCGGTGCGCTCGCTGATCAGCCCGGCCGCGCCGAGGTCGGTGAGCGCGGCGGAGACGGTCGGGCGGGACAGGCCACTGAGGGTGACGAGCTCGGCCCGCGTGCGGGGGCCGTACAGGCGCAGCGTCTCGGCGATCCGCCGGGCGGTCCCGCCCAGATCGCGGCGCCACAGGTCGCGGGGATGCGTCTGCTGCGCCGCCACGGCGCGTAATCCTGCTGCCAAGGCGGCAGTTCAGTCAAGTACTTACCGAACCCCCTGCCCGCGCGGGGTGTCCGCGCGGGCAGGGGGCCACCCCACTAGCTGTTCCAGACCTGGAAGCCGGAGATCTGGCCGGCCGGCCAGCCGGTGTTCGACGAGATGTTCAGCCGGAAGTACCGCTGGCTGGTCGCGCCGAACGTGATGGTGACGGTGTTGGCGGAGCCGGGCGCGAACGTGTAGTCGGCCGCGGCCTTGACCTCGGTGAAGGTGCTGCCGTTGGTGCTGCCCTGGACCTGGATGTGCTGGACGCGCTGGCCCCAGCTGGCCGGCAGCTGCAGCACGATCCGCGACGCGCTCTGCGCCGAGCCGAGGTCGACCTGCACCCACTGCGGGAACGCGTTGTTGGCGCTCTCCCAGTAGGTGTTCTGGTCGGCGTCGGTCACGTTGCCCGAAGCGTACGTCTGGGTGTGGCTCGACTCCGCGGTCGGCTTGCCGGCGGCCAGGTTGGTCGCCGTGCCGCCCGCGCCGGTGCCGCTCAGCGCGACCGTGGTCGGGCTGTTGTTGGCGTTGCTGGTCAGGGTCAGCGCGCCGGTGCGGGTGCCGCTCGCGGTGGGCCGGAAGCTCACGTTGACCGCGCAGGACCCGCCGACGGCGATCGAGCCGCAGGTGTTGGTCTGGCTGAAGTCGCCCGAGGTGCTGACCGCGGAGACCGTCGCCGCCGCCGTACCCGTGTTGGTGATCGTCACCGCCTGTGACGCGCTGGTGGTGTTCAGCGCCTGCGAGGCGAAGGTGAGCGCGGACGGGCTCGCGCTGAGCACCGGCGCGTTGGTGGTGCCGCCGCCGCTCGGGTACACCTCGAGCTCGGCGACCTGGCCGGCCGGCCAGCCGGTGTTCGCCGTGATGTTGATCCGCACGTACCGCACGCCGGTGGCCGGCACGGTGATCGCCACGGTGTTGCCGGTGGCCGGGTCGAAGGTGCGGCCCGCCGACGCCGACAGCGTGCTGAAGTTGCTGCCGTCGGTGCTGCCCAGCACGGACAGCGTCTGCGTGCGGGTGGCCCACGCGGTGTCCGGCGGGAGCTTCAGCGTGACCTTGCCGATGCTGGTCACCGCGCCCAGGTCGACCTGGACCCACTGCGGGAAGGCGTTGTTGGCGCTCTCCCAGTAGGTGGCGGCGTTGCCGTCGGTGGCGGTGGCCGGCGCCTGCGTGGCGTTGACCTGGCTGCTGGCGGTGACCGGCTTGTTCAGCGCGATGTTGGTGTCGGTACCGATGCCGCTGCCGGACAGGCCGACGACCGCCGGGCTGTTGTTGGCGTTGCTGGTGACGGTCAGCGACCCGGTGCGGGTGCCGGAGGCGGTCGGCCGGAACGTGACGCTCACCGTGCAGGAGGCGCCGGCGGCGATGCTGCTGCCGCACGTGTTCGTCTGGGTGAAGTCACCCGATGCCGCGATGCCGGAGACGGCCGCCCCGGTGGTCCCGGAGTTCGTCAGGGTCACGGTCTGCGCCGCCGCCGAAGAGCCGACGACGGTACCCCCGAAGCTCAGGCTGCCCGGGTTGGCGTTCACGATCGGGCCGGGGGCCACGCCGGTGCCCGACAGGGGCACGGTGTTGGTGATCCCGGAGGCGGTGATCGTGAGGTTGCCGGTACGGGAGCCGTTCGCGGTCGGCCGGAACGTGACGCTGACCGTGCAGGACGCGCCGGCGGCGATGCTGGTGCCGCAGGTGTTGGTCTGCGCGAAGTCGCCGGCGACGGCGATCGTGCCGACCGAGGCCGCGCCGGTGCCGGAGTTGGTGACCGTGACGGTCTGCGCCGCGCTGGTCGAGCCGGTGACGACGGAACCGAAGCCCAGTGCGCTCGGGCTGACGCTGATGCTGGAGCCGTTGTCCGGCAGGTACGGCGGGAACGCCGGGTTGGTGATGTTCTGGCAGGCGGTACCGCTGATCCCGCTGTTGCCGCCGCCGTCGGTGAGGGTGAACCCGACGCCGCAGTTGTAGATCGCGGCCGGGGCCTGCGTGCCGGTCGCCGTCGAGTTGCTGATCTTCGCGGACCCGCCGACCTGCTCCTGGACGACCCAGGTGCCGGTGTTCTGGATCGTCGCGTTGTTGATCTGCACGTTCGTGATGCTCGAGCCCGAGACGAAGTGGATCGCCTCGAACGGGCTCTGCTGGATCAGGATGTTGTCGACGTTGACCAGCCCGCTCATGGCCGCGTCGCGGGCGTCGAACCACAGCGCGCCGACCCCGAAGTTCCAGTTGGGGTCGAGGCTGCCGGAGCGGATGATCGTGTTGCGCAGCACGTCGGTGCGGCCCAGCGGGGTCGAGGTGAACCGCTGCGCGACGTGGATGCCGCCGCCCTGGGACAGGCCGGCGTCGATGACCCGGTTGTCGGTCACGAAGTTGTCGTGCCCGCCGTAGACCGCGATGCCGTTGGCCAGGATGGGCAGCTGCACGGTGTTGTGGTCGAAGGAGTTGTTCGTGTCGGCGTTGTGCTCCGCCCACATGGCCAGCCCGTCGTCACCGGCGTTGCGGACGTCGCTGTTGGTCACCTTCGAGTTCGTGACGCCGTTGTGGAAGTTCACGCCGTCGGCGGTGTAGTCGCGCAGCCGCATCTGGTTGAGCACCAGGTTGTCGAACGGCCCGTCGAGCCAGGCGCCGACCTTGGTGTGCTCGATCCAGACCCGGTCCACGGTGGAGTTGCTCAGGGCGCCGCCGATGCCGTTGACCTGGTCGTCGTCGACGCGCTCCTGGACGTTGCCGAAGATGGCGAAGTCGGACAGGTGCACGTTGGTGCTCGGCGTCGGCGCGGAGTTGCCGTAGAAGCCGATGCGGTCGCCGGTCGTGCGCGAGCGCCACATGCCGGCGCCCTTGATGGTGACGTTGTTGACCGCGATGTGGCCGAGGATCTTGAAGGTACCCTCGGGAATCCAGACGGTGCCGCCCGCTCCGGCCGACGCGATGGCCTGGTTCATCGCCGACGTGGAGTCCTGCACGCCGGTCGGGTCCGCGCCCTTGCTGGTGATCGACACCGATCCGGCCGGCTGAGCCAGGGCCGGGCCGACGTTCTCGAAGTCGGCGAAGTCGATCGTGTACGACGACGCGGTCGAGTCCGAGTCCACCTGCAGCCGGAACGTGGTACCGGCCGGGTAGGTGGTCGGGAACAGCCGGTTGACCTCGTCGTAGAAGTGGTGGGCGTTGCTGCCCGGCGTGTTGGTGAACGGGTAGCCGCCGTAGTACCAGCTGTAGGCGTTGGTCAGGGTGAAGTTCGTGCTGCGGGTGCCGTTGATGTAGAGCGACAGCGGCGCCGTGTACACCGAGCCGCTGCCGGTGTCCGGGATGCTGTAGCGGAACACGATCGAGTTCGTCGTCACCGGGGTGGTGAACTCGACGTACTTGCCGCTGCCCTGCAGGGTCACGGCCTTGCGGTAGGACGCCTCGGCGGGCAGCGTGTTGTACGCCGCGCTGGGCCCGATGATCGTGCCGTTGGTCGAGGCGTTCTCGGCCTGCACCTCGACGTAGGGCAGGGTCGCGCCGACGCCGCCGGTCGCGGCCGCCAGGGCCGGGGTCGCCACGGCGACGGCCACGCCGGCCGCGGCCAGCGTCGCGGCGCCGACGAGGGCGGCGGTGCGCGCCCTCGGTCGCTTGGTTCGGATGAGCCGGAGCATGGTCGCTCACTTTCGACGAGCCGGGCGTACGACCCATCGCCCGGCGGCCCCGGTTGGCGGGATCGGTGGCCGTCGGTCCGTTGGCGTCGGTGTGGAGGGGTCGGCACGGCGGGGGTTGGGGGCGGCCGGGTTGGGGTCGGCCGTTCGGGCGGTACACCGGTCGGCGGTTTGGCGGTGCACCAGGGACCGTAACCCGGCCCACACGGGAGCGCAATATCGGGACACATCGTTGTTGGATTCTTACCGTGCGCCGCAAGAGCATGACGGCGCCGCGTTCGCCTAGGTCAGGGCGGCAAGGCGGTCGGCGACGGCGAGCGGGGACGGCATCGCGGCGATCTCGGCGGCCAGGGCGGCGGCGCGGGCGGCGTAGCCGTCGTCGCCGAGCAGCTTGGCCGCCTCGGCGCGGACCGTTTCGGCGCCGCGCCCGCGGAACGGCACGCTGCGGGCGGCGCCGGCGGCGGTGAGCCGGTCGGCGATCGCGAACTGGTCGCACATCTGCGGCATGAGCAGTTGCGGGCGGCCGATGGTCAGGGCCGCCATGGAGCTGCCCGAGCCCCCGTGGTGGACGAACAGCGCGCAGGTCGGCAGCACCTGGTTGTGCGGGATCCAGCCGATCCGGCGGGCGTTCGCGGGGAGGTCCGGCACATCGTGTACCCCCGCACCCGAGACGACCACCTCGACGTCCAGCTCGCTCAGGCCCCGCAGGGCGGCGGCGAGGCCGTCGACGCCCTCCGGGATCGGCACGGTGCCCATCGACACGCACACCCGCGGCCGGGGCGGGGGCGTCAGCAGCCAGTCGGGGACGGTGCAGGCGGCGTTGTACGGCACGTACCGCATCGGCGTCCCGCCCGGCACGGCGCCCAGGCTCGGCGGGCAGGTGTCGACCGTCAGGGCCGGCGGGTCGACCTCGGTCCCGCCGTACAACCGCCGCAGCCGCCCCTCCACCCGGCCCAGCGCGGCCCGGTGGATCGGCTCGGGGACGGGCAGGCCCCAGTGCTGCAGCACCCACGGGATGCCGGCCCGGGTGGCGGCGAGCGGGCCCGCGTACTCCACCGGCTCGGTCACCACCAGGTCCGGCCGCCACGCGCGGACCAGCGCGCCGACGTCGTCGCGGGTGCGTTCGGCGATGGCCACGAACACGTCGAGGTCGAGCTCCTCGTTGCCGCCGAGGTCGAGCCCGGCCGGCCACAGCTCGAAGAACGACGCGTCGCCGCCGACCACCGCCGCGGTCAGCCCGGCCCGGCGGACCTGCTGGTGCAGCGGCCTCGGCACGGCGACGAGCACCTGGTCGCCGCGCAGGTGCAGGGCCCAGGCCAGCGGCACCATCGAGAACAGGTGCCCGGGGGCCGGGTTCATGGTGAACAGCACCCGCACGGTCAGCGGCCTCCTTCAAGCGTCACGGGCAGGTCCTCGATGCCGCGCAGCATCGTGCCGGGGGCCCGGTAGCGGGCCGGGCCGGCGGTGCGCAGCCCCGGGAACCGGCGCAGCAGGCGGGGAAAGAGCACCTGGGCGTGCATGCGGGCCAGCGCCGCGCCCGGGCAGTAGTGCCGGCCGGCGCCGAAGCTCAGCGCCGGGCGGGGCGGGCGGCGCAGCACGTCGAAGCGGTCCGGGTCGGGCACGAAGGCCGGGTCGCGGTTGGCCGCGCCGACCAGCCCGAGCACCGCCATGCCGGGCACCACCTCGACGTCGCCGAAGCGGGCCGCGGCCGTGGCGATGCGCACCGCGATCTGCACCGGCGGCTCGACCCGCAGGATCTCCTCGACGGCCCGCTCCGCGGTCGCGTCGTCGCGCACCAGCGCCGCCTGGTCCGGGTGCGCCAGCAGCAGCCGCGCGCCGAGGGTCACCAGGCTCGCCGGCGAGTCGTAGCCGGCGCCGAAGAGCAGGGCCAGGTCGCCCAGGTACTGCTCGCCGGCGTCGGGGCGCAGCTGGCGTACCACGCCGAGGAGACCGGACGGCCGGTCGGCGGCCAGCGCCTCGAGCGCGTCGATGATCTCCTCGCCGGCCCCGGCCATCTCCAGCCGCTGGCGGGGCGTCATGAACGGCTCGAAGGCGGCCGACGCCGCCCGCGCCGCCTCGCCCAGTCGCAGCGCCTCGGCGTCGGGCAGCTCCAGCAGCCGGCCGAGCACCAGCGCGGCGAACGGCACCGCGAGGGCCTCGGCGAGGTTCACGGTGCCCTCGGCGGCCAGCCGGGCGCCGAGGCGGTCCAGGCACTCCTCCGCCGTCGCCGCGGTCTCGTCGCGCAGCTCCTCCGCCCGGCGCGGGACCAGCCTGCGGGCCAGCGCGGTGCGCAGCTCGCTGTGGACGGTGCCCTCGCGCCAGCCGAACGACTGGTACAGGCAGCGGATGAGCCGCACGTCGCGCCAGTTCGGGGTGAGCAGCGCCGGGTTTTCCCCGGGGCTTTGGAAGCTCGGCTCCTGCAGCAGCCGGGCCACGTCGGCGTGCCGGCTCAGCACCACCGCGGCCGCCTTGCCGGGCAGGTCGACGCGCAGCACCGGGGTCCGTTCGCGCAGCGTGCGGTAGGTCTCGTAGGGGTCGGCGAGCGCCCGCGGCCGCACCAGGTCGAGGAAGAGCCGCTCGGCCCGGCGGTGCTCGGCGCCGCGCCAGAAGCGCAGCAGGGCGGCGGCGGTGAGCGCCGGCTGCTCCAGGTTGGGGCTGTGCGAGGCGTCCGGGATGACCTCCAGCCGGGCGCCGAGCCGCTCGGCGTAGTCGGCGAAGTCGCGGGCCGACCACAGCCGCTGGTCGCGGTGGCCGTGCATGAGCAGCACCGGCAGGCGGGTGGCGCGCAGGTCGGCGCCCCGGTCGGGCTCCGCGGTGAGCGAGCGCAGGGCGCCGTGCAGGAAGGCCAGCCGCATCCCGGACAGCCGCCGCCGCCAGAACTCGCGGCGCGCCACGTCCCGCTCCGGCACCAGGCGGCGCACGACCGGCCACATCACCGCGGAGCCTTGCAGGGCGAGGGTGGCGTCGAAGCCGGACAGCAGCTTGCGGTGGCGGGCGCCGTCCATGCCGGGCCCGGCGCCGATCAGCGCGACCGACAGGACGAGCTCGGGGCGGGCCAGGGCGGCGGCGCGGGCGACGAAGCCGCCGTAGGAGTGCCCGACCAGGTGTACCGGCCCGCCTCCGCCGGTGTGCTCCAGCACCGCGGCCAGGTCTGCCGCGTGCCGTTCGATCGTGTGGCGATCGGGTGACTCCCCGTCGAGCTCGCCGTAGTGGCCGCGGTAGTCGTATGCGTACGCTTCGTAGCCGGCTTCGGACAGTGCCGGCAGCAGCGGCAGGAAGTCCTCCTTGGAGCCCACGATCCCGGCGCACAGGACGACGGTGGTGTGCGCTTCCCGGGGCGCCGCGCGGAGCGCCGCTACCGGGCCGGCGGCCGTTTCCAGCACGAGTTCCGCTGCCGCGTCGCTGAGCGTGAGCACGCGGCCAGGTTAGTCCGATTTTTCGGGATTTTTGATGATTTTGTACGGCGTGTCAGGCGCCCATCAGCTTCCAGGCGCGGGATCCGCCCAGCACGCCGGCGGTGTTGGGCACGATCGTGACGTCGGTGCCCAGCCGCTCCAGCGTGGGCGCGTCGATGAGCGCGGAGTTGCCGCCGCCGATGTAGAGCCGGTTCCAGCGGATCACCGGCCGCAGCCCGTCGACCACCCGGCGCACGCGCCGCGACCAGCGGGCATTGCCGACCTCGCGGCGCTGGATCTCGCCGATGTACGTGTCGTAGGTGCGCTTGCGGCGGATGGGCGCGTGGGACAGCTCCAGGTGCGGGGCGAGCACCCCGTCGTCGAAGATCGCGTTGCCCAGGCCGGTGCCCAGCGTGAGCACCACCTCGAGGCCGGTGCCGACGACCAGGCTGGCGCCGTGCACCTCGGCGTCGTTGAGCACGAGCACCGGCCGGCCGAAGGCGAGGTTGAGCGCGGCCCGGGCGTCGTAGCCGGTCCACGCGGCGTAGAGCTTCGGGTCGATCTCGGTGTGCGGGCCGGCCTTGGTGACGTAGTGCGGGGTGGCGACGACCACCCCGTGCCGGATCATGCCGGGCAGGCCGACGGTGGCCCGGTCGGCCTCGGGGAGCTGCGCCGCGATGCGCAGCAGGGAGCGGATGAACCGCTCGGGCGGGAACGGATACGGCGTCGGGATGCGCAGCGGGCCGCCGACCAGCGCGTCGGAGTCGTCGACGACGGCCGCCTTGAGCCCGCCGCCGCCACAGTCGATGGTCAGCGTGTTCACCACCCGCAGGATTGTGCGCCACGCGGCCCGGATCCACCGCACCGACCGGCAAAAACGCCGCGTTGATCACGGCCGTCAGCCGAGCAGCCCCGACAGCAGGCTGCGAACGGTCCGCTCGAACAGGTCCGGCCCGGTCTCGGGCGCGGGCGGTCCGGCGGCCGCGAAGGCGGCGGTCAGGTTGGGGTACCGCGTCATGTCGATGCCGGCGAACGACACGCCTTCCGGCTGGGGCCGCGCGAACAGCGTCACCACGCCGGTGAGCATCGCGATCGCCTCGAACTTGCGCGCGACCGGCCGGTCGAGCGGCTCCAGGACGCCGAGGCAGTGGTCGAAGTAGGCCAGGCTGTTGGGCCCGAGCCCGGAGGTGCGCTGGATCGTCTCCACCAGCCACGGGTGGCGCCGGTAGACGGCGAGCTGGGCCCGGGCGAGGCCGGCCAGCGCGTCGAACGGGTCCGCGGCCTCCGGGAACGGCCGCAGCGCGCCGACCACCGCGTCGGCCATGAGGTCGAGCAGGTCGTCGCGGGAGGAGAGGTAGCGGTACAGCGAACCGGCGGCGGTGCCGAGCCGCCCCGCGACCGCGCGCATCGACACGGCGGCGAGCCCATCGGCGTCGGCGATGGCCACCGCCGCGGCCACGATCTCGTCCCGGCTGTGCGACGGCACGGGCCCCCGGCTCCCCCGCTCCGCCCGCTGGAATATCGACTGGCTGTCGGCCACCCCTATACTGTAAACTGCGAACATCGTTAGCTGTTTTATGGGAGGGGATGGCCATGGCGGCCGAGGATCTGGTGGTGGTGCACGGCGGCGGCGTCACCGCGGACATGTACGAGCGGCTCGTGCGGGCCCTGGCCGGCCGGGTCACGGTGCACCTGTACAACCGCCGCGGCCGGGCCGACGCGGGCCCGAAGGCCCCGGGCTACACGGTCGACGACGAGATCGCCGACCTGGCCGCGGTCCTGGAGCGCACCGGCGCCCGCAACGTCTTCGGCCACAGCTACGGCGGGCTCGTGGTCATGCGCGCCGCGCTGGAGCTCGACCTCGACAGTGTCTCGATGTACGACGGCACCGTGAACGTCGACGGCCTCTTCCCGACCGCCTTCGTGCCCCGCATGCGCGCCGCGATCGAGGCCGGCGACCTCCCCCTGGCCCTGGCGGAGATGAGCCGCGGCAACCAGACCGGCGGCGCCGCGTCCCGCTGGCCGCTGTGGGCGCTGCGGGCGATGGGCAAGGCGTTCCTGGCCACCCCGATCGGCAGGACCATGGGCCCGCTGCTGCCGACCACGATCGTGGAGGTCGAGGAGGTCGGAGCCCACTCGGGCCCCTCGTCGGACTACGCGGGCGTGACGGCCCGGGGCCTGTTCCTCAGCGGCGCGCAGAGCCAGCCGTATTACCGCCCGATGAACGAGGCCCTCGCCGCCGCGATGCCCAACGCCCGCGCCGCGGTGGTGCCGCGCTCGTCGCACAACGCGCCGTGCATCGCCCGTCCCCGCCTGGCCAACCTGCTGGCCGACTTCCTCACCGGCTCCCCCGTGCCGTCCCCGCACTGAACCCCGGGCCGGCCGGGAGTGGAGCGGTGGCGCATTTGGCGCTTTCTCTCCGCGATCATGCCCACGCCCGCTCGACACCATCGCTTTTCCATGATCGAGGAGACATTTGGTACCCATGTGTACATAAAGGTTCCACGATCATGGAAAACGCGGGCGTCACGAGCTCGGAGCTCATGATCACGGAGTGTTTGCGTTGGTGCGGGCCGGCCCGGTCGACGAGTGCTGCCGCGCCGGGGCGCCGGCTCGTGGCAGGGTTGCCGTGGCGCGGCGGGCGGGGGCGGGCTAGAACACCATGCGGAGTTGGACCTGCATCTCGTCGAGTTCCGGGATCGGATTTATACCCTGACGGCGGATATATCCGTTTCACCGGATGCCGCGCGTCGGCGCGGCGGATCTTCGCCGCGACGCACGAGCCCAAGGACAGGGGCCGGCGCATGCCCGGCGCCGGGCGCCGCGGTGTCGCACCCGCTCGCGACCACAACTTTCCGCGATCATGCGGGACTCGTCGCCGTTCGCCGGCTTTTTCGTGATCGCGGAGACCTGATGTACCCGTGGGTACCGTAAGTCTCCACGATCACGAAAAACCGGTGGTGTCGGCGGCGCCCGTCGCATGATCACGGAGACTTAGTGCCTGCCGAACGCCGACTTATACGGATATTCCACCTGTCGGGGTATAAGTCCGAAAAGTCGTGGCACGGAGTGCCCGACTTTTCGTTTCGCTCTTGGCACCGCGACCGGGCAGGCGCCGGGCGGGCGTCCATAGTGGACGGCCGCCCGGCGCGGGCCTGGGTCAGCGGGTCCAGTGCTGGTTGGCGCCGCCGTTGCAGGTCCAGATCTCGACCAGCGTGCCGTTGGCCGTGCCCTGGCCGGTCACGTCCAGGCAGAGGCCGGACTGGACGCCCACGATGGTGCCGTCGGGGTTGACCGTCCACTGCTGGTTCGCGCCGCCGTTGCAGTCCCAGATCGCGACCGCCGAGCCGGGCGACGTGGCGTTGTTGAGCACGTCCAGGCACTTGTTCGTGTACACCCGCAGGGCGCCGCCGGACAGCTGGGTCCACTGCTGGTTGCCGCCGCCGTTGCAGTCCCAGATCTCCACCTGCGTGCCGTTGGTCTGCGACACGTTGGGCACGTCGAGGCAGCGGCCCGACTGGACGCCGACGAGCGGGCCCGAGACCGGCGGGGGCGGGCCGGCGACCGGGGTCACCGACAGGTTGTCGAACTGGGCGGTCTCGCCCTGGGAGGTGCCGATGCCGACCTGCCCGGTGCTCCACACCGTGTCGGTCAGCGTGGCGACCGTGGCGCCGTCGATCTGGGCGGTGAGGTTGCTGCCGGAGAAGGTCAGGGCCAGGTTGTGCCAGGTCCCGGTGCCCGGCGCGGCCACGGTGCCACTGCGCAGTACCGTATTGGCGTTGTTGACGTCGTTGCGCAGCAGCGTCCACGCCCCCGTGTTGGACAGGCGCAGGTAGTAGGCGTTGAGCCCGGCCGGGCCGAAGGCGTGCTGGGTGCCCGCCCGGCCGATCACCTCGGCGTAGCCGGCCTGCTCGAGCAGCACGTCGGTGGCGACCTTGTAGTTGCTCCAGCCGAGGTCGCCGAGCAGGGCGTAGGGGTCGCTGAGATCGTCCCAGGTGATCGGGGCGCGCGGCGACATCTGGCGGACGCATCGCGTGCCGCCGCATTGCGCGATCTCGAAGGCGCCCTGCATGTCCGCGAGGTACTTCGCCTCACGCCCGATCGCGTAGCCGTTGAAGTCGTCGGAGTACGGCAGCGCCAGGCTCCCGGCCGCCGGTGACGTGGCGGTGCCCTTGCCCTGCCCGGTCGTGGTGCTCAGCGTGTAGACGCGGCCGGGCTGCAGGGTGAGCGTGTAGGCACCGCCGGACGGGGTGACGTCGGCGGTGTGCGTGAAGAGGTCGGCGCCGTTGTTCGAGCTCAGCAGCGACGACCAGACGTGCACCGGGCCGGTGGACAGCCCGCCGGTGACGGTCGCGGTGAACGTCTGCGCGGCGGTCGCGTCGAGGGTCTCGACGACGACGCTGTAGTTGCCGCTGCTCGGGTCGCGCAGCGTGACGTAGCTGCCGTTGGCGCGGTTGCCGCCGAGGTAGCCGGAGGCGCCGTCGAGGTACCGCCAGCCGGGCGCGGTGAACTGCGTCGTGTGCGCCATGACCCAGGCGTTCTTGCCGATCGAGTAGCTGCCCGACCACGGCTGCGCGGCGAGCGCGACGCCCATCGTCGGGAACGGGATGTTCGGCGTGATCGCGGCGATGACCGGCCAGTTGATGTACGCGGTCATCTTGCCGTCGAGGTAGCCGCGGTTGATGCCCCGGGCGAGCGCGACGGCGCCGAGGTTGTAGTCGTCCGACCCGTTCTCGCTGGCCCAGACCTTCTTGCCGCTGTTGATGGCGTTGGTACTGCTCGGGCAGTTCGTCTGCGACCCGCGGTACCCGCAGACGTAGTGCGAACCGAGCACGTCCACGGCCGCCGCGAACGCCGGGTCGGACACCACGTCGTTGGCCGGGTCGAAGCTCGTGTCGTCGGCGACCACCTGCACGTTGCCGTAGCCGCGGCTGGTGAGGGTGGACTTCAGCCGCTCGTACCAGCCCTTGTCGTAGCCGCGCTCGTTCCAGCCGCCGATGTAGTCGAACGTGAGCCCGTGGCTGTTCTTCGCGCAGTCCAGGAAGCTGACGTAGTAGTTGACCATGTCGGTCGACCAGAAGTTGCCGTTACCGATCCAGCCGGGCGCGCCCCAGGCCAGCGCGTACAGCTTGAGCTGCGGGTTGCGGGCGCGCGCCTGCTCGGCCAGCCACCACTCGTAGCCGCGGTTGCAGTCGAGGTCGCTCGCGGTGTGCTGGTGGCTGGGCTCGGCGCCGCTGGTCGAGTTGGTGTCGCCGCCGACCTCGACCTTGAGGATCTGCATCGCCGCGCCGTAGCCGGGCTTGAACAGGTAGTCGAGGATCTGGCTGCGCTGCGGCTCGGGGTAGTCGTACAGCAGGCGGCTGTTGCCACCGCCCCCGGAGATGGCCCCGACGCCGTCGAACGTGCGCCCGGCCGAGCTGCCGTTGATCGTGACGGTGGTGGCCGCGGCCGCCGGCCCGGCGGCGACGAGCTGGGCGGCGACCAGACAGAGCGCGGCGAACGCCGCGAGACGAAGTTTCATGTGCGGTCCTCCCTGGCGGTGGTACGAACCACGCCCAGATTCCCACACGCATCGACAGACTTCAACATGTACCCACGCGTTTTGACCCTCCCCCGGCGGGAGACCCCAGCCTCGGATCATGCGCTCCGCCCTCGTCGCCCTGTGCCTGGCGAACTTCATGGCCGCCCTGGACCTCTTCGTGGTCAACGTCGCCCTGCAGGACATCGGCGCCGACCTCGGCGGCTCCCTGACCGGCGTCTCGTGGGTCCTCAACGCCTACGCGATCGTCTTCGGCGCGCTGCTCATCCCGGCCGGCCGGGCCGCCGACCGGTTCGGCCGCAAGCGGCTGTTCCTGCTCGGCGCCGCCCTGTTCACCGCCGCGAGCGTGGCCTGCGCGCTCTGCCCGTCGCTGTGGACCCTCGTGGCCGCCCGCGGCCTTCAGGCCGCCGGCGCCGCGATCCTGGTCCCCGCCAGCCTGAGCCTCGTCCTCACGACCACCGCCCCCGAACGGCGTGCGTCGAGCGTGCGCACCTGGGCGGTCAGCAGCGCCCTGGCCGGCGCGACCGGCCCGGTCGCCGGCGGCCTGCTGACCCAGCTGGACTGGCGCTGGATCTTCCTGATCAACGCCCCGATCGGCATCGCCACCATCGTCGCCGCCGCGAGATGGGTGCCGTCACCCCCGCGCCGCCCCGCCGGCCGCGTGCCGGACCCGGTGGAGGCGGTGCTGCTCATGGGTACCGCCGGGGCCCTGTCCCTCGCGGTCGCCAAGGCCACCGACTGGGGCTGGACCAGCGCCGAGACCCTGAGCACCGGCCTGATCGCCGTGCTCTGCGGCACCGCCTGTGTCGCGGCGAACCGCCGATCGGCCGCCCCGGTGCTCGACCGGACCCTGTTCCGGAGCCGGCCGTTCGCCGCCGCGAACCTGTCGATGCTGCTGGGCGCGGCCGGCCTGGCCATGCAGCTGCTCGGCCTGAGCCTGTTCCTCCAGCGGTCGTGGCAATGGTCGCCGCTCGCCACCGGCGCCGCCCTGGCCCCGGCCCCGCTCGCGACGTTCCTCGCCGCCCGGCTCGCCGCGCGCCTGGCCCCGAAGGTCCGCCCCGCGGCCCTGGCCGCGGTCGGCTTCCTCGGCATCGCCCTGGGCCAGGCGACGATCACCGCGACCCTCGCGGCAGCCGACGGCCACCACTTCGCCTACGCCGTCCTGCCCGGCTGGATCGTCTCCGGCGCGGGCGGAGGCCTGGCCGTGCCGACCCTCACCTGGATCGCCGGCCACGGCCTGCCCCCGGACGCCAGCGCCGGCGGCAGCGCGGTGCTGCAGGTGGCCCGCCAGTTCGGCTCGGCCATCGGCACCGCCGTGCTGGTCGCCACCCTGGCCGCCGGCACCGGCTTCGCGGCGTCGTCCTGGATCTGTGTGGCCTTCTACGTGGCCGCCGCCGGGGCGGTGGCCTGGGCGTGGGTCAGCCGCGCGCCGCGGGAGCGCGCCCGATCGCGGTGAAGAAGGTCAGCGCGGCCAGGAACGGCTCGGCGGAGAGCCGGGCGAGCCAGGCCCGGGTGGCCTGCTCGTCGAGCGCGCCGGCCTCCCAGCCGCGCCGGGCCACGGCCGGCAGCTGCAGGATGGTGTCCGCGGCCGCGTAGTCGCGGAACAGGGCGACCGAGGCGTCGACGGCGTCGACCTCGAACCCGGCGTCGTGCAGCAGCCGCGCGAGCCGCCGTCCGATGCCCGCGTTGCGCACCACGGCGGTCGTGATGAAGCGGGTGTACGCCCGGCTGGTGGCGATGTCGGCGTCGTCGATGACGAGCGTGTCCCAGTCCGGCTCGGCCAGCGCGACCAGGCCACCGGGGCGTACCACCCGGCGTAACTCGGCCACCGCCCGAGCCGGATCGGCCAGATGCTGCAGCACCCGGTCGGTCCGCGCCCGATCGACGCTGCCGTCGCCGAGGGGCAGCGCGTGCGCATCGCCGCCGATGACCGTGACCTGCGCCGTTGCGGTGCTCCGGCGCCGCGCCTGCCCGGCCATGACCGGATCCCGGTCGATCCCGACGACCACCCCCGCGGGCCCGACCGCATTCGCCAGGGCCGCGAGGTCGGTCCCCGGCCCGCAGCCGACGTCGAGCACCGCGTCGCCCGCCCGCAGCCGCAGCCCGGCGAGCAACCGCTCCTTGTAGCGCCGCCCCACGTCGCTGGCCGCGGCCCGATCGAGATAGGCAATGTCCACGGTTTGGTGAAGGTACTACGCTCCCGCAACGTGACGGTCGTGGCGGTGGACATCGGCGGCACGTGGACGCGCGTGGCCGCCGGCGGCGAGCTGCTGGACCGGTTCCCGACCGAGCCGGAGTACGACCGCGAGCTCGCCCGCATCGGCGCGGCGGCGGCCGGCGCATGGGAGGCGGCGGGCGTCTCCTTCGGCGGCCGCGTCACCCCCGCCGGCGCCGTGCGGGTGTGTTTGAACCTGCGCGGCTATGAGGGCCGCGAACTCGCCCGGGACCTGGCCGCCACCCTGGGCTGCCCGGTCCGGGTGGCGCACGACGCCACCTGCGGCCTGCTCGGCGAGATCGCGGCCGGCGCCCTGGCCGGCTACGAGCGCTGCGGCTACCTCACCCTCTCCACCGGCGTCGGCGCCGCCCTGCGCCTGGGCCCGACGACCCTGACCACGGAGGCCGGCCACCAGCTGATCGCCGGCAACCCGCGCCGCTGCGAGTGTGGCCAGACCGGCTGCCTGCAAACCCTGACCGGCGGCGACGCCCTGCGCCGCCACCTGGGCCGCCCGCCGGAGTCCATCCCGGACGGGTCATTCTGGGAGTCGTACGCCGAGAGCCTGGCCCTCGGCCTCGCCAACTTCGCCCTGACGGCGGGCCTGGAGGCGATCGCCCTGGGCGGCGCCATCGCGCTGCGCCAGGAGTCCCTCTGGCCGCCGCTGCGGGCGGCGCTCGCCCGCATCCTGACCTACCAGCCGCTGACGCTGCTCCCCGCCGCCCTCGGCGAGCAAGCCCCACTCACCGGCGCCGCCACCCTGCCGACCCTCCCGCCGGGCGCGGTGCTGCACTGATCCCGGCCCCGCCGGTCCGGGCCGATCAGGCGTCGGCGAGGGCGAAGGAGCCGCGGTCGAGCAGGGCGGCGAACTCGACCGCCGGGACGGGGCGGGAGAAGTGGAAGCCCTGCCCGACCGGGCAGCCCAGCCGGCGCAGCTCGCGGGCCTGGCCGGCGTCCTCGATGCCCTCGGCGACGACCTGCAGGCCCAGGGCGACGGCCAGGTCGAGGATGGCGCGGGCCAGCGCCGAGCGCTCCGGGCCGCGGGCGACGCCGTCGACGAACGGCTTGGGGATCTTCAGGATGTCGATGGGGAAGGCGTGCAGGCGGGAGAGCGACGAGTAGCCGGTGCCGAAGTCGTCGACCGCCAGGCGTACCCCCAGCTGCTTGAGCTCGGCGAGGCGGCTGGCGGCGACGTCGGCGTCCTCGCTGAGCAGCGACTCGGTGATCTCCAGGGTGAGCAGCTGAGGGGCGAGGCCGGTGTGGGCCAGGGTCTGCTGCACGTAGAGGGTTACCGCCGGGTCCTGGACCTGGCGGGGCGAGAGGTTGACGCTGATCCGCAGCGGCCGGTCGCCGCGCTGCCAGCCGGCGGCGGCGCGGCAGGCGGCGCCGAGGACCTCGTAGCCGAGCGGCAGGATGAGGCCGGTCTCCTCGGCCAGGCCGATGAACCGGTCCGGGGGTACCAGGCCCTTGCGCGGGTGCGGCCAGCGGACCAGGGCCTCGGCGCCGGAGATGGAGCCGTCGCGCAGGTCGACGAACGGCTGGTAGTACACCAGCAGCTCGTGCCGCTCGATCGCGCCGCGCAGGTCCTCGGCGAGGTCGAGCTTCTCCACCAGGCCGGCGTGCATGGCCGGGGCGAAGTAGGCGTAGCGGTTGCGGCCCTGCCGCTTGGCCATGTGCATGGCCACGTCGGCGTTGCGCAGCAGCTCGTCGGCGGACGGCGGGCGGTCCGGGTCGGGCAGGGCGATGCCGACGCCGGCCTGGGGCTGGATCTCCCGGCCGCCGACGGACAGCGGGCGGCTGACGGTGGCCAGCACGCGCTCGGCGACGCGGGCCGCCTCGGCGGCGTCGTCGAGGTGCTCGAGCAGCATCGCGAACTCGTCGCCGCCCACGCGCGCGGCGGTGTCGGCCGAGCGCAGGCAGGAGCGCAGCCGGTCGGCGGTGGCGCGCAGCAGCGCGTCGCCGGCGGCCCGGCCGAGCGAGTCGTTGACGGTCTTGAAGTCGTCGAGGTCGACGATCAGCAGGGCGATGTGGCGGTACGGGCTGCCGCGCCGCTCCAGGGCGTGGTGTACCCGGTCGGCGAGTAGGGCCCGGTTGGCCAGGCCGGTGAGCTCGTCGTGGAACGCCCGGTGGGTCAGCTGCTCCTCGAGCGCCTTGCGCTCGGTGATGTCGCGGGTGGTGAGCAGGTAGCCGCTGACGTCGGCGTCGTCGACGACCCGCCCGACGGTCTCGGTGACGACGTAGGCGCCGTCGGCGCGGCGCAGCCGGCACTCGACCGGGCCGAGATGCCCGGCGGCGGCGCCGGTGCCGAGCAGGAGCTCGACCCGGCCGCGGTCGTCGGGGTGTACCAGATCCATGATGTTGACGCCGATGGCCTCGTCCGGCGCCCGGCCCAGCAGCGACTCCACCGACGGCGTCACGTACTGGATGACGCCGTCGCGCCGGCAGATCGACAGCAGGTCGGTGACCTGCTCGGTGAGGCGCGCGAAGCGGTCCTCGGCGCGCTGGCGCTGGACCTCGCGCAGCACGGCGACCACGTCGGCGAGGCGGACGAGCACCAGGACGAACAGCACGCAGGAGGCGGTGAGGAACACCGCGAGCTCGGTGGACTCGGCCGCCTTGACGGTGATGACGAGCGGGATGAGCAGGGCGGCGACGGCCAGCAGCACGGCGACCCGGCCGCTGGACAGCCGCGGCGCGGAGGGCGGGAGGCGCTCGTCGACCCGGCGCATGCCGGGGTGCAGGGCGCTGCCGCCGACGCACAGGTAGAAGCCGATCCAGCCGAGGTCGACCCAGCTGCCGGCGTGGAACTCGCCGCGCAGCGACTGCCAGGTGTAGACGGCGTCGGCGGCGAGCAGGCAGGCCAGGCCGGCGAAGAGCAGCCGCAGCGGGGCGCCGCGGGCGGTGCGGCCGCCGCCGAGGCGGGCCAGCACGGCGAGGACCAGCACGTCGCCGAACGGGTAGGCGATCGACACCAGCCGCTCGCCGGCGGAGATGGTGGGCGCGGTCAGATACGGCTCGATGAGGAAGACCCAGGTCAGCAACGCGACGCCGACGGTGACGATGGTGCCGTCGAGCAACGCGGCCCGGTCGCCGCCCGGGTTCTGCCGGCGGACCAGGATCGCCAGGGCGCCGGCCAGGCACGGGTACAGGGCGAGGTAGCACACGTCGGCGAAGGACGGGCCGCCGGCGGCCTGGCCGTCGACGAGCTGCGGCCAGTAGAACAGCCACTCGCCGACGGTGTACGAGGCCAGCCCGGCCGCGGCGAGCAGCCACGGCAGCGGCCGGGCCGGTCGGTGCACGGCCACGCCGGTGAGGATCGCGGCGACCGAGGAACCGGCGATGAGCGTCCACAGCAGGGTACGCAGGGGCGAATCGGGCGTCGCGTAGTAGACGACGCTCAGTGCCACCCCCACCGCGATATACCCCCGCAGCAGCACAAAGCTCCAATCGGCCGCCAACCGAGCGGGTTTACCGTTTATTCGCGTATGGCGGCGATCAGCGCCGCGGGTGTGCGCAGCGCCAGCGCGGCCGGGATCAGCGCCGCGGCGCCCCCGATGCTCAGATCCGGGGCGACCCCGAACAGCATCCCGCGCGACGGGCACCCCCGCTCGCCCGGGGATCAGTTCGGGGCCGGGTACACCGCCCAGGGCCGCGCCTTGAGGCCGCCGCGGCCGTCGATGCCGGTCTGCAGCCGGACCACGGTGTCGTGGGAGACGCCGGGCGCCTCCCAGGTCGGCACCTCGACGGCGGTGGTGTGATACGACTCGTCGTCGGTGCCGGTGTAGTCGAGCCGCACGACGGCCGGGCCGGTGCCGGTCTCCAGCATGAGGAAGACGTGGCCGGCGCCGTAGAGCGGCGGGGTGCGCCGGCCCAGGTCGATGCAGCCGGTGACCCCGCCGAACGGCGAGGTGCGCGCGACGAGCGCGCAGGCCCCCGGCTCCTGACGGGCCAGGAACGCCGACCGCTGGGGGAAGGTGGCGGCGAACGGGCCGCCGACGCACACCAGCAAGACGGCGCCCGTGATGATGAGGGCCCACCGGAGACGACGGTTCATGCCGACATTGTTAGCAGAGGGGCGGGTGAGCACGCAGCCCGCCCGCGCTCAGCGGGACGTCGCCAGTAACCCTCCCGTCGGGTCGGCGGCGCCCAGCAGGACCTCGACGGGCACGTGCAGGTCGTCGGCGGCCTCGATGGTGGCCAGGATGGCGCCGACGACGCGCGGGTCGAGGCGGGTCGCGCCGCGCAGGTCGATGACGATCGGGTCGGGACGGTGGTCCAGGAGGGCCTCGACGAGCCGGTGCTGGGCCTGGGGTGCGCAGGCCGCGTCGATCTCGCCGTCGAACTGAACCGCGACGGGGCTGCTGGGCTCGTGGCGCAGCCGGACGTCCCCGCCGGTCGATGCGGTGTCGGGTGCCGATGGACTCTCGTGCGGCACGCTTGCCTCCGAGGGTGTCGGTGGATGTTGCACCGAGTGCCACCGTAACGAATTTGGTACCGGCGTGTGAACTGCTCACTGATGATCGTTTTACGCACGCTTCCGACCAGGAGTGAACATCCACCGTGACGGTCGGCAATGTTTCCATCACGGCGCGAAAAAAGCTCCCCCGTTCGGCGGATGTAAGTGGCCGATCGACGGTGGGTAGCGACCTAAGGTGCAATCACCATCCGGTATGTGCACCCAATAGCGTCCGTGCACGACATGCGCGCGCCGCCCCGCCGGATGGAGAGGCCGCGCCGCGCCCCGATGTCGGGAGGATTGCCGTGTGGAAGGGCCGCTTGGCGATCGCCGCGATCCTGTTCGTCTCCCTGATCGCCACCCTGTCGATGTTCACCGTACGCGGAGCGAGCAACGACCAGCTCGAGGTGTACTCGTGGTGGACCGGCCCCGGTGAGGAGGAGGGCCTGGCCGCGATGGCCAAGTCCTTCGAGACCGCCAACCCCGGCGTGCGGTTCGTCAACGCCGCCGTCTCCGGCGGCGCCGGCTCCAACGCCAAGGCGATCCTGGCCAGCCGGTTGCTCGCCAACGACCCGCCGGACTCCTACCAGCGCCACGCCGGCCTCGAGCTGCTCGACGACGTGCGCTCCGGGAAGGTGCAGGACCTCACCGACCTGTACCGGGAGCAGGGCTGGACGAAGGTCTTCCCGAAGGGCCTCGTGGACAACCTGGCCATCGACGGTCGCGTCTACGCGGTGCCGGTGAACATCCACCGGGCCAACCTCATCTGGTACAGCCCCAAGACCCTGCAGGAGATGGGGCTCTCGGGGCCGCCGAAGACCTGGACCGAGTTCCTGCAGCAGGCCGAGACGATCAAGGCCAAGGGGCGCATCCCGCTCGCGGTCGGCCCGGAGTGGACCCAGAAGCACCTGCTGGAGACGGTACTGCTCGGCGAGCTCGGCGCGGACAAGTACGAGCGGCTCTTCACCGGCGGGATCAGCTGGCTCTCGCCCGACGTGACCTCGGCCCTGGACATCTACGGCAAGGTGCTCGCCCTGTCCGACGTGAAGTCCGCGGCCGGCGACTGGCAGCCGCAGCTGGACAAGGTGTTCTCCGGCTCGGCGGTCTACGCGGTCATGGGCGACTGGTCGTCGTCCTACCTGGAGCAGTCCAAGAAGCTGCAGTACAAGGTCGGCTACGACGTCGCGCCGTCACCGGGCAGCGACGGCGTGTACGACTTCCTCTCCGACTCCTTCACGCTGCCCACCGGCGCCCGCCGACCCGACCTGTCCCGCAAGTGGCTGATCGAGTGCGGCTCGGCGGCCGGGCAGAACCTGTTCAACCCGCTCAAGGGCTCCGTGCCGGCACGCACCGACGCCGACGCGAGCATCTACAAGGGCTATCTTGAGTGGGCGCTGCAGCAATGGCGCGACCCGAAGACCCGCATCGTCGGCTCGCTGACCCACGGCGTGGTGGCGAACAACGCGTACAACGCGGAGATCGACTCGGCGCTGGGCCTGTATGTCCAGAACGGCGACCGGGCCAAGTTCGCCAGGACCGTCGAGCAGCAGTACCGGGAGACACAGTGACCGGGGTCGATCGTTACACGTCGCCCGCCCACGTGGCGCGCCACTCTTCCGAGCCGGCGCAGCCCGCCTTCGCACCGAAGCAGCGCCGGCCCCGCAAGCAGCACGGCCCCCGCTGGCTGCCCGGGCTGGTGCTGGTCTCCCCGTCGCTGATCCTCATCGGGATCTTCGTCTACGGGTTCCTGGGCTGGAACGTGCGCGTGTCGTTCACGAACTGGCGCGGGCTCTCCCCGCAGTACCACCTCGTCGGCTTCGACAACTACACGGCGCTGATGCGCGACGAGCGCTTCCGCACCGACATGCGCAACCTGGTCATCTTCACCTTCGTGTTCGTGGCCGGCGCGACGCTGCTGGGCTTCTTCATGGCGATGCTGCTGGACAAGGGCGTGCGCGGCGAGGGCTTCCTGCGCGGCGTGTACCTGTTCCCGATGGCGATCTCGTTCATCGCCACCGCCATCGTCTGGCGGTGGCTGCTGGACAACGGCTCCGGCTCCGACACCGCCGGCATCAACAAGCTCCTCGCCGACGTCGGGCTGGGATTCCTGCGCAGTGACTGGCACAAGTCGGAGTCGATCTGGGCCATCGCCGCGGTCGCGCTGCCCGCCGGGTGGGCGCTGTCGGGCTACGTGATGGCGCTGTTCCTGGCCGGGATGCGCGGGGTCAACGAGACGCTGCGCGAGTCCGCGCGGATGGACGGCGCCAGCGAGACCCAGGTCTTCTGGTACGTGGTGCGCCCCTCGCTGCGCCCGGTCACCTTCAGCGCCCTGCTCATCATGATCCATATCTCGCTGAAGACGTTCGACCTGCTCTACGCCCTGGACCAGGGCAACCTGCGCATCGACACACCGTCGCTGTACATGTGGTTCACCACGTTCGACGGCGGCTTCTACGACCGCGGCGCCACCATCGCCACGGTCCTGCTCATCGGGGTGGCCCTGGTGGTCGGCCCATACGTCTGGTACAGCCTGCGCACGGAACGGCGGTGAATCGGTGATGGTACGGGCAACCGCCGCCGTCGTCCCCACGCAACGCGCTCCGCGGGCGCTGCCACCCGCGCCGATCGCGCCCGAGTCGGACCGCGAGACGCCGCGCTGGCAGCGCTCCGGGCCGCTGCGCACGACGCTGCGGTACATCGCGCTGTGGGCGCTGGCCGCGTTCTTCCTGATGCCGATCTACGTGCTGATCGTGACGTCGTTCAAGAACCCGGCCGACGTCAGCGTGACGCGCATCTGGGAGCTGCCGACCAGCCTCTCCTTCGACAACTTCGGCGCGGTGCTGCCGAAGCTCTCCTCGGGCTTCCGCAACTCCCTCGCCCTGTCGATCCCGGCCAGCCTGATCTCGGCGCTGCTGGGCTGCGCGAACGGCTTCGTGCTGGCGAAGTTCCGCTTCCCGCTCTCCAACGTGGTCTTCCCGCTGATCCTGTTCGGCATCTTCGTGCCGTACCAGGCGGTCATCATCCCGGTCTCGCAGACCATGACCACGGTGGGCCTGCGCGGCAGCGGCGACGCCACGGGCGGCCTGCTCGGCCTGATGCTGATCCACGTCATCTACGGCCTGCCGATCACCACGCTGATCTTCCGCAACCACTTCGTGTCGATGCCCAACGCGCTGCTCGAGTCGGCCCGCCTCGACGGCGCCGGGGTGCTGCGGACCTGGGTCGATCTGGCGGTACCGCTGTCGAAGCCGGCCTTCGCCGTCGCCGTCATCTGGCAGTTCACGTCGACCTGGAACGACTTCATGTTCGGCGCCATGATGACCAGCCGCGACTCGTGGCCGGTGACGATCGCGCTGAACAACGTGGCCGGCGGCCAGTCGGTGCCGTTCGGCCAGGCCATGGCCGGCGCGCTGCTGGTCAGCCTGCCGACCCTGGCCATCTACATCCTGCTCGGCCGGTTCTTCATGCGCGGCCTGCTGGCCGGGACGCTGCAGGACTGATCAGCAGCCGCAGCCGCGCGAGCATCTCGTCCTCGATCTCGGCCAGCGACCGCGACTCGCCCTCGTCGATCCACTGCAGGAACGCCAGACCGAACACGGTGATCCCCGACCGCGCCGCCAGCGCGGCCGTGAGCTCGTCGACGCCCCTCGCGCGCAGCGCGCCGGCCATCGCCTCGGCGAGGGTGCCCAGCTTGTGGTGCTCGCGCTCCTGCAGCGCGGGATTCTTCTCGATCACCGACTGCCGCATCCGGGAGAACGGCCGGCGCTCCTCGCTGAAGAAGACGGGCGCCGTGGATTGCAGGGCGAAGACGACGACCTCCATCGGGTCCGCGCCGGCCGGCGCGGCGGCGACGGCCTCCACGAACGCGTCGACGAGCCGCTCCTGGCCGTGGAAGAAGACCTCGCGCTTGTCGCTGAAGTGGCGGAAGAAGGTCCGCTCGGTCAGGCCGACCGACTGGGCGATCTCCGTGGCGGTCGTCTGCTCGAACCCGCGCGTGGCGAACAGCTCCAGCGCGGCCTTCTGGAGCCGCTCCGGAGCGCCCGGTTCCCATCGCACCACGGGTTCGAGTGTAGTGATGACAGCGGCTGACTTGAAGGAGTACGGTATGTCTGTGACTGACGTCAGTCACAGACATGAAGGAGTTACACCATGCACGTGTTCGTCACCGGAGCCTCCGGCTGGATCGGCTCGGCCGTCGTGGACGAGCTGCTCGCCGCGGGCCACGAGGTCACCGGCATGGCCCGGTCCGACGCCTCCGCCGCGAAGCTGGCCGCGAAGGGCGCCAAGGTCCGCCGCGGCGACCTCGACGACCTCGACGGCATCCGGGCCGGCAGCGAGGCCGCCGAGGCCGTCATCCACCTGGCCAACAAGCACGACTGGGCCGACCAGGCCGCCACCAACGCCGCCGAGCGGGCCGCCGTGCAGACCATCGGCGACACCCTGAGCGGCAGCGGCCGGGCGTTCCTGCTCGCGTCGGGGGTGGCCATGCTCGTCCAGGGCCGGCCCGCCACCGAGGACGACCCGAACCCCTTCCACGGCCCGGACGCGCCGCGCGGCGGCTCCGAGAACCTGGCGCTCGAGTTCGCCGACCGCGGCGTGCGCCCGGTGAGCCTGCGCTTCGCGCCGACCGTGCACGGCGACCGCGACCACGGGTTCATCGCCATCATCGGCGAGGTCGCCCACCGCGCCGGCGTCTCGGCCTACCCGGGCGACGGCACCAACGAGTGGTCCGCCGTCCACATCTCCGACGCCGCCCGCCTGGTCGTCCTGGGCCTGGAGAAGGCGCCCGCCGGCGCGCGGCTGCACGCCGTCGCCGAGACCGTGCCCACCCGCACCATCGCCGAGGCACTCGGCCGCGCGTACGACCTGCCCGTCGCCTCCGTCGACCCGGCCAAGGCGGCCGAGCACTTCGGCTGGATCGGCGGCTTCTTCGGCGCCGACCTCCGCGCGACCAGCACGGCGACCCGGGAGCTGCTCGGCTGGACGCCCACCGGCCCGACGCTCATCGAGGACATCGACGCGGGGGCCTACTCTCCCCGGTAGGTTGTGCTGGTGTCGGCGCCGCCGGCACCTGCCGCGGCACCACCGCCCGCCCCCGCCTCGCCCGGACAGCCCCCGGCTCCCGCCGCGTCCCCTGCCACCGCTCCACCGCCTCGGCGGTGATCACCCGCCGTCGCACATAACGCCGCCCTGCCGCAGCCGCTCCGTCTGCCGCGGCCGCTCCGTCTGCCGCAGCCCGCTCCCGTCCGCCGCGGCCGATTCGCCTGCCGCGGCTCGTCCCCGTCGGCGCGGCACGCAGCGACAAGTCTCCGTGATCATGAACGCGACCACTCCGACACCAAGGGTTTTTCATGATCGCGGAGACTTTTGGTACCTATAGGTACATTTCCACTCCGCGATCACGAGAAACGGCGGCACACGGCGACGCACACGCATGATCGCGGAGACTTATGGTCGCGGCACCCGCTGGCCGCTCGCTGCGGAGGCGGTTTCGAAAAGTCGGGCGCTCCGCGCCGCGACTTTTCGGACTTATGCCCTGTCAGGAGATAAATCCGTTAAGTCGTGGCGCGGAACGCCCGACTTAACGGATCAACGACCGCGCGGGGAACGCGCCGCACGGTCCCCGCTACGGACGCGGCGGCGGGCATGACGTTGGCGGAGCCGCATCGGCGGGCGAGATTGCCGTTCGCGTGCTGGATCCGATCTCGTCGCGCTCGAACTGCGGCCTCGTTGCGATGAAGCGGCGGCGCGGTCGGCGGCGCGCTCTGACCTCGGCCAACCGCAAGCGCTGGCCGCGGCCCCGGGTCGGCGTCCGGCGTCCGGCGTCCGGCGTCCGGCGTCCGGCGTCCGGCGTCCGGCGTCCGGCGTCCGGCGTCCGGCGTCCGGCGTCCGGCGTCCGGCGTCCGGCGTCCGGCGTCCGGCGTCCGGCGTCCGGCGTCCGGCGTCCGGCGTCCGGCGTCCGGCGTCCGGCGTCCGGCGTCCGGCGTCCGGCGTCCGGCGTCCGGCGTCCGGCGTCCGGCGTCCGGCGTCCGGCGTCCGGCGTCCGGCGTCCGGCGTCCGGCGTCCGGCGTCCGGCGTCCGGCGTCCGGCGTCCGGCGTCCGGCGTCCGGCGTCCGGCGTCCGGCGTCCGGCGTCCGGCGTTCGGCGTTCGGCGTTCGGCGCGAGCTTCGCCCAGCCCGCGCGCCCCAGCGAGCGTAGGCCGGCGCCCCGCATAGAGGAAGCGCGTAGTCGAGGCGTCGCGCGCGGGGGCGGGGGCGGGGCGTCGTTACGCTGACGGCGATGGACGGGCGTGGGTACACCCTGGCGGTCGACTTCGGCACGTCGAGCACGGTCGGCGTGCTGCGCGACGCCGGTGGGCGGGTGCGGCCGCTGTTGTTCGACGCCTCGCCGCTGCTCGGGTCCGCGGTGTTCGTGCCGGCCGGTGGCGGGGCGCCGCTGACCGGGGCCGACGCCGAGCGGGCGGCGCTGTCCGCGCCGGACGGGCTGGAGCCCAACCCCAAGCAGCGTATCGACGACGGCGTGGTCTGGCTCGCCGAGCGGGAGGTGGCCGTCGTCGAGCTCATCGCGGCCGTGCTCGAAAGGGTCGTCGAGGAGGCGCGGCGGGTCGCGGGCGGGGCGGTCGGCGCCGCCGTGCTGACCCATCCCAGCAGCTGGCGGCACCTGCGCAAGGGCGTCCTGGTGGAGGCGGCGCGGCGGGCCGGGCTGCCCGACGTGCGGCTGGTCGCCGAGCCGGTGGCCGCGGCCGCGTACTTCACCGGAGGGCAGCGCCTCGCCGAGGGGCAGTGCCTCGTGGTGTACGACCTGGGTGCCGGCACCTTCGACGTGAGCGTCGTGCGGCGGCGGGGCGACGGCTTCGTCGTGCTGGCCGAGGACGGGCTCGGCGACGTCGGCGGGCTGTACCTCGACGCCGCCATCCTCGACCACGTGCGCGCCCAGGCCGGTGCCGGGCACGCGGGCTGGGCGGCGCTGGACCGGCCGGGCACCAACCCGGAGCGGCGGGCGCGCTACGAGCTGCTGCAGTCCGCCCGCGCGGTCAAGGAGCAGCTGTCCCGGCGCCCGACGGCGGGGCTGCACGTGCCGCTCGTCGGCGTGGACGTGCACGTGACGCGGGAGGAGTTCGAGGCGCTCGCCCGGCCGCACCTGGAGCGGACCACCGCGCTGACGCGGTCCGTGCTGCGCGTGGTCGGGGTGGCGGCGGAGTCGCTCGCGGGAGTGTTCCTGGTCGGCGGCGGCTCCCGGGTGCCGCTGGTGGCCACGCTGCTGCACCGGGCCCTGCGGGTCGCACCCACCACGCTCGACCTGCCCGAACTGGTCGTCGCCGAGGGCGCCCTGCTGGCCGAGGCGGTCGCGGTCAAGCCAGCGAGGCCCGAGACGGTTCCGGTCAAGCCCGCCAGGGCCGAGACGGTCACGGTCGAGCCCGCCAGGGCCGAGACGGTTTCGGTCAAGCCCGCCAGGGCCGAGACGGTCACGGTCGAGCCCGCCAGGGCCGAGACGGTTCCGGTCGAGCACGCCAGGGCCGAGACGGTTCCGGTCGAGCACGCCAGGGCCACCGCACCGCCCGAGGAGGAGCGTGACGGGCTGGCGCGGGCGGAGCGGCTGCTGCGGACGCCGGCGGCGCGGCGGGACGGGGAGTCGCTCCTGCGCACGCTGCTCGGCGACCCCGACCGGGCGGTCGCGCGGCGGGCCCGGGAGCTGTGGTACGGCAACGGCCTCGGCGCCGTGCCCGGGCAGCGCCCGGCCACGAGCCGCGACCCGGTCATCGGCATCGACCTGGGCACCACCAACGCGGCCGTCGGCGTGCTGGAGCGGGGCCGGGTGCGGATGGTGCCGAACGCGGAGGGCGCCACGACGACGCCGAGCGTGGTGGCGGTGACCGCCGACGGCGCGGCGCTGATCGGGGCGGCCGCGGCCCGGCGGGCGATGACGGACCCGGCCGGGACGGTCCGGGGGGCGAAGCTGCTGGTCGGCACGGGGTGGAGCATCGAGCGGGGCGGCGCGCGGTACACCGCCGACGAGCTGCTGACGCTCCTGCTCGCCAAGCTGCACGTCGACGCCGAGACGGAGCTGGGCGGGCCGGTCCACGGTGCGGTGCTGACCGTGCCGGCCTCCTTCGACCACGGGCAGCGCCTGGCCCTGGTCGGCGCCGCCCGCCGGGCCGGCCTCAACGTGTTCCGGCTGCTCAACGAGCCCACGGCGGCGGCGCTGGCGCACGGGCTGCAGCGGGGCCAGGAGGAGATCGTCCTGGTGTTCGACCTGGGCGGGGGGACCTTCGACGTATCGGTGGTCGAGGTCTACGACGGCGTCGTCGAGATCAAGGCGACCGCGGGCGACCCCGGGCTGGGCGGCGACGACTGGGATCGGCGGATCGTCGCACACCTGACGAGTTTGATC
The DNA here is from genome assembly GCF_050948465.1 of Dactylosporangium sp. CA-092794. Taxonomy (NCBI): domain Bacteria; kingdom Bacillati; phylum Actinomycetota; class Actinomycetes; order Micromonosporales; family Micromonosporaceae; genus Dactylosporangium; species Dactylosporangium sp. CA-092794. Next base: position 3,783,138 of record NZ_CP192044.1, on the reverse strand, counting down.
CGGCAGCGGTACGACCTGGACGTCGCCGGCCGGCCCGCCGCCCTCGAGCGGCTGCGCGACGCGGCCGAGCGGGCGAAGGTGGAGCTGTCCTCCGCGGGGAGCGCCGAGATCAGCCTGCCGTACCTCGGTACCACCGCCGACGGGCCGGTCCACGTCGCCGAGACGCTCACCCGGGCGGTGTTCGAGGAGCTCACCCGCGATCTGCTGGAGCGCTGCGGTGCCACCGTCGAGCGGGTCCTGCGCGACGCGGCCGTGGAGATGCCGTCCGTCGACCGGGTCGTGCTCGCCGGCGGCGCGAGCCGGATGCCCGCGGTCGGCGAGCTGGTCCGCGAGCTGGCCGGCGGCCGCGCACCGTACCGCGGCCTGCCTCCCGAGGGCGTCGTCATCGGCGCCGCGCTGCAGGCCGGCGTGCTGGCCGGCGAGGTGAAGGACGTCCTGCTGCTCGACGTGACCTCGCTTGGCCTGGGCTTCGAGCTGGCCGGCGGCGCGATGCGAACCGTGATCGAGCGCAACACCTCCATCCCGACCCGGATCACCGTGCCGGTGACCACCGGCGCCGACGGCCAGGACTCGGTGCTCGTCCGCGTCGTGGAGGGCAACCACCCGGCGGCCGCGGCGAACCGGCTCCTGGCCACCCTCGAGCTGTCCGGCCTGCCACCGGCACCCGCCGGTACCCCCCACATCGAAATCTGCTTCGACATCGACGCCAACGGCATCCTCGACGTCTCCGCCGCCGACCAGCGCAGCCGACGCCGGCGCTCGCTGACGGTCGACCGCACTACGGTGGAAGCGGCCGGAGCGCCCGGGCCGGACCGGGCGCGGCTCCTGCCCGTGCCGTCGCCCCAGGCCGACCAGGAGTGATTGGCGCCGGCAAAGTAGTGTCAGATGGCCTTGGTTAGGGGAGGCTTATCTCGTGACGGACGGACACCGGCACGACGAGCACCGTGAGCATCGCGCTCACGCGACCGTCGCCGCCCACGACGAACACGAGCCTGAGCGCGACCATGAGCATGAGCATGACCATCAGCACGGCGTGTCCCGCGACGCCGACCGCCGCTGGCTGAGCGTGGCGCTGGGGCTCATCGCCGCGTTCATGGCCGGCGAGGTGGTCGTCGGCCTACTGGCCCGGTCCCTGGCCCTGCTCTCCGACGCCGCGCACATGCTCACCGACGCCGGCGCCATCGGCCTGGCGCTCGTGGCCATGCGGCTGGCCGGCAGGCCGCCGAAAGGTGGGTACACCTTCGGCCTGAAACGGGCGGAGATCCTCTCGGCGCAGGCCAATGGGATCACGATGCTGATCCTCGGGGCGGTGCTCGCCGTCGAGGCGGTGCGCCGCCTGGTGGCGCCGCCGGCCGTGGTCGGCCTGCCGGTGCTGATCACCGCCCTGGCCGGGGTGGGCGTCAACCTCGCCGCCGCGTGGGCGATGAGCCGGGCGAACCGGACCAGCCTCAACGTCGAGGGCGCGTTCCAGCACGTGGTCAACGACCTGTTCGCGTTCGTGGCGACGGCGGCGGCCGGCCTGGTGATGGTGACGACCGGCTTCACCCGCGCCGACCCGATCGCGACGCTGATCGTGGTCGCGCTCATGGTGCGGGCCGGGCTGGGCCTGATCCGCGCCTCGGGCCGGATCTTCCTGGAGGCCGCGCCGACCGGGATCGACCCGCCGTCCCTCGGCGGCCGCCTGGCCGAGGTGTCCAACGTGGTGGAGGTCCACGACCTGCACGTGTGGCAGATCACCTCCGGCGAGCCGGCGCTGTCCGCCCACGTCCTGGTCTCCGAGGGCCGTGACTGCCACGCGGTGCGGGCCGCGATCGAGGAGTTACTGCGCCGGGAGTACCGCATCACGCACAGCACGCTCCAGGTCGACCACGCCGGGACGGTCCGCGGCCAGGTCCCCGACCCGTCCGACCCGCACTGCGCCGACGCTCACGGCGAGGCCTACCGCCCGGCCATCCCGGCCCCCTGACGCTTTACTGCTCGCGCATGGCCAGGCGCAGGATGCGGTCGTCGTCCGGGTCGGGGCCGCCGGGCTTGCGGCCGTCGCGGTTGGACGTGGTGATCCAGACGCTCCCGTCGGGGGCGTTGATCGCGGTACGCAGCCGGCCGTAGCGCTCGAACAGCGCCTCCATCGGGCGCGCGGCCACCCCGCCCTCGGCGCGCCAGCGCACGCTGGCCGGCGGGCCCGGCGGGTCGGTCGGTGACGCGTCGCGCCGGGCGCGGGCGTTCGGGGCCGCGGAGGGCGGCTTGCCCAGCGGTACCAGATAGATCCGCTGGCCGCGCAGGCACGTCACGATGGCCGTCCCGTTCATGATCGCCACGCCGGAGGCGACGCCCACCTCCGGGTGCCAGGCCACGATCGGGTCGATGTACGGCCGCTTCCCGCCGATGCCCTCCACCTGCGGCCAGCCGTAGTTGCCGCCGGGGCGCAGGACGTTGAGCTCGTCCCAGACCGCCTGGCCGATCTCCGACTCGTACATCGTGCCGGCGGCGTCCCAGGCGATGCCCTCCGGATTGCGGTGACCATAGGTCCAGATGAGCGAGTGCGGGAACGGGTTGCCGGGCGGCGGCTTGCCGTCCGTCGTCATGCGCAGGACCTTGCCGCCCAGGTTGTGCAGGTCTTGGGAGGCTTCGGTACGCGACGCCTCGCCGGTGGTGGCGTAGAGGTAGCCGTCGGGCCCGAACATGAGCCGGCCGCCGTCGTGGATGCCGCTCTTCGGGATGCCGGTGAGGATGGGCCGCACCCGCGACCGCCCGTCGAGCCGCAGCCGGGCGACCCGGTTGTCGTCACGCGTGGTGTAGTACACGTAGACCGTCTTGTCGCTCTTGTACTCCGGCGACACAGCGATGCCGAGCAGCCCGCCCTCGTTGTCGGAGACCGCCTCCGGCACCCGCGCGACCGGCGTGACAACGCCCCGCGGCGTGACGCGCAGGATGCGCTGGGTGCTGCGCTCGGTGACGAGGGCGTCGCCGTCCGGCAGGAACGACAGCCCCCACGGGATGTTGAGGTGCTTGGCGACGGTGGAGACCGAGACGAGGTCGTCGGCCTGCGCGGACGGGTCCGCGGCGGCGTGGTGGAAGTCGGTGGGGTCGGTGCCGGGCACCTTCCGCCCGTGGGCGGTGGCCGTGCCGCTCGCCGAGCAACCGGCGAGCAACCCGGCAGCCAGCAGCACCGCGATCCTGGTGCGTCGCACCGGGCCACCGTTGCGCCGCCCCGGGTGAGACACCCTCACCCAGCCCCGGCGACCCGCACCCCCGCAGCACTCGCAACCCCGCGCCCCGCGCCCCGCGGAGCTTGCACCCCTGCAACCACCGGAGCCCGCGAGGCCCCGTCGGCACGCCTGGGCCACCCACGGCGAGCGCGATCCGCAATGCAAGTCCCAGTCGGCGGGTCGCCGCACGCCGCAGAGCGCTGTGAAGCGACCGGAAGTCTCCGCGATCATGCCGCACTCGCCGCCGACACCAACGATTTTTCATGATCACGGAGTGAACATGTACACCCGTGTACCAGAAGTCTCCGGGATCACGGCAAACCCGTGGTGCGGCCATGGAGAGCATCATGATCCCGGAGACATACGCCCGGCCCAACCGCACAAATCGGACGTCCGCCCGACGGGTGATACATCTGAAATATCCGACCTGCGTGCCGGTCCCGGGGAGGGAGAGAAACGGGGGGCGGCGCCGACGACCGCCGGGCGTGACCGAAGCTCGCGACCCGGAGAGACCGCAGCCCCGCAGGCCACCAGACCGCGGCACAGGCCCAACAAGACCGCGGCCCGCAGGCGTGGGGCCTGCGGGCCGACGGGCGCGATGTTGACGACGTTGACGCTGGGATGTTGATTTTAGTCAACATGGATCGAGGAGCCGCCAAGCCGTCGACATTGCGGCGTCGCTAGGACGTGTAGACCTCCAGTTCCGACAGCTGGCCCGCCGGCCAGCCGGTGTTCGCGGTGAAGGTGATGCGCAGGTTGCGCACGCCGGCCGGGCTGAACGTGAGCGTCACCGTGTTGCCCGTGGCCGGGTCGAAGGTGCACGCGCGGCTGGCGACGAGCACGGCGCCGGTGGTGCCGTCGGTGATGCTCAGCGTCTGCGTGCGCGCCGCCCACGCCGTGGCCGGCGGCAGCTTCAGCACCACCCGGCCCACGGACTGGGTGCTGCCCAGGTCGACCTGAATCCACTGCGGGAACGCGTTGTTCGTGCTCTCCCAGTAGGTGTTCGCGTTGCCGTCGACCGCGTTGCCCGAGGTGTAGGTCTGCGTGTTCGACGACTGCGTGGTCGGCCGCTGCAGGGCCAGGTTGGTGGCGGTCGCCGAGACGCCCGTGCCGGACAGGGCCACGGCCAGGGCCGGGGCGTTGCTCGTCACGGTCAGCGAACCGTTGCGCGTGCCCGCCGCGGTCGGGCGGAAGGTGACGTTCACGGTGCAGGAGGCGCCGGCCGCGAGGGTCGTGCCGCAGCCGTTGGCGGCGGTGAAGTCGCCCGCGGCGGTGACCGTGACGCCGGTGGCCGCGGCCGTGCCGGTGTTGCGGATCGTCACCGCCTGGGCGGCGCTCGCCGAGCCGACCGTGGTGTTCGCGAACCCGACCGACGTGGGGCTGGCCTCCAGCACGGGCGAGGCGGGCGCGACGCCGGTGCCGGAGAGCGCCACCGTCGCCTCGGCATTGGACGCGGTACTGCGAATGCTCAGCGTCCCGGTCCGGCTCCCGGCCGCGCTGGGGTGGAAGGTGACGGTGGCGATGCAGTTCGCCCCCGGCGCGATCGAGCTGCCGCACGTGGTGGTGACCTGGAAGTCGCCGGTGGCGGTCACCGACTGCACGGTCGCCGGGGCCGTGCCGGTGTTGGTGACGGTCACCGTCTGCCAGTCGCTGTTGGTGTTCACGTCGGTGTTCTCGAAGGCGAGCGACGCCGCGCTGAGCGCCAGGGTGGCCGTGCCGCCGCTCGTGCCGTACACCTCGAAGGAAGACACCTGCCCGGCGGGCCATCCGGTGTTGCCCGTGATGTTCAGCCGGACATAGCGGGCCGTCGCCGTCGGGAACGCGATGTTCACGACGTTGCCGGTGGCCGGGTCGAAGACGTAGTCGGCGGAGCCGACGGCCGTGCTCCACGCGGTACCGTCCACACTGGACAACACCGACAGCGTCTGGCGGCGGGTCGCCCAGGCGGTCTGCGGAGGCAGCCGCAGGGTCACCTTGCCGATGCTCGCCGACGCGCCCAGGTCGACCTGGACCCACTGCGGGAAGGCGTTGTTGGCGCTCTCCCAGTAGGAGTTCGGGTCGGCGTCGGTGACGTTGCTCGCCGGGTAGCCGCCCTGCGTCGACTGGGCCGTCGCGGCCTTGCCGGCGGCCAGGTTGGGCCCGCCGGTCGGCGCCACGCCGGTGCCGGTCAGCTGCACGAGCACCGCGCCCTGGCCGTCGTCGCCGGTGATGGAGTAGACGGCCGACTGCGCGCCCTCGGCGGTGGGCGTGAACGTGACGGCCTGGTGGATGACGTCGCCGGGCGAGAGCTGCTGGCCCTCGGACACCGGTGTGGTGGTGTTGAACGCGCCGACCGGCGGGGCCGCCTTGGTCAGTGTCAGCGTGATGTTGCCGGTGTTGGCGATGTCGAAGGTCTGGGTCGCGGTGGTGCCGACCGGGACGGAGCCGAACGACACCGGGTTCGGCGTGATGGTCAGGTGCGCGGCGCCGGTGACCGCCGTACCGCTGACCGGAACCGTGACCGAGCCGGCGTTGCTGCTGACCGTGAGCGAGCTGCTCTGGTTGCCGGCGGTGGTCGGGGCGTACTTCACCGTGACCGACACCGAGGCGCCGGCCGCGATCGTGGTGCCGCCCGCCGGGAAGCCCGTGGCGGAGAACGGCGCGGCCGGTGCGGTCGAGCCGGTGATGGTGACCGCGCTGGTGCCGGTGTTGGTGATGCTGACGCCGATCGTCTTGCTCGCTCCGGTCGGCACGGTGCCGAAGGACAGCGCGGCCGGGGTGGCGCCGAGGCCGGCCTGGGTGCCGGTGCCGTGCAGGTCGAGCGCGACGGTGCCGGCGTCGGTGGTGAAGCTCAGGCTGCCGGTGGCGCCGCCGGCCGCCGTGGGCGTGAAGCGGACCGGCACGGCGAGGGTCTGGCCGGTGTTGAGGGCGACCGGCAGGGCGGGCGGGGTGGCGCCGAACGGCGCGGCGGCCGAGATGGCGGTGATGTTCACCGCCCGGGTGGCGGTCACGGTGACCGTCGCGGTGGCGGTGCTGCCGACGGCGACGTTGCCGAAGTCGGTCGGCGGCGCGTTCAGCGCGGCGGTGGTGGGCCGGCCGAAGCCGAAGAGCTTCCCGTCGCGGTTGCCGACGTAGACGCGGCCGTTGTCGGTGGCGGGGATGGCGAACTTGGTGGCCGTGCCGATCGGCGCGGAGTAGCGCAGGTGCAGCTGGCCGCCGACCGGGAGCGCGTCGTAGGCCCGCAGCTGGCCGTTGGTGCCGCTGGACCCGTCGCTGTAGACCGCCCAGACGATGGCGCTTCCGGACGTGGTACCGGTGGAGGTCACCACCGGCGAGCCCGAGGTGTAGCCGAACGTCGCCGGGCTGGTCGCCGCCGAGGTCAGCACCGGCAGGCCGGAGCCGTTGACGCCGTACTTGAAGGCGCGCAGGAAGCCCTGGTTCTCGACCTGGTACACGTAGCCGCCGTCGCCGCCCCACACCGCGGGGTGGCCCCAGACGCCGTTGTACGGGCCGGCCGGCGGGACCAGCGACGCGTCCGTGCCGCCCGGGCCCTGCCCCATGCCGCCCAGGTTGTCGCGGTCCAGCAGGTACACCCGGCCGTCCTTGCCGGTCTGCACCAGCAGGTGCGGGTGCGCGGCGGTGCCGAACGCGGCCGGCAGCGCGACCGGCCCGCCGGAGCCGAAGTCGGTGTCGTCCTGGTCGAGCTTGCCGTTGTTGGCCGGGCTGAAGAAGTCCCGCGCGGTCAGCGAGCCGTCGCCGTTGACCTGCAGCCGGATGACCGACTCGGCGAGCGTGCCGGGCGGGCTGGTGCCGGGGCCGGGCGCCGGCGAGACGCCGTTGCCGGTGGACACGATGATGCGGCCGGGCCCGTCGGAGACCAGGCCGCCGCCGGACTGCCAGATGCCGCCCATGCCGGTGGAGCGGCCGGCCTCGGTGGACCAGAGGGTGGACATCGCGGGGGTACTGGTCTTCACTCCGGCGACATAGCCCACGTACGGTCCGTAGTCGCAGTGGCTGGCGAACCCGGCGTAGACGACGCCGTCGAGCAGCAGCAGGCCGGGGCGCTGGGCGGCGGTCTTCGGGTTGAACGTGTTGCTCGGGTCGTTGCTCGGCGAGCCCTGGATCGTCACCGGCCAGCCGGAGCGCTCGGCGCCGGTCGCCGGGTTGATCGCGTGCATGTAGAAGTGCGGGTGGTTGGCGTCGGCGCCGTCGTTGACCTTGGCGGTGAAGTACACCGCCTGGGTCGCCGGGTCGTACACCGGCGTGCTCGTGATGCCGATGTTGGGCACCAGGTCGCCGCAGCCGATCGCCGAGGCGGGCCAGGCCGGGCCGACGTTGCGCGACCACAGGATCGCGCCGGTCTGCGGGTTGAGGCCGTAGATCCAGTTGTTCTCGGTGGCGGCGATCAGCGTGCCGGCCACGACGATCGGCTGGGCGTACACCTGGCCGTCGAGGTTGGTGACGAAGAGCTGCCCGAAGTCGGCGGCGGATACCGCGGACGGCCCGAGCGCGGGCTCGTTCTGGTCCCAGCCGGTGCGCAGCGTGTCGACGGAGGCCGTGGTCTCGTCGGCGGCGGCGGGACCGGCGAGCGCTGCGGCGGCGCCGAGCGCGAGGAGGGGTGGCAGGAGGGCGGCGACCAGCCGGCGTGCGGCCATGACTGCTCCAGGGGTTGGGGCGCGGGGCGGCGGACTCCGGAGGTTGGCGGCGGCTCCAGCGTCATCGATCCGATGGGACCAGAACGTAACTTGCCCGACACGACAGCGCAAGATACCGACCGAAGAACGGAAATACTTGCACTCGTCGCTGCAAACGTCGGCGGCCACCACCCGAACGGGGATAGATCGTTATGAGGGTGTGGCCGTTGGGTACCACACTCGAACCCACCAGCGCTTTCCCGGACCCCGCCGCGGAGGGACGATCCGATGACCGAGCCGGCACGGCGGCATGCTTCCGGCCGCGACAGCCGCACCGCGATCGCGGCCGGGGGCGCCGCGCTGATCGTCCTGCTCCTGGCCCTGCTGGCCTATTGCCAATACAGCGGCAACGGTACGAACAACGCCGCCCCCTCCCGCACCGCCACCGCCGGCCCCGCCCGCCCGGCCCCCGGCTCCTCCACCTCTCCCGGCGCCTCAACCTCCGCAACCCCCACCGCCGACCACTCGGCCGCCACCGCCGGTACGACGGCCGGCGCGGCGGGCAGCGGCTCCGGGAAGCGTTCGGCGGCTCCCGGCTCGGAGGGTGCTGGCTCCGAGGGTGCCGGCTCAGAGGGTGCCGGCTCAGAGGGTGCGGCGGGGGTTGGCGGCGCGGGGGCCGGGACCGAGACGCCGACGACGGGGCCGGCGGCGGCGCCCAGCGGGGCCCCGCACACCGGCGGGGGCGACGGCCTCGGGATACGCAGCCCGGTCATGGCCGGCGGCGGGATCGTGCTGCTGCTGGCCGCGACGGCCCTGTTCGTCTTCCGCCTCCGTCCGCGCGCCTGACCGCCCATGTGGCCGGATCAGCTCACCCCGGCCCGCCGCCGGCTCGCGCTCAACGGGCTCACCGGGCTGCTCGCCGTCGGCGGCCTCACGCTGCTCGTGATCGGGGCCTCCCCCGCGCCGCCGCCACCCGAACGTCCGGCCGCCGCCGCGGCACCGCCCACCGAGCCGGCCCCGCCCGCCGCGCCGGCGTCGGTGGCGGCGCGCGGGATGGCGGCCTCGGTGCCGGTGCGGCTGCAGATCCCGGCGATCGGGGTGGACACGCCGCTGATGTCGCTGGGGCTCAACCCCGATGGCACCGTCGAGGTGCCACCGCTGCGGGCGGGGGCGCCGGCCGGGTGGTACCGGAACCTGCGCACGCCCGGGGAGGTCGGGCCGGCGGTCGTCCTCGGCCATGTGGACACCGCGCACGACGGGCCGGCCGTGTTCTACCGGCTGCGCGAACTGCGGCCCGGCGACACCGCGACCGTGCGGCGGCAGGACGGCAGCGCCGCGACCTTCGTGGTGGAGCGAGTGGTGGAGGTACCGAAGACGAACTTCCCGACGGACGAGGTCTACGGCCCGGTCGGGTACCCGGCGCTGCGGCTCGTCACGTGTGGTGGATCTTTCGATTATTCCCGTCGCGAATATCGCCACAACATTCTCGTGTACGCGCGGTTGGAGCGGTCAGACTGACGGCATGAGCTGGTCCCCCAACACGTTCCTCGGCAGTCTGCCCGAAGCGACCACGAAGGAGATCGTCGGCCTGAGCGTCCAGCGCCAGTTCGCGCCCGGCCGCGTGGTGCTGCGCGAGGGCGCCCGGGACACGCACGTCGAGCTGCTGCTCAGCGGGTTCGTCAAGGTGACCACGTCGGTCGAGGGGTTCGAGACGCTGCTGGGCATCCGGGCCCCCGGCGAGCTCGTCGGCGAGGTGGGCGCGCTCACCGGCGCGCCGCGCAACGCGACCGTGACCGCGTGCGGGCGGGTCACCGCGGGCGTGCTGAACCAGGCCGAGTTCGACGCGTTCCTGCGCCGGCATCCCGAGGCGGCGGCCCGGGTGACCGCGTCCGTCGCGGGGCAGCTGCGCTGGGCGAACCGGCGGCGGACGGACTTCGCGGTGTATCCGGCGCACGTCCGCCTCGCCCGCGTGCTGGTCGAGGTCGCCGACCTGTGCGGGCGCCCGGCGCCCGGTGGCGGCGTCGAGATCGGCGTGCCGCTGAGCCAGCCCGAGCTGGCCACGATGATCGCGATCGCCCAGGCGACCGTGCAGAAGGCGATCCAGGAGCTGCGCCGGCGGGGGCTGCTGAGCACCGGCTACCGCCGCCTGACCATCCTCGATCCGGCCGGCCTGCGGGCGCTGGCGGAAATCGATCCGGAAACCCCCTAATTCTATGCGGAGTCGCTGCCGCAAACCCGTAGATGTAGCCGGTCTTCGCGGCGGCCGCGCCCCAGCATCGTGGTATGTCCGAGCAGAACTCCGTCGCGGCGCGGCTGACCGCCCTGTCCGCACCCACCCTTCGCATGCTGCAGGTCGCCTCGGCGATCGGCACGCGGTTCGGCGTGCTGGAGCTGTCGCTGCTCATGCGGTGCGGCACCGCGCAGCTGCTGCCCGCCCTCGAGGAGGCGCTCGAGTCGGGCCTGCTGGTGATCGTCGAGGACCGCCTGATGTTCGGCCACGGCCTGGTGCACGCGGCGGTGGCGGAGTCGCTGAACCGCCCGGCCGCGACGGCGCTGCGGGCGGAGCTGGCGGCGCTGTGGGCGACCACCACGCCGAGCGCCGACGTCCACACCTCCCCTGCCGTCCCGGCCGCGGACGAGGCCTCGGGCTGGGAGTCGCTCACCGAGCAGGAGCTGCGCATCGCGCGGCTGGTCGGGCGGGCGCTGACGAATCAGCAGATCGCCACGCGGATCGCCCGGTCCCGGCACACCGTGAACTATCACCTGCGCCGGATCTTCAAGAAGCTCGGGATCAACTCCCGGGTCGAACTGGCCGCGCTGGCCAAGTTACACTGCTGAATCCGGACGTGGCGGCGTCCGGACGCAGCCCCCTGTTCAGGTCTCCAGCCGGGCGAGCACGCCGGCGGTCGTCGGCGTGACGGCGCAGCTGCGGGCGGCGAAGTCCAGCGCCAGCAGGTGGTCGGCCAGGGTGAAGTCGGCGATCGCGTCGGCGACGAGGAACGGCTGGATGTCGTGCGCGTAGGCGTCGCAGGCGGTCAGCAGGCAGCCCAGGTGCGCGAACACGCCGCAGACGATCAGCTGGTCGCGGCCCAGGGAGCGCAGCTGCGCGGCCAGCGGCGTGCGGTGGAAGGCGCTGTAGCGGTACTTCGTCAGCACGGCGTCGGCCGGGCCGGGCATCAGCTCGTCGACGATCCCCCGGCTCGCCTCGTCGTCGGTCATGCCCGGGCCCCACACGTCGTGCAGCAGGCCGCGCTCGGCCCGGCTCATCCGGCCGGGCTGGGCGCTGTAGCGCACCGGGATGCCGAGCGCGGCGCACCGGGCGCGCAGCGCCGAGACGTTGGCGATCAGCTCGCGGCCGGGCGAGGCGTCGGTGGCGAAGTGACTCACGAAGTACCGCTGCATGTCGTGGATGAGCAGCGCGCACCGGGCCGGATCGACCCGCCAGGGCGCGGGGCCCGGGCGCAGCGCGTCCTCACCGGGCATGGGGTAGGGCGCGATGGTGGGAATCATGCGAAGAGCCAATCCTGGTCGGGCAGCCCGGAGGCGGCGATGCGGCGGTCCCGGCGGCGCTGTTCGGCGCCGTCGGGCAGGTGGTAGTCGGCGCCGCCGGCGATGCTCGCCGCGGCGACGCGGGCGGTGCGCTCGCGCCGCTCGCCCTCGTAGCGCGGCAGGTCCTGCGGGCCCGACGCGGCCAGCGCGGCGGCGTCCTCGATGGCCTGGGCCGCGCCCTGGGCGAGGAACGGCGGCATCGGGTGCGCCGCGTCGCCGAGCACCGCCAGGCGGCCGCGGTACCACGACGGCAGCACCCGCCGGGTGTAGAGCGGGTGCCGGACCGCCGGGCCGGCCGCGTCGAGCAGCTTGCACAGCTCGCCGTCCCAGCCGTCGAACGCGCCCTCCAGCGGGCCGGCGGTGACGGCGACCAGGTTGAGGCCGCCGGGCACCGGGTAGGCGACCGCGTGCCGGTCCGGGCCGAGCCACACGGTGACGACCGGCGGCGCGCCGGCCGCCGGCAGCACCGCGCGGTAGGCGGCATACCCGATGGGGCGGGGCTCGTCGAGCACGCTGAGGTAGGCCCGCACGGTGCGGCGGACCACCGAGCGCAGCCCGTCGGCGCCGACGACGAGGTCGGCGGTGTGGGCCGGGGCGCCGTCGAAGGTGAGCGTGCCGTCGGGCGTCGCGGCCGTGCAGCGGGCGCCGAAGCGCACCACGCCGGGGCCGACCGCGGCGTGCAGCACCGAGATCAGGTCGGCCCGGCGCAGCGCGAGGTACGGCGCGCCGTAGCGGTCGGTGACCGCGGCGCCGAGCGGTACCCGGCCCAGCAGCGCGCCGTCGGACCAGCGGCGGATCTCGCGGGCGACCGGGCGCACCGAGACCGCGTCGAGGGCCGGGCCGAGACCGAGTCCGTACAGGACCCGGGTGGCGTTGGGCGGGAGCTGGATGCCGAAGCCGTCGGCGGCGGGCGCCGCGGAGCGCTCGAACACGGTGCAGGACAGGTCCTTGGCGGCGAGGGCGAGGGCGACGGCGAGCCCGCCGATGCCCGCGCCCACGACCGCCACGCGCTGTGGTGCCATCTCGTCTCCTAGTAGTACTGCAGGGACTTGTCCCAGTCCTCGCCGGCGCCGAACAGGCCGCGCGGCTTCATGACCTCGGCCTGGGCGGTGAGCAGCCGGAAGGGGACCAGGCCGCCGGTCGGGACGGCGACAACGGTGACCTCGATCTCGGGATGGGCGGCGCGGATCGCGGCGCCCAGGGTGGCCACGGCGGCGGACCGCCAGCGGTCGGCCACCTCGATCTCCACCCGCAGCCGGTGGCCGTCGGCGCGGGCCCGCCAGAACCACACCCCGAAGTCGTCGGGCAGCGCGAAGACGAGCTCCTCCAGGCCCAGCTGGGTGAGCCCGCCTGCGGCGAACGCGGCCCGGCCGAGCACCCGGACCGAGGGCAGGTGCCAGCCGCAGGGGCACTCGGTGTACGACACCTCCACCTCGTCCTCGATGGCGTAGCGCAGCAGGGGCATCGCCTCGCGGTACAGCGGCGTCACGACCAGCTGCCCGCGGCCCTCGGCGCACAGCTCGCCGGTGCGCGGGTCGTGGACCTCGAAGACGGCCCGGTCGGCCCACAGGTGCATGGTGCCGTGGCGGCACTCGCCGGCCAGGGTGCCGGTCTCGGTGGCGCCATACTCCTCCACGACCGGCGCGCCCCAGATCCGCCCGATGCGCGCCTTGCGGGCGGGCCCGACCGGCTCGCCGCCGACGAACAGCGCGCGCAGCGAGGGGAAGTCGCGGTAGCCGGCGACCCGGGCGGCCGCCGCCCAGACCAGCGCATCGGTCGGCAGCGACCAGGTGAGCGTCACGCCGAGGTCGTGCAGCAGGCGTACGACCCGGGAGTAGGGCGTGGCGAGCGAACGGTTGTCGGCCGGCACGACGGTCGCGCCGTGCCGGCGGGCCGCGGCGTGCGCCAGGTGCCCGGTGATCATCAGCGCGTAGGGGGTGCGCACCAGCATCATGTCGTCGGCGGTGATGCCGACCCACTTGCGGGCGAAGCGCTCGGCGAGGTCGGCCCAGTCGGCCTCGGTGTAGTACGACGCGGTCGGCTCGCCGCTGCTGCCGCTGGACTCGTGGTAGGTGGCCAGGCTCGCGCGGTCGCAGGCGAGCAGCCCGAACGGGTAGGCGTCGCGCAGGTCCTGCTTGGTGGTCAGCGGCTGCTGCGCCAGCGGCGCGACGCCGCGCTTGCGGTAGAACGGCGAGCGCTCGGCGGCGGCCAGGACGGCGGGGAGCCGGTCCTGCTGCAGCTTCGCCAGGCCGGCGAAGTCGGTCCAGTCCCCAATCTGCGGCAGATGCATCACTCCTCCTCCAGTGCGAGCAGGCGGCGCGCGTTGCCGGCGGCGACGAGCGCGTGGTCGGGCGGTGCGAGGCCGAGGGCGTGCAGCTTGGCGACCTCGACGGCGGGGTGCTGCAGCGGGTGTTCGGTGCCGAACAGCACCCGGCCGGCGCCGAGCCGGCGCACCGCGAGGCGGGCGACGGCGGTGAAGCAGCCGGAGAGCTCCACCGCGATGTTCGGCGACGGCGCGATCCGGGCCAGCCCGGCCGCGTCGAGCCCGGTGTGTCCACAGTGGCCGGACACGAAGGTGACGGCGGGGTGGCGGGCGGCGAGCGCGACCAGGTCTTCGGTGCGGGTGCCGGGAAGGCCCAGGCAGACGACGTAGACCGGGTGGCCGGCGCCGGCGGCGATCCCGGCGAGCGCGTCGACCCCCGGGTCGTCGAGCCGGAAGCCGTGCACGGCCGGGGAGATCTCCAGGCCCCGGTACCGCGGCGCCGCCGCGCGGTATGCGGCGACGTCGCGGTACGGGTCGGCGAAGAAGAACGGCACGAGCCTTCCCCCGGACGCCTCGCAGGCCCGGCGGACCCCCTCGTTGTCGGCTCGGGCTTCGCTCCGCCCGCCGTCCACGATCTGCTCCGACAGCCGGTCGAGGTCGAGCAGTCCCCCGGCGCACACGGCCGCCCGGCCGACCCCGGCGGCGTCCAGCGCCGCGAGCAGATCCGCGGCCCCGCCGGCGGCGAGGCGCGCGTGGAAGTCGAAGATCATTGTTCGTAGCAGAGCTCGTCGATGGGGTACCCGACGTGCCGCTCCCGCCCGGGCAGGTAGCCCAGGATGCGGTCGCCGGGGCGCAGCTCGGTGGAGTGCAGCACCTTGCCGCCCGGGCCGAGGATGCGCACGTGCCAGTCGTCCTGGACGATCACGTTGATCTCCTCGCCGGTCGGGGCGACGGCGTCGATCGACAGCAGCGGCCGGGTTTCGATCTTGATCCGGCCGACGACCGCCGAGCGGGTCCGCCCGTCGGCGCCCACGGCGAGCACGGCGCCGCCGGCGCGCAGCTCGGTCAGGTAGCGGGTGTGCTCGGCGTCGGCGAGCGTGTAGGACATGACCGCGCCGGCGTTGACCCGGAACGGCCGGGTCGGCATGTACGGCAGCGGGTGCGTCTCGCTGACGCACAGGATCAGCCCCTTGGAGCGCGACCCGACCAGGATGCCCTCGTCCTTGGCGAGGTAGGTGCAGGTGTCCACGCAGGCCCGCTCCCCCATCCCGGCGTGGGTGATGCCGGTGACGGTGAGCTCGGCCAGTTCCAGGTGGGGGGTGCGGTGCTCGACGGCGTCCTTGAGCCGCCCGGCCTCGCCGGGCACGGCCGCGGCGAGCATGAGCCCGTCCGGGCCGTGCTGGAGGATGCCCAGGTGCACGGGCGCGTCCTCGGCCCGCTCGAGGGTGGTGATGATGAGCCCGTGCGCGTCCGCCGCCGCGGCGAGCACGATCTCCAGCGGGATGTTCGTCGGGTCGGCGAAGCGCAGCACGGTGACCGCGTCGCGGGTCACGCTCGCGCAGGCGTCGGCGAGCGACTCGGCGTCGGTGACCTCGACGTAGCCGCCGAGGCGGACGCCGGGGTACCGCTGGGCCAGCCGGCCCGGCTCGCCGTGCAGGGCGGGGTCGACCACGACGAGGTCGGCGTCGCCGGTCTCCTCGGGCAGGTCGGGGCCGGTGACCAGCAGCACCCGGGTCACGGTCGGCGGCAGCCCGGCGAGGTCCGCCGGGTCGGCGGCGACGATCGCGTCGAAGCCGCGGTGGATCGCTTCGGAGCAAAGGGCCGACTTCAGGGCGTCGGCGGCGCGGATGTCGAGCCAGCACTGTTTCATTCGGTACTCCTCACTCACCGGCTGTGTGCCGGGGCACGGTCGTGGACGAGGGCCGCCAGCCGGCGCACCATGGCGGCCGGGTCGGGGGCATTGAAGACGAGCCGGCCGGCGGCGATCCCGCCGGCGCCGGCCCGCATGGCGCCGGCCAGGTGCGCGAGCGCGGCCGGGCCGTCGTGGGCGTCGCCGCCGGCGGCCAGGACCGGGATCGGGCAGCCGGCGGTGAGCGCGGCCAGGTCGGCGGCGCCGCTCGGCATGGCGGTCTTGACCAGGTCGGCGCCGAGCTCGGCGGCGATCGCCGCGGCGTGCGCGACGAGCCGGGGCGCGCGCTGGTCGGCGATCGCCGGGCCGCGGGCGTAGACCATGGCCAGCAGCGGCACGCCCCACCGCTCGCAGGCGCCGGCGACGGCGCCGAGGTCGGCCAGCTGCCGCGCCTCGGTGGCGGCGCCGGCGTTGACGTGGACGCTGATCGCGTCGGCGCCGAGGCGCAGCGCCTCCTCGACCGTGCACACCAGCACCTTGGCGTCCGGGTCGGACAGGCCGGTGCCGGCGCTGAGGTGCACGATGAGCGAGAGGTCGCGGAACCAGCGGGCCTGCACCTGGCGCAGCGCGCCCTTGTGCAGGACCACGGCGTCGGTGCCGTTGCCGGCGAGCTCGCCGACGAGGCGGTCCAGGCGTCCACTGTGGATGATCGGGCCGCCGCTGACCGGATGGTCGAGCGGGACCACCAGCAGGCCGCCGGATCCGCTGCGGTACAGCCGATCCAGCCGCACCCGGCGGGCGAAGGTTTCGTTGTTGTAGGGCACGTTGAGGACGCTAGCCGCGGACCGGTACACGCCCCACTACCTCAATTGGTAGTGGTCGCCCGCGCGCGGGCACTGCGACCGTCGGGGCATGACGCTGCCGTTGCTGGACCGGGTCGCGGGCGCCGCGGCCTTCGCGCTGCTGTGCCGGGGCGACCGGGTGGAGGTGTTGTGCGGCGAGCCGCTGGACGAGCTGCCGGAGGAGCCCGACGGCGAGGTCGTGGCGGCGCTGCCCTACCGGATGATCGCCGAACGGGGGTTGCCGTGTGTCGATGACGGTACCCCGCTGCTCGCCTTCGCCGTGACCGGGCGCGCGGACCTGCCGTTGCCCGAGGCGCTGCGGCTGCTGCCGGATGACCTGCCGCCGCTGGCCGGCGGCGGCTTCGACCTCGCCGACGCCGACTACGCCGGCATCGTGCGCCGGGTGATCGCCGCGGACATCGGCGGCGGTACCGGCTCGAACTTCGTCATCCGGCGGGCCTACCGGGCCCGGATCCCCGGCTTCGGACGCGCCACCGCGCTGGCCGCGTTCCGCCGGCTGCTGCTCGCCGAGCGCGGCGCCTACTGGACGTTCCTGGTGCACTGCCGGGGCCGGACGCTGCTCGGCGCGACGCCCGAGTGCCACGCCCGGCTGGCCGGCGGGGTGGCCGCGATGAACCCGATCAGCGGCACCTACCGCTACCCGCCCGGCGGGCCGACCGGGCACGGGCTGCGCCGGTTCCTCGCCGACCGCAAGGAGATCGACGAGCTGTACATGGTCGTCGACGAGGAGCTCAAGACGATGGCCCAGGTCTGCGCTAGCGGGGCGAGGGTGCGCGGGCCGTGGCTGCGGGCGATGTCGCGGCTGGCGCACACCGAGTACGTCATCGACGGGCCCTCCCCGCTCGGCCCGCGCGAGGTGCTGCGGCGCACACTGCCGGCGCCGACGGTGACCGGCAGCCCGCTGACCGCGGCCTGCCGCACGATCGCTGCCCGGGAGGGCACCGGCCGCGGCTACTACGGCGGGGCGGTCGCGCTGCTCGGGCCCGGGTCGCTCGACGCGGCGCTGACCATCCGCACGGCCGAGATCGACGCGGACGGCGGCGTGGTGATCGGGGTCGGCGCCACGGTGGTGCGCCACTCCGACCCGATGGCCGAGGCGGAGGAGACCCGGGCCAAGGCGGCCGCCCTGCTGGCCGCGCTGGGCGGGGAGGCACCGGCGCCCGCGCCGCCGGCGCTGCCCTCGGTCGCCGGTCCGCTGCGGCGGCGCAACGCCGGCCTGTCGCCGTTCTGGCTGGGCCGGCCGGTGGACCTGCCGCCGTTGTCCGGCCGGGTGCTCATCGTCGACGCGGAGGACGACTTCACCGCGATGCTGGCCCGGCTCACCGAGGCGCTGGGCCTGACCGTGGATCTCGACACGAAGCTGCGCGACGGCTACGACGCGGTCGTGGTCGGGCCCGGCCCGGGCGACCCCCGGGACCGCACCGACCCGCGCATCGAGGGGCTGCACGCGATCACCCGGCGGCTGCTCACGGAGCGTATCCCGATGCTCGCCGTCTGCCTAGGCCACCAGGTGCTCGCCGACGAGCTGGGGCTGCCGATCCGCCGCCTGGCGGCGCCCGCCCAGGGCGTCCAGCGGCGCATCCCGGGCTTCGGCCGGGTCGGGTTCTACAACACGTTCGTGGCGATCAGCGAAGCGCCCGATCATCGACCCACGGCAATGCGAACCGTCGCACTGGGTGACGGCGGCGCGGAGCGGATCCGGATATTGCGGGATGGACGCACCGGGGCGGTGCACGCAATGCGCATCGCACGAGCACGATCAATACAGTTCCACGTCGAATCGGTACTGACCGAGCGCGGCCCGGCGATTCTGCGCCGGCTGCTGTCCGAAATCCTGACCGAGTCACCGGGCAGGCCGGGAGCTGGCTGATATCCGTCCGGCGGCCGATGCCGTCCGGCTTCGGCCGGGTCCGCCGAATGGGCTGTTTAGTTGATCTTTGGGGCCCGTAAGAATCAGGCAGACCGCAATCGGATTCGAGACCTCCGGGGTGATCCTCCTGCCTCCCACGGGCGCGTTCGGGCCGTCTGCCGAAGACACCTTCGGGCGGGACCGCGAACTCGCGGTCCTGCGCTTCGCGGTGTCCGGCGCCGCGCAGGGCATCGGCGGCTGCACGATCGTGACCGGCGCGGCCGGGATCGGCAAGTCCCACCTCGTGCGCGCGGCGACGCTGGACGCGGAGCGCCGCGGCGTCTCCGTCGCGGCGCGGGCCGCGTTCGAGCTCGACCGGGCGGCCCCGCTGATCACCCTGGCCTCCGCGCTGCAGCAGCTGCGCCCGCCGGAGCCGCCGGTCGGCTGGCTGCGGCAGGAGGGCGACGCGCAGTACCGCGCCCTCGAACGCCTCGGCGCCGCCCTGGAGGACTACGCCGCCGAGCGGCCCCTGGTCATCGCGATCGACGACGCGCAGTGGATGGACGAGCTGTCCGCCCTGGCCGTGGCCGAGCTGGTGCCGGCCCTGGCCTCCTCGCCGGTGCGCTGGATCTTCGCGCACCGCCCGGCGCCGGTCGGCACGCCCGGCCAGCAGCTGCTGGAGCGCCTCGTGCGCGACGGTCACGACCAGATCACGCTGGGCACGCTCGACGACGACGCGGTCCGCCAGCTGTGCACCAAGGTCATCGGCGCCGACGTCGACAACACCGTCCTCGCCCTGGCCGGCAGCTGCGACGGCAACCCGCTGCAGGTCGAGCAGCTGGTCCGCACCCTGCACCTGACCGGCCAGCTGGTCGTGGCCGAGGGCGTCGCCACCGTCGTGGGCGAGGAACTGCCCTCAAGCTTCATCACCATCGTCGACCAGATGCTGCACGGGCTGTCCAGCGAGACCCAGGAGATGCTCCAGGCGGCGTCGGTCTTCGCCCGGCCGTTCAGCGTCGAGGGCGTGGCCCAGCTGCTGGAGGTGCGCCCGGCGACGCTGCCCAAGCAGATCAAGGAGGCGACCACCGCGCGGATCCTCGTCGACGACGGCGACGGGCTCACCTTCGTGCACGACCTGGTCCGCCTCGCCGTCTACGGCACGCTCGGTGACGCGGTCGCCACGATGATGCACCGCCAGGCCGCCGCCGTCACCCGGGCCGAGGGCCGCTCCCCCATCGAGGTCGCCGGCCACCTGCTCAAGACCGGCCGCCTGGGCAGCCGCGAGGCGGTGACCCTGCTGCACGAGTCCGCGCTCGAGGTCGCCCCCGCCGCGCCCAGCACCGCCGCCGACCTGATCGTCCACGCCCTGTCCGTGCTCGGCGAGGCCGACCCGCACCGGGTCACGCTCACCGCCGACGCGGTCGGCCTGCTCGCCTCCGCCGGCCGCCTGGAGCAGGCCAACGAGCTCGGCGAGGCCGCCCTGCGCACCGGGCTCGACCCGCGCACCGAGGCCATGCTGCTGCTCGGCCTCGCCGAGGCGTTCAAGCACGCCGGGCGCAACCGCACCGCCGTCGAGTACGCCGACCGCGGCCTGACCAACCCCGACGTCCCCGAGTCCGTCCAGGCCAAGTTGCACGCCATCCGCGCACACGCCCGCTTCTACCGCGACGACCTCGCCGGCGCCGACGACGACGGCGCCCGGGCCACCGACTCCGGCATGACCACCGGCGAGTTCCCCGCCTCCGTCTTCGGCCTGTGCGCCCGCAGCCTCGTCGCGCAGGCCCAGGGCCGCCTCGACGACGCCTACAGCCACGCCGAGCGGGCCACCGGCATCGCCGACACCGTCCGCGGCGAGGCCGCGCACCGCCACCCCCGGATCTGGCTCGGCGAGACCCAGGCCGCCCTGGACCGGTTCGACGACGCCGAGGAGACCCTGCTGCGCGGCCGGGCCGAGTCCGAGCGGCTCGGCACCGCCTGGTCCACCCCGCTGTGGCACTACTACCACGCCGGCCTGCTGATGGCCCGCGGCCGGCTCGACGAGGCCGTCGCCGACGCCGAGGCCGGCGTGGCCGTGGCGATCAACCTGACCGCGTACGCACTCGCCGTACCCCTGCTGGGACAGCTGACCAGGCTCGCCGTCGCGCAGGGCGACCTGCCGCAGGCCAAGGCCCACCTGGCCCACCTGCAGCGGCGCACCGCGGCCGGCATCACCGCCGCCCCCGAGGACGTCATCTGGCCCGAAGGGGTGCTCCTCGACGCCACCGAAGGCCCCGCCGCCGCCCTCGCCGCCCTCGCCGGCACGTATGACGCCCTGCCGGACCGGCCGGTGCTCATCACCCAGGACCCGGCCGCGGCCGCCGCCCTGGTCCACATCGCCGTGCGGGCCGGCGACCCGGCCCGCGCCGGCACCGTCGTCGCCGCCGCCCGCGGCCTCGCCGAGCGCAACCCCCGCGTCCTGTCCCTCGCCGCCGCCGCCGACCACGCCGAGGGCATCCTCACCGGCGACCCGTGGATGCTGCGCGCCGCCGTCGAGCGCTTCCGCCGCACCCCGCGCCGGCTCGCCCTGGCCGCCGCCCTGGAGGACGCCGCGCTCGGCGCCACCGACCCCGACCAGGGCCGCGCCTGGGCCACCGAGGCGATCGGCATCGTCACCGAGTGCCGCGCCGAGCGCGCCCGCCGCCGCCTCGAGTTCGCCCTCGGCGGCCCCAACGCCCCCGCCGAGGAGGCGATCTTCCGGCCCGGCTCGCCGCTGCGCCAGCTCACCCCGGCCGAGCGGGCCGTGGCCCTGATGGTCGCCGACGGGCGGACCAACCGGCAGGCCGCCACCGAGCTGTTCCTGTCCCGGCACACCGTCGACAGCCACCTCCGCAAGATCTTCACCAAGCTCGACATCCGCGGCCGGGTCGAGCTGGCCCGGCTCGTGGCGCGGGACCGGTTGACGTAAACGCGTGATATCGCCGGCGCCGCCGGACCCCCAGCATGGCTGGAGGTGACGAAGCCGTCACCGCCGCCGGACGAGGGGGAGATCGGTGACGACGCCGACGCTGCGCACACAGGTACTCGTGGTCGGCGCCGGCCCGACCGGCGCCATCCTCGCGCTGGAGCTGGCCCACCACGGCGTCCCGTGCCTGGTCGTCGAGCGCGCCGTCACCCCGCCCCGCCATCCCGGCCTGGACCGGCTCAGCGCGCAGGCGATGGACCTGCTGCGCCGGCTCGGGCTGGCCGACCTGATCCGCAAGTACGCCACCGATCCGGGCGAACCGGCCGGCGTCGAGTGGCGCACCCGGCTCGACGACGACCCGGTCCTGGTGGCGCCGCGCCCCGCCGCCGGCGAGCCCGACACCTGCATCGCCGCCGCCGACCTCAGCCGCCGGCTGCGCGACGAGCTGCGCGGGCACCCGCTCATCGAGCTGCGCGAGGGCTGGACCTTCACCGGGCTGCGCATCGAGGCCGACGGCGCCGTGGCCAGCCTGCTCGACATCCACGGCGGGACCCGCCACACCGTCACGGCCCGGCACCTGGTCGGCTGCGACGGGGGGCAGAGCACGGTGCGGCGCTGCCTGGAGGTACCGATGGAAAACCTCGGGCATCCGGCGGCGCACTGCTCGGTGTTCTTCCGCAGCGCCGACCCGCGATTACCGGCCGGGGACCGCGCCCGCGCCACGGTCGTGATCGGCGGCGTGACCACGGTGACCCGCGGCGACGGCGACGGCTGGGTGGCCCACCTGCCGGTGCGCGCCGAGGAGCCGATGGGCACCGACCCGGTCGCGATGCTGCGGGGCCGCCTCGGCAGCGGCCTGGACGTGCTGGAGGTCCTCGGCGTGGCGCAGTGGGACGACGCGCTCGCCGTCGCCGCCGCCTACCGCCGCGGCCCGGTGTTCCTGGCCGGCGAGGCCGCCCACCCCTTCCACCCGTCCGGCGAGCTCGCCGACACCAGCCTCGCCGACGCGGTCGACCTGGGCTGGAAGCTCGCCGCCGAGATCAACGGCTGGGCCGGCCCGGCCCTGCTGGACAGCTACGAGACCGAGCGGCGGCCCGGCGCCCTGATCGACCGCGAGCTGCTGGCCCGCGGCCTGGAGACCCGCCGCCGCTTCGCCCGGCTCAACACCGCCGGCGCCGCGCCCGAGCTGCTCGCCGGCCTGCTGCGCCAGGAGGGCCACCGCGCCGACGCGGTCGGCCTGCCCGCCCGGCACGCCACCTCGGCCGTCGTCTGGCACGCCGGCGCGCCCGCCCGCGCCGCCGTGCGCCCCGGCGTCCGCGCCCCCGACGTGCGCCTCGACGGCGGCACCGCCCTGGCCGACCGGTTCGGCCCCCAGCTCACGCTCGTGGACCTCACCAGCGACGCCGCGGGGGCGGCGCTGGCGGCCGCGGCGCTCGGGCGGGGCATCCCGGTGGCGCACCTGCCCGTCCCCGACCCCGCCGTGCGCGCGGCCTGGGACACCCCGCTCGCCCTGATCCGCCCCGACCGGCACGTCGCCTGGTGCGCCGCGGCCGCCCCGCACAACTGGCACGCGGTACTGGACCTGGTCAGCGGCCAAACCACGTGAATACGTGATGGCCCGAAACGGCACCGCACCGCGAGGCTCGAAGCACGCCCGCCACCTCCGACAGGCAGAACAGGACCGATGATCATGACGACCCTGATGGACCTGACGCAGACGGCCACCCCCGACCTGACCAACACCGTCACGCACCGCTGGCACCGCCGCCTGTCGGCCAACCCCGACGCCAAGCGCAGCCACTGGCGCACCAAGACGGTGTACTTCCGCGCGGTCGCCGGCCTCGTCGCCGCCGCCCCCGGCACCCAGCTCACCTGGAAGTGCATCGTCGAGGCCGCCGCACCCCACGGCAGCCGCAGCACGTTCTACGAGGTCGCCGGCGCCCACGCCCGGCACCCGCTGATCGAGGCCTTCATCGGCGACGGCCGCACCGACGCGATGTCGATCGCCCTGCACTACCGCCGCCCCGACGCGGTCGCCCAGCTGATCGACGAGGCGAAGGTCTGGTCCTACTGGCCCTTCCGCGAGCGCATGGTCGACGCGGTCACCGCCGCCGCCCCGCTCTCGCCGGACGCCCTGGAGGCCGAGGTCGTCGAGTCGCTGCACAAGTGGGCCCGCAACTACCCGGCGCTGGCCGCCGCCCTCAACCACACGCCCCCGGCGTGCGCGGTCGAGGACCTCATGCTGATCCGCAACGGCCAGCTGGCCGCCGTCCGGGCCGCGACGAAGCTCACTGAGGAGCTCCGCAAGACCGCTTAGCGGAAGGGTTAGGGCAGGCTACGCTGGGCGGCGTGTCCGTTGCGTCGCCCGAGCCGTCGGCGCGGCCTGCCCCACGGTCCCACACCGGGCGGGTCGTGCACACTGAACGGCTGACTCCCAACATGCATCGTGTCGTGCTCGGCGGGGAAGGCCTCGACCGGTTCGCGGCCGGTGAATACACCGACCATTACGTCAAGCTCTTCTTCCCGCCGCCCGGGGTCGAGTATCCGGCGCCGTTCGACCTCGCGGCGATCCGGACCACGATGCCGCGGGAGCTGTGGCCGGTCACCCGGACCTACTCGGTGCGCGCCTGGGACCCCGTCGCGCGGGAGCTGACGCTCGACTTCGTCCTGCACGGCGACGCCGGCCTCGCCGCCCAGTGGGCGGTGCGGGCCCGGCCCGGCGACGAGCTGCACTTCGGCGGCCCGGGCGGCGCCTACGCACCCGACCCGGCCGTCGCCTTCCACCTGCTGGCCGGCGACGAGACCGCGCTGCCGGCGATCGCCGCGGCGCTTTCGCGGGTGCCGGCCGGGGCCGAGTGCGCGGCGTTCGTCGAGATCGGCAACCCGGCCGACGCGCAGGACCTCCCGGGCGTCACCTGGCTGCACCGCGGCGCCGGGGCGGTCGGCTCGGCGCTGGTGCCCGCGGTGCTCGCGCACCCGTTCCCGGCCGACCCGGCGCCGGGCACGGTGCAGGCCTTCGTCCACGGGGAGGCGACGTTCGTCAAGGAGCTGCGGCGGTACCTCCGGGTCGAGCGCGGCGTGCCCCGCGACCGCCTGTCGGTGTCGGGCTACTGGCGCCTCGGCCACGACGAGGACGGCTGGCAGGCCTCGAAGCGCGCCTGGAACGCCCAGATCGAGGCCGAGCAGGAGCCCGCCTTCAACTAACCCGCCGCCCCGCCACGGCCTTGGCCCCAGCCCAGCCCGGCCCCGCCACGGCCCCGCACCGCCCCGGCCCCGCACCGCCCGGCCCCGCGGGTCTCCGGGCCACGTCCGCTCAGGCGGCTGGCGCGGGCTGGGCAACGACAGCCACTGTGAGGCACGACCGGGTCATCGCCGCCGGGCCGCCCCGGACGGCGCGTCCGGTCGGATATTTCGGATATGTCGCCTGTCGGGCGGAAAATCCGATCTGTGCGGACCGGGGCGAACGTATGTCTCCGTGATCATGATGCGCGCGGTGGCCGCACCCCGGGTTTGCCATGATCCAGGAGATTTGTGGTACACGGGGGTACATCAGCACTCCGTGATCATGAAAAACCGTTGGTGTCGGTGCCAGTTGCGCATGATCACGGAGACTTCCGGTCGCTACGCCTTGCTGCGTGGCGCGCAGCGCGCGAAGTGCGGCGACCGGACTGCGTGAACCGCAGCGGACAAAAGCGGATATTTACGAAATTCCCGGCACGACAGCCGCAAGCTCAGTGCGGTCGGCCTCCTGCGTCAGCTCCCCGTGCACCGCCACCGTCGTCATGGCCGATCAGACTAGAGGCCGCCACCAAACCGGGCGACCCCGGGCACCGGCGGACCGGGGTGGAGTTGGCCCTAGGCGAGGATCACGAAAGCGTCGGATCCGGGACCGCCCCGGGCTCGGGCGGCAGCGTAGGCCGTGGGCGCGGGCGGCGGAGACGCGAGCCGTACGGGTGAGCCGAGCGCCGACACATCCCGAAAAATACGGATAAAAACGGCCCAGCACGTATCCTGCCCGAAACAGCCTCTTCATCGACCGAAGACTTGCGCAAGAGGCTGGGTAGCGTTTTGGATGTGCTGGCGGAGTCGTGTGCCACCGTCAGTGAGCATCGGCGTGACAGGTTTCCCGATCGTATGGAGGATCGACCATGACCCACGGCGGGGACGTGTTGACGCAACGCGACGAGTCCGGCACGCGTCCGGCATTCACCCAGCAGGTCCGCGGTTACGACAAGCGCCAGGTCGACCAGTACCTCAACCAGCTCGACCGGCAGATCAACAACCTGACCACCGAGCGCAAGCGCGCCGCGGGCCAGGCCCAGGACCTCACCAACCAGATCCAGGATCTCACCGCCCAGCTCAAGCAGCTGCAGGCCGAGCTCGGCGAGGTGCGCCAGCGCCCGGCCCGCGTCGACCGCGCCTCGTTCCGCCACCTCGGCCCGATGGTCGATCAGATCCTGGCCCTGGCCGAGAAGCAGGCCGGCGTCATCATCGACAACACCGAGCAGAAGGCGGCCGAGCACCAGGCCAACGCCGAGAAGCTGCTGGCCGACGCCAAGGAGCGGGCGGAGAAGCTGGTCGCCGACGGCGAGGCCGCGCACGAGCGCGCCGAGGCCGAGGCCAAGCGGATCAACGAGCAGAGCGCCGAGCACCTGGAGAAGACCCGGGCCGAGGCCGACGCGCTGGCCGAGGCCGCCCGCCAGCAGGTGCTGCAGGAGGTCAAGGCGGGCCGGGCCCAGGCGCAGCAGGAGCTGGCCCAGTGGAAGGCCACCGCGCAGCGGGAGATCGACGAGCTCAAGGCCTCGTGCGACCGCGAGCTGGCGGAGCTGCGCGCGGCCGCCGACCGCGAGCTGACCGCGCAGCGCCAGGCGTCCGACCAGAAGAACGCGGCGCTGCACGCCGACGCCCAGAAGTACGCCGCCGACGTGCGCAAGCGCGCCGACGAGGAGAACCAGCGCCACCAGCAGCAGCTCGCCGTGGTACAGCAGGACATCCAGGCCCGGCAGAAGGCCCTGACCCAGCTGCAGACCGAGCTGGAGGCGACGCAGCAGCAGCTCGGCGAGGCCCGCCGCGAGTCCACGACGCTGGGCCGCGAGGTCGGCCAGCTGCAGCAGCGCCTGGCCGACACGAAGCAGAGCCTGACCAGCGAGCTGACCCGGCTGGAGCACGCCCGCCAGGCCGCCGACTCGGCCGAGCGGCACGCCAAGGAGGTCCGCGCCCGCGTCCAGCGCGAGGCGAAGCGGGTCGCCGACCTGGCCGCCGCGGCGGTCATGGCCGCGGCCGCCGGCGGCGCCGACACGGGCGAGTACCCGAAGATCCCGGTCCGCCAGCTCGCCGAGCCCCTGCCGACCCAGCCCGACAGCGCCAGCGCCGCCGACGCGGCCCCGGCCCGCGCCGGGGAGCCCGCCGAGCAGCTCTGAACCCCTCGCGTAACCCACACCGCCCCGCGGCCCACCGCCGGAATCGCATCCGGCTACGGGCGGCGGGGCGGTCGTCGTTTCGCCGCCGACCGCCCGGGCCGGGCATTGTACACCACATTACCCGCTTCAAACTAAGGATCCGAAATATTCGTTGGTGCGTAATTAGTCCGATCACCGTATGGTGTCCGCATGCCGAGTGCGGAACACGAATCCCCGGTCGCGCTGGCCAAGCTGATTCCCGAACTGTTGGGGTGGCTGCTGGTGAATGTCTTCGAGCTCAAGGCTCCCGACCATGAACATGCCCGGTCACAGGACACAGATGTGCGCGTGCTGGTGCCGCGCACCTACCGCGCAGATGGTGTGGTGGTGTTCTCCGATGCAGCAGACCGGCCGGTGATGGCGGTGGTGCTAGAGGTGCAACGGAAACGGGAGCCGGCAAAGTGGCGGATCTGGAAACTGTATGTGGCACAGCTGGAGGCGGAACTGGGAGTGGACACCGCGCTGGTGGTGTACTGTCCTGACGCCGCAGTGGCCCGATGGTATCGGCAGATGGTCGACCCGGAGCAGTCGAGCCTGCCGCTACGGCCGTACATCTTCACCACGGACGACGTGCCGCTGGCCGTAGATGAGAGCACCGCCCGGGCCAACCCCGCCGTGGCGGCGCTCGTAACGATCTGCCATGGCGATCGGCCCGAAGTGGATCAGATGTTCCCGGTGCTGCTGGAGGCGCTGCGGACGCTCAAGCCGGAGCAAGTAATCCCGTATTATGACATTGTATTGGCCGGGTTGCCGCCGGCGGCCCGGGCTCGTTGGGAGGCATTCATGACGACGATGGTTGGCGAGTACCACAGCGAGCTGTTCCGCGAACTGGCCGCACAGCACGAGGCCCGGGGCAAGGCCGAGGGCGAGGGGCGCGCCGTGCTGACGGTGCTCGGGGTGCGCGGCATTGCGGTGCCCGACGCGATCCGCGAGCAGATCCTCGGCTGCACCGACCTGGCCCAGCTCGAGACCTGGCTCGGCCGCGCCGTTACAGCGGCCACCGCCGAAGACGTCGTGCGCGGCTAGCGTTCTCAGAGCAATCGCCCCGCGGCCCCGTAGCCGGAATGGTTCCGACGACGGGTCGCGGGGCGGCGCCGTTCGGACCGTAGGAAGGCGGCGCCGGGACGGTGCCCACCCGCGAGGGATTCCTCTAGCGTCCTGCGGGTGAGAATCGTGGCGGTCGTCAACAACAAAGGTGGCGTGGGCAAGACGACCATCACCGCGAACCTCGGCGCCGGCCTGGCCGCGCGCGGGCTGCAGGTGCTCATGATCGACCTCGATCCGCAGGCCAGCCTGACCAAGTCGTTCTTCACCGTCGACGAGTCGCAGGACTTCCTGCGCGACCAGCGCACCGTCGGCGCCTGGTTCCGCAGCGCCGATCGCAACCGGGCCCAGGTCCTGGCCGACCTCATCGTCAACCCGCCGCGCTGCAACGCGCTGCTCAAGCAGGGTGGGCGGCTCGACCTGGTGCCCTCCGACCCGATGATCGTGAATTCGGAGAGCCTGATCCCGGGCGCGGTCGACCAGACCGGCAACATCCGGGCCGCCAAGTTCGTGCCGCTGCACCGCCGCCTCGCCGACGACCTGGCCGACCCGTTCTTCTCCAAGTACGACGTGGTGCTGATCGACTGCGCGCCGGCGTTCTCGCTGCCCACGAAGATGGCCTCGATCGCCAGCGACATGATGATCATGCCGGCCCGGCCCGACTACCTGTCCACGGAAGCGATCCAGGACATGGGGCGGCGGCTGCTGGACCTCACCAATGTGTACAACCAGCACCGCGACGACACGCTCAGCGCCGCGCCGGCGATGCGGATGCCGCGCGTCGCGGTGCTGTTCACCATGGTGCAGATGCGCGGCGACGGGCCGATCGAGGTGCAGCAGCAGTTCATCACCGAGGTGACGGCGCTCGGTGTGCCGGTGTTCAGCACGCTCCTGCGGGACCGCAACGTCGCCTACGCGGCGTCCGGCCGGCACGGCGTGCCGACCGTCCTGGCCAACGGGGTGCCGGCCGAGGTCCGCGGCGAGCTGCAGGGCTGCGTGGACGATCTGCTCAAGACCTTCGAAAGGCTGTGACGTGACCCCATCCCCCCAGCTGGCCGCGCTCGCGCTCAACGAGATCGGCCGGCTCCTCGGCACGCTGACCGAGGACCAGCTCACCGCGCTCGCCGAAGGCCGCGCCCAGGTCGAGTTCCGCTCCGCCGACGCCACCGTCGTGGCGCCCTCGCCCGCGCCCGCGGCGCCGGCCCGGGCCGCGAAGGTGGCCAAGGCGCCGGTCGACCTCGACGCGATCGTCGCCGAGATCAAGGCGTTCACCGAGGAGGACGCCGTCGAGCGGTACCTCATCGGCCGCGACAAGGACCTGCCGCTGCCGCTGCTGCGCGAGCTCGCCGACCGGATCGGCCCGCCGGTCACCTCGAAGGGCGCCAAGTCCAAGGCGCAGCTACGCAAGAACATCGCCGCCGGCACCGCCGGGCTGCTCAACCGCCCGGCGTCCGCCTTCTCCGGCGGCTGGGACCGTTAGTCGGTGCTCCCGGCCGGCAGCGGGATACGCTCGCCGGCCCACGGCTTCTCGTCGAACGCCGGCATCCGCCCGGGCGCCTGCATCGCGGCCCGCTCGCGGGCGATGATGTCCAGCCACTCCTGTGCCGTACCGGAAACGGTGAACGGCCCGATCGGCACCTCGATCGCGTCCTCGATCACCTGCACCGGCACCGACTCGCCGGAGATCTCGACGTCGCCGTCGCGGCCCTCCTTGGCGGCGGCCTCGATCGCGTCGGCGAACTCGTCCATGTCGGCGGAGCCGATCCACTCGACGCCGGCCCCGCGGGCCCGCAGGACCAGCCGGCCCCGGATCCAGGCGCTGCCGTACAGCACCATCGTGAGCTTGTAGCCGTCGCTCGTCGCCGCCGGCCCGCTCGGCAGCGCGTCCAGCCACGCCGGCCGGAACGACGTCAGCAGCTGGGTCATCGCCGCGGCCAGCAGCGCCCGCCGCGCGGCCAGGAACCGCGGGAACGCCTCGGCCGCCCGCAGCTCCTCGTCCAGCGGAATGTAGTGCGCGGCCAATTCCTGCCGGTCGATCGCCGGGAAGTACACGGCGGGCGATTTGTCGCTGATCTTCAGATTGGCCTTGCGGGAGATGAACGCCAGGTTGGCCAGGTCGTTGATCTCGCCCTTGTCGTAGCGCTCGAGCGTGGCCACGGGGTGGACGTGGTGATATTGCAGCTGATGATCGCCGCTGTCCCCCGGCATGATCCCGGTCGCGTACCACCAGTCGCGGGCGCCGTTGCGCTGCGCCACCAGCAGGCTGAGGAAGAAGTAGGGGCTCTCCTTCGAGCGCCCGGCGAGCGACTCGGCGGTGATGCTCGGCAGCGCCTGCAGCACGCCGAGGTTGTGCAGCAGTTCCCGGGCGGGATCGGGCTTGCGGGCCGCCGCGATGTCCCGGGTGAGGTTGGTGTCGCTGGACGTCGAGTAGCGGGCCCGGACCGTCGCGATGAGCAGCCAGTAGAGCAGCGCGTCGGCGGTCTGCTTGTCCGTCGGTCCGGAATGCTCGCCGAGCAGCACGATGAGCGGAATCAGGACGGCCAGCGACGGCAGGGGCTCCGACCTGGGCAACCGCAGATTGTCCTTGAGCAGCTTGACCAGGTGTCGCAGGCCGCGCTGCACGACGTCCCACGACCGCACCAGGTCGGCTTCGGCGACGCGGCTCAGGTCGTTGACCGACCACGACGACATGCCGCCGCCGAACAGTACGCCGGCGAAGGCGCGGGTCAGGAAGTCGACGTCAAGGTCGGCGTAGCCGGCGGCGCGCCAGTGGGCGGCCTCCTTCTGGAACTTGTCCAGCACGCCGGGCCACTTCGCCGACAGGGTGGACATGGCCAGGTCGGCCCGGCTCAGGTGGCGGCCGGCGCTGTTGACCCGCACGAAGACCTCGGAGACCTCCAGGTAGCCGCAGTCACGCAGGATCTCCACGTGGAAGGCCCGGGCGGCAAGCGATCGCACGGCCGTCAGCCGGCGCTCGATCTCCAGGTCGGGCAGCCGGCAGCCGGCCGCGCGCAGGTCGCCGATCATCGAGAAGAGCGCCCGGTCGCCGTGCAGCAGGGTGTGCACCTTGATCCAGTTCGGGTCGGCCCGCGTCGCGGCGCTCTGGTTCTGGAAGCGGTCCTTCTCGACGTGGAAGACGATCTGCGCGTCGGGGTGGTCGTGGAAGACCCGGTGCAGCGAGGTGAGCCGCTGCTGGCCGTCGAGGAGGTACAGCGGCGGCTTGAACGGCTGCTCCGCCGTCCCGCCCACGGCCATGGCCCGGGTCACCGGCGTCTCGTCGGACTGCCAGAACAGCAGCGAGCCGAACGGGAACCCGCGGTAGAGCGAGTCGACCAGCTTCGCCACCTGCGTCGGCCGCCACACGTAGCTGCGCTGCAGCTCCGGCAGCCGGATCTCGGTGCGCGAGATCTGCCGCATCAGCTCGCCGACTTGCAGCGTCGCCTGGTCGATGTGCATAGTCAGCCATCCTGGTCGCAGCGGCCAGGGCGCGGTAGCGACCGCTCGCGCGGCGATGGGAGCCTGACGGCCCTTGCATTCCGGCGACGGCGGTCAGTGAGTCACTCGTTGCGTGCCGTTTCGGGGCCGGTGACCCGCTCCAGCAGCGGCAGGGTCGAGGCGATGATGGCCAGGGACACGGCCAGGCCCAGCGCGGCCAGGGCGTAGTAGGTCCAGCCGGGGGCGGACAACGTGTACCCCATCTGGGCACGCAGGAACAGTTGCGCCGCCACGAATCCGGTGCCGGCGGCCAGCACGGCGACCGCGAGCAGCGGGACCGCGGACTCCAGGGCCACGACCCGACGCAGCATTCGCAGGGGTACCCCGGTGAGGCGGAGCAGGCTGAAGGGGCGGCGGCGGTCGCTGATGCCGGCCGCGACGCTCACGGCCAGGCTGCAGCCCGCGATCGGCAGGCTGAACAGCATGATCACGTTGGCCAGCTGCTGATACTGCCGCAGCTGGGTCCGGGAGTCGGTGGTGAAGTCGAGGTCGGTGGCCGGCGGGACCCGCTCGCCGGGGTAGGCGAGCTCCAGCAGCGTGCGGGCCCGCTCCCGGGCGGCGGTGGTGCCGTCCAGGCCGACGACGAGGGTGTCGATCGGCAGCGCGGCGAGCTGGTCGGTGGTGAGCGGCGCGGCCGGCCAGACGGTCGAGGCGCCGGTGCCGGTGCGGTCGCGGTCGAAGCCGACCAGGTTGGACCAGATCTGGGCGGTCTCGGCGCCGGGGGCGCAGCGGCCGTACTGCGGAATCCGGGCCAGCTCCGAGCAGGCGACGACGCTGGACGGGCTGACCCGGGAGTCGTCGGGGTTGTCGCGCAGCACGAGCGCGAAGGTGACCCCGGTCGTGGCGCGCAGCCGGGCCAGCAGCGCGTCGGGGACCTGGCCGCCCTGGCGGTCGAACTGGCGCAGCAGGGTGGCCGAGGACAGCGCGTTGTTGCGCACCCCGCGCTCCTGGACCATCGTCGTGATCACGCCGGTGGCGACGCTGACCACGAACAGGCCCAGCACCACGCCGCTGATCGCGCGGAACGCGGCCTGCGGGTTGTCGGCGAGCCGGCGGGCCGCGACCAGGGCCGGCAGCCGGCGGGCGCGGCGGGCCATGAACCGGGCGCCGGCCATGGTGATCCACGGGCCGGCGATCACGAGGCCGGCCATCACCACGAGGAATCCGGGCAGGAAGGCGGCGACCTGTCCGTTCGAGGTTTTGGGGGTACGACCGACGAAGTACGCCAGCTCCGCGAGCCCGACGGCCAGCGGGAGGAGCCGCCAGGCCCGCGGCGGGCGCGGGGTGACCTGCCGGGCCACGCCCAGCGGCGAGACCCGCACCCGGCGCATCGCGAGGCGGGACACGACCGCGGCGGACAGCGGGACGCCGAGCGCGACGAGCCCGATCGCGAGCCACCCCGGGGACAGGTCGGCCGGGTGGAACCGCTCGCCGGTGAGCCGCACCTGGGCCAGCGCCGCCCGCAGGGCCGGGAACAGCGCGAAGCCGGCCGCGGTGCCGAGCACGGCGGCGGCCGTGGACTCGACGGCGGCGAGGGTGGTGACCTGCCGGGGCGTCGCGCCGACCAGCCGCATGGCGGCGAAGCGCCGCTCGCGGCGGGCCGCGCTGAGCCGGGTCGCGGTGCTGATGAAGACGAGCACCGGGAAGAGCAGGCCGCCGGCGACGACGGAGAGGACCAGGTCGAGCGCGGCGACCGGGATTGGCCGGCCCTGGGCGGAGAACGATTCGACGCGGCGGGCGCCGGGGATCGCGGCGACCTCGGCCGGGGTGCGGCCGACGACGGCGACGAGCGAGTCGGGCGAGGCGAGGGCGGTGGCGGGGATCAGGCCGGCCTCGCGCCCGGGGAAGCGGGCGCCGAGTTGGTCGGCGGGGTGGGCGGCGATGAGGTCGTGCAGGGCCGGGGAGGCGAGGTACTCCCCCGGTGCCGGCAGCACCGGCAGGCCGGGCACGGCCGGCGGGCGCGGGCCGGTGCGGCCGACGTCGATGCGGTCGATCGACCGGCCGGCGAAGTAGTCCCAGCGCACGGACCACTCGAGCGGGTCGGCCGCGGCCGCGCCCGGGACGGGTTGGGGGTTCATCCAGCCGGTCCGGCCGAACTGGGCGTCGAGGGCGCGCACCCCGGCGACGGTGGCGAGCAGCAGGCCGGTGCCGAGCGCGACCGCGGCGGCGATGACGGCGAAGCGGACCAGCGCCTCCCGGCCGCCGGTGAGGGCGAGGCGCAGGCCGAAACTGATCACGAGCCGCTCCGGCCGGCGCTGAGGGCGTGCACGATCCCGTCGCGGACGACGACCTCGCGGTCGGCGTAGACGGCGACCCGCGGCTCGTGGGTGACCAGCACGACCGTCGTGCCCTGCTCCCGGGCCACGCCGACCATGAGGTCCATGACCTGCTCGCCGGTGAGCGAGTCGAGCGAGCCGGTCGGCTCGTCGGCGAAGAGCACGGTGGGCCGGTTGATCATGCCGCGGGCCAGCGCCACCCGCTGCGCCTGGCCGCCGGACAGCTCGCCGGAGCGGCGGGCGTGCAGGCCCGCCAGGCCCAGCCGCTCCAGCCAGCCGCCCGCCTCGCGCAGCGCCGCGGCCCGCCGGACGCCGCCGAGCAGCAGCGGCAGCGCCACGTTCTCCTCGACGGTGAGCTCGGGGACCAGCTGGCCGAACTGGAAGACGAAGCCGAACCGCTCGCGCCGCAGCGTGCTGCGCTCGGGCTCGCCGAGGGCGTCGACGCGCCGCCCGTCGAAGCGGATCTCGCCGCGGTCGGGCACGAGGA
This sequence comes from Dactylosporangium sp. CA-092794, assembly GCF_050948465.1. Taxonomy (NCBI): domain Bacteria; kingdom Bacillati; phylum Actinomycetota; class Actinomycetes; order Micromonosporales; family Micromonosporaceae; genus Dactylosporangium; species Dactylosporangium sp. CA-092794. The sequence goes on along the minus strand of NZ_CP192044.1, from coordinate 3,749,241 downwards.
TGCCGGCCAGGCAGTGCAGCAGCGTCGTCTTGCCCGAGCCGCTGGGGCCCATCACCGCGACGACCTCGCCGGCGGCGGCCTCGAACGAGGCGCCGCGCAGAGCCGGTGTCTCGCCGAAGGACAGCGCCGCGTCGCGGGCCTCGATGAGCGGCCGGTCGCTCATCGCCGCACGACCTTGGCGAGGTGGTCGAGGCGGGCCACGGTCAGCTCGATCCAGCGCAGGTCGGCCTCGAGGTGGAACAGCCCGTGGTCGGCGAGCATCGCCTCGACGAGGTCGTCGCGCTTCTTGATCTCGTGCAGCTCGCGCATGCGCCGCAGGTGCTCGGCGCGCTGCCGGTCGAGATACTCCTGGGCCGGGCGACCCAGCATGAGCGACAGCACGACCTTGGCGAACAGCGTGGTCTGCAGGTGCGGCTCGGGCTCGACGGGCTGGGAGAGCCACGCGTCGACCTCGGTCGCGCCGAGCTCGGTGATCACATACCGCTTGCGGTCGGGCCCGTCGCCCGCCTCGACGTCGCTGATCACCACCTTGCCGTCGCGGGCGAGCCGGCCGAGCGTGGAATACACCTGGCCGAAGGGCAGCGGCCGGCCGCGGCCGAAGAACGTGTCGTAGTCGCGCTTGAGGTCGTAGCCGTGGCTCGGCTCCCGCTCAAGCAGCCCGAGGAGGGTCAGCGGAACGCTCATGGGCCGACCATACACCGCGGATATACACTCGGTATATACCCGCAGAGAGTGGTGCCGGCGAGGTCAGCGGATCTGGGCCACCGCGCCCCAGCAGGCGACGTCCTCGGCCGACGGGCGCGGCTCGGGCAGGCCCTCGGCGTGCCACTGCGCCACCGAGACGATGCCGGGCTCGACCAGCTCGAAGCCCGACAGCAGCTCGGCGAAGCGGGCGCCGGTGCGCGCCTGGAACCGGCCGTCGGGGTTGTTCGCGGTCAGCTGCTCGATCGCGTCCTCGGGCAGATACTCCCAGGTGGCGTGGGTGGCGACCAGGAAGCTGCCGGGGGCCAGGGCGCCGGTGAGCTTGTCGATGATCTCCTGCGGGTGCTCGTCCTCGCGGATGAAGTGCAGCACCGCGACCAGCAGCAGGGCGACCGGCTGGGACAGGTCCAGGGTCGCGGCCAGCTCCGGGCTGGACAGGATCGCGTCGGGGTCGCGCAGGTCGGCGTCGACATACGCGTTGGTACCGCCGCGGGCGCTGGTCAGCAGCGCCCGCGCGTGGTTGAGCACGATGGGGTCGTTGTCGACATACACGACGCGGGTGGCCGGGTCGACGGACTGGGCGACCTCGTGCGTGTTGTTCGGCGCCGGGATGCCGGTGCCGATGTCGAGATACTGGCGGATGCCCCGCTGGGCGAGATATCGCACGGCGCGGCCCAGGAAGGCGCGGTTCTCCACGGCCATGAGCTTCACGCCCGGCATCGCGGCGGCGATCGCGTCGGCCGAGGCCCGGTCGGCGGCGAAGTGGTCCTTGCCGCCGAGCCAGTAGTTGTAGCGGCGCGCGGGGTGTGCGACCGAGGTGTCGATGCGGGCGAGGGCGTCTCCGGTGTCCATCAGTGCACATCGTAGCGATCGGCGGCGACGATTGGTGAATCCCGCCGATGGGTACCCGGGCCTGGTGAAGGTGGCGGTGGTGGCACACCGGAAGAAGACGCTGGGCGGCGGCCTGCCCGAGCTGCGCCGCGCGCTGGCGGACGCCGGTGCCGGCGCGGCCGGCTGGTACGAGGTACCCAAGAGCAAGAAGGCCCCCAAGCAGGCCCGCAAGGCCGTCGAGGAGGGCGCCGAGGTGCTGTTCGTCTGGGGCGGCGACGGCATGGTCCAGCGCTGCGTCGACGCGGTCGCCGGCACCGCCGTCACGGTCGCGATCGTGCCCGCCGGCACCGCGAACCTGCTGGCCACCCAGCTGGGCATCCCGCGCGACGTCGCCGCGGCCGTGGACATCGGCCTGCACGGCGAGCGGAAGCGGTACGACCTGGGAAAGGTCGACGGCGAGCACTTCGCGGTGATGGCGGGCGCCGGCTTCGACGCGGCCCTGATCGAGGACGCCGACCGCAGCCTGAAGCGCCGGGCCGGCAAGCTCGCCTACTTCCGCACGGCGCTGCGCCACGTGCGCGACGCCCCGGTCGGCACCATCGTCCACCTGGACGACGAGCTGTGGTTCGCCGGCGACGCGACCTGCCTGCTGCTGGGCAACATCGGCACCATCGCCGGCGGGATCAAGGCCTTCGACGACGCGAGCCCCTTCGACGGGCGCCTGGAGGTCGGGGTGGCCACCGCGCACGGCGCCCTGCAGTGGGCCCGCACGCTGGCCCGGATGAGCACGGGCCGCACCGACCGGTCGCCGTTCGTGCGGATGGCCAGCGCCAAGCGGGTGTACGCCGAGTTCACCGAGCCGGTCCTGCTGGAGCTCGACGGCGGGGCCCGCAAGCCGGTCAAACGCCTGGAGGCAGAGGTCGCTCCGGCCGCGGTGACCTTCGCCGTGCCCCGTTCGAGGTAGCCTGCGGTACATGGTGCTCACGACTCCGGAGTCGCAGGCGGGCGCCGCCGGGCTCGCCGCGATCCTGGAGCGCCCCCAGGAGGCCGCCCTCGCCTTCGACTTCGACGGCGTGCTGTCGCCCATCGTCGACGACCCCGGCCTGTCCCGGCCGTATCCGGGGGTCGTGGCCGCGCTCGGGCGGCTCGCCGAGCTGGCCGGGTCGGTCTCGATCATCACCGGGCGCCCCGTCGCCGACGTGCTGCGCCTCGGGGACCTCGGCGAGCTGGCCGCCCTCGAGCATTTCTCGATTTTCGGGTTGTACGGCATGCAGCGCTGGGACTGGGCCACCCGCTCGGTCCTCTCGGAGCCGGTGCCGGCCGGCGTCGGCGCGGCCCGCGCCGAGCTGCCGGCGCTCATCGAGCGGGCCGGCGAACGGGGCGTGACCGTCGAGGACAAGGCGATGTCGGTGGCCGTGCACACCCGCCGGGCCGACGAGCCGCGGCGGGCGTTCGCGGCGCTGGAAGCCCCGCTGCGCGAGCTCGCCGACCGGCACGGGCTGTCGCTGGAGCCGGGCCGGATGGTGCTGGAGCTGCGCCCGCCCGGCGTCGACAAGGGCCACGCGCTGGAGGCGATCGTCGCCCGGCACGCCGCCCGGGCGGTCGCCTACTTCGGCGACGACCTCGGCGACCTGGCCGCGTTCGCCGCCGTCGACCGGCTGCGCGCGACCGGCCTGGCGGGCCTGAAGGTGTGCAGCGGCTCCGACGAGGTGCCGCAGCTGGCCGCCCGGGCCGACCTCATCGTCGACGGCCCGCCCGGCGTGCTGGAGTTCGTCGAGGCCCTCAACGAGCGCCTGAAATGACGTGGCGGACCGCCGCCGCCGCGACCGCCGGCGGCCTCGCCCTCGGCGCCGTCTCCCTGTTGCTCAACGGTCCGCCGCACGGGTCGGCGGGCAGCGCCGCCGGCACCCAGGGCCGGGCGGTCAGCGGCGTCGCGCTCGTCAACGACGCGACCCGCCGGCCGATCCTCGGCCTGACCCCGCTCACCGACGGCACCGTGATCGACCTCGGCCGCCTGGCCGGCCTCCGCCTCAGCCTGCGCGCCGACCTGGCCGCCGGCGCGCATCCGGGCGGCGTCACGTTCACGATGACCGGCGCGAAGGGCGACCGCTACACGCACACCGACTCGCGCGCGCCGTACTTCCTCTGCGACGACTACGCCGACTGCCCACCGCTGACCACGCCGGACACGTACACCCTCACCGTCCGGCCGCACACCGGCGCCCCGTTCTCCGTCCGCTTCACCGTCGCCGCCGCGCCCGCCGCCCCGCCGCTCGACGTGCTGTTCGTCGGCAACAGCCTGCTCGGCAGCGTGAACCGGTCCTCCGGCGAGGACACGCCCGCGCTGGTGCGGCGCCTGGCCTCCGCCGCCGGGCGGGCGCTCAACGTCACCGAGGTCATCCACTCCGGCTACACGCTGCGACAGACGTGGGACGACGGCCTGGTCGCGGCCGCGCTCGGCGGCGCGCGGCAGTACGACTTCATCGTGCTGCAGGAATACAGCACCCTGGTCGCCGCGAATCCGGCGGCGGCCACGGAGACCCTGCTCGGCACGTATGCCCCGGCGTTCGCCCGCGCGCTGAAGCCGGGCGGGCGGGTGGTGTTGTTCAAGAACTGGGCGCTGGTCGACCCGGCCCCGTTCCCGACCCGCGCCGCCGCCACGGCCGCGATCGACGCGAACTACGCGGCCCTGTCGGCGGCGCTGGCCACGCCGAACCTGCTCGCCCCGATCGGCGACGAGTTCGAGACGGTCATCGCGGCCGAGGGCGCGCCGTACCTCATCGAGCCCGACGGCAAGCACCCCAGCGACGCCGCCATCTACCTGGACGCGGTCACCCTGTCCGGGATCGTGCTGAGCGAGTCGCCGCGCGGCCTGGCGGACCTGTACCTCACTGGGCCCGCCGCGGCGGACCTGCGCGCCGTGGCCGCCACCGCGATCGGCTACTAGCCGATCAGGGTCCGGGCGACCTCGGCGACCGCGAACTCGGCGAAGGTCTCGTCGGAGTCCAGCGCCTCCTCGACGGCGGCCGGGTCCGGGTCGAAGCCGGCGGCCTGTGCCCAGGCGACCAGTGCCTCGACCGCCTCCGGGCCGGAGAGCAGGTCGTCCTCGTCCGGCGGACCGTAGTCCTCCAGCACCTCCGGGCGGACCGCGACCTGCCAGGTCTCCCCCGCCGCCGCGGCGGCCAGGATCGCGCAGTCGCTGTCGAGCACGTAGGCGGCCAGCGCCGGCGCGCCGGTGCGCTGCGCCACCGCCCGGGCGAGCCGGGCGGCGGCGCCGTTGCCCTCGGCCTGGAACACCTGCCAGCCGTCGCCGAGGTCGTCGGTGTTGAAGGCCGGGCCGAGGCCGGCGTCAAGCCCATCGGGGTCCGCGGTGCGGGCCGCGACGACGAAGCCGAAGAATCCCACGACCCGGATGATAACGATCAAGCCCCGGCTCCCCCACGAGGGGAGCCGGGGCGGGTGCGGGCGGGCGGCCAGCGCCGGGGGCGACATTATTCGATGCGCTGTTATCGAGCGCTCCTCTTCGTAACCCCGATGTGGAATCGGAGGGGCTATCGCCTGGCCTGGCTCAGTCCCGCATGTCTTCTATTCAACCGCCCGGGATCCGTTGCGGTCAAAGGGTTTTACGCGGCGGCGGTGGCGAACAACGAGGCGTACACCAGCCGCGAGCCGTCGGTCACATACTGACCGGCGACCGTGCCGCTGTCCACGGTGGACAGCCGCAGATCGAGATACCGCTCCTGCTCAACCGGCTCGCCCGGCTGCCACGCGGCGCGGGCCAGCGCGGCCCGCACGTCGCCCGCGACCGCCCGGCGCCGCCCGGCGAGCTCCGCCCGCAGCCCCGCGACGCTCGCCGCGCGCAGCGGCTCGCCGTCGCCGGCCGCGACCGGCTCGGAGAACCACGCCGCTGGGCCGTAGGCGAAGCAGGCCAGCGCCATCCAGACCTCGGCGAAGTACACCGGGTCGGGAGCGATCTCCACGCCGGCCAGCGCGCCGCCGACCAGGAACACCGCGCCGAGCTGCCCGTCGAGCAGTTCGAGACGGCTCTGGTACTGCGTGAGCCCGGCCCGCTGGCGGGTCAGCACCTGCTCCAGGTGCCCGCGCGCGGGCAGCCCGTAGCGGTCGTTGAACGCGCCGATCTGCGACCACAGCTTGCTGTACTGGGCCGTGCCCCGGGCCCGCAGGGCGGCGGTGCGCAGCTCCACGGGCAGCACGAAGAACCACTGGTCGTCCCGCCCGGCCAGATAGCCGCCCTGCGACTCCTGCACGCAGCAGGCGTCGTCGAAGCGCAGCGTCTGCCCGGCGGCGATGAACGCCGAGCGGCACAGCGCGTGGTTCTGCGCCGCGTCCTGGATGTACCCCACGTGCAGCGGCACGATGGCCACCCCGGACGTGCCCGGGTTGTGCAGCTCCACCTGGCCGTACGTGACGACCCGGCCGAGCTTGAGCCCGCTGCGCGGCGGCGCGATGCCCGGATACGCCGGCCCGAAGACGGGCACCATGGTGAGCGCGCCGGCGCGCTGAGGCGTGCCGAGGCGGTAGCCCGACGCGTCGACCGCGTGCGGGAGCATGGCGAGCTCGCTCATCGCCGTACCTCTCCTTCCAAAACGGTCTCGACAATGCCTTCCAAAACGGTCTCGACAATGCCGAGCCGGCGTCGCAGCTCGGCGCCGACCCAGCGGCCGGCCTCGGCGCCCTCGGCGTGGGACAGCACCCACAGCAGCAGCGCGGCGAGGTCCGCCGAGTGCCAGAACGCGCGCCGCGGCAGCCCGTCGGCGGCCCGCCGCAGCGACAGGTCGTCGGCCGGACCGAACGCGGCCTGGCAGAACACGACCGGCGCCCGGACCCCGGCACCGGGCAGCGCCGCGGCGACGCGGGTCAGGTCGCCCGGGTAGACGTTCTCGTAGCCGTCGGACGCGACCGCGATCACGTCCGGCGCGGCGTCGGCGGCGGTGAGCACCGCGCTCGCCAGGTCGGTGGCGCCGCCCGGCCGCCCGTCGGCGTCGCCGCCGGCCGGCACCACGACGAGCCCCGGCACCGTCCGCGCAAGCACCAGCCGAAGCGCGGTGACCTGCGAGAACACGGCCCACTCGCGGTCGCCGTAGCCGCGCATCGACGCCGAGGCGTCCACGACCAGCGCGACCCGCCCGTCGTAGCGCGGCAGCCCTGCGGTGAGCGCGCCCACCTGCGCGTCGACGGCCGACAGCAGCTGCGGGCTGGGCCCGCCGCGCAGCAGGTGGACCAGCGCCGCGGCCAGCTCGCCGCGGTTGGTCGCGGTGACAGTCGCCGGCCGCTCCTCCACCAGGTCGAGGTCGAGGGCCGCACCGGGCAGCGCGAGGCTCTTGGCGGCCGCCCCCGGCGAGTACAGCGCGGCGACGCCCGCCTCACTCCGCCGCCCGCGGGCGGTGGCCTTGCCCAGCGCGTGCTCGAAGCAGTCCACGGCCAGCCCGCGCCGCGCCCGCACGATCTCCGCCGCGCGCGGGTGCTCGAACAGCACCGCGAGCGTGGCCCGGGTGACGTGCTTGTGGTTGGCCCGCCGGCGCCGCGCCGCGAGCAGCACGGTGAGCACGTCGGCGGGCGGCAGCCCGAGCGCGAGGACCCGGGTGACCCGGTTGAGCGTGGTCCGCACGTCCGCCGGGACGCCGTCCCAGGAGGCGGTGAGCAGCCGCAGCAGGATCCGGGCCCGCTGGCCCGGCAGCACACCCGGCACGAGCGCCGACAGCGCATACCGCTCGGGCCCGCTGCGGTGCGCCGCGACGTGCAGCTCCTCGTCGTCCCAGACGACGGCGCCGGCGCGCGGCACCCGCAGCACCCCGTCGTGGTGCTGGAGGTGGTGCACGAAGGTGTCGATCACACCGCCGAAGGTAAGACCCGAAAAACCGCTGGCTCCAACGCTTTTCGATGTGCTGCCCCCGGCGCGAGACGAAAAGTCGGGCGCTCCGCGCCACGACTTTTCGGATTTATACCCTGACAGGCGAAATGTCCGGTAAATCGTGGCAAGTCGCTGCCGGACCGGCCGTAAGTCTCCGCGATCACGCGGAGTCCGCGGCGCGCACCACCGGTTTTCCATGATCACGGAGCGACGATGTACCCCTGGGTCAATGCCACTTAGCTTAAGTTGATCTTGTGGTGAGGGTGATGGTGGCTGGCCCGGCGTGGCGTACGCCGATGTCGGTGGCCCGTTTGACCCGGTAGCTGTTGTGCCGGCCGCGTTTGACCACGCGGGGGTAGCTGCGGTGGCGGCGTGGTGGGTTGAGGTGCCGGCGGTCGGTGATGTCGGCGTGGACCCTGGCGAGCAGTTGTGGCTGGTGCTCAGGGGGAAAATGCCGCCGGGTCGTCGATCCGGCGGCGCACGATCCGTACCGTGCGCAGGAACTTGACCCGGTCGGGGTCGATACCTGCCTCGGTCGCGGCGTGGCAGATCAGGGCGCTGATCGCGTAATGGGTCAGCAGGTAGCCGTAGATCTCCTGGACGACCAGGTCCGGGCTTTTCGAGCGCAGCACCCGGCCCGGTCCGCGCAGATGGGTCTTGAGCTGGTCGTTACCGGTCTCGTGCTCCCACCGGTCGTGGTAGGCCGCGGCCAGTTGCGTCGCGGCGGCGGCGGCCGGGTCGACGATCGTGGTGATCAGCCGGATCACCTCCGCGCCGGGCTCGCGGTCGCTGGAGCCGCGGTCAGGGACGGTGTACTCCACCACCCGCACCACCACCGCCTCATCCGGGTCCAGGCCGGCCCCCGCCGCGGCCGCGGCCTGCAGATCCCGACGGCGGAACCGGCTCTGGATCTTCGGGTTGATCAGCACCGACCGGTACGACCCGTCCGGCAACTCCCGCAGCACCGGCAGCAGCAGACCGGACTTGACCCGCCACAGCAACTGCGTCCCACCCCGCCGGGCGGCGTTCCAATTGGCCAGGCTGTAGAAGTTCCGGTCAGCCAGCAACAGCCAGCCACCGCCCAACCCGGTCAGCAACCCCCGGGCCACGGTCAGCTCACCCTGACCCGCCCGCCCCACCGCCGCAGCGACCACCGCATGCGACCCGCACTCCGACACCGTCACCACCCGCACCTTCGACAACGCCGCCCCACCCGACCCGAACCCGAACCGGGCAGCGTTCTCCTCGCTGTCCGGCGCGTCCCACTCGAACCCGTCAATCGCCATCAACCGCCACGGCCCGAGCCACGCACCCCGCGTCAACTCCGACGCCACCGGCACCGCCACCCGATCGAACAACTCCACCACCGGCGCCGACCCCAACCGCTGCCGCGCCTGCGTCAACCCACCCGACGTCGGCACCGACCACGCACCATCCCAACACCCCCACCCCAGCAACGTCCCCGCCAACCGGGCCGCGACCTCCTCATAGTCCTCATCAGCAAACAACGCCAACGCCATCACGAAATACACCACCACATGCGGCGGCAACTTCCCACCCGAACGCCGCGCCGCACGACCCGTCACCGCCACCACCTCATCCACCACATCCCGCGGCACCGACGACGCCAGCACGCCCAACGAAATCCAGTCCGTCAACAACCCCCGCACCAACCGCTGCACCATCCGCGGAAACTAACCCGCCCACGCCACAACCCAACCACCAACACACCACCACCCAAAGATCAACTTAAGCTAAGTGGCATTGACCCCTGGGTACCATTTGTCTCCGCGATCACGAAAACCAGTGGTGCACAGACGACCACGCTCATGATCACGGAGTGTTTCGTCCGCCCCGCCGACGCGATTCGGCCGAACGTGGAACTGCACCGAGCCAGGACCGGGTGGGCGGCCCAAGGTTAGTGGGCGTGCAGTGTCAGCCGCAGGATCCGGTCGTCCTCGAGGGACGGGCCGTGGTCGTTGCGTCCGTCGCGATTGGAGGTCGTGAGCCAGACGCTGCCGTCGGGAGCGTTGATGGCGGTACGGAGCCGGCCGTATTCGCCGGTGATCGCCGGCACGGGCGGACCGGCCACGCCGGCCCGCGGACGCCATTCGATGCCGGTCGGACCGGTCGCGCCGGTCAGGCCAGTCACACCGGACGGGCCCGACGCGCCAGATGGGCCAGTCACACCGGACGGGCCAGTCGCACCGGGCGGACCGGTCGCGCCGGTTGCGTCGGACGGGCCAGTCGCGTCGGACGGGTCGGGCGGGGCGGCGGCGGGCGGATGGACGCGGATGTGGCGTGCGGCCGCAGGGTTGAGGGGGATCAGGTAGATGCGCTGGCCTCGCAGGCAGGTGACGACGGCGGTACCGCCGTCGACCGCCACATCGGCGCTGACGCCGACCTCCGGGTGCCAGGCCATCACCGGATCGACGTAGCGCCGGTCGCCGGCGATGCCCTCGGCCGCGGGCCAGCCGTAGTTGTGGCCCGGCTCGACCACGTTCAGCTCGTCCCACCGCGACTCGCCGATCTCGGCGACGAACAGCCGGCCGCGGCGGTCCCACGCCATGCCCTCCGGGTTGCGATGCCCGTAGGACCACACGAGCGAGCCGGGGAACGGGTTACCCGGCGCCGGGCGGCCGGCGGGCGTCATCCGCAGGATCTTTCCGCCGAGGCTGTCGAGGTGCTGCGCGTTCTCGTTGTGCGAGGCGTCGCCGGTGCTCGCGTAGAGGTATCCGTCCGGGCCGAAGGCCAGCCGTCCGCCGTTGTGGACGCCGCCGCTCGGTATGCCGGTGACGATGGGCTCGGGGCGGCCGCCGAGGCGCAGCCTGGCGATCCGGTTGTCCACCGTCGTGGAGTAGTAGACGAACACGGTCCGGTCCCTGGCGAACGCCGGCGAGGCCGCGATGCCGAGCAGGCCGCCCTCGTTGTCCGGGTTCGCATCGGTGATCGTGGTGACGACCGCGACGGTGAGTTCGCCGTCGCGTTGCCGGGCGGGTCCGACCTTGAGGATCCGGCCGGTACGCCGCTCGGTCACCAGCGCGCCACCGTCCGGCAGGAACGTGACGCCCCACGGAATGTCGAGGTGCCGCACCTGCGTGCTGACCGAGACCAGCGCATCACCCCGGCCGGATGGATCGCCCGGTCCGGGGCGGAAGTCCGTGGGGTCGGGGTCGCCGGGCACGGGTCGCGCCCGCTCGCCCGGGCCGCGCGCGGGGCCGGCCGCCCCGCCGGACATCCACCCGGCGATGGGCATCCACCCGGCGACCGGTCCCAGGGCCAGCACCACGCAGAGCGCGCTGCCCGCCCAACGGCGCGTTGCGCTCTTCATCGCCGCTGTCCTCCGTCCCCGGCAGCAGCTACCGTCACACCCACCGTCACCCGGGCCGGCTCATCCGGCCTCACCCGGGGGGAGGGTCGAGGGTCAGCGCGGCAACTGCTGCAGGATGACCCGGGCCAGCTCGGCGACCAGGGCGCGGTCCTCGGTGTGGGCGAACTGCTGGGCCGCGCGGCTGCCGCGCCCGCAGAGGGCCGCCGTGTAGCGCGGGGCCACCACGATCGCGGCGCACTCCTCGACGGTGGCGCGCGGGCTTTCGGCGAAGCGCAGGCCCGGGGCGACGGCGGCCGGGTGCAGCGGGGCGACCAGGCCGACGAACGCGGCCCGCTCGGCGAGGCCGGTCAGCGACGGCAGCCAGGAGCGGGCGGTGGCCGGGTCGGTGCAGGAGGCGAGGACGACGGCGCCCGCGCCGGCGCGGCGCAGCAGGTGCTCCAGGTAAGCGGCGAACACCTCGGGGGTGCCGGCCCTGGCCTTCCCGCGGGCGGCCGCGGCCTCGAACGGGGTGCCGGCCGGCAGGTGCAGGCCGGGCCGTGACGGGCGCAGCGCCGCGGCGCCGCCGGGGTCGGCCGGGGCGAGGTCGTCGATCGGGGCCGGGCCGCCGAACAGCAGGCCCTGGCCCCAGTGCGCGCCGAGCGCCCGGGCGTTGGCGAGGTCGGCCTCCGTCTCGATGCCCTCGGCGACGATGACCGCGCCGGTCTGCTCGGCGACGGCGCTGACCGCGGCCACCACCTCGACGGTCCGCGGCGCGTGCGGGGCGCGCAGCAGGTGCAGGTCGAGCTTGACCACCTCGGGCTCCAGCAGCGGCAGGAACGCCAGCGACATCGGGTCGGCCCCGACGTCGTCGAGCGCCAGGCAGTGCCCCCGGCCCTGGACGGTGGCGGCCAGCTGCAGCAGCGCCGCCGGCCGCGCGGACAGCGCGCGCTCGGTGTACTCCAGCACGATCCGCGACCGGCCGCCGCCCATCAGGTCGAGCAGGCGCGCGGACAGGGGCTGGTCGACCACCGCCGGCTCGGCGTTGACGAACACGAGCGGTGGCGGCACCGCGGCCGCCGCCGCGCTCTCCAAGGCCCGCTCGGCGCACAGCGTGTCGAGCTCCCCGAGCCGCCCGGCCGCGACCGCCGCGGCGAACAGCGCCCCGGCGTTCCGCAGCTCCGTGCCGACCGGTCCGCGCGCGAGCGCCTCCACGCCGACCGGCCGCAGTGTCTCCAGCTCGACGATCGGCTGGAACAGCGGCTCGACCGCCCGCTCGGCCAGCACCCGATCGATCAGCTCCGCGCACTTCCCGCCCGGCGCTTCCTCGGCGCGCGGCTGCTCCACACCGGCAACGGCCGGGCCGGGAGCGGTTGCGTCGAAGACGGCCTCGTCGCCGGACGCGGCGGCGCGGCGGGAACGCGGGGTGAAGGTGCGGCTCACGCGGGAGACCCGTGAGCGGAACGACGCCGGCCGCAACGGCGTGGACACGGAGGGTGAGGCAGCGGTCGCGGGCGACGGAACCTCGGGCCGGTCCTGGGCCTGCATGCCAACCTCCCGGCTCGACACCGCCGCGTGCCCCGCTGCCAAAGACCCTAACCCGCAACCCGCCCGGCTCAAAGCCGGACGGGTCGGGTCTCACAGTTGGCAATCGCGGTCACACGCGACGTGACGAAGGTGCCGGAATGGCATCAGGAGGACGCCGCGATCGCCTCCACCGACTGGGTGTCGGCCGAGATGGCCGCGTCCGAGTAGCGGCAGTCGCGGAGCTTCTTCTGGGAGTACAGCTGCGTCTGATCGGCGAAGTGCGACGAGCTCGAGTCCGCCGACTCGCTGAACGTGAGGATGCACTTCGCGGACGGGCCGCTCGAGGTGTAGGCGAGCGTCAGCAGGAAGCTGGTGCCGTAGTTGACGACGTAGCCCTTGTCGGTCAGGTCGCTGCCGGGCGCGAACGTGCCCGGGTCCATGAACGGCTCCAGCGACGAGCCGGGCAGCGGCTCGTACTGCGCCATGTTGGCGATGCCGATGTTCTCCGTCGAGCCGGGCACCGGGATCTTCTGGCCGTTCTTCACCGTGTACTGCACCTGCTGCATCTGCACGTTGAGCGGCAGCCCCACGGCCCGCAGCCGCAGGATGGCCCGGGCCAGCCCGGCCAGCAGCTCGCTGGGCGAGGATGGCGCACCGCGCGGGGTGCGGGTCGGATCGGCCGGGTTGAACGGCACGCCGAAGAGCGGGCCGGCGGTGTCCAGCGCGCCGGGGTTGGCGGCGACGACCGCGCCGACGGTCTCCCGCCACAGCACCGCGCCGCGGCTGGCGAGCTCGAACTGCTTGTCCCAGTTGGCCAGCACGGTGCAGCCGGAGCTGATGTCGACCGCCGTGCCGTCGACGACGACCGGCGTGGTGCCGCGGGCCCGGCAGGCCGAGACGGTGTAGGCGGCCAACTGGGAGGCGGTGTAGGTGTCGCCGGACAGGATCGTCGTGCCCAGGCCCGCCAGGTCGAATTTGGCGGTACTCGTGATGAGCTTGACGTTCTGCCGGGTGCGCACGGTCAGCGGGGTGCCCTCCGGGCCCTGCAGCGGCGTGTAGCCGGTCAGGAACTGGTTGGCGTTGGGCACCCAGTGGCTGTCATTGGAGTTGAACACGTAGTCGCGCCGCTGCAACTGCGGCTGCTGAGCGAAGGGCACCAGGCCGGGCGAGCGGGCGCCGGGCGCGACGACCCAGGCGTTGGCGCTGTTGCTGCCGTCGAGCAGGCCCAGCGGGTTGCTGCCCCACTCGGCGATCGAGGCCGGCGAGAGGTTCGGCGTCGGGGACGAGTCGAGGTACAGCGCGTTGCCGGACGAGTCCGTGGCGATCGTGTTGACCCACGGAATGCCCTGGTCGGTGGCGATCGACGAGCGCAGGCCCGACACGCTGGTGGCCCGGGCCATGTTCCACCAGACCCGGGTGAGCCGGTCGTTGTCGATGTTGGCGTCGCGGTACGTGATGGCGGAGAACTCGTTCCAGCCCAGCGACGGGTCGATCGCGGACAGGTCCAGGACCGGACCGTATCGGGTCGACCACATGGTGCGGGTGACGTTCTGCAGCGAGCCGTTGGGCTGCTTGACCTTGACGGTGACGGTCTTGCCGGTCATCGCCTCGGGCTGGCCGTCGACCGTGTAGGTCGTGGGCGAGCCGGGGACGAGGTTGACCGAGTAGAACGTGAACCGGGAGCCGGCGGCGATGGTGTGCGTCCAGGCGACCTTGTCGGTGAAGCCGATCTGCACGCCGGGCAGGCCGCCGAGGCTCGCGCCGTAGACGTTGATGTTGCCGGGCACGGTCAGCTGCGACTCCCAGAAGCGCAGCTCGCCCTCCCACGGGAAGTGCGGGTTGCCGATGAGCATGCCCTTGCCGGTCGTGGACTTGTCGGCGCCGAGCGCCCAGCCGTTGCTCGACAGCGCCGCGCTCTGGCCGGTCAGCTGGTCGACGCCGGCCTTGGTCAGCGCCGGGGCGATGGGTAGCGGCGCGGCGGCCGCGGACGGCGGCGTCGCGGCGGCGATCGGTGCCAGCAGCGCGCCGCCGCTGCCCAGCAGGGCGATGTCGCGCTCGTAGGCGAGCAGGTCGACGGCGGTGATCGGCCCGATCCACGGCTGGCCGGCGCACCAGCCCGGCACCCGGGCGGCGCCGCGGGTGGCGAGGAAGGCGTTGTAGCCGCGGACGTAGCCGTTGACGATCTGCAGCTCGTCGGGCTGCAACTGGGCGAGCTGGGTGCGGGCCCGGTCGACCACGCCGAGCGAGGCGTAGGCGAAGTCGGTGGCGAGGTTGGCGCCGTCGGGGCCGGGGCCGAACCAGCGGGAGCGCTCGCTGCGCACCTTCACGATCTGGTCGGCCAGGTCGCAGAAGCGGTCCTCGGCGTAGGCCCAGGCCTGGCCGAACGCGACGCTGCCCACGTTCGCGGCGCTGATGTGCGGCACCCCGTAGGAGGTGCGCTTGATGACGGCGGCGTATCCGCCGGAGGTGACCGTATTCGCGGCGGCGGCCGCTACCCCGCCGGGTGCGGCGACGGCAGCGGGCCCGAGTAAGGCGAAGGCGGCGAGCACGGTGAAGATCCGGCGGGTTGCGAACACGGTTCCTCCGTGGAAGTGCGGGCAGCGGGAAGCAAGATCCAACGAAGACTCAGCGCGTCAACCACAGTACGCAGCGTCATCACTGGTTTCAATGGCCACACCAGTAACACAGCGAACGCTTGGTACATCGAAACCATTAAATCTCGATGCATAGACAGTCGTGTATGCTCCGGTACCGTCGAGGTAGACCTCGTCGCCGGTGCGAAGATCCGCGGACAGCTCGACGTCGAACATGATCGTGTCCTGGCTGTCACACGTCGGCCCGGTCAGGTGGAACCGGTCGCGGGTCGCGCCGCCGCGCGAGTCGGAGACGGGAAACCGCAGCTGGTTGGCGGTTTCCAGGCTCTCCATGAGGCCGTTGAACGCGCCGACGTCGAGGTGCGCCCAGCGCCGGCCGCCGCGCACGGCGGTGCCGATCACGGTCGCGCGCAGGCGACCGGCCTCGGCCACGATCGCCCGGCCGGGCTCGCAGACGGCATCGACCGGATACGGCAACTGCGCCAGCCCCGGTCCGATGGTGGCCCAATACTCCGCCAGCGGCGGCGTTTTCACGACGTACCGCGCCGGAAATCCGCCCCCGAGGTTCACCATGTGCAAGAAGACATCTTCGGCCGCCAATTTGCTCATTACGTACCCGACGGCGCGCAGCGGCGCCCGCCAGGCGTGCGCCAGCAGCATCTGCGAGCCGACGTGGAAGGCGGCGCCGTACGGGCGCAGGCCCCGCTCCCGGGCGGCCAGCATGAGCGCGACCGCGCTGTCGGGGTCGACGCCGAACTTGCCCTCGCTCGGCACGCCGCTGCGGATCTGGTGCGCGGCCAGGCGCACGATGACGGCCGCGCCCGGCGCCGCCGCGGCGATCTTGTCCAGCTCGTCCTCGGAGTCGAAGGCGAACCGCCACACGCCGGCCGCGTGCTGCCGGGCGATGTGGGCGAGCGGCTTGACCGGGTTGCTCGACAGCACCTCGGCCGGGTCGACGCCGATGGCCAGCAGCGCGTCGAGCTCGGCGGCCGAGGCGATCTCGAACCGGGAGCCGAGGGCGTGCAGCAGGGCCAGCACCTCCGGGTGCGGGTTGCACTTCATTGCATAGTGCACGTTGACGCTTGGCAAATTGTCGGCGAACGCGCGGTATGCCCTGGCCACCCGGTCCAGGTCAATGACGAGTTCAGGGCTCGGTGGGAAGCCGTCGAGGTGGTCCATCGACCCTCCCGAGATCGCAAATGGCGACGGAATGAGGTCACCATATTGCACAACGTGACTCTTGGACTACTCTCAATACACCATCGATCGAAAATATTTGATCGACTACTGGTACCGCGGAAGCGTGCCTAGCCGACGGCGATCGGAGTGCTGGACATGAATGTCAAGATTGTCGATCAGGTGCAGGGCGATCTGCGCGACGAGGCGTGGAAGCTCTACTCGGAGGCGTTCGCCGAGCTCAACGCGCTGGCCGTCCAGCGCCACCTCATGTACCGCGAAGAGTTTGACGACGTGATGGGCGACCCGCGCGTCCAGAAGTACCTCTGCCTCGACGACGACGACACCGTCCGCGGCATGTCGATCTACACCAACGACCTGGGAGCCGTGCCGCTGATCTCGCCGCCCTACTTCGAGCGGCGCTGGCCGGAGCACTACGCCGAGAAGCGGATCTGGTACTGCGGCTTCGTGGCCACCCAGTCCGACGGCCGGGCGGCGACGGCGTTCGGCGAGCTCGTCACCGCGATGTACCTCACCGCGGCGGCGCAGAACGGCAAGATCGCGCTGGACTTCTGCCACCGCACCGACGAGGTCCGGCACATGTCCCGCGTGGTCCGGCTTATGCTGCACCGCCTCTCCGGCGACGTCAAGGCACAGCGCATGGACGAGCAGCAGTACTGGCTCTACGAGTTCCCGGCCGCCTAACTATCGGAGGGGTTCGCGCCACATCGGCCACACCGGCGGCCCGTCGGGCAGCAGCACGGGCGGGCGGCTGACGTAGCCGTGGCGCAGGTACAGCTCGCGGTTGCGCGGATCGTTGGCCTCCAGATAGGCGGGGAGGCCGGCGCGGTCCAGCCTGGCGTGGTGCCGGGCCATCAGCGAGCTGCCGATGCCGAGGTTCTGCCGATCGGGCCGCACCGCGAGGAACGCGAGGTAGTGGTGCGGCTCGATCGGGTGCTCGGCCTCGAGCGCGGCGTCGAGCTGGCAGATGCGGTCGAACGCCGGGCCGGTGACCTCCTTGAGCCGGCTGTCGTAGTCGACCGGCGGCGGGATCATGTGCGTCAGCGGGAACCACAGCGCCACGCCGGAGAGCTTGCCGTCGATCGGGTCGACGCTGGCGTAGACCTCCCCGTGCCGCATGACGTGCTCGGCGAAGATCGCGAAGTACTCCGGGCTGGACTCGCGGCGCAGCGCCGTGTCGGGCATCAGCCAGCGCGCGACGGTGCCGTCGCTCATCGCCGCGGTGAGCACCTCGGTGATCTCCTCGGCGCCGACCGGATCGATGTCGCGAACGACCACGTCCTGAATGGCGTGCGTCATGAGCATCCTCTCCCTCAGTGGACGGGCAGCGGCTAGGCGTGGTGCGCGACGTCGGCGGTGACCCGGTGCGGGCGGGGCGGGCGGCCGAAGACGCTCTCCGGCACGACGAACCCCTCGGTGCCGCGGCCGATCCCGGCGTAGGCGTCCGGTCGCGCGCCGCGCATGATCGCGGCCCAGCCGATGCCGAAGGTCGCGAAGACCAAGTACGCGGTGGGGAACAGCCAGTTGAACGGCGAGTCCGGTGGCACCTGCAGCAGCTGGCCCAGGCCGATGACGGTCGCCGCGAGCACGAGGCTGAGCAGCAGGAACGACAGCATCGGGGCGATCCGGGAGCGCCACGCGTTTTCCTTGCGGCGGTGGCGGATGAAGAAGCCGACCACCGCGGCGGACGTCGACCACATCAGGATCAGCACGCCGAGGCCGCCGACCGTGGTCATCCAGGCGAACAGGTGCACGAGCGGGTCGGTCCCGGTCACGTAGTACAGGATGAGCACGCCCAGCGCGAGGACGCTCTGGGTGATCGAGCCGGCCAGCGGCGCGCCGGTGCGCGGGTGCGCCACACCCCACATGCGTGGCAGCACCCGCTCCCGGCCCAGCGCGAACTGGTAACGGGTCACCGCGGTGTGGAAGGCCAGCATCGCGGCGAAGACGCTGGTGAGGAACAGGATGTATCCGATGTTCACCAGCGCCTCGGGGACATACGGGCCGACCAGCTTGAACACCAGGTCGGTCTCGTTGTCGCGGGCGGCCTGCACGATGTCGCCCGCGTTGACCGACATCGCCCAGGCCGAGACGCCGCAGAGCAGGCCCGGCAGCAGCACCGCCCAGTGGGTGGCCCGGCCGATGGTCTTCTTCGGGTCCTTGGCCTCCTCGGACAGCACGACCGTGGCCTCGAAGCCGACGAACCCGGCGATCGCCAGCACCAGCATCGCGGCGACCTCCGGGGTGGCCAGCTGCTGTGGGTTGAGCGCGGCGAAGCTGACCCGGCCGCCGGCCGGGTGGGCGAGCATGAAGAAGTCGTAGACGAGCACGATGGTGATCTCGACGGTGAGCAGCACGGCGAGCACCTTGCCGCTGAGGTCGACCCAGAGCGAGCCGAGGATCGCCACCAGGAACCAGCCGACCAGCGAGCACACGAACCAGCTCGTGTGTACCCCCATCGAATCGAGAATGCCGGAGGCGACGACGCCGAACAGGCCCAGCAGGCCGATCTGCATGGCCGCGTAGGCGGGGAGCGCGACGAAGGCGGCCGCGACGCCGATCATCCGGCCCAGCCCGTGGCTGATGTAGC
Source organism: Dactylosporangium sp. CA-092794 (assembly GCF_050948465.1). NCBI lineage: Bacteria > Bacillati > Actinomycetota > Actinomycetes > Micromonosporales > Micromonosporaceae > Dactylosporangium > Dactylosporangium sp. CA-092794. Next base: position 3,730,621 of record NZ_CP192044.1, on the reverse strand, counting down.
TGTAGAAGGCGCCGGAGTTGACGATGTGGCGGCTCATGGCGACGAAACCGACGGTGAACAGCGACAGGATGAGGGCGGCCACGAAGTACACCAGTGGTACCGCGGTGTTGCCGACGACCGCGTAGATCGTCGAGATCGCGCCCAGGATCACCGTCAGGGGTGCGGCTCCGGCCACGCCGAAAAACACCACCGACGGCACGCCGAGCCGGTTGCTGGCCAGCCCGCGCGCGACGATGTCGGGCCCGGTCAGGGTCGTACGCGCCATGGTTCTCGTTTCTCCTCATGCGGGCGCGTGGCGCCCCTACGCGGTCTCTAGCGACGGCCGGCGGCGAGGGCGGAGCCCACTGCGGCCTCGGTGTACTGCACGAGCTGGACGAGGTCGTCGGGGAGGGAGCTCATGATCCCGGGGAGGTTCTGCATGCAGTCGCGCTGTTGCTGGGGGCTGAAGAAGACGTAGCGGGTGAGGCCGGTGGCCACGACTAGTGCCACGAGCACGCGGTCGGAGAGGTTCATCGAGCGGCGCCGGCCGAGCGCCTCGGCAAGGCGGATCGACTCCCAGGCGGCCGCGTTGCGCTGGTCCGGGCTGACGGGCATGTAGAGGGTCTGTGCGGACAGCAGCTTCCGCTTGGTCACCGGCTCCACCACGCCGGCCCGCAGCAGCCGCTCGCCGACCTGGTCGGCCGCGTCCTGGGAGAGATACGCCAGCCAGGTGCGGATCTCCTTGTGCTGCGGCTGGGCGACGAGCAGGTCGAGCAGGGTATGGGCGAGGGAGTCGCCGGGGGGCTCGTGGCTGACCACGTAGAGGTCGCCGGTCATCGCGCGCAACCGGCCGAACAGCATCAGCTCACCGAGCAGGCCGGCGGCCAATCCAAGACCGGTCGCCCGCGGGTGCAGGCGCGACCGGCCGGTCCGGTCGTCGTGCGCAATTAGGTAATAGCTGTTGGCAAGCACCGCAATCACGCTCCTCGGCACACGGCAAAAGGAGATCATGAATGAATGGGGGTTCATCCTCGATGTCCCCAGCATCATGTACCAAGCACTACGCGTAGTGCAACGAGTACTAGACTCGGAGTACCACCCATCGGGATTGCGACAACTAGGATCATGCGCGTGCAGACGGACACCACCAGAACATCCGAGGAGGTAGCGGTGGCTGTCGACGAGGGGCCGACACTGCGCCGCCGTCGGCTGGCCGCCGAGTTGAAGAAATGCCGCGAGGACGCCGGCTTCACCCAGGAGCACGTCTCCCGGCACTTCGAATGGCACTCGGCCAAGGTCACCCGCATCGAGAACGCGCGAGTCCCCGTGACCCCGCGCGACGTGAACGATCTTCTGACGCTCTACCGCGTCGCGGACAGCGAATACCGTGACGCCCTCATGACCCTGGCCCGGCTGGCCCGGCAACGCGGCTGGTGGACCGACTACAAGGACGTCATGCGGCCGGGCAACTTCGTGGGCATGGAGGCCGACGCGTCCTCGGCCAAGGTCTGGGAGCCGATCGTGCTGCCCGGGCTGCTGCAGACCGAGCCCTACATGCGCGCGCTCATGGGCAGCGGGCGCAGCCACGACCCGCAGCACGCCATCGACCGCCGGGTCGAGCTGCGAAAGACCAGGCAGAAGCGGCTGAGGGGGCCGTCGCCGATCACGCTGTGGGCGATCATCGACGAGTCGGTGATCCGCCGCATCGTCGGCGGCAAGGACCTCATGCGGGAGCAGTGGAGCCGGCTCATCACGGCCACCGAGCTGCCCAACGTGACGCTGCAGATCCTGCCGCTCGACGCCGGTGAGCATGCGTTCCTGGGCGGTTCGATCGCGCTTTTGGAGTTCCCTGACGTCGCCCACTTGGACGTCGTGTACCTCGAGGGTCTTGCCGGGGACTACTACGAAGAGCAGCCTGCAGAGGTCAAGCGTTACCGGGTCGAGTTCGAGCGCCTGAGCACCAAAGCGCTCAGCCAGGAGGCGTCGATCGACATGATCCAGCGCCTGCTGGACGACTGATGGCAAGGGAGTTTGCCAGGGAGGGAGGTGCTATGCATGGCAACGCGTTTTCAGCACGCCAGCTGGAGGAAGAGCAGCCGCAGCAACGGTAACGGCGGCAGCAACTGCGTAGAGGTCGCGGTCGTCGGCGCAAACATCGGCGTCCGGGACAGCAAGAATCCCGACGGGCCGGTTTTGCAATTTACGGCCGTCGATTGGGAGTCGTTTGTGGACGGCGCAAAGCACGACCGCTTCGATCCCGCCCACGAACGATGATGCGATACATCGCCGGTGCTGCCGACACCGTCGATGCATAAAGCGACGGCACACCACTGTGCCGCCTTTTCGAACCAGTGACGCCTGACGGCGCCTTGTGGGGGGCCGATGCGAGCAGCATCGGTCCTCCGCAATGGACCGCATCGATGCTATTGCCGATTTCCACGGATGGACAGCACGTCGTTTCGCAGCATCTGCAATTTCCCCCAAGCCGTCCCGAACCGATGGCCGGGCCTGCCCTATACGGGGGTCGCGCGGGCGTCGACCAGCCTCCATCGGTACGTGAGACTCTCCCGCGTGGAGTCCGAGTTCGCCTTCGCGGCCGCCCGGTCGGGTGCCGGCCCGGCCACCTGGGGACAGAGCGCGATCTGGGACGTGGTGCGGCGCTGGGCGCCGACGCCGCCCGACCGCGCCGCCCGACCGCGCCGCCCGACCGCGGCGACCGACCACGGCGACCGCCGCCCCGCGCCCGCCGCGACGGCAAGTCTCCGCGATCATGCCGGACCCGCCACCGACACCACGGTTTTTCATGATCGCGGAGTGAACATGTACCCCCGTGTACCAAATGTCTCCACGATCATGGCAAACCCGCGGTGTGGCCACGGCAACACGCATGATCGCGGAGACATCCTGCACGCCCCGCCCCCAGACGACGGAGGACAAGCGGGGGCCGCGGTGAAGCGACGCTGGAGACCGAGCCCCGGCGGGGCCGCGACCGAACAAAGTCGGTGCGGACCCGCCGTGAGGGGCGCGGTCGGGGTTTACGGCGCCCAGGGGGTGGTCAGGGCCCAGGTGATGTCCGGTACCAGGCTGGCGGCGTTGTCCTGCGTGGCCGTCCCGCCCGGCGTGGCGAGCCAGAGTTCGCTGTTGATGTGGCGCAGGTACGACCCGGGGAAGTTCCACGACGCCAGCCGCACCCCGCCCGGCGCCGAGCGGCCGCACCAGGTGGCGTCGGCGCGGGTCAGCGCGGTGCCGTCGTCCTGGCTGATCTTCACGCGGCCGTTCTGGTGGCGCAGGTAGTAGGTCGGGTAGTTACGCGACTGGAGGCTGTAGCAGCCGCCGGCCAGGCCGGGCACGATCCGCCAGGTCGCGTCGTTCTTGAGCAGCGCGTCGCTGGCGGACGTGACCACCTCGGTGTAGCCCAGGCCGTTCTGGTGCCGGGCGTAGCGGTTCGTGCAGCAGGCCGTGGTGGCGCGCAGCGAGACGTTGGTGTTCACCGGCAGGGACACCGGCGCGCCGTCGTCGCCGGCCGAGCCGGGCACGGCGGCCAGGGCGTCGGCCCAGCGGGCGGCCATCTTGTCGTAGCCGGCGCGGGTCGGGTGCACGCCGTCGGCGAGGTCGCCGGTGTTGAGCGCGGCGTGCATGTCCACGAAGTGGACCTTGGCGCCCTTGCCGGCGACGATGCCGGGGATGGTGGCGTTGAACGAGTTCGCGCTCGCCTCCCGGCCCGCGTCCGACAGCGGGATGATCGAGGCGACGAACACGTCGGCGGCGGGGGCGGCGGCCCGGACGTGGTCGACGAGCGCGGAGAGCCGGGCGGGGGCGTTGGCGAGGTCGTAGTTCTGGATGACGTCGTTGGTGCCGAGGTGGATCAGCACGCTGCGGGGTGCGGTCGACGAGACCCAGGCGGTGGCGTTGGCGTCGACCTGGTCGATGCGCCAGCCGGGGTGGCCCTCGTGGTCGTGGTCCGGCAGGTCCGACGGGCCGTTGAACTGGGAGCCGACGAAGTCGACCGGGTGGCCGGCGGCGGCCAGGGCGCGCCACAGGTTGATCCGGTAGCCGCCCGGGACGTTGAACCCGTCGGTGATCGAGTCGCCCAGCGGCAGGATGCGGACCCCGCCGTTGGACTCGGCGTGGGCGGCGGTGGGCACGGCGAGCAGCGCGGCGACGGTGGCGGCCGTCGCGGCGAGCGCGGAGAGCAGGCGGCGACGCATCGGGGATCCTCCCGCGGGGGTGAGTGATCGCGTTGGATCCCGACGCTACGCATGGATTTCATCCATGTAAATGTTTGCATTTTGTGCGATCTTGACCAAAAGCCGGCCTCGACCGAAAGCCAGAGCCGGCCTTGGCCGAAAGCCAGAGCCAGCCTTGACCGAAAGCCAGTATTGCCAAAGGTCAGCGCTGCACACGGGCGCCGGCGCCGGCGACGAGGGCCTCGACCTCCTTCAGGCTCGCCATCGACGTGTCGCCGGGCGTGGTCATGGCCAGCGCGCCGTGCGCCGCGCCGTACTCCACCGCGGTCTTGAGGTCGCCGAAGGTCATCAGGCCGTAGATCAGCCCCGAGGCGAAGCTGTCGCCCCCGCCGACCCGGTCCAGGATCTCCAGGCCGGGGCGGTGGGCGGCCTCGGCGAAGTCGCCGTCCGCCCAGGCGATCGCGCCCCAGTCGTTGACCGTCGCCGAGCGCACGCCGCGCAGGGTGGTGGCGACGACCTGGAAGTTCGGGTACGCCTCGACGGCGGCGGCGATCATCGTGCGGAAGTTGGCCGCGTCCAGCGCGCCGGCGTGGATGTCGGTGTCGGGCACCTCCAGGCCCAGGCACGCGGTGAAGTCCTCCTCGTTGCCGATCATCACGTCGACCAGCCCGGCGAGGCGCCGGTTGACCTCCTGGGCGCGGGCCTGGCCACCGACCGCCTTCCACAGGCTGGGCCGGTAGTTGAGGTCGTAGGAGACCACGGTGCCGTGCCGGCGGGCGGCGGTCAGGCAGGCCTCGATGGTCTCCGGCGTGGTCGGCGACAGCGCCGCGTAGATACCGCCGGTGTGCAGCCAGCGCACGCCGAGCTCGCCGAAGAGGTGCTCCCAGTCGACGTCCTCGGCGCGCAGCTGGCCGGCGGCGGTGAGGCCGCGGTCGGAGACGCCCACCGCGCCGCGCACGCCGAAGCCGCGCTCGGTGAAGTTGAGGCCGTTGCGGACCGTGCGGCCGATCCCGTCGTACGGCAGCCACTTCACGAAGCTCAGGTCGACCCCGCCCTGCAGGATCAGGTCCTCCAGCAGGCGGCCGACGTCGTTGTCCGCGAAGGCGCTGACCAGCCCGGTGCGCAGGCCGAAGCAGCGGCGCAGCCCGCGGGCCACGTTGTACTCGCCGCCGCCCTCCCAGGCCCGGAACTGCCGGGCGGTGCGGATCCGCCCCTCGCCCGGGTCGAGGCGGAGCATGACCTCGCCGAGCGAGACGAGGTCGTAGCGGCACTCGGCGGCGGGACGCACGGTGATCACGAGATCGACTCCAATGCGGATCGGGTGCGGGCGGTGACGGCGTCCCAGTCGCGGGCGGCGAGCAGGTCGGGTGCGACCATCCAGGTGCCGCCGACGGCCAGCACGGCGGGCACGGCCAGGTAAGCGGCGAGGTTACCGGTGTTGACCCCGCCGGTGGGGATGAACCGCACCGAGCGGAACGGGGCGGCCAGGGCTTTCACCATCGGTATCCCACCCAGTTGCTCGGCGGGGAAGAACTTCACGGTGGACAGGCCCGCGTCCAGGGCCCGCATGATGTCGGTCGGCGAGGCGATGCCGGGGAACACCGGCACGCCGAGGTCGCGGCTGCGCGCCACGACGGCGTCGCTGAAGCCGGGGCTGACGATGAACCGGGCGCCGGCCTCGACGGCCCGCTCGACCTGGGCGGCGGTGAGCACGGTGCCCGCGCCCACGAGCATGTCGGGGCGCTCGGCCATGCGACGGATGGCCTCCGCGGCCGCGTCGGTGCGGAAGGTCACCTCGGCGCAGCCCAGCCCGCCGGCGAGCAGGGCGTCGGCGAGCCGCCCGGCGTCGGCGGCCTCCTCCAGCACGACGACGGGGACGATCTTCTTGGCGGCGATTATCTGTTCAGTATGATGAACGTCGGTCACGTATGTGACCCTAGTGGACGAGGAGCCTCGTGACCAACCCCGTGAAGTCCGCCGACCGGACCCTCGACATCCTCGAGGCGCTCGCCACCGCCGGCCCATTGACGCTGGCCGAGCTGACCCGCCGGCTGGACATCCCGAAGAGCAGCCTGCACGGCATCCTGCGCACGATGGCGGCCCGCGGCTGGATCGCGGCCGAGGCCACCGGCCGGTTCCGGCTGGGCCTGCGCGCGCTGCAGGTCGGCGCGGCGTACCTCGACGCCGACGACACCGTCGGGCTACTCGCCGGGATCCTGGATGAGCTCAACGCCCGCTTCGGCGAGGCGACGCACCTGGGGCGGCTGGACGGCGCCGACATCACCTACGTGGCGAAGCGCGACTCGGTCCACCCGCTGCGGCTGTACTCGGCGATCGGCCGCCGCCTGCCCGCGCACGCCACCGCGCTCGGCAAGGCGCTGCTGGCCGCCCGGACCGACGCCGAGGTCGACGCGCTGCTGCCCGACCCGCTGCCGGCGCTGACCCCGCACACGATCACCGACCGGGCGGCCCTGCGGGCGGAGCTGGCGGAGATCCGGGCCCGCGGCTACGCGGTGGACCGCGAGGAGAACACCGAGGGCATCGTGTGCGTGGCCCGCACGGTCGGCACCCGCGCGCCGGTGACCGACGCGATCAGCCTGTCGATCCCCCGCACCCGCGTGTCGGCCACGACGATCCCCGATGTGGCCGAGGCCCTGGCCGAGGCGGTGGCCAAGGCGGCGAGCGCCGGGCGGTTCCTCTAGCCGCGGGCGATGTCCATGAGGTGGTGCTCGCCCTCGTGGACGGTGTGCCGGCCGAGCCACAGCAGGGTGCGCTCGACCGGCTCCGGCCACGGATACCGCCCCACCCGCGCCAGCTCCGCCGGGCCGAGCGCGGCGAACGCCGTGGCCAGCAGGTCCGCGGCGGCGGCCAGGCCGTCGACGACCGCGGCCGGGTCCTGCCGGTTGTAGGCCGCGGTGATCACCAGCTCGTCGCGGCCCATCGGGACGAACTCGGGCGCGTCGGCGCGCAGCGCCAGCTCGATCCGGTCGCGCTGCCAGCGCAGCACGTCGCGGAAGTGGCAGGTGTACTCCAGCGGCGACCACACGTCGGGCTCCGGCCGGCGGCGCACGTCGGCCGCGGCGGCGAGGGCGCCGGCGTAGCGCTGCGCGAATCCGCGGAGCCGGAGCGGGACGTCGGCCGCGCCGACACCCGGATAGCCGAAACCGCACTCCTCGCACTGGTCCACGCGGATACGGTACCGCCGGTCGGTGCCGCATCTCACAGCTGATTCCCAGGCTCGGCACAGCGCGCGGGTACCCGGCGCACCGATCGTTGAGCGCATGACTATCGGTGCGGCGCCGCTGCGACGAGCGGCCACCCCGTGGTGGTGGGCCGACCTGGCCACGATCGCCGCCGCGGCCAGCCTGGTCGTCGTGGCCGGGCTGTGGGTGCACGGCGGCGGCGCCGCGGACCTCGCCACCGGCGGGTGGACGGCGGTCACCGCGGCCGGCCGGCTGGCCGGGCTGCTCGCCGCCGACCTGATGCTGCTGCAGGTGCTGCTGCTGGCCCGGATCCCGCTGGTGGAGCGCGCGTTCGGCCAGGACCGGCTGGCCCGCTGGCACCGGTGGACCGGGTTCACGTCGTTCAACCTCATGGTCGTGCACATCCCGCTGGTCACCCTCGGCTACGCCGGGCCGGCGCACCTGAACGCGTTCGCCGAGCTGTGGGACCTGGTCGTGTCGTATCCGGGCATGCTGCTGGCGGCCGCCGGCACCGCCGCGCTGGTGCTGGTGACGGTGACGTCGCTGCGCGTGGCCCGGCGCCGGCTGCGCTACGAGTCGTGGCATTTGCTGCATCTGTACGCGTACCTCGGCGTGGGCCTGGCCCTGCCGCACCAGCTGTGGACGGGTGCGGACTTCATCGGCTCCGCCGCCGCCCGCGCCTACTGGTGGACGCTCTACGCCGTGGCGGCCGGCGCCGTGCTGGTCTGCCGGATCGGGCTGCCGCTGTGGCGCAGCGGTTTCCACGCGCTGCGGGTCGGCGAGGTGCGCGCGGAGGGGCCCGGGCTGACCTCGGTGTACCTGCGCGGCCGGGCCCTGGACCGGCTGCCGGTGCGGGCCGGGCAGTTCTTCCTGTGGCGGTTCCTGGACGGGCCGGGCTGGAGCCGCGCCCACCCGTACTCGCTGTCCGGGCCGCCGCGCGAGGGGCTGCTGCGGATCACCGTCAAGGACCTCGGCGACGGCAGCGCGCGGGTGGCCACCCTGCGGCCGGGCACGCGGGTGCTCATCGAGGGCCCCTATGGGCGGCTCACCGGCGAGTCGTACCGCGGCGGCCCGGTGACGATGCTGGCCTGCGGCGTGGGCGTCACCCCGCTGCTGGCGCTGCTGTGGGATCTGCCCTACGCCGCGGGTGAGGCGACCCTGGTGTACCGCGCCCGGACCGACGCCGATCTCGCGTTCCGCGAGGAGCTGGCCTGGCTCGCCCGGCACCGGGGCGTGCGGATCGTGCCGCTGCTCGGCCGGCGCGCGGCCGGGTCGTGGCTGCCCCGAAACCGCGCCGGCACGTCCCTGGACGCCGTCGTCCCGGGCGTCGCCCACCACCACGTCTTCGTCTGCGGTCCTTCGGAGTGGATGGATGCGGTACAGCACGAGGCCCGCCGGGCCGGCGTCGCCGACGAGCGGCTGCACACCGAACGGTTCGAGTGGTGAGCTGAGGGGATGAGCTGATGCGCCGGATCACGCTCTGGCTGCTGTCCACGGTGGCGGCGCTGGTGCTGCTGTTCAGCTACCGCACGAGCGTCGGCAGTTCCGGGGGTACCACCGCGGCTCCGGTCATCGCCGACGCCGCCGCCGGCAAGACCTATGACGGGTCCGTCGCGCAGACCCGGTGGGGGCCGGTGCAGGTGCGCATCACCGTCGACGGCGGGCGGATCACCGACGTCGTGGCGGTGCAGTACCCCGACAACAATCGACGCGACCAGCAGATCAACGACTATGCCCTGCCCCAGCTGCGGACCGAGGTGCTGCAGGCGCAGGGCGCGGACATCGACGCGGTCTCGGGCGCGACGGTCACCAGCGACGGGTACAAGGAATCGTTGCAGGCCGCCCTCGACGCGGCGCACATCGACTGATTCGCCGCCGCCTCACCCGGTGCCGCGTTATGCTCTGCTCCCGTGTCCGCGAGGAGCGATTCGATCAACATGACCGCCGTTGATACGACAGGGCACACTTCCAGCGTCCCGAGGCGTCAGCCGCACGTCCGGCAGCGCTGCCGGGTGCTGTTTCTCAACATGCAGGAGTGCCGGCCGCTGGCGGACCTGGGCCTGCCCTCCTACCGCGACTGGATCGCCGAGGTCACCCGGCTCGGCCCCGACCAGATCCACATGGTCAACGTGGCCGACGGCGACCCGCTGCCCGACACGATCGAGGCGCACGGCATCATCGGCGGCGGCTCCATGCACTCCTCCTACGAGGAGCTGCCGTGGATCCGGGCCGTCAAGCGGTTCCTCACCGAGGCCCAGCGCCGCGGCGTGCCCGAGCTGCACATCTGCTGGTCGCACCAGGCCAAGGCGGAGACGGCCGGCGCGGTGTGCAAGGTCGCCCACCACGGCCGCCGGTTCGGCATCGAGCGGCTCACCCTCACCCCGGCCGGCCGCCGGGACCCGCTCTTCCACGGCCTGCCCGACGCCTTCGACGTGTTCACCTCGCACGTCGACGCCGTGTACGACGTGCCGCGCACCTCGCCCCTGGGCCCGGTGACCGAGCTGGCGCACGGCGCGGTCTACCGCAACGAGTCCCTGTCGATCGGCGCCACCGCCCGCACGCTGCAGGTCCACCCGGAGCTGACGGCCGGCATCACCGCCGGCCTGGCCCGCGCCCGCCGCCCGCAGCTGATCGCCGAGGGCCACCTGGGCCCGTCCGACGCCGACTACGCGGCCTTCCTGGCGTCCCTGGACCGGGCCGACCAGCAGATCCGGGCCCGGATGCGCACGCTGCTGGACAACTGGCTGCGCTACTACGTGGCCCCGGCCATGTCGCCCCCGGTCGCCGCCGGCCGGTAGCGGCTCAGCGTCCGCTCAGGGCGACCCACGATGATCGGATCATGCCCCTTCGCGCCCGGATCACCACGGCCTTGGCCACCATGCGCGCCGCGGCCTTCCGGCTGGCCGCGACGGCCGCGGCCACCACACGCGCCCGGGTCGCCGGCTGGGCCGCCACCGCGGTATCGGCCACGCGAGCCGTGTCCGTCAGGTTGGCCGCCGCGCTGGCATCCACCGCCCGGGCCGCGGTCCGCGGGCTGGCCGGCGCGGTGCCGGCGCTGCGCCGGCCGTGTCCCGAGCGGTGTCGCTCGTCCATGCCCGCGGCTCCGCCCGGGCCGAGGCCCAGGCCGCCCTCGCACGTGGTCCGCCGGGGGCCGGGCGCCGCTGTCCGGGCCCGCCGGGCGGCCGGCGGCTCGGCGCCGCGCAGGCCCAGGACCCGGCCGGTGCGCTGACCCCGATCGCCCCGCTGGCGCCCGACGTGCGGCGCCTGCGGTGATGGCGGCCGGCGGCATGCTGGGCCTCGTGCCCGCGGCGTCGAACACCGGCCCTTGACGATGCCGCACCCGATACTAAGGATCCGACGTCTCCGTGCGGCGTCGCACCGACTATCCGCGGTCGCCAACCATGCGGAAGCCCCTGATTGTCCAGCCCATTGGGTCGGTCTCCACCAAAGTTGTTTTTGTCGGCCCCGCCGCACCGCGATCGCCGCCTGGCTCTACAGTAGGCAAGGCTTCACGCTCGACGAGCGGCCGGGCTTCGGTTTCCCATTGCCGAACTCGCTTCACTTTACGTTGCGTTCAAATGGAGGATACTGTGCGCAGTGCCAGGCGATTGGGTGTTTCTCCGAAGCATCGGTGCACGTCTGACATCAACTGCCCGGACCTGTTTGAACTCGCGGACGGACGCATTGCGGTTATCGGCACGGCTGGGAGCCAAGACGTGCTGGCACAACTCCCCGAGGACGCGTCGATTGGACCCGACGAGTTCCTCGTGGTGCTGGATCGCAGCATTCTCCTGGACGCAAAGCCGGACATCGCCCGGCTGGCCTAGGACCGCCGTTCCCGATATACCTCCTCGGCCAAGCGGAAGAACGCGGCCTCAGGACCATTTTCCGCGAGCGCCATCAGCCGCTTCGTCTTCGTGGCGGACCAGTATTCACGGAACGCAATACTGGTAAAGAAGTAGCGAAGCTGCGCCCGCGCGTCATCATTGTCGTACCGCCCGGCACGAATGTTCAACCAGACTCCCTCGAGAATGAGCGTGCAGTACATGTGCATGCTTCGGACGTCCTCGGGCGGGTCGGTATCGCCGGACGGCCAGACGGAGGCGAGCCGAGGATTGCGAATACCGATTTCCAGCAGGTTCAGGTGGAACATCGACAGGCCGACCTCGGCGTTGCAGTGGAGGTCCTCCTGGACCTTGGCCAGCGCCGTCCGCTGCTGGCGCAGGTCGTCCTGCTGGGTCCGGAGATCCTCGCGCTGGGCCAGTACGGTGAAGATCAGTACCGCGAAGCCGGCGGTAGAAGCGACTGCCGCCCACACCCCGAATGCCTGTCCGACGTCTGCCCAGGCGTGGAGGGTAGCGGGCGCGACGAGGTGAATGGCCACGCCGGCCAACGTCGTGCCGATGCACAGGATGGACACCGATATCGAGGCAATGATGACCCACTTGCCCACGCGGCGCGGACGCGTCGATCGCTCATCGCGATGAAGCGGTGCCGACACGGCGACCTCCCGACGGGCTTCGCAAGATCCGCATGGGCGAGTGAACGATCCCTAAGCAATTCAGCATGGCAAGATCGAGCAGTCATGGCCACAAGACCCGTCTGAATTGGCCATGAATGAATGCCCATCACCACAATCTTGATCGCCGCCAGAACCGTCAATCGGGCGAGTTGCAAGTTGCAACGACTCCCAGGGTGCTGGCGGTGACTGGCAATCCGCCATTGCCGTCGGCACTGCAGCGCTGCCGGGAAACTGAGCGACCGGGCGGCTTTCGGCGCCCCGGGCACGACCGGCCGACGCCACCCGACAACTAACCGGCTGCCGTCCGCGCGTGGGGTAACGCTGGTTGCCTGCTCGCAGGTTGACGTATCGCAACTACGACGCAATGCCCGGCCGCGAATACCGTTTCCTTCGACGCCGACCCCCGGAAACTCGAAGTCGGCAAGCGCACCAGGAATGCCACGTATGCGTCCGGCTGCGCCGAGCCGGCCAGGCCCAGCGGCCTGCGGCGGAACGGTGCGGCTGGCGCTACGGGGTGGTGTCGAGGGGGTCGGCGAGGAGCCGCTCGAAGGCCAGCTCGGCCGCGCCGACCAGCGGGGCGTCGTCGCCCAGCAGCGGGGTGTGCAGCACCACGTGGTCGCGGCAGGCGGGCAGCGCCATGGCCAGCAGGCGGCCGCGGACGTGGTCGGCGGCGGTGAGGTACAACTGCTGCAACGTGCCGCCGAAGACCACGATCGTCGGGTTGAAGATGTTCACCAGGTTGGCCACGCCGAAGCCGAGCCACTCGGCGGCGTGCACGACCGCGGCGCGGGCGTCCGGGTCGCCCTGCGCGGCGGCGCGGACCGCGGCGGCGACGGCGGCGCCGGAGGTGGGCACGGTGCGGCCGGCCAGGTGCAGCAGGGCGCGCTCGCCGATCTCGGTCTCCCAGCAGCCACGGGAGCCGCACCCGCAGAGCCGCCCGGTCGGGTTGACCACCATGTGGCCGACCTCGCCGCCGTGGCCGCCGTAGCCGGTGATGCGCCGGCCGCCGGCGATGATGCCCGCGCTGATGCCGGCGTCGCCGTGCAGGTAGATGACGTTGTCGGCGCCGGCCGCGGCGCCGCGGGTGTGCTCGGCCAGGGCGGCGAGGTCGGCGACGCCGCCCAGGATCGGCGGGCGGGCGGTGCCCAGCCGGTCGGCGAGCGCGCTGGTCAGCGGCGGTTCGATCGTTTCATCCGTCCAGCCGAGGTGGTGGCGGACGGAGCCGGAGACGGCCAGGCCGGAGCCGACGAACACGGCGTCGCCCGCGGGCCGGCCGGCGGCGGGCTGCATGTCGGCGACGAGCGCGGCCAGGGCGGCGATGGTCGGCGCGGGGTCGGCGCCATCCGGGCGGGCGGCGGTGCGGCGGTCGAGGACCTTGCCGCCGAGGCCGATCCGGGCGGCCCGGACGCGGTCCAGCTCGAGGCTGAGCGCGTAGCCGTAGACACGGGACGAGCGGGGCCGCACGACGATCGAGGGGCGGCCGGCGCGGCCGGTCTCCTGCGGTACCCCCTCGTCGATGAGGCCGGCGGTGGCCAGATCGGCGGTGAGCGCGCCGATGGTGCTGCGGTTGAGGCCGAGCCGGCTGGTCAGCTCGGCGCGGGACGTCGCGCCGCGGACGTGCACGTAGCGGAGCAGGGCCCCCAGGTTCTGCCTGCGCACCGACTCCTGCGGGCTGGTGGACACACGTGGTCCCTTCGCCTCTGGACGACCGTGGGTCCCCGGAAGACAGCTCCGAGGACCCACGACGCGCTTGCCGGTGTTACTACGGCTTGGTGAGCGGGGCGAGCTTCGGGTCGTTCGCGTAGGCCTCGGCGGCGTTCGCCTTGGTCACGATGACCGGCGGGAGGAGGTACGACGGGACGACCTTGACACCGTTGTTGTAGGACTTGGTGTCGTTGATGTCCGGCTCGGAGCCGGCCTGCAGCTTCTGCACCATGGCGACGGTCTGGGCCACCAGCTTGCGGGTGTCCTTGTTGATCGTCGAGTACTGCTCGCCGGCCATGATGGACTTGACCGACTCGACCTCGGAGTCCTGGCCGGTGACGACCGGGATCGGCTTGCCGGCGGCCTTCACCGAGGTGATGATCGCGCGGGCCAGGGTGTCGTTCGGCGACAGCACGCCGTCGAGGGTCTTGTCGCCCTTGGCGTAGGTCGAGGTGATGATCGCGTCCATGCGGGACTGCGCGTTCTCGGCCTTCCAGCCCTGGGTCGCGGTCTGCTTGACGTCCTTCTGGCCCGAGCCGACGATCAGGTCGCCCTTGTCGATGAGCGGCTGGAGCACGTCCATCGCGCCGTTGAAGAACACGCCCGAGTTGTTGTCGTCCGGCGAGCCGGAGAAGAGCTCGATGGTCCACGGGCCGGTCGGCTTCTTGGCCTTCATGCCGTCCAGCAGGGCCTGGCCCTGCAGCTGGCCGACCTTGAAGTTGTCGAACGCGACGTAGTAGTCGAGGTCTGCGGTACCGGTGATGAGCCGGTCGTAGGCGATGACGACCGCGCCGGCGTCCTTGGCCTGCTTGACCTGGGTGCCGAGCTGCGCGGCGTCGGTCGCGCCGATGACGATGACCTTCGCGCCCTTGGTGACCATGGAGGAGATCTGCGACTGCTGGTCGGCGACCGGGGTCGACGCGCCGGCGTACTGCACGTCGGACTTGAAACCGGCGTCCTTGAGGCCGTTGGTGAACAGGTCACCGGCGAGGACCCAGTTCTCCGAGGTCTTCGACGGCAGGGCGACACCGATGAGCGCGTCCTTGGCGAAGCCCTTGGCCGCGCCACCGGACGGGCTGCTGGAGGTGTCACGGTCGCTGCTGCCGCACGCGGCGGCGGACAGCGCGAGCAGCGCGACGGCGCTGACCGCGAGGCTCCGGTTGAGGAACTTGCGCATGGCTAGGAAAGCCCTTTCTTTCGGGATGTTACTGGGGATAGGGGCGTCGTGCCGCGGGTGTGCGGCGGGTGGTTCAGCCGGCGACCGGGGTCTTGATTGACTCCTGGCCGGCCTGGTTTGGCGCGTCCGGCTCGGTGAGTTCCTGCCGGCGGAAGGGTCGCATGATCGAACCGATGATCGAGAAACGACCCTGGCTCTTGTTGTAGACGTCCAGCGCGACGGCGGCGAGCAGGAACAGACCCTTGATGATCTGCACCCGGTCGGTCTGCACGCCGATGAGCTGCAGGCCGTTGTTCAGCACGGCCATGACCAGACCACCGACGATCGATCCGCCGATGGTGCCGATGCCGCCGGAGACCGCCGCGCCACCGACGAAGACGGCCGCGATGGCGTCGAGCTCCCAGCCGTTGCCGTCCTGCGGGCCGGAGGCGCCGGAGCGGGCCACGAAGATCATGCCGGCCAGGGCGGCCAGGACCGACATGTTCATCATGACGAAGAAGTTCACCCGGCGCAGCTTCACGCCGGACAGCTCGGCGGCGCGGGCGTTGCCGCCGACCGCGTAGATGTGCCGGCCGCCCGGGGTGTTGCGGGTGTAGAAGGAATACGCGATGACGAGCGCGGCCAGGATGCAGCCCGAGATCGGGAAGCTGGTGCCGACCCGGCCGCCCGCGTAGCGCAGCGTGGCGAAGACGATGACGCCGACCATGATGACCAGGCGCAGGATCGTGATCCAGGCCGGAATCGGCTCGGCCTCCATCTCGCGGCGGGTCCTGCGGGCCCGCAGCTCGCGCCAGATGACCGCGAGCGCGGCGAGCAGGCCCAGGACCAGTGTCGAGTTGTTGTAGCCGGTGTTCGGTCCCCACTCCGGCAGGTAGCCCGCGCCGATCTGCTTGAAGCCGTCCGGCACCTGGATCGTCTCGGCGCTACCGATGAACTGGTTGCCACCGCGGAAGAGCAGCATGCCGGCCAGGGTGACGATGAACGCCGGCACCCCGATGTAGGCCACCCAGAAGCCCTGCCAGGCGCCGATGATCGCGCCGACCACCAGGCCGAGCACGATGCCCAGCTCCCAGGGCAGTCCGGACTTGATGGCCTTGGCCACGATGATGCCCACGAACGCGGCGATCGAGCCGACCGACAGGTCGATGTGACCGGCCACGATGACCATCAACATGCCGATCGACAGCACGGAGATGTAGGCGTACTGCTGGGTCAGGATGATCAGGTTGCCGGAGTTCAGCGTCAGCCCGTCCGTCAGGATCTGGAACAGCACGAGGGCGAACACCAGCGTGAAGATCATCGTAAACTGGCGGGCGTTGGAGGTCGTGCCCCCGAACAGGTTCTTCTGGAGTTCCTTGAATCGGCTCATCGCGTCGGCATCTTCTTCGTAGAGGTCATCTGCTTCATGAGGAGTTCCGGGTTGGCCTCGCTGCGGGAGACCTCACCGGTGATGGTGCCTTCGAACACGGTGTAGATGCGGTCGCACAGGCCGAGCAGTTCGGGCAGCTCGGAGGAGATGACGATGACGCCCTTGCCCTGGTCGGCGAGCCGCTGGATGATGCCGTAGATCTCGTACTTGGCGCCGACGTCGATACCGCGCGTCGGCTCGTCGAGGATCAGCAGGTCGGGGTCGGTGAACATCCACTTGGCCAGCACGACCTTCTGCTGGTTGCCGCCGGAGAGCTTGGTGACGCCCTCGTCGACGGTGGGCGCCTTGACCCGCAGGGCTTCGCGGTACTCCTCGGCGGCCCGGTGCTCCTCGACCTGGTTGATCACGCCGTGGTGGGTGATCTTGGACAGCTTCGCGGCCACCATCGAGGTCTTGATGTCGTCGAGCAGGTTGAGCCCGATGGACTTGCGGTCCTCGCTGACGTAGGCCAGGCCCTGCTTGATGGCCTCGGCGACCGACCGGAGCTGGATCTCCTTGCCGTCCTTGAAGATCTGGCCGGACAGATACACCCCGTAGGAGCGGCCGAACAGGCTCATCGCGAGCTCCGTGCGCCCGGCGCCCATGAGGCCGGCGAACCCGACGATCTCGCCGCGGCGGACGTTGAAGCTCGAGTTCTTGCAGACCAGGCGCTCGGCCGAGATGGGGTGGCGGACCGTCCAGTTGCGCACCTCGAAGAACACCTCGCCGATGTGCGGGGTGTGCTCGGGGAAGCGGTTGTGCAGCTCGCGGCCGACCATGCCGCGCACGATGCGGTCCTCGTCGACGCCGCCGGCGCCGACCTCGAGGGTCTCCACCGTCTTGCCGTCGCGCAGGATCGTGATCGAGTCGGCGATCGCCTCGATCTCGTTGAGCTTGTGCGAGATCATGATCGAGGTGATGCCCTGCTGCTTGAACTCGCGCAGCAGGTCGAGCAGGTGGCGGGAGTCGGTCTCGTTGAGCGCGGCGGTCGGCTCGTCGAGGATGAGCAGCTTGACGTCCTTGGCGAAGGCCTTGGCGATCTCGACCAGCTGCTGCTTGCCGACGCCGATGTCCTTGATCAGGGTGTCCGGGTTGTCGCGCAGGCCGACCTTGGCCAGCAACTCGTATGCCGTGCGGTTGGCGCCCTTCCAGTCGTAGGCGCCGTTGTGCTTGGGCTCGTTGCCCAGGAACAGGTTCTCCGTGATCGACATGTGCGGCACCAGGGCGAGCTCCTGGTGGATGATCACGATGCCGGCCTTCTCGCTGGACCGGATGTCGCCGAAGCGAACCTCCGAGCCCTGGTAGAAGATCTGGCCGCTGTACGACCCATAGGGGTAGACGCCGCTGAGGACCTTCATCAGCGTCGACTTGCCTGCGCCGTTCTCGCCGCAGATCGCGTGGATCTCGCCCTCACGGACCACCAGGTTGACGTCGCTGAGCGCCTTGACGCCCGGGAACTCCTTGGTGATCGACCGCATCTCGAGCAGGATCGGTGCGGTGCTCATGACGCGAGCCGCCTTGCCACCGACATCATGTTCCCTCCGAGGCGTTGCCGCCAACCAGTTTGTTGTGACGACCAACTTATTTCAGTGTCGCGATCCTGCCCAGTCCCGTCGGTCGTTTCTCGGTAACAATCTGGCAATGATCTAGCGCCTGGGCGGTCGCCGCAGCCCCCGGGGAAGCGCTCTCACGTGCTCGGGGTGTTACCTGCGTGTGTCCGAGCCTAAATCCAATTGCTTTACTAAGTCAACGCCGCGGGGCATCATGTAGGTAACGGTACGTAGGCGGGAGGCTGAGTGCGGCAGGTCGGAACAAATCTCCCCAAGGTCGGACAATATAACCGGGCCGTGGTGCTGGACCACATCCAGTTGGCGGATGGGACCAGCCGCGTGGAGATCGCTGAGCGCACCGGCCTGACCCCGCAGACGGTATCCGGCATCGTGCGCCGGCTGATCGACGAGGGCATCGTCCGCGAGGACGGCGCCCGCTCCTCGAGCGGCGGCAAGCCCCGCACCGTGCTGCGCATCAACCCCGACGCCGGGCGGGCCGTGGGCCTGCACTTCGACCCGGTCGAGCTGGCCTGCGTGGTGGTCGACCTGCTGGGCCGGCCGCTGGTGACGGCCCGCCGGCCGACCCCGGCCGACATGGATCCGGCCAAGGTCACGGCCGCGATGGCCGGGCTGGTCGAGGCCGTGCTCGCGGAGGCCGGGGTGGCCCGCGACCGCGTGCTCGGCCTGGGCCTGGCCTCACCCGGCCCGATCGACCAGTCCCTCGGCGAGGTCATCTCGCCGCCGCAGCTGTCGGACTGGACCCGGGTGCCGCTCAAGCAGATGGTGGCCGACGCCACCGGCCTGCCGGTCACGCTGGACAACGACGCCACGGCGGCGGCGATCGGCGAGCGGTGGGCGGGCGCGGGCCGCGGGGTGGCGAACTTCGCGTACTTCTTCCTCGGCACCGGCGTCGGCGGCGGCCTGGTCCTCGGCCACCAGGTGCACCGGGGCGGCTCGATGAACGCGGCGGAGTTCGGCCACACCTCGGTTACGGAGAGTGGTCCCGACTGCTACTGCGGCAACCGCGGCTGCCTCGAAAGCATGATCAACCCGGCCGCCCTGGTCGCCGAGACCCACCGCCGCCTCGCCACCGGCGCGGAGAGCGCTCTCTCGGCGGCCTTCCGGCGCTCACCGTCCACTGTGGACCACGCCGCACTCTGCCGGGCCGCCGCGGCCGGTGATCCACTCGCCCACGCGGTGATCGGCGAGGCCGCCGAACGCCTCGCGACGGTGGCCGTCAACGTCGTCAACATCGTCGATGTGGAGCTGATCATCCTGGGCGGCCACGGCATCCGCCACGTCGAGGCCCAGTTCCGCCAGGCGACGGTGCGGGCGCTCGGGGAACGCGCCATCGCCCGCCGCATCCGCCAGGTCGACGTGGCCCTGTCCCCCCTGGGCGACGACGCCGCGGCGATCGGCGGTGCCGCCCTGGTCCTGCACTCGACCTTCTCCCCCCAGGTCTCCGCCCTCCTCGCCGGCTGATCGCCTCAGCCGCCGACGCGCCCCTCAGCCGTCGACACGCCAGGTCAGCGGCAGCGCGGCGAGGGTCTCCCCGGCCGGGAACGCCTGGGCCGGGGTCAGCGCGCCCGGTGCGGCCGCGCGCCTTCGCCGCTGCCTTCAAGCGCAGCCATGGCACCGCGCCGGGCGCCTTCCGCTCGCGCTGACGCGGTTGCGCGCGTCGACTACACACGCAGTGTGAGGATGAGGGCGCTGGTGGTGCTGCTGGCCGCGGTTGGCGCCGCGGTCGGGGTCGCCGGCCTGACGCTCAAGGCCGAGGACGGCTCGCATCCGATCGCCGACCTGGTCTTCGGCGGCGTGACCGGGCTGCTCTTCCTCGCGGCGGGGGTCGTCGCCCAGTTCCGCAAGCCGGACAACCGCACCGGCCTGCTGATGGTGCTGGTGGGCGCCGGATGGTTCGCGGAGGACCTGCAGTTCTCGTGGGTACCGTGGGTGTTCACCGTCGGCGGGCTGCTCTCGCACGTCTCCACCGCGCTCGGTGCCCACCTCGTGCTGGCGTACCCGGCGGGACGGCTCACGTCGCGGGTGCAGCGGGCGCTGGCCGCAGCCGCCTACCTGGTGGCCGTCGTCTGGCCGGCCTTCGGGATGCTGTTCTGTTCCCCGGCCAGCCGGGGACAGGACAAACCGCCCAACCTGCTGATGATCTGGGACGATCCGCGATTCGTCCAGTTCGTGGTCGACAGCATGGACCTGGCCGGGGGCCTCGTCGCGTGCGGCGTGGTCGTGGTCCTGCTGCACCGCTGGATCCGCGCCGGATGGCCGATGCGGGCCGTGCTCGCCCCCGTCTTCATCACCGGTGTCGCCGGGGCCCTGGCCACCGCCGTGGGCGGGATCGCCGGCTACGACGGGCCCGTCGCCCGCGCCGTGCTGGTGGCCTACAAGGTGTGGTGCTGCCTGCTGCCGCTGGGGTTCCTCGCCGGGGTGCTGCGGGTGCGGATCGGACCCTCGCGCGTCGACTCGCTGCTGGTCGAACTGGGGACGTCCGCCGGCGGATCGGTGCCGACTCTGCGGGCGCTGCTCGCGCGCAGCCTGCGCGACGCTTCGTTACAGGTCGGGCTGTGGGACAACGCGAGTGGATCCTATGTCGACGACGAGGGCCGCCGGATCGCGTGGGCGCACGACGGCGAGTCCCGGGCGGTGACCCGGGTGGCGTTCGACGGTCGCCCCCTCGCGGTCCTGATCCACGACCCGGCGCTGCGGGAGGACCGGGTCAGGCTCGACGCCGTGATCGCCGGTACCGCCGTCGCGCTGGAGCGGCAGCGCCTGGCCGGCGAGATGCTGGCCGAGGTCCAGCGCTCGCGGGAACGGATCGTGGCGGCCACCGACGCGGAACGGCAACGGTTCGGGCAGGACCTGCACGACGGCGCGCAGCAGAACCTCGCGGTCGCGGCGGCGTACCTCAGACAGGCGGTCACCGCGCTCGACGGCCGGGCCGACGGGACGGCGCTGGAGGCGCTGCGCCGCAGCGACCGGGCGCTCAGGGACGTGACGCAGGAACTGCGCGAGATCGCGCACGGCCTGCGCCCGGCCGCGCTCACCGACCTCGGCGTCGTCCCGGCCGTGGAGTCGCTCACCGCGGCGATGCCGATTCCCGTCGAGGTGACCCGCGCCGAGCTGCCCCGGCTGGAGCCGACGCTCGAGTACACGGTGTACCTGCTGGTCAAGGAGGCCTTCGCCAACATGCTGAAGCACGGGCAGGCCACGCGCGCCACCGTACGGCTGGAGTACACCGGCGCCGCCCTGACGGTGTGCGTGACCGATAACGGCAAGGGCGGGGCGAGCGTCGAGCGGGGGCGGGGACTGCTGGGACTGCAGGACCGGGTGCACGCGATCGGCGGCAGCCTCGCCGTGGACAGCCCGCCCGGGGAGGGCACCGTGCTCACCGCGGTGTTGCCGGGGACGACCGTGGAGGAAGCCGACGATGCGCAACGATAGACCCGTCCGGGCCGTGATCGCCGAGGATCACGCCCTCTACCGGGAACTGCTCGTGGAACATCTGCGCCACGAGGGGGTCGACGTCGCCGCGGAGACCGCCGACGCCGTGCGCCTCCAGCGGGCCGTGGCCGCGGCCCGGCCCGACGTGGCGATCATCGACATCCGGCTGCCGCCCGGGCCGGGCCCGACGGGCCTGCACGCCGCCATCGAGTTCAGGCGCGAGCATCCCGACGTCGGCGTGCTGCTGCTGTCGCAGTACGTGGAGGCGCAGTACTTCACGATGCTCGTCGCCGGCGGCATGCGCAAGGTCGGCTACCTGCTCAAGGAGCGCGTGAGCGGCAAGGACGGCTTCGTGACGGCGGTGCGCCGGATCGCCGCGGGCGGCTGCGTGGTGGACCCGGAGATATCCGCGCTGCTGCTGGGCGGCCGGCCGCACCACGGGCTCGCCGGGCTCACCGACCGGCAGGTCGAGGTCCTGGCGCTGATGGCGGAGGGGTTGAGCAACAGCGCCATCGGCGCCCGCCTCAACATCGGCGGCAGCACCGTGGAGACGCACTGCCGCGCGGTCTACCAGGCGCTGGGCATCGAGGACGAGAAGGACACCCACCAGCGGGTGCTGGCGGTGCTGATGTACTGGCGGGCTACTCAGGGCCAAGCATGAGCGCGATCCGCCGGGCCGAGAAGTCGTCCTTCACGACGAAACCGTGGGCGCCGCTGCCGGCGTAGCTCGAGCCGTAATCGGTGATCCGGTGCACGGAGCACAGCACCACCCGGATGTGCGGCCAGGCCGCCCGGATGCCGCGGCACACGGCGAACCCGTCGACATCGGGCAACCGGATGTCCAGCAGCACCACGTCCGGCCGCATCGCCGCGACCATCGCCATGGCGTCCCGGCCGGTCGCGGCCTCGCCGGCGACCTCGAAACCCTCCGCTTCCAGCAGCGTGCGGGCCAGGCGGCGGAACCCGGCGTGGTCGTCGACGATCAGCACGCGGGACGTCACCTCGTCACCTTTGCCGCGGCCCGGGCCGAGTGTCGTCAGGGCTAGCCCTGACGACCGTCGGGACCCCACGGTGCATCGCGACGCGCGCCCGCTCGGCTATCTGCTGATCGCGGAGCTGGCCGGCCTGCTGCTCCTCGACTCGACCTGGGAGCGGACCGGCGCGCGGCTCGCCTCGGAGGCGCACAACTGGTACTGGCTGACGTTCGTCCGCTTCGGCGACGTCTCGGGCGGCTACCCGGTGCTCTGGCTCGCCCTGACCGTCACCGCAACGGCCGCCGTCGCCGTGCCGTCACTCATCCGCCGCCCCCGCCAGCCCCTACCGAAAAGTCGGGCGCTCCGCGCCACGACTTTTCGGACATATACCCCGACGAGCGATATATCCCGTTAAGTCACAACACGCCGCCACCCGGCCGACCGGGCGGCGCGCAACAAGTCTCCACGATCATGCCCAATCACCCACGACACCAACGGTTTTCCATGATCGCGGAGTCTTCTGGTACCAGGAGGTACGTCTTCGCTCCACGATCACGAAAAAGTGCGTGAACGGCGACCACTGCCGCATGATCGCGGAGAGTTATGGTCGCGGGGCCGGCACTCGATCAGCCCGGGCCGGGTCGAACCGACGCCGACGACCGCCGTTCGCGTCCGTGCAGTGCGGATACACGCTGACCCCGGCGTCGACCAGTCGTTCCTGACGATCCGCGGCCGCCCGCTCCCCCGCGATGTCCGGCCTCGTCGCGGGCCTCGTCACCACGGCCAGGAACCACGGCCAGGAACCGGGCCAGGAACCGCGCGTTGTCCTCGCGCCGAGGGCCGCGGCCTCGGCACGAGGCATCCGTGCCCAATCGACGGCCGCCTCGGTGAGCCGTGGCGACGGCCGGTCGCAACTCACGGCGCGGGCCGCCATCCGCGCCGCGCTGCGGACTCGCCGGAGCGGGGCTACGTTGCTGCTGCACAACATCGATTTGTCGATCGGGAGGAATCCGACCTTGTCCGACATCTCCGTAGCACCGGCGGAAGGCCGCCGCCGCCCATCGAAGCGGTTCCTGTTCGTCGCGGTCGCCGCCTTGCTGGCGGCCGCGCTGACCGGCGGGGGCATCGCCTACGCCGCGGTCACGGCGGAGCCGGCGATCAAGACGTTCACGCCGCGCTCCGAGCGCGACGTCACCAACATCGACGTACTGCGCCAGCAACTGCGCAACTACTACGGCGACCCGCTCGGCACGGGCGTCGCCGCCGCCGACAGCAACTACGCCAAGGAGGCCCGCTCGGTCGCCGCCGACGGCCAGCGCTGGCTGGCGAGCCGGCACCATGTCCGCGGTACCAAGGCGATCCTCCTCGACGTCGACGACACCGCGCTCGTGACGTGGAACTACGAGGTGTTCAGCAACTGGGCCTACAACCCGGCCACCAACGCCCAGTTCGTCACCGAGCAGCGCTTCCCGGCCGTCTTCGGCATGGTAGAACTGGCGAAGACGGCCGAGCGCGAGGGCTACGCCATCATCTTCCTGACCGGCCGCGGCGCCGCCCAGGAGGCGGCGACGCTGGGCAACCTGACCGCCGACGGCATCGGCGTGGACGCCGGCTTCCCGAAGCCCACCACCCTCAGCGACGGCGAGGACGGCCTGTTCACCAAGCCCGCCGTCGCCGACTACCCGGACTACCTGAAGACCGCCTGCGCCGCCGACCCGAACGGCTCCTGCACCACCATCCACTACAAGTCGGCCACCCGCGCGCACATCGAGTCGCTGGGCTACGAGATCGTCGCCAACTTCGGCGACCAGTACAGCGACCTCGAGGGCGGCCACGCCGACCGCACGTTCAAGCTGCCCAACCCGAACTACTACCTGCCCTGACCGCCTGAACAATGTTCCGGGACTCGGGTCCGCGTCACGATCTGACCGTTCCTCCCGCGAGACACCGCGCCGGGCCTGCCCTGAACGGGCGGCCCGGCGCTGCCAGGTCCGCGGTGCCAAGACCAACCGGCCGCGCGAGGATCGCGGTCAGGCGCGGCCCAGGACGAGCGTGAATGGGCCGAGTGGACGACGATGCCGAACCATGCGCTGTGGAAGCGCCGGGTCGGGTAGGCCAGCCCTACCGGCCCGGGGCGGGGCCGGGCCTGAGAAGCTGGCGGCATGGTGGCGAGGATCGGACGGTACTGCTTCCGGCACCGCTGGGCGGTGATCGGCGTGTGGCTGGTCGTGGTCGTGCTCGGCGGGCTGGCCTTCGGGCCGGTGTTCGGGGCGATCGCGGACGCGAGCAACCCCAAGCACGTCGAGGCGATCGACGGGCTCGACGCGGTGGCGACCGGCAACGACTCCACCGGTACCGTCATCGGACTGATATCCGGCGTGGACCCGCAGGCCGCCGGCGTCCGCGCGGTCGTCGAGGCGGGGGCGAAGGACGCGCAGGGGCTGCCGGGCGTGCGCGGGGTCGCCACGCCCTACTCGGCCGGGCCGCAGCAGGCGCCGGCCTACCTCGCGACGGACGGCCACGGGCTCCTGGTGGTCGTCACCCTGGCCAAGCTGGACCGGTCCGACCGCGACAGCGTGATCGACGGGGTGCGGGACCGGCTGCACCGGCTCGACGGCGATCTTGCCGCCGCGGGGGTACCGGACGCCACGGTCGAGGTCGGCGGGAACCCGGTGCTCAACGCCGAGCTGCGCGACGGCCAGCAGGCCGACCTCGGGCGGGCCGAGGTGATCTCGCTGCCGCTCACCCTGGTCGTGCTGGTGTTCGTGTTCGGCGGGCTGGTCGCGGCCGGGCTGCCGGTGCTCGCCGCGGCCGTGTCGGTGGCCGCCGCGATGCCGCTGCTGTGGGTGTTCTCCCGGGTCACCGACCTCGACCAGAACGTCGTCACCGTGGTCACGCTGCTCGGGCTCGGGCTGTCGATCGACTACGGGCTGCTGCTGGTGGCGCGGTACCGGGAGGAGGTCGCGGCCGGGTTCGAGCCGGCCGAGGCGGTCGGGCGGGCCTGGGCGACGGCCGGGCGCACCATCTTCTTCAGCGCGCTGACCGTGGCCGCGGCGCTGTCCGGGCTCATGATGTTCTCCATCCACCAATTGAGCGCGCTCGGCGCCGGGGGCGTGTCGATCGCGGTCGTGGCCATGCTCTCCGCGCTCACCTTCACCAGCGCGCTGATCGGCGTGCTGCACCGGCGGATCCGGCCGTCCAAGCGGGCCGCGCGGGCCGACGGCGACGAGCGCGGGTTCTTCGCCGGGCTGTCCCGGGGCGTGCAGCGCCGGCCGGTCCTCATCGCCGTGGGTACCGCCGCGCTGCTGCTGGCGGCCGGCTCGCCGCTGCTGAGCGCCACGATCAAGCTGCCGCATCTGGAAGCGGTACCGCGCAGCATCGAGTCGGCCCGGGTCGCCGACGAGCTCGCCCAGCGCTTCGGCCGCGCGTACCGGCCGGTCGTGACCGTCGTGGCGCGCACCGATCCGCAGCGGCTGGACGCGTACGCGGCGCGGTGGACCGCCGACCCGGCCGTCGCCGGGGTGCAGCCGGCCCAGCCGGCCGGCAACGGGGTGTCCACCGTGGACCTCGTGCTGCGCGGCGGCTCGCAGGACGCGGCGGCGCAGGGGCTGGTGCACCGGCTGCGCGGCGACCGGCCCGAGGGCGTGCGGTCCTGGGTCGTCGGCGACGCCGCGACGCTCATCGACCTCGTCGGGCTGATCACCGACGACCTGCCGGGAGCCGTGTCCGTCACGCTGGTGGCGATGGTGCTGCTGCTGTTCGCGATGACGGGCTCACTGGTCGTACCCGTGAAGGCGATATTGGCCAATGTGATCTCACTCGGCGCCACGTTCGGCGTGATGGTGGCCGTGTTCGAGCACGGCTGGGGATCCGGGGTCCTGCACACGCTCACCGTCGGCGGCCTGGACCCGTTCGTCGTCGTGATCGTGTTCGCGTTCGCCTTCGGGCTGTCCATGGACTACGAGGTGTTCCTGCTCGGGCGGATCAAGGAGTACGTCGAGCGCGGCGACGACACCGACACCGCCGTGCGCCGCGGGCTGCAGCACACCGGCCGGATCATCACGTCGGCCGCGCTGCTCATGGTGGTGGTCTTCGGCTGCTTCGCCGCCGCGGACCTCGGCACGATCGAGGAGCTCGGCGTCGGCCTGCTGACCGCCGTCGTGATCGACGCGACGGTGGTGCGCTGCCTGCTCGTACCGGCGACGATGACACTGCTGGGGCGGTGGAACTGGTGGGCGCCCGGCCCGCTGCGCCGGTTGCACGAGCGCATCGGCCTGCGCGAACACGCCCTCCCGCCCGCTCCGGCGGCGCGCCCGGAGCCCGTCGCCGTCGAATGAGGTGGCGATCACCGCAGGGCCGGTACGCGGCGGGTACTGTGATCGCATGATCGAGAACGTCCACAGCGATCAGGTCGCCTCGCTGCCCCTGCCGCTGCCGCACGGCACCCGCGCCGGCGACTACGTCTTCGTCTCCGGCCAGGTCGCCGTGCGCCCGGACGGCGCCACCGTGGTCGGCGACTTCGACGCCGAGGTCCGCACCGTCCTGGACAACGTCCGCGCCGTCTGCCGCGCCGCCGGCGGCGACCTGAGCGACGTGTGCAAGGTGACCGCGTTCCTGCTCAACGCGACGCTGTTCGAGCCGTTCAACGCCGTCTACCGCGAGTACTTCACCGACCCGCTGCCCGCCCGCTCGACGATCCTCGCCCCGCTGTCCAACCCGGACCTGCGCATCGAGATCGAGGCCATCGCCTACATCCCCCG
Source organism: Dactylosporangium sp. CA-092794 (assembly GCF_050948465.1). Taxonomy (NCBI): domain Bacteria; kingdom Bacillati; phylum Actinomycetota; class Actinomycetes; order Micromonosporales; family Micromonosporaceae; genus Dactylosporangium; species Dactylosporangium sp. CA-092794. The sequence goes on along the minus strand of NZ_CP192044.1, from coordinate 3,703,704 downwards.
CGACCGCTGAACGACCTTCCGCTGGGTGAACCAAACCACCACCAGGCCGGCGCCGAAGACGAGACACGGTCCCAGCACGAGCAGCACGGCCTGGGTGGGTCGTGACAGCACCGGCACGGTCGACATGCTGAACGGGAACGGCAGGCCGAACTGGATGCCGGCGAACCCGGCCAGGCCAGTTCCGATCAGGGTGTACACCCGGAGCCGGACGGACCGGTCGACCCCGCTGACCGTGGCCAGAACCAGAACCAGCACGCCGGCGAACGTCACGCCGGCGACAGCGTCGGCGAGCCGCGTCGGGATGGCGAAGGCGACGCCGGGTTGGTAGTACTCCCCCAGGAAGGGAATCGCCGTTGCCGTGAGCGTGGTGGCCGTGGCCGCGCCGGCAAGCAGCCAAAGCCCGCGGCGCCCCAGCAGCTCCAGGCCGCGACCGGCCGGGGCGGACACGCTCAACAACAGGGCGGCGGTGACCGCCAGCAGCACCGGCCACGCCAGCAGGTCGAGCGGCGCGCCGTTGACGCGCCGGGCGGCCTCGACGATCTCGAACAGCACCGCCGCCCAGGCACCCACCGCCGCGGCGATCCACCGGCGGAGCAGCACCGCGCCGCTGACCGCGACCCAGACGGCGGCACGAGGCCAGGCGGAGGCCGGCACGACCGCGAACGTCTCGCCCGTGCGCGCGAGAAAGGCCCCCGCTTCGGCCAGCGGCCGAAGCTGGCGAGCAGCCAGGATCACGGTGACAACCACGGCCAGAACGGCGGCAGCGTCCGCCCACCGCGCCCGGCTGGACAGCCGATCCATGCTCGTCACTCCATTCATAGCCAATGCCTGGATCGTACGTCGCAACCTTCCGAGGTTCCGCGGCGTGCATGCTGTGACGGCGTCGGACGGGAGGCGGCAGCGTGCAGGGGTTCGAGCAGTTCGTCCGGCTGCGGTACACCGAGCTGCTGCACACCGCATACCTGCTGACCGGCTCCGTGGTGGCCGCCGAGGACCTGGTCCAGACGTGCCTGCTGAAGATCATGCCGCGCTTCGATCGGATCGCCGATCCCATGCCGTACCTGCGCCGCGCCATGGTCAACCAGCGGACCAGCTGGTGGCGGGCGCTGCGCCGGGAGCTGCTCGCCGCCGACCCGCCCGAGCGGGCCGGACCCGACCCGGCGCGGGACCTCGCCGACCGCACGGCGCTGGTCGCCGAGCTCGCCCGGCTCCCGGAGCGCATGCGGGCGGTGCTCGTGCTGCGGTACTGGGAGGACCTGTCCGAGGCCGAGACCGCCGAGATACTGGGCTGCTCGGTCGGGACTCCTAAGAAGCGTTAGCTGCTAAGGTCCATTGTAGCAGCTAGGGACGTCGATGGGGAGGCATTACCGATGGTACGTCAGGGCAGGCGGGCGGGGGTCGCGGCGCGGTTCGACAGTAAGGCGGCGTTGCTTGCGGGCGGGTCGGTACCAACGGGCGAGTCAGGACAAGAAGGAGCAGGGCAAAAGCGTCGGCGATCAGGGCAAGCTGAACCTGGCGGAGATCGGCCGTAACGGCTGGACGTGCCCGGCGGGGGCGTCGTTCACCGACAACGACCTGTCCGCGTCGCGGCACGCGAAGAAGGAGCGACCGGACTTCGAGCGGTTGATGGACGCGATCCGGGCGGGCAAGTTCGACGTGTTGGTCGTGTGGGAGATCTCCCGCAACCAGCGTGACCTTGCGGTGTTCGTGCAGATCCGTGATCTGTGCACCGAGGTCGGCATGTTCTTCTGGCTGGTCGGTGGGGTGTTGTACGACCTGCGGGACAAGAACGACCGGATGATGCTCGGGTTCCAGGCGGTACAGGCGGAGTGGTTGGCCGACTCGATCCGCGACAACGTCAAGCGCGGCATCGACGGCGCGGCGGCCGACGGGCGCCCGCACGGGAGGGTGACCTACGGCTACCGGCGGATCTACGACTCGCGGACGCGGGCGTTCCTGCGGCAGGAGGCGGACACCGAGATCCGCTCGGCGACCGCTGAGGACGGCACGGTCAGCGAGTACAGCCGGGCCGGGGTGGTGACGGAGATGTTCGAGAAGGTGACCGGCGGGGTGCCGCTGATCACGATCGAGAAGCAGTTGAACGAGCGGGGGGTTCCGTCCCCGGAGGGGTCGACGTGGCGGCGTGGGGTCATCCGCAAGATGGCGATGAACCCGGCTTACATCGGTAAGCGGGTGTTGCGTGGTGAGGTAGTCGGGGACGGGCAGTGGGACGGGTTGGTGGACGAGGAGACGTACTGGGCGGCCGTCCGCCTCCTCGAAGACCCGTCCCGGACGACGACGCGGGCGGGACGGGCCGTGCATTTGCTGTCCTACGTCGTGCTGTGCGGGGTGTGTGGTGGGCCGACGTCGAAGCAGCCGGTTAAGCGGCGCGGTTGGGTCGGGGTCAACTACTCGTGCCTGTACAGGCGGTGCGCGTCGGTGACCGCGGACGTCCTCGATGAGTTCGTGCAGCGGGCGGTGGTGGCGTGGCTGGCCCGTCCGGAGGTGTTCGAGGAGCTGTCCGCCGACGCCAGCAGTGATGAACAGGTGGCGCACGCGCGTGCGGAGGCGCAGCGGTTGCGGGCGGAGTTGGAGGACTGGCGCAAGCTCGCCGAGTCCGGGGAGGTGACGGCGGTGAGCTTCGCCCGTGCTGAGCGTGGCCTGCTGGGGCAGATCGAGCAGCATGAGGCGACCGCGAAGGAGGCGGGTATCCCGCCGGTGCTGCGCGGGCGGATCGGCGCGGACGCGGTCGCGGCGTGGGCCGAGCTGGGCGACGAGGTGGCGGTGAAGCGCGACATCATCCGCACAGTGGCCGACATTCGGTTGTTGCCCGCTGGGAAGGGTTCGCGCAAGCCGTTCGGCCGACACCGCTTGGAGTGGACGTGGAAGTTCGGCGAGCAGGACGAAACGGCCGCCGCGTAGCGGATGCCGATACACGAACGCCGGGCCGGTAGCGGACTCCGGGCGGCGGAGGGGATCGGACGATGAACGAAGACGACCCGCTGCGGTGGCCACCGCCCAGCATCGGGAACGATCAACAGCGTAGGAACGCCAATGACCTTCCAAATCCGTCATACCCTTCCTTCGCACTCAGCAACAGCAGGTCTACACCAAACACCCATCTGCACACGCATCACGCCTTGCGGACCCTGGGATGGAGCCGGTCTCGTGCTCTTTGTAGGAAGATAAGGTGACCGCGCGAATCGTCGTGATGAGTCGGCTGTCAGAGTGCGTGATGGTATCGAGGTGGTGACTGGGGTGGATGCTGCTGTGCTTGCTGCCGAGGATGTGAGGGTCGCTCGACGGGGTCTGCCGCCGCTGCCGGAACCCGGTCAGGTGGTCGAGGTCCGCGGCTCGACGTGGGCTGTGTCGAACGTTCAGGCGCAGGGTCTTCCGCGTAGCCCGGCCGATGAGTCGGTTGCGCAACTGAGCCATGTCGTCGACCTGCTGTCCCTCGATGAGGGCAGCCTGGGCGCGCAGCTCAGCGTGGTATGGGAACTCGAAGTCGGCCACACTGTTGCCCCAGCGCAGGGCCTCCCAGACGTGATTCAAGCCGATGGCTTTGACGACCCCGAGACGCTTGCTGGCCTCATCGACGCGATGCGGTGGGGAGCCGTCACGAGCGCCGACCCCAACCGCTATCAGGCTCCGTTCTGGTCTGGGGTGAATGTAGAGGCATATCAGCTCGAACCGCTTCGCCGCGCTCTTGGGGCGCCGCGCGCGAACCTCTTGTTAGCCGATGACGTCGGCCTGGGCAAGACGATCGAGGCAGGCTTGGTGATCCAGGAGTTGTTCCTGCGTCACCGTGCTCGCACGGCAATCATCGTGTGCCCGCCGAGCCTGTCGCTGAAGTGGCAGGACGAGATGCGGGAGAAATTTGGCCTGGAGTTCACCATCGTCAACTCCGAGCTGATGGCTGAGGTCCGTCGCACCCACGGTCTGCAGGCCAATCCGTTCCAGATCTTCCGGCGGGTGATCGTGAGCATGGCCTGGTTGCCGCAGGTCCGGGCCCAGCGCCTCCTGCGCGATATCTACGCACAGGCCACGAACCCCAAGACCGGCAGCCGGTACGCGTTCGACATCCTCGTCGTCGACGAGGCCCACCATGTGGCGCCTGCGAGTCCCTCGATGGTCGCTGGCGGGCGTGGGTACGCGGTGGACACCCAGCGCACGATCGCCGTGCGGCAGCTCGCGGAGAAGTGCGAGCATCGTTTGTTCCTGAGCGCCACACCGCACAACGGGCACCCCGAGTCGTTCACGGCGCTGATGGAGATGATCGACCGACGGCGGTTCGCTCGTGGCGCGAACCTCGACGCCAACGCGCTTAAGGACGTGACGGTCCGGAGGCTGAAGGGGGATCTGACTGGTAAGGGATTCAAGAAGCGCCAGGTCGGGGCGATCGATTTCGACCCGTCGGAGTCCGAGCAGCAGATGTTCTCGCTGCTGGACGAGATCGTCACCAAGAGCGCACGTTTGAACGGCACTAAGCCCGGCGGGGACATCGTAACGATGCTGCTGAAGAAACGGTTCCTGTCCAGCCCGTTCGCCTTCGGCATGACCCTGAGCCACTACCTGTCATCGAAGGCCGGCCGCGGGCTGTCCGACGACGAGTACGACGACATCTTCGGTGAGGGCCAGTCCGACGAGGAGGAGGGCTTGTGGGAGCAGGACGAGGCGGAGAGGCTGCGCGAGTCGAAGGGCTCCGACCCGCTCGTCGGAGCTGATCCCGGCGAGCTGGAGGCGCTGATGAACTGGGGTCTGGGCTATGAGAGCCGCGCTGACTCCCGTCTCGATCGGCTTGTCGGCTTCCTCGACGCGAACTGCCGTCCCGACGGGAAGCGCTGGACCAACGAGCGCGTCGTCGTCTTTACCGAGTACGCGCACACCGTCGACTGGATCACCCGCGTGCTGCGTCAGCGCGGCTACAGCGACGACCGGCTCGCGGTGATCCAGGGCTCAACCCCGCCGGACCAGCGTGAGTACATCCGCTCCCAGTTCACCGCCGACCCGTCGAAGGAGCCGGTGCGTGTGTTGCTCGCCACCGACGCCGCCGGTGAGGGCATCGACCTGCAGACCTACTGCCACCGACTGGTCAACTTCGACATCCCGTTCAACCCGTCCCGGCTCGAACAGCGCATCGGCCGCATCGACCGGTACGGCCAGACCGAACAGCCGCACGTGTTCCACTTCCTGCCCGTACGGGACTCCTCCACCTACGGCGCCGACCTGAAGTTCATGCAGATCATCGCCCGCAAGATCGCCCAGGTCGAGTACGACCTCGGCTCAGCCAACCAGGTCGTCGGTGACGAGATCCAGAGCCACTTCGGTCGCCGCGCACGGACGACGAAGAAGTCCAGGGGCATCGACACCAACGAGGTCATCAACGCCGCCTTGGCCGGCGGCATGGAACTCAACGCCCGCCTCACCCAGCTGGAGCAGGGCTACGACGACCAGCGCATCGAGATGCACCTCGACCCGGCCAACTTACGGCGTGTGGTCGACACTGCGCTCCGGCTCAACCACCAGGAAGCCCTGATCCCGGACCATGAGTTCGCCCAGGACACCGACGCCGAGGTCTTCACCGTGCCGCCGCTCACCACGGGCTGGCGCGACACTCTTCGCGGCCTCGACACCCGCCTCGATCCGGGTGTGCTGCGACCCATCACCTTCGACCCGGATGCCGCCGAAGGCAGGGCCGACCTGGTTTACGTCCACCTTGGTCACCCGATCGTACAGAAGGCCCAACGACTGCTGCGCCGGTCGTTGTGGAGCGTTGATTCGACTCTTCGGCGCGTGACGGCAGTGGTCGTGGACGACCTCGATGAATCGTTCGTCGCCGCCGTGACCCGCATGGTTCTCGTCGGGCGCGGCGGCGTGCGTCTACACGAGGAGGTCTTCCTCGTGGGCGTGCGACTGCGCGGACGCCGTGCGATGGCAGAGGAGCGGGCAGAGGCGGCACTCGACAAAGCGCTTGACCGGAAGAACCTCACCTTGGCCGATCAGCGGGTCCGTGACCAACTGTGCGACCTGTGGAACGTGCCCGATGCCCCGCTGCGCCTGCGGCTGGAGGAGTCGATGCGCAGCCGCGCCGACCGCCGACACGACCTGGTCACCGAGCAACTCGCCCGGAGGCAGGCCGCGGACGTGCAGCGGGCGACAGAGATCTTCGCCGCGTTCCGCGCCAATCTCCGCGACTCGCTCACCCGCCTCCGTGCCGAGGAAGACGCAGCGGCCGGGCAGCTGTTCACCGACCCTGATCAGCAGCGGCAGTGGCGGCGCGACATCGAGGCCATGGCCCGCCGACTGGACGAGCTCGACGACGAACAAGGGCGCGAAATCTCGGCCATCCACGACCGCTACGCGGAGGTCAAGCCACATACGACCGCAGCCGCCGTTGTGTTCGCCCTGACCCGCGGCGACGCTGACGGGTGGCGAGAGTGATGATGCGCCGTTACAACACTCGACGCCCAACGAGCGTTGCCGACCAGCACCGCGTCTGGCTCGAACTCGTCGACATGGACGGCCCGTTCCTCGCCGTTTCGCCGCTCAAGCGCGTTTGGCCCCAGGGCATGCCCACGCTGTCCGATGCCCGCAAGACCGCGTTGGTCGACGCCCGCAAGGATTTCGAGGCCGCGTGGGAGCGCCTCGACCGTGCACCAGACTCCGAGCAGGCCCTGGACGCCTACCGCGTCGTGCGCGACAAGTGGGTCGAGACGATCCTGCGCGACGTCGTGGGCTGGGCCGAATCGCTGTCGTGGGGCGACGTACCAGGCGTGGAGGCGCACTCACCCAACCGGGCCGTCGCTGTCCGCGCACAAGCTTCACTCGACGGCCCCGACGGCGTCGGCGCGCTCGTCCACGTCGTGGATCCCGTCGAATCGCTGCGTGAGACCCCCGGTGACCTCTGGGCGGCCAACCCGATCGACCGCGTCGAGGCGATGCTGCGCGAGAACCGCATTCCGATCGGCATCGTCACCGACGGCCGATGGTGGGGACTTGTCTGTGCCCGCCCGGGAGCCATGGTGGCCTCCGGCATCGTGGACGCGCTGACCTGGATCGAAGAACCACGCACCCGGGACGCGTTCCTCACCCTGATCGGCCGGCCGTACCTGATCGGTGGCGACCCGAAAGACCGCCTCCCAGTGCTGTTCGAGGAGTCGGTAGCCGCAGCCGAGGAGATCACCGAGGCCCTGGGTGCCCAGGTGCGGCGAGCCGTCGAGCTGATCATCCAGTCCTTCTCAGAGTCGGCTGCCGACGCCCGACGACGCAACCTTCCACACCCGCTGTCGGCGCGCCCGCACGACAGCTACGAGACTGCCGTCACGGTGATGATGCGCGTCGTCTTCCTCCTGTTCGCCGAGGAGCGCGGCCTGCTGCCCTCTGGCGAACTGTTCGACCAGGGCTACGGCATCGCCAGCGAGCTCGATCAGCTCATCGCACGCAGGACCGAGGAAAGCGAGGAAGCCCTCGACTCCACCTCGTTGACCTGGCACCGGCTTCTTGCGACCAGTAACGCCCTCTACCGCGGCGCGTCCTTCGAGAACATCCGTATGCCCGCCTACGGCGGCTCCCTATTCGACCCGGCCCGGTTCCCGTTCCTCACTGCCACGACCGAGCAAGGCACCCTGGCGGTTACAGTCTCGGATCGGGTCATGCTGCACGTCCTGCAGTCCGTGCAGATCGCCGATATCAGAGGCGAAGCGCGGCGCATCTCCTTCCGCGACATCGACGTCGAGCAGATCGGCTACATGTATGAGGGCCTGCTCGGCTACACCGCCGTCGTCGCCAACGAGGTCACCGTCGGTATCAAAGGCAGCTTGGGCGAGGAGCCCGAGATCCCGCTCTCTAGGCTGGAAGAGCTCGCCGAACGGCATCCGGACCGCAAGAAGTTCGCCGACGCTCTCCGCGCCTGGGTGGAGCAGGACCAGCCGTCCGCCAAGCCCCCGTCGCAGGCTGCCATCGCGAAGGCCGTGGGCGCCGACGTGGATCCGAGCATCGTCAGCGCGCTGACCCAAGCCGTCGGTGACGACTTCCCCCTCCGCGACCGCGTCAGGCCCTGGCTCGGCCTGATCCGCCTCGATCTACGCAAGCGGCCGTACGTCGTGTTCGGCGGCGGCCTGCTCGTCAAGGAAACGCCGTCGCGGAAGAACGCCGGCGCCCACTACACCCCGAAATCGCTCGCCGAAGAGGTCGTTCTCCACGCCCTCCAACCGCTCTGCTACACGCCCGGCCCGCACCAGACAGCCGATCCGGCGGCATGGAAGCTCAAGTTGCCCCACGAGATCCTCGGCCTCAAGGTCGCCGATATCGCCTGCGGCTCCGGGGCATTCCTCGTCGCCGCCGCCCGCTACCTCGCCGAGCGCGTTGTCGAAGCCTGGACCATCGAGGACCCTGCGAACGCAGCCCGCAAGGACCTCTATACCCTCGCCATCCGCCAGGTCATCGCCAAGTGTCTCTACGGCGCCGACATCAACGACATGGCCATCGAGATGTGCAAACTCTCGCTATGGCTCGTATCCCTCGACCGTAACCTGCCGTTCTCGTTCGTCGATGACAAGGTCTTCCTCGGCAACTCCCTGCTCGGCCTCACGAAGCTCGACCAACTTCGAAACCTCCACATCGATCCGAGCAAGGGAACCAAGTGGGTCACCAAGAGATTGGCCTCCGGCACCGACCTCACGTACGTCGTCGACGTTGACGTCGACTCGATCATCGCCAAGGCTGTCGCCCTCCGCGAGAACCTTGCGTCGCCGGTCGACGACGCCGACCCGGCCCGCTCCAGCGCGGCGAAACGCCGCCAGCTCGCGCAGTTGCGCGAGGTGACGGCAGACTTGCGGAAGATCGCAAACGGCGTCATCGGGGCAGGCCTGCCTCTCGGCGGCAAGCCCGGCAAGACGCTGGATGCCGCGTACGAGGACTTGCGCATGGCTACCAGGAACGCATACCCAGGCACGGCCGGTGGTGGCTCCGACAGCGGATGGCTCGAAACAATCATCGACCGGGGCCTCACGCCCGCTGTCGAGACCGACTACGAGCGTTGGCAACCACTTCACTGGATCATCGAGGCCGCCGACGTCATGGTCGACCACGGCGGATTCGATGCCATCATCGGCAACCCCCCGTTCCTTGGCGGACAGAAGCTCACCGGCGCCATGGGCACTCCAGTCCGCGACTGGTTCGTCAACGTCCTCTCCGAGGGCCGCCGAGGCAGCGCCGACCTCGTCGCCTACTTCTTCCTACGTGTCACCTCGCTTCTGCAGGCGAACGGCACGCTCGGCCTGATCGCCACGAACACCGTCGCCCAGGGCGACTCCCGCGAGGTCGGCCTCGACGCCATAGTCGCCGCCGGCTTCACCATCACCCGCGCCATCCAGTCCCGCTCCTGGCCCGCCGCCAGCGCCAACCTCGAATACGCCGCCGTATGGGGCTCCCTCGGCTCGGTCGCCGACGCGGTCCCGCGTATGGCCGACGACGTGCCGGTCAGCCGCATCAGCACCCTGCTCGAACCGCAAGGCCGTACCGCGGGCAATCCGATCCGCTTGATCGAGAACGCCAGTATCGCCTTCCAGGGCTGCATCGTGCTTGGGATGGGCTTCGTGCTCGACGAGGCTGAAGCGCAAGAGTGGATTGCCACCGATCCACACAACGCCGAGGTGCTCTTTCCCTACCTCAACGGCGAAGATCTCAACTCCCGCCCCGACACATCAGCCTCACGCTGGGTAATCGACTTCAACGACCGCACTGAACCAGCAGCCGCTACCGACGCTGAACTGTCGGGGTGATCACGGTGGTTGGGGTTCCAAGGCGAGGCCCGTTTCGGCGATGAAGGCGTCGAGGAGGCCGGCCCGGTACTGCATGCGCTTGAGCCGGGTCCGCACGAGTGCGGCGAGTTGGCCGGTACTGCAGGCGGCGAGGTTGCCCAGCCCGCGTTTGAGATGCGACCACACGCCCTCGGCCGGGTTCAGTTCCGGCGTGTACGCGGGCAGCTGGACCACGGTCAGCCAGTCGTGGGCCTGCACGAACGCCCGCATCACCGCGCTGACATGGTGATTGATGTTGTCCCACACGACGATCAACGGTGCCCGCAACTGGGCGTGGACCGCGGTCAGCAGCCGCATGTAGTCGGCCTCGCCCAGGCCCTTCGGCTCACGCTTCCGGCCGCGATACACGTGAATGCGGAAGAACAGCCGCGTCCGCAGCCCCGGCCGGGTAGCGATCAGCCCGGCCATCGACACCCGGCCCGACCCCTTCCCCGACACCGGCACCGCCGGCGTGTCCCCGCGCCGCGACCAGGTACGGGCCTTCGGCGGCCGCAACGACTGCCCGGCCTCGTCCTCGAAACACACCCACGCCCCGAGCGCGCGGGCCGTCATCTGAGGCGCGGCCACGTCTCCTCCCGCCACGCCACGGCCGCCGCCTCGTCCCGCTCCACCGCCCGATGCACCGGCACCTGCGGCGACCAACCCATCCGGTGCAGCAGATACGACACGCCCCGCTCGGTGTAGCGCACATGGAACAGCCGGCCAATCAGCACCGCGATCCGCAGCAGCGTCCACCGCTGATCCTCGACCCAGCCGTGCGCAGCCGGACCCCGCTTCAACTCAGCCCGCAACCGGGCCAGCCGTACCGCATCCAGCCGGCACCGGCCACCGCTGGGACCCCGGGACCGCAACCCGTCCCGTCCGTCACGGCGCCAGGTCTGCTGCCACTGATAGGCCGACTTGGCCGACACCCGCAACACCGCGGCGACCCGCCCGGCCGGCACCTGCTCCTCGAACAGGTCCGCGGCCTGCATCCGCACCAGCTCACGGCGGGCCCGGCCCTTCGCGTTCAGCCCGCCACCATCGGCGTACCTCACACTCCTGGTATAGATCCCCGCCAGGCCCGGGTCACGCCGACACGCCGGACCGACATCGACTCACCTCGACACTTCGGCCTCAGTACGCGTGCCGACAGGACAGGTAACGAGCGAGCAAGTGGTCGTGTTTGCCTCCGATGGCTACAGCGTTCAGGCAGTCTTGTCATCAAGCCTGCATCAGATATGGGCGATCACCTACGGCTCGGGCATGCGGAACGACCCGCGGTACACCCCTTCCGACGTATTCGAGACGTTTCCCCGCCCCGAATCCACAGATTTTCTGGAGGAGATCGGCCGCGTCCTCGATGGTGAACGGCGCGAGATCGGGACTGTAAATTTAACGGTGTAACTCGGACAAAGGGGACACCGGGATGACGATGACAGTGGTACCGAAGAGCGATGCGCCGGCGGATGGGCCGGGGTTGGTCGATGTGGTCGACGACGAGCTCGTCGCGCGGTTGGCTGGGCAGGCCCGGGCGCGGGGGGTGAGCCTGGTCGGTGAGGGCGGCTTGTTGCAGCAGTTGACGAAACGGGTCCTGGAGGCGGCGCTCGAGGGTGAGCTGGACTCGCATCTGGGTTCGGGGAAACACGAACGTGCGGGGCGCACGCCGGGCAACGCGCGCAACGGGCGGCGGGCCAAGACGGTGCTGACCGAGGCCGGGCCGGTCGAGGTGGACGTGCCGCGGGACCGGGACGGGTCGTTCACGCCGCAGATCGTGCGTAAGCGGCAGCGGCGGCTGTCCGGTGTGGACGACCTCGTCGTGTCGCTGACCGCGAAGGGACTGACCACGGGTGAGGTGTCGGCGCATCTGGCCGAGGTGTACGGGGCGTCGGTGTCGAAGGAGACGATCTCCACGATCACCGACCGGGTCCTGGACTCGATGGGTGAGTGGCAGTCCAGGCCCCTCGATCGGGTGTATCCGGTGGTGTTCATCGACGCCATCCAGGTGAAGATCCGCGATGGGCAGGTCGCGAACCGGCCGATCTATGTAGCGTTGGCCGTGACGGTGGACGGGCACCGCGACATTCTGGGCATGTGGGCCGGGGAACACGGCGACGGTGAGGGCGCCAAGTTCTGGCTCCGCGTGCTGACCGACATCCGCAACCGTGGCACGAGCGACGTGTGCATCGTGGTGTGTGACGGGTTGAAGGGCCTGCCCGATGCGGTCGCTACGGTGTGGCCGAAGACGGTGGTGCAGACGTGCATCGTGCACCTGTTGCGCAATTCGTTCAAGTACGCGTCCCGCAAGGACTGGACCGCGATCGCCGCGGCGCTCAAGCCGGTCTACACCGCACCCTCGGAGCAGGCCGCGCTGGACCGGTTCGCCGAGTTCGCCGCCGCCTGGGAGCACAAGTATCCGGCGATCGTGCGGCTATGGACCAACGCCTGGGCGGAGATGGTGCCGTTCCTGGCCTTCCACACCGAGATCCGGTCGATCATCTGCACCACCAACGCCATCGAGAGCCTCAACGCCCGGTTCCGCCGCGCGGTCAACGCCCGCGGCCACTTCCCCAACGAGCAGGCCGCGATGAAGATCCTCTACCTCACCGTGATCAGCCTGGACCCCACTGGCCGTGGCCGGCAACGCTGGTCCAACCGGTGGAAGTCGGCGCTCAACGCGTTCGAGATCACCTTTGACGGACGCCTCTCCAATCCACGTACATAGACAACCATCACCACTACAGCTCAGACCTGAACAACACTTCCACCGTTAACTTGACAGCCCCGCGAGATCATGCTTCGACGCAGTCTCGGCCTTACGAGGCTCTATAACATGGTCAACGACGCTGAACTAAGCGACGATGCCGACCGCGATGTTGCTCGGATACGAGCACTGCATGTGGATATTGACCATGGGGTTTTGGACGCATATGGCTGGTCTGACTTCACGCCTGGCCACGGCTTCCATACATTTAGGAAGATGCAGCGATGGACAGTGAGCCCGGCGGCACGGATCGAGATCCTAGACCGACTCCTCGACGAGAATCGCCGCCGAGCCGAACGGCAGCGGCAGAAATCTGGGGGCGCCGCCTTCGGGGCCGGTGAGCTCGACGACGACGGAGCGCTCTTCTGACCCATCCAGGTGAGGTCTCAGCTCCAGTCGAAAAGAGTGAATTCGCCAAGTGGCACGCTACCGCTTCCTGTGGAGCTTCGGCCACTGGGCTGAGCCCCTGCACGGCGATGATTCTCCAGCAACAGGCGGTCAAGGACTTCGACGCGGGCGGCTGGGCCGATTGTCCAGCGCACAACTTGTCGGTACATATCGAAGCCGTGGTCGAGACGAAGGTCATCCCATCCATACGCGGCCACGGTCGCTTCGTCGACCTCGACTTGAAGATCACGCAACCGATCGACGTCCCTGTCTCGCCGGGTTCCGGGGTCGTTGGTCAGGTTGTACAGCTTCGTCAGGCCGAGGCCGCGCCGGAGCATGATTTCGCGCCGCTCGTCGTCCAGCAAACGCCCAGCAGCGTCGAGCCAGTCAGTTGTGGCGGGGAGGGGGAATGTCTCGAATACGTCGGACGGTGTATAGCGAACCCGGGTCTCCAGGGTCGAGCCGTAGGTGATCGCCCATATCTGATGCAGGCTTGATGACAAGACTGCCTGAACGCTGTAGCCATCGGAGGCAAACACGACCACTTGCTCGCTCGTTACCTGTCCTGTCGGCACGCGTACTGAGGCCGAAGTGTCGAGGTGAGTCGATGTCGGTCCGGCGTGTCGGCGTGACCCGGGCCTGGCGGGGATCTATACCAGGAGTGTGAGGTACGCCGATGGTGGCGGGCTGAACGCGAAGGGCCGGGCCCGCCGTGAGCTGGTGCGGATGCAGGCCGCGGACCTGTTCGAGGAGCAGGTACCGGCCGGGCGGGTCGCCGCGGTGCTGCGGGTGTCGGCCAAGTCGGCCTATCAGTGGCAGCAGACCTGGCGCCGTGACGGACGGGACGGGTTGCGGTCCCGGGGTCCCAGCGGTGGCCGGTGCCGGCTGGATGCGGTACGGCTGGCCCGGTTGCGGGCTGAGTTGAAGCGGGGTCCGGCTGCGCACGGCTGGGTCGAGGATCAGCGGTGGACGCTGCTGCGGATCGCGGTGCTGATTGGCCGGCTGTTCCATGTGCGCTACACCGAGCGGGGCGTGTCGTATCTGCTGCACCGGATGGGTTGGTCGCCGCAGGTGCCGGTGCATCGGGCGGTGGAGCGGGACGAGGCGGCGGCCGTGGCGTGGCGGGAGGAGACGTGGCCGCGCCTCAGATGACGGCCCGCGCGCTCGGGGCGTGGGTGTGTTTCGAGGACGAGGCCGGGCAGTCGTTGCGGCCGCCGAAGGCCCGTACCTGGTCGCGGCGCGGGGACACGCCGGCGGTGCCGGTGTCGGGGAAGGGGTCGGGCCGGGTGTCGATGGCCGGGCTGATCGCTACCCGGCCGGGGCTGCGGACGCGGCTGTTCTTCCGCATTCACGTGTATCGCGGCCGGAAGCGTGAGCCGAAGGGCCTGGGCGAGGCCGACTACATGCGGCTGCTGACCGCGGTCCACGCCCAGTTGCGGGCACCGTTGATCGTCGTGTGGGACAACATCAATCACCATGTCAGCGCGGTGATGCGGGCGTTCGTGCAGGCCCACGACTGGCTGACCGTGGTCCAGCTGCCCGCGTACACGCCGGAACTGAACCCGGCCGAGGGCGTGTGGTCGCATCTCAAACGCGGGCTGGGCAACCTCGCCGCCTGCAGTACCGGCCAACTCGCCGCACTCGTGCGGACCCGGCTCAAGCGCATGCAGTACCGGGCCGGCCTCCTCGACGCCTTCATCGCCGAAACGGGCCTCGCCTTGGAACCCCAACCACCGTGATCACCCCGACAGTTCAGCGTCGGTAGCACTTCATGCGCTGATACAAGAGCTAGCATCCCACGGCCGGTTGCGCCAGGTTCACCAACTCCTTGACGTCGCGTACGAACATCACGCCACCGACGTTGATACCCTGGAAAACCTTCAGGCCGGTCATCTCCTCGCCGCCGCACTGGCGCAATTCGGCCGGCACGCGGAAGCGGAAGCACTGTTCGACTCGCTGACAACGAGGTGGCAGCAGCGACTCGCCGCACCGACCGACACGGCGCCGCCCACCGCACCCAACCGCATCAAGCTCTCGCTTGCGCCGAAACCTGCCGAAGCGTCGCCACACCAGATAGGCGAGCAGCAGTCCGATCCACCGGCAACCAGTGTCGTTGAATTGCTACTAGACCTCCCGCCAGCGTTCGGCACCGCACTCACCCTGTCCTGCACCGGGTTTGATGGAGACATCGAAACCTGGGAGGAATACCAGCGATGCCTGCACCGAAGAAGTACCCCGATGAGTTGCGTGAGCGTGCGACCCGGTTGGCGGTCGAGGCCCGCCGGGACCCGGTGTCGGCGGTGGGCGCGATCCGGCGGGTCGCCGATCAGCTCGGGGTGCATCCGGAGGCGTTGCGGACGTGGGTGAAGCAGGCCGAGACCGATGCCGGTGTGCGGCCTGGCAGCACCAGCAGCGACGCGGAACGCATCGCCGCGCTCGAACGGGAGGTGCGTGAGCTGCGGCGGGCGAACCAGATCCTGAAGTCCGCGGCGAGTTTCTTCGCGGCGGAGCTGGACCGTCCGTCGCGATGAAGGTCGATTTCGTCGACTCCCAGAAGGAGCAGTACGGTGTCCAGCCGGTCCTGCAGGCGCTTGATGGCACGCCGGCACAGATCGCACCGTCGACGTACTACGCGGCCAAGACCCGCCCCGCCAGCGCCCGGTCCCGGCGCGACGAGGAACTGACCGCGCTGATCGAGCAGGTCCACGCGGAGAACTACGGCGTCTACGGGGCCCGCAAGATCTGGCACGAGCTGCACCGGCGTGGTGTCCGGGTGGCCCGCTGCACGGTCGAGCGGCTGATGCGCGCAGCCGGGCTGCGCGGGCTGCTGCGTGACAGGTCGCCGCGCACGACCCGGCCTGCAGCCGAGACCAGCCGGCCCGCTGACCTGGTCAGACGGGACTTCACCGCAGCCGGTCCGAATCAGCTGTGGGTCGCTGACCTGACCTACGTGCGCACTGCCGTGGGCTGGGTGTACGCCGCGTTCGTGCTCGACGTGTTCTCCCGCATGATCGTCGGCTGGCAGGTATCGACGAGCCTGTACACCGACCTCGCGTTGGACGCGTTGAAGATGGCCATCTGGCGCCGCGAGAACCAGGGCACTGACCTGGACGGACTCGTTCACCACTCCGATTACGCCGAGTTCTGCGTTAAGCCGAGGGATCGTGGGATGGTCGGTGCCGGAAGGGTTGTCGTGTCTGATTCCTCGGCTTAACGACGGCATGTCATCGGAGGCTGTAGAGGGCCTGGAGCCTGTCCTCGGTGAGTGGCTGCGCGGCTGGCGAGTCGATTGCAGGCGTGGCCGCCTCCACGGCTTGTCGCATCATGTCGATGGTGGCGAAGGCGTAGAACGCTGCTGTGGTCGACATGTTCTCGTGGCCGAGGAGCCGCATGATGACGGGCAACGGGATGCCCTGCTGGTAGAGGTCCATGGCCTTGGTCTTGCGCAGTATGTGGCAGTGGATGTTGTTCGGGATCGAGGGGCAGCTCTGCCGTGCGGCTGTGGCAGCGTGCGTGAGCACTGCGGCGACGGTATCGGTCGACAGCGCTGTTGGCTTGCCGTTGTGCAGGCTGTAGAACACCGGCCGGGTCGCGGGAAGCTGCGTCGTGCCTGGGTGGAACTCGGCGAGGTAGGCGCCCAGGTGCTCGATCGTCTTGCCGGTGAGGGGGACGATGCGGGTCTTGTTCCTTTTGCCGGTGAGGACGACGTGTCCGGGCTTGCCCAAGCGGAGGTCCTGCAGTGTCAGGCGGGTGATCTCACCGACGCGGGCCGCGGTGTCGTAGAGCAAGATCAGCAGCATCCGGTTGCGGCGCGATTTCGCGGTGCGGCCGGTGCAGGCGGCGAGGACGGCCCGTGTCGCGGGTTCGGTGAGGTACTCGATCGGTTTCCGCGCGCTGGCTGGCGTGCGTAGCGCCTTGGCTGCCTGACTGAGCGCGACGAGGGTGATGTCCTCGGCGGAGCAGTAGGTCAGGAACGCTTTGACGCTGGTCAGCCGCAACGCGATGGTCCTGGGCGCGTAGTGCTGCTGGTCGGCCATCCAGGCCAGCCAGCTTTTCAGGTGTGGCCGGTCGAAGTGGTCGAAGCCCACGTCGGGGCGGTCGATGTGCTCGTGTTCGGCGAGGTAGTGCAGGAAGCATTCCAGGCTGATCCGGTAGGCCTCGATCGTGTTCGGTGAGCGTCGGGCCACGGTGGGCAGGTAGGTGTGCAGGTAGTCCCGGGCGAAGCGGTAGAAGTCCGGGGCGCCGGTTGCCGGGTCACGTTTCATCGAACCCGACCTCCGGTAGCAACGACTGGCTCGTGGCGGTGAGGTCGGCGTAGGCGTGCAGGAACTCCGGCGAGGTGTGGATGTAGTAGAAGCTCGACTCGATGTCCGCGTGCCCCATGTAGCGGGCCAGGTAGGGAAGCATCGCCATGACGTCCTTGCCTTGGGCCATCCATCGTTCGACGTTGGCGTAGGCGAAGTGGTGGCGGAAGTCGTAGGGCCGGGGCTGCTGACCGCCCACCGGTCGTGGGAGACCGGCCTGGTCCCAGGCACGGTTGAACATCTTCCCGACGGTCGCGGCGGTGACCTGGTTGCCGGCCGCGGAGACGAAGAATGTGCACCGCGTTGGGCCGAAGCGTGCGCGGGTGACCCGGTCGCAGCCGGCCAGGATCTCGGCGACTTCGCCGGTGATAGGTAGGCGTCGGGAGCGGTTGCCTTTGGAAGCCACGATGTCGAGGTGCCGGTCGCGAAGGTGCACGTGTTCGGGGCGCAGCAGGCGGGTTTCCCCGGTCCGCAGCCCGCAGGAGTGCATCAGCGTGAAGAACGCGACCGCCTGCCACCGCCACGGGGAGGCGGCGTTCAGCGTTGCGGCGGCCGCGAAGAACGCCTCGATCTCGTCCCTGGTCAGCAGGTAGGGGTGGGCGGGGACGACTGCGGCCTTCCACCGATCGGACAGGACGTAGGCGTCGCGCTGCCCGTGGGCCTGCAACCAACGGCCGACGTCGCGGATGTAGGACATCCAGGACCGGTACCGCCCTGAGCGGGTCAGCTGCTGGCTGACCCATCCCTCGACCGTGTCGCGGTCGAAGACGGTCCGCTCGTGTGTGGTGCAGTAGACGTCGAACTGCTTCAGGTACCAGATCCGGGAGACGCCGTAGAAGCCCATCTTCTCCTTGAACGCGAGGTAGGCCTCCAGTTGCGGTGCGAAGGCACTGGTGAAGCGGCGGGCGTTCATGACCGCATTCCGACGGGGACGTCGAGGACGCAGTCGAGCAGACGGTCCTCATCGACGCTCAGATACAGGTCAGTCGATTCCGGGCTCGTATGGCCCAGCACGGCCGAGATCGTCGGCAACGGGACCGCCGCGCGCAGCAGCCGCGACGCGGCGTTGTGGCGCAACAGGCGAGTACCGGCCCTCACGTCGGTGACGCCAGCCTTGCCGAACACGGTGGCGATCACCCGGTGGATCGATGCGTGGTCCGACAGCCGCGTATGTGGCGCCACGCAACGCAGGAACACGTGGTCGTCGGGCGAGTCCGGCCGTTGATCCAGAACGTAGTCGGCGAGCCTGCCGACCAGCAGATCGGTCAGCGGCACGGTCAGCGGGTTGTGCGTCTTCTGCTGCACGATGTCGGCGGTCCGTGCGCGCCAGTCGATGTCGGCCAGCCCCAGGTTGATGATGTCGCACGCGCGCAGCCCCGTCGTCATCGCGAGCAGGGTGATCGCGGCGTCCCGCGCGGCGATCGCCGGTGTCGCGCATGCGTGCACGACCAGGCGTTCAACCTCGTCGGAAAGCACCGGCAGGATCGCGTGGGAACGCCTGACCCCGGCCAGCCCGGCCGCGTCGACCAGGTCGTTGCGGCCGGTGAACTTCAAGAACGGCCGGAAGTTCGACAGCACCCAGAACAGCGACGACGTCGCCCACGTGCCTGTCAACGAGTCCAGAAACCCCAGAACGCTGGACCCGTCGGCGCCACCGAGGCAGGCGATCCCGCGCGCCTCCAGAAACACCAGGTAGGCGCGGCATACCCGGCCGTAGGCGTCGCGGGTGGCCAGCGCCAGGTCACGGTCGGCCATGTCGGCGTCCCACGCGGCAGCCAGCGCGGTGAACTCGCGCGAGACCGGTCGTGAGCCACCCCCGCCACGCTTACGGCACGACAACTCCACCCGGCCGGTCAGCATGTAGGCGTCGAACACCCCGATCAGCCGGCTGTAGTCGAAGCTGCGCTGCGCACTGAACCTGCCAGTACGCGGACTGATCGTCATCGACGCGAACGCAGCACCCAGGGCAGGCGAGTAGACGCCACCGCACTCCGCGGCAAAACACGTCAACGCTTTGATCGACTTCCTGTACTGGCCGATCGTCGACTCCATGTAGCCGGCTGCCCGCAACTCCGTGACAACAACCGACCCGATCCCTGTGACCGTCGTATCCATGGCCGTCTCCTCTCCGCAACGCGAATGGACACGACGGACGGTAGCCACCAACCGCAGGATCGTTAAGCCGAGGAATCAGCCAGGGCCACCCGGCCACCACAGGCCATCCCACGATCCTCGGCTTAACGCAGAACTCGGCGTAATCGGAGTTAAACCGAAATCGGTTTAACTCGGACCGCGGCGTGCAATACCGGGCGATCCGCTACAGCCAGCGCCTCGCCGAGGCCGGCGCCGCCGCCTCGGTCGGGTCCAGGGGCGACTCCTACGACAACGCGATGGCCGAAGCGTTCAACTCCCTCTACAAGGCCGAACTCGTCCGCAACCGAGGACCCTGGCGCGGGCTTGACGACCTGGAGATGGCCACCGTCGAGTACATCGACTGGTACAACAACCGGCGCCTGCACGGCGAGCTCGGGCACGTCCCGCCCGCCGAACACGAAGCGCTACACGCGATGACCCACCCACTCACCGCAACCCTGGAAACCAAATAACTTCGTCTCCATCAAACCCGGGGCTTGACACCCCACAGGAAATTGCAGCCATACGCATATTTTCCGAGGCGGGGTATCAGGTTTCCATCGCCCAAACACGCGATGAATCTACGGAAGCACTGTCCGGCAACCACGATCAAGCTCACCGCTCGAAGAACGTCGCATAAAGGTCTCCCTGACGCGGTCATTCGTCGCGCCAGCTCCCCGTGTTCGATCCAGCCCTCAGCACCGGCAACCGGTCACCGCCCCGGCGCAGCCCGTCGAAGGGCTACGCCGGGCGTCCGGGGTGTTATGCGGCGCGGTCGTGACGCCGGTTGAGGCGCAGCAGCCGGGCCAGGGTGGCGCGTTGGTCCTCGCTCATCGGCCCGGCCTCGGCGGCAAGAGCCTGGATCTCGTCCTCGGTGGCGAGGTCCAACAGCCGCCGCGCCATCGGCAGCGTGCCGCGCGCGTTCGGGTGGCCAGGGGTATCACGGTTCGGGTTGCCCGTGTCCGTGTCGCTGCCGCCGGTCGGCCGGGTCGGGTCAGCCGTCGTGGTGGCGCGCCGGTTCAGCCGCCGGTCAGGGATACGACCGGACGTGTCGGGGTGGCTGGTAGCCATTTTCCTCCACTGTGGACGTTCAAGGGGTTCGGGGAGGTTGTGACCATTGCGGACTCCTTTGCGGGTTCGACGTTGTGCGGGAACGGTTGACGGACGCGCTACGGATCACGGCCGTTGGTGGACCTGCTGACAGCGGCCTGCACCACGACGGACGGGCCGGCAGGACAGGGGTTCGGGGTTGGCACGTTGGTGCCGCCCCGTCCGGCACGACGCCACCCGCCACGAGGTGGCCCCGCACCGTGGCGGGTGGCGTGACGGTTGACGCCGCAGGGCCGAGCCGGTGCGGCCCGGGGCGGAGGTTGCCTGGTGCGGCTGTCAACGGTCAGGACGAAGTTTGGTGTCCGCGAGCCGGGACTCAACTGTCCGTCAGCAACGATTTTTCAACGTCCGCGAGCAGCGGCCGGGTGCGGTCTGATGGTGGCCATGGCGCAGCGACCGGACGGCGAGCAGCCCGAGCTGACCGGTTGGGTGTTGGTGCGGATGGTGGTGCGTGAGTTCGTCCGGGACGTGCGTCACCCGACGCCGCTCACTGTGCGGTATCTGCGGTGTGATGGGTGCGGCCAGGTCACCGCCCACAGCACCGACCGGCGCCTGTACACGATCGACATGGCGCGGCGCGACATCACCGCGCCGCCACCGGAGGCGGTGTGCGACGCGTGCGGGCACGCCCAGCCCCGCACCGTTGGCGACGAGGTGCCCGTCGACGTGACGGTGACCTGTGCCGGGACCCGGTACCGCCGGTTCGGGTCTCGGCGCAGCCGCCGCCCGTGCGGGCATCAGTTCGCCGTTCCGGCCGCCGCCCCCGCAGTGCTGTGCCCGTGGTGCGCCACCGACCAGCCCAACCCCGCACGCCGGCAGCCGCAGCGATGAGCGGGCGCCGGGCGGGCCGGCGCTCCCGGTAGCCGCACCTGGCGCGGCGTACTTGCGCCCCGGACGGGCAGCGGTCATGCTGATGCGTGCCGCCCCGTCCGGGATGTGTTGCGCCGCAACGGTTCGCCGGTATCAACCAGCGTCGAACAACGCGGATGCCCGTAGCCGCCTGTGAGCGGACAGAGCAAGTTATAGCGTCCTGTCACAGGACACGTGGCTGACCGGGCGCGGTCGCCGGGACGTTCTGGAAGCACAGTGCCCGGGGTGGTACGGGCTACTGGTCGGGGTTCAGTGGCGACCTCCTCGTCGGCGCCCGCCGACGCGATTCTTGAGCCAGACTGGACAGCATGGATGCAGGACAGTGGCTCGCCACCGTGTTCACGCCGATGCTGGAACGGGAATCGTTGGCCTACAGCCAGGACGCGGACCTACTGCGCGGACAACTGGCCGCGCTGCACGACTGCGGTGTGCTTGACGACATCACGCACACCGACGCCCGGCAACGTCTCGACCAGGCAGTCGAGGCCGCCCGTCGCCGAGCACGCTTCGATGTCCGGCCGCCGGGCCTCATCAACCTCGAACCAGCGCCCGCCCCCGCGTTGCCTCGGGTACTGGCCGTCGCCCAACCCCTGGCGCAGGTCGACGGCATGCCGTTCGTGCTCACCAGCGTCGAACTGTGGACCAACCGCGTCGATCTGTTCGTTGTCGCAGTGCCGACCGCCGAGGCCGAACAGCACGTCCGTGAACAGGAAGCGAAACTCAACGAATGGGCCGTCGCGCGTCGCGAAGGCCGCGGCGGCGCAGGAACACTCAGCCCGCCCATGACACGCGGCCACCGCCTCTTCGACGTGGCCATCCGCCTCCGTGACGACCTCGGCACCAGCTACCGCATGATGAGCGGCAGCGCAGGAGGCACAGGCACAGACTGGCGGGTACACCGCCACTACGAACCCGACGTCCCGGCCAACGCCACCCAACTGACTGTCGAGGCCGCTGACGACGACGGACACACCGTGGGCAGCTTGGAACTCCCGCTCTGAACCCAACCAGGACCGGATCGTTCGAGCGACGCCACACTCCAACACACCAACGGATTCTTGGGCGTGAGCCACGACATGTAGTTGAGTGGCCGTGCCCAACGGACCCAACGAGGACGCCGGCTGGCACCCAACCGGCTCAGCCTCGTTGGGGGTCAGTTGGGTCATTGCCCTGGCCGGTTCCCCGGCGACGGCTACTGTCTCATGCGGCTTGGCCATAGCCGTCGGTGATGGTATGGGGGAGGTCGGCCAGTCGCAGCGGGCCGCCATCACGGTGGTGGAGCCACCACACCTGGTCGGCTGGGCTCCTACCGGTCATGGCGGGGTCGCCGCGAACGCTGGTGGCTACCGGGTAGCTGGCCCGGGCGTCGGTCAGCGCCTGGTGCAGATGCCGTTCCCGCAGCGGCGATTCCAACCAGAACAGCACCGGCCAGACCCGCCTGGTCGCGTGGGCGAGC
The DNA here is from genome assembly GCF_050948465.1 of Dactylosporangium sp. CA-092794. Lineage (NCBI taxonomy): Bacteria > Bacillati > Actinomycetota > Actinomycetes > Micromonosporales > Micromonosporaceae > Dactylosporangium > Dactylosporangium sp. CA-092794. The sequence goes on along the minus strand of NZ_CP192044.1, from coordinate 3,680,880 downwards.
GCCGCATAGCCGTCGAGCTTGCCGACCAGCTTCCACAGCGGTTCGGTCGACCGGTCGACCTCGGCGAAGAACGGCACCGTGGTGTGGCGTTCGCGCCAGATGCCGTGCCCGTCCGGGCGGACCGGTGCAGTGTAGGCCCGCACCTGCATGTCGTCGCCGTCCACGGCGAACGCGCCGGTCTGCTGGCAACGGGCGGCTGGCCACCAGCGCAGCAGGCCGGTGTCGGGGTGGATGCGGGCGTGGCCGGCGAGGTCGGTGAAGAACTGGTTGGTGGCCAGCAGGTGTGGCAAATTGGCCCGGTTGGTCAGGTGCCAGCGGCGTTTGCGGGCCTGGTCCCGGCGGGGTAGTTCGTCGCCGCGTTGCGCGGAGACGACATCGACGCCGAGCTGGTCGAGCACGTAGTGGTACGGGTACGAGCCGCCGTCAGGCTTGTGGGGCCGGAAACGGGCCAGTACGGCGATGGCGACGAGTTTGCGGAGCCGTTTCTGGGCGAAGTCGATAGAGGGGTAGAGCGCGTGGGCGATCTGGAATGAGGTGAGTACACCGTGGTCGTGCAGCCAGCCGAGCAGGATGTGGTCCCGGTCGGTCAACTGGGACTGCACGCGCAGGACAGCGTCGTTCATCGGCGCCCGCCGCATAGGGTTTTACCCCACCGGGAGGCCCCCAGACAGGGGTCTGTCGCGACCGCCCCGCCGATGCGGACACGGCCGGTGGCCTGCCCTGTTAGGTGGTGGCGGGGGTCCGGTTCGCGGTCTGGTTCAAGCCGGATACCCGGCCGGACGATAAGCCGGACTCCCGAGCCGACCCCGGCCGGGTAACGGGCAGGCAGCCAACCGATCGCCGTCCGGGTCGGCGCGGATAGCAGTGACTTGTAGGCAGGCATGGATGTCTCCTGGACGGTAAGGAACGGACTGATGGAGCCGCCATGTGGACCGGGCGGGGCGCTTGACCGAGGGCCAGGACGTGACCGGGCCGGCGGCCCGCAGACCAAACGGCGTTGGGTCGGGCCGAGACCAGTTGGGCGCCCGGCGCCTTGCGCCGTTCTGGGCGGCCGGGGTTAGGGTGTGGCGGCGTTGGATTGATCGGCGTGCGGGATTTCGGCCAGCCGCACCAGCGTGCCCCGCTCGGCGCCGGCGACGTTCCAGATCGCGTCGGCCGGGCTGGCGGCCCGGGAGCACCGGCGCAGCGTGGTGGACGCGACGGTCACCGGCAGCGGTGCGGTGGCCAGCCCCTGGTGCAGTTCGCGTTCCCGCAGCCCGGTGGGGGTGATCATGAGGATCGCGGCGACCGGTACGCCGCGGGGCGCCGTCCGGTAGCCGGCGAGCTCCCGGGTTGGGGGTGGCGGTGCCCGGTGGGTGAGCGGGGTCACGCTGTCGTCGTCAATGTGCAGCACGAACCGTACGGCGACGTCGTGTTCGATCCATATGCTGTACGCCTGCGGGCGGACCCCGTGGATGTCGTGGCTGGCCAGCCAGAGCGCGGTGTCCACATGACGGCGCCACCGGTACAGGTGCCCGTCGGGCGCGGCGGCCAGGCGGGCGAAGAACTCGGTGACCACCGGCCGGCCGAACGTCTCGCTGCCCAGCTTCGGCGGTACCGGGCGGCCCTCCTGCCGTAGTCGCCGCCGCAGCGCCCGCAGTCCAGCGGCCCCGGCGTGGTAGTGGGCCAGGTGGCTTCGGCCCCGGACCGATTCGTACCGCCGCACCAGACCCGCCTCCACCAGCACGCCCAAGTGCCGGACCGCGGTCGAGCGGCTGCCGAACAACAGCCTCGTGATCTGGTCGACCGTCAGTTCGCCATGCTCGGCCAGCACGCCCAGCACCGCCCAGTGCTGCAGCCCGAGCCGGCCAAGCACCGCCTCGGACGGGTCAACGTCGTCCGCAGGGATCGGAAACAACCGGCGCGGCCCGGCCCCGTACCGCCTCCGCACACGCCCCTCCTCCGCCCCCGGACCGGCAACGATCATGTCGGCCCGAGGCCCCTTCAGGGGCTTCCGCGACCGTTTCCTTGCCTACACATGGCTGATCAACAGCGGCCCATCCGGATTCGCTGTTCACTGCATCCACCGATCGGCTGATGTCAGACTCACCCACAATCGGCTGGCGTGTCCAGTGCACCAGGGGGCTGTGAAGCCGCTCTGCAGCCACGGCACCAGCGAGACAGCCGACCATTCGGCAGCGGGCGGACTCCCGCGCGATGGTTATTTCTCAATCACCAAGAGCTTCCGGAGAGCGCTCTCTTGCGTGTCGCTGTCCATCATGTCCTCCGAAACGCCCACGACACACCAGGGCAAAACACCTCAAGTATCCGAGCATCAGTTCGCCCGGCGTTCCCGTGCCAGCGGTGGCTGTCGTGATCACCGCAGCAGTCAGCGCGGTCGTGGCCGGCTACCGCCCCCGACACCGCGATCGGCGAACGGGTAGCCGACCTGGCCGCCGACGCAGCTGGCACCCTCAGCATCGACGCCCACCGGCGACCGTCCGAGGCGATGATCCGCCGAGTGCTTCAGGCCGTCGATCCGAATCTCCTCGCCGCGGCGATCGGCAGACGGCTCGCCGCGCGGATCCCCGCACCAGCACCCGGATCCAGACGCGCGATCGCCGTGGACGGCAAGACGCTGCGTGGCTCACGCAGCCGCGACAGCCCTGCCCGGCACGTCCCTGGCCGCCGCCGACCAGCACACCGGCATCGAAGGAGCGGAGGAGACTGGCGGTCAGTCCACTGTTCCGCAGCCAAGGCGAGGGATGATCATGTTCAGTGGTCAGGATGTCTCACGCGCCCGGTGGACGTGGCCGCACATCGATCGGGCAGCCGAGCGCGGCTGGTGGCCACCGGAACGATCGACATGAGCACAGCCGATCAGCTTCGCGAGGCGTTGAGTCCGGCCATCGACGAGCGTCCCGCAGCCCTCACCGTCGACTTCGCTGGCGTGACGTTCCTGGACTCCACCGCTATCAACGTGCTCGTCACCGCGCCGCGCGGGACGGCATAGCGCCCACCGTGGCGCGCCACCGGTCGGGGTCAGGCATCGCCCGTCCCGCCCCGGACGCTGGCCGTCCAGCAACACCGCGCGTCACCCTCACAGCTTGACACCCTCACCCCACCCGGCGCGAGATACCCGCCCGGCAGCGGACACGGTACGGCCGGGGCGAGCCATCCTCGCCCCGGCCGTCGCCGACTCCGCCATCGGAGCACCCGCGCGGGGTCAGCCGGCCGTCCCACGCACCTGTGCCAGCACCGAATCGAGCAGGCGGACCATCGAGGTGGTGTCGGGTCCTTCGACGTTGAGCCGCAACATCGGTTCGGTGTTCGACGGGCGCAGGTTGAACCACAACGCACCGTAGGACACGGTGAGCCCGTCGAGCCAATCGACGGACACGCCCGCCGTGTCGGCGTAGCTTGCACCCACCCGTTGCAGGGTCGCGGCCGGGTCCGGCACCTCCGAGTTGATCTCACCCGAGGCGTGGTAGCGGGTGTACTGGCCCGCGAGTTCGGACAGCGGCCGGTCCTGCCCGCCGAGCGCGGCAAGGACGTGCATCGCGGCCAACATGCCGGTGTCGGCGCGCCAGAAGTCGCGGAAGTAGTAGTGCCCGGAGTGCTCCCCGCCGAAGATCGCGTCATGCTCGGCCATGCGCTGTTTCATGAACGAGTGCCCGACGCGGCAGCGCACCGGCACCCCGCCCGCCTCGGTAACGATCTCCGGGACGGCCTGTGAGGTGATCACGTTGTAGACGATCGCCGCGCCGGGATCGCGGGCGAGTTCCCTGGTGGCAATCAACGCGACGATCGCGGACGGTGGTACCGCCTCGCCGTTCTGGTCGATCAGGAAACACCGGTCCGCGTCCCCGTCGAACGCCAACCCGGCGTCCGCCCCGTGCTCGACCACCGCCTTTTGCAGGTCAACCAGGTTCGCCGGATCGAGGGGGTTCGCCTCATGGTTGGGGAACGTGCCATCCAACTCGAAGAACAACGGCACGATCTCCAACGGCAGACTAGGCAGCATCGCGTCGCCGAGCACCGCCGGGGCGACGTGGCCACCCATGCCGTTGCCCGCGTCGATCACGATCTTCAACGGGCGGATCGCGGACAGGTCGACCAGTTCGCGCAGGTAACCGGCGTATGCGCCGAGCAGGTCCCGGCTGGTGACCGTGCCGGGTGGCCCGTCGAACGCCGCAACCCCGTTTTCGATCATGGTTCGGATGTCGCGTAGGCCGGTGTCCTGCCCGATTGGGGCGGCACCGGCCCGGCACAGCTTGATCCCGTTGTACTGCGCCGGATTGTGGCTGGCGGTGAACACCGCGCCGGGCATGTTCAGGTAGCCGGCCGCGAAGTACACCATGTCGGTCGAGCCCAACCCGGCGTCGATCACGTTGACACCTTGGCTGGTCGCCCCAGCGGCGAATGCCGCCGCCAACCCGGGCGAGGAGGGCCGCATGTCGCGCACGGTGACGATCGACTCCGCGCCCGACCAGCGGGCGAACGCCGCCCCGATCTGGACCGCCAACCCCTCGTTGAACTGGTCGGGCACGGTACCCCGGATGTCGTACGCCTTGATCAGCTTGCCCAGGTCTTGCATCCTCGCGGAAACCCCCTCGTAGTTGCAGGATCTAGAACTCTGACGGGGGGAAGACCACCCCGTGCGCCTCACTGGTAGTGAACACCATGACCCGCACCGGCAAGTCACGAAGCATCGCCAACACCGGCCCGATCGCGTCCAGCGGGGCAAGCGCGAACAGGCACCCGCCGTGCCCTGAGCCAGTTAGCTTCGCTCCGTACGCCCCGGCCGCCAGACAGCGCGTGACGCACTCGTCGATCAGGTCGGTTGAGCAGTGCACCAACTCGCGCAGCAACGCCTGTCCCTGATTGAGCAGGCCGCCGACCCGCGCCGCGTCCGGCGCTGCCGAGCGTAGTTCGGCGGTCATCTCGCCAACGATGCCGGTCGCCGCTTCGGCGTAGGCGCGCATCGCCGGATCGCCGGACCGGTACCGGTCCCGTTTCGAGGCGAGCACCGCCCGTGTGGTGCGCCGCTGGATGGTGTCGATGAGCACCAGCGGCGCGCCGAGGCTGCCGGACAGCCGGGTCACCCGGGGTTGCTCGCCCGCGTCGATGCGGCACACCCCGCCGTGCGTGCAGGCCAGGAAGTCCATCCACCCGGCGCCGGTGCCCAACTCGCCCGCCTCGGCGTGGTACGCCGCCCACGCCACGCTCGGGGCGGGCGGGATCACCCCGACCGCGAAGCGCATCAACGCCGCCGCCGTAGCCACCGTCAACGCGGCACTACTGGACAGCCCCGCCCCGACCGGCACCGACGAACGCGCCTCGATCGTCGCGCCGCCCATCAGCAGCGGCCACGAACCGGTGACCACCTTCGCCGTGGCCTGCATGTAGTCCAGCCCGTCCCCGGCGTAGGCGCCCAACTCCGGCAGGTGCACCACCCGCGTCGCGGGTTCGGTGTCCGGGGAGTGCAGCACGACCGGCCCGCCGTCGCCCCGGGTCACCGACACCTCGGTGTGCAGCGGCACCGCCGCCACCACCGACGGGCCGCCGGTCATCCAGTCCAGGGACTCCCCGGCCAGGCACAGCCGGCCCGGCGCGCACGCCGACACCGCCGCCGAGCGCAGCCGCTCGCGCATCTCAGCCATCGCCACGGCGGTCATCGGCGTGTCTCCGGCAACGGCTGCACACAGGTGGCGCACGCAGGCGACAGCGACCAGTCGGCGCGGGCGTGCGCGGCCCGGTAGGCGCGCATCTGCGCCGAGTCCCACAGTTCGGCGAACGTGGCGGTGCGCAGGTCCCCGATGACGTACCCGGCGTGTGCGGACGCCTCGGGGTAGACGCAGCAACACATCTTCATCCGGCCCCGGTAGTCGATGACCGCACTCGTCGCGGTCATCAGGCACGGGTCGGTACGCTGCCGCGCCAGCACCGGCAGCGTGCTCACCGACCCGCCCCGGTTGTTGTAGACGTCCACGATCGCCGGGGAGATCACCTCCACCCGCAGTCCGTCTGCCTCGCCGAGCGCCGCGAGCCCTTGCCGGACCGGCTGGAAGCGCCAACCAAGCGCGTCGATCAGCCCGGCCCGGTCCAACCACGTCTTGATCACGTCATAGCTGGGCGGGGTATCCGCACGGCGTGGGTAGCGCGTCACCCGCACGTAGGCCACCCCAGCCGCCACCAGCCGCTCAAACAGCGCGCAATCCAGCACGTCGCCGTTGCTGTAGACCGCCGGCCGCGCACCGGGCACCCGCGCCCGCACATAGCGGATCTCGTCCAGCAGGCGCCGGTTCAACAGCGGCTCGTTGTAGTTGTGGAACGCCAGAAACCCGGCGAACCCCAACCCGCCCAGCTCATCAACCACCCGGCGAAACAGTTCCCAGTCCATCACCTCCTGCCGACGCCGCGCCGAGTGCTCACCGTTCGGGCACCACGCGCACGCGCGGTTGCAGCGCCGGGAAGTCTCCACCTCCACGTAGCGCGGCAGCACCAACCTTGCCGTGTCGATCATGCTTCCTCCCCAGGATTCCCGCTCGCGTTCAGCCGCCCGCGCCACGGTGCCCGTGTGGTTACCCATCGGCCTTTACCGCCGTTGCTGTACCGGTGCCCGATGCTGGCGCGGGTGGTGGCCGTTCAGCGACGAGGCACCGGCCGTCGTCTGCCCGCTCCTACCTCTCATGTCCCGAACCGCCACCAGGCAGCGCATACAGCCGCGCCGATCCGCCACCCGATCCGGCCGCCGCCCGCATGTCCGGGCCGCCCGGGACCAGTTCCGCCACCACTCGGATCAACACCTGCGCAGCGCCGATCGGGACCACGACACCCGCCGCCTGTTCCGGGCCGCTCCCGGCCTGTTCGGTGTGCTCGATGAACGCCAGCAGCCGCCCCAGCGCGCCGCCGGTGTCCAGCACGGCATCACACGCCTCGATCACCTGCGCATGCGCGGCGCGTTCCGCGCACTCCACCTTCTGCACCAGCGACGCACTCACGAACACCCGCGCCGCCAGTTGCACCGAGGACAGCCCGCGCAGCTCCCGCCACCTGCGCAGCTCCGTGCCGAGGAAATGCCGCGCCGACACAAACGGTTCCAGCGCCTTCGGTGGCGGCGCCATCAGCCGGCCACCCGGTCCGCCACACCGTCGGCGTTCACTGCCGCGCTCCGTTCGCCCGCCGCCGAGTCGTCCCGGTGCGGAAGTTCGCGAGGTGGACCACGGCGGACCCGTCACGATCGCCCGTAGACGCCGGACCCGTTCCGTCACCGTCCATGGCGAAGACCGCCACCCGGGCGCCCGGACACGCCCGCAACACGTCGATCACCATCGCCGCGAGGGGATCGCCGGTCACCGGGGCATCCGAGGTGGACCGGTCCGGCTCCGCACGCCGCAACGGCAGCACCGCAGCGAGGGCGCGCGGTTGCAGCGACGGCATCACCGCCGCGCGTTCCGCCTCCACCTCAGGCCACCGCGACAGCAGCACCCCACCCGTGGCCAGCACCGCATCCGCGCGTCGGGCGAAATCCTCGGTCGGCCACCGCGCGCCGCGCTCCACCATCGCCACGAACTCCCGGCTGTAGTTGACCCGCTCGGCCAGCTCCCGTTGCGGCCAGCCCCGCACCGTGCGCCAGTGCCGCAGGTCCGCGCCGAACTGCCGTTGCGCCGCGCCAGGCTCCTGCCCGGGCAACGGTGCCCGCCCGGCCGTCATCGCCGCCCCCGCCATGCCGCCATCGAGTACACCCGCCCGCCGTCCGGGCCGTCGACCTCGGCCGCGTGCCCGGTCAGGGCGTCAGTCCCAGACACCAGCAGCCGTATCAGCGGCCCGCCCGTGCCGCCATCGGCAACCGTGATGCTCGCCATCGCGCCCGCCGCAACGACCACCTGCACCGCCGGCCACCCGTCCCGAGCCTGCCTGCCGTCCACATCGAACACGGCCCCGTCAGGCCCGACCTGGACCAGCCCCGGCGCCGCCGGTTGCCCGGCCTGCGATGGCTGCGCGCCGGTCGCGTCACCCGCGGGCAGCGGCGCCATGTAGTCCCTGATCCGGAACAGCCCCAGCTCGGCATCACTCGCCACACCCAGCACCGCCCGCAGCGCATCCCGCACCAGGACCGACGGCCACCGGGTATCGCCACGTTCCAACTTCCCGATCGACCGCTCGGTGAGCCCGATATCACGGCCGTGCTGGGTGTACACCCAGGCGTTCAGTGCGTCGGCCAACTCCTGCCGCGACAGCGCCCGGCCCGACCCGGACGGCGACACCCGCGCCAGCCTGGCCCCGCGCAGCAGCTCGTTCGGCACACGCGGCGCCACCCTCGGCGCCACCACCTCACCAGGTGTTCCGGGATCGTCGTCCATCGCGAACCACAACCGCTCCCGCGGAATCCGCAGGGTCCGCGCAACGAACGTCAGCCAGTCCAGATGCTTCCGCGCCCGGCCCGTCTCCAACCGGCTCACCTGCGTCTGCGCCAACCCCAGCCAGCCGCCCACCACGGGCTGCGGTATCCCCTGCCCGCCATGCCACGGATGCCGCCGATACGCCCGCAACACCTGCCCCATATGCTGCGCAGCGAGCGCCTCAGCCAGGGGCGGATGGTCCCAGAACTCTGGCGGAACCCGAGGCGGCGCCGCCTCCAGCTGCAACCGCCGCACCTCGCACGGCCCGCACCAATCCCCGGCATGGTCCCGCGCCAACCGCGTCCCGCACCGGCACCGCCGCACCACCGCGCCCGTCACGACGCCACCCGCAACCATGCGCCACCACCCGAGGCAGGGATCGCCCCGGCGTCACCGACCACCCCACTGTCGGGCGCGCCCAGCGAGGCCAGCACCAGCATCCGGAACCGCGTCCGCGCGTCCACACCGGCCAGCCGCAGCGCGTCATCCAACACCGACTGCGTCGCCTGACTCGGCGGCGACGGCCGATGCCGGTCCTCCCACCGCTGCACCGTCGACACAGCCATCCCCAACCGCTCCGCGAACGCGCGCACACTCAACCGCAACGCCTCACGCAACATCCGGATCTCCCGACCTGTCCACCGGGCCACTGCCACATCACAGCCGCAAGCCGGCGCATGAAGGCAGCCCACCGTCCCGGTTGCCCACGGCTGTCCGACCGGCACAACCGCCGACGAACCGCGCCCGGCCCCCGCCTCCACGCGGGCGGCGAGCATGTCACGACTCGTCACCGAAATCGCCTCTCCGTCGCTGTGTCACGTCCGACGTCTCCACATCCATCCCGAACGGCCACTCCGGGCATGCACTCCGCAGCGGTGCACGCCCTGCCGCGCTCGATCTCGCCTGTTGAAAGTGGCGGAGTACGCGCCGACCGTCACGGCGCACGAGAGCGCACAACACGCCCGAGCTGCGCGCACCCCGCCGATCACCCACCACCGCACCGGTCTCAGCGAGCGCAGCTGTGGGGAGTCCGAGTTGCCGGTAATTGCCTCATCTCGGAAAGCAACGTTAGGTAGCCGGGGGATCGCAGCTCAACGAGTGTGCGGAAGTGTGCGATCGAATCTGCTCAGGCGCCCGTCGCGTCGATCGCGGCGGTGATACGGGAGCGGGCGGCCGGCCCGTACAGCGCGGCCTCAGCCAGCTCGGTGAAGACCTGGGCGTACATTGCGATCTCGCGTGGCTGGGTGACGGTGAGGTGCCCGGAGACCAGCTCGACTTGAACCTGTTCGTCATCGAACATCCAGAAGCCCTCGACGGGCCAAGCGTCGTCGCGGTCAGGGCGGGCCGGCAGGACTCCTAGGCTCACCGTTGGCGCGGCCGACAGCTCGATCAGGTGGCCGAGCTGTCCGATCATGACCTCGGCTCCGCCGACTCCAGCGGTCAGAGCTGACTCCTCGATCAGGAACGCGAAGCGATGCCGCGCGTCGTGGAGAATGGCCTTGCGTTCCATGCGGACGGCGACGGCGTCTTCGATGTCATCCGGGACGGCGCGGCGACGTCCGATCGCGGTGAGGATCGCGGTTGTGTACGCCCTTGTCTGGAGCACGCCCGGGAGCAGGCTCGGCGTGTAGGCGCGGAACTGTCGGGTCCGTTGGTAGAGCGGCCAGATCGCCTCTTGAGCGTGCCGTAGACCGGCCTGCTCCATGCGGCGCCACTCGACCCACATCGTCTCTACGGCGCGGAGTGTGGCGAGGAGGTCCGGGATCTGGTCGGACACGCCGCAGTGGTTGCACCACGCGCGAATGTCCGCCTCGGAAGGTGCCGCGGAACCATGTTCGATCCGCGACACCTTCGCGTGGTGCCTGCCCATGAGCACCGCGAGCGCCGACGCCGTGAGCCCAGCCTCCACGCGGATCTCGCGAAGTCTCAGCCCGAGGGCTTCGCGGGCTTGCTGGGCACTAGACGACGAGGACGCGGACAACGGAGGTTTAGCTCGTCAGTGGCCGGTAGGCGTCGTGCGGTGTCGCGCGGTTCCACACGGCGTAGAACGCCTCGGTTAACCGGCGGGCCAGCTCGGGGTCGTCGCGGACCTCCTCGCCTACCCAGTTGCCGAAGCCGTCGAAGTGGTTGAACACCGTCACGCCGTCGATGACCCAGAAGTCCGTAGGCGGCATGAGGAGATCGGAGGCTTGCGAGCGGGAGAGCCAGCGGACGGACTCGCCCGATGCGATGTTGTGTGCCTCGGTGACGTCGTACTCGAAGATCACGTAGTCGGTGACCGGCTCGGAGATGATGCGGGCTCTGCGGATGACGACGCCGCGACCGGTGGTCTCCTTGATGAGCCTGTGCCACTCGTACCAGCGCTCGGCGGGGTCGAAGTGGTTGCCCGCTTGCCAGTCGAGCCAGTCGGGGTCGTTCGGCGTGTATGCGTCGCGCAGCTCCAGGTGATAGGCAGACCGGGAAGCAGCGACGAGAAGCCTAGCGGTCTCCGAGGTTGCCACCAACTACCTCCCCGAGGATCGACGCCATGCGGCGCGGCAGCCTAACGACCGTCTCGTGCCCGGGGATCGGGCCGGTTGCCTCGATGGCCGCGAGCGTCATCGCGTCGGTGATCTTCCAGCCCTGAATCACGATGCTGTCGTCCTCCTCGTCCACCCATACCGTAGGCGAGCCGTTGTTCGGGCTTTCCGCGTCCTTGCCGATGAACCGTAGCGACATTCTGGTCCTCCCTGGGTCCTGTGTGGATGCGATGTGAGCGAGTCTGCGTGACGCCTACCAGCGTCTCAAGAGGCTGTGCAGAAGTGTGCGCGAGACTCGGTGCTGCTCTCGGGCGTGATCCTTCGTCCAACTTGCAAGGTGATGGGTAACGCGTTGTCGCCGGTGATCAGCTCAAGCGCGGTTGTCCTGGCCCGCCTCCGGCAGATCCGCTGCTCGTGGCGCTGGGACCGGATCGCGCAGGTCAAGATCGGGCCAGCACCCCGCGCAGCCCGTCCGCGGTCAGCGGCTCCGTCGTGGTCACCGCGCCTGCCTCCACTTCCAGGCACGGGGCACCGGGCCACCCTGCGCAACCGTCGTCACCCGTCCCGAGCCGAACCAGTCCACCGGCGAGACTCGCACGCCCACCGCTTCGGTCAGCGGCATCCGGGTCCGCGTGGGGAGCCGGTCGGCCTCGTAGAACGTCTGGATCGCACGCTCCACAGCGGCGCACGGCCAGTCCCGGCCGCATGCTACGCACCGTCCGAAGTGCTGGATGGACGTCTGGTGTTTGTCGATCACGTCCTGCGCGGCATCGAGGACCGTCCCGATGCTCACCCGTGCTGAAACCATTGCTCCCTCCAACCCAGTGCGCCTATGCAGCGGGGGCTTTCCGCTGCGACGGAAGACCCCCGTTCCCGCGCCCGCTGAATCCCTACGTTGGCCGTGAGGTCGGACCGGGAGTCTGGTTGGGTGCCCATGCCGCGCCTACCGGCAGTGACACGAGCACCACTAGATGAGATCCTGGCGTAGCGGATTCCTTCGATGCAACACTTCTCGATGAGAATCCCGATTCGGGAATCCGGTGTTCCAGTTAGGTCCGATTGGGTGTTTCATTTGGGACCGCAGGAGCGTCGATACTGAGACAGGAGGTGGGTAAGTGACCGACTCGGCAGGCTCGTCCGTGCCCCGTCGCCAACTCGGTCGGCTACTCAAGGAAGCCCGCGAGAAGGCGGGCGTCAGCGTGCCAGCGGCGGCATCGGAGATCGAGGTTGGTCGGTCAAAGATCTACCGGATCGAGGCTGGCGAGGCTCCGTTGAAGAAGGTCGAGGTGCTCGCGCTTGCCCGCCTGTTCCAGGTCGACTCGATCATGACGGATGTGCTTGTCGCGCTCGCCGCCGAGACCAAGGCTCAAGGCTGGTGGGCGTCATTTGACGGCGCGATGCCCGACTGGTTCGAGCTGTACGTCAGCCTGGAGGCCGCCGCTAGTGAGCTACGGCAGTATGACCCGGTCATCGTTCCTGGCCTACTGCAAACCAAGGAGTACGCCGCCGCCGTATTCCGCACCAACCCTGATCACTCGGAGGAGAAGGTTGCTCGACTTGTGAGCCTGCGGATGCAGCGCCAGCGATTGCTAGCGCGCCGCGTGCCGAGACCCCCAGCCCTCGACGTGATCCTCGATGAGAGCGTGCTCCGGCGACCAATCGCCGATCGGGCCGGCATGCGGGGACAACTCCTGCACCTTGCTGAGGCATCCGACGCCAAGAACGTCCACGTCCGCGTACTGCCGATGACGGTCGGCCCGCATCGCGCATCGCAGAGCGGGCCATTCGTCATCCTCGACTTTCGAGCCGAGGAAGCTCGGCCGGCAGAGCCGACCACCGTCTACAGCGAAGGGCTCACCGGTGCCCTCTACCTGGACAAGCCGGCCGAAGTCGAAACGTACGAGGGCGTGTGGAATGCGCTGGACGACCTGGTCCTCGACGTGGAGGGTTCCAAAGAACTGATGATAACGCTTGCCAAGGAGCACGACGATGCATGACCTTTCCGGTGCCAGCTGGCGCAAGAGCACTCGTAGCGGGAGCAACGGCGGCAACTGCGTGGAGGTCGCCGACAACCTGCCCGGCATCGTCGCCGTGCGGGACAGCAAGGACTCGGAGGGTGCGGCCCTCGTGTTCGAGCCGGAAGACTTCGCCGCGTTCATCGCAGCCCTGAAGAACGATCGCATCTGATCTGCCACGCGCGAGAGCCCCCGGCACTGAACCGGGGGCTCTCGCGCGTTCAGCTCCGCATCCGGTCCACCGTCGCTGTGCGCCTTCCTCGGCACCGGTGGAGACATGGGGTCGGGCACATACCGACTTGCCTGCCTCCCGGACGGTCGCCCGCAGAGCCGGGAGGGGCATTCGGACAGGGGGCAAGGTCGACGTCGGCCGTTCGGCTACGCCGCAACGCCCGATCCGTCCTCGGTGCGTGCGACCGTAGCGGCCGAGACAGAATCCAGCGATACCACACTCTCCTCTGCCTTGAGGATCTTGACGAGGAGTGAGGCGCGTTCGTTGGACACGCCGTGCCCGTCGTCGCGCATGGCATCGGCGAGGTTGTCCCGCGACAGCGACCGGCCAGCGGCAGCGAGGCTGACGCGCGCCGCCCGCGCCGCCGGCACGAGGTGCGCCACGGTGCGGATATCTCGCCCCGCCGCCGCCCCAGCACCCGGGACGCCGGTTCTCGTCGCGGCACGCTGGCCCTCGTCAGCCTCCTTGCCCGGCGCGTGGTCGGCGGGCCGGTTGGCCGGGCCGGTCGCGGACGGCACGGGGGCGTTCGTCCGCTCGCCGTGGGCCGTCCCGGACGGTGCCGCGTCGTCCCGTCCGGTCTGCTGGACCGGCCCACGGACGTCCGGGACGATGACGGCCGTCCGCTGATCGTCCCGGACCGCCGTCCGGTGGTCATCGTCCTCATGATCGAACATGGCGAACAGAAGCTTCACCGAGACGAGCATGGACAACGCCGGCCACCCCGCAAGCGCCTTGCCGATCGGGTCCGCGCCCCCGACCGCGACGTTCGCGGTGAGACTCGCGGCCGTGCCGACGATCAGCGCCACCCACGGCACCCAACCGGTCGCCCGCCCGGCGCGACGCTGCGCCACCAGGTACAGGCTCGCCACGATTTCGAGACCGTCCACGCTGATCGGGAAGGCGTACGACTTCCACCCGAGTTGGTCATGGTGGGTTGCCAACTCCCGCATGTGCGAGAACGAGATGGCGCCCGCGACGATGGCCAGACCGGCGACGAACAGCGCGGTGAGGGTCAGCAGCGCCTTGTCGGTTCGGGTCTTCATCGGGTCACCTCCGCGTCGGTCATCGCGGAGGCGACGAGCGCGGACAGTGCGGCGAGCAGCGCAGCGGCGTTGTCGACCGGCATGGAAAGCTCGGTGTCGCTGTCGACGGTGATCCGCAGGTAGGTTGAGCAACGCCACGGCGCGACGGCTTCGGACAGAAACGCCACGGCGTGCGGCGGGATCGGCCACATACCCGCCCGCAGGTTCAGCGGAAGGTCGGCCGATCGGTGCTGTCCACCGACACCCGACCGGTACCCGTTGGCCTGAGAGGCGGGGTCGGCGGTGCAGCGGGTGCGGTCGCACCACGCAGGATGTCCCTGGTCAGGGGCGGTTTCGCTGGCCACCAAGGTTTCTTGGCTTTTTACGTTCATTGACTACCGTGAAGAGCCAGGCGTCGCGCAGGCTGGCGCGGCTGCGCGGGGTGCTGGAGGCCGGGGACACGCAGAGGAGCGCACGATGAGCACGCTGGAGGAGCGGCTGCGCGAAGAGCTCGGCCGGTCGGTCGCCGGGGTGCGGCCCGCGCCCGACCCGCTCGGGCGGCTGCTGCGGCGGCGCCGGCGTCGGCGGGTCTGGCGGTGGGGTGGTCCGGCGCTCGGTGCGGTGATCGCCGCCGCGCTGCTCGGCGGGCAGGTGCTGGTCGCACCGGCGGGCCCCGAGCCGTACCCCTCCCCTCATCGTCCCTTCTACGACGGGCAGCCGCTGGACGAGCCGCTGACCGAATGGACCCGCCGGATCCTCGACGCGCCGGTGCGGGGCAACGCCGCGGCCGAGCCGGGGCTGGTCGACGCGATCGCCGACGGGCTGCGGGCGGCGGCCGGGAACTGGCGCGCCCGGCCGGAGCTCGACCGGGTGCAGGTGCTGTTCGTAGCCGACGTGGGCGGCGAGCGGGTATTCGGCGCGGTGTTCCACGACGACCGGCGGGCGCTCTATGTGGGCTCGTCCGCGCCCATGGGCACCCCGGTCGCGGAACTGGTCGACGGGCACAGCGGCGAGATGGGCGCGCTGTCGCCGTTCTCGGTGCACCTGCAGGAGGGGCCCGCCACGGTCGCGCTGGCGCCGCCCGGCTGCAGCGCCGAGTGGGCCGCGACGACGCACGTCCGCCCGGACGGCACGCTCGCGCGCACCTGGGCCGGGGGCGGGGACTTCGTCACCAACGGGCCCGCCAACCGGCTGTGGCGGGTCACCTGCGACGGAGTGCTGCGCGAGACGGTGTACTCCAGCTCGCCCGTCACTCCCCCCAAGCACGCGAACAGCCCGCCGCCGGCCCCGCGCGGATACGCCGATCCCGACATGGTCAAGGAGGTGTTGTGGTCGTGGCCCGCGATACCGGATCTCGAGGCGCGCGGCCGGCGCATCCTCTGGGGCGGTACCCCGCCGGGCGAGCTCCGGCCGGTCGTCGTCGCGCTCGGCGACCTGGGTGACGGGGCGGTGCAGGTGTGCGCGGTGACCGGCACCGGCGACGCGCTGCTGGTCGACTTCGTCCACGGCGAGCCGCCCCCGGCCAACCTCCGCGGCTACCCGACCGCCCGGCTGACCACTGCGGTCGCGCCGTCGGATGCCATGGTGGCGGTACGCCTGCCCGCCGACGACCGGGTCGAGCTCTCCGAGCGCCTGCTGGTGCTAGCCCCGCCGGAGGCGACGGAGCTGCGGATCGACGGCGGCCAGGACCAGCACGTGGCCCTGTCGGGCGGCGTCGGCGTGATCATCGCCCCGGTCCCGGCCTCGCTCAGCATCGAGGCGCTGGACACCTCCGGGCGAACCGTCGCCACGCTGAGTGTCGCCGAGCCGCACACCGGCCACATCTTCGCCGGCGAGGGCCTGATGCGCGACTGGCCGTAGGGCCGTGCCGCCCGGCGAGGCGGCACGGCCCGGACAATCAGTCCACGGTTGTCACGACGAGCGCGTTGATGAGGGGCTGGTCGGCGGGGCCCCGGATCAGGTTGACGCTGATGGTACCCGCCGCATCCGCGGCGACCACGAAATCACGCTCCACACCCGGATACCGACCATCGAAACCGGCCGCCACCGCCGTCGCCAGCACATCAAAATCATGCAACACCGTAGTGCCGTTGATCGCCACGTCGAAAATCCGCTTGCCGACCTGCGTCCAATACCAATCACAAAAATACAGCCGCACCTCATACTGCACCCCGGGCTGCAAATGCTCGATCGTGTAACCCGACTCCAGGAAACGGTACGTATTCCAATTCTCCTGCGAAATCGGATGCGCCACCGTCCGGCTCCAGTTCGGCAGGCCGTTGGAACCGGTCGTGTTCGACGCCGGCAGGCCGCCGGTCACGAACGCGTCGCCGGGGCCGCCCGAGTCGACCTCCAGGGTGCTCGGCGAGTGGACGACGATGGCGTTGATGAGGGGCTGGTCGGCGGAGCCCCGGATCAGGTTGACGCTGATCGTACCCGCCGCATCGGCGGCAACCACGAAATCACGCTCCACACCCGGATACCGACCATCGAAACCGGCCGCCACCGCCGTCGCCAGCACATCAAAATCATGCAACACCGTAGTGCCATTGATCGCCACGTCGAAAATCCGCTTACCGACCTGCGTCCAATACCAATCACAAAAATACAGCCGCACCTCATACTGCACCCCGGGCTGCAAATGCTCGATCGTGTAACCCGACTCCAGGAAACGGTACGTATTCCAATTCTCCTGCGAAATCGGATGCGCCACCGTCCGGCTCCAGTTCGGCAGGCCGTTGGAACCGGTCGTGTTCGACGCCGGCAGGCCGCCGGTCACGAACGCGTCGCCGGGGCCGCCCGAGTCGATGTCCACGGTCTGGACCGGTGAGGTGCCGTCGGCGAGCGCCGGGCGCGGGGTCACGAGGATCGCGGCGAGGACCGTCAGCAGTCCGATGATGGCCGCGGTCAGGCGGGCGGCCGATGAGTGCCGGTCGAGGCCGGCGCGGGAGTGAGGCACGCAGTGCCCTCCAATCTTGGCAACGGCCGGGCGATCGGCATCCCAGACCGGTCGGCGGCCGGCGGGCGGTCAGCACCCGCCCCAACACAATGACCCACATATATATTGAACGCCATAGTTTGCATTGGGATGCATTTCAGACTCAGCGAGGGCGCGCGGTACAAACGACGGTATGACCGAGACGACCGGCGGATGGCGGATTCTCCTCGCCGACGACCATCTCGTGGTGCGGGCCGGGCTGCGCGCCCTGCTCGCCGCCGACCCGCGCTGCCGCGTCGAGGGCGAGGCGGCCGGCCTCGAGGAGCTGCGCGCGGTCGCGCACCGGCTGCGGCCGGACCTCATCGTGCTCGACCTGAGCTTCGGCGCGGACAGCGCGCTGCCGGTGCTGCCCGAGCTGCTGGCGGCCGACCCGCCGCCGCGGATCGTGGTGCTCACGATGCACGACGACGTGTCGTTCGCCCGGGAGGCGTTCGCCGGGGGCGTGCACGGCTACGTGCTCAAGGAGGCGGCCGCGGACGAGCTGCTGCGGGCGGTGGAGACGGTGATGGCCGGCTCGGTGTACGTCGACGCCGAGCTCGGCGCGCGCCTGGCCCGCAGTCGACCGGCCCCCGCCGACGAGCTCAGCCCGCGCGAGCGCGACGTGCTGACGCTGCTGGCCGGCGGCCATACCAACGCCGAGATCGCCAAGCGCCTGTCGGTGAGCCTGCGCACCGTCGAGACCCACCGCGCCAACCTGCGCACCCGGCTGGGCACGACCAGCCGCGCGGAGCTGGTCGCCGCCGCCCGGCGGATCGGGCTGCTGCGATGAGCCGCCCCGCCGCACATACGCGCCACGAACAAGCCGCCGCCCGGCGGATCGGGCTGCTGCGATGAGCCGCCCCGCCGCACATACGCGCCACGAACAAGCCGCGGCCCGGCGGATCGGGCTGCTGCGGTGAGACGCGTCCGGGTGCCGGGCCCGGCCGCCGCCGCGCTGGCCGCGGCCGGGGCGGGCCTGCTCGCCGCCGGGATCGTGCTGGAGCTGGGCGGCGTCAGCCCGCGGGCGGAGCTGTGGGCCGGCGTCGGTGCCGGGGCGGCGTTCCTGCTGGCGCTGGCGGTGACGCCGGCCGCGGGCGCCCGGCGGTTCGCGGTGCGGGCCCGGCTGCTGGCCGCGGCCGGCATCTCGGCGCTCATCGCCGTGGCCGGGCTCTGGCAGGGTAGCGTCCGGCCCGCCCCCGAGGTCCTGCTGCTGCTCATCCCGGTGGCCCTGCTGTTCGCCACGGCCGGCCTGGCGCTGCGCGAGGCCGCGGTGGAGCGGCGCCGGGCCCGGCTGCGCGACGCCCGCGCCCGCCTCGACGGGGCCGAGGCCGAGCGCCGCCGCTGGGCCCGCGAGCTGCACGACGACACCCTGCAGGAGCTGGCCGCGGCCCATGTGCTCCTGGGCGCGCTCGCCGCGGCCCGGAACCCTTCGCAGCCGGCCGGGGTCGCGGAGGCCCGGGAGATCGTGGGCCGGCAGATCCAGTCGCTGCGCCGGCTCATCGCGCAGATGCGCCCCCTGGCGCTCGACGCGCTGGGGCTGGCGGCGGCGCTGGAGGACCTGGCCCGGCACGCGCGCGACCGCGACGGCCTGGACGTCGAGGCGGCGGTGGACGGGCTGCCGCGGCTGCCGGCGCCGGCCGAGACCGCGGTGTACCGCATCGTGCAGGAGGCGCTGACCAACGCCGTCCGCCACGCGGGCGCCGCGCGGATTCGCATCGAGGCCGGGCCGCACGGGGCCGGGCTGCGGGTGGTGGTGCGCGACGACGGGTGCGGGCCGCCGACGGACGGGTTCGCCGCCGGGCACGGGCTGCACGGCATGCGCGAGCGGGCCGAGCTGCTCGGCGCCGCCCTGCACGTCGACCGGGCCGCGCCGAGCGGCACCGAGGTGCGGCTGGACCTGCCGGCTCAGGCGACGTAGATCTCCAGCTGCGGCAACGGCCTGCACCACGGCGAGGAAGCCGGGCCGCGCCAGGCGACACCGAGGTGCTCAGGCGATGTAGTCCTCCAGCCGCGCCGGGGTCAGCCCGGCCGCGGCGATGGCCTGCAGCACGGCGATGAAGTCGTCGACGAAGGCCGGGCGGAAGTGCATCAGCAGGATGTCACCGGCCTTGACGGCGTGGCCCTGCTGGTAGCGCACGATCCCCTTGTCCGTGGTCTCCTTCCAGTAGAAGGCGGCCTTCATCCCGCAGTCGTGCACCACCTTGAGCGTGGTGGCGTCCTTGTCGCCGAACGGCGGGCGGAACAGCACCGGCCGCCGCCCGTAGAGCCGGCCGAGCTCGTCGGCGGAGCCGCAGATCTCGTGCTGCTGCACCTCGTACGACTTTCCCTTGAGCTCCGGATGGCTGATCGTGTGCGCCTCGATGACCGCGCCGGCCTGCTGCAGGCGGGTGAAGTACCCCGGATCGGACTTGATGGCGTTGATCTCCAGGAACAGCGTCACCGGCACGTGCGCGGCGCGCAGGAGCGCCTCGGCCTCGGGCCGCTTCGTCCAGCCGTCGTCGATGGTGATGAAGGCCACCGGCTGGTCGGTCGGGATGGCGCTGTACCACCCGGCCGACGCCCCGTCCGGCACGGTGATCGGCTTCGGCTTGGGCGGCGCGCCGAAGTGCGGGATCCGGGCCAGCTGCGCCGCGGTCAGTCCGGACCCGCTCGGCGCGGCCGATCCCCCGCCCGACGCCCCGCCGCCCGCCGTCCCCGGGCCGGCGGACCCGGCGGTCTTCCCGGGCGCCGCCGGGCCGCACCCCGCGACGAGCGCGCAGAGCACCAGCAGCGCGGCCGCGCGCCGATGAGACGACATGGCCCAAGCGTGCCGCCCGCTTCCGTCCGCCGGTTCGGTACCGCCCCGCACCCCCGCTGCGGCTTTCCCGCAACGCCTACCCGGGCCGCGATGGGTCTCGCCCGGGACCACGCTGGGCCTTTCGACTCAAGAGCGCCCGGCCGCCCGGCCGTTACCCTCCTGAACATGTCTGACGGGATCTACGGCCGCCACCGGGGTCTCCGGCAGCGGCGCCTCGTGCGATCCGTCGTCATGACTGTGCTGGTGGCGGTGGCCGTGATCACGCTGGGCCTGATCACGGGTGGAGGGCGGTCCAGCACGGAGGGCGCACAGCACGACGCCGCCGTGCCGGAGGTCGTGCCGCCGCCGACCGCCGGTCCGCTCGACGTGCCCGGCGGCGAGCCGGACGCATCGGCCCCGACCAGCCCGGCCGCGGCCACGACTCCGGCGAGCACCCCGGCCGCGGGCCAGCCGGTGCGGACCGCGCCGCCCGCGTTCGTGCCGATCAGCGTCCAGGCCGAGGACCCCGGCAACACCCTCTTCGGCGGCGCGGGCGTCGTCGACTGTTCCACCTGCGACGGCGGCGCCCGGGTGCGCTACATCACGGGCGTCAACCGTGTGGTGGTCCGCGCCAACGCGAACGTGGCCGGCACCCGCACCGTCACCGTCGTCTACGAAACCGACGGGCCGCGCATGCTCAAGGTCTCGATCAACGACGGACCGCCGTACGTCGTCACCATCGACGGCACGAGCTGGGAGGCCCCGCGCCGGCTGACCTTCACCGCGACGATCCCGGCGGGTGCGGTGAACGTGGCGCTGTTCAATGAGCAATCGGCCGCGCCGGACATCGACAAGATCACCATCTCCTGACCGGCCGCTTCCGGTGCGGCGCCACCGAAGAAGACCCGTCGGGGCGCGAACCGGTGACGCCGCACCGACGTTGATGGCCTCGACAGCTGGGATTGCCGAACGGAGGTCAGGCCATCGAGACCGAGGCGGAAGAACAACGGGTGTACGCGGCGTGGATGACATCGCGGTCGCGTGAGCTCGATCGGCTGGCACAGGCGTCCGCACAGGTCGGCAGCGACCAGGCGGATGTCCTGGACATGCGCCGCGACGACCCGCGCGCACCGCTGGAGCGGCAGGAGAATTACGACGCGTGGGGCGAGTTCGATCGGGCGCGAGCGGAGGCCGCACGCATGAGATCGCCCGGGGCGCCCCGGCGTAGCGCTGCCCTCGTCGCGGCCCCGCCGGCCGTCCCGGCGCGGACCCGCGCGAACGTGCGTTCACGGCGACCGTGAGGTCGGCGGCCGCCGTCGTAGCGGGCGCGGCGGCCGCCGGCCCGGGCCGGGTCCCGAAAGATGGGTCCGGAAAGCCGAAATATGGGCCCTTCGATTCATGCCCGCGGTTCAACGCGAAATTAGCGTGCAGTCTCACTGGGCGTTGGAAGACGCGCATAGGAGGCTCGAGTTGACAACGATGTATGCGGAACGACCGGTGCGCGAACGCGCCACCAGCCGTCCGTCGAAGCAGGCACCGGCGGCCGGCGGGATCCGGGCGGACGCCGCGGCGGACCGGCTGATGCGCGAGATCTACCGGGTGCACGTACCGGCCTTGATGCTCTATCTGCTCCGGCTCAACCTGGACAACGAGTCGGTGGCCGAGGACATCATGCAGGAGACCATCGTGCGCGCCTGGAAGCACATGGACCAGCTGCTCGCCGCGCCGCAGTCGGTGCGGCCGTGGCTGTTCACGGTCGCCCGCAACAAGGCCATCGACCTGGCCCGGGCCCGGCGGGCGCGGCCGGTCGAGCCGTCCGACACGGACTTCAGCCGGGTCGCCATGCCGGGCGACGCGGTCGATCGGATGCTCACCAGCGCGACCGTGCGCCGGGCGCTGCACAGCCTGTCCCCGGAGCACCGCACGGTGATCGCCGAGCTGTACTTCCGCGGGTCGACGCTGGCCGAGGCGGCGGCGCGGATCGGCGTGCCGACCGGCACGGTCAAGTCCCGCGCGCACTATGCCCTGGTGGCGCTGCGCCGGGCGATCGGCTCGGTCGACGCGTGACTCGGGTGCGGTGGCCCGGCCGTCCCGGCGGTCACCGCGATGTTGGGCTGATGTTCCGTGAACCGGGGGCGTGCGAGCGCCGTTGTTGGGGGCCTGGACATCCGCCAACGACCCGAAAAGGGACCAGCTGTGACCCGAGTGGCCAGACTCCTGCAGGGTACGAGCCGGGCGACGGTGATCGCCGTGGCGAGCGTACTGGCAGTTTGCAGCGCGATCATCGCGTTCATCGGATTCGGTATCGCCGGCGCGAGCGACAGCGAGATCGAGGGCAAGCCGATCGACGACGCGACGGCGCAGACGCTGTCGCTCGCCGCGCTGTCGTGCCGGGATCTGAGCGGCCCGCGCCTGGCCGGCCAGGTGCTGGCCGGGGACATGACGTCGTCCGACTTCAAGAAGTGGGCGCCGTGGCCGGACGCCAACGCGAACGACACCCAGGCGAAGTACTACGCGCTCGCGCACAACATGTGCGACCTCCTGGGCCAGGTGCGCGCGAGCCAGCTCGGCGGAGACGTGTGGAAGGAGGCGCTGGCCGCGTACCACGACGGCCTCGCCAGGGTGAAGAGCGCCAAGGGCGTGCCCAGCGCCGCACAGTCCTACGTGGACACCGTGAACGGCTATACGAACTGGTACGTGAAGCAGCCCCCCTTCAGCGGTGACGACGGTCCGAGCGCGCCGGCGTCGAACGGCTCGAGCGCGCCGCAGCCGAGCCAGGTGCCGGTCCCGGCCGAGGATCTGCCGGCGGTGCTGGCCACGGGCGGGAAGTGCCCGGAGGTGACGCCGGTGAAGGTGGCCGCGCAGCTGATGGCGTCGTCCGCGTTCAACCCCAACAAGCGCTCGTCGCTCGGGCAGATGGGGATCGCGCAGTTCTCCCCCGACGTGTGGAGCCAGTACACGAAGCCGAACGACTCGCCGTGGGATCCGGGCAAGGCGATCGCCACCCTCGGCACCGCGATGTGCGACCTGGTGGGCCAGCTGCGCGGGATCGGCGGCGATCCGTACCAGCTGGCGCTGGCCGGCTTCCGGGTCGGCCCGACACCGGTCCGGCAGGCGCTCGGCGTGCCCGCCGCCGTGCCCGGCCTCAAACGGTTCATCGCGCAGGTGAACACGGATATCGGGTACTACTCGCTGGACCCGCGGCTGAACCCGGCCGCCGGCTCGCCGCCGGTCTCGCCGGCCCCGAGCGGCAGCCCCAAGGCGCCCGCGAGCCCCGCGCCGAGCGGCGGCCCGGCCACCGAGCAGTACAAGATCGTGAGCGTGAACAGCGGGAAGCTGCTGTCCCCGCTGAAGCACTCGACGGAGTTGAACTCGCAGCTCGTCCAGCACTCGGACAGCGCCAGCAAGGACCAGCTCTGGCAGATCATCAGCACCGGCGACGGCCACGTGAAGATCAAGAACGTCGGCAACGGGCTCATCGTCGCGGTGCTCAACGCCGCCAAGGAGCCGGAGGCGTCGCTCGTCGAATACAACGACGAGAAGAGCATCAACAACGAGTGGAACCTGGTCGACACCGGCGGCGGCGTCTACAAGATCCAGAGCGCGCAGAGCGGCCTGGTGATGGCGGTCGATCACATGTCCACGGAGGACGACGCCAAGGTCACCCAGTTCGGCGACAACGGCAGCTCCGACCACCTGTGGCGACTCGTCCCGGCCGGCTGACGGCGATCCATTGCGTACCAAAGGAGGTAGCGTGCTGTCCCGACGAACCCTGCTCGGCCTGGTGGGTGCCGGCGCGGCCGCCATCGGCGTGCCCCTCGTCGCGTCGGCGCTGCGGTCCCGCGCCGACGCGGCCGACGGCCTGCCGATCACGGTGGTGAACAACACCGCCAGATATGCCAGCTCGGCCATCACCATGTATGTGGTCGGCATCGACCCGTCCGGCCAGATGGGCTACGCCAAGCAGCCCGGCGTGTTCACCCCGGTGTCGGGCTCCGGCGATCTCGACATCGGTGTCCGGCTGGCGGCGGACGGCGACACCACGTTCACGCTGCCCAAGATGTCCGGCCGGATCTACTTCTCGATCGGCGGCGTGCTGACCTTCAAGGCGGTCAGCGACGGCAACGGCCGGGCGGCGCTGCAGTACCCGGCCGGCTGGGTGGTGAACGACCAGTCGTACCCGATCCTGCACGACTTCGTCGAGTTCACTTACAACGACAGCGGGATGTTCTGCAACACGACGATGGTGGACATGTTCAGCATCCCGCTGGCGCTGAAGCTGACCGGCGCGGCCGTTTCCTCCGCGGGCCAGCTGGCCGACGGCGGGCGCGACGCCATCTTCGCCGAGATGAAGGCCCAGCCCGAGTTCGAGCGGCTGGTCGTCGACGGCCTGCGGGTCATCGCGCCGGGACACGGGATCGAGACCGGCATCTTCTCGAACACCTACTACGACGGCTACATCCAGGACGTGTGGAAGCAGTACGCGAGCACGTCCATGACGCTCAAGGCGGGCGACGGCAAAACCTACACCGGCCGGATCGCGGACAACTGGCTGGACTTCGGCGGGGGCATCCGCTTCGCCGTGCCGTCCACACTGGATGTGTTCTACTGCGCCGGCATGCTGGCCGCGCCGAACAACGAGGGCGGTGCGGTGGCCGCGGTCGTCGGGGCGGGCTTCAACCGATCGGTGCTCGACCAGCCGAACCAGCCGGTGACCGACCAGGGCAGCTTCTACCAGAACCACACCACCAACCACTACGCGCGGATCCTGCACAAACACATGGCGGACGGGAAGGTGTACGCGTTCCCGTTCGACGACGTCGGCCCGAACGCGTCGTACATCCAGGATTTTCAGCCGTCCTCGCTGCAGATCACGCTGACCCCCTTCGGCAACGAGCACGTCCCGGGCAACGACGCCCCCGGCGGCGACGATCGCGTGCTGGTCGCTCCCGCGCCGCAGCCGGACGACACGGCGAGCACCGGCGGGGGCGGCACGGGCTCGGGCGCGTACGCGCAGATCGCCGCAGGCGGTTTCGCCACGCAGCAGGGCGTGCAGACCATGGACTCGTCCGAGGGCGGGCAGAACATCGGGTTCATCTCCAACGGCGACTGGGTCTGCTACAAGGGTCTCGACTTCGGCAGCCAGGCGGCGACCCAGTTCGTGGTGCGGGCCGCCTCCGGCGCCGGCTACGGCATCTCCGGGCTGGTCGAGGTCCGGTTGGACAGCGTGGTCAACGCGCCGATCGGATCGATCGCGGTGGCGAACACCGGCGGCTGGCAGGCCTGGCGGACGATCCCCGGCAACATGAACGCGACCACCGGCGTCCACGACGTGTACCTGACCTTCACCAGCGCCCGGCCCGACGACTACGTCAACATTCGCTGGCTGACCTTCGGCCACTGACCTCACCCATCCGCCGCTCGCGGGCCCCGGTCCACTGTGGATCGGGGCCCGCGTCCTTCCCGGCGCGAATTTTTTCCCCGCCCTCAGAACCGGCGCGCCTTTGGCGCCGTTGTAGGGCTGCTGCCGGAGGGGAGGACGTGGAGGAATGCGAGAGAAGTTGCGGTGGATCGGCGCCGTCGCCCTGGTGCTCATCGCGGTCGGTGCCGGCGTCTTCGTGCCGGCGCCGGCCTACGCGGAGCCGATCCCCGACGAGAACCACTACGTCATGAACTTCGAGCAGGACGCGGCGGAAGTCATCAACTTCTGCGTCAAGGCCGCCTCTTCCGATCACTACGACTGCAGCAATGACCTGGATGTCCGGCAGACCTCGAGCTTCACCATCCCCTACAAGCAGGGCGACCAGATCCTGCTGGACATCTACATCAAGTGGGGTCCGACCCACAAGGACTACGACATCACCGGCGGCACCGGGTGCAGCGCCGACTACGAGCCACGCTGCACCCAGTGCACCGCCTGGGGCACGGTGCAGGCCACCACTGTGGACTGTCACCTGCCGAAGGTCCAGTTGCCTCCGCCGCCGATGCCGAGCGTCGCACCCTACGCCGACAACAGCGGGGGGCTGCTCAACCTGCTCAACCTGCTCGCTTGGTGCGTCTCGGCCTGCGCCGTGCTGGGCATCATCGTGGTCGGCACGACCATGGCGATTCAGCTCCGGCGCGGTGACCCGGGCGAGATGTCCGAGCACTGGCGAGGTTTCGCCACCGTCATCGGCGGCTGTGTGCTCGGGCTGTCCGCCGGACCGCTCGTGCAGTTTCTTGTTCCGTTCATCTGATCCGCGCCACCGGCGCGCCACAACCCCCATCGGTACCACCGTCCGAAGGAGCGAACATGCTCACCAGTCTGTACTCGTCGGGAGCCACCGGCTTCCTCGCCGAGACGCCGGCGCCGGGTGGCGCCGGCGCCGGCGTCGTCCCGCAGCCGACGGCCCCGACCGCGCCCCCGGAACTGGCCAACCTCGTCGGCACCGCGCTCAACCTCGTCGCGTGGGCCGGCACGGCCGCGGGCGTGGCCGGTGTCCTGATCACCGGCACGATGATGGCCATCTCGCACAAGCGGGGTGAGAGCTCCGAGCACATGAGCCGGCTCGGCATGGTGCTCGGCGGCTGCATCCTGGTCGCGACCGCCGGCCCGCTCGTCCAGTTCTTCTTCTGATGTCGTAGCCGGGTCATCGCAGAGGAGCCCACCCGATGAGATTTCGACGCGAGAACGACGACGAAGAGCGGCCGTTCTACCGGCAGCCCACCTGGCTCATCTCGGCGGCGTTCCTGGCCTTGGGGCTGGGGGCCGGGCTGATCGCCGTGTTGGGTGGCAACGGGCCGGCGCGCTCGGACGCCGGCCCGCCGCCGGCCGGGCCGCTGCTGATCGTCGGGAGCGGCGAAGCGGCACGGCCGGCGGGCTGCCACACCGATGACTCCGACCAGAAGGTGCCCAATGCGCCGCCGGCCGACCTGACCTGGCGGCAGCTCAACGGCGCTCCCGTGCCCCTCTCCGCGTCGGCCGGGCCGGTCCAGGAGACCGGCCCGGTGCTGTGGTGCTTCGCCCACACGCCGATGGGCTCGGTCATGGCCGCGAGCGTCATTCTCCGCCAGATGAGCGGCGACGACTGGCGAGCCGTCATGCAGCAACAGGTCGTGGATGACGGAAACCGCAAGATCTTCGAGATCGTGCGCTCGTCGCAGCGGACCGGCACCGCGCAGTACACGGCGTCCAAGTACGCCGGCTTCCTGATCCAGTCCTACGGGCCCGCCCAGGCGCTGATCCGGCTGCTGATCCAGGCGTCGCCCGGCGTCTACGGCACGGTCGAGGTCACCGTGGCCTGGGACGGCGGCGACTGGAAGATCCTGGCGCAGCCCGGCGGCGACATGTACGGGTCGCCCACCCAGGTGAACGCGACCGGCCCCTTCGTGATGTGGAAGGTATGACATGGCCTCGTGCACATCGGGTGATCCGCTGTACCTCGGAGCATTCGGCGGCATCTCGAAACTGATCGACCAAGGCATCGACGGGATCCTCAAGGACATCGCCAACGCGATTCTCACCGCGGCGATCAACCTCTTCGTCGATGTCGCGAACAACATCCCGACGCTCGGCGACATGACGACGATCAGCTCGATCAAGTCGCAGATCGCCTGGCTCGTGGTGGGGATCGCCGTCGCTTCCATACTCTTCGCCGCCGCCCGCATGGCCATAGAACGGCGCGGGCAGGCGGGCACGACCGCCCTCAAGGGCCTGATGAAGATGATCCTGGTGGCCGGCGGTTCGACCTTCGTCCTCTCACAGCTCGCCGCCATCGGCGATCACTACACGGACTACATCTACACGGCCGGCGTCAACGCCGAGCTGCAGACGATCTTCTCCTGCGGCGGCACGGACGGCCTCACCGCGTTCCTGCTGATCATCGTCGGGATTCTGCTGATCATCGCGGCCATCATCCACATCATCCTGCTGTACATCCGGCTCGGCGTCATGGTCCTCCTCACCGCCACGCTGCCGCTGGCCGCGTCGGCCTCGATGACCGAGTGGGGCAGCTCCTGGTGGCGCAAGCACATCGCCTGGATGGTGGCCTGGCTCGCCTTCAAGCCGGCCACCGGTCTGGTCATCTACGCCGGCGTCGTCATGATCGCCAGCCGGGGCCAGGACCAGCAGGCGATGCGCATCGCCGGCTGCGGCGTGCTCCTGCTGTCCGCCATCTCGCTGCCCGCGCTGCTGCGGCTCGTCGTGCCCGCCATGGGCGCGCTGGGGTCCAGCGACGCGACATCCGCCGTGGCTCTCGGGGCCGCCGGCACGGCCGGCGCGGCCGCTTCCGGCGCGATCCGGCTCGGCACCGGCGGTGGCGGCGGCGGCGGTGCCTCGTCCGGTGGCGGCGGCCGTGGCGGCCCGCAGGGCGCCGCCGGTGCCGCTGGAATCGGCGGTGCCGCCGGGTCGGCGGCAGGCGGCGGCGGAGGAGGCCGTTCCAAGACCAGCTCGGCCCTCGGCGGACTCGCCTCGGTGCTCTCCTCGACCGCGGGCGCCATCGACAAAGGCACCAGCGCCGCGCGGCGGGTCGGCAGCCATGCCAACAACGTGGCGCAGAGCGCGTTGCCGGGCGTTCACGACGAATCGCGCTGACCCGACGGGGGAGACATGTCCACGGAAGCCATCAAGAGTCCCACGTACGGCAACTGGCGACGGCCACGCAAGGCCGGACTCGGCGCCTTCGGGCTGGTCGGCACCATCGGCCTGTTCGGCGGCCTCGTCATCATCCTGCTCTCGTCGCTCATCTCGATCAAGGCGGCCCTGATCGCCGGCACGCCGATCGCGCTCGTGATCGGACCGCTGGCCATCCGCACGCAGGACGGAAGGAACGTCTACAACATCATGGCGCTACGCATCGGCTGGGCCCGGCGCAAGTCCAACGGGCAGCACCTGTACGCATCGGGGCCGCTCTCGGCCCGCCCCGGCGGCCGCTTCCGGCCCCCGGGCATGCTCAGCAAGGTCGTCATGCTGGAGGGCCGCGATCCCTTCGACCGTCCCTTCGGCGTGCTGCACCACCGCTACCGCAACCTGTACACCGTGGTGATCCTCTGCGAACCGGACGGCGGTTCGCTGGTCGATCCGGACCAGGTCGACATCTGGGTGGCGATGTGGGGCGACTGGCTGTCCCGGCTGGCGCACGAGCCGGGCCTGCGGGGCGCCTCCGTGGTCGTCGAGACCGCGCCGGACCCGGGCACCCGCCTCGCCACCGAGGTGCTCCCCCGGATCTCGCCGGACGCTCCGCCGGCCGCCCGCGCGGTGATGGAGGAGGTGGTCGACACCTACCCCGACGCGTCCTCCGAGATGAACACCTACATCACCCTCACCTACGGGCTGCCCGGCGGCCAGAAGCGCGCCACCGACGAGATCCTGGCCGATCTGGCGCTGCGGCTGCAGGGCCTGCTCGCAGGGCTCATCGGTGCGGGCGGGGGCTCGGCCGAGCCGATGTCCGCCGAGCGGATCGCCGAGGTGGTGCGGGTCGCCTACGATCCGGCGGTCGCGGCGGACGTGCTCGACCTGCGCGCGCAGTACGGCGGGACGGGGCTGGACTGGCTGGACGCCGGCCCGGCGGCCGCGATCGAGTCGGTCGAGGCCTACCAGCACGACTCCGGCGTCTCCCGCACGTGGCTGCTCACCCTGGCGCCGCGCGGCACGGTCCGCGCCAGCGTGCTGCGGTCGCTGCTCGATCCGGCGCCAAGCATCCGGCGCAAGCGGGTGGCGCTGCTGTACCGCCCGATCGACCCGGCCACGTCGGCGAAGATCGTGGAGAGCGACCGCCGGTCCGCGCAGTTCATGGCCACGTCGACGCGAGGCATGGTGCGCGCCCGGGCGGCCTCGGAGGTGAGCGCCGCCGAGCAGACCGCGGCCGAGGAGGCCTCCGGCGCCGGTCTGGTCGAGTTCTCCATGGTCGTGACCGTCACCGTGGACTCGCTGGCGGAGATCCAGGACGCCAACGTGACGATGCGCAACCTGCTGGGCGCCACCCGCATCGCGATGCGCCCGGCCGACCGGATGCAGGCGGCCGCGTTCACCTGCGCGCTGCCCGCCGGGATTCTCCCGTGGGAGCAGACCATGATGCCGCAGCAGTTGCAGGAGGCGATGTGAACGGCACCGGCACCAAGCTGCGCGTGCTG
This sequence comes from Dactylosporangium sp. CA-092794, assembly GCF_050948465.1. Classification (NCBI taxonomy): domain Bacteria; kingdom Bacillati; phylum Actinomycetota; class Actinomycetes; order Micromonosporales; family Micromonosporaceae; genus Dactylosporangium; species Dactylosporangium sp. CA-092794. Next base: position 3,650,845 of record NZ_CP192044.1, on the reverse strand, counting down.
GATCTCGGCGAGCAGTGGCGGCGGGGCGCGTCCGGCCGCCGCACGGCCCTCACCGGCCTGGTCGTCCCGCCGATCGAGCGGCAGCCGCGGGAGCGCGACGAGACCGGCAAGCAGACACCCCGGGCCCGCAAGAAGGCGCGGAAGCGCGCGGCCGAGTTCGAGGCGGCGGAGGCCCGGTACCTGGCGCGGATGACCAAGGCGAGCCGGGACGGCAGCATCCCGCACCGCGGTTCGTTCGCCCCCGCGGGCGGCCGGGTCGCCAGCCTGGACCCGCCGACCATGTGGCGCGCCACCACCGTGCAGGCGTGCGGCCTCTGGCCGTTCGCGTCCGGGTCAGGTGCGCCCATGACCGGTGTACCCCTCGGGCAACACCTCGCCACCGGGGCCACGGTGTGCGGCGATCCGCTCAACTGGTTCACCCGCGCCCGGTACATCTCCAACCCGTCGCTGTTCATGCTCGGCATGCCGGGTCTTGGCAAGTCGACGCTGATCAACCGGATGGCCATCGGGCTGGCCGCGCAGGGCGTGGTGCCGCTGGTCCTGGGCGACCTCAAGCCGGACTACGCGGACACCGTGCGGGCCCTGGGCGGGCAGGTCATCCGCATCGCCCGCGGCGTCGGCGGGCTCAACGTGCTCGACCCGGGCGCGATGGGCGCGGCCGCCGCCCGGATCGGCGGCAAGGCCGGCGAGGCGCTCGAGGCGGAGACGCACGGCCGGGTGCTCAACATGGTGGCCGCGCTGCTCACCATCGTGCGCGGCCAGCCGATCAGCGACCACGAGCAGTCGGTGCTCTCGGCCTGCCTGCGCCACCTGCGCGAGAACACACCGCGCGGACAGGCCTACCAGTTGCCCGACCTGCTGCGGGTGCTGGAGGAAGGTCCGCCGCGGGTCCGGCAGATCACGCTCGACCGCGGCCAGGAGTCGCGGTACCGCGACGCCGTGGACCCGCTGCACCGCTCGCTGCTGGGCATCCTGGACGGCCCGCTGGGCGACACCTTCGCCTCGCGGACCTCCACCCACATCGATCCCAATGCCACCGCGGTGTGCATCGACATCTCCCGCATCGGCGAGGCGGACAGCCAGCTCACCGCCGCGGCGATGCTGGCCGCCTGGTCCGACGGCCTCGGCACGGTGGCGGCCTCGCACGCCCTCGCCGACGCCGGCCTGGCACCTCGGCGGTGGTTCTTCACCATCCTCGACGAGCTGTGGCGGCCGCTGCGCGCCGCGTCCGGCATCGTCGACCGCATCGACGCGCTGACCCGTCTCAACCGGTCCCTCGGCCTGGCCGACGCGAAGATCACGCACACCCTGAAGGACGCCGAGGCGCTCGGCTCCGAGGCCGACAAGGCCAAGGCCCGCGGCTTCGTCGAACGCGCCGGCATGGTGGCCTGCGCCGGCCTGCCCAAGGCCGAGATGGAGGACCTGGGCAAGGTGGTGGGCCTGTCGCGCCGGGAGATCGAGCTCGTCTCGTCCTGGTCGTCCCCGCCCGGCTGGGCGCAGCACGGCGAGAACGAGGAGCCTCCCGGCCGTGGCCGCTTCCTGATCAAGGTCGGTGGCCGGCCGGGCATCCCGATCAAGGTCACGATCACCGACACCGAGCGCCATCTGCACGACACCAACACCCGGTGGGTGTCCAACGGCTACGCCGAGCGGATGGCCGCCCAGCGGGCGGCCGAGGAGGCGGCCCTGGCCGCCGGCGACGGCCCCGAGCCCGGCCTCGAGTTCGAGGCCGGCCCGGACTACGACCAGGATCCGGACTTCGAGTTTCATCGATAGCGCGCCTCGGGCGCAGGGGAGGTCATGATGGCGTCACCGGGACCGCCGAAACAGTCGGCCATGCAGCGGGTGCGCGCGCTGATCGCCAGGATCCGCAAGGCTCTCAGCGCCGAGGGCATCCGCAAGTCCTTCCAGCGGATCGGGCGGCTGTGGGAGGCCTCCAAGGCGCCCAAGCCGGCCGAAGCTGACGAGGACCTGGACCAGTCGGCCCCGGCCCAGCCGAGCGCTGCGCCGGCGAGCGCCGCGCCGGCACCGCAGCAGGGCTCCGGCTCCGCGGCGGGATCCGCTCGCCGCCCGGGTCTGCTGGCACGCATGGCGCGGGCGACCTGGAAAGGGGCGCGGGCGACCTGGAGAGGACTGAAGCAGGTAACGAAGTTCACCGGGTACCTGCTGTCGGAGAACCTGGCCAAGAAGGCTCTCGAACGGCTGGACGAGCGGGGCAAGGCCGAGAAGGAGAGCGAGACGGGCAGCCTGTACCGGTCGCGTTCCTACAACGCCAGCAATTACGCGCCGTCCATCGCGCCGTCCATCGCATCGTCCGAGTTGAGTGACGGGCCCGGCTTCGCGCCCAGGCAGTTCGCCAGGGGGGTGGTCGCGGACACGAGCAGCGTCCTGAGCGGCATGGTGGGGCTGGAGCCGGACCAGTCGCTCTACGAGCACGTGGACGGGTTCGGCCCCGCTCAGCGGGGAGGGTCGCAACTGATCTCCGGGTCCGGCGGACCGCGACAGACGTGGGCGAGTCCCAGCCGGGTGTACGGCACGGGCGGAGTCAGAGCCGCCGCCGACCAGCCCCGTCCGCTCGACCGGCCGGCGAGACCCCAAGGCCTCGAAACCAACCAGGCGACGGCGGACGCGGCCATGACGAGGAGCGGACGAGGCTCATTGACGCGCTCGAACCCGGATGCCGCCGCACAGGGTGTCCCCTACACGCAGTCACGGCAGGCGCAGAGACCGTCCGGGCCCAGGCTGTGACCCGCATCGCCACCGCCCGGGTGCGGCTTCCGTTCGACGGTAGCGCACCCGGGCGGTGGTGTGTCCGGTGTGGACTTCAGCAGCTGAGGTTGTCGCCCGGCTCGACGCCGAGGATGCCGGTGAAGTTCTTGTACGTGTCGACCCGATCCTGCACCTGGGCGGCGTTTCCGCCGTTGCACTCGATGGAGCCGTTGATGCTGCGGATCGTCTCGCCGAAGCCGTGGTCGCCGGTGATGGCGGTGTGTGCCGGCATCGCGCCCGCGCCGCTCTGGGACATCCAGAACCACAGGGCGGTCCCCCAGGACACCGCGGCGTCGGTCTTCACCTTGTCCGGGTTGTTGAGCAGGTCGACGTCGAGCGCGACGCCGGCCGCGTTGTAGTTGGTGTTCCAGCTGATCTGCAGCGGGCCCCGGCCGTGGTACGCGGTCTTGCCCGCCGGGCAGCCGTAGGGCTGGGCGGGGTCGCAGTAGTTGCCCCAGGCCGACTGGTCGAGCTCCTCGACGTACTGCAGACCGCCGGATTCGTGGCTCACGTTCGCCAGGAAGGCGGCCATCTCCCGCTTCTGCACGGTGGCGTCGCCGGTGGTGGCGAACGCGGCGTACTTGCCCATCGCCGCGGTCAGCCCCGAGTACGTGTAGAAGGAATTCCGATTCGGGAACATCTGATCGAACTGCGCCTCGGTCAGCACGGTGCCGGCGTTCTGCGCGCCCTTCTGCCCGTCCCCCGCGGCGGACGCCGCCGGGCTGCCCATGGTGTCCGGGTCCATGACCTTGTAGGAAGCGAACCGCATGCGCACCTGCATCACGTAGTCCGACGGGCTGACGATGACGATGCCACCCTTGCCCCTCACCGCGTCGATGCCCTCGTGGTAGGCCATGAGGGTCAGCGAGAGCTTGTCGCCGGTGACCTGGTTCTGCGTGAGCATGGTCTCCACCTGGCCGGCCAGGTCACACAGATAGCGTGCCTGAGCGTAGATGGAGTCCGTCGGGTCGGTGGCGGACGCGCCGTTCTTGTTGTCGTCGTCGCGGCCGTACTGCTTGAACTGATCCGGCGTCAGCTGGGAGAGACCCAGCTTGCCGTCCGGGCCCTGCTTGTTGGGATCCCAGTCCGACTCCACGTCGATCTGGGCGGCGAGGATCACCGGGCTGAGGATGTCGCACTGCTTGGCGGCATCGTTGAGCGGCTTCACAAAGTCGTGATTGGGCACCCTGCTCTCCAAGAGGTCGCCCTTGCCGTCGCCGCCGACCAGCGCGGTGCCCCAGGCCCCGCCGCTGGCCGACGGATTCGGTATCTCCGTCGAGCCGCCCAGCGCGACCATCAGGATGATGACGATGAGGAACAGGAACGCCAGCAGCAGCAGCGGAAGGCCGAGCAGGCTGACGATCGCGCTGAGGATCATCATCAGGACGTTCTGGACCGACAACTCCCCCAGCTTGTTCTGCCCCTTCTGCGCCTGCCTCGCCCCCTGCGCCGCCTTCTTCGCCCCTTGCGCCGCCGCCATCCCCATCTTGCTGCCCATGCCGCTCATTCGATCCCTCGCTCTCCCGGAGGTTCGGTCGCCGCAACGACGTACGCGTGCGCCGGCCAGTTCACGGATCGACGGGCGAAAGAACGCCGAGAAACCGCCCGCGCGCGTGAACCGGCCCGGTCCGGGCGCCGTTTAGGGCGCACCCCGGCTGTGCCGGGCAGCGGCCACCTGCGCCACCCATCGGGTGGAAGGAGATGAGATACACGTGGGCATTCCATCGGCGCCGCCACGACGGCCCGAGCACGACGACCGCAGGCGGTCTCCCGACGACCAGCGGGACACCGGGGACAAATGGGCCGGCGATCCGGCGACCGGATCGCTGACGCTGGCCGAGCGGCTGCAGACGAGCCGGCAGCTGCGGCCCGACGACGCGCCCCAGCAGCAGCGGCCGCGCCGGCGGATACCGGTGCGGGGCCTGTCCGACAGCGGCTTCTGCTGGGTCGCGGCCCACGGCGGGGCCGGCGCCACGTCGCTCGCGATGGTGCTCGGCGGGGTCGACCTGGGTTGCCGATGGCCGGATCCGGTCGTGGGTGAGCCGGCACACGTGGTGCTGGTGGCCCGCACCCACGCGGCCGGCATGCGCGCGGCCTCCCGCGCGCTGAACGCCATGCGGGAGGGCCGGCATCCGCCCGGCATGAAGTTGGTGACGCTGGTCCTGGTCGCCGATGCGCCCGGCTCGCTGCCGCTGGCCCTGACCAGCCGGGTGCGGGTGCTGCGCTCGATCGCGCCGGTGATCCGCGTGCCCTGGATCGTCGACTGGCGCGCCGGAAAACCAGCGCGATCGTTGCCCAAGCAGCTCTTCCGGCTCGGCGAGCTGCTCGGCTCACGTCCGGCAGGTGTGCGATGAAGGGCTCCAACGACAGTTATCTCCCGTGGACGATCGTCGTGTTCACCGGGATCAACCTGGCCATCTTCGGCGTGCTGTGGCTCGGCGGTACGACCGGCGCGGCGGTGAGCGGCGCGGGGTGGCACCCGCCGTCGTTCTCCATCGGAACGTACATCAACGTGCTCCTCGGCCACGCCGACCGGGTATGGCCGGGGGCCAACCCGATCGCGGTGTACACGGGCATCGGCATCCTGTTCTCCATCCTGCTCGTGCTGGCGTTCCTGGTGGTGCGCAAGATCGTGGCGCGGAAGACGCGTCAGCAGGGGCTGGCGCGGGAGCGCGAGCTCGGGTCGATGGCCCCGAAGGGCATCGAGGCCCGCGCCCGCGACCTGCGCCCGTCGCTCAAGGGCATGAACCAGCTGCATCCGGACGAGACCGGCAACCTGCTGGGCAATCTCCATCCCAACGGCCCCGAGCTGCGCTCGTCGTTCGAGGACGTGGAGCTGGACCTGATGGCACCGCGGGCCGGGAAGTCCACCGGCATCGCCGTCCCGCGGGTGCTGCGGGCCCGCGGCGCGGTGCTGCTCACCTCCAACAAGTCCGACGTGTACGCGGTGACGGTCGCCGAGCGCGCGAGGGCGGGCACGGTGTGGACATTCGACCCGCAGGGCATCGCGCACGCCCCGCGGGAGATGTGGTGGGACATGCTGGCCACCTGCGTCACCATCGAGGGCGCCCGGCGGCTGGCCGGCCACTTCGTGGCCTCGGTCAACGACGACTCGTCGAAGAAGGACTTCTGGATCTCCGCCGCGCAGAACACGCTGACCGCGCTGTTCCTGGCGGCCGCGCGCGGCGAAGCCACGGTGACCGAGCTGCTCGGCTGGCTCGCCGACCCGTCCGACCGGACCCCGGTCGACGTGCTGCGCGACGTCCACATGCCGGCGATGGCCGAGCAACTGCAGGGAACGGTGCGCGGCGCGGTGGAGACCCGCGACGGCATCTACGAGACGGCCCGCCAGTGCGTGGCCTGCCTGCTCGACCCGGAGATCCTGGCCTGGGTCTCGAAAGACGAGCGGCTGCCGCAGTTCCGCCCGGACCACCACGTCCTCACCAACGACACGCTCTACCTGCTGTCGAAGGACGGCGGCGGCTCCGCGGCCGGAGTGATCGCCGGTCTCGCCGACGCGACGCTGCGCGCCGGTGTCGTGGCGGCGGAGCGGATGGGCGGGAGGCTGGATCCGCCGATGACCGCGGTCCTCGACGAGGCCGCCAACGTCTGCCGGATCTCCGACCTGCCCGACCTGTACAGCCACCTGGGGTCCCGCGGCATCAACGTGGTGACGCTGCTGCAGAGCTACCGGCAGGGCCAGCGCGTCTGGGGCGACGCCGGCATGGACGCCATGTGGGGCGCCGCGACCATCAAACTCCTCGGCGCCGGCCTGGACGACGCGGACTTCGTCGAGAAGATCTCCAAGCTGGTCGGCCAGCACGACGTGAGCACCATCAGCACCACGCACAGCAAGGAAGGTAATTCCCGGCAGGTGTCGTACCGGCAGGAGAACATCCTGCCGCCGGACAAGATCCGCGCCCTGCCCAAGGGCACCGCCCTGCTGCTGGCCACCGGCATCCGGCCCGCCCTGATCCAGCTGCGCCCCTGGTACAAGGAGCCGAACGCGGCCCGTATCTCGGCCGCGGCGAAGCGCGAGGTCGCCGCGATCACCGAACGCGCCGCGGCGAAGGCGATCGACTCGAGCTGGGAAGTCCAGTCCGCCTTTTAGGGCCTCACGCAGAAGGGTCTTCACCATGACCAGTTCCTTGTGGGACGAACCCCACGGGCACCACGACTCCTGCCAATCCGCTCACGCCCTGGGCCTGCGGCCGCCGAGCACCCAATACCACGACGCGCCCGAGTCGGCCGGCCGCGAATTCGGAACCCACCGGCGCAAGAGGCAGCCCGCCGTCGCCCCATCGGTCGTCGCCGACGGCGGAGCGACAGCATGACCCAGGTTGTTCAGGAAACCGAACCGCAGGTCACCGGACCGTCGGGCGACCAGGAATCCGATGAACCGTTTTTCATCCTGTATCTGTTCGGCCGGGAATACCAGGAGGAATTGGAAAGACTGACCACGTGGGTGAACAATCTGCTGATTCCGGTATACGGCCGCGAGGTGACGTCCAGCTCACCGTGGTGTCCGGATTGGGCACTGCACCAGGAGGCGGTCGCCCAATTCCACGGACTGTGGCTGGCCTGGCAGGACAACACCGGGCCGAAGGCCCCCATGTCGGGCCCCGCGCAATGGCATCGAGACTTTCTCGGGCCGGTCATGCAGTCGCTACGCGACCCGTCCGGCCCGTTCGCGGGCTGCCGGCGGGGATCCCACCGCGAAAAAGAAGTCCCGTTTGTCAATGATTGATGACCGACGTTTTTTGCGGGATTCGAAAGATGGACGACAGTGGCCAGCCAACGTCGTGAACCGGCGAGCACCGGCATCCGTTGAATGAGCAAGAATTCGTCCGACGAGAGGGGAAAAGAATGCAACCGGAGTATGACCTCGAGGCGCAAGCGCCCGTGCCGGTCCGGGATTGGTCGAAGTCATTCAAGCGAAGCATGGCTTCATTGGCAACGAGGCCCCACAAGGACGCGACCAGCATGCTGCAGGATCTCGCCGCCATCACCGAATCAGCCTCCAGCTTCGGGTCCGCTCTCAATGATTACGCGTTCGAAGGGAACAAAACGGCGCAGCGGGCCATTGACATCACCAATATGGTCACCAGTTTGGGGGGTGCAGCAGCGCACGGCTGGGATGTCGCTCACGGGGACAAGCAGCTGCATCCATACTACGTCGCGGCCAGCGTCGCGAGCGCCGCGCTGTCGACCGCCCGCACGGCAGTCGGAATCGCGATGGACGAAGGCACCAGCAAAGAGACCGCCAAGTTCGCCATCGACATGGCACAGGCGGCGATGCAGGTCGCCAAGTGGGGAACCAAGCCTTCGGAGAAGAAGGGTAAGGGCAAGGATTACGACGCTGTGGCGTCCGAGGTGTCATCGCTGCGGGCGCAAACGCAATCGCTCCAGAGCCAGGTCGACTCGGCCAGCCGAATCGTGGGGACATCGACCGCCTCGGTGCATTCTTCCCAATCCGCCCCGGTCGCGGGGGCGAGCGGACAGCGCCACCGGTCGAACCACCAATCGTCGGGGCAGGGCCGGCGGCGAAGCGCCTAGGCGGGCAGGTCCCCGGGCCCTCCCGTGTGCCGTCGCCGGCAGACGGGAGGGCCCGGGTTTCGAGGTTTCTCGGGTCTGGAATTGAACTCTCCGGCCCGTCGCGTCGTAGGTTGGCTATGGAACCGACGGTCGATCCGGCTTCGGCAGGGCAGCCCGGAGCTGCGCGGCTCGACGAGGCACTGCGCCAGCTCTACGACGTGTACTCGCCGATGTTGCTCAGCTACCTGATGCGGTTGACCAACGGCGACCGGCACCGGGCCGAGGACATCGTCCAGGAGACGCTGATCCGGGCCTGGAACCATCCCGAGGCGCGGCTGCCGGACGGGTACTGGAGCCGGCGGTGGCTGTTCACCGTGGCCCGGCGGATCGCCATCGACCACATTCGCGCGGTGAGCGCGCGGCCGCCGGAGCATCCGGACGAGCGGATCGAGGCGTACTCCGGGCACGAGGACGACGTCGAGCGGATGCTCGACCGGCGCGAGGTCCGCGAGGCGCTCGCCCGGATGCCGGAGCGGCTGCGCAGTGTCCTCGTGGCCATGTACTTCCAGGATTTCTCCACCGCCGAGGCGGCGCAGCTGCTCAGTGTGCCGCAGGGCACCGTCAAGTCGCGGATGTACCACGCGATGCGCGCCCTGCGCGAAGACCTGGTGGAACGCGGGTTCAACTTCAGCCGGCTCAAGCTGGCGGCCGAGCCCGATCAACCCGTTGCCGATGCGGGCAAGAAAGCGCCGCGGGCCCGCAAGGCGGCCAAGGAATCGAAGCGCTGAAAGCGGTACCCATCGGATGAACCGGAGCCAGGGCAGAGCCGTCTTGGGGCCAGCGCCCGACGCGCGACACCGAGACGTAGCCGGCGAGAGGATTCCGATGTCCAGGACTGTCCGCCTGATTCTCGCGGTGGCGGTGTGCCTCACCGTGATAGGCGCACCCGCCGCGGCAACGGCCGCGGAAGGCGGGTACGTCAAGTACTACACCGTGGCCAAGAGCTACAACGGCGCGGCGGAGAACCTGACGGAGATAGCGAAACGGTTCCTGGGTGACGGCGATCGCTCCGCGGAGGTCTTCAGCCTCAACGTCGGGCGCAAACAGCCGGACGGGGCGAGCCTGTCGGACCCGGCCCAGCTGCACGCGGGCTGGTATCTCGTGCTGCCGTGGGACGCGATCGGCGACGGTATCGCATACGGCATCCTGCCCACCACCGCCCCCAAGCCGAGCACGTCCACGCCGTCGCCCAAGAACACCCCCACCAAGAGCGCCGCGACCGCGCCCGCCAAGACGGCCACGACCGCGGTACCGAACACCGGCAGCCGCCCCTCGACGGCGCCTCCGGCCTCGCCGTCGGCGGTGCCGTCCGGGACCGCGGCCCCGGCCGGCTGCGCCACCGCGGCGCCGACCAGCCCCGCGGACTACTGGGCGCAGAACACGGTCGCCGCCGACACGGCCTGGCCGGCCAGCCGCGGCAAGGGACAGGTCGTCGCGGTCGTCGACTCCGGGGTGAACGGCGGCGTGTCCCGCCTCTCCGGCCACGTGCTCCCCGGTGCCGACGTCTCGAGCGCCAGCGGGCGGGGTGACAGGGACTGCCTCGGCTCGGGTACGGCGATGGCCGGCCTGATCGTCGCCCAGGCGGACCAGAGCAACAGTGGTGCGGGCGTCGCGCCGGACGCGAACGTCCTGCCGATCCGCGTGGTCGGCACCACGTCGCGGGCCGTTGCGTCCCAGGTGGTCGCCGCGATCAAGAACGCCGTCTCCGGCAACGCCGGCATCATCGCGCTCGGTCAGTACGTCGACCTGACCAACGGCGACGTGGTCGCCGCGATCACCGACGCGCTCAGCCACAACGTGCTGGTGATCGTGGAGGCGCCGCCCGCGGTGTCGGCCAGCTCCTCGACGAACGCCTTCTCCACGCACGGGCCCGACCTGCCCGCGGACGACGCGCTGATCCGGGTGGGCGGCATCGGCGCCGACGGCAAGCAGCCGATGGCGTACCGGTCGGGTTCGGTCGACGTGGTCGCGCCCGCGGTCGGCGTGTCGACCGTGTCGATGAGCGGCAACGGCTGGGTCTCGCTCACCGGCACCCACCTCGCGGTGGCGTTCGTCGCCGGCGTCGCGGCCCTGGTCCGGGCGGCCGACCCAAACATGGACGCCAGGCAGGTCGGTCACGTCGTGCGTACCTCGGCGACCAAGGTGGGCGACGGCAAGGTCCCGGACCCCGCGTTCGGCTACGGCATGGTGAACGCGCCGTCCGCGGTCGCCGCCGTGCTCGGCAACGGCGCCAAGCCGGCCGTGACCCCGACGCCGGTGGCGGCGGGCGGTTCCGGCGGCGGCGCCGGCAAGTGGGTACTGCTCGGCTTCGTCCTGCTGCTGTTCGGCGCCGGCGGATACCTGCTGGTGCGGAACTTCGTGTTGCGCCGCGACGGATCGGACGACGAGGAGTGGACCGCGCAGGAGCGGCAGCAACAGCAGCGCCCGCAGCCCTCGATGCTGCAGCCCGCGCCGCGGCCCCGGGTGGCCGAGATGGCGATGGCCATGTCCATGGCCGGCATCGCCGGGCCGGAGACGCAGGAGCTGTACGGGCCGCGGATGGCGGAGAGCCCGATGGCGTCGGCCTCGGACTGGCGGGCGGCGCGGACCCTGGCCGGCAACGAGGACCACTGGACCGACGAGTACGACGAGTCCGGCCTGCGCGACGAGCCGGACGGCGACGACGTCTCCGCTGAGATCGACAACCGCCGCCCGCCGGCGGGGGACTCCGACCGCGACTGAGCGCGACCGATCCGGCGCACACGCGGCAGCGTGTGCGCCGTTCTATACCGATATGACCGAATTTTGCCGGACCCGAGGTCCATCGATGGTGGACCATCAAGGGCGTGTACTACGCTTTCCGGGCGGAACCACAGGAAGAGCAGTACACATCAACTCCGGCTAAGCAGGTCATACGCGGTGACGACGGCGTCCACACGATGATCGATGTCCTGATCGTCGACGACAACCCGATCGTGCGCGCGGCCCTCCGCGGCTATCTCGGCACCACCGACGAGGTGCGGGTGGTCGGCGAGGCCGGCAACGGGCGCGATGGACTCGCCATGGCCCGGCGGCTGAAACCGAAGGTGGTGCTCCTCGACTACCGGATGCCGATCATCGACGGGCTCTCGGTCATCGAGGATCTGTCCCGGGTCGCCGCGGTGCTGGTCCTGACCAGCGACTCCGATCAGGGACTGGTCGCCAGCATGCTGCGCGGCGGCGCCCGCGGCTATCTGGTGCACGGCGAATTCGAGCCCCCGGAGCTGCTCCGCGCGGTCCGCGCCGTGGCGGCCGGCCACAGCTGGCTCTCGCCGATCGCCGCGGCGATCGCCGTCGCGGCCGTCCGCGAGCGGGTCACGCGCGAGCAGATGCAGCACGAGCAGCAGGAACGGCTCCAGGAGTTTCGCGCCCGATTCGGACTGACCGAGCGCGAGCAGATGGTGGTCGATCTGCTGGCCCAGGGCCTGTCCAACGCGAGCATCGCGCGGCGCCTGGTGCTCAGCGAGAAGACCGTGAAGAACCACCTCAACCATATCTTCACCAAGCTTCAGGTGGGCACCCGCACCGAGGCCGTGGCCCGCTGGACCGGACGCGACTGAGGCGTCACCTGGTGGGCGCCGGCTTCACGTAGGCCGACACCACCGGCGTGCCGTCGGACAGCGTGACGGTGAAGAACGACAGATCCGCGGTGGAGACCGCCGCCTCGCCGCTGATCTGCTGCGGCGCGTCGGACCCGGTCCACGTGGTCACCACGTGGGTCTTGCCGTCGGACGTGACGACATAGAGCTGGTACTGGGTGTCGTGGTGCAGCCCGGTGACGGTGGCCTGGATGGTCACGGTGTCGTCGTGGCCGGTGGCGAGCACCGAGAGGTGCGCGCCGGTGGTGGTGTCCTGCGCGGTGGCGGCGAGCGTGATGTCCACCGGGCCGGGCGGGCTGCCGGGCCCGCTCAGGGTCAGCCCCACGAAAACCCCGGCCGAGATCACCACGATGAGGGCCAGGCTCACGAGACCGAGCAGGCTCCTGGGAGTCAGCCGGCGGCGGCGCGAGGCGGACGGACGACCCGCGGGACGGCCGCCGGACGGACGGACCCGCGGCGGAGGCGCGCCCGGATGGCGCGGCGGCTTGGCCGGGACGGTTGCCACGTCGGACGATAGGCGCTGGGTGGACGGCACCGGCATGGCCGCCGGGACGGGCACGCCGAACGCCTCGACGACCTCCCGGCCCTCTTCGTCGGAGAGCAGTACCAAGGCATCCAGGACCTCAACCAGCTCGTCCGCCTCCACCTGGCAGGCAGGGCAGGTCGCGAGGTGGCGCTCGACGACGTCACGCTCCTGCTGGGCCAGCTCGCCCAGCAGGTACAGACCAAGCGAGTCCCGCACATGCGGGTCGCCGGCGGAGTCAGTCACTCGGCATCAGATCCTCAAGCCACCCCGGTCGCCCGGGTCCACGGTCCCCCAAATTACGTGCCCGCGCACCGTCGGGTTCACCTTTCGAAACAAGACTTTCAGGTGAACCTGGCCATCAGCCGAACGGTGTCAGTCGCGGAAGCTCTCGTCGCTCGTCTCGTCCGGGCGGGCGTCGCCGCGCGGAGCGCCGCCGGCGCCGGCCCTGGTGAGCGGGTGCCCCAGCCGGGCCGACCAGTAGTCATCGGCGGGATCCGGCGGCTCCGGCCCCGGATCGGGTCCGGGGTCGTCGCCGTCCTGGTCCTCCCGCCCGGCCCGCATGAGCCTGCGGATCCGCAGGACGAGCAGGACCCCGGCGCCCAGACCGATGAGCGCGACGAAGACGAGCAGCGTGCCCCGGCCGCCGTTGGACGGCGCGCTGTAGGTGGGCCGGGCGGCCGGCTGTGCCGAGCGCGCCTCCTCGGGCAGCGACTTCGTGACCGACTGACCCGGGTTGATCAGGCCGTAACCGTAGCGGCCGTCCGGGACGGCATCGCTCATCTTGTCCGCGGTGACCTCGATCCGGTGCACGACCTGCGCGGCGGTGAGGTCCGGGTAGAGCGCGCGGATCAGGGCGGCCTCGCCGGCCACGTAGGCGACCGCGTATTGGGTGCCGGTACCGTTGATCGCGCCGGTACCGGTGGTGCCGAGGCTGGTGATGTTCACGCCGGGCGCGACCACGTCGATCGCCCCGAGCCGGTAGGACGCGGCGTGCTGCCCGTCCACGCTGACGCCGCCGACCCGGATGGTGGCCTCGGACGGCGATCCGGCGGAGGGGTCGACCGGCGTCGAGCTGACCGGGGCACCGCAGACGACGACCACGTCGTGCGTGGCGGCCTCGGCGATCGCGGCGGCCACCTCCGGGTCGCCGCAGTCCACATAGGACCCGAGCGCGATGACCGTGGCACCGGCCGAGGTGGCCACCTCGATGGCCGTGGCGCCGTCGGCCGGCTGGGCCTTGGGCGAGTTGGTGACCATCCGGATCGGCATGACCACGGCGTCCGGGGCGATGCCACGCAGGTTGCTGCTCTGCGTGGGCTGGCCGACGATGAGACCGGCCATGGCGGTGCCCGAGCCGATGCAGTCGATGTCGCCGCGGCCGCTGCTGGCCACGACGTCGGCGCCGATCGTGACGTGCCCGGTGAGCTGCGGGAGGCTGCCGTCCGCGCCGGAGTCCACGATCGCGATCAGCTCGCCCTTGCCGCTGGTGTGGGTCAGCGCCTGCTCCGGCGCGAGCCGCAGCGTCGCCCAGTCGGACTGCGACGACGAGCTGGACGAGGCCACCGTGCAGGAGCCGCCGGCGCCCGGGGCGCGGCTGGGCGAGATGGAGGGGGCGGCGGTCTTCGTCGGGGCGGCGGATCCCGTGGCGCCGCCGCCGGGCTTGCCCGGACTCGGCGGGGTGGCCGCCGGCTTGGGCACCGTCGTGGGCAGCAGGCCGTATTGCACACCGGCGCCGATCGCGTCCCAGGGCAGCACCAGCTCCCACCCGGCATGCAGCTTGTTGCCGTCGGTGAGCGCGCCGCCGTCGGGCTGCTGGCGCCCGCTGTTGAGGTTGAAGACCTCGGCGGAGCGCCGGCCGTCCTCCAGGAACCGGGTGGCGATCTCGGTCAGGTTCTCCGGCGCACCGTTGTACGACGACGTCACTGTGTAGTACTTCACGAACTCGCTGTTATCGGACGGAGCGGCGGCGACCGGTGACGCGGCGAGACCGACCAGGCCGACCCCGAGCGCCAGGGCAAGGCTGAGCCCCGCGCCGGCCCGGGTGCGCCGGGTGGTGGACATCGTCATCGCTTCCCCCAATTCGCTAGTGCCACCAATACGGGTCCGGCGGGGTCGAAGTTCATGACGGGCGGTCACTTTTCTCGGCCGCCGATCGGCGGCCCCCGGTGTACAGATTCCGAAAAATAAGCGGCCACCGGATGACCCACCCGGGCTCGAGATCCGTATTTGAGGTAATCACGGTTGCCTCGTCGAAAGGCCCGATCATGATCAGTCAGTCCGCGGTCCTCTCCGTTGACACCGAGGTCCGGCCCGATCTGCCGACTCCCGACGACGACGCCCCGGCCGCCGGCGCGCTGGTCCCGCTGCGCATGTCGGAGGTCGTCGAGGCCCTCAAGCAGCGCGACCGGGCCGACGAGGACACCGCCCCAGGCACGGCGGTCCCGCTCCCGGACGGGCGGTGCGACGACCCGTTCGACTGGTGGCCGCTCCTGCGCCCGGCCCCGTCCCCGGACCGCCTGCTCGGACGGCGCAGCAGCCGGCGCGCGTTCCTCCCGCGGCCGGTCGCCGCGATCACCGCGGCGGTCATCGACCCGGTACCCGAGAGCATCGACGCTCCGGCCGATCGGCGCCCGGCCACCGAGCGCCGCGCCGGACGGCGCAGCGCCCACGGGGTGGACTGGCTGCCGCCGCGCCCGCCGGTCAACACCGAGGCCTTCGACGTGTACGTGTCGTGCACCACCACGCCGCAGATCGCGGCGGACGACGGGGTGCCCAGCCCCGACCTGTTCCTGCTCGGGCGCCTCGAGGCCCGGCCGATCACGGAATCCGCGGACCTGCGGCACCTGCTGCGGATCCGGGTGGAGCCCGGCGGCGCCGTCGAGCTCGGGCATCTCAGCGTCCGGGTGCCGCCCCACCTGCAGCATCTGATCCACATCGGCCTGTACCTGCTACCGGTCGGCTGGCTGGACAAGGCGCGCCTGGTCGCCGGCTACACGCTGAGCGAAGCCGGTGCCACGTGTGTCGAGCGGTTCATCGACCAGCGGGTCACGATCCGCAGCTCCGGTGCCCGGCACGGGATCGACGGGCTGCCCAACGACGCCGTGCGGTGGCCGGAGCGCCGGCACCGCAGGGCCTACGCGATGCTGCCGGAGACCGGCACCGGCCTGCCGGCCGACCGGCTCACGCTGTTGCGCCGCAAGCCCGAGCCCGAGCGGGGGTACCGGCTGGTCCAGCTGCGCGTGCCGCGGCGGCGGGCGATCGACACGGTGCGCACCGAGGTCGCGCTCCGCCGGCTCACCGCGCTGCGGTCCCGGCTCGCCGGGCTGCGGGCCGCCGGGGCGGGCGTGGTGCTGCCGCCCCGCTCCTATGAGCGGGTCGAGGTCCGGCGCGTCTACGTCCCGGCCGGCGGGGGCTGGCGCCCGGTCCCCGGCGCCGCGCCCTTGGCGGACCTGATCGGCCGCCCGGCCGGGGAGAGCCCGGCGGCCTCGGACTCCGCCGGCCAGGAGGGGGACTGACCGCGGACCCGCCGCGGCACGTTCTTCGCGAAGGCCAGCGCGAGGGCACCGAACAGCACCATGAAGATCACGGCCACGATCCGGATCACGGCGATGTCCGAGATACCGGAATCGCCGCCGGTGGAGCCGGCCCTGGCCCCGGCCGGCGTGGGCGTGGGCGACGCGGACGCGGGCGGCCGGGATGCCGCCGGGGGCGTCAGCGGCGGGAGCGGCCCGGTGCGCACGCCCGGGCCGTCGGCGTCGGGCGGCAGGATCAGGATCCATCCGGTGTGCAGTTCCAGCGGGTCGGTGAGCCTGGCGCCGTCCGGCTGCACCCGGTCCTTGTTCAGGTCGAAGATCTCCTGCGCCCGCTTGCCGCTGCCGAGCGTCTTGGCGGCGATGTCGAACAGATACTCGCGCTGGCCGTTGAGCGGCGTGCCGACCACGTAGTACTTCACGGTGTCCGCCGACGCCGCGACGGGATGCAGGAGCAGGGCGAGGAGCCCACCCAGCACCGCGACGACGACACCCCGGCGGATGGTCACGACCCTACGACGGCGTCCGGGACGGGAACGTTCACGGAACGGTGAACCCGGCCGGTCCGCCAGTCGTATTGGTGGCGGACTATCCCGCCCACCACCCCAAAAGGGACCAAACGTGGACAATGTTTACAGTCTCCTCAAGGGAACAAGCCGGGTGACGACCGTGATCCTGGCGTCGGTGCTCGCCGTGTGCTGCGCCGTGGCCGCGTTCATCGGGATCGGCAGCGCCGTCGCGGACAGCAACGAGATCCAGGGCACGCCGGTCGACGACGCCACCGCACAGACGCTGTCCCTCGCCGCGCTGTCGTGCAGCACCCTCACCGGTCCCCGGCTCGCGGGGCAGGTGCTGGCCGGTGACATGTCCCCGGCGGACTTCACGAAGTGGGCGCCGTGGCAGGACGCCAACCCCAACGACACCCGGGCGGTGTACTACGCGCTCGCACACGAGATGTGCGACCTGGTGGGCGAGGTCCGGCTCGCGAAGGTCGACGGGGACGAGTGGTCCAACGCGCTCGCCGCGTACCACTCCGGGCTGCAAGCGGTGCGGAACGCGGCCGGCGTGCCGGGCTCGGCGAAGTCCTACGTGGACACCGTGAACGGATACGCGGCCTGGTACGCGAAGCAGAGCGTGTTCGGCGGGCAGGGCAACCCGGTCGCCTCGGCCGCCCCGTCGGCACCGCTGCAGACGAGCCTGGTGCGGGTGCCCGACGCCGACCTCGCGCCGGTGCTCGCGGCGGGCCGCATCTGCTCCGGGGTCACCCCGGTGCGAGTGGCCGCGCAGGTGATGGCCTCGTCCGCGTTCAACGCCAACCTGCGCTCGCCGAACGGCCAGATGGGCGTCGCCCAGTTCTCCGCCGAGCTGTGGAGGGCCTACGCCCCCTCCCCGAAGGCGTCGCCGTGGGACCCGGCCACGGCCATCCCGGCGATGGGCAAGGCCATGTGCGACCTGATGGGGCAGCTGAAGAACATGAGCGGCGACGGTTACCAGCTGGCGCTCGCCGCGTTCCGGGTCGGCCCGACCCCGGTCCGGCAGGCGATGGGCATCCCGAACCTGCCCTGGCTCGGGCGCTTCGTCGCGCAGGTGAACGCGGACGAGGCGTACTACGCGCTGGACACCCGGCTCACCGCGGACGCCCCGCCCGCGCCGAGCAAGTCCCCGGAGCCGTCGGCCGCGCCGCCGAAGAGCGCGCCGCCCCCGCCACCACCGCCGCCGCCCTCCCCCGCGAAGTCGCCGACCCCGTCGATCGTGGCGTACAAAATCGTGAGCGTGAACAGCGGCAAGCTGCTCTCCCCGCTCAACCACACGACGGAGTGGAACTCGCAGCTCGTCCAGCACTCGGACACCGGCAGCCGGGACCAGCTCTGGCAGATCATCAGCACCGGCGACGGCCACGTGAAGATCAAGAACGTCGGCAACGGGCTGATCGTCGCGGTGCTCGGCATCTCCCGGGAACCGACGGCGTCGCTCGTGGAGTACAACGACGAGCCGCACATCAACAACGAGTGGACCATGCTGGACACCGGCGGCGGCGTCTACAAGATCCAGAGCGCCCAGAGCGGCCTGCTCATGGCCGTGGACGTCATGTCCACCGCGGAGGACGCCAAGGTGACGCAGTACGGCGACAACGGCACCGCCGATCACCTGTGGCGGCTCGTCCCGGCGAGCTGAGCGGCGCCGCGGGTCAGTGGTGGTGGGCGTAGTCGGGCTGGGACGGGTCGCCGGGGTGCTCGTAGCCGGGCCGCAGGCGGACCAGCGCCGCGCAGCGCTCGTCGAGCCAGCGGCCGAACGCCCGGTCGCGGGCGGCCGCCAGCAGCAGCTCGGTCACCGCGGGCCGGGCTTCGGGGTACTCCGACGGATACCGGTCGCGGTTGCGGTCGTAGTAGGCGCGGGCCTCCGCCGCCGGGACGGTCACCGCCGCCGTCACCGCCGCGTGCAGGGCCGGCCCGTGCGGGTGGACGGCCAGCACGGCGGCCGCGACGCCGCCCAGCCGCAGCGCCGCGCCCAGGTCCAGGGCCGTCCGCGGGAGGCGGCCGTCCCCGGCGAGCCCCCGCGCGCGGGCCTCGTGGTCGAGGACCGCCTCGGCCGTGAGCACCTGCACCAGCCAGCGGCGCAGGTTGCGACCCTCGGCGGTGGCCGGGTGCGGCAGGCGGGCCGCGAACGGGCCGGCGCGCAGCGCGGCGAGCCGCTCCTCGACCTCGGCGACGGTCAGCGGCCGGCCGGCCACGAACGCGGCGACGGTCACGGCCGGACCAGCACCGGGACGGCGGCGGTGTAGTGCAGCTGCCCGGCGTGGGCGAGCCGGGCCAGGACCCACCACCGCCCGGCCGGGTGCCACGCCGGCACGCGCACCGGGAGCTCCACAGTGGACGATCCGCGGAGCGCGATCGTGTGCCGGGGCGCCGGCAACAGTTCCCAGGTGTGCCATGGTCCGATGAGGTGTACGTCCACGAGCACCTCCCCCGCCGCGTCCGTCACCAGGGTCAGGGTCAGCGCCGCCGAGTCGCCCCGGCGCAGGTCGAGGGCGGCCGGGCCGAGCGTGGCGGTCAGCGACTCCGGGCCGGCGACGCCAGCCAGCAGGCGCGTCACGTCGTAGGCGCCGTGGGAGATCTCCGCGCGCAGCCAGCGCACACCGGGGGCCGGATCCCCGTCCGGGGTGACCGTGACCGGGAACGCGGCGTGGCCGCCGGGCTCGAGGTCGTACGGCACCGAAGCAGGCTCGGCCCAGAAGCCGTCCGGCGCGACGAAGCTCAGCACCCCGGCGGCCCGCTCCGCGACGAGGTCGGAGGCGACGCTCGCGGTCAGCGTGACCGGGCCGGCCGCGTCGACGTGCGGCGGGTCGAGGTGCACCGACACCGGCAGGTTGCCCAGCGGCGCCGGGCCGGTGTTGTGCAGCCAGTAGCGCGAGTAGGGCGCGCCGGGGCGGAAATCGGCCGCCGGCAGCGGTTCGGCGACGCGCAGCAGCGTCTGCCCGGTGCCGGCGCCGGCCAGCCCGGCCGGCGGGACCGGGCGGTCCAGCAGGTCGACCGGGGTGCGCTCCAGGACCGGCACCGGCAGTCCGATGTGGACGTCGGCCGGGCGGCCGGCCGACTCGTAGTACCGCGCGGAGACGGCGGTGACCGGTCCCGGCCGTGCCCCGGCGGCGAGCGGCTCGCCTTCCGGGCGCAGCGCGGTGAGGACCACTGTGGACGGCTCGATGTGGACCAGCCGGTCGGCGGCGGGCGGGCCGGCGGCGACGGTGCGGGCGTGCATCGGGTGGTTCACCGCGTGCCCGGCGGCGACCAGCCCGGCGTCGCGCCAGTCGCCCGGTCCGGCCGCGACCGCGTACTCGAAGACGTGCGTCCAGTGCTGCTGCTGGAAGTTGGACCCGTCCGGGGCGGTCCGCCGCGGCGGGTCGATCCACACGCCCGACGGCCACCCGGTGCACGAGCGCACCAGCGACAGGTGCAGCGCGCCGCCGGTGTCCACGGCGAAGCCGGGCAGGCCGCGATTGACGATGCCGAAGGTGTACTCCTCCAGTGCCGGATCCGGGTCGTCCCCGGCGGCGGAGACCCGCACGTCGCCGGCGTCGAGGTCGGCGCAGAGCCGCTCCACCGCGTCCCCGGCCACGGCGAGCACCGGCAGCGCCCGCGCCCCGGTCAGGTCGGCGCCCGGCACCCACACCTCGGCCAGCGGCCGCTCGGCCGGCAGCCAGACCCGCCCCTCGGCGCGCAGGATCTCCGCCGCCCGGGCGTCGCCGGCCACGGCGTGCTCGCCGATCGCGATCCGCACGTCGGGCAGGTTGGAGTCCAGCGCGAGGGAGCCGTAGCGCGGCCCGTCCGCGACCGAGCAGGTCGCGGTCACCCCTTGGCGCACGAGCGCCAGGGCCAGGGCGCGCTGGGCCTCGGTCGAGCCGCCGACGACCTCGGCGACGCCGATCGCCCGGGTGTGCCCGCCGACCCGGACGCGGGCCGTCGAGGAGAGCGCGAACCAGTGCTGGGCCGGGTTGTCCAGGGTCCACGGGGCCGGGCCGGAGTCGACGTCGATGATGCCGAAGCCGCGCCCGACGACCGCGTTGCCGACCTCGCTGACCGGCAGCGCGCCGGGGATCGCGGCCGGCCAGCGGACCCGGACGAGCTGGTCGGCGCCGTCGAAGTCGAGGGCGGTGCGGGCCTCGACCCGGGCCACGCCGCGCCACAGGGTCAGCGTCTGGGTGTAGCTGGCCGGGCCGACCGAGCCGGTGACGGTGACCCGCTCGCCGAGCGCGGAGGTCTCGACCGTCACCGAGCGCGCGGGCGCGCCGGCGGATCCGGCCGCCGGCGGGCCCTTGGGCAGCAGGTGCCAGGGGCCCTCGTTGGCCGTCGGGTGGGCCGGGTACTCGTCGTACACCAGCAGCTCGTTGCCGACCCGCCCGGCGGTGAGCAGCTCCCGCCCCGCCGCGAGGTCCACAAGGGACGCGACCGCGCCGCCGCGCCGCGGATCGACGGTGAGCCGGAAGCTCTCGTTCTCGATGGAGGTGGTACCCGCCCGGGCCTGCCAGCCGCTGCCGTCCCCTGTGGACAGTGCGAACGTGCGGTACCCCACGCCGGGAACATCGCGGGCCAGGAACACCAGCTCCCCGTCCTCGACCAGGGCCGGCGAGCCGTCCACGGCCGGCGCCTCCAGGCCGTCGGGCAGCGGCACGCGGACGACGTCGGTGCGGGTCCACGACGACGGGTTGAACACGACCACCCGCGGCGGCCCGTCGCCGGCCGGCAGCCGGGCGGCGAGCGCCGCGAGGGCGCCGTCGAGCACGCCCGCGGCCAGGTCGTGCGCCTCGCGCCAGCCGGTGAGCAGGTCGAGGTACACCTGGTCGGACTCGGATCCGGTGATGCCGTCGTGATGCGCGCCGAAGACGAGGTGGCGCCAGGCCAGGTCGACCGGCTCGTGCGGGAAGGGCGCGCCGCCCAGGGCGGCCAGGGTGGCGAACGTCTCGGCGTCGGTGAGCAGCGCCTCGGCGTGCCGCTGGGCCTGCTTGGTGTCGATGAACGACACGTCCTTGCCGGTGTAGATCGGGTTCATGTCCCGGGTCTGCGGCGCGAACCCGTCGGCCTGCTCGCGCACGGCGGCGAAGAACTCGCGCGGCAGCCCGCACACGAACCGCGGCCAGGTGTAGCGGGCGTTCCAGTCGCGGTGGATGTCGACCACCCACTTGGCCGGCGGGCTGTAGTCGGTGCCGACCGGCAGCAGGATGTTGCGCGTGCTGGCGACCTTCTTGAGCAGCAGGAACAGCCGGTAGATGTTGTCCTCGGCGGCGGCCAGGGTCGGCTGGGCGTCGATGTGCCAGCCGGCGCCGTAGTGCGCCGGCATGTAGTGGGTGAGCACGCCGAGGCCGTTGGGCGAGAGCCACTCGAACTCGGCCGGGAACTGCATGCCCGACGGGTCGCCCCAGCCGCGCTCCCCCGGCGCGTAGGTGGTGAGCATCGGCCCCCACTGGTGGAACGGCCCGCGCGCCCACGACGAGGAGTCCAGCCCGGCCGCGGCGGCCAGGCCGGGGAAGTTGGGGTCGTGGCCGAACGCGTCGAGCTGCCAGGCGGTGCGCGGGTCGCCGCCGACGACGTCGCGCTGGAAGCCGATGCCGTGGCGGAAGTTGCGGATCGTGGTCTCGGCCAGGGTGAGGTTGGTGTTGGGCTCGTTGTAGGTGCCGCCGACGAGCTCGAGGCGCCCCTCGCGCAGCAGGGCGCGGATGTAGTCGCGGTCCTGCGGGCAGGCGTCCCAGTAGGGCTTGAGGTAGTCGAGCTCGGCCAGGACGAACTTGTACTCCGGATACAGCCGGGCGGTCTCCAGGTGCAGCCGGACCAGCTCGAACCCGGTGCGCTGGAAGTCGCCGCGGAACTCGGCGCCGGTCTGCTCCGGCCGGCCCCAGGTGGCGGCGTAGGCGGCCTGGGTGTTCCACCACACCGGGTCGTAGTGGAAGTGCGAGATCATCCAGACGGTCCAGCCGGGCTCGGCGACGACCAGCTCGCCGTGGCCGGTCTCGGCGCCGGCGGTCACGGTGATCGGCACGAGCGTCCCGGGCGGGGCGTCGACGGCGACCGGCACCTCGACCACGGCGTCCGCGGTGCCGTCACCGCCCGAGGCGCGGCCGGAGACGCCGTCGCCGCGCACCTCGACGGTGCCGGTGACGCCGCCGACCCGGACGACCTGGCGGTCGCCGACGAACAGCTCGGTGCCCTCGATGCGCATGTCGCTCCTTACCCGGCGGACTCCCGGCCAGAGTGTACCGACGCCACCCGTTGACGATAGCTTGATCAATTACTTATGCTCCGGCCGTGAAGCCGATGCGGGAACCGACGTTCCTGATCCTGACCGCGCTGGCCGGGGCGCCCCGCCACGGGTACGGGATCCTCCAGGAGGTCACCGAGCTCTCCGGCGGGCGGGTCACCCTGCTCACCGGCACCCTCTACACGGCCCTGGACCGGCTCACCGCCGAGGGCCTGGTCGAGCTCGACCGCGAGGAACTCGTCGACGGCCGGGCCCGCCGCTACTACCGG
The DNA here is from genome assembly GCF_050948465.1 of Dactylosporangium sp. CA-092794. Taxonomy (NCBI): domain Bacteria; kingdom Bacillati; phylum Actinomycetota; class Actinomycetes; order Micromonosporales; family Micromonosporaceae; genus Dactylosporangium; species Dactylosporangium sp. CA-092794. Next base: position 3,627,792 of record NZ_CP192044.1, on the reverse strand, counting down.
CTGACCGCCGAGGGGCTGACCGCGCTGAGCGCGGAGACCGCCCGGCTGCGCGGGCTGGCCACCGTCGCCGAGCGCAAGCTGCGCGCCGTCACCCGGCCGAGGACGGTGTGATGCGCGACCGGCTCGCCCGGCGGTACCGCCGGCTCATGCTGACCTATCCGCGCGCCTACCGCCGCGCCCGCGGCGACGAGCTGCTCGCCACGCTGCTGGAGGCCGCCCCGCCCGAGCGGGCCCGGCCCACCGTGCGCGAGGCCGCCGACCTGCTCCGGCACGGGCTGCGGGCCCGGCTGGGCCGCCCGGCCAGCCGCTCGGTCGTCACCTGGGCGCTGCTGACGGCGCTGATCAGCGGCCTGTTCGGCGCCGCGTTCGCCACCCGGGCCGGCTGGGAGACGGCCCGGCCGCTGCCCGCCCCCGCCGAGACCAGCGCGATGCTGACCGAGATCGTGCCGGACGTGCCGTGGAGCGAGCCCAACCCGCCGCCCGGGCGCCAGTTCGGCATCTATGGCCAGTCCCTGTCCTGGGACATGCGCGACAACCTGCTGTTCGGCGACGGCGGCGAATACTCGCAGGTCGGCGTCGGCAGCACCGTCCACGGCGGGTCCTACGCCGACCCGCAGAAGGCGGTGGACGAGGCGGTCGCCAACCTCGAGAACCACGGCTGGACCGTCTCCCCGGTCTACCGGCCGGACTTCAGATCGTGGCTGACCTCGGTCTCGGCCCGCCGCGGCGACCTCGTCCTGACGTTCGAGGTGTTCTGGGACTCGACCCCCGACACGACGTACCTCTACGCCAGCTTCTCCCGCACCGCGCCGCCGGCCGTGTGGCCGTGCGGCATCGCCGGCGGCCTGCTCGCCGGGCTGGTGGCGTTCCTGCTGTTCGGCTGGGCCAGCCGCCGCGTCGAGGGCCGCCACCCGGCCGGCTGGGTGGTGCGGGTGCTGTTCGGCCTGACGCTGTTGCTGTGGTGGGCACCGACCCTGTTCGCGGTGACGCTCGTCGCCGCGAGCCACGTCACGGAACCGCGCCAGTCGTGGGAGCCGATGTGGGAGTGGTTCGGCCAGCCCACGTACTCGTTGTTCTTCGTGGTCGGCGGCGGCGGCGCCCTGCTCGCGCTGGCTCTGAGCGCGCTGCCGAAACGCTCGGAGGCGACGCTCATCGCGCGGACCTGACCGCCGCGGGGGCCACGGCGAGCTCGCCGGCGGGGACCGGCCGGCCGTAGAGGTAGCCCTGGGCGTACTCGTAGCCGAGCCGGCGCAGCGCCGCCGCCTGCTCGGCGGTCTCCACGCCCTCGGCGACGGCCCGCAGCCGCAGCCCCCGGCTGATCCGGATGAGCGCCTCGGCGATGACCGAGCGCTCGCCGGCATCGGTGACGTTGTCCACGAACGACTTGTCGACCTTGAGCACGTCGACCGGGCACGTGCGCAGCAGGCCGAGCGAGGAGTGCCCGGTGCCGAAGTCGTCCAGCGCCACGAGTACCCCCAGACGCTTCACCTCGTGCAGCTCGTCCAGCGCCGGCCCGCCGTCGAACACCGCGGTCTCGGTGATCTCGACCATCAGGCCGTCCGGGGGCAGCCCGGCGGCGCGCAGCACGGCCCGCAGCCGGTCGGCGAAGCCCGCCTCGCGCAGCTGGCGCGGCGAGACGTTCACCGAGACGTACTGCAGCGCGTCCGGCCCGAACTCGCGCCGCCACCGCGCCGCCTGCCGGCACGCCTCGGCGAGCACCCACTGCCCGATCGGCACGATCATGCCGGTGCGCTCCGCCGCCGGGATGAACAGGTCCGGCCGGACCAGGCCGCGCTGCGGGTGCTGCCAGCGCACCAGCGCCTCCGCGCCGACCGGGCGTCCGTCGGCGATGCGCACGATCGGCTGGTAGAAGACCCGCAGCTGCCCGGTGTCCAGGGCGGTGCGCAGCTCGGCGGCGATCCGGGCGTGCTCGGCGCCGCGCTGGTCCATCGCCGGGTCGTAGGCCAGCTGCCGGCCCCTGCCCTGCTGTTTCGCCGCATACATGGCCACGTCGGCGCGGCGCAGCAGCTCCTCGGCGCCGGCCTCGTCGGCGCCGCCGCTCACCGCCACGCCGACGCTCGCCTCGACCACGAGCGCGTGCCCGGCGGCCTCGAGCGGCCGGCGCAGCCCGGCCGCGACCAGAATCAGGTACTGCACCGCCGCCCGGGCGTCCGGGGCCGGGAACACCAGCGCGTACTCGTCGCCGCCAAGCCGCGCCGCCAGGCCGCCCGACGGGCACAGCTGCGCGAGCCGGTCGGCCACCGCGCGCAGCAGCGCGTCACCGGCGGCGTGGCCGAGGTCGTCGTTGATGGCCTTGAAGTCGTCGATGTCGACGAGCGCGAGCGCGACCCGGCCCCCGTCGGCGATGGCCGCGCCGGTGTGCTGGGTGAGCAGGCGCCGGTTCGCCAGGTGCGTGAGCGCGTCGTGGGTCGCCTGCCACGCCAGCGACTCCTGGTACTCGACCACCTGCCGCAGCCGGTCGTCGAGGTGCACCACCAGCTCGGCGTTGTCGCGCAGCGCGGCGGCCTGCCGGGCGGCCACGAGGACGACCAGCACGACCGTGCCGACGGCGACGCACAGGACGTCGTCGCCGTCGACCAGGGCGGCGCCGAGCAGCAGGGCGCAGGTGGCACCGGCCGCGAGGTACGGCACCAGGCCCGGCCGGACCAGCCGCCCGGGCGGCGGCGGCGCGACCCCGGCGGCGCGGCGCTGCCGGTCCGCGGCGAAGCACAGCACCAGGCAGGTGACCGGCATCATGATGGGCGCGCCGTTGAGGTAGGGCCGGTCGGCCAGCAGCGGGACGAGGCCGCCGCCGGACGCGCCCGCGCCGCCGGCGACGCCGAGCAGGTGCAGCGCCCGCCGGTCCAGCGGCCCGGTCCCGGTGAACGCCACCTTCACCACGGCGAACACGCACACCGCGCCGCACGCGAGCAGCGCCACCACCGCGCGGGCGCCGCTCGCGTTGCCGCCCGACCAGGCCGTCCAGTGCTGGAACAGGAAGTACCACGCAAACGTGACGACGGTGACGAGCACCGTCGCCGCGTCCAGCCCGAAGCGCAGCCACTCACCGCGGGTCCGCTGAGCGGCCGGAATCCGCAGCAGGCCCAGGAGCATCACCGCGAGCCCGGCCAGATACAGGCCAACGGTCAACGGCCCGACGTGCTGCGGCCCGACGCGGTCGCGATACACGTCGACGGCGTTGGTGATCCCGCCGACGCCGATGAACACCATGCCGGCCGCGATGTGCCGCCAGAACCGGGCCGCGGCCGGGTCGAGGCCCGGCGCGCGGCTCGTGACCCGGCAGGCCGCGGTGCCGAGGCCGACGGCGACCGGCACCGCGACCCAGCTGGCCAGGGCCGGCGTCGGCCGGGCCAGCCCGACGCCGAACCACAACTCGGCCAGCAACGTCAGGAGCGAGGCCGCGACGAGCAGCCGGGTCGGACGCCAGGCCGCCACCCTCTCCACACCCGCGTGATCGGCACGCGCGCGCCGGTCATGAACGAAACGCGGGACCGGCGCTAGGCCCGCAGTGCCGCGACGGCCGCCTCCTCGTCGCGCCGGGCCGCCTCGACCAGCCCGGCGAGCTCGTCGAACAGCTCGCGCCGGGCCGCGTCGGTCAGAATCGGATCCGCCGGCGGTTGTTCGGCCGCCGGGGTACCACCGGTGCCGCGCAACGCCGCCAGCAGGCGCTCCTCCACGCCGCGGGCATAGCCGCTGTGCGCCTCGTCGAACCCGGCGCCGAGCCGGCCCAGCGCCGCCGGCAGCCACGGCTCGGAGTGGTGCTGGGCGACGATGGTCAGGATGGGCGGCAGGCCGCGGTAGTCGAACACCGCGACCATGAACCCGATCCCGCCGCCGAGCCCGCACAGCATGGCCTCGCTGAGCTCGATCCCGTCGCGGTGCAGCAGGTGGCGCAGCAGCGTGCTGGGCTGGTGCTGGCCGCCGCCGAAGGTGTCGTACCCCGTTTCACCGGCGACGGCTGTCGCGTTCCCGGCCAGCACGTGCCGGCGGGCGGTGGTGTAGGACTCGCCGGTGCGCGCGACGCGCTCCCGGATGCGGGCCTTGAGATGCTTGTGGTCGGTCATCGTCGTTCCTCACCACGGCATGCCGCATCCCCTGGCCCACGCGGCGGAGGCGGCGACCGTGTGACGATCGGAAACCGGCCGGAACTTCACCTGCCGCGATGGCATGACCACCTTCTCCCCCGCACCGCCGGTGGGCGTGGGCCACCGGTCGAGGGGTACGGCGCACGGCGGCGCCGCCGTTCATCCTAGCCGAATTCCGCCCGTGCGTATCAGGCGGTCCGCTTCGGGGTCGTCCATGATGGACCGATGGAAGGTCCGATGGGGTTCCTGGACGCGCGGGCCGACGCCCCGCACCGCCCGAGCCCGCAGCAGCTGAGCAACCCGGACGCCGGCGTGCTGTACCTGCGCTCATACCTGCTGATGCGCGCCGTGATCGGCTTCGTCGGCCTGGCCCTGCCGGTCCTGCTCGTGCTCGGCGACGTGGCGCTGGAGGGCGGGAAGCTGCTGGGCTCCCTCAGCGAGTACTTCTACACCGGCATGCGCGATGTCTTCGTCGGCGCCCTGTGCGTGACCGGCCTGTTCCTGCTGACCTACAAGGTCTTCGAGCGCCACCTGGACAACCTGCTCAGCACCGTGGCCGGCGTGGCGGCGCTGGGCGTCGCGCTGTTTCACACCGACCGCCCGAAGGGCTCGACCATCCCCCTCACCCCGCTGCAGGAGCGCCTGGGCGAGGCGCCGGTCGCCGCCGTGCACTACACGTGCGCCGCGGTGTTCATCGTCTCGCTGGGCGTCATCAGCCTGTACTTCGGCCTCAGCGAGGGCAAGCGCACCGAACTGACCGGCCGCCTCTCCCCCACCTTCTGGCGCCGCTTCCACTTCACCTGCGCGGCGGGGATCGGGGTCGCGGTGGTGTTCATCGCCATCACCGAGCTGAGCGGCCGGTTCGACGACTACTCGCTGATCATCGGCGAGACGCTGGCCATCCTCAGCTTCGGCGCTTCGTGGCTGATGAAGGGCCTGGAGCTGCGGGTCCTCCTCGGCCCGAAGCCGGCCGAGGAGCCGCTCGAGGCCCAGGAGGCCGCAACCGCCGGCTGACCCACCACGCTGCCTCTCGAAAAGTCGGGCGCTCCGCGCCACGACTTTTCGGACTTATACCCCGTCAGGAGAGATATCCGTTAATCACCATTTCACTGGAGGTGGGCTACGCAGTAGCCACCTCCCCCCGGCGCAGCCCGGGGGTGCGCCGCCGCGGCCCGGGTGGGCTGAGGCGGACGTATGTCTCCGTGATCATGCACGTTGCCGCGGCCGCACTACGGGTTCGCCATGATCGTGGAGACATTTGGTACACAGGTGTACATGTTCACTCCGTGATCATGAGAAACCGGTGGTGTCGGTAGCAGGTCCGGCATGATCACGGAGACTTCCGGTCGCAGCGGGCGAACGGGGTGGTAGTCGCCGCGATCGGTTGCCGGCGCGACGGTTCCCGCGGCGATACAGCGGTGCCGGCGACAAGGCGCGGGTGCGGGCACTGGTGAGGGGCGTGGGCGTGACGCCGGGGCGGCGGGGGTGTGGGAGGGTTGGGGCATGGTGACGGCCAGACCCGCCGCCGGGGGCGGACGGTGGGTGGAGATCTCGCCGGAGCGGCTGCGCGGGTGGCTCGACGGCTTCTACGGGCGCCACCAGGGCGCCGACGAGGACGGGCTCGTCCTCACCGGGACCAGCAACGGTGACACCGCCACATTGCATCCGCCGCCGGGGCTGGCCCACGTGGCCGACGTCGACGCGCTGCTGGCCGGGCTCGCCGCGCCGCCGCGGATCGGGCTGCTGCTGGCTCGCAAGGGGGCGGTCGCGGCCGGGGTGGCCGACGGCACGACGATCGCGGTGTCGAAGGTGGAGCGGTTCCACGTGCACGGGCGGACGGCGGCCGGTGGATGGTCACAGCAGCGGTACGCCCGGCGCCGCGACAACCAGGCCGACGCCGTGGCCGAGAAGGCGGCCGACATCGCCGCGCGGGTCCTGCTGCCCGAGGCCGGCTCGCTGGCGGCGCTCGTGTGCGGCGGCGACCGGGGGCTGGTCGACGCGATCCTCGCCGACCGGCGGCTCGAGCCGCTCGCCGCGATGCGCCATCCCCGGCTGCTGGAGGTCGCCGAGCCGCGGCTGGCCGTGCTCGAGGAGGCCGCGGTCGCCGCCCGCAAGGTCCGCATCCACCTCGTGCCCTGAGCACCGCCGACCAGGCCGGGCAACGCCGCGGCCGCAAAACGATCAACGGCCATGAAATGGCGGCGGGCCGACCGGCTCTCGCCGGTCGGCCCGCCTCAGCAGGTACCGCTGCCAGGGTTTGTTACGGGAAGCTGATCACATTGTGCGGGACGACGCTCGAAGGCAGGGCGGCGTCGCCGGTGTCGTTGATGACGTGGGTGATGGAGCCCTTGCCGAGTGAGACGGTCAGGATGTCGTGGAACTTGACGTTGGTGTTGACCGGTGCTTCGTAGGAGTGGTAGGCGGCGATGGAGGGGTCGGTGGTGAACACGCAGTAGCTGCCCATGCCCCATGCCTCGTGTGAGGTCACGGTGTTGGCGACCTTGTAGGCGGCGTAGCCGGTGATCCCGTCGTGTGACCAGGCGGCGGCCGAGGGCGGGTCGTAGGGCAGTTCGTTCTGGAAGAAGATGGTCTTGCCGCCGTTGCCGTTCCAGATCACGTTGTACTTCTCGAAGTGCTCGACGAACAGGCCGTAGGCGGTGACGTTCTGGCCGTTGACGATGAGGCCGGTGTCGGAGGGGTTGGAGGTCCAGCCGGCGCCGTCGCCGTGGTCGGCTCGCCAGGACCAGATGTGGTCGATGATCGTGTTGTTGTTGTTGACGACCATGGCGTTGGTGACCTTGGCCGCGCCCGCGCCGCCGACGCGCAGGAACACGTCGGAGATGAGGTTGGGTGCGCCGGCGTGGTTGCCGGTGGCGCCGGTGGGGCCGACCTGCAGCAGGGCGGGGGAGTTGGTGGTGCCGGCGTCGAAGAGCAGCCCGGCGATCTTCACGCCGTCCACGTCGCCGACGGCCATGGGCAGGGCGCCGTTGTCGGCGACGATGGTGGCGTAGCCCAGGCCCAGGACGACGGTGCCGGCGCGGTTGATGTTCACCGTGGAGTTGAGGTGGTACACGCCGGGGGTGAACAGCAGGTTCAGGCCCTGTGCCACGGCCTGGTTCAGCGTCGCCGCGGTCACGCCGGGTTTGGCCACGTAGAACTGGTTGATCGACAGCGAGGATCCGGGGGTCTGGCCGTTGGTCCAGGTCGCGCCGCTGGAGTTGGTGCGCAGCGACGGCACGAACACCCGGTAGCCGGCCGCGTCGGCGTACAGGTACGGCTTCTCCTGCGTCACCGGCGAGGTGGCCAGGGTGGTGTACGGCGGGTTCGGGAAGCTGTTCGCCGGGGCGCCCTGCACGCCGGAGAACACCATGTTCCACACCGAGCCGTTCCAGCTGCCGATCGTGGAGTCGCGGGTGAACCACTGCTGCTGCGAGCAGGGGTTGATGTTGCCCGAAATCCGCGAGTCGGCGATGTACCCGCCGGAGGCCCAGCCGCAGTCGGGCGAGGCGAGGGTCATGCCGCCGTGCACGTCGATGCGGCGGAACGGCGCGGCCTGCGCGACGGCCCACCGGTCGGTGCCGGAGACCGGGTAGATGGACAGGTTCTCGGCCGAGCGCCAGAAGTTCTGGGTGGCGTTGCCGGCCATCCAGCCCGCGTCGACCGTGATGTCGCCGTGGATCTGCACGTCCTGCGGATTCTGCCCGAGACCGTTGATCGACGTGTAGAAGCCGATCTGGGCGTTCAGCCCGGAGTACGACCCCGGCTTGAACAGGAACTGGTAGCGCTCCTGGCCGAACTGGTTCTTCTCCTGCTGGGTGAAGATCTGGTCCAGCTTCGCCTGAATGGTCGCGGACGACTGGGTGGGGTCGAACACGATCACGTTCGCGCCCAGGTCACCGCCGCCGGGCAGCTGCGGACCGGTCGGGGACGGGGTCGGCGACTGGGTCGGCGACGGCGAGGAGGTCGTCGGGCCGGTGCCACCGGTGTTGACGATCAGCTCCCAGATCGAGTAGCCCCATCCGGTGGCGCGGGCCGTACCGTAAACGCGAACCCAGCGGCCGGATCCGCTCAGGCCGCTGAGGACCTGGTTGCCGCCGGTGCCGCCGGTGACCGTCTTGATGGTCGTCCAGTTGGCGTTGTCGGTCGAGGTCTGGATCTGGAACGCCGTCGCGTAGGCGGTCTCCCAGTTGATCGTGACCTGGCAGATCGACTGGACCGAGCCGAGGTCGACGCGCAGCCACTGCGGGTCGCTGGCCGCGCTCGACCAGCGGGTGCCGGCGTTGCCGTCGACGGCCGCGGAGGCCGGGGTGCCGGCGTTCTCGGTGCTGGAGGCGTCGGCGGTCTTGCCCTGGGCCACGTTGGTCCCCGTGTCACAGGTGCCGGGGTTGGTACCGCCGAAGGAGCCGTAAACCTGGAACTCCCACAGCGAGTAGCCGTAACCGGTGGCCCGGGCGGTGCCGTTCAGGCGCACGTAACGGCCGCTGCCCGTGACGCTGAGCGTCTGGGTGCCGCCGGTGCCGGTGGTGGTGGAGTAGACGTTGGTCCAGCTGGTGCCGTTGTCCGAGGTCTGGATCTGGAACGCGGACGCGTAGGCGGCCTCCCAGTACAGCTTGACCTGCGAGATCGTCGCCGTCTGGCCCAGGTCGACCTGGATCCACTGCGGGTCGCTGAACGCGCTGGACCAGCGGGTGCCGGTGGTGTCGCCGTCGAACGCGGCGGAGGCCGGCGTGCCGGCGTTCTCGGTCGAGGAGGCGGTGGCCGTCTTGCCCTGCGAGAGCAGCGTGTCGGCGGCCGAGGCGGTCAGGGTCGTGGTGACGGCATACGTCGCCACCACCACGAGCGCGGCGATGGCGGCGATGATGAGATTTCGGCGGCGTCGATTCGCCGTTGGCGGTGCGGCGGTGTGCATCTCTGCTCCTGATTCAGGGGGCACGGCGACGACCGGCAGTGCCACCGCGGCGTGCGGCGGTCGCACTTGTGTTCCGGCCGACGGGGTGTCAGGCTCACCAGACCGGGAACGGGCGGCCCGGGAACCGGGGTGGGGTTCGGAGAGCGCTCTCCAAGCACGAGCGTTATCCGAAGCGGCCCCGCTGTCAAGAGGTCTGCGGTTCCGGAACTGAAATTTAGAGAGCGCTCTCCTGCAGAGCCCTCTCGCATCGACCCCTGTGCCCGCCCGCGGTCACCAGCGGAAACTGCGATCCAGCCGGAAACCGGTGTTCGGATCGATCGGCGTCGGGTACCTCCGCAGCAACTCGCGAACCCGGCCGAGCACCGCCCCCGGGCTCATTCCCGCGGACAGCAGCAGCACCGGGATCCGCGCGGTCTCGGGATCGGCCCGCAACTCGGGGATCATGGCGTCGAGGATGATCACGTTCGGCAGGCAGGCCACCGCCGCATCGACGGCGCCCACCGCGCGGTCGGTCACGATGACCTCGAAGCCGGCCTTCACCAGCCGATCCGCGACCATGCCGCGCAGCCGCGGATCATCCTCGACGACCAGAATGCGGGCAATCTGCGTCATGCGGCGCCTCCTATCCGGGGGGATCTCCTGCGGGAATTCGGCCGCCGCCCGCCCGACCTGCGGTGCCGTCCAGTTGCCAGATCGTTCGTTTCAGCTGCCGGATCCGCGCCGCCTGGTCGCGCAGCAGCGCCTCCGCCGCCTCCTGCACCGCCGCGCCGTCGGCGCCGGGCTCGACGTCGACCCGCCACCGCCGCATCCCCTCGACCCGCACGGCGACCCGCCCGTCCCGCGACCGTCCACACGCGACGATCGCGGCCCGGCCCTTGACGTACGCCTCGGCCCGCCACCCGACCGCCGCCGGCTCCCGCACCGCGCCGTCGCCGTGCGCCGCGAGAAACGCCCGCGTCCGCGCCGCGAACAGCGCCCGCCCGAGCGACTCCAGCCGCGCCGCCAGCGCCGCCGGATCGCGCAGCAGCCGCTCGTCGAGCACCCGGACCCGCACTCCCGAGCCGCCCAGCAGCTCGCCCACCACCGCTCCCCCACCGACCTCGACGGTTATGACCACCCGAACAACTCCGGCCGGTCGGTCATCAGCATCCGGGTGGTCCGCAGCGCCGCACCCACCCCGGCCCGCTGCTGCCGGATGTGCCCGCGCAGCAGCCCGATCGCCTCCCGAAGCCGCGAGACGATCTCGGCCGGGTCGTCCCCGCTGAACGTGCTGCGCGGCGCCTCGTCCGGCCCGGTGGCGGCCGCCACCTGCGCCACCCCGGCAACTCCCCCGGCGGCCAGCGCGATCGCCCCGCCCACCGGCACCGCGGCCACCGCCGCCACCGAGGCGACGACGGTGAAGGTGATGGTCCATTCGGTACGCGTACAGTCCCGGCACGCCATGATCGCCGCCAACCCTTGCTCGGCGATCTGATCGGCGTCCTGCCGCGCCCGCGCCCAGATGTCCTGCTCGGCCCGCAGCGCCGAACGCAACACCGCACAGGCGGTGAACTGATTGCGCACCAGCGCCGGCCAGGGATCGGCGAAGCCGGCCCGAAACCGCTCCGCAGCAGTCCCGGACCAGCTTCTCAATGCCGCGACGGTACCATTGAATCGCGCGACTTCCGGATCGGCCGGCATCCCGTCCCCTGTGGACAGTCCACGAAGGACATCATCCACCCCGTCCGCCAGCCCGTCGTACCGCGCCGGATCGGGAAACCCGGTCAACGGCCGAAACGCGTCCGGCACGTCCGCGAACTCCCGCTCGACGGACTTCCGCACGCTGGTCTCCGGCCCGTCCAGGAGGACGAGGGTGGCCTCGACCGCCTCCCGCCGGATGTCCTCGGCGTGCTCCATGAGCCGTGCGTAGGTCACCGCCGGCTCCCCAGCCGCAGCGAGTCGGCCCGCAGCCGCTCGAACTCGCCCCGCGCCGCCGCGTCGGCCCGCGCGTACCCGTCGGCCGCCGCACTGACGGCCACGGCCGCCTCCTCGACCTGCCGCCCGGCCTGCGCGAGCACGCTCACGACTTGCCGCTGGAGCGCCCCCCACTCGGCATCGTCATGCCGGACCCCCTCGAGCCCCGCAGCCGCCCGCCGGTACACCCCAGCAAGCGCCGGCAGCCCGTACCGCCCGGCCCGCCACAACAGATAAAGATCAACCCCCAGCACGCCGCCCCCTCGTCACCTAAGCGCGGAGGGCACCTTAGATTCCCCCACAGCGCCACGCCAGTCTCTTTTGTGGGGATTTGTGGGGGCCGACGGCGGGTACGAGCAGGTCCGCGGATTCCCGCGATGTTCGGCCTTCTTGACCTCGCCCACGCGCCGTAACCTGGCGACCACCCACCCCGTAACCGGCAGGGGGGATACCGCCGCGCGGGCGGGTGGGGGGATGCGCTACGCTGTAGCGGCTGCCGGGGGAGAACGGGTCCAGGCAGCACCGGGACGTAGCGCAGTTTGGTAGCGCACTTGACTGGGGGTCAAGGGGTCGTGGGTTCAAATCCCGCCGTCCCGACAGCACGAGAGGGCCGTTGACGACGGGTGTTAGCCCAGGTCAACGGCCCTTTTGCTGTGATGGTCAGACCCCTCTAGTGGATCTAGGCACCTTGTGTCTGGGGACCATTTGGGGACCGGCGGGCCGCGAGATGGGCACTCAGCGCCGTTCCGGCGTCCTCGATCGAACGGCGATCCGGGTGCAGGTAGCGCTGCGTCGTCGTGATCGACCCGTGCCCGGCGATCTTCCTCAGGACGTGGACCGGCACGCCCGCGTCGGCGAGCCAGGTCAGTCCGGTGTGCCGCAGGTCATGGCGGCGTAGGTGCTCGAACCCGAGTGCCTCCACCACCTCATCCCAGTGCGTAGCGTCGCGCAGCACCGCCGTACTGATCCGGCCGCCGCGCGGGCCGGTGAACAGCCGGGCGTCCGGCGTCTTCGCGGCATCGAGTCGCGGCTTGAGCAGGTCGCGCGCCTCCAGGATGATCGGCACCTGCCGCGCCCGCTTGCCCTTCGTGCCCTTGTCGATCAGGCCGCCAGGCCCGGGAGTGGTCTGCCGGCGCACGGTCCATGTCCACGTGTCGGGGTCGATGTCCCCAGCCCGAACGCCGGACACCTCGCCGATACGGGCGGCGGTGCACGCGGCAAACACGACCACCTCTCCCCACCCCGCGTGCTGGCCGTGCGAGCGGGACACGAGCGCCTCGGCGAGCCGGATCAGCGCCTCCCAGTCGGGCAGCGCGAGGGAGCGCGGGTCGTCCAACTCGTCCTCGGCGAGCTTGTATTCGTGCTGCCACCCAGTGACCCGCGCCGGGTTGCGGTCGCGGAGACCGTCCCGAACGGCCTGCTCCATCACCCGCACGAGGATCGCGATGCTGTTCTTCACGGTCGAGCGCCCGCATTCGTCGGCGATCCAGCCGTGCACGGCCCGGTCAACGGCGCCGTTCGTGATCGTCCGCACCGGGAGGTGGCCGAGGGTCGGCATAACACGCTTCCGCCATCCGGCGAGGTACGGATCGAGCGTCTTGCGCTCCAGGCCGCGGGTTGCCAGCGTCATCACGGACTCGCCGTAGTCCCTGAGCAGCATCGTGGCCGCAGTCGGGTCGATACCGCCGCGGGCCGCTTGCCGCATGTCGTCAATCCACCGCTGTGCCGCATCCTCTTCCTCGAAGGACTTCGAGCGGGAGTGCCGCCTTCCTGTCGCCGGATCGGTCCACCGGACGCGCGCCCGGTACGGGCTGGGCCGGTCCGGCCGGTGCTCGATGTCCGCAGACAACTCCACACCGACCGGCGGCGTCTGTGCTTTCGCCATCACGCTGCCTTCGGCACCACGCGCCGACTGTCGAGCCACTGGTCGACATCCTCCGTGCGGTACTTCGTGACGCGTTCCGAGATCTGAATGAACGGTGGTCCCTGCAACGGCTGAGCGGTCCGCCAGCGGCGAATCGTGGACGGGTCGACATCCAGCAGGCTCGCCAATTCCTCGGTGTTGAGGAGCTTGCGGAACGGGATCGGGTCAGGGGTAAGGACGCTCATCGGCCGGATTCCTTCCGCTCGCGGGGCATGGCGTCGATGTAGATGCGTTCGCGCGTGGACGGCGGGCGGTCGGGGTAGGGCCGGCTGATGGTCTGGATGTTGAGCACTTCGGAGAGCGCGGCGAGCATCGCGGCGTTTTCCGGTGGGGTGGCGTGGAGCCTGAGTCGCACGGTGGGCGCCTTTCGGTGACCGGGCGCCGTCCGGCAAGTGGCGCCCGGGGTCGTCGGTGCGGAGGCTCTCACGGCCCGCTGTGCGGGCCGCAGAGCCAAGATCTTACGTTCGTCAATGTCTTCGTAAGCGTTGAACGGGCTGAGAGGCTCCGAGCGGGCTTGGACAACGCGGGGTCGGGAACAGCCCGGCTGCGTGCGTTGTCACGGGGGCTGAAACACGCTCCGCAAGCCCGCAAGTCCGCAAGTATGGCGTTGACCTGCGGTAATGGCTGCGGACTTGGAGAAACTTGCATCGAGTGCAAGTCCGCAGATACTCCAGATCTCCGCAGTTGGCTGCGGACTTGCGGACATCGACTTTCATTGATTGCCGGAAGTCCGCAATCTGTTTCCGCAGGTCAGCAAGTGCTTTTGCGGACTTGCGGGCTTGCGGAGAGTGTTTCAGCGTTCTTCGGGAGTGCGGCCCGGTTCACGGTTCGCTGTGCTCGACCCAGAACACGCGCCGGTCGCCGCGGTCGTGGGTGCCGGAGCGCACCACGTAGTCGCCGCGCCAGCGCCCGGCCTGCCCGGTGAGCAGCCGGCCGAGGGCCATGGCGTTGGGCATCCGCCCGGTGTGGGTGGTGATGAACTGCCCGTCCCACCGGTCGGTTTCCTGCCCACCGAAGAAGACCGGCTCACCGGAGCGGCGGATCTCAGCCGCAGTCAGCGGCTCGCTGCCGTGCAGGCCATGCCAGCAGGCCAGGAACGCCCGCCAGCGCATCGCGTCCTCGTCAATGGCGTACACGTCGGCGGTGTTGGTGAGGAACCCGTCAATGTCGTGGTGGGCGAGGAACCCGCCGAGGGCCTGCGCCCACGGGGTGAACTGCCGCATCGACAGCCCGGCGGCCCGGGGCGCGCCGCGACCGGTCCAATCGAGCACGAGCACGAGCAGGTGATACAGGACGGTCATCTGGTTGGCCGGAATCGTGATCCACTGGTCCAACTGGGGGATGCCAAATTGGGACTGGTCACGCTGTTCCGGGCGGGGCATGTCCGGGTCGAGCCGCACCCGCACGGTGCGGGAGGCCATGTCACCGCCGACCTGCAGGTTGTTGCCGGTGGCCAGCCACAGCCGGTCATTGACCGTGGCGATGTTCCGCGACGCGCCCAGCTGCCGGTCCGACCACACCGGGGCGGTGACCAGCAGGGCCAGCGTCGGCGAGTCGATCACGGTCCCCTCGGCGAGGTTGTCCCAGACGACCACCCCGACCTGCTGGGCGAACACGGCCGTGATCGCCTTGCGTAGTTCATCGTCGGCGTAGGACCAGGGCATGACCCGCTGGCCGTAGAGCATGCCCGGTCCGGCGGTCAGGATCGACTTGCCGGACCCGGGCATAGTGGCGTCGATCAGCCCGAACGGGGTCAGCGACCGGGTGAAGTGCCGCAGGATCGGGGTGGCCAGCAGCGCCACGTAGTTGGCCCGGTCCGCCGGACCGGCCCATGGGAAGTCGCGCAGAAACCGGTTGAGTAGGAAGTCCCGGGCCGTGGCGACCTGGTCGGCGGTGGGCCGGTCCGGTACCGGCGGCAGGTCGACCTTGGAGGCGAGGTAGAGGCCGGTGGCCTGGTCGTAGCCGGGCCGCTGCAACAGGGTGCCGTCGCGGCGCAGGACCGGCGCGCCGATGATCCCGCGCAGCGCGGGGACTTTCGGCCAGGTCTTGCCGGCCAGCACGGAGGCAAGCCGGTCCCGCGGCGGGGTCACCTCCTCCTCCACCAGCTCGACGCCACCGCCCGCGTTCTTGCGTGGTGCGTGCCGGTAGACGTAGGCGTGTTCGGCCAGCAGCGCGGCCAGCAGCGCGGGCGTGACGATGCTGGCCGAGACTGGCAGCGGCGAGTCCTCGTCCACCGCGGGTGCAGCGTGCCCGCCGGACACCTCCTCCATGTGGACCAGGGCGCCATCGGAGACGTACGTGTCGGGCAGTAGCCCGTCGACCAGCGCCGCCTTCAGCGCGCGGATGGTCTCCGGCCCAGACCCGACCTCCACCGGCGGGCGGCTCACCGCGCCGGCCGTTCTGCCCGGCGTCGGGCCGGGTAACCCAGACTGGCCATCGGCTGGCCCCCCTTTCCAGGAGTCGCTGACGCGAGATGCGGTCATGCGGCGGCGTCGAGGTGGCGCGGGCGTTGCGCGCCGCGGCGGAACCCGGACCGGATCGACCGCCGCGCACCAGCGGCGGGGTGCCCGGCGCGGACGGCCGCGTCCAGCAGCAGCGCCTCGGTGGCGGACTCGTCCAGCTCGCCACCGGCCACCAGCTGGCCGAGTGCTACAGACGCGCCCCACAGGGTGCTGTTGAGCGTCCCGTCGACCGCGGCGGCGATCGCGTCGAGGCTGGCCTGGACTGCCTTGTCCAGGAACACGGCCCGGCGGCCCGCGCCGAGGGCGACCACGACCGGCCCGACCGGTGGCAGCGGCGCCGGTCGCAGCCGCCCGGCCAGCCAGCCGGGCAACGGCACCGGGTCGGCGTCGTGGGCGCAGCTGTAGGGCTGTCCGTTCACGGTGCTGCCGGAGGCGACGACGTAGCCGCCGTGGCCGCGGGTGTCGATCAGCCAGCCGAGGCCGTTGCCCTGCTGCCCGCCGGTGTTGCGTAGCTGCACGTCGGCGGGTTGGCGGAAGTACAGGTGTGTGCCGCCGCGGCCGGTGCTCACCGTGTAGGTCTCGGTCGGCAGCGGCTGACCGGCCTCGGTGCAGACGGTGGCGAGCACGTCGAACCCGTCCGTCACCCCGGGCAGGTCCCAGCGTGGCGGGCGTACCGTATGCGGCTTGGGCCGATCCAGGTCAATGACCAGCAGCCCGGACGGGCCGCAGGCAATGCCGATGTTGTACGGGGCTCGAGACCACGCACGGCGGATGCGGTCCGGGTCCGTGGTGGCGCGTTCCTCCCACCCGACGTGCCGGCCAGCCGCCCGGCAGCGCGGATCGCTGCGGTCGCAGTGCTCGGCGGTGCACCGGGCCGGGAACGCGGGCCGCTTGGCGTTGTCCTCATCGCCGGGCCGGTCATCCGGCCGCAGCGGGAAGATGTGCCAGCCACGCTCGGCGAACGCCAACGCGTTGCGCAGCAACGCCTGAGAATCAGCACGAAGTTCCATCTTGGGCATCTCCGGTTCGATCTGGCCTGCGCGGCTGTCGTCCGGCTCCGTACAAGCGGCGCAGGCTCGGCGGTGCAGCCGGATCGGCCGTCCGCTGGCGGTGTGCTCAGCGGCGACGACCCGGCCGCAGATGTGTGGGTACGGTCCATCGACGGGCACGGCCCGGCCGAGCGCCTTGCTCGCGGCGATCCACTGGCCGTGCCCGTCGATGACTGCGTTCATCACGCCCGGCTCGCTCTCGGGCTAGAACGGCGGCTCGTCGTCGCCGGGGAAGCCGGCGCGGTGGTCGCCCTGGTCGTCGGCCGGCCGCGACCGGGACGCAGACGCCCACGCGTCATCGCCGTGGTGGCGGGCGAGCTTGGCGACCTTCGCGGTGGCGTAGCGCAGCGACGGGCCGACCTCGTCCACCTCCAGCTCGAACACGGTCCGCTTCTGCTCGCTGCGGTCGGTGAACGTGCGGGAACGCAGCCGGCCAGACACGATCACCCGCGCGCCGCGGGACAGCGACTCGGCGACGTTCTCGGCCATCTGCCGCCACGCGGTGCACGACAGGAACAGCGCCTCCCCGTCCTTCCACGTGTTGCTGGCCTTGTCGAAGTAACTCGGGGTCGAGGCGATCCGGAACTTCGCCACGGCCGTCCCAGACGGGGTGAACCGCAACTCCGGGTCGTCGGTCAGATTGCCGATCACCGTCAGCGGGGTCTCGTTGGATGCCACGGTCAGCGTCCTTTCAGATGTCGAGGGGTTGCGCGGCCCGCGGGCCGGCGCGGGTGTGCTGGCATTCGCCCCGCCGTCCCGGCGGGGCCAGCAGGTCAGGTGAAGCAGGCGCCGTTGTCGCAGTAGCCGCCGTCGTCGGCGTGGTCGAGGCCGGGCAGGGTGGCCTGCGCGGCGCTGACCGCGGCCGACAGCGGCCGGTTGAACCGGGTGAGGTACACCGGGTCTCGTCCCAGCTCGGCGCGCCGCTCGTTGAGGAGGTCTTCCAGCACGCAGGAGCGCTCGAATAGGTCGGGGCGGTCCCGGCGCATCTCGGCCCAGGTCGAGGGCCGATGCATCGGGCAGAACCAGCACGCGGACTTGGGCGGGATCGGCAGTCCCGCGGCGCGGATGATGCGTTGGCAGTCGATGCGCCGGAGCGGCGGATCGTGGTCCAGCAGCGGATACACCGGCTGCTCGTACGGCATCGCGCGGCGGGCGTTGACCCGCTCGATCTCGTCCAGGCTGATCCCGATGCCGACGACCGCGGGGGCCGCCTTGCTAGCGCCGTGCGCCTTGAGCCACCGCCCGATCACCTTGATTTTGAAGTCCGCCGTGCACCCGCGCGTGCCGGGCGCGCCGTTGGACATCCGCACCGGGATCGGCAGTGACCGCGACCCGGGCCGGGTCAGCCGGCCGAACAGTGTCTCCACGGTCCGGTCGCGGCGTACCCGGCGCAGCTCATGCAGCTCGACACCGTGCGCGGCGGCGTACGGCTTGGCGTACCGGTCGAGGTAGGCCAAGGTCGCCGGATCTTCCGAATCGTCACCCACGTTGGCAAACAGGAACACCGGAAAGTCGATCCGCCCGGTAGCGGCCAACACCAGCAGCGCCGTGGACTGGACACCGCCGCCGTAGCTGATCGCCCGCAGGCCCATCACGATCCCTCCGTCTGCGCGGCCAGGCGCAGCAGCACATCGGCATGGCAGGGCCGGTCCAGCGGACACCAGCACGCGAGGGTCTTGCCGGCCAACACGCGCCGGATCTCGGCGTCGCTGGGATAGGTGATGCCCGGCCACAGCAGGTGCGCGAAGCGGCGATACCGGCGGTCGCTGAGGAACAGCGCGAACCGCTCGGCGGTGGGCAACGGGTTGCCGAACGGGCCGGGCCGCCCGACGTAGACCACGCCGGGCGGCATCCGCCATCCGCGGGTGCGGCGGCGCTGGATGCGCTGCGGCGTGTTCATGCCGCCCGCCGCTGCCCGGCGTGGGTGGCCCGCTCGATCAGCGTCTTGAGGTCGCGGGCGATGCCGAGCAACTGCACGCGGGCGCACGCCTCGTCCTCGGCGAGGGCGACGGAAAGCCGGACCTCGGCGTGTTCGCGGCCGTCCGCGCCACGCACACGGGTGAGGGTGGCCCGGCCGAGGCCGGGCACGGCGACGATGAGGGGTTCGGCGCGGTGCTCGCGCAGGTTGCACAGGTGGCCGCGGGCGCACCATGCGGTGTGCCGGCGCGGGTCGTGCCGGGCGGCCGCGGCCGGTGCGCGGCGGGCGACGGGGTTCATCGGTTGGTGTCCCTTCCGCGGGTGGTGCGCAGGTAGTTGATGACGCGGCGGCCGGGCCGCAGCCGGCGGCCGGTGCCGTCGCAGCGGCGGCACAGCCCGAACGCGGGGCCGCCAAACAGGGCGCGGCGTTTGCCGGTGCCGTGGCATCGGCGGCAGGCCGTAAACGGCCAGAGCCAGCACGCCACCGCGTAACCGAACGTGACAACGATCAAGGCGACGACAAACAGGCCAGTGACGGCCGGATCGTGGGTAGCGGTAGCGGCGAACGTGGGCACGACGATGCCTCCAGGGCCGGTTTCCGGGGTGGTGGGGCGCCCGGCGATACCCGCTACCGGGCCGGGTAGGGGCTGGCCAGGGCGGTAGCGGCAGGGGTAGCAGCGGTGCTACCCGGTAGGGGCACCACCGCTACCCGCTCAGCTGGTCTTGCGGTTGGCGATCGCGTCGTCAATCAGGGCAATTCGGATGCCCTGCCGATTGATCCCGGCGACCTTCACCTGCACGCTGCGTACATGCTCGCGGAGCAGCGCCGAGGCCGCGGCGGGCGTGATGTCGGCGTAGTGCTCCGGGTACCGCTCGGCGAGCCGGGCGGCGATGTGCTCCCAGTGCAGGCCGGGCTCATCGCGGTGGAACACCGACCGGACGTCGGCGAGGGTGTCGCGCACCTCGCGGGCGACGACCTCACCGGCGGCGAACCCGGACAGGGTGCCGGCCGCCTCGCGGTGCCGGCGCGCCGCGTGGAGGATCCGCTCGGCGTCGGTGTGGTCGGCCAGGTACGTGCGCACGACCTTCGTGTCATCCGAGGCGCCGTAGAGGATGCCGACCCCGCGGTACTGCGGCCCGTTGGGCAGCGACGACGCGTCGTAGCCCTCGGCGTAGGCGTCACCGCCGAGGATCGCCTCGGACACGATGCGGTTGCCGCACTTGAGCGCGAACCGAACATCGTGGTTGTCTCGGTAGCGGTTGAACAGCCGCTGCACGTCACCGGCGCCGACCCCGGACGGCTTCTGCGAGCTCGACAGCACGACCACCCCGGCCGACGGGCCGACCGCCTTGATGAACGACAGCAGGGCGGCGATCTCCTTGTTGACGTCCTGGTCGTCGGTCTCGAAGTAGTTCTGGAACTCCTCCATGACCAGCACCCACACCCGCAGCAGCGGGTACTTCCGCGACAGCTCCCGGGTGATCTTCCCCTCGGGACACTCGGCGGTCGGCAGCTTCGCCAGGAAGTCGTTCACGTGCTCGATGTGCTGCTTGGCCTCGCGCAGCATGTCGAGCATGTGCATGATCGGGTCGTTGTCGCGGCTGTTGGGCACCACCCCACACACGTAGCGGTGCGCCACGAGCCGGAACTTGTCCCAGTCGGCGGACATCTTGCCGTCCACGACCAGCAGCACCGTGTACGGGTCCAGCGCCGCGAACAACGCCAAGGCCCGCGTGAAGAACGTCTTGCCCTTGCGCGGCTGCGCGCCGATCAGCACGCTGATCCACATCAGCAGCAGCCCGACCTTCCGACCGCGCTCGTCCAGCCCCAACGGCGCCTCGGTCCAGATGTCGCGGACCTTGCCGTCCAGCAGCGGCGTCCGCCCGGCCGGGACGGCGAGAGGGTCGCGGTCGGCGACGAACAGCAGGTGCCGCCGGTGCGAAGACGGGTCGCGGGTGAGGAACACCTGGTTGACCGACACGTCCAGACCCGAGGCGATCGCGCCCTTGGCCTTGAGCACGTCCTCCCACGTCTTGCCGTAGGGCAGGTCGATGACCACCTGCGAGCCGGTACCGCTGTGGTCACGGGCCATGGTCGACCCGAAGCTGATTTGCAGGTGCGCCTTGTCCGGGTGGCCCAGCCCGGCGGCGTAGTAGGCGCGCAGGATGATGTCCGGGTTGACCCGCCGGTACCGGCCGGCGACCACCGCCGGGCGCAGGATCGGCCGGTCCTCGGGCCGGCCGAGGCGGGCCAGCCCGCACACCGCACCGGCCGCGGCGAGCCCGACCACCCACCACGGGGCCAGGGCGTAGGCGACCGGCCCGCCGATGGCGAGCGCGGCGACCTCGGCGGCCAGGACGATGCCGCGCCAGGCGCGGGTGGCCTTGACCTCGCGGTGCAGCTTGTACCAGGTCTGCGGGTCGTTGGCGTCCGCGGCGGCCTGCCGCAGCCCGTACTGCTCCGACAGCCACCACCACCGCAGTTGCCGGCCGGCCAGCCGGACCACGCCGACCACCGACCAGAACCCGGCCTGCGCGGCGTACCACGGGGTACGGACCGCGTGGTACGCGCCGCGGTGCAGCACCTCGGCGCCGATATCGCGCAGGGTGGCCTTGAAGTTCTGCCAGCCCAGCAGCCGGATCGGGATGATCGGCTGCCGACCCGCCCGCCCGGTCGGGGGCGGGTCGACCAGCGCCCCGCCGGGCTGCGACTCCTCGTCAAGCGGCACGTCGTAGTGCCCGGCCGCGCCCGTGCTGTCGACACCGTGCCCGACAGCATCGGCGCGGCCGGGCGGGTCGGTGCCGGCGCGGCGCGCCCGCGCCGCGGACAGGTCGACCACAGCAGCGTCCGGTGCGGGTGTCGACACGCTGTCGACACCCTGGCCCTCGCCACCGTGCGGTTCGGTTGACATGATGGGGGTTCCTCCACCGTGAGGGGGCCGGCGCGCGGCCACGGTTCCTAGGCCAGACAGCCGCGCGCCGGGCAGGATCAGTACGAGGTGTCGAGCAGCTGCCGCACCGCGGCGCGGGCGGCGGCGGTCGTCATGTCCCGGTCGGCGACGACCGGCGTCGGCCGGCCGGTGAGCACGAACGCGTCCGGCGCGTCCGGGTCGGCCCACTCGAACAGGCACAGCGTGACCGTGGGCGCGGCGGGGTCGGGGCTGATCGTCAGCCGGTGGTAGTCGCCGGGCGCCACGGTGAAGCCCTGCCCGGCCGTCAACCGGTCGTGGCTGACCTCCTGCGGGTCGATCACCGCGCGGACGCCGGTGCGCTGCTGCGTGTGGCTGCCGTCCGCGAGGCAGCCGCACTGCCACACGTCCAGCGCACCCGCCTGCGACGCCGGGGTGAAGGCCGGCGCCGCGGTGATGTTGACCAGGTCCCCGCACAGCACGGTCGAGGAGACGGTGCCCTTGTGGGTGTGCAGGTCACTGTCGCGGGCGCCGACCGCGTGGGCGTGCAGGCGCAGGTAGAAGCGGGGACTGGCGTACAGGGTCGCGGCCAGGAAATCGGCCGCGGCCCCGGCCTGCCACGCCGTGTCGCCCTGGTCGTAGACACCGCGCAGGACCGGCCCGAGTTGGGCCACCGCCTGCCGGGTCGTGTCGGGGTGCCCGGCGGCGAGGCCGAGCACGATCGCCTCCAGCGCGGCGGTGCGGTCGCTGGTGTGGCCGGGGCGGGTCAGGGTGGGGTGGGTCATACCCGGGATTCCTCCGTACGTGGGCGCTGTCGTGCAGGGGGCCGGCGCGCGGCCACGGTTCCTAGGCCAGACAGCCGCGCGCCGGGCAGGATCAGAACGTGTCGGCGTCGTCGTGGGCCGGCGCGTCCGCCGGATCGTCGTCGTCGCGGTCCTCGTCGTCACGGGTGTGTGCGACGTCCCAATCCGCGCGGTGCAACGCGTCGTCGTAGAGCGCACGCAGCGCCGGGCCGAGGTCGTAGGGGCTAGTCATGGGGTGGGTTCACATCCCGTCCGCGTCGTCGGCGTTGTCGGCCTGTGCTGCCGGTTCGGCCATGGCCTGCGGGTGGGTCTGGTCGGTGTGGCCGAGGTGCCAGAACGGCACCTGACCCTCGTCGGCGATGTGCACGAACGCGCCGGTGCCGTCGACGGCGGCGGCCTTGGTTTGGGTCGGGTGCGTCCCGGCTTCCCACGCGTTCTTGTCCGCCGCGTGCCAGATGTGCGCGTTGGGCGCGGTGGCCGTCGCCTCAGCCGTTGGGCGACCGTCGATGAGGATGCCGCCGAGGTTGGCCGCGTCGGCGACCGTCTCGGCCTGCCGGATCATGCCGTCCGGCACCGGACCGGTGCCGGTGCAGGCTAGGCTGCGCAGGTACTCGGCGTAGGCGCGGGCGGTGCCGGCCGCGGCGGTCTTCTGCACGGTCATCGCGTCGAGGTCGTAGCTGTCGGGGTTGTAGCCGCGGTCGGTGAGCATCCCGCGCGGGTCGGCCGCCTCGGCGTCGAGTTCGGCCGCGCCCCGCTCGCACCGGTCCGCGAGGTTGAGCAGATACTGCCTGTCGGCGTGCACTGTGGTCACATCCCGTCCGTGTCGTCGTCGCTGGCGTGGTCGGTGGTGTGCTCGCCGCGGGCCTCGGCGACCGCGGCGGTGATGGCCTGGTAGCGGCTGCCGGAACCGGGGCCGCCGAACACCTCGGCGACCGCGGCCTTGTCCGCGGCCGACGCGTCGGCGTCGTCGAGCAAGTGATGCGGGTCGGCGCCGGTCCAGCCGGCGAGGGTGGACAGTTCGTCGTGCAGCCGGGTCTGGTCCGCGGTCAGCGGCCAGTCCCCGATCGACCGAGGGCCGGTCATGTCTGGTGTCACATCCCGTCCGTGTCGTCGTCGTTGTCCTGATCGTGTTGTTCGGCAACGGTTTCCGGCGCCAGCAGCCACCGATCCGGCGGTGCGGCAACGGTTTCCGGTGCGATGACCGACCGGACCTCGTTGTCCGGACCGGTCTGGTAGGCGGTGGGCACGCGGACGGCCACCGCCTACCACCCGTCCGCGTCGTCCGCGGCCTGTACCGCGGCCGTGTGCGCGTCGATGCGGGCGATGGCCTGATCGGTCAGGTCCCGCAACGCGGCCAGGCCAGCCCGGTCGAGGCTGAGCCAGTCGTCATTGGCGTAGATGTCCGCCGGTACGGTGCCGTCATGGCGCTCCTGCCAGGGCTGCACCCGCAGCGTGGCCGTTGAGCAGTCCGGCTCCTGCTGGTGCAGCTCGACCTGCACCAGCAGATCGGCGTTGTCGCAGCCGGGCAGCGTCACCGGGTCAGGGGTCACGACCGGTCACCACCCGTCCGCGTCATCGGCCGTGTCCACGGCCGGCAGCGGGGCGGTGACGGCATCCCACGCGGCAGCGGCGGTGCGGAAGTTCCACCGGTCGTCGCCGGGCACGTCGGCCGGCAGCGTTTCCACCGTGCGTAGCCACTGCCGGAACCGGATCTCCTCCACCCGGTCCGCAGCGCTCACCACTCGTCCCCATCTGCGGCGTCTGCCGTCCAGACGGCAGCGTCGGGTGAGGTGTGCATGAACGTCGGCCCCTCGACCGCGTAGCCGTCCTGGTCGATCCAGCCCGTGTATCCCGACTCGCGCAGGTCGAAGAACCGCCGGTCAGCGTCGGTCTCCGGCTGACGGTCCCACCGGCGGCTCACGGCTCGTCTCCGTCGTCGTCCTCGGCGATCAGGTCGCTGCCGATGAGCATGTCGGCGATGCGGCAGGCGGCGTTGATCGCGCGGACCTCGCGGTCTTCAGCCTGCGCTTCGGTGAGCGCGGCCCGTTCGGCGTCGCTGGGGTAGGTCAGTTCGGTGTACTCGGTGACCAGCTGCGACAGCTGCGCCCGCAGGTTCACGCCGCCACCTCCGCCCGCGCCCGCACCGCGCGGCGCACGGTGCGCACCGTCCAGGCGGCAGCGCGGGCCGTCCGCGTCCGCCCGGCCAGGGCGCGGCGCACGTCACGGCGCCGCCACACGATCGGCGTCGCCGCGAGCGCGACCGGCATCCCACGCCGGATCAGCATGGCCCGGTGGTTGGGCAGCCCGGCCAGCATCGCCGCGGAGATGACCGGCGCCCGCCGGGTCGTGCTCGAGCTGACCCGCCCGTCCGCGTCGCGGGTGGTCGTGGTGACGTCGCGCTCCCCGGCCAGATCGGTGAACGCGGCCAGATCGCGGGGGTCCTTGCAGCCGCCGAAGACCAGCACGGCCGCGGCAGCGTTGAGGATCATCGCCGCGCCGTCCACGCCCCACCGCTGCCGCAACTGCCCCAGACCCTGGCAGGCGGCGTGCACCACGATCGAACGCTTGCGCAGTTCGGCCATCCACCGGTCGAGCGGGGTCGGGCAGATCAGCGCCACCTCATCCAGCACCAACGCCAACCCCGGGTCGAGCCGCCCGCCGGGGCGGGCCGCCGCGGTCGCGCGGGCGCGGTGCACGATCTCCGCGGTCAGCGCGGCGACCAGCGGCCCGACCGTGCCGTCCTCATCGCCCAGCAGGTACAGCGTCCCCGCCCGGTCGGTGAGGTCCGCTACGAGCGTGTCGGCGGCGGCCGGGTCGGCGTCGCCGCACGCGGCGGCGGCCGGGTGGGTCACCCACGCCACGGCCGGGGCCAGGGCGAGCATCACGCCGTCGCGGGTGCGGGCCGTCATCCGCAACGTCTGCTCCGCCACCAGCAGCATCTCCGCCGCGTTCGGCGACGCAGCGAGCGCGGCCACGACCTGGCCGCCGGCGCCGTCCGGGTTGGCGACCCACCGCTGAATGTCCCGGATGCGGTAGCCGCCGAGCGCGGCGGCGTGCAGGAACACCGACAGGGCGCGGCGGGCGTGGATGTTCCACCGCTCGCCCTCCTCGCTACCCGTAGGGCCGATCAGGTCGGCCGCCCGCCGGGCCGCGGTCGCCGGGTCGCCACACCCGGCCAGGGGCGACCACCGCAGCGTCGAGGCGACCCCGCCGATCCCGCCCGGGTTGAACACCGTGACCGGCCCGCGCCGCGCCCGCAACTGGGCGGTGAGCTCGTAGAGGTCGGCGGCGGTCGAGGCGACCAGCGCCCCGCCCGGGGCGTCGATCACCCGGCAGGCCAGTTCGGCGGTCTTGCCGGTGCCCGGGATGCCGATCCGCAGCGTGGACTCCTCACACGAGGTCCACACCGTGTGCCGGCCCACCGTGCACAGCGGCGTCGCGTAGGACAGCGCCGGGGTACGCCACCGCTGCCACCAGCCGGCGTCACGCAGCGACGGGCGCAGCACCGCGGCCCGGCGGTACATCGCCCACCGCGACGACGTGGTCAGGATCTGCCACCGCGAGGCGGTCCCGCCGTTGCGGGTGCTGTTGCGGTCCCACCGGCCGATCAACCGGTTACTGCCCGCGGCGCCGCCCCGGAAGCGGTGGTAGACGGTGCCGGCGGCGGTCGCCACACCGGCCACGCCGAGCGCGTAGCCGTAACCGGCCGCGTTCGTGGCGTCCGGTGCCTGCGTGAGCGCCCAACCGGTCGCCGTGGCGACCAGCCCAGCGCCGAACAGGCGAGGATGGATGGTACGTGTGCGCGCCATGAGTGGCGTTCCTCCTGTCACAAGGCGAGCGGGGGGCCGGCGCGCGGCCACGGTTCCTAGGCCAGACGGCCGCGCGCCGGACGGGACTAAAAGCTGTCGTCGTGCTGGTCGTGCGCGTCGCCGAGGCCGATGTAAAGGTCGCCGTCCCACACGTCGACCTGCCGGCCGACATGGGCGTTACCAGCGCGGATGTTCCTGGACTCCGTCCGCTCACCGGACAGGCCGTCCGCACGCTCGGCCCGCTCGGCGAGCGAGGCACGCTCGTCTGCGGTCTCCGGGCCGATCACCCCGACCATGAGCGGCGTGTAGCCCGACGTGGCCACGTTGACGATCTTCTTTCCCACCAGGGGTTCCTCCGGTTCGTGGTGGAAGGGGGCCGGCGCGCGGCCACGGTTCCTAGGCCAGACAGCCGCGCGCCGGACGTGATCAGGCGACGTGCAGGGCAGGCGCCGCGGTGGGGGCGGCGCTGGCACGCATGTGCCGCTGCACCGTGCGCTCAGAGAGCTTGAGCCGGCCCGCGATCTGCGCGGCGGTGGCCGTGGGGTTCTTCGCCACCGCCCGGGCGACCCGATCGGCCGCGGACGGCTGCCGCTTCGCGGCCTGCCGCTTCGCCGCGCCCTGACCGGCGGCCTCCGCGACCGTCTCATCGGCGGCGGGCGCCTCGGGCTCGGCTACCTCGGGCGCCTCGGGCGCGGGCGCCTCCGCGGTGGTGGCTGCCGGCGCGAGCCGCTGCGGCACGAGGTCGGCGGCGATCAGCGCGGTCAGTCCGTCGTAGTCCGCGGTCGCGGTGAGCCGGGCGGCGACCTCGCCGAGGTCGTAGGTGGCGGTGGCGATGTCCGCGGTCACCGGGTCGACCACGGCCCGGATCTTGCGGTGCAGCACCTTGGCGATCGCCGCGTGCTGCCGCTCCCGGCGGACCTCATCCCGGGCCGCGCCGAGGGACCCGTACAGGCCCAGCCCCGGCGTAGCCTTGGCCAACGACTTCGCCCGCAGGGTCAACGCCGGGTGGCGCAGCCAGTGACCGACCAGCTCGTACGCGGGCGTGGTCGGCGGCAGATCGCCGGTGGCCCGCAGCCGGTCACGGCGCTGGTTCTCGGTGTGCATCAGCCACACCAGGTAGCCCAACGCGGACATGCCCGCGAAGAACCCGGCAAGGAGCTTGTTGTCGTGGGCCAGCCAGTTGAACGACACCGCACCCGCAGCGATCGCCCCGGACAGCACCCGGGATGCGGTCGCCCGCTCGCCGAGCCGCCGCCGCACGTCGGCATTGGACAGCACCACAATGCCGCCCAACTCCAACGCGGCCACCGCCGGGATCGCGAACGCCACCGGCAGACCCAGCGCCTCATGCGCGCCGATCACCTGCCCGGTCAACGCGACCAGCAGCACCACCACATAGAACAGCTGACGCAGGTAGCCGGTGTTGCGGACCGTGCGAGCCAAGTCCGCGTCGAGATCCGCGGCCGTCGTGGTGCTCATGCCGGCACCGCCTCGGTGTGCTCGCACGCCGCGCCGCAGACGCACCGCTGAGGCGCCGACACGTTCGTGTCGACCCGCAGCGTGAACCCGCCGTCGCGGCGGACCGCGATACGGTGCCAGCCGCCGTCATCCACGGTCTCGGCGGTCAGGCCGAACGCCTCGGCGAGCCGGTCCACGACCGCGATCCGCTCGGGCTCATCCGCGAACATATCCGGGCCGATGCTGAGGTAGACGCGGACCTTGTCCACGCCCGCGGCCCGCACCGCGTCGGCGAGCGCGTGCAGTTCGGCCGCGGCCAATTCGGGGGTTATGGCGTACATGGTGAACCTCCCCAGGTCACAAAGATCAGTAGGTGATGACGCGGCCGGACACCGTGCGCGCGGTCAGCCGGATCGGACCGGCCGCGCGGATGTCACCGTCCACGGACTGGGCGTTGAGTTCGGTCGGGGCGGTCGCGGTGACGGTGATGTCACCGGAGACGGTCTCAATGGCGCCAATGCCGATCAGGTTGGCGATCGTGACGGCCCCGGAGACGCTGTACAGCTGCGGACCGGCCACCGTGTCCAGGCGGATCGCGCCGGACGTCGTGTGCACGGTGGCGGTGAGCAGCGCGCCCGTGCACGTCACCGGCGCGGCCACCGTCTCAACGAACACCGAACTGTGCAGCGGCAACCGGACATCCACGCCGATCTCGCCGCGGCCGGCCCGGCGACGGCGCTGCGGATCCACCCGGCCACCGCCCACGAAGACGTCGCCGTAGACCACACCAGCCACGATCCCGACGTGCCCGCCGGTGACCTGCACCGTCCCGCCGGCCAGCGGCGGCGGGTCGGGCACGTGCACCTTGAGCCGCTGGTAGGACTCGGCGAACCGAACCCGCTCAAGCACCGTGGGGGTCGGGCTGGTCAACGTGACCTCAGCGCGGTCGCGGTCCTCCACGACCACCCGGACCGACCCCGCCGACAGCCGCAGCTCCAGCATCAGCGGCCCGGCCGCGGACGCCGTGTAGATGCGGGCCGCCGGGGCCGTCACGCCGCCACCGCCAGACGGGCAACCGGCGCCGCCACCGGCGTGGACACCGACACCCGCATACCGGTGTGGTGCTCGCCAGCCGCGGCCGGCGACGCGTAGCGCCACGACCCGTCAGGCCCGCGCTCCAACGCACCGTCCACGCCGAACAGCGCAAACAGCAACGCGTCGACCGCCGCGACCCGCTCGACCTGCACCCCGCCGCCAGCCAGCGCCTGGATACCGAAACTCACGACCAGATCCGGCAGCAAGTCGAACGGCGGCAACGCCGCCAGGTCATCAGCCAAGGCATGCACCGCCCTGGCCAGATCGGCCGGGTGATTGAACCTCATGACAGCCCTCCTCAGGGCAGACGAACAGCCGCGCCCACCAGCGGCGAGCGCGGAAAGACAAGGGGGTTGCAGCGCCGGGCCTTCAGGCCACACTGCGCCGCGCGTTGTACCGAAGGCGCCACCACTCGCAGGTTTCGCGGACCACCGCCGCGCGAGCACGCTGCAACCGCAGCGCCGTAACCGCATCCACCGGCCCGCGTCCGGACAACAGCATCAGCTGCACGTCCAGCAACTCCAGCTCGGCCGCCAGCAGCGGTTCCTCATCCTCGATCTCGGCCAGCTGCGCCGCGGACGGCTCCAGACTGTCGAAATCGTCTTCGTCGTGCTCCACGTCGTTTCAGTTCCTTCCAGACACCGGCCGGGCCGGCGCCGCGCAGCGGCGGCGCCCACCACTGCCGGACGCCGGGCACTCCCGGCAGCGGGACTCGTTCGGGGCCAAAGGAGCCAGGAACCCGCAGCCGGCGCACTCACGCCAGACCGCGTTGCCCCTGGCCGACACGCGGACAACCGCGGAAAGCTTCAAAGTCAGCACCGGAACGCCTCCCCAAGTCAGGACCAGCAGAAAGGCGGCCGGGACACCTACGAACAGGCGTCCCGGCCGATGCCACACACCGCCTCGACACAGCAGGGCGGACACCGCAAGAGCCGAAACCCTTACGGCACAACGCATTCAGCGCGGCTCGCCGGTCTTGCTCGCCCGCTCACCCGGGACCTACCAGGCGTCATCGCAGGATTCCGTCGCGCACGGATCTCGCCACGCTGTGTTGCTAGAACCGCCCGCATGCCGCTTCCCAGCGGCCCGGGTAGGGCTCCTGACCGTTCACTGTGCAGACCGGTCGAACGCTGCCTCTGTTGAATTCTCAACCAACATGCGGGCACAGATATGCACGGCGTACGGCAACCACGTGCCGCCGTTCCGGGGCCTCCGCACCGCCCGCTTAGGCCGCCTTTCGGGCGGTATTGCAATTCAGAGATGCGATTTCCTGTTGCGCAACACGGTATCGGAACAACAGCGTGTTGCGCAAGTCAGTTGCGGTATGATCCGGTTCGTGACCGACGTACGAGAGGCCCTAGCGACCGCTACCAGGCGGTACAAGACCACCGAGGCCAACCACGAACAGGCTCGCCAGCAGGCCATCGCCGCGGTTGTAGCGGCACTTCAGGCTGGCGTCAGCCCAACCGAGGTCGAGCGGCTGTCGCCCTTCACCGGCGCCTACATCCGCAAGGTCGCCCGTGACCACGGCATCCCGCCCGCGCCACCTGGTCCGAAACGGTCGGCCGGCGCCTCGTAGTGCCGTTCCTGACGCCTCAACTTGCCGAAGTTCGTCATGCGTCAAGCACACCAGCCAGGCGGCAGACATTGAACGGCTACCATTCGGCCGCAGCTCGCCAGCGGGTAGGCATCTGCTAGGCATCCGGCGTCACATCGGACAGATCGACACTCGCGGGGAGGTACCAAGTGGCGTCGAGCGCGGCAGACGCAACGCCCAATCTCGTGCTGTACAACCTGCGCGAGGGCGCCGGCGAAACACAGCAGGACGTCGCCGACGCGCTGAACGACTTGGGCGCGAAGCACGGTAGGCCAATCGCCATCACGGCCAACCAGGTCAGCCGGTGGGAGCGCGGCATCACCGGGGCGACGCCCTTCTACCGCAAGCTACTTGCTGAGCACTTCGGAGTGTCCGTCGCGGAACTCGGCCTCACCCGGGCGCGTGTCGCCAGCCCGTCACACCCCAGGGCTGCGGACGTCTTGGTGATCCGCACCGACGACGGTCAACCCGACGTGCCGCGGCGGGTCCTCGACAGCCAAGGACAGTGGCGCGCTATCCGCCGGGCACTTAACGCGCACCGGGTCGCGCTCGCGAGGGAGGCCGCCCGCCTCTACGACGAGACCTTCCGCATCGGCGCGACGGGCCTCATTGCGCCGCCGGGCTGGCTGCCGGACACCCCCAAGGACCTCGCCGCATTCAGCATCGCTCTTGACGCGTCGGCCGCTGAACCCGTTGTGACCGGGACTGAGGACGCCAGCGCCGCGACCCGGCCACTGGCAAGCGAGGAACGCCGGTATGCGAGGTACAGCCAAGCAATCCGAGACGTCGACCACCCGCGGCTGTTCGACAACCGGATCGCGTGGCGCCTAACCGGCGTGGACTGGGGCCGGACTGACGCAGCGCTGAGGTTCGGTATGTCGACGTACTTCGGCATGGTTGACACCGCAGAGGCACTCGCGCACGAGATGGCCGCGCAGCACGTGACCGGCGAAGGCGACCGGATCGCGATCGCATCTTGGCGCGGACTGACGTTCCGCAGGTACCTCGGCGATCCGTTCGACCTCGCTCGCCGCGGGTTGGTCCCGTCGACCGACACCCTGACCATCCGTATCGACGCAGACGGAGCCACGTTCGTGCTGCACAACCGTGGTGCGGGCAACGTCGCCGTGGCTGGCGGCATGCTGCACATCATGCCCGCAGGCGTCTTCCAGCCCTCCAGCATCCTGCCCGCCGCTCAGGTCGCCGACTTCGACCTGTGGCGCAACATCATGCGTGAGTACAGCGAAGAGTTCCTCGGCAACGCCGAACACGGCGGCGACGGCAACCCCGCCGACTACGCCGCCGAGCCGCTCGCCTCGTTCGAGGCGGCCCGTGCCGCCGGGCAAGTTCGCGTGTACTGCATGGGCGTCGCGCTTGACGCACTCACCCTCTATGGCGAGCTGCTGACGGTGGCCGTCTACGAGGGGGAGACGTATGACCGGCTGTTCGCCGACATGGTCGACAGCAACGACGAAGGTGTCGTGGTGAAGACTGGCAAGGTTCAGCCGACGTCGGCGCTGCCGTTCACCCGGCACGTGCTAGATGAGCTGATCAGCGGCGGTCGGCTCGCGCCGGCTGCCGCAGGATGTCTCGAACTGGCCTGGCAGCACCGCCAAACCATCCTTGGGAGGAACTGACGTGCGGGTACTGGTCACCGGCGGACTCGGTTACCTCGGGCATGCAACCATGCTCGAACTCCAGGCCGCAGGGCACGACGTCGTCGTGATGACACGCGGCCGAGCCGACGCCAAACCACCGGCGGGCGCCGAACTGGCCGAGGGCGACATCCGGGACCGTAAGCGGGTCGCCGAGATCGTGAAGGCCGAGCAGTTCGAGGGGGTGTGCCACCTCGCCGCGGTCGCGCAGGGCCGCGAGTCGTTCGCGGACCCCCTCACGTACTGGGACGTCAACACGGCCGGCACACTGAACCTGCTGATGGCCCTTGACGCGGTCAAGCACGATCGGCCGCCCGCGCGGTTCGTCTTCGCCTCATCTCATGTGGTGTACGGCGCGAACTACGACGGCGCGCTGAGCGAGGACCTGGCACCCCGGCCCAACAGCCCATACGGTGCGTCGAAGGCCGCTGCCGAAGACCTCGTGCGGGCCTATGCCGCCACGGGCGCTATCGGCGCAGTCACCCTGCGCTGCTTCAACCTCGCGGGTGCGGTCGACGGCCACGGCGACATCGACACGGCTCGCATCATCCCAAATGTCTTCCGGGCAATCACCGGCCAACTGGAGCACGTGACGCTCAACGGCACCGGATCGGCGGTACGCGACTTTGTCCACGTCCGGGACGCGGCCTCAGCCGTCCTGAGCGCGCTCAACGCGACGCGCGTCGGGGAGAGTCGGACGTACAACATCGCGAGCGGTCACGGGGTCAGCGTTGCGGAGATCATCGAGGCCGCGCAGATGGCGTCCGGACGGGCAGTGCCAGTCAGGAGGAACCCTCCGCAGCCGGAAGCTCAGCACCTGGTCGCCGACGTCACGCTTGCCGCACGTGATCTCGGCTGGACACCACGCCACTCGGCACTGGACGAGATTATCGCCGACGCATGGAACGCCTGGACGTAGCTGTCCCTACTGTCCCTCAACGTCCCCTGACCTTTGCCTTTGCCAGGGTCAGCTTGATCGCGGCTGTCCCCGAATGTCTCGACGACACGAAACGGCTAGAGCAGAGGGCGCATTGACCGCCCCTCTGTTACAGCCTGCCCCGCAGGGCCCAACCACGGATTATACCGATAGCGGCGCAACGTCACAGACTTCGTAATCCGCCGCCAAGTAAAGCGTCGATGATACCACATCCCCAGGTGCCCCGACGAACGAATGTCAACTATGTGACCCCTTTACCTAACGTCACAAAGCATCGACGTACGGTAATTCGATGGCACGCCGGAAACCTGGGTCAAATCCCCAAATCTCTACTCTCATCGATGATGATGAGTGGAAGAGGGTCATAGCGGATGACCAGAACCCCGAGTGGCACTATGACTACGTGCAGGGCCGGATAGCCGACGTTGAGGAAAGACTTCATTACCGACTATTGTGGCAGCGAATTGGGCGTCTGTGGCTATTCGCCGGGAATCTTATTCTGCTCGTACTGGCCATTCTTGCTAACTTTACTCCGATCGCCGCCGCTGCCAATATCTCCAAATCTGGAATGCGTCTGGCGCCGTATTTGTACACGATATTCTTTGGTTCGACCATACTGGCCTCGGTGCTTACATACCGACAGTATAAGCGAACCAGAGAACTGCAGTTCGCCCTCAAGAGACTAGCCTTGATACGTCGACGGAAGCTTGCCGAGAAAGCGGAAACTGCAGCAAATGTCGATGGCGATCCGGCGCTTTCCCATCAGAAGCGCTACCGAGACGACGCACCCGACATAATATCCCAGTATCGAGAAGAGGCGAATCGGAATCGCCGAATCCACAATCGCCTTCAAGTCGTCATCATCGGAGGATCAGTCACTGCCTCGACCGTCACAACAGCATCCGTTTCATACAGCGTTACGAGGTGGTATGCCGTTGGTGTAACTGCGGCCGTAGGTCTTGCGGCCGGCTTTGCTGGCTACTTCAAATTTCATGAGCGAAGTTCTAGTGCCCAACAAACTGCAGACTCCATAGAGCGGGAGTATGAGGCAGTCGAGTTGCGGGTCGGAAGATATAGGGGCTTGAACGAAAAGGACGCTTATTCATCATTCGCCGAATGTGTCGAGAAGCTACGTGACGAGCAGAATAAACGTCAGCAACAACTCGACCAGCCTTCCGACATCAAGCGTGAGGAATAACAGCGACGGGGCATCGAGACAACTCGGTGGGGCAGAAATGTCATATCCGATCGGCACGGTCCGGCCCTCTGCTCCGCCCCTCGCCCCCAGGGGTCGAACAGGGGGGCTACCGGGAGGAACGGCCACGCACAGTCACGAACTCATGCAGACCCAAAACGCTGCGCCGCAACGGGATCCGGCATTTCCAGCCGCCCTAGCAGGGCGTTCACACCAAAGGAGTCGGCCCTTCGGGCCGCTGCGCCGCGGTCAGGCCGGTGAATCCGTGGCAGGCGAATCAAGCCGCTCTACGTCCGAAATGACCTGGCGCACAGTCTGATACCGCTCCGAAATGTTGTGGGTCGTCGTACATTTGCGTACGATCCGACCAACTTCGTCGTCTGCCACTTTCAGGGATTCTCGACCAGTGAAGATGTAGGCCAATATCCAGCCAATCGAATACATTTCGTTCTGCACCGAATAGCTCTTGAAGTCGTGCAGAAGCGGATCGCGAATAGTCCCGCGCATCTCGGTTTGAGTCCGAGTGAACTTGGAGGATTCTTCCTTAACTAGGCCAAAGTCCGAAAGTTTCACCAGTACCGCACCGCTTTCATACACCTTAAGAAGCACATTCTGGAGACTGATATCGCGATGCAGCAACCGCTGCCCGTGTACATAGTTGATTCCATAGAGAAACTGGAGCGCTATGCGCTTCCTAGAGTTGAACGACAGGTTGCTGTTGCGCCGAGCCATAAAGGTCCTCAGCGTCGCGTCGCAGTACTCCATTCGATACTCGTTCTGCTCCTGATCATACTGGTAGACCTCAAGTACGTACGGAAAGCTCAGCCGTTTCATAATGTCGAACTCTTGTTTGAACCGCATAAGGTCTCGCTCAGCGATCCCCCGCCTGGCTCGCTTTATTGCGAACTTGATGCCGTAGTCCGGATCAACGTAGGAATAGACAATAGCATAGGAGCCTTCCCCTTCCATCTTCAACTTCACCGCCGCCTGTCGCTTCTTCAGTGCCACAGTTCGTCCCAGCCGAGTGAAGACCGGCTCATACTTGACGACGATGATTTGCTGAAAATCGTCAGGAACCGTGCTACCTCCACTGCTTGAAAGCCATGGATTGCACCTCTCTATTGCCTGCCCATATCTCTCGTCGAGCGCCACCTCAACGCCTACATGCTTAAGACCTTGGAGAATACCATTCAGTTCGTCGATAAGAGCAATGAGGTCGCGACTATTGTTCGCCCAATAGTGGTGAGTGCTTCTTGCGCGGTCGTTGATACTTTCAAAGTGCGTATTTAGCTGCTCATGAAGGACAGCGAACATGTGCCCAAGTTGTTCGTCATTGTAGAGCCGCAAGAATGGTTTTGATACATCCCAAGAGGCATACTTCTCTTTCAAGTCTTCTAGCATAAGATCCGAGGGAGTCATTGCTTCATCAGGCATCGCGTCACACACCAGCCTCTCTTGCCACTCCACAGAAGCCGTCAGGGGGGTCGCCGAGATCGTACCGGTGCGGACGCCTCTAGATAGGGCATAATTGGCCGCCGCACTCCACCGGCGCCCCTCCACACAGCCAACCGTCCCGCCTGACCGATCGACGTAACCGCCCCTACGCCCCCCCGATCACGCCAAAGTCGTATGCGGCCCGAACTGCGGGCCCACACCTGTCACTCGTGCTGGGGACCACTTGGGGACCACACGTAATGCGCGATGGCGGACAACGTGCGCCCATGAACACGTCCTGATCATGGCTATACCGTGCTCGACGTGCGGAAAGTCCGGCATCAATGGCCTGGGGGTCAAGGGGTCGTGGGTTCAAATCCCGCCGTCCCGACACAGAGAATGCGGTGGCCAGCAGAAATGCGGTCGCCGCATTTACGTTTGCGAGTTGACTCTCGGAGCACCCCCCGAAAACCCCTCCTTTTGACAAGCCCAGCGACACGCGATCCATCTGTTGAGGTCGATTCTTTAGCCAACGGGACCTGCGCAGACCGGCCGGCAATCGCTCTGATCGGACTCCAGGCACGAACCGGTCAAACGTGATAATCAGTCTAGATCGAACCACGGCGGACCGCCCAGGGATCGGTTCATCGAAAACGCCCGGCGCCGCTGCGTTTCCAGTCGCGCCCTGTTCGCCGCCGTTGGACGGCGATCTTGAGGCAGGCGTCGATGAGTGCGCGGGCGTGCCCGTCGGGCAGACGCGGCCAGGACGTTGTGCACCCGAACCGAGATGAGCGCCCTCAGCGGGCTCTGGACGGGGCAGCTCCGCAAGTCCACCCGCGTGCTGGAGCCGCACCCGACGTACACTCGCTGCCACGAAACCCACACCCTGGAGCGCCTCTGCATCACCATCGCCGATGACCGCATCAGCCGAACCGTAGCGCTCATCGGCGGCCTGCAGCAGGTCATCGGCATGCTGGCCGCCCGGTACCAAGCGACATAGGCCCACCCCAGGGCCACCTACGCACTGACGGTGGTGCTCCCGCCGGGCACCGCCACGAGTTACCGGCAGGCGCACATTTACCTCGGATGCGAGCCGCCCATCCGGCGGCGTCACGCCACGGCGCTACTCTGATACAACCGATTGATCTGGCTCGACGAGTAGCCAATGCCTGCGAGTATCTCCGCCGTGTGCTCCCCGAGGGCCGGCGCGACCGACGCAGGCGCTGGAGTCTGCGCGCCATCACCCAGGCGCTCGGCTCTGACGAGGTTCTGCGTCGCTTGAGGGCGCTCGAAGGCTGAGCTGGGGGTGCTCTCTCAGCTGGTTGTTCAGCTGAGCTTGGATTTCAGAACACTGCAACCTGAGGTGCGGCTCGCCGCCACACCCAACTTCGGCAGCCCGTGGGGACCCTTACGCTCCGTTGCCGACGACGCGGCTGATGCGGGCGCCGTGGATGTGGCCGTCGCAGGTAATGCCCGCCTGGGCGCCCGACAGTAGTGCAACCAGGCGTATTTCGTCGGCGGGGTTCATCGGGATTGGCGGCAGGGTGATGGTGCCGCCTTCGTGGTGCAACGGGCCGTGATCGGCGATCAGTCGTATGACCGAGCACGGTTCGGCGTCAACGATGTCGGCGCTAATGACCTGCCGGCCGGTGAGGGTGACAGTCAGCGGCACATGCACATCGGCGGCGGGGATGGACGCGTGGCCGGCGCTGCGGATCTCAATCACCGCGACGCGTGGGTCTGGGACATCTGCGGGTGCTGGTCCATCAGGTCCGCCGCTGACGGTGACGGTGACGGTGACGGCCGGGAGTACGGCGTCCGCATACACCTCGACGGTGATCAGCCTCGCCTCGGCGGTTGAGAAATCCGACGGTGAGCAGGGTGGCGACTGCGGTCAGCAGACCGGCGATGATCGCGGTGAGTGCGACGGTGGCCATGACCGGCCTGTCCTTTCCGCGTTGCCGGTTGTTGGGGTCCAGCCGGTCAGGCCGCTGGTTCCAGGACGGTCCGGTGCCAGGCGGTGGCGGCGATTTGGACGGCGTCCCAGGGGCTGCCGAGTGGTGGGGTGTAGGACAGGTCGAGGTCGGTGATGTCGGCGACGGTGGCGTCGTAGCTGATGGCGGTGGCGTAGGTGTCGACGCGTTTGGCGATCTCGGCGCCGTGGTGGCCGAGCAGCTGTGCACCGAGGAGCCGACCGGTGGTGCGGTCGCCGGTGATGCGGATGTGGACGGGGGTGGCGCCGGGGTAGTACGCCTTGTGGTCGTCGGCGGTGACGGTCAGCTCGATGGCAGGGTTGGCGGCGGGCGTTGCGGACCGCGGGCACCATCTTGGGTTGCCCACGTCGTCGAACTCGGCCGCGACGAGCCGCGGCAGGTTCGTCTCGTCGACCACGTCAGCATCGACGAGCAGCAGCGCACCTACGCCGATGCGGGCCGGCCCCTCGGACCAGGATGCTGCGGACACCGCCGAACCCGACCACCGCAACCCACAGCCGGCCCACGGTCAGTTGCCCGAGGTCGCCGAAGAGACGGGCCTGTCGGTCGTGGATCGCCGCCGCGTGCCTCGTCCGGGCGGGACGGGGCCGCAGCCGCCATCGCCGCGTGCGCCGGCACACCGTCACCAGCGCCATACCCACACCGCCACGACCAATAGACCGCGTGCACGCATGCCGGCTCGACGGGCCAACCGAGCCGCAGGTGCACGCTGCGCCGCGCCGCAAGGCCACAACATCGGACACCGGCTCCGCGGCAGGCCCCGCCGCCTGACGGCGAACGCTCCTCCGCCATGGCGCGACCTGCCGGTGGCCTCCCTGCGTCCGCCAACGGACGCGATCCTACGCAGGCGCTGATTTGATCACCCCAATTCTCCAGCTCAGTAAACAGATCGCGTGATCTTGCCTTCCCCGGGAAGGGCAACCGATGGCGAGCAGGTCGAACGGCCCAGCTTTCACAAATTCAGATCGATACCCATCGAGATAAGCCGCCTATCGTGCCGAATCGGACGTGGCCCACTGCCCGAAGCGTGGTGGTCAATCCCGAACACGGACTATCCTCCAGAGTCATGGACCAAGAGTCGCCAGCCAGACGGGGCACTTCCTTGCCGACGGGCAACAATCAGCCAGCTCCTGCGCAGGGCGCGATGACCGTCACGGCCCTCGCACGGCTGTCCGGGTTCAGCTCGGACGCGGTCCGCTACTACGAGAGGGTGGGCCTGCTGCCTCCCCCGCCTCGCACATCGGCCGGATACCGCCACTATGGCGCCGACGCCCTGGACCGGCTCCTCTTCATCCAGGGTGCGCAGCGTCTAGGGCTCAGGCTTCGCGAGATCCGCGAGCTGCTGGGCGTGCGAGACTCGGGCGCTTGTCCGTGCGG
This sequence comes from Dactylosporangium sp. CA-092794, assembly GCF_050948465.1. Taxonomy (NCBI): domain Bacteria; kingdom Bacillati; phylum Actinomycetota; class Actinomycetes; order Micromonosporales; family Micromonosporaceae; genus Dactylosporangium; species Dactylosporangium sp. CA-092794. The sequence goes on along the minus strand of NZ_CP192044.1, from coordinate 3,589,209 downwards.
AGACGCCGCAGTCCTCCTGCGTCAACGCAAGGCCGAGGTCGACACGGAGATCGAACGGCTGTCGCAACTCCAGGCGACGCTTCAGCAGATGGTCAGCCAGCTGCCCAGTCCTAATTGCCCCGACCCTGTGCCGGGGGTTTGGAAGCCGCCCGCCTATGCCGACGCGTAGAGCGTCAGCGCAGTCAACTAGCGGCGGCCCCTCCGCTGCCACTTGACGTTGTACTCGACTCCAAGGTCTATCGTCACATCTCGTGACTCGAGCCTTGCTACCCCCATCAAGGGGCGGGCTACGTACATCGGCGTTGGCGGCGGCGTCAAACGTTCCGGTGAGCACCGTGCGCTACTACGCGTTGGTAGGGCTGCTTCCGGAGCAAAGCCGTACGCCGCGAGGCCACCGCCGTTTCGAGCCAGCGGCGGTCGAGCATTTGTGGTTTATCCGCTGCGCGAGACAGCTCGGCCTGCAGTTGCCCGCAATCGCCGAATTGCTTTTGGTACGGAAGGCCGACACGTGCCCGTGCATGGCCATCGGGCAGGTAGTACACCGCCAGATGGAAGCAATTGACCGAGAGCTGATGAGGCTCACGGCGATCCGCGATCAGTTGATCGCAGAGGCAGCCGCGGCACAATGCGAACCAAGTCAGCAGCGCGACTCTCGCCCGTCTTGCCCCGCGGCGGCACTACATAGCACACTCGATCAACTTCAACGACTGTGGTAGTGGCGCCACCAGAGCACCGCCAGCAGGCTGTACCTCGCCCCTGACGACGGCGTTCAGTGGGGCGCGCCGGGTTGCAGGCGCGGAATTCCGGTCATGACCTAACCCGAAAGCCGTCGAACAAGTAGTTGATCGCCGATCGCGTTGTGACGATCTCGAACCTTGCATTGCTTCACAATAAGTCGGGCCTGTTCGGTGCAGTGGCGTCGCACGACTGCGTCATGGTTCGGCAGCAGCCTCAAAGGCCGAACGCAGAAGTCGCAATGCCAAAATGCGCGCCGGGGCTTGCATTCGGTATTTGGGTACAGGCTTATCGTCGAAGACGACGCCGCTCGGGGCGTCATCGGGGTTGGTGCCCGGCAGCGCCGCCGGTTTGCATGCGGCCTTGCCCCGGCACCCCGGCACTCTCATGCGTGAGGCGTCCAGGGCGATTGGCTTGCCCTGACCGGCTAAGCACCCCGCTTGGAGGCCTACACATGAACAGCTACAGAGAGGTCGGACTGCGCGTTGGCCAGGTCGCAGAGAAGGCCGGCGTCAACATCCAGACTTTGCGCTATTACGAACGCCGCGGGCTGCTCGCTCAACCATGCCGCAGCGTTGGCGGCCACCGCATCTACCCCGCTGACACGGTCGCGCTGCTCGGCGTCATCAAGACCGCGCAACGCCTCGGCTTCACACTGGACGAGGTTGCGGATCTGCTCGATGCGGGCGGGCGCCGCCATCCCTCACCTGATCTGCACCAACGCGCTGCCGACAAGATCATCGAAATCGACGCCAAGATTCTCGGCCTCCGCCTCATACGCGACGCCCTCGTTCGACTGGTCGACGCGAATTGCGAAACCGTTACCGACTGCACCTGCACCGACGACACAAAACCCTTCGCGGATCTCAGCCGCATGGACGGCCAATGACCCGGAAGAACGAGCTTCGGCGGCGCATCAGTCTCCTCGGCCAGTCTGCGTGGCATCGCCGCCGAGCAGACCCCAGCCCACCCAAGCGCCCGGCAGCACCGGCCACGTCCTCTATTTTCACGGCGGGTGCTACAACCTCGGCTCGCCACGCTCATAGCGCAGCCTCGTCGCCCAGCTCACAGTCGGCGTCGGCGTCGCGGCCACGCTAGCTTCAATCCCGAGGATCCCCACCCGGACGCGCTGGACGACGCCCTGGCCTGCTTACCAAGGACTCCTGGACGGGGCATCGGCACGGAGCACATTGTCGTAGCCGGCGACTGGGCCGACACTGGCCTTGGTGATGGCGATCCGTGACGCCGACCTTCCATCGCCAGAGGCCGTCGCGATGACCTGTCCGAGGCTCGACTGAAGTTCCACCCGCGGACCGGACACCCTGAAACCAGACAGTTGGTCTGGGGAAGGATGTCCTGGTGCCACGTCCATCGAAGTACCCCGAGGAGTTCCGCCGGGATGCGGTCGAGCTGGTCCGCTCCTCGCCCGGCCGGACGATTCGTGAGATCGGCCGAGAGCTCGGCGTGAACCACGAGACCCTGCGCAACTGGGTGAACGTCGCCAAGCAGGCTGAGCAGGCCGGCGCGGGCAGCGGGGGCAGCTCCGAGCGCGACGGGCAGGTCAGCCCGGATGAGCGGGAGGAGCTGCGCCGGTTGCGGAAGAAGGTCGCTGAGCTGGAGCTGGAGAAGGAGATTCTCCGGAAGGCGGCCCAGTATTTTGCCAAGGAGATGGGTCGATGATCCACCGCTACCGGTTCATCTCCGAGTACCACGCCACCTACGGCGTCACGCGGCTGTGCCGCGTTCTGGCGGTCGGTCGCCGGCAGGGCTACTACGAGTGGGTCGCTGCCCAGCCCGCCCGTCAGGAGCGTGCTGAGGCCGAGGACGACCTCGCTGCCGAGATCCGCACCATCCACGGCGAGCACAAGGGCTCCTACGGCTCGCCGCGTGTGACGGACGAGCTGCGCCGGCGCGGCCGCCGGGTCAACCGTAAGCGCGTCGAGCGGATCATGCGGGAACGCCACATCGTCGGCATCACCCGCCGCCGACGGCGGTCGCTGACCAAGCAGGACACGACCGCCGCGCCCGCCCCGGACCTGATCGGCCGCGACTTCACCTCGCCCGCTCCAGGGCACCGCCTCGTCGGCGACATCACCTACCTGCCCACCCAGGAAGGCTGGCTCTACCTGGCCACCACCATCGACCTGTTCAACCGCGAGGTCGTCGGCCACGCGATGGCCGAGCACATGCGCGCCGACCTCGTGTGCGGCGCGGTCGAGCTGGCCCACCGGCGCGGTCTGGTCAAGCCACGGGCCATCTTCCACTCCGATTACGCCGAGTTCTGCGTTAAGCCGAGGATCGTGGGATGGCCTGTGGTGGCCGGGTGGCCCTGGCTGATTCCTCGGCTTAACGATCCTGCGGTTGGTGGCTACCGTCCGTCGTGTCCATTCGCGTTGCGGAGAGGAGACGGCCATGGATACGACGGTCACAGGGATCGGGTCGGTTGTTGTCACGGAGTTGCGGGCAGCCGGCTACATGGAGTCGACGATCGGCCAGTACAGGAAGTCGATCAAAGCGTTGACGTGTTTTGCCGCGGAGTGCGGTGGCGTCTACTCGCCTGCCCTGGGTGCTGCGTTCGCGTCGATGACGATCAGTCCGCGTACTGGCAGGTTCAGTGCGCAGCGCAGCTTCGACTACAGCCGGCTGATCGGGGTGTTCGACGCCTACATGCTGACCGGCCGGGTGGAGTTGTCGTGCCGTAAGCGTGGCGGGGGTGGCTCACGACCGGTCTCGCGCGAGTTCACCGCGCTGGCTGCCGCGTGGGACGCCGACATGGCCGACCGTGACCTGGCGCTGGCCACCCGCGACGCCTACGGCCGGGTATGCCGCGCCTACCTGGTGTTTCTGGAGGCGCGCGGGATCGCCTGCCTCGGTGGCGCCGACGGGTCCAGCGTTCTGGGGTTTCTGGACTCGTTGACAGGCACGTGGGCGACGTCGTCGCTGTTCTGGGTGCTGTCGAACTTCCGGCCGTTCTTGAAGTTCACCGGCCGCAACGACCTGGTCGACGCGGCCGGGCTGGCCGGGGTCAGGCGTTCCCACGCGATCCTGCCGGTGCTTTCCGACGAGGTTGAACGCCTGGTCGTGCACGCATGCGCGACACCGGCGATCGCCGCGCGGGACGCCGCGATCACCCTGCTCGCGATGACGACGGGGCTGCGCGCGTGCGACATCATCAACCTGGGGCTGGCCGACATCGACTGGCGCGCACGGACCGCCGACATCGTGCAGCAGAAGACGCACAACCCGCTGACCGTGCCGCTGACCGATCTGCTGGTCGGCAGGCTCGCCGACTACGTTCTGGATCAACGGCCGGACTCGCCCGACGACCACGTGTTCCTGCGTTGCGTGGCGCCACATACGCGGCTGTCGGACCACGCATCGATCCACCGGGTGATCGCCACCGTGTTCGGCAAGGCTGGCGTCACCGACGTGAGGGCCGGTACTCGCCTGTTGCGCCACAACGCCGCGTCGCGGCTGCTGCGCGCGGCGGTCCCGTTGCCGACGATCTCGGCCGTGCTGGGCCATACGAGCCCGGAATCGACTGACCTGTATCTGAGCGTCGATGAGGACCGTCTGCTCGACTGCGTCCTCGACGTCCCCGTCGGAATGCGGTCATGAACGCCCGCCGCTTCACCAGTGCCTTCGCACCGCAACTGGAGGCCTACCTCGCGTTCAAGGAGAAGATGGGCTTCTACGGCGTCTCCCGGATCTGGTACCTGAAGCAGTTCGACGTCTACTGCACCACACACGAGCGGACCGTCTTCGACCGCGACACGGTCGAGGGATGGGTCAGCCAGCAGCTGACCCGCTCAGGGCGGTACCGGTCCTGGATGTCCTACATCCGCGACGTCGGCCGTTGGTTGCAGGCCCACGGGCAGCGCGACGCCTACGTCCTGTCCGATCGGTGGAAGGCCGCAGTCGTCCCCGCCCACCCCTACCTGCTGACCAGGGACGAGATCGAGGCGTTCTTCGCGGCCGCCGCAACGCTGAACGCCGCCTCCCCGTGGCGGTGGCAGGCGGTCGCGTTCTTCACGCTGATGCACTCCTGCGGGCTGCGGACCGGGGAAACCCGCCTGCTGCGCCCCGAACACGTGCACCTTCGCGACCGGCACCTCGACATCGTGGCTTCCAAAGGCAACCGCTCCCGACGCCTACCTATCACCGGCGAAGTCGCCGAGATCCTGGCCGGCTGCGACCGGGTCACCCGCGCACGCTTCGGCCCAACGCGGTGCACATTCTTCGTCTCCGCGGCCGGCAACCAGGTCACCGCCGCGACCGTCGGGAAGATGTTCAACCGTGCCTGGGACCAGGCCGGTCTCCCACGACCGGTGGGCGGTCAGCAGCCCCGGCCCTACGACTTCCGCCACCACTTCGCCTACGCCAACGTCGAACGATGGATGGCCCAAGGCAAGGACGTCATGGCGATGCTTCCCTACCTGGCCCGCTACATGGGGCACGCGGACATCGAGTCGAGCTTCTACTACATCCACACCTCGCCGGAGTTCCTGCACGCCTACGCCGACCTCACCGCCACGAGCCAGTCGTTGCTACCGGAGGTCGGGTTCGATGAAACGTGACCCGGCAACCGGCGCCCCGGACTTCTACCGCTTCGCCCGGGACTACCTGCACACCTACCTGCCCACCGTGGCCCGACGCTCACCGAACACGATCGAGGCCTACCGGATCAGCCTGGAATGCTTCCTGCACTACCTCGCCGAACACGAGCACATCGACCGCCCCGACGTGGGCTTCGACCACTTCGACCGGCCACACCTGAAAAGCTGGCTGGCCTGGATGGCCGACCAGCAGCACTACGCGCCCAGGACCATCGCGTTGCGGCTGACCAGCGTCAAAGCGTTCCTGACCTACTGCTCCGCCGAGGACATCACCCTCGTCGCGCTCAGTCAGGCAGCCAAGGCGCTACGCACGCCAGCCAGCGCGCGGAAACCGATCGAGTACCTCACCGAACCCGCGACACGGGCCGTCCTCGCCGCCTGCACCGGCCGCACCGCGAAATCGCGCCGCAACCGGATGCTGCTGATCTTGCTCTACGACACCGCGGCCCGCGTCGGTGAGATCACCCGCCTGACACTGCAGGACCTCCGCTTGGGCAAGCCCGGACACGTCGTCCTCACCGGCAAAAGGAACAAGACCCGCATCGTCCCCCTCACCGGCAAGACGATCGAGCACCTGGGCGCCTACCTCGCCGAGTTCCACCCAGGCACGACGCAGCTTCCCGCGACCCGGCCGGTGTTCTACAGCCTGCACAACGGCAAGCCAACAGCGCTGTCGACCGATACCGTCGCCGCAGTGCTCACGCACGCTGCCACAGCCGCACGGCAGAGCTGCCCCTCGATCCCGAACAACATCCACTGCCACATACTGCGCAAGACCAAGGCCATGGACCTCTACCAGCAGGGCATCCCGTTGCCCGTCATCATGCGGCTCCTCGGCCACGAGAACATGTCGACCACAGCAGCGTTCTACGCCTTCGCCACCATCGACATGATGCGACAAGCCGTGGAGGCGGCCACGCCTGCAATCGACTCGCCAGCCGCGCAGCCACTCACCGAGGACAGGCTCCAGGCCCTCTACAGCCTCCGATGACATGCCGTCGTTAAGCCGAGGAATCAGACACGACAACCCTTCCGGCACCGACCATCCCACGATCCCTCGGCTTAACGCAGAACTCGGCGTAATCCGAGTTAAACCGATTTCGGTTTAACTCCGACCGCGGCTCCCAGTACACCTCGACCGAGTTCCGCACCACGCTCAGGACGCTCCACATGAGAGGGTCGATGGGCCGCGTGGGTTCGTGCTATGACAACGCCGTCGCCGAATCGTTCTTCGCGACCCTGAAAGCCGAGATCGGCACCCGGGTCTGGGCCACCCGGGCCGACGCCCGCCGAGCCGTGTTCGCGTACCTTGCCTACTACAACCGCAACCGTCTACATTCGACACTCAGTCACCGAACCCCGTACGAGGCCCGCGTCTGCTACCGTCAGGCCACCGCCCTCGCGGCATGAAACCCCGGTGTCCGATCCTGGGGTGGAACTTCACGACCTCGCGCAAGACCTGGCAAACGACCGCGTGATGTGCCCGCGCGAGCTGGCGATGGCGATCGCTGGCAGGGCACATGAAACTGGTTCGTCCCCTGGTGGCTCTTGCGCCAGCCGTGGCGTCGTTCAGGTCGCTGACCGACACCACACGGCTCGCGATTATTCGGCGACTCGTCGCCAGGGGAGCTCGCGGCGCGGGCCTCGTCCATATCTCAGTAGCGGAGATTTGCACACTGAGGTTCAACACCGCTTGTCAATGTTAGATATATCATGCCAAACGCGCTTGACCTTGGTGCATAGTCCAACCTTTACCGTCCAGGACGAGGTCGAAACACCCAGCGACCGTGAGCAGTCATGTGTATGGATCCGTGCACCCGAATGGACTGCCCGCATAGTAGCAGCCCGTGAGTCGTGCGGTTCTGCACCGCCGGTTGCCAAGCTGCGTGTAAGGAGATTCAAGATGCCCCGCGCCGCCCCCGTGGTGAGCTTCGAGGGCCGCGGCCGCGCCCCTGGACGCTTGAACCTGTCATCGATCACACCTGTCTCACACGGCTCCGCGTCGTTGGCGGGTCTCTAGTCAAGCCCTCACCCGATGGAGGCGTGACGATGTCCGAGAACAGACGGCGGGGCCTGCGCACCAGTGAGGTCGCGAAACTCGCCGGCGTGAACGTTCAGACGCTTCGCTACTACGAACGTCGGGGTCTGATACCTGCACCGCAGCGCACAGTGGGCGGACACCGCACCTACGTGCCGGAGACGATAAGGCTCGTCATGGTCATCAAGACCATACAAGGGCTCGGCTTTTCGCTCGACGAGATCGCCGCGATCCTCGAAGCAAGCAAGAAAGGTCACATCACTCCAAGCGTTCGCCAGGAGCTGCTTGACAGGCTTGCCGCCGTCAATCTGAAGATCCAGCAGCTATCTGCGATCCGCAGTGGCCTCAACAAGGTCGCGCAAGCTCGAGACGAATGTGGACTTGACTGCAACTGTACCGATTACTGGCCACCGTTCGCCGATGTAGCCAACACAGAGGATGACAGATGACACCAACACGACCGCACACAACCAACCACCGGCCCGATACCCCACCGCAGCCTGATGCCCGACCGCCGATGCGTAGCAAGGTTACGGGCGCATTGGCCGCGGTAGCGTGCGCTGTGGGTTGCGCGGTCCCACTGCTGATCACCGCGGGCATAATTACGAGTGCGGGCGCTGCGATCCTGCAACGTACGCTGGTCGCTGTCACCGTCGCGTTGGTGGTCACGGCACTGGGTATGTGGTGGCTGCACCACCGCCGGGCTACTCGGCGGCCAGGGCGCAATAGGTGACGCCACCGAATACGGCCCGCACGCCGCACGTCTGGGCGAACTAGGCCGATCACGCCACGGTCGCCTTCAAGGCCAATGACGACAGGACCCCACGACGGCCAAGCCACCTACGGCCATGACGCCTCACCACTCAACGCGCGACCCACACGCTGGGACCCAGTCACCGCTCGCCTCGAGCGCTACCAGGTTCTGATCTACCTTGGTGCGATCGCCACCGGGGCCCTTGTCGGCTTACACCTGCCTCACGACGTTCCATCGCTGGAACACGCCATCAATCCAGTACTGGGCGCGCTGCTGTTCGTGACATTCCTGCAGCTGCCGGTGGCCGCTCTCAAACGCGGCCTGCGGGAGACACGGTTTCTCGGCGCCGCCCTCACGCTGAACTTCATGGCGGTCCCGGTGATCGTGGCCGGGCTCGTCCACTTCGTACCGGACAATCGCGGACTGCGCATTGGAGTCTTGCTCGTACTGCTGACCCCATGCGTGGACTACGTCATCGTGTTCTGCACGCTCGCGAACGGTTCCACCCAACGCCTGCTGGCCGCGACGCCGCTGCAGTTGTTCGCCCAGATGGCCTTGCTGCCACTGTTCCTGTACCTGATGGCCGACCCGGCATTCGTCTCAGCCTTCGACTTCAGGCCGTTCGTTCACGCCTTCGTCGTCGTCATCCTCATCCCGCTCGCCGCGGCCTGGCTTCTGCAGGCCGCGGCGAGCCGTCGACTCGTACGACCAGCCGTGCTGGACGTATCCAAGCCGCTACCAGTACCTCTTATGAGCCTGACGCTACTGATGGTGGTCGCGTCGGAGATACCCACGGTCAGTGGCGCGTTGGTTGACATCATCGGCGTCGTTCCCGTCTACACGGCCTTCATGATCATCATGTTGGCGGTAGGCATGGCCTTGGCCCGAGTATTCCGCTTGGACGTGGGTGGCAGCCGTGCGGTGGTATTCACCGGGTCCACTCGCAACTCCCTCGTGGTCTTGCCATTGGCGCTCGCTCTGCCAGCCGGACTGGAACTAGCTCCGGCCGCGGTCGTGACCCAGAGGCTGGTGGAGATTGTCGGGATGGTGATCTTCGTCTGGGTCGTTCCGCGGCTCATACGGTCGCGATGACCTCACGACCGCAACTCGATCACCATCCCGGCGGGCCGGTCCGGGCCGGTCCTGCCAAAGCCTGGCCAGCTGCTCCACATGCGCACTGCCGCCGCCTCGCCGTAGGACACGGAGAGGCGGTGGCAGAACATCGACGCGTCTGTGTTGTACTCCTGCGTACCAACTGTCTCCAGCGCCAAGACAGCCAGCTGACAGCCCACCCGACCCGCCTCCTCCAGGGACATGCCTCGGGAGATGCCGATGAAGAAGCCGGCGCGGAAGGCATCACCGACACCGGTGGGCTCGCTCAGGGCCTGCACCTTGGCTGCAGGGACGTGGATCGGATCATGGTCTCTGCGCGTGATCCGGACGCCTCGCTCCCCGAGGGTGGTCACCACCACTTCCACGGAACGCTCGATGTCCTCCGCCGTACAGCCGGTCTTGGCGAGCAGCAGGCCGTGCTCATACTCGTTGGTGAGCAGGTAGTTGGCTCCCCGGATGAACTCGACCACCTGATCGCCGGACATGCGAGCCAACTGCTGGGACGGGTCGGCTGCGAACGGTACGCCGTTGGTGCGACATTGCGCGGCATGCCGGAGCATTACCAGCGGATCGTCGGCTCCGATCAGTACAAGGTCCAGGTCCTCGACCTGGCGGAGGACTGAAGCCAGGCTGATCTTCCGAGCTTCCGTCATCGCGCCTGGGTAGAACGACGCGATCTGACACAGGTCCTCGTCGGTGGTACAGACGAACCGTGCGGTATGCGCCTGCTGGCTCACCCAAAGATGGGAGCAATCCACGCCACGGTCCTCAAGCCACGACCTGTGGTCGGCGAAGTCCTTACCCACCGCGCCCACCAAAATCGGGCGCTCGCCGAGCTGGGTCATACCGAAGGCGATGTTTGCGGCCACCCCTCCACGACGGATTACCAGGTCGTCGACCAGGAATGACAGCGACACGCGATGCAACTGGTCTGGGAGCAACTGCTCGACGAAGCGTCCGGGAAAACGCATGAGGTGATCCGTGGCAATGGAGCCGGTAACGACCGTGCGGCCCATGTCGCTCCGCTCCTAGTACCGGTAGTGATCGTGCTTGTAGGGACCGTCGACCGGCACGCCCAGGTACAAAGCCTGTTCCTTCGACAGCTCGGTCAGCTTGGCACCCAGCGCGTCCAGATGCAGGCGGGCCACCTTCTCGTCGAGGTGCTTCGGCAGCGTGTGCACGCCGATCGAATACTGGTCCGTCTTCGTGTACAACTCGATCTGCGCGATCGTCTGGTTGGAGAACGAGTTCGACATCACAAAGGACGGGTGGCCCGTTGCGTTGCCGAGGTTCAGCAGCCGACCCTCGGACAGGACGATGATCGAGTGACCGTCGTCGAAGCGCCACTCGTCGACCTGCGGCTTGATGGTGATCCGCTCCACGTCGCCGCGCTTGGCTAGGCCGGCCATGTCGATCTCGTTGTCGAAGTGGCCGATGTTACCCACGATTGCCTGGTGCTTCATCCGCCCCATGTGCTTGGCGGTGATGACGTCGAGGCAACCGGTCGCGGTCACGAAGATGTCCGCCGTCGCCACGATGTCTTCGAGTGTGGCCACCTGGTAGCCGTCCATTGCCGCCTGCAACGCACAGATCGGGTCGACCTCGGTCACGATGACCCGGGCGCCCTGCCCGCGCAGCGACTCCGCGCAACCCTTGCCCACGTCGCCGTACCCGCACACCACGGCGACTTTGCCGCCGATCAGCACGTCGGTCGCTCGGTTGATGCCGTCGATGAGCGAGTGCCGACAGCCGTACTTGTTGTCGAACTTGCTCTTCGTCACCGAATCGTTCACGTTGATCGCCGGGAAGAGCAGACTGCCGGCGGCATGCATCTCGTAGAGACGGTGCACGCCGGTGGTGGTCTCCTCGGTCACGCCCTTGATGCCCGCGGCGATTCGCGTCCAGCGGCGATTGTCCTCCGTAAGCGAGCGCTGCAGCACGCCGAGAACGACCGCATACTCCTCGCTGGCTGCGGTCTCGACCAACGGCACGGCGCCCGCCTGTTCGAATTCCGCACCCTTGTGCACCAGCAGAGTCGCGTCGCCGCCGTCGTCCAGGATCATGTTGGGACCCTGGCCGTCCGGCCACAGCATCACCTGTTCGGTGCACCACCAGTACTCGGCGAGGGTCTCGCCCTTCCACGCGTACACCGGTACACCCGCCGGCGCCTCGATCGTGCCGTCCGGGCCGACGACGATCGCGGCGGCCGCATGGTCCTGGGTGGAAAAGATGTTGCAGGATGCCCAGCGGACTTGGGCGCCCAGCGCGACCAGCGTCTCGATCAGCACCGCAGTCTGGATCGTCATATGCAGCGATCCCGTTACCCGGGCCCCCGCCAGGGGCTGGGCGGCGGCGTACTCGCGGCGCAACGCCATCAACCCTGGCATCTCGTGTTCCGCCAGCTGAATTTCCTTGCGGCCGAACCCGGCCAACGACAGATCCGCAACCTTGAAGTCGCCTTCGACGACCGTACGCGGTCGGGCCGAGGCCGCCGGGTCCGATACCGGCAGAGTGCTCGTCATCTTGGCCTCCATCAGTCCACTGCGGACAGCAGGTCGGCCGCCCGATCGATGCGTTCCCAGCTGAAGTCGGGCAGCTCACGGCCGAAGTGCCCGTACGCGGCGGTTTCCAGGTAGATCGGCCGCAACAGATCCAGGTCCCGGATGATCGCTGCGGGCCGCAGGTCGAAGACGTCCAACACCGCTTTCTCGATCCTTTCCACCGGAACCTTCTCCGTGCCGAATGTCTCGATGCTCATGCTCACTGGGTGGGCCGTCCCGATCGCGTACGCGACCTGTGCCTCGCATCGCTCGGCAAGGCCGGCGGCGACCACGTTCTTCGCGACCCACCGCATGGCGTACGCCGCGGAGCGGTCCACCTTGGACGGGTCCTTGCCGGAAAAGGCACCACCGCCGTGCCGCGCATACCCGCCGTATGTGTCGACGATGATCTTTCTACCGGTCAGGCCGCAGTCGCCCATGGGCCCACCGATCTCGAAGCGCCCGGTTGGGTTCACGAGGAGTCGGTAGTCGCTGGTGTCCAGTTCGAGACCTTCGAGCTCAGGCCTGATCACATGGTCTTGGATGTCCGGCGTCAGGAGAGACTCCAGGGAGATGTCGGACGCGTGCTGCGACGAGACGACGATGGTCGTGAGTCGTGCGGGACGATGCCCGTCGTATTCGACCGACACCTGGGTCTTGCCGTCCGGTCGTAGGTAGGGCACGGTCCTGTCCTTGCGTATCAGCGTGAGGCGCCGGGCGAGCCGGTGCGCCAGCGCGATCGGCAGGGGCATCAGCTCCGGTGTCTCCGAGCAGGCGAACCCGAACATCATTCCCTGGTCGCCGGCTCCCTGCCCATCGAGCTTGTCGCCACCGCCGGTACGCGCCTCCAACGCCTCGTCGACGCCCTGGGCAATGTCCGTGGACTGCGCCCCGAGGGCAACGTTGATCCCGCAGGACGCACCATCGAAACCCTTGGCCGAGGAGTCGTAGCCGATGTCGAGGATGATCCCTCGAACAATGCCAGGCACGTCGACGTAGCCCTGTGTACTCACCTCACCGGCGATCTGGACCAGGCCGGTAGTAATCAGTGTCTCGACCGCGACGCGGCTGCGTGGGTCGACGGCCAGCAAAGCGTCCAGAATCCCGTCACTGATCTGGTCAGCGATCTTGTCTGGGTGCCCCTCGGTCACCGATTCCGACGTGAAGAGTCGTCCCATCAGTGTCCTCCGATCGTTGCAGTGCCTGATCTAGCCCTGCGGGTGCTGAAGCGGTCTGCGCAGCGTCGCGCGCCGAATCACACGCTTTTGGACAGGCGGGGGATGTCACGCTCGGTGGCGTCGACGGCGACCGTTGCCGTCGACGTTGGAAGGCGGTCCGGCCGAACATCTGCAGTGGTAGTCCGGGCGTCATCGTCTCGTTCTGAGCCTCCGTCTGAGTCTGCGTCTGCGTCATCGGATCGCAGCACCCAGCGCCATAGCGCAGCCGACGCGACCACCGCGACGAAGATTGCGGCTGCCGCGAGCGGCCATCTACCAGCGCCGGAGTTGACCCAGGACTCGACCCACGACGTCGACCGCTGCACGAACGTCACAACAGGGTCAGCTGCTCTGGTCTCGGCGGAGGCGAACAGCGCCATTCCCCAGTAATAGAGCAGGTACAAAGAAATGAACAACAGCAACGAGCCGTTGATCCAGCGCAGTCGCGGCAGCACGCGCTTGAGCGCGCGCGCGATACCCTCGCGCAGCAGCGCGGCACCCATTGACACTGAGACCAGCACCAGGGCCATCCCCGCGGCGTACGCGCCGAAGACGGCCAGGGTGCCCAGGGGACCGCCGTTCGTCAGGGCGGCTCCCACGATGACGAGGAAGATCGGCAGGGTGCAGCTGAGGGACGCCAGCCCGTACGCGACGCCGAACATAGCCATACCTGTAGGACGCCGCCGGTGGTTGTCCAGCCTCAGTTTCGGCAGAGATAGCTCCAGTCGCTTGCCGGCGAGGGTCGCCGCCGCGAACACAGCCATCGCCAGTCCGAGACAAAACCCCACCCACGGCACCGCCCTAGCGATCTGACCGGCGCCCAAGGTGATGGGCAGTCCCAGCACCGTGAATACGGACAGGAATCCGATCGTCACCGTCAGGCCGACCAGCAGCGCCTGAACAGTCCTGCTCGAGACGGACGGTAGTTCTCGCTCCTGCGCTCCCACGTAGTAGGAGAGGAAGACCGGCAGCATCGCGAAGCTGCACGGATTGAGGATCGCCAGACCCCCGGCGAGAAAAGCGAGTGCGACGGGCATCAGTGCCTGACCTCGCTGCGCAACATGCTCACGTATCCGGAGTCGGTGACTTGGGTATGGACGTCCAGGATGATGCCGGACTCGTCAAGGAGGAACTTGCTGTCCAGACACGGCAGCTTGACGCTGCTGGCCAGCCGGTTTCCGGTGTCCGTGGCCACCAGCCAGTCGGGACGCGCGTACCGGTTGCGCCAGCCGTCCAGGTCGGACGGTTTCTGGCTCCCCGTGACAAAGACGGCGAGCACATTGAAAGCATCGCCCCCGGTCTCATCGTCGAGTTTGCTGACCTGGACGGCGCCCGGAGCGCAGGATGCGCAGGTCCACTCGTCGACGAACCAGATGATGGACTTCTTGCCCGCCAGCGACGCCTTGCTGATCTGTTGCCCGTCTGGACTGGTCAACGCGAAGTCCGGGAATGCCATGCCCACCGACTCCGGGGTTGAGTCGACGCTGCGGTTGGCGGGCTCGTCGCGGTCGCCGAGCTGGCCACTGACTACAAGCAGGACGATGACCAAAGTGACCGCGAGGGAAGTGGTGACCGCCGCAGCGACTAAGGTCCGCCGCCGCCGGCGACGTGCCGCCATCCGAGCGCGTGCGTTCGAGCCCATCGTCTGCCTTTCTACCTGGTCAGCAGGCCTAGAGAATTCCGGTCTTCCCGGCTGACGTGGCTATGCACAGTGGCCAGCTCAGCTCGTCGTTCTCTCCGACGTCGGTGACGACGGCAGGGTCGGTTCGGCTGGGGTCGCCCACGGAGCCGGCAGGGTTTGCGTTGGACCCCGCTCCGCCCAAGAGCAGGAGCAGAGGGACCAGAGCGATCACCCGCCGGTCCCCGCGCTGTCGGTTGATGACCGTCTTGGTGGCCATGCAGCCACGTTCCTTTCTGCGGTGCCTCAGGGAGGCGCGGCATCACCGTTGCTGCCGCGCCACCAGTCCGGTTTGGGCCCTGCTAGACCCTGTTGCCTAGCTGCTGTGGCTGCAAGGCGCCTGCTGATCCAGCATCGGTCGTGTCGCCGCAGCCGCACGCGGATTCGACCTTGTTGATGGTGGGGCCGCACCCGCAGGCAGATTCGGCGGCGCTGGTGGGAACGCACCCGCATGCAGAGCCGGCCAGCGGCAACGTCTGACGGGTCGGTGCAGTCACGCTGGCCACGATGGGAGACCGCGCGCCTACGGCGGCTGTGACGCTGCTGTCGCTGTGTGAGACGCCGAGGTAGCGGCGCAGCGGTCGACGCCGCAGCAGCCTCAGACCGTTGGCGATGATCACCAGGGCGTAGCCCTCGTTCGCGAGGACACCTTGGGTGAGTGTGAAGGCGCCGGTGAGGGCGGTCGTGACGAGCAGGACAACCATCAGCATCGACAGCACGACGTTCTGGTTGACGTTCCGCCGTGACCTGCGGGCCAGTGCAACCGCGTAGGGCAGCTTAGTCAGGTCGTCTGCCATGAGGGCGACATCCGCGGTCTCCAGCGCGACATCGGTGCCAGCGGCGCCCATGACGATCGCTACGTCGGCTGTGGCCAGCGCGGGCGCGTCGTTGACACCGTCGCCGACCATGGCCACCGTGCCCCCTGCCCGCAAGGCGTTGACGGCGGCGCTCTTGTCCTCCGGCATCAGCTCCGCTCGGACCTCTTCGATGCCGAGCTGGTCCGCGATGGCGCGTGCGACACGTTCGCGATCGCCGGTGAGCATCACTGTGTGGGTGATCCCAAGGCGACGCAGTCCATCGACCGCTGCGCGGGCGTCGGGACGGAGCTCATCGGCGACGCCGAGAAGACCGATGAGTCGCCCGTTATCGATGACCGCGACCGGTGTAGCTCCGGCGGCTTCGACGGCCGCGAGCGCGCGAGTGGCGTCGCGGTCAGCCCCCAGGGCCGGAACACGACCAACGGCGACCTTACGACCGTCGACAGTCGCCTCCGCGCCCACGCCGGCGATCGTCCGCGTGTCCGGCAGCGGGCGTACCTGCAGCCCTCTGTCGCGGGCGGCACGCACGATGGCGTCCGCGATCGGGTGCGTGGCTCCGGCTTCCACGCCCGCCGCGAGGGCGAGCAGTTCGGTCTCGGATACGTCGTTGAGCGTATGGACCTCGACCAGGACGGGCCGGCCGCGGGTGAGTGTGCCGGTCTTGTCGAATGCGACGCGGCTCAGATCGGCCAGCCGTTCCAGGTATGCCCCGCCCTTGATGAGGACGCCGTCGCGTGCGGCACGGGCGACTGCGGAGACCACGCTGACCGGTACGGACAGGACCAGTGCGCACGAGCAGGAAACGATCAGCACGACCAGGCCGCGATACACGGCCTCCTCGAGCGTCAGGCCCAACACGACCGGCCCGAATATCGCCATGAGAATGGCGAGTCCGATCATCGATGGCGTGTAGATGTTCGAGAACTGATCCGCGAAGCGCTGCGCCCGCCCGCGATTGGCCTGCGCCTCCTCAACCTCGCGGATCACGCGAGCCAGCACCGTGTCCACGTACGGCTTGGCGACCTCGATACGCAATGCGGAGTCTCCGTTGAGGGTGCCGCCGTAGACGACCGTCCCGGGATTGACCTCGACCGGCATGGACTCGCCGGTGATGGCAGATGCGTCGACCCAGGAGGTGCCTTCGACGACTTCGCCGTCGCTGGGCAGTCGCGAGCCCGGCCGGACGAGCACCTGGTCGCCGACGCCGAGTTCCTCCACCGGAACGGTATCGGTGAGCCCGTCGGACCGGAACCGCTCCGCCATCTGCGGGCTGAGATCCATCAATGCCTGGATGGAGCGCCTCGCCCGGTCCGCCACATAGCTCTCGAGGACCGCGCCCAACGAGAAGATCACCACGAGGTCGGCAGCCTCGCCCGCCCGCCCTAGTGTGATCGCTCCAACGACGGCCACGATCAGCAGCAGGTTGATGGAGAATCGCTTCATCCGCAGCATCGTCCAAGTGCTGCGCAGCGGGTACACGATGCCGATGACGATCGACGCGAGCGCAAGCACGAGCGCCGGAGTCTCAGCTTTGAGGACCAACTCGCTCACTTCGGCGGCAATCAGCAGGACGGCCGCGACCGCAAGGGTGATCATCTCCGGGCGCATCCACCACCGCTTCGACCGCCGGGGTGTGTCACCGCCCTTGCTGGTGTGCTCAGGCTCCAGCGTGAGCCCGGACGCAGCGGCGGTCCGGAGAAGGACCCCGTCGTCCAGCTCGACCGGGGCTTCGACGGCCAGAACTCCAGTTGCTGCCAACATTCGGACATCGCGCACGCCCGCGACTCTGCGCAAAGGGGTGAGGTCGCTGGCGCATTCGACGCATCCTTGGAGGACTCGGTAGCGCCGAATCTCGACGTCCGCCTCCGGGGGTGCGTCTACCCCTCCTGCTCCTGGTGGCGTACTCACTCGGGTCACCGCCTGTCAGTAAGGAAAACGACTATCTCGAGCCACGCTATGCCTTGGAGTTGGTCCAACCTCAAGTCGAAACGCAGAATGAGCTGACTCACGTTGGAGTGGATAGGTACGGCCCCACGTCGCCTGGAGCGGAGGCGCGCAGCGCACGGTGAATGCCCCGCGCAGCCGTTCGGCGAGTTCTTCGCGGGTGGCCATAAATCCCGGAGGCATGAACGCGCCCGAGTTCGCAGTGAACGTCAACGCCGACGGGGCCACACCGCACGCGCCGCAGCATGACCCCCGACCCGGCCAACGTCTCCGGTCAAAGCACTAGTTCTTGCGCTCCTTGAGCGGGAGCTGGGCAACTGCCGGGTGATCCTTGTCGAGCTTGCCGATCTTCGACGCGCCGCCGGGTGATCCCAAGTCGTCGAAGAACTCCACGTTCACACTTTGGTAGTGGCGCCACTGCTCCGGCAGGTCGTCCTCGTAGAAGATCGCCTCGACGGGACACACCGGCTCGCAGGCCCCACAGTCAACGCATTCATCAGGATGAATGTAAAGCATCCTCCCTCCCTCGTAGATGCAATCTACGGGACACTCTTCAATGCATGCCTTGTCGAGTACGTCGACGCATGGCTCGGCGATGACGTAGGTCATCGGCCTGTCCCCCAATCGGTTGGTAGCTGACGGATCGCATGAGGCCGGCACGAACCTTGGCCACGATGACAAGGTTGCTGCAACACCGACTCCGGCGGCCAGGCCGCGCCGGCTATCACGTCGGCGCTTAGGCTGCCCGGGGTGGCAGGCAATCAGTCGTTCGGAGCCTGCTCGCCGTCGACTCTGTTTGCAGCGCGTGAGCGCACAGGGCCTACTCTGCGGAATCGAGCAGTCGACCGAACTCACTGCTGGCGATCGCGATGGCCTCTTCCTGTTCCAGGATCTGCCCGGTGTATTCCGGGTGTTCCGTCAGGTACGTTTCCGCGTGCGCACGACTGACATGGAAGCCGGTCGACGTGCAGGCGCCGGCGATGGGACCACCGCAGTCTTCCGTCGCGAGCAACACGACGGTCGAGGCTGGCCGCCAACGCCAGCCGTCCGGGTCCGCGTTGATGCAGATCTGCTCGCCTGTGGTGGGATCGCCCGAGAGGATGGTCGCGGTTACGTGAACCATCAGCGGGATACCGAGCGCGTCCACCGCGCACATGGCTGCCAATGGAGGTCGGTCACCCACCAGCTGTACTCGGTGGGGCGACGGACGGCCGGACAGCGGATAGGCCACCCGGATGGCACGGGCGCCGGCGTCGGCGTGCACTAGGTCCGCCTCGGCCAGATCATCAAGCGCCCTCACGAGTTCGAGGCCGCGCGCGGCAGCCGGGCTCACCAGCTGCTCCAAGGTGGGCGCGATCCCCGCGTCGAGAAAGATCTGCAGCAGATCTCGATGGAACGCCCTCAGCGCGGGCGGCAGCTTTGCCTGGCTGGCGGCAATGCCACCGCGGGCAAGCGCCGCAAGCGTTACGGGCAGAACGTCACTGAAGGATCTTGGCGGGCTGTTCACGCGGACTCCTGACGAGTTGGGCCGGACCAATCCCGGCACGACCGTTGCAGATTGGCGGAGTAATCCGACCCGGCCGCACGTGGCGTCGCCTCGCACCATCGGTCGGGCGGCGTGCACCCACGCAGTTCCGAGGTCCTTGGAGGTACACGTTGTCCGCCGCGCACGGCCGGCCCGGTTCGGTTACGGCGAAGGCGTTCCCGCGGATACAGGTTCGACCGGTGCTTCGTACGTCGCCGCCACGTCGTCTTCGACCCGGCGGCGCATCCGGTGAGTCACGGCCGACACAGGAAGAATGATCAAACTGATCACGACGCCGACCGCCACCACATGCGGCCCCCACTGCGATCCGCCGAAGACCAGGAGTATCGCGTTGAAGGCGGCCAGCACCAGGGCCACGATGATGAATGGCCGGGGAAGCCGTAGGCCACCGGCCCGGCCGCCCGGGTGGCGTCGGAGGACCAGATACGCGATCGGCATGAGTACGAAGACGATCAGATATCCGAAGTTGGCTGCGGCGACGACCTCGACGACGTGGGTGCCGAAGACGACGAGCATGATGCCGATGACAACAGCATCCCAGGCGATGGATCCGACCGGCGCGCCCCTCTTGTTGATCTTCCCGAAGAACCGTGGAATGTGGCCATCCTGGGACATTTGGTAGACCGTCCGCGACGAGCCGATGATGAACGTCTCGGCGGCCAGGATGAGCACCGCGGCCAAGCCGACACCCACGAAAGTCTCGCCGACGGGCCCCAGCGCGATTCTGCCCGCCGCGGTGAATGCCTTGAAAGGATCACCCAACCCGCCGGCTCCCAGTAGGCCGAACAACATGATCGGTATGGCGGAGAACGCGACGAAGCAGATCGTCGCGGACGCGGTCATGATCCGTTTCATGTGGCGCTCGGGCTGTCGGATCTCAGCACAGACCGTGGATGCCATTTCAGCAGCGTAGGAGGACCATGTGGCCACGAAGCCCCATTTGAGCACCAATGCGATGATCGAACCGAAGTCGTCTGGAGCGCCCGACGGCAGGGCGGCCGGGATCACTTGCTCGAGGTGAAACGCACCTGGGCGCAGCAGCGGCCCGACAACCACGATCAAGATGACGCCTGCGGCAACCAGGGCCAGGCACGCGTTGATCACCGTTGCAAGCCGCAGACCCAGCGCCGTGATGATGTAGAGCACTGCACCGATCAGGCCAGCAAGCAGTACAGCATTAACACCAGGGAGCAGCAGATCCCGCAGGAATGTGGCCGCCAGGATGAGGTTGACGGCGATGCCCGGGGTCCACGCAAACCAGTAGCACCAGGCGGACAGTGCACCGAGGCTTCGTGATCCGCCCGGCAGGGCGCGATAGGCGAACTGGGCGGTGCCGCCGGCACGTTCCGGGAAGCGGGAAGCCATCTCGGCGATGAGGAAGCATTGCAATCCTCCGATCGCTGCGGTCCCAACCCAAACCCAGATCGAGAGGTTGCCGATGTCCGCAACCTCGGCCCCGAGGGACACCACGATCATCAGTGAGCCGCCCATCGCGACCAGGATCGCCGCCCACCATGGCGCGGTGACAGGCAGGCGGCTGCGCCCGGGGAACAACGCGCTTGGCGTCGACGGTCGCTGCAGAGGGTCCCTCGCAGCGCCGCCATGTCCGCCCGGCGGACTCGTGACATTTTCGGACATTGTCCACCTCCAATACTCACGGAGGTGACGATGCGACGATCGGCCGCAGATGGCCTGAAAACACGAGCAGCAGAAACCCTTGGCCTGCCAGAACGACGAAGGGCGCATTTCGATGCGGATCCTCAAAGGGCGACGCGGTCTGGCGTTGGCATCCGAACGCCAGAAAGTAACCTCGCCCAGCAGTGATCCACGATCGCGACGACACACAGCCCCGTAGGCAACAGACGATAGGCGGACCGCCGCCGCTACGCAACATCAATCACCGAAATGCCGCGTGAATCCACGCGAGCTGCCACCACGTCTCAACAACGGCTCGAACGACGGAAAAGTTTCCTTACTCAACTATCGAGAAACCCCTGAATGCTCGTAGCGCCTGACTCACGTCCCGGTCGGTCGAGATCAAAAGCACGGCGACGCGAGTCCGAAAAGTACGAAATCTGAGAAGCGGCAATGCACTCCGAAAGCGACTAATCTGGCCGCGGCCGGATGGATGCGTCGCGTAACGGACACCACGGACCCGCCTGCCCAGCGAAAGATCTTCTGCCGCTCGGGCTCAGGCTCAGGTGACCTTGGCCGCGACGTGATCACGGCAATCCGGACCGCCCGCCGTGCTCTGCTGCCACCGCCCGACAAGACGCTTCAGAAGCTCGGGCGGCCGGCGGGCAAGGTGTCCGTCCGGCCCCATATGCGGACACTCACACAGGGCCGAGCAGGCGCAGGCGATGGCCGCGTCAAGGAGCCCGAGAAGGTCCTGGAGCTCGCGAATCTGGCGTTGGACCTCGACGCGTCGACCCAGTGCCATGTCCCGCCATGCCCCGTTGTGCCCGCGTGGGCCGTCCAGGAGATCACTGATCTCAGAAAGACTGAAGCCTATGCCTTGGCATACCTTGATCACTGAGAGGCGTTGAAGCACCGATGGCGGATAGTGCCGCCGCCCGCCGATTCTCGCACCCTCGCCGATCAGGCCGCAGCGCTCGTAGTACCGCAGCGCCGAGGAGGCGATACCAGCCTGCTTGGCGATCTTGTCGATTGACATCAGTGACTCACCCACGGCTCACCCAGCCTTGACTTGAAGTCCGGTTCAACGGCAAGACTACCGAAAGCGGAAGGGGGTGACGAGCCGACGGAAACCAGTAGCAGGAAGGCGGCACACGCGCAGCCCCGTGTTGTGTCAGGCAGATTTCCAGCGTCTTACGTTGCTATCCGTGCAGTTTTTCGGCGCATCAGCACGGGTGCATCTAACTTCGACGCTGCTCAATGACCCGAGCGCCGACGATGACGGAAGTTTTGCTGACCGAGAGTGGCCGGCGGCGCTAGATCCACGTGTGCACACGCCGCAAGCACACGGCCTCCGCACGCACACAAACGTAACTTGATGGCTTTTGAAGTGCGAGCTCACGCCCTTGGTGGTGGAGCGTCGCTGGCTCACGTGAGAAGGAGTCGTCGTGAGTGTTCTGACTGGTGCCCTGCGTAAAGGGTACAACGCAACCTGGGGTAAGTACGTCTTTGCCGGGATGTACGACCGGTTCCTGGCTCGGGTGGAGAAGCACGGGTTGTCGGAGAAGCGGGCGGAGATGCTCGCGCCGGCGTACGGGCGCACGATCGAGCTGGGTACGGGTACCGGCCTGAACCTGCCGCACTACCCGGATGCGGTGACTGAGCTGGTGCTGACCGAGCCGTACCCGCCGATGGTGGCCAAGTTGCAGGAGAAGGTCCGCGACTACCCCAGGCCGGTGCAGTTGACCGTGGCGGGTGCGGAGAAGCTGCCGTTCCCGGATGCCAGCTTCGACACGGTGGCCGCGGCGATGATCCTGTGCACGGTGCCGGATCCCGGTCCGGCGCTGGCTGAGATCAGCCGGGTCCTCAAGCCGGGTGGCCAGTACCTGTTCCTGGAGCACGTGCGTCACGCCGACCCGAAGGTGGCCCGCAAGCAGGACCTGGTGCAGATCGGCTGGTACTGGTTCGGCAACGAGTGCCACTGCAACCGGCCGACGGTGCAGACCTTGCAGGAGCAGCAGTACCTGGAGATCGCGGAGCTCAAGCACGACAAGATCCCGGGTGCCTGGGAGTTCATCGAGGCGATGATCATCGGCCGCGCGGTACGAACCGAGCACGGCCTCAACGGCAACGGCAAGGCCATCTCCGACACGAGCAGCCAGGGTGGTACTCACAGCGCGGCATGCGACTGCTAACCACCGACGCATCGGATGGTGTAGGGCGACAGGGTCATGGCGACGCCACGCCGCACGCCATGGCCCTGGCGCAAGGCTCAGGCTGCCAAGTCTCGGACGCACGATTTGCACACTGACCGCCGGGCAGGGAATCGGCCATCGAACCGAGGGCGGCGCGGAGCGCAGCCAGCCGCGCCAGCCCAACATCGATCTCACGTGTGGCGGCGGAGCAGTTGTTCGTCCGCCTCGCATAGGCACATCCCGGTGTCCCGCAGGTTGAGCAGGTCGATGATCTACGGTGAGGTGGGACTTGTCATCTAGCGGAGTGGCCGACAGAATTGCCGCCCTGGCAAGCGAAGTCACCGGTAGGCCCTTACCCGTCCGGATCCGCGCCTGGGATGGGTCAGAGTCAGGGCCCTCGGGTGCCGCGGCCCTTGTCATCCGCGACAAGAGGGCACTTCGCCGCCTGCTGTGGCAGCCGAACGAGCTCGGGCTTGCTCGGGCGTATGTCGGCGGTGAACTGGATGTCGATGGTGATCTCTACGAGGCGCTTGCGAGTCTGACCAGGTTCATAGACGAAGGCCCGTACCGGGGCCGCATGACTTCGCGTCAGCGGCTCATCGTCGTACGCGGCCTAATCGAGCTGGGTGCGGTCGGGCGGCAACCGGCGCCGCCGCCGGAGGAGGCGCGGCTGCGTGGCCGGAGGCACAGCATGGCGAGAGACAACAGCGCTATCTCTCATCACTACGATGTCGGCAACGACTTCTACCGTCGTGTTCTGGGGCCCTCGATGGTCTACTCGTGTGCCTACTGGGCCTCGACAGCTCCTGGTTACCGCCTCGAAGATGCTCAGTTCGACAAGCTGGAACTGATATGCCGCAAACTCGGCGTTGAGTCAGGCACTCGTCTGCTGGACGTTGGCTGCGGATGGGGAGCGCTGGCCATCCATGCTGCCAAGCATCACGGCGCACAGGTCGTCGGCGTGACGCTCTCGGAACAGCAGGCGGCATACGCACGCCAGCAGGTAGCCGATCTAGGGCTCGAAGAACACGTCGATATCCGGGTCAAGGATTACCGGAACGTCGATGACGGACCGTATGACGCAATATCCAGTGTCGGCATGGCTGAGCACGTGGGCGTGCGTCAGTTCCAGCAGTACACCGAGACGATGTACCGCAACCTCCGCGTTGGCGGACGATTCCTCAACCATCAGATCGCCCAGCTGCACCCGACGGCGACGCCGTCACCACCGTCGTCTGGCGTCCACGCGCGTCGCAGCGAGCGGAAGCCCACGTTTATCGGCGCCTACGTCTTTCCCGACGGCGAGCTGAGGCCCGTCGGCACGACGATTGCGTTCCTGGAGGCAGCTGGGTTCGAGGTGCGGGGTGTCGAGGCGATGCGTGAGCACTACGGCCGGACGCTGCGCGCGTGGGTGTCGAACCTCGAGACCAGCTGGGAAGAGGCGGTACGGCTGACAACGGTGGGGAGGACGCGTGTTTGGCGTCTGTACATGGCTGCGTGCGCGCTCGCGTTCGAGGCTGGTCGGCTGGGTGTCAACCAGGTGCTGTGCGTGAAACCGCATCCGGACGGCAGGAGCGAGATGCCCAGCACGCCTGCGTGGCTGTCCGCCCTCCAATGAGATACAGCGTGCAAAGCCGTGACGCGGGGCGGGCACTGCGCAGAGGGCGCGAGACGTCATGCGCGAGCGTTTCCTTACCGGCCGGTTGTCCGCTCGATACGCGGAAACCTTGCCGGCGACCCGGTCCCGGCTCGGCCGCTCTCGCCCGTCACACGCTCATGGACGACTGAGGAGGCCGCGTCGTGACACCGACTGCTCAACACCGGGCCGCGGCAGCCCAGACATCGGCAAACCGCTGGGCCCATGCTTTACTCGCCCCCACAAAACCCCGGCCGTCAGCGCCCCTAAACCCCGATTCGGGCGCTGACGGCCGGGCGGCTCCCCCAGCGCGATTGCATCAGGCAGCGATCACATCGGCCGCGCACCGAGCAGCGTGTCGCTTGGCCGGCGACGCGCCGAGGCGTACTCAGGGCGAGGTCGAGCCGACCGCCAAAATCCACATTCCGGAGCCTCAGGGGGTGCCATGCGTGCTGGCGCTCTTGGGCGTCTCGTTGCCCTGGGACGGTGCGGTCGTCGAGGCCACTCTGCCGGGGCCGAGCATGATGACAACGACACCGACCAGGCAGATTACAGCGCCCGTGATGTCCCAACGGTCCGGCCGGAATCCATCCGCGACGACCCCCCATAGGAGTGAGCTGGCGACAAACACGCCTCCGTACGCAGCGAGGACTCGCCCGAAGTTGGCATCAGGCTGCAGTGCCGCCACGAAGCCATAAATTCCTAGGACAACTACCCCGGCGGCCATCCACAGCAGCCCACGTTGTTCGCGCAGACCTTGCCACACCAGCCACGCGCCGCCGATCTCAGTGACGGCGGCAAGGACGAACAGTAAACAGGTGCGAATGACCACCGAGCAAGCGTAGGCGAGTACCGCCGCGAGCTCGCGGCCAGGTGCATCCCACAACCTAATCGTCAGCCGCTAAACCACCCGGGTCTCGGACCCTTCGGCGTCATGGTCGTGGTTAGCAGTCGCATGCTTCACGGCTCATGACAAGAATCAACGGCTCAGGCGAGGGGCACTGCGACAGGTCGTCGACGATCCACCCGCTCAACCCGGATTCGCAGTACATAAAGGCGCCTTGCGTCTGACCCACGGAAGGTGGATCCATGTCGACCAGAACGCCGACCTCAGGACCGCTCGGAGGCCTGCGCAAGATGCTCGACGAGCGAGTGGTCGTGCTCGACGGCGCGTGGGGCACAATGCTGCAGACGGCCGGCCTCAAGCCCGCCGACTACCGCGCGGACCTGATCGCCACGGATCACCTCCAGGATGTCACCGGCGACCCGGACCTACTCAACCTCACCCGGCCCGACGTGATCCTCGACGTACACCGGCAATATCTGGCCGCCGGCGCCGACATCACCACCACCAACACGTTCACCGCCACCACGATCGCCCAGGCCGACTACGGACTCGAGGCGCTGGTCCGCGACATGAACGTGCAGGGCGCTCGGCTGGCCCGGCAGGCGGCGGACGAGTTCTCCACTCCTAACCGCCCGCGGTTCGTGGCCGGGTCGGTCGGCCCGCTCAACGTCACCCTGTCGCTGTCGCCGCGGGTCGACGACCCGTCATACCGGGCGGTGACGTTCGACGTGGTCCGCGCCGCGTACGCCGAGCAGATCAGTGCGCTCGTCGAGGGCGGCATCGACCTGCTGCTCATCGAGACGATCTTCGACACGCTCAACGTGAAGGCCGCCGTGGCCGCCGCTCACGAGGTCGCGCCGCACCTGCCACTGTGGATCTCGGTCACGATCGTCGACATGAGCGGCCGGACGCTGTCCGGGCAGACCGTCGAGGCGTTCTGGCGCTCGGTCGAGCACGCCGAGCCGCTCATCGTTGGTGTCAACTGCTCTCTCGGCGCGGCCGAGATGCGCCCGCATGTCGCGGACCTGGCCCGCCTCGCCGGCACGTATGTCGCTGCGCACCCCAACGCGGGCCTGCCCAACGCGTTCGGCGGTTACGACCAGACCCCGGCCGAGACGTCCGCCCTGATCGCCGGCTTCGTGTCGGACCGCCTGGTCAACGTCGTCGGCGGCTGCTGCGGCACCACGCCCGCACACATCGCCAGGATCGCCGAGGCGGTCCGGGGAATGACACCCCGGCAGGTCCCGACGCCCGCCTCGGCGACCCGGTTCAGCGGTTTGGAGCCGTTCGAGATCGGCCCCGACACCGGCTTCGTCATGATCGGCGAGCGGACCAACGTCACCGGCTCGAAGCGCTTCCGCCGGCTCATCGAGTCCGACGACCACCAGGGCGCGGTCGACGTTGCCCTCGAACAGGTCCGCGGCGGCGCCAACCTCCTCGACGTCAACATGGACGCCGACCTGCTCGACAGCGAGCAGGCGATGACCACGTTCCTCAATCTCATCGCGACCGAGCCCGAGGTCGCCCGCATCCCAATCATGATCGACAGCTCCCGCTGGAGCGTGCTCGAGGCCGGCCTCAAGTGCACGCAGGGCAAGGGCGTCGTCAACTCGATCAGCCTCAAGGAGGGTGAGGAGCCGTTCCTGGAGCAGGCCAGGATCATCCGCTCCTACGGCGCCGGCGTCGTCGTGATGGCCTTCGACGAGCTTGGCCAGGCCGACACGACGCAGCGCAAGGTGGACATCTGCTGCCGGGCGTACGGCCTGCTCGTCAACCGCGCCGGCTTCCCACCCGAGGACATCGTCTTCGACCCGAACGTCCTCGCCGTCGCCACCGGCATCGCCGAGCACAACGGCTACGCCAAGGCGTTCATCGAGGCGCTGCCGCAGATCAAGCAGCGCTGCCCCGGCGCGCGCACCAGCGGCGGCATCTCCAACCTGTCGTTCTCCTTCCGCGGCAACGACGTCGTGCGTGAGGCGATGCACTCGGCGTTCCTGCTGCACGCGGTCCGCGCGGGGCTCGACATGGGCATCGTCAACGCCGGCCAGCTCGCCGTGTACGCCGACATCCCCGCCGACCTGCTCGAGCTCGTCGAGGACGTGCTCTTCGACCGGCGTGAGGACGCGACCGACCGGCTCGTCACGTTCGCCGGCACGGTCAGCGGCTCCGGCACACAACGCGTCGTGGACCTGTCATGGCGTGCGGCCTCGGTCCGCGAGCGGCTGTCCCACGCCCTCGTGCACGGCATCGTCGACTTCATCGAGGCGGACACGGAAGAGGCGCGCCTGCAGGCCAAGCGCCCCCTGGAGGTGATCGAGGGCCCACTGATGGACGGCATGAAGCTCGTCGGCGACCTGTTCGGCGCCGGCAAGATGTTCCTGCCACAGGTGGTCAAAAGCGCCCGCGTGATGAAGCGTTCCGTGGCGTACCTCGAGCCGTTCATGCAGGCCGAGAAGGAGGCCGCCCGCGCTGCCGGCGTCACGCACAGCGGCCGCAGCGGCCAGGGCAGGGTCGTCATGGCGACCGTCAAGGGCGACGTGCACGACATCGGCAAGAACATCGTCGGCGTCGTCCTCGGCTGCAACAACTACGAGGTCATCGACCTCGGCGTCATGGTCCCCGCCGCGAAGATCCTCGACACCGCGGTCGCAGAGGGCGCTGACGCGATCGGCCTGTCCGGTCTCATCACCCCGTCGCTGGACGAGATGGTCGCGGTCGCCACCGAAATGCAGCGCCGCGGCCTGAAACTGCCCCTGCTCATCGGCGGCGCCACCACATCGCGGCAGCACACGGCGGTGCGGGTGGCTCCGGCGTACGAAGGCGCTACCGTCCATGTGCAGGACGCTTCGCGGGTCGTCGGGGTCGTCGCCGGGCTGCTGGATGCCGAGCGGGTCGAGCAGCTCACCGCCGACAACCGCACCGAGCAGGAGCGCCTGCGCCGCCAGCACGCCGAGCGCCGCCACACCGCCGTGCGCACCCTCGCACAGGCCCGGGCAAACGCCTCCGACGTGTCGTTCGCGGACATTCCGGTGCCGGCCTTCACCGGTGTACGGATCGTCGAGCCCGCCCTGCAGACGCTCCGCGACATGATCGACTGGCAGTTCTTCTTCCTCGCCTGGGAGCTTCGTGGCCAGTACCCCGCGATTCTGGACCAGCCCGTCGCCGCCGAGCTCTTCGCCGAGGGCAACACCCTGCTCGACGAGATCATCGCCAACGGTTCCTTGACCGCCCGCGGCGCCTATGGCTTTTGGCCCGCCGCCTCCCACGGCGACGACATCGTCCTGGACAATTCGGTCACCTTCCCCATGCTGCGCCAGCAGACGGAAAAGCCGGACGGCCGCCCAAACCGCTGCCTCGCCGACTACATCGCCCCTGCCAACTCGGACGCCGCCTTCCCGGACCACCTCGGCGGTTTCGCGGTCGCCATCCACGGTGCCGAGGACCTCGCCGCCCGCTACGAGGCCGACAACGACGACTACCGCGTCATCATGGTCAAGGCCCTCGCCGACCGGCTCGCCGAGGCGTTCGCCGAGTACATACACCTCGAGGCCCGCCGCGCCTGGTTCGAGCCTGACGCCACCCCGGCCCTTGAGGACCTGCACGCGGAACGCTTCCGCGGCATCCGCCCGGCACTGGGCTACCCCGCCAGCCCCGACCACTCCGTCAAACAGGCCCTGTTCGACCTCCTCGAAGCCGACAAGCTCGGCCTCGCCCTGACCGAGTCGTTCGCGATGACCCCGGCCGCAGCCGTCAGCGGCCTGATCTTCGCCCACCCCGACTCGCGCTACTTCACGGTCGGCCGCATCAACCACGACCAAGTCCAGGACTACGCCACCCGCCGCGGCCTGCCGATCGCCGAGACCGAACGCTGGCTGCGCCCCAACCTCGCCTACGACCCCACCTGACCCACCGGCGACACCCACCGACGCGCTCAGATGCGGCTACCGGTTCAGGCGCCCTGCCGACACGGTCTTGACTCTCGTCTAGATCGACCATCTCACCCGTGGCCTGCACACCGACACCGTCACGCCCGGTCTCGTGAGGCCGACGGTGTCGGCGAGCTCGGGGATCTGGGATCGGACCTCGTTGGCCGGGCGGTGCATGGCCGTGCAGCGGCTCGGCGATGCTCAGCCGCGGATCGGCGGCGCCACGTGGGCTCTGGAAGAGCGCGCCAATGCGGGCCGGGTGGCGGCCGGGACGGTGTGCCGGGCGCCGACGACCGGCACACCGTCGATGGTGACCTGGCCGTCGTCGGGCCGGTGGAGCAGGGCTGACTGCTGCGTTGCTGGCCCGCGGGCCGGGATCGTTCATCCGGTCTCGTCCGCCGGTGCGGTGGCGAGCCTGGCGGTCCAGCGGTCCTCGATACGGCCGACCTTCCATACGGCGATCGCGACCGCCCAGGCCAGGACGAAGAGGGCGACGATGCCGTAGCCGGCGTAGTCGAGCGGGATGTCGGCGATGGCGGCGATCGGTCCGGTGGTGATGCCGGCCTGCTCGGCGAGGACGCCGATGAGTTCGACGGTGCCGATGACGAGGGCGACGGCGACGGAGATCGAGGTGATGGTGATGTTGTAGAAGACCTTGCGGACTGGTTTGGCGAACGCCCAGCCGTAGGCGGCGTTCATGAACACGCCGTCGATGGTGTCCATGAGACACATGCCGGCGGCGAACAGGATCGGCAGTACCAGGATCGAGTAGAACGGCAGGTTGAACGCGGCGGCGCCGCCGGCCAGGACGAGCAGGCCGACCTCGGTGGCGATGTCGAAGCCGAGGCCGAAGAGCACGCCGATCGGGTAGATGTGCCAGGCCCGGCGGACCGATCGGGTCAGGCCGCCCAGGATGCGGTTCATGAAGCCGCGCTTGTTGAGCTGGTCCTCCAGTTGCTGCTCGTCGTACTCGCCGGAGCGCATCCGGCGGAAGACGCGGATGATGCCCAGCAGCACGACGAGGTTGAGGATGCCGAGGATCCACAGGAACACCCCCGACACCGAGGCGCCGATGACGCCGGTGACGGAGTGCAGCTCGGAGTCGTCGTTCTCGACCTGACCGGCGAGGGTCTTCACGCCGATCGAGAGCAGGAATGCCAGCAGAAACACGATGGTGGAGTGGCCGAGGGAGAACCAGAATCCGACCGACAGCGGCTTGCGGTCCTCGCCGGTGACCGTGTTGTCGGCCATGAGCTTGCGGGTGGTGTTGTCCACCGCGGCGATGTGGTCGGCGTCCCGGGAGCTCCGTTCAGACGGGCACCAGTTGCTCGGCGGCGTGGTGCCGTCGGTGACGGCGGGCCCATCGGACGGCGGGCGGCATGGCGAGGCCGGTGAGGAGGAACAGGCTGCCGACGACGTACCAGCCGGGCCGGCCCCCGGTGATGCACAGCCAGATGAGCAGGCCCGGCCCGATCGCCTCGGACAGGCCAGCACCGAGCCCGAACACGCCGAGGTATTGGCCGGTGGCCGCCTTGGGGGCGAGCGCGAAGGACAGCTCGAATCCGGCGGTAGAGCGCCAGAGCTCGCCGACGGGCGTGCACCACCGCGGCGAGGACCAGCAGGGTCGCGGCGGCCCACTTCGGAAGGCCGGCGGTCAGGGAGATGAGGGTGCAGGAGGCGAGGAAAGCCATCCCGGCCCGGCGGTACGCGCTCGCGCCAGCGGTCGGCGAGTCGATGCGGCGGGCGGCGTGGACCTGGAACGCGATGACGATGATGGTGCCGGTGAGCATCGTGGCGGAGATGACCCAGTGCGGGGCCCGCGTCGCGCCGACGACCCAGAGCGGGATGGCCACGGTGAGCACCTTGAACTGGATGGACATGATCCCGTCGAGGCCGGTGAGCAGGAGGTACGGCGCGTCGCGCAGCGCGATCCAGCGCGGACCGGCCACGGCGGGAAGCGGGTCGGCCGTAGGGACGAACAGGAGGAAGACCGCCGACGCCGCAGTGTCTGTGGCGATGCCCGCCACTATGAGGTCATAGGCGGTGTGGGTGCCGGTCTGCACGGCCCAGCCGGCCAGCACCGCGCCGAGCGAGATGCCGACGTTGATCACGACCCGCAGGTAGGCCCGGAACTGCTGCGGCCGGTCGCCGCCGTAGCGCCTGATCAGCGGGCTGCGTGCCGCGACATCGGCCGCTTTCGCTGCGGTCGCCGCGCTGACCGCAGCGACGAACGGCCAGAAGGTATACACCAGCAGGAACCCGGCGGTCGCGAGGGCCTGGGCGAGCAGGGTGACGGCGTAGACCACCCGGGCGCCGCGCTGGTCGGCGAAATGGCCGGCGACGACACCGGCGGCGAGGCCGAGCAGCCCGGCGGTGCCGAGGCCGAGCCCGACCTGGCCGGGCGGGAGACGGACCACCTCAGTAAAGGGGAGCACGCTGGCGGTCAGGTAGAGGCCGCTGCCGACGGTGAAGACGAAGTTGGACCCGGCGAGGAGACGCTTCGGCAGCTTGAGCCGCCGCCAGGCGCCGCGGGCCGGTGGCGGTCCCACGACGGCGCGGCGGTCGGCGCGCGTGGGCCGTCATTGCCACCACACGCGGTACCCCAAATGATGACGCACAGCAGGCCCCGCGCGAGGGCGGCGAGCAGGATCAGGTTGACCAGGCCGATGAGGTAGCCCTTGTGGGCCTGGATGCCGAGCTTGGACAGCTGGGCCAGCAGGGGCCAGTCGGCGAAGTTCGAGCGGCCGGTGACGGTGCCGGCGACCGGGTCCACGGCGACGCGGTCGAGGCGGACCAGCCAGACGTTGTCGGTCTGCGTCATGGTCCACGCGGCACCCGGATCGGCCGGTGGGGCGATCTCCATCGGGCCGGTGATGCCGTTGCCGCACGCGATGTGCAGCACCGCATCGACCCGGGCCGGGTCTCCGGCCGAGGCTGCGGGCGCCTCGGCGTGATGCCCGGCGGCGGGGGCGGCACCGGAGTCGGTGGGGTCCAGGTCCGGCTGGTGGGCGTTGAGCTTGTCCAGGGCGAGGGTGAAGCTGCCGCCGGCCCAGCGCGACCATGTCAGCCCGGTGGCGGACAGGAACAGCAGGCCGACGACGAGCCACACGCCGGTGGCGGCGTGCAGGCTGCGGGTGCGGCGCACGCCCGAGGACAGAGTGATCACCGTCAGGTCCGATCCCAGACGATGCATGGCCGCGCGTACGGGATAAACGCCGATGTCCAGCAGCACGCCACCGCCGAGCGCTCAGTGCCGACCGGATGCTGGACTGGGCGGCGTTCGACACCATGTTTCAGCGGATCGTGCGGCGGATCGGATGACCTACCGGCCGGGGCCACCGCTCCGTCCGGGCCGCGCATCGGCCGGGTCCAGGGCATGCCCACCCGTCAACACACCTGAACAGCCCGGACGCATCAACCGGGCCGCCGGACCCCGGTGGTGCGGAACGGTTCTCCCGGCCTGCTTGTCAATGGCCAGCGTCCTGCCCTACTGGCCCGACCGCAGCCGGACAAAGCTTTTGCGCCAGACCAAGCCAGGCGGTTACAACCCCGAAAGCCTCATCGCGTTCCTCACCGAACTCAGCCAGCAGGGCCGCTCTCGAACAGATCGAGAGCGGCCCTTGGGCCCAGCGATGTCATACAGCGGTGTCAATCGCCAAGATAGACGGACCAACGTTCCGGCGGGCAGTTCCAGATGGCGCCTGGGCTTTGCTGTGCGCAGGCCTGGTAGGCGGAGAACTTGCCGACCCTGACCGAGGCTGTGTAGACGGGGTTGCCGTCGGGGCCGGCGTAGGCCGCCGTGACGTCCGACCAGTAAACGGGATCGCCGTACACAGCCCCCGGTCGGCACCCCGCTGACGTGCACTGCCTGAGCTTTACCCCGTAGTAGCCCGGAATCTGCGCCCGCGCGTAGCCAGACGGGTACCCGCCTGTGTACTCGACGCAGTACGCGACCGTGCCGAGACCCGGGTCGTAGCACTGCTGGTACCAGTCGTCGGCCTGTGCGGGTTTGCCGGCGAAGGCGATCACGCCGACCGCGGACAAGACGGCGAGGAAGCTCGCCACCGCGTGTTGCAGACGCCTACCGATGCGTGTAGGGCGTGTTTCGAACATGGAATCCCCGTTCTTCGAACCGCGTGAGCTCCAATACGGGCCCTTCACGGACCCCCTGGCCATCGAGCAATGTCCAGGCGATCGTGCTGGACTCTGCCAACCATCCGAGCCTGAGTAGTAGTGTGCCTTGATCAGCGGGCACCTCTATTGACTGGCAACGACACCCTATTGACCGGCAGCGACAGGTGCTATTGATCATGCACGCCGTCGAGCCACCAGCAGCGTCCACCATCCTCGGCCCTTCGCGCAGGACTCGCGCAGGACTCGCGCGGTACCTGGGCAAGGACAGCAGCGAACGCGCATCCGTCCGGTTCGTGCACCGCCGCCCAGTTTCCGCAGATGGCTGCTCGGTGGCCGTTATGAAGATCCGTATCCATCGCGGCCGGGCCCGATTGCGCGCCGCGCTCACTGAAGCCTGTGACTTCGACGCCGATGACAGCGGCGAACCGGTCTGCCAGCCACACTAATCCGCCGACGGCGTTGCCTAAACCAATGTCGGGCTGCGCCTACCTTCTGGACAGATGGCCGCTCGTACCCCGTGGACGGTGGACTGCCTGCAGGCTCGCGGTGACGGCGAGCGCTGGCCGAACCAGGAACGACTTGGCTGGTCGCCAGCGCGGTGCCATCATCAACGCGGGCGACGCCTCCCGGACCCGCGGCCTGCGGCAACTGCTGCGCCTGCAGCGGATGCGCGACGCATCCATCGACTTCCTGTCCATCGTCGCTGAGCGGATCGTCGCCGTGGCTCACCCCACCTCCGCCGGGCTTGACCCTGGTCGACTTCGAACGGCTGCCGAGCGCCAGCGTGCGGCGGTGCAGGGTCCCGGCTCAGCCGCTCTCGCGCCGAGCATAGTGACGGTGGGATTCTCGACCGAGGTACTCGGGCACATCCGCTCCGGTTCACCGGTCATCTCGCTCGCCGCCTACTGATAGAAGCCGATGTCGTTGATCTTCTGACCGATCTCGTCAGCGTAGGGGCCATGGATAACCCAGATGCCGAGCCACTCCGGACGCAGCTTGATGTTGCTGTGTCCGACCACGACCGGGTTGGACAGGCGGGCGACGTTCTGCAGTGCCGCGAGTCCGGCCTTCTGGACCTCGGCCGCGATCTGGGCCTTGGCGGTTTCGTCCAGGTCGACGCCGTCGACCACGAAGCGGAAGTCATAACGTGCCATACGTGCTCCTCACAGTTCGGTACCGAGCCCGCGCCGAAGCGTGGCCCGGGTGAAATTGGTCCAGCCGGCGCGGCTGGTGACGCTGCCCTCGCGCCCGGACGAGCGGATGGCCCGTTCGGCCGCCTTCTCCCAGTCAGCCGACGCGTCTTGCCAAACGTTGGCGAGCGCCGCCCGGGCAAACGCGATCTGCGCGGGTGATCCGGTGAACCCGGCATGCTCGTCGGTCACCCGCACCTGCGTATCAGTCAGGGCCACCGTGGGGAAGTGGTAGTACAGGCTGGCGACCGTGGCCCAGTAGCGAGCGTCACGGTCCCGCGCGTCAAATCCGCTGTAGCGGCGGTCGGCGCGTGTGTAGGTGATGCCGGTCAGCACGAATGTCTGGCCGTCCGGCGTGGCTCCCGCCGTTTGCACCTCGAACGGGGCGATCCAGCTCGCGGGCGCGTTCGCCCACCAGAACCGCAGCCACTCGCTGAGCCGCTCGTGGAAGTCCATCGCGTAGCGCAGCGTGACTGGACGTCCCTCCGGCGATCGATGAGTGCGGCGGCCGTACCGGCGTCGGCGCCGGGAGCGGCCGCCGCCGGCTTGGCCAGCGCAAGCACCGAACCTACGGCGGCCGCGGTGATCACCCCCCTGCGGGACATCGATGACGATTTCGCCTTTCGTTTCATGCAATTGATGTCCAACAAGAGGCCTACGCGGCGAGCTACCTGAAATGCGTAAGCTGTCTATATTGATAGCTTTGGTCAAGCGCCCTTCTTAGCCGTGTCAAGCACCGCGTCCGATTCCCCGCCGCACGCGCCAGGGCCGGGCAGGTCACGGCTGAGGCCAGTGTGCGTCGATGGCCGCGAGCACCCGGGCACAGCCCTCGCGGTCGGCCAGCGCCGTCGCGAGGATGACGACCAGCGCCTCGCGGCCCTCCGTGTACCACTCACAGGTGCGCACAAGCTGAATCAGGTCGGTGCGGGGCACCCCGGTGTAGGGCACCGCGGACCGGATCCGCTTCGGCAGCAGCGCGACGAGCCGTTGCAGACCGGGCACGCTGGCCAACTCGTCCACGTCGGTCATCTCGTCGACGATCGCGCCGAGCGACCGCAGCGGGATGCGGTTGCGACCGGGCTGCGGTGCGCCGAGCACGACGTCGAGCCCCTCCCGGTCGCCGGTGCGGTGCCACAGGTACTGGGGCATCTGCGCGGTCGCGTCCGCGACGCGCAGTTCGGCGAAGCGGCGCCTGATCCGGCTCGCCAGCCGGTCCGCATCGGGCGGGAACGGGGTGGCCGGGTCCCGCAGCAGGCGCAGCAGTTCCTCGGAGAACAAGCCGGCGGCGCGCCTCGAGTCGTTCGCCGCCAGCTGGCCGGGGCCGGCGGCGAACAGCACGTCCTGGCTGCGGCCCACCACCAGCTGCGAGCCCGAGGGCAGGGCCTGGTGCGGCAGCCGGTTGGCGAACCGGGCCTCGTTCTGACAGGCGTCGACGATCAGCAGCCCACGCCGCAGCCGCGGGAAGTATGTCGTGGTGAGCGACCGGGTCAGCTCGTTGAAGTCCAGGTTGCGTTTGTCATCGACGGTTGCGTCGGCATAGAAGAGCCGCCTGCGACCATCCGCGTCGACCGCGCCGTGCCCGCCCCACATCAGCACGAGCTGCTCGGCGTCGATACTGGGCAGCTCGCCGGTCAGGAAGTCGTACAACTCCTGCTGCCGCGCCGGGCGCGGGACCAGGCCGAAGTCCGGCCCGCCGGGCAGCGGTGAGGCGAACAAGGTGACGGACTCGTCCGGCACGCCCCGCTCACGCAGCCAGGTAAGGTATCGGGCCGCGTCCGCAGCGGGTCCGCGCAGCGGGGGCAGCACCCGGCCGGCGCGGTAGTCCTCGACAGCGACCACGACGGCGTGGACGGACGCCATCAGCCGACCGCCGCCAGCACCGAGCCGATCACCGAGTAGAGGGCGTCGTTGGTGAAGTAGGCGCTGTGCGCGCGCGGGAACGGCACCCGGCTGTTTAGCTCCACATCGCGGACCCGGTCGCCGAAGACCGGCTCGGCGTAGAACGAGAGCAGGTCGCGCTGGTCCATGACGTTGATCCACGGACCGGGAAACTCGCGCGGGAGATCGGCGCCCGGCGCCAGGCCTGGCAGTGCGCCGAGCTCGTGCAGATACGGTGCCTGCGAACCGACCGTGATCAGAGCGCGGACGTTCGGCGGCGGCACGGTCGCGAGCAGGTCGACGCAGGCGATGCCGCCGAGGCTGTGTGCCAGCAGCACGACACCGCCGGGCTGAGCGGCGACGACCGAGGCGATGCGCTCGCGGATTGCC
Source organism: Dactylosporangium sp. CA-092794 (assembly GCF_050948465.1). Lineage (NCBI taxonomy): Bacteria > Bacillati > Actinomycetota > Actinomycetes > Micromonosporales > Micromonosporaceae > Dactylosporangium > Dactylosporangium sp. CA-092794. The sequence goes on along the minus strand of NZ_CP192044.1, from coordinate 3,552,379 downwards.
GCGCCTCGGGCGAGGTACACCATGATGTCGCCGGCCGCCGGACTCGCCGCGCTGGTGAGTAGGAAGCGACGCCGGTCGACCGGGCGCATCGCCACGCTCAGCAGCGACATCCCGAGCCCGCGCACGTCAGCGCCGAGCGCCACGAGCAGCGCGGCCACGATCGCGTCGCGGTGGTCACCATCGACCGGCACCGGCTCGCCGGCCGCGTCGTCGGCCCGGGCCAGCGACTCGGCCACGACGGCTCGGGCGACCGCCTCGGCCAGCGACTGACGGTCGGCGCTGCGGTCCAAGGCCGGCGCCGCCAGCACGGCCTCGAGCGCGGCGGCAAACACCCCCCTGAGCCCGGCGGCGGCGACGGCGGCGCGGACATGCGGGTCGTCGGCGGCGCGCCCGGCCGCACGGCGCAGGCCCTGGCCAGGGGCTTCCTCGTTGACTGGGACCTCCAGCGGGTCACCAGCCAGCAGGCGCAGCTCAAGGAGCGGGTCAAGCTCCAGCAGGTGCCAGAGCTCGACCTCGTCCGGCTCATCACCGGCGCCGCGGTGGCGGACACCGTCGGGGATGCTAGCGCCCCCGAGCCGCAGCCGGGCGCCGTGCGGCTCGCCCCAGTAACACGGAACCACCGGTGCACGGCTCCGTACGCCGGTCGTGACGAGTGCCAGAGTCTTCTCGAAGCTGGTGATGCGCACTCCGGTGCCGTGCACAAACACGAGGCTGGTCATAACCGTCCCTGGTCGATCGAGGGCTGCCGGGACACGCTACCGCACCGGCTGGTGTTCCTCGATCAACCGAACGTCGCCGAGTCACCGTCGAGCGACAATTGCTACGCTATGACTCATAGCCACCATTCGATGGCTGGTGCCGCCGTGACGCGACGCTTTCTTGCCGGGTTCCGATAGGTGATGATTGACCTGTCCGCCAGTACAGTCGTGGGAGGTCACCGCATGGATGCAGCCCCGGCGGGTATCGAGTCCGAACTGCCCGATCTTTCGACGGTCAATGTCACCACCCTGCGCAGCGTTGCACTGCCCGCCCTCGGCGACGCAATGGAGCGCGTGCGGCGCCGAATCCTCAGCGCCGAGGATTCCGTCAGCGGTTACAACGGCAACGGCGCATACGGTGAACCTGAAGCACTGGCCGGCCCTTTCCCGGACGGCCATGCGGCTTGATCGACAGCGGCAACTGGCCGGCCTACATCGTCGATCACGACGTCTTTCAGCAGCTCGCAGCCGGTGCCGGCAATCGGCGTGTCGTTGCCGAGCTGTGGCGGTCGGAACGCAGTTGGCGGTTGATCTCGCTGCTGTGCTTCATCGAGGCATGCGGCGGCCGCCCGGACGCGCTCGGCCCACTGCCGCCGATTGCCAGCGCCTGGAGCCTGCTCGACCGCGCCTACCGGGCCGATCCGGACGCGACCGAGGACGTGCTCGCCCACCCGCAGGTCGGCGTCTGGCTGGCGTACACGCTGCGCCGGCTCGAGACCGGCGGCGACAGCCCGCCGTCCTCGGCACCGCTGTGGGTCGACGTCGGTTACCTGCACGCGGTGGGGGTGGCCGCAGGAGCGCGGGCCGGGCTGTCCTTCGAGCTGGCGGTGCCGCTCCGCGCCGGTTTCGCGGTGCTGCCGACGCTCGGCGTCGCCGCCTTCGCCGATGGTCCGCAGCTGGCCACGGCGCACGCCGACGCCGGACACCTGCGACTGGTGGCCGGCGACCTAGTCGTCCACGCCCGATCCGGCGCAGCCGGCTGGCGCGAACCGGCGACGGTCGAGGCGGAGTCGGACGGAATACGGCTGGTTGTCGAGCTGGTCGACCACGACGCGTATCGGGAGCTGCAGGTCGCCCGAGACCCGCAGCCCCTGTCGGAACAGCAGATCGCGGCGTGGCGTGAACACGTGACGCGCGCGTGGGCGCTGCTGGTGCGTGAGCACCGGGGCCGCGCCGAGTCGATGGCCGTCGGCCTGCGCACGCTGGCGCCGTCGCGGCGCCGCAAGCTGTTCAGGCCGATGTCGGCGTCGGGCGCGGAGGCATTCGGTGGGATATCGCTGTCCGAGCCGGACGATGCGGTTCAGATGGCCGTGACGCTGGTCCATGAGGTGCAACATCATCGGCTGGGTGCTCTGCAGCATCTGCTGACGCTGGTCGAGGACGTCCCGGAACGCCGGTTCTACGCCCCTTGGCGGGACGATCCGCGGCCGTTGAACGGGCTGCTGCAGGGCGCCTACGCATTCGCCGGCATCACCGACTTCTGGTGCGTCCGCCGCCGGCACGCCCGCGGTGCAGATCTGGCGATCGCCGAGCTGGAGCAAGCGCTGTGGTGGCGGCAGACTTTGCTGGCGCTGGACATCCTGGCCGGATCGGAGCGGTTGACCGGGCACGGCTCGAAGTTCGTGGCCATCCTGCGGCAGGAGGTCGAGCGGTCCGGGGCCGACGGTTTCCCCGATCCGGCGCGGCGATCCGCGGCGCGACTTGCCGTGGACCATCGTGCGCTCTGGAGGGCGGCGAACGTGCGGGTCGGCAGCGGCACGGCCCGGGCGCTGGCCGACGCTTGGCGTCGAGGCACGGACGCTGGCGAGCCGCTGCCGCCGCGGCTGCGCGACGCCCACGTCGTCGGGAACGAGCCGCGTTTCGAGGGTCTGGACACCCGGGCCGTGCTCACCCGGTTGCGGCTGCTGCGTCCCGCGCTGTTCGACGAGTTCCGGGCCGCTGCGCACCGGATCGGTGAGCACGTCACCGGCGCCCTGCCGGCAGACGTCGCCTTGGCCGCCGGTGAAACCGACCGCGCCCGCGCCGGGTATCTCGAAATCCTGACGGCAGACCCCGGCAGCGGCCGGGCATGGGTCGGGCTGGGCCTGACCTGCGATCCGGGCAGTCCGGAGCGCCGCGCACTGCTGGGCCGTCCCGAATTGGTCCTCGCCGTCGCCGGGACCATCGGCGCGGCACCGGCCGACGCGTTGGGCCTGGCCACCTGGATCGGTCAGCGGATCGTCGAGCGGGAGCCCGCGGACGACCCCGCGGGCTGGCGGATCGCGCCGCCCGCGGGGTGAGACATGCCGTTACAGCGGCAGAGGGTCGATGTCGCAGTTCGCCCGGGCGCCGGCGCTGGCGGCGGCGGTCGCCGGGTGCAGGTCGCCGAGGTGCTGCCGGAACAGGTCCATGACGGTCTCGAACAGTTCGCTTGCTTTCATGCTTCGTCCGGTTTCGCGCCAGTCCATGGCGAGGTTGGCACCGCAGGCGAGCGTCGTGGGGTGGCTGCGGCCGAGCAGCCTCTCGCACAGCGGATAGCTCACCTCGTCAAGCTTCCGCGCCTCGTCGTACTCACCGAGCTCGAAATGGTCGCTGGCGAGGTTGATTCGGGCGGCGATCGTGACGGCGTGCTGTTCCCCGAGCCGGTCGACGAGCCGTCGCAGGGCGGCGGTGTCCTTCGCCTTGGCCTCTTCGACGGCTCCGAGGAGCCGTAGCGTCACGGCGAGGTTGACCTGCGCCCCGGCGGTATGCGGGTGATCCTCGCTGTAGAGCGCCTCAAGTCCTTCGATCGCGGCCTCGCCGGCCGCGCGGGCGGCTGGAAGATCCCCGATGACCCGCTGGTCAATGGACGCGGCGAGTTGGGCCAGCACGGTGTTCGGGTGCCGCGGGCCGTAGCGGCGCTGGAACCGGTTGAACACATCCGTTGACAGGTCGAGAGCCTCGAGGTGCAGGCCGGCCTTGCGGCGGAAGCTCGCCAGCAGGTAACTCTGGTGCAGCAGCTCCGGATGATCTTCGTTGCGCAGCACCCGCCGTGCGGTCGCCACCACGCTCTCTTGGTCGACGTGGGCCTTGATGTAGTCGCCGAGCTCCCGCCGGTCGAGGTTGATGCCGCCTGCGGTGCTGAGCGTGTCGGCCTGCTCGGCGCCGTAGATCTGGACCAGCCTCGGGTAGGTCTGCTGGTCCAGTCGCAGCGCCTGCCCGTACAGGCCGGACAGTCGCATGCTCACGGCCAGGTTGTGCGCGGCCCGCAGGGTGAACGGGTCGTCATCGGTAAAGGCCCGCGCGGCCGCCTCGTAGACGGCCTGGGTGCGTTGCAGGGCGCCAGCGAAGTCTCCGGCGACCCGGTGATCGGCGGCGAGCGCACCGCCGAGCGTCAGGAACTCCTCGTCGTCGGGGTCGTCGATCGACTCGTACAACTCGTATGTGTGGATGTTGAGTTCGGCGGCCTTGGCGTAGTCGCCGTTCACCCAGTACATGAAACCGAGCCAGGCGGCCATGCGCAAGCTGTCGGTATCGCGCTCGCGGCCTTCCTCGATGGACGCGTTGTGGGCGTTCTCCGCGAGGTCACGGGCTCCGGTGTGATCGCCCCAGCGCCACAGGTACTTCGCTTCGTTGAGCACGAGGCTGCGGACCGACGGGTGGCTGCAGCGGTGTGCCCGGGAGAAGACGATGTGTGGGTACAGCTCCGCGTACAACGGCCAGCGGGCGCGCTCGTCGGGGCTGTCCGGGTCGTTGCCGGCCAGCAGCAGGTGAGCGGCGTGCCGGGTGGCGTTGCGTTTCGGCAGCTCCAGTTGGTCGATGAGGACGAGCTGGACCAGGCGGTGCATCTGGAACGAGTTGGTGCGGTGGTTGCGCCGCACCAGGGAAAGCCGGTCCAACGTGCGGATCGCCCGCTTGAGCCGGTTGGGGTTGCGCACGAGGGGGTCAAGCTCTTCGCTGATGCTCAGCGCCCAGGGCTTGGTCAGCAGTACCTGGCTGATGGGTTCCGGTCCGAAGAACGCACAGACACGCAGCAGCGACATCGCGGCAGGATCCCGCTCGGCGAGCAGATCCAGCGACAGCGTCCACGCCGCGGCGACCAGCGGCGGATACTCCTGATCCTGGCTGGTGACGACGGCGCCGAGCTCGGCGAGCTTGCGCTGCAGCCGCTGCAGGTAGTCCGCCGCCGTGATGCCTGTTTCGGCGCGGTATGCGGCGGCCTGCTCGATGGCGAGGGGCAGGTCGCCCAGTGCCTCGGCGAGGTTGCCGGCATCGCCGACATCGAGGCCGTCGTCCCGCCGCCGCAGCAGATCGACGCTCTCCTGCCGGTCGAACACGTTCACGGCTAGGGTGCTTGCCCTGCCGCTCGTGTTCCATTCGGCGTTGCGTGAGGTGATCACGATCCGGCCGGGACCGCCCTTCGGGAAGAACTGCTCGACCTCCTCTGGCACCTCGGCGTTGTCGAACACGAGGAGCCAGTTACTGAAGGGCCGGCCGATCCCGAGCGCGTCGAGCACCGCCGGGACGGCCGTGTTCGCGTTCGAGGTGACCGGCAGTCCCATGCGCTCGGCCAGCTCCGACAGCGCCGACTGAATCTGTGCGGTGCGTTCGGCCGGGATCCACCAGATCAGGTCGAAATCATTCTGGTGGAGGTACACGTATTCGTTCACCAGTTGTGATTTGCCGACGCCGCCGGCGCCGTGGAGGGCCTCCGGCAAAACCGCCGTCGTCCCCGCTTGCAGCCGCTCATGCAGCCGCTGCAGCATTTCCCGCCGGCCGGTGAAGTTAACGTTGCGGGGCGGCAGATTTTCGGTCGCGGGCGCTTGCTGGGTGCGCCGCCCGGTGGCGATCAGGCCGCCCGTGACCGCCATGGTGCTTTCCTCCGTATCCGTGCGGGTGGCCTGCCGTTGTTCGGGCAGGTCATAACCCATTGGGGGCATTGTCTCAGACATTGGGGACTCCGCGCGCGAATCGGTTGAAAAGGTATGCCGCCGGTGCTGCCGGGGAATCGGCAGGCCCAGTAGCTGACGCAGCGTGGCGGCGGCAAGGCGGTTCGGGCCGCCGAGCGCCTCGTGCACGGCCAGCTCCACCCGCAAGTACGGGCCCGTTCTGGGCGTGACACGCGGGAAGGTGGCATTGCGCGGATCCAGGATCCGCCGGGTTAGCCCGGGCACCGCGTCGGTGTCGGCGGCGAGCTCCCGCTGGACGAGGTGCTGGGTCTCGACGGTGCGGTCACGGTAGCCCTGCGCGAGCAGCAACGGCCGCGCACCGGGCAGGAACTCGTACAGGATCAGCGACTCGCTCGTGGCGGCCCGACCGTGGCGGACCGGTTCGACGAGGTCGCCGGTCAGCACCTCGGTCAGCTCCGCTGTGCCCGACCCGACCGCGGCGCGCAGGACCGCGCGGATCACACGCTCGGTGAGCGGCGCGGCCGCGAGCCGGACCGCGAGGCCGAAGGCACGGGGCGAGGCGGTCGCCCGGAACCGCGCGACGAGGTCCTCAACCGACGGGAGCACCGTGTCCGACGTGGATGACGGCGGAGAACCCGCAGGATCCGTCGGCGGGCCCTCGCCGGGTCCGACGAGCAGCGCCGGCAGGTTCACCTCGCCGCCCGCACCGGACAGCAGCCGCCCCCAGCGCCGCAGCCAGTCCTCGCCCCGTTCCAGAACAGCCACGGCCGTCTGCCGGCCCGCGGCCCGTTCGCTCGATCGGCGCACGTCGAATCCGGCGACCCGCCATGGCATCTGCGCCGTCGGCGCCGCCGGGTCGGCCGGGCTCCACCGCACCTCGGTGGTGAGCATGCCGCGGTCGAACCAGCACTGCTGCGGCAACAGGTTGATTACGGCCACCGCCGCGCCGGTTGCCCACGTGTGCAGAACAGGCCCCAGCAGGCCCCGCTTCCATGCCGCCGAGCGGCCGTGGGTGACCAGGAGGACGACGCGGGGGCCGGGCTCACCGGCCACGAGGGTGCGCGGGTCGTCCTTTCCGCCGTCGAGGCGCAGGGCCGTTCCGTCGACGACGATGGAACGGCGGGAGACGGATGTGAAGGTCCCCAGCGACCGAAGGACGTCGAGCAGGTCGTCGATCTCCGCGGGCCAGAACCGCATGGCCGGGTCGTCGTCGATCACCACGACCGCCTCACGGCGTGCGGCGCCAGTGTCGGCCGCGGGTCCGCCGCTCGAGCCGGGACGCACTGTGGACCGTGAGTGGTTCATCGGCAGACCCTCGCCGCGCCCGCCCAGACGATGACCGGCCCGTGCGGTCCGTCGACGGACCACGCAGGGTCGATCCGCCCGCCACTGCCCCGACGTCCATATCCGCTCATCCGCGGACCTCTCGGTAGCCGCCTTCGGGGTTACCGGTCCGTCCGGGCTGACGATCCGGGTCGTCCCAGAGGATCACCAATCGGTGGCCGGGATGCCCTTCCCGGTCATGAGGATCATCGATCCATGCCTGACGTCTTAACTCTGCGACACGCGCAGGCAATTGCGCTACTCCCAATCCGGTCACGATCGTGTTAGCGAGCGTCGATGTGATAACCGCGCACAGTGCGGCATCGCCGGCCAGCGGGTCGCGCCGCCAAACAATGCACGGAATGCCGGACTGCAGGCCAATCAGCAGTTGAAGCTCACCGACGCTGTCCGGTGCTGGAGGTTCACTCAGCACTAAGACGAAGACTCTACTGTGTTGCGCAAGTGCCGCCTCGAGCTGGTCGTCGAGCTGGTCGGGACTCGCGCAGAACACCACCTCATCGTCCTTCGCTAGCTCGGCGAGGTTGAGCCAGCGACTACGCCACGGCAGATGCCAGTGCTCGGTGCGCAGCCGCTCGAGGCTCCTGATCACCAGCGGATACTGGTTGGCCAGGCGTCCTCTGGGCTTACGCCGCCACGCCTCGACCCGCTCGCCCAGCAACTGCCTGGGCAGGACCACCTCGATCGTCACCGACCCGGCCTGCCGGGCCCACTCGGTCTCGATCTCGCGGATCAGCGCGTCGGCCTCCTGCTCCAGCTCACCGCGGCCGACGAGTCGGTCCTCGCCACGCGTCGGCCGCCACGCCGACGCATCTCCCCATTGCCGCCAGTGGCTCATGATGAAGCGGTCGTCGTCGCCGCCGTACTTCTCAAACTGGATCACGACGTATCCGTGGGCGGCTCTCGGCCCGGACACAGCCGGAGCCGCCGGCCGCACCGGCGTCTGCCAATCGGCGGACAGCTCCGTGATAAGCCGGTCGAGCTGCTCGCGGTAGCCCGGGGCGACCGCCTGCCGAACGGCATGAAGCAGCCGCAGCCACGGCGGGCCGGCGGCCGGGGCATGCAGGGAGGCGAGGTGGGCGAACATCTCCCACGCCGTCGGAGCGGGCCGCAGCTGGAAGCCGTCGCGGCAGCAGGCCTCGAGCTCGCTCAGGTCGACGGTGACCGCGACCTCGGAAAGCCGGAGCTCGGACAGCCGGATGCGCAGCCAGCGAAGGTCGTAGGTGGCGAACTGCTCGACCGCGTGCCACTCCTCGGCGAGGCTGACCAATGCCTGGGCGTCAGGCGTGGCCGGGTCGAACACCTCGAGGCACTCCGCGAGCTGGCGCAGGCTGCCGCGGTGCCGTTCACACGCGCGCACGACCTCCAGCGCCTGCGCGCGCGGTTCGTTGACTTCCCGCACCGTTAGCGACTCCGGAACGGAATCACGGAACAGCTCCAGCAGCGATGCCCGCTCGGCGGCATTCTGGAACATCCGCGTCTCCGCCAGCAGATCGACGGCTGCGCGGCGGAGCCGATTCTTCTCATCGACTGCATGCGTGCGGTGGGCGGCAACGAGCGGGTTGGGCACGGTCATAGCTGGCCCCGCCTGGCGGGCGCGTCGAGCTTCATGCGTCCGGCGCCGCGCCGGGAGCGGCGTCGCCGGGCCGCTCGATCACGCTCGTCGCCGACCCGGCGGCGAGGTCGGCCGCCCTGTCGAACTCGGCCACCACACCAACCCTGCCACCGCCTCGCCGGATCAGCGACCGCGACACGGGGCAGCCACCCGAAGAGGCAATGCCGCCTACTACTTGCGGGGTGAGTCGCACCACCCGATCGCGGGATGCGACGCCGACACCGTAACCCCCGTCGTAAGCAAACCGCACATACAGTCCGGCGCCGCCGATGTCGGCCGCCAACGTATCGAAATCCGTAAAATGCACAGGTTCGGTTGTGCCAAGTGTCGAACGCGAGACGCGCACAGATTCGACGGCGATCCCGGCAGCCATGGCATCATCATATCGAAAGCGCCGAACACCGAAACACGCTCCAGACGCGGGAACGCACCCGTACCGGGCGGTAACGGTCATAGCCGTACTGCCACCGTCCGACGGCCATAATGAGTCGCCGTTTGTCCACTTCACGGCGCCGGGCGCAGCCGCTAAGGTGTTGATCAACATCGGCCAATGGCGCGTTACGGGACCGCCATTCTCAATCGAACCGGGTCAGCCAGCATGTCTCATCCACCGGTCCTGCCGGTCGACGTTCTGCGGCACTTGGCCCGCGAGCTCTACGCCATATCCGCGATGAAGGACCGAGATACGCGCAACGCGGTCGTCGGCATGGTCGAGGGCGAGCTGGGAGACCCGCTGCACGCCGCCCGCACGGCGAACGACTGGCTCGACACGGTTGAGATTCTCCGCGCCTGCCTCGCCGCCCGCTCGGGCCTGGCCGTGCTTGTGCAGGTGGTGGAGCTCATCGCGCCCGGCGAGTCGGCCACGACGCGGTTCGCGGCCGACTGCGCGGCGACGGGCGGCCTCGTCCCGGCCATGCTCACCCGGCGGCAACGTGACTGGCTCCTCGACGTGCTCGACGGCACTCCGGCGCCGATCGGCCTGGTCGAGTGCTTCATGGCCGCGACTGCCCCGCTGGGCATGCCGCCGCGACGGCCAGACAGCTTCCGCGCTCTGGTGGCCGAGCTTGAGGAGCGCACATCCTCGTTCCCGCTCTTCTCATTCCTGGAGCGGGTCACGGCGGCGGAGCCGGACTCCGCCGCCCCCATCCGCGAATGGGTCGACGCCAACATCGCCACGCTCGACGAGCGCCGCCACGCCGAACTGCGGTCGTTGCGGGCGCGGCTCGGGGGCACGCCGGCCGTGCTCGGCGCCCGGACCCACGTGTTGATCCGCCTCCAGCCCGACGAGCTCAGCGACAGTCTCGCCACCGCGCAGGCGTGGATCTTCCCGGACGGCGGCGCGGCGGAGATGAGTGCCGGCAGCGAGACACCGCTGCGCCCCGCGCAGCTGCCCGGATGGCTCGAGCGCACGCTCGCCGACCTGCGCGCGATGATGCCTGCGGACCGCCGGCCGATCATCGAGTTCATGGTCGAGCCGCACGAGATGAACCATCCGGTCGACTCGTGGGACGGCGGCGACGGCCTCGGGTCGCTCGGCGCCCGCTATCCGGTCGTTGTGCGCCCTGCCACCCGCACACCGGCTGAACGTCAACGGTGGCATCGACACTGGGCCGCAGTCGGTCGCAGTTTGGAGCGGCCGCTGAGCGACGTCGTGCACTGGTTCGACGGATCGCCGCACGAGCTCGGAGAGGCTCAGCTGCGGCATACCGACCGGCCTTGCGTCGTGCTGGCGCTGGACCCCGCGCGCACCGCCGAGCCGCACCTGCGTGAGCTGCTCGAGGCCGGCGTGCCAGTCATGCTGTGGATCCGCGGCCCGCACGCACTGGCCGAGCGGCGCACGGCGATCGACATGGTGCTGCGCGGACGCGAGCTCGCCGGGCTGCCGGACTCCGTGCGCGCGTTCCGGGCCAATGGATGGCGCGCGGGCGACGGCGACATCCGGCGCGACTACGTGCTGTTCTGGGACGATCCGACGCGGATGCCCCCCGAGCGGTACGACCTTTGCCTACCCGGCCGACGAGACGGGGACCATCGATGAGCGATTGGCAGATATTCACCGGCACCGGCATCCCGCACGACCGGCTGCGACAGATGCTGCCGGAGCCGCCGAACTGGCGCCGGTTCGACGGCGGCCCGGTCCGGCCCGTCCCGCCGAGCCCGGACCCGCTGCACCAGCGCCGTCTGGGCCGGCTCGACGCGCTGGCCGGCATGATCGGGCCGCAGGCCGACCCGTTCGCCGTCAAGATGATCAACGCGGCGCTGTACCTGCGGCGGCCCTTACTCGTCACCGGGCGGCCGGGCAGCGGCAAGTCGTCGCTGGCATACGCGGTCGCTCGAGAGCTGCAGCTGGGGCCGGTGCTGCGCTGGCCGATCACGAGCCGCTCGACGCTGCAGGACGCGCTGTACCGCTACGATCCGATCGGCCGCCTCCGTGACGAGAACCTCCGCCAGGCACGCGAGCAGCTCGCCCATCCGCAGGACGACGAGCCACCGCACGCAGGTATCGGCCGGTACCTCACGCTCGGCCCCCTCGGCACCGCGCTGCTGCCCTACGAGCTACCGCGGGTGCTGCTCATCGACGAGATCGACAAAAGTGACATCGATCTACCCAACGACCTGCTCAACGTGTTCGAGGAGGGTGAGTTCGAGATCCCGGAGCTCAGCCGGCTGCCGCGCGAGGTCGCCGCGGTCACGGTGAAGACCGCGGATGAAGGCATCGAGGCGGCTGTCCATCGAGGCCGGGTGTTGTGCCGGGCGTTCCCCTTCGTCGTCCTCACCAGCAACGGCGAGCGCGAGTTCCCGCCGGCGTTCCTGCGCCGGTGCCTGCGCCTGGACCTGCGCGAGCCCAGCGAGGAGCAGCTCGCCGCCGTCGTCGAGGCGCACCTCGGCCCCGCGCTGGCCGCCGCGTCGGCGCCGTACATCCGAGGCTTTGTCGAACGCCGGGACCGGGAAAATTCCCGGCTCGCCATCGACCAGCTGCTCGGCGCGCTCTATCTCGTCTTCTCCGCCGGCCGGGGCGACGATCAAGCGGTCCGCGAGGTGACCGAGGCGGTGCTGCGAAGCCTCGACGAGTTCCCCGCCGAATGACCTCACCGCTGCTTTCCGCTCTCGCCGCCGCAGGCCTGGGCCCAGGCGCGGTCGAGGTGGCCGAGGCGCTCTGGCTCGCACAGTTCCTCCCGGCCACGGGGACCGAGCATGACGCCCGGCCTGCCTCCGCGGCACAGGCCGGACGGCATCGGGCGGAGGACGGGACGCAGACACCGCGGCCCCACATCATCACCGGGCCGCCCGGAGCAATGCCTCCGCGGGAACAGGCGCGCGGTCGTGCGCAACGAGCCGATACGGACACAACGCTGCACCCCGTCGCCGCACGTATGCGCGACGGTGATCGTGACGGCGACGACGGCGCCGGCTGGCCCTCCGCGCTGCCGGTCGACGCGCCCGCCGTCGGCGCGCTGCCGCAGCCGCGAGCGATCGCGCGGGCGCTGCGGCCGTTCAAGCGACGGGTAGCGACCGAGCCGGACACCGTAGTGGACGAGAGCGCGACCGCGAGGCTGATCGCCGAGGAGCGCCTGTGGCTGCCTGTACTCACTCCCGCGCACAGCCGCTGGCTCGACCTGTGCGTGGTGGTCGATACCTCCCCGTCGATGGGGATCTGGCGCCGTACGACCGCCGAGTTCATCCGGCTGCTGGAGACGCTCGGCGCGTTTCGCACCATCCGCCGGGTCACCATCGACTGCTCAGCCCCGGCCGCGCCGAGCCGGCTCGGGACCGGCGACGGTGGAATCGGTCACGGAGTGCCGGGGGCCAGCGCGGTTCGGCTCGGCCCCGGCACGGCCGAGCTGGTGCTGGTGGTCACTGACGGCGTCGGCGCAGCCTGGCGGGACGGCCGTATGCATCGAATGCTGCGTCACTGGGCGGCGGCACGGGTGGTCGCCGCAGTGTCGGTGCTACCGAGGCGCTTGTGGGATGGAGGAGCACTGCAACCGCGTCCGGCCCGACTGCTCATCGGCCGTCCCGGTGAGCCGAACCGGCATTGGCGGCAGTCCGGTGCGGCGCACGGCCCACAGGATCCCCTGCCCGCGGTGCCCATCCCCATCGTCGAGCTCTCCGCGCGCTGGCTCTCGGCCCTCGCGCACACGGTGGCCGCGCCCGCCGGGTGGGCGCGAGCCGCGGTGCTCGCCGGGGCACCCACCTCCGTGCCCATGGTGGAGCCCGACGAGGACGTCACCCCCGCCGAGCGGATACGCCGTTTCCGCGCAGTGGCGTCCCCGACTGCCGTCCAACTCGCCCTGAACCTGGCCGCGGCGCCGCTCAGTCTACCGGTGATGCGTATGGTGCAGCGCCTCGTCCTACCGGCCTCGGAGACCGCGCACTTGGCCGAAGTGTTCCTCGGCGGCCTGCTGCGGGAGATCTCGCGCCGCGCCCCCGTACCGGCCGACCAGGTGGAGTACGACTTCGTCGCCGGCGTCCGTGAGATTCTCCTCGACCTCACCGACCGTGCCGCGGCGGTGAAGATCCTCACCGCGGTCTCCCAGTTCGTCGCCCCGCGCTTAGGCCACGGCTTCAGCTTTCCCGCCATGTTGCGCGATCCTATGGGGACCCCGTTGCCTGCCATCGGTGGCGTCGACCGTCCGCTCGCCCACGTCTCCCAACTGGTCCTGCGCCGCCTTGGCGGCGACTACGCCCGCCTGGCAGACCGCCTCAAGCAGCAACTCACCGGGCCGCGCCAGTCGCAGCCCGACCGGCCGCCCTCAACCGACGTGCAGTCGGTCGGCGAACCGTCGGACGCGTCAAGAACCGTCGCGCGCGGGATCGCCGTGCTGGGCGCCGGGACGGCGAGGCCGCTGTCCGATCTCGCCGGGCCGCAGTTCGCACTCGCGTTCCTGGCCCCGCTGACCGGTGCTCACCTCGTCGCGGGCCTGGCCGACCGGGCCGCGGACGTGGCGCGGTCCGGGCTGGATCCGACGGGCCGGTACCTCGTTCACCTGGCCTACGAAGACGTCGCGATCATGGCTGGGGCGGTTCACCAGATCGCCGCCCTCCTCGCCGCCGAACAGGCGTGGACGCTCGTCCAGCGCCACGGCCGGGCCACCGGCGAGGTCGTCGTCGAGCTGCTCGCCGACGCGCCCCGGCCGCGCGGCGCACCGTTCTTCGTCCACGACCCGGCGTTGTTCGTGCCGGTCGACGCGCCAGCGTCCGATGAGGTAACAGAGTCGCTCAGCCCGGTCGTGCTGCCGTTACTGGACACCATCACCACCGCGATGCAGCGGGTGACCGTCGCCCGTCTCGGTCCACGACTACCGGACAGCGTATCCGGCTGCGACTACCTGGTCATGCTCTCGCCGGATGACTACCGCGCCCTACACGGACGGCAGCGGCTCGTCATACCGCTGCTGATCCGGGCGCTGCGGATGTACTTTTCGGACAGGGGCGTCACGCCATCGGACGCGATCGGTGTGGAGCTATTCGCCGACGCCTCGGTCCGGTACGGCGGCGCGAAGGCAGAATTGCGCACCAGCGGCTCCGGCCGCCCGCTCACCACCGGCCCCGCTCACGCGCAGGAATCGGCCGGGCCCTCGATCGAGCTCGTCGACACGGACGGCAACCGCTTCGCCATATCCCGTGGCGGGGCGACGGTCGGCAGGGGTGAGCTGGCTGACCTGCGCCTCGCCAACCGCAGCGTCTCGCGGGTGCACGCCCGGATCTCCTTCGACGGCACCACCATGCGCGTCACCGATCTCGGCTCTGCGAACGGCACGTACGTCAACGACGTACGCGTGACCACCACCGACCTCCTCGACGGCGACACAATCCGGTTCGGTCGTGCCGCGCTGCGCGTCAGCACCGACCTGCCGCTGGTCAAGCAGCACGACGGCGCCGCCCCTGCCGGAGCGGGCGGCATCATCGCCGGTCGGTACCGGCTCCTGGACGTCGTCGGTTCCGGTGCCACCGGAATTACCTGGAAGGCGGAGGACACCGCGGACGGCACACCGGTCGCCGCCAAGGCCCTGACGGTTTCCAGAGGGCAGACGGTGGACGAGCAACGAAAAGGCCTGGAGCATGCGCTCGACGCGATACGAACTGCGGCGAGCGTGGACCATCCAGGCGTCGTCCGGGTCCACGCGGCCCTGCGGCAACCGGCCCCGTACGACGGGCTTTGGCTCATCATGGAGTGGCTCGCCGGCCGCACCCTGAGCGAGGTCATCGAGGACGGCCCGCTCGGCGTACGCACGGTTGCCAGCATCGGATCGTCGGTGCTCGACGCCCTCATGGCGCAGCATCGCGCCGGAATCACCTACCGGAACCTCCGGCCCGGCAACGTGTTCCTCTGCGACGGCGGCCGATGCGTCCTGACCGACGCCTCGACGACCGGCTTCGAAACCGACATGACGCTCACCAGCCTCAACCTGCTGAGCGGTGCTGTACCGCTGATGCCGCCGGAGCGGGCCATGGGCGCCTCCGCCGGGCCGCCGGGCGACCTGTTCATGCTTGGTGCGACACTGTACGAGGCCGTGGAGGGAAAGGAACCGTTCGTGCTGACGGGCCTCAACCCGATCGCGGCGATCAACGTGATCACGAACGCACCACCGCGCCCACTGTTGCGGGCTGGTCCGCTCGGCCCGGTACTGCTGGGGTTGCTCGAAAAGGATCCGCAGCAGCGCTGGGGCGCCAACCACGCGCTTCGGGAACTGCGGCGAATTGCCGGCGGCGAAGCCCACTGACCGAGGTCCGTCGCCCATGATCGACTCGTAGACCTGCCGTGGGTCGGGTTACGTGGGTACGGACACCGGCTGTCCCTTGGCGGGGCAGGATACCCGCCGCCGGTCGGCGCAGGTCGGTGATGCTGGCGAGGAACTCGGTACGATCGTCATGCGCTCGCAGTTGTCCTGCCATCGTGCGCGTGAAGAGGTACTTCTCGGGGTCGAGTTGTTCCCGATCCGCCGCCTGGATGTCAAGGGCGTCTTGGCGCTCGCGGAGCGCTGTCGGCGATCCGGAGTTCGCGGCGTTCTGGGCGCCGGCGCCCATGATGTGGATCAGCAGCGCCGCGGTCGCGGTGAAGTGCGCGGCGGCGGGAGCCCCGAGTGCCTAGGCGCTTGGAGCAGGTGGGGCTGAGCCCGGTGGCTGCCGATGCCGGACTTGGGCGCGCCTTTGTCCCGGGGATTCGGCACATCCCCCTGAGGCCGCGAATCCGCACGGCGAGCAGGAGGCGGACGGTCGACGCGCGGCTCCACAACTCGTGGTTCCCTGGCGAACCGGGCAGCACCGGTCTCCGGCGGGCGGTGTGCGCGCCGGAGACCGGGCCGGTCGAGGCTCAGCAGTACGGAATCTCTCCGCCGCCATTGGCGTAGACCTGGTCGTTGCCGTAGTTGGACAGGCAGTAGGCCGAGATCCAGCCGCGCGCCCCGGCTGGGCTGTCGAGGTCGGTGTACATCCACCACTTGTTGTACCGGTAGGGTCCGGTGGTGACGCCGTACTCGGCCTTGCAGAAGACGTAGTTAAACGGGTTCGCGTCGACGTACCCGACCACTGTGGATCCGATCTTGCCTGGTGCGCTGCCGAACGTGTTGACGTAGTACAGGTTCGCGTACGAGGCGGAGGGGTTAGTACGGTGGCGCCGTCTCGGCGGGATACGTCGGCGGAGGCGGTGCTGACGTGCCTCCGTAGACCGTCGAGGCCGACGACTCCTGGTACGTCCGCTGCACGGTTACGCCGTACAGATAGGTACTGTTGGCGGGCAGACCCGAGTCCTGAAAGGAACCCTGGGTGCGCGGCAGGACGGCGATCAGCGCGCCGGACCGGAAGACGCGGTAGGTGATCGCGTCGACCGGATCGCTGGAGTTGGACGGGATCGTGTTCCAGGCCAGCGAGACGGTGCTCGACGAGGTGCCGCTCACGGTGAGGCCCGTGGGTCCGTAGCACGTCTTCGACGACACGTTGATCTCCAGGCCGCCGAGCGGCGGGGAGAAGCGCTTCCAGTGGCTGGTCAGGCCCAGCTGGTTGTAGGTGACGCCCTGGATCACGGTGGTGCAGTTAGCGTCGGCCCGGACGGCGTCGACATCGACGCCGCTCGTCACGCTGGCCGGCCCTAGGGTTAACTTGCTCCCGCAGGAGTAGCTCTCGGCGTCCAAGTCGTAGGTCGAGCCGTCACACCAACCGTCGCCCCACCGCACCGCCGGCGACGCGTTGTTGGACAGGCATGAGGAGAACACGCCCGGTGAGCACGTCACCGGAGCGGCGGTGGCCGGATTGGCGGTCAGTACGGCCACGCCGACGGTCATGAGCAGGACTAATGGCAACAGGCTGCGCATGAATCGGGTCATATGCGGCTCCCACGCATCGATAGATGTGCACATCTTGGGCATGGCAGTGAGGGCCGCCAATCGACCGACCGGGCGGTACTCGCGCGCTCCAGGAGGCGGTGGGCGACCGTCCGGGCGGGGCGGGCGGCGGCGCCCAGCGCGAGCCGCTCGCTGAGCCGAGCGGGGACAGCACGGTGGTCTTGCCGGTGCCCGAGGCGCCGCTGATGATCGCGCCGCGGCGGGCGGACACCTGGTGCCGGTTGAAAGCCTGTTCGGCACGCTCATCGGCCGGCATCGAGCTCACCGCCTTCGTCCACGACGCGGCCGGGCCCGACGTCGAGCTGCTGGGAGCGGCTAAGTAGGCCCGGACCGGGTCGCACGGTGCCGCGCCCCGCCGTGCGGCTGCCCGCCCCCGTCGGCACCTCACCGAGGTGTGGGCGTGCGGCGTGACCTACCAGGCGTCGCGGGAGGCCCACATCGAGGCAGTCCCCCCGTTGCCCGCCCATCACCACCGTCGACACAGGGCCCTCAACTCAGGTCTTTCAGTCTTCCGTCCCGCAGGCGCGCCGCCCGGCGCCGGAACGTGAACCCCAGGAAGGTGAAAGCCGTGACCGGGAAATCCAGGTCACGGCCCTCCTGTTTGCAGTACACGATTCGGGTCTTGTCCGGGTGCAGGTTCAGACCGAACTGCCGCAGCCTGCGCCCGATCGCGTCGCGGACAAACTCCGCTTGCTTCTCACTTGCGCAATGGACCACGGCGTCGTCGCAGTACCGCTCGAATCTGATCGTCGGGAACTCTCGATCCAGCCAGGCATCGAAAGCGTAGTGCATGAACAGATTCGACAACAATGGCGAGATCGCGGATCCTTGTGGAGTCCCCTTGTCTCGCTCGATGAGCGTCCCATCGGCTTGCTGCATCGGCGCGACAAGCCACCGTTTCACATACAGCAGAACCCACGGCAGCGTGGTGTGTTTCTCGACAGCGGCGACGATGGGACCGTGCGGCACGTTGTCGAAGAATCCCTGAATATCGAGGTCGATAGCCCAAGGCTGTCGCCAGCACCGTTGCTTGCACGTTTCCACCGCCTCCCACGCCGACCGGCCTGGACGGTAGCCATACGAGTCCCTATGGAACACCTTCTCAACGTCGGGATTCAAGACCATGGCCACTGCCGTCTGCGCTATCCGGTCGGCGACGGTCGGAACCCCAAGGGTCCGGCTACCGCCCTGTTTCGGGATCTCCACCGCCCGGACAGGCGGCGGGAAGTAGATTCCCGACGACAACCGGTTCCAGAGTCGATACAGGTTGTTCTTCTCGTCCTGTTCGAACTCCGCCAGGATTGTCCGTCCACACCGGCCGCTCCCTTGTTGGCCTTGACTCTCTGATACGCGTTCCACACCAGAGTTTTCGGGATGTCGAACGGCTTGCCTACCGATCTTGTTTCGGTCATCGGATTCCTCCCATTGCTGGTTGATCGTCGATCGAAACTCAACAACACGCCCCCTTCGCTCCACCCCCATTACAGGAGCTTCACCACTACTACGGGGCATTCCGCCCTCCTGACACGCAACCGGGCTCTGCACCCGTCTCGTGTCCACCTCAACCAGCGGACACCGTTTCGTGTCGAGGAGTTCTCCTGTTCCGTTGTGAAGCCCGGACCGAACTCGCGCCACCTTCATGCCGGACACCACCAGACCAATCAGCAGGCACCCGTCTGGTTCATCCCGGGACAGCATTGAGGCCCCGGTTTCGATGTCATTTGTCCTAACGACACGTCGTCGGTGGTTCACTTGCGTTCGCCTTCTCGGTCCATACCTGCCGCATCTGTGCGGCTTTTCCCACGACGCTCACCACCACGACTCATTCACCGCAGCAGCTCGGGGCGGTTTGGCACCTGCACCTGCATGCCGATGCCGAAGGACCTACCTTCATCTCCACAACAGCACGGCAATCACAAGGCCACACCTTCTACATCGCCTCCTCGCAATCACCTTCAGGACACACCAACGCGATGGCCGAAGCGTTCAACTCCCTCTACAAGGCCGAACTCGTCCGCAACCGAGGACCCTGGCGCGGGCTTGACGACCTGGAGATGGCCACCGTCGAGTACATCGACTGGTACAACAACCGGCGCCTGCACGGCGAGCTCGGGCACGTCCCGCCCGCCGAACACGAAGCGCTACACGCGATGACCCACCCACTCACCGCAACCCTGGAAACCAAATAACTTCGTCTCCATCAAACCCGGGGCTTGACAGTCATCACGCAGGAACTGGGCCAGGCGTTGCTTGATCTCCTCGGCCTCGGCCTTCGGTCCGGTGAACCCGAGCAGGTGATCGTCGGCATAACGGGCATAGCGCAGCCGTCGGAAGCCGGAATCTTGCGGATCCCCGCTGGGCAGGCCGCGCTGCTGCTGACGCAACTGCCGCACGGCGGAGCGATCGCCGCGTCTGCGGGCCCGCGCCACCGCGTTCTCCACCTCGCAGTACGCGGTGTTGCGCGCTCTGCGTGCACCTCGGGTGTATTCCGGTATGAGAACTGTCTCGACAAATTTGTCCAAACGGTCCAGGTAGATGTTGGACAGAACCGGGGAGGCCACCCCGCCTAATGAGCAGCGCTGGGTTATGTTCAGCTGAACATAAGCCACCCTGTGCAGCACCGGTCACCGGGCGTCGCACCTGCCCGTCCTCCATCACTCCAGCACGTAGGATCGCGCGCAACAGCTTGAGGACCGTCTGATCGCAGACACGTTCCTGCACCGCCTGCATCAACTGCTCATGCGGAATCGCCGAAAAGCAATCGGCGTCCACGACATCGCCGCCGCACTCGCAGCTCTCACCGGCGAACCGCACCCACTCGCCTAACCAAACAAGGCCTTCGTCTCCTGGTGGGGACCTGCAAGAACCGTCAGCGTTCCACGTGGATTGCCCGGCTCGGGCGACGGCGAGCCGCAGCCGAGCCGGCTCCGCACAACACTGGACCCTCGACACCGGATGGACGGGCACGACGAAGGAATCCGCGAGGCGCGGCGGCATCTGAGTGGACAACACCCACGCTCGCTCGTGCCGCGATCCGATGCGACACGGGCCCAGCGACCCAGCCGCTTCGGCTGGTGGCCGGCCGTGTGTCAGGAAGGCGCCGCGGGTTCGGCGGCGCGGCGGCGGGTGTGGAAGCGGCGCGCGATCGGGGTCTCCACGAAGCGGTACAACAGCCACGACAGCCCCAGCGTGACGGCCGCCAGCGCCAGCCAGAAGACGATCGCCACCAGCGGGTTGAGGTGGGGTGAGCCGATCGCCCGGTAGCCGTACTGGATGACGAGCCGGTGTACCAGGTAGATGACCATCGACAGCTCGCCGAACCACAGCCAGACCCGGCCGCCGAGGCCGGACACCTGGTTCCGCGCGTCGCGGGTGGCGAGGATCGCGATGATCGGCGCGGCCAGGATCGCGGTGGGGGCGCCGGCGCGCAGCGGGTCGGACGGGATGACGAGGGTGAGCACGCAGCCGCCGATGAAGAGCAGCACACCGGTGCGCATCCGCCAGGCGGGCCACCGGCCGGTCAGTACGATCCGGGCCAGCAGCATGCCCGCGATGAACTCGAGCAGGCGGACCGGCGGGAAGAAGTACACGATCCAGATCTGCAGCGCGGACGCCTTGGGACCGTTGCCCACGTAGGGGGTGTTGGGCAGGAGCAGGTCGACGGCGATCGGGATGATGAAGCTCAGCGCGGTCACCACGCCGAGCGCCGTCCACAGCCGCTCCGGGCGCAGCCGGTTCAGCAGCCACAGCAGGCCTGGGAAGCACAGGTAGCAGAACGCCTCGACGGCGAGGAACCACGACACCGCGTTGAGCGAGGTCGCCATGGTCGGGTCGCCGAACTTCCAGGTCTGCACGAGCAGCAGGTTGTTGATGATCTCAGGGGCGGTGACCGTGCCGCCGAAGCCCAGCACGAGCGCGATGGCCCCGATCGTGGTGACGAAGTGGACCGGGTAGAGCCGCACGAGCCGGTTGCGCCAGAACGTCACCGGCGACGCGCCGGGGCGGGCCGCCCAGGTGATGACGAAGCCGCTGAGAATGAAGAATCCGGTGAGGCAGACGGTACCGACGATGCTGAGCACGACGGCCAGCAGCAGCCCGGGCACGCCGGCGAACAGGTTGATCTCCACGATGGAGTGGAAGGCGAACACGATGCCGGCGCCGATCGCGCGCAGGCCGGTCAGCGACGGCAGGATCCGCCGCCAGGTCGTCGGTTCGGCCGGGGCCGGGGTGACTGTAGCGTTCTCGGGCGCGGATTCGGCGGTCGTCATGACAGGGCTCCAGTCGGTGGGGGTGGAGGGCGAACTCAGGGGACTTCGACCGGCTCGGCGCCGCGGGCGGAGCGCACCGCGTCGCTCATGGCACCGAGAGTGGGGTGGACCAGGATCGGGCCGATGCCGGCCATGAAGGCCTCGGCGGCGGGCGGGTCGAGCTCCTCCCGGGCGATGCCGGCGATCAGCGCCAGCAGGGCGATCGAGTCGCCGCCGAGGCGGTGGAAGTCGCTGCTCGCGGCGAGCCTGTCCGGCGCCGTGCCCAGCGCCGCCGCCCAGCGGGCCGCCACGGTGTCGTCGACGGGCTCGTCGTCGTCCGGCGCGGGTGCATCGGCCGGAACCGCGCGGCCGGACGGGTCGGGCAGCGCGGAGCGATCCACCTTGCCGTTGGCGGTACGCGGGAACTCCTCGACCGCCTGGATGGCGGCGGGCCGCAGGTAGGGCGGCAGCGTCCCGGCGAGGAACGCGTCCAGCTCGTCGCCGGAGGCCGGCCCGGTGAGCTGCACGTAGGCGTATAGCCGGGCACCGGGGCCGGTCGGCGGGCGGGCGACCACGACGGCCCGGGCGACCGCGGGATGCCGCTGCAGGGCGAGTTCCACCTCGCCCGGCTCCACCCGGTGGCCGAGGATCTTCACCTGGTGGTCGCGGCGGCCGGCGTAGACCAGCTCGCCCGAGGGCAGCCGCCGGGCCAGGTCGCCGGTGCGGTAGGCCCGGCCGCCGTCGGCGAGCCGCACGAACGCGTCCCGGTCCAGCTCGGGGTGGCCCCGGTAGCCGCGGGCGAGCTGCGGCCCGGTCAGGTACATCTCCCCCGCCTCGCCGGCCGGCACCCGGACCCGGGTCTCGTCCAGCAGGTGCACGACCGTCCCGGGCGCGGGCCGGCCGATCGGCACGACGCCGTCGTAGCCGTCGCCGCCGCAGTCGTGGAAGACGCAGCCGACGGTGGCCTCGGTCGGCCCGTAGTGGTTCACGATCCGGCAGTCGGGGCCGAAGACCCGCCGCGCGGCGGCGAGCGCGGCCGGGGTCAGCGCCTCCCCGCCGAGCACGGCGAGGCGGATGCCGGCGGCGGTGAGGCCGAGCCGGTCGATGAGGTCCAGGTGCGAAGGGGTGAGCTTGATCGCGGTCACGCCGCGGCCGGTGAGCATCCGGGTGAGCACGACGTGGTCGGGCTCCTCGCGGACCAGCTCCAGCCGGCCGCCGGCGAGCAGCGTGGGGAACAGCGCGGTGCCCGGCAGGTCGAACGCGAGGGAGGTGAACAGCGGGAAGCAGGTGTGCTCGTCGACGCCGAACGCGCGGCCGGCCCAGGCGGCGTAATGCACGACCGCCCGGTGCTCGATCTCGACACCCTTGGGGCGCCCGGTCGAGCCGGAGGTGTAGATGACGTAGGCGAGGTCGTCGGGGCGGGCCGCCGCCGGGGCCGGGGCGGCGCCGCCGGTGGGCAGCGCGGCGAGCCAGATCACATCGCCGCCGAGGTCGCGATCCGCCTGGGCGGCGTCGACCAGGCTGACCCGGGCTCCGGCGTCGGCGAGGACGTCGCGCAGGCCGGCGTCGGGCCGGCGGGGATCCAGAGGCAGGTACGCCGCGCCGGCCTTCAGCACGCCCCACAGCCCGGCGAGGGTCGCCACCGAGCGGTCGCCGAGCAGCCCGACCACGTCCCCGGCGCCGATGCCGCGGCCGAGCAGCTCGGCGGCGACCACGTCGGCCCGCCGGTCCAGCTCGGCGTAGGTGACCGTCTCGGCGGGGGTGCTCAGCGCGACCCGGTCGCCGAACCGCTCGACCTGGCGGGCGAACCGGCCGGTGAGCGTGTCGGTGCCGGCGTCGGCGGGCGGCCCGCCGGCGATCCGGCTGCCGGCCGGGGATAGCCGGTCGACCAGCGCGTCCATCGTCTCGTCGGCCCGCCGCCCGGCGTCCGGCCCGCCGTCGGCGCGCAGCACCAGCTCGGTGCGTCCGTCCAGCTCGGTGATGGCGAGCGACGGCGAGACGAAGTAGCCGCGGGCCGGCGCCTCGTAGATCGACTCGGCGGTGAAGGTGGGGCCGCTGTAGTCGGCGAGGTCGGGGCGGCCGAGGTGGGTGAGGACGAAATGGCCCTGGGCCCGGCCCCGGCGGGCGATCAGCGTGTCGGAGGTGGCCATGAAGCCGCGCAGCGCGGGCAGCGGGAGGCGCCGGACGCGCTCCATCATCGCGACGTCCGGGATGCCCTCCAGGTCCTCGTCGCGGGCCAGCGAGCGCAGGAGGGTCTCCTGGGCCTGCTGCCAGGTGGTACCCGCGGGGAGATCGAGACGGACGCCGAGCACGAGGTTGCCGGTCGAACGCAGCGCCGGGTCGTAGCGGCGCAGGTCGGAGGGGACGAGGAAGGTGCCGGTCGGCAGGTCGCACAGCTCGGTCAGGGCCACGGCGATCTTCGCGATCAGCGCGGGGTGGTTGCCGTCGACCGTGCGGCGGCGGAACACCTGGCCGCGGCCGCGCAGCCCGGCCGGGCGGCTGAGCGGCGAGGCGGGCACCGGGACGGGCTGGGGCCGGGGTCCGGTGCGGCGGAACCGCCGGACCAGGTCGATCTCCAGCTCGGGCGACACGGCCGGGCGCGGTGCCTCGCCGCGCAGCGCGCGGAAGACCTCGGCCATCCACAGGAAGACGCCGCGGCCGTCCATGACCGCGTGGAAGGCCCGGAACAGCAGGCCAGGGCGTTCGCCGGTGAGTAGCACCACCTCGCAGGTGGGGCTGCCGGCCCGGCCCCGCAAGGGTTGCTGCAGCGCGTCGAGGCCGGCGAACGTGGTGCGGTCGAGGGCGTCGCCGTCGCTCACCCGGACGGCGGGCGGCACGCCGATGTCGACCCAGCGGCCGCCGCGCCGGGTGAGCCGCGATCCGGGGCAGGCGTCTCCGGCCCGAGCGACGGCGGCCCGGACCGTCTCGGGGTCGAGGGTGCCGGTGCCCTCGACGAAGACCTGCAGGACGGTCTCCAGGCCGGGCGGGTGGGCCAGGTAGGTCCACTCCACCGGCGAGATGGGCCGCGAGAACGGCTCGGGCATGTCACTCTCCTGGGGTACGGGGGCGGGGGGCGAGCCAGTCCTCGATGGCGCGGGCGGTGTCCGGGGCGTGCCGGTCGACCATGCCGAGGTGGTCGGCGGCCAGGTCGGCGACGGTGTACGCCGGGTCGGCCACCGAGGCGAGCAGGCCCGGGTCGTGCTCGCCGGGCACGAACCACTCCCGGCACCGCACGAACAGCACCGGTGCCGCGATCGGGGGCCGGGCGGCGGGGGTGGGCTCCAGGTCGGCGAGGATGTCGGCCCAGCGGCCGGTGGCGGAGAGGCGGGCGCTGTCGTACCCGCCGAAGGGGCCCTCCAGCCGGGTCCAGGCGTGCATGAAGCTCTGGCCGAGGGTGTCGTCGGCGCCGAGGAAGCGGTCGATCCCGTAGGTGTCCAGCAGCACGACCCCGGCCGGGTGCGGGCCGTCGTCGCGCTCCAGCCGGGCGGCGACGGCGTGGGCGAGCACGCCCCCGGCCGAGTAGCCCAGCAGCACGAACGGGTCGTCGCCGGCGGCGGCGCGGACGGCGGCGGTGAGCGCGTCGAGGGCGGCGTCCGCGCCGCCGGGCAGCGCCTCGCCGGGGAGGTAGCCGGGCAGCGGGACGGCGAGGACGTCGCGGACGCCGTCGAACGCGGCGGCCAGCCGGGCGAGCTGCCCGGGCGCGGCGGTCACCATGGGCGTGCCGAAGCACAGCAGCCGGGGCCGGCCCGGGCCGGCGGCGAGCGGTACCACCGCCGGAACGACGGCCGCCGCCGTTGCGGGGAAGCTCGGCCGGGTGGCGGCCACCGCGGAGAGCATCGCCATGGCGGTGCGCATGTCGACCGTGCGGGTGGCGGCCCGGAACAGGTCGCTGAGCGTCTCCCCCGCCGTGGCCGGCGCCTCCGGGGCGGCGGGCGCGAGCGCCTCGGCCACGACCCGGGCGAGGGCGGCGGGGGTACCGGCGTCGAACACCGCGGCCGGCGGCAGGCGCACACCGAGGTCCCGCTCGATCGCGGCGCGCAGCTCCATCGCCGACAGCGAGTCGAACCCGGAGCGCACGAACTCCTCCCCCGGGTCGAGCGCGGCGCCCGCGCCGAGGCCGAGCACGCGGGCGCCGAGCGCGACGATCGCGTCCCGTACCGCACCCTCGCGCCGCCGCGCGGGCAGCCCGAGAATCCGGGCGCGCGGCGACTCGGGCGCCGCGGTCCGGGCCGGTGCCAGCCCCCGCAACAGGGCGGGCACGGAGTCCTGCCGGCTCCGCAGGGCGGCCCGGTCGACGGGCAGCGCCACGACGGCCGGGTCGGTGCCGCTCACCGCGGCGTCGAGCAGGGCCAGGGCGTCGCGCTCGGCGAGGGCCGGCAGCCCCTGCGCCCACATCCGGGCCCGGTCCGCCTCACCGAGATGGGCGCCCAGCCCGGCGTCGGTGTCCCAGAGCCCGAAGGCGATCGCGGTGGCGGGCAGCCCCTCGGCCGCCCGCCGGGCGGCGAGGGCGTCCAGGTAGACGTTGCCCGCGGCGTATGCGGCCTGCCCGGCGGCGAGGACCAGCCCGCCGGCCGAAGAGAACAGCACGAACGCGGCGAGCGGCCGATCCCGGGTCAACTCGTGCAGGTGCCACGCCGCCCCGGCCTTCACCGCCAGCACCGCGTCGAGGTTGTCGGGGGTGAGCGTGCCGAGCAGCCCGTTGGCGGTGCGCGCGGCGGCGTGGACGACGGCGGTGAGCGGCCGGTCGGCGGGGATGCCGGCGAGCAGCCGGGCGAGCGCGGCCCGGTCGGTGACGTCGCAGGCGGCCACCGTGACCTCGGCACCGAGCCCGGTGAGCTGCTCGGCGAGCGCGGCGGCGCCGGGCGCGTCCGGCCCGCGCCGCCCGGCCAGCAGCAGGTGACGCACGCCGTGCCGGGTGACCAGGTGCCGGGCGACCGGCGCGGCGAGGCCGCCGGTGCCGCCGGTGATCAGCACGGTGCCCGTCCCGAACGCGCCGGCCCGCGGCGGCGGGGCGGCCAGCGGGGCGAGGCGCGGGACGAGCAGCCGCCCGTCGCGCCGGGCGAGCTCGGGTTCATCGAGGGCGAGCGCGGCGGCGACAGCGGGCTCGGCCGGGTCTTCGCCCGCGAGGTCGAGCAGGCGGATGCGGCCCGGGTGTTCGGCCTGCGCGGCGCGCACGAGGCCCCACACCGGCGCCTGGTCGAGGTTTGGCGGTACACCGGTGCCGGGGTCGACGGCGCCGCGGGTGACGACGACGAGCGGGTCGGCGGGGTCGGCCGCCCACTCCTGCAGGGCGGCGAGGGTATACTGCACGGCGTCGGCGGCCGGGCACTCCAGCACGACGGCGTCCACGGGGCGGGGCGCGGGCGCCACGACCGGGGTCCACTCGATCCGCCACAGCGCGTCGGTGGCGGTGAGCTGCCCGGCGGTGATCGGGCGGGAGACCAGCGACGCGACGGTCAGCACGGGCGCGCCGCCGGGGTCGGCGGCGCGCAGCGAGACCCCGCCGGCGCCGTCCGGGCGCAGCGTCACCCGCAGCCGCCGGGCCCCGGTGGCGTGCAGGCGGACGCCGGTCCACGCGTACGGCAGCCGGACCTCGTCGCCGCCGGCCGGGACGACGGCGTGCAGGCAGGCGTCGAGCAGCGCGGGATGGATGCCGTAGCCGGCCGGGCCGCCGGCCGCGTCGGGGAGGGTGACGTCGGCGATCAGCTCGTCGCCGCGCCGCCGCAGGGCGGTGAGGCCCTGGAACGCGGGGCCGTAGCCGAACCCGCCGTCGGCCAGCCGCTCGTACAGGCCACCGAGGTCCACGCCGGTGCCCAGGGCCGGGTCGTCGGGCTCGGCGGCCGGGGCGGGCTCGGTGGTGAGCAGACCGTCGGCGTGGCGGGTCCACGGCGCAGCGCCGTCGCCGTCCGGACGGGTGTGGATGGTCACGGTGTGGGCGCCGGGCCGGTCGGCGGGGGCGCGGCGGACCTGCACGAGGAGCCCACCCGACTCGAGGATGCGGACGGGGGTGTGCAGGGTGAGGTCGGCCAGGGTGGTCGCGCCGGCCTCGGCGCCGGCCCGCAGGGCCAGCTCGACCAGGGCCGCGCCGGGCAGGACGATCCGGCCGAGGACCCGGTGCCCGGCCAGCCACGGCTGGGCGTCGAGGCTGAGGTGTCCGGCGAGCACGGCCGCCTGGCCCGGCTCCGGTGCGGCCAGGACCGTGCCGAGGATCGGGTGGGCGCCGGCCGGGGCGGGCGCGGCGGCGGTCCACCAGAAGTCGCGATGGCGGAAGGGGTACGTCGGGAGGCCGATCCGCCGCGCGCCACGGCCGGCGAGCACGGCGCTCCAGTCGACGTCGCCCCCGGCCTCGTAGCGCCGCGCCAGCCCGGCCAACTCGGCGGTCTCCCCTACGGCCAACTCGGCGCCCGCTCCTACGGCCGGGGCGGCCGCGTCGGGCGGCGGGAAGGTGATACGGCGCGGTGGCGTATCGCCGGCGGCGAGGGCCGCGGCGGCGCGCCGCAGTTCGGCGGAGTCGGCGCCGAGGAGCACGGCGCGATGGCGCAACGCGGTGCGGCGGGCGAGGGCGGCCGCGACATCGAGCGGATCCCGCTCCTCACCGGCGAGCTGGGCGGCGCGGGCGCGCAGGGCATCGGGAGTGCGCGCGGACAGCACCCACGGCACGACCGCCGGCGGTGGCGCCGAGGCCGGCGGTGCGGGGGCCACCGAAGCCGGCTGTTCGAGGATGACGTGGGCGTTGGTGCCGCTGATGCCGAACGATGACACAGCCGCGCGCCGGACGTGGTCGGTCGGCGGCCAGTCGCGGGCGCGGGTGGCCAGCTCGACGGCGCCGGCCGTCCAGTCGACGTGGGTCGTCGGGCGGTCCACGTGCAGGGTCGCCGGTACTTTGCCGTGGCGCATCGCGAGGATCAGCTTGATGATCCCGGCCACCCCGGCGGCGGCCTGCGTATGGCCGAGGTTGGACTTCACCGAGCCGAGCAGCAGCGGCCGGTCGCGGTCCTGGCCATAGGTGGCCAGCAGCGCCTGGGCCTCGATCGGGTCGCCGAGCCGGGTCCCCGTGCCGTGGCCGTCCACGACGTCCACATCGGACGGTCGCAGCCCGGCCCGCCCCAGAGCCTGCCGGATGACCCGCTGCTGGGCGGGGCCGTTGGGGGCGTTCATCCCGTTGGAGGCGCCGTCGGAATTGACGGCGGTGGACCGTACTACCGCCAAGACGTCATGGTCGTTGCGCCGGGCATCGGACAGTCGCTCGACCACCAGGACGCCGGCGCCCTCGGACCAGCCCACGCCGTCCGCGGCATCGGCGAACGACTTCGACCGGCCGTCCGGGGACAGGCCGCGCTGACGGGAGAACTCCACGAATGTCTGCGGCGTGGCCATCACCGTCACCCCGCCGGCCAGGGCGAGCGTGCACTCCCCGGCACGCAGCGACTGGCCGGCCAGGTGCAGCGCGACCAACGACGAGGAGCAGGCGGTGTCGACGGTGAGCGCCGGGCCCTCCAGCCCCAGTGTGTAGGCCACCCGCCCGGACACCGCGGCGCCGGAGACCGCGCCGGTGATGTAGTCGTGGTACATCAGGCCGGCGAAGACGCCGGTCGGCGAGCGGCGCAGCCCGGCCGGGTCGAGGCCGGCGCTCTCCAGGGCCTCCCAGGCGACCTCGAGGAACTGCCGCTGCTGGGGGTCGAGGGAGCGGGCCTCGGCCGGGGCGATGCCGAAGAACTCGGCGTCGAAGCCGGCCGCGTCGTCGAGGAAGCCGCCGAAGCGGGTGGTGGACCGGCCCAGGGTGCCGGGCGTCGGGTCGTAGAGGCCGTCGACGTCCCAGCCGCGGTCGCGCGGGAACTCGCTGACCACGTCGCGGCCGTCGAGCAGCAGCCGCCACAGGTCGCCGGGGTTGCGCACCCCGCCGGGGAACCGGCAGGCCATGCCGACGACGGCGAGAGGTTCGGCGAGCGCGTCCCGTTCGGCGGTGAGGCGGCGGTTGGCGCGGCGCAGGCTCTCGGCGTCGAGCAGGGCGGTGCGCAAGGCCTCGACGAGGCGGGGATCCTGGGCGGCGGTCATGTCAGCGGCTCCCGGTCTCGTCGGCGGCCTGGCCCAGGGCGAGGGCGATCAGGTCGTCGGCGCTCATGGCCCGGATGACGTCCGCGTCCGCGGAACCGTCGTCCGGCCCCGGCCCCGCGGTCTGCGCCGGGAGTGCCTCCGTGGTGCCCTGCCCCGGGAGGGGATCCGGGGCGGTCCGGGTCGGGAGGAACTCGGTGGCGAGGGCGTCGGCGAGGGCTGCCGGCGTGGGATGGTCGAAGACGAGCGTGGCGGGCAGGCGGATGCCGGCGGCGGCGCCGACGCGGTTGCGGAACTCGACCGCGGTGAGGGAGTCGAAGCCGAGGTCGGCGAAGGCGGCGTCGGCGGCGATGGCGGCCGCGGTGCCGTGGCCGAGCAGCGCCGCGGCCTCGGTGCGGACCAGCTCCAGCAGCAGCGCCCGGCGCTCGGCCGTAGCCATTGCGCGCAGCCGCTCCGCCAGGGCCGGCGCGGCGGTGGCCTCGCGGGCGGCCGGGCGCGGGCGCGCGGCCGTTCCAGCGAGTTCCCGCAGCGGCGGCGGTAGGGTCTCGGGGTCGCCCAGGGCCGCGCGGTCGAGCCCGAGCGGCACGAGCACCGGCAGGTCGCGGGCGCAGGCGGCGTCGAACAGGGCGAGCCCCTCGGCGGTGGTGAGCGGGCGGATGCCGGCCCGGCGCATGCGGCCGGCGTCGGCGTCGGCGAGGCTCCCGGCCATGCCCCCACCGGCCCAACTGCCCCAGGCCAGGGAGAGCCCGGGCCGGCCGTCGGACCGGCGCTGCGCGGCGAGCGCGTCCAGGAAGGCGTTCGCGGCGGCGTAGTTGGCCTGTCCGGGGGTACCGAGCACACCGGCCGCCGAGGAGAAGACCACGAAGGCGGAGAGGTCCCGGTCCAGGGTCAGCTCGTGCAGGTGCCGCGCGCCGCCGGCCTTGGGGCCGAGCACGGCGGCGAGCCGGGGCGGGGTGAGCGCGCTGACCACGCCGTCGTCCAGGACGCCCGCGGCATGCACGATCCCGCCCAGGTCGGGCACGCCGGCCAGCAGCGCCGCCACGGCCGCGCGGTCGGCGACGTCGCAGGCGGCGAGGCGGACCTCGGCGCCGAGCGCGGTGAGCTCGGCGGCCAGTTCGGGGGCGCCGGGTGCCGCCGCGCCGCGCCGGCCGGCCAGCAGCAGCCGGCGCACGCCGTGCCGGAGGACCAGATGCCGGGCGACGATCGCGCCGAGCGCGCCGGTAGCCCCGGTGACGAGCACGACCCGCTCGGGGTCGAAGACCGTCGCCGGCGGCCCGGCCGACGCGGGCGCGGGCGCCAGCCGCGGGACGTAGACAACCCCGTCCCGCACCGCCGTGCCCGGCTCCCCGGAGGCGAGCACGGCGGCGAGGTCCGCGCCTTCGGTGGCGGGCCGGGCGAGGTCGGTGAGGAGGAGCCGGCCCGGGTGTTCGGCCTGGGCGGAGCCGACCAGGCCGCGGATCGCGGCGCCGGTCAGGTCCGCGACGCGCTCGCCGCCGACCGCGACCGCGCCGCGGGTCACCACGAGGAGGGTGGCGTGCGCATGCCGGTCGTCGCCGAGCCAGCGCTGCACGGCCGCGAGCGCGTCCGCCTCGTTCAGCCCCGCGGTTTCCAGCACGACCAGGTCGGGCACCGGGCCGGCGCCGAGCGCGGACCAGGCAATCCAGTCGGGCGCCGCGGCCGGCGGGATCGACGGCAGGCCGCGCCAGACCGGGGCGAGGAGCCGGTCGTCGGTCGCGGGGGCGGCGGGGCGGGAGGCGAGGGAGCCGATGGAGAGCACCGGGCGGCCCAGCGCGTCGGCGGCATCGATCGCCACCCGGCCCGGGCCGAGGCGGCGCACCCGGACCCGGGCCGCGCCGGCGCCGGGCGCGGCGAGCCGCACGTCGGTGAACGAGAACGGCAGCAGCACCGGGCCGTCGCCGGCGAGCGCGGTCGCCGCCTGCAGGCAGGCGTCGAGCAGGGCCGGGTGGACGCCGTAGCGGCTGGCCTCCCCGGCGACCGGCTCGGGCAGCGCCACCTCCGCGTGCGCCTCGTCGTCCGTGTACCGGCGGAGGGAACGCAGGCCCTGGAAGGCCGGGCCGTAGCCGAGGCCGTGCCCGCGCAGCGCCGCGTAGAGGGCCGATACGTCGATCGGCTCGCCCTGCGGCCCGCCGTCGAGTCCGGGCGGCTCCGGGAGGGTGTCGGCGAGGAGGCCGTCGGCGTGCAGGGCCCATGGCCGCTCGGGGCCGCCGGGGCGGGCGTGGATGGTGAACGACCCGGCGGCGTCGACGCGCATCTGGAGCGAGATGCGCACCCCGGACGGGACCGGGAGCGGGGCGCGGACGGTGAGCTCGGCGACGCCGGCCCGGCCGGTCTCGGCGGCGGCGCGCAGGGCCAGCTCGCACCAGGCGGCGCCGGGCACGATCGCCGCCTCGCCGACGGTGTGGTCGGCGAGCCACGGCTGCGCGGCGGTGGACAGCAGCCCGGTGAGCAGCAGGCCGGCGGAGTCCGGGGAGGGCACGATCGCGCCGAGCACCGGGTGGTCGGTGGCGTCCTGGCCGAGGCCGGGCACGTCCGCCGGGACGCCGCGCTGCCAGTAGCGGCGGTGCCGGAACGGGTACGTCGGCAGCGGCACCGACCGGGCGCCCCGCCCGGCGAAGAACGACCGCCAGTCCGCGGCGGCACCGTCGGCGTGGAGGGCGGCGAGGGCGGCGACGGCGGTGGTCGCCTCGTCGTGGCCGGCGCGCAGCAGCGGCACGGCGAGGGTGTCCGGCCCGGCGAGGGTCTGCCGGGCCAGGGCGGTGAGCACGGCGTCGGGTCCGAGCTCTGCCAGGCGTACCACTCCGGAAGCCTCGATCGCGATGACACCGTCGGCGAACCGGACGGTCGCGCGGGCCTGAGCCGCCCAGTAGTCGGGCGTGCCGAAGTCGTCGGCGAAGGCGCCGGTGACGCTGGAGACGACCGGGACGGCCGGCGGCTGCCAGGCGAGGCCGGCCGCGACCGCGCGCAGCTCGTCGACGATCGGCTCCATCAGCGGGGAGTGGAACGCGTGGCTGACCTGCAGCCGCGCGGTGCGCGGGAAGCGGGCGGCGACCGCCGCGACCGCGTCCGCGGGGCCGGCGACGACGACCGAGCGCGGCCCGTTCACCGCGGCCAGGCCGACCCGGTCGTCGAGCAGCGGCCGGACGTCGCTCTCCGGCGCGGCGATCGCTGTCATCACGCCGCCCGCGGGCAGCGCCTGCATCAGCCGGCCCCGGGCGCGGACCAGGGTGACCGCGTCCGGCAGTGACAGCACCCCGGCGACGTGCGCGGCGGCGATCTCGCCGACCGAGTGGCCCAGCAGGACATCGGGGTGCACGCCCCAGGACTCCAGCAGCCAGAACAGTCCGACCTGCAGGGCGAGCAGGGCCGGCTGCGCCCACTCGGTGCGTTCGAGGGCGTCGCGGTCCGTGCCCCACATGACCGCGCGCAGCCCGCCGCCGGCCAGCTCGTCGACCGCGGCCACGGCCTCGGCGAAGACGGGGAAGACCGCGGCGAGGTCGCGGCCCATGCCGAGGCGCTGGGAGCCCTGGCCGGTGAACAGGAACGCGGTGCGCCCGGAGCGGGCCGCCGTGGGTTCGACGGTCTCCAGCCCGGCCCGCAGGGCGTCTCGGTCGGCGGCGGTGACCACGGCCCGGTGCCGCAGCGCGGCCCGGCCGGTCGCGAGCGTGAACGCGATGTCGAGGGGGTCGGCGTCCAGGTGGGCGCCGAGGCTGCGGGCCTGGTCGGCGAGGGCGTCCGGCGTGGCGGCGGAGAGCACGAAGGGCAGGACGGGCGGCGCGGCCCGGACCGGCTCCGGCGGGGCCGGGGGCGCCTCCAGGATGACGTGGGCGTTGGTGCCGCTGATGCCGAACGAGGACACGGCGGCCCGGCGGGGGCGGCCGGCATCGGGCCAGGGCCGCGCCGCGGTGACCAGCTCGACGGCGCCCGCCGTCCAGTCGACGCGGCTGGTCGGGCGGTCGACGTGCAGGCTCGCGGGCACCAGGCCGTGGCGCATCGCGAGGATCAGCTTGATGATCCCGGCCACCCCGGCGGCGGCCTGCGTATGGCCGAGGTTGGACTTCACCGAGCCGAGCAGCAGCGGCCGGTCGCGGTCCTGGCCATAGGTGGCCAGCAGCGCCTGGGCCTCGATCGGGTCGCCGAGCCGGGTCCCCGTGCCGTGGCCGTCCACGACGTCCACATCGGACGGTCGCAGCCCGGCCCGCCCCAGAGCCTGCCGGATGACCCGCTGCTGGGCGGGGCCGTTGGGGGCGGTGAGGCCGTTGGAGGCGCCGTCGGAGTTGACGGCGGTACCACGCACCGCCGCGAGGACCCGGTGGTGGTGCCGCCGGGCGGCGGAGAGCCGCTCGACCACGAGGACGCCGACGCCCTCGGACCAGCCCACGCCGTCCGCGGCGTCGGCGAACGACT
Source organism: Dactylosporangium sp. CA-092794 (assembly GCF_050948465.1). Classification (NCBI taxonomy): domain Bacteria; kingdom Bacillati; phylum Actinomycetota; class Actinomycetes; order Micromonosporales; family Micromonosporaceae; genus Dactylosporangium; species Dactylosporangium sp. CA-092794. The sequence continues at coordinate 3,518,731 of NZ_CP192044.1, read as the reverse complement.
TCGACCGCCCGTCGGCGGCGAGGCCGCGCTGGCGGGAGAACTCCACGAACGTCGCCGGGGACGACATGACCGTGACCCCGCCGACGAGTGCGAGGGAGCATTCGCCGGCGGCGACCGACTGGGCGGCGAGGTGCAGGGCGACCAGCGACGAGGAGCAGGCGGTGTCGACGGTGACCGCGGGGCCTTCCAGCCCGAGGGCGTAGGCCACCCGCCCGGACACCACCGAGCCGACGCCGAGGAGGCTGTAGTCGTGGTACATCAGGCCGGCGAACACGCCCGTCGGCGTGCCGTGCAGGCCGGAGGGGTCGATGCCGGCGTCCTCCAGGGCCTCCCACGCGGTTTCCAGCAGCAATCGCTGCTGCGGGTCGCTGACCAGGGCCTCGTTCGGGGCGATGCCGAAGAACTCGGCGTCGAAGCCGGCGGCGCCGGCCAGGAAGCCGCCGGAGCGGGTGAATGACTTGCCGGGCGTGCCGGGAACGGGGTTGTAGAGGCCGTCGACGTCCCAGCCGCGGTCGCGCGGGAACTCCGACACGGCGTCGCCGCCGTCGAGCAGCAGCCGCCACAGGTCGTCGGGGTTGCGCACGCCGCCCGGGAAGCGGCAGGCCATGCCGACCACGACCAGCGGATCGTCGCCGCCGGCCGCCACCGGTTGCTCGGCGGGCAGAGCCGGGGCGGCCGCGACGGGCCTCGGTGCGGCCGGCGTCAGGGTGGCCAGGTGGGCGGCGAGGGCCCGCGGGCGGGGGTGGTCGAACACCAGGGTGGTGGGCAGCCTCAGGCCGGTCGCGGCGGCGAGGCGGTTGCGCAGCTCGACGGCGCTGAGCGAGTCGAAGCCGAAGTCGGAGAAGGCCCGGTCGGCCTCGACGTCGTCCGGGGAGTCGTGGCCGAGCACCGCGGCGATCTCGGCCCGGACCAGAGCGAGCACGTCGGCCGGGCGGGCGGGCCGCGCGGCCGCGGGGGCCGGGGTCGTGCGGGCCGGGTCCAGGCCGCGGAACAGCGGCGGGAGCGGGTCGAGGCGGGCGAGCTCCAGGTGTACCGGCAGCAGAACGGAAGCGTCGGCGGACACCGCGGCGTCGAAGAGGGCGAGCCCCTGCGCCGCCGACAGTGGCGGGGCGGCGGAGCGGTGCAGGCGGGCCCGGCCGGTCTCGTTCAGGGTGCCGGTCATTCCGGCCGCGGCCGCGCCGGAGAGGTCCCAGGCGCCCCAGGCGAGGCTGAGGGCGGGCAGGCCGGCGGCGCGCCGGTGGGCGGCGAGGGCGTCGAGGAACGCGTTGGCGGCGGCGTAGGCGGCCTGCCCGGCGTTGCCGAAGGCGCCGGCGATCGAGGAGCAGACGACGAACGCGGCCAGGTCGCGGTGGCTCGTCGCCTCGTGCAGGTGCCAGGCGCCGTCCACCTTGGGCCGCAGCACCCGCTCGAGCGTCTCGGGCGTCGTGGCGAGGACGGTGGCGTCGTCGAGGACCCCGGCGGCGTGCAGGACGGCGGTGACCGGGTGGGCGGCGATCAGGTCGCGCACGGCGTGCGGGTCGGCGACGTCGCAGGCGGCCACGGTGACCGTGGCGCCGTGCGCGCGCAGCTCGGCAAGGAGGTCGCCGAGGCCGGCGCGGTGCGGGTCGCGGGCGGTGAGGACGAGGTCGCGCACGCCGTGCCGGGTGACAAGGTGGCGGGCGAAGAGCCGGCCCAGCCCGCCGGTGCCGCCGGTGATGAGGACGGTACCGCCGCCGTGCCAGCGATCCGGTGCCGGCGCCGCCGGGATTCGGGCCAGGCGGGGCGCCCGGATCTCGCCGTCCCGGATCCGCAGCTCGGTCTCGCCCGCCGCGGCCGCGGCGCGCAGCGCGCCGCCGATGTCCCCGCCGTCGCCGTCGATGAGCAGCAGCCGGCCGGGGTGCTCGGTGCCGGCGGCCCGGACCAGGCCCCGGACCGCGGCCGCGGCCAGGTCGGCGGCGGGCTCGCCGGTCCGCCGGGTGACCACGGCGATCCGGCCGGTGCCGCCCGTGAGCCGGTCCTGGAGCCGCCCGAGCGCCTCGGCCACGCTCCGCCGGACCGCCGCCGGGGTGTCGTCCCCGGCGGGCGGCTCGACGTGCAGGATCTCGGCCTCGGGCTCGGGTCCGGAAGCGGCCGGGGCGAGGGGCACCCAGTCCGTCCGGTAGAGCGCGCCGCCCGCCGACTCGCCCCGCGGCGCCCGCAGGACCAGGGAGTCGACCGTTGCCACCGGGCCGGACGGGCCGGTGAGCAGCAGCGAGACGGTGTCGCCGGGGCCGCGCCGCAGCCGGGCCCGGACGGCGGTCGCCCCCGTCCGGTGCACGGTGACCCCGGCGAAGGAGAACGGCACCCGGGCGCCGCGCTGGTCACCGAGGAACGCGACGGCGTGCAGGCAGGCGTCGAGCAGGGCCGGGTGGAGCAGGTAGCCACCCGCGCGGACCGGATCCGGGCCGGGCAGGGCCGCGTCGACGTCGGCCTCGCCGTCGCCGCGGCGCAGCGCGGTGATCCCGCGGAACGCGGGGCCGTAGGCGAAGCCCTCGGCGGCGAACGCGGCGTAGAGCGCCTCGGCGTCGACCGGCTCGGTCGCGGCGTCCTCGGCCGTGGGCGGCGGGTCACCGGCCGGTGGGGTGAGGGTGCCGGAGGCGTGCCTGGTCCAGGCGTCCCCGGCGCCCCGGGCGTAGAGGACGAAGGGCCGGCCGCCGTCCGGTTCCGGCGGGCCGGCGGCGAGCTGCACGTCGACGCCGTCGCCGAGCGGCAGCGGCCGCTCGATGGTCAGCTCCCCGACCCTCGGCGCGCCGAGCCGCGCGCCGACCGCCAGGGCGAACTCGAGGAGCGCGGTGCCGGGCACCACGGTCTCGCCGAGGACGACGTGGTCGGCCAGCCATGGGTGGCCGCTCGCGGACAGCGTGGCGGTGGCGAGGTGGCCGCCGGTCCCGGCGACCGGGGTGACCGCGAGGGGCAGGGCCGGCCCGCCGGTGGACGGCCAGAACCGGCGGCGCTGGAACGGGTAGGTGGGCAGCCGCTGCGCGGTCGCGGTCCGCCCGCCGGCCACGGACGGCCAGTCGACCCGCGCGCCGCGCACGGCCAGTTCCGCCAGGCGGGCGAGCGGGAGCGCCGGGTCGGGCTTCTCGTCTTCCGGGAGCTCGTCGGTCGGGCCGCCGGTCAGCAGCGCCGGGTGGCCGGCCCCGTCGGCCAGGGCGCGCAGCGCGGCGCGGGCTACGGCGACGTCCCCGGTCAGGATCACGGCCCGGTGGCCGAGCCAGGCGCGCGGGGTCGCCGCCGCGGCCGCGAGGTCTTCGGGGTGGCGGTCGAAGTGGTCGTACCACCGTTCGGCGAGGGCCCGCAGCGCGGCGCCGGTGGCGGCGGACAGCGGGATGACGCACGGCGCCGGCGCGGGGACCTCGTCCGGCGGTGGAGGCGCTTCCTCGATGATGCAGTGCGCGTTGGTACCGCTGATGCCGAACGCCGACACGCCCACCCGGCGCGGCCGGTCCCCGGCGGGCCAGTCCCGAGGCTCGGTCAGCAGCCGCACCGCGCCCCGGCTCCAGTCCACCCGGGTCGCCGGGGCATCGGCGTGCAGGGTGCGGGGCAGGACGCCGTGGCGCAGGGCGAGGACGGTCTTGATGACGCCGGCCACCCCGGCCGCGGCCTGGGTGTGCCCGATGTTCGACTTCACCGAGCCGAGCCACAGGGCCTCCGAACGGTCCCGGCCATAGGTCTCCAGCAGGGCCTCGGCCTCGATCGGGTCGCCGAGGACGGTGCCGGTGCCGTGCGCCTCGACGGCGTCGACGTCGGCCGGGGCGAGCCGGGCGGCGGCGAGCGCGGCCTCGATGACCCGGCGCTGCGCGGGGCCGTTGGGGGCGGTCAGGCCGTTGGAGGCGCCGTCGGAGTTCACCGCGGAGCCGGTCAGCACGGCGAGTACCTCCCGGCCTTCCCGCCGGGCGTCGGACAGCCGCTGCAGGACCAGCACGCCGGCGCCCTCGGCCCAGCCGGTGCCGTCGGCAGCGTCGGCGAACGACTTGCACCGGCCGTCGCGGGCGAGCCCCCGCTGGCGGCTGAACTCGACGAACGTCGCCGGGGTCGCCATGACGGTGACGCCGCCGGCGATCGCGAGGGACGACTCGCCGGCGCGCAGCGACCGGGCCGCGAGGTGCAGCGCGACCAGCGACGAGGAGCACGCGGTGTCGACGGTCAGCGACGGGCCCACCAGGCCGAACACGTAGGACAGCCGACCGGACAGCAGCGCCGCCGCGGTGACCGTGCCGGCGGGGAGGTGGCCGTAGTCCTGGCCGTTGGTGCCGGCGAACACCCCGACCGGTCGCCCGCGCAGCCCGTCGGGCGCCAGGCCGGCCCGCTCGAGCGCCTCCCAGGCCACCTCCAGCAGCAGCCGCTGCTGCGGGTCCATGGCGAGGGCCTCGCGCGGGGCGATGCCGAACGGGTCGGGGTCGAAGCCGGCCGCGTCGGCCAGGAACCCGCCCTGGTCCACGTAGCTGGTTGCGGGGGTCTCGCCGGTCGGGTCGTACAGCGCCGCCAGGTCCCAGCCGCGGTCGGCCGGCAGCGGACCCACCGCGTCCCGGCCGTCGGCCAGCAGCCGCCAGAACTCCTCGGGCGTGTCGGCCCCGCCGGGGAAGCGACACGCCATCGCGACGATGGCGATGGGTTCGCGGCCGGCCTCCTCCACCTCGTGCAGCCGTTGCCGCACGTCCTTGAGGTTGGCGGTGGCCCGGCGCAGGTACTCCAGGAGCTTGTCGTCGTCGGCCATCAGTACCCGCCCAGCTCGTCGTCGAGGATGTCGAAGATCTCCTCGGCGGTGGCCGTGCCGAGGTCGGTGCCGCCGGGACGACGGTCGGTGCCGCCGGGACGACGGTCCGCTTCCACCAGGGCCGCGAGGCCGCGCAGCCGGGCGGCGAGCGGGTCGAGGTCGGCGGGGCTCAGCCCGGCCAGCGCCCGCTCCAGCCGGTCCAGCGCGGCGAGGACCGGCGGCTCCGGGTCGGCCGCCGGGGCCAGCGCGTCGGCGAGGTGGGCGGCCAGGCGCTCGGCGGTCGGATGGTCGAACACCACGGCGACCGGCAGGTCGAGCCCGGTGGCGGCGGCCAGCCGGTTGCGCAGGTTGACCGCGCTGAGCGAGTCGAAGCCGAGATCGGTGAACGCGACCCGGGGCCGGACGGCCTGCGGCCCGGCATGGCCGAGCACGTCGGCGACCTGCGCGCGGACCAGGCGCTGCACGGCCCGGCCGCGCTCGGCGGCCGGCAAGGCGGCGAAGTCCTCCGGCACCGGCGCCGCGGTGGCCGCCAACCCGGTGGCGAACCCGGCGAGCAGCAGGCTCGGGCGGGCGGCGGTGAAGGCGGGCAGCAGGTCGGGCCAGGACACGTCGGCGACCGTCGCGGCCGGGTCGCCGAGGCCGTCCAGCAGGGCGGCGACGGCGGCGGCGGGCGCGAGCGGGCGCAGGCCGCGCCACCAGGCCCCGGCGGTGTTGCCGGCCATGCCGGCGCCGGCCCACGGCCCCCAGGCGACGGCGGTGGCGGGCAGGCCCTCGGCCCGGCGGTGTTCGGCGAGGGCGTCGAGGTAGGCGTTGGCGGCGGCGTAGTTGGCCTGCCCGGCGCTGCCGAGCGTGCCGGCGACGGACGAGAACAGCACGAACGCCTCGAGCCCGCGGTCGCGGGTGAGCCGGTGCAGGTGCCAGGCGGCGTCGGCCTTGGGCGCGGCGACCGCGCGCATCGCCTCGGGGGTCAGCGCGTCGAGGACGCCGTCGGCGAGCGTCCCGGCCGCGTGGAGCACGGCGGTGAGCGGCCGGTCGACGGGGATGCCGGCGAGCAGGCCGGCGATCTGCGCGGGGTCGGTGAGGTCGCAGGTGGCCACGGTGGCCTCGGCGCCGCGCGCTTTCAGGTCGGCGACGAGCGTGTCGGCGCCGGGGGCCTGGGCGCCGCGGCGGCCGGCCAGCAGCAGGTGCCGGGCGCCCCGGTCGGCGAGCCCTCGGGCCAGGTGCGCGCCGAGCGCCCCGGTGCCGCCGGTGATCAGCACGGTGCCGCTCCAGCTCGGCGCGTCCGCCGGTGCGGGCTCCGCCGCGCGCACGAACCGGCGGACGTATGCGCCGGCCTCGCGCAGGGCGACCTGATCCTCGCCGGGCCCGGCGTGGCCGAGGGTCTCCACCAGCCGGTCGAGCGTGCCGTCCTCGACCGCCGGCGGCAGGTCGACGAGGCCGCCCCAGCGCTGCGGGTGTTCGAGGGCCGCGACCCGGCCGAGCCCCCACACCGCGGCCCGGGCCGGGTCGGTGGGTGCCTCGCCGGGTCCGACGCCGACCGCGCCCCGGGTCAGGCACCACAGGGGCGCGCCGATGGCGGCGGCGCCGAGCGCCTGGACGAGGGCGAGGGTGGGCGCCGGGTCCTCCGGCGCGGCGTCCGCGGGCGGGTCGGCCAGGGCCAGCAGGGAGACCACCCGGGACACCGGCGGCAGAGCGGCCAGGCCGTCGCCGCTCGCCGGCGCGTCGATGACCAGGGCGTCCGGGTAGCGGGCGACGAGGCCGTCGCGGACCGCCGCGACCACGGGCCCGGGGCGCGGGGGCGCGACGATCAGCCAGGTGCCGTCCGCGGCGGGCGGCGGAACGTCGGCTGGGGCGTACGGGTGCCAGGCGACGTGGTAGCGCAGCGGGTCGGCGGGCGGGGCGTTGCGGTCGGCCGTGGTCCAGTAGCGGGTGCGGCGGAACGCGTACGTGGGGAGGTCGACGCGGCGCGCCCCGGGCGGGAAGGCGGGCGCCCAGGCGACCGGCAGGCCGCGCGCGTAGAGGCGGCCGAGCGCGGTCAGCAGGTCGGTGACCTGGTCGCCGTCGCGGCGCAGCACCGGCACCACGGCCGTGTCCCGACCGGCGAGGATCTCGGCGGCGAGCGGGGACAGCACGGCGTGCGGGCCGGCCTCCACGTACACCGTGGCGCCGGTAGCTGCGGCCGCGCGTACCCCGTCGGCGAAACGCACCGTCTCCCGGGCGTGGCGCACCCAGTACTCGGGGTCGGTGACCTGCTCGGCGGTGGCCTGCTCGCCGGTCAGGTTGGAGATCAGGGTGAGCCGCGGCGGCCGCAGGTCCAGGCCGGCGATGACCGCCCGGAACTCCGCCAGCATCGGATCCATGGCCGGGGCGTGGAACGCGTGGCTGACCTGCAAGCGGGTGGTGTGCGCGAAGCGGGCCGCGGTCCGCTCGACCGCCGTCGCGGCGCCGGAGACCACGACCGAGCGGGGGCCGTTCACGGCGGCGACCACGGCGCCGTCGGCCAGCGCCGCGCGGACCTCCTCCTCGGCGGCGGCGATCGACACCATGGCGCCCCCGGCGGGCAGCTCGCCCATGAGCCGTCCCCGCGCGGCGACGAGGGTCGCGGCGTCGGCCAGGGACAGCACGCCGGCGACGTGGGCGGCGGCGATCTCGCCGGCCGAGTGGCCGAGGACGACGTCCGGGCGTACCCCGAAATCGTGCAACAGGCGGGCCAGCGCGACCTCGACGGCGAAGAGCGCGGGCTGGGTCAGGGCGGTGTGGCCCAGGTCGCCCGGCCCGTCACCGTGGACGGCGGCGGCGATGCCGGCCGGCAGCAGGGCGCAGGCCTCGTCGAATGCCCGCGCGTAGGCCGGGAAGCTCTGGTACAGCGCCCGGCCCATGCCGGCCCACTGGGCACCCTGCCCGGGGAACAGCAGCGCCACCCGCTCCCCGGCCCGGACCTCATCCACGATCAGCCCCGCGGTGTCGCCCTCCGCGAGGGCGGTGAGCCGCTTGAGCAGTTCGTCGCGGCCGGTGCCGAGCAGCACCGCGCGGCGGGGCAGGGCGGCGCGGGTGGTGGCGAGGGAGAAGCCGGCGTCGGCCGGGCTCAGGCCCTCGTCGGCGGCGAACCGCGCGGCGAGCCTGGCCGCCTGCGCAGACAGCGCCTCGGCGTCGTGGCCGCCGATGACCCACGGTACCGGCCGTCCGGCCTCCTCCGCCAGCGCCGGGGCCAGGGGCGGCGCTTCCTCGAGTACCAGATGGGCGTTGATGCCGGTCATGCCGAACGACGAGACGCCGGCCCGGCGGGGCGCGGCGGTGGCCGGCCACGGGCGCTGCTCGGTGAGCAGGGCGACGGTGCCGGCCGCCCAGTCGACCCGGGTGCTGGCGCGCTCGGCGTGCAGCGTGCGGGGCAGGATGCCGTGCCGCAGCGCCAGGACGGTCTTGATGACGCCGCCGACGCCGGCGGCGGCCTGGGCGTGGCCGATATTCGACTTCAGCGAGCCGATCCACAGCGGCTCGCCGGCGGGGCGTTCGCTGCCGTACGTGGCCATGAGCGCCTGCACCTCGATGGGGTCGCCGAGCGGGGTGCCGGTGCCGTGCGCCTCGACCGCGCCGACGTCGGCCGGCCGCAGCCCGGCGACGGCGAGGGCCCGCCGGATGACCCGCTCCTGCGAGGGGCCGTTAGGGGCGGTGAAACCGTTGCTGGCGCCGTCGGAGTTGACGGCGGAGCCGCGCAGCACCGCCAGGACGGGGTGGCCGTGGCGGCGGGCTTCGGAGAGCCGTTCGAGGACGAGCATGCCGGCGCCCTCGGCCCAGCCGGCGCCCTCGGCGTCGTCGGCGAAGGACCGGCAGCGCCCGTCCGGTGACAGCACGCCCAGTTCGCCGAACTGCTCGAAGCTGTCCGGGGTGGCCAGCACGGTGACGCCGCCGGCCACGGCGAGGGTGCAGTCGCCCTGGCGCAGCGCCTGCGCGGCCAGGTGGATCGCGACCAGCGACGAGGAGCAGGCCGTGTCGACGTTCATCGTCGGGCCCTGCAGCCCGAGGGCGTAGGCGATGCGGCCGGAGATGCCGGAGCCGGCGGCGCTGCTGTGCGGGTAGTCGTGGTACATCGCGCCGACGTAGACGCCGGTGAGGCTGCCGGCGAGCGAGGACGGGTCGATGCCGGCCCGCTCGACCGCCTCCCACGAGACCTCCAGCAGCAGGCGCTGCTGCGGGTCGGTGGCGGCCGCCTCGCGCGGGCTCATGGCGAAGAACGCGGCGTCGAAGTCGGCGGCGTCGTGCAGGAATCCGCCCCGGCGCACGGCCGCGGTGGTCTGCCAGCCGCGGTCGGCCGGGAAGCCGGTGATCGCGTCGACGCCGCCGGTGACGAGGTCCCACAGGTCCTCGGGGCTGCGCACGCCGCCCGGGTACCGGCAGCTCATGGCCACGATCGCGATCGGCTCGCCGCCGGGCTTCGGCGCGGGGGCCGGCGTCGCCGGGGCCGGTGCGGTCCGGGTGGCGAGGTGGCGGGCGACCGCCTCCGGGGTCGGGTGGTCGAAGACGAGGGTGGCGGCCAGACGCAGGCCGGTCGCCCGGGCGAGCGTGTTGCGCAGCTCCACGGCGGCGAGGGAGTCGACGCCGAGCTCCTGGAACGGGCGGGTGGGGTCGATCGCCGACGGTCCGTCGTGTCCCAGGACCGTCGCCGCGGCCACGCGCACCAGGTCGAGGAGATCCCGGCCTTGCCGGGGGGCGCCTGCTTGAGGGTTTCGCACAATGCCGCGGAGCACCGCCGGGATGCCGTCCGGGCGGGCGCGCAGGGCGGCGCGGTCGGGCTTGATGGCCACGACGGCGGCATCGGTACCGCGCAGTGCGGCGTCGAACAGCCGCAGGCAGGCGGCGGGATCCATGGGCGGCAGGCCGAGGCGGCGCATGCGGCGCAGGTCGGTGTCGCGCAGCCGGTCGGCCATCGCGGTGGCGGTGTCCCAGGCGCCCCAGGCGATCGAGACGGCGGGCAGCCCGGCGGCCTTGCGGTGCGCGGCCAGCGCGTCGAGCACGACGTTCGCGGCGGCGTAGTTGGCCTGGCCCGCGCCGAGCAGCAGGCCGGCGGCCGACGAGTAGAGCACGAACGCCGCCAGGGGCAGGTGCCGGGTCGCCAGGTGCAGGTTCCAAGCGCCGTCGGCCTTGGCGACCAGGACCCGGTCGAGCCGGTCCGCGGTGAGGGCCTCGAGGACGGCGTTGTCGGCGGCTCCGGCGGCGTGCACGACGGCGGTGAGCGGGTGCTCCGCCGGTATCCCGGCGACCAGCCGGGCGACCCGCTCCCGGTCGGCGACATCGCAGGCGACGATGTCGACGGTGGCGCCGAGGGCGGTCAGTTCCTCGCCCAGCGCCTCGGCGCCGGGCGCGTCCGGGCCGGTGCGGCTGGTCAGCAGCAGGTGGCGGACGCCGTGCTCGGTGACGAGGTGGCGGGCGAGGAGTGCGCCGAGCCCGCCGGCACCGCCGGTGATGAGCACCGTGCCGTCCCGGTCGAGCAGCGGTGCGCGGTCGCCGGGCGGCGGTGCCGGCACCGGCTCCAGCAGCGGGCGCAGCACGACCCCGCCGCGCAGGGCGAGCTGCGGCTCGCCGCCGTCGAGGCCTGCGGCCAGGGGTGGTCGATGGTGATCGTCAATGTCGACGAGGACGATCCGACCCGGATGCTCGTCCTGGGCGGCGCGGACCAGCCCCCATACCGCCGCGGCGCCCGGGTCGGGCACGGTGTCGCCGTCGGTCGCCGCGACGGCGCCCCGGGTGAGCACGACGAGCCGGGATCTGGCCGGGTCCGTCCCGCGAAGCCGAGCCTGCAGCGCCTCCAGCGCGGCGCCCGCCGCGGCCCGGGCGCGCTCCGGCAGTTCACCGATCCCCGGATCCGTCAGGTCGAGCACGTCATGGGCGGCCGGCGGCATCGCGTCCGTGCCGGCGACCGGGCTCCACCGCAGCCGCAGCAACTGTTCGCCGGAGGTGGAGGCGGCGCCAAGCTGGTCTGGGGTGACCGGGCGGCCGACGACGGAGGCGATCGTGGCGACCGGGCGGCCGCTCGGATCGGTGGCGGACATCGCGACCGAGCCGTCGGGGCCGGGCGAGAAGCGCACCCGCAGCGCGGTGGCCCCGGTGGCGTGTAGCCGGACCCCGGTCCACGCGAACGGCAGCAGCGTGGCGGCGCCGCCGGCGAGGGTGTCGGCCAGCAGGTTGGCGTGCAGGGCGGCGTCGAGCAGGGCCGGGTGCAGGCCGTAGCGTTCGGCGGGCGTGTTCAGGCCGACTTCGGCATAGATGTCGTCGCCGGCCCGCCAGGCCCGGTGCAGGCCGCGGAACGCCGGGCCGTAGGCGTAGCCGCGCTCCGCGAGCCGTTCGTAGAGATCCGCGGTGTCCAGCTCGACGGCGCCCTGCGGCGGGCACTCCTCGGCGGTGGCCGGCGCGGAAGCGGCGGCGACAGCGAGTTCGCCGCGGGCGTGGCGGGTCCAAGCGTCGGTGGCGTCGCGGCGGGAGTGTATGGCCAGGGAGCGCCGCCCGTCGGATTCGGCGCCGACCGTCACGCGCAGGTCGGCCGCCGCGCCGGCGGGCAGCGGCAGCGGGGACTCCAGGGTCAGGTCGGCCACCTCCACGGCACCGGTCGCGGCGGCGGCGCGCAGGGCCATCTCGACGAAGGCGGAGCCAGGGAGCAGGACCGTGCCGAGCACGGCGTGGTCGGCCAGCCACGGGTGGGTGTCGAGCGACAGGCGTCCGGTCAGCACCGCCCCGCCGCCGGGCAGGTCGAGGGCGTCCGGCAGCAGCGGGTGGCCGCGGCGGGCGGTGGACGAGAGCCAGTAGCGGCGGCGCTGGAACGGGTACGTCGGCAGGGGGACCCGCCGCGCGCCCGGGAAGAACGGCGTGAAGTCGACCGGCACGCCGGCCACGAACAGCTGGGCCAGGCCGCGGATCAGGCTCCGGTCGGCGTCCGCGTCGCGGCGCATCACGGCGGCGACCACGGCGCCGGGGCCGGCGACCTCGTGGACGGACGGGGACAACACCGCGTGCGGGCCGACCTCCAGCCAGGCGGTGGCGCCGGCGGCGGTCACCGCGTCGGCGAAGCGCACGGTTTCGCGGACCTGGCGCACCCAGTAGCCGGGCCGGTCCATGCCGTCCGGGCGCCCGGTCACCGTCGAGATCAGCGGCAGCGAGGGCCGGCGATAGGTCAGCCCCTCGGCGACCGTGCGGAACTCCTCCAGCATCGGGTCCATCAGCGGCGAGTGGAACGCGTGCGAGACGCGCAGCCGGGTGCTTCGCCGGCTCAGATCAGCGACGACCCGCTCGACCGCATCCGAGGCCCCGGACAGCACGACCGACCGTGGGCCGTTGACGGCGGCGATCGCGACCCGGTCGTCCAGCAGAGGGCGTACCTCCTCCTCGGACGCCTCGACGGCGACCATCGCGCCGCCGGGTGGCAGCGCCTCCATGAGCCGGCCGCGGGCGGTCACCAGGGCGGCCGCGTCGGGCAGGTCGAGCACGCCGGCGACGTGGGCGGCGGCGAGTTCGCCGATCGAGTGGCCGAGCAGGACATCCGGGTGTACCCCGAAGGAGGCCAGCAAGCGGGCCAGCGCCACCTCGACCGCGAACAGTGCGGGTTGCGTCCGGCCGGTGCGCTCCAGCGCCGCGGCGTCGGTGCCGAACGCGGCCGTGACCGTGCCCTCCGGCAGCACCGCCCCGACCTCTTCCAGGGCCCCGGCGAACACCGGGAACCGGGCGGCGAGCTCCCGGCCCATGCCGGGCCACTGGGCGCCCTGGCCACCGAAGACGTAGGCCAGGCGGCGCCCGCTCGCCGTGCCCCGCTCCAGGGGGACGAGGGCGCCGTCGCCGGCGAGCAGCACGGCGCGGTGCGGGAGCCGGGCGCGGCCGGCGACCAGTGACAGCCCGACGTCGGCGGGCGAGCCGGTCGGGTCCGTGGCGAGCCCGGCGATGCCTGCCTCCAGGGCGTCCGCATCGCGCGCGGCAACCACCCATGGAACGACGCCGGCCGGGGCGGTAGCGGCGGGAGCGGGCGCGGCGGGAGCGGGTTCCTCGAGGATGACGTGGGCGTTGGTGCCGCTGATGCCGAACGACGACACCGCGGCCCGGCGCGGGGTGGCCGCCTCGGGCCAGTCGCGGGCGGTGGCGAGCAGGCGGACCGTGCCGGCCGACCAGTCCACCGCCGCCGACGGGTCCGCGGCGTGCAACGTCGGGGGCAGGGTGCGGTGCCGCAGGGCCTGGATCATCTTGATGATGCCGGCGACGCCGGCGGCGGCCTGGGTGTGGCCGATGTTCGACTTCACCGAGCCGAGCCACAGCGGCCGTTCGGCGCTGTGCCGGTCGCCGTAGGTGGACAGCAGCGCCTGCGCCTCGATGGGGTCGCCGAGGGTCGTGCCGGTGCCGTGGCCCTCGACGGCATCGACGTCGGCGGGGGTCAGGCCGGCATCGGCGAGCGCGGCCCGGATCACCCGCTGCTGCGACGGGCCGTTGGGCGCGGTGAGGCCGTTGGAGGCGCCGTCGGAGTTGACGGCCGTGCCGCGGACCACGGCGAGGACCTCGTGGCCGTTGCGGCGGGCGTCGGAGAGGCGCTCGACCAGCAGCAGCCCGGCGCCTTCGGACCAGCCGACGCCGTCCGCGCCGGCGCCGAAGGACTTGCAGCGTCCGTCGGGGGCGAGGCCGCCCTGGCGGGAGAACTCGACGAACGTCTGCGGTCCGGCCATCACGGTCACGCCGCCGACGAGGGCCAGGTCGGACTCGCCGGAGCGCAGCGACCGTACCGCCAGATGGAGGGCGACCAGCGACGACGAGCAGGCCGTGTCGACGGTCAGGGCGGGGCCCTCCAGGCCGAACGTGTAGGCGATCCGGCCCGACAGCACGCTGCCCGCGTTGCCGGTGCCGACGTAGCCGGTGACCTCGTCGATGGCGGCGCCCGAGGCGGTAGCCGCGTAGTCGTGGTACATCAGGCCGGCGAACACGCCGGTCCGGCTGCCGCGCAGCGAGTCGGGCGCGATCCCGGCCCGCTCGAGCGCCTCCCACGACAGCTCCAGCAGCAGCCGCTGCTGCGGGTCCATGGCCAGGGCCTCGCGGGGCGAGATCTCGAACAGCGCGGCGTCGAACTCGCCCGCGTCGTAGAGGAATCCGCCGGACGCGGTCGCGGAGGTGTCGCGCAGCGCGGCGAGGTCCCAGCCGCGGTCGGTCGGGAGCCCGGCCACGGCGTCGCCGCCGCGGGCGACGAGGTCCCACAGCCGCTCGGGGGTGTCGGCGCCGCCCGGGTAGCGGCAGGCCATGCCGACGATGACCACCGGGTCGCCGTCGACCGGCGCCGGGCCGGCCGGCGCGTCCGGCTCCGGGGGCTCGGCGTCCGGAGCGAGCCGGGCAAGCAGGTGGTCGGTGAGCGTACGGACGGTCGGGTGGTCGAAGACGAGCGTCGCGGAGAGGGCCAGGCCGGTGTCGGCGCCGAGCCGGTCGCGCAGCTCGATCGCCATCAGCGAGTCGAGGCCCTGTTCGGCGATGGGCCGTTCGTCGTCGACGGCGTCCGTGGACGCGTGCCCGAGCACGGCCGCCAGGTGCCGGCGCACCAGGTCCCGCACCGGCGGGAGCGGCGCGGCCGCGACGGCGGCGCGGGGCGCGGGGACGAGGCCGGACCACAGCGGCGGTACGGCGGCGACGCGGTCGCGGCGGGCCGGGTCGAGCCGCACCGGCGCCACGACCGGCTCGTCGGTCGCGAGGGCGGCGTCGAGCAGGGCGGGCCCGTCGGCGGCGCCGATCAGGCCGAGCCCGGTGCGGGCGAGCCGGGCGAGGTCGGCGGGGCTCAGCTCGCCGGTCATGCCGGCGGCCGGGTCCCACGGACCCCAGGCGAGGGACTGCCCGGGCAGCCCTTCGGCGCGGCGCAGCCGGACGAGCGCGTCGAGGGCGGCGTTGGCGGCGGCGTAGGCGCCCTGCCCAGCGGTGCCGGAGATGCCGGCGATCGAGGAGTACACCAGGAAGGCCCGCAGCGACCGGTCCCTGGTCAGCTCGTGCAGGTGCCAGGCGGCGGCGACCTTCGGGGCCAGCACCGCCGCCAGCCGCTCGGCCGTGAGCGCGCCGAGCGTGGCGTCCTGCCGGACCCCGGCCGCGTGCACGACTGCGGTGACCGGCGACCCGGCGAGCAGGTCGGCCAGGGCGGCCCGGTCGGTGACGTCACACGCGGCGACGGTGACCTCGGCGCCCCGCGCCTCCAGCTCGGCGGCGAGCGCGGCGGCTCCGGGCGTGTCGGCGCCCCGCCGGCCGGCGAGGATCAGCCGCCGGACGCCGTGCCGGGCCACCAGGTGGCGGGCGAGGATCGCGCCGAGCCCGCCGAGCCCGCCGGTGATGAGGACGGCGTCGGTCGCATCGAGGCTCCCCGCCGCCGTGGCGCGGATGCGTTCGAGGCGCGCGGCGCGCAGGGTGCCGTCGAGCCCGAGCGAGAGCCAGGGTTCGGCGGAGCGGGGCGGCGCCGCGGGCAGGGTGCCGTCCGGGGTTTCCAGCAGCCGGAGCCGGCCGGGCCGCTCGGCCTGGGCGGAGCGGACCAGCGCGGCCGCGGCGGCCGCGGCGATCCCCGGGCCGGCGACGAACAGGGCCGGCTCGTCCGGCGGGAGGGTTTGCAACGCGTGCAGCGCCGCGGCGGTGGCGGCCAGCACGTCGTCCGGCGTGTCCCCCGCGCCGAGGGTGACGACCGTCGCGGGGCCGGCGTCGCCGGTGTCGGCGACCGGGGTCCACGCCACGCGCAGCAGGTCGCCGGGGACCGCGACGCGGGCCGGGCGCAGGGCGAGGGCGTCGACGGCCAGCAGCGGCGCGTCCGCGCGGTCGGTGACGACCAGCGTCACCGTACCGTCCGCGCCGCGGGTCAGGCGGACCCGGCGGGGGGTGCCGGGGCGGGCGGTGACGCCGGTGAAGCCGAACGGCAGCCGCGCCGGGCCGCCGGACGCCCAGGCGGCGATCGGGTGCAGGGCGGCGTCGAGGAGCGCCGGGTGGATGGCGTAGCCGGCGGGGTCGAGTCCGGCCGGGAGGTCGAGCTCGGCGTAGAGGTCGTCGCCGTGCCGCCGGAGGGCCGACAGGCCGTGGAACGCGGGGCCGTAGTCGAGGCCGGCCGCGGCGAGCCCGGCGCGCAGTTCGTCCGGGTCGACCGGCTCGGCGCCGTCCGGGAGCCACGGCGACACGCTCACCGAGGCCGTTTCGGCGGCGAGGGTACCGGTGGCGTTGCGCGTCCAGTCCGCGTCGCCGGTACGGCTGTGGATGCCGATCGGCCGCCGCCCGGCGGGGTCCGCGGCACCGACGGTGACCTGCACGCCGACCGTGCCCTCGGCCGGCACGGCGATCGGCTCGGTGAGCAGCAGCTCGGCCACGGCCGGGCAGCCGGCCCTGGCCCCGGCCTCCAGGGCCAGCTCCAGCAGCGCGGTGCCCGGCACGACGGCGGCGCCGCCGACGACGTGGTCGGCGAGCCAGGGGTGCGCGGCGAGGGACAGCTCGCCGGTGAGGGCCACGCCGCCGGTCTCGGGCAGCGGCACGGCGACGCCGAGCAGCGGGTGCCCCGAGCCGGGCGCCGGGACGGACCGCCGGCCGGATGGCCAGTACCGCTGCCGCTGGAATGGATAGGTGGGCAGGTCGACCCGGCGTGCGCCGGTGCCGGCGAAGACCGCTGCCCAGTCGGCGCTGACGCCGTGGGTGTGCAGTTCCCCGAGCGCGGCGGCGGCGGTGAGCTCCTCGTCGCGGCCGCGGCGCAGCAGCGGCACGGCGACGTCCGCCCCGGCCTCGCGGGCCAGCGCGCTCAGCACGCCGTCGGGTCCCACCTCCAGGAAGGCGGCGCGGACGGCGGTGATGGCGGCGTGGAAGCGGACCGGCTCGCTCACCTGCCGGACCCAGTAGCCGGGCGTGTCGACGGCGGCCGGGCCGCCGGTCACGGTGGAGACGACGGGGGTCGACGGCGGGTGGTAGGTCAGCGACTCGGCCACGGCGCGGAACTCGTCCAGCATCGGCGCCATGAGCGGCGAGTGGAAGGCGTGGTCGACCGGCAGCCGCCGGGAGCGGCGCCCGAGGGCGGCGACGATCCGCTCGAGCGGCTCCGCCGGGCCGGAGAGGACTATGGCCCGGGGGCCGTTGACCGCGGCGACGGCCACCCGGCCGTCCAGCAGGGGCCGGACCTCGTCCTCGGTGGCCTCGACCGCCACCATCGCGCCGCCGGCCGGCAGTGCCTGCATCAGCCGGCCCCGGGCGGTCACCAGCGTCGCCGCGTCGGCGAGGGACAGCACCCCGGCGGCGTGGGCGGCGGCGAGCTCGCCGACGGAGTGGCCGACGAGCGCGTCCGGGCGCAGGCCCCAGGAGGCGGCCAGCCGGAACGCCGCGACCTCGATCGCGAACAGACCCGCCTGGGCGAGGTCGGTGCGGCGCAGCGCGGTCTCGCCGGCGGTGCGCAGGGCGGCGACGAGGTCGCCCGGGAGGTGGGCGTGGACCTCGCGCAGCGCGTCGGCGAAGGCGGGGAAGCGGGCGGCGAGCCCGTCGCCCATGCCGGGGCGCTGGGCGCCCTGCCCGGTGAAGAGCAGGGCGAGGCGGGGCGGGTCGGCGGGCGTCCGGCGCACCTCGGCGGCGCCGTCGGCGAGCGCGGCCAGCCCGGCGACGGCGTCGGCGCGGGTCGCGGCGGCCAGGGCGGCCCGCTCGGCGAGGGCGGGGCGGGCGGTGGCGAGCGTGTAGGCGACGTCGGTGAGTCCGGCGGCGGGGTTGTCCTGGAGCCGGGCGAGCAGGCGGGCGGCCTGCTCGCGAACGGCGCCGGGGCTGGCACCGGACAGCAGCAGCGGCACGGCCCGCTCGGCCGCGGGCGCCGGGCGGGGCGCGTCGGGCGCCTGTTCGAGGATGACATGGGCGTTGGTGCCGCTGATGCCGAAAGAGGAGACGCCCGCCCGCCGGATCCGCCCGCCGCCGGGCCACTCGGCGGTGTCGGCGACCAGGTCGATCGCGCCGGCCGTCCAGTCCACCTGGGACGACGGCGCGTCGAGGTGCAGGGTGCGGGGCACGATGCCGTGCCGCATGGCCAGGACCATCTTGATGACGCCGGCCACGCCCGCGGCGGCCTGCGTATGCCCCAGGTTCGACTTGATCGAGCCGAGCAGCAGCGGCGTCGACCGGTCCTGGCCGTACGTCGCCAGCAACGCCTGCGCCTCGATCGGGTCACCGAGCCGGGTGCCGGTGCCGTGGCCCTCCACCACGTCAACGTCCACCGTGGACAGCCCGGCCGCCGCGAGAGCCTGCCGGATCACCCGCTGCTGGGCGAGCCCGTTCGGGGCCGTCAGCCCGTTCGACGCGCCGTCGGAGTTGACCGCCGTGCCGCGGACCACGGCGAGGACCTCGTGGCCGTTGCGGCGTGCGTCGGAGAGGCGCTCGACCACCAGGACGCCGACGCCCTCGGACCAGCCCGTGCCGTCCGCGGCGTCGGCGAAGGACCGGCAGCGCCCGTCCGCGGACAGCCCGCCCTGCCGGGCGAACTCCGCGAACACCTGCGGCGTCGACATGACCGCCACGCCGCCGATCAGGGCGAGGGAGCACTCCCCCGCGCGCAGCGACTGACCGGCGAGGTGCAGCGCGACCAGCGAGGACGAGCAGGCCGTGTCGACCGTGACCGCCGGGCCTTCCAGCCCGAGGGTGTAGGCCACCCGGCCCGAGGCCACGCTCCCGGCGCTGCCGTTGGCCCGGTGCCCCTCCAGGGGGTCGGCGGAATCGCCGAGGACGGCGGCGTAGTCGTTGTACATCACGCCGAAGAACACCCCGGTCGCGCTGCCGCGCAGCGACCGCGGGTCGACACCCGCCCGCTCCACCGCTTCCCACGACGTCTCCAGCAGCAACCGCTGCTGCGTATCGGTGGCCAGGGCCTCCCGCGGGCTCATCCCGAAGAAGCCCGCGTCGAACAGCGCCGCGTCGTGCAGGAAACCGCCGGAACCGGTCCGGTCCCAGCCCCGGTCCACCGGGAACGGCGAGATGGCGTCGCCGCCGCCGAGCACGAACCACCACAGCTCGTCGGGCGAGCCGATGCCGCCCGGGTAGCGGCAGGCCATGCCGACGATGGCGATCGGGTCGTCCGCGGCCGCCACCGGTGCCACCTGCGCGACGGTGCCGGCGGGGTCGGCATCCGCGCCGAGGGCCGTGAGCAGGTGGGCCGCCAGGTCTTCCGGAGTGGGGTACTCGAAGACCAGCGTCGCGGGCAGGCGCAGCCCGGTGGCGGCGGCGATCCGGTTGCGGAACTCGACCGCGGTCAGCGAGTCGAAGCCGAGGTCGCGGAAGGCGCGGCCGGGCAGGATGGCGTCGGCGCCCAGGTGGCCGAGGACGGCGGCGGCCTCGGCCCGCACGAGGTCGCGCACGGCGCGCTCCCGCTCGCCGGCCGGCAGCACGCCGAGCCGGGTGCCGAGGTCGGCGGCGGGGCCGGCCGCCGGGGCCGCGCCGGACGGGGCGAGGTCGCGCAGCAGCTCCGGCACCGGCGCCGGGAGGGCCGCCGGATCGAGGCGGGTCGCGACCGGCGCGGGGTCGGCCAGGGCGGTGGCCGCGTCGAGCAGCAGCAGCCCCTGCGCGTCGGTGAGCAGGGGCAGGCCGGCGCGGTGGCGGCCGCCGGTCATGCCCTCGGCGGTGGCCCAGGGGCCCCAGGCGATCGAGGTGGCGGGCAGGCCGAGGTCGCGGCGGTGCCGGGCGAGCGCGTCGAGGGCGGCGTTCGCGGCGGCGTAGCCGGCCTGGCCGGGGCTGCCGAACGTGGCCGACGCCGAGGAGAACAGCACGAACTCGGCGAGGGGCCGCCCGGCGGTCAGCTCGTGCAGGTGCCGGGCGCCGTCCACCTTGGGCCGCCAGACGGCGTCGACCTGCTCCGGGGTGAGTGCGGTGACGACGCCGTCGGCGAGCACGCCGGCGGCGTGGACGACCGCGGTGACGGGGTGCACGGCCGGGATGTCCGCGAGCAGCGCGGCGACGGCTTCGCGGTCGGCGACGTCGCAGGCGGCCACGGTCGCGGTGGCGCCGAGCGCGGCCAGCTCGGCGACCAGGTCGTCGGCGCCGGGGGCGGCCGGGCCGCGGCGGCCCGCGAGGAGCAGGTGGCGGGCGCCGGATGCGGCGAGGTGCCGGGCGACCAGCCGGCCGAGGCCGCCGGTGCCGCCGGTGATCAGGACCGTGCCGTCCGGGTCGCGCCGGGACGGCAGGGTGAGGACGACCTTGCCGACGTGCCGGGCCTGCTGGACGTGGCGGAAGGCGGCGCGGGCGCGGCGCACGTCGAAGGCGGTGACCGGCAGCGGCCGCAGCGCGCCGGCCGCGAACCGGTCCATGAGGGTCGCGAGGAGCGCGCGGAGGCGCTGCGGCCCGGCGTCGGACAGGTCGAAGGCCCGATAGTCGACCCCGGCCGGGACGCCCTCGGCGCGGACGTCGGTCTTGCCCATCTCGGCGAACCGGCCGCCGCGCGGCAGCAGCCGCAGGGAGGCGTCGACGAACTCCCCCGAGAGCGAGTTGAGCACGACGTCGACGCCGCGGCCGCCGGTGACGCGCAGGAACTTGGCGGCGAAGCCGAGGGTGCGGGAGGAGGCGATGTGCTCGTCGTCGAGGCCGAGTTCGCGCAGCGCCGGCCACTTGGCCTCGCTCGCGGTGGCGAAGACCTCGGCGCCGAGGTGCCGGGCGAGCTGGATAGCGGCCATGCCGACGCCGCCCGCCCCGGCGTGGATCAGCACGGCCTCGCCGGTGCGCAGGCCGGTGAGGTCGGTGAGCGCGTAGAGGGCGGTGAGGAACACCAGGGGCACGGAGGCGGCCTGCTCGGTCGTCCAGTGTTCGGGTACCCGGACGAGAAGGTGCTCGCCGGTGACCGCGACCGGGCCGAAGGCACCGGAGAGCACGCCGGCGACCCGGTCCCCGACGGCGACGGCGGTGACGCCGGGGCCGATCTCGGTGACGACGCCGGCGCCCTCGCCGCCGAGGAGGCCCGGGTCGCCCGGGTACATGCCGAGGGCGTTGAGCACGTCGCGGAAGTTGACGCCGGCGGCGTGCACGGCGAGACGGACCTCGCCGGGACCAAGCGGGGCGAGGACCTCCGGGCAGGGGGCCAGGGTGAGCGCGGCGAGGCTGCCGCGCCGGCGGGTGTCGAGCCGCCACGGGGTGTCCAGGGGCGGGATGAGGTCGTCGCCGTCGGCGGCCCGGGCGAGCCGGGGCACGAGCAGTTGCCCGTCGCGGACCCGCAGCCGGGGCTCGCCGGACGCCACGGCGGCGACGGAGTCGGCGGTGGCCTCCCCGTCGAGGACGGCGAACCGGCCGGGGTGCTCGGCCTGGGCGGAGCCGACGAGGGCGGCGACGGCCTCGTCGGCGGTGGCGACGATCAGCCGGGCGGCGGCGTACCGCTCGCCGGCGAGCCACTCGCGCAGCAGCCCGAGGACCTCGACGACCCGGTCGCGGGACGGGCCGGGCGGCACCGGCACGACCACCACGGCCGGCACCTCCCGCAGCCCGGCCAGGTCGCCGGTGACCGTCCACTGTGGCGGGTCGGCGGCGGGCGGCTCCGGCAGCGGCCGCCAGCGCACCTCGAACAGCGAGTCGGTCGGCACCGGCCGGGCCCCGGCGACCGCGGCCGGCTTGGGCCGCAGCGTGAGCCCGCCGACGGTGAGCACGGGGGTCCCCGCCGGGTCGGCGGCGAGGATCGCGACGGAGTCCGGCCCGGTGCGGCGCAGCCGGACCGACAGCGCCGCGGCGCCCGCCGCGTGGCCGGTGACGTCGCGCCAGGAGAACGGCATCCGGCCGGCGGCGGCCGCGTCCAGTCCGGCCAGCCCGGTGGCCTGCAGCGCGGCGTCGAGCAGCGCGGGGTGCAGCTCGAAGCCGTCCGCGCCGCCGTCGGGCAGGGCGACGTCGACGTGGAGGTCCGGGCCGTGCCGGCGGGCGGCGCGCAGGCCGCGGAACGGCGGTGCGTAGTCGAATCCGTCGGCGGCGGCCCGCTCGTAGAAGTCGTCGACCGCGAGGGGTTCGGCGTCCGGCGGGGGCGGGCCGATCGGTTCGGGGTGGGCGGGGCCGACGGCGAGGACGCCGGAGGCGTGCCGGGTCCACACGTCGCCGGTGCCGGCGTGGACGGTCAGCTCGCGGCGCCCGTCGTCGTCCGGGGCGGCCGCGGTGACCCGCAGGTCGACGCCGCCGCGGCCGGGCAGTTCCAGGGGCGCGTGCAGGGTGAGCTCCTCGACCCGGGGTGCGCCGGCGAGGCGGCCGGCGCGCAGGGCGAGCTCGAGAAAGGCGGTGCCGGGCAGGATGACCCGGCCGTCGACCCGATGCCCGGTCAGCCACGGGTGGGTGCGGGCCGATACCCGGCCGGTGAGGACCAGGTCGCCGGAGCCGGGCAGGGTCAGGGCGGCGGAGAGCAGCGGGTGGCCGACGGGGGTCAGGCCGAGCGCGTCGGGCGTGGCGGGCAGGGGCGGGCCGGGCCAGTACCGCCGGTGCTCGAACGGGTAGGTGGGCAGCTCGGCGCGGCGGCCGGCGGGCAGGGTGGCGGCCCAGTCGACGTCCAGACCGCGCTCGTGCAGCCGGCCGAGGGCGCCGAGGTACGTCAGGGGCTCGTCGGCCTTGGCCCGCAGCGCCGGGACGGCGAGTTCGCCGGGGGCCGGCTCGTGGCCGCCGAGCAGCCCGCACAGGGTGCCGTCCGGCCCCAGCTCCAGGAACGTCGTGACGCCGGAGCCGCGCAGGGTGCCGATCGCGTCGGCGAAGCGGACGGTGCCGCGCACCTGCTCGGCCCAGTAGCCGGCGGTGTCCATCGCGGCCGGTTGCCCGGTGGCGGTGGAGACCAGCGGCGTGGCCGGGGCGTGGAAGGTGATCCCGGCGAGGACGGCCCGGAAGTCCTCCAGCATCGGGTCCATGAGCGGCGAGTGGAACGCGTGCGACACCCGCAGCCGGCTGCTACGCCGCCCCAGACCGGCGACAACCCCCTCAACCGCATCGGCCGCACCCGACAGCACGACCGACCGCGGACCATTGACCGCCGCGATCACCACCACACCGACCAGCAGGGGCAGGACCTCCTCCTCGGACGCCTCCACCGCCACCATCGCACCGCCCCCGGGCAACGCCTGCATGAGCCGCCCCCGAGCCACCACCAGCGCCACCGCGTCCGGCAGGTCGAACACACCCGCCACGTGCGCCGCGGCGATCTCCCCGACCGAGTGCCCGGCGAGCATGTCGGCGCGCAGGCCGGCGGACTCGGTGAGCCGGTGCAGGGCGACCTGGAGGGCGAAGAGGGCCGGCTGGGCGTACTCGGTGCGGTCCAGCAAGGCGGCGTCGGGTGTGCCGGGTTCGGCGAGCATGACGTCGCGCAGCGGCCGGTCGAGGTGGCGGTCCAGCTCGGCCAGGACGGCGTCGAGGGCGGTCGCGAACGCGGGGAACCGCGCGGCGAGGGCCCGGCCGGCGCCGGCGCGCTGGGTGCCCTGACCGCTGAAGAGCAGGGCGAGGCGGCCGGGTGCGGCGGCCGGGCCGGTCGGCAGCGGCCCGTCGAGGGCGGTGAGGAGGTCGTCACCGGCGCCGGCGAGGACGGCCCGGTGCTCGTAGGGCGGGCGCGCGGTCGCGAGGGCCCGGGCGACGTCATCCGCGGGTGCGGGGCGGGCTTCGAGCCGGTCGCGCAGGCGCGCCGCCTGGAGTCGTAATGCTTCGGGGGTACGGGCGGACAGCGGCCACGCGACGGGGCTCACCGACGGCGCGACGGGCGCAGGGATCGGGGGCGCCTGTTCGAGGATGACGTGGGCGTTGGTGCCGCTGATGCCGAACGACGACACGCCGGCCCGCCGCGGGCGGGGCTCCTCGGGCCACGGCTCGGTGCCGGCGGCGAGCCGGATCGCCCCGGCCGCCCAGTCGACCTGGGACGACGGCGCGTCGGCGTGCAGCGTGCCCGGTACCAGGCCGTGCCGCATGGCGAGGACCATCTTCATCACGCCGGCCACGCCCGCGGCGGCCTGCGTGTGGCCGATGTTCGACTTGATCGAGCCGAGCAGCAGCGGCGTCGCCCGGTCCTGGCCGTACGTCGCGAGCAACGCCTGCGCCTCGATCGGGTCGCCGAGCCGGGTGCCGGTGCCGTGGCCCTCCACCACGTCGACATCCATCGTGGACAGACCGGCGGTCGCGAGAGCCTGCCGGATGACCCGCTGCTGCGACGGGCCGTTCGGCGCCGTCAGCCCGTTCGAGGCGCCGTCCTGGTTGACCGCCGACCCGCGCACCACGGCCAGGACCTCGTGACCGTGGCGCCGGGCGTCGGAAAGCCGCTCGACCACGAGCACGCCGACGCCCTCGCCCCAGCCGACGCCGTCGGCGCCGTCGCCGAAGGCCTTGCAGCGGCCGTCGGGTGCGAGGCCGCCCTGCCGGCCGAACTCGGCGAACACCCCGGGCGCCGACATGACGGTGACGCCGCCGACCAGCGCGGCCGAGCACTCCCCCTGCCGCAGCGCCTGGGCGGCGAGGTGCAGCGCGACCAGCGACGACGAGCAGGCGGTGTCGACGGTCAGCGACGGGCCCTCGGCGCCGAGCGCGTAGGAGAGCCGGCCCGACAGCACGCTGGCGGCGTTACCGGTGCCGGCGTGGCCGCCCGCGTCCGCGCCGGAGGCGGCGAGCACGCCGGCGTAGTCCTGGCCGTTGGTACCGATGAAGACCCCGAGGTCGGTGCCGCGGACCGACAGCGTCGGCACCCCGGCCCGTTCCAGGGCCTCCCAGGCGACCTCGAGCAGGAGCCGCTGCTGCGGATCCATCGCGAGGGCCTCGCGGGGCGACACCCCGAAGAACGCGGCGTCGAACCCGGCGATGTCGGCCAGGAACGCGGCCCGGCGCGGGATCGGCGCGCCGGTGGCGGCCTCCAGCTCGTCGAGGTCCCAGCCGCGGTCGGCGGGGATGTCGCCGACCGTGTCCCGCCCGGCGGCGAGGAGCTCCCACAGGCCCTCGGGGGTGGTGACGCCGCCCGGGAAGCGGCAGGCCATGCCGACGATGGCGATCGGGTCGCCGGTCGCCGGCGCCGCGGCCGGTGCCGCAGGTGTGGTCGCGGGCCGGCCGGCGAGCAGGAGGACGCGCAGGTGGCGGACCAGCGCCTCGGGGTTCGGGTGGTCGAACAGCAGCGTGGCGGGCAGCCGCGCCCCGGTGGCGGCGGCGAGGCGGTTGCGCAGCTCCACGGCGGTGACGGAGTCGAAGCCGAGGTCCTTGAAGGCGCGGCGGGGCCGCACGGCCTCGGCGGATGCGTGGCCGAGCACGTCGGCGGCGGCGTCGACGACCACGCGCAGCAGCAGCGCGTCCCGCTCGGCGGCGGGCAGCGCGGCGAGCCGGTCGGCGAACCCGGCGTCCGGCGCCCCACCGTCCGGCCCGGCGAGGGCGCGCCGGGCGGCGCGCGGGGCGAGCAGGGCGAACTCGTCGGGCGGCCCGGTCCGGGCGCGCAGGGCGGCCGGGTCGAGGGCGAGCGGCACGAGGACGGCGTCGTCGTGGGCGAGGGCGGCGTCGAACAGGGCCAGCGCGTCGCGCTCATCCAGGGCCGGCAGGCCCGACCGGGCGAGGCGGTCCCGATCGGCGCGGCCGGCGAGCCCGCCTTCGGTGTCCCACAGGCCCCAGGCGAGGGAGACGGCCGGCAGCCCGGCGGCGCGGCGCTGGGTGGCGAGGGCGTCCAGGACGGCGTTGGCGGCGGCGTAGGGGCCGAGGCCCGCGCCGCCGAGCAGCCCGGCGGCCGAGGAGAACAGCACGAACGTGTGCGGCGGCCGGTCGGCGGTGAGCTCGTGCAGGTGCCGGGCGGTGTCGGCCTTGGCCCGCAGCACGGCGGCGAGCCGGTCCGGGGTGAGCGCGGTGAGCAGGCCGTCGGCGCTGATCCCGGCGGCGTGGACGACGGCAGTGAGCGGGTGTTCGGCGGGGACGCCGGCCAGCAGGGCGGCGACGGTGGCCCGGTCGCCGAGGTCACCGCCGGCGATCCGGACGCTCGCGCCGAGCTCGGTGAGGGCGGCGGCAAGGCCGGCGGCGCCCGGGGCCTGGGCGCCGCGGCGGCCGGCGAGCAGGAGGTGCCGCACGCCGTGCTCGGTGACGAGGTGCCGGGCGAGGACCGCGCCGAGGGCGCCGGTGCCGCCGGTGATGAGGACGGTGCCGTCCGGATCGAGCGGGACGGCCGGTCCGGCGGGTTCGGGGCCGCGGCCGAGCCGGGGCACGAGCACCGCTCCGCGCCGGACGGCAAGCCGGTCACCGTGGCCCGGCACGGGCCCGTCGCTGTCGGTGTCCAGCAGGACGAACCGGCCGGGGTGTTCCGTCTGCGCCGCGCGGACCAGGCCCCAGACGGCGGCGCCGGCGAGTTCGCGCACGGGCTCGTCGGGCGCGGTGGAGACGGCGCCCCTCGTCCGCACGACGAGCCGTGCTCCGCCGTCGTCGGCCAGGAACCGTTGCAGCGCGGCCAGTACCGACCGGGTGGCCTCGTGGACGTCGGCGCCGGCCGGCACGTCCAGCACGACGGCGTCCGGGCCGGGCGCCGCGCCGGGCGCCGGGACCCAGTCGAGGCGCAGCAGGCGTCCCGCGCCGCGCGGGCGCGGCGCCGAGGGGTCGTAGGGCCGCAGCGTCAGCCCGGCGGCGGCGACCGGGCGGCCCCGGTCGTCGGCGGCGAGCAGGCTCAGCGCGTCGGGCCCGGTCCGCCGCAGCCGCACCCGCAGCGCGGCCGCGCCGGTGCCGGCGATCGTCACGCCGTCCCACGAGAACGAGATCCGGGCCCCGGCCGCGCCGTCGAGCAGCCCGGCCGCCTGCACGGCGGCGTCGAGCAGGGCGGGGTGCAGCCCGTAGCGGCGGGCGTCGGCGGCCTCCCGGTCCGGCAGCGCCACCTCGGCGAAGACGTCGCCGTCGCGCCGCCAGGCGGCCCGCAGCCCGCCGAACGCCGGGCCGTAGCCGAAGCCGGCCCCGGCGAGCCCGGCCCGCAGCTCGTCGAGGGGCTGCTCCACGGCGCCGGCCGGCGGCCACGCGGCGAGCTCGGCGGCGTCGACCGGCGCGCCGGCGGTGGCCAGGGTGCCCGTGGCGTGCCGGGTCCAGGAGCCGTCGCCGGCCCGGGAATGGATGGTGATGCTCCGCCGCCCGGCCGGGTCGGGGGCGCCGACCGCGGTCTGCACGGTGACGGCGCCGCCGGGCTCGACCGGCAGCGGCGCGGTCAGGGTCAGCTCCTCGACGACCGCGCAGCCGGTGCGCTCGGCCGCGTGGCCGGCCAGCTCGACCAGGGCGGTGCCGGGCACGAGTACCCCTCCGCCCACGACATGGTCGGCGAGCCACGGCTGCATGCGGGCCGACAGCCGCCCGGTGAACAGCACCGCCTCGCCGCCCGCGACGCTGAGCGCGGCGCCGAGCAGCGGATGTTCGGGCGCGTCCAGGCCGAGCGCGCCGGGGTCGGCGGTAGCGGCGGGGCGGGGCCAGAAGCGGGTGCGGCGGAAGCGGTACCCGGGGATCGGGACCCGCCGCGCGCCGGGAAACACCGCGGCCCAGTCGACCCGCACGCCGCGCCCGTGCGCCTCGGCCAGGGCGGCGGCGAGGCGCTGCGGCCCGCCCGCGTCGCGGCGCAGCGTGCCGAGGGCGGCGACGGACCGCCCGGCGGCCTCGGCGGTCTGTTCGACGCCGGCGGTGAGCACCGGGTGCGGGCTGCACTCCACGAACGTGTCGAAGCCCTCGGCGAGCAGCCCCTCCACGGCGGCGGCGAACAGCACCGGCTCGCGCAGGTTGCGGAACCAGTACTCGGCGTCGAGGCCGGCGCCGTCCTGCCAGTCGCCGGTGAGCGTGGACCGGATCGGCACGCCGGCCGGGCCGGGGGCGATCGGGGCCAGGTCGGCCAGGAGCCGGTCCCGCAGGGCGTCGGCGGCCGGGGAGTGCGAGGCGTAGTCGACCGGGACCATCCGGGCCCACACGCCGTCGGCACCGCAGCGGGCCAGGAGCGCCTCGAGGCTGTCGCGGGCGCCGGACACGACGGTGGCGTCCGGCCCGTTGACCGCGGCCACCACGGCGCCCGGGCCGAGGCGTTCCCGCACCCAGCCGGCGGGGGCGGCGACGGACAGCATGGTGCCGGTGCCGGCCAGCGATCCGGCGACGGCGGCGCTGCGCAGGGCGACGATGCGGGCCGCGTCCGGCAGGGACAGGGCACCGGCCACGCAGGCGGCGGCGATCTCGCCCTGGGAGTGCCCGACGACGGCGGCCGGACGCACGCCGTAGGACTGCCACACCGCGGCCAGGCTCACCATCACCGCGAACAGCGCGGGCTGGACGACCTCGACTCGCTCCAGCGGGTCGCCGCCGCGGATCACGTCGGTCAGCGACCAGTCCACGTACGGCGCCAGGGCCCGCTCGCAGTCGGCCATCCGGGCGGCGAACACCGGCTCGGCGTCGAGCAACTCGCTCGCCATGCCGGCCCACTGGCCGCCCTGGCCGGGGAAGACGAAGACGATGCCGCCCTCGGCGAAGGCGTCGGCGCCGGGCACCACGCCGGGCGCGGTGCCGCCGTCGGCGAGGGCGGCGAGGGCCTCGGCCAGCCGGTCGCCGGCGCCCACCACGGCCGCCCGGTGCGCCAGCGCGGCTCGGGCGGTGGCCAGCGACAGACCGACGTCCTGCGGGGCCTGGTCCGGGTGGGCTTCCCGCCAGGCGAGCAGCGCGGCCGCCTGGTCGGCCAGCCCGGCCGCGGTGGCCGCGGACAGCACCCACGGCACGGCGGGCCGCGCCGGGCCGGGCGCGGCCGGCTCCGCCTCCGGCGCCTGCTCGACGATGACGTGGGCGTTGGTGCCGCTGACCCCGAACGACGAGACGCCGGCCCGGCGCGGCCGCCCGGTCGCCGGCCACGGCCGCTGCTCGGTGAGCACCCGGACCGCGCCCGACGCCCAGTCGACCCGGGTCGACGGCACGCCGGCGTGCAGGGAGCGCGGCAGCACGCCGTGCCGCATGGCCTGGATCATCTTGATCAGCCCGGCGACGCCGGCGGCGGCCTGGGTGTGGCCGAGGTTGGACTTCACCGAGCCGAGCCAGAGCGGTTCGGTGCGCTCGCGGCCGTAGGTGGCCAGCAGCGCCTGGGCCTCGATCGGGTCGCCGAGGGTGGTGCCGGTGCCGTGCCCGTCGACCGCGTCGACGTCGGCGGGGTCGAGCCCGGCCGAGGCGAGGGCCTGGCGGATCACCCGCTGCTGTGACGGGCCGTTGGGGGTGGTGAGGGTGGTGGAGGCGCCGTCCTGGTTGACCGCGGTGCCGCGGACGACGGCCAGCACGGTATGGCCGTTGCGGCGGGCGTCGGAGAGCTTCTCCAGCACGAGCACGCCGACGCCCTCGGACCAGCCGGTGCCGTCGGCGTCGTCGGAGTACGACCGGCAGCGGCCGGACGGCGACAGCGCCCGCTGCCGGCTGAAGTCGACGAACGCGTCGGCGGTGGCCATGACGGTGACGCCGCCGGCCAGGGCCAGGTCGCACTCCCCGGCCCGCAGCGCCTGCCCGGCCAGGTGCAGCGCGACCAGCGACGAGGAGCAGGCGGTGTCGACGGTGACGGCCGGGCCCTCCAGGCCGTAGGTGTAGGCGAGCCGGCCCGACAGGACGCTGCCGGCGGTGCCGACGCCGAGGAAGCCCTCCGCCTCGGCCGGGAACTCGACCGGACCGGTGGCGTAGTCATGGTACATCGCGCCCACGAACACGCCGCCGCGGCTGCCGCGCAGCGTGTGCGGGTCGATCCCGGCGTCCTCGAACGCCCGCCACGACGTCTCCAGCAGCAGCCGCTGCTGCGGGTCCATGGCGAGGGCCTCGCGCGGGGAGATGCCGAAGAGTTCGGCGTCGAAGGCGGCGACGTCGCGCAGGAAGCCGCCGTGGCGGGTGTACGAGGTGCCGGGGTGCTCCGGGTCGGGGTGGTAGAGGGCGGCCAGATCCCACCCGCGGTCGCCGGGGAACTCGCCGATGCCGTCGCCGCCGGCCAGCACCAGCCGCCAGAGGTCGTCGGGACCGTCGATGCCGCCCGGGTACCGGCAGGCCATGCCGACCACGGCGATCGGCTCGTGCCGGCCGGACTCCAGCTGCAGCACCCGCTCCCGGGCCTGGAGCAGGTCGGCGGTCGCCTTGCGCAGGTAGCCGCGCAGTTTCTCTTCGTTGCTCATGGCCACCGTTCGGTCAGTCATCGAGGATCGCGAACAGTTCGTCGTCGGTGGCCGCGTCGAGCGCGCCGGGTGTGGAGCCGTCCGGGTCGCCGAGCGTGCTGAGCACGGCCAGCAGCCGGCGGCGCAGCTGCTGCCGGTCGGCGTCCGGGACCGGCCCGCCGGCGAAGGCGGCCTCCAGCCGGTCCAGCTCGGCCAGCGGATCCGGGGCCGGCCCGGCGGGACTGGCGGTGGGTTCGGGCGGGGCGGCCGCGTCGAGCAGGTGCGCGGCGATGCGGGCCGGGGTGGGGTGGTCGAAGACGAGGGTGGCGGGCAGGCTCAGCCCGGTCGCGGCGGCCAGCCGGTTGCGCAGGTCCAGCGCGGTCAGCGAGTCGAAACCGAGGTCGCCCAGCGCCCCGGCGGCGGGCACGGTGTCGGGCCCGTCGTGGCCGAGCACGGCCGCGACCTGGTTGCGGACGAGGGTGACGGTGATGCGTTCCCGGTCGGGCCCGGCGAGGCCGGCGATGCGCTCGCGCCAGCCGGCGGCGGCCGGCGCCACCGTGCGCGGCACGAGGTCGCGCAGCGGCGGCGGGACGTCCGGCGCGGCGGCGAGCCGGGCGCGGTCCACGCGGGCGGCGACGACGGCCGGCGCCCCGGCGGTGAGGGCGGCGTCGAACAGCGCCAGTCCCTGCTCCGCGGTGAGCGGCGGCAGCCCGGCCCGGGCGAGGCGCTGCCGGGCGGCCGGGTCGAGGGCGCCCGCCATGCCGGCGCCGGTGTCCCAGGCGCCCCAGGCGATGGACAGGGCGGGCCGGCCGGCCGCGCGGCGGTGGGCGGCGAGGGCGTCGAGGTAGGCGTTGGCGGCGGCGTAGTTGCCCTGACCGGCGGCGCCGAGCACCCCGGCGACCGAGGAGAAGAGCACGAACCCGGCCAGCGGGAGGTCCCGCGTGGCCTCGTGCAGGTGCCGGGCGGCGCCGGCCTTGGCGGCGAACACGGTGGCGAGCCGCCGCCGGTCGAGAGCGTCGATGACGCCGTCGTCGAGCACGCCGGCCGCGTGGACGACCGCGGTCAGCGGGTGGGCGGCGGGGACCGCGGCGACCAGCGCGTCCACGGCGGCGCGGTCGGAAACGTCGCAGGCGGCCACGGTGACGTCGGCGCCCAGGGCCGCGAGGTCGGCGGTCAGGGCGGCGGCGCCGGGCGCGTCCGGGCCGCGCCGGCTGGCCAGCAACAGGTGCCGCGCGCCGTGCCGGGTGACGAGGTGGCGGGCGAGCAGGGCGCCGAGCCCGCCGGTGCCGCCGGTGATCAGCACCGTGCCGTTCGGATCCCAGGCGGTTTCGGCGGTACCGGCGGGAGCCGGGGCGAGGCGCGGCACGCAGACGACCCCGTCGCGGACCCGGACGTGCGGCTCCCCCGTCGCGAACGCGGCCGGCAGTGCGGCGTCGTCGTCGGCCTCGACCAGCACGATGCGGCCGGGGTACTCGGCCTGCGCGGCCCGGACCAGGCCGCCCACGGCCGCGTCCGCGAGGTCCGCGCCGATGCGCACGAGCAGCCGCCCGCCGCCCGCCATCGCGGCCTGGATCCGTTCGAGGGCCTCGGCGAGCCGGTCGTCGCCGCTCGGGGTGAAGACCGGGGCGTCCGGGACTGCGGCCGGAGTGACCCGGCCGGCCTCGACCCAGGCGACCTCGTAGAGCCCGTCGGGCGCGGCGGCCGGCAGCGGCCGGAGGGCGAGGGTCCGGGCGGTGACGACCGGGCGGCCGGCGGTGTCGGTGACGGTCAGCGTGAGGCGGTCGGGGTCGCCGGCCGGGGCGAGGCGGGCGCGCAGGACGGTGTCGGCGGTGGCCCGGACGGTCACATCCGTCCAGGCGAACGGCAGCCGCGTCGACCCGTCGTCGCCCGCCGCGGTGAGGACGGCGGCGTGCAGGGCGGCATCGAGCAAGGCCGGGTGCACGGCGTAGGCGTCGAGGTCGCCCACATCCGGCAGAGTGACCTCGGCGATCACGTCCGCGCCCGCGCGCCAGGCGGCGCGCAGCCCGCGCAGCGCCGGCCCGTAGTCCAGGCCGTGCCCGGCAAGGCGGTCGTAGACGCCGGTCAGGTCGATCGGGGTCGCGCCGGCGGGCGGCCAGGGGTCGAGGTCGGGCGCGCTGTCGGTGCCGGGGGCGGGGCGGAGGGTGCCTGAGGCGTGCCGTACCCACGCGTCGTCATCGGCGGCGGCCGAGTGGATGGTGACCGTCCGCGTGCCCTGCTCGTCGGGGGCGTCGACCAGCACCTGCAGGCGGGTGTCGGCGACGGTCAGCGGCGCCTCCAGGGTCAGCTCCGCCACGTGGGGCACGCCCAGGGCCGCGCCGGCCCAGGCGACCAGGTCGAGCTGGGCGGTGCCGGGCAGCAGGACCGCGCCGCGCACCCGGTGCCCGGCCAGCCACGGGTGCTCCGCGGCCGAGACCTGGCCGGTGAACAGGTGGGCGCCGCGGCCGGGCAGGGCGGTGCCGGCGGTGAGCAGCGGGTGCGTCTGGGCCTGCAGCCCGGCGACCCGCGGACGGCCGTCGGCGCGGCGGGGCGGCCAGTAGCGGCGGTGCTGGAACGGGTAGGTGGGCAGGGCGACCCGGCGGGTGCTGCCGCCGGCCAGGGCGGCGACCGGGTCCAGCTCGACGCCGTGCACGCGCAGCGCGGCCGCGGCCTCGACGGCGGCCTGCGGCTCGGGCCGGTCGCGGCGCAGCATCGGCACGGCGAGCACCCCGTCGCCGCCGAGCGTGTCGAGGACCGCGGCGCTGAGGGTCGCGTCCGGGCCCGCTTCGAGGAACGCCGTCACGCCGTGGCCGCGCAGCGCCCGGACCGCGTCGGCGAAGCGCACGGTGGCGCTCACCTGCTCGACCCAGTACTCCGGCCCGTCCATGCCCTCCGACACCACCGCCAACGACGGGCGCCGATACGACAGTCCCTCCGCCACCGCCCGGAACTCCGCCAGCATCGGCGCCATCAACGGCGAATGGAACGCATGCGACACCCGCAACCGCCGCGACCGCCGCCCCAACCGCGCCACCACCGCATCGACCGCCTCCGCCACCCCCGACAGCACCACCGACCGCGGGCCGTTCACCGCCCCGACGGCAACCTCATCCGTCAACAGCGGCACCACCTCGTCCTCCGCCGCCTCCACCGCCACCATCACCCCACCGGCAGGCAGCGACCCCATCAACCGACCCCGGGCCACCACCAACGCCGCCGCGTCCGCCACCGACAACACTCCAGCAACGTGCGCGGCCGCGATCTCACCGACCGAGTGCCCCACCACCGCCTCCACCGGAATCCCCCACGACTCCAGCAACCGGAACAACCCCACCTCCAACGCGAACAACGCCGGCTGCGCCACCTCCGTCGCATCCAGCCGCGCCTCGTCCACCTCCGGCAGCAACGCCCCAACCTCGCCCCACGCCTCCGCGAAAACCGGGAACCGCCCGGCCAGCTCGCGGCCCATCCCCACCCGCTGCGAACCCTGACCCGCGAACATCACAGCCACCCGCGGCGCGCCCGCCGCCGCCGTCACCGGCATCGAACCGTCGGCGATGCCGGCCAGGCGGGCGCGCGGGTCGGTGCCGGTCGCGGCGGCGCGGTAGCGGAAGGCGGTGCGGGTGAGGGCGAGCGAGGCGGCGACGTCGGCGGGCCGCAGGGGCGGGTGGGTGCTCAGCCGCGCGGCCTGGGCGCGCACGGCCTCCTCGGTGCGGCCGGTGACGACCCAGGCGACGGGGCCGGGCTCGGCGTCCGGCGGTGCGGGGACGGGCTCGGGGCCCTGTTCGAGGATGACATGGGCGTTGGTGCCGCTGATGCCGAAAGAGGAGACGCCCGCCCGCCGGATCCGCCCGCCGCCGGGCCACTCGGCGGTGTCGGCGACCAGGTCGATCGCGCCGGCCGTCCAGTCCACCTGGGACGACGGCGCGTCGAGGTGCAGGGTGCGGGGCACGATGCCGTGCCGCATGGCCAGGACCATCTTGATGACGCCGGCCACGCCCGCGGCGGCCTGCGTATGCCCCAGGTTCGACTTGATCGAGCCGAGCAGCAGCGGCGTCGACCGGTCCTGGCCGTACGTCGCCAGCAACGCCTGCGCCTCGATCGGGTCGCCCAGCCGGGTGCCGGTGCCGTGGCCCTCCACCACGTCAACGTCCACCGTGGACAGCCCGGCCGCCGCGAGAGCCTGCCGGATCACCCGCTGCTGCGACGGGCCGTTCGGCGCCGTCAGCCCGTTCGACGCGCCGTCCTGGTTGACCGCCGACCCGCGCACCACGGCCAGGACCTCGTGACCGTGGCGCCGGGCGTCGGAAAGCCGCTCGACCACGAGCACGCCGACGCCCTCGGACCAGCCGACGCCATCGGCGGCGTCGGCGTAGGACTTGCACCGGCCGTCGCCGGCCAGGCCGCGCTGCCGGCTGAACTCGACGAACGTCTGCGGCGTCGACATCACCGTGACGCCGCCGACCAGGGCGAGCGAGCACTCCCCCTGCCGCAGCGCCTGAGCGGCGAGGTGCAGCGCGACCAGCGACGACGAGCAGGCCGTGTCGACCGTGACCGCCGGACCCTCAAGGCCGAGGGTGTAGGAGACCCGGCCGGAGGCGACGCTCGGCGCGCTGCCGTTGCCCTGGTAGCCCTCGGCCTCGGGGTTGCCCTTGAGCGCCTCGGCGTAGTCGTTGTACATCACGCCGAAGAACACCCCGGTCGCGCTGCCGCGCAGCGACCGCGGGTCGACACCCGCCCGCTCCACCGCTTCCCACGACGTCTCCAGCAGCAACCGCTGCTGCGTATCGGTGGCCAGGGCCTCCCGCGGGCTCATCCCGAAGAAGCCCGCGTCGAACAGCGCCGCGTCGTGCAGGAAGCCGCCCGAGCGCACGTAGGAGGTGCCGGCGCGGTCCGGGTCGGCGTCGAACAGCGCCGCCAGGTCCCAGCCGCGATCGGTGGGGAACGCCGAGATCGCGTCGCCGCCGTCGAGCACGAACCGCCACAGCTCGTCCGGCGAGGCGATCCCGCCGGGGTAGCGGCAGCCCATGCCGATGATGACGACCGGGTCGTCGCCGGGCGCGGGCGCCGCGGGCAGCGGGGGCGGCACCGGCCGGGCCGCCGGTTCGCCGCGCAGTTCGCGGCCGAGGAGCGCGATGACGGCGGCGGGCGTGGGGTGGTCGAAGACGAGGGTCGCGGGCAGCGGCAGGCCGGTGGCGGCGGCGAGGCCGTTGCGCAGCTGGACGGCGGTGAGCGAGTCGACGCCGAGGGCGGTGAACGGGCTCTCCAGGTCGATGGCGCCGGGCGCATGGCCGAGCACCGCGGCCAGCTGCTCGGTCACCAGCCGTGGCAGTGCCGCCGACGTCGTTTCGGCGGTGGTACCCCCGGCCAGCAGGACGGCTCGCAGCAGGGCCGGAACCTCGGCCGGCACGGCCGCGCGCGGGTCGAGGGCGAGGGCGGCCACCACCGGCTCGGCCGAGGCGACGGCCGCGTCGAACAGCCGCAGGGCCGCGTCCGCGCCGAGGAACGCGATGCCGGCCCGCCCCACCCGGGCCCGGTCCGCCGGCCCGGCATCGGCGGTCATGCCGGCGGCGTCCCACGGCCCCCACGCGATGCTGGTGGCCGGGAGGCCGGCCGCGTGGCGGCGGCGGGCGAGCGCGTCGAGGCCGGCGTTGGCGGCGGCGTAGTTGCCCTGCCCGGCACCGCCGAGCAGCCCGGCGACCGACGAGAACAGCACGAACGCGGTGATGCCCAGGCCGCGGGTCAGCTCGTCGAGGTGGCGGGCGCCGTCGAGCTTCGGCCGGCGCACGCCGGCCAGCCGGTCGGGGGTGAGCGCCGCCACGACGCCGTCGTCGAGGACTCCGGCCGCGTGGACCACGGCGCCCAGCGGGTGCTCGGCCGGGATGCGGTCCAGCAGGGCCGCCACGGCCGCCCGGTCGCCGGCGTCGCACGCCTCGATCGCGACCTGGGCGCCGCGCGCGGCGAGTTCGGCGGCGAGTTCGGTTGCGCCGGCGGCGGCCGGCCCGGAGCGGCCGGCGAGGACGAGGTGCCGCACGCCGTGCGCGGCCACCAGGTGCCGGGCGAGGGCGGCGCCGAGGGCGCCGGTGCCGCCGGTGATCAGCACGGTGCGGCCGGGCTCGGCGAACGGCCGCGCGGGCCCGGCGGCCGGGGGCAGCGGGCGCAGGCGCGGCGCGAGCACGGCTCCGTCGCGGGCGGCGACCTGGGGCTCGCCGGCGGCGAGGGCGCGGGTCACGACCGCGCGCGGGTCGGCGGCGGCGTCGAGGTCGGCGAGGATGAGCCGGCCGGGGTCCTCGGTCTGCGCGGTGCGCAGCAGCCCCCACGCGGCGGCGCGGTCGGGCTCCGGCTGTACGCCGCCCGCCTCGACGGCGCCCCGGGTCGTCACCGCGAGCCGGCCGGTCGCCCGCTGGACGGCGGCCAGGGCCGCCTCCGCGGTCTCCACCTCGGCGAATATCAGGTCCGGCTCCACCGGCGGTGCGTCGGCGATCGGCTCCCAGGCGACGGTGAACAGGCCGGCGCGGTGGGCGGGGGCGGCCGGGCGGAGGGTCAGCGCCTCGATCGCGGCCACCGGGCGGCCGGCGCCGTCGGTGATGGCGATCGCGACGGTGTCCGGGCCGGCGGGCATGATCCGGGCGCGCAGCACGGAGGCGCCGGCCCGGGTCACGGTGACGCCGCGCCAGGCGAACGGGATGCGGGCGGCGTCGGTGCCGACGGCGCCGCCGAGGGCGGCCGCGTGCAGCACCGCGTCGAGCAGCGCCGGGTGCAAGGGGTACTCGCCGGTGTCGGTGACCTCGGCGGGGGCGTGTACCTCCGCGTAGACCTCGGCGCCGGGGCCGGTCCACGCCGCGCGCAGGCCCTGGAACGCGGGCCCGTAGTGGTAGCCGCGGGCGGCCAGCCGGGGGTAGAAGCCGGTCAGGTCGGCCTCGGCGGCGCCGGCCGGGGGCCAGGCCTCGGCGGCGCGGGAGGCGGCCGGGGTACCCCCGCTCAGGAAGCCTTCGGCGTGGAGGTTCCAGGCGCCGTGCTCACCGCGGGCCAGGATGCGCACCGGGCGCCGCCCGTCGCGGCCGGGCTCGGCGACCTCGGTCCGGACCTCGGCGCCGGCGGGGCCCAGGACGACGGGGGCGGCGAGGGTGAGCTCGTCGACGCGGTCGCAGCCGTGCGCCCGGCCCGCCGCCAGGGCCAGGTCGAGCAGGGCGGTGCCGGGCAGCAGCAGCCGGCCGTCGATGACGTGGTCGGCCAGCCAGGGCCGGGTGCGCGGGGAGATCGCCGGGGCGACGCCGGGCCAGTAGCGGGCCCGCTGGAACGGGTACGTCGGCAGCGGCACCCTGCGCGGGCGGGCCGGGGCGTGGGCGGCGGCCAGATCGACCGGTACCCCCTGGGCATGCAGCGTCGCGAGGGCGGTCAGGAGGGTGGTGGTCGCGTCCCGGTCGCGCCGCAGCACCGGGACGGCCACCGTATCGCCGAGCGTGTCCAGGGCGGCCCCGGACAGGGTGCCGTCCGGTCCCAGCTCCAGGTGGACGCCCGCCCCGGCGGCCCGGACGGCGTCGGCGAAGCGGACCGGCTCGCGGACCTGGCGGACCCAGTGGCCGGGGTCGGTGAGCAGGTCCGGGCCGGCCGGGGCGCCGGTCACGGTGGACACCACCGGCACGGCGGGCGCGGCGTAGGCGAGCCCGTCGGCGACCCGGCGGAAGCCGGCGAGCATCGGCTCCATGAGCGGGGAGTGGAAGGCGTGCGAGACGCGCAGCAGCCCGGCCCGGCGGCCCCGTTCGCGGGCCCGGGCGACGGCGGTCCGCACCGCGTCCTCGGCGCCGGCGACGACGACGGCCCGCGGGCCGTTGACCGCGGCGATGCCGATCCCCTCCAGCCCGGCGAGCAGCTCGGCGGCCTCCGCCTCGGTGGCCTGGACGGCGAGCATCGCGCCGCCGCGGGGCAGCGCGTCCATCAGCCTTGCCCGGGCGGCGACCAGCGCCCCGGCATCGCCGAGGGACAGCACGCCGGCCGCGTGGGCGGCGGCGATCTCGCCGATCGAGTGCCCGACCAGCACGTCGGGGGCGACGCCCCAGGCGGTGACGAGCCGGTACAGCGCGATCTCGAGGGCGAACAGGGCCGGCTGGGCGTAGCCGGTGCGGTCGAGCAGGGCCGCGTCGGGGGTGCCGGGGTCGGCGGCCAGGACCGCGCGCAGCGGCCGGGCCAGCCCGGGATCGGCGGCGTCGAGCGCCTCGTCGAAGGCGTTCGCCATGATGGGGTACCGACCGGCGAGGTCGAGGCCCATCCTGGCCCGCTGCGAGCCTTGGCCGGCGAACAGCAGGGCGGTGACCGGGGTTCGCCGCGCGGTGGCGCGGACCAGGCCGGGCGCGGCGGTTCCGGCGCGCAGCCCGGCGAGGCCGGCGCGGATCTCCTGCGCCGTCGCCCCGACCACGACCGCGCGGTGCTCCAGCGGGGAGCGGCCCCCGGCGAGGGAGTGCGCGACGTCGGCGAGGCGCGCCTCCGGGCGGTCGTCGAGCAGCACGGCGAGCCGTTCGGCCTGCACGGTCAGTGCCTCGCCGGTGCGGGCGGACAGGGCCCACGCGACCGCGCCGTCCTCGCCCGCGGGGCTCTCGGCCAGGGTGGCCGGTGCGGCCTCGAGCAGGACGTGGGCGTTGGTGCCGCTGATGCCGAACGCCGAGACGCCCGCCCGGGCGGGGCGGCCGGTCGGCGGCCACGGGCGGGCGGTGGTGGCGATCTCCAGCTGACCGGCCGGCCACTCGACCCGGGTGGACGGCGTGGCGGCGTGCAGGGTCGCGGGCACGGTGCGGTGCCGCAGCGCGAGGACCGTCTTGATGACGCCGGCCACGCCGGCGGCGGCCTGGGTGTGGCCGATGTTCGACTTGACCGAGCCGAGCAGCAGCGGGTGGGCGCGCTCGCCGCCGTACGCCTCCAGCAGAGCCCGCGCCTCGATCGGGTCACCGAGCCGGGTGCCGGTGCCGTGCGCCTCCACGACGTCGACCTCGGCCGGCGTGAGCCCGGCCGCGGCGAGGGCCTGCCGGATGACCCGGCGCTGGGCGGGGCCGTTGGGCGCGGTCAGGCCGTTGGAGGCGCCGTCGGAGTTCACCGCGGTGCCGCGGACCACGGCCAGCACGTCGTGGTTGTTGCGGCGGGCCGCGGAGAGGCGCTCCACCACCAGCACGCCGACGCCCTCGCCCCAGCCGGTGCCGTCGGCGTCGTCGGAGAACGCCTTGCAGCGGCCGTCGGCGGCGAGCCCGCCCTGGACGGCGAACTCCTCGAACACCCGCGGCGTGGCCATCACCGTCACCCCGGCGACCAGGGCGAGACCCGTCTCGCCGTGGCGCAGCGCCTGTCCGGCGAGGTGCAGCGCGACCAGCGACGACGAGCAGGCGGTGTCGACGGTGAGCGAGGGCCCCTCGGCGCCGAGCACGTAGGACAGCCGGCCGGACATGACGCTGGCCGCGTTGCCGGTGCCGGCGTGGGCGCCGCCGCCCGGCGCCCGCTGCAGCAGGCCGGCGTAGTCCTGGCCGTTGGTGCCGACGAACACGGCGGCGGTCGAGCCGTGCAGGCTCAGCGGGGGTACCCCGGCCCGCTCCAGCGCCTCCCAGGCCACTTCGAGGAGCAGCCGCTGCTGCGGGTCCATCGCCAGGGCCTCGTTCGGCGACAGCTCGAACAGGGCCGCGTCGAAGCCGGCGACGTCGTCGAGGAACCCGCCGACCGGCGGCAGCCCCTCGCCGAGGCCGTCCCAGCCGCGGTCGGCCGGAAACGGGGTGAGCGCGTCGGTGCCGGCGACCAGCAGCTCCCAGAACGCCTCCGGCGTGCTCGCCCCGCCGGGGAACCGGCAGGCCATGCCGACGATCACCATCGGGTCGTCCCCGAGCGGATCGTCCCGCCCCGGCGCGGCGGTGGCCGGCGTTTCGCCGCCGGCGAGGAGCTCGTCGAGGTGTGCGGCGAGGGCCTCGGCGGTGGGGTAGTCGTAGACGGCGGCCGCGGACAGCCCGGCGCCGGTGGCCGCGTCGATCCGGTTGCGCAGCTCGACCGCCATAAGCGAGTCGAAGCCGAGGGCGGAGAACGGCCGGGCCACGCCGACCCGGGCCGGGTCGGCGTGGCCGAGGACCCCGGCGACGTGCGCGGTGACGGCGTCCAGCAGCGCCCGCCGCCGGGCACCCGCGCTCAGCCGCGCCAGGCCGGGCCGTTCGACGGCGTCCGGCCGCTCCGGTGCGGCCGGCCGCTCGGGCGCGATCGCGGCGAGGAGCGGCGCGGGGCGGCCCGCGGTGCTGGCGGCGCGATATTTCGCCCAGTCCGCGTCGGCGACGGTCACGGCGGTGTCGCCGGTCTCCAGGGCGCGGCGCAGGGCGGTCAGCGCGGCGGCGGGCGGCAGCGGGCGTAGGCCGGTGCGGTCGAGGCGGGCCCGGACGGCGGCCTCGTCGGCCATGCCGCCACCGGCCCACGGGCCCCAGGCGACGGCGGTGGCGGGCCGGCCGGCGGCCCGCCGGTGTGCGGCGAGGGCGTCGAGGTAGGCGTTGGCCGCGGCGTAGTTGGCCTGCCCGGCCGCGCCGACGGTGCCGGCGAGCGAGGAGAAGAGCACGAAGTCGGCGAGGTCCCGGTCCGCGGTGAGCTCGTGCAGGTGGCGGGCGGCGCCGGCCTTGGCGGCGAGCACGGCGGCGAAGCGGCCGGGGGTCAGCGCCGCGAGGACGCCGTCGTCGAGGACGCCGGCCGCGTGGAAGACCGCGGTGAGCGGCGCGCCGGCGGGAACGCGGGCAAGGGCGGCGGCCAGGGCGCCCCGGTCGGCGGCGTCGGCGGCGACCAGGTCGACCCGGGCCCCACCGGCGGTGAGGTCGCGGACCAGTGCATCGGCGCCGGGGGCGTCGGGCCCGCGGCGGCTGGTCAGCAGCAGCGAGGTGGCGCCCTGTGCGACGAGCCACCGTGCGACGCGTCCGCCGAGCGCCCCGGTCGCCCCGGTGACCAGGGCCGTGCCCTGCGGGCCGAACCGGCGGGCCGGCCGCGGCGCGGGCGCGGCGGCCAGGCGCCGGACGAGGGCGCCGCCCGGCCGCACGGCGATCTCGTCCTCGCCGCCCGGCGCCGCCAGGACGGCCAGCAGCGCGGCGACGGCGTCGCCGCCGAGGTCCTCGGGCAGGTCGATCAGGCCGCCCCAGCGGCGCGGGTGCTCGACGGCGGCGGTCCGCCCGAGGCCCCACAGCGTGGCCTGGCCGGGGCGGGCGACGGCGTCACCGGCGGCGGCGGCCACGGCGCCGCGGGTGAGGCACCACAGCGGCGCGGCCACGCCGCTCGCCTCGGCGGCCCGGACGAGTTCGGCGAGCCCGTCAACGGGCACCGGCGCGATCGGGTCGCCGGCGGGCGGGAGCAGCAGGACGCCGGCGGGCGCCGGCTCCCGGCGCAGCGCGGCCTCGACGTCGCCGAGGTCCACGTCGATCGTGTCCAGCGCCGAGGCGGCCAGGGCGGCGCGGACGTCGGCGGCGCCGGGCCCGGCGAGCAGCCAGGTCCCGTCCGGCACGGCCAGTGCCGGGGTGAGGGGCCGCCACTCGACGGCGTGCCGCCAGCGGTCGGTTGCCGTGCCGTCCGGCGTGGCGGTGCGCGGCCAGAACCGCTCGCGCTGGAAGGGATACGTCGGCAGGTCGACCCGCCGCGCCCCGGCCGGGTAGGCGGACCTCGGCAGCGGGATCCCGGCGGTGAACAGCGCGCCGAGCGCGGCCGCCGCGGTGCGTTCCTCGGCGTCGGGCCGCAGCAGCGGCACCGCCACCGGACCGGGCCCGGCGATCTGGCGCACCAGGGCAGTGAGCGAGGCGTCCGGCCCGGCCTCAATGAACGCCCCGATGCCAAGACCGGCGGCGGTGGCGATGGCATCGGCGAAGCGCACGGTGGCGCTCACCTGCTCGACCCAGTACTCCGGCCGGTCCATGGACGCCGGCCGCCCCGTCACCGTCGATACCACCGCCAACGTCGGACGCCGATACGACAGTCCCTCCGCCACCGCCCGGAACTCCGCCAGCATCGGCGCCATCAACGGCGAATGGAACGCATGCGACACCCGCAACCGCCGCGACCGCCGCCCCAACCCCGCCACCACCGCATCAACCGCCTCCGCCACCCCCGACAACACCACCGACCGCGGACCGTTCACCGCCCCGACGGCAACCCCATCCATCAACAACGGCACCACCTCGTCCTCCGCCGCCTCCACCGCCACCATCACCCCACCGGCAGGCAGCGACCCCATCAACCGACCCCGAGCCACCACCAACGCCGCCGCGTCCGCCACCGACAACACTCCAGCAACGTGCGCGGCCGCGATCTCACCGACCGAGTGCCCCACCACCGCCTCCACCGGAATCCCCCACGACTCCAGCAACCGGAACAACCCCACCTCCAACGCGAACAACGCCGGCTGCGCCACCTC
Source organism: Dactylosporangium sp. CA-092794 (assembly GCF_050948465.1). Taxonomy (NCBI): domain Bacteria; kingdom Bacillati; phylum Actinomycetota; class Actinomycetes; order Micromonosporales; family Micromonosporaceae; genus Dactylosporangium; species Dactylosporangium sp. CA-092794. The sequence goes on along the minus strand of NZ_CP192044.1, from coordinate 3,476,562 downwards.
CGTCGCATCCAGCCGCGCCTCATCCACCTCCGGCAGCAACGCCCCAACCTCACCCCACGCCTCCGCGAAAACCGGGAACCGCCCGGCCAGCTCCCGCCCCATCCCCACCCGCTGCGAACCCTGACCCGCGAACACCACACCCACCCGCGGCGCGCCCGCCACCTCCACCACCGGCGCCGAACCGGCGGCGAGGGCGGTGAGGCCGGCGGCGAGTTCGGCCCGGTCGGCGGCCACGACAGCGGCGCGGACCGGGAGGGCGGCCCGGCCGGTGGCGAGCGAGCGGGCCAGGTCGGCGAGCGTGCCGCCGTCCAGGTGGGACAGCAGCCGGCCCGCCTGCTCGCGCAGCGCCGGCTCGGTGCGGGCCGACAGCGGCACCGGGACCACGCCGCCGACCGGGGCGGGCTCCGGCCGGGCCGGGCCCTGTTCGAGGACGACGTGGGCGTTCGTGCCGCTGATGCCGAACGACGACACCCCGGCCCGGCGCGGACGGTCCGCCTCCGGCCAGTCCTGGGCCGTGTCCGCCAGCCGGATCGCGCCGGCCGACCAGTCGACGTGCGACGACGGGCGGTCGGCGTGCAGCGAGGCCGGTACCACCCCGTGCCGCATGGCGAGGACCATCTTGATCACACCGGCCACGCCCGCCGCGGCCTGGGTATGGCCGAGGTTGGACTTGATCGAGCCGAGCAGCAGCGGTGCCGGGCGGTCCTGGCCGTACGTCGCGAGCAAGGCCTGCGCCTCGATCGGGTCACCCAATCGGGTGCCCGTGCCGTGGCCCTCCACCACGTCCACGTCCACCGTGGACAGATTCGCCGCCGCGAGGGCCTGGCGGATGACCCGCTGCTGTGCGAGCCCGTTCGGGGCGGTGAGGCCGTTGGACGCGCCGTCGGAGTTGACCGCCGTGCCGCGGACCACGGCGAGGACCTCGTGGCCGTTGCGGCGGGCGTCGGAGAGCCGCTCGACCACCAGGACGCCGACGCCCTCGGACCAACCCGTGCCGTCCGCGGTGTCGGCGAAGGACCGGCACCGGCCGTCGGGCGACAGGCCGCGCTGCCGGGCGAACTCCACGAACACGCCGGGCGTGGCCATCACCGCCACCCCGCCGACCAGAGCGAGGGAGCACTCCCCCAGCCGCAGCGACTGGCCGGCCAGGTGCAGCGCGACCAGCGACGACGAGCAGGCCGTGTCGACGGTGACCGCCGGACCCGCAAGGCCCAGGGTGTAGGAGACCCGGCCCGAGGCCACGCTGCCCGCGCTGCCGTTGGCCCGGTAGCCGTCGAGATCCTCGGGCGTGTCCTGCAGGGCGAGGGCGTAGTCGTGGTGCATGACGCCGAAGAACACGCCGGTCGCGCTGCCGCGCAGCGCCGCCGGGTCGATGCCGGCCCGCTCGACCGCCTCCCAGGACGTCTCCAGCAGCAGCCGCTGCTGCGGGTCCATGGCGAGGGCCTCGCGCGGGGAGATGCCGAAGAAGTCGGCGTCGAAGTCGGCGGCACCGGCCAGGAAGCCGCCCGCCTGCCGGTAGCCGTCGCCGAGGTGGGCGGCGGCGAGGTCGTGCAGGGCGGCGAGGTCCCAGCCACGGTCCTCGGGGAAGCCGGAGATCGCGTCCGTGCCGCCGGCCACCACCCGCCACAGGTCCTCGGGCGAGCCGATGCCGCCGGGGTAGCGGCACGCCATCCCGACGATCGCGATCGGGTCGTCGGCGGTCCCGGGATCGGGTGCGTCCGGCAAGCCGGCCGGTTCCTCGACCGGCCCTGGTTCGCCGGCGCCCACGAGGTCGGCCAGGTACCCGGCGAGCGCGGCCGGGGTCGGGAAGTCGAACACCACGGTCGCCGCCAAGGGCAGGCCGGTGGCCTCGGCGAGCCGGTTGCGCAGGTCCAGCACGCCGAGGGAGTCCAGGCCGAGGTCGCGGAAGGCGCGGGCGGGGTCGATCCGGGCACCGTCGGCGTAGCCGAGGACGACCGCGGCGTGCTCCAGCACCAGCGTGCCGAGGTCGACCGCCGGGAGCTTTCGTCCGGCGGGGCTCGGCGCGGGTGACGGCGGCGCGGCAACCGGAGCGGGCGGCGTGTGCCACGCGGCGGTGACCAGCGCCGCATCAGGCCGGGCGGTGGCGGCGTCGAACAGGGCGAGGGCATCGGCCGGCGGCATCGGGGCGAGTCCGGCGCGGGAGAGCCGCTGCCGGTCCGCCTCAGACAGGTGCGCGGTCAGCCCGGTCGCGGTGTCCCAGAGGCCCCAGGCGAGGGACTGGGCGGGCCGCCCGGCCGCGGCCCGGACCTCGGCCAGTTCGTCGAGGAACGCGTTGGCGGCCGCGTAGGCGCCCTGTCCGGCGGTGCCGAGCACCCCGGCGGCGGAGGAGAACAGCACGAACGCGCGCAGGCCGAGGCGAGCGGTGAGCCGGTGCAGGTTCCAGGCGCCGTCCACTTTGGACCGCAGTCCCGCGGCGAGCCGCTCGGGTGTCAGGCCCCTGATCACGCCGTCGGCCGGGACCGCGGCGGCGTGCACGACGGCGGTGATCGGATGCTCAGCCGGCTGCGCGGCCAGGAGGGCGGCGAGGGCGTCGGGGTCGGCGACGTCGCACGCGGCGACGCTCACTTCGGCGCCGAGCCCGCGCAGGGCTGCAAGCGCGGCCGGGCCGGCCGTGCCGCGGCGCCCGACCAGCAACAGGCGCCGCACGCCGTGGACCTCGGCGAGGTGGTGGGCCAGCAGCGGCCCGAGCCCGCCGGTGCCGCCGGTGATGAGCACCGTGCCGTCCGGCGACCACGGGCTCGGTGCGGTCGCATCGTCCGCAGGTGCCGGGATGAGGCGGGCGGCGTGCAGGCCGTCGGCGTCGTGCCGCAGCCACGGCTCGCCGGAGGCGACGGCGGCGGACACCGTCTCCACGGCCAGGTCGCCGTCGTGCTCCAGCAGCACGAACCGGCCCGGGTGCTCGGCCTGCGCGGAGCGGATCAGGCCGGCCGCCGCGCGGGCGGTCAGCCGGGCGCTCTGCGTGCCGCCGAGCCGGATCGTGAACACCAGGCGGGCGTCACCCGACTGCAGCAGCGCCAGCACCCGGCCGGTCTCGGCCCGCACCGCCGCCGGTATGTCCGCGGCCTCGACGCCGATCGGGACGGTCCGGAAGTCCCCGGCGGCTCCGGCGGGAGCCGGCACCGGAGCCCAGCCGAGGCGGGACGGGGCCGGCTCGGGCCGCCGGGCGCGGAGGGTGACGGTGGCGGCGAAGACCGTCCGGCCGGTGCGGTCGGCGGCGGTCACCTCGATGCGGTCGGCGCCGAGGCGGTGCAGCCGCACCCGGACCGCGATGGCCGTGCCGGCGCGTGAGGCGTGCTCGATCGCGAACGGCAGCCGGCCGCGCGGGCCGAACAGGTCGCCGCCCTGCAGCGCGGCGTCGAGCAGCGCCGGGTGCAGGCCGTAGCCGGACGGGTCGAGCTCGGCCGGGAGGGCGGCCTCGGCGTAGACGTCGTCGCCACGCCGCCACAGGGCGCGCAGGCCGCCGAACGCCGGGCCGTGCCGCACCCCCCGGTCGTGGAAACCGGCCCGGAACGCGTCCACGTCGACCGGTTCGGCACCGGCCGGGGGCCACTCCGGCTCGGGCCGGTCCGGGACCGGGACGGCGGTGGCGAGGATGGCGTCGGCGTGCCGGGCCCAGCCGTCCCCGGTGCGGGCGTGCACGGCGAGCGGGCGCCGGCCGGCTCCGTCGGCCGGGCCGAGGACCAGCCGCAGGATGCGCTCCCCCGGCTCCGGGAACGTCACCGGGGCGCGCAGGGTCAGCTCGGCGAGGTGCTCGAGCCCGACCGCCCGGCCGGCGGCCAGGGCCATCTCGGTCAGGGCGGCGGCGGGCAGCACGACCTCGCCGTCGATCACATGGTCGGCCAGCCAGGGCTGCGCCCGCAGCGACAGCCGTGCGGTGAGCACGAAGCCGGCGCCGTCGGGCAGCTCCACCGCGGCGCCGAGCAGCGGGTGTCCGGCGGCGGCGAGCCCGAACGCGGGCAGCACCGCGGCGGGCGGGGCGGGGCGCAGCCAGTAGCCGGTGCGCCGGAACGGGTAGGTCGGCAGGGCGGCCGGGCGGACCGGGCCGAACACCGCCCGCCAGTCGACCGGTTCGCCGGCGAGGAAGGCGTTCGCCGCGCCGGTGGGCGCGGCCGCCGGGCGCCCCTCGGCCAGGGTCATCAGCCCGGCCCGGTAGCCGTCGCGATCGCTCGCCTCCACGGCGGCCCGGACCGGAAAGACCGTGCGGGTGGTGGCCAGGGCGTAGCCGATCGCGGGCAAGGGCGTATCGCCGTCGAGCAGCTCCAGCAACTGCGCCGCCCGGGCCCGTAGCCCGGCGTCGTCCCGGGCGGAGAGCACCCACGGGCCGTCCGTGCCGCGCGGGCCGGAGTCGTCGGCGGCGGGGACCTGCTCCAGGATGACGTGGGCGTTGGTACCGCTGATCCCGAACGACGACACCCCGGCCCGGGCCGGGCGGTCCGCCGCGGACGGCAGCGGAGCCGGATCGCCGGCCACCGTCACGGCGCCGGAGTCCCAGTCGACCAGCGGTGACGGGTCGCCGGCGTGCAAGGTGCGGGGCAGGACGCCGTGGCGCAGGGCGAGGACCGCCTTCAGCACGCCGGCCGCGCCGGCGGCGGCCTGGGTGTGGCCGAGGTTCGACTTGACCGAGCCGAGCAGCAGCGGCCGGTCGCGGTCCCGGCCGTAGGTGGCCAGGATGGCCTCGGCCTCGATCGGGTCGCCCAGGACCGTGCCCGTCCCGTGGGCCTCGACCGCGTCCACGTCCGCGCCGGTGAGGCCGGCGTCGGCGAGGGCCTGCCGGATGACGGCCTGCTGGGCGAGGCCGTTCGGGGCCATCAGGCCGTTCGAGGCACCGTCGGAGTTGACGGCGGTACCCCGGACCAGGGCCAGCACCGGATGGCCGTTGCGGCGGGCGTCGGAGAGGCGCTCCAGCAGCACCAGGGCGGCGCCCTCGGCGAAGCCGGTGCCGTCCGCGGATGCGCCGAAGGCCTTGCACCGGCCGTCGGCGGCCAGGCCGTGCTGCCGGGCGAACTCGGTGAACACGGCCGGGGTGGCCATCACCGCGGCGCCGCCGGCCAGGGCCAGGTCGCAGTCGCCGGACCGCAGGGCGCGAACCGCCTGGTGCAGCGCGACCAGGGCGGACGAGCAGGCGGTGTCCACGGTGATGGCGGGGCCGTGCAAGCCGAGCGTGTAGGCGATCCGGCCCGAGGCGACGCTGGCCGTGCCGCCGGTGTCGGCCGTGCCGCCGTAGCCATTGTGCGCCACGCCCGCGAAGACGCCGGTGCGGCTGCCGCGCAAGGTTTCCGGGTCGATGCCGGCCCGTTCGACGGTCTCCCAGGCCACCTCCAGCAAGAGCCGCTGCTGCGGGTCGGTTTCGCGGGCCTCGCGCGGGGAGAGCCCGAAGAACTCGGCGTCGAACGCGCCCGGGGCGCGCAGGAAGCCGCCGGCGGCCGGGTACGCCGGGTCCGGCTCCCAGCCCCGGTCGGTGGGGAACGGGGTCAGCGCCTCCCCGCCGGCCTCCAGCAGCCGCCACAGCGCCTCGGGCGAGTCGATGTCGCCGGGCAGCCGGCAGCCCATGGCGACGATCGCGACCGGGTCGTCGCCCGGCCGGTCCGGGCCGGTCGGCGCCGCAGGAGCGGGGCCCGCCGCGGACAGGTGCTCGATGAGCCGCTGCGGGGTGGGGTGGGCGTACACCAGGCCGGCGGGCAGTCGCCGGCCGAGGTCGGCGCCGAGCCGGTTGCGGAACTCGACCGCCGTGACCGAGTCCATGCCCAGCTCGGCGAACGTGCGCCGCAGCGGCAGCTCCCCGGGGGCGTCGTGGCCGAGCACGGCGGCGAGGCGGCGGCGCACGACGCTCGCGATGTCGGCGCCGGCGGCCGGCGCCTCGGGCCGCGGGCCGGCCGCGACGAGGGCGGTCAGCAGCGGGTTGGCGCGGGTCGCGGCGGCGGCCGCCCAGTCCTGGTCGGCGAAGACGACGTGGGTCTCGTCGTCGTCGAGGGCCCGCTGCAGCTCGGCCAGCGCCCGCTCCACCGGCAGGGGGCGCAGGCCGCCGCGCAGCAGCCGCTGCTCGACCCGGGCGCCGATGCCGGAGCCGGCCCAGTGCCCCCAGCCGATCGAGGTCGCGGGCAGGCCGCGGGCGCGCCGGTCCCGGGCGAGCGCGTCCAGCCAGGCGTTGCCCGGGCCGTAGTTGCCCTGCCCGGCCGTGGCGGCGACCCCGGCCACTGAGGAGAACAGCACGAACGCGGCGAGCGGCAGGCCGGCGGTGAGCCGGTCGAGGACGCGCGCGGCGCGCACCTTGGCGTGGAGTACCCCGGCCATCCGCTGCGGCGTCAGCGCCTCCACGAGGGCGTCGTCGAGCACGGCGGCGGTGTGGAAGATTGCGCCGAGCGGCCGCTCCGCCGGGATCGCGGCGAGGACGGCGGCGAGGGCGGTCTCGTCGGCCGCGTCCGCCGCGACGAGGGTCACGCCCGCGCCCCGGCGCTCCAGGTCCGCGGCGAGCTCCGGCGCGTCGGGCGCGTCGGGGCCGCGGGTGCTCAGCAGGATCAGGTGGACGCCGGGGCGGGCCAGCCACCGGGCCACCCGGGCGCCGAGCGCGCCGGTGCCGCCGGTGACCAGGACCGTGCCGGTCGGCCGCCACGGTTCCCCGGCGGCGCGGCGGGGCGGGGCGGCCCGCACGAGGCGGCGGGCGAGGGGGCCGGCGGGGCGCAGGGCGATCTCGTCCTCGCGGCCGTCGCCGGCGAGGATCGCGGCGAGCCGGGCGAGGGTGTCGGCGCCGGCCGTCTCGGGCAGGTCGATCACGCCGCCCCACAGCCCGGGGTGCTCCTGGCGGACGGCGGGGGCGAGCCCCCAGACGGTCGCCTGGTCGGGCCGGGTGACCGGGTCGCCGGGGCCGGTCGACACGGCGCCGCGGGTGAGGCACCACAGGCGGGCGCCGCCGTCGCGCAGCCGCCGGACCGCGTCGACGGTCGCGGCCAGGCCGCGCGGCACCGCGGGATGCCCGGGCTCGGGGGACGGGTCGAGGGCGAGCAGGGACACGACGCCGCGCAGGCCCGCGGGCAGGCCGGCCGGGTCGTCGACGGTGACCACCGCCGCCCCGGCCGCCGCCAGCGCGGCCGCCACGGGTGGGGCCAGGTCGTCCCCGGGGGCGGCCAGGACCGCCCAGGCGCCGTCGAGCGGCCTCGCCGCCTGGGTGGGCAGCGCGGTCCAGGCGATCCGGTACCGCCACGGGTCCGCGGCCGGGCCGGTCGCCGGCGGGGCGGGCTCCAGCCAGTACCGCCGCCGCTGGAATGGATAGGTGGGCAGCTCGACCCGGCGGGCGCCGGTGCCCTCGAAGGCGGCGGTCCAGTCGACCTCCACGCCGGCCGTCCAGGCCTGGGCGAGGGCGGCGAGCAGCTGCCGCCGGTCGCCCGCGTCCCGGCGCAGGGTGCTCAGGGTGACGACGGGGGTCTGCGCGCCGAGGGCCTCCAGGGCCGGCACCAGGACCGGGTGCGGCCCGATCTCCAGGAACACGCCGTGCCCCCGCGCCACCAGGTCTTGGGCGACGGGCAGGAAGCGGACCGGCTCGCGCAGGTTGCGGAACCAGTACTCGGCGTCCCGCGCGTCGTCCTCGCCGCCGGTCACGGTCGAGGGGAACGGCACGGTCGCGGGCCGCGGGTGGATCGGGGCCAGCGCGGCGAGCAGCTCGTCGCGGACCCGGTCGACCTGGGCGGAGTGGGAGGCGTAGCCGACCGGCAGCCACCGCGCCTTGACGCCGGCCGCCGCGCACTCGGCGACCAGCGCGGCGAGCTCGGCCGGGTCGCCGGCCACGACGGTTGCGGCCGGGCCGTTCAGCGCGGCGACCGACACGCCGGGGCGCCCGGCGAGCAGTTCCTCGGCCTCGTCGGCGGCCAGGGCCAGCGACACCATGCCGCCGGCGTCGGCCAGCGTGCGCTCGATCGCCCGGCTGCGCAGCGCGACCACCCGGGCAGCGTCGTCGAGCGACAGCACGCCAGCCACGCAGGCGGCGGCGATCTCGCCCTGGCTGTGCCCGATCACGGCGGCGGGCCGGACGCCGAAGGAGCGCCAGACCTCGGCGAGCGACACCATGACGGCCCAGAGGGCCGGCTGCACGACGTCGGCGCGTTCCAGCGCCGCCTCGTCGTCCAGCACGTCGGTCAGCGTCCAGTCGGTGTAGGGGGCCAGCGCGGCCGCGCACTCGGCCATCCGCCGGGCGAACACGGGCGAGGCCGCCAGCAGCTCGCGGCCCATGCCGGCCCACTGGGTGCCCTGGCCGGGGAAGACGAACACCGGGCGGATCGGTTCCTCGGCCACCCCGGCGCCCGCCTCCGTGGGGCCGTCGACGCTGGCGACGAGCACGGCGCGGTGGTCGAAGACGGCGCGGGTGGTGGCCAGTGACAGGCCGACGTCGGCGGCCCGGCCCGGGTGCCGGTGAACCCGCTCGCGCAGCTCCGCCAGGGCGTCCACGGTGCGCGCCGACAGCACCAGCGGCACCGGCGAAGCCACGGCCTCGGCGCCGGGCGCCGGTTCCCCGGCCGGGACGTCTTCGAGGATGAGGTGTGCGTTGGTACCGCTGATGCCGAACGACGAGACCCCGGCCCGGCGCGGGCGCTCTCCGGCGGGCCACGGCTCGGCCTCGGCCAGCAGGCGGATCGCGCCCGAGGACCAGTCCACCCGGGAGGTCGGGTTGGCCGCATACAGGCTGCGGGGCAGCACGCCGTGCCGCATGGCCAGGACCAGCTTGATGATGCCGGCGACGCCGGCGGCGGCCTGGCTGTGGCCGATGTTGGCCTTGATCGAGCCGAGCCGCAGCGGCCGGTCGGCCGGCCGGTCCCGGCCGTAGGTCGCCAGCAGGGCGCCGGCCTCGATGGGGTCGCCGAGGACGGTGCCGGTGCCGTGTGCCTCGACCGCGTCGACGTCGGCGAGGGAGAGCCCGGCCGCGGCCACCGCCTGCCGGATCACGTCCTGCTGGGCGATGCCGTTGGGCGCGGTGAGGCCGTTGCTGGCGCCGTCGGAGTTCACCGCCGAGCCGCGGATCACGGCGAGCACCGGGTGGCCGTTGCGGCGGGCGTCGGAGAGCCGCTCCAGCACGAGCATGCCGGCGCCCTCGGCCCAGCCGGTGCCGTCGGCGTCCTCGGCGAACGCCTTGCACCGCCCGTCCGAGGACAGGCCGCCCTGCTTGCCGAACTCGGCGAACATGCCCGGGGTCGCCAGCACCGTCACGCCGCCGGCCAGGGCCAGCCCGCACTCGGCGTGGGCGAGGGCGCGGGCGGCCTGGTGCACGGCGACGAGCGACGAGGAGCAGGCGGTGTCCACGGTGATCGCCGGGCCGCGCAGGCCGAGCGTGTAGGCGATCCGGCCGGACAGCACGGCGGGCGTGTTGCCGGTCAGCACGAAGCCCTGCACGTCGCCGCCGGCCTCGTGCAGGCGCGGGGCGTACTCCTGGGCGGTGCCGCCGACGAACACCCCGGTGCGGGTGCCGCGCAGCGACTGCGGCACGATCCCGGCCCGCTCGACCGCCTCCCAGGCGACCTCCAGCAGGATCCGCTGCTGCGGGTCCATGGCGACGGCCTCGCGCGGGCTGATGCCGAAGAATGCGGGGTCGAAGCCGGCGGCGTCGGCGAGGAACCCGCCCCGGCCGTCGAGCGCCGGGTCCCAGCCGCGGTCGAGCGGGAAGCCGGTGATCGCGTCGACACCGTCGGCGACCAGCCGCCACAGCGCGTCGGGGTCGTCGGCGCCGCCCGGGTAGCGGCAGGCCATGCCCACGATGGCGATCGGATCGGCGGGGCGCTCGCGGACAACCACGTCAGGGGTGACCGCACCGGACAGATGTGCGGCCAGGTCCTCGACGGTGGGGTGGTCGAACAGGACCGAGGCGTCCAGGGCCAGGCCGGTGGCGGCGGCGAGCCGCCGGGCCAGCTCCACGGTCATGATCGAGTCGACGCCGAGCTCCCGGAACGGCACCCGGCCGTCGACGGCGCGCGGATCGGCGATCTCCAGCACCGCCGCCAGTTCCGCGGCGACCAGGGCCGTCGCGTCCGTGGCCGGGGCCGCCGCCGGCGCGACGACCTCGGCCTCGGCACCGATCCAGTGCGGGCTGCGGTCGAAGGCGTAGGTCGGCAGCCCGGCGAGGCGGGTGCCGGGGGCGCCGAGCAGCGGGGTCCAGTCGATGTCCGCGCCCGCCGCGTGCAGCCGCGCGAGAGCCTCCACGAACGCGGTGCCGTCCGCGACCCGGGAACGCAGCAGCGGTACCACCACCGCGGCCGCACCGGCGTTGGGCGGGACCATCGCCGCGAGCACCGCGTCCGGGCCGGCCTCCACGAACGTGTCGCAGCCGTCGGCCGCCAGCGCGCGCACCGCGTCGGCGAAGCGGACCGGCTCGCGGACCTGCCGCACCCAGTAGCCGGGCGAGGTCAGGTCGGCGCCGGCCGTGCCGGTCACGGTGGACATCACCGGGATCCGCGGTGCGTCGAGCCGCAGCCCGGCCACGACCGCGCGGAACTCGTCCAGCATCGGGTCCATGAGCGGCGAGTGGAACGCGTGCGACACCCGCAGCCGGCTGCTACGCCGCCCCAGACCGGCGACAACCCCCTCAACCGCATCGGCCGCACCCGACAGCACGACCGACCGCGGACCATTGACCGCCGCGATCACCACCACACCGACCAGCAGGGGCAGGACCTCCTCCTCGGACGCCTCCACCGCCACCATCGCACCGCCCCCGGGCAACGCCTGCATGAGCCGCCCCCGAGCCACCACCAGCGCCACCGCGTCCGGCAGGTCGAACACACCCGCCACGTGCGCCGCGGCGATCTCCCCGACCGAGTGCCCGGCCAGCGCCGCGGGGGTTACGCCGAGCGCGGTGAGCTGCCGGTAGAGCGCCACCTCCACGGCGAACAGGGCGGGCTGGGCATACTCGGTACGACCCAGTAACTCGGCGTCGCCGTCCCCGAGCAGCGGCTCGCGCAGCGGACGGTCGAGCCGCGGATCGATTTCGGCCAGCGTCTCGTCGAGGGCGGCGGCGAAGACCGGCCAGCGGTGGTACAGCTCGCGCCCCATGCCGGCCCGCTGGCTGCCCTGCCCAGTGAAGAGGATCGCCGTGCGCCCCGAGCGGCCCGCGGCGGTGCCGGTGATCGCGCCCCGCCCGGCGGCGATGGCCTCGAGCCCGCGCCGGAGCTGTTCGCCGTCGGTACCCACCGCGGCCGCCCGATGCGGGAACGCCGTGCGGTGCCGCCACAGCGCGCCCGCCACCTCGGCGACCGGCACGTCGCCGCCGGCCCGGGCGAGCAGCCGTTGGGCCTGGCCGCGCAGCGCCGCCGGACTCCTGGCCGAGAGCAGCCACGGGATCGGTCCGCCGATTTCCGCGGGGGTACTTCCGGTTGCCTCCGCGACGGCCTCCGCGACGACGACGTGGCAGTTGGTGCCGCCCATGCCGAAGGAGGAAACGCCGGCAATCCGCGGCCCGGCCGGCGGCCACGGGCGCCGCTCGCGGACGACGTCGAGGCTCCACGCGGCGAAGTCGATGGCCGGGTTGCCGGCGGCGAAGTTGAGGCTCGGCGGGATCTCCCCGTGCCGCAGCGCGAGCACGGCCTTCACCAGGCCGACGATCCCGGCGGCCCCCTCCAGGTGCCCGACGTTGGTCTTCGCGGACCCGACCGCGAGCGGCCCGGCCGACCGGCCGCCGAACACCGCGCCCAGCGCCGCCGCCTCGACCGGGTCGCCGACCGGCGTGCCGGTGCCGTGCAGCTCCAGGTAGGACACGTCGTCGGCGGAGACGCCGGCCCGGGCCAGCGCGGCGCGGACCACCGCCTCCTGGGCCGCGGCGCTCGGCGTGGTCAGCCCGGCCGCCGGGCCGTCGCTGTTGACGGCGCTGCCGCGGATGACGGCATACACCGCGTCGCCGTCGGCGATCGCCCGCTCCAGCGGCTTGAGCAGCAGGAAGGCGCCGCCCTCGCCGCGCACGAAGCCGTTGGCCCGGGCGTCGAAGGTGAAGCAGCGCCCGTCCGGCGACAGCCCGCCGAATTCGGCGGCGGCCTCCGCCCGGTGCGGGGACAGGTTGAGGTTCACCCCGCCGGCCAGGGCCAGGTCGATCTCGCCGGTGCGCAGGCTCTCGCACGCCTGGTGCACGGCGACCAGCGAGGACGACTGCCCGGTGTCGACGGTCAGGCTCGGCCCGGTCAGGCCGAGGAAGTGCGAGACGCGGTTGGCGATCAGGCCCCGCTGCGTACCGGTCATGGTGTGGTGGCCGACCGGGGCGGCGAGGCTCAGCGTGGCGTAGTCGTCCCACATCGCCCCGACGAACACGCCCGCACGGGCGCCGGCGAGATCGGCCGGGCGGACCGCCGCGTCCTCGACCGCCTCCCAGGCCAGCTCCAGCGCGAGCCGCTGCTGGGGGTCCATGCGCGCGGCCTCGCGCGGCGAGACGCCGAAGAAGCCCGCGTCGAAGCCGGCCACGTCGTCGAGGAAGCCACCCCGCGTCGCGCCGGGCGCCGCCGGCAGGTATGCCCAGCGCCCCGCCGGCACGGTGGTGATCGCGTCGCCGGCGTCACGCAACAGCTGCCAGAATGCCCCGGGGTCCGGTGCCTGGGGTAGCCGGCACGCCAGGCCGACCACCGCCACCGCCCCGGTGGTTACGCCACCGCTCAAGGTCGTGCACCCCTCGGAGTACTCGGACAGCCGTAAACTACATCCAGTCGATAGGATTGATCAGGTATCGATCACGAACGAAAGGTGAACGGTAAGGACCGGCAGGCACCCGTTACGCGACCGAAATAGGCACGTTCCCAAACCGCCATACGCCGCGCACCGGCGTCCACAAGGACGATTCGCTCGTTACCTCATCACCGGAAATGGCCTGGCCGGTCGGGCAGCCCACCGGACCGCCAGGTTCGTCACCGCCGGCCGGGCTGAGCTGCGCGCCGACGTCAAGACGGCGATCCACCAGGTCGGCGGCGAGCTCACATCACGAGCGGCGCCTCAAGGTCGTCTACGACCACGTCGCGACCGGGGCCGCCACGGCGTTCGAGGTGGCCGGGAAGCTAGCCGTTGTTGATCTAGGTTGTTCGGCCTGGAGTTGATCTTTTCCGGGTGGCGTGTCCGCGTCTGGGCATGGTGAGCGCCCGGCTCTTGCCGGGCCGCTCCATCCGGTCGTCGGGGTTGTGGTGCGCGGTTCAGGTGATCGGCTGGGGTAGTGCGGCGAGGCGGGTGAACGCGGTGGCGAGTTCTGTTGCCCAGGGCCAGGTTTCGGGGATCCGGAGGCGGGTTCGGCGGGCGGTGCGGGTCATCCGGGCGGCGACGTGCAGGAGCCGGTAGCGCAGTTTCTTGGGTTCGGCGGCGGCGAGTTGGCCGTCTAGGAGCAGCATCTGGGTCCAGGCGAGCAGGTCGATACCGGTCAGCGCGAGTTCTAGCCAGGCCTGGTTGATCGCGAAGACGCGGGACGGGAACCGGCCGAAGCCGGTGTCCTTGCCGGTGCGGATGCGGTCCTCGACGCGGGCGTGGGCGCGGTGGCGGGCTTCGAGGTACTGGACAGACCCGTTGGTCGGGTCGCCGGGCGGGGTGTCGGTGGCTGTTACCTGGTGGCGCATGCCCTCGATCGTGTCGAAGAGCGACAGCTGGGCGCCGGGGTGCGGTCGTTCCCGGCGGGCGATGAACCGGGTCCCGGGCGGGTAGCCGTCGTCCGGGACCAGGCCGGTGAGTTCGCAGACCTCGGCGCCGTCGCGGGTTTCACCGTCGGTGTCCACGGCCGGAACCCAGCCGCCGGGCCGTGCCTTGGCGGTCAGGATCGCCTGGCGGATCGGTTCGGTGATCGCGACCCCGACGGAGAACCGGGCGTCCACGCCGTGCTCGCGCAGCCCGCGGATGTGGGCCAGGAGACCGAAGGTGCAGCCGGCGGAGTCCGACCGGATCAGGATCGGGGTCCCGTGCCGGTAGGCGTCGGGGATCTGGGCCAGGGCGTCGTCCAGGACGGTGAACACCGGTAGGCCGTTGGCGAGGTTTCCGCTGTAGCGGCCCCTTTTCCAACGGCCCCCGGTCCGAACCACGCGGGCATCTTTCGGTGCACGTGGCTCTCCAGTGACTATCGCGTGGATGTTGCGGTTGGTTGCCCGGCGTGGATGGTCTGGTGGCAGGCGGCGCAGACCACGAGGGTCTTGCGGCGTTTGCTGGCCATCAGTTGTGCCCAGGCGGGCTGTGGTCGCCCCGGTGTGTCGAGTTCGGCGAGCTTGCGGACCTGGTGGGTTTCTACCGGGCCGTGTTGCTGGCACCACTCGCACCGTCGTGCGGTGAGCCGGGTGATCAACTCTTTGCGGGGGACGGAGATCGGGGCTGGTGGGCGGTCGTTGATGACCGCTTTCCTCTGCCGTTTGAGGGGAATGCCACCGAACCTGGCGACCAGCGGCTTCCTGCCCGGCCGTGCCACGACGGCCTCGAAGCACCTGCGTGGCCCGTGCGGTGTATCGATCGTGGCCTTGTGTTTGCGGGCCATGGTCGCCACCGTCGAGCGGTGCTTCGCGGCGAGCGTCTTGAGCATCGAGGTCTCCGCGACCCATCGGAGTCGGTTCAGCTTCGATACGTCGCCGGCGAGCAGGTAGTACAGTGCCACGCCCCGATACTCGGCGTCGTAGGTCTTGATGATGGCGTTGTCGTCGCAGTTCATCAGGTCCGGGCGACATTCGGGTTTGCCGTGTTTGAGGTACGGGGCGGTCTTGGCCTTGATGACCGTCCGTGGCACGCGCAGCCAGATGTTGCCGTTGACGCGGGACGGTGCTGGCTGTGCAAGACGGTGATCTCGTAGCCGAGGTATCTCGCAGCCTGGGTGCGGGCGTGCGTGATGAGGGTCTTTTCCTGGCTCAGTTCCAGGTTGAGGTCGTCACGCAGGAATTGGGCGAGGTGTTGTTTGATCTGCTCGGCTTCGGCTTTGGGTCCGGTGAACCCGAGAAGATGATCGTCGGCGTAGCGGGAATAGCGTAGCCGCCGGAAGTGGGGGTCATGGGTATCCCATCCCGGGATGCCACGTCGTTCCTTGCGTAGTTGCCGGACCGCGACCCGGTCCCCGCGCCCGCGCGCGCGTGTGATCGCGGCTGATTTTCTCTGGTAGGCAGGGTTGGATGCCCTGCCGTCGCCTCGGGTGTGTTGCGGGATGAGCACTGTTTCGACGAATGTGTCCAACCGGTCCAAATAGATGTTGGAAAGGATCGGGGATGCTATTCCGCCCTGCGGCGCGCCGCTGAGCGTCGCATTGTATTCCCAGTCCTCCAGGTACCCGGCTCGCAGCATCTGTTTGATGAGCCGAAGGAACCGGTTATCGTGAATCTTGTCCGCCAGGGTCGACAGCATAATCTCGTGATCAAGGCTGCCGAAACAGTCGGCGATATCTCCCTCGATAAACCAGGTCGTCCCAGTCCAGGCGGTTGCCACCTCGGTCAGTGCGGTGTGGCAGCCGCGGCGGGCACGGAAGCCGTGTGAGCGGTCGGATAATTGCGGTTCGTAATACGCCTCAAGGACGAGGCGGATGACTTCACCGACGAGTTTATCCGACCAGGACGGCAAGCCGAGAGGTCTCCGTTTTCCGGTCTTCTTCGGTATGTAGACGCGTCGTACTGGCTGGAACCGATAGCGTTCGTGGCGCAGCGCATCAATGATGCGTCCGATTTTAGCCAGGGACATGCCGTCCGCGGTCTCTCCGCAGGCCCCAGGTGTCATCGCCCCGTCGTTGGAGTAGATTCTCCCGTAGGCCAGTAGGTACAGATGCGGGTTAAACAATTGTCGATACAGTTCGTTGCAGCGGCAGGCCACGCCTTCCGCGTTCACGCAGGACATTCAGCACCGTTTCGGCGTTCTGCATTCCGCATACCTCGTGGTTGTTGAGTGTCCAGTCACCTGGCCCCCTTCGCCCTGTGGACGGCCTTCCCGTCCTCCCTGGTCGGGCGTGATTCCGACGACTACTACGGGGCCTCTGTCACCATAGGACTCGCGTCCGACAGGTGATCCCACGTTCGTCTCTGTCATACGTGATAGCGCGTTTTAGGTCCCCCACTCATTCCCTTGAACGTCCCTCACTGGGAGTCGTTCCACGCCCTGAAGGTTGCGTCGACCACCACATCATGTCGACGCAGGACGCGGCGCCGGTTTCAGACGTCTTTCCGGCGGGTGCCGCCATTTCACCTCCCGGGAATTGGGGTTCAGGCAATCCAGCTTTGACCATGACGCGCGGGTCCCGCATCGCCTCGTTTCATACGCCTGAACACGAGCGACACTTTTCTGGCATGCTACGTTTCCCTTCACTTTTCAGATCCAGGTGAGCCATTAGACCCAGAAACCTCCCTTCAAGTTTCTCCCGGCTGGACCGGGGATATGACAGAGCGCCTCGTGGCGCAGTGTGATCAGCGGTCGAGTTCGACCCGGCCCGGCCTTCCCGCAGCATCCCCGCGAGGGCTTTGCGGGTGTTGTCCAGGAAACACAGCAGGTTGAGTCGGCCTGGGGCGCGGTGCCGGTGTTGCTACCGGTCCGTTTCCCCAGGCCGCTCGCCGAACCCGCCGTGCGCCTCTCCGCGCTATCCAGAGTTCGGGATAGCGCGGAAATCGGGCACGGCCGGTTCTGAGGGGGCCCCGGCGCAGCAATGCGCCGGGGCTACCCGACGAGATCGTGTTCTCGGTGATCCAGCGCAAGGTCGTCAAGCCGGCGGACTTCACCGATCTGGACGCGCTTGCCCAGCGGCTCACCGATTTCGAACCCCGCTACAACGCCGCCGCCCGGCCGTTCGACTGGCGCTTCACCCGCACCGACCTGGACCACCTGCTCCAGCGTATCGAGGCCCGCCAGGCCGGGCGGGTACCAGCCGGGCCGGTACCCGCCCGCTGCCACCTGAACCAGGCAAGATAGGGCCGTGGCCAAACCACCGGAATCCACCAAGACCAGCCTGCAACAACGGCTGACCCGCCGAGCCCGCGAGCGATGGCCGGCGCTGTCCCGGGTCGAGGTACGGTTCCGCGCCCAGTTCGCCTACGTCGATGGGCACCTGCCCGACGGTGAGGTCCTGCCCCTGTGCCGGCTGCGCTACGGCGCATCCGCCAGCACCTGGGGCTTCGCCATCTACCTGGCCAGCAAAGACGGCTACGAGGACTCCTACCTGCCCAACGGACACCTCGCCGGCAGCCCCGAAGACGCCCTCGACTGCGCCTGCGGCCTCTACCTCAACGACCCCACCACATGGTCCGACCAAACACCGACGGACTAACAGGCAGGACCACTAGCGGCCGAGGCGCTGCAGGACCAGCTGGGCACCCCCTACGTCGGGTTGCTGGGCTGGTCCGGTCGCGGGCCGATGCCTCCGGCCATCTTCTACGACCCGACCCAGCTGATCCTGCGCAGCTGGTGGGCGCCCGATCAGCCGGGAGCATTCGACGACCAGCGCAACGTCGCGCGGTTCGCCGTCCGTGGCTCGGCTGAGGTCGCGGCGACCCGACCGGAGTTCCTCGCGTTGGTCGCCCACTGGGACTTCCGGTCCGCCACCACACGGCTGGATGAGGCGAAACGGATCGACCGATACGGCCACGACCCGCTGCCCGTCATCGGCGGCGGCGATCTCAACGCGACCGCGAGCGGCCCGTTTCCGGCGCAACCGGACTGGTCGGCGGTCGAGCCCCGGCTGCGCGCCCACAAGGGCGTCCGGCACCCCGACGGGACCTGGACCGTGGACACCGAGGCCGTCGACCACCTTATCGGCCGATGGATGAGCTGCGGCAGTGGGCCCGACGGCAATCGATTCGGCGGCATTGGATTCCACGCCGTGGCCGAATTAGCATTGCGGGCCGGACAGCCTCCCGAGCAAGCCTTTGCGCCCACCGTCAACCCGGGCGGCAGCTCCCTGCTCATCGACTGGCTGCTGGTCAACGACGCGATGCGGCCCCACGTCATCCCCGGCAGCTACCGCGTCCATGTCCCGGACCGTGCCCCGTATCCATCCGACCACCGGCTCGTCACCGCGGTGATCGCCCTATGATCCTTTCGGCATCCGTAGCCGAGGTGCAGTGCTCACGCGCCAAACCCGCGATTGCGGGAGTGGCACGGCACCTCTCGGGGTCGCCGGCCGGCCAGCAGCTCCGCCGACCGGCGACCCCACCCTCGCCACCGCAGGCCATCGCGAGCCCATTACAGGCAGCAACCCGGTGAAGTGATCGACGATGCATGATCAGCCGCCACCTGCCGAGGCGTTCGCCCAAGCCGCCGCGGCGCGCCTGGTGTCCCGGACAAACCTCGACCGCCTGACCACCCAGGCCAACTCGCTGGACCCTGACCTCGCCGACGACGTCTTCGGCTTCAGCACCATCTGGTACCTCCTGGGCGACGTCAGCCGTGACACCGCAATCGGCATCGCCGCAGCCGCCGTCGCGCAACTGCTGCAACAGCCCAGATCATGACCAGCAGCCGACGCGCGCCCCCTGACTGCCGTGGTGAGGTCGCCGCATCGCACCAGCCTCCCGCCCATAGCGCTACAGCAGCAGCACGCCGGCTGGCATGCTTATCGGCAGGACCAGGCCGCCGTCGAAGCAGGGAGGCGAACCGTCATGCCGCAGGCCGACACGCCGTCGCAGCCTAACCACCTGCTCATCGCCGCTCGGCGACAACTGGCCTCACCGGTCCGCCCGGGCAAGTCCATGTCGCGGAGCGAGTTGGCCGACGCGGTGAACCGAGACCTCTACTCTGCCGGTGTCCACGATGCCGACGTGGACGCCAACTACATCGGCAAGCTCGAGCGCGGGCTGCACCGCTGGCCGACCGCCGTGCGGCGCAGCGCATTTCAACGGGTGCTCGGCGCCGCCACCGCACTCGACATCGGCTTCTACAACCCCCGTCCGTCCCGCGACGACACGATCGCGCCAAGCTCGCCGGCGCCGGACTACGTCGCCGTGCCGCTGCCGAGCGCCACCGGCGTCGCGACGCCGGCAGCAGGTCAGACCCCCGCCACGCCAGACGCCAGCGCCGAGCAGGACGCTGTGGCGATCCTCCAGCGTATCCATCGACTCAATCGGACGATCGATCCGGAGATCATCAGGCAGCTGCGCATCCTGGTCAACGACGCTGTTGCCCGCTACGAGCAGTTCGATCACGCGGAGATCCGTCCGACCCTCGTCAACCAACGCGCGTGGATTGCCTCTCTACTCGACGAATGCAACTATTCCGGGCAACGCCAGCAGCTATTCGAGATCGGCGCCGCCGCATCGGGCCTCCTCGGATACCTTGCCGTCGGGCGTGGGCAGCACCATCTGGCCAGGGCGTACTGCGCCGAGGCGTTCAAGCTCGGTGAACTCGCGCAGACGCCAAACCTGCAGGCATGGGCACGCGGCCTGCAGAGCCTCTGCGAGTACTACGCCCAGGACTACGACGCCGCCCTGCGATTCGCGGAAGACGGTCTCGTGCACGCCGGTGCCGGTCCACAAAGCGTGCGGCTCATGGTCAACGGCGTCGCCCGGGCACTCGGCAAGCTCGGCGACACCGATGGTGTCCATCGAGCCGTCGACAGCGCGTACGACCTCATGGGCCGCAACGACGCCCCGGGCGGACTCCCCTCCAGCGTGTCATTCGACTGCTACAGTCCGGCCCAGACGGCAAGTAACGCCGCCACCGCCTACGTGTCGCTCGGCCTGGCCGATCACGTCGAGCGCTATATCGGCCTGGCGCTGCCCGAGGTCACCCGTTCAGGATCGCCGTGGAGCCGCTCCCTGGTGATGCTCGACCAGGCCGCCGCCCTCGTGGTGTCCAAGCACGGCGATCTGGAACGCGCAAGCCGCCTGGCGATCGACGCCGTCAGCCTCTCGGCCGGCCGCCCGATCATCGCGGTGCAGCAGCGGACGCTGGACTTCGTCCGGCACGCGACCCGGCAATGGGGCGATACGAGACAGATCCGGGCCGTCCATGACGCCGTCGCCGACGAGGTATTGTCTTGATGGACGCGGACCTGGAACACGCATCGTCCGTCCGATCCGTTGCAGCGCAGGAACTCCAGCGATTCCGAGAGATTCGTCAGCTGCACAACCATTGGGCACGCAAAACGACGCGGCGCGCCTACTACTGGTACCTGACTTTCGAGCACTGCACCGAGCTGCAGTCCCTGGCACAGCGCTGCCGAGACGGCATTCCCCTGCCCTACTACGACTTCACACCACTGGCCGAGCTGCACATGACGCTCGAACGGGTCGCATTCGACGGTGACATCGGACTAGAGCAGATCGACACGATAGTCGCTGCCGCCGCGCAAGCGTGCAGCGCCTTGCGGCCGTTCACCATCGCTGTCGCAGGACTCGGGGGTACGCCAGGAGCGCTCGGATTCAGCGTCGTCCCGCACGAACCGCTCAGGGCCCTGCGCGACACCCTCCGCGAGGCGACGCTGTCGGCGTATCCGCAGGCCCCGGTCAGACCGCCGGGATTCCATCCTCACGTAGCGATCGCGTACTGCAACTCCGACGTACCGGCAACACAGGCCATCACCGCGGTCGAGCGGCTCAGCCCACTCGACATCGTCACCGTCCCGGTCAGTCAAGTGGCACTCGTCGTGATCGAACGCCGCAGCCGCGCCTACTCCTGGCACGCCGTCACCCAAATACCGCTGGCCGGCGCAAGCCCACCAATCTCGATCAACTAGGGGAATGCGCCACGCTGCGTCGCCGTCTCGGACTACAACGTGATTTCGTTCGCGATGTCCCTGAGAACGAGCGTGACTTTGTTGACCATGGCCGAGGTGGCGGCGAGATCAGCGCAGCCTCACGAACCTCACGTCGGTCGCGGTGACGAATGATCGACCGATCGGCATATCAGTGGTCGGTACCCCTCGCCTCCCGCATCAAGCCCTCCAAGCACGAGCCGAAGCGCGGGAAGGGCACCGCCCGAGGCGCTCCCCCGCGAAACGGAATGGCCGAACCGAACGTCGCCCATCGATGACTTTTCGTACGCAGTTCCCTCCGGCGGAGCAGGCATCCATCACCTTACGTGTTAGCTTCTCAGCGCAAAGTGACCACGGCCTTTCTGCGCATCAAGGGGGTTACGTGAGTGACCGGCGATGGGCGATGTTCGTCGGCTCCAACCAGTGCGGCGTCCAGGTTCGGGTGCCGGCCCTGAAGTACGCCGAGAACGACGCGCGCGACATGCACGCGCTGCTGACCGACGGCAACATCGGAACGTTCGACAGTACCGACACGCACCTTCTGCTCGGCCATCGAGCGACGGCGGCGGCTGTGAAGACTACTCTACGGGAGATCGCTCTCGGTGGCTCCCCCTCCGACGTGCTGCTGGTGTACTTCGCCGGGCACGCGCTGGTCCCAGACTGGGCACCGCAGACCGACGCCTATCTCGGCCTCGCCGACCTGGACCCGTCGATGCTGCGCGATGATCCCGATCACGGACTGCGCATGTCGTTCCTCCGGCACGACGTCTTCGAATTGTTCGCCGGCACCTCGTTTCTGATCCTCGACTGCTGCCACGCGGGCGCGTATCTCACGAACCGCCGCCAGCACATCCCGGCCATCGACGCCTACGGGCAGCAGATGGATCGGCACAGCGCGCTGCTGTCGTGCCCGCGCGAGGCCAGCTCCCGCGAACGCGAGCAGTTGCAGCACGGGGTGCTGACCCATGAGCTGCTCAACGCGCTGCGGGGCGCCGCCGCTGACGCTGACGGCCGAGTGACGTTCAACGCTCTGGCCCGGCACGCCGTGGAGCACGTCACCCAACCCACGCCCGGCCACCTGGTTCCGATGTGGGGCTCCACCACGACCACATTGACTCAACCAGCGGCATCCCGGCACGCCAGAGTCCAGCCGCTCACCGACCCCGTCGGCATCGGCAAGATCATCCCCTGTGCCAACCCGATGGAACAGTTCACCGGGACGGTGCAGCAACTCCTGAAGCGGGTGTTCAAATCCAAGGAGCTGGTTCCGGCACAGCGACAGGGACGCGACGAGGGCGCCGGCGCCCTCGAACGCATTCAGGTGGCCCTCGATGCGCACTCCGCCGCCTGGGTCTCCTTCGCACCTCCGGACGTGCGGATCATCAACCGCACGGACCGGTTCAACGAGGCGGACAGCCGGCCGATGCTGCAGCAGTGCCTGCAGTTCGTCCGCCCGGGCATGGGGTCGACCACCTCACTCGGCTATCTCGCTTCGGACCCGGGCGGGCGCCAGATGCTGTGCGTGCCGCTGCCGTCCCCCAACCCGGCCGAGGCGCCCGCGCTGGTGATCGTGGAGCCCGCGCCGGCGTTGCTGGCAATGGGCGAACTGCTGTCCGGGGCCCTGCGGGCGATCTGGGGCGTCGGCGTTGGCGACGACCCGGTGTACGCGGAGGTCCGGGTGCTCACCGAGCTGCGCAAGGCCTTCGGGCGCCTGCCGCTGACGCTGTACGACCACTGCCTCAACCGCTACGAGGAGTTGCTCCAATCGCTGAACATGGTGTTCCAGCCGGTCATCGAGATCGCGTTGCAGGACCACGGCGTCAGCCCGCACAGCTACGAGGCCTGGTACGCCGCTCGCCGGCCGAGCAGAGCGCACCGTTCCCCATCCTGCAGATCGCGCACGCGTGGGGCGATCGGTTCATCGTCGCCCGCGACTCGATCCTGGCGACCAAGGCGATCCACTCGTACACGGCGGCCAATAAGGAGGCCGGCACGCCCCGGACGCTCCCGGTGTCGATCAACGTGGCGGTCCGGTCGCTGCTCAGCGATGCCTACGTCCACGTCATCCGGCAGGCCATGAGCGACGCAGGCCTAAACCCGCACACCGTGATGTTGGAGATCTCCGCTCGTAGACGTCACCTTCCAACACCCACGACGCTCGGTCGGCGCGGTCGAGGCCCGTGCCGAGCTCGGGCGCGTCAGCGGTGAGGTTGCGGTGCCGATCCAGTCGTTTGATCTGTTGGCTGATCGCGGCGCGGTGCTGCTCGGTCTCGAGGACCATGCCGCGGAGCCGCCCCTGGAAATGGTACATGTCCTCGACCGAGCGGCAGGCGCGCAATGCCCCGATCAGATCGATCAAGGTGCGCAGGGTCCGCTGGTGCGCCGGATGCGTCAGGATGACGTCGATCTGATCGCCGTCCGCACGATCCATCAACGTGGCGCGCACCGTACCTCCTGCCCTGCCGACCCGGATGGGACACACATCATCGGTGTTGCTCACCGTACCGACCAACGAGTTCGCCGCCGCGGAGCCGCCGTCGACAGCGTGCCGTGCCGTGAGCGACCGCCGGCCAGAGGCACCTCGTCGGCGACGGGAAAGCGTCCGCCGGGGACGGCGAGACGGTCGCGAGGCCGCTGGCGTCCGGGGCGTCGCCGTCCGGCACGTCGGCTCCCGGTCCGCAGTCGCCTCCTGCATCGACCGGTCGGGGCGCCGTGACGGGCAGACAAGTGCATTACCCGCCGAGCCCGCGCCGGCAGCACTCCGCATCTTCCCTGTTCATGAACGGCGACGAGCCGAGATCCAGCCCGCCGAGTACTGCCGACTGGGTCGCCGTGGGACGAGGCGGGCGCGCGGTAACGGACTGGCTGCGCTCCGGGCACCGCACGTAGCCTGCCTATGGTCGGTGTGCGATGTCGAGACAGACGGGGACGATCATGCCGTCGAACAACGAGCGGGCCAAGCCACCGCGATGGGTGGACAACCCGTAGATGGATTGGACGCCGCTGCTGCTGATGCTGGCCGGATATGGCCTGGTTCGAGCCGGTGTCGTGGCGTGGGTGCTCAGCCGCGGCGGCCTACCTGCATCGGCGCTGGGGTGGAGCGGCGCGCTGAGCAGCTTCGCCGCCGCAGGACAAGCGTTCGCGTTGGCGCTGCTGTTGGCGGTCGTTCGGTGGCGTCGGCCGACCGCCGCGTGGCTGATCGCCACGATCGGAGTCGGCACGGCCGTGGCCGATGCGGTGTTGTGGGTCGTCCTCGGCGGCGCTGCCGGGCGTGCCGCCGGCTATGCGTGGCAGGTTCTCCTGGCCGTGGCCTTCGGTGTGGCGGCGATGGTGATGTGTCACACCGGCTTCGGGTGGATACGGCGTGGTCCGGATTTTGACCTGAGGCGGATCAACCGTTCGCTGCGCCGTGTCGCCGGTACGGCGATCGTGGCGGCGGTCGTGAGCGGTGTCCCCGCTCTGGTGGCGGACCGGCCCGGGGCGGTTGATCGGCTGCTGCAGCTGGCCGCGATGGTCAGTGTGGCGAGTGCCGTCAGCGCCACGATGGTCTTGCTCCCAGTGATCGGCGAACAACGCCGCGAAGCACGCGAAGCCGCGATGGCCGAGATCTACCGGCGCCTGAATGCGGCCGATGACTCCGCCGAACGATAACCGGCATGAGGAGCCAGCAAGTAACGCGCGAATCGCCCGGCGGCCGGAGTCACGGGCCGGTGTGCCCGCGCCGACGGCTCCCGCGGCGCCGGGAACCTGGCCAACCACGGGTCGGCACGGGCCTACTCGGCAGGTGCACGGTCGGGACGAGGTCGTGACGACGCTGCTGTGGATCATGGTGCGAGGACGGCACAGGAGGGCGGGGTCCACCTCGTCGGCATACCCGCCGACCGGTGCACTCGGCGCGCGGTGCTCGCCCGCACGCTGCACGGATGGAAGCGTTCTGCGCCGGGCGGCCGAGAGAGTCAGCGCTCGGGACTTCGGTGATTGCCCACAACGGTCCAGGAGTCCAAGCCGTGGTGGACGAAGACCTCGCGATAGGCCAGGTAGCGGGACACGCTGTGCGGGCCGACGCCCGCGGCGGCCGCGATCCGTTGCAGTTCGCTGTGGGTGAGGGCGTGTCCTGGCGCGGTGCGGATCGCTTCGATGAGCGCAGTGACCGCGCCGCGGTAGACCTGCTCGGGGCGTAGCGGTCGGGCCAGGCGGACCATGGCTGGGCTGTCGCCGGATCGGTCGTCGTCGACAAACAACGCTTCGGCGCGGAGCACGGCCTCGACTGCTTCGACCGGCGGTTCGGCACGTACGCCGCGCCCGCATAGCCGCCGGCGCCAACCGTCATGGACCGTCGGCACGGGCAGACGGCCGGCGACCGCGAGCATGCCCTGTGCCGCGCGAAGCAGGGCTGGCGTCCGCCGTCCGGCGACCGTCCGCCATGCCCACGTCCGATCGGCAGCCAGGCTGCTGCCGTGGGCGGTCAGCGCGGCCGAGACGTCCTCAGGACTCACCGGGCGTTGCTGGTCGGCGGCGACGGCGACGACATCGCCGAGCGCGGCTACGCCGAGGTGGTCGCGGTTCACGACCCGCTCCGCTGTGCCGGCCAGCCTGGTCACGTCGAGGTCGTGGTAGGTGGCGACCCGCCGCTCGCGCCCGCAGAGCTCGGCGAGCGCGTTGACCGCCTCCGGATACCAGGGTCGCCTGGCGATGCCAGCCGCTTTCAGCGCCGCGGCGTAGTCGGACCGGTCGACCGGATCGGATCCGAGATCCAGCGCTCGGTCGAGCGTCGGCGCCCACACCCATACGGCGGCGACGAACCGCACTTGCAGAGTGAGCTGACGGAGCCGTTCGATCTTGATGCCGGTTCCGGAGACACATGCGGTCAGTGACGGCGGCGGGTCACCACGTAGGCCCAACCGCTGGGCCACGGCCTCATGCACGGCCGGGCGCAACGGCGGACGGTCTCGTCGCTGCGGTACTGTTCGCGCTCAGCGTCGCGCCTGGACAACTCTTGCCAGCCGGCGCACAACGCGACGACGCCGACGATGGCCGCCAGCGCTGCAACCCAGTTCCGCGTGTGCATCCGAGCACCCTAGCCGCCCTGCCGTGCGCTACATGGGGTCGCGTGCCATCGGATTCGATCTCAGGATCCGCACTCCCCGGTGTCCGGCGATGGGTTCGCTGATGATGAGCTTGCCTGGGCAAATGCGCAGTGCTGGCCGGCAGCCGGTCGATCGCGGCGAGGATCGCGTCCGTAGGTCGTCGCCGTTGTACCCTAACGACCGTCGGATAGTGATCTTGGCTTACTCATACCGCATGTCGATGTCATGAGTCTGTGCCCCTCGATGGCGGGGGTGAGCAGAAGGCCCTGGAGCGAGTGCGGGTTGCACGCCGCCGACGAGCTGCTCCGGCCGATCGAGCTGGCCGGCGCACTCCTGGAGGACTACGACGCCGTGTACTACGTCGGCGGCAACGGCCCGACGGAGGACCTGTGGGCGGAAGACGATTCGGGCCGACTGCCGGCCGCGGGCCCTCGCGTCGGGCAAGCCGCTCGCCGCGCTGCAGCGGGATCACCCGGCTGGTGGTCGCTTCTGGCCGAGCTCGTCGGTCACCGTCAGGGTCACGGTGTCTGTGCCGCCGTGCGCGTAAATGTGGAAGTTTCACCGACCGCAGTAACGCAGCCGCCCGGACCTGCACAAACTCCTCGAAGGCCGCGTCGCGATTCCTGTCCACGCGTTCTCCCATCGGTCGCTACCTATTCACGACATCGCCCGACGACCGCCGGGTTACCGCCGGAGGTGTACATCTTCCGCCGGGCAGCCCTGCCCTGCGCCGATCGGCCAGACGGATCACGATCGTCACGACCGCAAGGGAGGGGGATCGAGCATGACGACTCGGAGTAGGCGATGGGTCCGGGTGACGCTGACGCTCGCCACGGCGCTGACGGCGGCGCTGGCCGGCATGGTGCTGGCCGGCCCGCCGGCGAGCGCGAACACCGCGGCGCTGCACACCTCGTACAACGGCAAGTGCGTGGACGCCGACCTCAACACCATCAACCGCAACGGCACCCGGATCCAGCTCTGGGACTGCAACGGCTCGCCGCAGCAGACCTGGAACTTCGCCGGCGACGGCACCATCCGGGTCGGGCGCAACAACAAGTGCCTGGACAGCGACACGAACACGGCCGGCCGGCTGGGTGCGGTGGTACAGCTGTGGGACTGCAACGGTTCCGCGGCGCAGCGCTGGTCGGTCATCAACGGCGTCATCCGCAGCGGGTACAGCGGCCAGTGCCTCGACGCCGACCTCAACGCCATCGCGGCCAACGGCGCCCGGGTGCAGCTGTGGAGCTGCAACGGCAGCAAGCAGCAGCAGTGGTACGGGCTGTACAACGGCGTGCAGAACAGCGCCTGCGGGGAGTACACCGGCGGCACGATCTGGTCGACGAGCAACACCTACGCCCGGGTCCGCGCGCAGGTGTGCTTCGTCTTCGACCGCGGCATCGTGCGGCCGTACGCCAACGTGCAGATCGACTGGCCGACGTCGTGTTCGGTCGGGCTGCCGCCCTCGGCTGGCTGCAGCCTCGGCGAGCTGCACAAGATCAAGCAGCTCAGCGTGTACGAGCTGCACCTGCGCCTCACCTGGAGCGACCCGACCGGCGCCGGCAGCGAGCAGGCCTGCCAGGTCGGGGCGTTCACGACGACCTGGCCGAAGGACAGCAGCCGCACCTACACCTGCGAGGGTGGCTGGATGCCGCTGCGGTTCCGCGGCGACTACCGGGTTAGCGCGATCGGCATCGAGGCCGACGTGAAGAACGACGGGCAGGGGTGGCGCAGCACCGGCAACGCCGAGTGGTCGCGGTACTTCGCGCTCTAGGTCCGCGTTGACGGGAGCTCGTCGTCATAGGGCCGTGACGGCGAGCTCCCGGAACTCCGCGGCCCCGTTGAAGACGCGCAGGAAGATGCCCGCACCGCCGCAGTTGCCCGGCAGGCCGGACTCCCCGGCCACGGCCCCGGACGTGACGGCGACCCCGAACTCCCGGGTCACCGTGACGCCGTTGTCCTGGACCAGGAAGGACCAGCGATGCCAGCCGTAGTCCGCCGGCACGTTGACCACCCGCCCGTCGTTGACGTCAGGGTTGCGGAATGTGCCCGAGTTCGGCTGGTCGGCGGTGCCCGCGCGGTAGAAGGCGTTCTGCAGCGAGTAGCCGAACGGGCCACCGCTGGTCCACAGGTTGCACGGGCCGATGCCGAAGCCCCAGCCCTCGGCGTTCTGCATCGTGCGGACCGGCTCGACGATCCGTGCCTCAAGGTCGAACCGGTAGGAGCAGGTGCCCGCCGGGAGTTTCAGGAAGAGGCCGGCCCAGGTGTACCTGTCCTGGAAGTCGAGCCGGACCGTCCCGCCGCTGCGGGTAAGCCGGGCCGCGTCCGGCTGCGTGGTCAGCAGCTGTTGGGTCACGGCGATCACCGTGCCGGCCGGCGGCCGGTTGCCGCACGGCCGGGCCGGCGCCGCCGAGGCGACCGGGCTGCTCGCGACGGTCGGACTGACGATCACTTCAGGGCTCGGATCAGCCGATGCGGTCTGCGCCGACGGGCTCGGCGACAGCCGCTCCTCGGCTGTGGCGCTGGCGGAGGGTGCGCCGATCGACGCGGTGATGCTCGTCGCTGGCGTCGCGACCGAGTGGTCCCAGGCGCCGCCCAGGCGCGTGACGGCGGCGACCGCCGCCAGCAGCCCGAAGGTGCCTACGGCGGCCGCGATCACCGGCCAACGCCGCCGTCGCCGACGCGCGGTCGCGTGGTCCGCGGCCCCCATCGTGGGGGTCCGGGCAGTTCTCTCGGTTCGGCTGCTGTCTGCGGGTGCGGCTGCCAGGGCGAGCATCGCGGCGAAGGCGGCGGCGTCGGCCGGACGGTCGCCAGGGTCGCTCGACGTGGCCCGGCGGAGCAGGCCGTCGAGCGCCGGCGGCCCTGTGTCGCCGAACAGCTGTCGGATGGTGACGGCGGCGGAGTACACGTCGGAGCGGTAGGTGGGCCGGCCGCCGCGGGCGAGCTCGGGGGCCAGGAAGTACGCCGTGCCGGCCGCGCCGTCCTGGGTGAAGCCGTCGGCCGCCATCGCGATGCCGAGGTCGCACAGCAGCGCCCGGCCACCCTGCAGCAGCACGTTGGCTGGCTTGACGTCGCGGTGGAGGTGGCGCTCGGCGTGGATCGCGGACAGCCCGGCAAGGATGTCGGCCGCGAGCCGCCACGCCTCGGCGGGCTGGGGGCGGTGCCCCTCCCGCAGCCGCGCCGCCAGGGATGTCTCGCACAGCTCGGTGGCCAGCCAGGCCGGCTCGCCCGGACTCGCGTCGGCCCAGTAGAGCCGGACGATGTTGGGATGGTCGGAGAGGCGCCAGTGCAGCCGGCACTCGTCGAGGAACTTGCGCCGCTGGTCCTCGGTCAGCGGCGCCCGCCAGCGCTTCAGCGCGCCGGTCCAGCCGAGGACGTCGTTGCTGGCGCGGAACACCTCCGCCGAGCCGCCCTCGCCGAGCTTCTCTCCGAGCTGGAAGTCTCCGAGGTGCTGTGATCGACTGTCGTCCATGCTCACCCGAGCCGCTGCACGTCGCCGGCCGTGATCATTCGCCGCCGCACCAGCAGGTGCGCGACCTCGTAGTAGTCCGGCAGCGCCAGCGCCCGCCGCCGCCGGACCTCCTGCTCCTCCTCGGGCTCCTTCGCGGTGTCCGGGTCGAAGGTCCACACGCCGCGCCGCAGCTGGGCCGTCCCGGTGAGCGCGAGTTCCCGCTCCTCCCGCCGCCTGCGCTCCGACACCCTTTCGTGCAGGAGGGGTACTTCACGCTCGTACCGCTGGCACAGTTCGGCGACGAGCGTGCGAACCTGCTTCTGGGTGTGCGTGCCGAGCCGCAGCGACACCTCCCGGTAGGTCGCCGGCAGCTGCCCGCCGTCGAGCAGCGGCTCGCACAGCGCGGCGGCGACCGGGCGCAGTCGCTCCGGTACCGGCGGCATCCGGACCGTCGCCAGGTCCCCGGCCTCGTCCGGGTCCCGCGCCGCGACCCCGCCGGCGGTTTGGCGGATCAGCAGCTCGCACCCGCCCGGCGCCTTCACGTTGGCCAGGGTGGCGCCGATCGACCGGGCGGCCCCGGGATCCCACCCCTCCGCCCTCCGGGTCCGTAGCAGCTCGGGCGCGGTACCTGGCTCCTCCACCCACATGTCGTGCGCCGAGGAGACGTTGCGCAGCCACAGCTCGCCCTCCATGCGCCAGATGTACCCGGCCACGCGGGAGAGCTCGGCCCCGTTGAGCGCAGACCAGATCACGATGTCGCACCCGTCGTCCCGCCCGAACGACATCCGCTGATGCTCGCGCCGGAACTCGAACACCTCATCCGGCTGACCGACGTAGACGACGGTAAGAAGGAGCGGCTCGCTCATGTACACCCTTGCGCCTGTTGCATGCTCGTCCCGCTCGACTCTTCCGCAGCCGACCTCGCCTCGTCGAGCGTGCAGCGGCCGAACTGGACATGAGTCGCCCCCGATTCACCCGCTCGGGCCAGCCGTTCCGCCCGAACCGTCCGGACCCGTGCCCGTACGTTCGTCAGCCCGTCGGGCGCGATGGCGTCCCTGATCGCCTACGCGTCACCGTCGAACAGCGCCCGCTCCCGCTCCCGCTCGGGCGTCTCGACCTTGATGGTCCACCGTCCCGGCGTACCGCGGTATCACGTGCAGTGGAAGTGGAAGACCGTCTGGACGGCGACCACCCCGTCATACACGAGCACGTTGATCCCCTCGCACCGCAGACCGGGCCGCCGCAACGCCGAGGAGAGCCCGACGCTGCTGGCGAGCGTCCGTACCTTCATCGACTACCTGTTCGCCGCCGACCTGGCCGACCGCTGGGTGCGCCGAGCCGGCGGTCCTGCGCCGGCACATCGATGAGATCGCAGCCGAGGTGACGGCGGCGGCGGACGAGGAGCGGCGCTACGGTCCGGCCAAGTTCTGGACCATGCGCATGCTGGCGACCGGCGTCGACATCGAGAGATCCGCAGCACGCCAAGCAGTACACCGAGTGGGCCAAGGCCGCCCTCGTGGTCCGGGTCAACCCGAGGCTGGGCCAGAACGGCCACCGGGCAGCCCCGACCGGCGCTGACCGATTATGAACAGGCCCTCACCCTGAACCGCGAGGCCGGTGACCGCGGCCACACCGCCGCCACCCTCAACAACATCGGCGCGGTGTACGACGGGCTCGGGGACCGGCGGCAGGCCCTCGTTTACTACGAGCAGGCCCTGCCCATCCGCCGGCAGGTCGGCGACCGGGCCGGCGAAGCCGCCACCCGGTACAACATCGCGACGATCCACCGAGCAGTAGGCAACCTCGACGAAGCGATCAGTGAACTCGAACGCGTCCTCGAACTCGACCGGCAAGTCGACCATCCCGACCTGGCGTCAGACACCGCACTCCTCGACCAGATACGCCAAGAGCGAGCGACAGGCCCCGGAACAACCTAATCACTCGCGCGGGCGCCCGCTGAGGGCGATACCACATCCAGAATCAATGCGACGCGGACGTCGCCGCAACGAAACGACCTCGACGCGCACGCCTACCCCGCTTGATCGCGTGTCCGGATCTGCCGTTGCGACACGAAGTCACACCTTGCGAGAGAACTCGCTGATTGGAGGCCGGCGTGATGTCGGTGGCGTAGTTCCGGGCGCGTGCTCATGGCCTGGCCCCGCTCTCGGCGTGCGCTGCTGGCAACGGCAGGGTGCGAAGCCCGGGAGGAAGCCGAAGGGCTCCCGTTCCATCCGGGAGTTACGGGTGAGGGGCAGACCGGACGGGTGAATCGCGTGAACCTTCGTTGATGCCTCGTAAAACGGAGCCCTGTCGATGGGTGGCTGCAGCAGGGTGTAGGGACAGGCCGTGGTGATGCGGCAGGCGCCGATCGGGCACGGCATCCGGTCGGGAGAGTACCGCCGTCCCCGGGCTCGAGAAGGGTGGGAAGCAGCCCTGACAACGTCGGGACGGGCCGGTACTGCCAGACGGTCCGGGTCCGGTTAGCCAGACGCGAAGGTGTACGAGAGGAACCAGCGTTAAGCCTCGTAAGCGTTCCACCGGCTCAAATCTGGTAGATAGGGGCCGGGGTGCAGTGCACGACCGTCCTGTGTGGGCGGTCGACTCCGAAGCCGGTGGGTTGCGTCGGTGAGGAGGCCACGGTGAAGGTCTGCGGCGTAGGCGTGGCGATGCTGCCGGGGCAGGAGTTGGGCACCTCCCGCGTCGAACGGTCATGTGGCGAACGTGGGAGCAGCGCTGTGGTCGCCTTTGCCGCTGGGCAGCCAGCTCGGTGGAGGGGCAAGGTCCGTCGCCGACTGACGACCGCAAGGCTGGGCGGAGGCCCTGTAGTAGTCCGAGCACGCGAGAGGCGTGCACATGGCGAAGGGGGCCAGCAAGTGCGCAGTGCGGAGGTTGGAACGCTGGGAGGTCGTTGGTGAATACCGACGCACCGCCATCTCAGCCGCTCCTGTGGGGCGCGGCTGCGCGGCGGGTACGAGAGATCCAAACCAAGCTGCACCGTTGGGCTAACGACGATCCTCATCGCGTGTTCGATGATCTGTACAACCTTGTCTGTGATCCGGCGTTCCTTCTGATGGCGTGGGATCGGGTGCGGGGAAACAAGGGTGCCCGCACGGCTGGCGTGGATGGGCAGAGCGCCTACTACGTCGAGGCTGAGCGTGGTGTTGAAGGATTCCTGGAGGAGTTGCGGGCGAGTCTGAAGGCCCGTAGGTTCCGGCCGTTGCCCGTACGGGAGCGGATGATCCCCAAGCCGGGCACGACGAAGCGTCGCCGGCTCGGGATCGCAACCGTGCGGGACCCGCCCGCCTCACGGGCGGCGGTGCGCAAGAGATGCCGCTGGCAGCGCATCCACAGCGCCGTCGCTGCGAAACGCCAGCGACCTATCCTCGAGTGTGGCCAGCGCGGCTTGGAACCGGCGCGACAGGTACGGCGGCGTGGTGAAGCTGCGGTCAGCTGGCCCGCGAAAGGCGGACGTCGGCATCCCGCGACTCGGCCTGCTCATCGAGATCAAATACGTGCGCTCGGCCGCCGAGTTCAAGAAGGTCGAGAAGGAGATCCTCGAGGACTCCATCGCCTACCTGCACGAGCGCGCGACCTACACAAAGCTCATCGTGTTCATCTACGACGCATCGGCCTCCCGCCCAGGAGCACGACGTCACGATCGCAGCGCTCATGCGACGCGACGACATCCTCGACGTCATCATCGTGTCCCGCCCCAGCCAGTTCCCCGCCCCCGGCGCCGACGCGACGACGCCGGCCGCCGGCTCAACACGTCGCCGCCCCCGAAGCCGACCGAGTACGAACTCGCCCTGACCGCGATCCCCGGCGTGCGCGGCACAGTTCCCGGTAACGGCCATGCCCGGGCCGGCTACGTCGCCGCCCGTGGAGCCTGGAGACTAGTCGGGACGAGGCCAGCGCCTACGACGACGCGCTCTCCGCGCTGGACCCGCTGGCCCTCGCCCGGCTGCGCGGCGCCTCGGACGCCCAGTTCGACAGCACCGTGTACCCGGCCTCGCCGCTGGACGTCGCTGCGCAGGGAGCGGCCCTGGAAGAGGTCCTGGCCAGCGCTGCTGCCGGGGGCAGGAACGGAGACCAACGCGCGGCCGGCCCGGTCATCCGTCAATGATAATCAAGTCTCCCGCAATCAGCTTCCATTGCCGCACGGTTTCCGGGTGCACATCGTTGAGTATCACTTTTCCGTGCCGAATCTGCGGATACTGCGCCGGTTTGGAGTTCGCCGAACGCAGCAAGATAGCAAATAGGCCGAAGGCGAGGGCAGCCATGACCGCACCCGACACGAAGGCAAATTTCGAACCGGGCGCAGTCGCGGTGGTGACGATCAGGGACGCGGCGGCCACGAGCAACAAAAGAGCAACCCATCGCACGATCCGCATGCTCCGATCGAACCGACGGAACTGGCGCTCGCTTCCGCCATCCAGTGGTAGCTGGATCTGCGGCCGCCGGACCATCCGACCGATTGCGGGCACTGCAACAAGATGGGTACCCGCCGAACCGTCCACGACAGAATGATCAGGCAGAGGTAAATCCACCACATCGAATCTCCACGACACGGATGACATAGTCCTTGCCTTCTCCTTAGTTCTCACACCAGCGGGGCAGACCTTCTTGCCGCGCTTGTCGTCCGGGAAAGACGCTCTTACCAGCTATGCACAGCGGACAGAAACAGGCGACCACCAAAAGATGAAACGCGGCCACTTCGCCACCATGGCAACGATGTCAAAGTTCAGCCCGTTCCCTCTGCACTTGTTGTGATACCTCCAATCGGCCCACGCCCCGAGCGCCCAGACAATCGCGGATGCGAGACCGAATGCCGCCGCTACCCAGGTAATCCCGAGAAATGCAAGAACCGCGGCAACGATCCCATACACAGCCGCATAGAAGTTCATTCGCTTCAAGGCATCTTGGATGGTCCAGTCGCTTATGTAACAACGCGCGCTGATGGCCCTGAAGCTCAACCACCGTCTGCTCCAGGATCCGGTTCGGCGGCACGAAGCCATCCCACTGGTGTCCCCGCAGTTGACCGCGTCGCCGTGGCAGTAGTCGTAGGGATTCGCGTTGCCGCCATAGACCGGATCAGATGAAAGGAAACGGCCGGTCGTCGGCGAATATAGCCGAACCCCCATGAGAGCCATTCCGCCGGGTGTGTCGGACCATCGTTGGGCGGCGCCGAGCCAGCCGTAGCCGCGCTGCTCGCTGGTGGGGTTGTGCGGCTGGCCGAGTTCGGTGAAGTCGCCGGTGTAGGCCAGGCCGAATCCGGTGGGCGCGATGCCGGCGACGAGGTCGCCGTGCAGGTTGGTGATCTGCCAGCTGGTGCCGGTTGTGCTGGTGTAGGTCGCCGAGACGCCGCCGAAGTTGCGGATCGGGCGGAGTACCTCGCCGGTGTTGGTGATCATCCAGGTGGGGCTGTCGGTGTCGTCGGCGTAGTGGCTGGTTCTGGTGAGGCTGCTGGTGCCGTCGTTGTCGGTCCAGTTGCGGAACCGGTTCGGCAGCACGTCGAGGGTGTAGGTCATGGTCCGGGTGTCCTGGGTTTGGGTGCGGACCATGTCGTTGACGTGGTAGGTGGCGGTGGTGTTGCCGGTGCCGGTGGTGATGGTGTCGGCGCCTGGGATGGTGGTGGTGCGGCCGAGCGTGTCGTAGGAGTAGCCGGTGGTGTTGACGCGGCTGGCGGTGTCGTACGTCCATGTGGCCGTGGTGGTTGACGTGGTTGCCTGGCAGTCGCCGCCCGCGGCTGGCCCGTAGGTGGTGAGGCTGGTCCGGTCGGACGCTGTGTTGTAGCCCTGGATTCGGGTAGTGCAGGCGCCGTTCACGGTGTCGTTGACGGTGGTGATGCGGCCGGCGTTGTCGTAGGTGTAACGCTGCGTGGACAGCGAGGAGATACCGTCCCGAACCTGGCCGTGCACCGAGGTCCGGACAGTTTCGGTGTAGAGCGTGCAGTTGCTCTGCCCGCAGCCTGGCTGGTTGTAGGCGATGGTGCCCGTTTGACCGTCCTCGCGGTAGCCGGTGGTGACCGTGACGCCATTGGGCCAGCTCTCGGTGACGAGTTGCCCGTCGGCGTCGTACACAGCGGTCGTGATACCGGCTTGGGAGTCGTTGATCTCGGTTGGCAGGCCGCGCCGTTCGGTGCCGCCGTCGTAGGTATAGGAGCGGCTGGCTTGACCGTCCGAGGATGTAGCGACGCGGGAGAACAGGTCGTAGCCGGTGGTCGATTGGATGCCGTCGGCGTCGGTGTAGGAGGTGATCCGTCCGAGGGTGTCGTAGACGCGGATGATCTGTGCGGTCACGGTGTTGGACGGGTCCAGCGATTCGGTGCGAATGGCCTGGCCGCTGGCGTTGTCGTAGACGGTGCGGGTGGTCGGCACGCCTTGTCCGGTGCCGGTAGCGCCGGTGACGGCGACCGTCGCCGGGCGGCCCGCGCCGTCGTAGGTGGTGGTTGTGGTGCGTTTGACGCCGGCGCTGGTCTTCTCGGTGACCGTGCGCGGGTGCTGGTAGATGTCGTAGGTGGTGACGGTGACCGGGAGTTCCGGGCCGGTGGCGGGCTGGCCGCCGGGCTGGACCCGGCACGGCAGGTTGGCCCATTCGGCGTGGCTGTCGCATTCAGTGGCGCCGGAGCCGGTGCCGGCGCGGTAGTAGACGGTGGCCCGGGTGGCCGGGGTGTTGGTCGTCGTGCCGCCCGCGGGCTGTGTGAC
This sequence comes from Dactylosporangium sp. CA-092794, assembly GCF_050948465.1. Lineage (NCBI taxonomy): Bacteria > Bacillati > Actinomycetota > Actinomycetes > Micromonosporales > Micromonosporaceae > Dactylosporangium > Dactylosporangium sp. CA-092794. Next base: position 3,440,676 of record NZ_CP192044.1, on the reverse strand, counting down.
GGTGGTGACCAGCCCCGTGCTGGTGTCGTAGCCGGTCCGGGTGGCCAGCGCTAGACCGGACGGGTCGACCGTGGACACGGTCGGTTCGCGCAGTGTCCAGTCGTATGCGGTGGTCGTGGTGCGCCCGTCGACCGGCGTGCAGCCGGCAGAGCCGTAGCACACCGCGGTCGTCTCGGTGGTGACCAGGTCGAACGGGGCACCCGTGGACGGGGCGCCCTGGTCGTAGGTGTAGCTGGTGCGGGAGCGGCCCCGCACCCACCGAGCCGGTCGGCAGCGCCACCTCGTGTTCGGGTCCCCACGCCTCCAGCAGCCGGCGGCCGTCGGCGGTGTAGACGTTCACGGTCGACAGCGATACGGCGATCGCCGCCTCCTGCACTGCCGAGTCGCTCGATGACCTGTCGAGCGCCCGTGCCCGGTTACCGGCGGTGAGCTCCCGCACGGTGCCGCCGAAGCTGTCGTACCAGGTGGTGCTGGTGTGGCCACCCGGCTCGACGGTGTTGACTGCCCGGCCGTTGGGATCCAGGTAGGTCATCGTGGCCCGCTCGTACGAGGCGGGCAGGGTGCCGCCGCTCTGGTCGGCGCTCGGGACCTGGCCGGGGTCGAAGATCGCGGTGGCGTCGACCGGCTGCTCCGGCTGTCCCCAGCGAGCTGTCTGGGCCCCGGACAGGTCGTAGGGCGCGCCAGTGCCGGACACCGGAACCTTGTACACCACGGTCTGCCGCGCGGTTCCGGCGCTCAGCGCCGATCTGCTCACCTGGGCCACCCGGCCCTTGCCCGGGTCGCCCGGAAGGGTGGTGTAGGTGAACTGCCACGGCTGTTGGGCCGGCGGCGTCAGCGTGGAGACGATGCCGTCCGCGTCGTAGTCGTAGGTGGTGGCCAGGTGTCGGGTGGTCGGTGGCATGGTGCTCGTGTCGGTCCAGTCCAGTCGCGGGTCCCACACCGCGCGCAGTCGGCCGTTGCTGTCGTAGCTGTACCGCGCGACGACGACGGTCCGCATCGCCGCCGGGCTGGCGTCGGGGTCCCAGGCGGTGAACGACACCTGGGCCACCCGGCCCAGGTAGTCACCCCACTGCGTGGCCCCGGTACCGGTGGCCGTCGTGGTGCCGGCGTAGCTGAAGTCCAGCGCCCGGCATCCCTTCACCAGCGTTGTACACGAGACCCCGCTCGGGACCGGTGCCAGCATGCGGGTCGGCCGGACCAGGTCCGCGCCGCCGACGGTCACCTTCTGCCAGCCGATCGAGGTTGTCTGATTCACCCCGGGCGTGGTCACCGCCGTCGGGTTGTAGGTCCCGGCCGCCGCCCCGGTGACGTGCGTGAACGTCACCGTGTTGCCGTCGAGGTCAACCAGCGTGAACGTGTCACTCGCCGTCGCGTAGGTCAGTCGCAGCTGCTGGAATCCGTTCTGCGCTTCGTAGGTCTTGCCGGACCCGGAGACGGCGGTCTCGGTGAAGCCCAGCGAGCTGCCGTCCGGCAGACCGGCCTGCACCAGCGAACCGGTGACGGTGAGATCTGTGTACGGCGCGTCGGCCGCATCGACCACAACCCCGGACACCCAGCCGGGCCCGAACATGTTGGCCTTGTCGGTCGCCGCGGCCTGGCGGGTGTTGAAGCTCCGCGTCACTGTCAGGTCCGAGCCGTACGACGACACCGTCACGTCCACACCGCCGAGCGCGAGGTTTCCGGTCAGCAGGTTGACCGAGCCCGGACCTACCTGCTGCGACGCGGCCGAGGCCTGGTTGCGGTCGAACGTGATCTTCACCGGTACCGAGGCGCCGCCGGTGAACAGCGCCCGGACCTGCAGCGGCCCGTCCAGCGGGTCGGGGCCGGCCTCGGCGTTGTTCAGCGTGGTGTCGAGGTTCCAGTTGAGCTTCGGGAACTGCCCGCTCGAGCGCTGCAACGGCCAGGTGATCGCGCCGCCGCCGGCGGCGAGGGAGACGTCGGCGAGCGGGATGGTCTGCCAGGTATCGGTGTCGGCGCGCCGCCACTGGTAGGTCACGCCGACCACGGAGGGGCCGGTGGCCACGGTGAGTGCGGCCTTGCCGGCGCTGATGTCGCCGGTCTTCGGCGAGGTCAGGCCGCCGTAGCCGACGTTGAACTGGTAGGCCTTGATCGGCGACTGGTTGCCGGCCCGGTCCTGGGAACGCACATACAAGGTGTGCGGCCCGTCGGAGTCCGGCGTGATCGACACCGTGGCGTTGCCGCCCAGCGCCGCCGCGTTGACCACCGTCGAGGGCGGGTTGGTATCCACGCCGTACTGGTACGAGGCCACATCGGCGACGCCCGTCGGGGTGAACGTGAAGTCCGCCGCGGTACCGGCCGAGACGGGCGCGGTCCCGGCGTTGTAGGTGAACACGACCTGGGTGTTGTTGTTCAGGCTCGACGCCTGGTACGAGTACTGCGTGGCGATGGTCCCGTCGGCGTTCTCAACCCCGACCAGCGCGAGGGAGCCCTGCTCGAAGGCGTTGTCGATGCCCGAGTAGTTGAGCTTGATGGTGCCGCTGTTCTCGGTGAACAGCACCTCGGCGTTCTGCCGGCGGGTCTGGTCCGCGAACTGACTGGCGTTGTTCCACTCGATGAGGAACATCCGGTTCGGCGCCGTGCCACTCGTCGCGGTCCGGATGCTGGCCGACGCGTCCACGATCAGATCCTGCGCGAACGCGTAGATCGCGGCGTTCGGGTCGGCACTGTTGGGCAACTGCACAATATCGTCCGGGTGCGAACCGTGCGGGTCCACAAAGGACACCATGCCGTTGGTGTCGATCCACGCCGAACTGTAGGACTGCCCGTAGAAACTCACCGGGAACGGCAGGCTGATCTGCTGCACATTGTCGTCGCCGGTCAGCGCCAGGGTCGTCGTGCCGGCCACATACGGGGTGCTGACGGTGCTGGTCGTGTAGCCGGTCAGCTGCCCGGTCCACGTGTTCTCCGAGAACGTCGCCGACGATACGCCCGGCTGGCTACCCGGTTCGGCGGTGTCGACAGCGAACTCACAATAGGAGCTGTAGGCCCCCGTCGTGCTGCCGTCGGTGCCGCGGACTCGCCACCGGTAGGTGCCGTTGTTGCCGATCACCCCCGACGGAATGGTCGCCTCGAACGTCGAACCCGACGCCTGCGGCCCGACCGTCGTGGAACCCAGCACCGTACCGCCCGTACCCGACCACTCGAACGTCGCCGACACCGGCGACCCCTCCGGGTCCGTCACCTGCGCCCGCAGCTTCGGCTGCGTCTTGTTGATGAACGGCCGGCCGCCACCCGTGACGCATTCCGTGGACGGATCCGTCGACCGCGCCGTCACCTGCGGCGTGCCGTTGAACGTCACCACCGCGTACGGCGGGTTAGCTCCTTCCGAGGAATGGAACCGCTTCCACGACAGGTGATCGGTCTCGTTGGTGGCCCGCAACCCCATCGTGAGCACGCTGTAGGTCGACCCGATCTGGAAAAATCCGGTTGCCGGGGCGGAAACCCAGCCATCGTTACACGACGAGCTGAAGCCCTTGGTCTGGGTCGACGTGCCGTACTTCGCTTTCCACGTCGGCTGGTTCGTCCACCTCGTGGCAGTGGACACGAAATCGGTGTCCCACACCTCCCACGACGCCGCCGTGCACGACCACGAATAGTAGTTCCACAGATAGACCGTCGCGGAGTTCACCTGTGCCCCGGCCAGGAACGCGGTGTTCCAGGTCAGGAACGACCGGGCTGTCCACGTCCCGCCGTCGTCGGAGTATCCGAGCTTCAGATCGGTCGAGCCGGACTGGTCATCGACCCAGCCGGTCTGCACGAACGTGTCGAACGTCGGATAGATCGTCGGGTCAATCGTGATCGGAAACGTCAGATCCGGCGAGGCCAGGAACTGCGGGTCCGGCGCCAGTTCCAGGGTGATGTTCGCGCCCCGTTGCACCGCGGACAGCCCGACGCTACCGACCCGCAGGTGATCCAGCGACTGCGCACCGACCGAGGCGTCCCACATCGACGGCGCCGGGATCCGGCCGGCGTCCTTGCCGTCCTTGCCCTCGAACAGCAGACCACCCGCACCGTCCGGGGTGACGGTCAGCCTCGGCGCCTTCAGCCGCAGGGTCAGCTTCCCCGACCTCGACAGCGCCTCCCGGGTCTTCACCACGAAGAACTGCTCGTAACCGGTCCGGGTCGACTCGATCACCAGGTCGACGCCGTCGAGCACGTCCGTATAGGTGGCGCGCGTCCCGTCGACGGCCGGCCTCGGCAGCCTGCCCGGCCAGACCAGGCCCACCGCATCGTCGCCGCTGCCGAGCGTCACCACGTCATGCTCGCCGTCCCCGGCCGCACCCGACAGCTTCAACCCGCGCGGATGCGCCTTCGCCGACACCGAACCATCCGCATCCGCCTGCAACGCGAAGTCGACCGGCTTCCAACCGCCCTTACCATCGCGCATCCGCACCGGACCCGCATGCTGCTCCGCCGTCAGCGACCCATCCGGATTCGCCCACACCTGCAGCGTCTCGGACTTCTCCCCCGACACCTCCACCTTGCCGCCGCACAACCGGGCCACCATCACCGCCGACACCCGATCCACGCGGTCTGCCGGACAAGCCGGCTTGCCCGCCGGCGCAGCCTGCACCGCATTCGGCGCGGCCACCGCGTCGAGCAGTGTCACGGCCAACACCAGCGCCACCGCATACGTCACGCCTCGGCCACGGCGACGGCCAAACCACTCGGCTAACGCAATGAAACAACCCCGATGGCGCCACGGCGCATTGCGCATGACCCAGCCTCCCCCGCTGAACGATCACGACAGTGAGCGGACTCTATGCAGCGGCAACAATCACGGTCCATGACGGTCTCATGACATTCCCAGCCAGCTCCAATGAAACTTTGAGCTTCAGCGGGTATACCAGCCGCGCCTCCTCACCGTGAGTGACGCCCGAATATGCGCGATCTGACGCGACAGACACTCTCCAGGAACCGGCCGACGTCCGCCAATTGCCGCCACCAGCGCTACATCGGACCAACCGCCCCAAATGCATGCACCCGACGAACCATGGTCAGGCCGCTCTCCGCTGCACAGGTCCCGCATACCGATCACCCGGCCTGGTCGTCACGGCCAACACAGCCGCAGGCACCGCCACGGGCACCGACAACGCCGCCAGGGCGACGAGGGCCGGCACGCCGCGTACCGCGCCCTCGAGCAGTTTCGCAACGTCCGCTGGGTTCCGATGCCGCCAGCGTTCGGCGGCGGCGAAGCGGCCGCGGGCGAGGCGGTACAGCAGGAACCGAGGCTCCGGAGACGCTTCGCGCTAAGCCCCGATCCACCGACCAACGGCGACGTTGTGAGATGAGAGGGTATGGGAAAAGCCCTCTGACCTGGAAGGATGGGAGTTCTCTAGGCTTCCGTCACTCCGGTCGAGAGGGCATCTCGTAGGTGGGATTGTTGCATGCTCGCCGCGCGGTGGACGCGGTGTTCGACGAGGCGAATCTAGTGTCGTGTGCCGGCCTGGTTCCGGTGATGGGCCTGGCCGAGCAGATCGATCTGGCCGGGCTGGTCCGGCTCGGGTGCGTCCGGACCTGTCCACGGGGTCGAACCCGGGCGCCACGACGGCCGCGGTCGTGGCCGGGATGGCTGCTGGCGCGGATAGCATCGACGACCTGGACGTGTTGCGGCACGGCGGGATGACCACGCTGTTCACGGGGGTGTAGGCGCCCTCGACGCTGGGTTCGTTCCTGCGTTCTTCACCTGGGGCCATGCCCTGCAGTTGGCGGCCGTGGCCCGGGACCTGCTGACCGCCCTCGCCGTGGTCACACCGCTGCTGCCCGACGCGGCTAGGCAGGCGTACGTCGACGTGGATTCGTTGCTGCGGCGGGTCGACGGCCACGCCAAGCAGGGCGCAGCGTTCGGCCACGCCAAGGTCGGCGGCTACCGCGTGCGACTGCGTGGCTTGTCCCCGCTGGTAGCCACGATCAGCACCGCCGCAGCGGCGCCGGTGATCGCCGCGACCTGGCTGCGTGGCGGCAGCGCCGGTTCCGCCCGCGGCACGGCATCCCTTGTCACGCAAGCGATCGCCACTGCGCGGACGTGCAGCGCCACCCGGCCGGATCCTGGTCCGCGCCGACTCGGCGTTCGGCTCCGGCCCGGTGGCCACCGCCTGCCGCAAGGCCGGGGTGAACTTCTCGCTCACCCTGCAGTCCAACCCCAAGCTCCGCGCCGCGATCGCCGGCATCGACGAGCAGGCGTGGACCCCGGTGCCGTCTACGATGAGGACACCGGATGCTGGATCTTGCGAGGCCCAGGTCGCCGAAACGGTCTACACCGCGTTCGAGTCCAACCGCCACAAGGTCACCGCCCGCCTGATCGTTCGCCGGGTCAAGGAACGCAACCCCGCCCCCGAAGGCCAGGAGGAACTGTTCCCGCTGTGGCGGTATCACGCCTTCCTCACCGACACCACGGAATCCACAGTGGACGCTGACCTGACCCACCGCGGTCACGCCGTCGTCGAACAAGTCTTCGCCGACCCTATCGACGGACCCCTCGCTCATCTGCCCTCGGGCCGGTTCGCCGCCAACGCCGCCTGGCTCGGCCTGGCCGCGATGAGCCACAACCTGCTGCGCGCTGCCGGCTGCCTGACCGGCCCCCGCTACGCCACCGCCCGAGCCGCCACCATCCGCCGGCAACTGATCACTATCCCGGCCCGGCTGGCCCGCTGCGCTCGCCGCCACATCCTGCACCTGCCCGCCCACTGGCCCTGGCAGCAGCCCTGGCAGACCCTCTTCGACCGAGTCCACGCACCACCCGCTACAGCCCGATCCGGACCAACCGCCCACCTCGGGCCCGACCACCGGCGCGGAGCACGCCGGAGCGCCCGGCGGGTCCGTCACACCCACCGACCATCTCAATCAGCACACATCGATACATCACCCGGGCGGCACACGCACCCGGGCTAATCGGTGGATCGAGGCCAAGCGCATCGACCGCTTCGGATGTGCCGAACGTGGCCAATACCGCGGGCACGCTGTCGCGCCACCGGCGGGCCTCTTCTCCGAGCCCGATGACATGCGCCCTCCAGCTTCGGGGTGGATGGCCGGCCTCGGCAGCCTGCCCGGCCAGACCAGGCCCCACCGCATCGTCGCCGCCGCCGAGCGTCACCACATCATGCTCGCCGTCCCCGGCCCCACCCGACAGCTTCAACCCGCGCGGATGCGCCTTCGCCGACTCGATGAAGCGGCCGAGTCAATCGAGGGGTTCAACTGCGGCCACGGGAACGCGCAAGCCGCGCAACGCCCGCCATCTGCGGAAACTGGACGGCCGGGCGGTCCACAAACCCGACGGATGCGCGTTCGCCGCTGTCCTTGCCCAGGTACCGCGCGAGTCCGGCGCGAACGGCCGAGGATGGTCGACGCCGCTTTGTGGCTCGACGGCGCGCATGACCAATAGCACCTGTCGCTGCCGGTCAATCGGTTGTCGTTGACAGTCAATAGAGACGCCCGCCGGTCAAGACACACTGCTACTCAGGCTCCGATGGTTTGGGCAGAGTCCAGCACGATTGTCTGGACATTGCTCGATGGCCAGGAGGCCGCGAAGGGACCATATCGAAGCTCACGCAATTCGAAGAACGGGGACTCCATGTTCACAACACGCCCTACACGCATCGGTAGGCGGCTGCAGCACGCAGTGGCGAGTGTCCTCGCCGTCCTGTCCGCGGTCGGCGTCATCGCCTTCGCCGGCAAACCCGCACAGGCCGACGACTGGTACCAGCAGTGCTACAACCCGGGTCTTCCCACGGTCGCGTACTGCGTCGAGTACACAGGCGGGTACCCGTCCGGATACGTGCGGGCGCAGATTCCGGGCTACTACGGGGTAAAGCTCAGGCAGTGCACGTCAGCGGGGTGCCGACCTGGGGCTGTATACGGCGATCCCGTTTACTGGTCGGACGTCGCGGCGGCCTACGCCGGCCCCGACGGCAACCCTGTCTACACAGCCTCCGTCCGGGTCGGCAAGTTCTCCGCCTACCAGGCCTGCGCACAGCAAAGCCCAGGCGCCATCTGGAACTGCCCGCCGGAACGTTGGTCCGTCTATCTTGGTGACTGACACCGTTGCATGACATCGCGGGGCCCAAGGGCCGCTCTCGATCTGTTCGAGAACGGCCCTGCTGGCGCAATCCGTACGGTCAAGCAGGAACTGGATCAGTGGGACGACCCGAGCCGCAGACCGGTCGCGGAAGGCCGTCCCCCGCAATGTCTGATCACCGCGACCAACCAGCGTCCCGCGGCGCGGCGATATCGGTCGAGTCCGGACCCTCCTGGCCGGCTACCAAAGAGCGGCTCGCCTTGAAGGACTGGGACCTATGCGCCAACAAGCTCACGGCGTTGCTCAACGCCCACCCCCAGGTCACAGTACGGTTCGCCGAGTTCATTGTGCCGAGCCAGGTACTGGTCAAGGCGATCGACTCGATCAACAGTGTCAACGCGGCTCTCGCCGACGCCGCCCGGTTCACGGGTCGGCCAGGGCCAGCCCAGCCTCCGGCGGGCGTTCGGCAGCGCGTACCGGGCGGCCGGTGGCGCGGCCGTGCTCGACGAACCGTGCGGCGAGGTCTATGACGATGGGTGCAGCACTTCACCTGCGCCCCCGCGGCGGCGCCGGACGGCGGGGAAATGGTGGTCTGCTGCCCGTCTGGCCAGCCGGTGGTCGCGGCCAGCACCGAACTGTGGGACATCATCCGCGCCGCTAGAAGAACGGGTCAGCTGGCCGCGGTCGGATGCCCGGTGGTTGCCGCTGCCACGCCGCCCCTGTTGTCCACCGTCGTCGGTGAGGTGCTCCTCGACGGCGGGGACTGGCCGCCTGGTCCGTGACGCACACCTCCACTGGCGGTGGAAACCGCAACTGGCGTCCAGCTTCGACGCCGACACCCGCGACTGGCACACCGGCGGTGTGCAGCGGATGGACCTCCGGCTGCGGTGTGCAGCCATCACGCGCTGGGCCGACGTCACGACCTTGACGATCGACGGCGCCAGACGGCAGCGGGTCTGCGCTGCGCGTACGCCGGGCCGCTGTTCATCAGCCAGCGGGGGCTGTGGTGGATAGGCCTGCCCTGGGGCGGAGGCTATGCGCGTACCAGCCAGCATTGCAGGTTTTCCCACGTGGTGCCCTTGGGCCGCTGGAGGAGTTGGTGCTGGTCTTCCTGTTCCCAGTGGTTCACGACCTGTTGTGGCGGCAGCCCGTAGGGCAGGAGAAATATCGTGGTGCTGGCCAGCAGGACGGGGTCCCGGCCGGTGGCACGCACCGCGGCGACCACGGTCTGGATGCGGGGCACGGTGGGGTCGAGCAGCGTCGCGACCGGGATGCCGCACTGGTTGCGGATGGTCGGCTCCCACCAGGTGTCCATGAGGATCACCGAGTCGTTCGGCTGCAGGGCGCGGCATACGGCGGCGGTGGCCTGGGGCTCGCCCAGTTCGGTGCGCAGCGGCGCCAGCTGTGCGTAGACGGGTACGGCGGGCAGCACCGCGGCCGCCGTGAGCAGCAGTGGCGGCAGTACCCGCAACGCTGGCCACGGCAGTCGTACGGCCCGGGCTGCGGGCCTGCCCAGCCACGCGCGGGTGGCGCGGGCGATGGCGAGGGTGGCGAAGAGCGCGATGGCGGGGAGGACCTCGACCACGAGCCGCCGGTCGGCCCACGGGTGGTCCGGGGTGATGGCTGGGCGCAGGAGCGTGGCCGCGCCGGACCCGGCGTAGACGAGCAGGATCGGCAGCAGCCGCCAGTCCCGGCCGCGGGCGGCGCCGGCGGCTGCGAGCATGATGCCGGTCCAGGCCAGCAGTAGGGCGGGCCAGCCGAGGTACCACGACACCCAGGACAGGCTGTGCTCGGTGTAGCCGCGGGTGCCGTCGAGCGGCAGCCCGAGTGCCTGCTGGTGGGTCTGGACGTAGTCGATGGTGGCCGGTGCGGTGATGGAGTGGTCCACGTAGAGCAGCGGGCGGGCCGCGAGGGCTACGCCGGCTACGGTGATCGCCGCCACCGCCGCGGCGGCGATCAGCCGGCGCCGGGCCGGGCTCAGCCGGAGCGGGCGGCGGCGCAGCAGCAGCGCTCCGCCCGTGGTGCCGGCGGCGACCGCCGCCAGCAGGACGATCATGAGCCGGGCGGAGGACCAGTTCACGTCGACGTAGGGCCGGGTCACGTACCGGCAGTCGAGGTAACCGAGGCTGCCGCCGACCGCGGTGCCGAGCAGGAACCAGCCGAGGCCGGGCCGGCGGTGCAGCCACCACCAGCCGATCGCGGGCAGGACGAGGGCGAAGTCGACGCCCATGTCGAGCCGGACCAGTTCGCCGGCCGACAGGACGAGCCCGGCCAGCCCCAGCAGCACGCCGGTGTTGCGCTGCCTGGCGCCGGTGGCCCGCCGGGCCGATGTCGGCGCGCCGGTCGTCCAGCCGTCGGCGAGCAGGCACAGGCCGCCGGCGAGCATCAGACATGCCAGGGGCTCGGAGTAGGTGGTCTGGCTGACCCGCAGCATCGGCCACGCCAGGGCCAGCAGCAGCGCCGCGAACGGGGCCCACCGCGGGCCGGTCAGGCGGGCCGCCAGGCCGCCGACGGCCAGTACCGCGGCGCCGCCGACGAGCCCCGGCAGCGCGAACGCGCCGTGCCAGCCGGCGGCCCAGAACCCGGCCGCCAGCAGCGTCGGCCAGCCGGTCATGAACTGCGGCACGATCCGGCCGTTCTGGACGTAGAAGCCGGGATGGTGGTAGACGACCATGTCGCTCGCGGACCCGTACGCGTCGGCCGGCACCGGCGAGGTCAGCCCGGGGTGCCCGCTGAGCCACAGCCCGATCTGCGCGTAGGTGCCGGCGTCGCGGTGCAGCACCGCCTGCTGGCTGTGGGTCAGCACGGCCAGCACCGCGAACCCGGCGGCGACCGCCACCACCGCGCCGAGGGCCCACCAGGGCGCGGGCCGGGCCGGCAGCACCAGCAGCCGGGGCAGCGCCCAGCGGATCAGCAGCCCCGCGGCGAGTACGGCCGCCGGCAGCACCGTCCACCAGTGGAACGCGCCCAGCACGGCGAGCGGGACCGCGGTCAGCAGCCAGCCGGTCAGGGCCAGCGCCGGCAAGACCGGCAACACCAGCAGCAGCAGTCCGGCCGGGTCGCTGGGCGCGAGCAGCACGCCCAGCCACCGGCCAGCGGCCGGCTGTGGCCGGAAAGCGCCGACCAGCATCCGATGGCGCCGGGCCACCGCGGCACCCCGGCTCACCGCCGCCCTCCGGTCTCGCCGCCAGCCTGCAGCCGCAGCGCGTCGCCGGCGCTGCGGTACACGCTCACCGCCGTGGACGACACGCTCCGCAGCGCCGCCGACACCGCCGCGGATGGGGCGGCCACGCGCAGGAACCCGCCGCGGTCACGGGCCACCTGCCCCGCCACGTGCAGCATCGTCGCCGCAGTGACGTCCATCTCGGTCACTCGCTGTGCCTCCAGGACGATGCGCGGCAGCCGCCCGCTCAGCCCCCGTGCCAGGTGCTCCTCGACCGTCAGGGCGGTCAGCGCCACGAACCGGCCGGCCAGGTAGATGAGGACGAAGCCCCGATGGCGGACGCGGTGGACCTGCAGCCCGGACACGACCGGGCTGCGCAGCTGTTCGTTGGTCATGCCGGCCGTCCCCGGTGTAGGGCGCCAGCCGCCGTCACGGGTACCACTGGCCCGCGCCGGCACCACGTACCGAGGAGGTCCGCAACATCCAGCTCAAGCCGTGGGCGAACGGCCTGCCTGGACTGCTGGAGGCGCCGCAGCGCACCACCGTCGTAGGGCGGCAACTGCCGCGGACACCACCGCTCGTCGTCGCTGCGCACACCACACCCATTCGCCCGGATAGCCTGGACAAACGCTCATTGTTGGCGCGGAGTACGACAAATCTGCGGAGACACTGTGACAAAGCCGCAACACCCGCGCGGCCGCAACCACGGCAGCTGCGCCCTCGAGTTGCCGCTGGGCGGGGTTTCGTGCTAGCTGTTGCCGCCGGTGGTGGCTTGCTGGGACTGCGGTGGTGGTGTCGCGATGTGTGGGGGCTGCGAGGTGCGGGTATGGCCGGTCGGGAACAACACCGGCCGGCGTTTCGCGGCCAGGTCCTCGACCCAGCCGAGCACCACGGCGACTGCGGCGAGCAGGGCCAGCGCCACAGCGAAGTAGCCGAACTGGCCTGCCCGCCAGGCATGGAGCCGGTCGCCGATCGGGAAGCACACGGCGATGGCGGCGTTGTGCCACAGGTACACGGTGACGGCCCGGGCGTTGATCAGTGTCACCAGCGCGTCCAGCGGGCGGGCGCGGCGCAGCCAGGACATTGCCGGGGCGGCGCGCAGCAGCAGCACGACGAAACCCAGCGAGTACAGCGCTTCGCCGGCCGGGATGTCGTCGAGGTCAGCGGCGCCTGCCACGCCGTTGGGGATCAGCGCCCGGGCCGCTCCAGCCGCGATGCAGACGGCGGCCGCGCTGAGCAGTACCGGCAGGCGCATGCGGTGCAGGGCCCCGGTGCGGTGAGCGAAGCCCGTGCACCAGCAGGCGCCGAAGGTGGCGACGTGGAGCATCACGGTGGCGGCGCGGTTGTTCAGCGCGAAGAAGTCCAGCTGCCAGCCGCCGTATGACAGCCCGTGCTCAACCAGCGGCAGCAGCGCCAGGGGCAGCAGCACGGTGAGCAGCGGCCGGCGGCGGAACATCCACCATGCCACTGGGGACAGCACGACCAGCCACAGGTAGGTCGCCAGGTACCACAGCACCACCGTCACGTCAGCGGCCCACGCGTTGCCGGGCGGCTGGGCCAGCGGCACCAGCCAGAACACCAGGGTGGCGCGGTCACGGCCGTCGTCGCCGGCGGTCCAGCCGTGCCGGAACATTGCCGGTACCACGATCAGGCCCATCACCCACAGCGCCGGCAGCAGCCGCCGGATCCGGCCGCCGACCGCCCGGACGGCGGAACGCTGCATTGATGCCGCCATGAGCGAACCGCCCAGCGCGAACATCACACCCATCGCCGGGAGCCAGCTCAGCCACGGGATCGCGAACATGTGGAAGGTCACGACCCGGACAATGGCAACCGCGCGCAGTACATCGAGGTAGCGGTCACGACCCGTGGCCTGCGTCATCCGCGCATCATGGCAGCGCACAGCGGCCCGCCGGACGATTTCGCCAACGGCTACCCACCGCTCACCCCGCTGGGACAGCTCGCCCGCAACGCGGCCCGCTGCGGTGCAGGTCACCGACCCGGCCAGCCGCGGCCGCCAGCGGGTGATGCCGCAGTTCGGCCACGCGCTCATCCGCCACGGCTGGTCTCGGTCGTGCCGTTGGGGGTGTCGCAGCCCGTGTTGGCTGTCTTCGTCAACCGGCCGTGGCGGGCATGGCTGCATGTTAGCCTGCTGGTACATCGGGGGCTCGAGCGCTGTTTCTTCCGTCGTTGGATCGGCACAGGCGGCTTCGCGCGCGGACGACGGCTCGCCGGTGGTCTGTGTGCCGGTCCCGACCGGAAGATGTCCGATGATGACGCTCCATGCTGATGACGCGCGGGTGCGTCAGTATCTTCGTGACGCCGACGTGCCCGCCCTGCTGATGACGGTGGCGCACCTGACCGGCGTCGAAGCGGACCTACTCCAAGTCGAACAGCGGCGCGCTGCGTGGCCGTGCTCGACCGGTACGAGCTGCGGCAGCTCATGGGCGCAGACCTGGCTGACGAAAGATCGGCACGTGCGCCCGCGTCCAGGCTGTGGTGCTCGCCTTGGCGATGCCTCGAAGGGGCGGCTCGGTTCGGCATGGCGGTAATCGATTATTCAAGAGGTCTCCGGTAGCTGGTGTGATGACCAAGCAAACCGAATACCAGACCGGAGACCTCTTGCCGAGCGTAGCGGCAGCGAGGCACCGTGACCTGACCGACGCGTAGTTGGCGACGATGGAGCCATTACCGTCGGCAGAAACGGGCGTGGGCGGCCGCGGAGATGGGCCCTAGATCTCAACCGTCACGACCGGCCCGACCGGCCCGACAGGCCCTCCTGGGCTCACCTCGGCCAAACGGCGCCGCAACAGCTTGATCATCTGCCGCGGCTGCCACGAGGACACCCACACAGGCCGCATCAACACCCGCCACCCGGCAGCGATCGTTGGTGAACCGTGTGTCGCGCACGTGATCAGCACGGCTCGGGAAGGGGTCGAGGGAAAAGGACCCGGCACTACGGGCACCTCGCCGGCGGCCTACGTTACTCGGCGGGCCGGCTGGAGAATCGCCATGTGAGCGGTCACGTCAACGCACATCAGCCCGACCGAGCTCGACCAGGCGCGGCTTGAGCCCGAACGCCTTCCACACCCGCCCGACCGTGGACTTCGACAACCCCGATGCTCGGCCATCGACGTCCGCGACCAGTGCGTGGCGTTGGCCGAGGCGGCTTCTGCACGAACACATCCTCGATCTGCTCGTCGGTGATCTTCCGGGACGCGCCGGGCCGCTGCTCATCAGTTAGGTCTTCGAGTCGCCGCTGTAGGAACCGCTTACTTAACTTGGTCACCGTCTGCGGGCCAGATCACCAACCCGGCCGTCACGTCGTGATTCGAGCGCAGGCCCCCGTCCGCGGCACAGCCCAGCACCGGTGTTGGTTATGAGGCTGCCGGGCGATATCGGGATCGGGTTAGCGTTGACCGGGTGCGGCTTGGTGCGCTGTCTCGGTGGGTACGGCCAGTTGCTCCGCCTCGCTGGGCGGGGATCGTGGTCGCCGTGGTGGTGATCGTGCGCGCCGAGCAGGACCACTGCACTGAATGCGCTGCCGCCGGCACGCGGCTGGGCCGTCAACAGCATCAGCTCCGCATCGTCGGCGAACGATGCCTCGTCCGCGCCCACAACCACAATCTGCCGAACGACTCATCGATGTCGTCCATCCTGACCCGGGCGTCAGCCGCTCGGCCGCCCGCGCAGCGGGCTACCGCAACCACGGCCCGCCCCGAGTGCGCCGCAAACATGGCCTGTGCCGATCGGCGTCCTCGGCAGCCCCGCGCGAACACCAGCCACCGTGCCACGACCGCGCGGTCAACCCCGAAGGTCCACCGCCGCCCATCCCACGAAACACTCCGCTCCCGTCGATGGCACCATCGGTTTCGGTACGGTAATGATGTTCAGACTGTGTGGGCCGTGACGAAGCCGGCGATCTCTTCGGCCCGGCGTGCGGCGCTGCCAATGTTGCCGGAGATCTCCGCAGTTGTGGCGGTCTGTTCCTCGACGGCTGATGTGATCGAGGCCTGGTTCTGGTTGACTTGATCGATCACCTCCGCCAGCTTGGTGATTGCCTCGGCCGCCGCGGCACTGAGATGCTGCACTCCGGCAATCATCGCGTTGATGTCCTCAGTGGCGGCCGTGGTCTGTTTCGACAGCTCCTTGACCTCCCCCGCCACCACGGCGAACCCTTTACCCAGCTCACCGGCGCGTGCTGCCTCGATCGTCGCGTTGAGCGCCAGCAGGTTCGTCTGCTTGGCCACCGAGCTGATCGTCTGCACGATGTCACTGATCTGCACCGACGCCGCCGACAGCCGCGCCATCGTCTGATCGGCGACGTTGACGACCGTCACCGCTGACGTGACCGTGTCATTGGCCTGCGCGGCGTTGCGGGCGATCTCGTTCGAACTGGCCGCCATCTGCTCCGTCGCGCTGGCTACGGCCTGCAACGCCGCCGACACCTCCTGGATCTCGTTCAGCCGGCCCGACAGGGCCCGGGCCCGTTCGTCCGAGGCCTTCTTTTCCGAGATGTCCTCCCACGCCACCACATATCCGGCGGTCTGCCCGTCCGCGCCGACGATCCGGTTGATGTGCGTGTCCAGGGTCACCGTCCCGAAGGTGAAGGCCGCATCGTGCGGTAGCGCCGCTGGATCCCGCAAGATCTGCTCGACTCGGCGTGGGTCCTTGTGGAACCGATGGATGCTGCCGCCCAGCACCTGGGTGAACCCGATGTTGAACACCCGCTGCACCTCCGGGGTGAGCATCCGCATGGTTTGGCTCGCCTTCGGGTTCATGTACACCAGGTTCAGCTGTGGATCGGCGACGAACACGTTCGCCTGCAGCGCGTCCAGAACGGCCTGCGCCAGCCGCAGATCACCCAACACCACACCCGCGTCGACCTCCGGCGGTGTGGTGCCGGCCGTCGCCACCTGGTCGACCTTGGACGAGAACGCCATCACAATCCCCTCGCCTGCGCAGCAGATAGCCGCAGTATTCCCGCCACCGACTCGCCAGGTGTCGGTGATGCGGAATTCCGCAACCGCCCGATCGGTCCACCCGGTCGCAGGCACTGGAGTCCGGCTCATACCCACCAACGGGTCCGGCAGCGGGCTGCACGTACCACGGCGGACTGCATTGGGGACACTCTCGTATCGGCGGGACAGCCGGCCGACCACGCGCAGGCCGAGCACCTGCGGGTGGCCTTGAGCGAGACGGCCGGGGCGGGGTCACCGCGACTGTGGTGCTCCTGCGGGAGATGAGATGTTCGACACCACGGCTACCGCACACGGTGGACAACCGTCGTCGCGCGGTGGTCAACATCGCGGCGACGGCCCGGGCCACCCGCTTGATCGACGGGCGCCGGCCGTGGAACGCGTTCGCCCCGCCCCGAGATGACGGCGGACGCGGCAACCACCGAGCTGCCCCGTCCTGGAAGGCCCGGCGCTGCGCCGGCGCATTCCCGGCACGCAGCCGCCGATCGAGACCCGGGCGGGACGGACCGCACCCCACGTGTCCGACGCCGACCCGAGCGGCGCGCAGGCACTGGTCGAGGCCGGCGTGGGCCGGCCGCAGCAAGATGTCACCGTCGAGGTCCCACCGCGACCCGCCACGCCGCGCGGAACCTGACCCGGCGAGTACCGGGCGTGCCATACTGCGCGATCCGGGCACATCCGAGCGGCCCATCCTCCACGCGGCGAGCCGGTCCGCCAACCTGGGCACGGTGGCATACGAGATGACTCTTCGAGCATGCCGACCCAGCTGCAGGCCATCCCCGGCCCCGATTCCCGTCGAGATCGTCATCGCCGGTGGCTTCGGCGTCGGCAAGACCACCGCCGTAGGCGCGATGTCCGAAATCCCGCCCCTGACCGCGGAGGCCGAGATGACCTCGGCCGCGGTCGGCATCGACGACCCCGGCCCCGGCTCGACAAGGTGACCGCCACGGTGGCCATGGGCTTCGGCTGCGTCACGATCGATTGAACCCTGAAGCTCTATTTGTTCGGTCCCGCTGGACGAGCCCGATTCGGCTTCATGTGGGACGACCTGTCCGCCGGCGCCCTCGGCGCGCTCGTCATCCTCGACAGCGCCCGCCTGGATGACTGCTACCCCGCGGTCGACTACTTCGAGCGCCTGGGCCTGCCGTTCGTCGTCGCGGTGAACGCCTTCAACGGCCGCCTGGCCAGCGATCGGAGACGGTACGCTGGGCCGTCGCCGTCGCCGACCGGGTCTCCGTGATCGCCTTCGATGCACGCGAGGAACTCTCAGTCCGCGACGCCGTGCTGGACCTGGCGCTGGACTGCGCGGTCAATGTCTGAGCTCCCCCATGCTCGACCTGCCATCTTCGCCCGTCCGGTCGCTCCCCGCACCGAGTCTGCGGGCCATGTGTTGCCGGCCCCACCGGCGGATTCCTCACCTTTGCTGGCCGGGTGTCGATGTCGGTTGTGGTGGCGTCCGGCAGCAGGGAGCGGTCATGCAGGTTTGGTCGGGTGCTTCGCCTTCCGCCCGGTCGCGGGTGAGGGTCTGGCGGCGTCTGGGAACCCGGGTGTACGGCGTGGTGGCGCTGGCGCTGCTCGCGGCGGCCGGCATCGGGGTGCTGGGACTGGCCACGATCGGCACGCTCAACGCCCGGACCGAGCAGATGTACCGCTACAACGTGGTGCCGACCCAGCGTCTCGACCAGGTGCGGGCCGATATGAAGGACAGCCGGATCGCGCTGCTGAACTACGTGGTGGCCAACACCGCCGACGGGATGTCCGCCCAGCAGGCCAATTTCGACAAGGCCGCCACGGCGTTCGACACCGACGTGGCCGCGTACCGAACGACCAGCGCCGACCCGGCCGCCCTGGACCGGATGGTGCAGGCATGGCACAGCTACCTCGACGTCGGTCGCTCACTGATGCCCTACGGCGTCAACGACGACTGGGACTCCTACAACCGTGAGCGGACCAAGGCTGTGCCGTTCGCGAACGAGGCCGACGAACTGCTGGTCCGGCTGCTGGACACCGAACGCGCCCATGCCGCGGCCAGCCTGGCGTCGGCCGACGCGCTCAACCGCAGCCGCCGGATCTGGACGGCCGTGGCGATCGTGGCCGCGATCGCGCTGACCGGCGGGTTGAGCGCGGTGCTGGTCCGGGGCATGACCCGGCGGCTGCACCGGGTCGTGGACGCGATGGGCGCGGTCGCCCGCGGTGACCTGACCACCCGTGCGCACGTCGCCGGGCACGACGAGATCGCCGAGTTGGGAACCGCGCTCAACACCACCGTCGAGGCGCTGCGCGGCACGGTCGCCGGAGTGACCCGCACCGCCGGTGGCGTGGCCGGCGCGGCGCAGCGGCTGCACGGCACGACCCAACAACTGGCCGACATCGCCGACCGCTCGGCCGGCAACGCCACCACGGTGTCGAACGCGTCCGAGGAGGTCGCTCGTTCGATCCAGACGCTGGCCGCCGCGGCCGAGCAGATGAACGCGTCGATCAGCGACATCGCCCGCAGCGCCCAGGAAGCGGCGCACGTCGCCGCCGGCGCGGTACGCTCGGCCGGAACCACCCGGGCAACCATGACGACCCTCGGCGAGTCCGGCCAGCAGATCGGTCAGGTTCTGGCGGTAATCCGTTCGATCGCCGAGCAGACGAATCTGCTCGCGCTCAACGCGACCATCGAGGCGGCACGGGCCGGCGACGCCGGCAAGGGCTTCGCGGTGGTCGCCGGGGAGGTCAAGGAGCTGGCGCTGGAGACGGCCACCGCGACCACCGACATCTCCGGCAAGGTGGAGACGATCCAGTCCGACACCAGCAACGCGACGAGCGCGATCGAGGCAATCACCGATGTGATCGAGAAGATCAACGAGCACCAGACGACGATCGCGTCGGCGGTGGAGGAGCAAACGGCCACCACGAGCGAGATCACCCGCAGCGTGTCGACCGCCGCCGCCGGCGTTGACGGGATCTCGGCCCGGGTCGCGACGGTGGCCACAGCCGCCGCCGCGACGGCCGACGCGGTGCTCGACGCGCGGACCCAGGTCGACGAGCTCAACGGCATGGCCACCGAGCTACGCGGGCTGGTCGGGCAGTTCAACACCTGAACCGCAGCCACAAACCTGCTTCGGCGGAACGCCGACAGGCCAAACATCGGCGCGCCGCCACTACTCCACCGGCCACCTGAAAGCCCCACCCCGCAGCAGAACCGCAACCCCCTACGCCACACCCAGGTCCGCCGAGGCAGGCCAATCGGGCCGGCCGTCCTGGTCCGACGGCCGGCCCGCGCACACCAGGGACCGGTCAGGCGGCCCGCTGCCATCGGACGCGGTGGCCGTGTTCCTCGCCGAGATCGGCGATATTCGATCCGCAGGCTTCGAAGATCCGCAGGCCGAGCAGGCTTAGTGGTGCGATCAGGGCGAAGTCGTTGATGTTGGGTCGACAGCCGGGCTGTGGTGATCAGCCCTTCGACCTGCAGGTGTCCCAACCCGAGCGTGGGCGACTCGGCCGGGACGGTGGGATGTCGGACGTAGTCGGCTGGCGAGTGCGGCAGGATGGCGTCGATGACACAGACCCGGTAGAACCCGGCCACGACCGACAGCCGACGCGAGACGGTAGACGGCTGGTAGCTCGCCGTCGACAGCGACCACCTTCGGGTCGCGGGCCGTCGGGTTCGGCCAAGGCGTCGCCGGCGGCTTGTGGGTGGCGTTGTCCACACCGAGGTCATGGGTGGCTGGCGTCGGCGGTTCGACCAGTTCGGTGGTGTGCGGTTGGGGCGCCCGGTCGTCGGTGGAGGCGCTGCTGCTGTCGCTGCACTACGTAGCCGGGAGGTCGCGGCTCCGGTGCCTGCTGGCCAGGGCGTAGCGGCCTTTGCCTGCGCGTTTCGCCTGGTACATGGCGGTATCGGCGTGGCGCAGGATGTCGTCAGCATCTCGGCCGTCGCCGCTGATGGCGATTCCGACGCTGGCCGACACTACCACTGGCATCTCCGTGGTGTGCGCCGTGCCGTCGCCGGCTCGGCCCGGCCGGTGTTCCACCGGGATGAGGCAGGGCGCCGCGACCGTGCGCACGATGCGGTCGGCGGCCTGCCGGGCCTGCTGCACGTCGGTGATGTGTTCGATGAGGATCGCGAATTCGTCGCCGCCGAGCCGGGCGATCGTGTCCGCAGCGCGCGTGCACGCCCGCAGCCGCGTGGCGACCTCCCGCAGCAGAGTGTCGCCGGCGTGGTGCCCAAGGCCGTCGTTGACCTGTTTGAAGCCGTCCAGGTCTACGAACAGCACCGCGAACCGCTCGTGCTGCGGCCCGTGCGTCTCCAGCGCGCGTTCGACACGCTGGTAAAACAGCAGCCGGTTGCCCAGCCCGGTCAGCGGATCATGCAGAGCCAGCTGCTGCAGTTCGGCTTCGCTGCGCCGCAGCCGCTCTTCCACCGACTCCCGGCGGGCGATGTCGTCACGCAGCGCCGCCGTCGCCGCCTGGACCTGGGCGACGGCCCGGTCCCGGGCCCCAGCCAGGGTAGCCACCAACGCCGCCAGCAGCAGCGTCACCAGCAGCCCCCCGTACAGGGTGAACCAGGCGATGCGCCGGTCGTTGGTGCTCAACAGCCGCGCGGTCGGGGTGAGCGACAACTCCCACGTCCGCTGCCCCACCGGCACCAGCTGTCGACGGCTCAACAGCCGAGACCTGGACAGGGCACTCGCGGCAGCCACCGATGCCACCACGCGGCCGCCGCCGATCGACGGCTCGGTCAGCGTCACCTGCACCGCGTCGTGCGCCTCAAGCCGCAGCACGTCCTGCATAAAGTCCGTGCCCCGCACCCCCAGCACCACCCAGCCACGAAACTGCCCGACGTCCGCCCGCCCGGCGACGCCGTTGTAGACGGGCTGCACGAACAGGAACGACCACTGCCGCTGCTGCGGCGGCAGTCCCCAGTCCCGCAGCAGCACAAAACTACGCGACACCGCGAACGCACCGGTGTCCCGCGCCACCCGCAGCGCCTCGGCCGGCTCGCCGGCGGCGCTGACATCCCGGCCGGCGCCCGACCCGCCGCCGTCGAAGACCCGGTCCACCACCACAAACGCGTGCTCCGTCGCCGAGCCCGCCGGGGACAGCACTAACCCGGCGGCACCACGGCCTCGCCACGTCTGTTCCAGACCCGCGACGGCATCGCCGGTGGCCGGCACCACGAACCCGACCCCAGTCGCCGCCGGGAGCCGATCCCGGTTCAATCCCGACGTGACCGCGCCGAAGTAGGCCACCGTCGGGTCCGTCTCCGCACCTAGGGAAGCCGCCAGATCCGCCAGAGTGTCCCGGTACACCGCCACCTCGTCCGCTACCGCCACAGCGACATCGGCGGTGTAGCGGTCCATCACCTGCGCCACGTACCGCTGCTGGTCACGGTCAACGACCGCCGCCGCGGACACCGCCAGCCCCATCCCAAGCACCAGCACCGCAGCCACCAGCCCGCCCCGCCACACCAGCCGCCGGCACGCCGACAGCACGCGCCACCATCGCACAGCCCACCGATCGGCACACCCGCCCGAGAAATCCAGCCTTTTGCGCCGCCGATGCGCGACCAAGATGCCTACAGCCTGCGGGCTTCCCAGCTCACGCGCGACCGGTGCCGCCCCGTGCGTAACTCGCCGCTCGCCGGGTGTCGTCAACGCAAGACCAGCATCTTCCCCCAATGGATACCGGTCTTCCATCCGCCCCCAGATACGGCGGACACCGATCTCGGTCTCGGGTCAGGTCGCGTAAACGTGGCATACCGCACGCCGACCCGGATGTGCGCACTGCAGCGAACTCGCCTGCCGGCTCCGTCCCGACCCGCCACGTCACCTCGCCGGGCATCCCCAGCGCGCAGGTCCACCCTGCGGGACCGGGAATGACTGATCGTCCAGGCACTCCGGGCAAGGGGGTCAGCGCGCTCAGTGACGATGAACGGCGCGACTTCGCCAACTGCCGCAGCAAGCGGCCGACGACCCAGGCTATCGCCTGCCCTGACCAGGTCGAGCCGATACATCGCTGACGCTACCGCTTGGCGAAGGCCGGCACGCGCCCCGGCCCCCGGGTGTCCCAGCCGGCCTACCCGCCCGCAGCCCGAGCGTCGTGCTGCCGATCACGACATCCCCGCGGCCGAGGCCAAACCGGCGGCGACAAAGGCCAGCGCCACATGCCACCATCTCCTGCATGTGGAGCGTCGATCTCCTGCCATCCTCGGCCGCCCGAGGCCCACGCCAGCCCGGCCGTCCAAGACCGTGGCCACGTCAATGCCCTGCCGCACGGTCTCCCGCCTGCGCGCGTGCCGCGTTACTGCCGCAGCGTCACCGCAGGTCTGGCGTAGCGAGTGCCGCGAACAGCCAGCCGACCAGGCAGCCAGGCGACCTGGTGATCCGCGCTCAGCGACGACGAAACCCTGATACCGCCCTCCGCCTCGCTGCTCGGCATCGGCGCGGGCCCGCAGTACCCGCAACCGCGACCACCGCCCGCAGTCAGGCACGGCCGACATGACCGACACGACCAGCGGCCCGGTGGTACCACGGCTACGGATACACCACGAGCAGCACGCCAGCTTCGTCCTCATTCACCTCGCAGGCCGGTTCGTGGCACTGACCGCACTGCACGTCCAGGAGCACCTGGCACGGGCCCTGAGCCGCCAGCCACCCCGCATCGTGCTGGAGGTGCAACGCGTGACCGAGATGGACGCCACCGCCGCGACCATGCTGCACGCGGCGGGACAGGTGGCCCGCGACCGCGGCGGGTTCCTGCGCGTCGCCGCCCCGTCGGCGGCGGTGTCAGCGGCAATGCTGGCCCTGTCCTCGCCCGCGGTCACCGTATACCGTAGCGCGGGCGACGCGCTGCGGCTCCACACAGGTCTCGACCACACCGAGCCCGGGGAACAGCGATGAACCGGAACAGCGCGGATGCGACGGTCGGCGGCTTCCGGTGTGAGGGCCAGGATGATCCGCCTGTCCCCGGCCCGGCACGCCCGCCTCACGGGCGGCGGCGCGCACGAGATGCCGCTGGCAGCGAGGCACCGCCGGCGGACCACGCTGCGAGTGCAGGCGGTCAGCGATGATAGACGCCCTCGGCCCCGCGCAAGGGCAGACCGCGCCCCGCAGGCCGCACGGCCCCTCACCGAAGCGGTCGGCGCAAGCAGCGAAGATGGTGGACGCATTGGTGTCCGCCCCGAATACGTTCCGACGGTAAGCATTCCCCCGGGCGCGGCTCGTACGACATGGCAATGCGGCGAGGCGAGGCCGACGTCAAGATGACGTTGTGCGTATGCGGCACCTGTGGCATCGCGCTACACGCAACCCACGTCGTTGCCGGCGCAGCTCAGGGCGTCCTTGACGTTGTCGGCCGCGTCCTTCGCCTTGTCTCCAGCCTGTTTGGTCCTGGCGGAGCCCTGCTCCGGCCGGGCCTTCGGCCTGCAGGCGCTCATTATTGGTCAGGTTCGCTACTGTGCTCCCTGCCCGCGCCCTTGGGCTGTTCGGCCGTGCGCTGAGCTTTGCCCTGGGAACTCATCGGTGCCCGGAGCGGCAGCTGTGAACCACGATGCGTCGCGGCTCCAAGGGTTGGTTACCAGCCAGCAGGGTAGTGCCACGGCTCACGCTGAGCTGAGTGGAGGCGGCGATGTTCATCCTCGGTGTGATCCTGTTAGTACTCGGTTTGTTCCTCCACATCACGATCCTCACCACCATCGGCGTGATCCTCATCGTGATCGGCGCGGTGCTGTTCATCCTCGGCTCGCTCGGCCGGCCCGTCGCCGGACGACGACACTACTGGTAGCGGACGAGCGCCCGGATCGGCGCCGACCGCCGCGACGGTGATAGTCGAAGCCCGCTCAGCAACCACCGTGTTGTTGGTCCATGGTGCACGACGCTGGTCAAATGGCCCGGGCTGTCACGCGCAGGTGTGGCATTTGCGCGTTGTGAGGCGTGGCCGTAGCACGCCAGCCCCGGCGGAACATCTCCTCCTGGCGGCCCTAACCCTCGCCCGACGCCAGTCGTCCCTGGCGAGCAGCCGGGTACCTCGATCGAGGCCGACCTCGACCGGCTGCTCCGCCCGGAGTGGTCGCCGACCGGCACGTACTCATGACGATGACCCTCGACCACGTGTGCGGTGCCACGATCGGCCGACCGGAGCGCCTGCAGCATCGCGATCGCCGACACTCCTCGTGCCCGCCAGCTCCGTCGCGCCTACGGCCGGTGCCGAGGCCGGCGGCAGGCTCCTACGCGAAGTGTGGGTCGATCTCGGCGGGCTTGTCGTCGGGCAGCTTGAAGATGGTGTTCGGTGCAACTTTCGTGAAGTCGGTGGCCTGGACGAGTTCACGGGTGTATTTGGCCCGCACGGCGGTGACCACCGATTTGCGGCCGCCGGTGTCGCGGACGGCGGCGTTGGCGATAAGGAGTACGGAGCCGTAGGACAGGCCGGAGAGCTTGGCCGCTTGGAGGATAAGCAGGGCCTGATCGCGAACCCGGTCACGGGCTTCGCGGTCGTCCGGATCGTTGGTGACGGTCCAGGTGAACACGAGCTGGTCTTCGGCGAACGGGCGCTGCTCGACCTCGATCGTGGACGCCGCGGCCAGGTCGTCGGCGCTCACGGCCTCGAACGCGGCCGCCCGTACCCCGTCCACCGGGGATGCCGGCCCGGTCGGTGAGGCCGGCACCGAAGCAGCGGGGACTGGGGCGGGCGTGGACTGCTGCCCTGGAACCGGCGCGGTGGGCGCGCCCGGCGGCTCGGCGGAGATGGTGTAGTGCGGCCCGGCGGCGTCGATGTCAGCTCCGGGCTTGATCTTGGGTTTGCCCGCACATGCCCCGGCCGCCACCGTGGGCCCGAGGAGTGTGAGCACGAGCAGTGTCACAGCCCTGACGCGGGTGACGCGCGCATTCCCCCGGTCCATGCGGGGAAGCCTATGCACGCTGGATCCGGGCCCCGTTCATCCGATCGGCGAAGCTTTCCGGCGACCGGATGAACGCGCACCCTGTCCGGACGGTGCCAAGTGATCCGGATCACCGACCGGCCCGGGCGGCCCCGGTGTGGTTCGTCGCGCGGGACGGATCCCGGCGTTCAGGTCTGCGGCTCCGGTTGCAGGTAGATGTGGCGTGCCGTGGGGAGGAAGTCTCGGATGTGTGCGCGGGCACGGTGCAGGGTCGCGGCGATGTCCGCGTCGGCGGGCAGGCCGACGCGGGCGGTGACCATGAGCTCGTTGTGGGCGAGGTGCACGACGTGCAGGTCGGCGACGGAGCGGATGTCGGCGGCTAGCAGCGCGAGCTCGACGCTGTCGGTGTCGGCGGTACGGGCCGGGGCGAGCACGGCCAGGCCGACGAGCCGGGCCGCGAGGAGCAGGTCGACGCCGGTGATGGCCGCGGCGACCGTGGCGGCGGCGACGGTGTCCAGCAGCCGGGTGTGGCTGAGCTGGCAGGCGGCGACGCCGGCGAGGATGGCCAGCGTCGCGACCGGTGCGGCCACGTGCAGCACGACCGTCAGCGACATGCGGATCCGTGGGCTGTGCCGCAGGTATGCCCGCCAGGGCGCCTGCCCACGGTCGCGGTTCGCGGTGCGCAGCACGACAACCGCGGCGCCGATCTGCACGGCGGACGCGGCGGCCAGCTCGAGGCGGGCGGTGTTCGACGGGCCAACGCACGGGATCGGCCCTTGCGGGGTGACGGCCGCCCACAGGACGCACAGCGCTACGAGGGTAGAGACGGCCACGCTGGCCAGCAGCGGCAGCAGCAGGCGGTCACGCCGGACGGGGCGTGCCACGACCGGGAGGACGGGCCGGGGCAGCTGGGTGACGAGCCCGGCCATCGCGAGGGCCACGACCGCGACGATCAGTGTGGCCGTGGTGGCCGTGTACGCGGCGGTGAGCAGTGCGGCCGCGGCGGTGCCGCAGCCGATGCTGACGCGTCTGACGGCCGCCGTGGTGCACACACCGCTCATCTTGCCCGATCCCGGCCGGCCCCGGCACCGCCGGGCCGGTCGCCTCGATGTCGCCGGGCGCGGGCGTGGCGCGGGTTGGCTACCGTGGTGGCGGGGCCTGGTGTTGTGCTGACGCCAGGCCCCGCCACCTGTCCCGCCCGGGCGGCCGTGTGCTGGCCAGGCTGCACCGGCGCGCGTCTGCGACACTGGTGACCGATCCGAAGAGCCGGTCCAGGCGGGTCCGGTGCGCACGATGGTGGAGGTTGGTGTCGGTGGCGGCAGACGGTGGCAGTACCCGGGCGGTGCTGACCGCGTTGGGCGCGAACCTGGGCATCGCGGTGAGCAAGGGCGTCGCCGCGGTGATCACCGGGTCGTCGTCGATGCTGGCCGAGGCGGTGCACTCCCTGGCCGACACCACGAACCAGGCGCTGCTGCTGGTCGGCGGGCGCCGGGCCCGGCGGGCCGCGGACGAGCAGCACCCGTTCGGCTACGCCCGGGAACGCTACATCTACGCGTTCATCGTCTCGATCGTGCTGTTCACCCTCGGCGGGCTGTTCGCGCTCTACGAGGGCTACCACAAGATCACGCATCCGGAGGAGCTGAGCTCACCGCTGGTCGCGGTGATCATCCTGGTGATCGCGATCGGCCTGGAAGGCTACGCCCTGATCACCGCCGCCCGTTCGGCGAACGAAACCCGCGGCAACCGGTCCTGGTGGCAGTTCATCCGCCACGCCAAAGCACCCGAGCTGCCGACGATCCTGCTCGAAGACGCGGGCGCGGTCACCGGCCTGGTCGTGGCGCTGCTCGGCGTCGGGCTAACCGTGATCACCGGCAACGGCGTCTTCGACGGCATCAGCACCTTCATCATCGGCGCCCTGCTGGTGGCGATCGCCGTCATCCTGGCCATGGAAACCAAGAGCCTCCTGGTCGGCGAGTCCGCGTCGAAGACGCACATTGCCAAGATCCGCCAGGCGCTGCTGGACGAGCCGCGCTTCGACCGGATCATCCACCTGCGCACCATGCACCTCGGCCCCGACGAACTCCTCATCGCGGTCAAGGTCACCGTCGCGGCCGACACCGTCGCCGAGGAGATCAGCGAGGCCACCAACAGCGCCGAGGCCCGCATCCGCGCCGCGGTGCCGATCGCCACGCTGATCTTCGTCGAGCCAGACATCTACCAGCCGCAACCCACGCCCACCGAGCCCACTGCCGCGTAACGGGCCCAGCCCGGCCAGCCGCCGGGCGGCAACCGGCGTGCCGGCGACAACCGGCGGTGCTGTGCGGCGTCCGGTGATGGAACGTCCTCGACGGCGGAGGTCCTGTCGGCTGTGCGGCGCCGTGCTGCTCTGGCAGACTGCCGACATGCGCAACGCGGTCCGGTATGCATCCCGGTCCTGCGGAGATGGTCACACGCACCCGTTTGCCGGCTCGCGCGACCGGGGCACGGCCCGCGCCACCGGCGCCCGTCGGGCACCGCCCGCAACGAGGACGCGGACGGCCCAGTTGCGGCGGCAACGCCCGCCGTGCGGGCTGGCCATCCACGGGAAAATCAGCGGAGGGGCAACCTACCAAGAGGTGACCTCAGCCAAATGCTCGGGGGTGATCGTCGAAGTAGCCGGTTCGGTCCAGGTGGGCGCGTTCCCAGGCGCTGACGAATTGCTGCCACACTGCACCGGACAGATCACGGCTGGTATAGGCGTGCTTCAATGAGAGTACCCAGCGATGACAGATCGCCACGAGCCAAGGATCCTCCAGTCTCTCCTCCGCCGGTGCGCCGAGGACGGTTCCTTGTTGGACCGTTACGTTGATGAAGGCCGCCGTCATGTTGATCTCATCTTGTTCTGTCACCTGCGGCAAGAGGTCGACCGGGTGTTGAGCCACGCGTCAGAGCCTTTCCCATCCGTGTTTTGTCGGGGCCGGTTGCGGTTAGTCGAAGTGCCGCAAGCGCGGCCATGACTCGCTCCAGGCGACCGTCGGTCCGGTGCATGCGAAGATTGGTCCGCCGTATTCTTGGTTGTGGACCCGGTCAGGATTCGTGACGGTGGCGACCGTGCGGCAACCGCTGAAGTGCTGATTGACCGTCTCTTCATCGAATCCTGTGAGGATCAGCGGTGTTTGTGCGTCGGTTGGTCTTCCCCAGAGGCTGTAGCCGTTGTGGGTGGAGAAGGCGTGCGGCAGTCCGAGCCCGGGGCCGAGCACGTCGATGGCGCCGGCTTCGCCGTAGTTGTTCGCGATGATGGCCGCGTTCGTCTGATCCGCCACCGGTATTCGATGCCACGCCTCGCTGACGCTTCGGACGAAGTCGGGCCAGCCAATCTCTTCGGCCAGGTCCGGGTTGATGCCCATCGTCACGCTGTGATCGAGCCGATCGGGTGGCAGAAACGGCAGGGCAATGGTCGCGTTGACCGCTCCTGCGGCGACGACGCCAGCGGCCAAGGCCGCATGGCGCAGGCGTTGCCGGCCGTTGCTGATCCATGACGCGGTGGCAACCGCGCCCAGAGCGATGATCGTGGGGTACATGCTCGCCAGGTAGTAGGCCTTGCCGTTGCCAACGATGTAGGCCACAGCGAGCAACCCGAAGGCGATCGGGATCGGTCGCAGCGGGCGGGCTGCGGGCAAGCGCCACGGCACGGCGAGGCCTGCCACGATGATGGGCACCAGGAATGGCGACACGAGGACGATCTGGAACGGGATGAAGCCGGCTCGGCCCCCTTCGGCGTCTCCGCCGATGTTGCGGGCGACACTGATCTGCGGCCAGCCGTGCATCAGCTGCCACAGGAGATAGGGCGCGGCGAGCGCGATCGCCAGCCCGGCGCCCACCGCCAGCTGTGCTGATCGCAACGGCCATCGGGGCCCGACGAGGGCTACGGCAGCCAGCAGCGCGATGGCTGCAATGCCGACCTGCGGCTTCGCCTCGAACCCGATACCGGCCACGAGGCCGGCAACGACCAGCGCAGTCCGGCTGCGGCGCATCATCACACGCACGATGAGCCAGCCCAGCAACGCCGTCGACAGCACATCGAACGTCGTCGTCGTGACGAAATGACCCGTCGCCAGCGAGATGGCCGAAACACCGGCGACGGCGGCCGCGATCAGCGGTGCCATCGCGTCCTTGGACACCTCCCGTGCCGTCGCGGCCGATGCGAGCACCGTTGCCGACGCCGCCAGCGCGGAGGGCAGGCGCAGCATGGGCAGCGAGCCGGGTGCGATGGAGTGCATGAGCCAGCACACCAGCGGGACAAGCGGTGGCTGATCTGGATAGCCCGCAGCAGGGTGGCCGCCGGCAACGATGAAGTAGAACTCGTCGCGGTCGTAGCCGTAGCGGCTGGCGGTCGCCATCAGCGCAAGCAACACCAGCGACGCGACGAGAACGGGCCCGGACCACGCCGAACGGACGATACGCCGGGCCCGGGCACGTCGAGTCAGTTGCACCACACGTTCGGCGATGGTCCGCTGATCCTGATCGGCCGGGCGATGCACGCACCAGCGCTGGCCGACGTCGCCGAGGCCAGTTGCGTCAGCGCCGAAGCCAGTGCGATGGTCACAGCGAACGCGGCAAGGCGATGTGTCGTCTTCAATGGTCGTCCTTCGGATGGGGTCGTTGGTGGACCCGCCAGTCAGCAGGTCTTCGTGACGCCAGACGCTCCGCTACACCGTCCTCAGCCGGTCCCCGCGGCGTCCCCGGCGCCGCTGGGTGCCAGCGCACTTGACGATCTTGTCGTCTGGCTCAGGGCGATCCGGCGGGTCGCTTCCTCCGTGCTGAGCACCTCGCCGAAGGCGAAGGCGATGGCGCCGAGGACAGCACGCTGAAGGTCGTCGGCGGTGACGGGGCCGAAGCCGATGTCCGGCAGCGGGAAGCAGGCGGTACCGTCGCTGAGGAACAGGACGCGGAAGTCGCGCACGCTGGCCTCGCGGGCGGTGGTGTCGCAGCAGACGTGGGTGGCTATCCCGCCGATGATGAGCGTGTCGATGCCGGCGCCACGTAGGATGAGTTCGAGGTCGGTGCCGTGGAACGCGCCGTATCGCGGCTTCTTCAGCACCACGTCACCGGTGTGAACCTCGCTGCCGGGGTGCAGTTCGGCGATGGGGTTTCCGTCGTCGATGAGTCCGGCGCGGACCGCAGGCACAACCTCACCCATGACGCCGGCGTTGGCACCGCCCGGGCGTACCACATGGGCGGTGTGGATGATTCGGATCCCGGCCTGCCGGCAGGTGGCCGCGAGGCGGCGGAGCCGTTCGAGGACCGCCGGCCCGTCGGGTGCGGCCACGGGTGAGCCTTCGACAAAGAGGCGCTGAAGGTCGACGATGAGCAGTGCGGTGCGGTGCGGCGTGATGTCGAAGGTGACCAAGGTGTTCTCCTTGCTCAGCCGGCGGTGCCGGTCGCAGGTGTGGCAGTGCTTGGTGCGGGGGCATGGATCCAGGCGCGCTCGTACTGCACGGGCAGCCGGTTGCCGGCGCCGAGAACGGCGGCGGCGTGGTGCGGCCAGTAGGGGTTCCAGAGCATGACACGGCCGAGCACCACGAGGTCGGCCTCTCCAGCCTCGATGAGGTGGTTGGCTTCGCGCGGGTCGCTCAGCAGGCCCACCGCACCGGTCGCGATGCGGCATTCGGTCCGCACCGTCCGGGCGAACGGGACCTGGTACCCGGGGCTGGGCTTGATCTGCTGGCGCGCGGCATTGCCGCCGCTGGAGCAGTCGATGAGGTCCACACCCAGTTCCTGTAGTCGCCGGCACAGGTCGATCGTGTGGCTGAGGTCCCATCCACCGTCGACCCATTCGGTGCAGGACAGCCGCACGAACAGGGGCAGGTGATGGGGCCAGACGGTGCGTACGGTGGTGACGAGCTCGCGCAGGAAGCGGGTGCGGTTGTCGATCGAGCCGCCATAGGCGTCGGTGCGCCGGTTGCTGAGCGGGCTGAGGAAGGAGTCCGCGAGGTATCCATGCGCGGCGTGCAGTTCCAGGACCTGGAAGCCTGCGCGCAGGGCGCGCTGCGCGGATCGGGTGAACCGGTCGATCACGGCGGTGATCCCGGTCGGGGTGAGGGGCTGCGGAATGAGGTCGCCGGGGCGCCAGGGAACGGGGCTCGGGCCGACGACGGGCCAGCCCCCTTCGGCGGTGGTGAGCGGGGCCCGGCCTTCCCAGGGTCGGCGGTGGGACGCCTTGCGTCCGGCGTGGCCGAGCTGGATGCCAGGCACCGCGCCGCGCGCGGCGATGAACCGGGCGATGTGGGCGAAGGCCCGTTCCTGCTCGTCGTTCCACAGGCCGAGGTCGTGCGGGGTGATGCGACCGGCCGGTTCGACCGCGGTGTCCTCGGTCATGACCAGGCCGGCACCGCCGACCGCCCGGCTGGCCAGATGCACGAAGTGCCACTCGCCCGGCACGGCGTCGTCGGCGGAGTACTGGCACATCGGCGAGACCATGATGCGGTTGGGCAGCTCGATGCCACGTAGCCGCAGCGGGGTGAACAGCGGCACGGGTTCGCGGGCGGCGGGTGCGCTCACGCGGTCACCTGCCGGATCCGGACGGCCTGGTGCCGGATGGTGCCGTGGAACGGTGGGAATTGCTCGCGGTCGGCGCGGGCGTGCTCGCGCTGCGGCGAGGTCAGTGCCGCTCGCAGGTCCTGGATGGAGTCGAAGGTGAATCGGGCGATCATGAAGAAGTCGCCGCCGTCGTCACCGAGCTCGAGCTCGACGTTGCGGATGCTGGGCCAGGTCCAGATGATGGGCACGTGGGTGTCGATGTAGTACTGCAGGAACGCGCCCGGATCCTGCGGTCGACCCTCGTAGATGACCAGGTAGGCGGCGGTCATCGGGGAAATCCGTGGCGGAACTCGACCATGAGCACGCCGCTGTCGGAGCGCCATGGGCCGTGCGGCATGCCGGGCAGTCGCGAGGCGTACATGCCGGCGTTGAACGTCTGGCCGAGGGTCAGGTCGGTCAGATCGCCGTCGACGATGTAGACCTCCTCGTGGAAGTCGTGCGCGAGCGGGCCGTTGGGGGTCGTGTCGGTGCCGGGTTCGAACCGCATGAGCCGGGTGTAGTCGCCGCTGTGCGGGTCGCGGGCGAGGATCTGTTCCCACACACCGGCGACGGGCCCGCCGGCGGGGGTCCATTGCTGCCGGGGTCGGTGGAACTCGTACTGGGGCTTGGGCATCGGTGGCTCCTCGGTGTCGGTCAGGCTTGCTGGTGCAGCAGGTCGCGCAGGGCCTGGCGCAGCTCGGGGGCGCGCTTGTAGCCGTTGAGGACCTGGCGCAGTTCGCCGCCGGTGAACAGCAGAAACGACGGCAGTCCGAGGACGCCGTAGCGGTCCGGAATGTCCGGGTGGACGCCGACGTCGACGCTACCGAGGGTGACGGTGCCGGTGTACTCCGCCAGCAGCCGGTCCAGCACCTGCTCCTGGGGTTCGCACTGGCTGCACCAGTCGGCGCGCAGGTCGACCAGCACCGGCACGCCGGTGGCCACCTGGTCGTGCATCGCGTCGGGTGTCCATCGTGGAATGTTCATGACGGCCTCTCGGGGTGGGTGGGCGTTGGCGGGTCGAGGAAGTCGGCCAGGGTGAGCCGGCCCCAGCCGATCGGCCAGGCGCGCCCATACCGGTCCCGGTCGGCGGCGCGGTACCGAGGTGGTTTGGTCGCGTCGATGCCCCACTTACCGATGAGGCTGGGAAAGCGGGTCTGCGCGGTGGCCGGGCCGGCGTCGAGGATCGGCCGGGCGCTGGGGTCGAAGGGCCAGCCGCGAGCGTTGGGCACGATGATCACGTCGCGACTCGGGTCCACCCGGGTCGCCATCGCGTAGTGGACGTCGCGCGGGTCGTAGATGTCGACGTCCGGGTCGACCGCGACGACCATTTTGGTGTTGATCCAGCTGGAGCCGAGCGTGGCCAGGAGCGCGTCGGTGACCTGGCCCTCCCATTGCGGGTCGACCTGGATGACGCAGGACAGCGCGCCGCCGGCGGGCGGGAAGTGGACGTCGTGGACAGTGAGCCCCATGGCTTGCAGCCGCTCGTACAGGATCGCCTCCTGGAACAGCCGCGGGAGCTCCTGGTGGTCGGTCCACGGCGACATCAGGTGGTTGCGGTAGATCGGCCGGTCGCGCATGGTGATCGCGGTGACCTCGAACACCGGCGCCTCGGCGGAGTGCGGGGTGAACAGCATGGTCGGGCCGGGCGACGGCCCATCGGTGGCGACCCGCCGCGGGTTCACATAGCCCTCGATGACGACGCTGGCGTCCGCGGGCACGACGAGGTCGACGGTCTTGCACCGTACGACGTGGCCGGGCTGGCCGGTGATCGACTCGAAGAGCTGCATCTCCCACCAGTCGCGATGCGGGTGGGTGTACGTGCCGGCCAGTTCCCAGGCCGGGTGGGCGCCGATGACGATGGCCTGCGGCATCAGGTCACCACGGGCCTGGTGCCGGGACAGGTATCGGATGGCGGTGCCGGTGACGAAGGAGGAGACCATCTCGGCCCGGCCGAGCACGCCATGCCGGGGGAACATCTGGTTGTACCGTCCCGTGTCGGGGTCGCGATGCACAGCGAAGCTGGTCGTGCACGCGATCGGGTCGGTGTCGGTGTGCCGGATGATCGGCAGCAGCCCGAGGTCGACGTCGGCGCCTTCGACGACGATCCGCTGGCAGGGTGCCTCGTCGACCTCGACCAGCGGGCGGGGCCCCCGGCGCAGCACCTCGACAAGGGCCGGCACGACCGCGTCGGCGGCACAGCCGAGGACCCGGGCCTGCGCCTGCCGAGTGTGGAACAGCAGGTCGACGAGCCGCCAGCCGGGATAGCCGACCAGGTTGTGGAACACGATGCTCTCCGGGCTCTGTGCGGTGAGCGTGCCGACCTGCTCGAGCTCGACTGCACCGCGCACGTGCACATGCCGGTCGTGGTGAATGTCCAGGAACTGTTCCAGGTCCAGCATCGCCTAGCCTCCGAATCCGTTCGCGGTCACCGGGTCGCGTTCGCGGAGCCAGCGCTCGGTGTCCAGGGCGGCCATGCAGCCGGATCCGGCGGCGGTGATCGCCTGCTTGTAGGTGGGGTCCTGCACGTCGCCGCAGGCGAACACGCCCGGCACCGGCGTGCAGGCGGTACGTCCCACGGTCACCAGGTAGCCGCGCTCGTCGGTGGGCAGTTGCCCGGCGAACAGGCCGGTGTTCGGCTCGTGCCCGATGGCCAAAAACACCCCGTCCACGGGCAGGGTCCGCTGGCGGGCGGTGGGATGGACCAGAGACACGGCGGAGACCTTCTGGTCGCCGACGATGTCGGCCACGACCGTCTCGTACAGCAGGGTGACGTTGGCGCGGGCCAACACCCGCTGCTGCATGACGTGCGACGCCCGCAGCCGTGCGCCGCGGTACACGACCGTGACGGCGCCGGCCAGGTGGCTGAGCGCGAGGGCTTCCTCCATCGCGGAGTCACCGCCGCCGACCACGGCGACGTGCCGGTCGCGGAAGAAGTGGCCGTCGCAGGTGGCGCAGGTGGAAACGCCGCGGCCGAGGAACCTGGCCTCGCTGGGCAGGCCGAGCATGCGGGCGGTCGCGCCGGTCGCCACGACCACGGCCACCGCGGTGTGCTCGTCACCGTTCTCGGTGCGCACCCGCATCGGATGGCCGCGGACATCGGCCGCCGCGACGCGTTCGGTGCGGATCGTGGCGCCGAACCTGCGCGCCTGTTCGCGCATGTCGGCGACCAGGGCCGGCCCGTCCACGCCGGTACTGAAGCCCGGATAGTTGTCGACCGCCGTGGTGGTGGTGAGCTGCCCGCCGGGCCGCTGCCCGTCCGGGCCGTGGTCGCCCTCGAACACCACCGGCGCGAGGCCTGCCCGGGCCAGGTAGATGGCGGCGGTGAGGCCGGCCGGTCCCCCACCGATGACGGCGACCGCATGGTCCGTGATGGTCGTCATCGGGTGCCTCCGGACCGGCGAGCGACGGACGGGTCGGCGGCGGCGAGCAGTGGTGCGATCCGCTGTGCGGCGCCGAGCACCGC
Source organism: Dactylosporangium sp. CA-092794 (assembly GCF_050948465.1). Classification (NCBI taxonomy): domain Bacteria; kingdom Bacillati; phylum Actinomycetota; class Actinomycetes; order Micromonosporales; family Micromonosporaceae; genus Dactylosporangium; species Dactylosporangium sp. CA-092794. The sequence goes on along the minus strand of NZ_CP192044.1, from coordinate 3,405,618 downwards.
GACGTTGCTCGCCGCGCAGATCTGCAGGCCGATAGGCAGGCCAGGCCCGGGCAGGGGCAGGGTGACGGCGGGGAGGCCGACCAGGTTGGCGGCCCTCGTGTTGCGCACCAGCCGGGCCGCGATGGTGGCCTGCCAGGCGTCGTCCAGCCGGGGGGCGAGCACGGGGACGGTCGGGCCGATGACGCAGTCCACCGCGCCGAACCGCTCGCGGGCCAGCCGGCACAGCCGATCCTGGACGCGGCGGGCGGCCGTCTCCGCGACCGCGTCGACGGCGGCGCCGCGCAGCAGCCGCTCGCGCACGTCCGCGCCGTAGCGGTCGAGGGCGCCGCCGACGATCGCCGCACGGTGCACCCGGGCCGCCTCGGCCAGCAGGAGGGTGGTGCTGGCCTCGAACACGTCCTGCGGGTCGAGCCAGGGCAGTTCACACACGGTGTGTCCACTGCGGGCCAGGACGTCGGCCACCAGGGCCACGGACTCGGACACCAGCGGATCGGCGTCGTCGAGCTCGGCGCGCAGCAGGCCGATCCGCAGCCGGTCTGCGGGGCTGGGCCGCTGCCCAGTCAGGGCCGTGTGAGCGCGCACCACGACGCTGACGGTGCGGGCCAGCAGGCCGACATGGTCCAGCGACGGCGCGAGCGGATATACGCCGTCGACGGGGTAGCTGCCGTAGGCGGGCTTGAACCCGACGACACCGCACAGCGCGGCCGGTATCCGCACGGAACCGCCGGTGTCGGTACCAACGGCCAGGTCCGCACTGCCTTCGGCGACCGCGACAGCGCTGCCGCTACTGGACCCACCGGGGATACACCGCGGGTCGCGCGGGTTCGCCGGGGTCCCCGCGTGGTCGTTCACGCCGGTGACCCCGAACGCGAACTCGTGCAACGTCGTAGCGCCGATCAGTGACGCGCCACGCTCGAGCAGCCGGGCCACCACGGGCGCAGTGGTGGTCTCCGGCACCGCGCTCTGACGGGCCTTCGACCCGGCCCGCATCGGATAGCCGCGAATTGAGATCAGGTCCTTCACGGCCAGCCGGACGCCCGCCAGTGCACCGTGACCCGCGGCCGGCGGCCGTGCGACCAGGTAGGCGTAGGCGCCACCGTGCTCGGTCAGCGCCGGCGCGCTGTACGGGAGGCCCGGCGCCCGGTCGGTGCTCATGCCGGCCTCCGCGAACTGCCGGTGTCCAGGGTGTCGCCGCATTGCACGCGGTAGTGCAGATCGATGGCGCGTCGGCCGACTGGATCGGTGAGCCGGGCGACGAACTGCCCGCTGTAGCGGACACCGGCGGTGGTCGGCACCGTGCCGCAGAGCAGCACCCACGGCTCGGCCGCGTCGGGCCGCTCCTGCCGCCACCGCAGCAGCAGGTCCTCGGGTGGCAGCAGCGACGCTGCAGTGCCCTGTTGGTAGGGCTGCCCGGTGTCGTCGGGATGGGTCCAGCTCTGCAGCAGCAGAGCATCCCAGCGCTCGGCCAGCGCGTCGTCCAGGGGCCACGCCCGGGTCGCGATCGGTTTGGGGCAGGCCCGTTTCGACTCGGTGACGTCGAGACGTTCCAACGCCCGGTCGGTGTGGTCGGAGGCCAGCGTGACCAGCAGCTGCCGACCGGTGTGCACCAGGGCGATCTCCACCTCGCCGGAACTGTGCGCGGTGTCGACCACGACAGACACGTCCTGGCACAGCAGCGCAGGCGGCAACGCGTAGAAGGCCGGTACCCGCGCGGGTGCAGGCACGCCCTCGGCGGCCAGCTCGGCGATGTGGCGCCCCACCGCAGCCGGGTCGCGGCCGGTGTAGCCAGCGGCGACCAGTGTGTTCGGCCGCAGCTGATGCGTCGCGTCGGCAGTGTCGAACCGCAGCACGCCCGGCCCGGTCATGGACGCGGGTCCCGGGGTTCCGCCGCGGGCTGTACATGCACCCAGCCGGCGTACTGGCTGACCGGATCCTCCAGCGGAGCGGCCATCGCGGAGTGCATCGTGTTGTACATCTTCCAAAAGCCCACGACGAACACGATCTCCATGACCTCTTGCGGGCTGAACAGCTCCGCCAGCCGGCGCCGGAGTTCGCCGGGCACCGTGGTCGGGTCGAGGCTGGCCCGGTGGACGAACTCCACGGCGACCCGCTCGCGCTCGTCCTGGCCGTGCTCCATCTGCAGGATCTGCTCGACGGCGGACTCGGCGTAGCCCCATCGACCCTTGAGGATGGCCACGTGGTGGGCGGTGCAGTATTCGCAGTCGTTGTCCCGGCTGGCGATGATGGACAGCCGGTACTTGAGATGTTCGCTGAGCCCGTTCCGCTCGTCCCGCATGATCGCGTTGTTGAGCCGGAACAGCTGCTCGGCAACCCACGGCACGTGCAGGTACAGCTTGATGGTGTTGGGCAGGAAGCCCATCCGGGACAGGTAGTAGAACACGTCCGGGCGGACCGCCATCGGCACGTGCTCCAGTTCGTCGCCGATCGGCGGGTAGGGCAGGAAGGCGGCCGTGTCGCCTTCCTGCTCGATCACGCGTTGCAACGGCTTGGGTGAGTCGACGGCGGTCATGGGTTCCTCCGGTCAGCTGGCTGGTCGCAGGACGGGTCCGGGTCGAGCCCGGTCCATCGGGGCGCGATGTCGGTGTCGACGCCGATCAGGTCGCAGATCTTCAGCACGGTGTGCTCGACGATGTCCGCGACGGCTCGCGGCCGGGCGTACCACGCGGGCACCGGCGGCATGATGACTGCGCCGGCCTCGGTCACCGCGGTCATCAGGCGCAGGTGTCCGAGGTGCAGCGGGGTCTCGCGGACCACCAGGACCAGTCGCCGCCGCTCCTTGAGGCAGACGTCCGCGGCGCGGGTGATCAGGCTGTCGGCCTGGCACGAGGCGATCGCGCCGAGCGTGCGGATCGAGCAGGGCGCGACGACCATGGCGTGGACCGGGTAGGTGCCGGACGCCACGGCGGCGCCGACGTCGGCGTCATGGTGGCGGCGTGTGGCCATCTGCTCAACTGCCGACGCCGACAGATCCAGCTCGTGGCGCAGCGTCCGCTCGGCGCCGGGTGACACGATCGCGTGCGTCTCGACGTCGGGCGCCGAGCGGAGCACGTCCAGCAGGTGCACGCCGTAGGCGGCGCCGCTGGCGCCGGAGATCCCCACCACAACTCGTCGCATGTCCCCTCCCTCACTTCTTGTATGCTAGTATACAAGTATGTCAGACGCAAGCAGCGCGGAGCTCGCTCGCCGGAAGGCCGAGCACGTCGCGCTCGGCCTGGCCGAGGCATCGCAGGACCGGGCGCCGGCCGCGTGGCGGGAGGTACATCTGGTGCCGTCCTGCCTGCCCGCCGGCCCTCCCGACCAGATCGCCATCCACACCACACTGCTCGGCCGCAGCCTGGCCGCGCCGCTGTGCGTGGCCGGCATGACCGGTGGCCATCCGGACGGCCACCTGATCAACGCCCGGCTGGCGCGCGCCGCGGAGCGCTACGGCCTGGCGCTCGGCGTCGGCAGCCAGCGGGTGGCGCTGCGCGACGCGTCGCTCGCGCCGACGTTCGCCGTGGTCCGGCAGGTCGCCGACCCGCCGCTGGTGCTGGCGAACCTCGGCGTCTCCCAACTGCTCGGCGGCGACCGCGGCCGCGCCGCCGGGGACGTCGCACGGGCGGTGGAGATGGTGCGGGCGGACGCGCTCGCCGTGCATCTCAACGCCCTGGAGGAACTGGTACAGCCGGAAGGCGACGCCCTGTCCGGCCGGTGGCTGGAGGCGCTCGCCGCCGCGGTGGCCGACTCGCCGGTGCCCATCGTCGCCAAGGAGACCGGCGCCGGGATGGACCGGTGCAGCGTGCGCCGCATGATCGAGGTCGGTGTGGCCGCCGTGGACGTGGGTGGGCGGGGCGGCACGAGCTTCGCCCGCATCGAGGCCGAGCGCGCGCAGCGGGCCGGCGACGTCCGCCGGCACCGGCTCGGCCTGGCCTTCGCCGACTGGGGCCTGCCGACGCCGATCAGCGTGCTGGAGGCCCGCGGCCAGGGCGTGCCCGTCATCGCCTCGGGCGGCGTCCGCACCGGGATCGACGCCGCCAAGGCCCTCGCGCTCGGCGCCGACCTGGTCGCGATCGGCCGGCCGCTGCTGGCCGCCGCCGTCGGCGGTGAGGCCGCCCTGGCTGACGCCGTCGAGCAGTTCCTCGACGAGTTGCGGTGCGCGATGACGCTCAGCGGTGCCGCCAGCATCGCCGACCTGCGGGCACAGCCGGTGGTACTGGACGGGCTGAGCGCCCGATGGAGCCGGCAGCGTAGTTGACCCGTCCGCAGCCGCCCGGCCGGGCCGCCGACCAGCGGGCCGACGGTGGTGTGACACGATGCGCCAGGACGCACCGACCGTCCTGACCCGACGCGAGGGAGCCAGCTGGTGACTGTCGAGAGGTTCGCCCTGCCCGAGCTGGGCCGCCCGGAGACGCTGGCCCAGCGCGCCTACGCGGCACTGCGCCGGGCGATCCGCGAGGGGCAGCTCCAGCAGGGCAGCCGGTACTCCGAGAACGCGCTCGGCGCGTCGATGGGCATCTCCCGCACCCCGGTCCGCGAGGCGCTGATCGAGCTCGAGCGGGAGGGGATCATCGACATCATCCCGCAGAAGGGCTTCCAGCTGCGGGTGCTGTCGGCCGCCGAGCAGGACGAGGTGTTCGAGCTGCGCGCCGCGCTCGAGTCGCTGGTGGTCGAGCGGCTGGCCCGGCGCGCCTCGGCCGACGACGTCATGCAGCTGCGGGTGATCATCCAGCAGCAACGCGGCCTGGCGTCCGACCCGAGCGGCTTCCTGGAGCTCGACGAGCGGTTCCACCTGTCCATGCCGATGCTGCTCGGGATGGGGCGGACCCATCGGATGCTGGCCACCCTTCGAGGCGCCATGTGGCTCATGGGCTCCGCGGCGCTGCGGGTTCACGACCGCACCTCGTCAATCATCGACGAACACACCGCGATCGTGGACGCGATCAGCGGCGGGGACATCGCCACCGCGGTCAGTGCCGTCCACCACCACCTGGAGACCACCGCGGCGGCGATCCGCCAGCACTCCTCGGCGGGGTAGGCGAGCCGGTGGCCAGCGGGACCGGCCGCCGGCCACCGTCGTAGACCCTCAGCGCTGTGTCGCATCCAACGCCTCGAGGACCAGCCGCTCGTCGACCTCGTGGCGCTCCGCAGCCCGGCGCACAGCGTCGGAGACCTGCCGGGCGGGCAGGCCGGCGCCGCCCAGGGCGGACCAGCCGTCGGGGGTGGCCCGCAGTAGCCGCAGCAGGTCCGGGCGTCCATAGTGGCCGAACGTGTCCAGCAGCGCGGCCCGGGCCTTGCGGATCCACGATGGACAGTCGGCGTACACGATCGTGGCCGCGTCGAACACCGGACCGGCCAGCGGAGCCCCGAGCGGGCTGAGCACCGCGCTGCCGCCGTTGGAGTGGTGCAGGTTGAGCTCGTCCCGGCGATACGGGAAGTCTTCTGGGAAGTCCGCCGGGTCGAAGTAGGTGCAGGCCATCAGCGTGAACGCGCCGGACTCGATCGCATGCGCGCGGCACAGTGGCCAGCCGATGAACGTGTCCTGGGTGTCGTTCTCCACCAGCGTCGGCCCCTTCTGCAGCGAGAACGAGCCATGGAACACCGAGACGTGGAAATCCTCCCGCTGCGCGATCAGCGCCGCGCGGACCAGGGTCATCGAGTGCTCGCCGCAGATCAGGCCGCCGACGCGCCCCACTGCAGTGTCGAACACGGCCAGGTCGTTGCCGTCCCCGGTACCCCAGAAGGTGCGTTCCTGGCCGGTCGGAACGAGCTTGCGGTGCCGCCCGACCAGGGTGCCGTCCGCGTCGAACACCAGCAGGCTGCCGTAGATGGTGTCCGACTCGGGTCGTGGGTCCAGTTCGTTGCAGCCCATCACCACCACGGTGCCGGCGGCACGGGCCGCCGCGGCGAGCCGTTCGGTGTCCTCACTGGGCGCCAGCACCGCAGCGTCGTAGAAGCGGACCCGCCCTTCGATCCAGCGGGCCCGGTCGGTGTTCCACCCGTCGGTCCAGTAGGGGTAGCCCGCCAGCCAGCTCTCCGGGAACACGACCAGCTTGGCACCATTGCGGCCGGCTTCGGCGATCGCCACGCAGGCGGCGTCGACGCAGCCGTGCCGGTCCAGGTACGGGTGTGAGCGCTGGACCACCGCCACCCGCACGCTCTGCAAGCCGCCCATCACCGTCTTCGCACTGTGCTGCCGCGGCCGGACGTCAAGGGTCATCTCCGCCTCCTCAATTTTAGTACTCTAAGTACGGTACTCATGTTACCGTACTTGAGGCTAGACTGTGGTCATGCCAGAACCTGGGATGCCGACCCGGTCCGCCGCACCACGCAAGCGGGGCGAGGCCGCGCGGGTCGCGATTCGGACCGCCGCCGCCGGACTGCTCGAGCAGGTCGGCTACCGGGCTCTCACGCTCGATGACGTTGCCGCAGCCGCCCGGGTCAGCAAGGCCACCATCTATCGGCACTGGCCCACCAAGGCCGCGCTGGCGATCAGTGTCCTGCTCGACCGGGCCGGCGCTCAGCTGACGTTCCCCGACACCGGCTCGGTTCGCGGCGACCTGCACCAGCTCCTCGCCGGGCTGGTCCGCACCATGGCCGACCCCCGCGATGGAGGCCTGTTGGCGGCCCTGATCGCCGACGCCCAGCTCGACCCCCGCACCGCTGAGACGATCCGGACCGATCTGCTGGCCGGACGCCGCGCCGACGCCCGGGAGGCACTGCGCCGGGGCAGCGTCCGAGGAGAACTACGCCCGGACCTGGATGTCGAAACCACCATCGACTCGCTCGTCGGCCCGGTGTACTTCCGGCTGCTGGCCGGGCATGCCCCGCTCGACACGGCGTTCGCTGACGCACTGATCGAGAACGTGATGCGCGGCATTCACAGCAGCACGGCCGACGGCATCGGCTACGACGCCTGACCCGTCCACCGCCGCCCCAGCGCCCCGATCGGAGCCCGAATGCCCGGCAGGTTGCCGTCATGATCAGCGCAGTCCTCATTCACTGCCGCGACCCGTACCGGATGGCTGAGTTCTGGAGCCTGGCCACCGGGCTGTCCATCGCCGACGCCGACCGGCCCAGCATCGACCGGCACTCCCCCGAGCCCCACCGAATCGGTCCGGCTGGTCGGCACCGGCGGGCGGCCGGACGTGTGGATCACGCCCGCTGCGCGGCTGCCCGCGCCCGCCGGCCGCGTCCACCTTGATCTCACGCTCGACCCGTCCGCAGTGCAGCAGCTCCTGTCGGCCGGCGCGCGCGTGGTGCGCGAGGGGCGCTGGCTGGTGCTGACTGACCCCGAGAGCAACGAGTTCTGCGTCCACCCTTCCTGCCCCACACAGGGGATGGCGCCGGACCCCCGCGCCGCCTACGATCTGGATAGCAGCCTAGACAAATGATGTCGCGACAAACAAGGGGCGGGTATGCCTGGTCCGGCGGTGCGGGCGTCGAGTCTGATCGTCAGGCTGGCCCGGGATCTGCGTACGGTGCTGGACCAGCACTTCGCCGAGTTGGGCCTGACCTCGCAGCAGGCCGGCTTGCTCATCCACGTCTTCACCGGCCAGTCCGGCCCGAAAGGTCTGGCGGACCTGCTCGGCATCGACACCGCGTCGGTGAGTCGGCTGGTGGACCGGCTCGAGGCCAAGGACCTGGTTCGGCGCGCAGCGGTCCCCGGCGATCGGCGGGCGATCGTAGTCGAGCTGACACCCGAGGGCGTTGCATTGGTTCCGAAGCTGCCGCCCATCTTCGAGGCCGTGGGCAAGCAACTGGTCCGTGGGGTCGACGCGAAGGCGACCGCGGCGGCGCTGGCCACGATGCTGGGCAACGTGCATGCCCTGCTGCCCGACCCCGACGACGCCCCGCGGCGAGACTGACTTCAGACCGCGGTGAGCCGCGGCCACTCCCCCACGCACACACATTCTCTGACACAACACATACTGTCGCAGCTGTTACCGTCTGGACCTTTATGCCACGTCGCTGGAGCGGTGGGAGGTCCGGCCCGCGCTCGGAGGCGCCTGGATGGGTAGGGATAGCCCGAACCGGAAGACTCGGGAGCGCAGGGAATCGGGCAGAGCCGTCGCCCGCGTAGCGTCGAATGCTATGACATCGATGAATGTAGCCCGGTCGGGCGTCGAGGTGACACCGGCTTGGCGGCGGATGGGGTGGGGGCGTGCCGTCGCGCTGCATCTGCTGCCGGCGGCCGTGGCCTTCGCGGCGGCCTTGGCGTTCGCACCGTTGACGGTCCGGCTCGGTCTTCCCGCCGGGTTTGCGTTGCCTGTCGCCTTCGCGGTGGTGCTCACGCCGCTGGAGCTCGGGCTGCTGCTGCGCGCCGCGCATGCCGTGACGGGACGGTGGTCGGTGCGCGCGTTCCCGGCGGTGCTGGCGTATCGGCGGCCGATCGGCCGTTGGTGGTGGTCGGTGCCGGTGCTGTTCGCTGTCGCCCTGCTCATCGCCGTGGTCTGGGCGCCGGTCGGTGCCGCCGCCGCCCGGCCGATGTCGGGCGTGTTGCCCGGCTGGATGTTGCCTGGCGTCGACGACGCTGCCGGTGTGGCCCGGCCCGTACTCGTGGCCACGCTGCTGGTCTCGCTGGTGGTGGACGGGCTGGTCAACCCGGCCGTCGAGGAGCTGTACTTCCGCGGGTTCCTGCTGCCCCGCCTGCCGCTGGCGGGCTGGGGCGGCGTACCGGTCTCGGCCGCGTTGTTCGCGGTCCAGCATTACTGGCAGCCCTACAACTGGCCGCTGATCTTCGTGCTGCAGCTCATCCTCACCAGCCTCGTGGTCCGGCTGCGGTGCCTGCGGCTGGGTGTGGTGATGCATGTGCTGGCCAACAGCTTCGGCATCGTAGTCAGCCTGATCGGTGTCCTCGCCTGACCGATATGTCCCCACGGTGGACGGAAGGAGCGTAGGTCGACATGACGACTGGTCTCGGCCGACCGGCCTGGCGGGCGCTGGGCTACTTGCTGCTAGGTGTCGCGTCGACCGCGCTGGGCCTGACCGCAGCATTGGCGGCGGTCACAGCGGGCGCACTGCTCGCAGCGAGCGTCGTCGGGCTGCGGGTGGTCCCTCCGCTGGCCGCCCTGCTGCGGGCGATGGCCGCCATCGAGCGGTGGCGGTGCGGTCTCGTGCTGGCCGAGCGGCCCCGGCCACCGTTGCGACCCGCAGCTGATCTCGGTGGCCGCGACCGGGCTTCCATAGCGCTGCGCGATCCGGCGCTGTGGCGGGAGCTGGCGTGGCTGCTGGTGGCGTTCCCGCTCAACCTCGCCGCGACGGTGCTCGCCACCGCGGTGTGGCTGACCGGGACCTCCCTGGTCACCATCCCGATCTGGTACCGGTATCTGCCGGACGGACGGGCCAAGGTGTACGACTCGGGCGGTGTCGCGCACGGCGTCGTCGACAGCGTGCCCACGGCGCTGCCGTGGGCTGCGGCGGGCCTCGTGCTGGTCCTGGCCGCCGGGTGGCTGACCCGCGCCGCCGCCGCCGGGGTGGCCCGGACCGGTGCCGCGCTGCTGCGCGCGACGCGCAACGACAGCCTACGGCAACGGGTCGCCGCCTTGGCGGTGACCCGTGCCGCGACCGTAGCGGATCGGCAGCGGGAACTGCACCGCATCGAGCGGGACCTGCACGACGGCGCGCAGGCCCGCCTGGTCGCGGCCTCGGCCGACCTCGGCCTGGCCGACGAAAGCTTCGACGACGATCCGCAACGCGCCCGCTGGCTCGTCGAACACGCCCGGGACGGCGTTCTCGCCGCGTTGGCGGAGCTGCGCGACCTGGTCCGGGGCATCGGACCGCCTGTACTGCGCGATCGCGGCCTGGGCCCAGCGCTGGAGGCGGTGACCGCGCACAGCCCGATCCCGGTCACCCTCGACGTCGATCTGCCGCGTCGCCCGCCGGAGACGGTGGAGGCGGCGGCATACTTCGTCGCCTGCGAAGCGCTGACCAACGCCGTCAAGCACAGCCGCGCCGCGCGGGTCGACGTGACCGTCCGGCAGCACGGCGGGGCCTGCCTGGTCGGCGTGCGCGACAACGGCGTGGGCGGCGCCGGCCCGCGCGGCGGAGGGCTGAGCGGTCTCGCCGACCGGGTGGCCGCGCTCGACGGACAACTGCGCATCGACAGTCCCCCGGGCGGCCCCACCATGGTCGAGGCGGTACTGCCATGCGGGTGGTGATCGCCGAGGATCACGTGCTGCTCGCCGACGGCCTGGCCCGGCTGCTGGCCGCCTACCGGCATATCGTCGTGGCCACCGTCCACACCGGACCAGACCTCATCACCGCAGTGAACACGCACCGGCCCGACGTGGCGGTCGTCGACATCCGCCTACCGCCGACCTTCACCGACGAAGGACTCGCCGCGGCCGTGACACTGCGCCGGACCGTCGGCGCCCCGGTGCTCATCCTGTCCCAGTACGTGGAGACCGCCTACGCACGCGACCTGCTCACGGCCGGGGGCGCCACCGGCTATCTGCTCAAGGACCGCATCGCCCGGCCGCGGGAATTCGTCGACGCGTTGAGCACCGTCGCCGCCGGCGGCACTGTGCTCGACCCCGAGGCGGTCACCCAGATGTTCGCCCGGGACCGCACCCGCCGGGCCCTGGCATCGCTGAGCGACCGGGAGCGCCAGGTGCTGCACCTCATGGCCCAGGGCCGGTCCAACGCCGCGATCGCCCAGGCCATCGTGGTCACCGAGGCAACGGTCGAGAAGCACATCAAGGCCATCTTCACCAAGCTCGACCTGCCGCCCTCCGGGGACGACCATCGCCGCGTCCGGGCCGTGCTCGCCTATCTCGACGGCTGACCACATCGTTCAGCGGCGCCCGGTCGGCACCGGGCACTGGTCTTGGCATCCCTTGTCGTACCGGCGCTGCGACCGATCAGGTGCGGCACCCGACGTGAGCCGGCGAGAGCGAGTGGAAGGACACATGATGCGGTACCGGCTGCTGGGTCCGCTGTTGGTGGGCGATCCCGGCGATCCGCTGGAGTTCGGTGGTACCCGCCCGACCAAGGTCGTGGCGGCGTTGCTGCTGCGGTCCGGTGAGGTCGTCCCCGTGAACTGGCTGGTGGAGGTGCTCTGGGACGGTGAACCACCCGCAGGTGCGGTAAAGACCGCCCGGAACTGCGTGTCGTTGGTGCGGGCCGCGCTGAACCGGTCCGGCGACCCGGCCGTCCTGCACACCACTGGTACCGGATACCGGCTGGTAGTACCGGATGAGCAACTGGACATCAACGTGTTCCACACTCATTTGCGCCGTGCCGCGGCGCTCACCGCCGCCGGACGGCTCTCCCCTGGAGCCGATGAGCTTCGGGCGGCAGTGGGCCTGTGGCGGGGGCGGGCGCTGGACGGCCTGACCAGCCTGGCGCTGGCCCCCGTGATCGCCAACCTCGAGGAGCAGCGGCTGGTGGCGTGGGAACGCTACGCCGATGCGCAGTTGCGGCTGGGCCACCACAATGAGATCCTCGGCGCGCTCACCGAGCTGGTCGCCACGAACCCGCTGCGCGAGCAGCTCGTCGGGCACCTGATGCTCGCCCTGTACCGCGGCGGCCAACAGGCCCGGGCGCTGAGCGTGTATCACAAGCTGCGCCACGACCTGCACGAGGAACTGGGCATCGACCCAGACCCGCGGCTGGCCGAACGTCACGAGCTCATCCTGCGCGCAGACCCATCACTGCAGGACCCGGGCGCCATCCCAGCGCCGCCGTCACCCGCCATACCACGACAGCTGCCAGCCGCCGTCGGTCGCTTCACCGGACGCCTGACCGAGCTCGATGTGCTCGACTCGAGCACGGCGGCGACGGCCGGTGGGCTACCGGCCACGGTGGCGATCGTCGGAGCGGCGGGCACGGGCAAGACCGCGCTCGCGGTGTTCTGGGCGCACCGGGCCGCTGCCGCATTCCCCGACGGCCAGCTGTACGCCGATCTCCACGGCTACGCGCCGGATCCGCCGGTCGCCCCGGTCGCAGTGCTGGCTCGCTTCCTGCGCGCGTTGGGTGTCGCGGCGAGACAGGTGCCGACGGACCTGGAGGAAGCCGCCGCGATGTACCGCTCAATCCTTGCCCAGCGCAGAGCGCTGGTGCTTCTGGACAACGTGTCCGGCGCCGAGCAGACGCGTCCGCTCTTGCCAGGCAACCCGGACTGCGTCACCGTGCTCACTAGCCGGGACCAGCTCGACGGTCTGGTCGCCTCGCACGGCGTGCGACGGCTCCGGCTGGGCGCGCTGACCTCGGCCGAGGCGATGACGCTGCTGGCCGGCCTGCTCGGCGACGACCGGGTGGCCAGGGAACCACAGGCCGCTGCCGAACTGGCCGCGCGGTGTGGATTCCTGCCACTGCCGCTGCGGATCGTGGCCGCCGTGCTGGACCGGCAACCCGCCCGGTCCCTGCGCGCCCGGTCCGCGGTGGCTCTGTCCGCCGCAGCGGCCGCAGCGCTGGCCGAGCTGGCAAACGCACACGCTGCCGGGGAGGCGGGGCCGCAACGACCCCGCCCGCAGGACTCGTTAGCCTCGTACATCGGCCGGTGTGCGCTGGACAATAGCGCTTCCTGCACCGATCCGGCTCCCTGGTAGATACTCGCAGCCGACAACGACGTCGGCCGGCTCGCCGGCCGCGTCGTCTGCTGCGGCAATCCGGCGCAGGATCCATACACAAGCGGACGGCGTGCTAGACACGAGGTGTGAGGCTCAGGGAGTTCGCCCTCGATAATCTACCAGAGGTCGACCGGATCCGTTCGGCCGTATTTCCGTGGCACACCGCTGACCTCGAGACACAACGCACGCTGCTTCGGGCTCAACCTCCGCACGCCCGTGCCCTGCGAGTATGCGCCGAGTTGGGCGGACGAGTGGTCGGATTCGGCGTGGCCATGCTCGAGGTCAATGCTGCGGAGCCCGGTGTGGGCTCAGTGAGTGTCGCGGTACAGCCAGACTTCCGCATGAGAGGCATCGGCTCGGCCATCCATGCGCGGCTGGAGGGGCATCTGCGGGGCGTTGGAGCACGTCACGCACAGGGATACGCGATGCTCGAGCCGCCTTCGCTGGACTGGGCCGAGCGACGGGGGTTCACCTTCGGCGCAACGGTGCGCTACCTGTCGCTCGACCCACGAAGCCTCCCACCGCTGTCGCCGGCGCCGGCCAACGTGGTGCTGCTGACGGCCGGCGAAGCCGGACCAGCGGCGTGCTACGCGGTGGACAACACCGCCAGCCAAGACGAGCCGGGCGACATCAGGCACGCCGGCATGGCCCACAGTGAGTGGCTCGACCGACGTTGGAACGTGCTCGATCCCGAGGTGAGCATGGTGGCCACCGTGGACGGTTCGCCTGCCGCCCTCACCATGCTCGACGTCAACCGGGTCACCGGACGCGCCATGTCCATCGGCTCCGGCACGTTGCCGGCCCACCGCGGACTCGGACTCATGCGCCTGCTCAAGTCCGCGTCACTGCGACGCGCGGCCGAGTTCGGCGTCACGACCGCGTTCACAGCCAACGACGAGACGAACAAGCCGATGCTCGCCATCAACGAATGGCTCGGCTACCGGTACCTGGCCGGGATCCGGTCCGCGATCAAGGATCTGTGAGCTCGCCGCCGTGAACCGTCACGAACAGCCGGTCATCCACTACCGCGGACATCGGCAACAGGATCAGCGGTGCGTTCCGGCCTGGGTCGGCCGCGCTCCGGCATGGTGGTGTAGTCGGTGAAGCCGATGACGTTGCCCCACGGGTCCGCGACCTCGACAGTCCAGCCGGTGGCGACCGGGAACGGTTCCGCCAACGCAGGGATACCTCGCACGGCGAGACCGTTCGCGGTGGCGCGGGCGTCATCAACCTCCAGCCACAGGCGTGGCCGACCCTCGCCCGTCACGGCCACGGTGCTACGCCGGAGGAGAAGGCCCGGCGGCTCGTCGCCAAGCCGGAAGAGCGCGATCCCCGACTCGTCCAGCCGGAAGACCAGCGGCAGGCCCAGCCCGATGGCGTAGAAGTCGATGGCGGCGTCGAGGTCGGCGACCGCGAACAGCACATTGTCGATTCCCCGCACGATCACGCCGGTCACCGATTGCCGGTCTGAGATGTCCGGGCCGAAGTACCGGCCAGTGTGCAGGCGCTGGCCGTATGCGGCGTCCGCATGCCACACATGCTGGTGGCGGGTCTCGGGCCGCCGCCGACCAGGCTTTCCAGTGTTTTCATCGGGCGTTTCCTCCTGTGCGAACGGAAGAGTGGATGTGTGATGAGCGCCGTTGCGGTGGTGGTGCAGCCGATGCACGCCCCACCACCGCAGCCAGCCGTCAGCAGATGTACGAGCGGACGGTGACGTTGATCGTGCCGATGTTCACCCCGTTGACGAAGAACACCAGCTCGTGACCGAACGGTTCGGTGCCCCAACTCGCCCAATGGAACGTTGTCTGTTGCTCGGGCAGGAGCGAACCGTTGTAGATGGTGGTGCCCAGTTCCTGCGCGGCCACCGACACCGCGCCGAGGCTGGCGTTGACGATGTCGACGTGGATGCCCTGACCCGCGTTCGCGACGAACTGCCATTGACCGGCGCGGGTGATGGCGTAGTTCTTGCAGGTGCGGGTGTAGGGCAGGGAGAGGTACCACTGCTGCTGCACCCGGCTGTTGCAGCCCCAGAGCGTGATCTTGGTGCCGTCCGAGCCGATGGCGTTGGCGTCGGCATCGAGGCAGAAGCCGACGCCGGCGGCGACGTTTCTGATGGTCCGGGTGTCCACACCGCTCCAACGCTGCTGGGCCGAACCGTTGCAGGACCACAGGGTGATCGACGTACCGTTGCTGCCCAGTTCGTGCACATTGGCGTCCAGGCAGTAGCCGCTGCCTGCCCGGGTGTTCTTGATGACCCCGTCGCTGCTGGTCACCGGCTGGTAGTACCAATCCTGCTGGGTCGTGTCGTTGCACCGCCACAGTTGGACCTTGGTGCCGTTGCGACCGATGGTGTTGGTGTCGGCGTCGAGGCACACGTCCACGCGCGGATACGGCTGCTTGCTGCGGGCCGACTCGCCACCGATGTTGCGGATGGTGTGGATCACTCCGGCGCCGGGAGCGGCGTGCGCCGCGACCGGCGTCAGCACGCCGGCCGCCACGGCGAGAACCGTGAGCACGGCGACACGCCGCAGCATGCGGGCAGCGTCGCGCATCGGCCGGCCCATCAGAAGCTGCCGAACGGCGGGTGGGCGGTGACGGCCGGCTGTCCGACACAGGTGATGAACCGGTCGCTCTGGATACATGCACCGGCGTCGTAGGAGCCGTTGACCATCGGCGTGAACCCATAGCCGCCGTAGTTGGCCAGATTGTCCTTGGACTTCAGCTGGTTCGCGGTGTTCCACACGACGATGTCAACGGGCTGGGCGTAGCTGTCCGCCTCGGTCCAGTTGGTGTTGCACCCGGGGCTGTACATGAGATTCACCGCCCCGATCCAGACACGGTCGGACGGCTGGATCACGTGTGTGTTGGCCACGGCGTACGCACCGGCCGAGCAACCGGTCGTTTCCGGATTCTGGCCCACGTACGGGCAGGAGGTCCGGGTGCATTTGGTGACCGCGGCAGAGGCCGGGGTGGCCACCGCGGTGGTACAGATCGCCGCCGTCAGGCCGGCGAGCATCACGAACCGCATCGACGTTTCCTCCAAGGGTCGGCTCGTTCCGAGCCAGGTCGGCCAAAGGCACCGCGAAGGATCGCGCTCCCGCCGGCCAGCACACGACATGACCGGCGGTCTGGCTCATGCTGTGCCGGCCGATCCCCAAAATGTCCTCAGCACAGCCACCGCCGGCGGTGCCCGACCGGCCCCGGGTCACCGCAGGCTGTCGCCGGGAAAACTGCGCACCGGGTGGGCGCGGAAGGTGAACACGCCGGCAACGACGCCAGGATCCCGCCCGGCGAGCTCGACGGCCTCGTCGAACGGGAGATCGTAGACGCCGATGCCGCACACGTCGCTGTCGTCCATTACTGGGCACACGATGTTGAGCAGGCCATCGGCCCGCAGACCGAAGTTCCGCCGGCCGTGCTCCCACACGATCGGCGCCGCCTCGGGCGTGCCGTACTTCGGCCCGGCGTACAGGACGATCGCGGTGTACGCCTTCGTGGACGCCATACCGGCGCGCATCTCGTCGTCGCTGACGTACGTGGTCATGACGCCTCCTCGGCGGTTGCGAGCGTTGCGGAGAGGTCGGTGTGGTTGAGGTAGACGACGATCTGCCAGCGATCACCCTCGCGGCGCAGCAGGAACGTCGAGTCCAGCTCGACCGGTCCGCTGCCGGCTCGGTCGCCCGACCAGCCGATGCCGACCAGGACGTGCCGGTCATCGAGCCGGAACTGACTGGCGCTGGTGCGGCGCAGCCGGCCGACGCCCGCGTCGTCGAACATCTTGCGCCGCACCGGCAGCACCCGGGCGAGCATCGCCGGGGTGAGGGTCACCGCCCGTGCGGGGTCGAGGGCGAGGAACGAGTCGGCGAAGACCGCCTCCGCCCCGCCGATGCGATTCCTGGTGTCGTAGTCATCGACGAACTCCGCCACGTCGGTGTCGAGTTCGGTCCATCCGGTCCGGTTCACAGTAGTGGGGTCACCTTCTCGATCAATGGGATTACCCGGGCGAGGTGCTGCAGTTCGTCGACGTCGAGTGCGGCGACGAGGGCGTCGTGGACGCGGGCCACGCTGGCGGCCTCACGCGAGGACAGGGCGACGGCCCCGGCCGCGCTGATCGTCACGACGAGGCGCCGCCCGTCGGCCGGATCCCGCATCCGGGTGACCAGGCCCTTCTGGTCCAGGGTGCGCAGCACGGCGGCAATGGCGGCCGACGTCACGTTCTCCTCCTTGGCCAGCGATCCCGGCGAGGTCGGGCCCGCACGCTTGAGACGTTGCAGAACGGCAAGCTCGAGGAACGTGAGCTCCCCGTCGTCTTCGGCGTAAAGCTGTCGCAGGCGGCGGGCGAACCGGCCGACCGCGAGGCGCAGGTCCCGGGCCAGGACGCTGTCATCAGTCACAGAGCTAACCTAAACTAGTTAACCCAGTTTAGCTACATGGACGCTCCGTTGCGTCCCCGTTCAACCGGCCGGTCGCCACGGCACCTGTACGAACAGCTCCTGTCGGGCCAGTAGAATCGGTCGATGACAGACCCGACGAGGGGTTCCGGCCGTCGACGCGGCGGAAAGCTGGCCCGCGCTCTGGACGCCGCCAGGCTGCTCAGCCAGATCGGCCGCGATCACTCCACCGTCCTCGACCGCCGATTCGCCGGGTTCGGCCTGACCACCCAACAGGCCGCACTGCTGATCCACGCTTCCGATCAGCCGGTCAGTCCCAGCCACCTGACCAAGGTGCTGGGGACCGACACCGCCGGCATGACCCGGCTGGTGGATCGCTTGGAGGCCAAGGGCCTGCTCTACCGCCGGCCGCATGCCGAGGACCGGCGCGCCATCCTGATCGAGATCACCGAAGCCGGCCGGGAGTTGGTGCCGGCTCTGCCACCGGTGTTCGGGCAGGCCACCGGTCAGCTGTTCGCCGGGTTCACCAGCGACGAGATCATCGCCCTGGACGCGATGTTCCTGCGGATGCGGGCGAACCTCGCCGCGGCGGCGGAACAACCGTGAGCCGTGCCGCTGCCGTCATGCCGCGACGAGTACCAGGCCGGCGGCCGCGGGCAGGGTCACCGTGCCGGCGACGGTTCCGCCGTACAGGTCGCGCCAGGCGTGGTTGGCGGGCAATTGGACGGTACGGCTGCCGGCGGATGACGGGTTCACCAGCGCCAGCCCGGTGGTGAAGTCGCGGCGGTAGACGCCCTGGTCGGCGAAGAGGTCACCGGTCGGCGCGCCCACCGTGGCGGCGGCGTACTCAGGCCGGTTGAGCAGCGTGCCGTACTCCTGCTGCCCGCTGATCCACACACCGCTGGCCGCGTTCTTGACCAGCAGGTAGTTGGCCAATGCCCACTGGACCTGCGCCTTGGTGACCTGGGCGAAGGAGACCGGCTGCTGGTTGATCACGGCCAAGCCGTGCCCTTGGCGGGCCGCGGCGGCCAAGGCCGTGGTGACCGCCAGCCACGAGCCGTCCGTATACGGCCCCGGCGAGGCGGCGTTGCCGTTCGTGAAGCCCTGCTCATCGAAGATCAAATCGAGTGCCGCGTACACGGCGGTGGTCTGCTCCGGATAGCTGGGATCCGGGCTCATGTTCGCCCCGAACGTCTGGCCCGGGAAACTGGCCCGCATCCACTGCCGCATGGCGGCGGCCCAGGCGACCACCGAGGCACGATAGGCGGGATCGTCGGCCGTCCCGTTGTACTGCGCCACCCAGCCGCCGGACGCGTCGTAGTGGCCGCATCGCTGTCCGCTCCAGGTACCGCCATTGTTGAACTGAAGGTTGTCGAAGGCGATGCCGCTGTACCCACTCCCGGCTGTCAGTGCGGGAACGAAGTACTGGCTGGCCAGGTATTCACGCACGGCCGGATCGTCCCGGTTGAGCGGCACGTTCGTGGTCGCGTCGAATTCGTACGCCACGCTGGTACGGTCGCATCGGTACTCGATCCAGTCCGGGTGGTTGCTGCGAAACCAGGCCAGGTCGTGCGCTTGCGGGAACCATCGGGTGCTCTGCTCACGGTCGAAGGGCGCGTAGTACAACTTCGGAACCTGCGCTACGGCCGCCACCGGGCCGTGGTTGTAGCCCCAGACGAGGTCGACGGGCGGGTCATTGTCGACCAGCGTGTTCGCGTCCTGGACATTGGTCGTGAACGGCATGAACAGGTGCACGTCGCGGCTGGTGTCCACGCCCGCGACCGCCGGGCGCGGATAGACGGTGAACGCGCCGACCGAGGTGCTGGCGCCGTCCGCAGTGGCCACGGCAAGCGGGCCGGTCGTGGCCGAGCCGGGGACGGTCGCGCTGAGCGCGGTGTCGGAGCGGACCGTGAACTGCGCAGGCACGCCGTTGAAGAGCACGCTGGTGGTGCGGGTCAACGCCCGTCCGCTGATCGTCACCTGGTATCCGGGATCACCCGCCACCGGGACGTACCCGGTCACCTCCGGCTTCGTGGTGACGCAGGGCTGCGCCACGGACCCGGCGGCGGCGACCGCGTAACAGTAGACGGCGGCGGTCGCGGCCGGCGCGGGATTCTCCCAGTACAGGCCCGTTCCGATCGCGCCGCTGCCGAGCCGGCCGTCGTTGCAGGAGGTCTGCCAGGTCTGCGGCTCGGGATCACTGGAACGCCAGACGCGGCCGCTGAGCCGCCCGCCCGAAACGTCGAACCGGAGCCAGTAGACGGTACCGGCCACGAAAACGTTCGGATAGGGCGTTCCGCAGGTACTGCTGATCCCCCCACCGACCCGGGTGTTGATCTCCAGCGTGTTGGTGGCCGACCTGGCCAGTAGCTGGAAGTGGTTGGCGTCGTCGACCGTCGCGTTGAACGCCAGCAGCGCGCGTGCCGAACCGGTCGACGCGAATCGGAACTGCAGCAGGGCGTCACCGCCAGACTGGCTCAACCCGCTGATGTACGCGTCGGCCTGCCGCCCGTAGCCGCCGTCGAGCTGCCCAGCATGCGACTGGATGTGATAGCCGGTGGCGGCGGCGTTGTAGATGCCGTAGGTGCGGTTGGTGAGACCGCGGCCATTGGTGGTGCTGCCCCAGCCCGCCCCGGGCGCCGAGTCCGCGCGGACGAAGTTGTCCTCGACGACGTTACCGGCAGAGGCCCCCGCGACCCGGGGAACGAAGCATACGGCGGCCACCGCGAGCACCGCCGCGGTACCGACGGCCAACCAGACCCGTCGGTGCATCACACGCTCCAGGGGTTCGGGGAGGAACCGCCGGCCAGCCCGTCGGCGAACGCGGCGATGCGCCGGCCCGCCTCGCGCAGCCGGTCCTCCGGTTCGTTGGTGAAGATGAGCCGCACCAGATGCTCACCGAAGTCGTCGCTACCCCAGCCCTGCATCGGTGTGACCGCCACCCGATGCCCAGCCAGCAGACCGCGGGCGAAGGTGACGGCGTCCGTGCCGGTGCCGGCCACGTCCAGCAGGCAGTAGTAGCCGCCCTCGGCAGGCACCGCCGCGAGCACCGGGGAGCGGTGCACTTGCTCGAGCAGTACCGCTTGGCCGCGCTCGTACGTGGCCACCGCCTCGCGCTGCCAGTCCTGTGGGCCGCTCAACGCCGCGGCCGCGCCCACCTGGCCGAAGCCGCTTGGCATGACGCCGTTGAAGATGTGGACGTCCTCCATCGCGGCCATGACCTTCCGTGGTCCCAGCTCCCAGCCGACACGCCAGCCGGGCATACCGAAGTTCTTCGACACGCAACCCACCAGGACCGTGCGCTCCCGCAGGCCGGCCAGTGTCGCCGGGCAGATCACCTTCCGCCCGCCGAAGACCACCTTGTCCGCGTGTCCGTTGAAGACGATCCACGCGTCATTGGCCTGCGCCACGGCCGCGATCGCTTCGGTCTCCTCCCGGCTGAAGACGGTGCCGGTCGGCATGCACGGCGAGGCGAGGAACAGCACCCGGCAGCCCTGCGCCGCAGCCGGCAGCCGGTCGAGGTCCAGTTCCCAGCGCCCGCCGCGGCGCACGAGCCCGACGAACGCCTGCGCACCACCGGCCAGCCGGACCCGCTGGGCCATGCCGGAATAGGTGGGATTGGTCAGCAGGACGCGGTCCCCGGGGTCGATCAGCGCCAGCAATGCGTTGAGCAGCGACTCGCCCGCGCCGCTGGACACGACGATCTCACTGTCGGGGTCGTATCGGATCCCCCAGTCGGCGCGGTACCGGTCCGAGATCGCCTGGCGCAGCCGGGCCAGGCCACGCAGCGGCAGATAGGAGTTGTACTCGTCCACTCCCACGGCGTCTCTGGTCGCGGCTAGCACATGCGGCGCCGGGGTCAGGTGAGTATCGGCATTCTCCAGGCGGTAGGCGTCCGGCAAAGCGTCCGCCGCATCGGCGACGTCGGCCATCGTCATGCGCATCATGGTCTCCACACGCCGCGCCAGGTCCCGCACGGCCACCTCCCCTTCCGACCGGTCACACCGGACGCGGCCTCACGGGCCCGCTTGTGGTTTCATCGCCGGCGCGAAGTACGCGGCGCGTGACCGTTCCACGGCCTCGAAGCCGTAGCGCAACATCTCGGCCTCATAGAGCTGCTTCGCGGTGCTCAGCGGGCTGCGACCGGACGCGACGTCGATGAGCCGCTCAGTCAGCAACTGCGCGTCGCGCAGCGCGGTGTTGGCGCCCTCACCGCGACCCGGTGTCATGGTGTGGATAGCATCACCGAGCAGTGTCACGCCCGGCACGGTCCAGGGCTCGACCGGCCGGGCGCAGAAGATGCCGAACGGATACGTCGCCTCGGCGTCGGCTGCGTCGACAATCGCACGCAGGGCAGGATGCCAGGAGGCGACCATGTCCGCGACGGCGGTGTGCAACTCGGCTCCGCCTGACCCCCAGAACTGGCTGGTGTCGGCAGCTGGACTTTCGCCGCGCCGGCTGAGCGTCCAACGCAGGTGGTCGCCGACCTCGGTGAGCTGTACGCCGGATGCGAGCCGGGCACCAGCTTTGCGCAGCGGCTCGGCACTGATGAACGCCGCTGCTGCGAGAGCGATGCCGCGCTCGTCCCGGGCGCGCGCCATACCTTCGATGAAGTCGGCCGGGATCTGGGCGCGCAGCTCCGGTGTCAGGGGCGTCCGACCGTAGATCGCCCGGCCGGTGTCGTCGAACTCCGCACCGGGGAGCAGCTGATGCCGAACGGCCGAGCCCGCGCCGTCGGCGCCCACGATCAGCGCACCCGCTTCGGTCTCTCCGCCGGTGAAATACGCCACGGGCCGCCCGTCCGGGCTGGTCCCGTAACGCTGGAAGTCGCTGTCGTAGCGGATCGCATCATCGATGCCGGCCGAGAGGATCTCACGCAAGGTCTGCCGGTTGACACCGACGCCACGGTAGGCACGCGGTGGCGCGGGCAACGGACGTCGGAAGATCTCCTGGAGCTGAGCGCTGTACAGCACGAAGTCGCCCGTCGGGGCCGGCGATGACGTGGCCCGGTGCAGTTCGTAGAGGTCGGTCGGCAGGCACGCGCGCAGCGCGTGATCACCATCCTGGTTGATGTGGAACCCATAGCCTTGCCGCCGCGTGACCAGCGAGGGCGCCCGATCGAACACGGTGAAGGCGATGCCGGCGCGCCGCAGGCCCTGGGCCAGGCACAGGCCGCCGATCCCAGCTCCGATGATGAGCACGCGCAGGTCGGCAGGATCGGACGTGCCGCTGTCGAGGTGTCTGTTCATGATCTCCCAAAATAGATTGTCATCGCTGCTACTGTCACGACAGGTATCCGAGCACCGCACGGAACGACGGCGGCTTCACCGCGGCGACGAACGAGCAGCATCGTGTTCATCGTGTGCCACGCGACGAATCCGCAAAGGCCCGACGATGTCGGCCTGGCCAGACGGAATTGTCACTCGGACGGTCCCGATTACGTCCCCAGCCCGTCCTTGTCCCGTCCTCGATCCTCAGCGGGGACCGGCACAGCCGCACGGGCGCCATGCACCCCGCCTGCAGGTGCGTCGCAACGTTGGTGTGTAGTCGGTGCCCATTCGCCCTATGGAATCGAGTTGCACGTGAGCCAGCTATCGTGCCTTGCTATGGGAACGAACGTTGCGCTTGTGACCGGGGCGAGTCGGGGCGTCGGCCGAGGTGTCGCGGTAGCGCTCGGCGCGGCCGGGTGGCAAGTCTGGGTGACCGGTCGATCTTCGACCCGCCACGGGTCCACCTCCCATCTGCCCGGCACAGTTGAGAAAACGGCGGACGCAGTCACTGTCGCCGGTGGTGTCGGTGTGGCGGTTGTCTGTGATCATCGTGACGACGCGCAGACCCGTTCCCTCGTTCAGCGCATCGAGGCCGAGTCAGGCTCATTGCGACTGCTTGTCAACAATGTGTGGGGCGGCTACGAGAGGCTGAACGCCGGCGGCTGGACTGAATGGACCGCACCGTTCTGGCAGCAACCAATCCACCTATGGGAGTCGATGTTCGATGCTGGCGTGCGAGCACATTACGTCACGACGGCATTGTGCGCCGATCTGTTGCGGCGAACCGCCGGCAGTGCCGTCGTTACCGTTTCAATGGAGGTTGGCTCCGCGCACGACCCACGGCACGGCGTGTTGTACAGCATGGCCAAGGCCGCCGACGACCGGTTTGCTCTCGCGGTCGCCGTTGCACTCCGCGAGGCTGGCGTGGCGTCGGTAGCGCTACATCCTGGTCTTGTGCGTACCGAAGGAGTCATGCAATTCGCCGAACATCTGGACCTCGCAGCCTCTGAATCTCCACAAGGCGTCGGTCGTGTGGTCGCGGCATTGGCCGCCGACACCCAACTGCTTGAGCTGTCCGGCCAAGCCTTGACCGTGCGGGAACTCGCCGAGCGGTACGGCGTCGATCCAGGTCCGTGAGTAGCCGGGCGCTGAACCGCATCACGCCCGGACGATGCCAGTCTGGCCAGACGGAATCGTCACTCGGACGGTCCCAATTGCGTCCCCGGACCGTCCCTGCCCCGTCCCCGGATCCTCAGCGGGGACCCGGTGCGGCCCGCACGGGCACCACGGGTCAGCCGTTGGCGACGATCTGGTCGGCTCGCACCGGGCGTGGCAGGGCGGCTATGCCCAGCATGAGGATCGCCATGGCGCAGCCGAGCAGGAACGGCAGCAACAGGGCGGGCTGGCCGAGCCACACCCACAGCGGAACCCATCGGAATCGCGGGTCCCGCAGGTAGTGCAGGTACGTCGGAGGTGCGATCAGCAGGATCGGTGCGTACCACAGGATCATCACGAATCCGAACAGCCCTTTCGCCAGTGCCTGCGCCGCCCGGCAGCCGCGCTCAAGACGCCGGCTGCCCCAGCCGAAGAGGATCCAGCCGCCCGCCGCACCCACGAGGAAGCCGGCGACGCCGGCCGGGTACACAGGCCACGGGGTCGCCCGCGCCATCGAGAAGCCCATGACCGGGCTCGCCTGCTCCGTGCGGATGCTGATCTCGAGGATGATGTCGCCGCGCCGCGCGTCCACCGTGATGTCGGATGGGATCGAGGTGGGGTCGCAGCGCGGGTCGTCGGGAAGACAGCCGTATGCAGGCGAGTACACGGGCTCGCCGACGTCCCATTCGGCGGCCCGCAGCCGCTGTCGCAGCTCGGCGAGGGCCTCGGGACGGCTGTGGGCCGGCAGGTGGTCCAGGGACGCCTCGACGGATGCCAGTTCGTACTCGCCGCCGTCGCCGAACAGCAGGTCGCGAACGTTGCCCCAGTCGAGCGGTCCGCCGTAGATGAGGAACACGGCGCGCGGACCGTCCTGGTCGACGTGCAGCGCCGGCTGGTCGGGATAGAGCTGGCCGAGCACCGCCGCAAGCTCCTGCGCGCGCAACGGTCGGGAATCGAGCCACGCGAGCCAGGTGCCGAAGGACGCGGCGAACAGGCCACAGGCCGTCGCGACGACCGATGCCATGACGACGACCGTTCGGCTTGCCGGCCAGCCGAGCCGGGCGCGCAGGCCGTGGCCAACGAGGTTTGCCGCGACCCGTACTGGGTGCCGGGCAGTCCTGACGTCGCGGACGATCTCCAGGAGTTCAGCCGCCCGCTCCCGTCGGTACTCGTGGGGGTAGAACAGCAGCAGCCAGCGGTGCACGACGCTCCTTGGGGGACGAGGGTGGGTCACGCGAGACGGGAGTGCAAGCCATGCGGCGGAACTCGGCAGCGGACTCGTTCGCTGGGGCCATCCATGCTGCTCGACAGGTGGCGATCACAACGACTGGGTCTCTGGCTCAACATGTTCATCGGGCTGTGCGCCATGGCGCTGGGGAGCCGGAGGGTTCGCACCCTCCGGCTCCCACAGATTCCAGGCGTGCCGTGTCCGGTCGTCCGGCTGTGTCTGTCCTGGTGTCTGCGCGGTCAGGAGATGAGACCGCGGGGCAGGTCGGCCCATGCGACCTGCTGCCATCCGGGCTGGGCGCTGAACCAGAGCAGTGCGAGGTTCTCGTTCGTGCGGGGTAGGTATTCGTAGTCGAAGGTGTGTGTTGCTCCCCCGAATGATTCGACAGCGCGGAGTTGCAGGTACGACGTGGCATCGACGTAGATGCGGCCGGTCTTGTAGCCCGGCTCGGCGGAGGAGCCTTCGGTGAAGCCGAGTTCGATGGCGGGCCGGCCGTCGATCGTGGTGGGTCCGATCACGGTCAGGTTGCCGTTGGCGACGTTGGTCCGGAACCAGTCCTGCGCCGTCGGCCGGGTTGGCTGGGGCGTCGCGGCCGGTAGAGACGGCTTCGTGACGGGACTGGTGCCGGCTCTGGTCTGCGCGTACTGGTTAACTTTGCCGATGTACTCGATCATATCCGTGCCACCGCCTGATGCTGGACGGCTGGCCATGTCGTAGACGATCGCGCCGGAGCGGGCAGCCGTCTGAAGGCGGGACGCCGATGTGGCGGTGTCGTACCAGTACCGGAAAACCCCGTTGGGTTCCGCCTCCGTCTGCACGACAACGTAGTCATGGTTCTGGACCGCGTCCGCCATCGCCTGCCGGTACTCCGCGGCGGTCAGCACCGCCCGGGTCGTCGCCCCTGTGCCCACACCGGTGATCACCGGGCTGGTGTGCTCTGCCGGGCTCCGTGGCGGGGTGAGCGCCGCGATTGCCGCGGCAGTGATGCCGGCCAGGCCGAGCCCGGCGGCGACGAAGGTGAGCCGCCGCGGCCGGCTGCGGTTCGGTACCGCCGCCGCGATAGACGCGGCGTCCAAGCGGTGCCTGGCCCGGGCGACCGTTTCGTCGTCGGGGCCGGGCACACGGTGATACGCCCGCTGCAGCAGTTCGATCTCGTTCATGGTCAGGATCTTCCCTCGATAAGTCGTTGGCCCTGGTTGGCATGCTGCTGCATGGCGTCGCTGCTGAGGAGGGCGCGGAGCTTGCGCCGGCCCCGCATCAGCCGCACCCGGGCCGCGACGGTGCTGATCCGCAACGCCGAGGCGATCTCCCGGTGGCCCAGTTCGGCCAGTGCGAAGAGCAGGACGACCTCGCGTTCGCCCTCGGACAGGCCGGTCAGCGCGCGGCTGATGTGCGGGCCGAGCGCCATCGCGTCGAGCCTGCCATCGGCGTCGTCCGCTTCGCTCGTGTCCGGCCGATGGTCCCGATGCGCCACCCGCTCGATCGCGTCGTGTCGACGCGATTCGGCTCTCCAGAACCCGCGAATCAACCGCGTCGCGACCCCGAAGAGAACCGGACGCGCCGCGTCCGGCAGGGCCTGGCGAAGCGTTGCGCTTCTCGCCACCGTCAGGAACGTGTCCTGCGCGATGTCCTCGGCGGCATCGTCACCCACCCGGGATCGGATGTAGCGATAGACGTCGTGGTAGTGGGAGCCGAACGCGTCCGTTAGGGGATCGGCCACGGGTCCCGGCGTGTTCGTTCGTGTCACGGTGCCCCTTTCGCGCGCACCAGGGTTGTGCGCGCATCCACCGCGTACATGGTCGGATGCCGTCACCGCGTTACAGCATTGACGTCATCGGCCGCCGCCCTGGTGATGGCGCTACCGGGCGGCCAGGGCGCCGCCCCAGTCCTGCTGCTTCACACCACCACCGGCAGGCGACCAGAACCAATGATGCAACCGCCCAGCCACATCCCGACCGAACACATGCTGCTCATCCCCGTACACAAACCCGACCGGATCACCCGCCAGACCGCCGCCCCAGTCCTGCTCCTTCACACCACCACCGCCAGGCGACCAGAACCAATGATGCAACCGCCCAGCCACATCCCGACCGAACACATGCTGCTCATCGCCATACACAAGGGCTGGCGATCCGGAAAGTCGCGGCGCCTGGGGCTTCGCTACATTTGCGTCGCCGATATGCAGGAAATAGTCCGGCCATGCAACGAAGAACGGGCCGTTGCCGTTGGATGTGTCCGTGGCACCGCCACGGGTCATGTGCATGGTCGAGTACCGGCCGTCCTCGCGGAGGTTGTACTGCGCAATGTCGATCGAACCGTCGCCGTGAACCGCGGTCACGTATGCGACGTGACCGACGGCGAACGAACCACCGTTGCCGCCGTTGATCCACTGAGCCACGGAACCCGCGCGCGGTGTCCTGTCGACGGTGTACCCGGCCGAGGCTGCGGTGATGTTCCAGGAGCCTGCATTGCCCCACCAGTTGCGCACGGGACCTTTGGCAAGCCCATCAGAGGGAAACCAGCCCCGCGACGGGATGCCCGCCGGGTGTTGGGCGCCGCCGAGGTTCTTGTAGATCATCCAGGCGACGAACGACACGCACTGCCCGTAGGCCATGCCCCACTGATCGGCGCCGTCGCGGTAAGTGAGCCCGGCCCACGGGTAGTCCGTGGTCGACGGTACGCCCGCCGTGGCGGCCATCGCCGAGGGCGCTGCCGCCGACGGCGCGGCCAGCGACGGAGCTGGCAGGAGCAATGCGACGGTCGTCGCGACCACGACGAACAGGCCGGAGCACAGTCGCAGGCCACGCCGTTGAGGGCCCCGCAAGTCGGCGTCGGCCAGGGCCGCGCCGCGATTGGTAGGAGGCATCATTCTCCTTGGCAGTACGGCCGATCCGGCGTCCCGCCCGGACGGCGCCACACATTCGGCCGGGAAATCATCACCGCTCCGGTCCCTGTCAGGTCCTCAGCACGTCCTCAGCCGCCCGTCGCGGCGGCGTCATCCGGGATCGCCGAGGTTCCATCGCAGCAAGAGCCATGAACAGCGTCGCGCCACCCGTGGACGGCGCCGTACCGCCCGAGCAGGTGGTGCAAACGCACGACAGGACGACTCGCGTGGGCCGTACGTATCGTGGAGCAACTGATCAAGTCACTCTGATCGATGTCAGGAGAGGATCGCGGCTGATG
Organism: Dactylosporangium sp. CA-092794; assembly: GCF_050948465.1. NCBI lineage: Bacteria > Bacillati > Actinomycetota > Actinomycetes > Micromonosporales > Micromonosporaceae > Dactylosporangium > Dactylosporangium sp. CA-092794. Next base: position 3,377,822 of record NZ_CP192044.1, on the reverse strand, counting down.
CTCAAGAACTCATCGCGACGCAAGATTTTGGCCCGCCTCCTGTCGGTCGGCGCGTTCCTCGCGGTGACCGGGTTGGCAACGCCGAGCGCGCAGGCCGCGGCCAGCGGGTGCGTTGACTGGCCGACGAGCAAGTTCCTGCAGACTCCGTTGACGCGCACCGCCAACGGCGGCGCCGGGTACGCGTGGCAGAACGGCAGCTACTACGGTGAGGGCTACCACATCAACTGCAATACCACGAATCAAATGAACCAGTACTACGCGTTGGATCTCGGTCTGGTGCAGGGCGATCAGGTGCTCGCGCCGGGCGGCCCTGGAACGGTTCTCTACGCTGGCTGGGCGCCAGCTGGTTGGGAGACGTGCGGGCAGTACATCATCATCGACCACGGCGGCGGCTGGTGGAGCTACGTCTGTCATCTCAGCGCTGTCAAGGTGAGCAAGGGCCAGCACATCACCGATGCGACCGTCATTGGCCTGGTCGGCGGCACCGGGGGGTTCGCACCACATCTGCATTTCGGTCTGCAGTACAACGCGAAGCTGACCGCCGCTGGCGGCTTGTATGGCGGGCAGAGCGCACAGCCGCGGCACTTGTGGCATCTCGGCTGCGGCACCGGCTACTACGAGACGATCAGCAAGGGCCAGAAAGTTTGCTACTGATCCGGTCCCTGGCCCGGGGGCGGGTGCGTGCCGTCCCCGGCCGCTGGCACGTGCACTTCGACATATGGGATCGGCTCGACGGACAGCATCGCTCCCACCGCGGCGAGGCGCGCGCGGGCCGGGTTGAGCCGGTCGACGTCGAGGCCAGCGTCGCCGCCCGAGCCGAGAATACTGACCCGGATGCCGGTGTCCGATCGAGTGGCGCGCAGCACGAGCGCCTCGCAGTGCGTGCCCAGGAACTCGAGGATATGGCGGAGTTCCTCGATGAGCTGCTTGCGGCGCGAAGCGTCGATGGCGGGGGCGTCTGGCCAGCGGATCCCCGCGTCGTTGATCTCAATCGGCGTGCCAATGCCCCGCATGACCTCCCAGGCCGTCTCCGCGATGCCAGTGGCCAGGTCGTCGTCATGCAGTTCGCCGCCCACGTCCACGTAGCGGCGCAGCCAGAATGCCTGGCCGGCGACGCGCTCGTGCAGACCCGGATCGGCGAGCACATTGCTGCGGGCCAGCGCCTCCAACGTCTGCAAAACCCTGTCGTGCAATGCCATGGCGTAGCGGGCCCGTTCCTGCACGGCCGTGACGTCAGCGAGCTGGCGCAGAGCTTCGGCGTCCGCGGCGTCCAACTCGGCGGTTCCGCGGCGAAGGAGCCGGGCGCTGGCCGCGCCCACGACCGGGTTGACGATCAGCATGGCCAGTCCCGCGGCGGCGACCGGCAGCCGCTGGTGCTGGAACACGACCGCTGTGACGGTCCCGACCGCGACGAGCAACAGCCCGCACAGTACGGCCAGATGGATGGTCCGGCAGGCAAGGCCGATGGTGAACGCGACGACGACCGAGTACGGCATGACGAACCCCGCCCACAGTCCGAGACGCGGGTGGGCCGCGAACGCGCCCGCGACGACCAGGGCCGCCCCGACCGTCGGCACGTCAACGAGCAGGGTCGCCGCGGTGGGTCGCCGCTTGCCCAGCCACCAGGCGACGATCGCGGCGCACTCGACGGCAAGGACCGCAGCGACCATCACGGACCAGCCGGGATGGCGCAGGTGAGTCCAGGCAAGGCTGACAAAGCTCACCGTGAGCAGGACGGCGGCGGCACGGGTCACTGCGGCGGCGAGTACGACCGTGCGATCCGGTCCGGACAGCCGAGCCCACGACCAATCGGCGAAGCGGCGCATCATGGCGACGTCAGGTACAGCGTGAGAGTGATGGTTGTGCCACGGCCCGGCGCGGACTGGATATCGGCCCGGCCACCGGCATCGGCCATCCGCCGGCGCAGCGATCCCCTCTGGCCGGCGCGTTCGGTGACCACGTCCGGGTCGTAGCCACGGCCGTGATCGGACACCACCACGACGACGGCGGAGCCGCTCACCGAGACGCAGACCTCGGCGGCCTCGGTAGCGGCGTGCTTGCTGACGTTGGTCAGCGCTTCCCGTACCGCGCCGACAAGAGCGTCCCGGCCTGCACCGCCGAGCTCCGGTTCTCGCTCGGGCAGGTCAAACCGAACGTGCAGGCCTGCCGCCGCCCTGTCGACGACAAGCTCGCACAGCGCGCCGGACAGTGTCTGGTCCACAGCACGGCCCGTCTTTACCGCGCCGCGCTCGATAACGTCGCTCAGCCAGCGCCGATCCTTGCGGATCTGCGCCACGATCTGGTCATCGCCAACCACGCCAGGCCGGGCCAGCTCGTCGAGCGTGGACACCAGCCGGCGCCGCAGCATGGCGCCCTGACGCAGGCGTTCCCGCTCGCGGGCCAGGTCGCGCGCACGGGCGGCCGACTCGGCGCGTTTCCGGTCGGTCTCCCGTGCGCTTCCACGCGCCAGCGCCGCGACGACCGCCGCCACGGTCACCGCGCTGACGATACCCAGGCCATCGGCGACCGCGTTCCATGCCGGATACGTAGTGTGCGCCGCGACGATCGACGGCAGCACGTTGACGGCAGCCAGCGACATCGCCGTGCCCAGCGCCGCCATTACCCGCCAATCGGTCAGCCCAAGCGTGATACTGGCCGGCGTGACCACGTTGAAAAACGGACTCTCGCCCGGGCTTCGAGATGCCGGCGCGGACACAGCCGGCAACCCGAGCAGGGCGAGCAACGCCAGCCAGTCGATCAGGCTGGCCCACCAGGCTACGCGGCGGGCCCGCCAAACGGCCGCGGCGAACCAGCACGTCTCCACGACAGCGGCAGCCCCGATACCCACGATGACACGCGAGCCGGGGCCCGGCAGCAACTGCGCGATCGCGAGGACAAGTTGGCTAAGCACGCCCAGCCGCGTGATCACTGCGGCGACGGCCAGAATCCACTCTGTGCGCAAGATTGCGGGCATGTCACGGCTCTACCCGCACGCCGTCCGACCTCCTCAGAAATGCCGATGGATACGCTACTCCATGACAATGCTCAACGAAGCGCCGCTACATGGGCTGAGCCCGCCGCGAACGTTCCAGCGCGGCGCGCGTGAGCTCCGCCTTGTTGCCGACCTGCAGCTTCGTCCGGATGCGCTCGACGTAGGTGCCCACTGTCGCCTTGCTGATACCCATACGGGTTGCCACCTGTCCATGGGTGAAGCCGCGGGCGATCAAGTCAAGCGTCTGCTCCTCGCGCGCCGACAGCGGCGTCACACTCGGCCGCCTGGTCTCAGCGGGCAGCTCGCTCGGGCCGTGCAACGCGGCCTGCAGGACGTCGGCGAGTTGCGGGGACAGCGCGAACCCGCCGGCCGCGACGGTCTCGACGGCCGCCACGAACATTTCCGGTCTGGCGTGCTTGGTGACATAGCCCGCCGCGCCAGCCTGCATCGCGCCGAGCACGTCCTCGCGCCGACCGGATGCTGACATCACCAGCACTTTGGTGCTCGCGGCCAGCTCCGCGACGGCGGGCAGGCACGGGGTCTCCGAGTGAAGGTACAGATCGAGAATTATCACATCAGCGGGCACACCGCCTCCGGCCAGGTCGGCGGTACGAAGGCCAGCGAGCTCACCAGGGGAGGCGGCGGCCGCCACGACCTCGAACCGGCCGTCCTCGGCGAGGATCTGCGCGACGCCGCGGCGGGCGATGGGATGGTCGTCAACGATCGCCACCCGAATCATGTCGTCGCGCCTGAGACGACCGGCATCGTAATTATCATCGGACACATTCTCTCTGTCGGAGCCCCGGCTCGGAGGACTCACCGGTACCAGCACTGATTCGGACGGCCGCTGCACGATGATGGCACCCGGCGCGATACTGCCGCCGGTGATTCCGAGGTCTGCCCCGGCTGCGCGTTAACCGGTGTCTACACCGGCCAGCCATCGACCGTTGTTCCTGTCGACTGCCGGCGCCATCGCTGAACGGCGGTGGTGCCGTCGCAGTTCCACTGGACCACCGCCGCATCCGTCGCGGCGCTCCTGCCCCGGACGACCGCACACGCGCCCTATGCCGCGGTTGAACAGCTCACATCCGCCCTGGATCGTAGTGGCACGCCGATACCCGTGTACGCCGGCCTTCGCATGGCGACACCGGAGTCGTTCGCCGCGCCGAACCCCTTGATCCCCTAGAGCGCGCGGAGACAGCGGCGGTCCGGGCATCAACAAGCGGGTGCGTGCCTGCCCGGGATCTCATGGTGGTGGTGCACCAGCTGCTGCTGACGATGTGTTCACCCGCATCGCGACACGTGTAGTACGTGCGGTACCGGAACCTGTTCCGGTACCGCACGTACTCCCGATCCGCGCCCATGTCGGAGAAGCGGTCGACGCCGCTATCCCAGGCTTTCGTTCCAGATGGCCAGTCGTCGCCACGTGGCCCCGCTGTCAGCGGACGCGACGAGCTCGTGATGCAGCACTCAGTCCCGCTTGGCGTGGGAGCAGGTGCCGTAGTGCGCCAACGCCCAGCCGGCGGAACCGTTTGCGGCAAACGTGACCGCGTCAACGCCCTCTGGCAGGCCGGACGGCGCGATCTCGCGCTTGGCGTTGACGCGGTATGCGTGCCCGGCGACGGTGTCGAAGACGGTTGGTCCCTCGGCGGTCGAAGCCACAGGTATCCGGGCGCGACCGCCGGTGCGCGCACGGATCGCCACGCGCGTCGCCCGGCCCCAGGTGAACCCTTGATCAGGGCTGGTCAACAGGTCGACCTCGGACTGGCCATCGAGGGATCGCGTCACTGGCAGGACATCGCGGACCGGTGTGGATATCGCCGTGGTACCAGATGTCGCGGCCGGCAGATCCAGCCCAGCGCGGGTCCAGCTCCTGCCTTGATCGGTGCTGAGGTTGAGCTGCTCGCCGGCCAGCCAGATCCGGCCGGTCGGCTCGACGGCCAGCCGGCCCGCTTCGGGAGCGGGAGCCGCCGCCCACGACGCCCCGCCGTCCTGCGTGGCGAAGATCGTTCCGAGCGAGAACGCTTGGCTGGTTGCCGTTTTCGCCAGGATCGCGCTGAATCTGGAGTCACCGACGGCGACTGCCACGGCCGAGTATCCGGCCATGCCGCCCGAACGCTCACGTAGCAGCGTCGGACGCCAGGTAGCGCCGCCGTCATCGGTCTTGTAGGCGACGATGGCGTCCCCTGAGGCGGTGACGGTCAACCCAGTGCGGTCGTCCAGGAAGGCGGCCGCCCGAGTTACGCCCGCCGGGCCCGGAAGTGACGCGACACTGAAGCTGCGTCCGCCGTCACGGGTCAACAGCAAGCGCCGGGTCGTCAGTACCCAGCCGAAGTCGGCCGTTACCAGCGCGGCGTCGACCGGCGACTCGTCTGCTTTGACCGGCAGCGGATCCGCTCCTGCGCCGTCTCCGGCCGGCAGACGTGCACAGCCGCCCGCCGGCAGCAGCGTGCAGCCGACGAGGACCGTGCCAAGCAGTCTCTTCATGCGACCCCTCAGCGCCTTCACACGCAGCCCTGACCGTTGTCGAGTTCATCCGGGGAGGGATACACGGGCCCGTCCGAGCAGTCGTTGTCCACGTTCAGCGTCACGCCGTTCCAGGTCTCGTTGTGGTCTCCCCGGTACTGCTTGTGCCGCTGCCGATTGCTCCACGCCGCAGCGGGGATGCATGGACTCAGTGCAGCCGTGCTCGGGTTGTCGTCCCATTGCGCAGCGTCGATGAAGTCGGGCGGGTTGGGCAGGCTTCTGAACGTGCTGAGGCTTGAGGAGCACGCCGAGCCGTACACGCCCGCCTTCTGCGCAGGTGCGAGATGCAGGTCGGCCACCCATCCGGAGACGAACTGTTTCACGGCGTTGACGCAGGCCGAGTTGGACGTGTCGAATCCTTCCAGGTCATAAATGACCGGGGTGCCGCTCACGTCGAGGCCCAGCTCGATCAGCCGGTTGTATGCCTTTGACGCCTCGGTGAAACCCTGGCTGTATGCGGTTGACGGGTCTGTGCTGAACCGCGATGGGAAGCCGCTGCAGGGCGCTTGCGGTCCGACCCAGATCGGTAGCAACTTCCACCCTTCGCTGCGCAGGTTGGCCACGCCGGTCCGGGTCCATTGGGTACAGCCGGTGCCGTAACTTGAGCCTCCGAGGTACAGCCCCATGTTCCAGTACGGTGTGTTGCTCCAGAACGCTTGTGCGTTGCCGCTGGACCCGATACCACAGGCGTCCCAACCTCGACGTTGGCTGATGCCCGAGGAGCCCTGGGCCGGCGACGACGCGGCCGCGATCAGCGCGGCCGCCGCCGCGATCGCCGCCGAGGTCATTGCGATGAGGCGTCGGAGACGTACCGACGCGGGTTGCGGTCTCACCAGAAACCTCCTGCCTGTCGGCGCTGTCGACGACAGCGTCGCTGAGCCCGTCCGCCGAGCGCCGGCGACACCGCCGTCGAGACTCGTCGCCCGATGCGTGTCGCTTCAAGTCGTGCAAACGCTGTCATGCGTTGTGCGTCGGGCCGTACTGACGGCGCGGGACGGTGCGTGGGCTCCGGCCGCCCCGATCGTTCCCCGCCGCCGGGTGTAACACGCGTGCGGCCTGCGGCCATGTGGTGGTGACGGGTCCGCTTCCAAGGAGTGTTGAGTTGCGAAGATCTCTCATTGTTGGTGGCTTGGCGGCAGCAACCGTTGCCGCGCAGGTCTGGTCGGCGCTTACCATCTCGCCGCTCGCGGCCGCGACAACATCACCGCCGGCGGTCGTGACGGCGGCCCGCGACACGGTCCCCCTGCCTGTCGGCCGTTCCTACGTGGTCACGTTGTTGACCGGCGACGTCGTCACGCTGACCGGGACAACGGGGCGCTGCCCGCAGGTCTCGGTACATCCGGCCCGCCCGGGACGGGTTGTGAGCAAGAGCTGCGGGCCCGACGGGCATGTTCGAGTTGTGCCGGCGGACAGCGCGGGATTGCTAGGTCGTACGCTGGACCCTGCGTTGTTCGATGCCACGGAACTGGTGCAGAACGGCTACGACGACGCCCACACCGCCGAGCTTCCGCTCATCGTCGCGTATGCGGCCGGGCACGCTTCGACCCGGTTCGGCGAGGGTCTTCACCAGCAGCGCAGGCTCCCGATCCTCGGTGGAGTCGCCGGCCGGCGGCCCAAGCGGTCATCGGGTGCCGAGCGGTCCCGCTCGGACGGCAGCGTTCTGGATGACCTGGCGGGCGTGAGTCACGTCTGGTTGGACCGGCGGCTGCGGGCCAGTGCGACAGATGACACCACAGCCCCACCGATCGGCGCCGCTGCGGGTGTCGCGGATGATCTGATCGACATCGGCGCGCCGCAGGCGTGGTCGGCTGGACTCACGGGTCAGGGCGTTCGGGTGGCAGTGCTCGACTCCGGCGTCGACCCGACCCATCCCGACCTTGCCGGCCGGATCGTCGCCAGTGCCAACTTCTCGACGTCCACCGATACGGTTGACCGGAACGGGCACGGTACACATGTGGCCGCGACGATCGCCGGTATGGGTGCCGCCTCACACGGAGTCCACCGGGGGGTTGCCCCGGACGCGAAGCTCGTCATCGGCAAGGTGCTCGACGATGATGGCTTCGGAACGGATTCTCAGGTGATCGCCGGCATGGAATGGGCGGCCCCGCAGGCAAGTGTGGTCAATCTGAGCCTGGGCGGTGACTTCAGCGACGGTACCGACCCGGTGTCACGGGCCGTGGACTCGCTCACCGCCCAGTACGGCACGCTGTTCGTGGTCGCGGCCGGCAACAGTGGCCCCGGTTCAGGCACCATCTCCACCCCCGCAGCCGCCGCCTCGGCGCTCGCCGTCGGGGCTGTCGACAGCACAGGCACGCTGGCCGAGTTCTCCGGCCGGGGACCAGTCAGCGGAACCCGCAGACTCAAGCCCGAGATCGTAGCGCCCGGTGTGGACATCGTTTCCGCTCGCGCCGCCGGTACAAGTATCGGCGAAGTCGTTGACCGGTATCACACCCGCCTGTCCGGCACCTCGATGGCGGCGCCGCACGTCGCCGGCGCCGCGGCGATCCTTCGCCAGCGGTATCCGAACTGGGCGCCGGATCGGCTCAAGGCGGCGTTGACCGGCGCGGCCCGCCCGGCGCGCGGCGGTGACCTGTACGAGCAGGGCGCCGGACAACTCTTCATCCCCCCGGCGCTGTCCGACGTTGTCGGTGGCACGGCGGTGGCCGACCTCAGCACGTTCAGCTATCCACAGTCCGGCACCACCACGGGCACCGTCAGCTGGGTCAACACCGGCGGCAAGGCGATGACGCTGCAGCTGAGCCTGTCGGTGACCGACCGCACGGGGCTCACCACACCGGACGGATCCGTCGCGCTGTCGGCGAACACCGTGACCCTGCCGGCCGGGCAGCAAAGGTCGGTGAGCATCACCGCCGACCGGGCCGCATTCGCAGCTCATCCAGACGACTACGAGGGCGTGCTGACCGCCCGGGCCGACGGCACAGTGCTACGCACGCCCGTCGTGTTCTCCGTCGAGCCGGCGAGCTACGAACTGACCGTCCGGGCGACCGCCCTGCCCAGCACGCCCGACGGCGCCCTGGCCTGGTACGCCACCGTCGCCAACCTCGACGATTCAGGAAGATTCAGCGAGACGGTGTTCAGCGCTGTCGGAACGGACCGCACGGTACAGGTGCCGGCCGGCCGGTACAGCGTCCTGGGTAACGTGTTCGACGCCACCCCTTCGGCCCCCCGTATCGCTCTCGCCGGCACCGCCGAAGTCGATGTCGCAGGAACCACCACGGTTCTCCTGGACGGCGCGCGGGCTCAACCGGTCACCGCCCAGGTGACCGGCGTCGAGACGCAGGCCCAGCAGGTCGGCATCTCGGCGCTGCAAGGCGCCCGAGTCGGGGGCCTGTTCCAGTGGCAGGAAACGGTCGCCTGGGGCACTTCCGCGGCCGGCTGGCCCGTCTACAGCACCCCCATCGCCGCCGTGGACGTCGGATTCCTGCACACGGCGGAGGTCTTCAGCTTGCGCTCCCCGACGGCCGGCCCCAGCCCCTTCATGTACGACCTCGTACGAACCCTGCCAGGCAGCGTGCCGGCCGACCCGTCGTACACCATCGATCCCGCCGCGAAAACCAAACTCGCCCGACTCGACGAACGGTTCAACCAGCTTGACCTGCCCGGAACGCACACCGGCCACAACCGCAAGGGAGGACAGAGCGACGGCGTGTGGGTGTCCGAGAACGACAGCGACGAGGTGCCAGCCAACCGAGTGGACTACCTCACGCCCGGCGTCACCTGGACCGAGGAGACGACCATCAACACCGCCTCCGAGCTCGGCCCACTGCTGCTCACCAAGGACGTGCCGAGAGTCTATCCCGCGGCCAGCCGACAGCGCCGAGATGGCTTCCGGCAGCCGCTGCGGCCGGACTGGTTCGACGCCCCTGGCGGGAACGGCTGCGCACCGCAGCCGGTCGCGCGAACCCGCGGAAACCTGCACGTCGACCTCGTGGCGCTCACCGATCAGCACCAGCGGTACAACTGCCTGGCGACGTTCTGGCCGGGCAGCCAGCCGACGCTGACGCTCTACCGCGACGGACACCAGATCGCGACGGCATCCGGGTTCACCGCCGACTTCGCCGTTCCAGCGGACACCGGAACGTACCGGCTGGTCCAGCTTCAGGACAACAGCGCCATCCTGCCGATCTCCACCCGGGTGAGCACCGCCTGGACGTTCCGCTCGACTGGCCCAACCGGTGAGCACAGTGCGCCCGTGCCGCTATTCTCGCTGGACTACACGCTGCCGCTGGACACGGACAACCATCCCGTCACCGGCCCGGCCGCATTCACCGTACGACAGGCCAGCAGCCTGCCCACCGAGCACATCACTACGCTGCACCTGTGGACTTCCACCGACGACGGCACCACATGGCGGCCAGCGACGGTGAGCCGCGCGAGCGCGGACACCTTCACCGCGCACCTGCCCATTCCGGCCCCCGGACAGCCGCTGTCGCTGCGAGTCGCAGCCACCGGCAGCACCGGCAGCACGATCGACCAGACCATCATCCGGGCCTACCGCGCGCCGTAACCGCTCCACCGATGTGCAAAAGACCGCGGCTCGTCGGCGTGTTCGGCCATGCCGGACGCGCCCGGCCCACCACCGCATGTGCAGTCGGTCGGACTCGCGAAGGCCCAGTCCGGCCTGCTGCCGAGTCGCCCGGCTCGCACGACCGCGGCTGACCCGCCGGCCACTCGACTCGCCGCCGCCAGGCCCAGCGTCGACACGGCCACCACCGGCGCCATCGACGACGACCGGCCGCACACCGATGTTCCAACCCAGGACTGCCAGCCCGCGACCCTGCCCAGACCGGGCCGCGGCCTCACCACGCCGCGAGCGGTCGCGATCCTGGGGTATAGCCGTGCCTCGCCCCGCCATGTAGCGGCTGACGGTTGTGCGTCACGCCGGTCCCCGGCAGCGCGGCCGTGATTGGCATCAAAGTCATTGACGAGCAGCGCTCGTTCGGCCGGAGTGACTCTGCTGCTGCGCACTGCATGCCAGCGCGTGATCGCATTCGCAGAGCCGTGGTCCGGGTGTGCATGACGGTGCGCATCCGGCAGCGGGGGCCGGCGTTCAGCGGCCGCGCGCGCGGCGCCGACAGCACAGCAGCGGGTCGTCGCGCAGCCCCGGCGCGGGCTGAGACCAGGTGCGGCTTTGGCTTCGCCGATCGGCGGGCTGGGGCTCGAATTTGCGGATGGCAGCGGCAACTGGTGGGTCGACCGCGTCGAGCACGAGCGTCAGCTGCAACGCCGGCAGCCGGTCGGTCGTGTTCTGCCGCATCGCCGGCTGACTCACGCTCCTCGTCCGTGCCAACGCGGCCAAGGATGTCGAGATTCTGGTGCTCCGTCATGAGAACGCGGTCCTGCGCCGACAGGTCGCGTTGAACTCAACCGTGCCAAGCTTCACCTGGTCCCCCTCGGGGCAATTTCGGTCGCGGCTAGTGCAGCACCTCCGCCTGCACGGCGCGCACGATCCCAGCGAACGGGTGCGCTGGGAGGCGGCGGATGTCGAAGAGCTCGTTGTGGCAGATCATCACAGCCAGTTGCGCGTCAAGATCTGCGAACCCCAGGGCGCCGCCGACGCCCGGATGCCACAGGACACGCTCACCGAACCCGAGGACATCGGCGTGCGCGGGAGCTGCCCCGCCGAGCATCAACGCGCCCTGGCCGATGAAGGCCCACGGTCCGACCAGCCCGCCGGCCGCGGGGTCACCCGCTCTCGGCTCAAGACATTCGCGCACCCGCTCGGCCGACAACAGCCGGACTCCGTCGAGCTCGCCCCCCTGGGCGTACATCGCCCAGAGCCGCGCCCCTGAGCGCGCCGTCATCCAGCCGCCGTTGGGATCTACCCGATCCCAGTACTCGGGGGTGTTGATCGCGTCGTCCTCGGTGACGGTCCACGTGAAGGGGTCGTCCTTGAGAAGATCACCTCTGACCACCGCGACACGACCGTGTGTCGCAGCGGGCAGCCGGTGCCACACATCGGTGATGCCCAACGGCGCGTGCACCTCCTCACGAACGAAGTCTTCGAAGGTGCGGTTGGCCGCATCCGAGCGCCGGACGATCTCCCCGACGATGAACCCCCAGGTCATCGCGTGGTACGTGTTGTGGTGGTCCGGGTCGGCGGTCGGGGTTGCACCGGCGAGCCGGTTCACCACCCATTCCCAGTCTCCGAGCCGTTGCCGGGTAGCGTCCGCGGGCAGATCGGGCAGTCCTACCCGATGGGTAAGGGCGTCGCGGACGGTGAACGACGCTTTGCCGCCGACGCCGAACTCCGGCCAGATCGACGCGACCGTCTGGTCGTAGCTGAGCAGTCCCCGCTCGACCTGGAGGTGCAGCGCCGTTGCCGTCGACACCTTGCCGGCCGAGGCGACCCAGAAAATCGTGCCCGGGCCCACCGGACGCCCGCCGGCCTGCACGTCGCCCGCCTGCACATCCAGGACGAGCCGACCCTGATGGTAGGCGGCTACCTGCAGCCCCACCGCGCCGCGCTCAAGCAGCTCAGCCATTGCATCGTGTACTGCGGACCCCATGGTCACATCGCCCTTCAGCACTGTCAGGCCCAATCTGTAGCCACCACTATTACGGATTATATCGTAACAGTGTTGGCTACGATTCTGCAAACCTGAGTTCCGCCACGTCGATCAACACGCAGGTCGCGCTCGACGTCCACATGATCGCGCTGCTGGCAACCCTGGCGTGAGCTTCCGCTGCTTTTATGGAGCGGTGGTTACCTGCCCTCCGGTTGGGGCGGGTGTGGGGGTTGTGTGGCTTGGCGTGGGCGTGCCAGGCGGTCTCGTACTCGTCTGGGCTGCGGTAGCCGAGTTCGCGTTGGATGCGGCGGGTGTTGTCCAGGTGTGGATGTGTTCGAAGATCGCGTTCTCGGCCTCGTCGCGGGTCCGCCAGCTGGTGCGGTAGACGAGTTCGATCTTCAGGGTGGACCAGAAGTTCCCCATCAACGCGTTGTCGAACGAGTCGCCCTCGGAGCCCATCGACGGCAGGATTCCGTTGTCGGACAAGCGTTGCGTGAAGCGGAACGACGTGTAGTTCGAGCCCCTGTCGGAGTTAAACCGATTTCGGTTTAACTCCGATTACGCCGAGTTCTGCGTTAAGCCGAGGATCGTGGGATGGCCTGTGGTGGCCGGGTGGCCCTGGCTGATTCCTCGGCTTAACGATCCTGCGGTTGGTGGCTACCGTCCGTCGTGTCCATTCGCGTTGCGGAGAGGAGACGGCCATGGATACGACGGTCACAGGGATCGGGTCGGTTGTTGTCACGGAGTTGCGGGCAGCCGGCTACATGGAGTCGACGATCGGCCAGTACAGGAAGTCGATCAAAGCGTTGACGTGTTTTGCCGCGGAGTGCGGTGGCGTCTACTCGCCTGCCCTGGGTGCTGCGTTCGCGTCGATGACGATCAGTCCGCGTACTGGCAGGTTCAGTGCGCAGCGCAGCTTCGACTACAGCCGGCTGATCGGGGTGTTCGACGCCTACATGCTGACCGGCCGGGTGGAGTTGTCGTGCCGTAAGCGTGGCGGGGGTGGCTCACGACCGGTCTCGCGCGAGTTCACCGCGCTGGCTGCCGCGTGGGACGCCGACATGGCCGACCGTGACCTGGCGCTGGCCACCCGCGACGCCTACGGCCGGGTATGCCGCGCCTACCTGGTGTTTCTGGAGGCGCGCGGGATCGCCTGCCTCGGTGGCGCCGACGGGTCCAGCGTTCTGGGGTTTCTGGACTCGTTGACAGGCACGTGGGCGACGTCGTCGCTGTTCTGGGTGCTGTCGAACTTCCGGCCGTTCTTGAAGTTCACCGGCCGCAACGACCTGGTCGACGCGGCCGGGCTGGCCGGGGTCAGGCGTTCCCACGCGATCCTGCCGGTGCTTTCCGACGAGGTTGAACGCCTGGTCGTGCACGCATGCGCGACACCGGCGATCGCCGCGCGGGACGCCGCGATCACCCTGCTCGCGATGACGACGGGGCTGCGCGCGTGCGACATCATCAACCTGGGGCTGGCCGACATCGACTGGCGCGCACGGACCGCCGACATCGTGCAGCAGAAGACGCACAACCCGCTGACCGTGCCGCTGACCGATCTGCTGGTCGGCAGGCTCGCCGACTACGTTCTGGATCAACGGCCGGACTCGCCCGACGACCACGTGTTCCTGCGTTGCGTGGCGCCACATACGCGGCTGTCGGACCACGCATCGATCCACCGGGTGATCGCCACCGTGTTCGGCAAGGCTGGCGTCACCGACGTGAGGGCCGGTACTCGCCTGTTGCGCCACAACGCCGCGTCGCGGCTGCTGCGCGCGGCGGTCCCGTTGCCGACGATCTCGGCCGTGCTGGGCCATACGAGCCCGGAATCGACTGACCTGTATCTGAGCGTCGATGAGGACCGTCTGCTCGACTGCGTCCTCGACGTCCCCGTCGGAATGCGGTCATGAACGCCCGCCGCTTCACCAGTGCCTTCGCACCGCAACTGGAGGCCTACCTCGCGTTCAAGGAGAAGATGGGCTTCTACGGCGTCTCCCGGATCTGGTACCTGAAGCAGTTCGACGTCTACTGCACCACACACGAGCGGACCGTCTTCGACCGCGACACGGTCGAGGGATGGGTCAGCCAGCAGCTGACCCGCTCAGGGCGGTACCGGTCCTGGATGTCCTACATCCGCGACGTCGGCCGTTGGTTGCAGGCCCACGGGCAGCGCGACGCCTACGTCCTGTCCGATCGGTGGAAGGCCGCAGTCGTCCCCGCCCACCCCTACCTGCTGACCAGGGACGAGATCGAGGCGTTCTTCGCGGCCGCCGCAACGCTGAACGCCGCCTCCCCGTGGCGGTGGCAGGCGGTCGCGTTCTTCACGCTGATGCACTCCTGCGGGCTGCGGACCGGGGAAACCCGCCTGCTGCGCCCCGAACACGTGCACCTTCGCGACCGGCACCTCGACATCGTGGCTTCCAAAGGCAACCGCTCCCGACGCCTACCTATCACCGGCGAAGTCGCCGAGATCCTGGCCGGCTGCGACCGGGTCACCCGCGCACGCTTCGGCCCAACGCGGTGCACATTCTTCGTCTCCGCGGCCGGCAACCAGGTCACCGCCGCGACCGTCGGGAAGATGTTCAACCGTGCCTGGGACCAGGCCGGTCTCCCACGACCGGTGGGCGGTCAGCAGCCCCGGCCCTACGACTTCCGCCACCACTTCGCCTACGCCAACGTCGAACGATGGATGGCCCAAGGCAAGGACGTCATGGCGATGCTTCCCTACCTGGCCCGCTACATGGGGCACGCGGACATCGAGTCGAGCTTCTACTACATCCACACCTCGCCGGAGTTCCTGCACGCCTACGCCGACCTCACCGCCACGAGCCAGTCGTTGCTACCGGAGGTCGGGTTCGATGAAACGTGACCCGGCAACCGGCGCCCCGGACTTCTACCGCTTCGCCCGGGACTACCTGCACACCTACCTGCCCACCGTGGCCCGACGCTCACCGAACACGATCGAGGCCTACCGGATCAGCCTGGAATGCTTCCTGCACTACCTCGCCGAACACGAGCACATCGACCGCCCCGACGTGGGCTTCGACCACTTCGACCGGCCACACCTGAAAAGCTGGCTGGCCTGGATGGCCGACCAGCAGCACTACGCGCCCAGGACCATCGCGTTGCGGCTGACCAGCGTCAAAGCGTTCCTGACCTACTGCTCCGCCGAGGACATCACCCTCGTCGCGCTCAGTCAGGCAGCCAAGGCGCTACGCACGCCAGCCAGCGCGCGGAAACCGATCGAGTACCTCACCGAACCCGCGACACGGGCCGTCCTCGCCGCCTGCACCGGCCGCACCGCGAAATCGCGCCGCAACCGGATGCTGCTGATCTTGCTCTACGACACCGCGGCCCGCGTCGGTGAGATCACCCGCCTGACACTGCAGGACCTCCGCTTGGGCAAGCCCGGACACGTCGTCCTCACCGGCAAAAGGAACAAGACCCGCATCGTCCCCCTCACCGGCAAGACGATCGAGCACCTGGGCGCCTACCTCGCCGAGTTCCACCCAGGCACGACGCAGCTTCCCGCGACCCGGCCGGTGTTCTACAGCCTGCACAACGGCAAGCCAACAGCGCTGTCGACCGATACCGTCGCCGCAGTGCTCACGCACGCTGCCACAGCCGCACGGCAGAGCTGCCCCTCGATCCCGAACAACATCCACTGCCACATACTGCGCAAGACCAAGGCCATGGACCTCTACCAGCAGGGCATCCCGTTGCCCGTCATCATGCGGCTCCTCGGCCACGAGAACATGTCGACCACAGCAGCGTTCTACGCCTTCGCCACCATCGACATGATGCGACAAGCCGTGGAGGCGGCCACGCCTGCAATCGACTCGCCAGCCGCGCAGCCACTCACCGAGGACAGGCTCCAGGCCCTCTACAGCCTCCGATGACATGCCGTCGTTAAGCCGAGGAATCAGACACGACAACCCTTCCGGCACCGACCATCCCACGATCCCTCGGCTTAACGCAGAACTCGGCGTAATCCGAGTGATGCGTCAGTTGACCATCACGAACGTCACGGGTCCAGATGCCGTACTCGAGGGCGCCGAGGACAGGTCGGTGTCGTAGCGGTCGCCGGCATTCCAGCCGACGATGCGGTTGGAGAACTCGTCGCGGACCGTGGCGAGCCAGAACGCACCTTCGCCGCAGCGGATGCGGGTGGCGTCAGCGACCCAGAGCCGGTTCGGTGCGGCTGCGGCGAGCCGGCGGTTGACCAGATCGGGCGCCGGCGTGGCTCGCGGGTTCTAGACGGTCGAGCCGCCGTGCCAGCCTCGGCGCAGGAACGCGGCCCTGCCAGCCCTGGCCGGCCATCAGCCGCTCGATACGTTTGCGCCGACGTGGATGCCGCCGCGGCGCAGCTGCCGGTGGACCCGGTCCGCGCCGTAGGTGCAGCCTGAGGCGGTCCAGATGTCGTGGATGTTGGACAGCAGGCCACGGTCGACCAGGTCCCGGTCGCACGGCGCGGCGGCCCGGCTGCGCCAGGCGTAGTAGGTGGAGGCGGAGATCTGCAGAACTCGTAACAGGAGCGCGACCGCGAAGCGGTCCAGGTGTTCGTCGATGAAACGTCATGACCGTCGCCGGGTCGGGTCGAGCTCCAAGGCGAAATGTGCGCTCGCCGCCTTCAGGATCTCGCCCGTCGCGCGCATCACCGTCTGGCTTGTCGCGGCGGCCCGCGACGCGGGTTTGCTGCTCTACCTGGGCGGCAACGGCACGGACGTGCTGTTGCTCGCCCCGCCGTTGGTCACCATCTGACAGAGAGCTCGAGGCGATGGCCGGCGGTACGGCTCAGGCCGTCAACGCCGTCCTGAACGGTGCACCGCGATGTGATCATCGTCATGAGGTTCGGCCGAGCGGACGTACTCGGTGGGTGTCCGGCCGTAGCGGGCCTTGAACGCCCGGGTGAAGTGGCTGCCGTCCGCGAACTGCCAGCGGGCGGCGATCTCGGTGATGCTCATGCGGCGGGACGGCGAGGCGAGGGCAAGCCGCGCCTGTTCCAACCGGCGGTGGCGGATGTAGGCGGTGGCGGTCAGCTCGCCGGCGGCGGCGAACGCCCGCTGCAACGTCCGCGGGGAGACGTGCAGCTCACGCGCTAACATCGCCGCCGACAGGCTGGGATCTGTGAGCCGGCGTTCGGCGAGATCCTTGGCAGCTTGGGTGATTGCGGGAGCCAGCAGGGGTTCCGCGTCGTCGAATCGTCCCGCAGCCACGGCTTTGGCCAGCTCGATCAGGCTGCTGTGGGCGGCGTCCACGCCGGCCGGCCCGAGCTCGTTCATGGTCGCGTTGACCATGTCCGAGTGAGCTACCAGCAGTCGCACCTCGGCCGAGTCGGCCGGCCCGACGATCGCGCGGCCCCTGAGTACGGGCGCGAGGATGGCGGCCGGCAGGACGAAGATCCTCGCCGTCGTGCGCGGTGCGGTCTCGAACGTCGTCGACCGTCCTTTGGGCTGGAGGAGGAACTGCCCGGCCGACACAGCCCGCCCACCCAGGATCCATGAGCCGCACCGCACGACGAACAGCTCCACCTGATCCCCGGCATGCGGGGCGTCCGTGGTTCGCAGCGCCGACTCGTTGTGGCCGTCGATGATGGCCACGTCGTGCACTTGGGCTGCGCGGGTCTTGACTCGGTAGTTGTTGACGGTGGTCGGGCTGAAGACCGGCATCGGAAAGCTGTCGCCGATCTGCGTTCCCCAGGTATCCCGGAATGCGGCGAACCCGGTGCCTACGGGTTGGGCGGCCGTCGTGTCCAAGCGGAAGGGCCCGCGTACGCCCGTCATCGGCGGACGTATTGGTTCAAGCGCACCTGTCGCATGGGTTCAAGTGTACGCCGGTCGATCTTCCTAGGCTCGGGACCAGGAGTCCACGAGAGAGGCGAGGAGAGAGGCAAGGATGGAGTTCAATCGTTTTGCCGGCCAGGTCGCTGTGGTCACCGGAGGCGGGTCCGGGATGGGGGCAGCGATCGCCCTCCGTTTCGCCAAGGAAGGTGCGACGGTCGTCATCGCGGGGCGCGATGCCGAGAAGGTGCGCCGGACCGTCGCGCAGGCGCCAGCGGGTGGCACGATCGTCCCGCGAACGGTTGACGTCAGGGACGAGGCGGCGGTCGTTGAACTGGTCGACTGGACGGCCGCCGAGTTCGGCCGCTTGGACGTGCTCGTGAACTGCGCGGGCGTCACCGACGTCGGCCTGTTCGCCGAGCTGGACGCGCAAACCTGGCAAGACATCGTCGCCGTTAACGCCAGCGCGGTCTTCTACGCGGCCAAGGCCGCCGTACCCCACCTGAAGAGAACGAAGGGCAACGTCGTGACCATCGGCTCGTCCAACGCGCTGCGCGGCAACTACGGCCAGCCCGCGTACGGTGCCGCCAAGAGCGCCGCGGCCAGCCTCAGCGCCGCCATCGCGATCGAACACGGCGCGCACGGCGTCCGCTCGAACACGGTGCACCCCGGCGTCATTTACCCGACCGGCATGACTGGTGTCATGGCCGATATCCCCGGCGTACTCGACGCGTACTCGGCGCACATTCCCATGCGCCGACTAGGCACTCCCGACGAGGTCGCGGCCGTCGTGGCCTTCCTGGCCAGCCCCGAAGCGAGCTACGTCAACGGCGCGGCCGTCACCGTCGACGGCGGACTGAACCAGGTCATGCACCTTCCCCCGACGGTGAACCCCTGACGATCGAGGGTTCCGCTCTGTTTCGACCTGACCGTTTTGTCCCTCGTGGTGAAGGCCGAGGGGTGCACGGCGACCAGCGACAGGTTCACCCCGAGACCGGTCGCGGTTACCTCAGCAGGCAGGACCCGACCAGGACGGGCTACGCGACCTGGTCGGGATCGTGCGTGGGCTGCCCTGCGGACCGTCCACAGCGGGCGACGAGCAACGGCCCCACCCCCGGCAGGCCCGAGCAGCTCAGCCATTGCGTCGCGCCGGCCGGCCCATGGACCATCGCCCCTGCTGCACTGTCAGCGATCCGCCGACCCGGAGGCCAGGCCCTCGAGCACGTCGGCCACGCTGATCGGCCTGCGACCGGTCAGGCGCTCGACATCTCCGGTGCGCTGGTTGAGCGCTCCTTCCCTGATCGCCCGGCCGAACGAGGCCACATTTCGAGCGGCCTGCTCAGGCAGCCCGTGCGCGACAGCGTCGGCAATCCACGTCGCGTCGTCGACAGCCACCGCCGCGACCTCGACGCGCCCGACCGATGTGTACAGCGCGGCCAGGTCGGCGCCGGTCATCGCCTCAGGACCAGCGATGTCGTAAATCTTGTTCGCGTGTTCCCCACTACCGGCCAACACCGCCGCAGCGGCCGCCGCGCAGTCCTCACGGCTCACGTAGGCGCTCGCGCCGTCGCCGAAGTTGTGCACGAAGGCCCCGGCCGTCAACGGGGGCTGAGACGAGAACGATCCGACGTACTCGCTGTAGATGGCGTTACGCAGCAACACGTAGGGTACGCCGCTGCTGAGGATCGCGGCCTCAGTCGCCGCGTGATCGGGCACGACGGACGCCGGGTTGCGGCCGGAGTCCGGGTTCGGATACGAAGTGTAGGCGATCAGCTCCGCGCCGGCCGTCGTCGCGGCACCGATCGCCGCAGCGTGCCGGTCGACGCGATCGCTACCTGCGTCGATGCTGATCAGCAGGACCCGCCTCGCCCCGACGAAGGCGGCCCGCAGCGTGTCAGGACTCGCGAAGTCGCCGCAGCGGACCACCGCCCCGCGAGCTGCCAGATCCGCCAGCTTCTCCGGCGACCGTGTAACGAGGACAACGTCAGCGGGATCGACGCCGCCCGTTTCCAACAGCAGTTCGGCGGTGCGACGGCCGAGGTGCCCGGATGCGCCGGTGACAACGAGGCTCATATCATCCTTCAATTCGTAGCCAGAACTATTACGGATTAGATCGTAACAGTGTTGTCTACGGTTCCGGTAGACTGACGTCCGCCATGTCGATCAACACACAGTTCGCCCTCGGCGTCCACCTGCTCACGCTGCTGGCGGCCCTGGCGCCGGAGACCTTGTCGTCGGACGCCATGGCCGAGTCGGCCGATGCCAACCCGGTCCAGGTCCGCCGCGTCCTGGGCCGGTTCCGTCACGCCGGCCTGGTGACCTCCAAGCCCGGCGTCGGCGGCGGTTCGCAGCTCATCAAGGACCCGGCGACCATCACACTCGGCGACGTCTGGCGCATCGTGCACGGCGACGACCGTGTCCTCGGCTCCTACACAGGGGCCCCGGACTGCCCGGTGGGCCGCAGCATCGACTCCTGGGTGACCGAGATCGACCGTCGCGCTCGGCACGCCATCGAAGACGAACTGGACAAGACCACCATCGCGGAACTCGTGGATCGGGCCAACGCCGGCCCCCGTGAGGGTCTGCGCCGACCATGAGCCCCGGCGCCGACGCGGCGGCAACACACCGGCTCCAGGACTACGCGAGGCTGGCATCCTCGTAGGCCTCGGCGACCAGCCGCAGCGTGTCGATGCCGCTGCTGAGGTCGCCGACGCACGAGGAGACGGACAGCCTCCCCACGCCAGCGTCCGCGTACTGTCTGAGCCGCTCGGCGATCTGGGTCTTGTTGCCGATGATCGAGGTGCGCTCGAAGGCTTTCAGCTTTCAGATGCGCTGATCTCGTGTCGCTGGATCTGCTGCAAGGCTCAGGTGGTCGCGCTGTGCATGACAGGTGCTGTTTGTGCGTGCGCGGTGGTCGCGACGGTGCAGGCGGCGCGTACGAAAGCGGCGACGGCCGGCGAGCGCGCGTCCTGTGGCCAGGCTACGGCCAGTGTGGTGTCGGGGAGGTCGTCGACCGGCCGGTAGGCGATCCCGGGTCGCGGGTAGCGCTGAGCGACCGATTCGGGGGCGAAGAACACCACGCTGCCGGTCTCGACAAGGCTGAAGATCTCCGACAGATTTGCGGCCGGCCGCGCCGGGTTGGACGAGGACTTGTGCGCGCCTGATGGGCCCTGTTCGTGGTCGGGAAGCGGGGGGTCGTGGTGGAACCCGGCAGGCTGGCTTCGGCCCGCGGAGGATCCCCCGATGAGCTGGCGGCCGTCCAGGTCGGCCAGGCACAGGTGCGTCCGGGCGGCGAGGGGGTCGGCAGCGGCCAGGGCTGCCAGCAGGGGTTCGGTCAGCAGCGGTTCGCTGTCCAGGCCCCGGTCGTCGAACGGGTGGAGCAGCAGGGCCACGTCTGCCCGGCCGTCGCGTAGCGCTTGGGGTTGCTCGCCGAATGCACCGAGGATCAGCTGCGGTGGCAGGGCCGCGCTATCGGCGCCGTAGGCGTCGAGGATGCGCGGAAGAAGCCCACCGTCGATGTCGGCCTTGAGTGCGATCCGTAGCCGAGGCGACAAGCTGCCGGCCTGCCGGGTGCGGTGGGCGGCGGCGGTGACCGCCTCCAGAGCGGTCCGGGCGTCGCGCAGCAGAACCAGTCCTGCCGCGGTAAGGCTGACCTGCCGTGTCGTGCGTTCCAGCAGCGTCGCCCCGAGTTGCCGTTCCAGGTGTCGGATCGCGCGGGACAGCGCGGGCTGTGCCATGGCCAGCCGGTCCGCGGCCCGCCCGAAGTGCAGTTCCTCCGCGACCGCGACGAAGTACCGCAGCTGCCGCACCTCCAGATCATTCATAACTTCCAGGCTATCAAAGGTGATCGGATCGGTCCTTCACCTGCGTCCGTCACTCAGGGTTAGCTAGATTCATCAGGCGGCGGGCTTGCGATCGTCCCGCCGCCCACCGTCTCTCACGGAGGTCCCCATGATCGTCATCACCACACCGACCGGGAACATCGGCCGGCAGGTCCTGGCCCGCGTGCTGCAGAGCGGCGAAGCGGTACGTGTCGTCGCCCGCGACCCGTCCCGGCTCTCCGCGGAGGTGCACGGCCGAGCCGAGGTGGTGCAGGGGTCCCACGGTGACGCCGACGTGATCGCGAAAGCCCTCGCCGGCGCCGACAGCCTGTTCTGGCTCGTGCCCCCGCCCTCGTTCCAATCGTCGAGCAGCGCCGAGGAGTATTACCTGAACTTCACTCGCCCTCTCGTCCAGGCTGGGCCGGGCCAAGGCGTTCGCGTGGTGGGGGTTACCAGCCTCGGCCACGGCTACCCGGGCAAGGCCGGTCTGCTGTCGGCTGCGCTGGCCATGGACGCCCTGATCGAGGGCGCCGGTGTCAGCTACCGGGCAGTGGCCCTGCCGTTCTTCATGGAAAACCTGCTGCACCAGGTCCGAGACCTCAAGGGGCAGGGAAGGTTCTCGATGGCGAACACCGCCGATCGACCGCTGCTGACTGTCGCCACCCGCGACGCCGCTACGGCAGCGGCAGCGCTTCTGCTCGACTCCTCGTGGAGTGGCCAAGCCAGAGTCCCGGTCGCCAGCCCGGACACCTTGCCCCCCGACGCCATGGCCGAGGTCATCTCCGATGTTCTGGGTCGCCCGATTCGCTACCAGGAAGTTCCGGTCGCGGACTACCAGGCCACAATGCAGCAATACGGGGCGAGCCCGGCAATGGCGCTGGGCATGGCCGAGATGACCGACGCGCAGAACAACGGCATATACGACGCCGAACCCTTGAGCCCGAACTCGACTGGCGCTACCAGTTTCCGCCAGTGGTGCCAGGACACCCTCAAGCCCGCCATCGAGGCCTGACGGGCCTACGCCGGGACCCGACCGCGCCCGATCCCCGCGTCGAATCAAGGTGCGAGTTCCGGCCGAGTCGCCCGAACATGGCTCAAACCCAACTAGTAGGGCTTTGTTAGGTCTGTCGATGGTTGTTGCGGTGTAACGGTTTCACCGTCTGGTGGCAGGTGGGGCATGCGCCGGTCCAGGTTGCGAGCAGCAGTTGCAGCTCGTGGATGACCTTGTAGAGGGTCAGGCCGGCGCATCCGCTTTTGGGTCGAGTCGCAGCATGGTGATGAACAGGTGCGCGGCGGTGACGAGGGTGACGTGGCGGTGCCAGCCGGTCCAGGACCGGCCTTCGAAGTGGTCCAGGCCGAGGCCGGTCTTGAGTTCGCGGTAGTCGTGTTCGATCCGCCAGCGGATCTTGGCGTAGCGGATCAGGTCAGCGGCGGGGGTGTCGGCGGGTTGGCTGGACAGCCAGTAGGTGACCGGCTCGTCCTCGTTGTCGGGCCATTCGGCGATCAGCCACCGTTCGGGCAGGCTGCCGTCCGCGTCGCGGGGGATGCGGTGCCCGGCCGGGCGGACCCGCAGGAACACGAACCGCGAGGTGAGGGTGCCTTTACTGCCCTCGCGCCAGGAGACGGTGACCGCCGCGCCACGCCCGGCGTCCAGGACGTGCTGGGCCACGCTGATCGCGTCGTGCGAGTAGTCCGGCCGGGGAGACGCCGGCGGCCGGCCGCGCCCGGACCAGGTGCGCGCCACCGGTCTCGCCCCGGCGGGGTGGGCGAGGGTTTCGCCGTTGACCTGGACGCTGTAGACGATGCCACGTTCATCCAACGCGGACCGGAACGGGCCGCTGTCACCGTATCCGGAGTCCGAGACCACCAGCGGCGGCCGCAACCCGTGCCCGGCAAGCCCGTCGATCATCTCGATCGCCAGCGTCCACTTCGGACGATGACCCTCCTCCTGGGGCACCCCGGACTTGCGGCGTCGCTGCCGGGCCGCCTCGGTCACCGCCTCGACATCGACAGCGACAGCTGTGGCCGCAGCAGGCGCGGCGGCGCGTGGGGCGTTGCTCAACGTCTTGCGCTGCTTGGCTTTGGCTGCTTTCACCGCCGCCGGTCCGGCCTTGACGGTGTCCCACGACTCGGGCAGGAACAGCCGCCAGTCCAGCGGACACGACGCCGTGTCGGTGACCGCATGCACACTGACGCCGATCTGGCAGTTGCCGACCTTGCCGAGGGTGCCGGAGTACTGCCGGGCCACGCCGGGCGACCCGGTGCCGTCTTTCGGGAACCCGGTGTCGTCGATCGCCCACGCCACCGGTTGCACGAGGTCCACCGCCCGGGCGGCCAGCCGGGCCCGCACCGCCGCCGTGTCCCAGGTCGAGGTCGTCACAAACTGCTGCAACCCCTGATGATCCACGCCGAGCCGCTCCGCCATCGGCTGCATCGACTTGCGCCGACCGTCCAGCAACAACCCACGCAGATACGTCTCGCCCTTCACCCGCTGATCCGACCGGGCCATAGATGCGAACATCTCCGCCGCGAACGCCTCAAGGCGTTGCCGCACAACCGAAAGCTCCTCAGGGGTCACCAAGGCATGAAACTCCCGAACCGCCCGACGGACACCCACGACACGCCGACCTAACAAAGTACTACTAGGTCACGCTCGTCATGCAGAGGCGACGATGGCACTGCGGGCGGGCGAAGTCGCCTGAACCGGGAACCGCCCCGCCGCCCGGCGCGACTACCAACCGTGGGATGTGAGCAGTTCCGGGAAGCACTGTCGGCGCGGATCGACGGCGAGGACGAACCGACTTCTCCCGCCACGCTCGACGCGCACCTCCAAGGATGCGCGTCCTGCCGGCAGTGGCGGCATCAGGCCGCCTCAGTTACCCGGCTCGTGCGGGTCCAGCCCGTCGGGCACCGCACGATCGCCACGGAACGGCTGGCGGTGTACCGGCCTCGGTACCCGGTGCTGAGCAAATTCCTCAGGGTGCTGCTCGGCGCGTTCGGCGCGGTCCAGTTCGTGCTGGGTCTGGCGCAGGTGTCCTGGACCGGCGGCACGCACGAGCACGGCACCAGCTCGGGGCACCTGCTCCACGAGTCTGCGGCCTGGAACGTCGCGATCGGCGCTGGATTCGCCTGGATCGCCGCTCGCCGCAGCCGGCCGACCGACGTGCTGCCGATGCTGACCGCGTTCGTCGTGCTGCTGGTCCTGCTGAGCGCCAACGACGTCATCGCCGGGCAGGTCGGCAGCACCCGGCTGCTCAGCCATGCCGTCATGCTGGCCGGCTACGTCGTCGTGGTCATGCTGTCCCGTCTCGACCCGGGACAGCCTCCCGCGGATCGGCAGGGGCCGCCGCGGCGCTGGCGGCGGCCCGCCGTCCTGGACGAGTCGCCGCCTGCTGAGCCGGCCGGTCCGCCGTCACTCCGGCTCATCCACGGCAGCGCGAGCATCGATCGTCCCCGCCGAACAGCGGCCTGACCCGGCACGGGATCATCCGAGCAGTTCCTGGCCGATCCAGCCGCCCGGCTGGCAACCCGGCGGGATCGCGAACACTGCCGAGCCGATCGGGGTGATCCAGTCGTTGAGCAGATCCGCCTCGGCGAGGTTGCGCTGGATGGGCAGGAACTGCCGGGCGACGTCGCGCTGGTAGGCGGCGAAGATGAGCCCGGAGTCGGCGGTGCCGTCGGCGTCCGGCGGCTCGTCGTAGTTGTACGGGCGGCGGAAGATGCGTTGCCGATCGCTGAGCACATGAGCGCGGGCCGCGTGGGAGAACTCGGAGATGATCGGAAAGCCGTAAGCATTCTTCGCCGCCAGGTCGAGCGGGTCGTGCTCGGCCCGGCCGGTGAGCGGGGCGCCGTCGGACAGGCGGCGGCCCACGGCGAACTCCTTGCCGTCGGTGTCGGCGGCATCCCACGCCTCGAGTTCGGCGCGGATGCGGCGCAGGACGAGGGTGGTGCCGCCGCGCAGCCAGTCGGGGCCGCTGTCGGTCCACACAGCGCCGGCGAACACGTCCGTGCCGGGCGGCGGGTTCGCAGTGCCGTCGACCTGGCCGAGGACGTTACGCTGGGTCGCGCCGTCGTCCTGCACCCCGCGGCCGCGGCGGAAGCCGCGCTGCACCCAGCGGACCGTAGCGAAAGCCCGGGAATCCTTGACGAGCATGCGCTGAGCGTGGGCGACGGTGAGCGGGTCGTCGGCACAGATCTGCAGCAGCAGGTCGCCCTCGCACCACTGCGGCTGCAGCTTGTCGATGTCGAACGGCGGCAACTGCTGCAGCGACTCCGGGCGCTGGCCGGCCAGTCCGGCGGCGTCGAACAGCGCCGGCCCGAACCCGAACGTAACCGTGAGCCGGGCCGGGAGCACGGCGAGCTCTGGCTGGCCGTCGGCGAGCGGCGCGGTGCCCTGGGCGAGCCGGGCGGCATCGTCGGTCAGCAGCCGCATGAGCCGGACCAGCGCGGCCCGGTCGACTCCCGGTTTCAGGTCGAGGGCGACGAAGGTGGCGTGCGACTGCGCCGGCGTCTCGACGCCGGCTTGATGCTCACCGTGGAACGGCACCACCTGCGCGCCGAAGTCCACTGTGGACGCCTTCGCGGGATCGGTGCCGCCGCCGTCTCGGACTACCGCCGTCGCGGCGGCACCGGCAACGGCGCCGCCGACCGTCAGCGCGCCGCCGGTCAGCAGGGAACGCCTGCTGACCGGCCGTTGTACGCTGTCTGTCATGTCAGCCCATCGACATCGGGCTGGCGGTCGGGCTCCCCATTGGCATGCCGCTGGAGTCACCCATCCCGGGCATGTACGACTCGTTGCCGCCCGCGAAGTCCTTGCCCAGCGCGGTGAACTGCACCGTGCCGCCGTCCTTCAACGTCAGCGTGAAGGTGACCTCGTCGCCCGGCTTCACCGGGGTAGTGACGTCCATGAGCATGAGGTGGTCGCCGCCCGGCTTGAACTCGTGACTGCCCTTGGCCGGGATGACGAAGCCGCCCTCCTTGGGGCGCATGGCCATCTTCCCCTCGACCATCGTGGTCTCGTGCAGCTCCATCTTCGGCGAGGCCGTCGAGGTCGCCGACACCACGACGATGTCCTTGTCCGTGGTGTTCATCAGCGTGCCGTACGCGGCCGACATGCCCGACTGGGCGGTCTTCACCCACTGGTCCTTCATCATCAGCACCGGCTGCGCGCTGGCGCTGGCGGCCGGTGGCGCTCCAGACGGCGCTGCGGCCGGCGCGTCATCGGATCCGCACGCGGCCAATGCAAAGACAACGGCCGCACCGGTGAGCGCCAACATTGAGCGGACACGCAGCGAGCGTGACATCGAACATCCTTAGGTAGGGTGGCTACATTCACCGGGTAGTCGCCGCGCGCACAACAAGAGTTCCCTCGATCCCACCGAAGCCACCCGGATTTCGCATCGGCGGTCGCCGGGGTCAGGATGGGACGCATGCGAGTTCCTGTGAGCGTCCGCGCGATCCTGGCCGCCGCAGCGGCGGTGTTGCTGATTCCCCTCATGCCGGCCGCGCCGGCCTGGGCGCACGCCACGCTGCTGAAGACCGACCCGGCCGACGGCGCCACAGTGACCGCCGCTCCGGCCGCGGTGACGTTCACGTTCAACCAGAACGTCAAGCAGCAGTTCAGCACCATCGTGGTGACCGGCGCCGACGGCCGCTCCTACAGCGACGGCACACCGCACTCGGTCGACACGACGCTCACCCAGGCGGTCAAGCCGCTGCCGCCCGGAGAAGTACAAGTGGCCTGGCGCACCGTGTCCGCCGACGGACACCCGATCGAGGGCCGGTTCGCCTTCACCAACGCCGCACCGGCCCCATCGGCCGCCGCCTCGACCGCCGCGGCGGTGGCCGGCCCCGCCCGGGCTACGTCCGTCGCGGCGGCCACCGCCGTGGCCGGTCCGGCCGCCGGCGATGACGGTTCGACCGAGCTGCTCTGGGCCGTCGCCGGCGGTGTGGTGGTCGTCCTGCTGGCCGGCGGTATGGTCTTGTGGCGGCGGTCACGCCCCGGCCGGAGCGGGTGAGGTCGGCACCGGCGGTTTGCGCCGCAGCCTGCGGACCAGCCCGATGGCGACGTCCAGCACCAAGAATGCCAGGAGCGTGACGCCGAAGGC
The DNA here is from genome assembly GCF_050948465.1 of Dactylosporangium sp. CA-092794. NCBI lineage: Bacteria > Bacillati > Actinomycetota > Actinomycetes > Micromonosporales > Micromonosporaceae > Dactylosporangium > Dactylosporangium sp. CA-092794. The sequence goes on along the minus strand of NZ_CP192044.1, from coordinate 3,350,069 downwards.
CGGCAGTGCCCAGCCAATCGCGGCGGTCACGAGGATGCCGGCGAGGAGCAGCGGGAGCCTGAGCCGCCGCCAGGCGCCGCGGGCGGGCGGCGGCCCGGCAAGGGCCCGGCGGTCGGTGCGCGTGGGCCGGCGTTGCCACCACATGCGGTACCCCCACGTGATGACGCACAGCAGGCCCAGCGCCAATGCGGCCAGCAGCAGCTGGTTGGCCAGGCCGAACAGGTAGCCCATGTGGGCCTGGACGCCGAGCTTGGACAGCTGCGCCAGCAGGGGCCAGTCGGCGAAGTCCGACCGGGCGGTCACCGTGCCGGCGACCGGGTCGACCGCGATCCGGTCGAGGTGGACCGGCCAGACGTTATCGGTCTGCGTCACCGTCCACGCGGCACCGGCCTCCGCCGGCGGGGCGATCTCCATCGGGCCGGTGATGCCGTTGGCCCGGGCGATGTGCAGCACCGCGTCGACCTGAGCGGGATCGCCGGCCGCGGCGACCGGCGCCTCCACGTGGTGCGGGGCCGGGGCGGCACCGCCGCCCGCGGTGTCGAGGTCCGGCTGGTGGGCGTTGAGCTTGTCCAGGGCCAGGGAGAAGTTGCCGCCGGCCCAGCGGGACCAGGTCAGGCCGGTGGCGGACAGGAACAGCAGGCCGACGACGAGCCAGATCCCGGTGGCCGCGTGGAAGCTGCGGGTGCGGCGCACGCCCTTCGCGGCGGACAGGTCGTAGAGCAGGGTGGCCTCGGTGCGGCTGCGGGTCCTGCGGGCCTCGGCGCGGCGGCGCCACTGCCGGTTGCACCACAGGATCAGCCCGCCGAGGACGAGCACCCACAGCCAGCTGGCGGCGGTCTCGGAGTACACCCGGCCGACATCGTAGAGGTGCAGGTTGCGGTGCAGGTCGTCCAGCCAGGTCATCAGCGGGGTCTCGCCGTACCAGGTGGTCAGCTGCCCGCGAATCTCACCCGTGTAGGGGTCGACGAAGACGGTGTGCTGCTGCTCCCCCAGCTCCGGCAGGCTGAACACGACCCGGGTCGTGGCGTCCGGGGCGGCGGCCGGGATCACCGTGGCGAGGCTGCCCGCGGGGTGGGCGGCGATCGCGACGGCGACCTGCTCCGACAACGGCTTGGGCAGGCCGGGTCCGGCCTGGGCGGCGTGGAACTCGGTGTCATAGACGAGCCGGTCCAGCTGCGGGCTGAACGCGAACAGCAGCCCGGTGACCGCGGCGACGGCCAGCAGCGGCGCGACCAGGATGCCGGCGTAGAAGTGCAGCCGGGTCAGCAGCGGCACGACCGACCATGACCGCGCGGCGGCGGCCGGCCGTTGCGGCAACTCCTCCGCGGATGGGGAGATGTCAGTAGCGACGGACACGGAATCCTCCGAGGGTGATTTACCGATACCGATGCGCTATCGGTGTCGGTGAATAGTCGCCGGCGGACGCGAGGAAGTTCCGTCAGACTTTTCAGCGACCCTCCGCGGCTCGGCGCAAAAATCGTTGTAGCGGGCGAGGCCGTCCTCTTGCCGGTCGCCTCGGCGCGGTCGGCGGCCCGGTCGAGACGGCGCTGCCCGCACTCGTCGGCACGGATCCAGCGCACCACGCGCGGCGCAGCATCCGATAGCCGGAGGGGCCGAGCAGTTGGCCCGCGCCGTAGCACCCGGTCTCGCCGCTGCCCGGCAGCAAGAACACCGCCGTGACACACCACCCCGCACACACCACACGCGTCGGCCGCCGCCCGGACCAGCGGCAGCCCCCAGGCCGTAGCCGGACCAGGGTAGGGCAGTCCTGGGATCGTACGGCCGAGCACGCCACCACCCCAGCGCAGTGCGAGGACCAGGGTCGCGACCAGCACCGCCAGCCCACCGGCAACGGCCAGAAGCCGCCGAACGCCTGTGTCACGAAAAATCATGATTCGTAGGTACTACGCTGCACCATCACTGAGTTGGTCGTCGGGACCACCCCCAAAAGTTCCCCGACCTCTTCCGAAAGGATCTGCACCCATGCGTCTGACCCCCGTGCTGCGCGCCGGCGTCGCCCTCGCCGCGGCGGCGGCGGCCCTCGCCTTCCCGGCCGCCGCCTCCGCACACGTCACCGTCAACCCCAACACCGCCACCCAGGGCGGCTACACCAAGGTCACCTTCCGGGTACCCAACGAGAAGGACAGCGCCTCCACCACCAAGCTCGAGATCGCCATCCCCACCGACAAACCCGTCGCCTCCGTCTCCCTCAAACCCGTCCAGGGCTGGACCGCCGAGACCGAGACAAGCAAGCTCGCCACCCCGATCAAGACCGACGACGGTGAGGTCACCGGAGCCGTCTCGAAGATCACGTGGACCGCCGACGCCAACTCGGCCATCAAGCCCGGCCAGTTCCAGGAGTTCGACATCTCCCTCGGCCCGCTACCCGCAACCGACCAGATTGTTTTCAAAGCCCTGCAGACCTACTCCGACGGCGACGTCGTGCGCTGGATCGACGAACCGGCGCCGGGCGCCGAGACCGAACACCCCGCCCCGGTCCTCAAGTTGATCCCCAAGGCCGCCGGCGCGACCACGTCCACCTCGAGCACCGCCGCGCAAGACGCGGCGGCCACCGCCAACGACAGCAAGGACGACAACGACGGCACCGCCATCACCCTCGCCGTCATCGGCCTCCTCCTCGGCCTCGCCGGCCTGGTCGCCGGTTTGCTCGCCTACCGCCGCTCCGGCCGCACCACCTGAGCACCGCGGCAGCGTTCGTGGCGCGACGCTTTGTCAGGTCGGTGGGATCGTAGAACGGCAGACCTGGCGGGCGCCGGCCGACTGTGCCCGACACGCCTGCCCATCACAATGACGGGTGGCAGGAAGTCGTTGGCGTGCACGGGATTGGGGCCAGGAACGCGGTGAGGGTTTCGAAGTCGCGGGTGAAGCCGCTGCGGTGCCGGGCGAACGGAACGCCTTGCGTTCATGACGCGCTACACGGCTCTGCACGCGGAACTGATGCCGGACCGGACCGCCGCGTTCCAAGGCGCGCTGCATCGGTGGTCAGTGGCGGCTCACGCCCAGCAGCCGGACGCGGCATGCGAGTTCGAGGGCGAGGCGCGTGTCCGGGTCGTCGAGGTCGAGGCGCAGCGCCTCGCGCACCTGCTTGAGCCGGTAGCTGATCCCGTTGCGGTGCAGGTGGAGCTCCCGCGCGGCCTTGTCGAGCGAGTTGCCGTGGGCGAGGTAGGCAAGGAGGGTACGAACGGCGGTTTGCGAGCGCTCCGGACCGAGTTCGTCCAGCGGTTGGAGCAGATCGTGCAGCAGGCCGCGGCTGATCGGCGACGCGTAGAGGTCGAGCAGCACCCGGCGTAGTCCGGTGATGTCCGCGAATTCGACGCTGCCGGGACGGCCCGCGGCGATCGCGGACTCCGCCGCGATCCGGGCCTCGGCGGCCGATGTCCGTAGGCCCGCGGCGCCGGCCCGCGGGCTTCCGATGCCGAGCGTGAATGCCCACTCGGGATCGGTGAGTGTGCGGGCATGTGCCTGGACGCGCACGGCGACGTCCCACAGGCGCCGCTGGTGGTCGCCGGCGCCGTCCTCCTCGGTGCTGACCAGGAGCAGGTGGTCCTGGACAAACGCGGCGTGCCACATTTCCGTGCGGCCGTCGAGGAGCTGGAGAGCGAACAGCTCGAGTGCGGGCTGGATGCCGCGCGGTGCACGCGCGTCGGGTTCGGACAGTTTCGTGGGCGTGAGCCACGCGGCGACGTGTGACAGGTGCAGGGGGAAGCCGAGCCGGGCCGCCGGGCCGGCGAAGCCGGCGACGCGCGACGGCTCGGCGAGCACCAGCTCGACGATGAGGTCGGCCCGCGATTGAGCGGGCGCGAAGCGGTCCCGCACGCGCCGCTGCTCGGCACGCGACAGCAGCGATGCGATGGCGGGCACGGCGACGGATGCCGCGGCATCCGGATCGGAAGCGACGAGCCGGCCGATCGGTACATCGGCGACGCATACGGCGTCGCTCGCGCTCCACGGGACGGTGGGGTCGATGACCAGCTCGAGTGGCGTGCCGAGGGTGACGCTCGCCGCGGCGATGATGCCGGCGAGCTCGGCGTCGGGGTCCGCAGCCGCCTCGGTGGCCCGCTCGATGGCGGCCGCGGCACGCCGCATCGCCTCGGCGGCACCGCCGCAGAGCCAGCGGTCGATGGCCATGGCGAGGTCGGCCGGGTTCGCACCGGGCGCCGCGAAGACGGGCACGCCGCCACGGTCGGCGATCGCCGCCGCCGTCTGGGGCAGCGGGTGGTCCGACGTGAAGACGATCCCGGCGAGCTGGCGGGCGCTCGCGTGCCGGAGGGCCACGTCGACGCGGTACGGCGGCGGGTTGTGTTCGGCGGGGACCACAGCGAGAGTTCCGCGCGGCACGGTGCCGAGCCGGTCGAGCGCGACGACGTCGACGCGCGTGACGGCGCGCTCGTCCGCGGGTCCCGCCGCGAGGCGGATGCCGAGGCGCGGGCCTTGGCCGCGCAGATCGCTGACCGTCAACTGTGCCATCGGCACAGTATCGCCCAATACTCTGGGCTGATGGTCCATGGCTGGCCTGTCGACGCCGCCTTACCGTGAACGCCATGGTTCACCCATCCTTCCGCGCGCCCGCCCTGGGACGTGTCACCGCCGTGGAGGCCTCGGACATCCCGGCCCTCGCCGCCGGCACCGCGATCTTCGGCACCGGGGGCGGCGGCGCCGTGTACAGCTCGCAGATCGTGGCGGAGCGAGCGCTCACCGAACACGGCCCGGTGCCGCTGGTCACGGTTGACGAGCTCGGCCCCGACGACCTGGTGATCTGCATGTCCGGCATCGGCGCGCCGACGGTGGGCATCGAGATGCTCTTCGGGACGCACCAGATCGATACGCTCGCGCGAGAGGGGCAGGCCGTCGCGGGTCGCCCCATCACCGCGCTCATGGCCGCCGAGATCGGCGGCAGCAACGGGGTCGGGCCGATCGGGTGGGCCGCGCGGCTCGGGCTGAAGGTACTCGACGGCGACGGGATGGGGCGCGCGTTTCCCAACGCCGCGATGGTGTCGATGAACGTCGCGGGCGTGCCGTGCGACTTCGCCGTCCTGACCGACGTCGTGGGTAACGTCTCGACACTCAAGACGGTCGACCTGCATTGGATGGAGCGACATGCGCGTGCCCTCACGGTCGCCAGCGGGTCGATCTGCCTCGGCATCCACTACCCGCTCACGGCCAGCACCGCGCGCGGTGCGGTCGTCGAGGGCACGGTGAGCGCCGCGATCCGCGTCGGCCACGCCCTGCTCTCCTCGCCGGACCCGGTCGCGGCGGTCGCGGGAGAGCTCGACGGCGCGATCCTGCTCACCGGCAAAATCATCGACCTCGACCGCCGCACCGAGGGCGGCTTCGCCCGCGGCTCGGTCACCCTCGCCGGCACCGGCGCGGATCGCGGGAGACTGCAGCGCCTCGAGCTGCAGAACGAGAACCTGGTCGTGCTCGAGGACGGCGAGGTGCTCGTGAGCGTTCCCGACAACGTCACCATCATCGACGCCGAGACCGGACACGCGATCTCGACCGAATCACTGCGCTACGGCCAGCGCGTCGCCGTGCTCGCCTGGGCGTGCGACCCCATCTGGCGCACCGAGCGCGGCCTCGAGCTCGCCGGCCCGCGGGCGTTCGGATACGACCTGCCCTACACGCCCTTCCGCGGAGGTTCCCGGTGAGCACAGAACGAGACCTCGCCATCGGTGTCGACGTCGGCGGTACCAACACCGACGCGGTCGTCCTCGACGCCCGCGGCACGGTGCTCGCGAGCACCAAGCAGGCGACCACCGACGACGTGACCGGCGGCATCCGCGCCGGCGTCGCGCACGTCCTCGGCTTGCTCGGCGCCGACCGCGCACGGGTCTCCCGCGTGATGCTCGGCACGACCCACGCCACGAACGCGATCGTCGCGCGACGCCGGCTCGACCGCATCGCGATGATCCGCATCGGCGCCCCGGCCGCGACGGAGGTCCCGCCGCTGATCGACTGGCCGGCGGATCTGGCGGATCTCGTGCTGGCCGGTTCGGCGATGGTCGGCGGCGGGCACATGATCGACGGCACGCCCATCGCACCGCTCGACCGGGACGGCATCCTGCGTTTCCTCGACGGGCTCGCCGAATTCGACGCGGTCGCGGTGACCGGGATCTTCAGCCCGGTGGTCCCGGACCAGGAGCTGGAGGTGGGCGACCTCGTACGGGCTCACCTGGGCCCGGCTACCCGGGTGTTCCTGAGCCACGACATCGGCCCGGTCGGTCTCCTCGAACGGGAGAACGCGACCGCGCTCAACGCCGCGCTCTACAGCGTCGCATGCTCGGTGACGGAGGCGCTCGTGACCGTCGTCGCCGAGGAGGGCCTCGACGCGACGACCTTCTTCGCGCAGAACGACGGCACGCTGATGTCGCTGGACCACGCGGCACGCTATCCGGTGCTCACCATCGGGTCGGGCCCGGCGAACTCGATCCGCGGTGCGGCGTACCTCTCCGGCATCGACAACGCCATCATCGTCGACGTCGGCGGCACGACCTCCGACCTCGGCGTCGTGGTCGGCGGCTTTCCGCGGGAGTCGACGCTGCCGCGCGTGATCGGCGGGGTGCGCACCAACTTCCGGATGCCCGACATCCTGAGCATGGCCGTCGGTGGGGGCACGGTCGTCGACCCGGCCACCGGCGCCGTCGGGCCCGGCTCGGTCGGGCACCGCATCGAGCGGGAGGCGCTGGTCTTCGGTGGCTCGACGCCGACGCTGACCGACGCCGCGGTGCGGGCCGGTGCGGCGCTCGGCGGACGCACGCTGCCCGCCCAGCCGGCCGCGATCGAGTCGGCGCTGCGCGCGGCGCTCGGGCACGCGCACGTGCGACTCGAACTCGCCGTGGAGCGGCTCTCGCTCGGCCGCGCCGATCTGCCGCTCGTCGTGGTCGGGGGCGGCGGGTTCCTCGTCCCCGACGGGCTACCCGGCGCCGGGCCGATCATCCGGCCCGACCACGGCGACGTCGCCAACGCCGTCGGCGCGGCCATCTCGCTCGCGGGCGGCCGCGCCGACCGGATCAGCGCCATGGAACGCCGCGCCGAGGCCATCGAGGAGGCCTCCGAGGCGGCGATCGCGAAAGCGATCCTGGCCGGCGCCGACCCGCTGGAGGTCAGCGTCGTCGACATCGTCGAGACCCCGGTCACCTACAGCGACCGCCCGACCGTGAAGGTGACGGTCAAGGCGGCCGGCCCGCTCGCCCGGCTCGGCGGACCGCGATGAGTACCTTCGCCACGGACGCGGCCCTGCTCGCCGACCTCGTCGCCCTCCGCCGCGCCCTGCACGCGACCCCGGAGGTCGGGCTGCACCTGCCGGCCACGCAGGCGGCGATCCTCGCCGCGATCGGCGGGCTCGGGCTGGAGGTCTCGACCGGCGCCTCGCTCACCTCGGTGACGGCGGTGCTGCACGGCGGTCGCCCCGGCCCGGTGGTCCTCCTGCGTGCCGACATGGACGCGCTGCCGATCGCGGAGGCGACCGGGCTGCCGTTCGCCGCCGGCGACCGGGCGATGCACGCCTGCGGGCACGACCTGCACATGGCCGGGCTGGTCGGCGCCGCCCGGCTGCTGGCCGCCGGCCGCGACGACCTGCCCGGATCCGTCATCTTCATGTTCCAGCCCGGCGAGGAGGGCTTCGCGGGCGGTCGCCTCATGATCGAGGAGGGCGTCCTGGACGCCGCCGGGGAGCGGCCCGTCGCGGCGTACGCCGTGCACGTGGACTGCGTCACCGAAGGCGGCCTCGCCGTGACGCGCGAGGGACCGATCATGGCGAGCGCGAGCGCGCTGCGCATCCGGGTGACCGGCACCGGCGGTCACGCCGCCCATCCGCATCTCGCCGTCGATCCGGTTCCGGTCGCCGCCGAGATCGTCCTGGCGCTGCAGAGCTTCGTCGCGCGCCGGGTCCCCGCGCAGAGCCCGGCCGTCGTCTCGGTGACCCGGATGTCCTCCGACGCCGTCGCGGGAAACGTCCTCGCCTCCTCGGTCGAGCTCGAGGTGAACGTCCGCACGCTGTCCCGCGAGACGCTCGGGCTCGTGCGCGCGGAGCTGCCCGCCCTCGTCGGCGCCCTCGGGGCGGCGCACCGGTGCGAAGTGGCGACGGAGTTCGTCGACTCGTACCCGGTGACCGTCAACGACCCCACCGAGACCGGCCGCGTCCTGGCCCTCCTCGACGCCCGCTACGGCGAGCTGGTGGTGCGGATGCCGGCGCCCTCCATGGCCTCGGAGGACTTCGCCTACGTGCTGGAGCAGGTGCCCGGCACGCTGGTCTTTCTCGGCGTCCGGCCGCGGGAGGTCGACGCGGCGACGGCCGCGCCGATGCACTCGGAGCGGGCCGTCTTCGACGACGGAAGGCTGGACGAGCAGGCGGCCCTGCTGGCGGAGCTGGCCTGGCGGCGGCTCACGGCCGGGCGCTGAGCCGCCGTGCCGCCGCCGCGACCCGTTCGTCGGTCGCCGTGAAGGTGAGCCGCACGTGGTGCGAGCCGGCCGCGCCGTAGAAGGTGCCGGGCGCGACCAGGATGCCGAGCTCGGCGAGCTCGGCCACCATCGCCCAGTCGTCCGGCCCGTCGGCGCCCTTGGTCGCCCACAGGAACAGCGACGCCTCGGAGTGATCGATCGTGAAGCCGGCCGCCTCCAGCGCGGTCCGCAGCACCGTCCGGCGGGCGGCGTACCGCTGATGCTGCTCCTCGCTGTGCCGGTCGTCGGCGAGCACGGCGGCCAGCACCGACTGCTGCGGGCCGGGCAGCAGCAGTCCGAGGTTCTTGCGCACCTCGAGCAGCTCGGCGACGACCGCGCGGTCGCCGGCGACGAAGCCGCACCGGTAGCCCGCCAGGTTCGACCGCTTCGACAGCGAGTGCACGGCCAGAATGCCCTCGTGGCTGCCGCCGCAGACGGCCGGGTGCAGCACGGAGTACGCCTCGGCGTCCCAGCAGCACTCGAGGTAGCACTCGTCGGAGACGAGCAGCACGCCGCGCTCGCGGCACACCTCGACGAGCGCCCCCAGGTGATTCCTGGACAGCACGCGCCCGGTCGGGTTGGAGGGCGAATTGATCCACAGGAGACGGGGGGACTGCGAGCCGATCGCCGTCAGCGCGTCGCAGGCCAGGGCCCGCGCGCCGGCCAGCGCGGCGCCGACCTGATAGGTCGGGTAGGCAAGCTCCGGATACACCACCAGATCGCTCGGGCCGAGCCCGAGGTGCAGCGGCAGCGAGGCGATCAGCTCCTTGGTGCCGATCACCGGCAGCACCTGGTCCTGGCCGAGCCCGGTCACGCCGTGGCGGCGCGCGAACCAGTCGACGACCGCCTGCCGGGCCTCCGGCCGGCCGGCCGCCGGCGGGTAGCCCGGCGCGTCGGCCGCCGCGCTCAGCGCGTGCCGCGCGACCGCCGGCGCCGGATCGACGGGGTTGCCGACCGACAGGTCGACGATGCCGTCGCGGTGCCCGTGGGCCGCCTCGGCGTGCGGCGACAGCTTGTCCCATGGGAAGTCCGGCAGCCGGCCGGACACGTGAGCGCTCATCGGCGGTCAGGGCCGGCAGCGTGTGTGAGCCATAGCCGTCACGATAGGGCGGTACCGGGAAGCCAAACCACGGTCCGGCAGCCCGGAGAATCGGCCGATACTGTGCGGCCGGCACAGTATCGATCTCGGGCGCTCACCGCGTTCACGGGGTGCCGCCGAGCCGGGCGCAAACCTGATCGAGTTCCGCCAGCAGCTGTTCGGCCTGCGGGTAGCTGAAGGGGAACAACGTGGCCAGCGGGTAGACGTGTCCCGCCTCCGCGGCCGGGAGGCGGCCCCAGCCGGGCTGCTCGGTCAGCGTTTTGGTGGCCGGGTACGGCGCCCCGGACGCGTCCGCGCCGATCACGATCACGTCGGCGTCGGCGAGCCGGTCGAGGCTCTCGACGGACAACGTCAGGCTGTCGCCGTCGCCCGCGGCCGCCGGCACGAAGCGGCCGCCGATGGCGGTGAGCACCTGCCCCGCGTCCGATCCGGGCAGCCACAGGGTGAACTGGGCGTCGGACATCCCGTTGACGATGGCCCAGGTCGTGGTGTCGATGACGCGCTGATGCGTGGTGCGCAGGCTCGCCGCCGTGCTTCGGTAGGCCGCGGCGAGCTCGCTGTTGCGCGAGCCCCGGCCGACCGCGTCGGTGACGCCGGCGGCCACCTGCTCCCACTGGCCCGTGGTCGTGAAGGAGAAGTACGCCGTCGGTGCGATCTGGGTCAGCTTGGGGTAGAGCTTGTCCTCGGTGCCGTAGTCGACGCCGAGGATCAGGTCGGGTTTGAGCGCGGCGATCTTCTCGATGTCGGCCTGGCCCGCCTTGCCGATCTTCGCGATGGCGGCGTAGGTGGCCTCTTGATAGGTACAAATCGGGTATCCGTGGTCGCGATGGTCGGTGGCATGAGGTTCTCCCTGGGTCAGCGGGTCGGTGCGGTGGGGCGGGCTCCATGGCTGTCGTCGGACGCCCCGGTGAGCTCGGCGCGCGGCGGCACCCGGCGGTGGTGGCGGTGCATCGGTACGACCATCGGCGTGCCGGTCTGCGGGTCGTCGATGATCTCGCAGCGCAGCCCGAAGACCTCGGCCACGAGATCGGCCGAGATGATCTCGCCGGGCCGCCCCTGCGCGACGATGCGCCCGTCGCGCATGGCGATGAGATGGGAGGCGTAGCGGCCCTGCGGTTCGAGGCGGTCCGGCCGGCCGGGAGCCGGGCCGACCTCACCGCGACGGTGTACCCGGGCGGGATGACCGGCCTGGTATGCGAGGACCCGGTCGCCGCGGCCGCGGTGCCGGCGCTGCTGGCCCGGGAACGAGACCCGGAGGGCGGGCGAATCCTCCTCGACGGCCGCGACATCGCGACACTGCCGCTGCCGGCGCTGCGGGCCACGGTGCTCGCCGCCCCGCACGACGCGGTCCTGCTGCCCGGCACCATCGCCGACAACCTCGCCGCGCTGAGCGACGACCCGGCGGCCGTCGGCCGGGCGGCCCGGGCGGCATTCGCCGACCAGGTCGTCGACGCGGCACCGGACGGCGACCACACCGGCGTCGGGGACCGCGGTGAGACGCTCTCGGGCGGGCAGCGCCAGCGCATCGCTCTGGCCCGTGTCCTCGCGGCCGACCCGCCGGTGCTGGTGTTGCACGAGCCGACGACCGCGGTGGACGCGGCGACCGAGGACCGCATCGCCCGGGGCACCGCCGAACTGCGCGGCGAACGCACCACGCTCATCGTGTCGACCAGCCCGGCGTGGCTGGCCCGGTGCCGGCAGGTGATGTTTCTGCACCGGTCGGGGTGCAGCGGCGGTACCCACGCGGACCTGCTGGCCGCGAGCCCCACCTACCGCGACGCGGTGACCCGATGAACCGGCCGCGGGCGTTGCTGCCCGTCGCGACCGCCCGTCAGGTCCGCGGCTACCTGCGCGGCCTACTACGGGGGCGTGAGCACTGGCTCGCCGCCGCCCTCGCCGTGATGATCGCCGACAGCGCGCTGAGCCTGGCCGGGCCGGTCGCGATCGGCCGGATCACGGGGGCGGTCGCGGCGCACCGCCACGCGGGCGCCCTCGTCGTGCCGGTGGTGCTGCTCGTCGGCGCGGCGGTCGCCGCGACCGTCACCGGCTGGGCGTCCACGGTGCTGCTGGCCCGGCTGGTGCTGCCCGCGGTGGCCCGGCTGCGCGAGGACGCCCTGGGCACTGCGGTGCGGTTGCCGGTCGACACGATCGAGGCCGGCGGCACCGGCGACCTCGTCGCACGGGTGGCCGGCGACGCGGAGCGGGTGAACGGCACCGCCGAGGGCGCCCTGGGCGGCTTCCTGCGCGCCGGCCTGGCGATCGCCTCGACCCTGGTCGGACTGGCGAGCCTCGACTGGGCGTTCGCGCTGGCCGGCCTGCTGGCCGTGCCCGTGCAGGCCCACACCTTGCGCTGGTATCTGCGCACCTCGCGGCCGATCTACGCCGCCGGCCGGGTCGCCGACGGGCGGCGGGCCGCGGCGATGCTGGCCGGCTTCACCGCACTGCCCACGCTGCGGGCGCTCGGCCTCGGGCCGCGGCAGCGCGACCGCATCGCGGCGGCCTCGGCCGAGTCGATGGAGTACGAGGTCCGCGCGGTCCGCGCGGCCACCCGCTTCTACGGCCGGCTCAACCTCGCCGAGTTCATCGGCCTGGGCGCGATCCTGCTCACCGCCTACCTCCTGGTCCGCGGCGACCTCGCCGACATCGGATCGGCGACCACCGCCGCGCTGTTCTTCGCCCGCCTGTTCAACCCGATCAACACCGTGCTGGGCGTCTTCGACGGCATCCAGCAGGCCGCCGCCGCGCTCGCCCGGCTGGTCGGCATCACCACCCTCGGCAGCGGTTCGCCGCCGCAGACGACCACGCCCGCCGGCCGCGGAGCGGTCGAGCTCGACCACGTCCGGTTCGGCTATCCCGGCGGGCCCGAGGTGCTGCACGACATCACCTTCCAGCTGCCCACCGGCCACCGAGTCGCCGTCATCGGCGCCACCGGATCGGGCAAGTCGACCCTGGCGTCCCTCATCGCCGGGCTCCGGCATCCCACCGGCGGCACGGTCTCCCTCGACGGCACCCGGGCCGGCGAGCCGACCGACGACGAGCGACGCGTCCCTGTCGCCCTCGTCACCCAGGAGACGCACCTGTTCGCCGGCACCGTCGCCGACAACCTCCGCCTCGCCGCCCCGCACGCGACGGCGAGCGAGCTCCACGCCGCCCTCGCCACGGTCGGCGCCGGCTGGGTCGCGACCCTGCCCAACGGCCTCGACACCGCGGTCGGCCCGGGCGGCGCCGCGCTGACCGCCAGCCAGGCGCAGCACCTCGCGCTGGCCCGGCTGCTGCTGCTCGACGCACCCGTGGTGGTGCTCGACGAGGCCACGGCCGAGGGCGGCAGCGACACGGCCCGCTCGCTCGACCGGGCGGCCGCCGCCGCCGTGCACGGCCGCACCGCCGTCATCGTCGCGCACCGCCTCTCCCAGGCCACGACCGCCGACACGATCCTCGTCATGGCGGACGGACGCGTCGTCGAACACGGCACGCACGAGGAGTTGCTGGAGGCCGGCGGCCGCTACGCCGAGCTGTGGGGCGCCTGGTCACGATCACCCTGACGGCTCGAGTCCGCGCTCCCGCGCCGGACCAACGGGCGGGGGAGCGACGCGACCGCCAGGCAATTCGGCGCCCCGGCCTACGCGCCGACCCCCCGAACGCGATGGTCCACGGACGGCTCAGCGGGGGCCGATGCCCGGGACGGCCTTGCCGACGGCATCGGCGAGATCGCGCAGCAGCCCGGCGAAGGTGGCGTAGTTGTAGACGTACCAGTTCTGGCCGGAGTTGAGGTACTGGCCGTTCTTGATCGCCGGCATCCATTGCCAGGTCGGCTGGTTCCACGGCCGCTGCCGAACGTCGGGCTGACCGCCTTCCCCCTCGGTGTAGACCACCAGGTCCAGCGGCAGATCGGCGACGTTCTCCCAGCTGACCTGTTGGAAGTAGGGGTCGGAGCCGGAGATCTTCGCCAGGTTGGCGCCCAGGCCCCCGAGGGTGAGCAGGCACGGCCACTGCTCGGCGCCCATCAGTTCGATGCCGTTGGCATCGGCGGTGAAGACGAAGCCGATCCGCAGGCCCGGCTTCGCCGCCAGGGCGGAACGCAGGCGCGCGGCCTGCGTGTCGTAGTCGGCCTTGGCGGACAGGTCCGCCTCCTCGACATCCAGCGCGCCCAGCAGGCGGGCTCCGGAGGCCATGATGGCCTCGAAGCCGGCCGACTGAGCGTTGATCCCGATCCACGGCGCGATCTTCGCGAGCGCCGGAATCGCGGTCACCAGGGAGTTCTCGACCGAGTCGGCGATGGTGACCATCAGGTCGGGCGCGGCCTTGGCCACCTTCTCCGGGTCGGGCCCGGCGGTCCCGCTGACCGGTGTCATCCGGGCGCGCTCGGCGGCGCTCACACCGCCCGCGTCGAGGATGTAGGCGTTGCCGGTGTAGAGCGGTGCGCCGACAATCGTGTGGAGCCCTTGCGACCACAGCGTCGCGGCCAGGAGGTCGTTGAGCGCCACGATCCGCCGCGGCGCACGGTCCAGACGAACGGTGCGACCGAGGTCGTCGGTGAAGCTCCACGAACCGCCGCCGCGTGCCGGTGCCGGGTCGCTACCGCCGCACGCCGGCAGGCCCGCCAGCGCCGCCGTGCCCAGTGCTCCAGCGAGGAGACCCCGCCGGGTGAGCTCGTCGACGATCGCGGCGAACCGCTGATCGAGCCCGGTGTCACGGGTGGGGCCGACGTCGGGGCGTCCCGGCGAGCCGAGGAGGGAGAGGGTCATGGTGTGCGCTCCTTCAGTGACATGAGTAGGTTAGGCTAACCTAATTTTGCGTTCCGGTGTGAGGTAGGAACGCCGTTGGCGCACAGCCCGACCAAGGAGGCGGCCGCCGTGACGGGCCAGTGGCCCGCCCCTGCCTACCGGCCCTCGACCTCGGTCGCCGGCGGGTGGCCGGGCGCCGCGCCGGCACCGTCGCCGGCCAGATCCGGGACAGGATGGGCACGATCGGCCGCCCGGTGACGCCCGCGGCGCAGGGCGAAGCCGTCGAGGAAGATCGCCGTCTTCTCGTCGAACCAGCCGCGGCCGTGCCAGATCTCGTCGGGGATCTGCGGCCCGACGACGCCGAGGCGGGTGAGCCCCTGGCGGTAGGTCTCCCGGACCGCCGGCGCCCCCGGCGTGTCCCGGGCCGGGCGGTCGAGGTGGCTCATTAGGATGAACGTGCTCAGCGCCAGGTCGGAGACGAAGTCGAGCAGCAGCGCCGCGTCGGCCGGGGTGAAGCCGTGCGCGACGATGTGCGCGGCGAGGGCCTCGAGCACCGGCACGATCGCATCGGGAATGGTGGTGGCCTCCCACGTCGCCTGGGCCAGGCCCGGACTGGCCGCGAAGGCCGCCCACAGCGCGGCGGCGAAGTCGGTGACGGCGGTGCGCCAGTCCCCGCGCGGCTGCGGCCATGCCTGCTCCGCGACGATGCGGTCGATCACCGCCCGGGAGAGGTCGTCCCGGTCGGCGAAGTACCGGTACAACGTGGAATGGCTGACCCCGAGGCGCCCGGCCACCGCCGGCATGGTGAACTCGGCGACTCCGACCTCGCGGGCGGCGGCCACGATCCGCTCCGGGTCCAGCGTACGGGGGCGGCCGGTGCGCCGCCCGCTGCCGCCCGCCGTGCCCACCGCACCAGCATACGAAGCGCCGTCCGGCCCGCGCGCGTCATGCGGCGGTGGCCTCGTCGGCCACCGGCTCGGGTTCCGCGCGGAACTGGTCGGCCGCGCGGATGAGCAGCAGCCCGGCCACCGCGGCCACCAGGCCGGCGATGCCGGCGACGGTGAACACGGTCGACAGCCCGTCGGTGAACACGGTCCGGGCAGCCTGCCGAATCGGTTGGGGCAGCGCGGCGAGCCGGTCGAACCGGCCGGCCGCGACCAGCGCCCGCACCTGCTGCGGGCTGATCGGGAGCCCGGCGAGAGCCTCGTCGGGCAGCCGGCGGTCCACTCGGCCGGCCAGGACGGCGCCGTAGACGGCGACGCCGGTCGCGGTGCCGAGCGGGAAGAACGTGTTCGCCGCGCCGGAGGCCATGCCGGCCCGCTGCGGCGGCACCACGCCGACGGCCACGTCGAGCAGGTGCGGCGCGGTCAGCCCGGCACCCACGCCGAGCAGCACCAGCCCGGGCGCCGGGTCGGCATTCGTCCGCGAGCACAGCCGATCGCGGCGGTGACTCGCTTACCCGGCGCGGAGTACTGGCGGTCGTCTGCGCCGCCGTCTTCGTGGACATGACCGGCTTCGGTATCGTGCTGCCGTCGCTGCCGTACCACGTCGAGCACCTGGGCGGCTCCGGCGCCTGGGTCGGGCTGCTGCTCACCGCCTACGCGGCGGCGCAGTTCGTCGCGGCGCCCCTGCTCGGGTCCCTGTCCGACCAGCACGGCCGGCGACCGGTGCTGCTGCTCACGCTGGCCGGCTCCGCGGTATGCATGGGGCTGACCGCAGCCGCGGGCTCCCTGGCCATGCTGCTGGCGGGGCGAGTCCTTGCCGGCGGCTGCGGCGGGGCGATCGCAGTCGGACAGGCCTACGCCACCGACCTCGTTCCGCCAGGGCGACGCACCCGCGCCCTCGGTCTGGTCGGCGCCGCCGTGGGGACCGGATTCATCGCCGGTCCAGCCCTCGGCGCGGCATTGACCGCGGCCGGCATCGGCTTCGCGGGCAGCTGCCTGGCGGCCGCCGCGCTGGCGCTGGCCAACTGCGTGCTCGGCTGGACACTCCTGCCCCGCGGCGGACCGGTCCCGGCGTCGTCGCCGCCGTCCGGGCTGCGGACCCGGGTGCGCCGGCTGGTCCGGGCCGCCCGGCAACCGCGGCTGGCTCGCATCCTGGCCGCCGTGTTTCTCGGCATGTGCGCGTTCGCCGGCATGGAGACCACCCTCGCACTGCTCGTCCTGGACCGCTTCGGTGACGGCCCGGGCACACTCGGCCTGATGCTGGCCGCGGTCGGCGTAGCCGTCGCCGTGACCCAGGCGACCCTCGTCGGACGCCTCAGCGACCGCTACGGCCACCGGAACACCGCAGCCGCCGGAGCCGCCACCCTCGGCGCGAGCCTTCTCGCGCTGGCGCTCGCCCCCGACTGGCTGGCCTACGCCAGCCTCGGCGCCATGGCCGTCGGGCACGGTCTGCTGTCCACGGCCGCCGCCAGCCTCATCGCCGGGTCCAATCGCGCCGACGTCGGCGGAACGCTCGGCATCGGCCAGTCCGCCGCCGCGGCCGCCCGCGTGGTCGCCCCGATCGCCGCCGGAGCGGCCTTCGACGTCGGCCCCGCGCTGCCCTACATCGGCGCGGCCGCCGCGTGCGCAGCGGCGGCGACATCACTGCTCCTGCGCCACCGGCCGAGGCCGGCCGCAACGCTTGACGACCAGGCCCAGGCCGCTCGGCGTTCGTGGCGGACGGGCCCCGCCGGCACGCTCACGCCGACTCCGCCCGGCCCGTCCGCCAGTAGCCCATGAAGGCCACCGAACGGCGGTCCCAGCCCCGCTCGGCGACGAGGTGCCGGCGCAGCGTCCTGACAACGCCCGCCTCGCCGGCCAGCCAGGCGTACACCCCGGCCGGCACCGCAGTGGGCTCCGGTACCTCCCACAGGATCTCGGCATCGACGTCGATGTCGTCCAGGTCATCGCCGACGGCCGATCTGGGCGCGAGCGTGAGCCGGGCGGCCGCCTCGGCCACCGCGGGCACCAGCCGCGCGCCGTACGCCGCGCCCTCACGGGCCAGCCAGGTCACCCGCACCCCGGCCGGCCCGGCCAGCGGCAGCGCGTCACGCTCGTAGGGCACCTCCAGCAGCGCCTCGCCCCGCGCCCCGGCCGGCAGCCCGGCCAGGATCGAGCCGATCGCCGGCACCGCGGTCTCGTCGCCGGCCAGCAGCAGCGGCACGCCGGCGTGGCGCGGACGGAACTCGATCCCGCCCGGTTCCCCGCCGTAGTGAGCGTTGGGCCCGAGCAACCTGATGTCGTCGCCGACCACAGCCCGGTTCGCCCAGCGCGCGGCCGGACCGCCGTCGCCGTGCAGCACCACGTCGACGTCCACCTCCCTCACCGCCCGCCGCACCGCCCGCACGGTGTAGGTGCGTAACGGCGGGCGCCGCTCCGGCGGCAGTTCACGCCAGCGGGAGTACCAGTCCGAGCCCTCGGGCAGGTGTGCGTACCCGCCGGCCGAGGCCGGGAAGATGAGCTTGATCCGCTGATCGCGCCCGTGGTCGGCGAAGCGCGACAAGTCCGGCCCGGCGAACGTCACCCGCAAGAACGACGGGCTCAGCCGGGTCAGCGCCCCCACCCGGGCGCGGAAGGTCAGGTACGGCAGTTCCATTGCTCACACACCGATCCGGACGCGGAGCGCCACAGCAGCCAGACGAAACAGGGGGATACCGAGCATCGCCGTCACCAGGCCGGTGGGACCCGTGTGGGCGCGGCGAACGCGCGGCCCACCGGTCGGCTCGTCCGCACGATATTAGGGTAGCCTAACCTTGTCGAGTTGGTGTGTCCACGGTCCACGGTTACAGCGAGCCGATCACACGGAGGCGGTCGGCGATCGCGCGGCGGCCGGCCGGAGCCTGCGGGTCCCGCCAGTCGTGGCCGTGCGGGCTGCCGGGATGGACGTGCAGTTCGCACGAGACGCCGGCGGCGTGCAGGCCACCGGCGTAGGCGATCGACTCGTCGCGGAAGATGTCGTGCTCGCCCACCTCGACGTAGGCGGGTGGCAGCCCGCGGAAGTCGGTGAGCCGGCCCGGCGCCACGGCGGGCGGGATCCGCGCGCCGCCGATGTCGTCGCCGAGCAGTGCGCGCCAGGCGATGCGGTTGAAGTCGTAGGTCCAGGTCGCGAGCGGGGCCAGTACCGGGTCGGGTGCGGTCGTGCGGTCGTCGAGCATCGGGTACACGAGAATCTGCCGGGCGAGCCGAGGCCCGTGCTCGCGGGCCAGCACGGCGGCGCCGGCCGCCAGGCCGCCGCCGGCGCTGTCGCCCATGACGGCGATGCGGCCGACGTCGATACGCAGGGATCCGGCGTGGTCGTGCAGCCACCGCAGCGCGGTGTGGACGTCCTCCACTGGGGTGCTGCCGCGCGCCTCCGGCGCCCGCCGGTAGCCGGGCGCGAGGAACGGCACGCCGCTGCGGCCGGCGTACAGGCGCACGACCGGGTCGTAGAGGTCCGGGGAGCCGCAGATCATGCCGCCGCCGTGGACGTACACGACCGCCGACGCCGCGGCGGAGCCTGCGCGGCGGTACCACCGCAGCGGCAGCATCGTGCCGTCCGCGGCCTTCGCCGAGTATTCCTCCACGACGACGCCGGGGGCGACCGGCAGGGCGGCGAACATGCGGGCGAGGTCGGTGTCGACCGCCGCCCGCAGTTCCAGCGCGTCGCTGTCCACGTCACGCGTCCTGGAGGTTGAGCCCGTGTATCAGTGACATGTACCGGGCCAGGCGCGGGTTGCGGTACGGCCCGGGCTGGGTGAGGGCGTGGATGACCCGCTCGACGACATCGGCCGGCTCGTCCTGGCTCATCTTCTGCTTGGCCTCGAACCGGGTGACACGCAACCGGAACCCGACCGTGCCGCGCACGATCGACCGGGCGTAGGCGCTGTTGCCTGGCGGCCCGTTCAGCCGGAACGGCTCGGGCAGGCGGAGCTCGAAGTGGTCCACGAGCCGGTCCAGGACGGCGAGGTTCTCCTCGTCACCGAGCAGCTCCGGGGTGCCGTAGGCGTGCACGACGGTGAAGTTCCAGGTCGGCACGGCCGCGCCGCGCCGGTACCAGCCGGGCGAGATGTAGCCGTGCGGGCCCTGCACGATGGCCAGCAGTTCGTGCCGGCCCAGCTCGTGGGCGGCCTCGTCGGGCCGGCCGACGTGGCTGAGCAGCACGATCCCGTCGTCGGCGCCGCCCGGCGGGGACTCTTCCAGGATGGCCGGGTAGTGGGAGGCCACCACACCGCGGCCCGGCACGTGGCTGACGAACGTGCACCAGGGGTTGCCGCGGATGAGCGCTTTCACCGTGCCGGGGTCGGTGAGCGCGTAGTCGGGATTGTGTCGCATCGCCCGCCTCCTACAGCCAGTCGGTCTCGCCGGTGACGAGCACGTCGCCCTTGGGGTCTAGCGCCCACAGCCGCGCGCCGGTATCGCTCGGGATGCCGACCAGCCGCACCGGCGTGTCCACATAGGTGGGTGCCACGACGCGCATGACGAAGTGGGCGATCGTGCGGCCGGGGGCGTTGCGCGCGCAGAAGTCCAGCAACAGCAGTTCGAGCAGCGGGCCGTGCACGAGCAGCCCGGGTTGGCCCTCGACCTGGCGGGTCCAGTCGGGGTCGTAGTGGATGCGGTGGCTGTTGAAGGTCAGGGCCGAGAACCGGAACAGGTGCACCGGCGTGAGCGTCAGCTCGGTGTGCCACACCCAGTCCCGCTGGGCGGGTCCCGCGGTCACGCGCGGCGTTCGCGGAGGGTCGCCGGGGTCCGGCGCGCCGAGGAAGATGTCGTACTGGCGGATCGTGGTGACGATCTCGGCGCCGGCCAGGATGCTGCTCTCCAGCGTCACGATGACCAGCCGCCCGCTCCCGCCCTGCTTGTGCTGCACGTCGCCGAGCTTCGTGGCGAGTTCGAGCGTCTCGCCGAAGCGGATCGGACGGTGGAGGATGAGTTCCTCTCCCGCGTAGAGTCGCCGCGGCAGCCCGACGTCCGGCACGATCCCGTCCGCGGCGGGGGTGCCGTCGGGGCGCAGCCGGTCCAGCGGCACCGGCTGGGTGAAGTAGAGCTTGTGCCATCCGGGCGGCAGGAGGTCGGGCTCGGCCGGGTCGTCCGGGGCGAACGTGTCGCGGTAGGCCCGCGCCGGTTCCCGCCGGATGGTGTCCACGATGCTGCTCAGCGGCATCAGATCGCTCCTGCCTCGCGTAGTTCCTTGATCGTCGCCGTGTCGTAGCCGGCGACGGTGGACAGCACGAGCTCGGTGTGCTCGCCGAGGCGGTTGGCCCGCCGGGTGACGTCGGCCGGCGTCGCGCTGAGCTTGACCGGCTGCCCGAACATGCGCACCGGCCCGAACTCGTCGTGCGCGACGCTGATGACCATCTCCCGGTCGGCGGTGCCGGGGTCCTGCACGATCTCGTCGATCGTGCGCACCGCGGTCAGCGGGACCGTCTCGCCGGCCATGGCCTCGAGCTCGGCCTTGGTGCGGCCGGCGAACCAGTGCACCACGATCGGGCGGACCCGCCGCTCGTAGACCTCCTCGTCGAACCGCTTGCGCATGGTGTCGATCTCGGGGTCGGTGGCATGTTCCGGGGTGCCGAACAGCTCGCAGCTGACCCGCCACAGCTTGTCGGTGTAGCCACCGAAGAAGACGTGGCCGTCGGCGCAAGGAAACAGTTCGTAGGGCCGGACCCAGGGGTGGCGGTTGCCGGCGGGTGCGGCGACGGCCCCGTCGACCGTGTAGTTGACGATGGCGTTCTCGGTCAGGGCGATGACGCTGTCGACCTGGGCCACGTCGACCAGCTGGCCCACGCCCGTGCGCTCGGCGTGGCGCAGCGCGGTGAGGGTCCCGGTGAGCGCGAACAGGGTCGCGGCGAGGTCTCCCAGCACCGTGCCGACCCGCACCGGCACCTCGCCGGGGGCACCGTTCATCGACCACAGCCCGCCGGCCGCCTGCGCGGTCGAGTCGAACGCCGGCTTGGCGCGGTTGCGCCCGGTCTGGCCGTAGCCGGAGATAGCGGTGTACACCAGCCGCGGGTTGACCTCGCGCAGCACCGGGTAGCCGATGCCGAGCTTGTCCATCGTGCCGGGGCGGAAGTTCTCGATGACGATGTCCGCCTTGCGGGCGAGGTCGACCAGCGCGCGCCGCCCGCCGTCGGTGGCGAGGTCCAGCGTGACACCGAGTTTGCCGCGGTTGTACTGCGCGAAGTACCCCGACAGTTCCTCCTCGCCGTGGCGCAGGAACGGCGGGAACCCGCGGGCAACGTCCGGATCGCGGGGACTCTCGATCTTGATGACGGTGGCCCCGAAGTCGGCCAGGATCTGGCCGCAGTACGGACCGGCCAGCACCCGGGAGAGGTCGAGTACGACGACGCCGGCCAGGGCGCCCCCGGATCCGGTCGGCATCATGTGGCGGCTCCCTCGGTCTCGGTTGCGCTCGCGTCGGCGGCGAGCAGCGCGGTGGCGGCGCGGGAGGCGATGCCCGCCCGTCCGGTCCGCGCGGCCAGCCAGGCGCTGGTGCGTACCAGCTGGTCCAGGTCGAGCCCGGTGGCGATGCCCAGCCCGTGCAGCATCCACACCAGGTCCTCGGTGGCAAGGTTGCCGGTGGCGCCGGGCGCGTACGGGCAGCGACCCAGGCCACCGACGGAGGCGTCGAACTCGGTGACGCCGGCCAGCAGCGCGGCGTAGACGTTCGCCAGGGCCTGGCCGTAGGTGTCGTGCCCGTGCAGCGCGAGCGCACCGGTCGGCACCCCTGCCGCGCCGAGCGCGGCCACGACCGCGGTGACGTGGCCCGGGGTGGCGGCGCCGATCGTGTCGCCGAGCGAGACGGTGCGGCAGCCGGCCCCGTGCAGGGCGGCGCCGATCCCGGCCACGGCGGCCGGGTCCACGGGGCCCTCCCACGGGTCGGCGAAGGCCATCGAGACGTAGCCGCGCACCCGCAGGCCCGCGTCCAGCACCAGCCCGGTCAGCTCGACTGCGGCGCGCAGCGCGCCGTCCCGATCGGTGTTGAGGTTGGCCCGGGCGAACGTGTCGGTAGCGCTGGTGAGGACCGCCACCTCAGTGGCGCCGGCCGCGACGGCTCGCTGCAGTCCGCGACGGTTGGGCACCAGGCAGACCGTCTCGGCGTCGAGCCGGCCACGCAGCTGCCCCATGAGCGCCTCGGCGTCGGCCAGCGCGGGGACCCAGCGCGGCGCCACGAAACTGGTGACCTCAAGGCGGCGGACGCCGGCCGCGGCCAGTCGGCGGCACAGCTCCGCCTTCACCGCCGTGGGTACCACACCGGGCTCCGCCTGCAGCCCGTCGCGCGGTCCGACCTCATAGACCGTCACCTGTTCGGGAAGGCCGCCGGGGGCACGGAAGGCGATGGGTTCCGGCCGCCACCGCGGCGTCACGACAGCGCCGTCCCGGCCGCCGGTGCCGCCGGGTCGCCCTCGCCCCGCAGTCCGCGCAGCACCCGCTCGGCGTGCTCAGCGCGGATCTGCCGATCGGCGACGAGCCGGGCGGCCACCGCGGCGATCTCGTCGGGACCGGCGCCGGCCGAGGCCGCGATCGTGCGCGCGTGCAGTGACATGTGGCCGCGCTGGATGCCCTCGGCGGCCAGGGCCCGGCAGGCGGCGAGGTTCTGGGCGAGCCCGACGGAGGCGATGACGTCGGCGAGCTCCGTCGCGGTCGCGACCCCCAGGATGGCGATGGCCACCCGGGCCGCCGGATGGGCCCGCGTCGCCCCGCCGACCAGTCCCACCGCCAGCGGCAGCTCCAGCGTCCCGACGAGGTTGCCCGTGGCGTCCTTCTCGAAGCGCGACAGGGCCGAGTACCGTCCGTTCTGCACGGCGTGGGAGTGGCAGCCGGCCTCGACCGCCCGGGTGTCGTTGCCGGTGGCGAGCACCACGGCGGTGACGCCGTTCATGATGCCCTTGTTGTGGGTGGCCGCCCGGTAGGGATCGGCCTCCGCGAGCGCCGACGCCTGCACGATCCCGTCGACCACGGCCGGTCCGCCGAGCTGCTGGGCGTCGAACACCGCCCGGGCCCGGGTCAGCCGCAGGTCGGCCTTGTTGCTGAGGATGCGCAGCAGCGCGCGGCCCGCGCCGAGCTCGGCCAGGCGCGGCGCGACGGCCTCGGCCATGGTGTTGACCGCGTTGGCGCCCATGGCGTCGCGGACGTCGACCGTCAGGTGCACGATCACGTGGCGCCCGGCGCGGGTGTCCACCACCCGGGCGTCCACGCCGCGCACGCCGCCACCGAGAGAGCGCAGCATCGGGTCCTGCGCGTCGGCGAGCGCGGCGATCTCGGCCGTGCTCTCCAGGATGCGAGCCCGCGCCGCATACGGGTCGACGACGTCGACCAACTGGATCTGGGCGATCATGACCGAGCCGGTGCTGGACGTGCGGAAGCCGCCGTGGTCGCGGGCCATCCGCGCGGCATTGCTGGCCGCGGCCACCACGGAGGGCTCCTCGGTGGCCATGGGCACGAGGCGGTCCCGCCCGTTGACGGTGAAGTTCGTGGCGACGCCGACCGGGATCCCGATCGTGCCGACGACGTTCTCGATCATGTGGTCGGCCTGGGCGAGGCTCAGGCCGGCAGCGGGGTCGAGGGCGGCGAGATCCCCCCGCGGTATCCGGGTGTGCTCGGTGACGATGCGCCGGCGCTCCTCGACCGTGCGGTCCTTGAATCCCGGCACTCGGCTGGTGGCGGCCACGGCAGCTCCTTCGCTCTCGGCGACGGCCGCGGCGGGGCGGTCGTTCGTCAGCCAAAAGTTAGGCCGCGGCGCAGGCACCTGGAATGGAGCGCTCACCCACGATTGGCCGTGGATCGTGTGCTGTTCAACCTGTCGCCGTTGCCGCCCGGTGCCGCGCCGTCCGCCAGCCCGCCGGCCAGCTCGTCGAGGCGCACGGCGACCGAGATGCGGAAGTAGCGCTCGTCGTCGCGCCAGTCGGCGCCGAGAATCGCCGAGAGCCGGTCCAGGCGCTGCAGCACGGTGTTGGTGTGGAAGCGCAGGATACGCGCGGTCCGGGTCGGGCTGGCGTTGCAGCGCACGAAGGCCCGCAGGGTGGGCATCAGCTCGGTGCCCTTCTCCCGGTCGTGCGCGCGCACCGCGCCGATAGTGGTGTCGAGGAACGCGGTGAGGGAGCGGGCGTCCGCGTCGAAGATCGTCGCATACGGCAGGTACTCGTCGGTGGTCACGCACCGGCCGGTCGCGCCGATCGCCTCCAGCAGCCGGGCCGTGCGCGCCGCCAGCACGAACCGCTCCCCCAGCTGGGCCGGGGATCCGGCGGGCGGGGCGGTGACGCCGAGGGCGGGCACGCCGACCTGCTGGGTGATCCGTTCCCGCATCCCCTCGACCGAGATCGGCGCCCGCGCACCCCGGCCGCCGCGCGCCACGGTGTCCGAGCCGACGATCGCGACGATGTAGCCGCGATACTCCCCGACCAGGCCGTGCCGGCGCAGCGCCTGCATGAGCGCCTGCAGCGCGGCCGGACGGGCCTGGCCCGGCACCGCGAACACGTGCACCGTGTCCAGCTCGGCCAGCGTCACGTCGAACGACCGGGCCCGCCGGGTGACGTCCTCGCCACGCTCCGGCCACGCCTCCAGCAGGTCGACGACGAGCTCGGTCTGCAGCCGCCGCTCGGTGTCGGCCACCGCCTTGATCTGCAGCTCGACCAGGGCACAGACCTGGGCGGCCCGCTCGATCGTGCGCCGGTCGACCGGGCCGAGCTCGAAGTCGCCGGGGCCGAGCAACAGCGTGCCGAGGTGGTCCGTCCCGGCGGTCATCGCCGACACCGCTGCCGTGGCCGGGTCGCCCTCGACCGGCGCGCACAGCCCCGACGTCCGGCTGGCGTCGATCGCGGCGGCGACCTCGCGGCCCGGCGTCAGCAGGGTCGTGGCGGGCGCCATGCGCTGGGAGTCGGCGATCACCCGCCCGGCGGCGTCGATGATGGTGACGGGGCGGGCCAGCGCCCGGGCCAGGGTGCCGGCGATCTGGCCGAAGCCGCCGCCGCGCAGGACCGCCTGCACCAGCTCCTGGTGGACCGTGTTGGCCCGGTCCCGCTCAGCCAGGTGATCGGTGAGCCGCTCCAGCGCCCGGCGCGCCTCGTCCTCGGAGCGGCGCAGGCTCCGCAGCATGTCCGCGGTCTGCAGCACGATCGACGCGTGGTCGGCCAGCGCCGAGAGCAACGAGATCTGCTCCGGCGTGAACACCGCCTCCCGCCGGGTCGCTACGAACAGCACGCCCAGCACGTCGGCGCCGGTGAGCATCGGCACGCCGAGCAGCGACACGAGCCCCTCGGCCGCCACCGCCCGGTCGACGGTCGGCTCATGCCGGTACCGGACATAGGAGTCGTAGTTGCCGACCCAGCGCGCCTTGCGCGACTCGACGATCTCGCTGACCAACCCCCGACCGGCGGGCACGACGAGGTTCTGGAACTCGTCGCTGATCGAGCCGACGGTGCGGCGCACATACAGCTCCAGCGTGTCCTGGTCCAGCACGGAGAGGTAGGTGACGTCGAAGCCCATGATGTCGTGGGCCCGGTTGACCAGCCGGTCCAGCAACAGGTCGCTGTCGCGGACCTCGGCCAGCTCGCGGGCGCTGGAGAACAGCGCGGCAAGCTCCTGCTCGCGGCGGCGCAGGCGCACGCTCTCGCGGTGCGCGCGATGCACCGCGTCCGCGGCGCCGGCGGACCCGGCCGCGTCCAGACCCAGCTGTTCGAGCGCGGCGGCGAGCTCGCGCGGGCCGACCGCGACGCTGCCGCCCGCCGCGGCGACGATCGTGGCGATAGCTGTGACCTTGGGCGATTCCTCCATCGGATCCCCCTCTTCCTGGGTGCGGACACCATATGCCCACCCCCGCCGGTGCAGGCAAGGTCTTGGCTGGGCCGATCCTGCCCGCCGATCCGTGACAGGGGGGACGCGGCCCGGCAGATCGACGGATGGCTCGGCGGGCACGGCCACGGCGGCGGGCCGCCTTCGCCATGCCCGCGCCCCGAGACCGTCGCTCGGGCGTCCATGGTGGACGGTCCGGCGGCGGGCTCGGGGCGCATGGACGAATCGTCCACGCCACCGGCGCAACAGTGGGCGTTCGTCATGTGTCCCAGGCCGTGGCCGCTCCCTAGTCTGGCCGCTACGGCGGTGCCGTGAGGTTGCTCACCCCGCCCGTCATCTGCCCCAAGAGGAGGCAACCGGATGAATGGATTACGCACCGGCACCGCCGCGGTCCTCGCTATGGCGGTCCTGCTCGTTTCCGGCTGTGGCGCGACGCCGGCCCCGCAGGGCCGGACCGGCGGCACGCTGTACGTCCTCACCCAGGACACGTCCATCGACCTCGATCCCGCCCGCAACCTGAACCTGCCCACCACCTGGCTGGGCCTGGTCGGGCGGCGGCTGACCAACTGGGACGTCCGGCCGGGGCAGGCCCCGAAGCTGGTGCCCGACCTCGCCACCGACCTCGGCAAGCCCAGCGCCGACGGACTGACCTGGACGTTCACCCTCAAGGACGGCATCACCTACGAGGACGGCACCCCCGTCACCTCGCGCGACATCAAGTACGGCGTGGAACGCTCCTTCGCGCCCCAGCTGGCCGGCGGCCTGGCCTACCACAAGGTGATCCTCAAGGACGCCGGCGGGTACACCGGCCCTTACGACGGCGCCGATCTCGCCGCGGTCAGCACGCCCGACGACAAGACCATCGTGTTCCACCTGGCCTACCCCTACGGCGACTGGCCGTGGATCGTGTCGACGCCGGCGTTCGTGCCGGTGCCCAAGGACAAGGACGACCCGAAGACCTACGGCACGAAGCCGTCGGCAACCGGACCGTACAAAGTGGACTCCAACACCACCGGGGTCTCGCTGACCCTGGTGCGCAACGAGCGGTGGAGCGCCGCGACGGACCCCGTGCGCACCGCCGGCCCCGACCGGATCGTGTTCAAGCTCGGGCAGAACCTCTCCACGACCACGCAGACCCTGCTGGCCGACGTCGGCGACGCGAAGAACTCCTTCAACGCCAACCCGCTCGGCGCGGCGGACCTCGCGCTGGTAAACAACAACGCGGCGGCCAAGAGCCGGCTGGTCACCTCCGACGCCGGTTCGCTGTTCTACCTCGCGCTGAACGCCCAGCGCGGCGCCCTGTCCGACGTGCGCGTGCGCCAGGCACTCGAGTACGCGGTCGACCGGCGGGCGGTTATCATCGCCCAGGGCGGCCCCGGCGCGGCGGTGAAGGCGAGCACCCTCATCACGCCGGGCATCCCGGGCCGGCAGGACTACGACCTCTACCCGGCGGGCGACTCGGGCGACCCCGACAAGGCCAAGAGCCTGCTCGCGCAGGCCGGCCACGACCGGGATCTCAAGCTCACGCTGTGGGTGGCCAACGACGAGCAGTCCCAGGCGATCGGGCAGGCCGTGCAGCAGGGCCTGCAGCGGGCCGGCGTCGCGGTGACGATGGTGCCGTTGGACCCCGCGACGATGTACACCGACGCGACCGGCGACGCACCCCCCGGCTACGACCTGATGCTGTCATGGTGGCTGCCGGACTTCCCCAGCGCGTGGGGCAACGTCTATCCGCTGTTCCACTCCAGCCAGATCGGCGGCGGAGGCTACAACCTCTCCCGGTTCAAGGACCCCGAGGTGGACACCCTGCTCAACGCCGCGGTGGCCGAGCCCGACCTGACCAAGGCGCAGCAGCTGTGGGCCCAGGCCGACCGGGCCGTGATGCAGAGCGCGCCCGTCATACCGCTCACCTTCGGCCGCAACGCGTTCCTGCGCGGCAGCAACGTGCAGAACATGTTCGTCGCCGCCTATCCCCCGTTCCAGAACTACCTGACGGTGTCGCTGAAGCAATGACGGCATCGACGGATCCGGTCGTCCTGGCGGTGAACGGCCTGCGGGTCGCGTTCGCCGACCGGGACGACCCCCGCCGCCCGGCGCGCGCGGCCGTGACCGACGTGAGCTTCGAGCTGCGCGCCGGGCGGGTCCTCGCGCTCGTCGGCGAGTCGGGGTCGGGCAAGAGCGTCACCGCCATGGCGGCGCTCGGCCTGCTGCCGCCCTCCGCCCGGGTGACCGGCAGCGTCCGGCTGGAGGGCGAGGAGCTGGTGGGCGCCCGGCCGGGCCGGCTGCGCCGGGTCCGCGGCGGGCGGATCGGCACGATCTTCCAGGAGCCGATGAGCGCCTTCAACCCGGCGTACACCATCGGCTGGCAGATCGCCGAGGCGCTACGGACCCACGGCGCTCCGGCGCGTGGGCGCCGGCTGCGCGAGCGGGTCGCCGAGCTGCTGCGCTCCGCGGGGTTACCGGACGCCGCCCGGATCGCCCGGTCGCACCCGCACGAGCTCTCCGGCGGTCAGCTGCAGCGCTCGATGATCGCCATGGCCATCTCCTGCGATCCGGTGGCGCTGATCGCCGACGAGCCGACGACCGCCCTCGACGTCACCGTGCAGGCGGGCATCCTCGACCTGCTCCGGACGTTGCGCGCCACCCGGGGCACCGCGATCCTGCTCATCACCCACGACATGGGCGTGGTCGCCGACCTCGCCGACGACGTCGTGGTGATGCGCGGCGGCGAAGTGGTGGAGCGGGCGGACGCGCGGACCGTCTTCGCCGCACCGGCCCGGAGCTATACCCGGGAACTGCTCGACGCCGTGCCGCGCCTGGATCGGCTGCGCGCGGACGCCGGCGGCGCGGCACCCGAGGCGGCCCTCGGCGAGGCCATCGCGGAGGTGCGCGGTGCGCGGATCGTCTACGGCGGCGACGGCTGGGGCCGGCGGCGCACGGTCGCCGTCGACGGGGTCGACCTGCGCATCGTGCGCGGCCGCACGCTGGGGCTGGTCGGCGAGTCCGGGTCGGGCAAGTCGACCCTCGGCCGGGCGCTGGCGGGCCTGGTCGGCGTGCGGGAGGGCGCCGTTCGCGTCGGCGGCACCGACCTGGCCCGCGCGTCGGGCGCCGCGCTGCGCGCCGTGCGGCGGCGCATCGGCTACGTGTTCCAGGACCCCGCCTCGTCGCTCGACCCGCGCTACCCGGTGGGCCGCGTCATCGACGAGCCGATGCGCCTGCTGTCCGAGCTGCCGGCGGCGGCGCGAGCCGCCCGGGTGGCCGAGCTGCTCGACGCGGTCCAGCTGCCGGCCGGCTACGCCCGGCGCTATCCGCACGAGCTGTCCGGCGGGCAGCGCCAGCGGGTGGCGATCGCCCGCGCCCTGGCGCTGCGCCCCGATCTGCTCATCGCCGACGAGCCGACGAGCGCCCTCGACGTATCGGTCCAGGCCCGGGTGCTGGACCTGCTGGTGTCGTTGCGCGCCGAGTTCGGCTTCGCCTGCCTGTTCATCAGCCACGACCTCGGCGTCGTGCACCGGCTGGCCCACGACGTGGCCGTCATGCGGGCCGGCCGGATCGTCGAGGCGGGGCCCGCCGACGCGGTGCTGCGCTCGCCGCGGCACCCCTACACGCTGCGGCTGCTCGCCGCCGCCCCGGTCGCCGACCCCGATGAGCAGCGGGTCCGGCGGGCGGCCTGGCGCAGCGCGGCCGAGCCGCCCGCGACCCTGGAGCGTGCGCCATGACCGTCAACAACGCCGTCCACGGTGGACCCGCCGGGGACGAGGCGGCGGCCGGCCGCGGCGGCGCGCGGCGGATCGTGCGGGCCGTGCTGCGCGACCGCTGGGCCGTCGCGGGCGCGGTCACGATCGTGGGTTTCGTGCTCGCGGCGCTGCTCGCGCCCGCGCTGAGCGCGATCACCGGGCAGGATCCGTATACGTACCATCTGGATCTGCTCGACGACTCGGGCGTGCCGCGCGGCTTCGGCGGCGGGATCAGCGCCGCCCACTGGTTCGGCGTGGAGCCCCTCACCGGGCGCGACCTCTTCGCGGTCGTCGTGCACGGGGCGCGCACCTCGCTGCTCGTCGGCCTCGGCGCTACCGCGGTCTCGGCGTGCGTCGGCGTGCTGGTCGGGCTGGTCTCGGGGTTCCTCGGCGGCTGGCCGGACCGGGTCGCCGGCCGCGCGGTCGACGTCATCCTCGGCTTCCCGCTGCTGGTGTTCATCATCGCGCTGACCACGATCGTCCCGGCCGGGTTCCCGCGGCCGTTGTTCCTGATCCTCATCATGGGCGCGTTCGGCTGGCCCGGCATCGCGCGGGTGGTGCGCGGCCAGACCCTCGCCGTGCGGGAGCGGGCATTCGTCGCCGCGGCCACCGTCATGGGCGCGCCCCGGCGGCACGTCATCCGCTCGCACGTCCTGCCCAACATCGCCGCGACCGTCATCGTGGTCACCACGATCGTGGTGCCCGGGATGATCGGCATCGAGGCGGTGCTGTCCTTCCTCGGCGTCGGCGTCGCCCCGCCCACGCCCTCGTGGGGCCGGACCATCGGCGACGCCGTCGGCTGGATGCAGACCAGCCCCATGTATCTGGTGTTCCCCGGGCTCGCCCTGTTCCTCGTCACGTTCGCGTTCAACGCCTTCGGCGACGGTCTGCGCGACGCCCTCGACCCGCGCGGAGGCCGGGCATGAATGCGAGCACGGTGCGTTTCGTCCTGGTCCGGCTGGTCGCGACGGTGCTGGTCCTGATACTCATCGCGGTCATCACCTACGCGGTGTTCTACCTGCTGCCGGCCGACCCGGCCCGGCTGTCGTGCGGCCGGCCGTGCACGCCGGACAACCTGCGCCGGGCCGAGGCGTTCATGGGCACCGACCTGCCGTGGTGGCAGCAGCTGTACGCCTTCGGCAAGGGCATCGTGGCCGGGCGCACCTTCGGCACCGGCGCCGCGGCGGTGGTCTGCGCCGCGCCGTGCTTCGGCTACTCGTTCCAGCAGAACGCGAGCGTTTCCGAGGTCATCGCGGCCGGCTTCCCGGTGACGGCGTCGATCGCGGTCGGCGCGGCTGTGCTGTGGCTGCTGCTCGGCGTCGGCGGCGGGGTCGCGTCGGCGGTGCGCCGCGGTCGCCCGCTCGACCGGACCGTCATGACCCTGTCGATGGCGGGCGTGTCGGCCCCCGTCTACCTGGTCGGGCTGCTGGCGATCCTGCTCTTCGGCTTCACCCTGCACTGGCTGCCGACCGGCGGCTACGTGCCGCTGCTGGAGAGCCCCGGGGAATGGCTGCTGCACCTGCTGCTGCCGTGGTGCTCGCTGGCGCTGGTGACGGCGGCGGTGTACACCCGGCTCACCCGCGCCCAACTGCTGGAGGCCCTCGGCGAGGACTACATCCGCACCGCCCGGGCCAAGGGGCTGCGCGAGCGGCGAGTCGTGCTGCGCCACGGGCTGCGCAACGCCATCGTCCCGGTGGTGACCGTCTTCGGTCTCGACCTCGGCGCGCTGCTCGGCGGGGCGATCATCGTGGAGAAGGTGTTCTCCATGTACGGCCTCGGCGCCCGGCTGATCGACGCCGTGCGGCTGCTCGATCTGCAGGTCGTGGTCGGGCTCACGCTGTTCTCGGCGTTCCTCATCGTGATCGCCAACTTCGTCGTCGATCTCGTCTACGGCATCATCGACCCGCGGGTTTCCCAGTGATCGGAGAGCCATGTTGTTCCTGCGCGACGCCCGGTTCGCGGCGGCCGACGAGCGCCATGACATCCTGCTGCGCGGCGGCCGGATCGCCGCCGTCGCCCCCCGCGGCACGCTGGAGGCGCCCGGCGTCCGGGTGGTGGACCTGGACGGCCGGTTCGTCATGCCCGGCCTGTGGGACGAGCACGTGCACTTCACGCAGTGGGTCATCCAGCACCGCCGGCTCGACCTGTCCGGCACGGCCAGCGCCGCCGAGGTCCTCGCCCGGGTCCGCACCCACCTGGCCGGCACGCCCGGCCCGCTGACCGGCTACGGCTTCCGCGACGGCCTGTGGCCCGACGCGCCGACGCTCGCCGGGCTGGACGCGGTCGCCCCCGCGACGCCGGTGGTGCTCATCAGCGGCGACCTGCACTGCGCGTGGCTGAACTCCCCCGCCGCGGCGATGCTCGGGGCGACCGTCGATGCTTCGGGGGTACTGCGGGAAGGCCCGTGGTTCGCCGCCTCCCGCGACCTGCGGGCTGGCCGCCTCATCACCGCCGACGACTTCCGCGAGGCGGCCCTGGCCGCCGCCGCCCGCGGCGTGGTCGGCATCGTGGACTTCGAGAACACCGACAATATCGCCGAGTGGCCCGCCCGGGTCGCCGCCGGCGTCACCGCGCTGCGGGTCGAGGTGTCCGTCTGGCCCGACCGCCTCGACGCGGCCATCGCCGCCGGCCTGCGCACCGGCGCCCCGCTCGACCCGTCCGGCCTGATCACCATGGGCCGGCTCAAGGTCGTGGTGGACGGCTCCCTCAACACCCGCACCGCCCTGTGCTGGGACCCGTACCCCGGCCTGGACCCCGCCCACCCCGACGCCTGCGGCACCGCGATCGTGCGCCCCGAGCGGCTGCGCGAGCTGCTCGCCCACGCCCATGCCCACGGCATCGCCGCCGCCGTCCACGCCATCGGCGACCGCGCCAACACCGAGGTCCTCGACACCTTCGAGGCCCTGAGCATCCCGGGCACCGTCGAACACGCCCAGCTCGTCCGCGACCCCGACGTGGCCCGGTTCGCCGCGCTCGGCCTCATCGCCAGCGTGCAGCCCGAGCACGCGATGGATGACCGGGACATCGCCGACCGGCACTGGGCCGGCCGCACCGGCGCGGCCTTCGCCTACGGCTCCCTGCACCGGGCCGGCGTCGCCCTGCGGCTCGGCTCCGACGCCCCGGTCGCCCCGCTCGACCCCTGGCTCGCCATCGCCTCGGCCACCAGCCGCAGTCGCGGCGACCGCGAGCCCTGGCACCCCGAGCAGCGGCTTTCGCTGCCCACCGCGCTGGCCGCCAGCACCCGCGGCCGCACGGGCGTCACCCTGGGCGACCCCGCCGACCTGGTCGTGCTCGACCGCGACCCGGCTGCCGCCACCCGCGACGAGCTGCGCGCCATGCCCGTCGCCGCCACCCTCGTCGCCGGCGGCTTCACCTGGGCCAACCTCTGAAAGGGACGACCGGATGCCATACGCGAACACCGACGGGATCGAGATCTTCTACGACGTGGCGGGCGATCCCGCCGGCCCCGCGCTCGTGCTCGTCTCCGGCGGAGGCGCGCAGCTGATCAGCTGGCCCGAGGACTTCGTGGCGCTGCTGGCCGCGCAGGGCTTCCGCGTCGTGCGGTTCGACAACCGCGACACCGGCTACTCCCAGCGCTTCGGGGGCGAGGCCGACATCGACGGCGGTTACGAGCTGTCGGACATGGGCGACGACGTGATCCGCGTGCTGGACGCCCTCGGCGTGCCGGCCGGGCACCTCGTGGGGCACTCGATGGGCGGGATGATCGCGCAGATGGCGGCGCTCGATCATCCCGGCCGGGTGCGCAGCCTGGGGCTGATCAGCACCATCCCGGGGCAGGACCCACGCTACATCCTGCACGGCGAGCGCGAGGACCTCACGGTCGTGCCGGCGCGGCACTCCCGCGAGGAGGTCGTCGCCTTCACGATGGACGTGATCCGCACGACCGGACCGCAACGCTACGACCGGCAGGAGGCATGGCACCGCTGGGCGGCCGGCGAGGCCTACGACCGTGGGTACGCCCCCGAGGGCTTCGCCCGGCAGTGGTCGGCGCTGCGGCGCGCGCCCGAGCGGCTGGAGCGGCTGCGCGGGGTGAACGTGCCGACGCTCGTGTTCCACGGCCGCGACGACGACGTGCTGCACTGGTGCTCCTCGGTCGACATCGCCGAGGCGGTCCCCGGCTCCGAGCTGCAGATCCATCCCGGCATGGGTCACCTCATCCCCTGGGAGCTCTGGCCGGATCTCGTCGCCGCGATCGCGCGCACCGTCCGCCGCGGCGAGGAGCTCGCCGCGCGGTAGGACCGCTACCGCGCCGCCGTCCCGATCCGGCGCGGTACCGCGAAGGCCGAGATGTCATCGCCGGACCCGCCTTCGGTGGCGAGTTCGGCGAGAATCCGCCCGATCGCGGGGGCGAACTTGAAGGCATGGCCGGCGCCCAGCGCGACGATGATGTCGGAGTGCTCCGGCAGCGGGCCGATGACGAAGTCGCGGTTGGGCGTGATCGCATACTGACAAGTCACCGTGCGCAGCACCTGCCCGCTGCCCGGGATGATGCCGTGCAGGAACGCGGACAGCTCGTCGACGAGCTCCGGTGAGGCCACGAACGTACGCTCGTCCGGCGCCATCAGATTGTTCGACATGTCGCGGGCTGCCTTGATCGAAGGCTCGCCGTAGGTCGGGAACCCGTAGAAGCAGAGGTTGTCCTCCCAGATCCACACGGGAAAACGGTCGCGGTCGAAGGCCCGCGGATCCCCCGGCTTGAAGTAGGTGACCTGTTCCTGCATGCAAATCAGCGGGATCGGCGCGCCGAGCGGCTCCAGCAGCCGGTTCGTCCACGCGTCGGCCGCGAGGATCACCCGTCCCGCGCGGACGTCCCCCTCGCGGGTGTGCATCACGATGCCGCGTTCGCCGGCGCTCAGCCGCTCCACCCGTGTGCGGTCGCGGATGGCGGCGCCGTGCGCGCGGGCCTGCATCTGCAGAGCAGCGACCGAACGGGACGCGTGGACGATCCCGGAGTCGGGTGTGTAGACGGTCTCCACGCGCTCGGGGATCCGGAACTGCGGCCACCGCGCGTGCACCTGCGCCGCGCCGAGCAGCTCATGGTCGATGCCGGCGGCACTGAGGCTGGACGTGAAATCCCCGGCGGGATACGGCCCCTCCGTCGGGCAGAAGACCAGACCGCCGGTGATGGTGACGAACCGTTCTCCGGCGACCGCCTCGAACTCGGCCCAGTCCCGGTAGGCGGACTTGGCGAGCCGCACGTACGCCGGCGACCCGTACGAGGTCCGGATGATGCGCGACGTATCGTGCGAGGCGCCGCGCACGTGCCCGAGCTCGAATTGTTCGAACGCGACGACGTTCACACCCCGCCGAGCGAGGTGGTACGCGGCGGCACTGCCGAGAGCGCCCATGCCCACGACGGCCACGTCGAATGCCTTCATGCGGTCGCTCGCTTCCTGGTCGACTACCTGGGCCGCCCCATTCTTTCCGGGTGGGGCCCGGCCGTCGTATGGGTCGACATCACATGGTTCGCGGCGCGACATGGGCGAACTTCCCCGCTCTGCGGTGGGTACACTGCCGCGTAGGCTCGTCGGTATGGTTCCGTCGACCCGCGATGACATCGGTCTTGGCACCTGGCGGCGGGAACGGACTACGGTGGTCCGCCGGGCCGTGTCGGCGCCGGAGTGCGGCCCCCTACCGTCCGCGATCGTCGCCGAGTCGGAACTGACCGGGGTCCCGACCGAGTGGTCGCCGCATTCGCATCCGATGCACGAGCTGGTGTGGGTGCGTGGCGGGACCTTGACCTCCCGTGTCGGGAACCGGATCTTCACCGTGCCGGCGGGGTTTGGCCTGTGGATACCCGCCGGAGTGGTCCACGGGGGCCGGCTGACGGCCAAGGTCAACTTCTGCGATGCGTTCTTCGCTCCCGACCGCACGCCGGTCGCGTTCGCCGGGCCGACGTCGATCGCGATGACGCCACTGCTGGAGTCGCTGTTGTTGCGCCTGGTGCGCAAGGATCTCGATGCGGAGGCGAGAGCGCGGACCGAGGCAGTCGTGTTCGACGTGCTCGAGCCCTCCGAGCGACAGTTCGCGCTGGCGTTGCCGGGGGATCCGAGGATCGACGCAATCGCCGAGGCGCTGCTCGATGATCCCGCTGACGATCGCGGCCTGCAGGAGTGGGCGGCCCACCTGGGCCTGAGCGACCGAACGATCACTCGAGCGTTCCGCAGCGCCACAGGGCTGTCGTTCGCGCAGTGGCGGCAGGCGCTGCGCATCCATGGGGCGCTGGTGCTGCTGTCGGAGGGCGCCGATGTGCGGCGGGTGTCCGAATGGCTCGGCTACGCCCAGCCGAGTACGTTCATCGCCGCGTTCCGCAGGGTGATGAGGGTGACTCCCGGCGTGCTCGCGAATACGCGGTCGGGCATCGAGTCCGATGTCCGGAATCCCGTATCCCCTGTCCCAGATACCGGATTGCCGACAGCTTGATCGTCGCTTAGCCTGCTGAGGCAAGGCAACCCTTACTTGACTCGGTCGCCTCGACCAAGCCTGGAACACGACGGCGCGGCGCGCCCGACCTTCTGTAACGGTGCCGCGCGCCCGCTGCCCCCAGTGATCCGGAGCCGACCGATGCCCACGCCGTCTGCGCCTCTCGCCGATCGCCGTGCGGCCGCCGGGCTGGATGCGGCGATCACGTTGCGTGGTGAACAGCTGGTGCTGCGCTACGGGAAGACCGTGGTCGTCCGCGGCGTCTCGGTGGTGCTGTCGCCCGGTCGCGTGACGGCGCTGGTCGGGCCGAATGGCAGCGGGAAGTCCACGCTGCTGCGTGCCCTCGCCCGGCTCCATCGTGTGGATGACGGCCGCGTGGTGCTCCGCGGCGGTGACGGGGAGCAGGAACGCGTGGTGTCGCTGCTGAGCGCGCGGCAGTTCGCGCGGGAGGTCACGCTGTTCTCGCAGTCGCGTCCGGCTCCGCACGGGCTGACGGTGGGCGAGGTCGTCGCGTTCGGGCGCCATCCGCACCGGCGCGGCTTCGCGGGGCCGTCCGCGGCGGACCGCAACGCGGTCAACCGTGCAATGGAGCTCACCGGCGTGCAGGACATGGCCCAGCGTCCGGTCGGCGAACTCTCCGGCGGCGAGGCGCAGCGCGTGTGGCTCGCCGCCTGCCTGGCCCAGGAGACCGGCGTCGTGCTCCTCGACGAGCCGACGAATCACCTAGACCTGCGCTACCAGATCGAGACGCTCGACCTGGTCCGCGATCTCGCCGACGAGCACGGCGTCGCCGTCGGCATCGTGCTGCACGACCTCGACCATGCCGCCCGCGTCGCGGACACGCTCCTGCTCATGCACGCCGGTCGCATCCACGCCGCGGGCGACCCGCTCGAGGTCCTGACCGCCGAGCACATCGGTGAGGTCTACGACCTGCGCGTCGAGGTCGGCGTCGATCCGCGCACCGGTCGCCTCCGCATCGACCCTGTCGGGCGGCATCCGGCCCGCAACCGGAACGTCGCTTCGGCACCATCCACGATCCATCCGGGAGAGAACCTCACATGACCCTTGCCACCCGCCTCGCGGCCACTGCCGCGACGCTCGCCGCGATCGCCGTGACGGTGACGGCCTGCGGTACCACGGACGTCGACTCCGCCGGCACCGGGCCCAGCGCGGTCGTTCCCTCCTCGCAGGGCTGTGCCGACGACACCACGAAGACCTCCACCGGCCCGGTGTCGCTGACGGATGGCGTCGGCCGCAAGGTGGAACTCGCCAAGCCGGCCCAGCGGGTCGCGGTCCTGGAATGGCAGCAGACCGAGGACCTGCTCACCCTGTGCCGCACCCCGGTCGCGGTCGCCGATTCGAAGGGATACGGCACCTATGTGAAGGCGGAGTCGCTTCCCCAGGGCGTCGTCGACGTCGGCCAGCGCGGTGAGCCCGACCTGGATGCGCTGTATGCCACGAACCCCGATCTCATCATCGTGGAAGCGTTCAAGGCCGACGACGAGTTGCTCGTCAAGCTCCAGCAGCGCGGGGTCCCCGTGCTCGCCACCCTCGGGGCCGACGCCTCCGGCCAGATCAAGAACATGAAGAACGTCTTCTCGATGATCGCCACGGCCGTCGGCCGCACCGAGCGCGCCGAGCAGGTACTGCGGCAGTTCGACCAGCACCTCGCCGAGGCCAAGCAGAAGGTCGCGGCCGTCCCCGTGAAGACGACGAACTTCCTGTTCTTCGACGGCTGGATCGAGGGCGGGAACGTCGTCATCCGACCGTACGGCAAGGGCGCCCTGTTCACCGAGCTCGGCGAACAGCTCGGCCTGACCCCGGCCTGGACAGACGAGATCGACAAGACCTACGGCAACGGAGGCGTCGATCCCGCCTACGGTCTCGCGCAAACCGACATCGAGGGACTCACCGCCGTCGGCAGCGCGACCCTGTTCTACTCCGACGACGACACCCCGGACAGCTACGTCGCCGAGTTGCGCAAGAGCCCGATCTGGACCTCCCTCCCGGCCGTGAAGGAGGGCCGCGCGTACGCCTTCCCCGCGGGCGTCTGGGGCGCCGGCGGCCCGCTGTCGAACGAGCAGGCGATTGACGCCTACGTGAACATCCTGACCAAGGGGTGAGCGACACACCGGCGCCGCGGCCGCTGCCCCGCGTCGGGCCCGGTCGCGGCGCGAGCGGGGCGGCCGTCCTGGTTGTCCTGCTCGTGGCCGTCGCCGCGGTCGGGCTGTGGCACGTGACGCAGGGCACCTCGGGAGTTGGTTTCTGGGATTTGCTGCGGTACCTGTTCGGGGCGCGCGAGGACGTCGGCGGCGTACCGATCGGGAATGTGCTGACCGGCTCCCGCTTGCCGCGCGTGCTCGCCGGGATCGCGGTCGGCGTGGCGCTCGGCACGGCCGGCGCGCTGCTGCAGTCGGTCACCCGCAACGCCCTGGCCGCTCCGGACACCCTCGCGGTCACGGCCGGCTCCTACTTCGCGCTGTGCCTGGTCGCCGCGGCCGGTCTCGCGGTGCCGCTGTGGGCCTCGGGCGCCGTCGCCTTCGGCGGCGGCCTGCTCGCGGCGGGACTCGTGCTCGCCCTCGCCGGGAGCGCCGCGGGCCTCGGGTCGACCCGGCTGATCCTCGCCGGCTCGGCGGTCGCGCTGGCGCTCGACGCGGCGACCGCCATGCTGCTGATCCTGTTCAAGGAGAGCACCATCGGGCTGTACGCCTGGGGCAGCGGTTCGCTCGCACAGCTGAACCTCGACGCCGCCGGTCGCGCCGCCCCGGTCATCATCGTCGTGCTCTGCGCCGGCCTACTGTTGTCCCGGCGGCTCGACGTGCTCGGCCTCGGCGACGACGCGGCCGCCTCGCTCGGCGTGCTGATCGGGCCGACCCGGGTCACCGCGGTGCTCTGCGCCGTCCTCCTGACGGGCATCTCGGTGACGCTCGCCGGCCCCATCGCCTTCATCGGCCTCGCCGCGCCCGTCGCCGTGCGCCTCGCCGCGAACCGCGTCGGCGTGCTCGCCCGGCACGCCGTCCTCATCCCGGCCTGCGGGCTGGTCGGCGCGCTCCTCGTGCTCCTCGCGGACGCCGTGCTCCGGGCGGTTCTCGGTGCCCAGGCGGCCGCCTCGATTCCCACCGGCGTTCCGACCTCGCTGCTCGGCGCTGCCGTCATCGTGATCCTCTCGCTCCGGCTGCGCGACGCGGGAGCCGCGCGCGAGGCGCCGCAGGCGCGCGTCGCGACCCGCTCCCGCCGCCGGTTCCTCGTCGTCGTAGCCGTCGCGGCGGTGGTGCTCGTCGCGGCGGTGCTGGCCGGCCTGCTGGCCGGGAGCCTGTGGCTGCGCACCGGCGACATCGCGCTCTGGCTGCGGGGCGCCGCGCCCGAGCTGATCGGCCGGGCGCTCGACGACCGGGCCGCACGGGTCGCGGCGGCCGTCACCGCCGGCGCGGCGCTCGCACTGGCCGGCACCGTCGTGCAGGGCACGGTGCGCAACCCACTGGCCGAACCGGGTGTGCTCGGCATCACCGCCGGCGCCGGCCTCGGCGCCGTGATCGTCGTGACCTCCGGCATGACCAGCGGGCGTCCTGCGCTCATCGTCGCCGCCGTCGGGACCGGGCTCGGCACCTTCGCCCTCATCGCGCTGCTGGCCTGGCGCGGAGGTCTCCTGCCGGACCGTTTCCTGCTCATCGGCATCGGCTGCGGATACGCGCTCAGCGACGTCAGCACCTTCCTGCTGCTACGCGCCGACCCGTGGGACACGCCACGCATCCTCACCTGGCTCTCGGGCACGACCTACGGCCGGACCTTCGCCGATGTGCTCCCGGTCGCCGTCGTGCTGCTCTTCGCGACCCCCGCGGTGCTGCTGATGCGCCGCCAGCTCGACCTCCTGGCGATCGATGAGGACACTCCGCGCATCTTCGGCGTCCGCCGCGAAGGCGCGCGACTGTCGCTGCTCGCGATCGCGGCGATCGCCGGTGCCGTGAGCGTGATCCCGATCGGCGTCGTCGGCTTCGTCGGACTCGTCGCCCCGCACATCGCCCGCGCCCTCGTCGGCGTCCGGCACGGACGCATCATCCCGGTCGCCATGCTGCTCGGCGGCCTGCTCGTCTGCGTCGCCGACACCCTCGGCCGCACGCTCATCGCCCCCGCCCAGATCCCCGCCGGGCTCATGATGGCCCTGGTCGGAGCCCCCTACTTCGTCTGGCTGCTCCGCCGCTCCCCCGGCTGAGCAGTACCCGCGGACGCCTGCTGCAGGAAGTCCCGGATGAGTGTGCTGACGAGTTCGGGGCGCTCGGTGACGAGGCGGTGCGTGGTCCCCGGCACGATGCACAGCTGCGCGCCGGGGATGGACGCGGCGATGAGCAGGCTGTGGCCGGGCCGGATCGCGTCGCGGTCACCCGACATCACCAGCACCGGCACCGCGATCCGGGCCAGGTCGGCCGGATCGATGTGCGGTTCGCTCGTCCACAGGCGGAACAGCTTGGCCAGCACGACATCGGCATGCTCCGGGCCATCCGGCGAAAGGCGCTCATACTGCATCCGCTCGGCATCCGGCTCCTGCTCCGGGGGATCCGCGGGCGCGTCGAGCACTGGGCCGCCACCGGCCTCGGCCGCATCCGTGAACCCCGACGGATCAAGGTTCGCGCTGATGGCAACCAGCGAGCGTACCCGCGCCGGATGGTCGAGCGCGAGCAGCAGCCCGATGATCGCGCCATCGCTGAAGCCGACGATGTGCACCGGCTCGAGGCCGACGGCATCGAGATAGGCCAGGGTGTCGGCGACGCCGCGCGCGTACCCATACTCCTCGTCGATATCCGCCGAGCGGCCGTGCCCCGGACGCTCGAAGGCGAACACGCGGTAACCGGCCACGAGCGCGTCGGACTGCGCCCGCATGAACTCGAGCGAACAGAAGCCGCCGTGCAACAGGAGGACCGGATCGCCCTCGCCGGCGACTTCCGAATACAGATCAACGCCGCCGATCCGGAAGTAGGCCATCCGTCTCCCGTCTCCCGTCACCATCGCCGCAGCCTGGCGACCCGATCCTGCCGCCGAGTGCCGCGAGCACAGCTTAATTTGGTCCACGCCGCGGCCTGGGCGCAGACCTGCAGGAGGGACCCAGCCGTGTACTGGCCACGCGACGGAGACATCCGCGGCCCGAACTCCCGGCAGGCACCGGCAGTTCACCGGCGGCCGGCCCTTCGTGGGCAACATCGATGGCCAGCCCGACGAGTTGTCCGGGCGTCATCCGTTCAAGGACGGCGGTTCGAGGTCCAGCCGGGCGGGGACCTCGCAGTGCATCACGATGGTCTCGCGGTCGACGAGGTAGTCGTCGTCCTCCGGGTGGAATACGGCGGCGATCGAAATCGCCGCCGGCAAGACACGCACACTGTCCAGCATCTCCCACCAGCAGCTTGCTGGCCACCACGGTGACCTTGATCAGCGCGTCTTCGAGCAGTTCCTCCAGCCACTGCCAGTTACGGGCCAAGTCCACCGCATCCAGGTGCAATCGCGTAGCCCCCCGGATTAGCGCCGGGCGGCACGAACGAGGGCCGCAGCATGCCCTTCCCGACGAGATCGGCCGGCCACACCGCATCCAACCTGTCCGTCTTGGCCGGGGCCGGGCACATTCTTGACACCACGGGCATCGACGAGTTGGACCTGCAGGCCGGCCGCATCGAGGAGGTACTACCAGATCCACCAGCAGTCCGATGTGGACTCGCTCCCATCATCCCTCAGAGAAGCCGCAGTTCCTGACGAAGGAAGATCATGTAGTTGCAATCCAACTCGGACCTTCGACACCACCCTTGGTGGAAAAACACCAAGACCAGAATCCGGCGCACACGCAGGCACCCCCGCCACCTGAACCGAGCGGGTAACCACCCGGCCCGGTTTGCGCACGTCAAGACCCAGTGCGGGCGACCAGGATGACCGCCATCCAGCGCACCATCCCGGCCGACGCCGAGCAGATGATCGCCGCACTGATCCCCACACCACTCCCCCGCCGCCGGCCGAAACCGGCCCGCTGCCGACCTTGCCGACGAGCTCGTACGCGTGGCAGGAATCCGTGCCGGCGCTGCCGACGCTGGACATCGCACGGCTTGACCGGTCAGGCCGGGTGTCCGCGCGTTCGCTGCTCGACCAGCTCGGCTGGCGCCCCGGGCACCGGGTGCGCATCGACGTCATCGACGGCGCAGTCCTGATCCAGGCAACAGCCAACGGCCGCCACTTGATCGGTGCCCGCGGCGACCTCGCGCTGCCCGTCGCGGTCCGGCAGATGTGCGCCGTCAGCACCGGCGACCTCGTCGTCCTCGCCGCCGAACCCGCCCACCACCTGCTGATCGTGCACCCCGCGGCAACGGTCGCACGGCTGCTCGCGAACCTCCACACCCACCTGACAGCCGACGGCCATGACCGCTGACCCGGCGCGCGTCGCACAGGCATGGAAGCTCCTGGCCGACCTCGGCGTCACCCTCGCCGACCTACAGCGCTCCGCGCAACCGCCAAGACCGGCATTCGACGCCTACCTCCCACAGGTCCTCGCCGCCGCCGGCCCGGGCGCGCTGCGCGCCTACCGCAGTTACTGGCAACGCATGGCCACGACCTGGGCCGGCATCCCAATCGACGCCGTCACGGCCGGCGACATCCAAGCCCTGCGGCAACGCGTTACCGACCGCGCGCGGGTCCGACGCAACAGTCGCAACGGCCGGCACGCCGGCGAGCTCCTCGTCGCGGCCGCCCGCGCCTTCTACAACCAGGCCATCGCCGACGGGCTCATCCAAGCCGCCGACAGCCCCGCACACCGCGTCGCCAAACCCCGGCGCCTCCCCAGCACGCGGCGAGCGCTGACCCCCGACGAGCTCACCGACATCAACGCAGTCGCCCGCACCACCGGCAACGACACCATCCTCGACGCTCTCCTGCTGCGCCTACACACCGAGACCGCCTGCCGGCGCGGCGGCGCCCTCGGCCTGCGGCTGCAGGACCTCGACGCCGAACGCGGCCTACTCCTGCTACGGGAGAAAGGCGGCACGGTGCGCTGGCAGCCGATCAGCCTCGAGCTCGCCGCCAACCTCCGCCGGCACGCCGCCGTCCGCGGCGCGATCCTGCCGACCGACTCCCTGCTGCGGTACACGAACGGCAACGCCCTGACCAGCCGCCGCTACGACCAGCTCTGGCACCGCATCGGCCAGCACCTACCCTGGGTCGCCACCCACGGCATCACCGCCCACTGGCTGCGGCACACCACGCTGACGTGGGTCGAACGGCACTTCGGTTATGGCGTCGCCCGCGCCTACGCCGGCCACACCGACACCACCGGACCAGCAACCACCACCTACATCCGCGCCGACCTGCAAGCCGTCGCCGCCGCCCTCGCCGCAATGACCGGGCTGCCGCATCCGCTCGCGGGCCCGTCCGGCGACGTTTCAGGTGGTGTATTGCACGCTTAACTCGGATGACTGGCTGCTGGGGCGGCGCCTAGGCTGAGTGCCAGTCAGCCAGCGCGTTGGAGAAAGCCCAT
The DNA here is from genome assembly GCF_050948465.1 of Dactylosporangium sp. CA-092794. Classification (NCBI taxonomy): domain Bacteria; kingdom Bacillati; phylum Actinomycetota; class Actinomycetes; order Micromonosporales; family Micromonosporaceae; genus Dactylosporangium; species Dactylosporangium sp. CA-092794. The sequence continues at coordinate 3,306,354 of NZ_CP192044.1, read as the reverse complement.
GGCGGAGTGCTTCTACTGCGGACGAGACGAGAAGCTCACCAGGGCGCATCCCTTCCAGCAGCGGTTCCGGGACCTGATGGGAACCGGCGACGGTATCACGCGGCTTGGGTCGGCCAGCCATGCGTTGAGCGGCATCGATCGAGAGATCGAACACGGCGGCGACATTCGAAACAGCGTGGTGACCGCCCTATGCGGCGACTGCAACAGCAACTGGATGCAAGAGATCGAGATCGCCGCGGCGCCGGCATTCGAGACGATCATGCGGGACCACGGACTACCGCCACCCCAGGAACTGCTACGACTGGCACACTGGGCCACCGTCGTGGCAGCGCTGGCGAGCCAGTTGCATGTCAGGATCGAGATACCCGTGGCAATGCGCCGCGACATCCGCAGGGCGGCCGGCCAACCGGACTTCTACGCAACGTACTTCGTATGGACATCCGAACACCTTGACAGCGTGACGACGTCCTTCTTCCGGGTGGCCGCGGAGAATGCCGACAGCGACTTGCCCGTTGGCTGGTACCACTTCCTCCACGTCGGGCCCATGGTCGCGATTTCATGTACGCCACAGCTGTATGGACGCGTCGCCCGTGTGCTGCGGGACGCCGGGGTCGATACTGTGCTGGGCTGTCTCAGCGACAGGGTCGTGTACGTCCCCCGCGAATTCGGGGCAGCCATGCGAGGACTGCGCTTGCCAAGCCACGACGTGGTCCAGGAACTCGGATGGAGCATGCTGGGTTCGGGCCATTCTTATACCGTCGCCAAGAACCAGCTCAAGCTACCGACGCTGAACTGTCGGGGTGATCACGGTGGTTGGGGTTCCAAGGCGAGGCCCGTTTCGGCGATGAAGGCGTCGAGGAGGCCGGCCCGGTACTGCATGCGCTTGAGCCGGGTCCGCACGAGTGCGGCGAGTTGGCCGGTACTGCAGGCGGCGAGGTTGCCCAGCCCGCGTTTGAGATGCGACCACACGCCCTCGGCCGGGTTCAGTTCCGGCGTGTACGCGGGCAGCTGGACCACGGTCAGCCAGTCGTGGGCCTGCACGAACGCCCGCATCACCGCGCTGACATGGTGATTGATGTTGTCCCACACGACGATCAACGGTGCCCGCAACTGGGCGTGGACCGCGGTCAGCAGCCGCATGTAGTCGGCCTCGCCCAGGCCCTTCGGCTCACGCTTCCGGCCGCGATACACGTGAATGCGGAAGAACAGCCGCGTCCGCAGCCCCGGCCGGGTAGCGATCAGCCCGGCCATCGACACCCGGCCCGACCCCTTCCCCGACACCGGCACCGCCGGCGTGTCCCCGCGCCGCGACCAGGTACGGGCCTTCGGCGGCCGCAACGACTGCCCGGCCTCGTCCTCGAAACACACCCACGCCCCGAGCGCGCGGGCCGTCATCTGAGGCGCGGCCACGTCTCCTCCCGCCACGCCACGGCCGCCGCCTCGTCCCGCTCCACCGCCCGATGCACCGGCACCTGCGGCGACCAACCCATCCGGTGCAGCAGATACGACACGCCCCGCTCGGTGTAGCGCACATGGAACAGCCGGCCGATCAGCACCGCGATCCGCGGCAGCGTCCACCGCTGATCCTCGACCCAGCCGTGCGCAGCCGGACCCCGCTTCAACTCAGCCCGCAACCGGGCCAGCCGTACCGCATCCAGCCGGCACCGGCCACCGCTGGGACCCCGGGACCGCAACCCGTCCCGTCCGTCACGGCGCCAGGTCTGCTGCCACTGATAGGCCGACTTGGCCGACACCCGCAGCACCGCGGCGACCCGCCCGGCCGGTACCTGCTCCTCGAACAGGTCCGCGGCCTGCATCCGCACCAGCTCACGGCGGGCCCGGCCCTTCGCGTTCAGCCCGCCACCATCGGCGTACCTCACACTCCTGGTATAGATCCCCGCCAGGCCCGGGTCACGCCGACACGCCGGACCGACATCGACTCACCTCGACACTTCGGCCTCAGTACTCGACCTGAGCGGCGGCCTGACGTTCGCCGACACGGACCTCAGCTTCGACTTCAAGAGACTGCTTTTCGACTTTTGGCAGCTGCCCGGATCCAACGCAAGTCCCGTGGCGTGAAGCTGCCTTAACCCACGCGTTAAGGGTGCGGATGTAAGTCTGCGATCGAGGCGCCGATGGTCGTGGCAGCGCCGACACCGCGGCGGTTGCGGCCCCGAGCCACGAACCACATCGCCGCTGTCCTTACCCGGCACTCTCGGCATGATCGACCGCGGACCGTTATAGCCCAGCGTCCGCAACTGTGCCGCGCAGGCTCAAACATCGCCTCGGTGTGGACCGTAACGCGAGCGTCGACCCCACCGGCGCCGCGCTGGGGATCGGTCGAGGTCCGCGCAGCGGGCCCAGGGTCTTTGCGTAGTCGATTGACAGGTGTTTGACCTGGGTGGATGTCGGTGTCCGGGCCGGGGGCCGGGCTGATACGAGACGGGTGCGACCCATCGGTGATCATGGAGTTGCTGTCGCAGCCGTCCTCCGCAACACCGCGATCGGATTCCACCGCAGCAACGGCGAACCCAACATCGCCCGAGCCACCAGACGCGCCAACCGCCGACCACACGACCTCATCGACGCCGTGACCAGGAACTACCTGACTACGCAATGACCCTGGATCGGTCGCCGGTTCACTCGTCCGCAGGACAGACGCAGACCTCAATGCCCGACTACGGTGCCATCCGTAGGCAGCACTGAGTTGTACGGTGTCCAGGAGCGGATCGAGGTCCTCTTGAAACAGCCCGGGGTAGCCGGCGATGAATTTATCGACGGCAGTCGGCCAAACGGTCGCTACCCGACGCTGAACTGTCGGGGTGATCACGGTGGTTGGGGTTCCAAGGCGAGGCCCGTTTCGGCGATGAAGGCGTCGAGGAGGCCGGCCCGGTACTGCATGCGCTTGAGCCGGGTCCGCACGAGTGCGGCGAGTTGGCCGGTACTGCAGGCGGCGAGGTTGCCCAGCCCGCGTTTGAGATGCGACCACACGCCCTCGGCCGGGTTCAGTTCCGGCGTGTACGCGGGCAGCTGGACCACGGTCAGCCAGTCGTGGGCCTGCACGAACGCCCGCATCACCGCGCTGACATGGTGATTGATGTTGTCCCACACGACGATCAACGGTGCCCGCAACTGGGCGTGGACCGCGGTCAGCAGCCGCATGTAGTCGGCCTCGCCCAGGCCCTTCGGCTCACGCTTCCGGCCGCGATACACGTGAATGCGGAAGAACAGCCGCGTCCGCAGCCCCGGCCGGGTAGCGATCAGCCCGGCCATCGACACCCGGCCCGACCCCTTCCCCGACACCGGCACCGCCGGCGTGTCCCCGCGCCGCGACCAGGTACGGGCCTTCGGCGGCCGCAACGACTGCCCGGCCTCGTCCTCGAAACACACCCACGCCCCGAGCGCGCGGGCCGTCATCTGAGGCGCGGCCACGTCTCCTCCCGCCACGCCACGGCCGCCGCCTCGTCCCGCTCCACCGCCCGATGCACCGGCACCTGCGGCGACCAACCCATCCGGTGCAGCAGATACGACACGCCCCGCTCGGTGTAGCGCACATGGAACAGCCGGCCAATCAGCACCGCGATCCGCAGCAGCGTCCACCGCTGATCCTCGACCCAGCCGTGCGCAGCCGGACCCCGCTTCAACTCAGCCCGCAACCGGGCCAGCCGTACCGCATCCAGCCGGCACCGGCCACCGCTGGGACCCCGGGACCGCAACCCGTCCCGTCCGTCACGGCGCCAGGTCTGCTGCCACTGATAGGCCGACTTGGCCGACACCCGCAGCACCGCGGCGACCCGCCCGGCCGGTACCTGCTCCTCGAACAGGTCCGCGGCCTGCATCCGCACCAGCTCACGGCGGGCCCGGCCCTTCGCGTTCAGCCCGCCACCATCGGCGTACCTCACACTCCTGGTATAGATCCCCGCCAGGCCCGGGTCACGCCGACACGCCGGACCGACATCGACTCACCTCGACACTTCGGCCTCAGTAGCAGGTAGCACGACCCGGAACGGCTCCAGCGGTGGGCATAGCCACAAGCAACTGCGTGCAGGCGGCGAACGAATTGCGCTACAACGCAGACCGGCTAGTAGCACTCAATCGTGAGATCTGCATCTGACGCACATTGGCGGGCTGCCCTCCTGATTCAGTGTTGCGCCTCATCATCGACAAGCGCACCGTGTCCTTACTGCCCGAGAATGAACAGCTCCAGTTCAAGTCGGCCGCGCGTGAATTCGGCATCGAGATCGTCCCGTTCGCCGACGATCCGATCTTGGACTACGCCGAAGAGGTGGACGCCACCGTGATCAGCGGAGACTATTTCGTCGACCAGCGACGCCGTCGCCCCTGGATCGAGGAGCAGCCGGAGCGGTTCGTGACCTGGGAGCAGGAGGGAGGAGCGACGGTCTTCCGCACCGGCCACATCGAGCACGAGCAGGATCGAAAGGTCTCGGCGGCCGAGCAGGAGGCCGAATTCAAGGGCGCCCGAATCGATCCGAGGCGCCACCACAAGATCTTGGAAACGCGTTGGCGTTGTCTGAGCCGGGCTTGTGGAGAGGGCCGGAACCGCCAGGGCGAACTGCTGAGCTGGCCGGTGATCGACAGGTACGACCGGGCCTGCTGTCCCGAGTGCAAGCGGGAACTGATCTCGCTGGGGCCGCGTGGCGTCTACCGCCAGGTTGTCGTGACGGCCGTCGGATCGGAGGTCGGTCTGCTGCGGTTTCCGCTGGAGAAGGGGCTTCCGGTCGTGCTCGGACGCGGCTGGCTGGAGGACGGCATCGGGCTGGAAGCGGTGCCCGGCATGCCGCCAGAGGTTACGAAGATCAGCAGTGTGCACCTGCTGTTGAAACTGGAGTCCCGTGACGTGCTCACAGTGGTCGATCTCGGCTCCAGGAACGGGTCGACCGTGCACCGGGACGGTGCCGCTGCCGCGCGTGGCAAGTATCAGGCCGACCGGGGGCCGGGCCAGGTGCTGACCGCCGACACCCCGGAGCGGATCGGCGACGACGACTGCGTCCGGCTGGCGGGCGTCGTGCAGATCGAGCTCTCCGGCCAGCGTTACACGACCGACACGGTGCTGCCTGACTACGGTTCGGACGATGTCGTCGGCACCGACATCAACCTGAATCACTGACCGCCGCACACGTTTGGTAATTCGAGGGGGTAACGGGGCATGCTCGAGGCACCGGTCATCCGGGTCGGCGCATTGCGTCAGCGGGTCGAGAAGGCGTTCGTGCCGGGTCGGGCCGCTTCGCCGACGACCCGCGGCAGTGTTGTGATCCGGCCCGCTGGCGGCGCGGATGCCGTCTGGCTGGCGTCAGGGCCGCTGCGCTGGCAGGGCAGCCCGGACAGCAGAGCGGAGGCGACGGCCGCCTTGCGGGCAGCACTGGCCGACTACGCCGGCTTTCCACCGGGTATCGATTTCGGCGCCGGCTCGCCCGTGATCACCGGCGCGGATGTCCACGTTCTGGAGGTCGCCTCGACGGCTGAGCAGGAGGTGCTGTGCAATTTGATACGCGAGCACGTCCCGCTGCTGATCGCGCTGACCGGGCGACCCAGCCTTCGCAGCGCCGCGCCGGTGGGCTCGCACCGGCTGGCCAACTCGCATGTACAGGTGGCCGCCCGCTATCTCGACTCGACTTCGCCGCAGCACCTCGCTCGGGTCACTGCCGAACTGCGCCGCCGGGACGGCATAATGGCGATCGACCGGATGGACGTATTCCCCAGTGTCGAGGCCGACGGAACGCTCACGGTCACGGTCGGTTGTATCGATGCGGCGGTGTCGCTGGCCGCCACCCGCGCCCACGCACTGCTGCTTGCCGCGTTCGGGGTGCGAGCACGGCGCCTGGTCCGGGCCGGCGCCCGAACGGCCAATCCGGACCAGGCACTGCTGGAGGAGAACCGAGCCCGCGCCATAGCCCGCGGCATCCGCGCCCGGCTCACCCTGGAGCGTCGCGACCAGGCGGCCGACCAGCAGCCGGCACGGGTGCTGGCCCGGGAGTTGCTCGTCGATTCGCTGGCCGTCGAGCTGGACAATCTGCAGGCGACGGCGGCGGAGTTGTTCCCGCTGATCGCCCTGCTCGATCTCGCCGAGTCCGGAGTGGGCCGAATCGACAGCGAAGATGCCCTGCTCAGCGGCTGGGCGCGCACCCAGGGACCGCACTTCTCCCGGATAGCGGCCGACATGCTGCTGGACGACCGGGCCGGCGGCCCGTGTCTGAGCACCGCGCTGCAGGTCGCGCCGGGCCGGACACAAGTGCTGCTCGACGAATGGGCGGCCGCAATCGCCCGACGCCGTGGCGTCGACGCCGAGGGCCGGGCCATCGCCCCCCGGCGCGGGCGGCCCGCCAAGCACACCGACCAGCGGCAGCCGGGGCAGAACAAGCCCGGGCAGGGTGGACGCCCGGCGCAGCGCAAGCGGGAGCCGCGTGCCACACCGGGAGGCTCCGCATGAACGCCGTCGCGGACCTAGAGGTCGTCCTGGACGTCCGCAGATGGCCCGACCGGCCGCAGACTCCGGCGGATTTCGAGGACTTGTGGGCCGGTATCGAAGCGGCCCTGTTCGGTTGTGATCTGGCCGACCGCCCGGTCTACTCGCTGCAGGGTCCACAGGGCGAATTGCACGTCCGCCTGGCCCGGGTTCGGCCCGGATCCAGCTCCGTGCTGACCGTTGAGAGCAGGGTACAAATCGTATCTGTGCTCGAAGCGCCAACCGCTTTGACCGACTCGTGCGCCGACTGCGCCAGACAGGGCATCGAGCGATACGGGCCGTTCCAGTGCGCGCAGTGCAGATCGGCCGATCCGGCTCGCCGGTTGTGTGACAACCATGCCGAAGTGCTCGACGGAGCCCTGCTCGCGCATTGCGCCGAGCACCGGCCCGCCTGCGTCGAGTGTGGGTCGCCGGGGCATTTCCGTTGCGCTGGAGATCGCTGCGCGACCAAGCAGGCGCACTGCTCGCGACATCGGGTCGTGCACCCCAATGACCCCGACCTCAGCTACTGCCCCACCTGCTACGCGGAGGAGTACCCAACCTGCGAGCAGTCCCGTTGCCGCAGCATCGGCAGCGTGCGCTGCGAGGCCAGTGACCAGCAGATGCGACCGTGCGGTATCAGGATCTGCCCGGAGCACGCGGGGCGCTGGCAGGTATTCGGCGGCGAAAGCATGGGGCTGGGGCTGTGCGCCCGGCACAAGCAGGGTCTGGGCCAGTTGCGGCCAGAAGAAGTCCTCCGGCAGATCATCGTCGGCACCAGTCTGCGGGCCGGCCGGCCAGGCGCCGAGCCGCTGCCGTCCCTGCGCGGCTTCGCCTTCAGCCTGCGGAAGCTCAACCACTATCAGGCAGCCGGTGACTACGCCTGGATCCTCGCCACCGCCCAGAGCGTAGGCGGGCAAGCCGGGAGCGGCTCACAGCAAGGCCGGAAGCTCCAGACGCTCGTTAACGAGCGGCTCAAAGGCACCGGGCGCCTGCGCCGCACCAGTTGGAGTGAGGAGCTGGCCAAGATCAAGCACGGCAACCGAGCCGGGGGCGAAGGTGACCAACTGGTCGTCCGGCTGCGGGAGCTGGTCGCACAAAGGATCAGGCCCGACGGCGAAGGGCTAGCCGCGCAGCTACGGCTGGCCGACTACGTGCCGTCGCGCAAGCGGAACGATCAAATGCAACCGGCGCTGCTGTTCGTGCACGTCGAAGAGCCTTACCGGGCCAGATTTCGGCAGCACCAGCGCTACTTCGCCGACCAGCTCAGCGACACCGAACCCAACGGTCTGCGGGTACGGATCGAAGGCGACCAGCCGGCAGGCCGTCGATGATCGGATCTGAGCAGTACCGCCTGCTGCCGCTGCCTGCCAGCGGCCTGCTCGCCGGGCAGCATGTCGGCATCTCGGGCAGATTCCCGGCCGGGCCGGCGCTGCTGAGCGTCGAGACCGACGGCCCGGCCGACCCTGGATCGCCCACAGCAGTCGTCGTGCACGAGGTCGCTGAAGTGCCGCCCGGCGTGGTGGCCGTCGGCGAGGATCTGTACCAAGAACTCGGTGGCGTCGCGACCGCACGCTGGTCACTGAGGGCCGCACCGGTCGTCGAGGCGAGCAACCTGGTGCTGGAGCTGCCGACCGAACGCGACCCGGAGCAACTCGTCCGGCAGATTCCCCGCACAGACCTGGCTGACCGTGTCATGTGGGTGCCCGACGTCGAGCGTGGTCTCTATCTCGATGTCGACGGCCTGCCGTGCCGGGTGCTCGACATCGATGTCGGGCCGTCTCGGCAGGTGATCGGGCGGATCGGCCCACGCACCAACGTCGAGGTGTTCGCTCCCGGGGTCAAGGCCGGCGTCGACATCGTCATCCTCGCCGACTGCAGCGGCTCGATGAGCTGGGATGACATTCCGGCAGGCGATCAGACCCGGCCGGCCGGGACCGGCCGCGGGCTCTTCCGCAGGCGAACCGACCCGTGACTCATCTGACTCGCCAGGCGGCGCTTCAGCAGGCACTCTTCGATCTGCTGCGGGTCCGCCTCCAGGTGGCTGGGCGCATCTCCCGAATAGCGCTGCTGGGCTTCACGACCGAGACGACAGCGCAGTTCCCCCCGCGGGGCGGCATGGCGCAACTGGACGCGTCGTCGCCGCCGGAGGTGATCGAGCAGTTCCGTTCCGGAGTCGCCACCCTGCAGGCCGACGGCGGCACGGACATTCCCAACGCGCTGCACGCCGCGGCCGATCTGCTGCACCGGCACGGCCACCCGAAGAACGAGCGTCTGATCGTCCTGGTGAGCGACGGCGCCAACTGGCAACCGGCGGGCGAGCGCGGCACCGGCGACCTGCGGCGCGGCACCGAGGAACCCGTCAGCCTCATGGCCCACCTGTACCGGAACATGAACATCCGGCTGCATGCCATCGGGATCAGCACCAGGGAGATGTTTCACCGCTGCTATCCCGACGTCCACGACCCGAGCGTGGTGCCCAATCACGACCTGCTGACGGAATTGCTCCAGGTCGGTGGTGGCGACCCCACCCGGATCGGCGGCCGTGACGTTCTGATGGAGTATTTCTCAGGGGTGGGTACGGGCGTCGTCCATCGGGTGACCACGCCGTTGATGCCCCGGCCGGTCGCCGACCTCGACAGCGAGGCGCGCCGGATGCTCCGCGCGGCCGGACCAGGTGGTGACCACGCCGCGGTGCTCCCCGTGGTCACCGAGGAATACGGACGTGTCCGCCGAGACCTCATCGCCGCTTCCCACCGGGTGTTCGCCGTGCCGGTGATCGAACAGACGTCGTTCGGGCAGGCGGATGAAGCGCTGCGCAAAGCGGTCCGTGGATCCAATCCGGCGCGATCGTTGTTGTACGTGGCCAAGGTGCTGATGCCGGACGAGGGTGTCGGCCACCAGATGTCCTCCATCCGAGCCTGGCGCGCACTGCTCGAGGGCGTGTCGGGTGCGGCCGGGACGCAGTCACCGGATCTGTCCGCGGTCGCGCGCGCTTGCGGCGCAGTGGGCACCGAGCCGACGGAGCTGGTGGTGGCGCTGATCAAGCGGCTGACCGCCGCCCTGGCCGATATCGTTCAGGAGGCGAATACCCTGCCCAATTGTCAGCCGGACGCGGGACAACTGCCGGGGAACCCGGCGATGACCCCGATCCACCCCCGCCGTGGCGGGGGCACAGTGGTCGGTGACGTGCCGTCCCGTAACCAGCCCACCTTGTCAGTGATGAACTGACATCCATGGCCGACGATCAGTTGGAGATCGGACAACGCGGCTGGCTGGTCGGGAGCGGCACATGGCAGTACCGGCTCAAGCAACGCATCGGTCGGCCCAGCGGGGAGGGAGAGGTCTGGCGCGCGACCCGCAGTCTGGACGGGGTGCCGCGCGACTATGCGCTGAAGATTCTGCGGCTCAAGCATGTGCTGCGCGACAACGACGCCGATATGCAGGCTGCCCTCGACCGGTGGCTCGGCATCTGGCGGGATACGGTCCACCGCGGGCGGGCATTGGCTTCCATCCGCGGCGTCGTGCCGACCTACGAGGCCTTCCAGGATGTCTGGCCGCGCCCGACGCAGGACGCACCGAAGTCGTCAGCGAAGACGTTGTACCTGGCCAGCGAGTGGGTGGACGGCGAAGAACTCGGTGATTGGCTGGCCCGGGAAAGCCGCAGCCCGTCGTCGAAGGCCGACCTCATTCACCAGTTGTGCCACCTCGTCGATCAGGTCGCCGAACGCGGATTGGTGCACCGGGATCTCTCATTGCGCAACGTCCTGGTGGACAACACGGGCGCGGTATCATTGATCGATTTCTCCTTCATGCGAGCCGCTGGATCTCCGGACACCGACAGGGTTGGAACCCCGGGTTACGCGGCACCCGAAGCCGGGACGGACCCCGCGCGTGACCGGTATTCCGTCGGGGCGATGGTCTACGCGCTGCTGACCGAGGCGAACCCGCCCATCTATCAGGCCGCCGAGCGGGCTCGCTGGGACATCCACTACGCCGGCTACTCGGTGGAGTTGGCCGAGCACGTGGCCGCCCTGGTCCATCCCGAGCCTCAGCAACGACCACGACCGCTCAGCGCTTGGGCCACCACTTTCCACGCCCTCCTTGCGCAGCCGAAAGCGCCGACGCATTACGCGGACGTCGCGCTTGCACTGTCCGGTGACGGCTTCCTGGAATTGGCGGCGGCCGGCACCGGCTATGTGGCGGTGGGCCGCAACCGCTCCGGGTTCCGGCGGTTGGCCGCAGCCGAGGCCGGGCCGCGCGACGTCACAGCACTCGATGCCGCGCGGCGTGGCAACGGCGGGATCGCGCTGTTCGCCATCGATCGGCGGCGGTCTCTCTGGGTTCGGGCCGGACGCCAGTGGGAGCAGGCTCCGACGCCCCCGCTCGCCGGGCCGGTGCGCGCGACGCCGCAGGGCGACGGCACGACAATGGGCTTTGTCTCGACCGGATCCGGGCGGCTGCTGGGCATCGAGGTCAGCAGCCGACCCGGTCTGCCCCTGGTCCACGAGTTCGGTGTGGAGATCCGCCGAGTGGTCGCCGCCGGAACCAGCCCAGCCGGGCAGGCGGTCGTCGCCGTGGAGACTCCTCGGGGGCACCTCCTGTGCGGCGCCCCCGAGGAGCTTGCTTCCACCGGCCTGCGCGATGTCCTTGCCGCGGCGGTCACAGTCGATCAATGGGGTGTGCAGATCTGCATCGTCCATGAACCGTCGGCCAACCGGATCGTGCGGCTCGACCGGCTCAAAGACGGCTGGGCGGAGCGAGAGGATTTTCGGTCGCCGCCCGGAACACGAGACGTGGCCTGCGTCGGCCACCGCGGTGGCATCAGCATCGCGATAGCGGCCGACACAGGGGTATGCGTCTGGAGCGAGGAACTCGATGACTGGACGGTGATCGGCAAAGCCCCGGCCAGCCGCGTCGTCGTGGCGCTGGGCGTCGGTGGCCTGGTTCAGGTGGCCGCCGTAGCGAGCCGGCGGATCTTGTACGGCGTCGAGAACGGCCCAGGAATCTGGTGGCCCGACTCGATGACGGAAGTCGCCTGACTGCGGCAATCCAGACGCATTTGTCTCACACCGGGCGTCAGGCAGAGGCCGGTTCGATGATGGTGGGGACGGTGCTGCCGCTGGCCCCAGCCATGATGACCATCGCCCGCCGCCACCGGATCGGCGGCCCGGTCCCACGACCACGATCTGCTGCAACCGCCGGCCCTCGTCATCGGAGGGCGGTCGAGCCCGGACGGGATCTGCCATTTCCGACAGCCTCGACCCGCACAGGCCCGAATCGGGGACATTGGCCGACTTGCCCCCCCATCCCGGCTAACGTTCCTGTTCACAGCACTAGACGGTCCAGCCCCAGGACACCTCGACGGTACCGTCGAGGCGTTTGTCCAGCCGCCGATACCAGTCGGGCGCCGGAAAGTTCAGTGTGCTGATCTGCGGCGCCGCCAGCCCTCGTCGCTGAGTGCGCAGGACGAAGTCGAGCAGCCGGTCGGGGTGCAGCCAGGCGATCGGCAACCCGGCGGCGTCGGCCGGCCCGAACCGGTTCGCCTCCACCCGTTCGTCGACGATCACCGGCAGCACCTCGGCCATCGGCAGGTACCCCCGCACCCGCTGCGCCTGCCGCCCTACGTCGGCGACACCGCTGCCGAACCCGCAGACGAACACGCCACCGGGCCCGGCCATCACCAGGTCCAGGGGCTCCGGGAGCCCGTCGTCGAGGTAGAGATCGCTGATGTACCACCACCATTGCGGCGGGCAGGACTGCAGCGCCGCGCAGTCGGCGTTCCACTGGTGCAGCAGCCGCCGCTCCCCCGCCGCGAGCCGCGCCTCGAGGCCCTCCGGCACGAGGGCCTCGCCGTCACTGAGGGTGGTCCGCAGCAGGCCGGCCAGCCAGGGCAGCCCGCTCACGGTCACCGAACGACCGGACGGAGCGGGCAGGTCCCGCGGTTCATCGGCGAGGTCGGCCCGGCAGACGAACGCCCGCACGGCCTCGACGGCCCGAGCGGCGCTGTCGGCGCCCTGGACCGCAGCCACGTAGTCGTCCCCGATGACCGTCCACACGACGGCGGCCCGACCGGCCCCGAAGACCAGGAAACACTGCACCCCGAACCCGGCCACCCCGTTGGCCCGCCGCCAGCGCCCGCCCGCCGCGGTGTCGATGGCATCCATGACCTCCTCGGTCGCCTTCCGCCACCGGAGGCTGGTCACCCCGCACCGCCCGAGCCGGCTCATCGGCGAATGCCAATGTGCCTCCTCGGCCCGGGCCCGCTCGTTGCGAACCGCCCGCCCCACCGCACTACCAACCATCGACCCGATGAAGTACGCAGACACCGCTGCACACTAACGACACCGACCCTCTTGGCTACAGTCCGTTACCTCGTTCGGGTCAGGTCGACGCGGGGAGTCGGCGGGGCGATAGGCCAAGCGACGGTAGCGGGCCGGCAGTGTCCAACTCGGACGGGAAACTGCAATTGCTGCGATCGGGCCGCAAAGCGCCCCACCGGAACCTGATTCTCAACGACCGGGACTGTAAGAAATCTTGACAAGCCCCAACGACCATTGGTGACGGTGCCCGAGTGTCGGGCTAACTGAGGCTACCGTCTTGCGCGTTCCGCTCATGCCGAGAGGAGTGCACTGTGCGGACCACAGTTCTCGTCGGCCATCTGTGTCATGTACCGCTCGTCAGCTTCGGGCCGCGGGCTTCGATGCGGTCGATTGTCTGGCGGCTCCATGCTTGGATGGCCGCAGCCTGGTCGGAGGTCAGTGCCTCGAAGAAGTAGCGACGAATATTGCTTCCGTGGCCCACGATGGCGTTCTGGGCCGCGCTTCGGCCTTTCGCGGTCAGGCGAATGCCGGCGCGGCGGCCGTTGGACTCGTGGTCGGTCCGATCCACCAGCTCGCGGTTCTCCATCCGGGTCAGCTGATGCGCGACGCGACTCTTCTCCCAGCCGAGTGATTCGGCCAGTTCGCCGACCCGCATCTCACCGCCGCGGGTCTCGTGCAAGGTCACCAGCACGCTGAACTCGGCCTTGGAGATGCCGTGGTCCCGCTGCAGATCCCGGTCGAGCTCGCGGTGGAGCAAGCGTTGTGCCTGCATCCAGGTGTGCCACAGCTCCCACTGCTCCGGTGCCAGGGTGCGAGGTTCGGCCATGGCCGAAATCATACCGACGCTGGAGTTGACGCGACAACTCCAGTCGGTACAGTTGTCACGTCAACTCTAGGAGGGCCCGGGCATGGAACGAACAGTCGTGATCATCGGCGGAGGCTACGGCGGAACGCTGGTGGCCAAGGAACTCGACGCCGACGCGAACGTCATCCTCATCGACCCGAGGGAAGGCTTCGTCAACGCGGCCGCGTCGCTGCGGGCACTGACCCGCCCCGACTGGGCACCCAACGCGTTCTTCCCGTACGCAACCCTGCTCGAGCGGGGACAGATCATTCGTGATCGGGCGGTCTCGGTGGACCCGCACGGCGTGACACTCGCCTCCGGCGAGCGAGTTCGAGCCGACTACCTCGTTCTAGCCACCGGTTCCGACTACCCGTATCCGGCCAAACCTCGTCCGGACAAAACGGGGATAGCCGAGCAGTTGGACGACCTGCGCGAGACACACAAGGAGCTGTCCGGCGCCGCCCGTGCGCTGATCCTCGGCGCAGGCCCCGTCGGCCTGGAGCTGGCCGGCGAGATCACGGACGTCTGGCCGGACAAAAGCGTGATCATTATCGACCGGGCCGCTGAGCTGCTTGCCGGCTTCCTCCCCGAGGTGCGTGACAACCTGCACCGCCAGTTGAACGAACGCGGCATCGAGCTGCGGCTCGGTACCAGCTTGACCGCGCCGCCGCCGGTCCCAGCCGGCACGGCCGCCCGTTTCGCGGTCACCACCGACAACGACGAGGAGATCGTCGCCGACATCTGGTTCCGCGCGTTCGGCCTCCAGATCAATACCGGCTATCTGGTGGACGGACACCTCACCGCCCTGACCGACCACGGAATGATCCCGGTAACCCCACACCTGAACGTCCGAGGCCACGACCGCGTCTACGCCGTCGGTGACCTCGCCGACCTCCCCGACCCGAAAATGGCCTCCTACGCCATGGAACACGCCGTCATCGTGGTCGCCAACATCAAAGCGCAACTCGCTGGCGAGATGCCCGAAGCGATCCACATCCCGACCTCCGACCGACGGATTCTGCTGCCACTGGGAACCCACGCGGGCGTCGGCCAACTCCCGACCGCAGACGGCCCCGTCGCGGCCACCGCGGAGACAGTCCACCAGCGCAAAGGCGCCGACCTGTTCACCGCACGATTCACCGCCCGTTTCAACCGGAGCCGCCCTTGAACCCCTCCATTTGCAGCTGTCACAACTGATCTGACGCACTCTCATGCCGCGTTGGGAGGTCTGGCGTTCATCGGCGGTGGTGACGCACGGTAGTACGTCCGCAGCGAGCGCCGCGCCGGCCCGCGAGACGGTCGGAGCGCCGTGACCGGGTCAACCTTCCACATCGGTGCCCCGATTGCCACCTACGAACAGATGAGCTCACCTCGGCCCGTCTAGGGGCCCAGGGTCTTTGCGTAGTCGATTGACAGGTGTTTGACCTGGGTGGATGTCGGTGTCCGGGCCGGGGGCCGGGCTGATACGAGACGGGTGCGACCCATCGGTGATCATGGAGTTGCTGAGACAACATGACACCGACGAAGGACCGCACCCGCTGATGCCATCATCGCTGATCGACGTGATCCGCCAGCACGTACCCACCGCTGCCAGCCTCACGATGGCGGCTCGCGTCGAGCAGCCCCGCGGCCTGCTTGCGGCCCTGGCCCGGGTGCCTGATCCGCGCGACCGGCGTGGGATCCGTTACTCCCTGGCAAGCCTGCTCGCGGTGGCCGTGTGCGCGGTCCTGGCCGGCGCGGTCACGTTCGCGGCGATCATGGACTGGGCCGACGACCTCGACCCGGCCGCCGGCCGCCGGCTCGGGTTCACCGGCCGGGTCCCCGTGCTGAGCACACTGTGGCGGCTGCTGATCCGCGTCGACGCCGCCACGCTGCAGGCCGTGCTGACCGACTGGCTGCGGTCCCACCTGCCCGTACCCCAACCGACCGTGCGACCCCACTGGCGGATCATCGCCATCGACGGCAAGGTCCAGCGCGGCGCCCGGCTACCCGACGGCCGGCAGGTCCACCAACTGCCGGCCTACGACACCACCGACGGCGTGGTCCTGGCCCAGGTCCAGATCCCGGCGAAGTCCAACGAAATCCCGGCGTTCACCCCGCTACTCGAACAGGTCGTGGCCCGGCTCGGCAGCCTGAACAATGTGGTGTTCGTCGCCGACGCACTGCACGCGCAGGTCGCCCACGCCCGCGAGGTCGCCAGACTCGGCGGGAACCTGTACGTTGCGGTCAAGGCCAACCAGCCCACGTTGTTCGCCCAGCTCAAACAGCTTCCGTGGGCGCAGGTCCCGGTCGGGGACCACCGCCGTGACCGTGGGCACGGACGCCGGGAGACCCGCACCGTCAAGGCCCTGACCGTGTGCACCCCGGGTGGTATCGCGTTCCCGCACGCTGAGCAGGCGGTACGGATCACTCGCACCCGCATCGTCGGCGACCAGCGCACCCACGAGATGGCATACCTGGTCGTGTCCCTGCCCGCAGACCAGGCACCACCGGCTGACCCGCAGGACTGGGCCTGCTCCGAGTGGCACATCGAAAATCGGCTGCACTGGATACGCGACGAAACCTTCCGCGAAAACGCCCACCAAGCCCGCACCGGCAACGGACCCGCGGTCGCAGCCGTCCTCCGCAACACCGCGATCGGATTCCACCGCAGCAACGGCGAACCCAACATCGCCCGAGCCACCAGACGCGCCAACCGCCGACCACACGACCTCATCGACGCCGTGACCAGGAACTACCTGACTACGCAATGACCCTGGAATCTCACCCCTCCGCCCGAGTTCCGCAGTTCGGGGCTTGATCTAGATACCGTTTGAGGCGTTAGCGCTGGTCGCGGGGTTGGCGAGCCGCCCCTGAGCGGAAGATGCCTAGTAACACGCTTCGGCTGACTACTGAGCGTTGAGCTGGGCCGATAGGTATATGATCTAGAGCTGTGTATGTACGAACGACATCACGGCGGACCAAAGACGGCAGCGAGGTGCGGTATCTACAGCTCGCGCACAACGAGTGGGACGCGGACGCCGGGCGGTCGCGGCCGCGGATCCTGTTCTCCTTCGGCCGTGAGGACCAGCTCGACCGCACCGGGATCGAGCGGCTGATCGGCGCGTTGTCCCGGCTGCTGGACCCGGCCTCGGCCGCTGCGCTGACCGCGCCGGCCGATCTGGCGGTCACCGGCTCGCGGCCGCTGGGCGGGACGTTCATCCTGGACGCGTTGTGGCGCAGGCTGCGGATCGATGCGGCGGTCACCACCGCGCTGGCCGGGCGGCGGCTGGATGCGGCGGCGACCGAGCGGGTGCTGTTCGCGCTGGTCGCCAACCGGGCCCTGGCCGCCTCCTCCAAACTGGCCGCGACCGGCTGGATCAGCAACGACGTGCACATCGACGGGCTGGCCGAAGTCTCCGACGACGCCTGCTACCGGGCGATGGACGCGCTGGTCGACGTGGACGCGCGCGTGGCCGAGCAGGTCTACTTCGGGGTGACCGATCTGCTGAACCTTGAGGTCGACCTGCTGTTCTTCGACACCACCAGCACCTACTTCGAACTCGACGAACCCGATGAGCCGGTATGGCGCGACGAGCACGGCCGCGTGGTGGACGCCGGCGATCCGGTCGCGGTGCGGCACGCGGGGTTCCGCTCGTTCGGCAAGTCCAAGGACTCCCGTGACGACCTGCCGCAGGTCGTCATCGGCATGGCCGTCACCCGCGACGGTATCCCGGTGCGGGTGTGGTCCTGGCCCGGATCGACGGCCGACAGCAAGCTGATCCGGCAGGTCAAGAACGACATGCGCGCCTGGTCGCTGTCCCGGATCGTGTGGGTCGCCGACCGTGGCTTCTCCTCATCGGGCAACCGCCGTGAGCTGATGCGCGGCGCCGGCGGCTACATCATCGGCGAGAAGCTGCGCTCGGGGTCACCGGAGGTGCAGGCCGCCTTGTCCCGGCAAGGCCGCTACCAGCACGTCCGCGAGAACCTCCAGGTCAAAGAGGTCAACATCGGCTCCGACGACCGGTTCGTGCTCTGCTACAACCCCGAGCAGGCCGTCCGCGACGCCGCCACCCGCGAGCGGATGATCGCCCAGCTGGAGCAGGCGATCGCCGGCTCGGACACGCTCACCGGCACCGAGCGCGCGAAGCTGGAGGGCGTCATCTCCACCAAGCCGCACCTCAAGCGGTTCCTGCGCACCACGCCCGGCGGGCTGCTGCGCATCGACAAGAAGAAGATCGCCGCCGAGGAGAACCTGGACGGCAAGTACCTCCTTCGCTGCTGCGACCCGAACCTGTCCAGCGAGGACATCGCCCTGGGCTACAAGCAACTGCTCGAGGTGGAACGCGGCTGGCGCGACATGAAACAGATCATCGACCTGCGCCCGATCTACCACCGGCTAGAGGAGCGTATACGCGCCCACGTGCTGCTGTGCTGGCTGGCGCTGCTGCTCATACGCGTTGCGGAGAACACCTCCGGACAGACCTGGCAACGCATCCGCACCGAGGCCGACCGGCTGCACGCCGTCACCTTCACCGGCCCGGCCGGCACCTTCCGGCAGACCACCGAGCTCACCAAGACCCAGCGCGACCTGTTCACCGCGCTCGCAATCGACCCGCCCAAGCGAGTCCAGGCCGCCATCCCAGCCGCCTGACCGCCGAACCCCAGGTCAAGACCTCGCCACGGCCTCCGACCGCCTAGACACACGCCCCGTCACCAGCCGAGGGCGCATTTCCGCACGTCACCAACCGGATCCGCGGCCTATTCAACACCCCTACCTGCGGAACTCGGGCTCCGCCCCCACAGATCCGGACGTGAACCTCTCGATTCATCCGGCTCGTGCCGTCCAGCAGCAGGATCGGGTGGCCGTGCCCGGCCTCGCGCACGCTCAGCGCGAGACCGGGCCGCGGCCGCAGCACCGTCAATGCCGGTGAGGCGGTCATCGCGCGGCGGTCCTTTCCGTCAGTGCACTTCGGCGTCGGGGGCGTCGAAGGCGGCGAACATGTCGATCAGCGACCGCGGCGCGTTGTCGTCGAAGATCACCTCGAGGCTTTCGGCGGACTCCCGGGCGACGCCCTCGCTGCGCTCGAACAGGTCCCGCTCGTATGCGGAAAGGGCCGCCTCGATGTCGCCCGGGTGGGCGGCGATGGCCTTGCCGAGCTCCGAGCCGTCGAACATGGCCAGGTTTGCGCCCTCACCGGCGAACGGCGACATCACGTGCGCGGCGTCGCCCAGCAGCGTCACGCCGGCGGTCCGGTCCCAGCGGTGCCCGACGGGCAGCGCGTTGATGGTCCGCGGGATCAGCGCGCCCTCCGCCTCGGTGATCAGCGACCGCAGCTGCGGCGCCCAGTCGTCGAACTCCTCAAGCAGCACCGCCTTGCCCTTGTCGGTGTCGGTCCAGTCGATGCCGTCCAGCCACTCCTGCGGCTTCTTCAGGGCGATGTAGATGTGCAGGCTGCCGTCGGTCTCCTTGTGTGCCAGGAAGCCCTTGCCCGGCGCGAGGGCGAAGAGCATGCCTCCGCCGACGACCGAGGCGGGCACCGGGTGCTTGCGGTCGGCGTCATGGTGGTCGACCTCCACGAAGGAGACACCGGTGTACTCCGGCGTGGCCTTCGACAGCAGCGGCCTTATCCGCGACCAGGCGCCGTCCGCGCCGATCAGCACGTCGGTGGTGACCTTCTCGCCGTCGGCGAAGGTAAGCTCGTGCCGGCCGCCGCCGAGCGGTTTCGCGGCGGTGACCTTCCTGCCCCACTTGATGGTGCCCTCAGGCAGGGAGTCGAGCAGGATCTGCCGCAGCTGGCCCCGGTCGACCTCCGGCCGTCCGCCGTCGCTCTGCTCCTCGGACTCCTCCCTCAGCACGGTGTTGTGCTTGTCGAGGATCCGTATGGCCTGACCGCCGGGGTGGATGATCGCCTGGAACCGCTCGAACAGGCCGGCGTCGCGCAACGCGACCTGCCCGTTGTAGTCGTGGATGTCGAGCATCCCGCCCTGCGTGCGGGCGGCCGGCGAATCGTCCGACTCGTAGATGGTCGCGGCGATACCGCGGACGTGCAGGACCCGGGCCAGGGCCAGCCCGCCCAGCCCCGCGCCGACGATGGTGATGGTGATGGTGGGAGTGCTCACGATGCCTCCAGCGAATCGGGTGTATCCGGCGAAGTTCCCCAAATAACGGTACTGAACAAGTTCGCGACGAACATGTTTTCCGTGGATCTGCGTCGCCGCCCGGGGCGCCCGGGCGAGATCGGCCCACAGCGCCCGGCCCGCAGTGAGCCGGACGCGTCGTGCCCGGTGGGTCAGCCGGCGCGCAGACCGTCGATGAACGTGCCGAAGGCCCAGCGCCGGCGCTGGTCACCGGTCCCGGACAGGATTTCGTCACGCACCCGGGCCAGGTGCGGGTAGGTGTCGGGCCTCGCCTCGGCCACCGCCGCGGCCAGGTCCTCCTCCTCGCCATCGGCCTCGACCGACTCGGCCCGGCTGCCGTGCTCGGCCGCCATCGCGGTGGCCTGTTGCAGCAGGATGTCGACGCCCCAGGCGGCCTGCCTCGCCGGTAGACCACCGGCCAGCAGCAGCCCGAGCAGCGTGTCGATCAGCCGCAGGTAATGCGGCCCGGAAGGGCGCAGCATCAGCACCGAACGCGCCAGGCTGGGGTAGGAATACAGCAGGTCGGTGTAGGAGCACAGCAGGTCGAACAGCTGCTCGCGCCACCGCCGCGGATCCGGCGCGCCGGGCCGCTCCAGGCCGGCGACCAGCTCGTCGAGGATGGCGCCGTGCAGCTCGGCCGTGTTGCGCACGTAGACATACAGCGACGCCGGCCCGGTGTCGAGCTCCGCGGCCAGCCGGCGCACCGTCAGCCGCTCCAGGCCCTCCACCCGCATGACCGCCAGCGCGGCGGCCACCAGGGCCTCCCGGCTCAGCGGCGGCTTGGCCGGGCGATCACGGCGACTCACGGGCACTCGACGCGGGCTCATAACACGATCGTAGCGAACATGTTCGTCCAACGCACGCGCGAGGCTCGGATTCCGCCAAAGCCACCCACCCGCCCCGACCGGCCCTTCGGCCGGTGCACGCGCGGCGCACCCGGTTCGGCCAAAGCGGCCCGTCGCGGCCGGCCCTGATGCGATTCTGCATGGAGGCGTTCAAGATCGAGTCAGTGCGGAGGTCTGGACATGACGAAGCCGAGCGTGTTGGTCGCCGGAGCCGGCCTGGGCGGCTTGTGCCTGGCCCAGGCGCTGCGCGGCCACGGCATCGAGGTGCGGCTGTTCGAGCGCGACGCGACACCGTGGGACCGGCCGCAGGGCTACCGGCTACACCTGGAGGCCGACGCGCTCAACGCGCTCCGCGAGGTGCTGCCGCCGGCGCGGCACGCCCTGTTCGAGACGACCGCGATGCGCACGACCATTTACACCACGATCCTGAGCCCGGCGCTGGGGGTGATCAAGAAGATCCCGACGGACGACGGCCAGGACAAGGAGCATTGGCCGCAGTACGTCACCGACGAGACGGTGCACTGCAACGTCGACCGCTCCACGCTGCGCGAGATCCTGCTCGACGGCGTCGAGGAGCTCGCAACCTTCAGCAAACGGGTCGTGTCCTACGAGTCCGGCCGCGACGGGATCACGGTGTCCTTCGCCGACGGCACGACCGCGCACGGCGACATCCTCGTCGGCGCGGACGGCATCCGCTCCGCCGTGCGCGCACAGCGGGCACCGGACCTGCGGACCATGGACGCCGGCGTGCAGGCGATCTACGGCCGCGTCTCGTGGGCGGCCGCCGAGGCCCTGGTGCCGGACGAAGCGCTGCGCGATGTGTTCACGATCGGCATGGACGACCGGAAGGTGTTTCTCGGCCTGGGCGCGGTCAAGTTCCCCAAGGAGCCGTCCGAAGCGGCCCGTGCGGCCGGCCGGCCGGGCCTGCTCAGCCCGCGCGAGGACTACCTCGTGTGCATCGTCGGCGGCCGCCACGAGCACTTCCCGCGGCCCCACGAGGAGCTCCGGGGGATGTCGCCGGCCCGGATCAAGCAGGAGGCGCTGGCGGTGATCGCGGACTGGCCGGAGTCGGCCCGCCGAGTGGTGGAAGCCGGTGAGGCGGAGTCGTTCTTCAGCGTCGGGATGTTCACCAGCGTGCCTGGCGCCCTGGACCGGCCGCACAACGTGACGCTGCTCGGCGACGCCGTCCACGCCATGACGCCGACGCTGGGCCGCGGGGCAAACCTGGCCATGCGCGACGGCGCCCTGCTCGCGCGGCAGATCAAGAAGGTCGCCGACGGCACCGCGACCATCCCCGAGGCGCTCGCCGACTACGAGGACGGGCTGACCCGGTACGGTTTCGCGGTGGTCCGCGAGTCCGTCGAAATGGGCGAGCAACGCATGGCACAAAACCCGCTCCCCCGCTGACCCGCGACTCTACGCCGACTCACGGCTCCCCCGCTGACTCACGGCTCCGCGCTGCGAGGGCGCGCAGTGGATCGGCGCCGCGCGCTTCGTCGAGCAGGGCCACTTCGTGCAGAACCTCGGCGACGGCACGTTCGCGCACTCCGGCAGCCTCGCCGTGCGGGCCGCCGTCGACGCTGGCGTCAACGGCACGGCGGTCGCGGCCAACATCGCCGCGTTTCGCTTAGGACGCCGGCTGGTGGCCGAGCCGGCCGGCCCGGGCGCCCCGGCGGCCGACGCCGACGAGTACCGGTTCGGCGTGACCGACGAGCGGCCCGCGTCGGTGGACGTGCCCGGGCTGCACGACGACCTCGCCGGCTACCAGGACTCGCGCTACGCCGCGCGGTTCCGCGAGCGCGTCGATCGGGTCCGGGCCCGCGAGGCCGAGGTGACCTGCGCGACGGCGCTCGGCGACGCGGTCGCGGTCAACCTGCACAAGCTGATGGCCTACAAGGACGAGTACGAGGTCGCGCGGCTGTCCCTCGACCCCGGCGTGGCCGAGCGGATCGCCGCGGACTTCGGCGCGGGGGCGCGCGTGCACTACCGGCTGCACCCGCCGATCCTGCAGACGCTTGGCCTCAAGCACAAGCTCAGCCTCGGGCCGTGGATGCGGCCGGTCTTCCGGGCGCTCGTCGCGATGCGGCGGCTGCGCGGGACCGGGCTCGACCCGTTCGGCTTCGCCGCCGTGCGCCGCACGGAGCGGCGGCTGGTCGCCGACTACGAGTCCACGGTCGGCGCGCTGCTCGACGGGCTGAGCGCGGACAACCACGAGCTCGCCGTGCGGATCGCGGCGCTGCCCGACATCGTGCGGGGCTACGAGGAGATCAAGCTCGGCAACGTGGCGCGGTACCGCACCGAGAAGACCGAGCTCATGCGGGAGTTCGCGGACGTGCGCACTCCCGCATGAGGCCGCTACCGGTCGGCGGCGCGCCGGTCCATGGCGCGCCGCGCGAAGCTCAGATCCCACATGATCATCGGGTTGTAGTGCTCGAGCTCCGGGGCCGAGCCGAGCCGGATCCGGCGGGCGATCGACACGCCCTCCGGAGTCGGCACGGGCAGCTCGGACAGCTCGTCGCGCAGGATCGCCTGGAGCCGGGCGAGCCCGGCGTCATCGAGCTCGCCGAAGTGCTCGGCGAGCAGCTCGCGGCACTGTGACCGCATGATGCCCAGCACCTGCCCGGGATCGCGGCGGAACAGGTCCGTCGCGTCGAAGGCCGCGTCGACCAGGGCCTGCACGGCGTCGCGCTTGCGCTCGGCGACCGCCTCGGTCGTGGTCAGGGTGACGGTGGCGCCCTCGAACGGATACGGCTTGTAGGGCACCTCCGTCAGGCCGGCGGCCAGCGCTTCGCCGGCGTAGAGGTTGGGCACGAAGCACGCGTCGCACTCCCCCTCCACCACCTTGCGCCAGTGCCCCATCCGGCCGTACTGCCGGTCGGGGTAGGTGACGAACTCGACCGACGAGCCGAGGCCCACGTCGCGGGCCCACAGCTGCGGCAGCAGCGCCTGCGGGCCGGGCGAGCGCAGCGCGAAGCGCTTGCCGCGCAGGTCGTCCACCGCGGCGACGCCGGGCCCGGCGAGCAGCTTCTCCGGCCACCGGCTCGCGGTCGAGGCGACGCAGACCAGGGGCAGCCTGCGGGCGCGGTAGCTCTGCAGGCCCCAGTAGTTCTCGGCGATGACCTCGATCTCGCCGTCGAGCAGCAGGTCGCCCCAGTCGTGGCCGGTCGGGCCCGCGGTCAGCCGCGACATGTCGTAGCGCACGATCCGCAGCCCCAGGCCCCGCCGCGCCGCGCAGTGCCGCAGCGTGAACAGGTAGGGCGTGCGGTCGACGTCCCGGTAGGTCACGCTCAGCGTGTGCATGGCGGGGCGTCCCGCTCAGCCGGCCAGGGCGATGACGTCGAGGGCGAAGTGCGCGTTGCCGCCGGGGGCCGGGCTCGCGTCGGAGACCTCGACGGCCGTGCGCGCGGGCGGGTCGGTCGGGAAGTACTCCAGCCACACCTCGTGGAAGTCCTTGCGGTGCTTCAGATCCGTCAGGTAGAGCATGACGTGCACGACGTGGCGGAGGCTGGAGCCGGCGCCCTCGAGCGTCACCTTGAGGTTCTCGAACGCCTGCCGCGCCTGCGTCTTCGGGTCGTCGCTGAGCACGTTGGTCTCCGGGTCGCGGCCGCGCATCGCCGACAGGAAGATGAAGCCGTTGGCGCGCACGCCCGGGACCATGCCCTGGATGCGTTCGGGCGCGCCCGGCGGGTTGGGGATCGTTTCGCGGTCCATGGTGGGAGTCCTCACTTCAGCAGGAAGTCGGTGACGAGCCGGGCGAACTCGTCGGGGTGCTCGGTGGCGACGAAGTGGCCGCTGTTGCCGCCCCACAGGTGGGCCCGCACGTCCGGGATCTCCTCGAGCGCGGCGAGGATGCCGGCGACGGGGATCATGCCGTCGTGGTTGCCCCAGGTCACGAGAACCTTGGCCGTGAGGGAGCGAAGCTCCGCCACGAGGTCGGAGTTGGAGGCGGCGCTCATCTCCAGGCGGCTCTGCAGGTGCGCCGGATTGTCGGCGGCGCGGAAGCGTGCCTCGAGCGCGGCCCGGGTGCGCAGTTCGGGATTGGGCGTGAACTGCTCCATCATCTTCTCCATGTTGGCCATCGACGGCTCCCGGGCGAAGTCGCCGACGGCCTTCAGGCCCGGGGTCAGGCCGGGGTGCTGGCTCGGCGCGTAGGCCTGGATGACGACGCGGCCCACCCGGTCCGGGTAGTCGATGCCGAAGCGCAGCGCGGCGGCGCTGAACGCCGACGAGCCGTAGAGGTGAGTCTTTTCGATGCCGAGGTGGTCGATGAACCCCTTCTTCAGCCGGGCGCAGAAGATGTCCATGGGCACGCCCTCGCGGCTGACGTGCATCTGGGACTCCCCGAACCCGGGCATGTCGACGAGGAACACGCGGAAGTGCTCGGCGAGCGCGTCGAGGGCCCACTTGGTGTTGTCCCAGGCGTTGGCGCCGGGGCCGCCGCCGTGGGTGCAGATGAGCGCGGGGCCGTCGCCGGCCTCGTTGTAGTGCAGCCGGATGCCGTCGATGGTGACGAACCGGTCGGTCTCTTCCTTCGTGTACTTGCGCGAAACCACGCGTGAGCTCCCTTCCATAGCAGGCCGGCTAGAAGCGCCAGAGGCCGACGCCCATCCCCATGAGGCCGCGGTACATCGGTTCGTAGACGAGCGTTTCGGGCTTGACGTCCCGCAGTACACCGAGCAGGACGATCCACTGCCGCAGCTCCACCTCGCCGTTGTCGAGCAGGTCGCGCGACGACAGCTCCTTCAGCGCCGCGCCGTTGCCCTGCTCGATCGACTTGAGGACCTTGCGGTCGAAGTCCTCGCAGATGTCGCCCATCGACAGCGGGCCGCCGTACTGCGGGTACGGGTACCCGGCGCTGAAGTGGGACAGGCCGCCGGAGGCGTAGAGCACCACCCGGCCGGCGTCGGGCAGCGAGTCGAGGCAGTCGCGGATGCCCTCGCCGAACTCGTGGCAGCGGGCGGGCGTCGCGGCCGGCAGGTTGATCGCGTTGACGAACACCAGCACGACGGGTGCGGTCGGGCGCAGCAGCGTCAGCACCTGGGCGTGCGCGTGGGAGATCAGCAGGTCGTCGGGGAACGCGCTGGACGACGTCACGTCGAAACCGCGCTCGACCAGGCCCGCGTGCAGCGCCTTGGCCAGCTCCGCGTCGCACCGGTAGCCGGTGGTCTCCTTCGACTCGGGGTCGTAGGCGTTGACGTGCTCACCGGTGTAGACGGCGAACTGCGGTACGGTGTCGGTGTAGTTCTCCTCTTGGTCGTCGCCGATGATGATCACCGTGTCCGGTGCCAGCCGGACGAGCTCGTCCTGCAACTGCCGGAAGGCATCGGCGAGCCGCCGGAAGCGCTCGGCGCTGTCCTCGGCGGTCTCGTTCGCGATCTTCGGGTGTTCGGCCGGGACGGTGCCGTACTTCGCGGCGAACCGTTGCCGGCTCAGCTCCCGGCGGGTGTCCCAGGACTGGGGGTTGAGCAGGGCGTAGGCGTGTGAGGACGCCATTGCCGCCAGGATCTCGGCCATCGGTGGTCTCCTTCGCGATCGGTGCGCTACTTGCCGGCGGGCGTGATGACGATGTGGCCGTCCTTGTCCGCCACGGCCTTCTGGTCGGGGCCGATCACGACGGTCGTGCCGGGGAACTCGGCGATGGCCGGGCCGGCGATCGGGATGCCGGCCGGTAGCCGGTCGCCGGCGTAGACGGTGGTGGTCAGCGGCGTGCCGGCGAACACCACCCGGCGGCTGCCGATCGGGGCCGGCACATCGGCCGTCGCGGCGAGCGTGGTGCGGCCCGCGTTGGTCGCGTCGGCGAGCTGCGACGGGATGCGCCCCTCGAGCCGGAACGTGTTGATCTCGATGCCGGCCTCGGGCAGGCTCGTGCCGGGTCCGTAGATGCGCTCGTAGGTGTGCCGGAAGTCGGCCACCAGCCGGTCGGCGTCCGCGGCGGTCAGGGGGTGGCCGGGGACGGCGATCGGCAGCTCGTGCGCCTGGCGGTTGAAGCGGAAGTACAGGGTGCGGTTGAGCCGCAGCTGCGGATGGTCGCGCATCGCGGCCCGGCACTGCCGCTCGAGCTCCGCGAACTTCCGGTTGACCCGGTCGAGGTCCAAATGCTGCGACGGGCGGGTGCCGCCGGGCGGGGTGCGCTGCGGGTCGCTGCCCTGAAACGAGCGGTACCGGTCGGAGGATACCGCGCCGAAGGCGGAGTGCGTGGTGCCCGTGTACGGCACCACGATCGTATCGATGCCGGCCTCCTCGGCGAACGCGTAGGCGTGCGTCGGGCCGGCACCGCCGTAGGCGAAGACGACGAAGTCGCGGGGGTCGTAGCCCTGCTGGACGGTGACCGTGCGCAGCAGGTCGGCCATCTGGTTGTCGGCGACGCGGCGGATGCCCACCGCCGCCTCGACGACGCTGAGCCCGAGCGGCTCGGCGACGTGCCGGCGGACCGCCTCCTCGGCCAACTCGCGGTGCAGCTTGAAGCGGCCGCCGAGGAAGAAGTCCGGGTCGATGATGCCGAGCACCACGTCGGCGTCGGTCACCGTCGGGCGTTCGCCGCCGTTGCCGTAGCACGCCGGGCCGGGCACCGCTCCGGCGCTCTGCGGGCCGACGACGAGGATGCCGCCCTCGTCGACCCGGGCGATGCTGCCGCCGCCGGAGCCGATCGCGGTCACCTGGACCCTCGGCGTGGCGAGGTGGTAGCGGTCGGCGATGCTGCTCGTCGTCACCAGCGGCTCGCCGTCCACGATCAGGCCGGCGTCGAAGCTGGTGCCGCCCATGTCGCTGGTGATGACGTTGGGATAGCCGAGCTTGCGGGCCAGCGCCGCCGAGGCCAGCACGCCGCCGGCCGGCCCGGACATGATCATGGTGACGGCCCGGTCGCCAGCCTCGTCGGCGTCCATCACGCCGCCGGTGGAGTCCAGCACGGTGAAGTCGCCGGTGAAGCCCATGCCCTGCAGGCGCCGTTCCAGCAGCCGGACGTACCGGCTGATGACCGGCCCCAGATAGGAGTTGATCACCGTCGTGGCGGTGCGCTCGTACTCGCCGATGACCGGGGCGATCTCGCTGGAGCGGGTGAGGAAGGCGTCCGGCCACTCCTGCTCGACGAGCCGGGCCGCCTCGCACTCGTGGTCGGGGTTGACGAACGACCACAGAAACGCGATGGCGACCGCCTTCGCCCCGGCGTCGCGCAGCTTCCGCGCCGCCGCCCGGACCTGCTCCGCGTCGAGGCGCACGATCTCGTCGCCCTCGAAGTCGCGGCGTTCGTCGACGCCGATGACCATCGAGCGGTCCACCAGCGGCACCGGGTTGCGCCGGCGGCTGTAGTGCCCGGAGGCCTGCCCGATGCCGGTCCAGGAGCCCATCGAGCGCTGCACGAGCAGCGTGTCCTCCATGCCGCGGGTGGTGATGATGCCGGTCGGCTCGCCCTTGCGCTCGATGAGCGCGTTGGTCGCCGCGGTGGTGCCGTGCGCGAAGTACACCACCCGGGCGGCGAACTCCTCGGGCGTCATCGCGAACTCGGCGGCGGCCAAGGCGAACGCGTCGACCACGCCCTGGCTGCGGTCGGCCGGGGTCGTCGGGGTCTTGAACTGGTGCACGACGTTGCGGTCGTCGATGACGACCATGTCGGTGAAGGTGCCACCGATGTCCGTGCCTACGAAGAAGCGGTCGTGTTTCACGTTGTCTCCAGCGGTTTGCGGGATGTCGCGGCGAGGCGCACGTCGTCGGGGTCGGCGGCGCCCACCGCGACGAGGTCGACGCTGTGGCACCGGCCACAGGCGGGGCAGAAGTACCGACGGAACTCGACCGACTCGTGCACCATGAGGGTCACGGCGACGTCGGGCCCGGCGGCCACGTCGGACGCCGCGTAGAGCCGCCAGTTCTCCCGCGCCGGCGCCAGCACGTGGCCGCAGCCGCAGCGGGTCCACGTGCGGTCCTCGGCGTCGCGGACGACCTCGAGCCGGTCACCGATCGGCCCCACCCGGGTGAGCGGGCCGGCGGCCGGCCCGGCCGGTGCGCGCCGGGCGGTGAGGCCGCGGCGGCGCTCGCGGACGGCCGCCCGGAGCGTCTCGGTGGCGGCCGGGTCGACGTCGCCGGCGGCGTCCAGCGCGACGTGGTAGAGCCGGCGGGCGCCCTCGGCGGTGATCGCGCCGCCGCGCAGGTCGGCCCGCACGTCGGCGACCGGGCGCTCCAGCGGGTCGCCCCAGCCGGCGCCGGACTCGGCCGTCACGACGAGCACGTCGTTGGTGGACAGTGCTCCGCGCAGCTCGGCGGCCGGCACGCGCTGCCCGGCCAGTTCGCCGATACCCGGTATGTGCCCGGCGGCGAGGGACGCGCGCGCGTCGGTGCCCCGCACGACGGTCTGTGCCGGCTGCGCGCCGGGCAGCCCGCCGAAGGCGCCGTGGTTGTCCGGCACCTGGAAGACCTGCGTGCCCAGCGGCAGCAGGGAGCGGACCTTGTGCGGCAGATACATGGCGCCGATGCTCTGGCCGCCGCGGTGCCGGCCGGCGCCGCTGTCGGGCGCGAGGCCGCGCCACAGGTACAGCAGCGGGTAGTCGAACTCCAGCGACTCGACGTTGGAGATGTTCGTGCGCTCGATGTCGTGGTGGCCCTGCACGGCGACGCCGTCGTGGTCGTGGTAGGCCGAGCCACCGGAGGCGAGATTGTCGAGGGTGAAGCCGATGACGTGCCGGTCGTCGTGCTTCACCCCGAGGAACGCCCACATGCTGGGCCGCCCGCCCGGGCTGGCCTCCGCCTCCCCCAGGTATTCGTCGCTGCACGCCAGCAGCTTCGACAGCGCGGCGATCGTCGCGATCTGCACCTCGTAGGCGGCGCCGGCGATGTTCGCGCTAACGGCGGCGGGCTTGCGGGCGTTGCAGACGCGGCCCTCGGGGCAGATGACCTCCAGCGGCGCGTAGAGCCCGGCGTTCCACGGGATGTCGTAGGCGACGGTCGGCAGCAGCGCCGCCGAGATGCCCGCCATGAGCCCGGCCCACGTGCAGTTCTTCGCGTCCGGCTGCTGGTCGGTCGAGCCGGAGAAGTCCAGGATCATCCGGTCGCCGGTCTTGGTGAGCGTCACCGCGACGCGGGGTACCTCGGCCCGGGCGGCGTCGACCTCCAGGTAGCCGACGCCCTCGACGGTGACGTCGGGCAGCTCGAGCAGCCGGCGGCGCATGCGCTCCTCGGAGAGCCCGATGAGCGCGGCCATGACCTTGCGCAGCTCGTCGACGCCGTAGCGCCGCACGAGCTTGCCGATGCCCTCGCCCGCGGCGTGGTTGGCCGCCATCAGGCCCTTCAGGTCGAGCGCCATCGCGGCGGCGGCCCGGCTGTGCGAGAGGATCAGGTTCCACACGTCGTCGCGGATCCGGCCGCCGTCGACGAGCTTGACGGGCGGCAGCAGCAGCCCCTCCTGGTAGGTCTCGCTCGCGTCCAGGCCGATGCCGCCCTGCCGCATGCCGCCGATGTCGGGCATGTGCATGAGCCCGCCGGACCAGAAGATCAGCTCGCCGCCGGCGAAGATCGGCGCCACGATGGCCATGTCGGGGCCGTGCACCGCGCCCTTCCACGGGTTGTTGACGACAAACATGTCGCCCTGGTTGATGCCGGGGTTCTCGGCGCAGTCGGCCATCACGTGCCGGACCATCGAGCCCATCGACGAGGCGTGGAACAGGATGGTGCGGCCCATGACCGCGATCGCGCCGTCCGGCAGGTAGATGCCGACGTTGAAGTCCGACATCTCCGTGACGTTCTTCGAGCCGGAGATGGCCGAGAGCCGGGCGGACTGCTCGTCGACGATGCCGAGCAGGCGGTGCCGGATCACCTCGAAGGTGACCGGGTCGACATCGGCGGTCGGTGCGGTGGTTGGGGATGTCATCGGTTTCCCTTCCTTGGCGTCAGCCGTCGATGCCGGTCCGGAGCAGGTAGTCCCAGCCACCGCGGATCGACTGCGGGGTCCAAACCTCGGCGCGCTTCGCGAGCGTGGCCTCGCGTCCGCCCCAGCGGGTCAGCGCGCCGGCGGCCATCGCGGTCAGCTGCGTGCGGCACGCCTGGTCGAGCAGGACCGCGGTCATGACGGCGGTGGGCAGGTCCGAGCCGGTCGTGACGAGCCCGTGCTGCGGGATGAGGCACGCCGGCGCCCCGGCGATGGTGTCGGCGAGCGCGCGGCCGAGGCTCGCGTCGCGGATCAGCCCGCCGGTCAGCGTGAACCGCGGCGGGTCCGGATACCCGAACAGGCATCCGGCGTGGTCGAGCGGGCGCAGCGGCACGTCGAGGGCGCAGATGGCGTTGGCGGCCGCGGAATGGGTGTGCACGACCGCACCGACGCTCTGGTCGCGCCGCATGAGCTCGGTGTGGATCGGATACTCGATATGCCGGCTCCCCCGCCCGCCGAGTATCGCGCCGTCCGGTGCGACGAGCACGACCCGCGCCTGGTCGATCTCCTCGAATCCCCAGCCGGAGCTCTTCATCCAGGCGCCGCGGCCGCGCGGATCCCGGACGCTGCAGTGACCCCAGATCATGTCCGTCTGGCCGGCCGCCGCGAGGGCGTGGGACCCCTGGACGACCAGGTCGATCGCGTCGTCGTCATCGGCGGGCCGCAGGTGGTCGTTCATGTACCGCCTCCTCGCGGATCGGATCGGCCGCCCGCACCGCCAACGGAATGTTTCGGCGACGTGACGAACCAGATCCGATACGGAGGTTGCCAGCCCGCGCCGGACAAAAACAGTCGGCGCTCATCACAAAATGAAAGGCCCGCCATTGTGGCGTCGACACAAAAGCTTCATCCGTGTACGAGATATTCGCTCGACCACGATTGACACGGGGATTTCGCGGACCTACGGTCGGAAATCGTCCGTACACGAATAATGGATTCTCATGCCCTTTCGGGAGGGGTTCCCGGTGCCGACGAAACGCTTTTCCGCGGACGAACCCGAGCTCGACACGCTCTACGCCGAACTCGCCGAGAACGATTTGCAGCCGCTGTGGATGCTGCGCGGTCTGCTGACCGCGGAGCCCGTGGTCGCGACCCGGCCGCACGTGTGGCCCGCCGCCACGCTCACCCGCCTCGCCCGGCGCAGCGGAACGCTGGTCGGCATCGACCGCGGCGGCGACCGCCGGGTGCTCGCCTGCGCGAACCCGGGCCTGGGCGGCGCGCCCTACGCATCGTCGACGATGTGGGCGGCGGTGCAGTACCTGGGCCCCGGCGAGCTCGCGCCGGCGCACCGGCACACGCCGGCGGCGCTGCGCTTCGTGCTCAGCGGCTCGGGCGTGTTCACCCTCGTCGACGGCGACCCGCTGTACATGTCGCGCGGCGACCTGGTGCTCACCCCGAGCATGACGTTCCACGAGCACCACAACCCCGGCGACGAGCCGATGACCTGGATGGACGTGCTCGACCTGCCGGTCGTCGCGGGCCTCGACGCGGTGTTCTTCGAGGAGGGCCCGAGCGAGACGGTCGAGGCCCGCACGGACCCGCGGTCGCGCTCGGAGGTGCTCTACGGCGGCGGGCCCGGCCTGGTCGCGCGGCGCCCCGGCGAGGCGGTGGCCGAGCGGCGGTACTCGCGGCTGCTGGCCTACCGCTGGGCGGACACCGACCGCGCGCTGGAGGCGCTGCTCGACGGCGAGCGGATCTCGTCGGGCACGGTCCGCTACGTCGACCCGGTCAGCGGCAAGGACGTCATGCCGACGCTACGCTGCGAGATGACCCGGGTGCGGCCGGGCGCGCGGACCGCACCCGGCCGGCAGACCGGCTCGCGGGTCGGCACCGTGCTCAACGGCGACGGCGTCGTGCACATCGGCGACGAGACCTTCGAGGTGGGTCCCGGTGACATCTTCGTCGTGCCGTCCTGGGCCGAGTTCTGCCTGACCGCCGGCGCGCAGCTCGACGCGTTCACTACCTCCGACGCGCCGGTGCTCGACGCGCTCGGGCTGTATCGGGAGCGCGCCGCGTGAGCGGCCGGGACAGGCGGCCCGCGCTGAGCACGCTGGTCGTCGGCGGGGGCATCGGCGGCCTCGCCGCGGCCCTCGCGCTGGCCCAGCGGGGGCGCGCGGTCCACCTACTGGAGCGGGCGCCCGGCTTCGGCGAGCTCGGCGCGGGACTGCAGGTCGGCCCCAACGCGGTTCGCATGCTCGACCGGCTGGGCGTGCTCGATCGGGCGCTGGCCGGCGCCGTGCGCCCGAGCCGGGCCGTCGTCATGGACGCGCTGACCGGCCGGCCGCTGACCGCCCTCGACCTCGGGCCGCGCTTCCGCGAGCGCTACGGCTACCCGTATGTCGTGCTGCACCGCGGCGACCTGCTGGCCGTGCTGCTCGACGCCTGCCGCGCGCTGCCGCTCGTCACGCTGGAGAACGACAAGACGGTCACCGAGGTCCGGGCCGACGCCGACGAGGCCGGGGTCCGCTGCGCCGACGGTTCGCAATACCGCGCGGAGCTGCTCGTCGGCGCCGACGGGCTCAACTCCCGCGTGCGGACCCTGATCGACGACTCACCCGCCCGCAACAGCGGCTACGTCGCCTACCGCGGCACGCTGCCGATGCGCGAGGCCCCGCCCGACGCCGGACGCGACGAGGTGCGGCTGTGGATCGGCCCGGCGATGCACCTCATGCAGTATCCGGTCCGCGACCACGAGGTCTACAACCAGGTCGCGGTGTTCCGCAGCGAGCGGTTCCGGCTGCGCCTCGAGCCCTATGGGACCGTCGAGGAGCTCGAGTCCCGCTTCGCCGGCGCGTGCGAGACCGTGCGGGGGCACGTGTCGCTGATCTCGACCGAGCGCAACTGGCCGGTCTTCGATCGCGACCCGCTCGCCACCTGGATCCACGGCCGGGCCGTGCTGCTCGGCGACGCCGCCCACCCGATGCTGCAGTACCTGGGGCAGGGCGCCTGCCAGGCCCTGGAGGACGCCGTCGCGCTGGCCGACGCCGTCGCCGGGCGCGCCGATCTGGCCGCGGCCCTCGCCGACTACGAGCGGCGGCGGATCGGCAGGGCCTCGCGCTGCCAGCTCAGCGCCCGCCCGTGGGGCGAGGTGTGGCACACCGACGACGAGGCGATGCTGGGCCTGCGCCGCCGGGTCTTCGCCGGCCGCCGCGCCGACGACTACTCCGAGCTCGACTGGCTCTATCTCGACGACGACACGCTTCGACCGGCAACCGGAGGAATCCGATGAGGCTCGTGACGTACCGGCACGAACACGCCTTCCGCGTGGGCGCTGTGCTCGGCCTGGACACCACCGACCCCGCCGTCCACGACGTGCTGCTCGACGGCCGGCCGTGGCTCGGCGGCCCCCGCGAGCTCATCGCCGCCTCCGGCGGTCAGCCGGCCCGGATCGGGGTGGGCCCGGCCGGCGTCGCGCTCGCCGGGATCGAGGTCGCCCCCGCGGTGCCGAACCCTTCCAAGATCGTCGCGGCGCCGGTCAACTACGTCGACCACCAGGCCGAGATGAACGAGTCGAGTCACATCGCCGGGCTCGGCGTGTTCCTCAAGGCGCCGACGGCGGGGTGGTGCGGCTGCCTTACGACGACCGGCGCTTCGACCAGGAGGGCGAGCTGGCGCTCGTCATCGGCCGGGAGGCCCGGCACGTGACGGCCGAGGCTGCGCTGTCCCACGTGTTCGCCTACACCTGCCTGCTGGACATCACGATGCGCGGCGGCGAGGACCGCTCCACCCGCAAGTCGTTCGACACGTTCACGCCGATCGGGCCGTGGCTCGTCACGCCCGACGAGGTCGGCGAGCTCGGTGCGCTGCGCCTGGAGTGCGGCGTGAATGGGGTACCGCGGCAGGACGCGTCGATCGCCGAGCTCATCTGGGGCGTGCCCAAGCTGATCGCCTACGTCTCCTCCGTCATGACGCTGCTGCCGGGCGATGTCATCACCACCGGTACACCCGCCGGGGTCGGCACGATCAACGACGGTGACACCATCGCGGTGACCATCAGCCGCGTCGGCACCCTCGCCGTGTCCGTCAGCGACGCCGGCGCGCGGCACTGCCCCACCCTGGGGGCCAAGCGGGGACCGGTGCCGCCGGCCGGGGTCCGCCCTGTCCGGCCGCGCTGAGCCGCGCCGGTGCCCCTTCCGCCGGGGGTAGGCTGGCCCGCGATGGCTGCCCAGCACCCGGTCGGCGACCTGCTCCGCCGCGCCCAGCGGGTCCACACCGCACGCTGGACCCGCGAGTTCTGCGGAGAGCTCACCGGCCCGCAGTATGCGGTCCTGAGCGTGCTGACCGGCACCCCGCGGCTCGGCCAGCGGGCCGCCGGCGAGCTGGCCTCGCTCGACCGGTCCAGCGCCGCCGACGTGATGGCCCGCCTGCAGCGCAACGGCTGGGTCAGCCGGACCCGCGATGACGCCGACGGCCGGCAGATCCGGCTGGCGTTGACCGCGGCCGCGCGGGCGGCGCTGCCGGGCGTGACCGCGCGGGTCCGGCTCGTGCAGGAGGCCCTGCTCGACCCACTCCCGCCGCGCGCCCGCGGGCCGTTCCTGGCCGCGCTGGCGGCCGTCGCCTACGCCGGCGATCCCCCGCCCCCGTCCGATTCCGGAGCGACCGGCGCGGCCGGCGCCGCACTCGCGCTGCCGCTGCCCGCCGCGCCCGGCCATCTGATCCGCCGGGCCGAGCAGCTGCACCGCGCGCACTGGAACGCCCGCGTCGGCACCGTGCTCACGCCGGCGCAGTACCGGCTGCTGGACTGCCTGTCGCGGCATCCCGAGATGGACCAGAGCACGGCCGGCGAGGCATGCTCGCTGGACAGGGCCACCACCGTCGAGATCGTGGCCCGGCTCGCCCGGCGCGACCTGATCGTCGTCGAGCGCGACCCGGCCGACCGGCGCCGGAGGCTGCCCGGGCCGACGGATCGGGCCAGGGAGCTGCTCGCGAGCGTGACCCCGGCGGCCGAGCGGCTGGAGCAGGACCTGCTGCGGCCGCTCGGCCTCGCCGCGGCCGGCGCGTTCGTGGCCGCCCTACGTCGCCTCGTCGACGCCACGGCGGCTCACGCGGCGCAGTAGCTGAGGGCGGCCGGCCCGGCCGGCCGGACCTGCGTGTACCGGCCGCGGTGGTAGAGCAGCGGGCGGCGGTCGGCGGCGCAGTGCAGCGCCCGCACGCGGCCGACGACGA
This sequence comes from Dactylosporangium sp. CA-092794, assembly GCF_050948465.1. Lineage (NCBI taxonomy): Bacteria > Bacillati > Actinomycetota > Actinomycetes > Micromonosporales > Micromonosporaceae > Dactylosporangium > Dactylosporangium sp. CA-092794. The sequence continues at coordinate 3,270,680 of NZ_CP192044.1, read as the reverse complement.
TGGTGTGGTCGCCGCCGTCGTATTCGGCGTGCAGCTCGCAGTCGACCCACGCCACGACCCCGTCAAGCACCGGGGAACCCGAGGGCGCGGGGGTCCAGGCCAGACCGCGGTACTTGTCGGCGCCGGAACGCGCGAACGCGCGGCTCAGCGCCTCCTGGTCCTCGGCCAGGATGTTGACGCAGAAGCGCCCGATCGCGCGGATGCGCGGCCACGTCGTCGAGGTGCGCGCGGGGCTGAGGCTCACCAGCGCCGGCCTCAGCGACAGCGACGCGAACGACTGGCAGGTGAAGCCGAGCGGGCCGGCGGCGGCGGCGGTGACGAGCACGACGCCCGTCACGAAGTGTCCGAGGACGGCGCGGACGCGGGCCTCGTCGAACGGTGCGATGTCTTCCATCTCTGTCCCTTCCCCGTCGGTGTGATCGAGGCGGCCGGGCCGAGTCCGGCGGGGGCGGACCCTGCCCGGGGAGGTTGAGCTCAGCGGAACGCCGGCATGACCTTCTTGGCGTAGGTCTCGAGCTGGTAGCGCTGCACGCCGTCCCAGTCGTCGAAGGGCATCGACTGGCCCCACGACTCCCAGATCAGCCAGTCGAGCTTGCCGTCGCCGTAGAGCGTCGCCATACCGGTGAGCTGCTCGCTGACCTGCTCGGGGGTGCCGCAGAGCAGCTGGCCCGCGTCGAACATGCGCTGCGTGAGGCCGCGCGCGTCGGCGAACTCCAGCGGGCGCTGGGGCGGGTCGGAGTCGATCCGGTAGCCCTCGTTGAACCAGAACTTCCCCAGGATGTTCTGGTACCAGAAGCCGGCGGTGTGCACGGCGAAGTCGAATGCCTCCTCGAAGGTGTCGCCGAGGGCGATCTTCGCGACGATGCCGAACTTGTCGCCCAGCTCCACCTCCTGGCCGGCCTCGCGGGCGGCGTCGCGGTAGGTCCGGGCGACCTGGCGGATGCGGTCCCGGCCGCTGGCGGAGACGAACAGGGTGCGGCCGTTTCGGCCGGCGTCGAGAATCGTCTGCTCCGTGCGGGTGCTGGGGATGAAGATCTCCGGCCGGTTCAGCGGCTTCGGCGTGACGCCGATGCGGTGGATCGTGCCGTGCTCGTCGACGTCACCGGGCACGCCGAACTCGCGGGTCCAGTCGGCCAGCGGCCAGTCGGGGATGCCGGTGGCCGGGAACGGCGCCTGGTAGTTCGGCCCGTTGTGGCTGAACGAGTCCTGGGTCCACGCCTTCTCGATGATCTCGAGGAACTCGTCGAACTTCTGGCGGTTGGCCGCCTCCGACTCGGGGTGGTGCGCCACGGCGTGCTCCGTCTGCCCGAGGGTCTGCACCCACCGGGTCTGGAAGCCGCGCGCGAAGGCGACGCCGAGCCGGCCGGGGAACATGTGGCTGAAGAGGGCCAGGTCCTCCGCGACGCGGATCGGGTCGTGCGTGTTGAGCACCACCGACATCGGCACGAAGGTGAGGTTCTGGGTCAGCGTGGCGAGCTTGGCGTAGAGCAGCAGATTGTTCGGGATCGAGTCGCCGCCCTCGTACTGGAAGTGGTGCTCCGTGCTGCCGAAGGCGTCGATGCCCAGCTCGTCGGCCCAGAGCACGATCTTCTGGTAGCCCTGCAGCATGCGCTGGAACGCCTCGTTGTCGCGCGAGACGGGTCGCTTGGCGCGGCGCTCCTCCAGAGTCACCGGGATCGCCGAGCTGGTCATGAACATCGTTTTCATGGGGACTCCTTGCTTCTCAACGGGCTGCGCTGCCCGGAGCGCTACTTCACTATAACGCTCAAAAGTTTAGCGCTAAAAGATTGTCCGAAAAGGAGGCGGACGCCACACCGGCGGCGCTAGAAGGTCCGCGCGACGCCCGGCTCGAGCACCTCGACCCGGGTGCCGGCCGGCGCCACGGCCCGCAGGAGCTGGTGGTGCAGCTGCTGATGCGCGGCGGCCAGGCCGGCCTGGTGGATCGGCACGACCACCTCGGCCTCGGCCCGCAGCATGTACTCGATGGCCTCGGCCAGCTTCATCCACGGACCGCCGACGGGCAGCAGCAACACCCGCACCCGCCCGGACGGCAGGTCCAGCGAGTCGCCGGGGTGGAAGACCAGGTCGTCGAGCCGGTAGCCGTTGTTGGTGACGTTAGGCAGCGACGGATGCACCACGGCGTGCGGGCCGCCGACGACCGCCACAGCGGTGTCGCCCACGGCCACGATGTCGCCGTCGGCGACGACCTGCGCGGCCAGGGCCAGGTCGGCCATCCCGTCCTGCTTCGCGGTGTCGGCGTCGACCAGCAGGCGGGCGCCGGCGTTGGCCGCCATCAGCGCTGGAAGCCGCAGCAGGTCCGCATGGTCGGCGTGCGCGTGCGTGACGAGGACGGCGTCGAGGCCCGTGAGCCCCTCGAAGCCGGTCGAGTACAGGCCCGGATCGATGAGGATTCGCTCGCCGGAGTCCCCGTGGCCCAGCTCCAGCAGGACGCAGGCGTGGCCGAGGTGAGTGACACTGATCATGGATTAACCCTTCTCAATGGGACGGGCCGGCGGACTCGCCGTCGGCCCGCATCGACTCGACGATCTTCACGGCGACGTGCGCGCTCAGCCGATCGTCGGGGTCCGCGAGATCCAGCGAGGTCAGCGACTCGATGCGCTGGATCCGGTAGGACACGGTGTTGGCATGCACACGCAGCACGCGCGCGGTCTGTTTCGGGCTGCTGTTCTGGTCCAGATAGATCGACAGGGTGCGGATCAGGTCGGGCTTGTGCAGCGCGTCGTAAGCGAGCAGCTCGCCGAGCACGTCCTCGGCGTAGGCGCGCATGTGGCCCAGATCGCCCACCCTGAGCAGGAGCCGGAAGATGCCGAGGTCCTCGTATCGGGTCGTCCGGCCCGGCCGGCCCAGCCGGGTCCCCAGGTCCGCGGCGTGCTGCGCCTGACGCAGCGCGTGCGGTGCGTGCTCCGGCCGCCCGGAGCCCTCGCTCACCCCGACGGTGATCCGGACCCGGCCGGCGTGCTCGGCCCGCAGCGCCGCGAACGGATCGTCGGGGTCGCGCCGCCCGGCGACGGGCCGCGCGGCCGCGCCGGGCGGATCGGCGGCGGGCTCCGGCAGCAGCAGGACCAGCTCCGTGCCGCGCAGGACGGACGGGAAGGCGACGCCGTCCATGAGCCGGCCGAGCACCTCCTGCGTGACGGCGGGGTCGGCGGGTCCGGTTCCGCCGGACGCGGGTGTCAGGCGCGCGACGGCGATCCGGAACCGCCCGTGGCCGGCCTCGCCGAGGGCGCGCGCCTTGCCGCGGGCGTCGTCGCGGTCCTCGAAGTCGCCGCCGACCAGCGCGTTGAGGATCGCCGCCCGATACCGCCGGCCCAGGTGGCGCTCGGTGCGGTCCTGCGACAGCGCGAGGCCGAACATCCGCGCCAGGTAGCTCGCGGCGACCAGGTCGAGATCCTCGCCGGCCGGGCCGGAGTCGTCGACGACGAGCAGGTAGCCCAGCAGCCCGCCGGCCACGATGATCGGGGTGACGAGCCAGTCGCCCGGCCGCGCGGCGGCCGGCCGGGTGATGCGCACCGGCCGGCGCTCCTCGGCGACGGTGCGCAGCAGCGCCGGAGCGCGGCCGGCGGCGGCCCTCCAGCCGGCGAGGCCGCCGGGCGGGGTGCTGTCGGCGAGGGCGACGGCCTGGAAGCCGGGATCCAGCAGTACCACCGCCATCGCCGACGCCGCAGCGACGGCCTGTGCGAGCTCGTCCGGCCCGGCGTCCCGGGCGACCGCCGCGGCCACCCCGTCGCACGTGGCGATCGCCTGCCGCAGGGACGCCGCGAGGGGGACGCCGCGGGCTCTCGATGTGTGCACGGGAGCCGCCTTTCCGGTGCTGTTACGGTTCGTCGAGACCGGCGGTCAGCAGCAACGGCCCGGAGGCGGCCCGCAGGCGTTGTTCGCGCAGCTCGGTGTACTCGGGCGAGTGGTACCACGCCTTCGCCCGCTCGACGCTGGGGAAGCGGATGATGACCACGCGCCGGGCGGTGAGGTCGCCCTCCCAGGACTCCGCCGGGCCCGCCCCGGGCGAGGTATGCGCCTCCAGCCCCGACCGGCGCAGCAGCACGTCGTGGTAGTTGAGGTCGGCGGCGCGCAGGCGCACGAGCACCTCGCCGGCGCGGGGCACCGGATCAGGCACCCCCTCGACACGCAGCACCTCAGGACCGCCGTGTCGGCGTAGGACGGCCGCTCGCATGTCCACCCCTTCCCTCGGTTCGGGTCTCGCGCGCCGAGGTCTATCGGCGCTAAACTCTTTTACGTTAAAATGTATAGCGCTATGAGACTGCTGTCCATGGGGAGCGCGATGCCCGAACGGAAGCCAGACCGAGTCGACCCGATCCTGGAGTACCTGCGGGAGCGCGAGCCGGGCCGCGACCTGCTGGCCAAGGCCGTGGCGATGCGGCTGCGGCGGGCGTCGCACTACGTGGACACGCGCATCCGCCGGCATCTCACGCCGACCGGCATGGACCTGTGGGAGCTCGAGCTGCTGGCCACGCTGCTGCGCGAGGGCGGCAGCGCGCCGGTCGCGCTGCTGCAGGACGCGGCGCAGCTCACCGCCGGCGCGATCACCAACCGCATCACCCGGCTGGAGCGCGACAGCCACGTCACCCGCGCCATCGACCCCGCCGACCGCCGCCAGATCATCGTGACCCTCACCGAGGACGGCCGCCGGCACACCGCCGAGGTCATCGACGCCAACGACCACGCCCAGCGGAGCATCCTCGACCGCATCGACCCCGAGATCCTCCGCCGGCTCGCCGACGACCTGCGCACCTTCCTGATCGCCGTCGAGGGCCCGCGCCGGGCCGCGCCCCGCGACCCGCGCTGACCGGCGGGGCCGGGCGGCCCGGAGACCGTCGCGCCGGGCTGCGGGCGGAATGATAGCGTCCGTATTGAACTATTCAGCGTAGAAGTATCCCGGGAGCCGGGCATGGCCAGGAGCGCCGGTACGTGACCGCCGAGACACCCGACCGGATCGACCCCACCCTCGCGTTCGTGCGCCGCTCCGACCCGGATCGCGACCTGACCGCGAAGGCCGTGGCCATGCGCCTGCGCCGGGCGGCGCACTATGTCGACACCCAGATCCGGCGGGAGCTGGCCCAGTCCAAAATCGAGATCTGGGAGCTGGAGCTGCTCTCCACGCTGCTGCGCCGGGGCGGCACGCTGCCGGTGGGGCACCTGCAGGACGCGGCGCAGCTCACCGCCGGCGCGATCACCAACCGCATCACCCGGCTGGAGCGCGACAGCCACGTCACCCGCGCCATCGACCCCGCCGACCGCCGCCAGATCATCGTGACCCTCACCGACGAGGGCCGCAAGCACGCCGCCGAGGTCATCGACGCCAACGACCACGCCCAGCGGACCACCCCTCGACCGCATCGGCCCCGGCATCCTCAACCGCCTCGCCGGACGACCTGCGCACCCTCCTGATCGCCGTCGAGGGCCCGGATCCCCGGGGCTGAGCGGCCCGGCCGGACCGCGGTCACCGCCGGCACCTACCGCGCGAAGACGATGGTGCGGTTGCCGTGCCGGATGACCCGGTCGGTGCTGTGCCACTCCACGGCCCGGCTGAGCACCGCGCGCTCGACGTCGGCGCCGCGGCGGCGCAGATCCTCGACCGTGTCGGCGTGGTTCACCCGGACCACGTCCTGCTCGATGATCGGCCCCTCGTCGAGGTGCTCGGTGACGTAGTGCGCGGTCGCCCCGATCAGCTTGACACCGCGCTCCTTCGCCCGGGCGTAGGGGCCGGCGCCGACGAAGGCCGGCAGAAACGAGTGGTGGATGTTGATGATCGGCACGCCCACCTCGGCGATGAAGGCGCCGGAGAGGATCTGCATGTAGCGGGCCAGCACCACGAAGTCGACGTTGTCCTTGAGCAGCCGCAGGTGCTCGGCCTCGGCCGCGGACTTGTCGGGGCCCGACGAGGGCACGTGGAAGAACGGGATGCCGAAGCTGCGCACGTCGTCGGCGGTGTCGGGGTGGTTGGAGACGACCATGGCGATGCTGATCGGCAACTCGCCGCGCCGGTGCCGCCAGAGCAGGTCGAGCAGGCAGTGGTCGGACTTCGACGCGAAGATCGCCACCCGCTGCGGCACGGACAGGTCACGCAGGCGGAAGTCAAGGTCGAGGCCCGGCTGGGCGCGCAGGTCGCGCTCGATGGCCGGCAGCACGGCCTTGAGGTCGTCGGCCCGGAAGACGGTGCGCTGGAAGAAGGCGCCGCCGTGCGGGTTGTCGGAGTACTGGTCGAGGGCGACGATGTTCGCTCCGTGCTGAGCCAGGACGGTGCCGATGGCGCCGACGATGCCCGTGCGGTCGCTGCCGTGGACGATGAGCGAGGCGCGGTCGTGCGGCCGGTGGACCGCCGTCGGCGAGGCGAGCCGGGCCAGCGTCATCTCGGCGGTCATGTCAGCGGTCATGTCAGTCTTCCCCCACGGAAGTCGGCGATCCACTGCGACGTGGCCCGCAGGCCGCCGAAGGTGTAGAAGTGCACCTTCACCACGCCGTGCCGGTCGGGGTGGTAGTCGGTGGCCAGGGCCCGCAGGAAACGGTCCGGCCCCGCCGTGCCCATGAGGTTGGTCAGCGACAGCCCGTACTTGCGGGCGATCGACGCGCTCGTGCCCACGCCGAACCGCCCGGCGAACCGCAGCAGCCGGTGCACTCCGGCCGGTCCCGGCACCCCGATCCGCACCGGCGCGTCGATGCCGAGCCCGCGCACGTCCTCGATCCAGTCGAGGACCGGGTCGACGTCGAAGCCGAACTGCGTGATGACCTCGCCGGCCAGCCCCGTCCTGCGCAGCGCGGCGGACTTGCCGGTAAGCGCCGACCAGAGCGCCGCCGGGGGAATGTCCGGGTGGCCCTCCGGGTAGCCGGCGATGCTGACCCGGCGCACGCCGTGCGCCTGCAGCAGCCCGGACTCGATGACGGAGAGCGCGTCGGAATACGGCCCGTGCGGCGTGGCCGGGTCACCCCCGACGACGAAGACGTACTCCACAGTGCCGTCGGCGGCCAACGTGGCGAGGTGCTCGCTCAGCGCCGCCGGGGAGGCGAGCCGGCGCGCCGAGATGTGCGGCACCGGCACGAACCCGGCCGCTTTCACGGCGCGGGCCGCGGACCGGCGCAAGGTCAGGTCCTCGCCGCCGAGGAACGTCACGTTGATCCGGGTGCCGGGCGGGACGATGTCCCGGATCGCGCCGACCTCGCCGGTGTCCCGGCCGGTCATCTCCAGCGAGAAGCCGTCCAGCAGCTCATCGACCGCGCAGGTACGGTTCATGCGGCGTCCCCGCGCCTGGTCACAGCCGCACGCCCGTGCGGTATTGCGCGCGGGCGTAGGTGTCGTAGGGAGCGGGCGCGACGGTGGCCGTCAGCCGCGGGAACTCGCCGAGGACGCCGGCCGCCGCGCCGGGCCCCGGGTGCTCGCCCCAGGCGACCTCGACGCGCGAACCGGGCGTGGCGTGGGCGCTGTCGAGCACGGCCAGCCCGACGTAGACACCCATCGGGTTGAAGAACGTGGTCACCGCGGTCGTGCCGATCAGCTCGCCATCGCGCTCGACCCGGTTGATGGCCAGCGTGTAGACGCCGCCGTCCTCGGGCGCCAGCTGTCCGGCGTCGAAGACCAGGGTGACTTTGGTACGCCGCTGCTGCCGGCCGGCGGCAAGCAGCGCGTCCCGGCCGATGAACTCGTGGTCGAACGACACGAACCGGCCGTATCCCAGGTCGTACGGCGTGACGTAGTAGTCCTCGACGTCGGGCGAGTAGTAGGTGCCGTGCAGCGGGATCTGGCCCTCGAACGACAACAGCGGCAAGGTGCGCCGGTAGTCGGCCAGGGCCGGGTCGCTGTAGATGCCCGGCAGGGGGCACGGGATCCAGCCGCTGGTCGGGCTGCTCGTCGGATAGGTGATGGCACCGATCCGCTCGAGCCCCAACGGCTCGCCGGCCGCCAGCAGCGCGTCCCAGACGCGGTCGTGGTCGGCGTAGTCGCCGATGAACTCGCAGCCGGGCTGCCCGGCCATGCCGTGGCGCAGCGCCCGGAACCTCCGCCCGCCCAACTCGACCGGCACCGAGTGGAAGAACTTCAGGGGCGGCAGCGGGCCGCCGAAGGCCCGCTCGATTAGGTCGGCCGCCCTGGGCCCCTGGATCTGGAAGCGGAAGAGCCGGGGCACCTCGCCGGGGCGGAACTCCATCGACGGGTCGCAGGTCCACTCGACGTCGTAGTCGCCCCGGTCGGCGTGGTACTGCAGCCAGCTGTGGGCCGGTGGCACGCCGCTGAGCACGAAGCGGTCCTCGGCCTCGCGCAGCAGGATGCCGTCGACGACGATGTGCCCGCTCTCGGTCACCGGCAGGAACTGCTTGGCCTGCCCGTACGCGAAGTCGCGGTAGTTGTTGGCGCTCAGGTCCGACAGCAGCGGCAGGGCGCCCGGGCCGCTGAGAAACGTGTCCCACATGTGGTACGACAGGTCGGCGATGGCCACCGACTCCAGCCAGGCGCCCTGCTCGGCGCGCCAGCCGGTGTACTCCGGCTCGAGGATGGGCGGCGTCCAGGCCGGCGGGTTCGGCTTCCACAACAACCCGACCGGCGAGCCGGCCCGGTCGATGCCCGCCTGCAGAGAGTCTTCGTGGCTGACCATGTCCCGAAGGTAACAGGCAACTGATAAGTTTTAAAGCACCTGAAACACTTTAAGCTGACTGCGTGGAGGAGCGAGCTGAGATGCCCGGCCTGTGGTGGGACGGGCTGCCGTACGTCCTGTGGCGAGCGCAGCAGGCCGTGCACCGGCGGCTGCAGGACATGCTGGAGGACCTCGGCGTCACCATGACCCAGCTCGGCCTCGTGGTCCACCTGCACGATCTCGGCGTGATGTCGGCGTCGGATCTGGCCCGCCTCTTCCGGCTCACGCCGCAGAGCGTGAACACCGCGCTCATCCAGCTGGACCGCCTCGGCTGGGTCCGCCGGGTGCCGCACCCGGTGCACCGGCGCGTCATCCTCTACGAGCTCACCGAGACCGGCCTGGCGGGCGTCGCCGCGGGGCGCGTGCGCATGGCCGAGATCGACGGCTCCCTCACCGCCTCGCTCCCCGAACAGGGACGGGACACGCTGATCGGCCTGCTCCGCACGCTGACCATCGCGCTTGAGGGCGACGACTCCGCCTACCGCAGTACCTGGCCGATCCCCCGGCCGGCTACCGCGCCGCCGGAAGCCTGACCACCCAGGTCACTCGGCCGTCCAGAGCTCGGGGAGGGCCAGATCGACGCCGTCGGCCGCGGCCAGCCGCCGGAAGGTCGCCACGGCCCAGGTAGATCCGCCGTGGATGCAGGCCCCGGTGCAGCAAGCCTTCCTCGTGCACCTCTTGCAGCCCGGTGAACGCGTCACGAACCACGTTGAGGCCGACCTCGCGCGGCAGGTGCCCGTCGACGCGCGGCGGCTCGCCGTGGATCACCGACGCCACCAGGCTGTTGCTCGGCCGAGGCGGCACCAACGGCACCACGGTCCACTGCCGTGCCTCATGCACGAAGCTCGCCTGCACCCGCCACCCGCGGTCCAAGTCGTCGAGGCGCTGCAACGCGACCCGCTCCCGCTCGACGATCGCGCGTGCATCGACGTCGGGCCCCCATCCGTACATCGGATAGCATCTGGTCGCGGTGCGTTCCTCACCCGGCCCCTGGAACTCGCCCATGACCTCCAGATGCGCCATCGACATCCCTCAGCTCGAGATCCACCGCGGAAAACCCAACCCGATGCTACGGCAGTTCAGCCCATCCGATCCGGTGGTTTCGTCCGGCCGGTACGGTTATGCGGGGCGCACATTCGGACAGTGCCGTCGGCGTATTCCTTTTTCCTCCTAATAGGGCAGCCGCACTTCGATGGGTTTTGGCTGGTAGCCGACTCGGGTGGGCCCCCGGTGATCATGGTGGCAGCCGCCTCGCGATGATCGAGTTGTGACGCAAGAAAACCGTGAGGCAGCTGCGGCTGCCATGGTAGAGGGTGCCTGGGCGGTGGCGAACCTGGCCGTGTTGCATCGGCGGTTGAGGTCGTGTTTCCGGCGGGTGGAACCGTTCGAGCAAGCGGGGAAGTATGTGACCGCGCTGGTCAGTGACCTGCCGCGGAAGAACGGCTGGACGATCGCCGAACACGCCGGTGATGCGTGCCCGGACCCGACGCGGCGGTTGCTCAACCACGCGGTGTGGGACCACGACGCGGCGATGGCGGTCATCCGCGGGTTCGTGGTCGAGGCATTGGGTGCTCAGCCCCTGATCGCGGCGGCGCTGGACGAGTCCGGACAGGAGAAGGACGGTGCGGCCACCGCCGGGGTGCAGCGGCAGTACATGGGCTGCGCCGGGCGGATCGCGAAATGGGGTGAACACGGTCTACTGCTCCTACGCCACCCCGGGCGGACATGCCCTGGTCGGCGCCCGGATCTACGTTCCCACCGACCAGCTCGCAGACCCGGATCGCCGGGCCGTGCTAGGCATCGGGGAAGCGACGGTATTCCGGTCCAAACCGCGACTGGCCGTGGACCTCATGCAGGACATGGTCACCGACGCCACGATGCCCGCCTGGTGCGCCGGCGACGAGGTCTACGGCCGGTCCAGCGAACTGCGGACCTTCTGCGAGAACGACGGGATCGGGTACGTGCTTCGGGTGGGCCGTGCGTTCCGCACCGACCTGGCCGCGGGTATCCGGATGCGCGCCGACGCGGTGGTGAACACGGTGCTGTCCACGGGGGACGGCTGGCAGATCCGTGCGGTATCCGGGTCCAAGGGCGAGCGACGCTACGCCTGGGCGTGGGTCGCCACCGCCAGCCCGCACCATGTCCTGTTGCTGCGCAGACATCTGCAGACCGGGGAGGTCGCCTACCACTACTGCCACGTCCCGCCAGGCCGACCGGTCCCGCTGATGACCCTGGTGCGGGTGGCATGTCTGCGCTGGCCGGTCGAAGAGGACTTCGAGTTCGGCAAGGACCATACGGCGAGGAGGGCTTGGGCGCGTGGGTCACCGAACCGCAGCGCAGCGGCGTGTTGTCCGCCGGTATCGGTGGGCGCGGTGACGGCGGTGAATGCGGCGGCTCCGGCGGCGGGGTCGTGGCTGATATGTTCGACGTGCAGGAGACGTCGGTTGGCGGTGAAGCCGACCTTCCGCAGTGCGGTGAGGTTCGTCAGCCCTTTGCGGAGATTGAAGTCGCCGGGGTCGTTGATGGTGGTTTCGGTACGCAGCGCGCGGCCTTCCTTGTGGTACTGCTTGATTGTGGAGTGTTTGTAGTCCACGTGCAGGCTGGGCGTCACGCCAGAGGTGATGATGCGGGTGCGGAATCGCCCCGGCGTTGGCCGGGGTCCGCGTTTGAAGATGCGTCGGGCGAAGACCAGGCTGACTTGGTCGGGCCGGCCAAGGTCGAGGTTGTCGCGGATGACCTGTTCGAAGAAGATCCGCCCGGTGGTCGGGGTGTCGAGCATCTGGGTCAGGGAGAACTCGGCCTGCAGGATGGAGATCTCGTAGCGGTAGCCGGTGGCGTAGTCGGCGCGGGTGAACGGATGTGGCAGCCGACGCAGCCACTTGCGGAGCAGGGCGTCGATCTGGTCTGGTCCGAGCCGGTCGCAGATGGCTTGCAGCTTGGCCGGGTCGTCGACGGCGGCGAACCCGTTGTCCAGCGCGGTGAAGGTGATACCCCGCTTGGTGGCCTGGCGTTTGGCCCACTCGTGGCCGTTGATGCACAGCTTGGCGTTGGAGGGGAAGTAGCTACAGAAACTTGATGAAGAACGGCCCGAAGTCGGTGTCGAAGCAGTAGAAGTAGAAGTGGTTGACCAAAGCGGAGGCCTTGACCAGCCAGGCATAGGAGGCCCTGGTGGTGCGGTCGTAGCGACGTTCCGTGCGCACCACACTGGCCTTCTCCTGCGCGCGGCCGACGTAGAGAACCCCCTCCGCGCCGTCGTGCTCGGCCAGGTACTGCTGGGCGACGGTGTCCTTGCGCTGGTCCTTGGCGAACTGCACCAGGTCCAGTCCGTGCCGGTCGATGAAATCGTGGATGCTGGCCACGAACGCTTTGGTCATCGGGGCCATCAACGCCGAGGACGCGAACTGGTGACCCCGGTGGAAGTGCAAGAACCCGGCTGCCCCGCGTGGGTACTGCAGCAGCGGCTGGTAGACATTGCAGTACATCCTGTCGATCGACTCGATCTCGAAGGTGACATGCCGGTCCAGGACATCGGCCACGCTGCGCGGTAGTTTCATGACAGGCTGTCGGCGCTCACGTAATTCGGTTCTGGCGATGATCTTGTGGTCCCGAGCGTCAGGCGCTGAGCAGGATCCGGCGGCGTAGCAGATCGAAGCCAGCCCTGCCATACATTGATCGTTTTATGGTTTTGATTCTGTTCACGGCGCCCTCGACCGGGCCGGAGCTCCAGGTCATGGTCAGGCCGGCGATGGCAGCGTCGAGGTCGCGGCGTAGGCCGGTGGCCAGGGAGTGCAGGGCGGGCAGGTTGTCGGCCTGTACCCGCCGGATCCAGTCGGGCAGGCGGTCGCCGCGGTGTTTGTTCATGAGGTCGGCGAAGTCACGGACGTGGCCGGCGACGGCCTGCAGCTCGGGGCAGCTGGCGAGGACGTCGGTGAGTTGGGCGTGGTGATCGGGGGCCAGGTGCTGCGGGTCAGTCATGATCCAACGGGTGATGTGACGCGGTTTCGGGACCGTCGGCCGGGCCGGCCGGGTCGGTCTCGGCGTGTCGGGAGCGGCTGCCCGTAAGGGGTGGAGCCACCGGCGGATCGTCTGGACGCTGCCGGTGAACCCGAGGGCGGTCAGCTCGGTATGCAGGACGGCGGCGTTGGTGACGCCAGCGGTGAATCGAGCGGTCAGGTGCTGGGTGTAGCCGTCGAGCTGACTGGCCCGGTTGACGGCCTTGACGAGGAGTTCGTCGAGACTGCCGGCGCGGGCGAAGCGGCGCACGGTGCCGCGTTCCAGCTCGAGCCGTCGGCCGATCTCGGCCAGCGAGGCGCCGTCTGCGAGGAGTTGCTGCACCGCGGTGTAGCGCTCGCGGGTGCGTACGACCAGCGACCGTTCGCGGCCGCACACGTCGAGCAACCCGTCCGGCTCGGCTGCGGCTGGTCCTGGGTCTGCGGCTGGTTCGGCGTCGCAGGAGGGCTGCGTCCCGGCATCGGGAAGCGGGTTGGGTTCCAGCCCGGCTTCAGCGGTCATCGCGGCCCGTACGCAGGTGTGATGCGCGGTGACGGTCTTGTGTCACCGCTCACGAAATTACGTGAGCGCCGACGGTCTTGTCTACAGCTTCGCCCACGTTGTGCCAAATGTGCCATCTGTCTGCGACTTGGATTGCATCTGGTGCACCCGCACGCGCCCCTTCGGAGTAGGCGCCAGCCCGGTCCCGGCAGATGATCTCCGCCCCTGGGTGCTCCCGCAGCCAGGCGGCGAGGGGGTCAGCGTCACGGCCGGGCAGCACGTCGACCGGTCGGTGGGTGTCCATGTCCAGCAGCACGGTGCTGTAGACGTGACCGCGTCGCAGGGCGAAATCGTCGACGCCGAGCGCCGTGACCGTGCCCGGCTGCGGCAGCGGTGCCGCGCGGAGCAGGCTGAGCAGGGTGTCCCGGCTGACGGGCATGCCGAGCTTGCGGGCCAGCCGAGCGCCCGGCCGACCGGCCAGGGCGACCGCGATGGCGGTCAACGCCGCCCGCACTGGCGGGCTGTATCGGGAGTGCGGGCTGGTCAGGCCGGGAATCTGTTCGGCGAATGTGGCCCGAGCGCACTCGATCTCCCGGCAGACCAGCCGGCGTACCAGCAGCTGGATCACGACCGGCCGCCCTGCGAGGGCGGTGTCGGCCAGCCGCCGGTGGTAGCGGCCGTGCACCCGAGCCGATGCGGTGCCGCAGTCCGGACACGCCGCCTGGTCCCGCCTGGATCTGGCCTCGATCACGATCTGACTGCCGGCCTCGTGGACCCGGTCGATGGTGATCTCTGCCAGGTGCGGCAACAATTGCTCAAGATCGCACCGCGGCCAGCTACCACAGTCCACACTGGACATCGACCGACACGCCGACACCGACCACCACAAGATCATCGCCAGAACCGAATTACGTGAGCGCCGACAGCGCGCTATCAGAGTGCTGCTCAACCCGACTGCTCCATAGGCGGCGCACGGCATACGAAAGGCTCCGACACCCGTGAGATCGCTACGCGGCCAGCAGCAGGCGCACAAGTGCAAAGATCGGACATCGACAAGATCGCGTGAACGCTCGTCGGCATGTCCGCGAGCCTGCCGACCAGCTCTCGATGACGTTCCGTAGCGAGCTGATCGCGGCATGTCCGGAAACCGAGATCGCCGGGACCGGCGGTGCGTTACCAGCGGCCGTTCAGGCTCCGTCGCGGAGGAAGAGATCGGCGAGTCTGGGCAGGCGGCGGCGGATCTCGGTGTCGTCGTCGAAATCAAATTCCCAGAGCGGGTCGAGGTCCGGATAGGCGCCGGTCGTGGCATTGTCGGGTAGTGGGTTACCGGTGACCGTCTCGTAGGCGCGCCATACGACGTTGATCATGTCTTCGCCCCAGAGGTCTTCGCCGGTGGTCGCGACCTCAATCACCGCGGGATGGCCGGCGAGGCTGTCCGGTGATGCGAGTGCCCGCTCGTATGTGGTACGCCCTTGGGCGATCAGCCAGCCGCGGAAGGCGTCGAAGCCGTCGTCGGAGGCACCGCGGTTGATGAGGTATGCGGCGACCCACAGATCGACCTGGCACGAGTTGACGAACAGGTCCCGCAGCGGCTGGGCGAACCCGAGGATGTCGGCCGGCCAGCGTGGCGTGAGCAAGGCCCCCATCCGTGCGGCGACGTCGTTCGCCCCTGCATGCTCGGGCAGCCCGGCTCGCGCCTCGTCGATCAACCGCCAGGCGGCATCGGTGTGCACGCCGAACATTGTGATCGTGAAGCGCCACTGCAGGCAAGATCATCTCACTGTTTGCGAGTCCCGGGACGCGTCAAACATCGTCGAGGCACCTACGGGTACTCGGTGCGCCGATCGCGGCATGAGCGCGCAGCTGATTGAGCTGGGCACGGACCGGATTCCGCGGATGTGGCAGGGCGGCTACCTTGTCGGGCGTGGCGGTCGACGTTCGTGAGGTCTTGGAGCAGGGGCGCGTCGGACCATGGGCTCGTGTCATCGGCATCCCGCGGGTCGCCCATCTCGTACCACCGGTCGAGCAGCGCCTCCACATACGCCCTGATCGCCGGCGTGGGTGGCGAGTCGCCTCCTGCGACGTACCAGTCGTACAGTGCGGAGAACACCTCCGCCGCGTCCGACTCGTCCGGGCGGTCGCCTTCCCAAACGGCGAGGTCGTACGTCATGGGCAGTGAGTATGCTCCGACCGATGACCATGACCAGTGGTCACCTCGGCGACAGGTTGCGCTACCGACTATGCACCGGGCGGGCCGCCCGCTGCAAGAAGCGCGCAAGGCGGCTGAGCGTGCAAGCTTGCTCACGTGCGACCTCGCGGGCTGTGCAGGTGTGCCTCGATTTCGGCATCGGCGGAGCGACGACATCGCTGGGGCGCCGCGACCCGTCGAGAAACATGGTGAGGCGCGGATGGCGCCCATCCCAATTTGCGCGCAACGACGAGATGCTGTTGTGCGCGCAGTCGGGCACCAAAGCCGATGCGTCCGAATCACCCGCATGGTCCACGAATTCGCCCCGGACGGCCGGTGCGACAGATGGACAGGTAGGCATGCCGACGATGTGCAGATGTGACTGGTCAGGTGCCCGTCGGCGAGTCGGTTTGACTTGGGTCGATTGATGTCTGGATCATGGTTGGGTGCCTGGGACGCCGTCGATCGTGGAGCTGCTGGAGCGGTTTGCCCGGTTGGAGACTCGGGTCGGTAAGCTTGAGCGGGACAACGTTGCGCTGCGGCGGCAGAACTCGGTGTTGCGGGCGGAGAACGCTGATCTGAAGGCCCGCCTGGGGCAGGATTCTTCGAATTCGTCGAAGCCGGTGTGTCACGAACGTGAAGGCGGTGTGCGGAGGTAACGCGCTGCTGCTGGAGCGGTGCTGCGTAGGAGATGGAGGTAGGTCCTCCGGGGTCGCCTTGTAGGAGGAGGCTTCAAACCACCGCAAGCTGCGTCGGTGAATGAGCCGGGGTGGTGAGCGTTGCGGAAACGGCGTGCCGTGAGCGCGTCAGGTGTGGGTCACGAAGGCGAGCGAGAGCGAACCGCTGGTGACGCGTCGTAAGAGAACTCGATGACATCAGAACCGGGGTGGGCTTATCCCGGGAGGAGTCTGGGAGGTGCCTGCTGACTGCCCAGGCGGTGTCCGGCGTGGAGGTGGCGCGAGCGTGATCCGGGCTCTTGCGTGGAACGTGAGAACCTGTCGTCCAGGCGGTCCGGCCGATGATCGGTCGGGAGAGGGAGAGGTCCAAGCGGCGGAAACCGCGAGGGCCGGAGTACCGATGCCGGACACGGGGGCGGACCGTCTCGTAGTAGCGGTGATGCAAGCGTCGTAGCTCGGAAAAGCTTCTCAATAATCGCCGGCGCTGCCACGCCAACGGCGAATGCCATCAGCGCGTCGTTGGCGCGCCCGGATGCCCCTAAAGCCGATGCTAAGCCGGCGCCAGGAAGCGTTCTGCACACGATTGCCACAATCGTCGGCGCGAGATCGGGTTGATTGTGCCGCTTCCAAGGGAATCCCCGGCACCTCGCGATCAGTGCTCCCATGCTGAGGGCCTCGATGGCCGTACCTCCGCACAGTCCCCACCACATCGCCGTCCAACCCGTCACAAGCGCGAGAGTACTGAGGCCGAAGTGTCGAGGTGAGTCGATGTCGGTCCGGCGTGTCGGCGTGACCCGGGCCTGGCGGGGATCTATACCAGGAGTGTGAGGTACGCCGATGGTGGCGGGCTGAACGCGAAGGGCCGGGCCCGCCGTGAGCTGGTGCGGATGCAGGCCGCGGACCTGTTCGAGGAGCAGGTACCGGCCGGGCGGGTCGCCGCGGTGCTGCGGGTGTCGGCCAAGTCGGCCTATCAGTGGCAGCAGACCTGGCGCCGTGACGGACGGGACGGGTTGCGGTCCCGGGGTCCCAGCGGTGGCCGGTGCCGGCTGGATGCGGTACGGCTGGCCCGGTTGCGGGCTGAGTTGAAGCGGGGTCCGGCTGCGCACGGCTGGGTCGAGGATCAGCGGTGGACGCTGCCGCGGATCGCGGTGCTGATCGGCCGGCTGTTCCATGTGCGCTACACCGAGCGGGGCGTGTCGTATCTGCTGCACCGGATGGGTTGGTCGCCGCAGGTGCCGGTGCATCGGGCGGTGGAGCGGGACGAGGCGGCGGCCGTGGCGTGGCGGGAGGAGACGTGGCCGCGCCTCAGATGACGGCCCGCGCGCTCGGGGCGTGGGTGTGTTTCGAGGACGAGGCCGGGCAGTCGTTGCGGCCGCCGAAGGCCCGTACCTGGTCGCGGCGCGGGGACACGCCGGCGGTGCCGGTGTCGGGGAAGGGGTCGGGCCGGGTGTCGATGGCCGGGCTGATCGCTACCCGGCCGGGGCTGCGGACGCGGCTGTTCTTCCGCATTCACGTGTATCGCGGCCGGAAGCGTGAGCCGAAGGGCCTGGGCGAGGCCGACTACATGCGGCTGCTGACCGCGGTCCACGCCCAGTTGCGGGCACCGTTGATCGTCGTGTGGGACAACATCAATCACCATGTCAGCGCGGTGATGCGGGCGTTCGTGCAGGCCCACGACTGGCTGACCGTGGTCCAGCTGCCCGCGTACACGCCGGAACTGAACCCGGCCGAGGGCGTGTGGTCGCATCTCAAACGCGGGCTGGGCAACCTCGCCGCCTGCAGTACCGGCCAACTCGCCGCACTCGTGCGGACCCGGCTCAAGCGCATGCAGTACCGGGCCGGCCTCCTCGACGCCTTCATCGCCGAAACGGGCCTCGCCTTGGAACCCCAACCACCGTGATCACCCCGACAGTTCAGCGTCGGTAGCGAGCTGGTTCCTCGCTGCACAGCGCTTAGCATCAATGTGGCGGCTCGGTTGACCGCAGGCCCCTAGACAGGGTCATTGCGTAGTCGGGTAGTTCCTGGTCACGGCGTCGATGAGGTCGTGTGGTCGGCGGTTGGCGCGTCTGGTGGCTCGGGCGATGTTGGGTTCGCCGTTGCTGCGGTGGAATCCGATCGCGGTGTTGCGGAGGACGGCTGCGACCGCGGGTCCGTTGCCGGTGCGGGCTTGGTGGGCGTTTTCGCGGAAGGTTTCGTCGCGTATCCAGTGCAGCCGATTTTCGATGTGCCACTCGGAGCAGGCCCAGTCCTGCGGGTCAGCCGGTGGTGCCTGGTCTGCGGGCAGGGACACGACCAGGTATGCCATCTCGTGGGTGCGCTGGTCGCCGACGATGCGGGTGCGAGTGATCCGTACCGCCTGCTCAGCGTGCGGGAACGCGATACCACCCGGGGTGCACACGGTCAGGGCCTTGACGGTGCGGGTCTCCCGGCGTCCGTGCCCACGGTCACGGCGGTGGTCCCCGACCGGGACCTGCGCCCACGGAAGCTGTTTGAGCTGGGCGAACAACGTGGGCTGGTTGGCCTTGACCGCAACGTACAGGTTCCCGCCGAGTCTGGCGACCTCGCGGGCGTGGGCGACCTGCGCGTGCAGTGCGTCGGCGACGAACACCACATTGTTCAGGCTGCCGAGCCGGGCCACGACCTGTTCGAGTAGCGGGGTGAACGCCGGGATTTCGTTGGACTTCGCCGGGATCTGGACCTGGGCCAGGACCACGCCGTCGGTGGTGTCGTAGGCCGGCAGTTGGTGGACCTGCCGGCCGTCGGGTAGCCGGGCGCCGCGCTGGACCTTGCCGTCGATGGCGATGATCCGCCAGTGGGGTCGCACGGTCGGTTGGGGTACGGGCAGGTGGGACCGCAGCCAGTCGGTCAGCACGGCCTGCAGCGTGGCGGCGTCGACGCGGATCAGCAGCCGCCACAGTGTGCTCAGCACGGGGACCCGGCCGGTGAACCCGAGCCGGCGGCCGGCGGCCGGGTCGAGGTCGTCGGCCCAGTCCATGATCGCCGCGAACGTGACCGCGCCGGCCAGGACCGCGCACACGGCCACCGCGAGCAGGCTTGCCAGGGAGTAACGGATCCCACGCCGGTCGCGCGGATCAGGCACCCGGGCCAGGGCCGCAAGCAGGCCGCGGGGCTGCTCGACGCGAGCCGCCATCGTGAGGCTGGCAGCGGTGGGTACGTGCTGGCGGATCACGTCGATCAGCGATGATGGCATCAGCGGGTGCGGTCCTTCGTCGGTGTCATGTTGTCTCAGCAACTCCATGATCACCGATGGGTCGCACCCGTCTCGTATCAGCCCGGCCCCCGGCCCGGACACCGACATCCACCCAGGTCAAACACCTGTCAATCGACTACGCAAAGACCCTGCCACGCCGCCGTCGCAAGTATCAACCAGGCCAGCGGTGCGACACTGTCGCTGTGGTGTACGACAACAACCTCGCCGACCGTATCCGGGAAATCTTGCAGGGCGAACCGGGCGTGACCGAGAGGCGGATGTTCGGCGGACTGGCGTTTCTGATCAACGGCAACATGGCGCTGAGCGCCAGCGGGCAGGGCGGCCTGCTCCTGCGGGTCGATCCGGCTGACACGCCCGCCCTGGTGCGACGGCCCGAGGCCACCCGGTTCGAGATGCGCGGGCGGGAGATGGACGGCTGGCTGCGGATCGATCCGTCCGGGTTGACTACGAAACGCCGGCTCACCACGTGGGTTACCCGAGGGGTCGGCTACGCCCGGTCCCTGCCGGCGAAATGACGAGCGTCGAGCCGGACCAACCCAGCTCCCTGGCGACCATGGTTCTGCCATAGGGTCCCTACCTTCCTGTCACAGGCCGGGCGTCAGCAACTCGAGCGCTGCCGGAGGGACTCAACCCGTGGCCCTCTGATCCGTAAGGCGCAGCGACGGTGCGGCGGCCACGAATGCCTGTATCAGTCGGGCGATGGCGGGCCAGTCAGCGGCGTAGCAGACGAAATGACCGTCGGCGCAGCCTTTCCACCAGCTCGGACCGAGCGATCGAGGTGGCCAGGACCGGGAGCGCGCGAACGGCATACCGCCGTCCCGGCGGGTGGCGACGATCATTGCCGGCTGCCGCACCGCGGCAGTGACGTCCGGCATGGGCCGCAGGTCGTGCAGGAACCCAGAACCGGACCGCATCGCCCCGAACAGCGCCAGCAGCCGCCGCCGGTCCCCGGCCACCGGTCCGGTCGGCACCTCCGCCGTAGACTCCCTTACCCGGCCGGCTTATGCTCGAAGCGGCCTTGGCGAACGTGCCTGAGCACGGCCACGCCCGCGCTGGCGGTGTCGAGCCCTGTGCGGGGCTGGTCTGAAGTCCAGCCACCTGTTCTTGGCCGCGCCCTTGAGATCGCCGGGCTGGCCGGCGGTCCGGGCTTCGATCAGTCTCTGGCGGGACCTCGCGCTACGACGGCCGTCCACGGCGGGCGGCCCGGTCGGCGCGGCGTGGGGTACGGTCGCCGCCGTGGCCGGACACGCCGCCCAGCCGCAGCGCGAGCGCGGGGCACATGTCCACGGCGCGGTGGGCCTGCGCTTCCAGCCAGGACGGCACCGTCGCGTCCGGGATGGAGGGGAAGCCGTTCTCGTCGAGCCGGACCAGTTCGGGCAGGATGTGGGCGCACAGGCCGTGGCCTTCGCAGCTGCTCCAATCCACCGACAGCCGCCCGGCGCCGCCGTCGTCCGGTCCGTCCGGGATGGGCAGCACGCCGCGCACCGGACGGCCGCAGCCGTTGTGGTACAGGTGCGCGGACACGTCATCGGTGAAGGTGTCCAATGCGGACAGTACGAACCGGGAGCTGCCGTCAGGGTGGCTGCAGGCCCCCCGGCCGCGGATTGCCCCGGACAGGCCACGGACCGCTTCGGGGGAGGCGCTGCCGTCGAGGATGCCGGACAGCAGCCGGGCCATTTCGGGCAGGCCGAGCCGGCATGGCCCGCACTGACCCGCCGACTCGGTGGCCAGGTAGTGCATCACCCGGGCTACCTCCCCCAGTGGGCAGGTGCCGTCGGGCAACGGCAGGATGATCCCGGCGCCGAGCGAGCCCCCGACGTCGCCGAAGCCCTGCCGGGAGATCTCGGCCCGACCGGCGGCCTCCGCGGTGATCCATGTTCCGTGGTATCCGCCGGTCAGTACGCCCTGCCCGGTAGGGGCGCCGCACACCCGCAGGATCTCTTTCAACGGCATCCCCACCGGCGTCTCGATCACCCCTGGGCGGAGGGCCGAGCCGGTCACGGTCGCCAGGACGGTGCCGGGCTCTTCGGCGGTGCCCACCGCGGCGTACTCCCGCGGCCCGGTGGCCGCGGCCACCGCGAGCTGGGCGTAGGTCTCCACATTGGACACCAGGGTCGGTAGCCCGTCCACCCCGGTGTCGCTGGCCCGTACCTTGCGGCCGGGCGGGATGTGCGCCTCGCCGTTGATGCCGCGCACCAGTGCACCGGCCTCGCCCGAGATGAAGCGGTGCGGCACCGTCACGACCCTGGCCCGTCCGGCCGTGTCGCGCCGTTCCGCCAGGGCGTCCAGAAGCGACTCCTCGGCGACCCCGTCGTCGGCGATCGCGATCACCATCTCCCGGGCCTGCAGCGCCCACGCCGCCAGCAGTGCCCCGTCCAGAACCAGATGGGGTACCTGGTTGAGCAGCATCTTGTCCTTCCAGGCGGCCGGCTCCCCCTCGGTACCGTTGACGACCACCACGGTGGACAGCCCGCGCCGGCGGGCCGAGCCGGACACCGCTTTGAGCTTGCGGGCGAATGGGAAGCCGGCGCCCCCTCGCCCGCACAGCCGGACCCGCTCCGCCAGATCGACCAGATCCGGAAATGGGATCGGCTCCGGCTCGCCGTACACCTTCGTCTGTGCCCACAGATCCAGCCGTCCGTACTCCCGCACGCCGGCCAGCAGCCGCGCCGGGCCGAGGGAGGCCAGCCCCATCACTTGTTCGCTGTCCACGGCGATCGGCCCCGCCTAGACGTCGTACCGCCCGCGCGGCGGCGGGCGTCGGTCGGAGTCGACGAGATCCCAGCCGTAGTCCGGGATCGGTGGAGTTCGTTGGCCGTCCTCGTACGGGTCCTGGTGACCTCGTCGTTCCCGCCCGGCACCGAGTGCGGCCGGTAAGCCATAGCCCGGTGGGGAGGCGGTGTGGGCGGGCCCGGCCGCGATCCGCGGCATCATCACGGTCTGGGTGTTCGTGCCGACGACGGGCGCGGGTTTGACCCCGACGGCGTAGCGGCCGAATCGCGACAGGATGCGCACCAGCATGCCCAGCCCCACGAGCACGAGACATACCAGGTAGCTCACCGTCACCCAGGCCGCCGCCGGGCGGCCCGCGTTGAGCCCGTGCAACATCGCGATCGCCCAGGACAGGTAGGCACAGCTGTGCAGCAGCCGCCACGCCCAGGGGCGCACCCGCCCGATGAACCGGCTGCGGGCCAGACCCGACCAGTACGCAAGCAGCATCAGGTAGCTCGCGACGGTACCGAAGCCGATGAACAGCGACCGGCCCTGCGAGAAGAACGGCACCACCACGTCCCCGAGTGCCGCGTGCGCCTCCAGCACCTTCACCGCGATGTGTACGCCCAACGCGACCACCGCGACGATGGCCGTCGCCCGGTGCGCGGTCTGCAGCAGCACACGGTGACCGATGCGCAGCACGAGGCGATCCGTGGACGCGAGGCCGGCCATCACCGTCAGGGACAGCGCCGCCAGCGCGACCACGCCGATGTAGTAGTGGAGGAGCACGAACACGTAGGCGGTCGCCAGCCGGCCCACCTGCGTGTAGGCGCTGGCCAGCAGTAACAGGGTGACCGCGGACGTCGAGAACACCATCGGCCACACGCGACGCCGGGAGCGCCCCTCACGGCTGCTCCTGGTCTGGACCGGCCCGTCTCCCACCTGCCTGACGCGCATCCGCTCCCGCCTCCCTCCCCGCCCGGCCCGAGACCGGGCATGAGCTGTCCTCGTCACCCGGTACGGACCCAGCCGGCCCCGGGTTCATTGCATTGGCGAAATATTCGCATGGGAAATGAACCAACCGGGGCCTCCCACCCGAACTGCATGGCAGGCGCCGCGAACACGCGGATACGCAGGAGCAGGAGGTGGCAGGTGCAGAGGGCAAGACGATCCACCAGCCAGACAGTGACGGCGATATTACGGCGGGTGTGGATCGCGATGGCCGTCGGCGGTTTCGCAGCCCTCGCGGTACCCGCCGTGGCAGCGGCCGCACCACCGATACCGACCCAGCTCAGCAACGCCGACCTGACCCTGCTCAACGGCGTCCGCACCGCCGGGCTGTGGGAGATGCCGGCCGGGCAGATGGCCGCGGAGCGGGGCGCGCACGCCTCGGTTCGCCAGATCGGTGCCATGATCGCCCAGCAGCACGTCAAGCTGGACCAGGACGTCGCGGACGCGGCGAACCAGCTGGGCGTCACGCTGCCCACCCAACCCACCGACCAGCAGACCGGCTGGCTCAACGAGATGCGCGGCGCCTCCTCGAACCAGGAGTTCGATCAGATCTTCATCACCCGGCTCCGCGCCGCACACGGCAAGATCTTCCCAATCATCGCCGCGGTCCGCGCCGGCACCCGCAACGAGATCGTCCGCAAGGTCGCCCAAGAGGCCAACACCGTCGTCGAAGGCCACCTGACCATGCTGGAGAGCACCGGCCTGGTCCGCTACGGCGAACTACCCCCGATCGCACTACCCGAAGTGGACATCGCCAACAGCGGATCACTCCTGCAGACCGCACAGGGACGCGCCGAAGCCGGCAGCGGCTTCAGCCCAACCGTCGTCTGGGTGGTACTCGCCGCCGCCATCGTGACCGCCGCAGCCAACTCCTACCGCGTATTCAGACCGAAGCTGGCCCGCTAACACCGGGCGCGCCGGGCAGTACCGACCGCTGCCCCGGCGCGTCCTGCGCGCCCTCCGCGGAGACCCCGGTGGCACGTGCGTCCTCGAGTGAGCCGACGCCATTCCCGGGCCGATGCGGTCGACGCCGTAGCGCGGGCAGCCAACGGCCGACCGCGCCACGGGGCGCACACGTCAGGCCGGCCCGTCGGGGGCGTGTTGCCGTACGTAGCGGACGAGACCCAGCACATCCTCCGGCACGAGCCTTCCGACGGCCCCGCTGGAGTAGACGCTGACGACAACCTGGCCACGTGGGTTGAGCACGAAGCCGGTCGACTGCAGGTACCGCGGCTCGTCGTTGACGAAGGCGCCGGTCGCGGCCGCAGCGGTATCGGCGTCGACGCTGTGGCCGACGGGAAACCCGAGACCGTGTTTCGCGACCAGCGCCTCGGTGGTCGCTTCGTCGTCGACCGACGCGGCGATCACCGTGATGCCCAGCTCAGCCAGCGCGGGCAGCGAGCGCTGGAAGGCACGCAACTGCGCGTTGCAGTACGGGCACCAGGCGCCGCGGAAGAACAGCACAACGCCGTACTGTCCGGCGAGGGCGTCGGGGAGTTGCACGGTCCCGCCACCCGGGAGCGTCAGCGAGATCGCGGGAAACATGTTGCCGGGATGCAGAAGGTTCACGTCATGTTGGTGGCGGGAGATCGCGGGTTCTTACGTCGGTGCGCGACGGATGTTACGGCGGTCGCCGTCCTGGCGGCCTTGTAGAGTGGACGGCATGACGCCGGGGCACTCCGACGGCGCGGTGGCCAGCGTCGACCAGGAATCCGCGGAATGGCTGCGGCAGCTGACGTCACGCGGCCGCGACCGCGACGAGGGCCTACGCCGGTTGCACCAGCTGCTGCTGCGGGCCTGCTCCCGCGAGGCGCAGCGGCGCTCGTCCCGGGCCGGTGTCGGAGGCCCCGAGCTGGACGACGTCGCCAACCAGGCTGCCTCCGACGCGATGCTCGCGGTCCTGGGCAAACTGCACGAGTTCCGCGGTGAGAGCCGCTTCACCACCTGGGTGTACAAGTTCGCCATGTTCGAGGTCTCGGCGAAACTCGGCCGCCACTATTGGAACGCCGCCGACGCCAACCTTGAGCGCCGGCTCGACACCGACGCCTGGCTGCGGCTGCCGGACCGGCTCGGCGTCTCCCCGGCCGAGGTGGCCGATGGGCGTGCCCTGGTGGCGGCCCTGCGACGGGCCGTTGAACGGGAACTGACCGACCACCAGCGGAAGGTCTTCGTCGCCCTCGTCGTCGACGGCGTGCCACTCGATGCTCTGGTGCTCGAATTGGGCAGCAGCCGCGGCGCGGTGTACAAGACGATGTTCGACGCCCGCCGCAAGCTCCGCGCCGTACTCGTCGCAGACGGCTATCTGAACCCGGGCGAACGGGGGTAAGCGATGAGTCTCCGGGCACGACTCGACGAGATCCTGCGGACCGAGCCGCAGGACGCCGGCTGCGTCGCCGCGATGGACCTGCTGCACATCTACGCGGAAATGCTCGTCGATGATCCAGGTGCGGCCCGCCGCCGCCACCCCGAGGTGGCCGCGCACCTGCGCGCCTGCGGCCCGTGCGGCGAGGACCTTGAAGGACTGCTGGCGGCTATCACAGAACCTCCAAGTCAACAATAGACGCCTACAGGTCGCCGTCGCACCCGCTCGAAGCGGGAGGCTCTTGTGGCAGCGCGTACAGCATGCAGGACGGCCACAGGCGCCGACCGGCACCGCTGCGGGCGACCGGCCGGCCAGGACGCCCCGCACCGGTATGCCCGACTCGGCGACGCCACCGGTGGGGTTGCATGGCCGAGATCGCGGTGCTCGATGTGCGCAACCCCGCCGAAATCGAGGGCGGCGTGATCGACGGGTCGCTGCGCATCCCCTCGCCCAACTGCCCGCACGCCGCGACGAGGTGCCGGCCGACCGCCCGGTGGTCGTGCACTGCGCCGGCGGCTACCGCTCGTCGCCGCCGGCCTGCCGCGCCGAGCCGGCGGCGACGACGTCTCCGACCTCATCGGCGGCTCCCAGGCATGGCAGATCGCCCACGACAGGGTCACCGCCTGAAATGCCCTGCGCCCGGCGGTCCGGTCAGGCAGGCAGTGGCGCCACCACGGCCCGGGGCTCGAGGACGCCCGCAGCCGGTGTGCGGGCATAGAGCGCCTCGATCTCGGTGGCGTACTTCTGCGCGACCGGCTTGCGGCGCAGCTTGGACGTCAGCGTGAGCTCGTCCCCGCCCGGCTCCCAGAAGGTCGGCAGGATCCGGAACCGCTTGATCTGCTCGGTCCGGGACAGCCGGGCGTTGCCCGCGGCGATCCCCGCGCTGATCCGGTCCACCACGCCGGCGTCGGCCGCGAGCGTTGCCGCCGAGGCGTCCGGGAGTCCGTGCCGGGCGGCGTAGGCGGCCGCGGCCTCGGCATCGAGGACGGCGAGCGCGGTGTTGTACGGCCGCCGGTCGCCGATGGTCGCGATGCCGCCGATCAGCGGGCACGCGGCCTTCATGACGTTCTCGATGTGCGCCGGTGACATGTTCTTGCCGGCGGCGTTGATGATGAGTTCCTTCTTACGGTCGACGATGGTGAGGTACCCGTCCTCGTCCATGGTCATCACGTCGCCGGTATGCAGCCAGCCGTCGGCGTCGATCGCCTCGGCGGTCTTGCCCGGCTCCTTGCGGTAGCCCCTCATCACCAGCGGCCCTCGCACCAACAGCTCGCCGTCATCGGCGATGTGGCCTTCCATGCCGGGCAGCAGCCGGCCGACCGTGCCCAGCCGGTGCTCGGCCGGCGACACCACCGTAGCGACGCAGCTCAGCTCGGACATGCCCCAGACCTCGGTGATCGGCACGCCCAGCCCGCGGAAGAAGGCCAGGACCTCCTTCGGGATCGGCGCAGCGCCGGAGACCGCCCACCGCAGCCGGTCCAGCCCCAGCCTGGCACGCAGCGCGGAGAGCACCAACTCGTCGGCCTTGGCATATTCGGCGGCCAGCTCCGCCGGCAACGGCGAACCGGACAGGCCGGCCGCGGCCGTGCGCGCGGCGACGCCCAGCGCCCACTGCGTGCCCTGCCGCCGGGCGTCGTCCGGCTCCGCCGCCACAGCGGCGAGAACGCCGGCCCTGAGCTTCTCCCACACGCGGGGCACGGACGCCCAGATCGCGGGTCGGCAGTCGGCCAGCGCCGCCGAGATCTGGCGTGCGTCGGGGACGACGGTGATCTGCGTGCCCATCGTCTCCTGGAAGTACAGCGCGGCCACCCGGTCGGCGATGTGGGCCGACGGCAGGAACGACGTGGTCCGGTCGCCGAACTCCACCGGCAGCACCTCGCCGAGCGCGTACAGCTCGAACAGCAGGTTCTCGTGGGTCATCTCGACACCCTTGGGCTCGCCGGTCGTCCCCGAGGTGTAGATGAGCGTCAGCACGTCGTCCGGCCGCACGGCCCGCCACGCCGCGTCGAAATCGAAGTCCGGCGAACCGCCCGCGATCAGCTCGTCGACCGTGATCGTGCCCTCGGGCCGGCCGTCGACGCACACCAGCTGCTGAACCGGGGCACCGCAGCCGCGGATCCGCTCGACGTATTGCGCCTCGCACATCACGACCTTCGCGCCGGCGTTGCCGAGCACCTGGGCCAGCTGCTCGGCGGCCAGCGTGTTGTACACCGAGAACGACGTGGCGCCCACGTGCTGGGCACCAACCTCCAGCGGGTAGAACTCCAGCCGGTTGGCCATCATCAGCGCCACGGTGTCGCTCCGCCCGACGCCCAGCGCGCTCAGCCCGGCGGCCACCCCACGGACCTCATCCGCGTACTGCCGCCACGTCACGGTCTGCCCACCCCCGACCGTACGCAGCGCGATCGCATCGGGATCCACCGCCGCGATCCGCTGAAACGCCTCACAGTACGTCGTGGGCCGGCCCTGCACCGGGTCCTGGCCGCTGCGCGTGCTCATGTTCGATCCAATCCTCCGATTCGGCCCCCGGTCCGGCATGGACCGGGACCATTCGATACTGGGGTTTCCACAAGCCCGGCACTTGGTCGAGGAATGAGGATGCGCTGAGGAAAGGCTGAGGCCCGCCGAACGTCGTGCCCGTCCCCCGCGTCGAACGAGGCGCGTGCTCAGTCCTCCCGCAGCAATCGCTCAGAAGTTCACCAAGCGGCGGCCGGGGACGGAATCGACGATCGGACGATCAGATCCGCGTGGTCCGGTTTCCGCATCGGGGGATGGACGAGGATGAGCAAGCGTCAGGGCACCAGCGCGATAGTCATCGGCGCGGGGATGGCCGGCCTGCTGACCGCCCGGGTCTTGAGTGGCCATGTCGACCGGGTGACGATCCTGGAGCGGGATCGCCTGCCCGAGGACGCGGCCACCCGCCGGGGTGTCCCGCAGGGCCGCCACGCCCATGCGCTGCTGGCCGCCGGTCAGCGACTGCTGGACGGCTGGTTCCCAGGACTGACCGACGAGCTTCGCGCGAAAGGCGCGGTGCCGATCGACGCCGGGGAACTGGTATGGCATCAGGCCGGCGCCTATCGGGCACCGACCGATCTCGGCTTCCTCGCGCTGTCGATGAGCCGAGCCCTGCTCGAGAGCACCATCCGCGGGCGGCTGCTGCGGGAGCGGTCAAACGTGTCGGTCGCCGATGACACGCCCGTGGACGGGCTGATCCTGGAGCTTGGCCGGGTGGTCGGGGTCACGGTCGACGGCGCGCAGCACCGAGCCGATCTGGTGGTCGCCTGCTCGGGCCGCAACACCCGCTTCCTGGACCAGTTGGCCGGCGCGGGATTTCCGGCGCCCGAAGTCTCGGCGGTACACATCGACGTGGCCTATGCCACCCGGGTCGGGCCGCGGCGGCCGGACGACCTCTGCGGCGCGCTTGCCGTCGTGATCGACGATCCGGCTCAAGGACACCGGCTCGGCATGGCGCTGCCCGCAGAGGGCGACCGGTGGATGGTCACGGTCGGTTCCTACCACGGCGACGTGCCTCCGACCGAGCCCGCCGAGTACGAGGACTTCGCCCGCTCACTCCCGTCGCCGCTCATCGCCGACATCCTGGACCGGGCCGGCACGCTCACGCCGGCGCTGACCCACCGGTTGCCTTCCAGCCAGCGCCGTCACGTGGAACGGCTGCGCCGGACGCCACCGGGGTTCGTCGTGCTCGGCGACGCCATCTGCAGCCTCAATCCGGTCCATGCGCAGGGGATGTCGTCGGCCGCTCTGCAGGCCCGGGTACTGGACCGGACCGTCGCGCGCTACGGTCTGACCTCTTCGGCGCTGCCCCGTGTGTTCTATCGACGCGCCGCCAGAGCGGTCGACGTGCCGTGGCGGATCGCCAGCAGGTGCGACTTCGCCGACCCGAGAACCACCGGGCCCAAGCCCCCCGGCACCGACTTGCTGAACCGATACCTCCGCAAGGTGTTGCTGGCCTGCCACACCTCCGTGCCGGTGTCGCGGCGAATGCTGCGGGTGCAGCATCTGCTGGCACGGCCGGCATCGCTGTTCACCCCTGCCATGGTCGTGCGGGTACTGCTGGCCGCCCGCCGTTCGGCGGCCGTCGCGACCATTGCCGCGAACAGGGAGTGACGCCCGCAGATCTCCCGATCAGCGCAGCCTCGAGGGAAAACTGCGGTACACGCCCTCGATCAGCGCATCGAGGCCGAACCGGTTCGGGATCTGCTCGCCGGCGTGCGCGGTCAGAGTCACGCAGTCGTACCGCGACGCGCCGTCCTTGTACCAGCCGGGCAGGTATCCGCGCACCGCGAACCGCCGTGCCGAATCCGCGTGGTCAGGGCGGCAGAGTTCCTCGATCAGCGGTAGCTTGTCGGCGAGCACGTGCACTGTGCAGTGTTCGACTTTCGACGGCGCCGCGCCCTCGACGAGTTCCCACAGCAGGCGCCGGACGTCGCCCGGGGTGTCGGCCTCGACGGCGGTGACGATCGCGGCGCGGCTGGGCTCAAACACCGAGAACGCCACCCGCCCGTTGCCGGACTCGTGGCTGTGCCCGCTCGCGCCCGGCGCGCAGATCCGCACGGGATAAGCACCGGTGCGCACGACCGATCGCAGCCGCTCGATCGCGGACGACACGGCACTGCCCGGCAGCAGCACCGACCGGTGCGGCACGATCCTGGTCACCGGCCGTTCTGGGTTGAAGGCCATGCCGAACAGGTGCTCCTCGCGTTCGCCGTGCAGCACGTGCATCCCGCCGTCGGCGCCGGTCCAGGCCCACCCCATCGGGTCCCCGCCGAACTTGCGGCGCGCCCGCTCCGAGCGCACGTTGCCGTAGAGCAGCTCGCAATCCGGCCTGCGGACCGTGTCGCGCAACAGCACGTCCAGCGCGGCCCCGACGTCGGCCCGTCCCCGGTATTCCTGGTCGATGGCCGCGCGGCCCAGTTCGTAGCTGCCGTTGCCGGGGTCATGCCTGGCCATGACGGACCCGACGACAGCGCCGGCCGCCAGCGCGAGCACCCAGACGTGGTCCCCGCTGGCCACCGTACGCCGGACCAGGGCCGCATCGGCACACTCCGGCATGTGGTACCCGCCGTGGTACACCCGATCGAACAGTGCGACGATGCCGTCCGCATCGCCGGTCGTCGCATGCCGGACGTCGACCTCGGCCGACAATCGAGCCTGCCGAATGCTCACCGTATCTCCCTCCCCTGCCACACGCCCATCGTGACGTCGTCGGCCGCACCGGGCTTGGGGAAGCTCTGAGGGTCGCACGCGCAGATCTGAGCGACGCTTCCTCATGCCCCAGGCCCAGGGTTCGCCGCTTCCACCAGGTCGCTGTCGACCTCCGGAATGCGGCCCACCGGGTGGATATGCACACGGCATCGTTTGCCCTGTGCAAGAGGCTCGCCACCGCCGGGCCTCGAGTCGATACACTGCGTCGGTGAGCTCGACAATCTACTACTTCGGACAGTTCGAGCTAGATCCGGCAGGCCGCCGGCTCCGTCAGGATGCGCGCCCCGTCTCCGTGGAGCCTCGGGCCTTCGCCCTGCTGTGCTATCTGGTGGAGCACCGTGACCGGGTGGTCCCGCGGCAGGAACTCATCGACGCGGTCTGGAACGGTGAGCCGGCCACGGATGCCGCTCTCGCCACCGGACTGCGTACCGTTCGGCTGGCGATCGGGGACAGCGGTCGGGAGCAGCAGTTCATCCGCACCGTGCATCGGCGCGGTTACCAGTTCGTCGCTCCGACGACGACCGCACCCACCGGATCGGGCCCGGCAGCGGAGCCGACCACGGCCGTCACGCCGGCCGGGGGGACCGCCGGCGACACGAATGCCGGCTCGCGCGACATGATCCGGTTCTGCCGGACGGCGGACGGCACGCGCATCGCCTGGGCCGCCACGGGGACCGGTCCCCCACTGGTCAAGACCGCCAACTGGCTCAGCCGGATGGACCTGGAGCGCACCACGCCCCTGTTCGCCCACTGGTTCGAAGGGCTGACCCGGGGCCGACGGCTGATCCGCTATGACGAGCGGGGCAGTGGTCTGTCCGATCCGAGGTCGAGCTTCACCCTCGACGAGTGGATCGAGGACCTGGACGCCGTGGCCGACGCGGCGGGGCTCGATCGTTTTCCGCTGCTCGGTGTCTCCCAGGGTGGCCCGCTGGCGGTCGCGTATGCCGCGCGCCGGCCCGAGCGGGTCAGCCGACTGATCCTCAACGCGGCCTACGCCCGCGGCCGGCTGGCCCGGGCGCGCGACGCGGCCGAGCGCGAGGAGGCGAACCTCGATCTGAGGCTCTCGCTGGCCGGGTGGAACGCGCACAACCACAGCTTCCAGCGGTTCCTCACCGCCCAGTTCTTCGCCGAGAGCCCACCGCAGCGCTGGGACGAGCTCAACAGCTACCAGAAGCGGGCGGTCCCGGCGGCCAGCGGGGCCAAGTTCCTGGAGGCGCAGTCCCGCCTAGACGTCGCGGACCTCGCCCGCCAGGTCGCCTGCCCAACGCTGATCACACATTCGCGCGACGACCCGCGGATTCCGGTCTCGGAGGCGGCAGAGCTGGCCGACCTCATCCCGGACAGCAGGCTGGTCATCTTCGACGGCCGCAACCATCTGCTGACCCCCGAGGAGCCGGCATGGCCCGCGTTCCTGGCCGAGTTGTACGCCTTCCTAGCCGAGTAGCACCGGAGATTAGGCTACGTCGATGACTGGTGAGACGTACCGTTTCGGTGAGTACGAGCTGGACACCGCCGGTCACCTGCTGCGCCGGGGCAGCGAGTCGATCCACGTCGAGCCACGGGCCTTCGACCTGCTCTGTCATCTGGTGACCCATCGCGACCGGGTGGTGCCGAAGAACGAGCTGCTGGACTTGGTGTGGGGCGACCGGTTCGTCAGCGAGGCCGCGCTGACCACGGCGCTGCGGACCGCGCGTCTTGCCGTCGGGGACACCGGTGGCAGCCAAGGCGTGATCCGTACCGTGCACCGGCGCGGCTACCAGTTCGTGGCCTCGGTCACGGTGGTCCGTTCCGGCTCGCCGGACGGCATCGGGCGGGGGTCGGGCACCGCGCGGGCGGTGACACCCATCGGCACCGATCGTCAGGTCATCCGGTACTGCCGGGCCGACGACGGCACCCGCATCGCCTACGCCACCGTCGGCACCGGCGAGCCGCTGTTGAAGGCGGCCAACTGGATGTCGCACCTCGACCTGGAGTGGACGACACCGGTGTGGTCGCACTGGCTGACCGGCCTCGCCCGCGACCGCCGGCTCATCCGGTACGACGAGCGGGGCTGTGGCCTGTCGGACTGGACCGTACCCAGCTTCTCCTTCGACGACTGGGTCGACGACCTGGAGACGGTGGTCGACGCCGCGGGCCTCGACCGGTTCCCGTTGCTCGGCGTGTCGCAGGGCGGCGCGGTGGCGATCGCGTACGCCGCGCGCCGCCCCGAACGGGTCAGCCGGTTGATCCTCGCCGGGGCGTACGCCCGGGGACGCGAGGTGCGGGCCCGTGACGACGCCGAGCGCCACGCGGCGGCCCTCGACCTTGAGGTGGCCAGGGTCGGGTGGAGTCACCAGGACGCCAGATTCCTGCAGGTCTTCGCCTCCCAGTTCCTGCCCGACGGCACACCGCAGGAGTGGGAGGACTTCATCGCGTTCCAGCGGCAGACGACCTCCTCGGCCAACGGGGTGCGGTTCCTGGAGGAGTTCGCGCGGATCGACGTGTCGGCCGTCGCCCACCGAGTGAGCTGCCCGACGCTGATCCTGCACTCCCGTGACGACGCGCGGGTCCCGGCGGCGCAAGCCAGCGAGCTGGCCGCGCTGATTCCCGACAGCCGGCTGGTCATGCTCGACAGTCGCAACCATCTGCTGACCGCCGCCGAACCGGCCTGGCCCGAGTTCCTGTCGCATATCGACGCCTTTCTGGCCGAGCGATGAGTCTGCCCGCCGGTCAGCCGCCGGCCAGCCGGAAGAGTTCCGCGTGGACCTGGCGCTTGGGAACCCCGAGCCGGCGCAGGGCGTCCAACACGGCCACGGTGAGGGCGGCCGGGCCGCAGATGAAGACGTCACGCTCGACGATGTCCGGCACGAGCGCGGCCAGGCTCTCGGGGGCGAACGGCTGGTTGCCCGGCCCGGTCCGGCCGCTGAGCAGGTGCAGCCGGGCGCCGCGGGTCCGGGCCAGGTTCAGCAACTCCCCGCCCAGGACGGCTTCGCCCGCGTTGCGGACCCGGTAGAGGACAACCACATCCGTGAGGTCAGGGTCCTCGAGCAGCGAGCGGATCGGGGTGACACCGATCCCGCCGGCGATCAGGACCGTCGCGGACCGGACCCGCTGGGACGCGGTCAAGGCGCCGTAGGGTCCCTCGACGAACACCCGGGTGCCGACCGGCAGCTGACGAAGTCCCCGGCTGGTGGCGCCGACGCCCTTGGCCGTCAGCCGCAGGAAGCGGTCGTTCGGGGCGGCCGACAGCGAGAACGGGTTGACCTGCCACCACGGGTTGTATCCGGGGAAGCGCCACAGGAAGAACTGCCCGGCCCGGGCGGGCAGCAGGTGCACGTCCCGGCCGGTGACGTACACCGAGACCGCATCCTCCGATTCGGGGACCACCGCGGCGACCCGCAGCCGATGGCGGGCGTTGCGCACCAGGGGCAGGAACAGGCGCCCGGTGAGCAGCGCGCCGATCGCGAACGCCCACAGCCCCCACCAGTACACCTGGGTCCAGATATTGATCTTGAACGCGGTGCCCTCGTACACCTGGTGCACGACGCCGAGGACAACCACCACGTAGAGCAGCAGGTGTACGGTGTGCCACGCTTCATACGGCAGGCGCCTGCGGGCGGCCCGCACCGAGAGCGCCACGACCACGATGATCAGGCCGACGGCGATCATGCCCAGCAGGACCGGCAGCTGCTTGGAGAAGTTCGTCGTCTCCGCCAGGAATGAGATCCGGTCGTAGCGGGCGAAGCCGAGCAGCACGAAGATCGGGTGCAGCACGGCCAGCCAGAAGATCGAGAACCCCGTCCAGCGGTGCCACGCCGTCAGGTGGTCCATGCCGAACCCGCGATCCAGCAGCGGCAGCCGGGCGACGAGCAGCAGTTGTAGGGCCATCATGAAGGCCAGGTACAGGCCGAGCAGACGGCCGGTGGCGCCGATGACATTGTGCGCCGGGCGGCTGACCGAGAAGTACATCACATGGATGATGACGACATTGGTGATCAGAAAGGCCCAGGTCACGATGCGTGCGACCCGCGCGGGGTGGAGTCTGGTCGGTTGGGCGGGCGGCGCGATGACAGTCATTCCGGTCTCCTGGTGGTCGGTTTTCTGGTCAAGGACGGCGCGGAACCCGCGCGCAGCCCGGGCCGCATGTGCCGCCCGGGCTGCGCGGCGGCTCGGCTACCGGCTGGGCGCCGTCACGGTGATGCCGAACGCCGGAATGCTCACCGAACCGTCGGCGTGGGCGGTCCAGCGCCAGTGCGCGCCCGGGACGTCGCCGAGGACCAGGGCTACCTGCCCGCTTCCGGGGCCGCAGGCGGCGAGCAGATGTGCCGCCTCCTCCGAGTCCGATCGGTCGGCGACCACGACCAACCCGGCGAGCGCACGGCGGCGAGCCGCCAGCCGCACGATGCCGTCGTCGCCCTCGGCTGCGGGGCCGGGCAGGCGCAGGTCCGTCGCCGACCGCAGACGGATCGCCTCCGGCGGGACACCCGCCGGTTCGCCGTGACGGCCCGGCACCGACACCACGAACAGGTCGGGCCGGAACCGAGTCACGTCGCCAATCATCCACCCGAGAAGATCGGCGGCGACCTGGGTGTCGCCCTCGATCGCGAGCACACCGTCCAGCCAGGTGAGATCGACGTACACGACGCCCTGCTCGTCGCCGCCCGCCCGGACCAGGCACGGCGCGACGGCCCCGGACGGCACGGCGCCACCACCCGCAGCGGCCGGACGCGTCCAGACCTCGTCCGAAACCGCCCGCCACGGCGCCTGCGGGACATGGTCCGCGGCCACCCATGCCGTTACCTGCTGCGGTCCGAGCTGGAGGGCGTACGCCTCGACCCGATCCGCCGCCAACTCGGCGGCGGCTCGGGAGGCCAGGACCGGACCGGCCCGGTCTGCAGCGAACTCGGCCGCCAGCCGTACCCTCATCCGCGCGCCCAGCTGGATGCGGCGACGCAGCCGGGCGCTCTCCGCCGACGTGCGGAACCGCTCGCGCGCCGCCCGCACGATCCGGCGGCGGAACACCATCAGGGCGGTGATCAGCGCCAGAATCACGGCGCCGATCAAGGCGAGCACGACCTTCCACGTGAAGAAGGGCTTGGCGGGCACCGCCGCCGATCCGATCCGGCCCAGGCGCACGTCCGGCCCGTCGGCGTCGTCGGGGAGTTGGAGGATCCAGCCGGGGCGCACCGCGCCGTCGTCGCCGAGTGCGCCGCCGTCGCTCTGCGGCCGGCCCCGGTTGAGATTCAGGATCTCGGTGGCCCGGCCGGCGTCGCCGAGGGTCCGCTGAGCGATCTGATCCAGAGAGTCCGGGCGCCCGCCGTTCTGTTCCGGCGGGCGTACCACAGCCACCTTCACAACATCGTCCGGCGCGGCGACCGCGGGGTATGTGGGGATCAGGGCGGCCACCGCCGACCCGATGGCCAGCAGGAAGAGTCGTCGGATCATCGGGCCGGGCTCCAACCCTGCTGGGCGGCGCTGGCGATGACCGTGTCGGTGCTCTTATCCGCGGCGTTGCGGTAGAGCGGCGCTCCGTCCAGCGCCACCTGCTTGGTGCCGTCCTTGCGGCTGAGCCACCAGACCCGTTGCTCGTCGATGCCGTTGAGCTTCACCTTGCCGCCGGTCTTGGCGATCACCGGCCGCCACAGCGCGGCGCAGGCGTCGGCACACTTGCTGGCCGGTGGATCGGTGCCGTCCTGCGCGCTCACGTAGAGGGTCGCGCCCTCGTCGTCGACGATGATCGCGCCGTCGCCGGTCTGCTTGGCGGTGAGCGCCTCGGTGCTGTCCGCAGCGGCAGGCTCGGCGGCGACGGCGGCGATCAGCGCGGGGTTCGCCTCGCCCGCGGGCGTGAAGGCGAACCAGGCGTCGTCGACGCCCTGGCCGTTGACGTCGCCGGGCACGGTGTCGTCGGCGGAGCGGTAGGCGGGCCAGCCGGCGATGGTGACCTGCACACCGCCGTCGGGCCGGCGGACCGCGCCGACCTTGGCCGCGTCGAGGCCGTCGACGAAGACCCGGCCGCCCGGCCGGATCAGCACCGGCGGCCAGCTCTGCGCACATACACCGGTGCACTTCGTGGTGGCCGGATCGGGCGAGTCCTTGGCGAAGCGGTAGAGGGTGAACCCGCGCACGTCGGTCACCGTCGCGCCGATTGCCGCCGTGTTGGCGGACAGCTGGACCCACTTCGCCGCCGGTTCCGCGGCGCCGGTGGCCGGCGCGGACGAGGCGGCCGGAGCGGCGGACGCGTCGCCGCGGCCGTCGCCGGTGAGGCCGGCGGTCTTCGCCGGGGCGTCGACCAGCTGGATCTCGCCGCCGGCCGGGGCCGACGGGACGGGCGCGGCGGGGGCCTGGCTGCCGCAGGCGGCCATGGCGAGCACGGCCGCGGCGGCCAGCGGGACGGCCAGGGTGCGGGCCGAGAACACGGCCACGATGGCACCTCCAGAGGTGTTCGGTTCTACAGACGCCTTCTGCAC
The DNA here is from genome assembly GCF_050948465.1 of Dactylosporangium sp. CA-092794. Classification (NCBI taxonomy): domain Bacteria; kingdom Bacillati; phylum Actinomycetota; class Actinomycetes; order Micromonosporales; family Micromonosporaceae; genus Dactylosporangium; species Dactylosporangium sp. CA-092794. The sequence goes on along the minus strand of NZ_CP192044.1, from coordinate 3,233,675 downwards.
GATCGAGCCGCCGATCCGGTTCGATGAACATGGGCCGTGTCATAGCCGCCGAACCGAATCCCGGGTTCGGTCGTGATGGACCCATGGCGAGATCAGACATTGTGGTCCCCGGAGCCGACCTGCAGGACGCGGCCGACTCCATGCGGCGGGTGCTGCAGCACATCAGCGTGAAGCGCAGCTCGGCGGACTTCAACCAGGTGGTGGGTAGCCCGGTGCGCGACGCGGCGGAGCACTTCGAGGACAGGTGGGACTCGGGCCGCAAGCAGTTGCGCCAGGAGTGCGACGACATCCTGGAGGCGATCGACATGATCCTCAGCACGTTCACCGACGTCGACAACCAGAGCGGCGACAGCCTGGGAGGCGGTCGATGACCACGCAGGCGCACGCTCCAGGATCGTTTCTCCTCGATGTACCGGAGGGCTGGATCGACTACGACCTGGCCCGGCAGGACTTCACCAGACAGCGGGCCGAGCTGCGCGCGGCGGCGGCCACTCCCGAGCAGCGGCTGGCCGCCGACGACGCGATCCGCCAGGCCCGCCGGCTGCTGCGCTCGGCTCGGCAGCGCGGCGCCGTCTCCGCAGCCGGACTGATCGCCCGCGACGGCGACGGCCTACTGATGGCCTTCGTGGCGGTGTTCGGCGTGACCGTGCCCGAGGGGCAGAGCCTCTCCGCGGCCGACATCGCCGAACAGGTGTCCCGCCCGGCTGGCGCCACCGGTTACGGCGACCGCACCCTCAGTGCGGTGCGTCTGCCCGGGATCGGCAGCGTGGCCCGGATCACCGGCACGGAGATCGTCGAGCTCGCCGAGGGCACTCCGCGGTCGTCGTCGCCGTGCACACGATCATTCCGATTCCGGCGCAGCCCGGGTCGTACCTGGTGGTGACGGGCATGAGCCCCAACCTGCCGCTCGCCGCAGAGCTGTACGAGCTCTTCGACACGATCACCGGCACGTTCCGGTTCGTCGCGTAGCCCGTGCGGCGAAGCCGAGCCCGGGGGTACCGCATGGCACCCCCGGGCCTCGGTCGTCAGTCCGCCCGCGGGACCTGCACGGCCGTCAGCACGCCGTCGCCGAGGTGCAGATAGGCACGCCCCGGCTGGGCGGCCTGCCCCACGATCCCCCGCGGGATGCGTATCCCGATCAGCTCGCCGTCGGTGATGCTCTGCGGCGCGATGAGCAGGCCAGACCGGTTGCGCTTGATCTGTGTCAGCCAGCCCGCCATGCCGAGGCTGAGCGCTTCGGCGTTGCCGGCCACCACCACGCCCCAGCCGTTGCCGGCCGCGCCCCGGGCCAGCGTGTTCAGGTCGCCGTCGATGTCCGACTGGGCGAGCAGCTCGGCGTCGTCGATCACCACCGCGCCGGTCTCCTCCGGGATGCTCTGCAGCAGCTTGCGGAAGTCCGCCCGGGCGATGCCGGCGTCCTCCACCACCGCCCCGACACCCGGCTGTCCGGCCAGCTCGCGCAGCGGAGACCGCCGCGGGGCCACCACGAGCAGACCGGTGCCCCGCTCCAGCAGCGACCGGGCCACGGTCAGCAGCGCGGTGCTGCGGCCGGACCGGGGCGGGCCCCCGATCGCGAACGTCGGGATCTCAGCCAGGTCCGGACCCAGCGGGACCACCTCGTCGCCGCCGACCCCGACGAACGCGGTCAGCGCCCGGCCGCCCCCGGCCGCCAGCTCGCGCGCCTCGCGGTAGCTGATCAGGTCGGGCAGCGCGGCGAACCGGCGGGGCCGGGCGTGCGCCGGCAAGCCGGCGTCGCGGTCGCTGATCTGCCTCGCCCCCTCGGCGAGCGCCGCGGCCTGCCCCTGACCGGAGACGTCCGGCCCCAGCACGGCGATCTGCACCTCGGCGCTGTCGGCGAGCCGGATCGCGCGTCCCGGTGGCTGGTCCGGCGGTACGTCCTTCAGGTTGAGGCCGAGCAGGGAGTAGTCGGTGCGATCGTTGAGCCGCAGCACCAGCTTCTCCTCGGTCGCCCCGGCGAACCGGCCGGAGCCGAGCACCTTGTCACCGGCCAGCAGCACGTGGACGCCGACGCCGACGCCGTCGCGCAGCAGCCGGACCAGCCGTTCCAGATAGCTGCCGTTGTCGAAGGTGGCGTACTCCCGCTCGAACACCTCGAACCGGTCGACCAGCAGCATCAGGTGCGGCAGACGGCGCTGTGCCGGGGCACCGCGGCGCTGCTCCGGCAGGTCGGCCACGCCCTGCTCGCCGAACAGCGACTGCCGGCGGGTCAGCTCGGTGTCGAACCAGCTGAGCATGCGGTCCAGCCGCTCGGTCTGCGACCGGTCCACCACGGCACCGCAGTGCGGCAGGCCGGCCAGCGGCAGCAGAGCCCCGTTGCCGCAGTCGATCGCGTACAGATGCAGATCGGCGGTGGAGTGCCGGACCGCCAGCGCGCCCGCCAAGGTGCGCAAAGCCTGCGAACGTCCGCTCCGGCTGGAGCCGACGAAGAAGGCGTGGCCGGTGCGATCCACATCGAACAGCAGCGGCTCGCGGCTCTGCACGGCCGGCAGATCCACCATGCCGTAGGCGACCGGGCCCAGGTTGCCGGCGACCGTCGCCGGCGGCGGCTGGGGCAGGTCCGTCCACTGTGTCACGTCGGCCAGCGGCTCCAGCCAGGGACTCGGCTGGCGCGGCACGCCGACCCGCCCGGCCGCCGCGACGATCGCGCCGACCAGCTCGCGCAGGTCGGTGCCGGCCGGGCCGGCCGGACCCGCGGCGGCCCGGCGCACCGGGACCGGCTCCCCGAGCCGGCCCCACTCCACCGCGGCCACCTCGATGCGGACCTCGTCGGCCCGCTCGCCGAGCACGGGCCGCTTCCCGCCGATTCGGCCCGCCTGGAACGGCAGCAGGGCGGCGTACCCGAGCCGTGCGAACGCCCGTCCCGGCGTGCGCGGCGACAGCTCGCCCGCATCGGGCGCGTCGATGATGTCACGGCTCTCGCCCTGGTCCGTGGTGCGCAGCGCGATCCGCAGGTTGGTGTTCGCCCGGATGTCGGCGGTCACCGCCCCGGACGACGCGAACTCGTCGATCACGAGCACCAGCCGCGGCATCGGCGGCATGCCCGCGTCCCGCGCCCGGCGCTCCTGGTAGCGGACGATGTCCGAGGCACCGGCCTGGGCCAGCGCGTGCTCGCGCCGCCTGAGCTCCGCACCGAGCGAGGTCAGCGCCCGCTCCACCAGGTGGGTGTCCAGGTCCGTCACCATGCCGACGGTGTGCGGCAGGTCGGCGCATTCGGCGAACGCGCTGCCGCCCTTGTAGTCGACCAGCACGAAGGTCATCTCGTCCGGCCGGTTCGCCACCGCCAGCGTCGCCACCAGCGTCTGCAGCAGTTCCGACTTGCCCGAGCCGGTCGTGCCGGCGATGAGGGCGTGCGGACCGTCGCGGACCAGATCGATCGAGAACGCGCCGTCCAGGCCCACCCCGAGCACCGCCTCGGTGCTGCGCGGCCGGACCGACCAGCCGGCCTCGATGCCCTCGGGGGTTGGAGGTTCCAGCTTGAGTACGTCGAGCAGGCGCGCCGACGGCGGCAGCACCGCGTCGTCGCCGTCGCCGGCGGCGCCCAGCGGTGCCAGTCCCCGGGCCATCCGCTCGTACCAGCCGGTCTCGGGCTCGTCCGGCCGGGTGCCGGAGATCAGCGCGGCCTTGGCCGTTCGCACCGAGACGCCGCCCGGGCCCGACACCACCACGGCCCGGCACTCCTCGGGCAGCAGCCGCTCCTCCGGCTCCAGGCAGAGCGCATGGATGCCGACCGCCGGACCGTCGCGCAGCAGCGTGACCGCGCCGGGCAGCGAGCGCAGCCGCCGGGCCCCGTCGAAAACGACCAGCACGTCCGGCTCCCCGGCGGTCGTGCCCGAGCGATCGGCGTCCGGCCGGTCCGCCGCCGCGCGGGCCGCCACCATGCGGTTGAGCTCGGCGATCCGTCGCGACACCGAATCCGCGGTGGTACCGATCATGGCGTATGCCTCGTCGCCGTCGATCCGGACATGCGGCAGCCAGCGCACCCACGACCAGCGGCGCTCCCCGCCGAGGTCGGTGAGCACGCAGATCCGCAGGTCGTCGGGGCTGTGCAGGACCGCGGCCTGGGCCACCAGCCAGGGGGCCAGCCGCTCCAGGCGCTCGCCCGCGACACCGACCACGCCGCTCTCGCGGACGTTCACCGCCACCGGCACCTGACCCAGCTCCGGCACGGTGATCCGGCGGTGCTCGTCACGGGCCGGATCCTCCACCCGCACCGCGGAAGGCATGGAACTGGAACCGACCCGCAGCGCCAGGAAGTCGTCGTCGCGCCGGCGGCGCTCCCAAAGCCGTTCGTCGGGCAGCGTGGCGATCCGCCCGATCAGCGCCGGATCGGGGTAGGCGTAACGGCGGGCCCGTTGCTCCTCCAGCACGGCCGCGTCGATGTCGGACCGCACCCGTCCGAGCGCTTCCTCATGGGCCTGCATCTGATCGCCGAATCCCTGCCGCCGCCCCCTGCGGCTCCCGAGCTGGGTCAGCAGCGCGGCCGCCGGCGAGACCAGCGCCAGGAAGACGAACTTCCAGCTGCCGGTCGACAGGATGCCGACCAGCGCACCGATCGCCGGCGTGAGCAGCAGGGTGGCCAGCGGGACCGGATTCTTGTCCGGCTTCGTGGGCGCGGCTGGCAGCCGGAACTGGCCGCCCGGGATCTGCGGAAAGAACCGGGGCGGCCGGTTGAACTCCCAGGTGAAGCCGTCCGGCGCCCGCGTCACCGGGGCCCGCGCCGCGACCCCGGTCGCGAGCTCCAGCAGATTGCCACCCACCGCCAGCTGACGTCCCGCCAGCCACCCGGCCGTGCCGTCCAGCGCCACGCCGTCCATCTCCACACCGGCCACGGCAGTTACCTCGACCGTCCGATCCACGGAGACCAGCAGCCGGGCGGCCACCGGCGGCGCATCGGCGGCCAACCGCACCCGGCAGCTGAGCGCACTGCCCACCTCGTACTCCCCCGGCGGCAGCAACACGATGCCGCCGGCTCCCGGCCCACTGACCACCCGCACCTCGACCGCCCCGGCCCGGCCGGCCGGTGGGCGGGCCGGGCGGTCCAGGCCCAGCTCGGCGCCGGCACCGATGCGGGCATCGGCCAGTGAGAGCCGCGGGTCGAGCGGTGTCACCCCGTGGTACAGCACGCCCGGCCCGCGGCCGACGGCGGCCGCCAGCTCCGTGGCGAACACTCCGACCGACGCGCCCGGTTCCACATCGACGACCAGCGGCTCCGCCGACGGCGAAGCGCCGGACGCAAGGCTTACATTGAGTCGCACGCCTATCTTCCTTTCCTGAACGGGAACACGCCCGGCGCGTGCGCGCGCCGAGCGTGTTCGGTCCTTGCGGCGTCGTGGCCGCTCAGCCGAGGCGGGAGCCGAGGTCCTGGTCGGCGGAGGCGAACGCCTCACCGACGGATCGTACGTAGTTGCCGATCCCCTGCAGGCCCTGGTTGACCTGGTCGAAGCCCTTGGCGAACTCGTCGAAGAAGGGCTGGAACTTCTGCTGCGCGGCGGGCGTGCGGTAGCCCTGGGCCAGCAGGCTCTGCACCTTGCCCCGGACCTCGGTGAGCTTGTCCTGCAGCTGGGAGAAGTCGTTGAGCAGGGCGGCCGAGGTCTGTGCGGTCTCGTCACTGTTGACGGCGAAGTCGGGCACGGTGGTACTCCTTTGCATCCATGGTGTGATTCCGCCGGCGGGCGCCGGCAGGCGTGCTATCTGCGGGACCGCTTGCCGATGAGACGGGCCAGTTCGTCTCCGGCGGCGTCCGGCTGCGCGCCCGGCGCCGCATCGGTCACCTCGTCGACGATGTCGTCGTCGGAGACGTCGCCACGACTCCCAGCTTCGGCGATGCCGATGTTCACCGCTGCCTCGGTCAGTTTCTTGGCGGTCTCCTCGGCCTGTGCTTCGGCGCGCTGCCTGACCCTTTCAGCGAACGTCGACCCGTCCGTGCCGTCCGAGGCCGGCCTGGGCGGGAGCGGCGGACCACCGTCCGGAGCCGTAGGCCGCGGCGGCAGGGGCGGCCCGCCGTCGCCGGCGAGACCCGCAGGAGCGTCACCGGGCGGGCGGCCCTCGAAGAGGATTCCGCTGGAGCCGGTCGGCCCGCCAGTTCCCGCGTCGAAATCGACCCGCCCCTTGCCGAAACTGTCGAAGCCACTGCCGACGACGGCACCCGCCGCCGCGCCGGTGAAGATCTGGGCCGCGTTGAGCGGCTGCGGATTCGCGCCGGTGAGGTTGTTCAGACCGCTGGTGGCGACCTCCTCGGTGACCCCCTTCCCAAACTCGGTCGCGGTCCGCTTGCCGAATCCACCGCCCAGGTCTCCGGCCCGGAGAATCCCTTTGATCACGGTGTTGTTGCTGCCCAGCTCGCCGAAGCTCTTGGCGCCGGCCCGGGCCAGCCCCACCAGCCGGGGTGCCAGCCGTTCCGCGCCCCGCGCGGCCAGGCCCAGCAGCTTGCCGCCAGGAATGAGCGAGAAGAGCCCGACCAGCAACGTGCCCAGTTCGAAGTTCCCGGCGGACGCCTCGGCGACCACCGTGATGACCAGCGACACCGCGGCGAGCACGAGGCCGACCACGGGCAGCACGATGGACACGACCGCGATCACCAGGTCGATGATCAGCTGCACCAGCGGGTTGTTGCGGAAGAAGTCGGCGATGCGCTGGAAGAAGTTGCGCTTGGGCGGCGGCTTGATCGCCTTGGCCGCAGCGTCGTCGAGCGCGTCGTTGCAACGCGACGAGGCGGCCTCACGCAGCCGACGGGCGTCCTGGGCGAGCCGCTGGGCGGCCGACAGCTGCGCCTGCGCGTCGGCGATCTCGTCGTTCGCCTGCCGGGCGGTCTCACGTTCAGCATCGGTCGCGTCGGCCGCCGGCTCCTACGGCCGGCGCCGGGAGACGGTCGCGACCTGGCCGGCCTGATCCATCGCCGTGTCGATACGGGTCTGCTGCTCGCGCAGGGCGCGCGCATACAGGCGATACGCCTGCGCCGCCACGTCGAAGGAGTCGACCGTCCGCTGCAGCTTGCCGGGCAGGCTGTCGAGCATGTCGCGCAGCTTGTCCATGGACTCACCGCGAGCCGCGGACAACGAACCGCCCCGGCCCAGGACCCGCAGCGCGGTCTGCGCGTCGTCGCGGATGTCTTCGTAGTCCCGGGCCAGTTCGTCGATCCGATCCGGGTCCCCCGGCGTCGGATCCTGAGCCAGGCCGAGAATGTCGAACCCGGAGCTGTGCCGCCTGCTCACAACGGTCCTTCCGAACGAGATGGGAATGGGCGAAGGGCTCAGGCCGATGGCACCAGTTCGGCGCGCAGCGCCCGCATCGCGTAATGAGCCCGCGACTTCACGGTGCCCGGCGGGACACCGATGCTGACTGCGGCCTCGGCGACACTGCTGCGCCGGTAGAACAACTCGTACAGCACCGTCCGATGCTCGAGAGAAAGACGCCGGAGCGCGGGAAGCAGCACAGCGCCCGCGACCACCGCGTCGGCGTGGTCTCGCGCCGGGAGCAGCACGCCGTCCCAGCCTTCGTCACCGACGGGATGCGCCCGCCGGCCGCGCATCAGGTCGACGGCGAGATTGTGGGCGACCGTGAACAGCCACGCCCGGACGGACCCCTCCCGGCCAGCCAGCGAGTCCCGGTTACGCCAGGCTCGCAGCAGCGTCTCCTGGGCGATGTCCTCGGCCGCGCCGCGGTTGCCGGTCAGCTGGGTCACATAGACCCGGACCGGCTCCCGGTGCCGGGCGACGAGCTCCGCGTATCCGCGCTCGGTGTTGGCCGGTGCGTTCCCCTCGGGATACGACGTCCTGTCCCGGCCGGCGACGGCCGTTCGCCGGATGCAGGTGCTTCCGGTATTGTGCGACTGCGTCCGCCGCGTGCCGCCCGCCGTTCTGGCGACCTCGACGGTGGCGCCATGGCCCGTTCTCACGCGCGGCGACCTCTCCCTCGATGAGCGAGCCCACGAGTCCGGGGCCCGGAAACATCGTCAGGAAAGTGCGCCGTTCAGACTTGGGGAAGAACAAGGGGAACTCTGAGGGCATTCTTGACAGGCTCCCTCAGCTCCCCTGTCCGCCAACGGGGCGACAGTCGCGTGCGGGTCTCGCCCACACAGCGTCCGTGCGGCATGTGCCGTTGCCGAGCGAGGGCGTGTCGCGAGCGTTTCCGTCGGGCGCGGTGATCACGTAACCTTGACACCGGTGTGCCGGGAAGTCTGGTCGGCGTTTGGGGCCCGCCTGACACCGGAGGAGTTCATGACTGGCACGACCACGCGATGGGCTCAGTCCCGCCGCATTACAACGATCCTGCGCACCGAGACCGCCGGCGGGGTGTTGCTGCTCGCCGCCGCGATGGTCGGGTTCGCCTGGGCCAACTCGCCATTGGAGGCCGAGTATGCCCGCCTGGGCGATCTGCGGGCCGGACCGGCCACGTGGCACCTGGACCTGACACTGACCGCGTGGGCCGCGGACGGGCTACTGGCGGTGTTTTTCTTCGTCGCCGGACTGGAGCTCAAACGCGAGTTCCTGACGGGCGAGCTGCGCGATCCGCGGAAAGCGGTACTGCCGGTGGCCGCAGCGGTCGGCGGCATGGCCGTACCGGCGATGATCTATATAGCGGTCAACGCGTCGACAGGCGGCGATCTGCGCGGCTGGGCGGTGCCCACGGCGACCGACATTGCCTTCGCGCTTGCCGTCCTCGCCGTCGCGGGCTCCCGCGTGCCGGCGTCACTGCGGACGTTCTTGCTGACTCTAGCGGTGGTCGATGACCTGCTGGCGATCCTCATCATCGCCGTGGCCTATACGGCCGCGCTGGCGGTGCTGCCGCTGCTGGGCGCGGCCATACCGCTGGCAGCGTTCGCCTGGCTGGTCCGCCACGGCGGCCGGCTAGCCGGATACCTGGTCGTGCCGCTGGCGCTGGCCGTGTGGCTGCTGGTACACGCGTCCGGCGTCCACGCCACGGTGGCGGGAGTCCTGCTGGCATTCACGGTGCCGGTTCGCCGCAGGGACGGAGACGAAACCGCGGCGAGGCTGGAGCATCGATGGCGGCCGGTGTCGGCCGGATTCGGGGTGCCGGTCTTCGCCTTTTTCGCCGCCGGTGTACCGCTCGCCGGCGCCACTTCACTCGGTGCCGCCCTGCGCGATCCGGTCGCCGTTGGGGTTCTGGCCGGGCTGACACTTGGCAAGCCGGTCGGGGTGCTCGCCGCGACCTGGCTGACGCGTCGCCTGACCGGGGCCACGCTGCCCGGTGGCCTGACCCGGCGGGGCCTGGTGGCGGCGGGGCTGCTGTCAGGGATCGGGTTCACCGTGTCGCTGCTGGTCGCCGAGCTCGCCTTCGGCGCCGGCAGCATCGCCGACGAGCATGCCCGGCTGGCGATCCTGCTCGCCTCCTGCATCTCGGCGGCCGCGGCCACGCTGCTGCTGCGCACACATCGCCGGGCGAAGCGTGCACCGCGACGCCGGCCCGGCACGCAATCGTCGGCGTCGTCTGACATGCGAGCACGTCCGACGCCGCCCGCGACGGTCACCCTGGACGTACGGCGGCCCGTCAAGGTCCGGCACTTGCCGTGCGGGCCGGTCGAGTACCGGCTCGAGCGTCGCGGCGACGACGTGCTACTGGTGCTGCACGGCGGACACATGCGGGCCGGGCTGGCGCTGGGCGAGGATGCGTTCGCGGCGGCTGGATACACCGTCCTGGTCCCGTCGAGGCCCGGCTACGGCCGCACGCCGGTGCGCAGCGGCCGCACCGTGGCCGACTTCACCGACACAATCCGAGCGCTCTGCGGCGAGCTCGGCATCACCCGGATCGCGGCGGTGGTCGGGATCTCCGGCGGCGGCCCGACCGCGGTCACGATGGCGGCCCGGCACTCCGATCTGGTCGCGCGGCTGGTGCTGCTCAGCGCCGTCGGCCCGCTGCCCTGGCCGGACCGGCGTACGAGGCTGGGCGCGTATCTGGTGTTCGCTCCCGGCATCGAGTCCGTTACCTGGGCCGGGGTTCGGCTGTTCATCCGGGCCGCCGGGCGGCGGGCGCTCGGGCCGTTGATGGGCGGCGTGTCGATCGCCAAGGGGCCTGCGGCGCTGGCCGGGCTCAGTGACATCGACCGGGACATGCTGCGGACACTGTTCGGCGCAATGCGGTCGGGCGGCGGCTTCATCCACGACCTGCGGCCGGTGCCCGACGTGTGCGGGTCGGTGCGCCAGCCGGCGCTGGTGGTCGCCTCCCGGGCAGACGGTGGCGTGCCGTTCGCGCACGCCGAGGCGCTCGCCGCCGCGCTGCCACGTGCGGGACTCGTGGAGAGCCGCGCGGCCGGACACTTCGTGTGGTGCTCACCGGACTGGCCCTCGATCGCCGAGCGCATCATCGCGTTCATTCGCGCACCGGCCTAACACAAGCCCGGTCTCGTACGGCCGGTCAGTGGCGATGCCTGCGAGCAGGGCCGCAGCGGTGGCCGCTGTCGCGGTGCCGACGAGCGGGCCAATGGCGGCGGGCACGGACGACCCGCCGCTGGAGTCGGCGAACGTCACCAGCCCGAGGTCGAGGCACAACCGTCCCGGCCTGGTTCGCTGGACCCCGTCGGCCACCGCGGCCAGCCGCGGCGTCGAGGTGGCGTCGAGTTCCCCTCGCACGACCACCTCGGGGTCGCCGCTCAGCCTGGCCCGGACGTCGATCGCGACGCTCGTCCCCGGCCCTCCTGCGCGGCGCGAGTCCACCCCGGCGTTGTCTGGGATACCGGGCCCCGGCACATTCCCGATTAGTTGCATACTACAATTGGTGTCTTAGGCAGCTGTCGGCAGCTCCCCTCGGCACAGCCGGCATGCCGGGGTCTGGTCGGCGTGATGATCCGCTGTGCATACCAGGAGGATGACACGATGACCGACGCCACGTCGGCCGAGGACGACGCGACGGCGGCCACGGTGCCGCTGCCGCTCGCCCGGATCCTGCTGGTGGAGGACGATCCCGGGGACGTCGCCTACACGCTGGACGAGTTCCGTGAGCACCGGCTGCGCAACCCCGTGACGGTCCTGGACGACGGCCGGAAGGCCATCGACTACTTGCAGCAATGTGGCGCCTACCGTGATGCGCCGGTGCCGGACATCCTGCTCCTGGACATGAACCTGCCGGTGGTCGAAGGGCGGACGGTGCTCGACCGTGTGGCGGCCGACCCGCGGTTGGCCGGCCTGACCGTCGTGGTGCTCACCGGCTCCGATGTTGAGGAGCGCATGCTGCGCGACTTCGGCGTGCCCGCGACGCACTTCTTCCGCAAGCCGGTCGACTTCGCGCAGCTGATCGGGCTGATCCGTAGCGTCGAACAGTTCGCGCTGGTGTTCGGCCGGCAGCTGCGCCGCGGATGACGAGACGGCGCCGGACCGGGCTCAGGCGAAGGCGAGGTAACGCAGCCACAGATAGGGCACGCACACGGCGACGGTGACGCCGGCGACGATGAGGCCGTAGCGGGTGAACTGCCAGAAGCTGATGCGGTTGCCGGCGCGTTCGGCCAGGCCCAGGATGACGACGTTCGCCGACGCGCCGACGGCGGTGGCGTTGCCCCCCAGGTCGGCCCCGAGCGCGAGGGACCACCACAGCACGTGCGAGTTGCCCGTGTCGGCACCGGCGTGGACGAGGTCGGCGACGATCGGGCTGATGGTCGCCACGTACGGGATGTTGTCCACGACCGCCGACAGCACCGCCGAGCCCCACAGCAGCACCATGGCGGCCACGGGTAGCCGGCCCTCCGTCGCCGAGGTGAGCGTCTGCGACAGTTCGCCGATCACGCCGGTGCCGACGAGCGCGCCGATCATGACGAAGAGCCCGGCGAAGAAGGTCAGGGTGGGCCACTCGACGTCGCGGACGATCTCGCCGGCGTCGAGCCGGGAGGCGGCCAGCAGGACCAGCCCCCCGATGATGGCGACGACGGACGGTTCCAGGCCGACGAGCGTGTGCAGCGCGAACGCCGCGGTGACCAGGGCCAGCACCGCCAGGCTGATCACCAGCAGCCGCGGGTCGCGGATCGCGTCGCGCTCACGCAGTGCCATCACCGTCTTCACCCGCTCCTCGTCGGTGTGCAGCGCACGGCGGAACAGCACCCGGCACAGGCCGACGAAGACGACGACGAGCAGGGTGACGATCGGCGCGAGGTGGACCAGGAAGTCGTTGTACGACAGCCCGCCGCGGCTGCCGATGATGATGTTCGGCGGGTCGCCGACGAGGGTGGCGGTGCCGCCGATGTTGCTGGCCATCGCCTCGGCGATGAGGAACGGCGCCACCGGCACGGCGAGGCGTTCGCAGACCAGGAACGTGACGGGCGCGATGAGCAGGACCGTGGTGACGTTGTCCAGCATCGCCGAGGCGACCGCGGTCACCACGACCAGGATGGTCATGACCCGGAAGGGACGGCCGCGGGCGCGTTTGACGGACCAGATCGCGAGGTACTCGAACGCGCCGGTGCGTTTGAGCACGGCGACGATGAGCATCATGCCGAGCAGCAGGACCAGGACATTCCAGTCGATGCCGGTCTGTTCGTCGAAGAACGCGTGCTGGCCGTCGGTGGCGCCGATGATCAGCATGACGACCGCGCCGCCGAGCGCGGCGGCGACCCGGTGGACGAGCTCGGTGGCGATGAGGATGTAGGCGGCGGCGAAGACGGCGACGGCGATCCAGGCGGTGACGGTCACTGGCCGATCAGCCGATCGAGGAGGGCGTCGAGGGTGACCGCGCCGAGCAGCCGGCGTTGCTTGTCGACGACGGCGACGACCGGGTTGCCAGTGCGCGCCATCAGCGCCGCGATCTCCAGGACGGTGGCGTCCGCGCCGACCACGGCGAGATCCCGGCCGTGTGCGGGCAGTGTTTGGGCGACGGTGCGCTGGCCGAGGCCGCGCAGGAAGAGGTCGGCGGCCTCCTCGTCGACGACGCGGGCCAGCGCGGGGTCGTCCTGGCAGTACTGCGGCACCGCCATGCGTAGCACCTGCGTGCCGGCCAGCACGGTGGACGGATAGCCCTTGTCGTCGAGCACGATCAGGCCAGGCAGGTCCTGGCCGGCCAGCAGCCGGGCCGCGTCGATGGCCGGTGTGTCCAACCGCACGGTGGGAAACGGAGCGGCGAGTTCTGCGGCGCGCACGTCACTGTCCTCCTGGGTCGGTGCTGGCGGGTCGGTCGGCTCCACGGCCCAGCAGGCGCCGGCCGCGGGTCTCCAGGCGCTGTTGCCACGCGGGCATCAGCTCGGGCACGAAGCTGCGCGCGACCACGATGTCGGTCGAGGAATGCAGCACGATGCTCAACACGATGGTGAGCGCCACCAGGGTGAAGATGCTGTGCGCGGCGGTCACCCCGGAGGCGAGCACGAGCAGCCCGTACACGACGGAGGCGAAGCCCTTCGGCCCGAACCACATCGCGGCCAGCTGCTCGCGCGGGGCGAGCCCGGAGCCGAGAAACGACAGCCACAGCGCGACCGGCCGCGCCACCACGAGCGCGAGCACCGCGAACAGCCAGCCCGCCCAGCCTGCCGTACCGAAGAAGGAAGGAGACAGCAGAGCACCGAACACCAGCAGTGCGGCCAGCTTCAGCGTCTCGGCGACGAGCTCGCCGAAGTGCTCGAACGCCTCGCGCTCCTTGTGCCCGATGGTCGCGACGGTGATGCCGGCGGCGAACGCGGCCAGGAACAGGTTGGCGTGGGTGGCCTTGCCCAGGGCCAGCACGAGCAGCCCGATGGCCACCGCGTTGAGCGGGGCGTACTGCTCGGACACGGCGAACCAGCGGGTCCGCTCGAGGCGGATCGCGACCCACGGCACGGCGACGCCGATCGCCACGCCCAGCAGCAGCTCCCAGCCGATCTCCAGCACGTGCAGTTCCCGTTCGTGCGCAACGACGGCGAGCAGGACCACCACGAACGGCAGCGCGAGGCCGTCGTTGACGCCGGACTCGACGTTGAGCAGATGCCGCAGCCGGCCCGGAACCTTGTCGTTACCGACCAGTGCCGAGGCGAAGACCGGGTCGGTCGGCGCCAGGATCGCGCCGACGAGCAGGGACTCCACCCAGCCCAGGCCGACCACGTACCGGGCGAACACCGCGGTAACCAGCAGCGTCAGCGGCAGCCCGAGCCCGAGGGCTCGGCCCGGCAGGCGCCAGGCCGAGCGCAGGTCGTTCCAGCCGACGCGCATGCCGTCGGTGAACAGCACCGCGAACAGCGCCAGCTCCGACATCGACGACACTTCCGGCGAGCCGGAGCCGATATGGACCAACCCGGTCACGCCGTCGCCGGCCAGGAAACCCGCGGCGAGGAACACGACGGCCGTCGACAGCACGGTGCGGTGCGCCAACGCGGACAGCAGCACCGCGACGAGCAGGACGACCGCGAACACCAGCAGCAGCGACACCAGGGGACTCCGACGATCGGCAACAGGACGTAACCACTCGCCGACCAGACTTCCCGGCACACCGGGTAGGACCGTACCTGATCAGAGCAGGCTCGGCGAGCCCGACACCGTCGCCGGGGCGGAGGCGCTGGGCGATGCCGCTGAGGACGGTGACGGCGGCGGTCCAGATGGCGGGACGGCCGATGCCGTCGGGGACGGCGAGGCTGGCGGCGACGGCGGGACGGGCATGACGGCCCGGCGGCTCGTCGGCGGCGGCGAGGAGCTTGGCCGCGGCACGGACCTGGTCGGCGACGGGCGGGTCGGCGCGGGGGCAGGCACGCACACCCTGTGATCGAGCGCCGCGTCCGCACATGCGTCGTCGTCCGGTGGCACGGCCGCGACCTGGGGCGGGTGGCCGAACCAGGGCAACTGGCCGGGGGCAGTCTGGCCAAGTGCCGCCACTGCGCCCAGCAGCAACGCGGCTACGCCGGACGCGGCGGCGACCGTGCGCATAGTCCACCGGGCCCGCAGCCGGCCCCCCGTCGGCCGCGTCGCTGTCGCCGCGTTCGGGCTACGGACGACCGGCAGGTCGAGCGTGGCGTCGGCGAACCCGGCGAGCGCGGCCGCGGCCTCCTGGCTGCCGGGCCGCAGTGCCGGCTCCGCGTTCAGGCAGCGGACCACGAACGCCGTCAGGTCGGCGGGCGGCGGCGGGCCGGGACTGTCCAGGCAGGCCGTCAGCAGCGCGCCGAGGGCACGGACGTCGGTGGCCGGGCCGTCGAAGTCGTCGGACACCACGCCCGCGAAACCGAGCACCTTCGCACCGACCTCGGTGAGGATCACCTTGGCGGGGACGAGCGCGCCGTGGCACACCCACTGGCCGTGGGCCTCGGCGAGCGCGGCGGCGACGCCGGCCCCGATGCGCGCCGTCTCGGACCATGACAACGGCCCGGCGTCGAGCCGCGCGGCGAGGGTCGGCCCTGCAGCCAGCTCCATCACGATGAACGATGCCGGCCCCCGCGCGGGCAGGTCGGTGGTGCCGACGTCGTAGACCGTGACGACGCCGGGATGCGTCAGGCGGGCGGCGATCCGCCCGCCGTCGAGGAACCGCCGTGCGTCGCCGGCGCGGTCCGCGCGCAGCAGCCGCACCGCCACGGGGCGCCGTAGCAGCGTGTCGTGGCCCCGCCAGATCTCCGCGGTGGCTCCGGCACCGATGCGACGATCCAGGCGGTACCGGCCTTCGAGCTCCATGCCGCCGTCGCGTCCTCTGCATCTCGGAAAGGGCGAACATCCACCCGGGTCGAGTATGCCGCGCTGCAGCGCACATTACATGGGGCGACGCAAAGTGTTGTATGAGTGCAATATTTCCGTTCTCCGGCGTCCGCGGGTGTGACGGTCCCGTGTCAATCGTCCGCGGACCGTTGCCGGGCCTGGTCATCGCCGAGCCCCGGTGGCTATCGTGCGGCTCGACGGCCAACGTCGCGAAGGAGGTGCCGCGGTGCCGACAGTTGCCCGGCGCTACCGGTTGACAAGCCAGGCCGGCTCTGGCGGGATGGCCGAGGTGTGGCGCGCGGTCGACACCCGGCTGGACCGGACCGTGGCGGTCAAGCTGCTGCTGCCCGAGCTGTCCGGGGAGGCCAGGGCCAGGGAGCGGGCCGTCGCGGAGGCCCGGGCGGCCGCCCGGATCAGCCATCCGAACGTGGCCGCGCTCTACGACGCCGGGCATCGGCTGCGCGGGCTGCGCCGGCCGGTGCCGTACCTCGTCATGGAATACGTCGACGGCGAGACCCTCGACCGCCGCCTGGTCGGCGGCTCGGCGCTGGACTGGCCGGACGCCGCGCGGATCGCCGTCGAGGTCGCCGAGGCCCTCGCGGCGGCGCACCGGCACGGCGTCGTGCACCGCGACATCAAGCCGGGCAACATCATGCTCACCGCCTCGGGTGTCAAGGTCGTGGACTTCGGCCTCGCCTCGATCATCGGCACGGTCCACGCTGGGCGGGCCGGGGTCCTGCTCGGCACGCCCGAGTACATGGCGCCCGAACAGCTGCGGGACGAGGCAGTAACGGCCGCGGCCGACCTGTATGCCCTGGGACTGGTCGTGTACCACATGCTGACCGGCGCCCTGCCGTGGACCGTCACCGCCCGCCGTGTGCTGGTGCGGCAACGCCATGCGTGGGGACCGGTGCGCCTGCCACCGACCGCGGGCGTGCCGGCCGAGATCGTCGCCGCGGTCGACGCCTGCCTCGCCGACGAACCCGACCTTCGTCCATCCGCGCAGCACGTCGCGAGCGACCTGCGCGCGGCATTGGCCCGGCATCCGCACACCGAAGCCGCACCGGCAGCGCCCGCCACGTCATACCTCCCCGAGCGCCCACGACACCCGTGCCTGGTGCCGTGGCGGAGCCGGCCGGTACGCCGCTGGCCGCGCCGCGCCGCGCTGGCCGCCGGGGTCGCGCTCATCGGCGCGGCTGGATGGGCGAGGCCACTGTGGGCGACGCCCGTCGCGACCGCGAGCGACGAGCCGTCCCCGGCACCGCCCATGTGCACCGTGCAGTACGTCGGACACCGCACGCCACCGACGTTCACTGCCGACCTGTCGATCGACGGCAACGTCGGGAAGTCCTGGGTCGTGCGTTTCACGGCCCCGCCCGGGCAACGCATCACCCGGGCGTCAGGCGCGGCCTGGAGCCAGTCCGGCTCCCTGATCACGGTGACCGGCACCGGCCCACTAACCGCGCGGGTGTCGTTCACGCTCGCCGGCGCGATCGACCGGGCCGACGCCGGGTTCCCGGCCGCCTTCGAACTGGACGGCGTCCCGTGCCAGCACCGGGTGTCCATCCACACCGTCAGCGCCGCCGACGCCTGACAACCTGCATGAACACCAGGGAGGTGGTCACCATGCTCGTCACCGAGCAGCCCGACACCGCCGCGGTCTCCTGCGACCGCTGCGGCGCCACCTTCCGGCGCACCCGCACCGACCCGCAGTCACTGTGGGTCGCGGCCGAAGCGCGAGGCTGGCAGACGGAGCGGCTCGGCGGCATGTGGTGGCACCGCTGCCCGCCGTGCGCACAAGGTTCCGCCTGAACCGCAGTCCCGCACGGCGCCCCGCTACTGTGATCGCATGCCCAAGGACGCACGCGCGCCGGCTCCCGCCATCGCCGCCCCGGAGGCGGTCGAGGCGCTGCTCGCCGCCAGCCGGGCACTGGTCGGCATCGCCGCCCGCTCGCTGGCCGACATCGACCCGGATGTCACCCTGCCGCAGTACCGCGCGCTGGTCGTGCTCGCCGCTCGCGGGCCGCAGCGAGTCGCCGACATCTCCGCGGAACTGCAGGTCGCCGCGTCCACCGGCACCCGCATGTGCGACCGTCTGGTGCGCAAGGGCCTGGCCCGCCGATCCCGGCCCACGTCCGACCGCCGCGTCGTGCGGCTCACCCTCACCGCAGCCGGACGCCGGCTCGTGCAACGGGTGACCGACAGCCGGCTCGAGCAGCTCACCACCATCGTCGCGGCGACCGCCGACGTGTGGCATCCGGCCGTCGCACCCGCCCTGCGCGCCTTCGCCGCCGCGGCCGGCGAGGTCCCCGAACGCGAATGGTGGCTCGGATTCCCGTCCATGGACGAGGAGGCCGAGCCTCCACTGGACTGAGGGCCGGCACCCCGCCGCCGGCCCGCACCACCGCATCGAGCGCCTCGTCCAGCGACTGGCCGGCCCGCAGAACCGGAACGCTGCAGGCCAGGTTTCCCGCGGTCAGCTGGCTCGCCTCGGGACAAGCCGGCCGACCGCAGAGGCGAACGCCGAACCGACCTGGACGACCGTCCCCTCGCGGCCCACCGAACCACCGCCGCCGATGCACAACGCGCTGGCGAAGGACTTCACGACGGCCAGCCGCGTGCGGATCCGACCGCCGTGGGCGGACACGGCGTACATCACCTCCGGTGCGGTGACGATTCGCACGACTGTCGCCGGTACCTGGGCGGGTGCCGGACGACTAATGTCAGCACTATGCAACTGATGTATACGCTACGGGAGTCCGTCTTCGCCGCCGAGCGGCACGGCGTGCCCACATGACCGATGCCGGCCACCACGATCTGGTCATCGTCACCGGCCGGCTACCCGCCGAGCCGCCCGGCGCCGCTCGCCGACCGTCCCGCTGGACCGGCGAGCACGCCGCCTGGGCCGCGGCCCTGCAGCCGGGACTGACCATGAACGGCGGGGCCTGGATCGGCTGGCACGGTGTTGCCGGTCCGCCGGTGCCGCCCACCTGTCTGCAATCGGTCTCACTGCGCGCGGTCCCGCTGTCCGATGCCGAAATCGCCGACCACTTCGAGGGCCAATGCGCATCGACGATCGCGCCGCTGTACCACGACGGCGCCGAACGCGCCGCCTTCCACCGCCGGTGGCGGCGGGCCTACCGGATCGTCAACGAGCGTTTCGCTGCTGAGGCCGCGGCGGCAGCGGCCCCGAACGCCGGCATCTGGGTGCATGGCCACGATCTGCAACTCGTCCCAGCGCTGCTGCGCGCCGAGCGACCGGACCTGAGGATCGCGTTCTACCTTCCGCTGCCGGTACCGCCCGCCGAGTTGTTCCGGCGTATGCCGATGCGTGCGGAGCTCCTCGACGGCATGCTCGGCGCCGACACCGTGCTCCTGCCCGACCGGCGCAGCGCCGAGAACTTCCGGCGGCTGGCGGCAGGCATCGGCGGCTACCGGCTCGACGACGGCCGCGTGCTGACCGCGGATCGCCGCGTGATGGTCGGCACGCTGCCGATGGGCGCCGACGCGCGGCTCGTCGCACAGCTCGCCACCGGCTCGAACGTCGCCCGCCGCGTCGAGACCCTGCGTCGCGAATTGCGCGCACCGCGCGTCGTCCTGCTCGCGGTCGATGCGCTCGACGCCATGGCCGGCACCGAGCAACGCCTCGGTGCGTATAGCGAACTGCTGGCCGACGGCAAGCTCCCCGCGGACGACTGCACCCTGGTCCAGGTCGTCATCCCCGGCCCGCGGCCGACCGACGAACAGGACCGGCTGCGCGGTCGCGTCGAACAGCTGATCGCCCGGATCAACGGCATGCACAGCACCGTCGGCCGGCCCGCGGTGCACTACGTGCACCGCCAACTCGACCGGGTTGACACCGTCGCGCTGTTCCGCCTGGCCGACGTGCTGCTCGCCACGCCCCTGCGCGAGGGCACCAGCCTCGTAGCGAAGGAGTACGTCGCGGCCCGCTCGAACGACACCGGCGTGGTCGTGCTCAGCGAATTCAGCGGCACCGCCGAGGAACTCATGCAGGCCCGGCTGGTGAATCCGTACGACGTCGAGGACATCAAACGGGCGATTCTGACCGCGGTCGAGCCCGGGCACGACGCCCGGCCCGCGATGCACGAGATGCGCACTTCGGTGCTGCGCTACGACGTACACTGGTGGGCGGCGACCGCACTGGCCATGCTGAGCCGCTGAGGCAACACATCGGCCGCCGGCGGCTCAGGCATGGTCGAGCGCAAGGGTCGATCCAGGACGGCGCCCGTCGCGCGCTTCGGCCGGCCACTGGATGCGCCGGTGGGCCATGTCACAACGGGCTCGTCCTACGGTTCCACCGCGACGGCAACCGCCGCACCATCTGCCTCGGACTCATCCCGGCGGGTTGCGAAACGGTCGGCGAAGTCATGCGCGCCCGCCAACTGGAGCTGCGCAGGATCGTTCACGAGGCTGGGCTCGTCGCGTCCGGGCGTGCGCCCTCAGCATGCTGCAACGCCTCGTTCGCGCCGTCGGCGAACTGCCCGACGACGAATGGCGGGCGCGCTCGCAGCACTCGTCCAACGAAGCAACTCAGGCAACCAGGCTCCGCACCGGCTGACGACCGCGCAGCCACTCAAGCGCGGAGACCTGATCGGCGTGCCCAGGCAACACCTGATCCAAGCAGAGCATGCGCAACGCGCTCGACAGGCCGACCGCAGCGCCGACCAGGCAGGCCCGCCCGCCGCGCTCGGACGTCCGCCGCGATGCCCTGACCAGCACGCCGACGGTGGCCGAGCTCAGCCGCCGCACGCCACTCACGTCGACCATCAGATGGCGGTACCGGCCAGGCTCACCCCCAAGCAGGTCCCACAGGCGCGCGTCGTCAGCGGGCAGCAGGTCACCGCGCAGGCAGACGGCCCGCACGTCGGACAGCAACTGCACCACCATCCGCGGCGACGGCCGCCCAGCCGGTGTGACCGACCGCCGGTCCAGCGCCCGGGCCACCATCCCGACCAGCGCCGCCGGCGCCTCGCACCCGCCGCACACGTGCGGACCGATCGCCAGCTCGCTGCCCCGCCAGCCGTCGCGGCCGAACAGGCCCCACGCGACGTCCCAGGTACCCAGCGAGGCGGCCAGGTTGCCGGCCACCCATCCACAGCCGTCACACACCAGGCTGAAGTCGGCCCCATCGCGGGTCAGCAGCGCCGTCATGCGACCTCCCGATCAAGCGTGCACAATGCAACTCTTGGCGGCGGATGTGGCAATCCCGTCGCGGCTTTACGACAGTGACGTGACGATCCCCGCTGCGGTACGCCGATCCATCAGGCGTCGACGGAGTATGCGGACCGCGAGACGCACTTCGGGCAGCCGTGCGGACCTTGCCGAGATCGTTCACCGATCCAGCCGATCCAGCCATGCCTCCGGATAAGGCTCCAGACACGGTCCCAGTTGTGCAGGTTGTCACCGAGACGGTCCACTGTCGCGCCGCAGCCGTCGCAAACGAGGCGGAAAACGTTGCCGTCCGGCTCCTGCAACACCGTCATACCCATACCTCCTGCAAGCCCCTGACTCCTGGACCCCGGACCCTGCGGCCATCCCATCCGGATGAACATC
The DNA here is from genome assembly GCF_050948465.1 of Dactylosporangium sp. CA-092794. Taxonomy (NCBI): domain Bacteria; kingdom Bacillati; phylum Actinomycetota; class Actinomycetes; order Micromonosporales; family Micromonosporaceae; genus Dactylosporangium; species Dactylosporangium sp. CA-092794. The sequence goes on along the minus strand of NZ_CP192044.1, from coordinate 3,212,502 downwards.
GTTGGCCCGGCATCGTGACAGCGGTCCGGCGGCCGCATGACGGTTGCGCGACAAACGCTCCACAGCGCCTCGCCGGCAACGGTTGACCCTTGTAGTCACACAAATGTTGCCCTTCGACGACGGAACCCGATCGTCTGGTCGTCTACAGTTGACACGGGCACACACCGGACATCCCGGAGGAGCGCGGCATCGTGAACGACGAGGAGCGACGGGCGCTACACCGGCTCGAACTCGAGCTCGAGCAGAATGACCCGCAACTGTCCTATGCCATGTCACACATGTCCCCGGTTCGCCGATGGCGGCGCACCGCGGCGTTGTGGACCACCGCATCAGGATCGTGCGGCATTCCCGCAGGGATCCTTGCCGATAACGCCGCCCTGATGCTGGTCGGGTTGTGCGTGCTCAGCATCGGCGCCGGGCTGTGGCATCCCGTCGACTAGGCCGCGTTTCATAACGCGCGGAGCCATTGGTTGATGGCGGCGATGGTCACGGTGGCCTCGAAGCGAACGGCGAGCTTGTCGTATCTGGTCGCCATGGCGCGATGCTGTTTGAGCTGGTTGATGCCGCATTCCACGGCATGACGCAGTCGGTAGACGACCGGGTCGAAGGCGGGCGGCCGCCCGCCTTTGGACCCCTTCGCTTTGCGGTGAGCGTCCTGGTCGGCCTTGCTCGGGATACACACCCTGATCCCGCGACGGCGCGCGTACCCGCGGTTGCCTTTGCTCGTGTACGCCCTGTCCGCCAGGACCAGGCCCGGACGGGTTCGCGGCCGGCCACCACCGACCCGACACACCTTGATCCGTTCCAACACCGGGGCGAACTGCGGGCTGTCACCCCGCTGACCAGCGGTGATCACCACCGCGAGGGTCTTCCGGCCCTGCTCACACGCCAGATGGATCTTCGTGGTGAACCCACCACGCGAACGCCCCAGCCCATGATCGCCGGGCTCGTCCTGTACACCGCCCGGCGGCTCCTTCTGCAGGTGACCGTCTCGGCGGGCACCCGCCGCATGGTGATGAGCCCGACTGACCGTGGAGTCCACGCTCACCGTCCAATCGATCTTCCCACCCGCGTCCGCAGCGGCCTGCAACGCCGCCAGGACCCGCGCCCAGGTCCCATCACGCTGCCAGTGCCGAAACCAGCGATACAACGTCTGCCACGGCGCATACACCTCAGGAACATCCCGCCACGGCACTCCGGCCCGGACCCGCCACCGGATCCCGTCAACGACGTCTCTGCTGGCCCATCTCCGCGGGCGCCCACGACCGGTCTCCGCAGGCAGCAACGGCTCCAACACCGTCCACTGCGCGTCGGTCAGGTCATGACGCCTCACTGCCGCTCCGCTCGGAGGGCGTTGCCACGTTGGTCACGGTCCCGCACGCGGGTCGTCACCCGGCTGGGGCACTCGCCTGAGGCGGCGTCATGGCCGGTGTCCCGGGTCTGTCGTGGCGGTTGCCCGCCGGGTATCGAGGTGCCAGCCGGCGGCTCGACGGCGCTGCTGCCAGAACGCCGCGTAGCGGCCCCCTGTCGCAAGGAGTTCGCGGTGGGTGCCCTGCTCGGCGATCACTCCATCCTGAAGCACCAGGATCTGCTGTGCCCGGGTGACGGTGCTGAGCCGGTGGGCCACGACCAGCACGGTGCGGGCGAGCGTGAGCGCGGCGAGGGCGCTGCTGATGGCGGCTTCGTTCTCGGGGTCGATGGCGGCGGTGGCCTCGTCGAGCAGCACGATGGGGGCGTCCTTGAGCAGCGCGCGGGCGATCGAGACCCGTTGGCGCTCCCCGCCCGAAAGCGCGGCGCCGGCTTCGCCGACCTGGGTGTCCCAGCCGTCGGGCAGCCGGGCCACGATCTCGTCCACCCGCGCCAGCTGCGCGGCTTCGTGCAGCTGTTCGTCGGTGGCGTCGGGGCGGGCCAGGCGGATGTTGTCGGCGATCGTGCCCTCGAACAGGTAGACGTCCTGGAACACCGGCGCGATCAGCGCCGAGCGCTGCTCGGTGCTGAGCCGACGCAGGTCGACGCCGCCGACCCGGATCGTGCCGTTGCCGTCGGGCACGTCGAGGAAGCGGGCCAGCAACCAGAGCAGGGTGGTCTTGCCGGACCCGGAGGGCCCGACGATCGCGGTGGTCGTGCCGGGCTCGACGGTGAAGCCGACGTCGTGCAGCACGGGCCGGTCAGGGGTGTAGCCGAAGCTGACGTGCTCGACGTCGATGCGGTGCCCGTCCAACGTCGGCGGCGCGAGGGGTTCGGGTAGCGGCGCGGTGGCCAGGACCTGGTTGATGCGGGCCAGGCTGTTGCGCGCGGCGCGCAGCACGCCGCCGTACTCGGCCGCGTTGCCCAGGGGTTCGGCGAAGCGGGCCAGCAGCACCAGCAGCGCCACCAGCTCGACGGCCCGGCTCGGGTCGTGCAGGGCCAGCGCGGTGCCGATCACGATCAGCGCGGTGAAGATCAGCTGCACGGTCAGCGCGTTCGCGCCCAGCGCCGGCAGCGTGCGGCTCAGCTGCCGTCGCCCGATGACGTGCTGCTCGTGCAGCGCGTCCGACAGCTGCGCGTGCCCGTCACTGGTCCGGCCGGCCGAGCGCAGCACCGGTTGCAGCCGGGCGTACTCGACGATGCGGTCGGCGGCCTCGGCGCCGGCCGCGTGCAGTTGCTCGTCGACGCTGGCCGCGCGGCGCGCCGCCCAGGAGAACACCGCGAACACGATCGGAACCGCGGCCAGCGCGCACAGGCCCAGGCGCCAGTCGATGATCAGGATGCCGGCCACGACGGTCAGGGGGGTGACGAGGGAGGAGACCAGCGGCTGGAACATGTGCGCGGGCAGTCCCATGATGTCGATGACGCCCTTGCTGGTCAGTTGTCCGATGCTGCCGACCCGGTCGCCGTCGAACCAGCCGATCGGCAAATCAGCGAGATGGTCCCCGAGACGATGGTGCAGCGACTTCGACAGTTGCTGTCCGAGGGCGAACCCCAGCTGCTGCTGCACGTAGGACGTGGCCCAGCTGAGCACCACGGCAGCGGCGAGGCCGACGAACCACCACGCCGCCCCGCTGATGTCACGCTCGATCAGGTCACGCAGCACCGGCACCAGCAGCACGTACGCCACACCCTGCAGGACGTTGTAGACGACCAGGGCGGTCAGGTAACGCAGGTAGGCCGGGCGGCGTTCGGGTCCGAGGACGACGCCGAGCTGCCAGAACATCCCGGTGCGCACACCGGCGGTCAGTGAGCGCGCGGTCGGTGTCGTTGTCGGCGTGCTCATGCGGCTACCTCCGCCACGTCCTGCGCGGCCCAGAGCTGAGCGTAGCGGCCGCCCGCGGCGAGCAGGTCCGGATGCCGGCCGCGTTCGACTATGCGACCTTGGTCCAGGACGAGGATCTGGTCGGCGTTGGTGATCGAGGACAGCCGGTGCGCGATCACCAGCACGGTCCGTCCCGCCGCAAGCCGCGAGAGCGCGTCTTGGATTGCCGCTTCGGATTCGGGGTCGGCCCAACTCGTGGCCTCGTCCAGGACCAGCACGGGGGTGTCGGCCAGCAACGCCCGCGCGATGGTGACCCGTTGGGCCTCACCGCCGGACAGGTGCGCATCCTGTCCGATCACCGCGTCGTAGCCGTTCGGCAGCGCGCCGATCACCTCGTGTACCTGGGCCGCCGTGGCGGCAGCGATGACCTGTTCGCGGGCGGCGTCCGGGTGGGCCAGCGCAATGTTGTCGTGGAGACTGGCGCGCAGCAGCCCGACGTCCTGCAACACGAAACCGACCGTCTGGTAGAGGACCTCGGTCGGAAGGTCGCGCACATCGACACCGCCGAGCAGCACCTGCCCGTCGGTGGGGTCGGTGAAGCGGGGCAGCAGACCGGCCAGCGTCGACTTGCCTGCCCCGGACGAGCCGACCAGCGCGGTCACCGTTCCCGGCTCCAGCACCGCGTCCACACCGTCCAGCACCTGGGTGCGGCCGTCGTAGCTGAACGCGACGCCGCGCAGCTCGACCCGGTGACCATCGGGTTCGCGCGGATGCCCCGGTTCGCTCACCGTCGGGGTGGTGAGCAGTGCTGTGATACTGGTGGCGGCGCCGCGGGCCAGCTGCATCGCGTTCGAGGACTGTTCCAGGTTGAGCAGCGGCCCGGCCAACCCGATGCCCAGAACGACGAACGGCACCAGGTCCACCGGGGTGCACCAGCCGGCATTCACGAACCCGATCCCGGCACCGAGGATCACCAGCAGCATCGTCGGGCCGGAGACGGCGGCCATCGCGATCGCGAACGGCCGCAGCATTGGCTTGGTCCACGCATAGAACGCATCGGCGAACGCGTCGGTCTCTTTGAGGAATCGTGCGTGGGCGCGGCGGGCCTGCCCGAACGCCTTGACCACCGCGATGCCACGCACGAACTCCACCGCCGCCGCGTTGATCCTCCCGAGCGCGCCCACGTACGAGGCCATCTTCTCGCCGTAGCCCTTGAGGATGCGGGCGTAGGCGAGAACGAAGAACAGGATCGGCCCGAGCGTGATCAGCGCCAGCCGCCAGTCCGCCCAGAACAGATAGCCCAGGATCGCGAGCGGGGTGACGACCGCGCCGACCAGATCGTTGGTCGCGTGCGCCACCAACGTGTGCAGCGCGCTCACCTCGTCTTGCACGGCGGACTTCACCTGACCGCTGGATCGCTGGTCGAACCAGCCCAACGGCACCTTGCCGAGTTGTCGTGCCAGCTTGCCGCGCACCTGATAGGTCAGGTCGTTGTCGGCGAAGTGGCTGATCGAGCCGGCGGCGCCGACGAACGCGAACCGGACCACGAACGCGATCACCGCGACGATCACCAGCGTCCACGCCCGCCCGTGATCCACCGGGGAGCGCAGCAACGTGCGGGCCAGCTCGCCGATGCCGACGTAGGGCACCACCGCCGCCAGCGACCCGACCGCCTGACATGCCGCGCCGGCGATCAGCTTGCCCCGCACCGGCCCCAGCAACCCACCCAGCGCGGCGTCATCAGGTGGCGCCGTGGCGCTGCTACCGCCAGCCGGGCCGGCGAGTTCGTCCGCACCCCCGCCGCCAGGTGTCTGATCGCGTCGGGTGCTGTCCATCGCGCCGTCCTTTCCTACTGGGGCCTGCGTGCCTGGGCGCCTGGGCGCTGGTTCGACCGGTTGCGGTTCCGGCGGATCGTCGTTCATCAGCCACGCTTCAAGTTAGGCACGCCTAAACTATGCTGGTGGCTGTGCGCGTAGAGGCCAATCGATACCCCAAACCGGCCAACCTGGCGGGGCGGACCGCGAGCGGTTCGCCGGAGACGTCCCGGCCAACGGGTACCACGGACGGGGGGCGCGCGGGAGCGACCTCAAGGACGGTGGGGCCGGCGGTCTCGCCCGTCCTGAGCGTTGACCGCGACATCGCCCAGGACCACGAACTGCTGCATCTGCACTCGCACCCTGAACCGATGCTCACCTGGAGTTCGACCGCGACACTGATGGGTACCGTCGCCGGTCGTGACTGGGTGATCCCGCCCGGCTACGGGCTCTGGGTACCCGGCGGCATCGAACACGCCGGCGCCGTCCTGCACGCGGGCGAGATGTTGACCATCACCTTCGCCGCCGACCGCTGCCCCATCACGTGGACCGAACCCACCTGCTTCACCGTCGGGTCGCTGCTGGGCGAGATCATCACCCACCTGCACCACATCGCTCCCGACGACCACAGCCGCCCGGCCGCCGAAGCGCTCATGTTCGAACTGCTCACCCCGCTGCCCACGCATGACATCCACGTCACACTGCCCACCGACCCCCGAGCCCGCACGATCGCCGAACAGCTCATCGCCCACCCGGCCGACCAACGCGAACTCACAGCCTGGGCCGATCACGTCCACGCCAGCGTCCGCACCCTGTCCCGGCTGTTCCGCGCCGAGACCGGACTCAACTTCGCCACCTGGCGCGCCCACGTCCGCATCCGCGCCGCCATCCCAATGCTGGCCAACGGCACATCAGTCAACGCCACCGCCCGAGCAATCGGCTACCACAAACCCAGCGCGTTCATCGCCGCCTTCCGCCGGGTCACCGGCCAAACTCCCGGCACCTACCTGCCCCAACCGCAGTAGGCCGGTCACAGTGGGAACGCCCGAGGTGACCGTGCCGAGCTCAGCAAGTTCGAGTGCGCGCTGGTCGGTTCGCCGGCGATGATCAACCCGGGACGGAGCGCGGTGGCAGCGGCGATGGCGATGCGCCGCAGCATCCCGCCGGAGCACTGGTGAGGTCGCAGGGCACCGTCGTCTGCACTGAGTCCCACGTCGGCCAGCAGCCGCGACGCCGTTCCTGGTGGTCTAGGGGTCCTGCGGGACGTAGTCGATCTCACTGCCGAGCAGGCGACGGCGGGCGCGGGCACTACTGGGTGAAGCGGGCGCGCAGGTCGCGCTTGAGCACCTTCTGCGAGGGTCCCATCGGGAGCTCGGGCAGGACGTGCACCAGCCGCGGGTACTTGTGGTGGGCCAGCTGCTCGCGCCCCCAGGCGCGGAGAGCGTCGACGTCGATCTCGTGCCCGGGCCGGGCTACGACGACGGCGCAGACCTCCTCACCGCGCTCGGTGTCGGGGATGCCGATGACGGCGACCTGACCGATGTCGGGATGGCGGGCGAGCACCTCCTCGACCTCACGTGGGTAGACGTTGAAGCCGGACCGGATGATGACGTCCTTGCGCCGGTCCACGATGGTGATGAAGCCGTCGGCGTCCTTGGTGCCGATGTCACCGGTGCGGAACCAGCCCTCCACCAGTGCCTCGCCGGTCGCCTCGGGGCGGTCGAGGTAGCCGGCGAAGACGTTGTGGCCGCGGACCACGATCTCGCCGATCTCACCGGACGGCAGCAGCACGATGCGGTCCGCGACGCCCGCGTCTGCGATCTCCACCTCGACGCCCCAGATGGCGTGGCCGACGGTGCCCGGCCTGGTGCCGAACACCTTCTGGTTGACGGCAGCGGTGGGCGAGGTCTCCGAGAGTCCGTAGCCCTCGTAGATCGCGGTGTCGAACACCCTCTGGAACTCCTCCAGCACCGCCACCGGCATCGCCGAGCCGCCCGAGGTGCAGGAGGTCAGCCGCGGCAGCGGGCGGCCGCCGGCGAGGCGCTCCTCGGCGGCGCGGAGCAGCTGGATGAACATCGTGGGTACACCGAGGAAGCGAGTCACGCCCTCGGCGACCATGAGCTCGAGCGCCTCCGCGGCGTTGAAGCGCGGTTGCAGCACCAGCCGGGCACCGACTCGGAACGTCGCGCCCATCGCCACGGTCTGGCCAAACGTGTGGAAGAGCGGCAGCGCGCCGAAGACCGTGTCGTTGCGCACGAGCCCGTTGCTGTCGAACGCGTTGGTGGTGGCGTTCATGACCAGGTTGACCTGGGTGAGCAACGCGCCCTTCGGTGCCCCGGTGGTCCCGCTCGTGTAGAAGATGACCGCGAGGTCCTCGGCCTGCCGCGTCACGAAGGTCGGCAGCGGTTCATGGTCCTCGCCGAGCCCGGCGATGTCGTACGCCGCCGCGCCGGCCGCTTGGGCGGCGCCGGCGCCCACCGCGGCGAACAGGCCGTGATGCAGCACCGTGCCGGCGCCCGAATCCCGCACGATCTGGGCCGCCTCGGCCGCGTTGAGCAGCGTCGGCACCGGCACCACGACGGCGCCGGCGGCCAGGATCCCGAAGTAGGAGCGGACGAAGTCGACGACGTTCGGCGCCAGCAGCGCCACCCGGTCGCCCGGGGCGACATCCTTGGCGGCCAGCGACGCGGCGACCGCGCGGGCGTCGCGCCACAGCTCGGCGTAGGTAACCCGGGTCGCGCCCTCGACGAGCGCGGTGTGGTCGGGCCAGCGGCGGGCCGGCTCGGCCAGCAGCGAGGCGAGCGACAGAGACGTCATTGGCTCACAGCCCCATGTTCTTGGCGATGATCGTCTTCATCACCTCGGAGGTGCCGCCGTAGATCCGGTTGACCCGGTTGTCGGCGTACAGGCGGGCGATGGGGTACTCGTTCATGTAGCCGTAGCCGCCGTGCAGCTGCAGGCAGCGGTCGATCACGTCGGCGGCGGCCTCGGTGCAGAACAGCTTGGCCGACGCGGCCTCGGCGGGGGTGAGCTCGCCGGCATCGAGTGCCTCCAGGGCGCGGTCGGCGACGGCCTGCATCGCGTCGACCTTGGCCTGGCAGGCGGCGAGCTCGAACTTGGTGTTCTGGAAGGAGGCGACCTCCTTGCCGAAGACGGTGCGCTGCTGGGTGTACTCCTTGGCGAACCGGACGGCGGCGGCGGCCTGGGCGTAGGCGCCGTAGGCGATGCCCCACCGCTCCGAGGGCAGGTTGCGACCGAGGTAGGAGAAGCCCTGGTTCTCCTCGCCGAGCAGGTCCTCGGCCGGCACCACGACGTCGGAGAAGGACAGTTCGGCGGTGTCGGAGGTGCGCAGGCCGAGCTTGTCGAGCTTGCGTCCCACGCAGTAGCCCTCCGACTTCGTGTCCACGGCGAAGAGCGAGATGCCGAAGCGACGGTCGTCCTCGCGCGGCGGCGCGGTGCGGGCGCAGACGATGACGCGGTCGGCGTGCACGCCGCCGGTGATGAACGTCTTGGCGCCGTTGAGCACGTAGTGGAAGCCGTCCTCGGAGCGGCGGGCGGTGCTCTTCATCCCGGCCAGGTCCGAGCCGGTGCCCGGCTCGGTCATCGCCAGCGCCCACATCTCGTCCCCGGAGACGAACTTCGGCAGGAAGCGCCGCTGCTGCTCCTCGGTGGCCAGCATCTTCAGGTAGGGCAGCGCGAGGAGCACGTGGACGCCGGATCCGCCGAAGGTGACGCCGGCCCGGGAGGTCTCCTCGTACTGGATCGCCTCGAACTTGTGCGTGTCCAGGCCGGCGCCGCCGTACTCCTCGGGCACGTTGATCCCGAAGAGGCCGAGCTCGGCGAGCTTGAAGTAGAACTCGCGCGGCACCAGGCCGGCCTCGAACCACTCCTGGTAGTGGGGGCCGACCTCCGCCTCGATGAAGGCTCGCAGGACGTTGCGGAACGACTCGTGGTCCCCGTCGAAGACGGTACGGCGCATGGTTGCTCCTCGGTAGCCGGCTGGGTGGCGCGTATTCGGGGCTAATCGAACAGTGTTAGGTTATGGCGATCGTAACCCGTACAACGACCGCACTGGGGTGACCGTGGCTCGGCCGACGACGGCGAAACTCGACCAGTCGCGCATCCGCGCGGCCGCGCTCGCGCTGGTCGACGCCGAGGGACTCGACGGGCTGAGCATGCGCCGCCTGGCCGCGGCCCTCGACGTCACGGCCGCCTCGCTCTACTTCCACTACGCGACCAAGGGCGACCTGCTGGAAGCACTCGCCTCCGATGTCCTCGCCGATGTGGACACCTCCGCCTTCACCCTCGGCTGGGAGGAGGGGCTGCGCGCCTGGGCGCGGTCTCTGCGCGCCGCGCTGGCCGCCCACCCCCGGCTGGTGCCGGTCATCGCGCAGGCGCCGGGGCGCCGCGCCGACGCGCTGCAACGCGCGGAGGACGTGCACGGCGGGCTGGTCGACGCCGGGTGGCCACCGCGGGAGGCCACCATGATCGGCGCCGCCGCGAAGTACCTCGTCTTCGGCGCGGCCACCGCCTCCTTCGCCGCCGGATTCGCCGCGGAGCCCGAGCTGTACGCCGACCGCTACCCACACCTGCGCGACGCGCACCGCATCGCCGCACTCGGCGAGCAGATCGACCGCGAGTCCTTCGACTATGCCCTCGACCGCCTGGTCGAGGGCCTGCGCGGGCGCTACGCCGCCTTGCGCCACGGCAGCTGAGCACACCACCACTGAAGCCAGCATGACCAGCATGAAAGGACAACACCGGATGGGACTTCCCGAGGGCAGAACCGCAGTCGTCACCGGCGGCGCACAGGGCATCGGCCTGGCAATCGCGAAGCGGTTCGTCAATGAAGGCCCGCGGCGGTGAGTGAGGTCGAAGCCGAGGACTTCGCCGAGATCCTCCGAGCGACCCGCTCCTTCGTCCGGGAGCGGGTCATGCCGCGCGAGAACGAGATCATGGCCGCTGACGAGATCCCGGCCGACCTGCGCGCCGCCGCCGCCGAGCTCGGCCTGTTCGGCTACGCCATTCCGCAGCAGTGGGACGGTCTCGGTCTCGACCTGACCCAGGACGTCGAGCTGGCGATGGAGCTGGGCTACACCTCGCTCGCGCTGCGCTCCATGTTCGGCACCAACAACGGCATCGCCGGCCAGGTCCTGGTCGGTTACGGCACCGACGAGCAGCGTGACATGTGGCTGCCCCGCCTGGCCTCGGGCGAGGTCGTCGCCTCCTTCGCACTCACCGAGCCCGGTGCCGGCTCCAATCCGGCCGGGCTGCGCACCCGCGCCGTCCGCGACGGCCAGGAGTGGGTGATCGACGGCTCGAAGCGGTTCATCACGAACGCGCCGATCGCCGGCCTCTTCGTCGTCTTCGCCCGCACCCGCGAGGCCGAGGCCAACGATCCCGGCATCGCCGTGTTCCTGGTGCCGGCCGACACTCCCGGCATCGTCGTCGGCCCGCACGACCGCAAGATGGGCCAGGAGGGCGCCTGGACCGCCGACGTCACCTTCGACGGAGTCCGGGTGCCGGTCACCGCGCTGGTCGGCGGCGCGGAACAGGCGGGATACCAGGCCGCGATGGCCTCCCTCGCGCGCGGCCGCGTCCACGTCGCCGCACTCGCCGTCGGCACCGCCCGACGCGCGCTGGACGAGTCGGTCGCCTACGCCGCCACCGCCACTCAGGGCGGAACACCGATCGGCGACTTCCAGCTCGTCCAGGCTCATCTCGCCGACATGTACACCGGCGTGATAGCCGGCGAAGCACTGGTGCGCGAATGCGCACGCAAGTACCAGACCGGCGAGGACCGGCGCATCGCCCCCAGCGTGGCCAAGCTCTTCTGCACCGAGATGGCCGGCCGCGTCGCCGACAAGGCCGTGCAGATCCACGGCGGCACCGGCTACATACGCGAGGTCCCCGTGGAGCGGATCTACCGCGACGTACGGCTGCTGCGGCTCTACGAGGGCACCAGCGAGATCCAACGCCTGATCATCGGCGGCGGGCTGGTCAGAACCGCGCGACAGTCTCACTGACAGACCTCCCTCAGCAAGCGCCTATCGACGGCGCCCCGTCCACCGCAGGGGTTGCCGGTGGACGGGGCGCCGGACGGATGGTGCTACTCCACGACGTCGGCGTGGGGGATGCCGTCGGCCGGCGGCGCGTCCTTGGCAGCGGAGTCGTCCTCGGTGATCGGGGCGTCGCCCAAGTTGGTGACCAGCACCGGGGTCTTGGGGACGCCGACGCCATCCTTGAACTCGATGACCTGGAGGCCGTTCATGCCCATGTGGCTGTCCTTCGACCAGCGGAACGTGCCGTACGCGGGGCTCGGCCACGACGCGCCGGCTTTCTCGATCGCCTTGACCACCTTCTCCCGCGTCAGGTCCTTGCCCGCCGCGGTGAGCGCCGAGACCACCGAGTAGGCCTGGGAGAGGCCGTAGACATCGAAGGTGTTGAGCGGTTGGCCGTTGCCGTACTGCTTCCAGATCTTCTCCCAGAGCTGGATCCACGGGTCGTCGGTGTCGGAAGCCACGGGCATGTACGTCGACGACAGCACGCCGTCGAGCAGGGAGGCGCCCTTGACCTTGCCGTCGGAGTACTCCTCGAGGAACTTGCTGACGAACTGCGGGTTGCTGCCGGTGCCGCCGTAGTACCACGTCGGGTGGAAGTTGAGCTTGAGGGCGGCCAGCTGGGAGAGAGCGGTGTACTGAATTAAGTCGAACGCCAGCACGATGTCGGGCTTGGCGGCCTGGAGCGCGGCGATCTGCGGCCCCACGTCCTCGGTGCCCGCCGTGTACTTCTGGACGCTGACGATCCGGCTGCCGTCGAGGATTTCGCGGACACCCTTCTCGGCGTACTCCCCGATGTCGTCGTCCTGGAGGAAAAGGCCGACCTTGGCAGTGGGCATGTTCTGCTTGACGTAGTTCGCCGCGATCTTGCCCTCGATCTCGTAGTCGGGCTGCCAGCCGAACGTCATCGGCTGCTTGGCGACGTTGCTTCCCCACGGCGAGCCGCTCGTCACGAACAGGTCGGGGATCTTCTCGCTGTTGAGGCGGTCGATCACCGCGTTGTGGGTCGGCGTACCGAGGGCGCCGACCATGGCGAAGACCTGGTCCTGCTGGACCAGCTCGTTGGTGACCGTGCTGGTGTTGGTCGGGTTGTAGGCGTCGTCCTTCACGATGTACTCGATCTTGCGGCCGTTCACCCCGCCATTGGCGTTGATGAACTTGTAGAAGGCCTGGGCGCCGTCGGGGATCTCGTTGTAGCCCGGTGCCGCGAGACCGGTCAGCGGGAAGGTGCCGCCCAGCTTGATGGTCGTGTCGGTCACGCCGACGGTCGAGCCGGCGTCACCTCCGCCGCCGTGGTCCCGGCTCTTGCCGGCGCCGCACGCGGCGACCAGGGCGGCCATCGCCACGACAGAGACGACCGAGGTCGCCGTCCGCGCCATGCGTGTCATTCGCTCCTCCTCGGGTTGGCCATGGCGGGTGCGCCGTGGCGGGTCGTGGGCATCGTCGTGTGATGCCCCCTGCGGCGGTGCCGGGCCCGCAGGATGCTCCCCACGAGTCCCGACGGAGCCATCAGAATCACGGCCATCACGACCAGGCCGTAGATCAGCGGAGACAGCTGGGCCGCCGAGATGCCGTCCATCCCGGCGTTCGTAGCGATCTGTCTGACGACCTGCGGGAGGAACGTCAGCAGCCCGGCGCCGACCAGCGCTCCGGCGAGGCTGCCCAGCCCACCGAGCACGATGACGCAGAGCAGCAGCAGCGACAGCGACAGGCCGAAGCCGCTCGGCGCGGCGATGCGCACCGACAGCGCCATCACAGCGCCGGCGAGTCCCGCACAGGCGGTGCTGACCACGAAGGCGACGATGCGGGCCCGGCTCAGGTTGACCCCGGCCAGCTCGGCGGCGACGTCGTCGTCACGCAGGGCGCGCCAGACCCGGCCGACCCGGCTGCGCGAGAGGTTGGCCAGCACCACGAACGTGACGAGCAGGCACACCCAGGCGACCAGCGCGATGTAGCCGGTGTCGTCCATCTCGGTGCCGGTCAGGAAGAACGACGCGTCGAGCAGCCAGCCGGGCGCGGGCGGGACGACCAGCGTCAGTCCCTGCTCACCGCCCAGCTGCTCGGTGAAGACGATCGCCACGGCAGGGACGGCCACCGCGAGCGCGAGGGTGGCGCCGGCGACGTACGGCCCGTGCAGGCGGGCGGCGGCGACGCCGACGATGGCGCCGACGACGACGGAGACGAACGTCGCGACCAGCAGTACGACGACCAGCGGCAGGTTGCCCTCGCCGTCGCCGAGCAGCAGCGCGGTGGTGTAGGCACCGATCGCCATGAATGCGCCGTGACCGATGGAGAGCTGGCCGGAGAGACCGGTGAGCAGCGTCATACCGGCGGCGGCGATGGCGAGGTAGCCCATGTTCGTGAACTGGGTGACGCGGAACGGACTGAGGATCTGCAGCAGCACCAGCACCACGACCAGGCCGATGACCGCGATCCCGACATGACGGGCGAGCCGGGTGGCGAGCGGGCCGCGGGTGGGGAGCGAGAGCGTGGCCATGGTCAGACCCTCCTGGCAGCGACGTGGGAAAACAGCCCGCCCGGCTTGAGCAGCAGCACGGCGATGAGGATGACGAGCGCGGCGATCGGGACCATGCCGGCACCGCCGAGCCAGTGGTAGCCGCTCACGAACGACAGCGCGAGGCCGAGGATGAGGCCGCCGACGACCGAGCCGAGCGGGCTGTCGAGGCCGCCGAGGACGGCGGCGACGAAGCCGTAGACGATGACCGAGTCCATGTAGCCCGGGGAGACGGGGCCGCGACCGGCGATGAGGATGCCGGCCAGCGCACCGGCGACGGCGGCGAGCGCCCAGCCCAGGGTGAGCATCCGGCCGACCCGCACGCCCAGCAGCCGGGCGGCCTCCGGGCTGAAGGCTGTCGCCCGCATCTTGAGGCCGATGCCGGTCTTCTGGAAGAGCAGCACCAGCAGCACCAGCAGGATCGCCACTGCGACGATGGTGAAGATGCCGAACCCGGTGATCGGGATCGAGTGGCCGTCGGCCTTGACGCCGGAGACGCCGAAGACGGCCGGGAACGCGCGGAAATTCGAGCCGAAGACGATGCCGGCCACCGCGTGCAGCACGATGAAGAGGCCGAGCGTCAGGATCACCGCGTTGAGCTCGGACTTGCCCTCCACCGGGCGGATCAGCACCCGCTCGACGGCGGCACCGATCACGAACCCGCACACGAGCGCGACGACGAAGGCGACCCACCAGTTGGCGCCGTGGTCGATAAGCGTCAGGGCGATGTAGGTGGTCAGCATCGCCATCGGCGCTTGCGCGAAGTTGACGACCCGCGTGGAGCGCCAGATGAGGCAGAGGGCGAGCGCGAAGGCGGCGTACACGGCGCCCAGGGTGAGGCCACTGAGCAGGGTGGCGACGAACTGTTGCACTGGGACTCCTCCGTCAGAATCCGAGGTAGGCGTGGCGCAACTGCTCGTCGGCGGCGAGCTTCGCCGCGGCGTCGGTGACGACGACGCGGCCGAGGTTGAGCACGACGCCGAGGTCGGCGATGGAGAGGGCGCTGCGGGCGTTCTGTTCGACGAGCAGGACGGTCAGGCCCTGGGTGTCGACCAGGTCGCGCAGCATCTGGAAGATCTGCGCGACGATCCGCGGCGCGAGGCCGAGGGACGGCTCGTCGAGGACCAGCAGCTGGGGCGCCGCCATCAGCGCCCGGCCGACGACGAGCATCTGTCGTTCGCCGCCCGAGAGCTGGTGGGCCCGCATGGCGCGGCGGTGGCCGAGGATCGGGAACATGTCGTAGACCCGCTCGATCGGGACCTTCTCGGCCCCCTTCCGACGACCCATGGCGCCGAGCCGGAGGTTCTCCTCGATGGTCAGCTCGGCGATGGCGCCGCGCCCCTCGGGGACGTGGGACATGCCCAGCCCGCTCATCACCTCAGCGACGGTGCCGGTGACGTCCCGGCCGGCGAGCAGCACCTGGCCGCTCTCGGGCTTCACCAGCCCGGAGACGGTCCGTAGTAACGTCGTCTTGCCGGCGCCGTTGGCGCCGAGCACCGCCGTCACCTTGCCCTGCGGCGCAGCGAACGACACCCCGTTGAGGGCGGTCACCGGGCCGTAGCGGGTGACGAGGTCCTTGACCTCGAACATCAGTGGACCTCCGCTGCGGAGTGCTCGGCGTGCTCGACCTGCTCGCCGAGATAGGCGGCGAGTACGACGGGGTCGGTCCGGATCTCGTCGGGAGTGCCGTTGGCGACCACCCGGCCGAAGTCGAGCACGGTGATGTAGTCGCAGACGCTCATCACCAGGTCCATGTGGTGCTCGACGAGCATCACCGCCATCCGGCTGGTCAGGGTCTTGATCAGCGCGCCGAGCTCGTCCATCTCGTCGTTGGACAGGCCGCTGGCCGGCTCGTCGAGGAGCAGCAGCTCGGGCTCGATCGCCAGCGCCCGGGCCAGCGCGACCCGCTTGCGGATCGGGTAGGGCAGGCTGGTGGGCAGCCGGCCGGCGTACTGCGCGATGTCGAGCTCCTCGAGGACGGCGTGGGCCCGCTCGGTGAGCACCTTCTCGTCCTTCAGCGACCTGCCGCCGCCGATCAGCGAGGACCAGAAGCCGGCCTTGGCGTGGATGTCGGCGCCGACCATGACGTTCTCCAGGACCGTCATCCGGTCGAAGAGCCCCAGCGCCTGCAGCGTCCGGGCGATGCGGTGCTCGGCGAGCTTCCAGGGCCGCGCCCGCGGCAACGGCTCGCCGCGGTAGAAGAGCTCGCCCTCGTTCGGCGTGACGAAACCGCACAGCACGTTGAACGCGGTCGTCTTGCCCGCCCCGTTGGGCCCGATCAGGCCGAGCAAGTCATGCGGCCGGACCTGCAGCGAGACATCGGTCAACGCCCGGATGCCTCCGAACCGGACCGAGACCCCGCTCATCGCGAACAGCGGCTCGGACTGTTGTCCCTGCTCCGTCATGCTGCTCCCTTCCATGACCCGAGCCCGCCTGCCGGGCTCAAATTGACGGACACCACCTTGGTCGCAACGCATCACCGCGAGTGGTATGACGAGGCCGGCCCACAGGTGGAGGCATGGCTGCGCACCGCCGGCCGTGAGCACGTCCGGCGCGAGCACGGCCGACTGCGGGCGATCCAGGGCACCGCCCGCAAGCTAGGCGAGCCTTGCGAACTCGCTACGGTGGAAGATGAGCGGCTGCCCAGGGCGCTGGGCGACGGCGTGGAGCTCGAGGAGCACGATGACGTGATCGCCCCCCTCGAACTCGTCGCGGATGGTGCAGTCGTACTGGGCGATCCCCTCGGCGAGCATCACCGCACCCCTGTCGGTGATCTCGAAGGCGACGCCGGTGAACCGCTGCTGGGCCGGGCCGGAGAGCTGGCGGCACAATGCGCCGTGGTCCTCGGCCAGCACGGTGACGCCGAGGTGCTCGGCTCGGCGCAGCTCGGGCCACGTGGTCGAGCCCTTCGCAACAGACAATGACACCAGCGGAGGCTCGAGCGAGACCGAGGTGAACGAGGAAGCCGCGAGACCGACCAGCCTCCCCTCGATCGACGCGGCCACGGCCACCACGCCCGTCGGGAACGCGCCGAAGGCGTCGCGCAGCATCCTGCTGTCCAGCTGCTTGCTCATCGATGACATGACATTCACGCTCCGTGTGCCGTCGCGTACTCGACTACCAGATCGGTCACGGCGTCCAACGCGGCGTGGCCGATCGCCGCCGACATCCCGGTGGGGTCGCCGAGTACCCCGTTGGCCGAGAACGTGCCGATACCCTCGACGAACGCCCGACGCAGGAACTGCTCGTCGACCGTGCCCAGGTACCCCGCCGCAGCCCGGCCGGCCCGGACCCTCTCGGGGTGCAGGACGAGCATCACCGAGGTCTCCGCCACGTCTGCGTGACCACCGACGTGGCTTCCCAGACCAGCGATCGACTGCGCGGACTCACGCCACGCGTCGAGGATCGCGGCATTGTCTCCATAGACGATGACCTGCAACGCCGGGGCGAGCGCCGCGGCCAGCCGTGGCTCGAAGTCGCGCATGATGGGGTAGTTGCCGATGTGGCCGGAGAAGAGGACGACGCGGGTGAACCCGTGCGCGGCCAGGTTGCTGCAGTGGTCCAGGCAGATCGCCTCCAGGGTGGAGGGACGCACCGAGAGGGTGCCGGGGAAGCCGAGGTGGTGCGGTGAGTACCCGACCCTGACCGTGGGCAGGACCAGTGCGGTGCCGAGCCGGTGGGCGATGCGGAGCGCGAGCGCGTCGGCGTGATCGCTGTCCATCGACAGTGGGAGGTGTGGTCCGTGCTGCTCCATCGCGGCCAGCGGAAGGATCGCCGTGCGGGCACCGGCAGCGATCGCCTCAGCGATCTCGGCGCTGGTCAGGTGCTCGATCCGCAGCTCCCGCGGTCCCCCAGGGTGCTTCATCTCACGGCGCTCCTCAACCCTGGAGTCGTGCCTGGTGAGCGAACTCGTTGTGCTCCGCGGCGTTGTACATCTCATCCACGAGTGCGCTGAACGAGGTGAGGACCGCAGCGCGACGGATGGTTCCCTTGAGCGTGAGCTCGCCCGCGTCGGCGGAGAGTGCACGCGGCGCGATACGGAAGTCTTTGAGTTGCAGGGGGCGCGCGAGCTCGGTGTTGAGCTCCTCGATCCAGGCTCGCAGACCCTCCTGCAGCGCCTCCCTGTCGAGCCTGCCGCCTTTCTCGGTTGGCCAGATGAGGACGGTGAGGTACTTGCGGCCGTCGCCGACGACCACGGCCTCATCGACGAGGGGACCAGCCTTGAGGCGCAACTCGATGGGCTGTGGGCTGATGGTCTTGCCACCGCTGGTGACGATGATGTCCTTGGCCCGGCCGATGAGCTTGACCTCGCCCGAGGCGTCGATCTCGACGAGGTCGCCGGTGCGGTACCACTCCCCGTCCATCACTTCCGCGGTCGCCTCCGGGTTGTTCCAGTAGTCGCGGAACAGCAGGGGTCCCTTCACCAGCAGTTCGCCCTCGCTGCTGCTCTTGATCGCGAATCGCGAGTCGGGCATGGCCTTGCCCACGGTCCCCGGGGCCGGGAAGGAGCGGTCCCACTGCGCGAGGACCGAGCCGCCGGTCTCGGTGGTGCCATACAGCTCGCGCAGGTCCAGGCCCCACATTTGCCACAGGGCATGCACCTCGGGTGTCATCGCACCCGACGCGGTCCAGGCGACCTTGATGCGGTCCACGCCCACCTTCGCGCGCAGGGGCAGGAACACCTGCTCCAGGGCCTGGTCGTAGCGTGCTCGCAGCTCGGCAGGCACGGCGTCGCCGCGTCGGCGCACGGCGGCGACCTCTCGGGCCACCTCCATCGCGTCCTCGTAGGCCTCCCGGAACGGCGCGGGCGACTCCCTGAGCGCGGTCAGCACCTCGCTGAGCAGCTTCTCGTGCAGCCGCGGCGGCCAGACGGCCCCCTTGGGACGTACACCGAGGAGGGCCTCGGAGCGCTGGTCCATGCGGCAGAAGGTGACGACCGTCCGGGTCATGATCGGCACGTAGATGCCGGACAGGGCCGGAGAGACGTGGGACAGGCCCAGGAAGCCGATCACGTCGTGGCGGGTGGTGATCGACTCCGGGTAGAGCGTGGCGGCGCCGAGGACGGAGTACTGCAGTGTGCGGTGGGTGTGGGTGACGCCCTTGGGGGCTCCGGTGGAGCCGGAGGTGTAGAACAAGGCGGCCGGCTGGTCGATGTCCCCGCCGTCGAGGAGTTCGTCGAACAGTGCCGGGTTGGCCGCGTCGTGGGCTCGACCGGTCTCGCGCAGGTCGGCCCATGTCTTGCTGACGAGCGTTGCGGGCAGCCCCGACGGGGCGCCCTCGAAGCTGATCACGGCCCTCAGCGCCGGAAGCTCCGGGGCGACCGCGGCAATCTTTGCGACGTCGGCGTCGTTCCCGGCGACGATGGCAACGGCCTCGCTGTGCCCGAGCGCCTGCCTCACCTCGGCAGCGGAGCTCGTGGGGTAGACGCCCACCGGGATCGCCCCGGCCGAGAGGATGCCGAGCGCCGTTACGACCCACTCGGTCCGGCCTGGCGCCATGATGGCGACCCTGTCCCCGGGCGCGACGCCGAGGGCTGCCAGGCCGAGCGCGACCTCGCGGACGGCCGAGGCGTACTGCGCCCACGTGGTCGGGATCGCGCGCGCTCCGTCCCAGTGACAGAACGCGACCTCCTCGGGTTCGGCCTCCGCCCGGTCCTGCACCATTTGGGCGAAGGTGCGCTCGATGGCCTCGAAGTCGGTGGCGCCACGCAGCGCTGGCACCTGCCGTGTGCGGGCTGTGGCCGTGGGGACGGGATTTGTGGCCATGGTCATCGCTCCGATTCGTCGAGCAGGCCTGTCGGGCCTGCGTGTGGTGTGGTGGTCGGTGCTGGCAGCCTTCCGCCGGAAGGCCGCGACGACGCCCGGCCCTGCCGCCATCCTTCGCGGAGGCTCCTGGCCGCGGGGTCGTCGAAGTAGGAGGCAGCCTTGGCGAGCGTCACTTCGGCTCGCCGCTGGTCCTCGCGGTCGTCGTAGTCGTTGATGGCGTGCTTGAGCGCCGCATAGAGGACAGGAGTTCGGCGGCCGGCCTCCCGGGCCCGGTCGAGCGCCTCCGCCATCAGCCGGCCGGGCTCTGCGATGGCGTCGACGAGACCCAACCACGCCGCGTGGTCGGCACCGACGAGCTCACCACTCAGCAGCAGGTCACGCGCGGGCCGCATGCCGATCAGCCGGATAACGCGCTGGATGCCCTTCTCAGCGGGCAGCAGGCCGTGTCTGATCTCCGGGAATCCGAACCGGGCGTGAGGCACCGCGAGCACCGCGTCCGCGAAGAGCGCGTACTCCACGCCGCCGCCGACGCAGTCACCGTTGACGGCGGCGATCACCGGCGCCGGGTACCGCTCCATCGCGACGAGCAGATCGTGGAACTCCCGCATCCGGCCGTCGATCTGGTCGGCGGCGGCGCCATCCAACTCCTTGATGTCGCCGCCGGCGCAGAAGAACCGCTCCCCGGCGCCAGTGATCACCACAGGCAGCGGATCGCTCTCGCCACGGTCTCGGAACAGCGCCGCCATGGCGCGTAACAACGGACGGTTCAAGGCGTTGGCCGGTGGCCTGTCGAGCGTTGCGACCACGACGCCCCCGTGCTCCGCCGTCCGCAACCCGGCAGCCGCCTCGCTCTCGCGTCCTGTGGGTGGAGCCGTCATCGGACGCGTCTTCCTCTACTCGCTCGAGCCGGTGACCACGACCGAGCGGCCCTCACCGTGGGCTGAGGGGAAGCGCGGGCGGCGCTTTTCGCGGAAGGCCTGCCGAGCCTCGAGGTAGTCAGCGCTGGCGAAGCCGATGAGCTCCAAGGCAGCCGACAGCTCGTGCTGGGGCAAGGCGCTGGTCAGCCAGCCCATGTTCAGCGAGCGCTTGGTCCCCCGGATGGCCCCCTGGGAGCCCAGAGCGAGGTTGGTGGCGACCTCCAGCGCTCGGTCCAGGACCCGCTCTCTGGGCTCGACGAGGCTGACCAGGCCGATGCGCTCAGCCTCGACCCCGGTCAGCTTGGCGGAGGTGAGCTGGTAGTACTTGGTCTTGGCCATGCCGGCCAGCAGCGGCCAGATGAGCGAGGAGTGATCTCCCGCGACGACGCCGACCGCAGTATGCCCGTCGGCGAGGACCGCGTCCTCCGCCGCGACGCTGATGTCAGCCAGAAGGGCCATGGACAGCCCCCACCCAACAGCGGGGCCGTTGATCGCGGAGATCACTGGCTTGTCCATGTGCAGCAGGGTCGTGATGCGTCGGCGCTCACTCTTGCCCAGCGCGATCGCCGAGTCGAGCGTCGGATCGGCCTGGCGTACGTCCATACCCGTGCAGAACGCGCGGCCGGCACCGGTCACGACCGCCACCTTGGTCTCGAGGTCGCGGTCGACGTCTTCCCAGATGTCGGCCATCGCGTCGAACATCGGCATCGTGAGCGCGTTGAGGTGCTCAGGCCGGTTCATGGTGATGAGCAGCACGCCGTGCGGCTTGCGCTCGATGAGGATCTCGGCGGGGTACTTCGCGAAGACGTCGTCGTGGGGCAGGTCGGTCATCGGGTCTCTCCCGTCGGGACAGTGGCGGCGGTGCCGGCGGTCTTCTTGGCGGCGTGCTCATAGGCCTCGAGCTCGGCGTAGTGGGCGGGGCGAGCGGCTCGGATGTCGGTGAGGACCTCCTCCGGCCTGCGCACGACCGCCCTGGGGTTCTTGAACGCGGGGATGACGTACTTGCCGAACAGCTCGATGGACTTCATGAGCTCCCGGTGCGGGAGGCCGTCGATGCGCATCGTGATCGCGTCGACGCCCATGTCGGCGAACCGCTGGACCTGGGCGATGCAGGTCTCGGGATCTCCGACGATGAAGCTGGCCGACTCGTCGAACAGGTAGCGCTGGTTACTGAAGTCGACGTTCTTGATCTTGCTGAGGTAGGCGTAGTCGCTGGACAGCTTCGAGAGCCGCTCGTAGGCGTCCGTGGACAGGGCGACGGTCTCGGCCAGGGTGGCCGCCCACCGCTCCGCCTCCGCGGTCGTCTCGGCGCAGTGCATCACGCCGGACACGACCGCCACCTTCTGGGCCTGGACCGGGAAGACGTGCTCGGCGCTCGCCAGCTCCTTGTCGTAGAGGTCGACCATCCTCTGCACGGACTCGAACCCGCCGAAGCCACCACCCATCATGGCGCCGATGCCCATCCGCGCTGCGGCGGTGACCGACTCCGGGCTTCCGGCCGCCATCAGGATCGGCGGATAGGGCTGCTGGACGTGCTTGGGAACCAGGCTGCGCGGCGGGATCTTGTAGTGCTCCCCGACGAAGGAGAAGACGTCGTTGGCCAGGGCTCGGCGGATGACCTCGATGCCTTCGATGAGCTGTGCCTTGTTCTCCGTTGGGGAGACCTCGAAGGCGTGCAGCGCGAGGGTGGTGTTGCCGCGGCCGACGCCGAGCGCGACCCGGCCGTTGGACAGGATGTCCTCGGTCGCCAGTCGCTCCGCGACGCGCAGCGCGTGATTGATCCTCGTGGGCAGCAGCGTGACCAGGTGGATGAACTGGATCCGGCTGGTCAGAGCCATCAGGTACGGATAGATCACTTCGGGGGCGGAGGTCGACGCCGTGCCGATCGCGACGTGTTGCTCGGATGTCCCGAACGCATCGAATCCGACCCGCTCCGCCAGGAGCACCTCATCGATGAGCTCGCGATAGCGCTGGGCGTGGGTGTGCCCGGGCGGGGTCTCTCCCTCGCTCATGAAGATGAACCGCATGTGTCTGTACCGCCTTCAACCTCGGCGTGTTAATAGTCACTAACAATCGGCCCGGGTACCCCGGTTTGTCAACGGTCACCTGATGATCGTTTCCTCCGGCCCGATCTCCGCGAAACATCCTGGTAGAGAAGGTCGGTACTGCCGATGCCGGTGCGTACTACAGGAGGTCATCGGGTCGAGAGCGTTCCAGCTCGGGTGGCCCTCTGTTAGGATGGATTAACTCAACGGATGAAACGAGACGTGTACATGACCAGGTCACGGAGCCACGGGCGGATCACGCCAGCGCGAGGGACGGCGGGCTGTCTCGCGCCGGCTGCGCAGTATGGTTCGTACCGATGAGCATTCAGCCGTTGCCAACCAAGCGCGCGTCCACCAGTCGGCGCCGGGAGCGGTTGATCGCGGCCGCCGCCGAGCTCTTCCTGCAGCACTCCTACGACGCTGTCACCGTCGAAATGATCTCCGCACGCGCCGGCATCACCGGGCCGGGGCTCTATCGCCACTTCCAGAACAAGCAGGCCCTGCTGATCGCCGTTCTGGAGGAGCCCACGCGGGCCGTGCATGAGGCCGCAAGGCGGATCGGGGAGACGACCACAGACCCCGGGGCGGCCATCGTGGAGATGGTCGAGTCCCACATCCGGCTGATACTGCAAGGGCCGCCGAGCACGCTCATCTTCACCAAGAACGAGCACGCGCTGCCCGAGCACGACCGCAGGCGAATCCGGCGCGAGATGGCGATGTACGCCGAGGAGTGGATCTCCGTCGTGACCCCGTTGCGGCCCGACCTGTCCGAACCCGAGGTACGCCTGCTGACCCAGTCCGTGTTCTCGATGCTCAACACGGCCGCGACGCTGAAGAAGGGCCTGGACGAGGATTCGTTCCTCTCCACCATGCGGCAGGCCGCGCTGCACGCGCTGCTCGGGCGCGGCAGCCTCTGACCTGGTCTACGCCCGGACCCGCTCCGGCTGGGCGGCGTCGCATCCGAGCGTTTGAAGGAGGTCGGCCTGGGTGCCGGTCTCGACGCCCTTGGCCACGATGTCGAGGCCGAGGGTGTGGCCCATGTGCACGATCGCGGTGGCCGAGTCGTCGTGGTCGAGAACGGATACGAGCGGTCGGTCGATCTGCTCGCACGCGGTGAGGACCACCCACGAGTCGATCGCGGTGATCAGCCGCCCGGCCCGATCCCGCTGCCGCCGGCCGACGGGTTCTCCACCGTGGCCATCGACGGGCAATCCTGGCGGTCCCTGGTCCAGCCGCTCACCTCAAGCTGATCGCGTCCAGCAAGGTCTCCCAGCTGCCCATGGCCGTCGCGACCGTCATTGGCCCGTGGCACATAATCGCCCCGGCCGGACTTTGTCACCCGGACACTCGTACCGCCCTGGCCATCATCAGAGGATTACGGGCCCGGCGATGCGGGCCAGTCCGCTTGTGCGGGCGCGGCGGCCGCCCTGCCGGCCCGCCGGGGAGGTGCCCGCTGGTACCGCTCGTCGGGTATCAGGTCAGCGGGGTTCCTCGCAGGAACCGCCGGAGCCGGTCCAGCAGCCGAGGGTCGGACGGGATGACGTGACCGCCCTGGTGGTCCAGCAGCAGCGGGTCCACGAACCGGTCGGCCAGCGCACGCGAGTCGTCCGGCGCTACCACCAGGTCGTTCCGCCCGATCACGTGGGCCGAGCGGATCGACACCGGGCGGACCGGCTGCGGCCCGGCGAAGCCGCCCACCAGCACCGCGAAGTCCAGGCGCAGTGCGGGATCGTCGGAATATTCGGCCAGGTCCGCGACCAACCCGGCCAGGGCCGCACCCTGGCTGAACCCGAACACCCCGTCGAACCGGGGACCGGCCCGCAGCACGTTCGCCACCCAGTCCCGGGTCCGCTCCCAGCCGCGGAATCCGGCATGCCACCAGCCGAAGTCGCCCTCGGCCAGGGACGGTGCGTCCACGAACACCGGCTCCAGATCATCCACATCGGACGCCAATAGGGGCGCCATCTGCTGGCGCAGCACCGCCGCGCTGCCATGGTAACCATGCAGGCACAACATGCGAATCACGATGTTCAGTGTGCCCGGTGCGACGGGGCGCGGTCGAGGACAGAATCCGCCGCACATCGATAAGCTGCGTGTATGGAGGCAGGCTCGTCGTGCCCCGCTCGTTACCACGCCCGGTCATAGGGCAGTAGCAGATGTAGCCGCCCGCTTACTCCTCCACGCGGGTCATGAACAGCCAGGCGCTGGCCACTCCGCCGACGAATGCGGTCAGAATCGGCGCCACCATGACGTAGAGACCTGCGGATATCCCGAGGACCAGCACCAGTCCGGCCGCGATGAACAGCAGGGAAGTGATCGTATTCGGCGACACGGTGTCGAGTATTCGTGATATCGGCTGCGTCGTCGGCGCACGTCCGGCCCGTCGATCGAGCAGGAGCAAGCCGACCCCGGCAAGAGCACCCACGATCATCAACTCGACACCAAAGACAATCAGCGGCTGGCCAGGCAGCGCCAGGAGGATCGCCGTCACCAGGGCGCTGCCAAACAACACGAGGGTCTGCGCCGCGCGGTTGCGCAGCTCGGTCGACGCCGCGACCACGTTGAGCCGGATGGAGATGGCGACGAACAGCAGGCCGAGCAGCGCCGCGGCCGCCCCGCCCACCACGACCGCGAAGGTGTCCCAGGATTCCACTGTGTCGCCCTTTCGATCGGCCCGCCCTGGCCTCTGCGGTGCTCAAGGCGTCCGACACCGTATCAGCCCGCGGCTGCCCAAAGCTGAAGCAGCTGCTGCTGGTGGCCCGCTGCGGCGCGCCACCAACAGCAGGCCGAACCATTCACCAGCTGAGCTCAGATAGGTCCCAAATGCACGACACGGCCGATACCTGGGCCTTCACCGACCCGTGGGCGCAGCGCGCGGCGGCTTGGCCGGCATCGCTGCAGTCCGTGCTCTTCGGAAATCCGGTGCTGCCCGCGTTCTGGGATGCCGTCGCCGCCCTCGGACTGCCCCGCACCGGTCGCTTCGCGGCGATCCCGAACCAGCCGCTGGAGAACCCGGTTCGAGGACATCGCGACCGCCAGCGACGCGGGGCCACCATTCAGCGTCGTCCCACAGCTGAGCAGCGCGGTCGATCCGGTGGTGTTCATCGCTGGGACTCGGCGCGGATCCGGGCGAGCCACTCGGTGATGAGCGCGGCGGTGACGTCGAGCTGATCGATGTGCGTGTTGTGGCCGGCGGCATCCAGCACAGCGAACGTCGCCCGCGGGTAGTGCCCCACGACCGCCCACGCGTCGCGATACCCCACGACGTGATCCTGCCGTCCGGTGATGAACAGTGCCGGCTGGGTGAACGGGCCGGACTCCTCGGGCCGGCCGGTCAGTGCGTAGTTGCGTTCGATGTGGGCGATACCCTCGTGGTCGGCGAACTGCAGTCCCCGCCAGACGCCGTCGACAAAGGCCCGCGCGTTCGGCACCGACTGCACGACCGCGACCTCGAGGTAGGCCTCATGGACCGACGCGCAGAACAGGCAGCCGTTGGTCCGCGACGCCGCGGTCGCGGACAGTTCCCGCTCGGCCCGCGGCAGGCCGCCGTTGTCGTTGTAGAAGATGTCGTTGTCGGTCTTCGTCCGGGCCGCCAGAATCTCCGGGTCACGGACGAGGAGGCGGAAGTACGGATTCTGCGCGCGCGACCGTTCGACGAGCGCGGCTCCGATGAGCCGGACGGTGCCGTCCGTGATGGCGTTGAGGGCGCTGGCGCTGCTCAGCGCGGGACCGGTGCCGACGATCGCGGGTGGTGCGCCTGGGCAGCCGATCGAAACAGCACCGTGCCGACGTTCTCGACCACCAGCGCTGCGTAGACCAGCCAGAGGTCGGCCGGTGCACGGACGAGCAACAGCAGCACGACTGCTCCCGCACGGACCACATCGGTGCCGATCATGACCCGCCGGCGGTCCCACCGGTCGACGATCACACCGGCGACCGGCCCGAGGACCACGGGCGGCAGGAACGTCGCGGCCAGCGTCAGACCGGTCGCCGCGACCGAGCGAGCAGTGCTCGACCCGTCCGCCGGTGCCGGAATACTGCCGCTGCCCCCGCCCCAACTATCCGCGTACAAGTTCGGCGGCGATCACGTCAGGGATCTCCAGATGAGGTGCATGTCCGACCGTCGGAAATTCGATGAGATCCGGTGCGCGGAGGCGGGTGCGAAGTCCTTCCGCGACCAACCGGCCGGAGACCGGGTCGGCCATGCCCCATAGATATCTGGTAGGCGTCGGCCCGCTCAACGTGGAGACCAGCTCGTCCGCCCGGTCGGCACGTTGAGTGATGTATGAGAGCAGCGCGCGAGCTGCTCCGGCCTTGGGATCGTTACGGGTCAGCGCGACCCAGTGTTCACGAGCGGCTCGGCGATCAAGCGGATGGTCCGGCCCGAAGACCGCACGCCAACTACGGTAGAAGGCGGTTTCGTCGTAGCGACGCCAGAGCAATGCCCCCAGGACTGGCAGCGGTGCGATGCGCTGGATGGGGCGTGGCCGGTAGAGGTCGGGAAAGAGCCCGGCGTTCAGGTAGGTGACCTGCGAAATCGGGGCGTGGCGGGCCTGCAGGACTTGCGCGATGATCGCGCCGTAGTCGTAGGCGACGACCTCGGTCTCGCGTATGCGGAGAGAGCGCCACACCGCCTCGACGACATCGGCCTGGTCATCGAGTGGATAGGAGTACCGGCTGGGCTTTTCGCTGGCGCCGAATCCGAGAAAGTCCAGCGCTACCACCCGTCGCACGGACGCCAAAGCCGGCCACATCTGGGCCCATTCCAGGGACGACGCCGGGTAGCCGTGCAGCAGCGTGAGGCACGGACCGCTGCCTTCGTCTCGGATGAAGACGCGACGGGTACCACCGGCGACAGGCACCTCCAGGGTGCGGCCGGCTGCCCACCACTGGCTGGCCTCGGGGACGGTCACCGGAGTGCCTCTGCCATGAGTGCCCAGTCGGACCGGGGCGGCGTCAGCATCTGCGGCCCGAGGACCTGGACGAGCACCTCATTGGCACCGGCGGCGAGGTGCTCGTCGATGCGAGAGAGGGTGGCATCGAGGCCGAAGGGCACCATCGCTCGCTTCAGGGCATCGCTACCGCCGCGTACGAGATCATCGTCGCTGAATCCCTGCCGGGTCAGCGACGCGCGATAGTTCGGCAGCCCGGTGTAGAGCTCGAGGTGGACGTGTGCTCGGCGGCGCCATTCTTCCTCGCCGATGCCCGGGGTCACGACGGCGGCCTGCTCCACGATGAGCGTCGGCTCGTCGCCGAGCAGCGTTCGGGCCTGCGCAGTGTGCTCAGGAAGTCCCAGATAGGGCAGCGCGCCCTGGGTGCGATCCCGCGCGAGCTCGATCATCCGGGGGCCCAGGGCGGCCAGCACGATCGGCGGCAGCTCCTGTTCGCCCGGTACCACGCTCGGAGCAGCGAGCATCGCGTCGAGGTACGCGCCCATCTCCCGCAGCGGCCGGCCGTAGCGGTGGCCACGCATGCGTTCGACCAACGGAGCATGGGAAACCCCGAGCCCGAGCGTGAAGCGGCCGGGATGGAGCGCGTGCAGGGTGCGCGCCGCTGCGGCGCAGGCGATCGCGTCGCGCCCATAGATGTTCGCGATGCCGGTTCCGACGCGGAGCCGGCTGCTTGCCGAAAGCAGGATGGCGGCTGTGGTGGTGGCCTCTCTGCCGTAGGCCTCGCCGAACCACAGCGACGCCCAGCCCTGGGCGTCAAGGTCGGCGACGAGGCCGGGGAGCTCGGCTACTGCCGTTCCGTCCAGGCTTGCTGTCCAGAGGCCAATTCCCGTCGAACGCATGCCCATAGAGTATGTAGATCGGTCTACTGGCGCTAGACTGCAGGCGTGGAAGATACGCGCGATCGTTTGCTGGCGGCTGCGGCTTACATGTTCCGTGCGCAGGGCGTTCACGGCAGCGGGACGCTCGCGATCCTTGAACGGGCGCGGGCGCCGCGGGGATCGCTGTACCACCACTTCCCCGGCGGCAAGGCCGAACTCGTGCTCGCCGCCCTGGACTACGAAGCCCGACGCATATCCGACGGACTGACGGCGCTCTCCGATAGCGGCATCGAGCCGGCTGCGGCGGTGATCGTCTTCGCAGACGAGCTCGCCGGCGCGCTGGAGGCGAGCGATTACCGATTGGGGTGCCCGATCGCGACAGCCGCGCTGGAACTGGCGTCGGACGACCCCCAGGTCCGCGACCTCTGCGCGCGCACATATCGGACGTGGCAGGACGTGATCGCGGCTCGTCTGACCGCCTTCGGCATCGCCGACGCCCAGGAGCGCGCGGAAATGGCCCTGTGTGCCGTCGAAGGCGCGCTCGTGCTCGCTCGTGTGCACCGCGATGCGAACATCATCCGACGTACGGCCGCTCGCGTCGCCGAGAGCCTGATGAACTGAGGTACGACGTGAATGGCGTGTCCGACCGGCCCCTACCCGGCGGCCGGTCGGACACGGCAGGAACTCAGATATTCGAACCCGGGGCCTGCGTCACAGCTCACATCCACTCGTAGGTAGCGGTGCCCAGCGAGATCTGGACGCGTATCGCGCCCTCGTTGACGCGCCACCCGTAGACCTCGGCGGTGCGTAGACCGGCTCGGACGAACGGGTCGCCCAGCGCGATCGCGCGTGCCTCCTCGGCGCTGCCGGCGCGCAGGACCGTGACTCCGGAGCCGGGCCGGACATCGGGCCCGCTGGTCAGCGGTCCGGACAGGAAGACCACGCCGTCGGCCTCGAGCTTGAGCAGCCAGTCGAGGTGCTCCTCGACGTGCGCCAGGACATCGGCGTCGGTGGTATGCGCGGCGGGAATGGACCTTATGAGCCAGTAGTCGCGCCCAAGCAGATCCGTCATGAACTAAACTGTATGCAGTTTTGCGGGCGCGTCAAGAGTCTGTTTCACGCTTGCGAGGTGTATGCAGTTCCGCCGAGGGATCGGAGAGAATGCCGGCATGGTTCGAATCCCAACGCTCGTGCCGGGCCTCCGCAAGGTGGATCTCCCCGAGGTCCGGCAGGCGATCCCGGCGCTGCACGCGTACCTCCGTCAGTGCGTCCTCGACGGCACACTGACGCCCGGCACCAAGCTGTCGCAGGTGGCCCTGGCCGACCAACTCGGCGTCAGCCGCACGCCCCTTCGCGAGGTGCTGCGCATGCTTCAGGAAGAGGGCCTGGTCGAGATCGAGCCCAACCAGCGCACGCGCGTCGCCGGCCTCGACCCCGAACAGTTGGACGACATCTACGCCAGCCGCATCTTGCTGGAGACGCTCGGTTTGTCGCTCACGCTCGAGTCGTTCACTGCCGCCCACCAGCGCCAGGCCACGCAAGCGCTCACCGCGATGCGCAAGGCGGCCAAGACTGCCGACTTCGCCCAGTGGTTCGACTCGCACGCCCAGTTCCACCGCCTGCTCACCGCCGGCGCCGGCACGGCCTTGCAGAAACAACTCATGATGTTCGCCGATCGTACGATCCGCTATATCCGCATCTACCAGCTGTCCGAGCCAGCCAGCTGGCAAGCCGCCGGCGACGTTGAGCACGCGGCAATCTTGGAAGCGCTAGCGGCCCGCGACCACGAGGCCGCCCTGTCCGGCCTGGCCCACCACCTCGCCCGCACCGCCGAGCGCGTGCTGCGCGACTGCGCCCCCAACTATCCCATGCGAGCCGTCCAGCACGCCCTCGACCTGGTAGAACGCAAAGGCGTCTAGCTTTCTTCAGACTCTGATGACTCCGACTGCCAGCACGATCTATCCACAAGGCCCCGGCCAGGCAGTGTCAGGCGGCCGACACCAAACGCGACAGCGTCCTCGTTACGAAGTCTCGGCAGGCTTCCGCGTCCGGGGGCGTGCCGTCGAAGACCATCCGGCTCATTGTCCAAGCGAAGGCGACCCGCATGGCCTCGCAGACGAGATGCTCATCGACGCGTTCGCCTCGCGCCGCTGCGTACCGCGTCACGGCGGCCGCGTTCGCGCGACACGACGCCTCGAAGGAGCGGCGCATCTGCTCGCGCAAGGCGTCGTCCTGACGGCCGGCCTCGAGTAGCCCGATCAACGCAGGACCGTTCCTGCCAACCAACGTATCCGCCATCGAGGCCAGACAGGCCTCCAGGTCGCCCTCGACGCTGCCGGTGTCCCCCGCTCTGATCGGTGCGCAATCGGCCGCGCGTCGAAGTGCCGACGCCACCAGTTCCGGCTTACCGCCCGGCCACCGACGGTAGAGCGTCGTCTTCGACGCTCGCGCACGGTTGACCACCGCGTCGGTGGTCAGCCGCTCGTACCCGATCTCTGAGATCAGCTCAGTCACCGCGTCGAGGATCGCGTCCGCCCTCGCCTCCCCGCGCTCCGTCACAGGTGTACAGTACCGTATCGTCATGTGTACTGCTTCGTACACATGGCAACCTCAAAGGCGTCCACACAAACGGGTCAATCAATCCAGAAAGGGATCGACGTGTCTGATCTCGCAGGAAAGACAGCCTTGGTGACCGGTGCCACGTCGGGTATCGGCCGGGCTGTCGCGGTGCGGCTCGCAGAAAACGGCGCCGAGGTCGTGGCGCACGGCCGGGACGCACGCCGCGGGGCCGAACTGGTGTCCGCGATCGCC
The DNA here is from genome assembly GCF_050948465.1 of Dactylosporangium sp. CA-092794. Taxonomy (NCBI): domain Bacteria; kingdom Bacillati; phylum Actinomycetota; class Actinomycetes; order Micromonosporales; family Micromonosporaceae; genus Dactylosporangium; species Dactylosporangium sp. CA-092794. Next base: position 3,181,574 of record NZ_CP192044.1, on the reverse strand, counting down.
GAGCGGGGTGGCCGGGCGCGATTCGTCGCCGCCGACCTCTCCGCCGCCCAGGACGTCAAGCGGCTGGCGGCCGACGCGGGGCAGGTGGACATCCTGGTGAACAACGCCGGGGTGTACGAGATCGCCTCAACCCCGAACACCAGCTCGGACAGCTTCGACCGACACCTGGCGGTCAACACCCGCGCGCCGTTCCAGCTCGTCGCGGAGCTGGCGCCGGGAATGGTCGAGCGTGGTCACGGCACGATCGTCAATATCAGCTCGACCGTGGCGAACATGACCGGGCCGGTCGGTGCCGTCTACGGCGCGTCGAAGGCGGCGTTGGAGACGCTGACCCGCTACTGGGCCACCGAGTTCGGCGGCTCTGGTATCCGGGTCAACGGGATCGCGCCAGGGGTGGTGCGCACCCCTGGAATGGAGCACGTGCTGGCCGTCCAGGGCGACGTGATGGACCAGTTGTCGGCGCGCGGCCGGATCGGCGACCCGGAAGAGATCGCCGACGTCGTGCTGTTCCTGGTCGCAGACCACAGCAGCTACGTGAACGGGGCCGTGGTGCCCGTGCACGGCGGGGACCGCAGCCTGCTGCCCGGCTGAAAGCCCATTCCAGCCGGGCCAAGACCGGCCAAGGGTGCAACGAGGGTGTCCATGGGCATTCGAGACGAACGGCCTGGACACCCTCGAGACCGCACCGTACGTCAGCACCGATGCGAATGGTTACTCCAGCCGCGCTGCGATCGCTTCCCGGGTCGATGCGTCGTGGGTGGTCGAGCGGACATTGTTACCGGCGGCTTGATTCGCGATGGTCGCTCCGTAGTCCTTCGTCATGGCCGCGGAGGCCCGCAAAGGTGGCTCGAAGGTCGTTCACGAAGTGCTCTGGCTGCTCCCAAGCAGCGAAGTGACCGCCGGCCGGGGCTTCTCCGAAATGGACGAGGTTGGTGTAGCGGCGTTCGGTCCAGCGTCGGGACTTGCGCATGCAGTCTCGTGCCGTCATGGTCACCCCGGTGGGCAATGCGAGGGGGTTGTCCGGGGTGGACGAGGGGTGCCATCCCTCGCGGGCGATCTCCCAGTAGTACCGCGGCGCGGTCGCCGCCGAGCCGGATAACCAGTGCCAGGCGATGTTGTCGAGCAGGTCGTCTGTGGCGAAGCTCGCCTCCGCGTCGCCCGGTGTGCCGCAGGCGTCCTGGAAGATGGCGTATATCCAGGCGGCCAATCCGGTCGGCGAGTCGGCAATTGCGTAGCCGATGGTCTGCGGTCTGGTGGTCTGCTGGGCCGCGTACCCGGCCAGATGCTGCCGATAGTGCTCGGCGTCGGCCAGGGCTTCGAGTTCCGCCGCGTCAGCGGCCTCGATCTCTGCCGCCGTGGGCTGGAACGTGAGCATGTTGAGATGAATCCCGGCCAGGCCGGAGGCCCCTCGGCGGGCGAGTTCCTCAGTGACCGCGCTGCCCAGGTCGCCGCCCTGCGCTCCCCACCGCTGGTATCCCAAGCGCGCCATGAGTGTTTCCCATGCCGCCGCCGTCCGGCTGATTCCCCAGCCGGTCTCGGTCGGCGCGGCGGAGAAGCCGAAGCCCGGCAGCGTGGGCAGCACCAGGTGAAAGGCGTCGGCGGCGCGCCCGCCGTGCGCCTCAGGGGCACTCAGCGCTCCGATCACGTGCCGGAATTCCAGTACCGAACCGGGCCAGCCGTGGGTGAGCAGCAGCGGGAACGCATCATCGTGCCGTGAGCGGATGTGCAGGAAGTCGATGTCGAGTCCGTCGATGCGGGTACGGAACACGCCCCAGTTGTTGAGCATCCGCTCGGCCTGCCGCCAGTCGTGCCGGGTCCGCCAGTGCTCGATGAGGTTCTGGATCTTCGCTGTAGTCGGTCCTTGCTCGATGCCGACGTCGGGACCGGCAGCCGGCCATCGGGTGGCTGCGAGTCGGCCGCGAAGATCGTCAAGCTCCGCTTCGGGAACGTCGATGACAATTGACCGGACATCTCCCATGACGTCCTCCTAAACTATTTGGTGCAGGATCTCGGAATGACGCACTAGAGGCGTATGGCCACCGTGAACGGGTCGAATTGTTCGCCGGGCGGATAGACACCCGAGAACAGATCGGCACCCGCCTCGGTCAGGCGGACGTCGTGCGCCAGCCAGCGCATCTCGGTGGGTGTGTGCCGCGATGTGACAGCGTATTGAGCGATCGGATCCCGTCCGAGCGCCGATGCGATCGTGATGCTTCCCGAGGAGTGCGATAGCTCCAGCTCCGGGGCCGCGATACGGACGTCCAGCGCACCGCCGTGGCCGACGAATCGAACCGCGCCACGCAGGGACACCCTGCCGGCACCGGCTGTGAGGTCGGCGTGGCGTACCGGGAAGACGATCCCTTCGCCAGGCGTGACGTGTGCGCCGTCGCTGAGCACGGCCCGGCCGTCGCTCAGCGAGGCGATGTAGTCCACGAAGCTGCCCCGTATCGCCCAGGTCAGCTGCCCCTCAGGCGGCATGTGCGGGCACGAGGCGCAACGGGAGACGCTCGACCGACAGCCGCGGCCAGGTGAGGCGCTGGACGGGGCCGGCCACCGAGAAGGACGCCGTCCGGCTCAGGAGCTCTTCCAGGACGACCCGCATCTGCATGCGTCCGAGCGGAGCGCCGGGGCAGGAGTGTTGTCCGCGTCCGAACGCCAGGTGCCGGCGCTTGTCCGGGCGGTCGAGGTCGAAGACGTCAGGGTTCTCCCAGGACTTCGGGTCGACGTTCGCGGACCCGTAGTTGAGGAAGACCGCCGAGCCGGCCGGGATCACCGAGCCGGCGACCTCGACGTCGCGCTTCGCCCGGCGCGGCATCTCCTGCTGCGGGCTGTCGAGCCGTACACCTTCCTCGATCGCGTCGGCGATCCGGTCCGGATGTTCGCGCAGGAACTGCTGGGCCTCCTGGTCGCGGGCCAGGCGGTAGACGAGGTTGCCGATGCCGCTGGCGGTGGTGTTGAGTCCGGCCAGAAAGAGCGCGATGACGAGGCCGACCACCTCGTTGTCGGTGAGCGGTGCCCCGTCGAGGCCGGCGGTGACGATCCGGCTGATCGCATCGTCGCCCGGTGCCTCGCGCCGGGCGTTGATCAACGCGAGGAGCGGCGGCGTGACCTCGGCCATGAGCTCTTCGGGCAGACGCTCGCCCGCGTTGCGTACTCCGGCGGCCGTGGCCTTCTCCATCTCGCTGGCCCAACGGCCGTAGAACTTCCACTCGTCGCCGAGTCCGATGAACTCGCACAGCGTGCGTGTGGGGAACTCGTAGGCCAACTGGGCGCCCACGTCGGCGGTGCCCGCGCCGATCATCGCGTCGATCAGCTCGGCCGCGACCGGTCGCATCCGCGTCTCGATGACCGCGATGCGATCAGGACGGAAACAGGAGTTGAACAACCGCTTGTAGGCGCTGTGCTCGGGCGGATCGGACATCAGCGGGAGGATTCTCGGTGCGCCCTCGGGCACGGTGACGCTACTGAAGGCATCCGAGTCCACCGCTGCCTTTTCGGCCTCCTCGTAGGAGAAGATGCCCCACATCACGTTGCCCTCGCCGTCGTCGTAGCGTGCGACGGAACGGTCGGCGAGGATGGTCTCGTAGGCCGACAGAACGGTGTCCGCGGTGCCGGTGGCGACCTCCTGCATCGCGGTGCTCGGCACCCACTCGGTCACGGTCATGATTGCTCCTTCGGTGCGGATCGGGGTGTCAGGCGGAGAGCGGCAGCTGGTCGGGACGGATCGCCACGTGGGCCAGCCGCCGGCGATAGCCCAGGTGTGCGCGGTGGTCGTTGACCGTCGCTGCCGCGACGAGCTGCCCGTCGCGGTGGAATTCGGCGACGAACCGCCCCTGGTCGGGTTCGTCGGCGACCACGGTGACGGCATCCGTGGCCGCCAGCCATCCCACCGCCTTGAGCTTGTAGTGGTACTGGTCGGACCAGAAGGTGGGTATCGAGCGGTGAACCGTGCCGCCGCCCTGGCCGGCGAGGAGATTGGCGGCGGCGGTGATCGCCGTGTCCACCGCGTTGGTCCAGTGCTCGACCCGCCTCGGTGTGCCGGTCCAGGGGTCCGGCCGGGCGGCGACATCACCGATGACGCCGATCTCGGGCGCGCCCACCGCAAGGCAGCGCTCGTCACACCGGACGCCGCCGGACACCAGTTCGAGACCCGAGTCCGCGAGCCACTCGGTGTTGGGCACGGCTCCGATGCCGATCACCACGAGGTCGGCGTCGAACACGCGGCCGTCGACCAGCCGCACGCCGCTCACCCGGTCGGCACCGAGGAACTGCTCGACCTCGATGCCCAGGTGGATGGCGACGCCGGCGTCCTCGTGCCACGCACGGGCGCGCTCGCCGAGCTCCGCACCGAGCGGAGTCATCAGCTGCTCGGCCGTGTCCAGCAGGACGACATCGAGACCGAGCGCGCGGAGCGTCGCGGCGATCTCGCATCCGATGAAGCCGCCCCCGACGATCACCGCGCGACGCGACTCGCGTGCGGCCGCCCGCAGCTTCCGGGCGTCATCGAGCGTCCGGACCATGTGGACGCCGACCGGCGGGACGGGCGCCGGCCAGGGCCGTGCGCGGCAGCCGGTGGCCACGAGCAGCCGCTCGTACCCGAGCCGGCGTCCGTCGTCGAGCGTGACGTGGCGGCCGGCGACGTCCAGTCGCACCGCACTGCGGCCGAGGAGCCACGTCGCGTCCAGGCCGGCGGTGTCGAACCGGCAGGAGTCGTCGGGGACCGCACCGCGCAACAGGTCCTTGGACAGCGGTGGCCGGTTGTACGGGCCGTGTGCCTCGTCGCCCACGATCGTCAGCGCGCCCTCGTAACCACGCTGTCGTAGTGACTCCGCCGCGCGCAGGCCGGCCAGGCCCGCGCCGACGACAACGACGCCGGTCATGTCAGCCCTCGATCAGGATGGCTGCCACGGGGCACATCGCCGCGGCCCGTTCCACTGCGGCGCGTCGTGCACCGTCCGGAAACTCGTCACGGACGAGGGCCACGTCCGAGTCGTCCGGCAGATCGAAGACATCGGGCGCCTCGATGACACACTCCCCGTGCCCGTTGCACCGCGCGGAATCCACGATGACTTTCATGTCTGCGCCGCCGTCGCCGGATCGCCGGCCCGCTCCTCGCGAGCGATCCGCCTGATGGCCTCCAAAGTGGACTGGACGGCTTTGAGATAGTCGCCGGTCATGGTGTCGGCGTACTCCTTCTCCTCCCGGGAGCCGCCGGCCGCCCCCGAGACCGTCAGCGCGAAGCTGAAGCGCAGCCGGAGGTCACCGGTGGCCTCGCCCGCTTCGATCTCATTGGCAATGGTGCCGAGGACCGGGCCGGACAGGCGGGTGAACACCACCCGGTGCGGCTCCTCGAGCGTGATGCGCTCGACGAACCGGTCGCCCCGGAAGTCGATCTCCCGGTCGAAGACGGTCGGAGAGATCGTGCCGATCACTTCGCAGTACGTCATGTTGGGGACGAAGGGCAGGGCGTTGTTGGCCTTGAGGACCAGCCCCTGCCAGACCGCCGTCCGGTCGAGCACCGGCTCGCCGGGTTCGTTGACGGGGCGTACGTGGGACACGAAAATCATGCTTCTGCTCCTGGCTCGTAGACGGTGTTCTGAATGGCGCCCAGGCCGTCGATGGCCACCCGGACCACGTCGCCGTGGCGCAGGTAGCGGCCACGGGGCGCGCCCACCCCGGAGGGAGTGCCCGTCGCTATCACGTCACCGGGCTGCAGGGTCATCACCTGACTGGCCTCCGCGATGAGCTCGGCGACCGTGCAGATCATGTCCCCGGTCGTCTCGTCCTGTTGCAGTTCGCCGTTGACCCACAGCTGCATCCGCAGGTCCTGCGGCTCGGGCACGAAGAAGGCCGGGGTCAGGCCGGGCCCCATGGGGAAGGAACTGTCGATCGCCTTCGAGGCGACCCAGTCGTAGCGGAACGGCGCTCCCGGCACCACCGTCCGCTCGTGGCGCGCGCGAGCCGTCACGTCGTTGGCCACGGCGTACGCGGCCACGTGGCCGAGCGCGTCCGCGGCCGGGATCGCCCGCCCGCCGCGCCCGATGACCACGGCGAGCTCAGCCTCCCAGTCGTAGCGGGCGAGTTCCGGGTCGTGGACGACGATGGGGTCGTCAGGCCCCACGATGGTCGTCGTCGGCGGCTTGAGGAAGAAGAACGGTCGCCATCCTTCGGCGGGGACCTCGGCGCCCATCTCCCGGATGTGCCGCCGGTAGTTGACCCCGGCGCAGATGAGCTTGCGGGGATACCGCAGCGGCGCCAGGAGCTCCTCCGCCGCCACGCTCGGCGCTCCCTCGAATCGCAGCTGCCGCAGCACCGGCTCGGCGGCTTCCCAGTCGTCGAGCAGGTCGAGCATCGTGTCCCACTGCTTGAGTTCCGGAGGGGCGACGACGGTCCCGTCCCGCAGCAGTACCGCAGCCGATGCCGCGTCACCGTCGCGATAGGAGATGAGCGACCACGGCTGGGTGTACGCCGTGCTCATCGGAGAGTCTCGGCGCCCGCGAGGGCCTGCTGACCCGCGATCTGATCGTGTACGCAGGCGATGTCCAGCTCCGACCAGCCGTCGGCGACCGCCTTGTCGAAGATCTCCTTGCTGGCGGTGAACACGGGCGCGTCGAGGCCGAGCGTACCGATGAACTCCTCGGCCTGTTCGAGGATCGCGTGCAGCGTCTCCACCGGTCCGGGAGCAGGCAGCCAGGCCCGCCGGCGCATCACCGGACCGCGCTGGGCCAGCAGCGCCGACCCGGCGATCGACCCGTCCAGCACCTGCTGCGCGAGCTCGAGGTCCAGACCCGCCAGGCGCGCCGTCACGATCGCCTCGGCGGCCGCCACCACGTGGGTCGCCATCAGCATCGTGGAGATGTACTTCATCGTCGCGCCGGCACCGAAGCCGCCGACGTTGACCCACGGTCCGGACACCGCTGTCAGCACGTCACTCACCCGCTCGACGCTGGCCTGTTCGCCCGAGGCGAAGACCTTCACCAGGCGGGCCCGCACCATGCCGGGGCTCCCGCTCACCGGCGCGTCGAGCAGGTCGCCGCCCTGCGCCCGGACGGCGTCGCGGAGGCTGCGCTTGGCCTCGACGTCGACGGTGCTCATCTCCACGTGGACGGTGCCCGGCCGCAGCGAGCGGAGGGTGCCGTCCGGGCCGCCGATGACGCGTTCGACGGCGGCGATGTCGGGAAGGATCGACAGCAGGACGTCACTGCTCGCGGCGACCTCCGCCGGGCTGCCGGCGACGACACCGCCGGCGCTCGCCAGCTCCGGCGAGCCGCTGCGCCGGTATCCGATGACCGCAAAGCCGCGCTCGAGCAGGTTCTGCGCGATCGGGAGCCCCATCCGGCCGAGGCCGATGACTCCCACGGTGCGCGGCTGTGATGCCGCTTCTACGTTCACAGCGTTCTCACTTCCAGTCGAAGGTCCCGGCACCCACCAGGAATCGGATCTGCGGGCTGCCCTCGTTGAGGCGCCGGCGCCAGAGCTCGCGTGCGCAAGCCCTTGTGTACGAACGGATCCTCCGCGGCCCGGGAGACGAGCCGGTGGTCCCGGCCGGAAGGCCGGTGGTCAGGGCCGGGAGTTCCACGACCCATATCAAAAGTGTATGCAGTTTTGCAGGCCCGTCAAGGTTTCGGGCTCGTGTCCGCCGATGTAACGACGTGAGGAATGATTGGTCCATGCCACGCACCACGCTGATCCCGGGCATCGAGAAGGTCGACATCCCGGAGCCCCGCCAGGCGATCCCCTATGTCCACGCGTACCTGCGCGACCGGATCCTCGACGGAACGCTGCAGCCGGGTTCCAAACTGTCCCAGGTGACCCTGGCGCAACAGCTGGGGGTGAGCAGAACTCCGCTGCGTGAGGTGGTGCGCCTGCTGCAGAACGAGGGGTTGGTCACGGTCGAGCCGAACCAGCGTACGCGGGTCGCCGAGCTTGACCCCGAGGAGCTGGACGAGGTCTACGGCAGCCGCATCCTGCTGGAGGTCCTGGGCATCACCTTGACCATCGACCGGTTCGACACGCAGTGCCGGCGCACGGCGCAGAAGCAACTGAAGCAGATGCGGGCCTGCGCCAAACGCGGCGACATCGAGGGCTGGATCGACGTCCACGCGGAATTCCACCGCACCCTGACCGCCGGAGCGGGCGCCACGCTCCAACGCCAACTGCGGCTGCACGCCGACCAGGCCGCGCGCTACATCAGGATCTATCAGGCGCGAGAGCCCCGGACATGGGACGCGGCCGGCGACCGCGAGCACGCCGAGATCCTCGACGCCCTCATCGAGCGCCGGTTGAGTGACGTCACCAGCGGTCTGGCCCACCACCTCGCCCGGACGGCACTGCACGTGCTGGCGGACTGCGCTCCCGGGTACGAGCCGCGCGCCGTGCCGCAGGCGGTGGCGATGGTGGACAACAACGAAGCGGCTTGGCATGCCACGCTCGCCGCCGTCGCGTCGGCCTGAAGCGCCTCAGCGGCGGCTCCAGGCCGACGCCCATCTCAGCCGGCCCGAGGGTGATCGAGGAACGAGCTGACGACGCTGAGGAAGTCGGCCGTTTTCTCGATCATCGTCCAGTGGCCGCAGCCGGAGAGCAGGTGCAGCCGGCTGTCGGGCAGCGCGGCCAGCAGCGGCTCGCTCGAGTCCCGCCACGGCATCACCCGATCGTCGCGGCCGTGCACCATCAGCACCGGTTGCTCGATCGCGGCCAGTTCCACCCCGCTGAGTGCGAGATCGTCCACCCACCGCTGCCGTGGCGGCGGGAACATGGCCGCCCACGACTCCTGGACGGCGGTCTGCAGGCTCGCCCGGTACCGCATCTCCACGAGATCGTCGGTGATCAGCGACTTGTCGTAGGCGAACAGATCGATGACCGCGCGCATGTTGTCCAGGCCGGGCGCATATCCCCAGACGGCGTCGAGGCCCGCCGGGAGGGTCATGGCCACGCCCATCGGGCCCATGAGGACCACCCGGCGCACTCCCGTCGGGCGGGCCAGCGCCAACGAGAGCGCGATGGCGCCGCCCATGGAGTTGCCGATCACGTCGACGGTTCCGACGCCGAGGGTGTCGAGCAGCGCCTCGGCGTGACCGGTCCAGGCCGCCCGGCCGAACTGGCGGTCCTCCCCCGTCGCCGTGCCGCCGAAGCCGAGCTGGTCGGGTGCGATCACACGACGCGTACGCGCCAGGGCCGGAATGACCGCGCGCCAGTTGGCCGTGGCGGTGACGCCCGGCCCCGACCCGTGGAGCAGGAGCAGCGGTGGGTGTCCGGTGTCGGCGGCCGGCACGCCGGTGTCGATGACGGTCGTGGCGACACCGCCGACGTCGATCCTCACGGTCTCGATGTGCAGTGACATGGATGCTCCGCGTCAGAGGTCGATGCGCTAGCGTACGGAGGTTTTGACGACCTGGCGTTGGGTCGACACTCGCTTGGTGGGACCGAGCCACATGTCGATGGATCCGGGCTCCGCCGGGTCGAAGGTGCGGGGTCGCCAACCGGCCTCGTCCTCGATGCGGCGCACCCCGAAGGAGTACTCGTAGGTGAACCCCTCGGGGCCGAGGAAGTAGAGGAAGATCGCCGTCGACTGCGGGTGCCGGCCCGGCCCCTGTTCGATCTGGACGTCGTGATCCTGCAGGAAATGCCAGTTCCGGAAGACGTCGTCGATCGTGGCCACCTGGAAGTTCATGTGACACAGCCCCGGTTCGTCGCCCCGGAAGACGGCCAGCTTGTGGTGGACCGGGTCGATCCGCATCAGGCAGGCGCTGTCCCCGAGCCAGTCGGAGACCCGCGCGTTGAAGGTACCGTTCCAGAAACGGTATGCCTCGTGCACATCCGGTGCGTCCAGGCACAGGTGCCCGAACTCGGTGATACCGGCGGTGCGGGTCAGGGCGACCGGCCGCGTGATCGTTTCCTGCTGGCTCACCAGCTCGAGGTGGTTGCCGAACGGATCGTCGAAGCCGATGAACTCGCGGACCCGACGCGAGCGGGCTTCCTCGGCCGAGCCGCGCGTGACCTGGAAGCCCCTGCTCTCGAGTTCGGTCTCCGCGAGGGCCAGGGCGTCGGAGTCGGCGACCTCGAATCCCGATGCGAGGACGCCGGACGGCCCCTCGACCAGGGCGAGGCAGTGGTGCCGGTGATCGGCACGCAGATGGGCGACCCCGCGCTCCGAAGACTCGACGAGCTCCAGCCCGACGATGCCGGTGGCGAACCAGGTGGCGCGGTCGAGGTCGGCGACCCCGGAGCGGACGTAAGCGATGTCGATCAGCTCGATCATGCGTACACCGGAGTCAGGTCGATGTAGATCCGCCAGTCCCGCACCTTGTCGCCCTCGAAGGTGAGGATGTCGGCGTTGGGCACGGTGACCGACTTCCCGTCGAGGCGGGTGTAGACGATGTCCACCTTCGCGATCGCGATGTCGCCGTCGACGTAGACCTGGCGGACGTCGTGGCGCATGCCTGCGATCGTCGTGTAGAAACCCCGGACGCCTTCCGCGACGGCGTCCCGTCCCACGACGGGATCGTTGTTGCCGAACTGGAAGACGACGTCCTCGGTGAGATGGCGGACGAAGTTGGCGGGGTCGAGGGTGTCGATGCCGGCGAAGATCGTCTTGACGTCCTGGGCCATCGTCTGTGCGTTGGTCATGGTGTGCTCCTGTCCGTTCGTGGGTGGATGGAAGGTGTGGCCGGCTCGCGGTTCTGCAGGAACTCCGGTGGTGGCGGCGCTCCCCACAGATGTGGCGGTACGTCGAATTCCTGGGCGACCCAGCAGTCGTCGATCTGGTCGATGTCGGAGAACCACTCGATCCATGAGCCCCAGGGGTCGGGGATGTAGTGGAAGAAGTTCGAGCCCACCGTGTGCCGTCCGAGGCCCCAGCCCGCGGCTCGTCCCCGCGAGCGCATGCGGTCGGCGCCGAGCGCTATCGCGTCGATGGAGGGGACCTCGAAGCTGGCGTGGTGGAAGCCGCGGTGGCTGCTGCGGATGAACCCGAAGACGTGGTGGTCACCGGGCCCCGCGTTGAGGAAGGTGACCAGGCCCTTGATCCGATCGCTGACCCGGAGGTCCAGCACGGTGGTGTAGAAGGCTTCCATCGCCTCCGGCTGAGCGGTGAACAGCAGCGAGTGGCCCAGCCGTTGCGGTGTCGTGTCCTTGGTCAGCTCGGTCCAGGCCCGCTGCCCGACGCGGTCGCGCCGCCCGCCGACGTTCGCCGCGATGCCAGTGACCGCCCGCGCGGGCGCAGGGTCTTTCTCGATCAGCTGGACGGGCGTTCCGTCCGGGTCGGCCACCCACAGGCCCTCGCCGCTCGCGCCGGCGGGCGGCTCTGCCAGGACGGGCGCCCCGGCGCTCTCCAGACGCTCCCGTAGCGCGTCCAACTGACCGTCGGCCACGGTAAACGTGACGTGTTGGAGACGCTTGTGATCGGCTCGGATCATCCGAACCTGCTCCTGGTCCCGTCCGGGGCAGGAGGCGATGAGGGCGCCGTCCTTGTCGGTGGTCTCGAGGCCGAAGTCGTTGAGGAAACCGTCCGCGACCTCGAGGTCCGGAACCTCCAATGCGTAGTGATGCAATCCGGTGATCATGACACTCCTTCCCAAAACTGCATACACTTTACGTCGCTGCGGCACGTATGACTAGAGAGCGAAATGGATTGGCAGGGAGCAGGAACTCCTCACGCCCCCGAGGACGAGGCGCCGGAGCCGCGGGGCGCCGCCGCGGCCCCCGTCACCCCGATCAGAACGCGTACGGCCCGAACCGGCCCCACGCCACCACCGCGGCCAGGATCAGCAGCACCCCGCTCGGCGCCAGCGCCGGGAACTCACCACGCCGCAGATGCATCACCACCGCGCCGACCATCACCAGCACCAGCCCGGCCGCGGCGACCGGAACCAGCACCGGCACGACGCCAATCGCGGCCGGCAGGATCACACCGACCGCGCCCAGCACCTCCAGCACACCGATCACCGTCGGAGCCCACAGCGGCGCATCCGCCGCCCACGGCTGAGCGGCGACGTACTTCTCCCGCGGCAGGACGAGCTTGAACACACCGGAGAACAGGAAACCGGCCGCGACCAGCCCAGCGACGACCCAGAGAGCGATGTTCATGATTCCCCATCAGGCGAGATGACTTAAACAGTGAAGTTGAAGGTAGCCGCGGTGAGTTCAACATGCAAGTCGTTGTTATGATGTCGGCGTGACCGACGAACCCCGCTGGCTGGACCAGGACGAGCAGAACACCTGGGTGACACTGTTCTCCGTGCTGGTGCGCCTCCCCGGCACGCTCGACGCCCAGCTCCAGCGCGACGCCGGAATCAACCTCTTCGAGTACATGACCCTCGCCGGACTCTCCGTGGCGCCGGAGCGCCGGCTGCGGATGAGCCTGCTCGCGGCCATCTCCGAGGGCTCGCTCCCCCGCCTCTCGCAGGCCATCGGCCGGCTGGAGAAGCGGGGCTGGGTGCGCCGCTCCCCCGACCCCGACGACGGCCGCTACACGCTCGCCATCCTCACCGACGAGGGCCTGGAGAAGGTCGTCGAGACCGCACCCGGCCACGTCGCCGAGGTCCGCCGCCTGGTCTTCGACCCGCTGACCAAGGCACAACCCCGGCAGCTGCACGACATCTGCGGACGCATCATGCGCACCGTCGACCCGGACGGCCCGTACCCCGGCGCCCGCCCTTACTAGACGCCACCTTTCGGCAAGGTCGTCGATCGCGGCCACCGCGGGGACAGGCCCGCCTCTACCACTGCCCGCACAGCCGGACCGGTTGAGCGGTCCGCACAGGTCCGTCCGGCGAGTGGGTGCGCCGCGGGGCGGTTACCGGGCGAGGTTCTGCCACAGCCGGGGCAGCAGCGATGCGGCGGTGCCTTGCCACGCCAGCACCTCGTCCTCGGACAGGGCGTGAGGCGTTCCGGCGGCGGCAGCGCGCAGCCAGGTATCGCAGGCCACCTCGACCAGCCACATACGGGTCACGGCGAGGCCGGGCGACGTGTCGACCGTCAATGCGCCGTTCCCTCGCAGCAGCAGCGCCGAGCCGGGACCCAGGGCCGAGGCTGCCGCCTGAGCGAGTTGCCGGGTGCGCAGCAGCTGGGCGGGCCGATGCACCGGGATCGTGGTGCCCAGCCACGCGGCCTGGCCGTGCAGGGCCGGGATGCGGTCCGCCGTCGCGGCCGCCGGAAAGGCAGCGGGAGGCATCGCACGAGCGATTGCCGTGACGTTGGGACGACTGCGATAGATCTCCAGGTGTGCCCACGTCTCCGGGGGTACACCCGCCGGGAGTGCCTCCGTGCCGATATCGAGATGGCGCAGGTCGCCGACGGTGACCGTCGCGAGGTCGGCGGGAGGCGTGATCGTCACAGTGTCGCCGGTGCGCACCGAGACGTGCCCGAAGGCCGTCACGAGGCCCTGCCGGGCGAGGGTGTGCGCAGCCGTGACGAGTTCGTCGAGCATGGCGGTCTCCCTGCTGTTCGTGCACCCACAGTGGAATAAGTGTATGCAGTTTAGCCGCCACATCACGAGCCGATGCCAAGCCTTCGCCCGTGAACCCGGACAGGTCGGGGCTCGACCGATCCATCTCGGTCGTCATGGCTGAGCACGACTGTCACCTGGGGGGTGGCGAGTCCTTCGGCCAGGTACTCGATGATGATGTCGGGGCCGGGTTTGTCTTCGCCCCAGGCCAGTCGCAGCAGGCTGCGTCCGGCGGTGTTGGCCGGCGCAGCGTCGGCGAGGTCCACCAGCGTGGGCAACAGGTCCGGCAGGGAGACCGGCTGCTGGACGCGGCGCGGCGCAAACGTGGCGGGCGCGTGGATGATCAGCGGGATGCGCGCGGACGGCTCGAACGGCGACATCTTGTACCAGAGTCCGCACTCGCCGAGCATGTCGCCGTGGTCGGAGGTGACGATGACGATCGTGTCGTCGCGCAATCCGAGCCGCTCCAGCCGGGCGACGAATCGCCGGCTCGCTCGACGGCTGGGAAATCCTGGCGCCCGGCGCCGTGCCGCTGAGGGAATGGCATCCGGACCCCGACGAGGACGACGCACTGTCGATCCCGGCTGTCAGGGTCGTAGCCCGGAAACGTCCCTGCGACATGCTGTCGCGAATCTTCGGTCGGTGATCGTCGGCTTGGTTGTCCGATGATGCGGCGCCGCGGGTGCGGGGTTGGCGTCGACCGGTCATGATGGCGCGGTGCCAGCAGACGGTTGTCGGACACGCCCGCGGTGGTGGATGCTCGGTGGGACAGCGGCGGTGGTCGCGCTGGTCGGGATGCTGGTGTTCCTGGCTACCGGTGCGCCGTCGTGGCTGGCGACCGCTGACCAGTTGGGTAGCGTTGCTGGCGCCGTGCTGGCCGCAGCCGCGTTGGTCGTCACGGTGGTGCTGGGGCACAACGCGGCACGGGCGGCGCCGGCCGACCTGGCTGCGATCGTGCGGGATGCGGCCGATGGGCTGGCCGGGCAGGTCGCCCGGCAGTGGTACCGGGAGGCCCAGGCACGCGGTCTGCTGCGGCCGGGCCCGATCCGGGTACGGTGGTCCTCGACCGGCCGGCCGGTGGCGGCAGCGCCTGCCGAAGTCTTTGGCTCTGCGGTAGGGCGGGTGACTCGGCTTCGGCTGCACGGCGACGTCACCGAAATCGCCGATGTATGGCAGCGGCTGCCCGCCCGGCAGTTGGTGGTTATCGGTGCGCCGGGAGCCGGCAAGACGTCGGCGGCCGTGCTGCTGGTCCACCGGTTGCTGCAACGCCGGGAGTCCGGCGACCCGGTGCCGGTACTGTTCAACCTGGCCGGTTGGGATCCGACCGGCACGCATCTGGACACCTGGTTGGCCCAGCGCCTGGCCACCCAGTACCCGCACCTGACTGCCCGGGCAGCGCAAGGCCGGACCACTGCACGAATCCTGGTCGACCAGACCGCGATCGTGCCGGTGCTCGACGGCCTGGATGAGATGCCCGACGCCCTGCGCCCGGCCGCGATCGCGGCGCTGACCAATGCGGTCGGCCCGCACCAGCCGCTGGTGCTGACCTGCCGGGCGCAGGAGTACCAGGACGTCATCGCCGGCTCCGGCACGCCGCTGGCCCGCGCTGTCGTGGTCGAGATCGAGCCCGTCACCGCCGCGCAGGCCGCAGACTACCTACCCACCGGGCAGGTCGACGGGCATGATCGGTGGAAACCGGTGATCGCACACCTGCGGGCCCAGCCGGACGGAGCCCTCGCGCAGGCGTTGGCGACACCGCTGATGGTGTATCTGGCTCGGACCGTCTACAGCCCAGTCCGCGCGGACCCCGCGGACCTAGTCACGGTAACCGATGCGAACGCCATCCAGCAGCACCTGCTCCGTGCGTACTTGCCTGCCGTCTACGGCCCGGGCACCCCCATCCGTGACGATGACCTGCCGGCCCAGCGAGACTACGCGCCGCAGCAGGCCGAGCGGTGGCTGGCCTTCCTTGCCCGCCATCTGGATCAGCAACGCACCCGCGACCTGGCCTGGTGGCACCTCGTCGACGCCATCGGCGGGCACCGGCCGGCCGGCCTGCGTCGAGGCGTGGCCGGGTTCGCGGTCGGTCTCCTGACCAGGATCGCGGTCACGGCGCTGCGCATCACCGATTTCCCGGGCGATCCCGCCAGCCATCATCGGCCACGCCGAACGCATCTGCGGCGCGGCGAATGCGCGGCCATGCTCACCAACGGGATCGCCTTCGGATTTTTGATCGGGCCGAAGAGCGGGTTGGCGGCCGGGATCGTCGCCGGCGTCGGCGGCATATTCTCGCGCAAGCTCGGCTTCGGGCCGGCCGGGATGGCATCGCCGACCGAACTGCTCGATCCACGCCTTGCCTACCGGCGTGACCGCACGGCGCTGCTCACCGACGGGCTTTCCGCCGGGACCGCGCTCGGTATCGCGCTCGGATTCTTGGTCGGCGACCAGTTCGGGTTCGCGAACGGGCTGATGGCCGCGCTCATGATCGGATTCGCGGCCGGTCTCCTGCTCGGGCTGCAATACGCGTGGGCACGGCTGCAGGTAGCCCGGTGCCTGCTGGCCGCGTCCGGCGAACTGCCATGGTCGTTGATGGACTTCCTGGACGACGCCTACCGCCGCGGCGTCCTGCGGCGGGTAGGCGCCGAGTACCAGTTCCGCCACGCCCGCCTCCAGGACCACCTCGCCACGCGGGACGTACGGTAGCCGCGCGATAGCTCCGCCATGAGATAGCTGGCCGCCCGGGCGAACGCTGCACCGCGACGTGCCGAGCGTCTGGCCCGGCAGGCTGCGCGGCCATGCGGACGTCACCGCTGCGGGACTCATGGGCTGGGCGTGAGCGGCTCCCCCGGCCGCCGACCTGAGCGACCCGGCCCATCAGCAGAGGGGTATGCCGTTCTTGCACGCCTGCTGGACGTTCCTGTCGTGCTCGGCGACAGTGTCGGCGAACGCCGACTTTCCGGACTTGTCGATCACCACGAAGAACAGCCAGTTCTTCCCCGGCGTCGGGTTCATCGCGCCGAGCAGCGCCTCCTTCCCCGGGCTGTTGATCGGTCCAATCGGCAGCCCAGTCTTGCTCACCGTGTTGTACGGGTTAGCCTGGTCGTCGAGCTCAGCGTTGGAGAGCTTGCCGGAGTGCTTCGGGTCCTTGCCGTTGATCTCCAGCCAATAATTAGCGGTGACATCGAACTGCAACGGGATCTTCGCCTTGTACGCACGGTTGTAGGCGACCCGGGCGATGTGCGGCAGGTCCTCCTCGACCCCCGCCTCGGCCTGCGACAGCGACGCGACGATCAGCGCCTCGTACGGACTGACCGACAGCGCGGACTGCACGTTGTCGACGAAGCCGATCTCGTTGGCGACCTTGAGGAACTGGCCGACCATCTCCTTGAGGACCGACTCGGCGGTCGAGCCGGGCGCGAACTCGTAACTGAGCGGGTAGAGAAAGCCCTCGACCGACTTCTTCGACGGCTTGCCGTCCCGGCGGGTGAACCACGAGTCCGGCACGCCGAGCGCCACCGGGTCCTTCGCCGCCGCCTCGAAGTCGGCGTACGGGATGCCGGTCGACTTCTCCAGCTCCTTGAACGTCGCCACATACGACAGCCCCTCGCGCAGCGTCGTACGGTTCACAACCTTGTTACCGAGGTCGAGCAGCATCGACAGCGCGTCCGCCGCACGCATCCGGCTGCGCAGCCGGTACGTGCCGGGCTGAATCGCGGTGCTCCGCGGCTCACGGTCGGCGGCCTGGACGAACGCCTTGACGCTCTTCACCACGCCCTTGTCGAGCAGGGTCTGCGCAATGACGAACGCGGTGTCGCCCGGCTTGACCTCGACGATCACCTCGCCGGTACCGCCGGTGTCGTAGTCGGGCGCAGCGCGCAGGTTCTGCAACCGGCCAGCACCGAGGTACACCCCGGCCGCGACGCTCCCGAGGACCGCCAGCACCAGCAGCGTCGCCAGAAATGCCCGCGACCCCCGGCGTCTGCGGGCTCGCGCCTCGCTTCGCGCGACGGCACGGTGCTGCCATTGACGGCGCCGCTCATCCCCGTCATCCCACGTCAGGTCGAGCTCGTCGAACTGCACGCCCGCCTCCGCGCGTCACCCCGGCCCGCCAGCCGTCCGTCGCAAACAGCGTAGGTACGACGGCGCCGATGGACATCCTCCTGAATGGTGAGCACGACCGGACCCCACGGCCAAATGATCCCCACCCCGGCTACTCGGCTCGACAGGCAGCAATGCGGTCACCGCCTGTCCCAGAAGGTGGTCTGTTGCCAGGCCACGGGCGTCGCCGCGGTCAGCTGACCCCGCCGCTTCCCCGGCACCCTCCACGAACGCCCCGCCCGAAGTTCGGGCGGGCCGTTCCTGCTACTCGCGTGCCTGCAGCTGCTCGCGGCCCTGCGTGATTCCTCCGCGGGGTCGGCGAGCCGGATCGCGCCGACGCCGGGCGGGACGGTCACGGCGACCACCGTGCCGGGCGGCCGCGGCCCGGTCGGTGCTGACCTGCGCCGGGGCCGGGTCGTGGAACCCCCGGCCGCGCCATTGGCCCGGTGCGGCGCCGATCAGGCCGTAGAGGTCGAGGCCGCGGTAGACCTCGATCGGCCGGGTGAGCATGCCGCCGGCCATCGCGGCGTCGATGTCCTCGGCGACCTTGCCCAACTCGGGGTACTGACCGGGCATCCGGTGCTGGTCGCGAAGGTGCCGCTCCAGCACGAAGCAGCCGGGCTCGCCGTAACCACGTCTGAGTAATTCCGCTCAGATCAGTCAAACAGGGCGACGGGCGACGAAGTTCACGGCGACGAACATCGCCGGCACCGCGCCCTCCTGATTGATGAGTTCCGCTTTCGTACGGACCAGACCGCGATCAGGTTTCGATTGGGAAAGGCGAGTCTCTACTATCGTGGTGCGCAGCTTCAGCCGATCGCCAGGCCGGACAGGAGCGCTCCAGCGCAACTCGTCCAGACCCGGCGAGGCCAGGCTCGCCACCTTGGTCAGGTAGTGGTCGGCGAAAAGACGCATCATCATGCCCCCGACGTGCCAGCCGCTGGCGATGAGCCCACCAAACTGGCTGTTTGCAGCGGCATCGGGGTCTATGTGGAAGGACTGGGGGTCGAAACGCCTTGCGAAATCGACGACCTCGGCCTCCTCGACCTCGTAGTAGCCATACTCGTAGACCGCTCCTTGCGTGTAGTCCTCGAAATACCGGTCCTCGATTGGGCAGGCAAAGTCCGCATCGCTCAGCGTGCGGCTGGGTTCGGACTGGCGACGGGGCTCGGTGAAGATCGGTTGGTACACCATGACGCCAGCCTTCCAGCAAAACACTTCACGATGACCGAAACTGTTCTTGCCGTAGTCTGGCCCAGTGCACGCGCCCGACTACAACCTGGCGTCTGCCGCCAAGGCGGTCGCCGACCCAGTCCGTGCTGCCATGCTCCTCAGACTCATGGACGGGCAGGCCCACACAGCACGCGACCTAGCCAACGCCGCAGGTGTCCGGCCTTCGGCGGCGACATCACACCTTCGGCACCTGCTAGATGCCGGGTTCATCTCCGTCAACATCGTCGGGCGGCAGAAGCAGCACCGGCTCGCTTCAGCTGAAGTGGCGACGGCCATCGAAGCGCTGGCGGCCGTCGCGCCGCTCTTGCCGGTGGAGTCACTACGGGACGCCCAGCGCGGCGCGAGACTTCAGGTCGCCCGGGCCTGCTACAGCCACCTCGGCGGCCACTTGTCCATCGCCATAGCCGACCGCCTCGTCACCGGCCGGGTCATCGACCCCCTCGCTGCCGGATCAACGGGGTCCGTGTCGGCCTTCGACCACCCTCTCCTGGTCCACTTGGGCATCGCCTCGTTGCCATCAGGCTCCGGCCCGGCTGTTCGCGGCTGCCTCGACTGGACCGAGTCCGCACCACATCTTGCTGGGCGGCTGGGTTCAGCGCTCCTTGCAGCGCTGCTCGAACAAGGCTGGCTGGCTCGCAGGGCAACAGATCGAGCACTGACCATAACCTCCGTCGGCGAAACCCACCTGTCGGCGTTAGGCATTCACCTGCCACCAAGGGTCTGATCCATTTCTATCACTGGGACAAGCGGGTAGTTGGGCAGATCCCGACGCCGCCACTTGACTCTGCCGTCGCCGGGGCGAACGTCCGTTCAGTTCCGGGTCAGGTGCCACAGCCGCACGGTCTTGTCGGATCCGGCGCTCGCGAGGGTCTTGCCGTCAGGGCTGAAGGCGACGCTCGTGACGTACCCGCTGTGGCCGGTCAGCGTGGTGACCGGCCGCTGCTCGGCGATGTCCCACAGCCGCACGCCGGCGTCGGCGCCGCCGACTGCGAGGGTCCGGCCGTCCGGGCTGAAGGCGACCGTGTTGGCCCGGTCGGTGCCCGTGTCGAACGTCGCCACCTTCCGCCCGCTGACCACCTCCCATAGCCGCACGGAGCCGTCCCAGCTGGCGGTGGCGAGGGTTGAACCGTCGGGGCTGAAGGCGAGATCGTTGACGATGGCGTCGACCTCCTTCAGGCCGCGGCGGGTGCTCGGGTCCGCCAGCCGCCAGAGCTCGGCGGCGCCGTCCCAACTGCCGGCGAGGGTCGTGCCGTCCGGGCTGAAGGCGACGGCCCAGATCGCGTTGAGCGTGGTGGTCTCGGGGCCCTTGAGCATGCTGCGGACTGTGCCACCGGACGTCCACAACTTGAGCGTATGGTTGCCTCCGCCGGTGGCGATCGACTGCCCGTCGGGGCTGAAGGCAACGGACGAGCCGGCAGTGAGCGAGATGCTGTACTGCCCGGGGCCCCGCTCGGTGATCGGCTCGAACTCGCGGTCCACCTTGCCGTCGCTCACCGTCCACAGCCGTGCGGACCCGTCCGAGCCCGTGCTGGCGACCCTCTTTCCGTCCGGGCTGAAAGCGATGCGATGGACGCGCTCGCCCTCGACGAGTACCTTGCCGGCGTTGCCGTCGGCGGCGTTCCACAGCCGGATGCTGGTGTCCGCGCTGCCGCTGGCGAGGGTCGTGCCGTCGGGGCTGAAGGCGACGTCATTGACGATGTCGGTGTGGCCGGTCAGCGTCGGACCGGCGGTGGCACCCGTAATGACGCCGGCGCTCCAGGGCTTCCAGGTGAACACGGTCACCGCGCCAGCGGCGACGAGCACTGCCGCCGGAACGATCCACCGCAGTCGCAATGCATTCACGCCGACCACTTTATCAGTGCCGCCTGGGAGGGCAGTGGCGGTTCACGGGTGCGCGGCGAGGAACCCGCGCGACTGTTCCTGGACGTCCGGCGGAGGTGGGACAAGTCTTCGAGCTGGCCGGCGCCGAGGGTGGTGCTGTCCACCCGCACACTCAACCAGCTCGCGGACCTGATCGATGCCCCTCACGCGAGATGAGGGGCAACCGCCGGGCTACTCACCGCCGTGCGTTGGCCGCGTGGGGCGCGCCGCAGGCGGCGTTGAGCGCCGCGGTCAACTGGCCGGCTTCGGGCCGGTCGCCGGCCCAGGCGATGTGTGCGTCGGGACGGACGAGCATGTCGGCGTGGAAGGGTCGGCCGGAGCCACGACCGTCACTCGGTCGGCCCAGGGCGCGATGATTCCGTGGGCCGCCATTCCCGGCGCGACCAGCACGAACCTTCCGCCGCGCAGGGCTTCGTAGAGGCGGGCGGGGTCGCCGGCCAGGGCGACGTCCGTGGCCCGTCGCGCGGCCCGGTAGTCGATCCCGATGCCCGAGATGACGCCGGTGGCCTTGCGGGCGATGGGGCCGAGCTTGAGCAGTGTCCCGGCGATCAGGTTGCGCGCGATCTGACGCCTGGCGCAGCGATCTGGGCTGACAACCCTGGTTTCCCGCAGTGCCACCTTTGGGCTCGTGCGGGCGCCTGTTCTATGCGCGGTCGCGGAGACGGGCGGGGAGGTCGGCTGCGTCGACTGGCCGGCTGAAGTAGTATCCCTGGCCGTTATGGCAGCGCAGTTGGTGCAGTTGGGTCAGCTGGTCAATGGATTCGATGCCCTCGGCGGTGACGTTCAGGCCGAGATCGAGGCCGATCCGGACGATCCCGTGGACGATCTTCGCGGCACGGGGGTCGCCGGCGGTGAGGCTGCGGGTGAACGAGGCGTCGATCTTGATCCCGTGCAGGGGCAGTTCGGCGAGGGCGAGGTAGTTGGCGTTGCCGGTGCCGAAGTCGTCCAGGACGAGTCGCACACCGATGGCGGCGAGCTCACGCAGGATGGCGATGCTGTCGGTGTTGGTGCTGATCTGCTCGGTCTCAGTGATCTCGATCTGCAGCCGTGACGGCGCCAGTCCAGACCGGTCCAGTGCGTCGGCGATCTGAGCGATGATCTCCGGCTGGGTCAGGTGCTCGGGTGCGATGTTGAACGACAGGTACGGCGCCAGCGCAGATGCCGCCGGCCAGGCGGCCGCGTCGTGGCAGGCCCGGTTCAGCAGGCGCACGGTGAGCGGGACCATGTAGCCGGTGGCGGTGACCAGATCGAGGAAATGGCCGGGCCGCAGTTGCCCTTGTTGGGGGTGTTGCCACCGCACGAGCGCTTCAGCGCCGATCATGTTACCGGTGTCGAGCGCGACGATCGGCTGGTAGACGGGCTGGAACTCGCCCCGGTCGATCCCGGCGGGGATGTCGGCGGACAGCTCTTGCCGGGCGAGTTGCGTGTCGTTGCGTGCCGGGTCGAACGGCCGCCACGTGTTGCCGCCCGCCGCCTGGGCCCAGCCGAGCGCGACCTCGGCGGCGCGGATGAGTTCGCCGGCGTCGCTGCCGGCCAGGGGCCGTTCGACGATCCCGGCGCTGGCCCGCAGTCGCAGCCGCCGGGTCCCGGCCTGGATGGGCTCAGCCAGCAGGCTGAGGACCCGGTCGGCGACCTTGATCACGTCCTCGAGGCTTGTGGTGTTCTCGACCAGCACGGCGAACTCGTCGTCACCCAGGCGGGCCACGAAACCGCCGACGTCACCGACGTAGGTCTGGATGCGGATGGCGACCTGACGCAGCACCGTGTCACCCGCCTGTAAACCGGTGCTGTCGTTGACCGCGCGGAACCCGTCGAGGTCGACGATGCACACACCGGCCCGGGCGTCGGGACGTTCGCGGATGAGCTGGGTGAGCCGGTCGGTGTACAGCGTGCGGTTCGGCAGGCCGGTGACCTGGTCGTACAACGACGCTTGGAGCAGCGCTACTTGTGCTTGCCGGCGGGCGGTGACCGCGGCGCGCAGCAGCGTCTCGTGTCCATCCAGCGCCAGGTCATGCGCCACAGCGGTGTGCCCACC
This sequence comes from Dactylosporangium sp. CA-092794, assembly GCF_050948465.1. Taxonomy (NCBI): domain Bacteria; kingdom Bacillati; phylum Actinomycetota; class Actinomycetes; order Micromonosporales; family Micromonosporaceae; genus Dactylosporangium; species Dactylosporangium sp. CA-092794. The sequence continues at coordinate 3,158,883 of NZ_CP192044.1, read as the reverse complement.
GACCACGGCGGCCTGCAGGTGCGGCAGCAGCCGGCCGGCCGCGCCGGGGTCGGAGCCGCTGAGCTCATGCGCGTATTCGGCGAACAGGATCAGCGTGGTGGCCGCGACGTCGGGCTGGGTGAACCCGGCCCTGGCCAGCGCCATACCGACCGCCCGCGCCGGGCGTGGGTCCCAGCGCGGGGCGGCCAGACAATCCGCGAGCTGCGTGGCCAAGCCGATGAGCAGCGCTTCGCGCTGGACCCAGGGCATCTGGTTGATCGGCAGCCGGCGGATCCACTCCCGCGCGAACCGCACCACCGGCGCGTCAGGTTCCGGACGCCTCACGGCTTGCGTCCGACCCCGGCCAGGTTCCCTGACCGCTCCGGCCGGTCCGGCACCTCGTGGGGGGATTCGGGCCGCCACAGCGGTGCCCACACCAGTCCCGGATCGACCAGGTCGAACCCGTCGAACAGCCGCTGGACCTGCTCGGGCGTGCGCAGCGTCATGGGAGTGGTCGTCCGCTTGGACAGATCCACCACCAGGTCCGCGTCCTCAACCCGGGTGTTGACTCCGTGCGCCATCGCCAGGTAGCTGCCCGGCCGCAGCGCGTCGCGGAGGGCGGCGATGATGCCGGCGGGGTCGTCGTCGTCGCTGATCGCGTGCAACACCGCGATCGCCAGCACCGCGACCGGCCGGGACAGATCCAGCAACCCGGACACCTCGGCGTCGGCGAGGATCTCCGCCGGCCGGCGCAGGTCGCCGCGGACCGCGATCGCGTTCGGATTGTCGGCCAGTAGATGCTGGCTGTGGATCACCGCCACGTCGTCGATGTCGACATACGCCACCCGGGCCTGCGGGTCCGCGGCCTGGGCGATCTCGTGCACGTTGCCCAGCGTCGGGATCCCGGAACCCAGATCGAGGAACTGCGTCACCCCCGCGTCGACCAGGAACCGCACCGCCCGATGCATGAACGCCCGGTTGGTCGCCGCCTGGACCGGCAAGTCGGGGATCGCCTCGATCGCCTGCCGGGCCAACGCCCGATCCGCAGCGAAGTTATGCGACCCGCCCAGCAGATAGTCGTAGATCCGCGCGACGCTAGGACGGTCAATGTCCAGCCCATCGGGAACCCAGTCCGGCTGCATCCGCCCACCACTTCAGAGTGCGAAACCCGCAACAACGACGCCGATTCTCCGGCACACCCGGCGAAACAGGAAGACACGACCACACCACCAGCCCACATAGTACGTGTGGATGTTGGCGACGGTGAGGCCGCGCATCTGCTGGCTGCCGGTCGTATTGACCTTGTCGCCGATCTGGACGTCCTTGATCGGTTTCGTCGTGTCGTCGGCGAGGAGGACAGGAGTGGAGTGGACGGATCGAAGCTGATCCCGTCTACCTGCAGTCGACCGAGTTTGTGCTCGACCCGACCAGGTACGTGGCCGTCAGCGTCTACTCTGCGGAGCCATCGGACAACTCGTCGGACGACGTCATCGGACTGGTCCGCGACCTGGGTGAACACCGGGCGTAACCATGGCTAGTCGGCACCGGCCGTGCGGCACGGCGACACGATCTACGTGTCCGGATAGTTCTCACGCCGAGGTCTGGTGCCGCTAACACTGGTGAACCGAAAGTGCCGTGCAGGCGAGGACGGGGCAAAGGCAGGTGCCGGATGAAGGCGATTGTGGTGACGGACCAGGCTGCGGGAACGGCCGGGATGACGCTGGTGGAGCGGCCCGAGCCGTCGGCAGCGATCAACGACGTCGTTGTTCAGGTTCATGCGTCGGGATTCGTCCCGACTGAGATGGCGTGGCCCTCGACCTGGACCGATCGCCTCGACCGTGACCGGACACCGTCGATCCCCGGGCACGAGCTGGCAGGCGTGGTCACCGCTCTCGGGTACGGCACGACCGGTCTGTCTGTTGGACAGCGGGTGTTCGGCCTGACGGACTGGCATCGCGACGGCACCCTGGCGGGGCATGTGGCCGTCGAGGCACGCAACCTCGCGCCGCTGCCGGGCGACGTCGACTTCACGGTGGGCGCGAGCCTGCCAATCTCGGGCCTGACCGCGTGGCAAGGGCTGTTCGAGCACGGCCGCCTTCAGGCGGGGCAGAGTGTCCTGGCGCACGGCGCGGCTGGCGCGGTCGGGACGATGGTGACGCAACTCGCGCGCGAGGCTGGCGCGTATGTCATCGGTACAGGGCGCGCGGCCGACCGTCAGAAGGCACTCGACTTCGGCGCGATGGAGTTCGTCGACCTCGACAACGACGCCCTGGAAGACGTCGGCGGCGTTGATCTGGTGTTCGATGTCATCGGCGGCGACATCCAGAATCGGTCTGCAGGCCTGATTCGCGCCGGAGGAACACTGGTGACCGTCGTCGGGCCGCCCGAGGCGCGGCCCGCGGACGGCTTGGCGATCGACTTCGTCGTCGAGTCCGATCGCACCCAACTGAGTGAGATTGTCCACCGGGTGCGGGACGGACGACTGCGGACAAACATCGGCAACACCGCAACCCTCGACGATGCCGTCGCCGCCCTCAACCCGACCGAGCGGATCAGCGGGAAGACGATCATCCGCGTTCGTCCGTGAGGACTCGGGGACGCGATCGTCGGGCGATAGGCATTCCCTGCCGGTACTCCATCAACCTGCACGTCTTCTGCCGTGGTGGCGCGGCGGATCGACTGGCGGGCCAAGATACCGAACCAGGTCTCGATCTGGTTGATCCAGCCCGACCCGACCGGGGTGAAATAGAAGATGACCCGCGGATTCTCCTCCAGCCAGGCCATCACCCGCGTTCTCCTCCAGCCAGGTCATCACCCGCGCTATAGCGTGGGACGCATCGCAGCTCAACCAACACGAACAGGAGACCGCTTAACCAAGACGAACAGGAGAGCGCGATGTCCGATTCCTATTCCCTCCCCGCTGAACCCGAAGGCGTCATCCCGTCGCTGATTGAGCGATTCAATTCCGGCAAGGTCAGCGAGATGATGACCTTGTACGAAGGAGCCGTGCTCGTCGCCGACGACGGGCGGACCGTCACTGATCGCGCCGAGGTCGCTGCCGAACTCGAGCGCGATCTCAGCCTCGGCCTGCCGCTGGCGGCCAAGGCGCGCCATGTGTTCGTTGCCGGCGATATCGCCGAGATCGTGGTGGACTGGGCAATTGATGGCACCGGTCCCGACGGCAGGCATGTGCACGTCGCGGGCACGGCAAGCGATGTCGCGCGCCGCGGCGCGGATGGACTCTGGCGGTACCTGATCGACAATCGTCTTGGGACGGCGGTACGACAGCCCGCCTGACACGTGTGCGCCACGGCAATTCTCGGGGAACGGAGGATGCGCCATGAGGACTATCGAGCTGTACCCCGATGACGTTTACAACCAGCGGACGATCCGCCAGGGCCACCCATTTGACTGGGTCAACCGCGAAGGTGGTGACTACGACTTGGTGGTGCTCGGCGGCGGACCGGGCGGCCTCACCGCCGCCACGACTGCTGCCGCAGGCGGGTACCGCGTCGCGATGACGGAGCAGCGACTGACCGGGGGCACCTGTGTCAACTTCGGCTGCACGCCGAGCAAGGCGCTGATTCGCTGCGCACGCGCGGTACACGATGCGAGCCGCGGGGCCGAGTTCGGCTTTCGGCTCGATGGCCCACCCGAAACTGATTTCGGCTCGGTCATGGATCGGGTCCGCAGGATGCGTTCCCTGAGCAGCTCAGGCGATGCGGTCGAGGTGGCCGAGCAAGCGGGGGCGGAGGTCTACCTCGGGCATACGCGCTTCACCGCGCCAAATGCCGTGGAGGTCGAGGGCGGGATGCTGCGATTTGGGAAGGCTGTGATCGCCACCGGATCGGAGCCCGTGGTGCCTCCCATCGAGGGACTGCGGACCGGCGAGTACCTGACCAACGAGACCGTCTTCTCACTGACCGAACTGCCAGCCAGGCTGGTCGTCATCGGCAGCGGTCCGCTGGGATGCGAGCTGGCCCAGGCCTTCCGCCGTCTCGGCAGCGAGGTGGACCTGGTCAGCCACCCCACGACCCTGCTGCCCCATGATGAGCCGGAGGTCGGTGAGCTGATTGGTCGCCGGTTCGAGCAGGAGGGGATACGGCTCCATCTTGGGTTCATGGCAGTACGGGCGGACGCCGGCCGTTTGCTGACGCTGGGCCCCGGCGGGACACGCGAGCTGCCCTATGATGCGCTGCTGCTCGGCACCGGCCGCAAGGCGAACGTGGAGCATCTCGACCTGGACGCGGCAGGGGTACACGTCGCCAGGGACGGCGTCGAGGTAGATGAATACCTGCGGACCAGCAACCCCAACATCTATGCCGCTGGCGACGCGACCTTCCCGCAGAAGTTCACGCACGCGGCCAACGCGACAGCGCGGCTCTGTATCGCGAACGCGCTGGACGGAGCGCATCGCCCGGCACGGGAACTCGTCATTCCCCACTGCACCTACACCGATCCCGAGGTGGCCGAGGTGGGCCTGACACCGCGCCGAGCCCGCGACGAAGGCGTCGCCATCGACGCTTACCGGCTCGACCTTGCCAAGGTGGAGCGGGCGTTCATCGACGGCGAGGAGGAGGGATTCGGTACGATCTATACGCACAGCGGCAGCGGCGAGATCGCAGGAGCGACGCTTGTGGCGGCGCACGCCGGTGAGATGATCAGCGAGCTGACGCTGGCAATCACGAACCAGCTGACGCTGGAAGCGCTCGCCGACACGGTTCACTGCTACCCGACACAGGCCGAGGTCTTCCAGCGGATCGCACTGCACGCCGGACCCCAGAGGGTCGCTGTGGCCCACTAGACTGGCTAGGGCGGATCGTTAAGTCTGGCGTAGATGCTGGACGTCCAATTTGATCTTCGTTTACGAGAGCCGCGCCCGAGAGGTTCAGGACCGGCCCTCCGTGACCACATATGTACATGGCGAACATGCGGCGGGACCCTGGTCGGCGAACCACCGGCAGGTACGGCGGATCGCGCACTTCGGTAGATCGAGCTGAGGCTCTCCGGTGCCCTGATACGACTCGACCAACTTGGCGCCCAGTCCACAGTGGTCACCGGCCCAGAAGCCGCAGTTGCCAGTGACGCAAGGACCGGCGAACCGGTAGTGGCCCTCCAATGGCCCCTGCGATTCGTCCAGGACTTCCCGGACTGAATCGATCGGTACCTCAGGAGTCACGTACGCCACTGTTCGCGCCGGTGTGATCATGCCGAGAAACACGGTGGAATTCTCGACCGAGGTACTCGGGCACATCCGCTCCGGTTCACCGGTCATCTCGCTCGCCGCCTACTGATAGAAGCCGATGTCGTTGATCTTCTGACCGATCTCGTCAGCGTAGGGGCCATGGATAACCCAGATGCCGAGCCACTCCGGACGCAGCTTGATGTTGCTGTGTCCGACCACGACCGGGTTGGACAGGCGGGCGACGTTCTGCAGTGCCGCGAGTCCGGCCTTCTGGACCTCGGCCGCGATCTGGGCCTTGGCGGTTTCGTCCAGGTCGACGCCGTCGACCACGAAGCGGAAGTCATAACGTGCCATACGTGCTCCTCACAGTTCGGTACCGAGCCCGCGCCGAAGCGTGGCCCGGGTGAAATTGGTCCAGCCGGCGCGGCTGGTGACGCTGCCCTCGCGCCCGGACGAGCGGATGGCCCGTTCGGCCGCCTTCTCCCAGTCAGCCGACGCGTCTTGCCAAACGTTGGCGAGCGCCGCCCGGGCAAACGCGATCTGCGCGGGTGATCCGGTGAACCCGGCATGCTCGTCGGTCACCCGCACCTGCGTATCAGTCAGGGCCACCGTGGGGAAGTGGTAGTACAGGCTGGCGACCGTGGCCCAGTAGCGAGCGTCACGGTCCCGCGCGTCAAATCCGCTGTAGCGGCGGTCGGCGCGTGTGTAGGTGATGCCGGTCAGCACGAATGTCTGGCCGTCCGGCGTGGCTCCCGCCGTTTGCACCTCGAACGGGGCGATCCAGCTCGCGGGCGCGTTCGCCCACCAGAACCGCAGCCACTCGCTGAGCCGCTCGTGGAAGTCCATCGCGTAGCGCAGCGTGACTGGACGTCCTTCCGACGACTTGGTGATGGCCGTGCCGAGCTGATCTCGATCGATGAGTGCGGCGGCCGTCTTGGCGTCGGCGCCCGGAGCCGCCGCCGCCGGCTTGGCCAGCGCAAGCACCGAACCTACGGTGGCCGCGGTGATCACCGCCCTGCGGGACATCGATGACGATGTTGGTCCCATGAGCCCCCTTTCGTTCCTTCCAATAGACGTCAAACAATGCATGAAGCCCAACCTGCGGACAATCGGAAATGCGTCACTATCTATATTCATAGTTTCTGGTCAATGCGCCCACTTGTTCACGAAATGCCGTGGCCGCGGTGGACGGCGACGACCGGCGTTGGCGTGCGCGAGCCGCGGCAGTGCTGTCCGGTAGCTGACGTTGGCAGGCGCGGTCCGGTGACATCGATAACCATTGGGCCACCTCGACCTCGGAAGGGACCCCCATGGCACTCCGAGCACGCCGTACCCACGGGCGGATCGGCATGGCGCTGCTGGTGGTCAGTGCCGTCGCCACCGCACTCCTACCGGCAACGGCCGCCCACGCCGACCCGCCACACCCTCCGCCCACCAGCGTCCCCCCGGGCGCCGGCTGGTCGGCGAGCTGGCATTACGAGGACCCGACCGACGCGCAGGGCACGTTGGCGTACTCGATGCGGATACCGAGTGTCACCCTGGACGGGTACGGGTGGGACAGCGACACCACTCGCGACATCGGCTTCTCCCTCACTGACACGTCGCCCGACCCGAGCCTGTGCGCCTGGCTCACAGTCACCGGCAACGACGAGTCGTACTACTGGGTCGCCTGCGACGGCACGGTCAGTGCGACCTTCCACGACACGACGCCCGGCGACTACACCGTGGTTCTGCAACTGCGCAACTACTACGACACGTGGCACGAGACGGCAAAGATGATCCTGCCGTCCGGCTCCAACGACCCCGAACTCCGCATGTGGCCGAACCACGGCGGCTGGGAGTTCCTGAGCCCGAGTGTCGTGCACTACAGCCTGCAACGGCCCGGCGCGGTCATCGACGGGTACGCCACCGGGTGGCCGACCAGCACGGCGTCGACAACTACCAACGCCTCCACCTGTTCGGTCACCGCCGCGTACGAGTTCGACTACAACCCGGGCACCCTGGGGTACCAGACCGCCTGCGCCGGCGCGCCCGCGGCATTCGCGGTCACCACGCTCTACGGGTTCAAGATCATGAGCTGTCTGACCACCGGTCGGACCTATCGGCTGCCGGGGATTCCGATGTACGGCAACAGGTGCGTGTCCCTGTACATCCTCTAGTGTCGAACCCTCGCTGCCAGCTTTCACCCACGTCCGCAACGCCTCTGGATGCACTCCAAGCTGGTCAGCGATCCGCCGGATCGCGCCCACCGCGCTGGCCGGGTCCCAGCGGGCCTCGACCGCCAACCGGGTCGCACGCTCACGCAACTCATCGTTGTGCCGGCATAACGGTCAATCCTCCGGGTGTTCGATGTCTCCATCAAACCCGGTGCGGGACACGGGTTCTGCCACCGAAGTCCTGCGTCTACCTCCGTGACCCACATCGGACCTGGATAACATCGTCCAGGTTCGATGCAATCCGAACGACGATACCGTTCCGGCAGTTCGATCGTCGAGCATGAATGCTGTGTCAGCACCTGCTCGTCCGAATTCCACCGGTTCGACAAGGACCGTGTCGGCGCGTTTTCCTGGCTGTGCGGATCGTCTGCGTCCTCCTGAGCAGCTGGCAGATTCGCATCTCGATCGCCAACGCCGTCACCGTCATGCGCGAGGATGTGACGCCGAGCTCGACCCGCTGGGTCATCCTCGCCTAGGCCACGTCGACCGACCGTGCTGGCGGCGGCAACAACACCTGGTCGATCCGGGTGTCGATTGCGAACGAGCTCGCGGTCATACGCCAGGTCTCGCCGTTGCCGAGCGGCTGGGCGGTGCCGACGCAGGGCAGGTCGCAGGACTGCGGGGGCGACGGCATCCGGTACGGAGCGCGACGCGAGCGCCGAGCCGTCGTCCGCGCTGGAACGACGGCCCGGCACCGGCTTCGTCACGCGCAGGCGAAGAACGCCCACGTCACGTGCTGCCCAGACGGATAGCGGTAGATCTGGGCGCCTGCGCAGGCGGTACTGCGGCCGTCGACCATGCGGGAGTAGACCGGGTTCGCTGCGAGGTCCGGCGAGTACTGGTCGGTACCGGTGGTGCCGTTCTCCCAGGCCGAGGGGCCCACGGTGTAGTTGTTGTAGGCAGCGCTGTTGGCGTACCGGAACTCGCTCCAGTTCGCCTGACAGCCGTAGGAGTAGCGCAGATAGCCGTATCCGACGTACGTCGAGCCATCCCAGACGTCCACCGACGACGACGCCCACTGCGCGCCGTTGCCGGCGCAGCCAGAGGAGTACGGGTTGCCGCCGCTGTAGGCGGACACCGCGTGAGCGGGCGCCGCCACCGCCGTGACGGCGGCGAGCCCCAGGGCGAGCACGACCGCGGATCGCTTCACCAGATCGAACGCTCTCTTCATATTCCAGCCCTCCGCACTGTGGTTTCGCGGGTCCGGATCGGCCCGCTGTCCTCACGATGCGTGCCGTCGCCGTCGTCCGACAGCGCCGGGAAATTGTCCGGACAAGCACGTACAGGCCGCGATCAGGGCCGTACATAGATCAATCAGCGGCCTGTCCACTACGAAAGGTAGCCGCCGGGAGAGGGATCCGATCATGCTCATCCAGCCGGACGATATCGACGACGCCGACGGGTTCGCCCGCGGACTCACCGCGTTGCGCGAGGCGGCCGGGCTGACGATCCGGCAGGTCGCCGCGAAGGTCGGTCCAGGCGTGCCGCACACCACGGTCGGCGGCTGGTTCGCCGGACACGGACTGCCGTCCGTCGCGCTGCGCGGAGTACTCGTCGACGTCCTGCAGGCCTGCGGCGTCGACACCGGCGAGGAGCGCGAGCAGTGGCTGAGCGCCTGGGAGCGGGTGCGCCGTGCGCCGGGGCGCCGGGGCGCGACCGCCGCACCGTACCGAGGGCTCGGCCGGTACGAACCGGAAGACGCTGACTGGTTCTTCGGCCGGCAGGCCCTCACGGCCCGGTTGCTGGAGGACCTATCGGCCCTTGAACGCGACGGCGGCGGGCTGCTGCTGGTCGTCGGTGCGTCCGGCGCCGGCAAGTCCTCCGTCCTGCGGGCCGGCGTGGTCGCGGCCGTGCGGTCGGGCCGGTGGCCCAGCGGGCACAACCGTACCGTCGTGCTCACCACACCGGCCGCCACAGCACTGCCCGAGCTGCGCCGGCAGGTGAGCGCGGCCGGCGACCGCCCGATCGTGATCATCGACCAGCTTGAGGAGATCTTCACCGGCTGTCCCAGCGCGGCGGAACGCGAGGCATACATCGACGCTGTCACCGCGGTGGCCAGCGGGCCGCAGTCCTCGACGGTCGTCCTCGGCCTGCGCGCCGACTTCTACGCCCAGGCCCTGCAGTTCCCGGCGTTGCGCGATGCCGCCCAGCGGCGGCAGGTCGCGGTGGGGCCGATGAGCCCGGCCGAACTGCGCGCGGCGATCACCGACCCAGCCCGCAAGGCGGGCCTGGACATCGAGGACGGCTTCGCTGAGGCCGTCTTGCACGACCTCGCACCGTCCGACACCCATGTCGCCGGTACTCTGCCGCTGCTGTCCCACGCCCTGTTCGTCACCTGGCGCACCGGACGAGGCCGCCGGCTCAAGGTTGCGGACTACAGGGCGGCCGGCGGGATCCGCGGTGCCGTCGCCGAGAGCGCCGACGCGGTCTACCAGGCGCTCACGGCCCGGGAGAAGCAGTACGCCCGGCGGATCTTCCTCAACCTGGTCCACGTCGACGCCGAGGGCGCTAGCACCCGCCGGCGGGTCGGCCGCGACGCGTTGGTCGCGCACCTGGAGACCGAGCAGGCCAGCGCGACGGCCGACGTCATCGACCAGTTCGTGGCGCAGCGCCTGATCACCGCCGACGTCGACGCCGTCGAGCTCAGCCATGAGGCGCTGCTCACCGCATGGCCGCAGCTGGCCGCGTGGATCGACGCCGGCCGGGCGGACTTGCTCACCGGGCGGCAGCTCGCCCAGCTCGCCCGGGACTGGCGCGAGGACGGTCGCCACCCCGATGCACTGCTGCGTGGCACCCGGCTCGCCTCGGCGCAGGCGTGGATCCGCGACCACCCGCACGACGGGACGCAGGATCTGCAGGAGTTCCTCGACATGAGCACTCGCCACGAGCAGCGGCGCATCCGCCGGCTCCGGCAGGCCCTGGCTGTGCTGGTCGCCCTCGTCCTCCTTGCCGCGGCCGGCGCCATGAGCGCCGTCGCCGCCCGCAACGCCGCCGACACGCTGCGGGCGACCGCGGTCAGCGAACGCAACGAGGCGCTGTCCCGCCTCGTGGCGAACCGCGCCGACGAGCTGCGCACCCGAGACAGCTCCTTGTCCGCACAGCTCGCGCTCGCCGCCTATCGGATCGCACCAACCACCGAGGCGCGGTCCAGCATGATCGGCGCGACCGGGACCGCACTCGCGAGCCGGCTCGTCGATCCCGACGGTAACGGCGTCGTCCCGGCCGCCGCGCTCAGCCCCGACGGCCGCACCGCGGTCACACTGCGCAACACCGCCCTGCGCGTCTGGAGGTTCGACGCGACACAGCACCCCCACCTCGCCGCGACCGCCCAGACGCCGGTGCCCGGCTCCTTCACCGCCGTGTCGTTCAGCCCGGACGGCGTACTGCTCGCCGCCGGCACGGACACCGGCTCCGTCCAACTGTGGAATGTCGCCGACCCGGCAGCTCCCCGGCTCGTGCGCGCCGCCACCGCTGCGCCACCCGGCGCCGTCTTCGGGGCCGTCTTCGATGCCATCGGGCGGACGCTCGCCACGACCGGCCACGACACCGCGCAGCTCTGGGACACGACCGCCGCCGCCCTCATCCCCACAACAGCAATCCCCGTGGGTACCGCAGTGCTGAAATCAGTCGCTCTGAGTGCTGACGGCCGAGTCCTGGCTACCGGTGACGCCCGCGGCAGCGTCCTACTCTTCGACCTCACCGACCGCGACCATCCGCTACAGGTCGGCACCGCCACCGGCCCGACGGCCGAAACCGGCCAGGTCGCCGTCAGCCCGGACGGCCACCTGCTCGCGGCCGGCGGCCGCGACAACATCGTGTTCGTCTGGGACATCACCGATCCCGCCCACCCTCGGCTCCAGCACCGCCTGACCGGCGCGAAGAGCTGGATCAACGCCGTTGCCTTCACCAACGACGGCACGCTGCTGGCCGCCGGCAGCTCCGACACCGCCGTCGGCACCCGGCTGTGGAACGCCACGAACGGACAGCTCGTCGCCACCCTGCCGCACCCTGCGCCGGTCACCTCCGTGACCTTCGACGCCACCGGCACACAGGTCCTCACCTCGGCCAACGACGGCATCACCCGACGCTGGCCGGTCCACGGCCCACAACTCCCGGCATACGGCGTGCTGAGCTCCGCGGCGTTTAGCCGGCACGGCGCGATCCTTGCCGTCGGCGGCGCCGCTGACATGCGGCTGTGGAACACCATCGATCCGCAGTCACCGGCACCCTACGGCCCCGTCACCGCCGTTCCCGGCGGCTTCGCCGGCACGTTCTCCTTCACGCCCGACGACCACACGCTCGCGGTCAGCTACGGCGCCGGTCACGGCGTCGGGCTCTGGGACATCACCGCCCCGGCCCAGCCAGCACCGCTCGAACCGCCGCTGGACACCGGCCCGCAACTGACCGAGGCAGTCACCTTCAGCCCCGACGGGCGACTGCTGGCCACCGCCAGCAACGACGGTACGGTCCAACTGTGGGACGTCGCAACGCCCACCCGCCCGGCCCGGATCGCGGTGCTGAGCGGATTCACCAGCTACGTCATGTCCGTCACGTTCAGCCCTGACGGACGCATCCTCGCCGCCGGCAGCGCCGACAAGAGCGTCCGGCTCTGGGACATCCGCCAACCCTCGAGGCCGGCCCAGCTCGGCACACCACTGCAAGCCGGTGACCACTACGTCTACAGCGTCGTGATCAGCCCCGACGGCCGCACCCTCGCCGCCGGGAGCGCCGACTCGACCATCCGGCTCTGGGACATCACCGACCCGGCGCAGCCCAGACCGCTTACTACCCCGCTCGCCGGCCCGACCGACTACGTTTACCTCCTCGCCTTCAACCCCAACGGACAAACCCTCGCCGCGGCCACCACCGACGGCGGCGTCTGGCTCTGGAACACCACTGACCCACGACACCCCACCCTCCGGGCCGCGATCGCGCTTTCTGCCGACGCGCTCTACACGGTCGGCTTCCACCCGGACGGCAGCACGCTCGCCGCCGGCGGCGCCGCCGGCATGGCCACCATCCTCACCACCGATCCGGAGCGGACCGCGACCCAGATCTGCGACAGCACCGGAAGCTCCATCACCCGGGCCGAATGGGACCGCTACGTGCCCGGCCGCCAATACGACCCACCGTGCCGATGACCGAACTGCGACGGCTTGCGTCCACGGACCCTGCCCCGCCGACACATCGATGACCAAGAGAGGCAGCCCGACCCGGGCCGGTGGCCGATACTCGGGCGATACGTTACGAGGATCTTCTCGCGGAGACCGATTGGTCGGCGGCGCGAGGGTGCCCTTGCTTCGCCCGATCGGGGTGTGCGGGTCATGGCGGTCCAGATCCTCGCCTCATGGGGCTACGACACCGCGCCGGTGCTGCAGCACGATCCGGATCCCGTCGTACGCGCGACCGCCGCGCTGTCCGCCGCGAATGCCCGAACGCCGGCCGGCACCCAGGCGATCCTCCAAGTGCTGTCGGCCCCGATCGACGCCGCCTGGTGTCAGCAGGTGTTTCCGCATTTCGGGCGGCTCTTCCCGTTCCGGCTCCTGCCCGCCGCCATCGACCGTGCGACGCTCGACGAGCTCATCGCGGCGCTGACGCCACTGCTGGCCGACGCGCCGGCCGGCACCTACGCCGGCGACTGGGGCGCACGGCTGCGGGCGAAGGCATTTCCGGACGGCTTCCCATCCGCACGGCCGCTCGATCCCGCCCAACGCGCACTGCTGCAGCTGATTGCCGATCGCTGCTTCAGCCCGGCCGCTCCGCCCGTCCGGCTCGACACGGACCCCAGAAGAGTACTGCGCGACCTCATACGACCAATCGGCTCCCGGTCAGGCCGACGTCCGAGTCTCTCGGATCCCCTATGTGGGCGGCCTCCGACAAACGGCCCGGGTTAGCGGCCGGCATGGACGCCCGGGGCGCGCTTGCGCCGCAAAAGGAGGAACGCGACGCCGGCTAGGGCGAGCCCCGTCGCCCCGCCGATTCCGGCGAGGACCGGCGTCGAGGCGATCTCGGATGTGGCGGTGAGCTGCGGTGCGCTGCCGGAAGACGTCAGTCGACCGGAGCCGGGCACGTCGCCGGCGGCGGTGCTCGCGATGGCCGAGGAGCGGTTGCCGCCGCCCGCGGGGGCCGCCGGGGAACCCGCCTGCGACGTGGTGCCGGCGGCGGCGAACACCACGTCGGAACACGAGTAGTAGGTGTCCGCGGTGCTGGTGTTCTGCCAGATCGTGTAGATCAGGTGCGGGCCGGACTTGCCCGCGGGCAGCGTGCCCTTGATCGTGTAGGCATTGTTCTGCAGCGCCGGATCGGTCGCGGTGGCGAACGGCGCCGTCTCCAGGTCCGACCAGCGCAGCGCCCTGCTCGGCGAGTAGCCGTCCTTGGTCACGTAGACCCGGAAGGTGCCCTTGTGCGGGATGGTTTCGGTGTACCGGAACGTGAAGCCCGCCCCGGCGGTGAGCCTGGTCGAGGGCCAGTCCGCGCGGGCCAGATCGAGGCCCCTGTACGCGTCGATACCGCCGCTGCACAGCTTGCCGTCGGGGATGAGCTGCCGATCGCGGCCATTCACGTTGGCCACCCGGATGTTGTCCCATTCGGCGACGTCCGCCCCGGCAGCGATCGCGGCTTTACAGGCAGCTGAGCTCCTCTGCTGGGACGTGCCCGCGCCACACGCGTACGCCCGGCTCACCGGGTTGGACGGCGCGCCGTGCGCCTGCGCCGGAGCTGAGAGCAGGGCCAGGGCCGCCAGCACACCGACCGCCGCGGCGATCACGGCCGACGAACGGCGCACGGTCATGACAGCAGCCCCAATCCTCGAGTAATCCACCGGGTGGTACGGGGAGGCGGGCGCCAAGGTTCACAGCGGCCGACCTCATCACGAGATGGCCTACAGGACGCGGACCGTGCTTCCGGTTCTGCCGATGAGCGCGCGTGCAGCGTCGTTGTGAAAACGTTCGCAAGAATGGCGCCGGCGGCTCGTTCGGATAATGGGTGGAGCGTTTCGCGCCTGACATTTCGCAGCGACAGCGTTGACGCGTCGGCGGGTGCGATGTGCCGCTGCCTACAGGTCCGCTCGTTGCCGCCGTGGCGGGCCAGCGCGGCGGGCCGGGTGTGCACCGGGGCTGGCGGACCGGGCTGGGTCGATCGGCGCCAGGCGTCTGGTCCGGCACGGTGGTGTGGCGGTCCGGACTGGTGTCACGCGCGCGAGGTCCGGCCTGTTCAGTAGTTGTTTCCGGGGCCGGAACGGGCGCCGTCTCGGGCGCCGTGTCGTCCCGCCGATCCTCGACGGTGGTCGCCGGTGGAGTGGTGCCGTGGATGCGGCGGAGCTTGTCGGCGTGACGTCTGGCCAGCCCCCAGGCCCGGTGTCGTTCGTGTTCCCGGCGGAATTCTTCTTTTGCCGGGCAATAACGGCGCGACCTGGTCCGGTCGCGCATGGCAGCCAATTCGCTCCTGGTAAAAAGCTGTAGCTGCGCCATTCATTGATTCTCCCAGAACCCCGCCGCAACCACCGCCCCGACCATCGACGAAGAATGTCAAATGGCGCACGCTCATGCCGCGACCAGCTCGCGCAGCACTGTCGGAGCAACCACGACAGGGCGGGTGTTCCGTCGCGGACTGGACGCCGCCGCCGTGCGATGATCACGAAATGGGCGATACGGCCGGTGGTGGTTCGGTCGATCGCGCCGCCCTGCGCGGTGCGTTTCGGAGGCTGGGACTGGACGACGAGCTTGAGCTCTGGGTTGCGGCGGAAGCGGAAGAGGGCATGCCCCAGCTGGCTCGGTATCGGTTTCTCAGTGCTCTGTGGCCGAAGATGATCGATACGTGGCGTAGCGACACCGATCGGAACAGGATCGCCCGCAGCCTGCTGGCCGATGGGGCGAACCGCGAGGAACTCATCCAGTTCGCACGGTCGGTTGCCTACGACACCGTGTTCTCGATGTTGTACTACCTTGAGGACGACGGCCGCGACGATTGCGCTGACTTACCGACGTGGGCTCTTGTGCAGACTCGAGCTGGTGAGCCGCCGAGTGGACAGGTGCTGGGTGCGTTGTTCGAGGACCTGTTGAGCCTGGACCCATCTGGCAACGAGGGCGCCGACATCGTGCCGTTGCTACCCGGCCCGTGGATGAAGCAAGCGGATCGGGCTCCCGGCGACGATCCGGCCTGATCATGTGCGCGGTCATGCCGCGACGGGAGCCTGCGTATCGTACGGATCAAGCAGGACAACGGCGGGCGGTATCCGGTCGGCCTCGCGCTGCGCTGGGGACAATCGGAGCACGAACTGCACCTGGCGCACCGCCTTGCGGGACTGCCTGACCCCGGCCCTGGCCGCCGGCGGGCCGACGAAGCACTCGGCTTCATGCTCGTGGGTGAGCCGGGAGACCCCGCGGACCTCCGAGTGCTGGACGCCGCAACGGGCTCGGAATCTCCCATGCCGCGCTACCACTCGATGTGGGTAACACCTTGGTCAAAGCTCCACCGATTCTTCGGGGCGTTGCAGGATCAACGACCCAACACTCCTAGGCCGACCGAAAGCCCAGTCAGTTCGACAGACCGTGGTCTACTCGATAGAGTTAACTCTGACAAATCGATCCCTATCACTGGAGCACGTGTGCGCATCCTCTTCACAGCCGTGCCGGCCTACGGCCACCTGCTGCCGCTGCTGCCGCTCGCCAGGGCGGCCCACGCCGCCGGCGACGACGTGCTGGTGTCCACCCACGCCACGTTGGCCGGCACCGCGGCCGGCCTGCCGTTCACACCGTCCGGCTCGGCGCTGCCCGACCTGCTCGCCGAGACCACGCGCCGACGGGAGGGGCGCCTCACACTCAGCCACACCGACTTCGGCGAGATCATCGAGTTCTTCGTCGACACCCGCCTCGACCTGGACCTGGCGAGCGTCCACGCCGTGGCCGAGGCGCACCGCCCGGACCTGATCGTCGGCGACGTCGTCGACTTCGTCGCCCCGATGGTCGCCGCGGAGCTGGGCGTACCCTGGGCCGCGCTCAACATGTCCATCGCACTGCTGCCACCGGTCGTGCAGGGCTTCGCCGAAGCGCTGGAACGCCAATACCAGGCGCGTGGCCTACCCCCGGTGCCGCGCGTCGCCCTCGTCGACGCCTGGCCCGCGTTCCTCCAGCCCGACGGCGTCACCGCCCCGGCCGACGCCCTGCCGATCCGGCCGCAGCCGCATCACGTGCCGACCGACCAGCCGTTCACCCCGCGCTTTCCCGGCCGGGAAGACCGCCCCACAGTGCTGTTCACGTTCGGCACCGTAGCGAACGACGCGCAAGTGCAGCGATCGGCACTGGACTCGGTGCTCGACCAGGACGTGAACGTCATCGTCACGCTGCCGTACGAGACGGATCCGTCCACCGTGGACATGCCGCGCGACCGGGTGCTACCGGTCGGCTTCGTTCCGCTCGCCGGGCTGCTACCGCACGCGTCGCTCGTCGTCAGCGCCGGCGGGGCCGGCAGCGTGCTCGCGGCGCTCGCCAGCGCGTTGCCGCTGGTGCTGCTCCCCCAGGTCACCGACCAGCCGATGATCGCCGAACGGGTGGCCGCGATCGGCGCGGGCATCGTCACGGAGAAGCCCGAAGACGTGGGCACCGCCGTCGGACTGGCCCTGGGCGACGAACGCTACCGCCGCGCCGCCGCCCAAGCCGCCGACCGGCTGAACGCCACCCCTGCCCCGGCCGCGGTCCGGGACGAGCTCGCCACCCGCATCGCCTAAGCCGCGGCGTCGACTCGCTCATCATGGCAAACGCGGCCGCGGTCGCCTTCTGGGAACTCAGCCGCGATCTTTAGCGCCGGGACGCCGCCGGGGCCGCTCGAGCTGGCGAGCTCACCTAGAGTTCGGCTGCCCCCTTCGGTCCGTGGACGAAGGGGGCAACCGCTGGTGTCGGGCCGGGTCACTCGGTCTCGGCGCGCTCCCCGGGGATGATGGTGGTGAAGATCTGCCCGAGCCCCTCGGCCCGGGTGACGATCTGGTCGCCGGGCTTGAGGTAGACGTTGGCTTCGTGCGCCTCGCGGACGTAGACCTTGAGGGCGGAGTCGACGATCGAGTCGGCGTTGGTGCCGAAGCTGCCGGCCCACTCCATGAACCCGAGGAAGCGCTGCCGGGTGTCGGGGGCGCGGTACACGACGCCCTCGGGGGTCCCGGTCTGCAGGATCGTTCCCCGCGGGATCACGCCGGGCTGCGCCGTCAGGTGGGTAGGCACGCCGTCGCTGTCCCAGGTCCGGTCCCCGGCGGCGAGGACCTTCTCGATCATCGTGCGGACGTCCCAGATCAGGTTCGACGGGTGCGCACGCTGGCGCAGGTCGCCGTTGACGAACAGGTCGAGCTGCAACTGCTTGTAGTACGACTCCCAGTCGGCGGGGATGACGAACAGGTCACCGGTGCTGAGGAAGCCGGGCTGGCTCTTCGCGTTGGTGAACCCGGCGCCGCTGGTGAGGTTGTCCACCTCGATCTGGTTCACCAGCAGTTCGCGGTCGGTCCAGTCGTTGGACAGGACCAGACCCAGATGCTCCGGGATGCCCGTCTGCGTGGTGATGTCGTTCAGGGCGACGATGCCGAGCTCCACCTCGTAGTCGAGGAGGCCGTGGGTTCCGGCGCGCAGGGGCTCATCGGAGTCGGTGGGTGCTGCGATCTTGGGGAACACGAACGGTTCCTCGATGGTCGCCTCGGCCTGGTGCTCGATGTAGTTGGTGCCGATACCGACGTGGTGGGAGTGCGTGTCCAGCGAGGTGAGGGTGTCGGAGGCCTTCGTCGTGACCCGCGGCCGGGAGGTGTCGCTGGCGATCGCCTGGATCGCCGCGTATCCGAGCCGGTTGAACGCGGCGATCGGTTCGGTGAAGGCCGTGCCGGCGGCGGCGTTGATGTCCACCCCGGTGATGGTTCCTCCGTTGTACTTCGTGACAGCGAGCACGGTGGGACCGTGTCCGGTGTCGACCCGCGCGAAGGTCAGTGCCGTCGCGGGGTCAGCGACAGTGACGCCCTCCGTCGCGCCCGGCTGCAGTCGCTCCGAGTAGACGAGGGGGAACTTCGGCGGGACGGCCCGCACGACGGCGTAGGACCCGAAGCTCGCCACGGCGAGGCCGGCCGCGACGATCCCGGTGAGGGTCAGAGCCTTCCGCTGCCGGCGGGTGAAGATTCGGGCCTTGCCGGGTGTGTTCGTGGTGGTGGTCATGTCTGTGCTCCTGACTCGTTGCCGGTGCCGCTCGTTCGGCGGCGCACAGACCGTATGAGGGCACTCAGGGGCGGGGCATCACTCCGGCGGTGCCGGCCACCAGTACCCGCGTACGGGCCGGATCGGACCCGCGGGTGCTCCCCTGTGGACGGTGCTCGCCCGGGCCGGGGCGCCCGGATCGCGTCAGGCGGACGACCCGGGGGTGACGAGCCCGGTGTCGTAGGCGAGCATGACCGCGTGGATGCGGTCGCGGAGCTGCAGCTTGGTCAGGATCCGGCTGACGTGGCTCTTCGCCGTCTGCTCCGCCATGAACAGTTCCTTGCCGATCTCGGCGTTCGACCTGCCGGTGGCGATGAGGAGGAAGACTTCCCGCTCGCGGTCGGTGAGGCTGTTGAACACGGTCGTCGACTTCAGGCCGGCCGGTTTGCTGGCGACGAAGTTCTCGATGAGCCGGCGGGTGACCCGTGGGGCCAGCAGCGAGTCGCCGTTCGCGACGACGTGGACCGCGGACGTGAGCTGCTGGGCGTCCGCGTCCTTGAGGAGGAATCCGCTGGCACCGGCCTCGAGCGCGGCATAGACGTACTCATCGATGTCGAAGGTGGTCAGCATGATCACGCGGGGGACGTTCGCGGCGCCGGCCGGGCGGGTCAACCGGCGGGTCGCGTCGATGCCGTTCATCTTCGGCATCCGCACGTCCATCAGCACGACATCCGGGTGGAGGAAGCGGTTGCGGGCCACCGCCTCTTCGCCGTCGCCGGCCTCGCCGACCACGGTGATGTCCGCTTCGGCGCCCAGGATGGCGGCCAGTCCCACGCGATACATGGGCTGGTCGTCGACGACGAGCACGCGAATGGTCATTGGATCTCCCGTTCCCGACCGATCGCCGCGGGGATCGTAGCGTCCACGAGGTAGCCGCCGTCGCCGGTGCGCCGGGTGGTGAGCCGGCCGCCGAGCAGGTGCACACGCTCCCGCATCCCGCGCAGTCCCTGCCCGCCGCGGTCGGGGCCGGGCGTGCCGGCCGGGCTCGACCCGGCCGGGGCCGGCGCGTTGCGCACGGACACGTGCAGCGAGGTTCCGGCCGCCCGGACGGTCACGTCGGTGGCGGCGGCGGGCGCGTGACGCACGACGTTGCTGAGCGCCTCCTGCACGATGCGATAGGTCGTCAGCTGGACGACGGGGCTCGCCGCGGCCGCGGCCGCGTCGATGTCGAGCCGGATCGGGATGTCCGCGCGGGAGGTGACGGCGGCGAGGTCGCGGATGTCACTCAGCTGCGGTTGCGGCACGAGGTCGGCGTCGTCGTCGGACCTGAGGGCGCCCAGCAGCCGGCGCATCTCGGCGAGCGCGGTGCGGGCGGACCGGGCGATGTCCTGGAACTCCTCGTTCACCGCCGCCGGGGTCGCCTCGCTGAGCCGGAACGGCGCCGACAGCGCCTGCATGTGAATCAGCGACATGCTGTGCGCGACGACGTCATGCAGCTCCCGCGCGATGCGTGCGCGCTCCTCCACGTACCGCCGCTGGGCCTGCTCGAGCTCGACATCGCGCCGCGCCTCGGCCAGGTCGGCCCGGATCCGGCGGCGCTGACCGATGGCGATCGCCGCCGCCAGCACGGTGGCCGTGTAGCTGGCGTAGATCGTCAGGTTGGTGCCCCATTGGTCCCGCAGCGGGTACCGCCCCGGAGCCGTGACGATGAGGGCGACCAGGACGACGATGCTCAACCACCACGTGGCCACCGAGACGATCCACCGCTCGCGGATGCCCAGCACGAGGATGAGGGCGCCGAGCGAGATGAGCCCCGTGACGGGCAATGGCCAGGGCTCACCGCCCGAGCCCCGGGTGGCGAGCACCAGCGCCACGATCGACAGCAGATGCGCCGCCGCAGCGAGCCGCGGCCGGAAGACGGCGAGCACGAGCGAGCCGCACTGGACGGTGGCGACGGTGAAGGCGATGACCAGATCCAGCTTGTACACGGAGCTCGTGAGGGGCACCGAGACGGTGTACAACGTCGTGCAGAACAGGGCCATGACGCACCAGGCCCAGAAGGGCAACGCCGCCGAGGAGGGCCGGGCGCGCCCGACGCGTTCAGGACTCGGGCCGAAGGTCATCAGCCGGTCCTCCGGGTGGGACGGCTGGCCCGGCGGCGCGGGTTCCGAAGCTCCATTCACGCGCTGCTGCCTCTCGTCCCAGCCGACCCTGCGAACGGTACGCGTGGCCGCAGGATTTTCATTGATGGTCTTCGGGCCACCGCACCGAGGATCTGCGCCTTGGAGGACACTTGCCGCACGCGATGCCGGCCAGCAGGGCCGCGCGTCGACGGTTGCCCTCGACCGAAGCCGGCCACGCAGCTAGCGGGCACGAAACCGTCCAGGCCCCCTGGAACATCGCTTGCTTCGGCACACCAATCTGGACAGCGTGAGTATTGCGTCGGACTTCTCGGTTGTCAACCGCGGTCACCCGTCACCGTGACACGTTCTACGAGCTCTTGGCCGACGAGGTGAGCCGCATGGAGACGCCCGCTCCCGGGCGGGCGAACGTCGTGCATGGCCGGGCCTGACCCGGCGTCAGCAGCAGAGGGCCAGGGCGTGCGCTGTCCGAGGACAGTGCACGCCCTGGCGATCGACGGTGGGTGTCAGCGTCTCCCGCCGTCAGCGCAGAAACTCGAGCAGCAGCGCGGTGAGTTCCCGCGGTCGTTCTTCGGTGAGCCAGTGGCCGGTGCCGGCCATTACCTGGGTCTCGACGTTCGAGGCGTAGCTCTGCCATTGATTACCGACGGCACTGCTTAGCGCTTCTTCGCCACCGACGGCCAGGACGGGCATCCGCAGCGGCCCTGTCTTGCGGAAGTTCTCGTTCTGGGCGATGTCCGTGTGAAGCGCTTGGTACATGTTCATCCATGCCTTGAACCGGCCGGGCTCGCGCAGGTATCGGGCGTAGAACTCGTAGTCGCTGGTGTCAAAGGCACTGTCCACTGCCAGATACTGCTCGATGAACCCCTTGACCAGGTCACGCTCGTGCCCACGGACCAGATCCTGAGCGAAGTCCTCCTGGAAGAATCCAAGGTGCCACGTTGACAGCTCACCCTCGGGCGAGAAGGCGGGGAACGTGTAGAGGGATCGGTCGGGGATGGGCCCCTCCATCACCACCATTCGGCTGACCTCGGTGGGCCACATCGCGGCGTACGGGTAGGCGATCCACGCGCCGATGTCGTGGGCCACGATCTGTACGCCCTTGTTGAGGTTGAGACGGGCGAGCAGCACGTGCACGTCGTCAGCCAGCTGTGCCGTGTCGTAGCCGCGCTCCGGCACGGAGGAGTCGCCGGTCCCGCGCAGGTCGACCGCGATCACCGTGTGGTTCTTGGCGAGTGCCTCAAGCTGCGGTTGCCACTCGGCGGACGTCTGCGGGAAGCCGTGCAGAAGCACGACCGGTGAGCCGCTGCCCCCGCGGAGGTAATGCATCCGGAAACCGTTCACACTCGCGTAGTTCGAGTGGTAGCCGTTCGGTAGCCGTTCGGACGACTCGTTGGTCCGGGTGGCGGCGCTCTGCACCAAGGCGGGCTCCGACCTCGAGGTCGCGGCGGCATCAGCCGGAATTGGGCCCGTCCCCAGGAGGGCGGTGGCACCGGTGATGGCGGCAACGACGGCTCCGGTCAGGATGGTCATTCTTTTTCTCATGATTTCCCCTAAACGCATGATCGGTCTTGTGCCGATCGATATGGCTCCAGCCGTACGTTCGCGACGGTGAGCACGGCGCCGCGTCAGGTCTCTCGACAGGCGGGATTCTTGCGGAGCCGCAATCGCATCGAGCAGAGGTGAGGCGCGGGGTTGAGGCCCGGGAGGACGGAGGCGGCGTTGAGGCAGCTTGACGAGCTCGGCAGCGCGTCTGGCTCAGGATCGCTTAGTGGTCGATGGCCGCCATGTTCGCTTCGTCGTAACGTTCGCCGGAGGCCGAGGCAAGGCCGTTCAGCCGGGCGACCTGGCCATCGGTGAGCCCGAGGCCGGTGGCGGCGGTGTTTTCCTCCAGCCGGTCGATGCGGGTGGTGCCGGGGATGGGGGCGATGTCGTCGCCCTGGGCGAGCAGCCAGGCGAGGGCGACCTGTGCGGGTGTGGCGCCGGCTTCGGCGGCGACGGCGCGGACCTCGTCGACGATGCGCAGATTGCGTTCGAGGTTGCCGCCGGTGAAGCGGGGGTTGGTGCGGCGCCAGTCGTCGGGGTCGAGTCCGTCCAGCGTGCGGATGTTGCCGGTGAGGAATCCATGGCCGAGCGGTGAGTACGGGACGAGGCCCACTCCCAGTTCCCGCAGGACCGGCAGCACCGCTGCCTCGGGGTCGCGGGTCCACAGCGAGTACTCGGACTGCACTGCGGCGATCGGGTGAACGGCGTGTGCCCGCCGGATCGTCGCGGGTCCCGCCTCCGAGAGGCCGATGTGGCGGACCTTGCCCTCGGCCACCAGGTCCGCCAGGGCTCCGATGGTGTCCTCGATCGGCGTGTCCTGGTCCACACGGTGCTGGTAGTAGAGGTCGATGTGGTCGGTTCCCAGCCGCTGCAACGATCCCTCCACCGCGAGCCGGATGTTGGCCGGCGTGCTGTCCGGCCCCGGCCGGCCGGTGTGGGAGACGAGACCGAACTTGGTGGCCAGCACCACCTCGTCCCGGCGCCCCTTGATGGCCCGGCCGACCAGCTCCTCGTTGGTGAAGGGTCCGTAGACCTCGGCGGTGTCGATGTGGGTGACCCCGAGATCCAGGGCGTGCCGGATCGTTCGGATCGACTGGTCGTCCAGCCGTCCGGCTCCGGTGTAGAAGGCCGACATTCCCATGGCGCCGAGACCGATGCGGGAGATTTCCAGCCCACCGAGGGAGGCGGTTTTCATCGTGATGTCCTCTTTCTGATGTGAACCCGGCCAACTTAAGTTCCGATCGGTCCAGAACGCTAGCACATTGGGACCGATCGGTACTAAAGTTGAGTTCGAGGAGGCTGTGAGCCGCGCCACGGGGTCGGCAACGTCAGCTCTGGAGCTAGGAGGATGCCGCCATGGGTGCTTCGCGGAGTGCGGCCTTCGGGCGGCCCAGGGAGTTCGACATCGACGAGGCGCTGGAACGCGCGATGCAGGTGTTCTGGGCGCGAGGATACGACGGCACCAGCCTCACGGATCTGACCGGCGCCATGGGAATCACCAAGTCGAGCATGTATGCCGCCTTCGGCAACAAGGAGCAGCTCTTCCGCAAGGCCGTGGAGCGCTACGCCGAAGGTCCGGCCTCCTACGCGACGCTCGCTTTGCGTGAACCCACGGCGCGCGAGGTCGCCGAGGCGTTCCTTCGTGGGGCCGTCCGGACCACGACGTCACCCGGCGCCCCTGCCGGGTGCCTGTCCGTTCAGGGTGCGCTGGCGTTGAGTGAGCAGGGCCGCCCGGCACACGATGTGCTCGTCGACTGGCGCAACGACGCGGGCGTACGCCTCGAGGAGCGTTTCCGGCGGGCCGTCGAAGAGGGTGATCTTGGGCAGGATGCCGATCCGAGGCGCCTCGCCCGCTACATCATGACGATGGGATTCGGCATCGCGGTCCAGGCCGCGAACGGCCTGGGGACCGACGAACTCGATGAGATCGCCGCCACGGCGCTGCTCGCATGGCCCGACTAGCGCCCCTGCGCCTGATCTGAAGACCGGCTTCGGGGTTGCTCTGCTTCGGCTGCGCTCACTTCTGTACCGATAAGAATATAACTGGCAGGTTCGCCGCCCGCCACGCGGGAGCGCGCAACGCGAGAGGAAAGCGATGGGAGAGCCGAGGGGACGTCCGATCGGCGTCGGGATCGTGGGCCTGAGTGCGTCGGGAGGGTGGGCCGCCGGAGCACACCTACCCGCATTGTCGGCCGTCGACGGCCTGGAACTGACGGCTCTGGCGACGAGTTCCAGCGCGTCGGCGGACGCTGCTGGCGCCGCATTCGGGGTGCCCGGTTACGCATCGGTCAAGCAGCTCGCCGAGGACGAGAATGTCGACCTTGTGGTCGTCGCGGTCAACGTGCCTCGGCACCGTGAACTGGTCTTGCCCGCGCTGGAGGCGGGAGTTCCGGTGCTCAGCGAGTGGCCGTTCGCCGTCGACCTGGCCGAGGCCGAGGAGATGGCGCAAGCCGGCCGCGGGAAGCGTACGTTTATCGGTCTCCAAGGGCGTTCCTCGCCCACCGCACGCTGGCTGGCTGATCTCGTCGCCGACGGATACGTGGGAGAGGTGCTTTCCGCGACGGTGTTGGCGTCGTCCATCGAATGGGGCACCCCTGTCTCCGAGCGCATGCGGTACACGCTCGACCGCTCACTCGGAGCCACGATGCTCACCATCGCATTCGGGCACGCCATCGACCTGGTGTCGATGATCGTCGGCGAATTGCAAGACGTGGTCGCTTCGACAGCGGTCCGGCGGCCGCTCGTCCCTCTCGGCCGCACCGATCGGACGGTCCACATGACCGCCGAGGATCAGATTGCCGTCTCCGGCACCTTGCCGGGCGGAGCCGTTCTCTGCGCCCATCACCGTGGCGGAACGCTGTCGGGACCCGGTTTTTCTCTGCTCATCGACGGCACTGAGGGCACCCTGGAGGTCACCGCCGCCGGGTATCCGCACCTCGGTCCCGTTACGGTACGCGGCTCACGAGGTCGTGACCGGCTGTCGGAGCTGACCCAGCCCGATGGTTACGACGACTACCCCCATCTGGCCGGGACACCGATTCACACCCTGGTGCACGCATACGCGGCGATCCGGCGCGATCTCAACCAAGGCACCACGACCGCCCCTGACTTCACCCACGCCGTCAAACGTCACCGGCTCCTGGACGCGATCGGCCGGTCGGCCGCCGAAGGGCGACGAGTGTCTCTCGCCGGGCTCTGACGAGGAAGACCATGAACACCACCGTCACATCGAACCCGATCCCTGGAGCACGCCCTCCACTTTTCTCTTGCTCGGGCTCCTGGCAATCCTCTTGATCGCCGCGGGTCCCACGTGCGGTGCCCTCCCGAGCACGACGTCGATCATCCACCTACGTGCCGGGCGGCGATCTGGCGGCATGCCACCTAGGTGGGGTTGTCCGTGCTGGACCGGATGTGGCCGCGCAGCCGCGGCAATCAGGCTACCGGTATGCAGGTGAGGTTGGGAATTCTGGGGGCATTGGAGGCGTACGAGGGAACCCGGCGCCTTCAACTCGGGCCACTGAAACAGCGGATCATGCTCGGCTTGTTGCTGTGCCGGGCCAATCGGACCGTATCCGTGGCCGTGCTCACCGAGGCGCTGTGGCACGACGAACCGCCGCGCACCGCGCACAAGAACATCCAGGTGTACGGATCGGCGCTGCGCAAGCTGCTCGTTGCGGAGGATGGTGCCGGCCCGCGGCTGCGGCACAACCCGCCCGGTTATCTGATCCAGATCGGGCCCGATCAGCTGGACGCGCTGCAATTCGCGGAGCTCGCCCGCGCCGGGCGCATCGAGTTACGCCGCGGTGACGCCGCGGCCGGTGCGGACCTGCTGGGGCAGGCCGTACGGCTGTGGCGTGGGCCGGTCCTGCCCGAGCTGAGCTCGGCGCAGGCCGTCGCGGACGAGGCGGAGCAGCTGGGCGAGCAGTACCTGTCCACCTATGAGGACTGGGCCGAGACGAAGCTCGCGCTGGGCCACCACACGGATCTGGTGGAGGAGCTGAACGGGTTGGCCCGTCACCACCCGCTGCGCGAACGGCTGCGTCACGCCCAGATGCTTGCCCTCTACCGCTCGGGCCGGCAGACCGACGCGCTCGCCCAGTTCGACACGATGCGCCAACTGCTCGCCCGGGAGCTGGGGCTGCGGCCGAGTCCGGTGCTGGCGCGGCTCTACGAGGCGATCCTGACCGGCGACCCCAGCCTGCACGTGGCGGCGCTGGGCCGGCTCCGGCCGGCCAGCGTGCGGGCCACCACCGCCGAGCGCAGCAGCCTCATCCGCGATGTCGGCGACTTCACCGGGCGCGAGCACGAGGTCGAAACCCTGCTCGACATGGTGACCAGGGCGGACCACCGCGGCATCGCGGCGATCAGCGGGCCGGCCGGAGTCGGCAAGACGGCGCTGGCCGTGCACTGCGCGCACCGGCTGGGCGAGCGCTTCCCCGACGGCCGAATCCTCGGCTGCCTGCGCGCGTCCGACGGCCGGGCCCGCGCCGCCGCCGATGTGCTGGGAGACCTGCTGCGCGGGATCGGCCTGACCGGGGCCCTGCCGGACACCGAGGAGGAACGCGCGGCGCTGCTGCGAGAGTCCACGGCCGGCCGGGTGATGCTGCTGGTGCTGGACGACGCCGTCAGCGAGACCCAGGTCAGGTCGGTGCTGGCGGCCGCCGGCGACAGCGTCGTCCTGGTCACCAGCCGCCGGCACCTGGGCGGCCTGGAGTCGGCGACACACCTCGTCCTGGAGCCGCTGCCCGAGGCCGAGGCGGTGCGGTTGCTGGGCCTGCTGATCGGACCCGAGCGGGTCGCCGCCGAGCCGGAAGCGGCCCGGCGGCTGGCGGAGGTCTGTTGCGGGCTGCCCCTGGCGATCCGGATCGTGGGCGCCAAGCTCGCCGGGCTGCGCCACCTGACGTTGGCCCGCTACGCCGAGCGGCTCACCGACGAGCGGCGGCTACTGGACGAGTTGGTCGCCGGAGACCTCCAGCTGCGGCCCCGGCTGGCGGTGTCCTACCAGGATCTGACCCCCGACGACCGCGCCGCGCTGGACCTCCTCGCGGCGCTGACCGCCCCGACGTTCGCGGTCCCGGAGATCGCCGGCTCCCTCGGCACGGACGTTTCGCGGGCCGAGGTGACGATCGAACGCCTCATCGAGGCGCATCTCGTCGAGGCGGTCGAGGCCGACGACGTCGAGGCGCACTCCGGCGGTACCCGCTATTCGCTGTCCCCGCTGATCCGCGTCTTCCTGCGGGAGCGTCACAGCGGCGCCGCTTCCCGCTCGCCAGCCTCGACGACCTTGTCCGGCGAGGACGTCGGGGGCAGGTGACGGACCGCGCGGACGGCTGGCGGGAGGGTTATCGCGATCGCTCCCAGGGCACACGCCTCCAGCAGCAGGATGGACGGACGGACGCCGATCCAGTCGCCGAGGAAGCCGCCGGCCAAGGCGCCGATCAGCCCCGCAGCCGCCCCGAGGACGCGCAGCATGGCCACCGTACGCCCCATGGCATCCTCGGCGACATCGGCGACGATGACCGGGCCGAGGGTGACGTTGGCGATGGCGCCGAAGAACAGCGGCAGGCTGATGCCGAGCGCGGCCAACGTGGCCGCCAGCGGGAGCGGTCCGACGGCCAGCGGCAGCAGCAGCGCACATGCCGTCCCCGCGGCGAACGACGTCAGGGTGAGCAGCCGCGGATCCCGCTGTAGCAGCCGCCCGGCCACCGCCGATCCGGCCAGGCCCATCAGGCCGGTCGCAGCGAAGAGCAGGCCGTACGCCGCGGTGGGTACGTGTACGACGTTGAGCAGAAACGGCGCGGTGAGCGCGCCGATGCCGGCCATGGTGGCGATCGGCACGATGATGACCACCATCAGCGCCCGATGAAAGGCGTCACCGGCAAAGAAGCGCAGGCCGGCCCCCATGCCGCGGAGCAGACCGGCCACCCTCGGCGCCGGGTCGCGCGATGGCTCCCGGGAGACGGCGACGGCCGGCGTCATGCTCAACAACGCCGCGGCGCTGAGGACGTAGCTGAGCGCGTCAACGGCCAGCGCCGCTCCGGCACCGAGCACGACAATGATGGGACCGGCCAGCAGCCGGCCGGCGAACCCCGCGCCGTACTGTCCCGCCTGCAGGCGTGCCCGGGCCTTGCCGATGCCCTCCGCGCCGGTCAGCTGCCGCAGGTGAATGAAGTAGATGACCTCGGCGAGGATCGTCACGCAGCCGCTGATGAAGCTGAGGACGATCAGCCAGGGGACGGCTACGGCGTTGTTCGCCATCCCCAGCGCGACCACCCCGACCGCCAGCGCGGAGGTCGAGTCGAGGGCGATCAGGACCCGCCGCGGCCGGGCGATCCGGTCGGCGATGGCGCCTGCCGGCAGGCCGAACAGCAGGATCGGCAGGATCCCCGCCCCGCTGATCAAACCGAGTTCCCCCGGCGATGCGTCGAGGTGGGTGACCGCGATGATGGGCATGGCGATGAGGGTGAAGACCGAGCCGAAGGCGGAGGTCGTCTGCCCCCACCAGTACAGGTTGAGGTCGCGTCGCATGGTCTGTTCCGCCTCTCCGGCTAGCCCGCCAGTTCGTGGACGGTGGACGTGCGGCGCTCGCCCGCAAGCCACCGAGCCGACCGCGAGTCGTCGATCAGAGTGTCCACAGTGAACAGTGCATCGGGACGCGGGGCCAGCACCTGCGACAGGGCCAGCATGATGCCGGCGGACCCGCTCCACAGTTCGGCGCTGAACCGCAAGAGGTGATCGCCGAGGAAACGGACACCCGTCGGGTGCGGTACGGCGAACTTGAACAACCGCCGGGCGCTGCGGATCGCGGACTGGCGGTCCGCTTCGTCGTGGGCGAGGGCGGCGTGGTCGGCGAGGGTGAAGGCGAAGCCGGCCAGCCCCTGGAACAGCCCCGGCATGATGGTGTACGACAGCCGAAGCGGCGCGAGCAACCGGGGCAGCGCCTCGGCCAGCCGCTCGTCCGGGCCGTCGCGCAGGCAGCGAGTGGCGGTATAGGCCACTCCGGCCGAGCCGGTGAACAGATACGGGCAGGCCCGGTTGTCCGCCGCCGCGGGCGGGAAGACCAGGCCGGGAGCGTCCGGATCGATGGCCCGATCGAGCTCGGCGTGCAGCAGCCCGACCGCGCGGGCCAGGTGCCGGTCGTCGCCGGTGACGCCCGCCAACTGCTGGAGCATCAGCGCGACTCCGCAGCGACCGTGCATCAGCCCGGTGGCGTTGTTCGGCCCGACGTATGGGGTGAGCTGATCATCCGGCGGGAGTGCCGCGGCGAGCGCAAGCGCCCGGTCGACGTAGCGCTGGTCCCCGGTGTGGCCGTAGAAGGCCAGGTGGGCCAGGGCGACGCCGGCCGATCCGCCGAACATCGTCGCGCAGTCCCCGGTCACCGGGTGCTGCTCGGCCATGGCGAGCAGGTGCGCCGCCTCTTCGAGCAGGCCGCAGTCGGCGAGCACCCACGCGATGCCGGCGGTACCTACGTACAGTCCCGGAGCCAGATCGGCCGCCTTGTCCAGCGCGTCGCGGCGCAGCCGGTCGAGCAGGCCGTCGGGCAGGGGCCGCCCGGCGCGGCGCAGCGCGTGCACCACTCCTGCGGTCCCGTAGGCCACGCACACGGTGTTGGCCGCGTACCCTTCGGCGATCGTGGGGAAGACCCTTTCCGGGTTGTCCACGTCCGCCATCGCCACGAGCGCATCCGCGACCCCGTCCCGCAGCTCGGTCAGGTACCGGATCGGGTCGGCGGCCACCTGTTCGGGCCGCGGCAGCGAGCTGGTCCCGGGCTGGTGGAACCTGGTCACCCGCCGCCACAGGGCCGGTGGGACCGGCGCCAGTTCGTTCAGGTCGCAGTGCATGTGCGCCAGCACACCCGGGTCGCGCTGCGCCGTATGGTTCAGCGGCCCCAGCAGCAGCTGCGCCAGGCTCGCAATGCCGTAGTCGTCGTACACGGTCAGGTCGTCACCGACGAGATGCTGCGGCGGCGAGTAGCCTTCCGTGCCCACGAGCGTAAAGGTGTCGCCCAGGCGGTGCGCCCCACCGAAGTCGACCAGCCGGACGGTGTCGTCTTGCGCGATCAGCACGTTGCCGGGGCTGACATCGACGAAGAGGTAGCCCACCGCGCGCAGCCGGGCGAGCGCCTGCTCGACCCCGGAGATGATTTTCTCGCAGCGGTCGTAGTAGGCGGCGATGTCAGCCGCGGTCGGTCCGACGGTGATCAGGGGAAACGTCGTGGCGAGCCAGTGCGTCAACGGAACCCCGGGCACCTCTTCGGTCACCAGGAACTCGTGTTCCCACGCCCGGAAGTAGGCGATCGGCTCCGGAGCCAGCCCCGGCGCCAGCGCGTGCAACGCCTCCAGCGTCCGGCACTCCGCGCGCAGCTGTTCCGTCGCGGTGGCGCCGGCCCGGCTCAGGCCGGTCCATGACCGGGCCTCCTTGATGAACACCCGCCGACCGGTGGCGACCTCATGGCCGCGGTACGTGCCGCCGGCGTTGGTGAACCGAACGGACGAATCAACCGCGAACCCGCCGAACCCGCCGCGGCGCGCGGGGCGCGGGGCATGCGGGGCCGGGTCCACGAAGGGATCGACGACGCCGTCCGGCAAGCGGAAGGAGACACCGCGACGGTCGACGACGGCGCGACCGTTTCCGTCGCTCACCAGCGACCTGCGCGTGCCGTCCGCCTGCATCTCCAGGCGGCTGGTGAAGGCCCCGTAGCGGTAATGCACCGTACGGGAGTCCCGGTAGCGGCGGTCGGTGAGGACGAACGGGCCGTCCTCGTCCGCCAGCGCGTCCCGCAGCGCATCCATGAGCCGGCGCGCGGCGTCGACGTCCTCGGGGTAGGCCGCGATGAACTTGCCGCTCTGCGGGCGCTGCGCGTACTTCTGGTGGGCCCACCAGTAGAAGAGCCTCGTGGACAGGTGCTTGAAGGGCACCGCCTGCGCGAAACAGATGTCCGCGGCCACGTCCAGGACGCGCTGCAGCCGGTTCGGGCGGGCCGACACGTGCACCTTCCAGCCGTCGTCGACATCCACGACGGTGGCGGTTCCCGGCCGTTGCCATACGGTCCACAGTCCGGACTCGATGCGGCCCCAGCCATCCGGGACGCGTTGCGGCCGCAGGACGCCGTCGCCGTCGCGCGCGGTCTCCAGCGGCGCGTAGAACTCCGGATGCGCCACACTGAATTCGATCGGGATATGCGTCACGGACATCTCCTAATGAGAAGAGGCATTGACCACCGGCGCAGTGACGGTCGGCCCGGCCGCGTCGCGTGCGACCGGGCCCGCCGTCGAATCGCCCAGACCCTGGGTCAGCTCTCCGCCGCGCAGAGGGTGAGGCTGACGCTGCTGCCGGCGACGCTGTGCGCCTCCACGTCGCCGTCCTCGGAGGCGGTCTCCTGCAGGGCGATGATCTCGTCGGGGTCCTGGTCCGGGGTGGGCTGGATGTTCTCGGTCACGGCCGATCTCCTTTGTGTCGCGGTGCCTGCAACGGCTGATTTCGCCGATGCATTGGACGCTAGGCGGCGGTGCTGCGAGAACGGTTCGCTGCCGGTATGTGAATGGTATCCACGCAGGTCGATTCGATCGATATACCGATTTCGAACCGACCGCCACCCGGCATTGAACCCGATCGCCGAACACTCTGCTCAAGTGCACGGGACCGGGTGACGAAAGGGGGCCGGCCATGCGCCTCGCCGAGCTCGTGGGAATGCGCCCGGTGCCCTGCGCCGGACTCCTCGTGACGCTCACTTCTCGGTGCCCGCTGCGCTGCGCGCACTGCTCGTCAGGCTCCACAATGGTGGGTCAGGAGCCGGACCCTGGCGACCTGCTGCGGTTCGTCGGCTCCTTCACCGACGACAACCACCCCGAAGTCGTCATGATGACCGGCGGTGAACCGCTGCTGCGGCCGGAACTCGCAACGGAGGTGGCGCAGACGGCGCGCCGCGCCGGGACTCGCAGCGCGTTGTTGACCGGCGCCTACTTCGCGCGACAATCCCGGCCGCCGGCCCGGATCATGCGCGCGATCGGCGCGGTCGACCACTTCTCGGTCAGCATCGACGCCTTTCACGAGCGACAGATCCCCAGGGACGACGTGTTCCGGCTGCTACGGTGGGCGCTCGACGCGGGCGTGCCGGTCAGCCTGCACGTGGCCGGCTTCGGCGACGACGATCCCTATCTGGCCGAGCTGACCGCGCGGGCGCGCCAAGCCTTCGGGGACCAGGTGCCGATGCTCGTCAACAC
Organism: Dactylosporangium sp. CA-092794; assembly: GCF_050948465.1. Lineage (NCBI taxonomy): Bacteria > Bacillati > Actinomycetota > Actinomycetes > Micromonosporales > Micromonosporaceae > Dactylosporangium > Dactylosporangium sp. CA-092794. The sequence goes on along the minus strand of NZ_CP192044.1, from coordinate 3,126,435 downwards.
GGTCCGGCCGGTCGGCCGGGCCGCGGCGTGGCTCGCCGCACAGCCGGCACCGGCCGAGCGGCGGCAGGTACTGCCCTGCGCCATGGCCGCCTGGCCGGTCGTGGCCCACGACGGCATGATCTTGGCCTGCTGCAACCAGACCACAGTGGACGCTCGACCGGCGCCCGAACACCTGCGGCTGGGACACATCGGCACGGACGATTGGGCGGGCGCGCGGGCCCGGGCGCTGGCATCCCCGACGCTTCGGATGATCCGCGTCACCGGGCCGGTCTACCTGCTGGCCAGCCAAGGCAAGCCCGCAGCCGGCTACTGCACGGCGTGCCGGCGGCTCGGCGAGCACCCCGACGTGATCGAGGCGGTGCAAGGCTTCGCATCCGGTGCCGCCGGCGCGTTGCTGGACCGGCAGGCCGCCCGCGTCCAGGTCGCATCCGGCCCGGTGACGCTCGTGCGCCGCCACGGGTGCGCCCGCTACGCGGAGCTGGTCGCCCTGCCGGCGAGCGAGGAGGCAGCATGATGACCAACTCCGCCGCGCTGCGTACCAAGTTCTCGCTGGCGGCACCGGCACTGCGCGCGGCCGCCGCGCGGCTGTGGCAGCCGGACGGGCTGGGCCAAAGCTTTCCCGCATACCTCAGCACGATGCACACCGTGATCCGCGCCTCGGTGCCGCTGATGGAGCTGGCCGCGCGGCGCTGCGTCGAGCTGGGCCCGAGTGACCCGGTCGCCGGCCGGCTCCACGCCTACCTGACGGAGCACATCGCCGAGGAGCGTTACCACGACGAGTGGCTGCTGGCCGACCTGGCCGCCCTGGGCGCCGACCCCGGGCAGCCGCTGCGGGACCAGCCACCACCGGTCGTGGCCAGCCTGGTAGGTGCGCAGTACTACTGGATCGCGCATTACCACCCGGTCGTGTTGCTCGGGTACATCGCGGTTCTGGAGGACAACGCCCCGGCCGGCTGGTTCGCCGACTGGATAGTGTCCACTTCGGACGTTCCAGAGGCCGCCGTCCGCACGGTGCGCGCGCACGCCGAGTTGGACCGGGGGCACGCCGACGCGGTCTTCGACCTGCTGGACTCGCTCGAACTGCCCACCGCCCTGCAGCACGCGGTCGCGGTCAGCGGACTCTACACAATAGACAGTCTGGTCGGACTGTTCGCGCGCATGACAAAGGGAGACAGGGTATGGCTGAGCACCGGTACACGCTGAGCGAACTCGAGGCGAAGGGGCTCGCGATCCGCGAGCTCACCCCTGAGCAGCAGGACGTCCTGCGCGATCTCACCCCCGACGAGCTGGCCATCCTGGTCGACATCAAGACCAGGCTCGACGAGGTAGGCCCGGACGTCATGGCGCACAGCGAAATCGCCGGCCCGCTGCTGTTCTGAATGAGGAAGTCATCATGAATTGTGCCTCGTGCGACGGGGTGTTGCCGTCGAACGCACGCTTCTGTCCAACCTGCGGCGCGCAGAACACGCCAACCGTCGCCCTGGAGGAGCGCAAGCTGGTGACCGTCGTGTTCTGCGACCTCGTCGGCTCCACCGCGCTGTCCGAGAAGCTGGACCCGGAGACCCTCCGGTCCGTGGTGCTGCGGTACTTCGCCGCCATGCGCGGGCAGATCGAGCGCTTCGACGGTACCGTGGAGAAGTTCATCGGGGACGCGGTGATGGCCGTCTTCGGCGTCCCCACCATGCACGAGGACGACGCGCACCGGGCCGTGGCCGCCACCCTCGGCATGCGTGCCGCGCTGGCGCGCCTGAACCTCGACCTCGAAGCCACCCTCGGGGTGCGCCTCCGGGTCCGGATCGGGGTCAACACCGGACCCGCGGTGACCAGCACGGACGTCTCCACCCGGCAGGCACTGGTGTCCGGCGACACGGTGAACGTCGCGGCCAGGCTGGAGCAGAACGCCGCCGAAGGCGAGATCCTGATCGGGTCGTTGACCCAGCAGGCCGTGGGGCCGGCAGCCCGGACCGAGCTGGTCGGCCCGCTGCGGCTCAAGGGCAAGGAGTCGGCGGTGATCGCCTACCGCCTGCTCGGCATCGACGAGGACGCCTCGGAGCTGTCGCGCCGCTTCGATCTGCCGTTCGTGGGCCGCACTCGGGAGCTCGACGAGTTCGACCTGGCGCTCGGCATCGTCGCGACGGGTCGCCGCCCGCGGCTGCTGACCGTCTACGGCGAGCCGGGTATCGGCAAGACCCGGCTGGCGCGCGCCTGGCTGGACCGCCTGGACCGGCCGGTCATCCACGGCACGGGCCGGTGCCGGCCGTACGGCGAAGACGGCAGCCTGGCCCCGCTGGCCGACGTCGTCCACCAGGTGCTGGCCCGATCAGGAGGACGGCCCGACCACGCGGACGAGGCGCTGGCCGTCCTGTCGGCCGGCCTGCTGCAGGACGGCAGCCCGGGACCGTCGGTCGAGGGCACCTGCGCGGCCCTCGCCCGGCTGCTGGACGCAGTCTCCAGCGAGCACCCGGTGGTGCTGATCCTGGACGACTGCCAGTGGGCGAGCGACCCGCTGCTCGACGTCCTCGACCGGCTGGTCGACCTGCCCCAACAGGCCGCGGTCCTGATCGTCTGCCTGGCCCGGCTGGACCTGATCGACCGGCATCCTGGCTGGGGTGCGGGACGGCCGCAGCTGGTCCTGCCGGGGCTGTCCATGGCGGAGAGCGAAATCATGGCGGCGACCCTGGTCGAGGTCGGCGCGCACCTGACCACCGGCCCGGCGCGGGTGCTGGAGGCGGCCGGCGGCAATCCGTTCTACCTCGAGCAGTTGCTCGCCGCGCTCAGCGCCGGCGAACACGCCGATGACCTGCCGCTGAGCCTGCAAGCCCTGCTCGGCGCGCGCATCGGGGCGCTCGATCATGTCGAGCGCACCACCCTGGACCTCGCCGCGGTGCTGGGCCGGGAGTTCGCGGCGCAGCAGGTGACCGACCTGGCCGATGCCGGACCCGAGGGTACCCACGGCGGACCGCTGGCCGCCGGCGACGACGATCATCCGGTCCGCACCGCGCTCACCCGGCTGGGCCGGCGGCGCCTGGTCGAACCGACCGGCGCGGCCTCGGATCGGCCGGGGCTGCGCTTCAGCAACGGGCTGATCCACGAGGCCACCTACCAGGCCATGGTCAAACGCACGCGGGCCGAGCGGCACGAACGCGCCGCCGATCTGCTGGCGGCGTCGCGCACCACAACGGTCACCGTCGCCGATCATCTGGAGCGCGCCTACCGGTACCGCACCGAGCTGGGACTGTCCACCCAGGCCACCGACGACCTGCGTCGACGGGCCGCCGAGCTGCTGACCGCGGCCGGCTCGCAGGCGCTGGCCCGCTCCGACCTGGCCTGGGCCGGCACGCTGCTCGACCGCGCGGTGACCCTGTTCGTCGCTGGGGAGCCCGGCTGGGCCGCGGCCACCCGCCAGCTCGGTGAGATCCGGGTCGCCACCGGGCAAGCGGCCGACGGCAGGTCCCTGCTGCGCGCGGTGCTCGACGCGTCGCCCGACCCGGTCGAGACCGCGCACGCGCGGCTCGCGCTGGCCGTGGTGGACCCCGAGCCGGCGGTCGAAGCCGCCGCGGCGGTCGCCCGGGAAACGCTGCCGATCTTCGAAGTGATGCGGGACGACCTGGGGCAGGCGCGGGCCCGGATCAGGATGGCGCAGGCGCGGCAGCTGCACGGCCGGCACGCCGAGGCCGACGAGTTGCTCATGATAGGGCTGGAGCACGCCGTACGCCGAGGCGCGGAGCCCGAGCTGGCGCTGGCGCTGGGTGCCATCGGCGTCTCGCTGTGGCGGGGACCGACACCGGTGCCCGTGGCCGTGGCCCGCTGCCGGGAGTTGCTTTCCGAGCACGCCGGCCCCCGGCCGGTGGTCCGGCTCACCCTCAGCTGTCCGCTGGCGGTGCTGCTCGCGCTCGACGAGCAGTGGGCGCCGGCCCGCGCGCAGCTCGACGTGGCACGCCGGCTCGGTGCGGAGCTCGGCTACGCCGAGGGCGCGGCGGTTCTGCCGATCTTCGCAGCGGCCGTGGAGTCGCTGGCGGGCCAGCCGGGTCCGGCGCTTCGCCTGCTGGACGAGGCGGCCGCTGCGGCCGGGCGGCTGGGCGCCGGCGGGCTGCTGAGCACCGTCGCTCGGGAGGCCGCCCGGCTGCTCCTGGACCAGGGCCGCCCGGTCGAGGCCGCCGCCCGGCTCGCGCAGATCGGTGCGTCGAGTGGGCTGCTGCGCTCCGACACCGCAGATCTCGACGGCCTTCGCGCCCGGCTCGCGGCCGCCGACGGCCGCGCCGCGGAGGCGATCGACCTGGCCGAGCGCGCGGTGTCGGCCGCCGCGGCGACCGACTCACCGATCGTGCAGGCCGTCGCCGCCTTGGATCAGGCCGCCACGCTGCGCCGACTGGGGCGTGCCGAGCAGGCCGCGCGCTCGGCCACCGCGGCGGCCGAGCGCTTCCACACGAAAGGACACCGGCCGGGGCTACGCCGGGCGGCGTCGGAAGGAGCGGACGGATGAGCCTGACCTGGCGTCTGGTGGATGACGGCCCCAAGGACATCGGGGTGTCCGCCGACGGGGAGCGGGTGGATCCCGCCTGGGCGTGGGGCGGATCAACCGGTCACGGCGTGCGGGTGTGCGTCGTGGACTCCGGCGTGGAACGTGATCATCCGCTGGTCGGGCCGTTGACCGGCTCCTGGACGGTGGTCAACCGGGACGGAACCGGCCTCGCCGTCGAGGAGACCACCAGCGGCGACGTCTGCGGGCACGGTACGGCGTGCGCCAGCATCATCCGGCGCACGGCACCCGACTGCGAGCTGTTCAGCGTCCGGGTGCTCGGCGAGCGCTTTTCCGGCAGCGGGGAGATGCTGCTGGCCGGGCTGCGGTGGGCGATCGAGCAGGACTTCGACGTGATCAATCTGAGCCTGTCCACCACCCGGCCACGCTACGTCGAAGAGCTTCGCGCCCTCGCCGACGAGGCGTTCTTCCGCCGGATCGCGATCGTTGCCTCGGCACACAACACGCCGGTGGAGAGCTTCCCCTGGCGGTTCGCCTCGGTCATCTCGGTAGGCAGCCACCGCGAGGAGGACGACCCCGAGCTCTACCTCTACAACCCGGCACCTCCGGTGGAGTTCTTCGCCGCCGGGCAGAACGTGCCGGTCGCCTGGCTGGGCGGCGCGAGCATCCGCAGCACCGGCAACAGCTTCGCCACCCCGTTCATCAGCGGCCTGTGCGCGCGCATCCTGGCCAAGCATCCCCGGATGACCACCTTCCAGCTGAAAAACGCCCTCTACCTGTCAGCCGCCAACGTGCACGTCGGTACCGGAGGTGCCTCGTGATCGAGAACAGCGCACGGGCCGTGTCCGCGGCCACCATCGCCGAGACGGACCCGTCGGCCGCGGAGCTCATGCAGTCCGTCGTCGACGTCGCCCGCGCCATCTTCGGCGCCCAGGCCAGCTCGGTGTTCCTGCTGGACGAACTCGCCCACGAACTGATCTTCTACAGCGTCTCCGGTCAGGGCGAGGGCTTCCTGGTCGGCCGGCGCTTCCCCGCCACCAGCGGCATCGCCGGCTGGGTCGTCGCCTCCGGCGAACCGATGGTGGTCGACGACCTGTCCAGCGTCGCGACGTTCGACCGCGAGCTGGCCGAGTCCACCCGGTACATGCCCAACTCCCTCATGGCCGCGCCGCTGGTGCACGACGAGCGGATGCTCGGCGTGCTGGAGGTCCTCGACCCCGCGCCGCAGTCCCGCTCCAACCTCAACGAGCTCGACCTGCTGGCACTGTTCGCCCGCCAGGCCGCCGCCGCCCTGCGCGTGGTCGTCGACCGGCATCCCCCGTCCGGCGAGCGCGGGCCGGCCGGCCTGGGACTGGACGCCGACGGGCGGGCGGCCGCGCTGCAGCTGGCGGCGAGCCTGCACCGGCTGTTGGCGATTCCAGCGCCCTGAGCCGCCACGGACGGAGGATTTCGTTTCACCTCCCTTCGGCCGGAAATCTCTGTCGGAATCATCGACAGGTGCCTCTTTACCCCCTGTCGCGTGGCGGTCCGTAATCGTACGATCAACGGAGGTCGATTCGGCAGGGAACGACCGAGCAGGAAGTGGTCGAGCCATGTCCAATCCTGGCAATCCCGCCCTTGACCGCGCGCATTTCGTCGGGCGGGAAGCAGAGATGCGCATCATATCGACGCATCTCGACTCACTACGGGCCGGCACCGGCGGGTTCCTGCAGGTCGTCGGCGAGCCGGGCATCGGCAAGACCCGGCTGCTGAGCGCCGTGCGAGACCTGGCCACCGACGCCGGGCTGGCCGTGGTCGCCGGCCGGGCGGCCGAGTTCGAGCAGCAGATGCCGTTCCAGGTGCTGATCGAGGCGTTACAGGGCTACGGCGGCATGGCCCGGCTGGAGGACCTGGTCCCGCCGGCCACCGCCGAGACGCTGCACTCGGCCATACCCTTCTTGCACCGGCCCGACGTGGACGCCCAGCCGGACATCGACCGCTTCCGGCTCTTCCGCGCGCTGCGGGAGCTCCTGGTCGCGATGGCCGCCGAGCCGCTGGTCGTGCTGCTGGACGACGTGCACTGGGCCGACCCCGGCCTGATCGAGTTCATCGACTTCCTGAGCCGGCGGCCGATACCCGAACCGCTGCTCGTGGTGGTCGCCCACCGCGACCGGCAGGCACCGCCGCACCTGCGCTACGCCCTGGCCCGCAACATGGACCACGGCGCCGTGACCCGCATCGAGCTCGGCCCGCTGACCAGGGCCGAGTCGGCCGAGCTGATCGGCGGCCGGCCCCGCGGCCGCCGGCTGGCCAACCTCTACGCCGAGAGCCAGGGCAACCCGCTCTACCTGCTGACCCTGGACCGCAGCGAGGTGCCCCGCAGAGCCGGCGAGACCGGCGGCGACCGGTCGAGCCGGCTGGAGTCGCTGATCCTCGGCGAGACGCTGACGCTGTCGCCCGATGAGCTGGCCGTCGCCTCGACCGCCGCCGTGCTGGGCGACCCCTTCTCCGTGCAGACCCTCACCTCCGTCGTCGACGGCCTCGACCCGTCGCGGCTGGAGCACGCGCTCGCCGACCTGATCGCCCGGGACCTGATCCGGCCCGGCCCCTACGGCTCGCAGCTCGCCTTCCGCCACCCGCTGGTCCGCCGGGCCGTCTACGACCGCGCCGCGCCGGCCTGGCGCGTCGGGGTCCATCGCCGGGCGTTGGCCCTGCTCACCGCGCAGGGCGGCCCGGCCGCCGCCCGCGGGCACCACATCGAGCACTGCGTGGACACCTGGTCGCCCGAGCACGTGGCGGTGCTGTGCCAGGCCGGTGAGGAGTCGATGAGCACCTCCCCGCTGACCGCCGCCCACTGGTTCCAGGTCGCGCTGCGGCTGGTGCCCGCCACGGCGGAGTTCGCCCACCAGCGGTTCGAGATCGGCTTCCGGCTGGCCCGGGCGCTGGGTCTGGGCGGCCAGTTCGCCGCGAGCCGCGACCTGCTGCACGAGATCCTGCACACCGGCGCCGCGGTCGACGCGGTCGAGCGTTCCGAGGCCGTCGTGCTGTGCGCCCACGCCGAGCAGCGTCTCGGCCGATACCCGGAGGCAATCGCGCTGCTGCGCGCGGAGGTCGCCCGGCTCGGCGAGCAGACGTCCCCGCAGCGCGTCGGCCTGTGCCTGGAGCTCGGGCTGACGACGCTGCTGGCCAACGACTACGCGGCGGCGCGGGCCGACATCTCCTGGGCGCACGCCGCCGCCCAGGCCGCCGGCGACGTGCTCGGCCAGGCCACCGCGCTGGCGTTCAGCGCGTTCGGGGAGATCTGTCTGGGGCGTACGGCGGTCGCGCGGGCCGCGGCCGACGAGGCCAGGGCGCTGGTTGACGGGCTGCCCGACAGCGCGCTCGCCGGGGAGCGCGAGGCGCTGTGCATGCTCGGCTGGGCCGAGATGCTGCTGGAGCGCTTCGCCGACGCCGAGCGCCACCTGGCCCGCGGCCGGGCGATCATCCGCCGCACCGGCCAGAGCCACGGCCTGCCGCATGTCCTGCTCGGGCAGAGCCTGGTGCACATGTTCACCGGCCGGATGACCGAGGCCCTGGAGCACGCCGAAGAGGCCGAGGACGCCGCGCACCTGGTCGGCAGCGAGCACCTGCTCGGCATCGTGCTCGCGATCAAGGCACCGATCCAGATCTGGGTGTCTCCGCTCGGCCAGGGCGACGCGGCACTGTCCGGCGCGCGCAAGGCCGCCGCGCTGTTCACCGGCAGCGCCGTGAACAGTTGGTGGGCCCGCAACGCGCTGATGATTCGCGGCCACGCCGAGCTGGCCAACGGCGACGCCCGCGCCTGCGTCGAGCTCATCCTGCGCGGTGGCGGCCCCGACCTGCAACTGGTGGGCGCGCCCCTGCTCCCGGAGTACGCCGAGATCCTCATCGGCGCCTTCATCAACCTGGGCGAGCTGACGAAGGCGGCCACCTTCGCCAAGCTCGCGGTCGACTTCGCGGAGCAGCTCGACCTGCCCGGCCAGCGCGCCCACGCGGCCCGGGCCCAAGGTCTGCTGCTGGCGCTGGGCGGCGACCACGAGGCCGCGCGGGCCGAGTTCGAATGGGCCGACGCGTGCTTCGCCGAGGCCGGCCGGCCGGTCGAGCAGGCCCGCACCGCCGTGTTCTCCTCGCGGACGCTGGCCCACCTCGGCCGGCTCGACGAGGCGGTGGGGGCGCTGACCCACTCGGCCGAGCAGGCCGCGGCCGGCGGCGCGGTGTGGGTCCGCGACGAGCTGGAGCGGGTCCGCGCGCTGCTGACCGAGCAGGGCCCCGCCCGGTCCGCCCGCACCGGCGCCGCGGCCGCCCGCACCACGCAGCCACCGTTGGCCGGGCTGACCGACCGGGAACGCGAGGTCGCGATCCTGGCCGGCGTCGGCCGCTCCAATCGCCAGATCGCCGGGCGCCTGCGGCTGAGCGAGCGCACCGTCGAGGCGCACCTCGCCAACGTGTACCGCAAACTCGGCGTGCCGTCCCGGGTGACGCTCGCCAGCCTGGTCGCCCGCGAGCTGGAGCCTCAGCAGAGAATCGCCTAGCGCCGGCCCCACGTCCATCGCCTCAGCATGGCCGCTCCCGCCCGGCGGCACATCCGGTGCGCCACGGATATCCCCACCTACGTGGCCCGGCACCGGCACCACCGCACCACTTACGTACCGCGGAAGCTCAGCGGAGTCACGAGGGCCCCGGGGCGCAACCGAGCGAAGCAACGCGATCGACGCGAGTGACTGGGCGGCCCGGCCGAGGCGCTGGGCTATTGTCGGGCTATGTCCGATCTCGAGCTGCGCCACCTCCGGTACCTCATCGTCGTGGCGGAGACCGGCAGCATCACGCGGGCCGCGCAGCGGCTGCTGATCACACAGCCGGCGCTGTCGCGGGCGATCCGGGCGCTGGAGCGCACGGTCGGCGTCGACCTGTTCGTGCGCGGCCCGCACAGCACGCGGCTCACGGCCGCGGGATCGGCGCTGCTCGCGGAGGCGTACGAGATGATGGAGCGCAATCGGACGGCGCTGGAGCGGGCCCGTGGCGCGCGACCCGGCGCCGAGACGCTGACGGTGACGGCCCCCGAGTGTGATGTCGTGGCCGTGGCGGCGGCAGGCCGGGCCTTCGAGATCGATCATCCGGGGGTACGGGTGGATGTCGTGCCGCGCGACTTCGTGTCCCAGCCGGATGAGCTGCGGGCGGGCGCGGCGCACGTCTCGTTCCTGCGCGACAGCTACGACCGGCACGACCTGGTCGTCGATCGGCTCGCGCAGGAGCCGCGCCTGGTCATGCTGCGGGCCGACCATCCCTTGGCGGGCCGGGAGCGGCTGGCGGTGTCCGACCTGCGCGACGAGCCCGTCACCCACTGGGCCGGCATGACCGCGGGGCAGGCGGAGCACTGGACCGGCGCGGACGTCCACGGGCGCCCGAGACGGGCCGGCCCGGCCGTGCGCAGCACGGCCGATGTCCTCGCCGCGGTCGTCCTGGGCCGGGCCATCGCGTTCGCCCACGGCTCGACGCTGCCGGGCGCGCTGCCGGGGATCCGGATCAGGCCGGTCGACGGCCTCTCCGCGAGCCGCCTGGAAATCGGGATACCGGCACGGTCCGCGTCCTCGACCGCGAAGCGGTTCGTGGAGCATGTGCGGCGCCGCTGGGCGCCCGAGGAGAGCTGATCGCGCCGCAGCCCGTCGGCCGTCGATCGCGCTCCGGGCAGCACCGGGCTCCCCATGCCCACCGGGCATGGGGAGCCCTGCCGCATCGGCATTTCCGGCGCGACCGATCGGCGGGTTGAATCACCGACGAACGTCCGGCGGCGCCGCGAGCCGTCGGCACCGCCGGGGAGACAGCGTGCGCATCGGGATTGTCGTGGACGAGATGGGACCGTCGCTGGAGGCGGTGGTCGATCAGACCCGCGCCGCCGCCGCGGCCGGCTTCGGCGGGGTCTGGCTGGCCCAGCGCACGGGCCGCGACGCGCTGAGCGCGCTGGCGGTCGCCGGCCGGGAGGTGCGCGGCATCGAGCTCGGCACCGCGGTGATCCCGACCTACCCCAGGCATCCCCTCGCCCTCGCCGCGCAGGCGCTGACCGTGCAGGAAGCCGCCGGCGGCCGGCTCGTGCTGGGCCTCGGCGTCAGCCACCGGCCGTTCGTCGAAGGGTGGTATGGCTACTCCTTCGAGCGTCCCGCCCGCCATCTCCGCGAATACCTGTCGGTGCTCGGTCCGCTGCTGCGGGGCGAGAGCGTGTCCTACCGGGGCGAGACGCTCACGGCGGCCGGCGCGGTCCAGGTGCCGGCGCCGCCCCCGCCCGTGCTGGTCGGCGCGCTCGGCCCGGCGATGCTGCGGGTGGCCGGTGAACTGGCCGACGGAACCATCACCACGTGGGCCACCGCGACGGCCCTCGCCGAGCACATCGTGCCGGTGATCACCAAGGCGGCGGGGCAACGCACGGCGCGCGTGGTCGCCTCCGCGCCGGTCTGCCTCACCTCCGACGAGGACCGGGTGCGCGCGCAGCTCGCGCAGGACCTCGCGATGGTCGGCCAGCTGCCCAGCTATCGCGCCATTCTCGACCGGGGCCGCGCCGCCGGCCCCGAGGACACGGTCGTCCTCGGCGACGAGAGCCGGGTCGAGCGGGAAATCCGGCGCCTGTTCGACGCGGGCGCGACCGATTTCGTGGCGGTACCGCTGGGCTCGGACGAGGAGCGGGCCCGCACCACGCAACTGCTGGCCGCACTGGGCGGATGACGGCCGGTCAACCGGCTCGAGCGTCATGCCTCGCAGCGGGACCGTCGCGACAGGATCGTCACGGGTCGCCGAGACCGAGCCGCCGGCTCAGCTCGGGTGCGGGAATGCCCGGTTCGGGAGGACCCGCTGGACGGCCTCCACGATGGAGTTCGGGCTGGTGTTGAAGCAGAGTGCGGACTCGGGGGCGTGGGTGCGCGCGATGCCGATCAGCTTTTCGAACAGCGGTGTCATGGACGGGTCGAGACGTACGCCGGCGCCGATCAGAATGACGTCGTAGTGTTTTCGGCTCACGGTGTCGCGGAAGAGTTTCTCCGTGCCCTCGTTCCGGTCGAGCAGGCAGGTTTCGAAACCCAGCCCCATGCCGGCCAGTTCGGTTTTTGCCCGGTCGAGCCCGGCACGGACCATGGCCGCGTCGACCTTCGGGAACGCCTGGCTCGGCGCGGCCGGGTCGCCGACGACACGTGGGTCCAGTCCGACGTTGAGCACGGTGGGCTGCCTGAGCCCGGCAATCAGCCCCGAGTGGGATGGCACCCAGCCCAGGGCGTCCCGAGTGGCGCGGCTGGAGACGGGGTTGTCGAGTCCTATGAGCTCGGCCAGAAATCCGAACTGCTCTGGGGCGGCCTCGGTGCTGGGCACGTTCACGCGGCCGGAGATCGCCTGGGCGATGTCGCGCAGCGCGACGCCCTCCTCCGCGACGGCGTGCAGGCGTGACCCAGGCGGCGCGGACTCGAGAGCGAGCCGGTAGAGGCGGGCGGCGTCGAGCGTGTTGACCGCCGGCCACCGGTTGCGGCCATTGCCCACGTAGCCGGAGGCGCCGTTGGCGCGAGCGATGTCGATCAGGCTGGAGACGAACCCGTAGCGGCCGTTGTGGTGCACGGCCGGGGGAAGGCGGATCACCGCTGTGCGGACGCTCCGCGAGGCGAGCGCGATCAGGACGTTCTCGGCGTCGATGCGGGGACCGCCGGGCAGGGTGTCGTTTTCGGTGAGCACGCCGGTGAATCCGGCATGCGCGAGGGCGCCGGTCGCATTCGTACCGATGAAGGGTTTGCCGGTGCCTTCCAGCGCCGCGCCGATGGCCTTGATCGCGCGCAGATCTGCCTCGACAGCGCCGGCCAGGTCGCCCGCGGCCTGGAGCGTGTGGTCGAAGGCGAGGTGGATGACGCCGTCGGCATTGCGGGCGGCGGCGCTTAGGCCGTCGAGATCGGCGAGGTCGCCGCGGTGGACCTGCGCGCCGAGCGCTTCCACGACCTGGGCGGAACGGTCGGAGCGAGCCAGGCCGATCACGGTGTGCCCGGCGGCGAGGAGTTCGGGTACAACCGCCGAGGCGATGGCCCCGGAGGCTCCGGTGACGAGGACACGCATACGCAAGGGCTCCTTGATTGCAGTTTATGTAATCATCGTACGAGCTGACTTCAGAAACTGCAATAGCTAGGCTGGGTGCATGCCACGCTGGGAACCGAACGCTGCCGGGCGCCTCCAGGAAGCCGCGCTCGACCTGTTCACCCAGCAGGGTTATGGGCGGACCACGGTCGCCGAGATCGCGGCGCGGGCCGGCGTCACCGAGCGGACCTTCTTCAACCACTTCACCAACAAGCGCGACGTGCTGTTCGGCCCGAACTCCGACCTGCTCATGCAGATCGCCGCGCGAGAGATCGCCGCCAGTCCGGCTGGCACCCCGCCGCTGGAGGCCGTCCTCCACGGGCTCCAGATTGCCGCCGATGAGCTCTTCGATGGGCTTCAGGAGCCGGCCACCCGCCGCCGGGAGGTCATCGAAGCAACGCCCGAACTGCAGGAACGCGAAGAGAGCAAACGGGCAGCGCTCGCGGTCGCGATGGCCGACGCCCTGCGCGAGCGGGGCCTGGACGAGGAGTCCGCCCGGCTGACCGCCGGCGCCGGTCTACTCGTGCAGCAGACCGCCGAGCGCCGATGGACCGAGCCCGGCGGCGGGTCCGCCTCGCTACGGCACCTGCTCGCCGAGGCCCTGGCCTCGCTACGCAAAGCCATCAACACCTGATTCACGATCGGCCAGGCCGGCGCCGCCGAGCGGCCCGTCAGCCGCGGAACCCGCCGCCGTCGAATCGCTCGGCCTCAACGGCGTCCTGGTCAACGACCACACCCATGCGCGTGATCATGTCCGGTGTCTTCGACCGGCGCCGCCTGTTCGCCTCGCAGGTGCAGCTTCATCATCAAACTTCTGAGACCTGATGTCCTTGACGACCTGGCCCGCCTTCATGACGAGCTTCACCCGGTCCGGATCCGAGAGCACGGCGGGATCGGCAAGGGGATCGCCGTCGACGGCGATCAGGTCGGCCAGCTTGCCGGGCTCGACGGAGCCGAGGTCGCCGTCAATGCCCATGATCTGCGCGTTGCCGAGGGTCGCGGCGCGCAGCGCCTCCGTGAAGCCGATGACGCGCGACTTCAATTCGATCTCCAGCGCCCGGCCGGCCTGTTCGGGACCGAGCAGATCCGACCCGGATCCGATGCGCACTCCCGCCGCTCGGGCGAGACGCAGCGCATTCGCCATCGCCTCGCCGACGCCGGCGAGCTTGTCGAGCACCTCGGCGCTCAGCCCCCAGGCGTCGCTGCGCTCGTGCATCACCGCCACCACCATGAACGTGGGCACCAGCGCCGCGCCGTGACGCGCCATCAGCTGCGCGGCCGGCTCGTCGAGATAGGTGCCGTGCTCGAAGCATCTGACTCCGGCCGCGAGCCCCCGCCGGATGGCCTCGACGTTGTGGGCGTGCGAGGTCACGTACGTGTCGCGCGCCTCGGCCTCCTCGACCGCCGCCCGCAGTTCGTCAACGGTGAAGTGGACGTCTCCGGGGCCGTCGGCGAAGGAGACCACGCCACCGCTGCCGTACACCTTGAGCTGCGTCGCGCCCCGCCGCAGGGCGGTCCGCGCCGCGAGCCGGACACCGTCGGCGCCGTCGCACACCAGTGCTCGCTGGAACAGGCCCGGTACGCACAGCGCGGCGTCGGTCATCCGGTAGGGCGTGTGGCCGCTGCCGTGGCCGCCGGTCTGGGCCAGCGCCGGCCCGGAGGGGAAGATCCGCGGTCCCCGCACGAGGCCCGCGTCAACCGCCTGGACAATGCCTCCGTCGAGACCGGCCAGGTCGCGGGCGGTGGTGACGCCCGCGTCCAGGCACAGCCCGCAGTTGCGGAAGATCCCCGCCGCGATGCTGGCCACCGACAGCAGGCCCTCGTCGCGTATGGCCGCGACCGGTAGCGCCTGCCCGAGGTGCGTGTGGGCGTCGATCAACCCGGGCAGCACGAAGTAACCCGACAGGTCCAGGTCACGGTCGTCGCCCGGACCCGGGTCCGCGGGCCCGGGCGAGATCGTCCCGAATCGCTCGCCCTGGACGGCGATGATGACGTTGCGCTCGGGTTCGTCACGGATGGCGTCGAACAGCGTCCCGGCGCGGACGGTGTACCCCAACGGATTCTCGTTCCGGTTCAGTCTGTGCGGGAGGGCAACTCGAACCGGCCGCGGCCGTTGTGCTCATACGGCTGCGATTCGGTGCTCGGTGACTCTTCCAGAAGCTCGATGATGTAATGCACGACCGGCGCGTCGCCGATGTTCCGGAGCCGGTGCGCGGGCAGCAAGGCCGTGGTGCCGACGGTGCGGAAGAGCACGAAGCCGGGCACGGGCTCGGTGATGATGCCCCAGTCGGCGTCGCCCGCCTCCTGCCCCTGCAGGGTGCCCTCCTGCGGATACAGGATGATGTGGTCGTGATGGTGCTGGTGGAATTCGCACTGCCCACCGGGTTGGAGCGTCATCTCCCAGACGCGGACCCGCGCGTTCTCGTACAGAATCACCCCTCCGACGGCGGGTGAATAGGTCTGCTCGCTCATGCTGTGCTCCTTCGTTCCAGGTTCGCGTTCAGTGTCAGTCGAAGATCACGGTACGGTTGCCGTTGAGCAGCACCCGGCGCTGGCAATGCCAGGTGACGGCGCGCGCCAGGGCGACGCGTTCGGCATCGCGTCCCGCGGCGACGAGGCCCTCGGGTGAGAGTCGGTGGTCCACTCGGATCACCTCTTGTTCGATGATCGGGCCCTCGTCCAGTTCCGGGGTGACGTAGTGCGCAGTGGCGCCGACGAGCTTGACGCCCCGGTCGTAGGCCTGATGGTAGGGGCGTGCACCCGCGAAGCTGGGCAGGAACGAGTGGTGAATGTTGATCGCTCGCCCGTCGAGGCGCTTGCAGAGGTCGTCGGAGAGGATCTGCATGTAACGCGCCAGCACGACGAGCTCGACCTGGTGGGTCTCGACGAGCCGGAGCAGCTCGGCTTCAGCGGCCGGCTTGGTCGCCGCCGTTACCGGAAGATGCACGAATCGCAGGCCCGCATCCTCGGCCAGGGCGCGAAGGTCGGTGTGGTTCGACACCACCAGGACCGGTTCGGCGGGCAGCGAGGCGGTGCGCCACCGATAGAGCAGATCGGTGAGGCAGTGGTCGAACCGGGAGACCATGATCAACACCCGGGGCCGCCGCGACGCGTCGTACAGCTGCCAGGCCATCTGAAACGCATCGCCGGTCGGGGTGAAGGCGGCGCGGAGCCGTTCCACCGTGATCCCGCCTGGCGGTCCGGTGAAGCCGGTGCGCAGGAACACCTGGCCATGGGCGGTGTCGTCGAACTGCTGGTGCTCGCTGATGTCGCAACCGTGCTCGACGACGAAGGACGTGATCGCGTGCAGGATTCCCGGCCGTTCCGGGCACCGCACCGTCAGCACGAAGTGGGAGTCCGTGGGCGCGCCGCTCATGACTCGTCGTCCCGGTACTCGGCGCAGGCGTCCAACAACCACGCCGCCGCGTAGGCCGCGTAGGAGGACTGGACCAGCAGCCGGAAATCGGTCGCCGTGTCGTCCCGGACGAGCAGCACCACGCGGGCGAGGGCGAGCAGCGTCTGCGCACACGTCCCCGCCGGGCTGACGCTCGGATGCAGGTCGATCGAGCACCCGCGGGCGAGCACCTCGGACGCCAGCGGCCCCGAGAGGTCCAGGGTGGTCCGCTGGGCCGAGACGTCGACGATCGCGCCGGCATCCGGGCCGACGGCGGCGCGCAGCGACCGCGCGAGCTCCGGCCGGCCGGCGGGCGGGGCGAGGACGAGCCACTCGCGCGGACTCATCCAGAGCACGGCGATGTCCGGGGTGGCCCGGTAGGTGCACGGCGTCGTCGGAAGCGCCGTTCCGAGCACCCCGGCGACGGCCTCGGCGGCCGGGCCGTCCGCGAACAGGTGCAACGACAGCTGCGTCAGCAGCGGCACCTCGCGCAGGGCGATACCGGCGGGCAACCGGGCGAAGGCCGACGTCCACTCCTCGAGCGGGCTGCGAGCGATGATGAGATCAGCCGTCACGGCGGGCGTTCTCCTTGTCGTACAACACCCGGTCGGTGACCGTGACCGGGATGACGGTGTCCTCCACCGGCACGTAGAGCGTCTCGCCGATCCGCTCGGATCCGCCGCGGACCAGCGCCAGGGCGAACGAGCGGTTCAGCGCGGCACTGTGGTAGCTCGAGGTGACGTGGCCCAGCATCGGCACCGGCGGCTCGGGCACGACGCTCGTCGCGATGAGCTGAGCGCCCTCGGGCAGCAGCACCCGCGGGTCGGCCGGGAGCAGGCCGACGAGGCCCTTGCGGTCGGGGCGCCGGTTCTCCGGGCGGGCGAACGACCGCCGGCCGATGAAGTCGGGTTTCTTGTCCGACACGGCCCAGGCCAGGCCGAGGTCGTGGGGCGTGGTGGTCGCGTCGCTGTCCTGGCCGATGATCGGGAAGCCCTTCTCGGCGCGGAGCACGAGCGTCGCCTCCAGGCCGTAGGGGGTGATCCCGAACGGCTCGCCCGCGGCGAGCAGCGCCTCCCACACGGACTGCGCGTGCCAGGAGGCGACGCTGACCTCGTAGGCCAGTTCGCCGGAGAAGCTGATCCGGCTCAGGCGGGCCGGCACTCCCACCACCTCGGCGTCGCGCCAGGTCATGTGGGGAAACGCCCCGTTGGACAGGGCGAGCCCGGGCGCGACCGCGGCGAGCACGTCCCGGGAGCGCGGGCCGGCCAGGGGGAAGGTCGCCCAGTGCTCGGTCACCGCGGTCAGGCTGACGCGCAGGTGCGGCCACTCGGTCTGCGACCACTCCTGCATCCAGTCGAGGACGTGTGCGGCACCGCCGGTCGTGGTGGTGAGCAGATACTCGTGCTCGGCGATCCGCGCGACGGTGCCATCGTCGATGACGACCCCGTCGAGACCGCACATCACGCCGTAGCGGATGCAGCCCACCTTCAAGCTGCTGATGAGGTTGGTGTACATCAGGTCGAGCAGCACCGCAGCGTCGGGCCCGTGAACGGCGATCTTGCCCAGCGTTGAACCGTCGGTGAGCCCGACTTGCTCGCGCACGGCCCGGCACTCGCGCGCCGTCGCGGCCGGCATGTCCTCGCCCGGCCGCGGGTAGTAGCGGGGCCGCCTCCACTGCCCCGCGTCCTGGAGCACCGCGCCGCGGGCGGTGTGCCACGCCTGCAGCGGCCCGGACCGGACCGGGTCGAACAGCTGTCCCCGGTCCCGCCCGGCGAGCGCGGCGAACGCCACCGGCATGTACGGCGGGCGGAACGTGGTCGCGCCGAGCTCCGCCACATCAACGCCCAGGAACCGGGCCAGCACACCGGTGCTGAGCATGCCCGAGGTCTTTCCCTGATCATGTGCGGTGCCGATCGTGGTGTACCGCTTGACATGCTCGATCGAGCGCATACCCGCCCCGGCGGCGCGCAGCACATCGGCCACGGTCGCGTCGCGCTGCAGGTCGACGAAGGCGGTCGCACCCCACGCCTCGTCGTCGGGATCGGGTACCGACCACAGCACCTGAGCCGGAGCTCCCGGCCCGGATGGCGGTGCGGCCGGCAATGTCGCCTCCCTGCCGCCGCGCCCGAGCGCGCTGAGCGCCGCCCGCGCGGCCTCGGCCCCGTCGCGCAGGCAGCCGTACAGCGTGAACACGCCGTTGGCCGCGCCGGCGGCCCGGACGGTCGGCCGGGGGCCCGACGGAACGAGGGCACCGATCGCCGGGTCGTAGCGCAGCGCGCCGCCGGCGTGGCTGAACAGGTGCGCCGCCGGGTTCCAGCCGCCGGACACCAGCAGCAGGTCGCAGGCGACGCCGTCGCGCGGGCCGCTCGGCTTCCCGTCCGCCCAGCCGACCACGTGCGCGTCGGTGATCCGGGTCCGGCCGGTGGTGCCGATCACCACCTGACCGGGCCGGGTCTCGATGCCGCGCCGCCGGCACTGCACGACCCAGGCGGCCGGCGCGGCGGCGCGAGCATCGATCACCGCGGCGACCCGCGCCCCGGCGTCGGCCATGTCGATCGCGGCGGCATAGGCGCTGTCGTTGGTCGTGAACACCGCCACCCGCCGCCCGGCCAGTACGCCGAACCGGTTGAGGTAGCCGCGGGCGGCGGAGGCGAGCATGATCCCCGGCCGATCGTTGTCGGCGAAGGCGATCGGCCGTTCGTGCGCCCCGGTGGCCACGATGACGTGCCGGGCCCGGATCCGCCAGACGCGCTGCCGCGACATCCGTGCCGGGGCGGACGCGCCCAGATGGTCCGTCCGTTTCTCCAGCGCCAGCACGAGCCCGTCGTAGTAGCCGAGCGCGGTCGTGCGCGGCAGCACCCGGACCAGCGGATGCGCCGCCAGCTCCGCGACCACCCGGGCGGCCCAGTCCGCCGCGGGGGCGTCGTCGAGCGTTTCGGTACCGCCGAGCAGGGCGCCACCGGCCGTTGGCTGGTCGTCGACCAGCACCACCCGGACGCCCGCGCGGGCCCCGGTCAGCGCGGCGAGCAGCCCGGCCGGCCCGGCGCCGACGACCAGCAGATCGCAATGCGCGTGGATCGCATCGTAGCGGGCCGGGTCGGGGTCCGGCGACAGCCGGCCCCGGCCCCGCAGGCCGCGCGCGATCAGCCCGTCGTACAGCTCAACCGTGGTCGCGGTGAGCATTGGCTCGCCGAACGGCTGCTCGATCTGGACGAGGGCGTTCGGCTCCTCGACACCGGCGCCGAAGATGCCGCGCGGCCGGCCGTACCTGATGCTGGTCCCCACCAGGTGCACCCCGTTGGCCAGCAGGGCCGAGGCCAGCGTGTCGCCACGGCGGCCGGTGTAGTCCTGACCGTCATAGCGGAATCGCAGCGTCTCGCCGGAAACGACCCGGCCGCGGCCCGGTACCCGCAGCGCCGGCGTCATCGAGCCGCGTCCGTCGCGCGTGGGCCGCCGGGGGCCGCGCCGGTCAGGAGCGGTGCCGCCGCGCCCGGCCGGTACACCGCGAGGATCTCGTAGGTGACCGTGTCGCGTACCGCATTGAACCACTGACGGCATCCCGCCAGGTGCAGCCACCGCTCGGCGTACGGCCCGCTCGGGTTGTCCCGGAAGTACAAAACATGCGCCCACTGCGCGTCCGTCAGCCGCGACGGGTCGGGCGGGTACGCAAGATGGGCCTGACCTCCGTAACGGAATTCCACCTCGTCGCGGGGCCCGCACCACGGGCACTCGATCAGCAGCATCACACAACTCCACAGAACAGATTGCGCCGGTCGGGCGGTCAGTGCGCGACGCCCGCGACACCGGCCGCGCCGTGCTCGGCGATCAGCGCACCGGTGGTGAACCGCTCCAGAGTGAACGGCTCGACATACGGGTGGGGCGCGTTGTGAACAACGGTGTCGGCGAGACACCAGCCGATACCGGGCGTGGCCTTGAATCCGCCGGTTCCCCAGCCGCAGTTCAGATACAGGCCCTCGACGTCGGTCAGACCCACGATCGGAGACGCGTCCGGTGACACGTCGACGATGCCCGCCCAGGTGCGCAACAGATGCGCCCGGGCGAACACGGGGAACAGTTCCACCGCGGCGGCCATCTGCCGCTCGATGATGTGGAACGCTCCCCGGCGGCCATACCCGGTGTAGGCATCGATGCCGGCTCCCATGACGAGCTCGCCCTTGTGGGCCTGCGACACGTACACGTGCACGGAACCCGACATCACCACCGTCGGATGCACCGGCTCGAGCAGTTCCGACACGAGCGCCTGCAGCGGATGACTCTGCAGCGGCAACCGGATGCCGGCCAGGCCGGCTACCACCGAGGTGTGGCCGGCCGTCGCCAACGCCACCTTCTCCGCCGAGATCGCACCCCGGGTCGTCTGTACCCGCATCACCCGGCCCCGGCGGACATCGATGCCGGTGACTTCGCAGTTCTGCACGAGATCCACGCCCAGGCGGTCCGCCATCCGAGCGAAGCCCCACGCCACATGATCATGCTTGGCGATGCCGGCCCGCGGCTGGTACGTCGCACCGTGAACCGGATAACGAATGTCCTGGGACAGATTGACGATCGGACAGACCTCCGCGATCTCGCCCGGCTCCAGCCACTGCGCGTCAATGCCGTTGAGCCGGTTCGCGTAGACCCTCCGCTTGCCCTCCTGGACGTCCTGGACGTTGTGCGCGAGTCCGAGCAGCCCGCGCTGACTGAACAGCAACGGATACTCGAGTTCCTGCTCGAGCGTCTCCCACAGCTGCAGCGAATGCTCGTAGATGCGGGCGCTCTCGTCCCATAGGTAGTTCGACCGGATCACCGCGGTGTTGCGGGCCATGTTGCCACCCGCCAGCCACCCCTTCTCCAGTACCGCGACATTGCGGATGCCGTGCCGCTTCGCCAGGTAGTAGGCGGTCGCCAGGCCGTGCCCGCCACCACCGACGATCACGACGTCGTACGACGGCTTCGGGTCCGGATTGCGCCACAGCGATGACGCATGCTCAGGCAACTCGCTCACGAGCGCGCTCGAGCGCCCCGCGCTCCCGCCTCCGTCTCCGGACATCGCCACTGCCTCGCACTCATGGGTCGGCCGTTATGTTGACCAGGCCAACGTAGCCAGGCGGGTCCGCCGCGGATAACCGAGAAACGTCAAAATGTGAGGTGGTTGTTTTTGTCAAATCAATGAGACTAGCCTCGGTCCATGATCGCGGACCTGCAGCAGCTCGTCGACAGCGTGGGCGACCGCCTCGGCCGATCGGTAGCGCTCGACGACTCCAACCTCCACATTCTCGTCACAACGACGCATCCGGGAGAGGTCGATCAGGCGCGGGTCGAGTCGCTCGTGCGCCGGGCGTTCCCGAAAGCATTCCTGCAGTACGTCGCCAGCTTCGGGGCCTGGGAGTCCCGCGACATCTTCACCCTGCCCGCACGGCCGGAACTCGGCATCGCCATCGCGCGGATCGGGATTCCCGTGCGGTACGAGAACGTCCTGCAAGGTTTCCTGTGGCTGCTGGAATCGGAAGGGCCCCTCAGCGAGACACACGCGGACCTGCTGCGCGAGACGGCCGAAGACGCGGCGCTGGTGCTGCACCGCCGGTTCCTGCTCGGCGAGCTCGAGCGCCGCCGGGAGCGGGAACTCGCCCGCGATCTGCTCACCACTGACCCGCAGCTGCGCTGCGAGGCGGCCACCAGCCTCGTCGACGAGGACCTGCTCGCCGCCGGGCCCGTCGCCGTGCTCGCCGTGACCCTGCCGCACCCCGCCGCGGAGCCGCTGGCCGACAAGGACCGGCTGGCCATCGCCGTGGGGCTGGACCGGGCGCGGCGGCGGCTTCCGGCGGGCCACGCCATCCAGCTCGAGCGGCCCGATCACGGCGTGCTGATCGTGTCGCACCTCGGCCCGAGATCCGAAGCCGGACTCACCGACCTCGGCACGATACTTCGCGACACCGTCGTCCGCGAGACCGGACGGGCGCGGCCGGAATGCTGGGTCGGCATCGGAGACAAGCGCAAGGCGCTCGCTGACTGCCATGCCTCCTACGTCGAGGCGAGGAGGGCCACCGACGTCGCCGCTGTCGTCCGGGTGCTCGGCAGCGTCGTGCACCACCGGCAACTCGGGGTCTACAGCCTGCTCGCCCGGGTCACTCCCGAGGATCTGCGCCTCAGCCTGCACCCCGGACTGCACAAGCTCCGCGATCACGACTCCGGCAACGACGGCCTGACGTCAACGCTCGAGACGTTCCTCGACAACGCCGGCAGCGCCAAACGCACCGCGGAGCTGCTGTGCATCCAGCGCGCCAGCCTGTACTACCGGCTGCGCCGCATCCAGGAGATCGCCGAGGTCGACCTGGACAACGGCGAAGACCGCCTCGCCCTGCACCAGAGCCTCAAGATCGCGCGTTTGCTCGGCCTCTCCGCGGCGCGGTGACCGCCGCGACGAGCCGATCCTGACGCGGCGCAGGCGCCTCATGCAACCGGTGGAACCGTGAGACAGTTCGACGCCACGGGCGGGAGGTCAACCCCGCCGATCGGCGCCCTCGGCGACGCGCCTGAGTAGCGGCGTGATGCGGTACGGCACCAGATCGAACATCGAGATGCCGACGCTGGTCCGCTCGACCCCGGGCACGGAGAGCACGAGCCCCGCGATGCGATACATGTCCTCGGTGTCCCGCGCGACCACCCGGATCACCAGGTCTGTCTCCCCGGCCAGGCCATGGACCTCGAGCACCTCCGGGATCTCGGCCAGGTGCCGGCCGAGGGTGCCGAGCCGATGCTGGTCGACGCGCGCGCTGATAAAGGCGGTGACGCCGTAGCCGAGCGATTCGGGCAGGACGCGCCGCTCAAACCCGCCGAGCAGTTCGCGCTCGTTCCAGCGGGCGAGGCGCGCGTGCACGGTGTTGCGGGACAGTCCGAGGCGTTGCCCCAGATCCAGGCGGGTGGCGGCCGGGTGGGCGTTGAGGTCCAGCAGCAGTCTCGCGTCGGTGCTGTCGAGCGTGGGCATGACGCCAAGTATGGCCTTTGCCGAAGAGGCAGACACCGTGCACTGTGCCCAAATTTGTTGACGACAGTTGTGCTAGACGCACGCCTGCCCGTTCCATCTGCGTATTCGTGCACGATTGGAGAACGCGTGATGAGCGAACAGCCCGAGCCGCTGTCCCTGCTCGGACCGGACCACCTGCTCGTCGCCGAGGCCGCGCTACCGTTCGGCCCAGAGCCCGTCGACGCGCCGGCCCTCTACCGCGACATGGTGCTGAGCAGGGTCGTCGACGCCGAGGCGATCATGTTGCAGCGCCAGGGCGAGCTCGGCCTGTGGCCCTCGCTGCTCGGGCAGGAGGCGGCCCAGGTCGGCGCCGCGCACGCGCTGCGGGCGCGCGACGTTGTCTTTCCGACGTACCGCGAGCACGCGGTGGCGTGGTGCCGGGGCGTGGACCCTGTGCTGCTGCTCGGCCTGTTCCGCGGCACGACGCTGGGCGGCTGGGATCCGGCCGAACGTAACTTCAACCTCTACACGCTGGTCATCGGCGCCCAGACGTTGCACGCCGTCGGATACGCGATGGGCGTGGTCCGCGACGGCGACGCGGGCACCGGCGACCCGGGCCGGGACCGCGCGGTGCTGGCATTCCTCGGCGACGGTGCACTGAGCGAGGGCGAGACCAACGAGGCGTTCGTGTGGGCCGCCGCGCAGGGCCTACCGGTGGTGTTCTTCTGCCAGAACAACCAGTGGGCGATCTCGGCGCCGTACAGCATCCAGAGCCGCGTGCCCGCCGCGGTGCGGGCCCAGGGATTCGGCTTTCCCGGCCTCCGCGTCGACGGCAACGACGTGTTCGCCTGCCTCGCCGCCACCCGGCAGGCCCTCGACCGCGCGCGCGGCGGCGGCGGCCCGACCCTCATCGAGGCGCTCACCTACCGGCGCAACCCGCACACCACCTCTGACGACGACGGCCGCTACCGCACCGCCGCGGAGAACGCCTCGTGGGCGGCGCGTGACCCGATCGTGCGCCTGCGCCGCCACCTCGAAGCGACCGGCCAGGCGGAGGCACCCCTGCTGCGGGGCCTGGACGGCGAGCAACGAGAACTGGCCGAGCGGCTGCGCGCCGGGTGCCGTGCATTGCCGGAGCCCGATCCGCGTTCCCCGTTCAGGCACACCCTCACCGACATGACCGCGCACCTGCGGCGCCAGCTGCAGGGACATCTGGCGCACCTGGCGGCGCAGGACGGGAGCGCGGCATGAGCGGCGTGGCGCTGGCTCATGCGCTGAACCGTGGCCTGCGCGCGGCGCTCGAGGCCGACCCGCGCGTGTTGCTGATCGGCGAGGACATCGGCCGCCTCGGCGGCGTGTTCCGCGTGACCGACGGGCTGCAGAAGGACTTCGGCGGTGACCGCGTGATCGACGCGCCGCTGGGGGAGGCAGGCATCGTCGGCAGCGCCGTCGGCCTGGCGATGGCCGGGTACCGGCCGGTTTGCGAGATCCAGTTCGACGGGTTCGTATTCCCGGCAGCGAACCAGATCATCACGCAGCTGGCGAAGTACCGGCACCGCTCGGAGGGCCGCGTCGGCCTGCCGGTCGTCGTGCGCATCCCGGTCGGGGGCGGCATCGGGGCGATCGAGCACCACTCCGAGTCCCCGGAGGCGTACTTCGCCCACACCGCCGGGCTGCGGGTCGTCTGCCCGTCGTCGGCCCAGGACGCGTACGACCTCATCGGACTGGCGATCCGCAGCGACGATCCGGTGATTTTCCTCGAGCCCAAGCGGTCGTACTGGCTGAAAGGTCCGCTGCAGCAGCGGCCCGCCCCAGCGCCGATGGATGCGGCACGCATCGTGCGAGAGGGCGACGATGTGACCCTGGTCGCGTACGGCGCGCTGGTGCCCGTGGCGGTCGAGGTCGCCGCCGTTTGCGCTGAGGAGGGCCGCTCGATCGAGGTCGTGGACCTGCGGTCGCTGTCGCCGATCGACGACGACACCATCGCCGGGTCGGTGGTCAAGACCGGCCGCCTGATCGTCGCCCACGAGGCGTCCAGCACGGCCGGGCTCGGCGCGGAGATCGCCGCGCGGGTGCAGGACGAGCTGTTCTACTCGCTGGAGGCGCCGGTCGTCCGGGTGACCGGCTACGACACGCCCTACCCACCGAGCCGGCTCGAGGAATCGTGGCTGCCGAGCGTCGACCGGATCCTCGACGCGGTCGACCGCGTGCTGAGCTACTGAAGGAGTCCCTGAGCGATGTCCACCCTCCAGGTGTTCCGCCTGCCCGATGTCGGCGAAGGGCTCACCGAGGCCGAGATCCTGATTTGGCATGTCGCACCGGGCGACACCGTGGCGGTCAATCAGGTCGTCGTCGAGATCGAGACGGCCAAGTCGGCGGTGGAGCTGCCCAGCCCGTACGCCGGCCGGGTCGCCGAGCTGCACGCGGCGGCCGGCACCACGATCGCCGTCGGCGCTCCGCTCATCAGCATCAGCGCTGACGCCATCGAACCGCTGAAGCCGGCCGACGCCGGCCCCGAGGAACCCACGCTCCTCGTCGGCTATGGCCCGAAGGAGTCAGGGAGCCGGCACCGCCGGCCACGGGCGAAGCCACCGGTGCGCAACCTCGCCAAGGAGCTGGGTGTCGACCTGCTGCTCGTCCCGCCCAGCGGACCGGAGGGAACCGTCACCCGCGCGGACGTCACCGAGTTCGCCACCGGTCGTGACGCCGGCCCGCCATCGGCAGACGTGGCCGCCGAGGTGCGCATCCCGGTGCGAGGCGTGCGCCGGCAGACCGCCGCCGCGATGGTCGCCTCCGCCTTCACCGCGCCGCACGTCACCGAGTTCGTCAGCGTCGACGTGACCCGGACGATGGAACTGCGGACCACCGTCGGGCGCCGCCCGGAGTTCGCCGACGTCCGGCTGACTCCGCTCGTGTTCGTCGCCCGGGCGCTGCTGCTCGCCGTGGCGCGGACGCCGGAGGCAAACTCCCGTTGGAACGAGGCGGCACAGGAGATCGTCCAGCTGCGCGAGGTCAACCTGGGCATCGCCGCCGCCACGCCCCGCGGTCTCGTCGTACCGAACATCAAGAGCGCGCAGCGGCTGACCCTGCACGGGCTCGCCACTGCGATCCAGGAGCTGGCCACCGAGGCGCGGGCGGGCCGCACGACACCGGCGGCGATGGCACGGGGCACCCTCACGATCACCAACGTCGGCGTGTTCGGCGTCGACACCGGCACCCCGATCCTGAACCCGGGCGAGGCCGCCATCCTGGCCATCGGCGCGATCCGCCGCCGGCCGTGGGTCGTGGAGCGGGACGGGACGGAGGAACTCGCCGCCCGCTGGGTGGCCGAGCTCGCGCTTTCCTTCGACCACCGGATCATGGACGGCCAGCAGGGCTCAGCGCTGCTCGCCGACACCGCCGCCATGCTCACCGAGCCCGGCCTGGCCATCCTCTGACGGCAACCCATCACAGCAACGGAGGGCAGAACCATGGCCGTTGAGCGGCTCATGCCGACCGAGGAGTCGGCCGCGCTCATCGAGCTGACCCGCAGCATCGTCGACAAGGAACTCCGGCCGCGGGCCGACGCCGCCGAACGGGCCGGGACCTTTCCCCGGGAGGTCTTCACCACCCTCGGCCGAGCCGGTCTGCTCGGCCTGGCGTATCCGGAGTCCTACGGTGGCGGCGGCCAGCCGTACGAGGTCTATCTCCAGGTCATCGAGGAGATCGCCGCCGGGTGGGCAAGCATCGGCGTGGGCGCGAGCGTGCACACCCTCGCCTGCTTCGGGCTGTTCCACGCCGGCACCGCGCAACAGCGGGAGCGCTGGCTACCCGGCCTGATCGGCGGCGAGCAACTCGGCGCCTACTGCCTGTCGGAGGCGCACGCCGGCTCCGACCCCGCGGCGATGCGCACCCGGGCGGTCCGCGACCGAGACGGGTACGTCATCACCGGCGCCAAGGCATGGACCACCCACGGCGGACACGCCGACTTCTACACGGTCATGGCCCGCACCAGCGACACGGGCGGCAAGGGCATCTCCTGCTTCCTGGTGTCCGCCGACGCGCACGGACTCAGCGTCGACACCGCCGAGGACAAGATGGGCCTGACCGGCTCTACGACGGCGACCATGGTGTTCGACGGTGTCCGGGTGCCGGCCGAACGGCGCCTCGGCGCGGAGGGCGAGGGCCTGCCGATCGCCCTGGCCGGACTGGACTGCGGACGCCTCGGTATCGCCGCCGTCGCGACCGGCGTTGCCCAGGCGGCCCTGGACGTGGCGGTGGGCTACGCGCGGGATCGCGAGGCATTCGGCCGACCGATCATCGAGCACCAGGGCCTGGCGTTCCTGCTGGCCGACATGGCGGCCGCCGTCGAGTCCGCCCGCGCGACCTACCTGGCGGCAGCGCGGGCCAAGGACGCCGGGCAGCCGTTCGGCCGGCTGGCGTCGATCGCGAAGCTCGTCGCGACCGACAACGCCATGCGGGTGACCACCGACGCGGTGCAGGTCCTCGGCGGCGCCGGCTACACCAGGGACTTCCCGGTTGAGCGGTACATGCGCGAGGCCAAGGTGATGCAGATCTTCGAGGGCACCAACCAGATTCAGCGGCTCGTCATCAGCCGCAGCCTGCAGCGCGGCCGCTGACCAGTAGAGGCGCTCCTCACTCTCGAATGGTGCAGTGCCCCTTACAGGCGGACACCGAGTTCGTTCAGAGCAAAGGCCAGCCATTCGGTCTCTTGCGCGATCTCGACCGCGACGGGCGTTGCCCAGCCGTGTCCCGCGTCGTTCCAGATGTGAAGCAAAATCGGCGCGTTCCCCGCCTGCGCCGCCTGCATCCGGGCGGCCCATTTCCGGGCCTGCCACGGCGGGCACCGCGGATTGTTGACGCCGGCATCGACGTACACGGCGGGATAGTCGGTGCCATCTCGGACGAGGTGGTACGGCGATATCGACATCAGATGCGCGACGCCGTCCGCGTCGGCCGTCTCGCCGAACTCCCGTACCGTGACGCTGAGATACGACGACCGGAATGCGCCGAGGAGATCCGTGATCGGTACCCGGGGAACTGCTACCCGCCACAGCGACGGTCGCTGGGTCACCGCGACGCACGCGGTGAGTCCTCCGTTGGAGAAGCCCGTCAACCCGAGCGCGGAACTCGACGTGGTACCGCTCGCGATGAGGTCCTCGGCGACCGCGTAGAGATCGTCGTACGTGTTCTGCTTGCAGTCACGGCGCCCTGCGTTCCACCAGGCGAGGCCGAACTCTCCCCCGCCGCGCAGGTGTGCGTGCACGTAGGTCCCACCTGCGTCGACGATGACCCCCGCCTGCATCTGGTACACCGGCGAGAGACCAACGTTGAAGCCACCGTGCGCGTAGACCAGCGCCGGCCGGTCCGGCCGTCCGGCCACGTCGGACCGCGAGACGACGTGGTACGGGACGCGAGTCCCGTCCGCCGACGTGACCCACCGATCCTCCACGGTCACGCCGTCGAGCCGCACCGCGGGTTCGCGCAGCACGTCGAGCCGGTTGGCGGAGCGGTCATGCCGATAGACACCCCACGACGCCGTGAAGGTCGCGAACGGAAAAACGAAGTGCTCCTGGCCGGCGCGGGCCACCAGTTGCATCAACGGTTGCGCCTGCTCGCCCACCGCACCCTTGCCGGGGAGTTCCAGACGGCACACCTCGGCGCCGTCAGGCGAGATCACCCGCACGCGTGAGTAGGTGTCGATCCACTCCGACACGTAGAGCTCACCGCCCACGCGGGTCGTACCGCGGATGACCGCATCCGACTCTCGGACGATTTCGCGCCACGTTCCAGGATCGGCCGGGGCGACGGAATCCATCGCGACCGAGACCATTCGGCCTCGGTCGGCGCCGACCGTCGTCACCGCCACGTAGTCGTCGCCGACGATGTGTCCGTAGAACGCGCCGTCCGCCACCGTGACGAACGGCTCCCACTCTCGTCCCGAGGCGGTCAGCCGACAGCGAGCGAGGGCAACGGGTGCGCGCCGGCCACCCACTGCGGTTGCCCAGCGTCCGTCGTCGGAAATCTGGACGAGGATGTACTCCCGGAAGTCCTCCGGCAGCGGGACCTTCTCGGGTTCCGTTGCGGCAGGTTCGCCGAGCCGGTGGTAGAAGACCTCCTGCCGAAAATCGGACAGCGGACCGACGAGGGCCAGGTAGAAGAATGCCTTGGAGTCGGGAAGCCACACGACGCCACCGACCCAGCCGTCGTGCAGGACGCGTTCGATGCTGTCCGGGAGCCGCGCCCCGGTGCGCACGTCGTACAACGCGATCTGGTTGTGTTCGCTCCCGTCCCGGCAGATGCCGACGGCCAGGACCTCGCCGTCCGGGGACGGGGCGAACCACGGCAGGGACGGGGGCTCGGAGCCGAGTTCCTCGGCAGGGAACTCGACGACGATCCGTTCGTCCCGATACGGCTCGCGCCCGACCACCACGCGGGTCACGCCCTCCACGACCTCGGATCGGAACCATCCGGACTTCGTCTGAACCGGAACGTCGGCGAACCGTGGGGCCCGATGCCGCAGCACCGACTCGCGCACGGCGTCCAGCTGTCCCCTGTCCCGCACGTAGCGTGCCGCCAGCGCTGCTTGTTCCGCCTGCCACTGGCGGGTCTCATCGCTGTCGTCCTCCAGCCAGCGGTAAGGGTCTGGAATCGTCGATCCGGCGAGCTCATCGGCAGCCTCGCACACACGCGTCAGCGGCCGGGTGTATTCGGTATCGGGCCCCATCGGCGCGCTACTGACCGACCGCGACCGGCTGGAGCAGCTGGTTCCGCGCGATGATCGCCTCCTGCGTGGGTGGCACGAGCAGCGCACCACCACCCTTGACCGTGCCCTGGGCGAATTCGACATAAGGCCGTTGGCGGGCCTCGTATCGCGGGAACGCCGTGACGTGGTCTCCGTCCGATCGCTCGAGCTCCTCAGCGAGGAACTGAGCCCCGGTCATCGCCAGGGACGTGCCCCGGCCCGCGAGAGGGGATGCGCAGTGGGCGGCATCGCCCACGAGCGCGACCCGGCCCCGGTGCCAGGTGGGCATGTGAATCTGGCTGATCGAATCGAAGTAGATATCGGGATCGGCGCGCACCGCGTCGAGGATCGTCTGGACCTTCCACGAGCGGCATTCGGCGAACTGGCCGAGCAGGATAGTCTTCTGCGCTTCGACGTCGCGGTAGTCGTAGGCAATGGGATCCGACGCGAACATCAGGATACCGATTGCCCTGTCCTTGAACCGGCCGATGCCGGCCAGGTGCCCGGGATAGCTGTACATGGGACTGATCCGCTCGGCTTCGGCATCAGCCTCGCCGGGCATGTCGACGATGGCGACGTAGAGACCGAGATACCGAATCCAGTCCTGCTCCGGACCGAACACGAGCCGCCGCACCACCGAGTGCATACCGTCGGCGCCGAGGACGACATCGAAGCTCTCCGAATTGCCGGAAGCGAACCCGACATCCACCCGGTCGTCGTGCTCGGCGATCGAGTTCACCGACTCGCCCAGCCGCAGGTCCACGGTTTCAGGCAGCGCGTCGGCCAGGATCCGGGACAGGTCCTCGCGGGCGATCTCGATGTCGTCGGGCGAGTCGCCGATGTCGTCGGGCAACCGGCCGACGGCCGCGCCGTCCTCGTCGACGAAATGCACCTGCTCGGTCATTCGGATACGCGCGTCGCGGACCGCGGGCAGGATGCCCATTTTCTCGGCGACCTCGATCGCATCGCCGCGGACGTCGATGGGCGAACCGTTGCCCCGGAGCCGATCCGCCCGCTCGACGATCGTGACGTCGTGACCTCGCATCCCGAGATCACGGCCGAGTGACAGGCCGGCGACGCCCGCGCCGGAGACAAGAATTTTCATGCGATCTCCACAACAGTGATGATGAGCCGGGGACACTTACCGCGCTGACTGCGACGGGTGGGCGAGCACGAAATCGCGGAGCAACTGGGCGGTTTCTCGCGCGAACTCCATCGTGATTCCGTGGCGCGCCCCCGGAATCACCTCCAGCCTCGCCCCAGGGATCGCGTCGGCGATCTTCTGTCCGATTTCGGGACGAGCCGCGGGATCGTCCTCGCCGTAGATGAGCAGTGTCGGCGCCGTGATCTCGGGTAGGCGTTCGGTGAGGTCGAAGCCTGGGATCGCGGCCAGTCGCCGCGCATCCGCCTCCGGTGAGCGGTGGACCAATATCGACCGGAGTTCGGCCACCAACTTCTCGTCCGCTTGCCCGCGTTCGGACAGCGCGAAGGCGAGCATCTGCGCATCGCGCTGCGACGGCGACAACTCCATGATCTCGGAGGCCACCGGTGCTTGCAGGGCCGAGGCGTCGGAGAAGGTGGCGCCGACCGTCAGCGATTGCACGACGTCGGGCGCCGATACCGCGACCTGCAGGGCGATGAAGCCACCGAACGAGGATCCGAAGATGTGCGCTCGTTCGTACCCGAGTCCCCTGATGAGCGCGGCGCAATCCTCGGCCAGGTCGGGGAAGCCGTACGGGTCGGGCGGGTTGACCGACGCTCCGGAATCGCGCTGGTCGTAGGCGATCGCACGGATGCCGTCACCGAGCAGGGGCCGGAACGTGTCGTACTGGATGTGGGTGCTTTCGCCGCCGTGCAGCAGAATCACCGGCTCGCCGGCACCGGACTCCGCGTAGGCGATCTCGATCTCGCCGGCCTTTACCGTGTTCAGCGCGGTGGTCATGCCTGCGCCCCGCAGTTCCCGTCGACGAACGTTCCCCGGCCGTTGGTCTCCCCGGGCCGGCGCGTCATCGACCAGACGCGCACGGGGTGGTCCTCGAACACCAGGGTGTCGCCCGGGGCGCTCGGATAGGTGGATTCCACAACGCTCACATCCTTAAAAGAGACTGATAGTCGCTTTTAAACTAGCCGCGATCCACCCTGGTGTCTACAGAGAGGCAGATGTGAAAATCAGAGGCGTGCCGGAGAACGTGGAGACCGCAGAGACGACCGACGCCGGCACACGCCCGGCAGCCCGACCGGGCGGCCGCAACGCTCGGGTGCGGTCGCAGATCCTCGCGGCGACGACGGAGCTCGTCGCCCGAAACGGCGTTGCTGGCCTGCGCTACGAAGAGATCGCCGAACTCGCCGGAGTCAACAAGAACAGCGTCTACCGCAACTGGCCGGACCGCGCCGAACTCGTCAGCGACGCGCTGCTGCAGTACGCGGAGGACTTCGCACCTCTGCGCGACTCCGGCAACCTCCGCCGCGACCTGGTCGACTTCTTGATGGTGTTCTCCGAGCGTCTGTCGAGCTCGATCGGCCGGGCCCTGTCGCAGGCCGCCATCGCGGCTCCCGGGAACTCGGATCTCGATGAGGCCGTTCGGGTTGCTTACGACCAACGGCTCGACACCGTCCGCCGGCGGTTCGACAGCGCCGTCGACAAGGGCGAAATCCCCCCTGTTGACACCTACTTCCTCACCGAACTGCTGTCCGGGCCGGTGTACCTATACATCAACCGGCGACGCCGCCCCTTCACCCGCGAGGTGGCCGAGAAGATTGTCGACATCGTCTTGGCCGGCATCCACGCCACCACACCGTAGGGTCCGATCAGCTACACGTGCGAATGCAGGGGCCTTCCTCCGGCTCCGGCCGGTCAGGTCAGCTCGGCGATCGCGGCCTCGAGTGCGTCGGCCGGGTCGAGGTCGGCGAGTTGGGATTGCAACCGGGCGGCGGCGTCGCGGAACGACGGTTCGTCGCGAACCCGAATGACGGCGGCGCGGATCGCGTCGGCGGTGGGGTGGCCGGTGTGCAGGTTGATGCCGGTGCCGGACCACTCCACGCGCAAGGCGATCGCCGGCTTGTCCTCCGAGTCGCCGGCGACGATCAGGGGCACGCCGTGGCTGAGAGCCTTCAGCACGCCGCCGTAGCCGCCGTTGGTGACCAGGACGTCGGCGCGCGGCAGGAGCAGGTCGAACGGCACGAACGTGGTCACCCGCACGTTGTCCGGCACCTCGGCGAACGGCGCGCCGGAACCGCCGGTCGTCACGATGACCAGGGCGTCGAGGTCGGCCAGGGCCCGCATCGCGGGCTCCAGCAACGCGGTGCGGTCCTCGTTGGCGAGGGTGCCCTGGGTCACCACGACCACCGTTTTGGCGTCGGGCAGCTCCGGCCACCACGGGGGCAGGTCCCCGCCCGGCATGGGCGGCCGCGGCGTCCCCGCGAAACGCACGAGCGTGGGCAGGTCGGCCCGCGGGTATTCAAAGCCGGGCGGGCACAGCTGCAGCAGCCGGTCCAGGAGCGTAGCGCCCCTGCTCCTCGGCGAAGACCGACGGGTGAACCGCCGCGTCCCCGGCGAACGACACAAACCGCATCCCGGCCGCCTCGATCGACGGACCGAAGACTTCGTGCGTCAGGAACGTCACGTCATGACCGCGCAGCACCATCTCGGCGCCGACCTCCCGCAGCGGCGTCACGTGACCCAACAGTGGAACGGAGACGAACAACAACCGCGTCATGGGCGCAATGATGACAGTTGATACGTGCAACCAACATGCGGGCCGACGCGCGCCCGAGCTCTTTCGACATGAGTCGAATGCCCGGCATTCCCATTCCGACCGTTCGCGCTATCGGCAGACTGCTCATCCACCTACGCTGACCCCCACCCGATCCTGTCCCCTGAGCCGGAGGCCCCATGCCGAACCGACTGCAGCGCGCTCGCCACAGCGAGACCGTCGATGCCGCCGGCAGCTCCGCGAGTCCGTTGCGGCGGGACCTCCTCATCGCGTTCACGCTTCCGACCGGGATCCTCGGCGTCATGCACGGGCCCGAAGGACTGATCCAGGGCGTGTATGCGAAGCACGCCGGCATCTCGCTCGGTGCACTCGCCCTGGCATTGCTGCTGACCAAGGTGTTCGATGCCGTCACCTATCCGCTGATCGGCTATCTGTCGGATCGCACGTATGTCCGCACGGGGTCACGGGCGAGCTGGCTCATCGCGGGAACGGCGCTATCGGTCGTCGGCGTGTGGTTCCTGCTGCGCCCACCGTCCGACGTGAACGTGTGGTGGTTCGGCATCTGGATGGCCGTGACCTATCTCGGCTGGAAGGTCATCGAGATCCCGCTGCAGGCGTGGAGCTATGTGCTCACAGGCGACTACAAGCAGCGCGCCCGCGTGCAGGGGTGGCGCGGCATGGCCCAGATCATCGGGCAGCTCCTCTTCTTCTTGCTGCCTGTGCTCGCGATGCAGATCGGCGTGTCCGCTACCACCGAAGTCGACTTCGGCAGCCTGGGCCTGGTCGCGATCGTCTGCGCCGTGGCACTTCCGCTCGCGACGCTGCTGCTCATCGTCCGTGTGCCGGCGAAGGTCGTCGTTCGCTCCGCGCCGACCGGACCGACGAGGCCGCGCCTGCGCTTGCGGCAACTGTGGCATGCGGTGCGTCAGAACCCGCCACTGCTGCGCCTGCTGGTGGCCTTCCTTCCCGTGAACCTCCTGACGGGCATGAGCAGCGGTCTGGCGTACCTCTACCTCGACGTCTACCTCGGCCTGGGTGAAGCGCTGCCCGCGATCCTCGGGACGGCACTGCTCACAGCGATCATCGGCATCCCGGTCTGGACCGCGCTGTCGGGTCGCTTCGAGCGCCACCGTGTGTGGGCGATCGCGCTGGTTCTGGGCGGCGTCGTGTGCGCCTTGTTCGCGCTGATTCCGCCGGGAGACGGTGCGGCCATCGCCGCCTTCGTCCTCTACCCGATCGTCACGCTCGTGCTCGCCGGCTCGGTCGCGGTCTACGCGATGTCGGCCGACATCGTGGACTACGGTCGGCTCCACACCGGTGAGGACCATGGCGGCCTCTACGGCTCGATGTTCGCGTTCCTCCAGAAGTCCATCATGGGCGTCGCGTCGGCGCTGGGTCTCGCGGTCGTCGCCGCCTTCGGCTTCGATGCGACCGCCGCGACGCAGACGGTCTCCGCCGTCATCGGCGTCAAGCTCGGGTTCGCGATCGCCCCTGCGCTGGGCCTGCTCGGCGCCGCGGCGATCATCTGGAATTACCCACTCGGTCGCGCCAAGGTCCTCGAGATCCAGGCCGAGCTGGCCGTACGAGACGGGGACAGCGCTCGTCATGACACGGCCGGGGCCATGCCGATGCCGCTGGATGCCTCGGGCCACGCCGCCGGCAACCTGGCGCCCGCCGACCGTCCGACGTCGAGCGAAACCTGATGGTTGATTCGACGGACGTCCCGCTGATCGATCCGCCGCTGCGGTCGACGACGCTGGCAGACGGACGCACGCTCACCTGGCAGGAGTTCGGCGTACCGGACGGGCGCCCTGTCCTCTACTTCCACGGTGGCGGCAGCACGAGCATCGAGGGCGGAATCTTCCACGGTGAGGCGGTTCGCAACAGACTGCGGGTCATCGCGACCAACCGTCCCGGCGCCGGCGGATCGACCCTGCGGCCAGGGCGACCGGTGGCCGCCTACGCGGACGACCTTCGAGAATTGCTCGATCAGCTCGGCATCGAGGCCGTCGCGTGCTTCGGCGAGTCCAACGGAGGGATGATCACGATGGCCGCGGCCGCGATGATGCCCGATCGGGTGAGGGGCGCAGCGCCGATCAATCCCACGCTCCCCTGGTTCGATCGCGAAGCGCGCCGCGTCTCTTCGGCCGGCGCCGCGATCGCGTATCAGCTCATGAAACGGGCGCCGAGGCTCGTCGCCTCGCTGGCCGATCACGCGGTGAAGAGTGCAGAACGACGTCACCGGGTGGAGTCGGAGCAGGGGGATGCCTCACCCCCGCGTCGCCCCGGAAGCGTCTCCCCCGCGGACCTCGTCGGGCCCCCTCCGGGGACCGAGCCGGACGTCGCCGCGCTTCATCGCCGCACCGAGGTCGAACGGGCAGGGCGCGACGGGCTCCTCGCGGAGTTCGCATGGGCGAGCCGCGACTGGGGCTTCGACCACTGCGCGATCCCGGCGCCGCTCGACTTCTTCTGCGGCGAGCACGACATCCAGGGTCCGTTCGCGCGGGTGCTCGCGCAGCGCAATCCCGACGCGCGGTTCCACGAGTTCGCCCACGGGCACAACGGGTTCTCGCACCCGGACGCGAGACGCCGGATCGTCGATGTCGTGACGGGCTATCTCGAGCGCTGAGGGTTGCGCCGCGGCAGCATCCGACACCAGTCGAAAGGAGCCCCTGCGGCTGCAGCGCTTCCTCGCCGAGTACCTGCACCGGCTGAGAGCGCAGAGACACCCACGTACAATCTCGACATGGCGTCACACCTCCAGGAACTCGTGGAGGAGCTGGGCGCGAGGCTAGGTCGGTCTGTGGCGATCGACGATGCGCGTCTGCACCTGCTCGCCCACAGCCCCCACCGTGGCGAGGTCGACCCCGCCCGCGCGGAGTCGATCCTGCGCCGCCAGGTTCCCCGAGAGCTCGTCGATCACGTCTACACGTGCCGCGACGACGCGACCGGCCGATACCTCGTGACACCGCGGCCCGGCCTCGGGCTGACGGATGCCCGCATCGGCTGCCCGATCCTCCACCAGGGCTCGCTGCTGGGGTTCGTCTGGCTGCTGGGATCGGAGGGGCCCACCGACGGGGCGCATCTCGCAGCTGCGGAGCAGGCCGCCGCACAGGCTGCGATCCTCATCCATCGCGAGCATCTGCGTGCCGGATCGGCGCGCGAGCATCTCACCGACCTCGTCGATCGTCTGCTCGGCGACGACGACTCGGCTCGCACGTCAGCCGCCGGCACGATTCGCGCCGAATCGCTCTTCACCGCGACGACCTATGCCGTGATCGCCGCCGAGATCGAGCGCCCCGACGATCGGCCGACCGAACAGGATCAGCTCGCCCTCGCCTCCGGGCTCGCCGCGATCCGCAGCAGGCGGCTGCCGCAGGACCTGTTGACGCTCGAGCGACCGGGCCTGGCGCTGCTGGTCATCGCCGAGCCGCCGGGCCCGACGAGCAGAGCCGAGCTCCTCGCCCTGGGCGGCGCGCTGCGCGCCGCCGTCCTCTCGTCGACGGATGCCGCGAACTGCCGTGTCGGTCTCAGCCGGTCGCGCGACGACCTCGCCGACGCCGGGGTCGCCGCGAACGAGGCCCGGCGCGCCGTCCGGGTCGCGCGCCGCGTCGGCACCGTCGACGACGTCACGGCGGTCGAGACGCTCGGGGTCTACGAACTGCTCGATCAGGTTCCGGATGCCGCGCTCGCCGTCATGATCCATCCGGGCCTGCGCGACCTCATCACTCAGGGCGCCAAGAGCGACTCGCTGGTGCAGACGCTCGAGGTGTTCCTCGACAACGCCGGAGACGTGCGCGCCGCCTCAGAGCAGCTGTTTGCGCACCGGACGAGCCTGTACTACCGGCTCCGCCGCATCCAGGAGCTGACCGGCCTCGATCTGTCGAACGGCGATGACCGGTTCATCGCGCACCTGGGCTTGCGGATCGCCCGCCTGACCGGCGTCCATCGACACGCGGGCTGAGGCCTTTCGACACCTGCCGAAAACCCGTCGCCGTCTCTGCGACCCCACAGCGATGACGGCGGGAAGGATCCGTCCTAGCCTGTGCCGGAACCCGCGACCTGTCCCTGCCGCCAGGCACGACTCGTCGCGACGAAGGAGCATCATGACGCATCGCACCGCGATGACCCCGACCCGCCCCGCGGCGGACGCGCACGACATCCTCGACGCGACATGGGGCGTCGCCTCGCGCTCCCCCATGACCGCGCGCCACCTGAGTCACGCGCTGGAGATCCCCGATGTGAGCTTCGAGGCGGTGTCGCGGCGGGCACACGCGGGGCAGGACATCCTTGCCCGACTCGATGCGCTCGACGTCGCCGGGCTGTCGTCCGATCTCCTCCTCACCCTCTCGGCCGCGCGCAGGCTGGCGGAGGGGTGGTCTCACGAAGAGGACTGGTACTGGCTGACGTTCGACCCTCTCGGCGAGGGGTACTTCGCGATGTTCGCGCCGTCGGCGTATTCCGGTGGCTTCCTGCTGAGCATCATCCATGAGGCACTCGCACAGGTGTCGCTCGCCGGCGCGGCAGCCATCGATCGCCATGTCGACACCATCGGCGGCTACGCCCGCCTGATCCGTCAATTCACCGAGCGCACGGCAGGGCAGTCCGAGCGCGGCATCCACATGCCGGCGCTCCAGTTGTCCAACGCCGTCGCGCTCGTCACCGGCCTCAAGGCCGCGGGACTCGAGACCCTGCACGCCGTCGCCGAGCGCTCGGCCGGCAGGCTGCCGGCATCGGATCGAGAGCGCATCCGCAATCGGATCACCGGCGACGTCGAGCCCGCCTTCGATGAACTCCTGGCCCTGCTCACCAACCCCGACTACGCCGCCGCGGCACCCGACTCGGTCGGGCTCGCCAGCTACCCCGGCGGAGCGGAGATCTACGACGAGCTCGTGAAGATCCACACCACGCTCGATCTGACAGCGCAGGAGGTCCACGACCGCGGGCACGCACGCATGGCCCGGATCGAAGACGAGATGCGTGAGCTGATGGCCGGTCAAGGTTTCGCGGGTACCCCTGCGGAGTACCTGGCCTCGCTCGCGGAAGACCCCGCATGGCGCGCGGCGACCGACGAGGACATCGCCGCGCACTTCCAGCGCTACATCGACCGGTTCGCCCCCGAGACGGCCGCCTACTTCGGCCGGCTGCCCCGTGCCCCGTACGGCGTCGAACCGCTGCCCGCGGCCGTGTCGGGGTCGATGACCTTCGGCTACTACTCCGCACCACAACCCGATCGCGACCGCGGCATCTACCTTTTCAACGGCGCCAATCTCTCGCAGACCGCGCTGCCGATGATCGCTGCGCTCAACTACCACGAACTCGTTCCCGGCCACCATCTGCACCTCGCGCTGCAGCACGAGGCAGCCGATGCGCACCCCCTGCGACGCCACGCCGTCGCGACGGCCTTCACGGAAGGGTGGGCCGAGTACGCAGGCCGCCTGGCCGGTGAGATCGGAATGTACCGCGCGCCGGAGGAGCGCTTCGGGCGGCTCATGATGGAGGCGTTCCTGACCTCGCGCCTCGTCGTCGATACGGGGATGAACGCCCTGGGCTGGAGCCTGGAACGGGCACGGGAGTACATGCGCGAGCACTCCTTCATGGGGCCGACCGAGGTCGACTCCGAGACGCTGCGCTATTCGTGCGACCTGCCGGGCCAGGCACTGGCCTATAAGCTCGGCGACGACTTCTTCTACGACCTGCGCGAAGAGCTGCGCGCCGTGCACGGCGACAACTTCCGCATCGCGGACTTCCACGACGCCGTGCTGCGCGCAGCCGGGTTGCCCCTGCCCATGGTCGCGGACTACGTGCGGACGGAGCTGGCATGACCGCGGCGCGACCCACAACGCACCGCTGCTGGAGGCCGGCTACGTCGCGGGCGTTCACGTGACGAAGAAGATGGCGTACGGCCAGTGGAACTGGCACTTCGGAGCGGATCCTGACCGGGACAGCACCGCGTATGCCGAGCTCGGCAACGTCCATCTCGCCGACCGGCTCGCCGGCGACCTCCTCATCACCTGCGGTGAGATCGACGAGAACGCCACCGTCGACCATTCCTACGCCCTGGCGGACGCGCTCATCAAGGCGGGCAAGCGCTTCGACTTCAAGATCTGGCCCGGCGTGAACCATTACGCCGTCGGCCCCTACGCCCAGATGACGTTCTGGGACCACTTCGGCCGGAGCTTGCTCGCGCAGAGACCACCCGCTGACTTCATCCCGGAGTGACGACCGGACGCGCAGAGCCCGGGACGCGACGCGTCGTGCGCCCGGGCTCCGCGCTCTCGCAGCGGTCAGAGCGCGCCCTTCACGAGCCTTCCGCTCTGGAACAGGACCTACGGGTGAGTGCCCTCGGCGTCAACGTGAAGCCGAGCGCCTCGTCGCCGGGGCCGTCAGCCAGGCCGGTCGTCCTCCCGGAGGATGCCACGCAGGGTCAGCACGAGCCAACGCCGCCGGCCCGGCTCCGCGATGTCGTCGCCCGGCAACAGCGTCAGGATCAGGGCCACGTCGTCAACCGTCACGTCCGGCCGCAGGCTGCCTTCGCGATGCCCGGCCGCGACGATGTCCGCCAGCACGGTCAGGGCCCGGTGCTCCACATCGGACAGCGACCCGGCGACGATGCCACCCGCGGCGGCCTTCAGCGCGCGGTCCTCGCCAACCCGCTCGGCGACCGCCGTGACCACCGCGACGAGCTCGTCCCGGGCGCTGCCGCCCGCGGCAATGGCCGCGCGGCCGCCCTCCAGGATCGACGAGATCTCCTCGACCCGGTCCTGCACGATGGCGGCGATGAGGTCGGCCTTGGCCGGGAAGTGCCGGTACACCGTGCCGACCGCGACGCCCGCCTCGTGGGCGATCTCGTCCATCCCGACCTCGGCCCCGACCCCGGCGATCAGCTTCCGAGCGGCCCGGACGATGCGCGATCGGTTCCGGACCGCATCGGCCCGCAGTGGCCTGGTCACCGTGATTCCTCCCTTGCCATCAACATGAACTACAGTTCATGATAGATCGTGAACCGTAGTTCATGTTAGGAGGAGTCCGATGCATCGATGGTCGATCGATGACATGCCCGACCAGTCCGGCCGGACCGTAATCGTCACCGGCGCCAACGCGGGCCTGGGCCGGTCGACGGCGCAGGCCCTGGCCGCCCTCGGTGCGCACGTCGTCCTGGCCTGCCGCAACGAGGACAAGGGCGAGGCCGCCCGCCGGGCGATCGCATCGGCCGGCGCCGACCCGCGGCAGCTGACCGTCCAGCCGCTCGACCTCGCCGACCTGCACAACGTCCGGCGGTTCGCGGACCGCTTCACCGACGAGCACGACCGCCTCGACCTGCTCGTCAACAACGCCGGCCTCAGCGGGACCACATACGGCCGTACCATCGACGGGTTCGAGACGCAGTTCGGCGTCAACCACCTCGGCCACATGGCACTCACCCTGCGACTGCTCCACCGTGTCGTGACGACTCCGAACGCCCGCGTGGTCACCCTGTCCAGCGGCGCGCACCGCTTCGGCCGCATCCGGTTCCACGACCCCAACTACCAACGCGGCGGATACCGGGCCTTCCCCGCCTACGCCCAATCGAAGCTGGCCAACTACCTCTTCAGCGCCGAACTCGGCCGGCGCCTGGCCACGGCCGGACACGACACCATCTCCGTCGCCGTCGACCCCGGCTTCGCCCGCACCGAACTCGGTACCAAACAGGCCAGCCGAGCCCAGCGAACCGTCATGCGGATCAGCTACCTGCTCGTGCCGTCACATTCAGCCGACCGCGGCGCCGAACCGACGCTACGGGCCGCCCTCGATCCCGCCGTGCGGAGCGGGCAACTGTACGCCCCAGCCTTCGGCGTCCTCGGCGGCCCCGTCAGCCAACGACCGAGCCGCCGCACCACCGGCGATCCCACCGTGGCCACCAAGCTATGGCAGCTGTCCCTCAACATGCTCGACATGGCGGAGCCGCCCGAACTCGCCCCCTCCCCGCAGCCCCGCAACGCAGACTCGGATGCACGATGACGAACCCGCGCCGTGCTGCTGCGGCCCGACAGCGTCATCGCATGGGCCGCCGCGCCGGGCGATGACCTGCATCCGGCGGTACTGCAGCAGGCTTTGCATAGCCTTTGGCAGGATGTCGCCGTGATCGCATTGCGGGCCGCGTTGGCGGCCGAGCCGGGACCGGCTGCCTGGGACGAGATCTGCTCCGCCGCCGAGGGTGCGTCGGAGCCCGACGTGGCCGAGGCGGCGCTGCGGTTGCGCGCCTGGCCGTATCGGCTTCGCCGGATGCCCGACCGATGGTGGGCGCAGCGGCAGGCGGGCGAGCACCGGCCGTGGCACCGGCTGGCGACGCACCGGCTGCTGTGCTGGAACCATCCGGAAGGCGGCGTGAGCGCGCTGGCGTGCCCCGACGACCTGAGCGTGCTGCTGCTGGGCACGGGCCCGGAGGGCAACAACTGGCCGGGATCCACGGAGCTGGTGGTGCCCAAGGCCGAGATCGATGCCGCCGACACCGAGGAGATGCCGGAGGACGACGAGCTCCCGGCCGTGCTGGCCACTCTCGACGTCGCGGGGATGGCTTGGGAGGCGCTGTTCAGCCCGGACGGCTCCCGGCTGGTCGCCGGGTTCGACGCCGTCACGTCGCCGGAGCCCGGTCTGGTGGTGTACGGGCGGGACGGTCAACGCCGGCACACCGTCCCCGTCCGGGCGGCCGGCGCCACGGACCCCGACGAGCCCGACCTGCCGTTCCTGCGGCTCGCGCAGAGCCGGGACGGGCGGCTGATCGCCGGCGCCGGCGGCCCGGCGCAGGCGGTGGCGGTCGCCGAGGTGGCCACCGGCCGGGTGCTGATGACCGCCGCCGGGGCGACCGGCCCGGTGGCCCTGGACCCCGACGGCCGCCTGGTGGCATACGCCGACGCCGCCGGGCAGGTGTGCGTCCGCGAGGTCGCCTCGGGGCGGCTGATAGCCACCGCGGGCGCCGGCCTGGCCCGGGTCAACGCGCTGGCCTTCGCGCCGGACAGCGCGTACGTGCTCGCCGCGGGCGGTGCCGACCCGACCGGCGAGCGGCCCGCGGCCCGCGTGCTGTCCGTCGCCGACGGAGGACCGGCCGGTCCCGTGGTCGTTGCGGCGGACCCGGACGCCGTGCTGGACTCGTGGGCGCCGTTCGCTTGCTGGTCGACCCGGGCCAGCTGGACAGGGCGCCGGCCGTGGGTGTTCGCCTCCGACGACGAGCGGGCGGTGCTCATGGACGGCTCGACCGGCGAGATCGGCTGGACCTCGGTCGAGGGCCTGGCCGTGGGCGCCTTCACGTCTGGCGGCGAGGTGTTTCTGACCGCCGACCCTGGCGGGGTCGTCGCCGCCTGGTTCCTGCACACGCTGGCCGGAGACTGACCGTCACGGCAGGACGGCGGTGAACGGCAGATCTGCCCGGCCGTACCAGGGACCGGCACCGAGCCTCCCAGCCCCTCAATGCATGTCGCGTTCGACCTGACCGGCGAACAGCGCTACCGCGACGGGGTGCTGGAGGGGCTCGACTACATCTTCGGACGCAACGCCCTCAACCAGTCCCCCCGCCGGCCGGTTCGATCGCCGGCGGGCCCAATACCGACCTGCAGGACCCGAAGGCGCGAAAGACACTCCTCGGCACGCTCAAATCGGCCACCCCGCCCGAACCACAGCTCTGCTGCCTCGACGACATCATGTCCTGGTCGACCAACGAGGTCGCCATCAACGTGCGGCGCGAAGGGTTACGCGCCCACCCAGAAGTCGATCTCACGCAGCGCCGCGCCGCCCGGCTTCAGATAGCCGTTCTGCCAGCCGTCGGCGTCGACGAGGCCCTTCCAACGGCGCGCCGGGGGCTGGAGGTGCCGCCGGAAGCGCCAGCGGTACTGGTTGTAGACGGCCATGATGTTCGTCGCGTAGGCGGAGGCCAGCCCTGGCGCGTCGCGGATGACCAGCAGGTTCTCGTCGTTGACGTTGCTGGCCTTCGGGCCCAGGTTGTGCGAACCCGTGAGTACCACCGGCTTCGGGCCGAGCGGGTCGACCAGGATCACCTTGCTGTGCACCATCGCGAACGCGCGGTCGAGCTTCTTGATCTCCTTGCGGAAGAACTCGGTCGGCGTGTCGATCGCCGCCGGCAGCACGACCTCGTAGTCGGCCTTCTCGCGGTTCTGCTGGTCGAACAGCTGCACCGGGTTGGCGGTGGTGCTCGGGTCCTGGTTGACGACGCCGCGGATGTAAAGCCGGCCGGCGGCGTGCTCGGTGCGGGACAGGTCGATGATCGCGTTGAGCAGCGAGTCGCGCGACCCCGGGTTGAACATCAGGAACAGCACCGCGCGCTGCGCGTCGGCGACGATCTGCCGCGCGTCGTCGAGGTCGGCGAACTCCGTGGTGGGCGTGAACCACAACCGGACCCCGACCGCGCCGACGGCGTGGTCGTGCGCCGTGGTGTTCGAGTCCCGCAGGCTCTGCGGCGTCGCGTCCCCGGCGTCGCGCAGTAGGTCCCACTGGTGGCGATACTCCGCCGCCAGCGCCGGGTCGTCGATCAGCACGGAGTTGTTGGCCTGGGTGCACAGCCCGGTCATGGTCCAGTTCTGGCTGCCGGTCCACACCCAACGCGGCGTGCCGTCCTTGTCGCACACGACGAGGAACTTGTTGTGCCCCAGTGCCCGCGGCG
Source organism: Dactylosporangium sp. CA-092794 (assembly GCF_050948465.1). Taxonomy (NCBI): domain Bacteria; kingdom Bacillati; phylum Actinomycetota; class Actinomycetes; order Micromonosporales; family Micromonosporaceae; genus Dactylosporangium; species Dactylosporangium sp. CA-092794. The sequence continues at coordinate 3,082,394 of NZ_CP192044.1, read as the reverse complement.
AGCACATCCGGTCGTGCAGGTCCACGGTCGCGGCCAGCGTCCCGCGCGCCTCGGCGTTCTGGTCCTCACCCTTCTTCTTCACACTGCCGTTCGCCAGCACCACGTGTGCGCGCTTGCGCAGCTTCAGCAGCGCGGCCATAAGCTCGGGGTCGTCGAACTCGTACAGCGCGGCGTACACGTGCCGGCGCTGCTTCGCGGCGGAGACCAGCAGCTCCGTCAGGCGTGCGCCGAGCGGCCCGGCGAGGTAGTCGCGCAGCGGGTCGCCGGGTGTGGCGATCACCTTGTCCAGGGCTGCGTTCTGCAGGTCGTGGTCCGTGACACCGAGCCGCCGCGCCACCCACTGCGACGCCACGATCCCCCGGTTGAACAGCACCTCGACCCCGGGCTCCACGATGTGGCTCAACGTCACCTCCGGTGTCCAGCTGCTGCAGGCCGCCGGGTCGGGACGCAGGTTGGCCTTGTCCGGCCCGACCATGGCGAGCACCCGGTAGGCGAGCCGGTCGCCCGGCGAGGCCATGTAGTCGGTCCACTGGTATTTCTGGATCGGCCAGTTGGTCGACGCCCGGCGCTCGCCGTCGGCGGCCTGGTCCCCCTCGAATCCGACCCAGGTGCTGACAACCTCCTCGACCCCGTTGCGCCGGCGCAGCAGGGCGAAGCCACGGCACCTGGCGATGAACCCGTCAGGCTTCCATGCGATGAACACATCGTCGCCGTTGTGGTGGACCCGGACCTTCATCGTCCCTCCCGGAACCGGAGGCAGGCCGTACTTATCATCGCACGGCGGCCCCCTTCCACGGCCGTTCGCGGCACCCCAACCGAGCGGCAGACCCACTCCGGGGCTATCTCACGGCCCTGCTGCGAGGCTGGGCATGGATCAGCTTTTGGCTTTGGGCGAGGGTGACCACACGGTGCACGTGTGCCAGCGTGTCGATGCCGTTGTCCTTCATGTGTCGCAGCGCGGTTCGCACAATCAGACCGCCCATGCTGTGCGCGACGATGTCGACCCCTGCGAACGCCTCGCCGCGCCGCTCGGCACCCTGCCGGATGATGTCGATCAGGCGGGCGAGGCCCTGGCCGTACCGGACGATCGCTCTTGGCTTGAGATCGTAGTAGCGGTAGATCCACATCGTGCCGTTCACCCCGCGGTCGAGGATGCGCTTGGCGACCGGCGGGTCAAGCACGACCGAACCCTTGACAATGTCGTCGGCGAACCCCATCGGATCGGGGGGCGCCGGGACGTCTTCGGCGTAGTAACCGACGACATTGGTGGCGTCACGGTACGGGTACCGCTCCGACTTCATCGCGCGCAGGACGAAGCCCTCGTAGATGTAATTGTCGCCACGGCGGCCGGGATAGACACTGCCATCGTTGAACCCCTGGTAGGTGCTGGCCTGCTCATCGGTGACGCTGGGCCCGCCGAACCCGCGGACCAGTACCAGCGGTCTCATCGAAGACCCTCCCGTGCGGTTCTGTCCGCCAGGTCGTACAGCATCGGCGCATGGCCTACCCAGCGCCGGGCGTCGCAACCGTCGGCAACGGCTCGTTCACCCCGTGCGGCTCGGACTGGTCCGGAGACGACCCCGGAGCTTTGCCCCCACAACCCATAGTTGCGCTCTCCGGAGGAAGCTGCATCTGTTGTCGGGGGGGGGGTGGTTCGCGCAGGGGGTAACGGGGGATAACCGAGGGTGGTTGAACGCTGGGCCGCCGCGCTGGCTGCGGCGGTGTCGGTCTTCGGCGTGGCATGCCTGGTGGATGCCGGGCAGGGTGGAGGCATGGGACAGGGCCCCGAGCGAATCATGGTCCCAACCCCGGGATAGCTGCTGCCCAGACCGCCGAACGGACAACAAGGAGACTCCAGGAGCCCACACACGGCGCGACAGCCGCCAACCCAGTACGTCCCCACGCCAAAACTTTCCGCACCGCCGCGAGGATGAGTTCGACAGACAACGCGACGAGAGGTCCCGATGCGACTCCCGCGGAACGGCCAGCGACGGTCCCGAACAGCGAGACCCGGCGGCTTCACCGTGGCGGCGGCCGACATCGAGGACCTGCAGATTTCGCGCGTCCACTCGGTGCGCTGATTCGCGAGCGCGGAGTGATCCCTCCCCTCACCCGAGGAAACGATGCGACAACCGGCATTGATGAAGGGCGCACTCGTCGCCGTGACAGCGGCAACGTGGCTCCTGGCCCGACGGGCGCGAGCGGGCGCGCAGCCTTCGCAGTACCCGGCGCCCGCTCCCGGAGCCCCGCGCCGAGCCCACGGGCGGCAGCCCTCTCTGGAACCGCCGCATTGCGGTTCGACGGTGCTGAGCATCGGGCTGCTTACGCTTGCCCCCATCATCGTCGACGCGTGCCCGATGCCCCCTCGATAAAGGCGGGGTGGTCCGCGACCATACCCTGTCGGCTGTACAGAGCTGCGCACCGCCTGCGCGAGGCCGCCGAGCCCTGCGGGGTCCGGGACCGAGCCCGAAGCGTGATCGCGCTGCTGGCCATCATCTTGGCCAATCACGCCCGCCGATCAAAAGGCAAGATCCGCGAGCGGCTGAAACGCCCCGACGGCCCAGCACGAGCACCAACTTTGGCAGGTGCGGACATCGATGCCGACATGGATTACCCCAATCTCCGCACCGGATGACGGGCCATCGGTCAAACACCACCTGAGTTGGATTGGTCCTGATGGCGCAGACGGCGGCATCCGGCCCGCCCCTGGTACCACTACCGAGTCCGACTACATGATCAAATTACGAAGTACGGCTGCCGTAGTAGGCTGAATAAGGACGAAGATACAGTCCGACATTCGGGCGCTGCCGCTGACAAACCAGCTCTTCACGTGCATACGGGAGGCCCGTCCGATGGTGTTCCGCAGGAATCCTATCCAACCGGTCCGGCAGATCCGCGTGGCCTTGCGTCACGTGGCCGACAGGCTCTTCCTGAACATTCGCCAAGGTGTCGCGAAACGACAGATCCGATCCGCGCGCCGAGGCGCCGGCCGACCTTCCCGTTGGTGGCCACATCTAACGCCGGTATTCTGCCTCGTCGCCGTGGGCGACATCATCCTTATCGCGTGGATTGCGTGGCTCGTCGCCGGCCGCTGGGTGCACATCGTGAAGATCCCCGAACAAGTCCTGCACATTTGGCGGGACTCTGCCTCCTTCGTTCAACCCTTGCTCGCAGTCGCCGCCGCCACGACCCTCTTCTATTCCTGGCGTCGGCGGGACATCGCGAACCACTACCGCAAGAAGGCCATCAATCGACCTAAAGAACTGATCAAGACAGCAGGCAGCATCCTCGACGAGGTGGTCGGCCGGGATGAGTTGTGCAGCACGCTCATCGAAGAACTGCACGACGAGAATCGGAGAGTGCACATAATCCAGGGAGGAATCGGATCTGGAAAGACAGCCGTCATGGTGGAGTTGACCAAGCAGCTGGCCCGACGGGACGCCATCCCGATCAACATTCGGCTCAGCGATGCGCAAGGAAATCTCGACTTCTCCATGCTAGCCCTGAAGTGCTTTCAACAAGAAGTCGGCACCGACTCATTCTCCGAGACCGAGTCTGAACGGGCATTTCGGATGCTACGGCGCGCCGACCGGATCGTTGTGCTCGCCGACGGCCTTGAAGAGGCATTGAAGGACCGAGCCGCCTCCACCGAAGGCGACCATGGCCGGGACCGTGACAACATCATCCGACTCGCGATCAGGCGTGCTGAGGAGGAGCGGCTCCCGCTGGTCATCGCCACCCGCCCACATGACCCGCTGCGGGCCATGAACGCCGCCGTTGTCGAGCTGGAGCCGCTGGGTGAGAAGCCGGCACTGGACTATCTGAAGAGAGACGCCGGGCCGCAGGACTACAAACAACTCGCCCGGATGATCAGCAGCGCTGAAGTCTCCTCCGCGCCGTTATACCTGAACCTGACCCGCCGGCTCTACCACAATGCTCACCCACTCTGGCTCGAATTGGTCGGCGTGTCCAGCGGCAAGCATGACCCGTCAGCGGAGCAATACGCGGACAAGGCCAAACTACGCCTTCGGATACTTGACGCCTGGCGCCAGGCGATCTGCGATGGCTACCTTTACCAGGACTTCGCGTTGAAGCAGGGCCAACGAGAAACAACACTGGAGGTCCTGTCGGCGCTTGCCTGCGTAGGGTTGCTGAAGGACAGCCCAGAGACCCGATTCAGCGACCTGGTCGGCACCGAGACTAGCGACGATAAAGGTAACCAATCTGGAGCCACCGGGATGGCCGCCTATCAGTGCCAGCTCATCCGTACCCTGGCCGGACAGATCAAGCAGAACGATAACATCAGCAACAACGATCTTGATAGAAATGCCCGGCGATCATGGATGAAACGTCTCCGCGAAGCGGCCATCATGGGCAGTGAATTAGGCATCGTGGAAGCAAGGCGAGACTCGATGCGATTCAACCACAGCCAACTGCAGGCATACCTCGGGTCGCGTTATCTGCCGATTCTCCTGGAGGAGGCTGAACGGGGCGACACAACCTACTGGAGCAAGGCTATGGGCGACCCGACTACGGCCTTCCTTATCGCCCTGGTGCTCGCCTCCCGCCGGGGCGTTAGCGAGTCTCGCGATGCGCTGCCGAAAGCGGGTAAGCCGGACCTAGACCAAAGGCCGCTGCCAAAAACGATCGACGATAGGAGCCTGCCGCTGCAGCTCGCCGGCAACGCCGACAAGCTTGTGAGGTACGACAAATCTCATGCCCTCGCGTTGTACGCCGCCGCATTCGGAGTCGACAGCGGCAAAAGATTCGAAAGTCAGGACCACGCCAAGCTGGCGGCGAGCGTGGCTCAGATCTGGAAAGACGTGCAGGACGAGACCGAGGACCTGCTCGACCGGGATCTGGTCGACGCCCGAACGGTCTTGGTCACCCGAATGGGCGACGCGGCGCGGACCATAGCCGCGCGGCACGTACTCCCCGCCGCCAAGTCAAGCTGGCTGGGTTGGATGCGCTGGCGGGTGGTGAGCCACAAGTCACCTACAACCCGTGCCACGAACCAGGAGCGTCGCACTGAGGGCACCTTACGGTGCGAACCGGGGCAAACCGACAAGTTCTATGTCTCCTACTACGAGATTGCTTGCTGCGAGAAGGCATTTCCGCAACAGATCGCCCTGGCCCAGCAGATCGGCGCAGGCGGCGACCTGGCGTTCGCGCACCTACATCAAGAGTTCGACAGGCGGTGGAACCGTGACCATCCCCAGCAGTTCGTAGCCTCGCACCCAAACGGGACACCAGAACACGAGGCGCGGGAGCGTGTGATGTGTGCGTGGCTCGCTCCTCTGCTCTACCTCTCATGCGAGAGCAGACAGGACGACCCCTCCGGTCAGAGCGGGGACAACGGTCCGGAAGAGAACCTCCAACGATGGATCGACGGCCTTACCACAGTGGATCCCAGTCATCCAGAACGCCAGCCGAACATCCAGTCCGAAATCGCGCTGGCGCAGGGCTTCCGATACGCTGCCAACAACCGCGGGGAACCGCAGACGCGCGAACGTGTACGCCACGACGACTTCTGCCGCAGACGCAACGCGCTCATCGAGTTGGCCGAGTCGACACTCGCGCACGCGCGATTCTGGTACTCACATCTGATCCTGATTCAGGCCTTGGCACTGTTGAACCTGCCCGACAACCCGAGCACCGCGTCGCCGCGGGTCGGGCACGCTGCGGACCCGGGCGCTATGGTGACGTACTGGTTGGACCTTGCTGGCAGCCTGTCCCCGACGTCCGTCCCCGGCCACGACAAGCATCCCCATCCCTTGGTCCGCGAGGCAGCCGACCTCGCCGCACTGGCACTGACCAGCCGGGAACCGCAACACTTCGTCTGGATCGACGAGAGCGGGGTCGTGGGCCAAGTCGGCTCCAGCGGCACACCATACGGCGGAGCGTCAGAGCTGCAGCAGTGGATCCAACCGTCCGTCGGCTGGGCGGCCTTGCATCCACGCGCCCAGCTTCTGGTCGCCGAGGTGCTGCTCATACTCAACCTCGCCGACCGCGGGGAAGACCCCGAGCAGCGAGACGAGCGCATGCGCCGCGCCGCCCGGTCCGACCTGCCACCATGCCTCACCCAATCCCGTCAGTATCTCGACGTCAGCCGCACGATCGGCTCGGTAAATCAGCCCCAGCCAGGCAACAACTGCGCCGACAACTGCCCGTTCCGGCTCTGCCCCTACCCCGCCATCGGCGAGAAGACCTACCAGGCTGAGGTGAGCGAAGGGCTTTGCCGCCAACTCGCCAAGCACCGGCCGGGACGGATAGGGGGCAGATGGCAACGCTGGATCAGCCGGCACGAACTGGAGAACTTCTGGACGGCGATGGCCAACCGAAACCTGCCACCACCGCCTGACTGACCGCCGCGTACCACCCCGCCGAGCGAGGAGCCAGCCCTCCCTCGCGAACTCTCGGCTGTGGGAGACGTCGAGAACGCGGGCGCGCGGCCGGGCCGGACAGCACCGCGAAGCACGGGCCGGGCACCGCGCCGGCCATCCGTTCGGCCAGGGCCAGCCACGCGCCCAGGCCGCGGGTCAGCGCGTCCGCGGACTCGGCCGGCTCCGCGAGCGAGCGGGCGTAGAGCCGGACGAGGTCGTGCAGCCGGTAGCGCACCTGCCCGACCCGGTCGGTGCGGGCGAGCATCAGCAACTGTGCGTCGACGAGCGCGTCGAGGTGCTCGATCGCGTCGTCGAGCGGTGTCTCCAGCAGGCGTCAACTGGCCGGCTGCTGTTGCAACTCTATGGCAAATACAGCACAGTGGCAGATGTGAAGTGAGGCGACCGCGACGGGCGTGGCCGTTTCGTTCGGATGCGTCCGGCCGGTGGCTGTGCCGGCCGGGCCTGGCGGCGCCCAGTGCGATGGTCCTCAGCCAGTCTGGGCGCCGCCACCCTGCAACGATTGTGGACCCCGCGTCGTGGGGCGACGAGCTAGGCGACGGTGGCGAGGTGGACCGCAGCGACGGTGACGAGGCCGGCGCCGAAGACGGTGATGCCGGCGGCCGCGAGGACCGGGGTGATCCGGCTGGCGAGCGTGAGCGCGGTGCGGGAACGGACGCTGCGAGTGAGCAGCGAACTGCCGGCGACGGCGAGGACGCCGACGGTGAAGAGCACGACGGCCATGCCGAGGCCGAACGTGATCACCAGCAGCAGCGCGAAGCCGGCGCGGCCGAGGAACAGGCCGGCGGCCAGCACGAGGAACGCGGACGGGGACGGGGTCAGGCCGCCGGAGATGCCGAGCAGGAGCAGACCGGGTCGCTTCGCCGGCGCGTGCTGGTGATCATGGGCGTGGCCGTGGTCATGGAGGTGGCCGTGATCGTGGTCATGCCCGTGATCGTGGTCTGGCCCATGACTGTGATCCTGGCCGTGGCTGTGGCCGTGATGGTGGGAGTGGCCGCCGCCGCGCAGGTGGCGGCGCAGCATCCACACGCCGGTGGCGGCGACGAGCACGCCGGCGGCGATCTGCAGCCAGGTGGTGAGCTGTTCCATCCGCACGACGTCGGACAGTGACAGGAAGGTCCAGGCCACGCCGATCACGAGCACCGACAGGGTGTGCATGACCGCGACCGAGCCGCCGAGCCACGCGGCGTCGCGGATACGCCCGCGGGAGCCGGCGAGGTAGGCCGCGGCCAGGGTCTTGCCGTGGCCGGGCTGCACGGCGTGGAAGGCGCCGGCGAGGAAGGCGAGCGCGAACGCCAGCGGCGTAATGCCCGGGGTGTTGATGAGGTCCTGGAGCCGGTCGGACAGGGACGTCGCGAAGGCGGCCAGGCCGTTCATGCGGCCACCTGCCGCCGGGCGCGGCGCAGGCGGTATGCCACCGCGAGGCCGCCGGCCGCGGCGAGCAGCAGGCCGCCGATCACGGCGGCGAGTTGCACGGCGGCGCTGCGGCCCAGGCCCGCGCCGTCGGTGGCGGGCGGGCCGGTGAGGGTCCAGTCGTGGCTGTCGTTGTCGCCCTGGTAGACGGTCCGCTGCCCGGCGGGGCCGGTGGCGAGGGTTTTGTAGGCGGGGTTGAGGTCGGTGAGCATCCGCACCGCGACGGTGGCGGTGGCGACCGGGCCGGGGCAGGTGTAGTCGGCGGTGGCACCCTTCAGGCCGAGGGCTCGGATCGGCCGCTCGACCGCGCCGGCGCAGGACCGGCCTTCGGCGGTGACGGTGATGCGCTGCAGCAGGTAGCCGGCGAACTGCTCGGAGGCACCGACGGTGTCCGGGTCGGTGTACTGGTAGTCGACGGTGCCGTCGGCCCTGACCCGGTCCTGGGGCAGCACACCGAGGGAGACGCCGAGCAGGGTGAGATCGTCCGGGCCGCCGACCCGCCAGTGCACGCGGACGACCTCGGGCCGCTGCGCGTCGAGCGCGACGTCCACCGTCTGCGGATCGCCGAACGGGTGCGCCGCTGCCACGGTCGGCGTGAACACGGCGGACCCGATGGCGACTCCGGCCAGAGCGAACGCCACCAACGCGCGACTGCGTCGTAAGTCCAAGGGACCACACTCCTGGCGGTGCCGGTACTGCCAAACGGCGCTCAGTCTCTCGGCCGTCCCGGACACGCGCAGGGTGTGGTCGGTGATCTACAGAAGTCGCCCGCGTGAACAGTGCGGGTGGGCGCAGCAGCTAAGCCGCCGCCGGTTTCCGGGCGATGCCGCTGGTGTCGTATCCGGCGGCGGTGACGGCGGCGCGGACCGTCGGAGGGCTGAGCGGTTCGGTCGCGGTGACGGTGGCAGTTGCGGTGGCGAGGTCGACGCCGACGGCGGTGACGCCGGGCAGGCCGCGCAGGGCTTTGCCGATTTTCTGGGTACACGCGGCGCAGGTCATGCCGTCGACGGTGTAGACGCTCACCGTTGTGGCCCGGCGGGGCGCCCGGACGGTGGTGGTTATCCGGTCGGCGGCGCGGCTGTGGATCAGGTTGGCGGACAGCAGCAGGTCGTGGTTGTCGAGGATCTCAGCAGTGGGGGCGTCGGCGACGATGCGGTGTTCCTCGCTGAACACGACGCAGCGGTCGGCGAGGTCGGGCAGAGTGTCCAGGTCGTGGGTGGCCAGCACGATGGTCTTGCCGGCCGCGCGGAGCTGTTCGAGGAGCTCGATGAGCCAGAACTGGGTGCGCGGGTCCAGCGCCGCGGTCGGCTCGTCGAAGAGCAGCACCTCCGGGTTCATGACCAGCACCGAGGCGATCGCGACGCGTTTCTTCTGCCCGCCGGAGAGCTGGAACGGTGCCCGGTCGGCCAGCTCGGTGATGTCGAGCATGGCCAGGACGTCGTCGACCCGGGCATCGGCGGTGTGCCGGTCCAGGCCGAGTTGCAGGCAGCCGAAGGCGATCTCCTCCCGTACCGTCGGGGAGAAGACCTGGGCGTCGGAGTTTTGGAACACGAACCCGATCCGGGCGCGAAAGCCCTGGTTGAACTGTTCGTCTTCAAGGTTTTCCTCGGTGACCGGCTCGCCGAACGCGGTGAAGGTGCCGCGGTCGGCGAACAGCAGCCCGTCGAGGAGCTTGAGCAGGGTGGACTTGCCGCAGCCGTTGGCGCCGAGCAGGGCCACGGTCTCGCCGTAGCCGACCCGCAGGCTCACCCCATCGAGGGCAGGAAACCGGCCCAGGTAGGCGAAGTGCAGGTCGGTGCACTCGAAGACGCTCATCGGCCCACCTTGACGTCGGCGACCAGCAGCGCGACCGCGAGGGCCACGACGGCGACCGTCCACACCGCGTCGACGGGGCGCAGCCGGAATCCGGCGAGGGTGCGGGCGTTGCCGGTGTAGCCGCGGGCGACCATCGCCTGGTGTACCTCCTCGGACAGCTGGTGGGCCTTGCCGAACAGCGTTCCGGCGCCGGCGGCGACGAACCGGCGGCCCGATTGGACCTCGTTCTTGCGGGTGTCGGCCACGAGGGTGCGGGCCTTGCGGGCGGTGTACATGTCGTCGACGGCGTCGAGCAGGAGGAAGAGGTACCGGTACGCCATGCCGATGATGAGCACGAAGATCTTCGGCACGCCGAGCGCCCGCAGCGCGGCGAGCAGCCGCACCCAGGGCGTGGTGAGCGTCAGCAGCACGACCAGGGAGATCGACGTCGCGACCCGGGCCACGATGAGCCCGGCGCCGTGCAGCCCCTGCTCGGTGACGCCGTGGGTATGGCCGTGCCAGTGCCACAGCGGCAGCAGCACGTCGCCGGGCGTGACGACCGACAAGGTGGCTGGCAGCACCACGATCCCGGTGAAGATGGGGATGAATAGCCAGACCCGCTTGATGAAGAAGCCCAGCGAGAGCCCGGACGCGACGGCGAGGGCGACCGTGGCCAGGTAGGCGCCGACGAGCAGCGGCAGGGAGTGCACGAGCGCCACCACAATCAGCAGGCCGATCATGGTGATCAGCTTGACCCGCGGGTCGAGCCGCTGCAGCAGGCCGCGCCCGGCGGCGATGTCGTCGCTGAAGATCGCCTGCCGCAGGATGCCGGAGGCACCCTCCAGGGTCTTGGCGACGAAGCTGCGCTTGCGCCGCTTGCCGATGCAGCCGCAGGGGCACAGGCCGAGCTCCGGCTGCAGGAGCCAGGCCGGGGTCTGAGCCGGCGCGGTCATGACCGGGACGCGGCCGTCGCGACCGGCGGGGTGTCGAGGTCTTCGGCTTCGCGTTCGCCGCCGCGGACCTTGCCGATGAGCCAGGTGATGCCGAAGACGAGGGCGGCGACGACGACCACGCCGATCAGGGCGGAGAGGATGTACTGCCACCAGCTGCCGTCGCCGTAGCCGGGCAGCAGGGTGTTGCCCCAGAAGTCGGTGTACTGCTGCAGCCCTTCCGGCACCGCGCTGAGGTGGTACTTGGCCAGGTCGAGGTCATCGGGGGCGTCCTCGCCGAACGCTCCGCCCGGTGCGAGCAGGCCCAGCGGGCTGATGACCGCCATGATCCCGAGCGTGACCAGCGCGGCCCGTAGCGGGCTGACCGGCTTGCGCTGGACCTCGGCCTCGGTGAGCGGCACCTCCGGGGCGTTGATGCGCAGCAGCGGCACGTTGGCCCGCTGCAGGTAGGCCACGACGCCGCCGGTGAGCACGCCCTCGACGACGCCGGCCACGGCGAGGTGGGCCAGCAGCATCGCCGGGATCGTCTGGGAGAGGTGGAACGGTGCGTACAGCGGGGTGCCGTCGGCCTTGTGGAACAGGTCGGGCTGGATGCCGAACTCGATCGCGGCGGCCAGGGCCGCAGCGTTGAGGCCGATGTAGGCGCCGACCGCGCCGGCCCAGATCCGCCGCCCGGAGGTCAGCGCGGTGTTGCGGGTCAGCAGCCGGTACACCCCGTAGGCGACGAAGGGCAGGACCACCGCCATGTTGAAGGCGTTGGCCGGGAACGCCAGGATCCCGCCGTCGCCGAAGAACAACGCCTGGATGAGCAGAGCTATGGACACAGCTATGCAGGCCGCCCATGGCCCTAAGAGGATGGCGATCAGGCCGCCGCCGACGGCGTGGGCGGTGGTGCCGTCGGGGATCGGCACGTTGAACATCATGACCACGAAGGAGAAGGCGGCGCCGAGCGCGACGAGGGGCACGTAGCGGCTCTTGACGACCTTCTTCACCCGCCGGGCGGACTGCCACCACAGCGGCAGCATCGCGACGCCGAACACGGCACTGGTCTGCGGACTGAGGTATCCGTCCGGAATGTGCATGATGTCCTCCCCCACACCACGTGCCGCCGCGCGGCCCTTGTTGGCAGTCTGCGGCTATCGCAAGTTCCTGGCAAGAACTTGCGGCGTGCATGTGTTGTGATAGAGACGGCGGGACGGCGAACAGTAGGGGGTGGCGATGCGGGGCACCGACGTTCGGCCGGATGACCGGCAGCGGGTCGACCGGATCCGGGACCAGGTCCGGGCCGGTGGGCGCCGGTGGACGGTGGCCAAGGGCGCGATCGTGGACGTGCTGCTCGACCGGGATGGCCATCTGTCGACGCAGGAGATCCACGAGGCGGTCGCCGCCCGCTATCCGCAGGTCGACCGCTCCACGATCCACCGGGTCCTGCTGGCCCTGGCGGATGAGGGCCTGGTGCACGTGCTCGGCCAGCACGGCGAGGCCCGGTATGGGCTGGCCGACCGGCCGCACCACCACGCGGTGTGCGCCGGGTGTGGGCGGGTGGCCGAGATCCCGGCCGAGGTGATGCGCCGGCTCATCGACACGGCCGGTGACGCGGTCGGCTACCGCTTCGACGCCGGCAGCCTGACCCTCACCGGCCGCTGCGGGCGCTGCGGCTAGGTGCCGCCGGCGGGCCGGGGTGGGGGCGCGCCCAGGGCCTGCTCGATCAGCATCGCCAGTTCCTGGACGAGTTCGTCCATGGTCTGGCCGGTCTGGCTGCGGATGAGGCCGAGGGCGAGCTCGGCGAGCAGGCAGAAGGCCCGGGCCTGGTCGGCCGGGCCGGCGAAGGCGGCGAGGAGGGCCTCGGCGCCGTCGAGGTCACCGCGCTGTCTGGCGGCGATGACCCCGGCGGCGCGCTGGACCGCCTCGGCCGTGCGGGCCGGGGACGGTGCGCTCATCCCGCTACACAGCCGGTGCCGCGACGGCGGCGGCGTAGCGGGCCTGGACGTCGGCCCAGTTGACGAGGTTCCAGAGCCGGTCGACGTAGTCCGGGCGGACGTTCTTGTACTGCAGGTAGTAGGCGTGCTCCCACGCGTCGAAGACCAGCAGCGGGGTGCTGCCCTGCCCGACGTTGCCGTGGTGGTCGTACACCTGCTCCACCAGCAGCCGCTTACCGAGGGGCTCCCAGGCCAGGACGCCCCAGCCGGAGCCCTGCACGCCCTTGGTCGCCGTGGACAGCTGGCCGGCGAACCCCTCGAACGAGCCGAAGTGCTCGTCGATCGCCGCGGCGAGGTCGCCGTCGGGGCGGTCGCCGCCGTCGGGGGACAGGTTGTTCCAGAAGATCGAGTGCAGCACGTGCCCGGACAGGTTGAACGCCAGGGTCTTCTCCAGCCCGACGAGCGCGCCGAAGTCGCCCTTCTCCCGCAGCTCGGCGAGCTGGTCCAGGGCGTCGTTGCTGCCCTTGACGTAGGCGGCATGGTGCTTGTCGTGATGCAGCTCCAGGATCTGCCCCGACATCGCCGGCTCCAGGGCGCCGTAGTCGTAAGGCAGGTCAGGCAGCGTGTAGACAGCCATTCGCGGTCCTCTCCGTGTTCTGCCAGAATCTGGTTTCTGCCATTATCTTGCAATAGATGGTGACGGCGTACCGACGGGAGGGTGATGCAGACCGCAGAAGAGCGGATCGCGGCGGCGATGGCGATCATCCGGGCCGCGGGCGGCCGGTCCACGAGCGCCCGCGGGGCCGTGGTGCGGATGCTGGCCGGTGCCGCACATCTGAGCGCCGCGGAGGTGCACGCCAGGCTCGCCGCGGGCGGCGCCCAGTTCGATCTGTCCACGGTGCACCGGATACTGACCGCACTCACGGGTCTCGGCGTCGTGCACGCGATACCGGTCGCCGGCGTGGTCACCTACGGGATGGCCGATCTACCGCATCACCACACCGTGTGCCGCGGCTGCGGCGCCGTGCGGCAGCTGAGCCCGCAGGCGGTCGCCGCCGTGATCGCGGCGGCGACCGCCGACGGCACGTTCACCACCGACGCCGAGGGCCGCGACGGCGGCGTGGTCGTCTACGGCACCTGAAGCGACGGAGCCGGTGACCTTCTTCACCCGACCGTTGTCCGAGACGATCGACGACCGCTAGCCTGCGCGATAGTTGCCACAATCTTGCAACTGCAACACTATGCCAGAAGATACGCATCTTGATCACTCCGCGGACCGGCCACTAGTCTCGCACTATTGGCAATGGTTCCCGTTTTCATTTTGGAGGAAGGCATGATCGTGCGAGGTCAAGGTGGCCGGGGGTGGCGGGCCGCGGTGGCCGGCGCCGTCCTGGTCGTGTCGCTCGCGGCGTGCGGCGGGGGCAATCCCGGCGGCCCGGCCTCCACCGGCGGGCCGGTGCCGGTCGGCGGCACGTTGCGGGTGGCGCTGGGGCAGCCCGAGGCGGACCTCAACGGCCTGCAGTACAAGACCCACTCGTTCAACGTGCTGGACCAGCTGTACGAGCCGCTGGTGCGGTACGGGCCGAAGGGCGAGTTACGGCCCGGGCTGGCCGAGCGGTGGGAGGTCAGCCCCGACGGCCTGACGCTGACGTTCCATTTGCGCGGCGGCGTGACGTTCTCCGACGGGGTGGCGTTCACCGCCCCGGTGGCAAAGACGGACATGGAGCGGTGGATCGGCAGTACGGCGTTCCTGGGCATTTCGCGGCAGACGCAGTCGATCGAGGCGCCGGACGACCGGACGCTGGTGCTGCGATTGAAGAGTCCCTACTACCCGGCGCTGCAGGAGCTCACGTTGATGCGGCCGGTCCGGTTCCGCAGCCCGGCATCGTTCGACGCGGCCGGCACGTTCGTCAAGCCCATCGGCACCGGGCCCTACAAGTTCGAGTCGTCGTCGGCGACCGAGATCGTGCTGGTGCGCAACGACAGCTACTGGGGTGGCCGGCCGAATCTGGACAAGGTCGTCTTCACCGTGATCCCGAGTTCGCAGGCCCGGCTGGCGGCGTTGAAGGCCGGCGAGGCGGACATGATCGGCGGTGACTACCTGGCGCCCCTGGCCCCTGAGGAAACCCTGGACCTGCGCGGTCAGGCGGGCATCACGGTGCTCAGCGAGCCGTCGTCGACGAACTTGCTGCTCGGGTTCAACACCAGCACCGGGAACAAGGCTCTCGCGGATCCGCGGGTCCGCGAGGCGGTCAACCGTGCGCTGGACCGCGACGCCTACGCCAAGGCGCTCTTCAACGGCCTGGCCAAGCCGGCCACGCAGGTGTTCCCGGCGTCGATCCCGTATGCGCCGCAGCAGCCCCGCGACGTCACCCTGGACCAGCAGCGGGCGAAGGACCTGCTGAGCCAGGCCGGCGCGACCGGGCTGTCGCTGCGGCTCATCCTGGATCCGGGGCTGCTGCCGCAGGCGCGCACGCTGAGCGAGGCGATCCAGGCCGACCTGGCGAAGATCGGCATCCAGGTCCACATCGACCAGCTGGACTCGGCGGCGTATGCCGATGCCGCCTCCAAGCGCGACTACGACCTGCTGTTCTATCTCACCTACGGTCCGCCGTACGACCCGTTCGCCATGCTCAACGCCAACTTCCGCAGCACCGAGCCGACGTTCCTCTACACCGCCCCCGATCTCGACGGGCTCATCGACGCGGCGCTGGCCGGCACGACCGACGCCGCCCGGGCCGCCGCCTACGAGCGGGTGTGGTCCCGGCTGAACGACGACTGGGCGGTCGCCCCCGTGGTGGAACTGCCGCGGGTCTGGGCGATCGGCCCGGCGGTCAGGGGCTTCACGCTGGGCGTGACCGAGTACGACCTGCCGCTGACCGGCGTCGGCGTGGCCCGGTAGCGATGCGGCCCGGTCGGTGGGGCGGGTCGGCGGTGGCGGTGGCCGGCCGGATCGCCGAGATGGCGGTACTGGTGCTGGTGGTCTCGCTGGCCAGCTTCGCCCTGCTCTGCCTGACCCGGGGCGACGCGGCGACCTCGGTCGTGCGGGAGCAGGGCGGCCCGGTCACCCAGCAGCGCATCGCCGCCGAGCGACACCGTCTCGGCCTGGACCTGCCCATCCAGGAGCGGTACCTCGACATGCTCGGCCGCGCCGCGACCGGCGACCTCGGCGTGTCGATCCGCACCGGGCGCCCGGTCGCCGGCGAGGTCGCCGAGCGGCTGGCGCCGACCCTCACCCTCGCGGCCGCGGGCAGCCTGGTCGCGCTGCTGGTCGGGCTGGGCGTCGGGCTCGCCGAACACGCGTTCACCGGCCGGCTGGTGCCTGCGGTGTCCCGCGGGCTGTCGCTGCTGCTGGTGTCGGTGCCCGCGTTCGCGCTGGCGTTCGCGCTGGTCGAGCAGTTCTCCGTCCGGCTGGGCTGGTTCCCCACCCGGGGCATGGCGGGCGGCCTGCGGGCGCTGGTGCTGCCCGCGCTGGTGCTGGGGCTGCCGGCCGGGGCCGCGCTGGGCCGGGTTCTGTCCACCCGGTTGCGGGAGGTGTGGGCCGAGCCGTACCTGGTGATGGCCCGCGCGCAGGGGTTCTCCCGGACCGCCTGCCTGCTGCGGTTCGCGCTGCCGAACGCCGCCGTCACCTGCCTGGTCGTGGCCGGCGACATCCTGGCCGCGCTCGGCACGGGCACGCTCGTGGTCGAGGAGGTCTTCGGCTGGCCCGGCCTGGGCTCGTACCTGATCGCCGCCCTGCGCTACCGGGACTGGCAGCCGCTGCAGGCCAGTATCCTGCTGCTCTGCGTGGTGGTGATCGTCGCCCGCGGGGCGAGCCTGGCCCTCGCCGCGCTGGTCGACCCCCGCGCCCGGAGCGCGCCGTGAGACCGCGGCACGCGCTGGCGGCCGCCGCCGGCGCCGGGTTGCTGCTGGCCGGCGTCGCCGGTCCGCTATGGACCGGCGGCCGGGAGCGGCAGACCGACCTGGCGCACGCGTTGCTGCCGCCCGGCCCAGGCGTCTGGCTCGGCACCGACCAGCTCGGCCGGGACGAGCTGACCCGGCTGGTCGCCGGCGCGCACGGATCGGTGATCGCCGCCGGCGTCGTGCTGGTCACGTGCCTGCTGCTCGGCGGCGGACTCGGGATGCTCGCCGGCTGGCGGGGCGGCCCGCTCGACCGGGCCCTGCTCCGGCTGGTCGACGTCGTCACCAGCGTGCCCACCCTGCTGCTCGGGCTGGTCCTGGCCGGGCTGCTCGGCGGCGGCTCCTGGCAGGTCGCTCTGGCGCTGGGTCTCACGCTGTGGCCGCCGTACCTGCGGGTGATCCGCACCGAGACCCGGCTGCGCCGCGACGAACCGAGCAGCCAGGCGCTGCGGCTCCTCGGGGCCCGGCCGGCCCGGATCCTGCTGCGGCACATCCTGCCCGGGCTCGGCGGTCCGGTGCTCGTGCTGCTCGGCATCACCGCCGCCGAGGTGATCGTGGGTGTGGCGACGCTGAGCTTCCTCGGGCTCGGCGCCCAGCCACCGACGCCGGAGTGGGGCACGATGCTGGTGGAGTCCCGGCCGTACCTGTCCGCGGCTCCCTGGCTGTTCGTGGCGCCGGCCGCCGCGGTCACCGCCGTCGCCGTGGCCGGCAACCTGATCGCCGACCGGCTGGGCGGTTGGTTCACGCACGGTGCCGGCACCACCCGTACCCGGGAGAACAGCCGGACCGTGACGGCAACGCCACCGGCCACGGTGGACGATCAGGACGGCGGCCTGCGAATCACCGGCCTGTCTGTCGAACTGGGCGGCGCCCGGGTCGTCGGCGACGCCACCCTCACCGCACCCGCGGGCGGCACCCTGGCCGTCGTGGGCCCGAGCGGGAGCGGCAAGACGCTGACGATGCTGGCGGTGCTGGGCCTGTTCCCGCCGCACGTGACCGCCCGGGTCCGCGGTTCGGCGCGGCTGGCGGGCCGGGAGCTGGTCGGGCTGGACGAGTCGGGCCTGCGCGCGGTCCGGGGACGGGTCGTCGCCTATGTCCCGCAGGACATCGGCGGCACCCTCGACCCGATGCGGCGGGTCGGTGCCCAGCTGACCGCCGCGATCGCCATGCATCAGCGCACACGCGGCCGGGCCGCGGCGGCCCGCGCCCGGGAACTGCTGGAGCTGGTCGGCATCGACGCCCCGGACCGGGTCGCCCGGCAGCGCCCCGGCGCGCTGTCCGGCGGAATGCGGCAACGGGTGCTGCTCGCGCTCGCCCTCGCCGGCGAGCCGGCGGTGCTCATCGCCGACGAGCCGACGAGCGCGCTGGACGCCACCGCCGCCGTCGGCGTGGTGGAGCTGCTCGGCCGGATCCGGCGGCAACTCGGCACCACGCTCGTCGTCATAACCCACGAGCTCGGGCTGGCTGCCCGGCTGGCCGACACGGTCGCGGTATTCGACGCCGGCCGGGTGGTCGAGTCCGGGCCGCTCGCCACCGTACTGAACCGGCCGGAACACCCCGTCACCCGGCGCCTGATCGCCGCCGCCGACCTGCCCTCCCCCGCTCCCCGCCCGGTGCCGCCCGGGCCCGCACTGCTGGCCGCGCGCGCGTTGCGGGTGACCTATCCCGGCCGCGGCCGCCGTGCCCCGGTCACCGCGCTGGCCGGCATCGACCTGACCGTCCGGCGGGGCGAGATCCTCGCGATCGTCGGCAACTCCGGCTGCGGCAAGTCCACGCTGGCCCGGGCCATCGCCGGCCTGGAACCCCGCCTGGCCGGCACCGTCACGCTCGACGGAGCCCTCGTCCGCCCGCAGCGGGTCCACCTCGTCTTCCAGGACCCCTCCGCCGCGCTCGACCGCCGGCAGACCATCGCCGCCGCGCTCGACGAGGCGCTCCGGCTGCATCGGGTACCGGCCGCCGACCTCCCCGGGCGACGGACCGCACTGCTCGGCCGGGTCGGACTGACCGCCGAGCACGGCGCACGGCGGCCCTGGCAGCTCTCCGGCGGCGAACGCCAGCGGGCCGTCCTGGCCCGCGCCCTGGCCGGCGACCCGGACCTGCTCATCCTCGACGAACCGGTCAGCGCCCTGGACTCGGTCCACCGTGCCGAGTTCGTCACCCTGCTGCACGACCTGCGCGGCACCGGCCCCAGCATGCTGCTCATCTCCCACGATGTCGGCGTGGTCGAGCAGGTCGCCGACCGCATCGCCGTCATGCACGCCGGACGGATCGTCGACGAGCTGCCGGTCGGCGCGCTGCCCGGGCCCGGCCGCCATCCGGTCACCCGCGACCTGCTCGCCGCCCGCGACTTCTTCCACCACCCGTTCATCGCTGTCGAAGGAGCCCCGTCATGACCACTGTGGACACCGAACCGCGCTGGGCCGACCTGCTGTCGGCCTGGGACGCGCAGCAGACCGGCTACCTGCCCCGCCGCGAGGAGCGCTTCGCCGCGATGGTGCAGGCACTCGGTGCCGTGCTCGGCGACCGGTTCACCGTCGTCGACCTCGGCTGCGGACCCGGCTCCCTGTCGCAGCGCATCCTCGACACCTATCCGGAAGCGACCGTCATCGCCGTCGACGCCGACCCCCTGCTGCTGCAGCTGGGCCGCAACGCCCTTGCCGGTTACGGCGACCGGCTGCGCTGGGTCGACGCCGACCTGCGCGACCCCACCTGGGCCGGGCGGCTCGGCGTCGACGCGGTCGACGCGGCTGTCTCCACCACCGCCCTGCACTGGCTCGAGCCCGGCGCGCTGTTCTCGCTCTACCGCCGCGCCGGTCAGCTGGTCCGGCCCGGAGGGGTGCTGCTCAACGGCGACAACCTGCCCTACGACCCCGGCCACACGATCCATCAGCGCCTCGCCGACGCCGCCACAGAACGGGCCACGCACCAGGCGTTCACCGTGGCGGGCGTCCCGGACTGGGACCGCTGGTGGACGACGGCCGGCGACGCGCTGGCCGACGCCGCACGGGAGCGCCTGGAGCGCCGGGCGCGGGCCGACGAACGATACGGCCCACGCGACGGCGACCGGCTCACCTCCCTCACGACCCACGTGACCGCCCTCACCGAGGCCGGGTTCGGCCAGATCGGCACGATCTGGCAGGACCTGGACGACCGCGTCCTGCTCGCCGTCCGATGAGTACCGGCGCACGGCTGCTGCGCTGGTCGCTGCGGGCCCGGTGGCGGATGGCCGAGCTCGTCGGGCTGTCCGTGGCCATCACCGCCACCTACGCCGCGCAGGGCCTGCTCCTCGCGGTCATCGTCGACCACGTCATCGGCGGCGCCGGCCTGACCGGCTCCCTGCCCGCCCTCGCCGGCCTCGTGGCGGTGCAGGCCGCCCGGGTCTGGGCCCAGTGGCGGCGGGAGGTCGCCGCGGCCGGCGCGGCCGCGGCGGTCAAGGAGGCCGTCCGCGCGGACCTCTACGCCCAGTTGCTGCGCCTCGGCCCGGCCGACGTGCGCCGCCGCCGCACCGGCGCCGTGCAGTCCGCACTCGTCGACGGCGTCGAGGCCCTCGACGCCTACGTGGGCCGGTTCCTGCCCCAGGCGCTCGCCTCCGTCATCGGCGCCACCGCCGTCGCCGGGTTCCTGCTCGCCCTCGACCCGGTCGTGGGCGCCGTCGTGCTCGCCTGCGCGCTCGTCGTACCCCTCGTGCCACAACTGTCACAGAAGGCCCTCGCCTCCCGGATGGACCCGTGGATGGCCGCCTACCGCACCCTCTATGCGGAGAACCTCGACGCGATCCAGGGCATGGCCACCCTCACGGTCTTCGGCGCCGCCCAACGCCGCGGCATCGAACTCACCGGCCGGGCCAGAGACTTCTGCCGCGTCTCGATCCGGCTCTGCGCCGTCACCGTCCTCTACGTCGGCATCGTCGGCCTCGCCGTTGGGGTCGGCACCGCGTTCGCCGCCGGGCTCGGCGCGCTCCGGCACGCCGAAGGCGCCCTGCCCGACCTGTCCCTGCTGATGATCCTGCTGCTCACCCGCGAATGCTTCCGGCCCCTGCGCGACCTGCAGAACGCCTTCCACGCCGGCGCTCCCGCCCTCTCCGCGGCCACCGGCATCTTCGAGATCCTCGACGCCGACCCACCCGTCAAGCAGCCCCCGCAGCCACGCACGCCGACCGGCCGATCGCTGTCGCTCGACTTCGACCAGGTCACCTTCACCTACCCCGGCCGCACCGCACCCGCCATCCACGACCTGACCCTGCGCATCGCCGCCGGGGAACACGTCGCCGTCGTAGGCCCCTCCGGCGCCGGCAAGACCACCCTCATCGGGCTGCTGCTGCGCTGGTTCGACCCGCAGCACGGCGCGGTCGCTCTCGGCGGCGTCCCGGTCACCGACTGGCCCCTCGACGAGCTGCGCCGACGGGTCGCCGTGGTCTCCCAGGACACCTATCTGTTCCATCGATCGGTACGCGACAATCTCACCCTCGCCCGGCCCGACGCCGACGACGACGAGCTCGCCCGTGCTCTCGACGCCGCCAACGCCACCGCCTTCGTCACCGCCCTGCCCGACGGGCTCGACACCGTCGTCGGCGAACGCGGCATGAAACTCTCCGGCGGCGAACGCCAGCGCCTGTCCATCGCCCGAGCACTGCTCACCGACGCACCCGTGCTCATCCTCGACGAGGCGACCTCCAGCGTCGACGGCACCAACGAACGCGCCATCGCCCAGGCACTGCACCGCGCCGCCCAGGGGCGCACCACCCTGACCATCGCCCACCGGCTGTCCACCGTGCGCGCCGCCGACCGCATCGTCGTGCTCGACCACGGCGCGATCACCGAGACCGGCCGCCATGACGAGCTGATAGCCCGGTCCGGGGCGTTCGCCCGCCTGGTCGCCGCCGGCAGCGGCAGCGCAGAGGAGCCCCAACCATGACCCGGCTGCTACCCCTGCTGCGGCTACTGCGCGGACACCGCCGCGTCATCGCGGTCGCCATCCTGTGCGGCATCGCCAACCACGTCTTCACCATCGCCAGCGCCGTGCTCGGCGCGCTGCTCGTCGGCCGGGCGCTGACCGGCACTCCCCCGGCCGACCTCCGCGGCGGGTTCCTGCTCCTGCTCGCCCTCGTCGTCCCGCTCGTCGTCGCGCCGTGGGCGGAGACCCAGCTCGCCCACGTCGTCGCCTTCCGCGTCCTGGTCGACGTCCGCGGCCGCGTCTACGACGCGTTCGCCCGCATGTCCCCCGGCGACCTGCTGGCCCGCCGCTCCGGCGAGCTCGGCTCCACCGCCATCGGCGACGTCGAACTGCTCGAGACGTTCTTCGCCCACACCCTCAGCCCACTGGTCTCCGCGGCCATCGTCCCCGCCGGCGCCCTCATCGCGCTCGCCTTCCTCGACCCCGCCCTCGCACTGGCGCTGCTACCCGTGCTGATCGCGCTCGCCAGCGTCCCCGTCTGGCTGCGCCGCCGCGCCGAGACCGACGGCACCGCCGTGCGGGCCGCCGCCGGCGAGCTCAACGCCGAGGCCGTCGACGCCCTCCAAGGACTCCGCGAGGTACTCACCTTCGGCGCCGGCCACGCCCAGGCACGCCGCCTGCGGGCCCACGCCCGCGCCCTCGACACCGCCCGGACCGCGCACAGCCGCCGCGCCGGCATCGAACTGGCCGCCACCGACGCGATCGTCACCCTCGGCGTCCTCGCCGCGCTGGTCACGGGCGGCGCCCTCGTCGCCGCCGGCGACCTCGCCGCGAACCTGCTGCCGGCCGCGGTCGTGCTGGCCGCGTTCTCCCTCGCCCCGGTCACCGCCGTCGTCGACGTGGCCCGCGAGGTCGGCATCGTCTCCGCCGCCGCCGTCCGCGTCCTGGACCTGCTCGCCGTGCCCCGCGCAGTACCACAGCCACAACAACCGGCCGACGTGACCAACGTGGAGCCCCGGGTCCGCTACGACCAGGTCACGTTCCGCTACGGCCCCACGCTGCCGCCCGCCGTCCACAACCTCGGCTTCACCGTTGAACCCGGAGAGACGGTGGCCCTGGTCGGCCACTCCGGCGCCGGCAAGTCCACCTCCGCGCACCTGTTGCTGCGCCTGTGGGACGTCGACCAGGGCTCGATCACCATCGGCGGCCACGACCTGCGCACCATCGCCGACGCCGACCTACGCCGGCTGATCGCCTACGTACCGCAAGACGTCCACCTGTTCAACCTCTCCATCGCCGACAACCTGCGTCTCGGCCGCCCAGACGCCACCCAGGCGCAGATCGAGGCCGCCGCCCGCACCGCGCAGGCCCACGAGTTCGTCACCGACCTGCCCGACGGCTACAACACCATCGCCGGCGAACTGGGCAACCTGCTCTCCGGCGGCCAACGCCAGCGCCTCGCCATCGCCCGCGCGCTGCTCGCCGCCACCCCGATCCTCGTCCTCGACGAAGCCGTCTCCAACCTCGACACCGAAAGCGAGCGACGCCTCGCCACCGCCATCGCCGCCACCAAAACCGGCCGCACCACGCTCGTCATCGCCCACCGCCTCAGCACCATCCGCACCGCCGATCGCGTCGTCGTACTCGACCACGGACGAATCGTCGAGCAAGGACCGCCCGACGACCTCCTCGCCCGCGACGGACGCTTCGCCCACCTCGTACGCAACCAACTCACCAACGCGCTCAAGCAGTGAACGGACGTGGCAACCCCCCAAGCCTGGCAGCCCCGATGCTCTTGTGGTCAACGGGTCACGGCGCTGCTGCTGGGCCTTGACGGCCTGGCCGTCACCGAGGTCACTGTCCGGTCCAGTTGAAGTCTGCGACCTGGCCAGCGGCGGACTCTCGTTTGGCCCGTCAGTTCGTTGACGGGGCGTTGGTGGTACGGCGCACGACGACCGGCTGTGTTGTCGCAGGTATCCCGCAGCGAGGCGGTGCGCACAGTTCTTCACCCAGAACGGCAACAAGCTCAGCCGCGCGGGTCGTCAATCAATCGATCGGGTTCAGATCGTCGCCCGATGCGGCAGCCGTCGCCCGGCGGTCATGTCATTGATACTGATGACAGTCATAGGTATCGCGGGAGGCTCATCTGTGCGCAGCTACGACCCAACCGCCGCCGTGGACGCCCCGGCAGGCCGATCCGTTCCCCGCCGCTGGCGTGCCCCTCTGTTCTGGGCGCGAGCAGCCGCCGGCGTGGTCGCCGCGCTCACGGTCGCCGCGACGCTCATCATCCCCAGCCCCAGCCCGGCGCTGGCCTGCACGGGCTTTTCGTGCACCAGGGGAACCCCCACGCTCAACCCCACCGACCTTCCCCGGCCGACCCTGACCAAGGTCGCCATTTTGGGCGACAGCTTCTCGTCCGGGGAAGGCTCCGGGCTCGGGTCCTATCCGAAGACGCCTTCGGGCGATGAGGACTTCCGGCACCAGAGCAACTACAGCGCCCAGGCTCTGGCCTGGCGATACCTGGCGAACGGTCATCGCCCGACGCCCTCGGACGACACGGTCTTCCCGTGGCCTGTCTGGACCGGGAGTCTCTTCGACACGCTGCAGTTCCTGGCGTCATCCGGAGCGGATACCAACGATCTCACGCATCCGCAGATGGACGGCGCCACGGTCCGCGCCGCACCTCAGCTCGACGCCCTCGACCCGGGCACCAACCTTATCTACTTCGGCTTCGGCGGCAACGACGCGCACTATGCGTCCCTGCTGACCACGGCAATCCTGAGTACCGACCCGGAGGGCATCGGGTGGCGGGCCGTTCAGACGGACGAAGTACGGACCCGCGTCAATGAGCTGCTGGCCGTCCTGCCCGGGGTAACGAACAACATCGCCAACGCACTCGCGGTCACCTGGGAGCGTGCTCCCAACGCGCAGTTCGTGGTCTCGCTCTACCCCATTGGCGTCAAACCAACGGGAAACCCGGACATCAAGGCAGTCGCCGGGACCGCGCTCGACGCGATGTACTTCTTCGCCCAGTCCCTCAACGCGGCGATCCGCGACGGTGTGACGCGATTCCAGGCCGACCACCCGGGCGCGCCCCGGATCAGGATCTTCGACCCGAACACCGCCGGCCCGGGCGGAACCAGTCTCGTCGCGGGCCATGAGCTCGGCCAGCCGCAGAGCTATTTCAACGGGCTCACGATACGGTTCTCGGACATCCCGAAGATCGGCGGGTTCCGCGCGGCTCAGGAGAGCTTCCACCCCAACCAGTTCGCGGGTGTGGCGATCGGTCAGGCGCTGGCCGCCTTCACCGCCGCCGAATTCCCCGACCTGTTTCCCCGCGGATACAACACCAACCACATCATCACAAACCCAGCGGCCTACACCGACGTCCCCATCAGTGACGCCGACCTCGCGGCGTGGCGGACGCAGGCCCGCAACGACCTGTGTGCGTCCGGTCAAGGCACCGGCGACGTGTGCTCGGCGCCGGCCGGCCCGGGCACGGGGGGCGGCGGCGGTGGGTCCGGCGGCGGCGTTGTCGACTACCCCACTGCGGGCCCGTCCGATCCGGGTCTTCCACCCGACCCCGGCGTCCCGGATGACCCCGGTTACCCGGATGATCCCGGCGAGCCGGATCCCGGTGCCGGTAACCCCGGTGGCGGCGGCGGTGCCGGGGGATGTGAGGAGACCGACCCGGACGAGATGTGCACGCCCGACGAACCGCAGCAGTAACTCGGGGACAGCCCCTCTCGCGGCTGCCGCGACGAGCCGACTCGGCAAGCGTGCGTCGGCGCCGGCCGCAACCACGTACACCTCGGTACAGCCCCGGCCGCGCCGTTTCGGCGCGGCCGCGAGCGGGCGTTGCGGGAAGGCGGGGTTTCCTATTCACTTCCGTGGTTGCCGCGGAGCAGGATCGTAAGCACGCGGCGGGCGGCCCGCCGCCGTGGCGCGGTGCGGGCGAGCAGTGCGACCAGCGCGGCGATAGCGATGATCGTGGTGTAGAGCAGCAGGGCTACGCCGGAGATGATCGAGGTGACATGGGTCAATGCGGGGAAGCTTGGCACGGGGACTCCTGAATTGCAGGTTGGTCCCTTCGTTGTGCCACTCCGGTCCATCTCCGGCGATGCGTCAGTCGGCTACGGTGTGAGGGTGTGCTGGCCGCCCCATGTGATCAACATTCCGATCCGGATTCGGCTCGATGTACGGACCGGAACGGGTCCTCGCTGGGGCCAGCGCTGTGACTGATCTTGCCGGTTCTGCGGCGTTGCTCGCAAAAGCCCTGGGCGGCCTGTATGCGCATGCGGGCCGGCCGACGCTTGCGTCCCTGGTCAAACAGGGCGAGACGCACCGGCTCCGGCTATCCGTGGCTACCCTGTCCGATTGGCTGCATGGCAAATCGGTGCCCGCCGACCGGGACGCATTCGCCTTCCTCGTCGCCGCGCTCGAGAAACGGGCGGCGCAGCAACCCGGCCATCAGCCTCGCGAGCCGGCGTCGTGGCTGGCTATGCGTGATCGCGCTTGGAGCCAAAAACAAGAAAGCCGGCGTGATCGCGCATCCGGTCCAGCGGCGGCAATGGTGCACAACGGGGAAGAGCCCGCCGACCGGATCGTGCTCCGACTGACGCAGGCCCTGCACCGGATCGCGAGTCTGCACGAGCGATCGGCCCGCGACGCTGTTCTGGACGCTGTGACGTTGCGTTTGGGTGAACGCCTGCCGGTCCGCCGGGTCGATGGATCGCGGTTAGATCTCATCGCGATCGTGGAGGCGTGCGCGCCGAGACGGGGCGGAGTCGCCGCCTTGGCCGCGGCGGTCGGCGAGACATTCCCCGATGATCCGCACGCAATGGCCTTCGCTGAAGTCACGGCGAAGCTGGCACCTACCCCGGCCATCCTGGCCGAAGAGCAGCGGACGCGGCTGTTGCAAGCGTTGCGTCAGGTTTCGCTGGCTGGAGTGAGCCTGCCGGAACTCTACGAACACGCGACCGAGTTCGGTGAACCGCTGCGATGCGCTCAGACGATGCTAGCGGTGGTGGCCGAGTTGGAGACGCACGTCTCGCCGTATCCGCTGTTCGCGTTCGTCGAGCTGGTTGCCGGCGTTGCTACGCGGACGGGCCGGGCAAACTTGCACAGCTGGGTGGATGAGCATCTCGCGATCGTTCCGCCCGAGCGGCATGCCGACCTGCGACGGCTGCGCGACAAAGTCGCTGCCGGCAACGCCGTTCTGGGGCGGCGAACGCACGTTCTGGTCAAGTTGTCTCCCGTGAGGGGCGCCGACCTGCCGTACCGGATCCAGAGCTGGATGTTCGTCGGCGTCGACGGCTCGGCAATACACCATGAGCCGGACGGCCCGGTCTCGCTGGAGCAGGCGCGAACGTGGTTCGCGGAGCTTGTCGCTGAGTATGGTGACGGCGCCCTGGCAGACGAGTGCTCGCCGATGGTGGAGTTCCTGCTGACGGACCAGGAACTCGACCTCGGCGTCGATTCCTGGCTCGTGCCGGACGGGCGCGGCGGGTGGGTACCGGCGGGCGTGCGCTTCGTGGTCGTGGTGCGCCCGGACGACCGGGACGCGGTCGAGCCGTGGCGTCGCCGGTGGCAGGTATTGAAGCATGCGCGCAACGCCGGGGCGGAGACCGTGACGTTGTGGGTGCCCGAGTCGGCGGCCGAGAAGATCGGAGATATCGATCTTGACCAGACGTGGGCGCTCATGGCGGTGACCTGCCCGGAGGCCAGCTGCTCGGCCGACACGATCGCTTCCCTGCTCCGCCCGGGAACCCCCGTCGCGCTCTGGGTACGCGGTAGCCGGGACCTTGAGGCAGCGCAACGACAGCTCACCGAGACGATCACTGCTTGGGAGGTCAACCAGATTCCGGAGCGAGTACGCGGAATGCGACAAGTGGCATGGGCAGAAGACCAATCGAGGGATCTGCGAGACCTGGTATTGGTCTGGGACGATCCCACCAGATTGCCGCCCGTCCCACCGACCTGGAGCGCACCACGGGTTAGGGCGGGTTGACGCCGATGGAACGGCGAATGTTCTTCTCGGGTACCACCGGCTCGGAGAAGCCGGCAGGGTCCAGCGCGTTGATGAGCTTTTCCCAGCGGTGGCCATCGCTGACCGTGGTCGTCGACAACAGCCGTTCGATGGCACTCTTCCGCCCCCGCGTGGATGACCTGCTGGCCCAAATCCGGGGCGCCAGCACGTTCTGGGAGCTAACCACGTGCTCGCTTGACGCCGATCACAAAGGTTCGCTTGAGGCCACCGCCGCGGTGGGGCGCACAGCGGTGACGCCGGCGACCGGGCCGTACCTGGTACTCGTCGTGACGGACGGCATCGGAACGGCCTGGTGGGACGGGCGTGCCCATCGGCTGCTGCACGAGTGGGCCGCCGAGTCGGCAGTGGTGGTCCTCACCGTCTTGCCGCATCGCATGTGGCCGGGCAGCGGCATCCGCACGTCGTACGTTCCGGCCGGACAGGTGCCGGATTCGGACCGCAACCCGGTTCAGGTGCTGGAGCTCAACGCGGAGTCGTTCGAGCGCCTGGCCAGTCCCGCCGTCAGCGGGTCCAGCCAGGACGGGTTCCTGATCCTCGAGCCGCCGGACCCGCAGACGCCGGCAACCCCCGGGCCGGACGGACCGACGGTCGTTCGCCAGTTCCGGTCGACGGCGACACCGATCGCCCAGCGCCTGGCCCGCTACCTGGCCGCGGCCGCACCGCTCACCCTGCCGGTCATGCAGATGATCCGGACGACGATGTTGCCGGACTCGGACGTATCGCACCTGGCTGAGGTATTCCTCGGTGGCCTCCTTGAGGAGCACCCCGCGGCGTCCAGCCGACCGGACCCGGACACCACGACGTACGAGTTCGCCCCTGGTGTGCGGGAAACATTGCTGGACCTCGCCTCACGGTTTGAGACCGTCGAGGTGCTGCAGCTGGTCTCGGACCACCAAGGCAAGCAGCTCGGGCGCACGTTTGACGTAGCCGCCTTACTCGCGGATCCGACGCGGGCGGACGTGTCCGAGTACACCACCGTCCCTGCATTGGCAAAGGTGACGGCAATGATCCTGCACCGGCTCGGCTCGCAGTATCGGGGCGTGGCCGCACGCCTCATGGCCTCCGACGACGACACAGGCCTCGCGGCAGGGCAACGTCTGGAGCACGCGCCCACCCAGCCTGCGGGGCCGCCGCGGCCGGGAGTGCGCACAATGGCGATGGACGAACTCGCCACCCTCGGCCGGGACCGCGAACTCGCGGTGCTGCACTCAGCGGTGTCCGCCGCCGCGAAGGGCATCGGCGGCTGCACGATCGTGACCGGAGCGGCCGGGATCGGCAAGTCCCATCTGGTGCGCGCGGCGACCGCGGAGGCGCAGCGGCGGGGCGTCTCGGTCGCGATGCGGGCCGCGTTCGAGCTCGACCGGGCCGCCCCGCTGATCACCCTGGCCTCGACCCTGCAGCAGCTGACCCCGCCCGAGCCCTCGGTGGGCTGGCTGCGCCAGGAAGACGACGCGCAGTACCGGTCGCTGGAGCGCCTCGGCACCGCCCTGGAGGACTACGCCGCCCAGCAGCCTTTGGTCATCGCCATCGACGACGCCCAGTGGATGGACGAACTGTCCGCCCTCGCCGTCGCCGAGCTGGTGCCGGCCCTGGCCTCTTCCCCGGTGCGCTGGATCTTCGCCCATCGTCCGGCCCCGGCCGGCACGCCCGGCCAGCAGTTGCTGGAGCGGCTGATGCGCGACGGCCACGACCAGCTCACCCTGGGCAGGCTCGACGACGACGCCGTCCGCCAGCTGTGCATCAACGTCGTCGGCGCCGACGTCGACAACACCGTGCTCGCCCTGGCCGATGGCTGCGATGGCAACCCCCTGCAGGTCGAACAGCTCGTCCGCACCCTGTACCTCACCGGCCAACTCGTCGTCGCCGACGGCATCGCCACCGTCGTGGGCGAGGAACTGCCCTCCAGCTTCATCACCATCATCGACCAGATGCTCCACGGCCTGTCCAGCGAGACCCAGGAAATGTTGCAGGCCGCATCGATCTTCGCCCGCCCGTTCAGCATCGAAGGCGTGGCGCAGCTGCTCGAGGTGCGCCCCACGACCCTGCTCAAGGCGATCAAGGAGGCCAAGGCCGCCCGGATCCTCATCGAGGAAGGCGACGGGCTCGAATTCGTCCACGACCTGGTCCGCCTCGCCATCCACGACACGCTCGGCGACCCCGTCGCCACGATGCTGCACCGGCAGGCCGCCGTCGTCACCCGCGCCGAGGGCCGTTCCCCCATCGAGGTCGCCGGCCACCTGCTCAAAACCGGCCGCCTCGGCAGCCGCGAGGCGGTGACCCTGCTGCGCGAGTCGGCCCTCGCGGTCGCCCCCGTCGCACCGAGCACCGCCGCCGACCTGATCGTCCACGCCCTGGAAACACTCACCGAGGCCGACCCGCACCGGGTCGAGCTCACCGCCGACGCGGTCGGCCTGCTCGCCTCCGCCGGCCGCCTGGAGCAAGCGGTCGAGTTGGGCGAGACCGCACTGCGGGCCGGGCTCGACCCACGCACCGAGGCCATACTCCTGCTCGGCTTGGCCGAGGCGTTCAAGCACGCCGGGCAGAACCGCACGGCCGTCGAATACGCCGATCGAGGGCTGGACAACCCAGACGTCCCCACGTCGGTCCAGGCCAAGCTACACGCCATCCGCGCACACGCCCGCTTCTACCACGACGACCTGGCCGGCGCGGACGACGACGGCGCCCAAGCCGCCAAGTCCGGCCTGGCCACCGGGGAGTACGACGCGGCCGTCTTCGGCCTGTGCGCCCGCAGCCTCGTCGCGCAGGCCCAGGGCCGCCTCGACGACGCCTACGGCCACGCCGATCGCGCGACTGACATCGCCAAGAGGGTCCGCGGCTCGGCCGCACACCGCCACCCACGAATCTGGCTGGCCGAGGCGCAGGCGGCGCTGGATCGGTTCGACGAGGCCGAGGAGACCCTCCGGCGCGGCCGCGCCGAATCCGAACGGCTCGGCACCGCCTGGTCCACGCCGTTGTGGCACTACTACAACGCCGGCCTGCTCATCGCCCGCGGTCAGCTCGACGAGGCCGTCGCCGACGCCGAGGCCGGTGTGGCGGTGGCGGTCAACCTGACCGCATACGCGCTCGCCGTCCCCCTGCTGGGGCAACTCACCCGCCTCGCCGTCATGCAGGGCGACCTGCCACAGGCCGAGGCCCATCTCGCGCACCTGCGACGACGCACCGCGGCCGGCATCACCGCCGCGCCCGAGGACGTTGTCTGGTCCGAGGGGGTACTCCACGATGCGGTCTTCGGCCCCGAGGCGGCGATGCGGACCCTTCGCGTGATCTACGACCAACTACCCCGACGTGCGTTGCTGATCAGCCAGGACCCAGCCGCCGCAGCCGCCCTGGTGCACATCGCCGTCCGCGCGGGCGACGCCGCCCGGGCCCGCACCGTCGTCGCCGCCGCCCGCGCCCTCGCCGAGCGCAACCCCCGGATCCTGTCGCTCGCCGCCGCCGCCGACCACGCCGACGGCATCCTCACCGGCGACCCCTCGCAGCTGCGCCGCGCCGTCGAACGGTTCCGCCGCACCCCCCGCCGCCTCGCACTGGCCGCCGCCCTCGAGGACGCCGCCCTCGACACCGCCGACCTTGGCCAGAGCCGCGCCTGGGCCACTGAAGCGATCCACATCGTCACCGAATGCCGCGCCGAACGCGCCCGCCACCGCCTCGAGTTCGCCCTCGGCGGCCCCAACGCCCCCGCCGAGGAGCAACTGTTCCGCCCCGGCTCACCGCTGCGCCAGCTCACCCCCGCCGAGCGGAGCGTGGCACTGAAGGTCGCCGACGGGCGGACCAACCGGCAGGTCGCCACCGAACTCTTCCTGTCCCGGCACACCGTCGACAGCCACCTGCGCAAGATCTTCAACAAGCTCGGCATCCGCAGCCGGGTAGAACTCGCCAACTTCGTCGCCCGCGACCGCCTAACCAGCTGAAACTGATGCAGCGTCCCCATTACCGAGACCGCCGACCGGATTGCCGGCGGCGACCTGGAGGTACTCGTATGACTCCGGGCGGTCATCGACGACGAAGACGCGCACCGGCACGGCATGCTCAGTCGAGGAGCGCTTCGATACGGCGGCGGGCGATCTCGGCGGCGATCCGGCCCGTCGCCGTGTCGCAGAACAGTAGCGTCACGGAGGCGTCCGGGCCGACGACGACGCCGATGAGGCCGGACTCGGGCGGGAACGTGGCCTGCGCCCCGCCGGCGGGCGCGGCGACCCGCAGCGGCAGGGCCCGCGCGATGGCCGCGGAGAGGGTGCGGGCCAGGATCGGCGCGCCGACGCCGTCGGCCTGGACCTCGATGTGCACCTCGGAGACGCCGATGTCGTGCCCGCCGGCCTGGGCGGCGTCGATCTCCTGGATCAGCAGTTGCAGGTGCGCGGACCAGTGCTGGTCGGGCAGCAGGAGACCGGCGTCGTGGAAGCCGTTGATGGTGAACGTGACGACCCGGTTGCGGGCGCGGACGAAGTCGCCGTAGGAGTGGCTGACCGCGTCGATGGAGCGGTCCGGGTACAGGCCGACGTTGTCGGGGCTCTCCCGCATGAGCCGCTCGAAGGTGCGCCACACGTAGGTCAGCAGCGGCTCCCGGCCCAGCGTCGCGGACGGCGCATCCGTGACCCGGGACCCGTCGAAGCAGAGCGCGCCGGCCTGGAAGAGCACGACGCTCTGCCCCGGCACCGGGCCGAACTGGTCCCGCAGCGGGTAGCCGTGCGGGCCCTGCTCCCAGTTGCGGCGGCGCCACTCGTCGCGCAGCGCGCCGTTGATCCAGAACGGGCCGGTGTCCGGGTGCCAGAAGATCGACCCGTCCTTGTCGAAGTGGTTGTACCGGCCGGTGCCGTCGGCGCACGGTGACTCGTCGGTGACCGGGATGCCGAGCAGTTCCGGACCGCGGGCGCTGTCGTACTTGTCGCGGATGCCGCCGTGGATCTCGTGCGCCCCGGTGCGCGGCCCGAAGTAGATCGTGCAGTGCTCGTAGCGCTGGTGGAAGACGCGCTCGTCGGCGAAGACGCCGGGCCCGGACTCGAGGTTGCCGACCCGGGCGCCGGTGTCGAACGGCAGCGCGGCGGCCTTCGCGGCGATGGCGTCGCGGGCGGCGGCGAACGCGGGCTCGACGAACGCCGACAGCGGGTCGCCGGTGCCGGGCGGGAGGTGGGCGCCGAGGCCGCCGTGGAGATGGCTGTGGTCGGACATGACTGCTCCTACGTGTCGTCGGGGGGTCAGGGCCGCCAGTCCGCCGGGATCTCGATCACGTCGAGCAGGGCGGTGAGGCCGGTCAGCTCGGGCGGGCCGGCGGCCCCGTCGGCGGCGGCGAGGGGTTCGGTCTCGCGGATGCGCAGCCGGACGCGGTCCGGGCCGGCCGGCAGGGCGACGGTGGCGGTCGCGCCCACGGGGACGGTGACCGGCGGGCCGGCCGGGCGCCAGGCATCGGGGCGGCCGTCGCCGCCGAGGGCGATGAGGTCGGCGGCCGCCGCGCCGCCCGTCTCGACGGTGATCGCGACGGGGTTGGGTTGGCTCGGTCCAGGGCCGGTGACGGTGACCCGCACGCCGCCGGCGGCCCGCTCGACGGTGACCCGGCGCGGCGGCAGCAGCGGTACCAGGTCGGTGGTCTCGGTCGGCGACAGGAACAGCCCGTCGAGACTGTCGGGCTGGTACCGGGCCACGGCGAGCCGTGCGAACGGCCGGTAGGTGCCGTCGTCGACGGACACGTCGGCGAACCAGCACCCGGCGGCCGGGTGTACCGCATAGGGCACGACAGCGACCGCCCGGCCGAGCTCGGCGGCGGGGAGCACGATCGCGGGGCCGGCCGCGGCGGCCGCGAACGCCGCCGCGGGCGGGAATCGGACCGGCGCGGCGGTGGCCAGGACCGGGTCGCGGCTCAGCTCGCTCTCCAGGGGTCCGGGCGCGCCGGGCGGCGGTGGCACGACGGCGGCGATGACGGCCAGTCGCTCGCCCTCGCCGGTGCGGTACCACGGCCGCCCCACCTCGACCCGCACGCGCCCGGTCCGCACCCGTTCGATCGCGCCGGGCCGGGTCTCGGTGCGCCAGTGCAGCGACGGTCCCGCCGTGAGGATCTGCGCGGCGGGCGGGCGCGCGCTGGAGCGGATGTTCACCGGCTCGGCCTGCTCGCGGACGCGCTCGAACGCGGCATCGGGTTCGTCGGCGTGGAACTCGTGCCGGTAGCGGCTGACCGCCCGCAGCGTGTACCGC
Organism: Dactylosporangium sp. CA-092794; assembly: GCF_050948465.1. NCBI lineage: Bacteria > Bacillati > Actinomycetota > Actinomycetes > Micromonosporales > Micromonosporaceae > Dactylosporangium > Dactylosporangium sp. CA-092794. Next base: position 3,048,868 of record NZ_CP192044.1, on the reverse strand, counting down.
ACGAGCCGGTGCCGGGTGTCGCCGAACTCGTGCCGGATCAGCGGCTCCGGCGGCGCGCCCCGGTCGAGGGCCTGCGCGTGGACGACACGGCCGGCGACGGGGACGGGCGCGCCGTCGCCGGGCTCCGTCCAGCCGGCGGTCACCTCGATCCGCCCGGTGCTGTCGGTGTCGAGGGCGGTGAAGGTGGGCTGCAGCTGCGCCGTGGTCGCGTGCTCGGCCCGGCCGACCTTCGCGGCGGGCAGCGACCAGACCGGGTCGGCGAGGGGCTTGCGGACCGCGTGGACCAGCTCGACGACCCGGGGCGGGGTCATCACCGGGTTGCGGCCGTTGAGGCTGTCGGCGAACGGCACGTGGTCCTCGGCGAGCCACTGGTACCAGACGAGGTCCTCCTGCAGGTCGGGGTCGATCCGCGACGACAGCTCCAGCTCGGCCCGCTCGCCCTTGGCGAGCCGCACGACGAGACGGTCGGGCTCCCACCGCATGGAGATCCGCGGCCCGGCCGGGTTCGTCTGCTCCTGCAGCACGACGGTCTTGGGCGCCGGGTCCGGCCAGTCGCGCCAGACGCTGAAGTCGCCGGTCTCCTCGTCGAGGCCGCCGTCCGCGACGGGCAGGTGGGCGTGGACGCCGTTGGCGGCCGGGTCGGGCAGGCCCGCCGGGTCGAGGGCGCGCCGGGCCAGATCCCACGACGCCGCGTCGTGCATCGCGTCGAAGACGCCGTGCTGCTCGGCGATCTCATAGCTGACCGCCGGGCGGTGCAGGGTGCGGGTGAGGTCGGCGGCGTAGCGGGGCTCGGCCGCGACGAAGTCCTCGGCGGTGAGGCCCTCGTCGCTGCGCAGGACGAGGCGGTCGAGGGCGCCGCCGGGGCCGTAGGGCGGCGGGGGCCCGGTCAGCGTCGGGGGCCGGACGGGGTCGTGGCGGGCGTAGACGAGGGCGTGGCTGGCACCCTCGTCGCCGGCGACGTCGTCGAGCTCCCGGCCGCCGCCGGTCACGTCGGCGATCCGCACCCGCAGCCGGTAGTCGGTGCCGAAGCGCAGCCGCGGCAGCCGGTCGTCGACGGCGGGGTCGTCGCCGGGGACCGCGTACTCCCAGCGCAGGTCGTAGGGCAGCGCCGCCCGGGCGTCGGCGGGCCGGCCGGGCGGGGCGGCGCCGGTGAGGTCGGGGCGGGGCAGGACGAGGCTCCAGCCGTTCCAGCGCAGCACGATCTCGTCCGCGGTCAGGGCACCGGACTGCCGTACCGCCGCGAAGGGTTTGACGTGTCCTTCGTCGACGACCCGGGCGGCCCCGCCGAGCGTGAGATCCGGCTCCCCCGGCCGGCCGAGGGTGTAGGCGACGCGGCGGCGGCACAGCGACCGCCACCGCGACTCGGTGCCGGCGCGGATGTCGACCCGGTAGCCCAGGGTCAGCTCCTCGGCCGTGAGGTGCTGCTCGTCGGGGGCGCCGGCCCGCCGCTGCGCCGAGTCGGCCCGCCGGTCGTAGTCGGCCTGGCGGCCCGGCCGGATCAGCTGGAGTCCGGCGGAGCGCAGGCCCGGCAGCGCGGCCCGCCGGTCGGGGTTCTCGGCGAGGCTCCGCGCCGCGTCGCGCAGCCCCTGCTCGGCGGCGTCGACGTCGAAGGTGGCGATGGCCCACACGGGCGGTGCTCCCGCCGCGGCGGCCGGGTCGGGGCCGGCGGGGGCGACGATCCGGGCGGCGGACAGGTCGAGCAGGCCGTGCCGGGCCGCGGTGGCGGCGGGGGCGCCGGGCGCGGGCCAGAACGCGTCCGGGGTCAGGTCGTAGGCGCTCCACGGGGAGGTGACGGGGACGGGCAGCGGACCGCGGGACTGTACGGCGAGCCAGCGCTCCGCCCCACCACCGCCGTCTTCCAGCGCGGTGTGGTCGACGGCGAGCTCGAAGACGAGGCCGAGGTCGCGCAGGACGGCCGGGTGGTCGCGCAGCAGGGCGACGGCCTGGTGGAAGTCCGGCCACGGCGGCTGGGCGTCACCCGGGTCCGGCGCCGGGACCGCGGTGGCGGCGGCGGGCCGGCCCCAGGCGGCGATCCGCTCGCCGACCCGGCCCGGCGCGGACGGGTTCGCGCCCAGCTCGCCGGCCGAGGCCCGGTAGGTGCCGGTGACGGCCGCGGCGGTGCCGTACTGGCGGCGCACCTCGGCCCGGCGGGGCTCGCCCGCGGACCAGGGCGCGGCGATGCCGGCCGGGCCGGCGAAGAACGCCCGCCAGACGTCGCTGCGGGCGGCGGGCGCGTGCTGCGGGCCGGACCAGGCGGTGCGGATGCCGGCGGCCGTCTTGACCCGGACCCGGAAGCTCACGGTCGCCAGCAGCGCCGGCCAGTCGTCGAGGCCGTACTCGGCGAGGGGCCCGCCGTCGAGCTGCGGCACGACGAGAACCCGGAGGCGGGCCTGGCCGGCGGCGGTGTGGCCGTTGGGGGCGGCGACAAACAGCAGGCGGCTCATGACGGCCTCCGGAAGACCCGGACGGCGCCGTCGTCGCCGCCGGTGACGAGCAGCGCGCCGTCGGGCCGGTAGGCGATCGCGAGCACGGCGCCCGGGTGGGGGTGGGCGACGACGGTGGCGAGGGTCCGGCCGTCCACGATGGAGACCAGGCCGTCGTCGGTGACGACGGCGAACCGGCCGCCGCCCGGGTCGGCGGCGATCTGCAGGACCGGGGCCGCGAACCGGCGCTCGGCGATGCGGACGGGCGACCCGGTGGTGAGGTCGCGGAGATCGCTGAGCCGGACGGTGCCGTCGTCGTCGCCGGACGCGAGGGGTCCGCCCGAGGCGGCGAAGGCGAGGGCGGTGACGGGGAACGGGTGGGTGAACCCGGCCAGCCGGCCGCCGGTCGCCGGGTCGATGAGGGTGACGCCGCCGTCCTCGTTGCCGGTGGCGACGGTCGCGCCGGTGTGGTCGGCGGCGAGGGCGGTGACCGCGCCGCCGCCGGCCGGTACCGCCGACGGCCGGGGCACGCCGGTGTCGCGGGCCAGGATGCGGGTCACGCCGTCGGTGCAGCCGGTGGCGATCCAGCGCCCGCCGGGGTCGGGGGCGAGGTGCGTGACCGGACCCGGGTGCTGGCTGGTCCACAGTGGATCGCCGGTGACCCCGTCGAGGAGGGCGGCGAGGCGGTCGGGCAGACCGACGGCGACGGCGAGGTCCTCGCGCTCCCCAGGGACGGTGGCGAGGGCGGCGACGGCGCCGCGGTAGGTGGCGGTGCGGCCGGGCGCGCCGGTGACGACGTCGAACGGGGAGACGGTCCCGTCGGATCCGGCGACGACGAAGCGGCGGCCGTCGCCGGTGAACCGGATCGCGGCGAGGACCCCGCGCAGCGCCCGGACGGTCAGGGGCTGCCCGGACTCGGCGTGCAGGAGGGTGACCTTGTCGCCTGCGCAGGCGCCGGCGAGGCCGAGGCCGCCGGCGGTCACCGCGACCGCGCGGACCGGGCCGCCGAGGTCGCGCACGGCGATGGGCGCGGCCGGGTCGGGCGGCGGGGCGGCCTGGGTGACGGTGTACAGGCGCAGGTCGGCGCCGAAGTTGGCGGCGAGCCGGCCCCCGTCGGGGCTGAAGGCGACGTCCCAGGCGTAGCGGGTGTCGTTCTCGAGGACCACGCCGCCGTCGCCGGTGTCGAGGACGAGGACGCCGGGGCCGGTGCGGCCGTAGCCGACGGCGAGCAGGCGGCCGTCCGGAGCGAAGTGCACGACCGGGTAGGCGCCCGGCGCGTAGATGTCGGTGATCGGCGGCAGTGCCGTGACGCGCGACCGGCCGTCCGCCACGGTCCAGAGGACGGCGGCCGAGAGCGCATCCGGGGCCATGAGCGGGGGTGCGAGGGACCGGCCGGCCGTCGCGAGCCGTCCGGTGTCCGGGCTCAGCCGCCGGGACCGGGGATCGGGGCGGTAGTTGTACCCGCTGGCCACCGGGCCTTCGCCGGTGACGTCGGCGATGGTCGCGCCCGTGGCGGCGGCGAGGGTTCGCAGCCGCGGCGCGGTCCCGGGCGGCTCGTGCACCAGGACGACGGCGTCGCCGTCCGGTCTGAACGCCAGCCGCGTGATGAGGCCGGTGCCCGTCGCGGCCCACAGCTGGCGGCCGTCGGCGGTGTCGAAGAGGGTGCAGGTGGCGTCGGTGGCGATGGCGATGTGCCGGGAGTCCGGGGAGAACGCGGCGGCCGCGCTGCCGGTGCCGGGCGGCCGGTGCCGGAGCCGCTCGGCGGCGGTCGCGACCTCGTGCACGGCGGCGCCGTACTGGCCGCTGAGCGCGACGAGCCGGCCGTTCGGGGCGTAGACGACCGCGTCGTACCACCAGTCCGTCGCCACCGAGGCCAGCGCCCCGCCCAGTGGCATGGTCAGCATGTCCAGGCGGCAGCCGACGACCCCCTGCTGGGCGAAGACCGCCGCGGTGGCCCCGTCGGGGGCGTAGGCCACGGCGAGGGCCGAGGTCGACGTCGGGTCCTCGCGCCGCCAGTCGACGGAGCACGACTCCGCGTCGATGAGGACCGTCGCGGCCGTTCCGCTCGGCAGCGCGAGCGCGATCGGAGCCGCGACCGAGCCGGAGACGAGCAGCTTGCGGCCGTCCGGGCTCCACGCGATCGGCCCGTGCGCCGACGGGATGAGGGCCCCGGTGGGCGTGATGGTCATGGTGATGCCTCCCCGGCGAACGCGGCCCGGTATGCCTGCCAGCGCCGCAGGCCCTCGTCGGCGGGCGACCGGCCGCCCGCCCCGTGCAGCTGGGCCGGCGGCGCGGAGCCGCCGGTGAGGACCCACGCGCCGCTGTCCAGCTCGACGCTCTGCGACCACAGCGTCAGGTCGATCTCGACGACCAGGGTGGCCCGGCCGACGAGGGCCTTGTCGCGGCTGCGGTAGGCCAGGGCGACGCACAGCTCGATCGAGACCGAGACGAGGCCGAGGACGTCGACGCAGCCGCCGATGCGCAGGTAGCCGGCGAGTTCGACGGAGCCGTCGGCGGCGAGGACGTACCGCACGCCGCCGAGGGCGTGCACGGTCGCGCGGGCGACGACGAAGTCGAGCTCCACCAGGGCGCCGAACTCCAGCGCGGCCTCCATGCGGCGCAGGCCGCGGTGGTCGAGCTCGACATCGACGTAGCCGCCGCCGCCGAACATCAGCACGGCGACGGCGAACGGCGCCTCCCGGCTGGCGAAGCCGAGCGAGACGGTGACCGGGCGGGCGTCGAAGGGTACGGTCAGCCCGGCCCGCAGCACCGCACCGCTGAGCACGAACGCGCCCGTCCGGACCGGCGGCAGCGGCAACCGGTAGGCGGCGGTGATCTCGGCCTTGCCGGCGGTCAGGGTGAGGCCCGCGCCGGCGAGGTCGACGGCCTTGCCGAGCTCTTCGAGCAGCTGCAGCTCGTTGAGGAACTCCGCGGCCAGGCCCTCGATCTCCAGCCGGGGCGGGCCGGAGCCCTCCTGGGTGAAGCGGACCGCCGCGAACGACAGGCGCAGCAGCGGCCGGCCCAGCGGCAGCCGCAGCGCGAAGTGCTCCAGGACGCAGGTGGTGCGCACGCCGTCACCGGTCTGCTCGGCGGTGACGGCGAGGCGGCTGCCGGCCCCGAACTCGAACGGCGCCCGGTCCGCCAGCCGCACGTCCGGCCAGCTCATGGTGACGGCGGGCGCGGCGCCCGGGCGCGGCACGGCGACGGTGCGGGGCTGGGGCATCCGTTCGGCGATGAGGTCGAGCAGCGGCACGCCGAACAGGGTGGCGGCGGGCCCGAGGACGAGCCGGGACGGCACGGTGCCGGCGGCGTCGGGCAGCGCGCCGAGCCGGACCGGGCCGAAGCCGCGGGACAGCGCGTTCGCCGCGTACTGCGGCACGGCCAGGCCGCCGCTGCGCTCCGCGGCGCCGCCGAAGCCGACGACGAGCGACGCGGCGCCGAGCAGCTCGAGGAGCACGTCGTCGGTGTCGTCGAGGAAGCCGTCGCCGTACTTGACGGCCAGGCGGCGGTCGTCGCCGAGCAGCACCCGCAGCGCCGGCAGCGCGACCGACATCGACCGCAGCACGGGCCGGTACCCGTCGCCGCCCGGGCTGCCGCCGACCGCGAGCTCGTGGACCTCGTGCCGGTCGCCGTCGCGCGGCGGATCCGACCGGGCGAGATCCAGGCCGGTGCCGGGCAGCGGCACCCGCACGGCCCCGTAGACCTCGGCGAGCCGCGCGGCGAGCGCCGGGTCGGACAGCGAGTCCACGGCGGGACGCAGATCCGCCACGAAGAGCAAGGGCAGCCGGAGGTGTACCTCATCGGCCCCCGCCGTGCAGACGACGGTGAACGGCAGCGCGTCCCCGCCCTGGTCCTCGATCCGGAAGAAGGCGTCGAGCTCCGCGCCGCCGAACGCGTGGCGCTGCCAGCGGATCTCGCCGGGCACCTCCCGGGCCGCCTCGGCCAGCTCGACGGCGTCGAACGGGAACGCCCGGCGCAGCCGCGGCTCGGCCGGCGCGGACCGGACCCGGTCCTGGACCGCCACGACCCGCAGCCGCCGCAGGACGGCCGCCCCGCCGGGATCGACGACCCGCTGGACGAGCTCGGTGACGACGGCCCGGTGCCCGGTCGGGAAGAGCATGCCGCCGGTGACGGTCTCGACCCGCATGTCGCGCCCGAGCACCGCCTCGTGGGCCCAGTGGAAGGCGGGCCAGGTCCCGGCGGCGCGCAGGCTGCCGCCGAGCGGGCCGAGCTCGAGGCGCTCGGCGGGCGGCGGCGCGGCGGCGGCCTCGCGGAACAGGCGGGTGCGCAGGTCGCGGTGCAGCGGTACGGCGAAGGGGTCGTCGAGCTCGGCGAGGTGCCGGTCGACCGGGACGAGCCGCAGCCCGCCGTCGGCGTGCAGGCGCATCCGCCACAGCCCGGACACGCCCTCGGCGGTGACGGGGGCGGCGGCGTGCGCGGCGAGGGCGGGCCGCCCGTCCGGGCCGGTGGGGCTGACCGCGAACCGCCACGGCAGCTCGACGGCGGACGGCTGCACGCCGAGCCCGTCGAGCAGCGCGAGGATCCCGGCCGCGGTCGGCTCGACGCGGGTCCCGGCCGGGATCGCGAAGGTCACCCGGCTGGGCCCGGCCAGGACGGCCCGCAGTACCCCGGCGGAGTCCACTGTGGACACCTGCTCGCCGGTGTGCTGCGGCGGCAGGGTCAGCTCGATGACGGCGCCGGGGCCGGCCTCCAGCCGCGGGGCGCCGGTCAGCCCGGACCACGCCACGCCGAGGACGAGCTGGTCGTCGGGGCGCAGCAACAGGTACTCCTCCACGGTTCCCTCCTCACCGGTAGGTGAACTGCGCGAAGCCCGGGAACGGCGGCGAACTGCCCAGCGCCGTGCTCAGCACCACGGGCACCGTCCCGGACGGCCCCGGCGGCACGGTGATGCGCACGGACTCGCCGAGCCCGTCACCGAGGGGGTCGACCGTCGCCATGTCGACCGGGACGCCGCCGAACGTGACGCCGGTGACGGGCGTCAGCCGGGTGCCGAGCACCTGGACCACCGTGCCCGGCGGGCCGCTCGCCGGGACGACGCCGAAGACCGCCGGCCCGTTGCCCGGGTTGGGCGGCGCCGCGGCGGAGACCAGCACCCAGGAGTCCTCGAACGTCCCCGTCGACGGTCCGGCGCGGGTGACCACGGAGACGGTCGCGATGCCGGCGGGGGTGCCGGCCGGCACGAGGACCTCGACGGCGTCCGGCGTGGCGGGCTCGGCGGACGGCGCGGCGAGGACCCCGCCGATGGTCGCGAGGCGGGCGTCGTAGACGTTGCGGCCCTCGATCAGGAACGGCCGGCCCGGGGTCGCGGTCCGGTCGCGTAGCCGGATGACCGCCCGGGCGGCCGGGTCGGCGACGCCGTCGCGGTCGCGGTCGACCCAGCCCCAGTGCACCGGCGTCGCGTCGCACAACCGGTGCTCGTTGAACGACATGAGGCACTCGACGTGGGCCGGGTTGCCGGAGCCGTCCGGCAGGATCGCGCAGTTGGCGTTGGGCGTGGCGAAGAAGCCGGCGGTGTCGCCGATGCGGCAGTGCGGCCGCCCGGCCAGGTCGAAGCCGTACTCGTCGGGCGCGCCGAACACGTGGCCGATCTCGTGCGCGATGACGCCGTCGATGTTGTCCTTGAGCGTCACGTCGTTGACGACGCTCGGGGTCACCTCGGACCGGCTGACCACGACGGAGCGGAACTCGGCGTGCGACATGTGGAAGGAGGGGTACTTCGTGATGAAGACCGGCACCGCGTCCGCCGTCGCCCGGCCGAGGAACTGCCCGGCGACCAGGCGGCGCCGCAGGGCGTTGATCCGCAGGATGAGCGCGTCGTCCGGCTCGCCCAGCTCGGTGAGGGCGCCGTGCAGCAGAGGCACGTCCCGGGCGGTCGTCGACGATGTCCGCAGCATCGCCGTCAGGTCGAGGTCCCGGGGGCGGACCGTCCGCTGGCCGACGGTGAACCGCACGACGTCGCGGACCGGCACCGGCTGCGCGGCGCCCCACTCGACGGCGAGGCGGCGCAGCAGGGCGAGGGCGGCGTAGGCCTCGCGCAGCGCGACCGTCTGCTCGGCCCGGGGGAACTCCGCCGAGGTACCCGGCGGGCCCTCGACGATGACCAGCAGGATCACCACGTGCCCGAGCATCGGGCGCAGCTTGTCCGGCACGCTCATCCCAGCTCCTCCTCGCTGAAGCAGTCCCCGAGGGCGACGAAGGACACCCCGAACCTGGCCGGGTCGGCCTGGGCGAGGATGAACGCCGGGTCGGCCTGTGCCGCCCAGACGGCGATGAGCGCCGCGGTGCCGGGGTCGGTCCCGGGCGGCGGCTCGGGCGCGTCCGGCGTGACGATCCCGGCGAGGGTGGTGCCGACGAGCGCGCCGAGCGCGGCGCCGGTGGCGGGCCCGCCGACGACCGCGGCCGCCCGGTCGCCGAGCCCCAGCAGCACGTCGCCACCCGTGTCGGTGACCAGGGTCAGCACGGCGTCCAAGTCGGCGTCGGTGGCCTGCGGCGCGGCGACGAACACGAAGCCGAGCGCGGCCACCTCCTCGGCGGCGCGGGCGATCTGGTCGAGCCGCTCGACGGTGCCGGGCCCGATGTCGTCGACGATGTCGCCCTCGGCCACGCCGAGCTCGTCGCGTTTGAACCGGTGCACGGCCGCGGCGCACTCCCCGCCGTAGCGGCCGTCGGCGCCGTAGACCGGCAGCGCGCCCGGATCCCACAGCAGCAGCGCGGCCTGGACCTTGGCGACGGCGGGATCGTCGGCATGACGGGTGCGGGAGATCCGGTCCCGGTCCTCGGCGATGGCCTGCAGGAGCGGGTCGCCGGCGAACAGCTGCGACAGCACGTGCACCCCCAGTCTGCGACCACGACGGATCGCGTCACGGCTCAGGGTGCCCCGGGTGGCCGGGCCGGGTCATCAGGGCTAGCCCTGAAGACACCCGTGACGGATCATCAATATGTCGCCTGGTTGGAGGCTGACGCCTTGGGCTTCGGCGGTGGCGTCGAGGGGTGTCCACGTCGATGCTTTGGTTGGTGGCGTCGCGCCCCTGACCGAGCAGTAGCGCGAGCTGGCCCTCCCCCGCCGTCGCACCAGGCGCAAGCTCACCGTCACCGAAGGCGTGAACCCGCTCCCGAGCCAGTAGCCCGGTGGGGTTCCCGCCTCCTCGTAGTACGCGTTACGGCCTGTGTCGAAGTCGGCCGGTGGTGGCGGACCGCTCCGAGGTTCGGGTGTGTCGAGATCGACAATGAGCGAGGTCTCCGGTCGTTGTGAACGGCCCCCGGCGGCGCCTTCTTTCCGCGATCATGCCGAGGAGCGTCCCGAATGGCGGGATCTCCATGATCGTGGAGCGATGATGTACCAGGAGCGGCACTATCACTCCGCGATCATGAGGATCCCGGCCAGTGGACGCCTCCGGTGCATGATCACGGAAGCAAAACGCCGCACCGGCCGCACGCCGCACCGGCCGCAGGGGTCACCAGCGCCGCGCGCGGCGGGCGGGCCGCTGGGGGGCGCGCCGCTGTGGATCGACGGGGTTGAGCCGGCCGCTGGATCTCGCCGCGTCCGTGCGACCGGACCGAAGGGGCGTGTCAGTTCGACGAGGCCGTCGCCGACGCCGAGGCCGGTGTGGCGGTGGCGGTCAACCTGACCGCATACGCGCTCGCCGTCCCCCTGCTGAGGGCCGGTGTCGTACCCTGGTGCTGGTGACCTCGTTCTATCGGCCTCTCGGGGATCGGGACCAACCCCGCGTAACAGGGACCGGCCAGATCTGGCGGATTGATCCCCAAACCCCTGGCTCTTTTCTGCAGCCGCGGCACCGGGTGCGGTGGCTCGACGTGGCGCGGCTGAAGACGGCATCGGATCAGGGCGGTCGCTACCGAAACCTCGGTACGAACGGTGCCGCCGGCTACTGGTGGCGGCCCGGCGCAGCGGCGGGCACATGACGATCGATCACACGCTGGCGATCCCGACCGACGAGCAGATCCGGGCGCTGCACGAACGGCACGCGCCGACCGAGGAAGCCTTCGAGCTCGTCTACACCCACTGCCAGATCATCTGCGCCGTCGCGGAGCAACTGCTCGACCGGCACCGCCCGGCCGTGGACGTCGCTCTGGTGCGCGCGGGAAGCCTCCTGCACGACATCGGTGTCTATCGCCTGTACGACGACGCGGGGCAACTCGATCACGAGCACTACATCCGTCACGGGGTGTTGGGACATGCGCTACTGCGTGACCTTGGATTTCCCGAGTTCATCGGCAGGTTCTGCTCCCACCACACGGGTGTCGGGCTCACCCGTGAGGACGTGCTGCGGCAGGGCCTGCCGCTGCCGGCGTGCGACTACACGGCCGACACCGTGGAGGAGCAGTTGGTGATGTACGCAGACAAGTTCCACAGCAAGACGACGCCGCCTACGTTCGTGACCACGGCGTCCTACGCTGCCGGGGTGCAGCGGTTCGGTGAGGACAAGGCGGTCCGGTTCGCGGCGCTGGTGGAGAAGTTCGGTGAGCCAGACCTACTACCACTGTCCCACCGCTATCAGCAACCGCTGATCTGAGACGTCCAACCAACGGCTGCTGATGCCTGTCTGCTCATCGACGAGCCACCCGTCACCGCTGGATGCCGGCGACCGGCTCCGGCACGGCGGTCACCGGCGTCCACAGGAGCGGCAGGATCGCCGCCGTGAAACGAGGAAGTCATATCCATCGAGTTCGAGCCCGTCCGGCATCTCCGATGCGGACGGGCTCGAACCACTGGCTACCGGGTGGATCAGCCTGGCTAGGAGGCGGGCCTACCCGTGATGCCCAGCTCGGCGACCGCCGTCCACGGGCCCCGGTTGCCGGCCTCCGAGAGGGCGACGACCTTGAGGTGCCGGGCCGGTCGCTCTGCGAACCGGATGCGCTGCGCCGAGGTCACGTCGGCCAGGGTTCCGGCCGCCACCGGGTCGCCCCAGGTCGTGCCGTCCGTGGAGACGTACACCTCGAAGCGTCCGACGCTGCCGGCGTTCGCCCCCACCGGCCTCGGGACCGCGAGGTTCGGCTGGTAGACGATGCCGTCCACGACGTAGTTGCCGCCGAGGTTCACGCTGATGGAGTGCGGCAGCGGCGCGGTCGTCCCCGTCCACCGGCTGAACCACGTCGTCCGCGGATCGCCGTCCACCGCCTTGGCCCCGTCGCAGGCGCACGCGGTGGTCTCCTCGCTGTCCACCGTCGTCCGCCACCCGGACCTCGGGAGCTCGGCCGACGTGTCCGGGACGGTCACCCCGAGCTCGGCGACGTTGGCCCACGGGCCGCCGACGCTGGCCTCGCTCAGGGCCACCAGCTTCACGTACTGGGTGGGCGTCGGGCCGAACCCGATCCGCTCGGACCCGCCGGAGCCGGCCTGGAACGTGCCCGTGGCCCGCCGTTCCCAGGCAGTTCCGGAGTACGTCCAGACCTCGTAGTCCCGGATGGTCCCGACCACGGAACCGTCCCGCCGCGGCTGGTAGACGATGCCGTCGATCGTGGTGGTCGCGCCGAGATCGACGGTGATCCAGTGCGGCATCGGCGCCGTCGCGGTGGTCCACTGCGTGTGCCAGAACGTGTCCGGGTTGCCGTCGATGGCGTGGCTGGCCGGCGCGGCGTACTGGCTGCTGGTCTCGCTCGAGTCGGCCCACGCGGTCCAGCCCGTCTTCGACAGCTCCAGCGACGTGTTCCAGTCGAGCCACCACTTCTGGCTGGGGTCCCAGCGGCACGGGTTCTGCCGCAGCGGCGTGCCCTCGCCGCCGCCCGGCAGCTCCAGGCACTGGCCGGTCAGGCTGTTCTCGATCGACCACCCCCCGAACGGCGCCGGCACCACGTGCCAGTCGGTGCCCGCCTCATAGCACGGACGCAGCGCGACCCGGCCGGCGTCCGCGGCGTCGCGGCCCAGGCAGGCGCCGGAGCTGCGTGACTTGACCTGGGTCGACAACGGGTCGAAGGACCGCTCGAACCAGAACGTCTCGTAGCCGGCCGCCGCCTGGATGACCGGCACCCCGGCGGACGCCGGGCGCCAGCCGACGTCGAGCCCCTGCAGGTTGGCCGCGTTCACCAGCCGTACGCCCCAGGTCGGCACCGGGTTCGACAGGTACGCCAGCGCGTCGCCGATCGCGGTGCCCAGCGAGATCTGGCCGGCCAGATTCGGCAGCCCGGTCGCGTCGAACCGGTGCACGTCACCATAGGTGTTGGCCCAGCGCTGGTCGCCGGCGCACCACCCGTGCTGAGCCCAGTCCGGGGAAGCGTGGACGACCTGCCAGAACGGATGTTCGCCCGGCCGGGCGTTGGCCTCGGCCGCCGCCTCGTCGATGACTTGGTTGATCCGGGGAATGACGGTCTCCGACAGCCAGGACGACTCCCAGTTCATGATGTCGCCCATGATGTCGTCCCACCACGGGTCGTCGTGGCAGGACGTCGAGCCGTTCTTGCGCGCCGGATCCGGATAGGCGGTGAGGAACACGGCGCGCGCCTTGGCCCGCAGTTGCTTGCCGGTGGCTCCCGCCGATCCGTTCCCCTGTACGGCGTTGATCAGCTTTCGGAAGTTGGCCCGCATCTGGGCGAGGTCGTCCTCGAACTGCTGGGCCTTGGTCCGCTGGCAGCCGAGCTCGACCCGGCCGGAGTCGGCGTCCCAGCCGTCGCCGCAGTCATTGATCAGCCGGCTGAGTCCGGCGTCCTCGCCGCCGGCCCCGATCGTCAGCGCATCGATGACGGAACCGGCCGGGAACCGGGTGTTGACCTGGTCGAGCTGGGCCGGGTGGGTGACGGCGCCGGACGAATCGACCTGAGGCGACAGGATACCCCCGCTGTAATCGGCGGGCGTGCCGTCGATCTTCGCGCCGGTGCACGTCACGTTCACGTGGTTGACCTCGAACTGCGGGTTGCCCACCTTGATCGCGTTGACCGCGAGATTGACGCCGGAATTCCAGTGCCGGTCACACGCCGTGTCCAGCCGGTCTCCGGCCACGCCGACGCCGGCGGCGACCGAGTCACCCATCGAGGCGATGTTGATGACCCGCGTCACCAACCCCGTGGCCGCCGCCGGTGCGGCCGTGAGCAGCGGCAGGGCCGCCACCACGGGCAGCACCGCCAGCGGCAGTACCCATCTCGTTCGTCTGTGCATCTCATTGCTCCCTGGGTCGAGTGCCGATTGGCCGGGGCCCAGGATGGGGCGGCGCGCTCGCGACGAAACAGCGTGAAAGTACGTACTGGGCCAGGGATTAGGGATTGCCCTGAGGCGCGGGCGCCGCCGGCGGCCCGATGCTGACCGGGTGAAGCCGCAACCCGTCCGGCCGACCGGCCGCGACCACGAGCTCCGCGTGCTGGCCGGGCGCGCGCTGTACCACGTCATGTCGCTGTCCGGGGTGCCGTCCATGGACCTGGTGGCGCGGATCGCGAAACTCACCGCGCTCGCCGCCTCGCCCGAGCGCGGCGCACGCCTGCTGCTCGCGCTGGCCCAGCAGGCCCGCTCCGGCGGCGCGTTCGACGTCGCCGAGGCGGCCGCCGAGCGGGCCCGCGCCCTCACCGCGGACCCGGCGCTCGCCGGCCTGCTCGATCTGGAGCACCTGCTGAATCAGGCGTCGCCACCGGCGCCCGCCGGCCGCCCGGACGGCGCGATGGTCCGGCTGGCCCTGGCCGCGGTGGGGCGCCTCGGCGTCGCCGGGCCGCCGCTCGGCCCCGAGCTCGCGCGCGTCACGGCGGAGATCGCCTACGGCGAGGGCCGGTTCACCGACGCGGCCGAGATCGCCCGGTCCGCGGCGGAGGCCACCGAGTCCGATGAGACCCGCGGGGAGCTGACGTTGCTGATCGGCCGGTGCCAGCGGGCGGCGGGCGGCGCCACTGCCCGGTCGACCTTCCGCGGCGTCGTGGCGTTCGCCGAGGCGCGCGGCCTTGCGGTACTGACCGCGAAGGCACTGGACGAACTCAGCGCGCTCGATCCGCTCGGCGCGGCCCGGCTCCTCGCCGCGCCCGCGCCCGATGCCGCCCCGGCGGCCGCGCCCCCCGCCGGCGGGGCGCACAAGCGACGGTCACTGGGCATCACCGACCGGGAATGGCAGGTCGCGCTGCTCGTCGCGACGGGCGCGGCGAACAAGCAGATCGCCGAGCGGTTGCGGATCTCCGCCAGGACGGTGGAGAAGCACGTCGAGCGGCTGTTCCACCGGACCGGCAGCGCGAACCGCACCGCCCTCGCCGCCACCTTGCTGGAGTGGGGCTGAGCCGCTACCCGGGCGGCGGGCGCAGTTGCGCCGCCATCTCGGTCCGGTTCTTGACGTTGAGCTTGCGGTACGCGCTACTCAGGTGGACCTCGACCGTCTTCGGCGTCACGAACAGCGCCTGCGCGATCTCCCGGTTGGTCTGGCCGGACGAGGCGAGTTCGGCCACCCGTCGCTCGCTGGGGGTGAGCGCCTCGACGCCGCCGGGCCCGGCCGGTCGGGCCCGGCCGCCGCTGGCCAGCAGTTCCGCGCGGATCGCCGCGACCAGCGTGGGCGCGCCGCACCGCTCGGCCAGGTCGATGCCCAGCGCCAGGTGGTGCCGGGCCTGGGTGCGCCGGCCGGCCCGTCGCAGTGCGGCGCCCAGGCCCAGCCTCGCCTTGGCCTGCTCGAGCTGCGCCGAGGAGCCCGCCAGCACGTCGACCGCCGCCTCCAGCGCGGCCAGGCCGTCCCCGCCGTCGCCGACCAGCCCGCTGACGCGCAGCGCGTGCCCGTACGCCCGCGGCGCCCCCCACCGCCGGGCCAGCTCGAGCTGCTCCGCGGCGGTCTCCCGGGCCTCCTCGACACGGCCGAGTGCATGCAGCGACAACGCGGCCTGCGAGCGCCAGGCCACCAGCGCCGGATTGACGACGTTCACCTCGCCGGCCCGCTCGCCGCACGCGACCGCCGTGCGCAGCGCCTCCTCGTGGCGGTTCTCCAGCCCGAGCACGTGCGCCAGAGCTTCGAGCATCCGGTAGTTCGCGTCCGCCCGCGCCCGGCCGCCCGGCGCGCGGGCCCAGTCGAGCGCGGCCCGGGCCGGCTCGGGCCGTCCGGCCTCGAGGTGGGCGAACGCCAGCATGGGCGCGGTCCACTGCCGCCCGAGGTCCACACCGGCCGTGTCGATCGCCCGGCAGGCCTCACGCGCGTCGGCCTCCGCCTCGGCGAGGTGGCCGCGGTTCAGCCAGCCCAGCGATCGAAGCTGGTAGGCCTGCGCGACGTCCCGCGTCGCGCCCCGCCGCAGTCCCAGGCCGATCGCGGCGTCGAGCATGGGCATCACCTCGTCCCGGTCGGCCGCCAGCAGGACCAGCCAGCCGCTGTGCAGCGGCGCCTCGCCCTGCGCCCGCTCGGACAGGGCGCCACCGGCCAGCCCGCGGCGGGCCCGGGCGACGGCCCGCGGATCGCACCGCATCATGTCGATGGTGGCGATCGCGCAGTCGAGCAGGCCCGCGCCCGGGCCGGTGCCGCTCGGCGCCGGCCACGGCTCCCGCTCGTCCTCGGTCAGCTCGACGTCCCGGCGCCCGTAGGCGTGCATGTTCAGGATGTACGCGTCCATGCGGCACCGCAGGTCGGTGTCGCCGCCCGGCAGGGCCGCCTTCGCCTGCCGCAGGACGGCCGTCGCCTCGCCGAAGCGGCCGAGGTGGTACAGCACGGTCCCGATCAGGTACGCCAGCTTCGCCCGGTCGGGCGGGCGCCGCTCCAGTTCGTGGGCCTCGGTGAGGTAGCCGACGGCCGCCGGCAGGTCCACCCGGATCGCGATGTTGCCCAGTTCCGTCAGGAGGGTGCGACGCTCGTCGCCGTCGACCACGTCGGACAGGCATCGGCGCAGGTACGCCAGGGCCGCCTCGGGCGCTCCGCTCCCGGCGGCGTCGGCGGCGGCCCGCCGCAGCACCCGCGCGGTCCCCTGATCCGGCGACGGCACCCGCATGAGGTGCTCGGCGATCTGCTGCGGGCGGGCGCCGGCGCGGGCCAGCACGTCGGCGGCCGCGGCGTGCAGCCTCGTGCGCTCGGCCGCGTCCAGGCCCCGGTACACCGCCAGCCGGATCAGCGGGTGGACGAACCCGAGCCGGTCGCCGGTCGCCAGGATGCCCGCGGCCGCGAGCCGGTCGATCGTCTGCGCGGCCAGCGCCGCCTCCACCCCGGCCAAGGCCACGACGTCGCGGACGCGGGCCTGATCGTCGAGGACCGCGGCCGCGCGTACGACGGCGGTGGCCTGTGCGGGGAACGACGAGAGCTGCACCGCGACCCGGCGGGCGATCGCGTCGCCGGCGAGCGCCTCCAGCGCCGCCATGCCACCGGTCGTAGCGGGGACGCCTTCGGCCTGCGCGGCCGTCAGCAACTCGTTGAGCAGCAACGGATTGCCGCTGGCCAGCCGGTGCCCGGCCCGGCAGAACGCGATGCCGGCCTGCGGTCCGAGCCGGGAGCGGACCAGCCGGGCCGAGGCACGCTCGGTCAGCGGCGCCGGCCGCAGCACCCTGGTCGCCGCGTCGGTGACCAGCAGGTCGATGAGATGCTGCCGGTCGCCGGCCTCGCGCGGGCGGGTGCCCGCGATCACCGCGAGCGCAAGGCCGTCGAGTCTCGGCAGCAGGAAGGCCAGGAACCGCAGCGAGGCCGGATCGGCCCAATGCAGGTCGTCGGCGACCAGTACCACCGGCCCGCGCTGGCAGAGGTTCACGGTCAGCCAGTACAGGGCATGGAGCAGGCCGAAGTCGCCGGCCGTCGAGGCGGCAACCGGCGACCGCAGCAGCTGCACCGCCTCGGCGGCCGGCTCATCGGCCGGCTCGTCGGCGGTGACGTACCTGCGCTCGAACAGCTGCCGGACCAGGCCGAATCCGAAGTCCCGCTCCAGCTCCGTGCCCCGGGCGTGGAACACCTGCAGACCCTCGTGGGCGGCCCGCGACCTGGCCTCGGCGAGCAGGCTCGTCTTGCCCATCCCGGCCGGCGCCTCGACGAGGACGAAACCGCCGGAGCCGCTCTGCGCGGCGGCGATCACGGCGGCGATGGCGTCGAGCTCCGCATCGCGTTCGAGCAGCAGCGCGTCCACCGTCATCGAGTGTAGGCGATACCCGGCCGGGCCGCGCCGCGGACATCCGCGACGCCGTGCCGGTGCCGACGGCGGCTGATCCCCGGACGCGCCCACGCGGGGCGGCTGCGGATCTGGCCGCGGCCCGTCAGCGGGCGGTCCACCGGGGCTTGGCAGGGCCGGACTTCGTTCGGGCGGAGCCGAACTTTTGTGACCCGAGGCTTTACTTTCGTTTGCCCGTTGCATAAGTTGGCCTTTGGTCGACATTTGTCTATATCGACTTATCCCAATGGGGGAAGCTGCTGCCGCCACAGCACGGGCAACCCTGGTCATGCATCGCTGCCCGGCGCTGCCTGGTGCACGGCGGCCTCCCCGAGCGAGCTTCTCGATGATCGAAGGGGGAGGGATGGGACACAACGTCGCATCCGGACTGTTACGCCGGCTCACCACGCGCAGATCGATGCTCGTCGGTGGCGCGCTGGCGGCCTCGGCGGCCGGGTTCGGCACCACGTTCGCCCCGGGCCTTGTACGGTCACCGGGACAGCCGGGCCGCGCCCCGGTTCTGGCTTCCGGGGTCACCCGCCAGGTGACCATCTACGCCGAGGCGTTGCCCGGCAATCTCTACGGCTACGGCCTTGCCCCGGGCCAGGCGACGATCCCGGGACCGGTCCTGGAGATCTACGAGGGCGACACGCTTGAGATCACCCTCGTCAACACCACGAACCAGCGCCTGTCGATCCACCCGCACGGCGTGGACTACAGCACCGACTCCGACGGCACCCCGCTGAACAACTCGTTCAACAACCCCGGCGAAACCAAGACGTACGTCTGGCGGTCGCACGAGATGTCCGCGGCGGAGGGGCGCCGGTTCATGCCCGGCAGCGCCGGCTACTGGCACTACCACGACCACGCGATGGGCACCGACCACGGCACCGCCGGCCTGATCCGTGGGCTCTACGGTGCACTGGTCGTCCGCCGCCGCGGTGACATCCTGCCCGAGAAGCAGTTCACCGTCGTCTTCAACGACATGACGATCAACAACAAGGCCGCTCCGGACACGCCGATGTTCGAGGCGAATCTCGGGCAGCGGGTGGAGTGGCACGTCATCGGCCACGGCAGCCTGTTCCACACCTTCCACCTGCACGCCCACCGCTGGGCGGACAACCGCACCGGCATGCTGGAAGGTCCCGGCGATCCCAGCCGGGCCATCGACAACAAGGACCTCAACCCGGGCAGCTCATTCGGGTTTCAGGTGCTTGCCGGCGACGGCGTGGGACCGGGCGTGTGGATGTACCACTGCCACGTGCAGTCCCACTCCGACGGGGGGATGGTCGGACTGTTCCTGGTGCGCAACGCCGACGGCAGCATGCCGGCCGGCGCCCAGGAGGCGATCGACCGTTTCCACGGACACGCCCACAGCGCGGCCCAGACGGCCGCGGGGGCATCGAACCAGTCGCTGAGCCACACGCACGGCGGCTGAACCGCACACGACGATAAAGGAGCTTCCATGAGCTCGTATCGGTTCGCACGATGGCGGCCCGCGACGGTTGGCGTGGCCGTGCTGGCGCTGGTGCTCAGCACGACGCCGGCACCCGTCGCCGCCGCTTCGCGTGTCACGCGTCAGGCTCCCGCCGCAGCGGCGCAGGGCGTGTCCGTTCTCGTCTTCCACGGGCCGGCCGCCGAGCAGCAGGACCCGGTGGAGCGCGCCGTCGCCGAGATCACCGAGGTGGGCCGCGACAACGGCGTCGGCGTCACCGCGTCGTCCGACCCGGCGGTGTTCACCGCCGACAACCTCGCCAAGTACCGCGGCGTCGTGTTCCTCTCGGCCGCCGGCGCCGCGCTGAGCGGCGAGCAGGAGACCGCGCTGCAGAACTACGTGAAGGCCGGCGGCGGCTTCCTCGGCATCGCCGACGCCGCGAAGGCCCAACCGGACTCGACGTGGTTCACGGGTCTCATCGGCACCCGCCCGGTCGGTGCGATCCCCAATGCCCTGCCCGTCGCCGCCGTGACGGTCAACGGGGAGAACCCGCCGAATGAGACCAAGGACAAGCTCACCGACAACAACTCGGGCACGAAGTGGCTCACCTTCGCCCGTACCGGCTGGGTGACGTTCCGGCTCACCACGCCGGCGGCTGTGAACAGCTACGCACTGACCTCCGCCAACGACTTCCCCGGCCGCGACCCGCGCGACTGGACCCTGCAGGGCTCCGCGGACGGGCAGTCCTGGACCGACCTCGACCAGCGCGCCGGCCAGACGTTCGCGGAACGGTTCCAGACCCGCAAGTTCGACTTCGCCAACACCCAGGCGTACCCGTACTATCGGCTGAACATCACGGCGAACTCCGGCGAGCCCGCCATCCAGCTCGCCGACCTGCGACTCTTCGCCGGCGACGCGGCGCCGCCCCAGCCGCCCGCCGTGCAGCAGAGCGTCGTGGACATCCTCGACCGCCAGCATCCGTCGACCGCGTCCCTGCCGCTCAAGCTGACCCGTTCCGACCGCTGGTACAACTGGGACCCCAACCCGGTCGGCACCGTGCACACCGTCGCGCAGGTCGAGGAGTGGAAGCACAACCCCGGCGCCGGCGCCAACGGCGCGTTCCACCCGGTGTCATGGTGCCGTGACTACGACGGCGGCCGTTCCTTCTACACCGGCATGGGCCACACCGAGGGCAGCTACGACGAGAGCGCCTTCCGCGCGCATCTCGGCGGAGCACTGCGCTGGACCACCGGCATCGAACGGGGTGACTGCCAGGCGACGATCGCCGCGAACTACCGCATCGAGCGGCTCACCACCGCGAACCAGACCGGCCAGCTCGACCAGATCGGCGAGCCGCACGGCCTGACGGTCGCACCCGACGGCTCCATCTTCTACGTCGGCAAGGCCGCCTGCCCGAGCGGGCCGATCGTCGACTGGTCCGACCCCAACGTCGGCCTCGGCTGCGGCACCATCCACCGCTACGACCCCGCCACGCGTACCACCAAGCTGCTCACCACCCTGCCGGTGATGGGCAACCGCGGCAGCGGTTCGGAGCTGGTGAAGGACGAAGAGGGCCTGCTCGGCATCGTCACCGATCCGAACTTCGCCCAGAACGGCTGGATCTACGTCTACTGGATGCCGCACGCGTCGATCAACCGGGAGACGCGGATCGGCCAGCGCACCATCTCGCGGTTCACCTACGACAAGGCCGCGCAGACGATCGACCAGGGCACCCGCAAGGATCTCCTCCAGTGGCCCGTGCAGATCCACAGCTGCTGCCACGCCGGCGGCGGCATGACGTTCGACGAATCCGGCAACCTGTACGTCGGGTCCGGCGACAACAACTCCTCCGAGGGATCGAGCGGCTACTCCGGCAACAACTGGACCGCCGAGTACGCGGGCACCTCGTTCCAGGACGCGCGCCGCACCGCCGGCAACACCAACGACCTCGCCGGCAAGATCATCCGGATCCACCCGGAGACCGACGGCACCTACACCGTCCCGGCCGGGAACCTGTTCCCGCCCGGCACCGACAAGACCCGCCCCGAGATCTACGTGATGGGCGTGCGGAACATCGCGCGCCTGCAGTGGGACCCGGTGAACCACTGGCTGACCGCCGGCTGGGTCGGACCGGACGCGGCATCGCCGAGCCCGCAGCTCGGCCCCGCGAAGTACGAGACCGCCACGGTCATCACCGGCCCCGGCAATCAAGGCTGGCCGTACTGCATGGGCAACCGGCAGCCGTACCGCGACCGCAGCAACACCGACGCGTCGGTGCTCACCGGCTGGTACGACTGCGACAACCCGAAGAACACCTCGCCGCGCAACACCGGCCTGGTCGATCTGCCGCCGGTCAAGGACAACATGGTCTGGTACTCCCCCGACGGCGGCGGCCCGGTCTTCCCGCTGCGCGCCGACGGCAGCGGGATCCCCACGTACGTGGCGGCCGACGCCACCTACACCGAGCCCTACCTGCGCGGCGGCAGCCAGGCCATCATGTCCGGCCCGACCTACCACCGGCAGCTGGTGAACCAGAACAGCGGTGTCGCGTGGCCGGCCTACTGGGACGGGAAGTGGTTCATCGGCGACGAGTCCAACGGCAGCAACCGGGTCGCGCTGACCGTCGACCCCGCCGGAGTGCCCACCGCGGCGCCGCCGGTGTACGCCGAGTCGCTGCGCGCGATCATTCCGTCGGGCAACGGCAACAACCGGGTGCAGAGCTGGATGGATGCCAAGTTCGGCACGGACGGCGCGCTCTACATGCTCGACTACGGCGGCGGCTTCTTCAGCCTGGACCCGAACCAGAAGCTGATCCGCGTGACGTACCAGGGCGGGCCGGCGACGCCGGTGCCGGCGGCGACGTCGGTGGCGGTACAGAACACGCCGCTCACCTACGCGTTCAACGGCTCCCGCGCCGGCGGTGTCGCGTGGCGGTGGGCCTTCGGTGACGGCGGCACGTCGGACGAGGCCAACCCGCGGCACACGTACCCCCGCACCGGCACCTTCACCGCCCGCCTCACCGTCACCTATGCCGACGGCGAGACGGCCGAGGTGCAGACCACCGTCACCGTCGACTGCGCCGTGCCGGACACCCGCTCCGAGGTGTTCGTCGGGGACGCCGGCACCGGCGTCGCCAACCGCAACGCCGGCGGCCACTGCACCATCAACGACCTCATCGACGACGAGAGCACCTGGGCCGACCACGACAGCTTCGTGCGGCACGTCAGCGCGGTGGCGGACCGGCTGCAGGGCGCCGGCGTGGTCAACGGCCGGGAAAGCGGCGCGCTGACCCGGGCGGCGGCCGCGTCCCCGATCGGCCGGAGTGGATACACCGGATATGAGTCCATTTTCGACGGTACCGCCGAGTCGCTGCGCGGCTGGGCGATGGCACCGTCGGGACAGTTCGTGCTCCAGCCGGACGGCACGCTGCGGACCTCGGGCGGCCTCGGCATGCTCTGGTACTCCGCCAAGCAGTACGGCGACTTCTCACTCAAACTGCAGTTCCGCGACGTGGCACCGGGCGACGGCCGCGCCAACACCGGCGTCTTCACCCGCTTCCCCGACCCGCGCATACCGCTGGACCAGCGCCCGGCGGGCAGCTGCGGCACCGTCGGCTCGGCCCGGACCTCCCAGGCGTGGGTGGCGATCTACTGCGGGCACGAGATCCAGATCTACGACGGCGATACCGGTGAACCGCAGAAGACCGGCTCGATCTACAACTTCGACCCGGTGCCGTTGAGCGGTGCCGGTGTCACCCCCAAGGGCCAGTGGAACGACTACGAGATCCGCGTCGTCGGACAGCACTACACCATCACGCGCAACGGCGTGGTGATCAACGAGTTCGACAACCTGCCCGGCAAGGTGTCCTCCCGCGCCGGCGACCCGCCGACCGACCTGCGGCAGTTCGCCAGCGGCTTCATCGGCCTGCAGAACCACTCGGACAACGACCTGGCCGACTTCCGCAACGTCCGGGTGCGCACGCTGTGACCGGGCTGCGGCGCAGGACGGCCACCCTGCTCAGTATCGTGCTCGTGGCGACGTCGACGCTGGTCACTCCGGCGTCGGCGGCGCCCCGGGCCGCGGCGGCGACGCCGGCGGCCGACCAGACCCTCACCTGGACGACCGACGGCGACATCACGCGCTACAAGACGGCGCCGACCCAGGCGGTGGCCGGGCCGGCGACGATCGTCTTCGAAAACAGCGCGGCGACCGGCAACACCATCGGGATGCCGCACACGCTGACATTCGACACCACGACGGAGGGGTACAACCACGACGTCAACGTCAACATCCTGGCCAACCCGTTCGACGCGAACAACGGCCGGCACTCCACGACCGTGACGCTGACGCCCGGCCGCTACCGGTACTTCTGCGCGATCCCCGGCCACCAGATGGTCGGCGAGCTCGTGGTGACCGACGGCGGAGGGGGCGGCGAGGACACCACACCGCCGACGGTGACGGCCGCGGTGACGGGGGAACGCGACGCCGAGGGCAACTATCTGAGATCGGCAACCGTGACGCTGACCGCCTCGGACACCGGATCCGGCGTGGCGCTCGTCGAGTACCAGGTCGACGACACCAGTTTCGCCCGGTACACGGCGCCGGTCCAGGTGACCGCGCCGGGCGACCATTCGGTGCAGTACCGCGCCACCGACAACGCCGGCAACGTCAGCGCGGTCGGCTCGGTCGCGTTCCGCGTGGTCGCGCCCGAGCCCGGGGACACCACGCCGCCGGCCGTCGCCGCCACCGTCTCCGGAACGCGGGACGGTGCGGGCGACTACGTCGGCAGCGCGACGGTCACCGTCACCGCGGCCGACGCCGAGTCGGGCGTGGCGAGCATCGAGACCCAGACCGACGGCGGGGCCTGGCTGCCGTACACCGCGCCCGTCGTGGTGACGCAACCCGGCCCGCACATGGTGCACTACCGGGCCACCGACGTGGCGGGCAACACCTCGCCCATAGGTATGGCCATGTTCACCGTCGCCGAACCGCCGGCGCCGGACACCACCCCGCCCTCCGTCACGGCCGCCGTCACCGGCAACCGGGACGAGCTCGGCGGCTACATCGGCACCGCCACCGTGACGGCGACCGCGACGGACAGCCAGTCCGGGGTGCGCTCGATCGAGTACGCGCTGGACGGCGGCGCCTGGACCGCCTACACCGCACCGGTCGTGGTCGGTGCGACCGGCACGCATACGGTGCGGTACCGCGCCACCGACAACGAGCAGAACGTCGCACCCGAGCAGTCCGTGTCGTTCACCGTCGTCGAGCCCGGAGCCGATGCCTGCCCCAACTCCGACGATCGCCCAACGGTCGTCATCGGCGCCGAGGACTCCGGCGTCGCCAACGTCGACACCGGCAACGGCTGCACCATCAACGACCTGATCGCCGAGAACGCGGACTACCCCGACCACTCCGCATTCGTCCGGCACGTCGACGCGGTCACCGGCCCGCTGGTGACCAACGGCGTGCTGTCCCACCGGGACCAGGGCGCGATCCTGCGCGCCGCCGCCCGGTCGGACATCGGCACCGCACGAACCACCGCCTTCTTCCCGCGAGGAGATCTGTGATGCCCGCCACCGTGCCAGCGAAACGCCTGACGCCTCTCCGGCCGACCGTCACGCTCGCCGCGCTGACCCTCGCCGCCACCACCGTGTTCGCCGGCGTGGCCGCCCACGAGGCGAACGCCGCCCTGGTGACGTACTGCATCGGCACCGGCGGCGCGGTCACCGTGCCGAACGACCTCTACGTGCCCGCCGGTGAGTCGTGCTCGCTCGAAGGCACGACGATCACCGGGAACGTCCAGGTGGCCAGCGGCGCCAACCTGGTCGTCGACGGCGGCACCATCAGCGGCGAGGTCCGCGTCGCCGCCGACGGCTACCTGGACGCCACCAGCACCAGCATGGGTCCGGTAACCCTGGCCGCCGGCGGATTCGGCGTCTACCTGCGCCAGGCCAGCAGCGGCACGGTGATCCTGCGGCCCAAGGGTTCGGCCACGATCGAAGGCTTCCTGTTCGTGGAGGACACGACGGTGGCCGGCAACGTCAACGTCAGCGTCGGCGAGGTCCGGCTCGACCAGATGACCCAGGTCACCGGCAACCTCAGCAGCAGCGGCGCCTACTACACCGATGTCCACGACTCGTTCGTCGACGGGACGCTCTCGGTGCTCAACAACGCAACCGGCAGTGTCGTGTGCGGCAGCGCGGTCGGCGGCAAGGCGACGTTCGCCGGCAACCTCGGCGGCGTCCAACTCGGTCCGAACGGGACCCTCGACAGCTGCGCCTCCGGCGGATACTGGGGTCGCGACGTGAGCATCACCAACACCACCGGCGGCGTCTCACTCGACGACAACATCATCAACGGCCAGCTCCAGCTCGCCAGCAACAACCCCGCGGCACGGGTCGCGGCGAACAACCGGATCCGCGGCGGCGTCTCCGGCGCGCAGGCACCGGCGGCCGCGATGGCCCGCGACGCCACCACCGCCGAACGGGCCGGCACCGGCGACCAGCGGGCGGCCAGCCGCCGCACCGACGCCGTCGGCGAGGCCACCACGGCGGGCCCCGCGCACCTGCGCTGAGCCCTGGTTCGACCGACGGCATGCCAGCGGCCCCGGGCGGCGCCGGGGCCGCTGGCTTCCTTACGGTCGACAACATCGCACGTCACGCGAGCGCTCGGCGCGACCCACCCGAGGCCGCCAACTCCTGCCGCTTCGCGCTCGGCGGGCCCCGTTGCAGTCGGAGGCGGCGAAGGTGCTCTGGTCTGCGCGGCCTGGCCGGATGAAAGTCTCCGTGATCATGATGCCCGCGGTGGCCGCACACCGGGTTTGCCATGATCCCGGAGACTTGTGGTACACGGGGGTACATCAGCACTCCACGATCATGAAAAACCGTTGGTGCCGGTGCCCGGTTGTGCATGATCACGGAGACTTCCGGTCACTGCGCCATGCTTGGCGGCATGCGGCTACGTCCGGGCCGCGGCACAATTCACGGCGATGTCGTGAGTGCCGGAAGTGGGCGACCGGCCGGTAGCGTCCGGCTGCCGACGCGGGGCCGCTGAGGCCCTCGGCGCCGCGAAGCTCCTGGCCGACGAGCTCCCACTACACGTCAAGGACGTCTTCGCCGCCGCCGACGCGTGCCGTCGACGGCCATGCAGCTGATCGATGCTCGTCGGCGGTCCGCGTCTCAGAGCGTCCGTCGATGGCCGGCACCGTAGCCCGGGCACCGCGCGTGGTAGCCCCGCTCAGCCGGCCCTGAGGTCGCCGACGATGCGCCGGTAGACCGGCTCCAGCTCGGCGTCGGTGCCAGACGGGTCCAGGTCGAGCTCGCCCGGCTCCGCCGGGGTCAGCGCCGCCATCCGCTGGCCGAGCGAGGGCGGGTACTCGCCCGCGCCACCGTCGCCGCCGGCGGGCGCCACGGGGTGGGCGGCGCGGACCTCGGCGGCGAGCGCCGGCCAGGCCGCCACGAGCGGCAGCACCGGCTCCCGCCGGTGCGCCCAGGCGGCAGCGCCCGCGTGGTCGCCGGCCCTGGCGTCGCGGCGCAGCACGGTGACGATCGACGGCGTCAGCCACCGGGTGAGGAGTACCTCGGCGACCGCGGCCGAGCCGGCGACCCGCGCCGCGGTGGCGTCGGCGGCGTGTACGGCCCGGATCGTGTCCGGGCGCAGCAGCGCGAGATAGGCGCGGCGCAGCAGCGCCACCGCGCCACGCAGCACCCACGTGACCGGAAACAGCAGCAGCTCGACGATCCAGACGAGCGACTGGTCCCCAGCGGCCGGGCCGGCGCCCCGGATGGCCATCGCGGTGAGGACCGCCGGGTCCTGCAGCGCGCGCAGCGACTTGTCGCGCTGCGGCTCCAGGATGCTCTCCAGCTCGGCGAGACTGTGGTCCACCCACCCGGTGACGGGCGAGCGGCTCGGATCGCCCGGGGCGAAGCGGCCCAGCTCCAGCGCGAGCAGCGCCACACGCCCCCGCGCGTCGAGGGACGCCCAGAGCGGTGCGCCGATGACGAGGTACCGCCGGCGCAGCAGCCCCGCAACGCCGCTGGTGGCGTCGAAGCGATCGTCGGCGGCCACGACCCGCGGCCGGCGTACACCGAGCGCGGCGCAGACCCGCTCGACGAGGGCGTGCAGTTCGGGCGACTCGACGCGGGAGAGCCGGACAGCGTGCTTCGGCATGGCCGGCGGACGCGGGATCGTCAACCCACCGAGCGCGAGCACCACGACGCCGGGCAGCAGCCAGACAGCAGGGAAGTCTCGTGTGCACAGCCATGCGCCGAACACCAGGCATCCGATGGACAGCACGTGCACGACCGCGGCTACGGCGTACGCCAGAATGCGCCTCACACCAGTCAGTGTGCCCTGTACCGTGCCACACGGCGGGCACGAAGAGCCCGGGGAACTGCGTGGCGCGGCACTTGCTCGAGAGCTTCGAGAGGAACTGGGCATCGACATCGCGGTGCCATCGGGTCCGCCCGCTTCTACCACGCCGTGACGTACTGTCGCGGGCGTGCTCTTCGTCTACCGGACGCATTACGAGGGCTCGCCTACCCGCTGCACTCCTGGCCGCTGCCCGGCGACGCGGGCGCGCCGGCGGCGTTCGACCCGGGCTGCGCGGTGACCGTCGCGACACCGGCCGGTCGCGGCGACGCGACGACGTACGCGGTGTTCCTCACCCACTACGACGGCAGGACCCTGGCCCGCCTGGCGCCGCTCGCGTTCCCCGGCGTCGACCTGCCGGGCGTGGCCGGTCACCTGCGCACCGCCGGCCCCGGCGACGACTGGCCGGAGGAACTGCTCGTGCTGCGGGCGCTCGTCGCGCCGGACGAAACCACCATCGAGCCGGCGCTGCGGCGGTGCAACCACTGGCCGGGCTTCAACCTCAACGACACCCCGTGGCCGCGGGGCATGCCAGACGCGCACGCCGCCGTGCACCGTGAGGCCGTCGAACTGATCGAGGCCGGCGAGTGTACCCATGCGCGAAACCCCGACGCGTCCCTGCTCCAGGTCGCCGAGCACCTCGCCCAACTGGCGATGCACTGCAACGAGCCGTTCGGCTTCCAGCAATGGTTCCTGTTCGACACCGCCTGGGCGGCCGCACATCCGGACCTGGCGCGCTCGCTGCTGCGGTACGCCGGACACTGGGACCCGCTTGACTGATCGGCCGTCCTACCGAGGCGTTCCAGCAATCAGAGGCGATGACCTGACCGGCCGGCCGGCGACCCTCGACGAGCTGTTCGGTGACGACCTGTCTCACCTGGTCCATAGTTGCGAGCCTACGTGCCTCTCCTTGACCGAGTTACACCCTCGTTCTGACGCATGAGGAGCGGTCCGTCGCCTACGCCGTGCTGGACGCCGATCCTCGCCTACAGCTTGGCCCCTGCCGTGACTATGGCCTGCACCAGGGCGTACGCGAAGGAAGCGGCATGTTCGGCGGCGCGCGGTTGGTTGCGGCCATCGCGGTCGGTGAGGTCCTTGTTCCCGTCGGCGTAGTCGCTCAGCCCGCGGATCGGCAACGCATGGACAAGCGGGTTGCGCTCGACCGCGGCGGCGAGCCCGGCACTCTCCATCTCGACCGCGGCGGCGTCGGAGTATTGCTCGCGGAGCACACGGGCACTCGGCGACTTCTTCGCATTCAGAACGATCTCCCCGGCCGCGAGTGGCGCGAGCACGGCGCGCGGCGCCCGCGCGCCGGTGGACGAAAGGCCGCTGCGCCACGCACCGTCCTGCAGGACCTGGTTGGCCTGCTGGACGAGGGCCGCCGATGCCGCCCAGGTGCGCGGTTGGGGCTTGAATCCGCCGTCTTCCTCCCGGCCGATCTGGAATGGATGGACGTGGGTGCCGATGACGACGTCGCCCAGCCGAAGGTCTTCCCGGAGTGCGCCGGCGATCCCGACGAACAAGACGGCCGACGGTGCGAAGGCGGCAATGGCCCGCTCCGCGTAGACGGCGGTTCCGTAGCCGCCGCGACCGACGAAGCTCAGCGCCAGCCGCCACGGTTCCGCGATCGCCGCTATCTCGAAGACGGTTCCGGCCGGATGGACGGACCTGATAACGGTGCCCGGCAAGTACCGACGGACCGCCTCGTACTCCAGTGGAAGCGCAGTCAGGATCACGATGGTCGGCTGGTCCGAGCTGGTCCAGCCGCGCCGGTCCGAGCTCCACCGCAGAACGGCGCCACGGCGCATCTCGGCGATCGCCTGACCCGTTTGGACCATGGCCGCAATAGCATGCTTGGAGTCTCTGCGAGCCTGTTGATCCCAGACGAATGTCACTCGCGTCTCCTCGTCCAGCACCCCGACGTCCCCGGACCGGCTCTCGATCGGCCGGCGCAGCAGCCCCCAGAGCTGGCTCGGCTGGTCCGGTTCCGGCCCAAGACGACGAATGAGCAACGCGAGCAACGTCGAGACCACGATCCTGATGCGGTCGACAGCCATCTCCGTCGGCAAATCGTCAATATCGATGTCGTACCTGGCCGCTTCGGCGGCGAGTCGATCGGTTTCCTGGTCGCCGAGGTGATCCAACTCGACGCGGAGCGCGACGTAGTCCATGCGTCTCTCCTCACAGTCCGGTGTACGTGAACGCCGCCCAGTGCCGGCTGGCGCGGTACGGAATGTCGGCCGCCCGACCGGCCGCGATACGCGGGTTCGCGGCGGCTCGGCGAGGTCGGTGCAGGTCGGGGTACAACGCTTGGAGCTCCTCGCGGCTCGCCACGCGAAGCCAGAGCTGGGCCTGGGCCAGTGCGACGGCCGGTCGCCGGCCGGCACGAAGCAGCTCACGCACGCGCCGGTGCAGCGTGAAGGCCATGGCGTCGTCAACGGGCCACAGCGCTGACACCACCGCCGACGCGCCGGCTTGCAGCAGGGCGGAGGGCAGGCCGACGACCTCGTCGGGCAACCTGCGGCCGGACTGGGCGACCTCGCAGGCCGCGATGAGCACCAACTGACTGCGCAACGGGGGCTGGGCCATCATCATCTGTACGCTGAGCAGCCCGTCCGTCAGCGCCAGTCCCCCGGCCAGCGGGTCGTCGATCCGGCTCAGTCCGTGGCAGATGAAGTGCACGAGGTCCGCCGTGCCGAGTCCCTGCAGCACCGAAGCCGTCGTGGGCGAGGGAACCACCACGCCGCCGAAGCGGGCCTGTAGGTATCGCGCTTCGGCGGCGGCGCGTGGCAGCGGAGGTACACCCGGCGCCACGCCGACCCCGATGATGAGTGTGCCCCCGTCCGTTCTCGGCGCTGCGATCTGCCTGAAGCGGGCATTGGGCAGGTAGCGGGGGGCGAGCGGCCCGGCTGGTCGCTGCGCGGTCGCCTGCAGCACGGCTGCGTGCACCGGAAGTGCGGCGAGGCCACCGATCGGGATGAGTGCGATGCCCGCCGCAGGAACCGAGCGGAGCGCCGGCCCGAGCGCTTCCGCCAGGTCATTGATACAGGGCTCTGGGTCGACATGCGCTTCGGCGTGCGCATGGAGCCAATCGTCGGTGAGCGACGGCAACGGAATGAACTCTGGACGGCCGGTGGCGGGCACCAGCAAGGCATATCCGCCGGACGCCGTCGTCGCGATGTACAGCAGCGGCTCGTATCGGGCGGCCGCCTGGATCGAGGCGTACTTGGGAATGTCGAGAAAGTGCTCGTCGCCGACCGCGTCCTGGATGCGGCGAATCAGCCCCACCAGTTCGGCCTGCGCCTGCTCCAAAGGGGACAGCGTGCCCGTGCCGTACGCCGCATCACCGCGCCGGATCGCGAATTCCGCCTCGGGTTGGTCGCGGTACTGGCGGCGCAGCGCATCACCGCGCCGACGCAAGGCGGCGAGATACGCGTTGAGCAGCGGGCGGTCGCCGCGCTGCAGCAGCAGATCTCTGGTTGCCGGTTCGAGATGCCCCAGCTGCCGGGTCAGGACGACCGCCCGGGAGTGTTCCAGGGCGACCACCGCGTCCTCGAACCGCTCGGGTCGGGTGCTGCTGAAGAAGAGTCCCGCCTCAGCGGCGGAGGACTGGGCCGTGGCAAGCAAACGGTCGCGATCCGCTGGCAGCCGGCGGTGCGCCGAGTCTCGCGCCGCGCCGACAACCACCAGCCAAGCGGCTTCCGCCTGCTCCTGCGCGGAACCGTGCTGCTCGGCCCACGCCTGATAACCCGCCGCCAGCTGGGTCAGGCTGAACGTCGAGCTCGACATGCCCGCGCGGAACGCCGCCCGGAAATGGTCAGCCGCACTGCCGCGGCCGCCACGGCGCCACGGCAGCTTCACCGCAGGCGGTCGCGGCGCACCGCGACCTCGGCCAGCAGCCACCGCGCCCGCACCTCGTACAGGTCGCCCGCCTTCACCAACGCCCAGGCGATTTGTTCGATCTCCGCGAGAGCCGCCAAGAGTTCCTCCCTCCTGGCCGGATCCGCGATACGCAGGTCGACCCGCATCAGGAGACATCCGGCCAGCATCAGCCGACCATAATTCCGACGACTGCGCCGGTACGGCGTCCGCATCGCCAGCGACTGGCGGATCAACGCGATACCTTCGTCGCTGGTGTCCTCCTGCACAGCGGAGGCCACCACCAGCGCATTGCCCAGGGCCATAAGGTACTCGGCGTGCGCGTCCGTCCCATGCGGGACGAGGTCGATCGCGGCATGACTGTTCCGCAGCAACCCCTCATACGCCGCGGCCGCTCGGACTGTAGTGCGCCGCGCAGCGTCCGAGTCAGCTGGTCCCACGGTCTCGAACTCCTCCGAGGCGCCACGGAGAACGAAGAGGTCGTACCCGGCGCGGTGGTAGTGCAGCCGAGCCCGCTGCACCGCATTCGCGCCAACCTCGGTGACCAGCCGTGCGTACAGGTCCACCGCTTGGGCGTAGCGACGGCCGTCACGCGACCGCTCGGCCAACGTACTTTCGGCATTGACCAGATCGTCGGCAGCATCGAGGGCCAGCGCCGGCATCAGCCGCGCGTCTTCGATCACCTGCCGCAGGATCGGCAGCGCCTCGGTGACCCGGTCGTAGTCGCTCTCCCGCATGGCCAGCATGATCAAGGCCCGGGCGTAGTTGATCCGCGCCACCACGTACCGGTAGGGATCGATACCGCGCCGGTACACCGGACGGGCAGACGCGAGCCGGATCAGCTCCGCGTCGCTGAGGCTTTCGGGTACCACCGGACCGAACAACTGGTCTTGGCGGACGCGTCGGAGCATCGGGCGATAGGCGGCGGATCCGACGACGGCCACCGCGAGACCCACGACAATCGTCACCGCAGGGCCCATTCCGAAGACGAGCAGAAGGATTACGGCGGCAAGCCCGGGAATGAGGCCCCAGAGGGTGAGGAGCGCCCGCAGCAGCCGCGACCGGACCAGCCGCGCCGAGTAAATTCCCCAGGCGTGAACCGCGCCGGCGACAACAGCCAGGGCGGACATGGCGGCCGCGCCGGCTATCGCCGTGCGCACGTTCTGCGCCACGAGATACAACAGCATCGCCAATACTGCGAAGTAGATCGGCAGCAACACCACGCTCTTGCGCAGGAGTCGTCGGAAACGGTCGTCCTGCAAGCGTGTCGGCATCGCTCCTCCTCCCGTCGCGGACGCTGCGAGTCTAGGAGCCGGCAAGACGAAATTAACCAGGATTTCGGCCGGTCCATTCCGGGGTCCGACGTGGCCGGACGAACCGTTGTGGCCCGCCCGGCTGAGTCACCATCGTCTAAAGATCGCGGTTGTTCCGGACCGGCGACCGGCCGATCCCGCGGCGGTCTGAGCACCATGATTCATCATCCGGATCGGCCCGCCCGGCCCGGTGCGGCAGTCGTTGCGGCGACACACATCGTGGTCACTGCCAGGTCAGGCGCCGGGGGCCGCGCGGAGGCGACCACCCGGCGTGGCAAGGATCAGCCGCGGACCTCGGCGGCGGCCGCGACGAGGTGCCGCAGGGACGCCTCGACCTCGGTGTACCCGCGGGTCTTGAGGCCGCAGTCGGGGTTGACCCACAGCCGTCGGGCCGGGACGGCGGCGACCGCGCGGCGCAGCGCCTCGGCCACCTCGTCGTGGGACGGCACCCGCGGGGAGTGGATGTCCCACACGCCCGGCCCGACCCCGCGGGAGTAACCGATCGCGGCCAGGTCGGCGAGGATCTCCATCTTCGAGCGGGACGCCTCGATGCTGGTCACGTCGGCGTCGAGGGCGTCGATCGCGGTGATGACCTCGCCGAACTCGGAGTAGCACAGGTGGGTGTGGATCTGGGTGTCGTCGGCGACGCCGCTGGTGGCCAGCCGGAACGCGCCGACCGCCCAGTCCAGGTACACCTTCTGGGCTGCCGTGCGCAGCGGCAGCGTCTCCCGCAGGGCCGGTTCGTCGACCTGGATGACCGGGATCCCGGCCGCCTCCAGGTCGCGGCACTCGTCGCGCAGGGCGAGGGCGACCTGGTCGGCGGTGTCGGCGAGGGGCTGGTCGGTGCGCACGAACGACCAGGCCAGGATGGTGACCGGGCCGGTGAGCATGCCCTTGACCGGTTTGGCGGTCAGCGACTGCGCGTAGGTGGACCACTCGACCGTCATCGGCCGGGGCCGGGCCACGTCGCCGTGGATGATCGGCGGGCGCACGCAGCGGGAGCCATAGGACTGCACCCAGCCGTGCTCGGTGGCGGCGAACCCGTCGAGTTGCTCGCCGAAGTACTGGACCATGTCGTTGCGCTCGGGCTCGCCGTGCACCAGCACGTCCAGGCCGAGTTCCTCCTGCAGCCGGATGACGTGCTCCACCTCGGCGCGCATCCGCTCGACGTAACCGGCCTGGTCGAGGCTCCCGGCGCGCAGCGCGGCGCGGGCCTGGCGCAGCTCGGCGGTCTGCGGGAACGAGCCGATCGTGGTGGTCGGCAGCTCCGGCAGGCCGAGCCGTTGCTGCTGGGCGGCGGCCCGGGCCGCGTAGCCGGTGCGCTGCCGGTCCTGCGGGGTGAGGCCGGCCAGGCGGGCCCGGACCTGGTCGTTGCGCCAGGCGGCCGGGGCGGGCGGGAGCGGCGCGGGCAGGTCGGCGATGCGGTCGCGGACGGCCCGGCCGAGCAGGATCACCTCGTCGACCTTCTGCCGGGCGAACGCGAGCCGCTCGGCCAGCCGCGGGTCGAGCCCGGTCTCCGCGGCCAGGTCGACCGGCACGTGCAGCAGGGAGCAGGAGGTGGACACGGCGACGTGGTCGGCGAGCTCGGCGACCCGGCCACCGAGCGCGGCGGCGGCGCGCAGATCGGTGCGCCAGATGTTGTGCCCGTCGACCAGCCCGGCCACGATCGTCTTGCCGGCCAGGGACCTGGCGGCGGCGAGCCGGTCCAGGTTGCCGGGCCCGGCGACCAGGTCCAGGCCGATCGCCTCGACCGGGGTGGCCAGCAGCGCGGGCAGGGCGTCGCCGAGCTCGCCGAAGTAGGTCGCGACGAAGAGCTTCGGCCGGTCGGTCAGCTCGCCGAGGCGGGTGTACGCCCGGCGCAGCCCGTCGATCTCCTCCGGCGTGCGATCGGCGGCGTAGGCCGGCTCGTCCAGCTGCACCCAGGCCACGCCCGAGACGGCCAGCACGGCGAGGATCTGCGCGTACACCTCGACCAGGTCGTCGAGCCGGGCGAACGGGTCCTCCCCTTTCGCCAGCAGCAGGAACGTGGCCGGGCCGACCAGCACCGGCCGGGTGGCGATGCCCAAGGCACTCGCCTCGGCGACCTCGCCCAGCGCCTTGACCGGGTTGGCGGCGAAGACGGTGTCCGGGCCGATCTCCGGCACCAGGTAGTGGTAGTTGGTGTCGAACCACTTCGTCAGTTCCAGGGCCGGTTCGGCGTCCACGCCGCGGGCCATCGCGAAGTACGTGTCGAGCTCGGACAGGCCGAGCCGGGCGAACCGGGCCGGGATCGCGCCGACCGCGACGGCGGTGTCGAGGACGTGGTCGTAGTAGGAGAACGTGTTGGACGGGATCGCGCCCAGCCCGGCGTCGCGCAGCGTCTGCCACACCCCGGCCCGCAACCCGGCGGTGGTCCGCGCCAGCGCGCCGGCGTCGACCTTGCCGGCCCAGTACGCCTCGACGGCCTGTTTGAGCTCCCGGTTCCCGCCGATGCGCGGATAGCCCAGGACGGTGCTCTGCCCGAATGCAGTGCTCACCAAAAGGGTCCTTCCCTCGAAGTGCCCGACGACACCCAGGGAGGAAGCACCGGCTTCCGCCCTGACCCTCCCGAGGGGTCGTCGGCGGCGCACACCGGTCGGTGTGCGCGGTGCGGGCAGGTCTTCGGACTCGCGGGCGCGACCCGGAGGTCACCTACTGGCCGTCGCTTCCCAGGTCTTGCGACCCAGTGCTTCGTTGACGGCGGTCGTTCCCACTCACCGCTGCGGGGCAGTCCCGGTCTCGCACCGGGTTCCCTCTTACGACGCCCGGCCCTCGCGGGACAGGCGAACCAGCACTGCCGTTCATCGTAGCGGCCCGGCGGCGCTGTCCACCTGCGGCGCCCGCAGTACGGGATGGCGTGCTCGTCGCCGGCCCGGCCGGCTGTGCCTGTGCGGACGTCGCTGCTGTCCGGCACGGCGGGGCCGGGCCGGACAGCAGCACACCGCCGGTCAGAAGTCGTCGTCGAAGCTGACCGTGCCGGTCACGCCCACCTGGTAGGCCGAGACCCGCCGCTCGAAGAAGTTCGACAGCTCCTGTACGTCCTGCAGTTCCATGAACGCGAACGGATTCTTGCTGCCGTACATCGTCGCGATGCCCAGCAGGGCCAGCCGGCGGTCGGCCACATGCTGCAGATACTCCCGCATGTCGCCCAGCGACATCCCGGACACGCCCTGGCCGAGCAGGTCCTCGGCGAACTGGACCTCGCACTCCACGGCCTCGGCCAGCATCCGCCGGACCTGCTCCTCCATCCGCTCGTCGAACAGTTCCGGCTCCTCCGCGCGGACGGTGTCGACGACGTCGAAGGCGAAGGCCATGTGCATCGACTCGTCGCGGAACACCCAGTTGGTGCCCGAGGCGAGGCCGTGCAGCAGGCCGCGGGAGCGCAGGTAGTAGACGTAGGCGAAGGCGCCGTAGAAGAACAGGCCCTCGATGCACGCGGCGAAGCAGATCAGGTTGAGCAGGAACGCCCGCCGGTCCTCGCGGGTCTTGAGCTCCCGCAACGCGAAGACCGAGTCGATCCACGTGAAGCAGAACTCCGCCTTGCGCCGGATCGACGGGATGTTCTCCACCGCGGCGAACGCGGCGAACCGCTCGGCATCGTCCGGCACGTAGGTGTCGAGCAGATTCAGGTAGAACTGGACGTGGACGGCCTCCTCGAACAGCTGCCGGGACAGGTAGAGCCGGCCTTCCGGGGAGTTCACGTGCTGGTACAGGTTGAGCACGAGATTGTTGGCGACGATGGTGTCGCCGGTGGCGAAGAACGCGACCAGCCGCGACACGAGGTGCCGCTCGGCCGGGGACAGCTTGGGCAGGTCGGCGAGGTCGGAATGCAGGTCGACCTCCTCGACCGTCCACGTGTTCTTGATCGCGTCCTTGAACCGGTCGAAGAACCGCGGGTACCGCATCGGCCGCAGGGTCAGGTCCAGGCCGGGGTCGAGGAGGCTCACTGGCACGCCTCGCACGACTCGGGGTTCTCCAGGGAGCACGCGACGGCCTCCGCGGGAGCGACGAGAGCGGAGACGGCCGGCGCGGAGATGGATACGGTGGCCTGCTGAATGCGGGTGGCCGGCCGGGATCGCAGGTAGTAGGTGGTCTTCAGCCCGGATTTCCAGGCGTGCAGGTACATCGAGGAGAGCTTGCCGATCGTCGGGGCGCTCAGGAACAGGTTCAGCGACTGCGACTGGTCGATGAACGGAGCCCGCGCCGCGGCCAGGTCGATCAGCGAGCGCTGCGGCAACTCCCACGCCGTGCGGAACAGCTCCCGCACGTCGGCCGGCAGTTCGGCGAGGTCCCGCACCGAGCCCTCGGCCCGTTTGATGCGCTCGCGGATCGGGGCGGTCCACAGCCCGCGGGTCTTGAGCTCGCGGACGAGGTACGAGTTGATCTGCAGGAACTCCCCGGACATCGTCTCGCGCTTGAACAGGTTGGACACCTGCGGCTCGATGCACTCGTAGCAGCCCGCGATCGAGGCGATCGTCGCGGTGGGGGCGATCGCGACCAGCAGCGAGTTGCGCAGCCCGTGCTCGGCGACCCGCCCGCGCACCGCCGCCCACCGGTCCGGCTGCGACAGCTCGGCGCCCCACAGATCCGGATGCAGCTCGCCGCGGGCGGCGCGGGTCTCGGCGAAGGCCGGGTGCGGCCCGAACCGCTCGGCCAGGCCGGCGGAGGTCTCCAGCGCGGTCAGGAAGATCTCCTCCTGCACGCGGGTGGACAGCTCCCGCGCCCCGGCCGAGTCGAACGGCAGCCGCAGGGTGAAGAACGCGTCCTGCAGGCCCATCAGCCCGAGCCCGACCGGCCGCCAGCGCGGGTTCGACGCGGCCGCCTGCGCCGACGGGTAGTAGTTGATGTCGATCACCCGGTCGAGGAACACCACGGCGGTGCGCACGGTGTCGCGCAGCCGCTCCCAGTCGACGCCGTCGGCGGTGACGTGCCCGCCCAGGTTGATCGAGCCCAGGTTGCACACCGCGGTCTCGTCGTCGCGGTTGACCTCGAGGATCTCGGTGCACAGGTTCGACAGGTGGATCGTGTTGCCCGGCGCCCCGGTCTGGTTGGACAGCGCGTTGGCCCGGTCCTTGAACGTCATCCAGCCGTTGCCGGTCTGGGCCAGGGTGCGCATCATCCGGCCGTACAACTCCCGCGCCTTGACCGTCCGCACCGCCTGCTTCTCCGCGGCCCGGTACGCCGCGTCGAACGCCTCGCCGTACAGGTCCGGCAGGTCGGGGGCGTCGGACGGGTCGATGAGCGACCAGTCGCCGTCGGCCTCGACCCGGCGCATGAACTCGTCCGGGATCCAGTTCGCCAGGTTCAGGTTGTGCGTGCGCCGGGACTCCTCGCCCGTGTTGTCCCGCAGCTCCAGGAACTCCTCGATGTCCGGGTGCCACGGCTCCAGATACACACAGGCCGCGCCCTTGCGCCGCCCGCCCTGGTTCACCGCTGCCACACCGGCGTCGAGGGTCTTGAGAAACGGCACGATCCCGTTCGACTTGCCGTTCGTGCCGCGGATCAGCGCTCCCCGCCCGCGCACCCGCGACCATGAGATCCCGATCCCGCCGGAGAACTTCGACAGCTTCGCCACCTGGTGGTACCGCTCGTAGATCGAGTCCAGCTCGTCGCGCGGCGAGTCGACCAGGAAACACGAGGACATCTGGGTGTGCCGGGTGCCCGAGTTGAACAGCGTCGGCGAACTCGGCAGGTACGCCAGGCACGACATCAGCCGGTAGAACCCGATCGCCTCGCCCGGCGTCTGCGACAGCCCGCAGGCGACCCGCAGCAGCCAGTACTGCGGCGTCTCCACGACCAGCCGCGTCACGGGGTGCCGCAGCAGGTAGCGGTCGGCGACGGTGCGCAGCCCGAAGTACTCGAAGCGCAGATCGGCGTCGGGGTCGACGGCGTCGTCGAGCTTGCGGGCGTTGCGGGCCACGAACGCGGCCGTGTCGTCGCCGATCAGGCCCTGCTGGTGGCCGTACCGGATGGACTGGCTGAAGCTGGCGACGCCCTGCCCGCGGACCTCCTTGTCCACGAACGCGGCGAGGAGGCGGGCGGCGAGGCGGGAGTACTGCGGCTCCTCCCCGATCAGCTCGGCCGCGGTCTGGATCGACAGCTTGTCCAGCTCGGCGGTGGTGGCGCCGTCGTAGAGGCCGCTGATCGTCTTGGTGGCCACCCGCAGCGGGTCGATCTCGTCGAGATCGCCGACCCACCGCTCGACCGCCTTGACGATCTTGTTCACGTCGACCGGCTCCAGGTCGCCGTTGCGTTTGCGGACCTGCATCGCGTGCCGGCGCTGCTCCGGTGCCCCCGTGCCGGGTGTGACCTGCTCGTGCGTGACCGTCATGTGTTTCCCCCTCCTCACCCGCTGACCGACGTCGGACGAGCGCGCAGGGGGACGCCACCAGGCGGCAACGCCCGGTCGATGGCGTCGGCCGTCCCGCGCGGCCTCCGACCACCGCACACCGGTTGGCGTGCGGTGCGCTGGCAGGTCTTCGGACTCGTGGGCATGACCATGGCTGGTCGCCTACCGGCCGTCGCTTCCCAGACCTCGCGGTCCAGTGCTTCGTTGACGGCTTTCGTTCCCACTCACCGCTGCGGGGCAGTCCCGGACTCACACCGGGTTCCCTGTTGCCACGGCCGCCCCCGGAGGGCCGGCCGAACCAGCTGCGGGCAACACCATATATGGGATTCACTGAGAATTGGAAACACCAGATGGTGTGTCGGCGTGTCGCCTGCATCGCATCACGCTGCGTGTCGCAATGGCTCCTCCGCCGTCGGCCGCGTTCGGCCCGTCACTGGCCGAGGCATGCGGCCCGCCGCCTCGAAAGGACAGGGCCACGGTTACGCGTTGGCCACCGCTACGCCGATCAGGATCAGCGCAACGGCTAGCAGCACGTCGCGGTTGCCCGGCGTCACCAGCCAGCGCAGCGCGCCGCCTGCGCGGCGCCAGCGGTCCTCGCTCACGTACCACGCCACGCCGGCCCGGCCCGCGTTCAGGACTCCGGCGATGAGGCAGAGCGCCATCGGCGGCCAGGCATACGGTCCGACGACGTCGGATTCCCGGCCCGCCACCGCGTCCTCGACCGCCATCGCGACGACGCCGAGACCCAGGCAGATGACCCCGGCGAACAGCCACGCCACCGCTCGAATCACGCTGCTGATGCCGAGGTCCCGGACGGTGTCGCCGGGGGCGCGGACCTTCGCCACCAGCTCGTCGGGTGAGTCGCCGGCGAACGCGGCCATGGGGCGGGCGAGCGCCCTCGTGATCCACGATCCGAGGTCGAACGCGCCCGCCCCGCCCAGCCGACGATCCACGGCTACCTTTGTACCGCCTTTGCCTTGCTACAGCCAGTGCTTCGAGTACGGCACCCGCTTCCGGCAACTCGACCAGTACTTGCAGCCCATCCGGCCGGCGTCGAAGGCGCCGAAGGCGTTGGCGGTCCGCTCCCATGGCCGCAGTGCGCGGTTCGCCCGAGCGGCCGCACTGCGGGCCTTCCGCATCGGCCGGACGAGGTTCTTCATCTTCCACGCCTTCGAGCCGGCCCGCGGCGCGTACCTGCCGATAGCGCGGGATGCGCCGAGGAAGGTCTTTCCGGCCTTGTACGCCCGCACGCCCTTCGCGAAGGCGCCGACACCGGGGATGGCACCCGCGACACCCAGCGCGAAGTTGCCCCAGTTGCCCTGCCGGGCATCCCGGTACGCGCCGACGGCGCTGAACCCGATGGCGATGGCACCGCCGATGACGTTCGCGGGCGGTGGCAGGAACAGCGAGACCGTGCCGA
Organism: Dactylosporangium sp. CA-092794; assembly: GCF_050948465.1. Classification (NCBI taxonomy): domain Bacteria; kingdom Bacillati; phylum Actinomycetota; class Actinomycetes; order Micromonosporales; family Micromonosporaceae; genus Dactylosporangium; species Dactylosporangium sp. CA-092794. Next base: position 3,008,619 of record NZ_CP192044.1, on the reverse strand, counting down.
CGACCGTGCCGATGTCGCTGGCGTGGTTGTAGGTCCACGACGCGGCCGCCTTGACGCCGTTGCCGACCTTCTTCACCCAGTTGGGCCAGCGGCCGTCGAGGTCGGAACAGTTGACCGGATCGCCGGCGCAGTAGTCGTAGGCGTTGGCGCTGCCGCCGGGCTGCGGGTCGACCTGGAGGAACCGGCCCAGCGACGGCGCGTAGAGCCGGACACCCATCAGGATGACGCCGTCGAGAGCCTCCGCGGAGCGCAGCGCACCGCCGAGCCAGCCGTAGCGCGGCGCGGCCGTGCCCGGCGCCGCGACGCCGAACTCGTCGTAGGAGTAGATCTCCGGCGTGGTGAGCGCGGTGTCGATGGAGACCACCACGTCGCCGTGCAGGTCGGTCAGCTTGAGGCTGACATCACCCGTCGCCGACGTCACCGCGGCCAGTTCGCCGTCGACCCCCGAGACGTTCCGGGAGACCTCACCGGTCCCGCTGTCGGTGATCCACCGGGGACGGTCGGTGTCGTCACCGTAGTGGTTGACGATCGGCGGCGCCGAGGTCCACGAACCGGACGCCAGGACCTCCCTGGTGGCCGCGCGGAGGCGCTGGTCCGGATACGCCGTCCAGGACTGCCGGGTGTCGCCGAGCTGTTGTGAGGCCACGAGGTCGTTGACGAAGTACGTGTTCTGCAGCCCGTCCGGCTGTGCCGTGACGCGGCCGAACGCGTCGTAGACGTAGCCCGTGTCGGTCAACCGGTCGGCGCTGTCGTAGGTGTGGTTCTCGGTGCCGTCCGGCGTGCCGGTGCGGCAGGAGCCGTCGGCTGCCGGCGCGTAGACGTTCTTGGCGCTGCGGTTGGTGCGCTGGTCGTAGGTGTACTCCCGGGTCGTGCAGGTGGCGGCGGCGTCCACTTGCGACACCGAGGTGAGCCGGCCCAGCCGGTCGTACGCGTAGGTCTTCGAGCCCCCGGTGTAGGTGTGCTGGACCCGCTGGCTCTGCGTGTTCTCCACGACCGACTCGGCGAAGACGACCGTGCCGTCGCTGTCGCGGGTGTAGCTGCGCTGCCGCGGGTTGAACGAGGCGTCCAGGACGTCGCGGCGGGTGAGGCCGCCCGGGTAGCCGACCTGGATCACCTGACCGTCGGGTGAGTAGCCGGCGGTGAAGGTGCCGGCGACGGAGTCGGTGAGGCTGGTCAGGAAGCCGCGCGGCTCGATGCTCAGGTCGTAGGTGAGGGTCGTGACCGCGGTGTTGTCCTCGACGCGGATCGGCCGGTCGTGGCGGTCGAACGTGTAGCGGGTGGTGCCGCCGTCGGCGTCGCTGTAGGTGACCTGACGGCCGAGCAGGTCCTGTTCGCGGGTGAGCGTCGCACCGCCGAACGTCGTGGAAGCGACCTGGCCGTTGCTCGCGTCGTAGTTCGTCGTCACGATCGGCACGGCCGTTCCGACGTCGGACACCACACCGGCCGTCCGCACCCGGTCGGCGTCGTCGAACGTGCGGGTCGTCCGGCGGGTGTGTCCGTCGGCCGTCTCCAGCACCTGCGCGACCGTGCCGTACCTGCTGTACGACTCGATCCGCTTGACCGGCAGCGCCGAGGACATGTCCGCGCGCTGGCCGGTGATCTGGCCGGCGGCCAGGCTGACGCACAGCTCCCCCGCCCACTCCGGCTTGCCGCCGCAGGCGCTGTCGGCCGCGTTGGCGCCGGCGGTGTAGAAGATCGACCGCGTGGTGCGCGCGTCCGAACCGTTCGCGCCCACCGTCCAGGACTCGGTCGTACGTCCCGCACTGTCGTAGACGGTGAACGAGGTGAGGTTGGCCCCGCCGGCCACCGCGTCCACGTTGACGGACGTCGCCTTCTTCAGGCTCCAGCCGCTGGTGCCGCCCTTCTCGGCGCCGTAGCCGTTCTTGGTGACACGGGTGTCGGCATCCGGGTATCCGGTCACCCGCCCGCCGGTCGTCGTGGTCGTGACGAGGTGGTACGTCGCGCCGTCGGGCTTGCCCTCGTCGTACACATTGACGGTGTGCGCGCGGCCGATGACGATCGAGCCGGCGGTCAGCGTCGGTCGCGCGCCGCCGGGGTCGGCGAGGTCGTGCTCGAGGACCATGCTGACGGTGGGGCCGAGCACGTCGAGCAGGTCGGTGCCGTCGCTGCTGTACGTGTTCAGCGTGGACAACGCCATGGCCCGGGCGGCGGTGTCCATCGAGGACAGTCCGAGGCTCGCCAGGTGCTCGCCGGCGTTCGGCAGCGTGCCGAGGGCCAGCTCGCGGTCGCTCGCCTGGAGGTCGCGCACGACGTTGCCGAACTTGTCGTACTCCGTGGTGTCGATGTGGCCGCCGGGTGCGGCGGTGTTCACCTCCAGCCCGCCCGCGTTGAGGTAGTGCACGTCGGCGTAGGGGTATCCGTTCGGGCCGGGTGCCGTCGCCGTCGCGCTGTTGACCGACGGCACGCCCTCCGTACCGAACACGGCGGTCGCGTCGGTGGGCAGGTCCTGCTGGCCCCAGGAGCCGATAGTGACGGCGCCCAGGTTGTACGGCCCGCCGGCGCTCTGGGACAGCGGCACGTGGTAGACGAGGTTGGTGGCGACCTCGCCGTCGGTGACGGTCTTGCTGCCCTCCATCAGCGCGGCCCGGCGCACGCGCAGGAGCCGGCCGGGGTTCTCGTCGCCGGCGAGGGTCGCGACCTGGTCCGGCGTGAGCACCTTCTGGTAGGCGCGCACGTCGTCGATGCCACCCGACCAGAGGTTGGTGGCCGCGCCGGCCCATTTGGCGCGACCCACGACGAACGCGCCGGTGGCCGACCAGTTGGCGGGACGTGACACGGCCGACTGGAGCACGCCGTTGACGTACAGGCGCATCTCACCGGCCGTGGCGTCGTACACCCCGGTCAGGTGGGTCCACTGGCCCAGGACCGGTGGGTTGGTCGACGTCGCGCGGACCGCGGTCGCACTGTCGTTGTCGCCGGTGACCTGCGAGAAGCTCCAGCGGTTGAGGGCCTGGACGTAGTTGAGGAAGAAGCCGCTCGTGCGGTTGCCGTCCTGCGACACCGCGGTGCGGTTGGCGGTGTCGTTGGTCAGGTTGACCCAGGCGGAGACGGTGAACGACTGGGTCGTGTTGACGACCGAGCCGGAAGCCGCCACCTGCTGCCCGGTGCTCATCGACATCGCCGTGGCGCGGTCGCTGCCGTAGGCCGGATCGTTGGCCTGACCCCAGCCGGCGCCGCCGCTCAGCGTGCCGGCACGGCCGTGGCCCGAGGCGTCGGCGACCGTGGCGCCGCTGCCCTCGTCGAAGTCCCAGCGGATCAGTGCGCCCGGATCGGCGTCCGGCGCGCCGTAGTCGAACATGTGCGGCAGTTGCCCCGGCACGGTGACCTTCGTGACCCGGCCACCACCGTCGTAGTCGTAAGCCGTCTTGAGCACCGGTGAGATCCGCGGGTCCCACACCTCGCGGAGCCGGCCCTGGTTGTCGTAGGCGTAGTGAGCGGTCTCCACCGCGGTCTCGGCGGCGCCGACCGGATCCCATGTCCAGAGCCGCACCCCGCTGAGGTGGTCGGTGACGTCGCCGAACACCGTCTGACTCAGCCCGGGCGTGGTCGCCGTGGCGTAGATGTACTCCAGGACCTCGCAGCCGCGGGCCGGGGTGGCGGTGGTGCAGTGGTTGGCGTCGTCCACACCCGGCTCGACCGGGTTGATCACCTTCTTGAGCAGCACGCGGTTGTCGGTGGTGTCGTACACGTAGCGGGCGGTGGTGTTGGATTCCGGCGTCCACGTGGACGTGACGGCGAAGACCGCGCCCTGCTGGACGAACTCGCTGACCGTGCCGTCGAGCTCGGTGAGGCGGAACGTCGACGCGTCGACCTTCGACAGGATCAGTCCCTCCGAGCCCGGCTCCGGCGTGTAGGTGACGCCGTCGGCGTTCTTGGAAAACGTGACCCAGCCGCCGCCGATCAGGTTGACCTGCGCCAGCGAGGCCTCGGGGAACGCGATGGTGGTGTAGTCGACGTCGGCGGCGCCGCCGCTGGCGCTGCCCCGCCACGACGGGCCGAACGGCGCCACGATCTCGGTGACCGACAGGTGGTCCCAGTAGACCTTCTTGCCCGAGCCGCCCTGCATGCCGTTGTACAGCCGGAAGAACGCCTCGGTGGCCCCGGACGGCACGAACAGGTCGACCGACAGCTGCTGCCACGCGTCGGTGTATCCGGCCTTGGCCGAGGCGACCTCGGTGTACACGCCGCCGACGTTGGTGAAGCCGACGATGCGCAGGCTCCGGCTGGTGAAGCCGGGCACGAGGCCGGTCGAGCCGGGCACGTAGATCCAGCCGGTCATCCGGTACGTCTTGCCGGGCTGCATGCCCAGCCGCAGGCCGCCGTTGTCGCCGCCCACGGCGATGTACGTGTCGTTGCTGGTGGACAGGGTCGGTGTGATCTCGAGCGCGGCGACGGGCGTGGTCTCGCCCTGGCCGAGGCTGGTCACCCGGGCGCCGCCGGACGTGCCGGGCACGATGAACCCGGCCGTGTCGGTCGACACCTGCTGCTGGTTCGGCGTCAGCCGCTCGCCCATCGGCAGCCACCCGTCGGACGCCGACCGGGACGACGCCGTGCGGCTGACGTTCAGTCCCAGGTCGTCGGCATCGGTGGACGAGAGCGAGTAGTCACCGGTGAGCAGGTTCGCCGAGCCAGGACCGACGTCGGTGGTGGCCGAGCCGTCGCCGTTGGGATCGACGGTCACCCGCACCCATGCGGTCGCGTACGCGGGGGTGGTTCCGGTCGCCGTGTACAGCTGGGCGCGGACCTCCACGGCGCCGCCGACGAGACCGAGTGTGTCCGTGGCGTTCCAGATGGCGTATCCGCCGATGGCGGTCCAGTCGACCGGGCTGCTCGCCGTCGCCGTGATCGGCCCGCCGGTGGCGCTGGTGAGGTTCGCCGACGGTACCGGCAGGACCGCGCCGCCCGGACCGCGCCGGTACTCGAAGTAGGCGCGGGTGTACTGGGGCACGACCGAGTCCACCGCCAGCTTGGTGCGCTTGATGATGTTCGCTCCGGGCAGCGGCTGCGCGAGGGCGGCGGAGCCGACCTGAAACGCGTACACGTTGGGGTTGGACAGGTTGCCGGCACGGTCCTTCGCCCAGACGGTCATGCTGCGGTGCCCGTCGCTCGGCGGCGTGGCCGTCACCGTCAACGCGGCGGTGGCCGCCACCGTGGTCTGCGCCGTGTCGGTGTCGAGCTGGTAGACGAACGCCGCCAGGTCGGCCGTACCGCCGGCCGGCGTGAACGTGAACGTGCCGGGGACGTTGGCGCCGCCGTGCGGCTGGCCGTCGTTGAGGTACAGGTTCGCCGAGACGAACGGCACGCCCGGCTTGACCGTGTCCACCGTGATCGCCGTCCACGACGACCAGGCGCTGAAGTTGCGGCCGTCGCTGGCCCGCACACGCCACTCGTAGCCCGTGCCGTTGGTCAGGTCGGTGCCGACCTGCCACGTCGCGGTGCTGCCGCTCGGCCCGCCGGATCGCGTGCCGGACGCCGCGATCAGCGTGGAGTGGCCGGCGTTCCACACCTCGAACTGCGCGCTGAGGCTGTCCCCGGCGTTGACGTCGGCCAGCTTCGCCGACAGGGTCGGGCGCAGCGACGAACTCGCGGCGCCGCTGCCGCACGAGGTGTAGCACGGCGCGACCGCGAGGTCGGAGGGAACCGACGGCGGGCTGTTGTAGGTCAGCGTCACGTACGGGTCGTGCGTGCCCTCGGTGGAGTCGAATCGCTTCCAGCCGTTGTGGTTGGTCTCGTTGACCGCTTTCAGTACCACGCTCAAGTTCGACCAGTGGTTGGTGGCTGCGGACTGGAAACCGGGGGTCAGTTCGATGCCGACCCAACCGTCGTTGCACGAGGAGCTGTACCCCTTGGTCTGGCTCGAGGTGCCCAGCGTCTCGTACCAACCGGGCTGCGCCGTCCATCGCGTGCCTGTGCTCGGCGGATCCGAGCGGCGCGCCTCCCACGACGCCGCGGTGCACGACCACGAGTGCCACTCCCACAGGTTCAGCGTCGCGTTGAGCACCCCCTGGTCCCAGACGCCGGAGGTGTCGAACTTCAGGTACGACCGTGCCGTCCACGTGCCGCCGTCGTCGGCATAGCCGAGCTTGAGTTCGTCCACGCCCGACTGGTCGGACGTGTATCCCGTCTGGACGAACGTGTCGAACGCCGCGCCGATCGAGGCGGGCGGGTCGACCGTCACCGGGAACTGCAGATCCGACCGGGCCAGGAACGCCGCGTCCGGCACGAGCTCCAGGCTGGCCCGGCCCGCACCCGCGGTCTTGACGGTCATGCCGACCGGTGCCCGCCGCACGTGCTCGAGCGAGTTCGGCGCCACGACCGCGTCCCACATCTCGGCCGGATGCGTCCGCGCGGCCTGCCGGCCGTTCTTGTCCCGCAACGCCAGACCGCCCGCGGCGTCGGGCACCGCGGTCAGCGCGCCGGTCCGCATCGGCAGCGTGAGCCGCCCGATCCGGGCCAGAGCGGCGCGGTCCTTCGCGACGAACGACTGCTCATAACCTGTCCGATGCACCGTGACGACCAGGTCCACGCCCGGCAGGACCTCAGCGTAGGTGGCGGTCGGTCCCGCGAGCACCGGCTCGGGCAGCCGACCACGCCAGCCGACCGCGGTCTGCTGGTCGCCCGTACCCATAACGACCACGTCGTGTTCATCGTCGCCACTCGCCGAGCCGGACAGGCGCAGCCCACCCGGGTGTGCCTTGGGCGCTACCGATCCGTCCGGCTGCTTCGCCAGCGTCACGTCGATCGGCACCCACTGCCCGGCCTGGCGGAACCGCACAGGCGCGAGGTGCTGTTCCGCCGTCATCGTCCCGTCGGCGTTGGCCCACACCTGGGTGGTCTCCGAACGAAGGCCGGTCACCTCGACGCGTCCGCCGCACAGTTTCGCCGCAACGGCCGCGGAGACCTCGTCCGGCCGATCGGGCGGACACGCCGGCTTCGCCGGGGCCTTTACCGGCGCCTTGGCCGGGGCGGCATACGCCGGGCCGGCCGCCGGCAGCGCCACGAGCAGGCTCGCGGCCACCACGGCGACGGTACCGACGGCCACCCGCCAACGCGCCCATCCATGCGAACGATCGCGCAACAGCGCCACAGCAGCCTCCCCCGTGTCGAAGCTGCAGTTAAGGTAGGCCAGCCCCCGCAGCCGGACAACGGGTTGACGAACGTCCATGAATGCGGTAGCCACCGGTCGACCCAGGGCCCCGAGCAGCACATCGAGCATCGGCTATGCTGCGAAGGTCATACGTTCAGCCAGTGCAATCAGGACCGAACGGTTATCCGTCCGCCGTTCGTCGCTCGGCGGCTCCGTCCGTGCCCCCGACACTGATCCTGAGGGAGCCTCCCGGTGCACCCGGCACATGCCGATTCTGGTCACCGCGATGCCCAGACGGCATTAGCGCACCGCCCCACGGTCAAATACGTTCACATCAGTGATCTTGTTTTCGAGGTCGGGAGGCAACGCAGCATGAGTGAGCAATATCTGCCCATCTCCCCGGAAACCACTGCCGGCACCATTCTCGGTGTTTCGCCCACCTTCGTCCGGGCCCGCGGCGGGGAATACTTCTTCATGCCCGGACTCCGCGCCTTGCAATGGCTCGCCGAGGGATCCTATGCGCAATAGTCCGGAGCGTGCGGAAACCGACGGGCCCGGCCCGGAGGACGACCCAGGCCGGCCACGCACGTCAGCCGACGGGCGACGGATCGCCGTCTACTACGCGTGGAGCCGGCCCGGCGAGACGGGTGCGCCGCTGGGGACGATCGAGAACCGCTTCCCGGCATTGTTCGAGAGCCGGCGGATGCTGTACCCGCGTTACCTCGAGCTGGCCGACACGGCACGGTACGACCAAGGCATAGCCGGTTTCATCGATCACGTGCTGCGGAGCAATTTCGCCGGCTTCGTCTCGCGGGCCGCCGCCGCGAGCGGCCGGCCGGTCACCGAGTTCGAGCGTGTCGACGACGCCGGCGTGGTGACGCCGGTGTCCCGGGTGCTCGCTGACGACGTCGACACTCTCGTGATCATCAGCTTCGACACCGTGCGCACCGCCCAGACGGTCACGGCGGAGGAGGCCGCGGCGGTGGCGGCTTTCCTGGACGTACCCGGAAGGCTGCTGTTCGTCGCTCCGCACCACGACATCGGCGACGCACCCGAAGGAGAGTTCCGCCACCACGGCGACCGGACGATTCCTCCCGAGCAACGATTCGGCGGGTTCGCGAGGTCACTGCTCGGCGCGCTCGGCGTGCCCGTCGAAAACCGCTTCGGTCTGCGTCCTTCGGCCGAGCCGGACGGTTCGCCCTCCCCCGTCCTCGTCAACCGGCAGGAGGACCGGCTGGGGTTGCTCGACGGCGTCCTGACGTTCAATCTCCATGCGCACCTGCCCCATCTCGAGCGCCGCGGCGACGCCGTCCGCGACCTGTCGGTCCTCGCCCGTCAGCGCCTGGACCCGGCGGTCCCGCCGCATCCGTTCATGCGGAACGCCGGCGGCACCTTCGACGCGCTGCTGCAGTCCCGCGCGGGCGTGTTCGCCGGTGACCTCGTCGTCGGGGATGCGACGCTGTTCAGCTCCACCGCGGGCGGACTGCCCAGCCTCGAGCGCCTGTGGAGCAACATCCTCACCCGCGTCGCGCCGGATCCTGCGCCCCGGCGGGGGTCATAAGCGAAAGGCATGCGCACCCGGGCAATCGGCATTGGAGCACCGGCCACGGCGTACGACAGCATTGCAGAGGAATCGCTTGGGCCCAGGCGGACGGCATTTCCCAGACGGAGGCAGAGCACCAATGACCGGTTTCGACAGCGCCCGCACCGGCGGGCTTCCCACGGTGGTCCTCGTGCACGGGGCGTTCGCCGACTCCACCAGTTGGGCCGAGGTGACCCGCGAACTCACCTCGCGCGGGTTCCCGGTGATCGCCGTGGCCAACCCCCTGCGCGATCTGGAGAGTGACGCCGCCTACGTGACGAGCGTCCTCGCCACCATCGACGGCCCGAAGATTCTCGTCGGGCACTCGTACGCGGGTTCCGTCATCACGCGAGCGGCCGCCGACGACGCGGGTACTCAGGCGCTCGTGTACGTTGCCGCGTTCATCCCGGAGGTGGGTGAGAGCTCGGGCGAGCTGAATGCGAAGTTCGAGGGTTCCCTGCTCACCCCCGACAACCTGATCGCCCGGCCGACCGCCGACGGCAGGACCGACCTGTACATCCGCGCCGACCGATTCGGGGAGGTCTACGCCGGGGGCGTGTCGCCCGAGGGTGTCGAGGTCGCCGCCGGCGCCCAGCGTCCCATCACGGCGGAGGCGTTGGGTGGCGCGCTGACGGCTGCCCCCGTCCGCAAGCTCCCCTCGTGGCAGGTCGTGGCGAGCAAGGACCACGCCGTCCCGACCGAGCTTCAGTTGTTCCTCGCCGCGCGGGCGGGCGCGACCGTGATCACCGCCGACAGCGGCCACGACGTGCCCGCCGCGCGCCCGGACGCGGTCGTCCAGGCGATCACCGAGGCCGCGGGCGTGCTCGTCGTGTGAAAGGGGCGGGCCGGGTCGTTCGCGACCTGGCCCGCCCGCCGCGGCGCAGCGTCCTACGGAGTCTGGCCGGTCGCCCGGACACCGTCGGCGAGCAGGTCCGGCAGGAGGCGAACGCGCGGCTCGAGCGCGGCTCGGCACAGGTCGGCGAACGCCGTCGTGTGCGGCATCGCACGATCCGGGAGGTAGGCGAGCGACACGTACTGCGGCACGGCGTCCGGCACCGGGATGTAGCAGACACCGGGATCCGAATAGAACGCCGCGACGCCCGCGGGCAGTATCGCGAGCCCGAGCCCGGCGGCGACGGCCATGATCGCTTCCTGCGGCTCGAGATCGTCGAACCCGGCGCCGCTTCCCGGCAGGCCGCTGCCGGCGCGGCCGTGGATCGGCTCGCCGGCGGCTTCAAGATCGACGGTCGACAGGCTGTGCTCGGCGGCGAACGGATGGTCCCGCGGTACCGCCGCGACGAGAGGTTCCTGAAAGAGGTCGATGATCCGGGCGCCCTCCACCGCGATGGGCGGGCGGCAGAACACGATGTCAGCACGACCGTCGATGAGGAAGGGCGCCTGCGTTGTCGTGGAGGTGAAGATGGGGGTTACATCGACCTCGGGATAGGTTCGGGCGAACTCGGCTATCAACGCGCCGGCGTCGACGCCCGGCATGAAGCCGACCACGAAGCGTACCGGTGATCGGCCCAGCAGGCGTGCCTGCCGCTCGAAGTCGGCGGCGTTGCGCAGCAGGGTGCGGGCGTTGTCCACCAGCGCCGCGCCTTGTGGCGTGAGCGTCGTGCCGTTCCTCGACCGGTGGAAGAGCGACACGCCCAGATCGGACTCGAGCGTCGCGATGTGGCGGCTCAGGGCAGGCTGGGTGATGTACAGCTTCGCGGCGGCCTGCACGAAACTCAGCTGATCGGCGACCTCCAGGAAATAGCGGAGGCGGCGCAGGTCAACGTCCACGTTGTGATGCTAGCTCCCGGCGCCGGCGTCCGGCCGGGCCCGGCGCCAGTCGCTGGGTGTCCGGCCGTAGACCCGGCGGAAGGTACGTGTGAAGTGCGCGTGGTCGGCGAACCCGACGGCGTGCGCGACCGCGCTGACGGTGAGCGTCGTGGAACACAGCATCCGTTTCGCTGCGGAAAGGCGCAGGTCGCGGACCGTGTCGCTCAGCGAGACCTGATGGCGGGCAAGGATCAGGTACAGGTATCGCTTCGAGATGCCGAGGGCCGTCGCGACATGGTCGGGCGTGAGGCCGGGTTGGGTCGCGTGCAGGCGTACGTAGGCCATCGCCCGGTCGAAGATCGTCTCGCCGAGCGGCTCGCGGGCGCGGAACTCATCGCCGGCGGTCGTCGCCACGAGAGCGCGGATCAGGGCGACCGTAGGATCGCGAAAGGCCGGAAGGACGCCCGGGGCCGAGCCGTCGATCGGCAGGTCGCGCAGGTAGCGGGCGGCAACGGGCGCGACCGGATGGTCCGCGCCCAGTCGCCGGCCCAGCGCGTCGCGGATCACGGCACGCGGGAGATGCAGATCGTCGTAGGGGATCGTCAGGCTCATCCAGCTGCGCTTCCCGGCCGCGGAGGCCGTCAGCGCGAACTCCGTCGTCGCGAGGAAGATCTCGCCCGGCCCGGCGGAAAGCTGCCACCCTTGCTGTTCGAACCTCGACGAACCATGGCTCTGCATGACCAGGACCAGTTGTGCGGGAGCCGCATCGGGTGACACCTGGGTGTGTCGCAGTTCGAGCGGACTCGAGTCGATGCGCACGTCTATGGAGTGAACGTCCGCGCCGAAGGTGCCCGCGTCGATCTCGACGTCCACGGTCGGGACGCCCTGGAATCGGACCGCGAGGGGCACCGCGCCGGTCGCGAACCGCTGTGCGAGTGCGTCGCCTCGGTCCGCACGGGGCACGCCGTCAAGTGTGAACCGCATCTTTGCCGGTCAAGCCCGGTTTCGCGGGCTGACCGCCGGCGTCGCGGCTGATGTCTCGACCATGGGCTCAATCATGCATGCGCCACGCTCTCACGGAAGCCACGCGTTCTCATGTCTGCACGGTACCGGCCACGTGAATTGCACTCCCGGTCAAGGAACGCCTGCAGCGATGTTCAAGACGGGCGGCGCCGCCACCCCTACCGTCGGCGGGAGTTCGACAAAGGAGAGACCTCGTGCGCGCCATCGTCCGCTACCAGGGCCTACCGCCGTCAGACCCGAGGTCGCTCGTAGAAGCTCGGGTTCCGGCGCCCGTGACGGCCGGCCGCGACGTGCTGGTCCGCGTCGAAGCAGTCTCCGTCACATCCGTCGACGTCCGGGCCCGCACCCACCGCCTGCCCACGCCCGAAGGCCTCATCCTCGGCGGCGAGGGTTCGGGCACGGTCGTGGCGGTCGGACCCGACGTGACGAGGTTCAAGGCGGGAGACCGCGTGTGGTGGGTGGGCGAGGTCAACCGCCCGGGGAGCAACGCCGACTACCAGCTTGTCGACGAACGCAACGTCGGGCTGAAACCCGTCACGCTGTCCTGGGCGGAGGCGGCCGCCATGCCGATGACCGCCATCACCGCGTGGGAGGCGCTGTTCGACCGCCTCCACCTCACCGGCACCTCCACCGGGACGATCCTCATGGTGGGAGCGTCCGGCGGCGTCGGTTCCATCATGATCCAGCTCGCCCGCACACTCCTGCCCCTCGTCCGCACGATCGCGACCGCGTCAAGTGACCAGGAGGCGGCGTGGGTGAGCGCCCTGGGTACCGACGCGATCGTCGACTCGCGCCTCGGCCTGGTGGAACAAGTCGACAACGCCGCCCCGGACGGGATCGACTGGATCTTCACCCCCCACGCACGCGGGCTCAGCGACGCGAACGCGACGGTGCTCAAGCCCTTCGGCAACGAGCGGGCACGCCGCCGGCGAGGGACGCCCGGAGTCGCGCCACAGGTCACCGCCCGCGTCGCCTGGCACTGGGAACTCATGTTCACCCGCCCGCTGGAGCGCATCCCGGACGGCGTCGCCCGGCAGGACGTCCTGGACAAGGTCGCCGCCTTGGTCGACGCGGGACGCCTCCGCACGACGATGGCGACCCACCTCACCGGATTCGACGCACGGACGCTGCGGACGGCACACGCCCTCGTGGAGAAGGGGCCGGCAATCGGGAAGGTCGTCGTCGCCCGGTAGGGGACGGTGCGGTCTGCCGCTCGGCTGCGGCCTGGATCTGCCGCTTTCGCCCGTCGAGGCCCGGGGATTCACCGACCAACGGCACCGCCCGCCGCCGGCGGGCTCCCCGGCCGGTCCCGCAGGGCGAGCGCGAGCCGGACCCGGCTGGTGACGCCGAGCTTGCGGAACACCTTGCGCAGGTGGTATTCGACCGTGCTGGGGCTGATGAACAGGCGGGCCGCGATCTCGGCGTTGGTGGCACCCTCCCCTGCCATCCGGGCGATCCGGGCCTCCTGCGCGGTGAGCGCGTCGCGGGTGTCGACGGAGCGCTTGGGCGCGCGGGCGCCGGTGGCCCGCAGCTCGGCCCGGGCCCGCTCGGCCAGGGCGGCCAGGCCCAGGTCGGCGAGCAGCCGGCAGGCGGTGTCGAGCTGTTCGCGGGCCTCGCGGCGGCGGCGCTGGCGGCGCAGCCACTCGCCGTAGAGCTGGTGCGCGCGGGCCAGCATCGGGGTGTGCCGAGCGGCCCGCAGGTGCCCGACGGCCAGCCGGTAGTGGGCCTCGGCCGCCTGGTCGGCGGCGGCCAGGGCGCGGCCGAGGGCGAGCCGGCCCAGGGCGGCGGGCGTGCCCGCGGCGACCGCCAGGGGCGCGAGGGCCTCCAGGGCGGCGCGGCCGCCCCGCGCCTGGGCCTCCACCAGGGCGAGGACGGTGTCGTGGTCCGGCGCGACGGGGCCCACCGCGGCGTAGTTGCCCAGGCCCGCCTCCAGCCGCGCCAGCGCGCCGCGGGCCAGGTGGGCGCCGAGGCCGTGGCCGGCGGCGGTCAGGTCGCGGATCAGCCGCGCGCCGAGCGCCCGGGCCGCCGCTTCCTCGCCGCGCCAGGCCAGAATCTCCAGGTCGACGACGGCGAAGAGGCCCAGGTAGGCCCGGAGGCCGGCGGCCTCGCTCAGTGCCCGGCCCTCGGCGACGGTCGCCTCGGCGTCGGCCAGCCGCCCCTCCTGCACCTGGATGCCGGCCAGCGCGAGCAGGGCGCCCAGCAGGGTGGCGAGCGCGCCGCGGGCGCGCAGCCCGGGCACCCCGGCGTCCTCCAGCTCGCGCCGGGCGGCGTCGTCGTAGAGCAGCGGCGCGGCCGTTGCCAGGGGCAGCAGGCCCGGCTGGTCCGGCGCCGGCAGCCGCCGCAGCAGGCGCCGGGCCCGGGCCGGGCCGGCGCAGTAGGCCGCGTTGACCGCGTCGAGTGTGGTGTCCCAAGCCAGGCGGGCGTCGTGGGGGCCGAGCCGCGCCGCGGCGTCGAACAGGACCGGCGTGGCGGCGGCGAACTTGCCCGCCGCAAACAAGGTGAGGCCCTCCAGCCGCCGAACCCGGGCCCGGGCCCCGGAGTCCGCCGGCTCGGACGTCGCCGCGCGGAGCAGGGCGCGCACCGCCACGGCGTCGCCGGCCATCCAGCGGACGTCGGCCGCGTCGAGGAGACGCTCCGCCCGCCGGGCCGGGTCGGGGGTGAGGGCGGCCGCCCGCTCCAGGAAGGCGGCGGCGCCGGCCCAGGCGCCGCGCCCGCGGGCCCGGTCGGCGGCGCGGGCCAGCTCGGCGGCGACGTCCTCGTCGGGGCCGGACGCGGCAGCGGCCAGGTGCCAGGCCCGCCGGTCCGGGTCCAGCCGGGGGTCGATGACGGCGGCCAGGGCCTCGTGGGCCCGCCGCCGGGCCGCGGCCGGTGCCGCGTAGTAGGCGGCCGAGCGCATCAGCGGATGCCGGAACCGGATCCTCGGCTCCCAGGTCAGCAGCCGGTCCGTCGCGGGCACGGGCTCGGCCTCCGGGTCGATGCCGAGCTTCGCGGCGGCCCGCCAGATCCGGCCCGGCTCGCCCGTGCGGTCGGCGGCGGCCAGCACCAGGAACAGCCGGGCGGCCCGGGGCAGGGCCCGCACCCGGGACCGGTAGCGCTCCTGCAGGCGGCGCGAGAATCGCAGCGGCTCGGTGAGCGGTACCGCGCCAGATGCCTCGGCGGCGGTGAGCTCGGCGCCGAACTCGCGCAGCGCCAGGGGGTTGCCGCCCGTCTCGGCGACGATCCGGGCGCCGACCCGCGGGGCGACGGGGTGGCCGGCCGACGCGGCGAGCAGCTCCAGCGCGGCGGCGTCGGGCAGGGCGCCGACGACCAGCTCGGGCAGCCCGTCGAGGGGGTCCGCGCGCGGCTCGTCGTCGCGGACCGCGAACACCATGCCGAGCCCGTCCGAGCGCAGCCGCCGGGCCACGAAGCCCAGCGTGTCGCATGAGACCCGGTCGAGCCACTGCGCGTCGTCGATCACGCAGAGCACGCCGGAGCCGGCCGCGGCCTCGCCCAGCAGCGCCAGCGTGGCCAGGCCGACCAGGAACCGGTCCGGCGCGGCGCCGGCCAGCCCGAACGCGGCGCCGAGGGCATCGCGCCGGGCGGCCGGCAGCCGTTGCATGCCGTCGAGGAAGGGGGCGAGCAGCTGGTGCAGGCCGGCGAAGCCGAGGTCCATCTCGGACTCGACCCCGGCCACCCGGGCCACGCGCAAGCCGGCGGCCCGCTCGGCGACCCGGTCCAGCAGGGCCGTCTTGCCGATGCCGGCCTCGCCCCGCAGCACCAGCACGCCGCTGCCGCCGGCGCGCACGCCGGCCAGCATCCGGTCGAGGGCGTCCGACTCACTCTCCCGACCCACCAGCACGCTTTCACCCCAAGCCGGCGCGGGCTACTTCCGTCGCCGTGACCAGGCTATCCACGCGGATCAGCGAGGCCAAGGCGCGCGGCGGGGACTAGGGTTTTCCGTGATGCGACGGGCCGGGCGGCGGCGCCACGGTGGCAGCGGGCCCGCCTGACGAAGGGACACGATGTGCCACCACTCCCGCCGGTCGATCCGCAGGACGCCGCCTGGTCTCAGTGGGGCCCGTATCTGAGCGAGCGCCAGTGGGGCACGGTCCGGGAGGACTACAGCGCCGGCGGCGAGGCCTGGAGCTACCTGCCGCACGACCACGCCCGGTCGCGGGCCTACCGGTGGGGCGAGGACGGGCTGGCCGGGTTCAGCGATCGCGAGCAGCGGCTGTGCCTGGCGCTCGCGCTGTGGAACGGGCACGACCCGATCCTGAAGGAACGGCCGTTCGGGCTGACCGGCCCGGAGGGCAACCACGGCGAGGATGTCAAGGATTATTGGTGGTACCTCGATGCCGTGCCCAGCCACGCCTGGAACCGGTGGCGGTACCACTATCCCCAGGGCGCCTTCCCATATGGCGACCTGGTGGCCGAGAACGGGCGGCGGGGCCGGCACGATCCGGAGTACGAATTGCTCGACACCGGCGCCTTCGACGAGGACCGGTATTGGATCGTCGAGGTGTGCTACGCGAAGGCGAGCCCGTCGGACCTGCTGGTGTCGGTGCGGGTCACCAACGCCGGCCCCGACCCGCAGGTCCTGCACGCCCTGCCGACCGCGTGGTTCCGCAACACCTGGGCCTGGCAACCGGAGGCCGGCAAGCCGGAGCTCTCCGCGGCCGGGCCCGCGACCGTCGCCGTCGCCCACCCGCGCCTGGGCGAGCTGGAGCTGCTCGCCGGGTCGGACCCGACGCTGCTGTTCTGCGACAACGAGACCAATACGCGTCGCCTCTACGGGGTGGGGGGTGCGCCCTACCCGAAGGACGGCATCAACGACCACGTGGTGTCGGGCACGGCCACCGTCAACCCGCAGGGCCGGGGCACCAAGTGCGCGGCCTGGTATCGCCTGGAGGTCGCGCCGGGCGCGACGGCCGAGGTGCGCCTGCGGCTGCGGCCGGCCGGCTCGGGCCCGGACCGCGAGGCGGCGCTGGGGCCGGACTTCGACCGGGTCATGGCGGCCCGCCGCGCGGAGGCCGACGCGTTCTACGCCGGCCTCACCCCCGTCGGCGCGTCCGCCGACGAGGCGGCGGTGATGCGCCAGGCGTTCGCCGGCCTGCTGTGGAGCAAGCAGTTCTATCACTTCGACGTGGCCCGCTGGCTCGACGGCGACGACGGGCTCCCGGCGCCGCCGGACGCCCGGCGAGGCGGGCGCAACGCGCGGTGGCGCAGCTTCGACGCCTTCGACATCATGTCGATGCCCGACAAGTGGGAGTATCCGTGGTTCGCGGCCTGGGACCTCGCGTTCCACTGCGTGGCCCTGGCCCATGTCGACCCGGCCTTCGCCAAGGACCAGATCCTGCTGATCTGCCGCGAGTGGTTCCAGCACCCCAACGGCGCCCTGCCCGCCTACGAGTGGGACTTCGGCGACGTCAACCCGCCGGTGCAGGCGTGGGCGGCGCTGGAGGTGTTCGCCATCGACGGCGGGCGCGACATCGACTTCCTGGCCCGGGTCTTCGACAAGCTGCTGGTGAACTTCACCTGGTGGATCAACCGCGAGGACGCCGACGGCTCCAACGTCTTCGAGGGCGGCTTCCTCGGCCTGGACAACATCGGCCCGCTGGACCGATCGCACCTGCCGGTCGCCGGCAGCCTGGAGCAGGCCGACGCGACCGGCTGGATGGCCGGCTACGCGCTGGCGATGACGACGATGGCGGTGATCCTGCACCGCAGCGGGCAGCGGCCCGGATTCGACCTGGCGCTGAAGTTTCTCGAACACTTCGCCGGCATCCGCCAGGCCATGGACCAGCAGGGCATGTGGGACGAGGCCGACGGGCTCTTCTACGACCGGATCGTCGCCCCCGGCGGCGCCTCCGTGCCGGTGAAGGTGCACTCGATGGTCGGCATCATCCCGATGCTCGCGGTCGCCGTCGTCGACGAGCGGATGGTGGACCCGGCGATCGCCGCGGGCAAGCAGTTCGCCGCGTTCCTCGACCGGCACGGGCTGCTCGACCCGGAGAAGCTCGCCGAGGCGGGCGTCCTGCGCGGCGAGCCCGGCCGCCGGCGGCTGCTGGTGAGCGCCGTCGGCGTCGAGCGGGTCACGCGGCTGCTGCGCACACTCCTTGACCCCGGCGAGTTCCTGTCGCCGCACGGCCTGCGGTCGCTGTCGGCGTTCCACCGCGACCACCCCTACACGGTCGAGGTGCAGGGCGTGCGGGCCACCGTCGACTACGAGCCCGCCGAGTCGACCACCGCCATGTTCGGGGGCAACTCCAACTGGCGGGGGCCGGTGTGGTTCCCGCTGAACTACCTCGCGATCGGCGCACTCGAGCGCTACCACCGCTTCTTCGGCGCGGACCTGACGGTCGAATACCCGACCGGCTCGGGCCGCGAGCTGACCCTTGACGCGGTCGCCGCCGACCTGCGGGCCCGGCTGGTGTCGATCTTCACCGTGGGCCCGGACGGCCGGCGGCCCTGCTTCGGCGGGGTCGAGCGGCTGCAGCGCGACCCGAACTGGAAGGACAACCTCATGTTCCACGAGTACTTCCACGGCGACGACGCCGCCGGGCTGGGCGCGGCACACCAGACCGGATGGACGGGGCTCGTGGCCGACGTCATCCGGCGCCGTCACGGGCTGGTGCCGTCGATCGACGACATCCTGCACGGGCCGGACCCGGCGTGACCGCGGCCCCGGCGATCCCGGCGGTACGCCCCGGCACCGACGCTCCCCTCGGCGCCACGCCCGGCCCGGAGGGGACCAACTTCGCCGTCGTGTCGGCCGCCGACGGCGTGCTGCTGTGCCTGTTCGACGCCGACGGCACCGAGACGCGGCTGCCGCTGCGCGAGCGGGACGGCGAGACGTGGCACGGATTCGTGCCGGGGGTCGGTCCGGGCCAGGCCTACGGCTACCGGGTCACCGGCCCCTACGACCCCGGCCGGGGGATGCGCTGCAACCCGGCCAAGCTGCTGCTGGACCCCTACGCGCGGGCCTTCCACGGCGCCGTGCGCTTCGGGCCCGAACTGCTGGGCCACGCGGCCGACGACCCCGGCGCGCCCAGCCCGCTCGACTCGGCCGCGCACATGCCGCGCAGCCTCGTGGTGGACCTGCCGGCCGGCCGGCCCGAGGCGCGGCCGCGGCACTCGTATGCCGACTCGGTCATCTACGAGGTCCACGTGAAGGGCTTCACCGCGGCCCATCCGGGCGTGCCGGCGCACCTGCGGGGCACCTACGCCGGGCTGGCGCACGACGCCGCGCTCGGCCACCTGGTCGATCTCGGCGTGACCGCGGTGGAGCTGCTGCCGGTGCACCAGAGCGTCCCGGAGGCGTTCCTGCCCGGGCGGGGCCTCACCAACTACTGGGGGTACAACACCATCGGCTACTTCGCGCCGCACGCCGGCTACTCGGCCGCGGTGCGCGCCGGGCGGCCCGGCGGGCAGGTCGCCGAGTTCCGCGCCATGGTCGGCACCCTGCACGCCGCCGGCATCGAGGTCATCCTCGACGTGGTGTTCAACCACACCGCGGAGGGCGACCACCTCGGCCCCACGCTGTGCCACCGCGGGCTGCACAACCCGGCCTACTACCGCCTCGACCCGGCCGACCCGCGCCGGTACGTCGACACCACCGGCACCGGCAACTCGCTCAACGCGGCCAGCCCGGTCACCCTGCAGCTCATCATGGACTCGCTGCGGTACTGGCTCACCGAGATGGGCGTCGACGGCTTCCGCTTCGACCTGGCCCCGACGCTGGCCCGCCAGGAGGGCGGCTTCGACCGGCTGTCGGCCTTCTTCGACCTGGTGGCGCAGGACCCGGTGGTCTCCCGCGCGAAGCTCATCGCCGAGCCGTGGGACGTCGGAGCGATGGACAGCTACGACCTCGGCCGGTTCCCTCCACTGTGGAGCGAATGGAACGGGCGGTACCGCGACACGATGCGCGACTTCTGGCGCAGCCACGACGGGCTGATCGGCGAGTTCGCCACCCGGTTCGCCGGATCGGCGGACCTCTACCGGGCCGGCGGCCGGCGCCCCACCGCGTCGGTCAACTTCGTGACCGTCCACGATGGATTCACGCTGACCGACCTGGTGTCCTACGACCGCAAGCACAACGAGGCCAACGGCGACGACAACCGGGACGGCACCGACGACAACCGCTCGTGGAACTGCGGCGCCGAAGGGCCCAGCACCGACCCAGCCGTGGTGGAACTGCGCGACCGGCAGCGCCGGGCGATCCTCGCCACGCTGCTGCTGTCCTGCGGGGTACCGCTGCTGCTCGGCGGCGACGAGATCTGCCGGACGCAGCGCGGCAACAACAACGCGTACTGCCAGGACAACGAGCTCACCTGGTTCGACTGGTCCGCGCCGGACCGGCGGCTGCTGGGCTTCACCCGCGCGCTGATCCGGCTGCGCCGCGAGCACCCGGTGTTTCGCCGGCGGCGCTTCCTGGCCGGAGCCGAGGCCGACGCGCTGCGATGGTACACCCCGGCGGGGACGGCGATGACGGCCGAGGACTGGCGCGACCCGGGCGCCCGATGCGTCGCCGTGTATCTCGACGGGGCCGACGACCCCGATGCCGGCGCCGACGGCGTGCCGCTCGTCGACGACGACTTCCTGCTGCTGTTCAACGCCTGGTGGGAGCCGCTGGACTTCGTCCTGCCGGCGGCCCGCGCGGGCCAGGCCTGGGAGCCGGTGCTCGACACCTACGAGCCGTCCGGCCACGGCGGCGCCGAGGACGGGCCCGGTCTCGGCGCCGCCGGCGACCGGCTCGCGGTCCGCCCGCGCTCGGTCGTCGTGCTGCGCGGCCGGCCTCCCGCGGCGTGAGCCGGGAGGCAGGCCCGTTCAGGTTCAGGCCGCGGAGTCGATGAGCTTGTTGGCGGCCGCCTCCACCTTGCGGGTCTGCGTGGACAGGACCACCGCCGAGGTGCCGTAGAAGATGCTGAACAGACCGAAGACCGTGGCCAGCGACACCGCGCCGATGTCGGGCCGGATGAACAGCACGATGCCGAAGCCCAGCGACACCAGCCCGGTGATCGCCCACATCGTGCGCTCGCCGGCCGACTCGCCCCGGCGGAACCCGAGCGCCACCTCGACGACACCGGTGATGACCGCCCAGCTCCCGACCCACACGACCAGCACGAGGGCGGTGATGCCGGGCCAGGCCAGCGCGACGATCCCGGCGATGAGCGACAGCACGGCCAGCAGCAGGTAGCCGAAGACCGGGCCGACCCGGGTGCTGCTGAAGGCGCGCAGCGTCTCCATGGCGGCCGCCATGAACGCATACACGGCGAACAGGATGACGAACGCGCCGACGGTGATGCCGGGCCAGGCGACCGAGACGACGCCGATGACGATGGCGATCAGCCCTCGCCACAGCAATGAGGATGACAGAGACATCGGGAACACTCCTTGCGCTGTCGGTTGAAGCCGCCCGCATCACCCTAGGAACGGCGACGGGCCGTCGAATCACCGAATTCCTTAGTCGCGGCGCGTTCCGGCCGTGTCGCGGCGGCGTGACTAGGGATTTCCGGGATGCCGGGGTCCGTCGCCGCTCCCTACGTTGATGGCCGTTACGTCCGTACCCACGCTGAATTGAGGAGGCTGTCATGGCACTGTCGGATGACCTGTCCCGGCTGTCCGTGCGGGCCAAGCAGGCCGAGGACCACGTCGCGGAGGCCAAGACCGAGGCCCGGGACCGGCTCGAGCAGATCGTCGCACAGGCCCGCCAGCAGACCCAGGCGGCGGCGGACAAGCTCCGCACGGACTCGGCGGCGGCCACCGAGCGGGCCGATGCGGCGGCCACCGGCCTGCGTGAGTCGTGGTCCGCGCACCTCGCCGAGGTGCGCTCCCGCATCGACGCGCGCAAGGCCCGCCACGATGCCAACGTGGCCGAGCGCGACGCGGAGGACGCCGAGGACTACGCGGACTTCGCGATCGAGTTCGCCTACTCGGCGATCGAGGAGGCCGAGTACGCGGTCCTCGACGCCGTGCTCTCCCGGGCCGACGCCGACACGGCGGCCGAGGCCGCCGGCTGATTCGCTGCCGGGTGGCGGTGGAGGGCGATGCGCCCCGCACCGCCGCCCGCAGCGGCGGAACCTCGCCGAGGGCGGGCCGCATGCATCGCCACCTCGTGGAACAGGCCCCCCGCTGAGCTCAGGCGGGGGCGCCGCGCGGCACGTCCTCGGCGGCGCCGCGGCGGCGGCGCAGGACGAGCAGGAAGCCGAACAGGAAGCCGCCGACGTGGGCGAAGAAGGCCACGCCGCCGCCGTGGGCCGGCGCGCTGAACAGGCCGAAGTTCGCCTCGATGAGCTGGTACAGGAACCAGGCGCCGAAGAAGACCCACGCCGACAGCCGGGCCGGGAAGATGCCGAACAGCCCCCGCACCTGCGACCTCGGGTAGAGCAC
Source organism: Dactylosporangium sp. CA-092794 (assembly GCF_050948465.1). NCBI lineage: Bacteria > Bacillati > Actinomycetota > Actinomycetes > Micromonosporales > Micromonosporaceae > Dactylosporangium > Dactylosporangium sp. CA-092794. The sequence continues at coordinate 2,986,771 of NZ_CP192044.1, read as the reverse complement.
GACGTAGGCGCCCAGGACGGCCGCGATCGCCCCGCTCGCGCCGAGGTTGGGCACCTGGGCGTCGGCCGCCGAGCCGGCCAGCAGCGTCATCACCGTCTGGGTCGCGCTCGCGACGAGCCCTCCGGCCAGATAGAAGGCCAGGTAACCGAGGCGGCCGAAGGCGTCTTCGACGTTCTTGCCGAAGATGACCAGAAACAGCATGTTGCCGAGGATGTGGTCCCAGCTGCCGTGCAGAAACATCGCCGTCAACCAGCTGATGCCCCACGGCTCAGGGCTGTGGCAGGCCCGGACCACCGCACACGGGTAGAACGACGCGTGGCTGACCGCCCCGTCGAGATCCGGGATCTCGTAGAAGAACCACACGATGAAATTCGCGGCGACGATTGCGACATTGACGACCGGAAAGCGCCGGGCCGGCATGCCATCGGAAAGTGGAAGCATACCGGGCAGTCTCGGCAGGGCGGCCGCCGCGTCGCATCCCGGAGATGCCCAGTCGCCGGCCTCCTCGGGATCAGCCCGCGGGACCGGCGCGGACCGCTTCCGCTTCCCGTTCATCCGGTTCCGCGTCCGCTTCGAGGGCCACGATCGTCGGGGACATGGCCACCTTGATCGTCGCGGCGATCGGGATCGCCATGACCGCGCCGGCCAGGCCGAGCAGGCTCCCGCCGAGCAGGGCGACCAGCAGCACCGCGGCCGAGGGCATGTCGACGGTGTTGCGGAAGATCCGCGGGACGAGCAGATAGTTTTCCACCGGTTGGTACAGGATGAAGAAGGCGACCAGGACGATGCTCTTCGGCCACAGCCCCACGGTGAGCAGCGAGACGAGGACGCACACGGTCGCGCCGAGCGTCGCGCCGATCATCGGGATGAGATCGGCGATCGCCACCGTCACGGCCAGCGGCAGCGCGAACGGGACCCGCAGCAGTTCCAGGCACAGAAAGCTCGCGCCGCCGGCGAAGGCGGAGATGGTGAGATTACCGATCATGTAGCCGCCGACCTTGTCGACCATGATGTCCACGATCTCGCCGACCCGGCCGCGCCGCCGGCGCGGGAACGACCTGATCAGATACCGGCGCAGGCGCGGCATGTCGGCCATGAAGTACATCGTCAGGACCAGCACCGTGCCGGCGGATGCCAGGGTGCCGATGAACTGCTGGAAGAAGCCGACCGCGCCGCCGGCGAGCATGCCCGGCAGGCCCTCGGCCAGCCCGGTCAGCCGGTCCGTCAGGTGGTAGCGGTCGGTGACCTCCCGGACCGCCTTGGAGTCGTCCGACAGCTGCTGCAGATACCCGGGCAGGTCGTGGACGAGCCGGTTGCCCTGGTCGATGATCGGCGGCACGACCGACCAGATGAACGCCGCGGTCAGCAGGACCAGGGCCCCGAAGACGACCGCGACGGCGCTCGAGCGCGGCATCCCCCGCCGCATCAGCCAGCGCACCAGCGGATCGAGGCTGACCGACAGGAACAGGGCCAGCACCACGATCACGAGAATGGTGCGCACGATGTAGACGCCGTATGCGGCCAGCAGCACCAGGAGCACGCCGCACGTGCCGGCGGCGGCCCAGCGGAACACCACGCCCGGTGGCACCCGCGCGGCCGGCGGCGTCGCCGGGTCTTCGTCGTCCGCCATCGCTGCCCAACCTCCCGGTCGCGGCCCGAGGTCGCCGCGAGGCAAAGCTAAAGCGCGCGGCGGACCGCTCGAATCACCGAACACCCCAGGACGGCGCCGCGGCGGGCTCGTCGAGCACGGCGTGGACGAGCTGCGTGCGGGAGGTCACGCCGACCTTGCGGTAGACCTTCTGCAGGTGATACTCGACGGTGTTGAGGCTGATGAAGAGCTGGGCCGCGATCTGGCGGTTGGCGAAGCCGTCCACGACCAGCCGCGCGACCTGCGCCTCCTGCGGCGTGAGCCGCTCGGTGGCCGCGCCGGTGCGCTTGCTGACCTGCTCGCCGGTGGCCAGCAGCTCGCTGTGCGCCCGCCGCTCGAAGGCCTCGAACCACAGCGCGCCGAACATGTCCCGGGCGGTGCGCAACTGCTCGCGGGCGTCGCGGCGACGGCGCCGGCGGCGCAGCCACTCGCCGTAGAGCAGGTGGGCCCGGGCCAGCTGGGCCGCCCCGTCCCCCAGGTGCTCGATCGCCTCCCGGTAGAGGCCCTCGGCGTCGGCGGCGCCGGCCAGCAGCGCGCGGGAGCGGGCGAGCAGCCCGGCCGCCAGCGGTGTCCCGGCGGCGTGGGCCCGGCCGGCGAAGCGTTCCAGGGCCGACCCGGCCGCGGCGCGGTCCCCGGCGCGGGCGGCGGCCTCCACCAGATCGGGCAGGACGAGCGTGCCGAAGCACACGGCGTCGTCCCGGTACACCTCCAGGGCGGCCGTCAGCGCCGCCTGATAGCGGCCCAGGCCCAGCTCGAGAATGGTCAGCGCGCACCGCGCGACGGTGCCGCCGAGCCCGGTGACCGGCTCCGCGGCCGCCGCCCGGGTCTCGGCCTCCCGCCCGTGCCAGGCGAGCACCAGCAGGTCCCGGCCGGACCCGCCGCCGAGTCCGGCCGCCGCGGCGCCGGGTGGCTCGTCCCAGCCGGCCGCGAGCCGGCGGATCGCGAGCGCCCGCTGCGCCTCGTCGTCCATCAGCTCGCCGGCGGCCCAGCCGCCCATCGCCAGGAGCCGGGGCGCCGGGCCGCCGGCGCCCGAACCGATGCCCGAGCCCATGCCCGAGCCGATGTCCGAACCCATGCCGGGGCCGGTGGTCAGCCGCGCGACGGCCTCGCGCAGGTCCGCGACGGCCGCCCGGTAGCCGACCGTCAGCCGCGTCGCGAAGCCGCACAGCAGCAGGTCCTCGACGGTCGGCGGCGACGGCGCGGCGACGGGGCGGCTCCGGGCCGCCGCGGCGATGTCGGGCAGGGCGCCGGTGCCGGCCACGATCCCGGCGTACATGGCGTCCAGCAGGGTGCGCCGCGCCCGCGCGGGATCGGCGGCCCCGATCTGCCGGGCGGCCCGCAGCAGCGCCGCCGGCGCCTCGTCGAACCGGCCCCGGGCCAGGCTGACGGCGGCCCGTAGCTCTACGATCCGGACCCGTCCCGGCGGCCCCGCCACCGCCGGGTCGGCCCGGTCCAGCAGCGCCTCCGCGCGCACCGGCGCGCCCGCCGACAGCTCGGCGACGGCGCCGTCGAGCAGCCGGCCCGCGCGCCGGGTCTCGTCGGGCGTCAGCTCGGCGGCCCGGGTGAGCAGCGCCGCCTCGGCCGGGTGGTCGCCGCGCCCCCGGGCCTGCGCCGCCGAGCGGGCGAGCTCGGCCGCCACCCGCTCGTCGGGCCCGGCGGTGGCCGCGGCCAGGTGCCAGGCGTAGCGGTCCGGGTCCTGCCAGGGGTCGACGACGGCGGCCAGGGCGGCGTGCACGCGCCGGCGGTCGTGGGGAGACGCGCCGTGGTAGATCGCCGAGCGGGCCAGCGGGTGGCGGAACGCGACGGTCTCGCCGCCCGCCAGCAGCCCGGCGGCCTCGGCCGGGCCGGCCGCGCCGGGGCCGAGGCCGAGCCGGGCGGCCGCGCCGGGCAGCAGGGCCGGGCCGCCCTCGGGCTCGGCCGCGGCGAGCAGCAGCAGCGTGCGGGTGTCGGGCGGCAGCGCGCCCATCCGGCGCAGGAACTGCCGCTGGAGCCGGCCGCTGATCGGCAGCGGCCCCCGCGCGGGCGCGGGCCGGTCGCCGACGAGCCGCCGGCCGAACTCGACGAGCGCCAGGGGGTTGCCGCCGGCCTCCGCGACGATCCGCCGGGCGACGCGCTGGTGCGGCGGGCCGCCGGCGACCGACGCCAGCAGCCGGTGCGCGTCGCGCTCGGGCAGGCCGCGCAGCCGGATGTCGGGCAGACCGTCCAGGGGCCGGCCGCGCATGGCCGGCTCACGCACGGCGATCAGGAACGCGATCGGTTCGGTCGTCAGCCGGCGTACCAGAAAAGCGAGCGACTCTGTCGTGGCCCGGTCGAGCCAGTGCGCGTCGTCCACCACCACCAGCAGTGGCCGGTCCGCCGCCGCGTCGGTGAGCGCGGCGCGCACGGCGAGGCCGACCACGCACCGGTCGGGGCTCGGGGCGGCGATCAGGCCGAAGGCGGCCCGCAGGGCGTCGTGCCGGTCCGCGGGCAGCCGGTCGAGTTCGGCGGCGAACGGGGTCAGCAGCCGGTGCAGCGCGGCGAAGTCGAGCTCCGTCTCCGACTCGATACCGGCCAGCCGGACGACGTGCATGCCGGCGGCCCGCCCGACCGCGTGCTCCAGCAGCGCGGTCCGGCCGATCCCCAGCTCCCCCCGCAGCACCAGCACGCCGCCGGCACCGGCCCGCGCCCCGGCCAGCACACGGTCGATCGCCCCACGCTCCTCGTGCCGGTCGAGCAGCCTGCGGTCCGACGTCGCCACGCCCCCCTTACGTGGAGCCCGGCAGACCGGTTCATCTCAGCTTTCGTCGCTCCGGTCCGGGTCGGTGGCCAGCGGCAGCGGCTGGGCGGCCCGCTCGTAGGCCTCGGCGACGACCCGCTCGAAGTCGACGCCGCCGTCGAAGAGCCCATGCGCCGCCGCGCCCGCGGGCAGGAATTCGCCGAACGCCGCGACGGCCGCGCGACGGGCCTGCGTCCGCGCGTCGGCGATGGTTTCCACCAGCAGCCGGCCGAGCTCGGCCGGTGGCATCGTGCGGAAGGCGTGGGTCGGGAACCTGACCTCCATGACGTCGCCCCCCGCGTCGACGACGACCGTCACGGCCCGGCTCTTGGCGGTGACCGTGGTCCGCACCGCCTCCAGGTCGCGCTGCGCCGCCCGTACCCCTTTCATGGTCGCCTCGAACTCCGCGAGAGCCTGCTCCACCTGATCGCTCACCGTGTCTCCTCTCCGGGGCGGCCTGATTGCACCCCCCTTACGCGGTGGCGGGCAGACCGGTTCACGCCGACCGGACTGAACCGATCGCGCGCGGCGCTCGTGAAGGGCACGGACATCGACCCGAGGAGACACGGTGAGCGGCACCAACCCGTGGCGTCGGCTGCACGACGCCTTCCGAAACCGCAGGATCGGGACCCGGCGTGCGATCGCCTGGGGCCTGCCGGCGCTGTGCCTGACGGGCACGGTGATCGGGCTGAGCGTGGCCTCGGCGGAGGGCGGTCACCCGGGGCGGGTCCCGACGCCCGGCCAGGCCGAGGCGATCGCGGCGGCGGCCGGCTCCTGCCCGGCACTCACGCCGGCCCGGCTGGCCGGCCAGGTGATGGCCAACTCCGGGTTCGACGCGCGGACCCGCGGCAACGGCGGCGGGGAGGGCATCGCCGGGCTCAACTCCGCGGCGTTCACGCGCTGGGCGCCGTGGCCGGACGCCAACCGGGGCGACGAGGCGGCCAACATCGTGGCGCTGGCCCACCAGATGTGCGACCTGGTGGGCAACCTGCGCCTGGCCGGGGTCGGCGGCGACCCGTGGCGCATGGCCCTCGCCGCCTACCGGACCTCGTTCGACGACGTCATCGCCACCGCGGAGGTGCCCGCGTCCGCGCGGGCGTATGTGAACCAGGTGGCCGCGTACGCCGACTGGTACGGGGCCCTGACCGACCTACACGGCACGCCCGGCCCGTCCCCGTCGGTCCCGGGTCCGGCCTCGGCCGCCGCCGGGAGGACGGCGCTCGCCGACGCGAGCCGCGGCCCCGCGACCGCCGGCCCCTCGCCGTCCCGGCCCGCGGTTGTCAGCGCTCGCCCGTCGTCGGTCGCTGCGGCGGCGGCGCCCGCGACCACCCCGACGCGGGGTCCGACACAGAAGCTGTCGGTCAACCGGCCCTCCCGGGCGTCGAGCATCCAGGAGGCCGGGACCGAGCCGCAGTGGGCGTTCGACACCAACTACACCAGCACCCGGTGGGCCAGCGCCTACGCCGACAACCAGTGGCTCTGGGTCGACCTGGGCGGCACCTACACGGTCACGAGCGTGATCCTGCGCTGGGAGAACGCCTACGCGAAGTCATATGACGTCCAGGTTTCGGTCGAGGGTACCGCCTGGACGACCATCTACACCGACACGAACGGCAACGGCGGGGACGATCACATCGCCGTTCCGCCCAGCGCCGCGCACTTCGTCCGGCTGCGCTGCCACGTGCGCGGCACCAAGTTCGGATTCTCGCTCTACGACTTCGAGGCGCTCGGCTACTGAGCCATGCCGGACCGGCATGGCGTGGTGGAATATCGGCATTGGCCAGGCACCCGAGTCGTGATGCAGGGTCGACTCGACCTGACGGAGGGGCGGACATCGTGCGGCACTACGACCTGGTGATCATCGGTGCGGGCAGCGGCAACATGCTGCCGGACGGCGAGCTGCTCAAACTCCGCACGGCGATCGTCGAGCAGGACCGCTTCGGCGGTACCTGCCTCAACCGCGGCTGCATCCCGACCAAGATGCTGGTCGTCGCCGCCGACGCGGCGGCCGGCGCCCGCAACGCCGCCCGGCTCGGGGTGCACGCCACCGTGGAGCGGGTCGACTGGAAGGCCATCCAGGAGCGGATTTTCGGCCGGATCGACCCGCTGCACGACGCGGCCGTGCGGTACCGCCGCGAGAACGGCATCGACGTCTACACCGAACCCTCCCGTTTCGTCGCGCCGAAGGTGCTGCAGATCGGCGAGGAACAGATCACGGCCGACACGTTTGTGGTCGCCACCGGCTCGCGTCCGGTGGTGCCCGAGATCCCCGGCCTCGACACCGTGCCGTATCACACCTCGGACACGATCCTGCGCGTCGACGAGCTACCGGCGTCGATGATCGTGATCGGCGGCGGGTTCATCGCCGCGGAGCTGAGCCACGTGTTCGAGTCGTTCGGCTGCCCGGTGACCATCGTGCAGCGCGGCGAGCGGCTGCTCATGGCGGAGGACGAGCAGGTGTCGGCGCGGTACACCGAGCTGGCCGCCCAGCGGCACCGGGTGCTGCTCGACGCCACCGTCACCGCCGTCTCCCCCGGTGCCGCCGGTGTCGCGGTGACGGTCGACGGCCCGGCCGGGATTCAAGTCCTCGAGGCGGAGACGCTGCTGGTGTGCGTGGGCCGCCGGCCCAACAGCGACCGGCTCGACGCGGCCGCCGGCGGGCTGGCGCTGGACCAGCACGGCCACATCGCCACCGACCCGGAATACCGCACGTCGGTGCCCGGCGTCTGGGCGCTCGGCGACGCGGCGAACCATTTCCAGCTCAAGCACATGGCCAACGCGGAGGTCCGGGTGGTCCGGCACAACCTGGTGCATCCGCACGACACGCGGACGCTGGGCAACCGAGCCGCGCCGCACGCGGTCTTCACCGATCCGCAGATCGCCTCGGTAGGCCTCACCGAGCAGGACGCCCGGGCCCGGGGCATCGAGCACGTCGTGAGCGTGCGGCGGTATGCCGACGCCGCCTACGGCTGGGCGCTGGAGGACACGACCGGCTTCGTGAAGGTCCTCGCCGACCCGGCCGAGCGCACCATCCTCGGCGCCCACATCATCGGCCCGCAGGCGGCGACGCTGATCCAGCCGCTGATCCAGGCCATGACCCTGGGCAACACCGTGGACCAGGTCGCGAAGGACGTGCTCTACATCCACCCGGCCCTGACCGAGGTCGTCGAGCAGGCGCTGCTCGGCCTGTGACCGCGCCGCCCTGACCGCGCACCGCCGGGGCGCGGGCGGGGTCAATGGGCGGCATCGCGGCTCAGCGACTGCACGACGTATCCCGCTGCGCGGACGTACTCGACCCACTCCGCACCGGGCAGTTGCTCGCAGATCACCCGGACGCGAAGGGTTTCGCCCGGTTGGGGCATCATCTGGGTCAACATCCGCAGGACCAACCGCTCGAGCTCGGGGTCCGGCTGGCCCGCCACCACCAGTGCGCTCTCATCGTCGCCCACGCCAAGATTCAGGAAATCCCTGCGCGTCCCTGGCGGTAGCGTCGGCCGGCGCGGGCCGTCCCCGCCATCGGGACCCACCAGCACGACCCGGCCGGCGTCATGGATGCGGTATGCCGACGCGGATCCCAGCAAGCCAGCGACCACCGGGATCGCACGCGACGGGAAGACCGATCCGAACGAACCTCCGGTTCCGTGCTGGTACAGCATCCAGTCGTCGGCGACCAGCCGTCCGGCGACGAGGATCGGCATGGAGGTGGGCACGACCACCCGCCCGTCCAGGGCTCCGAAAAGGTCGGTTACGGCCGGCCCGATGTCCACCACGAGCGGCGAAAGCAGGACCACGGTCATGGTGGACGGCGGGTATTCGGCGGCGTATTCGCCGATCCGCAGTCGTAAGGACTGCAGATCGGCGAAGTCGAGCTCCCGGCCCGGCCGGCCGAGCACCACGTCGGCGGATCCGGGCTGAACCGACCGCAGCACGTCGATCATCTCCTCGTCCGTCGTATCGTCGGTTCCGCGGCGCAGCCAGAGCACCTCGCCCACCCGGTCCGCGCGATAGACCGGGTCCGGCGGGCCGCTCGCGGCGACACCATCGGCGGCCGGGCCCCCATGCCAGACAGCCACTCCCCACTGCGTCCGCCGGGCCGGCCCGGCGGGAAGACGCGCCGCCAAACCAAGTGTTTCCACGTGAACGACGGGTCTGCCGGACCCGGTCGGCCAGGATCGGTCCAGCAGTTGGCCCAGCACTTGGGCGGACGTGTTCGCGAGCCGCAGGCCGTCGTCGCGCCATTGCCGCGCCGGCCCGCCACCGATGGCATAGGTGACCACATGAAACCGCGGAGGGCGGCGGTCCCCTCCGTTGCGATCGACCAGATGCATGCGTTCCGGCGCGGTCGCCCACTCGGCGTATCGGGCCAGGCCTGCGATCGCGGCCGTGCCGAGTTCACCACCGACCAGCGGGAGTCGCGCGTGAAACGGGCGACGGCTGAGCGGGTGGGCGGCGCGCACGACACCGCCTTCCGGGAAGGACCATCCCGGCGATTGCGCGTCGTCGCCGCCCGCCGGCTGACCGACCCGGGCGGTCAGGGGTGCGAACGGACCGGCGAGGCCGCGCGCCGCGAACCTCCGGGTCCATTCGGCGAGTCGCCTCTCCACCCGTTCCACCACGTCGGCGGCGTCAGCGGCATCGTACTGGGCCAATGTCGCCGCGGCCGGCCGATCGTTCCAGAGCCGGCTCAGGCCCGTTGCCACGATCGCCTCGGCGTCGGCCTCCGGCCCTCGCGACGGCGTCGCGGAGCCGGCCGGGACCACCGCGCCGCGCGCTATGTCCCTCACTCGGACGTCCACCTGGGACGCCCACGCCGGGCTCGCCGATCCGGCCAGGACGGGCGAATTCAGGAGGCTCATCCGGATGTGCTGCCGACCGATCGACATCCGGCCGATCATTCCGGGCCCCATCGTCGCTGCCGCCGAGGCCCACTCCGTGATGACGCGGTCGCGCAGTGCGCCGACGAAGCGTCCGGCGGCTGCCTGATCAACCGCGTCCCCGCCCACCTGGAAGACGACGATCTGGACCTGTACCGGTGCGATGGGCCCACCGCGAGCCGGGGTGAGCGCAGCGACCGCCTCGGCGAGACGCGCCGACAGACGAGCGGCGGATGCGCCGGCGAGTGCCCCGTCCCGGCCGAGATCGACGAAGAACGACCCGAGACCGGGCGACGCCGGCTGCGAGGCGACGCGCGGCAGCGCGGCGATCACCAGCGAGTCGCTTGAAGCCGAAGGCACATGCTCCCACCGGTTCGGGCCTTCCATCAAGCCGGTCATCCCCCCGAGACGTTGCCTGAGCAGTTCGCCGAGCCTGGCGACCACCGGCTCCGCGGGAGGACCCTGCACAGCCAAGCGGACGCGGGCATCGGTGCTGACCGCGGAGGCGTAGGCATATCGCGCGACCTCGTCGGCAAATGCCTGGACGACGCCGGAGTCCGGATCGACCGGACGGCGGATGTCCAGGACCGGGGCCTCGGGCTCCTTCACCACGGTGCGCTCGACGATGGGTAGCGGCCCCTGACCGCGGTGAGCGTGGTCGAGCTGCAGCAGATGGTGGCTGTCCAGGGTCCGCTCGTGCGGCGGATCGTCGACGCCGAGGAGGTGCCACAGCCTCGTCCGGAGGGCCATGGTGAGCTCGGCTCCGGCGCTCTCTCGCGGCACGGCGACGGCCATTCCGCTCGGCGCGAAGTCGTCGTACTCGACCAGGACGTGCAGCTGGTCTCCGTCCGCCAGGCGGTATCGGCCGTTCATGCCGGCCGACAAGTCGGGCAACCGGTCCCGCAACGTGCGGGCGGCCCCTGGTTCACCGGCCGCCCGCACCCCCAGCCTGACCAGCCGAACCGTGCGGCCCAGCGGCAGATGCAGGCGGAGCACGCCATAGGCGGCGCGCACGTCACCGTTTGACCAGGGAAGCTCGAGGCCATCGATCGCGGCGGCGATGTCCGCGGCCGAGACGGCATCGTCCAGGACTCCGGCGGCGACGACCGCGTCGGCGCGGCGCAGCTGCGCCAGCTCACGGCGGACCTGGTCCTCGAGCAGTCCGACGACTTCCAAACGGACGCTGCCGCCCGGCTTCTGCTCCCGCCAGGCGGCGATCGCCGACAGGACGTCGTCGAGCCGGGAGGCGTGACCCGCGGTGTCGTCCGGCCGGGCGAGCGTGCTCGCGCGCCAGCTCTCCACCGCCTGATCGATCCGCCCCAGCTCGGCCGAGCGGCGTATACCGCGTATCGCCGATATCCCCGGCCATTTGCGCAGGACTTCGACCGGCGCCTCCAGGTGTGGTACCTCGACGTTCGCGGCGCGCTCGCGGATCGCGCGCTTGGCCAGATCGTCGATCCGGTCGAGCGCCCGGTGCAGGACTTCCGGTGTCACCGCCACATCCGGGAGATCGTGGACATCCGGAAAGTCATGGACGTCGTTTCCGATCGAGATCAGCCGCAGCCGATCCTCGGTCTCGGTCCGAATGGCGTAGAGCGTTGCCAGGCGGTGCTCGCGCGAGATCCGGTGCGGGCCGACGTACCCGCTCTGGAACACGAAGACCGCACGGCGAGCCAGCGCCGGCTCGTCGGCCAGCAACGACGCCAACTGAGCGGCGGCGATGTCTTCGTCGGCGTGGTCGACAACCACAACCGCCCGCACGCGAGACTCGGCCGCGTCACCGAGCTCGTTCGCCCACTCCGACGGCTCGCCGACATCGCTGACCCAGTACAGGCCGACCGGAGACGGGCCGGTCCGGTCATCCGCGGACCAGGCCACCGCGTCGGAATACTGCACATCAGGGTCCACGTCCAAGGCCGCGTCGTACAGCCGCGCCGCCGTGGCCGCCACCTCCGCGTGATACCGCCTGGCCTCCGCGACCGGCATGTGTCGCCGACCGTGTGAACGAACCTCGACAACAGCATGCGGCAGCAGCAGCCCACCGTCGTTCAGGTCCAGCCCGTCCAGCGTATTCACGCCGCCGAAGACGTCGTTCTGGCTCGATGGGGCCGGATAGCCCTGCACCAGTCCGCCCATCAGGTAGTCCCTCAGTCGGGCGCGGCCGCGCCTGAGGGACACGTCCAGCAGCGTCCTCGGGGCGTAGCCGCGGGGAAGCTCGATCTTCGTGGGGAGATCCGCCACCCGGGTCAGGAACTTCGCTTCGAACCGGTCGAAAAGGTTCTCGGCGTCGCGGGCGAGATACTCCCGCGCAAGGTCCGGCAACCCGCGCAGCTGATCGGGGAAATCTACCCGGGACAGCACCGCGACCTCTGCTTTGTTGAGCCGCCGGTCCACGAGGTGCTGCACCGCGCCGGCCGCGTTGCTGTAGAGCAGCGCGGCATGCCCGGACACCATCGCCGCGGCGCGCCGCCGTCCGGCACTCACCTCCCTCGGTTGCCCTGCCGCGCCACGAGCGCGACGGGGCAACCGACCGGTCTCGGCATACTCCAGAAACCGTGCGGCGACATCGTCACCGAATTCCAGCGCGTCGGACAGGTGCGTCTTGGTCAGATAGCCGTACGACTCGTCCCGCCATACGTTGTCCCGGGCGAACTCCAGGAATTCCCGCATACCCTCCAGCACCACCCCCTGCGTGAAGTGGTAATGCGATCCGGGCCAGTCGCCGAGCGGCCGCGGACCCACCCGGGCGGTGCGGCCGAGTTCGGTGAACTCCAGACCCAGATCGCGATACAGGACCGGCATCGCGACGACGGGACCGCTGCCTGCCGGCTTGAGAGCTTCCGCACTGGTGGCCATCGCCTGGAACGCGTCGAACACCGGAGCCGGGTCGTGCCGGCCCACCTCGTGCGGGTGGTAGGAGAAGATGCCACCCACCCGCTCGATCATTCCGAGCCTCTCCCCGGTGACCGACCGATTGCCGGAAGCGAGCGCCGCCTCACGGGTTCGGTAGACAAGATCGTCATCGCCGCCGCGGTAGAACCTCTTCGTCTCCACCTCGATGTGGAACGCCCGGTCTGGGCTCTCGGCGAGAATCGCTGTTCGAACTTCGTCAGGATCGTCGAGAATCCCCTGCGGGTCGTCTGGATCGGGCAGATAGACGAGCACGGTCTCCTCGTCCTCGACACCGGAGCCCGCGAAACGCGTGTCCGGCGGCAACAGCAGCGGCAGCACCGGATCCGCCGACTCGAGCAGTCCGGGCAACGGCACGGCACGACCATCCGCCTCATACAGACGGACCCGCAACGCCGTCCCCGAACGCAACCCCCGCGCGATCTCACCCGCAGCCTCCGAACCGAACGCGTGCACCCGCAGCATCGGATCCGTCGCGGCGGGGTCGACCACCAGCACGCCTTGCTCCGTGTGCGCCACCACAAGGGCATGCCCGACCGTGCCCGCCCGCTCCATCAACACGAACGCCACCCGCCCTGGCACCTGCGTCACCGACGCGCGCACCTCCGTCCAGCCGGACACCCGCGGCCACGACAACGCCCGGCCCCACCCCGACCACAACCCCAGACCCACCACCGAGTCGTCCAACGCGAACCGGCCTCCGTGCGCGCCACCGAACGACGGCTCGGCGAACAGTTCCTCCCGCGCGGCAACCATCAACGCGACGCAATACTCGTCACCGTCATCCCGCTGGACCCGGCTACGCACCCGATCCGCCAGGCTCCGCATACCGTTCGCGGTCATCGCCACGGGTCGACGCGCGCCGCTCATCGCCGGAACATCCGCCGCACGCGCCGCGAGCACGCGACCGGCTTGATCGTCGACCCGGTCGAACGCGCGGCGCAGGACGTCGGGCGTCACCGCGACATCCGGAAGATCCGGGAAGTCATGAACGTCGTTGCCCATCGATATCAGCCGCAGCCGCTCCTCGCGTTCGGTGCGGATCGGATACATGGTGACCAAGCGTTGCGTCCGAGCGATCTGGTACAGGTCGACGTATCCGCTCTGGAGCACGAACACGGCACGACGAGCCAGCGCGGGATCGCGGGCCAGCAGCGACGACAGCGCCGGGGCGGCATTCCCATCGGAAATCTCGACAACCACGACCGGCCGGTCGCGAGACATCGCGGTCTCGCCGAGCGAGGCCGCCCACTGCGGCGGATCGGCTCCATCGCCGAGCCAGTGCAGACCGGCGGAGGCCAGGCCGGTCCGGTCATTCTCGGACCAGGCGGCCGCATCGGCGTAGGTCACATCGGGATCCACGCGCAGGGCGGCGTCGTAGAGTTCGGCCGCCCGGCCCGCGATCTCCCGGTGGTAACGCTCGGCGTCCGCGACCGGCATGTGCCGCCTGCCGTGCGAACGGACCTCGACAACCACGTGCGGCAGCAGCAACCCCCCGGCGTTCAGGTCCAGCCCCGGCAGTACCGTCATGCCACCGAAGGCATCGTCCTGGCCCAACGGGTTCGGAAAGTCGTCCGCCAGCCCGCTCGTCAGATAATCCCGCAGTGATCGGTGATGGACACCGACTCCGAGGTCCAGGAGGCCGGCCGGGGCAGGTCCGCGTCCCGGTTCGGCCAGTCCGGCGAGAAAGCTCGGCTGGCGTCCGAGGAATCTCTGCTCGAACCGGTCGAGGAGGTGCCCAGCATCGAGGGCAAGGTACACGCGCGCCTCTTCCGGCAACGCACGCAGCAGGAGCGCGAAGTCCACCCGGGACAGCACTGCGACGTGAGCCTTGGCCAGCCCGCCGTCCACGCGGTGCTGTGCGGCCCCGGCGACGTTGCCGTACAGCAGCGCGGCATGCCCGGACACCATCACCGCCGCGCGTTGCCGCCGGGCATCCATGGCTTGTGGCAGCCGGCCGGTCTCGGCATACTCCAGGAACCGAGCGGCGACATCATCGCCGAAGGCCAGCGCGTCGGAGAGATGTGTCTTGGTGCGGTAGTTGTGCGACTCGTCGCGCCACACATTGTCCCGGGCGAACTCGAGAAAATCACGCATGCCCTCCAGCACCACCCCCTGCGTGAAGTGGAAGTGCGACCCGGGCCAGTCACCGATCGGCCGGGGCCCCACGTGGGCGCCCTCACCCAATTCGGTGAAGTTCAGCGGCAGCCCGTCATACAAGGCGGGCAAGGAGACGGCGGGGCCGGTCCCCGAGGGAGCGGTGAGCCGGCTCGCGCGGTCAGCCATCTCCCGGAACGCCCCGAACGCCCGTTCCGGATCGTGCCGCCCCACCTCGTGCGGGTGATACGAGAAGATGCCACCCACCCTCTCGATCATCGCGAGCGTCTCCTCCTCCGGATCCTCGTTGCCGGCAGCGGCTGCGGCATCCCGGGTCCGATAGAGCAGACCGTCCACATTCCCTCGGTAAAATTCTTTCGTCTCCACCTCGATACGGAACGACTCGTCCTCGGCGTCGGCCAGAATGTCCCCGTCGTGCTCAAACGGATCGCCGAGCAATACGTCCGGGTCCTCGGGATCCGGCAGATAGACGGGCACGGTCTCCTCGTCCTCGATGCCGGAGCCCGCATAGCGTCCCTCCGACGCGGACAGCAACGGCAGCACCGCATCCGCCGACTCCACCGACCCCGCCGGCACCGGCACCACGCTGCCGTCCGCGTTATAGACACGAGCGCGCCATGCCACTCCGGAATCCAGTCCGCGCACTCGACGCACAGCCTCGGAGCCGAACGCGTGCACGCGCATCATCGGATCCGTCGCGGCGGGGTCGAGCACCAGCACGCCTTGCTCGGTGTGCACCGCCACAAACGCATGTCCGACGACACCCGCCCGGTCCATCAGCACAAATGCCATCCGCCCCGGCACCTGCGCCACCAGATCATGCAGCACGCTCGAACCGGGCACCCGCGGCCACGACGAAGCCTTGCCCCACCCCGACCACAACCCCAGTCCGGTCGCCGAGTCGTCCAAGGCGAACAGGCTGCCCGGCACACCGCCGAACGACGGCCTGCTGATCAGGCGCTCCCGCGCGGCGACCATCAGCGCGACGCAGTACTCCTCGCCCTCACCCCGTGGGACCTGCCGATGCAGCTCATCGGCCAGCCGCCGCACACCCTGCTCGGTCCTCGCCACCGGCCGCCAAGCGCTGGGCGTGGACCAGGAGACCATCGCCGAGGGCCCAGGGGCGGCGGAGGGGACCGCTTCCGGCGCTCCCGCCGGCCCGGCGATGCCGGAGTCCAACGCGGCCAGCGCATCAGTCGCCCTCTCGGCCTCCCGCCGTGCGGCCAGGTATGTCTCCTGTGCGGCCGCGCGTTCCGCGTCGCCGGCTTCCAGCCACGGCACGCGTTTTGCCAAGGCGTCCTGCCACGCCGCCTCGACCGACCGGATGGCCTGCGCCCGTTCGGGGTTGTCGCTGCCGAGCCAGCCGGCGGCACGGGCGACCGACTCGGGGACCTCGACGATCAGCGCGTCACGCAGACTGACCTCGTATGCGGTCGGCTCGCCCGTACGGTGGTGAGGGGAGGCCACGAACAACTCCGTGCTGTCGAAGCTGAACAGGAACGAGGTTTGGCCCTGCCGAGGGTTCGACGTCCGGGCCGCGGCACCCTCGATGGTCCGGGTGTCGCGACCGGTGGCACCGACGCGGGCGGGCACTCCACCGAGTCCGGTCTCCTGCACGTCGGCGGACGCTTGCGCACGCAGATCCAGGCGACCGGTGGTCTCGCCCTGCCGAGCGGTGGTCGTCGTCGAGCCCCGCGCGTCCTGGCGAGGGTGGTCGAATTTGGTGGTCGCACCCACGCGGACCAGCCGCGGCGGGTCGAGACGCGCATACCGCGCGAGAGACATCACCGTGACGGCGGTCATCGCCGGTCCCACGATCTGCGCCACGTGGCCGCCATCGGCGATGTCATGGTAGAAGGCCATCGATGCCTCGGGGCTGACCATCGCGTGGACGAATGCCTCGGTCAGGTCCCGGGCGCTGGCCATCGGCGTCCCGTGCCGCAATCGTTGTATCGCGGAGCCGGCGGTGCCCTGCGCTCGCAGCGCGGCCAGCGCGGCCGCCTCGGCGGCAGACGATCCCGTGAAGCTCGTGATGACCGCCGCGTCAGGCAGCGACGTCCCGCTCGCCTGCCACTCGATCGCGGCGGCTCGCTCCGGCACTATCTCCCGGCGCACAGGATGTTCCGGTTCGGGTCGTTCCGGCGGGGGCGTGACCCGCACGTTCAATTCGGGCATCCGGAAAGCGATGTCGAGCGCCTGAGTGACCGGCTCGATCCGATCGCGGACTCGGCTCGACACCACCGTCGCGGTCACCTGAAGCTGAGCGGTGTAGCGCACCGTCGGTCCCTCGCTGATGACGACCCGGTCACGAGTGCGCGTCTCGAACGTCGCGTCGACCGTGTCGGCGCGCCCCGCGATGGCCACGCCCGGGCCGAGGCCGACCGCGACCACGCCGTCCCGATCGGCGGCCGGCACGTAGGTCGCCTCGGCCTCGAATGCCCGTTGCCGGGTCCGATCGACGCTCGTCCGGATCACGTCCCGGATCCCGAATTCGTTCGCGGTGCCGTCGTCGACGACATCGACAGCGCGGACGTCGCGCAGGATCGCCTGGATCCGTACGGAGACCCCATCGGTGGTACGGATCACGCCGAGCGTGTACGGCCGTGGCCCGCGCCGGTGCAGCCGGAGCAAGATGCCGCCGGCCAGCGCACTGTCGATGAACCCGGCCAGGCCCCGCCGGCTGAAGACCGCCATGAGCTGCGCGGTGTTGCCCATGGTGTCGGTGAATGACGTCTGGCCGTCGAGATCGATAGTGATCCCGGCCTCGTCGAGGCGGTCGTGCAGTAGGGCCAGAATCGGCCACGGATCGGCGATGTGGTCGACGAATCCGGCGCCCAGGCCGGGCAGCTCCGGCGACCGCCACGGCTGCTCCGGCGCGCTGACGCTGATGGCCTTGCTGCCATCCGGGTCCGCTCCTGCGGGCAGTTCCAGCGGGTCGAGCCGGTCACCAGGCGCGCCATCCGGGCGCTGATTGGCCGCTTCGACCCGGGCGTTGGCCGCGTGCACCTCCGCCAGCGGGATCGCCAGGCGCACCGCATCGGATATCGGGATCGTGCTCCCGCGGGTTTCGACAGCACCCGCGAACACGTCCATGGCCCCCACGCGCCTGGTGCTGGCCGTCAACGTCCATTCGCCGTCGACCCGGTACACAACGAACGGACCCGATTGTGTGACGTTGCGTTCCACCGACGCGGTGCGGGCGATGTCCCGGTGGCTCCCCCACCCGGTCGTGAAGCCGACACCGCCCCCGGCGACGCCGTAATACCGCGAGAGCTGCTGCTGGCTGACGCCGGCCAGACGGGCCCCGAGCCGATGCGTGGCACCGGATTGGAACGTTTGCGTGTAGCGCGCGACGAGAGCGTGCTCGAGGCCCGACGAGATGAGCACCGGGTCATACAGCCGGGTGGGCGTGAAGCTGAGCCACAGGTCCGCCTCATAGTTGAGGAATACCCCCCGCCACGTTATCGCACCCGTCATCTGCCCCGGCTGGATGAGCGAGGTCAGCTGCCCGACCAGGTACTCCGGCCGCAGAAACGCGTCGAGCTCGGCGTCCAGCTGCGACCCCGGCAGGACCATCGTGCGGCCCGTCGGCGTCTCATTGAACAGGCGCAGCGCCTCGCTACGCAGCGCCGCGATGTCCCTCACCGCGGTCGCGTGCAACCGCAGCGGCAGCTGTGCGAGCAGCGCCCGTGTGGGTTCCGGCGCCTGCGACGCCGGCACCGGGGCAGCGGCGCGCACCGCCGACCCGGCGGCTTCGACGGATGTCCCCGGCCCGGGCGACGCCACGAGCTCACCGCGGGCCACCCGGGACCATTCCGTGGACATCCACACCGTCAACGTCCCATTTCCGGCCCCGGTCCGGGTGAAGGGTTCGATCTGGCCGCGTCCGGCGTCCCGGCCAATCGGCCACCGTCGATCAGCCGAGGTGTCGAACAGCCCCAGGGCCAGGCCACGGGCCCAGGCGCGCGGCCGGGTGTGGCCGGTGACCTCGACGTCGAATTCGACGTCGAGGTCGTAGGCGTGCGCGGTGACCGGGCGCCCGTCCGAGCCGCTGGCCGCCCCGGGGGTGCTCACCAGCAGCGACGCCTCGCTCGACTGCAGTTGCAGATTGGAGCGCCGGTCGGCGGTGTAGCCGTAACTGCTGTCGATACCGATCGTGCCGAGCGTGGTCCGGTCCGGGGCCTGGAGTGTGCGTATGTATCCCACCAGCGCACCCACCCGGAACTGACGAACCGCGGCCAGCTCTGCCGCAGCCCGCCGGTCACCCGAGCTGTTCGACCGGAACATCACGGTGCTGGACTGCCCGGTCAGCCGGCCACCGGTGCGCCGAGCGGTGACGGAGACCCGAAAATGCCTGACGCGGAACTTCTCGTACTGCGTGAGCGTGAACGACAGGCCGGTGTCGAGCAGGCTGTCGACCATGCCGCGCACGTTGGGCTCGGACAGCGCAGCCTCAACGATGTCCGCACGCTGTTGCGCCTCGGCCAACCGCATCCGAGCGGCCCTGGTGAGGCCGGCCCGGGTGGGGCTCGAATGCGTGGCGTCGGGCAGGAGGCCCGGATGGGCGCGCAAGATTTCCTTCACGGCATCCCTGACCTGCTCCAGGCCGGTGACCGACACCACGGCACCGTCGCCGAGCGGGCCCCGCAGCAGGGACATGCCGTCGCTCAACTGCTCCGGCGCGGCAAGAGTAGTCATGTCGGCGGCCGGCAATCGGACGTAGGCCCGGTCGGTGCCCTCCGACCGCGACTCCGCGTCACCTCCCTCCCGGCGCAGCGTCCAGCGGATCTGATATTCGCGCAGCACCGACGGTCCCTTGTAGACGACGGTGCGGGTACGCGCGCCGGCGCCACCGAACATGGCAGTCTGCACGCGCCGGCTGCCGCCTTCGACCGTGAACACGCCCTGCGCGCCACCACCCGCGCCGCTGGCACCGGCCGAGACGCCGAATCGCGCACTGACGCCGAGCGACAGGCCCGCGCCGGTCGTGTGGCTGACGTCATGCCCACCGTGATCCACGATCCGGAACTCGACGTCGGCGGCGGGTAGGTGCTCGGTGTAGCGCTCGGCGACCGCGGTGATGACGTACGGCCCGGCGAGTTCGCCGGTACGCTCATCCAGCAGGGCCGGGATGGGCAGGCCGCCGGCATATCGGTCGAGGCTTGCCTTGATGGCGCGGGCGTCGGCCACGGCGAGCAAGCGCCGCCGGCTGGTTGTACCGATCTCGAACAGGCCGACGGGGAGCTGTGCTTGCAGCAGCGTCCAAAGCTCCTGTGTCGCCACCGCCTCCGGGATATGCAGGTGCGATTGGCGGCGTAGCGTGTCAGCTCCGGCGGGGAACTCTGTCGTCGCCGTTCGGCCGGCGACCGGCGGGAAAGACGGCACGTCGAGCTGGATCGGTCTCTGCAAGAGCTGGCCGGCGTTGTCCTGCACCCCCTGTTCCTCCGCGCCTTGCCGGCGCCACAGGCTGATGTCGTAGGTCGCCGTGGACCCGACGGTGGTGGTCGCTACGGCCGGGGCCCGCCCTCGGCGTTCCTCCCGGGTCACCGTCGCGGCCGTGGCCGAGTGGGTGAGATCCCGCGCGCTGACGACGCCCCGGACTGTCCCGGTGATCCCCGTGGGCGGCCCGACGAGCCCACCCAAACCGGCGGTCAAGCTCAGATCCAGTGCGCTGGTGACCGTCTTCGTCGCCGCGCTGCGGGCGGAGGTGGACACGGACACGTCGTTGTGGTTGCCCGGGGTTGTGCTCACCGCGTGAACCGGGCCCAGCGTGACCCGGACCCGCAGCTCATGGACGGTGCCCCCGATCCGGATCTCATAGTGCCCGCCACGGCCGAGCAGCGCGTCGACATCGTCGAAGACGCGCGACTGCAGCAACTCGTCGAGGCCACTGATCGATCCACCTCCCGCCGCGCGGTCTACGACTGCGCGTACCGCCTCCGCGACCTGATCGGCCGAGCCTGGGACGACCTCGATCGCGTCGCCGAGCGAGAGGCTCGCGTTCAGGTACTCGCGGGGCCATCCCGGCGCGGCCGCAGCCGCCCACTCGCCGAGTTGCGGCGCGGGCGTTGCCGGTGCCAGCGGGTGGGTGGCGGTAGGCCCCAGGTAGCCGGTTCCGGCCGTCGGGGAGGACGGTCCGACGAGCCCACCGCGGGAGGTGAACGAGTAGACCCGTTCCTTCTGTCGAAGGCCGCCGCCGGTCGCCGCAGCGGATGCGGAAGCCGCCGCGGCCGGACCGGTGCTCTGCATTGCCCGGTGCGGCCCGGAGGAGGGGCTGAAGCGGATCCACTCGGCCCGTGCCCCGTCGGCGCGCGGGCGCAGACCGAAGGAGACGTCCTCGTCTCCGATGAGGACAACCTGCCCCGTGGGCGCCCAGACATCCCGGCGGGTCTCGTCCGCGACCCGCTGCGCGACGGTCACGCCGTCGTCGCCCGGTGTCGCGGCGTCGCAGGCGACCATCACAATCGGCGCATCCTGGTCGAGCCGCAGCAGGCTCGGCCGGCGGCGCAGTGCCCGGCCGAGCCGCGTCGCCGACTGGCCCGCGGGCTCGGTCGTTCCCGGCGCGTCCGTCTGCCCGGCGGCACCGGGCAGCAGGACCCGGCCGGGTTCGCCGTGTACCGCGGCGACGTAGACGCTGGCGCCGGACAATTGCCACGGCACCTCGTGGACGTCGCTGCTCGGGTTCCACACGGCCTCGTCCCCGGAACCGCTCACGTGGGCGAAGTACGGTGCCGCCGGGTTGATCAGGTTGATCGGCAGCTTCTCGTCGGAGATGAAGGCCCGGCCCGTGCCCGCCGGAACCTTCTGACCGGCCAGGACACCCGGCGGCGACGCGATCAGGTCCGGGAACTCCTCGGCCAGCCGCTGGCTGTGGTAGGCCGGCAGCACGCCCTTGAGCCCTTCCGCGACGGTAGCCGTCATGGTCAGTTCGGGCCCGGTCACGGTGTACTCGACGTCGAAGGTGTAGTAGTCGAACTCTCCGCTGCGCTGGCGGTTGCTCTCGACGTAGTCGCCGGCGGAGCTGATGACGTCTCTGATCCGGTCCAACCGGCTGAAGGTCGGCAGCGCGCCACCGGTCAACAGGGTGGGCTCCGAGGCGTGCGGCAACGGCTGGCCGGCATGGGCGCCGAAGGCCGCGTCGAGGGCGATGCCGTGGCCGCGGTACGTCTCGTGCTCAATCTCCGGCTCGACGCTCGTCTCAGGGAAGTTGAGCACGCTGCCGAACTCGGCGCGCTTCACGAACCGCCCGTTCGTCGGTGTCAGCCGCACCATGACGGGCTCACCGCCGAGCTTCGCCAACGGATAAGAGCCGTTGACGAGGCGCTGGAGGTTGGCGCGCAGCGTTCGCTCGTTCAGCAGCGACTCGATCCCGACCCGGTCGGTGCCGGTCGGGCTGTAGCCGGTGCTGAAGATGAGTTTCTCCGAGTCGTTGGCGATCCCCGGGTCGGCACCGTACGGACGGGTGACGTCGAACTGGTCGAATCGGCTCGCGGATCGCATGACGGCCGGCACCCAGGCGGCGACCCGCTTCGACTCGGGCATCGCCAGCGCCTGCAGATAGGCGCCGATCTCCGCGGCGAAGACCGCCGCAGTGCCCGGCTCGGGGGCACTCCCATGTCTGTGCCGCACCGTCGGTGCGAACGCCGGCGTGACGGACCGGCTCATCGTGGCGCTGGGCCTGTCCAGCTGGGTTAGGTGCGACGGGACAGTGAGGCGGGCCCAGCCGTCCACGGTGCCGTGACCGATACGGGCGGTGCCGGGCGGAAAGTACTTGCGCCACAGCCGGCGACTCCTGCCGCGGGTGAGGATCCGCGCGGCGCGGGGCAGCAGCCCGAGCGGGCGGCCGGCCTGGCGCAGGATCTCGGCCAGGTCGCGGGTCTGGAATATCTCCCAGGTGTACTGGACGTCGACCGCGAATTCCTGGGACTGGTCCTTCGGCGTCGCGCGGGCGATCATCCGGCTGGTCGCCTTCTCGCCGGTCTTGGTGACGCTGCCCCGCTCGCCGCCAATGTGTGCGGACAGCGGCAGCCGCGCCCCGCTCACGTCGGCCCATCGGCCGCCCAGATGCACGTCCCAGCGGGTGCCCTGGTGCCGCATCTCGGCATCGGTCCGCTGGTCGAAGAGCTGTCCGCCGCTAGTGATCGTCACGTCCGGACGAGCGCGTCGATACGTGAGGTCACCCGATTCCCGCGCGACGACCCGGATGCCGGTGCGGAGGGTACCGCCACCCCACCCCGGGGTCTTGACGACCAGGTGGAGGCCCGTGCTGCGCACCGCGCCGTAGTGCGCCCGGATCGCCTCCTCGGAGAACATCACCTGCAGCGCCCACATGACGTCGGAGGGCACCTGTTCGTCGTAGGGCAAGTCCGGCAGGACCTGCCGGCGCCGCAGTTCCTCAACGATCTCGGGCAGCACACCGGCGGCCGAGATCTGCTCGAGCTGCCCGATGCCCAACGCCAGTTCCGGATCGATGACGTGCAGCGTGGCCGGCTCGGCGCCGGCGGCCGGCTCGGCGGCCACCAGCCCGCGGTCGACGGCGCGCTGATGCGGCAGCGTGGCCTCGACCGCACTCCCGATCCGGACGTGGCGCACGGAGGTGGACACAGAGTGGGTACCGCGGACGACCCCCTGCTTCCACCGCACGTACTTGATCGTGAACAGTCCGTCCGCGGTGTACGTGTGGGCCGGGTGCTCCGGCCCGCGGTAGGTCGCGAGATTGAGGTCGATGCCGCCCGTCAGCTCGCTTGTCTGCCGCTTCCAGGCCCGGTGCATACCGGCGCCGACGCCCGCGCCGATCTGGCTGCCCAGCTTGCGGCTCGACGTGCCGTGATCCTGCTGCGCCTCTTCGGCTTGCCGGCCCTCCAGTCGCCCGACAGCGCCCAGACCGGCTTCGGCGGCGAATTCCCAGCCCGCTTCCCGCTCGGTCACGAACCGGGTGTCGGCCTCGGTGTACTGCTCGAGCGACACGTCGGTGCTGTCGCCGGTGGCAACGACATTGACCGGCCGCAGCGTGACGACCAACGCGTGCAGGTGGCCATCGCGGGTCGGCGGCAGGGGGATCCGCAATCCGTCCGCGCTGGCCAGCCGGCGAATGTTCGCGTCGAGGAACGTCGGTGTCCCGGAGCGAAGGATCTGCTCGGGCACGCCATGGCTGGTCGGCGACGCGGCGAGCCCGCTGAGCGTCGCGCGGAGCCGGGCGTTGTGGCCGGCGCGGTCCTCGTGGCGTATTGCCCGGCCGAGGCGGCGCATCGACTCGCCGGATTGTGGCGCCACGGGACTCAGGCTCACCAGGGACCGCAGCGCGGTGACGAACAGGTCGCGGCGGCCCGCGGCTACATCTTCGCCGCTGTGCTCGGTGACAAGTCGCGCCATCTCATCGGTGAGCGCCTTGGTGCCGTGCACCGTGACGAAGACCCCGTTGAGGTCGCCGGCGTCGAACAACACCGGCTGGTCTCGGTCACCGCCCACCCATTCGTGGATGGCCGCTTCGGAAAGGTCGCCGTCCCGGGTCTCCACTGCGCCGAACGCCCGGACCTGCTCCTCGGTGAACCCCCGCTCCGGCAGGAACGCCGCGCTGACCATGACGGCCGTGCGCACCTGCGGGCCGTCGAAGCGCTGCCGCCACGCCGTTCTGACCCGGCCGTCGGTATGCTGCGAGATCACCGAGGCGGTGTAGGCGGTGTGGTACTCGAACCGCCGGACGGTCCCGGCCGTACGGCGCCGCTTGTACTCCTTGACCCCGGAGCTCGCCGTGTGACGGTTGTCGACCGACCATCCGCCCTCGATCCTGGGCGCGTTGACCTCGACCGCGAACCCGGTCGACGCGTCGAGCCGGGTGCTCAGGTCACCGCCGCCGCCGAACCGGCGCGAGCGGCGCTCCCCGACGTCGACGCCCGCGCTGCCTTTCGCCTGGACATCGACGGAGACGCCCTCCTCGTCGACCGGCGGCGCGACGCGATCGAGCAGGTCGGCGACAACGGCGACGGTGAAGGTGCGGCCCGAGAACGAGAAGACGTGGTCGATGCTGCCGCCCGCGGCAAGGCCGCGAAAGCCGGCTCGCAGCCCCGGCACGGAGAAGCGAACGGCCAGCGCCCGATGCAGATGTGCCAGGTCGCGGGCGGTCAACGACGCGCCGACGCCGGCTACCCGCAGTTGATGGTGGAGGTTCTCGACGATCGCGGGCAGCAGGAGCTCGGCGCCGCTGATCTCCCGGACGACACCTGCGCCGAGTCCTTTGCGCGCGGCCAGCACGATCGGCTCCCGGTCCTCGGGCCACACCACCGGCCCCGACGTGGGTTCCGGCGCCGGATCGTCCTCGCCTCCGGTGTCGGTCACCGGTTCGGTGGGCACGTCCGTCCACGCCGGGTTCGGGATCCACCTGACCGGTGCCCGATCGCTGGAATCGGCGATGGCAACCGATCGTGCGCCGGCCACGGCGCCGTTGGCTTCGATCACGTAGCGGAACAGCGCTCCTGATTCCGTCCGGCCAGCGCCCGGAGCGACCACAACGACGTTCGGATGGTTGAACAGACGCTGCCGGCCCTGGTCGGCGCTCCAGTTGAACTCGGGCGGCGCTTCGACCTCGATCGGGCCTCGCTCGGCATAGGACAACAGGTCCCATGGCCCGGTGGCGCCCGACCGCGAGAACGGCAGCCAACGCAGCGTGCCGGGCTGATCGATCTGTACCCCGGTTCTCGTCACCCGCACGTCGCCACGCCTGCCGTGCCGGAGCACCGACGCGACCTGGCGCGCGACGGCCAACGGCGTACGGCCGGCCCGCCGCTCATCGCGGACGATCCGGAACGAGGCCGCGCCCTCGGCCGAAACCCGCGTGACGTGATCCTTGGCGAGCAGACGCCGCACGGCCGATGTCTGCCGGGCGCCGTCGAGCAGATGTAGACGGATTTCGGGCCGGTGACCCGGGCGGGCCTGTGGCAACGTCACCCTGAGCGGCGCCACCCGGTGCGCGAGCACGCGGAAGGGCCGGACAAGTCTGCCCTGGAGGGAGCCGGGTGGAGTGCGCCGTCCGGCGGAGGGCTCGGGGCGATATGCGCGGGACAGGCGGAGCAGGTCCGACGGCGTGTGGATCGGTTTGCGCGGATCGAGGCGCAGCGGCGCCGCAAACGGCTGGACGACCATCGATGTCGCGGTGTCCGGCACGGGCAAGGGAATTCCCGGTGCGGTGGTGGCCCGGACGGGCACCCGGCCGCTGGCCGGCGTGGCCCGCTGCTTGCCGCCGGCACGCCGTGGCAGCGCGAGGGCCGCCTCCTCGAACAGCGCCGCGTGCTGCTCCCCCATGGCCAGTTCGGCCTGCACCTCCGCCCGTATCCTCCGGTCGCCGTGGGTGGTCGAGCGAAGGTCGAGCGTCACCTCGAAGGTGCCGGCGTAGCGGACCATGTGGTCCTCGCGCATCAGGGCGGTCTTCGCCTGTCCCTGCAGCTGCGTCGTGCGCGTGTGGGATGTGGCGGCCTGGACGGACACCACATCGATGCTCGGCGACACCAGGTGGTCGCCACGCGGGAAGCCGAGATCGACGACGACGGCGGCGCTGGCTCCCCCGGTGTGCTGAAAGCCGTCCTTCATCGTGAAGGTGTCCGCGATGTCGTTGCGGATCTTCATCGGCGCAGCAGTCGTCTCCAGGTACTGCAGCCGGTCAAGCCGTGCATTGATGTCGATGTGACCGGCGAACCCGGACCGCCCGTCATGGAAGTACTGCGACGCCAGCCCGCCGCCCAGCAGATACTGGCTGCGGTCCCGCAGGGTCTTCTCATTGAGGATCTCGTCGCTCATCTCGCGGATCAGCTTGTCGATCGACGGTTGCGGCAGACCCGCGCTGCCGAGCGCCGCACGCACCTCGCTCACGATCGGTTTCACCCGCACCGCGTTGATGGCGTAGTCGACGCTGTGCAGGGCGTTCGGATTGGACACGTCGAGGTTCGGATGCTGCCGTTGTGGTTCGGGCCCGGTAGTGGTGAACGCCTGCGGGAAGCTGAAGGTCGGCCCGTCGCCTTGCGGCAGGCTCAGCGTGAACGGCCCGCCTGCCCCACCCGGCCCGGTGACGGTCGCGGTCGCCTCCAGCGCCGACCGGAACTCATGGACCGGGTTGGCCAGCAACCGGTTGCCCGACTGCACCTCGTTGACCGTGCCGTGGTGCTCCACCTGCTCACCGAGCACACCCACCCGCAGCGCCGGACCGACATGGGAAAGGGGCATGTGGCCGACGAACAGCAACGGGTCCAGCACCCCCTGCAGGCCCAGCCTGCGGCTCCGTCCCATGGACCGGGCAACGGTGCTGTCGCCGTACTTGCTCTTGTACTCCTCATAGTCCGGCTCGTGATACGAAGACGGGTGGTGGGTGAGTTCGCCAACGGCGAGCTGCAGGTCGACGCGATGGTTCCCGAAGCTCAGCTGGGCGCCGCGCAGCAGCAGCCGCTCCCATTCGCGCGGGTCGCTCTGGGAGAGCTGCGCGACCACCCACTGCCGAGCGCGTTCCTGGTGCTTACCGGCCAGCGATCCGGAAACCTGGCCGGCGAAGCGATTCAGCTCCTCGGCAGCTCTGCCGTGGCCGGTCGCCGTGGCCGGGGGCGCACTGATGCCGCCGTCGCCCAACGACCGGAATTGCCGGAAGTACCAGGGAGGTCGCACCCCGTCGCCCACACCGATCGGACTGGACGACCCGGATGCGGCGAACGTGTACGGCCGCGCCACGCGGCGCGGTTCCTCAGCCGGGCCGGAGGACCCCGCCCCGCTGCTCTGCTCGGCGCCGGACGCGTTGCCGCGCGTCGTCCCGCGCAGCCCGTCGCCGAGCCGGCTGCCGGCTGCGCTGAACCCGCCGGACACCAGGCCGGAGGACGCCGCGGCGAGGCCTACCGACCAGCCCTGGCCGGTCATCGCGCCGTACAGCCCCTCGGTCAGGTACTCGGTGCCGACCTCCTGCGCGACCTCCTCGGTCGCGTGCCGCCACCCGGCGGCCCCGACGGGTGCGGCCGGCATCGCGTCCGCGAGCTCGCGGGCGCCGGCCTCGGCGCCGTGGCGGCCTATCACCCGGCCCAGGGCCATGCCGAGGCCCGTGCCCACGGCTCCACCGAGCGCGCCCGCACTGGCCGCCTGCCTGCTCAGCCGGCCGTCCCAGTGGTCGCGGGTGCCCCCGTCGATCTGCAACCGCTGGATGATCGCGTCCATCAGCGTTTGCAGGCCAACGCCGATGATCTGGTTCAGCGCGATCTGCAGGATCAGCCGGCCGAGCCAGGTGCGCACCAGGAGGCGTACCATCGCGACCCGGGCCGCGAGCCAGTGCATCGCCAGGCCGGGGTTGAAGAACGAGAACGCCATGGCGGCGGCGAACTCCGCCATCAGCTCGACGATCGTCGCGATGATCATCATCTTGACGTACTGGACCTGAGTCCCCAGATCCCGTATGTCGCGCCCCGCGCGACGCATCGACGTGGCCGCCGACCGCAGGTAGCCGGGGTTGTGGTTGACGTAGGGTTGCATTGATGCGACGAAGGCGTGCTGTGCCTGGCCGGAGACCCCTGAGCTGATCTGCCGGACGCCGTCGACCAGGTGTGGATGGGCCGCCTCAACGCTGCCTGCCGCGGACTGCAGCGTGGAGCCGTAGGAGAACAGGTGAGTCTCCCTCGTCGCGGGGAACTCCTCGCCCGTAATCCACTTCAGGATCCCTGCGACCACGCGCGACGCCTCGATGTCGCCCATGACTCAGGCCCCGGTGACGCGGCCGACGTCCCAGCTCCTGGCGTCTTCGCCGTTGAGCGCCTCGGTGGACTCGACGTCCGCGCCGAACTCGTCGACCTTTGCGCCATCCGAGTCGGGGAGGTCACGGAGACCGGTCAGGATCGCCCCCACCCAATCGTGGACCATGTTGGTGTACTGCAACGCGTACTCGTCAACCGCGCAACGCGGGCCTTGCACCACCGGCATCACCGCGTCTGCACCCGAGGTGTAGTGTTCATGCGCCGTCGACAGCGCGTCCTGGAAGGGCTGCAGAGCCGTCGACCGCAGCAGGTCAGAGTCCGCGTACAACCATTCGGGCATTTAAGCGTCACTCCTCGTTCCGGGTTGGCCTCGATCTCCATGACGATCTCGACGACCTGGCTCGCACGACGAGGCGGCAGGAGCCCGCAGCCGGCAGTGCCATGCCCTCCTTACGCACGTCGGCGCGGGGCGGTTCACCGCCAGTTCCCCGCCGGTGAGCCGGTACGCTCACTCGTGCATCCAACCGGCCTGGCCGAGGACGTCGAGCAAGCGGTGCCCGGCCTATTCAAGCGCCCGCGCCCGTCAGGACGCGGGGGCGAGCTCCTCGCGGGAGATGCGGGCGAAGGCCTCGACGGCCGGCATGGCCCGCTGCTTGCCGTAGGCCAGGGCGACCATGCGGGGCGCCACGCCGGTGAGCGGGATGTAGCGGATGTCGGGGCGGCGGTAGAAGCCGGCGATGCCGGCCGCGAGCACGATGAAGCCATGGCCCGACGCGACCGCCTCGAGGCTCTCCTCGACGCCCCCGACCGGATAGCCGGCCGCGTCGCGGGGATCGCCGCGCCACTCCGGCACGTCCCGCGGGTCCTGCAGGAGTGGGTACTTCGCCAGCACCTCGATGTCGAGCACATCGGCCTCGGCGAGCGGGTGGTCGGCGGCCAGGGCGGCGACCCGGGGCTCGGGGAACAGCGGCACGACCTCGATGGAGTTGGTCGGGATCGGCAGCCGCACGAAGCACACGTCGACCCGGCCGTCGAGCAGGTAGTCCACCTGGTCGGTGATCGACGTGTGCAGCACGCCCACGACGATGTCGGGGGCCAGCGCTTTGAAGCGCCGCACGATCGGCGTGACGATCACGCCGGGCATGAACCCGACGGTGAAGTGGCGGTCGGGCCGGGCCGCGAGCCGGGCCCGGCGCAGCAGCTCGGTGGCGCCCTCGAGCATCGGGCGGGCGTCCTCCAGCAACTGCGCGCCGGCCCTTGTCAGGACAGTACCCACCGGGCCGCGGTCGAACAGGACGACGCCGATCTCGTCCTCCAGCGTGCGGATCTGACGGCTCAGCGCCGGCTGCGTCATGTGCAGCCGGTCGGCGGCCCGCACGAAGCTGAGCTCGTCGGCGACCGTGACGAAGTATCGCAGTCGCCGAAGGTCCAGATCCATGGCGCGAATGCTACCAGCGGGCCGCCTTCCGGCGGGTTGCTGCGTCCTCAGCGCTCTCATCGTCCTCAGTGGACGGTGGAGGCCGCCTCGAGGATCACCCGGTCGACGGTGCGGGCGCTGGTGGCCGGGACGTCGTGCCCCGAGTGCACCGTGGTGATCCGCGCCCCGGCCCGCTTGGCCATGAAGAACTGCAGCTGCGTCGGCACGGCGTTGTCGTCGAGCGCGACGACCATCCACTTGGGCGTCGCCGCCGGGGCCGCGGCCGTGGCCGGGTCGGTCAGCGCGGCGACGGTGATCGGCCGCTGGGTGACCGAGGCGACCTGGATGTCCGCCGCGGACAGGCCGCCGGCGTAGACCTCGCCGTAGCGGTCCTGCTTGAGGTAGATGTCGGTGCCCAGCGGCCCGTCGCGGACGACGAAGTTGTCGTCGACCAGCTGCGAGCCGGGGAACTTCGTGTTGAGCGCGCCGGCGCTCTCCCCGACCTGCGGGATGAACGCGGCCACGTAGACCAGCGCCTTGACGTTCGGCGCGGTCGCCGCGGCCTGGCTGATGACCATCCCGGCGTACGAGTGCCCGACCACCACGATCGGGCCCTGGATCGTGGCCAGGATGCTGCTCAGGTAGGCGCTGTCGGACGGCAGGCCGCGCAGCGGGTTCGCGACCGCGACGACCGGGTAGCCGGCCTTGCGCAGCGCGGGAATCTCGCCGCTCCAGCTGGACGAGTCGGCGAAGGCGCCGTGCACGAGCACGACGGTCGGCTTCGGGCGGGCGGCCGGGTGGCCCTGCGCGACGGACGCGTAGACGGCGCCACCGCCGAGGACCGCCGTCGCCGTGGCCGCGGCGACCGCCACCGCCCAGAGCCGGGTCAGTTTCCTCATGAGTGCGTGGTTTCCTTTCGACACGAACATGACGTGTCGATCGTCGTCGCGCCGGTGCCCCGCCCGCCAATGCCGATCCGCGCCGTCTCCATGTCGCCCGGGCATGGCCGCATCACGTCGGCGACCACCGGTCCAGCGTCAGCCCGCCCGCGGGCCGTTTGTGGTGCCATCGGCCGCCGTCGTGGCGATACTCGTGCTCGACGACCGCCGATCGGTAGGAGGCGGCCGGCAGCAGGTGCCGGACGCCGTCGGCGATCAGCTGCGGCAGGCGGGTGCGGACCGTGGCGAGCCCGTGCAGCGCGCCGAGCGTGGCGGCGACGTCGATCGCGCGGCCGCGCTCCACCCGGACGGCCAGCACCCTGAGCCCGGGCGCGGGATCCGGGCGGCGGTGGTGCAGCGGCTGCCAGGCGCCGAGGCCGTCCGGCGCGCCGGGGCGGACGGCGACGTACCGTGTCACCCGCCGGCGCATCCGCCCGTGCGGCCAGCCTTTGACGTCGTCCGGCAGCCCCGGCACGCCGTGCCGCGCGCCGAGGCTGCGGATGACGACCGGGGCGGCGTCGAAGGTCCGCTCGTCGAGCAGCCGGCCGTCCGGGCCGGCCCGGTAGCCGGCCAGGACGCGGCACCGGTCGAGCCAGCCAGCCGGCAGCAGGTAGGCGTCGGGCTCGCGCAGCGCGGCCGCGAGCGCCCTGGGCGGGACCGCGTCGGAGGCCATCGCGTCGACCGCGGCGCCCGCGGGCACGCGCAGCCGCAGGAGATGGGCCGTGGCGGTCCGGGCGGCCAGCCGCTCGCCGTCGAGGTGGGCGATGAGGAACAGGTGCGGCGACGGTACCCCGTCGGCGACGGCCCGGTCCGGCTCGGTCGCGCACTCGACGAACAGCTCGCAGTCCTCGGCGTTGATCTGCAGCTGGGCCGGCAGCCACGGCACGCCCGGCGGCGGCGCGTTGCGGGCCGCCGGCCCGAGCCGCGGCCCGTCGATGAACCGGGACAGCGGCAGCCGCACCGGCGGCTCCTCGCCGGCCTCCGCGGCGTCGCCCCGCCGGCCCGCGGCGGACTGCGCGGCGTCGCCCCGCCGCGGCCGCGCCGCCGGGCGGCCCGCCCCGAGCGCCCGGGCCACGTCGTCGCCCGCCACGGCCGGCACGGGGCTCAGCACGACGGCGCAGTCCAGCTCCTCGGCCAGGCGCGCGGCGTGCTCCCGCGCGCCGGCCAGCCGCTCCGGGGCGACGCCCGACACCAGGGTCAGCTCGCCACCGCGCCAGCCGGCCCGGCGCAGCAGCAGCGCGAGCTGCCGGCCCCCGGCCGCCACGAGTGAACCGTCGTGGTAGAGCAGCGCCAGCCGGCCGTCGGCGAGCACGCCGAGGTCGGCCCGGAACCCGCCCTCGGGCGCCCGCTCGGGCGCCTCCCGCCGCTGGGCGAACTCCCGCTCCCGCCACGGCGGGACGCTGACGAGCTCGACGCCCGGATAGCTGGTCACCACGACGCCCCCGGCCGGCACGAGCCGGCCGTCCTCGTCAGATTCGAGCCCGCCGTCCGCGGCGTCCCCGCCACCGCCGGGGGCGTCGCCGCCGGCCGGGGTGGGGCCGAACCGCTCCCATCGGCCGGGGCGGCCGTCCGGGTCGACGACGCCGAGGTCCCGGCAGCCGTGCAGCACCGTGACCCGGCCTCCCTCGGCCGGCGCCCAGACCGAGGCTCCGGTCGCCTCGGCCAGCTCGGTCAGGTTGCGCCGCAGCCGCCGGCGCATGCGCGGGCCGCCGGGCCAGTCGAGCCACACCCGCAGGTCGGTCCCGTAGAGCGGGAGCTCGCCGAGCGCCGCCGCCAGCGCCCGGCCGTCGCAGCGATGGTCGCGGCCGTCGTAGTCGCCCACGACGAAGTCGCCAGCCTCGGTGCCCACGGCGACCGTCGTGACACCGGCCGGCCCCGCACCCAGCGCGGCGGCGGCCGCGCGCCGGGTGACGAAGTCCGGCCGGGTCGCGAACGAGATCCCGCCGCCGGGCATCGGCAGCACCACCGCCCCGGTGCGCGCCCGGACCGTCCCGCCGGCCAGCCGGAACCAGGTCGGCGCGGCGCCGACGGCGCCCGACGGCTGCACCGCGATCCAGTCGACCGGCAGCCCCGTCGCGGGATCGACGAGCGCCGGATCGTCGCCGTCCGCGCCCGGGACAGCGCGCAGCTCGCTGCCGGCCGGGCCGACCAGCACATCGCGGCCCAGCTCGCGGGCCAGGGCCGTCAGCGTCGGCAGGTTCTGCTCGCCGGCCACCGCCGGCACCCGCACGTCCTGCGCCGCGCCGCCCCCGGCGCGCACCATCGCGGCCAGCTCGGTCGCGCTCAGCGACCGCCCGGGCTCGCCCGCAGCGGCGAACCCGCCGTCGGGCGCGGTCACCACCGCCAGCTCGAACAGCCCGGCCACCGGACGGGCCCGGGCCGCGCGGACGGCATCCGCGTCACGCTCGCTCCCGCGCGGACCCGCGTCCAGCACCACGGGCCGGTTCACCGCGGCTTCACCAGCTCCACGGCATAGCCCCGAGCCGTGACCCGGTCCACCGCGAACTCCGCCATCAGTTCCACGATCGCCGCGGGTCCTGCACCACCGGCACGGCCGCGTCCGCGCCGGTGCGGTAATGCCGGTAGGCGGCCGTCAGCGCCTCCTGGAACGGCTGGAACGCCGTTGACTTCAGCAGGTCCGAGTCCGCGTACAACCATTCAGCCATCGGTGTCTCGCTCTCTCGTTCTCGCGTCGCGGGCCGCTAGCGCGGCCGCTGCCGGTTGCGGTCGCCGCCCTGGTCGGTCCGGGCCGGTGCCCTGCGGTCCCGGTACCAGCGCGGGTCGCCCTCGACGTCAAGGCCGTCCAGCGGCTCCCGGCCGATCACCGCCGGCACCGCGTCCGGGTCGGTGCCCCAGACCTCCTCGTCCTCCTGCAGCCACGTCGTGCGCTCCTGCTCTCGTTCCTTGGCCCCGCCCATGGCGCCGCCCATCGGCGGCATGAACGGCGGGTAACCGCCCGTCGCGGCCTTCTCCTCGGCGGCCGCGGCGATGGGGTATCTCAGCGCGGCGCCGTCGGCGGCCCCGCCGGGCGTCCCCGCCGCGCCGGACGGTCCGATCCGGCCCATCGTGACGCCGCTGCCCATCGGGGCGCTGTCGACGCCCGAGGCTCCGCCGGCCCGGACGCCGCCCGGGCCGAGCGCGCCGAGGCCCGCGCCCGACGAGGACCCCCCGGAGGGCAGCCCCGTCGAGGGGGACAGCAGTCCGCCGCCCGCGGCGCCGATCGGCTTCGGCGTGAGAGGCTCCTCGCCGGGATCGAACGTGCCGCCGGATCCGGCCCCGCCGGGGTCGAGCAGGCCGCCTAGCCCGGAACCGGCCCCGCCCGGCGCGCCGGTGCCGCGGCCGATCGTGCCGCCCGAGGCCGTGCCGCCGCCCGGGAGCCCCCCGATCGGCCCGAGGCCGCCGAATCCGCCGAACCCGCCGCCCGCGTCACCACCGCCGCCGTCGGCGCCGAGCCCGCCCAGGCCACCACCCGCACCACCGCCGAACCCGCCCAGGCCACCACCCGCACCACCGCCGAGCCCGTCCAGCCCGCCACCGGCACCACCGGCACCGCCGCCACCGAGCCCATCGAGACCACCGCCCGCGCCGCCACCACCCAGCCCGCCCAGACCACCGCCCGCACCACCGCCACCGAGCCCGTCCAGACCACCACCCGCACCACCACCACCGAGCCCGTCCAGACCACCACCCGCACCACCACCACCGAGCCCATCGAGACCACCACCCGCACCACCGCCAAGCCCGTCCAGGCCACCGCCCGCGCCGCCACCGAGCCCGTCCAGGCCACCGCCCGCGCCGCCACCGAGCCCGTCCAGGCCACCGCCCGCGCCGCCACCGAGCCCGTCCAGGCCACCGCCCGCGCCGCCACCGAGCCCATCGAGACCGCCGGCGCCGGCGGCACCGGGCGTTGTGAACGGAATCTCCTGCGGGGTGGAAACGCCCAGCGCCATCGCGGCTGTGGCGGCCTGGAACGCGTTGACGAGGCTGGCGACCGCGGGCCGCACCGCCTCGTCGAGCCGGGTCACCGCGTTGAGCCAGTGGCCCTTGACGAAGGCGTCGAGCCCGTCCCAGCCGGCCGCCTGGGCGAAGTCGAAGGTGCGCGTCTCGCCGCCGATGGTGATGCTCATCGGCCACGAGTCGCCGGCCGCCACGGCGTTGCCGGCGCCCAGCGTCGCGTCGAGCGCGTCGACCTGCTGCTCGATCTGCGTGGCGACGCTGAGGATCATCTGGGCGGGATCGATGTCGGGCGGGTCGTAGTAGGCGTGCCAGGCGGAGTTCACCGTCTCCCCGAAGGCACGGATCTGCCGCGCACTCTCGTCGAGCTGGTCGGCCCAGGACGTGGAGAAGTTCATGTCGGCCGACAGGGTGGTGAAGTCCAGCTGCAGGTTGCGCACGGCGTTGTGGAAGGCGTCGGCGGCCGAGCCCTCGAAGCCGGACGATCCGGTGTCGACCTGCTCGGCCAGGCCCTGCATGACCGTGGCCGCGTTGGCCTCGATCCACTGCCGGGCGGCGCGCAGCGTGGCCGCCGCGGCCTCGAGCGTCGTGTAGTCGATGATCGGGTTGACGCCGGGGAACGGGGCGGTGACCGCCATCGTGTTGTTCTCGAAGTCGTGCCAGTGGTCCGAGGGCCGGGAGCCCTCGTCGCCCTCGTAGAACGACACGACGGCCTTCACCAGCAGGAAGTTGTATCCGTCGCCGTCGGGCGTCTTGCGGTAGATGGTGATCGTGTTCTTGCCGGGGTTCTTGTTGGGGGTGGACGCGTTCCACGGGTCGTCGCTGCCCGGCGACGAGTCCCGCTTGATGAAGCTGAACCAGCGCGCGCCGGACCCGGCGACCTGATTGCGGTCCATGGCGGCGGCACCGAGCACCTGCTGCATGGTCTGTTCCCAGTTCCAGGAGCCCGGGGTGCCGGGCGCCGCGGCCGGCTGGGTCATCGCACTCACCCCCTCACCTCACCGATGGGCCGGCGGCGGCCGGTGTCCGGCCGCCGCCGGGTGTTCACATGCCGCCGGACGTCTGCATGTACGGCGTGAACTCGGACGCGGAGACCTGGTTGAGCGACTCCGTCGAGTTGGTGTCCGTCAGGTAGTTCTTCACGCCGTTGACCCGCGCCTCCAGGGTGTGCGCGAGGTCGACGAGCCGCTTGCCGACGTCGGCGCCCCGGGTGCTCACCATGGTCTTGAGCTCGGCGCCGGGCTTGAAGGACGGCGCGCCGGCGGTCACGTCGCAGGCGGTGAGCGGCATCGCCACCGACCCGCCGCCCGCGCCCGATCCGCTGATCACGCCCGGGACCTGGGCCGCGACCGCGGTCATGACGTTCATGCACTGGTCGAGGAACTGGTCGTCGACCACGATCTTCTCGGGCATCGCGGCGCCTACGCCAGGGACGCGAACCGTTGGGCACCGCTCAGATCGGTCGCGACCGTGCGGTCCACGATCCCGGTGAGGATCGGGGTGGCGTTCTGGATCGCCGCGTGCATCCGCAGGTACCCCCGGGTCCACGTGGCATGCGCCTCGTCGTAGCTCTGGATGGCGTTACCGGCGTTGGCCTGGTTGAAGGCCGACACCTGAGAGCCGAGGGCCTGCAGCGACTCGCCGAGCCGCTCGGTGATCGCCTTCAGGGACGTCGCCACGTCGGAGGCGCCGTCCGGATTCATCATGTACGTTGCCATGCTTGACCTACCGTTCGATCGGCAGCGGCATCCGGACGGCCCGGACGCGCCGGAGTGGGATTGCTCGGGAGGGTCACAGCGCCCAACTGCCGGCGGCGCCGGCCCGGTTCTGGCCCTCGGTGTTGTCGGTGTCCTGGGCGAACCCCTTCATCTGCCCGCTGATCATCTCGAGCCCGGCGGTGACCTCGCTGAGGCCCGCCATCCACTCGGTCATGTTCACGCCGAAGATGGTGGCGGAGTTCGCGCGCCAGGCGCCCATCAGCTCGGAGTGCGCGCCGTTCGCGGCCTGATGGGCGCTCTGCTGGTCGCCCATCGCCGTGTTGAAGGCGTTGAGCAGACCGGCGGTACTCGCCTCGTCGACTTGGATCTGTTGTGCCATTGCCGCTCCTCACGTCTGACGTTGACTGCCAACCGGCCCCACCGGCCGGTCGCTTGCGGTTCACCCCGCCGCGGCCCGCGCGGGGTCGAGCAGCGGCCCGACGGGCAGCAACTCCAGCAGGGCAGGCGGCACGACCAGCGCGGACGACGGGGTGTAGCCCAGCGCGGTCAGGACATCCCGGGAGGCGAGCGGGTAGCGCACACCCGCGTCGCTGATGGCAGAGTAGGCCGTGCCGGTGCCGTCGGGCGACACCAGGCCGCCGGCGCCCGCCGCCACGGAGACCCCGGCCACGGTGCGGGATGTGCGCAGGACGGCGTTGCCGCCGGGCTGGGGCGAGCCGACGGGCGGGGGCGCGGCGGCGACGATGTCGGCCCGGCCGGTCGTCACGGCCGTCCGCACGCACCACGCCTGCCCGGCGCCGGGGTTCGCGATCATCGGCGGCACCGGCGGGAGGTCGTCGGGCAGTACCCTCGCCGCGGAAACGGGCAGGCTCACCTTGGCGGCGGGGCTCAGCTCGACGGGTCCGGTGCCGCCGCCCCGGGCCGCCGCTGCCGCCGGATCGCCCGCCACGATCGGGTAGGCGGTGTCGCTCAGCGGGCTGAGGCCGTCGCGTTGCAGCACGTAGAAACGGGAACCGCCGGCCGCCGGGGCGGCGAATATCTCGCCGATCCGGGTGGGCTTGCCGTCGACCTGCGGCCCCGGTTCGCCCAGGCCCGCGATCGACGGCGCGGCCAGGTCGGATCCGGGCGGAACCAGCCCGAGCCAGGTGTCGCTGACCGGCTGGCTGTCGCCGTCGTAGCCGAGCACCCGCGCCACCCAGTCCGTGGCGATCCGGTGCCGCCGCCCGCGCCAGATCAGGTGCCGCGTGCCGTCCTTCGCGCTGACAAGCACCGCGCGGTCGCCGGACAGCGGGGTCGTCCCGGCCGGGTCGGGAAGCGCCGCGATCGACAGCGTCGTGTCCACCGTGGACTTTCCGCCGGCCGGCGGTGCGCACACCGTCCAGTAGTCGCCGGCGGCCGAAGCCGGCAGCGACTCGGGCGCGCCGGCGATGCCCACGGGACCGCCGACGGGCAGCCCGCGCAGGGCCGACGCGGACACGTAGGCGATCGTGGGTGCCTTGCCGAGGGCGAGCCGCGCGGACGTGTAGTTGAGCACCGGCCGCAGCGCGACGCCGTCGAACAGGTAGCGGGCCCCGGTCTCCTTCTCCACCACCAGCGTGCCCGGGGTGCGCCAGCCGGTCGACGCGCCGGGGACGACGAAGCCGTAGATGAGGAAGCCGGCCGCGATGAGCAGCCCGAGGAGCACGCTCGCCGTGACGCTCACGACGACGCGCTGGTGCGGGCGCTCGCCGGTGTCGGGCTCGCCGCACACGAGCGCGGCGTTGAGCCGGCCCGTCGTGTACGAGTAGGCCTCGACCTGGTCCCGGCGCGACTGCACGGCGCTCAGCCCCCGATCGCCAGCATGTCGCCGTAGACGCCCAGCACGGCGAGCAGGACGGGGAACACCGCGATCATCGTGGCCGACTGCAGCAGGTCGCCGGCGCGCCCCCAGTGCGGCATCGCGCGGCGCTGCGGGTCACTGCGGGACAGCCGCAGCAGCTGCATGGCGGCCAGCGGGAAGGCCACCACGACAACGCCGGCCCGCGCCGCCGGCGGCGCGTCCGCGGCCGCGGCGAGCGCGACGACGGTCAGACCGGCAAACGCGGGTACCGCGACGGCCAGCCGGTGCCAGGCGCTGGTCATCGCGCGGGCGGACAGCAGCCGGGTTGAGGCGACGAGCACCACCAGCACGGCGGGCGCCCAGCCGGGGCCGCCCGCGGTCAGCACCAGCGCGACGATGCTCACCGCGGCGCCGCCGACGGAGAGCGCGGTCATGTACCGGTCGACGCGGGCCGCGTCGGCCAGCACCGTGTCGCCCGGCTCCGGATCGATGTCGCGCTGCAGTTCCTCGGCGCCGGTCGGCAGCGGCACGAGCCGCAGGCCGGTCATGCGGAACGCGAGCAGTGGCACGGCCTCGGCCAGCACGGTCGACGCGACGGCGACGATCGCGGCCGCCTGCGCCACGGTGAGCGTCGTGAACACGGTCAGCGCGGCGCCGCCGGCGGTCAGGGCGGACGCGCTCATGGCCGCGACGAGCGGCGGTGACACGCCGCCCTGGGCGGCGGCGACGAGCGCGGCGCAGACCAGCGCCGCAGCCGCGGCGCACAGCAGGTCGATCGCGTGGACCGGGCCGGGCGGCGGGGCGCCGGTCGCCTCCGGGGCGCGGAAGCCGGCCAGCGCCGCGAAGGCGATCGCGCCCGCGCCGGTGATGAACAGCAGCCGCTGCGGGTCGGCCGACCGCGCGACCACCAGGGCGAGGACCAGACACTCCACGGCGGAGCCGGCCGCGGCGAGCGCACCGGTCGCCGCCGACCCGGGCAGCGCAAGCACGAGCAGGCCCAGCGCCACCGTGTAGAGCAGCAGACCGGCCGCCGTCCAGCTCACCAGGCCCGGCGTCCAGAGCCCCGCGCGGGACCGCAGGCCGGTGGCCAGCCCGTCGACCAGGTCGTCGAAGTGGACTGCCGGCAACCGTTCGGAGGCCGGGCGCAGGTACACCGTCTCACCGTCGTGCAGCTCGTGCTCGGCGACGCTGCGGTCCTCGTCGAGCGGCTCGCCACCGAGGCGCTGCAGGCACCATCCGCCGTGATCGAGGCCCTGTTCCGCGACATCGTCACCGAGATGCGTCAGGAGCACCGGCAGCAGGTCGGCGACCAGCGCCTGTGCGGGCACGGCCACCTCCAGGACCTGGCTCGGCCCGCGCACGACCAGGCGGCAGGAGCCCGCAACCGGCGATGACATGCCCCCCTTACGCATGTCGGCGCGGCTCGGTTCACCGTCAATTTTTCTCCGGCGTCGGTGAGCCGGTTCGGCGCGCCGTGCGTAAAGCAGCCGGTGGCGGGGCGAGCCGGCCACCGGTCACGAGGAGGACCGTCCTGAGTACCGTCCCGTTCCGTCGCCCGGCGCGGCGCACCGGACCCGAACTGCCCAGCGGCGAGCTGTCCCTGCAGGAGCCGCCGGTGCTGCCGCAGGTGCAGGGCGGCGGCATGCGGTCGGCGCTCACCTATCTGCCGATGGCGCTCATGTCCGGCGTGATGACGCTGATGTTCGTGGGCCCGGCCCGCGGTACCGCGACCACGTACCTCATGGCCGGCATGACCGTCGTCGCGACCGGCGCGATGTTCGCCGGCCAGATGGCGTTCGGCGGCGGCGACCGCAAGCGCAGGCTGCGCGGCGAGCGCCGCGACTACCTGCGCCACCTGTCGCAGCAACGCCGGCGCATCCGCGGCCAGGTCGAGCGCCACCGCGAGGCCAACGCGTGGCGGCACCCCGCGCCGGGCGCGCTGTGGGTGGTGGCGTCGACCCCGCGGCGCTGGGAGCGGCGGGCCAGCCACCCGGACTTCCTGGAGGTCCGAATCGGCGCGGCCGAGCAGCGCATGGCCGTGCGGATCGCGCCGATGCAGACCAAGCCGGTGGAGGACCTGGAGCCCGTGTCGGCGCTGGCGCTGCGGCGGTTCATCCGGGCGTACACCACCGTGGCCGACCAGCCGGTGGCGTTGTACCTGCGCGGGTTCCCGCAGATCTCGCTGTCGGGCGAGCCGGCGCGGGTCCGGGCGCTCGTTCGGGCGATGATCGCGCAGATCGCGACCATGCACGCGCCCGAGGAGGTGCTCATCGCGCTGTGTGTGGCCGGGGAAGGAGCCGCCGAGTGGGATTTCGCCAAGTGGCTGCCGCACGTGCAGCATCCGCAGCGCCTTGACGGTGCCGGGCCGGTACGGCTGGCGGGCGACAGCATCGAGGCCGTCGAGCAGCAGCTCGGTGAAGGCTTCACCGGCCGTTCGCGGTTCGAGAAGTCGTCCGCGCCGACGCCCGACGAGCCGTTCGTCGTGATCATCCGCGACGGCGGCCGGATGCCGGGCGCGGCGCGGCTGATGACGACGGGGTACCGCAACTGCCTGCTGATCGACCTGGACGGCACGGTGGACCCGGCGAACCGCTCGGCGCTGCGGCTGGAGGTGGAGGACACCGACCTGGTGATGGTGCGCCGCGACCACGTCGGCCACGACGTACGCAGCCGGCTCGCCACCGCCGACGCGCTCACCGTCGGGCGGGCCGCGGCGCTGGCCCGGATCCTGTCGCCCTATCGGCTCACGGTGGTTTCCGAGGCGGCGCCCGATCGCCTCACCGCCAACTTCGACCTGCCGTCCCTGCTGGGCATCGCCGACATCGAGCAACTCGACCTGGCCCGGGCCTGGCTGCCCCGCGGCCAGTCGGAGCGGCTGCGGGTGCCGATCGGCATCGACGTCTCGGGCGCGCCGGTCGAGCTGGACCTCAAGGAGTCGGCGCTGGGCGGCATGGGCCCGCACGGCCTGCTGATCGGGGCGACCGGCTCGGGCAAGAGCGAGCTGCTGCGCACGCTGGTGACCGCGCTGGCCCTCACCCACTCCTCCGAGACGCTGAACTTCGTCCTCGTCGACTTCAAGGGCGGTGCGACGTTCCTCGGGCTGGACGCGCTGCCGCACACGTCGGCGCTGATCACCAACCTCGCCGGCGAGGCGGCCCTGGTGGGCCGGATGGGCGACGCGCTGCGCGGCGAGCTGGTGCGGCGCCAGGAGCTGCTGCGCGCGGTGGGCGGATTCGCTTCCACTTTGGACTACGAACAGGCGCGGGCGCACGGGGCCCCGCTGGACCCGCTGCCGACGCTGGTCGTGGTCGTCGACGAGTTCAGCGAGCTGCTGTCCGCGCACCGGGACTTCATCGACCTGTTCGTCATGATCGGCCGGCTGGGCCGCTCGCTCGGCGTGCACCTGCTGCTGGCCAGCCAGCGCATCGACGACGGCCGGCTGGGCCAGCTGGAGTCGCACCTGTCGTACCGCATCGGCCTGCGCACCTTCTCGGCGATGGAGTCGCGGGCCGTGATCGGCGTCCCCGACGCCTACGAGCTGCCGCCGTCGCCCGGCAACGGATACCTGCGGACGGACGTATCGACGCTCATCCGGTTCAAGGCGGCTTACGTCTCCGGCCCGTACCGGCGCCGCCGCCGGCAGGCGCAGCAGACCACTGTGGACCTTCGGGTCGCGCCGTTCACGCTCGCCCACGTGCCGGTGGAGGCGTCCGGCCCGGCGCCGGAGCCGGTCGAGGATGCGCCGGTGCCGCAGTCGACGGTGCTGGCGCTGGCGGTGTCGCAGCTGGTCGGGCAGGGGCCGCCCGCGCACCAGGTGTGGCTTCCGCCGCTCGGTGCGTCGCCGTCGCTCGACGAGCTGCTGCCGACGCTGGCGCCCGGCCCCGGCGGGCTGCGGGCCGCGGGCTGGCCGGGAAGCGGGCAGCTGGTCGTGCCGATCGGCTTTGTCGACCGGCCGTTCGAGCAGGCCCGGGACCTGCTCAGCGTCGACCTGGGCGGGGTCGGCGGGCACGTCGGTGTGGCGGGAGGCCCGCAGAGCGGCAAGAGCACGCTGCTGCGCACGCTCATCCTCGCACTCGCGCTCACGCACTCG
This sequence comes from Dactylosporangium sp. CA-092794, assembly GCF_050948465.1. Classification (NCBI taxonomy): domain Bacteria; kingdom Bacillati; phylum Actinomycetota; class Actinomycetes; order Micromonosporales; family Micromonosporaceae; genus Dactylosporangium; species Dactylosporangium sp. CA-092794. The sequence goes on along the minus strand of NZ_CP192044.1, from coordinate 2,944,818 downwards.
CCCCGGGACGTGCAGTTTTACTGCCTGGACTTCGGCGGGGGCGCGCTCGCCGCCCTGGCCGCGTTGCCGCACGTCGGCGGGGTCACCACCCGGCTCGACACCGACCGGGTGGCCCGCACCGTGGCCGAGATCACCGACCTGATCACGCGGCGCGAGCGCATGTTCGTCGAGCTGGGCGTCGACGCGATGCCGCAGTACCGGCGGCTGTGGTCCGCCGGCGAGGTGCCCGACGACCCCTACGGCGACGTGTTCCTGGTGGTCGACGGATGGTTCACCATGCGCCAGGAGTTCGAGACGCTGGAGCTCGCGATCCGGCAGGTCGCCGCGCGGGGACTCAATTTCGGGGTCCACCTGATGCTGAGCACGTCGCGCTGGTCGGAGGTGCACCACGGCATGCGCGACCAGATCGGCACCCGGCTGGAGCTACGCCTCGGCGACCCGGTCGACTCGGTGGTCGACATGCGGCTCGCGGCCACCGTGCCGCACGTGCCGGGCCGCGGGCTCACCACCGGCAAGCTGCACTTCCTCGCCGGGATGCCGCGCCTTGGGCGGTACGGCGACGGCCCGGACCTGGCGGAGGCCGGTCGGCAGCTCGCCGGGCTGGTCGCGCGGTTCTGGCCGGGCGCGCCGGCGCCGGCGGTGCGCACGTTGCCCGCGACCGTCGAGGCCGCCGAGCTGCCGGAGCCGGAGGGCGACCTGCGCATCGCGCTCGGCCTGAGCGAGCACGGGCTCGCGCCGGCCTGGCACGACTTCGCCGAGACGCCCCATCTGAGCGTGCTCGGGGACAGCCAGAGCGGCAAGACGAGCCTGCTGCGGCACATCGCCCGGTCGCTGACGGCGCGGTTCACGCCCACCGAGGTCCGCATCATGATCGTCGACTACCGGCGGGAACTCTTCGACGCCGTACCCGCCGAATACCGGCTCGGCTACTCGGTGTCCCTGACGTCCACCAAGGACACGGTCGCGGACGCGGTGGCGGGCCTCACCCCCCGGCTGCCCGGCAGCGACGTGAGCCCCGAGCAGCTACGCCGGCGCGACTGGTGGAGCGGTCCGCGGCTGTATGTCCTGGTGGACGACTACGAGCTGCTGTCCGGGATGGACAGTCCGTTGTCGCCGTTGGTACCGCTGCTGGCTCAGGGCACGGACATCGGCTTCCATCTCGTGGTGGCCCGCAGCGCGGCCAACGTGATCCGCTCGGCGATGGACCCGGTCATTCGGCGGGTCTCCGAGACCAACAGTCCGGAGTTCGCGCTGTCGTGCGCTCCCCAGGAGGGGCCGCTGCTGGGCGGGGCGAAGCCGCGCATCCTGCCGCCGGGCCGCGCGCTGGTGTGCACGCGGCGCGGCAGCCACCTGGTACAGCTGGCGTGGTCCGCCCCGTGATCCGGCCGCCCCGGCTTACTGACCGGCGGGCGTCAGCGGCTCGCCGGCGGGCTCGGCGAGCGGGTCGTCGTCCCGCGCGGCGGCCTGCCGGCGCAGCCGGATCAGCAGCAGCACCGCGACGACCAGGATTAGCACGACGACGCCGACGACGGCCAGGGTCCACACCGGATTGGCGGGCTTCGGCCGACCCACCGGTGGCAGACCGTCGGTGACCGCCGCCCGGGGGTTGATCAGCCGCGGCGCGCCGGCGTCCTGGCCCGGCCCGGCGGGGGCTGCGGTGTCGCGGATCTTGCCGGCGACCTGGGGCGCGGTCAGTCCGGGCTGCGCCGAGCGGATGAGGGCGACGGTGCCCGCGACGAGCGCGACCGCATACTGCGTGCCGGTGACCGACCGCGCGCCCGAGCCCGCCACGACGGCCACGTCGGAGCCCGGTGCGGCGATGTCGGCGCCGCCCGGGCGGTAGGCGGCGGTCGGACGGCCCTGCTCGTCGACGCCGGCCACCCGCACCAGACCGTCGGTCGCGGCCGGGCCGGAAGCGCTCGGGCCGGTGCCGGTGGGGGCGGACGCGGGGGTGGCCGGCCCGGTGTCGGCCGGCGCCGACACCACGACGACCACATCGTGGCGCAGGGCGCTCGCGATGGCGTCGGCGACGGCCGGGTCGTCCGGGTCGACGTACCCGCCGAGGGCGATGACGCGGGCGCCGGCCGACACCGCCACCTCGATGGCCGTCGCGATGTCGGACGGCTTCGCGGAGGAGCCGGTGGTGACGATCCGCAACGGCAGGACGGTCGCGTCGGGCGCCACGCCGCCGGCCGGCTGGCCGTCCGTCTGGGACGCCGCGATCAGGCCGGCCATAGCGGTACCGCTGCCGAGACAATCGATGTCGCCGCGCTCGGTGCCGCTGGTGATGTTGCCGCCGACCATGACGTGCCCGGCCAGCGCGGCGGTGGTGCTGTCCACGCCCGAGTCGACCACGGCGACGAGCACGTCGCGGCCCCGGCTCACGCTCCACACCGCGTCGGCGGCCAGCCGGCGTTGCGCCCAGTCGGAGGCGCCCGCGACGGCCGGCGGCGGCGTGCAGTTCGCGGTGACCGCGGGCGGCGGGCCGGGCTGGGCCGGGGCGGGCGGGCTCGCGGGCGTTGTGGGCACGGGAGCCGCCGGAGCGCTCGGCCGGGCGGCCGCGGCGGCCGGCGCGCCCGGCGACGGTGCGCGGCTTTGTCCTTGGGCGGGCAGCAGCCCGTACTGGACGCCGCTGCCGGCGGCGTCCCAGGGCAGGACGACGGCCGTCCCGTCGGCCAGCGGGCTCGCCGCGGTGAGCGCTTCGCCGCCCTGGGGGTGGATCCGGTTGGCGTTGAGGTCGACGACGCTCTGGCCGCGCGCGTCGGAGCCGAGGAACCGGGTGGCGATCTCGGCGATGTTCTCCGGCGCCTCATGATAGGTCGCGACGGTCACGTAATACTTGACGTACTCCTTGTGCGTGTCCGCCGCCGCGACACCGCACGGCAGCGCCGTCGCCGATGCCACCGCCGTCACCGCCACCGCCCTGTACATCAGCTGCCGCATGCGCGTCACGCCGACCGCCTCCCAGCAATCCTGCCCGCCTCGCGGGCGTCCGCCGCGTTTACGAAGGCGGCCCGCAACCGGTTCAGCCGGGCTTCGGGCCGGGCCGCCTATGAACCGTTGCGGCCGCGCGTCCGTGAAGGGCGGGAACCTCGACACCGAAGGAGATCCCGTGAGTGCCGCCAACTGGCGCACGGCATTGCGTGGCGCCGTGAAGTTCTGTCAAGATCGCGGCGTCACCGGCCGTCGCGTCATCGCCTGGGGCCTGCCGGCGGTGTGTGTCGCCGGCATCATCGTCGGCTTGCGGGCCGCGTCCGCGCAGGGCGGGCACCCCGGCCGGGTGCCGGCGGCCGCATCGATCGCCGAGATCAACGCGGCGGCGCTGTCGTGCCCCGCGCTTACGCCGGCCCGGCTGGCCGGCCAGATCATGGTGAACTCCCGCTTCGACGCCGGCGCCCGCAACGCCGACGGCGGCGAGGGCATCGCCGGACTCACCCCGGCCGTGTGGACGCGGTGGGCGCCGTGGCCCGATGCGAACCGCGGCGATCAGGCGGCCAACACGACGGCGCTCGCCCACGCCATGTGCGACCTGGTCGGCAACCTGCGCCTGGCCGGCGTGGGCGGCGACCCGTGGCGCACGGCGCTGGCCGCCTACAACACGTCGTTCGACACCGTGCGCGCCACGGGCACGATCCCCGACTCGGCGCGGTCCTATGTGGACGAGGTGGCCGACTACGCCGAGTGGTATGCGAGCCTGCCCGGGCTGAACGGCTCGGCGCCGAGCCCCTCGGTGCTCGCCGTGGCCGCCTCTGCCCCACCTTCCGCCGCGGGGAGCGCCGAGCCCTCCTCCGCCCCGCCGAGCGCCGGGCCGTCGAGCCGGGGCGCCGCGAGCCCGGCCGGGCCGCCGGTCTCCCTGTCCGCCGCGCCGGTCACCGGCGCGCCGCCCACGACCCTCCCGCCGGCCGGGCCGACGTCGGAGGCGCCCCGCAAACCGACGGAGAAGCTGTCGGTCAACCGTCCCAGCACCGCCTCCAGCGTCCTGGAGGCCGGCCTGGAGCCGCAGTGGGCCTTCGACACCGACTACACCGACACGCGGTGGGCCAGCCGGCTCGCCGACAACCAGTGGATCGCGGTCGACCTGGGCAGCGCGCGCACGGTCACCAGTGTGATATTGCGCTGGCAAGACGGCTACGCGAAGCGGTACGTGATCCAGGCCTCGCCGGACAACAGCACGTGGACGAACATCTACGCCGACGCCAACGGCAACGGCGGCAGCGACCACATCGCGGTCCCCGTCACCTCCGCCCGCTACGTGCGGCTGTGGTGCATCACCCGCGGCGTCGCGGAGCTCACCTTCTCGCTCTACGACTTCGAGGTCCTCGGCTACTGACCCCGGCCCGTCGGAACGGCGGTGTCGACCCGCACGGACCAGGTGCCCCGCAGCACGGGACCGATCGCGATCGCCACCGCCGTCCCCGGCGCGGCGCCGAGCTGCCACGCCCAGTCCAGCTCGCGCGCGTCGCGCCAGCCGTCGCAGAGCACCACGAGCGGCCGGTCCCGCCCGTCGAGGCGGGGCAGCGCCGGGCTGGGCGTGCTGCCCGCCGGCGGCCGCCGCCCGACCGTCTCGCGCACGACCACCACCTCCGCCGCCGGCCCGAGCCGTTCGACGGCGTGCGCCGTCCACCGCCGGCTTGCCAGCTCGGGCCCGTGTACCGTCACGACGCCCGGCGCGCGGGCCAGGTCGGCCACGAGGCGCCGCCCGCCGCGCTCGCCGAGCGAGACGGGCAGCCGGGCGCCGCGCATGGCCTCGCCCGCCCCCAGCCAGGCGAAGGCCCGCCGGTCCCGGGACTTCAGCCGCACCTCGACCCGCGCGTCGCCGCTGGCGAGCACCGCGTACAGGCTTCGCGTGCGGCGCCGCCACGCGAACACCGCGGCGGCCGCGAGGACCAGCGCGGCCGCGGTCACTCCACCGGTGACGAGCCATTGGCCGCCGGTGTCCCCCGCCGGCGCCGTGGTCGGCGCAGGCGACGGCGGCCCGACCCGCACGCCGGGACCGCTCGCGTCGTCTGGGAGCAGCAGGATCCAGCCCGGCTGCAGCACCACCGCGTCGGTCAGCCGGCCGCCGTCCGGCTGCGCGCGGCCCGCGTTGAGCCGCATGATTTCCGGGTACCGGTTGCCGTCGCCGAGCGTGCGCGCCGCGATCTGGAACAGATACTCGGGCCGGCCGTCGGGGTTGGTGCCCACGACGCAGTACTTCCCCGCGGCGGCCGACGACGAGGGCGTCACCGGCGCCGCGCCCGCCGGAGCGGCCGGCACCAGGACGAGCACGGCGAGCAGCAGCGCCGCCCTGACGGTACCGACGAACATCCTCACCAGCCTTCACCACGGATTCCGGCCCCTTCACGGACGGCGCCGCGGTTCGGTTCACCGGCCAGCCGCATCCGCCGCCCGAAGGAACAAGTCTCCTCTTTGCCGGGCACTCCACGTCCGGCCGTTCGCCTGCCCCGCAGCAGATTGCCGTGAACCAACCGGCCGACAGGCGCGTAAGGGGCTCGACGGAACCACGACCGGTGCGGAGGGGTGCCATGGCCTGCGGGCGGTTCGCGCGTCGTGCATTCGGCGTGCTGGCGGCGGCGCTGATCGGCGTCGCCATCGCCGCACCGGGCTGGGCGGACCCGGTGAAGTACTACGTCGTGGGCCGCGCCCCCGACGGCGGCCGGGAGTACCTCTACGACATTGCCCTGAACACGCTGGGCAACGGCAACCGGTACCGCGAAATATTCGAGCTCAACCGCGGCCGGCTACAGCCGGACGGCGGCGTGCTCACCGACCCGGCGGACCTCCGTCCGGGCTGGATCCTGTTGCTGCCGCCCGACGCGCACGGCCCGAGGGTCGTCACCGGGACGCCGCCGGCGGTCACCCCACCGAAACCAAGCGCGGCGGAGGACGACCAACCGGCTGCGGCCGCACCACGACAGCCGGCGGTGCCGATCCCGGTGGCGGCGGCGATCGCGGCGGGCATCACGGTGGTCGCGGTGTCGGGGTTGGCGCTGGTCGGATCGTCCCGGCGGCAACGACGCCCGCAGCGGACCGCGCCCCCCACCGCACGTCTCACCCGCACCTACCGGGGCGCCGCCACCCCGACGACACCGCCGGCGCCCCTACCGATACCGACCTCACCCGCCCCCGTCGCGGCTCTGCCCATCATCCCGCTGTCTCCGGCTGCTGTGGCCGCCGCGGCGGTGCCCACCGCGCCCACGCCCAGCGTGCCCGCGCCCGTTCTCGCCGCGCCCGTTCTCGCCGCGCCCGTTCTCGCCGCGCCCGTTCCCGGTGTGCCTGCGCCTACGCCCACCGCGCCTGCCGCGCCGGTGTCGCCGGCAGTTGCGCTGCGGATCGCGCGGCCGCGGATCGAGGTGGACGTGATCTCGCCGGTGTTCACAGCCGAGCTGCACGCGAACGGCGATCGGCTGTCGGCCGGACTCGTCGGCTGCCGCGCCGCGCGGCCGTACGGCTGGCTCGCCGCGGATGAGACCCCGGCCGCGCCGGGGTTTCCGCTCGTGCTAGGCGCCCACGACGGCTGGCACCTGTGGGCGGACCTCGCCGCGGCGCCGGACGTCCTCACGGTCAGCGGACCCGCCCGGCCGCGCGATCGCTACGTGGCCACCCTGTCGGGCCGGCTGCTGGCCGGGGGTGCGACGGTTATCGTGCTCGACGGCGCGGTGCGCACGGCGTTGCCCGCCGGCTGTGCCGTGGCCGACGACCTGGCCGATGCCCTCGCCCGGCGCGGCCCCGACGGGCGGGTTGTCATCACCGGCCCCTTAGCCCGGGCGGAGCTGGCCCAGGTGCGCCGCGCCCTCGGCACGCGACCCCGGCCGCTCGTCATCGTCTGCGGAGACGTCCCGCCGGCCCGCTGGTCCATCCGCGTCGGCGGGGCCGACCCGGCAGAAGACCCCGGCGGGGGCGGGCGATGAGCGGGCGCATCGTGGTCGAGACGGTCGGCAGTGCGCTGTTGCTGCGCGACCGGCGTGACACGGCGTCGCTGTCGGGGCTGGCGGCGCGGCTGCCGGCCGAACCCGCCACGACCGCGGTTGTCTGCACGCCCGACGTGACGCGACGGCGGGATCTCTACCGGGTACTGCCGGGCATCCTCGCCGAACGGCTGGGCGGGTCGGCAATGGGGGTGCGGCTGTTCACGTTCGGCGTCCCGGATGAGGCGAAGCTCGTCGCCGCGCGGGTGCTGGCGCTGTCCGCGGCGATAGGTGGTGAGGTCATCGCTCCGGCCGGGCGGCTCGTGGTCGGGCCGTCCTACACCACCGCCGTGTCCGGGCGGGGGGCGAGCTGGCTGCGCTGTGCCGACGGTGCCACCGTGCACGAAGCCGCGCCGTGGCACCCGGCGCCCGCCTGGGCCGCGTCGGTGCCCGCCGGGCGGTGGTGGGGGCCGGCAGGCACGGTCGTCGCGATTCCCGCGGGGCTGTGGATCGCTCTGGGCGCCGGTGCGCCGGACGTGGCCGCCGAGGCGGAGGCGGTCTCGCCGGACTCCGACGTGTGTACCCTGGTCACCCACGACCCGGCGGCCGACCCGGCAGTCGAGGAGATCCTGGCGCGGGCGCCGTTCCCGTTCCGTCTGGTGACGCTGGGCCCGGCCGAAGTGACGCTGGGCCCGGGCGAATCAGTCGCGTCCGGGCGGCGCGGCATGGTCGCGCCCGCCCCGGACGTAACGCCTCCCCCGGTCGTCGCGACCGGCGGCACCCGAACCGCCCGCGGCGACCACGCGTCGCAGCCGGAGGAGCCTGATCCCTCGGGCGAGACCGGGCACGCGTCGGACATCGAACCGCGTCCGCTGCGGCACCCATCGCCGCTGCCGGCCGAGGTCGCCGCCCTGCTGGGCCGGCCGGCCCGGGCGGCCGATCCGGTGCCGACGCCGGCAACCCGTTCCCCCGAGGCGGCGCCGGCACCGGTGGGCACGGCGCTGGACGCCGGCCCGTGGACAACCGTCGGCCGGTACACCCCGGCCGACCGCAACGGCCTGCGTGCGGCCCTCGCCGGCGGCTACGACGCCCACGGGCGTACGGTGGCCCGCCTGCTCGCGGAGCAGCCCGGCCTGCGCGCCGCGGGGCAGCCGGCCGACCTGGTCACCGGGCTGGTCGGGTTGCGGGCATACCTCGCCGGCGCGGGCAAAGCGGTGAACGGCCATCTGCGCGGGACCGACCGCGACGCGCCGGCGGTCGCCGCCGTCGTGGGTCGCTGCGCGGACTACGGGCTGGCGCGGATGCCGCCGATGATCGGCACGGTGTACCGGGCGGTCACGGCCGAGCCGTCCATCGTGGACGGCTACCGGCCCGGTGACGGCCTCGTCGAGCCTGGGTTCGTGGACGCCGACACCGAGCCCGGACAGCAGCCGGATCGCGCCGACCGGCCGTACACCGCCATCCTGGCCATCTTCTCGATCAGCGCCCGTGACTGCGGCGAGGGATCCCGCGTGCTGTTTCCGCCGGGCAGCCGGTTCCGGGTCGTGGACGTGCTGCGACCCGGCCACGCCCCGCCCGTCGTGCTGCTGGTCGACCGGGCCGGGGAGGTCCAGACGGCCGGCGACTACCTGGAGTGGGCGTCCGGCCGGTTGCGGGCCGACGCGGCCGCCCTGCCGCCCCGCTTCGCCGTCTACGCCTCCCCCGACGCGGTGGGGCTCGACCGTGCCGGCGCCCGGTTCAACGAGCCAGAAGGAGCGACGTGACCCACCAACTGCTGTCGGTGTCCCTGACCGACCAGAACTGCTTTCCGTCGATATCCGCCGCACTGGCCAGAGTGGCGCCCGGCGGTACGGTCGTCGTGCAGCCGGGGACGTACCACGAACAGCTCCGGCTGGCGACCGGCGTGACCGTCATGGCCGAGGAGGGCCCCGGCACCGTGATCGTCGACGGCGGCGCCGGTGTGGCCGTGTTCGCCGTCGGCGGCACGGCGCGGCTCGATGGGCTGACGATCCGCGGCGGCGACCCGGAGATGCCGGCGGTCCAGGTCGCGGCCGGCTCGGTGCAGTTCGCGCGATGCGAGGTCCACGGCGGCGGCATCGTCGCGATCCACGCGGCCGACGGTCAGCTGGACATCGACGGCTGCGTGATCACCAACGGCGCCGGCGCCGGCCTGCTGGTGCAGGGCGTCGCGCGCGTCACCGTCGCCCGCACCCACCTGCGCGACATCGCCACGGCCGGCGTCGTGCTCACCGCCGCCGTCGAGTCGGTGCTCAGCGAGTCGGCCCTGAGCGACGTACAAGGGCCCGGCATCGTGTGCGTGGACGGCGGGCGCGGCCGGGTGGAGGGCTGCGACTTCAGCGCGGTCGCGGGTGCGGCGCTGACGGTCCACAAGGACGCGGCCCTCGCCGTGTCGCGGACCATCGTGCGGGACACCACCGGCCCGGGGATCTGGGCCGACGGCGGCGAGCTGACCGTCGACGACTGCGACGTGACCACGGCCGGCGACGGCGTGGTCGTCACCGCGGCGGCGCCCATGCTCACCCGCAGCCGGATCTCGTCCACCTCCGGCGCCGCGCTGCGCCTGGAGTCCGGCGGCGGCAGCGTCGTGGACTGCGAGCTCGATGGCGAGGCCGCCCCGGCGATCCTGGTCGGCGCCGCGACGCCCGCTGTGGACGGCTGTCGCGTGCGGGGCGGTGCGGTCGCGGTGGAGTATGCCGGAACCGGCGGCGGCCTGCTGCGTTCCGGCCGGATCGATGCGGCCGGCACCGGCGTCCTGGTACGCGCGGAGGCGCAGCCCGAGCTGACCGGCGTCAGCGTCACCGCACCGGCCCGCTACGGCATCGAGGTGACCGACGGCGCGCGGGCCGTCCTGCGCCGCGTCGAGCTGCGCGACTGCGGCACCGCCGGCATCGCGGTGCGCGACCGGGGCCGGGTCGTCGCCGACGACCTGGCGGTGCGCGGCGGCCCCGTCGGCGTGGAGGTCGGCGGCGGAGGATCGGCGGAGCTGGACAACACCGACGTCGCCGGCGCGACGCAGACCGGCATCGACGTGCGGCTGGACGGCGAGCTCGCCCTGCGCCGCAGCCGCGTGCACGGGTGCGCCGGGCCCGGCATCAGCTTCGCCGCCGGATCGAGCGGATCCGTGGTCGGCTGCGAGGTGCTCGACAACGCCAGCGAGGGCATCCGCGTGCAGACCACCCGGCCGGTCCGCATCACCGGCACCGCCCTGCGCGGCAACCGCGGCGACACCGCCCTGCGCCGCAACCGCGGCGACGCTGCCCACGCGCCCGCGGCGGAGCCGCGCGACGGCCCGGCGTCCGATGCGCTGGAGCCGGTCGGCGACGCCGGGGCCGATCGGGTGGCGGCGTTGCAGGCCGAGCTCGACGAGCTGGTGGGCCTCACGGCGGTGAAGCGCGAGGTCGCGGCGCTGATCGGACTGCACCGGGTAAGCCGGCGCCGGGCCGCCGCCGGGCTGGCGGTGCCGCCGATCTCCCGGCACCTGGTCTTCGCAGGCGCGCCCGGCACCGGCAAGACGACCGTCGCCCGCCTCTACGGCAAGATGCTGGCCGCGCTGCAGGTGCTACCCAGCGGGCAGCTGGTCGAGGTCTCGCGCGCCGACCTGGTCTCGGAGTATGTCGGCGGTACCGCGGTGAAGACCACCGAGAGGTTCACCGAGGCGATCGGCGGCGTCCTGTTCATCGATGAGGCCTACGCGCTCGCCCCGCTGGAGGGCGCGGTCGGCCACGACTTCGGCCGGGAAGCGCTGGACACGCTGGTGAAGCTGATGGAGGACCACCGCGATGAGACGGTGGTCATCATCGCCGGCTACTCGGCGGAGATCCAGGGGCTGCTTGCCGGGAACCCGGGCCTGTCGTCCCGGTTCGCCAAGACGATCCAGTTCGACAGCTACAGCACGGCTGAGCTGGTCACGATCGTCGAGCGGCTGTGCCGGACGCACAGCTACGCGCTCGAGTACGACACTCGAGTCGCCCTGGCGGAGCACTTCGACGGGATACCGCGGACGGAGACGTTCGGCAACGCCCGGGTGGCCCGCGGCCTGTTCGAGGAACTAGTCTCGCGCCAGGCGCTGCGACTGTCGACGGCCGGCGCGGCGGGCAGCGCGGAGCTGGCGCGGCTGCTGCCGGAGGACGTCCGCGAGCAGGACGAGGAGCGGGGCGGCGCGCGCAGCCGGTCCGATGTGGACAAGCTGCTGTCGCAGCTGAACTCGATGATCGGGCTGGCCGCGGTCAAGCAGGAGGTGGCGAGCCTAGTCGACCTGCTGGTGCTGGTGCGGGCCAGGGTCGCGGCGGGACTGCCGGCGCCCTCGGTGTCGCGGCATCTGGTGTTCACCGGACCACCGGGCACGGGCAAGACCACGGTGGCGCGGATGTACGGCCAGCTGCTGGCCGCCCTGGGTGCGCTGCCCTCGGGCCAGGTGATCGAGGTGGCCCGGGCAGACCTGGTCGGCGAGTACATCGGGCACACTGCCCAGCGCACCAGGGAGGTGTTCGAGCGGGCCCGCGGTGGAGTGCTGTTCATCGACGAGGCATACACGCTGACCCCGCCCGACGCGGGCCAGGATTTCGGGCGGGAGGCGGTGGACACGCTGCTCAAGCTGATGGAGGACCACCGCGACGAGGTGGCCGTCATCGTGGCCGGCTACGACGACGAGATGGCCCGCTTCCTGGGGGTGAACCCGGGGCTCGCGTCGCGCTTCTCCCGGCACATCCAGTTCGTCAGCTACACCACGGAGGAGCTGGTCGCCATCTTCGCCGAACTGGCCAACGCCGCCGGCTACGAGTGCGACCCGGACGCCTGGCGGGTGCTACGGGCCCGGTTCGACCGGGTGGCGAAGGACGCCACATTCGGCAACGGCCGCTACGCGCGGCAGGTGCTCGACGACGCGGTCACCCGGCAGGCCGGCCGGCTGCGGGCGGTGACCGCGCCCACGGTCGCGGACCTGCGCACGCTGCTCGCGTCCGATGTGGACGACGGTCACGGCACCTCGGCCGGCCCGACGATCGCCCTCAGTGTCCGCAGCGCGTAGAAGGCCCTGGACTTGACCGTGCCGGGCGCGATGCCGAGACGGCGGGCGGCCTCCGTTGTCGAGGCGTCGCCGAAGTACAGCTCCATGATGACGCTGCGGTGCTCCTCGCTGAGCTTGGGCAGCGCCGCGTGGACGATGTGCCGGGCGACGGCCACATCGACGATGTCGCCGCCCGGCTCGGGCAGCAGCGTCAGATCGACCGTGCCCACTTCCCTGGGCCGCGACTGCCGGCTGCGGGCCGCGTCGATGGCCACGCGCCGCGCCACGGTGAAGAGCCACGGCAGCACCAGATCTCGCTCGTCGGGCAGGACGTCGAGGTGGCGCCACGCCCGCAGCAGCGTCTCCTGGAGCAGGTCCTCCGCGGTGTGCCACTCACCGAACGTGATGCGGGTCAGAAACCGAAGCAGCACGGGACCGTAGGCATCGTAAAGGCCGCGCAGCTGGCTGTCGTCGCGGACCATCAGTCGCCCAGCCAGCGCGCGTAGGCGGACGGGGTGCACCCGACCTCCTGCCGGAAGCGCCGCGCGAAGTGGCTCTGGTCGGAGAAGCCGACGGCCGTGGCCACCGCTGCGATGTGCACGCTGCCCGCCCGTAAGAGGTCCTTCGCATACGCGATGCGCACCTTCTCGCTGTAGCGGACGGGGCTGATGCCGACCTGGGCGGAGAACTGCCGCGCGAAGTGGGACCGGCTGATCCCGGCGGCCTGCGCCAGCCGTTCCAGCGGATGCGCCTCGGTGGGACGGGCGTTGATGTAGTCCAGCGCGCGGCGTACGGGTGCCGAGGTCATCGCCTGACCCCCGGCGCCCGGGTCGCGATCCGGTCCGCCCATGACCCGGGCGAGGTGGGCCAGCAGCGCCGCGGCCATGAGGTCGAGCACGATGTCCTGGGCGGGATGACGGCTGCGCCGGCGCAGTTCGGTATCGCAGACGGATGCGATCTGCTCGATCAGCGCGTCGCGGACCCGCAGTGCGCGCGGTGCCGGTCCGGCCGCGTAGCCGACAACCCGCGCCAGCGCGGCCGGCGCGACGGTAATGCACAGGTGCGCCGGAAATGCGCACCGCCACCGGAAGAACACGCCCGCGGGAATGATCGTGGATCCGCCGATCAGGAGCGGCTCGTCGGCGGCGGCCACCGCCGGCCGGGGCGCCAGGTGGTCGATGTGGCCGGAGCAAACGATGATCACGTGGCGGTCGGCGACACGCGGGCCTGCGCCGGTCGGCGGATAGGCGCCCAGCTTTTCGATGGCGATGTCGCGACCGGCTCCGAGCGCTGCGGACGGTACCCCCGAAATCTTCTCGTCACGTCCAAGCAGGCCAATATTGCTCATCGGAACCCCATTCTGCGCACACACACCAGGTTCGACATTCACATCGACGAATTACGAACGTCGGCACCAACCCACGGACGAGCAGCATGCGCAGCAGGCGGCCAACCGATGCCGAAGCCGGCGCGCGGACGGCTTCCAGCACGGCATTCCGCCCAGCCGATCAACCGTCCATCCAGGACGGACACCCGCATCACCCGGACAGGCTTGCCGTCGTCGAGAGCGGCGAGGCTAAACCGCTTGCGTAGCGAGCGGCGATGCGCCGCAAGTGGCTTCGATCCACCGGTGCAGGAACCCCGCCACAGAGTGGTGCCGGAAGCCTCGAGTCCGGCACCGAGCTGGCGCCGCGCCACCAGGGTCGGAACACGCCCGTCATGGGACCGCTGGAACCGGTGAAACGCACCGGGACACAAGCGACGCCGGACCCCGTGTCGAATGTCGGCCAATCGTTGCCCCGCAAGGCCGCTGCCTCCTGCCAAATCGATCAGCCCGATTCTGTGCCGCGCCGGCACGGCCACGCCAATGCCTATTCCGGCCACCGCCATGCCAAGGCGGCATGAGTGCGGCCGGGCCCAGGCATGGACCAGGAATACGTCGCCCATAGAGGATTGTGGTTAGGGCGGCAGGCGTCATTGGCCGGCGCCACACGATCGCCGGCGCCGGATTGTCGCGGGGTACAACGCCATCGCTACGGGCGCCGAACCGTGCCGTTCCCGGCATGCATGCGGCGGTACTCCATCGGCGTCATGCCGTACTCACGGCGGAACACCCGGCCGAAGGACGTCGGGTCCACGAATCCCCAGCGCCGCCCCACCGCCGCGACCGGCAGGTCCACCCCGCGGCCGAGTTCCTCCCGGGCCGCCTCGAGGCGCAGCCGGCGCACGAGTCGGGCCGGGGTGGTGCCGATCCAGGACAGCACCGTGTAGAGCTGGCGGAGCGAGATGTGGTGCGCATCGGCCATACGCTGCGGTGAGAGCTCCGGGTCGTCGAGCCGGGCCCGGACGTAGCCGACGATGCGCTGACGGAGGTCATCGCCGGCCGAGACGGACACCCGCATGGGGGAAAGCTCCGACAGCAGCGCGGCACGGACCACACCCAGCGCGGCGCTCATCGCCAGATCGGCGTGCGGGTCGTCGCGCAGCCGCGCGTCGGCGGCCAATTGGACCAGTAAGGCCGACGCCACGTCCGCGATCGGGTTGTCGCGGCCCACCGGGCGGAATGCGAGGCTGGCCAGATCGTGCCGGCGCAGATCCAGCATCTCGTGCGGAATGCCCGCCGTGCTCGGCGACCGACCGGCCGGATCGTTGAACCTTCAGGATCACCGCGTTGCCGTCGTCCTCGCGGATGTGCCGCGCCGTGCGGGCAGAGATCCCCGGGCTGCTGCCGCAGGGAACGTCGGCCGAGAAGCGAGTGATCCGCACGGCGCCGAGGCTGCTGGCGATCCACCGACTGGAGATCGTCCCTGGGTGTTCGATCCGGTTGCGGATCACCTCGCGGTGGACGAACTCGCACACCGCGTCCTGTCGCTCGTGGCGAGGCAACAACCAGGTGTCCAGTTCGGCGACCTCGGAATGTGGCACGGGCGCAGCGTCCCACCGGGCTGAGGGCGCTAGCTTGCACGAACGTGCGCCGGACCAGCCGGATCGTGCTGTCGAGTCGGCACCGCGCCGTGACGGCGGGCGCCCACCGCCGATAGATCCTGCGTGCAGAATCGTCGACCCGCCCTGCAGCGATGCCTCGATCGGGGACCGTGAAGTGACAGCATCGACACCATGGATCTTGACTTGCGGCGTTTGCGGTACTTCGTCACGGTCGCCGACGAACTCAGCTTCATGCGGGCCGCCGCCCGGCTGTACATGACGCAGCCGGCGCTGAGCCGCCAGATCCGGGCGCTCGAGGACGAGGTGGAGGTGTCGCTGTTCGATCGCGGTCCGGTCGGTACCACGCTCACCCGGGCCGGTCAGCAGTTGCTGGAGGACGCGCGCCCGATGCTCGCCGCCGCCACCGCGCTGGTGCGCCGGGTCCGGCTCGCCGGGCGGGAGGAGAGCCATTTCACCGTCGGGTTCATGCCGGGCGTGATCGTCACCAACATCGTGCGGCGGTTCAGGTTACTGGTTCCCGGCGTCATCGTGGACGTACTGTTCACGTCCTTCACCGACCCGGTCGAATACCTGCTCGACGGCCGAGTCGACGTGTGCTTCGTCCGGCTGCCCATCCAGGCCAAGGCCCTGGAGGTCGTGCCGCTGTTCCCCGAACCGAGGATCGCCGCACTGTCGACCGACCACCCGCTGGCCGGTGCGGACACGCTCGACATCGAGGCCCTGACCAAGTTCCCGCTCCTACAGGCCCCCGACGACGTGCCCGAGTGGCACGGCAACGCGCACGACGCCAACTTCCGCCTGCCGCGCGTGATCGAGGAGAGCCTGGAGGCGGTGGCGGCCGGGCTCGGCTTCGCCGTGGTACCCGCTGGGCTGGCCGACTACTACCGCCGCCCCGACATCCGCTACATCCCGCTGACCGGCGTCGCGACGCGGGTGGTGGCCCTAGCCTACAGCCGGCACCGCACCATGCCCGAGATCGACACCTTCGCCCGGATCGCCCGCGCGGAACTCAGCCCGGCCGGCTAACCGCGGTACGTGTGCCTGCGCCAGAGCAGCCAGTAGGCCCGGCCGACGCCGCGGAGGGCTTGGGCAATGACCGTCGAGACGACACGCGACAGCTGCGACTCCGGCCGGTCCCGCATCTCCGCGACTCCTCACCGCCGGCGATGTCTTCCGGGCCGGGCACCGCCATCGTCGCGGATGGCGTACGCCCCGAGCTTGAACGAACGTGCGGCGATCGGCCGGATCCTGCTGCCGTTCACCCCAACGCCGGCGCGGTGTCGGCCGGTGCTCGGACCCGATTCGGAGCAATATCCGGCCAAATCACGGCACGAAGCCACAAGATTGGCAGACCCGTCGGTGAAAGAATCTCGCTTCAACCACTCTCGCCTATCCGTACCGGACGCACAGTGAGGAACCTCATGACTCGGGACCCGGCAAGCCAGAGCCATCTCACCGACCAGATCAGGCGCAGCGTCGACAACCCGCTCACCACGACTGACTTCGCATTCGACGCGGTGCTCGGCGACGTGTTGGACGCGGTCGGTCTGAAAGTCACGGACGCGGGCGGCAAGGTTCACTTCTACGGCGGGACGGATCCGCTGATTGACAGTCCGTTTCTGTTCGCGAATGCGGCCGCGGTGGCACTCGCCGCGAAGGGCGTCGCCGCCTCGGCGATTTGGCGCGAACGCGGTGGCAGCGATCAGGACATCGCCATCGACGTCCGGAAGGCGTTCAAGCGGTTCATGGGATTCCAGGACGGACTCTGGGAGCAGATCAACGGACGGCCGCCGTCGTTCAAGTGGAACAAGTACAACCCGTTCGGCGAAGTACCCTTCTTCCGCGCCACCCGGGACGGTCGGCACGTGGTCGCCCTCAACGTGTATCCAGGGCTGCACCAGAAGGCGCTGACGTTGCTCGACTGTGCGGACAACCGCGAGTCGATCAACAAAGCCATCGCGCGACGTGACGCCGACGAACTCGAGGAGGCGGCGGCCGCCGCCGGCGTCATCATCGCAAAGGTGCGTTCGACCGAGGAGTTCTTCCAGGAACAGCAGTATCAGCAGGTGCTGCAGCACATGCCGCTCATCTCCGTCGTCAAGATCGCTGACGGGGATCCGCAGCCGCTGCCGACCGGCGCCTCGAGGCCGCTGGCCGGCATCCGGGCCTTGGGCATGGGTCATGTCATTGCCGGCGCCGGGATCGGCCGGGACCTGGCGTCGTTCGGAGCCGAAGTCCTGAACGTGTGGCGCCCGGACGACAGCGAGATCGAGCCCTTCTACTGGGACACCCAGGTTGGGATGCGATCGACGTATCTGTCCGACGCCGGTAATGACCGCGCCAAGCTGGACGAGCTCCTCCAAGGAGCGGATGTCTTCTTCTCCAACCGCCACCCTGGTTACTTGGAGAGGGCTGGGCTGACAGCCGACGACGTCTGCGCTCAGCACTCCGGCCTGATTCACGCGCAGGTGCTCCTGCACGGCGCCGAAGGACCGTGGGCCACGCGTCCGGGATTCGACGAAATTGGCGCCTGTGTCAGCGGCATCTTCGCGCTCGGCGGTACGCTCGAGAACCCCAAGCAGCCGCCGATGCTCCCGATCGTCGACAATATCGTCGGTTGGTTCGGAACCGTCGGAGTTCTGCAGGCGCTGCGTCGCCGCGCCTCCGAGGGCGGGTCCTACCGCGTCCAGGTCTCACTGACCCGCGTCTGTCTGTGGCTCATCTCGCTCGGGATCCTCGACAAGAACTTCGCCGCCAGCACCGCTGGAAGTGTCCCGGAGCACTCGGCCATCGCACCCGAACTGTTCACCGCCCAGACTCCATTCGGCACCTATCAAGGCATGACCGACCAGATCGAGTTCTCCTCACTTCCGCAGGGATTCGGCACCACTGTTCTGGAACCGATGGGAGCAAGCCGGGCAGCGTGGTTGTAAGTTCGTCCGATATATAGCCAGGGCCCCGGCGTTGTCGTGTGCGGACGGCCGTCACGCACGTACATCGGCGGACCGACGTCCCGACGGGATGATGCCGAACGGCTCTGGCGCCCGTCCAGGCCCGGCCGCACAGTGAGTGCAGGTAATCGAAAAGGGGGGCGTCGTCATGCATCACACGACCCGACAGTCCTCGGACCGCCCGCACGACATGCGTACAGACTCCGGGCTCGCGCACCGCAGCGACCTGCGCGACGTCCTGGTCACGATGGTGATGTCCCACCCGGTCCAGGCCGTCGCCGCGACCGCGCTCTTCGATGAGGCACTGACCATGCTGATCACTCGCCGGCTCCGCCACCTGGCCGTCGTGGAGCCGACCGGAAAGTGCGTCGGCCTGCTCACCGACCGGACGGTGGCCGCCGAGTGGGTGAGCCACCCGACGGCGTTTCTTGATCGCACGGTCGGCGCCACCTGCGACGCCGTCCCACCTCTGGTCAACCAGGACGCGACCGTGGCAACCGCGGCCCGGGTGATGCGTCACTGCGGCACGGACGCGGTCATCGTCGTCGACCCCCACCGCCGGCCGCTGGGGGTCCTCACCAGCAACGACGTGATCGCCATCCTGGCCAAGCCGGATTTATCAGACAGCAGGCGCGGATAGCCCATACAGCCATCCCAGCCGCCCGGGTCGCAGCCTGCCGTCGGGGCTGAACGCTGGCGGTCCCGCCGCCCTGTTCGTTGCCTATGCGGACCAGCCTGCGATCGGCGATGGTCAACCGCCACAGGTCGTGGACGCCGTTGATCGCAACCGCCGTTCCAGCGCCGCGCGGGAACCGGCACCGCTGGCCGCCATGCCCGCCGGCGACCAAGCGGTGCCCGGCGGCGCGTCCCAACGCCCCGGGGTGGGGAACGGTCGGCGATCACGTCCTACCCGTCGTGCGGCTGCACGCCGCGGGGCACGGCACAGGGACCGGAAGTCTCCGTGATCATGCACACACGCGCATCGACACCAACGGTTTTTCATGATCGCGGAATGCTGATGTACCCCCGTGTACCACAAGTCTCCGGGATCATGGCAAACCCGGAGTCCCGCCATCTCGACGGACTCCCCGAAGGCACCCGAGTGGTCGGGTTGCGTCCCGATGGGCAACCCGGCACACCGGCTCCTCAGAGCGGCTGTTCGTCCGCGGCCGCCCTGCCACTGATGCGCCCCATGGAAAGGATGGGGCCGGTCTTGCGGTGTGCTCGGCGGAAGCCTACGAACGCCGCGACTTCGCCGGTCGCGTAGAGGTGCGGGATCACCTTCTCCTCATCGATCGACAGCGCCTCGTGGCCGTCCCAGAGGTGCGACCGATCGAGCACCTGCCCCTTCGAGTTGATCCTGAGCCCGCCCGACGGCGTGTGCCGGATGATGTTGAGCTTGACCGCGTAGAACGGTGCGGTACTGATGGGGCTGAACGGGGCCGGCTTGCCGAACTCGGGGTCCTCGCCGGATTCCGCGTACTTGTTGTAGTCGCGGACCGTGGCGATCATGTTTGTCACGTCGACGCCGATTCGCTGGCCGAGTTCCTCGATGGTCGCGGCTACGGCGACGCTGTCCGGGTGGAGGGCGCGACCGTGCATGGGATCCGGGGCCGCGATCTCGTCGATGGGCCAGTTCATCTCCCGTGCACCCACCGAGTCCGCCACCGCCCAGACGTTCTTCGGGTTCGGCAGGCCGAGGAAGGTGCGGATGAACTGCTCTTCCGGGTACTCCGCCGGCGGCAGGCTGGCCACATCACGCGCCAACGCCGGATTGCGGTACGCCGCCGTGGCCTCGTTGATGTACCTGCGGCCGTCATTGGCCACCAGAATGATCCGCTGGTACCCACCCTTGATCGCGCTGATCGTAACTCCGGTGCGCGTCGCGATGTTCTGCTCTCCCGCAATCGCCGACAGGGAGAGGCTGTAGTAGTGGGATCCGTATCGGATCGGTGTGTAGCAGAAGAAGGACATGTCGCTCAAGCCGGCGCCGACGTCCTGGGCGGCGATCAGGCCGTCGCCCATCGCCGTCATGTACGGCAACCCGTCGGAATAGACCGCGTCGTTGACCAGCCGAGGATCGAAGGCCTTGACCAACCGCTCGTTGGTGGTGGCCCCGCCATTGGCCAGAATGACCGACCGCCGCGCGCGGATGTTCACCTCTCCGGTGGGAGTGGTCGCCTTGATCCCGACCACCGGGCCGTCGGGTTCCCGGTACAGCTGTACCATCCGATGCCGGTACAGAACGGGGATTTTGCGCTGCTCGACCGCCTTCTCGAGCACGACCGTCACGGCGTAGCCGTTCTGTCCCTGAGGGGCCCCTCCCGGGTAGTAACCGTGCGGCGACACCGCGGCGACGTGAGTGCGGGGCACGCTGCGACCACCGCGGACCCCCGTGCCGAACTGACCGTCGCGCACGTCCTGCGCCCACGTCAGGCCGAGTTCTTCCAGCCACAGACAGGTCTGCCTGCCCTCCTCGACGTAGGCGCGGACGATTTCGGGCACCGCGCGAAAGTCGCTGAGGATCATCTCGTCTTCGACGCCCCACTCGATCCGATCCTCAATGCCGAGGCTCTCCTGCACGTGGGAGCAGCAGAAGAACATGAACCCACCGGAGCCGCGCATCAGCCCGCCGAGGAAGTCATTCGACTCGACGATGATCGTTTCGGCCCCGTTGTCGTGCGCGACGATCGCCGCCGGAAGCCCGGCATTGCCCCCACCGACAACGATGATGTCGACCTCTCGGTCCCACTTGGTCGGACTCACCGCCGTGCCACCTCCACCTCCCGATGACTGCATACCCATGTATACACTACCGTCGCGGCGACGCCCTAGGTGCAGGCCCCACGTTACTGCTGCTTTTCGGTAAGCCCGCGGGGCTTGGCCCGCGAGTCCCGGAACCCGGAAAGGTCCGCGGCGATCCGCGCCGCTGCGGTGCGCCTCGAACAGCGCCCGCAGCGGCACTCAGATGCGCGGGTCGGGGCGCCCACCGCCCGGGCGGCCGGGACCGGCCGGGTCAGGGACGTGCCGGTCAGGTACGCGTGCCAGTCGCGCGCGGCGCTACTCCACCCGCTTCGCGAACTCGCCCGCGATGTCTCGCTTGACCCACGCGACCGGGTCTGCGCCGTAGTCCTTGTGGTAGTCGCCGTCGTAGTTGATGCCGGGCATCGTCGGCACCCAGTCGTAGGACAGCAGGTCCTCGGCATCGCCGAGCGAGGCGGCCAGCGCCCGCACCTCCGGGTCGTCGAGGACGGTCAGCCAGCCGTCCTTGACCACGTCGAACCACTGCCCGGTCGCGCGGTCCTTGATCCGGTAGGTCGCGAAGTACGCGTGCACGTGCGGCATGTGCTTCACGGGAACGCCGTTGCTGCGGCCGAACTCGACGAAGCGGGGATCCTCGTGCTCGGCACCGAAGCCGAAGTGGATCACCCCGGCGCGGTAGCGCTCGGCGCCGAGGCCGGTCCACGGGATCCCCGTGTTCCACAACGTCTCGGCGTTGCGGAAGCACTTGACGTTGCTGCCGATCGTGGCGTCGTTGAAGAAGTGGTATCCGGGCTTGGGATAGCCCGGGTACTGCACGTCCTTGTACCGCTCGATGACCGCGCGCAACCGTTCGCCGTACTCGCCGCCGCCCTCGACGTTGCTGATCCGTCCCTCTTCGACAGTCACCCGGATGTGCGGCATGAAGCCGCTGTGGTTCACGGTGCCGGCGACGACGCCGTTCACGGTCGGAAAGTTGCGCGCCGCGTGGCGCTCGAAACCCTCGAGGCTGTTGGCGATCGTGCCGCCGAAGGCCGGGCGGACGAGCGCGAACCGCACTCCCTCGATGGTCGAACCGATCATGTGCCACGGAATCCACGCGCCCCGCGCCCACAGCTCGGCCTCTTCGGCGGTCACCGTCCAGCCGATGTCGGTGCCTTCCGGGTCGGTGATCCGCACCTCCTCGGCCCGGGCGAACTGCGTGAGCATCTTGCGTTCGATCAGGCTCTGCAGCTCGCCCGGGATGTTCGGGTACCGGGCGGCGAGTTCCTCGAACGTGTGGTACATCCAGTTGGCCTTGAACGCGTCGCCGATGGAGATGCGGTAGTGCCCTTCGCCCGCGTCGCCGGCGTAGACGGTCGTGTAGCCGGTGTGCTCTTCGAGGTACCGCTTCAGCGCGCGCTGCTCGACCCGCTCCCCCTCGCGGACGACGGTCTCGATCCGTATCTCGGACAGCTCCCGCCATCCGTCGGCGGCGGAGTACCGGCCGACCGGCAGGCCCATCTGCGACCAGCGGACCGAGTCGACCGACGCCGCGCCGGCCCGGAGCATGGCCTCGCTGATGAGTTGCAGAATTTCCGGGTCCTGGTGGTCCCAGGTGACGATCAGGACCCGGGCGCCCGACGCGATCGGTCCGAGCGCACCGCGGCCACTCGTTCGGCCGACCGCCTTCTCGACGGCGGCGACCAGGTCCTCGACCCGCTCCGGACGTGACTGCGCATACCCGGGAAACCTCGGGCTCGTCGGGTCGTCCATGCTGTCTCTCCCTTTGCAGCGAGGCCGCCGGGCTCTGCCGACAGCTGTATGTGATGGTAGGCGACTGTATGCAGCACTGAAAAGAGCAAGGTCAACCCATCCGGACGACCACTTTGAGCCGCGCTGCGGGGTCGAGGGCGAGCGTGAACGCGCGCTGCACGTCCGCCACCGGCACCTCGTGGGTCACCAGGTTCTCGAACAATTCGGGACTGTCCAGAAGGTACTGCGCGCCGCAGGCAAGCATCTCCCGGCGTCGTCGCGTCACCCGGCCGCACAGCGTCAGGTTCTTGCGCATCAGCCGCTCCATGTCCAGCGGGTAGTACTCGTCGTCGGGAATGCCGAAGCACACGATCTGGCCGCCGACCGCGCACGCGTCGATGGCGTGTTGCAAGGTGCCGACCTGATGTCCCACCGCCTCGACGACGATCGCCGGGCGGTCCCGATCGGCGAGCGAGGCGGACCACGGGCCGCTCGGCGCGACCACCACACGGTCGAGGCCGAACAGGTGCGCGACCGGGGTGCGATCCACCGGATCGACGCCGATCACCTCGGCGGCGCCGCGCTCCTTGAGGATGCGGGCGAGGAGCAGCCCCATCGCGCCCAGGCCCACGACCGCGACGCGAGCGCCCGCGACCGGCAGCCCCTCGACGGCGTACCACACGCAGGCCAGTGACTGGATGAGCACCGCCTGCTCGGGCCGCAGGCCCGGCGGAACGGCCTGCAGCTGATTGCCGTCCGTCGTCACGAACTCGGCCAGGGCGTCGGACCGGACCGCCCACCCCACCGCGCGGCTGCCGACCGCGACGGCGCGGTGCCGCGATGCCACGACCTCCCCCACCACCTCGTGCATCGGGAAGCCGGGGCGCCCCGCCTGCCAGCCTCCGTCCGGGGTGATGACGGCACCCTTGCCGCCGCGGAACTTCGGCAGGTCGCTGCCGCAGACGCCGCCGGCCAGCGTGCGGAGCAGGACCTCGTCCTCGGCCAGATCCTCGGCGAGCGGCCGCTCGACGTCGACCCGCTCGAGGCGGCACGGCCCGGACAGCTGGTACGCCCACATCTACCCGTTCGCCCCCCGCTCCATGTTGTCGCGCACCAGCGCCAGCAGGCGGTAGACGATATGCACGAACTTCGTGTACGGCGTCGCGGCGAAGGCGACCAGCACCGAGGCGAGGTGCAGGAGGTAGACCAGACCGTACGCCGCGGTGCCGCGGGTCAGCAGCGTGGCCAGGCCGGTCAGGGCGAGGTACGCCAGCGCCGCCAGGAATCCGTAGTCCTTCACCGTCATGGCCGAGAAGGACGTCAGCTCGGAGGAACGGGCCTTGAGCCCGATCAGCCCGACGCAGCCGACCACCATCGCCACACCGCCCACCACACCGGTCAGCACCGGCACGGACAGCCACGGGTACGGCGGAGGCGTGTCCAGCACATCCTGCAGGACCGCCGCCGCCAGCGTGGACACCGTGCACAACCCGAACCCGTACGCCACGGACATGTGCAACCACCAGCGCGCCCGCGACGGCCGCTCGTCTTCCGGGTAGTAACACTCGCCGCCACCGCCGCGCAGATACCGCAGCGAAGCGGCCTGCCACAGGGCCGAGCGCAGCCCGCGCACGCGCAGCCGGCCACCGCCGGTGTCCCGCCAGTACGCGCGGGCGGCGGCGCCGATGACGAACAGCGCGTACACCACGGGAACGAGCAGCAGGACGAGCAGCACCGGATAGCTGATCAGCGCGTACGGCGACGCGACCGCGCCGTGGCGGCGCACGAGACCGGCCGGGCCGACCTTGGCCACCGCGGCCGCCACCACCACCGCCGCGCTCGCCAGTGCGCCGGCGAACACGCCGCTCCAGCCGCGCAGCAGCCGCGGAACCCGATGCGGCCACACATAGTCGCGGTAGTCCGCCGCCCGCACCGCGGACAGCAGCGGAGGGAGGTTGATGGCGAACTCGTGCGGGGGACTGTACATGCAGGCGTCGTAGCACGCCCGGCAGTCGTGGCAGAGGTTCGCGATCTGGCTGACGTCGCCGCCGGACAGCACGCTGCGCCGCGCGAGCGCCGGAAAGACCGCGCAGAGACCCTCGCAGTAGCGGCAGGCGTTGCACACCGTGAGCTGGCGCACGGCCTCGCCGTCGAGGACCGCCCGGGACAGCCCGATCTCGACCGGCACCGGGCCGGGGCTCGCGAACCGCTCAGCCATGGACACGCACGGCCGCATTGGTGCCCGCGTGCCGTCCCCAGACCGTCCCGATGGTCACGCCGAATCCGGCGAGGTAACCGGTGCTGAGGATGTTGCCGGACATGATCTCGCCGGCCGCGTAGAGGTTGTCGAACATAGAGCCGTCCTCCCGGGCGATCCGCGCGTCGGCGCCGACCGCAACTCCCATGTACGTGAACGTGATTCCGGGCCGGATCGCCACGCCGAAGAACGGCGGGGTGTCCAGCGGCTGGGCCCAGTGCGACTTCGGCGGCGCCAGGCCCTTGGTCTGGCACGTGTCCAGCCCCGAGGGGTCGAAGTTCCCGGTCACCACCGCGGCGTTGTAGTCCTCGACGGTGCGGGTGAGCCGGGCCGGGTCGAGCCCGAGTTCCGCCGCGAGGTCACCGACGCGGTTCGCGGAGGCGGCCCCGTACATCGGCGGCAGGAAGAGGTCCCGCACCTTCGCGTCCCACAGCGAGTAGGCGATCTGGCCGGGCTGCCGGGCCACGTGGGAACCCCACATCGCGTACCGCTTCGGCCACAGTTCCTCGCCCTCGTCGTAGAACCGCCGGCCGTCCCGGTTCACCACGATGCCGAACGGAATGCTGTCCAGCCGGGTCGCGATGCCGCCGTCGAAGCGCGGCGCGCGGGCGTCCACGCAGATCGCATGGAAGCCGCGCTCCTGACCGGCCCGGGCCGCGCCGGCGTCGTAGAGCCGGGCCAGGATGTGGCCGTCGTTGTAGGCCGTGCCACGGATCACGTAGTTGTCGGCGGCGTCGCCCCAGTATCGGCGCAGCCACTCGATGTTGGCCTCGAACCCGCCGCTGGCACAGATCACCGCGGACGCTCGCACGCCGTGGCGGACGCCGTCGACGAGCACGGTCAGACCCGTGCATCTCGTGCCGGTGATCTCGAAGTCCTCGACCATCGCGTCGTAGACGACCTCGATCGAGGCGCTGTCGGCGACATAGCGGTAGTAGGCGTTCAGCATCGCCTTGCCGCCGCCGAGGAAGAACCGGTTGGTACGTCCGAGATGCAGCGTGCCGGTGAGCGGCCGCTGCCAGCGCACCCCGTGCGCCGACATCCACGCCGGCAGGGTGGCGGACTGTTCGACGGTGAAGCGGGCCAGTGCCTCGTTGTTCGGGCCCTCCCCCACGCCGCACAGGTCGGCCCAGAGTTCGTCGTGGCCGTAGGACCCGGAGTCGAGGCGGTCACCGACGCTGACACAGCGCAGGTTGCGGGTGTGCCGGCTGTTGCCGCCGCGCAGGTGCTTGGGCGCCCGCTCGAGGATCAGCACCCGCGCTCCGGCGTCGCTGGCCGCGATTCCCGCCGCCAGCGCCGCATTGCCACCGCCGATCACGACGACGTCCCAGGCCGGCCGCGTCCACTCCGGCGGCGCAACAGATGGCTTGGTCACGTCCATGCATGCCATTGTATACCACGGTATGCAGAATTGCACGCTCAGGTTGCCGGGGGCGTCCCGGCCGCCGTCTTCGGGTGGTCGTAGGAGTGGCGCAGGGTCACGCCGGCGAACGGGATGTGGTGGCAGCGATCCACGAACTCCGACAGCGCCTGTGCGAACGCATCCTCGGCCGCGTAGTCGAACGGATCGCCGATGCGGGCCTCTTCCTCGCCACCGTAGTCGAGCGGGTTCGCGACGTAGTACGCGACCGTGCGCCGGATCGCCTCCTGGAACCCGACGGCGTCGACGTATCCCAGCTCGGCCCGGATCCGGCCGCTGTCCAGCAGCTTGTGATGGGTCGGCGGCGGCCCGGGCCGGCCCATCGCCTCGAGGTTGCGACCGCCGCCCCAGAAGTAGCCCGGCAGTCCGGCACCTCGCGGATAGTTGACCAGCTCGATCTCGACGCCCATCGCCGCGGCGATGGCCTGGGCGCGCTCGCCGTCGCTCGGCGTCACGAGGTCGGCGACGTGATAGATCCGTCCGGCCGAGGCCTCCGGAGCGTCGACGGCGAGCAGCACCGCCTGCGCGGCGTTCTCCACGTAGGCCCGGCTCTCCAGCGTCAGTCCGCCGTCGAGCACCGGCACAGTACGCCGGCCGTCCAGGATCCGCCGGACGACGCTCCACTCTCGCGGCGCCAGCTGCCGGGGACCGTAGAGGTTCGGATAGCGCAGGTGGGTCAGGTTGAACGTGCCGTCGTGATGCCGGGCCAGGATGGCGTCCTCGGTCTGCTGCACCTTCGCCACAAGGGCGTGCGACACGTCCCGGCCGGCCGACTCGTCGGCCGGTGCGGACCAGCGCTGCCGCTCGTACACCGTGCCGCCGATGGTGATCAACCGGTCGGTGTGCCCGGCGAGCAGGTCCACCAGCAGGCGCAGCCGGCCGTATGCCGCGACGACCACGTCGAAGCGGCGGCCGGCGATCGCCTCGCGAACGGGGTCGGCGAAGTGCGGATCCGCGTGCAGATGCTCGAACCCGGCCACGAAGTCGACCTCGTGGTTGCCGCGGTGCAGGATGACCGGGGTGTACCCCCGATCGACCAGACCCTGCACGATGAACGGACCGGTCGGACCGGTACCACCGATGATCAAGGCTTTCATCGTCGCTCCCCTGTTCCGGTGGCCCATCGGTCCCACCGCTCGGTGTCCGGCAGCGCGGCCAGCACGTTGCGCTGCACGCGGTGTGTCGCATCGGTTCGCGGGAGCTCGGCCACGACCGCGACGAACCGCGGCACGGCGTAGCCCGGCAGCCGGAGCGCGAGGAACTCGATCAGCTCCGCCGGTCGCACCGTCTCGCCGGCCCGCGCCACCACGGCGGCCAGGATCTCCTCGTCGCCGGCCCCGGCCTCCGGCGCGGTCGACGGCACGCCGGTCACGGCGCACTCCGCCACCGGCGGATACTCCGCGACGGCGTGTTCCACCTCGGCCACCGAGACGTTCTCGCCCTTGATGCGGATCCGGTCGGAGCGGCGACCGGCGAAGACATACATCCCGTCCGGGCGCTGGTACATCAGGTCGTCGGTGTGCAGCCACAGGTTGCGCCACCGCTGGAGTGTCGCGTCCGGCATCCGGTAGTAGCCACGCATCACCGTCCACGGTTCGTGGGGCCGCAGCACGAGCTCCCCCACGTCTCCCGCGGCCACCTCCACGTCGTGCTCGTCCACGAGCCGGGCTTCGAAGTCGTCGCGCAGGTAGCCGCAGCCGGACGGTTCGGCCGGTGCGACCAGGACCCCGCCGGCCTCGGTCAGCCCGTAGCTCATCGAGATCTCGGCGATGCCGAACCGCTGCCGGAAGTCGGACACGAGCGGGCTCGTCGTGCCCAGCGCGACGTGCCGCACCGGATGGTCGCGGTCGTCCGCGCGCGCGGGTTGGTTGAGCAGGTACCCCACCATGGCTCCGACCAACGGGACGAACGATGCCGAGTGCCGGCGGGCGAGCTCCCAGAATCCGGAGGCGGAGAAGCGCGGAACCAGCACGGCCGTGCCGCCGACGATCAGCGAGTTGTACAGTCCCCGGCACTGGCCGATGACGTGGTACATCGGCAGGACAACGAGGGTGCGGTCCTCGTGCACCGGTCCCCCGGGCCCGCCCGGCCACATGCGCCCGTAGGTCTGCGCCTGCGTGACCTCGATGCCCTTCGGCAGGCCCGTGGTGCCCGACGTGTAGACGATGCCGAGCACGTCGTGCGGACCGACCGGCTCGGCCTCGACCTCCGCCGCGGCCCGCACCTCGTCGAACCCGACGACGCGAAACGGCAGCCCGGACGCGGCGGACACGTCGCCCCGGACCACCACCGTGCGCACCGCCGCCAACCCGGGCGCGGCAGCGCGCAGCAGCGGCAGGTAGGCCTCGTCCACGATGACCGTCGCGGCACCGCTGTGGTTCACGACGGCCGCCACCTGATCCGGCTTGAGCGCGGTGTTGACGGCCACCTCGACCGCGTTGAGCCAGGACAGGGCGAACCAGCTGAGCACGTGGTCGACGCTGTTGCTCAGCAGCAGCGCCACGGCGTCGCGTGGCTGGACGCCGAGCGCGCGCAGGCCGCCGGCGACCCGCGCAGTCGACTCGCGCAGCCGCGCATATGTGAGCTCGGTCGTCTCGTCGAGCACCGCGGTCTTGTCCGGCCAATGACTGGCCCCTCGGACCAGCACCGCCGGGACGGTCCGCTGCGCCAGCTCGATCATGGCCGGTCCCGGGGCACGTCCGGGGCCGCCGCGGGTTCGTCGAGCACCAGCTGCGTGCAACCGAACCGGGCCAGCGGCCGGGCCGGATCGCCCGACCGGTGCACGTCCACCTCGAAGACGAGCGTCCGCCGGCCCAGGTGCACCGGCACGGCCTCGGCGACCAGTTGGTCACCGAGGACGGCCGGGCGCAGCATGCTGCACCGCAGCTCGAGCGTGGTGAAGCGGCCGTGTTCGAGCGCCGTGTAGGCGGCCCAGCCCGCGGCGGCGTCCGCGAGCCCGACGACCGCACCCGCCTGGGCGATGCCGCGCTGGTTGAGGTGCTGCGCGCCGACAGTCATCGCCACGCGGCTACGCCCCCGGCCGACGTGCGTCAGCACCAGGCCGAACGCGTCGATCAGGCTTCCCGCGGGGGCCGCCGGACGCTCCTGCGGCGTGAGCTCGGCGAACTCGCCGGGGGCGAGCCCGGCCGCGGTCCGGTACAGGTCAATCGCCACGGTGACCTCCCGGGGTCCCGCCGGTACGGAACGCAATCGTATTCAATTGCACACATCGCCGAAGCAAAAGCTGGGCCGGCCCGCCACGCATGATCGATCAGCCTTCGGGAAGGCCGTCGGCGAACAGCTCGAGGCGGATGTCCCGAGCGTTGGAGAAGTGCGCCAACGCGACCCGGTGTGCCGTGTCGCCGTCACGCTTGTCGATCGCGTCGACCAAGCGCTTGTGCTCGCGGTGCGTCGCGGCCCACCGGCCCGGCGCGCCCAGGCTCAGCGTGGCGCCGGGGTAGCGGGCCAGGTGCAGATGCAGCCGTTCGAGCAGGTCCAGCAGCGCCGCGTTGTGGCTCGCTTTCCAGATCGCGCGATGGAACTGCTCATTGACCTCGACCATCGAGTCGCGGTCGGACTCGGAGACGTCGTTGAGCTTCTGCAGGAGCAGCCGCAACAGGCGGAGGTCGTGGTCGGTCCGCCGCTCCGCCGCCACCCGGGCCGCCGTTCCCTCGAGCACGATGCGAACGTCGTAGACGTCGAGGATCTCCTCGGGCGTGAGCTTGCGGACGACCAGGCCGCGATCGCTGCTGTCGACCAGACCGTCCTGCTCGAGCCGCCGCAACGCCTCACGCACTGGGGTGCGGCTGGTCTGGCACCACTCCGCAAGCGCGTTCTCGACGAGCGGCTGGCCGGGCTTGAACTCGCCACTGAGAATGGCCTTCTTCAGCGCCTCGTAGGGAGTCAGGCGAGCCGGATCCGGCGCCGCCGTCCACTTGCTTGCTCCCCTGGCAGTCGATCGGACAGGCGCTCCACTGGGGCTCACGTCCCGATTCCTCCGTTCGGCCGGGCCTGCCGCGCTGACACGTGGCTACCTCCGTACACAACTGTATGGTACTGCGCCAAGGGGCCCGCACAAGTGGCGCCCCCTCACAGCGGACCGATGGTGATGAGTCGTTCCTCGCTCATCTCACGGATCGCGTAACGGGGACCCTCACGGCCCATGCCGCTGAGCTTGGCGCCGGTGTACGGCATGAGGTCGACACGGCTGCTCGACGTCTCGTTGATGTGCACAGATCCCATCCGCAGGCGGCTCGCCGCGCGTAGCGCGCGGTTGATGTCGCGGGTGAAAATGCCCGCCGCGAGCCCGTACGGAGTGTCGTTGACCTCGGCCAGCGCCGCGTCGAGATCGTCGAAGACCCGCAGCACCACCACCGGGCCGAAGATCTCGCGAACCATCACGTCCGCCTCGGCGGTCACGTCGGTCAGCACCGTCGGCTCCACGACGCTGCGTGAGCGCGTGCCGCCCGCCGCGCACCGCGCGCCGGCCGCGACCGCCGCGTTCACCCAGGACTCGATGCGTTCGGCGTCGGCCAGGCTGATCACCGGGCCGACGAAGCAGTCGGGATCGGCCGGATCGCCGACCGTCCGGCCGCGCAGCTCGTCGGTGATCCGGGACACCACCTCGTCGGCGACGGCGCGCTCGACGTAGAGGCGCTGTACCGACGTGCAGACCTGCCCGGCCTTGCGAAACGCCGCCGGCACGAGGCGCTCGGTGGCCGCCTCGACGTTGCTGTCCGCGCAGATGATGGTGCTCGACAGGCTGCCCATCTCCAGCTGCGTGCGGCGCAGCCCGACGGTGCGGTGCAGCTGCGCCCCCACCTCGGTGCTGCCGGTGAACGCGTAGAAGGCCGGCCGAGGATCCTCGAGCAGCTGCTGTCCCACCGTGCCGCCGCTGCCGTAGACGAAGGCGAGCAGCGACTCCGGTACTCCCGCGTCGAGCAGCAGCCGCAGCAGGCGGTCCGCGGTGCGCGGGGTCTGTGAGGCGGGCTTGACGATGACGCCGTTGCCGGCGGCCAGCGCCGGGGCGACCTTGTGGACCACGGTGTTCAGCGGTGAGTTGAACGGGGTGATCGCGCAGACCACACCGAGCGGATGGTGCATGGTGAAGCCGATCCGGCCGCGCTGTCCGGGTGCGCCGTCGAGCGGCACCATCTCGCCCGACAGGCGCTTGGCCTCCTCGCCGGAGATGAGCAACGTCTGCACCGCGCGGTCGACCTCGCGCCGCGCGTCGGAGAGGGTGAAACCGCTGTCCGCGACGATCGTGCGGGCGACGTCGTCGCGCTGCTCGTCGAGCAGCGCCGAAGCGCGCGCCAGGGCGCGATAGCGGGCCACCGGATCCCAGTCGGTCGCCTGCTGGCCGGCGACCACGGCGGAGACGGCCGCCGTGACCTGTGCCCGGTCGGAGCAGCCGACGCTGGTCGTCGTCGCTCCGGTGAACTTGTCGACGGCGGGCTGCTCCTCCGCGCCGTCATGCCATTGCCCGGCGTAGAACGGCCGCACCGGTACGGGCGCCGCGCTCACGACGTCACACCCGGATCGAGATCGCTCAACCGGGACAGCGTCGAGAGCGCCCACAGCTGCGCGACGAGTTGTGCGGCGGCGCGGTCGCCGAGCACGGGCGAGGCCAGATCGTGGAACTTGTCCGCCAGTTCGGCGTCGTCGAGCGGGTCGTCGGGATCCCCTTTGCGCGTGTCACGGGCGCTCACGCGGGTGTCTCCGGCATGGTCGACGACACGCACCACCGCGCGCCGCCGGCCCGGGAAGTCGTGCTCCATCTCCGCGTCGGGGACGAGACGGACCCGGGCGGCGAGCGCCCGCACGCGGGGATCGGCGAGCGCCGGCGGCTCGAACGCCCGCAGCCGCACCGAGCCGAGCACCAGCGCGGCCGCGACGCAGTACGCGGTGCTGAACTTCGCCTCGAAGTCGGTGCGCGGATCCTCGATGCCCGCGACCTTGACGGCCGTGCCGTAGGTGCGCACCTCGATCGAGTCGACCTGGTCGGCGCGTAGGCCCTCGGTGCGCAGCCGCAGTGCCGCGTCGACCGCGGCGAAGGTGTGCCCGCAACACGAGTGGTTCTTCACGGTGGCCTGGGTGATCTTCAGGGGAGCGTCCGGGTGGGCCGCCGTCGTCGACCAGTCCGGCGATCCCGCCATCGCCGCCCCGAGGCCGGACTCGCCGTCGAGGACGTCCAGCGCGCCGGTGTACCCGTGCTGAGCGGCCAGCCCGGCCAGCACGCCGGTTTCGGCGGCGTGCCCGGCGTGCAACGGCTTGCTCATCGCATCCGACCGAAACGCCTGCTGCAGGCCGGCGCCCATGGTCGACGCGGTGGCCAGCGCGTGGGCGAACCGCTCGGCGTCCAGCTCCAGCAGCTCGGCGGCGGCGGCCGCCGCCCCGATCGCGCCGATGGTGCCGGTGGTGTGCCAGTAGCGGTAGTGCGTGGGATTGACCGTCTCGGCGATGCGATCTCCGACCTCGTAGCCGATCGCGACCGCCCGCAGCAGGTCGGCGCCCGACCGGTCGAGCTGCTCGGCGAGGGCCAGCGCGGCGCCGACCGTCGGCGAGCCCGGGTGGTAGATGCCCTCACGGTAGATGTCGTCCATCTCCACGGTGTGCGACGCGGTCGCGTTGATGAGGGCCGCCGTGCGCGCCGCCAGCCGCCGGCCGCCCGGCACCAGCCGCGCCCGCCCGCCGGACGCGTCGTGGGCGACGGCCTGCTTGAGGATCCGCGCGGGCGCCGTCGCGCTGCCCGCGATCGTCGCCCCGAACCAGTCCAGCACGGCTCGGGTCGCCGCGTGCGACTCGCTCGGGGTCAGGCCGCGCGAGCGCACCTGCTGGGCCAGCCGGGCCAGCCGGACGGTCACCGGTCCCGCGGGTGCGATCGGTTCGGTGGCGGCCGTGCCGGCTCTGGGTGTCGTCGACGTCATCTCGGGGCCTCTCCTGAGCCTCAGAACTGGGCCTGGTACTGGCCCGGGTCGATCCGGGCCTCGATCACCAGCGGACGGGTCAGCGTGGCCAGGCCGGTCAGCGCCTTCTCCAGCTCGCCGGCCGTCTCCGCCCGCGCGCCGTCGCAGCTCATCGACTGGGCCATCAGCACCAGGTCGATGTCGTCGATCCGGGTGGCGGTGCTCGGGTAGCTCCGGGCGCTCTGCTTGAGCTCGATCCGGTTGAGGCTGCCGTCCACGAAGACCACGACCGCCAGGCCGAGACCGCGGGCCGCGGCGTGCCGGAGCTCGGTCGCGGTCATCGCGAATCCGCCGTCGCCGACCATGGCGACGACCGGGCGGTCCGGCAGCGCCATCTTGGCGGCGATCGCGGCGGGTATCCCGAAGCCCATGGCGGACAGCCCGTTGGTCATCAGCACGCTGCGCGGGCTCATCGCCGGCCAGCCCTGGCCGACGAGCAGCTTGTGCGAGCCGACGTCGGTGGTGACCAGGGTGTCCGGCGGCGCCGCCGCGCGCACCGCGTCCACTACGTCGGTGGGGTTGAGGTGTCCCTCGACCCGCCCCGAGTAGTAGCCGTCGCGCAGCCGCCGCCGGAAGGCGGCGACCTCGGCGGCCGTCCAGCGGTGCTGGCCGGTGTAGTCGCGGGCGAGCGCGTCGAGGACGGCGGCGATGTTCCCGACGATCTCCAGGTCGCTCGGGTACACCTGGTCGGTGTTCGGGGTCGTGTCGATGTGCACGACGGCGCCGGGCACCCGCCACGGCTTGATCAGCTCGACGGGGTCGAAGCCGACCGCGAGGACCAGGTCGGCCGACCGGACCAGATCCCAGACGATCTCGTTGCACGCCATGTCCAGGACGCCGGCGAACCACTCGTTGTCCTCCGGCACGACGCCCTTGGCCATCGGTGCGACCACGACGGGCATTTGCACGGCGGCCGCCAGGGCGAGCACGGCGGGGCCGGCGTCGCCCCGCGACGCGCCGATCCCGGCCAGCAGGACCGGGCGCCGCGCCGCGGCCAGCATCGTCTCCGGCCGCGTCGTCGCACCGTCGGCGATGAACACCTGACCGGCCAGCGCGTCCGCGGCGAACGGAGGTGTCCGTACCGTGGCATCCTGCGCGTCGGCCGCGAACGTGTCGGCGGCGCAGGTCAGGTGTACCGCACCCGGTCGCTCCGCGGTGGCCACCCGCAAAGCCTTGCGCATCGTGGTGGCGACCGCCTGGGCCTCGACGCGGGCGGCCCACTTCGTCACCGGCCGGTACAGCTGCTCGTGCTCGACGACCTGGTGGGTGAAGTACGCCTGCCGGGCCGTCTCGATCTGGCCGGATATCGCGATCATGGGTACCCGATCGAGGGTCGCCGCCGCGACGCCGTTGACCAGCGCCGTGGATCCGGGGCCCAGCGTCGACACGCAGGTACCGATCCCGCCGGTGGCCATGGCGTGCGCCTCGGCCATGAACGCGGCGGTCCCCTCCCGGTAGCCGAGCGCCACGTCGATGCCGTGCCGGCGGGCGCACTCCATGAACTCGATGATCGGATCTCCCGGATAGGCGAAGATCCGCTGCACACCGGCGGCGGCCAGCGCGCGGACCATCACGTCCGCGGTCGTGCCCGACAGGCCGTCCGGGCCGGCAGTGCCGGCCTTGGCGCTCACGCGCCGACGCGGGAGCGCCGCGACGCCGGCGTGAGCAGCCGCCCCGAACCGGCCTCGGCGGACACCTCACCATCAACCATGATGACTTTCCCCCGCAGTATCGTCATCGCCGGCCGGCCGGTGGCGAGGAAGTCCTCGGAGGGCATCCACCCGCAGCGGTAGTGACTGGCGTCCGCGTGCAGGACCTCCTCGTGCTCCATGTCCAGCACCACCAGGTCGGCGTCGGCGCCGATCGTGATGGATCCTTTCTGCCCGTCGTAGCCGGTCAGCTTCGCCGGCCCCGAGCAGCACAGCTCGACGACCCGCTCCAGCGTCAGGTGGCCCTTGTTCACCTCGGTGAGCATCAACCGCAGATACTGCTCGATGAACGGGCTACCGCCCGGTGCGGTGTACATGTCGGTCCAGCCGACCTCTTTCTCCTCGCGGGTGTGCGGGCCGTGGTCGCTGCCGATGACGTCGATCGTGCCGTCCTCGATCGCCTGCCACATCGCCGGGTTGTCCTCGGCGGGAACCCAGAATCCCAGGGAGTACGGCCCCTTGCGCTCGATCTTCTCCCAGTCGTTGGTGACGAACATGGCGAAGGGATTGGCCTCGGCGGTCACCGGGCGGCCCTGCGCCTTCGCCTCCCGCACCATGCGCACGCCGTCGCGCGTCGACAGGTGCAGCACGTGCAGACGCGCGCCGGTGGACCGCTGGAACTCCAGAATCGAGGCGATCGCGGTGTTGAGCACGACGCCGTCCCCGCCGCGCAGGGCGCG
Source organism: Dactylosporangium sp. CA-092794 (assembly GCF_050948465.1). NCBI lineage: Bacteria > Bacillati > Actinomycetota > Actinomycetes > Micromonosporales > Micromonosporaceae > Dactylosporangium > Dactylosporangium sp. CA-092794. Next base: position 2,909,462 of record NZ_CP192044.1, on the reverse strand, counting down.
GGCGTACGAGCGGAAGTCCGTGCCCCACTGGGCGCGCGCCCGCTCGACGAACAGCGCGTAGAGATCGTGGTCGTGCGGATGGATGTAGAGCGGCAGGCCGGTCTCCGCGACCGCCTCGAAGATCCGGTAGAGCACCGCGTGGTTGGTCACCGACGTGCCCGGGGGATGCGGGTAGTCGCGGCCGATGTCCTGCATCATCCACACCTTGAACGCGGTGGCACCGGCCTCGGCCAGCTCGGCGATGTTCTCCGGGACCACCCCGGAGGCGTTGTGCCCGAAGTCGACGACGGCCTTGGACTGCGCGTTCTCCAGGTGCGCCCGCAGCCGCTCCGCCGTGGTGGTCGGCGGGTCGACGTTGGGCATGTCGAACACCGTCGTCACGCCGCCGGCGGCGGCCGCCACCGTGCCGTGGTAGTAGTCCTCCTTGTGGGTGTACCCCGGGTCGCGGAAGTGGCAGTGCGTGTCGATGAGGCCAGGGATCACGGGCCGGCGTCCCGCGTCCACGACCTGGGTGGCCGTCGCGACCGCGTCCCTGGCGAGGATGCCGACGATCCGTTCGCCGATGATCGCGATCTGCCCGTCGACCCGGCCCGACGGTGTGAGGATCTCGCTGGACTTGACGATCATGTCGTACCGGCCGGCCGGCGCGCTGTTCTCCATGGTGGAACCCTCCCGATCGCTATGCCGTGCCGAGCTCGCGCCCGGCGTTGGCGAAGAACTCCTCGAGGACGCGCTCGGCCTTCTTCTCGATGATGCTCGATCCCATCGCGGCCACCCGCCCCGTCACCTCGTACCTTCCCTCGGTCAGGATCGTGGTGCCGCCGGGCTCGGCGGCATCGAGGCGCAGCACCGCGTGCACCGCGATGCGGGAATCGACCGCGCGGTCACGACCCGAGGCGTCCAGCTCGATCTCGTAGCCGTCGCGCAGCACATTCGCCGCGATCTCCAGATCGGCCCGCAGCTTGAACGGTCCGACCTGGTCCGCCAGGGCGGCGGTGTACCGCTCGAGCCGGCTCAGCTCGACGACCTCGTGCACGATCCCGACCCAGCCGGCGAGGCGGTCCACGTCGGTGAGCACTTGCCAGCTGCGCTCCGGTGACGCGGTCACCGTGAGCTCCCTTGAGAATTGCCGACTGGCCATTACTCCTCCTGCTCGGCGTCATCGGTGCCGACGAGCCGCCGCACCGCTTCGGCGATCTGGCCGTAGCTGCCGCAGCGGCACAGGTGCCCGGAGAGCGCCGCCTCCACGCTGCGCTGCCGCGGCGGCTCGGCCAGCATCGCCACGACGCTCATGATGAAGCCCGGCGTGCAGAACGAGCACTGGAACGCCTGGGCGTCGACGAATGCCTGCTGCACTGGGTGCAGCTGGTCGCCGCGGGCCAGGCCTTCGGCGGTGGTGATCCGCGAGTCGGCGACGGCCAGCGCCAGCGCCAGGCAGGCGCTGACCGCCTTGCCGTCGCAGATGACGGTGCAGGAGCCGCACAGGCCGATGCCGCACGTCTCACGGCAGCTGAACAGTCGAAGCTCCCGGCGCAGCACGTCGAGCAGGGTGTCGTCGGCGCTGGCCCGCACCCGGTGGGAGGTGCCGTTCACCTCCAGGCTCAGCTCGGTCTCGGCGCTCATTGCCCTCCCGCCAGATCGATGATGCGCTCGGCCGTCATCGGCAGCCGCAGGCAGCGGATCCCGATCGCGTCGGCGATCGCGTTCGCGATGGCCGGCGCGACCGGCGGCAGCGCCGTCTCACCCAGGCCGTGCACGACGCCGGCGTCCGCCCCTTCCAGCAGCGAGATCTGCAGGTCCACCGGCATGTCCACCCGCCCGGCCAGGGCGTACTCGGAGAGGTTCGGGTTGGCGACGTGACCGTCGTCGTAGATGATCTGCTCGAACAGTGCCTGGCTGATCCCGAACATGACGCTGCCGTACATCTGCATCCGGGCGTTCACCGGATTCACGACCGTGCCGGCGTAGACGCAGGCCCGTAGCCGGTTGACGCGCACCTTGCCGGTCCGGGTGTCGACGTCGACCTCGGCGGCGACCGCTCCCTGGTGCCAGTGCTCGGACGCGATCCCCTGGCCGGTTTTGGCGTCGAGACCGCCCTTGGTCACGAAGCTGCCGGTGGCCGAGATGGTGCCCAGCTTGGACGCCGAGACGACCTGTCCGATCGACCGCTCCTCCGCGGTGCCGCGCCGGCGCACGACGCCGGCGACCACCTCGATGTCGCCGGGGTCGGCGTGCAGCTGCTCGGCGGCGTGGCCGACGATCTGCCGGAGCAGGTCGGCGGCGGCGTCGCGGACTGCGGCGCCCATCGCCGCCGTCGAGCGGCTGGAGCTCGTCGTCAGGTCGTACGGGGTCACATCGGTGTCGGGTCCCACGACCTGGACCTCGCTCTCGCGCACGCCGAGGGCGTCGGCCGCGATCTGCGCGAGGGCCGTGTGCGAGCCCTGGCCAATGTCCACTGTGGAGGTCAGCAGGTGAACGCTGCCGTCGCCGTTCACCTTCATCGTCGCGTTCGACGCCGACGGCGTGATCGTGGACTTGATGATGACCGCGCAGCCTCGGCCGCGCTTGACGTGCGGGTGTTCGGGCGGTGCGCCGTCGACGTCGAACAGGCTCGTGGCGTCGTCGAAGACCGCCCGGAAGCGGACGTCGTGCAGCACCTCGCCGGTCGCGAACTGGTCGCCCTCGCGCAACAGGTTGCGCCGGCGCAGCTCCAGCGGATCGATGCCGAGTTCGGCGGCGATGATGTCCATCTGCGACTCGTAGGCCCAGGCGCCCTGGGCCACGCCGTAACCCCGGAACGCACCGGAGGACGGCAGGTTCGTGAACACCGCACGCGAATCGACGTGGACGTGCGGGATGCGGTACGGCCCGATCGACCCGTAGCCGCCGTTCTTGATCAGCCGCGGGCTGATGTCGGTGTAGGCGCCGGCGTTGAACAGGGCGTCGACCTGGCGCGCGACGAGCAGGCCGTCCGACGTCACCGCGGTGCGCAGGCGGATGACCGACTGATGCTTGGAGTTGGTGACGAACTCCTCCTCGCGGCTGAGGACTATCTTCGCGGGCCGTCCGGTGTATTTGGCCACCATCGCCGCGATCGGCTCGACCTTGGGATACGTCTTGCCACCGAAGCCACCGCCGACCGGGGGGACCACCACCCTCACCCTGGAGGCCGGCAGGTCGAACATGTAGGCCAGCGCGTCGCGCACCGCGTAGGGCGTCTGGGTGCACGTGGTCACCGTGAGCCGGTTCGCCTCGAACACGGCCACCGCGGCGTGCGGCTCCATCGACACGTGCTGGACCGCCGGCGTGACGAACTCGTGCTCGAAGACGCGGTCCGCGTGCCGGAATCCGTCCAGTCCCTCGCCTCGGCGCAGGGTGAACACGTTGCACACGTTCCCGGCGCGGCCCTGCAGGATGATGTCGGCGAAGCTGGGGCCCCGCTCGTCGGGCTCGTCGTGCAGGATGACGGCGTCGCCGGCGAGCGCCTCCTGCGGTGTGAAGACGGCGGGCAGCTCGTCGTACTTGACGTCGATCTCGGCCGCCATCGCCCGGGCCACCCGCGCGTCCGTCGCGGCCACGACCGCGACCGGCTCGCCGACGTAGCGGACCCGGTCCATCGCGAGCACCGGCTGGTCGCGGTACACCGGCCCGAACCGGGGGCGCATCTTGGCGTTCCTGAGGTCCTCGCCGGTGAGCACCAGCACCACGTCCGGATGGCGCCGCGCCGCCGCCGTGTCGACCGAGCGGATCCGGGCGTGCGGCACCGTGCTGCGGACCAGCGCGAGGTGGAGGGTACCGGGCGGCTCGTGATTGATCACGTAGCCGATCCGGCCGGTCACCCGGTCGACCCCGTCCGGGACCTGTGCGGACTCCCCGATCACAGCAGCACCGCCTCGTTGTCCCCGGCCGACGCCCGGGAAACGGCCTCGGCGATGAGCGCGGGCAGGACACGCCGGCGGTAGCCGGCGCTGCCCCGAACGTCCGAGAGCGGATCGGCGGCGGCCGCGTAGGCCGCGGCGACCTCCGCCACCGTCCGCTCGTCCAGGACCTCCCCCACCGCCTGCGCCTCGACGTCGGGCAGCCGCAGCGGAACCGCGCCCGCGCCGATCGCCACCAGCCGCAGGTCCCGGCACGACCCGTCCGGATGGAGGCCGACGAACGCGGCCACGCCCATGCAGGTGCGGTCGTCGCCGGCCCGGGAGACGAACTTGACGTAGCTGCCCGCCGAGGACGAGGCGGGCGTGGGGATCCGCAGCTCGACGATCATCTCGTCCGGCGCCAGCGTCGTGGTGAAGAAGTCGACGATCAGGTCCTGCACCCGCGACACCCGTTCACCGCGCACCGAGCGCACCACCGCCTGCGCGTCCAGGGCGACGAGCACGGCCGGAAGATCCGACGCGTTGTCGGCCTCGGCGACGTTGCCGCCCCAGGTGGCGACGTTGCGAACCCGGAGGTTCGCCACGTGCCGCAGCGTCGACGACAGCACCGGAACGTGGTGCTGGACCGCCCGGCTCACCTCGGCCGCCCGCAGCGTCGTCAGCGCGCCCAGCACCAGACTGTCCGCCTCCACCCGTATGCCGTCCAGGCCGGATACCGCGGTGCAGCAGATGATGTGCTCGGCCTGGATGAGCCCGCTGCGCCACAGGATCGTGAACGCCGTTCCCCCGGCGAGCAGCTTGCTCTGCTCGGGGTCCTCCGCGAGCAGGGCAAGCGTCTCGGCCGGCGTCGTCGGGCGATGAACGGTTGCGGGGCGGGATGCCACCGTCATTCCTCTCCCCGTCATCGCACCACGGCGGTCTCGTCGTCGAAGGCGACGTTCACGCCCGGGCCGCCGTCGAGCCGCCACCGTCCGGCGGGCGGGGCCGCCCGTTCGGCCGGCGGCCACCGGTTGATGTCGCCGGGTGGCTCCAGATCGAAGAGGTCCAGGATCCGGTGTACCGTATGGTCCACGATCGCCTCCACCGACTGCGGACGGCTGTAGAACGCGGGCACCGGCGGCGCGATGATCGCACCCATCTCCGTCGCCTGCACCATCAGCCGCAGATGCCCGAGATGCAGCGGTGTCTCGCGCGGGACCAGCACCAGCCGGCGGCGTTCCTTGAGCGCGACCCCGGCGGCCCGGATGAGCAGGTTCTCGTCGCTGGAGAGGGCCACGCCCGACAACGTCCGCATCGAACACGGGCAGATGATCATCCCGGCGGTGCGGAACGACCCGCTGGACGGTGCCGCGCCGATGTCGCGGAAGGAGTACGTCCGGTCCGCCAGCGCCAGCACGTCGCCCAGCTTCCGGTCGGTCTCGTGCGCGAGGGTCTGCCTCGCGGCGGCGCTGATAATGAGGTGCGTCTCCACCTCCGGCATCTCGCTGAGCACCTCGAGCAGCCGGACGCCGTAGACGACGCCGCTGGCCCCCGACAGGCCGACCACCAACCGCACGGTCATCCCCTCCTGGATATCTTCGCCGTTGTCACTCGGCGGATCGAGCCGCGTCCGCGGACCAGCGCAGGTCGCGCAGGTAGTCACGCGGGTCGATGGCCTCCACCAGCTCCGGCTTCGCCTGCGCCCGCTCGGCGAACGTGACCGGCGGCAGCGGCTTGGTGCAGTCGAAGATCACCTTCGTCTCCATGACGCCCTTCTCCATCCGGTCGTAGCCGTAGGAGCTCGGGTTCAGGTGGGCGCCGAGCGCGTTGGGGATGATCTTCATGTCCCGGTCGGCCTGGAAGCGCATCGCCATCGCCCACAGGACTTCCTGCTCGTTGAACGGGTCGATGTCCTCGTCGACGATCACCACGTGCTTGATGTTCGGCTCCGTCGTCAGCGCGGCGAACGCCGCCTGCGTCGGTTCGCCTTCGGCGCGCTTGCGCAGGGAGATGTAGCAGAACGAGCGACCGCCCCCGGACCACGGCAGGTTCACGCCCCGCAGGTTGGGGCAGACCGCGTGGATCGCCCGGTAGAGCGAGCCCATCCGCGGAATGGCGCCGAGGATCGTGTGCTCCGGGTGCGCGTTGAACAGGTCCTGGCAGATGGCGTCGCGCCGCATGGTGATCGCCGTGACCTCGATGTACGGCCGCGGGCCCTCCATGTTGTAGTACCCGGGCCACTCACCGAACGTGCCCTCGTACTGGCGCTTGCCGGCCCGCATGTAGCCCTCGATGACGATCTCGGCATGTGCCGGCACCGGCATGTCGACCGTCTCGCCCTTGACCACCTCCAGCGGCTCACCCATGAGCGACCCGCACAACTCCATCTCGCCACCCGGGCCCGGCACCTTGGCCACCGAGGACAGATAGAACGTCGGGTGGTGGCCGATCACGATCGCCACCGGTGTCGGCTCGCCGTGCTCCTCGTAGTCCGCGTGGATGTGGCTGCCGTGGTTGGCCGGGTTCACCATGAAGCCGAGCTGCCGTGGCCCCTGCAACTGGAGCCGGTACATGCCGAGGTTGATCGCCCCGGTGCCGCGCTCCTTCATGATGGTGACCCCGGCGGAGATGTACCGGCCGGCGTCCTTCTCGCACTTGTGCGTGAGCGGAAGCTTCGTCAGGTCGGCCTGGTCGTCCTTGAGGATCACCTCGCGGACGGGCGCGCTCGCCGGGTCCACGTACTCGATCGGGGTCGGGTTCGACTCACGCTCGCTGTGCAGGCGCTCGCTCTCCAGCAGATCCTTCACACCCATCGCGATCGCCATCCGCTCGTGCGACGCGTGCAGGTTGATCAGAACGGGCAGTTCCGAGCCGCGGACGTTGCGGAAGAGGACCGCGGGAAACTGGTTGGAGCGCTGCAGCTTGGCCAGCACAGCGGCGATCTCATGGTCGGCGTCGACCTCTCTGGTCACCTCCTTGAGATCACCCGGCCGCTCCTTCGCGATCTGATCGAGGAAAGTCCGCAGGCTCTTCGGCATCGAGCATCCCTTCGGCGAGTCAAACTGTGGCGCACCTCGGTACGCCTATGTATACAGTTGCACACAGTGCTGTCTCTGTAAAGATCCGATTGAACGGGCATCGTGCTCACGCTGGCGCCGGAGCACGATGCCGGCGCCTTCCTCACCGGCCGTTGACGGCCGGACCTCCGCCCAGTGCGGCGGCGATGTTCTCGCGGTACTCACACTCGTTGTCGACCACGTGCTCGACGACCCGAGCGGCGCTCCGGCCGTCAGTGCCGAGCACGTCGCCGGCCGGCCCGGTCACGGCGATGGGGCCTTGTAGTTCTTGGCCTGGTCCGTGATGGCCTGCTGGTCGAAGTCGTTGACGAAGTCGATGTAGTCATTGGTGTACCACTGCTTCACGTCCACCTTGCCCTTCAGGCCGAGGAAGTCCACGTAGTTCTCCATCAGGTCCGGCGGCATGTAACCCCACTTGCCGTCGCGGACGGTAATGTAGTCCAGGTACGCCTTGTACACGTCGACCGCCGCCGCCAGCGCCTGCTCCACCGGCACGTTCTTCGGCACCGCGTCCGGGTACATCTTCCAGTTGATCAGCATGGCCGCCTGGGGGTTGGCCTTGGAGAAGACGATCGCCTTGGTGTATGCCCGCAGGTAGCCCTTGAGCGCCTGGACCTTGTCCGCCGACAGGTCGCTGCGGGCCACGATGTTGCCGGTGATGAAGTTCTCCGCGAACGCCGGCCGCGGCAGGAAGCGCAGGTTGTAGCCGCCGGAGAGCAGCGTGCCGAGCTGGCCACGGGTGGCGAAGGCCGCGTCGACCTGACCCTTCTTGAGCGCCTCGCCCATGGGCACACCGACGCCCGTGGCCAGGAACGAGATCCCCGGGTCGCTCAGGCCGCCCGACGCGAGCGTGGCGTTGACGTACGTCTGGAGCGTGCCGTCGAGCTGCGGAATGCCGATCTTCTTGCCCTTGAGGTCGGTCAGCTGGTTGACCGGCGAGTTCGACACCACCACACCCTCGTACTGCGACCGGCTCTGCACGTTGTAGACCGCGCGGGCCTTGATCGGCCGCCCGTCCGCCGCCGTGCGCAGCACCTGTTCCAGGCCGAAGATGCCCACGTCGAGCTGGCCGGTGGTCAGCATCGCGCTGCCGCGGGCCGAGTCGCCGTTGAGGCTGATGACGTCCGGATCGATGTTCTCCTCGTCGAAGTAGCCGAGGTACTTGCCGATCCAGGCGAACGGGTTGGAGGAGTTGCCGAGCGTCAGGCCGAAGGCCACCGATACCTTGCCCTTGGGAGGCTTGCCGGGTGAACCGTCCGAGTCCGAGCCTCCGCACGCCCCCAACGTCAGTGCGGCGGCCGGTGCGGCCATCATGCCCAGTACCGTGCGCCTGCGGATGAATCTACTGCTCATCTGTAGCCTCTCAGCTGCACTATTGGTCCGTGTAGACCAGCCTCTCGCCGGTCCAGGTGACAGTTCGCTTGCGTACCTGCACGATGATCAGGTTGAGGAGTGCGCCCATCAGCGCCAGCAGGATGAGCACACCGAAGATGGATGGGACGTCCAGGGTCTGCTCGCTTTGGATGATGCGAACCCCGAGTCCCTTCTGGCCGCCGAGGAACTCCGCGGCGACCGCGCTGGTGACCGCGTGCACCACCGCGATTTCCATGCCCGCGAAGATGAACGGCAGCGCGGCGCGGAACTGAACCTTGCGGAACATCTGGAACGAACTCGCGTTGAAGGACCGCAGCATCCGAATCAGTCCGATATCGACCGAACGCAGTCCGACCAGACCGTTGACGAACAGGGGGAAGAAGGTGGCCAGGGTCACGAGGACGAACTTGGACTCGAAGCCGAAACCGAACCACACCACGACCAGCGGGGCGAGCGCGATCTTCGGCATGCTCTGGAACGCGACCACGAACGGCCGCACCAATATCTCGAACATCCGGATGTAGAGGCTTGCGATCGCCAGCAGCAGTCCGGCGCTGCAACCGACGGCATACCCTGCCAGGACCTCCTCCATGGTCTGAGCGACGTGCGGCAGGTAGCTGAGGCGGCTCGACGGTGAAACGGTCAGCGGCTCCCACATGGCCTCGGCCACGTCGGTGGGCTTGGGCACGATCACCGGGTTGACATCGCCGAGCGTGCACACGAGTTGCCAGATCACCACCACTCCGGCGGCGACGGCAAGGAACATCAGGGCGTTGCGCAGCCTGCTCTCTTCCGGCGGGTTGGTCTGGCGCTGCCACCGCTGCCGCCGCGGCCGGTTCCGGCCGGATGCCGCTGGCCGCGGCGAGCTCGTCAGCTCATCCTGGACGGTCATTCGCCCACCCCGACCGGACTCGCGCCGAGCAACTCGCGGATCTGCATCGCCTTTTCGACCATCTCCGGTTCGGAAAGCATCGACAGGTCGCGCGGACGGGGAACATCGACAGTGACGATGGTGCTTACCCGTCCGGGCCGCGACGACATCACCACGACGGTGTCGGACAGGAACAGCGCCTCGGTCACCGAGTGGGTGACGAAGATGACGCTGCAGCGCAGGGTTCCCCAGATGCGAAGCAGCTCGAGTCCCATGGTCTCCCGCGTCAGCGCGTCCAGCGCGCCGAAGGGCTCGTCCATCAACAGCAGCTTGGGGTCGTGCAGCAGCGCGCGGACCAGAGCGTTGCGCTGCTGCATCCCGCCGGACAGCTCGGCGGGCCGGGCGTTTTCGAACGACGACAGGCCGACCAGGTTGATCAGCTCCAGTGCGCGGCGCTTGGCGTCGGCCATGTCGAGGCCGAGGATCTCGGCGCCGATCAACGAGTTGCTCAGCACCGTGCGCCACGGCAGGAGCTCCGGCGCCTGGAAGACGACGCCCACGTCCCGGCGCGGTCCGGTGACCGGGTTGCCGTCCAGCAGGACATCCCCGCTGGTCTGCTCGGAGAGGCCGCCGATGATGCGCAGCAGTGTGCTCTTGCCGCAGCCGCTGGCGCCGACGACCGAGACGAAGCTGGACGGGGCGACGTCGAACGAGACGTCCCGCAGGGCGCACAGGCGATCGCCGGAACGAAGCCGGTAGGTCTTCTCGACGTTGCGCAGTTCGATCCGGCTGCCGCCGGTGCCATCGGTTGTGGGGGGCGGAGCCTGGACCCGTCCGTTGTTTGTCGTCGCCATACCTACCCTCACCCTGTCTCTTCCGGACGACCATCGATCAGCGTCGCGGCGGGCCGGTGCAGCCACGGCGAGACGAACCCGCCGTCGCCCCCAAGGACCACCACGTCGGCGGGCTGGCCGGGGACGAGCTGGCCCCCGGGCCGGCCGAAGGCACGGGCCACGTTGCCGGATGCCATCGCGACCATCAGTGCGGGCGGCAGCTGCGCCGCGGCGCCGAGCACGTCGACCAGCAGCGCCATGCCGGCCGGCAGGACGCCGCGGTCGTCGGGCGTGCCGGTGCCGAGGAACGGGCGGCCCGGCTCGCCGCGTTCGACACACGCGCGGCAGACCCGCGCCGCGACGGCCAGATCTCCCGTCAGCACCAGGCCGAGCGCCAGGCCGTCCGCCGCCACCAGCCGGTCGACCACGCCGACCGGCAACCCCGCCGCGTTGACCGGTGCGGCCAGCTCGGGCCGCGCCGCGACCAGCAGGTCGTCGAGCGCCACCGGGTCGACCGCGTCCGCGCCGCCCAGCGCCAGCCCGATCCGCATCCCGGCGTCGCGGGCGTCCTTGGCCAGGCGCAGCGCGTCGTCAGGGGCCAGCGCGGCCGGCAGGAACAGGAGGTCGGCACCGCACGCGGCGAGATCCTGAAGATCCTCGGCGTCCCACTCCGGGTGACCGGTGACCGCGCTCGTGTGGACGTGCAGCCCGCGCGGGCGGTCGTGCACCCAGGACTTCATGGTGAGCACCGCCAGCTCGCGCTGGAACCGCGCGGTGGCCACCGCGCCGGGCACCGGGGCCGGGCGCGGTGCGACCACGCTGGTGACGCCGAAGCCGACCGAGGCGGCCAATGCGCCGGTGGCCGAGAGCGTCGGTGTGTGGTCGCCGAAGTAGAGGTTCAGCGCACCGTCCCACAGTCCCGGCATCGCCCAGCCGCCGCGGGCGTCGAGCCGCGCCGTCCCGGCCGCCTCGGAGGGCGCCACGATCACGCCGTCGCGAATGCCGATCGCGTCGACGCCGGACGTCGGCGCGCCGGCGTCGCCGGTGAACAGGCCGCCCAGGTTATGCAGCAGCATCGTCGGCGTCCCCGTCGGCATCGTCGGGGACGAACGCGATGACCTCGATCTCCATCACCTTCTGCTCGTCGCGCAGCAGGCCCGATTCGATGATGGAGCTGGCCACCGGGCTGACGAAGTACTCCTCGACGATCGGGCGGACCGCGTTGTACTCGTTGCGGTCGCGCACGACGATGGTCCGCTTGAGGACGTGCTCGTAGGAGCTGCCGGCCTCGCGCAGGATCGCGCCGATGTTGTCCAGGCACTGCCGGGCCTGCTCGACCGGGTCGTTGGAGTACTCCGGATCCTCCAGCCGCCGTCCGGACTGGCCGGTGACGAACAGCAGCGGACCGAACTGGATCGCGTGGGCCGAACTGGCCACGCGAGTCGGGCGCACGGCGCTGTCCGGGAGGCGGATGACTGCTTTCTTCCAGACCACGTGTGATCAGCTCCAGATTGCTCAGACACTGCCGGCGGCGAGAGCCGGCGCGTTTCGGTGGATGGTCGGCATGCGTTTGGGCGACAGCAGCAACGGGTTTCCGTGATGCACCACGACACCGTCGATCATGATCAGTCCCGGATACGCGCGGTCGCCGTATGCGACGCAGTCGAGGAAATCGTCGGTCTCCGACGCCTCCACCGGGTCCCAGGCGACCAGGTCGGCGGGCTCCCCCACGGCCACGAGGCCACCCGGCAGGCGGTGGACCCTGGCCGTGTTGCCGGTCGCCATGCAGACCAGCAACTCCACCGGAACGTCGCTGAGATGGCTCAGCAACTGGATGGTGCGCAGCATCGCGCCGGGCACCACTCCGGTGCCGCCCGGCAGGTCGCTGCCGAGTATCACCCGGTGCAGTTCGTCGCGTTCGGCGGCGCGGCGCAGCACGTGGGCGGCAACGCGCAGGTTGCCGATGAACACCAGTTCCAGGGCGGCGCGGCCGTGGTCGATCAGCCAGTCGACCGCCTCCCGCGGCGCGGGCGTGGGGCCGCCGTTGACGTGCCCGGCGATGTCGGGGTCGATCGCCCGCAGCGAGTCGCGGATGGACGCCACGTCCTTGGTCATCGACCGGTTGCCGGTGTGGGTCATGACCAGCAGGCCGAGCTCGGCCGCCCAGCTCCGGTAGGTCTCGGCGTCGGCGATGCGCGAGATCGGTCGCTGGAACTTCAGCATGCGGATGCCGTTGGCGGCCAGATCGACGAAGTCGTCGCGGACGAAGCCGTCCTCGGCGAAGACCGTGCCGGCGTAGCACTTGACGCCGGAGGGCCGCTCGGTGCGCCAGGCCTCGGTCATGGTGATGGCCAGAGCCTTGGTGCCGCGGGCATCGCGGGCCCGCCGCGGGTCACCGCCGTGCCCCGCGCTGCCGGCCTGGACGTTGGGCAGGGTCGGCGACGGCAGGTACATACCCGGCTGGTGGCCGGCGCCGGCCGAGATCAGTGTGGTGACGCCGGAGACGACCGTGCGCTCCACCGCACCGTTGACCCGTTGCCGTGGCGAGTAGTCGCCGAAGTAGGGGTGGAAGTGGCTGTCCCAGAAGCCGGGCGCGAGCGTCGCGCCGTGCAGGTCGATGACCGTCTCGGCGTCCGGCTCGGTGCCGATCTCGCGGATCACCCCACCGTCGACCAGCACGCTGGTCGCGTCGAGCATCGGGTGGGCGAGGTCGCCGCTGAGCAGCGTACCGATGTTGCGGAACAGAATCGGACCGTTCACGTCACCACTGGTTCCTATCTCTATTCGACGGTCTGCGGCGCCGCCACCCGGGCCGCGACCGCCTGCAGCGCCGCGGACGTTGGCTTCCGGCCGGTCCGCTCGCGAAGCTCGTCCAGCGCGGCCCGGACCCGCGCCGCCGATTCGCCGTCGGCGCATCAACAGAAGAGTTCAAGGCTTCGTTGCCCCCGACTGCGGCGTTCGCCTCACCGGGGGGTCATGGTCGCGCGGTAGCGAGGTCTGACGCTTGTGGATGCCACTGGATACAATTGAATGCAGCAAAAGTTGTACGGAAGCCGTGTGCGTCCGAACACCCGAAAAACGCAGGTGTTCCGGTGTCGTGCCGAGCAGCCGACGCGTCATGCTCGGCTGGCCTGGCTCGACCTCCAGGACCAGCGAGGGGTGAGCGAACAACCACGGTATACATGTGGACACAGGCTAGTGTGTTGGAACTTACCTGTCCAGACGCGGTACGTTAACGTTACGATTCGAGGAACGCACTGCGATCTTGGTCGATGCGGGACGGCTGAGCGTCGTCAGCACGTCTTGTCCGGCGGCATCGTGGGGTGCACCATCGCCTGCCCCGTCCCGCCAGAAGTCAGGCCCTGGCCGCGCGGCGCACGCCCCGGAACTGACCCGCCGGGTTCCGTCCGCGGGTCGGTCGTGATCGGCGGCCGTGGAGCCAGGTGGCCTCCCGCATGCAGGCAACCCGCCGAGGTCAGCGGGGAATCGGTGGACTGTCGTCGGACCCCCGCGGACCACCAGTCGCGACATCAGGCGGCACAAGCGTCGAACTACCGGCCGCGCTCACCACGGCCGCTGGGCTTTCCCCGGGCGGCCCTGTCATGTACTTTCTAGTTGGAAAGTACATGACAGGGGGAGCGTCATGCGCGATGCGGCAAGAGACCCGGCGGCGCTGGAGCAGCTGAGGGAACAGCGCAGCCGGCTGGCGGACCGAATGCGGCCGCCGTGGTGGTACCTGACCGGCAGCGCCATCCTGTTCGCACTGGCCTTCGGGTTGCCCTTCATCTCGCGATACCTTCCGCAGCGGGTTGCCGTCTGGCCCGTCCTGATCGCCGCATTGGCGGCGGCCTGGCTGCTGCAGTGGGGCCTGGCCCGGGCCACCGGCATATCCGTCGGATTCCCGGACCTCACCTATCGGCCGGGCCGTCCCGCACGGATCACGATGCTCGTGGTGAGCATCGTCGCCATCGTGACCGAGCACCTCCTGATCGATCGCGGCCTGCTCGTGGCCGCGGTCGTCGTCGCGGCCCTCGCGGTTGTGACGGGGGTGGTCAGCGTGCAGGCCGCTCTGCGGGGGGTCCGCCAAGAGTTGCGAGCCAGCGGAGGGGCGGCGTGACCGCCAAGCCGGACCCGCTCATCCACCCGATCACCCGGTTGTCGATCTGCGGGCTGCTGGCGGCCGGCGCGGACTGGGTCGAGTTCGCCGCGCTGCGTGATGCGGCCGGGATCAGCGACTCGGTGCTGTCGAAACAGTCCCGCGTGCTCGAAGACGCCGGATACGTGGAAGTCCGCAAGGGCGCGATCGGCCGGCGGCCGCGCACGTGGTTCCGGCTCACCGCGGCCGGCCGCCGGGCGGTGGAGGGTCATCTAGCCTGGCTGGCCCAGTTGGAGGAGACGTTCTCCGCCGGCACCCGGGATGCGCCGCAGGCGAGGCCCCTCCCTGCCGATCGCGACCAACCACGCCGTGTACCGCCGCCTCTGCTGGGCAGCAGCTGAGTGTCGGGAGAACTCGGCGTGGGCAGGGCGGCTACCGGGCGCTCGTCGTCGCCGCCACCACAACCGGGCCGAGCGACCCGGCGCCCGCGCTGCGCGCAGAAGCAGACCGGGGGCAGCAACGCCGTGCCGGCTGCGGCCGGGCGCCACGACGGGCTGGCATGTGAGCCGGCGTGCGGCCGGTGCGGCGTTTTGCTTCCGTGATCATGCGCCGGAGGCGTCCACGGGCCGGGATCCTCATGATCGCGGAGTGATAGTGCCGCTCCTGGTACATCGTCGCTCCACGATCATGGAGATCCCGCCATTCGGGACGCTCCTTGGCATGATCACGGAAAGAAAGCGCCGCCGGGGCCCCTTGCGTTCCTTGGTCGGCAAACCAACGACCGGAGACCTCGCTCATTGCCGATCTCGACACGCCCGAACCTCAGGGTCTCGTGGGTGACGCCGTGGTCGTGCACGTAACGGTTGATCTTCATGGCGAAGAACCTGGTGGTGAGGAAGAGGCGCGACAACGCCAGCGCGGAACGTCCGATCCGCCGGTCAGTGGCGGGCGGCGATGAACTTCTCGATCTCGGCGAGGAGCGCGCGTTCGTCGGGGAATCCGTAGACGGTGGACTGGTAGAGCATGAAGTCGGGGCAGGTGACCGGTGCGTCCACCCGGCCCCCGGTGGCGAGGCGCTGGGCGGTGGCGGCCGCGTAGAAGATGACGTCGACCTGGTAGGCGATCCGTGTGATGGTGACGGACGTGCCGTCCTGCTTGCGGTACGGGCACTTCAGCGGTGGCTTGGCGCTGCCCGGCACCGTACTCAGGCAGGCCACCACGCTGGTCGACGCCCACTGCAACGCGTTGACCGAGAACGGCCGCACGGCGTTGGTGTAGGAGGGCGTGAAGGTGGCGTCTCCCGGCGTGTTGAGTGCGATGAACACGCGGGGCGTCGCCGTGGGGTCGTAGGACGGCGCGTTGCCGACCCGCGAACCGGTGCACACTCGGCCCAGGTCCTCGGGCCCTTTCGCGACCACCGTCGGCACCGCGCTCGCGGCAGAAGCGGTGGCAGAGGCCGTGGCAGAGGCGGTGGCGGTGGCGGGGGTCGATACGGCCGACGGTGGCCGCGCCACGCTGCCCGTGTCGGCTTGGCAGGCGGCGACGATGCCCGCAGCCGCCAGCGCGATCAGGCAGCGCAGGCCGCCTCGCATTCGGCCCCACCTTGCCACGCCGGTCATGAATGCACATTCTCGCACCGATGGTGGTCAATCTCCAGATCGTCCGGGCATGTTCAGCGCGGCCGGCCCAGGCCGCCGTCGCGGGCGATGGCCTCCGCGGATGCCGCTGTTTCCACCGTCGTGAAGAGGCTTTCTCGGTGATGCCGGTGATCACTATTCTGGAGGGGTGTCCGGGACTCTCGATGAGACGTTGCGTGTACTCGCCACAGCGGGTCGAGGCGTGGATGTGTCGGCACTGATCGATGAGATCGAGGCGTTTGTCGAAGACGATCCCGAGGGCAGCCGCGCCGCCGTCTGGGCCTACACCGGTGACAAGGGGATGCGGCTGCGGCTGGTGGGCCTCCTCGGAGATCCGCGCGACTTCGACGTCCTCGCGGCGGGTCTTGCCGATCCGCAGCTGCGGTACACGGCATTGGAGGCCCTCGCCAACCAGCCGGACGCCGAGCGGGTCGACGCTGTGGCTCGGTCGTTCCTTGACGACGATGACCCGGCGGTTCGTTCGAAGGCTGCCGGCATTGTGTCCTACCGGGCGAGGCCCGGGGCACTCGAGGTGTTGATGCCGCTTGCCGACGATCCGGTTCCGCATGTCCGGATGGTCCTGGGCTGGTATCTGGGCGGGCTGCGTGACCGGGCGGCTGAACCCACACTTCGTGCGCTGCTGACCGACCCGGACGAGCAAGTGCGGAAGTTCGCCGCTCGCGGCCTCGCGAGGTTGAGCAGCAAGTAGTCGTGCACTGTTCTCGACCACTGGATGCCGGTCGGCCAGTCGCGACTGCGCACCACGAGCGGCGATGAGCTCCGGGGAGTACTCGGCCGGCCAGAGCAGGTCGAGGGCGTCGCCGTCGAAGGTGAGCACGACCGCCGGCCCGCGGGCGACCCGCCGCAGCTCCCGCAGCCCGCGGCGCGGACCGGCGGCGAGGGCGGCCGGCCGGCGAGGGCGGCGACGAGCGGGGCGAGCAGCGTCAGCGCCGCGGTGAGCCCGGCATACGGGTTGCCGGGCAGACTCACCACCCACCGGCCGTCCGGCAGCTCGGCGAGGCCCTGCGGGTGACCGGGCCGGCAGGCGACACCGTCGACACGCCACCCGGCACCCAGCGCGTCGAGCACGGTGTGCAGGTGGTCGGCGGCTCCGGCCGAGGACGCGCCGGTGACCACGACGACATCCGCGGCGGCCGCGGCGAGCGCCGCCCGCAGCGCGGACGGCTCGTCGGGCACATGCCGGACCGCCGGCACCACGCCGCCGGCCCGGGTGACCACGGCGTCCACGAGCGGACCGAACACGTCGCGGACCTGCCCCGGCCCGGTGTCGCCGCCGTGCCAGCGCGAATTCGGCCGGGCAACGAAGAGCTCCCGGGCACTGCCGCGCGACCGTGAGATGCTGCGGTAACCGCGCCGAAACGCGTCGGCCGGACCATGGGCGGTACCCGGACAACCGGCGGGAGGTGGGCCGTGAGCAGCAGCGCGTTGCTGGGTGTGGACGCCCGCCAGCAGGTCCACCGGACCGCGTGGACGCGCGGGCGGGTCGCGCACGGCTGAACCCGGCCGCGATGGCCCACGCCCGTTCGTGCGGCCACCACACGCACCGCGGTCCGCCGTCCCCCGACGCCTCCGGGAGCCCCTGCCATGTCCGTGCTCGATACCACGCCCACCAGCGCGCCGGCACCACCGCGCGACTGCACCTTCGACCCCGCCGACTGGGCCATCCTCGCCCGCGGCTGGTACGCCCTCGCCCGCGCCGAGGACGTCGGCACCGCCCCGGTCGCGGCGACGCTGCTCGACACGCCGCTCGTCGTCTACCGCACCGAGGCCGGGATCGTCATCGCCGACGACCTGTGCCCACACCGCGGCGTGCCGCTGTCACTCGGCACCGGCGACGGCACCACCATCTCCTGCGCCTACCACGGGCTGCGCTTCGGCGCCGCCGGCGCCTGCGTCGCCATCCCCGCCCACCCGGCCGCGAAGATCCCGGCCCGGATGCACCTGCGCACCTACCCGGTCGTGCAGCGCTACGGCCTCGTCTGGACCTGCCTCGACCCTCACGGCGACGGCGACGGAGTGCCGCCCATGCCCGGCTGGGACGAGCCCGGCTTCCAGCGGGTCACCTGCCCGCCGTTCGACGTCGCCGCGTTCGCCGGCCGCCAGGTCGAAGGGTTCCTCGACGTCGCGCACTTCGGGTTCGTCCACCTCGACACCTTCGGCGACCCGGACAACCCCGTCGTCCCGCCCTACAACCCGGTCGCCACCACCGACGGATTCACCGTCGACTACACCTCCACCGTCGCCAACTACCCGCACGGCGCCGGGCTGCGCGCCCCGGACGGATTTCGGTGGCTGCGCCGCTTCGCGCTGCACCTGCCGTTCACCGCGACCCTCGTCGTGCACTTCCCCGACGGCGGGCGGCTGTGCATCATGAACACCGCCACCCCCGTCTCGGCCCGGCGTACCCGCATGTTCGCGCCCATCGCCAAGGACTTCGCCACCGACCAGCCCGCGAGCGAGATCTTCGACTTCAACCTGCGCGTGTTCGAGGAGGACCGGCGCATCGTCGAGGTCCAGAAGCCCGAGAACCTGCCCCTCGACCCGCGCATCGAGGTCAACATCGCCGCCGACCGAAGCTCAGTGGCGTACCGCCGCGGTCTCAAGACCATGGGCCTGAGCCACTTCTTCACCGCCTGAAGGGCCACGCATGCAACTCACCACCACACAGTTCGGCGCCCGGCTCCCCGAATGGGTCGCCGACGAACTCGCCGGCGTCGCGGCGGCCCTGCCCGACGCCGAGGACCGGATGCGGCTCGCGCACCGCCTCGCCCGGCGCAACCACCGCGAAGGCACCGGCGGCCCATTCGCCGCCGTCGTCAGCAACGCCGCCACCGGCGAGATCCTCGCCGCCGGGGTCAACCTCGTACTGGCCAGCGGCCTGTCCACGATGCACGCCGAGGTCGTCGCCCTCAGCCTGGCCCAAGCCGGCGCCGGCACCTGGGACCTCGGCGGCGCCGGACGGCCGCCCGCCGAACTCGCCGTCAACTGGCGGCCCTGCGCCATGTGCTACGGCGCCGTGCTCTGGTCCGGCATCACCCGCCTCGTCATCGCCGGCGAAGGCGACGAGGTCGAACACCTCACCGGCTTCGACGAAGGACCCATGCGCCCCGACTGGAAGGAACAGCTCGCCGCCCGCGGCGTCGAAGTCCGCACCGACGTCCTGCGCGACGAAGCCCTCGCCACCTTCCGCGAATACGGCCAACGCGACGACGTCATCGTCTACAACGGCGGCGGCCGCGGCCGCTCACCCGCCCACGTGCTGCAGATCCAGTAGCTGCTCGTAGAACCCGCCAGCCCCCGTTGTCACGTCGTTCCGCGCAGCACACCCGGGTCCGTCCGGGCCACCGTCCCGAGGCCGACGGCCGGTTCTTGTGTTCGTGAGTTCCGGACTTCACCGGCAGATGGGCGACCGAACAGGGCCGGAAAGCCTCCATGGCATCGCGTCGTCACCGGCAGGACTGGCTCAACGGCCGGCTCGCCGAACTCACCGCAACCGAACGCGACGACATCCTCCGAGTCGCCCCGCTCCTCCTCCGTATCGCCGACTCCTGAAACAGGGACACCATGCACCCCGTAGAAGCCCTTCTCCTGCCCGTCGGCTGGCTGCTGCGCAACCGACGCCCCGACGAAGCCGCGAGCATCGCCAACGCCCCCGAACTCGCGACCGGAAACCGCATCACGCTGACCTCACCCGCCTTCCAGGACGGGCAGGTCGTACCCGCCAGGCACTGCGGGCAGTTCATCGGCGACGACGTCTCACCCGCCCTCACGTGGAGTGCCCTGCCCACCGGAACAAAGGGCCTGGTCTTCATGCTCGAAGACCTCGACAACCCCGGCGCCGTGCCCGGCATCCACACAATCGCCGCATTCGCGCCGCCCGAAGGCGGCCTGCCGGAAGGCGCCCTGACGCCGGACGACCCGCGTTTCCAGTTCCTCCCCAACCGCCGCCGCCAGGCGAAGTACTCCGGACCGAGGCCGCTCCCCGGCCACGGCACGCACCGCTACCGCTACCACCTCTACGCCCTCGATACCGACATCGACTTCGCCAAGGTCGCCGACATGCAAGCGGTGCCGTCAGCTCTCGCCGGACATGTCCTGGCCTCTGGAACGCTCACCGGCACCCGGACGACCTAGCATCCCGATGCGCCGCTGGAGTCAGGGACGGGTCCATGGCGAGGTGCTCCTCTCGCGACATTGGGCGGTAGGTCAGGGGCGCAGGAGCGCCTTGATCGCGCAGCGGTCGTCCATCGCCTTGTACCCGTCGGCGGCCCGGTCGAGCGGCAGGGTGAGGTCGAAGACCCTGCCGGGGTCGATGGTCCGGTTCGTGATCAGCTCGATCAGCTCGGGCAGGAACCGGCGGACGGGCGCGGGTCCGCCGTGCAGGTGGACGTAGGAGAAGAACAGCTCCTGGCCGGGCAGTTGCACGCCGTGGGCGACGCCGACGTAGCCGACGTGCCCGCCGGGCCGGGTGGAGCGGATGGCCTGCAGCATCGATTCCTGGCTGCCGACGGCTTCGATGACGCAGTGTGCGCCGAGGCCGTCGGTGAGGTCCCTGATGCGGGCGACTCCGTCGTCGCCGCGTTCGGTGACGACGTCGGTGGCGCCGTAGGCGAGGGCGAGTTTCTGCCGATCGGCGTGGCGGCTCATGGCGATGATCCGCTCGGCCCCGAAGTGGTTCGCCGCCAGGACGGCGAGCAGGCCGACGGCGCCGTCACCGACGACCGCGACGGTCTTGCCGGGCTGTACCCCGGCGGCGACGGCGGCGAACCAGCCGGTGCCGAGCACGTCGGAGGCTGCGAGGAGGCCGGGGACCAGGTCGTCGGCGGGTGGCTCGGGCGTGGCGACGAGGGTGCCGTCGGCGAGCGGGACCCGCAGCAGTTCGGCCTGCGCCCCGAGCGCTCCGATCGGCTCGCGGTGCACGCAGCTGGACTGGTAGCCGGCGCGGCAGATCTCGCAGGTGTTGTCGGAGGCGAAGAACGAACCGACGACGAACTGGCCCGGCCGGATCGTGGTGACGTCCGAACCGGCGGCTTCGACGACGCCGACGTACTCGTGCCCCATCGGCGCGGGCCCGCCGACCGGGTCGACGCCCCGGTACGACCACAGATCGGAGCCGCAGACGCAGGTGGCGGCGATGCGGACGATCGCGTCGGTGGGTGCGGAGATCGCCGGGTCGGGGCGGTCCTCGACTCGTACGTCGCCGGGGGCGTGCAGGATGGTGGCTCGCATCAGTGGTCTCCCCGTGGTTGGCGGATCGGCGTCAGCGCCGGCAGCCTGCGGCTGCGTCACCCATACAACCGGCGGCGCCGGCCAGCTGGGAGGGGCTGCTGAAGCAGGTAATGACAGGACCCCTCAGCCCCCGGCGGCGGGCCGTAGCGTGAAGGGCGTGGACAACCGGGACGAGGTACGCCAGTTCCTGGCCTCCCGGCGCGCCAGGATCACCCCCGACCAGGCCGGGCTGCCCCAGTACGGCGGCAGCCGCCGCGTGCCTGGGCTGCGCCGCGCCGAGGTCGCGCTCCTGGCCGGGGTCAGCCCCGACTACTACGTCCGCCTCGAGCGCGGCAACCTCACCGGCGTCTCCGACAGCGTCCTGGACGCCATCGCCCGCGCCCTGCAGCTCGACGACGCCGAGCGCTCCCACCTGCACGACCTCGCCCGCGCCGCCAACACCACCCCACGCACCCGCCGCCGCCCCGGCCGGCAACAGATCCGCCCAGCGGTCCAGCAACTGCTCGACGCGATGACCGACGCCCCCACCTTCGTGCGCAACGGCCGCCTCGACATCCTCGCCAGCAACCCACTCGGGCAGGCGCTGTACTCACCGGCGTTCGCCGGCCAGCAGCGGCCGGTGAACCTCGCCCGGTTCTGCTTCCTCGACCCGGCCGCCGAGACCTTCTACCCCGACTGGGACGACGCGGCCAGCACCACCGTCGCGCTGCTGCGCACCGAGGCCGGCCGCGACCCCTACGACAAGTCCCTCACCGACCTCGTCGGCGAGCTCGTCACCCGCAGCGACACTTTCCGGACACTGTGGGCCGCGCACAACGTGCGGCTGCACCACACGGGCGTCAAACAGTTCCGCCACCCCGTCGTCGGCCTGCTCAGCCTCGGCTACGAGGCCATGCCGCTGCCCGCCGACCCGGGCCTGACCATGACCGCCTACCACGCCGAACCCGAAAGCCCCGCTCAGGACGGCCTGCGGCTGCTGGCCAGCTGGGCGGCCACCAGCACCGTGCCGACGTCACCACCGGGAGCCACCGCATGCGACAGCGCACCCTCGGCCAAGGACTGGCCGTCTCCGCCATCGGGTTCGGAGCCATGGGCATGAGCCAGAGCTACGGTCCCGGCCCCGACCGCGACACGAACATCGCCCTGCTGCGGGCCGCGGCCGAGCGCGGCGTCACGTTCTTCGACACCGCCGAGGTCTACGGCCCGTTCGTCAACGAGGAACTCGTCGGCGAGGCCCTGCAACCGTTCCACGGCCAGGTGGTCATCGCCACCAAGTTCGGCTTCGCATTCGACGCCGACGGCCACCAGACCGGCCTGTCCAGCCGCCCCGAACACATCGAGCAGGTCGCCGACGCCTCGCTGCGCCGGCTGCGCGTCGACGCGATCGACCTGTTCTACCAGCACCGCGTCAACCCCGACGTGCCGATCGAGGACGTCGCCGGCGCCGTCAAGGACCTCATCGACGCCGGCAAAGTCAAGCACTTCGGCCTGTCCGAAGCCGCCGCCGGCACCATCCGCCGCGCCCACGCCGTGCAGCCCGTCACCGCCGTACAACACGAATACTCACTGTGGTGGCGCCGGCCCGAGGCCGAGGTCATCCCGGCCTGCGCCGAACTCGGCATCGGCCTCGTCCCCTACAGCCCCCTCGGCAAGGGCTTCCTCACCGGTACCATCACCTCCGACACGACGTTCGCCGACAACGACATCCGCACCACCATCCCCCGGTTCGACGCCGACGCCCGCGCCGCCAACCAGGCTCTCGTCGACCTCCTCGGCAGCATCGCCGACCGGAAAGGCGCCACGCCCGCCCAGATCGCCCTGGCCTGGCTCCTGGCCCAGCAGCCGTGGATCGTGCCCATCCCCGGCACGCGCCGCCTGCAACGCCTCGACGAGAACCTCGCCGCCGTCGACGTCGAGCTCACCACCGACGACCTCGACGAGATCGAGGACGCCGCCGCGAAGATCGACATCCAGGGTGCCCGCTACCCCGAGCACCTGGAGCGCCTCACCAACCTCTAGCTAGGGCCTGCGTCGAAGTCGGCGGTGGTGGCGGACCGCGCTGAGGTTCGGGCGTGTCGAGATCGGCGATGAGCGCGGTCTCCGGTCGTTGGTTGAACGACCAGGAACCGTAAGGGGCCCGCGGTGCGGCGCTTTCTCTCCGTGATCACGCCGAGGAGCGTCCCGAATGGCGGGATCTCCATGATCGTGGAGCGATGATGTACCAGGAGCGGCACTATCACTCCGCGATCATGAGGATCCCAGCAAATGGACGCCTCCGGCGCATGATCACGGAAGCAAAACACCGCACCGGCCGCACGCCGCACCGGCCGCAGGGGCCGCACCGGCCGCAGGGGCCGCACCGGCCGCAGGGCCACCAGCGCCGCGCGCGGCGGGCGGGGCCGCTGGGGTCGCGCCGCTTCGTCCGCTACCGGGTGCTGCACCGCGTCTTCACCATGCTGGCCGACGCGGACGCCAACCAGTGGATGTTCATCGGCAACCAAACCGCCTACGGTCGCATCCTCCAGCACGACAACCTCTCGCTGATCATCGGCCAGGGACTGATCTGCAGCGAGGCTCATCGGCGCCATGGCGTCAGCCTCGTCCCGGAGCGCGGGCTGCGGTCCGCGTCCTTCGGTTTCCACCCGCCGGCACCGCCGGAGCCAGACCCCTCCGGCGGCCGGTTCTGCGAGATCCTCAACGTGATGAGCGCCGACGACGGACGCACCTGGACGCGGTCGACGTACGCCGGTTTCATCCGGCACTTCGGCTACCGCGACCTGGTGGCACGAGGCTACGACGTCGCCTACTCCACCTGCACCCGGCGGCGGCTGCGCCCATACCGTCTCCTGGGCGCCGAACTGCTGGACCACCGGCGCATCGACGGCGAGGAGCGCTTCTTCCTGCGCTGGCCGATCAGAGCGCTGTCGCGGTAGCGGTTCCTTCGTTCGGCGCCGGGGGGCTCAGGCGGACGTGACTGGGAGCGCGCCGGCTCGGACGATGAACTCGAGGGCAGTCTGGGCGACCTCGGGCCAGCCGTGGTCGATGGTCAGCGAGTGGCCCCTGTCGGGCAGCACGACGAATTCGGTGACGCCGGGGTTCTTGGCCTGGATGGTGTAGGCCTGTTCGGTCGGCTTGACAGGCACGGTGTGGTCGGCCTCGCCGCCGATGAGCAGCAGGGGTCCCCGGCCGGGGTTCTTCGTGTCGAGCTTGGTCTCGCTGAAGGGGTTGAGGTTGGCGCTGACCACCTGGAAGATCGGGTTACCGGCCGCCGCGACGTGGAACTCGTCGTAGAGCGCGCGCGCCTCATCGTCATCGAGGGCGTTCGCCCATCCGTACTGGAATTGCTCGAACGAGAGCGTGACCCCGTGCTTGAGGCTGCTCAGATGGCTGACCACCGGAGCGGACGACTTGAGCGACGAAAAGGGCACCGACAGGACTCCCTGAAACGGCGCGGGATCGATCGCGACGGTGGCGACGGACGCTCCATCCCCGGCAATCTTCTGCGCGATGAGGCCCCCGAAGGAATGGCCGATGACGGCGGGCCGCACGGCGAGCTCGGCGATGGCTTCGAGGTAGTGGTCGGTCACTTCCTGCACCATCTTCGACGCGAAGGCGTCCGGGTTCGCGCGCGCGTCCTCGATGGACTCCGGGTCATCCGGCCATCCAGGCGCGATCGTCGTGAATCCCGCGTCTTCGAACACCGTCCGCCACCGGTCCCAGCTGCTGGAAAGCAGCCAAAGCCCGTGCACGAAGACGACGGGCCGGCGGCCGGACGCGTTGGCTCGAGCGATGTCCGCTCGTTCGGCATCCGTCAGGGTGGGCGCGGTGTGCTCTGCCATGGCTGATCCCGTCTCGTCTGGGTGGTGCTCCGGTCGTTCTCATCGTGCGTGTCGCATCACGCCACCGTCTTGACCGCGTCCGCACTGCGTTGTGCGCGATCTGTACGGACCTTACGGCCGCAACTAGGCTAACGGCGATACGTGGGGGGGTGCTGATGGGTGTCGTGATCGATCTCGAAGAGTTCCCGGTCACCGACCGGATCGAGTTCCTCCGTGAGCGGATGCTGCAGGCTCCCGTGCCGCTCGCGCTCGACCCGCACCCGGGCGCCGACCTGGTGGTCCATTCCCGGGTGGCCGACCTGGGCTGCGTGCACCTGCTGTCGACGAAGGCGCAGGGCGGCGACGTGGTCCGCACCGACCGGCTCACCCGCGACGACGCCCGGCCGAGCCTGATGGTCACCGTCATCGATCACGGCACCACGACCGTTGTGCGGGGCGACCTCGCGACGACGCTGCACTCGGGCGACATCGGGCTCTACGTCACTACCGACCCTTATCGGCTGCGGTTCACCGACGGCGCCCGCCGGCACACGTACCAACTCCCCCTCGACGAGCTGGGACTGCCAGGGCACCTGATCCGCAACCAGTTGCACTCCGCCATCCGGCCGGATCAGGCCACCACGGCGGCCGTCTCCGCGTTCCTGCGCAGCACCGCACGAAATGCACCGCGCGCCCAAGAGCCCGAGCAATCCGCTCTCGAGAAGCCCATCCTCGAACTGATCCGCCTCCTGCTTACCCGGGTTGTCACCGACACGCCTGTTGGCCGGGAAGCCGCTGCCGTCTCGCTCGCCACCCGCATCGAGGAACACGTCAAGACCCGCCTGGGCGACCCCGAGCTCTCAGTGCGATCGATCGCCGCCGCCTTCTCGATATCTGAGCGGTACGTGTACACCATTCTCGCCCGGCGAGGGATCGATCTCGGCGACATGATCCGGCGGCACCGACTAGAACGCGCGGCCACATTACTGGTGGACCCCCAATGGGGCCTCTCGACCGTCTCGGACATCGCCCACCGTTGCGGCTTCGCGGATCATGCACACTTCTCCCGTTCGTTCCGCGCACAGTTCGGCGTGTCCCCCTCCGAATGGAGAAGAGGCGCTCGCTCGCAAGATCAGTGATCTGGTCATCGAGGTCGCGATTCCGTGTGCGGCCCAGAATGAGATCAACGCGGCGAACGCGTCAATAGACGTCGACGCCTCTGGGTGATAACCGCCGTGCGTCGCAGTGGCGTTGGCCGAACGGAGGCTGCCGTCCGTGGTCTGAACCCGCCAAGGCCGGCTCCAACCGGCAGTTCGAGGAAGCCGCCCGCGAGGCCGGGTTCACCCCGCGAAGGATCGGCTCGATGATTTCGACCCCGAGCGAGAGCTATCCGCCCGTGCCGGTGTCGCTTCCGGCTGCTCTCCAGTCGTAACGGGCCGGCCGCCATCCTTCCGGCGGCAACTCTTACTGGCTGCACTTCTTCCGATACTGGCCGTACGGGCGGTGCGTTCCGAAAACGCCGGTTGTACGTTCGCGGCACATGAGGGAAGGGTGCGCCTGTGGCACGGGTGTTCATCAGCCACGCCAGCTCGGACAGCGCCACCGCGGCCGAGCTGCACAGACAGCTCGTCTCGGCCGGTCACGAGGTCTTTCTCGACCTCGATCGGCGCGACGGGCTGCTGATCGGCGACGACTGGGAGAAGCAACTCTACCAACGGCTGCGCTGGGCCGACTCGATCGTCAGTCTGGTCAGCGACGCCTACCTGGGCAGCCAATGGTCGTTCGCCGAAGTGGCCATCGCGAAGACGCTCGGGGTCCGGCTGCTGCCGCTGTCGGTGCAGGCCGACGTGCTGCATCCGCTGCTGGTGAGCGTTCAGCACGCCGACTTCGCCCGCGACCCGGGCGGTGCGGTGGTCGCGATCATCGAGGCGCTGCGCGGTGTGGACGCCCTGGGCGGCGAGGGCTGGCCGGACGACCGTAGTCCCTACCCGGGGCTACGGGCCTTCGACGTGGGCCTGCGCCGGGCCTTCTTCGGCCGGGCCACGGAGATCGACGAGCTGGCCGGTCTGGTCCGCTCGTCGGCCCGCGAGGCCGCCGCCGAGGCGCTGGTTGTGGTCGGGCCGTCCGGCTGTGGCAAGTCCTCGCTGGTCCGTGCCGGGGTGGTACCGGTGATCGCCGCCGACCCGGAATGGTGGGCACTGGGCCCGATGGTGCCCGGTGCCGATCCGGTCGGTGCGCTGGTCCGGGAGCTGGTCACCAGCGGGCGCATGCTCGGCCTGGTCTGGACCTTGGCGGGCGTGCGGGAGCGGCTGGCCGCCGAGCGTGGGCTGGTCGAGCTGGTCGATGAGCTGCTGCTGGCCGCGCCGGGCTCGGGCCGGCGGTGGATGCTGCTGGTGGTCGACCAGTTCGAGGAGCTGCTGACGCGGGCGGACGGGGTCGCCCGGCAAGAGTTCGCGGCGATCCTCGCCCCCGCGCTGGGCGGCAGTGTCACCGTGACGGCGACGCTGCGTCCCGAGTTCCTGGCGGGGACGCTCGCCAACCGGGAACTCGCCACCATTCCCTTACGGGTCTTCACGTTGCGTCCGATGAACCGCGAAGCGCTGGCCATGGTGATCGAGGGCCCGGCGCGGTTGGCCGGCATCAGCGTCGATCCCGGCCTCGTCCAGCGGCTCGTCGCCGATACCGATACCGGCGAGGCGTTGCCGCTGCTGGCGTTCACCCTCCAGCAGTTGGCCATCGGCGTCCACCGCGGCGGGCACCTTTCCGAGGAGCGGTACGAGCAGCTGGGCGGCGTGGCCGGCGCACTGGTCGGTCAGGCCGATGCCGCCCTGGCCGAGGCGCGCGCCGCGAGCGGGCGCACCACCGACGCGGTGATCGCCGGACTGCTGCATCTGGTCACGGTCGACGACGACGGCAATCCCACCCGGGCCCGGGTGCGGCAGGCGGACCTGACCGAGCAGGCGTGGGCGGAGCTGGATGCCTTCGCGAAGCGGCGCCTGGTGACGACGGATCGGGTCGACGACGACGTTGTCGTGGGTGTGGCGCACGAGGCGTTCCTGTCCGCGTGGCCGCCGCTGGCGCATGCGATCGAGTCGGCCGGCTCGGCGTTGCGCCGCCGCCGGGAGCTGGAGTTGGCCGCCGCCGAGTGGTCCGGCAAGCTGCGACCGGCCGATCGGCTCTGGACCGGCGGTCATCTCGCGGCCACCGTCGCTGACCTCGGCGCACGCCTGCGTCCCACCCGGCGGTTCGGCGGCCGGAAGCTGCTGATGACCGACACGGTGCAGCTGACCGTGCAGGGGCAGGAGTTCCTGACCCGCAGCATTCGTCACGACCGGGCGCAGCGCGGTCGGCTGGTGGCCGTGCTGTCCACATTGCTCGTCCTCGCCCTGGCCGCGGCGGGGGCCGCGTTCGCCATGCAGCGCAACGCGGATCATCAGCGGCAGGTGGCCCAGGCACAGCAACGCATCGCCGAGGAGCAGCGGCGCATGACGGCCGACACCCAACAGCGGTTGAGCGGTTCGCAGGCGGAGACCGCCGAGTCGAAACGCGAGCGTGACGTCATCGGCACGTGCCTCAGGCTGCTGCTCGAGGCGCTCGACGCATCCAGCAACGGGGATGAGGCGTTGGTGCAGAAGAAGCTCGGCGAGATGGAGCAGCCGTGCGACGACGCCCAGAGCCTGCTCGGTATCTGATCCGCGGGTAGCTACATGCGCCGATCTTCCTGGCGGCGATCATCTAGGAGCGCAGCATGCCGACAACAATGCCGCTGGCGAAGAGCGTTCGGGAGCGGGCCCTGTCAACCGCTCGGATCGGGTTCCTGGCGACGGCGGTCCTCGCCCTCCTGCTCGGCTTCTGGGGCTTGGAGTGGCACTCGCGCAGCGCGACCTACAACCTGGGCCGGAGTTTCTGGGACCTCGCCTATTACGACCTGCAGCTGTTCGTGCTGGGCTCGGCACCGCTCGACAGTGCCGGGCCGTTCCCGTGGCCGCTGCAGGTAGCCCGGTTCCTGGCGCCGATGGCGACCATCTACGCATTGTTCGAGGCGGCGCGGGTCGTGTTCGCCAGCGAGTGGCGGCGCATGGGGCAGCGCCGCAAGGCCGGGCACACGATCGTCGTCGGTGAGACGCCGGTGGCCGACGCGATGGTCGACGGACTGCGCCGCAGCGGGCGCGCCGTGCTGCGGGCGACGGCCGGGGACGCCGAGTCGCTACGGGACGCCGGTGTGGCCGGCGCCAGGTTCGTCTACGCGTGCGCCGACGACCACGACGACAGCAGCGTCAACGTGTTGGCCGCGGCGCTGGCCCGGCAGCAGACGCGGACCAAGAAAGCCGGCGACCTCAACGTCTACGCACACGTCAGCGACCCCACCTACGCCCTCGCGTTGCGGGCCCGCCACCTCAGCCAGCCGGTGACGGGCGCGGACTTCTTCAACATCGACGAGCTGGCCGCCCGGGAGGTGGTCAAGCGCGACGCCGGGTCGTTCGGCAGCGGCAATGCGGTTGTGGTGGTCGCCGGCCTCGGGCCGTTCGGGCAATCGATCGTCGTCGAGCTGGCCCGGATGTGGCAGGTGTCGGCACGCGCGCACGAGAAGCTCGAAGTGGTACTGGTGGATCCCGACGCCGTTGCCGTCGAGCAGGAGCTGCGGCAGCGCTGGCCGGCGATCGCGGAGACCTGCGAGCTGAAGCCGGTCGCCGATCTCGCCCGCGCGTTCCGCACGCCGATCGTCCCGATCCCGCACCGGGTGTATCTGTGTCACCAGGCCGAAGACGAGGCGGTGCGCGCGGCGCTCACCATGGCGTCGCTGTGGCGGGGCGGTGAGCGGTCGATCGTGGTCCGCCTGGACCGGCTGTCGGGGCTCGCCGACGTGTTCGGTCCCAGCGCGACCAGCCTGCTCGACGACGTCGAGGGCCGGCTGCACACCGTCTGCATCGGCAAACTGGTCGTCGGTACCGACGCGAGCGGGACGGACCGGATCCACGAGGACATCTACGAACGGCTGGCGCAGCTCACGCACCACAACTATCTGCGCCGGGAACTGCAGAAGGGCAACACGATGGGCAGCTCGCCGACGATGGTCGCGTGGGAGGAGCTGGCCGACGAATACAAGAACGCGAACGTCGCCCAGACCCGCGACATCGGACGGAAACTCGCCGCTGTCGGCTGCACCGTGGCCCCTCGCACCGACGGCAGTGGCGTCGACCTCGCCGACGACCCCCTGCTGGACGTGCTCGCCGAGCACGAACACGAGCGGTGGATGGACGAGAGCACGAAGCAGGGCTGGACCTGGGGCGAGCAGCGGGACAACACCGCCAAGCGTCACCCGAGCCTTATCCCGTGGGAGAAACTGTCCGAAGCGGAGCAGGAGAAGGACCGGGCGGCGGTACGGGAGATCGACGATGTGCTCGCCGACTGTGGCCTGCAGATCGTGCGGTTCGCCCCGGCCCAGCCTTGAGCGCTGTGCTCCGGCCTGTTCGAGCCGGCCGCCGCGTCAGCACAAGGACATGGATGCTCGCACGTCGTCGAGCGCTTGCCGAGCTCCGCCTCTCGCCGGCTGAAGTGTCCACAAGGGACTATCAAGACCGCGCTCGTCCGGGCCGGGCCGGGCGCCGCCAAGGGGCTGGACCGGTCAGAGGATGTTGGCCGAAGCCGCTTTGCGGATCGCGTCGACGCGGGAGACCGCGTTGAGCTTGCCGTAGATGTTCGTCAAGTGCCGCTTCACGGTGCCCTCGGTGATGAACAGCCGCTCGGCGATCTGGGCGTTGGAGCAGGCCTGCGCGAGCAGCTGCAGCACCTCCAGCTCGCGGGGCGACAGTAGGCTCGGCGCCGGCTCGTCGCGGCCGATCTGGGCGAACGTCGAGCGCTGCACCGACACGAGCACGGTGTCGGTGGCGTCGGCGACCGCCCGGATCGCCGAGAGCAGCTGCTCGCGGCCGATGGTCTTGGTGAGGAACGCCGACGCGCCGCGGCTGAGCAGCTCCTGGACCAGGCGCGGGTCGTCGTGCATGGTGAGCACGACGATCCGGGTGCGCGGGGTGCCCTGTCTGACCTGCTCGACCGTGCGCAGGGCCGGCTGGCCCGGCATCTCGACATCGAGCAGCAGCACGTCCGGGTCGTGCTCCCGGACCAGCTGGACGGCCTCGGCGCCGGTGGCGCCCTCGGCGACCACGGTGCAACCGGTCTCGTAGCTGAGCAGTTGCCGCAGCCCCTCGCGGAACAGGGCGTGGTCGTCGACCAGGACGATGCTGAGCTTCCCGCCGGCGTCGGTCATCGCCGCCGGGCCGGCAACGGAAGCGGGACGACCGCGCGGACACCCGCGCCGCCGCTCAGCGGGCTGGTCAGCTCCAGGTGGCCGCCGAGGGCGTCGAGGCGCTCGCGCATCGACGCGATGCCGATGCCGGTCGCGGAGGCGGGGTCGAAGCCGGTGCCGTCATCGAGCACCTCGGCCCGCACCGCGGCCTCGTCGATCTCGATGCGAACCTCGAGCCGGGTGGCGTCGGCGTGCAGGAACGTGTTGTAGACCGCCTCGCGCACGATCAGGTACAGCTCCTCGGCCACCGCCGGGCTCAGCGCGGCCGTGCCTTCGGCGACCCGCACCATGCTCTTGATCTGCGGGCCGGCGAACCGGTTGACGTAGGCGGTCAGCGCCTCGCCCAGGTCGCGCCCGCCGAGCGCGTCGCGGACCTCGGTCGCGATGGCCCGGATCGTCTCGATGGCCTCGACCAGGCTCTGCCGGGCGGCGACGAGCTGGGCCGCGGCCCGCTCGGGCTCCCGGCCGGCGAAGACGTCGTGCAGATCCAGGCTCTGCAGGGCGACGCCGACGCTGTGCGCCGCCCGATCGTGCATCTCGCGGGCGACCCGCTGCCGCTCCTCCCGCTGGGAGCGCCGGTTGCGCTCGAGCAGGGCGGTGACGTATGCGGTCGCGGCCCGGCCGACCCGTTGGGTGATCGACTCGTTGAGGCAGCGCGCCAGGGTGGCGACCCGGGCCGGGTCCGGCTCGTCCCGGGTGAGCACGTCCAGCGCCACCTCGAACAGGATGCCGGCCGCGCGCATGGATTCCGTCGGCGGCAGCCCGTCGCTCGACCGGCTGGTGCCGATGGCGGCGCTCAGGCCCGCGTCGGACTCCGCCGGTACCCCGGCCATGCAGCGCTCGGCATCGTCGAGAATGCCGTCGATCTGATCGGTGAGCTGGCGGAGCCGGTCGGCATTCGTCAGCAGCGCGCTGCGCGCCGAGCGGAGGCCCCCGATCACGCGCTCGTGGATTTCCAATCGCCGCTGATCAGTGACAAGTGTGAATATCGGAGCTTGCTGTTGGTCCACGATAAGGAGTCCCCCTACGGCACGCCATGCCGTACTTCACGCGTGATACCCGAGCCACTTCGGAACGTAACATGTTTCCGTACGGCAAGCATCTCGCGGGCGGGGGTCGTGCGGTATCAGATGACGCTCGCCGCGATGTTGACGAACAGCCCCAGGTGCGTGGCGTATTGCGTCGCCATGAACGCCCGGTAGGCCCGGCGGCGCCGCGCCCGGCCCGCGGCCGGCGGGGTACCCAGCAGCGCCACCGCGGTGACCGCCGCCCCGGTCGCCAGCACCGCCGCGCACAGGCGCAGGGCGGGCGCGAGCAGCACCGCGACCGCGACGAACCCGGCGGCCAGGGCGAGGGTGGCCCCGGCGATGACCGCGGCGGCGAGGGAGGGGCCGAGCAGCACCGGCAGCGAGCGGCGGCCGGCGGCCCGGTCGCCCTCCACGTCGGAGAGATCCTTGGAGGAGCCGGCCGTCGCCATCCACAGCGACATGACCAGGCCGAAGCAGAACGCCGGGGCCGACCAGCGCCCGTGGGCCAGCAGCGCGCCGGCCAGGTAGGTGAGCAGGCCGCCGCCGATCACGATCAGCGCAAACCCGGCCACCGACCCCTTGAGCGGCCGCCGGCCCGCCGAGTACGCCCAGCCCAGCGCCACCATCGCGGCGGCGAGCAGCCCGGCCCGCGGATCGAGCAACGCGCTCGCCACGATCGAGCCGGCCGCGAGCGACCGGGCGATCGTCAGAGCCCGGCCCGCGTCGAGCCGCCCGGCCGCCACCGGGCGGGTGGAGCCGTTGCGGCGGTCCTCGACCACGTCGGCGACGCCATTGCGCAGGTAGACCGCGCAGACCGCGGCGGACCAGGTCACCAGCCCGGCCAGGGTGCGCACCGAAAGCACCGAGTTCCCGGCGGCCAGGGCCGCGCCGGCGAGGAAGCGCAGCACGAACATGATCTGCACGACCGGCCGGGCCTCGCGCCAGACCAGCGCCGCGGTGCGCAGCGCGGCGCCGGCCCGCAGGCGCGCGCCTGCCAGGGGTAACGACTCGACGGCCACGGCGACCTAACCGCCGTCCGGCGACGCGGCGGCGGCGAACACCGGCGGTGCGGCCATTGGTGCGGACAGCATCGCTCGGCGCGCCCTCAGCCGGCGACCTGGATGCGGCGCAGGTGCCGGCTGCGGTCGGTGAAAGCGTTGCGGGCGTGCAGCAGCCGCCAGTTGTTCCAGACCAGCATGTCGTTTCGGTGGTAGTCGACGGCGATCTGGTGGTCGTAGAAGGCGTCCCGCCAGCGCTGCTGGACCGGGACCACCGGGTCGTCCTCGGCGCGCTTCAGGTTGTTGCAGGAGAAGCGCACGATGAGCCCGTCGTCGTGCTCCTCCAGGATCGGGTGCTTGGTGTGCAGGTCGAGGCCGAGCCGGTTCACGCCCTCGGTGGTTTTCCACTCGAACTCGGTGTCCAGCAGGTACTTGCGCTCGTCGTCGCTGAGCGCGGCGACCCACGGCGCCGTGTCGGCCAGCGTGGTCTCTCCGCCGGGGCCGCTCGCGGGCGCGACGCACCACAGCGCGATGTACCGCGGCGGGACAACGGTGAAGTCGTAGCCCTCGGTGTGCGGGGTGAGCGGGCGGGTGTTGCCGGCGTGGTAGACGTCGTCCATGCCGGGCTCGGGCCGCACGTCGCCGACCACGGCGCCGGTGTAGTTCGGCACGAACGCGCCCAGCGAGCGGCAGAACTTGACCTGGTCGAAGTCGTCGGGCACGTTGACCATCAGCACGTAGCCGTGCTCCTCCATGAGCTGGCCGAACGTGCGCCGCAGCAACTCCGGGTCGAGCGGGTCGCCGTTGAAGTCGGTCTGCGACAGGATGCTGATCGGTGATGAGGACACGGGTACCTCCGTGAGCGAATTGCCGTGGCGGGATTCGGGTTCATCGTCGGGGCGCGAGATGTAGCGCGGCGCAGCGTCCGCGTGTAGCGCGGCGATCACCATGTCCGGCGTGATGGCGTCTCCTCGGGTTCGGTCGCGCGCAGCCGCTCGCGCAGCTCCAGCAGGGTGGTGCACAGGCCGGGCAGGGCCTGCGGGGCGAACGTCGCCGGTAGGCCGGGCCGGTGCGCGTGCAGCGCGGCGGCGGCACGCTCGGTGAGCCGGACCGTGCCGTCGGGGGCCACGCAGGCACCGTCCAGCGCCGACACCCGCTCGGTCCAGGCCAGGGCGGCGGCGAGCGTGATGCCGGGCGGCAGGCGCAGGGTCAGGGCGCCGTCGCGGATCTGCGCCGGGTAGCCGCCCGGGAGCCCGAGCGGGCCGGGCACGTGCCCGGCCCAGGGGCCGCCGTCGGCCAGGGCCCGCACCAGGCCGGCGGCGACGGCGGCGCCGAGGCCGTTGAGGTGCGGGCGGGGCCCGGACCGGATCGGGTCGAGGGCCGCGGCGACGCCGTCGTAGGGCATGTCGTCGACCCAGCAGCGGGCCTCGAGGCCGGGGTCCGGCGGGCGGTGCAGGTGCGCGTGGTGGGCGAGCAGCTTGAGCCGGGTGGGGTCGGCGAGGCCGAGTTCGGCGGCGGCAGCTGCGGCGAGCGAGGCGACGTTGCCCAGCCCGCACAGCACGGGCAGGCCGCGGGCGTGCAGGGTCGGGTTGACGGCGTCCGGGAAGCAGGCGTTGACGAGGCGGATCGGCCGGTCCGCGCCGACGTCGGCGCAGGCGGCGGCGATCGGGGCGGCGAGCGCGGCCTGCAGCGGCAGGGTGACGGCGAAGCCGGCGGTCCGCACCAGCTGCGCCCAGCGGCTGCCGTCGGTGCGGAACTCGGTCGGCGACTGCAGCGAGGCGCACAGCACGACGAGGTCCGGGCGCAGCCGCTCGAACAGGCCGCGGAAGTCGACGGTCACCCCGATGGCGGTGTGGACCGGGGTGAACGGCGGCGCGTCCGGGCCGCCGGCCGCCGCCGCGGCGCAGATGTCCGCGGCGGCGGCCGGGGCGCGGCCGATCACGTGCACGGTGCTGCCTGGGGGCAGCCCGGCGGTGGCCAGGGCGCGGCACAGGCCGGCGGCGAACGCACCGGTGCCGATGACCGCGATCGAGGCCGGGCCGCTCACCGGGCACCGAGCCAGGCGTCGAGGTCGACGATCCGCGGCTCGGGCAGGCCCGGGCACTGGGCGCTGATCTGGAGCCGGGCCGGGCGGTCCGCGTCGGCGAAGTACCACGGCTCCAGCCCGCCGCCGGCCTGGGCGAGCAGCGGGTTGGCGACCAGGAAGTCGCGCACCGCCGGGGTGTCGCGGGCCACGTGCAGGTACATCCGTTTGGTCGCGAAGTGGTTGGGTGGCGCGACGACCCGGGGCGCGAACTTGCGCTTCCACTGGAAGATGCCCTTGCTCAGCAGCGCCTCGGTGCCGAACAGGTCGAGCTGGGTCACTCCGTGCTCCCCGGCCCACTCCAGCAGCAGGTGGTACACGGCTTTGAAGGCGCCGCTGTCGTAGTGGGCCGGGTCGCCGTCGAGGACGCCGAGCAGCCGGGTGGTCAGGGTGCCGGCGGAGGAGCGGTGGCACAGCACGCCGGCCACCCGCCGCTCGCCCTCGCGGAGGAAGAACAGCGTGCCGTGGCGCAGCACGGCGTGGCGGGCCACGGCGAGGCGCTCGCTGCGGCCGCGCTCGCCGTGCCGCCGCCGCATGGTCGGCTGGTGCATGCGGTGGTAGAAGAACTCCAGCGCGGCCGGGGACGGGTCCTCCTCCAGCACCCAGCGGTACCGCTTGTGGTTGCGGCGGAATTCCCACCGTTCGCGCTTGGAGATCCGCCGCTGCCGCTCCTCGGGGTCGTCCGCCACGTCGACGACGAGATGGATCCGGAACGGCGCCAGCAGTGCCCGATCAAGCGGCAGCCGCGCGGTGCGGTGCGCCTCGGCGCCGACCACGACGAGGTCGGCGTCGGGCCAGCGCCCCGCCTCGAGGTCGTGCCAGCCGGCGGTGGCGGCGGTCCGGCCGGCCACCGGCCCCGCCACCGCCGTGCGCTGGTGCTCCAGCAGCTGCAGCAGGTTGATCTCGCCGATCGGCAGGCCGGCGTAGGCGATGCTCACCTCGCCGGTCGCGCTGTCCGAGCGCACGACGGGCACGCGGCGGCCGCGGCCGTCCCAGTACCGCCGGGCGGCCCGGGCCGGCCACGACGGGCTGTTGTTCCAGGCGTAGGCGAGCCGGGCGGACCAGGCGGGCCCGGCCGCGTCGCCGGCCGGCGACCGGGACGGGGCGGCCGGGACGGTGGTGACGGTGGCCACCGAGGTACCCCCTTTCTGCGGGAGGATCAGCGGCAGTGCTCGGCCAGCGCGGCGGAGAACACGGCCCGGCGGACGTCGGAGCCGCTGTGCACGGTCTGCACGGCGGCGTCGGGCAGCGGGGCGAAGTCGTCGGTGCCGTAGCAGCCGGAGCCGTGCAGGAGGACCTCGTCGTCGGTGACGAGGCCGCGGTCGACGGCGTTGAGCACGCCGGTGGCCGCCATGATCAGGGACCACTCGCGCAGGCGGCGCGGGTCGGCCGGCAGGTCCAGGCCGGCCTCGGCGAACCGGGCCCGTAGCGCCGGGTACCGCTGCAGGCACTCGTGCAGCGAGACCACGATGCCGCCGCCCCCGCCGGTGCGGATGAGCTCGTTCATGGTCGCCGAGGTCGGCGGGCGGTGGGTGTAGAAGGTGGAGTCGAGCACCTCGTCCGGGTCGAACGTGGTGGCCGGGAACCGGGGATCGGCGTCCTGGTGGTAGAGCCCGTCGGCGGCCCGGTAGTGATATTGGGGCAGCCGGGCCCGGTCGGGGTCGCCGAAGTACAGGCTGAGCACCATGTCCGGGGTGTCCAGGTGCTGCACGAGGAAGTACCGCGGGTCGCCGGGCGCGCCGATCGCGGTGTGCCCGAGGTGGTGGCCGAGCAGCCCGTAGGCGCTGGACACGGCGTGCGCGTGCAGCCGGGTGTCGCCGGGGCGGCCGGGGGCGAAGTCGCGCTCGAACATCGCCCGGGCGGCGTCGGCGGTGCGGTAGTTGTCGAGGTCCAGGGAGTACCACAGCCGGACCCCGGCCAGCGCCTGCAGCGTCTCGGCGTGGCCGTCCACGACCTCGCGGGCGAGCGTCTTGACGGCCGAGCGGTCCGGGCCCGGCAGGCATAGCACCGGGTTGCGCGCGGCCAGCTCCGGGTCCGTGGACAGCGGCGAGGCCCACAGCTTGGGCCGCGACGCGGCGGGCACCACCACGGCGATGCGC
Organism: Dactylosporangium sp. CA-092794; assembly: GCF_050948465.1. Taxonomy (NCBI): domain Bacteria; kingdom Bacillati; phylum Actinomycetota; class Actinomycetes; order Micromonosporales; family Micromonosporaceae; genus Dactylosporangium; species Dactylosporangium sp. CA-092794. The sequence goes on along the minus strand of NZ_CP192044.1, from coordinate 2,872,134 downwards.
AGCTCGTCCGGGCGGACCAGGCCGTGCTCGATCGCGCGCAGCACCGCGTCGCGCAGCGCGGTGGCCTTGTTCGCCGACGACGGGGTCAGGATCATGATCCGCTCGCCGGTGCGGCGGATGTGTGCCACGACCCGGGCGACCATGAGCAGCGAGGCCATCGTCTTGGTGGTCCGCGTGCGCGGGTTGCCCATGAGGTCCAGCAGCGTCAGGCGGACGTCGCGGTAGGAGCCCAGCGGGGCGGTGCGCACCTGGCCGGCGCCGAGGAACGCCTCCAGCGCCGGGGTCAGTTCCGGCAGCTCGAAGCCGGGGGCGAAGTCGGCCACGCGGCCGGAGGCGGGCGGGCGGGTCGCGCGGACGCTCGCCATCACGGCGCGCAGCTCGTCGTAGTACCGCAGCAGCGGGGCGACGGCGAGACCCGGGGTTCCGACGACGGCGGTCATATCAGGCCTGGCCCACGAGCACGTCGCCGCGGACGGTGGCGGTGCCGGGGATCGGCTCGGCCGGGTCGTCGCCGCGGGCCAGGATGCGGTTGTCGCGGTCGACGAAGACGACCGACGGCCGGAGCCCGCGCGCCTCGGCGTCGGTGACGGTGGCGTACCCGATGATGATCACCAGGTCGCCGGGGCTGATCAGCCGCGCGGCGGCGCCGTTGATGCCGATGATCCCGGAGTCGCGCGGGCCCTCGATGACGTACGTGGACAGCCGCGCCCCGTTGTCGATGTCGACGATGTCCACCTTCTCGTGCGGCAGCAGCCCCGCCGCCTCGATGAGGTCGGCGCTGATGGTGACCGAACCGACGTAGTGGAGGTCGGCCTGTGTCACGGTCGCCCGGTGGATCTTCGACTTCAGCATTTCCCGGAACATGGGGGCGTCCCTTCTCGGTTTCGAACGTCGTGCCGCCGACGTTTCCAGCGGTCCGTGTAGGCCGGTGGGCAGCGCCGGTGTAGCGGATGTGTAGCCGCCGGCGGCCTGATCCGGGCACGGCGAAGGGTGGCCCGTCCGCGCGGACGGGCCACCGGTTCGGGGGGTGCGGCTAGCCGGCCAGGGCCAGGATCTGCCGCTCGGCGTCGCGCAGCTCGAGGCCCGGCTCGAGGCCGACCTCGCTCACCAGTGTGTTGCGGGCGGAGCGGTAGACGGCGAGCGCGTCAGCCTTGCGGCCCGCGCGCGACAGGGCCCGCATCAGCAGCAGGTACGGCCGCTCGTGCAGCGGAAAGTGGGCGGTGAGCACGGTCAGCTCGCCGATCGCCTCGCTCAGGTGCCCGGCGGCGAGGTCGGCCTCGGCGCTGAGCTCGCGGACGCTGGAGTGCAGCTCGTCCAGCCGCAGCCGCTCCGCCGCCGCCGACGGCCCGGTCGGCACGTCGGCGAAGGCCGATCCGCGCCACAGCCGCAGGGCCCGGCCGATGGTAGCGCGGGCCTCGGCGGGCCGGTCGCCCGACAGCTGGGCCCGGGCGTGGTGGGCCAGGTGCTCGAACTCGGCCGCGTCGAGGCTGGTGCGGCCGAGGGTCAGCATGTAGCCGGCCGCGTGCGTGCGCAGCTCGGCGCCGTCGCCGGCGCCGACCGGCAGCACCTTGCGCACCTGGGAGATGTACTGCCGGATCAGGTTGCACGCTGTCGGCGGTGGCCGCTCGCCCCACAGTTCGTCGATCAGGCGGTCGACCGTGACGACCTGGTTGGCGTTGATCAGCAGGACGGCGAGGAGGCCGCGAGGTTTCGCGGCGTTGATCCGGCGCTCGTCGCCGTCCTGCAGGGACAGCGGACCGAGGACGAGAAAGCGCACGACATTTGCTCCCTATCGCTGGCCGACATTGATGTCTGAGAGTGGCGATGCGCAGACTGTAAGCGCATACGCCATTGATCGAAAGTCGGCAATAGACCGCTCGGGCGTTTCATTACGAAAGGCGGACGGCGCCACTGTTACCAAAGTCGTAGTGCATGTCTCGTTGGTCGGAAGCGCGACCCGGCCGGCCCCGGCAGAATGAGTGCAATGACATCGACAACGACCGGATCGGAGCCGCTGCTCGCCCACCCCCGGCCGGAGTCTGTCGGCGCCGCAGCCGAGGAGTGAGGCCGTGACGTACCGCGGCATCGTGCTGCGGCTGCAGACCGCCCAGGCCGTGAACGGATTCGGCGACGGGCTGTGGTTCAGCATCTGGGCCATCTTCTTCACCCGCATCCAGGGCGTGCCGGCCGAGAGCATGGGTCTCGCGGTCGGCATCGGCGGCGCCGTCGGGCTGCTCGCCGCCACCCCGGCCGGGGTGCTCGCCGACCGGCGCGGCCCGCGCGAGGTCCTCGGCGTCGTCATCCTGCTGCGCGGCCTGGTCATGGGCATGTACCTGCTCGTCGGCGGGTTCTGGTCGCTGCTGATCGTGACGATCTGCTTCACCGCGGTGCAGAGCTCCGGTGCCGGCATCCGGGTCGCGCTCGTCTACGGGCTGGTGCCGGCCGAGCTGCGGATGGGGGTGCTGGCCCGGTCCCGCGTCGTGCAGCACATCGCCTACGCCCTCGGCGCCGGGGCGGGCGCGGTCGTGCTCAGCGTCGACGCCAAATGGATCTTCATGCTGGCGGTACTGGTGAATGCGGCCACCTTGCTCGTCACCGCGGCGATCACGGTCCAGGTGCCGCGCGTGCCGGCCGTGCCCGCCGAGCGTCGCCGCGGCACCACCCAGGCGGTGCGCGACATCCCCTACGTGACCATCATGATGTCCACCGCCGTACTCGCATTCTGCTGGTCGATCCTGTCCAGCGGGCTGCCGCTGTGGATCGTCGGGCACACCGCGGCCGGCACCTGGGCCGCCGCCCTCGCGGTCGCGCTCAGCTCGATCCTCATCGCGCTGTTCCAGGTCCAGGTGAGCAAGGACCAGGGCGACGTGGCCAAGGCGGTGCGCTCGGCCCGGCTCTCCGGCGCCGCCCTGGCCGCCTGCTGCGTCGTGTTCGCCCTCGCCGCCCGGCCCAGCTCGGCGCTGCTGGCCACCATCGTCATCGTGGCCGGCGTCTGCGTCCACGTCCTCGGTGAGCTGTACTACGTGGCCTCCCGCTGGGCGCTGTCGCTCGGCCTGATGGTGCGCGACGCCGAGGGCCAGTACCAGGGCGTACAGGCCAGCACCGAGGCGATTGCGGTCGCCGTCGGGCCGGCCGTGGTGACCTGGCTGGTGACCGGCCTCGCCTCGACCGGCTGGATCCTGCTGGGCGCGATCCTGGCCCTGTCCGTCTCCCCCACCGCCGCCCTCGCCCGCTGGGCGCTGCGCAGCCCGGACCGGGTCGCCGCGGCCGCACCGGCCGCCGTGCCGGCCCTGGCCGTCACCGCGTCCGTCGCGGACGACGCCGGCCACAAGGAGACCCCGTGAGCATCCACAGATCCGCTACGCGGTCGTCGCCTAAACCCCCGCTACACCTCCGCTGCACCACGCCTTGCCAGGGTGGCCGCATGAGGGCCACCGACCGGGTCGCGCCCGTTCTCGGCCCGTTCGTCATCGGCGTCTGAGGAGACCTCCATGACCACCACGTACCTGCTCGGCGCCGGCACCAGCGAGCGGCAGCGCCTGCTGGTCCAGGGCGAAATGTTCCGCCCTGAGGCGGAACGCCTGCTCGCCAACTGCACCCTGCCACCGGGCGGCCGCGCCCTGGACGTCGGCTGCGGCCCGCTGGGCGTGATGGACCTCCTGGCCGCGCGGGTCGGCCCCACCGGCACGGTCGTCGGCCTCGACAGCGAGACCCGCATGCTCGACCTGGCCGCCGAAACGGTGACCGAGCACGGTCTGCCGGGCGTCGAACTGCTGGCCGCCGACGCCGCCGCGACCGGCCTGCCGCGCAACTCCTTCGACCTGACCCACACCCGCCTGGTCCTGATGAACGTCCCCGACGCGGATGCGGTCCTGGACGAGATGGTCGCCCTGACCCGCCCCGGCGGCTATGTGGCCGTCCAGGACGTCGACTGGATCTCCCGCATCTGCGAGCCCGCCCACCCCGCCTGGGACCGGATCAAGTCCCTCATCGACCAGCTCTGGCGCGTCAACGGCATGGACGTACGGCTCGGCCGCAAGCTGGCGGGCATGCTACGGGCCCGCGGCCTGACCGACATCGGCGTCGATGCGGCGGCCCGCGTCTTCCAGGAGGGCGACCCGTACCGCATGCTCCTGGCCGACCGCGCCGACCTGTGCCGCCCGTCGCTCCTGGAGCGCGGCCTCATCAGCGCCGACGAGCTCGACACCCTCATCGCCGACCTGCGCGCCCACCTCAGCCGCCCGGACACGATCGTGCTGCACGCCACACTGTTCCAGGCGTGGGGCCGCGTGCCGGTCTGAGAGCATCGCCGGCCTGCTGACACCAGCAGCCCGGCCGGCGAAATAGAGGTTCGGCCGCGAAGGCTCATCGGCGATGATGAGCGCATGCGGACACGGGGGCCGGGACGCTATCTGGGGTGGCTGGCGTGGCGGCAGAAACGACGGATCGCGCTGGGCGCGCTGTGGAGTTCGCTGTGGATGATCAGCCTGGCGATCACGCCGTACCTCATTTCCCAGGCCATTGATCGGGGCCTGCGCCCGCGGCAGGCTGTTGCGCTGGTCGCCTGGGCCGGCGCGATCTTTGTGGTGGGCGTGGCGAACGCGGTGCTCGGCATCCTTCGGCACCGGACCATGACCAAGATCCGGTTGGACGGCGCGTTGCGCACGGCCGACGCGGTGATGGCCCACGGGGTGGAGCTGGGTGCTGCGCTTCCGCGCCGGATCACCGCGGGTGAGGTGGTCACCATCGGCATCGGGGATGTGTGGCTGGTCGCGCGGGCGCTTACCGTGACCGGGCCGGGAGTGGGCGCGGCCGTCGCCTACGCGGTCGTGATGACCCTGCTCGTGCGGGTGTCCGGGATGATCGCGTTGGTGGTGGCGGCCGGGGTGGCGGTGCTGGCGATGGTGCTCGGACCACTGCTGCGCCGGCTCAACACCGCCGGCGGCGAGTACCGGGAGCGGCAGGGTCAGCTGGCCGCGCGGCTGGTCGACGTGCTCGGCGGGCTGCGGATCCTCAACGGCCTCGGCGGCAAGGAAACCCACCTGCGTCGGTACACCGTTCAGTCGGACGGCGTCCGGGCCGAAGGCTACCGGATGGGCGGGGCGCTGAGCTGGATCAACGCTCTGGGCGACGGCCTGCCGACGATCTTTCTGGCCGGCGTGACGTGGCTGGCCGCCCGGCTGGCGGTCCGCGGCGATCTCACCGCCGGCGAACTGGTCGCGGTGTACGGGTATGTGGCGATCCTCGTCGTACCCACCTGGATGCTGATCTTCAGCGCCGGCGATGTCAGCCGCGGGGTGATCGCGGCCCGGCGGATCATCGCATTCCTGCGGTTGCCCGTCGAGGACCCGGGCAGCGGCGCGGCCCCGTGCGGCCCGGCGGTCCTGCGCGACCCGGAGTCCGGGGTGGTCGCCGAGCCGGGCCGGCTGACCATGCTGGCCTCGGCGCGCCCCGGCGATGCGGCCGTGATCATCGACCGGCTCGGCCGGTACGGGGAGACGACCGCTTCCTGGGGCTCGCACAGGATCGCCGAGGTTGCCAAACCGGCGGTACGCGAGCGAATTCTGGTGGCCGACCACGACGCGGACCTGTTCGCCGGGACGCTGCGGGATGTGGTCGCCGGCTGCACCGGGGCCGGCGACGACGCGGTCCGCCGGGCGATCAGATCCGCGGTGGCAACCGACATCGCCGGGCTCGACCACCGCATCGAACGAGACGGCCGAAACCTCTCCGGCGGCCAGCGGCAGCGGGTCCGGCTGGCCCGGGCATTGGCCGCCGACCCGGAGATGCTGCTCGCGGCCGAGCCGACCTCGGCGGTGGACGCGCACACCGAGGCGGCGATCGCCGAGCGGCTGGCCGCGGCCCGCACCGGGCAGGGCACCCTGCTGGCCACAACGTCGCCGGTGCTGCTCGACCGGGCCGATGTCGTGCTCTACCTCGTCGACGGCCGGGTCGCCGCCGCCGGAACGCACCGCGAGCTGCTGGAGCGCGAGCCCGGGTACCGCGACCTGGTGGGCCGGACATTCGCCGCGGCGCAGGAGGTGCTGTGAGCACCTCGACGATGCCGATCGCGGACGCCCGCCAGGTCGCCCGGGCAGCCGGCCGGCTGATCGCCGCCGACAAGCCGGCGGCTGCCGCCATACTCCTGCTCAACGTGCTGGCCGCGGTGGCCGCCTTGGGCGCACCGTACCTGCTGGGCCGGATCATCGACGCGGTCACCGGACCACGCGCCGCCGCCCGGATCGACCTGCTGGCCGGCGCCGTGCTGCTGTGCGCGTTGGCCCAGACGCTGCTCGCGCGGTGGGCGTTGCTGCTCGGGTACCGGTTCGGCGAGCGCACCGCGGCCCGCATCCGGATCGGCTTCCTGAGCCGCGCGCTGAGCCTGCCCGCCTCGGTGATCGAGCGGGTACCGTCCGGCGATCTGGCCGCCCGCGGCACGACCGACGTGGACGCGGTCGCCGGCACGCTCCGCGATGTGCTGCCAGGCGTGTTCGTGGCCGGCACGCAGGCGCTGTTCCTGGTCACGGCGGTGCTCGCGCTCGACCCGCTGCTTGGCGTGGCCGGCCTCCTCGGGCTGTCCGGCATCGTCGTCACCGGCCGCTGGTACCTGCGCCGGGCTCGCAGCGCGTACCTGGAGGAGGGTGCCGCGAACTCGGAGCTGGCGGAGGAGCTGGCGGCGACCACCGCCGGGGCGCGCACCATCGAGGCATTCCGGCTGCATCGATCGCGGCTGGCTGTGGGCCGGGCCGCGATCGCCCGGACCAAGCGCAGCCGGTTGGCCACCCTGCGGCTGAGATCGGTGTACTTCCCGCTGGCTGAGGCCTCGTACAACATCCCGGTCGTATTGGTGTTCCTGATCGGCGGCCTGCTCTACCGCGACGAGCGGATCACGCTCGGCACGGTCGTCGCGGCCGCCCTGTATCTGCGTCAGCTCATCGGACCGATGGACACCATCCTGATCTGGCTGGAGCAGTTGCAGAGCAGCGGCGCATCGTTCGCCCGGGTCGAAGGGCTGGCCACGGTACCGGCCGCGCCGGCGACGGCCACAGCCGTCCCGGAAGGCGACCGTATCGAGGTGAAAGGCGTCTGCTACGCGTACCCTGACGGCCCGGACGTGCTGCACGACGTGGATCTCACGGTTCAGCCCGGCGAACGGCTGGCGATCGTCGGGCTCTCCGGGGCCGGCAAGTCCACCCTGGGCCGCCTGCTGGCCGGCGTGGACCGTCCACACACCGGCGCGGTTACCGTCGGCGGCGTCGCGGTGGCCGAGCTGCCGCCGGACCTGCTGCGCCGGCAGGTGGTCCTGGTGACACAGGAACACCACGTCTTCCGCGAGACGGTCCGGGACAACCTGATCGTGCCGGCCCCGGACGACCGGCTCGCAGAGGCGCTCCGCACGGTCGGTGCGGATTGGGCCCAGGACCTGGACGCCGACCTCGGCGAGCACCCGCTGACCGGCGCCCAGGCACAGCAACTGGCGCTCGCCCGGGTGCTGCTGGCCGACCCGCACACGGTGATCCTCGACGAAGCGACCGCACTGCTGGACCCACGCGCGGCCCGTGTGGCGGAGCGGGCGCTGGCCGCGGTGCTGCACAACCGCACGGTGATCGCCATCGCCCACCGCCTGCAGACGGCCCACGACGCGGACCGGATCGCGGTCATGGACGCCGGCCGGATCATCGAGCTGGGCACCCACGACGACCTGATCACTCACGACGGCCCGTACGCCAAACTCTGGCGGCAGTGGCACGGCTGAGTCCTCGACATCTCCGTGCCGATGAGCGGTTGTCTGCTACGTGCCTTTTGCGCGCTCATCGTCGGCGGACATCCGGACGTCGCGAAAGTCCATGACCGCCTCCTGGGCGACGCGGATCAGCGCCGCAAGATTGCCGTGCGCCAGCAGCAGCATGTCATCGAGAACGAGCGCGGGTATCTCAAGCTCGCGCGGGCCGTAGCAGTCGTGCCACGCCATGTCGGTCAGGGCCAGCAGATCTAGCGCTGCCTCGACCTCCTGCGGATCGAACTGCCTCGCGATGCGAGGCCTCCGTTCCTTACGGCGCTGTTCGCTCCCTATCGCCATGCGACCTCCCGCAACCCCGCGATTGTCGACGACAGAGTCTCCCATGACCGCGTGCGTCCGATCAGTCGGCGGGACGGTCTGTGGCCGGGCGACGATTTTGGGATGTCGTGCGGGTCTACCTGCCGATACCAGCTGACTCGAAGGGATCACCGCGATGGCAAAGGTCATCTCCACGCTGTTCATCTCGGCCGACGGTGTGGCCGAGATCGACCCCGATTGGCACTTCCCGTACTTCGACGAGAGCATGGGCCGCGCCGTCGGCGAGGACTATGACACCGCTGACGTGCTGCTCATCGGCCGGGAGACCTACGACAGCTTCGCCGGGGCCTGGCCCGGCCGCGAGGCGGCGGGTGGGGATGACGCAGCGTTCGCCAAGCAACTCGGGGACGTGCGCAAGGTGGTCGTCTCGCGCCAGCCGCTGGAGTTCTCCTGGCGCAACTCCGAGCTGATCGAGGGCGATCTCCTCGATGCCGTCACCTCGCTCAAGGCCGATGCCGGCATCAGAGGCATCCTCATCCCCGGCTCGATCTCCGTGGTGCAGCAACTGCTCGCCGCGGGCCTGGTCGATGAGCTACGCCTGCTGGTACACCCGGTGGCGGCGCGTAAGGGCCGCAGGCTGTTCGACGACGGCGACACGCCGTACCACCTGAGAATGATCGCGACGGAGACGTTTCCGACGGGCGTGATTCGCGTGATCTACTCGCCGGCCGAAACACCGGCCAAGGTCGGCTACGACCAGGTCAAGGACCAGGTGCCCGGCGGGAAGGAGTAACCTTCCCGGGAGGATCGGACCGCACGGGTGCCGAGTGGGCGTTCAGCCCGGAATCCGCTCCGCGAGCCCTGCGCGGGATTGCGGCGCCGGGAAGGGAGCCGCGAAGTACTGGGTCTCGTGCGCGACCCGGCCGCCGGCGAACTTCATGATGCTCACCGAGTAGGTGGGCACGCCGTCGTAGGTGATGACGCATTCACTCACCCACAGGTCGCCTCCGCCGCGGATACGCAGCACGGCGAAGTGGCGTTCGGCGGGGTGGGCGCCGCGCTGAGCGGCGATCTTGGCGCGGCCACGGAACCGTTCGCCCGATTGCGGGTAGTCCAGGATCGCATCCTCGGCGTATATGGCGTGCTCCGCCTCGAGCCCGCCCGCCTCCGACGCCCGCCAGTGTTCCTCGATCGCGGCGCTGGTCCGTTGGTCGGCATTCAAGTGTCAGCCCTCCTGCTACTGGTCGCCTGCGGCGATATTCCCCCAGCCGGGCCGCTCAACCCGTGGTGTATGAGCTCGGCGTGTCCTCCTCGGGGCCGGCGCCGGTACGGCCGTGCCGCGCCGCGTGCGGTCCGGGGCGGCCCGCCGCAGCCGTGTTCCGCCCGCGCCCGGCGCGGGCGCTCGGGAACCGGCGCAGCGACCGGAAGTCTCCGTGATCATGCGCAACCCGGCATCGACACCGCGGTTTTTCATGATCGCGGAGCGCTGATGTACCCCCGTGTACCGGAAGTCTCCGGGATCATGGCAAACCCGGCGTGCCGTCACCGCGGGCAGCATGATCACGGAGACATACGTCCGGCCCGGCCGCGCGGATCGGAGGCCGCGCCCGGCGAGTGCGACATCCGCACCGTCCCGCCCCGACCGCGCTACATCGAGGGTCGGCGCCGATGACCGGCGCGCCCCCAGCGGGTGGCCACCGACGCCCGGCCTGCGGCGGCGGCCGCCACCAACCGGCACGATCAGGGCGCGCGGGCCTCAGACACCACGCCACCGGGCGTGACCACCGCTTGGCGGCGGTCGCAGCGCCGTCCACGCGTTCAGTGGGGAAACGCGCGTGGGATGCGTGCGGTGGGGAGTTCGTCCCGGAACGCCTGGATGCGCGTGATGACCTGTCGCCGGCCGATGGTGTTCTCGATGCGGTCGAGGTACAAGCATCGGACGGCGAGCTTGTCCAGGTCGACGGTGAAGTACATCGCCATCAGCGGGTTGACGAACAGGTCGCTGCCGCCGGTACGCCAGGTAAACCGGACAGCTCCGAACGCGCCGCTGGTGGCGGCGGCGATCTGTCCCTGGACGATGCTCGGCCGGTCCGGGGTGGCGGCCTGGGCGTCGGCGACCGCATCGCGGTACAGCGCCGCCTCCCGGCTGGATCCGGGGATGGACAGGGCGCCGAGGTAGCCGCCGTCGCGGTCGAGTGCGGCGAGGTTCTCCAGCACCTGGACGTGGTTGACGCCGTCGTAGGCGTCGATACCGAAGCCGAGACTGGTCACCAGCTTGACCGGCACGTCCAACGCGGCCACGGCGGCCAGGCTGGTGATGTCCTCCACCGGGGTACCGAGATCGCTTTCGTCGCCGCGCAGCAGGACGTCGGTGCCGCCGTCGACCAGCACGACCGCATCGATGTTCAGGTGTTCGACCAGGTACCGGTACGCCGCCCGTAACGGCTGGACGCCGAGCGGCGGAAAGGCATACACAGTCGGCGGCAGCTCGTGCGCCGCCAGCCACCGGGCAAGCGTCCGTTCCGGGAAGTACCAGTCCGGGCTGGCCGTGTCCGGCCGCACCGCCGCGACGTGTTCCGCCACCCATGCCTCCCGGTCGATCAATTCCAGCTGGGAGAAGGACAGGCTGGCCAGGTGCACCTGCACGCCGCGGCGCCAGAGCGCGAACGCCAACGGCAGGCCGGCGTACACGTCGAATCCCCCGCCCGCGCCGGCGATGAGGATGCTGCGGGCCGGCGCCAGCGCGGCGAACAGTGGCGGAACGTCCAACGAGAACGCACCGGGGTCGGGCGACAGTGCGGCATGGTTTGTCACCGCTCAATGATCGGCCACGCCAGCCGGGTTGGGCGGTCGTCGGCTGGGCTGTCCGTGTGCCGCACCGACCCGGCCCGCCTACGCTCTGCGATCGACGGGAGATGCGCCGGCTCGCGCACGGCGCGGATCGCGGCAGATCAGGTCACGAACTCATCGAGATGCGCGGCAATAGCATCGCGCTGCCACGCCAGGTGACGCAGTTGCGCCTCGAGCTCCTCGCGTCGCTGCGCGAAACTTTTCCGTAAATTGTCGCACATTTCAAACTCGGGACGATCCCCAAGGGCGCAGGGAAGGAGGGAGCGTGTCATTTCGGAATTGAAACCCATGCGCAGGAGCGCGACAATGTGCAGCACAATGGTCGGCGCGTCGTCGGCGTAGACGCGGTATCCGTTGCTCAGGCGCAGTGGAACCAACAGCCCTTGTTCCTCGTAGTAGCGCAGAGCACGCTTGCTCACGCCGGTCCTGCTGGCCAGTTCCCCGATCCTCACGGACAGCCTCCGGTCTTGACCTTCACGCTGACGTCACCCCATATGGTCGCATCATGATCTCGTCAACACCGGCAGCGGGTCCGAACCTTCCCCCGCGCAGGGTCTTCATCGTGCCCGGTTACCGCGCAACTCCCAGCGACCACTGGTTTCCCTGGCTGAACGAGGAACTGGCCGCCAGCGGCATCGACGTGACGACGGTCGCGCTTCCCGCCGCGGACTCTCCGGCCGTGCCCGCCTGGAGCCGAACCCTCGTGACGACGATCCCACACGTCGATCGTTCGACGTGGATCGTCGCGCACAGCCTCGGTGTCATCAGCGTGCTGCGCCGCTTGGCCGACCTGGCTGAACCATGGAGCCTGGGTGGCCTGATCACCGTGTCCGGCTTCACTGGCACACTGGACGCGCTGCCCGCACTCGACGCCTTTCTGTCCGAGGACGTTGACCTCACCGAAGTGACGCCGAGGATCTTGCAAAGTCATGCAATCTATTCCGACAACGACCCTCTCGTCCCATCCGAGGCTTCTGCCGCACTGGCCGCCCGGCTGGAATCGAAGGTTCACGTCATTCGCGGCGGCGGCCATTTTCTCAAAACCGATGGATTCACTACCATGCCCGCAATTCTGGCTATGCTGGGAATAGCGCCGTCTCCGGTAGCGTGACACGCCCCATCTCGGCAGACGCGGAGACTGCCAAGATGATCGGCCGCTACTCAGTGTCCGGGGCGGCCACGAAACGCACGGGTCAGGTGGCCTTGCGGGCCCGTCGGCGCAGTGCCCGCTGGGCGAGCGGGCCGAGGTCGTCGAGCATCTCGGTCAGCACGGCCAGGCGGTCGAGCGCGTCGAGCGCGGCAGTGGCGCCGGGCGGATCGACGCCCTCGTAGAGCTCCAGCCCGACGAACGCGGCCGACACGGCGCGGGCCAGGCCGGCCGGGTCGGCGAGGGCGGCCAGCGGGGAGTGGTCCAGCAGGCGGTGCAGCACCGACTCGATCTCGTCGGTCCACAGGGCGAGGGCCTCCCGGACCGGCGGCACGAGCCGCTCGTCGGTCTGGGCGCCGGCCAGCATCTGCGCCAGCACCGTGACGTTGCCCTGTTTGCGCTCCTCGGCGTGCAGTACCCGGCCCAGATCGAGCAGCTCACGCAGGGAGCCGACGGCGGCGAGCCGGTCGCGGTAGACCTGGACCCGCTCGGCGGTCGCGGTCCGGCACGCGGCGGCGAGGAGGGCATCGACGGTACCGAAATGGTAGAAAACCAGCGCCTGGTTGACTCCGGCGCAGGCGGCGACCGTGCGCGCGGACACGCCGGCGATCCCGTGCGTCCGGATCGCCTGCAGCGTGCCGTCGATGAGTCGTTCCTTGGTGTTCATCCATGGGCATTCTCCCGCAGCGGTCGCACCGCGGCGGGTACCGGGGCCGTCCCCGTGTCCACGTACTGGGTCGTGAACCGGCCCCGGTACCCGAAAACCGGACCGACGAAACGATTCGTCACCGTCACGTCGATCCGGAAGCAGCCCTCCGCGTCGTCCCACCATTCGTGCACCTCGGCCCGCCCCGAGAGCGCGGCGGGAAAGCGGCGGCGGCCGTACCGCTGCTCGCCGGTGCGTATCCACAGCCCGCCCCGGCGGTCGGCGCCGAGCGTCAGCGCGACCGCGAGGTGCTGGTGAGTGCCCAGGAAGTCGATGATGGTGTACTGCCGCGGGCTGTAGACCATCGTCGCGTCGAACCGGCGGCGCAGATCCGGCCGCATCTCGAAGGTGCGGACGAACGTCACGGTCTCCCGGCCGTGGCCGTCGCGGTAGGCGTAGTTCTCGATGGTGAACGGAATCCCACTGCCCTGCTCGGGGAAAAGGATGTGCCGCGCGGTACCCAGGTGCAGAAACGGCACGACGACGGCGCTTCCGTGCCAGATGTCGTCCATCACTCCGGTACCGACGCAGCCGACCCGGTCGGCGGCGCAGAACCCGAACCGCTCGCGCAGCCGCGGATGCAGGCGGCCGAAGTCGGCGCCCAGAGCCCGCTGGAAGATCGAGCTCATGACCGCGCCCCGCCTACCCCGCGAAACCGGCGGCGGCACCGGCGGGCCGCGGGGGTGCCCGGCAGCGGCGGCAGGAACACCACCAGCGCCAGGACGGACCACCCGGCCGCGACCCCGGCGACGGCGATGACCAGTCGCACGGCGGCCTCGGCGAGCGCCTGGTTGCCGCTGCGCTCGGGCGGGATGCCGCGCTCCAGCCATAGCCGCAGCCGGTCGAACGACCACGCCGTCGCCCAGCCGAACAGCGGCCGGAACGCGAGGTCGGCCACCGGACCCAGGCGCCCCCAGCCCGGCACGTAGTCGTAGCCGGTCAGGAAGCGGACCCCGTCCGGGGTCGGGACGTAGCGCCAGTAGCCGGCGCCCGAGCGGATCAGCGACAGCGGATGCGAGCAGGTGAACCGCAGCGCGGACGTGGCCCGGCCGTCAGGGCCGTGGCGCTCGCCGGCGGTGACCCCGACGCCCGCGACGGTCAGCCCGGGCAGCACCCGGGTCGCATAGCGGAACCGGCCGTCCGGCCCGTAGCGCTCGATCGTGCTGAACCGCAGGTCCCAGCGAACGTGCTGGGCCACGTCGCGGGTCAGGCGCCACACGTCCGTCAACGGCGCGGCGATCGACGTCTCGATGTAGAGCACTCTGCCATCCTTTTGAGCGACTGCTCAAAACTCTAGCGCCGTTTGAGCAGTCGCTCAACCCCTTGCCGCGGCCATGGTCAAGCAGGCCGCCCACGACGTCCTTCGCCGCACGGCGCAGCCCGACCCACTGGTCGACCTGGCCATGCGGCTCGAGGAGATCGCGCTCACCGTCAACGTCGTCTTCTATTGACGCCGATCGCCGCGAGTTCGTAGTGCAGGGCCTCACCCAGCCCTTCGACGGCGAACTTGGTGCCGTGATAGAGGGTGCTCACCTTGCCGCCGATCGACGAGATGTTGACGATCGCATTCCGCTGGCCCGAGGGACAAACACCACCGCGGTTGCTGGTCGCCGCGGACCGGCGGCAGCCTCACCGCGACCGCATGATCAACGCACCGAACCGGCAGACGCCGAGAAGACGTTATGTGGCCTTGGCGCGGCGGCGCAGGGACGAGCGGAGGCTGGGCAGGACGATCAGGACCAGCCAGGTGTACTTGCCGGCGTCAGGGTTGATCAGCGCGATCGGGATGGATACGAGGAAGACTGCCGCCACCGTCGTGATCCGGATGACACTGGTTCGCAGTGTTGCGGGCGCCACATCGGTCCGGACGAGCCGGTGCCGGATGGTGTACACCACCATGGCCAGGTAGCTCAGATCCACGGCGATGATCACCGACGCGTAGAAGATGACGCCGAACGCCAGGGATCCGTCCTCGCCGAGCACCCGGCTCGCGAACGGCAGCAGGACGATGAACAACAGGCAGACGATGTTGAGCCTGCTCAACACGGCGTCGGCCCGGTCAACACGTTGGAAGAGGCGGTGATGGGTATGCCAGAAGGCAGCCGTTACCGCGAAGCTGATCGTGAACGTAAGGTAGTCGCGCGGCAGCAGGTCGACGAACGAGCGCCAGACTTCCCCGGAAGTGTCACCGTGCGGAACCGGCAACTCCAGCGCCAGCAGCGTCATCGCGATCGCGACGACCGCATCGGAGAAGAACACCAATCGTTCTCGGGTCTGGCGCTGCGACTCGGACGGGGTGAGTCCGTCGGGACCCAGATGCTCGGTCAGGAGGTCGGCGGATGAGGCCTCCTCGGGCACGGCATTCGACACTGCCGCAGTGTGCCACGTGTTGCGAAAGTCGTCACGGCCGATCTCGCCACGCGACGGCTCCCTGTCATGCGCGCGCCGGCGATCGGACAGGCCTGTCGTTCACTGTCCGAGAGTGCGGTAGCGGAGGTGTACCACACCGTTTCGGAATCGGCGCTCATCGAGGAGCTCAAGGTCGGCGCGCATGCCGGTCGGCAGCCCTGGCTTGCCCCCGCCGACGACCACGGGCCAGACGAGCAGCTGGCACTCGTCGACCAGCCCGGCCTTGAAAGCCTGCGTCGCGAGGTTGGCACCTCCGACGGTGAGATCGCCGCTGGCCGTGGCCTTCAGCTGGTGTACCGCGGCGGGGTCGAAACGGCGTTCGATTCGGGTGTCGGCAGTTGACACCGCGGGCAGGGTCACCGAGTAGACGACTTTGCTCGCCGCCTGCCAGGTGCGCGCGAAGTCGGCCATGAGGTCGGACTGCGCGGCCAGAGCGGCGTCGGTCTCCCAGACGGCCATCGTTTCGTACAGTCGCCGCCCGTAGAGAAACGTGCCGACCGACCGTATAAGGTCGGTGGTGAACGCGAATACCTCGTCGTCGGGCGGGAACCAGTCGAAGGCGCCGCGTTCGTCCTCGATGTACCCGTCAATCGACACGTTCGTCACGTAGATCAGCTTGGCCATACCTCTACCTCTCGATGATGAGCTGCAACAGCCTGGACATTCATCAGCAAGTCGCGGGCGCGTCGGCGGTCCGGGTCGTCCCGCGGCACCCTGACATGAACGATCAAGCGCCCCGGGGAACGGCCTTGAGGATCGTTTCGGCGATGCGCGCGGCATCGGCAGGCGCGACTGTCCTGTCGCCGGCAGGATTGGCGGTCCGTGCGGCGATGACCAACTGTCGCAACTGTTCCCCGAGCGCGACCGCGCCGGCCTGGTCGAGATCCATACTGAGCCATCGCAGCCATTCCGCAATGTGCGCTGCCTCGTATCCATTCTGCCGCGTTTCGATCAAACTGCGATCGGACAGCAGACTGATCGCGGCCGCAAGCCGCGCATGCGGTGAGTCGTGACCATCCAACGCCAGGCCCCGCTGGTTGGGCATCTCCATCTCATCCCGTTCCGACGTGAGGACGTCGAAGAGCACCGGCCCCCCGGACGCGGGCAGCGGCCTCACCTGCGCGTCAGCACTGATGTCCAATCCCACGTAGACGCGGGACGCGTATCCAGGGTCATCAACCCGAACGATCACCCGCTGAGGACCTGACCTCGAGATCCGCTGCGTCCATCGCCCGAGCCGTTCAACGTCACCGACGCAGATCCGGTAGTCCTCAAGTGCCAGGTCGCCGTCGAAGACCAGCACTCCGAGCATCGGCATCGAACCTGACCAAAACGACACCCGGGTGTGATCCACCTGACCACGCGTCTTGACCACCACGTGCCGCCCGTCGGCATCGGCAGGGCCGTCACCCCAGTCCAGCTCAAGCCAACCGGTCGACCCCACGATGAGCACACCGTGGTTCGCGTACACCTCGACCGCGCCTGTCAACATCTGCAACCAACCTCCGCAATGAACGCGCGGCAGGCACGCGCCCACAACCGTGACCAGAACATAGCGCGAGCCGCCGACGCCACCTGACCGGTGCGCACGGCTCCTCGCTGGAACTCGACGATGACCGGCCTGGAGTCGATCTCCTACGTACGATCGTGGCATGCCGTCATTGCTCATCGCGAAACTGACCGTACGTAGCTCCTACGTGCTGGACTCCGAGCGGCCGGCCGACGGCAGGTTCGACACGATGCAGTTCTACCTGCCGGACGACGGCTTGGCCGTGTTCCGGATTCGGACCTTCGCGCTCGACCACGACATCCACGTTCAAAGGCTCACGCCGCCCAACGGCACGCTCGAGGACCGGGTGGCGATGCTGCGAGCTCATCTCGATCGTACAGTCGGGCCGGTGCTCGCCGCGGTCACGTTCGTCTCGGCGCCGGATTTGAGCCGGCAGGATCTGGTCGCGGCGGGCATCGTCAACGGCGACCTCCACGTGGCGACCGAGCCGACGTTTGCATTCTGGAACCCCGGCGGCGGTCAGTACCACACCAGGGCGGCTCCGATCGCGCCAGGCGAACGGGACGGGCTGTCCGAAGTGGTGTACCTCGGCGGGATCGCCCGGTTCTGGCTACCCGAGTCGTGGCAGATCGAGCAGGACGTCGACACCGGCGGATGCTTCTACGACCCCGAGGGCACCGGCGTGCTGCGCCTCAACGTGCTCACGTTTGCCACACCGGGTGACGGCCTGCCCGCACTGCCGCGGTCCTCACGCAAGCCGGGCGAACGGCAAATCGACAGCGGCATCCTTCCGAACGACTGCGGATTCGATGTGTACACCTTCGACACGGTCGAGGACGACGAGCCGCTGCGGATCCGGTACTGGCAGATAGCCCAGGCGCTGCCGGGTCAGTGCCGAATCTTCTTGTTCTCCTACGCGTATCCGATCGTCGACGAAGACGTCCTCGCCGACGAAATCGCCCTGCTGGATCGCGAGCTGCGCCGCATGATTCCACACCCGACTCCCGTTTGACCGCGCGATCAGACCCGTCCTGTCCAACCCGAGGGCACCTATCGACGAGTTCGGCCTCGACAACCACGGCAACAACGATTACGTCCGTCGTCTTCTCAGCCTCGTCTGGAATCCGGATCCGCTGCACGGCCTACACCCTTGACCGGCTGCGCACTCATGGCGCGTTGGGTGCGCGGCGCAGTGCTGTGAGCGGATCTCAGCCGGCTTCATCCTGGAGGTACGGCCGTCGGACGTCCCGCTCGGCGAGCGCCGATTCGTAGAAGCGCAGCATGTTGGCCAACTCTCCGACCGCGTAGTCGAGATCGTCCAACGCGTCATTGTCGCCAACGGTACGACGCAACCGGCTGGCCGCATCGGCAATCTGACGATGTACCTCGGCGAAGGTGTCGCCCTGTACGTGGATCCCCGGAAAAGCGCGACCATCCAGCCAAGTCACCGCGACGTTCCCGCCGCGGGCAAGTACACGCGCCTGCTCATCGGTCACCCGACGATGCTCGCATCGCAGGCGCCTGAACGAGCGGTCGGCATCCTCAATTGCCCCCGATAGCGTGTGCGCGGCGTTGTTCGAGCAGTTCGTCAACGGACGGTTGCCATGTCGAGCGTTCCGTCTCGTCAAGATCGTCTACTGGTGTCGAGATCACCGACCATGGATTGGCGCACGGTCCGGGATGGTCGGGTGGCACGCAGATCGCCGCGCCGATCCGGTTGACTATCGACTCGAGTTCCGTGTCGGATGCCAGGAGCGTCACTCGGATTGCCCAAGGCCGTTGCTCGGTCACGCGTCAAGGCTACGCAGGTGACAGGCGTTGATCAACTTGCTGTTCGGCCGCCGACAAACATCGGGCTTCAGCACCCAACCGTGACCCGGCGAGAACCCGACGTCGAAAGGGCGGCATGCCCGAGCCGCGACCTGGCTACGCTACGAGCGGCGGGGAGCGTCGCCATCCAGCAATGCGCTCCCGGCCGTCGCCTGATGCCCCCGCTCAGTCGTCGACGGCCTTCACCGCGGCGGCGATCGGCTCGAGCGCTGCGATCAGCTCGTCGAGTTCGTTCGCGGTGAGCACGTCGTACGGCGGCGCCGCCAGTTCGTCGGTGAGGGCCTCGATCCGCTCCCTGGTCTCCCGGCCAGCGTCGGTGAACCCGCCGGCGGCGTCCACGAGACCGCGGCCGCGCAGCCCGTCAACGACAGCGGCCAGCTGCGCTTTGGGCAGGTGGTGGACTCGGCCGAATTCCTCCGCCCGCATTCCGAGGGAGAGAGCGAGCAACACGTGGGCCTCGATGCCGCCGATGCCGTGGGCGACGAGGACGGCGTTGTGGCCGTCCCCGCGATGCTCCCGGAGCAGCGTCGCCGCGTGCCAGAGCCTGGCCACCGGCTCCTCGGGCACGTCGAGCGCCCGGAGCCCGGCGTACAGCACGCGACCCTGGGTCGGTGCGCTGACCGCGGCTCGGGTAGCGAGATCGGCGACCCGCACCAGCCCCGGGGAGTCGGCGAGCTCCCCGATCATCTGCCGCAGCGCGGCGGCGCTGCCCCGCTCGCGCACGGCGATCGCCTCCTGCGGGGTGGTCTTCCCCCACACCCACGGGATGTGGCGCGCCACCTCACCGTCGGCGAAGTTGTAGAAGACCGCGTGCACCACCCCGGCCGGCGCCAGCCCCAGCGGCGCGGCCCGGCCCGCGAAGTAGCCGTCCCAGTAGTTGCGCATGCCGAGGGCCAGGAACGCCTCGTTCGGTACCTCCGAGAAGGTGACCATGGCGATCGGGTCGACGAGCTCGAACATGCGGTGGACCTTGGCAAGTGAGTGCTGCATCGGTCGGCATCTCCTGTAGTCGTGGCGGCCTCGTGGGCGGCCTCTCACCCTGGCTACGAACAGCGCTGCCCGGATACGACAACTCCGGTCGACATCAACCCAGCCAAGATCAGCCTTACTCTCAAGGCGGTACGAACGGACCAGTCAGCGGGTGGGAACCTGACCTGTCATGGCGACGTCCAAGCCGGTATGCGGATGCGCCGGGCCATCATTGTGGGCGTTGTCGTCGCGGTCGTCGTTTCGGCGGTGACCGTTGCGGTCATCGCCGCCGCGAGGCCCGAGCCTGCCTGCGGCTGCAGCGTCAAGCCCGACCTGCGGCGTCCGGCGCACGACGCGGCCGTACGATTCGAGGCCCTACTCCGGCGGGCCGACGTGTCCGGCGCCTGGGCGTTGCTGACGGACGGGGCGCGGGCCCGGTATGTGGATGTGGCGGGCTTTCGACCCGTCTTCGACCGTCTCGGCACGGCGCTCCACGAGGCTGACGCCGATGCTGGCGGGGATCGCGCGACTGCTGGCTGGCTTGCGGTGGACGACCGGGTGCGTTACGACAGGCCCAGCGAGGTGGTGGTCGTGCGCTACTTGACCGGCCCGCCGCGACTGGCCTGGCCGCTGCTGATCCTTGTGCCGCTCGGTCACGCCGGCGACGAGCGAATCGATCCCGAACCGCCGACGCTGCGGCTGACTGCCATCAGCGATGGCGACGGGGTACGCGTCGAGGTTCCGGACGGCGACCTGAGGCTGACCTCGTTCGTGGTGATCGACAGCGCCGGACAGGACACACTGCCGAGCCGGGAGCATGTGACCGAAGACGCCGACAGGTTGTCGTGGCGCACACCGTTGCGGGGCCCGGTCGTGGTCATCGCGGTCGAGAAGAGCGGGACCAGCCTACGGGTGGGCGCCGCGGCCGCCACTCTTGGCTGACGGCCACATCGCACGCACGGATCACCTCGCGCCGCACCGAGTCCGACGGTCGTGGGTATCACTCATGAACATGGGGCATGCCTATGCCTTACGCGCGACCGCCCCGTACATGGCGATGTCCTTGTCTGCGATCCCAGGAGCCTCGGACCCGTCCGGACGCCACTTGTGGACCTGGACCAGCCCCGGCTCGACCAACTCCAAGCCGTCGAAGAATGCCAGCGCCGTGCCCCGATCGCGGAAGATGAGAGTCTCACCGAGCCTGTTGTACTCCCGTTGGACCTCGGCCAGCGGGATTGGGTCGAATTCATCGGTGGCGATGGACATCGCCAGGTAGCTGCCCGTCGGCAGCACGTCCAAGACCTGTCGCACGACCCGCAGCGCTTCCGCGTCGTCCTTGATGAAGTGCACAATCGCGATCAGCAGCAACCCGACCGGCTGAGTCAGGTCAAGGGTCTGCAGGAACTCCGGCGCGGAAACGATCGCCTGGGGGTCGCGCATGTCCGCATCGATGTAGGCCGTGCGCCCCTGTGCCGTCCCGAGCATCAGAGCACGCGCGTGCGCGAGCACCAGCGGATCGTTGTCGGTGTAGACCACCCGTGCAGTGGGGTCAACCGACTGCACAATCTCGTGGAGATTCGGTGGTGTCGGCAGTCCGGTGCCGATGTCGAGAAACTGCCGGATCCCGCCCTCGGTGGCCATGAAACGCGCCACCCGGTGCATGAAGGACCGGTTGGCCTGCATGTGAACCCTCAGCGCCGGCCATATCCGCAACGAGTTCTCACCGGCCTCGCGGTCGGCGGCGAAGTTGTCCTTGCCGCCCAGGATGTAGTCGTAGATCCGTGCGCCGTGCGCCAGGTCGGTTCGCAGATCGACCCCACGACCTTCTTTGCTACGACGTTCCACCGAGAGGGCCTCCGTAAGCCGATGTCGTCACTCGCGCAAACCACCCTACACCCGTCAACGGTGTACATAGCTCCTCCCCGGACCGGTCAGGGCACGGTCCTAAGGGCCGCCGCAGCAGCATGGAGCTCACCCTGGCTGCCGTCCGAGTTCCAGGCAGAACTTCAGGCAGACTGCTTAGCCCGGGCGGCGTCCCCATGCCGAGATCAGTGGCGCGAGTGTGAGGTCGAGCTCGCCGGCATCGACGGCGGTCAGGTGTGCGTCGATCTCGACGTCGTTGGCCAGCCCTGCGGCGAGCAACTCGGCGCGGACCATGCGCACCGTCGAGGTCTCCAACCGGTCGCAGGCTACCCCGCCGACCGGGAAGCAGCCGGCCGCCGTGACATCGGCTAGGCCCGCCGCACGCAACGCCCGCGGCAGCGTACGGCCGTAGCGCAGATCGGCGCCGCGGCGGGTCATCAACTCCCGGACGGCGCGCCGCAGCCCGTTGGCGCGCCGCTGCGCCGGGCCAACCTCATCGAGGCAGGCCAGCGGCTGCAGCTCAGTGTCGGCATCCTCTACCAACAGCCAACCGCCGGGCCGCAGCGCCGCCACCATCGTCGCCAACGCCCGGGCACGGTCGGGCACGTGAACGAGCACGAGCCGCGCGTGTACCAGGTCAAACGTGCCTGGCTGCGGCGGCGGGTCCCCGACGATGTCGTGCCGGAGCACCTCGTACCCGCCGTGCGGGTCCAACCAGGCCGGATTGATGTCCGTGGCCAGCACGTAACCGGTTGGTCCGACGGCCGTGGCGAGTGCCTCGGGAATGCTGGGGCCTCCGGCACCAACTTCCCAGCAGCGCCAGCCCGCCCTCACTCCGAGCCGGTCGAAGTGCCCACGCGTGACACCGTCGAACAGCTCGGCCAGCCAGGTGAACCGCTCGCCCGCCTCCACCCGGGCGTTGTCGAGCAGGTAGCGGTGATCGGGGGAAGACTCGGGGGCGTCCGGCGATGGGGGCCTGGACGGCGCGCCAGCAGTATTCACCGGCCCGCCCGCGGTCGTGTCCGGTTCGGGCCCGGGGTCGACGACGGGCTGCGATGAAGTCATGCCCACATCCTTACGCCCCACCGCGTGCTGTGTCAGCGCGACACGGGATGAAGCCAGACACAGCCTGGCTCCAGCCAGCGCTCAGACCGCTCGGACTTCGGCGAGCCGCTTGGCCGCGTACTCGTCGTCCCAGCAGACAGCGGCCTCCCACGCGGCCGATGCTTGCGCGGCGATGTCGTACGCACCGTCGTCGAGCCCTGCGGCGTTGTCGGGCAGCACCAGGTCGAGGTCGGGCACGTCGACGTGCGCCTCGTCCCAGTCGATCAGCGCGACCTGATTCGCGGTCATGCGGACGTTGCCAGGGTTCGGGTCGCCGTGCACGACGCAGGTCTGACGTCCGGCGAGCCGCGCCCACGCTGCCCGGCAGCGAGCAACGCCCTCAACGGGCATCGCACCGAGGTCGATCTTCGTCCCGGTCTCGGCGTGCAGGAGGTCGGTCGACGACCGCCAGCCTGGGCGCTGCGGCCAGCCCCGCGTCAACCGATGCAGCTCGCAGAGCGCGCCGGCCACGCGACGCCAGTCGGCCTGCGTCTCGGGCGGTCCGCCCTCCAGGTAGGTCATCACCACCAGACCATCGGCGAACAGCCGCCCGTCCATGGCCGGGATCGGCACCGGCACGGTCAGACCTTCACGGTCGAGGTACTGGAGAAGCTCGGTCTCCCACGCGAGATCAGCGTCGCTCCTGCCGCCAAGACGACCGACCGCGAGGTGCCCGCCGACGCGGACGCTCCACACGTCGTTGGCGACTCCGCCGGCGAGCGGCGCGATGCGAGCGACGTCCTCACCCCACTGCCCGAGTGCCTCCCACCCCATTCGCCACACCTTACGGGTCTTTAGCGCGCCGACCGAGCTGGGCCAACTCCGTGGCGGTGGTGAAGATCGCGCATCTATGGTGATCGGATGGCGACCGTCAGGCAGGTTCAGGTCACGTTCGACTGTGCGGATCCCCAGCGGGTCGCGCGCTTCTGGTGCGCCGTGCTCGGGTACGTGGTACCGGAGCCGCCTGAAGGGTTTGCGAACTGGGACGAGTATGAGCGCACGTTGCCGCCCGAGCGGCAGTATCACGGGTTCGCGTGTGCGGACCCCAACGGGGTGGGGCCGCGGCTGTACTTCCAGCGGGTGCCCGAGGGCAAGGTCGTGAAGAACCGCGTGCATCTCGATGTGCGGGTCGGGACCGGGCTGAAGGGGGCGGAGCGGCTGGCGGCGCTCGAGGCCGAGTGCGCGCGGCTCGTTCCGCTGGGGGCGGTGCGGGGGCGGCTGCTGATCGCCGACGAGTTCAACGAGTCGTGCCTGAACATGCAGGACGTGGAGGGGAACGAGTTCTGCCTCGACTGAGACGAGGGCGGGCGTGGAGAAGGTCGCGGTCGACACCAGCGCCGCCACCGAGCATCGGCCGCTGGACAACCCGTGCGCGCGAGAACCCCCCAAGATAAAGCTAGAGGTCGATGACGACCTTGCCGTGCACGTGCCGGCCGGCCTGAAGCTCGACCGCGGCGCGGATCTGCTCGACCGGGAAGCTTGCCGCGATGGGCACACGGAGCTGGCCCGCCGCGACCAGGCGAGCGATCTCCTCTATGGCGCCGGGGGCGGCGTTGGCGCCGTTTGCCGGTGTGATGCCGTCGACCTGTGCGGCGATGGTGGTGATGCGCCCGTCCGGAACGCCAAGTTCCCGTGCCGCCTGCGCCGTCTCCGTCCCGTACAGGTCGATGGCCGCGGTGACGCCGGCGGGAGCCAGGGCACGGAGCCGGTCGACCAGGCCGTCGCCATAAGCGACCGGCTCGGCCCCGAGGGCACGCAGGGCATCGGCCGACGTCGCCGATCCCGTCCCGATCACTCGCGCGCCCGCGAGGCGAGCGAGCTGCACGGCGAACACGCCGACCCCGCCTCCCGCGCCGCCGATGAGCAGCGTGTCGCCCGGGCCGGGTTTGACAACGGCGAGCGCGGCGGCGGCTGTGCACCCCCCGATTGCAAGGATGGCGGCCGTGCGGTCGTCAACGCCGTCGGGGGTACGGTGCGCGTCGCCGCCCACCGCGATGGTCCCTGCCACATCTATGACTACGTGGTCGGCGACCGCGCGGGAGAGGGCGCCGCCGAACACTCGGTCGCCGGCCGCGAACTCGGTCACGCCGTCACCGACCTGGTCCACGACCCCGGCATAGTCGGTTCCGAACCCGGACGGCAGGCTCAAGCCGAATCGAGCGGCGGTCTCCGCGTCGGAGGTCATGAACCAGTCCATCGGGTTCAGTCCGGCCGCGGTGACTCGCACACGGATCTGCCCCGAGCCGGCCTGCGGTGCGGGTACCTCGCGGAGGTTCAGGACCTGGGGGCCGCCGAATGACTCGAGCTGGACCGCTCGGCTCGTGGTCACCGACGTGCTGACGCTCGGTTGTTGCATGCTCACTTGTCTCCTTGCCGGGGAATGAAGGCCCGAGATCCGGACTATGCTCCGTTTCCAAGAGGCACCGTACCATAATCGGAGCGCGATCCGGTTCGGCGGCGTCAGAACGGACGACGACGTGCGGTTGGCCGTCCTCCAACGAGGCGGGAACCCGACTATCGAGCGGGCGACACCGCCTTTTCCCGATACCGTCATCTCGCGTGAACGCCACCAGCATCGTCGCCGTGGCCGGCATCCTCGGCACGCTTGTCGGCGCGGTCATCGGCCCGATGATCACCGCATCCCTCAGCAGCCGCAACGAGCATCGCGCGCGGCTGCGCGACGCTCGCGCGACCCTCTATATCGACATCAATGTCGCGACCAGCGCAGCCGAGCGATTCGTCAACGCAGCGACCGACGCTGACCGTCGCCGGGAACTGCGCCGCCCACGCAAACCGGAAGGCTGGGAGACCCTCGACGCTCGCGTCTACCTCCTCGCATCGCTTGAACTTCGGGACGCCTGGCAGGAGTCGATCAAGGCGTTGGACCGTCTCGAGTGGCATATCTTCGAAGAGAGCGGCATCGGTGCGGACCCGCTGACGGGCCACCTAACAGACGACATGGCCATCGTCGTGGCCGCACGCTCCCGCACCCGGCGGGTGTTCGAGCTGACGCGGGCAGCAACAGAGGACGGCTAGCGGACGACACCAAGGTCCGCCTCGTGGTGCCGGTGAGGGCCGGTAGGGTCCGCGGCAGGCTGACCCTGGTCCGGCTGACCGAGGTTGACCCCGCTGACCTGATCACCGTGCTTCAGTTCGGCCGGGTGCCTCGGGGCCGGACGGGAAGGCTGGGCAGGGTCCGCATGAAGTCGGAACGCCAGGTCAGCTCGCCGACCGGAACGGCGAGGTCGAGGTCGGGGTACCGGTTCATCAAGGCGGCGAACGCGACCTGGGCCTCCATCCGGGCCAGGGGCGCGCCGAGGCAGTAGTGGGTGCCGTGCCCGAAACCGAGATGCGGATTCTCGACCCGGTCCATCTCCAGCCGGTCTGCCCGCGGGAAGCGGCTCTGGTCACGGTTGGCCTGCGCCAGGCTGATGCCGATGGGCGTGCCGGCCGCAATTGTCCGGCCGTCGAACTCGAACGTCTCGGCGGCGGCCCGGTAGGTCGTCGTGGCCAGCGGGGAGTCGAACCGCACGAACTCCTCGATCGCGGTGGGCAGAAGCCCGGGCTCGGCCCGGAGCCGGTTCCATCGCTCGCGGTCTTCAAGCAGCCGGAATACCCCGTTGCCGATCAGGCTCGCGGTGCTCTCGTGCCCGCCGACCAGCAGCGCGAAGACCATCGAGGTCAGCTCGCCGTCGGAGAGCCGGTCCTGCTCCTCGCGGACCGCGATCAGGTCAGTGAGCAGGCCATCACCCGGGTGTACACGCTGGTCGGCGATCATTCCCCGGATCACGCCGAGCAACCGGGTCAGCTGGGCGGGCCGCTCATGTTCCCGGGCCGCTCCGCCGGCCACGATGGCGGTCCACGCGCGGAACTCCTCGCGGCTATCGGTCGGCACGCCGAGCAGGTCGCAGATGACCTGCAACGGCAGCGGCCACGCGTACACCTCGATGAGGTCCAGCGTCTCGGGACCGTCCATGGCGTCCAGCAGGCCGGCCGCGACGCGCTCGATGCGCGGGCGCAGCGCCTCGATGTGCGCGGCGGAGAAGGCGGCCGAAACCATACGGCGCAGGCGAGTGTGGTCCGGCGGGTCGAGGAACAGGATCATGCGCAGCATCGCGTCGCCCAGTTCCGGCGAGAGTCCCATCGCTGCCGCGTCGAGGACCTTCGACGTCCGCCGTTCGGACAGCATCCGCCGGGCAGCATCAAAACCGGTCACCAGCACGGGCGTCGTACCGTCGGGCGGAGTGGATTCCTGGGCGCTGGTCACGGGCTGCTCCTCGCTGCCGTCGGGCACGATCCTCGGTCCAGAAGCTAGGTGGTACGCCGACGCCGCCGATTGAATCCGGGAGCCATCTGGTGGAACATGCGGGCCACAATGATAGATATGAGCGGAATTCCGGAACTTGATGATCAAATCGACAGTTGCGGCCGACCGCCGGAATACGCCGCCGGCACCGAACTCGGCGCCCGCGTCCACACCCGGGAGGCCCGGCTACGGGACGCGATCCTCACCGACTTCCGCACCGCGGTCAGGGTGCGATCCGACGTTCCGCCGCACACGCCGGACGAGCTGCGGCTGTACGTCGTGCACCGAGGTTCCTGGATCCTGCGGCACTCCGGCGACCCGGTCGCCCTGCCCGGCGGGCGGTTCATGGTACGGCGCACCGCCGGCCTGACCAGCTTCGAGGCGAGCCCGCAGACCGCGGGCGCCACCATCGCGCTACCGGCCGGGGCCGTCGGCGGCCACGCGGGCGACAGGCCGATCAGCGGCTCGGCCGTCACACCCGAGGTACGCCTCCTGCTGGCCCACGCCAGCCTGCTCCACGACACGATCGATGAACTCACCGGCTACGGCGCCGAGGCGGCCAGAAACGCGCTGATCGAGCTGACCCGCGGTGTGGTGCACCACTACGTCGACGCCGGCGAGCCCGCCTTGGCGCCCGCGTTGGCCACGGCGGCCCGCGAACTCGCCGACCAGCGGCTCACCCGCCCTGAACTGACGCCCAGCCTGCTCGCCCGCGAGTTGCACGTCTCCGTGCGCACCCTGCACCGCGCGTTCGCGGACACCGGCGAACCGGTCGCCGCCTACATCCGGCGCCGCCGTCTGGAAGAGGCCCGCCGCGCCCTGACCGCCGGCCACACTGTCTCGGAGGTCGCGGCGCGCTGGCAGTTCGCCGACAGCAGCCACTTCATCCGGTCATTCCGCCAGCGCTACAACCAGACCCCGGCGCAGTATGCCCGTGGCCGGCAACCGTCCTAGCACCGCGCACCGCCACTGTGCGATAGTGCGGCCAGCCTGCTCCGGCGGCCAGGCGGATCAGCTTGGCATTCGCCCACCCGACGAGGACCTGCCGGTAGGTCAGCACAATCGGTGGTGCCGACCCCCGGTGCGGATGTCGCACCAGTCGGGCGCAACCTGCGATCTGCCCGGCCGGACCGGACGTATGTCTCCGCGATCATGCTGCCCGCGGAGACCGCACACCGGGTTTGCCATGATCCCGGAGACTTGTGGTACACAGGGGTACATCAGTACTCCGTGATCATGAAAAACCGTTGGTGCCGACGCGGGCTCTGCATGATCACGGAGACTTCCGGTCCCTGCACCGCGCGCCCAGCCATTTGGGACGTGATCGCGCCGCGGCGTTGGGGCGGGCGGGGGCGCCGCTGGGTCGCCGGCGGGCATCGCGGCCAGCGGCGCCGATGCCCGGGCGGCGCGGGCCGGTGCCCCGGTCAACACCTCGTCCGCGACGTTCGTTCAGCCGGCGCGATTCAAGGTCAGCGAATCCGGTTCCGACGATGATGGCGGTTCAGGTGAAGGTGACCCTCGCCGGCAGCCGGCGCCTCGATGATTGCGACCGGCTCGTCGATCGAAGCCGGCTCAGCAGCGTCAGTCACGGACGGAACAATAGGCGGAACCGTCATGCCGCGCTGTCCCGGACGACCGATCAGGAGCCGGCCACGTCCGGGTTGGCCTACACCGGTCGCTAGCGGTGTGTCCCGTCGCGCTCGCTGGTTTGGGCGTGGTGCTGGAGTTGGCGTTCGTGGACGTCGGTCACCCACTCCCAGCCGGGCTTGGCCGATAGGCCGACCCGCGGATCGCTCAGAGCGTGGGCGTCGCGCAGGGCGTGCACGTACGCCCGGTCCTGGTCGATGCGTGCGTGGACCTGGTCGGCTGCGCCGATGGAGCCGTGGCCGGGGACGACGACGTCGACATCGTCTGCGACGGCGTCGAGCAGCCGCAGCGCGGCCAGGTAGTCGTCGATCGGGTCAGTGGTGCCGGTCGGATCGAGCATCGGGATCAGGACATCGGAAAGCATGTCGCCGGCGATAAGAACGCCGCGCTCCGCGATCAGCAGGGCCGCATGGCCCGGGGCGTGCGCCTGATGCTCGATGATCCGGACCTCGGGGCCGTCCCACGGAATTCGCGCGGCATCCGCGGGCAGGCCGGTGATGAGGCCCAGCAGGTCCAGTGGTACCTCGTCGGGAATACCGAACCGGCGTGCATCGATTCCGTTCGACAGCCGGTCCCTGACCGTGGCCGCGCAGCGGGCCGTGCCGTAGCGGGGCGCCGCCCCGAGGCCGGGGTGCCACAGCAGGTGATCCCAGTGCGGATGCGTCGAGAAGCCCACCGCGACGGTCTGGCCCGAATCGGACACGTCGTTCGCGAGGCAGGCCAGTTCGTCGCCCAGCACCCCGGCGTCGATGACCAACACGCCACCCCGGCCCTGCACGACAACGGCGTTGCTCTGGCAGAACTCGCTCTCGTGGACCAGCACACCCTCCGCGACCTGCCTCAGCACGAGCCTCTCCCCCATCCCCTGGTGATTGCGTTCTGCGACCACCATAGTGAGGACGAGATACCTGCCACGGAGGAACCACGGTTCGAGTCAGGGCGGGAGTTCATCCGGGACGAGTTGGACGTTGCCCGGGATGCGGGGCCGGCGGTGCTCGGGTGGGAGATGCCGGTCGCGCAGGATAGCGCCTTCGGGGACGACGGCGCGGGAGATGCCGATGCCCCGCAGGCAGTTGTCGCACCAGAAGGTTCCCCAGCCGGTCAGCTGGTCGAGGTCGCCGGTGTACACCAGGTGCAGCGCGTGGCGGCCGCAGTCCGGGCAGGCCAGGCCGCTGAGGTCGCCGGGCGTGTCGTAGGCCGATTCGTACAGCTCGTTCCATTCCGCGAACGTTGCCACGGCTACCGGGCTGGTCAGCCGCGGGAGCGGGGCAGGCAGCACTTCTTGTACTTGTTGCCCGAACCGCACCAGCACGGCTCGTTGCGGGCCGGCGGCCATGGGATCTGTCCGGGCTGCCCGGCCAGGTGTTCCGCATAGCCCGCATGGACCTGGAGGTCGGCCGGGTCTTCGCCGCGCCGGCCGGCGAAGCCGGACAGGCCGTCGATCGAGCCGGTGAGCAGGGTCAGCCCGGGACGGCCGGCGTCGGCGAGCCGCACCAGCTCCCGCTCGAGCCGGGCCCGGTGCTCGTCCCAGTCCGGCCCGTATGTGTCGGTCAGCGCCGGCCACTGCGACAGCAGGCGGTCGAATTCGGCTCGCGGCCAGAAGACCAGCGCGGTGGGCTCGGCGGCCGCCGCCTCGGCCCGGCCGGTCAGCTCGCTCTCCAGGCGGTCCGCCAGGTTGTCGTGCTGATCGTGCGGCAGGCCCAGCTCGTGCCGGACCCGGTGTCGCTGTTGCAGCAGGAAGAAGAGGGCGCCGGACGCCTCGGTGTCGGACGACGGCTCCGGGGGCGTGGCGCGCTCGGCGAGGAGGGACCCGACGGCGTCGGTCAGCCACTGCTCGGCCAGGTCGGTGCGGCCGCCCGCGTCCAGCGCCGCGCTGAGGTAGGCGGCGGCGTCGGGTTGCTCGGTGAGCAGCGGCCGCAGGGCGGTGAGCTCGCCCAGCGCCTCCTCGTCGCGGCCGCCGGAGCGGAACAGGACCCGGGCGCGGAGGGCTCGGGCGAATCCGGCCCGGGTGTCGTCGTCCGTCCGGTACGCCGCGACGGCGTGATCCGCATACCGCAGCGCGGCGTCCAGCTTCCCCCGGCTCTCGGCGATCTCCGCGGCCAGGGTCAGTGCATACCCGGCATCGCCCGGGTCGGCCAGCCGGCCCTGGTCGACCGCGCCGGCCAGTTCGGCGGCAACGCCGAGCGGGTTGGCCGCGCCGAGCGCGGAGCGGTGGAGGTCGGCGAGCTCGCTGGTGGTGAGAACGTCCGTCGTTGGCACGATCTCACGCTACTGCGGTGGTGCGGGCCGCGACCGCTGCTCGCGCTGTTACGCCGATCTCACTGAAGCCCCGCGCGGGTCAGTGCGACCAGGGCAACGGTTGGCGCTCGAACCGCTCGATGTTGCCGGAGAGCTCGAAGTCGACGAGCACACCGTAGTGGTCGCTCGGCCAGACGCCGTCGACCGGCTGGTCGAACGCGAGCTGCGCGCGCCTGACCCGGCACTCGCCGTCGAGGTGGCGCGTCTGGCTCGTCGCGACGAAGACGTAGTCGATGCGCATCCGGGGCGAGGGCTGCCGGATGATGTAATCCATGATCCAGGCGGCCGACGGATTGTCGTAGCTCCAGGTGTACCCGGGGCCGTCGCCGGCGATTTCCCAGGTGTCGTAGTAGCCGGCGGTGCGGCCGTCGAGCGACTGCAGGCCGCGCATGAAGCGGATGCTCGACGCCTCCGGGCGGGCGTTGAAGTCGCCCGCGATGATCGTCGGGAGCTTCCGCCGGTGGCGGTCGTCCAGCTCCGCGAGCTTGACGACGTGGCGCTCGCGGGCGCGTTCGTCGGCGAGCGACGCCCCGTTGGTGGTCGCGACGAACAGCAGCTCGCCCTCGCCGGGGATGTCGACGGCGGCGCCGATCGCGCCCCAGGGGTGGACATCGCCGGTCTCCGGCAGCCGCAGGTCGAGGGTCTCGACCACCGTGTGCGGCCAGCGCGTCGCGAGCGCGGTGCCGCCGTAACGCTCCGACCAGGGCACGGCGTAGCCGAGGGTGTGCGCCTGGTGGGTGCCGTGCAGGCCGGTGCCGTCGAGCAGCCGGGCGAGCTGGTCGTGTTCCTCGTTGACGACGACCTCCTGGAGCGACACGAGGTCGGGGTCGAGGCGGCGGATCTCGGCGTTCAGGATGTCCTGCCGCCGGGGGTCGCCCTCGAGGTTGAGGACGTTCAGGGTGAGTACGCGCAGCCGCATGGTCGGATTCCTCCGGTTCGTAGGGGTTGGGTATCAGGCAAGGAGGGCGCGCGCGGCGCGGCGCTCGCGCTGGCGGACCGGATCCGCGATGGGGGCGGCGGCGAGGAGCGCACGCGTGTAGTCCTCGGCGGGCCGCGTCGCGATGCGCGTCGCGTCGCCGTACTCGACGACGCGACCGCGCCGCAGGACGAGGATGTCGTGTGCGACGTGCCGGACAACCGCGAGGTCGTGCGAGATGAAGACGTAGCTCACGCCGAGATCCCGCTGGAGCTCGCGCAGGAGGTTGAGCACCTGTGCCTGCACCGAGGTGTCGAGGGCGCTCACCGGCTCGTCGCACACGATGAGCCGCGGTTCGACGATGAGGGCGCGCGCGATGGCGACACGCTGCCGCTGGCCACCCGAGAGCCCGCCGGGATAGCGGTCGGCCGTCGACGCGGGCAGGCCGACGCGCTCGAGCGCCTCCGCGACCCGGCTGCGCACGACGTTCGCGGCCGGCCGGCCGTGCGGACGCAGCATCTCGCCGACGGTCTGGCCGATCGTGCGGGCGGGATTGAGCGAGCTGAACGGATCCTGGTACACGACCTGGATCTCGGCGGTGAGCTCGCGCCGCCGCGACGGGGAGGCATGCGTGATGTCCTCGCCGTCGAAGCGGATCTCGCCGCCCGCGACCCGCTCGACGCCGAGGATGGCCTTGCCGATCGTCGTCTTGCCGGATCCCGACTCGCCGACGAGGGCGAGCGTGCGCCCGATCCCCAGCGAAAGGCCGATCCCTTCGACGGCCCGGAAGGTCTTGCGGCCGGAACCGTAGTCGACGGACACGTCGTGAAGCTCGAGGAGCGGCACCTTTTCGGGGCCCGGGTCCGCGTCACTCGCAGACCGTTCTTCCCAGGCGACTCGCTCGGCGCTGGCGCGCCTCCCTGCGACTCCGCGGTGCCAAGAACCCCCACGGGCGCTCATGCCGTCACCTCCGCGGCGCGGATGCAGCGGCTCTCCTGGCCGGGTCCGGCCGGGATGAGGGCGATCGGCCGCTCGCAGCCGGCCGTCGCGAGGGCGCAGCGCTCGCGAAAGCGGCACCCCGGCGGCCAGGCGCCCGGCGGTGGAACCGTGCCCGGGATCGTGGGCAGGTCGCGGCCGGCGGGCGCCTCGTGCGGATCGGAGGCGAGCAGCGCCTGTGTGTAGGGATGCCGCGGCGCCGCGAAGATCGGCCCGACCTGGGCGCGTTCGACGACCTCCCCCGCGTACATCACCACGACGCGGTCGCAGCTGTCGGCGACGATGCCCCAGTCGTGGGTGACGAGCAGGATCGCCATCCCGCGGTCCGTGCGCAGCTCGCGCAGCAGGTCGAGGATGCCCGCCTGCACGGTCACGTCGAGGGCGGTCGTCGGCTCGTCGGCGATGAGCAGCTGCGGTTCGCCCGCGAGGGCGCGCGCGATGGCGGCACGCTGGGCCATCCCGCCGGACAGCTCGTGCGGGTAGGCGCGCGCGACGGCGGCCGGGTCGGGGAGGTGGACGCTCGCCAGCAGTTCGACGGCGCGGGCGCGGGCCGCCGCCCGGCCGAGGCGCAGATGCCGGCGCACGGCCTCGGCGATCTGGTCGCCCACCCGGAAGAGGGGGTCGAAGCTCGCCATCGGCTCCTGGGAGACCACGGCGATCCGCCGCCCGCGGTACCGGCGCAGTTCGCGCTCGCCGAGGGCGGCGAGGTCCACGCCGTCGAAGCGGATGCGGCCCGCCGTGCGGAACGCTCCGCCGGGCAGCAGGTCGGTGATCGCACGCGTTGTGACGGTCTTGCCGCATCCGGACTCGCCGACGATGCCGACGGTCTCGCCGGCGCGCACGTCGAAGCTGACGCCCTCGACCAGGAGGCGGTCGCCGTCGCCCGCGGGGACGGCGACGCTGAGGCCCTCGACGGCGAGCAGCGACGGCGGTAGCGGCTCTTGGCACCGCGCAGTCGCAGGGCCAGGGCCGGCGAAGCTGGGCCCCGGCCCGAGTCGCCCGGGAGGAACGGTCCGCAGGTGACGCGGACCCGGGCCAAACATTCTCGCACCGATCCGGCCGGTCCATCCCTCCGTCGCGGCATCGCGGACCGCGTCGCCGAGCAGGCAGAACGCGAGGATCGTCAGGCCGATGGCGATGCCGGGAGGCCAGCTGAGCCACGGTTGCACGAAGCGCACCTTCGCGCCGTCGGCCACCATCCCGCCCCAGCTCGGCGCGGGGGGCGCGGCCAGCAGGCTGAGGAACGCGAGCCCGGACTGCACGGTGAGCGCCGCGGCGGCGAAGAACGAGGCCTGCACGACGATCGTGCCGCCGATGCGGGGCAGGATGTGCCGGCTCAGCAGGTACGGCGTGCGGAGGCCCGCCGTCCGGGCCGCCTGCACGTAGAGCTCGTCGCGCAGCGGGAGGGTCACCGAGCGGATGACGCGCATGAGGCCGGGGCTCGCGAGCAGGCCGAGCGTGGTCATCGCGGCGAGCGTGCTGCCGGGGAAGACGGCGAGCACGACGATCACGATGATGATGCCGGGCAGCGAGAAGATCAGATCGGCGAGCCATCCGACGACGCGGTCGAGCCACCCGCCGCGGTATCCGGCGGCGAGGCCGACCGGCACGGCGAGCGCGAGCGCCACGACGAGCGCCTGGAGTACGCCGATCATCGTGGGCCGGGTTCCCACGAGCAGCCGGGCGAGCACGTCGCGCCCGAGCGAGTCGGTGCCGAGCGGGTGCGCGGTGCTCGGCCCCTGCCCGGTCGCCGACAGGTCGCCGGCGTTGTCGGTCGCGACGTGCGGCAGGACGATCGGGGCGACGACGGCGACGAGCACGAGCAGCACGATGTACCCGCCGCAGATCAGGGCGGCCGGGCGGCGCAGCAGCCGGCGCAGGAAGCCGGGCTCGGCGACGACCGAGGGCTTGGGAGCGAGGAGCGTCATCGCACGGTCACCTTCGGGTTGAGTGCCGTGTAGGCGAGGTCGACGGCGAGACTCACGAGCACCACGACGAGCGTGAAGCACAGCGCGACCCCTTGGACGGCGGGCAGGTCGTGCCGGGTCGCGGAGTTCACCATGAGCGAGCCGAGGCCGGGGAGGGCGAAGACGCTCTCGACGAACACCGTCCCGCCGAGCAGCCCGATCACCTGGAGCCCGGTGAGGGTGAGCACGCGCATCGCGGTGTGCCGCAATGCGTGCCGGAACACGATCGACCGGGGCGAGAGACCATTCGCCCGGGCCATCCGGATGTGCTCGCTGCCGAGCACGTCGAGCATCCCCTCGCGGGTGAGCTTGGCGGTCGAGCCGATGCCCTCGAGCGACAGCGCCGCGACCGGCAGGACGAGCGAGCGCGCCCAGTCGGCCGGGGACTGGGCGATCGGCACGTACCCCGTCGCGGGCAGCAGGCGCAGCGACACCGAGAAGATCGCGACCAGCTCGGTGCCGAGCCAGAAGGCGGGCAGGGCGTAGCCGAGCAGGGCGAGCACGTCGATCATCCGCCCGAGCGCTCCGCCGCGCAGCGCGGAGAGGGTGCCGAGGCCGGTACCGGCGACGAGGATGACGACCAGGGCCCCGCCGATGAGCGAGAGCGTGATGGGGAGCCGGAGCTCGATGAGGCGGGCGATGGGCTGGCCGTTGAGGATCGAGTCCCCCAGGTCGCCCCGGACGGCGTTGTGCAGCCATCGCCAGTACTGCTCGGGCAGCGGCAGATCCAGGCCGAGCTGCTCGGTGAGCGCGTCGCGCTGCTGCTGGGTCGCGTTGACCCCGAGGATCGCGTCGACGGCGCTTCCCGGCGTCACCGAGACGAGCACGAAGGAGAGCACCGAGACGATGAGCAGGAGCGGGATCGCCAGGAGGAGGCGGCGCGCGACGACGAGGAGCACCGGATGTGTGGAGATCGTCGCGGTGCCGGTCACTTGCGGGTCCACTCGCGGGGGTCGGGGAATGCCGTGTTGGGGCTGAAGTGCACGCCCTGGATGTCGGTGCGGGTGTACCAGTACGACTTGAACCGGAACAGCGGCACGATGTGCGCCTGCTCCACCGTTCGCGCGGACATCTGCCGCCAGATGGGGCCCGGGTCCGCCGCGGCGAGCGCCTTGTCGTAGAGGGCGTCGAGCTCGGGATCGTCGCTGCCGTTCTGGCTGAGGATGACGTCCTTGCCGGTGTAGTACCCGTAGAACTGGAACATCGGCAGGTACGGCTGCTGCAGGAACCCGGACGCGACCCAGTCGCCGCTGAAGATCGCGTTGACGAAGTCGGTGACCGACGACGTGGTGGTGATCTTGAGCGTGACGCCGACCTTGCTCAGGTCGCTGGCGAACGCCTGCAGCACCGGATCCCCGAGCGTGCCGATGTAGCTCTGGCTCGTCACCTTGAGCGTGAAACCATTCGCGTAGCCGGCCTCGGCGAGGAGCTCCTTGGCCTTCTGCGGGTCGTATGCGTAGTAGTTGTCGTAGGCGGGGTCGGCGCCGTCGGTCGTCGGAGCCTGTGAGGTCGCCGTTCCCGACGCCTTGACGATGCCGTGGATGATCGCGTCGCGGTTCACCGCGTAGTTGAGCGCCTGGCGGACGCGCACGTCGTGCAGCGGGTTGACGGTCGACCCGCCGGGGAGGTACGGACCGCGATCCATCATCAGGAAGCCGATCCAGCCGGTGTCGGCGCCCACGAGGTCCAGGCCCGCGGACTTCGCCGCGTCGTTCGTCGAGATGTCGCCCTGTGCGATGTCGAGCTGATCGGTCTGGATGGCGGCCAGCATCGTCGACGGCTGCGTGTAGACGGTGAAGTCGATCTCCTGGAAGTGGATCTTGTCCTGGTCGTAGTACTGCTTGTTCGGCACGAAGACGAACTTCGCGCCGTCCTCCGCGCCGGCGACCGTGCGGCCGGGATCGATCACGTACGGTCCGACGCCGAACGTCTGCGTCTTGAGCAGCGTCGGGTTCTTGACCGCCGCGGGAGAGCTGACGAGCCCGTATCCGCCCCCGATGTCGGACAGCAGGAACGGCACGATCGGATTCGGCGCCTTCAGGTGGATCACCACCGTCAGGTCGTCGGGTGTGTCGATCGACTTGAGGTCCAGGCCCTTCGCGAGCGGGCCGTTGGCGTCGTGGTAGTACTGGATCCAGCCCTGCACGGCGGCCGCGTTCAGGGGCGTGCCGTCCGAGAACTCGACATGGTCGCGCAGCTTCAACCGGAAGTCGGTGTTGCCCGTGCCGACATAGCCGAACTCGGTCGCGAGCAAAGGCTGGAAGGTGCCGTCGTCGGTCGCGTGGACAAGACCCTCGTTCGACAGGTTCTGAAACCGGCCGACGAGGTTGACGGCGGGGTTGAGGGTGGCCTCGCCGCTGTTCATGCCGACGCGGAGGACGGACTTCCCGTCCGATGTGGACGGATCGGCGCTGCACCCGATCAGGGCTCCGGTTATGACGGTCAGCACCGCGGCGGCCGCGATGCCTCGGTTGCGGAACATGGGTTTCTCCTTGCGCCTCGGTTGACGTGGGTCACTGGAGTAGGAGCGCGGCGATGCGCGGGTCGGCGGCGGATCGCGCGTGGACGAGCAGGGCGGGATGGTCCGGGCGTAGGTCGGGGCCGATGCCGATCACGCCGAGTCCGGCCGCGCGCGCCGAGCGCACGCCGACCTCGCTGTCCTCGACCGCGACGCTTCGGGCCGGGTCCGCGCCGAGCGCCTCGCACGCCGCGCGGTACGGATCGGGGGCGGGTTTCGGGCGGCCGGCGGTCTCCGCGCTCACGACGGCCGTGAACCGGTGGTGGACACCGATGCGCTCGAGCACGCCGTCGAGGAACGCGACCGGCGCGTTGCTCGCGACGGCGAGCGGAATCCCGCCGGCGGCGAGCGTCGCGAGCAGCTCGGGGATGCCGGCGAGCGGCTCGAGCGGGCCGTGCCGGAGGCTCGCCATGAGCGAGGCGTGGATGGCGCGTTCGAGCTCGGGAATCCGATCCGCCGCGGCGGTCCAGGCGGCGATCGCGTGCGCGCCGCTCGTGACGGCGGCGCCGCGCAGCGCCTCGCGCTGAGCGGTCCGCAGCCGCAGGCCGACGACGGAGGCGGCATCGTCGAGGGCGAGCTGCCAGCACGCGGCCGTGTCCGCGAGAACCCCGTCGCAGTCGAACACCACGGCCTCGATACGCATGCGGTGTGCGGGGATCATCGGCTCAGAACCGGTGCTCGGCGAGCACGTCGGCCGTCCGCAGCTGCGCGACGCGGGCCCGCTCCGAGTCGTGGAGCAGCACGCCGGTGTAGAGCGCGTCGAGCACGAGCAGGTGTGCCATCCGGCTCGCCATCGCCTCGACGCGGAAGTTCGTCTCGCGGGCACCGGCGACGAGCACGAGGTCCGCGACCGTGGTGAGGGGGGTCGTGCTGAAGCTCGTGACCGCGATCACCGTCGCACCCGCCTCCTTCGCGGCGCGCGCCGCGCCGAGCGTCTCCTTGGTCGCGCCGGTGTGGCTGACGGCGACCCCGACGTCGCCGGGGCGCAGGAGGCGCGCGCACACGTGCTGCACGTGGACGTCGGCCGGCGCCTGCGCGTCGACGCCGATCGTCGAGAGCCGGTAGGCGGCGTCCTGCGCGAGCGGGGCGCTCGTGCCGACGCCGAGGAAGAGCACCCGGCGCGCGTCCGAGATGGTCCGCACCGCGGCGGCGAGCTGCGCGCCGTCGACACTCGCGGTCGTCCCGCGCAGGGCGTCGGCACTCCCGCTCGCGAGCTTCGCGAGGATGGCCGCGGGCTCGTCCCCCGCGGCGATGTCGTCGGTCGGCAGTCCTTCGTCGCGCGGGCGCAGATCCTGTGCGAGCGCGATCTTCGCGGCCTGGAACCCCTTGAAGCCCAGGCTCTGGCTCGCGCGCACGACCGTGCCGACGCTCGTCTGCGCGAGCGCCGCGACTTCCGTGACCGAGGCGTGGATGACCTCCGGCCCGAGGGCGAGCAGCGCGTTCACGACGCGGGTCTCGCCCGGGGCGAGCGATCCGGAGACAGCGCGGGCCATCTCCGTCACGGAGCCAGGGGGGCGGCCGGAGGCCGACGTGGGGTCGGTCACTGAATCCATGTCCGGGACGGTACGGCCGCCGGAGATACGTTCCGTGGTCGACGAGGTGGCCGACGGATGAATATTCCATCTTTCGAGTTGAACTGAATAATGTTCCACCGCGACCATGGACGATGTGACCTCCTACCTCCTCGCGCACCTCAGCGATCTCCACCTCGGCCGCCCGGACGACGACGGCTACGCGGGGCTGGCCGCCGCGCTGGCGGTGCTCGACCGGCTCGACGGGCTCTCCGCCGTCGTCCTCACCGGCGACCTCGCCGACGCCGGCGACCCGGCCCACTACCGCCGTCTCGCCGAGGCGTTCGCCGGCCTCGCGGCCCGCGACGTCGAGGTCGTGTGGGCCGCCGGAAACCACGACGACCCCGCCATGATCGCCGCTACGCTCGGCGAGGACGGCGACGGCACTCCCCGCGACCGCGTCCACCGGCTCGGCGGGCTGCGGATCATCGCGCTCGACAGCTCCGAGCGCGGCCGCGGCGACGGCGAGCTCTCCGCCGCGCAACTCGCGTGGATCGAGGCGGAGCTCGCCGTCGCCGCGCCCCACGGCACGATCCTCGCGATGCATCACCCGCCGCTCGGCACGCGGATCGAGGGCATGCGGACGGGCGAGCTGGTGAACCCGGCCTCACTCGCCGCGGTCATCCGCGGCCGGGACGTGCGCGCGATCCTCGCCGGCCACTACCACTACCCGCTGTTCGGCGCCGTCGAAGGCGTGCCGGTCGTGCTGTCGGGCGCCCTCTCCTACACGATCGACGCGAGCCGCGAGCGCGGGCCGTTCGCCGGCCTGCCCGGCGTACGAAGCCTCGGGCTCATCGACATCTCCTCCGGCCGGCTCACGGCCTCGATCGTGCCGCTGTG
Source organism: Dactylosporangium sp. CA-092794 (assembly GCF_050948465.1). NCBI lineage: Bacteria > Bacillati > Actinomycetota > Actinomycetes > Micromonosporales > Micromonosporaceae > Dactylosporangium > Dactylosporangium sp. CA-092794. Next base: position 2,832,628 of record NZ_CP192044.1, on the reverse strand, counting down.
AGCCGCCCGAGCCCCGTGCCGTCGCCGCGACCTTCAACGCCGGAAGCAGAGCATCACGCCACCCAGCCACCAGGTCGTGGTTCGGGCCGGGCCGCTGCCTCGCAGGTTCGACCTGGCTAGCCCAATCATCGCCGCGGCAACGGCGAACTGTAGGACCGCGAAGCCATGGCTGAGCACAGCGCCGAACCCCTCGAAGGACCCCGATCCGACAGCGCCGGCCGCGACCGCGTCCTCGTAAGCATCGACCCTGACGTAGTACAGCCACACCGAGGAGACGGCGTAGACCATGGTCAAGACCGCAGCGGCAAGCAGCAGGCAACTTGAGAGCCTCAAGGCGAGTTTACCGACGACCAACTTGCCGCTGAGCACCTCGCCGCCTTTCGATGGTGACAGCTCTCTGAGATCACCAATTATGACCATCGCCGGGTCACGCCTCGCGTGAGCGAGCGTCTTGGCCGCTGAAGTCCGCCGGTAGGAGTGACGCTGAGGCCGAGGAACTGCCGCCGATCGGCCCCTCCGCCGGTTGAGCCTGGTTCGGCGCCGCGCCGATCGCCTTCCGGGGATCAACCCAGATGCGTGCTGGGGGCGGGCGGGCCGTCGCGCCGGCCGCGGTTGGCCGCCGCGGCGGGCTGACCCCAGCCTCACCTGTCGAGGACTCGACAGCGGGCAAATGGGCGCAGATGCCACCGGATCCGTCACCATGGAGCCTATGCCCCGCCCGGAGGACCAGCACGTACGGCTGCTCGGGCCGATCGGCGTCGTCCTTCATGGCACCGCGGTGCCGGTCGCCGGTGTGCGCCGCAAGGCCGTTCTCGCGGCCCTCGCGCTGTCCCCCGGGCAGATCATCAGCGCCGAGCGGCTCATCGACATCGTCTGGTCCGATAACGTACCCGCGACCGCCGGCAACACGCTGCAGCAGCACGTGTCGCACCTGCGAGGTCTGTTCCGCACCCGCGACGCGATCGTCGCGGCGGCGCCCGGCTACAAGCTCGATCTCGCCGGCGACGCGACCGACCTGCGCACCGCCGAACGGCTCATCGCCCGCGCCGAGCGCATCGAGGACCCGGCCGCGCGGGCGGCGGCGCTGCGCGGCGCGCTCGATCTGTGGCACTCGCCGGCCCTCGCCGATCTGCAGGAGATCGACTGGTTCGGCGCGGAGGCCGGCCGGATCGAGCTGCTGCGCACCGCCGCGTTCACGGCGCTCGTCGACGCCCGGCTCGCCATGGGTGAGCACACCGCGCTCGCCGGCGAACTGCAGGCCCTCGCCCCGCACCACCCGCTCGACGAGGTGCTGCACGCCCAGCTGATCCTCGCGCTGTACCGCTGCGGCCGGCAAGCCGACGCCCTCGGCGTGCTCCGGCAGATCCGCGAACGCCTCGCCGACGACCTCGGCGTCGACCCCGGTCGGCGGCTCCGGGGGCTGGAGACGGCGATGCTTCGCCAAGACCCGGCCCTGGAACCGCACCCACCGGCCGTCGCGACCGCCCCGGCGGTCCATGCTCCGGTCGCGCCGGCGCAGTTGCCGCCCGCCATGCCGCATTTCGTCGGCCGCCACGGCGAACTGGAACGCCTCGACGAGGCCCTTCGCTCCCACGGCGAGCCGGCACCGGTGACCGTCGCCGTGTCCGGACCACCCGGCGTCGGCAAGACATCCCTGGCCGTCGTGTTCGCCCACCGGATCGCACCCGAGTTCCTTGATGGTCAGCTGTACGCGAACCTGCGCGGGTTCAGTCCCGACACCGCGCCGGCCGAACCCGCCGACATCCTGCACGGGTTCCTGGAGGCGCTCGGCATCGCCTCGCAAGGCATCCCCGAGACGCTGGAGGCCCGCGTCGGTATGTACCGCAGCGCCCTCGCCGGCAGACGGGTGCTGGTCCTGATCGACAACGCGCACGACGCCGACCAGGTCCGGCCCCTGCTGCCCGGCGCCGCCGGCTGCGTCGCCGTGGTCACCAGCCGCAACAAGCTCACCCCGCTCGTGGTCCACGAGGGCGCCACCGCGGTACCCGTCGACGTCCTCGCCCGCGACACCGCGCACACCCTGCTGGCGCAACGGCTGGGGCAGAAACGCGTCGTCCACGAACCCGACGCCGTCGACGACATCATCAGCCGGTGCGCGGGCCTGCCGCTCGCGCTGGGTATCGTGGCCGCCCGCGCCGAGACCGAACCCGCGCTCTCCCTCGCCACCATCGCCGAGCAGATGCTGGTGGAGACCGACGCCCTCGACGCGCTGTCCGGCGGCGACGAGCGCACCGACGTGCGGGCCGTCATCTCCTGGTCGTACACGGCGCTCAGCCCGCAGGCCGCCCGGCTGTTCCGCAGCCTCGCCCTGCACCCGGGAACCGAGATCAGCGCCGCCGCGGCGGCGAGCCTCGCCGCCGTCCCGATCGCGCAGGCGCGCCGGCAGCTCGCCGAACTCAGCGGCGCCAACCTGCTCACCACCCTCCACGATGGACGCTACGGTTTCCACGACCTCATCCGGGCGTACGCGCTCGAACAGGCCCACCGCCGTGACACCGTGACGCACCGCACGGGTGCACTGCACCGGCTGCTCGACCACTACCTGCAGACCGCACACGCCGCCGCCGAGCTCCTCGATGCCTACCGCGACGACATCCCGGTCGCCGACCCGCTCGACGGGGTCACCGCCGCCCCGTTGCCGACCCACGACAAGGCCCTCGACTGGCTCATCGCGGAATATCGCGCCATCCTCGCGCTCGTCCGCCTCGGCGGCACCGAAGGTTTCGACCGGCGCGCCGCACAGGTGGTGTGCACGCTGACCGAGTTCGTCGAACGCCGCGGCCTGTGGCCCGAATGGAAACCCGCGCTCGGCACGGTCTTGCGCGCCGCCGACCGGCTCGGCGACCGGCGCGCGATCGCCTACAGCCACCGCGGTCTCGCCCGCGCCTGCCAATGGTCGGGTGACTACACCGACGCCGAGATCCACTATCGCCACGCCCTCGACCACCTCACCGCACTCGGCGACGTCCTCGGCCAGGCTCGGGTCCGGCACAGCCTGGGCCGCCTGGCCGAGCTACGCGACGAACTCGACGAAGCGCTCGCCCACACCAGCGCCGGGCTCGACCTGTTCCGGCAGACCGGCGACAAACCCGGCATCGCCAAGGCGCTCAACGGCGTCGGCTGGTACCACTGCCTGCTCGGCGACTACCGGGAGGCGCTGCGCTGCTGCGGCGAAGCGCTGGCGATTCTGCAGCGGCTCGGCGACCGCCGAGTTGAGGCGAACACCTGGGACAGCCTCGGCTACGCCTACCACCGTTCCGGTGACCTCGGCCAGGCCGTCGACTGCTACCAGCACGCCTTGGCACTGTTCCGCGACATCGGCGACCCGTTCCACGAAGCCGACGTCTCCATCCATCTCGGCGACGCGTACGCCGCGGCGGCAGACCCGGCATCGGCGCGGCGCTCGTGGCGGCACGCCGAGGCGATTCTCGACGAGCTTCGCCACGCCGGCGTCGAGGAGGTCCGCCGGCGACTCGGCAGCAGGCCGGACCGTGGTGTCCAGGGAGCATCACTCCGTGGATAAGCTCTGCTCATCGAGAGCGGCGAGTTCGCGGACCTGTGGGCGAAGCACGACGTGACGACGCCGCACTCCTACGAGAAGCGGCTCCACAACCCCGAAGTCGGACTGATGACCCTGCACTGCCAGATCCTCCACGATCACCAGCAAGGACAGTCCCTCATCGTGTTCACCGCCGTCCCCGGAAGCGACAGCCAGCAGCAGCTGGACCTGCTCGCCGTGCTCGGCAACGAGCGGTTCGCTCCGAAGCCCCGCTGAGCGACAGGTGCGCCCGGCTCGGCTCCTGGCAGGCGTTTCAGTCCGGCGTCAGTACCGTTCAGCCCGTGCTGCCACGGTTGCCGCAGCGACCGGGGACCGCTCGGTCAGGAGTAGCGGAGGCAGGATGTTTCGCAGGCGTATCGCGCGACGGTTCATGCTCGGTATGGTCGCCGCGGTGGTGCTGCTGGCACCAGGCGCGGCGTTCGCCCAGGACAACCAGCCGGGTCCGGCGAACCCGACCGACTGTGCCGTCGAGAGCACCGACGACAAGGGCAACGTCACGATCGTCTACGTGCCGGAGGGCACCACGTACGGGCTGTTCCACTGCCGTGGCGGGGAATGGCACTTCGGATGGTTCCCCTTCGATTCCAGGTCCGTTGCCGTCGCCGACTCGGTCATCGTCGACCCGCACGGCACGGTCATGGTCGACGAGGCGGTCATCGACGGGCGTGCGGGGGACATCACCGCCGGCGAGGTCAAGTACATCCTCGACGCGGCCGGGGTGCCCGAGCCGGCGGTACCGGACGAGGCCGTGGTGCTGTCCGAAGGCGGCAAGGAACTTTACGCGACGCGGGAACTGGGCAAGCTGACGTCCATCGGCGACCTCGCCGATAAGGCGGGCACCGACGCGCCGACGGTGGTCTTCGCGAACAAGAAGAAGCCGAGGATCACGATCACCTTCAAGTGCAAGCTGATCCCGCCGTACTGCACGATCATCATCCGGTGGTGAGTTCGGACAGTGTCGACGACCTCGGCGCCGCTGAACAGCGACGCCGAGGTCGTGCGGCGGGGCGCCGCAGCCGTATGATCACGACGGCTCGGGGCGGGAGCCGGCGGATCGCGCGTCGTAGTCGCGCTGCCGGTCGACGATCTCGTCGGCGTGTTCGACGGTCCAGCTGTAGAGGTGCGAGAACGGCTCGCGCAGCGATTCGCCCAGCTTCGTCAGCGAGTACTCCACGCCGACCGGCGAGGTCGGCAGTACCCGCCGCTCGATCATGCCGTTGCGCTCCAGGCGACGCAGGTTCTGGGTGAGCACGCGCTGGGTCACGCCCTCGAGCCGGCGCTTGATCTCGTTGAACCGCTTCGGCTCGGCCAGCACCGTCATGATCATCAACGACCACTTGTCCGCGATCTGGTCGAGGATCGGACGGGTCGGGCAATCAGTGCGGAAGACCCACTCCGGCTCGTCACTATCGGTCACGCTAGGTATCCTCCGCGATCCTTGAGATGCTCAAAGTGCGTCATTGACGCCCCTCGGCGATTACTCAACCATAGGTATGCATCGGATACCTAGAGACGGAGAGATCGTCGTGACCCAGCCCGCCTTCAGCACCCTGCACGTGACCCGCGAGCGCGGCGTGGTCAAGGTCGTCCTCGACAACCCGCCCGTCAACGTGCTCAGCCTGCCGATGATGGCCGAACTGATGACGCTGCTGACCTCGCTGCGGGACGACGCCGCCGCCCGGGTCGTCGTGTTCGAGAGCGCCGACCCCGAGTTCTTCATCGCGCACGTCGACATGACCCTGGTGGACGACGAGAACGCCGTGGCCGATCCCACCGCCGGCGCGCCGGAAGGACTCAACGTCTTCCAGGCGCTCGGCGAGGCCGTCCGTACCCTGCCCCAGGTGACGATCGTCAAGCTGGCCGGGCTGGCGCGCGGCGGAGGCGCCGAGTTCGTCGCGGCGGCCGACATGAACTTCGCGGCGATCGGCCGGGCCGGGCTCGGCCAGATGGAGGCGCTGGGCGGCATCGTGCCCGGTGGCGGCGGCACGCAGTACCTGCTGAGCCGGACCGGCCGCAACCGCGCCCTGGAGATCATCCTCGGCGCCGACCTGTTCGACGCCGAAACGGCCGAACGCTACGGCTGGATCAACCGTGCCCTGCCGGCCGGCGAGATCGACGCCTTCGTCGACCGGATCGCCCGCAACATCGCGGACCTGCCCGATGGCACGATCGCGGCCGTCAAGCACGCTCTGCCGCCGCAGGACCTGGCCGCCGGGATGCGGCGCGAACACGAGGCCTGGGCGAACCAGTTCGCGAACGCCCCGGCGGAAAAACTGCTCCGTGCCGCGCTGGCTGCCGGCGCGCAAACCCCGGACGGTGAGCGCCGCCTGGAGGACCTGTTGCGGTCGATCGCCGCCTGAGGACGACGGGCGCCCGCGGACGGTTCTCGGCCCGCTGCCGGTGGTCAGGCGGCGCGGGTACCGGTGAACGGGATCGTCATGATCGCGGCTTTGGCCTCGCCGGCGAGGTGGTAGCGGCTTTCCTACCGAACTGCTCTCTCTGGCTGCCGGACCGGCGGCGGGGCAATCCTTACCGGCATGACCTTCACGTTCTCGCACGACCACGTGGGCATCAGCGTTACGCAAGCGGATCTCGACGCCACCATCGCGTGGTACTCACGCAATCTGGGTTTCGCCGTCGAACGGCGGTTCGAGTCCCACGGCACCGCGTTCGTGTACCTCTTCAGCGGTGACGTCAAGATCGAGCTCCTCGCGGGCGCGTCGAACCGCGGCCGGGCTACCGGCAACGTGCTCACGAGCATGGACCCGGCGCGCCTGCACCATTTCTGCCTCGCGGTCGCAGATCTCGACGCGGCGGTGTCCCGGCTGGGTGCACTCGACGTGCCGCTGATCGGCGGCCCCATGGACATCGCGGAGACCGGGCAGCGTATCGCGTTCGTCACCGACAACGTCGGCACCATCATCGAGCTCACCGAGCCCGGCACCTGGCCCGCCGGCCGGACGGGACGGGCATGATGCCGGACCGCGCGGACTTCACCGCACCGCAGGCCGCCGGACCGGCCCGCTGGCGGCCCGCCGAGGTGACGAGCCCTCAGCTCGATCGTCCCGTCCCGGTCATCGCCGCCAAGGACATCCCCTACATCGCGAACGCCAACCGCTTCCAGAACGTCTCGATCTACCTGCCGCGCACGCCCGAGACCGCCGGGCTCATCGGCACCCCGGTCACGTCCCTGCCAGGGGCCGACTCACCGGTGCGACTCCCCCGGTACCTCGTGCACATCCACGGCGGCGCCTGGCGCGACCCGCGGCTCACCTCCGCCTCGATCGAGCCCGCCGTCGCCCACGCCTACTCCGGCACCGAACTCCCCGGCACGCAACCCCATCCGGTCAGCGCCATCGCGTCCCTCAACTACACCGTCTCACAGTTCGACTACCCCGCTCCCCCGTTCATGCCCTATCCCCCCATTCCGTACGACGCCATCAAGGACAATCACACCGATCTGTCCCGGGAGGCCGTCCATCCTCAACACATCAGCGACGTGCTGCACGGCTTGGCCCTGCTCGGCTCGCTCGGCCTCGCCAGCGGATCGTATGTCCTGTCCGGACACAGCTGCGGCGCCTGCATGGCGTTCCAGGCGGTCCTGGCGTCCCCGGGCTACTACGGTCTCGGCTACCTTCCCGAGCCGCCCGGCCCGGCCGCGCTGCTCGGCCTCAACGGCCTCTACGACCTGCCCGCGCTCGCGACCGCGGACGGGCTGGGCGCTTCCCACGCCCACCTCCGCGACGACTACGAACAGTTCTTGTCCAGGGCGTTCGGGGCGAACCAGGGCGCCTGGCCGGAGGCCAGCCCGGCCGGCTTCGACCCGGCGGGCATCGCCCGGCGGATCCGCGAAGGCAACGCGCCCCGGCTGGTCGTGCTGGGCCAGAGCACCGAAGACCAGCTCGTACCGATGAACCAGCAAGACCGGATGGCCGCCAGCCTGGCCAAGGTCACCGGGATCCGGATCGCCCAGGTGCACCGGCTCACCGGAAAGCACGCGGCCCCGTGGGAGCAAGGCGGCATGATGTACCACAGCCTCCTCGACACCCTCCGGCTCCTGGGCTCATGACCGTGGGAAAACGGTTACCACGCTGCACCGCTGGTCGCGAGCGAGAATCGGAGCATGACCGGTGACGAGACGACGCTGGGGACGACGTTGCGCGTCTGGCGCGACCGCATCACTCCGGCGGCGGCCGGGCTGCCGCGCGGGCGCACGCGCCGAGCCAAGGGGTTGCGCCGGGAGGAGCTCGCCGAACTCGCCGGCATCTCGGTCGACTACGTCGTGCGCCTGGAACAGGGCCGCCACACCACCCCGTCGGCGCAGGTGGTCGCCTCGCTCGCCCGCGCCCTGCAACTCAACGACGCCGAGCGCGACCATCTGTATCGGCTGGCCGGTCTCGTCCCACCGGCCGACGGAGAGATCTCTGACCACATCCCACCCGGGCTGAGCCGCGTGCTGAACCGGTTGGTTGACGCCGCCGCTGCCGTGTTCGCCGCGGATTGGCGGATGATCTGGTGGAACCGCGGCTGGGCGGGCCTGCTCGGCGACCCGTCGACGACGCCGCTGCCACTGCGCAACTTCGCGCGCGACACCTTCCCGATCGAAGGCCGAGGCCCGCACCTGTCGCACTGGCCGGTGACCTCGCTCGGTCAGGACACGGTCGAGTCCGCCGTCGTGTCCGACCTGCGCCGCGCGACGGGACGCTTCCCGGACAGCAGACGCCTGACCGACCTGCTGCAGGTGCTCACCACGGGCAACGACCGGTTCGCCGAGCTGTGGGCCTCGGGCGCGGTCGGCGCTCATCGCGAGGACCACAAGATCGTCGAGCATCCGGCGGTCGGTCCTATCGCCGTGGACTGCGACGTCGTGATCGACGGTGACGCGGAACGAAAGGTTGTCATCCTGACGGCGGCGCCGGACAGCGAGGACGAGACCAAGTTCCGGCTGGCGGTCCTGTCCGGCGTCCCCGGCTCCGCGGGCCCATCGTGAGCTGCCGGCAGATGGCGCGCCCGATGCCTTGCGCGGCACCGGTGACGACCGCGACGCCGGTCGTGAGTGGCGTGTGACATGAGGCCTCCGGCTTTGTTCTTGGCACCGCGGACCTGGCAGGGAGGGCCGCCAGGCCCGACCGGTGTCTGGCGGGAGCAACGGTCGCCAGTCGGGCGGACCCGAGCCATGAATCCCTTGCTGTCGCGGTGGCGGGCTGCGGCATCCCGGCGTGCTGTCCGGGCGAATTGCGGATCTGCGATCGTTGTCCGGTGTCTTCTCCACCCGGTGGCTGGCTGAACGCCGAGCAGCAACGCGCCTGGCTGGCCTTCATGCGGCTCCAGCTGCGGATGACGTATGAGATGAATCGCCAGTTGCAGGCGGACAGCGCGATGTCGTTCGCCGACTACCACGTCCTGAACGCGCTGGCCGGCGCTTCCGGCGGCACGATGTCGGTGACCGCGCTCGCCGCCCAGATCGGCTGGGAACGCAGCCGTGCGTCGCACCACGCGAAACGGATGGCCGCGCGCGGGCTGGTGGAGATGACGCTCGCCGCGCGTGACCGCCGGGTGACCGAGGTGTCGCTCACCGCGGCCGGGCGGGACGTGCTGTCGGGGGCGGCTCCGGGGCACGTCGAGCTCGTCCGCCGGCTGTTCTTCGACGGTTTGGACCCGGAGGTGGTACAGCGGCTGGCGGAGTCGCTGGAGACCGTCTACGAGAACGTGCTCGACCGAGGGTCGCTGGGCCGCCCGCCCATCGGATAACGTGAGATGTCACGTAATTCGAGTGTGGAGGGTACGATGACGAAAGCGATCACCATCACCGGGTACGGGCCGCCGTCGGTCCTGCGGGTCGCCGACGTCGAGATCGGTCCGCCGGCCGCGCGGCAGATCCAGGTCGCGGTGAAGTTCGCCGGGGTCGGGCCCACCGATCTCGCCATCCGGGCCGGCCATCTGGACGCCGTCTATCCGGTGCGGCCCGGCGGCATCCTCGGGTTCGAGGCGGCCGGCATCGTCGACGCCGTCGGCGACCAGGTGGAGGACCTGGCCGCCGGTGACGAGGTCGCGGTGTTCCTGCCCGGATCGCTCGGCGGCTACGCGGAGCGGGTCAACGCCGACTTCTGGGTGCGCAAACCCGCGAATGTGCCGTGGACCTCGGCCGCGGCGTTGCCGGCGTCCGGTGAGGCCGCGATCCGGGTGCTCAAGCTGCTCGGCCTGACGCAGGGCGAGACGCTGCTGGTCCTGGGCGGGAACGGGTCGGTCGGGGCGATCGCCACGCAGCTGGCCATCGCCCGCGGGGCCAAGGTGATCAGCGTTGTGCGCCCGTCCGACTTCGCCGAGGTCGCCGGGCGCGGCGCCGTCCCGATCGACTACCACCGGCCGCTGAGCGACGCCGTACCCTCCCCGGTCGATGCGGTGCTGGACGCCTCCGGCCGCAGCGACCTGCGGGCCGCGGTCGCCTTGGCCGGCGGCCCGAACCGGGTCATCACGCTGTCGGACCCTCGGGCCGGCCAGGTCGGCGTCACCCTCTCCAGCCCGGTCGCGGCCGGGATCCCGGCCGCGTTGCGGGAAGCCATGGACCGGGTCGCGGCCGGCACCCTGTCCCTGGCCGAGCCGACCATCACACCGCTGGACCAGGCCGCCGACGTCCACACCCGGCTGGAGAACGGCACGCTTCGCGGCAAGGTCCTCCTCCGGCTGTAGCCGCGCCCGTGCCGCAGGCAGGACTTTCGGCCCTGCCTGCCGCCGATGTGCGCGGATAGCGTCCGGGACATGAGCGAACCAGGTATCCAGCGGCGGCAGCTCGCCGGCTACCGGTTCGCCGTTCCACTGGCGGGTGCGCACGTGCGCCGAGTGTTCGACGAGCGTTGTCGCGGGCGGTGAATCCCGTCCTGTCCGCCCGCCCGCCGAAGGAATCCCTGTGCTGGACGACATCCGCGCCGTGTGCCGGCGCGATCCGGCGCTGTACGGCATCCATCGCGCCGAGGTCCTGCTATACCCGGGCCTGTGGGCGCTGTGGGGTCACCGCGTCGCACACCGGCTGTACCGCTGGGGCGTGCCGCTCCTGCCCCGGCTGATCTCCCAGGCCATGCGGAACGCCACCGGCGTCGAGATCCACCCCGGCGCCGTCGTCGGCCGGCGGCTGTTCATCGACCACGGCGCCGGGGTCGTCATCGGCGAGACCGCCCGCATCGGCGACGACGTGACCATGTACCACCAGGTGACCCTCGGCGGCCGGGGCTGGCGCCGCGACCCGAAGGGCAGCCACCGCCACCCGAGCGTCGGCGACCGCGTCGTGCTCGGCGTCGGCGCGACGGTGCTGGGGCCCGTGCACATCGGCGACGACGCCGAGATCGGTGCGCTGTGCCTCGTTCTTTCCGACGTTCCGGCGGGCGCCCGGCTGCGCGCGCCCGCCGCCGAAGCCCTACCCAGGAGTCAGTCATGGTCTACGACGACATCACCGCACTGATCGGCCGCACGCCGCTGGTCCGCCTCGCCCGGTTCGAGCCCGGCCTGCCGGCCCGGCTGCTGGCCAAGCTCGAGGCGGCCAACCCCGGCGGCAGCGTGAAGGACCGTATCGCGCTGGCCATGATCGAGGCCGCCGAGGCCTCCGGCGCGCTGCGACCCGGCGGCAGCATCGTGGAGGCGACCAGCGGCAACACCGGCATCGGCCTGGCCATGGTCGCGGCCGCGCGCGGCTACCGGCTGGCCCTGACCATGCCGGAGAGCATGAGCGCCGAACGCCGCGCCCTGCTCGCCGCCTACGGCGCCGAACTGGTCCTCACCCCGGCCGCCGCGGGCATGCGGGGCGCGATCGAGCGGGCCCACGACCTCGCCGCCGAGCGCGGCGCGTTCATGCCCCGCCAGTTCGACAACCCGGCCAACCCGGAGGCGCACCGGCGTACCACCGCGCTGGAGATCTGGAACGACACCGACGGCGACATCGACCTGTTCGTGGCCGGCGTCGGCACCGGCGGCACGCTCACCGGCGTCGGCCAGGCCCTGCGGGAGAAAAAGCCCGGCCTGCGGGTGTACGCGGTCGAGCCGGACGAGTCGCCGGTGCTCTCCGGCGGCACGCCCGGGCCGCACGGCATCCAGGGCATCGGCGCCGGCTTCGTCCCCGCCGTGCTCGACCCGGCGGTCTACGACGAGATCGTCCGGGTCGACGCCGACCAGGCCCGCGCCGCCGCCAGGCGGCTCGCCCGCACCGAGGGCATCCTCGCGGGCGTGTCCGGCGGCGCCGCGCTGCACGCGGCCGCCGCGATCGCCCGCCGGCCGGAGAACGCCGGCAAGACCGTGGTGGTCGTCCTCCCCGACACCGGCGAACGGTACCTGAGCACGCCGCTGTTCACGACGCCGCAGGTCCCTTCCACCGGCCGGTAGCGGGTTCCTCGCCGCCGGCTGCCCGCTTCGACGCCATCGTCCTCGGGCGGTCCGCGTCAGCGGGCGGTGAGCCAGTCCAGCGCGTCGCCGTAGGCCGTCAGGACGGACACGTGCCCGTCGTCGGGCCGCGGCCAGCGGGTCGCGTCGGGCAGCACGGTCATGAGCCGCTCGCTGTGCCCGACGGGCACCATCCGGTCCTGGCCGCCGTGAACGACCAGCACCGGCACCGTGATGTCCGCCGGGTCGAAGCCCCACGGCGACACGTAGGCGAGGTCGTCGTCGACCTGGCCGACCACACCCGCCTCGGCGGCCCGGCCGGCGTCCTCGCCGAGCGCCGCCCACGGCCCGCTCAGCGCCGCCCAGTCCGCGTCGGTGAACACCGCCGGATCGAACCGCGCGCTCTGCGCGTATCGCAGCCGGGCCTCGCGCCCCTCCAGCGCCGCGCGCAGCGCACCGTCGTCGGCCATGCCTTCGAACCAGAAACCCTCTTTTGGGTACGGCGCGAGCCCGGCGAACGTCGCCGCCGCGCTCACCCGGCCGGGCAGCAGGGCCGCGCAGGCGAGGGCGTGCGGCGCGCCGCCGGAGGCGCCCATGACCGCGAACCGGTCCACGCCGAACGCGTCGGCGACGGCCGCGGCATCGGCGGCGGCGGAGGCGACGTCCCGCCCCGGTAGCGGCGCCGACCCGCCGTAGCCCGGCCGCGCGTACGTCACCAGGCGCAGCCCCCGCTCGGCCGCGCCGGCGAGCTGCGGCGCGAGGATCGCCCCGGTGTGCGGGGTGCCGTGGTGCCAGAAGACCGCCGGCCCGTCGCCCTCGCTGTCGTACGCCCGCAGCGTCCGCCCGCCGGCCACCCGCAGATCCCGCTCGACCACCATCGGCCGAGCGTATCGTGCTCAGGCGCCCTCATGATCGAGCGGCAACGGCCGGAGGGGCTTCTCCGGGAGCGCTTTGCTGGCGCTGATCCTCGGCGTTCACCACGACGGCGTCGTGACCGATCGAGGGGCCGCCGGCAGGCGTCTCCGGGCTGTGCGTGCCGAGGGGCAGCCGGACCAGCATCACCGCGGCGACCAGCGTGTACGCATTGGCGCCGAAGAATCCGATCGGGCCGTGGAGGTCGGCGAACAGCCACACCACGCTGCTGACCAGGATGACGTAGGCGGCCGCGGCCGGCCAGCGCCGCCGCCGCGAAGCGCCGGTCCGCGGCAGTGTCGCGTCGATCATGACGATCAGTGCCGGCACCAGCCAGACCAGGTGGTGCACCCACGTCACCGGGCTGATCAGGCAGCCGAGGATGCCGGTCAGCGCGAATCCGGCCCGGGTGTCGGTTCCCGCGGCTCGGACGCGCACCAGCCACACGACGAGCGCCGCGCCGACCAGCGCCAGCCACAGCAGCTTGCTCGGATGGGCGGGGTTCAGCCGGGCGACCAGACCCTGCAGCGACTGGTTCGAGATGTACGCGAGGTCGCCGATCCGCGAGGTGTTCCACATCGCGTCCGTGAAGTATGTGCGGGTGGCGCCGGGCACGGTGAGCGCGGCGACGCCGGTGGCCGCCAGCAGGGTGCCGGTGGCCGTCGCCGCGGCGCGCCTGCGGCGGGTGATCAGCAGGTACCCGATGAAGATCAACGGCGTCAGCTTGATCGCGGCGGCCAGACCGATGCCCACTCCCGCCCACCGGGAATGCCGCTCCAGCAGCCACAGATCGAAGTAGACCAGCGCCACCAGCACCAGGTTGATCTGCCCGAAGCTGACCGTGTCACGCACCGCGTTGAGCGACGCGAACGCGCACGCCGCCAACGCGAACGCGTACCAGCGGCGCCAGCCGGCGCGGCGGGCCACCGGGTTGATCAGCAGCGCCAGCACGAACACCGACGCCACCACCGTGACCAGCAGGTTGACCACGATCGTCAGGTGCCAGGGCAGTGCCGCCATCGGCAGCATGCACAGCGCGGCGAACGGCGGATATGTGAACCCGTAGCCGTGCCAATTGGTCCAGTCGTACAGGCCGCCGCCGTGGACCCAATGCCAGACGGCCTCGTGGTACACCGACACGTCGAACCAGCCGCGGTGCCCGGGCAGCACGGCGATCGCCACCCCGATCAGCGTGGCGAGCATGCCCACCAGGGCGATCCGCCTCATGCCGTGCCTACTGGCGTGCGCTCGAGAGGCGCGGCGCCCGGAGAGATCGGCGACCGCGTTGGTGGGATCCACGCGCTGGAGGGTAGTATGTAATGCACAGTAGTATCAAGAGCGGGATAGTGGGCCACGGCGAAAGGCGCCGCTGTCGCGTGCGGCGAAAGCTTATGCGAGAGCACTGGACCGGATGCACGGAGATCGGCCGATGAGTGAATTGGTCAACTGGTCGGTACGCCTCAGATGGCGTAATTCCATCAGAACCCCATGTCGCCGAGGTGACACTACGTATATGGTGACGGGCAGTCGGTGAAGGCTCACAGACGAGTCGCGGAGGTCATCATGGCCGAAAAGGTGCGCGGATCGGAGTTATTGAAACACCGGTACACCGAGCGGGATCTCGAGGAATTGATCACGTTGGGTCATCAGGACGGCATCGACCTGGTGGACTTCTTCCCGCTCGGCATCCCCAACCCCGACGGCGGCTGGGGCGTCTGGCGGGTCCGGCCCGAGGTGCTGGGCGGCCTCATCGACCGGTTGATCCAACTTGAGCGGGTGCCGAATTTCAAGGTGTTCCCGAAAGGGATCCCGTCCCTGGACGCATTCGACGTGGTCTTCGAGGCCGGCTCCGGCCGACGCCGGTAACCATGCCGCTGACCGGTCCGGACGGCATCCTACAGGTGCATCCGACCCGCCGCTGCAATCTGCGCTGCCTGCACTGCTACTCCGACTCCGGTCCGTCGGCCCGCGACGAGCTGGCGATCGGGACTCTGCACGATGTCGTGAGCGACGCCGCCGAGCTGGGGTATCGCGTGCTGTCGGTTTCCGGGGGCGAGCCGCTGATGTACCGCTTGCTCCCCGACCTGCTCGAGCACGCACACGGCAACGGGATGCGGACACTCGTCACGACCAACGGGACGCTCACCAGCGCGCGCCGGCTCGAGCGGCTCGCCGCCCATCTCGACCTGCTGGCCATGAGCCTGGACGGCCCGCCGGACGAGCACGACCTCATGCGCGCCAAACCCGGAGCGTTCAATGCGCTGTGCCGTGGTCTGGAGTCGCTGCGGGCATCGGGCATCGCCTTCGGTTTCCTGTTCACATTGACCCAGTACAACGTGCACCAGCTGGAGTGGGCCGCACAGTTCGCGATCGAGCAGGGCGCGTCGCTACTGCAGGTCCATCCCCTGGAGGCGACGGGCCGCGGCGCCGCCCTGCTCGACTCGGTCGCCGACGACACGGAGCGCTCGATCGCCGTGCTGGAGGTGGCGCGCCTGCGCCGGGCGGTCGGCGACCGCATCCACGTCCACCTCGACCTCGCGGTGCGGGGGATGCTCTCCAGCACCGCCGAATGCGACCCTTGTGCCCCGCTCGCCCGCCTGGTCTCACCACTGGTCGTCGAGCCGGATGGGCGCTGCGTGCCCCTGGAGTACGGCTTTCCCGACGCATTCGCGCTCGGCAACGTGCTCGACCATCGGCTGATCGACCTCGCGGCCGCGTGGCGGGCGGACGTGCTGCCACAGTTCAACCAGATCTGCCGGGACGCCGCCGCCCGGCTCGCCGGCCCGGATGCGCCGGCCGCCTCCAACTGGTACACGGCGGTCACCGCGGCCGCCGTCGAAGCAGCGGCCATGTGAGCGTTTAGGAGTCACGCCTGCCTCGTCTCGTGCGGCGGGCCGCCGGTGGAAGAGGCATCGCGCGTTCGGCGGTGGAACTGTAGGTGCAGCGCCGCCGTGCCCTCGATGACCAGCCGCTTTGGACCGGCTCGCAACGGCCCGAGACGACGAAGAGGACGATCGCCTCGACGGTGAGCGGATCGAGGAGTACGGCAAGTACGTCGTGGATTCTCCCTGGGCGTGGCTGCCGCAGCCGTCACGAGGCGTCGTCATGCCGGGTCGGCCTTGGCGAGACGCGCCGATCCGTCCGATTATGCTTGCCCTGCCGACGGGCCGGGGCTACACGATCCGTGGTCATTTTCAAGACCCCGAAGAGTTTCTCTTCCTCGACCGAGACAGCCGCCCACTGTTGTTCCGATCCGTCGACGGGCTGGCTCGCCATCTTGAAGCCGACGATCACTTCCTCGTCGAGATCGAGGACTGGTCCCAGGTCAAAGACTGGTTCATTAACCTGGTCCTGACGCCCGACCCTGACGATCAGATCGATCTCGAGATCATTCCGCACGTCCTCAAGCTCTCGCCGCAGGACTGGATACCGGAGCTCCTCGTCGCCGGCCGGAATTTAGCCGCCGAATTTGCTACCGTATTCGATCTCACGGACGCGGTAAGGCTGCTCGCGCCGGGTTCGCGGCTTGATCAGCTCGATGACGTCATGCGCCTTGCCCAACGGTCTTTGACCGGCTGGTCCGCTCGCCGCCGCAGACGCAACATCGACACCATTTCGGTCGTGCGGGATTGGAACCGTGTCCTGGACAGCATCGACCAGATGACGCTGTGGGAAGACTGATTCGCCAGATGCCGCCTGCGGAGCCGAGCGTTCAGTTCTGCCCTCGACGGCCCAGCGGCTTACGTCTGGGCGCACTACTGCGCAAACCCATTCACGTGCGGCACCCCGGCGCCTACCTGGCGATCGTCACCGCTACCACCGGTCGGCGTAGCGGCTGGGCCTCGTGAGCAGCCGAACCACCATGGCTACGACAAACACAAATGGGAGCGCTACGGACTCCGGTGTCGGGCGGTCCAGCACATCGTGCATAACGAAGCCCAGGTTCGCGCCCATGCTTGCTACGAATGCGATGGAGGCGAGCTTTGCTCGTCGTGATGGTCGCATCCGCGGCCCCCTCCCGTGATCGGCGACGTGCCAGCGCAGGTTCTCACGGACATCGCTCTCGGGCCGATGGTCCGGCGGCGGTGTTCAATCGACGTTCATCTGTCGTAGGCCCGGCTGCCAGGTGGGCGCCCGCGACGGCGTCGGCGAGCAGGCGGCGGCCGTGGCCGACTTCCGGGTGTACCACCGGACGAGACCACGTCGGTGTTCGAGCTTCTGACCGCGTCATCGCCCGGCGATGTCGCTGCCGGTGCCGCGCGTGTACTGAATCCGACTCGGGGGGTGCTTCAGCGTGGACCTTGGGTCGGGCAGTATGCGCTCATGGTTTCGATCAGTCGTCGATTGCTGTCAATCGCGGTAGCCGCGTCCATGGTAGGAATGGCCAGCGCATGTGGAGGAAGCTCATCGCCCGCGACGCAGTCCGATTCGGCTCCGGCAGCGGCGCCGGCGACAACTGCGGCCGCCACACCCACGGGTGGGAGCGCTCAGCACTTCTGCGAAGTGGTCAAGGAGCAGAAGACGCTCTTGCAGGGGACTGAGTTGTCCAGCTTGCTGACGGGCGGAAACGCGGCGGCCTGGAAGGCATACCTCGACAAGACAACCGCGATGAACCAACAGTTGGTGGACGCCGCTCCGGCGGAAATTCAGCCAAGCGTGAAGGTCCTGCAGGACGCGACCCTGGAGCTGAAGGCGACGCTGGCGGCGGCGAACTACGACCCGTCGAAGGTCGGCAGCGCAAAGCTGGTCCAACTGCTGCAGACCCCGCAGCGCAAGGACGCCACCACCGCGATCGTGGCCTACGTCAAGACGCAGTGCGGCATCGACCTGACCAAGCTGGACGGCTGACGTCGGCGGCATCGGCAATCGTCAGGCGCTGACCCCGCCGATGGCAACCTGGGTCGGCTTCGGGCGGTTGCCGCTGCCCCAATAGAACGGCCCGGAGGTTGGCTGGACCTTGATGCGCCAACCGATCCGGTCGAGTTGCTGTTCGAGGTCTGCGGGCCGGTGGGGGACTTTGACGATCCGGTAGGCCGTCCCGTCGGTGAGCCGGCGTTGGATGACCGGGGAATGCTCACCCTCGATGAGTTCCTCGCCTGTGCGGTACCCGTCGTCAACGAAGAACACTCGTCCATCCGGCTGCAAACAGTCGGCCACCAGCGACCAGAACGACGCGAAGCGTTCGGCCGGAACGTGTGACAGCCAGAACCCGAAGAACACGACATCGTAGCGACGGTCCGGCCGCCAGCCGAACAAGTCGGCCAGCACGAATCGCACCCGCTCTCGGCCCACCCGGGCCGCGGCGATGCCGAGCATCTCGGCGGAGGCGTCCACGGCCGTGACGTCCGTGGCGTGTCGCAGCAGCTGGGCCGTCCAGGTGCCCGGACCGCAGGCGAGTTCGAGCACGCTGCCGGCCGGCCGGAAGGCGTCCAGCGCCTGGGACAGCTCACCGCCGCCGGGAAACGGCAGCGCATGGTCGTCGTACTCACCCGCGACCGCGCGATAGAACGCGGCCTGCTCGTCGAGCAACGCCGCCAGATCGTCACGACCAGCCATCCGTCGAATATCTCGGAACCTCGGCCAGGCCGCAACCTCGCGATCAGCGCCGGAGCCGGCACGATCCGACCGCACAGGGATTCGTGTGGTTGAATGTCCGATCATGAAGTCCATCGTTGTCATCGGGGCCACCCAGGGGACCGGCCGCGAGCTCGCCGCCGAGTACGCCCGCCGCGGCGCCCGCGTCGTCATCACCGGACGGTCGGCCGAGCGCGCCGAGGAGGTGGCCGCCGGGATCGACGGCGACGTTACCGGGCTGGCGCTGGACCTGACGCGGCCGGCCGAGATCGGCGACGCGCTCAAGTCCGTCGAGAGCGTCGACCGGGTCGCCGTCGTCGGCATGGTCCGCGACGTCAACACGCTGGCCGACTACGACGTGGCGCGGGCCGTGGAACTGTCGACCACCAAGGTGGTCGGCTACACCACGGTCGCGGCGGTGCTGCGTGAGCGGATGACGCCGGACGCCTCCGTGCTGCTGTTCGGCGGACTGGCGAAGGACTACCCGTATCCGGGCTCGACCACGCTGACCGCGGTGAACGCGGCGCTGGTGGGTGTGGTGCGCACGCTGAGCGTCGAGCTGGCGCCGGTGCGGGTCAACTCCATCCACCCGGGCGGCATCGAGGACAGCCCGTTCTGGCAGGACAAGCCGGAGGCCCTGGAATTCGGGCGCAAGCAGACGCTGACCGGGCGGCTGGGCACCATGCGCGACATCGTCGACGGCTGCGTCTTCCTGCTGGAGAACCCGTTCGCCACCGGTATCAACCTCAGCCTGGACGGCGGGCGCCACTGAGCAGCCGCACCACCCCGTCCGGCGCGTTTCGCGGTGGCATCGGGGCGCCGCCGGCGGCGGCCGGATCCGATCGCCGCCAGCTTCCCGGCCGCCTGGAGTCGATCGAGCGTTTCGGACGTTAGCCGGCGGTCGCAGTGGGTAGCGGCGGTTCGCCGCGTTCGTGCCGCGGCTTGACCGTCGAGCGATCGGCCGTGGGGGTTCGAGTTGACCATTACCAGTGTGGAGCCGGTGGTTGCGCCGCCGCCGGATCGTCGTCGGGGGCTGTGGCTGTGGTTGTCCGTGGCCGCGGCGGTCCTGGTGCTCGCCGCCGGCGGGTTCGTCACGTTCAGGCTGACCCGGGCGGTGCCGGCGCCGCGGATCGACCAGACCCTGCCGCAGACGTACACGATCCCGGGCGTCGCGCCGGTGTTGCCGTTGCCGCCGGCCGGGCAGGCGACGGTCGAGATTGACGGACTCGGCCGCCTGGGTACCTCCGGTGGGTCACGACCCGTGCCGATCGCCAGCGTCGCCAAGGTGATGACCGCGTACCTGATCCTGCGGGACCATCCCCTGCGCCTCGACGAGGACGGCCCCACGCTCACCGTCTCACCGGACGAGGCCGCCGCCTACCCGGCCCAGCTCGCCTCCGGCCAGTCGGTGGTCAAGGTGGTCGCCGGCGAGGTACTCACCGAACGGCAGGCCCTCCAGGCCCTGCTCCTGCCCTCGGCCAACAACGTCGCCCACATCCTCGCCCGGTGGGACGCCGGTAGTAGCTCCGCGTTCGTCACGAAGATGAACCAGGCCGCGGCCCAGCTCGGGATGGCCGACACGAAGTACACCGACCCGTCCGGGCTCGAACCGGCCACCGTCAGCACCGCCGCCGACCAGGTCACCATGGCCCGGGTGGCGATGCAGGTGCCGGTGCTGGCGCAGATCGTGTCGATGTCGAAGGCCACGCTGCCCGTGGTCGGGCCGGTCGAGAACGTCAACACCCAGCTCGGCAAGGACGGGCTCGTCGGCATCAAGACCGGCTTCACCGACGAGGCCGGCGGCTGCCTGCTCTTCGCGGCCGAGATCTCCGTGGAGGGGCAACGGCTACGGGTCATCGGTGCCGTGCTCGCTCCCGGCCCGAGCACGGCGGACGCCTTCGAGGCCAGCCGTCGCCTGATCCAGGCCAGCAGCGGCCTGCTGCACAAGTACAAGGTCGTGCACGCCGGCGAGGTCGTGGCGACGCTGCGGGGACCGACGGGCCGGAGCACGTCCCTCGCCGCGAGCGGCGACGTGGACGTGCTCGGCTGGCCCGGCCTGACCTACCGGATCGAGACGGTGAGCGCCGTGCCGGGTCGCGTCGCGGCGGGCGCGGGTGCCGGCACGCTCAAGCTCACCGCCTCGGCGGCGGCCGTGACCACCGCCGTGCAGGCCACCGACGCGCTGGCGCAACCGAGCTGGTGGGAACGCATCACGCACGGGTGAGTGCCGGAGCGCGGGATCGTGGCGGCGGCGCGGCCCGGCCCTAGGGTCGTTCGTCGTCGCGGGGTGGGCGGACCAGTGCTTGGTAGCGCGGCGTGCTGGCCCCGTAGATGCTGAAGTTGAGCCGGGCATCCGCGAGGCTCAACTCACCGTTGCGGCTGCCGGTCACCACACTTGCCGACAGATCGCTCCGGCCGTCATCGGTCCAATAACAGATCGGACAAGTAGTGCATCCTGTTCGGTAGCCACAGCAAGCGCACCGGGGCAAGGTTGGCTGACCCACGCCGGTAAGCCTTTCACATTCCCGGCAGCGCCGGAAGTAGAGCGGTGCCCGGCCTGCGCGTCCCAACGCCCTGGCGTGGGCGCGATCGGCGATCACGTCCTACACGTCGGGCGGCTGCACACCGCGGCGACCGGAAGTCTCCGTGATCATGTGCGCTCGCGCATCGACACCAACGGTTTTTCATGATCGCGGAGTGGTGATGTACCCCCGTGTACCACAAGTCTCCGGGATCATGGCAAACCCGGTGTGCGGCCACCGCGGACATCATGATCACGGAGACATACGGCCGGCCCGGCCGCGCAAGCCGGTTGGCGCGGGCGGTCGCGGCTGGCATGATCATGCGGCCCGGACGCTGCGGTTGTCGAAGGTGATGCCAGTGGGATTCCTCGAACGGCGATGGTTGGCTCGCGACGCGGGATCAGCCGACCGGCCCCGGGGTTTCGGGCTCGATGTGGCCGGCGCGACCGGAGCGGTGACCGGGCCGGGCGGCCACGACGTCGCCGCCGCCTACGACCTCATCTACGCGACCGCGGCCGGCAAAGACTACCGGGGCGAGGCCCGGGACATCGCGGAGTTGATCCGGCGCCACAACCCCACCGCGGACAGCATGCTCGACGTGGCCTGCGGTACCGGATTGCACTTGTCACACCTGCGGCACGAGTTCGCTCACGTCGAAGGGCTCGAAATCTCCGACGCCATGCGCCAGGCGGCCGTCGAGCGGCTCCCCGGCGTCGCGGTGCACGCCGGGGACATGCGCGACTTCCAGCTCGGCCGGACGTTCAGCGCGGTCACCTGCCTGTTCTCCGCCATCGGCTACGCGCAATCGGTCGGCGAGCTCAATCAGACGCTCAACTGCGTGGCCGCGCACCTCGAGCCGGGCGGCGTGCTGCTCCTCGAACCCTGGTTCACGCCGGAACAATGGACACCGGGAACGGTGCACTCGGGCGTCGCACGCGACCGCCACCGGCACCTCACCAGGATGTGCTACTCAAGCCGGTCCGGCACCGTCTCCACGATGACCATGCACTACGTCCTCGGCGAATCCGGTGCCGGCGTCCGGCACTGGGTCGAGGAGCACGTCATGACGTTGTTCACGGACAAGCAGTACCGCGGAGCGATCCGGCAGGCAGGGTTCCGCGACGTCGAATGGCTACCCGGCTGGCAGGATCAACGCCCGCGCGTCGTCGCCGTCAAACGATGACGCCGGCGGCCTCTCACACCGGCGCTATGACCGCCCTCGCTTCCTGCCACTCAGTCGGGGACGACGACGGCACGGGTACGGCCCTGGTGCGCCCAGGCTTGCTCGACGCGGCTGAGCGGGTACGCCGTGTACGGAGCCTCGAGGCTGCCGTCGGCGAGGTGCGCCATGACGTCGGGAATGACGGCGATCATCTGTTCCTTGGTGAACGAGCCGGCGCCGCTACCGGTGAGACGGATGCGCCGGCTGCGCAGCAGCGGTGCGGGCACGGCCGCGGTGTCTCCGGCAAGCGAGCCGATCTGCACGTAGGCGATGCCGGGGGTGTTGTCGTCCGGCTTGCTATCAGTACCGAAGGCGGCGAGGGCGGCCTCGGCGACCGGACCCCACAGGTAGTCCAGGACGAGGGCGGGCGGTGCCTCGGCGACAGCCGCGCCGAGGGCGGTGGCCAAGGTGTCCGGGCCGGCGCCCGCGATCGAGACGGTGGTGGCGCCGAAACCGCGCAGCCGGTCCAGGGCCTCAGGGTCGCGTCCGGTCGCGATGACGCGTTCGGCGCCGAGGGCGAGGGCCGACTGCACCGCCATGCCGCCGGACATGCCGGTCGCGCCGAGTACGAGCACGGTGCCGAGGGCGCCGACTTCCTTGCGCCGGTCGGCGAGCACGATCCAGCCGGAGGCGCCGGGGTTGATGCCGGCGGCGACCGCGAGCGGGTCGGCCCCGGCGGGTAGGTCCAGGCCGAGCGGGGTGGCCATCCGCTCGGCCATGGTGCCCCACGGCACCTGGGCGAAGGCGGTGTAGACCAGGCGCCCGTCGCTGGTGCGGGCGACCGCGTCGATGCCCGGGACCATCGGGTACCGGTTGGCGCTGCGGTAATGGCGACCGGCGGCGATCCCGCGCACGACGTTGTGGACGCCGGCGCCGACGAGGGTCAGCGGCTCCCGCCCGGGCAGCGGCTCCGGGTCGGCGAACTCGGCACAGACGGGCGGCATCTCTGGGTTGTTGACGACTGCGGCACGCACAACGGCACTCCTTAACTAAGTTCAGGTACCCCTCCAGGATTCTTTAACGGCGTTAAACTGTCAAGCATGACCAAGGGCGTCACCCGGGACCGCATCGTGACCGCCGCGCTGGAACTGCTCGACGAGCAAGGCATGGACGCCGTGACCGTGCGCGCGCTCGCCGCCCGGCTCAATGTGCGGGCGCCCGCGCTCTACTGGCATGTGCAGAACAAGCAGGAGTTGCTCGACGAGATGAGCACCGCGATCCAGCGCCGCGTCAACGCGGCGCTTTCGGAGGTTGCTCTCGGTACTTACTGGCGTGACGACTTGGCCGCCTATGCCGGTGTCCTGCGGGCGGAGTATCTGCTGCACCGTGATGGAGCCCGAACGTTCAGCGGTACGCGGACCACCGATCCTGAGGTGGTGCGCGCGAAGGAACCCTGGCTGGCGTGCTTGACCGCTGTGGGATTCGAGCTCGTCGATGCGACCAGTGCGATCGACCTGATCACCGCGTTCGTGGTCGGCTTCGTCATCGAAGAGCAGGAACAGCGCCAGTCGGCCGAAGCGGACCCGGCGAGATACTCGCTCGCGCAGCGCGACGCGTGGCTCGGCGACGGCGTGCCGCTGGTCAAGGCGGCCGGACGCGTCCGCGACAACGCCGAGCACCGGTTCGAACGCCAGCTCGGTGTCCTACTGGACGGACTCGCCGCCCAGCTCAAGCCGTCCGATCCTTAAGTGCTCGAAGGCGTCGCGGTGACGCACAGCTCGGCCACGCGCCGCCCATCCGCGTCTAGATGCCGCATGGCGTCGCCGGCCATCGAGCGAGAGCTGGCCTCCGACCCCGCCGACGAGGTTCCAGGCCTGGGCGGGGCGGCAACGAACAGGGTGAACACGGGCGACTCCGACGTAATGGCCATTGGACTACTTGACCATCCTCGCTACGGTTTTCCGCACAAGCCCGCACACGGGGAGGCCGCCGATGATGATGAGATCCAGATGGCCCAGATGGCCCAGCTGACCGCGCCCGCGCCTGTTCAGCCGCCGGTCCGGCGCGGCGAGGGCAGCCGCGTCACCGCCAGGATCCGCAGCACACCTGGGCGCATGGTGCTCGTCATGCTGGTGTTGCTGCTGGTCGGCCTCGTGGCCGGCATCGCCTGGGTGATCGGTTCGGCACAGCGTTCGTCCGCCGCCGGCGGCGCGCGCACCGGCACCGGCGAGCTCGCCGTGCAGGCGCAGGAGCTCTACCGGGCGCTCTCCGACGCCGACGCCACCGCCGCCATCGCGTTCCTGTCCAGCGGGGTCGAGCCGGCCGAGCTCCGCGACCGCTACCAGTCGGACGTCTCCGCCGCGACCGCCGCGCTCGCCGCCGTGGCCAACGGGGGTGCCAGCGACAAGGGGGCAATCCAGCAGATTTCGGCGCAGCTGCCGGTCTACACCGGCCTGGTCGAGACGGCCCGCAGCTACAACCGGCAGGGCTATCCGGTCGGGTCGGCCTACCTGCGCGAGGCGTCGGGCCTGATGCGCGGGCAACTGCTGCCGGCGGCCCAGCGGCTGTACGACCGCGAGACGACCGCCCTGAAGGACGAGCGCGGCGACGCCGCGTCCCTGCCGTGGCTGGCGCTACTGCTGGGCATCGGCCTCGTCGTGGGGCTGATCCGGGCGCAGGCGCGATTGAGCCGGCAGACGCACCGGACCTTCAACGCCGGCCTGCTCGCCGCGACGCTCGTCGCCGTCGTCATGGTCCTGTGGAACGGCGTCGGCTGGGCGGTGGTCGCCGCGCACATCGGCGCGGCCAACCGCAACGGCTCGCGGCAGGTGGAGCTGCTGGCCACGGCGCGCATCGCCGCGCTGACCGCCCGCGGCGACGAGGCGCTGACCCTGGTGGCGCGCGGCAGCGGAGCCTCCTTCGAGGAGGACTACGTGGCACAACTCGGCGCGCTGGTCAACGGCGACGGCAAATCCGGTCTGCTCGACCGGGCCCGGGCGGCCGCCACCGACGGCTCGGTGCGCGCGTCGGTCGACACCGCGATATCCGACGTCAATGCCTGGCTCGCGGTGCACAAGAAGCTGCGCGCGGCCGACGACGGCGGTGACTTCCCGGGTGCGGTGAAGCTCGCCATCGGCGGCGAGCCCGACAGCGCCGCGACGATCTTCAACCGGCTCGACGGCGGGCTGGCCCAGGCGATCCGTGCGACGAGCGCGGTATCGGACAAACGCGGCGCCGAGGCGGCCGGCGCGTTCGGCGGCCAGACCGGCGGCGGCGTCTTCCTGACCATCGTGCTGCTCGCCGGGATCGGCGTCGGCTACCAGCAGCGGATCGCGGAGTACCGATGACGACAACGCGGATGCGGGCCGCCCAGGCCCTGGCCGGTGCGGTCCTGCTGTCCCTGCTCGGCGCCTGCGCCGGCGCGGCCGACCACGCCACGACGCCGGCCCCGAGCTTCGCCCCGGCCCAGCCCGTCGGGGTCAAGAACCCGGCGGAGATCCCGAGCGCCGCCGCCGGCGCGCCGAACAACTGCGACGTGCGCCACTCCAGCCTGCGTCCCGGATCGGGCAACCCGGCGACCGGGCCGGCCGTCTCGGCGATCAGGTCGCGGGGCCGGCTGGTCGTGGGCGTCGACCAGAACACCTACCTGTTCGGCTACCGCGACCCGGCCAGCGGGCAGATCGTCGGATTCGACATCGACATCCTCCGCGAGGTCGCGTTCGACCTCTTCGGCGACCGCAACGCGATCCAGTTCGTCGCGATCAGCTCCGCGCAGCGGATCCCGGCGATCCAGAACAATCAGGTCGACCTGGTCGCCGAGACGATGACCATCACCTGCGAGCGGCTGCAGCAGGTCGACTTCTCCAGCGTGTACTTCGAGGCCGGTCAGCGGGTGCTCGTGCCCAAGGACTCCACCGCGACGGGCATCGCCGACCTGGGCGGCAAGACCGTCTGCGCGGCCGACGGCAGCACCTCGATCCGCAACATCGCCACCGCGGCGTCCAAGCCGATCCCGGTCTCGGTGCCGGACTGGACCGACTGCCTGGTGCTGCTGCAGCAGGGACAGGTCGCGGCCATCTCCACCGACGACACGATCCTGCAGGGCCTCGCCGCTCAGGACCCCAACGTGAAGCTGGTCGGCGACAAGTTCACCGACGAGCCGTACGGCATCGCGGTCAACAAGAACGCCAACGACCTGCTGCGGTTCGTCAACCGCACCCTGGAGCGCATCCGTTCCGACGGCACGTGGCAGGCGATCTACACCAAAGAGCTGCAGGCGGCCGCCCCGAGCCCGCCGCCGGCCGGCTACCGGGACTGATGCGGGTGGACGTGCCGTCGATCAGTCGCGACGCGGCCGACCAGTTGCTCGCCGGTCTCGGCGCCGGCTACGACCGGATCGCCGCCGCGATGTACGCCCTCGACAGCAGCCCGGCGCTGGGCTTCCTGCGTGGCGGCGGCCTCACCGGGGCCACCGCGACCAGGTGGCAGACGCTGAGCAGCGAGGTCGATCTGCTGTGGGCGCAGTTCACCGTGCTCAACGAGGCACTGGAGCAGGCGCGGGCCATCCGCAACGCCAACCGGCCCGGCGATCCGCAGTGGACCGAGCTGGGCATCCTCCTCCAGGCGCCGGCCATCGGCCTCAACGGCGCCGGCATGCCGGCCGACGGCAGCTCGCCGCCGGCGACCTGGATCCGGCTGTGGGACCTGGCGCAGCAGCTCGAGCGGCGCTGCGCCGCGGCGGCCGCGTTCCTCTCCGAGGTCGACGCGGCCTGGACGGCGGTGGCGAGCCGGCTGGGGCCGGTCGGCGAGGCGCTGGACGCCGCGACGGCCCTGGCCGCCGGGCTCGGCGTGCCGTCCGACGTGAAGGAGGCCGCCGCGCGCTTCGCCGACGTGCACCAGGCCTTGCTCGCGGACCCGATCTCCGCGGCCCCCGGCGGCCGGTTCGCCGCCCAGGCCGACCGGGCGCTGAGCGACGTCGCCGCCGGCGTCGACGTGGTCCGCCGGCGGCTCGCCGACATGGCGCGGCTGCGGGAGTCCTATCCGCAGCGGGTCGAGGCGCTGCGCCGCCTCGCCGACGAGGTGGTCGCCGCCGAGCGGGAGACCGCGGACACGTTCGCGCGGGTCACCGAGAAGATTCTGGCGCCCGGCCTGCCGGCCCCGCCCTCCTCCGGTGCCGCCCTGCACGCGACCGCCGAAGGGCTCGACCAGCTCGGCCGGGGCGCCGGCTGGGGCCGGCTCGCCGACGGCCTCGCCGCGGCCGAACAGGCCGCGGCGCGGGCCAAGCAGCGCGCCGCCGAGCTGCGCGACAACGCCAACGGGCTGATCGCGCGCCGCGACGAGCTGCGCGGCCGGCTCGACGCCTACCGGGCGAAGGCCGCGAGCAAGGGGCTCGGCGAACACGGCGAGCTCAGCACCCGCTACGACGATGCGCACGCGCTGCTGTTCACCGCGCCGTGCGACCTGCGGGGTGCCACCCGCGCGATGGTGGCCTACCAGCAGACCCTGAACACGCTGTTGGAGGAGCAGGTATGAGGTGTACCAGGCCCGGATGCACCGGCACGTACGCGGCCGACGGCTACTGCGACGAGTGCGGCCACAAGCAGGCGGCCCGGCCGAGCGGGGTCTCCGGCCAGCCGCCGGTCGCCCCGTCGCCCGCGACCAGGCCGGCCCGGTCCTCCGGGCCCGACCCCGCCCGCACCGCGGCCGCCCGGCCGGACCCTGACCGCACCGCCGCTGCCCGGCCCGACCCTGACCGCACCGCGGCCGCTCGGCCGGACCCCGCCCGCACCGCCGCCGCCCGGCCCGACCCCGCCCCGGTGACCGGCGCCGCCCAGACCTCTGGTGGGCTCGGCGGTCATTCCACCGGCGTCTCGACCGCGGGCCGCCGGAGCGGGTCCGGCAGCAGCCGCGGGCGCCTCGGCGCGGGTTATGTCGCCATGCCGCCGGTGCCGCTGCGCGACCCGGCGACCGCCATCAAGAGCAACGCCAGCGTGCCCGAGTCGCAGCGCTTCTGCAGCGCCTGCGGCGAGCCGGTGGGCCGCGGCCGCGACGGGCAGCCGGGTCGCACCGAAGGCTTCTGCCCGCGCGACCGGACGCCGTACTCGTTCACGCCCCACCTGCAGCCCGGTGAGCGCGTCGCCGGCCGGTACGAGATCCTCGGCGCCCTCGCCCACGGCGGGCTCGGCTGGATCTACCTGGCCCGCGACCGCAACATCAGCGAGTCCGGCGCCGACCGCTGGGTCGTGCTCAAGGGCCTCATCAACACCGGCGACCAGGACGCGCTCGAGGCGGCCATGGCCGAGCGGCGGTTCCTGGTCGAGATCGACCACCCCAACATCGTCAAGATCCATGACATCGCCGAGCACCCCGACAGCAAGACCGGCGAGATGATCGGGTACATCGTCATGGAGTACGTGGGCGGCAAGTCCCTCAAGGACCTCGCCCTGGAGAATCTCGGCCCCGACGGCCGGCGGGTGCCGCTGACGCTTCCGCACGTGCTCTCCTACGGCATCGAGGTCCTCAACGCGATCGGCTACATCCACGATCGCGGCCTGCTCTTCTGCGACTTCAAGCCGGACAACGTGATCCACACGGAGGAGCGGCTCAAGCTCATCGACCTCGGTGCGGTCCGCCGCATCGACGACCAGGTCTCGCCGCTGTGGGGCACGCCCGGCTACCAGGCGCCCGAGCTGGCCCAGGCCGGCGCGTCGATCGGCTCGGACATCTACACGGTCGGCCGGACGCTCGCGGTGCTGAGCTTCGACTTCAGCGGATTCTCCGGCAAGTACGCCCACAGCCTGCCCACCCCCGACGACGTCGAGCTGCTGCGCGGGCAGGAGTCCTACTACCGGCTGCTGCGCCGGGCGACCGACCCGGACCGGACCCGCCGGTTCTCCTCGGCCGGCGAGATGGCCGACCAGACCCGCGGTGTACTGCGCGAGATCCTCTCCGCCGCGGACGGCGCGCCGCGGCCGGAGAACTCGGCGCAGTTCACCCCGGAGCGCCGCGCCTTCGGCACCGCCGGCGGGACGGAGCCGCTCACCGGCGCGGCCGTGGCGGTCGCGCTGCCGCTGCCGCTGGTCGACCCGACCGACCCGGCGGCCGGCCTGCTCGCCACGCTCAACACCACCGACGTCCGGGCGACCATCGCCGCGCTGCGCGCCGCGCCGGCCCGCACCGTCGAGGTCACGCTGCAGCTGATCAGGGCCCTGGTCGAGGCCGGTGACCTGGCCGGCGCCGAACACGAACTGCGGGGTGTGCCGGCCGGCGGCGACTGGCGCCGCGACTGGTCCGAGGGGCTGATCGCCCTCGCCGCCGGCGTACCGAAGCGGGCAGCGGACGCCTTCGACAGAGTCTTCGACGCGTTGCCCGGCGAGCCGGCCGCGCAGCTCGCCCTGGCCGCCGCCAACGAGCTGGCCGGCGACCGCGCCTGGGCCGATTGGCGCTACCAGCGGGTCTGGCGGGTCGATCACAACTTCGTCAGCGCCGCGTTCGGCGTCGCCAGGATGCGGCTCGCCGCCGGCGACCGGGCCGGAGCGGTCGCGGTGCTCGACGAGGTGCCCGACATCTCCACCCACCATGTCGCCGCGCAGATCGCCGCGGTGCGCGCGGCGCTGCACACCGAGAGCGGCCCGCTCACCCCCGGCGACTTCCTCGACTCCTCGAACCGCCTCGAAAAGCTGAAGCTCGACAAGCAGCGACGGGCGAAGCTCGCCGTCGAGATGTTCCACGCGGCGCTGGACTGGCTCGGCGTCGACAAGAGTCCGGGCGCCGCGGCGCGCCCCGCGCCGGCCGTCGCCGCCACCGGCCGGCTGCTCGGCCAGGCCTTCACCGAACGGGAGGTACGGTTCGGCCTCGAACAGGCCTACCGGTCCCTCGCCGCGGACGAGTCGGACCCGATCGCCCGCTACGCCCTCGTCGACCAGGCCAACGCGGTACGCCCCCGGACGGCGTTCTGATGGCGCCGACCCGCTGCCCGGAGTGCGGCGAGCCGGTACGGCCGGGCGATCACTTCTGCGAGGCGTGCGGCCACGACCTGGGCGCGCCCGCGTCCGCGGCGCGGGACAGGCCGCGCGACGCCTCGGTCCGGTGGCTGACCGCGACCGAGATCGCCGCCGCCTGCCCCGCCTGCCAGGGCCGCACCTTCGGCTCCGACGGCTTCTGCGAGGAGTGCGGGCAGCGCCGGCCGACCGCGCGCGACCACACCGAGCTCGACCTCGGCGTGGTCGCCGCCGTCACCGACATCGGCAGCCGCCACCACCGAAACGAGGACGCCGTCGCGATCGGTGTCCTCGACGGCGCGGTCGCCGTCGTGGTGTGCGACGGCGTCTCGTCGTCCAGCCGGCCCGACACCGCCTCCCATGCGGCCGCCGACGCCGCGATGGCGGCGCTGCTCGACGGCCTCGCCGACGGCGACGACCGCGACGCCTCGATCATCGCGGCGACCCGCGCCGCCCAGGCCGCCGCGACGGTGGTGGCCGGACCTCATCCGGGGCCCAACCCGCCCAGCTGCACCTTCGTCAGCGCGGTGGTCACCGCCGACGCGATCACCATCGGCTGGGTCGGCGACAGCCGCGCCTACTGGCTGCCCGACGGCGAGGGCGAACCGCTCCTGCTGACCGTCGACGACTCGCTGCGAAACTCCCTCGCCGCCCGGGGCGTCAGCGGTGAGGCGATCGACGGAAACCCGCACGCCGCATCGCTCGTGCGCTGGCTCGGCTCCGACGCCACCGACACGGATCCACACCTGCGCACGATCGCTCCCGAGGCGCCCGGACGGGTGCTGGTCTGCAGCGACGGGCTGTTCCGGTACCGCCCCGTCGTCACCGACCTGGCTGCCGCCGTCGCCGCCGCCAAGGGACCGCCGCTGGCCGGCGCGCAGTACCTGACGCGGCTCGCGCTCGACGAGGGCGGCCAGGACAACGTCACCGTGGCGCTGGCGCCGTATCCCGTCACCGGAGGATCGAAATCATGACCGACCAACCCGCATTCACCGTCGAGGTCCACCAGAACCGCTACCTGCCCGCCGGCGGCACCGTCGTCGACGCGGTACTCGATGTGACCGCCGCCGGCACCGGCCTGGCCGCGGCCGGCAGACCGCCCAGCGCCGCGCAGGTCATCATGATCGACTGCTCGGGGTCGATGAACAGCCCGGCCACGAAGATGCAGGAGGCCAAGAAGGCCACCGCGGCGGCGATCGACGCGCTGCGCGACGGCGTCGCGTTCGCGATCGTGGCCGGCCGCGGCAACGCGGACATGGTCTACCCGTCGACGCTCAGGCTGGTGCCGGCCGACCGGCAGACCCGCGGGCAGGCCAAGAACGCGGTGCACCGGCTCCAGGCCAGCGGTGGCACCGCGATCGGCACCTGGCTCACCATGGCCAACCACCTCTTCGCGCCGAGTACGGCCGAGGTCAAGCACGCGATCATGCTGACCGACGGGCAGAACCAGCACGAGACGGCCGAGCAGCTCGCCATGGTGCTGCGCGCCTGCCAGGGCCGGTTCGTCTGCGACACCCGCGGCGTCGGCGCCGACTGGAGCGGCTCGGAGCTGCGCACCGTCGCCTCCGCGCTGCTCGGCAGCGCCGACGGCCTGCCCGACCCCGGCGAGCTGGTCGCCGACTTCCGGGCGATGACCGAGGCGGCGATGGGCAAGTCCGTCGCCGAGGCCACGCTTCGGCTGTGGACGCCGGCCGGCGCGACGGTCCGGTTCGTCAAGCAGGTCTTCCCGCACGTGGAGGACCTGACCGGTCGCCGCACCGACGTGAGCGCCCGGATCGGGGACTACCCGACCGGTTCGTGGGGCGCGGAGCACCGCGAGTACCACGTGTCCATCGAGGTGCCGGCCAACGCCGTCGGCGAGGAGATGCTCGCCGGCCGGGTCAGCCTGGTCACCGGCGACCAGCTGCTCAGCCAGTCCCTGGTCCTGGCCAACTGGACCGACGAGACGGCCCTGTCGACCCAGATCAACGGCCGGGTCGCGCACTACACCGGCCAGGCCGAGCTCGCCGACGCGATCCAGCAGGGCCTCGCCGCCCGCGACGCCGGTGACGTCGAGACCGCCACCGCGAAGCTGGGCCGCGCGGTGCAGCTCGCCGAGGAGTCCGGCCACAGCGACACCGCCAAGCTGCTCGGCAAGGTGGTCGAGGTCATCGACGCGCCCAGCGGCACGGTCCGGCTCAAGCAGAAGGTGGCCGGCGTCGATGCCGAGCTGGCCAACGTCCGGTCGGTGAAGACCATCCGCGTCAAGGGCACCTGAGGAGGCGCACACGATGGCAACCTGTCCACGGGGCCACAGTTCCGTCGCAACCGACTACTGCGACGAGTGCGGCGCGCCGATCAACGCCCCCGTGCTGCCGGCGCCCGCCGCGGCGGTCCCGGCACCGGGCGGCGCACCACCGGCGCCCGCGGCAGCGGCCACGGGCGAGGTGTGCCCGGACTGCGGGACGCCGCGCAGCGGCCGCTTCTGCGAGGTCGACGGCTTCGACTTCGAGGCGCAGACTCCCCCGGCCCAGAGCCCGCCGGCGCACCAGCCGGCGCCGGTGCCGGCGCCCCCACCGGGCGGCACGCTGCGCGTCGTCGTGTCAGCGGACCGGGCGTACCACGACCGGATGGCCGCCATCGACGCTCCCGACGCGGACCGCGTCGCCTTCCCGGTCTTCTGCCCGGAGCGCCGCTTCGCCCTCGCCGACGGCCAGCACCTGCTCATCGGCCGTCGCAGCCGCTCACGGGGCATCGAGCCGGACATCGACCTCACCGGCCCGCCCGAGGACGTCGGCGTCTCGCACGCGCACGCGGTGCTGATGTCTACGTCCGAGGGTGCGTGGACCGTCGTCGACCTCGGCTCGGCCAACGGCACCTACCTCAACGACGGCACCGACCCGATCAAGCCCAACACGCCGGCCCCGGTCAAGGAGGGCGACCAGATCCACGTCGGCGCCTGGACCACGTTGACGATCACCCCCTAGCCTCGGCCGGCGGTCCACCGAGGACCGTCTACGGACGGTCCGTTCACGAGCGGGACCACTTCTGGTTGTCGCCGCCGTTGCAGGTCCAGATCTCCAGCAGGGTGCCGTTGGCGGTGCCGTGCGCGGTGGCGTCGAGGCACTTGCCGGAGCCGACACCGACCACGGTGCCGTCGGCGTTGACGTTCCACTGCTGGTTCGTCCCGCCGTTGCAGTCCCAGATCTGCACGACGGCCCCGTCGGTGGTGGCGGCGCCGTTGACGTCGAGGCACTTGGTGCCGTACACCTGCAGCTGCTTCGACGCCGTCAGGGTGAAGGACTGGTTGGCGCCGCCGTTGCAATCCCACAGCGCGAGCTGGGTGCCGTTGGTCTGGGACAGCGCGGGGACGTCGGCGCAGCGGCCGGACTCGGCGCCGCGCAGCACGCTGAGCACCGGGCCGGCGTTGGCGGTGACGGACAGGTTGTCGAACTGGTCGGTCTGGTAGCCCTGCACACCGACGCCGGCCTGGCCGCTGCCGTAGGAGTAGTCGGTGACCGTGGCCAGCGTCGTGCCGTCCAGCGTGGCGGTGATCTGGGCGCCGGAGAAGCCGAGCCGCAGGTTGTGCCAGCTGTTGAGGCCGGGCGCCGGGCGGGTGCCGGTGGCGAGGGTCGTGTCGGCGTTGGCGCTGGTGTGCTTGACGATCGACCAGGCGCCGGTGTTCGCCACCCGCAGCTGGTACGCGGGCTGCCGGTTCTGCGGGCGCAGCTGGAGGCCGGCCCGTCCGAGCAGGGTCACGGTGCCGGCCTGCTGCATGTTCACGTCGAGGCTGACGGTGTAGTTGGTCCACGCCGGGTCGCCGATGAGCGTGTACGCGTCGGAGTCGTCCTGCCAGTTGATCGGCCGCTGCGGGGCGACCTGCTGCAGGCACTGTCCACTGTGGCCGGCGGCGCAGGGCCGGGTCTCGAACGAGCCCTGCATGTCCTCGGTGTAGCGGGGCTGCCCGCGCACCGCGTAGCCGTCGAAGGTGTCGGAGTACGGCAGCGCGAGGCCGTGCGTCGCGGGGCTCGCGGCGGTACCCTTGGCCTGCCCGCTGGTGGTGGTCACGGTGTAGATCCGGTTCGGCTGCATGGTGAGGCTGTAGCCGCCGCCGGAGGGGTTGATGTCGGCCTGGCGCACGAACCAGTCGGCGGGGTTGTCGGAGCCCATGTCGGTCGCCCAGACGCGGACGGTGCCGGTGCCGAGTCCACCCGAGACGGTCACGTTCACGGTCTGGGTCGACGTGGTACCGCTGGTCTCGTAGACGGTGGTGTAGTCGGTGTTGTTCGGCGATTTGAGCGTCACGTAGCTGCCGTTGGCCCGGTTGCCGCCGAGGTAGCCGCCGGCCGAGCCGTTGAGGTATTTCCAGCCCGGCTGGGTGAACTGCGTGTAGTGCGCGGTGGCCCAGAGGTTCTTGCCGACGCGGTAGGCGCCGGACCACGGCGAGCCGGCGTCCATGAGGCCGACGGTGGCGTAGGGCAGGTTCGGCGTGATCGCGGCGACGAGCGGCCAGTTCAGGTAGCCGGAGATCTCGGCGTCGAGGTAGCCGCGGTTGAGCGTGCGGATGAAGGGCACCACGCCGGTCATGTCGTCCTGGGAGCCGAACTCCGCGGCCCACAAAGGCTTTCCGCTGCTTCGGGCGTTGGCGGTGGTACCGCACGAGTCCGCCGGCGACAGGTAGCCGCACACGTAGTGGTTCCCCAGGACCCCGACCGCGCTCTTGAGCGCCGGGTCCCCGGCGAACTCGTCGGCCATGCCCCAGCCGCTGTCGTCGCCGACGATCTGCACGGCGCCGTAGCCGGCGTTGTTCAGGGCCGTGCGCAGGTTCTTGTACCAGCCGCTGTCGTGCCCGCGCTCGTTCCAGCCGCCGAGGTAGTGCACGGTGATGCCGTGCCCCTTGGCGCAGTTGAGCCACGAGATGTCGTAGTCGATCATGTCCGGCGACCAGAAGTTCCCGCCGCCGATCCAGCCGGGCGCGGCCCACGGCAGGGCGACGACGCGGATGTTCGGGTTGCGGGCCACGGCCTGCTCGCCGAGCCAGAACTCGTAGCCCGCGGCGCAGTTGACGTCTCCGCGCGCGTGCTGGTGGCTGGGCTCGGAGCCGTCGGTGGAGTTGGCGTCGCCGCCGATCTCGAGCTTCAGCAACTGCACCGCGGCGCCATAGCCCGGCTTGAACAGGTAGTCGAGGATCTGCGAGCGCTGCGGCTCCGGGTAGTCGATCAGCAGGCGGGAGTTGCCGCCGCCACCGCTGATCGCGCCGACGCCGTCGAACGTGCGCCCGGCGATGCCGCCGTCGATGGCGACGTTCGTCGTCGCGGCGGCGGCGGGCGCCGAGGCGGTCAGCACGCCGGCGGTGGCGGCGGTGAGGGCGAGGGCCATGGACACGACGCGCATGCGGGTGCCACTCCTTAGGTTGGCGGACCAAGGTGGGGCCTGGCGACACTGCGGCGATTGCCTCGCAGCTTCCCGGCTGCGCCGAGGTTCTGTCAAGACCTGACATGCCGGTCGATGTCCCGGGGCCCGGCGGGTGCCCGCGGGCGGCCGCGCGCTTCGCGCGGCATCCCGCGATGTTCGTATGGACCGAACGCTGGCTCCGCGGGCATCGACGGTGCTAGCGTGAAACAACTCTTGATTGAAATGTTTCAATGTCATCGAGAGCGACACCGCAGGCCGCCACCTCGGAGGAGCTCGCCGTGAAACGAACAGTTACCACGCTCGTCGCCCTGCTGGCCGGGGTCGCCGGCCCCGTTGCCGCCGGCACGCCGGCCGATGCCGCGCCGGCCGGAGCCCTCCGCGCCCAGGCGGCCGCCGCCCCACCGCTGCGGGTCCTGCCGTTGGGCGACTCGATCACCTGGGGCGAGAAGAGCTCCACCGGTTCCGGGTTCCGCGGCGATCTCTGGAACTCGCTCACCGGCGCCGGGTACAGCCTGGACTTCGTCGGCGGCGAGGACTCCGGCACGCTGCCCGACCCGGACAACGAGGGCCACCGGGGCTGGCGGATCGACCAGATCGCGGCCATCGCGACCGAACGGCTCACCACGTACCGCCCCAATGTGGTGACCCTGCACCTGGGCACCAACGACGTGCTGCAGGGTTACCAGTTCCCGTCCGCGCCCGCCCGGCTGGCGTCGCTCGTCGACCAGATCCTGGCGGCCGCCCCGGAGACCACGGTCCTGGTCGCCTCGATCGTGCCCAACGCCAACTCCGGCATCCAGGCGCAGATCGCCAACTACAACAGCCAGATCCCGGGCCTGGTGCAGGCGCGGCGCAACGCGGGCAAGCACGTCGCCTTCGTCGACATGGGCAACGTGTCCACCGCCGACCTCGACGGCGACGGCATCCACCCCAACGACAACGGCTACCGCAAGATGGCGGCGAACTTCGCCGCCGGCATCCAGTCGGTCCTCGCCGCGGGCTGGGTCGCCGCCCCGGTGACCGTCGGGCCGAACCCGGTCCGGGGCCAGGAGTCCGGCCGCTGCGTCGACGTGCCGAGGCTCAGCCAGGCCAACGAGACGGCCGTGACCCTGTGGGACTGCAACGGCGGGAGCAACCAGAGCTGGACCCCGACGCCGGCCAAGGAGCTGAAGGTGTACGGCAGCAAGTGCCTCGACGCCTATGCACGGGGCACCGCCGACGGGACCACGGTGCAGATCTACGACTGCAACGGCGGGGACAACCAGCAGTGGACCCTGCGGTCCGACGGCACGATCGTCGGCGTCCAGTCCGGCAAGTGCCTCGACGCCTTCGGCCACGGCACCGCCAACGGCACCGCGCTGACGCTGTGGACCTGCAACGGCGGCGGGAACCAGCGGTGGACGCGCACCGGCTGACCGCTCCGGACAACCCGCCTCACGGCACGTCGGGGTTTGCGACCTGGCGTGCCGTCGGGGAGGGCGAGAACAGCGCGGCTACCGTCAGGTCAGGTTCGGCGCGGTCAAGCCCGCGACGAGGACGTCGAGGGCGTCGCCGATGGCCGCGTCCTGCTGTTCGGCGGTCAACTGCGGCAGCAGGTCGAGCAACATGATCGACAACCCGTGCACGGTCGCCCAGCTCGCCATCACCGCTCTGCCCGTGTCCTCCGGACGCAGGCAACCCGCTTCGACCATCCGGTCGAGCGCGCGCAACAAGAGCGCGCTCGGCTTCGGTCGATCGTCGCCGTCCAGTTCCGGCGTGTCGTCGGGCACCCCCGGCACCCGGATCCCGACCGGGTCACCGCCCATCGCGGTGCGGAACAGGCCCGGCTCGGTCAGCGCATAGCGAACGTAGGCCCGGCCGACTTCGCGGAGGTACGTCCTCGCCCCCTCCTGCGGATCCTCCGGTGTGGCCGGGGCCACGGCGTCGAGGTGGGCGCTCATGGCTTCGGCCATGTCGCCGCGTGCCCGCTGTGCCACCGCCCGCTTCAGCGCGGTCAGGGTCGTGAAGTGCCCGTAGGCGGAGTTGGGCGCGACGCCGACGACCCTGGCCACCTCCCGCAGGACCACCGCTTGCGGGCCGCCGTCGCGGGCAAGGGTGACTCCGGCCGCGACCAGGGCTGCTCGCAGGTCTCCGTGGTGATAGGTGGCCCGCGTGCGGGATCGTTTCTCGGCCATTGACCGATCCTGGCACGGCCGGCTGGACCCGTAGTAACGACCCGCTCCGGATTCGACACACGGGTCACGCCCCTCGGTCCTCCAGATCGTGCAGCAGCGCGGCGGTGCGCAGCGTGTCCGGGTGGTCGTCGCCGAGCAGGTCCTGCCGGGCCCGCAGGACCTGCCGATATTCGGCGACGGCCGGCGCCGCCCGGCCGAGCGTTGCCAGCACGCCGGCGAGATGATGCTGGGTGGTCAGCGTCTCCGGGTGCCGAGCGCCGAACACCTGCCGCCGCAGCTCGAGAATGTCCCGCAGCTCGGCTTCCGCCGCCTCGGGCCGGCCCTGCGCCGCGAGCGCGAGGGCGCGGCCGTGGCGGGAGTGCAGGGTGTCCGGATGATGCTCACCCAGGATCTGCAGTCGGAGCCGGCCGACGGTCCGGTCCATCCGTTCGGCGGCGTCGTACCGGCCCTCGCGGTATGCGACCTTGGCCAGCTGATGGCGCGTCATCAGGGTGTCCGGGTGCGACGGCCCCAGCACTCGGCGCCGCCGCCACAGCACCCGCTGGAACTCCGCCCTCGATCGGGCGATCTCGCCGCGGCTGAGCAGTGCCCGGGCGAGCTGGTGCTGCGAGGTCAGCGTGTCCGGGTGGTCCGCACCCAGCAGGGCGCGCTGCGTCTCGTACACCGAACGCAGCCGCGACTCGGCCTCGGGGTAGCGGCCCAGGCTCCGCGCGACCCGGCCGAGCGCCTGCCGGGTCAGCAGCGTGTCGGGGTGGTCCGGGCCGAGGCCGTCGCGGCGCATGGCCAGTGCGGCCTGGAACTGCTGTTCCGCCTCGGCGAACGAGCCGCGGTAGTACAGCGTGAACGCCAGCTCGTGGCGGATCTGGGCCAGCTGCGGATGCCCGTCCGGCAGCACGCGAGCCGCGATACCGTCCAGCCGCCGGTACTCGTGCTCCGCCGCCTCGAACCGGCCGCGGGCGCGCAGGTGTCGCACCGCGCCGATCGCGCCCTCCAGCACGGCCTCGGCGTCCGGGCCGGCCGCGCCGCCCGGCAGCGCCGACGCCAGGTGCAGCGTGTGCACGGTGACCGCTTCCCAGCGCGGCCATGCCGCCGGGTCGTGCGGGGCGCTCAGCACGCCGCTGCGGACGGCCCGGGCGACGAGGGCGACCGCGATCGGGCCGGCGTCGGCCGAATCCGGCCCATCGTGCTGCCGGCTGGTGTGACGGACCAGCGGATGGACCCGCGCGGCGGCGAGCATCGGATCGGGGCGGTCGTCACCGTCTCGGCGGGCGGACAGCTCGACCAGGCTCAGCGCGGCCAGGCTGCGCAGCAGTCCCCAGAGCGACGAGGCGCTCAGGCCTTCGAACATCGAGGCACGAGCCAGCGCGGCCGGGTCCAGCAGCAGCGCGTACGGCACCGGGGCGTCGGCGAAGTACGACAGCACCCGCAACAATGGCCGGGCCTGGGGCAGCCCCCGCTCGGCGAGCAGATCCAGTGACAGCTCCCAGGCCCGGCCGATGATCTGCCGGTGCGCGTCGGCGGCCGTCCCCGGCGTGGCGCCGGCCGGATCGGCGTCGAACGCGCTCAGGTAGCCGTCGAAGGTGGTGATCGCGTCCGGCTCCGGCCACGGTACGGCGGCGGTGTCGGCCAGATATGCCCCGGCCATGCGCAACGCGAGCGGCAGCCGGCCGAGCCGGCCGGCGAGCGCCGATGCGGCGCCGGGCGAGCCGGCGTCTCCGGCGTAGTCGCTCAGCACTCGCGCCGCGGCGGCCGCCGGCAGCATGCCGACCGGTTCGAGCGCGCACCAGGAGCCCCAGGCCTGCGGGTCACCGTCGCGGCTGGTCACGAGCACCATGCCGGGGCCGTCCGGCACCGGCCGCAGCCATCCGGTGCCGTCGGCGAGATCGCCGCCACCGGCCAGCAGTTCGGGCCGGTCGACGTTGTCGAGCACCAGCAGCCAGGGCGCGGTCCGCTCGCGCAGAGCACGCCACAGCCGGTCGGCGGCATCGCCGTGGCGCAGGGCCGCCGACGGCACACCGATCTGCCGGGCGATCGCGAGCATGCCGCCCGCGATGCTGTGCTCGGCGGTGCCGTCGACCCACCAGACATCGAGACCGTCGCCGACGGCCCGATGCGCGAGCTCCAGCGCGATCGTGGTCTTGCCGCTGCCCGCCAGCCCGTGCAACACCCGCACGCGGCCGGCCCCGCCGGGACCTCGCAGCGCCGACGACAACGACGCGACCAGCCCGTCGCGGCCCCGCACCGGCCGGCGTGGATCGCGGCGGCCCAGCGGCGGCACGACCGAGACGGGTCGCTGTGCGCGTTCCGCCGCCAGGGTGAGGTGCACATGCTCGACGTTCACCTGGTCGCCGTGCTGCACCGCGTGCACCCGGCCGCGCTGCTCGGCCACGTTGCGCTGCTCGGACGACCCGCCAGCGGTGGGCTCCACCGACATGTCCCGCGCTACTGTCGCGGACCGCCGTGGACGGTCTGGTCGCCGCCCTGCACCGCGAAGACGGTACCGCCGCTGGCGGAGTTGACCTGAATCTGCGCCGGCCCGGCGGTCGTCGCGCCAGGCTCCGGGCGGTCTGTGCCGGACGGGCGGACCGGCGCGCGGTCGTCGACGTCGCCGGGCTCGAGCCGCCGGACGAGATGGGCCGCGAAGGACGCGGCCCGTTCGGCGGCGACGACCGACCAGCCGGCGGCGACCGCGTCCTCCTTCACGCCGTGGATCGAGTCGCTGATGCCCCGGACGGTCAGCATTGGCAGGCCGCCGTTGAGGTGCGCGGCCGAAGAGGCGCCGGCGCTCTCCATCTCGATGGCCACCGCGTCGTTGTACTGGCCGCGCAGCTGCCGGGTCAGCGGCGAGGACGGCGAGTTGAGCAGGACCTCGCCGGCCGCGATCGGCTGGAAGTGCACCGCGGGCGGCGGCCGGGTGTCGCCGTCCGGCCGCACCTCGCCGCGGGCCACGTGGCGGGCCAGCTGTTCCAGCCCGTGGGCGGCCTCCCAGCTGCGTGGCCGCGGCTGGAACCCGTCGCGGTCGTCGCGGCCGCCGTGGTAGGCGAACACCCTGGTGCCGACGACGACGTCGCCCAGCGCGACCCAGCTCTGCAGCGCACCCGCGATACCGACGAACAGCACCGCCGACGGGGAGAACATCGCGATGGCCCGCTCCGTGAGCACACCGGCGCCGATGTTGCCCGGGCCGGTGAGTCCGATCGAAACCTGCCACGGCGAGCCGGTCAGCAGGCCGGTCTCGAAGACGGTCCCGCTGGCGTGCCGGTGCGGCTCCGGGTCGATGAGATGCCGGCGCACCGCGGTGTACTCGATGTCGATCGCCGTCATGATCAGCAGTCGCCGGACAGCCCCGGCCGGTCTCGTCATCCGGAATGCCCCGTCCCAGTCGCGCACCCAGCAACGCCGCTGTCCAGGGTACGCCGCCGCCGGGCTCCGCCGGTGCGACGCCGATCGGGCCGAGCCCGGCTCACCCCGGCGCGGCCCTGGGATCGCGCACCCGGGCGAGCACACCGGCGGCGGCCGCGAGGGCGAATTGGAGCTCCAGCAGGGCCGACCTGGCCTCGGCCGGCAGACCGGGAGACGCGAGCCGCGCGGTGATCCGGGCCGCCACGGCCGGTTGGCCGGCCAGCTCGGGCGGGGTGTACGGGCCGGCCGGCCAGGAGCACAGAGCGTTCCGGGCGGCGGGCAGCAGCAGCGGATCCGACGCGAGGCCGTCGAGCAGTTCCCCGTAGGAGCCCAGGTAGGCCAGCCCGATCAGCCGGGCCCGGAGCTCGCTCGGGTGGTCCGGCCGGAAGTCCCGGATCGTGCGATGGACCGCCTCGACGATCGGGGCACGCCCGTGCGTGTCGGCGTAGCGGCGGGCGAGGTACCCCGCGGCGGTGAGCATCTCGGCCCGCGCGGTCGTCTCGTGCCGGCCGCTCCCGCCGGACGTGCCCGGCCGCGCCGCTTCGCCGGTCGTGACCGGTCCCAGCAGGCCGACGACGGTGGGCAGCACGTCCCAGAGGCAGGCGGTGGCGGCGGCCCGGATGAAGTCGGCGTACGGCCAGGTGATGCCGGGCTCCGGGCCGAGCTCGAGGAGCCGGGACCGCACCTCGTTGGTGATCCAGGGCAGGTCGCGCGGGCGGGCGCCGCTGAGGTGGAACCCGGCCGAGGCGAGGTAGGTGACGGCCAGCGACCGGTCTGCCGCGGTACCGCCGAGCAAGGGCAGCCAGTCGGGGACGGCGGCGCGCGACCAGGCCATCGTGGTCGACCACGGCCAGGCGAACCGGCTTTCGTCACCGAGGTCGATCAGCGATCGGTGCAGGCGCTCGGCGAGCCGCAGTCCGCGGAGCGGATCCGCGGCGCTCACGGCCCGGGTCAGCGCGGCGACGCCCTCGCGAGGCCTGACCGCCTCGGCGGCGACGGCGAGCCGTTCGGCGAGATCCATGGCCTCCGCCCGGGCCGCGGCGTACCGGATCGCGCCGCCCGGCCAGGCCTCGGGCCGGATCTCGGCGACCCGCCGCAGCGTGGCGCCGAACAGCGGCAGATCCCGGTCGCCCACGGCCGGCAGCGCGGCGAGCAGCCGGGCGACGTCCTGCGGTGCACCGTCCAGCAGGCGGTGCGCGGCGGCGGCCGCGAGGAGCCGGTCATCGCCGGTGACGACGTCCGGCGAGACCGGATCGGGCCCGGTCAGCGCCTGCCAGGCCGCCCGCAGCGCCGGTTCCGCCGGAGGTGCGCTGCCGCGCAGCTCGTCAAGGCGGCCGCGCACGACGTCGTCGATGTCCACCGCGAAGCGGCGTTCCAGCAGGGCTCCGAGCAGCTGCGGCGCGGGGAGGCGGGCGAGCAGGTCCAGCCGCTCGGCCTGGAGCCCCTCGGCGGCGCGCGCCACCGCGGTCGTGGTCAGCTCCGACTCGACCGCCGTCAGCCGGCGCGCGACGGCGTCGGTGTACGCCCGCTGTTGCTCCGCGGTCAGCAGGGCCCGGCCCCGGGTCAGGGTGCGGTGCGCGGCGGCGACCACCCGCCAGTCGGTGTCGCCGGT
The DNA here is from genome assembly GCF_050948465.1 of Dactylosporangium sp. CA-092794. Taxonomy (NCBI): domain Bacteria; kingdom Bacillati; phylum Actinomycetota; class Actinomycetes; order Micromonosporales; family Micromonosporaceae; genus Dactylosporangium; species Dactylosporangium sp. CA-092794. The sequence goes on along the minus strand of NZ_CP192044.1, from coordinate 2,789,929 downwards.
CAGCGCCGCGGCGGCGAGCAGCACCAGCTCGGCGGCGCCTGCCGCGGCGAGCAGCGCCGCCGCCCGTACTTCGGCCGGCGTGCCGTCGCCGGTCAACGCCCGGTGCAGCGCGGCGATCCACCGGGCCCGCCCGGATCGGCCGAGGTGGTCCAGCCGCCTCGGCGCGATCAGGCAAGCTATCCGCGCACTCGCGCCGGCCAGCGGGTCCGCCGCGACGGCGGCCAGCGCGCGCGATCCGGGCCCGCCCAGCGCCGACAGGGCATCGACCGCCCGGGCCTGCTCGACCGCGCCGGCGGCCGCCGAGCGCAGCGTGGCCTCCATCTCCGCCACGAACGCATCGCGGCGCCGGTCGGCGTCGCGGGCCGTGGCCAGGACGCGGGCGACGGCGACGGGGTCCAGGCCGTCCAGCGCGGCGACGGCCGGTTCACCGTTCGCGGCCATCGAGGCGTACAGCCGCAGCGGCTCCTGCCAGCGCACCTGGATCGCGCGGTCCGCCGGCGGGACGGTACCGTCGGCGAGGCTCAGGGCGGCGAAGTAGTCCCGGTACACCGGGAACGTGAAAGCGAGCTCCGGTGTGAGCACCGCGGCATCGGCGAGGCGCGTGCGCAGCGCGGCATCGCGGGCCGCCAGCTCGGCGGGCAGGTAGGAGCCGGGGTCCACCGCGTCGACGCTCGCCGCGGCGACCGCGACGGCATAGCGCTCCTCGTCGGGGTCGAGCCCGATCGCGGCGAAGTGGTCGCGCAGGAGGTCGGCGACGTTGGCGGGCACGGCAGCGGCGGGAAGGCGGCGGCCGAGCAGCGACAGGAACAGCGGCGTGCGAACGAGGTCGCGAACCGGCCGGTCGCCGGGGCCGTCGACCAGTTCGCGCGCCAGCTGGGCGGCGCGTTCCACGGTCGTCTCCCGCTGGGCGGCGGCCGTCACGAGGTAGGCGACCGCCTGCTCCAGCCGGGGTTCGGCCAGCATCAACGTCTCGAACCCGGCCGGCCCGGGCAGGTCGGACGGGCGCAGGCCGACGACGACAGCGGTTCGCGGGTGGCGACGGCGCAGCTCGGCGAGCCACGCCCCGGCCGACCGGCGATCGGCGGCGCCGAGCTCGTGCCAGCCGTCCACCGCGAGGTGTACCGCACCGGCGGTCAGCAGCGTCCCGGAGAAGGAAACGCCGGTGTGGTCCGCGATGACGTCGGCCGGCGATCGCGGGGCCGGGCCGATCATCGCGGCGGCGTTCAGGAGCACCGGAATGCGCCGGCCGGTGGCGGCCAGGTGACCGCAGAGGGCCCGAAGCGTCGTCGACTTGCCCGAACCGGACTCGCCGACGAGCAGTACCGCCGGACGGTCCGCGAGGAAGGTGACCGCGTCGGGTACCGGCTCCTCCGGCGCCGCCGCCCGGCCGCCGAGCCGGATGAGCGGGCCGTCCGGGGGCCGCACCGGCGGAAACCTGGCCAGGAGCGCACCGGCCAGGGCCGCGGTCGCCGGCCCGAGCGCGTCGGCCGGGCGCCCGGCTTCCATCGCGGCCAGCGCCACGAGCGGCGCGGACCGCTCCGGGGCGGTGATGAGTCGCAGCGCGGCCGACAAGGTTTCGCCGGCCTGCTCACGGTCCCAGGGCTCCAGCGGCCGGTCGCCGAGCCACTCGGCCGCGACCGCTCCGGCGGCCACCGAGGCGCGCCAGGACGCCGCCGTCTGCATCGCGTCGGGCCACTTGAACGTCCGGTGCGCGGCGAGCAGCAGAAACCGGTGGTATTCCGGCGCGAACGGCGTGGCACCGGGCGGCCAGGATCGCAGTGCCTCGCGCCGCAGCCGGGCCAGGATGCGAAAGGCCGGCCGAAGCCGCGGCGAAGACGGGCCGAGCCGGGCGACGGTCGCGTCGGCGTCGCCGGCCGAGTCCAGGCACAGCGTCGCCAGCGCGAGCGTCCGCTGCAGCGTCAGCAGCTCGGCCATGGTGAGCCGGGCGCCGATCGCACGGCGCAACAGGTTGATCTCCAGCCAGGCGAAGTCGGTCAGCAGCGGCCGGTCCGGCTCGGTCATCGCGTAGTCGATGAGGTACGGCCGTCCGTTCGCGACCAGCACGTTGCCGCCGTTGAGGTCGCCGTGGACGAGCGAGTACACGCGGCCGGGCAGCTGCTCGCGGACCACCTGCGGCAGGAGGCCGAACAGTCCGGACAGCAACGGCTCCGTCGCGTCGGGGCCGAGCGCGGCGGCGATGCGGCGCCGGGCCTCGGCGGCCCGCAGGCCGACGATCGGGCCGCTGACGGTGAACTCGCGTCCGCCGGCCAGTGCGGCGAGGTCGACGTACTGCTCGCTGCCGGCGCGGACCCGGATCGCGACGCGCGCGCCGTCGCGCTGCCCGCCCAGCGGATCGCCCGGGCGTGGTGCGAGGTTGTTGACGACGATGACGGTGCCGGGTGCGAACCCGGCCGGCGGATCCGCCCGTAATCCCGCGTCCACGAGCTGCCGGGGAAACCGGACTCCGGCGGCGCCCGCGGGCGGGCCGAGGCTCGCGGACCCGGCTCCGGCGCGATCGATCTCCACCACCAGATCGGGGCCGAGCGCCGGGGTGAGGCTGTCCAGCGACGTGGCATCGTCCGACGGGCGCGCGCTGTCGTAGAAGACGGGCCGCGCCTTGTCGAACAGCGTGCCGATCAGGTCGGCGGCCCGATCGGCCGCGGTGTCGCTCTCGGCGGTGCAGGCCCGCGCGACGACATCCTCGAGGGTGACGACGTGCTCGGCGGCGGCATGCTGCCGGACGTGGTTGTAGACCACCGCGTCACTTTCGCCGGGGAGCGCCTGGCCTGGATCGCGGGCGCCGGGCGTGGTGGCCTCGATGCCGGCGAGCAGTTCCGTCAGGCGTGGTGCGATGTGCCTGACGTACGCCTGCCATTCGACGTGCATCGGGTGGGCCGGCCCGATCTTGACGACCCGCGCGACCCGTTCCCGGCCCCGGCGCAGCATCGCCTCCAGGACCACCGCGCCACCGGCGCCGGAAAGCCGCCGGGTTATCTCGATCGCGTCGACGGGGGTCTGCCACTGTCCGAGGCCCTGGCCGATGTCGATCCGGCGCAGTGTGGCCTCGATCGCCGGTTCCTCGCCGGGCGTGACGTCTGCGGTGCGGAACACGACCTCCATGCGCCCCTCACAGGATGAGCGGTGGTTCGGCGATGACCTAGAGTAGTGGGTCGGAACGGTGCGTCCGGCGCCGGTCCGCGGAGGAGGGCCGGTGGCGGACGGATTCGGCGACCCGGGATCGTGGGATCGGCTGTGTCTGGGGTTCCACACGCTGCGGCTGGCATCCAACCGGCACGGCTTCGAGCGCCGGTGGCGCGGGCTGGCCCAGCAGAGCCGCGGCGGATCTCCCGACCTGGCCGCCTGGAACGATCTCTGGGCCGACGTCGAGCAGCGCGCCGAGGCCGAGGACGACATGACCCTCCGCGGCGGCGACGGCCAGGCCGCTGCCGACGACGACTGGGACGAGCCCGCGCGCGACCGCGAATTCAGATGTCCGCAGAAGCTTTGCGGACGGGTCGAACGCAACCCGTTCGGTGACCAGCCGCACTGCGACCTGCTCGGGCTCGACATGTCCGCGGCCTGACCCGGCGGCGCTCCGGCCGGCGCGTCAGGGCCCCGCATGCAGGTACGGAGCCCACACCGCCGGAGGGTGGGTGCGTCGCAGCGCCCGGACGGCGTCGTGCAACGCCTCCGCCGCTCCGGCCGGTTCGAAGCGTTCACCGGCCGTGAGTCCCCGGTAGAAGGCGGCGGCGATGTCCGCGGCGCTGCGGTCGCCGACCGGCCGGGACGCCGCCACGACGTGCCGGAAGCCGGACAGTTGCAGCGCCAGCGCCAGATGCAGCGGTTCGTCGGGCAGGCTGGGCCCGGCCGCGGCTCCGTCGCACGAGGAGACGTAGGCGAACTGGGCGCCGGTCAGCCGCAGCGCCGCGATCTCGGTCGCGGTCAGGTCGCCGTCGGACAGCCGCAGCCGGCCCCGGCCGGGATCGTCGGCGTCGCGGCTGCTGTGCCCGGCGAAGTGCAGCCAGGCGTGGCGCCCGAGCGCCGCCAGCACGGCGGCCCGGCGGGCCTGCGGACCGAGGAACATCGCCGGTGGTGTCGGGGCGGCCCGTCGTACCGCCTCGATCTCCCGCTCGACGTGCGGCAGGTCCGGCGCGCCCGGGGTACCACTGGACAACGCCACGAGCAGTGGACGCCCGGGATCGCCGCTCGCCCGCGACCGGACCGCCGCCAGCGTGCGCACGGTCGCGGTATAGGAGGAGACGACGCGATCCAGCACACCGTCGTCCTCACCGCCGAGGGGATCCCACCGCCCCGCGGCATGCAGCGGCAGCATGCCGAGCGCGCCCGCCGGGCACCACCAGAGCCGCGGCCACCCACCGTCGCGGGCGCCGAAGTCGAGGGCCCGCAGCACCGGCTCGGCGACGGCGTCCCACAGCCAGCCGCAGACGGCCCGCAGCCGGGAGTCCCCCACCGGGCCCGGACGCGCGAGGCCGGCGAGGTAGGCCCGGACGACCTCGGCGGTCCGGGCCGGTGTGACCAGCGGCAGGGGCACGGACCGGACCGTGTCGGCGGTGACCAGCAGCGCGTCGGACCGGTACTCGCTGATGTTGAGCAGCACGACCGGCCCGTCCGCCGCGGCGGCCCGCAGGCTGTCGATCCCCGGTGCCACGAGGAAGCCGGACAGGCCCGGCCGGGCCCGGATCTCGGCGATGACACCGGCCAGGTCCGCGGCGAGCCGTTCGCGGGCGCGCCCGCCACCGACGCCGACGGGATCGGCATCCAGCGCGGCCCGCAGCCGGACGAACCGTTCCGCCAGCGACGGATCGACCGACCGGACCCGGGCGAGATCGTCCGTCTCCTCGAGGATCGGGGCGAGCAGCACGCCGCGCCCTCGGTCCAGGAGCTCGACCGCGCGGGCGGGATCGGGATGCTCCGCGGCGAGGACACTCGCGGCGGCGTCGCGGGCCAGGCCGTCGAAGACACCGATACGCAGCTCCTGGTCGCGGCGGTTGAGCCGGCGCGGCGACACCAGCGGCAGCAGCTCGATCGCCAGGGCGAAGCCCTCGGACGCGGTCGCCCAGTCACCGGCCGCGGCGGCGACCTGGCCCCACTCCATGGCGGCCTCGGCGCGCAGCGTCGCCGGGGCGCTCGCGAGCGCGGCGGCGGCCCGCAGCGCCGCGACCGCGGCCACGCGGTCCTCGGTTGCCGGGCCCTCCCCCGCCGCCGCGAGCCCGGCCAGGGCAACGCCCAGGTTGAACAGATTGCGGGCCAGATCGGGGCGGCTCGGTCCGGCCGGCCCGGCGGTGCCCGGCCCGGTGTGGGCGACGGCCCGCTCCAGCAGGCCGGCCGCCTCGGTCAACGCGGCGACGTTCGAGGCCGCCTGATGGACGGCGATCAGATCGGCGGCGAGGTTGCCGGCCGTCTCGGTCCAGCCGGCGCTGCCGGGACCGATCAGGCGCAGCGCCCGGCGGTCCAGGTCCGCCGCCCGATGCAGCGGTGCGATCGCCCCGGTGTGCTGATGCCGGATGAAGAGCACCCGCGCGAGGGTCTGCAGCAGCAGATGCCGGTCGGCGCCCGAGTCCCCGGCCGCGGTGACGGCCGCCTCGGCCGCGCGTTCCGCCTCCTCCAGCAGCCCCGGATCCCGCTCGTGCTCGTAGAGTGTGAACAGCGTGATCGCCAGGTTGTTCAGGTACGACGGCCGGCCCGCGTCACCGGGTGCCGAGTCCGCGACCGCCTGCCGGTCGAACCGCAGTGCCTCGCGCAGCGTCGCATGGTCCCCGTCGCTGTCGTAGCGGGTCCGCAGCGCGCTCGCCAGCGCGGACCGGACGGGCGCCCCGCCCGGCGAGCCCGGCGGCGTGACCCGCACCGCCTGCCGGGCCTGCTCGACGGCCTCGTGCAGCGGGTCCGGGTCTCCGGTCGCGTCGTGCTCCAGGAGCAGCAAATTGACCAGGTTCAGCAGATAGCCGCCGAGGCCCGGGTCACCGTCGTGGGCCAGCCGCACGCCCTGCCGGCCGGCCCGGACGGCCTCGCCGATCAGTGCGGGATCGCTGTCCTGGCTCAGCCGCAGCCCCAGAATGTTGGCGTAGGCGGACCACAGCGACGCCGTCCGCTGGTCGGTCCGGGGCATCGCCACCGCCGCGGCCCGGGCCTCGGTCGCGGCGGCAACGGCGGCCGCCGGATCACCGGACAGCTCGTACACGGTGGCCAGGCTGTTGGCCAGGTTCGAGGTGAGCAGCGCCCGCTCGACGCGGTCGGCGCCCGAGCGGTCCCGCACCCTCCGGTGGAGGCCCTCGGCCCGCCGCGCATCGGCGACGCTGGACGTCCGGCGGCTGCGGCTCTCCAGGCACACCGCCAGGCTTCCGTCGACGGCGTCGTGCAGCTCGGGGTCGGGCGAGCGGTCCCGGGCCGCCTCCAGCAGCGTGACCGCCCGGTCGAGCCACTCCAGGCGATCGTCGATCTCGTACCGGTAGATCAGCGCCTGCGCGAGGTCGGCTTCGCATTCGCCGAGCGCGAGGTCGAACGCGGCGCCCTCCGGGTCGCCGCGCATCGCCGGGGCGACACCGGTCAGCAGGTCCAGCGCGCGGGTGCGCAGCCCGAAGGCCCGGATGACGGCCGCGGGGCCTCCCCCGTTGTCGTACCACGCCAGGTCGATGGCGCCGAGGCTGCGGAGCACTTCGGCGCGGTACAGCGGATCCCGCCGGCCCGCGACCGTCGCCAGCTCGCGCCGCACGACTCGGGCCGATGCGCGGATCGCCGCGGTGTCGCCGCGCCGCACAGCCGTCTCGAACGACACCGCGGGCGCCGCGCGCCGGGCGCGGTGGCGATGGGTACGCGAAGTCCATGGCGTTCCGCGCACGGCTACCGGCCGGTGTGGCAGTAGGGAGCCCAGACCACCGACGGCTGGCCGTGGCGCAGCGACCGGACCGCTTCGTGCAGCGCCTGCGCGGCGACGCCGACGTCGAGCGGACCGTCACCCGAGCACAGGGACTCGTACACCGCGCCGGTGAGCCGCGCGGCGATCGCGTCCGGCACGGCCCACCGGGTGCTGATCACGTGCCCGAACCCGGCCACGAGCAACGCACCGGCCAGGTGCAGCGCCTCGTCCGGCAGCGACGGGCTGCCGACACTGCTCTCGCACGAGGCGAGGAACGCCAGCTGCGCCTCGGGCAGGTCGAGCGCGCCGATGCCGGCGACCGTCAGCGGGCCGTCGGCCAGGTGCAGGCACGTGTCGCCGGGCGCGTCGAGATCCTGGCGGCTGTGGCCGGCGAAGTGCAGCCACTGCGACGCCGGCATCCGCTCGCGCACCCGCTCCAGCGTCGCGCGTTCGTCGTCGATGACCTCGACCGGCACGGGCAGCGCCGCCCGGACCGCGTCGATCTCGGCCGTGACGTGCGGCAGGTCCGGCTGGTTCGGGGTACGCCGCAGTGCCACCAGCACCGCGGCGGTGACGGGCCGGGGCGCGGTCGTGCGGGTGGCGATGAGCGCGCGCAGGGTCGGCGTGTAGGAGCTGATCACGTGGTCGGCGACGCCGACGTCGGCCAGCGTCGCATCGTCGAACCGCTGGGCCGCGTGCAGGGGCAGCAAGGCGAGCAGGCCGCTCGGGCACCACCACAGCCGCACCGTCTGCCGCGCGACCGGCCGCAGCTCGAGCGCCCGCAGCACCGGCTCGGCGATGGTTCGCCAGAGCCAGGCCAGGATCCGGTCGAGGTGCCGCGTCGCGGTGCCGGCCGCCGCCGGGTCGCCGGTTCGCATGGCCAGCAGGACCCGCGCGTAGCGCAGGGAGTGGCTGAGCAGCGCTTCGGTCTCCACGGCGGGCAGGTCGACCCGCCGGATCGGCTCGGACCCGCGCAGGACGAGCGCGTGGGCGCCGTACTGGCTGACCAGCGGCACGACGACCGGCCCCTCGGCGGCCGCCGAACGCAGGCGGTCCGCGGCCGGGGCGAGCCAGAACCGGGCGAAGCGAGGGTCCGCGCGGATCTCCCCCAGCAGCCGGTCGAGCTCGGCGTTGAGGCGCACCCGATGGTCGGCGGCCTGCTCGCGCGCCGGTGCCACGGGTCCGGGACGCGTCGTGTCGCGCAGGCCGGCGCTCGCCGTGTCGAGGGCGGCCAGCACCCGCAGGAGCGCCTCGGCGCGATCGGGGGACGCGGCGCGCAGCTTCGCGAGGTCGTCGTGGGCGGGCGCCTGCTGGCCCCACAGGACCCCGCGGCCCTGCTCCAGCAGCTCCAGGGCCCGGTCGAGGCGGCCGAGCCGGATCGCGACCGCCGCGGCGTCCGCGGTCACCCCGGCCTCGGCCGCCAGGATGCGCTCCTGCTGGCCGCGCTGGAGACCCTGCCAGGCCATGCGGGGCAGCAGTGCGACGGCATGCTCGTACGCCGCCAGGGCGTCCTGCCCGCGGCCGGCTTCCATCGCCAGCTGTCCGCCGCTCACCGCGGCCTGGTAGCGCACCCGGGCCGCGCCGCCGGGCTCGGCACCGGCCAGCGCATAGCTGGCCAGGGCCCGCTCGACGGCGGCGTCCTCGTGGGTCTCCCGGTAGGCGGTGCGGTGGGCCAGCGCGAGGTTGACCAGGCACGGCGCCCGCAGCGGATGGCCGCCCGGCAGCTGCGCCGCCGCCCGCTCCAGCAGCGTGGCGGCCAGGGCCAGATCGCCGCCGTCCGGGTCGGCGCCGGCGCGGTGGCGGGCGATGAGCGCCCGGCCGTACTCCGAGGCGTAGCCGGCCCAGTCGGGCCGCTCGACCGACCCGCCGTCGACGACTCCGGCCAGGATGCGGACGGCCTCGTCGAGGTCGGCGGTGTCGTCGCTGAAGTCGAAGCGCAGCAGCAGCGAGGTGCCGAGGGAGGCGCCGCACGCGGCCGCTTCCGCCCCGCGGCCTTCGGCGATCGGCCGCAGGATGCGCACCGCTTCGTCCAGGTCCGCACCGGTGCCCCGATCGAAGAACCGGGCCCGCAGGATCGATGCGAGGTTCGCGACCCGCCCGGGCCGGTGCGGATGCCCTTCCGGCGTCGTCCGCACGGCCCGGTCCGCCTGCTCGACGGCGGCGTCGAGGTCGGCCGGCTCGCCGAGCCGCTCGAACCGGGTGTACAGCAGGATCGCGAGGTTGGCGAGCACGCCGGCCCGGTCCGGGTGCGTCTCGGGCAGGCGGTCGAACACCTCGCGGACCGTGGTGATCGCGTCGGCGAGCAACGCCGCGTCGCCGGTCCGCTCGAACCGGCGGAGCCCGACGAGCGCGAGCGTCCCGCGCCGCAGCTCGACCTCCGGATCGGGCGGCTGCCCGGCGATGGCGGTGACGAGGTGCCGCTCGGCGGCGTCGAGATCGTCCGGGTCGCCGGCGGCGACGTATCGGGTCAGCAGCGCGGAGCCGAGGTTGCCGTGGTAGACCGCCGCCGCCGGGGAGCCGCCGGCCAACGCGACGGCCCGGCGGAGCGCGCCGACCGCCTTGGTCACGTCGCCGAGGGACCCGGTCAGCTGGTAGCGGCTGATCGCGGCGCTGGCGACGGAGGACAGGATCGCGGCGGTCTCGGCGTCCGGGCCGGCGCCACCGGCGACGCGCTCGAGGAGGTCGATGGCCTCCTCGAGCCGGTCGGCGTCACCGGCGACCGTCGCGCGCTCGCGCAGGGTGCTCGCGTAGGCCAGGATGATCGCCCGGCCGTTCGGGTGTGCACCGGCGGCCAGCGTCAGCGCGGCGCGATTGGTGGCGACGGCGCGGTCGAGGGCGGCGAGGTCACCGAGCCACTCGTAGCGCTCCTGCCACGCGTGGCCGAGCATCGTCATCCGGCCGGGCAGCGCCGGGTCGTCCTCGGGCGTCGCCTCGATGGCGTTGTGGTGGGCCGCGAGGGCCGCATCGAAGTCCCGGTCGTCGTGATCGCGGGCGTACCGCTCGCGCAACGCCGTGCCCAGGTTGCCTTCCGCGCTCGCCCGGTAGTGGCCGGCCGGGAGGTCCGCCACGGCCTGGCGCAGCGCCTCGACGGCGGTGTCGAGCATCGGGCGGTCGTCAGCGTCGAGCGCCCGCGCCAGCAGCTCGACGGCGAGGCGGGCGTGGCGGATCGGCGCGGCGAACGCGACCTCGGGACGGTCGGCGTACTGCCCGAGGATCGCGCGGGCGGTCGCCGGCAACGCCGGGTCCTCGGCGCTCGACGACGCCGCCAGCAGCCCGACGATCAGCCCGGTCTCCGGCGCCGCGGCGTTGTTGCGCAGGCGGTGCCACCAGGTGAGCGCGACCGCCCGCAGCGCCTCCCGGTCGTCGCGGAGCGAGCCGTCGCGGGCGATCGCGGCGCCGTCGAGCTCCGCCTGCAGTTGTGCACAGAGCCGGACGGTGTCGTCGTCGAGCAGGGCGTCATCTGTGCGCCGCGTCAGCTCGCGCAGCAGGTCGTCGGCGGCACCCATCCGCCCGATCTCACCACACGCGGTCGGCCTGAGCCAGGGGCGAAGCGATCGCCCTGGCCCACAACACAGGCCATGGAGCGCCGCACGCTGGGCATGCGGCGCTCCGACGGCACTCGGGCCTGGTCAGGACCGAGTCAGCGACCGCGGACGTTCTCCGCCTGAGGACCCTTCTGGCCCTGGGTCACCTCGTACTCCACCTTCTGGCCTTCCGCGAGCTCGCGGTAACCAGTGCTGGCGATGGCGGAGTAGTGGACGAAGACGTCGGCGCCGCCGTCATCCTGCTGGATGAAGCCGAAGCCCTTTTCAGAGTTGAACCACTTGACAGTACCGCTGGCCACACTTTCCTCCTGATAGCGGAAGCCAGTCCCTCGCCAATCGTCGGCGATGAACTTCCGTTCCGGCGAACCATACCTGCTCCGGGCACGAACCTCGCTACCGAAGGTGTTCCTCCACCCTCCGACGATCTGCCACTCGACCACGACGATCACAGAATGAATGCGATCGGTCACTTGTCGTGAAGCCAGACGGTGCCGCGACCTATGCGAGCCCGACCGGTGCTTCGTGGCGATCCGTCGGCAGGTCGCCGTCGGCGACCGCGGTGATGGCCAGGTCGACCAGTTCCGCCGTTCCCGACAGCACTGTGCCGAACGCCACGTCCGCCGCGTCGCGACCGGTCGCCACCCGGACCAAGGACTGGCGCGGTGCGAGCCGGGTGGCATCCCACACGAGCCATTCGTCAGCCAGCGCGGTCTCCACGACCAGGTGAAAGTCCATCGGGTCGAGGCCGGGCGCATACACGGCGGCGACGCGTGCCGGTATGTCAACGGCACGGCACAGGGCCGCGGTGAGGTGGGCGTAGTCGCGGCAGACCCCACGCCCGGACAGCAGGGTGTCGACCGCGTCGGTCGTCGGGCTCGTCGCTGTCGCGTCGTACACCAGCGACCGGTGGACGTCACCGACGATGGCCCGCACGGTCGCCAGGTCATCGGCGTCGCGGTAGCGGGCGGCATAGCCGCCGAGCCGGTCCGACGGGCAGTACCGGCTGGGGCGCATCGCCACGATCCGGTCGAATTCCGTCGGCCGGGCGGCCCGCGTCGCGGGGCTCGGGCCATTCCTGGTGTACGTGACGACCAGCCGCCCACTGCCGCACGTCACCATGTGCGTCCGCCCGCCCAGCGGCCCGCCGGAGCCGGCCACCTCGGCGATGCCGATCGCCTTGTCGTCGAGCGTCGCCGCCAGCACTTCGCCGTCGGGCCGCCCCGCCGCCGCGATCTGCAGCGCGATCACCGCCGGAGCAGCGATGTCGTAGACCAGCGTCGCCGCCACGCCCGGTGCCCACATGCGGCCATTGTCGCCGCGCGACGTTTCCGATCGATACGCCGTCCCACAATCTCCGCGCCGTGCACCGTGCGGCCGCGGTCAGCCGGCGCGGCGGCGGCCCACCGCGAGGCCGGCCACGAGCAGCGCGGCGAACACGACCGACACCGCCGCCACGCCCGCGGTGTCCAGGCCGCCGGCCAGCCACTGCTGGACGGTGCCGGCCGCACGTACCACCGGATCCCGCAACGCGCGTGGCCCGTCCGCCGCCAGCCGTACCTCGTACCAGCCGTAGTAGGCCACGTACGCGCCGGCGAGGAGCACCAGGGCGCCGGCGGTGCGGGAGAGTGCCGGGCCGGCCCGGCGCACCCGGGTGAGCAGCGAGGCGCGCAGCAGGGCCACGGCCAGGGCGGCGGCGCCGACGACCAGGCCCATTCCGGCGGCGTACGCGAGGAACAGCGTGATCGCCGAGGACTCCAGGCTCGACGCCACGATGGCCAGGAACGGGCCGATGGTGCAGCTCAGCGACGCGAGCGCGTAGGCGGCGCCGAACAGCACCATCGACGGCAGCGAGCGGGTCAGGGCCGGGGCGCGGGCCGGGCGCCACGGCAGGGCGGGCAGGTGCCGGCCGGCCGCCAGCCAGCCGCCGAGCGCCACGAGCAGCAGCCCGAAGCCGATGGTGAACCAGGGCAGCCGGGCCGGCAGCCAGCTCACCGCGGGGGTCAGGACGATGCCGACGAGCCCGAACACGCCGACGAACCCGGCCGTCATCGCGAGGGTCAGCAGCAGCGCCCGGCCGACCGCACGGCGCCGGGACACGCCCTCATCCAGGACGAGCAACGAGAGGTACGCCGGCAGCAGCGCGAAGCCGCACGGGTTCACGGCGGCCAGGACGCCGGCCGCGAGCGCCAGGAGCACCATGCTCAGTGCTCGTCGAGGTAGGCGACCCACTTGCCGAGCGTGACCGTGTCCTGGTAGCCGTTCTGCATCACCTTGCCGGTCCGGTCGATCATCACGAACACGCTCTGCTCCTTGATCCCGAACTTTCGCCAGACGACGCCGGCCTTGTCGTCGAGGTGCGTGACGTTGCCGACCTCGCCCTCCGCGACGAACTCGTTCATGGCGCCGGTGCTCTGATCCAGCCCGGCGATGCCGACCATGGCGACCTTGCCGTCGTACTGCCGGGCCAGGTCACCGACGGTCGATGCCTGGCCGAAGCAGACGGCGCACCACGGCGCCCAGAACCACAGGACGACCGGGCGGCCGGCGAGCTTCGTCGCGTCGAAGGGCTTGCCGTCGAGGGTGGTGCCGGTGAACTTCAGGGCGTCGGGGACGACCACGGGCGTCAAGGGTGCGGCGGCGGGCGTCGACGGTGCGGCGGCGGACCCGGCCGCCACCGGGGGGACGCCCGCAACGGCCCCGCCGCCGCAGCCGGCCAGCAGCACGGCCACGGCGGCGAGGAGTGGAAACACGACCGGTCTGACGCGCATGCGTGCCCTCCTCGATGAGCATCCGCCCACCGGTACGGGCCGCGGCCGTCGCAGGGTTCAGCCGTCAGGCGAGGAAGTCCGTGGTGATCTTGTCGGTACTGGTCTTGTCGAACGGGGTCGTCTCGATCGTCACCATGCTCGGCACGGTCTTCCCGTCCAGCGCGTCGAGCATCGAGGTGAGCGCGGTCTTGCCCCAGTTGGTGGGCCGCAGGGCGATCTCGAAACCGACCTGACCGGACTTGACCAGGTCGAGCGTGGCCGGGATGCCGTCGAAGCCGGTGACGGTGATCTGCCCCTTCTTGCCGGCCTCGTTGATGGCCTGCAGTGTGCCGTTGAGGAAGTCGTCGAGGTTGACGTAGACGACCTTCACGTCCGGTACCGCGGACAGCGCGTCCTTGGTGGCCCGCAGACCTTCCTCGGCGGTGAGCTGGGTGACGTTGACCTCGTGGGCGACGGACATGTTCGGGCAGGAGGCCGAGCCGACGACCGCCTTGTAGGCGTCGGCCATCTCCTTGACGTACGGCGCGGAGGACGGCCCCTTGATCATGGCGATCTTGCCGGTACCCACGTTCTTGCAGGTCCACTCGGCGATCTGCTTGCCGGAACTGCCCCAGTCGTTGCCGACGAACGCGCGGCGCAGGCTGGTGTCGGAGACGTCACGGGCGACGGTCATCACCGGGATGCCGGCCGCCTTGGCCTGCTGCAGCGGCGCGACGACGGCCTTGCCGTCGATGGGCGAGACGAGGATGCCGTCGACGTTCTTGGCGATGAGGTCGTTGATGTCGTTGGCCTGCTTGACCGCGTCGCCGCCGGCATCGGTGAAGATGACGTCGATGCCGCGGGCGTCGGCCTCGGCCTTGATGCCCTTCTGCATGGAGGCGTAGAGGGCGATGGTCGGTGCCGCGAAGCTGACGCCGATCTTGCGTTTGTGGCCGGAGCCGCCGCCGGTGTCGCCGCTGCTGCCACAGGCGGCAAGCGATAAGGCGACGACTACGAGACCGGCGACGCCGGCGGCGAGCCGGACGCGGGAACGATGCATACGGAACTCCTCGGTGATTTTGGGGGAGGTCAGGCGCGCCGGCGACGCGGCAGCGACACACCGCGCAGCAGCGCGGCCGACATGGCGACGATGAAGACGACGCCGATGGCCACCTGCTGCCAGGCGTCGCCGACGCTGAGCAGGTTGAGCCCGTTCTGGATGACGGCGATGAGTGCGACGCCCATGAGGCTGCGGGCCATGGAGGCGTCGCCGCCGTGCAGGGCACTGCCGCCGAGCACGACCGCGGCGACGGAGAACAGCTCCAACTGGGCGCCGACGGTGGGCTGGGCCGACTGCAGCCGGGCGGTCGTGGCGATGCCGGCGACCGCGGCGAACAGCGCGGAGATGACAAAGACGCTGACCACGACGCGGTCGACCCGGATGCCGGCGAGGCGGGCCGCCTCGCGGTTGCCGCCGGTGGCGAGGACCCGCAGACCGAACGGCGACACGGCGAGACCGAAGGCGGCCACGACGAAACAGCCGATCATGAGCCAGACCATCCAGGGCAGGCCGAGGGGGCGGTTCAGGCCGAAGCCGGCGATGGAGGCCGGCAGGCCGCCGACGGACTCGGCGTGGGTGATGATGAGCGCGAGGCCCTTGCCGATGACCAGCGTGCCGAGCGTGATCATGAACGGGTGCGCCTTGAGGGTGATCACGAGCAACCCGTTGACCAGCCCGAAGACGAGGCCGGCGGCGAGGCCGGCGAGGATGCCGGCGAGGATGCTGCCGGTGCCGGCCATGACGATGGCGGCGACCGCGCCGTGCAGGGCGACCTGCGAGCCGATGGACAGGTCGAAGCCGCCGGCGCCGACGACGTAGGTCTGCCCGAAGGTGACGATCGCCAGCAGCGCCATCGAGGTGGCGACGTTGAGCAGGTTGTTGCGGGTGAGGAAGACGTCGGTGTTCACCGACAGCAGGATCACCAGGGCGACGAGCACCCCCGGGACGAACAGTTCCTCGGGGCCGAACCGGAAGCGCCGGCGCTTCGGTATGGTGCCGCCGGGCGGCGGCTGGGCCGGCTCCCCCGGTGCGAGGGTGGCCGGGCCGGCCTGTTCCACGGTCATCGCTGGGCTCCTTCGTCGTGGGAGACGGCGGCCGGCACCTGGTCGCCCAGGCTGGCCGCCCACACTTCGGCGTGTTCGACGGGTGCGGGTAGGTCGGCGACGATGCGGTGGCGGCGGAAGACCAGGTAGCGGTCCGTGATCTGGGCGAACTCCTCGCTCTCCAGCGCGACGATGGCCACGCAGCCGCGTTCGTCGGCGAACCGGCGCAGCTCGCGGCTGATCTGGACCTTGGCGCCGGCGTCGATGCCGTGGGTGGGTTCCTCCACGACGAGCACCTGGGCGCCGGCGGCGAGCCAGCGGGCGAGCAGGATCTTCTGCTGGTTGCCTCCGGAGAGCTGCCCGGCGAGGTAGCGCGGGTCGGCGGGGCGGATGTCGAGGCGCTGGATGTAGTACTCCGCGGTCGCGCGCATCTTGCGCCGGTCCAGCCGGCCGAAGCGGGACAGGGCGCCGATGGAGGCGACCGCGATGTTCTGCTCGATGGTCAGCAGCGGCAGGATGCCGTCGCGCTTGCGTTCCTCGGGCACGAAGCCGATGCCGAGCGCCGCGGCGGCGGCCCGGCCACCGCGCAGCACGGCGGTGCGGGCCCGGCGGCCTTCCGCGGTGACGGTGATCCGGCCGCCGCCGCCGGTGGTGGTGCGGGCGAGCGCCCGGGCGAACGAGGCGGCACCGGAGCCGAGGACGCCGGCGAAGGTGACCAGTTCGCCGCGGCGCAGGGCGGCGTCGGTGGGTTCGACGCCGGGCGCGGCGACCGCGTCGGCCCGGACCACGACCTCGTCCGAAGGCCGCCGCCCGGCGGAGCGCCCGACGCCCTCGATGACCCGTCCGGCGACGAGCTCGGCGAGGTGGTGCACGTTGAGCTGCGGCTGCCCGCGCTCGATACGGGCCACCACGGTGCCGTCGCGCAGGGCGGTGACGCGGTGTGCGGTCGTCACGACCTCGTCGAGTTTGTGGCTGACGAACAGCACCGCGAGGCCCTGCGCGGCGAGCCGCTCGATGAGGGCGACGACCCGCTGGGACTGGCGCAGTTCCAGGGCGGCGGTGGGCTCGTCGAGGATGAGCAGCCGGGGGTCGCCGAGCAGGGCGCGGCCGATCTGCAGCAGCTTCTTCTCGGCGAGGTCGAGGCCACCCGCCGGCAGGCCCGGGTCGAGGTCGGCGCCGAGGCGGGCAAGGACCTCACGGGCGGTGCGGTGCGCCGCGTGGCGGTCGCGGATGCGCAGACCGGGCAGGCCGCGGCCGGGGATCCGCCCGGCCGTGATGTTGTCGGCGACGCTGAGCGCCGGCCACAGCTCGATCTCCTGGTGCGCGATGCCGATGCCGAGGCGGCCGGCATGTCTGGGGTCGGTGAGCGTGACGGGCCGGCCGTCGACCACGACGGTGCCGGTGGTCGGGGTGTGAATGCCGCTGACGATCTTGTTGATGGTGGACTTGCCGGCACCGTTGGCGCCGATGAGGCCGTGCACCTCGCCCGGATAGAGGGCCAGGTCGACGGCGCGCAGGGCCTGGAAGGCGCCGAACGTCTTGCCGACCGCGTCCAGCCGCACGATCGCCTCGGCCGCCGGCTCCGGCGGCGCCGCTTCAGGGCTGGACTGCTGCATCGCGGACTCCTTCGTGTTTCGCGGTGCGAGAAGGTGCGGGCAGCCGGCCGTGGCCGATCTCCGCGAACATGGGATGACCTGCGCGTACGCCCGTTTGCCGAGGCGGCATGACGCAGCGGTTAATTAACTCGTACTTTGTATCGTGCAACGAACGATGTCAAGAGGCGCGCATGATCCCGGCATGCCCAACGGCATTCCGGTCGATCTGGGCGGACGGCCGCGACCCGGGGCCGGCCTACCGCTGCGGCAGCTTGAGCTCCGCCAGCACGCTGTTGACGAACATGGACAGCCCGAACTCGAACTGCTCGTCGCTGGGCAGGCTGACCAGCCGCTCCGACAGCTCGACCATCGTGGGGAACTCCCCGGCCGGCATCGAGGCGTAGAAGTGCCGGCGCTGGCGGCGCAGTTCGGCCGCCTCGTCGCTGTCCCCGCGGCCCCACGTGCGCGGGTACTGGTAGTGGGCGAAGCCGAGGGCGTAGGTGATCAGGAACCCGTAGCAGCGCACGGCGAGGTCGTCGCGGATGCCGGCGTCGACGAGGCGGGTGAGCACCGCCTCCATGCCGCCCTTGAGCGAGTGCTGGGAGGTGGTGACCCGGGTGCCGAAGAGCTGCACGACGCTCGGGTGGGCCTGCATGAGGTCGAGGAAGGCGTAGCCGACGGTGCGCAGCACCGCGGCCGGGTCGGCCGGGTCGGCCGGCGGCACGACCATCTCGCCCAGCACGTGGTCGGCGATCGCGTCGAGGATCTCGTCCTTGCCGCGGAAGTAGCTGTAGAGCGTCATCGTGCCGATGCCGAGCTCGGTGGCCAGGCCCCGCACGGTGAGGTGATCCAGGCCCTGCTCGTCACAGATGCGCAGGGCCGCCGCGACGATGTCCTGTGGATCGATCGCCTTCAGACCCCGTCCGCCCTTGCGCGCCTTGCCGTTGACCACGGACCCCACCGTACCATTAGTCGTACTACGTACGACCATCCCGGCCGGTCACCGGAGCACCCCGGCCAGCAGGCGGCGCAGCGGACGGACCGAGGCCGCGGCGGCGATGCCGAGACAGGCCTCGGCGAGCCGGGCGGCGCGGGGGACCTGCCGGTCGAACTTCGCCCGCACCGCCGTGGCGTCCAGCGGCCGGGCCGGATCGCCCGGGGCGTCCAGCACCCGCCGGCGCAGCACCGCACCGTCCACCGTGGACACGGTGACCTCGGCGCCCCAGTGCGCGGGAAACGCCGTCAGGAGCGTCTCGTCGCCGGCGAGGCTCACCGGCGGCCCGGTGGGCGGGCCGCCGTCGCGGTAGGCGGCCGGATCATCGGCCCTCCCGCGCAGCAGCGCCGCCACGGCGACCGCGGCGCTCGCGGCGGCCTCGGCCGGGCCCGGCGGCGCCGGGTCGGCGGTGACGAACCGCAGCAGCGGGGGCGGCAGCGCGACGCGGACCTCCCGGGCCGCGGCCAGGTCGACGCCGTCCCCGGCGAGCTGCCGCAGGGCGTCGAGCGCCGCGTGGAGCGGTCTCGCGCACGGGTAGGCCTTGAGGGCCGTGCCGAGCAGGTGCGGGCCGGCCGGGGACGGGGCGGCCGGGGACGGGGCGGCCGGGGACGGGCCGGCCGGGGACGGGCCGGCCGGGGACGGGGCGGCCGGCGCGCGGCCCAGGGCGGCGGCGGCCGGCGCGTCGAGCAGCGCCGGGCTGCCGCCGGCGCCGGCCCGGGCCAGGTAGGCGGCCTCGGCACCACGGGCCGCGGCCTGGCCGGTGAGCAGGTAGTGGGCGTCGCCGAGCCGGTCGGCGGAGAGCAACCCGCCGAGCCCGGCGGCGGCCAGCGACAGGGCCTCGCGGTGCCGGGCCGGTGACAGGTCGAGCAGCACCGCCGTGGCGGCGGCGGCGCCGAGCGGTCCGAACACGGCCGTCGGCCACCAGCCGCTGGCGTAGAGCGCGGCGCCGCCGAAGCGCAGCGCGGCCTCGACGACGGTCTCGTAGCCGGCCAGGACGGCGGCCAGCAGCCGTTCGCCGGGCGCGTCCACGTCGGCCGCGACGAGCAGCGCCGTGGGCACGACGACGGCGGCCGGGGCGACCGCGGCCGCCGGGTGCAGGGCGTCGAACTCGTCGAGGTGGGCGAGCGTGGCCTCGACCAGCACGGCGCGGCCGAGGCTGTGGTGGCCGCCGAGGGTACGGTGCGGGCCGGCCGCGGGTGGCAGGCCGCCCAGCCTGGTGGCAGTCGGGTGGCCGGCCGCCCCCGCGATGCAGCCGACCGTGTCCAGCAGGTGCAAGGCCGCCGTGTCGCGGGCGTGGCGGTCGCCGGCCGCGGCCCGCAGCCCGCGCTCGGTCAGCGCGTCGAGCACCGTCATGCCGGCAGCTTCGGCAGGACGTCGCCGGCGATGGCCTCCATCAGCTCGTACGGCAGGTCGTAGGAGCCGACGTGCTGCAGGAAGACGGCGGTGGCGCCGGCCGCGCGGGCCTGCGCGAGACGGCCGAGGATGTGCTCGGCGCTGCCGAAGAGGCAGAACGTCTCGGCGAACCGGACGGCGTCGGCGTCGCTCACCCACGCGTCGCAGACGGCCACGGCGCGGTCCCAGTCCTCGGCGTGCACGAGGTCGGGGTAGACCTGCGGCACGCGCGCCGGCACCTCGATCTCGATGCCGGCGAGGGCGAGGAACGGGCGACCGCCGTGCTGGGCGATACCGGCGCAGATCGGTTTGAGCCGGCGGGCGTCACGCTCGACGTCGTCGGTGACGTGGGCGTGCGCCGCGACGGTCAGCTCGAGGGCGGCCGGATCCCGGCCGGCCCGCTCGGCGCCCTCGCGCACCGCGGCGAGGCTGCTCGCCAGGGTCACCGGCGCGACGCCGCTGAGCAGCATCACCCCGTCGGCGAGCTCGCCGGCCAGCCGCAGGTTCCGCGGGCCGCTGGCGGCCAGGTGGATCGGTATGCCGTCGCCCGGGTCGCGCAGCCGGGAGCGGGCGGTGCCGAAGCCGGCCTCCTCCCCGGCCAGCAGCGTGCGCACTGTGCCGAGCCGTTCGCGCAGCTCGGCCTGGGTGCTCGGGGCGAGCCCGACCGGCTGCACGGAGCTGTTGCCGACCCCGACGCCGAGGCGGAACCGGCCGGGTGCCAGCTCGGCGATGGTGCGCGCGGCGGAGGCCACGACCGTGGGGTGGCGGGTGACCAGGTTGGTCACCGCGGTGCCGAGCCCGATCCGGTCGGTGCGCAGCGCGGCCGCGGCGAGCGTGCCGAACACGTCGCGCCACAGCACCTGCGAGTCGGGGAACCAGACGTGGTCGAAGCCGAGGTCCTCGGCCCGGCGGGCGGCGGCGGCCAGCGCGCTCAGCGGCTCGCAGGGCGGGATACGGATGCCGACCTTCAGGCTCACGCGGCGGCGCCGAGGAAGTCCAGGCTCATCCGGTTGAACTGCTCCGCGTGCTCGTGCTGCGGCCAGTGCCCGCACTCGCCGTAGATCTCCAGGCGTGAGCCGGGGATGCTCTCGTGCATGCGCCGCGCCTCGGGGACGTCGCCGAACGGGTTCTGCGCGCCCCACACGATGAGGGCCGGCGCGGCGATGCGGGCCATCTGCTCGGGCGTCAGCAGGTCCTCGGTGCGGTTGTCCAGCTCCTGCAGGCAGAGCAGGTGCGGCAGCGCCTTGACGAACTCCGGGCGGTGGTAGATGGCGTGACGGACCTGGACCAGCTCGTCGCTGACGTTGGCCCGGTCGTACATGAGCAGCTCCAGGCGTTCCCGGGTGAACGTGATGTCGTCGGTCTCCACGGCGCGGCGGGTGCTGGTCCTGATGCGCTCCATCACGGCGGGATTGGCGACGGTGCCGCCGGGCGCGACCAGGACGAGCCGGCCGACGCGGTCGGGGTGGTCGGCGGCGAGCCGCCCCGCGACCCATCCGCCGAGCGACTCGCCGACGAAGTGGGCCCGCTCGATGCCGCTCGCGTCCAGGTAGTCGAGCAGGTGCTCGACGTAGCGGGGGATGCGGTAGGGCGCGTCGATACCGTCGGTGTAGCCGTGACCGAGCATGTCCACGGCGTGGCAGGCGAAGTACGGCGCGAACGCGGGCAGGTTCCGGCTGAACGCCTCCAGGTGGCCGCTGGTGCCGTGCAGGAAGACGACGGCCTCGCCCCGCCCGCACTGCACGGCCCGGGTGCGCACCCCGCCGGCGTCGACGAACGTGTGCCGGAAATCCAGCCCGGTGCGCAGGGTCAGGTCGGTCCAGATGCTCATGGCTGCTCCTTGGGCTTCACGGGTACGGCGGGTTCGGCGAGGGCGACGCCCATGCCGGTGAGCCACTGCGGGACCGCGGCGTAGGCGAGGGTGCGGCCGGTGAACGGGCGCAGCGCGGCGGCCATGGCGATCCACGCGCGGATCTCCTGGGCGCCGTTGCCGGCCACGGCGTCGATCTCGGCGCTGGTGCGGTCGAGCAGGTCGCCGAGGTCGCCCGCGGCCAGCCGGCCGAGCAGCTCTTCGTCGAAGCCGGGGTTGATGTCCGCTTCGGCGGCCCGGATGATCTGCCGGCGGCGCACCTCGTACTGCGCCCACGAGTCCCGGCCGTTGAGCCATGCCTCGACGAGGAAGCGGTCGTCGTCGCTGAGCGCGTCGAACCACTTGGGCCACGGCAGCCGGTGGGACAGCCCGCCGGAGGCGATGACGGCGACCCGCTTGCCCCGGCCGTCGCCGCGGATGGCGGCGCCGATCGCGGTGCCGAGGGCGTCGCAGCGGCGCAGCGTCGGCAGGGGTGGCGCGAACATGTTCACCACCACCGGCACGATCGGCACGTCCAGGGCGGGCAGCAGGTGCTGCAGGCTGTGCGTGATGCCGTGGTCGACGGTCAGCCGCAGGGAGAACGCCGGGTCGAAGCCGTCGTCCACGAGCTGGTCGACGATGCGGCGGGCCAGCGCCGTGTCGACCGGCAGGCGCCCGCCGGGGGTGCCGCTCTCCCCCGCGCCGACGACCTCGCCGACACCGATCGTGAAGGCCGGCATGAGGTCGAGGAAGAAGCCGCGGAAATGGTTGGAGCCGATGACCACGACCGCGTCGGGCCGGGCGGCGGCGAGCGCGTCACGGGCGGCGTGCAGCCCGTCGCGGAAGCGGTGCGCGCCGGGCTGGTCGTCGACCTCGGCCCAGTGGGTGTTCATCAGGGTGCTGTGCGACGCGCCGATGCCGAGCACGATGTCGCTCACGCCAGCTCCTCCCTCGTTCGGGTGCAGGTGTTGACCGCGGTGTGGATGAGGTGGCGGGCGAGCCGGCGCATCTCGCGCACGTCGACGACGTTCATGCCGGACGGGAAGTCCAGCGGCAGCGGCGCGCCGGGGCCGATGCGGTCCATGCCGATGCGGGCCGTGGGCACGCCGCGCCCGCGCAGGATGTTGGCGTCGGTGGCGCCGCTGTTGTGCGCGATCGGCACGTGCGGCCGGTCCTCGATGGCCTGCCACGCCTCCACGGCGGCCCGGACGATCCAGCTGTCGGCCGGGGTGGCGGTGCCGGGAATCGACAGCACCATGTCCCAGTCGAGGTCGAGCTCGGGGTGCTCGGCGGCGATGGCCTCGATGGCGGCGCGGAACTCGGCGCGCACCTGCGCCGGCGTCACCGCCGGGCGGGTGCGCAGGTCGACACGCAGCCGGCAGAGCGCGGGCGACACCGACGGCATGCGCGGCCAGCCGCCCTCGATGGCGCCGATGTTGCCCTGCGGCGCGACGGTCTCCTCGGTGTGCCGGGCGGTGTACTGCGGAAACCAGCGCTCCAGGGCCTGCACGACGGTGGCGGCGTGCACGATCGGGTTGCGGTAGCTCATGCGGTGCCGGCTGCCGACATAGCTGAAGGTGCCGCGCACACGGACCTCGAACCAGCACAGGCCGACCTCGTCGTGGCTGACCGCCCAACCGGGTTTGGCGATGAGCGCGAAGTGTGGGTGCAGCCCCTGTTCGAGCAGGAACGACACGCCGTTGCCCTGGCCGGCGTTGTACCGCTGCGCCCGCGGCACGGTGCGTTTGTTGGTCGGCATGCCGCCGGCGCCGAGCCCGACGAACAGCTCGCCCCGCAGCGGGACGGCGGCCTTGCGGATCGCCTCGGCGGCGGCGATGACGCAGGCGCCGTGGCCCTTGGGGTTGCTGGCGCCCAGGCCGAGCACGTAGTCGCCGTCCACGATCGCCTCGGGGCGCATGTCGGGACGCAGCGCGTCGCCGATCCACGGCACGTCCTCCTCGGCGGTGCCGACCGTGAGCGTGTCGATGGGCGCGTACAGCAGCAGGTCGGCGCCGCTGCCGTCGCCGCGCAGCCGGCCGGCGGCGTTGCCCTGGGTGGCGTCGATCGGCTGGTAGCGGCCCTCGAGACCGGCCTCGCGCAGCCGCTCGGCCAGCCACCGCGCGAGGTCGCCCTCCTCGCCGGTGGGGCTCGGGATGCCGACCATGCCGGCGACCAGCTCGATGAGGCGCGCGTCGTCGAGCTGCGCCCAGGCCCGCTCGATCCACTCCCGGCGCTGCTCGCCGGACGGGTCGGTGCCGGTCATCGGCGCGGTCGCTCGGTGCGCACGACGGTGCCGGTGGTGCGCAGCAGCAACGCGTTGAAGCCGCGGCGCACCGCGGGCACCAGCGGGGCGGCCAGCACGGCGCCGGCGACGAGCGCGGCGACGGCCCATTTCTTGGACATGAGAATCTCCGGTCAGTGCAGGAACGCCAGCGCGAGGCGGGCGTAGTCGGCGGGCCGCTCCTCCTGCGGGTGGTGGGAGGCGCGGGTGAGGACGGCGACGTCGGCGCGCGGCAGCCGGTCGGCGAGGGCGAGGGCATACGCGGGCCCGGCGAACGGGTCGGCCGCACCCCACACCAGCAGTACCGGGGCATCCACTGTGGCCAGTGCCGGACCCAGGTCCTCGGGCAATCCGCGGGCGGCGAAGTCGAGGCCGAGGGCGAGGCCGTGCGCGGTGGTGCTGGCGGCATAGCGACCGTCCACGGTGGACTCCGGCAGCAAGTCCGGGTCGAACCATTCCAGCTCGGCCAGGAGCCGGCGCATCTTGTCCCGGCTCGGGCCGCCCGCACCGTAGTACCGCTGCCGGACGCTCCGGCCGAGAGCGGGATCTCCCCCGGCCGGGTCCGCCGTCGGCTGGCTGCCGGTGACGACGAGCCGCCGCACGAGTCCCGGACGGTCGGCGGCCAGGCGCATCGCGACGCTGCCCCCGAGCGACTGGCAGACGAAGTCGGCGTGCTCCACGCCGAGCTGCCGCAGCAGGCCGCGCACGTAGCGGGCGTGGAAGCCGAACGCCGGACCGTCCGCGGCCGGCGCGCCGGAGTCGCCGTACTGCGGCAGGTCGACGAGGATCAGCCGCCGGTGCGCGGCGAGCCGGTCGAGGACGGGGCCGAAGTCCAGCGCGGCGGTGCAGCCGGGACCGCCGCCGTGCAGCAGCACGGCCGGCGGGCCGCTGCCGAGCACCCGGTAGGCGATCGGCACACCGTCCACAGTGGCCAGTTCGGGCCGGACGGTCACCGGCCGTCCTTGCTGGGCGGGTTGCGCTGCACGGCCGGCGCGACCCGTTCGACCAGGCGCCGCCACGCGGTGAGCGACAGGTCCGGCCGGTACAGCTTCTCCGGCGGCGCGTCCATGACGTCGACCATCCAGGCGTCCTGGGCGGTGAACTGGCCGTGGAAGAGCCAGCGGATGGCGGCGAGGTACTTCGCCTTGAACCAGGTCGCCTTGACGCCCTCTTCGAACCGGACCATGAGCTGCACGTAGCGGACCGAATCGGCGTCCACGGGGACGTACCATTCGTAGTGGATGAAGTGCGGGTAGGCGACCCGCAGCAGGCCGGGCAGGCGGATGGACACGAAGCCGGGCAGGTCCATCGCCGCGATGACCGGGTTGGCGTCGCCGGTGTTGCCGGGCGCGTCGGGCAGCGGCAACCGCCGCCACCAGCGTTTGTTGGTCCACGTGCCGACGCCGGGGAAGTCGGCCTCCCAGTGCACCTCGTCCTGCACCCGGATGAGCCACGGGCCGTCCTCGACGATGCGGGTCACGTTCCAGGCCGGCATGACCTTGAACATCCGCCACAGGGCGGTGTTGTGCAGGTACTTGGCGTGCCCCTCGTCGAAGCCGTTCTCGGCGGCGAAGCGCCAGTTGCCGGACCGGATGTCGCTGCGGCCGCCCATGACGAACGCGTTGTTCACCAGTTCGTCGGGCAGATCCTGCTCGAGCGGGTGCGGGTCGCCGTCGCCGAGGTAGACGAAGACGAGCCCGAAGCGCTGCCGCACCGGATAGGTGCGCACGGAGACCCGGTTGTTGATCGGCGAGCCGGGGCCGTCGGTGAGCGCGGCGCACATCTGGCCGCTGTCGAGGCGATAGGTCCAGCCGTGGTAGGGACAGCTGATGGTTCCGGGGTACTGCCGGCGGCCGAGCGACAGCGGCACACCGCGGTGCGGGCAGCGGTCGTGCAGGGCGTGGATCTCCTCCCCGTCACGGATCAGCACGAGGCGCTCGCCGCACAGCGTCACGGGCACCGGCTTGGTGCCGATCCGGTCGGCCCACTGCACCGGATACCAGTAGTTGCGGAAACCCAGCTCGGCCGCCTCGTAGACGGGCCAGGACGACCAGTCGTTGCCGGCCTGCGCGGCGGCCGGGGGCTGGGGGTCGCGGCGGGTGGCCGGGCGGCGCCGGGCCTCCGCGGGCATCGGTTGAGCGGTCACGGGTTCGGCTCCTCCAGTCACAGGTCCAGCACCAGACGGTCGGTGGCCGATCGCGACACGCACACCATGAGCGTCGCGTCGGCGTCGGGGGCGAGCACCGAGTCGCGGTGCTCCGGCGCGCCGTCGAGGATCTTGGTCTCGCAGCTGCCGCACACTCCCGTACGGCAGGCGTTGGGCACGTCCACGCCGAGCGTCTCCAGGCGGTCGAGAATGGACTGTCCGGGTGCGACGGTGAACTGGCCGCCGCTGCGCGCGCAGACCACGTCGAAGGCCCGGTCGGGGCCGGTGTCGACCGACTTGGGCATGAACCGCTCGAGGTGGACCGCGCCGGCCGGCCACGCGCCGCAGGCGGCCTGCACGGCGTCGAGCAGGCCGGCCGGGCCGCAGCAGTAGACGGCGGTGCCCGGCTCGGGCGTCCCGAGCAGCGCGGCCAGGTCGGGGTGGCCCCGCTCGTCCTGCGGCACGACGCTGATCCGGTCGCCGTAGGCGGTGAGCCGGTCGAGGAAGGCCATCGAGGCCCGGCGGCGGCCGCCGTAGGTGAGCGTCCACGGCACGCCGCGCGCCTCGGCCTCGGCGAGCATCGGCAGGATCGGGGTGATGCCGATGCCGCCCGCGATGAACCGGTAGCGCCCGGCGGGCGCGAGCGTGAAGTGGTTGCGGGGGCCGCCCACCTCGACCAGGTCGCCGGGGCGCAGGACCTCGTGCACATAGCCGGAACCGCCGCGCGAGGCGGGCTCGCGCAGCACCGCGACGGTGTAGCGGAACCGGTCGGCGGGATCGCCGCACAGCGAGTACTGCCGCACGATCATGCCCGGATCACCGTGCGGCACACCGAGATCGATGTGCGCCCCGGGCGCCCACACCGGCAGCAGGCCGCCGGCGGGATCGACGAGCACCACCGACAGCACGCCGTCGGACTCGACACGCAACTGCTCGACCATGAGATCGAGTACCCCGTCAGCTTCATCGCCGGCCATCGCACCTCCCATCGCAATACTCGTACTATGTACGGTGCGATGTAAGAAGTCAACGCCTCCGGTGCGCGGCCCGCGCTACTGCCGGGCCAGCCGCTCGCACGCGGTCTGCACGAGGCCCACGGCGGCGTCGAGCTTCCACTCGTTGCGCGGCAGCGGGTGCGCGATCCGGTCCAGCTCCGCGTCGAGCAGGGCGCGTACCCCGTCGGCGTCGAGATCCGGCCGCAGCGCGGCCTCGACGCGCGCCAGCCGCAACGGGCGGGGAGCGAGCGCGCCGAGGACGAGCCGCACGTCACGCCACGCGGTCCGGGCCGGTCCGCCCGCGTCCGCGTCGCCGGGGCCGGCCGGCAGCGCCGACACCGTGGCCGAGACGATGGCGAAGTCGCCGCCGGTCAGCGCGAGCTTCTCGAACACCCCGATGCGCCGGCGGGCGTCGGCGGGTATCCGGATCGCCGTGACCACGTCGCCCGGGCGCAGCACGGTCTCCCCCGGGCCGCGGTAGAACTCGCCGATCGCGACCTCGCGCCGGGTGTCGGCGCGGGCGATGAGCACGGTGGCGTCGAAGGCGTGCAGCACGGTGCCGAGATCGGACGGCGTCACGGCCTGGCAGCGGTGCCCGCCGACGGCGGCGTGCTGGAACCGATGGTCGCCGAGCACGGCGTAGCAGGGGTTGGCCGGGCCGCTGCGCTTGTAGCAGGCGAAGTCGTTGCGGAAGAACCAGCAGCGTTTGGCCTGCACGAGGTTGCCGGCCACCGTGGCGGCGTTACGGATCTGCGGTGACGCGATGCTGTCGATGGCCTGCACCACCGCCCGCAGCTCGTCCCGCCCGGTCAGGGCCTCGGCGAGCTCGCTGAGGGTCACCGCGGCCCCGATGCGCAACGCCCCGCCGGGCTCCTCGACGATGTCGCGCACCCCGGCGATGCCGCCGACGGCCACGATCGCGGCCGGTGGCCGCGGATGCAGGCGGGCCTCGGTCAGCACGTCGGTGGCCCCGCCCATGAGCAGCGCGCCTTCGCGGGCCAGCCGGCTCGCCTCGGCCACCGTGCCCGGCGTGTGCAGTGCCGGGGCGGCGGAGACCTCGGGGCCGGGTCCGGCCGGCCGGCCGAGGCGGGTGCCGAGGCGGTGCAGCGTCCAGTGCAGCCCGGCCGGGTAGAGCATCCGGATCGCGGTGATCCACCAGGTCGAGGGGCGTCGCCACAGGCGGTACCGGCGCCGCCGGCCGCTCTGGGCGGCCAGTGCGATCAGGACCTTGTCCGGGGTGATGGGCAGTTCACGGATGCGCACGCCCACGGCGTCGTAGACGGCGTTGGCCACCGCGGCGCCCGGCGGGATGATCGACATTTCGCCGACGCTCTTCGCGCCGTAGGGTCCGGCTCCGTCGTACCCCTCGACGATGACCGCCCGCACCGAGGGCAGATCCGCCGCCCGGGGCAGCGCGTAGTTGACATAGGCCGGGTTGACCGCCCGTCCGCCCTCGCGGATCAGCTCCTCCCCCAGCGCGGCACCCAGGCCCATCGCCGCGCCGCCCACGATCTGGCCCTCGACCATCATGGGGTTGATCGCCCGGCCGACATCGTGGGCGGCGACGTAGTCGCTGACCGTCACCTTGCCGGTGCGCACGTCCACGTCGACCTGTGCGCCGTGGGCGGCGAACGCGTAGGTGGGTGACAGGTTCGCCGTGTCGACGCCGGGCGTGATCGGCTCGGTGCCCTCCAGCAGGTAGGTGGTCTCGTGGCTGAGCATCCCGCCGGCGGCCGCGTCGCCGAGCCGGACCAGGTCCCCGAGCCCGATCGACTCCCCGCCGGCGTGCGCGGCGCCCCGCGCGAGGCTGACCTCGGCGTGCCCGAGCTTGGCGGCGGCCAGGCCCTTGAGGATGCCGGCCATCTCGCGCGCCGCCTGACCGACCGACATGCCGGTCATATGGGTACCGCGCGAGGACCACGCACCCAGCTCGAACGGTGTCTCGTCGCTGTCCATCGACTGCACCTCGACCCGGTCGAGGCCGACGCCGAGCTCGCCGGCGGCGATCTGCGCCAGGATGGTGCGCTGCCCGGTGCCGGCGTCCGCGCCGCCGAACCGGACCCGCACGCGCCCGTCCTCGAAGACGTCAATGCCGGCGTCGCTGCGGGTGGCCTGTTCGTAGGCGTACGCACCGCTGCCGTGCACGCCGGCCGCCACACCCCAGCCGCGGCCGGGGAGCCGGCGCTGCTCGCGGGTCGGCCAGTCCAGCCCGTCCCGGACCGCGATCAGGCAGTCCGCCAGCCTCGAGGTGGTGATCTGGTACCCGCACAAGGTGGTCGTGTACGGATCGGCCACGTTGCGCAGCCGCAGGTCGATCGGGTCCATGCCGAGCTTCTCGGCGATCTCGTCGACCTGGCTCTCGGCGGCCAGCGACACCTGCGGGGTGCCGTAGCCGCGGAACTGGCCACCGGGCTGCGTGGCGGTGTCGACCAGACGCGCGTCGAAGCGCGCTCCGTCCGGGCGGTACAGCGATCCCAGCGTGATCACGCCGACCCGCATGACCGACGTACCCATATGGTTATAGGCACCGTTGTCGACCAGGATCCGCGCGTCGAACAGGGTCAGCCGGCCGGTGGCGTCGGCGTGCGTGGTCAGTGTGGTCTCGAACCGGTGCCGGGGCTTGTTCGCCCCGAACTCCTCGGCCCGGCTCAGCGTCACCAGCACGGGCCGGCGGGCCTTGCGCGACAGCGCGGCGGCGACGATCTCGTGCTCCGAGGCCTTCGACTTCGACCCGAACCCGCCGCCGACGGCGACCTCGCGGCACACCACGTCGTCGTGCGGGATGCCGAGCAGGTGCGAGACCTCCTTGGCGATGAACCACGGCGCCTGCGTCGAGGTCCACAGCTCGACCCGCCGGCTCCCCTCGTCCCACGCCGCCAGCGTGGTGTTCGGTTCCATGCAGACGTGCGCCACGCTCGGATACACGAACCGGCCCGTCACCGACACCGTGGCGGCGGCCAGCCCGGCGGCCACGTTCCCCCAGGACGAGTTCCAGCGCATCGAGACGTTGCGTTCGCCGGAGGCGCGCTCGTGCAGCGCCACCGCCCGCGCGGCGACCGCCTCGGCCGGTGTCAGCGGGGCGCCCAGCACCCGGTAGCGGACCCGGATGGCCCGGCAGGCCGCCTGCGCCTGGGCGAGGGTGTCGGCGGCGACCGCGGCCACCTCCTGCCCGACGTAGCGGACCACCCCGTCGGCCAGCGGCGGGCGGTCGGACAGCGCGCCGCCGCGGTGGACGTACCGGATGCCCGCCGGGAAGTCGGCCATGGTGATCACCGCCCGGACGCCGGGCATCCGCTCGGCCCGGCTGGTGTCGACCGCCAGGATCCGCGCGTGCGGGTGCGGGGAGCGCAGGATCGCCCCGAACAGGTGCTCGGGCGCGCGCAGGTCGCCGGTGTAGCGCACCCGGCCCGCGCTGCGATCGTCCCAGTCGATCGCGCGGACCGGCCGCCCCACGCTCATGCGCGCGCCTCGGCGCGCCGCACCGCGATCGCGCAGACGGCTTCGACGATCGCCTGGTAGCCGGTGCAGCGGCACACGTTGCCGTTGAGGCTGTGCCGCACCACGGCACGCCGCCCTTGCTCGTCCGCCGGAAGTTCGCCGCGCAGCAGCGCCGTCGCGTGCACCACGTGACCCGGCGTGCAGAACCCGCACTGGAAGGCTCCGCGCTCGGCGAACTCCGCGCGCAGATCCGCGCTCTCCTCCACCAGGCCCTCCAGCGTCGTCACCGCACCGGCGACGCCCACGGGCGTGATACAGCTCATCCGCGGCCGGCCGTCGATCAACACGGTGCAGGCACCGCACTCGCCGCGGCCGCAGGCCAGTTTCGCCGCGGTCAGACCCAGGCCGTCGCGCAGGACGCCCAGCAGCGAATCGGCCGGACCGCAGTCGACCTCCCGCGCCTCACCGTTCACCGACAGTTGCACCGGGGCACCTCGCCTTTCACTCCGCCGCCGCCTTCGACGCAAGAAAGCACCCTGTACAGTACATCGTACGAGAATCGACCGGAACCCCGCTTCACCTGCGGTTTCACCGCCGGACTAGGCGCGCCGGGGCGGCCCGGCTGGGCGACGGTGCGGATGTCGCACCCGCCGGGCACAAACTCCGATCCGCCCGGCCGGGCCGGACGTATGTCTCCGTGATCATGATGCCCGCGGTGACCGCACACCGGGTGTGCCATGATCCCGGAGACTTGTGGTACACGGGGGTACATCAGCACTCCGTGATCATGAAAAACCCTTGGTGTCGACGCCGGGTTACGCATGATCACGGAGACTTCCGGTCGCTGGCCGGTGCCGGGGTGCGTGCGGAGCGCGGCGGCTGCGGGTCGGCCTCTGCTCCGGCGGCGCGGATTTCGCGATCACCTTGTCGACGAGATCGAGAAGCCGGCCCACCGCCGCACCCGCTTCACGGTCGGCTACTGACTCCGGGCAACCACGGGGTGCAGCGGCCGACGCGGTCACCGCACCCCGTGTGTGGCGGACCTCGCGCCGGGAAAGGGTGGTCAGCAGCGGGCGTCAATGGTTGACTCATCTTGCGGTGAACACCTGTTCACCAAGATCGCGCCATGAGGAGCGCTGCGTGGATCGGCCCATCCCCATCATTTCGGGCAGCGGCACGGCCGAAAAGTCCCGCGGCGCGGTCGTCGTCGCCACCCTGGCGACGTGCGGCACCGTCGTGTCGCTGCAGCAGACGCTCGTGCTGCCGGTGCTGCCGGACTTCCCGCGGCTGCTGCACACGACCGCCGACAACGCCTCCTGGTTGGTGACCGCGACGCTGGTGGCCGGGGCGGTCGCCACGCCGACGCTGTCGCGGCTCGCCGACATGTTCGGCAAGAAGCGCATGATGCTGGTGGCGCTGGCCGTCCTGACCGCCGGTTCCGTGCTCGGCGCGTTCAGCCAGACCCTGCCGCTCATCATCGCCGGCCGCGCGCTGCAGGGCGTCGGCGTCGCGCTCATCCCGATCGGGATCGCCATCATGCGCGACGAACTCCCGCCGGAGCGGCTGGCATTCGGCGTGTCCCTGATGAGCGCGACCCTCGCCATCGGCGCCGGAGCCGGGCTGCCGCTGGCCGGCCTGATCGTCGAGCACCTCGACTGGCACGCGGTGTTCTGGGTCAGCGCCGCCGCCGGCACGGCGCTGTTTGTGGCGGTGGCGCTGATCGTCTCGGAGTCACCGGTGCGTACCCCCGGATCATTCGACTATCTGGGGGCCGTGCTGCTCTCGGCCGCGGTGACGGCCCTGCTGCTCGTCCTCTCCAAGGGCGCGCACTGGGGCTGGCTGTCCTACCGGACCATCGTGCTGGTCGCGGTGGGCCTGATGCTGCTGGCGGCCTGGCTGCCCCTCGAACTGCGCGTGCGCAGCCCGCTCGTCGACCTGCGGGTCGCCGCGCGACCGGCGGTGCTCCTGGTCAACATCGCCTCCGTGCTGACCGGATTCGCGATGTTCGCCAACATGCTCGGCACGACCCAGCTGCTGCAGCAGCCGGCGAAGACCGGATACGGTCTGGGCCTGGACATCCTGCACACCGGGCTGTGGATGGCACCGAGCTCGCTCGTCTTCGGCGCGATGGCGCCCGCGTCGGCGTCGGTCACCCGGCGTTTCGGCCCGCAGGCGACCCTGCTGACCGGCGCGTCGGCCATGGCCGCCGCCTATGCTGCCCGCGTCTTTCTGAGCCATGAGATCTGGCAGATCGTCGTCGGCTCGATGCTGGTCGCGGTCGGCACGTCGATGACCTTCGCCGCGATGCCGAGCCTGATCATGCGCTCCGTCCCGGCGACCGAGACCGCGTCCGCGAACGGACTCAACACGCTGCTGCGCTCCGTCGGCACATCGACCTCGAGCGCCGCCCTGGCCGCCATCACCACCACCGTGGTGATCCGGGTCGGGGGCGACGTGTTCCCCAGCTTCGGCGCTTTCACCACGATGTTCTGGATCGCGGCCGGGGCGTCGCTGGCCGGCGGACTACTCACAGTGCCGCTGTTCCGGATGCGGGAGCAAACCCTCGAACGGCCGGCCGCCTCGGAGCGCGGGCCCGAAGCCGTCGTGCGCGGCCAGGTGCTCACCTGCGACGGGCACGCCATCCGCAACGCGGTGGTCACCTTGCTCACGACGTCGGGCCAGCAGGTCGACTGGAGCCAGGCCGACTCGGCCGGGTTCTTCTCGCTCGCGATCCCGGGCGCGGGCCGTTACCTCGTCGTCACGGCCGCCGAAGGCTGGGCGCCGCAGTCACGGCTTGCCACGCTGCACGCCGGCCAAGACATCGAGCCGATCATCCTGAGCGGCCGGCTCACGCTGGCCGGCGAGATCAGTGATACGCAAGGCCCGATCGCGGGCGCCACCGTGGCGCTGACCCGGCTGACCGGGGAACTCGTGAAGGCGGCCCAAACGGTCGTGGACGGGCGGTATGAGATGCCGCTACCGTCGAGCGGACGATATGTGCTCACCGTGGTAACACCATGGGCGACCACCGAGGCACGAGCCGTCACGGTCTGGGGTGCCGAGCGCGTCGTAGACGTGCGACTGCGGACCGGCCGCGACCACGGATCCGCCCACCCCGCACCGGCACGACGGAAGGCCACCGAGGCGGCATGACCGGCAGGCACAAAACGCAGGCAGCGGCGACGCTCGCGCCGGCCACCCGCCCGGCGGCCGCCGACGAGCCGGCGCCCGGCAGGTCCCGGCAGGCCATTCTCGCCGCCGCCGCGGAGCTGTTCGCAGAGCACGGCTACGACCAGGTCACCATCCGCGACATCGCCGTGCGCGCCGACCTGTCCCCCGCGATGGTCATGAAGTGCGGCGGGAGCAAGCGCGAACTGTTCCTCCTGTCCGCGAAGATCGCACCGCCGCCGCTGCCCGACGTACCGCGATCCGAACTTGGCGCGCGCCTGGTCGAGGAACTCCTCATCCGGTCACGCCGCGGCGCCATCGAACCGCTCGCCCGCGCACTGAATCTCCGGCTCTCCGCACCCGACCCGGACAGCGTGCGCCAGCAATTCACCGCCGGCTATCTCGACCCCCTCACCGAACGCCTCGGCGGCGACACCGACGCCCGGCTCCGAGCGGAGCTGGTCGTCGCGGCACTGACCGGGCTCGCCGCCACCACCCGGATCTTCAACACCCCCGCGGCCGCCGCGGCGCCGGACGAGGTCATCCGCCGATTCGGCACGATCATCCAGGACCTCATCGACCGGTGACGCGTCAGGCCGGCCTCATCGGGAGCTCTTCTCACCGCGCCACCCCGGACCTTCGGCAGCGAGATCCCTCGGGATGGAAAGGGGCTGGCTTATCCTCTGCCTCGAGGGGCTTTGACGTGCGCAAAGGAGAGGGCGATGAGCGACGAACAGGCGGCCCCTGCGGCCAGCGGTGTCACGGTGGAGCTCCTGGCAACGGTCGACCTCACCGGCGAGATCGAGGGCATGGAAGGGCGCCAGCTTCGCATGCGCATGGTGACCATCGCGCCGGGCGGCGTCTTCGGCCCGATCCACGACCACAAGGGCCGGCCGGGCACCGTCTACGTCCTGCAGGGAACGATCACGGACCATCGAGACGGCGTCGCCACGGAGTATGGGCCCGGATTGGGCTGGCCCGAGGATCGCAACACGTATCACTGGCTCGAGAACCGGGGAACGATCCCGGCCGTGGAGATCTCGGTCGACATTGTCCGGCAAGAGTGAGCCGAGGAATCGTGACCGCGCCGCATCGCGGTGGCCTGGATCCTCACCACCCGCCGGACGATACTGGCCATCTTCGGCGCAGCGACCGGAAGTCTCCGTGATCATGCGAACCCGGGCGTCGACACCAAGGGTTTTTCATGATCGTGGAGTGGTGATGTACCCCCGTGTACCGAAAGGTTCCGGGATCATGGAAAACCCGTAACGCGGGCACCACGGGCATCATGATCACGGAGACATACGGCCGCGCAGTCGGAGGCTCAGGCGCGTGTCCGTCGCGCCGATCGGTCCTGAGAGGATGGGCCGGTGGGCCGCCGTTACGGGACGCAGGGGATGGAGTGACGCCGAGCATCCAGCGAAGAGCGCGACCGGTAGACCGGCGCGAGCAGATTCTGGCTGCCGCGACCGAGATCCCTCACCATTTGAGGCCCGGCCGGCGGAGGCCGGCCATCGCCGTGGTGACGAGGTGCCGCAGTTCCGCGAGGTGCAGGAGCCGCCCGGCGGCGAGGTAACCGGCCGCGCCGGCCAAGCCGCCCACCGAAACCGTGATCATTGACCCGGTCCAACCGGGGGCGACGATCGGTGCCAGCGTCCGGACCGCCAACGCCGCACCAGCGGCGCCGACGGCCGCCGCGACGAGAACGCGGAGGTGGGTACGCATGAGCCGGCGTCCGTCGATCCGACCCAGGCGACGGCGCAGTACCACAGCCGTGGCGACAAGACCGACGGTGTAAGCGGCGGCATAGGCGATCGGGATGCCGATCACGATGTAGGCGGAGGGCAGCAGCCATCCGGCCGCCACACAACCGGCGACCCCCATAGCGCTGACACCGGCGGTGATCAATGCTGGAGTCTTGGTGTCCTGCAGGGCGTAGAACCCTCGCTGCAACACCATGTAGCCGGTGAACGGCACCAGTGCCAACCCGAACGCCGCCACGACGAGGCCCAACAGGTGCACCGTCGATGCCACGCTGTGACCATGGCCGAACAGCAGTGCGGCGATCTGCTTGCCGAGCACCGTCATGGCCACCGCGATCGGGGCCATGGCCACGATCGCGACCCGTACGGCCAGGGACAGGTCACCGATGATCCGCTCATGGTCCAGGCGGGCCGCGCTACGGCTCAGCCGTGGCAACGTGGCGGTCATCACCGTGACGGCGATGACCGCGAACGGCACCTGAAATACCGCATAGGCGTTCTGATACGCGGTGACGCCGCCCGGCCCGCTCAACGACGCTGACCGGGTAGCCGCCGCGAGCAACGCCTGAGCCGCCAGGACCGACAGCAGGACCCACCCGCCGAGGCGACCGATCCGGCGGATCGCGATTCCCCGCGGATCCAGGTGCAGCCGCACCGGGAAGCCGCTACGGGCCAGGGCCCACACCACGAGCACCATCTGCGCGAAGACACCCGCGCTGGTACCGGCAGCCAGCAGCGTCAGCCGCCCAGCCGTCAGGCCGGCGATGCCGGTACTGCCACCGATGGCGATGTAGATGAACCCGACCCCGATCACTACCAAGCTGTTGCACAGCGGCGCCCACATCGGTGCGGTGAACCGGCCGCGGATGTTGAGCACCGCGCCGGCGGTGGCGCTGACGCCGTAGAACAGGATCTGCGGCAGGAAGTACCGGCTGAACACGACCGCCAGGTCCCGCTGCTCGGCGGTGAAGCTGGGCGCGTACAGATCGACCAGCCACGGCGCCGCCACCAGCGCGACGACGGTGACCACGCCCAGCCCGTAGACCATCAGCGACAGCAGCCGCTGCGCGTACACCACCCCGTTGTCCGGTTGGGTCAGCGCCGCCCGCGTCAACAGGGGCACCACCACGCTGGCCATGGCTCCGCCGACCACCAACTCGTAGACCGCGTTCGGCAGCGTGTTCGCCACGTTGTAGGTGTCCAGCAACCGGGTGCCCAGCCCGAGTGCGGCGGCCAGCACCACGACGCGGAGGAACCCAGCCGCACGTGACGCAAGCGTCGCGATGGCCATGCGCCAACCGACGCGCCCCACGGAAGATTCGCCTGCCACGTCGCCCCTTTCTCAACTATGCCCGGGTGGCGGTGCGGCGCCGGCGGATCGCCCGCAGGATCACGACGGCGGCGGCGGTCGCCAGCAGCACCGGCACCAGCAGGAACAGCGCCCCCTGGGCGACCACCGACCAGCGGGCGGGCAGCGCCGCGGGCGCTGGTACCGGGCCGCCGAACCGGCCGTCGCCGAGCAGGTCCTGCGCGATGTCGATGGAGCTGACGCCGGCCGGCGGGTCCAGCACGACGCCCGCGGTGCCGTCCGGCCGCAGCGCCAGCACACGGACGTGCCGGGTCTCCGCCCAGCCCGTGTCGTCCGGCTCCTGCCGGATGTCGTCCTCGAGCTCGTACTGCACGACGACGAGGGTGTCGCCGTGCCAGCCGAGCGCTCGTACCGCTGGACCGGTCACCGCCGGCAGCGCCGGCCCTTCACGGTCCGCGCCGGTGGCGGCGTCCACGTAGGAGACCTGCCATCGCCGGGCGGCGAGCTGGTCGTGGTCGCACTCCTTCGTGTCGGCGCAGCCGTCGACGCTCAGCAGCGCCACGGCCGAACCGTCCGGCGTGTAGGCGCCCGCGCCGGCCAGCCGCCGCCGGTCGCCGAGGTCGCGGCTCCACAGCCGCTGACCGGCGGCGTCGTAGCCGCGCAGCTCGGTGCCGCCGCCGGCAGCCGGCCGCGTCGCGACGAACCCGCGACCGTCCGGCGCGAACGCCGCCACCCACGCCGAGGCGACGGGGTCTCGCACGAAGACGTCGTCGACCGGCACCAGCGCGCCGCCGGCCAGGTCGACCAGGACGTACTGCGCCGGCGGGCCCTCGGTCTGGCCGACACCTCCCAGCACGACGCTGCCGGTACGGTGCAACACCAGGACAGCGCCGCTGTCCGGCCGCCACGCCGCGACCTCAAAGCAGCAGGCCGACGGCCCGACGCCATAGCCCCGGCCGCGGCCGGTGCGCAGGTCGGTGACCACCAGCCACCCAGCCGGGCCGCCGGTCAGCACGCTCTGCGCGACGAGGTTGCCATCCGGCGACAGCCGCACATCCTGCCCGGCGCGAATCCCCTCGTCCGGATAGCGGAGCATGCGGTAGGCGCCGTTGCGGCCGGCAACGGCGAGCTTGCCGCCATCCTCCTCGAAGGGATCGCTGCCCAGCCCCCAACTGTCGCCGCCGAACAGCACCGTGGCCGGGCCGGGCGGCGCCATATCGACCGTCGCCTGCCAGAGATACGGCAACTCGACGCTCCGGGGAATGACCGGCCCGCCCTGGGCCGGCTGGGGCTCGGCATGCACGCCGGGCGCGGCGGCAGCGGTCGCGCACAACAGCGCCGCGACGACTACGGCGATGGTCTTCCCGCGCCGCCGAAGATCCTCACGCACAGATCTCATCTCGCATCCAGCCGACGGCCAGCAGCGGCCCGAAACGGTACGGCTTCAGCCAAGCATCGTAGCGGCCGATCGTGACTGCGGGGTCAGTGCGTCGCCCACCCGGTCGACCAGCAGCGCCATCTCGTAGCCGACCTGGCCGACGTCGCACGCGCGCGCGGCGAGGACCGCGAAGGACGAGCCGTCGGAGATCGACATGAGGAACAGGAAGCCGTGGTCCATCTCGATCACGGTCTGCAGCACGGCCCCGCCCTCGAAGCAACGGGACGCGCCCTGGGTCAGGCTCACCAGTCCGGAGGCGATGGCGGCGAGCTGGTCGCCGCGGTCGCGGGGCAGGTCACGAGAAGCAGCCAACAGCAGACCGTCCGCCGACACGGCGACCGCGTGGGCGACCCCCGGCACCCGGTCCGCGAAGTTGGCCAGCAGCCAACCGAGATCCTGCATAGATGTCATGCCTCCTGCTCCTTGCCAACCTGCGAGTTGTTGGTGCGCCGGAATCTCGTCGCGTCCCGCGGCGCCAGGTCGTTCATGCGCCCGCACGTGCCTCGGAACGAACGGCACGGAGCTGGGTCAGCGTGTACTCCACGACCGAAATGAGCGTCCCCTTCACCAACTCGCGTTGCCGCGCGTCGGTCAGCACGATCGGCACCTCCTCGGCGATCGTGAGCGCATCGCGGATCTCGTCGATGTCGTAGTTCGGTGCACCGTCGAAGCAGTTCACCGCCACCAGGTAGGGCACGTTGCGGTTCTCGAAGAAGTCGAGTGCGGCGAAGGCGTCCTGGACTCGCCGGGTGTCCACGATGACGACGGCGGCGAGCGCTCCGCGCATCAACTCGTCCCACATGAACCAGAAGCGCGTCTGCCCCGGTGTGCCGAAGAGGTACAGGATGAGGTCGTCGGCGATGGTGATCCGGCCGAAGTCCATGGCGACGGTCGTCGTTTCCTTGCCCGGGACTTTGGACGCGTCGTCGACGCCGACACCGGCCGCCGTCATCATGGCCTCGGTCGTGAGCGGCGTGATTTCCGAGATCGCGCCGACGAACGTGGTCTTGCCGACGCCGAAGCCGCCGGCGATGACGATCTTCGCGGACGTGACGTTCTTGCCCTTAGAGCGCGCGAAGTCCAATGAGTACCCTTTCCAGCACATTGATGCGCTCATCCGTGTCCGTTGCGTCCACCGGTTCGTGGAGCTCCAGCAGCCCGTCGGTGACCATGTCGGCCACGAGCACGCGCGCCACCCCGAGCGGCAGTCGCATATGCGCGGCGATCTCAGCCAGGGAATGGGGGCGGTTGCCGCACAAGACGGCGATGCGGTGGCGATCCCGTCCCGAGTACGGCGACTCACCGACCCCGCGCTCGGAGGTCAGCATCACCGCTTCGATCGCGATGTCGCGAGTTGGCTCGGTCCGGCCGCGTGTGACCGCGTAGGGACGCACCAGCGCACCACGCGGATCGTCGCCTCGCTGCGCCATGGCTTGTCCACCACCT
The DNA here is from genome assembly GCF_050948465.1 of Dactylosporangium sp. CA-092794. Taxonomy (NCBI): domain Bacteria; kingdom Bacillati; phylum Actinomycetota; class Actinomycetes; order Micromonosporales; family Micromonosporaceae; genus Dactylosporangium; species Dactylosporangium sp. CA-092794. The sequence goes on along the minus strand of NZ_CP192044.1, from coordinate 2,750,846 downwards.
CACGTTGACTCGCGCTACCGCGCGACGGTATTCCTCGGCTCGGGCATGAGCGCCTTGCCGACGCGGTCGACCAACAGCGTCATCTCGTATCCGACGTGGCCGACGTCGGTGTTGCGGGCCGCCAGCACCACGAGTGCCGAACCGTCGCCGATCGACATGACGATGAGGTACCCCGCGGTCATGTGCACGATCGTCTGCTGGACGTTTCCGCCGTCGAAGTTCCGCGACGTCCCGTAGGCGAGACTGACCAGACCCGCCGTGATCGTGGCCAGCTGATCGGCGCGATCCGCCGGCAGATCGCGCGATGCGGCGAGCAGCAGGCCGTCCGAGGACACCACAACGACGTGCGCGACCCCGGTGATCTCGTCGGCGAAGTTGTCGAGCAGCCAGCTGAGGTCCGCCATTACCCCGGGCCCGGTCATCAACCATTCCCCTTTACCGGCGGAAGGCCGCCATCTGTATTGGTACCGTCAAGTCCGATAACGGCCCGGCCACGCCGCACGCCCCGGTGATACGACGACAACAGCCCTCGCACCTCGTCCGCGGTCCGCCGGATCTCGGTTGCCGGCTCGGACGCCACGCCACCGGGCACCAACTGTGCCTGCGGAGCGCGTTTGGGCAGGCCGGACCGGGTGGTACTGGCGACGACCGGTTCGGCGGCGGCACGCGCGGCGGCCCAACCCTCGTCGGCGCGGGTGCGCCACGCGCGGGGCTCGGACGCGGCTCCGCCCGGTCCACCGGTCGCGCCCGGACCGTGCCCGCCGCCGGGCGGGATCGTGCCGGCGGCCGCCGCGGCCGGGCGCTCGGCGCCGTGCGGCTGCGATCGGGACGACGCCGACGCCGCCGCCGAGGTGTCCGGGGGCGGGCCGCTCGCGCCGGACTGCGTCGGCGGTGAGGCCGGCGCGCCCGCGGACGCGGATGCCGACACGAGCACGACCGTCGGCGCCTCGACGTCGCGGTCGGCGTGGGTCTCGAACCACACCGCCTCGATCTCGCGGAATATCGGCAGCTCGGTCGTCTCGTCGTGCAAGGGCCACGAGTCGGTGCCCGGTCCGGCCACGAGTGGCTCGGCCAGCAGGTCGGCCCACCGGTTTTCGGGCGGTGCACTGACGGTCGCGGGAGCAGGGACCGGGTTCGCCGTCATCGGCCACCGCGGCGGCACGGGCGGCGGCGTGCGGACCGGAGCCCCGGACATGCCGCGTCCGGTTACGGTCGCGAACGGCGCGGGCCGCGAGACGCCGGGCGGACCGGCCGGCGGATACGGATGCGCACCGAGCCCCGGCCTGCTGCCGTTGCCCGACGGCCCGGACGGGAGCTGGCGAAAGGTCCGTGCCTGCGGCAGGATCAGAGCCGCCGCAGGCAGCAGAACCTCCACAATGGTGCCGGCGCCGGAGCGGTCACGGAGCTGGACGGTGATGCCGTGCCGGTGTGCCAGGCGGCCCACGACGGCCAGACCCATCATGCGGAACGTGGCGATGTCGATTGCCGGCGGTGCGGCCAGCCGGGTGTTGTAGCTGACCAGCGTCTCCGGGCTCATGCCGAGGCCGGCGTCCTCGACCTGGACGAGCACGCGGTCGCCGACGCGGCGCGCCTCAACGACGACGATGCTGGTCGGCGGTGAGAAGCGCGCACCGTTGTCGAACAGCTCGGCGAGCAGGCGGACGACGTCGTTGACCGCACGCGACGCGATGAGCACGTCTTCGTCGACGGTGCCGAACTCGACCCGCTCGTACATGTCGATCTCGGACTGTGCGGCGCGCATGACGTCGGCGAGGGGCGCGTTGTCACTGCGGGGTGGCGTCGAGTCGGCGTCGGCGAGCACGAGCACGTTCTCGTCGTTGCGCCGCATCCGCGTGGCGAGATGGTCGAGCTGGAACAGTTCCGCCAGGCGCTTGGGGTCCTCTTCGGTGCGCTCGATGCGGTCCAGCTGGCCGATCATCCGGTCGACCAGGGTCTGACTGCGCCGGGCCAGGCCGAGGAACATGGCCGAAACGCTGGTGCGCAGCACCGCCTGCTCGGCGGCGACCCGGACCGCTTCCCGGTGGACCATGTTGAACGCGCGGGCGACCTCACCGATCTCGTCGCGGGTGTGCAGCTCGATCGGATCGTGGACCTGACGGGCGAGCTGTTCAGGGGTGTCCTCGCCGACGTTCTGCGCGTCGCGCAGCTTGTTCACCGTCTCGGGAAGGTCGATCTCGGCGACGGCGAACGCGGCCTGCCGCAGCCGGCGCAGCGATCCGATCATCGACCTCGCCATGACGAGCGCGAGCGCGATGACGATGCCCAGCACCACGACCACGACGATCGACTCGATCAACGCCCGACGCTGCACGGCGACGGCGGCATCGCTCGCGTCCGTGCTGAGGGCGGTGTCCAGACGCTGCTCGGCCCATCGCATCAGGTTGTCGGCCGCGCCGAGCGAGGACATCGCGTCTTCCAGCCGCAGCCCCATTGTCTGTGTGGTCGACCGGCGCAGCTGGCCGGTGACCTCGTCGGCGAGCTCGACGGCGTCGCCGGTGATGGCCGAGGCGACGATCTGCCGCTGGTCGACGTTGGCGGCGAGCGAGAACGTGATGAACGACTCCTGCTGCACGGTGAGCGTCACGAGCAGCGAGCCGAGCTGTTGTTCGTCGGTGCTGTGCGCCTGGAGCATGGTGAACGCGAGGGCCTGCTCGTCGTCGAGTCCGGCCTTGGCCTTCGAGAAGGCCCCGGCGGCGCGCAGGGCGTCGGACAGTCCCTGATTGCCGGTGACCTGGCTGAGCGCTTCGCGGTATGCGACGAGGTCGTCGATGACGACGCCGTACCGCAGGATGACCTGTGGGACCGATCCCCCGCGGGCGTTGACCACCTGCCGGACCTTGCCGATGTCGGCGATCTGCTCGTCGATGCGGTTCAGCCGCTGCTGCACGTCGCCCGGTACCGCAGGGAGCTTCCCGCGCCGGGCCGTGTAGTCGGCGATCGCCACGTCGGTGGCCCTGGTCTGGCGGTTGAAGGCGTCGCTCACCGCGGGCGCCGGCGCGGCCAGCAGGGCGGCGGCGGCCATGCGCTCCCGGTGCACCTCGTGGGCGACCTGCGAGACGTTCGCGGACAACGTCGTGAGGGCGCCGACCCGGCTCGCGTCGGTCGCCCGCGAAGTGGCGTCGACGAGGCGTAGCGCGGTGAGGGTCAGGATCGCCGCGATCGGCACCACAAGGATGAGTCCAAGCTTGGACCTGATCCTGGCATTCGCTGGACTCAATGACCGAAATACCGACCGCCGCCGCACCGGCGTTCCCGAAGAGGACATGCACCATCCCCGCAGACTCGTAATCGACGCCGGCGTTGTTGTCCTGCCGCCATAAGAACCGACCCGCGCATGTGGTCGGCTGGTAAGCCTGATCGGCGCGTGACCGAAGGATTTCATCACGTGCCAACCCATTGAGGAAACCCAGCCGAACCACGAATTTGATCCGCCGGAACAAATTCGGAATATCGGACAAAAGCCGCCGTCCGCTCTTCGGGTCACAGTTCACCAGGACAGACGCACATTGCCGCATAATGTTAACGGGTGTAATAAGTAATCGGATGTCGCCATGTAAGTAAGACTGAGCTTCAGCTTGAGTAAAGGCTGGCCGTTCCGACGAGGTTCGAGCGGACCCCCGGCTTGACCCGATCGACTCCGGTTGGTTAGGTATGAGCCGATCAGGCGGCCGTCCCCCGGCTACTCGGCGCGACGGCGCGCACAAAAGGTCCCGCTATCCAACACCGATCTGGCGTGCCTGGAGACGGTGCTGTCACCTGGGAGGCCGAGTTGCGCGGCAAGCGCATCTTCGTGTTGACGCCGGCCCTGTCGCTGCTCCTCGCCGCAGGTTGCACCTCCACCGAAACGACCTCCGACAACCGGGGCGACATCGTTGTCGGGGCCAGCATTGAACTGACTGGCGCCAATGCCGAAATCGGAACGGCATACGAGCAGGCGTTGCGGCTCAAGGTCGATCAGCTCAACGACAGTGGTGCCCTGCGTGGCCACACAATCCGGCTCGATGTGCGGGATAACCGCGGCGACGCCTCGGTCGCGACTTCGCAGATGACCGAGTTCGGCAGCAATACCGGCGTCACCGCCGCGGTGATGGGCGTCTGCGTCGAGTGCGTGGTCGCCGCCGCACCCGCCATCAACGACAAGCGCCTGCCGACCGTCGCGTTGGCGCCGTCGTCACAGGTCGATGCGCCGGTCAGCGAGCGGCAGTTCATCTTCAAGCTGGCGCCCAACGTCGACCAGGATGCGACCACGCTGTTCGAGGAGCTCGGCCGCGCGCGCCCGGCGGTGCGCACGATCGGGCTGCTGACCACGACCGATGCCTACGGCACCGGCGCCCGCGAGACGATGATCCATGAGCTGGACGGCTCGCCGATCCACGTGGGTCCGGTCGCCCAGGTGAACCCCACCGACGTTGATCTCGGGCCGGCCGTTCGCACCATCACCCAGGTCAAGACCGCGCCGGAAGCGGTCGTCGTGATGGCATTCCCCGCGCAGGCGCGGCTCGCGATCACCGAGTTGCGCGGCGCCGGGTTCAAGGGACAGATCTACCTCGATGCCAGCGCCGCCGGGGATCTCTTTCTCCCGGCCTCGGCCGCCGCGTCCGCGGAGAACGCCACCCTCGTGTTCACCCAGACGCTGGCCATCGACGACGTGATCGCCACGACGCCGGCCAAGGCCGCCCGCAAGCAGTGGTTCCAGGACTACACCGCACGGTACGGCTCCTACTACGCGCAGGCCTCGTTCGCCGCCGATGCCGTTCAGCTCATCGCCGACGCGGTCGGCCGGGCCGGCTCGACGGACCGCACGGCGATCCGCGCCGCCATGGAAACGGCGCAGTTCGACGGCTTGACCGGTCCGATCCGGCTCGCCCCGGAAAACCACTCGGGTCTGACGCCGCAGTCGCTCACCGTCCTGGTAGCGCGCGGCGGCCGCTGGCGACTCGTCGCCTGACCCCAACGACACGAGCCGATCTCCAGAACGGAGCAGCCAAGGTCCATGAGCACCGACGAGGTCGACCTCTACCAACCGGCCGACGGCATGCCGGACGGCGGCGCCGCGCGCCTGGGCATCGGGACCAAAGGCGCCGGGGAGGCGGGGGAATGGGTCTGGCTCCAGCGGATCTCGGCAAGCGGGCCGCCGCTGCTCGGTGCGGCCGCCGCGATCGGCGTCTGGTGGGCGATCACGGTGGTCTTTCACATCAGACCCTTCTTCCTGCCGGCGCCACCGGACATCGTCACGTCGTTCCGCGGATCGCCGAGCTACCTGCTGCGGGAGACCTGGACCACGCTGACCGAGACGCTCATCGGCTTCGGGATCGCCATGGTCGCCGGGCTCGTGGTGTCGATCGTGCTGGCCGCGTCGCGGACCATCGAGCGTGCCACGCTGCCCCTGCTCGTCGCGCTGAACTCGGTGCCCAAGGTGGCGCTCGCGCCGCTGCTGGTGATCTGGCTCGGCTTCGGACCGCATCCCAAGATCGTCCTGGTGGCACTGATCTGCTTCTTCCCGGTGGTGGTCGCGACCATGGCCGGGCTCGCCTCCACCCCGGCCGAGCTCGGCGAGCTGAGCCGTTCGCTGTCCGCGTCCGGCTGGCAGACCTACCTGAAGATCCGCCTGCCATGGGCACTGCCGCAGATCTTCGTCGGGTTCAAGGTGGCCCTGCCACTCGCCGTCATCGGCGCCGTCGTTGCCGAGAACAGCAATCCGGCGCATGGTCTCGGCGCGGTGGTCGCCCTCTCCGGCGGCTCCGCCGACACACCGCTGGCCTTCGCCGCCATCACGCTGCTCGCCCTGCTGAGCATCGCATTGTTCTATTTCATCGTACTGCTGGAACGGCTCCTCATTCCCTGGGCACGGGCAATCAGTGGATAACGGTCGGTCAGGGGCGGAATCATGATTGAGCTGGTCGGTGCGTCGCGGACGTTCCGTGGCAAGGGCCACGCCGTCGAGGCGTTGCGCGACATCAACCTGGACATCCACGAGGGCGAATTCGTCGCGGTGATCGGCCGCTCCGGCTGCGGCAAGTCGACGCTGCTGAGGCTGATCGCCGGTCTCTTGCCGCCTACGGCCGGGCAGGTCCGGGTCGGTGGCGCACCCGTCACCGCACCGCGACCCGACATCGCGATGATGTTCCAGCGACCCGCGCTGCTGCCGTGGCGCTCCGTCCTCAACAACGTCCTGCTGCCGGTCGAGATCCGCCGCCAACGCGGTGACCAGCACCGCCGGTGGGCGCTCGAGCTGCTCGCCACGGTCGGCCTCGCCGGGTTCGAGCGGCGCCTGCCGCACGAGCTGTCCGGCGGGATGCAGCAACGGGTGGCGCTGTGCCGCGCGCTCATCCAGCAGCCCCGCGTGCTGCTGATGGACGAGCCGTTCTCCGCGCTCGACGCGCTGACCCGGGAAGAGATGGCCGGCGAACTGCAGCGGGTTCACATGGAGCTGACCTGCACGACGGTCTTCGTGACCCACTCCATTCAGGAGGCGGTCATGCTCGCCGACCGGGTGATCGTGCTCAGCGCGCGGCCCGGCCGGGTCCGGCAGATCCTCGACGTCAAGATCCCCCGCCCGCGCTCCTTCGGCCGCAACTCGCATCTGGAGGAGGTCGCGTCATGCGTGGCCGAGCTCCACGAACTTCTCCTCACGGAATCGCCACCGATTGTCGGGGCGCCCGCTCGCCGTTGAGCCGCGTGCGGGATTTCGCCATTCATATTGACTGATTCATTTCGGTCGAACGCGAGCGCAAACAATGTGCTCACGCGACGACGACATTCATGGTCGCGTGTCCCGAAGCTCGGGGAAACACCCTGGTTCGGGCGCTGGCCTGCGGACTGAAGGATCCGTGGTTGCATCGACCTCGGACTATGGAAAAGAGGAGGTTCGTCGTGTTGCATGATGTCGATCCGGTGCGGTTGAGCCGGCGGCGGTTCACCGCCGGGCTGGTGGGCGCCGCTGGTGCGGCTTTGCTGGGCGGGGTGGCCGCTTGCGACAGCGGCGACAAGCCGGCCGCCGCGTCGAAGGACCAGCCGATCGAGAAGGTCACCTACCTGACCGGATTCGGCACGTTCGGGCGGGAGTCGTACGCGTGGGTCGCCCAGGCGAAGGGCTTCTTCCGCGACGCGGGTCTGGAGGTCACGATCCAGGCGGGCGCGGCCGGCGACGCCAACCACGAGGCGCTCACGTCGGGCAAGGCCCAATTCGCCGCGGTCGACGCCTCCGGGGCGTTCACCCGGTATGCGCGGGGGGACGACACGTCGTTCCAGATCGTGGCGGCGATTCAGCAGCAGACGCTGCTGTCGATCATCACCCTGGACGGGAAGCTCAACACGCCGAAGAGCCTGGAGGGCCGCACCATCGGCGTGGCCACCGGGGCGGCGCCGAAGACCATCTTCCCCGCGTACGCGCGGCTCGCCGGCATCGACCAGTCGAAGGTCAACTGGGTCAACAGCACCCCGCAGGCGCTGAACTCGCTGCTGGTCGGCGGGAAGATCGACGGCGCCGGCCTGTTCGTGGTCGGCGTCCCGGCCGTGGAGAAGGCGGCGGGCGGGCGCAAGGCGACCGTGCTGCCGTACAGCACCTATCTCAACGACCTGTTCGGCACGGTCCTGGTCACCCCGAAAGCGCTCATCGAGAAGCAGCCGGATCAGGTGCGCCGGTTCACCGGCGCGCTGATGCAGGGCCTGCTGTACGCCGTGGACCACCCGGAGGAGGCGGGCGACATCCTGCACAAGTCGGAGCCGACGCAGGATCCGGCCGTGGCGGCGGCGGAGCTGAAGCTGATGCGGCCGTATGTGCTGCCGACGAAGGGCGCCACCATCGGCGTGCTCGAACCGTCGCGGGTGGCCCGGACGATCGCGCTCCTGCAAAGCGCCGGCCTGTTCACCGCCCCGCTCACGGCGGAGCAGATCGTGCGCGGGGACCTGCTCGGCACCGCGCCGGCGGCCGCCTGATGACCGCCAGCAGGTACGCGTACAGCAACGCGTCCGGCCACGCCGGCGATCACCATACGGCGCTGGCCGAGCTGCTGGACGGCGCGTCCGGGCAGCGGGTGGGTGGGCTGCTGGACCTGGCCGGGAAGCGTTGCCTGGAGGTCGGCGCCGGGGGTGGCAGCTTCGCCCTCTGGCTGGCCGAACAGGTCGGCCCGACCGGCACCGTCCTGGCGACCGACATCACGCCCCGGCCAGTCGCGGCGCACCCGCGCCTGACCGTCATCGCCCACGACGTCACCACCGACGCGATTCCGGAGGCGGGAAGCTGGGACGTCATCCACGCCCGGCTCCTGCTCAACCACCTGCCCGAGCGGCGCAAGGTGCTGGCGGTGCTGGCGGCGGCGCTCGCCCCGGGCGGATACCTGGTCACCGAGGACTTCTGGTCCGAACCGCCCGCGTCGTGGGTGGCATTCGCGCCGGACCGGGCGGACCGGGCGCTGCTGCGGGACTACCACACCGCCGTGCTCAAGGTGCTGGACGCGCACGGCAACAGCCGCGCGTGGGCGGCGGAAGCGTACACGGCGATGCGGGAGGAGGGCCTGGTTTCGGTGGAGACCACGGTGGCGGCGCGCAGCTGGCCCGGCGGCGGCCCCGGCGCGCGGCTGCTCGCCGCGACCCTGAACCAGACCCGCGGTGACCTCATCGATATCGGCGGCCTGGACCCGGCCCAGCTCGACCGGGTCCAGGAACTGCTGGGCGACCCGGACGTGGTCCTGCACGGACACCGCATGTACACCACGTCCGGCCGTAAGCCGATCGGCTGACTCCCCCATCGGTGCGGGGAAGGTCGGTGAGGGGCCTTCCCCGCTCTGCTGTCGCTGCTGCCGGGAGTGGCCGGGCGGGATGGTTACTCGTTGCGGGCGCGGAGCTCGACGAGGAGCTCGTCGCGGTCGGTCAGCAGCTGTCCCAGGATCCTGCGGCCGACGGCGAGCAGGTCCGCGATGTCGGGAGTGCTCAGCGAGTACATCACCAGCGGGCCGTCGCGGTAGGAGGTGACGATCCCGGCCCGGCGCAGGACCGCCAGCTGCTGTGAGAGGTTGGACGCCTCGATCTCGATCTCGGCCAGGAGATCGCGGACCGGTCGCGGACCGTGCTGCAGCAGCTCCAGGACCCGGATGCGTGCCGGATGGCCGAGCGTGCGGAACATCTCCGCCTTCGCCTGATACAGCGGTACCGACATGTCGTCACCATCTCCGCCCCGGTCCTGGCCTCGCAGGCTAGCAGGAACCGGTCGCCGAGCGCGGCTTCCGCGGTCGGCGCTTGACAACTTGTCCACTTGAAGAAGTTGTCAAGTCGGCGTTCACGATGACTCCAGCTTCTTGTGCATCCGGTGCATCGCATCGGACACGGTGTGCGACCACTGCCCGGCGGTATACGCGACGCTCGGCTCCGCGGCTCGGCCACCGTCACGTCGCAGCACCCTGCGAGACACTGGAGGACATCGCAATGCCGGACATGGACGTCGCGTTGAAGGACGCGATGCAGATCGACGGCGCGCTCGGCGCCGCCCTCGTCGACTACAACAGCGGGATGGCCCTCGGCATCGCCGGCGGGGGCAAGGACCTCGACCTGACCATCGCTGCCGCCGGCAACTCCGACGTGATCCGCGCCAAGCTGCGCACGATGGAGATGCTCGGGCTGAACGAGTCGGTCGAGGACATCCTGGTCACGCTCAACGACCAGTACCACCTCATCAGACCGCTCACCGGACGGTCCGGCCGCGGCCTCTTCCTCTACCTCGTCCTCACCAAGGCCCGGGCCAACCTCGCCCTCGCCCGCCACCACTTACGGCAGATCGAGCAGGGCATCGACATCTGACACCGCCTCGAACTGGGACGAGGCGGAGCCGTAGACGGCACGCGACGGCGCGGACCGAGGTCCGCCCGTCGCGCCCGCGGGGCGATGCTTCCCACCGCCCCTACCGGTACCGTCCGCGTGACAGCTCACCACGTGGGATCGATGAATTTTCCCCGCTTGTGGGCAATGCGGAGCATCACCAGCGCGGCCACGCCACCGACGAGTACCGCGAAGATGCTGGCCTCCGGGCCGAATTCGCCGCCGCTGATGATGGCCGGGCCACGCGTCATGCCGTGCAGCAGACCGCCGACCGTGCTCTGCGAGCCGGATACCGTGGTACCGAAGATGCCGGACTCGGCGAAGTTCCAGCCGAGGTGGAATCCGATCGGCAGCCAGAGCTTGCGGGTCAGCACGAAGCAGGCGGCCGACAGCAGACCTCCCTGGATGGCGATCGCCACCGCGCCCCAGACCGTGGCGGACGGGTTGATCAGGTGCAGGCCGCCGAACAGCAGGCTCGACGCGACCACGGCGATGACGGTGCCCGCCCGCTCCTCGACGATCCGGAAGAGCACCCCGCGGAACAGCAGCTCTTCGCAGGTGGCAATGCCTGTCATCAGGCCCAGCGTCGCGAACATGTCGCCGACGGAGCCCCAGCCGGCACGGTAACCGTTGCAGATGATGATCAGCAGCATGGTCACGGTGAACAGCCCCGCGCCGATCGCGACGCCACGGATCAACTGCGGTCGCAGACTGCGCAACGCGACCTCCGGTGTCGCCCGCTGCTCCAGCCAGCCCGTCACCTTGGCGTACGCGAAGAGGGCGGCCGCCGCGGTGGCGACGCCGGACGCCAGCCCGGTGATCGGGTTCTTCGCGGCCAGAACGTTGAGCCACGCGAAGGCGCCGTCGATCATCGCGAACAGGACGAGCAGGACCAGCAGCCGGATCCCGATCGGCCGCAGCCACCGCGGCGGTGCGGACCTGACTTCGTGGTTGGCCTCGGCTGCCATGCTTCCTCCTCGGTGAGCCGCGCGAACACCTCGCGCATCGACGAGGAGGACGCTACGGAAGGCCGAGGCATCGAAAATCACCCTTGGACAGACACTCGCCGTCCCTCGCACGAGCGACAACCCGAGCGCCTCAGGTCGCCGTGGCCGATGTCGACGGCCGCCGGTGGGACACGACCGGTCATCGGCGCCGGCCCGGAGGCGGCGCGGCGCGGCGCCGGATGGGTCGACGGTTACCGCGGTTGGTCGCCGTAGGCGACGATGCGCGAGGTCATCGTCCCGAGCAGCTCGACCGAGATCGTCACGACGTCGCCGGGGCTCAGCGGAGCGTGCGCGTCCGGTCCTTTGCGCCCCCACAGTTCGGCAAGGCAGCCGCCGCCGCTCGTGCCGGAGCCGAGGACGTCGCCGGGGCGCACCTCCGTGCCGCGGCTGGCGTAGGCGATCATCTCGGCGTATGAGAAGTGCATCGAGTTCCACCGATCGGTTCCGATCGTGACGCCGTTGATCTGGGCCGTCATGCCCAGGTCGAAAGACGTCCCCGATCGGTACGGCGCGAGCTCATCGGGGGTGACGAGCATCGGGCCGAGCGACAACGACGTGTCCTTGCCTTTGGCCGGCCCCAGTCGCACCGTCATTTCCTCGAATTGCAGGTCGCGCGCGGACCAGTCGTTGAGCAGGCAGTAGCCGGCGATGTGGCGCTCGGCGTCCGGCACGCCGATGTCCCGGCCACCGCGGCCGATGATGGCCGCGACCTCGAGTTCGAGGTCGAAGCGCGAACTCCCCGGAGGCACCGGAATGTCGTCGTTCGGGCCGCGCACCGCGTAGGGGTTGGTGAAATAGAAGGCCGGGGCCTTGTACCAGGCGGGCGGAATGGTCGCCCCGGGGCCGAGCGCGAGCAGTGTACCCGCGTAATGGCTCTCGAAGGTCATGAAGTCACGCACCGTCGGCGGATCCGGAATGGGTGCGAGCAGGTGCGCCTGATCGAGGGCAACGACTTCGCGGGGGTCGCGCATGGCCCGCTCACCGGCAGAGCGCAGTTGCTCGCCGTCATCGCCGAGCAGGCTCCGCAACGACACGCCTGCCGGCAGCCCGTAGATCGAGTCATCGGACAGCACACCGGCGTGGGAGCCACGTGCGTCGGCGTAGGTCACGAATCTCATTGGCGGTTGTCACCTTTCCCGGGCTGCCCGCCCGGCTGGTTCGGCGGTCACCAAGCTACGCCGCCGGACCCGGGCATGGGCGACACCGGCCCTCCGAAAACGGAGAGGTCCGCGCGCGGTCACCCGCCCCCTGGGACGGCGCGGCCGAGCCATGCGTCGATGCACTTCGAGGTCCACTCGACTCGCTCCAGGTGCGGCTCATGGCCGGTTTCGCCGACCACTTCAACGTCCCAGCCCGGCAGGAGACGCCGGAGAGCTTCGGCCGGTACCGCGGGCATGAGCGGGTCGTCGATGCCGTGCAGCCAGAGCCCGGGAGTGGTCAGCGCATTGAGCAGGTCGTTCAGCATCCTTGGCCGGCTGAGCTGCTGGCACACGTCGTTGCGGCCGCGCCAGAGACTGCGGCGCCCGTCCGGGTTGCCGACCGACCAGGCGGGCTCGGGCTCGGCTCGGATGGCTTGCCGGTACGCAGCGGGTATGAGGTCCAGATTCGGCACCACATCGGCCTTGAGACCGTCCGGGTCCTCGCGCCGCTTGCCGGAGCGAACGTCGTCGTCGTAGACCTTGCGCACCAGCCGCGGCTTCTGCACGAGCCATTGCAGGGTCCGGGTCAGGTTCAGCGGGGCTCGGGACGGTGTCATGGCGGGCCCGATGAGGACCAACCGGTGCACGTCGCCGGGCGCGACGCGGGCGACGCGGGCGCAGATCATCGCGCCGAACGAGTTCCCGACCACCACCGCCGGGCGGCCGACGATTTCGCGAAGGAAGGCCACGACCACATCGACCTGGTCGGCCATGGACCCCGCGATGGGGTTGTCCGGGGCGGCCGAGGAGTGTCCGTGGCCGCGCAGGTCCAGCAGATAGACGGGGCCGCGCCGACCCAGCAGGCGTCCGAGTTCGCAGTAGTCGAGTGCACAGGCTTGCATGCCGTGCACCATCACGATCGGGACGCCGGCGGCCGCCTTCGACTCGTCGAGCTCCAGCCAGCTGATCGAGCCTCCGCCGACCGTGAACTGCCGGCGTGTGTATCCGAGGGTCCAGGGCTGAGCGTCGGTCATGCGGGCATCCCAGCGTCGTCGGCGGGTTCGGCTAGTTGAACAAGTCTATGCTGGCTTGCATACCGTTGTCACCATGGCTGGCACGCTTGAGCCCTTGGCGCGGCCGTTCGTTCGACCGGCATGCGACCGCACGGCGGGGCAGAGCGAGCCGAACGGCGTTGCATACCGAATACCCCGACGTGACCATGTGATTACTTTTCGTAATCCCATGGGGAGGGGTAGTGCATCGATTCCGATATTGGGTCGCGGCGCTGGCGGGCGCGGTGCTCGGTACCGCGGTGGCGATGCCCGCGGCCGCTGGCGGCCCTGGAGCACACCACCACAGGCCGCCGGCGTTCACGGCCGGCGCGCCTTCGAGCACGGATCGCGGTTCGGTAATGGTGTCCGGCACGACCGAGCCGGGCGCGACGGTCGCCGTGGCGGGCGGCATGCTGCCCGCCGAGACCGTTGCCGACGCCGACGGGCGGTACACCGTGGAGGTGGTCCTGCGCGCCGGCTGCCGCAGCAACCTCGACGTCTCCACCAAGATCGCGACGAAGGTGCTCTCCCGCGGCGTGACCGTCGAGCAGCGGCTGCGCAACCGGCCCGGCCGTCTCACCGGCCGCGTGGTCGACGCCGAGACCGGCGCGCCCGTCGGCGGTGCCCGGGTGCGCTACGCCGACCAGTCCGCGACCACCGACGCGCAGGGCGGCTACACGCTGTCCCGGCTGCCGGAGGGCACGCTGGCGATCACGGCCACCGCGCCCGGCCGGATCGGCGGCCTGACCCTGGCCAAGGTCGCCGGTGCCACGGGGCAGGCCGGCGACCTCGCGCTGCAGCGGCTGGCGCCGGCGGTCACCGTCGGACCCGGCGGCGGCACCTACTCCGGGCCCGGCTGGCGGGTGGAGATCCCGCGCGGCGCGCTGTCCCGGCCGACCGCGATCAACTTCACGCAGCTGATCCCGGCGCAGGACACCGGCGCGTGGGGAGCGCCCATCGTCGACATCTCGCCGACCGGGCTGCGGTTCGCCAGGCCGATCGCGGTCACCATCGACCCGGCGGCGCTGGGCCTGTCCACGGCCACCGCCGAGGTGGTGAGCCTGGACCCGGCCGACATGTCGCGGGTACCGGTGCAGCTGCGGGTCGTGCGGGGTGCCTGGTCCGTGGAGCTGACCAGCCTGCGCGGGCAGACGTTCTGGCAGTACGTCCGGCCGTTCGGCACCGAGGCCGACAAGTGCCGGCCGCTCAGCACGAGCGACGCCAACCTGGCCCGGACGTACGTGCAGACCACGCTGATCCCGTACCTGCGGGCCGCCGTCGGCGCGCGGGCCGCGCAGGCGTACAGCATCTACCTCCAGGGGGGCCGGGCGACCCAGGCCCGGGAGGACCTCTCGGACCCGTCGTTCGCGACCGTGCAGCCGACCCGTGACGCGGTCGAGCAGCTCAAGACCAAGCTGAAGAACGCGGTCTCGGCCGCTCCGCCGCCGCTCGCCGCGCCGCAGTCCCCGACCGTGCGGCAACTGACCGAGTTCCCGTCGGCGAGCGCCGCGATCGGCAAGAACTGGAAGATCGACTTCAAGGCGGCCGAGGCCGCGACCGTCCCGGGCCTGCTCGCCGGCCACTTCGGCGAGTCCAGCCGGACCACCGGCTCGAAGCCCGACACCCGGGACTTCACCGGCCCGCTCACGTTCATCCCGCAGGCGGACGCGAAAGGCGTCCTCACGCACGTCGACGTGAAGGTCACGTCGAAGATCGTCGTCAACGACGCCATCGACTTCTGCCCCGGTGCGCTCGGCAGCGACATGCAAAAGGTCTTCACCATCGCGATGAGCCGGCTGGAGGTCACCGCGCAGGCCGGCAACGGCACCTACGCCCGGCCGTACCTGTTCACCGCGTCGGCCGACATCGCACCGTACCTGGTGGACGTGACCGGCGCGTACCCCTCCAACGACCACGACCTCGACGGCGTGCCGGAGAGCCAGCCGTGGACCGGCGCGACATACCGTCTGGACAACTGTCCCACCGTCGGCAACGCCGACCAGGCCGACCGGGACGGCGACGGTACCGGCGACGCCTGCGACACCGACGACGACCTGCCGCCCGGCGGCGAGCCCGGTGACGGTATCCCGCCGGACGGCAACCCCGTGCCCGACACCCCGCGCCACCCCCGGCAGGGTGGCAGCTTCGGCGACCCGCACCTGGTCACCTTCGACGGCCTCAGCTACGACTTCCAAGCCACCGGCGACTACGTCACCGTCGAGTCGACCACCGACAACTTCCTCGTGCAGACCCGCTACGGCCGGCGCGGCAACCCCACGATCGCCTTCAACCGGGCGATCGCGGCCCGGGTCGGCGACTCGGTGATCGCGTTCGGCGACGACCCGGCCGTCCAGCCCGGCCAGCCACTCGTGGCGACCCTCGACGGGCAGCGCATCGCCCTCGCCGACGGCGCCCGGGTGAACCTGCCCGGCGGTGCGCTGCTGACGTACTCCAACGCCAACGGCGCCTTCGTCCACTGGCCCGACGGCACGGAACTGGCCGCCGGCCGGTACACCGGCGACAACACCTTCGTCGACCTGTCCGACGCGCGGGTGGGCAAGGTCCGCGGGCTGCTGGGCAACGCCGACACGGAGCGGACCCAGGACCTGGTCGGCCGGGACGGGACGCCGGTCACCAACGCGCACGACGCGGCGCAGGTCTACGGCTCGTTCGGGGCCGGCTGGCGGGCGGTGGGCACCGCCTCGCTGTTCCGCACCGCCCTGCCGGACGCCGAGGCGCTACCGCAGCTGCCCACCGCGCCGGCGACGATCGAGTCGCTGCCGGCGGACGTGCGCGCCCAGGCCGAGCAGGTCTGCCGCAACGCCGGCCTGCGCCCCGGCGCGGGCCTCGAACAGTGCATCCTCGACGTCGGCCTGACCGGCGACCCGGCCTACGCCGCCCAGGCGGCCGTCGTGGCCAACCTGCTGCGCACCACCGTCGACCTGGGCCCGCTGGCCGCGCCGGTCGAGGACACCACCGCGATCCACGCCGGTGACACCGTCAACGGCACGATCGGCACCGCGTTCGCGACCGACGTCTACACCATCGACCTCGACACCGGCGCCGACCTCACCGTCACGACCTCGGGCGTCTGCCCGGATCCGGCGACGTTCTCGCTCACCGTCATCGGGCCCGACGGGCAGCCGATCGCCCGCAGCCGGGGCGACGGCTGCGGCTTCCTCGGCGTGACCGGACTGCGCCAGGGCGGCCGGTACCAGATCCGCGTCTACAACTCGGGCGGCTTCACGGGCGCCTACGCTTTCCAGGTCAACGGCGGCCAGGGCGGCCTGAGCTGCCAGGCCAACACCGTCGCACCCAATGACGACGAGTCGAGCCCGCAGATCCCGCTCGGGTTCGCGGTGAACTTCGAGGGCCGCGAGTTCAACGCGCTGTGGGTCAACAACAACGGCAACATCACCTTCGACCGCCCGGTCTCCGACTACACCTCGGCGCCGCTGTCCGGGCTCACGACGGCAATGATCGCCGGCTGGTGGGCCGACATCGACACCCGGGCCGAGGGCACCACGCCGGCACGGTACGGCTTCGGCACCGTGAACGGCCGCCGGGCGTTCTGCGTCGACTACGACAAGGTCGGCTACTACGCGCAGCACGCCGACAAGCTCAACTCCTTCCAAATCTACGTCGTCGACCGCTCCGACGTGGCGCCGGGCGCGTTCGACATCGTGCTGCAATACACCCACCTGACCTGGGAGACCGGCGACGCGAGCGGCGGCGCCGGGGGCCTGGGCGGCACGTCGGCGACCGTCGGCTACACCAACGGCGCGGGCACCTACCTCGAGCTCGACGGGTCACGCCGGCCCGGCAGCTTCCTGGACGGCGCACCGGGCAGCCTCGTGGCGACGTCGACGGAGGGCTCTCCGCCGGGCGTCCACGTGTACCAGATCAGATAGCCGATCCCCGTGGTGGGCGGTCCGGCGACGGGCCGCTCACCCGCGGCTCACCGCTGCCCGGCGCTACGCGGCGGCGCGTTCGCCGACGGGCCGGCGGCGCAGGTTCGCGCTGCGGATCGCGGGCGGCTGGTAGGCCATGTCCAGCACGCCGACGTCGGTGCCGGGCGGGGCGATCTCGTCGATGCGGTCGAGGATCTCGTCGGGAAGGGTGACGTCGACGCCGGCGAGCAGGTCGTCCAGCTGTTCCATCGTGCGCGGCCCGATGATCGCCGAGGTCACCGCCGGGTGGGCGATCGCGAAAGCCATCGCCAGGTGGGTCATCGGCAGGCCGGCCTTCTCGGCGAGCGGGACGATCTGCTCGACGGCGTCGAGGCGTCGCTCGTCGGTGATGTGCTTGAACATGGCGGCGCGGCGCAGGTCGGTCTGCGCCCCCTTGCGGATGCGCCCGGTGAGCATGCCCTGAGCCAGCGGGCTCCAGACCAGCACGCCCATGCCGTAGCGCTGAGCGACGGGCAGGACCTCGCGTTCGATGCCGCGGTCGAGGATCGAGTAGGCCGGCTGCTCGGACCGGAACCGCTCGAGGCCGCGCCGCTCGGACACCCATTGCGCCTCGACCATGTCGGAGGCCGGCATGGTCGAGGAGCCGATCGCCCGGACCTTGCCGCTGCGGATCAGGTCCGTCAGGGCCGAGAGGGTCTCCTCGATGTCGACGGCCGGGTCCGGCCGGTGGATCTGGTACAGGTCGATGTAATCGGTCCGCAGCCGGCGCAGCGAGTTCTCGACCTCGGCGATGATCCAGCGGCGCGAGATGCCGCGCTGGTTGGGGTCGTCACCCATGACGCCGTTGACCTTGGTGGCCAGCACGACGGTGTCGCGGCGGCCCTGCAGCGCCTTACCGACGATCTCCTCGGACTCTCCGCGGGAGTACACGTCGGCCGTGTCGACGAAGTTGATGCCGGCGTCCAGGGCCTTGTGGATGATGCGGATCGAGTCGTCGTGATCCGGGTTGCCGATGGCCCCGAACATCATGGCGCCCAAGCAGTAGGGGCTGACCTGGATGCCGGTGCGGCCCAGCGTGCGGTAGTGCATGGCTCTCCTCCGGTGGCGTAGCATCGGCCAAACGGAACGGTTTATCAGATACCCACAATACGGAACACCTTCTCACTTATGCAACCGGGAGTACCGCAGTGAGCGCGGCCACGCCTGACCGGGCACGACCCGTGCGCGCCGACGCACGGCGCAGCATCGACGCGCTGGTCGACGCGGCCCGGGAGGTTTTCCGCACCTCGGGCGTGGACGCCCCGGTGCGTGAGATCACCACCAAGGCCGGGGTCGGCCTCGCCACCTTCTACCGGCACTTCCCGGAGCGCGCCGACCTGATCACCGCCGTCTTCCGGCATGAGGTCGACGCCTGCGCCGACACCGCGACCACCCTGGCCGCCACCTACGAGCCGCTCGAAGCCCTCGTCCGCTGGCTGCACCGGTTCACCGGGTTCGTCGCGGCCAAGCACGGGCTCGCCGCGGCCCTGCACTCGGGCAACCCCGCCTTCGAGCCGCTGCCCGTCTACTTCCAGCAGCGTTTCGAGCCCGCCCTCGGATCGCTGCTCGCCGCCGCGGCCGCCGCCGGGGAGATCCGCGCCGGCGTCGAGCCCAGGGAACTGCTGAGCGCGGTGTCCCGGCTCTGCTCGCCGGCGAGCACCGACCTCGCCGCCGACCATCGCATGGTCGCCCTGCTCATCGACGGACTCCGCTACGGCGCCGGGTCGAGCTGAGCTCGGTCACGTCCGCCGGCACCGGAAGTCTCCGTGATCTGTGAAGGGTTTTGTCAAGCGTCGACGGCGTTGGCTTCCAGGAAGCGGTAGAGCTGGCGGATGGCGTAGCGTTTGAGGCATCGAAGGATTTCTTTGTTGGAGAGGCCTTCGGTGGTGCGGCGGGTGATGTAGTCGCTGGTTGGTGGGTGTTTCATCCGCCGGCGGGCGGTGACGATGGTGTGCAGGGCGGTGTTGAGGGCGCGGTCACCGCCGCGGTTGAGCCGGTGCCGGACGACCCGGCCGGAGCTGGCTGGTAGGGGCTGATCCCGCCGATCGCGGCGAACGCGGCCTCGCTGTGGATACGGCCGTGGTGGGACCAGACGGTGAGCAGGGTCGCGGCGGTGACCGGGCCGACGCCGGGCTGGTCGAGCAGGCCGGGACAGGCCTGCTTGACCAGCCCGGCGAGCTGTTTCTCGGCCGCGGCGATGGCCCGGTCCAGCTCGGCGATGGTGGCCGCGGCCCGGCGCAGGGCCTGCAGCCGGACCCGGGTCTCCAGGTCGGCGGCCGGGTCGTCGGGCAGGCCCGCCACGGCGCGGACCTGCCGGGTGGTAGTCAGCCCGCGCAGCGTCTCGCGCAGCTGCCCGGCGCCGAGCAGCAGCGATTTGAACAGGTTGACCGTGGCGGTGCGCACGTCGGAGTCGTGCCGGCGGGTGACCAGCAGCATCCGCAGCGCCTCCCGCCGGCCGTCGGCGCGGGGTTCGGCGTGCCGGGCGGCGGGGTCCCGCTCCACGGCCTGCGCGGCCAGGGCGGCGTGGGTGGCGTCCATCGGGTCGGACTTGCCCCGCCGCCGGCGGGCCGGCTCGGGTTTCACGGCCTCCACGACCCGGTACCCGGCGGCCTGCAGGTGCCGGGTCAGGCCGTGCCCGTGCGAACGGGTGCCCTCCACCGCCCAGAACATCCGCTGCCCGGCCGGGATCTGCCGCTGCGCCCAGGCCTGCACCTGCGCGTAGCCGGCCGGGGTGGCCGGGACCTCGGTCTGGGCCAGGACCGCACTCACCTCGTCGACCAGGGTCGCGGTGTGGGTGTCGGTGTGGGTGTCGACCCCGACCACCCACGCGGTGGACACAGCCCGGCCGCCCTGCCCGGCGGGCGCTGCCCGGCGACGCCGGCCCCGACGATCTGTCACCATGGTCATTACGGTGGTTCCTTCCATGAGCGCTGCCGTTGCAACGGCGTCGGCCCGGGAACACGGTGCTGACCATGGCACATCTGTGATGAGTCACGTGGTTGAGCACGGACAGGCTTCTGATCAGGCCAAGGGACAGCGAGCTGGGCCGACGCCGGTGACCTTGTCGACACGTCATGCGAAAGACACACCACACGGTGGTCAGATCACGGAAGAGTCATCCAAGATCACCGGCATCGAACCTAGCGGATCACGAACCCCGGGCCCGATCACCTTCCCTATAGAAGCGTCATGCGCACCCGGCCTCGACACCAACGGTTTTTCATGATCACGGAGTGCTGATGTACCCCCGTGTACCACAAGTCTCCGGGATCATGGCAAACCCGGTGTGCGGCCACCGCGAGCATCATGATCACGGAGACATACGTCCGGCCCGGCCGCGCGGATCGGAGGCCGCGCCCCGCGGGTGCGACATCCGCACCGGTCCGCCGCGCCGCGCCGCCCCGGGGTCGGCGCCGATGAGGGCTTGTGCGCCGAGGTGGGCGCACTGCTGCGGGTCGTATTCTTCCGGGATGGCCGTTGCCGCTTCTCCTCCCCCGCTGGCCTGGTACGGGTCGAGCTTCGCCTATTACGACGACCCGCCCGCGCCGACCGACGAGGAACTCGACGCCGCCGCCGAGCGGGCCCGCGAGGAGCGGCTGGCCGGGTTCGCGCCGGAGCAGTTCGGGCCGCAACCCGGCGGGGACGAGGGCAGCGGCGTGGTCCTCGGGCGGTTCCTGCCGGTCCACGACGGCCACCGGTACCTCATCGAGTTCGCCCGCGCCCACGTCGCCGACCTGCACGTCTTCGTCCGGGTCGAGCCCGGCGACCCGGTGCCCTGGGCGGTGCGCCGGGACTGGCTGGCCGAGCTGTACCCCGGCGTGACGCTCACCGCGGTCCAGGACGGGCCCGACGCGAGCGAGCGCTGGGTGGCAGCGATCCTGGACCGGGTGCGCCCCGACTTCCTGTTCGCCGGCGAGGCCTACGGGGCGGGGCTGGCGCGGCGCCTCGGCGCCCGGTTCGTGGCCGTCGACCGCAGTGCGATCCCGGTCTCCGGCACGCAGGTGCGCGACGACCCGTGGGCGTTCGAGCGGTACCTGCCGCCGCCGGTGCGGGCCTGGTACGCGCGCCGCGTGTGCATCGTCGGGGCCGAGTCCACCGGCAAGACGACGCTCGCGGCGCGGCTCGCCGAGCACTATCGCACGGTGTGGGTGCCGGAGCGGCTGCGCGCCATCGGGTCGGGCGCCGGCGCGGTGAGCCCCGCCGACATCTCGCTCGCCGCCCACGGCCAGCGGGTCGCCGAGGACGTGCTCGCACGGCGGGCCAGCCGGGTGCTGATCTGCGACACCGGGGTGCTGTCGGTGCGGATGTGGAGCGAGCGGCTGTTCGGCACGGCCCCCGGCTGGCTGCGCGAGGCGGCCGGGGAGGCGACCGCCGACCTGTACCTGCTGACCGCGCCGGACATTCCGTTCGCCGGCGACGACGGGCGCAACACCCCGGCGGAGCGGCGGGAGTTCCACGCCGCCTGGGAGCGCGAGCTGGCCCGGCTCGGCCGGCCGTACACCCTGATCGACGGCCCCAGCCAGCAGCGCTTCACGCGGGCCGTCGAAGTGGTCGACGCACTGCTGCAGGAGCGGCCCGTCCGGTGACGCAGGACCCGTTCGGCCCCGGATACGCCGAGGATCCCTTCGCGGCCTTCGACCGGCTCCGGGCCGCCGAGCCGGTGTTCTGGAGCGATCGGCTGCGCCGCTTCGTGCTGACCCGGCACGCCGACGTGGCGGCGGTGCTGCACGACCCGGCCGCCTTCTCCTCGGCCGTGATCCCCCGGGTGCCGGCCGCCGACCGGGACCGCCTGGCCGGCTTCACCGACTGGTCGGCGCGGTGGCTGTTCTTCCTGGATCCGCCGGAGCACACGGTACAGCGGGTGCCGGTGACCCGGGCCCTGTCCCCCCGCGCGGTCGCGGAACTCACCGCGGACATCGCCGAGCTGGCCCGCGGGCTGCTGGCCGGGCTGAGCGGGCCACGGTTCGACCTGCTCGGCGACTTCGCCCACCCGCTGGCCGCCCGGGTCGTCGCGGATCTGCTGTGCGCGCCGGGCACACAGACGGAGGAGTTCCTGCGGCGCGCCCGGGCGCTGGAGCGCGCCGACGCCGACGCCCGCGACCCGGTCGCCCGCCGCGCGGGCCTCGCCGCGATGGCCGGCGCCACCCGGGCGCTGCGGGACGGGCTGCGCGCCGGGCGGCTGCGGGCGCCGGTGCCGGCGGCGCTGGGCGCGGCGTGGGGCGAGCGCGACGAGCTGGTCGGCGCGCACAGCCTCATGCTGCTCTTCGCCGGGGTGGAGACCACGCAGAACCTGGTGGTGAACGCCGTCCACGCGTTGCTGCACCGGCCGGGCGCGTGGGCCGGGCTGGCGCGCGACCGGACGGCGGTGGCCGGCGCGGTCGAGGAGGCCGCCCGGATGGTACCGCCGGTCCTCGGCGTGCTGCGCCGCGCGACCCGCGACGTCACGCTCGCCGGCCGGCCCGTCCCGGCCGGCGCGGAGCTGGTGGTGATGACCGCGGCGGCGAACCGCGACCCGGCCCGCTTCGCCGACCCCGGCCGGTTCGACCCCTACCGCTCCCCCAACCCGCACCTGTCCTTCGGGCTGGGTCCGCACTACTGCCCGGGCGCCGCGCTGACCCGGCTCACCGCCCGCGCCGCGCTGGAGGCGCTGCTGGAGCGGTTCCCGCGGCTGGCCCCCGCCGGCGAGCCGTCGTGGCGCTCCCACGACCCGATCGTGCACGCGCCGGCCGCCCTGCCCGTGGACGGCGGGTGATTCCGCACGCGAAAAGTGGCGCTACGGTACAACTAAGGCGACAAGGGTGGCACGAACTCTCATGACTGCATTCTTGATCATCGTGTTGATCATGGCGGTCGTCGGCTTGGTGGCCAGCGTTCGGATCGTCCGGCAGTACGAACGCGGCCTGATCTTCCGGTGCGGGCGCCTGCGCGAGGTGACCCGCGGGCCGGGCCTAGCGATGATCGTTCCCGTCATCGACCACCTGCAGAAGGTCAACCTGCAGATCATCACCATGCCGGTACCGGCACAGGACGGCATCACGCGCGACAACGTCACCGTCAAGGTGGACGCGGTGGTGTACTTCTGTGTCACCGACCCCGTCCGGGCCGCGGTGAGGGTGCAGGACTACACCTTCGCCGTCCTCCAGGTGGCGCAGACGTCGCTTCGTTCCATCATCGGCAAGAGCGACCTCGACGAGTTGCTGACCAACCGCGAACGGCTCAACCAGGGCCTGGAGCTCATGATCGACAGCCCGGCGATCGACTGGGGCGTCCACATCGACCGCGTGGAGATCAAGGACGTCTCGTTGCCGGAGTCGATGAAGCGCTCGATGTCGCGTCAGGCGGAGGCCGAGCGGGAACGGCGCGCCCGGATCATCACCGCGGACGGCGAACTGCAGGCGTCGCGCAAGCTCGCGAGCGCCGCGGCCACGATGGCGCAGACGCCCACGGCACTGCAGCTGCGACTGCTGGAGACGATGGTCGAGGTGGCGGCCGAGAAGAATTCCACGGTGGTACTGCCGTTCCCGGTCGAGCTGCTGCGTTTCCTGGAGCGCAAACCGGAATCGGCCCCGCCCGAGATGGAGCAGCTTCCTGCCGAGCTCCTGAAAGGAGGACCACCCCACCATGAACATCTTCACCGTTGATCTCAAGAACCAGCCGGGCGAGCTGGCGCACGTCTGCGAGGCGCTCGGCGAGCGCGGTGTCAATGTGGAGATCGGCGGGGTGACCGCCGGCGACCGCGGCCTCGTCTACTTCACCGCCGGCGACGAGGACAGCGCGCGCACCGCGCTCGACACGGCCGGCGTCGCCTTCACCGAACACCCCGCCATGCTGATCAAGTGCGCCGACCAGCCCGGCGAGGCGGGCCGCTTCGCCCGCAAGCTCACCGAGGCAAACATCAACATCGAGGGCCTCCTGGCCACCTCGATCTGCGGCGGCGAGGCCGTCTACGCCATGTGCGTCGACAAGCCGGACGACGCCCGCCGCGTCCTCGGCGACCAGGTCATCCGATAGCGCGACACCCGGCACCAGGCCGTTCCCGACCGGCATGGTGCCGGTGCCGACGCTATCGAAGGTGTCGCGTTTGGTCCGGCGTGCGCCAGGCGGTTCGCAGAGCGTCGAGCTCGACGCCCGGGAAGGCCCGGCCCCAAGCGGTCGCATAGCCGTCTTCGCCGTATTCGGCCATGGCTTCGTCGAAGGCGCGAAGAACGGCGCGGGCGAGTGCGTCGATCGTCTGGCGGCTGGTCCACGCGACCGTTCCGGCATCGTCAGGCAGGCGTCCCGATGGAACCTCCAGCAGCCGGATGTCAACGTCGGTGCCGCGACGGTGGAAGATCCACCGGTAGACGGTCGGCTCCGCCTCGAACTCCGCCCGAGCATCGGCCGCGCCGAGGACGACCGTGGTCACGGCGGTCAGGAACTCCTCCGGGCCGCCGGTCACGTAGGACGCGACGGCCTCAGCGCGCGCATGCCGGTCGGATACCACGCAGATGACCCACCCGTGGTGTCGCAGCGTCCAACTCAGCGACATGGCATTCCCCGGGCCCGTTGAGCCGGCGACGGTCGGCTCGACGGCTCGGCGTGTGCTCACGGGGCCAGGTTAGCGCAGAGTCCATGCGGGCGGAGGTATGTCTCCGTGATCATGATGCCCGCGGTGGCCGCACACCGGGTTTGCCATGATCCCGGAGACTTCTGGTACACAGGGGTACATCAGCGCTCCGTGATCATGAAAAACCGTGGTGTCGGTGCCTCGTGCGGCATGATCGCGGAGACTTCCGGTCCTTGCGCCGCGGTTCGCGGCGTGCAGCGGCCGACGTGTGTGGCGTGATCGCGGGCCATTCCCGCCCGAACGCGTTGCGACCCGCGCGCCGGGCATCGCTGGCCGCATTCGGAGCACCACGGCGGTGCCGCGGTGGTCCTGGGTGGCGCTGCGCCGAGCGGCACAACGTTCGGCCGCCCAGGACCCGGAGGCCGCACGAACGGCCGGGGCGGCCTAATCCCAGGGGCTAGGGCAGCAGGGGCTCCAGGCGCTGGGCGAACCAGCGGGCGCCGTCGGCGGAGAAGTGCAGGCCGTCGAAGCGCACCAGCAGGCCGTCGACGACGGCGCGGCAGCGGCCGTCCGGGCAGAGGGCGTCCTGCAGCGACACCAGCTTCACGCCGGGTACCTCGTCGCGGATTCGGGCGTAGATGCGGTTGACCGCGGCGGTCGTCTCGTCCGGGGCGGCGCCGCAGCCGCGGCCGTCGGGGTGGGTCAGGCAGGCCGGGTCGGCCGGTGCGGCCGGCAGCACGGAGATGAGCACGAGCGTGGCGCCGGAGTGCACCACCGTCTCGGCGAAGGCGCGCAGCCCGTCGTGCACGTCGGTGGCCCAGCGGGCGCTCGGCGGTGCGACCGGCCGGCCGTCGGTGCCGAGGTGCGCGAAGTTCTCCCACCGGGAGTAGGCGATCACCAGGCCGGGCCGGTAGTCGGCGAGCAGCTGCCGGATGCGGCCGGGCGTCTGCTCGGCGCACTGCTGCATGAACGGCTTGGCGCGGCCGCTGCCGGGGTCGACGCTGACCAGGCCGGTGAGGCCGCAGCCGTTGTGCGCGGCCAGGATGTACCCCCAGCCCTTGCGGGCGGCCAGGTCCGCGATGCCCGGATCGAGCGAGCGGGCCACCGAGTCGCCGACCACGGCGGCGGTCCGTTGTCCGGGTCGCGCCGGGGCGCGCTCGCACAGGGACGTGGTGTCGGGGCACAACCCGGCCTCGGCTGGCGGCGGCGCGCTCGGGTCCCCGGTGCGGGCCATCGCGGCGGCCGGGCCGCCGACCGCCGCGCCGTCGGCCGCGCCGCCGAACACGGCCCGGTCGGCGGCGGCGAGCTGCTCGGACTGCCGGCCGTCCGGCCGCGTGGTGACCGCGGTCGCGAGCAGGGCGCAGGCGGCGACCGCGGCCGCCGCGCTGGTGACGAACCGGCCGGTGGTCCGGCAGGCGAACCGGGGGCGCCCGGCACGGACCGGGCGCTCGACGAGGTGGTACGACAGCAGGGCCGGCCCGAGGGTCAGCACGACGGCGGCGGCCGGCGCCGGCACGCCGGGCAGCAGGTGCGGGGCGAACGCGATGGCCGGGATGTGCCAGAGGTACACGCCGTAGGAGATCCGCCCGAGCCCGCGCAGCGGCCCGGTGGCGAGCAGGCGCACGAGCCGGGTGCCGGGTGCCCGCTCGGCGCACCAGATCAGCAGCGCGCAGACGGCGGCGGTGAGGGTGGCGCCGCCGCGGTAGTAGAAGTCGCCGGAGTCGCGCACGGTGAGCAGCAGCACCAGCCCGGCCGCGGCGGCGGCCGGGGCGAGCCGGGCGGCCGGCGCGGCGCCGCCCGGGTAGCGGCGGGTCAGCAGCACCAGCAGCGCGCCGATGAGCAGTTGCTGGGCGCGGGCGTCGGTGCCGGCGTAGGAGCGGATCGGGTCGGCCGGGTCGTACAGCACGGCCATGGTCACCGCGCTGGCGGCGGTGGCGGCGCACAGCAGCGCCACGACGGTGGGCCGGGACAGCCGCAGCGCGATCAGCGCGGCCAGGACGAGCGGCCACAGCAGGTACCACTGCTCCTCGACGGCGAGGGACCACATGTGCCGCAGCGGCGACGGCGCGGCGGTGTCGTCGAAGTAGGAGTGCGCCGCGCCGATGTCGTGCCAGTTGGCGTAGTAGAACAGCGCCGCGAGCGCGTCGCCCTGCCGGACGCGCCACAGCGGCGCCGGCTCCCACAGCCGGATCGCGACCAGCACGGCGCCGAGCATGACCACGAGCGCCGGCAGCAGGCGGCGGGCGCGACGCACCCAGAAGGCGGCCAGGTCCAGCGGCCCGCGCTCGGCGTCGCGCAGCAGCAGGCCGGTGATGAGGTAGCCGGAGAGGACGAAGAACAGGTCGACGCCGAGGAAGCCGCCGGGCAGCCAGGGCGCGCGCAGGTGGTACAGCACGACGGCGACGACCGCGACGGCGCGCAGGCCGTCCAGCGCCGGGCGCCGCTCAGGCATCGCGGTCCACCGCGGCGCCGCCCGGCGCCCGGGCGGGCCCGCACAGCGCGGGAACGATGGCCTGCACCGCCCGGTCGACGGTGGCGGCGCACGCCTGGAACGCCTCGACGGTCCGGTCCGGGTCGGGGATGTCGTCCGGCAGCGGGTCGCCGTCCACGCGGTAGGGCACGCGCCCGCGCCAGCGCAGCGCGTCGACGACGATCTGCCGGGCCCGCTCGACCGGGTCGGCCGGACGGTAATCGCCCGCGTCGGCCGCCCGGGCCACGAGCCGGGCGAACTCCTTGATGGTGAACGTCCGGCGGATCGCGGCGGGCAGCAGGCCGAGCACGTCGTCGCGCTCGCGGACGGTCGCGGTCAGCACCAGGTCGGTGTGCCGCACCAGCTCCGCGGTGAGCCGCCGGGCCGCGAAGCCGGACGTGTCCGCCGTGCGGTCGGCCAGCAGCCGGGCGGTGTAGGGGTGCATGGGCCGGCTGCCGCGGCAGCGGGTGCCGGCGCTGCCGACCCGGAACAGGCCCGCGAACGGCGCGTTGCGCTCCAGCTCCCGGCGGGTCATCCGCTCGGCGAGCACGGAGCGGCAGACGTTGCCGACGCAGACGTACAGCAGCCGGAACTGCTCCTGCGCGCTCACAGCCGCAGCGCGATCTTCTCGCGCAGGCCGCCCAGGCGCCCGCTGCGGCCGCCGGGTGCGCCGCCGGCGGCGTGGGTGGGCACCGAGTAGGCGCCGTAGTAGCCGTAGTCCTGGCCGCGCCGCGGCACCATGTTGAGGATCAGGCCGAGCACGTCGACCTCGGCCCGGCGCAGCGTGGCGGCGGCCTCGCGCACGTGGTCGCGGCGGGTGCGGCCGTGGCGGACCACGAAGACGGCGCCGTCGGCGACCGTGCCGAGCACGATGGCGTCGGCGACCGGCAGCACCGGCGGCGTGTCGATGATGACCATGTCGTACCGGGCCCGCAGCTCTTCGAGGAGCTGGCGCATGTGGTTGGAGCCGACGAGCTTGCTCGGGTTGGGCGGGATCGGCCCGCTGGCCAGCACCGACAGCGAGGTGTCGCCCCACGGCTGGATCACGTCGTCGAGCTCGGCCTGGCCGACCAGCACGCTGGTGAGCCCGGCGCCGGAGGGCACGCCGAGGTAGCCGGCGGCCTGCGGGCGGCGCAGATCGGCGTCGATGAGCAGCACCTTGCGGCCGGACTCGGCGATGGACAGCGCCAGGTTGCAGGACGTGATCGACTTGCCTTCCTCGGGCACGGAGCTGGTCACGACCACGACCTTCGTCTTGCGGTCGGCGTCCATGAACTGCATGCTGGTCTGCACCTGGCGGTAGGCCTCGGCCTGGTGTCCGGCGGGGCCGTCGGTGGCGATGACCGGGATCCGGTCCTCGTCGGCGTCGGCCGGTATCACGCCGAGCAGCGCCGCTCCGGTGATCTCCTCGGCCTGCTCGGCCGTCTTCACGCTGGTGTCCAGCGCCTGGCGAGCCGCGGCCAGCGCGATGCCGGCCAGCAGCCCCACCGCCAGGGCCAGCGCCAGGTTGCGCACCGGCTGCGGCGACACCGGGACGCCCGGCACGTCGGCGGGGCTGACCAGGCTGACCCGCACCGCGGCCGGATGCCCGTCGGGCGTGGCCTCCAGGGACGGCACGATGTCGATGAACTCCTCGGCGACCGCGGTGGCGATGCGCTGCGCCTGCTGCGGCGACGGGTCGGTGGCGCGGATCGTCAGCAGCACCGTGTCCTCGACCGTCTCGGTGCTGACCCGGGCGGCGAGCGCCTCCGGCGACATCCGCAGGCCGAGCCGGTCGACGACGCCGCTCATGACCCGCTTGTCGCGGACGATGAGGGCGTACGACTTGACCTTCTGCCGCGACAGCATGTCGCCCTGGTAGGCCTTCGACACGTCGCTGGCGTCGCCCCAGGCGGAGACGAACAGCGTCGTGTGCGCCTCGTACCACGGCGTCTGCCGCGCGGTGAGCAGGGCGCCGACGGCGATCGCCACGAGCACGGTGGCGGTGATGGATTTCCAGCGCTCCCGCAGCAGCGGGAGGATCGAGCGCAGCTCCACGCCGCGGGTCCTCTCGGGTTCAGTGTGACCGGTCGGGGGCGGGCTGTGACGTTCGGGCGGCGGCACTCAGGGCGGGCGACGGCGGGTCGATCGGCCCGGCGTACACCGGCACGCGCAACAGCAGCAGCACGGCGGTGGTGCCGGCGGCGACCGCGCCGGCCAGGGCGGTGGCCGCGGGCACGGCCGCGCCGAGCACGGCCAGCCCGAGCCCGCCCGACAGCGCCGCGGCGCCGGCGAGCACGGCCGGGACCTGGCCGGCGGACAGGCCCAGGCGGCGCAGGCGGTGCGCGACGTGGTCGGTGCCGCCGTCGTGCCAGGACCGCCCGGCCCGGCGCCGGGAGATGACCACCAGCGTCGTGTCGACCAGGGCGGGCAGGGCCAGCGCCACCGGCACGACCACAGTGGACAGCGACCGGTCGGGCGCGGCGGCGACCGTGCCGGCGGCGACGACGAACCCGACGAACAGCGAGCCCGTGTCGCCGAGGAAAATGCGGGCCGGCGGCCGGTTGTGCCACAGGAACCCGGCGCAGCCGCCGGCCAGGCACCACCACAGCACGGCCGAGCCGGCGCCGGCCGTCGCCGCGCCGAGCAGCACGGCGGTGGCCACGGCGGCCGAGGCGGCCGCGCCGTCCATGTTGTCCAGCAGGTTGAAGGCGTTGGTGACCAGCACGATCCAGGCCACGGTGAGCGCGCCGTCCAGCCACGGCAGGCCGGACACGACGAGGGTGTGGCCGCCGAGCACGACCAGCGTGGCGGCCACGGCCTCGGCGGCGAGGCGGCCGGTCATGCCCAGCGGCGCGACGTCGTCGGCGAGGCCGACCGCGGCCACCGACAGCGCCGCCACGGCGAGCAGCAGCGTGCCGGCGGGCGCGGGCCCGGTCGCGGCGACGGCGAGCGCCGGCAGCAGGGTCGCGCCGACCACGGCCACCCCGCCCAGGTACGGCGTCGGCGCGGCGTGTCGCTTGTGCCCGCCCGGCCGGTCGACCAGCCCGCAGCGCAGCGCCGCCCGGCGGCAGCCCGCGGTGAGCACGGCCGACAGCGGCACCGCGGCCAGCGCCGCGACGGCCGTGGCGGTCAGCGACGGCGGGGTCACGAGCGGATCAGCTGCCCGGCGGGGGCGGCGGCGGTGTCCGCGGCGGCCTCGGCACGCGCCTCGGCGATGGCGTCGGCGAGCACGTCGCGCAGGGCGTGCCGGGGCGCCCAGCCGGTCAGCGCGCGCAGCCGGCCGGTGTCGGGCACCCGGCGGTCCATGTCCTCGAAGCCCGCGCCGTAGGCCCGCTCGTACGGGATCAGCTCGACCCGCGATGGGCTGCCGGCGGCCTCGATGACCAGGTCGGCCAGGCGGCGGATGCTGATCTCCTCGCTGGAGCCGATGTTGACCGTCTGCCCGATCGCGGCCGGGGTGGACAGCAGCGCGACGAGCGCGGCGACCACGTCGGCGACGTGCGCGAAGCAGCGGGTCTGCGCGCCGGTGCCGTAGACGCTCAGCGGCTGCCCGGCCAGCGCCTGGCGGACCAGCCGCGGGATGACCATGCCGTAGGCGGGGCTCTGCCGCGCGCCGACGGTGTTGAACAGCCGGGCGACGATGGTCGGCAGGCCGCGCTCGGCGTGGTAGGCGTTGGCGAGGATCTCGTCGACGGCCTTGGCGGTGCTGTACGCCCACCGCACCACGGCCGGGCTGCCGATGATCCGGTCGGCGTCCTCGCGCAGCGGGCCGGAGGAGTTCTTGCCGTAGATCTCCGAGGAGCTCGCCAGCAGGATCGTGCGGCGGTGCCGGTAGGCCGCCTCGATGACGATCTGCGAGCCGCGGATGTTCGTGGTCAGCGACCGCAGCGGCTGCTCGACGATGAGCTTCACGCCGACCGCCGCGGCCAGGTGCACGACCACGTCGCACTGGTGCACCAGCTCGTCGACGACCAGCTCGTCGAGGACCGAGCCGTGGACGAAGCGCAGGTTCGGCCGCGGCCGGTCACTGTCCAGGTTGGACAACCGTCCGGTGGACAGGTTGTCCAGCACGATGACCTTGTCGCCGCGCGCCAGCAGCGCGTCGACCAGGTGTGAGCCGATGAAACCGGCACCGCCGGTGACGAGGTAGGTCGCCGGTCCGTCCGGCGTCGCGCCTGGCACGATCGCAGCTCCAACGTCGATGGGGAATGCACTTGGCGGCTTCGCCTGGCTAGAAAACTACCCATCTCAGGCGCAGATGTGGGCAGACTTCGAAAAACCGGCCAATTTCGTCGTACCCCCACCTAACCTGACGAACGTGAGTGAATTGCCATCGGTGGTCCGGGCGACCGCGTCCACCCGGCGCGGCCAGCTGCGGGTGTGTCTCGTCATCGGGCAGCTGGGCCTGGGCGGCACCGAGAAACAGGTGGTCCTGCTCGCCGACGGGCTGCGCCGGCGCGGCGTGGACGTGACGGTCGTCGTGCTCACCACCGAGGGCCCCCGCGAGGCCGCGCTGCGCGAGGCCGGGGTCCCGGTGGTCTACCTCGGGCTGGTGCCGGTGCCCGGCTGGCGGGCGGTGGCCCAGCTGGCCGGCGCGCTGGTCCGGCTGACCCGGTACTTCATCGGCGCCCGGCCGCACCTCGTCCACGCGTTCCTGTTCCACAGCTACGTGCTGACCGCGCCCGCCGCCCGGCTGGCGGGGGTGCCGGTCGTCGTCGCCGGCCGGCGCAGCCTCGACGACTTCAAGCGCGGGCACCACTGGGCGCTCGCCGCCGAGCGGATCGCCAACCGGCTGACCCACCTGCTGGTGGCCAACGCCTACGCGGTCGCCGACTGCGTGCGCACCACCGAGCGGGTGCCGGCCCGGAAGGTCCGGGTCATCTACAACGGCCTGCCGGAGCAGGCGTTCAACGAGGCCGAGCCGGCGCTGTTGGACACCGGCCGGCCGGTGGTGCTGTGCGTGGCCAACCTCAAGCCCGGCAAGGGCCACGCCAGCCTGCTGGAGGCCGGCCGGCTGCTGCGCAAGCGCCGGCTGCCGTGCACGTTCGTCTTCGCCGGCTTCGGGCCGGAGCACGCGGAGCTCGCCCGCCGCGCCGCCGAGCTGCGCCTCGACGTCCGCCTGCTCGGCGCGCGCCAGGACGTCGACCGGCTGATCGCGCGCGCCGACGTGGTGGTGCTCGCGTCGATGAGCGAGGGCATGCCCAACGCGGTGATGGAGGCGATGGCGGCCGGCCGGCCGGTCGTGGCCACCTCGGTCGGCGGCACGCCCGAGCTGCTCGGCGACGGCCGCGGGATCCTGGTGCGCCCCGGCGACGCGCGCGGGCTGGCCGACGCCGTCGCCAAGGTGCTCGGCGACCCCGACCGGGCCCGGGAGATGGGCCGCGCGGCGCGCCGCTGGAGCCGCACGCACCTGCACTGCGACACGATGGTGCAGCAGCACCTGGACCTCTACGCCGGCCTGGTGGGGCGCCGGTGTGCGGCATAGCGGGCACCGCCGGCGCGGGGGCCGACCCGGTGCTCGTGCGGCGGATGTGCGACGCGCTGGTCCATCGCGGGCCCGACGACGAGGGGCTGCACGCCGAGCCGGCCGCGGCGCTGGGCATGCGGCGGCTGGCGATCGTCGACGTGGCCGGCGGGCGGCAGCCGGTGTCCAACGAGGACGGTACCGTCGTCGCGATCTGCAACGGCGAGCTGTACAACTTCCCCGAGCTGCGCGCCGACCTGCTGCGCCGCGGGCACCGGTTCACCGGCGCCGGCGACACCGAGTGCCTGGTGCACCTCTACGAGGAGTACGGCGACGACCTGGTGCACCGGCTGCGCGGCATGTTCGCGTTCGCGCTGTGGGACGCCCGGCGGCAGCGGCTGCTGCTGGCCCGCGACCGGGTCGGCAAGAAGCCGCTGTACTGGCGGGACACCGGCGCCGGCGTCGCCTTCGCCTCGGAGGCCAAGGCGCTGCTGGCCGACCCGGGCCTGGCGCCCCGGCTGGACGTGGTCGCGCTGCACCACTACCTGACCTACCAGTACGTGCCGGCGCCGTGGTCGATCTACGCGGGCGTGGCCAAGCTGCCGCCGGGGCACCTGCTGACCTGGCAGGGCGGCGTCACCCGGGTCCACCGCTACTGGCGGCTGGACAGCTCCGAGCGGCCCGTGCCCGACGAGGACGAGGCCGCCGAGCGGCTGCGCGAGCTGCTGCTGGACGCGGTGCGGGTCCGGCTGGTCGGCGAGCGGCCGCTGGGCGCGTTCCTCTCCGGCGGCCTGGACTCCTCGGCGGTCGTGGCCGCGATGGCCCGGCTGTCCAGCGCGCCGGTGCGCACCTTCTCCATCGGCTTCGACGAGCCCCGCTTCGACGAGCGCCGCTACGCGCGGATGGTGGCCGACCGCTACGGCACCGACCACCACGAGCTGGTCGTCCGCCCGCCGGCCGGGGCCGAGCTGCGCGAGCTGCTCAGCGACCTGGCGTGGCACTTCGACGAGCCGTTCGCCGACCCGTCGGCGGTGCCCAGCCTCGCCGTGGCCCGGCTGTGCCGGCCGCACGTGACCGTCGTGCTGGGCGGCGACGGCGGCGACGAGTGCTTCGGCGGGTACCGCCGCTACACCGCGATGCGCCTGCTGGCCCGGCTGCCGGCCCTGCCGCCGCGGCGGCTGTTGCAGCGGCTGGGCCACCTCGCCGGCCGGGCGGCGCCGCACACCCTCACCCGGCGCGCCGGGTGGGCGCTGCAACTGCTCGGCGAGGCGCCGGCGGCCCGCTACGGCCACCTGATGACCATCTTCTCGGCCGGGCAGCTGGACGCGCTCTACACCCCCGACCTGCGCGCCGAACTGTCCGGTGTGGACAGTCTGGCGCTGCTCGAGGACGCCTGCCGACGCTCCCGCTCGCCCGACGCGATCGGCCGGCTGATCGACGCCGACATCAACACCTACCTGCCCGGCGACCTGCTGGCCAAGGTGGACGTCACCACCATGGCGAACTCGGTCGAGGCCCGCTCCCCGCTGCTGGACCAGCACCTGCTGGCCTGGGCGGCCGGGCTGCCGACCCGGCTGAAGGTCCGCGGCGGGACGACGAAGTACCTGTTCAAGCGGGCGATGGCGGGCTGGCTGCCGGCCGAGGTGATCGACCGGCCGAAGATGGGTTTCGGGGTACCGCTGGCGCAGTGGCTGCGCGGCGACCTGAGCGAGCTGACCTGGAGCCTGCTCACCGACGACACCGCGCGCGGCCGGGGCCTGTTCCGACAAGAGCACGTCCGGGCGATGCTGCGCCGCCACGCCGACGGCGTCGACGAGAGCCGGCGGCTGTGGTCGCTGCTGCAGTTCGAGCTGTGGCACCGGCGGTTCCTGGACCGGCCGGCCGCGCAGCCGGCCGCCGCCGCGGACGGCGCGGGACCCATCGCCCGGCCATGAGGCCGCTGCCCCAGGCGACCCGCAGCGTGGCGGTCCGGCTGGTGCTGGTCGCGCTCGGCGGGGCGACCGGCATCATCGTCGCGCGGGCGCTGCACCCGGAGGGCCGCGGCGCCTACGCCATCGTGGTGGCGATCGCGACGGCGGCGATGGCGCTGGGTCACCTCTCGCTGGAGCAGGCGTTCGTCGGGCTGTGGCCGGGCCGCGGCGACGCGCTCACCGCCAACGGCGCGGTGCTCGGCCCGCTGCTGGGCACCGCCGCGGCCGGGCTGGCCGCGGCCGGTGCGCTGGGCCTGCAGGCCACCCGCGAGCCGGGGCTGCTGGCGCTGGGCCTGCTGGCGGTGCCGGCCATGATCACCGGGCTGTACCTCTCCTCCGCCCTGATGCTCTCCGGCCGGGTCGGCGTGGTCGACCGCTCGCAGCTGCTCTCCGGCGTCGTGCAGTGCGGTGCGCTGCTGGCCGTCGCCGCGGCCGGCTGGATCACCGTCGGGTGGGTGGTCGGGCTGTGGACCCTCGCGATGGCGGCGCCGCTCGTACTGCTGCTGCCCGCGACCCGGCCGCGGCTGCGGTGCTTCGACGCGGGCCTGGCCCGCCGGGCGCTGTCGCTCGGCGCCCGCTACCACACCGGCGCCGTCGCGGCGTACCTGACCCAGCGGCTCGACGTCATCCTCCTCGGGGCGCTCGCCTCCACCCACGCCGTCGGGCTCTACACGGTGGCGGTGACCTTCGCCGAGCTCACCCGGATCCCGACCGACGCGCTCGCCCGCGCGGCGCTGTCCCGGCAGGCGGCCGCCGACCTCGGCGCGGTCGCGGCGGCGACGGTGCGAGCCACCCGCACGTCGGTGATGCTGGCCGGCGGATCCGTCGCGGCGCTGTGCCTCACCGCGCCGGTGCTGCTGCCGGCCGGGTACGGCGCCGAGTTCGCCGGTGCCGTACCGGCGCTGTACGCGCTGGCCCCCGGGATGTTCGCGCTCGGCGCGGCCCGGCAGGTGAGCGCCTACCTGGTCCGGCTGCACCGGCCGCTGACCATGTCCGCCCCGTCGGCGGTGGCCCTGGCGCTCAACGTGGTGGCCGTGCTGGTGCTGGTGCCGCGGCTGGGGATCGTCGGCTGCGCGCTGGCCTCGTCGGTGAGCTACGTGCTCGTCGCCGCGGTGCAGATCGGCCGGTTCTGCCGGGCCAGCGGCACGCCGCTGCGGCGGCTGCTGCCCCGGCCGGCCCCGCTACGCCGCCGGGTCCCCGACCCGCTCGAAGACGTACTCGTTGCAGCCGATCCCGCCGCCGCACGTGGTGAGGTGGCGTAGCACGAACCCCCGCCCGGTGATGAACCGGAAGACCTCCTCGGGCCGGGCCACCTCGAACGGGTAGCCGCCGACCCAGTCGACCAGGTCGTGCCGGCGGGACATGCCCCGGCGGCGCGGCGCGGGCGCCGTGCGCCGGCCGGGCCGCACGGCGCGGATCAGCGCCCACAGTGGACGGTGCCGGCTCAGGTAGAGCCCGCTGAGCGTCACCAGCAGCATCCGCCCGGCCTTGCCCGAGCGGTTGTAGGTGCGCTTGACCCGCCGCCAGTTGCGGCTGGCGAAGCCCTGGTCGTTGTAGATGGAGACGAACAGCCTCCCGCCGGGCGCGACCAGGGCGGCGGCCGCGGCCAGGCCGTCCCACATGCGGCCCGTGTGGTGCAGCACGCCCCAGGAGTACACGACGTCGAACCGGCCGAGCCCGGCCACGTAATCGGCGTCGAGAACGGACCCGGTCTCCACGCTCCAGGCCGCCCCCGGCGCGAAGCGGCGGCGCAGCTCGGTCGCGGCGGCCACGGAGGCGGGGTCGAAGTCGAACGCGCGCACGCGGGCGCCGAGGCGGTGCGCGGCGAGGGAGAACAGGCCGCTGCCACAGCCGATGTCCAGAAAGGACAGTCCGGTCAGGTCGGTGACGCCCAGGGACTGGGTCAGCGACTCGGTCGCCGAGGCGATGCGCTCCTCGTCGACGAGGCCGGCGAACGACGTCCAGTTGTCGCCGAAGGCGAACCGGTCGCCCGCCTCGATCTCCTCGGTACTGCCGGCGGTGGTGTCAAGCATTGACGGTCTCCTTCCTCCGCCCGGCGAGCAGGGTGCCGAGGCAGACCCAGAACACGCCGCTGACGGTGAGATTGGCCAGGGAGTTGGCGAACAACAGGTTGGCCGCGCCGGTGCCCACGCCGGCCAGCAGCGGCACGAAGGCGGGGCCGGCCCGGGCGAACAGCCCGGCGCCGAGCAGCACCAGGAACAGCAGCAGGGCCGCCACACCCGACTCAGCGGCCAGCCGCACGTAGTCGTCGTGCGTGTTCATGTAGAGGTACAGGTGCGGATCCTCGGCGGCGACCTGCGGGAACGCGCCGTAGCCGATGCCCAGCACCGGATGGTGCGCGGCCTCGGTGAGCGCCAGCCGGACCGCGTCGAGCCGGACCCGGTTGTTGATGTCGAGCTGGTCGGCGTCGCGGCCGCTGACCACGGCTTCGGTGAGCGGGTTGGCGACGTGGAGCATGACCACGGCGGCGGCCGCCACCAGCGCCGCGCCGGCGATCTGGGCGGGCAGCCGCCGCCCGGCCAGCAGCGCGACCGCGAGGCCCGCGCCGGCCGCGATCGCCGCGCCGCGCGAGTGGGTCTGCACGATCGCGGCCACGCACAGCGCGGACGGGACCAGCCACAGGATGCGCCGCTCCACGCGGGCCAGGCCGACGCCGGCCGCCGCGGGCACCGCCAGCATCGCGCCGAAGTAGTTGGCCAGCAGGCCCACGCCCGCCAGCCGGCCGCTGACCTCGACGCCGGCGATCAGCCCGGACACCGCCGCCGCGCCGCCGGCGAGCACCACCAGCCGGGCCACCGTGCGCGGCCGGGCCGGCAGCGCGGCCACCGCGGCGAGCAACGCCAGCCCGGCGAGCAGGCCGCCCAGGTCGGAGGCGCGGGTGCTCGGCCCGGCGCCGTGCACACTGAGGATCAGCACCGTGCCGAGCAGCACGATGGCCAGGTGCGGCCGGCCGAACCGGGCCCGCTCCCGGGTGCCGACCGCGGCGCGGCAGGCCACCGCCACCAGCAGCACGGCGATGCCGGCCACCAGCAGGCCCAGGCCGTTGCCGACGCCGCTGCTCAGCACGCTCAGCGGCACGAGCACCGCCACCAGCAGGCCGGGGCGGGCCAGGGCGGCCGGTATCGCCAGCAGCACGCCGAGCCCGACGGCCAGCAGCGGCTGGCGCAGCACGAGATAGGCGGCGGCCCCGCCGACGAGCAGCCCCTCGATCGCCCACCCGGCGCGCAGGCCGCGCAGCAGCCGCGCTCCCCGCCCACCGGCCGCGACGATGCCCCAGACTGCCATAACTCGTCATATTAGGTCCATTTTGCGGCTTTGGCGCCTACTATCCGGTTCATGACCAGGGCCGACGCGACGACCGCCGCGGCCGAGCGCATCACACCGGACCCCGCCACGCCGCGCGGCGCCGCGGCGACCCACCGGCGGGCCGACATCCAGGGCATCCGGGCCGTGGCGGTCGTGCTCACCGTGCTGTACCACGGCGGCGTCGCGGTGCCCGGCGGCTTCGTCGGCGTGGACGTGTTCTTCGTCGTCTCCGGCTACGTGATCTGCGCGATGCTGCTGCGCGAGCTCGCCACGACCGGCCGGATCCGGCTGGGCGCCTTCTACGTGCGCCGGGTCCGGCGCCTGCTGCCCGCGCTCGCGCTCGTCACCGGGGCCGTGCTCGTCGCGGCGGCCCTGCTGCTCAGCCCGCTCGGCGACGCGCAGGCGACGACCGGGCGCGCGGCCGCGGCGACCTCCATCTTCGCCGGCAACGCCTACTTCTACCGGTACTCCGGCGGGTACTTCCAGCCGGTCGCCGAGAACAACCCGCTGCTGCACACCTGGTCCCTCGCCGTCGAGGAGCAGTTCTACCTGGTCTTCCCGGCGCTGCTGCTGCTGGCCTGGCGGCTGAAGCGCCGCCGTCCGGCCGGCCGGCCGCCGGTGCTGGCCGGGCTCGCGCTCGGCGGCGCGGCGCTGTCCCTGGCGGTCTCGGTCTGCCTGGCGTACGGATGGATCCCGCACCTGCTGGGATCGCTGGCCACGAGCGACCACGGGCCGTCGTTCGGCTTCTACGCGCCGGTCGGGCGGGCCTGGGAGTTCCTCGCCGGCGCCCTGGTGGCCGGGCTCGGCACCGGGCGGGTGCTGCCCCGGGCGGTGCGGCAGGCGCTCGCGGCCGCCGGTGCGCTCCTGCTGGCGGCGGCCGCGCTCGGGCTGAGCTCCGCCGATCCGTACCCGGGCTGGCTCGCCCTGCTGCCGGTCGCGGCGACCGTCGCGCTGCTGCTGGCCGGGCCCGGGCCGGCATCGGTCGCGGTGACCCGGTGGCTGTCGGCGCGGCCCATGGTGGCGCTGGGCGACCTGTCGTACAGCTGGTACCTGTGGCACTGGCCGGCGATCGTGGTCGCCCGGGCGTGCTTCCCGGCGACCCCGGCCGTGGCGCTGACGGCCGCGCTCGCGTCGCTGGTGCCCGCGGTCCTGGCGTACCACCTCGTCGAACAGCCGATCCACCGCGGCGCCCGGCTGGCGTCGGCCCGCGCGACCATGGCGCTGGCGGCCGGGTGCGTGCTGCTGCCGGCGGCGGCCGGGCTGGGCCTGGCCGCCTCGGCGGACCGGTCGTGGTCGCGGCCCGACGTCGCCGCGATCCGGGCCCTCGTGACGCCGTCGCACATCGACGCCACGGCCGGCTGCGCGCAGTACGAGCCGCTGGGCTCGCCGCTGCGGCCCGCGTGCACGTGGACGGTGGCGCATCCACTGGGCACGGTGCTGCTCATCGGCGACTCCAACGCCGGCCAGTTCGCCGAGCCGGCGATCCTCGCCGCCCGGGCCGCCGGCTACGACCTGCAGATCACCACGACCGGCGGGTGTCCGCTGCTGCGCCGGTCGCAGTACCCGAACGAGTCCTGCCGGCAGTACGTGGAGGGCAGCCTGGCGGCCATCGCGGCGCGCAACCCGCCGTATTCGGCGGTGCTCATCTCCAACGCGTCGGTCGGCTACGTCAGCGGCAACCCGCCGTGGCAGCTGCTCCACCTCGACGCCGCGGACCGCCCCGCGCGGATCGCGGCGTGGGCGGCGGACGCCGGCCGCACCGCCGCCGAGGTCGGCCGGCGCGGCCCGGTCATCTTCGTCGGCGCGATACCGCAGTTCCCCGGCCTGCCCACGTGCCTGGTGCCGCGAACGTTCGCGCCCGCCGCGGCCGGCTGCGGGCACCTCGACCCGGCCACGGCGCACCGGATGCGCACCGACGTCGTGACGGCCGAGCGCACGGCGGTCGAACACGCCGGCGCGACGTATCTCGACCTGGGCGGCCGGCTGTGCACCCCGTCCGGCGGCTGCAGCGCCTTCGCCGGCGGCGCCCTGGTCTACCGCGACGGCGCACACCTCAACGTCGAGGGATCGCTGGGTTTCCAGGCACCGTTGCGCGACGCGATCGCCAGCAGCGCCCGCCCGTCGCCGTCGTGACGGCCGCCGGACAGTTGCCTGCCTCGTCGGACAGTTGGATTGGAGAGGAGGCGCGGATGCGCGTCCGCGTGATGCGGGTGGTCACCCGGCTCAACGTCGGCGGCCCGGCCATGCAGGTCTCGACCCTGCTGCGGGGCCTCGACCCGGACCGTTACGACCAGCGGCTCTACGCCGGTCACGTCGCGCCCGGTGAGGCCGACTACCACGCGCTGCACGGCCTGGACCTGCCGGTGCACCGGGTGCCGGCGCTCGGCCGGGCGGTGCGGGCCGGCGGCGACTGCCGGGCCTTGGCGGAACTGGCCGCGCACATGCGAAGGTTCCGCCCGCACATCGTGCACACGCACACCGCGAAGGCGGGCACGCTCGGCCGGCTGGCGGCGCTGGTGTCCGGGGTTCCGGTGCGGGTGCACACCTTCCACGGCCACCTGCTGCACGGGTACTTCCCGCCCGTCAAGACCTGGCTGGTGACCGGCGTGGAGCGGCTGCTGGCCCTGGGCACGCACCGGCTGGTCGCGGTCGGCGGGCACGTCCGCGACGACCTGCTGCGCGCGGGCGTGGGCCGGGCCGGGCAGTACCGGGTGATCATGCCCGGCACGACGATCGGCCCCCTGCCGCCCCGCGCCGACGCCCGCCGCGCCCTCGGCCTGCCGCCGGACGGCCCGGTCATCGCCTACGTCGGCCGGGTCACCGCGATCAAGGGCCCCGAACGGCTCGTCGACGTCGCCCGCCGGGTGCTCGCCGCCCACCCGGGCGCGACGTTCGTCGTCTGCGGCGAGGGCGACCGGCTCACCGCGACCCGCGCCGCCGCGGCGGACCTCGGCCCGGCGGTGCGCTTCGTCGGCTGGCGCGCGGATGTGTCCACTGTGTACGCCGCGGCCGACCTGGTGATGCTGACCTCCGACAACGAGGGAACGCCGGTCTGCCTGATCGAGGCGGCGCTGGCCGGGGTGCCCGCGGTGGCCACCCGGGTCGGCGCGGTGAGCGACGTGGTGGCCGACGGCCGGACCGGCGTGCTGTGCCGCCCGGACGCCGCCGAGCTGGCCGAGGCGACGCTGGCCCTGCTGGACGACGCCGCGGCCCGCGCCCGGATGGCGGCGGCGGCCCTGCGGCTGTCGGCCGAACGGTTCGGGCCCGAACGTCTCGTCGCCGACACCGACCGCCTCTACTCCGCCATCGCTCACGAACGCGGCTGGTGGCCCGCGCACTGACATCGGCCCGGCGCCGCCGCGCCGGCGAGGCGCGGTGGCAGGGCGATGGTGCTATTTGGCCGAGGCCGTGCGACGGCGCCAGCGCAGCCCGGCGACGAGCAGCGTCGCGCCGAGCAGGACGACGCCCGAGCCGAGCAGCGCCAGCATCGGCAGCTTGCCGTTCGCGATGCCGGTCGTGGCCAGCTGGCCGCTGCCCGACGAACTAGCCGAGCGCACGACCACCTGCTGGGTCACCGTGCCCAGGGCGGTGACGGCGGTCAGCGTGGCCACGCCCGTGTGGCTCAGCGACACGACCAGCGACCAGTTACCGTCGGCGTCCGCCGTGACCGTGCGCGGCGGATCGCTCTCCCCCGACGCGTAGGTCACCGTGACCGTCACGGTGTCGAACGGCGTGCTCTTGCCGGAGAACGTGACCGACCCGTTGGTACCGACCGTGCCGCTGGACACGCTGCCGGTCGGCGCCTGCGGCGGGTACTCCTGCGCACTCGCGACCGACGGCACCGCGACCGCGCCGCCCGCCAGGAACAGACCGACCAGGAGAACCAGCATCCGTTTCATACTCACTACCCCCGATTCTTCGCCTTCAAGCTAACGCCCACGGCCGCAGGAATCCGGCGAACGCGTGGTAATGGACCAGGGTGCAACCGTCGGCGTCGTCCAGACCGCGGGCGTCCACGGTCCGGCGCCGTCGTCCGGCGCGCTCAGCCGTACCCGCAGCGTCCGCCGCTGGCCGGGGCGCACGTCGAGCGTCGTGAGCGCCACCATGCGGCCCCGGTCCGTGCCGCTGGCGATGCTCACCGGCGCGCCGTCGAGCTGCGCGTCGAGCACGCCCCAGCCGGTCGGCGCGTACACCGACACGAAGGTCCGCGCCGTGTAGGGGTCGGTGATTCCCTGGTACGTCAGCACGCCCGCCGGCAGCCCCGAGGCCGGCGCGGTCGAGCCGAGCGTGAGCGTCGCCGTCAGCTCGCGGCGGCACCCGGGCGCGGCCAGTTCCAGCGACGGGGCCAGGTAGTAGTCGAGCTTCGCCCCGCCACCGTCGTTGAGGAACACGCCGACCGTCGGCCGGTCGGCGGCGTCCCGCTCCGGCAGCGCACCCTCGACGGCCGAGCCCGCGATGAGCGCCTGCTCCTCGGGGTGCGCGCTCCACAGCAGCACCCGGTGCTCACCGGCGGCGCGGGCCAGCCCGGACAGCAGCGCCCGCCCGTCGACGGCCCGCGTGGTCAGCGCCTCGAACGCCGCCCGCGCCGCGCGCGCGAAGTACGCGTCCTGCTGCGGCTGCGTGGCGAAGCGCGCGTAGGTGTCGGCCAGCAGCACCCGCACGGCGCTGCTGGCGTCCAGCGCCGGCCCGTCCGGCACGGCGACCGGCCCGGTCGCCGCGAGGAGATACGACAGCGTCACCGGGTCGGTGGCCAGCACGCCGTCGACGGTCACGCCGGAGCGCAGCCGGTACATCTCCCGGGCCACCGCCGCCGCGGCGGGAAAGTTCGGCACCATCGTGATGTTCGCGGGGTGGCTGGCGACGGCGTCGCCGTAGAGCGCCCGGGTCTGCGGATCGACCGGCAGCACCGGCGCGTCGAACGCCCGCAGCCCCGCCGACGCCGTACCCTGCGCCACCAGCCGCAGCCGCCCGGCCCCCGCGGCGACGACCGCGTACGCACCGGGCATGCCGCCGGTGGCGCGCACCTCGGCCGGGTTCTGGAACAGCACGAGATACGTCCGCTCGCCACCGTCGCCGAGCATCGCCGGTACCAGCGCGGTCGCCCGCCGCACCGCGTCGAGCGCCGCCGCGGCCCGCCCGAGCTGCCCGCGCAGTTCGGCGACGGCGGCCGCGACGCGCGGCGAGAGCCCGTCGTCCGGCACCGCCTCGATCCGCCGCCGGATCGGCTCGAGCGCCCCGGCCGCCGCCGCGACCGGCCCGGCCATGGACCGTACCCGTCCGAGATCGAGACTTCCGCCCCGCAGCCCGTTGCCCTGCTCGGCCAGCCTCAGCAGCACCGGCAGCACGCGCCGCGCGACGTCGTCGACGGTGACCGCGACCACCCGAGCCGCCCGCAGGTCACGCCCGGGCCCGGGCAGCCGCGCCGCGAGCCGCACCGCCGGATCGCCGGCCGCGCCGGCCGCGCTGCGGGTCAGCCGCTGGATGGCCGCGAGCGTGGCCGCGGCCGCCCCCGGATCACCGCGGACCAGCTCCTGCTGAAACCGCTGCAGCAGCCGGGCCGCGTCCTGCAGGTCGTCACGCACCTGCACGGCACGCACCGCCCCCCACCCACCAACCCCCACCACAAGCAGGACCACCAGCGCCGCCACCCCCAGCACGACACCCTTTCGACGGCTTTTGCCCTTTTTGTGACGCATGTACCCCACCCTAAGCGCAACACCACCCTCGGCGCAGCGAGTGACGCCGCGCCGGGTAAGGGCACAGCGAGGCGGCACAGCACCCAGCGCCGCACGGATCGCGCCCCGCAACGATGACGGCGCGCGAGGCCGAGGGCGGCACCCAGCGACGGGCGGGTCGCGTGGCGCAGCGGTGGCGGCGCGCGACGTGTGGTGATGCCCGGTGGCGCGCGGCGCGACGCAGCGTGCGGTGACGTGCGGTGGGCAAGCGCACGCTTCTCGCCATCGCGCACCACCGATCGGCCTATCCCGCCGTCCCCGGGGCCGGCGCAGCTTGTGCGTCGTCGCCCATCAAGCCGGCCGCCGGCGCCCCGCGTGCTGTGACCGTATGTCTCCGCGATCATGCAAAGCGGCCGCGCGCACCACGGGTTTTTCATGATCGTGGAGCGTCGATGTACACATAGGTACAACAAGTCTCCAAGATCAGGCAGAACCCGTGGTGTCGGGGCGGGCACCTGCATGATCGCGGAGAGTTTCTGTGGCGGCGGGACGGCACGGCGGCGGGCTCCTACGATCATGGGAATGGGGATCGTCGGTGACGTGCGCGACGCCGCGGAATGGGTTGCCGCGGCGCTGACGGCGTCCGGCTACCGGGCCGACTTCTCACCGGGGTCCTTGTGGGAGATCGAGCGGTTCTTCGACGCCGAGGCCCCGGACGGCCGGCCGCGCCCGAACGGCCTGCTGGCGCAGCAGCTGGGCCCGCGCTTGTTCGCGCTCGGCTCATACGTTGGCGAGGTGGTCCGCCGCCACGTGGGGGGCGACTGGTCGGGAGACGACGACGATCCGGCCGCGGAGGTCGACGTGTGCCTCGAATTGCCGGACGGCAAGCGGATCTGGCCCGTGCAGCGGGTCATGCGGCGCTTCTCCAACGGGCCCGAGGACGGCTTGGTCGCCTACGGCGCGGCGCTCGGGCTGGGCGTGGGCGCGCGGCCCGGGAGTGTCCGGCGCCGCTGGTTCAGGCGGTGATCGGGGCTGGGGCGCCTACTGGTCCCACTCGGCGAGCAGGCGATGGATCTCGGCGAGCCGGTTGTCGTTCCACTCGGTCTGCGGGTCCGGTTCCAGGAACGCCATCGCGAGGCTGGCGATGCCGATCGCGGCAAGCGACCAGTCCTGCTTGGCGGC
This sequence comes from Dactylosporangium sp. CA-092794, assembly GCF_050948465.1. Classification (NCBI taxonomy): domain Bacteria; kingdom Bacillati; phylum Actinomycetota; class Actinomycetes; order Micromonosporales; family Micromonosporaceae; genus Dactylosporangium; species Dactylosporangium sp. CA-092794. Next base: position 2,706,248 of record NZ_CP192044.1, on the reverse strand, counting down.
GGCGCCGAACGGGCTGGCCGGCGTCCGGTGGGCGGCCACCTCCGGGCGCGACAGCGCGGTGATGACCAACCCGCGCATCTGGGCGCTCAGCAGCGTCGCGAGCGTCTCGAAGCTGGTCGACAGGTCGGGCCGCAGGCGGTAGCCGAACACCCCGGCCAGCTCTCGCCAGGCCCGCGCCACCCGCGCGGTGTGGGCCGCGTCGGCCTGGGCGAGCGCCGCCCGCACCTGCTCGCGCAGGTCGTCGTCGGTCAGGCTGGAGAACGCCGCGTGCAGCGTCAGGTATGTGCGCCAGCCGGGTGAGTCCAGCACGCTCTGGAAGTCCAGCTCGGCCAGCTCGCGGATCAACTCGAGCAGCAGGGCGGCGCGCAGGTGCGCGGTCTCCAGCCAGTCCAGATGCTCGGCGAGCACCCGGCGCAGCAGGGCGACCTCGTCGCGGATGATCGCTGGGCTGGTGGTGTTCGCCAGCTCCCGCACGAGATCGCTGTAGAACAGGTCCTTGTACGGCCAGTGCCGGTACGCCGTGCTGCGCGCCACGCCGGCCTCGCGGATCACGTCCTCGAAGCTGATGTGGTCCAGGGACACCGTGAGCCCGGTCCGGTTGATCCGCTCGATCGCCGTTCGCAGCATGCGCTCCCGCGTCTGCTCGTCGGTGAGGCGGCGGTGTCTGCGGCCGAGGCCGGTCGGCGCGGATCGATCGTCCGTCACGAACGCTTCCTTTGGGACTTTGGACTCTGTATCCCAAGTCTAGCGCGGGCGATCCTGAGGTCATGACACACTGGACGCACCGAGATGAGCAGCTGCGCTCGATGTATGCGGGTGGCCGCGGCAACGCCACCGCCCGCCGGTTCGCGCGGTTCTGGGCGGCCGTCCACGGCGCCGGCCTGTTGCCGCGCCGGTGGGTGACCCTCGAGGTCCCCGGGCGCCGGACCGGCCGACTCACCCGGTTCCCGATCGGCATGGCCGACTGGCGGGGCCGGTGGTACCTGGTCTCGATGCTGGGCGAGGACTGTCACTGGGTGCGCAACGTCCGGGCGGCGGACGGTCGCGCCGTACTGCGGCACGGTCGCGCCCGTCCGTGCCGGCTGGTCGAGGTACCCGCGGCCGACCGGCCCCCGATCCTCAAGCGCTACCTGCAGAAAGTCCCCGGCGGGCGGCCGCACGTCCCGGTCGCTCCCGGCGCGCCACTGTCCGCATACGAGGAAGTCGCGGCCCGGTACCCCGTCTTCCGCGTCGAGTTCGACGCTCGAGGGAGCAGGCCATGAACATCCCCGCCGGACGCCGGCGCCACCGCTGGCTGCGCTGGACCCTCGGCGGCGGCGTCGCCCTCATCGTGCTGCTGCTGGCCGGGGTCGCCCTGGCCATCAAGCTCCAGCCGACACCCGCGCCGCTCGCCCTCCCGGCCTCCGCCGCCGCACCCGACGGGCCGCTCGACGGCACCTACCAGGTCGCCGCCGGGTCCGCGGCCGGGTTCCGGATCGAGCAGACCGTCCTGTTCCTGACCAGCGAGGTGGTCGGTCGTACCACCGACGTCACCGGCACGGTCACGGTCACCGGCGGCCAGGCCACCGCCGCGGATCTCCGGATCAACCTGCTCGCGCTCACCTCCAACGGCGACAAGCCCGCACCGCAGTTCGGCATCAGCCTCGGCACCGGGCAGTACCCGGTGGCCACCGTCGGCCTGGCCCAGCCCGCGCCCCTCGGCACCGCCGCACAATCCGGCGGCGCCACCACGGTCGATGCCAGCGGGACGCTCACCCTCCACGGCGTCACCCACACCGTGACGGTGCCACTCGCGCTGCGCCGCGACGGCGCGAACCTCGACGTCGCCGGCCGGCTGCCGGTCACGTTCAAGGACTACGGCCTGGCCAGCCCGGAAGGCTACGGTCCGGTCGGCTCCCTCGCCGACCACGGCACCGCCGAGTTCCTGCTCGTCCTCCGCCGCACCTGAGAGCGGCACCGGCACCGGGTGTGACCGCCGCCCTGCCGATGGCCCCCTCAGCGGGGACTCCCGCGAGCGCCCGGACGGTGATCCGGTGGAAACGGTGATGGTGTTGAATGGCCGGATCCGGGAGCCCCCACCGACGCGGAGGACCACACGCCATGACGGAGTTCGACATCCAGACCGTGCCGCCGAAGATCCGCTGCACGGCCGACGGCCGGCCGAACGACCTCGCCGTGTTCCTGGGCGAGGCGATGCGCTCGCCCGCCCGGATGGGCGCGCTCGCCCCCAGCTCGCGGCGCCTGGCCCGCGCGGTCTGCGGTCCCGTGCCCGAGCGCGGCGAGCCGGTCGTGGTCGAGCTGGGCGCCGGCGCCGGATCGTTCACCGCCGAGATCCAGCGCCGGCTCGGCGGCCGTGGCCGGCACCTGGCCGTCGAGGTCAACCCGCGGCTGGCGGAGCACCTGCGCGACCGCTACCCGGGGGCCGAGGTGGTCCAGCAGGACGCCGTGCACCTGCGGGACCTGCTGGACGAACGGGGCATCGACCGCGCCGACGTGATCATCAGCGGCCTGCCGTGGGCGCTCTTTCCCGCCGCCACCCAGCGGCGGCTGATGGACGCGGCAGCCTCGACGCTCGGGCCGGGGGGAGTCTTCACCGCCTTCACCTATCTCCACGCCGTGCCCATGAGCGCCGCTCGCCGGTTCCGTGACCTGCTGGCCCGCCGCTTCGAAGAGGTGGTGCCCGGCCGCACCGTCTGGCGGAACGTACCTCCCGCCTTCGTGCTGTATGCCCGTAGACCGCGATGATCCCCTTCAGCCCTTCAGGCCCGTGTGGGCGAGGCCCTCGACGAACTGGCGCTGGGCGACGACGAACACCGCCAGCACCGGGATCGCGGTGAGCGTGGCCGCGGACAGCTGCACGTTCCAGGCCGGGCCGCCGTAGGCGTCGACGAACTGGGTGAGCGCCTGCGGCAGGGTGAACTTCGAGGGAGTGGACAGGAACACGATCGGTTCGAGGTACAGGTTCCAGCTGTGCAGGAAGGTGAAGATGCTCACCGCGCCGAGGGCCGGGCGGGACAGCGGCAGCGCGACCCGGCGGAACAGGCCGAACCGGCCGAGGCCGTCGATGCGCCCGGCCTCCTCCAGCTCGGGCGGCAGGGCGATGAAGAACTGCCGCATGATGAACGTGGCCAGCACGCTCGGCGCGCCGAAGATCGGCACCAGGATCAGCGGCCAGTGGGTGTCGATCATGTGCCAGCGCTGGAACAGCTGGAACAGCGGCACGATGGTGACCTCGCTGGGCACCAGCAGGCCGGTGAGCACGAGCAGGAACAACGCGTTCTGGCCGCGGAAGCGGATGCGGGCGAACGCGTAGCCGGCCAGTGAGGACACGACGAGGGTGCCGATCGTGCACACGGCGGCGATGTACATGCTGTTGAGGTACTGCTGCGCGAACGGCTGCGCCTGGAACACCTGGCGGTAGGCGGAGACGTCGACGGAGGACGGGAAGAGCGAGGGCGGGAACCGGAACACCTCGCTCACCGGCTTCACCGACGAGGTCACCATCCACCAGGTGGGGAACACGAACGGGATCGCCAGCACGCACAGCAGGCCGTAGAGGGCGGTTTTACGACTCATGGAACACCCATCGCTTGCGCAGCTGCCACTGCACGGTGGTGAGGACCAGCACGATCGCGAACAGCACCAGCGACAGGGTGGCGCCGTAGCCGAAATGGTGGAACTGGAACGCCTGCTGGTAGAGGTAGTAGACGAGCACGGTGGTCGACGTGCCCGGGCCGCCCTGGGTGAGCACGGCGATCTGGGCGAAGACCTGCAGCGAGCCGACCACCGTGATGATCGAGGTGAGCAGCACGGTCGGGCTGATCATCGGCAGCGTGATGCTGCGGAACGCCCGCCACGCGCCGGCCCCGTCCAGGCGGGCGGCCTCGTGCAGCCCGGCCGGCACGCCCTGCAGCGCGGCGAGGAACAGCACCATGTTGAGGCCGACGTTCTTCACCACCTGGACCACGATGACCGACACCATCGCGGTGACGTCCCCGCGCAGCCAGTTGGGCCCGTGCACGCCGACGGTGTCGAGCAGGCCGTTGACGCCGCCGTTGTCCTGCAGCAGGAACCCCCAGACGATCGTCCAGGCGACCATCGACACCACGACCGGGGAGAAGAAGAGCGTGCGGAACACGACGGTGCCGCGCAGCCGCTGGTTGAGCAGCACGGCCAGCAGCAGGGCCAGGCTCAGGTTGAGCACGAGCAGGCCGGCGGAGAACAGGCCGGTCGCGACCAGCACCTTGGGCAGGTTGGGGTCGTCGGCGAGCCGCCGGTAGTTGTCCCCGCCGACGAAGGTGAACTCGTCGGCGAGGACGTTCCACTCGTGCAGGCTGTACCACGCGACCAGCGCCAGCGGGACGAGCACGAACACGATCGTGCCCGCCAGCTGCGGCGCGATGAACAGGTAGCCGGCCAGGTGGTCCCTGGTTCTGAGCGAGAGTTTCATCGCGCCAGCAGCGGCTTCAGGCCGGAGCAGACGGCGTCGAGCACGCCCTTGACGTCGGCGTCGGGCTTCCACAGCGGGTCGAGGGAGGCACGCACGTTCTGCGCGATCTCGGCGGAGCCGGTGTGGCTGGGCTTGACGACGCCGGTGGAGATGCCGTCGATGACGACCGACTGCAGCTGGGCGGGCTTGAGCAGGGGGTTGGTCTTGGCCATCGTGCCGGCGTCCAGCTGGCTCTTGCGGGCCGGCGGGAAGTACTGCGCGAGCTTGGCGGAGTTGGCCGCGTTGGTGAAGTAGGCGAGGAAGTCCGCCGCGGCGGCCGCGTGCCGGCCCTTCTTGAGCACGCCGAGGCCGGCCTGGCCGACGACGGCGTACTTGCCCTTGGGGCCGGACGGCAGCGGCACCAGGTCCCAGCCGAACTTGGCGTCCTTGAGCAGCGACGCTCGCGAGATCTGGGTGATGGTCATCGCGGACTGGCCGGCGAAGAAGTCGGCGGCCACGCCGGGGCCGGGCATCGCCTTGTCGACGAAGACGGCCTTGTGCAGTGCGGTCATCGCCTCGACCATCTCCGGGGCGTTGAACCCGCAGGTCTTGCCGTCGGCGCTCCACGCCTGCGCGCCCCAGCCGGTCCAGACCGTCGACAGGTTGCTCCAGGTCTTGTAGTCGAAGTCGCGCACGACGATCCCGGCGGTGCCGGTCCTCGCGTTGACCGCGGCGCCCTCGGCGAACGCCTTGTCCCAGGTCCAGGTGCCGGCGGTGACGAGGTCGGCCGGGTTGTCCTGGCCCGCCTGCTTGAGCAGGTCGGTGTTGACGAACATGCCGAACGGGGAGGTGGAGAACGGGTATGCGTAGAGCTTGCCGCCGTTCTGCCACAGCTTGGTGGCGGCGGGCGCCAGGTCGTCGGGGTTCTCGAGGTTGCTCAGCGGGACCAGCGCGCCGGAGCCGACGAAGTCGGGCGCGGAGTCCTCGAGGATCCAGGCCAGGTCCGGGCCGTTGCCGCCGGCGATCTGGGTGGTGAGGGTCGTGGTGTACGAGTCGAAGGGCAGCGGGTCGAACTTCACGGTGACGTCGGAGTGGGCCGTCTTGTAGTCGGCGGCGATGTCGTTGAACAGCTTGAGGTGGGCCTCGTTGGCGGTCCAGATGGTCATGCGCAGCTCGACCGGGCCGGTCTCCTCGGCGGCCGGGGTGCCGCCGCCGCAGGCGGCGAGGGTGGCGAGCGACAGGGCGGCTATCGCGGCGCGGAACTTCATCGTCTACTCCAAGGGGGTGTCAGTAGCCGGTCACGTCGGGCCAGTGCCGCTCGACGCCGTCGCGGTCGAGCCGGGACTGGAACTCGGCGAGCAGGCCGGGGGTGTTGCGGACCGCGCGCGGGGTGCAGCCGCGGTCCAGGCAGAAGGCGGCGAGCGCGCCGGCGGCCTCGCCGGCGTTCCACTCGACGGGGTGCAGGCGGTAGGCGCCGTTGGTGATGTGGGTGGTGCCGATGTTCTTGCCAGCGGGCAGCAGGTTGTCCATCCGGCGCGGGATGAGCGCGCCGAGCGGGATCTGGAAGGGGCAGCAGCCGACGTCGATGTAGTGGTCGCCGCCGGTCGAGGGGTGCAGATCGATGCGGTACATCCCGACGCCGACGCTGTCGTGGTACTGCACGGCGCCCTTGTCCCCGCGCACGGCCAGGGCCAGGTCCTGCTCCGGGACGGTGTACTCGGCCAGCACGCGCCGGGACTCGCGGATGTAGGGGGCCTGGGCGAGCCCGTCGGCGCCGCCGGTGACGTCGCCGCGCAGGCGCAGGCCGGGGAAGCCGGTGCCGCCGTCGGGGCGGGGCGCCTCGGTCTGCAGCCAGTAGAGCACCGACAGCGCCTGCTCCCGGGCCGCGGCGAGGTGCGCGGCCGGGTCGGGCACGTCGATGACCGGGTGCTCGAAGTAGTCGAGCATCGGCCAGTTGATCAGGCAGATGTCGCTGTCGTAGGTGCCCTCGGCGAACAGCCGCCGGGCGGCGATGCGCCGGAACGTCCACAGGTTGTGATCGCCGGGGTCGCGCCGCTGGTCGGCGTCGACGGCGAGGGGGTCGTCGCCGGGGTTGGGGTCGAACACCCGCTCGGTGGGCAGCAGCGTGCGGGGGCTGGGCGCGCGGAACGACAGCAGCGGGCCGCCCCAGAACGGCGGGGTGTAGTCGCGCCAGAAGCCATACCGCGCCGGGCGGTCGATGGTGTGGTCGCCCTCGACGTGGTCGACCGCGAAGCAGACCGAGACCGCCTGCATGTTCGCCGGCTGGGCGGCGGCGGGCGCGCTCGGCTCGCCGGTGTCGGCCTGCGACTCGAAGCCGGTGACGTATTCGGCGCCGGTGAGCGGCAGCAACTGCCCCGTCTCGGTGGCGTCGAGCACGTAGGGCGCCGTCACGTCGACGGTGTCGCCGGTGTCGCGATGGCGCAGCGTCACCGCGGTGACCCGGTCGCCGTGGGTGGTCGCGGCCGTGGGCACGAACGGTTGCAGCACGATCAGCTTCCGGCTCGATCGGTACGGCAGGAGCATCGCCTCCAGCACGGCGACGGCGACCCGCGGCTCGTGGCAGAGCCGGCTCACCTTGCCGGCGCCCGGGTTCAGGTCGCGCCAGGCCCGGGCGGCGGCGGTGAGCGGGTAGTGGCGGCGGTAGTAGTCGCGGATGCCGTCGCGCAGCGCCCGGTAGGAGGCGGTCACGCCGAACCGCTCCACCCAGCTGTGCTCGTCGGGGGGCACGGCCTGGCTGGTGAGCTGGCCGCCGAGCCAGTCGTACTCCTCCGTGAGCACGACCCGCTTGCCGCACCGCAGCGCGGCGAGCGCGGCGGCGACACCGCCGAGGCCACCACCAACGACGAGCACGTCAGTTGACATTTCCGACATTTACGATCTTTCGGTTAGGGTGGTGCCTTCGACCAGCGCGCACGGCAGCAGGCGCTGGAGCTCGGTCTCGGTGCCGTCGATGAGGGCGGTGAGCACCTCGAGCGCCTGGGCGCCCATCTCGCGCCGCGGGATGGCAAACCCGGTGAACTCGGTGCCCGTGGGGTCGGTGACGTGCCTGGTCGGCTGGCCCAGCGTGACGATCGACAGGTCTTCCCCGGCCACCGCCGCCAGGGCCACGCCGTCGCTGTGCTCCTCGGCGAACACGGCGGTCACGCGCTCACCGGCCAGGCGGCGGGCGACCGCGGCGGGGTCGCCGACCGGCAGGTGCGGCCCGGTCGCCCCGGTCGCGGCCATGCCCCGGTCGAAGCCGGCCTTGCGGTCGGCGTGCGACTCCGGCCCCTCCCCCTGGCCCAGGTAGGCCATCCGGGTGTGGCCGAGGGCGGCGGCCCGGCGCACCAGCGCCTCGGTCGCCCCGGCGTAGTCCGCGCCCACGTAGGGCACCGGCCCGCCGGCGTCGTCGCGCCGGCCGACCGACACGAACGGGAACCCGTCGGCGACCAGCCGGGCCAGCTCGTCCCGGTCGAGCGAGCGGCCCAACAGCACGCAGCCGTCGGCCAGGCGCAGCCGGTTGCCCTCGTGGAAGATGCGCCGCCGCCCGTCGACGACCGGGGCGCTGGTCAGCAGCAGCAGGTCGCTGCCGAGGGCCTCGGCGCGCTCCTCGATGCCGACCAGGAACGGGTGGTAGAAGTCGCTGTTGCCGGCCGGGAACACCGGCTCGTAGGTGAACACGCCGATGATGCGGTTGTCGCGCGCGGCGAGCCGGCGGGCGATCGGATCGGCGACGTAGCCGCTGTCGCGGATCGCCCGCAGCACCCGCTCGCGGGTCTCCGGCGCGATCCGCACATCGCCGTCGGAACGCCCGTTGAGCACGAGCGACACGGTCGCCTGGCTGACCCCGGTCATGCGGGCGATGTCCCGCTGGGTCAGGCGGCGCGGTGTTGCGGTCACCTCGGACCATCCTTGCTAATTCGCATTATCACTCGATGGCTCGCCATCCTGGACCCGCCGCGGCCGTTTCGTCAAGCCCCGGGTTCCCGTGATAATTCGTATTAGCACCTTGACCGGCGGTTCCCGGCGCGGACACACTCCCATCCATGAATCGCCGCCAGGTTCTCCGGGGAGCGGCACTGGCGTCGGGCGCGGCCGCGCTCGGCGCGCTCCAGCTCCCCTCGCCGGCCTCCGCCGCGCCGGCCGGCTTCCCCAACTACCAGTACATCGGCACGCCGTTCACCAAGTCGGCGCTGCGCTACAACCCCACCAACGAGCTGATCTTCCCGTGCATCCGGGGCGTCTACGACAAGATCAGCGGCGGCCTCGGCCGCTACTACCTCTACTACGCCCCGCACAACGCGCCGGGCGGCATCTGCCTGGCCTACGGCAACTCGCTGGGCGGCCCGTTCACCGAGTACCCGGCCAACCCGATCGTGTCCAACGTCTGGTCACCGCACTACTCGGTCAGCCACGTCTCCTCCCCGCACGTGCTGTGGAGCCCCGCGAACAGCAAGTTCTACCTGTACTTCCACGGCGAGAACAGCACGACCCGGATGGCCTGGTCCACCGACGGGGTGCACTTCACCTACTTCGGCGTCGTGCTGAGCACCGCGATGGTGCCCGGGACGACGGAGACGTCCTACGCCCGCGTCTTCGAGCACGCGATCGCCGGCCTGGGCAACACATACGTGATGCTGTTCATGGGCGTCACCGGCGGTACCCGGAAAATCTTCTGGGGCTGGTCGGCCGACGCCAAGACCTGGCAGTTCGACCCGACACCGCTGGTCACGCCGGGACCGGACGACCAGGTGGACATCTCCGGGCCGCACCTGCTGACCCGCAACGGCACGGCCTACGTCGTCTACCACGGCAACAGCGGCAGCATGTTCCTCACCGAGGTCGGCACCAACTTCGACCGCGAGATCCACCTCGGCGTCTTCCACACCCCGCTGAGCGGCGCCCCCGACAGCGGCCGCAGCGCCGCCCCGTCCTTCGGCACCGACGGCGGCGTGCAGTACATGTTCTACGAGGCCGGCCCGCGCCTGTCCGCCACGATCGCGGTGGCCCGCGCGGTGTGAGGGACCCGACCCGCCCGGCGCCGTGAAGGTCGCCGGGCGGCGTTGACAAGCTTGGATCTATGTATTTGGCTGACCGGCAGACCGACGTCGGGCCGCCATCCGCGTCGGACGGGCGCAGGGAGGCGACCATGACCGGACATCGGCTCCGGCCGGGCAGGTTCTGGCTGACGTTCGGGTCCGTGGTGGCGGTGCTGCTCGCCGCCCCGGTAGCGGCGCTGCCGGGGTCGCGGCGCACGCCGGCGGCGGCCGATCCGGTGCCGCTGTTCGCGTCCTCGTTCGAGGACGCGGACCCGCAGCCGGACTGGACCAGCACCGTGGAGACCGACGCCACCGGCGCCCGCAAGGCGGCCGGGGTCGACGGCACCTCGGTCACCGGCATTCCCGGCAACCTCGCCGACAAGGTGATCGACGTGCGGGCCAGCGGCGAGAACACGGCCGCCGGCGAGGTCAGCCGCAACCTCAACGACGGCGACGTCAACTCCAAGTGGCTGACGTTCACGGCGGCCGGCTGGGTGCAGTATCAGCTGTCGGAGCCGGTCGCGGTCGTGGACTACGCGCTGACCTCCGCCAACGACGCCGCGGAGCGCGACCCGCGGGACTGGACGCTGTCCGGGTCGGTGGACGGGCAGCGGTGGATCGCGCTGGACAGCCGCGGCGGCGAGACGTTCGCCGGCCGGCACGCGACCAAGCAGTACCACATCGCCAACACGACGGCCTACCAGTACTACCGGCTCGACATCAGCGCCACCGCCGGCGGCGCGGGGCTGATCCAGCTCGCCGAATGGCAACTGTCCGACGGCGACACCACGCCACCGCCGCCGAGCGACATGAAGAGCCTCGCCGGCAAGGGCCCGGTGTCCTCCCCCACGGCCAAGTCGGCGGTCGGCTACCACGGGATGCGGGCGTTCCAGGTCTCCGGGCGGCACCTGAGCGACGGCCGCGCGTACTCGTACAACAAGGTCTTCGACGTCGACCTGACGCTGACCCCGACGACCGAGCTGTCGTACCTGATCTTCCCGGAGATCACCGACGGCGACCTGCGCAACCCCGCGACGTACGTCGCCGTCGACCTCGCCTTCTCCGACGGCACCTACCTGTCCGACCTGGGTGCGCTCGACGCGCAGGGGGCGCTGCTCACGCCGCAGGGCCAGGGCGCGTCCAAGACGCTGTACACGATGCAGTGGAACGCCAAGCGCGCCGCGATCGGCGCGGTCGCGGCGGGCAAGACCGTCCGGCGGATCCTCATCGGCTACGACGACCCGACCGGGCCGCCCACCACGTTCAAGACCTGGGTCGACGACATCCGCATCGGTGACCCGGTGACCGTAGCCCGCTCCGGCCCGTCCGAGTACGTCGACACGCGGCGCGGCTCGCAGTCCACCGGCGGCTTCTCGCGCGGCAACAACTTCCCGGCCACGGCCGTGCCGCACGGGTTCAACTTCTGGACGCCGATGACCAGCGCCGGGTCCTCGAGCTGGCTGTACGAGTACCACCGGCTGAACAGCGACGCGCACAACCTGCCGATGCTCCAGGCGTTCACGCTCAGCCACGAGCCGAGCCCGTGGATGGGCGACCGGCAGACGTTCCAGGTGATGCCGTCGCCGTCCGCGACGCCCGACGGCGTGCGGGAGAACCGGGCGCTGGAGTTCCAGCACGAGAACGAGGTGGCGTACCCGCACTACTACGGCGTCACGTTCGAGAACGGCATGCGGACCGAGATCGCGCCGACGGACCACGCGGCGGTGTTCCGCTTCACCTTCACCGGAAACGCGTCGAGCCTGGTCTTCGACAACGTCAACAACTCCTCCGCGCTCGCGATCGACCAGGCCAACGGGGTCATCACCGGGTACTCCGACAACCGCAGCGGCCTGTCCACCGGCGCCACCCGCATGTACGTCTACGCCAAGCTGGACCGGCCGGTCGTGGCCGGCGGCATGCTGCCGAACGGCAACCGGGTCTCCACCGGCTACGCGCGGTTCGACACGTCGACCGAGAAGGTCGTCACGATGCGCATCGCGACCTCGCTGATCAGCCTCGACCAGGCGCGGCACAACCTGGAGCTGGAGATCGGGCCGGACGAGTCGCTGGAGTCGGTGCGCGACCGGGCGAAGGCGCTGTGGGACAAGCAGTTGCACGTGATCGACGTCGAGGGGGCCGCCGACGACCAGCTCGTCACGCTGTACTCCAACCTCTACCGGCTGTTCCTGTACCCGAACTCCGCCTTCGAGAACACCGGCACCGCTGACCGGCCGAAGTACCAGCACGCCGTGCAGTCCGCGACGAGCACCCCGGCCAGCTCGCCGACCCACACCGGCGCGCCCGTGGTCGACGGGAAGGTCTACGTCAACAACGGGTTCTGGGACACGTATCGCACCGCGTGGCCGGCGTACTCGCTGCTCGTGCCGTCCCAGGCCGGCGAGTTCATCGACGGCTTCCTGCAGCAGTACAAGGACGGCGGCTGGAGCGCCCGCTGGTCCTCCCCCGGCTACGCCGACCTGATGGTGGGCACCAGCTCCGACGTCGCGTTCGCCGACGCCTACGTCAAGGGCGTGCGCGGCTTCGACGTCGACGCGGCCTACGAGGCGGCGGTCAAGGACGCCACGGTCCTGCCGCCCAACAGCAACGTCGGGCGGAAGGGGTTCGCATCCTCGCCGTTCCTCGGCTACACCGCCCTGGACTCGACGGACGAGGCGATGTCGTGGGCGATGGACGGCTACATCAACGACTTCGGCATCGCCAACATGGCCAAGGCCCGGCTGGCCAACGCCGCGCCCGGCGACCCGCAGCGCGCCCAGCTCACCGAGGATTACCAGTACTTCCTCAACCGGGCGCAGAACTACGTGAACATGTTCGATCCGTCGGTCGGCTTCTTCCAGGGCCGCGACAGCGCCGGCAACTGGCGCAAGGCTCCCGGCGCCTTCGACCCGCGCGACTGGGGCGGCGACTACACCGAGACCGACGCCTGGAACATGGCCTTCCACGTGCCGCAGGACGGCCGCGGGCTGGCCAACCTCTACGGCGGCACCGACCGGCTGGCCGCCAAGCTCGACACGTTCTTCGCCACGCCGGAGGACGCGACGCACGTCGGCGCCTACGGCGGCACCATCCACGAGATGCTCGAGGCGCGGGACGTGCGGCTGGGCCAGTACGGCCACAGCAACCAGCCGTCGCACCACATCATCTACATGTACGACTACGCCGGGCAGCCGTGGAAGGCCCAGGCCCTGGTCCGCGAGTCGCTGTCGCGGCTCTACCTGGGCAGCGACATCGGGCAGGGCTACGCCGGCGACGAGGACAACGGCGAGATGTCGGCGTGGAGCGTGTTCAGCTCGCTCGGCTTCTACCCGCTGCAGATGGGCAGCCCGTACTACGCGATCGGCTCGCCGCTGTTCACGAAGGCGACGGTGAACCTGGAGAACGGCAAGAAGCTCGTCATCAACGCGCCGAACAACAGCCGCCGCAACGTGTACGTCCAGAGCCTCAAGGTCAACGGCAAGGCGTACGACAAGACCTACCTGCCGCACGACATCCTGGCCGCCGGCGCGACGCTGGACTTCACGATGGGCGCCCAGCCGTCGACCTGGGGCACCGGCGCGGCCGCCGCGCCGCTGTCCATCACCCAGGATCAGGCCGTGCCCCGGCCGCTGCGGGACGTGACCGGCGCCGGCACCGGTTTGTTCGACAACACCTCGGCCACCCGCGTCACCTTCCCCGGGGCCACGCCGTCGGTGCAGTACCAGTTCCCATCGGGGGCAACGCGCGACCGGGTCACCCACTACACGCTGACCTCCGGTCCGACCCTGCACGAGCCGCGCAGCGTGGTCGGCCCCGGCACGCAGGTGACGGCGACCGCGCAGAACCCGCCCAACGAGGTCGCGGCGAACCTCGCCGACGGCAACGCCGGCACGAAGTGGCTGGCGTTCCAGCCGACGGCCACGATCACGGTCCGGCTCGCCGAGCCCACCGACGTCGTGCGCTACTCGCTCACCTCCGCCAACGACGCACCGGAGCGGGATCCGCGGGACTGGACGCTGTCCGGCTCCGCCGACGGGCAGCACTGGACCCTCCTGGACACCCGGACCGGGCAGGCGTTCGGCGACCGGTTCCAGGCCAAGGACTACACCTTGGCCAGCCCGGCGCAGTACCAGTACTTCCAGCTGAGCATCACCGCCAACGCGGGCGGGGTGAACCTGTTGCAGCTGGCCGACCTCGGCCTTTCCGACGGGGTCACGTCGGGCGATCCGACCGGCTGGAAGCTGCAGGGTTCGTACGACGGCAAGACCTGGAGCACCGTCGACGAGCGCGCCGGCGAGACCTTCCCGTGGCGGCTGCAGACGCGCGCGTTCGCGGTGAGCAAGCCGGGCCGGTTCAGCCAGTACCGCCTGCAGGTCACCGGCAACACCGGCGACACCACGACGACGCTGGCCGAGGTGGAGCTGCTGGCCAAGCCGGACCCGGCGTGCACGAGCACCGTGTCCGGCAAGCACGACGGACCGCTGACCGTCTCCTCCGGGATCACCTGCCTGGCGCCCGGCTCGACGGTCACCGGCCCGGTCACGGTCCGCTCCGGCGCGCAGCTGCTGGCGTTCGACGCGACCGTCGGCGGCCCGCTGTCCGCGTCCGGCGCCGCCGCGGTCGTCCTCGTGCACACCGCGGTCGCCGGGCCGGTCTCGGTCACCGGCACGACCGGCGAGCTGAGCCTGGAGGACTCGACGATCGGCGGCCCGGTGTCCCTGGTCGGCAACGCCGGCGGGCCGGACCTGCCGGCGCTGCTCGCGGGCAACCGCGTCGGCGGGCCGCTGAGCTGCGTCGGCAACAACCCGGCACCGGTCAACGACGGACTGCCCAATACGGCGGCCGGCCCGAAGGCCGGGCAGTGCCAGGCCCTCTAGCCCGGCCCGCCGCCCGGGCCCGCTCGGTTCCGGGCGGGCGCCGGGCCGCGATCGGCGCCGGCGTCCTGGTCGCGCTCGTGATGGCCGGGGTGCTCTGGTGGTCGCTGCGCGACGATTCCGGCCGGTCCGGCGGGTACCCGACGGGGCTGGTGCCCAGCGCGCCGGCCCCGGCGACGGCACCCACGTCCGCGTCCGGGACCGGCCCGACCGGCCCGACCGGATCGGCACCGACCGGATCGGCACCGGCCGGCGGCGGGTCCGCGCGTCCCGTCGTGACCGGCGGCACGGATCCGGCCGGCCGCGCCGCCACCGCCTTCCTGACCGAGCTGGGCGCGATCGACCCGGCCCTGGCGAGCGACCCGGGCCAGGCGCTGGCCGGCGGTCAGGCCGCATGTCAGGACCTCGCGGCGCACCAGCCGGACGAGACCGTGCTCGGCAACGTGACGCGGCGCTTCCGCCTCGGCGCGGGGGCGGCCGACCGGGCGAAGGCCGCCCTGATCGTGGACGCGGCGCACAACCACCTCTGCCCTTGAGCCCTCGCCGCGCGGCGGCCCGGTGTGACCCTTGACACACCCGCGGGACGGGGTGACTATGCGCTTAGTCATCTCCTTCAACGACGAGGAGAACACCATGCGCACCGGAATTGTGGTTACCGCGCGACCGGGGATCGAGGAGCTCGCCGCGCGCGCCGAGGACCTGGGATTCACGAGCTTCTGGGTGTACGACACGCCGATGGTGAACGGGGATCCGTTCGTCGCCCTGGCCCTGTGCGCCAAGGCGACCAGCGCGATCAAGCTGGGGATCGGGGTCACCTCCCCGGCGCTGCGCTCGGCGCCGGCGGCCGCGGCCGCGGTGTCCAGCCTGAACGCGATCGCGCCCGGCCGGGTGATCTGCGGCGTCGGCACCGGCAACACCGCCCGGCGCACGCTCGGCATGCTGCCGACGACGATGGCGCGGCTGGAGGCGTTCACCCGCGCGCTGCAGGACCTGACCGCCGGCCGGGAGACCGAGTACACGGAGGGCAGCCGCACCCGCGACGTCAGGTTTCTGCACGTCGGACCGTACGTCAACACCGAGGATCCGGTCGAGTTCGTCGTCGCGGCCTTCGGGCTCAAGGCGGCGGCGATCGCCGGGCGCCGCGGCACCGGCCTCATCTCGTTCGGGCTGCTCGCCCCGGCCGTGTGGGAGGCGTTCCAGCAGACGCGCCGGGAGGCGGCGCGCGAGGCCGGCCGGACTGGCAGCGCCGACTCCTACGTGATGACGTCGCTGCACGTGCTCGGCGACGGCGAGGACCGCCACGGCGACCTGGCCCGGGACTCGATGGGGCACGTGGCGATGGCGCTGCTGACCTTCGCGGCCGACAACCCGGCGTTCGGCGAGTCCCTGGAGCCCGACGAGGCCGAGGCCGTGCAGCGGCTGCTGCGGCGGCGGGGCACCACCGCGACAGCCGCTGACCGGCACAGGTACCTGTACCGCAACTACCTCGGCCGCATCGATCCCGAGGACCGGGACCTGATCGTTCCCTCGCTCGTGGACAAGCTGGGGTTGATCGGTACCCGCGACGAACTGTCGGAGCGGATCGCGGCGCTGGAGAAGGCCGGCATCGACGAGATCGTCATCCAGCCCGTCGTGGATCCCGAACGCGAGATGGCGGCGCTCGCCCGGTTGACGGCCTGAGCGTTCATGCCGCGCCGGGGACGGCGACCCGGACGGCGAGCATGCGACCCTCGTGCGCCGCCGCGCGGGCGTCCTCCAAGAAGTCGGGGGCGGCGCACGCGTAGAGGGTCGTGCCGGCGGCGCCGCCGAGGGCGCAGGCGTACACCGGCGAGCCCGGCTTGATCTCGTCGGTGATCGTGCCGCCCTCGATCACCCGCACGAGCCGGTCGCCGGTGGCGTCGGCGATCCACAGCGCACCGGCGGCGTCCAGGCAGGCACCGTCGCCGGCGACCCGGATCTGCCCCAGCACCGCCGCGATGTCCCGCTCGGTCGGCAGCGGCCCGAACTCGGCCCACACCCGCCGGTTGGTGAGCTCGCCGTCGGCGGTGAGGTCGAACGCGCTGACCCGGTTGCCGAACGTCTCCACGACCAGCAGCACGTTGTCCGGCGTGATGGCGCTGCCGTTGGGGAACCACAGATCGTCGGCGACCAGGGTGACGTGGCCGTCCGGGTCGACCCGGTGCAGCGCGGCCGGCTCCAGCGGCGCGCCGCCCATCAGGTCGAAGCCGAAGTTGCCCACGTAGGCCCGGCCCTGTGCGTCCACGACCATGTCGTTGACGTGCCCGGTGGCGTGCTTGCCGAGGTCGGCGTGGACGGCGAGGGTGCCGTCCGGCTCCCGGCGCAGGATCTTGCGGTCACGCATGGAGACGATCAGCAGCCGGCCGTCGGGGAGCCAGCCCAGGCCGGAGGGCTGCTCGGGGACGTGCGCCTCCTCGCGCACGTCCGCACCGTCCTCCAGCATCGAGCGGACCCGGTAGCCGTAGAAGTCGGAGAACCAGAGCCGCCCGTCGCGCCAGCGGGGTGCCTCCAGGAAGTGGTAGCCCTCGGCCACCGTGGTCATCTCCGTGGTCATGTCCGTCCTCCGCATCTGGTGAGGGATCGTGGGGTGAGGGGTGTGTTCACAGCGACAGGCCGCCGTCCACGGGCAGCACCACGCCGGTGATGTAGGCGGCCTCGTCGGAGGCGAGGAACGCGACGGCCGCCGCCATCTCCGACGCGTCGGCGAAGCGGCCCATGGGGATGCCGGCGGTCAGCTGGGCGAGCTTCTCCTCCGGGACGGAGGAGATCATCCGGGTGTGCGCGTTGGGCGAGATGGCGTTGACCGTGATGCCGAACCGGGCGAGTTCCTTGGCGGCCGTCTTGGTGAAGCCGATGATCCCGGCCTTGGCCATCGCGTAGTTGGACTGGCCGGGGTTGCCCCGCAGGCCGGTGTAGGAGGTGACGTTGATGATGCGCCCGCCGCCCTGGCGCCGGAGGTGGGGCACCACCGCACGGGTGCAGCGGAACGTGCCGCCGGCGTGCACGGCCATCACCGACTCGTAGTCGTCGTCGCTGAGCTTCCACACTACGCCGTCGCGCAGGATCCCGGCGTTGTTGACCAGGACGTCGATCCGGCCGGTCTCCGCGACCACCCGCTCCACCGCCTCGGCGACCTGGCCCGTGTCGGACACGTCGGCGACGAGGCCGACCGCGCCGATCTCGCCGGCCGCCGCCCGGACCGGTCCCGCCTCGAGGTCGACGAGGTAGACGGCCGCACCCGCGGCCCGGAAGTGCTCGCCGACGGCGCGCCCCACGCCGCGGGCCGCGCCGGTGACGACCACCGTCCGCCCGGTGAAGTCGAAGCTGAGGTTTCCCATCAGGACAGCCCCTCCGTGGTCGCTCCGCCGGTCGCCGCGCCGTCCGGATCCGCCCGGCGGGCGCGGAGCCGGTCGACCATCTGGTGCAGGCCCGGGCTCTCGATCGCGACGATCACCGCGAGCAGCGCCGCGTAGAGCAGCTGGGTGGAGAAGTCGGGCAGGGCGGTGGTCGCCACGACCTGCGCGAGCAGCGCCACCGACAGGCCCCCGGCCAGCAGGCCCAGGGCGGTTCCGCGGCCGCCGGCCAGTGACACCCCGCCGAGCAGCGCGGCCACCGCGGCGAGGATCAGCGGCTGCAGGCCGGGATCGGGGTTGGCCGACGCGTAGCTGTAGCTGAGCAGGGCGCCGCCCAGCGCGGCCAGCGTGCCGGACGTGGTGAACACCGCGACGAGCAGGCGGTCCACCCGGACGCCGGCGACCCGGCTGGCCCGCCGGTCGCCGCCGATGGCGCGCAGTTCGCGCCCCAGCTTGGTGAAGCCCAGCACGACCGCGGCGGCGAGGAACGCGGCGAGCGTCAGCAGGCTGCGCGGCGAGAGGACGCCGGCGATGGTCTGGTCGACCCACAGGGTCGCGTCGCTGTTGGGGAACGTCTTGCTCAGGCCGCCCGACATCGCGTACGTCAGCCCCAGCAGCGCGATGTAGGTCGCCAGGGTGACCGGCATCGACGGGATGCGCAGACGCGCGATGAGCCCGCCCTGCACCGCCCCGATCGCGGCGCCCGCCCCGACGGCGGCCAGGACGCCCAGGACGGGGTGCGCCGCGCCGGCGCTCACCGCCACCATCCCGCCCAGCGCGTAGGTGCCGGCGACCGACAGGTCGAACTCGCCCGCGATCATCGTGATGCCGATCGCCAGCGCCAGGAGGCCCAGCTGGGCGAAGCCCTGCAGCGCGTTGTAGGCGTCGAACAGCTGCAGGGGCCGGCCGCTGACCAGGGGCGAGGCCGCGAAGGCGAGCACCGCGACGAGCAGGGAGACCAGCGGCATCAGCCGGTCCGGCCGCAACAGCCGGCGGGTCACCGCCGGCTCCTGTGCGTGCGCAGGTGCACCGCGATGACGACGGCGAGCACGAGGACCCCTTTCACGAGGATCTGCGTTCCGGTGGCGAACCCGCGCAGCAGGAGCACGTCGGAGAGCACGGAGATGAGCACCGCGCCGCCGAGGGTCTGCAGCGCGGAGCCGTGGCCGCCGGCGATCGCGGTGCCGCCCACCAGGACCGCGGCGATGGCGTCGAGGGTGAGGGTGCCGCCGAGCGTCACCGTGGCGGACGTGTTGAACGACGCGAGGAACACGCCGGTCAGCGCGGTGCACGCGCCGAAGAACGCCCAGGCCAGGACGGTCACCCGGCCGACGGGCAGGCCGGCCGCGCGGGCTGCGGCGCGGTTCTCGCCCACCAGGTACATCTGCCGGCCGGCGGTGGTGCGCCGCAGCGTCCACTGCGCGATCACCGTGACCGCGAGCAGGACGTACACGGCCACGGGCAGGCCCAGCCAGGTCGCGTTGAGCGCCTCGTACGCGCGCGCGGCGGGGTAGACCGGGGTACCGCCGCTGAACCAGGTCGCGGCACCGCCGGTCGCGAACCCGGCCGCGATGGTCAGCACGATCGGGTTGGCGCCCCAGAAGCCGATGATCGCGCCCTGCATTGCGGTGAGCGCGGCACCGCAGGCGAGCGCGATCAGCACGGCGGCCGCCAGCCCGAGCCGGGACGAGGCCAGGAAGGCCATCGCGACGACGGTCGCGGTCTGGGAGGTGGCCAGCGACACCGCCGACCCGGAGACCATCACCAGCGTCGCGCCGACCGCGGTGATGCCCACGAACGCGGCCGAGGCGAGGATGGCCCGCGCGTTGTCGAGGCTGAGGAACCGGTTGGTGGTGACGGCCAGCGCGGCGAACAGCAGCAACAGCACGGCCAGCACGACGGCGGACGCGCCCGGCCGGCGCCGGCCGGACGAGCCGGGCCGCGGCGGGTCCGACGCGGTGGCCCGCGCGTCGCGGGTGCGGTCGGCGGTCGTCATGCCGCCGCCCCGTGGGTCATGTCGCGCATCAGCCGCGAGCCGTCGGCGCCGCCCTCGTACACCCCGACGGCGTGGCCGTCCCGCATCGTGACGATCACGTCGCCCAGCTCGAGCACCTCCTCCAGCTCAGTGGACGCGATGATGACGACGAGCCCGGCGTCGGCGGCCCGGCGCAGCAGCCGGTGGATCGCCACGCGACCGCCGACGTCGACACCGCGGGTGGGCTCGTCCAGCAGGAGGGCGAAGACGTCCGGCCGCTCGAGGCACCGGCCCACGAATACCTTCTGCTGGTTGCCGCCGCTCAGCGCCGCCGCCGGCTCGCCGAGCCGCCGCTCCGGCAGGCCCGACCACTGCGCGAGGGACCGGGCGGCGACCCGCTCCCGGCGCGGCCGCAGGACGCCGGCCCGGGCGAGGCCGGGCAGCCGGGTCGCGACGAGGTTCCAGGCGACCGACCGGCCGAGGAACAGTCCCTCGGACTTGCGGTCGTTGGAGACGAACGCGATCCCGCTCCGCGCGGCGCGCACCGGGTCGCCGAAGGTGACCCTCCGGTCGTTCAGCACGACCCTCCCGGTCGCCTTCGGGTGCAGCCCGGCCAGGGCGCGCAGCACGTCGGACGCCCCGCTGCCGAGCTGCCCGGCCAGGGCGTGGATCCGGCCCGCCCGCGCGGCTAGGGAGAAGTCCCCCAGCCGGCCGGGCACGCGCAGGTGCTCGATGCGCAGCGCGGGCGGGCGGTCGCGGTCCGGCCGCGCGGCCTCGGCGAGGCGGTGCGGCGTCTCGCCGAGCATCCGCACGATCAGCTCGTCGACGGTGAGGTCCTTGGCCGGCGTGGTGGCGACGGTGCGGCCGTCCCGCAGGACGGTCACGCGGTCGCAGAGGTCGAGCACCTCGGACAGCCGGTGCGAGACGAAGATGACCGCGCAGCCGGCGGCCGCGACCCGCCGGATGGCCGTGAAGACGCGCGCGCTCTCCACGTCGCCGAGGGTGGCGGTGGGCTCGTCGAGGATCACCAGCCGGGCGTTCTGGCTCAGCGCCTTGGCGATCTCGACCAGCTGCCGCTCGCCGATGCTGAGCGCGGACAGCGGCTGGTCCGGGTCGATCCGCTCCAGCCCCATGCCGTCGAGGATCTGGCGGGCCCGGGCGGCGGCCCGGCGACGGCGGTTGACGAACGGCACCTCGATGTCGCCGAGGAGCATGTTCTCCACGACGGTCAGCGCCGGCACCGTGCTCAGCTCCTGGTCGACCAGCGCGACGCCCATGCGCTGGGCGACCTGCCGGCTGCCGAGCTGGACCGCCTCGCCGCCGATGAGGATGCGGCCGCCGTCCGGCGGGAGCTGCCCGGAGAGCATCTTCACCACCGTGCTCTTGCCGGCCCCGTTGTGCCCGCACAGGCCGTGGATCTCGCCGGCCGCCACGGTGAAGGACGCGTCGCGGACCGCGGGGACGCCGTCGAAGGAGCGGGCCAGGCCCTCGGCGCGCACCTGGAAGGCGTCGAGGACCGGGCCGGTGATCGGGTCGTTCATGCGTGGCTGCACTGCTCGGCGAACTGGTCCACGTTGGCGGCCGTGACGCGCTCCTCGTTGACCAGCTCGCTCTGCGGCGGTTTCTGCCCGGTCAGGAACCGCACGGCGTAGTCGGCGGTCTGCTTGGCGATCGTGCCGGGGTCCTCCGTGGCGGTGCCGTAGAGCTCGCCCGCCTTGATGGAGTCGATGCCCGCCTTGAAGCAGTTGCTGCTGGTGACGATCAGGCCGTCCTTGCGGCCGATCGGGAAGCCGGCCTGCTTGGCCGCCTGGATGATGGGCAGGGCCATGTAGTCGGCCATGCCGTAGGCGGCCTGCACGCCGTCGCGGCCGTGCTTGGCCAGCAACTGCTGGGCGATGGTGCCGGACAGCTGCGGGTCCCAGTTGGCGTCCTGCTCGTCGACGACCGTGTACTGCGGCGCGGTGGCCATCACCTTGTTGAAGCCCTTCATCCGGTCCTGGGTGACGAGCATCGACTTGGTACCGGTCAGGACGAAGATCTTGGCCGAGTCACGGCCCTGCGCCTTGAGCCCCTCGATGAGGTTCTGCGCGGCGAACTCGCCGAGCTTCTCGTTGTCGGACAGCACCGACATGACCTCACCGGCGACCGACGGGTCCGTCGGGCCGTCGAAGGCGAGCACGGGCACACCGGCCGCCTTCGCCTTCTTGATCGGTACGACCATCGCCTGCGTGTCCAGGACGGCCAGCACGATCAGGTCGGGCTTCTGCGCGACGGCCTGGTTGAACTTCTGCACCTGGGTGCCCGGGTCCATCGTCGTCAGGTCGTTGATCTTGACGCCGGTCCCCGCGAGCTGGTCCGTGAAGACCTTGTTGAAGTAGGCGCCCCAGGGGTTCGCGCTCCCGTAGCCGACCAGGGCGATCGTCTTGCCCTTGAGCGACGTCGTGGACGCGCCGCCCGAGGACGGCGCGTCGCCCGCGGCGCCGCCGCAGGCCGTGGTCAGCAGGGTCAGGCCGAGCGCGCCGGCGAGGACGCCGACGCGAAGCGATCCGGTGCGTAACATGCGCTCTCCTTTGAGCGGACCGATTGTTTTCTCGGGTGTTTCTGACGTGTTCGGGCTTGCGTCGGCGCACTGACTAAGCGCATAGTCACCGCGTGGGCCGGTGTGTGTCAAGGGTCACAACCAGTGCGACCGGATCGTGATCCAGAGGCGCGGCGGACCGGCCCCGCCGGCCCATCGGTACTGTTCACGGGACAAAGGAGGCGATGGTCGCGCATGCCCAAACGGCAGGCCCGGTGGACCGCGCAGGACCTGGCGGACGATCCTCGGCTGAAGGACGACTCCCCCGGCCTGTGGCGCGCGGACCTCGGCGAGGTGCCCCGCGGGCTGTTGACGTCCGCGGTCCGCTGCTTCGCCGCGAACGGGTTCCATGCGACGACCACGCGCGACATCAGCGAGGGCGTCGGGCTCAGCCCGGCGGCGATGTACGTGCACTTCCCGTCCAAGGAGCTGGTCCTGTTCGAGATCATCCGGGCCGGTCACGAGCGGGCGCTGGCCTACGTGCAGGAGCCGTCCGTGCTCGCCGTCGAGGGCTCCGCCGACCGGCTGCGGCAGGTCATCTGCCGGTACACGGCGTGGCACGCCCGGCACCACGTGGCCGCCCGGGTCAGCCAGTACGAGCTGGCCGGCCTCACCGCCGAGCACTACGGCGCGGTGCTCGAGCTGCGCCACCGGACCAACGAGTTCTTCCGCGACACCGTCGCCCGCGGCGTCGCCGACGGGTCGTTCGCGCAGGTCGACGTCAAGCGGGTCACCCGCGCGATGCTGTCGCTCAGCATCGACCTCGTCCGCTGGTACCGGCTCGAAGGCTCGGACTCCCCCGAGCAGGTCGGCGAGTTCTACGCCGACCTCGCCCTGAAGCTGGTCGCCCACCCCGGCGCCCACCGGTCGTAGCGCGAGTGCGGGAGGCGCCATGCGCGGCTTGATGCCTGACCGCGCCGGTGACACGATCAGCCGGAAGCCTTGGCACGAACGGGCCACGCTCACCGGCCGTTAGGCGTGAGTCGGCGCGCAGCACTGTGACAATCGACGGTCGTCAGGTACTCACTTCTCATGTCTACGGGCTTACGCTGGTGGGTCCGGCTGGCCGTCGTCGCGGCCGCGGTGGTCGTGTGCCTGCCGGGCGCCGGCGCCGCCTATGCCGAAGATCCGGTCGCCGTGCTCGACACCTGGTCGCCGCGGAACGTGTCGGGCGGCTGGACGACCAGCGCCCCCGACACGCCGGTCACGGTGACCCGGGACCTGCACACCTGCTCCGGCCGGCAACGGGACGGGAGCGACGCGTCCCGGCGGCTCGACATGAGGCTGACCTGGATCCGCTGCGCCTCGGCCGGTGCCCGGGCCTGGGCGGCGTACTTCGAGCGGCAACGCCGGAGCGAACCGGCCGGCTGGCGGGCGATGCCGACGGCCTTCGCGACCGGCAGCGAGGTCGTCGGCGGTCTCGTCGCCGGCAACCAGCGGTACTGGATCCAGGGCGCCTATGTGCTGATCCTCAACACCGCCTGCCCGTCGATGACGAGGTTCGACTGCGCCGAGGTGTCCCGCGCGGCGGCCAGCGATCTCGCCGACCGGATCGGCATCGCGCCGACAAAGCTCGCGGGCAACCGCGGACGCGGCTACTTCACCTCGATCCTCAGCTGGGTCCTCATCCTCGAAGGGGCGCTCGGCGCGGTCGCGCTCGGGCGGCTCCTGGTGGGGCTCGCCTGGTCCCGCTTCGCATTCCCCCGCACCGATCCGCAAGCGCCCGAATGGTTCGCCGTGGACCGCGACGCGCGGGACCTTCGCCGCCGGGCGCGGCTACGCCGTCACGGCTGGCTGCTCATCCTGCCGGCGGTCCTCTACGGCCTGGTGCTCGGCACGGAGTACCTGGTCAGCACGGTCAGCACGGACGACGTCGCGGAGCTGGTCCTGCCGCTGTTCGTCGGGTTGGTGGGCGTTGTGCTGCTCATGTCCGGCCACGACGCCTCCCCGTCCGACGCGCCCCCGCGGGGCGGGGTCCGCCGGCCCGCCGGCCGGGTCGTCCTGTGGCTCGCGTTGACCATCGTGACCGGCGCGCTGCTGGCCCTGGTGCTGGTGCTGGACTTCGGCGATCTGTTCATCGGTGACCAGGTGGGAACCACGCTGCTGGCCCTGTCATTCCTGCTCGCCCTGCCGCTGTGGCCGCTGAGCTGGTGGCTCGCGTGGCTGGGCGAGTCCGACGCGTGGCGGCGCCG
This sequence comes from Dactylosporangium sp. CA-092794, assembly GCF_050948465.1. Taxonomy (NCBI): domain Bacteria; kingdom Bacillati; phylum Actinomycetota; class Actinomycetes; order Micromonosporales; family Micromonosporaceae; genus Dactylosporangium; species Dactylosporangium sp. CA-092794. The sequence continues at coordinate 2,681,793 of NZ_CP192044.1, read as the reverse complement.
CAACGCCCGGACCGGCCGGCCCGCGCTGCTGCTCGGTGGCTTCGGGGAGTCGGCGGGCTGGCTCTGGGCCCGCCGGCCTCGGTCAGGAGGCCCCTCGAACCGGATCACGCAACTCGCCGTCCGCGCGAAACCGCAGTCGTTCCGCAAACTGCTGCTGACGCTGCTCGCCGGCCACGGCCCGGTGCTGACGGCCGGTGCGCCCGGCCGGCCCGTCAAGGGCCCGGCGGCCACGGCGGCGCTCGGGCTCGCCGACTGGGAGCCGCGGCTGCGGGCGCTGATCCGCGACAGCCGCGTGGTCGTGATCTGTGCCGGGCTCGACCGTGCCGGCAGCCCGCTGCGCGAGCTGGCGGTGGTGGGAGCGGAGTCGACGAGCAAACCGATCATGGTCGTGCTCGGCCCGGGCACGACCCACGACGTCGGCCGCCGGTATGCGCAGTGGCGGGCCGCGGTGCGTGACATCGCGCCGTTCTCCCAGCTGCCCGTCGTACCGAGCGGCACGCACGTGCTGGTCCACCTGCCCGGCACCCGGTGGACCGGTTGGGGCGCAGGGCGCCGGGACGAATGGACCTACGCCAGAGCGGTCAACGACGCGCTGGCCCACGTGTTTCTCAATGCGGATCGCGAAGTCCGGCCGGGTGACCACGTCGTGGTACCCCGTCTCCCGGACGATGCGGACCTGACCGGGCAGCCCGCCATCGCGGTGCTGGCCGGCGACGCCGACCGGGCCACGGCCGACCAGATCGCGGCGAGCCTGGTGGGGATGGGCCTGCCCGTCTGCGGTACGGCCGAGATCGGCCGGATACCGGTGCGGGCCGTGGCGGTCGTCCTCTCCGCCGCCGCCGCGGCGGACCCGCGATGGCGCGCCGAGTTCGAGCGGGCGAAGGGTCTGCGCATCGTCGGCATCCGCATCGGTACCACCGCCAACTCGGCGCTGCCCGAGGAGCTGGCGGGGCTCAACTGGGTGCGGTGGTCCGCGGAGGACGGCGTCCGGTCCAGGGCGGATCTGTTCGTGGCCATCACCTCGGATCCGCAGGAGTACGTCGTGCACCGCGACCTCGTGTACCAGGCGCGCGGGTGGGTCGCGGCCCGGCGAGACCCCGCGCTGCTGATCGGCGATCGTCGCGAGGCCCGGCGGGCGGCGGACCATCTCATGCAGACCGCCGACGATCCGCTGTCGCGGCCCGGACCGCTGCTGAACGAGTTCGTCCAGGCGTCGCTGGCCCTCGGTCGCCGCCGGCAGCGCCGGTCGCGGGCGCTGGGGGCGGTCGTCGTGGCCGCCGTCGCGCTGCTGGCCGGCGCGGGTATCTACACGGTCGCCGGCCTGCTCGACGATCGCGACCAGAACCAGGTGGCCACGGTCGTCGCGGCGGTGCCGGCCGACACGCACCTCAACCCGGCGCTCGCCGGCGTGAAGGCCGGGACCGGAGTGCTGCGGGGCAACGCGATCGAGAAGGGCGCGGCCCGGCTGGCCCTGTTGCGGCTGCTGGACCGGCAGCCGTGGCCGAGTGGCGTCCTCACCGCGTCCGCGGACAACCCGGCCCGCGACGTCGCCATGGTCCACGACGGCACCCTGCTCCTCGTGGCCCCGGACACGCTCGCCTTCGCCGGCGCCGGCACCGGCTCGGCCGAGTGGATCCGTTCCATCGCACCCGGCGGTACCGCACTCGACGCCGCCCCGGACGCCAGCGCGGTCGTCGTCGGTGGCGACCACACCGTTCAGCTGATCCGCACCGCGCCATGGCAGCGCCAGGCCGTGGCGGTGGACGGGCCCGTGGCCGCCGTCGCCGTCGACCCGGCGTCCCGGCAGGCGGCCGCCGTGGTCGGCGGCAACCGGCTCGTCACGATCGGGCTGGACCCGCCCTACGCCGTGCGGCCGGCGGGAACCTTCGACCGGGTACTGACCCTTCGTCACCTCGCCGGCTCGGGCGGACTGCGCGCACTGGTCACGACGGCCGGCGCAGTCAAGGAGATCGACCCGCTCGGCGCCGGCGGCGCGGTGGCCGTCGCGGCGCCGGCGACGACCGTGATCGGCGCGCTCGACCCCGGTGGCACCCACATCGCGGTCGTCCAGAACGACCGGCGGCTGTTCTACGGCAGCGCCACGGACCTCCGCCCGACCGGGCAGGTGATACCGGACGGGGCCGCCGAGATCGCCGTCCTGCCCGGCGATCGGATCGTCGTGGCAGGCCTCGGCGCGGCGCCTGCGGTGTTCGACGTGCGCAGCGGGATCGTGACCGACCGGCTCGGCCCGACCGCCGGGGCCGCGGTCCGGCTACGGACCGACGACGACGGCACGGCGGTCGCCGCCGTGGAGGCCACCGGGGTGACGACGTGGTCCACCGCGGGGCTCGGTTCGGTGGCGGGCGACGACTCCGGCTCCGCCTCGGCCGGTCCGGCGCTCGCGGCCGTCCCGGGCGGTACGTTGCGCGCGGACGGCTCGCTGTCGCTCGAGGATCCCTCCGGCGGCGCCCACGGGCTCCAAACGGTCCGGGGCACCGTGACCGCGTCCGCGGTCAGCGCCGACGGCCGGGAGCTGCTGGTCGGGTCGGCCGGCGGCGAAGTCACCCAGGTGAGCCTCACGAGCACCACCGCGGACGACAACCTGACGGCATTGCGGCGATGGACGGCGCCCAGCGGCGCGGCCGTCGAGCGGGTGGGCTGGTCCGGGACGGGCCACCTGATGATTCGGACGGCCGACGGGATCTGGTGGCACCCCGAGTCGTGCGAGGGGTGCGACACGGACAGCGGACTGCTCGGCGCGCTGCGCGCACATCTGATGACCTGCTACCCCCGGAGCGCCCTGAGCGACATCGACCCCGCGGTGCTGCGGCGGCTCGGTGTGCGGACCTGCGCCCCCGCGCCATCGACCGAGGCGGGCTGAGCCATGCATCACGTGTTCATCTCCTATGCCCGCGAAGACACGCCGGCCGTCCGCGAGATCGCCGGAATCCTGCACCGGCAAGGCATCGCGCTCTGGGTGGACTGGAACGACATCCCGGTCTCGGTCAAATGGTGGGAGGAGGCGACCAAGGCGATCCACGGCGCGGACCTGTTCGTCGTCTGCGAGTCGCCGCACTCGATGGCGTCGGAACCCTGCCGGAGGGAGCTCGACGAGGCCGGGAAGACCCACAAGGCGATCGTGATCGTCCCGCTCGCCGACCGGGCCCCGGCGGAGGCCGCCGCGCTGGTGGAGCAGGCGGTCCGTGCCCTGCCCGCCGAGCGGCGGACGCAGACCGCCGTCACGGTCAGCGCCGACGCGTGGGTCGGGCAGCACCGCAACCGGTACATCCTGCCCGAACGAGACTTGCTGCGGCAGGGGCTGGCGCTCACTCGCTCGGGCCGGTTCCCGCTGCCGCCGGCCGCGCTCGAATACCTGCGGGAGGGCCGGCGGCGCCGCCGGTGGTGGTGGCTTCGCCTGGGAGCGGCCATCGGGGGTGCCGTCGTGATCGGCCTGGTACTGCTGATGACCATGGTCCTGCTGTCGTTCGGCCCGGACACGGTCGCGAGCCACGACAACAGCCTCGCCAGCTTCATCGGCCTGGCCTACGACGAGAGCGCGGATCCGTACACCGAGCTGCGGCACGCCGCGCTGCTGGCGCAGCAGGGCACCGGGTCCGTCCTGCGGAACCAGCTGATCTCGGCGCTGTCGGCAACCGTTCCGGACGAGTCGTGGACGTCGGATGCGGGCTTCGCCGCCTTCGGGGCGTCCACGGTCTCCGGCGACCCGCAAGCCGTGCCGGGCGGGCCGGACCCGCGGGCGCTGACCCGGTCCGCCGACGGCTCGGTGCAGATCCGCACGACCGGCGCGCAGACCGTCATCAGCTACCCGGGCAGGTCCATCGCGCTGCCGCCGGCGAACGTGACGGCGGTGTCGGCCGACGGTACGTGGGCGCTCGTCGTGACCGCGCAGGCGGCTCAGCTGTACTCCCTGCCGAAGGGAACCCGGACCACGGTGGCGCTGCCCGCGCACTCCTACACGGCCGCGGCGCTGAACGGCGGTACCGCCATCGTCGGCACCGACGACGGCCGGCTGCTCACCTTCGCGGTGAACCGCGCGCCCGCCGTGGCGTCCTGGACCGCCCGAGGCACCTCGGCGGTCACCGGGATCGCCGTGTCCGGCGACGGCGGCCTGGTCGCGGTGTCGGCGCGCTCGGACGGCGCCGTGCATCTCCTCACCGGTGAGCGGCTGGAGCAGCGGCACGCGCTGGTCGGCGGGGTGCCGGGGGCGATGGCGTTCAGCCCGGGCGGGCGGTTTCTCGCCGTTGGTACCTCGGCCGATGTTGTGGTCTTCGACGCCGCGACCGGGCTCCTCGCGAACCGGCTCACCGGCTCCGTCGGCGCCGTTCGCGATCTCGCCTGGTCGTCCGACGGCTCGCGGGTGTGGGCGCTTGCCGGCCCGGACCGGGTCGTCGGCTGGCCGTGGCGCAAGGGCCGCGTGGTGCTGGACGAGCCGGGACGCTCCTTCGTCGACCTGCTCGGCCCCGGCAACGACGGCCGGCTGGCGGTCGTCGGCGGCGACGGCACCGTCACCGTGCTCGACCCGGCCGGGACGCAGGTCCTGGACCGAGTGACGACCGGCGCCACCGGTGCCCTGTCGGCGGCGTGGTCCGCGGACGGCACGGCGTTCGCGATCGGCACCGCGGACGGCATCCGCATCCAGCCGACGAGCGGCACCGCGGCGACGATCAGCACCGGGTGTCCGGTCACCGGGGTCGCGCTGAGCCCGGACGCCGCCACGGTCTCCTCCGTGTGCGGCCGCGACCTGCGTCAGTACGACGTGGCCAGCGGTCGCCTCGTGGTGACGCACACGCTGCGCGCCGCCGCGACCACACCGCTGCGGACGGCCCGCGACGGCCGGGTCTTCTTCGGCAACGCCGCGGGCTATGTCGCCGTGTTCCCCGCCGGTGCACCGGCCGACGCCGTCCAGATAGGACAGACGTGCGGCCTGGCGATCGCCGGCGTCGCGGTCGTGCCGTCGGGCACCGCCGTGCTCGGGGCGGGGGACGGCGCGAACTGGTGCGGGCTCGAGGTGTACCGTCGCGGCGGCGGCGCCTGGCAGACAACCTATCTGCCGCCGACCTCGGGCTTCGGCACGCGCGTGCAGTCGGTCGCGATCACCGGCGAGGGAACCGCCCTGGCATTCGGCCGGTCCACCGGCGAGATCGACGTCTGGCAGCCCGGCCCGGCCGGCGGCAACCTCCTGGCGGCGGGCGTCTACCGCGAGGCCGGCGCGCCGGTGCGCGGCATGGCCGGCACGGCCGACGGGACGAGGCTCGTCATCGCCACCCAGGACGGCCTGGTGGAATCGCTGCCCGGCTGCCCGTACTGCCAGCCGGTGCCAGACCTCGCCCGAACGGCCGACGCGATCGTCACCCGGGCTCGCGGCCTCGGCCTCTACAACGCCTGACCGAAGCGGGTCGCCGGCAAACCTGGTAACACCGTGCTAACGTTCCGCATCCGAGCCGCAGAACACAGGGAGTCGCGTTGGCGCGGATCTTCATCAGCCACAGCGCGAACGGGGATCCCTTCGCGGCCGGCGTCCGCGACGCGGTCGCCGACAAGCTGCGCGCCCTGGGCCACACTCCGCTGGTCGACGCCGAGCTGATCCACCCGGGCGACCGGTGGCGCGCGACGCTGCTCGGCTGGCTCGGCAGCTGCGACGCCGCGGTCGTGCTGATCACCAGCCGCGCCGCGGACAGCGACTGGGTGCGCGCGGAGGCGACGATCCTCGGCTGGCGCGCGTGGCTCAACCCGGCGATGCGCGTGGTGCCGGTCCTGCTCGACGCGGGCGCCTCGTCCGCGACGCTGGACGGGCTCGGGCTGCGCCCGGTGCAGCTGCGCGACATCCAGGTGCTCAAGGCGACCGAGGTCGACGGCGACAGCGCCGACTCGCTGGCCGAGGCGATCGCCGGGCGGTTCGCCGCCTATGCCGCCGGCCGGTCCACCCAGGACCCGATGGCCCGCTGGCTCAAGACCGTGCTCGTGCACCTCGACCGGAACGCCTTCCTCGAGGAGGCCGCCGAGTGCCTCGGCATCGGCCAGGACGACCTCCCGCTGGCGCAGGCGGTCGCGCACCGGTTGCTGCACAGCAACGCCGTCGCCATCGAACAGGCGTTCCTGGAGCTGATCCGCGATCCGAAGCTGAGTCCGGCGAGCTTCGCGCCGCTGATCAGCAGTGCCTGGCTGCCCGCCGACATGGGCGACGCGCTCTTCGCGGTCGCGGCGGCCGAGGCGGGACCGCGGGTGGCGCGCGCCACGCTGACCCTGCCCAGAACGGCGCGGCGGCTGCTCGCCCGGGTGACCTGTTGCGACAACCGTTACGTCATCGTCGGCCCGTTCAGCAGCGCGGGCGCCGGGCTGGACGACGGTGGCGAGCTGGCGACCCGATACGCCAACGCGATCGTGCGCGAGGTGGGCGCCTCCAGCGAGGAGCAGTGGGCGGCCGCGATGGCGTCGCTGCGGAAGGCACGGGACCGCTCGGTGTTCGTCATCCTCGGCCGGGAGGCGCTCGAGGCGGGGGTCCTGGAGCGGCTGAAACCCCGCTTCGACGGCGTCGTGTTCGTCTGCGCCGGGCCCGCGGAGTCGCTGAGCAACGTTCGTGCCGTGGAGCTGATCCCGCCTTTGCCCCGAGCGGTGGAGGAGGAGGGCGGCGCCGCGGCCAACCGCATCGAGGGAGCGGAGAGGTGAACCCGATGTCCGGGCTGACCGACGTGCTGGAGCGCATCGAGGCGCTGGAGGACGTGCCGTCCGGCAGACGTCACCTGGCTCAGCCCGACCTGCGCGACGGCAGCGTCTACGTGTGCCCGCCGAAGCTGCGGCTCGCCCTGCGCGTGGCGCTGGTCACGGGACGGCCGCTGCTCCTGCTCGGCTACCCGGGGTCCGGCAAGTCCTCCATCGCCGCGTACGTGGCTCGCAACCTCGGCTGGCGCTACTACGAGCTGGTGGTCACCGCGCGTACCGAGGCCCGCGACCTGCTCTGGCGGTTCGACATGGTGCATCGGCTCGCGGACGCTCAGGTCCGCAAGGGCGCCGAGCTGAACGACATCGACTACGTCGAGCCCGGACCGCTGTGGTGGGCGATCGATCCGGCGTCGGCGCGGGTCCGCGGCTGGCGCCGGGGTCCCGAGCCGGCGACGCGGGCCGAGGACCCGTTCCCGACGGTCAATCCGGACCGCGATGAGCAGGGCGCGGTGGTCCTCATCGACGAGCTGGACAAGGCCGACCCGGACGTGCCGAGCGGCTTGCTCGTGCCGCTCGGCTCCCTGCGGTTCACCGTCACCGAGACCGGCGCGGAGGTGGCGGTCCCGGATTCCGGCGAGCAAGGGCCGCGGCGGCTCGTGATCGTGACGAGCAACGAGGAGCGGGACCTGCCCACCGCGTTCGTGCGGCGGTGCATCGTCCTGCGGCTGGAACTGCCCGGCGTCGACGGCCTGGTCGAGATCGCGAGCCGTCACCTGCGGTCCGAGGGACGGGTGCCCACCGAGGAGCAGCAGGCCAGGATTCGGCAGATCGCCGAGCGGGTCGCGGCGGCACGACCGGCCTCGCCGTCGCCGGACGACCATGTGCCGAGCGTGGCGGAGTTCCTGGACGCCGTGCGCGCCATGCTCGACCTCGGTCATCTGCTGTCCGCCGGCGACTGGGCCGTCGTCGAGGAGCTGACCGTGACGAAGTCCCTGCACGAGGGGTACTGAAATGCCGTCTCCCCGGCCGCAGGTCTGGATGGCGGACGCCGTCCGTGCGCTCGCGGCGTTCCCCGGGGAGGACCGCCGGACCCTGCTCGAACTGCTCGGCGGCGAACGCCGCCCGGCCGGCCCGCCGCCGGCGGCACCGCCGCCCGAGCCCGATCGGGAAGCCGCCCGGCCGCCCGAGCCGCTGTCGCCGACCGAGCTGCCGAGGCTCAACATGCTGGAGCCGATCCGCCGGACCGCCCCGCGGCCGGCGTCGGCCGACGCTCCGGTCCGCGCCGAGCCCGCGCCGGTCCCGGTCGCGCCGCTCGCTCATCGCCCGCTGCTGGCACCCGGGCGGGACCGGCGCGTGCTGCACGCCGCCCTCGCCCGCGCGCGGCCGACGCACCGGCTCGATGTCGCCAGAGCCGTCGAGCGGGTGGTCCGCATCCGCAGCCTCGACCCCGTCCCGGTCGAGGCGCATGCGGGGCTGGTGGCGGGGTCCGAGCTGCTGGTCGACATCGGCGCCGGGATGCAGCCGTTCGACGCCGACGCCGACGACCTGATTCGGGCGGCGTACCGGCTGGCCGGCGGCGCCCACCTCCGGACGGTGCGGTTCCGGCAGGTCCCGACGCGACCCGCCGGCGCCGGGACCGGGCCGGTGTGGACCTGGACGGCCTACCGTCTGCCACCGCGGCGGGTCGCGGTCGTCTTCGTGACCGACCTGGGCGTCTCCGCGCCGCTGCCGGACGCGGTGCCCGCGGCCGCGTTCGAATGGGCGGAGCTGTTCGACCACCTCGCCCGTCGCGACGTCGTGCCGGTGGTACTCACGCCGTACCGGCCCGCCCGGGTGCCGGCCGCGCTGCGTCGGCGCGCGCTGATCGTCCAGTGGGACGGCGGGCTCGCTCCCCGGTCCATCACCGGCATGGTCCGCGAACGAACGCGCCGCCTCCGATGACCCGCGTCTATCTGAGCGGCACGAACAGCGGCACGGAGGCCTACCGGGAAGCCGTCAGCGACGCCTGTTCGCGGCTCGGCATGGAGCTGCTCCCCGCGGAGGCCGGCGGCGACCTGCCCGCCATTGACGCGAGCGACGTGGTCGTTCTCGTGGTCGGGCATCGATACGGATACATCCCTGCGGGCGAAAGCCGATCCGTCACCGAGCTCGAGTACCAATGGGCGCTCGAGCGGAACCGGCCGCTGCTGGCCTTCGTCGTCGACCCCGCACATCCCTGGCCCGCGAACCAGATCGACCGCGGCGCCGCCGGTGAAGCACTCGAGCAGTTCGTGGACCAGCTCACGGCGCAGCGGCTGGTCGCCTACTTCACCACTCCCGAAGATCTCCGCCGCAAGCTCCTGGCGGCGCTGAGTCGCTACGCCTCGCCCGTGGAGCCGCGATCCGTCACCGACGACCTGGCTCTGGCGTACCTCGGACGAACCGACCCGGTCGCCACCGCCGCCTGCGAGCTCGCCGTCGCCGTCTCGCTGGCGGCCTTCGTCGAGCCCTCGCTGGCCCGCGCCGTCCGCCTCGACGCGCTCTCGCACCTCGCCGCCGAGACCGAGGCCGATCTGTGGTTCAGCCCGCTCGTGCGGGATCGCACCGCCGACGGCATATCGTTCGAGCCGGCCGCCGTTCCGGCTCTCCACCGGCGCCTCCGCTCCTGGCTCGAGGCGGGCGGGCCGGCCCGGGACCGGGCCGAGCGGGCCGCGGCGACCATCCTCGGCCGGGAGGCGCCGGACCTTCGGCTGGTCGCGGAGCGGGTGACGTGGTGGTCGCTGCGACCGGGTGACGACACGGCGGATCGCATCGAGGCGGAACTCGCTCCGGTCCTGGCGGCGTTGCGCTCGGGCAGCAGCGGGCACGCCCGATGGGCGCGCCGGACGGTGACGACCCTGCCCGGCGCCGCGCGATCGGTCGCCGCCGTGGCCGAGCTGGCGGCGCGGGCGTCGTACGTGCTCCAGGCGGACATCGATGCCGTCGCACCCCCGGCCGGCGCGTTCGACGAGATTGACCTCGAGCTGCCGACCGTGGAGGTGGCGGTTCGCCGGCGACGTTCATCGCTCGACGTCGGCACCTTCGCGGCGAAGCGCGCGCTCGGCATCCGGCTGCCGGCCACCCGCCCGTTCCACGTCGCGGTGACGACGGCGGATCGCACCGAGGTCCTCACCTTCTCCTCCGGCGAGTCGCGAACCGTCGAGGTCGGATCCGGCCCGGTCGAGCTCCGTACGCTCAACGGCGACATCTACCACCTCCCGGCGACCACATACATCTTGACGGGCATACCGACCGCCATGCCGGTCCCGGCGACCTCCCGCGATCTGGTCGTCGTCGTTCCGGGCCTGTTCGGTAGTCGACTGCAACGACAGGGCCGCGTGCTGTGGGGCGGCTCGGGACCGCAGATCGCGCGGACACTGCAGAGCCTCGGCGACCTCGCGCTCCCCGCCGACGGCGCCGATGACGGGATCACGCCGGTCGGCGTGCTGCGAGACGCCTGGCTGCTGCCGGGATTGTGGTCGGTCACCGGCTACAACCGGCTGATCGACACGCTCGGCACGCGGGACGGCCACAACGTCGTCGAATTCGCGTGGGACTGGCGCCGGGACATGCGGCAGGCCGCGGAACGGCTGCGCACCGAGATGATCGAACAGCTGGAGCAGTGGCGGACGTCCGAGGGCGGTCCCGACGCGCGACTGGTCATCGTCGGGCACGGTGAGGGCGGCCTGGTCGCCGCCCACTTCCTCGCCCACCTCGGCGGATGGGAGTTCACCCGGCTCTTCATCCCGATCGCCACCCCCTTCCGCGGTAACGTCCGGGCCCTCGAACAACTCGTCAACGGCGCACGCCCGGGCATCGGCCCGCTCCGGCCGGACCTGACCACGTTCATCCGCTCGCTCCAGCCGCTGTACCAGCTGCTGCCGGCGTACCCCGCCGTCGACACCGGCGACGGTCAGCCGCGCCGGCTGGATCAGGTGGTGGTACCCGTGGTCGATCAGCAGCGGGTGCTCGACGGTCGCCGGTTTCTCGACGGGCTGGACGTGATGACCGTGCCGTCCGGCGACAGTGCCGTCCTGCCGGTCGTCGGCATCGGCCAGCCCACCTCGCAGATCGTCCGGCGCGTCGGCGAGCGGCTGGAGACCGGCGCCGCGAAGCAGGACGGCGACGGGGTAATCCCCCGGTTCGCCGCGCTACCGCCGGACTTCGCCGATGATCCCCTCGCGTTCTACGTCGCGGGGCGGCACGGGGCGCTGCACGCCGATCCCCGCGTCATCGACTTCATCGCCGCCGCGGTGAGCGCCCGCACGACGGTCCCGAGCGGCCCGGATCGCACCCCGTCCCCGCTCAGCGGCGTCATCCAGATCGCCGATGCCTTCGGCCCGTCCGAGGACATCACCGGTACCGTCCAGGCATCCTATGGCGGCGCCGCCGAACTCCAGGTCGTCGACCTGTCCACCGGCCGGACGGTGGCGGTCCTTTCCGTCGTCCTGGACGACGACCCCACGCCGTTCGCGCTGGAGCTGCCGCGCGATGCCACGCCGATCTATCGGGTCAGCCTGGTGATCCAGGGCAGGTCCGTCACCGACGCCGAGTTCACCGTTCTCGGCGATCTCGTTCAACCCGCCTAGGCGATCACGACCGGGGTACGCCACGACGGCCGCGCCGCGCGGTCCAGGTCGTTGCGCACGGCCGCGATCCGGCGCACCGCCTCCAGCAGGTCGTCCTCGTCCAGCGAGAACGGCAGCCGCAGGAAGCGCTCCAGCGTGCCGTCCAGCCCGAACCGCGGGCCCGGGGCCAGGCGCACGCCCACGTCCTCGGCCGCCCGGGCCAGCGCGCTCGAGATCGGCCCGTCCAGCTCGACCCAGAGCGACTTGCCGCCCGCCGGCGTCGTGAAGCTCCACTCCGGCAGCCGCTCGCGCAGCGCGGCGGCCAGCGCGTCGCGGCGCTCCCGCAGCCGGCGCCGCAGGCCCGGCACGATCGTCCCGGCCTGGCGCAGCAGCCGCACCGCCACCAGCTGCTCCAGCAGCGGGTTGGCCATGTCCACGCCGACCCGGATCGCGGCGAGCCGCTGCACCAGCGGGGCCGAGGCGCGCACCCAGCCGATCCGCAGGCCGCCCCAGTAGGCCTTGCTCATCCCGCCGATCGACAGCACCCGCGAGTGCCGGTCGAAGGCCGCCACCGGCGGCGGCATCGTCTCGCCGTCCAGCGGAAGGTCCACAAAGGACTCATCGACGACCAGCTCGGTGCCGGCCGTGTGCGCGGCCGCGACCACTCGCTCGCGCAGCCCGACCGGCATGAGGTGGCCGGTCGGGTTGTGGAACTCGGGGATGAGGTACGCCAGCCGCGGCCGGGTCTGGCGCAGCGCCGCCGGCAGCAGCTCGGCGTCCCACCCGGTCGCCCGGTCCATGCCGTGGGTGGCGATCCGGGCCCGGCGGGCGGCGAGCGCGGCGAGCGCGTTGGGGTAGGTCGGCGACTCCACCAGCACCGGCGCGCCCGCCGGCACCGACAGGCGCAGCACCAGGTCGAGGGCCTGCTGGGTGCCGGCCGTGATGAGGATCTGCTCCGGCGAGGTGCGCACGCCGCGGGCCGCATACCCGTCGGCGACCGCCTCCCGCAGCTCGATCAGGCCGGCCGGGTGGTACCCCGTGCTGCTCAGGTAGCGCGGCAGGTCGTCGGCGACGTCGCGGGTCGCCGCGACCAGCTCGACCGGCGCCGGCGAGGCCGCCACGCCGAGGTCGATCGTGTCGGGGTCGTCGCGGTCGTCGCGGTCGTCGTGGTTGTCGCGGTTATCGCGGTTCCACGCCCACAGGCCCGAGGTGCCGACCCGGTGGCCGCCGGGCATGGCGGTCCAGCTGCCGGCGCCGCGCCGGCTGGTCAGGTGCCCGCTCTCGCGCAAGGCCCGGTATGCGGCGGTGACCGTCGTGCGGCTCACGCTCAGCGACTCGGCCAGCTCCCGCTCCGCGGGCAGGCGCACGCCCAGCGCGAGGCGGCCGTCGGCGACCAGCCCGCGCACGGCCGCGGCCAGCGCGGCGTAGTCGGGGCGGCGGTGCCGCCCGGGCAGAGCGTGCCACTGACCCAGCAATCGGGCCAATTGGCTCCCGCGCACCGAGGTCGTCATATCCACCTCCGTCGGATTGGCTCTTCAGCCTCGCACAATTGGCCCGAAGAGTGGCAGACATGAGAGCTATTTCGCGCCGCCTCGGCCAACTGTTCGCCGGGCTCGCCCTCTACGGGGTGAGCACGGCGTTCATGGTCGAGTCGGACCTCGGGCTCAACCCGTGGGACGTGTTCCACCAGGGCCTGTCCAGGGTCACCGGGATCGGCCTCGGCACCGTGGTGATCCTGGTCGGCGTGCCGGTGATGCTGCTGTGGCTCCCACTGCGGCAGCGCCCCGGCTTCGGCACCCTCGCCAACCTCGTGCTGGTCGGCCTGGCCGTCGACGGGGCGCTCGCCGTGCTGCCGACCGGCGGCACGCTGCCGGCGCGGATCGGCTACCTGATCGCCGGCATCCTCCTCAACGGGCTGGCCACCGCGCTGTACCTGGGCAGCCGGTTCGGCGCGGGCCCGCGCGACGGGCTGATGACCGGGCTGGCCGGCCGGTTCCCGCGACTCTCGCTCCGCGTGATCCGCACCGGCATCGAGCTGAGCGTGCTCGCGGCCGGCATCGCACTCGGCGGCACGGCGGGCGTCGGCACGGTCGCCTACGCCCTGGCCATCGGCCCGCTCGTGCAGTTCTTCCTACCCCGCGTCTCGGCGCCGCTCCCCCGGCTCGGCACTCGGCCCGAGCCGGTCAAGGCGACCCAGCAGGCGTGAACGCTACCCGCGACGCGGCGCCGGTCGAGGCGGCCCAGCAGTCGTCGGCGCTACCCGCGGCTCGGGCCCGGTCGCTCCGCGGCTCGGGGCCGGTCGCTCCGCGGCTCGGCAGGCGCCGGCGCTATCCGCGGTTCGGGGCCGGTCGCGCCGTTCGGTCGCGGGTCGGGCCGCTTCGTCGCCGCACCGGCCCGGCCCGCTCACTCCGGGCTTCTTCGCCACCCCGGCAGCGCGTCCTCGTCGCCGGTCGGCAGCGCCCCCACCAGCGGCGGCATCTCCACCCCGACTCCGGGCCAGCCGCCGGCGTGCACCGAGCTGAGGTTGGCGCCCAGGGCGGCGCCATGCACGGCGACGAGGCCGGGCCCCGCTTCTCGTCGCCACCACCGGCAAACCGTCGCCGCGCCGCCAGGGAAAGCGCGACTATCCGCGGACGGTGAGGCCACGGGAGTTACGGTCCGCAGCACCGCGGACATCGCGGTAGCTCTGAATTCGGGCTTGTTCAGGATCGCCCACGGCGAGTCCCGACGTGGCGAGTGCCAGCAACGGCACCCGCCGACCGCCCGCTGTCCGAAAAGTCGGGCACTCCGTGCCACGACTTTTCGGATTTATACCCTGACGACGGATATATCCGTTTCACCGGATGCCGCACGTCATCGCGGCGGATCTTCGCCTTCTGCGCATACACGCGATTCGGCGACCAGAAGTCTCCGTGATCATGCGGGCCACCACGGCGATACCCGACTTTTTCGTGATCACGGAGAGATACCGCACCTGGGAGTACATTGAGACTCCGTGATCATGAAAAACCGTGATGCACGCGGCCGATCGAGCATGATCACGGAGCAATATCGCCGCCGAATCGGATAAATGCCCTGTCGGGGTATAAATCCGAAAAGTCGTGGTGCGGAGCGCCCGACTTTTCGGACAGCGGGCGGTGGGTCTGGTCAGCAGACCGCGCCGGTGCGGCGGCGTAGGGTTCGTTCGATGTCCTCCAGGCTGCGGCCCTTGGTCTCCGGCAGGTTGCGGAAGAGGTACAGGAAGCCCAGCACGCCGAAGAAGGCGTAGAGCCAGAACAGCCCGGTGGCGGTCAGCGCGCCGATCGCGGTGAGCACGGTCAGCGAGATGAGGAAGTCCAGCGTCCAGTGGGTGACGGTGCCGGCGCCGGCCGCCTTGCCGCGCACCGCGGTCGGGAAGATCTCGCTGTTGATGAGCCAGATGCCGAGGCCGAGGCTCGCGGCGAACGCGGCGACGTACACGCACAGCACGCCCACCAGGAAGGCCCCGGTCAGGCCGGTCTGGCTCGGCAGCAGGTAGAGGACGCCGAGCACGACCAGGCTGACCACGACGATCGCGGTACCGCCGAGCAGCAGCGGGCGCCGGCCGAACCGGTCGATGGCGAGCAGCGCCGCGATCGTGACGAGCATGTTGACCAGCCCGATGCCGACGGTGGACAGCAGCGCCGCGGAGTCGCCGAAGCCGGCCCGGGTGAGCAGGGTCGGCGTGTAGTAGATGACCGCGTTGACGCCGACGAGCTGGTTGGTCGCGGCGACGGCGACGCCGAGCAGCACGGCCGGGCGCAGTTGGCGGCCGAATACGTCGCGGATCGACATGCCGCGCTCCGCCGCGCTGATTTCGCGGATCTCGGCCAGTTCCTGGTCGGTCTCGCGCGGGCCGCGGGAGCGCAGCATGACGGCCCGCGCCTCGTCGTCGCGGCCGCGTGAGAGCAGCCAGCGCGGGCTCTCGGCCAGGCCGAGCAGGCCGAGGAGCATCACCGCGGCCGGCACGACGGCAAGCCCCAGCATCCAGCGCCAGCCCTGGTCCACCCCGGAGAACGCGAAGCCGACGAGGTACGACACGAAGATGCCGACGGTGATCATCAGCTGCTGTAACGACACCAGGCGCCCGCGCACCTGCCGCGGCGCCATCTCGGCGATGTACGTGGGCACCACCAGCGACGACGTGCCGATCGCCAGGCCGAGCACGAAGCGGGCGGCGATGAGGACCGCCGGGTTGGGGGTGAAGGCCGAGGCGAGCGCGCCGGCGCAGAACACCGCGGCGGAGACGATGAGCATCCGCCGGCGGCCGAAACGGTCGACGAGCGGGCCGCCGCCGGCCACACCGCCGATCGCGCCGAGCAGCAGCGCGGCGACGACCACCTCCTGCAGCGTGCTCGACAGGCCGAACATCGCCGTGAGGTACAGCAGGGCGGCGGAGATGACACCGGTGTCGTAGCCGAACAGAAAGCCACCGAGCGCGGCGACGAATGCCGGCCCGAGGACCGGCCAGCTGACGGTGATGGCGGCGCCACGGGCGCGCTCTGCTGCGGGGTAGCCGGCCATTCGGCACACCTCCTGCGTTGTCGGGGAGCAGCGCACTACCCCGTTCGATCACACTCACGCCACGCGGAATGCACCAGCCATTCGGTTGCCTACATCGAGCACTTTCGCGTGTTCGATCCGTGATCGTCGTTGCTACAGTGCAATCGCGGTCCGGTCCCGGGGGTGATGCATGACAGTGCTGTTGAAGGTCCCGGTCGAGGACGGGGTGGACCTGCTCGTCGAGTCCGATCCCTCGGAGCTGCCCGACGATCTGGTGCTCGCCTCGCCCGGCGAGCGGATCATCCGCTCGGCGACCAGCCTCGCCCAGGCGCTGCGCCAGATCCAGCCGGTGCTGCGCGTGATCAAGGCGCACCTCCTCACGGCCGCGCCGGACCAGCTGTCCGTCGAGTTCGGGCTGAAGCTCGGCGGCGAGACCGGCATCATCCTCACCAAGGGCACCACCGAAGTGAACTTCAAGGTCACCATGGTGTGGAAACGCGAGGCGCCGGAGACGACCGGCGCCGATGCCAAGCCGTGACCTCGCCGTCGTTCGCATCTACGGCCTGCTCGGCGGCGCCCGGGCCACGGCCGGCATGGGCGCGCTCGTCGGTTCGCGGCACGTCGTCACCTGCGCCCACGTGGTCAACGCGGCGCTGCGGCGCGAGCATCGCCACCAGCCGCGCCCCGAGCCCGAACAGCTCGTCCAGGTCGAGTTTCCGCTGATCTCCGGCAAGCCGGTCCGCAACGCGCGGGTCGTGGCGTGGACCGCACCGGCGGCCCGCGGCTCCGGCGGCGACGTGGCGGGTCTGGAGCTCACCGAGGATGCACCGCTGGCCGCGCGGCCGGCACGGTTCGCCGCGGGGCCGGCCGGGGCCGCCGCCGAGCTGCAGGTCTTCGGGTATCCCCAGGAAGTCACCCGCAACGACGGCGTCTGGGTGCATGTGCGGCGGATCGGCACGGTCGAGGGCGGCCTCATCCAGGTGGAGAGCCGCAGCGACCAGAGCATCCGCGCGCAGCCCGGCTACAGCGGGTCGCCGGTCTGGCAGGACGACAAGATCATCGGACTGCTGCACGCGGCGGCGGCGCCCGATCAGCCGTACCGCGACGCCTATCTGCTGCCGCCCGAGCTCGTCGCCGCGGCCTGGCCGGAACAGCTGGACTATCTGCTGATCCCGCCCAACCCGTACCGCGGGCTGGAAACCTTCACCGCCCGGCACGCCGGGATGTTCTTCGGCCGGGAGCGGGCCATCGCGAGCCTCACCGAACGGGTGCGGCGCCGGGCGGTCACGATGCTCGTCGGGCCGTCCGGCGTCGGCAAGTCGTCGCTGGTCCAGGCCGGGCTCATCCCCCGGCTGCGCGGCACCGGCCCCTGGTCGGTCGCGCTGGTCCGGCCGGGGCGCGAACCCTGGCACCGCCTGGCCATCGGCATCCTCAGGGCGCTGAACCATCCGGGTGAGGGCAGTCCGCCGGCGTGGAGCGCGGCCGAGATCGAGCACACGGTCGAACGGCTGCGCGCCGAGGGCCTCGGCTGGGCCGCCCGGCTGACGGGTGGTCAGGACCGGCCGCTGCTGCTGATCGTCGACCAGTTCGAGCAGCTGCTCGTCGGCGACGCTCCCGAGGTGCGGCTGCTGGAAGTGCTGCTGCCGGAGCGCTCCGACCACGACGACGGCCACCGGCTGGTCCACACGCTGCGGGCCGACTTCATGCGCGCCCTGCTGGAGATTCCCGGCGTCGGGCCGCGGCTGGAGGGCCGGCTCTTCCCGCTCTCGCCGATGACGGCCGGCGAGATGCGCGAGGCGATCGTGCGTCCGGCCGAGGCCCTGGGGGTGACCTACCAGCCGGGGCTGGTCGACGAGATCGTCGAGGACGCGGCCCAGGGGACGCTGCCGCTGCTGGAGTTCGCGCTGACCCGGCTGTGGGGGACACAGCGGCGCCGGACGATCGACTTCACCGTGTACCGCGCGGCCGGCAAGATCGGTACCGCCCTCGACCGATTCGCCGACGAGCAGGTCATCCGGCTCTCCGCCACGCCACCGGCCCTGCTGGACAGCGTGCTGCTGAAACTGGTACAGCTCGTCGGTGACGACCTCGACCGGGCGATCCGCCGCCGCGTCTACCTGAGCGACCTGACCGATCGCGACGCCCAGGTCCTTCAGCACCTCGCCGAGGCCCGGCTGGTGGTCCTCGACGACGAGCCCCGGCACGGCCGGTTCGCCGAGCTCGCCCACGAGGCGCTCATCACCTCGTGGGAGCGGCTGCGCGAGCTGGTGCGCGGCAACGCCGAGTTCCTGGAATGGCTGCAGGCCACCCGGCGGCGCGCCGACGAGGGTGACCCGCTGCCGCAGGCCCGGATCGCCGAGGCAGAGGCGTGGATCACGCAACGGGCCGACGACATCCCGGCCCGGCTGCTGGAGTTCGTCCAGCGCAGCCGAGCCGCGGCCGACCGGCAGGTCCAGGACCGGCTGGAGGCCACGATCGCCCAGGTCCAGGCCGAGATCGCGCGCCGGCAGGCGAGCGCGGCGACCGACCGGGCCAAGGCGCTGCGGCTCGCCGCGGACTGCGAGCAGGCCTCGGCCACGGACCGGCCCCTGCCGATGCAGGTGGCGCTCGCGCTGGCCGTCGAGTCGGTGCTGACGACGCCCACCCTCCAGGGCCGGCTCGCGCTGCAGCAGATCCTCGGCCGGCACCCGCGCGCGCTGGTCCAGATCGAGGGCGACCAGTACCACACGGCCGTGGCCGTCGGGCGCGGCGGCCGGCTGATGGCGGTGGGCGGCTCCGGCGGCGAGATCCACGTGCTCGACACGGGCACCGGCGCCGTCCGGGTCGCGCTGTCCCACGGTCCGGTGGTGCTCGGCCTGGCGTTCGACGCCGAAGGCGTGCGGGTCGCCGCCGCGGGCCAGGACAACGTGGTGCGCGTGTACGACTGCCTCACCGCCGCCGAGCTGCTCACCCTGCCGCATGCGGACGAGGTGGTCCACCTCGCGTTCGACCCGGGCGGCACGCTGCTGGCCACGGCCGGCCGCGACGGCCTGGCCCGGGTCTTCGACACCGCCGACGGCACGGAGCTCGTGCGGTTCGAGCACAACGGGGCGGTTTCGAAGGTGGCCTTCGTCCCGACCGACGACCGGCTCGCGACCGCCTCGCGCGACCGCGAGGTGCGGATCTTCGAGTTCCGCGACGGGCTCGAGGTCTCCCGCCTGCCCCACCACCGCGAGGTGCTGGACGTCGCCTACTCCGAGGACGGCTCGCTGATGGCCACCGCCAGTGGCGGGTCGGCGCAGGTGTTCGACGCCGTCTCGGGCGAGCTGCAGGCACGCTGCGACCTCGACCGGTCGGTCACGTCGGTGACCTTCAGCCCCGACGGCGGCCGGGTGGTGGCGGCCGGGATGGACTGGACCGCCCGGATCCTCGACACGACGGGCGTGAACTCACCCGTGGTACTCAAGCATGGCGGCCCGGTGCTGGCGGTGGACTTCTCGCCGGACGGGCTGCGGGTGGCCACGATCAGCGCCCGCTCGCTGCGGGTCTTCAGCGCGGTCACCGGCGCCGAGCAGGCCCGGTTCGACCACGACAGCGACTTCATCGCGGTCAGCTTCACCGGCCGCGGAGATCGGGTGATGGCCGCGGCCATCAACGGATCTGCCTTCATCCTGCAGATCCCGACCGGTGCCGAACGCCTCCGCTTCGCGCACTCCGCCTTTCACTCCTTCCATGCGCCGAGCGAGGTCCGGGCGGTCGCGTTCGATCCGGGCGGCAAGCGGCTCGCCACCGCGTCCAGCGACATGACGGTCCGGCTGTTCGACTGTGCCGGCGGTGGCGAGCTGGCCCGGATGCACCACCACGACGCGGTACTGGCGCTGACCTTCAGCCGGGACGGGCGACGGGTCGCGACGGGCGACCGTGCCGGGATCGCCCGGGTCTTCGACGCCGAACCGGGCCGGGGCTACGGCCGCGAGGTGACCCGGATCGAGCATGGCGCGGAGGTGACGATGGTGGCGTTCGCGCCGGGCGGCGACCGGGTCGCCAGCGCGAGCAAGGACCGCACGGTGCGCGTGTTCGACGCCGCGACCGGCGCCGAACACCTCAACCTGGAACATGACGGCGCGGTCTCCGCCGTGACGTTCGACCGCAGGGGCGCCCGCCTGGCCACCGGCGGCGAGGCCGGCGACCGCCACGGCGTCGCCTGCGTGTTCGACGCCGGCTCCGGCGCGCGGATCACCCGCGTCGACCACGGCGGGACGGTGGCCGCGGTGACCTTCTCGCCCGACGGCGCCTTCGTCGCAACGGCCAGCTACGATCACACCGCGCGCATCTTCGATGCGGCGACCGGCCGCGTGCGGGCGGTCTTCGCCCACGACCGCGAGGTGGCGTGCGTCGCCTTCTCCCCCGACGGTGGGTACCTCGCCACGGGCGGATACGACCAGGCGCTGCGCCTGTTCGACGTGGCCGCCGGGGCGGAGCGGTTCCGGATCAACCATTGGGAAGCGGTCGTCGCGGTCGTCTTCTCCGCCGACGGCGAGCGGATCGCGACGGCGAGCCACGACCGGACGGCCCGGGTGTTCGAGGTGGCGACCGGCGCCGAACTGGCCCGCTTCGACCATGACGAGTGGGTGACCGCGGTGGCGTTCGCGCCCGACGGCAGCACCGTCGCCACCGCCAGCCGGGACGCGTTCGCCCGGAGCTTCGAGGTCGACCCGGGCCTGCTCATCGAGCGCGCGCTGCAGGTGATGACCCGGCCGATGCGCGAGCACGAGCTGCGCCAGCACGGGCTGCGGTGGAACTGCCGGCACGTTGAGCAGTGGGCCCGCATGCACGCCGCGCAGGGTGATGTCGAGCAGATGCGGGTGCTGCTCAACATCCTGCTGACGCGCGGGGACGACGGCTCGTTGGAGGAGGCCGAAAGGCTGCTGGACGCGCTGCAACCGGCCGGGAACCTCGGCGCGGAGCGCGGGGCGCTGGCGATGCGCCGCGGCGTCTTTGCCGACGGCCTGCACATCTGGCGGGAGGAGGCCTACGAGGGCAATGTCCGGGCCGTCGCGAAATACGTGCCGATCGCCGCGGTCCTCGGCGATCTCGAAGGGGCCGAAGGTCTATTACAGCGAGAGAGCGACGGACTTATCCTTCGCCGTTCATATCTCGACGTGGTCGGGCGCCGGCTCACCGAAGCGCAGCGACACCATCTCCGCGCCGTCGGTGGACCGGCCGACACCGACACGATCAACTTCCTCGGCCTCGACGCGTATCTCGACGGGCGGCTCGTCGAGGCGGAGGAGTTGTGGTCCGAGGCCGCTCAGCTGGGTGATTGTGGTGCCCTGTACCTGCTGACCCGGCTGCCGGACCGATCGTGACCGGCCCCGCCGACCGCGGCGCCGAAACCGCAAAAAAACCCCCGGAACGGATGCCCGGTGCGATGATCCAGAAGTAAGAACCCCGCAGGTTCCCGCCATTCGCCGCCATGATCGGCCAAACTGCGCATAACCCCTTCGGTGTGGCGGCGAGGGGTGCCCGGCGGAGCCGACCCGAGTCAGATATTGTTGCCAAGTTCCAGGTAAAGATCGGTCGCAGACTGGGCATCAGTCGGGTTCCAACAGTTTAGCGGAACCCGTAGCGCTTCTGGTTCACCCTGACAACCGCCCGCACCGGGCACCCACAGCTTCCACGAAGGACGACTCGATGAACACCGACGTTCAGGACCGGACGACGACCGACCGCCCGGCACCCAGGTCCACGCGACGCGTTCCACTCCGGCGGCAACTCAGCCCCACCGAAAACCTGTACGTCAACCGGCTCATCACCGACGGCAACGCCGGGACGACGTTGATCGTGGCCGCCTTCAATTCGTCGATCTGACCGGATTCGGCGGCCATGTCCGATCACAGGCACAGCGGCGCGACGTTGAGCCAGTATGTGCTCAAGGTCCACTCGCGCTGCGATCTTGCCTGTGATCACTGCTACGTCTACGAGCACGCCGACCAGTCGTGGCGCCGTCAGCCGCTCGCCATGAGCGCCGACGTCGTTCGGGCGGCCGGGCGGCGGATCGCCCAGCACGCGACGGCGCACCGACTGCCTGCCGTGCGCATCGTGTTGCACGGCGGGGAGCCACTGCTGCTCGGCCCCCGGGTGATGGGGGAACTGCTGAGCGAGCTGCGCGCCGCGCTGGGCCCGCACGTCGGCGTGGACCTGCGGATGCAGACCAACGGCGTGCGGCTCTCACCGGAGTTCTGCGCACTCTTCGGCCGGTTCGACGTCCGGGTGGGCGTCTCGCTGGACGGCGGCCCGGACGCGAACGACCGGCACCGGCGGTTCCGCAACGGCTCCGGTAGCTACGATCGGGTCGCCGCCGGCCTGTCGCTGCTGCGCCGCCCCGAGAACCGCCGCAGCTACGCCGGCCTGCTGTGCACGGTGGACCTCAACAACGACCCGATCGCGGTCTACGAGGAACTGCTGCGCCACGAGCCGCCGCGCATCGACTTCCTGCTCCCGCACGGCACCTGGGACCAGCCGCCGCCCCGGCCCGGCGGCGCGCCGGCCCCCTATGCCGACTGGCTCACCCGGATCTACGACCGCTGGCTGCGCGACGGCCGGCCCGTCGGCATCCGCCTGTTCGAGTCGCTCCTGTCCACCGCCGGGGGTGGTCCCAGCCTCAGCGAGTGGGTCGGGCTGGACCCGGCCGACCTCGTCGTGGTGGAGACGAACGGCGAGTGGGAGCAGGCGGACAGTCTCAAGATCGCTTTCGACGGCGTCGCGGCGACCGGCCTGAACGTGTTCGACCACAGCGTCGACGAGGTCGCCGCGCTGCCGGCCGTCACGCGCCGGCTGCAGGGGCTCGCCGGGCTGTCGGCGACCTGCCGCGCGTGCCCGGTCGTCACCCAGTGCGGTGGCGGGCTCTTCGCCCACCGGTACAGTACCTCCCGCGGTTTCGACAACCCCTCCGTCTACTGTGCGGATCTCAAAGCGGTGATCGATCACATGTCGCAGCACCCGCCCCGGCCGGTGACGGCGGAGCCGCCGCCCGAGGGTTTCACGATCTCGGCCGAGCACCTGGACCGCATCGCGTCGGCCGGCGACGACACGGCCGCCGTCGCCGAGCTCGCCGCGGCGCAACTGGAGCTGACCCGGCTGCTCGTCCGTAGCGTTGCCGAACGGCATGCCGGTCGGCCGCACGTGGGCGCCGGCTGGGAGCTGCTGTGCGCCCTCGACGAGGAGGCTCCCGACGCCGTCGACGAGGTGCTGCGGCATCCGTATATCCGCGGCTGGGCCGCGAGGTGCGCGGCCGACGGCGGCCACACCCACTCCGGCTCCCCGGGCTATCTGGCCGGCATCGCCGCCGCCGCGGCCGTGCACGCCGGTCTGCCGCTGTCGGTGCCGGTCGCCGTGCAGGCCGGTCAGATCCATCTGCCGACGCTCGGCACCGTCGTGCCGAGCAGCTACTCGCACGCCTCCGCGGTCATCGACACCACCGCGGACGGGTTCGTCGTGACCACCGGTGACGACCGCATCGTCGTCCGCCACGACGCGCCGCCGCCCACCGGCTGGTTGCCGATCCGGGCGATGCGGCCCGGGCTGTGGCTCGAGGACGGCGACCCGCACCGCGACTGTCACCAGTGGAAGCCGACCGACCGGCTCGACGACGCGGGTGCGCAGGAGTGGCGGGAGCGGTTGAACGCGGCCTGGCGGCTGGTCGCCGAGGAGGTGCCGGACCGGGCCGAGGGCCTGCGAATCGCGCTGCGCACGGTCGTGCCGCTGCACGCCGGGCCGGGTGAGGACACCCGGGCGTCAACCGCCCGCAACGCCTTCGGCACGGTGGCCTCGACGCCCGCGCCGGCCGACGAGCTCGCGATCGTCCTCGTGCACGAGTTCCAGCACGGCAAGCTCAACGCGATCCTCGACGCGCACCAGCTCGTCGACCACGACGACCCGCGGCGGCTCAAGGTCGGCTGGCGGCCGGATCCGCGCCCGATCGAGGGCGCGCTCCATGGCACGTTCGCACACCAGGCGGTCGCCGATCAATGGCGTGTCCGCGCCATTCGCGGGGACGCGGACGCGCCGGTCGCGTTGCGGAACTACCGGATGTACCGCGACTGGACCGTCGACGCGGTCGCGCAGCTGCAGGGCAGCGGCGCCCTGACCACGACCGGCGAGCGGTTCGTCGCCAACATCGGCCGGTCGATGGCCGGCTGGCCGCACTGAGCCTCCGCCGAGCCTCCACCACACCCGCACGGCGGTCACCGGGCCGGCCGTCCCGGCGCTGAGCAACCCGTATTCGCGGACTGGCGGCACCCAGACTCCACCTCTACTCTGGTCATACCTTTGCGTTGGGTGACGAGGGGAGAGCCGCAGGTGACTGCCGGGAACTCCCCATGAGCCGGCCGATGGCCCACGACGCCGAAGAGCCGATCCGCCGGTTGTTCTTCCTCAACTACGCCCGACCGCGCGTCGACGAGGCGACGTTCGTGCCCAGCCATTGGGTGCGCCAGGTGTTCGACGACCTGGTGACGAAGATCCACGAGTTGACCGGGCTCGACCGGGCGCACATCGGGTTCGCCGACGTCGCCCTCCCGCCCGGCACGGACCGGCAGCAGGAGATCCGGGCGGCGCTGGCCTCCGCGGACGTCCTCGTGGCGCTCTACTCCGAGCAGTACCTCACCAGCCGGGAGGCCAACAGCGAGCGCGCGACCTTCCATCGCCGGCTCGCCAAGGCCGACTCGCCCGCGGTCGCGCAGGCCCACATCCTGCACGTGCTCTGGGCGCCGCCCCCGGGGATCGACGATTTCCGGGTGGACCTCAGCCGCGCCCGCCACCTTGCCGAGGACATCCCGGAGTATGTGGCCAACGGGCTGAGCGTCCTGTGCCGGCTCGCGACCTTCCGGGAGCAGTACACGCAGGTCCTGGAGCGGCTGGCCCGGGAGATCATCCGGATCGCCGGCGACTCCCCGGTCGCGCTGGCGACAGCGGTCGACCTGGTGGAGCCGCAGCGCGTGTGGGCGTGGCCGACCGCGCCGTTCACGGTGGCGGTCCTCGCGCCGACCAGCGGGGAGCTGCCCGGGCCGAACGGCCGCGGGTCGGGCGCCGGCTACGGCCCGCGGGCCGAGCATTGGCAGCCGTTCGAGGGCATGAACCCGGTCGCCGACGCCGTCGCCGCCGAGGCCGCGCGGATCCGGCTGCCCGTGGACATCATCGGCTACGTCACCGACGACACGCTGTTCAGCGACTTTCCCGGGATCATCCTCGTCGACCCGTGGAGCCTCGCCACCGACAACGGCAGACGGCAGGTCCAGTGGATGCAGCAGTGGATGGGCCGCCACGAGTACTCCTGGGTGACCGTCGCCGCCGTCGCCGACGAGCACGACCCGCAGTTCGAGCCGCACGGCGCGCGCTACCTCGGCGAGCTGGAGCGCCGCCTGCGCGGCACTCGCCGGTTCGTGCGCTTCACCACCGTGGCGGACTGGCGCAGCGACATGCCCGAGGTCGTCAACCGCATGCGGCGCGAATACATGAAAGACGGCCCGAGCTACGCACCCGCCGGCCCGCCCGGCCGCCGCCCCCGGCTCGGCCGCCTCGGCCCGCATCCACCCGATAACGGGAGCGCACGATGAGTGACCAGCGCAACGGGAAGGTCGTCACCTTCTACTCGTACAAAGGCGGGACAGGCCGGACGATGGCCCTCGCCAACGTCGCGTGGATTCTGGCCGCCAACGGCAAGCGTGTGCTCATGGTCGACTGGGATCTCGAGTCGCCCGGGCTGGCGCGGTACTTCGCCCCGTTCATCGACCATGCCGCGCTGGACACGACCGAGGGTGTCATCGAGCTGATCCGCGAGTACGAGTGGGCCACCACACGACAGCGGGGCGACGACGAACGTTGGTACGAGGAGTACGCCCGGGTCCGCAAGTACTCGTTCTCGCTGCGCTGGCCGCACTTCCCCGACGGCGGCACGCTGGACTTCCTCTCCGCCGGTCAGCAGAACAACGACTACTCCACCAACCTCGCGGCGATGGACTGGGACGCGTTCTACGAGCGCCAGCGCGGCGGGCTGTTCCTCGACGCCCTGCGTGCCGACATGAAGCGCCACTACGACTACACGCTGATCGACAGCCGGACCGGCTTCAGCGACGTCGCCGACATCTGCACGATCCACCTGCCCGACACCCTGGTCACCTGCTTCACCCTCAACGACCAGGGCATCGACGGCGCGGCCCACGTCGCGCGGCTGGTCGACCAGCGCTACCGGCAGCACCGGCAGATCCGGGTCCTGCCGGTGCCGATGCGCGTCGATCCGTCGGAGCAGGAGAAAGCCGACGCCGGGCGGAAGGTCGCCGTACAACGCTTCGCCGGACTGCCGGCCGGGTTCGACCGGGAGGCCCGTGGCGAGTACTGGAAGAAGGTCGAGATCCCGTACCGGGCGTTCTACGCCTACGAGGAGGTCCTGGCGGTCTTCGGCGACGAGCCCGGCGTGCGCACCTCGCTGCTGTCGGCCTACGAGGCGCTCACGACGCAGATCACCGACTCGGCGGTGACCAGCCTGCCCCCGATGGACGAGGTCACCCGCCAGCAGGTCCGGGCCCGGTACGTCCGCCATGCCGCCGTGGCCGAGCGCGAGATCGTGCTGCGCTACGCCAACCAGGACCGGGTCTGGGCCGAGTGGATCGCCCACGTGCTCGGGAAGGCCGACGTCCAGGTCATCGACCAGTGGGAGGCGGACCCGGCGCCGGGCGAGTTCTCCCGGACACTGATGATCGTCTCGCCGTACAACGTCGAGCGCGAGGCCGCGTCGTCGGACCGGGCCGCGGACTGGGCGCCGCTCGTGTTCTACGTCGCCGACGTGCGCCGGCTGCCGGGCATCCCGCAGGCCAACACCGCCACCGTGCTCGGCGCGCAGACCGCCGCGGTCGCGGCCCAGCGGCTCCTGCGGTTGATCGGGGCGAACGCGGACGGGGTGGAACCGGAGGTGGCGGGCGGCCCGCGCTATCCGGGCCGGGAAAACCTCGTCTTCAGCGTGCCCGGGCGCAACATCCGCTTCACCGGCCGCGAGCAGGACCTCCACCAGCTGCGCGACCAGCTGCGGGCCGGCACCGCGGTCGTGCTGGGCGGCGGCGAGCCGGTCGCGCTGCAGGGCATGGGCGGCATCGGCAAGACGCAGCTGGCGATCGAATACGCGTACCGCTTCCGGGCCGCCTACGACATCGTGTTCTGGCTGAACGTCGAGCAGGCGAACACGATCGAGAGCGAGCTCGCCGACCTCGGTAGCCTGCTCGGCGTGCCGTCGCGCTCGACCGTGCAGGAGTACGCCCGCGCGGTACTGCAGGAACTCCAGCACACCGAAAAGCGCTGGCTCGTCGTGTTCGACAACGCCGAGGACGCCCCGGGAATCGAGGACTACCTGCCGACCGGTGCCGGTCATGTGATCATCACGTCGCGGGTGTCGACCTGGGGCGAGCGCGTGAAGCTGCTGCCGGTCAACGTGTTCACCCGCCGGGAAAGCCGGGAACACATCCAGCACCGGGTGCCGGCCATGTCCGACGAGGACGCCGACCGGATCGCCGAGCAACTGGGCGACCTGCCGATCGCGGTGGCCGCCGCGGCGGCCTGGCTCGCCGACACCGGCAACTCCGTCAACGACTACCTGAAGTACATCGCCCGATCCGGCCCGCGGGCTCTGCTCGAGCCGCAGTCCGACACCCCGATCGAAGCGACCTGGGACCTCTCGTTGCGGCGGCTCCACGAGCGTTCCCCGGCGGCGTACCGGCTGCTGCAGCTGTGCTCGGTCTTCGCGCCGGAGATCGCCCTCGACCTCGTGTACAGCGACTCGTTCGCGGCGGCGCTGCACCCGTTCAACCCGAACGTCTCGGACTACATGTTCCGGGCCTCGCTGGTGCAGCAGGTCCACCGCCTGGCGCTGCTGCGCATCGACCTGCGCGGCGAGCCCGGCAGCCGCGAACGCCCCGGCATCGTGTTCGTGCACCGCCTGCTGCAGCACGCCGTGCGCAGCCGGATGAGTGAGGAGGAACTGCAGCTGACCCGCCGCCAGGTGCACCGGGTGCTCGCCGACGCCCGCCCGCGCAACCAGGAGGTGGACGATCCGGACGCCTGGCCGCAGTACCGCATGCTCTGGCCCCACCTCGAGGTCACCAAGGCGGCGACCAGCGACGACGAATCCGTCCGCGCGCTGATGATCGACCGCGTGCGATTCGACTGGCTGCGCTTCGACCTCGAGGGCGCCCGCCGCAACGCGGAGCAGCTCGACGCGACCTGGTCCGGGATGCTGGCGGAGACCACCGACCCGGAGGCGCACCGGACACTGCGGCGGCAACTGCTGCACCTGCGGTTCAACCTCGCCAACATCCTCGGCTCACAGGGCAACTTCGCCGACTCGCTGGAGCTGGACAGCGTCGTGCTCGAGGCGCAGCGCGAGCTGCTCGGGCCGCGCCACCCGCACACCTTGATGACGGCCGGCGGCCTGGCCCGCGACCTGCGCGGGCTGGGCCGCTACGGCGAGGCCCTGCGCGCCGACGAGGAGACCCACACGGTCTGGTCCGAGGACTTCGGCGAGGATCATCCACGCTCCCTCGTGGCGCTGAACAACCTCGCCATCTCCTACCGCCTGATGGGCGATTTCCGGGAAGCCCGGAAGCGGGACGACACGGTGTACAACTCCCGCAAGTCGATCCTCGGCGAGACCCACCCGTACACGCTGTACTCGGCGACCAATCTGGGCCGGGACATCCGCGACGCCGGCGACTACGAGCAGGCGGTGGAGTGGCTCAAGACCGTGCTCAACCAGTACAAGACGATGCGGGCCGACGACACCCGCAACACACTGCTGTGCCAGACCAATCTCGCGGTGTCCCTGCACAGCCACGGCCACGCCGAGGAGGCGGCCGAACTGCTCGAAACGGCCGCCACACAACTGTCCAACGACCTCGGCGAGACCAACCCGGACGCGCTGAGCAGCCAGTTGAGCCTCGCCATGACGCTGCTCTCGCTGGGCCGGCACTCGGAGTCGGGCGTCAAACTGCACGCGGTGCACGCGGCCTACGAGGACAACCTCGGCGCCGAGCATCCGCACACCATCGTCTGCGTCGGCAACCTCGCGCTGCTGGCCCGGGCGGAGGGCGACCACGAGCGGGCGGTCCGGCTGGCGCGGCAGGCCGCCGACGGGCTGGACCGGCAGCTCAAGGACGATCATCCGTACACGCTGTCGGCCCGGATGAACTGGGCCGTCTGCATCGCCGAAACCCTCGACGGCCGGTCCACCGCCATCGCGGAGCTGACCGACCTCGCCGGCCGCATGCACGACGTCCTCGGGCCGGAGCACCCCAACACGCTTCGGTGCCGGGCCAACCTCGCCCTGCTGGAGCAGCGGGCCGACCTCGACGCGCGTATCGCCGAGCTGGGCGAGCGAATCGGCGACGAGCACCCGACCGTGAACACGCTGCGGGATGGCCAGCTCGTGCACCGGATCATCGACCCGCATCCCTACTGACCCGTCAGGGACGGCGGTCCCCCGCACTCCGGCGCGGCCCGTCGCCGGAGTGCACCGGGCCGCTGGCCAGCCAGGACAGGATCTCCGGCAGCACTTCCAGCGCGCCGAAGTGGGCCGTGCGCAGTTGCACCCGGACCTCGGCATGCGGAATCTGCCGGGCGAGCCAGCGGGTGTGGCCGGCCGGCGAGAAGTTGTCCTCGGCCCCGTGCCAGAGCAGGACCGGCCCGGTGATGTCGGCGAAGTCGAAGCCCCAGTCCTTGCCGAAGGCGAGCACGTCGTCGACCCAGCCATACGGCCCGCACCGCAGCGCCTCACGGTAGGAGTGCAGCAGCTGGCGCCGGATCGGCAGCCCGCGGACCACGCGCTTGTCCGCCTCGGTCATCTGGTCGCGCAGGAAGTCGAGAAACCAATCCGGGTCGTCCGCCGTGCGGCGCGCCCGCTCGTGCAGTTGCTCGGTCAGCGCGACGAGATCGGCCTCCGCGGTGGTGTACTCCTGCACATTGCCGTCGGTCATCCCGTCATACCAGTCCAGCCCCTCGGCGTTGGCGGGCGCGAGGCCGACCAGCGCGGCGGTGCGGGTGACCCGGTCCGGCATCCGCGCGGCGCACGCCAGCGCGTGCGGAGCCCCGCCGGATCGTCCGACGACCGCGAACCGGTCGAGCCCAAGCGCGTCGGCGATCGCCCGGACGTCGTCGGCCGCGTCCGCGACGCTGCGCCCCGGATGACGCGACGATCCGCCGTAGCCGGGACGATCGTAGGAGATGAGCCGGATCCCGAGCATATAGAGCTTGTCGGAGCGCGGCCGGGGGCCGGAACGACTGCCGGGCGTGCCGTGCAGCAGGAACACGGGAATGCCGGTTTCCGCGCTCGAGACGGCAACGAGCAGTCGGCGGCCGTCGTTGGTGTGGATCTCGTGCTGACCGGGTTCGATACTCGAACTGTACCGACCGCACGCCAGCGACGCACCCGCCCTCCGCCCGTGGAGGGCCCTCGGCCTCATCGGCAAGCACAGGGCGGCGTCGTGAGCCGCTGTCGCGCCGCGGTCATCGGGTGGCAACGCGGTCCCGGCCGTTCTGCTTCGCCTCGTAGAGCGCCTTGTCGGCGCGGGCGAGCGTGTCCTCGACGTTGCGGTCGGCGGCGTGCCGTTGGGTGCAGCCCGCGCTCATGGTCACGCGCAGCGGACCGGCGCGCGTCGCGACGGGCGTCGCCGTGACGAGGTGCCGGAGTCGTTCGGCGACCTCCGCCGTTTCGGCGGCGGTCGTCCGCGGCAGCCACAGCGCGAACTCCTCGCCGCCGTGCCGGCCGAGCACGTCGCCGTGGCGGAGCGCGCGGCGCAGCCGGGCGGCGACCTCGCGGATGACGTCGTCGCCGGCGGCGTGGCCGTGGGTGTCGTTGACGCGTTTGAAGTGGTCGATGTCGAGCATCACGGCCGCGCTGGGCTCATCGTCGCCGGCCGCGGCGAACAGCTCGTCGCTGAGCTCGAAGAACGTCCGGCGGTTGTACAGCCCGGTCAGCGGATCGGTGCTCGCCAGCCGCCGGACCTGGCGGTACAGCAGCGCGTTGTCGTGGGCGACCATGCCCTGTTCGGCGAGGGCGACCGCGACGCGCAGCCGCCCGTCGTCGTAGGGCTCGCCGGCGGAGAGCAGCAGGAGCAGCCCGACGCGGTGCTGCCGGCCCGCCAGCGGGATCGCCAGCCAGGCGCGCGCCGCCGGCAGCAGCGCCACGACGGGCGCGTCCGGCGTCTCGACCGCGCCGTGACCCGGAGAGTCGAACAGGTCGAGCAGGTCCAGCGCCGCGGGGTCGGCGACCGGCCGCGCGCCGGGCGTGGCGGTGCTCGTGCAGGTGCCGTCGTCGTGCAGCACGACGCCGAGATCCGCGCCGATCGTCCGGACCAGGGTGGCGAGCAGCCTGGCGGTCACCGCCTGCGGGTCCAGCGTCTCGCTGACCTCGGCCATCGAGGTCCGCATGATGTCGGCCAGCTCGCTGCGGCGCTCGGCCGTGCGGACGGTCAGCTCCAGCTGGGCCGCCTGCGCGGTCACCATCGACGCCGCGATCTGGTTGGTGATGGTGGTGAGGATGTCGACGTCGTCGGCGGTGAACACGCCCTTCGCCACGCGGCTGTCGAGGTACACGGCGCCGAGGAGCTCCCCCTGCAGCTGCAGCGGCGCGACCATGACGCTGCGCAGGCCGTGGGTGACGACGCTGTGCGAGCCGAGCGCCACGCCGTGCTCGCCGCTGGTGACCACGACCGCCTCGCCGCTCTGCCGCACCTGCTCGACGAAGGTCGAGCCGTAGCTGGTCAGCTCGTCGAGGTCGGTGCGCCGCGGGCCCCGGCCGAGGTGGGGAACGAGGCGGCCGGTGGCGGGGTCGGGCACGAACAGGATCGCCCGTTCCGCGGCGAAGATGCCGATGGTCTCGTCCAGCGCGACCCGGGCGAGCTGGTCCACGTCGAGGACGGTCGCGGCCGCGACGCTGATCTGCTGGACCGCCGCCAGCCGCCGGGCGGCCGGGCCGGCGACCGGCGAGCTGGTCCGGCCGGCCCCGGCGGTCCGGGCGGCATGGGCGGGACTGCCGGTCTCGGCGATGCGGAACTCGGCCCGCAGGGCCCGGGCCCGGTGTTCCAGGCCCAGCTGGGTGGCCAGGCGCAGCGCCTGCCCGGCCTGGCGGTCGGCCTCGGCCCGATGACCGAGGCCGTTGAGGACCCGCGCCCGGATCGTCGCCGCCTCGCAGCTCAGCAGCGGCAGGTCGAGCGTTTGCCCGAGCAGCTCGGCGCGGGCCAGACGGCGCAGGGCGCGGCGGGGAGCGCCGGTGAGCCGGAGGTACTCCGCGCAGACGACGTGGTGGTAGGCGCGCAATGCCGGGCCGCCCCTGGCCCGGCGGAGGGTCCGCAACGCCCACCGGGCCGAGCGGGCCAGGGCCGGCCGGTCCCCGGGCTCCGCCGAGCGCAGCGACGCGAGCAGGCCGCGGGCCAGTTCCAGCCAGAGCTGGCGCTGGATGACCCAGACCTTGCGCGGCGTGAGGCGCAGCCGCCGGACCTGCGCGACGACGGACCGGATGTCATGGCCCTCGTCGCCGTAGTGCGCCGCCGTGTGCGCGGCCGCCACCACCAGGTTGAGCCGCTGCGACGGGTCGTCGCGCTCCTGCTCGACCGTGTCGCGCATCTCGGCGAGCCGCCGCTCGAGCAGCGCCCGGTTGCCGGCGCACGCCGCGACCAGCACGCCGAGCGTCGCCACCGGATTGCGCGGCGTCGCCACGGCGGCGTCCATCCGGGCCCGGGCGCGCTCGTACCAGTGCGACGCCTCGTGCGCGTACCCCCGGAACATGAGAATCGCACCGAGGGCCGACACGGCGAACTGGTAGTGCCCCAGCTCCAGCCAGCGCCCGTGCTCCTGCAGCACCGAGCGGAGCGCGGCGCCGGAGGACGGCCCGATCCGGCGGATCCCGTCGGTGGCCATGGCCTCGGCCCACGCCACGTATGCCCGCAGCCCGGGATCGCCGGTGAGCTCGGCGCTCGCGGCGGCCCGGGCGAAGCATCGCCGCGCCCGCCGGCGGGCTCCGCCGTAACCGGCGACCATGCCGTATCCGGTCTGCAGCCGGACGTATTGCGGCCCGGGACCGACCCGGTTCACCACGTACCCGGAACGCAGCAGCAGGCACAGGGACAGCAGCGGCCGCATGGCCACGCCGGCGCCGAGCGAGCCGATGTCGAACAGTGCCGCCTGCGTGCGGAAGCGGTCGAGATCCGGCCCGCTCGCGATCCCGCGGCGCCGGCCGACGATGCCCAGGAGCACGAACCACAGCGTCGATCCGAGCAGCAGCAGGCGGTTGGCGGGCAGGCGGTGGCCGGCCTCGGCGAGCGCCTGGCGGACCGTCTCGACCGAGTCGTTGGCCGCGAAGTCGTGCTGCTGGGCCTCGGCGACGAGGCCGAGGATCTCGGCCCGGCGGAATGGGTCCGGCTCGATCGAGGCCGCGGTCGCGAGGCTCTCCCGGGCCGCGGCCAGCCCGCCGGTGCGCAGCCGGGCCAGGCCGACCGCCCGGTGGTATGCGCTGTCCAGCATGACGTCGCCGCGCTGCGCCGCGTCGGCGGCCAGGTCGAGATACTCCAGGGCCCGGGCCGGCGCCTGCTCGGCCATCGCCGTGCGCGCCGCGGCGAGGCAGGCCCGGTACATCCGGTCGGGCCGCTCGTCGCGGTCGCCCCGGGCGTAGTGCGCGGCGATCACGTACCACTGGTCCGGTTCCACGGGCCCGGCGCCGTCCAGCGCCGTGGCGACGCGCTGATGCAGGGCGCGGATCTCCGCCGCGTCCCGGTCGGCGAGAATCGCGTCGCTGACCCGGACGTGGAGGAACGCGTAGGTGCCGCCGTCACGCTCGAGAATGCCGCGGGACACGGCGTCCTCGACCGCGCTCACCGCCTCGGCCGGCCCGACGCCGCCGGCCTCGGCGAGCAGTCCGGGCCGGAACGGGGCGCCGATCACGGCGGCGGCGACCAGCAGCCGGCGGCTCGCGGCGGGCAGCGCGCCGACCCGGCCGACGATCAGGTCCAGCACGTCCGCGGGCAGGGCGAGGCGATCGAGCGCCCGCTCGTCGAGCAGCCAGCTGCCCCACGCCGGGCGGATGACACACGCGTCGAGCATGGCGCGGAGGTACTCCAGGACCGCGAACGGGTTGCCCTCGCTGCGGTTCGTCAGCTGCGTGCCGAGCCGGGCCGCGACCGGGGTGCCGCCGAGCTGGGT
The DNA here is from genome assembly GCF_050948465.1 of Dactylosporangium sp. CA-092794. Classification (NCBI taxonomy): domain Bacteria; kingdom Bacillati; phylum Actinomycetota; class Actinomycetes; order Micromonosporales; family Micromonosporaceae; genus Dactylosporangium; species Dactylosporangium sp. CA-092794. The sequence goes on along the minus strand of NZ_CP192044.1, from coordinate 2,647,789 downwards.
GGAGGCCAGCTCCACGACCTGTGACTCGGCCAGCGGTCGCAGCCGGATGCGGGTGTCGTGGGCGGAGGCGGCCGGGTCGTCCGGCTCGGTGGTGAGCAGCAGCAGCGGAGCACCGCGCGGCGCGGACGCCAGCTCGCGCAGCACGCGGGCGCTGCCGCCGTCGAGCCACTGGGCGTCGTCGACGTAGAGCAGCAGGCCGCCCTCGGCCCGGGCGAGGTCGCCGAGGAACGCGGTGACGGCCGTGCCGAGCTGCTCCTGGCGGTCCTCGTCGGTGAGCCGCGGCGCGTGCAGGACGTCGGCCAGCGCCGGCGACAGCAGCTGCAGGACCGCGGCCGAGGTCCCGGCCGCCGTCCGCAGCCGGCGGATCGCGTCGTCGCGCTCGGCCGCCGGCAGCCGGTCCAGGCCCCGGACGTGCCGCTCGAGCGCCGTGCGGATCGGGGCCAGCGGCGGCGCCCCGGGCGTGCACGGCAGCTCCAGCACGGTCCGGCCGCCGCCGCGGACCCGGTCGGCCAGTTCGTCGGCGAGGCGGGTCTTGCCGATGCCGGACGGGCCGACCAGCCGGACGGCGGTGCCGCTGCCCAGCCGGGCCTGATGCCACAGCGCCTCCAGCCGGGCCAGCTCGGCCTGCCGTCCGACGAGCGGGCGGCGCGCGGGGCCGGCCGTGACGGCGGAGCCGGCGGACAGCGCGTACCGCGCGCCGAGCAGCGCCCGCAGATCCTTGGCGAGGGCTTCCCCGTCCTGGTACCGGTCGTCGGGGTCCTTCGCCAGCAGCCGGCCGACGATGGCGGCCAGCTCGGGCGGTACCTCGGGCCGCAGCGCCGGCACGTCCGGCGGCGGCGCGACCGCGTGCAGCCGGATCAGCTCCCCCACGTCGGGCGCCTCGAACGGGCGGCGGCCGGTCAGGCACTCGAAGAGCACCACGCCGAGCGCGTACAGGTCGGCGCGCCCGTCGACGGTCCGGGCGAGCATGGCGGTCTGCTCCGGCGCGGCGTATGCGAACGTGCCCGCCGTCTCGTCCCCGGCCGCCCGGTAGGTGTGCACGGCGAGCCCGAAGTCGACCAGCATCGGCCGGCCGCCCGAGTCCACCATCACGTTCTGCGGCGTGACGTCACGGTGCACGACCCCGACCCGGTGCGCCGCCGCCAGCGCCCCCGCCAGATCGGCGGCCAGCCGGATCGCGTGCGGCACCGGCAGCGGACCGGCGTCGAGGACATCGGCGAGCGGGCGCCCGTGCAGCAGCTCCAGGACCAGGTACGGCCGGCCGCCGGCGGTACCGACCTCGTACACCCGGCCGACGCACGGATGCGACACGCAGGCCAGCAGGCCGGCCTCGCGCCGGATCGCCCGCGACACCTCCTCGTGCTCGCCGACGTCGCCGCGCAGGACCTTCAGCGCATAGTCGGCGCCGTCGCGGCGGGCGCGGTAGACGACCGCGTGGGCCCCCCGCCCGATCTCGCCCAGGACCTCCAGGCCGGCGACATGCACCGCGCCCCGGGCGACCGCCGAGGCCCGAGCCGACCCGCCGACCATCGCCACCTCCGCGTCCCCGCCGCGGAGGGTGCGCGACGACGGCCCGCGCACCCGGCCACGGCTGTCTCACCGCCTCCAGTCGGCAGCCGCGGCGCCGACCTGAGGCGAATGCCCCGGCGGAGCGACCGGAAGTCTCCGGGATCGTGGCAAACCCGTGGTGCGGACGCGGTACCGCGCATGATCACGAAGACATGCGTCCGGGCCGGACGGGTCTACCCGGTTGGCTCCGGGGCAAACACCGGCCCGGCCGTCGCGCCGGGCCGTTGGCCGGACGTCGCCGCTCGTTTGGTTCCGCTCGGCCGGGGAAGCGGGACCGCCATCGGACGCACCGCTCTTTCTCTATCGGGGGACATATGTTGCAGACGTTGGAGTCGGACAACCACGCGATCGCCCAGGCCGTGCACGACGTGGGTTCGGCGCTGTGGTTCGGCGGCACGGTCATGGGGGTGACCGGCGTGAACAAGTCCGGCAGCGACCTGGAGCAGGGCATCGACCGGATCAGGGTGGCCGAGTCGGCCTGGGTTCGCTTCAGCCCCCTGCAGTGGGCCGGCGTCGCCGCCACCACGCTGGCCGGGCTGCAGCTGACCCGCACGAGCGGCCGGCGGCTGGCCTTGCAGAAGGGCTTCGCCCCGGTCGGGGCGGCGAAGGCCGGCATCACCGTCCTCGGCGCCGCCGCCACGGCGTACGCCGCGTACTGCGGCATGCGGATCGGCAAGGCCGCCGAGCAGGCCGCCGCGCGGGGCGACCGCATCGAGGTGCAGGACGCCACCGCGCCGACCCCGGCAACGCCACCGGAGATCGCGAAGTGGCAGCGCCGCCAGCGGGTGACGCAGGTCGCGGTGCCCGTGCTGGCCGGCGCCAACATCGTCTGCGGCTCGTACCTGGCGCAGTCCTACCGCGCCGGCGCGGCGACGAAGGGCGTGCTGCGCCGGCTGCTGCCCGGCCGCCGGGCGCGGTAAGGCGCTAGGGCCGGCGACGGGTCTCGTCGCCGGCCTCGCCGGATTCGCGCAGCGCCCGCTTGCGGGCCCGGCGCCGGTTGAGGAACACGATCAGCGCCGCGACCAGGACCGCCTCGGTGCTCAGCAGCGCCACCGCGCCGACCGGGCCGATCCAGCGGTTGAGGCTCCAGTACCACACCCCGACGATGCCGCACAGCATCGCGCCGAACAGTGCGAACATGGCCAGCCCGTAGACGCCGTAGGCCCACCGGTCCGCGCGGCGGTAGGCACCGACGCCGCGCTGGCGCAGCACGGCGCCCCAGAAGCGGTAGGCCTCGCGGCGCAGGTCGGCCATGCCGATCGCGTGGTTGAGCATGAAGTAGCCGTCCAGCCGCAGCAGCGGCAGCAGGTTGAGGCCGGCCGTCAGCATGCCGTACAGCAGCAGCGAGCCGGCGAGGGCGTGCCCGTGCGTGCCGGGGGTGCTCAGCTTCCAGGCGGCGGCGAAGGGCACCAGCGCGAGGAGGTTGACGAACACGCCGGCGAAGGCGGTGTAGACCCGGTGGCGGCGCTTGGCGAACAGCACCACGTCGTCGGTTTTGCAGTACGGCGTGATGAGCGGGAACCGCCACATCAGGCCCATCTCGGTGACCGCTCCCCCGAACCGCCGGCTGGTCAGCCCGTGCGCCGCCTCGTGCAGCGCGACGACCAGCCAGGTGGTCGTGAACGAGACGATCGCCAGGGGGTGCCCCACGTTCATCCGGGACGCGGCGTACAGCGCCGGCAGGTCGGCCAGGCCGATCCCGACCGCGAGGGCCGCGGCCAGCAACGCCGGCAGGACGAACCACGGCGAGTAGATCGCGCCGGCGCGCGCGGCCAGCCACCGCAGGAACGGGTCCGGGTCGACCAGCGGGATGCGGGCGTAGAGCAGGCGCCACCGGCCCGACCGGCGCTCCCGCTGCGCCTTGGCCTTGAGCTCGTCGAGCCCGGCCTCCGCGCCGCCGGTGAGCAGCTGCCGGGTCCGCAGCAGCTGGAACAGGCTGTCCCAGTGCGCCGGGGTGAGCCGGCGGCCGAACCGGTCGGCGTAGGCCTGCTCGATCTCCTCGCGGCTGTGCCGCCCGTCGAGCCGGGAGGCGAGGAAGAACTCCCGGCTGCCGAGGCGGTAGTACCAGCCGGTGCGCGGGTCCTTCAGGTAGTGCACGACCGTGTCGCCCTGCCGCAGCGGCGCGCCCAGCACGATGTCCGGCCGCAGCCGCTGGTCCCAGTCGCCCGCTTCGGGAACCGCCTCGGTGACGGTCGCCTCGGTCACGCCGCCACCTCCGCCTCGACGGGCCGCAGGGCCAGGGTCATCAGATAGGACAGGTAGGTCTCGTCCAGGATGCTGGCGCCCAGCCGGTTGTTGGTCATGTGGACGTACGAGCTGAGCAGCACGGTGAACGCGACGTCGAGGTCGTGGACCACGGTCGGCTCGGCGTCGGGCCCGCGGCGGAACACCAGCTGCCCGGCCTCCGCCAGCTTCACGACCTCGGCCCGCAGCTCGATCGCGTGGTCGATCCAGCCGCGCTCGACCGCGGTCAGCCGGCCCGCCCCCGGATCGGCCGCGCCCGCGCCCAGCCGGGACAGGTGGTGGCCCAGCTCGCTGCCGATCCGGGCGAAGTTGGCGTCGAAGCGGTCCTGCATGGCGTCGCCGGGCTCGCCGAAGGACGCCTGCCAGAAGGCGCGGTAGCTGGTGAAGAAGTCCGCGACCCGGGGCGGCTCGCGCAGGAACGCGAAGCACAGCGCGGCGCTCATCTGCGCGGACGTGCCCAGCAGCACCGACCGGACGTGGGTGTTGGTCGTGGCCAGCAGCCGCAGCACGAGGTCGCTCGAGGCCTCGAAGTTCCACTCGGCGAGCTCGATGCCGGCCGGCCCGCCGTAGCGGTCGTACTCCGGCTCGTAGGCCATCTCGTGCACCGAGTTGTTGGCGCGGAACGGCATGCCGGACTCGCCGTACTCCTGCTCCCAGCGCTCCTCGCCGTACTCGGCGACGTAGAGCCGGCGGTACACGTCGCCGCTGTTCGCGGTGGACGCGTCGTAGAGCGCCGGGCGGCGCTTGAGGAAGGCCGCGATCGCCTCCTGCGCGACCGTGCGCACCTCGGCCGCGACGGCCTCGCTCGCGGGCAGGAGCCGCAGCCGGATGTGCGGCCCCTCCACCCAGTAGCGGATGAAGAACCAGCGCCGCAGCAGCCCGCGCTCCCGCAGCCGGGCCACCAGCGGCGCGACGCACTGCAGCAGCAGCGGGTCGGCGTTGCTGGCGTAGTAGATGTGCAGGCCGATCCAGTCGGTCATCGTTCCTCCCGGGCTGCGTCGTGTGCTGCGTTGAAGGCCAGGATCAGCTCGCTGACGTGGGCCGAGCCGTTCTCGGTCAGGGCCTGCTCGTGGTGGTCGGGCAGCATCTCGGTGAACACCAGCCGGCGGCCGGCCGCGCGGGCCACCGAGGCGAGCAGGTTGACCGAGAAGTAGCTGTCGAAGTCGACGTACAGCGGCTTGTTGGCGCCGATCCCGGGGCCGCCCGCGGTCTCGGCGGCCGCCTTGACCACCCGGCCGCCGGCGCCGTCCAGCGTGGCGAAGACCCGCCGGGGCAGGCCGTGTTGGCGCCGCCAGCGCGCCCACTCCAGCACCACGGCGCTGCCGTCGGCGTCGCCGGCCGGGGCCGGCAGGCAGGCCGGGTGCGCCTTCCACATCCGCCGCTGCAGGACCGCGTCGCGGTAGCGGATGCGGGGGTAGGCGACGATGCCCTCGCCGGGCAGCGGCACGTCGGTGCCGGCCCACAGGTCCATCGCGGCCAGCCCGGTCGGCGAGAACGTGAGCAGCACCTGCTGCACCTCGGGCAGGGCCAGGGGCAGCAGGAAGCCCAGGTACACCGGCACGACCTCGACCCCGAGCCGCGCCGAGCGCAGCACCAGGCGGTCCTGGTCCGGGTCGTCGTGCAGGACCAGGTCGTCGATCGGGATCTGCTGGGCCGCGGGGCGGGTGCTGATGTCGCCGGGGCAGACCAGCTCGTAGGGGGTGACCGCCGGGTGCAGGTTGAGGTTGCTGGCCTCGTAGCCGCCCTTGAGCTCGGCCAGGACGACGCCGTCGGGCTGCGCCGCGGTCAGCGCGTGCTCCAGCAGCCCGGCGCCGGCACCGGTCAGGCAGTCCTCGAACCGGGACAGCATGAGCGCCGGGCCGGTGAAGCCCCGGTTGACCACGGCCAGCGGGGTGGGTCGGCGGGCGACCTGCACGAAGAACCCGTGCGCCTCGACCGGGCCGAGGGTGCCGGGCACCCGCTCGGCGACCCGGTCGACGAAGTCGTCGTCGAGGACGAGCTCCTCGGCGCCGGCGGGCAACGCCCGGTAGGCCTCGTTGACCAGGCGCGCGGCCAGTTCCCGCGCGTCGTCGAGCGCGTCGACCTCGCTCAGGTGGAAGGTGTTGGCCTGGCGGACGTAGCGGTTGTCGGCGTCGAACGGGCGGCGGCGCATCTGGGTGCGCACGAAGTGGTCGAAGAAGTCGTCGCGGTACTCGTGCGCGAAGGTGAGCAGGTCGTCGCAGCGGCCGCCGGCGCCGTACCGGGCGCGGAAGTACCCCTTCGTCACGAGCCGGCGGGCGATGGAGATGTCGAAGACGGGCAGGATCGTCGCGACCCGCGCCAGGTCGCCGACCATGCCGGCCCAGGCGCCCCGATCGGCCAGCACCCGCCCGGGCAGCGCCACGTCCTCGTAGACGAGCGTGCCGGGCGGGCTCACCTCGGGCCGGTCGAGGTCGGCATGGGCCGCGGCCAGCTCGTCGCCGACCGCGTCGAGCAGCCGCCGCCGGTCGTCCAGGTCGCCGCCGGGATAGGCGGCGAGGTGACCGTCCACGGTGTCCAGCCGGTCGGCGAGCGTCTCCGCCCAGGGCCGGCCGAGCGCCCGCACGCCGGCGCGGAACCGGGCGAGCGGGTCCGGGTCGTGGATGTCGACCCGCAGCGACGGCGCGACGAGCACCCCCAGCCGGATCAGGTGGTGCAGGTACTCCTCGACGTCGCGCGGCGCCCGGTCGTCCGGGTCGGCGGCGACCAGCGCGGCGGCGACCTCCCGCAGCGGCCGGGTCCGACCGCCGGCGAGCAGCTCGGTCAGCTCGTGCAGGACGGGGCTGGAGGGCAGGTGGAAGAGGTTCTCCTGGACCAGGTCCAGCTCGACCGGGCCGCTGGCGCCCACCGCGACCTGCCGCCGCCGCAGGTACGACGTGCGCTCGGCGCCGGGGCGCAGCCCGGTGACGAGCCGGACGGGCAGCTCGGCGCGCAGGTCGTCGCGGCCGAGCACGACGCCGGCCAGCCGGACCAGGGCGGCCATGTTGAGCCGGACGTGGTGGTGACGGCCGGGCCCGTCCCGGTGCAGGCGCAGCAGCCCGCCGGCCCCTTCGCCGGCGAACTCGCCGCCGCAGACCGTGGTGAAGGTGGCGAACGGGCTCGTCTTCGTCGACGCCCGGTAGGCGTACTCGACCAGCGAGCGCTCCATCCGCCGGCCCCGCTTGTCCAGCCGGTCGCCGGACCGGTCCAGGTATCCGGGCAGCTGGCGGTCGAGGACCCGGGACGACAGCAGCAGGCCGTGGCGCAGCTCAACGGTCGTGGCGAGCGCGCGCAGCGCCGCCTGGCGGGTGCGCAGCTCGGCCTCGAACACGGCCGGGCCGGCGGCGAGCCGCTCGTCATGCGCCTCGCGGGCGGCCAGCCAGTCCTCGTAGTCGGCCAGCACCTCCGGGGCCGCCTCGGCGAGCACCGCCCGCGCGGCGGCCGGGTCCCGGGGCGGCCGGCCGTTGAACACGTCCCGCCGCAGCTTGATCAGCCGGGCCCGGCCCTCGGCGGGATCCGGCAGCGACCCGATCGTGACGGCCAGCCGGTCGGCGATGCGCACGCCGCGCCCGCGCAGGTCCTCCTCCGCCTCGATCAGCCGGGCGGCCCAGGCGGCGGTGTCCGGGAAGGCCAGCGACTCGGCCGCCGCCAGGGGCAGGCCTCCGACGCGGACCAGGAACCGGCCGGGCGTGGCCAGCCGGGCCCGGGGGGCTCGCGGTTGGGTTGCGGTGATGGTCATCTGGTCCTCCAGCGAGGGGTCGGAAAAGTTCAGCCGGCCGGCGGCGCGACCGGGGAGTCGATCGCGCCGACGGTGGCGCGGTCCTGGCCGAGCAGGAGGAACAGCACGCTGTGGTGGCCGGTGCCGGTCAGCTCCAGCGCGTCGTCGATCACCTCGTTGTCGAAGCCGAGCACCGCGCCGCAGCCCACGCCCAGCGCCGCCGCGGCGACGTAGGCCAGCTGCGCGGCCGCGCCCGCCTCGGCGTTGACCAGCCGGTAGCCGCGGGGCCCGTAGTGCTCGAGCGCCGCGTCGAGCGGGGCCGAGATGGCCACGACGGCGCCGGCCTGGGCGAGGTTGTAGTTGGTGAGGAAGTACGCCCGCTGCAGGGTGGCGGCCATCGGCGCCACCCGGATCTGCCGGAGGCGCCGGCCCGCCGGATCGTAGGCGTACGCGCCGGCCGGGACACCGTCGACCTCGTTCACGAGCACGTGCAGGCCGGTGCGCGGCGGCCCGCCGAGATCGTCCGGCAGGTCGCCGGCCGTGGCGGCGGCGCCCAGCACGCCGCCCAGATCGGCCGCGGTGAGCCGGTCCTGCAGCCCGAACCGGCCGAAGCTGGACCGGCGGCGGCGCAGCGCGACGGTCAGGTCGGTCTCCCACCGCCCCGCCGGCAGCTCGGGCAGGACCACACCGTCCACAGTGGACGCGATGTCGGCCGGCGCCGGCGGTGCGGGCGGTCGCGGCTCCTCGTGCACCAGCATCGAGCGGTGCACGGCGGTCACCCGGTCGAGCCGCAGCACCCGCCGGGACCGCTCGAAGGCGACCGCGGCCACCTCCCCGGCCGGATCCGGTGCGGTGCGCGCGGGCCCGTCCGGGGCCTGCAGCGGCACCACGGCCAGCGCGCTCTCCTCGTCGGTGGCCAGGCCCAGCTCGGCGTTGACGGCCTCGTCGGCGAACCAGAGCACGGGCCGCAGCCGCCGGCCGAGCCCGCGGGCGATGAGGTGCCAGGAACCGAGCAGCGCGCCGAGGTCCTGGGTCACCACGTGCACGCAGAAGTCGTGGTACTTGAACGCGTTCTTCCAGAACCGGGTGGTCACCACGAGGAACTGGCCGGCCCGGGCCGCGCCCGGGTCGCCGAGGCACGCGGCGCGCACCGCGTCGACGCGGTCGCCGGTGGCGAGCCGCTGCCACCCGCGGTGTCCGGTGTGGAAGTGGTACACCCCGGGCCGCACGGCCGCGCCGGCGCCCGCCACCCAGTAGATCTCCAAGGGGTACATGCCGCCGCCGGACGCGGTCGCCCGGCCCCAGACGGCACCCGGGTAGTGCACCCGGTTGTGCAGGTCCTGGTTCCAGTTGGCGGCGAGCCGGCGGTCCTGGACGCCGTAGGCGAGGCCGGCCAGCGCGGAGATCGCGTCGGCCGTCCACGGTGGACCGTCGACGTCCGGCCCGGCGGCGAGCAGCCCCGGCAGCGTGCCGAGTGGCCCGCCGGTCCAGCCCGGCGCGGCCAGCCGGGGCACGGCCGGGTAGGTCTTGTACTTCGAGGGGGCGTCGTCCCAGTCGGGGGCGAAGTCGGCGGGTGCCATCGGGTTCCGCCCCCGGGTGAAGACCGCCCGCACGTAGTCGCGCACGGTCCGCGCCGCCGAGTCCGCGGTCGTGTCAACAGTCATCATGCTCACCTCGTCTGCGTTGCACGGTCGTCACGGGAACGGATGCGGGTGCGGGTGCGGGGACCGCCCGGCCAGCCGGGCGAGCAGCCGGGGGTGGTGCGGGGCGCGCTGGCGGGCCCAGCCGAAGTCGATCGGCAGGAGGCCGGGCGCGATCACCGCGGTCGTGTGGACGCCCGCGCGGTGCTGCTCCGGGCAGGTCTGGTCCACGACGATGACGTCGCTGCCCAGCCGTACCACCTGGTCGACCAGCATCCGCAGGTCGTCGGTCAGGTCGTCGGTCACCGGCCGGTCGCGCCGCCAGCCGGCATACAGGTCGTCCACCGTCGCCAGCGGCGGGTCGTCGAAGAGGAAGGCGGCGTGCGCCGCCATCTCCGGCAGCCCGTAGAGCAGGGCGTGATGGGGCAGCTCGGTCACCCGGCGGTAGTCCGCCGCCATCGCGCGCGCGTCGTCCACGCTCGCCGCGACCCGCTCGGGGAAGCCGGCCACGTAGGACGCCGTCTCGCACAGCGCGGCGCGGATCGCCTCCTCCGGCTCGAGCCCGCTGCCGGCCGCGAAGCACAGCATCCCGATCCCGGGCTCCCGGCGCACGCCGACCGCCAGCACCGCCGGCACGGGCAGGTCGGCCCGCAGGTCGAAGAGGCGGACGTCGTAGCCGAGCAGGCCGACCCGCTCGTGCATGAATTGCACGTCGGGGCTGCGGACGGAGCGGATGTCGATCTCGGGCAGGGTCTGCGCCGAGAACCAGGCGAGCAGGAACGCGTCGCGCTCGACGAGCTCGAGCAGCCCGTGCAGGACAGCCTCCTCCGGGCAGCTGCCGCTGGCGCAGCCGTTGGAGCACTCCTGCACGAAGTTGTCGTGGCCGGGCCGCCGGTCGAGGTAGTACACCAGTTGCTCGGGGACCAGCAGCGGCCGCTCGTCGCGCAGCGACCAGCCCCACACCCAGTGCATCGGCAGTTCCTCGTCGAACGGCCGGTAGTGCGCCCGGCCGGCGTAGAACTCGGGCCGGTAGACGCCGCAGTCGCGGGGATCCAGCGCCTGTCCGGCGAGGTTCGCGTAGCTGTCGAAGACGTCCACCGTCCGGGCGCGGGGCTGCTGGCCGGCGTACCGCTCCAGGCCCTCCAGGATGCCGAGGCGTTCGCTGGCCGCGTAGCTGCCGGCGTGCCCGCTCCACCACACGTCGTGCAGGTTGTACTTGCTCTGCACCTGGAACCGGCCGCTCACCGGCGCGGTGGCGCCGAGCTGGTAGGCGCGCATGGCCGACGTGCCGAGGGCGCCGCAGGCCGGGTCGACGTAGCCGTCGAGGAGGTATTCGTCCACGGAACGCAGCCGGTGCCGGTCGGGTGCCGGTTTGGGGCGCGGGGCCGGCTTGAGGGCGGCCCCCGCGGGAGTGTCCGGCCGCGGCGTGGCGCAGGCCGGGCACAGCGAGTCGGCCAGCAGGGTGTGCCGGCGTACCGCCGCCGAGTCCAGCCCGACCTCGTAGACGGCGGCCGCGTCGGGCGCGGCCGGCGGGCTGCTGACCAGGTGGCGCACCACCTGCCAGACCCGCTCCAGGGCGGTGGGCAGCGGGGGGATCGCGCCGGCGCCCCCGGCGGTGCCCCGGTGCATCGCGTGGCGTTCCTCGGCCGGGCGCAGCTCCTGCCAGCGCCGCTCGAAGCAGCGCGCGCAGGGCCGGGTGCCGAACGGTCCGATGTAGACGGTCCGGCCGTAGACGCGCACGGGTACCGCCGCCGTCCGCGCCGGTGCCGGCGCGGACGGCGCCAGGTTGTCCCGCAGGCCGAGGTGGCCGACATCGGCGGTGACCGGGAGGGCGAGCCCGGCGAACCGCTCGGACAGGTACTCGGCGACGGTGCCGGCGGGGTCGGGAAGGTGCTCGGTGCTGGCGTACATGTCACCTGATCCTGTGGCGAGGGCGGGCACCCGTCGCCGGCCGTGCCCGGGTACGGCCGGCGGCGGGCATATCCGGTTCGATCAGCCGCAGCTGGACGTGCTGGTGCTGGTGGAGCAGCAGCTCGACGTGGAACAGGAACAGCAGCTGGAGCAGGAGCAGCTCGAGCTGCACCACACAGACATGGATCCGTCATCGACGATCGGGAAGTCGACGGGGGCGTCCGCCAGGTCCTGGGTCGTGGTGGCGACGTCGAGGATCTCGAACGTCTCGGCCTCGACCTGGAGCAGATCGGTCTTGAGCTGGTGAGCGGGCATGAGTTCACCTCCCTTCGGCGCGTACGGACCGCTTGCCATACGTACGGTCGGGTGCGTCCTCAGCGGTGCAGGAGCAGGATCCGACCGGTCTGGTAGCCGCCGACCTCGGCGACGTCGTCCGGCGTGGTCGGTACATAGAGGGCGTCGCCCTCGGTGCCGGCGAGGTGGTCGAGCAGGTCCGCACGGGTGGCGGGGGCGCCCTCGGGCGCCGGCTCCCCGGCGGCCGCGATCCGGTCCGGCAGCCCCGCCAGCAGCGGGTCGCCGAGATCGGCCGGTTCGCCGTGGTAGGCGGCGAGCTGGGCCGCGCCGAGCAGGTCGCGCAGGGCGTGCTCCACCGCGTCGGCGCGGCCGGCGGCGAAGCCGACCCGCCAGCCGGGGTCACCGGGGCCGTCGAGCCCGGCCAGGACCACGCTCACCGGCGCTCCCGCGTCGACCAGCCGCAGCACGGGCCGGTGACCCAGGTGGCCCAGGCAGTCGCGGAGGAACTCCAGCCGCTGCCCGGTCAGCCGGTCCGGGTCGAGCTCGGTGACCCGCGCGGTGCCGCGGACCAACGCGTCGAGGGCGCGGTAGGCCAGCGCGCCGCGGAGCCCGGCGAACGTCACGTCCTCGGCGTCGGTACCCACCGCGAGGCCCGCGGGGGTGGTCTCGAAGATCCGCTCGCGGTTGGCGGCGCCGTGCGGGAAGACCGCCGCCGCCGGGACGTACCGGCGCTCGCCGGTCAGCAGCGAGGTCGCCGCCAACCAGGCGCCGGGCAGGGCCGCCTCCGGCGCGGTCAGCCCGGCCCAGGTGTCCAGCGCGCCCGGCGCGACCGCCGGGGCGTCCAGGTCGGCGGCGTGGGCCCGCACGACCGGGGCCACGGCCAGCCGGTCGGCGTACCACCCCAGGGCCGTGCGCAGCACCGCGAGCCGGGCCTGCAGGACGGTTTCCACGTCGAAGGCGGACAGTTGCCGGCCCGCGTCCGCGGGCCCGATCCGCAGCCGGGCGGTCGGCAGGGGCGACTGGCGCAGCTCGTCGTCGGTGAACCGGGCGAACACCCCGGTGTGCTGATCGACGAGACGGCTCAGCCGGCGGTACCGGTCCTCGTCGGTGAGGCCGGACGGCGGTTCAGGGGCGGGCCGGCGCTGCTCGCCGCACAGGGTGCAGCGGGGGTGGGCCAGCAGCGGCGCCAGGCCGGCCTCCAGGGTCACCGGGTCCTGGACCAGCACGGCGCCCGCGGTGTCCGGCTCGAGCGCCCCGGTCAGCTCCCGGAACGCGTCGAACGCCGCGGCATTGCCGATCATCCGGGCCACCGCCTCGGTCCCGCCCGACTCGCCGCCGGGCCCGCGGCCGAGCGCGACGTCCTGCCACAGCCGCGCGGCCAGGCCGGCCGGATCGTTGGCGGTCAGCCGGAGCTGGGCACACATCCAGCACCCGGTGGTGCCCGGGCGCCACAGCGGACCGAGCACGGCCCGCTCCTCGCGCAGCACGGCGGGCAGGAACGCCACGCCCGCGGCCAGGCACCGCCGGGCCAGGTCGGCCACCTGCGCGAGGTCGGGTTCGTCGGCGCAATAGAGCACCAGGTCGAAGCCGACGACGGCGTCGCCGGTCGCGATGTCGGCGCCGAGGGTACGGGCGGTCGCCGCGATGCCGTCGCGGTGCGCATCGCCGCCGGCGGCCGGCGGCAGGTGCAGCCGGCCGAGGCCGTTGCGCAGCAGGCCGGTCGCGGCGGCGTCCAGCGCGTGGCCGGCGCCGAGGAGCAGCACCCGCGCGGTGCGGAAGGAAAGGAACCGGGTGACCGGCTCGTCGGTGAAGTGGCCGAGGAACGCCACCTGGGCGGCGAAGCGCTCGGCCACCGGCTCCGGCAGGGTCACGCCGGTCTCGCCCTGGAAGTCGCGGGCCATCCCGCGTTCGAGGAGGGCGCCGACGAGGGAGGTGACCGCGCGGGCCTGCCCTTCGGGCAGCCCGTCGCAGAGCTCGGCGAGGGAGTGTTCGCCGGTGAGGTACTGGCTCACCGTCGTCATCAGCCGGTAGGCGCCGGCGCCGCGCATCATCATCGCGGCGTGCGCGCTGCGCACGTAGACTCCCTGGTCGCTTTCGAGCCACACCACGTCGTCCCTGAGCCGGGGCCGGGCGCGCAGCGCGGTCGATGCCGGTGAGAGCGAGGTCGTCATGGGAGCAGGGTTCCCGGCCGCCGGGGTGCGCAGCATCGGGAGATCCCCTAGGGTGCCACCCCAACATTCGCTGGCGTCGATTGGAAACGGCGGAGGGCCATGCCGCGGCGGGTGCCGCGGCATGGCCCTGGTCGTGCGGGGATCCGGGTGCCTTACATCTCCTCGCATCCGCCGTTGCAGGAGAAGTACGCCGTGGGGTCGCACGGGTGGGCCCACGTGCAGATGAGGAACGTACAGGTGAACGTGCCCTCGGCGGGCGCGGTCGCGCCGGCCACCTCCAGGTCGATGTCGCCGGCCGGATGCGGCAGCGTCAGCCCGGCGGCCCGCAGGTCGGGGTCCTTCCAGGCGCGGATGATGTCGTCGTTGTCCATCGCGTCACTCCCTTGCCTCGATCACGGTCTGGTCGAATGCAGCCCGGCCCGGGGAGCCGGGACGGTGTCGCTGACCTCCTCTCGGGAAGCCCGGTGGTCGCCGAAGAGGGCGAAGTAGTGCCCGCGCCGGCGCATCAGGTCGCCGTGCCGGCCGCGCTCGACGACGCGGGCGCCGTCGAGCACGAGGATCTCGTCGGCGTTCTCGATCGCCGACCGCCGGTGCGAGATGACCAGCCGGGTCACCTCCAGCCGGTTCAGCGCCTCGTCCACCCGCCGCTCGGTGGCGGGGTCGAGATGGCTGGTGGCCTCGTCGAGCACGAGCAGCCTCGGCCGGTGCACCAGGGCCCGGGCGAGCGCGACCCGCTGGCGCTGGCCGGCGGACAGGGCCAGGCCGCCCTCGCCGACCTGGGTGTGGTAGCCCATCGGCATCCGGGCCACGTCGTCGTCGAGGCCGGCGACCTGGGCGGCCGCCTCGATCTCGGCGGGGCCGGCGTCGGGCCGGCCGAGGCGGATGTTCTCCTCGATGGAGCCGCTGAACAGCGACAGGTCCTGCAGTACCGCGCCGCAGCTGCCCCGCAACTGGTGCAGGTCGATCGCGTCCAGCGTCAGCCCGTCGACCCGCACCTCCCCCTGGCCCGGCCGGAGCAGGCCGAGCACGAGCAGCGCGAGCGTGCTCTTGCCGGAGCCGGTGCGCCCGGCCACCCCGACCTTCCGCCCGGGCGCCAGGGTCAGGCAGACGTCGCGCAGCACCGGCTCGCCGTCCTGGTCGTAGCTGAAGCTCACGTCGGTCAGCTCGACCGCCGCCGGGCGGTGCCGCTGCGCCGCCTCGGCGGCGCCGACCGGCTCCACCGGCGCGTCGAGCACGTCGTACATCCGCTCCACCTGTGCGCGTACCAGCTGCAGGGACTGACCGGCGCTGATGAAGGAGCCCAGCGGGGCGAGCACCGACGCGGCGATGCTGTTGGCGGCGAGCATCGTGCCGACCGTCAGCTCGCCGCGCAGCACCATCACCACGCCCAGGGTCAGCAGCGCGAGCGGCGCGAGGGTGCGCAGCGCGGCCTGCAGCGACTCGACCGTGGCGGAGGTCCGTCCGCGTCGTACCGTCGCGTCCTGAAACTTGTCGAACAGCTCGCTCCAGCGGCGCAGGGCGCTCGGTTCGGCGCCGTTGGCCTTCAGCGGCAGCATCGCCTCCAGCGTCTCCACGAGGTAGCTCTGCTCCTCGGCCATGGCGCTGATCTCCCGCTGGGCCAGCCGCCGCGACCGGCGGTAGGAGCCGAGCAGGATGGCGCCCTGGGCGGCGCCGATGGCCAGGGTGAGGCCGAGGTAGGCCGGGGAGAGCACCACCAGCCCGCCGAGGTACAGGCCGAGCAGCACGGCGTCGAACAGCACGGTGAACAGCTGCCCGGTGAGCGCCTCGCGGGTGGTCGCCACGCTGGACAGCCGCATCAGCAGGTCGCCGCGCGAGCGCTGGAGGAAGAACCGCAGCGGCAGCCGGAGCAGGTGGGTGACGAACGCGCGGGTGAGCACGACGTTGGCCCGGGCCCGCAGGTTCACCAGCAGCCGGGCGCGCAGGAACGACGTGGCGCCGAACAGCAGCACGGTCGTCGTGACCGCGGTGATCAGCAGCGGCACCAGCTCCCACCGCTGCCGCGGGATGAGCCGGTCCACGGTGAAGCCGGTGGCCACCGGAAACGCGAGGCCGACCAGCTGCAGCGCGGCGGACGCGGCGAGGATGCCGGCCATGCGGGTGCGGGTGCCCGGCACGGCGAGCACGTCGCGCAGGTACCGCACCAGCGGCCAGTCCCGCACCCGGGACCGGCGGCGGACGAAGTCCTCGGTCGGGCGCAGCGTCATCGCCACGCCGCTGAAGTGCTCGGCGAACTCGGTGCGCGGGATCCGGCGCCGTCCGTTCCCGGGGTCGGCGATGCGGACCCAGTCGCGGCCCACGCGCTCCACCACCACGAAGTGGCGGCGACGCCAGAAGACGATCGCCGGTAGCGCCGGGTCCTCGGGCAGGTCCGCGGTCACCTCGGCGGCCAGGCCCATCCGGTCGGCGGCCCGCACGATCTGGGCGACCGTGAGCCCGTTGCGGCCGGCGGCCAATTCGCCGCGGCACCCGGAGACGGTGGTGAACCGGCCGTGGTAGCTGGCGACCATCGCCAGGCACGCGGCGGCGCACTCGGTGATGGTGAGCTGTTGCCGCAGCGGTACCCGGCGCCTCATGCCCGCCCCGCCTCGCGCGGCGGCTGCAGCCGCAGCACGGACGCCACCCGGTCCGGGCAGGCCAGCCGCAGCAGCCCGTGGCCGATCCCGGCCAGCCCGGTCAGCAGCCCGGGCGAGTCGATCGCCTGCGGCGTGCCGCACCGCGGGCCCTGCGCCGCGAGCGACGCCAGCACCCGTTCCGCCACCTCGGCCAGCGCCAGGTCCAGCTGGTCGCCGCCGGTGTGCTCGCGCGCGGCCAGCAGCAGCTCGGCGTTGCCGAGGTCGCCGTGGCACAGCGAGTGGTTCGTGCCGAAGCCGTGCCGGAGGGTACCGCCGAGCGCCAGGCCGAGATCCGTGTGCAGGGCCGGGTCGTCGAGCACGCCCAGCGCGTCGGCGCGGGCCAGCCCGATCCCGGGCGCGCCGTGGCACCAGGCGAACATGTGCGAGAGCTCGGCGTCGGGCCGCAGCGGATCGCGGCGGAAGTCCGGCCAGTTCTCCCACTCCGGACGGTACTGCTCGCGCTCGTAGGCGAACGCGGCGAGCCCGGTCTCGGTGTACCGGCCCTCGCCGGTGGCCGCGCCCAGCCGGATCAGCGCCCAGCCGGCCCCGGCGGCGCCGTGCGAGAAGCCGGTGAGCGGGCGGCGGACGTCGACCGTGGCCGGCCAGGCGACGCCGCGGCCATCGGGCCGGGCGCGCTCCAGCAGCCGCCGGCCCGCGTGACCGGCCAGCTCAAGCGCCCGCGCCGACCCGGTGCCCGAGTGCACGGCGAGCGCCGCCGCGATGACTCCGGCCGAGCCGCCGACGACGTCGAGCGTCTCGTCGTCGTCCATCGTGGACGGTGCGAGCCCGAGCACCCGCTCGGCGAGCGCGAGCCAGGACGCCTCGCCGGTGCCGGCGGCCACGTGGGTGAGGGCGTAGGCGAGGCCGGCCAGTCCGGTGAAGCCGCCGGCGTCGATCACCGTCCGGCGCTGCTCCGGCGCCATGGCGGCGAGCCGGTCCACCAGGTCCGGCAGCGGCCAGAGGGCGTCCCGGCACAGCCGGGCGTAGCGGTCCTCGCCGGTGATCGCGGCCAGCTGGGCGAGGAACAGCGCCACGCCCGGGTAGCCCGAGTACAGGTCCCAGCGCAGCGGGTTCACCCGCCAGCGCGTCCCGACGAGGTCGAGGCCGAGCCAGGAGGCGCGGGCGCCGCGGCGCACGGCGAGGGCGGCGATGCGGTCGCCGAGGTCACGGGCGGCGGCGACGCAGGCGTCGACGGGCACCGCCGCCGCCCGCGGGGTCAGCGGCGTGCCGGGATCCGGGCGCGGTACCACGTCCGCGGTGCCGGGCCGGGTCGCCAGCGACGCCTGGATCAGCCACTCCTGGCGGTCCCGGTCGGCGTCCCCGAGCTCGGCCAGTTTGGCGCGGACCCGGTCCAGCGACGCCGCCGGGAAGTGCTCGCCGATCCGTTCTCCCCGGCTGGTCCACAGGTCGCGGGTGTCCGGGCGGGCGGTGAACAGCGGAATGTCGCCGCTCCAGAGATCGTCGATCTCGTGGGGTACGACCCGGCGCAGGTCGTCCTGGTCGGCCGAGACCGACCAGAGGAAGTCGAGATGGCGGTCCAGGTCGAGGGCGTCGCGCAGGACGTCGGGGTGGGTGCCCTCGGCCAGCACCGCGCCGTACACCCGGGTGGCCCGCAGCACCGCCCGCACCTCGACGCCGGCGAACCCCGCCAGGGGGCCGGCCGGGCCGGCCAGCTCGTCGCGGTGGGCGACGATCGTCCGGTAGCCGTCGCGGAACCCGGCCAGCAGCGGACCGGCGTAGCGGGCCGGGTCGGCGACGGCGCCGTCGAGGACCGGCCGGTTCCGGCCGCCGCCGAGCTGCGGGCGCTTACGGACCAGGTGCATGGCGTCGGTGCCCGCCCGCTCCCAGGCGGGCAGCGCGTAGGGCAGCACGGCCCCCTGGTCGCCGCCGATGCCGCCCAGGTCGATCGCACCGTCCTGCGTGGACATCACGGTGGGCAGGAGCCCGATGCGCATGACCGAGGAGTCCAGCAGGGCCTGCGCCGGGTCGCCGATCGCCTCGGCCGGGCGCGGGTGGAACAGCGTCTCCAGGTCGATCAGCACCGGCTGGTCACCGCAGGCGACGAGGTTCTCGAAGTGGAAGTCGGACCCGTCCACCGCGTACAGCAACGCGAGCAGCGCGCCGAGCCGGCGGTAGTAGCGCTCGACGTCCTCCGGGCGCTCGCACGGGGCGTGCGCGGCGAACTCGATCCAGCCGTAGGCGCCGCGGTCGAGCACGCGCAGGGTGCGCAGGCCCAGGCCGCCGGCCCGCCGGTCGAACCAGCGCACCAGCTCGTTGAAGCGCTCGTGCACGGCGAGCGGGCGGGGTTTGTAGACCACCCGCCGCCCGCCGGCCAGCTCGACGATGTAGACGCAGCGGCCGCGCTGGTGGCCGTCGCCGGCGCTCAGGCCGATGGACGTCACCGGCCCCGGCGGCGCCCCGTCGAACAGCGCGCCGGCGATCTCGGCCCGGTCGCGGCGCCAGCGCTCGCTGAACTCCCACACCGCCTCGGCGGTGTGCTCGGCCCGCTGCACCAGCAGCCTGGCCAGCACCGGATACTCGGCGAACAGCGCTTCCCGGCCCGCGCGGCCGGCGAAGTGCTCGACGAAGGACCAGAAGCGCTCGGCCGGGGTCTCCCCGTGCAGGCGGCCCTGCAGCCGCAGCACGTTGAGCTCGAGCACCAGCGTGCGCCCGGCGAGGTGGCTCAGTGCCGCGGACAGCTCTCCGGTGACCGCGGGCAGCAGGGCGTCCGGGTCGATGCCGGCGGGGTCCGCCGCCAGCCGGTGCCGCAGCCGGTGGGCCGCGTGGTGCACGAACGGCGCGACGATCCGGGCCATCCCGGCCTGCCAGTCCGCCGCCGTGTCGGTGGCCGGCGGCGCTGCGGGCACGGTGGCGAGGATCTCGTGCAGGGTCGCCGCCCACGCCGGTGGCGTCCCGGCCCGGCCGGCGAGGTGCGCGGCCGACTCGCCGAGCAGCGCCCGCAGCGTAGCCCGGCCCGCCCCCGCCCCGGCGCTCGGACCGGCCGCTGGCCCGGCGAGCCGGGCCAGGTCGGCCAGGCGGTGCTCGAACGCCCCGCGCTCGGCCAGGTCGTGCTCGCGTTCCCACCGCTCCAGCCGGCGCCGGGCCCGCGCCGGGTCGGCGCCGGCGTCGGGCGCTGCCAGGCCCGCGGCGGCAACCCGCTCGGCGAGCGTCAGCGCGCGGGCCCAGGCGGGCCCGGCGAGTTCGGGGAGGGTGGGAGGTACGGGCGAGGCGACCGGGGCTTCGGACACGACTGGCTCCCTTGGCGCGGGCTCGACGGATGCCAGCATCATCGAGGCGCGTCACGCCGTGGAGCATCGGGCGATGCCCGTATCCCCTACCCTTGCCCGGGTCGTGAGCGGGGGCGGATCAGCCGGCCAGGCGGCGGGCGAGCGCCGCCCGGGAGCGCACGCCGAGCTTGGCGAAGACCCGCGACACGTGGGCCTCGACGGTCTTCTGGCTCAGGTAGAGCCGCCCGGCGATCTCCCGGTTGGTCAGGCCCAACCCGGCGAGGTCGGCCACCTCGCGCTCGCGCTCGGTCAGCGTGTCCAGGCCGTCGCCGGCACCGGTGTCGCCGTCGGCCGCCCGGGAGCGCCGCGGTCGCATCGCCGCCAGCCGGCGCTCGTCGCGCCCGAGGGTGCTCGACAGCCAGGCCGCGTCGCACGCGGCGTAGAGTACCTTGGCCCGGCCCAGTTCCTCACCGGCCAGGTCCTGCTTGCCGGCCCGGGCGTACTGCTCGCCGGCCAGGTGCCGGGCGCTGGCCTCCTCGACCCGGGTGCCGGCGTCGGCGAAATACGCCGCGGCGTCGGCCGCGTCCCGGGCGGCGTCGTCGACGGCCCCGGACTGGGCGAGCACCCGGGCCCGGGCGTCGTAGGCGGCGCCGAGCTGGTGGGACAGGCCCATCCGCTCGGCCTCGGCGACGGCGTCCTCGGCCAGGTCGCGGCCCAGTTTCGGCGATCCGAGGTCGGTGGTCGCCAGGGCCCGTAAGGCGAGGCGGTAGGCGACGGCGTCGGTGGTCGTCTGCTGCGACTCGCTGCGGTCCAGTTCGGCCAGGCACATCTCGGCGTTGCCGGCGGCCTGGTAGACGGTGGCGAGGTCCAGGTGCACGAGCTCGGACCACCAGCCCGACCGCGGACGCTCGGCCGGGCCGAGCTGCTCGGCCAGCGCGAGGGCGTGGCGCGGCCCCTCGCGCCACAGCACCGGGCGTAATCGGAGCGCGCTCGCCATCGCCGACGTCTCCGGGCTGTGCACGAGCCGCGACGCCTCCTGCGCCTCCGACGCCGCGTTGACCGCGTCGTGGAGCCGGCCGCGCCGGGTGTGCAGCGCGGCGGCGACGATCAGCAGATACGGGATGCTGTGGCTGCGGCCGTTGCGGTAGGCGATGTCGGTGCCCCGGTCGAGGTGGCGCGCGGCGGTGTCATACCGCTGCAGGTGCATCTCCACCCAGGCCAGGGGCGCGACGAGCTCGATGTAGGGCAGCACGACCGCGTCGCTGGCCGCGTCGACCAGCCAGGCGCTGCGGTCCGCATACTGCTGGGCGTCGGCGATCTCACCGCGCTGCAGGTGGCTGAGCGCGAGCAGGCCGTAGGCCGCGGACTCCAGCGCGGTGTCGTCGATGCCCGCGACGGCCCGCAGCGCCCGCAGCGCGTAGTGGCTCGCCCCGGCCGGGTCCTTGCGCGCGAGCTCGACGGCGGCCAGCTCGACCAGGGCGTGCGCGGCCGGCCAGCCGTGGTCGGGTGCCCGCACGACCTCGGTGGTCAGTAAGGCCTTGGCCTCGTCGAACTGGCCGAGCAGCCGGCACACCACCGACGAGAAGGCCACCGCCTCGACCCGGCGCGCCCCGCGCACCCGCATGACGTCCTGCAGCAGCCGCCGGCTCTCGACCAGCTCGCCGGACATGCCGAGCGCCCGGGCGAGGGCCATCTGCAGCTCGGCCCGGCGGGCGTCGAGGTCGTGCCGCTCCGGCATGAGCCGCAGGGCGGTGCGCAGCAGGCGCGCCGCCGTCACCGGCGCGGTGTGCAGGGAGGCCGCACCGGCCTTGGCCAGGGTGCTGACCGCCGCCTCGTCGCCGTGGCGGGCGGACAGCTCGGTGTGGTGGGCGAGCACCTGCAGGGGCCCGTGCCCGGCGCGCAGGAAGTCGGCGGCCCGGGCGTGCGCCTGGGTGCGCCAGCCGGGGCCGGACATCCAGTAGGCGGCCGCCCGCACCAGCGGGTGGCGGAACCGCAGCCGCGAGTCGGTGGTGGTGACCACCCCGAGCTGGTTGAGATGATCGACCGCGGAGGCCACGGACGGCTCGGGCCGGTCGGCGATCCAGGCCACGAGGTCGAGCGCGACCGGGTCCCCGGCGACCGCGGCGGCGTGCGCGACGTGCCGCAGCTCCGGCTCCAGGTTGCGCAGCTCGGCGCTGAGCACGTCGAGCAGCGCGCTCTCCGGCGTGCCGCGGTCGTCGCCGGTGCCGGCGAGGTGGGCCAGCGTCTCGTCGCCGGCGTCGATGAGCGCCTGCAGGTAGAGCGGGTTGCCGCCGGAGGTCAGGTGGAGCAGCCGCCGCCGCGCGACCGGCTGGTCGGGCACGAGCGCCGCCACGTCCTGCTCGGTGAGCGGGGCGAGCGCGAGCACGCCGGCCGCGTCGCCCAGGTGCGCGGCGGCGTCGACCACACCGGCCGGCGCCTGGGCCGAGCGGTACCCGATGGCGATCAGCAGCGGCCCGCTCGGCGGTCGCCGCAGCAGATACTCGGTCAGCTCCACCGAGGACTGGTCGGCCCACTGCAGGTCGTCGAGGACGACGAGCACGGGCCGGCCGGCGGCCTGGCGCTCCAGGAGCCGGCGCACCCGGTGGAAGAGCCGATACCGGTCGATCCCCGCCGCCGCGGGCCGGCCGTTGACCTCGGCCATCATCGTGGTGAGCGGGTCGACGGCACCGTCGGCGGAGCCGGCGAGCGGCTCGAACGCGGCCAGGTAGACCCCGAACGGCACGTGCCGCTCGAACTCCGTGGCCTGCCCGCGGCAGACGGTGTAGTCGTGGTGCCGCGCCACGGCGGCCAGCTCGGAAAGCAGCCGGGTCTTGCCGATTCCCGGCTGGCCGTGCACGAGCAGCGCGCGAAACCCGCCGTCGCGTGTTTCGGTCACCATCGATTCGATGGTGCGTAACTCCCCGTCACGGCCAATCATGGCCCCTGGACGCAGAACGACTATCACCGCCCTCGGTGTGACGCTCGGACGAGAGCATAGCGCGACGCATCGCCGTATTGAACTGTGTGACGGTGACGACTGGGTTACGCGAAACGCGGCCGCTCCCGCTCGGTGCGTCAGATGAAGAGCAACTGGGCGCCGTCGGTCTTCTCGATGAAGTCGGCGGCGTTGATGATGTCCTCGACCGCGTCGTAGAGGTCGGCCTTGGTCAGGCGCATCATGTCCGCGGACATCCGGCAGGCCCACAGGTGACCGCCGGAGGCGACGATCTGGTCGAGGAAGTCGGGGACCTCGGGCACGCCGACCTCGGCGATCTGCTTGCGCATCATGCGGGTGGCCATCGCGGTCATGCCGGGCAGCCCGCCCAGGCCCTGCGGCAGGTGGGTGGCGGTGTTGCCGAGCGGGGTGAACCGCAGGTGCCCCATCCGGGACTTGGTGATGATGTCGAAGCCCCAGAAGGTGAAGAACAGGTGGGTCTCCACGCCCTCACCGAGCGCCGCGTTGGCCAGGACGAGGCCGGGGTAGGCCATGTCGAGGTCGCCCTTGGAGCAGATGATGGCGAGTTTACGTCCCGTGGTGGCCTCGTCGCCGAAGTTCGGGACGATCGCCGGGACGGCGTCGGTAGTCATGGCGGTGCTCCCTTTCACACACAGCCGTGCGGCTTGGGCAGGCCGGCGATGTACGCCATCTTCTTCGCCGGCTTCTTCGGAAACAGTGCGAACAGTTCCTTGGTCGGGATGCCGCCGGTCGCGGAGACCCGGCGCAGGGTCGCGGTCTCGCCCTGGGCGGCGTAGTCCTCGCGGAGGAATCGGATCGCCCTCCAGTGCGCGTCGGTCAGCTCGATGCCGATCCCGGCCGCCAGGTGCTCGGCCAGATCGGGGTCCCACTCGTCGTAGACGGTGAGGAACCCTTCGGCGTCGACGTGGATGTCGTGGCCGGCGATGCTCGTCACGGGCATGGTGATCACTCCTTCGAGGGCGGGACGTGCTTGCCGGCCATCGACATGTGCGCCGGCAGCGGGATCGGGCGTCCCGGCAGCAGCACGTTCCAGTACATCCAGCGGAACGCGAGCTTGCCCCAGTGGTTGACCGCGGCCTCCCGCACGAGCCGGAACGGTCCGACGCCCGGCACCGGGTACGTCCCGGGCAGTGGTTCGGTGTCGTAGTTGAAGTCGATGAGGAGGGCCTTGCCGTCGCCGGACTCGACGAAGCAGTTGGCGTGCCCGTCGAACCGGCCGGTCATCGGCCGGCCGGCGGCGTGCTCCAGGAAGTTGTCCGTGAAGACCTCGACGGAGAAGTGCGCCACCGATCCGGCCTTGGAGGTCGGGATGTCGTTGGCGTCGCCCAGCGCGAAGATGTGGTCGTCGGCCTTGGCCAGCAGGGTCTGCTTGTCGACCGGCACCAGGTTGAGCTCGTCGCCCAGCCCGGAGCGGGCCACGTAGTCCGCGCCCATGTTCAGCGGCACGGTCACCAGCAGGTCGAACGGGACCGCTCGCTCGTCGTACGAGATGAGCGACGTGCCGTCGATGCGCTCGACGAGAAAGTCGGACTCGACCAGAATCCCGCGGTCGTCCAGCATCGAGCCCAGCCGGTCGGAGGCGACCGGCTTGGTGAACGCGCCCGGCAGCGGGGTGGCGTAGACCAGTTCGACCCGGTCCCGCAGGCCGCGCCTTCGCAGCCAGGCGTCGGCCAGGAAGGCGAACTCCAGCGGCGCGACCGGGCACTTGATCGGCACGTCGGTGATGTGCACGACCAGCCGGCCGCCGTCGAAGGCCGCCAGGGCCGGGCGGAGCGCGAGCGCGCCGTCGTAGGTGTAGAAGTCGAAGATCCGCCTGCGCCACTGCCCGCCGTCCAGCATGCCCGGCGTCTGGTCCGGGCGCGGCGTCACCCCGGTCGCGATCACCAGGTAGTCGTACGGCACCGACCGGCCGTCGCTCAGCAGCACCCGGTGGTCGTCCGGGACGACCCGGTCCACCTCGCCCCGGACCAACTCGACCCCGTCGGCGAGCAGGGGGCGGACCGGCTTGACGACCTGTTCCGGGGTGTACGCGCCGAACGGCAGGAACAGGTACCCCGGCTGGTAGAAGTGGCGCTCGCCGGCCTCGACCACGGTGATCCGCCACTGCGCGCGGTCCAGCCGGCGGCGCAGCTTGTTGACCACCATCGTGCCCGCGGTCCCGGCGCCGAGGACGAGGAGCCGCCGCATCGCGCCCACCTCCAACCGGTCTCTGATACCCCCCACGGTATTCGCGGCGGCGCCGAGGGCGTAGGGGACGAGGTCCCGGCCGGGACGGGACCTCCGGATCGGTGGACCCGGTGATCGCCACGGCTTCGTCCGGCGGCAATCGCGTCGTAGTGGCCCCGGCCGGACGTCAACGCCGGCGCAGCCACGAGGGCAGGCGCACGGTCTTCGGCTTGGGCGGGCAGGCGCACCGCTGGGACTCGGGCACGCCGGCGAGCACTTCATCGACGTGGTTGCCACATCCGGCGTAGGTGGCCTTGCCGCACGTGCCGCAGGTGACTCGTTGACACATTCGTCGCTCCAAGGTGGTGTTGGTGGATACGGATGGCGGCGATGCCCGCCGCGGCGGCGAACGCCGCGGCCAGGCCGCCCCACAGCAGCGGGCTGGTGCGCAGGTGCGCGGGGAGTTGCTGGCCGAGGACGAACAGGCCCATGGCGACGACGAACCAGCCGAAGGCCTTGCGCAGGGTGTCGGCCGGAATTCGGCCGGCCAGCCTGGCCCCGATGAGGCTGCCGGCGATCGCGGCGATGGTGACGACGACCGCCACGCCCCAGTCGACGCGGACGCTCGACAGGTAGCCGGCGAACCCGGCGAACGACTTCATGGCGATGATGACGAGCGACGTGCCGACCGCGACCGGCATCGGCAGCCCGCCGAGCAACGCGAGGGCTGGCACGACGAGGAATCCGCCGCCCGCGCCGACGAGGCCGGTGACCAGGCCGACCGCGACGCCGTCGGCGACGACCCGCAGGACCGGCAGCTCGTGCGGCGCGGGCCAGCCCGCGGTGGCCCGGCGGCCGCGGATCATCGCTGCCGCGGTGGCGAGCATCATGAGGGCGAAGGCCGTGAGCAGCACGCCCGCCGGGATGTACCCGGCGATACGGCCGCCGGTGTAGGCGCCGGCCATGCCGGCCAGGCCGAAGACGAGGCCGGTGCGCCAGCGGACCCGGCCGGACCGCAGGTGGGGCACGACGGCCACGGCGCTGGTGGCGCCCACGACGAGCAGCGAGGTGGCGATGGCCTCCTTGGTGGGCAGGCCGGTGACGTAGACCAGCAGCGGGACGGCGAGGATCGAGCCGCCGCCGCCGAGCATGCCGAGGCTGACCCCGATCCCGATGGCCAGCACCGCGGTGAGGATCAGGGCGGTGTCGTCAGCGCTCACGGCTCCTCAATCGCTAGGCGGTGGCGTATACCCTGCCGGGTACCCTACCAGTGGATACCCCCAGGGGTATAGTCGAGGTCTCATCGCCGTTTCGAGGAGGCGTCCGTGTTCTTCACGCAGTACTACCTGGAATGCCTGTCCCAGGCGTCGTATCTCATCGCCGACGAGCGCACCGGCCGCGGCGTCGTCGTCGATCCGCGCCGCGATGTTTCGGAATATCTCGCCGACGCCGAAGCCCACGGCGTCACGATCGAGGCCGTGATCAACACGCATTTCCACGCGGACTTCATCGCCGGCCATCTCGAGCTCGCCGCCCGCACCGGCGCCTGGATCGGATACGGGCAGCGCGCCGAGGCCGACTATCCGATCCGCAAGCTCACCGACGGCGAGCGGATCACCCTCGGCGACGTGACCCTGCAGATCATGGAGACGCCGGGTCACACGCCCGAGTCGATCAGCGTGCTGGTCTACGAGCGGGCGGCCGACCCGGTGCCGTATGCGGTGCTGACCGGCGACGCGCTGTTCATCGGCGACGTCGGCCGCCCCGACCTGCTCGCCTCCCTCGGCCACACCGCGGAGCAGCTCGGCGCGATGCTCTACGACACCGTGCGGCACAAGCTCATGACGCTCCCCGACGAGGTGCGGGTCTTCCCCGCGCACGGCGCCGGCTCGGCCTGCGGCAAGAACCTGTCCACCGAGCGGGTCTCGACGATCGGCGAGCAGCGCGCCACCAACTACGCCTGCGCCCCGATGTCGCGGGAGGATTTCCTGGCGCTGGTCACCGCCGGCCAGCCGGCCGCGCCCGCCTACTTCGTGCACGACGCGGTGCTCAACCGCCGCCGCCACGAACTGTTCGACGCCGCCACCGGGCCGGCGCCGCTGACCGGCGAGGAGTTCGCCGCCCGGCGGGCCGAGGGCGCCGTGGTGCTCGACGCACGCGACCCGCGGGAGTTCGCCGCCGGCCACCTGCGCGGTGCGGTGAACGTGCCGGCGGACGGCCGGTTCGCCGAGACGGCCGGCATGGTGGTGCGCCCCGACGACCGGGTGCTGGTGGTCGCGCCGCAGGACCGCGAGGAGGAGATCGTCACCCGCCTGGCCCGCATCGGCCTGGACAACGTCGCGGGCTACCTGCGCGAACCGGAAGGCGCCTTCCTGGCGATGGCCGGCGACATGGACCGGGCCGGCCGGCTCACCGCCGCCGCCCTGCGCACCGCGCTGGCCGCCGACCGGCCGCCGGTGCTGCTGGACGTCCGCAACCCCGGCGAGGTCGAGGCCGGCGCGATCGACGGGTCGCTGCGCATCCCCCTCGCGCAGCTGCCCGGGCGGCTCGCCGAGGTGCCCGCCGACCGCCCGGTGGTCGTGTACTGCGCCGGCGGTTACCGCTCCTCGGTCGCCGCGAGCCTGCTCCGCCGCGCCGGCCGGGCCGACGTCTCCGACCTGCTCGGCGGCTTCAGGGCGTGGCGCATCGCCGACGACCGGGCCGCGGCCTGACCGCCCCGTCCGCCGTCACGCCAGGGAGAGGAAGAGCTTCTCCAGCTGGGCGACGTCGAGCTGCGGCTCCTCGCCGGCCTCCTGCGCGGCGACGCACTGCCGCAGCCCGGTGGCGATGATCTTGAAGCCGGCCCGGTCCAGCGCCCGGGAGACCGCGGCGAGCTGGGTGACGACGTCGGCGCAGTCGCGGCCGCTCTCCAGCATCGCGATCACCCCGCGGATCTGCCCCTCCGCCCGGCGCAGCCGCTTGATCACGTCACCGGCCGCATCGCTGTCGATCTCCACCGCGCGCCTCCTGTCCGCCCGCCTCCGATACCCCCCAGGGTAGCGCGACGGCACCTGGACAGCATGAGCCGGCCGGCGTGATGTCGGACGGCCTGGGTCGTTCAACCGATACTGCCCGGGGTTTCCGGATCGATACGGTGAGCGCGTGGAGATCCGATTGGTCGGCGCGCCCACCGGAGACGACTACCGTTCCCTGCGGGCCGAGCTGCTCGAGCGCGACGTGCCCGGGGTGACGCTCGGGGAACGGGCGCCGGACCCGGGCACGCTCGGCCCGGTCGTCGATGTGCTGCAGGTGGCGCTCGGCTCCGGGGCCGCGGTGTCGAGCGTCGCGGCGGCGGTGATCACGTGGATCCGGCACCGCAGCGCCGACCTCGACGTGACGATGACCGCGTCCGACGGCCGCAACGTGACCGTCTCCGCGAAGCGGGTCCGCGGCCTGCGCGCCGACGAGCTGCTGGGTGAGATCGATCGGATGCGGGCCGACCTCGACGGCGCGGCGCCGCCCGAGCGGCCGGAGCTGGACTGACCCGTGCCGGGCGGACCCCTGCCCAGCCTCGCCTCGCCGGGCTGCCGTGCCGTGATCATCGCGACGGCCAGTCATCCCGGGCATTCGCTGCTGCCGTCGGTACCGTCGGTCGCCACCACCGCCGAACGGCTCGGACGGGTGCTGGTCGAGCGATGCGGGCTCGCGCCGGGCGCCCTGCGCATCGTCCACGACCCGCGCACGCCGCAGGACGCCGCGACGGCGATCATGGAGACGGCCGCCGACGCCGCCGACGTCCTGCTGGTCTACTACATCGGCCACGGCGTGCTGTCCCTCAGCGGCGAGCTCTATCTCGCCGTCCATGACACCGACGCGCTGCGACCCGGCGCCGTGGCGGCGTACGAGGCGCTGCCGTACTCGGCCGTGCGCGACGCCCTGGTCGCGTCCCCGGCCCGTTCGGTGGCGGTGGTGCTCGACTGCTGTTTCTCCGGCCGGGCCGGACCACCACGGCGGCGCGAATGCGTGGTGCTGGCCTCCGCGGGCGGCGAGGAGGTCGCGCTCGCGCCGCCGGACGCCGAGCTGACGACGTTCACCGGTGGCCTCGTCGAGCTGCTGGAGCGAGGCGACCCGGCGGGGCCGCGGTGGCTGACGGTCGGCCACGCCGTGCGCTGGCTACGGCGCCGCCACGAGGCGTCCGGAGCGCCGCTGCCGTACATCACCAGTGTCGGCTCGGCCGCCGACCTGGTGCTCGCCGGTAACGCCGGGTATGCGGCCGATGCCGGCGACACCGGCGGGGAACCACCGGCGCCGGCGAACGACGCCGAGTCGCCGTACCGGGGCCTCGCCGGATACGGCGTCGACGACGCGGCGGTGTTCTTCGGCCGGACGGAGCAGACGCGGTCGCTGCTGGAGCTGACGGCCGCCCGGGTCTACCGGCCCCGGCCGCTGGTGCTGGTCGGCGGCTCCGGCTCGGGCAAGTCGTCGCTGCTGCGGGCCGGCCTGCTCAGCGCGGTCCGGCGCGGTGAGCTCGGCGTGCCCGGATCGGTGGCGTGGCCGACCGCGCTGATGACACCGGGCAGCGATCCGGTGGCGGCCCTCGCGCGGCGGCTCGCCCCGATCCTGGCGCGCCCGGCCGCGACGGTCGCGGAGGAGTTGCGCACCGCGCCCGCGCGGACGGCCCGCCGGCTGTCCAGCCGGCGGCCGGGGACCGCCGGGTCCGCACCGTGGCGCCTGATGCTCGTGGTCGACCAGCTGGAGGAGATGTTCTCGCTGTGCCGGTCGACCACCCGCCGGCGGCGGTTCGTCGCCGCGCTGCGTGCCCTCGCCGAGCCGGCGCCCGACGGTGCCGAGCCGCCGGTGCTGGTGGTCCTCGGCGTGCGTGCGGACTTCTACGCCCGGTGCGCCGGCTACGCCTGGCTGGCCGGGGCTCTGCGCGACTCGCAGGTGCTGATGGCGCCGATGACCCGCGCGCAGCTCCACGACGTCGTCACCGGGCCGGCCGGCGTCGCCGGGCTGCGCGTCGAGGCCGGGCTCACCGAGGTCGTCCTGCGCGACGCGGGCGCCGCCGCGGGCGCCAGCCGGGAGGCCGGCGTCCTGCCACTGCTGTCGCACGCGCTGCTCGCCACGTGGCAGGGCCGGCGGGGCGACCTGCTGACCGTCGAGGCGTACCAGGCGAGCGGCGGCATCGCCGGCGCGATCGCGCAGACGGCCGAGACGCTGTACCACGATCTGGATGCCGAGGGCCGGGCCGCCCTGCAACGGCTGCTGCTGCGCCTGGTGGCCGTCACGGACGACGCTCCGCCGACCCGCAACCGGGTCCGGCGCGCCGACCTGGCCCGCGGCGGGGTGCTCGACCGGCTGATCAAGCTCCGGCTGGTCACGGTCGACGACACGTATGTGGAGATCGCCCACGAGGCGCTGATCCGGGAGTGGGCCCGGCTGGACGCCTGGATCCGCGAGAACGCCGCCGACCTGGCGCTGCGCCGGCAGGTGGGCGCCGCGGCGCAGGCCTGGGACGGCGAGGGACGCCACGACGCCGGGCTCTACGCCGGGCCGCGCCTCGCCGCCGTCCGGCCCTGGCTGGACCGGCCCGGGCTGAGCACCCTGGAACGGGAGTTCCTGACCGCGAGCGTCCGGGCCGCCCGCCGGCGCGTCGCGCGTCGCTACGCGGTCGCCGGCGCGCTCACCGTCGCCGTCGCGCTGGTGGCCGGCGTGGCCGTGTACGCGCTGCAACAACGGCACTCCCTGGCCGACCAGCGGGCCGACGCGACGGTGCGAAACCTGCTGTCGGCCGAGGCGCGGCTGCGCACCACCGACTCGCTCGCCGCGCAGCAGGCCGGTCTCGCGGCGGTACGGCTGGGCGGTGGCCGGGCCGCGACGGACGCGCTGCGCACCACCCTCACCGGCCCGCACTACGTGGCCGGCTTCGACGGAGCGGTCGAGGCGTACGACCCGGTCAGCGCGACCGCACTGGTGTCCTCCGGCCCGGCGGGGGACGGCGCCGTGTGGGACCTGACCGATCCCCGCCGTCCGCAGGCGAAGTCGACGCCGGCGTGCGACCGGCTCCCCGGCGGCGAGACGGCGACGCCCGCGGCGATCAGCCCCGGCGGCCACCTCGCCGGCTACCTGCACGGCATCGACTACGACGGCACCGTGCCGGCCGGGACGACGCAGTACGCCGGCACCGATCTGGTCCTGTGCGACCTCGACCGGCCGGACGCGAAACCGGTGAGCGTCACCAGGGTCGTCGGCACCGCGGACGTGGGCCACCCGTACCAACTGGTCGGTGACACCACGGTCTTCAGCCCGGACGGCCACCGCGTCGCCGTCGCGGGCGGCTTCGGCGGGCCGCTCACGCTGGTCGACACGGCCACCGGCGGGACGGTCGCGCTGCCGCGGCCGCCGCCGGAAGCGCCGGACGAGAGCGCCGACGGTGCCTTCGCGGCGGCCGCGTTCAGCGCCGACGGGCAGGTGCTCGCCGCCGTCTTCGACCGCTCGCCGGGGCGGGACATCAAGTACGGCGCGGTGCTCGTGGTCTACGACCTGGCCGGTCCCGGGTCGCCGAGACGCGCGGCGGCCGTCGACATCTCCACCGGTGGCCGGCCGGGCGCGGCCTACGCGATCGCCTTCCGGTCGTCCGGCCGGGTGGTCGCGGTCGGCGCCGACCACGCCGTGCAGCTGTGGAACCTCGACCAGCTCGACCGCCCGGTGCGGCTCACGGATCTCGGCGCCGGGGCGGACAGCTACTGGTCGGTGGCGTTCAACTCCACCGGCACGATCCTCGCCGCGCAGACCGCCCAGGGCGTCGTCGGCCTGTGGTCCGTCGACCGGCCCGAGTCGGCCGCGCCGCTCGGCACCGTCGGCGTGCCGGACTACGGCCGGCTGGTGGGGTTCGCCGCCGACGGGCGCACGGTGATCGCCCGCGGCTCCGGCAAGACCGTGCTGCTCGACGTGGGAGCTCCCAACCTGGTCGCCCGGCTGGACCGGATCGGCGATCCCGCGATCAGTCCGGACGGCGACCTGCTGGCCGGCCTCGCCGAGACCGGCGACGACGAGACCGGCGACGACCCGCCGCGACCCGCCGCGGTCGCCGTATGGCAAATCTCGGATCCGGCCCACCCGCGGCTGGTGACGACGCTCGACACCGGGGTGCCCGGCGCGCGGTGGGTCGGGTTCGCGCCCACCGGCCGCCGGCTCCTGGTCATCGGCGCCTCGGCCGCCGTGCTGGACCTCACCGACCCGAGTCACCCCACCCGCGTCGCGGCCTGGTCGCCGTGGTCGGGCCCGGACCCGCAGCCGCTGATCGACGGCGTCGCCGTCAATCCCGCCGGTGACCTCCTCGCGCTGGGGACGACCGACGGCCTCACCCTGTGGTCGATGCCGGCCGGCGCCACACCGGCCAAGGTGGCCTCGCTGCCGTACCCCCAAAAGGTCGGCCTTGTCGACATGCTCGCGTTTCGCGACGGTGGGCGAATCCTGCTCGTGCTGAGCGAGGGCGGCATCACGAGCTGGGACGTGTCCGATCCGGCCGGCCCGCGCGAGCTGGGCACCATCGAGACCAGCACCGAGAACGCCGCGATGGACCCGGCCGGGCCCGGCATCGGCAAGGCCGTCTCCGCCGACGGCACGGTGATGGCCACCTCGTACGCCAACGGCATCACCGACCTGTGGCGGCTCGACCGCGGCCGCCCCAGCGAGCCGTTCGCGTCGATGGACCACGGCTCCGCGGCCGACACGACGCTGCTGAGCGGCGGCGGGGTCTTTGTCGAAGCCGGCGAGGACGACACCCTTTCGTTCTGGGACACGCGCGCGTCCACGCCGCCGGAGGTGCTCAGCGTCGGCACACCGGGCGGCATCGACGCCATGGCGCTGACCGCGGATCAGCGCACCCTGGCCACCGCCGACGGCACCGGCGTGTGGCTGTGGAACGTCGCGGGCGTCCTCGCCGCCGTCACCGACCCGGTCGCCGTGGCGTGCGCGCAGGCCGGACCGGCCATGCCCGCCTCGCTGTGGAGCACCTACGCACCGGGCGTCCGGCCGCGGCCGCTCTGCTGAGCGGGACGTTGGGCGCACCGCGGCGGGACCTTCGGCCCGGCCGGCGGCCGGGTCGGCGCCGGACGATGGGCGCGACACGAACGAGAAGGGAGAGGACCATGAAAGCCGCCGTCGTCACCGCATTCGACAAGCCGCTGGAGCTGCAGGAGGTGCCGGTCCCGACCCCCGGGCCGGACCAGTTGCTGGTCCGGATCGAGGCCTCCGGGCTGTGTCACACCGACATCCACGCGGCCCGGGGTGACTGGCCGGTCAAGCCGACGCCGCCGTTCATTCCCGGCCACGAGGGCATCGGCATCGTCGAGCGGGTCGGTGCGGGCGTCGAGCCGGACTGGCTCGGCAAGCGGGTCGCCATCCCGTGGCTGGCCGTGGCGTGCGGGCGGTGCCGCTACTGCCTGACCGGCTGGGAGACGCTGTGCGAGCACCAGCTCAACAGCGGCTACTCGGTCAACGGCTCGTACGCGCAGTACGCGGCCGCCTTCGCCCGCGGCGTGGTCGAGGTGCCCGACGCCGTGCCGACGCTGGACGCGGCGCCGCTGACCTGCGCCGGGGTGACCACGTACAAGGCGGTCAAGGTGGCGCGGGTGACGCCGGCGGAGCGGGTCGCGGTGTTCGGCGTCGGCGGCCTGGGGCACCTGGCGGTGCAGTACGCCCGGATCGTCGGCGGGCTGGTCACCGCGGTCGACGTGGAGCCCGCGAAGCTGGAGCTGGCCGGGCGGCTCGGCGCCGATCAGCTGGTGAACGCGGCCACCACCGACCCGGTCGCGGCCATCCGCGAGGCCGGCGGCGCCGACGTCGCGATCGTGCTGACCGCCGCCGCGAAGCCGTTCGAGCAGGCGCTGCAATCGCTGGCCCGGGGCGGCCGGCTGGTCTGCGTCGGGCTGCCCGCGAGCGGCAGCGTGTCGCTGCCGATCTTCGACACGGTACTGGGCGGCAAGTCGGTCATCGGCTCCATCGTCGGCACCCGCCAGGACCTGGTGGAGGTGTTCGCGCTGCACGCGGCCGGGCGTACCCGGGTCATCGCCGAGACCCGCAAGCTCGACGACGTCAACGCCTGCTTCGAGGACGTGCTGGCCGGCCGCGTGCCTGCCCGGCTCGTGTTCGAGCTCTGAGCGACCGAAGGAGCGGCAGTGTCCACGATGACGGTCCTGGGGCCGAGCACCGCAGAGGTCTGGCGGGCCCTGGAGAAGGCGTCGTTCGCCGTGATCGGCTACGTCACGCCCGACGGCCAGCCGCGCTCGAGCGGCGTGGTGTACGCCGTCGCCGGGCGGCGGCTCTACGTGGCGGTCGCGGAGAACAGCTGGAAGGCGCGGCACATCGAACTGGCCGGGCGGGTCTCGGTCACCGTGCCGGTCACCCGCGGCGGCCCGCTGTCGCTGCTGTTCCCGATCCCGCCCGCGACGGTCAGCTTCCACGGCCCGGCGACGGTGTCCCGGCCCGGTGCGCTGGCCGGCAGCCCGGCGGCGGAGGCGCTGGGGCGCCTGCTGCCGCCGGAGCGCCGCGCCGACGGCCGGATCGTCGAGATCAGCCCGGAGGGGTGGTTCGTGACGTACGGCATCGGCGTCCCCCTGCAGCGCATGCGGGTCCCGGCCCTGGCCCGCGGCCGGGTGCCGGTGGGCTGATTCGCCGATCGCGCAGCGCCGGGCGAGACTCGCCCGGCGCTGCCGCGGCACCCCGGCCGCTAGTGGGCGTGCTCCTGGCACAGGCAGGCGACGGCGGGGGCGATCCACTCCCGGCCCTCCCACTGCGGGTGCCGGGCGATGGCCTCGGCAATGATCTCCTCGGTCAGGGTCTCCTGGCGCAGCCCCGAGTCGCGGCGGCGCCAGGTCGCGTCGCGCAGCCATTCGAGGTACGTCCGGACCTCGTCCAGGATGGCGGCGTCGCCGATGGCGTTGTGTCCCGGGACGACGACGGACGGGTCGCCGGCGCGCAGCGACCGCATCACCTCGATCCAGCCGAGGCCGGAGACGTCCACGTCGTACGGCGGAAACCACGGGAAGATCGCGAACTGGCCGGGCTCGGCGAGGTCTCCGGTGAAGAGCACCCCGCTGTCCGGCACGGTGACCACCTGGTCGCTGCGGGTGTGGGCGCGACCGGTGGGCCGCAGCGACACCACGCGCCCGCCGAGGTCGAGGTCGTAATCCCCGTCGTACACGACGTCCGGTGTCGCGAGCGCGGCCCCGTCGAGGGCCTTGGCGACCGGCTCGCCGAGCGTCCGGAACTGCCGCAGGTAGCCGGGGCCCTTCATCGCCAGGTCCCGCGCCTGGCCGGCGTTGACGATCCAGGTCGCCTGGCCCGCGAACGAGCTCGCGCCGAACGCGTGCTCGGGATGGAAATGGGTGGTGGTGAGGTACAGCTTCCGGCCGCGTGCGTGGTCGAGGGCGAACTTCAGCACCTTGTCGGCGTTGCCGGGGCCCAGGCCGGTGTCGACGACGAGGACCGCTTCGGTACCCCCGACGATGCCCACGTTGGGCACCAG
This sequence comes from Dactylosporangium sp. CA-092794, assembly GCF_050948465.1. Taxonomy (NCBI): domain Bacteria; kingdom Bacillati; phylum Actinomycetota; class Actinomycetes; order Micromonosporales; family Micromonosporaceae; genus Dactylosporangium; species Dactylosporangium sp. CA-092794. Next base: position 2,612,732 of record NZ_CP192044.1, on the reverse strand, counting down.
GGGGACGTTGCGGTTCGAGATCACGACGACGTCGCTGGCGACGTCGATCGCCGCCGCCGGGTCGATGTCGGGATCGGGGTATGGGTAGTCGGTCACGGCTCTCCTCCGCGGGGAAGTCACAGTTCCCCCTGAGCCAACCGCGGTCCGGCGGCGGACGTCCAAGTCCGATCCCGTTCGGGCAATACCGTCCCGGTATCGTCAGCCGCGATCGAAGCGCCGGGCGCTGCACACCGCGGCGCAGCGACCGGAAGTCTCCGCGATCATGCGCAACCGGCATCGACACCACCGGTTTTTCATGATCACGGAGCGCTGATGTACCCCCGTGTACCACAACTCTCCGGGATCATGGCAAACCCGGTGTGCGGTCACCGCAGGCATCATGATCACGGAGACATACGTCGTGTTCGGCCGCGCGGATCGGATGGCGCGCGCCCGACGGGTGCGACATCCGCACCGTCGCGCCGCCCCGGGTCGGCGCCGATGACCGCTCGTGCCCACCGGCGGCCCGTGACCTCGGCGAGGATGCCGGTCTCGTCGTGTGCCGCGCGCTGAGCGGCGCTTTCGCCGATGTCCGGGGCGCCGCCGGGCAATGTCCATTGGCCGGTGTCGCGGCGACGCTGCAACAGGATGGCCGCGGCCGCCTCCTCCGGCGAAGGTGCCTGTGGCCGCTGAAATGCGCTGGTCAGCCGGTGTGGGGCGGGCCGGCGGTCAGGCGGATGGTGAAGCCGTCCGGGTCGCGGTGCAGGCTCACGTGGCTGCACACCTGGTGCGCGATCCACAGGCCCAGGCCGGCGGAAGTGCCGCCGGTGGCGCCGCCGCCCGCGACCGGGAGCAGGCCGGCGTAGGGATGCCTCGGGCCGGGGCCGCGGTCGGCCACGGTGACGACCATGCGGCCCGCGCCGCGCCACACCCGCATGCGCAGCGGGGGGTGGCCGTGGACCTGGGCGTTGGTGACGGCCTCGCTCACCGCCAGCACGAGGTGCTCGACCTCGGCGGCGGGCAGGCTGCCGTCGTCGGCGGCGCGGACCGCCGCGCGAGCCTCGGCGGGAGACGCGTCTCGCAGGTCGGCGACCGGCGGGGCCTGCTGGATCGGGTCGGCCGGGGCCGGGCGGTTCTCCAGCAGGAACTGTTCGGGGTCGGTGTACTGCGGATTCGCTTCGTGCCGGCCGTGCGGGCCCGCGGTGCGCGGGTGGGTGCGGGCCACGTCGGCGAGGACCGCCGGTGGGGTGGTGCGCGTGTCGTAGGCGCACATGCTCCACAGCGGGAACTCGTCGTAAGCATGGTTGATGGCCGACTCGTAGCGGGCCCACCAGTCCCAGGTCGCGCCGAGCGACTCGCGGGACAGCTCGCCCACGATACGGATCTGCCCGGCGCCGGCGGCGACGTGGTCGGTCAGGAGGCGGCGGTACGAGCGGATCGCGCCGGCCGGGCGGGCGTAGACGTCGCCGCCGGTGAGGAACGTGACCGGGCAGCCGGTGGGCAGGGCGGCGCGGACCAGGGCGGCGTTGCGCTCGCCGAAGGCGACCATGGTGGGCTCGCCGGCGGCGACCCCGCCGAGCAGGAACGGCACCACGACCGCGAGCAGGTGCTCGTCGGAGTCGTAGCGGATCGCCTCGTGGAAGTATCCGGTGTGGTCGGCCGCGGCGCCCGTCCTCATCGGGGCTCCGTCCTCATGATTCGAGGGTAGCCCTTCGCGGCCTGATCGGCCGGTTCGGCGGCACGGCGTGGTCCCCCGGCGGTAAAGCCCTCTTTACAACGTTGTTCCGGCAATGTGAAAATTTCGGACGTCCGCGTCCAGCGATGCGGATGGATCTGCCCGATACTTCTCGGTCGATGGCCACAGCCATCCCACTCGGGCCCTCGGCCGAGCCGAGGAGCCGTCCATGGTTCTGCGCCCGCCGACGTCGCCACGCTTCCTCACCGTCGCCGCCGTCCTCGCCGTCATCGCCGGGCTGCTGCCGGCCCCGCCCGCGCTCGCCGCGCCGCCGCCCCGGCCGGCGAGTGACTCGGCCGTCGTGTCGGGTAAGGCCCGCTTCGAGGTGCTCTCCCCCACGCTGATCCGCACCGAGTACGCCGGCGACAGCCGGTTCGTCGACGCGGCGACGTTCAACGCGGTCGGCCGCGACGACTTCCGCCGGACGCCGTTCACGGCGAAGACGATCAACGGCTGGCTGACCATCGACACCGGCGCGGTGACGCTGCGCTACCAGGCCGGCTCAGGGCCGTTCACCGACGAGAACCTGCAGCTCAGCCTGCGGGTGGCCGGGCAGAGCGTCGCCGCCCGGCCGTGGGCGGCCCAGGCCGGCCCGCGCTGCCCGGCCGGGCGGCTGTGCGAGGCCGAGGACCTGAAGCTGGACGGCCCGGCGGTCGCCACGGACCACGCCGGGTACACCGGCCGCGGCTTCGCCGCCGGGTTCGTCGCCACCGGCCACGCGATCGGCTTCGACGTGGACGCCGCCGGGGAGCACCAGCTCGCGGTCCGTTACGCCAACAGCCAGGGCGGCGACGGGCAGAACACCACGCGTACCCTCACCGTGACCATCGACGGCGGGTCGGCCCAAACGCTGACGCTGCCGGTCACCGGGAGCTGGGACACCTGGGCCGTCGCGGCCGTGCCGCTCACCCTGCCGGCCGGCCGGCACACGGTGACGATCGTGCGGTCCGCGAGCGACTCCGGCAATGTCAACGTCGACAGCCTGGCCGTGCTCGCGCCCGGGGCCGGCTACCCCGCCCCGACGCCGCCCGAGCCGGCGGCGTGCCGGTTCGGCGCGATCTGCGAGGCCGACACCGGCGCGCTCACCGGCGGCGCCAAGCTCGCGAACGACCACGACGGCTACTCCGGGCTGGGCTTCCTGGCCGGGCTCGAGCGGGCCGGCGCGGGCACCGCCATTCACATCACGGGGGTACCGGCGGCCGGCTCGTACACGCTGCAGCTGCGCTACGCCAACGCCGAGGCCACGCCCGACCCGATCCAGCCGCGGCGGATCTCGGTGCAGGCCGGCTCCGCCGCCCCGGCGACGGTCACGCTCGCCCCGACGAGCGGCTGGGACGCCTGGCGCACGATCGCCGTCCCGGTCGACCTGGCCGCCGGTGACAACACGGTGACGCTGGGCTGCCCGGACGCGACCAGCTGCCACGTCAACTTCGACACGGTCGCCGTCGTGGGCCGGGGCAGCCCGCTGCTGGCCCCGCACGCCCCGCTCGGCGGCTACCGGCGCGGCCTCGACGGCGTCGACGGCACCGCGGTCACCACGCCCGGCCTGCTGTACCAGGACGGCTGGACGCTCATCGACGACACCCCCTCGGCGCTCTACGACCCGGCGACCCGCGCGGTGACCCCGCGGCCGGCCCACGGCGGTCTGCCGTACCTGGACGGCTACGTCTTCGGCTACGGCCACGACTACCAGCGGGGCCTGGCCGATCTGGCCACCCTCACCGGCCCGGCCAAGCTCCTGCCTCGCTGGGCCTACGGCGTGTGGTACTCCGAGTACTACGACCGCACCGCCGCCGACTTCCAGCAGACGATCGTGCCCCGGTTCCGCGCCGAGCGGGTCCCGCTGGACGTGCTCGTGGTCGACACCGACTTCAAGGCGCCCAACCGGTGGAACAGCTGGGCGATCGACCCGCAGAAGTTCCCCGACCCGGCGGCGTTCTTCGCCTGGGCGCACGCGCAGGGCCTGCACACGACCCTCAACGTGCACCCGAGCATCCTGGCCGCCGACCCGCTGTTCCCGCAGGCGCAGGCGACGGCGAAGGGCAAGCTGGCCCGCGGCGGCTGCGGCGGCGGGGGCGGCGACTGCTACGTGTTCGACTTCGGCGACCCGGACCAGCTCGCCGCGTACCTCGGGCTGCACCGCACGATGGAGCAGTACGGCGTCGACTTCTGGTGGCTGGACTGGTGCTGCGACGGGTCGTACTCCGGCCTCGCCGGGGTCACCCCGGACAGCTGGATCAACCTGGCGTATGCCGGCGACGACAGCTTCGCGTTCTCCCGCGGATATGGGTCGCTGCAGGCCGGCGGCTACGGCGGCCAGGTCGGCGTGCCGACCGGGCCGTGGGCCGAGAAGCGCACCACGCTGCACTTCACCGGCGACACCATCTCCGACTGGAAGACGCTCAAGTACGAGGTCGGGTACACCCCGGGCGAGTCGGTCGCGACCGGGCTGCCCTCGGTCAGCCACGACATCGGCGGCCACACCATGGGCCTGCAGGAGCCGGGCAGCGAGCCCGGCAGCACCAAGCTGCCCGACGACCTCTACGCGCGCTGGGTGCAGTTCGGCACCTTCCAGCCGATCGACCGGCTGCACTCCAACCACAGCGACCGGCTGCCCTGGCAGTACGGCCCGGACGCGCGGCGGTCGGCGACGGCGTTCCTGAACCTGCGGGAGCGGCTCGTGCCCTACACCTACACGCTCGCCCGGCAGGCCAGCGCCGCGGGGCTACCGATCGCCCGGCCGCTCTACCTGCAGTACCCGGACGATCAGGAGGCCTACGCCAACGCGTCGAGCGAGTACCTCTACGGCCCGGACGTGCTCGTGGCCCCGGCGACCGATCCGGGCCCGAGCGCCACGACGAAGGTCTGGTTCCCGGCCGGCAGCACGTGGACCGACTATTTCACCGGCCGCACCTACCAGGGCGGCACGACCGCGGAGGTCACCACCACGCTGGACACCATGCCGGTGTTCATCCGCTCGGGCGGGATGCTCGTCACCCGCAGCGCCGACGTGGCGGGCGACGCGCAGCCGGTCGGCGACCTGACGGTCACCGTCGCCGAGGGCCGGCCCGGCCGGTTCACGCTGTCCGAGGACGGCGGCGCCACCGGCATCACCTACGACCGGCACACGGTGACGATCGCGCCGGCCCGGTCCGCGGCGCACCGGGCCTGGACGGTCACGTTCGCCAACGCCACGCCCCCGAAGGCCGTCCGGGTCAACGGCCGCAAGCTGAGCCCGGACGCCTGGACGTGGAACGGCACCACCCGCACGCTCACCGTGCACGCCCCCGCCCAGCGAGACGGGAGGCTCACCGTCGCCTACAGCTAACAGACGATCCGCAGCGGCCGCTCCAGGATCGCGACGAAGGCGCGCATCCACTGCGCGGCCAGGGCGCCGTCGATGGCGCGGTGGTCGACCGACAGGGTCACCCGCAGGACCGTGGCGGCGGCGAGCTCGCCGGAGTCGGTGACGACCGGCTCCCGGCGGGCCGCGCCGACGGCGAGGATCGTCGACTGTGGAGGGTTGATGATCGCGGCGAACTCCTCGGTGCCGTACATGCCGAGGTTGGTCACGGTGGTGCTGCCGCCCTCCAGCTCGTCCGGCCTGAGCCCGCCGCGCCGGGCGCGCTCGGCGAAGTCCCGGGTGGCCGCGGCGACCTGGCTCACGCTCATCCGGTCGGCTTCCCGCAGCACCGGGGTCACCAGGCCGCCGTCGGTGGCCACGGCGATGCCGACGTCGACGGCCGGGAACGGCCGCATGCCGTCGTCGGTCCACAGCACGTTGACGTCCGGGACCGCGGTGTGCGCCTGGGCGACCGCCTTGACGATCAGGTCGTTGACCGAGATCTTCACCGCGGCGGCGGCGTTGAGCTCCGCCCGCAGCGCCAGCAGGGCATCGACCCGGGCGCTGCCGCGCAGGTAGAAGTGCGGGACGGTGGACTTGCTCTCGGTGAGCCGGCGCGCGATGGCCCGCCTCACCCGCGAGTGCGGCACCAATGTGGAATCCACCGCCGCCGGGGCAACGACCGGGCCGGGCAAAGGGGCCGGAGCAGGCAAAGGGGCCGGGGCCGGGCCGGGCAAAGGGGCCGGAGCGGGCAAAGGGGCCGGGGCGCGCTCGGCCAGGGCCCGCTCGACGTCGGCTCGCACCACCCGGCCCTGCGGACCCGTACCCTCAAGGGTCTCGAAGGCGATGCCGGCCTCGCGGGCCATCTTGCGTGCCAAGGGACTGGCGAAGACCCGGGCCGGCGGGGCGGCGAGCCCCAGGCCCGCAAGGGCCGCGTCGATGTCGTCCACCGTCTCGCCCGGGGAGCCGAGCAGCGCGATCGGGTCGCCCACGGACACGTTGGCGCCCTCGGCGACCAAGGCGCGCAGGAGCACGCCGGGCGCGGGGGCCTCGACGTCGACGGCGGCCTTGGCGGTCTCGATGGTCGCGATGACGGCGCCGGCCGCGAACGGCTCGCCCACCGCGACCGGCCAGCCGGCCAGGATCGCCTCCTCGGTGTTGGCCGCGATCTCCGGCATGCGCAGCAGCTCAGGCATTGCGGCCCCCGGCGGTCAGCTCGGCGAGGCGGCGGGCGACGTCGTCGGGGCCGGCGATGGCGGCGCGCTCCAGCACCTTGCTGATGCTGGGTGAGGCGACGCCGCCGGTGACCCGCTCGACGGGCGCGTCGAGCCAGTCGAACCAGCGGCGTTGTATCTCGTCGGCCAGCCAGCCGCCGTAGGAGGTGCCGAGCGCACCCTGCTCGGCGATCAGCACCCGGTTGGTCTTGCGCACGCTCGCCCCGATGGTGTCCCAGTCGATGCTGGCCCGGTCGAGCCAGCGCAGGTCGATCACCTCCGCGTCGACCCCGGTCCGCTCGACGGTGTCGAGCACCGTGCCGGTCATCGCAAGGTACGTGAGCACGGTGACGGCGGAGCCGGTCCGGCGCACCGCGGCGCGCCCGACCGGCAGGCAGTAGTCCCAGTCGTCGGCCGGGCCGTCGCCGGTGGCGGCGTAGAGGTCGACGTGTTCGAGCACGAGCACCGGGTCCTGGCAGCGCAGCGCGCTGTTCATCAGGCCGACGTAGTCGAACGGCGTGGACGGCGCGACGATCCGCCAGCCGGCCGCGGTGGCGAACACGCCGGCCGGGTCCATCGAGTGCTGGGAGCCGTAACCGGTGCCCATGGCCACCTTGGCGCGCAGCACCAGCGGCACCGGGTCGTCACCGCCGAACATGTGCCGGGCCTTGCCGATCTGGTTGAACAGCTGGTCGGCGGCGACCCACATGAAGTCGGCGTACATGAACTCCACGACCGGGCGGTAGCGGCCGTCCAGGGCCAGCCCGCCGCCCAGGCCGGCGAACGCGTTCTCGCTGATCGGCGTGCCGAGCACCCGGCCGGGGTAGGTGTCGGTGAGGCCGCGGGTGGCGCCGTTGGTGCCGCCGCTGAGGCGGTGCACGTCCTCCCCCATCACCACGATCCGCTCGTCGGTGGCCATCCGCCGCTCCATCACCTTCGCGACGGCGTCGACGAACTTCACCGGGACGGTCGGGCCGTAGTCGGCGCGGTCGGCGGTGCGCGCGCCGGCGAACTCCGACAGGTCGCCGCGGACGCCGACGTCGACGAAGGCGGGATCGGGCCACTCGCCCGGCCGGATGCGCCGCTCCCGCGGTTTGCCGCCCGGCGCCGGCTCGAGCAGCACGGCGCCGGCCTCGGCGAGCAACTCCTTCGCCCGCGCGACGGCGGCCTGCTGCTGCTCCGGCGCCAGGATGCCGCGCCGGGCCAGGTGCGCCTCCAGCTGGGTGATCGGGTCGCGGGCCCGCCAGGTGTCCTCCTCGGCCCGGGTGCGGTAGCGAAAGGCGCTGCCCGGGAAGGGGCCGTTCTGGTGGTAGTACCGATACACGTCGGCCTCCACCAAGGTCGGACCCTCACCGGCGCGCATCGCCGACACGGCCTCCCGCATCGCGAGGTGCACGGCGAGCACGTTCATGCCGTCCACCCGCCAGCTGCGGATGCCGAAGCCGGGACCGCGGGCCGACAGCCGCGGCTCGGCGGTCGACTCCTCGACGGTCGTGGACACCGCGTAGTGGTTGTTCTCCACGAAGAAGCACAGCGGCAGGCGCCAGGCGGCGGCCAGGTTGAACGTCTCCAGGGTGGAGCCGATGTTGATGGCGCCGTCGCCGAAGTAGGTCACCGCGACGGCGTCGGTGCCGGAGTGCCGGTGCGCCCAGGCGGAGCCGGCCGCGAGCGGGACGCCGCCGCCGACGATAGCGTTGGTGCCGATCGCGCCGGCCGGCTTCCACTGCAGGTGCATCGAGCCGCCGCGGCCGTGGCTCCAGCCGCGGTCCAGGCCGCAGATCTCGGCCAGGGTGCGCAGGACCACGTCGCGCACCTCCGGCGAGTAGTCGGCGGCCGGGTCGATGCCCTTCGGCTCGACGTGGGCGAGCGCCTTGGCCAGGAACTGGTGGTGGCCGCGGTGCGAGCCGTTGACGGTGTCCCCGGCCCGCAGGGCGAGAACCGAGCCGACCGCGCCGCCCTCCTGCCCGATGGAGGAGTGGGCGGGGCCGTGGACCAGCCCCTCGGCGGCCAGTTCGAGCACAGACTGCTCGAAGGTCCGGATCAGGATCAGCTGGCTGTACATCGAGGTCAGCAGTTCCGGCGCGGCGGCGTCCCAGTCGGCGTCGGTGACGGTGAACTCGACCCACGGCTGGTCCGGTGTGAGCGGGCGGCGCTCAGGCATATGACTGCACCCCTTCGGGCTAGCGGGACTCGCCTCAGTAAAATGGATCCAATATGGCCGGTCAAGGCCCTGCGAGCCTAGGATTGGCGCAGAAACGGATCCATTTGGAGGTACGCATGGGAACACTGCCGGGGTTGACCGGGGTCGACCACATCGGCTTCACCGTGCCCGACCTGGAGCAGGCGAGGCGGTTCCTGGTGGACGTGCTCGGCTGCGAGTACATGTACTCGCTCGGCCCGTTCCAGCACGACGACGACTGGATGGCCGAGCACCTGGGGGTGGACCCGCGCGCGGTGATGCGGCGGCTGCACTTCTTCCGCTGCGGCGACCGGGCGATCTTCGAGGTGTTCCAGTACGAGGCGCCCGACCAGGACCCGAACCAGCCGCGCAACAGCGACATCGGCGGCCACCACGTCGCCCTGTACGTCGAGGACCTCGACGCCGCCGTCGACTACCTGCGCCGCGGCGGCGTGACCGTGCTCGGCGACCCGACCGCCAGCTCGGGTCCCAGCGCCGGGCAGCGGTGGGTGTACTTTCTGGCACCGTGGGGAATGCAGTTCGAGCTCGTGTCGTATCCGCACGGCAAGGCGTTCGACCGGACCGGTGCGGCGCCGGATGGACGTGACTGACCCGGCCAGCGTGCGGGTGGCCGCGCGGCTGCGCCAGGCCATCCTCGACGGGGAGATCGCGCCCGGCGAGCGGATCCGCCAGGAGGAGATCGCCGAGCGGCTCGGCTCCAGCCGGCTGCCGGTCCGCGAGGCCCTGCGCATGCTCACCGCGGAGGGCCTCACCGAGCTGGAGCCGAACAAGGGCGCCCGGGTGCCCCGGCTGGGCCCCCGCGAGGTCGACGTCGTCTACCAGATGCGCGAGCGGCTGGAGCCCCTCGCTCTCGCCGAGAGCCTCCCCCGGCTCGACGACGCGGCCGTCGCCGAGCTGGAGGGGCTGCAGGAGGCGATCGAGCGGTACACCGACGTGACCGAGTTCCTGCGCCTGGACCGCGAGTTCCACCTGCTGACCTACTCGCGCTGCGACGTCGAGCCCCTGGCGGGCATCGTGGTCCGGCTGTGGAACTCCACCCAGCACTACCGCCGGCTGTTCATGACGCTCACCGGCGACGCCCGCCGCTGGGTCGTCAACGCCGAGCACCGGCTGCTGCTCGACGCCGTGCGCCGCCGTGACGCCGTGGACGCCGGCCGGGTGCTGGAGGGCCACATCCGCCGCACCCGGGTCGAGCTGTCACATCACCCGGAGATCTTCACCGGCCCACCCACACCGCCTTGAGGTTGCAGAACTCGCGGATGCCGGCGGCGGCCAGCTCCCGGCCGTAGCCGCTGGTCTTGATGCCGCCGAAGGGCAGCTCGGGGTACGACACCGTCATGCCGTTGACGGTGACGGCGCCGGACTCCAGCTCGGCGATGCACCGGGCCCGCTCGGCCTCGTCGGTGGTCCACACGACCGCGCCGAGGCCGAAGGCGGTCGCGTTGGCCAGGGCGAGGGCCTCGTCGAGGTCGTCGACCCGGTAGACGGCGGCGATCGGGCCGAACGTCTCCTCGCGGTACAGGCGCATCGAGGCGTCGACGCCGGCCAGCACCGTCGGCGGGTAGAACCAGCCCGGCCCGGCCGGCCGTTCGCCGCCGGTCAGCAGCTTCGCGCCCTTGGCCACCGCGTCGGCGACCAGCTCCTCCAGCTCCGCCCGGCCCTGTTCGGTGGCGATCGGCCCGACGTCGGTGCCCGGGCCGGCCGGGTCGCCGACCCGCAGCGCCGCCATGCCCCGGGTGAAGGCGTCGAGGAACTCGTCGTAGACGCCAGCGTGCACGATGAACCGCTTGGCGGCGATGCACGACTGCCCGTTGTTCTGGCACCGCGCGGTGACCGCGGTGGCCGCCGCCCGGGAGACGTCGGCGCTGGGCAGGACCAGGAACGGGTCGGAGCCGCCGAGCTCCAGGACGGTCTTCTTCAGCGCGTCGCCGGCGATGCGGGCCACCGACCGGCCGGCCGCCTCGCTGCCGGTGAGCGTGGCCGCGGCGACCCGGTCGTCGCGCAGCACCCGCTCGACGCCGGCCGAGCCGATCAGCAGCGTGCCGAACGCGCCGGGCGGGAACCCGGCCCGCTCGAAGAGCGCGCCGAGGTACAGGGCGGTCTGCGGCACGTTCGACGCGTGCTTGAGCAGCCCGGCGTTGCCCGCCATCAGGGCCGGCGCGGCGAAGCGCAGCACCTGCCAGACCGGGAAGTTCCACGGCATGACCGCGAGCACCACGCCCAGCGGCTGGTAGACCGACCAGGCCGCGGCGGCACCGACCCCGGCGGCGTCGGCCGGCTCGGGGGCCAGCATCGCCTCGGCGTGCTCGGCGTAGAACCGGCAGCCGCGGGCCGACTTGCGCACCTCCGCCTCGGCGGCGGCGAGCGTCTTGCCCATCTCCCGGGTCAGCGTCGCCGCGAGCGCCGGCGCGTCGGCCTCCAGCAGGTCGGCCGCCGCCCGCATCCAGGCGGCGCGCTCGGCGAAGCCCGTGCGGCGCAGGGCGGCGGCCGCCCCCGCGGCGGCGGCCAGCGCGGCCTCGACCTCGCCTTCCGTCATCGGCGCGAAGGTGCGCTCGACCACGCCGGTGGCCGGGTTCAGCGTCGCGATCGCCATCAGCCCTCCGCCCCGTCGCGGTTGTTGATGTGCGACTGGGCGTGGCGCTGCAGCGGCAGCGGGCCGGCCGTGGTGTAGTAGCGCTGCCCGGCGACCAGCAGTTGCTCGGCCGGGAACTTGGTGATGACCTCGGCGCCGTCGGCGGTCACGACGATCTCCTCCTCGATGCGGGCGGCGCCCACGCCGTCGGCCGACGGCCAGTAGGTCTCCAGCGCGAACACCATGCCCTCCTCCAGCACCTCCGGGTGATCCAGCGACACCAGCCGGCTGAAGATGGGCTTCTCCCAGATCGACAGGCCCACGCCGTGGCCGTACTGCAGCGCGAAGGCGGCCTCCTCGTCGGCGAAGCCGAACTCCTGCGCGGCCGGCCACACGCTCACGATGTCGGCCGTGGTCGCGCCCGGCTTCACCAGCTCGATCGCCCGGTCCATATACTCGCGGCAGCGCCGGTAGGCGTCCACCTGCGCGCGCGATGCGCTGCCCACCGCGAAGGTGCGGTAGTAGCAGGTGCGGTACCCCATGAAGCTGTGCAGGATGTCGAAGAACGCCGGGTCGCCGGGGCGGATGAGCCGGTCGCTGAACACGTGGGGGTGCGGCGAGCACCGCTCGCCCGAGATCGCGTTGACCCCCTCGACGTGCTCGGATCCCAGGTCGAACAGGCGCCGGGCGACCAGGCCGACGGTCTCGTTCTCCCGCACCCCCGGGCGCAGGAAGCCGTAGAGCTCGTCGTAGGCCGCGTCCACCATGGACGCCGCCGTGGTCAGCAGCGTGATCTCGTCGGGCGTCTTGATCCGCCGAGCTTCGAGGAACACCTGCTGCCCGTCGACGACCTCCAGGCCCTTGGCCCGCAACGCCTGCAGGATCGGCATCTCCACCACGTCCACGCCGACCGGCGCGGTGTGCAGGCCGTAGCGCTCCAGCTCCTCGTAGATCTTCTGGGCGACCGACTCGGCCACGCCCGCGTCGGGGTGGAACGCGCCGCGCAGCACCGAGATGCCGGCCCGCGCGCCGCTCGTGCCGCGGGCGCCCTCGGCGACCCCGTCGCCGGTGCGGTAATCCAGCCACGGCGCGTAGAGCTGGTGGTGGCGGGCGGCCGAGCCGAAGTCCCACAGCACCGGCTCGCCGCCGCGCGGCAGCAGCGCGAACCGGATCAGCTTGTCCATCGCCCAGGTGCCGATGTGCGTGGCGGTCATGTACCGGATGTTGTGGAAGTCGAAGGTGAGCAGCGCGCCCACCTCCGACTCCGCCAGCCGGTGCTTCAGCCTCGCCAGCCGCTCCCGGCGCAGCCGGTCGGGGTCGACCCGGCTCTCCCAGTCCACGACGTTCATGCCGAAGGTGGCGGTACCCATGGTTGTCTCGCTTCCTGTGTTACTTCGCGTCCCGGCCGTCGACGGCCGAATACGTGTAGGGGTTGTCGATGCGCTCGCCGACCGGCAGCGGCGGCGCCATCGCCTCGTGCCACGCCTCGTCGCCCATGGTCGAGCGGAAGAACTCCACGGTGCGCTCGACGTCGTCGTGGACCGCGCCGAGGTCGACGCCGCGCAGGCGGTGGGCGTGCTTGACCACCCGGCCGTCGACGAGCACCGTGTGCACGTCGCCGCGGCCGGCCTGGAAGACCAGGTGCCCGTAGGGATGCAGGATCGGGCGCATGGCCGGCGACCGGTCGTTCTTCACCAGCACCAGGTCGGCCTTCTTGCCGGGCCGGATGCTGCCGAGGTCGGCCTCGCGGCCGATGGCCCGCGCGCCGCCGAGGGTGGCCCACCGCACCACGTCCTCGGCGCGGGCCTCGTTGGCGGTCACCGTGCTGCCCGCGCGGTGCGCCTCGAGGTGGCAGCGGGCCCGGTCGGCGTTGAGCGTGGCCCGCATCGCGGCGAACATGTCGCCGCTCCACCAGACGCTGGTGTCCTGCGACAGCGACACCGGGATGTCGTAGCGGCGCAGCAGGAACGTGGGCGGGTAGCCCTGCCCGGCGTTCATCTCGCTCTCCGTGGCCACCGAGGCGGTGCCGCCGCTGGCCGCGATCTTCTGGTACGACTCCTCCGACAGCGTCGAGCAGTGCACGTAGGTGACCGTCTCGTCCATGAACCCGGCGTCCCACATCTGCCGGATGCCGACGTCGTTGGTGGCCTGCCACACCCCCGCGTGCGTGGTCACCCGCAGCCCCAGCTCCCGGGCCGCCGCGAAGGCGGCGCGCTCCGGGAACGCCGGGTCGCTGGTGACGTCGAAGGCCAGTTGCAGCGCCAGCCGGTCGGTGTCGCCGGCCGCGCGGCGGGCCACGAACGCCCGGAACGCCGGATCGTTGGCCCACTCCCACGGCCCGCCGAGCAGGTTGCCGCAGGCGAGCACGAACCGGCCGCCCGCGGCGAGCAGGGCGTCGGCCGCCGCCTCGGCGTGCTCGACCGTGCGCAGGCCGTGCGACCAGTCGACGGTGGTGGTGACCCCGGCGTCCACCGACTCCACGCCGGACAGCAGGTTGCCGGCGTAGATGTCGCGCGGGCGGGTGTAGCGGCCCCACTTGAGGTAGTAGAAGGTGAAGTACTCGCTGAGCGTCCAGTCGGCGCCCAGGCCGCGCAGGTTGGCCTGCCACATGTGCCGGTGGGTGTCGATCATGCCCGGCATCAGGATGCCGTCGCGGCCGTCGATCTCGACGGTGCCCTCGGGCACGGCGAGCCCGGTGCCGACGGCCGCGATGCGGTCGCCGACGACGAGCACGTCGCCGTCGGCGATCACGCCCGCCTCGTCGACGGTCACGACCGTGGCGTGCCGGAACACCAGCGCCGGCGCGCCGTCGAACTCGTTCGTCGTCATCGGGACTCCTTGCCGGTGCGGCGGTGGTCCGCCGGGCGGGCCTCGACCGCGGCGGGATCGAAGAGGACCTTGGTGGGGCGCGGCGTCCCCGGCGGGGCGGGCGTGAGCCCCTCCCCCACCAGCCGCGCCAGCGGGTGGACGGTCGGGGCGATGTCGTCCCAGGACGGACGGGCGGCGAGCGCGTCCAGGGCCGCCGGCAGGTCGCTCGCGCACGCGTGCGCCACGGTGCCGACGACGTCGACCTCCTGCAGGGTCCAGCGGGCCGCCGGCACGGCCGGGGCCGCGTGCTGGATGCCGACGAGCACGAGGCGGCCGCCCGGCGGGGTCGCGTCCGCGGCGGCGTCGAGGCCCGTGGCCCGACCGGTGACCTCGAAGACCGCGTCGGCGCGTTGCCCGGCGTCGGCGAGGACCCGCGCGGGCGCGTCCGTGCGGGCGTCGATCACCCGCTCGGCGCCGAGCGCGCGGGCCAGGCCGAGGCGCCGCGGGTCGACGTCCGCGGCCCAGACGCGCAGCCCGGCGGCCGCGCACGCGTAGGTCAGGAACGCGCCGATGCCGCCGACGCCCACGACGATCGCGAGGTCGCCGGGGCCGGCCCCGCCGCGCCGCCGGGCGTGCACGGCCACCGCCATCGGCTGGGCGAGCGCGGCGGTGTCCGGGCCGAGCCGGCGGTCGCCGACGCCGACGCAGATGGCGGCGGGCGCGGTGACGTACCCGGCCAGCCCGCCGTCGCGGTGGAAGCCGATGGTGTGATAGCCCGCGCACAGGTTGGTCCGGCCGAGCCGGCACATGCGGCAGTCGCCGCAGCTGATGCCGGCGCCGCAGGCGACCAGCTCGCCGGCCCGGGCCGGGTCGACGCCGGCGCCCACCTCGACGATCTCGCCGGCGAACTCGTGGCCGAGGGTCACCGGCGCCAGCGCGCGCCGCCCGTCGCCGCGGATCAGGGTCGGCGCGTGGAGGTACTCGGCGGCGTCGCTGCCGCACACGCCGGCCGCGCGGACCCGCACCAGCACCTCGCCGGGCGCCGGTGCGGGCCGCTCCCGCTCCTCCAGGCGCACGTCCCCCACGCCGTGGTACACGGCCGCCGTCATCATCGGGGCAACCCCGCCGACTCGGCCTGCATCGTGTACAGCGCCAGCAGATCGAGCTCGCCCAGTCCGCGGCCGACCGCGGCCTGGATCAGCTGGTGCGTCAGGCCGGCGACGGCCATCGGGACCTCGTGCTCCCGCGCGGCGGCGAGCCCGAGGTCGAAGTCCTTGCGCAGCAACGTGTTGGTGAACGTCGGCGTCCAGTCCCCCGCGGCGAGCGCCGGCGCCCGGCCGCGCACCCACGCGGAGCCGACCACGGTCTCGCCGATGAACCGCAGGAACGCCGCCCGGTCGGCGCCGCTCTTCTCGGCCAGCACGGTCACCTCGGCCAGCGCCTGGACCATCACGCCCAGGTACAGGTTGTGGCACAGCTTCACCAGCCGGCTCTGCTCGCCGTCGCCGACCCGCACCGCGAGCTTGCCGATCCGCCGCAGCAGCGGCTCGGCGAGCGCGAACTGATCCGGCGGGGCGGAGGCGACGAAGCACGCCTCGCCGGCGGCCACCACCGACGGGTTGCCGCTGACCGGGGCGGCCACGAAGCCGGCCCCGGCCGCGGCGGCGAGCGAGCGCGCCCGCGCCGACGCCGCCTCCGAGACGGTCGAGCAGTCGACCACCACCCGCAGCCCGGCCGGCCGGGCCAGCAGGCCGTCCGGCCCGCCCAGCACGGCCAGCAGGTCGTCGGAGGCGGAGACCACCACGAAAACCACCGGACAGGCGGCCAGATCGGCGGCCGATCCGGCGGCCGTCGCGCCCTCGGCCACCAGCGGCCCGGCCTTTTCCGGCGTGCGGTTCCAGACGGTCAGCGCCTCGCCCGCGGCGAGCAGCCGGCGCCCGATCGCGGTGCCCATCCGGCCGGTGCCGAGCAGGCCGACCGGCTCACGCATCGCCGGCCACCTTCGCGGGCTCGACCCGGGTGCCGACGCACAGCCGGTCGCCGAGGTACTCCCAGTCGCGGCTGAACCGGTAGGAGTGCTGGGCCGGCGGCTGCGGCGCCTGCGTCTCGATCCACTGGGTCTTGCCCTCGGTGCGGTTGTAGAACGCGTGCTCGCAGCCGGAGCCGGTCCACAGCACGTCGCCCGGGCGCATGACGAACTGCCGGCCCTCGACGACCGCCTCGGTCTCGCCCTCGGTGAAGACGTACGCCTCCTCGAACGGGTGGTCGTGCGGGTGCGCCGCCGCGGTGGGCTGGTACTCGACCATGAACATGGTGTGCAGCTGGGCGCTGACGCGCTGGTCGGCGAGCATCCGGATGCCGATGCCGCTGTAGGCGAGCATCGCCGTCGCCATGCTCGCCGACACCTCCGGCGCGGCCGGGTCGCTGCCGTGGGCCAGCCGCCGCAGGTCCATCGAGTTCTCGTCGAAGCGGAAGAAGTGCCGGTTGCGCGGGTCGCGCAGGTCGACCGGCTGCGCCTGCCCCGCGACGAGGTCGTCGGGCAGGAAGAAGGTGTCCCGGCGGCGGTTGTCGAGCAGCAGCCGGACCGGCGCCGACATCTCCAGCCATCGGGCGCCGGCGCCGCCGGTGGTGAGCTGATGCGCCACCGCGACCGGCACCACCGCGCAGTCGTTGCGGCGCAGCGTGAGCGTCTGGCCCAGCATGGTCAGGATCAGCTCGCCGCCGAGGATCCACAGGCTCTTCTCGTAGGAGTGCACGGTCGCGCCGACGCGGCCGCCGGCGTCCAGCGCGGCGGCGCTCATCGTCATGTGGTGCGAGCCGAACTGGCGGCCGATGAAGTCCTGCCGGCGGAACCCGGTGCTGTGCCCGCGATAGTCGTCCGGTGTCGCGGCGAGCGCGTCGTCGATCCGGGTGACGTGGTACATGAATGCGCCTTTCGGTAGAGAGCTACGCGGCGGTGAGGGCCACCACGGCGCGGCGGCGGCGCAGCAACGGGATGCCGGCCGCGGCGACGACAAGGACGCCCTGAATCCAGTACTGCCAGGCCAGGCTGACCGACAGGAAGCTCAGCGAGCTGGTGATGGTCTGCAGGAACAGCGCCGTGACCAGGGTCGCCAGCGCCGATCCGGAACCGCCGAAGATGCTCGCCCCGCCCAGCACCACGACCGTCACCGAGGCCAGCGTGAGGGCCTGGCCGACCGAGGCGTCGCCGACGCCGGTCTGCGCGTAGAGCGCCACCCCGCCGCCGGCCGCCAGCGCGCCGGCGACCAGGTAGGACAGCAGCCGGGCGGGGACGGTCGCGACGCCCATCCGGGCCGCGGACACCGGATCCGAGCCGGTCGCCCGCAGCGCCCGGCCCGCCCGGGCCCGGCGCACGAGCACGTGCCCGCCGACCCCGACCAGGACGACGACGGCGAACACGACCGGCACCCCGCCGACCGTGGTGCCCAGCGCGGCCAGCAGCGTGTCGCCGGCCTGCCCGCCCGGCAGCGGCCGCAGCAGCTGCGCCACGCCGAGCACGCCGATCGAGGTGATCAGCGTCGCCACCACCGCCGGCAGGCCGACCCGGGTGACCAGCACGCCGTTGACCAGCCCGACCAGCGCCCCGGCCGCGGCCGCGGCCAGCACGCCCACGGCGAACAGCGCCGGCGGGCCGCCGCCGAAGAACGACGCGGTGACCACCGACAGCGCGACCACCGAGCCGACCGACAGGTCGATCCCGCCGGTCATCACCACCAGCAGCTGCCCCAGGCTGACCATGGCCAGCGACGCGGTCGCGAGCAGCAATTGCCCGACGTTCAGCGCGCCGAGGAACGCCGGTGAGTTCCCGGCGGTGACCCCACCGACCAGCACGGTGAGCGCCAGCATCAGCACCGCGTTGGTCTCGCCGCCCAGCGGCCGCCGGCGCCGGGCCCGGTGGACGGAGGCCGCTGGAGCGGCCACCGTCCGCTCGGTGGCGAGCACCGCCGCGCCGGTGATGTCCCGCTCGGACAGGGTGGCGGCGGCCAGCTCGGCCTGGATGCGGCCGCGGGAGAAGACGAGCACCCGGTCGCAGAGCCCCTCCAGCTCGACCGCGTCGGTGGACAGCACGATCACCGCCGTGCCGTGGCCGGCCAGGTCCCGCAGCACGCGGTAGATCTCCAGCCGGGCGCCGGCGTCGACGCCCTGGGTCGGGTCCTCGACCAGCAGCACCGTGGGGTGGCCGAGGCTGGCCCGGGCCAGCAGCACCTTCTGCTGGTTGCCGCCGGAGAGGGTACCGACCGGTGTCTCCAGGCTCGCCGCCTTCACCCGCAGCCCGCCGACCGCGGACGACACGAGGGCCCGCTCCTTGCCCGCCAGGAGCAGGGTGCGCAGCAGCGACACCCGCGACAGGGAGAGCGCGGCGACGTTCTCCCGCACGCTCAGGTCGCCGAACACGGCCTCCCGCAGCCGCTCCCCGGACAGGAACGCGATGCCGTGGCGGGCCGCGGCCGCCGGGCCGGACAGCGACACCGCCCGGCCGGCGAGCGTGACCCGGCCGTGGGAGCGGACCAGCCCGGCCAGCGCGCGCAGCGCCTGGCGCTGCCCGTTGCCCTCCACGCCGGCGAAGCCGACGATCTCGCCGGCCGACACCCGGACGCCGACGTCGTGGAAGCCGGTGCCGGAGAGCGCCTCGACGGCCAGGACAACGGGCGCGGCGCTCAGGTCGGGCTTGCCGGGGAACGTGGTGTCCAGGGACCGGCCGACGATCATCTCGACGATCTGCTCGTCGGTGTGGTCGCCGACCGCTCCCCCGCCGACCACCCGCCCGTCGCGCATCACCGTCATGGTCTGCGCGATCTCGCGGATCTCGGGGATCCGGTGGGTGATGTAGACGACGGCGGTACCGCGCTCGACCAGCTCCCGGATCCGCTCGAACAGCCACGCCGTCTCGTCCGGGCCGAGGGCCTCGGTCGGCTCGTCGAGGACCAGCACCTTCGGGTCGGTGGCCAGCGCCGCGGCGATCTCGACCAGGTGCGCCTCGCGCCCGGTCAGCTCGCCGACCGGCAGGCCGGGGTCGATGTCCAGGCCGAGCCCGCGCAGGTGGGCGCCGGTCCACGCGGCCGCCGCGCCGACCTTGGGGCGCACCTGCTCGGGCAGCAGCACCAGCATCGACTCGGCGACGGTCAGGCTGCGGGCCAGCGCCGGCGTCTGGTACACCAGCGCCAGGCCGTGCTCGCGGGCGACGGCGGGCGTCATGGCCGGGTAGTCGCGGCCCAGGATCGTGATCCGCCCCTCGTCCGGGGTGACCGAGCCGGCCGCCACGCCGACGAGCGTGGACTTGCCGGCGCCGTTCTCGCCGAGGACGGCGTGGACCCGGCCCGGCCACACGGTCAGGTCCACCCCGTCCAGGGCGCGCACGCCCGGGTACTGCTTGACGATCCCGGTCAGCGCGAGCGCCGGCGATGCCGCGGTACCCATCAGCCGGTGAACAGCGCGCCGAGCTGGGCGCCGCTGAGCTGGGAGGACGGCGGCGCGTCGTTGGGCACGCCGGACTTGCAGGCCTTGGCCGGCGCGAGCGCGCCCTGGCCGGTGCCGGTCGAGTCCTCGTAGAGGTCCAGCTGCAGCAGCGACGGCTCGGCGTCGGCCTTGCCGTTGGCGACGGCGACGCCCTTGCGCAGCCCGACCCGGCCGATCCAGGTCCGCGAGGACACCGTCGCCAGCTCGTAGCCGCTGTGCTTCGCCTTCAGCGCGTCGAACCCGCAGCTGAGCTCGTTGTCGTCGGTGGTCGCGATCGGCACCAGCGGCCGTCCGGCGCTCTCGAAGGCGCGGATGGCGCCCGCGACGGAGGCGCCGTAGTCGCCGATGACGCCGTCGATCTGGGGGTACTTCGCGAGCAGCCCGCTCATCGCCTGCTGCTCCATCGCCGGGTCCCAGTTCGTGGTCACCGGCTCCTCGGTCAGCAGTTTCACCTGCGGCGCGCCGGCGAGGACCTTCTTGATGCCGGCCAGCTCGGCGGCGGAGACGGCGTTGCCGGCCGGGCCGCCCAGCAGCACGATGTTGCCGCCCTTCGGGCCGAGCCGGGCGACCATCCACCGGGCCCACACCTCGCCGGAGTATTCGGTGTCCCAGTCGACGTAGTCGAAGTAGTCCGCGCCCGCCTTGCCGGTCGGGTCGGAGGCGATCGGGATGACCGTGACGCCGGCCTTGGCCGCCGCGCGCAGCGCCGACAGGTGCGAGGCGCCCGGGCCGGCGTCGGGGATCACCAGCAGCACGTTGACGCCCTTGCTGGTGAGGCTGGTGATGCCGGCCAGGGTGGCCTGCAGGTCGCCGCGGCCGGCGACGTACTCGACGCCGGTGACGGCCGGGCACTTCTTCGCCTCGTCCTCGACCTCGGCCCGCACGATCTTGGACCACGAGTTGGTGCCGAAGCCGTCGACGAGGCCGACCTTGATCGGTTTGGTACCGCAGACCGAGTCCATCGCGACCAGGGCCGAGACGGGGCCGGAGTTGCCGACGGCGACCTGGGCGGCGGCGCTCGGGTCGCCGCCGGCGGCGGGCCCGGTCTTGTTGGTGGTGGAGCAGCCGGCGGCCGCGAGGAGTGCGGCGGTGCCGGCGGCGAGCGCGGCACGTCTGAATGCGGACATGGAAACTCCAAGGGGGGTGTTTTCGGGCAGTGTTTTCGGGCAGGGGCTGACGGCGGTGCGGCAGGGGGCCGGACCGCGGAGCAGAGTTGCGAGGATCAGGTGGGGTTGCGGCGGACCGCGCGGCGCCGCAGCCGGGCGGCGAGGTTGAGCTGCACGACGATCCCGACGCCGATGATCACGGCCTGCACGATGTTCTGCACGGCGGTGGTCTGGGTGTAGGTCTGCACGAGCTGGTTGAGCTGGCCGAGGAACAGCGCGCCGAGCGCGGTGCCGGTCAGGCTGCCCCGGCCGCCGCTCAGCGCGGTGCCGCCGAGCACGACGGCGGCCACCGACGGCAGCAGGTAGGCGTCGCCGGCGGTCAGCGTCGTGGTGCGCAGGAAGCCGGCGAGCAGGACCCCGGTGCCGCCGGCGAGCACCGCGGACAGTGCGTAGGCCGAGACGATGTACCGGCGGGTGCCGATGCCCGCGGCGTGCGCGGCCCGCGGGTTGGCGCCGACGAGCTCGAACCGCCGGCCGACCACGGTGGTCTTCAGCGCCAGCTGCGCCAGCGCGATCACGGCGACGGCCACCAGGACGAGGTTGGGCACGCCGGCGGTGCGGCCGACCGCGAAGTCGGTGAGGACCGGCGGGGCCTGCGCGCTGTAGCCGCCGGAGAGGTACTGCACCAGACCGATCAGCAGCGCGTTGACGGCGATCGTCACGACCAGCGGCGGCAGCCCGAAGGCGGTGATGACCAGGCCGCTGACCAGCCCGGCGAGCAGCGCGGCGGCCAGCGCGAGGGTCACCGCGAGCGCGGCGCCGAGGTGGTGCGGGCCGCCGTACTTCGCCACGATCAGCGCGCCGAGCGAGATGCCGCCGGCGACCGAGAGGTCCAGCCCGGCCTGCTGCACGACGAGGGTCTGCCCGGCGGCGACGATCGCGGTGAGCGCGGCGAAGGGCAGCATCGCCAGCAGCGCGGTGCGCCCGACGCTAGCGTCGGACAGCGCCGCGCTCACCGCGAACAGCACCACCACCGCGGCCGCCGCCCGGGTGGTCGGCCAGCCGAGCAGGCGGCGGCCGACCGGGTCGGTCGGGCGCACCGACGGTGCGTCCGACGAGGCGTCGGGGCGGGCCAGTCCGAGCACGCTCACGCCAGGTTCAGCTTCGGCTCGGGCTGCCAGCGGCCGCCGATCGCGGCGCCCTCCAGGGAGCCGATGACGTGGTCGCGGGACGCCTCGGCGAGCGAGCGCAGCCGGTCCAGGTCGACGCCGACGAGCCGGCCGTCGCGCTTGACGAACCGCCCGGCGACGAGCACGTCGCGGACCAGCCCGGGGTGGGCGCTGTAGACGATGGTGCCGAACGGGTTGTTGATCGGCGTGGTGGCGAGCGTGTCGTTGGACAGGATGACGATGTCGGCCGCCTTGCCGACCTCCAGCGAGCCGGTGACGTGGCCGAGCCCGTTGGCCCGGGCGCCCTCGATCGTGGCGAAGCGCAGCACATCCTCGCAGCTGAGCTTGACCCGGTCGGGGGCTTCGCCGGCCTCGACCGCCGCGCTGTTGTCGGTGGCCCGCTGCACGGCCAGGGTGGTGCGCATGGTGGTGAACATGTCGCCGCCGATCGAGCTGCACACGTCGACCGACAGCGACGGGGTGATGCCCACCGCGAGCAGCCGGCCGGTCGCGGGCCAGCCGTGGCCCATCTGCATCTCGACGTCCGGGGCGATCGAGGCGCTGCCGCCGCTGTCGGCGATCAGCTTCAGCTCGTCCTCGGCGATCGTGTTGCAGTGCACGTAGGTCGTGGTGGGCGCGAGCAGGCCGGCCGCGTCGAGCTGGTGGATCGGCTTGGTCTTGCCCCAGTGCCCGTCGCCGACGTGCACGGAGACGCGCAGGCCGAGCTCCCGGGCGAGCAGGAAGTCGCCGGTGGTGACCTCCATCGTGGAGAACTGCGGGCCGCGCAGGGCGACGGCCAGGGTGACCAGGCCGTCGTCGGAGGCGAAGCGGCCGGCGCGCAGCCGGCGCACGTCGTCGCCCGGGTGCGGCACCGGCGAGGGCATCACGCCGCCCCACTGGTTGGCGCCGCCGCCGTGGGCGAACACCGCCCGCAGGCCGGCCTCCTGCAGCGCGTCGGCCGCGGCGTCGGCGTGCTGCGGGGTGAACAGGTTGTGCGACCAGTCCAGCAGCGTGGTGATGCCCGCGTCGAGCGCCTCCAGCGCGCCGACGAGGTTGCCCGCGTAGGTGTCCTCGGGGCGGAAGTAGCGGCTCAGGCCCGCGTGCAGGCCGACGAGGTACTGGTCGAGGGTCCAGTCCGAGGCGATGTTGCGCACGACGGACTGCCAGGTGTGCCGGTGGGTGTCGACCAGGCCGGGCATCACGATCCGCCCGCTCACGTCGATCCGCTCCGCGTCGGTGACCGCGAGGTCGCGGCCGATCGCCGCGATCCGGCCGTCGCGGATCAGAACGTCACCGGGCCACAGCACGTCGTGCCGGCCGGCGCAGGTGACGACGATGCCGCCGGCGAGAAGCAGGTTGGTCATGTGAGGCTGAACCTCCTCAGACGGCGCCAGGGGTGTCGGTTGCCGGTCCGTCGCTGGCGGTGGACGCGGGACCGGTGGCACCAATCATGGGAGGCAGGTCACACCATGTCAAGTCTCACTTGACACTCGTTGACCTGCGTTTATCAACGTGAATGCCTACGGGCGGCGCCGGCCCTCGGTGCGGGGCCGGCCCATGGCGACGACGTTGGGCAGGTGCTGGGCCAGCCGCTCGGCCGCCAGCACGTCCGGCGCGGCCGCCGCGCGGTGGCTCAGCACGAGCCACACCGCGCGCATGTCGACGCTGCCGTTGTTCTCCAGCAGGTGCGGGCGCGAGGAGTCGAAGGTGATGCTGTCCCCCGCATACAGCGTGACCTCCTCGAAGGCCACCTTGCAGGTCAGCTCGCCCTGCATGACGTGGGCGCACTCCAGGCCGTTGTGCCGCTGGTAGCGACCGGAGTCGCTGGAGCAGGCCCCCGGCGGGTAGGTGACGAGCATGAACTCCACGCCGTCCTCGTCGTTGTGGCCGATCTGCTCCCACACGACGCCGCTCTCCATCTCGATGCGGCGCCGGTTGTGCGCCCGCACCACGGTCAGCTCGGAGCCCGGCGGCGCCGGGTCGCGCCCGGCCGGGCCGGCGGGCGCACCGGGCGCCTCGGCCGGGAAGGGCCTGATCGACGTGCCGGAGAAGAGCTCGTCCATCGACATGTCCAGGGCCTCGACCACGGCGTAGAGCGTGGGGATCGAGGATCGGGAGCGACCGGTCTCCAGCAGCGACAGCATGCTGGCCGAGACGCCCACCTTCTCGGCGAGCGCGCGCAGGGACATCCCTCGGGCCTGGCGCGCGGCGCGGATCCGGCTACCGACGGCGTCCATCTCGCTCACGTTCAATGCCCCTTCACAACATGTCGCCCAAACGTCAAGGCCAGCTTACGCGCCGCCACGGTTCGTCCGGCGGTCGCCTGCCAGCCTGAAGTATGGTCGCGACACGTTTCACAGGGCTGCGGTGTTCAGCAAAGTTCTAGTCTCACTCAACAGCGCTGTCAACGGGCACCGGCCCGGCCAGCTCGGCCAGCAGGTCCCGCACGGCCGGGCCGGGCCGCAGCTCGCCCCGCTCGATGCGCTCGGCGATCGCCACGATCGCGGCGTTGACCGGCGCCCCGCCGGGCACCAGCGCGGCGCCGCCGACCACCCGGCCGTTGATGTCGCCGGTCTCGCTGCGCCGGCCCTTGCGCCAGTCGTGCAGGATCGTCGTGGTGGCGCCGGGCCGCACGAAGCCGGCGTAGAGCGTGTCGAGCAGCAGCTCGGCGATCCGGGCGGGGCCGGCGCCGGTCATGTCCTGCGGGGTCAGCCCGAAGATGGGCAGCGGGCGGTGGCCCAGCGCGGCGCCGACGGCCGCCGCCTCCCGGCCGGCCCGCAGCATGAGCTCCCGCATGCCGGGCACGGCCAGGGCGTCGAGCATGGGCAGGCCGAGCATCGCCGTGCTCGCCAGCGTCGTGGCGTTGCTGACCAGCTTCATCCACTTGGCCGAGCGGATGTCGCCGACCACCTCGACGGTCCCGGCGGCGCGCAGCAGCCCGGCGACCTCCGGCGCCCTCGCGGCGGCGGAGTCGTCCTGCCCGGCGATCTCCGGCGACCTCGCGGCGGCCGAGTCGTCCAGCCCGGCGACCTCCGGCGACCTCGCGGCGGCGGAGTCGTCCAGCCCGCCGAGGGCGAACCACGAGCGCGCCGGCGGCGTGTATCGCCGTACCACTCCCGGATCGACCATCATCGAGGAGACCTCGATGACCGCGCCGAGCGTGCGCCGCGCGCCGACGACGTCGGCGATCACGTCGGCCGTCATCCCGTTCTGCAGGCCGACGACCAGGCCGTCCGGGCGCAGGTACGGCTCGACGAGCTGGCAGGCCCAGCGGGTGTCGTAGGCCTTCATGAGCACCAGAACCAGGTCGAACCGGTCGCGCAGCGTGCACACCTCGCACAGGTGGTGCGCCCGCACGTCGACGGTGACCGTCTCGCCGGGCATCTCGATGCGCAGGCCGGCGCGGCGCATGGCCTCGACGTGCTCCGGCCACTGCTCGATCAGCACCACGTCGTGCCCGGCCCGGATCAGGTCGGCCGCGACCGAGCCGCCGTTCGCGCCCGAGCCCACCACGGCGATCCGCGGACCCATCGCCCACCTCCTCGTCGCCGCGGACTGTACACGAGTGTTGAGTTTGACTCATCACTTTCGTACAGTTGCCCGGTGATCGCTCACCTGGTCATCTGGACCTGGCGGCCGGCGGTGACCGCCGGCCAGGTCGACGAGCTCGTCCGCACGCTGCGCGAGCTCACCGCGCGGATGCCGTCGCTGCACCGGTACGAGTGCGGCCCGGCGCTGGGCCTGCGCCAGGGCGGCGACTTCGGCGTGGTCGCCGTGGTCGCCGACGCCGCGGGCCTGGACGCCTACCTGGACGACCCGCGGCACCGCGACGTGGCGACCCGGGTCATCGGCCCGATGGCGGCCAGCCGCATCGCGGTGCAGATCGAGGTCCCGCCGGCATTCACCGGCGGCTGACCCGCGCCCGCCCGGCCGGCCGTCACGCGAGGTGGCCGTCGGGTCGCACGAGTCCCTCCTCGGTCTCGACGTGCGTGCCGGCCCGCAGCCGCTCGAACAGCGTGCCGCCGCCGGCGAGCCGCAGGTTGCGGACGCGTTTGCCGGTCGCGTAGGCGACGCTCAGCCCGGACAGCCGCTCGGCGAGCTCCCGTGACATGTCGGGCGCGGCGGCGATCAGCCCGCTCAGCACGGACCGCAGCGCCTGCCCCTCGGGCGAGTACGTGGTCATCAGCGCGGTCTGCGCCCGGGTGTGCCGCAGCAGCTCCGCGCCGACCGGGTGGCGCTCCTCGTGGTAGGTGTCGAGCAGCGCCTCGTCCGCGCGGCCGGCGACCACTGCGGCGAGCTTCCAGCCGAGGTTGTGTGCGTCCTGGATGCCGACGTTCATGCCGACGCCGCCGGTCGGGAAGTGCACGTGGGCGGCGTCCCCGGCCAGCAGGACGCGGCCCTTGCGGTAGGCGGCCGCCTGCCGGGTCGCGTTGCCGAACCGGGACAGCCACACGGGGTCGCGCATGCCGAAGTCGGTGCCGGCGATGCGGGTGACCGTCGCCCGGAACTCGTCCATGGTGAGCTCGCCGGGCCAGTCGGGCCGGTTGCCGGAGGGGTCCCCGCCGACGATGCGGTGGATCCCGCCGGGCAGCGGCACGACCATCAGGCCGCCGGCCACGCCGGCGATGCTGGCGAAGCCGCGCTCGGGCGGCGCGCCGAGCACGACGTCGCCGAGCCAGCCCCACGCGGTGGCGTCGGTGCCCGGGAAGTCGATGCCGGCGGCGGCCCGGACCGTGCTGCGGGCGCCGTCGCAGCCGACCACGTAGCGGGCCGCGACGGTCTCGCCGCCGGCCAGCTCGACGCCGCCGCCGGTCAGGCCGGTGACCTCGCGGCCGCGCCGGATGGTCGCACCGAGGCCGGCGGCCCGGGCCTCCAGCAGTTCCTCGGTGCGGGCCTGCAGCAGGGCGAGGGTGAACGGGAAGGGCGTGTCGAGCACCGAGAAGTCCATCCGGTCCGGCAGCCCGCCGAAGTGCCCGTTCGGGATGCGGATGCCCTCGGCCAGGAACGGCTCCACGATGCCGCGGCAGTCGAGGAGCTCGATCGTGCGGGGATGGATCGTGAGCGCCTTGGAGTTGGGGTCGCGGGCCGGCCTGGTTTCCAGCACCGTGACGGACGCCCCGCCCAGCCGCAGCTCCCCGGCGAGCCACAGGCCGGTCGGCCCGGCGCCCACGATGACGACGTCCTGCATGGGTTCCTCCCTTGGTCACTGACCAATACCGGTAGGCCCGAGTACACTAGGTCAGTGACCAAGAGTCAAGCGGATGTGGTACGCGCCGCCCTGGCGATCCTCGACGAGCACGGCGCCGACCATGTGACGATGCGCGCCATCGCGCAGCGGCTCGGCGTCCGGATGAACACCGTGCTGTGGCACGCCAAGAGCAAGGCCCGGCTGCTGGAGCTGATGGCCGACGCGATCGTCGGCGGCATCGCGCTCGACGACCTGCCGGAGCACTGGCGGGACCGGGCCGCCGAGATCGCCCGCCGCTACCGGCGCGGCCTGCTCGCCCACCGCGACGGCGCCGCCGTGGTGGCCGGCACGTATGCGGCCGAGCCGGCCACCCTGGACTTCGCCGAGACCCTGGTCGCCGCGCTGCTCGCCGGCGGCCTCTCGGCAGGGGAGGCCGCCTGGACCTGCTGGAGCCTCGTCTACTTCATCCTCGGCCTGACCCAGGAGGAGCAGGCCCTGCCCGGCCGCTTCAGCGACGACCTGTCCGTGGGCGACCGGCCTGCGCTGCGGCGGGTGCTACCCATGCTGACCGAGGCGTCGTTCGACGGCCGCTTCGAGTTCGGCATCGACCGCCTCCTCCCGCAGCCGTGACGCCTTCCCGACCGGGACGTGGCCTATTTGCCGTGCGGGTCGCTGGCGTTGAGGACCTTCACGACGTGGTCGTAGTCGCCGCGGGCCTCGCCGTAGCGCAGGAACTTCACCCGCTCGACGAGAATCTCCCGGGCGTCGGGCTGCGACTCCAGCAGCGCCGTGGCCTCGGCGATGTACTCGTCCAGCGGCATCGCGGTCGCGGAGTTCTCCTGGCCGGGCAGCAGGGCGGTCCGCACCGCCGGCGGCACCAGCTCCACCACCCGCACGCTGGTGTCGGCCAGCTGTAGCCGGATCGACTCGCTCAGCATGTGGATGGCGGCCTTGGAGGCGTTGTAGCTCGGGGTCGCGGCCAGCGGCGCGAAGGCCAGGCCCGAGGAGACGGTGACGACGGTGGCGTCCGGCTGCGCCCGCAGGTGCTCGATGAACGCGGCGATCAGCCGGATCGGGCCGAGCACGTTGGTGGTGATCACCTGCTCGGCCGAGGCGAGGAACGACCCGGGCCGGTGCCAGTCCTCGACGTTGGCGATGCCGGCCATCGCGACCAGCACGTTGAGGTCGGGGTGGCGGTCCAGGACCTGCCGGACGGCGCCGGCGATGCTCGCCGGGTCGGCGGTGTCGATCCGCACCGTGTCGATGCCGGGGTGCTCGCCGGCGATGCGCTCCAGCGCCTCGGCGCGGCGGCCGCCGACGATGACCGTGTTGCCCCGGGCCCGCAGCTCCAGGGCGAGGGCGAGACCGATACCGGCGGTGGCGCCGGGGACGAAGATGGTGTTTCCGGAGATCTTCACGCCCTCAAGGCTGGCCCGGGCGGCCGGCGGTGAACAGGCGGCGTTTGTCCTAGCGTTGCCGGCACCAGGATCCGCTCACCGCACCGGCGACTCACGCTCCGCGCCGGTCGCGGCGGGCGCGTCCGGCGCGCCGATCACCGACAGCAGCTCGAGCTGGTCGACCGCCTCGGTGCCGGGCGGGGCGGTGAACCACAGGAGCCGCTGCGTGCGGTCCTCGCTCAGCAGCGAGTGGCAGATCAGCTCCATGACGCCCAGCGCCTGGTGCACGAGCCGCTTGCGGTCCCGCCGGCGGACGGCGACGTCGTGGCGGCGCCAGAGCGCGTCGAACTCGGGGCTGTCGCGCCGCAGGGCCGACACGAGCTCGCCGGCCATGGGGTCGGGCCCGCGGCGGCCGACCGCCGCCCGCAGGTCCGCCACGAAGACGCGCGACTGGTGTTCGTGCTCTTCCGGGTGGTACCGCCGGCGAAACGACGGTTCCGTGAACCACCGGTAGATGTCGCTCGCCATCGCGCCCGGGCCGGGATGTGGCCGGCCGAGCAGGGCGACCGCGAGCGGGTTCTGCACGAGGGTCACGCCCAGGTCGGTCATGACCTGTGCCGGGGTGCCCGCCAGCCGGTCGAGCAGGTCCAGCATGGCCGGCTGGATGGTCGCCACCGGGCCCGCGGCGGCCGGGAGGGGGCGGCCGGCGAGGTTGTAGAGGTATTCCCGCTCGTCGGGGCCCAGCCGCAGGGTGCGGGCCAGCGCGTCGAGCATCTGCTCCGACGGCTGGGCGCCGCGGCCCTGCTCGAGCTGGGTGTAGTAGTCGACGGACGCGCCGGCGAGCAGCGCGACCTCCTCCCGCCGCAGGCCGCGCACCCGGCGCCGGGCGCCGGCGCCGAGCCCCACGTCCGTGGGGTCGATCCGGTCGCGCCGTGATTTGAGAAACGTGCCCAGCTCGCCGAGGTCCATCGGTCCAGTTTGCCTGTTCACGGGGGTACCGGCCGGGACAGGGGCGCCGGGTGCTCCTGCGGGTGCCGGGAGAAGCGCGGGGCGGGCATCGCCTGGAGTACCCCCTCGACCTCGACCAGCGACCGCCGGGCGGCCAGGTGTGGGTGGGTGGCGGCCTCGCGCAGCGACAGGACCGGGGCCACGCAGGCGTCGGTGCCGTCGAACGCCGCGGTCCACTCGGCCTGGGTGCGGGTGGCGAACGCGGCGGCGAGCCGCTCGCGCAGGGCCGGCCAGCGGGCCTCGTCCAGCTGGTCGGCGGGGCCGGCGTCGATGCCGAGCACCCGGACCAGCTCGGCGAAGAACTGCGGCTCGATCGCGCCGACGGCCATGTGCCGGGCGTCGGCGGTCTCGTAGACGGCGTAGAACGGGGCGCCGCCGTCGAGCAGGTTGGCGCCGCGCTCGTCGCGCCAGCGCCCGTCGGCGAGCAGGCTGTGGACGATGCCGAGCAGGTGTGCCGCGCCGTCCACGATCGCCGCGTCGACGACCTGGCCGCGGCCGGTGCGGCGGGCCTCCAGCAGCGCCGCGAGCACACCCATGACCAGGTAGGTCGCGCCGCCGCCGAGGTCGCCGACGACGTTGAGCGGGATCTGCGGCGCTCCGCCGGCCGGGCCGATCGCGTGCAGCGCGCCGGTGGGCGCGAGGTAGGCGATGTCGTGGCCGGCGGTGTGCGCGGCCGGGCCGGTCTGGCCCCAGCCGGTCATCCGGCCGTACACCAGCCGCGGATTGCGCTCCCACAGCGCCTCCGGGGCCAGGCCGAGCCGCTCGGCCACCCCGGGCCGGAAACCTTCGATGAGCACGTCCGCGCCGTCGCACAGGGCGGCCAGCCGCTCCCGCCCCTCGGGCGTCTTCAGGTCCAGCTCGACCGTGCGCTTGCCCCGGCCGAGCAGGTCCGCCTCCGGGGCGCGCGGGGTGAGGAAGTTGCCGCCGGGCCGGTCGACCCGGATCACGTCGGCGCCCATCTCGGCCAGGAGCATGCCGGCGAACGGGCACGGCCCGATGCCGGCCAGCTCGACCACGGTGACGCCGTCCAGCGGGCCGGTCACCGCGGCTCCGCCCCGGCCAGGTCCAGCGAGCGGCCGATGATCTCCTTCATGATTTCGGTACTCCCGCCGTAGATGCGGCTGATCCGCGCGTCGAGGAACGCCCGGGCGATGGGGTACTCCAGCATGTAGCCGTAGCCGCCGTGCAGCTGCACGCACGCGTCCACGACCCGGCCCAGCATCTCGGTCGTCCACCACTTCGCCTTCGCCGCGTCGACCGCGCCGAGCGCGCCGGCGTTGAGCTCCAGCACGCAGCGGTCCACGAAGTGCCGGGCCAGCTCGACCTCGGTGGCCAGCTCCGCCAGGCGGAACCGGGTGTTCTGCAGGGCGCCGATCGGCGCGCCGAACACCTTGCGCTGCCGCACGTAGTCCACGGTCCAGTCCAGCGCCGCGCTCGCCTGGGCGACGGCCGACACCGCGATCGCCACCCGCTCGCGGACCAGGTTGCCGGCGAGCCCGGCGAAGCCGGCGCCCTCCGCGCCGAGCCGGTTGGCGACCGGCACCCGCACGCCGTCGAAGAACAGCTCGGCGGTGTCCTGGGCGTGGTTGCCGGCCTTGTCGAGGTTGCGGCCGCGGGCGAAGCCCGGCATGCCGCGCTCGATCACCAGCAGGCTCAGCCCGCGGTGCGGGTGCTCGCCGGTGCGCACCGCGGCCACGACCAGGTCGGCGTTGATGCCGTTGCTGATGAACGTCTTCGCCCCGTCGACGACGTAGTGGTCGCCGTCGCGGACCGCCGTGGTGCGGATGCCGGCCAGGTCGGAGCCGGTGCCGGGCTCGGTCATGGCCACCGCGGTGATGGTCGTGCCCGCGGCGACGCCGGGCAGCCAGCGCCGCCGCTGCTCGTCGTCGGTGAGCTTCAGCAGGTACGGCAGGACGATGTCCGACTGCAGCGACGGTCCGGCGATCGCGCCCGCCACGGCCGCGTCGGCCGCCTCCTCCAGCACGACGGCGTTGTAGCGGAAGTCCTCGACGCCCGCCCCGCCGTACTCGACCGGCACCGCGGCGAACATGCCGAGGTCGGCGGCGGTGGTGAACAGCGAGCGCGGGACGATCCCGGCCCGCTCCCACTCGGCGTAGTTCGGCACGACCTCCTTGTGCAGGAAGGCGCGCACGCTCTCGCGGTACGTCTCGTGGTCGGGTTCGTAGAGCACTCGGCGCATGCTTGCCCTTTCAGAGAACGAGTTCCGCGAGGGTGGCGAGCTTGTCCTCGCCGCCCCAGACGAGCATCGTGGTGACCAGCGAATCCTTCCAGGCGGCCAGCTCGTCGGCGACCTTCGCCGGCGGCCCGACCAGCGCCACCCGCTCGACCATCGGCGTGGTCACGGCGGCGATCGCGTCGGCCCGGCGGCCGGCCAGGTAGGCGTCCTGGATCTTCACGCACTGCTCCTCGAAGCCCATCCGCGCGAAGACCTCGTAGTGGAAGTTGGCGCCGCGCGCGCCCATGCCGCCGATGTAGAGCGCCAGCATCGGCCGCACCCGGTCGGCGGCCTCCTCGACGTCGTCGGCGAACTCGACGCTGACCAGGCAGGCGACCTCGAAGTCGGCGGGCGCCCCGCCGTCGCGGCGGGCGAAGCCCTCCCGGAGGCTCTCGCGGTACAGCGCGTCGTCGTACGGGCAGTAGAACAGCGGGATCCAGCCGTCGGCGATCTCCGCGGCGAGCGCGACGTTCTTCGGCCCCTCGGCGGCGAGCAGGATCGGGATCCGCGGCCGCAGCGGGTGGATCGTCGAGCGCAGCGGCTTGCCCAGCCCGGTGCCGCCGGGCAGCGGCACCGGATAGTGCGCGCCGGACGTCTCGACCACCTCGCGGCGCACGACCCGGCGGACCACGTCGACGTACTCGCGGGTGCGGGCCAGCGGCTGCCGGTACGGCTGGCCGTACCAGCCCTCGACCACCTGCGGCCCGGACACGCCGAGGCCGAGCACCGCCCGGCCGCCGCTGAGGTGGTCCAGGGTCATGGCCGCCATCGCGGTCGCCGTCGGGGTGCGCGCCGACATCTGCACGATGGCCGTGCCCAGCCGCATGCCGGGGGCGGCGCTGCCGTACCAGCTCAGCGGCGTGAGGGCGTCGGCGCCGTAGGCCTCGGAGGCCCAGATCGACTCGTAGCCCAGCCGCTGGGCGCCGGCGATGGCGCCGGCCAGCTCCGGGGCGGGCGAGCCGGCGTAGCCGAGCGAGATCCCGAGCCTCATGCCGCCCTCCCCCGCGGCTCGGCCCGGTCCGGCCGGACGGTCGTGGTCATGGCGGTTGTCCCTTCGCGCGTGGGCGGGTCGTAGAGGGCGTCGATCTCGGCCGCGTACTTGGCCAGGATCGCCTGGCGGCGCAGCTTCATGGTCGGGGTGAGCTCGTCCCCGCCGGGCGCCCACGGGCCGGGCAGGACCGTGAAGGTCTTGATCTGCTCGACCCGGGAGAGCTTCGCGTTGGCCTTGGCCACGCCGTCGCGCACGGCGGCGAGCACCCGCGGGTCGGCGGCGAGCGCGGCGCCGTCCACGCCCGGGCCGGCCAGGCGGCGCGCCGCGTCGGGGTCCAGCGTGATGAGCGCGACCACGTACTTGCGCCGGTCGCCGACGGCCATGACCGCGCCGGCCAGCGGGCAGGCGGCGAGCACCGCGTTCTCGATCGCGCTCGGCGACATGTTCTTGCCGCTGGTGTTGATGATCAGCTCTTTCTTGCGGTCGAGGATCGTCACGTAGCCGCCGGCGTCGACCGTGCCCACGTCGCCGGTGTGCAGCCAGCCCTCGGCGTCGATCGCCTCGGCGGTCAGGGCGGGCTCCCCGCGGTACCCCCGCATCAATGACGGCCCGCGCAGCAGCAGCTCGCCGTCCTCGGCCACGCGCACCTCGAGCCCGGCCATCGGCCGGCCGACGCTGCCGGGCCGGATGGTGCCGGGCTCGTTGATCGCGCCGGCGGCGGACGTCTCCGACATCGCCCAGCCCTCGCACAGCTCGATGCCCAGCGACAGGAAGAACATGACCACGTCCGGGGAGATCGGCGCGGCACCGGTGATCGTGGCCAGCGACTCGTCCAGGCCGAGGCGGCGGCGCATCCGGCGCAGCACCAGCCGGTCGGCGGCGAACCGCCGCGCCCGCAGCGGCCCGGGCAGGCGGCGGCCGGACGTCTCGCGCTCGGCGGCGGCGCGGCCGGTGGCCAGGGCCCAGCGGGCGAGCCGGCGGCGCCTGGGCGGCAGCGCGTCCAGGGACTGCTCGATCGCCGCCTTGAGCCGGTTCCACAGCGCCGGTACGCCGAGGAACACGGTCGGCCGGATGCCGGTGAGCGCGGCCGCGACCTGCCGGCCGTCGGCGACGGTGGTGATCGACGCGCCGGCGGCCAGCGCCAGGTAGTGGCCGAGGTGGCGGTTGGCGACGTGCGCGTCCGGCAGGTAGGAGACCAGCCGGCCCCGGTCCGAGCCGGCGGCCAGGAAGGGCAGCTCCTGCCCGGCGCGCAGGCTGGCCAGCACCGCGCCGTGGGTCAGCTCGACGCCCTTCGGCCGGCCGGTCGTGCCGGAGGTGTAGATGACGGTGGCCACGTCGTCCGGCCCGACGGCCCGCCAGGCGGCGTCGAGATCGGGCACCGGGCCGGGGGCCGCCTCGAGGTCGGCGAGGCGCTCCACGCCGTCGCCGGCGGTGTCGTCGACGCAGACGATCCGCTCGATCGCGCCGCCGGCCGCGCGGATCGCCGGCAGGAACTGGCCCTCGGTGACCACGACCCGGTTGCCGGCGTTGGCGAACAGGTAGGCGACCTGCTCGGGCGCGCTGGTGTTGTACACCGAGAACGGCGTCGCGCCCAGGTGCAGCACCGCCAGGTCGACGAGGTGGAACTCGGGCCGGTTGGTGAGCATCAGCGCGACGGTGTCGCCGCGGCGCACCCCGGCCCGGGCCAGCCCGGCCGCGACGCTGCGGACCCGGTCGGCATAGCCGCGCCAGGTCAGCTCGACGGTGCCTTCGGCGTCGCGCAGGGCGACGCGGTCGGCCTGGGCCGCCGCCGTGCCCTGGAACAGCTCGCACAGGCTGCGTGCTGCAGCCAGCCGGTCAACCGTGTCCACCGCGCCTCCTCGGAACTCCGCCTCGCCGCAGCATGCCCGCCGCGGCCGGGCGGCGGCCATGACCGGGGCGCGCCAAAGGGGGGACCGCGCCGCGCGGCGGTGTCAGTCGCGGGGCAGGCGGTGCCAGCGGGCCGAAGGGCCCTCGACGCGGCGCACGACGCCCGCGGCCACCAGGCGGTGCAGGTGCGCGAGGGTCTCGGCGAGGGCCATGCGGCGCATCACGCCCTGCAGCGTGTCCCAGCCGCGCGACCAGGTCAGCGCGGACGCGACGGCCCAGGTGGTCGGCGACCCCTGAGCGTCGATCACGCCCAGCAGCTCCTGGCCGCGCTCGTCGTGGTGGCGGATCAGGTCGGCGGCGCGGGCGTCGATGCCGCGGAAGCGGTACTCGTGCGCCGGCAGCGCCTCGTCCGCGGCGAACTTGGCGGTCTGCTCCAGCGACGCCAGGTAGGCGCCGAGCGGGTCGCCGTCGGCGGCGGTCTGCACGCCGATGTTGGGGCTGATCCGGGGCAGCATGTGGTCGCCGGTGAGCAGGATGCCGGCGCCGGCCTCGTGCAGGCAGA
The DNA here is from genome assembly GCF_050948465.1 of Dactylosporangium sp. CA-092794. NCBI lineage: Bacteria > Bacillati > Actinomycetota > Actinomycetes > Micromonosporales > Micromonosporaceae > Dactylosporangium > Dactylosporangium sp. CA-092794. Next base: position 2,577,898 of record NZ_CP192044.1, on the reverse strand, counting down.
GGTGGCCGGGCGTGTGCCCGGGAGTCCAGATCGCGCGCACTTCGTGCCGGGCGATCGGCAGCAGGTCGCCGTCCTCGATCATCCGGTCCGGCTCGGCCATGTCGAGGATGCCGCCGATCCGCTCCGGATCCAGGGTCAGCTTCGGCAGTTCCTCGTCGGGTACCCCGTTCTCCACCAGCCAGGCCCGGTCGGTCTCCGGCCGGTGCTCCCGCCACAACCGGCCGGGCAGCGTCCGCGCCTCGATCGGGTGCATGCCGATCCAGGCACCGCTCCGCTCGCGCAGCCATCCGCTGAGCCCGTGGTGGTCGGGGTGCACGTGGGTGACGACGACGCCGGCCACGTCGCCGAGGCCAGCGCCGGCCGCCTCGAGGCCGGCCGTCACCGCCGCCCGGCCCTCGGGGCTGTCCCAGCCGGGGTCGACCACGATGACGCCGTCGTCGTCGAGGAAGGCGTAGCTCAGGGTGTACCGCAGCGGGCTGCGCGGGATCGGCACCGGGATCGACCACACGTCGGGGCGGACCTCTTCGACCGCCGGCAGGACCCCGCGCTGCCAGGCCTCGCGCTGCCCGGTTCCGGTGACGATCATGCGCCGCTCCCCACGGGCGCGGTGACGGCGTGCAGCAGGAAGTCGACCAGCCGCCGGGCGTGGCCCGCCGTGTCGTTGGCCAGGGCCGCGCGCCGGTCCGGCGGGCTGCTCAGTGCGTGCATCATCGCGCCTCCGGTCAGGGTGTCCAGCAGCATGGTGACCGAGGCGGTGCCGGGCAGCTCGCCGCGGGCGATGCCCCGGCGGACGATGGCCCGGGCGGCCCGGATCTGTTCCCGCCGCATCGCCTCGTAGTGCTCGCCGACCCCCGGGATCGCGCCCGCCTCCAGGGCGAGGCGTAGCGCGGCCCGGCTGAAGCCGCCCGCGTAGAGGCCGAGCATCTGGGTGGCCAGCTCCACCAGGTCGCCGTGGATGGTCCCGGTGTCGACGTCGCTGATCCGCGGCAGCCCGTTGACCAGCGCGTCGGTCAGCAGCGCCTCCTTGGTGCTCCAGCGCAGGTAGAGCGAGGCCTTGCCGACGCCGGCGCGGCGCGCGACGGTCTCCATCGCGAATCCGGCCCAGCCCGCGTCGCCGAACACCTCCAGGGCGGCCCGGGCGATCCGGCGGTCCACGTCCGGGTCGCGGGGCCGGCCCGGGGTTGCTGGTGCGGCGCTCATCGCGACCATCCTTCGGCTTGATCGTTCGGCGCGCATTGCTGAACGATTTCCGTCAGGATACAAGTCTCAGTAAGGAGCGCGCCGTGACATGCAGCACCATCCCTTACGCGGAAGTGCCCTCACTGCCGGCGGGGGCCTTGGCGCTGCGGATGGCGGCCCAGATGACGAGCGCGGCGCAGACGGCGGTGAGGGCCACGGTCGCGACGGTGACGGCGTTCTCGAAGGTGTGGGCGCCGGCCGCGCTGGTGCCGATGTCCGCCAGCGAGCCGGCGAGGGCGGCGGCGACGATGGTGCCGGTGACGGCCATGCCGATGCTGGTCGCGACCTCCTGGCTGGTGTCGATGAGGGCGGCGCCGATGGAGGTCCGGTCCTCCGGGAGGCCGCGCATGACGGTGACGGTCGCGATGATCATGACGACGCGCATGCCGGCGGCGGCGAGCACGAGCGCGACGGCGATCCACACGTAGTGGTACCGGCCGAGGAAGGCGTAGAGGAGCAGGCCGGCGATGACCGCCGCCGCGCCGATGGGACCGGCGCGGTGGGTGCCGAGTTTCGCCGCGAACCTCTCCACGAGCGGCCCGATCGCGATCATGGTGACGACCTGCGGGAGGTTGCCGAGCGCGGCCTCCGCCGGTGACCATCCCCAGACCAGCTGGAGCTGGAGCGAGACGCTGAAGGAGAGGGCGGCCAGGCCGAGGCCGAGCGCGGCCTGGTAGGCGAGGCTGGCCGACACCTGCGGGCGCCGGAGCAGGGCGAAGTCGAACATCGGGTGGGCCGTGCGCCGCTCACGCACGACGAAGGCGAGCGCGCCGGCCAGGGCGCCGGCGCCGGCCAGCCAGGGCGTGGCCCGGCTCCATCCGTCCTCGACGGCCAGGGTGGCCGTCCACAGTGCGAGGATGATCGTGACCGTGCCGAGCAGGGCGCCGGGCAGGTCGAGCGGCGCGGGATTGCGGTGGGCCGGGTCGTCGGCCGGGATGCCGAAGCGGATGCACATCGCCGCGAGCACGGCGACGGGCACGTTGAGCGCCAGCAGCGCCGGCCAGGGCAGGACCTGCAGGACCAGGCCGCCCAGGGTGGGTCCCACGGCCAGGCCGACGAGGCCGACCGTGGAGATCAGGGCGGTCGCCCGCATCAGGAGGTTCTCCTCGTCGAACAGGCGGAAGCACAGGGCCATGGTCCCGGGCGCGGTCATGGCGGCGGCGACGCCGATCGCGGCCCGGACGGCGACGAGCTCGCCCGGCGTGCGCACCGCCAGGACGGCGAGGCTGGCGAGGGCGAACAGGCACAGCCCGATCAGCAGCACCCGGCGGGTGCCGAACCGGTCGGCGACGGCGCCGAATGCGATCATCAGGCCGCCGAAGAGCAGTGAGTACCCGGAGGCGATCCACTGCAGGTCCGAGGCCGAGGCGTGCAGGTCGCGCGCGATGGTCGGCAGCGCCACGTTGAGCACGGAGTTGTCGAGCATCTCCACCAGGAAGACGACCGACAGGCCGAGGAGCGCGGGCCACACGGCCCGCAGCGAGGTGGCGCGCGCGGCGTTGACAGTCATCGGGAGACCCCCTTCGGGAAACGGCAATTATTCGGACATACCTCTGGAGCGGCGTTCCAATGCCAGTTTGGATCGGCGTTCCAGGCATGTCAAGATGGGTGCATGGCGACCAGGACGCGGCACACCGAGCGGCGCGAGGACGCCCTCTCCCGGGAGCGCATCGTCGACGCCGCCGTCGAGATGCTCGACACGGCGGGAGAGGGCGGGTTGACCTTCCGCGCGCTCAGCGCGCAGCTGCGGACCGGTCCGGGCGCGATCTACTGGCACGTGACGAACAAGAGCGAGCTGCTCGCCGCCGCCACCGACGCCGTCCTCGCCGGCGTGACGACCGCGGACGCCGCCGGGGACACGCCGGAGGCCACGATCCGCACGGTCGCGCTCGGCGTCTTCGACGCCATCGACGCGCACCCCTGGATCGGCGCGCAGCTGGCCCGGGTCGCGTCACAGTCGGCGACGCTGCAGATCTTCGAACGGATCGGGCAGCAGGTCCAGGCGCTCGGCGTTCCCGGCACCGCCCAGTTCGACGCGGCATCGGCGTTGCTCAACTACATCCTCGGCGTCGCCGGGCAGAACGCCGCGAACGCCCGCGCGCAGGAGCCGGGCACGAACCGCAGCGACGTCCTCGGCGCCGAGTCGGCCGTGTGGGCAAGCCTCGATCCCGGCAGGTACCCCTTCATCCGCAACATCGCCGGCCAGTTGCGCGACCACGACGACCGCGCGCAGTTCCTGGCCGGCCTCGATCTCATCCTCGCGGGCATCGCCGGCCTCCGGTAGCAGCCGCCCTTGACAGTTATGGAATGTCGTTCCAGCATGAGTGGAACAACATTCCAGAGGCGGCCTCGACCGCGAAAGGGGCGGCCACCATGCACACCCACGTCACGATCATCGGCGCCGGCCTCGGCGGCCTCACGCTGGCCCGCGTCCTGCACGTCCACGGGATCCCGGCCACGGTCTACGAGGCGGAGCCCTCCCCGACCGCGCGCACGCAGGGCGGGATGCTCGACATCCACGACGACAACGGCCAACCGGCCCTGCGGGCGGCGGGCCTGTTCGACGAGTTCCGCGCCCTCATCCTGGAGGGCCGCCAGGCGATGCGGGTCCTCGACCGGGACGGGACCGTCCTGCTCGACCAGCCCGACGACGGCACGGGCGGACGCCCCGAGGTGCAGCGCGGCGAGTTGCGCCAGGTCCTGCTCGACTCGCTCCCGCCCGGCACCGTCCGGTGGGGGCACAAGGTCAGCGGCGTCCGCGCCCTCGGCGGGGGCCGCCACGAGGTGACCTTCGCCGACGGCACCGGCGTCGTCGCGACCCTGCTGGTCGGCGCGGACGGCGCGTGGTCACGGGTCCGGCCGGTGCTCTCCGACGCGGTACCCGAGTACGTCGGCCGGTCGTTCGTCGAGACCTACCTGTTCGACGGCGACACCCGGCACCCCGCCAGCGCCCGGACGGTCGGCGGCGGATCGTTCTTCGCGCTCGCGCCGGGCAAGGGGATCCAGGCCCACCGGGAGAGCGGCGGGACCCTCCACACCTACGTGGCGCTGTCCAAGCCGCAGGACTGGTTCGCCGGCATCGACTTCACCGATACCGCCGCAGCGACCGCGCGGATCGCGCGCGAGTTCGACGGCTGGGCGCCGGAGCTCACCGCGCTGATCACCGACAGCGACACCGCGCCGGTCCTGCGCGTCCTCAACGCCCTGCCGATCGGGCACCGGTGGGACCGGGTGCCGGGGGTGACCCTGCTCGGCGACGCCGCCCACCTCTCGGCCCCGAACGGCGAAGGCGCCAACCTGGCCATGTACGACGGCGCCGAACTCGGCAAGGCCATCGCCGCGCACCCCGGCGATGTCGAGGCCGCGCTCGCCGAATACGAGCGGGCCCTGTTCCCCCGCAGCGCCGAGGCCGCCGCCGACGGCGCCCACATGCACAATCTGCTGTTCGGCGACGACACGCCCCACAGCCTGATCGGCCTGCTCGCCTGAGGCTCCCGGCGGGTGGCTCAGCCGGTGCGGGTGAGCTCGGTGGTGCAGTGCGGGCACCGGGCCGCGTCGACGTGCAGGTCATTGAGCCGGCAGCTCGGGCAGGTCTTGGTCGGCGGCGGGTCGCCGAAGACGGTCTTGCCGCGCCGGCGCATGTAGGCGCGGTAGGGCACCACGATCAGAAAGTAGACCACGGCCATGAAGATGATGAAGTACACCAGCGCGCCGATGAACCCGCCGAGGTCGATCCGCTGACCGTTGATCGTCCAGCCGACCCCTTTCCCGGCCGCCCCGCCGCCGCCCAGCGCGTTGATCAGCGGCGTGATGACGCTGTCGGTGAACGCCTTGATCAGGGTACTGAACGCCAGGGCCACGACCAGCCCGACCGCGACAACGATCAGGTCGCCCTGCATCAGGAAGTTCTTGAAGCCCTTGAGCACCGGCCTTCTCTACCAAGCCGCCGCGGCCCTAAACCGGTTGACGGCCCGCCGGCGGGGTAGGTCGCACTGGTACGTCCGTCAAGCGTTGGGAGGGGAGCCATGCTGCGCAAAACGGTTGCCCGGTGGGCGGTCGTCGCGGTCGCGGTACCCGTGGCCGTCGCCGGCGCCCGGAAGGTCAGCGAGCGGATCGAGGCCCGGCACGGCCCGACGCGCACCAGCCGCCTGCTCCGCCAGGGCGTGGACACCGCCCAGCGGCTGACCGGCCGCCAGCCGCAGCGCCGCCGCTTCGGCTGGTAGCCCGCCCGGCGTCGTCGTGTCGACCAACGGTTACAACACGGGGTCGCGTGGCGTAGGGGCGGTCGGCGGCGGTGATGTGCGACCGCCGTAGGAGCGCCGGGCTTGCCGGAGCGCGGCCGCCGCGGGGCACTTCGGACTTATGTCTCCGTGATCATGCTCAACCGGCCCAGTGCACCACGCGTTTTTCGTGATCGCGGAGACATACGGTACGCAGGGGTACCGTATGTCTCCGCGATCATGAGAAACCCGGGGTGTCGGCGTGGTCGCTTGCATGATCGCGGAGACTTATGGTCGCTGAATCGGATATATGCCCGAGCTGCCGGGGCGGGCCGAGGTGCTGCGCGGGCTGCTCGGCGCCGACCTCGTGGGCTTCCCACCGACCCCTAACTTCCTGCAGCTGACCCGGGTGCTGCTCGACCTGCGGCCCGACGGCGACCGGGTCGAGGCCGGCGGCCGGACCGTCACCGCCCGGGCCTTTACGATCTCGATCGGCGTCAAGGAGATCGACCGGCTGGCCGCCGACCCGGCCGTGCGCGACCGCGCCCGCCGCCTGCGGCAGGAGCTCGGCGAGTTCACCGGCTCGGCGGCTGAGCTCGGCGACGCCTTCCTGGCCAACCCGCACGACGTGGCCGACCTCAAGCGGGGCGTCCGCGCGGCGCTGCGGGCCGGCCCGGACGACCGGGCGACCCGGATGCGGGCCATGCGCGCCGCGGTGCTCTCCCGCACGGTCGACGACTGGGCCCGGGAGTTCCTCGACGCCCTGCAGCCCGCGAGGAGTGACGCGGGTCACTGACCGGCCGGCTCCCGCGGGCCGGTCGAGCGGGTATCCAACGTATATGGGTGGAACGGCTCCGTCGGAGCCTCCGCATCGCGGCGGCCGGCGGTCGCTGCGGCTCGAGCTGCGGCGGGCGGGGCCGGTCGGCGTGGTGGTCGCCTCGGGCGTGCTCGACATCCACACGATCGCCCTGCTGGAGCGCGAGGTGCTGGAGCTGCTCAGCGCCGGGACGGTGCAGATCGTCGTGGACCTCGCCGGGATCCGCATCTGCGACGCGGCGGCGATGGGCGGCCTGCTGCGGGCCTACCGCGCCGCGACCGCGCTCGGCGGGTCGCTGCGGCTGGCCGGGCCCGGCCCGCTCGTCGCGGAGTCGTTCTCGATCGTCGGCTTCGGCGGCGACGTGCCGGTCTACCGGGGCGTCACCGCCGCACTGGAGCGGGACGAGAGCCGCCGGCTCAAGCCCTGAGCGGGCGGGCGGCGCGGATGGTCGCACACATCACCTTCGCGAGGGCGGCGCAACGCCGGATGAACTGCCGGTTTGGGAACCAGATCACCCGATGATTCACCCCGCCCGCGGTGGGGTAAGGGGCCCGGCAGCGTCGTGGCGGGGCGAGGGGCTCTGCCGCGGCGCGGCGGGGTGAGGGCCCCGCATCCCGTCGCGCAGTTGGAGCGTCCCGTGTCTCATATCGTTCAAGCCGATAGCGTCCTGGCCCGTACCGCCGCCGAACTGCTCGCCCGGCACACCCCGCCCACACACGGCGGCGGCGTGTGCCCGGCCTGCGAGACGCCGGCGCCGTGCTCCACCGCCCGGCACGCCGACCTGGTCCTGGCCGCCGCGCCGGGCCGCTCGGCGCCGGCCCCCGACCTCGCCACGGGCTGGGTGCCGACGCCGCTGGCGGCCTGATCAGTTGCCGTAGGTGATCACCATCGGCGGGGGTTGCAGCGCCATCACCTCGGCCGGCGTCATCAACCGGTGCTTCGACTCCAGCTGATAGAAGATCTTGAAGCCGCCGTACCGGAAGTTGCCGTACCGCTGCATGCCCTGCGCGACCCAGTCGTTGTACTGCTCGGTCTTGGTCTCGATGTCCCCGTCCCAGCCGCCGACGGAGTCCACGTGGACCACGACGTCGACGCGGCTGTCGTTGACCAGGTTCCGCTTGTCGGCGATGAGCGCCTTGCCCGGGTTGTACGGGTCGGTGAGGTCGTCGCCGTCCGGGCGGTACTGGTGAATGATGAACATCTTGCGCGGCACGTGGTACTGCGCCGGCATCTCGGCGACGGCCTGGATGAGCGGGTTGAGATCGGCGGCGCGCACGTTCGACAGGTTCTCGCCGGGAATGCCGTTGCGCCGCGGGAACATCCACTCCGGGTCGACGGCGACGTGCACGAAGGGCAGCTTGAGGTAGTCGGCGAAGGCGTTGAGCTCGGTGAGCGGGTCGGTCCAGCCGAAGTTCAGGTCCAGGAACAGCACCAGGCCGTTGGCCCGGCAGAACTCGACGTAGCTGTCGATGGTCGCCTTGTCGACGTGGTGGCTGTAGGTGCCCACCGGCCCGGGGTAGCGATCGGGGACGCTGACCACCAGGTCGATCCCGGCCACGACCGGATGCGCGGGATCGAGGGCCTGGTACTGCGCGGCCTGGTCCTTCAGCCGGGCCAGCATGTCGGCGCCGAGCCGGTAGGCGGGCCCGGTCGCCGCCGCGCCCGGCACCGCGTAGTAGGCCACGACCCGGCTGGTGGGCAGCGCCGCGCCGGCGCTCGGGTCGAACACCGGCTCGGCCTTCACCGGCGCGGCGGTGGGGGTGGCCTGAGCCCGGGGCGGCGCCGCCGGTTCGCCGGTCTGCGTGATGTACCTGACGAGCGCCGCGACGAGCACGATGCCGAGCGCGAGCGGCACGCCGATGAGCGCGGCTTGCCGCCGGTTGCGACCACGAACATGAGGCTGAGCGGACATACGGGTGGCTGGTCCTTTCGAGGCGGAGTGGGTTGCCTCCGGCCGGACCAGGCCACGTGTCCGCTCGAGTCATGGCCTGTGCCGGAGGCGAGTCCTCCCTGTCCACTCCGCGACCCGCCAAACATCCAAGTTGTTCACGCGCGCGCCCGCGGGTCAGGGCGCGGGGAAATGCAGCCGCACGGTGGTGGTGCCGGCGGCGGAGTGCGTGGTGAGACTCTCGGTGAGCCGGCGGGCCAGCCACAGGCCGTAGCGGGCGTCGGGCGCGGAGGGCCGCAGCGCGAAACCGGCGTCCGGGGGCAGCGGCCGGCCGCCGGCGTCGTCGACCTGGACCACGAGGACGCGGCCGGCGCGCCAGCCGCGCACCCGCACCGGGGCGGCGCCGTGGATCAGGCCGTTGGTGACGACCTCGCCGACGGCGACCATCACGTCGGCGGCCGCGGCGGCCGGGTAGCCCTCGTGTGCCGCCCAGTCCCGGGCGGCGGTGCGGGCCCGGTCCAGGGTCGGGTAGTCGATCACGGTCAGATCCAGCGCCGCGGGCGTGACGGTCAGGCCGTCGAGCTTGAGCACGCCGCACATGTCCAGCACACGGTACGTCAGCGCCCCGCACGTCACGCGCAGGCGACCGCCCGCGGGAAGCGCCCGGTGGCCGCGGAGCAGCGCGTGCACCCCGGCGGCGCCGAACACGGTCACCGCGGTCAGATCCAGCCGGTCGGCGCCGGCGGCGACCTCGCTCACCAACCGGTCGGCGATCTCGGCGCGGTTACCTTCGTCGATGACGCCGGCCAGTGTCAGCGTGGTGCCGTCGCGCGATACGGTGCACCGGGTGGCGCGGAACGAGCCGCTCACCCTGTCATCGTGCCCGTTGGTCCGCGAACGAAACCCGGCGATGGATGAGGGCGGCCCGGGCGCGCGCGGTCTCCGCGCGGGCCACGGCGCCGTGGGTGTGCAGGGCCCGTTCGGCGGTGGTGGCGGTGGCCAGCCGGACCACGAACCGGCCCGGGGTACGCCAGATGTCGATGTCGTCGCAGGCCTGGCGCGGCCAGCACGCCGGCCCGCAGTTCGTCGCCGTCGTCGTACAGCAGGACGTCGTGGTGGTGCGGGCCGCTCACGGCCGCCGCTCACCGGCGTCGGTGACCTGGTAGAGGCGCTCGACGAGCGGCAGCCGGCCGTCGACGTCGATGCGGTCGATGATCGTGCGGGCGTGCTGTCCGGCGGCCACGACGACGCGGTTCGCCACCCCGGCCCGGTCGGCCGCGTCGGCGGCGCGGAACAGGGCCCGGACGCCGGCGGCGGCGATGAACTCCAGCCGGCGCAGGTCGATGGCCACCGATCCGCCGCCCGGGACCGCGCCGAGCGCGTCACCGATCGCCTGGTCGAGGCCGGGGGCGGTGAACGCGTCGAGCGGGCCGATGACGGTCAGGGAGATACCGTCAGGCAGGTCGCCGCGGATCCCCTCGAAGCCGGGTGCCATCGCGCCTCCTGAGCCATCGGGATTCGGCCGGCACGCACGACAGCACTGCCGGGCGGCCCCGGCGGCGGCCGGAGCAGGGCCGATGGCGAGCCGGGTCAGATGGCGAGGACGTGCCGGCAGAGCGCGGCCAGCTCGGCGGCGACGCCCGGGCGGGAACGGATGCTCGGGGTGCGGGCCAGGTCGTTGACGACGGTGAGGGCGGCCTGCACGGTGACCCGGGCGCGCGGGGCGTCGAGGCCGGGGTGGACCTGCCGCAGCAGGTGGACCCACTCGTCGACGTACTCCTGCTGGGCCTGGACCAGCGCCGCCGCCTGCTCACGCGGGATGTTGCGGGTCTCGGTGATGAGCAGGTCCAGCAGGTGCGGGTGCGCGAGGGCGAACCGGCCGTAGTACGACACGAGGCCGTGCAGTGCGCCGACCGGGTCCCGCGCGCCGGCGAGGGTGTCGTCGAGCATGACCTGGAGGTAGCCGTTTGCCCGGTCGAGGGCGACGACCAGCATGGTGGCCTTGTTGGGGAAGTAGTTGTAGACGCTGGACGCGCTGATGCCGACCGACACCGCGACGTCCTCCATGCTGACCCGGGGGTAGGTGCGCTCGGCGAACAGCCGGACCGCCGCACCGAGGAGCCGCTCCCGCTTGGCCGAGCGGCGCAGCCCACCGGCGGGCGGGGCGGGCGCGGGATCGGGCGGCTCGGGCAGCGAGGCCCCCAGCGCGCGGTTCGCCAGCTGGGTGAGCAGCGCGTCGTAGCCGGGGCGGGGCAGGTCGATGGCGTGGAACGACGGGCTGATCAGCACCGCGACCACCGCGGCGCCGATCGGGTCCGCGTGGTGGGCGGGCAGCTCCGGGCGGGCCGCGTGCACGCCGTGGATGAGCCGGCGGCGCGCGTGGCGGATCCGCTCGCGGATGGCGGCCTGCGCCTCCGCGGGCAGGTGCCGCGCCTCGCGCTCCCACAGCACGCCGATGGGGCGCTGGTCGAGGGTGAAGGAGGCCGCGGCGGACAGCGTCCGGGCGAGGTCGGTCTGGGACTCGATCTGCGCGGTGAACCCGTCGACGATGTCCTTGATGACCTCGGCGAGCAGCTCGTCCTTGCCCGCGAAGTGCCGGTAGAGGGCGGACGGCCCGACCGCGACCGCCTCGGCCACGTCGCCGATGCTGACGTGCTCGTAGCCCCGCGCCCCGAACAGCCGGGTCGCGGCGGTCAGGATCAGCTGCCGCCGGTTGGCCGGCCGCGTGCCGCGCGCCGGTCGATCGACGATGGCCATTCCTCGCCTTTCCGCAAGACCGCTCGGCCTTTCCACAAAACCGCTCGAACCTTCCGCAGGACCGCTCGGTCCTTCCGCAGGACCGCTCGAACGTTCCGCCGGACCGCTCGGACCGAACGGCTCAGCCCAGCTCGAGTGAGCGGCCGATGATCTCCTTCATGATCTCGCTGGTGCCACCATAGATGCGCGAGACCCGGGCATCGATGAAGGCCCTGGCGATGGGGTACTCCAGCATGTAACCGTAGCCGCCGTGCAGTTGCAGGCAGGCGTCGACGACCCGGCCCTGCAGCTCCGTGCCGGCGAGCTTCGCCTTGGCCGCGTCGACCGCGCTCAGCCGCCCGGCGTTGAGTGCCAGCAGGCAGCGGTCCACGTAGGCCTGGACGACGTCCACCTCGGTGACCAGCTCGGCCAGCCGGAACCGGGTCGCCTGCAGCGCGCCGATCGGCGCCCCGAAGGCCTGGCGCTGCCGGACGTGCTCCATCGTCCAGCGCAGGGCGGCCGTGGCGTGGGCGATCGACTGGACGGCGAGCGAGAGCCGCTCCTGGGGCAGGTTGCCGACCAGCCCGAGGAACCCGGCGCCCTCCTCGCCGAGCCGGTTGGCGACCGGCACCCGCACGTCGGTGAAGGCCAGCTCCGCCGTGTCCTGGGCGTGCAGGCCCAGCTTCGCCAGCCGGCGGCCCCGCTCGAACCCCGGCATGCCCCGCTCGATCACGAGCAGGCTCAGGCCCCGATGCGGATGTTCCCCGGTGCGTACCGCGGTGATGACCAGGTCGGCGTTGATGCCGTTGGTGATGAAGGTCTTGGCCCCGTTGACGACGTAGTGCTCGCCCTCGCGCACCGCCCGGGTGCGGATGCCCGACAGGTCCGACCCGGCGCCCGGCTCGGTCATCGCGACCGCGGTGACGGTCGTGCCGGAGGCGACGCCGGGCAGCCAGCGGGCTTTCTGCTCCTCGCTGGTCAGGTCCAGCAGGTAGGGCAGGCACACGTCGGCCTGCAGCGCCGGACCGAGCGCGGCCGGCGCCACGCCGGCGTGCGCGGCCTCCTCCGCCCAGACGGCGTTGTAGCGGAAGTCGCGCACCCCGGCGCCGCCGAACCGCTCCGGCACGGCGGCGAAGACGCCGAGCGCGGCGGACCGGACGAACAGCTCGCGGTCCACGATCCCGGCCCGCTCCCAGTCGTCGTAGTGCGGCACGACCTCTTTCTGCAGGAAGGAGCGGACGCTGTCGCGGTAGGCGTCGTGGTCGGGGGTGAAGACGTCACGGTCCATGGGCGCTCACATCGTGAAGCCGCCGCCGCAGACCACGGTCTGCGCGCTGACGTAGTCGGACTCGGGGATGCAGAACATGTACACGGCGCCGGCCGCCTCGGCGGGGGTGCCGGCGCGGCCGAGCGGGATCGACGACTCCATGATCTCCATCAGCTGCGGGCTGAGCCCGACCCGGATCTGGTGGCCCTGCACGTCGATGGTGCTGGAGCCGTCCGCCGGCGCGTCGGTGAGCCGGGTGCGGATCAGGCCGAACGCGACGGTGTTGACCGTGACGTTGTAGCGGCCCCACTCCTTGGCCAGCGCCTTGGTCAGGCCGGTGACGCCGGCCTTGGCCGCGGCGTAGTTGGCCTGGCCCGCGTTGCCGCCCAGCCCGGCGACGGAGGAGATGTTGACGACCTTGCGGCACGGTACCGTCGCGCCGGACTCCCGGGCCCGCTTGACCGCGGCCGCGATGACCGGCTGCGCGGCGCGCAGGATCCGGAAGGGGGCCTTGAGGTGCACGTCGAGGATCGCGTCCCACTGCTCGTCGGTCATCTTCTGGATCACCGAGTCCCAGGTGTAGCCGGCGTTGTTGACGATGATGTCCACGCCGCCGAAGCCGTCGACGGCGGCCTGCACGAAACGCTGCGCGAAGTCGCCGTCGGTCACGCTGCCGGTGCAGGCCAGCGCCCGGCCGCCGGCCGCCTCGATGTCGGCGACGGTCCCCTTGGCCGGGGCCTCGTCGAGGTCGTTGACCACCACGGCGGCGCCGTTCGCGGCGAGCTTCAGGGCGATCTCCCGCCCGATGCCGCGGCCGGAGCCGGTGACGATGGCGACCTTGCCGTCCAGATTTGCCATGTTCTTCCGTTTCCTGGCTAGGTGTGTCGGGGTCAGGAGATGTCGACGAGGGCGGTGCCGGCGAGGGTGACGGTGCCGTCGGCCAGCGTCACCGCGAGCTCGAGCGTGGCCAGGCCGTCCTCGGCCGCGGCCACGGTCGCCCTGCAGACCGGCGCGGCGCCGAGCGGCGTGATCGCGGCGAACCGCACGGACCAGGACCGGATGCGCTCCTGCGGCACCAGGTCGGTCAGCAGCCGCCCGAGGTAGGCCATCGACAGCATGCCCTGGGCGAACACGTCGTCCAGCCCGGCGCTGCGGGCCACGTCGAGATCGATGTGGATCGCGTTGTGATCCCCGCTGGCGCCGGCGAACAGGGCGAGGGTGGTGCGGGAGATCGGCGGCAGCTCCAGCCGCGGGAGCGGGGTGCCGGGCGTGATGTCGGTGAGGTTCACCGTTCCCCCTCCGGATGGCGAACCACGAGCACCGAGCGGCCCTGCGCGACCGGCTCCCCGGCGCGGGTGACGTCGGTCTCGCGGACCAGGAACTCCAGGGCGCCGCCGCGCTTGGCGTAGACGTCGACGATCCGCTGGGTCAGGGTGAGCTGGTCCCCGGCGTAGGCCAGGCGGTGGTAGGTGAAGGACTGCTCGCCGTGCAGGACGAAGCGCAGGTCGACGCCGAGCCGGTCGAGGTATCCGAACGGGTCGGGCGCCTCCAGCTCCAGGCTGAAGAAGAACGTCGGCGGGACGGGCAGGTCGGGGTGGCCGGCGGCGCGGGCGGCGTCGACGTCGAGGTACACCGGGTCGCTCTGCCCGGTCGCGCGGGCGAAGAAGCGCAGGCGGCCCCGCTCCAGGTCGACGGTCAGCGGGTCGAACGGCAGCGCCTTGGCCTTTTCCACGTCGATCGGCACGGCTCAGCCCAGCTTCTCGTAGAGGGTGACGACCGCGGCCCCGCCGAGGCCGATGTTGTGCTGCAGGGCGAGGTTGACGCCCTCGACCTGGCGGTCGCCGGCCTCGCCGCGCAGCTGCCAGGTCAGCTCCGCGCACTGGGCCAGGCCGGTGGCGCCGAGGGGGTGCCCCTTGGACAGCAGGCCGCCGGACGGGTTGACCACGACCCGGCCGCCGTAGGTGTTGTCACCGTCGAGGACGAACTGCTCCGCCGTGCCCTCCGGGGTGAGCCCGAGCGCCTCGTAGCTCAGCAGTTCGTTGGCGGTGAAGCAGTCGTGCAGCTCGGCGACGCGGATGTCGCGCGGGTCCACCCCGGCCGCCGCGTAGACCTGGTCGGCCGCCGACTTGGCCATGTCGTAGCCCACGAGCCGGCCCATGTCGCCGTCGAAGCTCGACGCCGTGTCGGTGGTCATCGCCTGCGCGGCGATCGACACGGACGTCCGCAGCCCGTGCCGGCGCGCGAAGTCCTCGCTGACCAGCACCGCCGCGGCCGCGCCGCAGGTGGGCGGGCAGCACTGCAGCCGGGTCAGCGGGCCGTAGATGTGCGGCGAGGCGAGCACCTGCTCCACGGTCACCGGGTCGCGGAACACCGCGTAGGGGTTGTGCGCGGCGTGCCGGCGGGCCTTGACCGAGATCTGGGCGAAGGTCTCGGGCTTCGTGCCGTACTTCTCCGCATACGCCGCGCCGGCCCCGCCGAACAGCTGGGCGGCGAACGGCGCGTCGCTCTCCCCCTGCTGCCGTTCCGCGACGTCCATGAAGCCGGCGAACGGGCTGGGCCGGTCGGCCCACTTCATGGTCAGCGCGCCGCGCTCCATCTGCTCGAAGCCGAAGGCGAGCACGCAGTCGGCGCCGCCGGCCACCGCCTGGCGGGCCAGCCACAGCGCCGAGGAGCCGGTGGAGCAGTTGTTGTTCACGTTGACCACCGGCCCGCCGGTCAGGCCGACGCCGTACAGCGCCTTCTGGCCGCTGGTCGAGTCGCCGTACACATAGCCGGCGTACGACTGCTGCACCTGCCCGATCTCGACGCCCGAGTCGGCGAGGGCGGCGCGGATCGCCCCGCGCGCCATCACGTCATACGTCTCGCTGCGACTGGGCGTGGCGAAGGGCACCATGCCCACGCCCGCGACCAGGACCCGTCCCATTGCCAGCACCTCCGTCTTACGAACCAATCTTCACTTAGGAGACCAGAGACCTTGACGACAAGCAAGGGCGGGATGACGATGTCGGAATCGTCACACGTACCGCGATTCACAAATGGCGAATCCGGAGGCGTCCCATGTATCTGACCCAATTCCTGCACCGCGCCGTGCAGCACGACCCCCGGCGCGCCCTCACCGTCTTTGGCGAACGGACCCGCACCGTCGCCGAATCCGCCGACCGCGTAGCCCGGTTCGCCGCCGCGCTGCGCTCACTGGGGGTGCGGCCCGGCGACCGGGTCGGCATCCTGGCACTCAACAGCGACCGGTACCACGAATTCCTGCTCGCCGTCCCCTGGGCCGGCGGGGTGGTCAACCCGGTGAACGTGCGCTGGAGCGTCCCCGAGGTGGCCTACTCGCTCGTCGACTGCCGCACCGACATCCTGCTCGTCGACGACACCTTCGCGGGCGCGGCGGCCGAGCTGCGCCGGCACGTGCCCAACCTGGCGACCGTGATCTTCTGCGGCGACGGCCCCACCCCCGAGGGGGCGCTGAGCTTCGAGGACCTGGTCGCCGCCCACGAGCCGGTCGAGGACGCCCACCGGGCCGACGACGAGCTCTACGGCATCTTCTACACCGGCGGCACGACCGGGCGGCCCAAGGGCGTCATGCTCACCCACCGCAACATCGTCACCTCGGCGATGGGCGGCCTGGCCACGCTGCCGGTGGTCTCCCGCGGCGGCCGGCTGCTGCACGCCGCCCCGATGTTCCACCTGGCGGACATCGCCGCGTGGTCCATGGGCCTGCTCGCCGGGTCCACCCACGTCATCGTGCCCGCGTTCAGCCCGGCCCTCGTCGTCGAGGCGATCGTGAAGCACGACGCCACCGATGCCCTGCTGGTGCCGACGATGATCCAGCTGCTGGTCGACTCGCCGCAGGCGGCCGACGCCGACCTCGGCGCCCTGCGCGGCGTGCTCTACGGCGCCTCGCCGATTTCCGAGGCGCTCCTGCGCCGGGCCCGGGAGAGGCTGCCCAGCGCCGCCTTCACCCAGTCCTACGGCATGACCGAGCTCTCACCCATCGCCACCCTGCTGAGCCCGGCCGACCACGACGACCCGGTGCTGGCGCGATCCGCCGGCCGGGCCGTCGCCCACGCCGAGATCCGCATCGTCGACCCGGCCGGCGTCGAGGTGCCCCGCGGCGTGGTCGGCGAGATCGCCGTCCGCGGCGACCACGTGATGCGGGGCTACTGGAACAAGCCCGAGGAGACCGCCGCCGCGCTGCGCGACGGCTGGATGCACACCGGCGACGGCGGCTACATGGACGAGCGCGGCTACGTCTACATCGCCGACCGGATCAAGGACATGATCATCACCGGCGGGGAGAACGTCTACTCGATCGAGGTCGAGAACGCCCTCGCCAAGCACCCCGCCGTCGCCCAGTGCGCGGTCATCGGCCTGCCCGACCCGGACTGGGGCGAGCGCGTCCACGCCGTGGTCGTGCTCGCCCAGGGCGCCAGCGCCACCCCCGATGAGCTGCGCGACTTCTGCCGCGCCGACATCGCCGGTTACAAGATCCCCCGCAGCATCACGTTCGCCGGCGCACTGCCCATCTCCGCCGCCGGCAAGGTCCTCAAGCGCGAGCTGCGCCAGCAGTACCGCCAAGAAGGGAACTGATCTTGCGATTGCCCATGCTGACCGCCACCGGCACCGTCCTCGCGACGGCCGTGGCCCTGACCGGCGCGAGCTCGGCGGCCGCCGCCTCCGGCCCCGATCGGTCCCAGCCGCAGATCGCCGTCGTGTCCAACCCGGATCCGGGCCTGATCAGCGGCGGGGACGCGCTGCTGCGGATCACGCCGGCCGGCACCCGCCCGGTGCGGCTGACCGTGAACGGGCGGGTCGCCGACGGGTTCGCCCGCCAGCCCGACGGCACCCTGCTCGGCCTCGTCACCGGCCTGCGCGACGGGGCCAACCGCATCACCGCCGAGTCGCACGGCCGGGCCGCCACCCTGACCGTGATCAACCACCCCGCCACCGGCCCGATCTTCGCCGGCCCGCAGCCGATGCCGTTCTACTGCGAGACCACCGCCTTCGGTCTCGCCCCCGCCACGCAGCCGTCCTGCGCCGCCCCTGCCGTCGTCAGCTACCAGTACCACACCACGGCCGGCGCCTTCGCCCCGCTCGCCGACCCGGCCGCCCGCCCGGCCGACCTCGCCACCACCACCGTCGGCGGCCGCGCGGTGCCTTACCTCGTGCGGATCGAGACCGGCACCATCGACCGGGCCGTCTACCAGACCGCCGCGCTCTACGACGGCTCCGCCCCGTCGCCGCTGCGCCCCGACACCAGCTGGAACGGCCGCCTGGTCTACGCCTTCGGCGGCGGCTGCTCGGGCGGGCACCATCAGGGCTCCGCCACCGGCGGCGTGCTCAACGACCTGTTCCTGTCCCGGGGCTACGCGGTGGCCTCCTCCACCCTCAACGTGCTGGAGACCAACTGCAACATCCCGACCTCGGCCGAGGCCGCGATGATGGTCAAGGAGCACTTCATCGAGGTCTACGGGCCGGTGGCGCACACCATCGGCTGGGGCGCGTCCGGCGGCGGGATCCAGCAGTACACCATCGCCGACTCCTACCCGGGCATCCTCGACGGGATCATCCCCACCGTCGGCTTCCCCGACGCGTTCACCGCGCTCAAGGACGCCTCCGACTGCCGGCTGCTCGACCGCTTCTTCGCCGGTGCCGGCGGCTCCTTCACCGAGCGGCAGCGCCGCGCGGTGGCGGGCTTCGAGGACTACGACACCTGCACCTCCTGGGACACCTACTTCGACCTGGTCACGCCGACCGGCCGGTGCTCCACCGCGATCCCCGCGGCCGCGCTGTGGAATGCCACCACCAACCCGGGCGGCGTGAAGTGCACGCTGGCCGAGGCATACGCCAACCAGTTCGGCCGGGACCCGGCGACCGGCTTCGTGCGCGGCACGCTGGACAACGTCGGCGTGCAGTACGGCCTGGCGGCGCTGCGCGGCGGCGAGATCAGCGCCGCCCAGTTCGTCGCGCTCAACGCCGGCATCGGCGGCTACGACGCCTACGGCGCGACGGTGCCGGCCCGCACCCGGGCCGACGACGGCGCGCTGCGCGCGGCCTACCGCGACGACCTGCGCAACAGCGCGGGACTCGGGCTGCGCGCGACGCCGATCATCGACTACCGCCTGTTCATGGACTTCGACGGCCCGATCAACGACGTGCACACGGCCCAGTGGTCCTATGTCATGCGGGCGCGGCTGCAGGCGGCCAACGGTACCGCCGCCAACCAGGTGATCGTGGAGAGCCACACCACGCCCGACCAGGCCGCCGCCTCGGGCGCCTACGTGCTGTCGGCCATGGACCGCTGGCTCACCGGCATCGAGGCCGACCGCTCGGCGCGCAGCCGGCAGGCGAAGGTCATCGCCGACAAGCCGGCCGACGTCGGCGACGGCTGCTACCAGTCGGCGGACCACCGCATCCAGACTCCGCTGACCTATCCGGCCACCGGGCCGTGCGCGGCGAGCTACCCGATCGGTTCGTCCCCGCGCCTGCAGGCCGGCGAGAACCTGGCCCAGACCGCCCTCAAGTGCGCGCTGCGGCCGATCGACTTCGCCGACTACCAGGTGCGGTTCACCAAGGCCGAGCAGGCGCGGCTGCGCGCGGCCTTCCCGGCGGGCGTGTGCGACTACACCCGGCCCGGCCCCGGCCAGAACCAGCGGCCGGCGACCTGGATCGACTACGGCGACCACTGACGGTCGCCGATGAGCGGGGGCGGCGGCGCGATGACGCGCCGCCGCCCTCCGTCGTTTTCAGCGCGGCGGCAAGGCCTCGCGGACCTGCCGGGCGATCTCCCGGGCGTCCAGCCCGTGCTCGGCCAGCAGCGCGCCGCGCGAGCCGTGGTCCAGGAACTCCTGGGCCAGCCCGACCGTGCGGACCAGCGGCGCGCCCACCGCCCGGGCGGCCCGGGCCAGGGCGTCGCCGAAGCCGCCGGCGACCCCGCCGTCCTCCACGGTGACCGTGAGCCGGTGCCGGGCCGCGGCCTCGGCCAGGGCCGGGTCGACCGGCAGCAGCCAGCGCGGGTCGGCCACCCGCACCCGCACGCCGTCGGCGGCCAGCTCCTCGGCCGCGGCCAGCGCGGCGTCCGCGAGCGGGCCGGCGACGATCAGCAGCACGTCGGCGTCCGGCGGGTCGCGCAGCACGTCGGCCCGGCCGATCCGGCCGACCGCCGGCACCGGCTCGGCCACGTCGGCCTTGGGGAACCGGATCGCGCTCGGGCCGGGCAGCTCGACCGCCTCGCGCAGCAGGGTGCGCAGCGACTGGCCGTCACGGGGCGCGGCGACGTGCATGCCGGGGACGATGCCGAGCAGCGACAGGTCCCACATGCCGTTGTGCGACGGGCCGTCGCTGCCGGTGATCCCGGCCCGGTCGAGCACGAAGGTGACCGGCAGCCGGTGCAGCGCGACGTCCATCAGCACCTGGTCGAAGGCGCGGTTGAGAAACGTGGCGTAGAGGCAGACCACCGGGTGCAGCCCGCCCAGGGCGAGCCCGGCGGCGGACGTGACGGCGTGCTGCTCGGCGATGCCGACGTCGAACACCCGGTCGGGGAACGCGCGGGCGAAGCGGCCCAGCCCGGTCGGGTGCAGCATCGCCGCGGTCACCGCGACCAGGTCCGCCCGCGCGCCGGCGAGCTCGGCCAGCTCCTCGCCCAGCACGTCGGTCCACGAGCGGCGGGAGTTGCGGCTGGACGGGCTGACCGTGTGCATCCGGTCGAATTCCTCGGCCTCCGCCGCCGGGTACCCCTTGCCCTTGCGGGTGATGCAGTGCACGAGGACCGGCACGCCCTTGGCCCGGGCGGCGGCGAGGGCCTCCTCGACCGCGCCGGTGTCGTGCCCGTCGACCGGCCCGAGGTAGGCCAGGCCGAGCGCCTCGGTGAGCGCCGGCACGGCGGTGCCCGAGCGCAGCCCGGCGAGGTGGGCGCCGATGACACCGACGGTCGGCGAGTACGAGCGGCCGTTGTCGTTGAGCACCACGATGACCGGCCGGTCGACGGCGCCGCCGATGTTGTTCAGCGCCTCCCAGCACATCCCGCCGGTCAGCGCGCCGTCGCCGACGACGGCGACCACCGCGCGGTGCGGCTCGCCGCGTAACGCGAACGCCTTTGCCAGACCGTCCGCATAGGACAGTGCGGTGGACGCGTGCGAGTTCTCCACCAGGTCGTGCTCGCTCTCGGCCCGGCGGGGGTAGCCGGACAGCCCGCCGGCCTGGCGCAGGCTGGGCAGCGCCGCCGCCCGGCCGGTGAGCATCTTGTGCACGTAGCTCTGGTGGCCGGTGTCCCACACGATCGCGTCGCGCGGGGAGTCGAACACGCGGTGCAGCGCGAGGGTCAGCTCCACCACGCCGAGGTTGGGCCCGAGGTGGCCGCCGGTGCGGCTCACCGTGGCGATCAGCCGCCGGCGGATCTCCTCGGCGAGCGCGGGCAGCGCGGTGGCCGGCAGGGCGCGCAGGTCGGCCGGGCAGCGGACGCCGTCCAGCAGCGACTCCACCACCTCGACGACGGGGGTTACCACGCCCTCGGACACGTCGATCGCCATCGACTCACCCGCCCACGGCAGCGCGGATGGACTCCCGCAGCGACCCCATCGTAGCGATCACGGCGGTCGGCTCGTAGCCGCAGTGGGCCATGCAGTTGGCGCAGCGCGGATCCTTGCCCCGGCCGAACTTGTCCCACTCGGTGGAGTCGATGAGCTCCTTGTAGGTCTTGGCGTAGCCGTCGGCGAGCAGGTAGCACGGGCGCTGCCAGCCCAGCAGCGAGTACGACGGGATGCCCCAGGGCGTGCACTCGAGGTCCCGCTTGCCCTCCAGGAAGTCCAGGAAGACCGGCGAGTGGTTGAGCCGCCACTGGCGCCGCCGGTCGCCGCCGAAGGCCTTGGCGAAAAGCTCCCGGGTCTCCTGCACGCCCAGCCAGTGCTCCTGGTCCGGGGCCTTCTCGTAGGCGTACCCCGGGGAAATCTGCATATTGTCGACGCCCAGCTCGTTGTTGAGGTAGTCCAGGACCTCGATGACGCTCTGCGGCGTGTCGGTGTTGAAGAACGTGGTGTTGGTCATCACCCGGAAGCCGGCCGCCTTGGCCTGCTTGATCGCCTCGACCGCCTGGTCGAACACGCCCTCCTTCGACACCGACTCGTCGTGGCGCTCGCGCAGCCCGTCGATGTGCACCATCCAGGCGAAGTTGCGGTGCGGCTTGAACTTGTGCAGGTGCTTGGGCAGCAGGACCGCGTTGGTGCACAGGAAGACAATCTTGCGGCGGGCGAGCAGCTGCCGCACGATCTCGTCGATCTGCGGGTGCATCAGCGGCTCGCCGCCGGCGATGGACACCATCGGCGCGCCGCTCTCCTCGATGGCGCCGACCGCCTGCTCGACCGGCATGCGCTGCTTGAGCAGCGTGTGCGGCTGCTGGATCTTGCCGCAGCCGACGCACTTGAGGTTGCACGCGAACAGCGGTTCCAGCTCGACCAGCAGCGGGAACTTCTCCCGGCGCAGCAGCTTCTGCTTCACCAGATAACCGCCGAGCCTGATGGTCTGTCGCAGCGGCATGGCCATACTCAGCTCACCTCCTTCGGCAGCGTGAACCGGACGTCCTCGGTGGCGACGGTGACCTCGCGGGTGGTGACCGGGCCGAACCCGGCCAGCCCCGCGACGACGTCGTCGACGAGGTGCGGCGGGGCGGATGCCCCAGCCGTGATGCCTACCCTCCCGGCGCCGGCCAACCATTCCAGGTCGACCGCGCCGATGTCCTCGACCAGGTGCGCCCGCGCGCCCTCGCGCTGCGCGACCTCGACCAGGCGCAGCGAGTTCGACGAGTTGCCGGAGCCGAGCACCAGCACGAGATCACTCTGCCGGGCGACGGCGCGCACGGCCTGCTGGCGGTTGGTGGTCGCGTAGCAGATGTCCTCGCGGCGCGGGCCGGCCAGCGCCGGGAACCGCTCGCGCAGCGCACCGGCGATCTGCTCGGCCTCGTCGACGGCGAGGGTGGTCTGCATGGCGTAGGCCACCCGCTCCGGGTCGGGCGCGCTCACCCGGGCCGCGGCGGCCATGTCGCCGACCACGACGACATTGCCCGGCGCCTCGCCGACCGTGCCCTCGACCTCCTCGTGGTCGTGGTGGCCGATGAGGAAGACCGTCTCGCCGCGGGCGGCGTAGCGGCGGACCTCGTTGTGCACCTTCGTGACGAGCGGGCAGGTGGCGTCGATGACGTCGAGCTCGCGCTCCTGCGCGGCGGTGCGGACGGCCGGCGACACGCCGTGCGCGGCGAGGACCACCGTGGCGCCGCGCGGCACCTGCTCCACCTCCTCGACGAAGATCGCCCCGCGCTCGCTGAGCCGCCGCACGACGTGGGCGTTGTGCACGATCTGGCGGCGGACGTACACCGGGTGAGGGCGCATTTCCAGGGCCCGCTCGACGATCTCGATGGAGCGCTCGACCCCGGCGCAGAACGACCGCGGCCCGGCGAGCAGCACCTCCCGCGGGCCGACCGCGGCCGCCCACTGCTGCAGGGCCGGCACACTGCGGCGCAGCGACCGCAGCGCGCGCACCCCCCGCACGGTGGTGGCGGGCGACCACAGCGGCGCGCCGACCGTGTCGACGACGGCCCGCACGGCCACGAACGGGCGGCCGTCGGCGGCGCGCTCGAGCGTGGCGGTCTCCAGGTCCGCGGCGAGAGCCCCGGTGGCCGCGAGCCGGGCCCGGGCGGCGCCGGTGACGAGCCGGTCGCTGGTGTGCAGCGGGCCGACGTGGACGGTCAGCCCGAGCCGGCGCAGCGCGGCGGCGAGCAGCGGCGCCGACGGGCCTGCGCCGACGACCAGGTCGCCGCTGCGGACCTCCGCGCTGAGGCCGCCGGCGACGCCGGCCACGATGACCGCGTCGGCGCCGGCGAGCAGCTCCACGGCGTTGCGCACCGGCCCCATGCCGGTGCGGACGACCCGCAGCGGGGAGCCGGCGACCGTGACCGCCCGCCGCTCCACGCCCAGCGGCGCGTAGACGGTCGCGGTCATGAGCGGCCCGCCAGGTGGCGCCCGAGCGCGGTGACCGGGAAGACCAGGCGGTACAGGTGGTAGTTGATGTAGAAGTCGCCGGGGAACCCGGTGCCGGTGAACTCCGGCTCGTCCCAGGTGCCGTCGTCGCGCTGGGTGCGCACCAGCCAGTCGACGCCGCGCTCCGCCGCCGCGTCGGCGTCGGCGCCGCCCGCGGCGTGCAGCGCGAGCAGGGCCCACGCGGTCTGCGACGCGGTCGAGGCGCCCCGGCCGATCCACGCCGGGTCGCGGTAGGAGCGCAGGTCCTCGCCCCAGCCGCCGTCCGGGTTCTGGTGCTCGACGAGCCACCGCACCGCCCGGCGGATCGGCGCCGAGCCGCGCCGCACCCCGGCGGCGACGAGCGCCGGCACCACCGCGCCGGTGCCGTAGACGTGGTTGGCGCCCCACCGGCCGAACCACGACCCGTCGGCCTCCTGGTGGCGCAGCAGCCAGAGCACGCCCCGGCGGGCCGGCTCGCCGCCGGCCGCGCCGACCGCCGCGAGCATCTCCACGACGTGCGCGGTGACGTCCGCCGTGGGCGGGTCGACGACCGCGCCGAAGTCGCAGAACGGCAGCCGGGTCGGCATCAGCCGGGTGTTGTCGGCGTCGAACGCGCCCCACCCGCCGTCGCGGGACTGCATGCCGACGGTCCAGGCGACGCCGCGCTCCACGGCGGCCCGCACCGCGGCGGGGTCGGGGTGGGCCACCCGGCGCAGGCCGAGCACGATCTCGGCGGTGTCGTCGGTGTCCGGGTAGAGGTCGTTGGCGAACTCGAAGGCCCAGCCGCCGGGGGCCAGCCGGGGCCGGCGCACCGCCCAGTCGCCGCGCTCGCTGATCTCCTCGCCGAGCAGCCAGTCGGCCGCGGCCCGCACGGCCGGGTCGTCGGCGGGCACGCCGGCGTCGAGCAGCGCGATGACCGCGAGGCCGGTGTCCCACACCGGCGACTGGCAGGCCTCCAGCCGGCGCACGGTGCCGTGCGGGGTTTCCTCGCGGACCAGGAAGCCGTCCAGGCCGGCCAGCCCGGCCTTCATCGCCGGGTGGTCGTCGGAGTAGCCGAGCAGGTGCAGGGCGAGGAGGGAATACACCCACGGCGGCTGGATGCCGCCCCAGCCCCCGTCGGCCTCCTGCCGGTCCAGGATCCACTGCGCGGCCCGGTCCATCGCCTTGCGGCGCAGCCGGCGCGCCGGCCGCCGGCCGTAGGCGTGCAGTGCCCGGTCGACCCGCTGGAAGGCACCCGGCCAGGTCCACGGGGCGGCCGGGCGCGGCGCGGGCGCGCCGGTGCGCAGCTCATCGACGCCGAACGGCAGCGGACGGACCGGCCGCAGGGCGTTCACCACGGTCAGCGGTACCACGGTCTGGCGGGCCCAGCAGGCCCAGTCGTAGATGTTGAGCGGGAACCAGCGGGGCAGGAAGATCATCTCCGGGGGCATGTCCGGCAGCTCGTCCCACGACCACAGCCCGAACAGCGCCAGCCAGATCCGGGTGAAGACGCGGGTGCGCTCGAGCCCGCCGTGCGCGTGGACGAACTCCTGGGCCAGCCGCAGGTGGGCCGCGCCGGCCGGGTCGCCGGCCAGCCGCAATGCCACCCACGCCTCGACCGTCGTGGACAGGTCACCCGGCCCGCCGTGGAACGTCGCCCAGCTGCCGTCGTCGCGCTGCTGGGAGCGGATCCACCGGGCCGCCTCTTCGGTCTCGCCGGCCTGCCGGATGCCGAGGAACTCGCGCAGCAGCAGGTCCTCGGCGTCCATCGTGACGTTGGTGGCCAGCTCGCCCTTCCACCAGCCCTGCTCGTCCTGCAGCCCGCGCAGGTGCGCGACGGCGGCCGCCAGCGCCTCCTCGGCGCGCTCCCGCGTGGTGGCGCCGGACTTCACGGAGCTGGTCATTCACACCTCCCGGTCGATCATGAAACGGCCCAGGGCGAACAGCTCGTCGCGGACCCGGCCGGGCAGGTCGAGGCGGCCCAGCGCGGCCTCGCCCAGGGCCAGGCGCCGCTCCGCCTCGGCCAGGGCCCAGTCCCGCCCGCCCGCGGCCTCGACGGCCTCGGCCGCCCGCCGCACCGACTCCTCGTCGTCGCCCGGGTCGATGTCGGCGCCCTGCTCCAGCGCGTAGGTCACCGGCAGCGACTTCTTGTGCGCCCGCAGGTCGGAGTGGACCGGCTTGCCGGTGACCGCGGGGTCGCCCCAGATCCCCAGCACGTCGTCGACCAGCTGGAAGGCGAGCCCGAGCTGGGCGCCGAAGGTGGCCAGCCCGTCGACGGTGGCCTCCGGGGCGCCGGCGAGCACCGCGCCGATCGCGGCGCTGGCCGACATCAGCGCGCCGGTCTTGCCGCCGGCCATGTCGACGCACTCGGGCAGCGTCACCCGGTCGCGCTGCTCGAACGCGAGGTCCTGGACCTGGCCGCGGATGAGCTCGCGGGTGGCCCGGGCCAGCCGCAGCGCCGCCGGCGCGGCGGTGGGCAGCCCACTGTCGAGCAGGACCTCCTGGGCGAGCGCGAGCAGGGCGTCGCCGGTGAGGATCGCGCTGGACGGCCCCCACACCGCCCAGACCGTGCGGCGGTGCCGCCGCTCGAGGTCGCGGTCCATGTAGTCGTCGTGCAGCAGCGAGAAGTTGTGCACCAGCTCGACGGCGACCGCGCCGGGCAGGCCGATCTCCTCCGGCCCGCCCGCCGCCTGCGCGGAGAGCAGGGCCAGCGCCGGCCGGACCGCCTTGCCGTGGCTGGCGGTGGGCCGGCCGTCGACGTCGATCCAGCCGAGGTGATAGGCGGCCTGCTTGCGGGTCGACGCGTCGAGCCGGTCGAGCGCGGCGCGCATCGCCGGGGTGATCGCGTCGCGGCTGCGATGCAGGCTTTCCAACATGGTCGTCATGACGCCACACCGTCCAAAGTAGACATCCGCGGACTGAGGGCGCCGGCCGCGGCCGACTCGCCGCTGCGCACCGCGCCCTCCATCGTGGCCGGCCACCCGGTCGCGGTCCACGCACCGGCCAGCCACAGCCCCGGCAGCGCCGTGGCCGGGCCGGGCCGGTCCGCCGCGCTGCCCGGCGCCGGCCGGAACGTCGCGTGGCGCTCGCGGGTGACGAAGAAGTCGCGCACCCGGGCGTCGCGCGCCGCCGGCAGCAGGTCGGCCAGCGCCGGCATCATGATCGCGCGCAGCTGCGCCACCGGCGCGTCGATCAGGCCGTCGGCGGCCGACAGGGAGACGGCCAGATACTGCCCCTCGGCGAGCCCGGACTGCCGGGTCCGGTCGAAGACCCATTGGATCGGGGAGCCGACGGCGGCGAGGAAGCCGCCCTCGAGGACCGTCCGGTCGTACACCACGTGCAGGTTGACGATCGGCGAGCTGCCCAGCCGCGCCGACCAGCCCGGCGCGACCGCCACGCCGCCGGGCGGCAGGAGCCGCTCGGCGACGTCCGGCGGTGCCGCGACGATCACCTGGTCGGCCGGGTGCTCCGCGCCGCCGGTCCGCACGGACCAGCCGCGGCCGGCCGGCTCGACGGCGAGCACCTTGGCGCCGGTGCGCACGTCGACGCCGGCGGCCTCCAGGGCCGCCAGCGCCGCCCGGCCGTGCAACTCGCCGAGGGGCACCAGCGACCAGCCCAGGTCGGCCGCGCCGGCCCGGGTGAGCAGCCCGATCTGGAACACCGTCGCGGCGAGGGCGAGCGAGGCGTCGCCGGCCCGCGCGTTGAGCGTGGCCACCCCGACGAGGTCCCAGAGCCGCTCCACGGCGCGCGGGCTCTGCCCGTGCGCGGCGAGCCACGCGCCGAAGCTCTGCGCGTCGGTGGCGGCCGCGGCCGGGTCGACCCGGCGCAGGGCGAGGGCGGCGCGGACGAAGCGCAGCCGCTCGGCGGGGCGCAGCGGCGAATACCGCAGCAGGGTGGCGGCCAGGTGGCCGGGTGCCGGCAGGCCGGAGCGGCGCAGCCAGGTCGTCGTGGCGTGGCCGGGGGCGCGGACCGGGATCGCCAGCCGCGGTTGCAGGGTCACCTTGCCGTCCACTCCGAGCCGCTCCAGCAAGGCCAGGTAGGAGGTGCAACATCGCAGGAAGACGTGCTGGCCGTTGTCCACGTCGAGCTCGCCGCGGCGGAACGAGTGGGTGAGCCCGCCGAGCTTCGAGCGGCTCTCGAAGAGGGTCACCGAGGCGCCGGCGTCCGCGCAGCGCAGCGCCGCGGTGATGCCGGCGAGCCCACCGCCGACGACGGCGACCGTCGTCACGAGGCCACCCCCGACAGGGCGCGGGCCGCCACGCCGGCCTTCGCCCAGGCCGACAGCGACAGCCGCCGGTCGTACACCAGCTGCGGCGCCGCCTCGATGCGCGCCAGCAGCCGCCGGTAGATGCCGGCCATGGCCAGGCAGGAGGCGGCGCTGCGGCGGTCGAGCAGCGGGACCAGGCGCAGGCCGTCGGAATACCACCCGCGGGCCCGCTCGGCGCTGAACCTGATCAGCGCGGCCAGGCCGCCCTCCTTGTCGGTCAGCGCGCCGCGCTCGTCGAAGGCGAGGGTGACGCCGAACTGGTCGAGGTCGTCCTGCGGCAGGTACACCCGGCCGTTGCCGAGGTCCTCGCGGATGTCGCGCAGGATGTTGGTCTGCTGCAGGGCGATGCCGAGCGCGTCGGCGTAGCGCGCCGCCTCCGGGTGGGGCCGGCTGCCGAAGACGCCGAGGCAGAGCCGGCCGACCGAGCCGGCCACGCACCGGCAGTACACCTCGAGCTCGTCGAACGTGGTGTAGGTGCGGCCGGTCACGTCCATCTCGACGCCGTCGATGAGCTCGCCGAACGCGCCCAGCGGGACCGGGTAGCGGCGGGCGGCGTCGGCCACCGCGACGAGCACCGGGTCGGTGCTGGTCGCGTGGGCGGCGAGGTCGTCGCGCAGCGACTGCAGCGCGGCGAGCTTGTCGGCGGTGGGCAGGTCGCCGTCGCCGATGTCGTCGATGCGGCGGGCCAGCGCGTAGACCGCGCAGAGCACCGCCCGCTTGTCCGCGGGGAGCAACCGGATGCCGTAGTAGAAGTTGCGCGCCTCGTTGCGGGTGATCGCCACGCAGTGCAGGTAGGCCTCACCCAGGCTGCCCTTCATCGTGTCGGCCAACGTGTCACCCTTCACCTCGTAGCAGCAGGCGGATCAGGTGCCGCAGCACGTCGCGGCGGCGGGGCCGGGGCGTGCCGGCGAGCACGTCGAAGCGCGCCCGCCGCAGCGCATCTGCCGCCGCCAGGCCGCCGGCCACATAGCCGGCGACCGCCAGCCGGGCCCAGCCGCGCAGCCCGCCGACCAGTGGCGAACCGCCGCGCAGCAGCGCCTCGGCCCGCTCTGTCTCGAATTCCAGCAGCCGCCGCAGCGGCGCACCGGCGGACGCCGCGTCCAGGTCCGGCTCGCTCACCCCGAAGCGGTCGAGATCCTCCTGCGGCAGATATACCCGCCCGGCCTGGCGGTCCTCGGCGACGTCCTGCCAGTGCTCGACGAGTTGCAGCCCCGTGCACACCTGGTCGGACAGCGCGATGCGCTCCTCGGTGGTGGCGCCGAAGATGCCCAGCACGATCCGCCCGACCGGATCGGCCGACAGCGTGCAGTACCGCCGCAGATCCTCGAAACTGCGATAGCGGAAGACCTTCTGGTCCTGCCGGTTCGCCTCCACGAGCCGCTGAAACGGCTCCTGCGGCAGCCGGCAGGCGTGAACGGTCCCGGCCAGGCGCACCAGGACCGGCGAGCGCGTCTCGCCCCCCGCCCAGATCGTAGCGAGGTCGGCGCCGAACTCGTCCAGTTTCGCCAGACGGTCACCACCCTGGTCCACGTCGCCCAGGTCGTCCACGACCCGGGCGAAGTCGTAGACGGCGACGAGATGTTCCCGCAGCCGCCTGGGCAGAACCCGCAGCGCGACCGGGAAGTTCTCCGCCTGCCGCCGCTGCAGCAGGGCGGCCGGATCCGGTGTGCCGATGTGCTGCGCCACGGTATCGATGCTGCGCCGCCGACCGGCAAATGATCTGCGCAAACGGGAGTAGTTCTGGCGGCGAGGTTTGTCACGAGCGCACAAAACAGCGGCAACGGTGCAACCCGTAACGTCCATGAGGTAAACAGGGAAGAATGCGCTCAACTGATGCTGGGGAGGGCGAGGGCGCGCCGGTCGTTCAGGCCGGACACCCGGCCGCACTGCGCGCGTATCTGGACCGGATCGAGGAGGTCCCGCACCTGCAGCGGCTGCTGCCGGTGCTGTTCCAGCGCGTGCCCGACATGCTCAACGAGGTTCGTGAGCTGCTGGAACGCGAGTGGCCCGACTACGCTAAGTTCCTCGCCGAGGAGCACGCCGAGGTCAGCATCGCGGCCGAGGCGTTCGCGCGGTGGCTGGTGGACAGCGCCGAGCACGGGCTCGACCACCCGCCGGGTGAATCCGCGGAGGTCACCCAGCTCGCGCTGTTCGAGGAGATCGGCCGCATCCAGTGGCGCGAGGGCCGGGAGGTCTCGACGCTGCTGTCGGCCTACCAGGTGGGCGCCCGGGTGGCTTGGCACTACGTCTCCGCCGCCGCGCTGGAGACCGGCCTGCCGCCACAGACGCTCGCGGCGCTCGCCGAGGCGGTGTTCGCCTTCGTCGACCAGCTCTCGTCGGCGTCGGCCCGCGGCTACGTGATGGAGCAGTCCCAAAGTGTGGTCGAGCGCGGCCGGCTGCGCGACGAGCTGGTCGAGCTGCTGCTGTCGGACCGCTCGGACAGCACCTCGGTGCGGGCCGCGGCGAACCGGGCCGGCTGGACCCTGCCGCGCGCCGCGGCGGTGATCCTGGTGCCGGCCGACAATCCGATCGGCGAGGAGGTGCTGCAGCGGCTGGACAGCACCTGCCTGCTCATCCGCCGCCGCACGCTGCTCGGCGCGGTCGTGCCCGACCCGGTCCGCCCGGGGCGCCGGCAGCGGCTGGTCAAGGCGCTGGCCGGGGCCGGCGCGGTGGTGGGTCACCCGGTGGGGCTGGAGCAGCTGCCGGTCAGCATGCAGTTCGCCGAGCTGACCTGGCGGCTCAAGGCGTCCGGCGTGCTGGCCGACGACCCGGTGTTCGTCGAGGACCACCTCGACGCCCTCATCGTGCACCGCGACCACCGGCTGCTGGAGGCGCTGCGCCGGCAGACGCTGGCTCCCCTGGCCCGGCTCACCCCGCCGGTGCAGGAGCGGCTGACCGACACGCTCGCGGCCTGGCTGCGGCACATGGGCGACCGGCAGGCGGTCGCCGCCGACCTGCACATCCACCCGCAGACCGTGCGCTACCGCATGAGCCAGCTGCACGACCTGTTCGGCCCCGCGCTGGACGACCCGGCGACCCGGGCGCGACTGACGCTGGCTCTGGCCTGGGGTACCGCCGGAAACCCCAACTGCCGCCCGGCGCAGAAGTCAGAGCCCGGAGCCCGTCTGGTCCCGCACCGCCGCCGGCACGCCAGCTGATCCCCCGCCCTCCCGCCCGCGCGGCTCGGCCTGCGGGGCGGCCACGGCGCGCAGCTCGGCGAAGGCGGCGGCCATCGCGTCGGTGAGCAGCCGCGCGTCGGGCACCAGGACCGGGTCGGCGCACAGCCCGACCGACAGCGTGCCGTTCCAGCCCAGGGCGCCGACGGCGAGCGGCGCGCCCGGGGCCAGCGGCAGGATCGGAAACACGCCGGCCAGCGGCACACCGGTGAGGCTCAGCTGCCCGGACGGGCCCGGCATGTTGGACACGATGGCCTGGAAGAACCGGCGGCCGTAGACGGTCCGGGCGAACCAGCGGTGCAGCGGGACCGGCAGCAGCCCGCCGATGCGGCGCATCACGAAGTTGGACGCGAGCGCGCGGGTGCCGCTGTACAGCGAACGGCTGCGCCGGGAGACGGCCAGCAGGCGTTCCGGCTCGCTCATCACGCCCAGCGGCACGTCGGTCATCACGGCGGCGGTCAGGTTGCCCTCCGCCGCCGAGCCGGGCCGGCGCACCATGAGCGGCACGGCGACCCGCAGCGGCCCCTGGAAGGCCGGGCGGATCCGCGACAGCCCGCCGGCCACCGCGGTCATCAGCACGTCGCTCACCCGCGTGCCGGTGCGCCGGGCGACCGTGCGCACGGCATCGAGCGGCAGCTCCGCGGTGGCGAAGGTGCGCCGCGGCGCGTCCCCGGTCGGCAGCCGCAGGCGCGGGAACCCGTCGGTGGCCAGCTGCGCCAGCCCGGCCACGGTGCCGCCCGCCCGGGCCAGCGGCCCCGGTCCGGCGCCCGCCGCCGGCAGCTCGGGCACGATCCGCGGCTCCAGCAGCGTCAGCGCCTGGGCCACGGTGCCCACCCCGTCGGCGATGACGTGGTGCACGATCAGCACCGCGGCGGCCCGGTCCGCCTCCACGCCGAGCACGGCCACGAACCTCCACAGCGGACGGTCGCGGGGCAGCGGCGTGGCCGCCAGCTCGGCGACGAGCTCATGCAGCGCCGCGGTGCCACCCGGGCGCCCGTCCGGCCGGGTGAGGTCGCGGACCGGCACGTGCCACTCCCAGTCCAGCTCGTCCCGCTCCACCCAGCGCGGGCGGCGCCACCGGGACGACGCCGCCGACAGCTGCTGGCGGAACCGCGGCAGCTCGTGCAGGTGGGCCCGGACCACGGCGGCCAGCGCCTCCCGGCTGAACCGGGCGACCGAGGTGTCCAACACGGCCAGGCCGCCCACGTGTTGAGCCGCGATCGGCGACTCGACGTGCAGGAAGAAGGCGTCGGCGGCGGGCACCCGGTCGGGGCGCCCCGGGCGCGCCCGGTGCCACGGCACGAACGCCAGCCAGACCGCGATGATCCCACCGACCGCGTCGAGCAGGTAGTGGTTGGCGGTCGCCACGATGACGAACATGGTGATCGTCACGTGGGCCGCGCTGGCCAGCTGTACCGCCCGGCCGGCACCGATCCGGGCGAGCGCCACGCTCACCCACAGCGCCCACGCGACGTGCAGCGACGGCATCGCCGCCAGCTGGTTGGCGTGGGCGACCAGCGGCGAGCCCCAGGAGGCCCAGGTGCGGCCGTCGGCGACGGTGTCGACGAACTGGCCGTCGCCGAGCAGCCGGGGCGGGGTGACCGGCAGGATCGCGAAGCAGGCGATGCCGATCAGGTTGAGCGCGACGAACGTGGTGCGGGCCGGCCGGTAGTAGGCCGGCCGGCGCAGGTAGAGCCAGCCGAGCAGGGCGAACGCCGCGAGCACGTAACTGGTCGCGTACTCGTAGTTGGCGACCGTGCGCAGCAGCTCGTGCCCGGAGAGCCAGCGGTTGAGCGCGGGCTCGAGATCGATGTGCAGGCGGCGCTCGAAGACGAAGATCGACCGGCCGTTGCGGTCGGCCGCCGCCCGCCGGTCGGAGTTGTCCAGGCCCGCGACGAAGCTGTACACCGCGAAAATCGCGAGCCCGAGGAGCAGTTCCGGCCAGAATGACGGGCGTTCCGTTCGGGCGGGTCGACTACCGAAACGCCCTGCGGTCACATTTGACTACTAGCACGACTCCCCCGCGACAGCGAGTGTTAACCTCGCCATATCACCTGGCTGTCAGGCGGCCGGCCGCAGCCGCAACGTCACGCCGGGCATGCGGCGCAGCGCCCGCACCCCCCACGCCGCGCAAACGGCGATCGTCAATGCGGTGAGCAGCCCGCTGAACAGGCCGCGGGAGAGTAGCCCGAAGTCGAGGCCCCAGTGCAGCAGCCCGACGCTCATCCCGGCGTCGATCAGCCGCGACACCCCCCAGACCAGGGCGACCTGCGTGAACATCCGCCGCACGGCGCGGCGCTGGAACAGGTGTACGGGCAGCGCGACGAAGTCCCGGGCGAGCCGGATCGTCACCGGCCGGCCGATCGCGGCGCTGCCGAGGAACAGCGCGGCCATCACGATCGAGCCGAACACCGGCTGCAGCACGTAGACCAGCGCGCTGGAGAGCACCAGCGCCAGGGCGGCCCGGCCGCACAGCATGCCCGCGCAGAGCAGCAGGGTGCCCGGGACCTGCCGGCCGGTGAGGCGGCGCACACCGAGCGTGACGACGCACCAGCCCATCACCGCGCAGAGCCCGGCCACCAGGCCGACGGTGTGCAGCAGCACGAACAGCAGCAGCGTCGGTGCGGCCACCGTCTCGGCGAACATCCGGGCCCCGCGCACCAGCTGTGGCTTGAGGTGACCCAGCTCGATCACCACTTCGTGCTCGTGCTCCGGCGCCGCGGCCGGGTGTTGCGACAGTTCGGTCATCTCGGCCCCCGGATCGGACGAGTCGGACGGAATTGGCGTGATGCCCTCACGCGGTGTCTCCAACCGCGTCGGGCCGGCGGATGCTCGGCGAGCGGGCCAGCGCCGACACGCCGATGAACAGCAGTGCCGCCGAGCCGGCCAGGGCGGCCAGCGCACCCGGGCCCGTCGGCGGCGTGACCCGGAACAGCATCACGCCGAGCAGGTAGCTGGCCACCGGATTGGTGATGGTCATCGCGGCGACCGC
Source organism: Dactylosporangium sp. CA-092794 (assembly GCF_050948465.1). Classification (NCBI taxonomy): domain Bacteria; kingdom Bacillati; phylum Actinomycetota; class Actinomycetes; order Micromonosporales; family Micromonosporaceae; genus Dactylosporangium; species Dactylosporangium sp. CA-092794. The sequence continues at coordinate 2,544,308 of NZ_CP192044.1, read as the reverse complement.
GGCCGACAGCGAGCCGGTCGCGAAGGCGCCCTGTTCCAGCAGCAGGCCACTGAGCGTGGTCACCGCCAGAATGTAGCCCGGCCAGTCCACCGCCGTCGCGGCCACACCCCGCTCGAGCAGGTCCTCGGCGGTGAGCTTCATGAGCACGGCGCTCATCGCGAAGCACAGTCCGGCCGCCACCGACACGACCGTGGCCCGGACCAGGGGCGGCCGTCCGGCCGAGGCGAAGCTCAGCAGGGCGACCACCCCGGCCACCACGACGAGGGCGGCGAGCACCCGCAACCGGTCGGTATGGCCGTTCATCGGCGCCACCGAGCGCACCGACAGGAACACCGCGACGCCGGCGCTCACCGCGACGGCGCCGAGCCACTCGATCGGCCTGGGCCAGCGCCGCGCCCAGGCGGTGGACAGCGGCATCGCGAAGAGCAGCTGGGTGACGAGCAGCGGTTGGACCAGTGCGACCGTGCCGAGGTGCAGCGCCGCCGCCTGGACCAGGAAGCCGACCAGGTTGGTGCACCAGCCGACCAGCCACAGCGGATCGCGCACCAGCCGCCGGATCAGCCTGAGCAGCGGCCCCACGAGGGCGCGGCCGGCCAGCGGGCCGGGGTTCTTCGTCCGGGTCACCGTCCGCCGGGCGGCATGCTGCTGCAGGGACGCGGCGGCCGCGAACAGAAAGCCGGCCAGCAGACCGAGCAGCACCACGAACTGCAAAAGGAAATCTCCGTCTCAGCGCGCGACGCCTCCGAACCGCGAACCGAGCCGACGGTACATGCCCGGCAGCGTTCCTCGCACCGCCACCGGCAGCCGTAGCCAGGCGGGCGCGTAGCGCTCCGGGCGGCCGGAGGCGATCATGCGCACCACGGCGCCGGCCACCACGCCCGCCGGGAGCGGCCTCGGCCGGCGGCGGTCGTAGGGCCGGCCGCGCCGCTCGAAGAACGCGGTCTGGACCACGCCCGGCACGAACACGCCCACCCCGATGCGGGTGCCGGCCAGCTCGAAGCGCAGGCTCTCGGCGAAGCTGTCCAGGCCCGCCTTGGTCGCCGAGTACACCGCCTCGCCGGCCACCCCCATCCGCCCGGCGATCGAGGTCACGAACAGCAGGTGACCCTCGCCACGCGCCAGCAGCTGGGGCAGCAGGGCCCGGGTGAGCGCGACGGGCGCGGCGAGGTTGACGGCGAGCAGCCGTTCCGCCGCGTCCTGGGGCATGTCGGCGAACCGCCCGGCCCAGCCCTGGCCGGCGTTGTGGACCACGATGTCGACCCGGCCGGCGGCCTGCAGGGCGGACTCGGCCAGCCGCGGCCCGGCGCCGGGCTCAGCGAGGTCGAGCGGCAGCGGTACCGCATCGATCCGGCCGGCCAGCTCGTCCAGCGCCGCGGTGTCCCGCCCGTGCGCGAGCACCCGGGCCCCGGCCCCGGCCAGCCCCAGCGCCACCTCCCGGCCAAGCCCCGACGACGCCCCGGTGACCAGCGCCACGCTGCCCGCGATCCGCATGCCGACAGCCTCTCACGCCCCGATCTGAGGTAGCGGCGCGCCGGAAATAAGGCGACTGCCCAAGGTAGGCCCGGTGCCTTAGGGCCTAGCGTCGGCGCTGCGACATTGCAGAGGAGGAGCACGCAGATGTCCAGGAGTCTGTTCCGGCCGGTCGGCGGGCGGCCGCTCGCCGCGGTGGCGGCGCTCGGCCTAGCGGCCACGAGTGCGGTGCTCGCCGGCACCGGCCGCCCGGCCGCCGCCGCGGAACCGTCGGCGTACAGCTGGAGCACGCCCGGCACGTACACGGTGACCGTGCCCGCCGGCGCCAGCCGGATCTCGCTGCTCGCCATCGGCGCCGCGGGCTACCCGGGCGACCGGGCCACCGACGCCTCCCTGGGCGGCGCGGGCGGCTCGGGCAGCCGGATGGCCACCGTGTTTCCGGTCGGCACCATGGTGCAGCCGGGCCACGTGCTCCAGGTCGTCGTCGGCGCCCTGGGCGGCGGCGCCGCCCGCGGCTACGGCGCTGCCGTCGGGGCCTTTCACGGGGGCAATGGCGGCAACGGCGGCGGCGCGAGCTACATCGTCGACCTGACCACCGGAAAGCTGCTCCTGGTCGCGGGCGGCGGGGGCGGCGGAGGCGGCGGCGGCCCCGCGTTCGTGTTCCTCTCCGGCGGCGCGGGCGGCAGCGGCAGTGCCGGCCACGCCGGCTCGGTGTCGGCCGGGATGGGCGGGACCTACGGCCTGGACATCACCTGTGGCACTTCCGGGCTGACCTTCGGTACCAAGGGCGAGAGCGCCGCCTCGGGCAGCACCGGAGGCGGCGGGGGCGGCGGAGGCGGAGGCGCCTGCGGGGGGCTTGGCGGCGGCAGCGGGGACCACGGCGGCAACCTCGGCGGAGGCGGCGGAGGCGGCGGCGCGGGCGGCAGCTACGCCGCCCTGGGCGAGACGGCGTTCTCCGTGACCACGAACACGGGCGACGGTCAGGCACAGGTGAGCTTCCTGCCGCCGCCGGCGGCCAAGCCGGTGATCACCTCGGGCGGCTGCGTGGCCGCCGCGGGCATGCCGACCGTCCGCTTCACCTTCTCCGCCACCGGCTACCCGGCGCCGGCGTTCAGCCTCGTCGGCGCCCCGCCCTGGCTGGCCGTCGGCGACCAGGGCGACGGCACCGCGATCCTGTACGTACCACCCACCTACCCCGGCAGCATTCCGAGCGGTGAATTCCAGTTCCAGGTCGTCGCCACGAACAGCCTCGGCACGGCCACCCAGGACTTCACCGTGTCGCGCTCGGTCCCGTGGTTCATCGAATGGCCACGCCACCCGCGCTACCTCACCGCGTCCAGCGATAAGCCCTGGAGCTGGCAGATGCCCGCCGGGAACTGTTTCAAGGCCGCGAGCTACGGCTTGAAAAGCGCGGACCCGGACCACGAGACGTGGCTGCCGGCGATGAACTGGCAGACCGGTGAGCTGCACGGGACGCCGCCGGCAAGCGCCGCGGGCGTGCACCACTACATCGTCAGCGCGCTGCCGGCCGACGGCAGCCCGGTGGTCACCGCGCCGCTCAACCTGGTGATCGACCACACCCCACCGGCGGTCACCGGCGGCGCCCTGCCGGCCGCGGTGGTGGGCCGGGCCTACCACGCGCAACTGGCCGGCACCGGCGGTTACGAGGCCTACACCTGGTCGGTGGCGCCGGGCAGCACCCCGCCGCCGGGGCTGACGGTGAATTACGACGGCACGGTCACCGGCACCCCGGCGCAGACCGGTCACACCGACCTCGAGGTCAGGCTCACGGACTTCGACGGCGCCACGGCCGGCGGGAACATATCCATCGACGTCGACCCTCCGCTGGACGCCTCCGTGACGTCGCTGCCCTTCGGCGTCGTGGCCAGCCCGTACGCGATGTCGCTGGTCGCCTGGGGCGGGACCGGCCGCTATACCTGGTCGGTGGCGCCGGGCAGCACCCTGCCGGCCGGCGTGACCCTGGCGCCGGACGGCACCCTCGCCGGCACTCCGGCCGGCGCCGGGCTGTCCTACGCGACGCTGCGGGTGAACGACGCGGACGGGCAGGCACACGACGTGGACGTGCTGTTCATCATCGTGGAGTCGCTGTCCGCCCTGACCGCCCAGCTTGATCCCGAGTCGGGCGGCGAACCCTGGCCGGTCACGATCACCGGCGGATCCGAGGCGCCGGGGGCCACGGTGATCCGCACGCCCGACGCCACGGTGCCGGACGCGGTGTGGACCTTCACGCCGCTCCGCCCGGACCAGCCCGGCGGGACCTACCAGATCGCCAACCGGGCCACCGGCCTGTGCCTCGCCACGGACGGGGTGGCCGGCGATGCGGTGTACCAGGCGCCCTGCACCGGCGGCAGGGGCCAGATCTGGCAGACCGGGTCGGACTTCGGCGGCGAGAGCATCTCGTGGGTCCGCAACCCGGCCAGCAACCTGTACCTGCACCTGGACTCCGGCGGCACGATCGTCGACACGCAGCCGTGGGACGGGCGGCGCGACGAGTCCTTCTTCCCGGTGACCATCTTCTGACCCGCTGACGCTCCGACTCTCGGAGAAATTTGGCCCGGCCGTGCAACCTGCGGCCGGGCCGGCGCCGTCTTGGGCCCCGACGAGAGGAGCGACATCACGTGAAGCAGGCCGAGGAGGAGGAATTCCGGCAGTTCGTCGCCGCGCGCATGGGCGCGCTGCGGGCGCTGGCGTATCTCACCTGTGGCGACTGGCAGCACGCCGAGGACGCCGTGTCGGACAGCCTGGCCCGGCTGTACACCCGGTGGCACAAGGTCGGCTCGCCGGAGCGGTACGCCTACCGCATGGTCGTCCGCGCCGCGATCGACGAGGTGCGCCGGCCGTGGCGGCGGGAGCGGTCCACCCGCACCGAGCAGCTCGAGCGCGCCGAGCCGGACCAGTCCGACGTGGTCGACGAGCGGCTGAGGATCCGCGGCGCGCTGCGGGAACTGCCGCCCGGCCAGCGGGCCGTGCTGGTGCTGCGCTTCTACGCGGAGCTCAGCGTCGGCGAGGTCGCCGAGATCATCGGGCGCAGCGAAGGCACCGTCAAGAGCCAGACCGCGCGGGGGCTGGCCACCCTCCGCGAACGGCTGTCCACCCACGACATCCACCTGACCGAACCAGGAGACGAGACCGATGAACATCGACATGCACGAGCTGCTGGACGTAGCCACGTCCGACCAGCCGCCGCCGCGCGACACCGTTGACCACGTCGTCGCCGCGGGCCGCCGGCGCACCCGCCGGGCGCTCGCCCAGCGGACCGGCGTGCTGGGCGGCGTCGTGGCCGTGGCCGTCGCGGCCGCGCTGGTGTGGCAGAGCGCCGTCCCGCGGGCCGGCGCCGGCGACCGGGCCCCGATCGCGGCGGACCGGCCCGGCGGCGGACCGGCGTTCGTCACCACGTTCGCCGGCTACGCGGTCGGCGACTTCCGGGTCGGGGCGCCGGCCCAGGTGACGCCCGGCTACCAGACGGCGACGGTGTTCCACGACAACATGGTCGTCGGCGAGGGCGACCCGATCACCCGCCAGGTCGGCTCGCTGAGCGTGTACCGCCCCGGCGCCTTCCGCCCCGAGGTGTTCCAGCACGGCACGGCGCTCACCGTGAACGGCCGCCCGGCCTTCCAGGCGGAGATCAGCTACACGGTCAACCAGCTCGACCGGCGCACCGGCACCGGGACGCCGACGCCGGTGCCGCATGTCGATGTCGCCATCGCCTGGCAGTACGCCGACGACGCGTGGGCGGTCATCCGTGGCGGCACCGCCCCGGGCTTCGACGTGCCGGCCGCCACGCTGCTGCGGCTGGCCGAGCGGTTCGCGCCGGGCACGTCCGCGGCGGTCAAGGTGCCCTACACCGCCGGCTACCTGCCGGCCGGGTGGGCGCTCGCCTCGGCCGGCCCGCACCTGCCGATCGACAACGAGGACGGCTCGACGATCTCGTGGGTCGCCTTCACCCGGTCCGGCGTGTCGTTCACCGGCCTGACCGAGCCCGTCGACCTGCTGGGCGTGCCGTCGCTTTCGATCGTCGTGGGCCGGCGCGGCACCGAGAACCCGGTCAGCACGCCGTGCCCGCCCGGGGAGCACTTCTGCCAGTACCCGATCACCGGCACCGACTACTACGTCGAGGTCGTTTCCGGGGCGCTGCCGGCCGACGAACTCGCCAACATCGCCGAACACCTCGTCTTCGACGACCTGACCCGGCCGGACACCTGGCACGACGCCGCCGGCCTGTAGCCCACCACGGCGCCGCGGCTTGCCGCGGCGCCACCGAACGATAGGGTCGCCGCGTGCGAGATGCCCGCCCGTCCCGGCTCGGCGGCCTGTGGGCGCTGCTGGTGGGAGGCGCCGCGATCGCCGCCCTGCTGGTGTTCCTCCATCCGATCCTGGACCCGTCGGCCTGCCCGAACGCCGGGGCGGCGGGCAACGCGAGCGCCTTCGCCGATCCCGCGTGGGACCTGTATTTTCCGCTGGTGCTGCTTTGCTGGATCGTGTCGATCGCCGTGGAGCAGGCTTTGCCGGTGACCTGGCGGCACCGCACCCGCGCCGAGACGGCCCTGCGCGCGACGGCCGCGCTGGCCTTGTCCGTGACGGCCTCATGCTGCCTGGGCCTGCAGGTGGCCGTCGCCTGCCACTGACCCCCACCACCTCCCCCGCCGCGCCGCGCCGCCGAGCAAATCGGATATTTCCGATTTTCCTGGACTGGATGGCCGCGGGCGGGGCCACAGGCCGCGCGGCCGGCAGGCCCGGCGGGCGGCAGGCCCGGCGGGCGGCAGGCCCGGCGGGCGGCAGGCCCGGCGGGCGCGGCGGGCGGCGGGCGGCAGGCCCGGCGGGCGCGGCGGGCGGCGGGCCCGGTGGGCGCGGTGGGCGGCGGGCGCGGTGGGCGGCGGGCCCGGCGGGCGCGGTGGGCGGCGGGCCCGGCGGCCGGCGCTGCACGCCGCGGAGCACAGCGCAGCGACCAGAAGTCTCCGCGATCATGCCGCACCCGCCGCTGACACCAAGGGTTTTTCATGATCGCGGAGTGATCATGTACACCCGTGTACCAGAAGTCTCCGGGATCATGGCAAACCCGTGGTGCGGCTGCGGCGCCACGCATGATCACGGAGACATACGTCCGCCTCGCCCTCGACGCGGAAGCGCGGGCGCGGAAGCGCGGGCGCGGAAGCGCGGGCGCGGAAGCGCGGGCGCGGAAGCGCGGGCGCGGAAGCGCGGGCGCGGAAGCGCGGGCGCGGAAGCGCGGGCGCGGAAGCGCGGGCGCGGAAGCGCGGGCGCGGAAGCGCGGGCGCGGAAGCGCGGGCGCGGAAGCGCGGGCGCGGAAGCGCGGGCGCGGAAGCGCGGGCGCGGAAGCGCGGGCGCGGAAGCGCGGGCGCGGAAGCGCGGGCGCGGAAGCGCGGGCGCGGAAGCGCGGGCGCGGAAGCGCGGGCGCGGAAGCGCGGGCGCAAAAGCGCGGGCGCAAAAGCGCGGGCGCAAAAGCGCGGGCGCAAAAGCGCGGGCGCAAAAGCGCGGGCGCAAAAGCGCGGGCGCAAAAGCGCGGGCGCAAAAGCGCGGGCGCAAAGCGCGGGCGCAAAGCGCGGGCGCAAAAGCGCGGGCGCAAAGCGCGGGCGCAAAGCGCGGGCGCAAAAGCGCGGGCGCAAAAGCGCGGGCGCAAAAGCGCGGGCGCAAAAGCGCGGGCGCAAAAGCGCGGGCGCAAAAGCGCGGGCGCAAAAGCGCGGGCGCAAAAGCGCGGGCGCAAAAGCGCGGGCGCAAAAGCGCGGGCGCAAAAGCGCGGGCGCAAAAGCGCGGGCGCAAAAGCGCGGGCGCGGAAGCGCGGGCGCGGAAGCGCGGGCGCGGAAGCGCGGGCGCGGAAGCGCGGGCGCGGAAGCGCGGGCGCGGAAGCGCGGGCGCGGAAGCGCGGGCGCGGAAGCGCGGGCGCGGAAGCGCGGGCGCGGAAGCGCGGGCGCGGAAGCGCGGGCGCGGAAGCGCGGGCGCGGAAGCGCGGGCGCGGAAGCGCGGGCGCGGAAGCGCGGGCGCGGAAGCGCGGGCGCGGAAGCGCGGGGCGCGGGGCGCGGGCGCGGGGCGCGGGGCGCGGGCGCGGGGCGCGGGGCGCGGGGCGCGGGGCGCGGGGCGCGTGGGCCGCGACGCCGGTTGTCCGGGATGCCGGTCGTTGGGGGCGTCGCTGAGCGTGCGCGATCCGTGGCGGGCTGCTGAGCGTGGGGCTTTGGCGGCTATCGTTCGCGCGAAACGGGCAGGATTGGAGAAGCGCGCTCGCCGCGGGACCGCATAGCCTCACCGGAGTGGGCGTTGACCAGGGGGTGTTGTTACCGTCGGTGGCCCGAGACAGGACGGAGACACGATGAGCGAGGCGTCGCACGCTGCTGACAGCCATGACCTGATCCGCGTGCACGGCGCGCGCGAGAACAACCTCAAGGACGTCAGCATCGAGATTCCGAAGCGGCGGCTGACGGTGTTCACCGGCGTGTCCGGCTCGGGCAAGAGCTCGCTGGTGTTCAGCACGATCGCCGCGGAGTCGCAGCGGCTGATCAACGAGACGTACAGCGCCTTCATCCAAGGGTTCATGCCGACGCTGTCCCGGCCCGACGTCGACGTGCTCGACGGGCTGACCACCGCGATCATCGTCGACCAGCAGCGGATCGGGTCCGACCCGCGCTCCACCGTCGGCACCGCCACCGACGCCAACGCGATGCTGCGCATCCTGTTCAGCCGGCTCGGGCAGCCGCACGTCGGCTCGCCGCAGGCGTTCTCCTTCAACGTCGCCTCGATCAGCGGGGCGGGCGCGGTCACCGTCGAGCGCGCCGGGCAGACCACGAAGGAGCGGCGCAGCTTCAGCATCACCGGCGGCATGTGCTCGCGCTGCGAGGGGCGGGGTGCGGTCAACGACATCGACCTGACCGAGCTCTACGACGACACCAAGTCGCTCAACGAGGGCGCGCTGAAGATCCCCGGCTACAGCATGGACGGCTGGTTCGGGCGCATCTTCGCCGGCTGCGGCTTCTTCGACCCGGACAAGCCGATCAACAAGTTCACCAAGAAGCAGCTGCACGACCTGGTCTACAAGGAGCCGACCAAGATCAAGGTCGAGGGGATCAACCTGACGTACGAGGGGCTGATCCCGCGGATCCAGAAGTCGATGCTGTCCAAGGACGTCGACTCGCTGCAGCCGCACATCCGCGCCTTCGTGGAGCGGGCGGTCACCTTCACCACGTGCCCGGAGTGCGGCGGTACCCGGCTGAGCGAGCTGGCCCGGTCGTCGAAGATCAAGGGAATCAGCATCGCCGACGCCTGCTCGATGCAGATCAGCGACCTGGCCGGGTGGATCCGCGGGCTGGACGAGCCGTCGGTGGCGCCGCTGCTCGCCGCGCTGCGGCAGACCCTCGACTCGTTCGTGGAGATCGGGCTGGGGTACCTCGCGCTGGAGCGGCCCTCGGGCACCCTGTCCGGCGGCGAGGCGCAGCGGGTGAAGATGATCCGCCACCTCGGCTCCTCGCTCACCGACGTCACCTACGTCTTCGACGAGCCGACCATCGGCCTGCACCCGCACGACATCCAGCGGATGAACGACCTGCTGCTGCGGCTGCGCGACAAGGGCAACACGGTGCTGGTCGTGGAGCACAAGCCGGAGACCATCTCGATCGCCGACCACGTCGTGGACCTCGGCCCGGGCGCCGGCGCGGCGGGCGGCACGGTCTGCTTCGAGGGCACCGTCGAGGGACTGCGGGGCAGCGGGACGATCACCGGGCGGCACTTCGGCGACCGTACCTCCCTGAAAAAGACCGTGCGCACGGCCACCGGCGCCCTGCAGATCCGCGGCGCGACCACCCACAACCTGCGCGCCGTCGACGTCGACGTCCCGCTCGGGGTGCTGTGCGTGGTCACCGGCGTGGCCGGCTCCGGCAAGAGCTCGCTGATCCACGGCTCGATCCCGGCCGGCGCCGGGGTGGTGTCGATCGACCAGAGCCCGATCCGCGGCTCGCGGCGCAGCAACCCGGCGACCTACACCGGGCTGCTGGAGCCGATCCGCAAGGCGTTCGCCAAGGCCAACGGCGTGAAGCCGGCGCTGTTCAGCGCCAACTCCGAGGGCGCCTGCCCCACCTGCAACGGCGCCGGCGTCATCTACACCGACCTGGCGATGATGGCCGGCGTGGCCACCACGTGCGAGGAGTGCGAGGGCAAGCGGTTCGGCGCCGCGGTGCTCGAGTACCACCTGGGCGGCCGGGACATCAGCGAGGTGCTCGCGATGCCGGTGACCGAGGCCGAGGCGTTCTTCGGCGCCGGCGAGGCGCGCACGCCGGCCGCGCACACGATCCTCGACCGGCTCGCCGACGTCGGGCTCGGCTACCTCACCATCGGTCAGCCGCTCACCACGCTGTCCGGCGGCGAGCGGCAGCGGCTGAAGCTGGCCACCCACATGGGCGACAAGGGCGGCGTCTACATCCTCGACGAGCCGACCACCGGCCTGCACCTGGCCGACGTCGAGCAACTGCTCGGCCTGCTCGACCGGCTCGTTGACGCCGGCAAGTCGGTCATCGTGGTCGAGCACCACCAGGCGGTCATGGCGCACGCCGACTGGATCATCGACCTGGGCCCGGGCGCGGGCCACGACGGCGGCCGGATCGTGTTCGAGGGCACGCCCGCGGACCTGGTCGCCGCCCGCTCGACGCTCACCGGCGAACATCTGGCCGACTACGTCGGAGCCTGATAGTGCTTGGGACTCCGGTCCGCGCAACTGACGACCGCTGCTCCCGTCAGAGAACGGGCCGGGCCTGCCCTGAACGGGCGGCCCGGCCCTGCCAGGTCCGTGGTGCCAAGAGCGAAAATCACGAACCCGGCAGCGGATTCTCCGGCCAGGAGCTCGGATCGGCGCCGCCCAGCCACTGCAGGCCGGCGGTGAGGCCGCGCACGACCGCGCCGTCGTAGTGGCCCTCGGCGGTCACCGACACCTCCGCGCCGCCGCCCACGGCCATGAGGACCTCCAGGATCTGGTTGCCGCCGTCGCCGGGGTGTTCGACGACCCGGGCCGGGCGGCCGCCCAGCGTCTCGTTGAGGTCCGCGGCGGGCGGCCCGTTGCCGTGCTCCGTGGTGAAACTGATGTAGGAGCCGCCGATCGCGACGGTCAGGCCGGTGATGACGTCTTCGCCGGCGATGAAAGTTATGGTGCACGTCTCCGGCTTGGCGGCCGCGGGGGCGGACGGCAGGCGCAACGGCACGGCGCAGCGGAACGTGCGGTCCAGGCGCACGCCGTTGCCCACGGCAAGCGCCGCGGGCTCGTCGAACGGGCCCGACACCTGCAGCCAGAGCCCGTTGGCCAGGCGCCAGCGCAGGGTGCCGGCGCCGTACTTCGCCAGGTAAGCGAACGTGCCCGGGCGCCCGCCGACGGTGACGGACTTCCGGGTGCCCTCGAGCGGCTCGAAGTCGGTGGTGGAGCGGGCGAGCCGGACGGTCATCTCCGGCATCGTGCCGGACCCGGCGGAGGCCCGGCCCTGCACGTTCAGGCGCTCGCCGTCGGTGGACGACAGGTACTGCACGAGGTCGACCGGGAACGGCAGCGCGTCCAGGCCGAGGTGTATCCGCAGCGGCCGGCCGACCGCGGAGGGGTCGCTCAGCGCGGTCGGCTCGCCGGCGGCGACCGGCAGGGCCGGCAGGGACTCCAGCGGCGGCGGGAGCGTGCGGGCGGTGGCCGAGGGCGCCGGGCCGGCGGAGACCGGCGCCGGGCCGCTCGTGACGGGCGGCGCGGCCGGCACCCCGCCGGGGGCGGCGGGCAGCAGCGCGGCGGCCAGGGCGATGCCCGTGCCCACCGCGGCCACGGACAGCGCCGCGCCGGCCACGATCGCCAGGCGGCGGCGCCGGCGCAGCCGCAGCCCGCCCGCCCGCGCCCCGGCCAGCAGCCGCTCGACGTGCACGTCGTCGTCGGCGATCCGGGTGAGCGTGTCGCTGACCATCCGGTCGAGTCCGGTCACGGCTTCCCCCCGTTGAGTGTCAGGCCGCCGTGGGCGGTCCGGGCTTGCGCGGTGCCGGCCGGGCCGGCGTCGGTCCCGGCGGCGGCGAGCCGGGCCCGCAGCGTGTCCAGGGCGCGCTTGACCTGGCTGCGCACGGTCTCCCGGCTGCAGCGCAGCAGCGCGGCGATCGCCGCGTCGTCGAGGTCCTCGTAGTAGCGCAGCACGACCGCGGCGCGCTGCTTGGGCGGCAGGTCGCGGACGATCCGCCAGACGGCGTCGCGCTCGGCGGTCTCGGCGCCGAGGTCGTCGCGGCCGGGGGTGTCGCGCGGCTCGGCCATCACGACCTCCCGGCTGGCGGCCAGGCGCCGGCGGGAGATGGCGGCGTTGACGAGCATCCGGCGCAGGTACGGCTCGGGCGGGTCGGCCGCGATCCGGTCCCAGCGCACGAACGCCCGGGCGAGCACCTCCTGGGCGAGGTCCTCGCCCTGGTGCCGGTCGCCGGTGAGCAGCCGCCCGAGCCGCACCAGCGCGGCGCCGCGCTGCCGTACGTAGTCGTCGAACTCCACGCGGAGCCCCTCCCCGTCGCCGTACCGTCCCCCATTGCACGCGGTGGGGGTCCCGCGCTGTTGCACGGGCCCGGCGGTGGGCAGGCCGCTGTGGGTACGCGTCCGGGCCTCAATGGGCCTTTAGGCCCAAGATTGTCCATCCGCGCGGCCGATACCGTCCCGAATATGTCTGACTGGCTCTACGGCCGGCACCGGGCACCCCGGGGACGGCCCATCTGGCGATCGGTTGCCCAGACGGTGCTGGTGGTGGCGACCGCCCTGGCGCTGGGGATGGTCATGGCCGGCTCGTCCGGGACCGAGACCCCGCGGACGACCGAGACCGGGACGCCGGAGGTCGCGCCGCCGCCCGCGGCGGACGTCGCGGCCCCGGCCGACCACATTCCGGCGTCCGGCGCGCCGGACGGGCTGGGCCCGGCCACCCTGGCGGCGGACACCAGCGCCATCCCGCCACCGGCCAGCGCCGCCGGGGCCCCGGCGGCCAACGGGGTTGTCACCGGCGCCGTCGGGGGCGGCGCGCCGACCCGGACCACGGCGGCCGCTCCGCCACCGCCGCCACCCCCGCCGCCCGCGTTCGCGCCGATCAGCGTGCAGGCCGAGAACGGCGGCAACACCCTCTACGGCGGCGCCGAAGCCACCGGCTGCGACACCTGCGACGGCGGCGCCCGGGTGCGCTACGTCGGCGGCGAGAACCGGGTGGTGATCCACGCCACCGCCAATGTGGCCGGCACCCGCACCGTGACCGTCCTCTACGAGACCGACGGGGTGCGCATCCTCAAGATCGCGATCAACGACGGATCGCCGCGCGTCGTGCGGCTCGACGGCACGAGTTGGACGGCGCCGCTGCAGCTCACGTTCACGGCGACGATCCCGGCGGGCGCGGTCAACGTGTCGTTCTTCAATGACGAGGGGCCGGCGCCGGATGTCGACAAGCTGACCATTACCTGACCCGCCGGCCGCTGCGCGGGTAGCGTCCTCAGGTTCTGTTTGCATCCATTCCCATCCGTAAGTACGGTAACGGGGCAGGTGTGAATAGTTCGTGCCCGAGGAGGACGTGTCGTGACCGTCCCGAAGGCAACCGATGATCTGACCGACCCATCGGTCGCCGATCCGGCTGACCTGGACCGGCGGCTACGCCCCCGGCACTGGGTCGGTATCGGCATCCTGGCCGTGGCCGTCGGCATCGCGGCGTTCATCCTGCCGCCCCTGATCGGGTCGTCCGGCGGCGGCTCGCCGGCGCCCCGAGGCGCGGCCGGTCCCGGCCCCGGCTCGGTGACCTCCACGTCGGCGACCCTCGGGGTGACCGGCACCGAGCCCGCCCTCACCGCCGGATCGCCGGGCCCGAGCTCCGCACCGTCGTCGGCGCCCCCGGCGGTCACGGCCGCACCGTTCGAGCCGATCAGCCTGCAGGCGGAGGACCCGACGAGCAGCCTGGCCGGCAGCGCCTCGGTGGCCGACTGCGACACGTGCGATGGCGGCGCCCGGGTGCGCTACATCGACTTGCAGGCCAGCGTGACGCTGCACTTCGTCGTGCCCTCCGCCGGCCGCCGTGAGATCACGGTCCTCTATGAGCTCGACGGCGACCGCAAGCTCAAGGTGTCCATCAACGGCGGGCCGCCGGTCAAGCAGGTCCTCACCGGCCACAGCTGGGACAAGCCCAGTGCGTTCTCCTTCGTCGCCGTCGTTCCACAGGGCGTGGTCACCATGCGGCTCTACAACGATGAGGGCCCGGCGCCGGACATCGACAAAGTCACCATCTCCTGAGGGAGTGGCCCGATGGACCGGTTCGTCGCCTACGCCGCGCTCTGCCGGGCGCTGCTGCTCGGCCGGCTCGCGATCTCGTTCGCCGCGGTGGGCGTGGGCATCCGGCTGGTCGACGACCGTTGGCGGGCGATCGCCACGCTGGTCCTGATCGGCGTCACCACACTCGCCCAGGTCTGGGCGCTGAGCCGGTTTCCGCACATCGTGCGGTGGCGGTTGCCGGTGCTTGCCGTCGATGCCGCATTGGTACTGTGCGTGCTGCTGCTCAGCGACGGCGGGGTGGCCTACTTCTGCTACGCGGCCGGCTCCGCCGCCCTGGCCGGCTCGCTGCTGGGCACCGGCGGCCTGCCGCTGTGGGTCGCGCACGCGGCGCTGGGCTCCGCGGTCTCGGTGCAGCTGCTGCGCGGCGCCGAGCCGCTCGCCGCGCCCGGGCACCTCGCCCAGTTCGTGGTCGCGCTGCCGATGACCGACATCGTGTGCGGGCTCGGCGCGGCGGCGCTGACCGGCGCGGTGGCCCGCTACATCGACATGTCGGTCGCGGCGATGGCGGCGGCGCAGCGCTCCGCCGCCGCGTCCGAGCGGGCCCGGCTGGCCCGCGAGCTGCACGACTCGGTGACCAAGACCCTGCGCGGGGTGTCCTTCGCCGCGCTGGCGCTGCCCACCTCGCTGCGCCGCCACCCCGACCTGGCCGAGCAGCTCGCGATGACCGTCTCCGAGGGCGCGGACGCCGCCGTGCGGGAGTCCCGCGAGCTGCTCGCGGCGCTGCGCCGCGACATGCCCGACCGGCCGTTCGCCGAGACCCTGCGCAGTGTGTGCGAGACGTGGCAGCGCACCACCGGCGTCCGCGTCGATCTGACCGCGGCGCCGGTCGAGCCCTCGCTCGCCGCGCGCTACGAGCTGACCCAGATCCTGCACGAGGCCCTGCGCAACGCCACGAACCACGGCCACGCCACGCTGGTCACGGTCGTGCTCGCCACCGCGGGCGGCACGATCTCGCTGTCCGTGCGCGACAACGGCGCCGGCTTCGCCGTCCCCGCGGAGCTGACCGCGCTGTCCGCCGCCGGCAGCTTCGGCATCGTCGGCATGGCCGAGCGCGCCCAGGCGGCGGGCGGCACGCTGGACATCCGGTCGCACCAGGGCGCGGGCACGCTGCTGGTGGCGCAGGTCCCGGCGGCGAGCGCCCCGGCCGGCGTGGCCACGAGGACGGTACCCCGATGATCGATGTCCTGATCGTCGACGACAACCCGATCGTGCGGGCCGCGCTGCGCGGCTTCCTCACCGCCGCCGACGACATCCGGGTCGTCGGCGAGGCCTCCGACGGCCGCACCGCGGTCACCACTGCCCGGCGGGTGCGGCCCACCGTCACCCTGCTCGACCACCGGATGCCGATCGCCGACGGGCTGAGCGTCATCGGCGCGCTCTGCGAGCACACCGCGGTTCTGGTGCTGACCAGCGACTCCGACGAGGAGCTGATCGCCTCGATGCTGCGCGGCGGCGCCCGGGGCTACCTGGTGCACGGCGAGTTCGACCCGCCGGAGCTGCTGCGGGCCGTGCAGGCCGTGGCCACCGGCCGGGGCTGGCTGTCCCCGGCGGTCGCCGCGATCACCATCTCCACGATGCGCAAGCAGGCCGCCCGCGACCGCGCCGAGCTGGACCGGGCCGACGAGCTGCGCCAGATGCGGGAGCGCTTCGGCCTGACCCAGCGCGAGCGGGAAGTGCTCGACCTGCTGTGCTCGGGGCACTCCAACGCGGCGATCGCCCGCCGGATGCTGCTGACCGAGAAGACGGTCAAGAACCACCTCAACCACATCTTCACCAAGCTCGACGCGAGCAACCGCACCGAGGCCGCGATGCGCTGGACGGGCCGGCAGTAACCCGGCAGAAATCAGGCGCCGGCCCGGCCCGATGAACGCGGCGGGCGGCGGCATCGTCGTGATACGAGCGGGTAACCGCCGCGGCCCGCCCGGCCGCGCCCCGACGGCGGACGGCGGACGGCGTACGCATGAACGAATGGCCAGCACACGCCCCGGCCGAGGCGGCCCCCATTACCGTCGCGATCGCCCACCCCGACCCGGGCGGCCTCGCGGCCGAACTCACCGCGGGCCGCGCGGTCACCCTCGTCGCGCTGGCCACCACCGCCGCCGAGGCGATCACGGCCGTCCGCCGGACGCGCCCCGCGGTCATCCTGTTCGACGACCGCCTCGACCAGCCCGGCGCGCCCGGCCTGTTCGAGGCGGTCGCCCGCCACGGCCGCGTCATCGCGCTCACCGCCCACACCGATCCGCAGGCCATCGGCGCTCTGCTGCGCGGACCGGTCCACGGCTGCCTCGTCTACGGCCACTTCGAGCCGGAGGACCTCGTCCCCGCCGTCACCGCCGTCGCCCGGGGCCTGGCCTGGCTCTGTCCCGTCGCCGCCGCCGTCGCGGCCGCCGCCCTGCACGAGGACGCCGGCCGCTCGGCCGCGGCCGTCACCGGCCGGCTGCGCCAGCACACGTCCGCCGGCCGCCTCACCCCCCGCCAGCGCGACATGCTGGAACTGCTCTGCCAGGGCCTGTCCGGCGCCGCCATCGCCGCAAGGCTCGGGGTGAGCGAGAAGACCCTCCGCAACCAGCTCAACCACAGCTACGCCAAACTGGGCGTGCGCAACCGCGCCGAGGCCATCCTGCTCCTCACCCGCGGCGAGGACGGCCCGCCCGGCCCCGGTTGAGCGGCGTCCCCGGCGGCAGCGGAATGCGCCGGGGACGGCGCGTCGCTCAGCTCGCCGGGACGATGCGCCAGAGGTGGTCGGCCGTGCCGTTGTCGTCGTGCTGGAACAGCTTGGTGCCGTCGGTGTCGACCATCCACTGCAGGGCGAGCAGGTAGCCGCTGCCCGCATTCTTGATCTTGTACACCCCGCCGCCGGTGTCGAGCAGCCGCCAGCGGGTCGCCGGCGTGCTCGCGTCGGGGACCTGCGTGATGAACGCGTAGTCGCCGGTCGAGGCGTCCTGGGGCGAGAGCACGAGGCCGTTGAACGCGCTGCGGATGCGCACGGTGCCGTCCGCGTCGGTGACCAGCAGCCAGCGCCGGGAGGGGTCGGCGGCGTCGGGCTCCTGCACCAGGACGTCGCCCGCGTTGCGCGACGAGCCGGCGACGGCGACCACCTTGCCGCTCAGCACATTGATGATTTTGTACTGCACGGGCGCCGGGGGCTTCGAGGCGGCCGGTGGCGACGACTTCTTCGGCGGAGCCGGCGGCCGGCTACCGGGCGCGGCCGCCGACGCGCTCGGCGCCGGGGCCGACGGGGACGCGCTGGACGGCGACGCGGAGGGAGCGGCCGGCGGCGAGGCGGACGCGAGCGGGCCGACGGTGAGGTAGAAGTCGGCGAAGCCGTCCACCCGCCGCACGTAGTCCGCGACGCCGGGCACGCGCGGCACCCCGCCGGCCTGGCGCACGGCCGTGGTGCCGGTGCGGAAGGCCGCCAGCGCGGTGTCGAAGGCGTTGCCGCCCATCGGCGTGAACGTGGCGACCAGGTCGCACAGCGCGATGCCGAGCACCGAGACGGCGGAGTCCGGATCCCACGGCGAGGCGGACCGCGGCGCGTAGTCGCTCCACACGTCGGTGCGGAAGCCGGCGATGCCCATCGCCCCCTCGGCGGAGCGGCGGTTGGGGTCGAAGCCGGAGGCGGCCATCAGCTGCGCCGCGATCCGGGCCGGGGTGACCTGCGCGCAGGTGGCCCCGGCGGCGCGCACGGCCGGCAGGTAGTCGTCGGGGATCGCGGCCGGCGAGACCGGCGAGGCGCCGACGACGAGCCCCGCCGTGGAGGCCGTCGCGGGCGTCTTGTCCCCGCTGCCGAAGGCGGGCTGCTGCTCGTACCAGGCCGTGTAGCTCTCGACCTCGTCGACGTAGCTCCGCGCGCCGGCCGGGATGCCCTTGGCCGCCTGCACCGCCGGCACGCCCGAGCGGTAGGCGGCCAGCGCGAGCCGCCACCGGTCGCCGGGGGCCTTGGTCAGGCGCACCTGGCCGGCGAGGTCGCACATGTAGTGGGCCAGCGCGAAGACGGTGGCCGAGTGGTCCTGCGGCATCGCGTTCGGCCACGGCTTCCACACCTTGAACACCTTGTCGTTCAGCGCGGCGACCGCGGTGTCGGCCGGCCCGGGGCCGGCGCCGCCGGCCTCGAGCTCCGCGTTCGCCATGAGCTGCCCGGCGAGCCGCGGTCCGGACAGCTGGGGGCACGACAGCGCCGCGAGCGACACGGTCCGCGCGGTCTCGTCGTCGATCGGATCGCCCTGCAGCGCGCCGGCGCCCACCGCGGTGACCTCGTAGCAGACCGCCCCGGCCGCCACGACCGTCAGCGACAGCACCGCGTACACCACGATCGACATGCGTCGGCTCATGCCGGTCCACCAGGCTGTGAGCCGCCGGCCGGCGCCCAACCTCGCCACCACGGATTCCCCCTTCGCGATCACGGTTGCCGGGGACTGTGCCCGCCAGACGAATCGACGCCTGGGCGGGCGCCAAAGTTCATCGCGGCGCCGGATTTCCCGGAATACCCGCGCGACGCCCGTGCTTGGGCCCCCGCCCTGGGCCTTTGGGCCCACGACGGCTCACCGCCCGGCGCCCTACTGTCTGTCACATGCAGTGGACGGGCTTCCCGGCCGGGGGTTGGCGGCTGCCGGCCCGATGGCTGTGGACGTGCGCGGCGGCGCTGGCCGCGCTGGCCGGGATGGTGCTCTGGTCGGCGGTGCAGTTGCCCGGTGCACCGCGCCGCACGCCCGCCGCGGTCGCCCTCACCATCGCCGGGTCGCCGCGGCCGCCGGCCAGCGCCTCCGCGCCAGACGACGCCGCCCCGCCGTCGTTGCCACCCGCGGCGGCCGAGACCGCGCCGGCCCCCGCGGTGCCGTCCGAGCAGTTCACGCCGGTCAACGTCGAGGCCGAGGATCCGGGCAACACCCTGGTCGGCGGCGCCGCCGTCGTCGCCTGCCCCACCTGCAACGGCGGCGGCCGGGTGCGCTACATCACGGGCGGGAGCCGGCTGATCGTGCGCGCCGTCGCCTCCTCCGGCGGCTACCGGACCGCAGTGGTGTCGCTGGAGACCGACGGCCCGCGCACGCTGCGGATCTCGGTCAACAACGGCGCCCCGATCACGCTCAGCGCCACCGGCAAGGGGTGGACGGAGCCGGTGTACGTCGGCTTCACCGCCTACATCCCGCAAGGCCCGTTCACCCTGATGTTCTTCAACGATCACGGCCCCGCCCCGGACGTCGACATGGTCGCCGTCGCCTGAAAGCCCGGGCGCCGCTACGCGGCCGCGACCGGCTCACCGGCGCGGCTGAGCACGTCGCGGATGGTGCGCAGGGCGTAGAACGAGCGGGACCGCACCGTGCCCTCCGGCACGCCGATGCGTGACGCGACCTCCGCGACCGACGCGCCGCGGTAGTAGATCTCCACGAGCACGACCCGGTGCGCCGGGGACAGCTGCAGCAGCGCGTGGCGCAGCGCGTGGCGCTCGAGCAGGACGTCGACCTCGTCGTCCACGGTGGGCACCCACGCGACGGACTCGCCGCTGATCTCGGTGGGCCGGGACAGCCGCGCGCGGACGGCGTCGATGGTGAGGTGCCGGGCCACGATGAACAGCCAGCGACGTACCGACAGCGGATTATCGGGCAGCTCGTCCACCTTGCGCCAGGCCCGCAGCATCGTCTCCTGGAGCAGGTCCTCGGCCGTCTCGCGCTGGCCGTGGGTCAGCCGGAGCAGGAAGCGCAGCAGCGGCTTGGCGTTGTCGTCGAACGTCTCGCGCATCCGCCGCTCCCGGTCCGGCGTCATCGCGGACAACCGCGGGGTCATGGCAGCTCCTTCCCGGGCGCGCGGACCGACGCCGGTGCGCGCCACCGCCCGGTTGATCTATACCGGCTCTGCCATGGACGCTAACGAATGCGGGGATCGGGCCGAGTGAGTCGAAATGCCCAGATGGGCCCAGGCGAGGGCTCATCCGGGGAGCCGGGGGTGTCCAGCCCACTCGACGTTGGCCGGACCGCCGCCGTTCACGAAGCGGGCCCACGAAACGGCGCGGGCCGGCGGCTCCGAGGTGGAGCCGCCGGCCCGCGGGCGTCGGTGCGTAGTGGTTAGCCGAGACCGTTGCGCATCGCGGTGATCAGCTCACCGCCGGTGGTGTCGCCGGACATCTCCCAGAAGAAGGAGCCGGCGAGGCCCTGGCTCTTGGCGTAGCTCATCTTGCCCGCGATGGTGCTGGGCGTGTCGTAGCTCCACCAGTTGTTGCCGCAGTACGCGTAGGCGGTGCCGGCCACGGTGCCGTTGGCCGGGCAGCTGTTCTTGAGCACCTTGTAGTCCTCGATGCCCTGCTCGTAGGTGCCGGGCGCGGGACCGCTGGCGCTGCCGCCGGGTGCGCTCTGCGTGACACCGGTCCAGCCGCGGCCGTAGAAGCCGATGCCCAGCAGCAGCTTGCTGCCCGGGATCCCCTTGCTCTTGAGCTTCTGGATGGCCGCGTCGGAGTAGAACCCGGGCGTCGGGATGCCGGTGTAGGAGTTCAGCGGCGAGTGCGGGGCGGTGGGGCCCTGCGGGTTGAAGGCGCCGAAGTAGTCATAGGTCATGACGTTGTACCAGTCGACGTACTGCGCGGCGCCGCCGTAGTCGGCCGCGTCGATCTTGCCGCCGCTGGTGCCGTCGGCGGTGATCGCCGCGGTGACCAGGTTGCCGGAGCCGAAGCGGGAGCGCACCGCGGACATCAGGTTGCGGAAGCTGGCCGAGCCGCTGCTGTCGCAGCTGAGCCCGCAGGCGTTCGGGTACTCCCAGTCGATGTCGATGCCGTCGAACACGTCGGCCCAGCGCGGGTCCTCGACCAGGTTGTAGCAGGAGTTGGCGAACGCCGTCGGGTTCGCCGCCGCCTGGCCGAAGCCGCCGGACCAGGACCAGCCGCCGAACGACCAGACCACCTTGAGGTTGGGGTACTTGTGCTTGAGCTTGCGCAGCTGGTTGAAGCTGCCGCGCAGGGCGCCCGCGTCCCAGGTGTCCGCGACGCCGTCCACACTGGACGCGGCGTCGTAGAACCGGTCGTAGTCGGCGTAGCTGTCGCCGATGGCGCACTGGCCGTTGGTGACGTTGCCGAAGGCGAAGTTGATGACGTTGAGCTTGGCGGCGGTGCCGCTGGTGTCGATGTTCTTGACGTGGTAGTTGCGGGCGTAGACGCCCCAGTCGACGAAGTAGCCGACCACCCGGTTGCCGCCGCCACCGGTGGTGCCCTGCGTGGTGGCCGAGACCTGATTGCTGGCGCCGGAGAGGTTTCCGGCCGCGTCCCTGGCCTTGACGGTGTAGGTGTAGGTCGTGCTCGCCGCGAGACCCGTGTTGGTGTAGGAGGTACCGGTCACCGTCGCGATGGTCGTACCACCACGCAGAACGTCATAACCGGTGACACCCACGTTGTCCGTCGACGCGCCCCACGACAGCGACACGCTCGACGACGTCGTGCCCGTGACCGTCAGCCCGGACGGCACGCTCGGCGCCGTGGTGTCGCCGCCGGTGGTGCCCTGCGTGGTGGCCGAGACCTGGTTGCTCGCCCCGGACAGGTTTCCGGCCGCGTCCCGCGCCTTCACCGTGTACGTGTACGTCGTGCTCGCCGACAGACCGGTGTTGGTGTAGGAGGTACCGGTCACCGTCGCGATGGTCGTACCACCACGCAGAACGTCATAACCGGTGACACCCACGTTGTCCGTCGACGCGCCCCACGACAGCGACACGCTCGACGACGTCGTGCCCGTGACCGTCAGCCCGGACGGCACGCTCGGCGCCGTGGTGTCGCCGCCGCCGGTGCCGCCGGTCACCGCGATCGCGGACACGGTCGCGTAGTTGGCTCCGCCGTTCATGTTGAACTGCACGTTGAGCTGGCCGTCGGAGACGGTCGTGCTGAACGTGCGGTCGCAGGCGGTGAGCGCACCGCAGGCGGCGAAGATGTCGAACGCGCTGAGCACCGTCGTGCCCTCGGCGCGCACGTCGAACTTGCGCTGGCCGGCCGCGTTGGCCCAGTCCTCGACCATCTTCAGGGTGACCTGGTAGGTGCCGTTGGGCACGTCGAACTTGTAGCCGGTCCAGCCGTTGAAGAGGTTGTACGACTGGTACAGCGAGTCGTCGGTCGTGCCAGCGATCGGCGAGGACGTCGTCGAGCCGCCGTAGAGCGTGTCGTAGCCCCAGTTGCCGGAGCTGTAGGCCTGGTCGGCCGACCACGCCGTGCCCGAGCCGTCGGTGAACGCCGCGCCGCCGGAGTTGGCGCGGATGGGTGCGGTCGCCGCGGCGGCCGCGTTGGGCAGGGCCACCAGGCCGGCGGCCGCCAGCAGCAGGGCGCCGGCCATCGCCGCGCGCCGGAACGGGATTCTGTGCCTCATGTCGCGCTCCTCGCGCTCCGAAGAACAGTGGATGGGGGTGTACGGAGCCGTGCGACTTACTCTAAAGAAAGTTGCTTAATTCCAGAGACGGTACTCAGGCCAACTGGCACACGTCAATATGGCGCGACCGCCCCCCATCCCGGCGATCGCGCTGTATGCGGACTTGTCAGCGCCCGGCGACCGCCGGCGAGGCGTCGGCGGCGGGCAGCTCTAGGAACGGCCGCGACTGCCACAGCGCCCAGTCCGAGCTGATCGCGCTGGCCGCCCGCAGCAGGTGCGGCAGGTGCTGCTCGACCAGCGTCTTGGTGCTCGTCTCGGCGGAGTTGACGGTGACGTTCATGGCCGCCCGCACCGCGCCGCGGCCGTCGCGGATCGGCACCGCCACCGACCGGATCCCCGGGGCCAGCTCGTTGTCGGCGAGGGCCCAGCCGCGCGCGTTGACCTCGCGCAGCATGGCGTCGACGGCCGGGCGGGCGGGCTGCGCCCAGGGCTGCACGCCGGAGCGGCTGGGCGTCGCGAGGACCTCGTCGAGCCGCTCCGGCGGCAGCGCGGCGAGCAGGACCTTGCCCTGCGAGGTGGCGGTGGCCGGGAAGCGGGTGCCGATCTCGACCCGCAGCGCGATGATCTTCGGGACCGCGACGCGCGCCAGGTAGACGATGTCGGAGCCGTCGAGCTGGGTGATGGAGGACGACTCCCCGGTCGCGGCGACCAGTGTCTCCATGTGCGGCCGGGCGATGTCCCACAGCGACAGCGCGCCGACGTAGGCCATGCCGAGCTCCAGCACCCGGGCCGTGAGCTCGTGGCCGCCGGGGCCGGTGCGCACGTAGCCGAGCTCCTCCAGGGTCAGCAGGATGCGGCGCGCGGTGGGGCGGGCGAGCCCGGTGGCGGCGGCGACCTCGGTGAGGCTCAGGCGCGGGCGGTCGGCGTGGAACGCCCGGATGACGTCCAATCCCCGCGCGAGGGCCTCGATGAAGTCGGGTCCTTCTCCACGTTGTGCCATCGCCGCCCCAAAGTCGTAGCTCATAGTTGGTCCGCACAGCGAACACTAGTCCGCCGCGGTCGCGCAATTGTTTCGAACCTGAGTCTTGACATCACGTAGTGGCGGGAACATTGTGATGTCAGCCGTCCGTCAGACGGACGATCGTCCGCCAGATGGTGCGTCGAGGTTCGACGCTCGGGAGGGAACACGACACCGTCGGCCGCGGTCCGTGCCTCTCCCGCCCCCCATATCCCTTACCCCGCCGCAGCTTTCACCCCACCGCTCCACCGCAGGCGACCCCGGTCCCGGCGCCGGACCGCTGTCCGCTGCCAACACCCCCACAAACGCTGACACCCCGGCACCATCTTCGCGCCGCACCCGGCCGCGCCCCAAGGGCGGCGGCCCGGCCGACGCGTATCCGCAAGGAAAAGGTGAACCACAGCAATGAGCGAAGACCAAACCAGCGGTCCCTTATCCCGGCGCAGCATCCTGCGCGGTGGCGCCGTGGCCGGCGCCGCGGCCGCCGTCAGTGCCTTCGGCGGCGAATCGGCGGCGTCCGCGCACGGGCAGTACCGCGACGGGGCGCTGCGCGCCGACCTGGTGCTGTACAACGGCCGGATCCACACCATGGACGCGCGGAACCGCATCGCGAGCGTGGTGGCGATCCAGGACGGGAAGATCGTCTACGTCGGCAACGACGACCGGGCCGCGAAGCGCGGCTTCGAGGGCAACCCGCGCACGATCAACCTGCGCGGCCGTACCGCGATCCCGGGCCTCATCGACTGCCACAACCACATCGTGCTGATGGGCAACCGGCCCGGCTACCACACCCCGCTGGAGAACGCCTACTCCGTCGCGGACGTGCAGAACATCTACCGGGACCGGGCCAAGCACGTGCCGGCCGGCAAGTTCATCAGCACGATCGGCGGATTCCACTTCAACCAGTTCAAAGAGGTACGCCTGCCCACGCTCGCCGAGCTCGACAAGGCGGTGCCGAACCACCCGGCGTACATCTCCATCGGCTTCACCGGCCCGAGCGTCACCAACACCCTCGGCAAGAAGTTCTTCGAGGCCGCGCCGCTGGCGGTGACGGTCGGCGCCGACGGGTCCATCGCCGGCGGCACCGAGACCGGCAAGGCCACCCTCGCATTGCGTCACACCCTCACCGACGCCGACCGCCGCCGCAGCGCGCTCGACGCGATGGCCTACGCGGTCAGCCTCGGCGTGACCACCCACCTCGACCAGGGCGCGTTCCAGAAGACCGACACCCCGTCGGACGGCGCCGCCCACGAGGACAACTACACGATGAACCTGCCGTTCCTGAAGCTCTACGACGACGGCCTGGCCGCCGTGCGGCTGCGGATCAACTACCTGCACCAGGACGCCGACACCAACGTGACGACCCTGACGCAGCGGATCCAGAACGCGTTCAAGTTCTTCGGCAACGACATGGTCCGCACCGGCGCGATCGGCGAGTTCATCGCGCTGTCCTACTTCGGCGGCCCGGTGTTCCTGGAGGCCGCGCGCAAGTCCGCCAAGGCCGGCTGGCGGATCGAGGTGCACTCGCTGACCGGCACCGACTTCCAGACGCAGATCCAGGCGTTCGAGACGGTCAACACCGAGATCGGCATCAAGGACCTGCGCTGGGTGATCGCGCACGTGCCGCGGATCAGCACGGAGTACCTCGACCGCTTCAAGGCCATCGGCGGCGGCGTCAACCTCACCAGTTACCAGTACCTCGCCGGGACCGGGCCGACATCGGGCCCGCCGTTCCGGACGATCGTGGACAACGGCATCCCGGCCGGCATGAGCTCCGACGGCATGCAGATCGCCCCGATGAACCCGTGGATCCACGCGTACTACGCAGTGACCGGCAAGAACGCGCTGGGCAACCAGATCAACGCCGGACAGCAGATCAGCCGGCAGGAGCTGCTGCACCTCTACACCCGCGCCAACCAGTGGTTCCTCGGTGGCGAGGACGAGGACCTGCTCGGCTCGCTCGAGGTCGGGCGCCTCGGCGACGTGGTCGTGCTCAACGACGACTACTTCACCGTGCCCGACGAAAAGCTCAAGCAGCTGCACTCCGTGCTGACCGTCGTCGGCGGCGCGGTGGTGCACGACACCGGCGACGTGCGCTGAGCGCGCACCGCTTCTTCGGGAGGAGATTTGCAGATGCGCAGGCGTTCATTCGCGGCGGCCGCGGCGGCGATCGCCGTCGTGGTCGCCGTCACCGGCTGCAACCGGGGTTCCGGTGGCGGGTCGTCGAGCAGTAACAGCGCGCCGATCGTGGTCGGCTCGACGCTGTCGCTGACCGGCGCGTTCGCCGCGACCGGACAGATCCACAAGCTCGCCGGAGAGGAGTACGTCGACCGGCTCAACGCGGCCGGCGGGCTGCTCGGGCGCAAGGTCGAGTGGAAGGTGCTCGACGACCAGTCCGACCAGGCCAAGGTCAGCCAGCTCTACGAGCGGCTGATCACCCAGGACAAGGTCGACCTGATCCTCGGCCCCTACGCGACCCCGAACATCCTCTCGGCGATGGCGGTCGCCCAGCGGCACGGCTTCGTCCTGCCGCAGCACTCGGCCGTGCTGGCGCCGCAGCTGACCTACGAGTGCCAGTTCCCGGCCTGGTCGATCGGGCCCACGCCGAACAGCTTCATCCCCAACCAGCTGTTCGACGCCCTGGCCAGCCTGCCCAGCCCGCCGAAGTCGGTCGCGGTGCTGACCAGCCAGAGCGGCTCCGCGGCGTTCGTCTCCGACGGTTTCGGCAACGACAAGTCCGGCGCGCTGAGCATCGCCAAGCAGCGCGGCATCAACGTCGTGGCGGACGTGCACTACCCGCCGACGACGACGGACTGGGCGCCGATCGCCACCCAGGTCCGCGACGCCAACCCCGACCTGGTCATCGACAACGGCCTGGGCGTGGACGCGGTCAACGTCCTGCAGGCGATGAAGCAGCTCAACTACCAGCCGAAGCAGATGTTCGCGCTGTTCCCGGCGCCCGGGCCGCTGCTGGCCCTGGGCCCGCTGTCCGAGGGCTTGCTGTCGGTGTCGATGTTCGAGCCCAACAAGGCGATCCTCGACAAGATGGGCGCCCCGGCGACGGAGATCGTCAGCAACTTCACCGAGCGGGCCAAGGCGGCGAAGCTGCCGTACACCGTCTTCGAGACCCAGGCCACCGCGTCCTGGAACGCCTGGGACATCCTGACCGGCGCGGTCAAGGCGTCCGGCGGCACGGACCAGAAGAAGATGTGCGACACGCTGCACGCCAAGGGCGTGGACACCACGTTCAGCGGCCACCTGACCTTCGACCCGAAGACCTTCAACTTCTGGCCGACGACCCAGACGCTCAAGCAGATCCAGAAGGGTGACTGGGTCACCGTGTGGCCGGCGGACAAGGCCGCCGCGCCGCTCGCTCCACCCCGTTCCTGACCCTCAGTGCGCCGGCGGGCGAGCCGATCTCGCCCGCCGGCGCCTCCCTACGATCAGAGGCGGCTGCCCCGAATGAACGTTGTCCAGGCCACCCTCAGCGGAGTGCTGATCGGTGGCCTTTACGCCTTGATGGCCATCGGCCTGTCCGTGACCTGGGGGGTGCTGCGCGTCATCAACCTGGCCCACTTCGGGCTCATTTTGGTCGGGGCGTACCTCACCCTGCAGTTCGCCACGTCCTGGGGCATCGACCCGCTGCTGACGCTGCTGGTCACGGTGCCACTGATGTTCGTCGCCGGGGCCGCCCTGCAATGGCTGTTCGACCGGCTCAACCTCACCGAGTTCAACTCGCTGCTGGTCAGCTTCGGTCTGCTGATCATCACCATCCAGGTGGCCAGCAACGTGTGGACCGCCGACTTCCGGCGGATGACCGCCGACGTCAACCCCTACGCCACCGAGTCCTTCTCGATCGGCCGGCTGGTCTTCCCGGTCACCACCCTCATCGCCTTCGCCCTGGCGATCGTGGTCGTGATCGGCGGCCACCTCGTGCTGCGGCGCACCTTCGCCGGCCGGGCGATGCGGGCGATCTCCCAGGACAGCGCGGTCGCCGGGGCGTTCGGCGTCGACCACCGCAAGCTCAGCCTGCTGCTCGGCGGCGTGGTCGGGGCGACCGCGGCGCTGGCCGGCGGCGTGTTCTCGCTGTCCAACGCGCTCACCCCGGAGACCGCCTACGAGTGGTTCGGCACCGTGTTCGCGGTGGTCATCCTGGGCGGCATCGGTGAGGTCCTCGGTACCTTCGTCGCCGGCATCCTCGTCGGCGTGCTCTCCGGCGTGGTGTCGGTGATCTGGTCGCCGGCCACCGCGCCGTTCGTGCTGTTCTCGGCGATCATCCTGGCCCTGCTGGTCCGCCCGCGCGGGCTGTTCACGGTCGGAGCGGTCCGATGAGGCGCGGCGCCCTCGGCCTCCTGGTGGCGTTCCTGCTGCTGGTCGCCCTGGGCGAGTTCGCGCCGGACCTGGGCTTGGCCTCGTTCTACCTCGTGCTGCTCGGCTCGGTGTGCTTCTGGATCGCGCAGGCGACCAGCTGGAACCTGCTGTCG
The DNA here is from genome assembly GCF_050948465.1 of Dactylosporangium sp. CA-092794. NCBI lineage: Bacteria > Bacillati > Actinomycetota > Actinomycetes > Micromonosporales > Micromonosporaceae > Dactylosporangium > Dactylosporangium sp. CA-092794. Next base: position 2,516,699 of record NZ_CP192044.1, on the reverse strand, counting down.
GGCTACAGCGGGTACTTCAGCTTCGGCCAGGCCGCCTACGTCGGCGTCGGCGCCTACAGCACGGCGGTGCTCACCGGCCGGCACGGCGTCAACTTCTTCTGGAGCGTGCCGGTCGCCGCCGTCCTGTGCGGGCTGCTCGCGGCGGGCATCGGCGCGGTCGCGTTCCGGCTGGGCTCGCTGCGCGGCGAGATCTTCGCGCTGCTGACCCTGGCCGTGCCGTTCATCCTGTCGGCGTTCGCCCGGATCAACCGGTCGATCGACGGCGGGCAGGGCACGACGCTGCCGCTGCCGGAGTTCCCCGACGCGCTGGGCTCCTTCCAGCAGTTCCAGTACCTGCTGGCGCTGGTCGTCGCGGCGGTCGCGGTGGCCGTGGCCTTCGCCGTGCAGCACAGCCGCGCGGGCTCCGCGCTGGCCGCCATCCACGACAACGAGGACGTGGCCGAGGTGCTGGGGGTGCCGACCTTCCGGTACAAGATGCTCGCCATCATCGCCAGCGGCGTCCTCGGCGGCGTGGCCGGCAGCGTCTACGCGCTGCAGATCGGCTTCGTCACCGTCGAGAGCGTGTTCGGCCTGACCATCCCGCTGTTCGTCATCGTCATGGGCGTCCTCGGCGGGCGGGCGCACTGGCTGGGCCCGGTCATCGGCGCCGTGCTCATCGTGACCCTGCAGGACCGGCTGTCCTCCTACGGCCTCGACGAGTGGAACGCCATCTTCCTGGGCGCGATCCTCGCCGTGCTGGTGGCCACCGCGCCCGCGGGCCTCTACGCCCGGCTGCGGGCCCGGCCGGTCACCGCGCTGGTCGCGTTCGTGGTCGTCTTCGGCGTGCTGTTCACGCTCAACGTGTGGGGCGACTACCTGGACTGGATCGTCGCCGGGCTGCTCGCCGCCGCCCTCGCCGCGATCGTGCGGGGCAGCCGGCGGGCTCCGGCCCGGGTGGCCGCCGAGCCGGCGGAGGCGGAGACCCCGGCGGCGGCGCCGGACGAGGACCTGCCGGCGCCGGACCTCGGCCCGGTGCTCATCGAATGCCGCAACGTGGCCAAGTACTTCGGCGGCGTGCACGCGCTCGAGGACGTCACCCTCGACATCCGCGCCGGCGAGCTGATCGGCCTCGTCGGGCCCAACGGGTCGGGCAAGACCACGCTGGTCAACCTGCTCTCCGGGGCGACCCGGCCGACCAAGGGCGTGATCCGCATCGACGGGCACGACATCACCAAGCTGCCGCCGCACCGCATCGCGCACGTGGGGCTCGCCCGGACGTACCAGATCCCGAAACCCTTCGACTCGATGACCGTGCGCGACAACGTCGCCACCGCCATCATGTTCGGCCGGACCCCGATGTCGCTGCGCCAGGCCCGCCCGCTCGCCGAGCGGCACCTGGCGACGGTCGCCCTCGGCCACCTCGCCGACGCCCACCCCGGCAACCTCAACCTGCACCAGCGGCAGCTGCTGGAGATGGCCCGCGCGATCGCGTCGGACCCGAAGGTACTGCTGCTGGACGAGGCCCTGGCCGGCCTCAACCCGGCCGAGGTCGACAACGCCGTGCGGGTGGTGCAGCGCATCCACCGCAGCGGCATCACCATCGTCATCGTCGAGCACCTGCTGCGGGTGCTCAACCAGCTCGCCACCCGGATCGTCGTGCTGGACCGCGGCACCCTGCTCGCCGACGGCGATCCGCAGACGGTGATGAGCGACCCGGCCGTCGTCCGCGCCTACCTGGGGAAGCAGGCCCATGTCTGACACCGTGCTGGAGGTCGTGGACCTCGACGTGCGCTACGGCGACGCCCAGGCGCTGTGGGGCGTCGGGCTGCAGGTGCGGGCCGGCGAGACGGTCTGCGTGGTCGGCCCCAACGGTGCCGGCAAGTCCACGCTGGTCAACGCCATCGCCGGGATTCACCCGGCGTCGGCCGGCCGGATCAGCGTCTCCGGCGCCGACACCACGTCGCTGGCCGGCCACCGGGTCGGCGCCCACGGCGTGGCGGTGGTCCCGGAGGGCCGGCGGATCTTCCCGAGGATGACGGTCTTCGACAACCTGGTGCTGGGGGCGTACCGCCGGGGCGCGCGCCGCGAGCACAAGGCCACCCTGGCCACGGTCTACGACATGTTCCCCCGCCTGGCCGAGCGCACCACCCAGCTGGCGGGCAGCCTGAGCGGCGGCGAGCAGCAGATGGTCGCCATCGGCCGGGCCTTGATGGCCCGCCCGCGGCTGTTGTTGCTCGACGAGCCGTCGCTGGGCCTGGCGCCGGTGCGGGTCGATGAGGTGTACGAGGCCATCGAGCGGATCGCCGCCGACGGCGTGAGCGTGGTCGTGGTGGAGCAGGACGTGGAGCGCGCCCTGGCCATCGCCGACCGTGCCTACCTGCTCGGCGAGGGCCGGGTGGTGGCCTCGGGCCCGGCGGCGGAGCTGCGCGACAGCCCCGAGGTCCGCCGCAGCGTGCTGGGCCTGTGACGGTGGCTCACCCGGTGCGGCCCCTGCTGTCCGGGGGCCGCCGGGTGAGCGTCGACGGCCACCCGATCTGCGGCGGGTGCGGGGCGGCGGTCGCGCCGACGGCACCGGACCGGTGGCGGCACGTGCCGCCCGGCCGCCCCTACCCGCACGGCTCGAAGTGGCTCGCCCCGATCACCCTGACCGAATTGCGCCGCCTGGAAACGTTCGAGGCGTTCGCCGCGCGCTACCCCGACGCCGCGGTGACCCCCGGCGAGTGGCTGGAGGGCCGGCGGCGCCTGGAGGACTACCACGCCCGGCTCGCGGCCCCGCTCGACCCGGCCACGAACCCGCTGCTGGAGCTGATCTCGATCTTGGCCGGCGGCCGCGCCACCCCCGGCCCGCCGCGCATGCCGCCCGGCCTGGCCCGCGTGCTCGACCTGCCCGGCCGCCGCCGCGAGCTCTCGTCGCGGCTGGCGTGGTCGGTGCCCACCGAGGCGGCGCTGGGCCTGATCGCCGACCACGGCCCGATCCTGGACGCGGGCGCCGGCACCGGCTATTGGGCCGCCTTGCTGCGCGCCCGCGGCGCCGACGTGGTGGCGACCGACGCGACCCCGCCGGACGGGGGCGGCAACCCGTTTCACCGCGAGCGGGCCACCTGGGCGCCGGTGGAGCGGCTGCCGAGCGTCGCCGCGGTCCGCCGCCATCGCGACCGGACGCTGCTGCTGTGCTGGCCGCCGCCCGAGGACGACGCGGCCGGCTACGCGGCGCTGCGCGCCTACCGGGGCGGGACGCTGCTCTACGTCGGCGGCGACGCGGAGGGCCCCACGGGCACCGCGCGGCTGCACCGCGAGCTGGACCTCAACTGGACCCCGACCGACGACCTGGCGCTACCGTCGTGGCCGGGCATCCCCGACCGGCTGACCGTGTGGCGGCGCAACCCGTCCCGCCGCCCGCATCGGCAGCGCGATCGCTGCCCCGAGTGCCGCCGCTTCGTGCCGACCGGGCACCTGGGCCGCTGCGACGCCTGCTACGCGAGCTCACCGCCGGCGCTCGCGGTGCGCGCGGGCGGCCATCGGGTCGAGTACCCGGCCGCGGCCCTGGAGGCGATGCCGGCGGCGCTGCGGGCCGCGCTGGAGGCCAGCCCCAACCGCCTGTAGCCGCGTGCTGCTCTCCCCGTTCGCAGGCATCAGCATTGTCCGCGAGACCGCCGACGTCACCGGGGAACCGGCCCCGCCGTCTCCCGGCGGGCGTGGCGGCCACGCGGTGCCGTCCCGACGCGCCGGGCTCGGTCGACGATCACGTCTCACCCGCCGGGCATTGGCCGCCGCGAAGCACGGCGCAGCGACCGGAAGTCTCCGCGATCATGCTGTGCCCGGCACCGACACCACGGTTTTTCATGATCACGGAGTGCTGATGTACCCCTGTGTACCGAAAGGTTCCGGGATCATGGCAAACCCGCGGTGCGGCCACCGCGCGCATCATGATCACGGAGACATACGGCCGCCCCGGCCGCGCAGATCGGATGGTGCCCTCGTACACCACGCCAGCGGACGGCCGGCCCGCCGCCTCGGACGACGGTTCCTGTACGTCGCCTGAGCTGCTGGTTCGACCCTCGTTGCCGCTTCGGCGGTGTGCTCGAGCCCCGCTACATTGTCGGCGCGGAACCACTTGACCAGTGAGCTATTACGCACTCTTTCAAGGGTGGCTGCTTCTAGGCCAACCTCCTGGTTGTCTATGCGACCCCACATCCTTACCGTCGCCCGCGCCGCCTTCGCGGCCGCCGGCGGCCCGGTCACGCTGGAAGCCATCGCTCGCGCGGCTGGCGTCGGCATCGGCACCCTCTACCGGCACTTCCCGACGCGGGAGGCGCTCGTCGAGGCCGTCTACGCCGCCGAGCTCGATGACGTCTCCGCGAGCGTGGCCGACCTGCTGGAGCGGTACCCGCCCGACGTGGCCCTGCGCGCCTGGCTGGACCGCTACGCGAGGTTCACCACCACGAAGAGCGGCATGCTGGACACCCTCCGCGCCGCCGCTGCCGCCGGCCGTATCACCCCGCAGACCCGCGAGCGCGTCACCACGGCGATCCGCACGTTCCTCGACCGCGCGGCCCAGACCGGCGCGCTGCGCACGGACGTCACCGCCGAGGACGTCGCCGCCATGCTCTACGGCGTCTTCCTCGCCACCGGCGGCGAGACCTCCGACCAGCTCGGCCGCCTGCTCGGCCTGATCGTCGACGCCCTCGCCCCGCGCGCCGCGACCCGTCAGCCGGCCGGCTCGACGACTTCGTGAATCGCCTGCGCCACCTCGCGCAGGTCGTTGTCCAGCTGATGGTCGCGCCCGGGCAGCCGGTGCAGCCGTGCCCGCGGGATGACGCGGGCATACAGGTCGGCATGCGACGGCGGGACGGTTTCGTCCTCGAGCCCGTGGAACACGTGCACCGGCACGCCTCCCGGCAGCCGCACGCCGAGGTCTGGTGGCAACTCGAACCCGGCGCCGGCCCACCCACCGGCACCGACGAACGGCGCGGCGATCATCACGATCGCCCCGAGCCGCCGCTGCGGCGCCCGCTCGGCGAGCGCGTTGACGAGGATCGTCCCGCCCACCGAATGGCCCGCCACGACCGCGCCGTCGTCCAGGGCCGCCAGCTCACCCCGGATGGCCGCACTCCACCGGGCGTAGCTCGGGTCGTCCTCGCCGGGCATGCGCGGATAGCGGACCTCGTAGCCGTCCCCAAGCTCCCGCCGCAGGCTCTCACACAACCTGTTGTCCCATTCGTCGTGCACACCCGCGCCGCCGCCCTGGATGAACAGGATCTGCCGGGTCTCTGCCATATTCAGCCGCCGATGTAGTCCGCTTTTCGATAAGTCGGGCGCTCCGCGCCACGACTTATCGGATTTTTCGCCTGTCAGGGTATAAGTCCGAAAAGTCCGGACACGAAGTGTCTGGACTTTTCGCGGCGACCATAAGTCTCCGCGATCATGCGAGGGGACTCGGCGTTTCGGTGGGTTTGTCATGATCGTGGAGACCTAATGTACTCATAGGTACGCATTCTCTCCGCGATCATGGAAAAGTGCCGGAGCCCGGGTGGAATTGGCGTGATCGCGGAGACTTACGGTCGTGGCGGGCGGGTGAGCGCCTCCACCGGCCACGGGTTGTCCGGGCACATCGCCGAGGAACGGGGAACACCTTGACGGACGACAGACCGGGCCACAGCGTGGTCGCGCGCTATTTCGACATGTGGAACACCGGCGACACCACGATCGCCGACCAGATCCTGCACCCCGACTGGGTCGACCACGCCCACCCAGAAGTCGCCGGACCCGCCGCCGTGCGGCAGGCGGTGCGGAGCATCCGGGCCGCCCGTCCGGACCTGCACTTCACCATCCACACCATCCTCGGCGACAACGACCTCATCGCCGTCGCGGGCTCCGTCGGCCCGCCGCAGCAGGCCACCGGCTCGCCCGGCCAACTGATCTGGCTGATCCGCCTCGTCCACGGTCGCATGGCCGAGATGTGGACCTACCAGCAGCACCAGCCATCACGCTGAATAGCGGGAACCGGCCCGGCGGGCATAGATTGCTGTCGTGCGCAGGGTCGTGCCGTTGCTGGCGGTGTGCGGTCTGGTGTTCAACGCCGGCGTGCTGGCCGCGCTGTACGTTCCCGGCGCGTCGTACCCCCAGCCGATCTCCTTCCTGCCGTTCCTCGTCGCGTTCGTGACGTTCGGCTCCGCGATCCTCGTCCTCAACGGAGGCCGGCTGGGGCGGCTGGAGTGGGAGCCGCTCTGGGACGCGCTCGTCGCCCTGCCGCGCTGGGTCCAGGCCGGGCTCGGGCTGGTGTTCCTGACCACCGTCGCGCAGATGCTGTTCTCACAGGTCGGCCCGCAGACCGACGTGGGCTTCGAGCGGACGTTCGCCGCCGTCGCGGTGTGGCTCACCGCCGTGGGGACGGCGCTGCACTACGGCGCCCGGCAGGCGCGGGAGCCGGGGACCGGCCGCCGGTCCTACCGGTTCGCGGTGGTGGCTTTCGTCGTCGTCGGCGCGGCCCTGGCCGGTGCCTCGCTCCTGCTGGGCCGCGACCCCATCTACGACGAAACGCCGGCACACGAGCGGCTGACGGCCCGGTTCGGCGGTGCGCCGTGGTATCCGCATCTGGTCGCGGCGAACACCTACCACGGGGCGTTCATCGTGTACCTCGACACCCGCGACGCCACGGTCCAGGCCAACGCCTGCACCGACCTGAAGCCGGCCGCCGCCGAGCTCGGCCGCGTCCCCGATCTGTACTACGCCTCCGGCGGCCACGGCCGGTTCGTCCGCACCTGCTGACCCGCAGCTCGCGGCCGGGCGATCGGCAAAATCGCTTGCCGGGGCCGGCGGGATGCCGGACGCTGACGGCATGACGCTCTGACGGAAGTCTCGCCTGTCCTGTCCGTTCCCGCCCGTGAGGAATGAGCGTCATTGTCTGCGACGACCGCCAGTGTCACCGTGTTCGCGTCGCCCGGTAGCTGGGTCGAGTCCGATGCCGTTGACCAGTGCCGGCAGGTGGCCGGGCTCGACGGCATGGTCCACGTGGCCGGCATGCCCGACCTGCACCCCGGCAAGGGGGCGCCGATCGGGGCGGCCATGGTGTCGCGGGTGTTGTATCCGTACCTCGTCGGCTCCGACATCGGCTGCGGCATCGCCGTGTTTCCGATCGCGCTGCGCCGGGCCGTGCCCGAGCGGCTGGCCGCGCGCTTTCCCGACCTCGACCGGGCGCTCGACCCCGGCGACGTGCCCGACCCTATTCCCGGGGGCCACGTCGAGGGGCTCGGCACGGTCGGGCGCGGCAACCACTTCGTGGAGCTGGCCCGGGTCCGCTCCGTGCTGGACGCCGCGCACGCGGAGCGGCTCGGGGTGGCCGAGGGCGACCTCGTGCTCATCGTCCACAGTGGATCGCGCGGGCTTGGGGAGAGCATCCTGCGCGCGCACACCGACGTGCACGGGGCCGGGCCGGCGCGGGACCCGGCCGCGTATCTCGCCGCGCACGACGACGCGGTGCGGTGGGGGTCGCTGAACCGGCGGCTGCTGGCCGCCCGGGTGGCCGAGGCGCTGGGGGCGCGGCCGGGCGAGCCGATCGTCGACCAGTGCCACAACCTGGTCGAGGTGCGGGACGGGATGTACCTGCACCGCAAGGGCGCGGCGCCCGGCGACGGGCGGGACGTGCTGGTCGCCGGGACGCGCGGCACCGAGTCGTACCTCGTGGCGGGGACGGCGGGGGCGGAGGCGGGCTACTCCGTGGCGCACGGGGCGGGGCGCAAGATGTCCCGGGCCGACGCGCTGCGGCGGGGGAAGGCCAAGCACACCGTCGAAGAGCTGCGCCGCACCCCGGTCGGATCGGTGGTGGTGTGCGGCGACCGCCAGCTGCTGTTCGAGGAGGCGCCCACCGCGTACAAGCGGATCGAGCAGGTGATCGGGGACCTCGTCGCGCACCGGCTCGCCACGCCGGTCGCGGTGACGGTGCCCCTGGTCACCTACAAGACCGCCGACCGGGCCGGCGTCAAACCGCCGCGGCGGTGAGGGTCCGGCGCAGGGCGGGCGCGATCCGCGTGCCGAGGCGGTCCAGGGACTCCTCGACCGCCGGCCCGGGCAGGCCGCCCCAGTCGACGAGCAGCAGGATGCGGTCGAAGGTGACCGCGTCGTACAACTCCCGCAGCTTCTCCGTCACGTGCTCGGCGGTGCCGATCATCAGTGGTTGACCGGCGTCGAGGCCGGCGGTGAAGGCCTCCCTCGACACCTCGTAGCCGGGGCCGCCGGGGCGCTTGGGTCGCAGGAAGTCGTGGTAGTGCGGGTAGGCGTCGGCCGGCGCGTCGGTGCTCAGGTAGTGGGCGGCGATGCCGACCCGCAGCGCATCGGCGTGGCCGGCGCGGCGGCCCGCCTCCCGGTAGAGGTCGACCAGGCGGCGCAGATGCTCCGGGGTACCGCCCAGATAACCCAACGTCAGCGGCAGGCCCAGCGCCCCGGCCCGGATCACGCTGCCCGGGGAGCCGCCCGCGCCGATCCACACCGGCAGCGGATCCTGCACGGCGCGCGGGATCACCTCGGCGCCGTGCAGCGCCGGGCGGAACGCGCCGCGCCAGGTCACGACCGGCTCCGCGCGCAGCCGCAGCAGCAGTTCGAGGCGCTCGGCGAACAGCTCGTCGTAGCGGGCGATGTCGGCGCCGAACAGCGCGAACGGCTCCGGGTAGGCGCTGCGGCCCACCGCGATCTCGGCCCGGCCGGAGCTGAGCAGGTCGAGGGTGGCGAAGTCCTGGTACAGCCGGACCGGGTCGTGCACCCCGAGCACCGTGACCGCGCTGGTGAGCCGGATGCGCTCGGTGCGGGCGGCGATCGCGGACAGCACCGGCACCGGCGAGGAGACCACGAAGCCGGGGCCGTGGTGCTCGCCGACGCCGAACACGTCCAGCCCCAGCGCGTCGGCCCGCATCCCCAGCTCCACGATCTGGGCCAGGCGGGCCGCCACGGACACGACCCGCCCGTCGACGGTCCGCGGCTGCCGGTCGCTCAGCGTGGCCACGCCGATCTCGACGCTCATCGCGGCGGCTGGACCCGGGTGACGTCCTCGTCGTCCACGGCCTGCCAGCCGCCGCCGAGGTCGACCTCGCCGATGTGGTGATACCGGTCCGGTCCGCTGCGGGTGAAGGTGTCGCGGAGCGGCACCGTGTAGCCACCCATCGTCATGGCGCCGAGGAACGCCAGCCGGTCGCCGTCCCAGCCCGCCGAGCGCTGGGTGGCGCGGCCGCCGTTGCTGTCGAACCACTCCGCGACGAACTCGCCGGCGGCGGCGTCGTAGCCCCACAGGTACCGCGCGGTCAGCGGCGTCGGGTTGTCGGCGCTGGGCAGTTCCTCGGTGCGCACCACCCGCCAGAACCCGCGGTCCTCGCTGCTGGCGACGATCCGCATCGCGATGGGCTTCGCCGGGCCGAACGGCGTCTCGTGGAACCGGCCGGCGGCCTGCCAGGCGCCGACGAAGTAGTCCAGCTCCCGCAGGCGGGCATCGGGCTCGGGGATGGGCATGGCGAACTCCTTCGCGCTCAACTGGAAGCCATCTTCCATTTCACCGACGGTACCATATCCGGAAGACCTCTTCCAGATGGGTGAGTGGTGTGACGGTGGCACGGCGCGCGGACGCGGAGCGCAACCGGCAGCGGGCGCTGGTGGCGGCGGCGGAGGTGTTCGCGGAGGCCGGCATCGACGCGCCGATGAGCGACGTCGCGCGCCGGGCCGAGGTCGGCATCGCCACGCTCATGCGCAACTTCCCGGCCCGCGAGGACCTGGTGGCGGCGGTGTTCGCCGACGCGATGGCCGCCTACGCCGCCGCCGCCGCGGCCGCCGCCGACGACCCGGATCCGTGGCGCGGGTTCTGCGACTTCATCGGCTACGTGTGCCGGGTGCCGTGCACCGACCGCGGCTTCGCGCAGGTCCTCACCACGATGTTCCCGGGCGTGGCGGCGCTGGAGGCGCAGCGGCAGCGGGCGTTCCGCGACTTCGTGCGGCTGGTGCGCCGGGCCAAGGCGGCCGGGCGGCTGCGCGCGGACTTCTCGCCGCACGACCTGCCGCTGTTCCTCATGGCCGCCGCGGGCGTCGCGCGCACGCACACGGAGGCGCTCGCCACGGCCGCCGAGCGCCTGGTCGGCTACCTGCTGCAGGCCGCCGCCGCGCCGGGCAGCGCCGCACTACCCGCCGGGCCGCCGCCGCGGGCGCTGTATGAAGCCCTGGAAAAACCATAAAATCCAGAGAGCTACCGCGATGTCCGCCGTGGTCCGGACCGTAACTCCCGTGGCCTCACCGTCCGCCGGTAGTCACGCGCGGGTGGGGGATGCCGCGGCAGCGGCACCCCCCACCGGATCCTGCGACAGTGTCAGCGGCGGACAGGCAGTGCGCCGGTGTCGTGCACGATCTTGCCGTCGATCACCGTCAGGATCGGACGGATGTCGCGCATTTCGGCGTCGCTGACCGTGAAGTAGTCCTTGTCCAGGACCACCAGGTCGGCGAACTTGCCGGTCTCGATCGAGCCCAGCTCGTTCTCGCGGTTGATGTACCACGCGTTGCCCCGGGTGTAGCAGTGCAGCGCCTGCTGCCGGTTGAGCTGCTGGCCCGGGTTGATCTGCTGGCCGAGCACGTTCAGGCCGGTGGTCGCGTAGTGCAGGGCGTACCACGGGTTGTGCGGGGCGATGTGGATGCCGTCCTCGTGCATGCCCATCGGGATGCCGCTGGCCCAGATCTGCGGGTACAGCGGGCCGTTGGGCAGCCCGTCGGCGCGCGGCGTGCCGTTGAGCCAGCGGAAGCCCGAGGCCGAGACGCCGCAGTTGAGCGCCTTGAGCCGGGCCAGCTGCCCGGGCGTGATGTAGTCCGCGTGCTGCAGGCCCCAGCGCAGGTCCTTGATGCCGAACTCGAGGTCCATCTGCTCGTAGGTGGCCACCACCTGCTCGATGGAGTCGACGTTGGTGGCGCTGCCCGGCTGGGCGTTCTCGTTGCGCCAGCGGGCCTTGGCCACCTGCCGCTGCGACTCGAGCCAGACCGCGTAGCCGTTGGCGTTCGACGGCAGCGCGAACGGCGCGGCCCACTCGCCGATGCCGCCGGTGCGCAGCATGTCGTCGTCGCCGAAGAACGGGAACTGGTTCTTCAGCCGCTCCTTGAGCTCCGGCAGCTGCTTGTCCAGCCCGCCGAGCTCGGCGATGAAGCCCTGGTTGTGCAGGAAGTTCATCTGCAGCCGCACGAAGGCCTTGCCCTCGCGGTGCAGGGCGAGCCACGCGTCGTACATCCGGAAATGGTTCAGCGTCGGCAGGCCGTCGGTCGGCTGCGGGTCGAGCGACGCCGGGTTCAGCGTGCCCGTCGCGGCCGCCACGAGCGTCTGGTCCAGGATCGTGGTGAGCCCGACGCTCGCCGTGAACGCCATCGCGTCCAGCGCGCTGCGCTTCTTGTCCTCGAACGTCTGGCGGATGCGCAGGTGGTACAGCGCCCGGTTGGCCATGTTCGGGCTGCCGCCGGCGATCGTGCCGTCCGCGCCGACGGTCACCGGCACGTCGGTCACCAGCGACTCGAAGAACTGCTTGCCCAGCGTGTTGACCCGGGCCGGGCCGAAGCCGCTCTGATAGAGAAACACCGGCCGGTCCGACACCACCGCGTCGATCTCGGCCAGGGTGGGCAGCCGCTGCTCGGCGAACATCCGGGGCGTGCCGGCGCCCATCGCCGTGATGAACGCGCCCACGGGCACGCCCGCCTGGCGGCGTGCCTTGAGGTAGCCGAGCACCTCGTTGACGTTCTTCGCGAGCTCCCACTGGGCCACGTGGTAGCCGGGCCGGTTGGCCAGGCTCACGAAGTGGCTGTGGCTCTCGATCAGCCCCGGCACGACCGTGCGCCCGCGCAGGTCGACCTTCACCAGGGCGTGGCCGTGCTCGGCCTCCTTGCCCACCGCGATGATGACGCCGTTGTTGATCCGCACGGCCGAGACGACCGAGTTGCGGTCGTCCATGGTGTGGATGTTGCCGTTTTCGAGGAGTAAGTCGTCCTCGTCGTCGTTGGCATCGCCGGCGCTCGCCGGGGCGGCGCCGAACGCGGCCGCCGCGACCACGCCCGCGCCGGCGCCGGCGATGAGGCCGCGGCGCGAGAGGCCGGATTCCGATTCGCGTTTGTCTGCCATGAGTGTCCTGCTCCTGGAGTCGTGTGGAGTGCGTGCCGGAGCGGTCGCACGGCCTGCGCAGGGCCGTGCGATGAGGTGCGCGTTGTGCAGCGCCGTGGGGTGTTTCGGCGGTGGGAGAGGGGTCCTGAGTGCTCAGGGCGCGACCGTGGCGGACGATCGTCCGTCAGACGGACGGCTGTCCATCACAATGTTCCGGGTACCACGTGATGTCAAGCCTCGAAGTCGAAACATCTTCCGTACCGCGGCGGTGGGCGGTTGACAGCGCCCCATCGGAGACTGAGACTGACGAGGCGCGGACGATCGTCCGCACAACGGACACCCCTACCGGACGGGTCCTACCGGCCGGCACCGCCGGCCAGCAGGAGAGGCAGCTGATGACGGCACCGGAGCCACGAGGGCCGCTGAGCGGCCTGCTGGTGGCCGATTTCTCCAGAATTCTCGCGGGTCCGTATGCGACGATGCTGCTGGCCGACCTGGGCGCCGATGTGATCAAGGTGGAGGGTCCGGGTGGTGATGACACGCGGACGTGGATGCCGCCGGTGCGGGATGGGGTGTCGACGTACTACCTGGGGATCAATCGGAACAAGCGGTCGATCGTGTTGGATTTTCGGGTGGCGGAGGATCTGGCCGCGGCGCGTGAGTTGGCGGCCCGCGCGGATGTGTTGATCGAGAATTTCAAGCCGGGTGGGTTGCGTCGCTTCGGTTTGGACTTCGACACGCTCGCGGAGACGAACCCTGGCCTGGTGTACGCGTCGATCAGTGGTTTCGGGTCGGGTGCGGGGGCGTCGTTGCCGGGCTATGACCTGATGGTGCAGGCGGTCTCGGGGTTGATGAGTTTGACCGGGGATGCGGATGGGCCGCCGTTCCGGGCGGGGATTTCGGTGTTTGATGTGATGGCGGGGTTGCATGCGACGATCGGGATTTTGGCGGCGTTGCGGCATCGGGAGTCGGCGGGTGTGGGGCAGCATGTCGAGGTGAATCTGTTGTCCTCAGCCCTGTCCGGCCTGGTGAATCATGCCAGTGGGTATGTGGCGGGTGGGACGGTGCCGTTCCGGATGGGTAACGCCCACCCGAGCCTGTTCCCCTACGAACCGCTCCCCACCGCGGACGGGGAGCTGATCGTGATCGCCGGGAATGACGGGCAGTTCGCGAAACTGTGCCAGGTCCTCGGGTTGGAGGAACTGCTGTCGGATCCGCGGTTCGGCCGGAATCAGGACCGGACCGCGAACCGGGAGGCGCTGCGCCCGATCCTGGTGGAGCGCCTCGCCACGCGGTCGAAGGAGGAGTGGTTTCGGGTGTTGACGGCGGCGGGGGTGGCGTGTGCGCCGATCAACACGATTGATGGTGGGGTGGCGTTGGCGGAGGAGTTGGGGTTGGCGCCGGTGGTGGTGACGGGTGGGGTGCCGGGGATTCGGCATCCGATCCGGTTTTCGGGGAGTGCGGCGCGGTATGAGTTGCCGCCGCCGGGGTTGGATGAGCATGGGGAGGAGATCCGGCAGTGGTTGAAGGGTTGAGGTTCCCGACCGGGATCGGCACGTCGGAGGCGGATGAGATCCGGGTGCTGGGGCAGGATCTGGCCGCCGATCTGATGGGCAAGGTCGGGTTCGGTGAGCTGGCGTTCTGGCTGGTGGCCGGGCGGCGTCCGACCCGGGGGCAGTGCCGGGTGTTCGAGACGGTGCTGGTGGCGTTGGCGGATCACGGGTTCACCCCGACCGCGATCGCCGCCCGGGTCACCTACGCGAGCGCCCCCGAAGCCCTGCAGGGCGCCCTGGCCGCGGGCCTGCTGGGTGGTGGGTCGCGCTTCCTGGGGGTGACGGAGGACTGCGGCCGGTTCCTCGCCGACGTCCTCGCCGGGGTCGAGGCGCTGCCCACCGACGACGCCGGCTGGGACGCCCTCGCCACGACCGCAGTGACCGAGGCGCGGGCGGCGAAGCGGTTCGTGCCGGGGTTGGGGCATCCGGTGCACAAGGTGCGGGACCCGCGGACCCCGGTGCTGATCGGGATTGCGGAGGAGGAGGGGTTGCGGGGGCCGCATCTGCGGTTGTTCGAGGCGGTCGGGCGGGTCCACCCGGCGATTCTGGGCCGGGCGTTGCCGCTCAACGGCGCCGGGGTGTGTGGTGCGGCGCTGGCGGATCTGGGGTTGCCGGTGGGGATGTTGCGGGGGTTTGCGTTGCTGGCGCGGGCGGCGGGGTTGTTGGGGCATTTGGCGGAGGAGCAGCGGACCGGGTTGGGTTTGGAGATTTACCGCACGGTGGATCGCAACGCGGTGTACACCCCAGCTGAGGAAGGAGGGCATCGTGGCTGAGCTGGTCGCGGTGATCGCCTCGACGCATCATCCGTTCTATTACAAGGCGAGTACGGCGGTGGGGGAGGATCGTCCGCCGTTTGCTGATGAGTGGGTGCGCAAGATTGTGCGGTTCCGGGAGACGCTGACGCGGGCGAACCCGGATGTCCTGGTCATGGTGGGGTCGGATCATTTTCACCAGTTGTGGCTGGACAATATGCCGCAGTTTCTGATCGGTAAGGCGCCGATGTATGACGCGAACTGGTACAACGAGGAGCGGGAGTTCGGGCTGCCGCGGATGCTCCTGGCGGGTCAGGAGGATCTGTCGGGGTATCTGTTGCGGGCCGGGTTGGACGCCGGGTTTGATCTGGCGTTTAGCAACGAGTTGCGGATTGATCATTCGGTGACGTGTCCGATCATCACGTTGCGGCCGGAGGCGGATCTGCCGATCGTGCCGGTGTATACGAATATTTTCGCGCCGCCGTTGCCGCAGCCGAAACGGTTCGTCCAGTTGGGTCAGGCGCTGCGCGGCATGATCGAGTCGTGGCCGAGTGATCTGCGGGTGGCGGTGATCGGGACGGGGCATCTGTCCCTGGAGTTGGGTGGGCCGCGGCAGTTCGGGCCGCACGGCCCGGACCCGCAGTTCGATGCCAGGGCGGTGGAGTGGATCGCGGGTGGGGATCTGGATGGGTGTCTGGCCGAGGTGACCCTGGACAGTTTGCACGCGCCGGGGAATGCCACGCACGGGTTCATGGATTTCATGCTGATGATGGGGGTGGCCGGGGCGGGGGCGAAGGCGGACTACGTCGACACCTACGACCTGTTCCACACGATGGAGGCGTACTTCACCTGGTATCCCAACGGAGCGCCGGCATGAGCAAATATTTGTTGGACAAGTTCCTGTATACGGTGGACCGGGATCCGGCGTTGGTGGAGCGGTATCGGGAGGACCCGGCGGGGACGGTGGCGTGGTGGGAGGCCAACCTGGGTGGGGCGGTGCTCAACTGCCACACCGGTGAGGCGACCACCTGGCTGCGGCTGGACGACACCGAGCGGCAGGCCCTGGCCTCGCACGACTACCCGAAACTGTTCGAGCTCGGCGCGCACCCGTTCCTGACGTTGACGCTGTTCATCGCCATGTTCGAACGCGACTACACCGAGCCCCTCGCGTTTCAGAAGCTTTACGCCGAACGCCTGGCCGGCTACAGCCTGCCCTACCCCGACATCGCCACCTGATGCGCGCCGTCACCATCGTCCAGTGTGGACAGCCCCCCGTCGTCGTGGACCGGCCCGAGCCGGCCCCCGGCGACGGCGAGGTGTCCGTCAGCCTCACCGCCGCGCCGATCACGCCGCTCGACCTGCTGTGCGCCTCCGGCACCTCGTACTTCGGGGTGCCGGCCCTGCCCTACGTTCCCGGCGTGCAGGGCGTCGGCACCCTCGCCGACGGCACCACCGTGTGGTTCCCGACCAGCGCCGGCATGCGCCCCGGCGACGGCTCCATGGCCGAGCGGGCCGTCGTGCCGGCCGCCGACGTCGTGACCCTGCCCGACGGCGTCGACCCACGGCTCGTCGCCGCCCTCGGCCTCTCCGCCGTCGCCGCCTGGAAGGCCCTGACCTGGCGCGGCGAGCTCCGCACCGGCGAACAGGTCCTGGTCCTCGGCGGCGGCGGAATCGTCGGCCAGGTCGCCCTGCAGGTCGCCCGCTTGCACGGCGCACGGCGGGTCGTCGCCGCCTGCCGCTCCCAGGCCGCCCAGGAACGGGCCCGCCGCCTCGGCGCCGACGCCGTCGTGCCGCTCGACGACAACGACGACGTGGCGGCCCTCGCCAAGCGCCTCCGCGACGCCCTGGACGGCCCGCTAGAGCTGGTCCTGGACCCGCTGTTCGGCATCCCCGCCGCGGCCGCCCTGCGCGTCCTGGCCCCCCACGGCCGCC
The DNA here is from genome assembly GCF_050948465.1 of Dactylosporangium sp. CA-092794. Classification (NCBI taxonomy): domain Bacteria; kingdom Bacillati; phylum Actinomycetota; class Actinomycetes; order Micromonosporales; family Micromonosporaceae; genus Dactylosporangium; species Dactylosporangium sp. CA-092794. The sequence goes on along the minus strand of NZ_CP192044.1, from coordinate 2,500,383 downwards.
TGGTGAACCTCGGCAGCTCCGCCGCCGAAACCGCCCCGATCGACTCCGCAACCCTGCGCAGCGGTTCGCTACGAGTCCTCGGCTACACCAACAACGAACTGAGCGCCGCCGAGAAGGGCGCCACCATGCGCCTCATCGCCGACCACGCCCTGGCCGGCCGCCTCACGGTCGACCACCTGGAGGTCCCCATGGCCGACGTCGCCGAGGCCTGGACCACCCAGGTCGACGGCCGCGCCACCCGCCGCCTGGTCCTGGTCCCGTAACGGTCCGGCGAGCCGCATCCACCGCCTTGCGCGGTCACCGGCGCCGTGGGGCGGACATATGTCTCCGTGATCGTTATGCCCGCGATGACCGCACCACGGGTTTGCCATGATCCCGGAACCTTTCGGTACACGGGGGTACATCACCACTCCGCGATCATGAAAAACCGTTGGTGTCGATGCCGGGTTGCGCATGATCGCGGAGACTTCCGGTCGCTACGCCGTGCTCCGCGGTGGCCGGCGCCCGGCGGGTGAGACGTGATCGCCGACCGCGCCCGGCGCGTCGGGACGGGCACCATGTGGCCGCCAGCGGGCACCGCGGCCAGCGGTGCCGGTTCCCGCGCGGCGCGGGCCGGTGCGGGGACAACGACCTGCGCGGGGTGGCGCAGGCGATTCACGAAGTCGCCGAGCCGGCCGGCTGACGGGTCGCGGCGCGCGGGGCGAGGGCGTCGACGATCAGGTCCAGCAGGCGGCCGAGCTGGTCGGAGGTCTCGCCGCCGGTGGCGAGGAAGACGCCGTAGAGCATGGTGGCGACGTCCTCGGCGGCGACGTCCGTGCGCAGCGCGCCGGTCCGGGCCGCGCGGTCGAGGAACGTGCGGATCGCCGTGGTGACGCGCTCGCGGGTCTGCGGGGTGATACGGCCGGCGGCAGCGGCGGCGCGGAGGGTGTCCAGCATGCCGCTCTTCGTGGTGGTGAACCTCGCGTAGCGGTCCAGCCAGGCGCGCAGGGCCACGTCGGGCGGGTACCGCTCCAGCAGGTCGGCCACGCTCGCGGAGACGTCATCGAGCTCGGCGGCGTAGACGGCCTCGACGAGCGCCTCCCGCGTCGGGAAGTGCCGGTAGAGGGTGCCGATGCCGACGCCAGCCGCACGGGCGATGGCTTCCAGCGTGACCGGGCCGCCGGCGGCCGCGAAGGCAGCGCGGGCGACGGTGACGAGCTTCTCGCGGTTGCGGCGCGCGTGGGCCCGGGTGGGGGCCGGCTCGGGCTGGCTCAAAACGGAGGCACCTCCGGCAGTGCTACAGTGCTCATCGCGGAGGCACCTCCGCTTTCTCCATCCTCGCACGAGGGCAGGTCGTCATGCACAACCCACGCGGTCCGCTGGCCGGTCGCGCCGTCAGCCGGGTCGGCTACGGTGCGATGCAGCTCCGCCGCCTGCACCGGGACCGCGCCGCCGCCCTGGCGGTGCTGCGCCGGGCCGTGGAGCTGGGCGTCGACCACGTCGACACCGCCCAGTTCTACGGCAACGGCTTCGTCAACGGGCTGCTGCGCGAGGCGCTGAGCCCCTGCGACAACGTCATGGTGGTCAGCAAGGTCGGCGGCGACCCGGACCCGGACGGCCCGCACCCGATCCGCATGGCGCAGCGGCCGGAGCAGCTGCGGGCCTCCGTCGAAGACAACCTCGCCTCGCTGGGTCTCGACCGGATCCCGGTGGTCAACCTGCGCCGCACCGACGTCGGTCCCGCGGCGCTGCGTGCCCAGGGCGACCAGGTGGTCGACGTCGACGACCAGCTCGCCGAGATGATCGCGCTGCGCGACGAGGGCAAGATCGGCGCGATCGGGCTCAGCGCTGTGAGCCTCGAGGTCCTGCGCCGCGCGCTGCCGGCCGGCATCGTCTGCGTGCAGAACGCCTACAGCCTCGTGGCCCGGGACGACGAGGACCTGCTGCGGCTCTGCACGGCGGAGCGGATCGCCTGGGTACCATACTTCCCGCTCGGTGGCGAGGCGCCCGGCCGGGCGAAGGTGACCGACCAGCCGGCCGTCGTCGCCGCCGCCGAAGCGGTGGGCGCCACCCCGGCGCAGGTCGGCCTCGCCTGGCTGCTGCACCACGCCCCGAACGTGCTGCTCATCCCCGGGACCGCCGACGCCGGCCACCTCGAGGCCAACCTGGCGGCCGCGACGATCGCCCTCGACGAGGCGACCCTCTCCGCCCTCGAAGCGGGGTGACCCGCTGCCCCTGCGTCAGGCGACCGGGAAGTCGAAGTACGTGTCCGGGAACGGTTCCTGGGACAGGGTGTAGTGCCACCATTCCTTCGGGTAGTTGGTGAACCCCTGGGCGGCCATCAGGTCCTTGAGCAGGGCGCGGTTGGCGGCCTCGGCCTGGGTGATGCCGTCGGCGGCGGTGTGGGCGAGCGGGTCGAAGCAGTCGAAGCCGGTCCCCATGTCGGCGCTGTCGTCCGGGAACCGCCGATCGGCCGGCGCGGTGCAGGACACCAGCGGCTCGCCGGGAGCGTAGGCGCGCTCGGCGCGGGCCGGCAGCGCGGCGATGGTGAGGTCGACGGTGCTGCCGCGGCTGTGGGCGGTGGGACCGCCGATGTAGCCGTCGTCGAACAGCTCCGACTTGGCCACGCGCGGGTAGAACTCGCCCTTCATGCGCTGGTCGGCGTCGTGTGACCAGGACACGAAGTCGTCGACGGCGCGTTGCGGGCGATAGCAGTCGTACATCTTCAGGCTGAACCCGCGGGCGAGGGCGCTCTGCTGCACGCGGTGCAGCGCCTCGGCCGCCTGGCGGGTGACGATGCAGCGCGGGCGCACGTAGCCGTTGACGACCCGGCCGACGAAGTTGTGCGGCGTGGCGTACCGCATATCACTCAAAATGCTGCCGTCCACATCGGACAGCCCGACGAAACCCTGCGGCAGCGCGGCCTCGGCCGGGCGTGGCGACGGCAAAGACGGTGCCGGCGCGGAAGACGGTGCTGGCGAGGACGGTGGCGGGGCCGCGGCGGAGACCGGCGGCGCGGGGGCGGCGTGGGCGCACGAGGCGACCAGCGCACCGGCCATCACGAGGCAGGACACGAACCGGAGGCGCATGCCGGAATTATTGGGATTGCAGGGTGTTCGATGGGCGCCCGGCCCGGGCAACGGCCACCCGGCGCACGTCCGCATTGCGGGGGTACGAAATGATCGATGGGTGATGCGTTTCATTCTCAACGTGCTGTGGCTGATCTTCGGCGGCGGCCTGCTGCTGTTCGTCGGCTACGCGTTCGCCGCCCTCATCTGCTTCGTCCTGGTCGTGACGATCCCGTTCGCGATCGCCTCGTGGCGGCTGGCCGTCTACTCGCTGTGGCCGTTCGGCCGGACCGTGCGCGCCAAGCCGGGCGGCGCCGGCGTCGTCACCGGCGTGGCCAACATCATCTGGGTGCTGCTCGCCGGCTGGTGGCTCGCGCTCACCCACATCACCGCGGGCGTGACGCTGTGCGTGAGCATCATCGGCATCCCGTTCGGCATCGCCCACTTCAAGCTCGTGCCGGTCGCGTTCTGGCCGCTCGGCCGGGAGGTCGTCGACCTGGACTGACATCACCTCATCCCGGGCGCAGGAAGCACGCGCGCGCCCGCCGCGCGCAGGGTCGAAGACGAGACGTCATCGCGTCGGAAGGAACGTCACGCGCCGGAAGGATCTGAGACCCATGGCCAGGGCAGTAGGCATCGATCTCGGGACGACCAACTCGGTGATCGCCGCGTTCGAGGCCGGCCGGCCCACGGTGATCACCAATGCCGAGGGCAGCCGGACCACGCCGTCCGTCGTCGCGTACACGCCCACCGGCGAGCGCCTGGTCGGGCACCTCGCCAAGCGCCAGGCGGCGCTCAACCCCGAGGGCACCATCACCTCGGCGAAGCGCTTCATCGGCCGCCGGTTCGAAGAGGTCACCGAGGAGATCAAGACGGTGACCTACAAGGTCGGGTCCGGGCCGGAGGGCGCGGTCCGGTTCGACGTGCGCGGCAAGGCGATCTCGCCGGAGGAGGTTTCCGCACAGGTACTGCGAAAGCTCGCCGACGACGCCGCGAAGTACCTCGGCGAGAAGGTGACGCAGGCCGTCGTCACCGTCCCCGCCTACTTCAACGACGCGCAGCGGCAGGCCACCAAGGACGCCGGGCGGATCGCCGGGCTCGAGGTGCTGCGGATCATCAACGAGCCGACGGCCGCCGCGCTCGCCTACGGCCTGGACAAAAAGGGTCACGAGACGGTACTCGTCTTCGACCTCGGCGGCGGCACGTTCGACGTAAGCATCCTCGACGTCGGCGATGGCGTGGTGGAGGTGCGGGCGACCGCCGGCGACACGCACCTGGGCGGCGACAACTTCGACCACCGCCTGGTCGACCACATCGCCGACGAGTTCAAGCGCGAGCAGGGCATCGACCTGCGCCGGGACCCGCAGGCCCTGCAGCGGCTCATCGAGGCGGCCGAGCGGGCGAAGATCGAGCTGTCCTCGGTGCCGCAGACCCAGGTGAACCTGCCGTTCATCACCGCCGACGCCAACGGCCCCAAGCACCTGACGATGACCGTCACCCGGGCGACGTTCGAGGACCTCACCAGCGACCTGCTGGAGCGCACGATGGGCCCGGTCCGCCAGGCGATGAGCGACGCGAAGGTCAGCGACAACGACCTGGACGAGGTCATCCTCGTCGGCGGGGCGACCCGCATGCCGGCCGTGCAGTCCCTCGTGCGGCGGCTCACCGGCGGCAAGGACCCCAACATGAGCGTCAACCCGGACGAGGTGGTCGCGCTCGGCGCGGCGATCCAGGCCGGCGTGCTCAAGGGCGATGTGCGCGACGTGGTGCTGCTCGACGTCACCCCGCTGTCGCTGGGCGTGGAGACGCTCGGCGGGCTCATGACGAAGGTCATCGACCGCAACACGACCATCCCGACGCGGCGCGCGGAGACCTTCACGACCGCGGAGGACAACCAGCCCGCGGTCGAGGTGGTGGTACTGCAGGGCGAGCGCGAACGCGCCGCGGACAACCGCGTGCTGGGCCGGCTGCGCCTGGAGAACATCCGGCCCGCCCCGCGCGGCATCCCGCAGATCGAGGTCACCTACGACATCGACGCCAACGGCATCCTCAACGTGTCGGCCCGGGACAAGGACACCGGTGGCGAGCAGCAGATCACCATCACCGAGAGCGGCACGCTGGACAAGTCCGAGGTCGAGCGAATGGTACGGGAGGCCGAGCAGCACCGCACCGAGGACGAGCGGATGCGCCGGGCGGTCGAGGCGCGCAACGAGCTGGACAGCGCGGCGTACCAGGTGCAGCGCATGATCACCGAGCGCGGCGACCAGGTGCCCGAGCACGAGCGCGCCCGCGCGGACATGCTCGTCCAGCAGGCCCGCGACGCGGTCAAGGACCCCGACGCCGACCCGCAGCGGCTGCGGAGCCTGACCGAGGACCTGCGCCAGATCTCGTACTCGCTGGCCGGCGCCGGCCAGCAGCCGCAGGGCGCGCCGGGGCAGGCGGGACAGCGGGCCGGCGCGGGCGCGGGCGACGACGACGTGGTCGACGCCGACTTCACGGGCGGGTGATGAGCCGTGGACGCCCCGGACGAACCGGCCGAGCAGGTCCCCGCGGCGGAGGCCGACGAGTGGCGGGAGCGGTGGCAGCGGGCCGCCGCCGAGGTCGAGAACACCCGCAAGCGCTGCGACCGGCTGGTCGCCGAGCGGACCGCGGCCGAGCGGCAGCGGGTCGCCGCGGAGTTCCTGCCGATGCTCGACCACCTCGACCTCGCGCTGCGCCACGCCGGCGCCGACCCGCAGGCGATCGTGGCCGGCGTGACGCAGGTGCGCGAGGAGGCGCAGGCGGTGCTGCGGCGGCTCGGGTTCGCCCCGGTCGGCGCCGAGGGCGAGGCGTTCGACCCGAGCCGGCACGAGGCCGCCGAGGCGGTCGCCGACCCGGCCGCGCCGCCCGGCACCGTGGTGCGCGTGGTGCGGCCCGGCTACGGCGGCCCGGCCGGGCTGCTGCGCCCGGCCGTCGTCGCGGTCGCCGCGACGCCGTCCTCCGCGGCCGAGCAGCGGCCGGCCACGGCCGAGGAGCACCACGACGATGGCGGATGACTACTACCGGGTCCTCGGCGTGTCGCGGGACGCCACGGCCGAGGACATCCAGCGCGCCTACCGCAAGCTCGCCCGCCGCGCCCACCCCGACGTCAACAAGGAGCCCGGCGCGGAGGAGCGGTTCAAGGAGATCACCGAGGCGTACCACGTGCTCTCCGACCCCGGCAGCCGGCGCAAGTACGACCGGTTCGGCGAGCGGTGGCGGCAGGTCCCCGACGACTTCGAGCGGCAGGACCGCCGGACCGGCCGCCGCTACGCCCGCACCGGCACCGGGCCGCGCGGCGGCGTCGAGTTCGACATCGGCCTCGACGACCTGCTCGGCAGCATCTTCGGCGGCCGGGGCGGCGGGTTCGGCCGCGGGCCAGTGCAGGGCGCGGACGCCGAGGCGGAGCTGACGATCCGCCTGGAGGACGCCTACCGGGGCGGCGACCGCACCGTCACGCTGCCCGGCGGGGGCGGCCGGGACCCCCGCCGCTACGAGGTGACGATCCCGCGCGGGATCACCGAGGGGCAGCGGATCCGCCTGCCCGGGCAGGGATCCGGGGGCCTCGGCGGTGGGCCGGCCGGCGACCTGTACCTGGTCGTGCACATCGCCGAGGACTCGCGCTACAAGGTCTCGGGCCGGGACGTCACCGTCCAGCTGCCGGTCACGCCCTGGGAGGCGGCGCTCGGCGCGACCGTGCCGCTGCGGACGCCGGGCGGCGAGAAGCGGGTGGGGGTGCCGCCCGGCTCGTCCTCGGGGCGGCGGCTGCGCCTGCGCGGCCAGGGGCTGCCCAACCCGCGCGGCGACCCCGGCGACCTCTACGCCGAGATCCGGATCATGGTCCCGCCGAAGCCGGCGGCGCAGGAACTACGGCTCTTCGAGGAGCTTTCGCGAACGTCGTCGTTCGATCCCCGGAGTACCGAATGAACTATGCGATCGTGCATCGCCCGGCCTCGACGCTGTCGCTGGAGGCGTTCGCCGCGGCCGGCGGCGTCCACCCGCAGCTCGTCACACGGCTCGTCGCGCTGGGCCTGCTGGAGCCGGTGCCCGGCGAGCGCGGCGAGCCCACGTTCCCCGGCGCGCAGCTGGCCCGGCTGGCCCGAATCCGCCGGCTGCGGGCCGAACTGCCGCTCAACTACGCCGCGGTCGGCGTGGTACTGGACCTGCTCGCCCGCATCGACGAGCTCGAGGCACAACTGCGGAGGCAGCCGTGGACCTGAACCGGCTCACCGAGAAGTCCCAGCAGGCGCTGCTGGAGGCGCAGGGCATGGCGACCCGGGCCGGGCACGCCGAGGTCGACGGCGAGCACCTGCTGCTCGCCCTGCTGGAGCAGCCCGACGGGATCGCGGTGCGGCTGCTGGCCGGCTGCGGCGCCGACGTCGAGGACCTGCGGGCCCAGGTGCGGGCCGACCTCGACCGGCGGCCCAGCGTCACCGGGCCCGGCGTGCCGCCCGGGCAGGTGGCGATCACCCAGCGGCTGGCCCGGGTCCTCGACGCCGCCGAGCGCGAGGCGGGGCGGCTCAACGACGAGTACGTCTCGGTCGAACACCTGCTGCTGGCACTCGTCGACGAGGGCGGCACCACCGCGGCCGGGCGGCGGCTGCAGGCGGCCGGCGTCAACCGGGAACGGCTGCTGAGCGAGCTGACCTCGGTGCGCGGCGCCCAGCGGGTCAGCTCCGCCAACCCGGAGGCCGCCTACGAGGCGCTGTCGAAGTACGGGCGGGATCTCGTCGCCGACGCCCGGGCCGGCCGGCTCGACCCGGTCATCGGCCGCGACGAGGAGATCCGCCGGGTGGTGCAGATCGTGTCGCGCAAGACGAAGAACAACCCGGTGCTCGTCGGCGACCCGGGTGTGGGCAAGACCGCCATCGTCGAGGGCCTGGCGCAGCGGATCGTCGACCATGACGTACCGGAGGGGCTGCGCGAGAAGACGATCTTCGCGCTCGACATGGGCGCGCTGATCGCCGGCGCGAAGTACCGCGGCGAGTTCGAGGAGCGGCTCAAGGCGGTGCTCGCCGAGGTGATCGCCGCGCAGGGCGGCATCCTGCTGTTCGTCGACGAGTTGCACACCGTGATCGGCGCCGGGGCGGCCGAGGGCGCGATGGACGCCGGGAACCTGCTCAAGCCGATGCTGGCCCGCGGCGACCTGCGCATGATCGGCGCGACGACGCTCGCGGAGTACCGCAAGCACATCGAGAAGGACGCCGCGTTCGAGCGGCGGGTCCAGCCGATCCTGGTCGACGAGCCGAGCCCGGAGGACGCCGTGACGATCCTGCGCGGGCTGCGGGAGCGGCTCGAGGTGTACCACGGCGTCCGCATCCAGGACGCGGCGCTGGTTGCCGCCGTCCGGCTTTCCCACCGCTACATCGCCGACCGTTTCCTGCCGGACAAGGCGATCGACCTCGTCGACGAGGCGTGCGCGATGCTGCGCACCGAGATCGACTCGCAGCCGGCCGAGCTCGACGAGGCGGCCCGGCGGCTGATGCGGCTGGAGATGGAGGAGTCGGCGCTGGCCAAGGAGAGCGACCCGGGCAGCATCGCCCGGCACGACCAGATCCGCCGGGAGATCACCGACCTGCGCGGCGAGGTCGACGCGATGCGCGCGCAGTGGAACGCCGAGCGGCAGGCCATCCGCAAGGTGCAGCAGCTGCGCGAGGAGATCGAGCGGGCCCGCCGGGAGGCCGACCTCGCCGAGCGGCAGTACGACCTCGACCTGGCCGCCCAGCTGCGCCTCGGCCGGCTGCCGGAGCTCGAGCGGCGGCTGCACGCCGAGGAGGAGCGGCTCGCCGACAAGCAGGGCGGGCACCGGCTGCTGCGCGAGGTGGTCACGCCGGACGAGATCGCCGGCATCGTGGGCCGGTGGACCGGCATCCCGACCGCCCGCCTGCTGGAGGCCGAGCGCGACAAGCTGCTGCGCCTGACCGACATCCTGCACGAGCGCGTGGTCGGCCAGGACGAGGCGGTCCAGGTCGTCGCCGACGCGGTGATCCGGGCCCGATCCGGCATCAAGGATCCGCGCCGGCCGATCGGCTCGTTCCTGTTCCTGGGCCCGACCGGGGTCGGCAAGACCGAGCTGGCCAAGACCCTGGCGGCGGCGCTGTTCGACACCGAGGACAACCTGATCCGGCTCGACATGAGCGAGTACCAGGAGCGGCACACGGTCTCCCGCCTGGTCGGCGCGCCCCCGGGGTACGTCGGCTACGAGGAGGGCGGCCAGCTGACCGAGGCCGTCCGGCGCAAGCCCTACTCCGTGATCCTGCTCGACGAGATCGAGAAGGCCCACCCGGACGTCTTCAACATCCTGCTGCAGCTGCTCGACGACGGCCGGCTGACCGACGCGCAGGGCCGCACGGTCGGCTTCCGCAACACCGTCATCATCATGACCAGCAACCTGGGCTCGCAGCTGCTGCTGGAGGGCGTGACCGCCGGCGGCGAGCTGACCGAGGCGGCCCGGACCGGGGTGCTGGACCTGCTGCGCGGCGCGTTCCGGCCGGAGTTTCTCAACCGCATCGACGAGACGGTGCTGTTCAAGCCGCTCACCCTGGCCGAGCTGGAGCAGATCGTCGACCTGCTGCTCGACGACCTGCGCGGCCGGCTCGCCGAGCGCCGGGTCGGGCTGCGCGTGACGCCGGAGGCCCGGCACTTCATCGCGGAGGCCGGCTACGATCCGGTCTTCGGCGCCCGGCCGCTGCGCCGGTTCCTGCAGCGCCAGCTGGAGACCCGCATCGGCCGGCAGCTGCTGGTCACCGGGGCCGACTCCGGCGAGATCACGGTCGACCTGGGCGCGGACGGCCTGGACGTGTCGCTGGAGCCCTCGCTGGTCTAGCCGCGGGTCTCGCTGGTCTAGGGCCTGTGTCGAAGTCGGGTATTGGCGGACCGCGCTGAGGTTCGGGCGTGTCGAGATCGGCAATGAGCGAGGTCTCCGGTCGTTGGTGAACGGCCCCCGGCGGCGCTTTCTCTCCGTGATCATGCCGAGGAGCGTCCCGAATGGCGGGATCTCCATGATCGTGGAGCGATGATGTACCAGGAGCGGCACTATCGCTCCGCGATCATGAGGATCCCAGCTCGTGGACGCGTCCGGTGCATGATCGCGGAAGCAAAACGCCGCGCCGGCCGCCCGCCGCGCCGGCCGCAGGGCCACCAGCGCCGCGCGCGGCGGGGCGGGGCCGCTGGGGGCGCGCCGTTGTGGATCGGCGGGGTTGAGCCGGCCGCTGGATCCTGGCGGCGTGGGAGGGCGCAAGCCGGGGTCGAGGGCGGCCGGGCACCGGCTTCGACCCCGTAACCTCGCCAGCAGTGCCACGCGGTGGAGTGCGGGTCGAGCGCCACCGCGCCGTCGCGGCCCGGGGTGGCGCACCTGGGGGCTACGAAGCCGCGGTGCACATCGCCGCGATCAACGAATGGCTGTGACCGACTGTGACACAAGTCCTAGCAGTGAGTGAGGCCGGCCTTGATCTTGCTCTGCACCACCCTGGTCGCGGACTCGGTGACCTTCGCGGCGAAGGCCGGGTCGGCCTTGGCGGCGGCGATCAGGGCCTCGGACATCGGGCCGGCGTCGGCGAGCCGGACGCTGAGCACCACGTCCCCGCCGGCCGCCACGAACTTCACCGCGCGCTGACCCAGCGGCACGCCGCTGACCGCCGTGGCGGCGCCGAGGTCGTCGGAGAGCACCAGGCCGGTGAAGCCCATCTTGCCGCGCAGCAGGCCGGTGACGATCGGGGCGGAGAACGCGGCCACGTTGTCCGGATCCAGCTTCGGGTACGTCGCCGAGGAGATCATCACCGCCGCGGAACCGGCCGCGATGCCGCTGCCGAACGGCTTCAGCGACGGGTCGTCGGCGGTGGTGAGGTCGTCGCGCGCGCCGGTGGACGTGTCGGTGTTGACCCGCACCCGGCCCAGGCCCGGGAAGTGTTTCAGGGTGGTCAGCACGCCGGCGCCCTGGACCGCGGAGACCACGGTCGCGACGTCCTCGGCGACCGGGTCGGGCGTCGAGCCGTACTGCCGGTCGAAGCCGCCGATGGGCGGGTTGGCCTTGCCGACGGAGGCCGGGACCACGTCGGCGACCGGGGCGAGGTCGATGGTGACGCCGATGTTCTTGAGCCGACCGGCCCAGTCGGCGGTGTCGGCGGTGAGCTTGCCGCGGTCGAGCTTGCCCTGGCTGACCGCGGACGGGATGGCCGGGAAGTCGGCGCCCTTGAGCGTCTGGACCTGCCCGCCCTCCTGGTCGATGCCGATCTGGAGCATGATGCCGCCGCCCTGTTTGGCCGCGTCCTGCAGTTGGCCGGTCGCCTGGCGCAGCGAGGCGGCCGACGCCGAACTGCGCCCCGCCAGGAAGATGCCGCCGAGATGGTACTTCTGGATGGTCTGCGTCGCGTTGAGCGGCGTCGCGATCGGGGTGCCGATCATGAGCAGCTGTCCGGCCTGCTGCTCCAGTGGCATCTTGGCCACGATGCTTGTGGCGCAGTCTTGGCTGGGCTGGCTTTCGCCGCCTGTGCCGTTTTGCTTGGTCCCGTCCGGCTTGGTGGCGTTTTGCGCCGCTGGCGGCGCTTGGCCGGATTTGTCGGATTTTTCGGACATTCCGGAGATAGCGACGGTGACACCCGCGGCGACCACGGCGATCGCCACCACGACGACCGCCCACAGCGGGAACGGGCCGATCCGCCCGCGCTCGCCGAGGCGGCGCGTTCCTTTCGGCATCCGTTGCTCCGTCCGCGATCGTCGGCGCCGTCCGCGCGCCGCGATCGAGGATACGGCAGTCCGTTATGCGAACGCGGTCAAGAACTTGTCCCGGAAGGCATCCATCCGCCACACCGGCGCGCCGCCGTCCGGCCGCAGGCCGCTCTCCCAGCCCCAGCCGGAGATGCGGTCGAGGACCTTCGGGTCGTGGGCGACGATCGTGATCGGCACGTCGCGGTTCTTCGTGTCGCCGACGATGACCGGTGACGGCTGGTGATCGCCCAGGAACACCACGACGAGGTTGTCGTCGCCGTAGGTCTCGATGTAGGAGATGAGGCTGCTCAGCGAGTAGACCGTGGCGTTGCGATAGGCGGTGCGGATCTTCTCCGACGTGCGCCAGGCCACGTCCGGCGGATCGCCGGCGGTACTCATCGAGCTGTACACCGTGCCGTCGCCGACCTGGTCCCAGCCCACCAGCTGCGGGATCGGCGTCCACGGCGCGTGGCTGGAGACCAGCGGCACCTCGCCGAACACCGGCGCGTGGCCGGGCTGGCGCTCGAGGCGCTGGAACGCCGCGAGCGTGAACTGGTCCGGCACCGGCACGTAGGCGAACTTGGGGCCCTTGTAGCCCATCGTGCGCGAGTCGTAGTAGTCGTGGTACTGGAAGAACTGCCCCTCGGGCCAGTCCCGATCGTTGGCCGGCATGACCCCGGCCACGTGCCAGCCGGCCCGGCGGAAGGCGGCGTTGAGCGTGAACCGGTCGCTCTCCAGCAGCGCGTCGCTGCGCTGCTGGTTGTCGACCCACAGCCCGGACAGCAGCGTGTCGTGGGCGAGCCAGCTGCCGCCGCCGAACGTCGACGAGGTCAGGAACGCGCTGCGCGCACCGTAGCCGAGCGCCGCGAGCCGCCGCGTGCCATCGTCGAGCGTGGCCCCGACCTGCGGCGCGAACTGCGGGTTCTCGACCGCGTCGCGCCCGTAGCTCTCCACGAACGCGAGCAGCACGTCCTTGCCGCGCAGCCCGTTCAGCAGTTGGGAGCCCGTCTTGTCGCGGAACGCGTCGATGGAGGCCTGCCGGCCGAACTTCTCGCCGTCGTTGATGTCCCGCCGCACCAGCGAGACCTGGTCGCCCAGCGCCCCGGTGGCGCTGTCGGTGGCGACCGGCAGCCCGTTGGCGAACTGCAGGTTGAAGATCGCGCACACCGCCCACACCGCGGCCAGCACGGCGGTGCCGCGCGCCGCGCCGGTGGGGTGCCGCAGCGCGAGCCGGCCGAGCCCGCGCACCGCGAACGTCATGACCACGGGCACCGCGAGCAGGATCAGCCCGAGCACCACGGCGACGGCGATCGCCGCCGTCCGCCCGACCGACGAGCTGAGCACGCCGAACGCCGGCTCCATGAGGACCCAGTCGAGCACCGGGTCGAACGGCCGGTTGAGCGCGGTGTAGAAGCCGAGGTTGAACAGCCGCACCAGCAGCAGGAGCCCGAGCGCCACGCCGGCGAGCACGAGGACCACGGTCCGCAACCGCCCCCGCGCGGCCAGGTACAGCGCGACCAGCAGCAGCCCCTCGATCGGGACCCGCACGAACGCGAGCGGCCCGAACTGCGTCAGCTTGTCCGGCGTGACGAGCGTGAACAGCACCACGGCGGCTCCCGCGAGGAGCCCGATCCCGCGCAGCACCCGCCTGACCACGGATGGTTTCGCCGCCGTTGTTTCCGCGGCCGGTTTTGCCGGTATTTCCTCTTGTGGTTTTTCTTCCTCGCTGGTGGCGCTCACGGAGCGCGACAGGATGGCCATCAGGACGCCACCGCCGGCCTGAGCGACTGCCGGCGCCAGCGCCACACCAGTTCGGACCCGAACGACTCCAGCAGGAACACGAGGGAGATCGCCACCACCGTGGTCGTCACGGCGATCGGCAGCAGCCCCGAGGCGGCCACGGCCAGCGTCACGCCCTGCATGGCCGCGACCACCTTGCGCCAGTACCGCGGCGGAACCGGCCCCCGCAGCCACGGCACGAGCCAGGTCGCCACGCCGATCGCGTACCGCATCAGCCCGATGACGAGCACCCACGCCCCGACGGACTCCGCGACGTACGCGCTGAGCACCAGAATCAGCCAGGCATCGGTCTCCATGTCGAACCGCGCCCCCAGGGCGGTGACCCCGCCGATACGCCGCGCGACCTTGCCGTCGACGGCGTCCAGCGCGAGCGCGACGGCACTCAGCGCGCACAGCACCGCCACCGGCGCGGGCCGGGTGAAGGAATCGGCGGTCAGCGCGGCCACCCCGCCGGCGAGCCCGGCCCGGGCCAGCGTGACCGCGTTGGCCGCCCCGAGCCCCGTGGCCCCGGAGCGTTGCAGCCCGCTACCGAGCGCCACGCAGGTGACGATCCCGCTGAGCAGCCCGACCGCCCAGCCCGCCGCGCCGAGCCCGACACTCGCCGCGAGCCCGATGAGCACGGTGACATGGAAGATGAGTCCGATGATCGGACCGGTTCGAACCCTCGGCATTGTCGCTCCGTATACGTGGCTGTGCCTGCTGACCATGGACCCGACAGTGCATACGCGCATGGCGCCGAGACGGTTCGATCGCATTGCAACCCGCGATCCGCACGCACCGTGAGCGTTCGGGCACGAACGACCCAGACGAGGTACCGATGAACGCCATTACTGCCGGTGAGGGCCGCGATGCCTGACGCCCGTGCCTTCTGGATCACCGCCGCGACCGCAGCGGGCCCGCCGGCGCGCGGAGAGATACGCTCCGTCGCGTTACCCACACCGAGCGACGGCGAAGTGCTCGTCCGAGCCCTCTATTCGGGCGTGAGCCGCGGCACGGAAACCCTGGTGTTCGCCGGCAAGGTCCCGCCGGACCAGCACGCGATCATGCGCGCTCCGTTCCAGGAGGGCGACTTCCCGTATCCGGTGAAGTACGGATACCTCAACGTGGGCCTGGTGGAGGCGGGCCCGCCGTCGCTGGTCGGCCGCGCGGTTTTCTGCCTGTTTCCGCATCAAACCGCCTATGTGGTACCGCGCGAGTCGGTCGTCGAGGTGCCCGACGGCGTGCCACCGCGCCGCGCCGTCCTCGCCGGGACGGTGGAGACCGCGGTGAACGCCCTGTGGGACGCCGCCCCGCTGGTCGGCGACCGGGTCACCGTGCTCGGCGCCGGCATGGTCGGCTGCTGCGCCGCCGCGCTGCTGGCCCGGCTCCCGGGCGCCGAGGTCGAGCTGGTGGACGTCGACCCGTCCCGCGCCGCGATCGCCGAGGCACTCGGCATCCGGTACGCGACCCCGGACACCGCGTCGCCCGACCGCGACCTGGTGGTGCACGCCAGTGCCACGCAGTCCGGCCTGCAGCGTTCCCTGGAGCTGCTCGCCCCGGAGGGAACCGTGCTGGAACTGAGCTGGTACGGCGACCGCCCCGTCACCTTGGCCCTCGGCGGCGCGTTCCACTCGCGCCGCCTCACCATTCGTAGTAGCCAGGTCGGCACCGTGTCACCGGCCCGGCAGGCTTCGCGGACCTACGCGGATCGGCTGGCCCTGGCGCTCCGGCTACTGCGCGACCCGGCGTTCGACGCCCTGATCACCGGCGAGTCGCCGTTCGAGGAGCTACCCGCCGTGCTGCCACGCCTCGCCGACGGCACCCTGCCGGCCCTGTGCCATCTCATCACCTACTGATCCCCGTGTTCCGTCCCCATGACCGACTGATCCCGTCCCACCACAACTCCACCATTTGGTCCCACGGCAATCCGCTAATCCCGGTCCCACGGCAATCTGCTAATCCCGGTCCCACGGCAATCGCTATTCCCGGTCCCACCGCAATCCGCTAATCCTGGTCCCACCGCAATCCGCTAATCCCGGTCGCGCCGCAAGCGCCCGGTAATTCGGTCCCGCCTCATCGCCGACCCGTCAGGAGCCCTGCTCGTGTATAGCCTCACCGTCCGTGACCACATGATGATCGCCCACAGCTTCCGCGGCGAGGTGTTCGGCCCGGCCCAGCGCCTGCACGGCGCCACGTACGTGGTCGACGTGTCGTTCTTCCGCACCGAACTGGACGCCGACAACCTGGTCGTCGACATCGGTCTGGCGTCGGCGGAGCTCAAGTCGGTGCTGGCCGCCATGAATTACCGCAACCTGGACGACGAGCCGGACTTCGCGGGCGTGAACACCTCGACCGAAATGCTCGCCGCGGTAGTGGCCGACCGCCTGGCCGCCCGAGTGAAGGTCGGCGCCCTGGGCCCGGGCGCGGCCGGCCTGGAGCGCATCTCGGTGACGCTGCGCGAGTCCCACGTAGCCTGGGCAACCTACGAGCGCCCTCTGTGACCCATTTACCGGCAATGGATTTGCAGGTAATCCTGCCCGACAACATCGACGACCCACAGTCACCGAGCGGCGGCAACCGGTACGACCGCGAACTCTGCTCCGGCCTCGTCACCCAGGGTTGGCGGGTACACGAACACCCCGCCTACGGAGCGTGGCCCCGCCCGACGACGGCGGACCTGGCCGCCCTGAACGCGATTCTGGCCGGCGTGCCCGACGACGCGCCGGTGCTGGTCGACGGCCTGATCGCGTCGTGCGCACCGACGGTCCTGACCACCCACGCGTACCGGCTCCGCCTGGTGCTCCTGGTGCACATGCCGTTCGGGGACACCGACCCGTCGGCCCGCCGACCCGAGGCCGCGGCATTGCGCACCGCCCGCGCGATCGTCGCGACCGGCGAGTGGACCCGCCGGCACCTGACCGCCCTGTACGACCTGCCCACGGACCGCGTCCGGGTCGCCACTCCAGGCGTCGCTCCGGCGGAATTGTCGACGGGTCCCGAAGCCTCTTTCCTGTGCGTGGGCGTGGTCGCACCGCACAAGGGCCACGACGTGCTGGTGGAGGCCCTGGCCCAGGTGGCGGACCTACCGTGGACCTGCGTCTGCGCGGGTGCCATCGACCGCGACGCGCCCTTCGTGGAGACGCTTGGGGCGCGCATCGAGGAGTACCACATCGGCAACCGACTGCGACTGGAAGGCCCACGCGTCGGCGCCGAGCTCGACGGCCTGTACGCCGGCGCCGGCCTGCTGGTCCACCCGTCCCGCGGCGAGACCTACGGCATGGTCGCCGCCGAGGCCCTCGCCCGCGGCATCCCGGTCCTGGCCACAACGGCGAAGGGCCTGCCGGAGGCCGTCGGCCGCGCCCCCGACGGCGCGGTGCCGGGCTTCCTGATCCCACCGGACGACCCGGCGGCACTCGCCGCAGCGCTCCGTAACTGGCTCACCGACCCCCCGCTACGCGCCCGGCTCCGCGCCGCCGCCCGCGCCCGCCGCGACACCCTGACCGACTGGTCCGTAACGACCCGCCAGGTCTCCGACACGCTCCGCAATCTGCCCGCCAACCCGATCGGCGACGATTATTCGGTCACACATTGAACCCTCACGACCCCCGTACGTGATTTCTGATACATCCGAGCGCCACCGGCGAACGACTGAACCCGATTGCCACGAGGGGCGTATGGACTTGAGAGATCCCCGGGAGGAGTTCCACCATGCAGCGCATTGACGTGCCCGCGCGCCCCGAAGCGCCGCCGGCCGCCGCGCTGCCGTCACCCGCCGGGCCCTCACCCTCCGCCGCCACCGCGCCGCCGTCCGCCACCACAGCGCCGCCGTCCGCCACCACAGCGGCGCGGTCCACCGCCACGGCGACCACGGCCGCGCGGTCCAACGCCACCGCCCCGCCATCCACCACCACGGCCGCGCGGTCCGGCGTCATCGCGCCGCCACCGTCTGTCGCGCCGTCGCGAGCCGCGGCCGCCACGTCCTCGCCGGCCGCCGAGTCTTCGCCTTCCGCCACACGGTTGGCTTCCGAGGGTGATGCGACGGACACGCCGGGTCAATCCGGGAAGCGCGCGCGGCGAAGCCCGTGGGGGCTGGTCCGGACGGTTGCCGGCATTGCCGTGCTCGGGCTGCTGGTGTGGCGGCTCGGTAGCGGGCCGTTCCTCGCCGGGCTGCGGATGATCGACGCGTGGGCGCTGGCCGCGGCGCTGCTGGTGGGGGCCGCCACGATCGTGGCGTGCGCGTGGCGGTGGCGGCTGGTCGCGCGCGGGCTGGGGCTGCACCTGCCGCTGCACACCGCGGTCGCGGACTGTTACCGGGCGGTGCTCATCAACTCGACGCTGCCCGGAGGCGTGCTCGGTGACGTCGACCGTGCGGTCGGTCACGGGCGCGAGCGTGGCGACGTCGGGCGGGGCATTCGGGCCGTGGTGTGGGAACGCAGCGCGGGGCAGGTCGTGCAGTGTGCGCTCGCCGTCGGGCTGCTGTGGGCGCTGCCGTCGCCGGTGCGGCCGTACATGCCGCGGATCGCCGCCGCCGTCGGCGGGGGCGTGCTGGTCGTGGCGCTGCTGGCGCTGGTCGCCGGGCGGCGCGGGCCGCGGGTGTGGCGGCGGGCGGTACAGACCGCGCGCAAGGATGTGCGGACCGTGCTCATGGCGCGGCGCATCTGGCCGGGCGTCGTATTGTTCTCGGCGGTCGCGGTCGGTGGGCATCTCGTGACGTTCCTGGTCGCCGCGCGGACCGCCGGCCTGACCGCGCCGGCCGCCCAGTTGCTGCCGCTCACACTGCTCGCGCTGCTCGCGATGGGCGTGCCCGCGAACGTGGGCGGGTTCGGGCCGCGGGAGGGCGTGGCCGCCTGGGCGTTCGGGGCGGCCGGTCTGACCGCCGCACAGGGCGTCGCGACGGCGACCGTCTACGGGGTACTGGTGTTGGTGTCGAGCCTTCCCGGCGTCGCGGTGCTGCTCTTCCGCCGACGCGCCGTGGCCAGCTGAAGGAGAAGGATGTTCGAAACTTTGCCCGGGGCAACGATGCGCACGCAGGTGACGGTGCCGCTGCGACTCCTCGACGGATACTCCACCACCGCCCGCTTGTTCTCGTTCAACGGCCTGGTCGACGGGCGCGAACACGTCGCTTTCGGCCTGGGTGACTGGGCCGCCGCGGTGCGCCGCAGCGCCGGCGGCGGGGTGCCGCCGCTGGTCCGCCTGCACAGCGAGTGCCTGACCGGTGACATCTTCGGCAGCGAGCGCTGCGACTGCGGCCCGCAGCTGCGCGAGGCGATCGAGCGCATCTCCGAGGCGGGTGGTTTCCTGCTGTACCTGCGCCAGGAGGGCCGCGGCATCGGCCTGTACTCGAAGCTCGACGCATACGCGCTGCAGGACACCGGCCTGGACACGTACGAGGCCAATATCGCCCTCGGTCACGCGGAAGATGAGCGCGACTACTCGGCGGCGGCGCAGATGCTCGACGCGCTCGGCGTGTCGCGGATCGCACTCCTGACCAACAACCCGGACAAGGCCGACCAGCTCGACCGGCTCGGCGTGACCGTGGCCAGCGTGGTGCCGACCGGCGTGTTCCTGAGCTCGGCCAACGCGGGCTACCTGGCGGCGAAGGCCAACCGTGCCGCCGCGCGCTGACACAACCGCCCCGCCGCGGGCCGACGCAATACGGGTCGACGCATCATTGACACACAGTTATGATCCAAGTGTGCAGGGTGATGGCCGAACCATCGCGGCGCTCCCAGCCCCCGCGCCGATCGACGGTAATCCCGAAATCCATCCCGGCAATGGCGATAATCCGCAAACCGGCAATTCAGTAACTCAGGGCAACCGCTCGACCACCGAAAGCGGCAACATTGCGGCCCGGGGCGAGGGCAACGCGGCCCTCCATAGCGACGACAACGCAGCCGCCCCGAGCGACGACAGCACGGCCGCCCGGGACGACGGCAACGTGGCCGTCCGGCAGGAGGGCACCGTGGCGGCCCGGAGCAACGGCGACATGGCCGTCCGGGGCGAGAGCGGCACCACCCGGGGCGAGGGCAACGCAGCCCTCCGTGGCGACGGCAACGTGGCCGTCCGGCAGGAGGGCACCATCGCGGCCCGGAGCAACGGCGATATGGCCGTCCGGGGCGAGGGCGGCACTACCCGGGGCGAGGGTGACGCGGTCCGGAGCGGCGGCGCGGGCGAGCGGGCACGGCCCTACGTGCTGCTGAGCTGCGCGATGTCGCTGGACGGCTACCTCGACGACGCCACCGACGAGCGGCTCGTGCTCTCCAACAGCGAGGACCTCGACCGCGTCGACGCCATGCGGGCCGAGTGCGACGCGATCCTCGTCGGGGCCAACACGATCCGGCGCGACAACCCGCGGCTCATGGTGCGGGCGGCCGAGCGGCGCGAACGGCGGGCCGAGAACGGGCTGCCGCCGTTGCCGGCCAAGGTCGCGATCGTCGGTCACGGCGACGTCGACCCGGAGTCACGGTTCTTCACCGACGGCGACACCGAGAAAATCGTTTATTGCGCGACGAAAACGGCGTGTCACAACCGCGAACGGCTCGACGGGCGGGCGACCGTCGTCGACGGCGGCGAGCCGGTCGATCTCGCCCTCGCGCTCGAGGACCTGGCGGCGCGCGGCGTGCGGCGGCTGCTGGTCGAGGGCGGCAGCACGATCCACACCATGTTCCTGACCGCCGGCCTCGTTGACGAACTGCAGCTGGTGATCGCACCATTCTTCGTGGGTGACGGGCGGGCGACGCGGTTCGTCGGCGACGGCCGTTTCCCCTGGCACCCGGGCCACCGCGCCACCATGGCGGAGGTGCGCCAGATGGATGACGTCGTTCTGCTGCGGTACGCCCTGTCCGACCGATTCGAGGCCTTATGATCACCGCCGCGCCGCGCGCACGCACGACCCGACGCCGCATCATGACCGGCCCGCAGCGCGCGACACTGGCGGTACTCGCCGTGGCGATCGCCAACGCCATCGTCGTCGAGGTGCTGTTCTTCACTGCCGCCGACACGCCCGAGCCGATGCTGTCCGTCGGGCGGTTCCTCGGCCTGCACGCCGCGGTGCTCCTCGCGTTACAGCTCGTGCTCGTGGCCCGGATTCCCTGGCTCGATCGCCGGCTCGGGATGGGTCAGCTCACCGCCTGGCACCGCTGGGTCGGAATCACCCTCGCGTGGACGGTGGTCGTGCACGCGACGCTCGCTTCGTGGGCGTACGCCCGGATTCGCAACTGGCCCTTCGGGAAGCTGGCCGACGCGTGGCTCGGCTCGCTCGGCACGCTCGCCGGGATTATCGCCGGCACCCTGCTGCTCATTATCGTGCTCACCTCGATACGCACAGTGCGCCGACGGCTACCGTACGAGCTGTGGCACGCGCTGCACCTGGGCATGTACGCGGTGGTGGGGTTCGCGATCGTCCACCAGACCGTCGAGAACCCGATCTCGCAGCCCGCGACCTGGGCGAAGGTGTACTGGTGGGTGCTGTGGACGGCGGCGATCGGCGCGTTCGTGCTCGGCCGGATCGCGCTGCCGCTATGGCGCAACGCGCGCCACGGCCTGCGCGTCTCGGCGGTGGTACCCGAGTCCGACGACGTGGTGTCGGTGCACGTCACGGGGCGTGACCTCGACCGGATGCCGGCGCAGGCCGGGCAGTTCATGCTCTGGCGCTTCCTCACGCCGGCCCGCTGGTGGCAGGTCAACCCGTTCTCGCTGTCGACGGCCCCCGACGGGCGCGGCTTGCGGCTCACCGCGAAGGCGGTCGGCTCCGGCAGCGCGGGCCTGCGGCACCTCCGCGTCGGCACGCGCGTATTCGTCGAGGGCCCGTACGGTGCGTTCACGAGCCAGCACCGTACGCAAACGGCGACATTATTGATTGCCGGCGGGGTCGGGGTGACGCCAATCCGGTCGCTGCTGGAGGAGCTCGAGGGCTCGATCGTGGTGCTGTACCGGGCCCGCTCCGAGGCCGACGCCCCGCTGCTCGGCGAACTGCGCCGGCTGGCCGCCGCCAAGGGCGCGCAGCTGCACCTGGTGACCGGCCGCACCGGCGCGACGAAGCCGACACCGCTCGGCGCCGAGCATTTGCTGTCGCTCGTTCCGGATATACGGCAACGCGACATATACGTCTGCGGGCCGTCGGCAATGACGAACGCGGTCCTCGAAACGCTGCGCGGGCTCGGCGTGCCCCGCGCCCAGCTGCACTACGAGATCTTCGCGCTGGCCGACTGACCGCCGAGCTATTTCTTGTTCTTTTTCCGCGGCTTGACCGTGATGTGGATCGGGGTGCCGGTGAACTCGAACTCCTCGCGCAGCCGGCGCTCCACGAATCGGACGTAGCCCGGGTCGAGCGCGCCGGTGGTGAACAGCACGAACTTCGGCGGGGAAACGCCGGCCTGGGTCGCGAACAGCACGCGCGGGGCGCGGCCGCCGCGGATCGGGTGGGGTGTCGCCTGGACGAGCGCGGTCAGCCACTGGTTGAGCTGGCCGGTCGGCACGCGGCGCTCCCAGTTGGCGAGGGCGGTGCGCAGCGCCGGGGCGAGCTTGTCGACCGCGCGGCCGGTCAGCGCGGAGACGTTGACCCGCACGGCCCACGGCACGCGGCGCAGTTCCCGGTCGATTTCCTTGCCGAGGGTGTACCGCCGGTCGTCGTCGACGAGGTCCCATTTGTTGAACGCGATGACCAGCGCGCGGCCGGCGTCGATCACCATTGAGATGATGCGCTGGTCCTGCTCGGAAATGGGTTCGCTCGCGTCCAGCAGGACGATCGCGACCTCCGCCGCCTCGATCGCGGCATTGGTGCGCAGCGATGCGTAATACTCGGTGCCGTTGGCGTGTGCGACGCGCTTGCGCAGGCCGGCGGTATCGACCAGGTGCCACGTCTCGCCGCCGAAGTCGACCAGGCTGTCGACCGGGTCGACGGTCGTTCCGGCGACCGAGTCGACCACCGCCCGCTCCTCTTTCGCGAGCTTGTTGAGCAGGCTGGACTTGCCGACGTTGGGACGGCCGACGAGTGCGATGCGGCGCGGGCCGGCTTCGCGGGGTACCACCGGCTTGGCTTCTGGAAGGTATTCCAGGATCTTGTCGAGAAGGTCTCCCGAACCGCGGCCGTGCAGGGCCGAGACCGGGAAGGGTTCGCCGAGGCCCAGGCCCCACAGGCCGGCGATCTCGTTCTCGATACGGTCGTTGTCGGCCTTGTTCGCGACCAGGATGACCTTGCTGCCGTTGCGCCGGAGCATGCGCACGGCCGCCTCGTCGTCGGAGGTCGGCGGGATCGTGGCGTCGACGACGAAGAGCACCACGTCGGCGGTCTGCGCGGCGATCTCCGCCTGCGTGGCGATGGCCTTGGCGCGCTCGCGCGCGTCGGGCATCCAGCCGCCGGTGTCGACGATCGTGAAGTTGCGGCCGGTCCACTCCGCGTCGTAGGCGACCCGGTCGCGCGTCACGCCGGCGACGTCCTCCACGACCGCCTGCCGGCGCCCGAGGATGCGGTTGACCAGCGTGGACTTGCCGACGTTGGGCCGGCCGACGACCGCGACGATGGGCATGCTCAGCTCGGGCTCGTCGTCGACGGCCTCGCGGGACACGTCCGCGGGCGTTGCGTTCACGCTGTCACCTTGTCGAGCATGCGTTGCAACCGCTCGACGACCTCGTCGATACCGAGCGTGGTGGTGTCGAGCACGACGGCGTCCTCGGCCTGCCGCAGCGGGTCGGCGGACCGGGTCGAGTCGAGCCGGTCACGCCGGGCGAGGTCGGCCGCGGTCGCCGCCTGGCTGGTCGCGTTCTCGCTGCTGCGGCGGCGGGCCCGCTCCTCGGCGTCGGCGGTCAGATACACCTTGAGGTCGGCGTCCGGCGCCACCACCGTGCCGATGTCGCGCCCCTCGACCACGATCCGCTCGGCGTCGGCGATGATCGCCCGCTGCTGCGCCACGAGGATCGCGCGCACGGCCGGCACGGCGGAGACCGCCGACACCGCCCGGGTCACCTCGGGCCCGCGGATCTCCCTGTCAACGCCGACGCCGTCGACGCTGACGTGCGGCGCCACCGGGTCGGTGCCGATGGCCACGTGGATGTCCTCGGCCACCGCGGCGATCTTGTCGACGTCGGCGAGGTCGACGTTGTCGCGCAGCACCGCGTAGGTCACGGCCCGGTACATCGCGCCGGTGTCCAGGTAGCGGGCGTGCAGCGCCTGGGCGACCCGCCGGGAGATCGTGGACTTGCCGGAGCCGGAGGGCCCGTCGACCGCAACCACCAATTGCCGGCCCTCGTCGTGCACGCCCGTCTCCTCACGCAGATGACTCGATGAAGCCCTTCAAAACAGTACTTGACCCGCCGATGACGCCCACCCACGGGAGGCCGCCGTCACACCCAGTTTGCGCGGTATGGCACACCGCATCAGCGCACCTCAGCCGTCCAGCCGCCACCTCAGTCCGCCCGCGCCCGGTGCGCACCTCAGCCGCCCGGCCGCCCGTGTCGGTCCCGCGCCTCAGCCGGGCACCTTCAACCGCCCCACAAGCCGCCGACCTCGGCTGGCCCGTTACGAGAGCGTCTCCCGGCAGCCGTCGTCGTCACCACCGCATGGCGCAGAGGCGCATGATTCCGATATTTTCGAAATGTCGGAAATGTCGGTCTCCGTGCCACATATCTCGCTGCCCGGGTCCGTCGTCCCGCACGGTCCCCCGTCCGGGTCCGCCACGCCGCACGAAGCCGAGTCGGCCGCGAACCCCGCCATCACCGCGAGTTCCGCGGCCGGGAAGGAGCTGTCCGGCGGCGGGCACGGCTGCCCCATCAACCGGTCCGCCTCGGGCAGCCGCGACAACACGGATTGCGAAATATCGACCAGCGCCTCGATCTGCTCCGGTCGCAGCGCGTCAAAGAACCAGTTCCGAACGTGAGCAACATGCCGCGGCGCCGCCGCGGTGACCGCGTCCCAGCCGGCCTCGGTCAGCACGACGAACGCCCCGCGCGGGTCGTCCTCGCACGGCTCCCGCGCCACGAGCCCCCGCGCCGTCATCCGGGTGATCTGGTGCGTGAGCCGCGTCTTCTCCCACTCCGCGGCGTGCCGCAGCTGGAAAACCCGCAGCCGGCCACTCGGCGCCTCGGACAAACTCGCCAGAACGGCGTACTCGGCGCTGGTCAGGCCGGTCTCGCGCAGCAACTGCCGCGCCACGCGCCGTTGCACCTCGGCGTGGAGGGCCAAGTATCCGCGCCAGGCCCGCTGCTGCCGCTCGTCGAGCCAGTTCGGATCCGTCACACCGAAAGTCTACGGGAGTGGGTGACATGTCACCGTGGTTGTGCGTTATCGTCTCGGTGACACGTCACCCATCCGCGGTGGCGGCCTTCAGGAAGAGGAAGCACGGAAATGACCAAGGTCGGAATCATCCTCGGCAGCACTCGCCCGGGCCGGAACGGCGAGGCCGTTGCCAAGTGGGTGTACGACATCGCCAGCCGCCGCGGCGACGCGGAGTTCGAGCTGGTCGACCTGCTCGACTACAACCTGCCACACCTGGACGAGGCGATGCCGCCGTCGTTCGGGCAGTATGCGAACGAGCACACCAAGCAATGGTCGGCCAAGATCGCCGAGTTCGACGCCTACATCTTCGTCACGCCGGAGTACAACCACTCCACCAGCGGCGCCCTGAAGAACGCGATCGACTTCCTCTACGCCGAGTGGAACAACAAGGCGGCCGGCTTCGTCAGCTATGGCTCCGCCGGCGGCACCCGCGCCGTCGAGCATCTGCGGCTCATCGCGGGCGAGCTGCAGATCGCCGACGTGCGCGCCCAGCTGGCCCTCTCGCTGTTCAACGACTTCGAGAACTTCAGCGTCTTCAAGCCCAACGAGCAGCACGAGGCCACGCTCACCACCGTGATCGACCAGACGGTGCGGTGGGGCAAGGCGCTGGAGGCTGTCCGCAAGGCCTGACCGGCGGCCGCCGATAATCCCGGCCGGGCCGGAGACCAGGGGGAGGGTTTCCGCCCGGCCTTTATTGATTATTGGGTACGTCAATATTCGGCGCCTCGGGCGGTACCGAATAATCAAGCGAGTTTGTCAACCGACTCACGAGCACGGCGGCGGCCTCGCGCAGTTCCGGCGGCCCGACCAGCTCGAAGTCGACACCGAACATCCCGAACCAGCCGGCCAGCCCGGTCCACGACCAGGAACCGGCGGTGACCCGGCAGCGGTCCGGCCCGATGACCTCTACCACGCCCTGGCCGCGCACCCAGTCCTTCACCGCTCCGGCCGGCGCGTGCAGGATGCACGTCCCCCGGCACGGAAACGGCTCGTGGCCCTCGAACCGCTCGGCGATGAACGCGGCCACGTCCGGCGCCGGCAGGGCCCGCGGCGCGAACCGGGGCCCGTTGGGCGTGCGCAGCGTCATGCGATCGACACGGTACGTCCGCCAGTCCTTACGGTCGAGATCCCACCCCACGAGGTACCACCGGCCACCCCACGTGACCAGATGGTGCGGCTCCGTGCGCCTGGGCGGCCGCTCGCCACCGGGCCCCTCGGCCAGCTCCCGCCGCCCCGCGTAGTCGAACCGCAACACCTCGCGCGCGCGGACCGCCGTACCGATGGCGAGGAGATGCTCGGCGTCGATATCCGCCTCCCGCCAGGTGTTCTTCACGACCCGGGTGACCTGCAGCGCGTCGACCCGGTGCCGCAGCCGCGCCGGCATCACCTGGCGGACCGTGGCGAGCGCCCGCAGCGCCGCCTCCTCGACGCCCTGCACGGACATCGTCGCCGTCTGCAATGCCACCGCCACGGCCACGGCCTGGTCGTCGTCGAAGAGCAGGGGCGGCAGTTCGGAGCCGGCGTCGAGCCGATACCCGCCGTCCGGCCCGCGCGTCGCCTGCACCGGATAGCCGAGCTCACGGAGCCGGTCGACGTCGCGACGGACGGTACGCGGGCTGACCTCGAGCCGGTCGGCGAGCGTGCGACCGGGCCAGTCCCGGCGCGCCTGCAGCAGCGACAGCAGCGCGAGCAGGCGGGCCGAGGTCTCCAGCATGCCCTCAGTATCACCGCCCGATGCGGCCAGATCCTGTCCGCATCACGCCGCAGCGCACCCGAACCCGCGCGAAGCGCGGCGGAGGCCCGGCGCAACCGGTCGGACGGCCGACCTGGCGGACGGACACCGACCGACCCGGGCGCGCGGACACCGACCGACCTCGGCGCGCGGACGGCGGCCGGCCCGGGCGCGCGGACGGCGGCCGGCCCGGGCGCGCGGACGGCGGCCGACCCGGGGCGCGGACACCGGCCGACCTGGGCGCGCGGACACCGACCGAGCCGGCGGGCGGCCGAGCCGACGGGGGCCGAGCCGACGGGGGCCAAGCCGACGGGGGCCAAGCCGACGCGGAGCCAAGCCGGCGCCCAGCCAAGAGCTGGCGCGGGACCAGAGCGGCCCGCGGGAGCACAGTGCACCGACCGGAACTCTCCGCGATCATGCCCCACCCGCCACCGACACCAAGGGTTTTTCATGATCACGGAGTGTCCATGTACACCCGTGTACCGAAAGTCTCCGGGATCATGGCAAACCCGTGATTCGCCACGACGGACAGCATGATCACGGAGACATACGTCCGCCCGGGCCACACCAATCGGACGTTCGCCCGACGGGTGAGGCATCCGCGACACGCTGGGGACGGCGCCGACGACCGCTGCGCCCCGCCGGAGGCCAGCGACGCCCAACTGCGGTGACCTCCGCCTGCCACCATGATCAGGCGCTGAGCTCACCTCATACACCACGGCCTCGGGGCCAGGGCGGCGGCCGGGGCGACGCGCACGCCAGGGCGACGCGCACGCCAGGGCGACGCGCACGCCAGGGCGACGCGCACGCCAGGGCGACGCGCACGCCAGGGCGACGCGCACGCCAGGGCGACGCGCACGCCAGGGCGACTACTCGCCGACCGCCTTGAAGAGGGCGCCGACCTCCGCCTGCGACAGGTGGCGTGTGCGGCCGGGCCGCAGGTCACCGAGGCGGATCGGGCCGATCTGGGTGCGGATCAGCCGCTGCACCGGGAATCCGACCGCGTCGAACATGCGCCGCACGATGTGGTTGCGGCCCTCGTGGAGGATGACCTCGACCAGCGCCACCTTGCCGTAGGCGTCCACGACCCGGAACGAGTCGACCTTCACCGGGCCGTCCTCCAGGGTGACGCCGGCCTTGAGCTGCCGGCCCATCGCGCGCGGGACCGGCCCCGGGATTTCGACCTGGTAGGTCTTGGCCACCTCGTACGACGGGTGCATGAGCTTGTGCGCCAGTCCCCCGTCGTTGGTGAGCAGCAGCAGGCCCTCGCTGTCCTGGTCGAGCCGGCCGACGTGGAACACCCGCGTGGTGATGTTCGGCAGGAAGTCGGCGATCGCGTCGCGGCCCTTCTCGTCGTCCATGGTCGAGACGACGCCCTGCGGCTTGTTCATCGCCAGGTACACCATGCGCGCGTCCGTGACGAGCCGCTGCCCGTCGACGTGGATCGCGTCGCGCACCGCGTCGGCCTTGTCGCCGAGCGTGGCTTCCTTGCCGTTGACGGTGACCCGCCCCTCGTCGATCATGCGCTCGCAGGTGCGCCGCGACCCCAGCCCGGCCGCGGCCAGGATCTTCTGCAGCCGCTCCTCGTGGCGTGGCGGCTCGGCGTCCGGCGGCGCGTCGAAGGCGGAACCCTCGAACTCGGCGGCGGCGTAGTCGGGGTCAACGGACGGGTCAACGCTGGGCATCGGCGATCTCATCTATGTCGTCGGGTAGGAACGGGGCGAGCGGCGGGAGCTGGTCGACACTGTCCAGGCCGAGCTTCTCCAGAAACAGCGTGGTCGTCCGATAGAGGAATGCGCCGCTCTCGGGCTCACTCCCGGTCTCTTCGATCAGACCCCGCGTAACCAGCGTACGTACCACACCGTCACAGTTCACACCGCGGATGGCCGAGATCCGCGACCTGGTCACGGGCTGCTTGTAGGCGACCACGGCGAGTGTCTCCAACGCCGCCTGGGTCAGCCGGATCTGCTGCCCGTCAAGCACGAACTTCTCCACATACGCGGCATATTCGGGCCGGGTGTAGAGCCGCCACCCCCCGGCCACCCGCCGAAGATCAAACCCAAACCCCAGCGAGGTGTACTCCCGGGAAGCCGCCTCCAGCGCCGCCACCACCCGATCGACGGGTTGCTCGAGGACCTGGGCCAGGGTCACCTCGCTGGTGGGCTCGTCGACAACGAGCAGAATCGCCTCGACCGCCCCGCGGAGCTCACTCTCCGACATCTCCGCCCGAACGGCCTCGGCCGGAGCCTCCCCGTCACCCTCCGCACCCACCTCGATACCCGGCAGCGTCTCGGCCACAACCTCAGAAGCCGCCTCAGGCACACCGGTCTCAACAGCCTCAGCAGCCGCAACCTCAGCCTCAGCGTCTGCCTCGCCGTCAAGGTCACCCTCGGCTTCGGCCCCCGCCGCCTCCGGCTCGGGCTCAGTCGCCAGCTGGCCCTCCGGCTCGGGCTCAGCCGCCGGCTCGATAGCCAACTCGGGCTCGGCCGGCGACACGGGCTCGGACTCGACGGCCGGCTCCGCGTCGGCCTCGGGCTCGACCGCCGCCTCAGGCTCGGCTGGGGCCACAGGCTCCGGCTCGGACTCAACCTCGGCTACCGGCACGGCCTCGGGCTCGACGGCCGGCTCCGCCTCGGTCTCAGGCTCGACTGCCGCCTCGGGTTCGAGTTCAGGCTCGGGCTCGACTACGGTCGCGGGCTCGACCGCCGCCTCGGGCTCCACCGCGGTCTCGGGTGCGGGCTCGGGCTCCACCGCGGTCTCGGGTGCGGGCTCGGGCTCCACCGCCGCCTCGGGTTCAGGCTCGGGCTCGAGCGCAGGCTCAGGCTCGGTGACGGCTTCCGGTTCGGGTGCGGCTTCCGGTTGCGGCTCGGCCGGTGACTCCGTGGGCTCGGCGATGGGTTCCGGCGACGTCTCCAGGTCGTCGGTCGGCTCGGTGTCGGTCGGCTCGATGTCGGTCGGCTCGATGTCCCGGGCCGGGGTCGGCGGCTCTGACGGGTCCGGCGGTGGCTCCTCCGCGTCGGACTGCCATTGCAGTTCGGGGAACGACTGGGGCTGCGGCTCGGGCTTCGGGCGGGCCCAGGGCGGAATCCAGTTCGCGGCCTGGTCGGCGAGCGACCCCGTCGGCTTGTCGTCCTGGTTCACTGGTCCACCTCGTCGTCTTCCACCGCGGCATGCCCGGCCGCCGGCTCCTCCGCGCCGTGCGAACTATCGGTCTGGGCAGCATCGTCGCGCTCGGGACCGCCTCCGGCGTGCAGCGCATCATCGCCCCCGGCGTCACCGTCGGCAAATCGGACGCCGGCGTCGGCATCATCGGCCGAAACCGAAACGGCGTCACCGGAGTCCGAGTCCGAGTCCGAGTCCGAGTCCAAAGCAAAATCGGAGTCCAAAGCAAAATCGGAGTCCAAGTCCGAAATCGCGCCCAAGTCCGAAGCGAAGCCGGAATCCAAGTCCGAGCCAGCGTCCAAGTCTGAGCCAGCATCCGAGTCCGAGTCCGAGCCGGCGTCCGAGTCCGAAACCGAGTCCGAGTCCAAATCGGAGACGGAGTCCGAGTCGGAAGCGGCGGGCGGGGTGGGAGCGGGGGCGGGCGAACCCTCGTACTCCTCGACCTCGATGTCGACGTCGGCGTCTTCCAGGGCGGTCCAGCGGACGATCAGCTCGCCGAGGGCCTGGACCTGCTCGAAGCTGACCAGATCCTCACGGTACAACTCAAGCAAGGCCAGGAAGCGGGCCACCACCTCGAGCGTCGATTCACAATCGATGCACAGGTCGGTGAAGGAGGCCACGCGCTGCTGCATGAGCCGATCACGCATGATGTTCGCGTGCTCGCGCACGCTGACGCGCACCATGTGGATGTGCGCGATCGACACTACCGGCGGCAACTTGGGCGTGAAGGCCTTGAGCGCGAGCTTGAGCAGCCGCTGCGGGCCGACGCCCAGGACCAGGTCCGGCAGCGCCTCGGCGTAGCGCGGTTCGAGGGTCACGGCGCGCGGGTAGCGGCGTGAGCCTACCGCCTCCAGGCCGGCGATGTGCGCGGCCGCCTCCTTGAACGCCTTGTACTGCAGCAGCCGCGCGAACAGCAGGTCCCGCGCCTCCAGCAGCGCCAGGTCCTCCTCGTTCTCGACGGTCGCGGAGGGCAGCAGCCGGGCGGCCTTGAGGTCGAGCAGCGTGGCGGCGACGACCAGGAACTCGGATGCCTCGTCGAGATCCCAGTCGTCGCCCATCGAGCGGATGTACGCGATGAAGTCGTCGGTCACCGTGTGCAGGGCGACCTCGGTCACGTCCAGCTTGTGCTTGCCGATCAGCTGCAGCAGCAGGTCGAACGGGCCGGTGAAGTTCGCCAGCTTGACCTGGAACCCGGAGCTGGCGGCCGCATCGGAGGAAACCGTCGGGTCGGCGACGTCCGCGTCGGCCACCGACACGGCGGGCGGCCCGGAGGCGGGCGACGAGCGCGGCGCGGGCACCGCGCCCGGAGATACGACAGTGGACGACGGCGCGTCGCCACCCGCCGAATCCGCGAACGCCGCATCCAAAACCGGCTCAGTCACGCCAAAGAACGTAGCGCACGAACAGCGGAAAGCCCCTACAACCGCCGCTCGGCCTGCTGCGCGATCACCTCTCGGGCGAGCTGCCGGTAGTTGCGCGCGCCGGACGAGGACGGGTCGAGGGTCGTGATCGGCGCGCCGGCGACGGTCGACTCCGGGAACTTCACGGTCTTGGTGATGACGGTCTGGTACACCTTGTCGCCGAACGCCTCGACGACCCGCTGCAGCACCTGGCGGCAGTGCGTGGTGCGGCTGTCGTACATCGTGGCGAGGATGCCCTCGAGCTCGAGGTCGAAGTTGAGCCGCTCGCGGACCTTGTCGATGGTGTCGAGCAGCAGCGCCACGCCGCGCAGCGAGAAGAACTCGCACTCCAGCGGGATCATCACGCCGTGGGCCACGGTCAGCGCGTTGATGGCGAGGAGGCCCAGCGAGGGCTGGCAGTCGATCAGGATGAAGTCGTACTCCTTGAGGACCGGCCGCAGCACGCGCGCCAGAGCCATCTCGCGGGCGACCTCGGTGACCAGCTGGATCTCGGCGGCCGACAGGTCGATGTTGGCGGGCAGCAGGTGCAGGCCGGCGATGTCCGTCTTGATCCTGATGTCCTCGACCGTCACGTCCGAGTCCATCAGGACGTTGTAAATCGTGAGATCGAGGTTGTGGGGGTTGACGCCGAGGCCGACCGAGAGGGCGCCCTGGGGGTCGAAGTCGACGAGCAGCACCCGCCGCCCGTACTCCGCGAGTGCCGCGCCCAGGTTGATGGTCGACGTCGTCTTTCCGACACCGCCCTTTTGGTTGGCCATGGCGATGATCCGCGCCGGGCCGTGCCGGTCCATCGGCATCGGCTCGGGGATCGGCTTGCGCATCGTGTACGCGGTCGGGTCCGCCGGCCCGAGCTCCGCACCGAGGTCAAGCGAGGCCTGCTCGGCGCGCATCGTGGTGGTCCACGACTCCGCCTGGTCGCCCATGCCTGTCATCGCTGTCTGCGCCCCTCCCGGCGGCTTTCACTCCACCCCGGGACCGAGTCGGCGTCGGCCTTTGGGGGGAAGCGAGTCAGCCGTTGACCGACTCTACGACACTGCAGGGTACAGATCGCACTGCGCGCCCGGCGTGTCGCGAAGCTCGTCGTTGGGTACCTTCATGCACGTGTTGGGACCAGGGGACGTGCTCGGCGACCGGTACCGCCTCGAGGAGTTCGTCGCCAGCGGCGGCATGGGGCAGGTGTTCCGCGCCACCGACAAGACGCTCGGCCGGACGGTGGCCGTGAAAGTGCTGCTGCCCGGCCATATGAGCAACACGGAGTTCGGCAGCCGCTTCCGCTCCGAGGCCCGGATCATGGCCTCCATCGGCCACCCGGGCGTCGTCGGCGTGTACGACTACGGCGAGAGCCCCGAGGGCACGCTGTTCCTGGTCATGGCCTTCGTCGAGGGCCGCCCGCTGGGCGAGCGGATCACCGCCGAGGGCGCGCTGTCGGTCGACGAGACCCTGGACATCGTGGCCCAGGCCGCCGACGCGCTGCACGCCGCCCACGCCAAGGGGATCATCCACCGCGACGTGAAGCCCAACAACCTGCTCGTCGCCGACAACGGCGCGGTGACGCTGGTCGACTTCGGCGTGGCCCGTTCGGCCGAGGTGACCGCCGTCACGAAAGTCAACGCGGTCATTGGCACCGCGCTGTACATGTCGCCGGAGCAGGCCTCCGGCCGGCCGATCTCGCCATCGGCGGACATCTACGCGCTGGGCGTGGTCGCCTACCACTGCCTCACCGGCGCGCCGCCGTTCAACGGCAACGCGCCGCTGGAGATCGCGCTCAAGCACCTGCAGGACGAGCCGCCGCCCTTGCCGGCGACGCTGCCGGTCGCCACTCGCGCCCTCGTGGAGCGGGCGATGGCCAAGGACCCGAAGGACCGCTTCCCCACGGCCGCCGCCATGGCCGCGGCCGCCCGCAGTGCCCGGTCGGGGACGTTGGAAGAGGCGGCGGGGGTACTCCCGGTGCGCGCCTCCGCGCCCGCGGTGGTCGCGGCGCCGATGCCGCCCGACGAGCCCGACGACATCTCGCCGGGCCGCCCGGCCTGGGTGCCGATCGTGGCGGGCATCGCGATCGTGACCCTGGTGACCGGCGTCGTGCTGGCCGTGGTCGCCCTCAGCCGCAAGATCACCGGCCCGTCCGGCCCCGACGGCGCCGGCCCGACCAACTCGGTCACGGTGACCGTTTCGGCGACCGGCAAGGCCCCGGGCGGCGGCCCGGCGGCCACCCGCACCCAGACGCAGGCCCCCTCGGCCAACCCGACCAGCGCCGCTCCCCCGAGCGTGGCCCCGACCACCACGGCGCCGCCCACCAACGCACCCCGGTCCACGCCCCCGGCCCCGCCGACCAGCAACCCGCCCGCCGATCCCACCACGACGGCGGCGCCCAAGACTCCGCCTCCGGCCTCGGTCGAGGCCACCAACGGCGCCGTCCCCTGAGCCGCGCGGGCACGGAAGCCCGGGCACGGAAGCCCGGGCACGGAAGCCCGGGCACGGAAGCCCGGGCACGGATAAATCCAGACACCTCCGGCGTCCGGATTTATCCGATATTTCGTGATAAAGCGCGCCGATAACCGGTTCGACGCGCAGCGCGCAGCCCGTCGCTGATGTGCAGCGGGGTGAGGGTCAGCGAGACCAGGGTCGCGCCCATACTCCGCGACCGGGCACCGTGACCTGCCGGCAGCAGCCGAGCGAACGTATCTCTCCGTGATCATGCGAGTCCCGCTGGCGCGGGGCGGGTTTCTCATGATCGCGGAGCCTTAAGGTACCTATAGGTACATCGACCTTCCGTGATCACGGAAAACGCGTGGTGCGGGCGGCGACTGCCGCATGATCGCGGAGAGTTTTGGTTGCGAGCCGGACTTATCGCCTTCATCCGAACGGGCCGATTCGCGCCTGGTTTGTCCGAAGAGTCACCGGCGCCGGAAAATCGGTCCGCAACCGTGTGCAACCCTTCGTTCGGCGGTTCCGTCTACCCCCCGGACGCGAAGGGAGCCCGGACGGTTGAACGAAGACGACGAGGCGCACTTCCGGGAATTCGTCACCGCGCGATTCGACGGGCTGCGCTCGCTCGCCTACCTGACGTGCGGGGACTGGCACGCGGCCGAGGACGCCGTCGCGGCTTCCCTGGCCAAGCTGTACGTGCGCTGGCACAAGGTGGACACGCCGCTGGCCTACGTGCGGCGGGCGATCGTGCACGCGCTGGTCGACGAGTCGCGGCGGCCGTGGCGGCGGCGGGAGCGCTCGGCCGGGTATGCGTTACCCGATCTGCCCGGGCCCGACCACGCCGACCAGGTCGACGAGCGCATCCGCATCCGGGCGGCGCTGGCCCGCATGGCGCCCGGCCAGCGCGCCGTGCTGGTGCTGCGGTACTACGAGGGGCTGAGCGTTGAGGAGACCGCCGAGGTACTCGGCCGCCAGCCGGGCACCGTCAAGAGCCAGACCGCCCGGGGGCTCGCCGCGCTCCGTGCCCTCCTCGGCACCGAGGAGCTCCGGGTATCGGACGGCGGCGGAGCGAGCGCTGCAACGCGTGGCGGGTCGGGCATCGGTATCGCTGTGGACCAGGACGGGAGGGAAGGGCATGGATCAGGATCTGCACACGCTGCTGACGTCGGTGCGCGACGACGCGCCACCACCACGGCTCAGCGTTGACGACATCACCGCCGCGGGCCGGCATCTGGCCCGGCGCCGCAAGCGGCTCGCCCTGCTGTCCTCCGTCTCCGGGGGCGCGGTCACGGCGGTGGCGGCCGTCACCGCCGCGCTGATCATCGCGGCGCCGTCCGGGGTCACGCCGCAGGTGCCGAGCGGGCCGGCGAACAGCGTGGCGGCGAGCGCGGGGCCGCCGGCGTTCACCGACACGCAGCCGTTCATGACGACGTACCGCGGCTACGAGGCCGGCAGCTTCCTGGTCAGCGACCCCGACCTGGTGACGACCGCCTACCAGCAGTCCTCGATCGACGCCGGCATCGCCCTGCCCCCGGTCCCGGCGTCCCCGTCGACGAAGGCGGCGAAGACCGCCGACCCGGTGGCGACGTCGCGCATCCCGGGGCTGCTGCGCGGCGGGATCCTGGTGGTGTACCGGGCCGGCAACTTCGACCCGCGCGAGTTCGTCAAGGCCGAGCGGATCGACCTGCGCGCCGGCACCGGCCTGCTGTACTACTCCGGCGGCACGGGCGACCCGGCCGCGACCGACGCCAACCGGGCCCTCATGCTCAAGTCACAGCCGCAGATCCCGACGCTCGCGTGGCAGTACGCCGACAACTCCTGGGCGGTCGTGTACTGGTCGTCATGGGAGACCGTGCCTCGCCGCGACACCCTGGTCGCGATCGCCGACGGGCTGGCGCCGGCCACGCCGCGGCCGTTCCCGGTCGGCTTGGTCCCGTCGTACCGGCCGAAGGGCTACCAGCTGCTGAGCGCCGGCTACGGCACCGACCCGGCCGCCGGCGATCCCCCGATCGTGTCCGCCGTCCGGCTGGCGCCCACCGTGCCGCGCACGCCGCTGACCCGGCCGATCGACTTCGCGGAGTACCCGGCGCTGACACTGACCCTGGGCCGCACCGACCCGAAGATCGGCCTGGCCGGCAAGCTCGACTGCTCGGCCCCGACCAGCTGCACGCGCTACGTCGACGACGGCGGCGTGTTCGTGCAGGGCGACCTCGACGGGATCAAACCGACCCCTGCGGTGTCCCTGGCGCAGGTCATGCTCGGCCTGAAGAGCCTCGACCCGGACGACATGGAGGGCTGGCCGGCGGCGACCGACGTGTTCGGCTGAGCGGCGAAACCCGCGACGCGGCGATTCGTGTTACCGTTCCGGTATGCGTTTCTGAGCCCACCGACGCCGCGCGCGCCCGCCGCTGACCGCCGATTCCAGGCGCAGCCGGCCGGGCCCCCGTTGTGGGTTCCACATTCCCCGCTTCGCGTGTCGCGCGGCAGCCGCCTGCCCCGTTGAGCCCTTCTGCCGAGGAGACGCCGTGCCCCAGTCAGACCCGCCCGCGAACGACACCGACGACACCGACGACGACAAGCCCGCCAATCCGCTGGAGGCCATCCGGCGCGCCCAGGCCAACCGCTCGCTCCCGCCCGGCTCGGGCAACCGGACCGCCGGGCGCGGCGGCGGCAAGGGCAGCACCCCGAAGGCCCCGAGGATGTACAACCGCCACAAGTGAGGGGAAGCGGCCCGGTCCGATCGCTCGGACCGGGCCGCCGCCTCGGCTCAGCTCATCCACTCGCGGATGCGGTCGGCGATGCCGGCCAGGCCCGCCAAAGTGGCCACCACCGCCGAAAACCGGCCCAGCCGGTCCCGCAGCGCCTCCTTGTCGACCGGCGAGCGCTGCAGCTCCTGGTTGACGCCGGTGAGGGCCTCCTGCACCCGGGCCGCCTGCACCGGCTCGGCCGCGGCCGGCGACTGCGGCCACTGCCGGTTGAAGTCGGCGAGGATCCGGTGCAGCTGCGCGATCCACTCCGCGCTGGGCGCGCCCGAGATCGCGGTGGCGCCGGTGCCGAAAGCGGCCGGGCCGTTGGTCGTGACGTTGTTGAACGTGAACGAGTCGCCGCCGCTCGCGGAGGTCATACCAGGGCTCCCGCCTGCTGGGGCCCCACCTGCTGCGCGAAGGCGCCGGCACCGATGGCGGCGGGCCCGTTGAAGGTGGGGCTGTTGAAGGTGTTCTGGGTGTTCTGGACGATGTTCATCTGCATCCGGTACTCCGAGGTGTCGACCCCGGCCCGCTCCAGGTAGTCCAGCACCGTGTCCAGGACGGTGCGCTCGACGAGCTTGAGGTACTTCTTCGCGTCGAGGTCCTGCATGAAGGTGCGTACCTCGGACTCGGCGGCCAGCTCCCGCACGCACAGCCGGGCGCCGTGCTCGTAGGACTTGAACTCGGTCGCGTCCTCGCGGGCCCGCCGCGCCCGGCGTTTGGTCGAGACCATCTGGCGCAGCGTGCGCAGCATCCGGCCCGGCGCCGCGACGGAGTGCAGCCAGTCGCTCATCAGGCCGGGCACCGCGCGCTGGAGCAGCCGGCCGAGCTCCGGGCGGAGCCGGTCGACGACCCGCAGGTCGTCGCGCAGCGGGGGCAGGACGGCGCCGAGGAACTCCAGGTAGAGCTTCCCGCCCTCGATCGCCACGTGCACGAACGCGGAGATGACGATGTCCTGCGACTGCGCCGGCAGGGCCACACGGCCGTCGCTGAGGCGCACCTCGCGGCCGTCGACGCCGACGATCACGTGCAGGTAGTGCCGCACCCCGCCCTGCGGCTGCTCGACGATCGCGGCCACCGCGTCCGGCGAGGCCATCTGCAGCGGCGTGCGGGTGGCCTGGTCGATGAGCGGGTCGCCCTGGTACCGCTCGCCGTCGGCGATGATCCGGTCCATCACGTAGACGCCGGGCACCCGCTGGTGCGGCGGCAGCCCGGCCTCCTGCAGCCGCAGGATGGCGGCGCTGATGGAGCGCTGCAGCGCGAGCGCGGAGACCGACCGCGGGTCGAACGTGGTGTCGCGGCTGAACCGCTCGCCCGTCTCGCCGGGCCGGGCGGCACCGCGCACCGCGAGTCCCTGCAGCAGTACCGCCATCGACCAGAACATCACCGTGTCCCCGGCGCCCATCAGCGGGTTCTTCGAGTGCAGCGACACGTTGCCGCGCTGGGCGGCGGCGAGCCAGGCGACCCGCCGCTCGATCCGCCCGCCCGGCAGCGGCGGCAGCGTCCCGGGAGCGGCCGGGCCGAGGGTCCGGGTCAGCGAGCGGAAGGTGCGGATCCGGGCGCCCAGCGCCACGCCGAGCGTCGCCAGCGCGAACAGGATCGGCAGCCCCGCGACGAGCAGCACCAGCGAGGTGTTGTACGCCGAGGTCACCCGCGCCGCGAGGTCGTCGATCGGGTTGCCGCCGGTGGTCTGCTGGTCGTAGGACGACCCGGCCTGCGTCGTCGCGTCGGAGCCGACCTGCAGCAGCAGGAGCAGCGGGCTGAACTGGGCGCCGCAGCAGTAGAGCACCACCGAGCCGGCGATCGCGCCCCAGGCGGCCCGCTGCGGGTCGGCCCGCAGCCCGGCGCGGCGCAGCCGGCGGGCCCGCCGCAGCTGGCGCAGGCCGAACGCGAAGGACAGCCAGCCGATCGTGGCGAAGGGCAGCAGCACGAACGCGGCCACCAGGACCAGGGTCAGCAGCCCGTCGCGCAGCAGCAGCATGCCGCGGGCACGGAAGGAGTGCCGCACGACCGGCTCGACGTCGAAGCCGAGCGACGGCGGCACCGCCCGCTGATCATCGCCGGTCGTTTCCTCGATGACGCGGTACGCGTAGTCGTCATCGAGATACGCGGCGGCGCACAGGCGGCGGGTCGTGTCGTTGATCGGCGGGCGGGCGGTCACCAGCGGGTGGGCGAACGGCGGCGGCCCGGCCGCGCTCGGCATGAGGCCCCCGGTGGACGCGGTGGTGGTGACGGTCATTGCTGTGCCTCCGGCCAGGCCGAGACCGCGCGGCTGTTCGTGCCGAACGCCGCGGGGCCGTTGGTCGTCAGGTTGCCGAACGAGAAGCCGCCGGCGGCCGCGACCGGCGCGGCGGGCACCGCGGGCGCGGCCGGCGGGGCGACGACGCGCGCCACGTCCTGCACCGCCACGCCCGGCACGGCGATCCAGGCCCCCGCCTCGAACCGCTTCTCGGGCAGCTCGATGCGGACCCGGGTGTACGAATCGGGCCGCAGCCCCTCGTACCGCTGGGCGACGACGTCGTCGTACACCTGCTCGGACACGATCAGCGCGGCGCCCGCGGACGGGAACGCGGCCAGGGCGTCCTTGAGCGGCCGGGCCTCGACGAGCCGGCAGACGGTCACCGCCGCCGCGCCGGGGAAGCCGTTGGCGCCGTCGAGGTGGACCAGCCCCACGTGTACCGCCAAACGAAGACGGATTCGCAGGTCGGCTCCCAGATCCCGGTTGCGCTCGCGCAGCAGCGCGTCGAGCGTGGCGCCCAAATGCGCCACGACCAGCGGCTCGGACGTGCCGGCCGGCAGGATCGCGAGCTCGCCGTCCCCGCTCGGCTGGGTCAGCCACTCGGCGCGACGCAGCCCCAGCCGGTCGGCCGCGTCGGCGAGCGCGCGCTGGAAGGCGCGCTGGATGTGGTACTGCTGGAGATTCTCCCGCTGCGAATATCGTTCGACGTCAACCGCGACAAGGATGCGCCGCTGCGGTTGCGGGGATGCGGTCATGCGTCACTTCTAGCGAAGCCGGAACCGGACTCCACCAGACATTCGGCCGGTCCGTCACCATGATCCGAGCGTCCTGGCGAGCCGGTCAGCCGACGATCGTCTCCGCACTCAACGCGGCGACCGGCGGCAGCTCAGCGGGCGCCGGTCAGGTAACGCTGAACGGTCGGCCCGATCTCCTCGACGATCGTCTCCGCACTCAACGCGGCGACCGGCGGCAGCCGCAGGATGTGCCGGCACAGCGCCAGGCCGAGCAGTTGCGTGGCGACCAGCCCGGCCCGCCGCCCGGCTTTGTCCGGGTCGCCGCCGGCCAGCCGCAGCGCGACCGGCTGGACCTGCTCGCGGAAGACGCCACGCAGCCGCTGCGCCGCGTCCTCGTCGGTGGCCGCGGAGCGCAGCAGGGTGAGCAGCGCGTCGTCCTCGGCCGCACTGTCCTCCCAGCGGCGCAGGAAGTGCCGCACCAGTTCGGCACCGAGCCGCTCGGGCGGGATGCCGCCCACGTCGGGCAGGCGCAGGTCGACATCGACGGCGGCGGCGAAGAGCCCGGCCTTGCTGCCGTAGTACCGCATCACCATCGACGGGTCGATCGCGGCATCGGCGGCGATCGCACGGATGGTGGCCCGCTGGTAGCCGTCGGCGGCGAACCGCGCCCGGGCGGCCCGCAGGATGGCGGCCCGGGTGGCATCGGATCGCCGCGGCACGTCGGGGCTCATGCCCACAACTGTAGGCCAACACCCGTTGACGCTCCCAACCGCCGCCCGCCCGCGACCAAACCCGCCGACGCCAACCGCTCGGCCGCCCCGCCGACCCGGTCGGTCGGACGGACGCGGGCGCCAACCGCCGCGAAAACGATAAGTCGGGCGCTCCGCGCCACGACTTATCGGACTTATACCCTGACAGGGTATAAGTCCGAAAAATCTGGATGCGAAGCGTCTGGATTTTTCGTCCGATCGGCGCCCGCTCCAGGCATTCGCCTGCGGGCGACGACGAGTCGGCGAGCGGCGAGTCGGCCGTCGATGAGTCGGCCAGCGCGAATCGGCCAGCGCGAATCGGCCGTCGGTGAGTCGGTCGGCGCGAGTCGGCCGGCGGTGAGCTTGGCCAGGGACGCACCAGCCACGCGCGCCTCCGCACCGCCCTCCGCACCGCCCTCCGCACCGCCCACCGGACACGCCTCCGCACCGCCCACGGGACACGCCTCCGCACCGCCCACGGGACACGCCTCCGCACCGCCCACCGCGACCGAAACTCTCCGCGATCATGCCGAACGCACTATCGACACCAACGGTTTTTCATGATCACGGAGCGAAGATGTACACCCGTGTACCACAAGTCTCCGTGATCATGGCGAACCCGCGGTGCGGTTGCGGCAACACGCATGATCACGGAGACATCCGTTCGCCCCGGCGCCGAGTCGGACGACCCAGCACCCGAAAGGCCGCAGCAAAACCGCTTCTATCGGATTTTTCGCCTGTCAGGGTATAAGTCCGAAAAATCCGGATGCGAAGCGTCTGGATTTTTCGGAACCAGGGTCAGCGGGCGCGCGGGTGGGCGGTGGCGTAGACCTCGCGCAGCCGGTCGACGGTGACCAGCGTGTACACCTGCGTCGTGGTCACCGAGGCGTGGCCGAGCAGCTCCTGCACGACCCGGATGTCGGCGCCGCCGTCGAGCAGGTGGGTGGCGAACGAGTGCCGCAGCGTGTGCGGCGAGACGCCGCCCGGCCCGTCGACCGGTAGCCCGGCCCGCTGCGCCGCCTTGCGCAGGATCGTCCAGGCGCTCTGCCGTGACAGGGTGCCGCCGCGGGCGTTGAGGAACACCGTGGGCCGGCCGGTGCCGTTGGCGGACAGCGCCGGGCGGCCGCGGACCAGGTAGGCGTCCAGCGCCGAGCGCGCGTAGCTGCCCATCGGCACCAGCCGGGTCTTGCCGCCCTTGCCGTGCAGCACGACCATGCCGGGGCGGGCGGCGAGGTCCAGGTCGTCGACGGCGAGGCCGACCGCCTCCGAAATGCGCGCGCCGGTGCCGTAGAGGAACTCCAGCAGGGCGCGGTCGCGCAGCGCGAGGGGGCCGTCGGCGGGGCCGGCCAGCAGCCGCGACACCTGGTCGACGTCGAGCGCCTTCGGCAGCCGCTTGGGCAGTGCCGGCGGCTTCACCTCGCGCGACGGATCGGCCGGGGCGAGGCCCTCCAGCAGGGCGAAGCGGTGCAGGCCGCGCACGGCGCTGGCGGCGCGGGCGGCCGAGGACGCGGACAGCGGCGGGGCGTCACCGTCCGGGGCGCGCAGCGCCGCGACGTGGCCGGCGATGTCGCGCGCGGCCACGTCCGGCAGAGCGGTGACGCCGGAGCCGACCAGCCATTCGACATAGCGGTCGAGGTCGCGGCGGTACGACGCGAGCGTGTTCGCCGCGAGGGCGCGCTCGACGGTCAGGTGGTCCAGGTAGGTGTCGACGGCGCGGCGCAGCTGCTCGCCCGCGGCCGCCGAGGCCGGCCCGTCAGCGCTTCGCAAGGACGGCCCGCCCGAGGCGGCCCCGGCGTCGACTCCCACCGGGCTGTTTTATGCCAGAACGTCCGCGAGGGCAACGTGGCTCATGCCGTGCGCGTCGGCGACCGGGCCGTAGGTGACGTGGCCGTCGTGCGTGTTGAGCCCGAGCGCGAGGGCCGGGTCGCGGCGCAGCGCCTCGGCCCAGCCGCGGTCGGCGAGCTCGAGGGCGTACGGCAGGGTGACGTTGGTCAGCGCGTACGTGCTGGTGTGCGGTACCGCGCCGGGCATGTTCGCCACGCAGTAGAAGATCGAGTCGTGGACCCGGTAGGTCGGCTCGGCGTGCGTGGTCGGGCGCGAGTCCTCGAAGCAGCCGCCCTGGTCGATCGAGATGTCGACCAGCACGCTGCCCGGCTTCATGCGCTTGACCAGGTCGTTGCTGATGAGCTTGGGGGCCTTCGCGCCGGGCACCAGCACCGCGCCGATGACCAGGTCGGCGTCGAGGACGGCCCGCTCGATCTCGTAGCTGTTGGACGCGACGGTCTGCACGTGGCCCTGGTAGATCGCGTCGGCGCCGCGCAGCCGGGTGATGTTCTTGTCCAGCAGCAGTACCTCGGCCTGCATGCCCACCGCGATCGCGGCCGCGTTGAGCCCGGAGACGCCGGCGCCGATGACGACGACCTTGGCCGCGTAGACGCCGGACACGCCGCCGAGCAGCACGCCGCGGCCGCCGCCGGCGCGCATCAGGTGGTAGGCGCCGACCTGCGGGGCCAGCCGCCCGGCGACCTCGGACATCGGGGCGAGCAGCGGCAGCGAGCGGTCGGGCAGCTCCACCGTCTCGTAGGCGATGCCGGTGACCTTGGCGTCGATGAGGGCCTGGGTGCACTCGCGGGAGGCGGCCAGGTGGAGGTAGGTGAAGAGGACCTGGCCGGGGCGCATCCGGTGGTACTCCTCGGCGATCGGCTCCTTGACCTTGAGCACCAGCTCGCCCTCGGCCCAGACATCGTCGGCGCCCGGCAGGATGGTGGCGCCGGCCTCGCGGAACTCCTGGTCGGTGATCGACGACCCCTCGCCCGCCCCGGCCTCGACGATCACCTCGTGCCCGTGGCCGGTGAGCTCGTGGACGCCGGCCGGGGTGATCGCCACGCGGTACTCGTGGTTCTTGACCTCG
Source organism: Dactylosporangium sp. CA-092794 (assembly GCF_050948465.1). Lineage (NCBI taxonomy): Bacteria > Bacillati > Actinomycetota > Actinomycetes > Micromonosporales > Micromonosporaceae > Dactylosporangium > Dactylosporangium sp. CA-092794. The sequence continues at coordinate 2,457,439 of NZ_CP192044.1, read as the reverse complement.
CGCGGAATTGCGACCTTCACGTTCGGACCCCTCTCCACTCAGCGTACCGTCACGCTGTGTGCACAATCGGGAAGTTTATGGCCCGTCCGGCCCGTCCGCTGGCTGCACACTGTGAACTCCTGCCTGGCCGGATTGACAGACTGTCGGGCGGTAGGGGCCGGGCGCGGCGACCCTGATCTATGCTGTGCGACCGTGACCGTCTACGGCGGGCCCCGGCCCACGCCGCCCGCGCCGAAGCCCGACAGGGTGCTGCTCGCCGCGGCCGGGTTCCTGGTGCTGGCGGTCGTCGTCGGCATCGTCTTCGGGGTCCAGGCGTTCACGTCGGACGCGTCGAAGGCGACCAGCGCGCCGGCCGGGCCGCCGCCGTCCGCCGCCGCGCCTTCCGACGGGCCGCCGTCGGTCGCGCCGTCCTCGGCCGCTCCCCCGCCGCCCAGCCCGACCCCGTCGCCGACGCCCACCCAGGCCACGGCCGCGCTGCTGGCCGCCCGGCCGACGCTGATGCGCCCCGACCACTCGGGCCTGTGCCTGCAGGCCAACCCGGGCAACGGCGGCAACGCCAACCAGGTGCCGTGCGACGGCAACAACGCGACGATGCTGTGGGTACCGCAGTTGATCACCGGCACCCAGGACGTGTTCCGGTTCGTCAACGCCGCCGACAACCGCTGCCTGGACGTCAACGGCGCGTCGAAGGACAACGGCGCGCAGATCCTGATCTGGGACTGCAACGGCGGCGCCAACCAGGTCTGGCGGCTGGTCCGCGACGGCGACGGCTACCGCTTGCTGAGCCTCAACAGCAACAAGTGCATCGGCATCGACAACGGCAACCCGGCCCCGGGCGCGGTGGCCCGGCAGTGGGACTGCGACGGCTCGACCAACCAGCGCTGGCAGTTCCAGCAGCTCTAGCCGCCGGTCGGGCCGCCACCAGGGCGAAGGCCATAATCGTCACGGGCCCGGGCCGCACCACCCCGGAACCGTCGGGAACAATGTTGCGGTGAGCGAGGAACTGCCCGGTATGAACAACTGCCCGTGCGGGCTCGGCGAGCCTTACGACGAGTGCTGCGGGCGGTACCACCGCGGAGAAGAGCCACCGAGCGCCGAGCTGCTCATGCGGGCCCGCTACAGCGCGTATGTGGTCGGCGATCGGAAGTTCCTGCTGCGCACCTGGCACGAGAAGACCCGGCCCCGGGCGTTCAGCCTGGAGGAGGAGCAGAACTGGCTCGGGCTGACCATCCTCGGCCGGGAGGGCGGCGGCCTGCTGGACTCCGAGGGGATCGTGGAGTTCCGGGCCCGGTACGTCGCCGACGGCCGCCGAGGCGCCATGCACGACCGGAGCCGCTTCGTGAAGGTCGGCGGCGCCTGGCGCTACCTGGACGAAATCGCCTGATCCGCACCGTTTTCGCCGATGGCACGGCCAAAACGGATATTTCCGAAATGTCGGGCGAGCGGCATCCGTTCCGCGCGGCCCGGACGGACGGATGTCTCCGTGATCATGACGTTCACGATGACCGCACCCGGGTTTCTCATGATCACGGAGTGTTGTTGTACGCAGGGGTACATCAACACTCCGTGATCATGAGAAACCGTTGGCGCCGACGCCGGATCCGCATGATCGCGGAGACTTTCGGTCGGCGCGCCGCGCGTTGGGCCGGGCTCCGCGCAGTGCCTGGCGTGTGGGACGCGATCGCCGATCCTGCCCGCCCCAATCCTGCCCGGCCCGGTGCGCCCGGGCGCACCGATAGTGCCCGCCCCCGGGCGCCCCGCCCAGGCACCGATCGCCCGGCCCGGGGCAAAGCCGGCAGGTCAGACCGCGAGAAGCAAAGCCGAGGAACAAAGCCGGCGGGTCAGGCCGCGACGGCCGTGCTCAAGGTCACAACGGTGCCGGCGTCGCTGGAGTCGACGCTGACCTTGTCGACCAGGTGGCGGGCCAGCCACAGGCCCCGGCCGCTGATCGCGTAGCTGGGCGGCAGCGCCTCCCCGTCGAGCCGCTCCGGCGGGATGCCCGCGCCCTTGTCGGTCACCTCGCACAGCACCACGCCGCTGGCGAGCCACAGCCGCAGCCGCCCGCCGCCGCCCGCGTGCCGCACGGCGTTGGTGACGATCTCGTTGACCGCGAGCACGAAGTCCTCGAGCCGCTGCCCGCTCAGCCCGGCCCGCTCGGCGCCCCGGCTCACGGCGTGCCGCACCGGGGTGATCTGCGCGACGTCGAACTCCTCGACCAGCAGCGCCGTTGTCTGAACGGCTTCAGCCACGGTGCCACCTTTCCGCCGCGTCTCGCCTCGCTGACACTACCCCCAGCCACCGCGGGGCCGTCGCCATGTCACCCTGCGGTGCAAGATGCATCCTGTGCCCCGCATGCTATGCGGGTGGACGACGACCTGCAGGTGACCGACACCATAGCCCTGCCCCGGGCGGAGCTCATGTGGCGGTTCAGCCGCTCCGGCGGGCCGGGCGGGCAGTCGGTGAACACCACCGACTCGCGGGTCGAGTTGCGCTTCGACGTGGCCGCGACGGACGCGCTGCCCGAGCCGCTGAAGAACCGGGCGCTGGAGCGGCTGGCCGGACGGCTCGTCGACGGGGTGTTGTCGATCGTGGCCTCGGAGCACCGCTCGCAGCTGCAGAACCGGCGCGCGGCCGAGGAGCGCCTGGTGGCGACCATCGCCGCGGCGATCGCCCCGCCGCCGCGGCCGCGGAAACGGACGAAACCGTCCAAGGGTGCCGTCGAGCGGCGCCTGACCGACAAGCGCCACACCGCCCAGCGCAAGCAACAACGGCGGCCGCCCGCGGAGTGACCATATTTCGGTCAAAATCCGGATATGGTACGTCCAATCGCCGCCTTCCTGACGGCCGCGCTCCTGCTCGCCGGGTGCGGGGACCCGCCGCCGGCCCCCGGGGCCGCGTCCAGCGAGAGCCCGGGCCATCCGCCGCAGACCGGCAGCTACCCGGGCTCGCCGTCGATCGCGCCGGCGAGCGGGGCGCCGGTGGAGCTGTCCGGCTGGGAGGCCACCGTCTACTACACCGCCGTCGAGTCCCTGCACACCGACGCGGCCACGACGGTGACCGGCTGCCCCACCATCGACTGCGAGCAGCACCGCCACCAGCAGACCCTCGGCAGCTTCCCGGCGTCGTTCGTCAAGGCCGTCAAGGACGAGGGCACCGGCCGCACCGCCGACGGCCGGTACCTCAACTGGTCCTACGACACCGGCTACTGGATGGACTCCGCGCCCCGCGACACCGCCGGCCGTCCCCTGCAGCCGTGGAGCTCGGCCGCCGCCGACACCGGCGCGCTGCGGGCCGGCACCCGGTTCACGATCCTGCGCTGCGGCACCGCCGAGGTCACCGCCGAGGTGTGCGCCCGGCTCAAGGCCCCGACCTGGACGATCGTCGACGAGTTCACCCCCGGCCTGGGCGGCAGCCGCCACGTCGACCTCTACATCGGCGAGGAGACCGGCCCCGATTTCACCGACTCCGACCTGTACACCACCCTGGAGAACGCCACGCTGTCGGCGATCCGGGCATGATGGTCGGCATGAAGGTGATCGTCTTCGGCGCGACCGGCATGGTCGGCCACGGCGTGCTGCGCGAGTCCCTGCTCGCCGGCGACGTCACGGAGGTCCTGGTGCTGGCCCGCACCCCGACCGGCGTGACCGACCCGAAGCTGCGCGAGATCCGCCACGCCGACTTCTCCGGCTTCTCCGCCGTGGACTTCTCCGGGTACGACGCCTGCTTCTTCTGCCTGGGCGTGAGCTCGATCGGCATGAGCGAGGCCGACTACCGCCGGATCACCTACGACTACACGCTCGCCGCTGCCCGGCGGATGGCCGAGCAGGCCCCCGGCATGGTGTTCATCTACGTCTCGGGCGTCGGCACGGACACCGACGGCCGGCAAATGTGGGCGCGGGTCAAGGGCCGGACCGAGGACGACGTGGCCGCGCTCGACCTGCGCGCGTATGCGTTCCGCCCCGGCTTCATCCGCCCCCAGCACGGCGCCCGCGCCAAGGCCGGGTTCATCAACGCCCTCTACACGGTGCTGTCGCCGGTCTCCGCGCTGCTGGTGCGCTTCGCCCCCGGCTTCGCGACCACCACCTCCCAGGTCGGCCGGGCCATGCTGGAGGTCGCGCGCACCAGGCCGGAGCGGCGGGTGTGGGCGCCCCGAGACATTGCGGACGTGTGACGTGAGTGACCCCCGGTGCGTCTTCTGCACCCCCGTTTACCTGGTGTTAGGCTGGACTCCCGTGGATCGCTGACTCGGCAGCGTGACGAACCCCACGGGAGCAGGCTTTGTCCTCATCAGCACGTTCCGGTGCCAGCCGGCAGGCTAAGCACATCTTCGTCACCGGGGGCGTCGCCTCCTCACTCGGCAAGGGCCTCACCGGGTCCAGCCTGGGCAGCCTGCTCAGCGCCCGCGGGTTGCGGGTCGTGATGCAGAAGCTCGACCCGTATCTCAACGTCGACCCCGGAACGATGAACCCGTTCCAGCACGGCGAGGTGTTCGTCACCGAAGATGGCGCGGAGACCGACCTCGACATCGGGCACTACGAGCGCTTCCTCGACCAGGACCTGTCCCGCAACGCCAACGTGACGACGGGCCAGATCTACTCGGCGGTGATCGCCAAGGAGCGCCGCGGGGAGTACCTCGGCGATACCGTCCAGGTGATCCCGCACGTCACCAACGAGATCAAGGCCCGGATCCGGGCGATGTCGGAGCCCGACGCCGACGGCGTGGCGCCCGACGTGGTCATCACCGAGGTCGGCGGCACCGTCGGCGACATCGAGTCGCTGCCGTTCCTGGAGGCGATCCGCCAGGTGCGCCACGACATCGGCCGGGACAACTGCTTCTTCCTGCACGTGTCGCTGGTGCCCTACCTCGTGCCGAGCGGCGAGCTCAAGACGAAGCCGACCCAGCACTCGGTCGCCGCCCTGCGCAGCATCGGCATCCAGCCGGACGCGCTGGTCTGCCGCTCCGACCGGGAGATCCCCGACAAGACGAAGAACAAGCTCGCGTTGTACTGCGACGTCGACGCCGAGGCGGTCGTGTCCGCCCCTGACGCCCCGTCGATCTACGACATCCCGCGCGTGCTGCACGAGGAGGGCCTCGACGCCTACGTCGTGCGCCGCCTGGGCCTGTCGTTCCGGGACGTGGCCTGGAAGAAGTGGGACGACCTGCTCGACCGGGTGCACCACCCGCGGCAGACGGTCACCGTGGCGATCGTCGGCAAGTACGTCGACCTCCCCGACGCGTACCTGTCGGTCACCGAGGCGGTGCGCGCCGCCGGCTTCGCGCACCGGGCCCGGGTCGAGATCCGCTGGGTGCCCAGCGACGCCTGTACCACCCCGGCCGGGGCGGCCCAGGCCCTGGCCGGCGTCGACGGCGTGATCATCCCCGGCGGCTTCGGCGTGCGGGGCATCGAGGGCAAGATCGGCGCGGCGCAGTACACCCGCGAGCGCGGCATCCCGACCCTCGGCCTGTGCCTGGGCCTGCAGTGCATGACGATCGAGGTGCTGCGCCACGTGGCCGGCCTGCCCGGCGCCAACTCGCTCGAGTTCGACCCGGACGCGTCCGACCCGGTCATCGCCACCATGGCCGACCAGGAGGACATCGTCGCCGGCAAGGGCGACCTGGGCGGCACCATGCGGCTCGGCGCCTACCCGGCGGTGCTGGTCCCCGGCACGCTCACCTTCGACGCCTACGGCACCGCCGAGGTCTCCGAGCGCCACCGCCACCGCTACGAGGTCAACAACGCCTACCGCGACGCGATGACCCAGGCCGGCCTGGTCATCTCCGGCACGTCGCCGGACGGCCGCCTCGTCGAGTTCGTCGAGCTCGACCGGGAGCGGCACCCGTTCTTCGTGGCCACCCAGGCCCACCCGGAGCTCAAGAGCCGCCCGACCCGGGCCCACCCGCTGTTCGCCGCGTTCGTCGGCGCCGCGGTCACCTACAACGCCGCCGACCGCCTGCCCGTCGAGCTGGAGACGGTGGACGCATGAGCGAGCGCAGCGAGCGAATCATGTTGCAGCCCGCGTCGTGCCTCATGACGACGCCGAGCGCCAGCGAGGTGTCGGCATGAGCACTTACGATGTCCGCTCGCACACCGAGCGGCTGCGCAACCGCGTGTTCTCCGTCGTCACCGACGCCATCGAGATGCCCGGCGGCGAGGTCGTCGACCGCGACTACCTGGTCCACGTGGGCGCCGTCGGCGTGGTGGCGCTGGACGCCGAGGGCCGGGTGGCGCTGGTGCGGCAGTACCGTCCGGCGGTCCGCCAGGTGCTGTGGGAGCTGCCCGCCGGCCTCATCGACGTGCCGGGCGAGTCGCTGGTCGACGCCGCCGCCCGCGAGCTGGCCGAGGAGGTCGACCTGGTCGCCGCCCGCTGGGACCTGCTGGCCGAGGTGCACCCCACCCCCGGCTGCTCCAACGAGCGGATCCGGCTCTTCCTGGCCCGGGAGATCGCGGAGGTACCGCCGGATCAGCGCCACGAGCGCACCCACGAGGAGGCGGAGCTGGAGCTGCACTGGATCGCCCTCGACGAGGCCGTGGCCATGGCCCTGTCCGGCGAGATCACCAACGCCGCCTGCCTCGTCGGCGTGCTGGGTGCCGCCGCCGCCCGCGACCGCGACTGGAAGACCCTGCGCCCGCCGACCGCCGCCACATGACCCCGCAGGACCTCGCCACCGCCTGCGCCGACCGCCTGTACGCCACCGACACCGCCTCCCGTGCCCTGGGCATCACGATCACCGCGGTCGGCCCGGGCACGGCGACGGCGCGGATGACGGTGACCGCCGCCATGCTCAACGGCCACGCCATCGGCCACGGCGGCTACGTCTTCCTGCTGGCCGACACGGCGTTCGCGTTCGCCTGCAACACCTACGACCGCGTCACGGTCGCCGCCGGCGCCGACGTGACCTTCCTGGAGCCGGCCCGCGCGGGCGACGAGCTCACCGCCACCGCGGTGGAACGCACCCGCCGGGCCCGCTCGGGCCTCTACGACGTCACCGTCCGCCGCACCGACGGCACCATCCTCGCCGAGTTCCGCGGCCGCTCCCGCTCCCTCGACACCCCGATCCTCAGCCCCTGAACACCACCACGCGGGGCGCTCTCGAACCTCGTGGCCGATATACCGAGAATGGTATATCGTTGCTGGGTGAGCGGCCGATATGTGATCGAGCTGGAACCAGAGGTGCGGGACTGGCTGGAAACGCTGCCGCTCAGGGATTATGTGAAGGTCGAGGCAATGGCGGACATCCTCGCAGAGTTCGCCGAGACCCTCGGCGAACCGTATTCGCGCCATCTCGACGGGAAGACCCGCGAACTGAGGTTCCACCTCGACCGCTCGGCCGTCCGAATCAGTTATTGGCTTGCCCCGGGTGCACGCATAGTGCTGCTGACCGTGTTCCGCAAGACGCGCCAGGTGGAGCGGGCCGAGGTTACGCGGGCCGTGGCCGCGCAGCGGACATGCGAGTCGGGGCACGAGGCCCACGCTCCCGCTACGGAGACCTACGAACGGAAGTGGCATTGAGGCGCAACGGAAGGGCCGGACGATGACGACGCGTCACATTCGCTGGGAGCGCACCGGGGCCGACGAGCACGCCGCCGCCTACGAGGAGGCGCGCGCGGCGCTGCTGCTCGGGCAGATGGTGCACGACCGCCGCACCGAGTTGGGGCTCACCCAGGCCGAGCTGTCCGAGCGGGCCGGCATGACGCAGCCGCAGCTCTCCCGGCTCGAGTCGGGCGGGGCCACCCCGACCGTTCCCCTGCTCGCCCGCCTGGCGGCGGCCCTCGACGCGGACCTCGACATCGCGTTCCGGCCGCACGGCCCGCTCGCCGCCTGACCGGGAGCCGTCAGCTCTCCAGGGCGGATTCGGGGATGCGTGGGGGTGGCTGGCTGCGGTCGTCGGCGTGGTCGAGGACGCGCAGGCAGGACAGGACCGTCAGCGGCAGGGCCGTGGCCAGGGCGGCGCCGAGGACGTTGAACGAGACGCCCTCGATGATGCCGGCCAGCAGGCCGGCCAGGACCAGGCCGGACAGGGCGCCGCGGACCGGTGGGAACACGCCGAGCAGCCGGCGCAGGCCGCCCCAGTCGCGCAGCAGCACGAACGTGGCGAACAGCACCGAGCCCAGCACCAGCACCGTGAGCGGGCTGGTCACCGTGGTCACCACGTCGGCCTCGGCGATGCGGCGGGCGATGTACCCGGCCGTGCCGTCCTGGGTGCGCACCAGCAGCCGGCCCACGCTGCTGCGCTGCTCCTCGGGGCGGAACAGGTCGAGCACGGCGAAGCCCGCGGTCACGACCAGCGCGGCGCCGGCGGCCCAGACCAGGCGGGTGATGGTGAGCCAGCCGCCGACGGCCATCGCCGCGGCCACGCACACGCCGAGGGTGAGGGCGACCGCGCCGGAGGCGTCGGCGCCGAGGTACGGGCTGCCGATGACGATCATGCCGACCGCGCCGATGAGGGCCATGACGAACGGGCGCCAGCGGCGGTCGAAGCGCTGGGCCATGGCCGCCCCGCCGAGCAGCGCGCCGGTGACGAGCAGGCCGAGGCCGATGACGCCGACGCCGGCGTAGCGGCCGCCGACCGCGGCGGAGTAGCCGGCGACGCCGTTGAGCTGCAGCCGCGACCCGGTGAGCACGTCGAACGTGACGGCCAGGGCGGCGAGCGCGGACACCCCGCCCAGCGGCGCGATGGCCCGGCTGCGGGCGGTGACGTACGCGACGGCGAACGTGGCGACGGCGAGCACCGCCAGGGTCACTCCGGCGAAACCGAGGCCCGGCCGGGCCCAGCGCCACCAGGGCAGCAGGTCGGCGACGAGGGCGGCGGGGACGGCCAGCGAGGCGGCGATGAGCAGCACCTCGGCGGCGCGCACCACCGGCCCCGGCACTGGACGGAACGGCAGCGGGCCGGGCGGGCGGCGGGCGCGGCGCAGCAGCGGTACCACCGAAACGAACAACGCCAGCTCGGCGACGACCAGGGTGGCGAAGAAGTTGGTGCCGACCCGCCGCTGGACGCTCGCCTCCCGGTCGGCGTCGGCGAGCCGGCTGACCGCCGCGGTGACGTCGGCGGGGCGGCCGCTGTCGCTGGTGGAGGCGGCGCCGCCGGCGAAGAGCTTGCCGGGCACCGGCCGGTCCAGCGCCGCCAGGGCGGTCGGGGCGAGGTCGACGACCTGGACGTACCCCGGCCGGGACGTCGACGGCGAGGTCAGCCAGCCGCGGGTGAAGCCGGGGCCCTGCGCGATCGCCACGTGCAGCCGGCTGGTGGCGTCGAGGTCGGACAGGCCGGCGAGGATCACGACGGAGTGTTCGGGCCGGGCGGCGAGCACGTCGGCCAGCGCGGCGTCGGCGCGGTGCGCGTCGGCGGCCCGCGCGACCGGGTCGTCGCCGGCGATCTCGCCGAGGTCGACCAGCGAGAGCGCGCAGGCGGAGAGCAGCCCGGCGTCGAGGTTGTCGGAGTAGCGGTCGACCCGGCCGTACGGGCGGGCCGCGGCGAGCGCCGCCCCCGGCCCGATCGCGCTGGTGCACCGCACGCCCTCGGCGAGCGCGCCGGGCTGCGCGCCCCAGTGCAGGCCGCGGTTGCGAGCGACGATGTCGCCCTCGTCGGGCAGCGACGCCCCGCCGTTGGCGTCGCGGTCGATCGTGACGTTGAGGTGCGGGCAGGTCGGCGTCACCGAGCCGGGCGTGTAGACGGCGAAGTTGCCGGAGCCGAGGGTGAGCCAGCCGTCGCCGGCGCAGGTGATCCGCCGGGCGGAGCGCACCGACAGCGCCCCGATCGCGCCCTCCTGGGCCAGCTGCCACATCGCCGGGGTGTCGGCGGCGGTGACGTCGTCCCAGCGCAGCCCGGCGACGCCGACGACGATCACGTAGTCGGCGGTGGGCGCGGCGGGTGCGGCGGCCGGCCGGGGCACGAGCGCGACCAGCCCGAGCAGGCCGGCCAGCAGCGCCAGCAGCACCGGCGCGAACCGGTGCAGCCAGTGCCGCATCAGCCCTCCCCGCGGGCGCGCAGCCCCGCGTACACCGCCTCGACCTGGTCAATGGTGTCCCGCTCGGTCGGCCAGGTGGCGGCCCGGGCGAGCCCGAGCCGGCTCAGCTCGGCGCGGGCGTCGGGGTCGTCGAGCAGGGCCTGCACGGCCGTGTCGACGGCGTCGACGTCGTGCGGCTCGACCAGCCGGGCGGCCGGGCCGACGACCTCGGGCACGCCGCCGACGGCGGTGGAGACCAGCGGCCGGCCGGCGGCCAGGGTCTCCTGGATGAACAGCGGCTGGCCCTCCCACACGCTGGTGGCCACCACGAGGTCGGCGGCGGCGAGTAGGTCGGGCACGTCGTCGCGGTAGCCCAGCAGGTGCACGGGGGCGTCCTCGACGGAGATGCGCTGGGCGAGCGACATGTACGACGGGCCGCTGCCGGCGATCGCCACGAACGGCTCGGGCTTGCGGTCGCGCCAGCGGGCCGCGGCGGAGACGAGCGTCTCGAAGCCTTTCTGCGGGTGCAGCCGGCCCACCGCCAGTACCAACGGCTGATCGGGCTCCGCGCCCAGGTCCTCGCGCACCTGGTCCCGGCCACGGGCCACCGGCCGCGGCGCCGGGGCCGGCACCTTGGCCAGCCGCACGTCGCGGGCGCCGAGCTCGCGGGCCCGGTCGGCCAGGTCGGTGGAGACGGCGAGGGTGACGTCGGCGGCGCGGGCGACCCGCCGCTCCAGCGGCTGGTACAGCGTGGCCCGCAGGCCGGTGGCGAGCACCAGGTTGTGCCAGGTGACGACGAGCGGGGTGCCGGCCGGCCGGGCGAGGGCCGCGACCAGCCCGGCGCGCAGGCTGTGGGCGTGGATCACGTCGGCGCCGCGCACCGAGCGGCGCAACGCGCGGACGGCGAGCACGTCGCCGGGCTGCGGGCTGGCCGGGATCTCCACCGGCACGAACCGCGCGCCGCGCGCGGCGAAGCCGAACTGCGCCTCGGTGTCGGCCGGGCCGTGCACGCTGACCTGGTGGCCGCGCGCGGCCAGGCCCTCGGCGAGCATACCGACGTGCCGGCCGATGCCGCCCGTGCTCGACGCCAGGACCAAGGCGATGCGGGCGCCCACTACCCTTCCCTTCTGCCGGCGAGCCGCCTGCGGCGGACGAGTCGCTGCAGGGTCCGCCGGTCCGCGACGGCCGCCCCGGCGAGGAACACCACCGCCACCGCGACTCCGCACAGCATGCCCTGCACGACCGCACCGGCCGCACCCGGGGTTGTCACGAGTGGCCGGACGAGCAGCCCGACTCCCGTGGCGGCGGCCGCCGACAAGATCGATATGGAGGTGGTACGCCAGGTGCCGCGCAACGCCGCGCCCCCGGCCCTGCGGTGCACCGCGACGAGCAGCGCCGCCCCCAGCACCAGCATGCCGGCCGAGTTCGCGGCGGCGACCGCCGGCACCCGGTCGGCGACGGGCAGCGCCGCGGACAGCGCCAGCGCGGCGACCGCGGCCGCCGCCCAGCCGGTCGCGGTGGCCACGGCCGCCGGGTAGGCGTTGCCGCCGGCGTAGAGCGCCCGGGACAGCAGCGCGAACAGGCCGTACCCGAGCAGGCCGGGCGCGAACCAGGCGATCCCGCCGGCCAGCGGCCCGATCGCCGGCGGGTGCGAGGAGGCGGCGGCGAGCAGCACCGCGATGGGCCGGGCGAGCACGATCAGCCCGGCCGCGCCGAGGCAGCTGAGCAGGACCACGGCCCGCACGGCGGGCGCCAGCGCCGCGGCGAAGCCGCCGGCGTCCCCGGCCGCCCCCCGCTCGGCCAGCGCCGGGTACGTCGTGGTCGCCACCGGCACCGCCAGCACCGCCCAGGGCAGGAGAAAGATCGTCTGGGCGAGGCTGTACACCACGATCACGCCGTCGTCGTGCGCGTAGCTGACCAGCCGGATCGCGAGCCCGAGCACGAGCTGCTGGGTGCCGACGGTGACGATCCCGGCGACGGCGAGGGGCTTGAGGGTGGCGATCGCGCCGACGTCGAGCCGGATCGCGGGCCGGATCGCGAGCCCGAGCCGGCTCACCGGCGCGACCAGGCACAGCGACAGCACGGCGACGGCCAGGGTGGTACCGCCGGAGAGCAGCAGCAGCTCGCCCCCGGACACGCTCGGCAGCGCCGCGCCGCGCCCGGCCAGCACGCCGAACCCGACGTACACCGCCATCACCGTCACGCTGGACAGCAGCGGCGCGATCACCGGCCAGGCGAAGCGGCGGTAGGTCTGCAGCGCCCCGGCGAGCACGATCCCCACCCCGTACAGCGGCAGCTGCGGCGCGAACACCCGCAGCAGGTCCGCCCCGGCGTCGATGACGGGCGCCGGCTTGCCGCTGGTGAGCAGTTGCACGAGCGGGTGGGCGAAGACGGCGACGAGCACGGCCACCGGCGTGAGCAGCAGCACGACCCAGGTGAGCAGCGCGCTCACGGTCCGCCCGACGGTCTCCCGGTCCTTGCCGGCCAGCAGCGGGACGACGAGACTGGCCAGCGCTCCCCCGGCGACCAGCTCGAAGATGATGTTCGGGATGGTGTTGGCGGCCTGGTACGCATCACCCAGCTGCGTCGTGCCCACCGACGAGTTGAAGACCAGAATGCGCGCAAATCCGGCAATCCTGCTCAAAATTGTCAGGCTCGCGACAAGCGCCGCCGCCCCGAAGATCCTCTTTGCCGTCACCCGCGCGGATACGGCGAGGGCTTGCGCGGCTGCGGCGCCTCGCCGCCGCCGTCCTCGGCCCCGCCACCACCCGCACTGCCGTCCCGGCCCACGCCGCCGACCGCCCCGTCGCGATCCCCGGCCACGCCGGCAGCGTCGACCGCGTCACCCATTCGCGCGGCCGTTTCCGACATTCCCGAAATGTCGGAAATGTCGCCGATGGTGGGTGGTTCCGGGCGGGTCCGGCCCCACTGGTCGATCGTGTTGAGGAGCGGGTTGGCCTCGATGACCTTCGTGAAGCTGACCTTCTCGCTCGCCGCGGTCAGCGCCACGATCCCGGCCAGCGCGGCGAGCCGCCCGAACGTGCCGGCGCGCGCCGTGTACGCGACCCCGAGCAGCGCGCCGAGCGCGTTCGCCCCGGCGTCGCCGAGCATGATCTCCTCGCCGAGGTCGGCGGGCAGCAGCGCGCCCGCCGCGCCGAGCGGGCCGGCGGCCCCCAGCGGCGTGCCGGCCGCGATCCCGGCCTTCAGCGCCCGGCCGGGCCGCAGGTCGAGCAGGTTGAACAGGTTCGCGGCGCCGGCGATGACGCCGGCTCCGAGCAGTACATCCACACCACGCTTGCGGGGCAGCAACGCCGCCGCGGCCAGCCCGGCCGCGCCCACGCCGGCGATCTTCACCAGGCCGCTGGTCACCCGGCCCTGCCGCAGCGCGCCGAGGTGCCCGCGGAAGCCCTTGGCGGCGTGCTCCGGCCGCCCGCCGACCAGGTCGTCGTAGAGCCCGACGGCGCCGGAGCCGAGGCCGGCGACCACGGCCGCGGCGGCGTGCTCGGGGCGGTGCACGACGGCGCCGGCGGTGGCGCCGAGGGCAAGCGCCGGCCCGCCGGCCAGCGAGACGGTGCGGCCGCGGAAGTTGGTGCGCTCGAGCGCCGGCCGGCCGGACAGGGCGCGCAGCGCCGCCCGGGCGACGGCGCCGGCGACCGGGCCGGCGAGCGTGTGCCGCAGCAGCCTACGAGCCATTCGTCACGCTCGCCGTCTTCGGCAGCAGGCTGCTCGCCCCGTCGCCGATGCCGTAGTGGCCGGTCTTGCCGCCGATCCGCTCGACCAGGGCCATCACGGCGGCGACCTGGCCGTAGGCGGTGACCGCGTTGTCGACCGTGGAGACGGACTTGGCGATCGAGGCGTCGCCGCGCACCGACGACACCAGGCCGCCCGCGGTCAGCCCGGCCACCACGACCCGGCCGGCGAGGTCGAACCGGCTGGTCAGGGTGAGCGCGGCGGTGTTGCGGTCCTTGGCGTCCTTGCCGCTGGCGGGCGCGCCGGCCAGGATGATCACCGCCTCGGCCGGGACCTTGAAGTCGCCGTCGAGACCGACGAAGCCCTGGGCCTCGTAGGCGCTCAGCACGGTGCGGGCACCCTCGACCTGCGGCGTGCCGGCCCGGCCGACCAGCACGGCGGCGAGCAGCGCGGCCGTGGTCTCCACGCCGTCGGCCCGGGTGGGCAGGGCGCCGCTGATGCTCGGCGGGGCGGAGGTCTCGGCGAGGTCGAGCAGCAGCGAGTTGCTGGCCGGGGCGGTGAACTTCTCCTTGACGGTGACGGTGCCGACGACCTTGGCGCCGGCCGTGCCGAGCATGGTGCCCACCCCGTCGGCGGCGGTGCCCACGTCGGAGGCGTCGCTGCCGTCGAGCCGGATGAGCAGCACGTTCTTGCCGGTCAGCTTGCCGGTCAGCAGCATCGGCGCGACCTCATTGGCGAAGTCGGCGTTCTTCTTCAGCTCGGCCCGGGACTGCTCCAGGTCGTCGCGCAGTTGCTGCTTGTCGTCGGTGAGCTTGGTGACCTGGTCGTTGAGGTTCTCGGTGAGCGGGCCGTTCGCCGCCGCGGTACCGACGACGAGCCCGATGGCCAGCGCCAGGAATACGGCGGCCAGCGACACGACGTGATATCGGAAGTTGATCACCTGACGGCCCGTCTACGAGAACAGCGTGAAGATCAGGTTGTCCCACCACTCGGCGATGACGCTGAGGTAGGCCCGGCCGATCGTGGTGACCGCGAGGGCGGCGGCCATCGCGGCGATCGCCGAGGCGAGCAGCAGGACCAGCGACGATCCGGACAGGCTCTGCCGATACAGCCTACTGACCCCCTTGGCGTCGACGAGTTTCCCGCCGAGCTTCAGCCGGGTCAGGAAGGTCGAGGCCATGCCGGCGCGGCCCTTGTCGAGGAACTCGATGAGGGTGAAGTGCGTGCCCACCGCCACCAGCAGCGAGGCGCCCTTCTCGTCGGCGAGCAGCATCGCGATGTCCTCGCTGGTCGCCGCGGCCGGGAAGGTGACCGCCTCCACCCCGAGCCGCTGCACCCGGGCCAGCCCCGGCGCGCGCCCGTCGGGGTAGGCGTGCACGACGATCTCGGCCCCGCAGCGCAGCACGTCGTCGCTGACCGAGTCCATGTCGCCGATGATCATGTCTGGGGTGTATCCGGCCTCGACCAGGGCGTCGGCCCCGCCGTCGACGCCCACCAGGACCGGTTTGTACTCCCGGATGTAGGGCCGCAGCACGTCGATGTCGGCCTTGTAGTCGTAGCCGCGGACCACGATCAGGCAGTGCCGCCCGGCGAACTGGGTCTGCACCTCGGGCACGCCGACGCCGTCGAGCAGCAGCCCGCGCTCCTGCTTGAGGTACTCCATCGTGTTGGCGGCGAACGCCTCGAGCTGGACCGACAGGCCCTCCCGCGCGTCGGCCATCGACTCGGCCACCGAGTCGGCGTCCTGCCGCACGCCCTTGGCCACGGCCTCCTCGCCGACGAAGACGGTGTCGCCCTCGATGCGCACCGCGTCACCCTCGCGCAGCCGCTCGAACAGCTCCTCGCCGAGCCCGTCGACGAGCGGGATGCCGGCCTTGACCAACCCCTCGGGGCCCAGGTTCGGATACCGCCCGGAGACCGACGGCTTCGCGTTGAGCACCGCCGCCACGCCCGAGGCGGCCAGCGAGTCGGCCGCCACCCGGTCGAGATCCACGTGGTCGATGACCGCGATGTCACCCGGCCGCAGCCGTCCCACCAGGCGCTTCGTCCGCCGATCGAGCCGCACGACGCCACCGATGACACCCGGCTCGGCGGGCCGGGTGCGGCGCAAGGTTGGAAGTCGCATCAGCACCATCCTGGCATGGACCAGGGCCGAACGCCGTGCGCGACATGTCCACGAGCAGGTGGTACGCCCCATTTCACTTTCGACGTGACGCCGCTCACCCACCCGGGCGAGCCAGCGGTGTCGCCCACCTGACACGACGGCCGCGTATTTACGACCGCCCGCGACCCGTCAGGTCAGCACAAGGGTCCATCGTGAGGAGTCGCCAGATGGAAACATTATCGTCGATCCGCCTGACCCGCGTGCCGAACCTCGCCGGAAAGACCCCGGCCGAGGCGAGCGCCGCACTACGCACCGCCGGGCTCGAGCTCGGAGTGATCCGCGAGATCGGCCCGCCCGGCACCATGGTCGTGCTCGAACAGTCCACCCTGGCCACGACCGTCGCCCCCGTCGGCACCCGGGTCAACCTGCTCGTCGGCCGCCGCTGAGCAGCGCCGTACCACCTCGGCGGTGACCAGCAGCAGCCCCGCCCCGGCGTAGGCGGCCAGCAGCGCCTTCCAGGGCCGGCCGTCGAAGTAGATCCCGCAGGTGTACCCGATGAGCCCGGCCATCGACGCCCAGACGCTCACCCCGACCGCCGTCCAGGCCTGAAAGCGCGCCGCCGGGTAGCCGACCACCCCGGCGGCCAGCGCCGACGCCGAGCGCCCACCCGGCAGGTACCGCGCGAACACCAGCACCTGTCCCCCGCGCCGCCGCAACGTCCGCCGCGCCCACTCGTAGGCGGCCAGCCCCCGCGACTTGCCTTGCAGCCGCCGCAACACGCCGGCCCCGGCCCGCACCCCGATGCGGTACGACACCAGGTCCCCGCAGAACGCCCCGCCGGCCGCCGCCAGGATCACCAGCCCGATGTGCGGCTCCCCATGCGTCCCGGCCAGCACCGACACCGCGATCAGCGTCGACTCGGACGGCGACAGCGGCACGATCGCGTCCAGCCCGGCCACGAAAAACACGACAAACAACACCCACGGCGACCCGGCAACAACATCGACCACCCTCTCAACGTAAAGCGATCACCCAAACGCAAGGAGTCCCCGCAGCCAACAGTGGACCCGGGACTTTCGGCCATGTCGCCCCCGGCCGGCCCGTGCCACGGTGGAAGCAGGGGTTCTACCCACCGGTGCGATCCGACGTGGAGAGGAGCCGAGCCGTGACCGTCCGTTCTCTGCCGCCGGTACTGGTCGGCATCGATGACACCGACGAAAGCCTGCTGGCCGTCCGGGTCGGCGCCGCCGAGGCGCGCCTGCGCGACCGGCCGCTGCACCTGCTCTCCGCGTTCGCCCCGCCGCCCGAGGCACTCCCGGACGCCCCGTGGCCGCCCCGCGACGCGGCCCGCGCCCGGATGATGCGCGCCGCCGACGCGGTCACCGCCGCGTACCGGGCGCTGGACCTCGACGCCCGCATGCTCCCCGGCGACCTCGTCGAGCTCCTGGTCGAGCGCTCCCCGCACGCATCGCTGGTCGTCGTGGCCCGCGGCGACCTGGACCACCACGCCGCCCAGCCGCGCGACCTGGCCCGCGGCGAGCCGGGACGCCACACCGCCGAGGCCCGCGCCGTGGCCGGCGGTGACCTGGAACACCAAGGCGCCGAGGCACGCGCCGTGGCCCGCGGCGACCTGGAACACCACGCCGCCGAGGCCCGTGCCCTGGCCAGCGGCGACCTGGAACACCACGCCGCCGAGGCGCGTGCCCTGGCCGGCGGTGACCTGGGACGCCACGCGGCCGAGGCGCGCGTCTACGAGGTGGCGTCCCGCAGCGCCGCGCCGGTGTTCGTGGTGCCGCCCCGGCCCGCCACCCCCGGCGGCCCGGTGGTGGCCGGCCTGTCCGGCGGCGCCGCGAACGACGCCTTGCTGGAGTTCGCTTTCGACGAGGCCGCCCGCCGGGGCGTACCACTGCGCGCGGTCCACCTCACCCACACCGGCCCGGCGCCGCTGGACCGTTTCGACACCATCGCCGGCCTGGCCGCACCGGCACCACCGACGATCGGTTTCACCCCGGCCGACCTGGCCGACCGACTCCTGGCCGAGGCACTCGCCGGCTGGCCGTCCAAGTACCCCGACGTGCAGATCGACCGCCGCGTGGTCCACGGCCCGGACGTAGAGCACGGCATCGCGGCGCTGACCCACGACGCCTGCATGATCGTGGCCGCCGCGCGGGGCCGGCTCGAGACCGGCGAACGGATCCTCGGCCCGATCACGAGCGGCCTGCTGCGCGACGCCCAGTGCCCGGTCGCCGTGATCCCGGCCGCCGACCACGCGTTCACCGACTCGTGCCTGCACGGCTGAGCCGACCCTCACCCCCGCCACCAAGGCCCCGCCACCAAGGCCCCGCCGCGCCAGCCCGCCGACCACCCGGTCGCAGACCCACCGGGCCGCGGGGTCACGTCCGCTGCGCGGCGTGCCCCTGTCGACCCGCGCGGCGCCGCTGCCCAAGCTCCCATCGGCCAGCGCTCGGAACCCGGGTGCCGGTCTGGGCCCCGGGCTCCGGCGATGCGGCGGGCTGGTGCACGAATGTTCCTTGGGGATTTAAGCGCCATCGGTGATCTTGGTTGCGGATCGGTAACGGGGGTGCAAAAAGGGCGGCTGTCTTGGCATGATCCAGATCGACCAAGATCAGGAAACGCCAAGCCAGCCGTTGGAGATCATTGTGCCGCACCCGCTGGGTGTCCCATCATCCGCCCCCGACCAGGCACTGCGGGCGCTGGCCGAGTTCCGCACCGCGGTGTACCGCTGTTTCGGCCGGTGGGCGGACACCCTGTTCGAGCTGGTCGATGCCCTGGCCGGGGGCGGGCGGGTGGGGTCGGTGGCAGAACTGACGTTCGAGCCGGTGCTGCGCCGCGGGCACGGCAGCGTGTACCAGGCCCTGGAACACGGCCAGGTGCACCCGGCCGCGGCGGGGACGCTGCTGGCCGGGCAGGTCCGGCCCGGCCGGGTACTGCTGCTGGGGGTGGACAGCTCGAAGTTCCCCCGGCCGGACACCCGGTACGTCCCGGACATCGGCATGCAGTACGCCGCCGAACGCGACCACACCGGCGGGTCGCCGGCAGTGCCGGGCTGGTCGATGCAGTGGGCCTGCCAGGTCGGCCTCGACACCGGCCCCGGCGCCGCATCCCCCGCGACCGGCGGGGCCGGCCGGGTGAGGCGGGGGTCGTGGGGCCTGCCGGTGGACGTGCGGCGGATCGGCACCGCCGACAACGCCAACGAGGTCACCGCCGCCCAGATCACCGACGTGACCACCCGGCTGCACGCCGCCGGCACCGCGACCGCCGGGGTGCCGCTGGTGTTCCTGCTCGACGCCCGCTACTGCCCGATCTACCTCACCCAGCACCGCCCCGACAGCGCCCAACTGCTCGTGCGGCTGCGCAGCGACCGGGTGTTCTTCGCCCGCCCCCCAGCAAAACAGCCGGGCACGCCCGGCCGGGCCCGCAAACACGGCCCCCGCTTCGCCCTCGACGAGCCCGACACCTGGCCCACCCCCGACGCCGAACACACCACCACCACCAGCGCCGGCGCCGGCGCCGGCGGCACGGTGCGGACCCGGGCCTGGCACCACTACCACCCCGAACCCCGCCAACGCCGCAAATGGACCGGCACCGACATCATCGAGGGCACCCTGATCCGCCAGGACCACACCACCCCCGCCGGGCGCACCCAAGTCTGGTGGCTGTGGTGGGCCGGCCCGCCAGGCAGCTTCGACCTGCCCATGCTCGCCGAGGCCTACCAACACCGCTACACCATCGAACACGTCTTCCGCTTCGCCAAACAAGACCTCGGCTGGACCCGGCACACCCCCCTCGATCCAGACCAGGCCGAACGGTGGACCTGGCTGGTCGCCCTCGCCCTCGCCCAACTCCACCTGGCCAGACCCCTGGCCGCCGACCGGCGCCTGCCCTGGGAACAACCCTGCCACCCCGACCGGCTCTCCCCCCGCCGGGTCCGCCGGGTATTTCGCCATACTGTCGCCGCCCTGCCCACCCCGGCCCGTGCGCCGAAACCCGCCCGGCCCGGCCCCGGCCGACCCAAAGGATCGACCAACAAGAATCCCCGAACCCGCCAACCCGTGATCAAGAAGGGCCGACCCGCCAACACCGGCCACCCCAAAGGCCGCAACCCCAACGCCACAACCAAACCAAAGACTTAAATCCCCAATGTTCCGTGATCATGCATGTCGCCGCGGCCGCACCACGGGTTCGCCATGATCGTGGAGACATAAGGTACACAGGTGTACATATTCTCTCCGTGATCATGAAAAACCGATGGTGTCGGTGGTGGGTTCGGCATGATCGCGGAGACTTCCGGTCGGACCCGACCGGCCCAGGGCCTCGCCGGCCGAAGACGGCCGAAGACCGCCGCCGACGATCCTCCACCGACCGCCGCTCACCGCCCGAAAACCGACCGCTCGACAGCCGAACACCCCGGCTCACCGACCGAAGTCAGGCCGCCACAGCTCCCCGCCCGAAAACCGACCGCTCAGCGCACCGCCCAACGGCCGACCGCCCCAGCGCACCGCCCGAAGCCGGACCGCGCCGACTCACCGCCCGAAGCGCCCGAAGCGCCCGAAATGCCCGAAGCGCCCGGAGCACCCGAAGCGCCGTTAGCCGGGCGCGCCCCGGCTCACGGCGGCTCGGAGGCGGACCGGTGCGGGCTCACGGCCGGAAGGCACGTGGCCGCGGGGCCGCCCGGCCTCGGAGCGGGGAGCGGTCAGCGGCGAGCGGTCAGCGGGCCTTCTCCCGGTCGGCCACCGACAGCAGCTCCTCCGCGTGCGCGATCCCCAGGTCGGAGTCCGGCAGGCCGGCCAGCATCCGGGCCAGCTCGCGAGCCCGATCCGTGCGCTCCACCGGGCGCACGCCGCTCGTCGTCACCGCCCCGCCCGTGTCCTTCGCCACCACGAGGTGCCGGTCGGCGAACGCCGCCACCTGCGGCAGGTGGGTCACGACCAAGACCTGGTGCTCGCGGGCCAGCCGGGCCAGGCGCTTGCCGATCTCCACCGCCGCCGTCCCGCCGACGCCGGAGTCCACCTCGTCGAAGACGAGGGTCGGCGGGCCGCCGGCGCCCGCGAACACGACCTCGATCGCGAGCATCACGCGGGACAGCTCGCCGCCCGAGGCGCCCTTCTGCAGTGGCTGGGCCGGGGCGCCCGGGTGCGGCAGGAGCCGCAGCTCGATGTCGTCGGCGCCGTCGGGGCCGACGCCGACCTCGCCGCCGCCGTCGCCGGGGCCGGGGATCGTCGGGCCGGAGCCGGCCGGCTTGGGCACCACGACGACCTCGATGCGCGCGTGCGGCATCGCCAGCCCGGCCAGCTCGACGGTGACGTCGGCGGCGAAGCGGCCGGCCGCCTCGTGCCGGGCCGCGGACAGCACCGCGGCCAGCTCGGCGACCTCGCCGTGCAGCCGCTGCCGCTCCCGGTCGAGCTCCTCCAGCAGCTCGTCGGAGGTGTCGAGCTCGGCCAGGCGGGTGCGGGCGTGGTCGGCCCAGGCCACGACCCCGTCGACGTCCTCGGCATACTTGCGGGTCAGCGCCCGCAGGGCGGCCCGCCGCTCGTAGACCTCCTGCAGCCGGCCCGGGTCGGCGTCGAGCGAGGCCAGGTAGGTGCCGAGCTCGGTGGAGACGTCGCCGGCGAGCGTGGCGACCTCGTCGAGGCGCTCGGCCAGCTCGCCGAGGACCCGGTCGACGCTGGCCTGGGCCTCCAGGGTGCGCCGCGCGGTCGCGATCAGGCTGAGCACGTCGGCGACGTCGTCGCCCTCGCCGGTGCCGGCCAGCGCGACGTGCGCCAGCTGCGAGGCCGTGCGCAGGCCCTCGACGTGCTCCAGCCGCTGCGCCTCCTCGCGCAGCAGCTCGTCCTCGCCCGGCTGCGGGTCGACCCGGCTGATCTCGTCGAGGCCGAGCCGCAGCAGGTCGGCCTCCTGGCTGCGCTGCCGGGCGTTGGCCCGCCGGTCGGCGAGGTCGTCCTCGACCGCCCGCCAGCGCGAATACAGCTCGGTGAACTGGCCGAGCAGCTTCTCGTGCTCGGGCCCGGCGTAGCGGTCCAGCGCGGCCCGCTGCTCGGCCGGGCGCAGCAGCCGCAGCTGGTCGGACTGGCCGTGCAGGGCGAACACCCGCTCGCCGACCTCCGACAGCAGCGACACCGGCACGGTGCGCCCGCCGACGTGGGCGCGGGAGCGGCCCTCAGCGGTCAGCGTGCGACTCATCAGCAGCGTGCCGTCGTCGTCGATCTCGGCGCCGGCGTCGGCGATCCGGCTCTCCACCGCGGCCCGCACGTGCGCGGGCAGCGTCAACCGGCCGTCGACGGTGGCCCGCCCGGGGTCGGCGCGCACCCGGCCCGCGTCGGCGCGGCCGCCGAACAGCAGGTTGAGGCTCGTCACGACCATGGTCTTGCCCGCGCCGGTCTCGCCCGTGATGACGGTCAGGCCCGGGCCGAGGGGCAGTGTGGCGTCTTCGATCACGCCCAGTCCGGTAATGCGGAGTTCCTCCAGCACGTGAGGAACACTAGCCGCGGGGTACGACAATTCTCCAGTCAGCCATGCCGCCGGAGATGCCGCCATCCATCGACCGGCAGCCCGAACTTCGCCACGAGACGATCCGTGAACGGCCGCTCACGCAGGCGCACGACCCGGACCGGGAGGGCTCCCCGGCGTACCGTCACCGTCGAACCAGGCGCCAGGTCCATCACCCGGCGGCCGTCGCACGAGAGCAGGGCGAAGCTGGTGAAGGGCTCGACGTTCACCGTGATGGTCGACGTCGGCGCGATCACCAGGGGGCGGCTGAACAGGGCGTGCGCCGAGATCGGCACCAGCAGCAGCGCCTCCAGCTCCGGCCACACGACCGGCCCGCCGGCGGAGAACGCGTAGGCCGTCGAGCCCGTCGGGGTGGCGCACACCACGCCGTCGCACCCGTACCGCGACAGGGGACGCCCGTCGACCTCGACGAGCAGCTCCAGCATCTTCTCCCGGGCGCCCTTCTCGACCGTGACCTCGTTCAGCGCCCATGAGCTGCCGACCGGCCGCCCGTCGTGCTCGGCGGTGACGTCGATCGTGAGCCGCTCGTCGACCGTGTACGTGCCCTCGACGACCTCCCGGACCGCCTTGTCCACGTCGCCGATCTCGGCCTCCGCGAGGAACCCGACCTTGCCCAGGTTGATGCCGAGCAGCGGCGCCTTCGCCGGCCGGGCCAGCTCGGCGGCGCGCAGCAGCGTGCCGTCGCCGCCCAGGGCGAAGACGATCTCCACGCCCTGCGCCGCCGTCTCACCGCTGACCGGCACCGCCCGCGGGATCGCCAGCTGCGCGGCCTCCTCGGCGAGCACCCGCACGGTGAAGCCGTTGTCGAGCAGATCGGCCGCCACCGTCCGGGCATGGTCGTTGTTGCTGGCCTTGCCCGTGTGCGCGACCAGCAACGCCTCGCGGACGCTCATGCCGACACCCCCTCCACCACGTCGTGCACGATCGCCGGGTCGACCGGCGGGGCGTCGCGCCGCAGCCACAGAAAGAATTCCACGTTGCCCTGCGGCCCCGGCAGCGGGCTACGCGCCACCCCGGCCACGCCCAGCCCCAGACCGGCGGCGGCCGCGGCGACGTCGAGCACCGCCGAGGCGCGCAGCTGCGACGAACGCACCACGCCCCGCTCGCCCAGCGCCTCGCGACCCACCTCGAACTGCGGCTTCACCATCGGCACGAGATCACCGCCGGGGTCCGTGCAGGCGGCGAGCGCGGGCAGCACCAGGCGCAGTGAGATGAACGACAGGTCGGCCACGGTCAGCTCGCACGGCCCGCCGATCTGCTCGGCGGTCAGCGTGCGCACGTTGGTCCGCTCCACCACCCGCACCCGCGGGTCGGTGCGCAGCGACCAGGCGATCTGGCCGTACCCGACGTCGACCGCGACCACCGCGGCCGCGCCCCGGCGCAGCAACACGTCGGTGAACCCGCCGGTCGAGGCGCCCGCGTCGAGGCAGCGGCGCCCCGCGACCGGCAGCCCCGCGAACGCGTCCAGCGCCCCGGCGAGCTTGTGCCCGCCGCGCGAGACGTACTCGTCCTCCGCCGCCTCCAGCACCCGCACCGGGTCCGCCGGGTCGACCTGGGCCGCGGCCTTGCCCGCCGGGGTGCCACGCACCTCCACCCGGCCCGCGGCGATCAGCGCCGCCGCCTGCTCCCGCGAGCGGGCCAGCCCGCGACGCACCAGCTCGGCGTCGAGACGGTTCCGGCGCGCCATGCAGCTCCCTGAAGGTTCAGCGTTCCTCGATCGTGGCCAGCGTCTCCTGCAGCGTGCGATGCGCGTCGGTGTAGACGGCGACCTGTTGCCGCAGCGGAAGCGACGCTACCTCGCCGAGGGCCGCGACCGCCGCCTCGACCCGCCCGACGACCGCCGCACCGGGCGGCCCGGGCACCGCGCCCGGCCCCGGAACGGGCCCGGGAACAGGCACGGAGCCTTCCGCCGGGGCGGTCACGACGCGGTCTTCCGCGGCGCGCGGGTGGCCTTCTTCACCGGCAGCTTGTCCGAGGCCGGCCCGGCCTCCGACGCCGCCGCGACGGTCTCGATCGCCTCGATCGCCGCCGCCTTCTTCGCCGGCGTCCGCCGGGCCGGCGCCGCCTTGGCCGCCGCCGCGACCTTCGCCGGCGTGGCCGCCTTGGCCGGGGCCGCCGCCTTCGCCGGCACCGCCTTGGCGGCGGTCTTGACCGGAGCCGCGACCTTCTTCGCCACGGTCTTCTTGGCCACCACCGGCGCGGCCGGGATCGCCTCGGCCCCGACCGGCGGCGCCGGCTCGTGCGGCGGCGCGACGGCGTTGACGGTCGCCTCCCGCAGCTGCGCCTCGAGCTCGTGCACGCGGGTGGTGAGCGCCGAGACCTCCTCGGCGGTGGCCAGCCCGACCGCGCCGAGCGCCCGGTCCAGCTCGTAGCGCACCAGCTTCGTCAGGGCCTCCCGGTTCGCCGAGCCGGCCCGGAGCAGGTCCTCGGCCATCGACTGCAGCTGCTCGGCGGTCGCCCCGCTCTTGCCCACCAGGCGCCGGACCGTCTTGGTCGCCTTTTTCGTGGTGGCCTCGGTCATGCCGTAGGCGAGCTCAAGATAGGCCCGCCATGCTTCCTGCGCCATATTGCGTCTCTCCTCCAAGTGGTGTACGACATCACGCTACCGGGCGCGCCGCGGTGCCGTACGGTACCGTCACATTCCACGGAACCGCAGAAAGACGGGGATTCGCGCAATGGCAACGGTGGACGAGTGTCGGGTCGCACTGCAGAAACTCTCCGACCGGCTGGCGGCCAACGCGGCCGAGGCCCGCGACAAGCTCGACTTCGACCGTTCACTGGTCTGCCGCGTCACCGACCTCGGCATCGCCTTCCACGGCCGGCTCAAGGACGGCCAGATCGTCGACCTCACCGACGGCGACGACCCCCGCGCGAAGCTCAAGCTGATCTCGTCGAGCGACGACCTCGTCGCCCTGGTCGACGGCAACCTCAACGTGATGTCCGCCTGGACCAGCGGCCGCATCAAGATCGAGGCCGGCGTCCTTGACCTGCTGAAACTCCGCAAGCTGCTGTGAAAAACCCAAAATCCTGAAGCTGACTCCGGCCCGTGCAACACACGACCGTTGCTCCCGTCAGACACCGGGCCCAGCCTGCCCTGAACGGGCGGCCGGGCCCTGCCAGGTCCGCGGTGCCAAGAACCAACCGGCGCCCCGCCCCCGATCGACTCACAACGCCACCCGGCATCGCGACTGACGCGCCCCGACGAATTCTCTCCGCGATCATGCGACTCGAACCATCGCACAGCGACTTTCCCATGATCACGGAACCTTCCGGTACCTATGCGTACACAATCCTTCCGCAATCACGAAAAACCGCGGTGCGGCCAGCGACTACAGCATGATCGCGGAGAGTTCCGGTCGCGCCTCAAGCAGTCGGCGTGACACGACCCGACGGCAGCTCAGCCAGACCGGCTTCAGCCACTTCGGCGGCGCCATAGCCCCGCCCCCGGCCAGCTTGAACCGCTTCGGCCGCGCCAGGGCCAGCCCCCAGCTCGTCAGGCCAGCCCGAACCCGCTTCGGCAGCCCCAGAGCCAGCCCCCGGCTCGTCGGCTCGAACCCGCTTCGGCGGAGCCCAGGGCCAGCCCCCGGCTCGTCAGGCCGACTTGAGCCGCTTCGGCGGGAGCCCAGCCGCGTCGGCTCACGCTGGAAGCCCGTTTTCAGCCCAGCCTTAAGCTCGTTCAGGCCAGCCTGAGCCACTTCAGGGCGGCCTGGGCGGCCTCGCCGTCGCCCACGATGGGCCGCGGCTCGTCCGCCGCCCACGCGACCGCGCACAGCGCCGACAGCGCGTCGACGCGGCGACCGCCGCCGGACAGTTCCCACCGCCCGTCGAGCTCCGTGACCCGCCACTCACCCGGCCGCGACAAAGGCCGGGCGAACAGCCCGCCCAGGTCCTCGGCCACGAACGTCGGACGCCGCTCAACCGGGGCCGCGAGCACCTCGGCCGCGTCGGAGACCCCGGTCAGCACGAGCATGCTGTCCATGCCGGCCCGGAAAGCCCCCTCGATGTCGGTGTCGAGCCGGTCCCCGACCACGAGCGGCCGCTGCCCGTTGCGCTCCCGCGCCGCCTCCAGGAACAGCCCCGGGTCCGGCTTGCCCACGATCGTGTCCGGCGGCCGCCCCAGCGCCGTGGTCAGCGCCACCACCAGCGACCCGTTGCCGGGCACCGGCCCACGCGGCGACGGCAGCGTCTTGTCGGCGTTCGTCGCGATCCAGGCCGCCCCGCCGCGGATCGCCACCGCGGCGTCGGCCAGGTCGCGCATGCGCACATCCGGCCCGTACCCCTGAACGACGACCCGCGCCCGCTCCGCCTCGCTCACCGGCGTGAGCCCCACCGCGACGACCTCCTCGCGCAGCGCGGGCGCACCGAGCACGAGCACCGGCGTACCCGCCGGAAACCGCTCCGCCATCAGCAGCGCCGTCGCGTGCGCGGACGTGACGACCTCGCGCGGGTCGGCCGGAATCCCGATCCGCGTGAGCAGAGCGGCCACGTCGCCGGGCAGCCGCGAGGCGTTGTTCGTCGCGTACGCGCTGGGAATCCCCCGCTCCCGCAGCCGCGCACAGGCCTCCGCCGCGCCTGGAATGACCTGATCGGCCAGGTACAGCACCCCGTCCAAATCGAAGACGACGAGGTCATACCCCCCAACGAGGTCCCCACCGCCGCCGCTCCCCGCAGCGCTGTCGCTTGCGGCAGCTCTGTCGCTTGCGGCAGCTCTGTCGCGGACCGCACCGCTCCCCGCAGCGCTGTCGCCCACCGCGCTGTCCCGGGCTGCGCCGATTCGGCCGGCGCTGTCGCCCGCAGCGCCGTCCCGGGCGGCGCCGATCCGGGCGGCGCTGTCCGCGGCCGCGCCGGTCCGGGCGGAATTGTCCGCGGCGGCGCTGGGCCGTTCGGCGCCGGTCGCGGTCACGCCGCCTGCTGCCGGCCCCGCCTCGCCGGCTCCGTCCCCGGAGCCGGCGCCGTCAGCGCTCACGCCGAGCCCTTCGCGTCGCTTCCACCGGCCGGCCGGGCATCGTCTCGCGTCGTCACGGGCTCAGTATCGCCGAAGTCGCTGTCCCGCTCGTCGTCGCCCACCGCCCCCTCGGCGTCCCCGCGTTCCTCGCCGCCCTCGGCGTCGTCCTCGTCGTCCTCGCCACCGGTCTCGGCGTCCCCGTCGCGCTCGTCGTCAAACGCATCGCGGTCGTCGTCCTCGCCGGCCTCTTCGTCGTCCTCGCCGCCTTCGCGGTCTTCGCGGTCGTCGTCTTCGCCGCCGAGGTCGTCGCCCTCGTCCCGGTCTTGGTCGTCTTCGTCGTCGAAGTCGTCGTCCTCATCGCCGTCGAAGTCATCGTCCTCGTCGTCTTCATCGTCGTCGAGGTCGTCGTCTTCGTCGTCGTAGTCCTCGTCCTCGTCGTCCTCGTCGTCGCCGAACTCGTCGTCGTCTTCGCCTTCGTCGTCTTCGTCGTCGAAGTCGTCCCGGTCGTCTTCGTCCTCGTCGTCGTCGAACTCGTCCTCATCGTCGAGGTCGTCGTCGTCCCGGTCTTCGTCGTCGTCCTCGCGGTCGTCCCCGTCGTCGGCGGCGCCGCGCGCCTCCGGGTCGTCGCGCTCCTCGTCGTCCTCGTCGGCGTCGCCGTCGAGCGTGATCCCGTCGAGCTCGAGCAGCCGCTCCGCCGCGTCGGTACGCAGGTCCTCGTCCAGGTCCGCAGCCCGCGCGAACCACTCGCGCGCCTCTTCCCGCCGCCCGGCCCGCAGCAGCGCATCCGCGTACGCATACCGCAGCCGCGCCGCCCACGGCGCATCCGGCGCCGACGTGAGCTCCCGCACCTGCAGCATCGCCACGGCCGCGTCATGCTGCCCCATGTCCCCACGGGCCCCCGCGGCGACGATGAGCAGTTCCACGATCTCCTCGGCCGACAGCCGCTCCCGATCCGCCGTCCGGAACAGGTCGATCGCCTTCTCCGGCCGCCCGAGCGCCCGCTCGCAGTCGGCGATGACAGCGATGTGCGTCTGCCGTCCGGTCATCCGGTGGTACGTCCGCAGCTCCCCCAGCGCCGTCTGCCACTCCCCGGCGTGGTACGCCGCGAGCCCCGCCGCCTCCCGAACCACCGCGATCCGCGACGCCTTCCGCCGCGCCACGAGCGCATGCGCGAGCGCCAGCTCCGGGTCGTCGTCGATCAGCTGCCCGGCCGCGACGAGCCGCCGCGCCACCTCCTCGGCCACCGGCCGCGCGAGCGAGCTCAGCTCCGCCCGCACCTCCCGGTCCAGCTCCGACGCGTCGATGTCGTCGGCGAGCACCGGGTCGGCAACCCGGCTGACGGTCTCCTCGCCGCCTTCCTCACCGCTGACGAACCCGGGATCACTGGTCCGCGGCCGATACCCGCCGGCGTCGCTGCGCCGCAGCCCGTCGGGCCGCTCAGACGCAGCACCGCGCCCGCCGGAGTCCCGATCCCGGAACCCGCCACCGCGCGACTCGCCGTCCCGATCCCGGTACCCGGGCCGATTCCCGCCCCGGTCCCGCGACCCACCGTCCCGATCGCGCCCGCCGTCACGGTACCCGCGCGGCCCGCCGTCCCGATACCCGGACGGCCGCTCACCACGAGCCCCGCCGTCCCGATCGCGATAGCCGGACGGGCGGTCACCGCCGCGCGGCCCGCCGTCCCGGTCCCGGAAGCCCGACGGCCGATCGCCACCACGGAACCCACCCTCACGGTCCCGATTGCCGGACGGCCGCTCACCACGCGGCCCGCCGTCCCGGTCGCGATATCCACCCGGACGGTCTCCACGAGCCCCGCCATCCCGATCCCGGAACCCGGACGGGCGGTCACCGCCGCGCGGCCCGCCATCCCGATCCCGGAAGCCCGACGGCCGATCGCCACCACGGAACCCACCGTCACGGTCGCGATAGCCGGACGGCCGGTCGCCACGCGGCCCGCCATCCCGGTCCCGATCACGGAACCCGGACGGCCGGTCCCCACGCGGCCCGCCGTCACGGTCCCGATCACGGAACCCGGACGGCCGCTCACCGCGCGGCCCGCCGTCCCGGTCCCGATCGCGGAACCCGGACGGGCGGTCACCGCCGCGCGGCCCGCCATCCCGATCCCGGAAGCCCGACGGCCGGTCGCCACCGCGGAAGCCACCATCGCGATCCCGATACCCGCCGCGATCCCGGTCGCGGAACCCGCCACTCTCACGAGGCCGGAACCCGCCACCGTCACCGCCGCGGCGACCACTGTCGCCGTCCCGGTCGCGCGGCGCACCGTCGCGGTCACGGAACCCTTCCCGCTCGCGGAACCCGCCACGGTCGCGATCGCGAGGAGGGCCGGAACGATCGCGGAACCCGCCCCGCTCTCCGTCACGCGCGGGGAAGCCACCCCGGTCGCGATCGCGCGGCGCACCATCACGGGAACCGTCCCGGTCGCGGAAGCCGCCATCGCGCGGACCACCCGCGGAACCACCCCGGTAGCCGCCGGCGCCGCGATACCCGCGCTCGCCCGAGTCCCGGCGTTCGCCGCCGCCACCGTCCCGGCCACCCGGCCGGTAGCCACCCTGACCGCGCTCGTCGCGGCCGCGCGCGTCCCGGCCACGGCCGGCACCGTCGCGGAAGCCACCCTCACGGTGTCCGCCGCCGTCGCGGTCGCGGAACCCGCCGCCCTCGCGGCCACGGTCCGGAGCTCCGCCGTCGCGATCACGACCGACCGCGTCACGATTGCGGAACCCGCCGCCCTCACGGCCGCGGAATCCGCCACCTTCACGGCCGCGGTATCCGCCACCGTCCCGGTCACGGAACCCGCCGCCCTCACGGCCACGGGACCCACCACCGTCGCGGTCGCGGTGCCCGCCACCGTCCCGGTCGCGGAACCCGCCGCCTTCGCGGCCGCGGTGCGCGCCGCCGTCACGGTCGCGGAACCCGCCGCCCTCACGGCCACGGTGCCCGCCAGCGTCGCGGTCGCGGAACCCGCCACGGTCGCGCGGCGCGCCCTGGCCGTCCCGTCCGGAGCCGGCGCGGGACCCGTCACGAGCCGGCCCGTCGTCCCTACGCGGCCGCTCCGGCCCGTCCTGGCCGTTGCCGTCGTGTGGCGTTGCGTTCACGGCTTTCATCCTTCCCAACCGGGGTGCGCGGCATGCGCTCGACCCGGTAAACGAGTCGAGGGCCGCCCAACAGGGCGACCCTCGATCGAAAGTTTGTCCGGCGGCGTCCTACTCTCCCACACTCTCACGGGTGCAGTACCATCGGCGCTGGAGGGCTTAGCTTCCGGGTTCGGAATGGGACCGGGCGTTTCCCCTCCGCTATGGCCACCGAAACACTATGAACCTGTCAACCCCGCACACCCAACCCCCCACCTTTCCCGAGGGGTCCGGGGTGCGAACGGTATTGGTTCAGAATCACACAGTGGATGCGAAACAGCCCTTACAGCTGTATATGAGGTCAAGTCCTCGGCCTATTAGTACCGGTCAGCTCAAACCTGTTACCAGGCTTCCACTTCCGGCCTATCAACCCAGTAGTCTCGCTGGGGGCCTTAACCCTCAAGGGGTGGGATACCTCATCTCGAAGCGAGCTTCCCGCTTAGATGCTTTCAGCGGTTATCCCTTCCGAACGTAGCCAACCAGCCGTGCTCTTGGCAGAACAACTGGCACACCAGAGGTTCGTCCGTCCCGGTCCTCTCGTACTAGGGACAGCCCTTCTCAAGTATCCTACGCGCGCGGCGGATAGGGACCGAACTGTCTCACGACGTTCTAAACCCAGCTCGCGTACCGCTTTAATGGGCGAACAGCCCAACCCTTGGGACCTACTCCAGCCCCAGGATGCGACGAGCCGACATCGAGGTGCCAAACCATCCCGTCGATATGGACTCTTGGGGAAGATCAGCCTGTTATCCCCGGGGTACCTTTTATCCGTTGAGCGACACCGCTTCCACCTGCCAGTGCCGGATCACTAGTCCCGACTTTCGTCCCTGCTCGACCTGTCAGTCTCACAGTCAAGCCCCCTTGTGCACTTGCACTCAACACCTGATTGCCAACCAGGCTGAGGGAACCTTTGGGCGCCTCCGTTACATTTTAGGAGGCAACCGCCCCAGTTAAACTACCCACCAGACACTGTCCCTGAACCGGCTCACGGCCCAAGGTTAGATACCCAAATCCACCAGAGTGGTATTTCAAGCTTGCCTCCGACAGTCACTGGCGTGACCGCTTCACCGGCTCCCACCTATCCTACACAAGCGAATTCGAGTACCAATGTCAAGCTATAGTGAAGGTCCCGGGGTCTTTCCGTCCTGCCGCGCGTAACGAGCATCTTTACTCGTACTGCAATTTCGCCGGGCCTGTGGTTGAGACAGTGGGGAAGTCGTTACGCCATTCGTGCAGGTCGGAACTTACCCGACAAGGAATTTCGCTACCTTAGGATGGTTATAGTTACCACCGCCGTTTACTGGCGCTTAAGTTCTCCGCTTCGCCCCGAAAGACTAACAGGTCCCCTTAACGTTCCAGCACCGGGCAGGCGTCAGTCCATATACGTCGTCTTACGACTTAGCATGGACCTGTGTTTTTAGTAAACAGTCGCTTCCCCCTGGTCTCTGCGGCCACCAACCGCTCCACCAGCACGTGGTCTCACCATCGGTGGCCCCCCTTCTCCCGAAGTTACGGGGGCAATTTGCCGAGTTCCTTAACCACAGTTCGCCCGATCGCCTCGGTATTCTCTACCTGACCACCTGTGTCGGTTTCGGGTACGGGCCGCTCGAAACTCGCTAGAGGCTTTTCTCGGCAGCATGGGATCACTGGCTTCACCTGAAACGGCTCCGCATCACGCCTCACCCACCATGTGCCACGGATTTACCTATGACACGGGCTACACGCTTGCCCCGGCACAACCACCGGCCGGGCCCAGCTACCCTCCTGCGTCACCCCATCGCTTGCCTACTACCACCCAAGTTCCCAAACTCCAGCCATCCCCCCGAAAGGTTCAGACCATCGCAAGGTTAGTACAAGCAGGTTCAGCATGGACGCTTCTACGCGGGTACGGGAATATCAACCCGTTGTCCATCGACTACGCCTCTCGGCCTCGCCTTAGGCCCCGACTCACCCAGGGCGGATTAGCCTGGCCCTGGAACCCTTGGTCATCCGGCGGCAGGGTTTCTCACCCTGCTTTCGCTACTCATGCCTGCATTCTCACTCGCGCCACCTCCACGGCTGGATCACTCCGCCGCTTCACCGGTGACACGACGCTCCCCTACCCATCCACACACCTGGACCCCAAAAAAGGGGCCGGGTACACGCGTGAATGCCACAGCTTCGGCGGTGTGCTTGAGCCCCGCTACATTGTCGGCGCGGAACCACTTGACCAGTGAGCTATTACGCACTCTTTCAAGGGTGGCTGCTTCTAAGCCAACCTCCTGGTTGTCTATGCGACCCCACATCCTTTACCACTTAGCACACGCTTAGGGGCCTTAGCTGGTGATCTGGGCTGTTTCCCTCTCGACTACGAAGCTTATCCCCCGCAGTCTCACTGCCACGCTCTCACTTACCGGCATTCGGAGTTTAGTTGACTTCAGTAAGCTTGTAGGCCCCCTAGGCCATCCAGTGCTCTACCTCCGGCAAGAAACGCGCAACGCTGCACCTAAATGCATTTCGGGGAGAACCAGCTATCACGGAGTTTGATTGGCCTTTCACCCCTAACCACAGATCATCCCCCAACTTTTCAACGTTGGTGGGTTCGGCCCTCCACGCGGTCTTACCCGCGCTTCAGCCTGCCCATGGCTAGATCACTCCGCTTCGGGTCTAGGACACGCGACTGAACGCCCTATTCAGACTCGCTTTCGCTACGGCTCCCCCACACGGGTTAACCTCGCCACGTATCACTAACTCGCAGGCTCATTCTTCAAAAGGCACGCCGTCACCCCCACCAAAAGGCAGGACGCTCCGACGGATTGTAGGCGCACGGTTTCAGGTACTATTTCACTCCCCTCCCGGGGTACTTTTCACCTTTCCCTCACGGTACTCGTCCGCTATCGGTCACCAGGGAGTATTTAGGCTTACCAGGTGGTCCTGGCAGATTCACGGCAGATTTCAGGAGTCCGCCGCTACTCGGGAACACACACAACAGACCAGCAGTTTTCGCCTACCGGACTCTCACCGTCTACGGTGCCGCTTTCCAGCGAACTTCAACTAACCACCGGTTTTCTCACTGCCGTCCCGGATGGCAGCCCGGAAACTGTGCGTCCCACAACCCCGAACACGCAACCCCTGCCAGGTATCACACGTGCCCGGTTTAGCCTCATCCGCTTTCGCTCGCCACTACTCACGGAATCACAATTGTTTTCTCTTCCTGCGGGTACTGAGATGTTTCACTTCCCCGCGTTCCCTCTACCTGCCCTATGTATTCAGACAGGAGTGACACCACATGACTGGTGCCGGGTTCCCCCATTCGGACACCCTGGGATCACAGCTCGGTTGACAGCTCCCCCAGGCCTATCGCGGCCTCCCACGTCCTTCATCGGCTCCTGGTGCCAAGGCATCCACCGTACGCCCTCAGCAACTTGACCACAAAGCAATAAAGATGCTCGCATCCACTGTGCAATTCTCAACCAACACCAAACCCAGAACGTTGACTGTCCAAGCCTCCGGCCATCCGACCGAGGTCCCCGAACCATTCTGGATTCACGTCCGAAACACACCATCGCTGGTTGTTTCAGGACCCAACAGGGTGCCTATACGCTCTCCTCCAGCCGCACCAGCCGCGTTCCACACCACTCACGTGGCAGTACTAACCGCGCCGGCCGTTGCCGAACAGAACTTCGCCAGTGTCTCCGCCATCGAGCACCCCACCAGCACACTCGGCCGGTGTGGGCTCCTTACCACCGTTCGGTGGAAGGCGCTCCTTAGAAAGGAGGTGATCCAGCCGCACCTTCCGGTACGGCTACCTTGTTACGACTTCGTCCCAATCGCCAGCCCCACCTTCGACGGCTCCCTCCACAAGGGTTGGGCCACCGGCTTCGGGTGTTGCCGACTTTCGTGACGTGACGGGCGGTGTGTACAAGGCCCGGGAACGTATTCACCGCAGCGTTGCTGATCTGCGATTACTAGCGACTCCGACTTCACGGGGTCGAGTTGCAGACCCCGATCCGAACTGAGACCGGCTTTTTGGGATTCGCTCCACCTCACGGTATCGCAGCCCTTTGTACCGGCCATTGTAGCATGCGTGAAGCCCTGGACATAAGGGGCATGATGACTTGACGTCATCCCCACCTTCCTCCGAGTTGACCCCGGCAGTCTTCGATGAGTCCCCGGCCGAACCGCTGGCAACATCGAACAAGGGTTGCGCTCGTTGCGGGACTTAACCCAACATCTCACGACACGAGCTGACGACAGCCATGCACCACCTGTGAACGGCCCCGAAGGACCCGACATCTCTGCCGGATTACCGAACATGTCAAACCCAGGTAAGGTTCTTCGCGTTGCATCGAATTAATCCGCATGCTCCGCCGCTTGTGCGGGCCCCCGTCAATTCCTTTGAGTTTTAGCCTTGCGGCCGTACTCCCCAGGCGGGGCGCTTAATGCGTTAGCTGCGGCACAGAGAACCGGAGAGGCCCCCCACACCTAGCGCCCAACGTTTACAGCGTGGACTACCAGGGTATCTAATCCTGTTCGCTCCCCACGCTTTCGCTCCTCAGCGTCAGTATCGGCCCAGAGACCCGCCTTCGCCACCGGTGTTCCTCCTGATATCTGCGCATTTCACCGCTACACCAGGAATTCCAGTCTCCCCTACCGAACTCAAGCCTGCCCGTATCAGCTGCAAGCCCACAGTTGAGCTGCGGGTTTTCACAGCTGACGCAACAAGCCGCCTACGAGCTCTTTACGCCCAATAAATCCGGACAACGCTCGCGCCCTACGTCTTACCGCGGCTGCTGGCACGTAGTTGGCCGGCGCTTCTTCTCCAGGTACCGTCACTCACGCTTCGTCCCTGTCGAAAGAGGTTTACAACCCGAAGGCCTTCATCCCTCACGCGGCGTCGCTGCATCAGGCTTCCGCCCATTGTGCAATATTCCCCACTGCTGCCTCCCGTAGGAGTCTGGGCCGTGTCTCAGTCCCAGTGTGGCCGGTCGCCCTCTCAGGCCGGCTACCCGTCGTCGCCTTGGTAGGCCATCACCCCACCAACAAGCTGATAGGCCGCGAGCCCATCCCACGCCGAAAAACTTTCCACACCCGACGATGCCGTCCGATATGAATATCCGGTATTAGCCCCCGTTTCCGAGGGTTATCCCAAAGCCTGGGGCAGGTTACTCACGTGTTACTCACCCGTTCGCCGCTCGAGTACCCCGAAGGGCCTTTCCGCTCGACTTGCATGTGTTAAGCACGCCGCCAGCGTTCGTCCTGAGCCAGGATCAAACTCTCCAACAAAACCAACGTTGGTGAATCAATCACCCGGCAACAAACATGTTGTCACCAAAGGAATCCCAGACACGACCAATCCCCCGAAAGGGACCACCGTGCCACGGGGTAAATTTCAATTGGCACTGGCTTAACAAGCACCCTGTTGAGTTCTCAAACAACCAACACACACCGCCGAACCTTGCCGTTTCCGGCTCAGTCCGCCCGGGGCGTTTCGTACCGCTTCAGTCTAGCAGGTCCGCTTTGCGGTGTCAAGTCCGGTTCGCCGTACTTTGTCCCGTTTTGCGAACACACAACAGCTCTTCCGGTAACCCGGTCGAGTGTCGTAGGGTGTCGGCAGGACGTCCGCTGCGGCTCGCTTTCGCGACCCGCGTGCTTCGTCCGTGTCCCTGCCGGTCTTCTACCTTACCCGCTTGGCGTCTGGCGTCCAAATCGTGTTCGCCAGCCGTTTCACGGGCACGATCGCTCGCCGGTCACCCGGTCTGTGATCGTTTTTGGGGCTTCGGCAAGACGTCCGCCGCGGCGCGTCAAGCGCTCCGCTGTCTCGTTCGTTTCCCTGCCGACCGTCTACATTACTCGGCTTCCGGATCTCCACCAAATCGATAAGCGGTGATGCCGGGCGCCGGGCGCCGTAGCGAGGTCAAAAGTTACACGGCGCCCGGCGGCGTCGCCAAATCGGCTGGTCAGCCCGCGACGAGCTCGACACCCGCGAAGGTGCGCTTGCCCTTGCGCAGCACCAGCAGCCCGTCGGCGAGGGCCCGGTCGGCGGGCACGACCTCCTCGGCGTCCGACACCCGCTCGTTGTTCACGTACGCCCCGCCCTCGCTGACCGTCCGCCGCGCCTCGTTGCGGCTGGCGACCAGGCCGGCGGCGATGAACAGGTCGGCGACGGTCGAGCCCGGCGGCGCAGTCACCAGGCCGGCCTCGCTCAGCGCGGCGCGCAGCGTCGACGCCGACAGCTCGCCGAGCGAACCCCGCCCGAACAACGCCTGGCTCGCCGCGATCACCTGCGTGGTCTCCTCGGGACCGTGCACCAGCCGGGTCATCTCCTCCGCCAGCCGGCGCTGCCCCATCCGGGCCGCGGGGCGATCCGCGGTCTCCTTCTCGATCGCCTCGATCTCCTCGCGCTCCAGGAACGTCAGCTTGCGCAGCAGGCCGCCCACGAGCGCGTCCTCAAGGTTCACGAAGTACTGGTACAAGGCGTACGGACTGGTCATCGACGCGTCCATCCACAGACTGCCGCCGCCCGTGGACTTGCCGAGCTTCTCGCCGGCCGAGTTCACCAGGAGTGGCGTCGCCAGGAGGTGTACCGAAGCACCCTCAACTCGGTGAATCAGGTCGGTGCCCGCCGTCAGGTTGCCCCACTGGTCGCTGCCGCCCGTCTGCAGTTTGCAGCCGTAGCGCCGGTACAGCTCCAGGAAGTCCATGCCCTGAAGGATCTGGTAGCTGAACTCCGTGTAGCTGATGCCCGCATCGGAGTTCAGCCGGGCGCTGACGGCGTCCTTGGTGAGCATCTTGTTGACCCGGAAGTGCTTGCCGATGTCGCGCAGGAAGTCGATGGCGGACATCGGGGCGGTCCACTCGTAGTTGTTGACCATCCGCGCCGCGTTGCTGCCGGTGAAGTCCAGGAATGGCTCGATCTGCGCGCGCAGCTTGTCCACCCACTCCTCGACCTGGTCGCGGGAGTGCAGCTGCCGCTCGGCGGACGGCCGCGGGTCGCCGATCAGGCCGGTGGCGCCGCCCACGAGGGCGAGCGGCCGGTGCCCGGCCAGCTGCAGCCGGCGCACCGTGAGCACCTGGAACAGGTGGCCGATGTGCAGGCTCGGCGCGGTCGGGTCGAAGCCGCAGTAATAGGTGATCGGCCCCTTCGCCATCTCCGCGCGGAGTTCGTCGAGGTCGGTCGAGAGCGCGATCAGGCCGCGCCACTGCAGATCTTCGAGCACATCGGTCATGGCGCGATTGTCCCACTCGGCCCGAGTCCGGCCCCACCGCGTTGCCGCCCGCCCTGGTGACGGGGTTTTGTCATACCCGGCCGCTAGGGTTGGGGCATGGCAGTCGTGAAGATCAACGCGATCGAGGTCCCCGAGGGCGCGGGGCCGGAGCTGGAGCGCCGCTTCGCCGCGCGGCACGGAGCCGTCGAGGGCTCGCCGGGTTTCCTCGGCTTCGAGCTGCTGCGGCCGGTTAAGGGTGAGACCCGCTATTTCGTCTACACGAAGTGGGAGTCGGAGGAGCATTTCCGGGCGTGGTCCGACGGGCCGGCCCGGGAGGCGCACTCCGGGGAGCGCGCGAAGCCCGTGGCGAGCGGGTCGAGCCTGCTGGAGTTCGAGGTCGTGCAGCACGCGGACCCGCAGGACTGACCGTGGCGCCCTTCGTCCTCTTTCCCGGCCGGCATCACCTGCTGACCCGCTTCCAGGGGTTGTACCTGCGCGGTCTGGCCGAGGACGCCGTCGCTCGGGACGCGACGATCGTGTGGGCCGTGACCAGCGCCAATCATCAGAACACCAAGCGCAACCCGGTCGCCTACGACCGGCGGGAGGCGGCGATCGAGCGGTTCAGCGCGCAGGAGGGCCTGCGTTCGCTGGTGGTGCCGGTCTTCGACACCGCGCACACCGAGCGGTTCGCCGAGGTGACGCTGAAGAGCGTCGAGTCGGTGCTCGGCCGGCGGCTCACCCCGCAGGACACGGTCGTGGCCTGCTCGACCCCGGAGGTGGCCGCGCTGTATGCGGCGCTGGGCTTCCGGATCGCCGCGGTCGAGGCGGATCCCGCGCTCGAGCGGGCGCCGGAGCGGCCGTGGGACGTGCTGCTGCGCCTGGCGGCCGGCGACCGGTCGTGGCGCGACCTGGCCCATCCGGCGACGGTCGACGTGTTCGACCGCTACCGGCTCGACGAGCAGGTCGCGCTGGTCGTCAACGACCCGGTGGTCGGCGAGGAGGGCGGGCTCACCACGACCCGCGACTACCGCACCTACGCGGAGGCGTTCGAGGCGAGCGCCGAGCGCAAGTGGGAGCTGGTGAAACGGCACGTGCGGCCGGGCCGCATCGTCGACGTCGGCTGCGGCGCGGGGGCGGTGCTGGCCCTGGCCGATCGCGAGCCGGCGCTGCGCGAGAGCGACCTGATCGGCGTCGAGGTGGCCCGCCACCTCTACGAGGAGTGCGTGCACCGCAAGGCGCAGGGCTGGTTCACCAACCCCAACGTGTATTTCTACTGCCGCAACGTGCTCGGCGGCGCCGTCTTCGCGCCGCGCTCGATCGACACGACGCTGACGTTCGCGCTGACGCATGAGATTTGGTCGTACGGGGAACGCATGGCCTCCCTGCGCGCCTTCGCCGAGGCGATCTACGAGCACACGGTTCCGGGCGGCGTGTGGATCAACTCCGACGTGTGCGGGCCCGACGGCCGCGACCGCACGGTCCGCCTGTCGCTGCAGGGCGCGCCCGGCGCGGCCGGGCCGCTGGACGGGCTGACCCGCGACGAGGTGGCGGCGCTGGTCGAGGGGCTGTCGACCCGGGCCCGGCTCGACCGGTTCGCCGCCGACTTCCACTTCCCCGTGCCGTTCAAGGACCTCGCGGACGTGTCCGACCCGGGTGCGGTGGAGATCGCGCTGGGCGACGCCATGGAGTACCTCACCCACAAGGACTATCCCGACAACTGGCTCTCCGAGGCCCACGAGCAGTTCTGCGGCCTGGAGTTCGCCGACTGGAAGGCGCTGCTCACCGACGTCGGCTTCGAGGTCGACGCCGCCTCGCACTCGTGGCGCAACGACTGGATCGTGGAGCACCGGATCCGGCCGTTCGCCCAGCTGTCCACAGTGGACGGTGCGCCGCTGGACTGGCCCGACACCCACATCCTGCTGGTCGCCCGCCGGCCGCTCAACACCTGATTCGGAGCCGATCGTGAAGGCGTTGCAGTATTCGGAGTACGGCCCGTCGAGCGTCCTGGAGGTCGTCGACCTGCCCGAGCCGCAGCCACCGGCGGGCAAGGTGCGCATCGTGGTGCGCGCCGTCGGCATCAACCCGTTCGACTGGAAGGTCCGCAAGGGTCTGTTCGGCGACACCACGCCGAGCCGTCTGCCGGTCGTTCCGCATTCCGACGTGGCCGGCGTGGTCGACGCCGTCGGCGAGGGGGTGACCGGCGTGGCGGTCGGCGACGAGGTGTTCGGCATCGCCGTGGGCGGCGGCGCCGCCGAGCGGGCGGTGCTGCGGTTCTGGGCGGCGAAGCCGGCCGGGATGTCGTTCGCCGAGGCGGCCGGCCTGCCCAACGTGGTCGAGACGGCCGGGCGGGCCCTCGACCTGCTGGGCGTCGAGAAGGGCCAGACGCTGGTCGTCAACGGCGCGGCCGGAGGGGTCGGCATCGCCGCCGTCCAGTTGGCCGTCGCCCGGGGTGCGGCGGTGATCGGCACGGCGAGCGAGCGCAACCACGAGTTCCTGCGATCGCTGGGCGCCACGCCGGTGACCTACGGCCCGGGCCTGCCCGACCGCGTCCGGGCGGTCGCGCCGGGCGGCGTCGACGTGGCCCTCGACACCGCCGGCCGCGGCGCGGTGGCCGACCTGATCACCCTCACCCCGGCCCCGGCGGCCGTGGTCAGCATCGCCGACTTCGACGCCCCGCGGCTGGGCGCCCGCGTGACCGACGGTTCGGAGGGCCGCGCGTGGCAGACCCTCGCCGAGGCCGCCGCCCTCTTCGCGGAGGGCCGCTTCACGATGCCGGTCGAGCGCACGTTCCCCTTGGCGGAGGCCGCAGCCGCCCACGACCTGAGCGAGTCCGGCCACGTCCGGGGAAAGGTGGTGCTGGCCCTCTGACTCCCGTGGCGCGGCAGCCTGGCCCGACCGCACGGCTGGAGCCCAGCGGCCGACCGCCCGCCTGGCCCGACCGCCTGGTCCAACGGCGCGCCGCACGACCGCGCGGCGGCACGACCGCGCGGCGGCACGACCGCGCGGCGTCACGGCGTAACGACCGCGCGGCGGCACGGTCGGGCGGCCGCACGACGGTGCGACAGCGCGGTCGCACAGTGGCGCGATGCGGGCAGCCCGCTCGCGCCGGGTGCAGAGCCGGACGCGGTGGGCGTGAGGCGGTGTGGCCGAGGGGCCGAGGGGCCGAGGCGGCTTCGGTTCGGCCAGGGCTCGTGGGTCGAGCGGCCGGGAAGCGTGTGGCCGTGTGGCCGTGTGGCCGAGGCGGCTTCGGTTCGGCGAGGCTCGTGGGTGGAGCGGCCGGAAAGCGTGTGGCCGTGTGGCCGTGTGGCCGAGGCGGCTTCGGTTCGGCGAGGCTCGTGGGTGGAGCGGCCGGAGGCAGTCACGGTTCGGGCGGGACCAGATGCGCGAGGGCGAGGCCGGGCCAGGCAATCACCCGTGAACGGAGCCATGCCGACCCGGCCGGGCAATCACGGTGAAGAGCCGGGTCGTGCCGAGCGGGGCTGCGGGGTCAGGGTTCCAGGATGACCGGGGTGGGGGTGGCGCGCTTGCAGACGCGGTTGTCGCCCGAGGAGCGGCCCAGCAGGTGGCGGCCGGCCCACGGGAGCATGTGGAGGCGGATCCAGGTGAGTTCCGCGGCCAGGGTTTCGTGGCGGCGCCGGGCCGGGGGTGGTGGGAGTTCGGCCGTCCAGGAGTCGTCGAAGCCGGGCAGGCCGAGCGAGTAGGCCAGGGCGCGGCCGATGCGCTCGTGGCCGGCGGTGTTGGCGTGCAGGCGGTCGTCGCTCCACAGGCGAGGGTCGGAGGCCACCGGGTAGGCGCCCAGGTCGAGCAGGATCGCGCCGCTGGAGGCCGAGGCGGTGCGGATGGCCTCGTTGAGGGCCAGCACTCGGCCGCGCAGCGGCTTGGCGATCGGCATCACGGGGGCCGGGTCGGGCAGGGTGAAGGTGAGGACCGTGGCGCCGGACTCCACCAGGGCGCGCTGCATGTCCTCGATGTGGGCGGCCACGGCGGACAGGTCGAAGGAGGCGCGCAGGATGTCGTTCATCCCGGCCACGACCGTGGCCAGGTCCGGCTCCAGCTTGAGGGCGGGCTCGAGCTGCTCGGCCCGGATGCGGGCGGTGGTGCGGCCGCGGATGGCCAGGTTGGCGTACTCCAGCGGGGCGGACTGGGCCCGGGCGACGTGCTCGGCGAAGCGGTCGGCCCAGCCGCGGTAGCCGCCGTTGCCGTCGCGGTCGTCCATGCCTTCCGTGGTGCTGTCGCCGATGGCCACGTACCGGCGGTACCCCTTCGGAATCATGGGCGACGCTGCGCGTATGCGGCGCGGGCCGGCTCGACCGCGGGCCGGTGTTCGCGGGCCCGGGCGCTGCACGCGTCCATCGCGGGGAACAGCGAGCGGCCGAGATCCGTGGCGGCGTGCAGGCTGGTCAGCACCATGCCGGCCCGCTTGTCGCTGATCTGGAACGGCGTCACGGTCGACGGGCAGGCCGGGTCGAACGGGTCCGGCGGCAGCGGTTCGGGCACCGCCCCACCGTAACGCGTGCCCTGGTTTCGTCGCAGTTACCGGTGGAGGGGCTGGGCATTTCGGGCAGCTGGCCCAGGCCGGAAACTCCGATCAGAGCGCCCGCGGACAGAACTCTCCGCGATCATGCCGTAGTCGCCGCCCGCACCACGCGTTTTCCATGATCGCGGAAGGATTATGTACACATAGGTACCATATGTCTCCGTGATCATGGGAAACCCGTCACGCGCTGGCAGGAGTCGCATGATCACGGAGAGATCGCGCTGTTCCCGCCCGCACGCACCGCGGCGCAGCGCGGCACGGCCGCCTGGCCCGGAGAGATCCGGTCGGAAACTCAGGTCAGGAGGAAGCCGCCGTGACGAAGCGGTTCTCCATCAGGTAGAGGTGCGTGGCGGCGATCTGGTCCGCCTCCCCCACCGTCCTGGGCAGGGTGCGCTCGGCGAGCGTCGCGAACACCGCCTCCCGCTGCGGCTGCGCAATCCCGTCCCACATCGGCGTGCGGATCACACCCGGGCGGACCGCGTTGACGCGCACCGGCGCCAGCTCCACGGCCAGCCCCCGGGTCAGGCCCTCGATGGCGCCGGCGCCGCCGGCCCCGAGCGCGGCCCCGGGCGTCGGGCGGACACCGATCGAGGCGCTGCTGAGCGCCCTCATGGAGGTCGGTGAGCAACTGGTCGCGCGGGTGCCGCACGCCGCCCGGCGCCGGGCGGTCATCCGGGCCAGCCCGGAGCTGCAGGAGCGGGAGCGCACCAAGTTCGCGGCCGTGACCGACGCGCTGGCCGGGGCGCTCGCGCGGCGCGGGCCGGGCGAGTCCGAGGCGCGGCTGCTGGCGCACGTCGGCGTCGCCATCTTCCAGACCGCGTTCGAGCGCTGGACCGACCGGCCGCACGACGCGGACTTCCCGGCGCGGATCCGCGAGGCGACGGACGAGGTCGCCGCCAGCCTCGCGGCGGCGCGTCGCTAGTGGGCGGCGGCGAAGGCCTCGAAGCGCTCCGCGACGCCGGTCAGGTCGTCCTGGTCCGACTCCAGGGTGTGCTCCCCCACCGTGGTGGAGACCCGCCAGCGGCGCTGGGCGGGCACGAACGCGACCCGGATCGACGAGCCGTCCTCCCGCCACAGCTGGGCCGAGGGGTTGTCCGCGTCGAGCCGGCCGATGAAGTCGCGGATGTCGTCGCCGGTCGGGTGGTGCGCGAGGGAGCCGTCCTCCGTCGTCAGGCGCGGCACCGGTACCCGTAGCAGGCGCCGCGGCTGCCACAGCGCGGCCGGGCGGTGGCGGCCCGGGCGCTGGAAGCACAGCAGCTCGCACTCGTCGGCGAGCTTGTGGATGAAGTGCAGAGCCTCCCGCGGCGTCTCGGCACGCAGGGTCAGCAGCACGTGCGTGTCAGCCCCGACGATCGGCTCGGCCCACAGCGCCGGATCGACCCCCGCGCGCGCCCCACGATGGAACCGCTCGATGCCGTGATCGACGATCGCCCATCCCGCGTCGCCCCGCCGCAACGCCTCATACCGGTCGACGCCCTGGTCAACCGTGATCGGCCGGGCCTCGTACCAGACACCAACCTCGATCAACTCCGCCATGGAAGACCACCGTACGGAACCGCCAGAAAAGGGCGCAACTCAACCACGGATCGTGCAGACTCCATCACCTGTCCGCCGTTTCGTCCCCGGGGCCCGCGGTTTCGGCTATCTTGTGGGCCCGCACCGATTCGACGAGTCCGGCGGCGTCGTGGGTTGTCACGACGAGCGAACCGAAGGTGTCGCGGGGTAGTTCCAGTGTGACGGCGGTCTGCGGCAGCACCGCGACCCGGCCCCACTCGGTGAAGTGCCCGGCCGGCTTGGCGCGCACGGCGGCGATGTCCCGCCACAGCACGGTCACCGGCGGGTGACGGCTCGAGGCGGGGCGGCGCGGGCGCAGGGTGAGCCCGTCCGCACCGGCGGTGATGCGGACCGGGACCCCGCCGCCGAAGAGCAGCGCGAAGCCGGCGCCGAGATCCCAGATCAGGGCGGCACGGTGCAGCGGGACGTGACCGGACCAGCGCTCGGCGCCGGCCTGGTG
This sequence comes from Dactylosporangium sp. CA-092794, assembly GCF_050948465.1. Taxonomy (NCBI): domain Bacteria; kingdom Bacillati; phylum Actinomycetota; class Actinomycetes; order Micromonosporales; family Micromonosporaceae; genus Dactylosporangium; species Dactylosporangium sp. CA-092794. The sequence continues at coordinate 2,413,338 of NZ_CP192044.1, read as the reverse complement.
CGCGGCGCGCTGGCGCCGCCGCGCCCACCACTGGGCGAGGAAGAGCGGTCCGATCGCGGCCGCGGCGAGGCCGGCGAAGGCCAGGGCGGCCGGCCAGCGTCCGAGCAGCGGCAGACCGACGGGTACCGCGGCGGCGAGGAACAGCCACCAGCCGCGCCCCCGCACACCAAGAAGGCTACGCGGACCCGGGTTTGTGCTGGCCGCCCCCGCCGGTCAGGATGGGGCGCATGCGCTCTGCGACCCCCGTCCGGCTGCTGGTGACGGCCGCGACCGCCGCCGCCGTCCTCGCCGTGGCCGGGTGCGGCGGGAAGGGTGAGGAGCCCGCCGCCGTGCCGCAGGCCGCCGCGCCGGCCCCGTCGGCGCCGGCCTCGGTGGACCCCACCCCCGGCGAAGTGCAGTCGCTCGGCGTAGCGGCCTCGTCGCCGGCCGCGACCGCGGTGCCGGTGCCGGCCGGGGTCACCGCGGGCATCGTGATCTACGACCGGCAGGCCGGCGCCTACCTGGTGCAGCAGCGGGCCTCCTGGCGCTTCCGGTCGGCGTCGCTGGTCAAGCTGCTGATCGCGCTGGACTACTTCTGGAACAAGGGCCCGTCGTACTCGGTGCCCGCCGCCGACCAGCCGAAGCTCGAGATCATGCTGCGCAGCAGCGACGACTCGGCGGCGACCGGGTTCTGGAAGGCGGCCGGGCAACGCGACGTGGTGACCCGCATGGTGCAGCGGCTCGGGCTGCAGGACACGGCGCTGCCGCCGGCGAGCCAGCCCGGCTACTGGGGCTACACCGCGGTCAGTGCCGGGGATCTGGTCCGGATTTATCGGTACATCCTGGAAAAGGCGCCGGCGCCGGTGCGCGAGTTCATCCTGAGCAACCTGCACGCCACCACGAAGTGCGGCACCGACCATTACGACCAGTCGTTCGGCATCCCCAGCACGTTCAAGCAGCCGCGCGCGGCGAAGCAGGGCTGGTCGGGCTTCGGCGACAACCCGGCCACCCCGTGCGTCGCGGGCGCCGGCCTGCCCGCCGGAGCCGGCGGCGCCGAGTTCGTGCCGGCCGGGGGTACCAATCCGCCGGACATGATGGGCGAGGTGCTGCACACCACCGGGACCGTCGGGGCGGACGACCGGTACATCGTGGCGGTGCTGACCGTGCACCCCGACGGCACGCAGTTCGCGAAGGCGGCCGCGGCGCTGACGAAAATCACCAAGTCGCTGCCGCTGCCCGCGTCGACGAAGTTGTGATTCCACGGGAGCGTGTCGAGACCGGCCGGGCGGCTCCGACCATCGGGCGAGTTCCGTTCCTCGTGAGGAGTTGATCGTCGTGAAGTACCTGCTGCTGATCCACATGAACCCCGAGATCTGGGCGACGCTGACCCAGGCCGACATCGACGACGTGATGGCCGGGCACGAGCAGTTCATCAAGACCATCACCGAGTCCGGCGAGCTGATCCGGACCGACGCGCTGGGGCAGCCGGCGGAGAGCGCGGTCGTGCGCGTGCGGTCCGGCGCGCAGACCGTGACCGACGGGCCGTACGTCGAGGCCAAGGAGTTCCTGGCCGGGTTCTACCTGGTCGAGTGCGCGTCCAAGGAGCGCGCCGTGGAGCTGGCGGCCATGATCCCGGACGCGAAGTGGAACGCGATCGAGGTGCGCCCGATCGTGTACACCCAGGAGGCATGACGCAAGGTAGTCGGCCACGGCCGGTCCGTCACCGTGCGGATCGGCCGCCCCATTTCTGTCGGTGGGTGTCCGTAGAATCTCCGGCGTGGACAGCGGGATGAGCGCGCTCGATGTGTTACGCAGGGTGTTCGGCTATGACGAGTTCCGGGGCAGCCAGCAGGAAATCATCGAGCACGTGATCGGCGGCGGCGACGCGCTCGTGCTCATGCCCACCGGCGCCGGCAAGTCGCTGTGCTACCAGATCCCGGCCCTGGTCCGGCCCGGCACGGCGGTGGTGATCTCGCCGCTGATCGCCCTGATGCAGAACCAGGTCGACGCGCTGCGCGAGCTGGGCGTGCGGGCCGGGTTCATCAACTCCACGCTCGACCCCGACGAGCGGCGGGTGGTCGAGGCGGAGTTCGCCGCGGGCGAGCTCGACCTGCTCTACCTGGCCCCGGAGCGGCTGGCCGGGCAGGGCACCCTGCGGATGCTGGAGCGGGGCCGGATCGCGCTCTTCGCCATCGACGAGGCGCACTGCGTGTCACAGTGGGGCCACGACTTCCGCCCCGACTACCTCGGCCTGTCGATGCTGCACGAGCGCTGGCCCGACGTGCCGCGCATCGCGCTCACCGCGACCGCGACCACCGCCACGCACCAGGAGATCGCCACCCGGCTGGGGCTCACCGAGGCGCGGCACTTCGTGTCCAGCTTCGACCGGCCCAACATTCAGTATCGGATCGTCGCCAAGCAGGATCCGCGCCGCCAGCTGCTGGAGTTCCTGCGCGGCGAGCACCGCGGCGAGGCCGGGATCGTCTACTGCCTGTCCCGCAACTCGGTGGAGAAGATCGCCGAGTTCCTCAAGGACAACGGGATCCCCGCGCTGCCGTATCACGCCGGCCTCGACGACCGGATCCGGGCCGGCAACCAGTCCCGCTTCCTGCGCGAGGACGGCCTGGTCATGGTCGCCACGATCGCGTTCGGGATGGGCATCGACAAGCCCGACGTGCGCTTCGTCGCCCACCTCGACCTGCCGAAGTCGATCGAGGGCTACTACCAGGAGACCGGCCGGGCCGGGCGCGACGGCGAGCCGTCGGTGGCCTGGCTCGCCTACGGCCTGCAGGACGTGGTCCAGCAGCGCAAGATGATCGACACCTCGGAGGGCGACGCCGCCCACCGCCGCAACCTCTCGCAGCACCTCGACGCGATGCTCGCCCTATGCGAGACGGTCGAGTGCCGGCGGGCCCGGCTGCTCGCCTACTTCGGCCAGGAGCTGGGCAAGTCGTGCGACAACTGCGACACGTGCCTGGCCCCGCCCGAGTCCTGGGACGGCACGATCGCCGCGCAGAAGCTGCTGTCCACCGTCTACCGGCTGCACCGGGAGCGCAACCAGAAGTTCGGCGCCGGCCAGTGCATCGACATCCTGCTCGGCAAGAAGACCGACAAGGTCGTCCAGTGGCACCACGACGAGCTGACCGTCTTCGGCGTCGGCGCCGACCTGCGCGAGGCGGAGTGGCGGGCGGTGATCCGCCAGCTGCTCGCCCAGGGGCTGCTGGCGGTCGAGGGCGACTACGGCACGCTGGTCCTTACCGACGGCAGCGCCGAGGTCCTGGGCCGCCGCCGGCCGGTCATGCTCCGGCGCGAGCCCGAGCGCCCCGTGTCGGTGGCGAAGACGGCGAAGACGGCTCGGCAGCGGGAGGCCGCCGAGCTGCCGGCCGAGGTGGCGCCGGTCTTCGAGCACCTCCGGGCGTGGCGGGCGGCCACGGCGAAGGAGCAGGGCGTGCCGGCGTATGTGATCTTCCATGACGCGACGCTGCGGCAGATCGCGGCCGAGCGGCCGGAGTCGCTGGAGGCGCTGGCCACCGTCAGCGGGGTCGGGGAGAGCAAGCTGGCCAAGTTCGGGTCGCAGATTCTGTCGGCTTTAGCGGAGGTGTCCTGAGACCGGGGATCAGACCGTGGTCTTGCGCGGTTCGCTCCGCGGTTTCTGGACGGGGATCGTCACCGAGCCGTCGACGAAGATGCCGTGCCACAGGCAGAAGGAGAGGAGAATCCAGAGCTTTCTCGCATGATCGGCGTCGCCGCGTTCGTGTTCCTTGAGGAGCTCATGGGCGTAGTCCAGGTCCAGCAGGTGGCCGGCGCCCGAGGTGGAGAGGACGTGGTGGGCCCATTCGGCCAGTTCCGTGCGCAGCCAGCGGCGGGCCGGCGTGGGGAAGCCCAGCTTCGGGCGGTCGGTGATGAAGTCGGGGACGATGCCCTCCATCGCGCGGCGGAGGGCGTACTTCGTGGTGCGGCCGCGTTTGGGGACCTTCAGGGTTTCCGGGAGGCGGGAGAGGACCTCGAAGACGCGGCGGTCCAGGAACGGCACGCGCAGTTCCAGGGAGTGGGCCATCGACATGCGGTCGGCCTTGGTGAGGATGTCGCCGGGCAGCCAGGTGTTGACGTCGATGTGCTGCATCGTGGCCACGTCGTCCAGGAGAGCGGCCTCCGCGTAGAGGACCGCCGTCACGTGCGGGTGGCCGATGGCCGGGGTGCCGCGCAGGAGCCTGGCCTTCTCGGGGTCGGACAGGACGCGGGCGTTGCCGAAGTACCGCTGCGGCATCGGCGTGGTGGCGCGCTCGAGGTAACTCTTGCCGCGGACGCCGGCGGGCATGGCCCTCGCCAGGGTGCGCAAGGCGCGCTGGAGGGGAGCGCCCAGGTGCTGGACCGGGGCCACTGATCTCGGCTCGCGGTAGATGGTGTAGCCGCCGGCCAGCTCGTCGGCGCCCTCGCCGGACAGGACGACCGTCACGTGTTCCGCGGCGGTGCGGGCCAGGAAGTACAGCGGCACGATCGACGGGTCGGCGACCGGGTCGCCCAGGTGCCAGACAATCCTCGGCAGGGCCTCCATGACCTGCTCCGGGCGGACGATCGCGGGGATGAGCTCGACGCCGAGGCGCTTCGCGGAGCGTTCGGCGATCTCCAGCTCCGAGTAGGCGGTGGCGGTGTCGAAGCCGGCGGTGAAGGCCTGCAGGCGGGGGTGGATCTCGGCGGCCAGGGCGACGATCGCGGTCGAGTCGATGCCGCTGGACAGGAAGGCGCCCACCGGCACGTCGGCGCGCAGGTGGGCGCGGACGCTGTCGCGCAGTGCCGCGCGCAGCTCGGCGACGGCGGCGGTCTCGGTGATCGTCGGGTCGGGGCGGAAGGTCGGGCGGGCGTAGCGGCGCACGATCGGGGCCCGGCCGAGCTCGCGCACCAGCAGGCCGCCGGCGGGCAGCCGGGCCACGTCCCGGTGCAGGGTGTACGGCTCCGGCACGTACTGCATGGTCAGGTACAGCGACAGCGCCGTGCCGTCCAGCTCCGCCGACGCGTGCTCCAGCAGCGGCGCCTTCTCGCTGCACAGCCACAGCCCGCGCGGGTCCGCCACGTAGTAGAGCGGCTTGATGCCGAACGGGTCGCGGGCCGCGTAGAGCGTGTCGTTCTCGGAGTCCCACAGCGCGAACGCGAACATGCCCCGGAACCGGTCCAGGGCGGCCTCGCCCCAGTGGTGGAACGCCGCGGCGAGCACCTCCGAGTCGCCGTCGGTGGCGAAAACCGCGCCGTGGTCCCGGATCAGCTCCGCGCGCAGCGCCTCGAAGTTGTAGATCTCGCCGTTGAAGACCAGCGTCCAGCGGCCCGCGTCCGGGCCGGTCGGCGGGTAGCGCAGCGGCTGACGGCTACCCTGCCGGTCGATGATGGCCAATCGCTTGAAGCCGGCCGCCACGCCGAGACCGATCCGTTCCAGCGCCATGTCGTCGGGGCCGCGGTGGTCGAGCAGGCCGAGCTGACGCTCCATGTGGCCGAGGGTCTCGGCGGTGATGGTGGAGTTGCCGACGTACATCAGGAAGCCGCACATGGCGTCCAGCCGAACAGAGGCCAGGCACATGGACGGGCGGTTGCCCGGCCGCCCATCCGGACGCTCGCCCGGCAAGGTGCCACGGGTGAAGTCGGCGCCGCGGCGGTTAGCCCGAAGGCCCGCCGGGTAGCCGCCGCGCTGCTCGCGAACCGCCCGTCGTAGCTGGGAGACCACGCAATGCGCCTCGCCCGTGCCGGTATCACGTTGCTCCGCTTCGGCGGCAAGGTCCTGCGGCTGCTGCTGTGCGGGATCCTCGCCGGGCTGGTGGTCGCCGCGGCCACGCTGCCGCTGGCGCTGGCGACCGGGGGCGCGGCGAAGGCGGGCAGCGACACGTGGGAGAACCTGCCGACCGACCTGGCCATGCCGCCGCCGGCGCAGACGACCTACGTCTACGCGAGCGACGGCAAGACGCTCATCACCACGTTCTACGACGAGAACCGGCGTGACATTCCGCTTGATCAGGTGGCGACGGTACTGCAACAGGCCGTCGTCGCGGCCGAGGACACCCGCTTCTACCAGCACCACGGCGTCGACGCGCGGGGCGTGCTGCGCGCCTTCGTGTCCAACAGCCGCGGCCAGGCGCAGCAGGGCGCGTCGACGCTGACCATGCAGTACGTGCGCAATGTGCTCAAGAACGACGCGAGCCTCACGCCGCAGCAGCACCTGGACGCGCTCGCGGACACCCCGGCGCGCAAGCTGCGCGAGATGCGCTACGCCGGCGCGCTGGAGAAGCAGATCAGCAAGCAGCAGATTTTGCAGCAGTACCTCAACATCTCCTACTTCGGGGCGGGCGCCTACGGCATCTACGCCGCCGCCGCGACGTACTTCGGCAAGACCCCGGCCGACCTCACCCTGCCCGAGGCGGCGCTGCTGGCCGGCCTGCTGCAGTCCCCCGACGCCGACAACCCGATCACCGGCGACAAGGCCGCCGCCCTGCAGCGGCGCGCCTACACGCTCGACGCGATGGCGAAGATGAAGACGATCACGCCCGCCGAGGCGGAGGCGGCCAAGGCCGGCGAGCTCAAGATCAGCCAGCAGCGGCTGCCCAACGACTGCGCGTCGGTGGCGCAGGAGCACAACGACTGGGGCTTCTTCTGCGACTACTTCCGCCAGTGGTGGAACAGCCAGCCCGAGTTCGGCGCCTCCACGTCCGAGCGCGACGAGAAGCTGCGCACCGGCGGCTACACGGTCGTCACCTCGCTGGACCCGGGCATCCAGGCCACCGCGCTGGAGCAGTCGCTGCGGGTGTACGGCTACGGCAACGCCCGCTCGCTCCCCCTCGCCGTCGTCACGCCGGGCACCGGGCGGGTCCTCGCCATGGCCGTCAACCGCCACTACAGCCTCGAGGCGAACCCGGATCAGCACCCGGCGTACCCCAACACCGTGAACCAGCTCGTCGGGGGCGGCGCCGGGGTCCAGGGCTACCAGGCCGGCTCGACGTTCAAGATGTTCACGATGCTCACCGCGCTCGAGAACGGCCTGCCGCTGAGCACCTCCTTCAACGCGCCGGCCCGGCTGGTGACCATCTGGCCCGGCAGCGGCGCCGGCTCCTGCGGCGGCCGGTGGTGCCCGGCCAACGACAGCCCGAGCTGGATGGACGGCAACCGGTCGATGTGGACGGGGTTCGGCCGCTCCGTGAACACGTACTTCGTGTGGCTGGAGCAGCGGGTCGGCGCGAAACGCGTAGTGGAGATGGCGCAGCGGCTCGGCATCACGTTCCGGGCCGAGGGCGACCAGACGATGGCCGGCAAGGCTGACGAGTGGGGCTCGTTCACGCTCGGCAACGCCTCGACCACGCCGCTGGAGCTGGCCAACGCCTACGCGACGGTCGCCGCCGGCGGGCTGTACTGCCAGCCCCTGCCGGTGCTGTCGATCACCGACCAGGCCGGCAAGCCGGTCGAGGCGGCCGCGCCGAAGTGCAAGCAGGCGGTCGACCCCGACGTGGCCGCGGCCGCGACCGACGCGGCGCGCTGCCCGGTCGGCAAGGGCTCGGTCTACGGCAAGTGCGACGGCGGTACGGCGGAGGCCGTGTCCGGCATCCTCGGCGGGCGCCCGGTCGCCGGCAAGACGGGCAGCTCGGAGTACAACTCGACGGAGACGTTCGTCGGCTTCACGCCGCAGGTGGCGGCGGCCGGGATCGCGGTGAACCCGGACAACCCCAACGACTCGGTCGGCGGCGGCGTGTCCAGCTCGGTCAACCAGGCGGTCGCGGTGACGATGGCGGCCGCGGTGCGCGGCCAGCCGGTCAAGGGCTTCCCCGCCCCCACCCGGGCTCGCGCACTGGGCGGCTGACGCCCACATCCCGCACGTCGGGCGCTGCACGCGGCGCAGCGACCGGAAGTCTCCGTGATCATGCGCAACTGGCACCGACACCAACGGTTTTTCATGATCACGGAGTGCTGATGTACCCCCGTGTACCACAAGTCTCCGGGATCATGGCAAACCCGGTGTGCGGTCACCGCAGACATCATGATCACGGAGACATACGTCCGGCCCGGCCGCGCGGATCGCAGGGTGCGCCCGACGGGTGCGACATCCGCACCGGTTTGCCGTGCCGCCCGGGGGTCGGCGTCGATGATCGCTTGTGTCCCGCCGGATATCAACTGGCACGATCAGGCGCTGGCCTCATCCACCGCGCCGGCGGACGCGACGTGGCTGAGCCCTTGCGGGCGGATAAATCCAGACGCTGGCGCGTCCGGATTTATCCGATATTTCCGCATATGTTGGCAATCAGGCTGAATAGCCGCGGAGGGCGATCCAGTCGGCCAGCTTGGCCGTGGTCAGCGGGTACGAGCCGACGCCCAGCGCGTCGGCGGGGTCGGCGATCTGGGCGATCTGCCCGTTGTCGCGGTAGCCGACGACGGTCAGGAAGTGCCCGTCCGGATACGAGTGCGCGTGCCCGTTCTCGTCGGTCGTCGACCCGGCGATGTTGGCCACCACCGCGTAGCCCTGCGAGATCGCGTTGACGAGGTCGGCGCGCAGCTGGTCGACGTCGGACTGGGTCGCCGACTGCCCGCGGATGAAGTGCGACTTGTAGAAGGACGTGCCGAGGTACCCGTTCAGCGCCCGGGTCGTGTCGTCCGCCGAGTTCGTGCCGTTGACCGTGGTGCCGAGCTTCTGCGCGACCTCCGACTGCGACGGGGTCAGCCCGCGCGCGGTGAGCGCGATCCGCGTCGCCGCCGGCCCGCAGAAGTAATAGTTCTCCTGCCAGGCGAACTGGTACGACACGTCCTTCTGGGCCGGCGGCGCCGTGCTGGCCGGGGCCGACGGCGACGGTGCCGCCGCGGCGGTCGTCGCGGCCGGGGTGGGCGCGGCCTTGGCCGCGGCGGTCGGCTTGCCGGTGGTGGCGGTGCCGCCCTTCGTGCCGGTCTTCGCCGGGTCGGGCGGGGCCTGTCCGCGCTGCCTGGCGAGCTCGGCCGCGGTCGCCGCCCCGGCGGATGACTCCGCCTCGGAGAGGGACTGGGCGTCGGCGGCGGTCGCGGTCGTGGCGGCGCCGCCCGACTGCTGGAGAGCGGCGACGCCGACGCCCGCGGCGACGGCGAGGACGGCGGAGGCGGCCGCGATCGGCAGCCGGCGGGCGGAGGTGGGTTTGGTGGGCGAATGCCGGGGTTTGTAGAGGTACGGCACGGGTACCTGCTCCTTCCGGGACCGCCTACCGGGTTAGCTGACGGGTTCGGGCGGGAAGATCGCCCTACCGCGGACGGCGGATTCACCCCAGGTACCTGGGTCCCCGGCTCGTGCCCAGGGCACGACTCGGCGGATCCGCCGCGGAGTCGCCCCGCGGCGAACATGGGCCACGACGGGTGCGTAGACGGTAAACGGGCCGGTCAGAGGCCATTTCACCCCCCGGGTGATTCGGCCACCGCGCGATCCGGAGCCGCGCGGCCCGCCGCCTGCCCGGAGGCCGCCGGGCCGCCGCCTTTGTACGGAATGCGCGAAATGCAAGGAACGCGGACGGCCCTATGACCACAGGCCGCCCGGGACATCGGAGGCGCGCGGACGGGGCTGTGCCCATAGGCCGCCGGGCCGTTTCTCATGCCCGGAATCACCCGCTCGGGAGGCCGGGCTAGCCTGCCCGGATGCACGACAGCGCCGACGAAAAACCGCAGCTCAGCGATGGTGCCAACGGCAAGCCGCGGCACCTGCGGCTCCGCCGATTCCGGCACGCGACCCACTGGCTGGTGGCGTTCTTGCCGCCCCGCCGCCTGATCCGGGCGGCCCGGGGCCTCGCGGCCCAAACCGGCCGGTTCAAAGCCGCCGTCCCGAACCGGCTCGGCTCGGCCCTCCCGGCTCGCCTCACCTCGGCCCTCCCCTCCCGGCTCGGTGCCGCACTGCCCTCCCGGCTCGGTGCGACGCTGCCCTCCCGGCTCGGGGCAATGCCGGCCGGTGCCCGCCAGGGCGCGGTGGCCGCGCTGGTGGTCGCGATGGCCGCCTTCGGGTTGTCCACGACGCTGAGCACTCCGGCCGGCCGCGGCGGCCCGGCGGGCTCAGGATCGGCGCTGGTCGCCGACGCCGACCGGGCCAGCACCGGCCCCGCCTCGCGCGACTACGACCGGGCGAAGCGCGCCACCGACCCGGCCACGCGATCTTCCAAGGCGCCGGCGCCGGCCGCGTCGAGTCCCGCGCCCGCGGCGAAGCCGCCGGTGCCGGTCGGCGGCCTGACGCAGGCCGAGATGGACAACGCGGCGGCGATCGTCGACGTGGCCCGCCACGAGCGGCTGCCGGCCAAGGCCGCGGTCATCGCGGTCTCCACCGCCCTGCAGGAGAGCCACCTGCGCAACCTGGCCAACGCCAACCTGCCCGCGTCGCTGCAGCACCCGAACGAGGGCGTGGGCTACGACTACGACTCGGTCGGGCTGTTCCAGCAGCGGCCGAGCTGGGGCAGCGTCGACCAGCTGATGAACCCGCACGAGTCGGCCCGCCGCTTCTACGCGGCGCTGCTGTCGATCCCCGGCTGGGGCGACTACGCGGTGACCGTCGCCGCGCAGATGGTCCAGCGTTCGGCCTTCCCCGACGCCTACGCCAAGTGGCAGGGCCTGGCCGAGCAGATCGTCGACCAGCTGCTGTAGGACCTGCTGAATCCCGAGATCCGTAGACCCGTAGACCCCTGAATCCCTGACCCCGGCCCGGCGCGCGGTGCGCCGGGCCGGGCCGTCTACTGCCCGGCGTAGTGCAGGATCACGTTGTGGATGTGCTGGGTCTTCTCGACCCCGCGGACGTCGACCTCGTAGGTGTGCGTGCCGACGTGCACGGCCACCGTGCCGCTGCTGAAGAAGCTGCCCGCCCACGACTTGTTGCTCACCACCGAGACCGCGGTGACCTTGCCGTAGGGGATGGAGGTGATGGCGACCCGCTTGCCGACGAACGACCGGTCCTGCAGGATGACCCGCCGATCGGTCAGGCCGATGAAGCCCGTGCCGACCCCGACGGCGTCGTAGACGGCGATGATGCTCTCGCCGGGCAGCAGGCCCGACGCGATCTGCTCGTACTGCTCGCGGCGGTCGTACTTCGCCTGCTGTGCCATGACCCCAACGTACCGACCCCCATCAACATGCGCCCGGGCCGCTACCGTGGGGGGATGACGGCGCTGGACACCTTACGGGTCAAGCTTTCCGACGATGCCCCCATCATGCGCGACGATCTGGCCGAACTGGTCGGCGTCGAATCGCCCTCCGCCGATCCCGAGGCGCTGGCCCGCTGCGCCGACGTGGTCGCCGCGCTCGGCCGGCGCCACATCGGCGAGGCGCCGGAGCGGATCCTCGTCGCCGACCGGCCCCACCTGCGCTGGCGGTTCGGCGACGGGCCGCCGCGGGTCGTGCTCATCGGGCACTACGACACCGTCTGGCCGCGCGGCACGCTGGCCCGCTGGCCGTTCTCGGTCGACGGCGACCGGGCCACCGGGCCCGGTGTGGTCGACATGAAGGGCGGGCTGGTGGTGCTGTTCCACGCCCTCAGCGCGCTGCCCGACCTCGACGGGGTGGCGGTCGTGGTCAACGCCGACGAGGAGATCGGCTCGCCGACCTCGACCGCGCTCATCGAGGACACCGCCCGCGGCGCGGCCGGGGCGCTGGTGCTGGAGGGCAGCTCCGGCGGGCGGCTCAAGGTGGCCCGCAAGGGCATCGCCCACTACACGGTCCGGGTCACCGGGCGGGCCGCCCACGCCGGCAACGCACCGCACCGCGGCATCAACGCCGGCGTCGAGCTGGCCCACCAGATCCTGCGCATCGCCGCGCTCGGCGACGCCGGGCGGAGCACGACCGTCACGCCGACCGACGCCGTCATCGGCACGACCAGCAACACCGTGCCGGCGGCGGCCCGGATCAGCGTCGACGCGCGCTCGTTCGACCAGGACGAGCTGCGCCGGGTCGACGAGGCCCTGCGCGGCCTGGCCCCCGTGCTGCCCGGCGCCGCGGTCGAGGTGGACCTCGGCCCGGCCCGCCCGGCGCTGCCGGAGTCGGCCTCGGCGGAGCTGTTCGCGCTGGCCCGGCGGCTGACCGGCGACGCGGTGACCGCGGAGGCGGTCGGCGGCGGCTCCGACGGCAACCTCACCGCCGGCATCGGCGTGCGGACCCTCGACGGGCTGGGCGCGATCGGCGGCAACGCGCACGCGGAGGGCGAGTGGATCGAGCTGTCGAGCCTGCCGGAGCGGGCCGCCCTGGTCGCGACCCTGACCGCGGCCATCGGGCGGGACGAGTGACCGGCGAGGTCGCCCGGGCCTGGGCCCAGGCCGCGCAGGCCGCGGACCGCGTCGGGGTCAAGGTGGTGGAGCTGTCCTCGGCCGCGGAGCTGACCGAGTGCTCGGCGCTGCTGCAGCGGGTCTGGCGGGCCGACCACCCGGCCGAGGTCGCCTCCACCGTGATCCTGCGTACGTATGCGCACTCCGGTAACTACGTCGCCGGTGCGTACCGCGGCGAGGCGCTGGTCGGCACCGCGATCGGCTTCTTCGGCCGGGGCGGCGACGCCGGGGCCGCCGGCTGGCACCTGCACTCGCACCTGGCCGGGGTCGAGCGCGGCGGCCACGGCCAGGGCGTCGGCTTCGCCCTGAAGCTGCACCAGCGGGCCTGGACGCTGGCCCGGGGCGTGCCCGAGGTGCACTGGACCTACGACCCGCTCATCCGGCGCAATGCGTACTTCAACCTGCAGAAGCTCGGCGCCGACGCGGCCGAGTACCTGCCGGAGTTCTATGACGCGATGACCGACGGCATCAACAGCGGCGACCTGAGCGACCGCATCCTCGTGGTGTGGCGCCTCGCCGGCGCGCGGGCCGAGGCGGCGGCCGCGGGCCGGCTCGCGGAGGCCGACCTGACCGGCGCGGTGGCCGCGGTCTCGCCCTCGCCGGACGGGACCGAGCCGGTCGCGCACGCCGTTGCCGCGGCGGGGGTACGCACGGTGGCCGTGCCCGCCGACGCGGAGGACCTGCGCCTGCGCGACCCGGGCGCGGCGCTGCGCTGGCGGCACGCGGTCCGCGACGCGATCCTGGACGGTCTGGCCGCCGGGCTGCGGGTCACCGGCATCTCCCGCGACGGGCGCTACCTGCTGGGAGGCGCGTGAAGACAGTGTGACGACCACCACAGAACGGACTGACTTTACAGCCGTTAACTGACGTGCCTAATCTTACGGACGTAAACACACGTCCGTAAGGAGTCTCTGTGATGCCCGAGTACCCCCGCCGCTGGGCCGCCCTGGCGGTGCTCAGCCTGGCGCTCATCGCCGTCAGCCTCGACACCTCCGTGCTCAACACCGCCCTGCCGTCCCTGGCCCGCGCCCTGCACGCGGGCACCTCCGACCTGCAGTGGATCACCGACGCGTACACCCTCGTCTTCGCCTCGGCACTGATCCTGGCCGGCACCCTCGGCGCCCGCCTCGGCTCGCGCAACGCCCTGCTCGGCGGGCTGGTCGTCTTCGGCGGCGGCTCCGCGGTGGCGGCCCTGTCCGACTCGCCCGGCCAGCTGATCGCCTGGCGGGCGGTGATGGGCCTCGGCGCCGCGTTCGTCATGCCGGCCACCCTGGCGATCATCACCCGGATCTTCTCCCCGCAGGAGCGGCCCAAGGCGTTCGCCGCCTGGTCGGCCGCGGCCGGCGTCGGCGTGCTCGTCGGCCCGGTCACCGGCGGCGCCCTGCTGGAACACTTCTCCTGGAGCAGCGCCTTCTGGATCAACGTGCCGCTGGTCGCCTTCGCCGTCGCCGCCGTGTTCGCCGTCGTCCCCGCCGTGCCGGCGGTACGCGGCGAGCGCCTCGACATCCTCGGCGCGGTGCTGTCCACGGCCGCCGTCGCCGCCCTGGTCGACGCGATCATCCAGGCCCCGTCGCGGGGCTGGGCCGACGCCGTGACGCTGGCCGAGTTCGCCGCCTCGGCCGTGCTGCTCGCCGCGTTCCTGCTGTGGCAGCGCCGGGCGGCCGCGCCGCTGGTGCGGCTGGACCTCTTCGCCAACCGGACCTTCGCCGTCGCCGCACTGTCGCTGGCCGTGGTGTTCTTCGCGCTCTTCGGGACGCTGTTCGAGCTTTCGCAGTACCTCCAGCTGGTGCACGGCTACAGCCCGCTCGTCGCCGGCCTGGGCGCCATGCCGTTCGCCGTGGCCATGGCGCTGACCTCGGCCACCTCGCCGCTCATCACCCGCCTCCTCGGCGTGCGCGGCACCCTGGCGCTGGGCCTGCTGCTGGCCGCGGCCGGCCTGGTGCAGCTGTCCACCACCGGCGTGCACACGCGGTTCTGGGTGATCGCCGCCGGTACCGCGGTCATCGGCCTCGGCATGGGCATGCTGATGGCGCCGGCCAGCCTGCAGATCAGCGGGTCGGTCCCGGCGCGGTACGCCTCGATGGCCAGCGCCCTCAACGGCGTGATCCGCGAGCTGGGCGGCGTGCTGGGCATCGCGGTGATCGGCACCGTGGTCTCCTCGGCGTACCGCTCCTCGGTCGGCGACTCCATCGGCGCCGCCGGTGCCGACCTGCCCACCGCCCACGGCGTCGCGGCCGCCCTGCCGGCGCCCGCCGCGCAGCACGTCATCGAGGTCGCCGACCGCGCCTTCACCGACGCGATGGACCGCGGCGCGCTGATCGCGGCCGGGATCGCCCTGCTGATGGCGGTGACGGTCCTGGTGGTCCGCCCTCCGCGCGCCGCGACCGGCCCGGCCCCGGCGCCCGCGCCGGAGCTCGCCGCCCAGGCGGCATGATGGGTCGCATGGAGGTCCAACAACACCGCACCCGGAACCGGCGCGGCGAAGGCGCCCTGCTGCGCGACGAGATCGTGGCGGCGGCGGAGCGGCTGCTGGAGCGGGAGGGCGACGAGGAGGCGCTCACCCTCCGCTCGGTGGCGCGGGAGGCGGGCATCTCGGCCCCGTCGATCTACAGCCACTTCGCCGACCGCCAGGCGATCATCGAGGCCGTGCTCGACATCGCCTTCGAGCGGCTGCGCCGGCTGGTCCTGGACGCCGCCGAGGACGCGAGCGACCCGGTGGAGCGGCTGCTGGCGGGCTGCCAGGCGTACGCCGGCTTCGCGATGAACGATCCGGCGCGCTACCGCGTGCTGTTCGGCCGGCAGGCGGCCAACCGCCTGCAGATCGCCCCCTTCACCGACCTCGGCGCGCTGCCCGAGATCTGGGAGCGCCGGCTCGCCGCGTTCAAAGTTCTGGTCGACGCGCTGGCCGCGTGCGTGAAGGCGGGCCGGTCGGCCAGCACCGACCTGTTCGCCGACGCCACCACGCTCTGGACGTCGCTGCACGGGGCGGTCACGATCCGCCAGTTCTGCCCCGGCATGCCGCTGCCGCCGCTGGACCGGACCGTCGACGATCTGGTGCGGCGCATCGGGCAGATCCGCCCGTGACCCTGCTCGACGCGCTGACCGGACCGGTCGAGGCGGCCGCCCGCGCCTTGCTGGGCTGCCGCCTCACGGTCGGCCCGGTGACGGTGCGGCTGACCGAGGTGGAGGCCTACTCGGGCACCGGGGAAGATCCTGCCTCGCACGCACACCGCGGCCGCACCCCGCGCAACGCCATCATGTTCGGTCCGGCGGGGTACGCATACGTCTACTTCACCTACGGCATGCACTACTGCCTCAATGTCGTGACCGGCACGGAGGGCACCGCGTCGGCCGTCCTGCTGCGCGCCGGCGAGGTGGTCGCCGGCCTGGAGCGGGCGCGGTCCCGCCGCCCGACCGCGCGCACCGACGCCGAGCTGGCCCGCGGCCCCGCCCGGCTGTGCACCACGCTGGCGATCGACCGGTCGTTCTACGGCACGTACCTGCTGGAGGGCCACCTGAGCGCGCCGGCCGCCCCGCCCGGCCCGATCTCGACCGGCCCGCGCGTCGGCGTCACCGGCGCACACGACCTCCCCTGGCGCTACTGGCTGACCGACGATCCGACCGTGAGCGAGTACCGCCGCCACACCCCAAGACTGCGCAAGATCTGACTCGCGGCATCGCGACCAGAACTCTCCGCGATCATGCGGTAGTCGCCGCCGTATCGCCCGTTTTCCATGATCGCGGAAGAATTATGTACCCATAGGTACAATATGGTTCCACGATCACGAGAAACCCGCCGCGCGCCGACGGGAGTCGCATGATCGCGGAGAGATTTCGTCGCCGCCGCAATCGCCGGCCACTTCTGCCTCTCCGGCGACGGGCTGGACCGCGGCCGTGGCCGGGGCGACGGGCTGGACCGCGGCCGTGGCCGGGGCGACGGGCTGGACCGCGGCCGCGGCCGGCAAGTCCGGCGCGCCGGCGCCGGACTCATCGGGTTGGAGAGCCTCATCGGCTTCGGGAGCCTGGTCAGGGGGTGGCGCGGCGCAGGAACAGCCAGCCGGCCGCGGCCAGCAGGGCCACCAGCAGCAGGGGCCAGCCCGCGAACAGCGCCAGCGGGTTCGCGTGGGTCAGCCAGCGGCCGATGGCCGGCCAGCCGTTGAACTTGTACAGCAGGGCCGAGCCGCCGCCCAGGACCACGGTCAGCACGGCCGAAGCGGTGAAGACGCCGTTGGTGCGCCAGCGGTGGTACACGACGCCGATCGTCACGCCGATCAGGGTCATCAGCAGCATCGGCACCGCATAGATGGCCAGCTGGGCGGGGATCGAGTGCTCACCGATGAAGCCCAGGCCGAAGAAGCGCAGCCGCAGGCCCCAGCCGTTGGTGGCGGCCTCGATCGCCTGCAGGAGCACCAGGAGCACCGAATAGCTGACGGTCTGCGCGGCCACGAACAGGCCCAGGCCGGCGGTGAACTCGCGGCGGGTCACGCTCATGCCCAGCGCGAACGGGAACTGCTGCGTCACCGAGACCGCGCCGAACACCAGGGCGGTGATGTAGATGCTGGCCAGGGCGCCGGTGATCGGGTCGTCCGGGACCTGCTCCGCGATCGAGGCGAACAGGACCAGGTTGACGGCGAACGCGATGCTCAGGATCGCCACCGGCCACAGCAGGGCGTCACGGCGGCCGAGAGCCTGCAGGCGGGCGATCGCCACGATCCGGTTCATGACACGTGCTCCTTCGCGTCGGCGGTGGTGATGCGGACGACCAGCTGCTGCAGCGACACCGGCTGCAGCTCGACGCCGGCGGCGCGGGCCTGGCCGGGCTCGACGCGGCCGCGCACCGTCGCGCGGGTCAGCGTGCCGAGGCGCTCGCGGTGCAGCTCGTCGGTGTTGACGGTGAGGGCGTCGACGGCGCCGGCCGGGCCGGTCAGCGTGACCACCTGGCCCCGCAGCGCGTCGGCGCTCTCGTCGAGCACGAGCCGGCCGCGCTCGATGAGCAGGACGTGCTCGATGAGGTCGCTCACCTCGTCGATGAGGTGCGTGGAGAGCACCACCGTGCGCGGGTGCTCGGCGTAGTCGGCCAGCAGCCGGTCGTAGAAGAGCTGGCGGGCGACGGCGTCCAGGCCCAGGTACGGCTCGTCGAAGAACGTGAGCGGCGCGCGCGAGGCCAGCCCGAGCGTGACGCCGAGGGCCGACAGCATGCCCCGGGACAGCTTCTTGATCTCGCGCTTGGCCGGCAGGGCGAAGTCGTCCATCAGCCGGCGGGCGAACGCCTCGTCCCAGTGCGGGAACAGCAGCCGGCCGGCGAGGAGCGCGTCGCGGACGCGGAAGCTGTCCGGGTACCGCTGGCTCTCCTTGATGAACGACACCTGCCGGAGGACCTGCTCGTTCTCGTAGGGGTGCGCGCCGAACAGCTCGACCGTGCCGCCCGAGGCGATCAGCTGACCGGTCAGCACCTGCATGAGGGTGGTCTTGCCCGCGCCGTTGCGCCCGAGCAGGCCGTAGATGCCGCCTTCGCGCAGGTCGAACGTCACGCCGTCGAGGGCGGTGACGGAGCCGAAGCGCTTGGTCACGCCGCGGGCGCTCACGATCGGGCTCATCGGGTCTCCTCGTACCGCTCGATCATCGACTTCAACTCGGTGGTGTGGATGCCGAGCTTCGCCGCCTCCGCGAGCAGCGGCTGCAGGAACTGCTCGGCGAACTGGTCGCGGCGGCGCTGCCGGAGCTTGGCCTGCGCGCCGGGGGAGACGAACATGCCGATGCCTCGCTTCTTGTAGAGGATCCCGTCGTCGACGAGCTGGTTGACGCCCTTGGCGGCGGTCGCCGGGTTGATCCGGTGGAAGGCGGCGAGCTCGTTCGTCGACGGCACCTGCGACTCCTCGGCCAGGCCCCCGTCGATGATCGAGTTTTCGATCTGCTCCGCGATCTGCAGGAAGATCGGCCGCCCGTCGTCCATCAGCGGTCCGGGTTCATCGGTTCATTACTCATGTAACTAACCATGCAACCGACGAACCCGGGTGTCAAGGGCTATGTTCGATGCATGGCGACAGTGGGGTTCGGGCCGAAGATGGCGTGGCTGGCGGTGCGGGCCGAGGCCGAGCCGGTGATGGCGGCCCTCGGGCTGCGCGACCTGGGGGTCGTGGACCCGCGCACCGGGCTCGACCTGGCGCACTTCACCGACGACCGGGTGGTGGTCGCCACGGTCGAGAAGTGGACGCTGGTCGCGGGGAAGTGGCTGTTCCGCTGGAGCGGCATCGCGGCGCTGTCGATGCGGCTCGGGGCCGAGGTGCAGTATTTCGCCACCGACCGCAGCCTGGTCGTGCACCGGTGGGCGCGGGCCTACGGCGCGGACGTCTTCATGTCCGACGAGGACGCGCTGGTCGACGAGCAGGACGTGTTCCGGATCGCGGCGGAGTGGAGCGTCGACCCGCGCGCACTGCCCGTGGCGTCGTTACATATCGCGGCGGTACCCGCGCCCGAATAATCTTCCGCATGGCGAAGGGCGGCCGCGATCCACGCGCGGCCGCCCTTTTCGCCGGCCTCAGCTGCTGCGCTTGCCCTTGCTGCGCCAGGAGAACGGCCCGGGCAGGTCGTAGCGGTGCGCCCGGGTGCGCGAGTTCCACGACCAGCGGCCGATCTTCAGCCCCCACGAGGAGAACCCCTTCGGGGTGAAGTTCAGCATCAGCGGGCCGATGCGGAACGCCTTACGGAACAGGATCGGCAACGGGTCCTCCTCGGGGATGGTGTCCGCCATTCAGGATGACCCATGCCCGCCACCCCGGCACCGCAGGGGTGGTCATCGAGTTCGGTAATTCCCACCCGGGCTCACCCGTTTGCGGCTGCCGCGCTCGCCCGGGTCGGCACCACGATGCCCCTTATGCACAGACAACGGCAGAAAACATGAAGGGGTCCGGCCGGCGGACCGCGACCGCGCTGCTCGTGCTCGCGGTAGTCGTACAGCCGGCCCTGACCGCGTGCCACGGCTTCCCGAAGAAGCACACGGCGACCAAGTCCACCGCGCCCCCGCCCAAGCCGGCGGGGCTGGCCATCACGCCGGCGGCGGGCGACGCCGCGGTACCGATCAGCACCGAGATCGGCACCAAGGTCCAAGACGGGCGGATCACCGACGTCACCCTGGTTGATGCGGGGGGCCAGCAGGTGGCCGGTGAGGCCCGGACGGACGGCTCGTCGTGGGTGCCCTCGGGGGCGCTGCGCTACGGCACGTCGTACACCGCGAAGGTGACGGCGGTCGGCGCGGACGGCAAGCCCGTCACCCGCCAGGTGACCTTCACCACGGCGGCCAAGCCCACGGGCCAGGCCGTCACGTCCGACCTGCAGCTAACCAACGGCGGCACCTACGGCGTCGGCATGCCGATCGTCGTGGAGTTCGGCGAGGAGGTACCGCCGGAGTCGCGCGCCGCCGTCCAGCAACGCCTGTTCGTCACCAGCGACCCGCCGCAGCCCGGCGCCTGGCACTGGTTCAACGGCCGGCAGGTCATGTACCGCCCGGAGCAGTACTGGCAGCCGGGCACGAAGATCACCGCCCGGAAGCTCCTCAACGGCGTCAAGATCGGCGACGGCCACGCCGACGAGGACTTCTCCGCGTCGATCACCATCGGCCGCAAGCTCACCATCGACATCGACGACAACACCAAGCAGCTGACGGTGTACCAGAACGACGCCCCGATCAAGGCCATGCCGGTCAGCCTGGGCAAGGCGTCGACACCCAGCTCGAGCGGCACCACCGTGATCATGTCGCGGGAGGCCTCGACGGTGTTCCGCACGCCCGAGTACACCACGCCGGTCCAGTACGCCATGCGGCTCACCTGGGGCGGCCAGTACATCCACGCCGCCCCGTGGTCGGTCGGCGACCAGGGCAGGCGCAACGTCTCGCACGGCTGCACCAACGTGTCCACCGCCAACGCCCGCTGGCTCTACGAGAACACGCTCGTCGGCGACCCGGTCGTCACCCGCAATACCGGGGTGCCGCTCGACCCGGGCGACGGCTGGACCGCCTGGGACATGTCCTGGGCCGACTACACCAAGGCCTGATAGGAGGAACACAACATGGAAGTCCTGCGCGCACCGACCACCAGCCGCCCCGCGCCGCAACAGCGCTACTCGGGCGTGGCCTGGATCGGCCGGGACGTGACCGCGCTGGAGCCGTCACGCTTGTCGACGTTCCACGCCCAGTTCAACCCCGGCGCCCGTACGGCGTGGCACCGCTGCCCGTACGGCCGCGTCCTGCACATCCTGCACGGCGTGGGCCGCGTCCAGCGCCGCGGCGGCCCGGTCCACGAGGTCCGCGCCGGCGACACGGTGGTGGTGGCGGGGGGCGAGTGGCACTGGCACGGCGCCGCTCCGCACACGTTCGTCGCCGTCGTCTCCACGCACGAGACCGACCCGGACGGCGCCGAGACCGAGTGGGGCGAGCAGGTCACCGACGCCGAGTACCAGCAGCCACCCCGCTCCGCCGCGATCCGCATGCCCGACGAGGACCGCGTCCCGACCCGCGAGGCCTGCTGGTAGCTCTCGTATACATCGGTGATTTCGGTTAAATCCGGACGCTGGCGCGTCCGGATTTAACCGACTTATCCCCTGCCGGGCGATAAATCGAGACTCAAGTGCCATCGGGGCATCTGTCCGGCACCGACTCGGCCTCGCCACCGCTTCGCCGCTTCGCCGCTCCAGCATTACGCCGCGCAGGCACAGCCGGCACGCGATCGACAGCGGCTCGGTCACGCTGGCGGGCAGCAGCACCTCGGGCCAGCGGCCAGCGGGCGGCCAGCGGCCAGCGGGCGGCCAGCGGCCAGCGGGCGGCGGCGGGCAGCGGGCGGCCGGCCGGCCGGCCGGCCGGCGGCCGGCGGGCGGCCGGCGGGCGGCCGGCGGGCGGCCGGCGGGCGGCCGGCGGGCGGCCGGCGGGCGGCCGGCGGGCGGCCGGCGGGCGGCCGGCGGGCGGGCGGCCAGCGGCCTGGGCGGCGTTGGCCGTGCTGCGTTCGCCGTGCTACGCGCCGGCCCCGGTCATCGCCGCGCCCAATCAGCCATCGGGTGCCGAGTCGGTGCCGTGCCGCTCCCGGCAAGCCAAGCGCGCTACGTGCCGCGTTCGATGAGGCTTCGTCCGCCGGTCGGAGGTCGACGCTTGCGGCGGCGACAAAATCTCTCCGCGATCATGCGCCTCCCGCCGACGCGCGGCGGGTTTCTCATGATCGCGGAACCATATGGTACCTATGGGTACATAATTCTTCCGCGATCATGGAAAACGGGCGATACGGCGGCGACTACCGCATGATCGCGGAGAGTTCTGGTCGCGACGCCCGGCGCCCGCTGGGTCGAGCCGATCGAGGGCTCGCCGGAAACGCTCGGCGGCCACCGACGCTGCTCGGCCCGACCCTCGACCTCCGGGCCGCCCAGCTCGTCCTGAGTGATCTTGCGCATGATCTCGGTTATGCCCAGCTCAGTCCCGGGGAATCACCTGTTCGGCGGACCAGTCGCGCCAGCGGTCGAGGCGGTCGGCGGCGATGGCGAGCTGGTCGCTGACCGGGCCGGGGCCGGTGGAGCCGGGGGTGGTGCGGGCGGCCAGGGCGCCGGGGACCGAGAACACATCGCGGACGGCCGGGGTCAGGTGCGGGCTGACCGCCGCCAAGTCCTCGTCGGTGGCCTCGTCCAGGCCGATGTCGCGGGCGGCGCAGATCATGACGAGCTTGCCGGTGATCTCGTGCGCATCCCGGAACGCGACACCCTGCCGGACCAGCCATTCGGCGACCTCCGTGGCCAGGGTGTACCCCACCGGGGCCTGCGCGGCGAGCCGGTCGACGCGGACCGTCATCGTGGCGATCATGCCGGCCAGGGCGGGTAGTACCAGCTCCAGCGTGTCCACGGCGTCGAAGACCGGTTCCTTGTCCTCCTGGAGGTCGCGGTCGTACGCCAGGGCAAGCCCCTTCAGCATCGTCAGCACGCCGGTGAGGTGCCCGACGAGCCGGCCCGACTTGCCGCGCGCGAGCTCGGCGATGTCGGGGTTCTTCTTCTGCGGCATGATCGACGAGCCGGTGGCGAACGCGTCGTCGAGCTGCACCCAGCCGAAGGCGGGCGTGGTCCACAGCACCACCTCCTCGCCGAGGCGGGACAGGTGCACGCCGGTGAGCGCGGCCACGAACAGGAACTCGGCCACGAAGTCGCGGTCGGCGACGGCGTCGATCGAGTTCTGCGCGGCGGAGGTGAAGCCCAGCTCCTTGGCCACCTGCGTCGGGTCGAGCGGCAGCGACGAACCGGCCAGCGCGCCGGCGCCGAGCGGGCTGACCGCGGCCCGGGCGTCCCAGTCGCGCAGCCGGTCGAGGTCGCGCAGCAGCGCCTGGACGTGGGCCAACAGCTGGTGGCCGAACGCGATCGGCTGGGCCGGCTGCATGTGCGTGAAGCCGGGCGCGGGCGTCTCGACGTGCCGGGCGGCCTGCTCCAGCAGCGCGTCGGCGAGCTCGACGATGCGGGCCGCGACGCCGCGGGCGTGATCGCGCAGGTACAGCCGCAGGTCGGTGGCGACCTGGTCGTTGCGGGAGCGCCCGGCGCGCAGCTTGCCACCGAGGGCGCCGAGCCGCTCCAGCAGCCCCCGCTCCAGGGCGGTGTGGACGTCCTCGTCGTCGACGGTCGGGCGGAACTCGCCGGTGGCGCACGCCGACTCGAGGTCGTCGAGGGCGGCGAGCATGCGGCCGAGCTCCTCGGCGTCGAGCAGGCCGGCCCGGGCCAGGACGCGGGCGTGGGAGCGGGAGCCGGCGAGGTCGTACGGGGCGAGCCGCCAGTCGAACTGCACGCTCACGGACAGGCGGGCGAGCGCCTCGGCGGGCCCGCCGGCGAAGCGTCCGCCCCACAGGCGGGTCGGAGTCTCAGAAGCCACGCAACGATCCTTCCACAACACCTTCGCAAGATCGCCTCGGTGCGATCCGTCATCGACAAGAATGACATTTCCGAAATATCCGACTACGGCGCTTTACCGCCACGCTCC
This sequence comes from Dactylosporangium sp. CA-092794, assembly GCF_050948465.1. Lineage (NCBI taxonomy): Bacteria > Bacillati > Actinomycetota > Actinomycetes > Micromonosporales > Micromonosporaceae > Dactylosporangium > Dactylosporangium sp. CA-092794. The sequence goes on along the minus strand of NZ_CP192044.1, from coordinate 2,390,094 downwards.
GCAGGCCACTTCGGGACGCCAGCCCGAACTCGAGCCCGTCACCTCACGCACCGCCGCGAAACCGACAAGTCGGGCGCTCTGCAGCCGTGGCCGTGGCCGTGGCCGTGGCCGTGGCCGTGGCCGCAGCCGTGGCCGGAGCGAACGAATCTCTCCGTGATCATGCGACTCCGTCCGGCACAGGGCCGGTTTCTCATGATCGCGGAGACTTAAGGTACCCATGGGTACATCGCCCTTCCGCGATCATGAAAAACCCGTGGTGCGCACGGCGATTCGCGCATGATCACGGAGACTTCCGGTCGCGGCGCCCGACCGGCAGCCCGAACGCACAGCCGGCCCGCCACCCGACACCTCGAATCAGCCACGAGAAATTCGCTCTTTTCGGACTTATACGCCGTCGGGGTATAAGTCCGAAAAGTCCGGACACGAAGTGTCTGGACTTTTCGTCCGGCGAGGGTGGGGCGGCGGCGGTCAGTGGTCCTCGCCCGGCTGGCTCCACGCGGTGAGCTTGGCGGCCAGCAGCTCCCCCGCCGACGGCGGCCGGGACGGGTCCGGGGACTCGCGGGCCACGACCAGGATCGTGTCGTCCCCCGCGATCGTCCCCACGATGTCCGGCAGCCCGGTCCGGTCGATGGCGCTGGCCAGGAACTGCGCCGCGCCCGGCGGCGTGCGTAACACCACCAGGTTGCCGGAGCAGTCCACGCCCGTCAGCAGCTCCCGCAGCAGGCGGATCAGCCGGGTCGGCGCCGGCTCGGCCGGGCGCAGCGCGCGCTCGCCGTCCTCCGGGATGAGGTACGCGCCGCGGACCTTCACCGCGCGCAGTTCCTCCAGGTCGCGCGAGAGCGTCGCCTGGGTGACCTGGATGCCGTCGCCGGCCAGGAGTTCGGCGAGCTCGGTCTGGGAGCGCACGGCGGCGCCGCGGATGAGTGCCGAGATCCGGTCCAGCCGCGCCGCCTTGGTCGTCGGGGCGCTCATGACTGGCGCTCCAGCAGCCAGGCCAGCAGGGCCTTCTGGGCGTGCAGGCGGTTCTCGGCCTCGTCCCAGATCGCGGACTGCGGGCCGTCCATCACCTCGTCGGTGATCTCCTCGCCGCGGTGTGCGGGCAGGCAGTGCAGCACGATCGCGCCGGGCTTGGCGTTGACCAGCAAGGAGCCGTTGATCTGGTACGGCCGGAACGGGGTCAGCCGGTCCAGCCCGTCGCTCTCCTGTCCCATCGACGTCCACGTGTCGGTGACCAGCACGTCGGCGCCCTTGGCGGCCTCGGCCGGGTCGGCGATCAGCTCGACCACGCCGTGCCGGCGGGCCGCCGTGAGCACGGCCGGGTCGGGCTCGAACCCGGCGGGCCCGCACAGCCTGACGCGCAGGCCGGCGATCGTGCCCGCGAGGGCGTAGGAGTGCGCCATGTTGTTGCCGGTGTCGCCGAGGTACGTCAGGGTGCGGCCCCGCGTCCCGCCGAGCCGCTCGCGGATGGTCTGCAGGTCGGCCAGCAGCTGGCAGGGGTGGAAGCCGTCGGTGAGGGCGTTGACGACGGGGACGGTCGCGGCGGCGGCCAGGTCGGCGACCCGGGCGTCGGCGGTGGAGCGGATGACGATCGCGTCGACGTAGCGCGACAGCACCTTGGCCGCGTCGCCGAGCGTCTCGCCGCGGCCGAAGTGGGTGCTGAGCGCGTCGATGATGAGCGGGGTACCGCCGAGCTGGGCGATGCCGACCTCGAAGGAGACCCGGGTGCGCAGCGACTGCTTCTCGAAGATGACCGCCACCGACCGGCCCGCGAGGGGGCGGAAGCCGGTGCGGTCGCCCTTCATGGCCGCGGCCAGCTCGAGGATCTCCAGCTGCTCGGCGGGGCTGAGGTCGTCGTCGCGTAAGAAATGGCGGGTCATGACGGCCGCACCGCGTTCAGGGCCGGGCCGAGGGCGGCCAGGAAGGCGTCGGCCTGCTCGTCGCTGAGGATCAGCGGCGGGGCGATGCGCAGCACGTCAGGCTGGGCCGCCTGGGCGAGGAAGCCCTGGTCGCGCAGGACGGCGGCGAGCGCGCCGGCGGCCGGGCCGCGCAGCACGATGCCGAGCAGCAGGCCGGCGCCGCGCACGCCGGTGACGAGGGGGTGGCCGAGGGCCTCGACGCCGCGGCGGAGCCGCTCGCCCTGCCGCTTGGCCGCGTCGAGCAGGTGCTCGGCCTCGATGGTGTCGAGCACGGCGAGGGCGGCCGCGCAGCAGACCGGGTTGCCGCCGAAGGTGGAGGCGTGCATGCCGGGGCCGAGCAGGGTCGCGGCGTCGTCGAAGGCGATCATCGCGCCGAGCGGCAGGCCGCCGCCGAGGCCCTTGGCGAGCGTGACGACGTCGGGGCGCACCCCCTCGGCCTGGTGGGCGAACCAGTACCCGGTCCGGCCGATGCCGGTCTGCACCTCGTCGAGGGCGAGCAGGGCGCCGTGCCGCGCGGTGAGCTCCCGGGCGGCCGTCAGATACCCGGCCGGCGGTACCACCACACCCGACTCGCCCTGGATCGGCTCCAGCAGCACCATCGCGGTCGCGTCGTCGACCACGGCGGCGAGCGCCTCGGCGTCGCCGTAGGGCACGTGCACGACCTCGCCGGGCAGGGGCAGGAACGGCTGCTGCTTGGCGGGCTGGCCGGTGAGCGCGAGGGCGCCCATGGTGCGGCCGTGGAAGCCGCCCTCGGTCGCGACGATCTTCGTCCGGCCGGTGCGCCGGGACAGCTTGAACGCGGCCTCGTTCGCCTCCGCGCCGGAGTTGCCGAAGAACACCGCGCCGGGGCGGCCGGCCAGCGCGAGCAGCCGCTCGGCGAGGGCGACGACCGGAGGCGAGGCGAAGAGGTTCGACACGTGGCCGAGGGTGGCGATCTGCCGGCTGACCGCGGCGACGACGGCGGGGTGGGCGTGGCCGAGGAGGTTGACGGCGATGCCGCCGAGAAAGTCGACGTACGACCGGCCGGCCTCGTCGACCACGACCGCGCCGCTGCCGCTGACCAGCCCCAGCGACGGCGGGCCGTAGGTGTTCATCACCGACGCCTCGAAGCGGTCAGTGAGCGAGCCCGTCATTGCGCCACCACCATGGTCCCGAAACCCTCCGACGTGAACACTTCCAGCAACAGCGAGTGCGGCACCCGCCCGTCGACGACGTGCGCGGCCGGCACCCCGCCCTTGACCGCCCGCAGGCAGGCCTCCATCTTCGGCACCATCCCCGACTCCAGGGACGGCAGCAGCTCCGCGAGCTCATCGGCGGTCAGCTGCGAGATCAGCGTCGACGGGTCGGGGTAGCTGCGGTACAACCCCTCGACGTCGGTGAGCACGACGAGCTTGCGCGCCTGCAGCGCCACGGCCAGGGCGCCGGCGGCGGTGTCGGCGTTGAGGTTGTGCAGGACCCCGTCGGCGTCCGGCGCGACCGTCGACACCACCGGGATCCGCCCGGCGGCGATGAGGTCGGCGACGGCCGAGACGTTGACCCGCTCGACGTCGCCGACCTGGCCGATGTCGACCGGGGCGCCGTCGACGATGGCGGGCCGGCGCACGGCGGTGAACAGCCCGGCGTCCTCCCCCGACATGCCGACCGCGTGCGGGCCGTGCTCGTTGATCAGCCCGACCAGCTCCCGGCCGACCTGCCCGACGAGGACCATCCGCACCACGTCGGCGGTCTCCGCGGTGGTGACCCGCAGGCCGCCCTTGAACTCGCTTTCGATGCCGAGCCGCTTGAGCATGGCCGAGATCTGCGGGCCGCCGCCGTGCACGACGACCGGATGCATCCCGGCGTGGCGCAGAAACACCATGTCGGCCGCGAACGCGCGCTTGAGCTCGTTGTCGAGCATCGCGTTGCCGCCGTACTTCACCACGATCGTCGAGCCGGAGAAGCGCTCCAGCCACGGCAGCGCCTCGATCAGCGTGTTGGCCTTGCCCAGCGCGATGCCCAGGTCCCGGCCGTTGATGCGGCCCCTCACGAGCTGTACGCCGAGTTCTCGTGGACGTACCCCAGGGAAAGGTCGTTCGTCCAGATCGTCGCGGACTCCTCGCCGGCGTTGAGCCCGACCGTGACGGCGACCGCCCGGGCGCTCAGGTCCACTTTGGAGCGGTCCTCGCCGGCGGCGCCGCCCTTGCAGATCCACACGCCGTTGATGGCGACGTCGACCTCGTCGGGCTCGAACTGCGCGGCCGTGGTGCCGATCGCGGCCAGGATCCGGCCCCAGTTCGGATCGTTGCCGAAGAACGCGGTCTTCACCAGGTTGTTGCGGGCGATGGACCGGCCGACCTCGACCGCGTCGGCGACCGAGGCCGCGCCGGTCACCGCGATGGCGATCTCCTTCGTGGCGCCCTCGGCGTCGGCGATGAGCTGCCGGGCCAGGTCGGCGCAGACCGCGGTGACCGCCGCGGTGAGCTCGTCGGGCGTCGGCTCGATCCGCGACGCGCCGCTGGCCATCAGCAGCACGGTGTCGTTGGTCGACATGCAGCCGTCGGAGTCGATCCGGTCGAAGGTGACCGCGGTGGCCGTGCGCAGCGCGCCGTCCAGTGTGGACGCGTCGGCGACGGCGTCGGTGGTGAGCACCACGAGCATGGTGGCCAGGCCCGGGGCGAGCATGCCGGCGCCCTTGGCCATCCCGCCGACGGTGAAGCCCTCGCCGGCGTGGACGGCGGTCTTCGGCACCGTGTCGGTGGTCATGATGGCCTTGGCCGCGTCGGGCCCGCCGTCGCGGGCGAGGGCGCGGGCGGCCGCGTCGACGCCGGAGAGCAGCTTGGGCAGCGGCAGCCGCTCGCCGATCAGCCCGGTCGAGCAGACCGCGACGTCGCCGGGGCCGACCGGGAAGCGGGAGGCCCGCCCGGACAGCACCGCGGCGGTGTGCTCGGCGGTGGCGTGGGTGTCCTGGAAGCCGGCCGGGCCGGTGCAGGCGTTGGCGCCGCCGGAGTTGAGGATGACGGCCCGCACGATCCCGGCCCGCAGCACCTGCTGGCTCCACAGCACGGGCGCGGCCTTGATGCGGTTGCCGGTGAACACCGCGGCGGCGGTGGTGTCGGGCCCGTCGTTGACGACGAGCGCCACGTCGAGCGCCCCGGCCGCCTTGATGCCCGCGGCAACCCCCGAGGCCCGGAAGCCCTTCGGTGCGGTAACACTCACGGCGCGATCCCGTCGATCGCGAGGCCGGCGGTCTCGGGCAGGCCGAGCATGAGGTTGGCGTTCTGGATCGCCTGACCGGCCGCGCCCTTGACCAGGTTGTCGGTGGCGGAGACGACGACGATCCGGCCGCTGTCGACGTCGGCCGTCGCCTGTAGGTGGGCGGAGTTGGAGCCGAAGGTGGCGCCGGTCAGCGGCCACTGGCCCTCGGGCAGGACGTGGACGAACGGCTCGCCCTCGTAGGCGGCGGCGAGCACGGCCCGCGGGTCGGCGCCGCCGAGCGGCCGGGCGGTGACCGTGGCGAGGATGCCCCGGGGCATCGGGGCCAGCATCGGCGTCATCGACAGGCTGCGGGCGCCGCTGGCCTGCTTGATCTCCGGCACGTGCTGGTGGGCGCCGGTCTTGTAGGTCGACATCGACCCCATGACCTCGGTGGCCAGCAGGTGCTGCTTGGCCGAGCGGCCCGCGCCGGAGGTGCCGGAGGCGGCGACCACCACGACGTCGTCGGGGTCGGCCAGCCCGGCCGCGATCAGCGGCGCCAGCGCGAGGATCGTCGTGACGGCGTAGCAGCCGGTGTTGGCGACCCGGCTCGACGCGGCGATCAGCTCGCGCTGGCCGGGCAGCTCGGGCAGGCCGTAGGTCCAGGTGCCGGCGTGCGGGCCCGGGTAGTACTTGGTCCAGGCCGCGGCGTCGCGCAGCCGGAAGTCGGCGCCGAGGTCGACGATCTTCACCGACTCGGGCAGCTGCGCGGCGATCGCCGCGGACTCGCCGTGCGGCAGCGCGAGGAACACCAGGTCGGCGTCGGCGAGCGCGGCCGCTTCGGTCTTGGCGAGCACCACGCCCGCGAGCGATCGCACGTGTGGGTGGACACTGCCGATCGTCGATCCGGCCTGCGCGAACCCGGTGGCGGCGGCAAGCTCGAGGTTGGGGTGGCCGGCGATGAGCCGCAGGAGCTCACCGCCGGCGTACCCTGAGGCGCCCGCTACGGCGACACGTATTCCCATACGGTCGACTGTATCGCTATGCAGCCCCAGGTTTCAAGCGCGTTGCGCGGGGCTTCACGCGGACGGGACGAGGCTCAGGTCGTCGAGCACGAACGAGGTCGCGATCTTGGTGCCCTCTACCCCGGTGAACGTCACCTTCACCGAGCCGGTGCCGGTCACGGTCAGCGTCTTCTGCTGGTACGAGGTCGAGGCGTTCACGTTCGAGTACGTCGCCAGGGTGGTCGAGCCGGCGGTCACGGTCAGCGTGTCGTAGGCCGTCGAGCCCGTCTCGTCGGTGTCCACCAGCAGCCAGAACGACAGCGTCGCCCGGGTGCAGCCGGACGGGATGGTCACCGTCTGCGACAGCGTGTCGGTGTGCGCCGCGCCGTAACCGTCCAGCCACGCCTTCCACGAGCCGCTGTGCGCGGGCTCCGAGGAACTGCTGGAGACCACGCCGGAGGTCGCCGTCCACGGGCCGGCCGAGCCGGTCTCGAAGCCGGGGTTGCCGAACAGCTGGCCGCCCGGGCAGGTACCGCCACCCGGCGGGGTGGTCGGCGGCGTGGTGGTGGGCGGGGTGGTGGTGCCCGTGCCGGCCAGCCACGCGGTCGCGTTCAGGGCCAGCGCCGCGTTGGTGCCCGCGGTGTCGTTCCAGCCGTCGTACAGCGTGTTGCCCGACTGCCCGGTGCCGTCGTCGATCGGCGAGCTGTCGCCCCAGACCGCCACCCGGCCGGAGCCGAACGTGCTCGTGGTGAAGAACGCGCCGGTGGTACCCCCGGGAGTGAACCCGGACCGGTAGACCAGCCCCTTCACCGACGAGTTGTTCGACGGGTGCAGCGTCTGGGTGCTGCCGTTGCGGATGATGCTGCCCCGCACCTTGCCGAACGGGCCGTTGATGACCGGGTCGGTCGAGCTGCTGATCGCGGCCGGGTTCTCGGTGTCGATGTTGTTGACGTCGACGCTGAAGCCGAACGGGTCGGTGTTGTCGACGCCGTTGTTCGTCAGCAGGTCGTTGGCGACCTTCACCGAGTCCCAGCCGTCGCTGTTGCGGTCGCTGCCGGTGTGGTCGACGATCAGGAAGAACCCGCCGCCGTTCTGGATGAACCGCATGATCGCGGTCTTCTCCGCGCTGCTGAGCGGCGCGTTGGGCTCGGGCATGACGAACTCGTCGAACTTGCTGAGGTCGAGCGCGCCCGACCCGCCGTAGGTGATGGTGTTCCCGGCCGGCAGCGTCTTGAGGCTGTACTCCCCGGTGCGCTGCAGGGCCACGCCCCACGAGGACAGCGCGCCGGTCCACGACGTCTCGCTGGTCGGGTTGGCGTTCTGCCCGAGGGGGTCGGGCTGCGAGGTGCTGATGATCCAGTCCGCGTTGCCCGCGGTCTCGGCCTTGGTGTTGTCGAAGAGGACCCGGTGCACGGTGGCGGCCTGGGATGTGGCCGCACCCGCCAGGTAGGTGATACCCGCCGTCATCAGCGCGACGGCGAGCAGGGCGCGTTTGAACACGACGACCTCCGATAGAAGGAATCGGAGGGAGTCTATGGGCGCCAGGGCGCCCCGAGCGTGAACCGCGGGTTAGGCGAGGGACCCTACTCGGGATCCAGGAAGCGCGCGAGCTGTGAGCGGTTGCGGACGTTGAGGCGGCGGTACAGCCGGGTGAGGTTCGCCTCGACCGCCTTGATCGACAGGAACAGCGCCCGGGCGATCTCCCGGTTGGTGGCGCCCGCCCGCACCAGCTCGACGATGCGCCGCTCGGTCTCCGACAGCCCCGCGCCCCGCCCGCCGTCGAGCCGCGCCAGGTCGGCCGCGGCGACCTCGCGCCACGGGTGGGCGTCGGCCAGCCCGTAGCGGCGGACCGACTCGGACAGCGCCGCGCGGGCCGCGCCCCGGCGGTGCGCGCGCCGCTCCAGGCCGCCGAGCGTGTAGTGGGCGCGGGCCACCTCGAGCGGGTACGGGTGCTCGCTCCACTCCTCGAGCGCCCGGTGCAGCGCCTCCGCGCCCTCCCGGGCCTCGCCGGTGGCCGCGGTGAGCACCGCCCGGGCCCGGGCCAGGCCCAGCAGCACCACCTTGCGGTCGAGGTGCCGGGCCCGCTGCTCGACCTCCTCCAGGACCTCGGCCGCCTCGGCCCGGGCCCCGGCGCCGACGAGCGCCTCGACGAAGTCGGCGTGCCAGGGCAGCACGCCCGGGTCCATCCGGCCCAGGCGCTGGTCGAGCGCATACGCCTCGCGCATCGCCTCGGCCGCGGCGACCGGGTCGCCGCGCAGCATGTGCACCAGGCCGCTGGTCGCGTACGCCAGCTTGATCCAGTCCTCGTCGCCGGCGGCGAGGCAGGCCGCGACCCCGCGCTCGGCGTAGCCGGCGGCGGCGGTGGCCGTGCCGCCCGCGTACTCGACCAGGGCGGCGACCAGGTACCCGGGGCCGGGAGTGGTCTCCACGTCGACGTAGAGGCGCACGCAGTCGCGGCCGGCCACGACCGCGTCGGCGCACCGGCCGGCCCGCCAGTAGATGCCCGCCACCGAGACCAGCACGGCGGCGAGGTCGCGCACGGTGCCGGCCCGCTCGACCGCGATCCGCAGCGCCTCGATGCGCCGCACCGCCTCGGCGGTCTCGCCCTTGAACAGCCGGCTCATCGCCGCGACCTGGCGGGCGGCGACCGTGGCCGGGGTGAGCGACAGGCCGCGGGCGAGCTTGCCGGCCCGCTCGAGATACTCGTCGCCCTCGGTGCCGAGCAGGATGTTGCCCCGCCAGCTGAGCACCTCGACCAGCCGCTCCATGTCGCCGCACAGCTCCGCGGCCTCCTCGGCGCGCTTGAGCTCGGCCAGGGCGGCCTCGCTGTCGCCGTCCCAGTAGGCCTTGATCGCCTTGTACAGCCGGACGTGGGCCAGCAGGTCGGGGGTGTCGACGGCCTCGACGAACGCGGCGTCGAGCAGCGGGCCGGAGTTGGAGTGGTCCTCGCCGGACATCTCCACCAGCAGCAGCCGGGCCCCGACCCGGGTCCGCCGGTCGGCCGCGTCGCGCAGCGCGGCGGCCGCGTGCCGGCGCGCGTCGGCGGGCGAGCCGGCCGAGTACGCATACTGCGCGGCGCTGAGCCGGCGCACCGCGGCCACGCCCGGCGTGTCGCGGGGAGTGCGGTCGGCCGCGAGCGCGGCCAGGTCGGCGGCCATCGCCGGGGCGCCGCGCAGCCGGGCCGCGGACGCGGCGTCGGCGAGGCACTCGGCCAGGCCCTCGTCGGGCTCGGGGCGGGCGGCGGCGAGGTGCCGGGCCCGGTCGACCGGGTCGGTGACGGTGTCGGCGAGCCGCTCGTGGGTCTCCCGCCGGGCGGCGGCGGTGGCGTCGGCGTAGACCATCTCGCGCAGTAACGGGTGGGAGAACCGGATCGCGCCGTCCGGCTCCACGTGCAGTACCCCCGAAGCGACGGCGGCCTCGACGTGCCCTTCGCCGAGCCCGCACGCGCCCAGCAGACTCAGGCTGGGCCGGGCCGCCGCGGCGACGACCAGCAGCGCCGGCCAGTCGTCGGCGGGCAGGGAGGCCAGGCGCGCGGCGAGCAGCTCGCGCAGCCGCTCCGGGACGGGCAGCGGGTCGGTCGCCGGGAACAGGCTGTTGCCGATCGCCCGGCCGAGCTCGACGGCGTAGAGCGGGTTGCCGGCGCTCGCCTCGTAGATGCGCTGCACGTGGGCCCGGCCGGCCTCGGCGCCGAAGCGGGCCCGCAGCAGGTCGGCCACGTCGCCCTGGGGCAGCGGCGGCACCGGCAGCGTGGCGCTCGGCGGCGGGCACAGGTCGAGCCGGCTGGGTGCGCCGCCGTCGGGCACGCGCTCGGCCGCCAGGACCCGCACCGGCACCTCCCCGAGCCGGCGGGACACGAAGCGCAGCACCCCGGCGCTGGGCTCGTCGATCCACTGCACGTCGTCGAGGATCAGCAGCACGGGCCGCTCGCCGGCGAGCGAGCGGAACAGCTCCAGCACCGCCAGGCGCACCGCCAGCTGGTCGTGCGGGGTGGCCGGCAGCGCGCTGCGCAGCAGCGCCCCGTCCAGGGCCGCGCGCAGGTGGGCCGGGAGCACGTCGAAGGCGGCCGGCGCGCCGTCGAAGAGATCGACCAGCGCCAGATACGGCAGGTCGGCCTCGGCCTCCGCGGCGGCGGCGCGCAGCACCAGCGCCTCGGTCTCGGCGGCGGCGAGGGCGTCGAGGATGGTCGACTTGCCGATCCCCGCGGGCCCGCAGAGCACGACGCTGCCCCCCGCCGCGAGCCGCTCCCGGGCGTGGTTCAGGAGATCGGCCCGGCCGATGGGCGCCGACGAGGTGCTCACCACGACGCCGAGTCTCTAACGAACGCCCTTTCGTCGCAACGGCGGGAGAATTGTGCGGTACGCCCGCGTGAAGCCCGGCCGACCGTGAATCATCCCAGCCGGGAGCAGGGCAGCACCGCCTCCCAGCCGAGCACCGGCCACCGCGCGGTGTGCACCCTGACCCGCGCCGAACCGGGCTGTACAAGGCATTCCGCCCGAGCCCGGGCCACCGCGCCGCTCCAGCGCGGGCCGCCGTCCCGGGGCCCCGCCGGGCACAGGTTGGCGGCGGCGACGACGCCCACAAGTGTCGCGAACACGACAAGCGGAATCCGATCGCGCAGGCAACCGCGGGCGCCGCCGGAGCGTTGCCGGGCGGTCGCCAGGCAGACCCCCGCGGCGATGTTGGGCAGGCTCACCAGCACCAGGTAGCGGTCCTCGCCGTGGCCGTGCACGGCGATCTGGAGCGCCCCGGCGAGCACGGCGAACCCGGCCAGGACGGCGGCGAGCCGGGCCGGGCCCCACGCCCGCCGCCACAGCGCCAGGCCCGCCAGCCCGGCCGGGATCAGCAGCCCGGCCGCGACCAGGGCCCGGTGGCCCCACGGGTCGGCGTAGGGCGGGCCGAGCCAGGCGGGCCCGAGGAACGAGCGCGGCACGCCCCAGCGCAGGTACATCCCGGCGACCGCGACCGGGTCGCGCTCGGGCCGCTCCCCCAGCCCGCGCCGGGTCGCGCCGGCGAGCAGCGGGATCAGCTGCAGCAGCGTTCCCGGGAGCAGGCCGAGGAGCTTGCAGAGCCATTCCCGGCTGCGGTACCGCACGAGCCCGGCCACGGCGACCGGCAGCAGCAGGACGCCGAGCATGGAGTTGAGCGCGGCGAGCCCGGGCAGCCCGACGGTCAGCGCGGTGGTGCGCCGCCAGAGCAGCATCCAGAGCCCGGCGTACACCAGCGGAAACTGCAGCTGCGCGAGCGCGTTCGGCACGAAGCCCATCGGCAGCGCCGCGCTGACCCCGATGACGACGGCCGGGAACCGCTCGAGCCGCGACCGCGCGGCGCCGTACACGGCGAGCGCCAGCAGGCTGGTCAGCACCGCGTCGACCCCCGCGTTGAGCGCGGCCGCCCACCCGACGGGGAACAGCGCGATCCCGGCCCAGCACAGCCGCGCGACGACGTGGAAATATCCGTTGAAAGGGGTGAATATCGCCTCATACCACGGCCGGTTGAGCGCGTCGGTCAGGAAGTTCTGCCCGTCCTCGGCCCAGATGGAGTCCAGCGCCCCCGGCGCACGGGTCCGGCACAGCCCCACAACGGCCCCGGCGACCACGGCCCCCGCCCCGAGCCCGAGCGCCCGGCCGGCGCACCCTCGACGACCACGACTACCGAAGCGGCCCGATTCGGAAATATCCGGTTCAGCAGATCCTGAAATATCCGTCGCTCCGCGCCGGATATTTCCGGAAATTTCGTGATGTTGGACGACGGCCACGCTTATTCAACGAAACGGTGCCCCCAAAGGGGCGCGGGAACCAGCCGAGGCAACGCGATCCCTGGCCAAGGGCGGGGAGCGCATCCGATCGGCACGGCCGGGGCGGACGAATGTCTCCGTGATCATGATGCTCGCGGTGTCCGAACCACGGGTTTTTCATGATCCTGGAGACATTTGGTACACAGGGGTACATCAACACTCCACGATCATGAAAAACCGTTGGTGTCGATGGCGGTACTGCATGATCACGGAGACTTCTCGTCGCCGCGCCATGCAGTGTCCGCCATGTGGGACGCGATCGCCAGGCCACGATAGAACGCCGCGAAGACGAAGAGCCCCGAAGGCAGAACGCTGCGAAAACAGAACGCCGCGAAAACAGAACGCCGCGAGAGCGGAGCGCCGCGAGAGCGGAGCGCCGCGGAGGCGGAGGGCGGAGGAGGGCGGCGGAGGGCGGCGGGCCGCGGAGGTGGAGGCGGTGGCGGACGGAGCGCCGCGCAGGCGGAGGGCGGAGGAGGGCGGCGGAGGGCGGCGGGCCGCGGAGGTGGAGGCGGTGGCGGACGGAGCGCCGCGCAGGCGGAGGGCGGAGGAGGGCGGCGGAGGGCGGCGGGCCGCGGAGGTGGAGGCGGTGGCGGACGGAGCGCCGCGCAGGCGGAGGGCCTCGGAGGTGAAGGCGGTGGGCCGCGGAGGGCGGCGGACGGAGGGCCGCGGAGGCGGAGGTGGGGAGAGGGCTAGGCCCCGCCGAAGCGGGGCCCTGGTGCGGTTCGGCGCTACAGGCGGCCTTCCTTGACCGCCTCGGTGACCCATGGGATGACCTCGTCGAGCATCTTGTCCAGCGACGTGGTGGCCTCGAAGCCGAGCACCTCGCGCGCCTTGGTGCAGTCCGGCACGCGCTTCTGGACGTCGTACTCGTAGGGGTCGTCGGAGACCACGCGCAGCGGGGCGTCGGGGCCCTTGATCTTGCGCCAGATCACCTCGGCGAGTTGCAGGACGGTGGTCGACTCCTCGGTGGAGATGTTGAAGTCCTGGTTGCGGGCCTGGTCGGACTCCATGGCCGCGAGGATGCCCTTGGCCAGGTCGCCGCCGTAGGTGTAGTGGCGGACCTGCTCGCCGGAGCCGAGGATGTGCAGCGGGTCCTGGCCCTTGATGATCTTCTGCACGAGGTCGGGCACGACGTGGGACATGGCCAGTTTGACGTTGCCCGACAGGACCTCGACGTCGCCGAGGGCGCGGCCCTCGCCGACGCCGACGCAGTTGAACGGGCGCACGATCGTGTAGGGCAGCTTGTACTGGTCCCAGGCTGCCTTGGCGAAGTACTCCACGGCCAGCTTCTGGAAGCCGTAGGACGACAGCGGCGGGGGAACGGCGCGCTCGTCGCCCTCCTTCGAGGGCCAGTGCGTGGTCGACTCGAAGACCATCGACGACGACATGTAGGTCATCTTCTTCAGCGTGCCGGCCTGGTGCGCCTTGATGGCGGCGTCGCAGGAGGAGGCCATGATCCGCTCGTTGGTGGCGAGCAGGTCGTAGGCGTAGGCGTGGAAGTAGGAGATGCCGCCGATGAGCGCCGCGCCCGCGATGAAGTGCTCGCAGCCCTCCAGCAGCTCGGAGACCAGGTCGGCGTCGCGGGCGTCGCCCTCGACGAACCGGTAGTCCGGGTGGGAGTCGTAGCTGCGCGTGACCGGCCCGTACTTCGAGTAGTTGTCCAGGCCGACTACCTGGTAGCCGCGGGCGAGCAGCTCCTCGACGACATAACCACCGATGAAGCCGGCCGAGCCGGTGACCAGGACCTTTGCCACAAATGCTCCTTATCAGCCTTGTGTTGCGGAAGTGCTCTCGCGCGCGGCCTGCGCGTCGTCGCGGGCCGCCGACGAGGCCGGGCGCCTCGTCAACTGTTCCATGGTCAGTCTGCGGCCGAACGCGAAGCGATACCACTTGAGGTAGCTCGGCATGAACCGGCCCACGTCGAAGCGGGACTCCCCGAGCTGCCGGTCGAGCCAGATCGTCGGGATCTCGGCGACGGGCAGCCGCAGCCGGTTCGCCTTCGCGGTCAGCTCGATGCCGATCTCGAAGCCGGTCTTCGACTCGATGCCGACCTCCCGGACGAACCGCGTCGAGTAGGCCTTGAAGCTGTTGGTCGCGTCCCGGGTGCCGACCCGGGCGAACCAGTGCAGGGTGCGCCCGGCATTGCGGGACAGGAACCGCTTGAACCGCGGCCCGCCGACCTGCTGGCCGCCGGGCATGTACCGCGACGCCGCGGCCACCACCACGCCCCGGTCGACGAGCCGGGCGAGGTCCTCGATCTGGCGCGGGTCGTCGGAGCCGTCGGCCATGGTGACCACCGCGACCGGCGCCCGGGCCACGTCGATGCCGAACCGGATCGCGTTGGCCGGGCCGCGGCCGTAGGTGTTGAGCACCGGCCGGACCCGCGCGTCGCGGGCCTGCACCTCCTGCGCGAAGGGCACGGTCGTGTCCTCGGGCATGTCGTGCACGACGAGGATCTCCGCCGGCATCATGACCTCGCGGAGAATGCGGTCGAGGCAGCGAACGATCGCCTCGCCCTCGTTGTAGACCGGGATGACCACAGAGATCTGTGGCACAAAGCTCATATACGCACGCCCTTGTTCGTCACGCCCCACATGTCCGCAACGGGAATTTCCGTCCGGAGGTCACGGTACTCCGGGTGGGGCGCGGCGATGATGAGCAGGTCGGCCCGGGTGAGCACCTCGTCGAGCGGGACCAGCCGGTCATCCTTGACGTAGGGGTCGGTGCACAGCGTCTCCTTGGCCCGCAGCATGACGACTTTGCGCAGCTTGTAGGCCAGGGACTCGCGGATGTCGTCGCTGCCGCCCTTGAACGCCATGCCCAGGATGCCGACCGTCAGCTCGGACAGGTCGAAGCGCTCCTGGAGCTTGGAGACGACATACAGCGGCAGGCCCTCGTTGATCAGCATGGCGCTGTGGCCGAGGACGAAGTTGTTGTTGTTGAACGCCGCCAGCTGCATGGTGTCCTTGAGCAGGCACGGGCCGGCGGCGAAGCCGGCGCCGGGCATATCGGCGGCGCGCGGGTACTGGAACCGGATCGCGTGGCGGATCCGCTCGAAGTCCAGGCCGAAGTCGTTGGACATCATCCAGAACTGGTTGGCGGCGGCGAACTTGATGTACCGCCAGGTGTTGGTGAACAGCTTGGCCAGCTCCGCCTCCTCCGGCTCGAGGATGACGATCTGGCTGGCCAGGTTGCGGAAGAGCTTCTCGGCGCGCTCGGTCGCCTCCGGGGTGCGGGCGGCGACGATCTGCGGCAGCTCGAACAGCTCGGTCATCGCCTTACCCTCGGCGATGCGCTCCGGGCAGAAGGCCACGTCCGCGTCGACGCCAAGGCGCTTGATCAGCTTCTCCGTGAGCGCGGTCACCCCCGGGTGGACGGTGCTGCGCAGCACGATCAGCTGACCGTCGCGGAGGTACTCCGCGCAGCGCTCGATCGCCTTGGGCACCGCCGCGATGTTGGGGTTGAGGTGCTCGTCGACCGGCGTGCCCACGATCACGATCAGGTGCTCGGCCGTGGCGACGGTGGCCGGGTCGACGCTCGCCTTGAGCCGGCCCTCGGCGACCGCGGTCGCGAGCGGCGCGGCGGCGCCCTCCTCGTCGAACGGCAGCCGCCCGCTGTTGACCACGTCGACCGCGGCCTGGTTGATGTCGTACAGCGTCACCTGCAGGCCACGGGAGGCCAGGGCGATGCCGAGGGGCAGCCCCACCCGGCCACAGCCGCCGATGACGACGACGTCGGTGGTGAACCCCGTCGATGCACTGACGTCTGACACGCGCCACCCCTTCGGAAAAATGTGATCGATACCGGCCGCCACCAGGGAAACCCGCACGGCGCCGTGACGGTACCACCTCCGGCACACAGCGGCCCGAACCAGCACGGCCGCGACAGTCCGTCATCGGACATACGTGACGGCGGCCACAGTATGCCCCGTGGCCGCCGTCGCGAAACCGGGCGCCGGGTCAGGCGCCGCGCAGCACCGCCCCCAGCCGGTCGGCGGCGACCGCCACGGCGGCGTCGCGGGCGGCGAGCGCCTCCTCGCCGGTGAGGGTGCGGTCGGCGGCGCGCAGCGTGAGCTTGTACGCCAGCGACTTGCGGCCCTCGCCGAGCTGCTGCCCGGAGTACACGTCGAAGAGCCGGACGGACTCGAGCAGTTCCCCGGCGCCCTCGGCCAGCGCCGTCTCCACCTCGGCGGCCGGGGTGGCCGCGTCGACGACGAGCGCGACGTCGATCAAGGCCGCCGGGAAGCTCGACAGCCGCGGGGCGATCGACACGGGCGGGATCGGCACCGCGTCGAGGTCCAGCTCCATCGCCACGGTCCGGCGGGGCAGGTCGAGGTCGGCGCAGACCGCCGGGTGCAGCTCGCCGGCGTGCCCGACGACGGTGTCGCCGACCAGCAGCGCCGCGCAGCGGCCCGGGTGCCAGGGCGCCTGCGCCGCGGCCCGGACGGTCAGCTCGACGCCGGCCGCCGCGGCGACCGCACGGGCCGACTCGACCGCGTCGGCCCAGTCGGCCGGGCGCCCGCCGCCCCACCAGCCGGCCGGCTCGGCGTCGCCGGCGATGACGGTGGCGACGTGCCACGGCTGGTGCGGCAGCAGCTCGTCGACGGCGGCGAGCTCCTCGGTGCTCGGCGGCCCGTCGTTGCCGGCCGCCGGGGCGACCCGCAGCGGCCCGCCGGGCAGGAAGACCAGCCCGATCTCGAACAGCGCCAGGTCGCGCAGGCCCCGGCCGAGGTTGCGGCGCAGCGCGGCGAGCAGCGGCGGCAGCAGCGTGGTGCGCAGCTGCGGCTCCTCGTCGGAGAGCGGGTTGCGCAGCAGCACGGCGGCGCGGCGCGGGTCGTCCTCCGGCAGGCGCAGCGCGTCGAGCGCGGCCGCGCCGACGAACGGGTAGCACAGCGTCTCGACGTAGCCCGCGTCGGCGAGCGCCCGACCGACGGTGCGCCGGCGCCGCTGCGTGGCGGTGAGCCCCCGCCCGGGCGGGGCGATCGGCAGCACGCTGGGGATCCGGTCGTACCCGTCGAGGCGCAGCACCTCCTCGGCGAGGTCGGCCGGGTCGTTGAGGTCGTGCCGCCAGCTCGGCGGGGTGACCGTGAGCGTGTCGCCGGCGGCCACGACCTGGGTGCCGATCATGGCGAGGATCTCCAGCACCCGCCCGGCCGGGTAGTCGACCCCGGCGAGCTCCGACGGGCGCGTCACGGACATCGTGATCGGCTCGGGCGGTACCACCGCATAGACATCGGTCACACCGGCGGACACCGTGCCGCCGCCGTGCTCCGCCAGCAGCGCCGCCGCCCGGGCACAGGCGGCCGCGGTGATCTGCGGGTCGACGCCGCGCTCGTAGCGCTTGCCGGCCTCGCTGGGCAGCTTGTGCCGGCGGATGGTGCGGGCGACCGAGCGCGGCTCCCAGTGCGCGGCCTCGAAGAGCACGTCGACCGTGGCCGGCGAGACCTCGGTGGTGGTGCCGCCCATGACGGCGGCGAGCGAGACCACGCCGGTGGCGTCGGCGATGACGATGTCCTCCGGGTCGAGCCCGCGGGTGACGCCGTCGAGCGTGGTGAGCTTCTCGCCGGCCCGCGCGCGGCGGACCACGAGCGGGCCGGTGAGCTGCCCGAGGTCCCAGGCGTGCATCGGCTGGCCCATCTCGATCATCACGTAGTTGGTGATGTCGACCGGCAGCGAGATCGCCCGGATGCCGGCCGTGGCCAGCCGGTTCTTGATCCACTGCGGGGTGGCCGCGGCCGGGTCGACGCCGCGCACGGCGACGGCGGTGAACCGGTCGCAGGCGATGCTGTCGAGGACCTCGATGGGGTACGCCTCGGTGCCGTCGCCCTCGAGCGGCACCACGGCCGCGACCGGGTCGCGGTAGGCGCCGCCGAGGGAGTGCGACAGCTCGCGGGCGATCCCGCGCACGGAGAAGCAGTACCCGCGGTCGGGCGTCACGTTGATGTCGACGACGACGTCGTCGAGCCCGACGATCGGCCGCGCCTCGTCGCCGGGCTTCGCCGTGTCCGGGGGCAGCACGATGATCCCCTCGTGGTCGTCGCTGACGCCCAGCTCGCGACCGGAGCAGATCATGCCGTTGGAGATGTGCCCGTAGGTCTTGCGCGCGGCGATGGCGAAGCCGCCGGGCAGCACCGCGCCGGGCAGCGCGACGACGACCAGGTCACCCTCGGCGAAGTTGCGCGCGCCGCAGATGATGCCCTGGGGCTGTTCGCCGCCGACGTCGACGAGGCAGTACCGGATGGGCTTCTTCAGCCCCTGCAGCTCCTCGATCGACTCGACCCGCCCGACGAGCAGCGGCCCGGTGACGGTGGCACCGGCGTCGACCAGCTCCTCGACCTCGAGGCCGACCTTGACCAGGGCCTTCTCCAGCCCGTCGGCGTCGAGCTCGGCCGGGGTGTCGACGTGCTCGCGCAGCCAGGAGAGCGAAACGCGCACCTCAGGCCTCCCATCCGAAGGCCCGCGCGTAGCGCACGTCGCCCTCCACCATGTCACGCATGTCGGCCGCCTCGTTGCGGAACATCAGCGCCCGCTCGATGCCCATGCCGAAGGCGAAGCCGGAATACTCCTCCGGGTCGATCCCGCAGGCGCGCAGCACCCGCGGGTTGACCATGCCGCAGCCGCCCCACTCGACCCAGCGCGGGCCGTCGCGGTGCTGCGGGAACCACAGGTCGACCTCGGCGCCGGGCTCGACGAACGGGAAGTACGACGGGCGCAGCCGGGTGCGGGCCTGCGGGCCGAACATGCCCTTGACGAAGTTGTCGAGGGTGCCCTTGAGGTGGCCCATGGTGATGCCCTTGTCCACGACCAGGCCCTCGACCTGGTGGAAGACCGGGGTGTGGGTCGCGTCGAGCTCGTCGGTGCGGTACACCCGGCCGGGACAGATGATGTAGATCGGCGGCTTGCGGGTGGTCATCGTGCGCGCCTGCACCGGCGAGGTGTGGGTGCGCAGCACCACACGCGAGTCCTCCTCCCGGTGGGCTCCCCCGGCCTGGACGAAGAACGTGTCCATCATCGAGCGGGCGGGGTGGTCGGGGTGCATGTTGAGGGCGTCGAAGTTGTACCACTCCCACTCGACCTCGGGGCCCTCGGCGACCTCGTAGCCCATGCTCACGAACAGGTCGCCGACCCGCTCCATGATCTTGGTCAGCGGGTGCTGGGCGCCGGACGGGCGGCGGGCGGCCGGCAGGGTGACGTCCACGGCCTCCTCGCGCAGGACCCGCTCCTCGCGCTCGGCGGTGAGGTCCGCCAGCCGGGTGTCGTAGGCCGCCTGGATCGCGGCGCGGGCGACGTTGACGCGCTTGCCGGCGTCGGCCTTGGCGGCCGGGGGCAGCGCGCCGATCTCGCGGCGGGCCAGCGACACGGGAGCGCGGTCGCCGAGGTGCTGGGATTTCAGGGCGGCGAGGGCGTCGAGGTCGCCGGCGCCGGCGAACGCCTTACCGGCCGCGGCGACGGCGTCGTCGAGGGCGGCCTGGTCCAGCAGCGCGGCCTGTTTCGGATCGTACGGATCATTGCGGTACGTCATCGGACTCTTCCCACGGGAGATTGGCCTCGGACAGTGTAGTGAGGTCCGCCCGCCGGCCGTGGGAAGGAGTCAGGAGGGGTGAGTTCCCAGTCGCCCATCCATCATCAGCCCACCGTCGCCGGCGGGCCAGATAAACAGGCTCACGACTGCCTCCTCAACGCTTGCGCCGAAGTATACAGGCAGACGGCCGCGGCCGCCGCCAGGTTCAGGCTCTCGGCTCCACCGTACAGCGGCACCCGGACCCGCCGGTCGGCGTCGAGGTCCCTGGGCAGCCCGTGGGCCTCGGAGCCGAACAGCCAGGCGGTGGGCCGGTCGAGGGTGTCGAGGTCGAACAGGTCGGTGTCGCCGTAGCCGTCGGCGGCGAGCACCTGGATGCCGGCCGCGCGCAGCGCCTCGACGCAGGCGGCGGCGTCGCGGACCCGGACCACGTCGACGTGGAAGAGGCTGCCGGCGGAGGCGCGCACGGCCTTGCCGTTGTACGGGTCGACGGATTCGCCGGCGAAGACGACGGCGGTGGCGCCGGCGGCGTCGGCGGTGCGCAGGACGGTGCCGGCGTTGCCGGGGTCGCGGATGTCGACGCAGACGGCGGTGAGGCGGGGCGCGCGGTCGATGGCGGCGGCGAGCGGGACGTCCCGCTGGCGGCAGACGGCGACCAGGCCCTGGGGCTGGACGGTGTCGGCGAGCGCCTGGATCGCGGCCTCGTCGACGAGGGAGGCGCCGGCGGTCAGCTCCGGGTAGCGGGCGGCGGCCTCGGCGGTGGCGAAGGTCTCGGCGACGGCGCCGGTCCTGAGCGCCTCGCGCACGGCCTGCGGTCCTTCGGCCAGGAAGCGGCCGGTCTCGTCGCGGTCCCGGCGGCGGTGCAGGCGCCGGGCAGCGACGACCCGGGGCGTCCGAATGGTGAACACCCCGGGTCGCGACTGCTCGGTGCGCCGGTCAGGCTGCGGCAACGGCCGTCTTCGCCACCTGGACCAGGCCGCTGAACGCCTTCTCGTCGCTGACGGCGAGCTCGGCGAGGATCTTGCGGTCGACCTCGACGCCGGCGAGGCGCAGGCCCTGGATGAGCCGGTTGTAGGTCATGCCGTTGGCGCGGGCCG
This sequence comes from Dactylosporangium sp. CA-092794, assembly GCF_050948465.1. Taxonomy (NCBI): domain Bacteria; kingdom Bacillati; phylum Actinomycetota; class Actinomycetes; order Micromonosporales; family Micromonosporaceae; genus Dactylosporangium; species Dactylosporangium sp. CA-092794. The sequence goes on along the minus strand of NZ_CP192044.1, from coordinate 2,369,594 downwards.
CGGCGTTGATCCGGGTGATCCACAGCTGGCGGAAGTCACCCTTGCGGTCGCGACGGTCGCGGTAGGCGTACTGCATCGAGTGCAGCACCTGCTCCTTGGCCTTGCGGTACAGCCGCGAGCGCTGCCCGCGGTAGCCGCTGGCGGTCTCCAGGACGGTGCGGCGCTTCTTCTGGGCATTCACTGCCCGCTTCACGCGTGCCACGGTTCGATTACTCCTCATGCGAGACCGGCTCGGGCAGTGCCCGGAAGGAGGCCGGTCGGGATTCTAAAGCCGAATGAACGTCGGGATTGCTGGGGGGAACTGCAGCGCCGCGTCTTATCGGCCGAGGAGCTTGTTGACCTTGCGGGTTTCGGAGTGTCCGAGCTCGACGTTGCCGCTCAGCCGCCGGGTGCGCCGGCTGGGCTTGACCTCGAGCAGGTGGCGCTTGCCAGCCGGTTCGCTGAGGATCTTGCCGCGACCGGTGATCTTCACGCGCTTCTTCATCCCGGAGTGCGGTTTGAACTTCGGCATGCTTGTGTTGCCCTTCATTCATCGGGTGCGCCGGCACCCTGCGCGATGGCGTCAGGGTGCCGCGGCGCGACGCACGCCGCCGGGGACCGCGCCAGTGCGGGGCCCGCCCGCACGACGCGGTGGTTGATATGACGGTGCTGTATTACGCCTGGTCGGCGGTGACGACCTCGGGCAGCTCGATGGCTGGTTCGCCCTCCGAGCTTGCGCCGCCGTCTGCCTTGGCCTCCCGGTTCTGGGAGGCCGCGGCCTTCACGTTGCGGTGAGGGGCCAAGACCATGATCATGTTGCGGCCGTCCTGCTTGGGCGCGGCCTCGACGAAGCCCAGCTCCGAGATTTCCTCCGAGAGCTTGCGCAGCAGCCGGAAACCAAGCTCCGGGCGGCTCTGCTCGCGGCCACGGAACATGATCGTTACCTTGACCTTGTCGCCCGCCTTCAGGAACCGCACCACGTGACCCTTCTTGGTCTCGTAGTCGTGCGGATCGATCTTCGGGCGGAGCTTCATCTCCTTGATGACGGTCTGCTGCTGGTTACGCCGGGCTTCCCGGGCCTTGAGCGCGCTCTCGTACTTGAACTTGCCGAAGTCCATGAGCTTGCAAACAGGCGGGCGTGCCATGGGCGCAACTTCGACCAGGTCCAAGTCCACGTCGGCGGCCAGCTGGAGCGCGCGCTCGAGCGGGACGATGCCCACCTGCTCACCCTCCGGGCCGACCAGCCGGACCTCACGTGCCCGGATCTGCTCGTTGACGCGTGGCTCGACGCTGATGTGGCCTCCTCAATAGGTGTTTCAACTCCTGTGGTCAACGCATCCCACGTGTCCGGCATTTCCGCCCGGGCACCGGCCCGAGCTTGGCTTGCCACGGGCAACGCCAAAAACCCCCGCCGCGCGTGCGCAGGCGAGGGCCGCTTCGACCGCCCCGCACTGCTGTGCGACACGGCCGGACCGGACCCGGCCGCCTCGATGAGCCGCACGGGTGGGGACCTCTGACGGTCCCGCTTCGGACACCCCGTCGGGACGGGATGCGGTCGACGCCGACTACTCTACCACGGTCGGTGACAAGCTCGCGGCGTGCAGGGACCGCAACCCACGGGCGGCCTTCACGGCGTAGTCCTTGTCGGCCAGTTGCACCGCCATGACCGCGATCCGCTCGTCGTCGTGCAGGTCAAGGGTGAGCCAGGGCGCGCCGCGGCCGAACGTCACCGCCCGCACCACCTCCCACGGCAGGTCGTAGCCGCCGATGATGTTGCGCACCCGGACCCCGTGCGCGTCGGCCTCGACCCGCGGCCGGGTCATCATGAGGATGCCGGCCGCGGCGCACAGGCCCAGGCCGATCATCGCCGCCTGGTCGCCGCGCTGGAAGTAGCCCGGCCCGTCGCCGGTCTTGCCGTGCAGCCCGAACGCGATCAGGGTGAAGACCACGACCACGACGAGCGCCAGGACATACGCGATGAACCGGGCCCGCTGAGGCCGGGCCCGGACCGCTGAAGGCGTGCTGCTCACGCCGCCCAGTCTGCCACTACAGGCGGCAGGCGTGGATTCCGGTCACCAGGATCGCGCGGGCGCCGACCTCGTAGAGCTCGTCCATGATCCGGTGCACGTCGACCTGCGGCACCATGGCCTGGACCGCCACCCAGCCCTCGCGGTGCAGCGGGGAGATGGTCGGCGACTCGATGCCGGGGGTCAGCGCGACCGCGGCGTCCAGCGCGTCGGCCTTCACGTCGTAGGCGAGCATCACGTACTGCCGGGCCACGAGCACGCCCTGCAGCCGGCGGAGCAGTTGCGGCACGCCCGGCGGGAGCTCCTCGGAGGCGCGGCGGATCAGCACCGCCGAGGACTTGAGGATGGGGTCGCCGAGCGTGTCCAGGCCGGCCTGGCGCAGGGTCCGGCCGGTCTCGACCACGTCGGCGATGACGTCGGCGACGCCGAGGCGGATGGCGTTCTCCACGGCGCCGTCCAGGCGGATGACCTCGGCGCGCACGCCGTGCTCGGCGAAATATCGCTCCATGACGCCCGGGTAGGCGGTGGCGACCCGCAGGCCCTCCAGGTCGGCCGGGGCGGAGCCCTTGACCGAGCCGGGCACGGCGGCGAACCGGAAGGTGGCCCGGCCGAAGTTCAGGTCGAGCACCTCCACGGCCGGGCTGCCGGCGTCGATGAGCAGGTCACGGCCGGTGATCCCGAGGTCGAGATCGCCCGAGCCGACGTAGGTGGCGATGTCGCGGGGCCGCAGGTAGAAGAACTCGACGCCGTTGGGCTCGTCGCGGCAGAGCAGGTCCTTGGGGTCGGAGCGCTGGCGGTAGCCGGCCTCCTGCAGCATCTGGGCGGCGGGCAGGGCGAGGGTGCCCTTGTTGGGCACGGCGATGCGAAGCATTTCGGCTGGTCTCCTGACGGGTGACGGGGTTTGCCGGGGAAGGACGGGACCGAACTACAGATGTCGGTAGACGTCTTCCAGCGACAGCCCGGTCGCCAGCATCAGGCATTGCACCTGGTACAGCAGCTGCGACAACTCCTCGGCGGTGCGCTCCTGGCCCTCGTGCTCGGCCGCCATCCAGCTCTCGGCGGCCTCCTCGACGACCTTCTTGCCGATGAAATGCACGCCCTTCTCCAGCGCCGCCACGGTGCCGGAACCGGGAGTGCCGGCCGCCGCCTTGGCGGACAGCTCGGCGAACAGCTCGTCGAAGGTCTTCACGGGCTGGAATTCTCGCAGGCCGCGGGGCGGAAACGGAATCCGGTTACCGACACGCGTGCCCACCGTCACTCACCCGACGGTGAAGTCGTGGTCGTCCACCCACTGGGCCGTGCCGTCCTTCATCGCGACGTAGTAGGCCTCCACCGCGTAGTGGCCGGCCGGCAACTGCAGCGTCACCCGGGCCTCGCCGAGGGCCGGCGCGCCGGCGCTGAGCTGGACCACCTGCTCGTGCAGCAGGGTGCCGGTGGCGTCGCGGATGCGCAGGGTGACGGTGCCCTCGAACACGATCCCGGCCAGGTACACCGTGAACGTCTTGCCGACCTGCGCGCCCTGGGCCGGCTCGATCACCCAGACGGGGGCCTGGACGTCGACCATCGGGGCCTGGTGCAGCGATCCGGAGATGTCCGTGCCCCACAGGCTGGCGGCCGGCCGGCCGTCGATCAGCAGCCGGACGCCGTCCGCCCTCTTGATCGAGGTGTACGTCGCGGCCGCGGCGACCGTGTACACGAGCTGCTGTACCGCCAGGTCGGGCGGCCCGCCGGCGGGCGGGGCCGGGCCCACGTCGCCGAGGTCGACGGTCACCTGGGTCCCCTGGACGGTGACCGAACGGACGGTGACGGTCGGCGGCCACAGGCTGCGGTAGTCGGGGTCGGCCGCGTCCCCGGCCAGCGACTTGCGCACGGCCGCGGCGATCCGGCTCGCGTCGTCGTCCGGCGCGAGGACGGTGGGCCGGAACTCGCGGTACAGCCGGGCATTGCGGGCAAAGTACACGGGCAGATTCACCGCCTTCGGCCCCGTGACGGGGGCGCCGCTGGTCGGCGGCACACTGGGCGAGCTGTCCGGTTTTTCGGATTTCGTGGTACTAGGTACCTGCGGCCGATGCGGGTCGCGATCGGCCACGGCGACGGCTACCGCCCCGGCCGCGACCGCCGTGGCGACGGCGGCGGACGCGGCGACGAGGGCCAGCAGGCCGGGGCGCCGGCGGGCGGTGCGCATCCGGATGCGCGGCAGGGCGTCCGGCGACGGCTCCGCCTCGTCGGCGCGGGCGCGCAGGGCCTCGCGCAGGCGGTCCTCCGGGGTCTGGCCCGACGGCCTCATGGCGCTTGCTCCAGACTCTGCCGCAGCGCGGCCATCCCGCGCGCCGCGTGGCTCTTGACGGCGCCCCGGCTGACGCCCATGGCGTCGGCGATCTCGGACTCGGACAGCTCCGCGTAGTACCGCAGCACGATGGCCTCGCGCTGGCGAGTGGGCAGGCGGCGTACCGCGTCCAGAACCTCGCGGTGCCGCAGGAGGCTCAGCGCGCCGGTCTCCGCGCTGGCCACGACCAGCGGCTCGGCCGGACCGCGGGCGAGATGCCGCTCGGCGACCCCGCGGCGGCGCAGCGCCGAACGGGCCCCGTTCACCACGCTGGTGCGCAGGTAGGCGAGGGCCTTGTCCGCGTCGCGCAGGCGCCACCAGCGGCGGTGGAGGGCGACGTAGGCGTCCTGGACCACGTCCTCGGCCACCCCGTCGTCGTGCAGCAGCAGCACCGCCATCCGCACCAGCCCGCGGTAGTGCGCGGAGAACAGCGCGGCGATCGCGTCGTCCGCGCTCCACACCCGCGCGTCCTCGTCCCGCGCGGGTTCCCTGGGGGTCGCCACCTGCACCGGCCCACCGTCCCATGCCGCTGGCGCGGCGTCGGCCATCACACACGGACGACGCGCGGGTACGCCCATCGGTTTACCGTCGCGATCACCTGGTTACCCTGTCGATCGTGGATACGGAGCCGAAGTACACCGACGAAGAGTGGGGCCTGCTCGTCGGCCTCCCCCAGTCCGTCCTGATCGCCGCGTCCCAGGCCGAGGCGGACGGCAGCCGCCGCACCCGCGAGGAGTGGACGGCCGGCATGACCACGATCGCGGACGGCCGCGGCTCGGCCAGCCCCCTGGTGAAGCTGGTCGCGGCGGAGGTCGTCGCGCGCCAGGGCGACGTCACGCACGGCGACGAGCCGCCGGTCATCGAGTTCCCGGACCGCGACGCCGGCCTCGCCGACGTGATCGCCCGGGCGAAGGCCGCCCACGAGCTGCTGGCCGCCAAGGCCGCGCCCGCCGACGCCGAGGCCTACCGCTTCTGGCTGGTCACGATGGCCGACGAGGTGGTCGGCGCGGCCCGCACCGGCGGCGTCCTGGGCGTGGGCGGCGAGCAGGTGACCCCGGCCGAGCGCACCTTCCGCGACGAACTGGCCGCCGCGCTGGAGGTCTAGCGCCTGTATCACAGTCGGTCACAGCCATTCGTTGATCGCGGCGATGTGCACCGCGGCTTCGTAGCCCCCAGGTGCGCCACCCCGGGCCGCGGCGGCGCGGATGCGCTCGACCCGCACTCCACCGCGTGGCACCGCTGGCGAGGTTACGGGGTCGAAGCCGGTGCCCGGCCGCCCTCGACCCCGGCTTGCGCCCTCCCACGCCGCCAGGATCCAGCGGCCGACTCAACCCCGCCGATCCACAACGGCGCGCCCCCAGCGGCCCCGCCCCGCCGCGCGCGGCGCTGGTGGCCCTGCGGCCGGCGCGGCGGGCGGCCGGCGCGGCGTTTTGCTTCCGCGATCATGCACCGGACGCGTCCACCGGCTGGGATCCTCATGATCGCGGAGCGATAGTGCCGCTCCTGGTACATCATCGCTCCACGATCATGGAGATCCCGCCATTCGGGACGCTTCTCGGCATGATCACGGAGAGAAAGCGCCGCACCGCGGGCCCTTTACGGTTCTTGGTCGTTCAACCAACGACCAGGGACCTCGCTCATCGCCGATCTCGACACGCCCGAACCTCAGCGCGGTCCGCCAATACCGCCGACTTCGACACAGGCCTTAGCGCGCCGCGACGCCCCGCCGCGTCAGGACTTGGCGACCTGGCGCAGGGCGCAGGCGGCGTCGAGGGCGGCCAGGGTGGCGGCGTAGCCCTTGTCCTCGGCCGAGTCCTCGAAGCCGGCCCGGGCCCTGGCCTGGGCGTAGTTGTCGACGGTCAGCACGCCGTGCGCCACCGGGGTGGACTCGTCCAGGGCCACCCGGGTCAGGCCGTCGGTGACGGACTGGCAGACGTACTCGAAGTGGGACGTGTCGCCCCGGATCACCACGCCGAGGGCGACCACGGCGTCGACGCGGCGGGCCAGGGCCTGGGCGAGCACCGGCAGCTCGACCGCGCCGTCGACCCGGGCGACCGTGATGTGGTCGACGTTGGAGGCCTCGCCGGCCTCGATCGCCCGGTCGAGCATGTGGTCGACGAGTTCGTTGTGCCACCGGGTCGCGACGACGCCCAGCGTCAGTCCCGTGCCGTCCACGCGCTCCCGGACGGGAACACCAGTACCAGCCATTACGCAAGTCCCTCCGCGACCTCGTCGAGCTCGTCCAGCAGGTGCCCCATCCGGTCCCGCTTGGTGCGCAGGTAGCGCACGTTCTCCGGGTTGGGCCGGGTGGGCAGGGGCACCCGAGTCAGCACGGACAGACCGTACCCTTCCAGGCCGGCCCGCTTGGCGGGGTTGTTCGTGAGAAGCCGCATCGTTTTGATGCCGAGGTCGACCAGGATCTGCGCGCCCACGCCGTAGTCGCGCGCGTCGGCGGGCAGGCCGAGGTCGAGGTTGGCGTCGACCGTGTCCCGGCCGAGGTCCTGCAGCTGGTAGGCCTGCAGCTTGTGGATGAGGCCGATGCCCCGGCCCTCGTGGCCGCGCATGTAGAGCACGACGCCCCGGCCCTCGGCGGCGACCATCTTCATGGACGCCTCCAGCTGCGGGCCGCAGTCGCAGCGCACCGAGCTGAACACGTCGCCGGTCAGGCACTCGGAGTGCACCCGGACCAGGACGTCCTCGCCGTCGCCGAGGTCGCCGTAGACGAGCGCGATGTGCTCGCCGGTGCCGTACTGCTGCGTGTAGCCGACGGCCCGGAACACGCCGTGCTCGGTCGGCAGCCGGGTCTCGGCGACGCGCTCGACCTGCTTCTCGGTGTGCCGGCGGTAGGCGATCAGGTCGGCGATGCTGATCAGCGCCAGGTCGTGCTCGGCGGCGAACTTGCGCAGGTCGGGCAGGCGCATCATGGTGCCGTCGTCGTTGACCATCTCGCAGAGCACGCCGGCCGGGCGCAGCCCCGCCATGGTGGTGAGGTCGATGGCGGCCTCGGTGTGGCCGGCCCGGCGCAGCACCCCGCCGTCCTTGGCGCGCAGCGGCACGATGTGGCCCGGGCGCGACAGGTCGGTGGGTTGCGTGTCGGGCGAGGAGAGCAGCCTGATCGTGCGGGCCCGATCGGCCGCGGAGATGCCGGTGGTACCGCCGAATCGCGCGTCGACGGTCACCGTGTACGCGGTGCCGCGCCGGTCCTGGTTGGTGCGGTACATCGGGGGGAGGTCGAGGCGGTCGGCCTCCGCCTCGGTGATCGGCACGCAGATGTAGCCGGACGTGTAGCGGACCATGAACGCGACCAGCTCGGGGGTGGCGAACTCGGCCGCGAAGATCAGGTCGCCCTCGTTCTCCCGGTCCTCGTCGTCGACGACGAGCACCGGCCGACCGGCCGCGATCTCCTTGACGGCCCGCTCGATCGGGTCCAGATCGGTGACGGGCCCCGTCGGGACGTCGTCTCCGCTCCGCTCCGGCGCCGCCCCGAGGCCGAAAGCGCCCTGAGCCAGCTGATGAGCGTCCCCTCCGCTCCGCTCCGGGGCGCTCATGACTGTGCCTTTGCGAGCAGCTTCTCTACGTATTTCGCCATGATGTCGACCTCCAGGTTGACCCGTTCCCCGACGCCCTTGGCGCCGAGCGTGGTGAGCTTGAGCGTGGTCGGGATCAGCCCGACCGAGAACGTGTCGTCGGTGACGGCCGTGACGGTGAGCGAGATCCCGTCCACGGTGATGGAGCCCTTCTCGACCACGTAGCGGCCAAGCCCGGCGGGCAGCGAGAACGTCACCGTCTCCCACTGGTCGCCGGCCTCCCGGGACAGGATCGCGCCGACCCCGTCGACGTGGCCCTGCACGATGTGGCCGCCGAGGCGGGTGGCGACGGTCGCGGCGCGCTCCAGGTTGACCGGGGCGCCGGCGCGCAGCGCGCCGAGCGTCGAGCGCTTGAGCGTCTCCCCCATCACGTCGGCGGTGAACACGCCGTCGGCGGTGTCGACGACGGTCAGGCAGACGCCGTTGACCGAGATCGAGTCGCCGTGGGCGGCGTCGGAGGTCACGGTCGTCCCGCGGATCGCGAGGCGGGCGGAGTCGCCCAGCTCGTCGATGCCGACGACCGTCCCGAGCTCTTCGATGATGCCGGTGAACACTGCTCACGCACCTTTCACTGTCGCCGTCAGGCGCACATCGGGCCCGACCCGGGCGAGATCGACAACGTCGAGCGTCAATGCCTCGGCGATGCTGGAAATTCCCGCGAAGCCCAGCGCGGCCGGGCCGGCGCCGAGCAGCTTGGGCGCGAGGTAGGCGACCACCCGGTCGACCAGCCCCGCGGCCAGGAACGCGCCGGCCAGCGTCGGGCCGCCCTCCAGCAGCGCGACCCGCACGTCGCGGGCATACAGCGCGCGGAGCATGGCGGCCAGGTCGACCCGGCCGTCCGGGCCCGGTGACACGACCCAGGTCGGCGCCGATGCGTCGAAGACCCGCAAGCCCCTGCCCCCGAGAGTGCCGGAGGCGGCGCCGTTGAGCGGACCGGCACCGTTGCCGTTGAGCGGACCGGCGCCGTTGAGGGGACCCGCGCCGTCGAGTGGGCCGGCACCGTTGGGCGGGGCGGCGCCGTTGAGGGGACCGGCGCTGTCGAGTGGGGCGGTGCCGTTGGGCGGGGCGGTGGCGGTGCCGGCGAGGGGGCGCGCGGTGGTCCCGGCGAGGGCGAGGGAGCGGGAGCCGGCGACGACGACCCGCAGCGGCTGGCGGGCGGCGAGCTCGCCGGCCGGGGAGCGCACGGTGAGCTGCGGGTCGTCGGCCAGCACGGTGCCGACGCCGGCGATGATCGCGTCGACGCCGGCGCGCAGCCGGTGCACGTCGGCGCGGGCGTCGGGCGAGGTGATCCACTTGCTGGTGCCGTCGGCGGCGGCGGAGCGCCCGTCGAGGGTGGCCGCGAACTTCCAGATGACGTAAGGGGTGCCCCGGGACACGGCGGTGAGCCAGCCCTCCATGGCGTCGTGGGCCGGCTCGTGCAGTACCGAACCCAGATCGACGGCGACCCCGGCGGACCGTAACGTCTCGGCGCCGCCCGCGGCCACCGGGTTGGGGTCGCGCACGGCGACCACGACGCGGGCCACCCCGGCCGCGACCAGGGCGAGGGAGCAGGGGCCGGTGCGGCCGGTGTGGTTGCAGGGCTCCAGGGTGACGTATGCGGTGGCGCCGCGGGCCCGCTCGCCCGCCTGGTGGAGCGCCCTGACCTCGGCGTGCGGCCCGCCGGCGGGCGCGGTGCGGCCCTCGCCGACGATGTCGCCGCCGGGCGCCACGATGACACAGCCGACGTTGGGGTTGGGGCTGGTCTCGCCGAGGCTCAGCCGCGCCAGCTCGATGGCGCGTCGCATGAACGTCTCGTCGTCTGCCATGGCCCTCTCCCGCGTGGTCCGAAATCACACGCGGGCGGGACGGCCGGACGATCCGGCACCTGCGGCGCCGGGATGCGCACGGTAGCCCACCGGACCGCCACGAGGACGGCACCGGATCCCGCGCGCTGAACTCCCATCCGGACTATGACCGTCGGCCCTGGAGTCACACCAGGTCCACCGGCCGATGGCTTCGACCGGGTCGCGGGCTGCCGGCCTGTAACAGGCCGATCACCGCCGGTTCGGAATTTCACCGAGCCCCGCCAGCGCGTGGTGGGTACTTGCCTTGAGTCTTACACAGAACCAGCGGTCCTTACCGGGCCTCGAGCCGGGATGTGCGTCACAGCTCGACCGCGCTGCGCCGGTCGACCGCCACGTAGTTGCCGTTGTGCTTCTTGGCCACCTTCTTCATCTCGGTGGCGATGGCGATGATCTCCCGCGGGTCGGTGAAGTGGCCGCTGGCCGGGGTGCCGATGGCCACCCCGATCGACAGCGTGACCAGGTTCGGGTACTGGACCTCGCCGGCGCGGGAGATGACCTCGATGTAGCCGCGCTGGGCGTCGACCGGGTCGTAGAGCGCGTCGGAGGCGGCCTGGAACTCCAGGATCGCCTTGGTGGTGAGCTCCTTGAGCTGCTCGGGCGTGCACACGAGGAGGAAGTCGTCGCCGCCGATGTGCCCGAGGAACGCCGGCGGCAGCCCGACCTCGACCACGGCCCGGTGCAGCGCCCGGGCGAGCGCGATGATGAACTCGTCGCCGCGGGCGAAGCCGTAGACGTCGTTGACCGGCTTGAACCGGTCGATGTCGACGTGCGACACGGCGAAGTCGGTGCCGGCCCGGGCCCGGTCGGTGATCTCCCGCAGGATCCGGGTGTTGCCGGGCAGCCCGGTCAGCGGCGAGACCTCCCGGTTCTCCTGGTTGCGCCGCAGCGTCGAGCGCACCCGGGCGACCAGCTCCATGGTGTCGAACGGCTTGACCAGGTAGTCGTCGGCCCCGGCCTGCAGCCCGATCACCTTGTCGGCGGTCTTGCCGCGGGCGGTCAGCAGGATCACCGGCATCGACGCGGTCATCGGGTCGGCCCGCAGCCGCCGGGTCAGCTCCAGCCCGTCGAGCTGCGGCATCATCCAGTCGACCACGACCAGCGCCGGCTGGTGCTGGTGGATGAGCCCGAGCGCGGTCGCCCCGTCGTGGGCCAGCAGCACCTCGAACCCCTCGAGGTCGAGATTGACCTTGATGAACCGGGCGATGTCGACATCGTCGTCGACCACGAGAATGACATCGCGCTCGCCCACCTGGACCGTCCCGTCTGTGCCACCGCAGCGCGGCCCGGAACGCCCGCGCAGTTGGCACGGTACCGTGCCACCCCCGGATCCGTCGCGGTCCGATCGCCCTGGGTTTCCCCCGGGCCGCGCCGCTCAGCCGCCGGCCGCGATCCCGCGCAGCTTGCGCACGGCCGCGGCGGGGTCCTCGGCGCCGTAGACGGCCGTCCCGGCCACGAAGGTGTCGGCCCCCGCCTCGGCACAGGCCGCGATGGTGTCCTCGGCCACCCCGCCGTCGACCTCGATGCGCAGCTCGAGCTGCCCGGCGTCGACGTGCCGGCGCGCGGTGCGGACCTTCTCCAGCAGCTCGGGGATGAACTTCTGCCCGCCGAACCCGGCCTTGATCGTCATGATGAGCAGCAGGTCGAAGTGCGGCAGCAGCTCGAGATACCCCTCCACCGGCGTGTCGCGGTCGATGGCCAGCCCGGCCCGGCTCCCGGCCGCCCGCAGGTCCTTGGCGAGGGCGACGGGATCGGTGGACGCCTCGGCGTGGAACGTGACGTTGTAGGCCCCCGCCTCCGCGTAGCCGGTCGCCCACCGCGCCGGATCGGCGATCATGAGGTGGCAGTCGAACGGCAGCGTGGTCGCCTGCTTCAGGCTCTGCACCACCGGCAGCCCGATCGTGAGGTTGGGCACGAAGTGGTAGTCCATGACATCCACGTGCAGCCAGTCCGCGGCCCCTTCGACGGCCCGGGCCTCCTCGGCCAGCCGGGCGAAGTCCGCAGCGAGGATGGACGGCGCAAGAACGATTTCGGGCACGGCTCGATTCTGTCATTAGTCAGCGGCGCCTCCGGCGCGGCGCGGCGCGGCGGGGGGTTCCCACCCCACACCCCCCATGACGCAAGCGCGCCACTTCTGCTGTCACTAGTCAGCGGCGCCTCCGGCGCGGCGCGGCGGGGGGTTCCCACCCCACACCCCCCATGACGCAAGCGCGCCACTTCTGCTGTCACTAGTCAGCGGCGCCTCCGGCGCGGCGCGGCGGGGGGTTCCCACCCCACACCCCCCCATGGCGCAAGCGCCACTTCTCCCGCGCTTCGCGCCCCTGGCGTGCACTCGTCAGCGGCGCCTCCGGCGCGGCGGGCTGTGCCGTGCGTGTGTGGTGGCGCTCGGCGGGTAGTGGCATGGCGTGCCCGTCGCGGACCGGCAGCGGCCTGCGCGCCCCAACGCTCTGGGGCGGGCGCGATCGGCGATCACGTCCCACCCGTCGGGCGCCGCAGCCCGCGAGGCACGGCGCAGCGGCCGGAAGTCTCCGTGATCATGCGCAGCCCGGCATCGGCACCAACGGTTTTTCGTGATCGTGGAGTGGTGATGTACCCCCGTGTACCGAAAGGTTCCGGGATCATGGCAAACCCGTGGTTCAGTCAACGCGGGCAGCATGATCACGGAGACTTTCATCCGGTCCCTGGCCGCGCTGCCTCCCGCGTCTTCGGGGCGGCGCGGCGGGGGCGGGCGGGCTGCGAGAATGGCCGGCATGGATGTCGTCGAGGCGATCGTGGCCGATCACGTACGGTTCGAGCAGCTGCTGCGGGTGTTGCGGGCGCGCGATACCGACGCCGGGGCCGTGCGGGCGCGGCGGATCGCGGCGCGGGGCGAGCTGGCCGGTCTGCTCGTCGGGCACGCGATGGCCGAGGAGTCCGAGGTGTACCCGAAGCTGCGCGAACTCGCCGGGGGCGGGGCCCATGCCGAGCACGGTGCGGACGAACACATCGACGGGCATCGCAAGCTCCTCGCGCTGCTCGACGTCGCCGACGTGCTGTCGGCCGAGTTCGAGCGGGCCGTGGGCAAGCTGTCCAACTCTCTCGCGCACCACCTCGACGAGGAGGAGCGGACGCTGCTCAACGACGCCCGCACGCAGCTGGACGCGCCGACCCGCGCGGCGCTCGGCGCGGCCTGGGTCGCCGAGCGGGACCGGCTGATCGCCTCGGGCTGCGGCCGGCGCGACGCCGTCGCCGCGCTCATCCCGGACGCCGCCGGCTGAAAGCGGCGCCGGGTCAGGCCGTGCGGCCACAGCTGAACCGCCAGGCCCCTGCCGGTCTCGGGCAGCACCGCCGGCCGAGGGCGACGCCGCCAGCCGAGGGCGACGCCGCCAGCCGAGGGCAGCGCCGCCAGCCGAGGGCAGCGCCGCCAGCCGAGGGCAGCGCCGCCAGCCGAGTCAGGAGGTGCGGCGCAGCAGGGCGACGAACATCGCGTCGGTGCCGTGGCGGTGCGGCCACAGCTGCACCGTCGGGCCGGTGCCGGTCTCGGGCAGCGCGGCCGGCAGGTAGGGGCGCGCGTCAACCAGGTCCATCTCGATCGGCGACCGCCGGGCCGCCTCGGTGACCGACACCTCGGTCTCGGCCTGGTGGGGCGAGCAGGTGACGTAGGCGACCACGCCGCCCGGGCGCACCGCGCGGAAGGCGGCCTGCAGCAGTTCCCGCTGCAGGCGGGTCAGCGGCGGCAGGTCGGCGGGGCGGCGCCGCCAGCGCGCCTCGGGGCGGCGGCGCAGGGCGCCGAGGCCGGTGCAGGGCGCGTCGACCAGGACCCGGTCGAAGCCGCGCTCGGGCAGGTCGGGGTCCTTGCCGACGTCGCGGCCGTCGGCGTTGATGGTGTACACCGGCAGGCCCTTGGTGGCCTGCGCGACGAGGGCGGCCCGGTGATGGGCCACCTCGACGGCCGTGACGTGCGCGCCGCGCTCGGCGGCCAGGGCGCCGAGCAGGCCCGCCTTGCCGCCCGGGCCGGCGCACAGGTCGAGCCAGCGCTCGTCCGGGCCGGTGACCGGGGCGTCGGCGAGGACGCCGGCGACCAGCTGGCTGCCCTCGTCCTGCACGTGGGCGTGGCCCTGGCGGATGGCGGGGATCGCGGCCGGGTCGCCGCCGCCGGCCAGGACGACCGCGTAGGGCGAGTACCGGCCCGGGGAGGCCCCCGGCAGCGCACCGGAGAGATCGGCGGGCGTGATGAGGCCCGGGCGGGCACAGAGGTGTACCGGCGGCGGAAGATTGTCGGCATCGAGGGCCAGCTCGGCCTCGTCGAGCGACCCCAGCGCGTCCGCGAAGGCGTTGACGATCCACTCCGGGTGGGCGTGCACGAGCGCGGCCCGGGCCACCGGATCGGCCGGGGCCAGCCGGTCCAGCCACGCGGCCCGGTCGGCCTCCCCCACCCGGCGCAGCACCGCGTTGGCGAACCCGGCCGCGCCCGGCACCAGGGAACGGACCAGGTCGACCGTGGTCGCGACGGCGGCGTGCGCGCCGACGCGCATGTGCAGCAGCTGGTACGCCCCGATGCGCAGCGCGTCGCGCACCGGCGGGTCGATCCGCTCCACGGCGCGGTCCGCGGCCGCCGCGACGATCGCGTCGAGGGTGCCGGTCTGGCGCAGCGTGCCGTAGGTCAGCTCGGTCGCGAACGCCGCGTCGCGCCCGGTCACGCCGTTCTCGCGCAGCAGCCGGGGCAGCACCAGGTTGGCGTAGGCGTCGTCGCGGTGCACGGCCGCGACCGCCTCGTAGGCGGCCTCCCGGGCCGGGTCGATCGCCGGGCGGCCGCCCCGCGGCGGGCGGGCCAGCCGGTCGTCGCGACCGCCGGCGGGCCGCTGACCGGGGCCGCGCCGGGGTGCGGGCCGGATCAAGACACGCGCTCCCCGGACTCGACGCGCGCACCGCGGGCCCACGCGTCGGCTGGCATCGCCTTCTTGCCCGGCGCGGTGACGGTGCCGAGCACGACGGGCACGGTGCCGGTGCCGACGAGCACGCGGTTGCGCTCGACGGTGACCACGCCCGGGTCCGGGGTGGGCGCGCCGCCGATGACGGTGGCGGCGGTGAGCGGGGTGACCGGCCCGAGCTTGAGCCGCTCGCCCCGGAACGTCGTCCACGCCCCCGGCGCCGGCGTGCAGGCCCGGATCCGCCGGTCGACGGCGAACGCCGGATCGGCCCAGCGCACCGCGGCGTCCTCCACGGTCAGCTTGGGCGCCAGCGAAATACCTTCATGCGGCTGCGGTACCGCCGACAGCTGCCCGGTCGCGATCCCGTCCAGGACCCGGACCAGCAGCTCCGCCCCCGAGCGGGCCAGGCGCTCCAACAGGTCGCCGGAGGTGTCGCGGGGCCCGATCGGCTCGGTGAGCGTGCCCAGCACCGGCCCGGTGTCCAGCCCCTCCTCCAGCAGGAAGACGCTCGCCCCGGTGATCTCGTCGCCGTGCAGGACCGCGTGCTGCACCGGCGCGGCGCCCCGCCACGCCGGCAGCAGCGAGAAGTGCAGGTTGACCCAGCCGAAGCGGGGGATGTCGAGGGCGGCCCGCGGTACCAGGGCGCCATACGCGACCACGGGGGCGCAATCGGGCTCCAGGGCGCCCAGCTCCTTCAGGAACTCCGGGTCGCGCGGCTTCGCCGGGGTCAGCACCGGGATGCCGCGCTCGCTCGCCCAGGCGCTGACCGGCGAGGGCACCAGCTGCCGGCCCCGGCCCGAGGGCGCGTCGGGCCGGGTGACGACCGCCACGAGCTCGTGCTCCGAGGCGGCGATGGCGTCGAGGGCGGGCAGGGCCACGGCCGGCGTGCCCGCGAAGACCAGCCTCATCGGAGCCCGAACGGCCCGTGCGGGCTCGCCTTGACCACCGGCGGGGCCTCGGGGTTGTACCACTCCGCCGCCCGGATCTCCTTCATCGCCTGCTTGCGCCGCTCGGCGTCGAGCCGGTCGAGGAACAGCACGCCGTCGAGGTGGTCGGTCTCGTGCTGCGCGCAGCGGGCCATCAGCCCGGTGCCGACGATCTGGATCTCCTCGCCGTGCTGGTTCACGCCCTTGGCGATGACGTGCTGGCGCCGCTTGGTGTCGACGTACACCCCGGGGATGGACAGGCAGCCCTCGGGCCCGTCCTGCTCCTCCTCGTCGGGGAACTCGAGCACCGGGTTGATCAGGTGCCCGACGACGTCGTCGACGTCGAAGCTGAACACCCGCAGCCCGACCCCGATCTGCGGGGCGGCGAGGCCGGTGCCGTTCTGCTGTTTCATGGTGTCCAGCAGGTCGCTCACCAGCCGGCGCAGCTCCTTGTCGAAGTCGACGACCGGGTCGGCGGGCGTGCGCAACACCGGGTCGCCGAACAGGCGGACGGACTGGACGGTCAAGCGGCACCTCATTTATCCGATATGCGAGTTCACCCGGAATCCGGTCGTACAAGTCTAGGTTAGCTTTGGAGCGTGTCCGAAACGCCTCGCGTCTCGCTGCGGTCACTGCTGCCATACCTTCGCGATCACCGGGGCACCCTCGTCGTCGTCGGTGTCCTCTCCCTGTTCAGCTCCGTCACCACCCTCGCCCAGCCGCTGCTCACCCGGCGGATCCTCGACCAGATCCAGGCCGCGCGGTCCGTCTGGGCGACCGTGGCGCTGCTCGTCGGCGTGCTCGCGGCCGTCGCGGTGATCAGCGCGTCGCGCGACTTCCTGCTCCAGCGCACCGCCGAGGGGCTCGTCCTCACCGCCCGGCGACGGCTGACGCGGCACCTGCTGCGGCTGCCGATCCAGGAGTACGACCAGCGCCGCACCGGCGACCTGCTGTCCCGGGTGGGCGCCGACACGACGCTGCTGCGCGCCGTGGTCACCTCGGGCCTGTTCGAGGTCGCCACCGGCAGCGTCATGGTGCTCGGCGCGGCGACCGCGATGGTGCTGCTCGACCCGATCCTGTTCCTCACCGCGGCCGCCGGGTTGTCGCTGGGCCTGTCGTTCGGGCTGGTCTTCGCGCGGCGGGTGCGCCCGGCCTCGGAGGCGGCCCAGGCCCGCATCGGCGACATGACCAGCGCGGTCGAGCGGGCGCTGTCCGCCGCCCGGACCATCCGGGCCAGCAACGCCGAGGAGCGCGAGATCGCCACGGTCGAGACCGGCGCCGAGGAGGCCTACCGCGCCGGCGTGCGCATCGCCCGCCTCCAGGCCCTCGTCGGCCCGGCCGGGGTCGCGGCGATCCAGGGGGCGTTTCTGCTGCTGCTCGGCGTCGGCGGCGCCCGCGTGGCCGCCGGGACGATCTCCGTCGGCGACCTCATCGCCTTCGTGCTCTACCTGTTCTTCCTGGTCATGCCGCTGGGCCAGGCCCTGAACGCCTACACCCAGCTACAGACGGGCCTGGGCGCGTTGCAACGGATGGAAGACATTTTGGCGGTACCCCTGGAAGCCGACGCCGGCACCGCGACCCCCGCCGGCGGTGTCGTCGCGGTTGCCTTCGACGGGGTCACGTTCGCCTATGCGGGCGCGGCCGCCCCGGTGCTGCAGGACGTGTCGTTCGCCGTCCCCTACGGCACCCGGACCGCCCTGGTCGGCCCTTCCGGCGCCGGCAAGTCGACGCTGCTGCAACTGGTCGAGCGTTTCTACGACGTGACCGGTGGCGCGGTGCGGGTGGCCGGCACCGACGTGCGCGACCTGCCGCGGCGGGTGCTGCGCTCGCAGCTCGGATACGTCGAGCAGGAGGCCCCGGTCCTGGCCGGCACCCTGCGGGAGAACCTGCGCCTGACCCTGCCGTCGGCGATCGAGGCGCAGATGCTCGCCGTGCTGGCGGCGGTCAACCTCACCGACATCGTCGGGCGCACCGAGCTCGGCCTGGACGCCCAGGTCGGCGAGGGCGGCGTGCTGCTGTCCGGCGGCGAGCGGCAGCGGCTGGCGATCGCCCGGACCCTGCTCGCCGCGCCGCCGATCCTGCTGCTGGACGAGCCGACCTCCAACCTCGACGCCCGCAACGAGGTGGCCCTGCGCGAGGCGATCGACACCGTGGCCCGCGACCGCACCATGATCGTCGTGGCCCACCGCCTCTCCACGGTCGTCGACGCCGACCAGATCGTGGTCCTGGAGGCCGGCCGGGTCGCCGCCGTCGGCCGCCACGACGAGCTGCTGGAGATCAGCCCGCTCTACCGCGAGCTGGCCACCAACCAGCTCCTCGTGGCATGACGACCGCCCCCGCCTGGGTCGTGGCCGGCCCGCCCGGCGCCGGCAAGTCGACGGTCGCCGCCCTGCTGCTGCGCCTGCTCTCCCCCACCCCGGCCCTGCTGGACAAGGACACCGTCTACGGCGACTTCGTCGCGGCCACCCTGGCCGCCGCGGGCCGCCCGCCGGGCGAGCGGGAGGGCCCGTGGTACGACGCGAACATCAAGGTGCACGAGTACTCCGGCCTGGCCGGAACGGCTCGCGAGATCCGCTCGCACGGCTGCCCGGTGCTGCTGTCGGGCCCGTTCACCGGCCAGATCTCGGACCCGGCCCGCTGGACGTCGTTCGTGACGGCGCTGGGCGGCGAGCCGGTTCGCTTGGTCTGGATCCGCTCGGACGCCGAGACGCTGCGCGAGCGGCTGGAGGCGCGCGGGTCGCACCGCGACGGGCAGAAGCTGGCCCGCTGGCCGGAGTTCCTGGCCGCGATCCCACCGGACCGGCCGCCGGCGGTGCCGCACCTGGAGGTCGACAACCGCGCGGGCGCCCCGCCGCTGCGCCAATCGCTGGAAGCGGTCCTGCACCTTTAGCCCCGCACATTTGCGGGATGCCAGCTCGGATAAGTCCAGACACTCCGTGTCCGGACTTATCCGACTTATCGCCTGTCAGGCGAAATGTCCGGTAAGTCATGACGCCGCCAGGCGTCGTGACTTACCGGCTGCGACCGGAGCGAACGAATCCCTCCGTGATCATGCTCGCGCCCACTGGCGCACGGCGCTTTTCCATGATCACGGAGACATATGGTACCTATGTGTACATATTCTCTCCACGATCATCGAAAAGCGTGATGCAGGCGGCGACTTCCGCATGATCGCGGAGAGTTCTCGTCGCAATGCCCCGGACGGAGGCGCGGAACGCCTTCGCGATCACGCTGCGGCCTCCGCGAGCCCGGCCCGGCGGCGCGGAAGCGCACGCGCGGAAGCGCACGCGCGGAAGCGCACGCGCGGAAGCGCACGCGCGGAAGCGCACGCGCGGAAGCGCACGCGCGGAAGCGCACGCGCGGAAGCACGGGCGCGGAAGCACGGGCGCGGAAGCACGGGCGCGGAAGCACGGGCGGGCGGACGGTGTGGCCAGTCGGCGCGAAGGCGCGGGCGCGAACGGACGCGGCGCAGGCGTGGAAGCGAAGGCGCGAAGGCGCGGGCGCGGGCGGCCGACCCAACCGGGCGCGAGCGGGCGAGCGAACGGGCGCGGGGTCGGGGTTACAGCTCCAGCGGGTCGATCTGGATCCGGACGGGATCGGGGGCGCGGCGGACCGACCGGGCGCCGGCCGCCGCCTTCAGGGCCAGGGCCAGGGCCTTCCCCGACGAGCGGGCGGTTCGCACGAGCATGCGCTCCTGACCCTCTTCGGCGGCCGGTACCGGGCCGAGGACCTCGGCGCCGGGCGGCAGGGAGGCCAGGGAGAGCAGTTCGGCCACCGCCGTCGGGGCGCCGGTCAGGGCGGCGATCCGCGCCGCCGGAGGGAAGCCCAGGTCGCGGCGGTCGGCCAGTTCGCGGGCGGCCAGCCAGGCCGGGTCGAAGCGCAGCAGGGCCTGCACCGCGGCCAAGCCGCCGTCGGCCACGACGACGACCGGGGCGGCCGGGCGGGCCAGGGCCGCGGCGGCGAACCAGCGGCGCAGCGCCTCCTCGGTGCCGCGCAGGTCGGCGCGGGTCAGGAAGGCCCAGGTGTCGAGCAGGAGCACGGCGCCGTAGCCGCCGGTCGCCAGCGGTTCGGCGCCGGGGGTGGCGACGACGAGGGCGGGCTCGGAGGGTACCGAAGCGAGGATCTCATCGCGGCCCGAGGTGCGCACCGGCGTGTCGGGGAAGGCGCGGGCCAGCTCCTCGGCGGTGCGCCGGGCGCCGACGACCGCGGCGCGCAGGCGGCGGCCGCCGCACTCGGGGCAGGTGTGGCCGGCGGCGGGGCGGCCGCACCAGCGGCAGACGGGCACGCCGGCGGCGGCGGGCAGGGCGAGGGGGCCGGAGCAGTGGATGCACCGGGAGGGCGTGTAGCAGTCGGCGCAGGAGACGGCCGGCAGGTACCCGCGCCGCGGCACCTGGACGAGCACGGGCGCGGCGCCGGCCAGGGCGTCCCGGGCGGCGCGCCATGCGATCGAGGGCAGCCGCGCGGCCGCGGCCTGGGGGTCGCGGCCCTGCTCGTGCTCGCCGACGGTGAGCACGCGGGGCATGCGGCGGCGCAGTTCGGCTCGGGTCGCGGCGACCTCGATGGCCCAGCCGGTTTCGACGAGTTGTTGTGCTTCGGTGGTACGTCCGAAGCCCCCCACGATCGCCGCGCACCCCTCCAGTTCGGCGCGGGCCAGCAGGACCTGCCGCGCGTGCGGGTAGGGGGCGCGCGGCTCGCTGTGCAGGTCGTCGCCGTCGTCCCAGATCGCGACGAGGCCGAGGCCGGCGACCGGGGCGAAGGACGCGGCCCGGGTGCCGATGACGATCCGGGCCGTGCCGCGGCAGGCGGCCAGGAATCGCCGGTACCGCTCGGCCGGCCCCAGCGCGGCGGACAGCGCCACGTGGTGGCCGGGGCCGCCGAGGACCCGCCGCAGGGCCGCGTCGAGCCGGTCGAGATCGCGCGCGTCGGCCACGACGATGAGGCTGCCGCGCCCGGCGGCGAGGGCGGTCGCGGCCGCCTCGGCGAGCCGGGCCGGCCAGTCCTCGCCGGGCAGCGCCGTCCACACCGCCCGGGCCATCCGCCCGTTGCCGAGGGCCCGCAGCAGCGCCGCCCCGGCCGCATACCGCACCCACCCCGCCGGGTCCACGCGCACATCGAAGCCGCGAACCCCCGCGGAACCCGCCGACCCCGTGACCGACATTTCGGATATTTCCGGAATGTCGGAGGCAGTGGCTGGCCCAGCGGAGCCAGACTCAGTGGAGCCGGGCTCAGCCGGGGCAGCGGAGACCGACCCGGCGGTGCCGGGCTCAGCCGGGACAGCGGAGGCGGAGACCGACCCGGCACCGCCGGGCTCAGCCGGCGCGGTGAAGGTGGAATCAGTCGAAGCGGAAGCCGGCGGGGCGGCGGAGGCGGGGCCGGTCGAAGGCGGCGAGTCGGGCGCAGCCGGGCCGGGCGGTGCCGGAGCAGGCCCGGCCAGGGGTGCCGAAGCAGGCTCCGCCGGGGGCGCCGCAGCAGGCTCGGCCGGGGGTCCAGCAGTGGTCTCGGTCTTGGCGTGGCGTGGCGGCACGGCCAGGCGCAGCACGTCGGAGAGGGTGCCGGCGTAGCGGTCCGCGATCTCGCGGGCCAGCCGGGCCACCTCCGGCGTCAGCACCCGTTCGGGCGAGACCACGCGCTCCAGGAAGGACAGCTTGCCCTCGTGGGAGGAGGAGGCGGCGCGGGACAGGAGGTAGCCGTCCACGAGTTGGCCGGCGAAGCGGACTCGCACCCGAGTGCCGGGCTGGGCAGTGGTGGCGGCCGATTCCGGGACGAGGTAGTCGAAGGGTCGGTCCAGATGTGGCAGGGGGCTGTCGACGCAGATTCGGGCGATCGGCAGATCGGCGGCCGCGTGTTTCGCGGGAGGTGCGGAGCGGGCGGCTCGGGCCCGGCCGCCGGCATTTCCGGCGATGCGTCCGGCGGCGGCGCGCGGTTGCAACTCGGACTCCGCGAAGAGTGCCGGCTCAATAGGCTCTGGTCGATTGCGTGCGGGCTCAGACAATGGCGTCGGCCGATCAATCCGGGATCCGGGCTGATCGGCCAACGTCGGCGGGTGGGTGGGCGGGAACGTCAGGCGCCGGCGGCGGACTTCAGCTCGGCCGTGCGGGAGGTCTGCTCCCAGGTGAAGCCGGGTAGCTCGCGGCCGAAGTGGCCGTAGGCGGCCGTCTGCTGGTAGACCGGCTTGAGCAGGTCGAGGTCGCGGATGATCGCGGCCGGGCGCAGGTCGAAGACCTCGCCGATGGCCTTCTCGATGCGCTCGACCGGCACGGTCTCGGTGCCGAAGGTCTCCACGAACAGCGAGACCGGGTGGGCCTTGCCGATCGCGTAGGCGACCTGGGCCTCGCAGCGCTCGGCCAGGCCGGCGGCCACGACGTTCTTGGCCACCCAGCGCATCGCATACGCCGCGGAGCGGTCGACCTTGGACGGGTCCTTGCCGGAGAAGGCGCCGCCGCCGTGGCGGGCGTAGCCGCCGTAGGTGTCGACGATGATCTTGCGGCCGGTCAGGCCGGCGTCGCCCATCGGGCCGCCGATCTCGAAGCGGCCGGTCGGGTTGACGAGCAGGCGATAGCCCTCGGTGTCCAGGCCGAGGCCGTCGAGTTCGGGGGCGATGACGTGCTCGCGCACGTCGGGGGTGAGCAGCGAATCGAGGGAGATGTCCGGCGCGTGCTGGCTGGACACCACCACGGTGTGCAGGCGCACCGGGCGCAGCCCGTCGTACTCGATGGTGACCTGCGTCTTGCCGTCCGGGCGCAGGTAGGGGATGGTGCCGTCCTTGCGCACCGCCGACAGGCGCCGGGCCAGGCGGTGGGCCAGCGCGATCGGCAGCGGCATCAGCTCGGGCGTCTCGCTGCACGCGAAGCCGAACATCATGCCCTGGTCGCCGGCGCCCTGCAGGTCGAGCGCGTCGCCGCCGACGCCCTCCCGGGCCTCGATGGCCGAGTCGACGCCCTGCGCGATGTCGGGTGACTGGGAGCCGATCGACACGCTCACGCCGCAGGAAGCGCCGTCGAATCCCTTCTTGGAGGAGTCGTACCCGATGCCGAGGATCGTCTCGCGGACGATCTTGGCGATGTCGGCATACGCGGTTGTGGTCACCTCGCCGGCGACGTGGACCTGGCCGGTCGTGATGAGCGTCTCGACCGCCACCCGGCTGCGCGCGTCCTGGGAGAGCAGCGCATCGAGAACGCCGTCACTGATCTGATCGGCGATCTTGTCGGGGTGGCCTTCGGTGACCGACTCTGACGTGAACAGGCGGCGGGCCAATGGTGCTCCTCTGGGTCACGGCGGTGGACAAGGGAAAGTTAGGCCAGAAGTGTACGGCCTGACGTCCGGGCGACGGTCCAGAGCGCCTCAAGAGTTGTGCAGCACACTAGCCCCGAACGCGGCCCAGGATCAGGCAAAACGGTCGGCCACTCGATCCCAAATCCTATCAGCAAGGTCGTCTTTGGACAGCTCGGGCAAGGCCTCCCGGCCGCCGTCTGCGGCCAGGATCACGGCCTGGTTGCGCTCGGCGCCGAACGTCTTGTCCAGCCCGACCTGGTTGACGACGATCAGGTCGGCCCGCTTGCGCAGCAGCTTCTCGTGCCCGGCCGCCTCGGCGCGGTCGAGCTCGGCGGTCTCGGCGGCGAACGCGACCAGCACCTGGCCTTCAGCCTTGGCCGCGCCGAGCTCGGCGGCGATGTCCGGGTTGGTGACCAGCTCGAGCGTGGGCGCCGCGCCGTCCACCTTCTTAATCTTGCTCTCCGCGAACGCGGCCGGCCGGAAATCCGCGGGAGCGGCGGCCATGACCACCACGTCGGCCACCTTCGCGGCGGCCGTGACGGCCTGCCGCAGCTGCTCGGTCGTCTCCACCCGCACCACGTCGGCGCCGGCCGGGTCGGGCAGGGCGACGTTGGCGGCGATGAGGGTGACCCGGGCGCCGCGGGCGACGGCGGCGCGGGCGATGGCATACCCCTGCTTGCCCGAGGACCGGTTGCCGATGAACCGCACCGGATCGATGGGCTCGCGCGTGCCGCCGGCGGTGACCACCACGTGCCGCCCCACCAGGTCGGGCGCGACCGGGCCGCGGCGCAGCAGGCGGGTGGCGGCGGCGAAGATCTCGGCGGGCTCGGGCAGCCGGCCCTTGCCGGTGTCGGCGCCGGTGAGCCGCCCGACGGCGGGCTCCAGGACCACGGCGCCGCGGGCGCGGAGGGTGGCGACGTTGGCCCGGGTGGCCGGGTGCTCCCACATCTCGGTGTGCATCGCCGGGGCGAAGAGCACCGGGCAGCGCGCGGTCAGCAGCGTGTTCGTGAGCAGGTCGTCGGCGAGGCCCGTGGCGGCCTTGGCGAGCAGGTCGGCGGTGGCCGGCGCGACCACCACCAGCTCGGCCTCGCGGCCGAGGCGGACGTGCGGCACCTCGTGGGCGCCGGTCCAGACGTCGGTGCTGACCGGCTGGCCGGAGAGCGCGGCCCAGGTGGCCTCGCCGACGAAGGTGAGCGCCGCGGCGGTGGGCACGACCCGCACCAGGTGACCGGACTCGGTCAGCAGTCGCAGCAGCTCGCAGGCCTTGTAGGCGGCGATGCCACCGGCCACGCCGAGAACGACCCGGGGCCGCGCCCCGGCGTGGCGATCGGTCATCGGATCAGGGCGTCTCTTCGATACGCTCGGCGGTCAGCAGCCCGCTGTTGATCTCGCGCAGGGCGATGGAGAGCGGCTTCTCCTGCGGCGTGGTCTCCACGAGCGGGCCCACGTATTCGAGGAGCCCCTCGCCCAGCTGGCTGTAGTAGGCATTGACCTGGCGGGCACGCTTCGCCGCGAAAATCACCAAGGCATACTTCGACGTCGTCTTTTCCAGCAGCTCGTCGATCGGCGGGTTGGTGATCCCCTGCGGGTCTGCCACGGTTCCGGCCACGGATACAACCTCAAAACTCTCGCAATTGACAGCTCACGAACCTGACAACCTTACCAGAGCTGGGACAACGCCGACGCGCCCGGACCGAGGTCCGGGCGCGTCGAGTCGTTGCACCGGTCCGGGGGGACCGCCGGCGGGGTCACTTGCCGCCGGCGAACTCCCCGAGCAGGGCCTTGCGCTGCTGGTCGCCCAGGCCGCGCAGGCGACGGCTCTCGGCGATCTTCAGCTTCTCCATGATCTGCGTTGCCCGGATCTTGCCGATGCCAGGCATCGCCTGCAGCACGGCCGAGACCTTCAGCTTTCCGACGACATCGTCGGACTCCGCACGGTCGATCACGGCAGCAAGCGTCGTCTTGCCCTGCTTGAGTTGCTCCTTCAGCTCAGCGCGAGCCTTGCGGATCTCAGCCGCCTTTTCCAAAGCGGCCGCGCGCTGTTCCGGGCTCAGTGACGGGAGCGGCACCAGGTCTCCTCAGGTCCCTTGAAAAAAGTGTTGATGGTCTAGCGCGGGGAAAACTAGCGGTTCAGAAGCCATTTCGGCAACGTCGGAAGACAAGATCGACGCCTTGTGAAGATTCGATGATCACGCAGTGACCGCAATTGCGGACGCACAGGAATCGCGGGCTCGCTCCACCGCGGCACGCAGGGCCGCCGGATCGGGGCCCGCGGCGAGGACTTCGCGCGACCACGAAGGGAGTACGTCGCCCAGGGCGTCGCCGAACACGGCGCGGAGGTCCTCGGCTCGCCCGCCCTGCGCGCCGAGCCCCGGCGCGAGGATCGGTCCATTGAGATGCGTCAGCTCGTGCCCGGTCGGCCCGACCGTCGCGCCGATCACCACGCCGACGTCCCCCAGGGGCTCCACACCCGCGTTGACCTGCGAAATCTCGTCGATGATGGTCTGCGCGACGGTGCGCCCGCCGGCCGCGATGGCCCGCTGGACGGCGGCGCCTTCGGGATTGGAAGTGAGCGCCAACACGAACGCGCCGAGGCCGTGGCGCTGGGCTTTGTCGATGATCGGGCGCAGCGCGCCGAAGCCGAGGTATGGGCTGACGGTGACCGCGTCGGAGCACAGCGGTGAGGCCGGATCCACGTAGGCATCGGCATAGGCGGCCGCCGTGGAGCCGATGTCACCCCGTTTGACGTCGAGGATCACCAGGGTTCCCGCCTCGCGCAACTGTCGGATAACCGACTCAAGGACGGCTATGCCTCTGGAGCCGAAACGCTCAAAAAAGGCAGACTGGGGCTTGACCGCCGCGACCCGTCCGGCCAGGGCCTCCCCCGCCGTCCGACTGAACGCTTCCAGGCCCTTGACATCGTCGGAGAGGCCCCAGGAGAGCAACAGGGAGGGGTGGGGGTCGATCCCCACGCACAGCGGCCCCTGGGCGTCCATGGCGGCCCGCAGGCGGGCCCCGAAGGGTTCGGTCACGGCATGCTCCTCGTCGCAGCGACGGCACCCTGGACGAGCCGGGGACCGTGGTAGATGAAGCCGGTGTAGAGCTGGACCAGCGCGGCGCCGGCCTCGAGCATCCGCTGGGCGTCCTCGGGCCGGGTGATCCCGCCCACGCCGATGACCGGCAGCCCGCTCTCCTTGGCCACGAACCGCACGACCTCCAGCGCCCGCGGGGCGAGCGGCCGCCCGGACAGGCCCCCGGCCTCGGCGGTCGACACCCCCGGCCGCTCCACGGTCGTGTTGGTGGCGATGAGCCCGGCCACGCCGAACCCCAGGCACACGTCGAGCAGTTCGCCCAGCGCGGTGTCGGTGAGGTCCGGGGCCACCTTGACCAGGACCGGCACCGGGCCGCCCAGGGCCAGCGCCTCGGCCCGCAGTGCGCCCAGCAGCGCCGACAGGTGCGCCCGGTCCTGCAGCTCGCGCAGGCCGGGCGTGTTCGGCGAGCTGACGTTGACGGCGAAGTAGGAGCCCAGGCCGTACAGCAGCCGGAAGCTCGCCACATAGTCCTGCACCGCGCCGGTCAGCGGGGTCACCTTCGACTTGCCCAGGCTGATGCCCAGCGGCACGGGCAGCGGCCCCAGGGCGCGCAGCCGGGCCGCGAGCGCGGCGGCGCCGGCGTTGTTGAAGCCCATCCGGTTGACGATCGCCCCGGCCGCCGGCAGGCGGAACAGCCGGGGCCGGTCGTTGCCGGGCTGGGCGTGCCGGGTCACGGTGCCGACCTCGACGAAGCCGAAGCCCAGCCGCGGCCACGCGCGCAGCGCCCGGCCGTCCTTGTCCATCCCGGCGGCCAGGCCCACCGGGTTGGGGAAGTCGACGCCGAACACCGTGCGGCGGGCGCCGGGCGGGCTGAACGGCCGCCGGGCCGCGGGCAGCCGCGCCAGCCAGCGCAGGGTGCGCTCGTGCGCGGTCTCGGCGTCGCCGCCGCCGAGCCGGAACAGCACCGGGCGCAGCGCCCGCTCGTAAAGGGTCATCTGGCCTCCCGCAAGGCGGCGTGCAGCTCCTGCAGCGGCCGCACCGACATCTCGCCGCGGATCAGCGCCTCGATGCCCATCACGGCGGCCGCGGCGCCCGGCAGCGTGGTGATGCACGGGATGTCGCTGACCACCGCCGCGCTGCGGATCTCGTAGCCGTCCTGGCGGCCGCTGGAGCCCTGCGGCGTGTTGATGACCAGGTCGACCTCGCCGGCGGCGATGAGCGACACCGCGTTGCGGGCGCCGACGCCGGGCTCGGCGAAGTGTTTGGGCACGATCTCGCAGGCCACGCCGTAGCGGCGCAGGACCTCGCCGGTGCCGGCCGTGGCCACGATCGCGAAGCCGAGATCGGCCAGGCGCTTGACCGGGAAGACGATCCCGCGCTTGTCCCGGTTGGCGACGGTGACGAGCACGGTGCCGGCGGTGGGCAGGGAGCCGTAGGCGGCCGCCTGCGACTTGGCGAAGGCGTGGCCGAAGGACGGGTCGATGCCCATCACCTCGCCGGTGGACTTCATCTCCGGGCCGAGCAGGTTGTCCACGCCCTTGCCCTCGGTGGTACGGAAGCGCTTGAAGGGCAGTACCGCCTCCTTGACCGCGATCGGCGCGTGCTCGGGCAGTGTGCCGCCGTCGCCGGTGGGCGGGAGCAGGCCCTCGTCGCGCAGCTCGGCGACGGTGGCGCCGAGCGCGATGCGGGCGGCCGCCTTGGCCAGCGGTACCGCCGTCGCCTTCGAAACGAACGGGACGGTGCGCGACGCCCGCGGGTTGGCCTCCAGCACGTAGAGCACGTCGTCCTTGAGCGCGTACTGCACGTTGAGCAGCCCGCGCACCCCGACCCCCCGGGCGATGGCGGCCGTGTAGCGGCGCACCTCCGCGAGGTGGACCGCGGCGAGCGTGATCGGCGGCAGCGCGCAGGAGGAGTCCCCGGAGTGGACGCCGGCCTCCTCGATGTGTTCCATGACGCCGCCGAGGTACACCTCGCCGGTGGCGTCGCACAGCGCGTCGACGTCGATCTCGATGGCGTCGTCGAGGAACCGGTCGACGAGCACCGGGTGCTCCGGGGAGATCTCGGTGGCCCGGCCGATGTAGTCGCGCAGCGTCGGCTCGTCGTAGACGATCTCCATGCCGCGGCCGCCGAGCACGTAGGACGGGCGCACCAGCACCGGGTAGCCGATCGCGTCGGCGATCCGCTTGGCCTCCGCGAACGCGGTCGCGGTGCCGTGCTCGGGCGCGCGCAGCCCGGCCTCGGCCAGCAGCGCGCCGAAGCGCCCGCGGTCCTCGGCCAGGTCGATGGCGGCCGGCGAGGTGCCCACGATCGGCACCCCGGCCCGCGCCAGGCGCTCGGCCAGGCCCAGCGGCGTCTGCCCGCCCAGCTGCACGATCACGCCGACGACGCCGGGGCCGCCGGCGGCCCGCCCGGAGGTGTCCTCGGCGTGCACGACCTCGAGCACGTCCTCGAAGGTCAGCGGCTCGAAGTAGAGCCGGTCGGCGGTGTCGTAGTCGGTCGAGACGGTCTCCGGGTTGCAGTTGATCATGACGGTCTCGAAGCCCTTGTCACGCAGCGCCATGACCGCGTGCACGCACGAGTAGTCGAACTCGATGCCCTGGCCGATGCGGTTCGGCCCGGAGCCCAGGATGATCACCTTCGGCTGGGCCGACGGCGTGACCTCGGTCTCGTCCTCGTAGGTGCTGTAGTGGTACGGCGTGCCGGCGGCGAACTCCGCGGCGCACGTGTCCACGGTCTTGTACACCGGCCGCAGCCCGAGGCGGTGGCGCAGGCTGCGCACCCCGTCCTCGCCGGCGAACTCGGGCCGTAGCGCCGCGACCTGCCGGTCGGAGAGGCCGGCCCGCTTGGCCCGGCGCAGCAGCGGCGCGTCGAGCACGGCCGCGTCGACGATCTCGGCGCGCAGCTCCACCAGGGCGGCGAGCTGGTCGACGAACCACGGGTCGAAGCCGGACGCCTCGGCCACCTCGTCGACCGTGTGCCCCTGGCGCAACGCCAGCTCCGCGGTGTAGAGCCGCCCGTCGTGCGGCGTGCTGAGGTCTGATAGCACTGATTTATCGGATTTATCGGGTACCGTCCAGAATCCCGCGGCTTTCGTCTCCAGCGAGCGCATGGCCTTGCCCAGCGCCTCGGCGAAGGTGCGGCCGAGCGACATCGCCTCGCCGACGGACTTCATCGTGGTGGTCAGCTCCGGGTCGGCGCCGGGGAACTTCTCGAAGGCGAAGCGCGGGATCTTCACCACCACGTAGTCCAGCGACGGCTCGAAGGCGGCCGGCGTCTTGAGGGTGATGTCGTTGGGGATCTCGTCGAGGGTGTAGCCGATGGCCAGCTTCGCGGCGATCTTGGCGATCGGGAAGCCGGTCGCCTTGCTCGCGAGGGCGCTGGAGCGCGACACCCGCGGGTTCATCTCGATGACGACGAGGCGGCCGGTGGCCGGGTTGACCGCGAACTGGATGTTGCAGCCGCCGGTGTCGACCCCGACCTCGCGCAGCACCGCGATGCCGAGGTCGCGCAGCCGCTGGTACTCCACGTCGGTGAGGGTCATCGCCGGCGCCACGGTCACCGAGTCGCCGGTGTGCACGCCCATCGCGTCGACGTTCTCGATCGAGCACACGACCACGACGTTGTCGTGCTTGTCGCGCATGAGCTCGAGCTCGAACTCCTTCCAGCCGAGCACGCTCTCCTCGATGAGCACCTCGTGCACCGGGGAGGCGGCCAGCCCGCCGCCGGCCAGCCGGTCGAGGTCGGTGGCGGTGTGCGCCATGCCGGAGCCGAGCCCGCCCATGGTGAACGAGGGCCGGATCACGACCGGCAGGCCGAGCTCGGCGACGGTCTCGTGCACCTCGTCCATGGAGTGGCAGACCCGCGAGCGGGGCGTCTCGCCGCCGGCCCGGGCCACGATGTCCTTGAACAGCTGCCGGTCCTCGCCGCGGCGGATCGCCTCGATGTCCGCGCCGATCAGCTCGACGCCGTACTTGTCCAGCACCCCGGCCTCGTGCAGCGCCACGGCGGTGTTCAGCGCGGTCTGCCCGCCCAGCGTGGCCAGCAGCGCGTCGGGCCGCTCGCGGGCGATGACCTGCTCGACGAACTCCGGGGTGATCGGCTCGACGTAGGTGGCGTCGGCGAACTCGGGGTCGGTCATGATCGTCGCCGGGTTGCTGTTGACCAGGCTGACCCGCAGGCCCTCGGCGCGCAGCACGCGGCAGGCCTGGGTGCCGGAGTAGTCGAACTCGCACGCCTGGCCGATGACGATCGGGCCGGAGCCGATGACGAGGACGTGCCGGAGGTCGGTGCGCTTAGGCATGGCTCTGCATCAGCTCCGCGAATCGGTCGAACAGGTAATCCGCGTCGTGCGGCCCCGCTGCCGCCTCCGGGTGGTACTGCACGGTGAAGGCCGGCACGTCCAGGCAGCGCAGCCCCTCGACGACGTCGTCGTTGAGGCAGACGTGGCTCACCTCGACGGCGCCGAAGTCGGTGTCCGCCCGGCCCTGCAGCGGGGCGTCGACGGCGAAGCCGTGGTTGTGGCTGGTCACCTCGACCTTGCCGGTGGTCCGGTCGAGGACGGGCTGGTTGATGCCGCGGTGGCCGTAGCCGAGCTTGTACGTGCCGAAGCCCAGCGCCCGGCCGAGGATCTGGCTGCCGAAGCAGATGCCGAACAGCGGGATCCGCTCGGTCATGACCGCCCGGGCCAGCGCGACCGGCTTGTCGGCCGTGGCCGGGTCGCCCGGGCCCGGCGAGAAGAACACCGCGTCGGCGCCGACCGCCCGGATGTCGGCCAGGGTCGCCGAGGCCGGCAGCACGTGGGTGGTGACGCCGCGGGCGGCGAGCCGGCGCGGGACGTTGCGCTTGATGCCGAGGTCGATCGCGGCGACCGTCAGGCGGTGCTCGCCCTGGGCCGGCACCGTGTACCGCTCGGGCGTGGTGACCTCGGCGGACAGATCGGCGCCGAGCATCTGCGGCTGCTCGCGGACCCGGCTCAGCAGCCCGTCGCGGTCGTCGTCGACGCTGGACACCCCCACCCGCATGGCGCCCCGCTCCCGCAGGTGCCGGGTCAGCGCGCGGGTGTCGATGCCGCTGATGCCGACCACGCCCTCCTCGGCCAGCCGCTCCTGCAGTCCGCCGGAGGCCCGCCAGTTCGAGTACGACCGGGAGGGGTCGCGCACCACGTACCCGGCGACCCAGATCCGGCCCGACTCGTCGTCCTCGCCGTTGACGCCGGTGTTGCCGATCTGGGGCGCGGTCTGCACGACGACCTGGCGGTGGTACGACGGGTCGGTCAGCGTCTCCTGGTAACCGGTCATACCGGTGTTGAAGACGGCCTCGCCGAACGTCTCGCCGGCCGCGCCGAACGCCTCGCCCCGGAAGGTGCGCCCGTCCTCCAGGACGAGCAGGGCCTCGCTGCGCCTCACCGTGTCGCCTTTCCGTTGAGCACCGTCGGCTCCCCGCGCAGGTAGGTCGCCTCGATGCGGCCGCGCAGTTCCATTCCGGCGTAGGGGGTGTTGCGGGAGCGGCTGGCCAGCGCCGTCGGGTCGACGGTCCAGCGCACGCCCGGGTCGAGGATCGCGATGTTGGCCGGCTGCCCCACCGCGAGGCCGCCGCCTTGTCCGGACCCGCCGCCTTGTCCAGACCCGCCGCCGGACAGCCCGGCGATGCGGGCCGGGGCGGCCGACATCCACTCGGCGATGCGGTCCCAGCGCGGGCCCATGGTCTGGATCACGATCGCGAGCGCCGTCTCCAGCCCCAGCATGCCGGGCCGGGCGCCCTCCCACTCGCACTCCTTGTCCTCGACGCTGTGCGGGGCGTGGTCGGTGGCCACGCAGTCGATCGTGCCGTCGAGCAGGCCCTCGCGCAGCGCGAGCACGTCGGCCTCGGTGCGCAGCGGCGGGTTGACCTTGAAGACCGGGTCGTACCGGGTGGCGCGCTCCTCGGTGAGCAGCAGGTGGTGCGGGGTGACCTCGGCGGTGACCCGCCAGCCCTTGGACTTGGCCCAGCGGATCAGCTCGACGCTGCCCGCGGTGGAGACGTGGCAGATGTGCAGGCGGGCGCCGACGTGCCCGGCGAGCAGCACGTCGCGGGCGATGATCGCCTCCTCGGCCACGGCCGGCCAGCCGGTCAGCCCGAGCCGGGCCGCGACCTCGCCCTCGTTCATCTGTGCGCCGGTGGTCAGCCGTGGCTCCTCGGCGTGCTGGGCGATCACCCCGTCGAAGGCCTTGACGTACTCCAGCGCGCGGCGCATGAGCCGCGGGTCGGCCACGCAGTGCCCGTCGTCGGAGAAGACCCGCACCCGGGCGGCCGAGTCGGCCATCGCGCCGAGCTCGGCCAGCTGCTCGCCGCCCAGGCCGACGGTGACCGCGCCGACGGGCTGCACGTCGACCAGCCCGGCCTCGCGGCCGAGCCGCCAGACCTGCTCGACCACGCCGGCGGTGTCGGCGACCGGCGAGGTGTTGGCCATCGCGCAGACGGCGGTGTAGCCGCCCAGGGCCGCGGCCCGGGAGCCGGACTCGACGGTCTCGGCGTCCTCGCGGCCCGGCTCGCGCAGGTGCGTGTGCAGGTCGACCAGGCCGGGCAGCGCGATCAGCGGCCCCGGTTTAACCGGGTCGATGGCGACGATCACCCCGTCCTCGACGGTGATCTCCCCCACGCTGGTGCCCGAGATCTTCATGCTGTTCCTCCTGGTCGTGGACTGCGGGGCTCGCAAGCTCGCTCCTCGCTCACGACTTGCCACCAAGCAGCAGGTAGAGAACCGCCATGCGCACGGAGACGCCGTTGGCGACCTGTTCGACGATCGTGGAGCGGGCCGAGTCGGCGACGTCGGGCGAGATCTCCATGCCGCGGTTCATCGGGCCCGGGTGCATGACGATCGCGTGCTCCGGCAGGCGGCGCATGCGGGGGACGTCGAGGCCGTAGCGGCGGGAGTACTCGCGCTCGGAGGGGAAGTACGCCTGGTTCATGCGCTCCCGCTGCACCCGCAGCATCATGACGACATCGGAGTCCGGCACCACGGCGTCGAGGTCGTAGCAGGTCGCGGCCGGCCACGCGGCGACGCCCACCGGCAGCAGGGTCGGCGGCGCGACCAGCGTCACCTTGGCGCCCAGCGTGTGCAGCAGCTGCACGTTGGAGCGGGCGACCCGGGAGTGCAGCACGTCGCCGACGATGGTGACCCGCAGGCCGGCGAGGCGGTGCAGCCGGCTGCGCATGGTGTAGGCGTCGAGCAGGGCCTGGGTCGGGTGCTCGTGCGTGCCGTCGCCGGCGTTGACCACGCTGCCCTCGACCCAGTTGGCCAGCCGGTGCGGCGCGCCGCTGGCCGGGTGGCGCACCACGACGGCGTCGGCGCCCATCGCCTGCAGGGTCAGCGCGGTGTCCTTGAGGCTCTCGCCCTTGGAGACGCTGGAGCCCTTGGCCGAGAAGTTGATCACATCGGCGCTGAGCCGCTTGGCCGCCGCCTCGAACGAGATCCGGGTCCGGGTGGAGTCCTCGTAGAACAGGTTCACCACCGTGCGCCCGCGCAGCGTGGGCAGCTTCTTCACCTCACGCGCGGCCAGGCTCGCCATCTCCTCGGCCGTGTCCAGCACCAGCGTGGCGGTGGGCGCGTCGAGGTCGGCGGCGCTGAGCAGATGCTTGATCATGACCGGTTCCCCCTGCTCCTGATCACGACGGCGTCCTCGCCGTCGATCTCGGCGGTCAGCACCCGCACGCTCTCCTGCATCGAGGTCGGGACGTTCTTGCCGACGTAGTCGGCGCGGATCGGCAGCTCGCGGTGGCCGCGGTCGACGAGGACGGCCAGCTGGACGGCGCGCGGCCGGCCGAGGTCCTTGAGCGCGTCGAGCGCGGCCCGCACGGTGCGGCCGGAGAAGAGCACGTCGTCGACGAGGATCACCCGGCGGCCGTCGATGCCGCCCGGCGGTATCTCCGTGTGACCAACGGCACGGGTGGCCTGCAGGCGCAGATCGTCCCGATAGAGCGTGATATCCAACACACCTACCGGAACGTCAAAACCCTCGAAGGCCGCGATCCGGGCGGCTAGGCGGCGAGCCAGCGGAACGCCACGTGTAGGTATGCCGAGCAGCACCGTTTCGGCCGCGCCGGACGTCTTTTCCAGAATCTGGTGGGCAATCCGGTCAACCACCCGGGCGACATCGGTCGCCGTTAGGATGGTTTTTCCCAGCTCAGTGCCGGTTGTCGGAGACGACAAGACCTGACCTCCTTCCCCGCCTCACCGGACGGGTTGTTAAAGGACGCCGAACTCCGACTACCCTAACAACCGTCCTGACCAGGGCAACGGAAGGGTCTCGACCACTTGACCACGCGTCGCGAGCCAGTTACGGTCACGCTCCGTAGCGATCGCTGGGGGAACCCCCCAGGCCAGTGACTGGGAGTGTCCGTATGCCGTCTGAGTACGCCAAGTCTCTTGGTGCTCGCCTGCGCTCCATCCGACAGCAGCAGGGGCTGTCTCTGCAGGGTGTCGAGGAGAAGTCGGCAGGGCGTTGGAAGGCCGTCGTCGTCGGGTCGTATGAGCGTGGCGACCGTGCCGTCACCGTCTCTCGCCTGGCGGAGCTGGCCGAGTTCTACCGAGTGCCCGTCGCCGAGCTGCTGCCCGACGGCAGCGGCGTGCGCCACGAGCCCACCAACAAGATCGTCCTCGACCTGGAGCGCCTCTACGACGCCGGCGCCGAGGACCTCGCCTACGTCGCCCGCTACGCCCGGGCCATCCAGCAGCAGCGGGGCGACTACAACGGCCGCGTGCTGTCGATCCGCGCCGACGACCTGCGCGCCCTGGCGATCGTCTACGACGCTTCGCCGTCGGGCCTGGTCGAGCGCCTCAACGAGCACGGTGTGCTGGTCACCGACCCGCGCAGCCTGTTCCAGAGCTGATCTACGGCGGCAAAGGGCCGCACCCGGGGCCGGTCCGGGTGCGGCCCTTTGCCGCGTTTTTTGTTCTTGGCACCGCGCACCTGGCAGGGCCTGGCCGCCCGTTCAGGGCAGGCCAGGCCCGTTGTCTCGCGGGAGGAACGGTCCGCAGGTGACGCGGGCCCGAGCCCGGAAAAAGGTCAGGTGGCGTAGTCGGCGATGCGGCCCAGGATGCCGTTGAGGAAGCGCGGCGAGTCGTCCGTGGACAGCGTCTCGGCGAGCTCGACCGCCTCGGTGATCGCCACCGGGTTGTCGACCTCGTCGTTGTACAGCAGCTCGTAGACGGCGATGCGGGCGAGGTTGCGGTCCACCACCGGCATCCGCTCCAGCGTCCAGCCCTCGGCATAGCTCGACAGCAGCTCGTCGATGCGCGCCGCGTGGCTCTCCACGCCCTCCACGAGTTGGACCGTGTAGGGCAGGTAGCTCGGCCGCGGCTCCTCCAGGTTGGCCACGTAGGCGGCCAGCACCGTCGCCCGCGGCTCGCGGCGCAGGTCGGCCTGGTAGAGCACGTCGAGCGCCCGCTTGCGCGCCTTGCGCCGGGCCGTCATCTGGGCGGTGACGTCACCGCCCAGAAAGGAGCCCGAGTTCCAGTTCGTATTACTGCTCACGCCCGGCCCAGGTATCGGCTGTCGCGGGTGTCGA
The DNA here is from genome assembly GCF_050948465.1 of Dactylosporangium sp. CA-092794. Lineage (NCBI taxonomy): Bacteria > Bacillati > Actinomycetota > Actinomycetes > Micromonosporales > Micromonosporaceae > Dactylosporangium > Dactylosporangium sp. CA-092794. Next base: position 2,334,148 of record NZ_CP192044.1, on the reverse strand, counting down.
CCTTGATCTTCTCGCCGGTCGAGATGAACAGCGGCACGTTGACCGTGGCGCCGGTCTCCACCGTGGCCGGCTTGGTGCCGCCGGTGGAGCGGTCGCCCTGCAGGCCCGGCTCGGTGTAGGTGACCTCGACGATGACCGAGGTCGGCAGCTCGACGTAGAGCGGGGCGCCCTCGTGGGTGGCCACGGTCACCCCGGCCTCGGGGAGCAGGAACTTGCTCGCCTCGCCGACGGTGCCGCCGGGGACGGTGATCTGGTCATACGTGTCCAGGTCCATGAACACGAAGTCCTCGCCGTCGGCGTACAGATACTGCATCGTGCGCTTGTCGACGGTGGCGGTGTCGACCTTGGTGCCGGCGTTGAACGTGCGGTCGACCACCTTGCCGGAGAGCACGTTCTTGAGGGTGGTCCGCACGAACGCGCCGCCCTTGCCCGGCTTGACATGCTGGAACTCCACGACGGTCCACAGGTCGCCGTCGAGATTGAGCACCAGGCCGTTCTTCAGGTCGTTCGTGGTTGCCATCTGGTGACGTCACTTTCGTCGCTGCCGGCCCGCAGACCGGGAAGATTGAAGGTCCCCAACGGCTCGCGAGCAGCCGATGCGGAAAAAGGCCCGGTGAAGTGTACCGGGCGAGCGGAAACGGCCCGAAACAGTGTACCGGACAAGGAGGGCCCAGTTCACCGATCGTTAACCTTCCATACACCTAGCTCTGCCAGCGTGCCGGGGTGGGAAGACCAGACCTCCTCAACCGTACCCTGGGCTTCGCCGGATCCGTCGCGATCGCGCTGTGTGGCCTGGCGGTCGGAGCGCTTCCCAAAAGCGACCCGTTCGAGCACTGGCCCCTGATCCGTGAGCTGCGCTCGTACCCGCTGGTGTCGATCGCCGGCACCTACGTCGGGCTGGCCCTGCTGTGCGGCGCCTGGCTGCGCCTGCGCGGGACGCTCGACGAGCAGCGCCCGGCCGACCTCGTCCGCACCCTGCTGTGCTGGACCGCGCCGCTGGTGCTCCTGCCGCCGATGTTCAGCCAGGATGTGTACAGCTACCTCGCCCAGGGCGCGATGGTCCACGAGGGCATCGACGCCTACAAGTTCGGCCCCGCGATGCTCGGCGGCCGCTTCGCCGACGACGTGCCCGCGATCTGGCAGAACACGCCGGCCCCCTACGGCCCGCTGTTCCTGCGCGGCGCGGCCGCGGTGGTCAACCTGACCGGCCAGAACGTGGTGTTCGGCGTCTGGGCGTTCCGGCTGATCGCGCTGGCCGGCGTGGCCCTGGTGGTCCTGTGCCTGCCGGCCATCGCCACCCGCTTCGGCGTCCCGGTCCAGCGGGCGCTGTGGTTCGGCGCCCTGAACCCGCTGCTGCTGCTGCACCTGGTGGCCGGCATGCACAACGACGCGCTGATGATCGGCCTGATGACCGCTGGGATCTACGCGGCGGTACGCCGCCATCCCGCCCTCGGCGCCGTGCTCATCAGCGCCGCCGCACTGATCAAGGCCCCGGCCGCACTCGCCCTGGTCGCGATCCTGATACTGAGCCCGCGCGCGTGGGCCTGGGTCCGCATCATCGTGGCCGGCGGCGTCTCGTTCGCCGGCTTGCAGCTGGCCTCGGGCCTGGGCACGGGCTGGATCTCCGGGATGCGCACCCCGACGTCGGTCCGCAACGGCCTGTCCTTCAGCACCGACCTGGGGATGCTGCTGGCGGCGGTCGGCTGGCCCGGCCCGATGCAGGTGATCCGCACCGTCGCGGCCGTGGCCGGCTTCCTGCTCGCCGGCTGGGCGCTGCTGCGGGCACCGAACCCGGTCGCCGGGCTGGGCCTGGCGCTGGCGTCGATCATCGTGCTCGGCCCGGTGGTGCATCCGTGGTACCTGCTGTGGGCCTTCGTACCGCTCGCGGCCGGCCTGCGCCGGGTGCCGCAGGCCGCCGTGTGGGGCTCGGTGGGGCTCGCGTTGTTCCTGCTCCCGACCGGCGCGCCCGGCTACCCGCAGGCGGTGGTCGCCGCCTCGGTCGGCACCGTCGCCGGGGTGCTCTACCTGCGGCTGCGCCCGCCGGTCCCGGCCCTCGCCGCCGCGACGTACTGACCCGCCCGGCCCGCCGCGGGGCCCGCCCGCCATCAGCCCCGCGCCGTGAGGCCGCCGCCAGCCCCGCCCGCCGTGGGGCCCGCCGCCAGCCGCGCACGCTGTGGGCCCGCCGCCGGTCGCCATGCCCGCCCGGGGCGGCGGTGTCCGGCCGGGGCGACCCAAACGCGCCCATTGACGGGGCACGGTCGGCGATCAGGTCCCACATTTCGGGCGCTGCGTGCCGCGAAGCGCGGCGCAGCGACCGGAAGTCTCCGTGATCATGCGCAACTGGCACTGACACCAACGGTTTTTCATGATCACGGAGTGCTGATGTACACCCGTGTACCACAAGTCTCCTGGATCATGAAAAACCCGCGGAACGGCCACCGCGAGCATCATGATCACGGAGACTTATGTCCGGCCCGCCATGCCGACCGCGGGGCGGCGCGATGACCGCGGTGCGCCGCCGGTGGTCGTCGGCGCCCAGCCTGCGGCGGCCGTGGCCGGTCGCCTGGCGGGCCGACGTCAGCGGTCGGTGGCGAGCTCCCTGTAGGCGGACTCCAGGAGTTCGTCGGGCGGGCCGTCCAGGGTGCCGGGGACGGCGAGGTCGTCGAGCACGACGAAGCGCAGCATCGAGCCGCGGGCCTTCTTGTCGACCCGCATCGCGGCGTGGAGGTCGGGCCAGGCGTCGGCCGGATACGACACCGGGAGGCCGAGGCGCTCCAGCACGGTGCGGTGCCGGGCGGCGACCTCGGGCGCGAGGCGGCCGGAGAGGCGGCCGAGGGCGGCGGCGTAGATCAGGCCGACGCTCACGGCGTGGCCGTGCTTCCAGTGGTACCGCTCGCGGCGCTCGATCGCGTGGCCGAGGGTGTGGCCGTAGTTGAGGATCTCGCGCAGGCCGCTCTCGCGCAGGTCGGCGGAGACCACCCGCGCCTTGACCGCGACCGAGCGCTCGACCAGCTCGGCGAGCGCCGGGCCGCCGGGCTCGAGGGCGGCGGCCGGGTCGGCCTCGATGAGGTCGAGGATCGCCGGGTCGGCGATGAAGCCGCACTTGACCACCTCGGCCATCCCGGCCAGCAGGTCGTCGGCAGGGAGCGTTTCGAGGGCGTCCAGATCGCACAGCACGCCGGCGGGCGGGTAGAAGGCGCCGACCAGGTTCTTGCCGGCGCTGGTGTTGACGCCGGTCTTGCCGCCGACGGCGGCGTCGACCATGCCGAGCAGGCTGGTCGGCACGGTCACCAGGCGCACGCCGCGCAGCCAGCACGCGGCGACGAAGCCGGCCAGGTCGGTGACGGCGCCGCCGCCGACGCCGACGACGGCGTCGGAGCGGGTGAACGCGGCCTCGCCGAGGGTGTCCCAGCAGCGGGCGGCGACCTCGATGTCCTTGCCGGCCTCGGCGTCGGGCACCTCGATCGGCAGCACCTTGGCGCCGGCCGCGGTGAGCCGCGCCTCGACGCGCTCGGCGTGTGCGCGCACCGGGCCGGCGAAGATCACCGCGACCTGGTTGGCGCCTTTGACCAGGTCGGCGACGCCATCGGAAGCATGCTGACCGATTTGTACGGCATATCCGTCTACATCGACATATTTCATAGTTCACCGGCCAGATAGTCGGCGATCTCCTCCGGCGTGCGGCCGTCCGTCACCACGGTGACCGTCGCGACCTCCTCGTACAGCGGGCGGCGCTGGTCGAGCAGGTGCTTGAGGGTGGCGCGCGGATTCAGGGCGAGCAGCGGCCGGCCGGCGCCCAGGCCGACCCGGGACACCGCGTCGGCGAACTCGACGGAGAGGTACACCACCGGCTGACCGACCAGGGCCTTGCGGGTCTCCTCGGCCAGGATCGCGCCGCCGCCCAGGGCCAGCACCCCGTCGAACTCCCGCAGCGCGGTCGCGATCGCCGCCCGCTCCAGGGCCCGGAAGTGATCCTCGCCCTCGTCGAAGAAGATCTCCGGGATCGGCTTGCCGGCCGCGGCCTCGATGTCGGCGTCCACGTCGCGGAAGGCCACGCCGAGCCGGGCCGCGAGCAGTTCGCCGACCGTCGTCTTGCCGGCGCCGGGCGCGCCGACGAGCACCGCCCGGGGACTCATCGGATCACCAGATTTTCTAGGTACCCCGTGACATTGCGACGGATCTCGGGGATGGAGTCGCCGCCGAACTTCTCCAGCGCCGCCTCGGCGAGGACCAGCGCCACCATCGCCTCGGCGACCACGGCCGCGGCCGGCACGGCGCAGACGTCGGAGCGCTGGTTGATCGCGGTCGCCGGCTCGCCGGTGGTCACGTCGACGGTCTGCAGGGCCCGGTTGAGCGACGAGATCGGCTTCATCGCGGCCCGCACGCGCAGCGGCTCGCCGGTGGTCATGCCGCCCTCCAGGCCGCCGGCCCGGTCGGTGATCCGGCGCACGCCGTCGGGGGTGTTGATGATCTCGTCGTGGGCGACCGAGCCGCGGGAGCGGGCCTGGGTGAACGCGTCGCCGATCTCCACGCCCTTGATCGCCTGGATCGACATGAGCGCGGTGGCGAGCCGGGCGTCGAGCTTGCGGTCCCACTGGACGTGGCTGCCGAGGCCGGGTGGCACGCCGTACGCCAGGACCTCGACGATCCCGCCGAGCGTGTCGGCGTCCCGCTTGGCCGCGTCGACCTCCTCGACCATCCGGGCGCTCGCGTCCGGGTCGAGGCAGCGCAGCGGGTCGGCGTCGATGCGCTCGGCGTCCTCGGGGCGGGGCAGCAGCCCGGGCTTGGCGGCGACCGAGCCGAGCTCGATCACGTGCGAGACGATCTCGACGTCGAGCGCCTGGCGCAGCAGTGCCTTGGCTACGCTGCCGACCGCGACCCGGGCGGCGGTCTCCCGCGCGCTGGCCCGCTCCAGGATCGGCCGGGCGTCGGTGTGGCCGTACTTCTGCATGCCGGCGAGGTCGGCGTGGCCGGGCCGGGGGCGGGTCAGCGGGGCGTTGCGCGCCTGCGCGGCGAGCACCTCCGGGTCGACCGGGTCGGCCGCCATGACGGTCTCCCACTTGGGCCACTCGCTGTTGGCGACCCGGATGGCGACGGGGCTGCCGAGCGTCCGGCCGTGCCGCAGGCCGCCGATGAACTCCACGACGTCCTGCTCGAAGCTCATCCGCGCGCCGCGGCCGTAGCCGAGGCGTCGGCGGGCCAGCTCGGCCGCCACGGACGCGCTCGTCAGCTCGATCCCGGCGGGCACGCCCTCGAGGATCGCGACGAGCGCCGGGCCATGGGATTCTCCAGCGGTCAACCAGCGCAGCACGTCAGCAAGTCTGTCACGCGGCCTCGCCCTCAGCCGGACAGGGCCGCGCGCATCTCACCCACTGGCGCCTTGACGCCGGTGAACAGTTCGAACTGGTCGACGGCCTGCCACAGCAGCAGGTCCAAGCCGGACACGATCGGGCAGCCGGCGGCGGACGCGGCGGCGGCGAGCGGGGTGGGCCACGGGTCGTAGATGGCGTCGAACACGACCGGCCGGGCGGACCAGTCGGCGACGGCGAGATGGTCGGCGGCTCCCTTGGGTACCGTCGAAATGACCACCGGCACAGCGGTGGCCTCCACGGCGGCCTCCCACGGCGCGGCGGTCAGCGCCACGTCCAGCGCCTCCGCGACCGGGCGCAGCTCCTCGGCCGCCTCCGGGCGGCGGGTGTAGACGGTGACGTCGGCGGCCAGGCTCGCCGCGGCCGCGATCGCCGCCCGGGCCGTGCCGCCGGCGCCGAGCAGCGCCAGCCGCGGGATGCGGCTCACGCCCGCCTCCAGCAGGGCCCGGACCATGCCGGGCGCGTCGGTGTTGTAGGCGTGCCAGCCATACGGCCGGCGGACCAGCGTGTTGGCCGCGCCGATCGCCGCCGCGAACGGATCGACGAGGGCGGCGGCGCTCAGCGCGACCTCCTTGAGCGGCATGGTCAGCGACAGCCCGGCCCACTCGGGGCCGAGCCCGCCGACCAGCCCGGCGAGCTCGTCCTCGCCGCATTCGATGGCGGTGTACGCCCACCCCGCGAGGCCGGCCGCGGCGTAGCCGGCGTTGTGGATCGCCGGTGAGCGCGAGTGGCCCACCGGCTTGCCGAGCACCGCCGCGCGCATGCCTACTTCACGCCGTTCTTCTGCGCCTGTTCCCACAGCTTCTGGAACTCCGCGTAGGTCTTGGCGTAGGCGGTGTTGCCCGCCGTGTCGATGGCGAGGAAGTAGTAGAAGTCGCTCTTCGGCGGGTTCATCGCCGCGCTCAGCGCGCTGCTGCCGGGGTTGCTGATCGGCCCGATCGGCAAGCCGGCCACGTCGTGGGTGTTGTACGGGTCGTTCTTGTTGTGCAGCTCGGACTGCAGCAGCTCGGTCGAGGGCTTGGCGCCCTTGCCGGTGATCCGCAGGTAGTAGTTGACCGTGCTGTCCACCTGCAGGCAGTTGCACGGGAACTTGCCGGAGTAGACGCGGTTGTACAGCACCCGCACGATCCCGGGCTGGTCCTTGTCGAGCCCCTCGACCTGTGCGATCGACGACGCCACCAGCGCCTCGAACGGCGATATGTGCAAGTTGTTCTGCACCGCCTCGATGAACCCGATCTTCTCGATCTCCTCGTTGAACCGGGCCACGATGATCTTCAGCACCCCGGTCGCGTCGAGGTTGGGCGGGAAGTCGTAGGTCGCCGGGAACAGGAAGCCCTCGATCCCGGGCGAGCGCTGCTTGCCGTCCTGGCGCGCATACCAGACATCGCCGACGCCGAGCGCCTTCGGGTCCTTCGCGGCGTTTTCGAAGTCGTCATACGGCAGCTTCGTGGCCTCGGCGAGCTTCTTGAAGGTGTCCTGGTACGTCAGCCCCTCGGCGAGCGTGACCTTGTTGACCAGCCGGCTGCGCGGATCGAGCATCAGCGACAGCGCGGCGCTCGCCTTCATCTGCTTGTGCAGGCTGTAGAAGCCGGGCTGCAGCTTCTTGCTGCGCTCGTCCTTCTTGGCCGCCTCGACGAACGCCTTGGCGCTCTTGACGACGTCCTTCTCCTGCAGCGTCGCGGCGATGTCGGCGGCGAGCTGCCCGGAGATCACCTCGATCGTGACCTGGCCGGTGCCTCCGCCGCTGTAGTCCGGGGCGCTGAACATTCCCTGGATTCGATCGATGCCGGCGTAGACACCATACGCCAGGCCGCCGACGACCAGCAGGCTGATGAGGAGTGCCAGGAAGGTCTTTCCGCCGCGCCCCTTCTTCTTCCTGCTCCTGGCCGGAGGACCGGAGGCGCGGCGCCGGTGACGCGGCCGGTCCTCGTCCTCCCAGGCCAGATCCAGCTCGTCCATCTGCACTCTGCCTCCTGGCGCTCAGCCGTGCACTGCTCCGGCCCGTCTGGCGTCGAGCCAACCCTGCAGGATCTCCACCGCGGCCACCTGGTCGATGACCGCCCGCTGGCGCCTGCCTCGGACGCCACGCTCCGACAGCCTACGTGTTGCCGCCGCCGTGGACATCCTCTCGTCTGTCAGCACGACCGGCACCGGCGCCGACACGGCCGCCAGCCGATCCGCATATTGCCTGATCAGAGCCGCCGCCGGGCCTTCTTTGCCGGCGAGGTTGATCGGCAGTCCGACGACGATCGCCACTGCCTCATATTCACGGACGTACCGCAGGATTTCCGACATGTCGGATGGAGTGGCGTCACTGTCGGTAGTTTGGTCGCGCGCGAGGGTGGCCACGGGGCTGGCGAGGATGCCGTCCGGATCGCACACGGCGACGCCGACCCGGACCGACCCGACGTCGACCCCGAGCCGTCTTCCCCGCACCCACTGCACCTGCCCCACACGCGCACCCTAGCCGCTCGACGCCCGCCCGTGTCGCCCGCGCCTCTCACGAAAAGTCCAGACACTTCATGTCCGGACTTTTCGGATTTATACCCCGACGGGCCTTATATCCATTTCTGTGGGCTTTTCGCGGGCCGCCCCTCGGGTCCGCGAGGGCGTTTCGCCGGCTCCAGCCGACCGGAAGTCTCCGCGATCATGCCCGACTGGCCGTGCGCACCCCGGGTTTTTCATGATCGCGGAGTTTGAATGTACCTATTGGTACCGTATGTCTCCACGATCATGAAAAACCGGTGGTGCCGGATGGTCGGCGCGCATGATCACGGATGCTTATGTTCGGGTCGGCTGGCCGCGGCGGCTTGGTGATGATGCGCGGCATGGGCGCGGAGCGGGATTTGCGATTTGGCGCGAAAAGTCCAGACACTTCGTGTCCGGACTTTTCGGACTTATGCCCTGTCGGGGTATAAATCCGATAAGTCGTGGCGCGGAGCGCCCGACTTATCGGATCTCCACGCGCGGGGGTCGACTTGCGGGGCGGGCGCTCCAGGTCGCAAGCACTGCGACGGCGGAAGGCGGCCGGTTGCGAGGGCGGAAGTGCGCCGGGTGGACCTCGGGCGGAGGACCTTGCGGCGGGAAGGCAGCCTGCCCGGGGAGATGCTCCGGACGGAATGGCGCCGACCCCGCCCCGGGAGAACTCGGGCCGGCGCCGGCCCGCCCCCAGGAAAGCCCGGGCCGGCGCGGCCCCGAGGAAGCTCCGACCGCGAAGGGGACGTCCCGCCCAAGAGCGCTCGGACGGGAGGCTCGGGGCCCGCCCAGGAGAGCTCAGGGCGGGGAGGTGCCGGCCCGCCCCAGGAAGGCTCCGGTCGGCCCGCCCCGGGAGAGGTTGGGGCGGGCCGGAAGGGGGCGTTACAGGGACTTCTCGACGGCTAGCAGGAGGTTCGGGGCCTCGGTGGCCGGGACGCCGCCGCCCTGGGCCAGGTCGGCGTTGCCGCCGCCGCGGCCGGACAGGGCGCCCTTGACCAAGGCGCCGGCGGACAGGCCGCGGGACTTGGCGGTGGCGTTGACGGCCACGACCAGCGACGCCTTGCCGCCGGCGCGGGCGGTCACGGCGACGACCGCCGGGCGGTCGGCCGGAATGCGGCCGCGGATCTCCTGGGCCAGCGTGCGGACCTCGTTGGCCGAGGTGCCCTCGGGGGCCTCGGTGCCGACATAGGCGACACCGCGCACGTCCCGCGCGGCCTCCGCCAGTGCGCCGGCGCCGGCCAGGACGACCTGGGTGCGCAGCTTCTCCAGCTCGCGCTCGGCGTCGCGCAGCTGGGCGACAGTCTGCTCGACGCGGTCGGCGACCTGGTCGCCGGGGACGCGGAAGAGCTCGGCCAGGCGCGAGACCAGGAGATGCTCGCGGGCGAGGTGGCTGAAGGCGTCCAGGCCGACGAGGGCCTCGACCCGGCGTACCCCGGAACCGACCGAAGCCTCGGAGAGGATCTTCACTAGGCCGAGCTGCGACGAGCGCTCGACGTGCGTGCCACCGCACAGCTCGCGGGCGTAGTCGCCGACCTCGACGACGCGGACCTCGTCGCCGTACTTCTCGCCGAACAGCGCCATCGCGCCGAGCTTGCGGGCCTCCTCCTGGGAGGTGATGAACGCGTGCACCAGCAGGTCGCGCAGGAGTACCTCGTTGACCTGCTGCTCCACGTCGTGCAGGACGCTCGGCGGGACGGCCGACGGGGTGTTGAAGTCGAAGCGCAGCCGGCCGGGTGCGTTGAGCGAGCCCGCCTGGGTCGCCGACTCGCCGAGGAAGTTGCGCATCGTCTGGTGGATCAGGTGGGTCGCGGTGTGGGCGCGCGAGACCGCCCGGCGCCGGTCGATGTCGATCTCGGCGAACGCGGTGTCGCCGGAGCGCACCTCGCCGGCCACGACGCGGGTCCGGTGGACGATCAGGCCGGGCAGCGGGGACTGGACGTCGAGGACCTCGACCTTGCCGCCGCCGAGCGTGATGAAGCCGCCGTCGGCGAGCTGGCCGCCGCTCTCGGCATAGAACGGCGTGGCGTCGAGCACGATCGAGACCTCGTCGCCCTCGCCGGCCACCGGCAGGCCCAGCAGGGAGCGGACCCGGGTCTCGCGGGAGACCTCGCGGTACCCCGTGAACTCGACGGGACCGCCCTGCTCGAGCACCGACCGGTAGACCGACAGGTCGGCGTGACCGGTCTTGCGGGCCTGGGCGTCGGCCTTGGCGTTGGCCTTCTGCTCGGCCATGAGCCGGCGGAAGCCGTCCTCGTCGACGGTCAGGCCCTGCTCGGCGGCGATCTCCAGGGTCAGGTCGATCGGGAAGCCATACGTGTCGTGCAGCTGGAACGCCTTGTCCCCGGCGAGGACCTGCCCGCCCTTGGCCTTGGTGTCGGTGACGGCCAGGTCGAGGATCGTGGTGCCGGCCGACAGCGTGGCCAGGAAGCGCTCCTCCTCGCCGTAGGCGTACTGCGAGATCCGGTCGTACTCGGCCGCGACCTCCGGATACGACGGCGCCATGCAGTCGCGGGCGATCGGCAGCAGCAGCGGCAGCGACGGGCCTTCCTGCCAGCCCAGCAGGCGCATGGAGCGGATCGCCCGGCGCAGGATGCGGCGCAGCACGTAGCCACGGCCCTCGTTGGACGGGATGACCCCGTCGGAGATCACCATGAGCGCGGTGCGCACGTGGTCGGCGATGACCCGCAGCCGCACGTCGTCGGGGTGCGACTCGGCGGCGACGTGGGAGACCGCCTGGCCGTAGCGCTTGCCGGTCAGCTCGGCCGCCTTGGCCAGGATCGGCCGTACCTCGTCGATCTCGTAGAGGTTGTCGACGCCCTGCAGCATGGAGGCGATCCGCTCCAGGCCCATGCCGGTGTCGATGTTCTTGTTGGGCAGGTCACCGACGATGTCGAAGATCTCCTTCGACTTCACGTTGGTGATCTCGTGCTGCATGAAGACGAGGTTCCAGTACTCCAGGTAGCGGTCCTCGTCGACCTCCGGCCCGCCCTGCTTGCCGTAGGCGTCGCCGCGGTCGTAGTACAGCTCGGAGCACGGGCCGGCCGGGCCGGGGATGCCCATCGACCAGAAGTTGTCCTTCTTGCCCCGGCGCACGATCCGCTCGGCGGGCATTCCGGTGCGCTTCCAGATGTCGATGGCCTCTTCGTCGTCGAGGTACACCGTGGCCCAGATCCGCTCCGGGTCCAGCCCGAACCCGCCGTCGGCCGCGGATTTGGTCGACAGCTCCCAGGCCAGCTTGATGGCGCCTTCCTTGAAGTAGTCGCCGAAGCTGAAGTTGCCGTTCATCTGGAAGAAGGTGCCGTGCCGGCTGGTCTTGCCGACCTCGTCGATGTCGGGCGTGCGGATGCATTTCTGCACGCTCGTGGCGCGGGGGTACGGCGGGGTGCGCTGGCCGAGGAAGAACGGCACGAACTGCACCATGCCCGCGTTGATGAACAGCAGGTTGGGGTCGTCGACGGCGGGCAGCGGGGCGGAGGGCACCACCGTGTGCCCGTTGGCCTCGAAGTGGGCCAGGAAACGACGCTTGATCTCCGCGGTTCTCATCCGTGCTGCCGGCCTTCCGGGTATAGGTCCTCGTCCAGGGTCAAGCCTTCGGCGAACGCGGCGTGGATCTCGGCCTCGCGCTCGGCCATGCCGTCGCGCACGTCGTCGACGAAGTCGCGCACCGTGGCGGCGATGCCCACGGCCGAGTCGCGCGCCGACGCCGCGATGCCCTGCGGGGTGAAGGCCCGGGCCTTCTTGGTGACGGCCCGCACCACCAGTGCCCCCACGGCAAGTCCGATTCCGAGCCACAGCAGACGCCGCATGGCTCAACCTTTCTCTGTCAATTATGGAAGTTGTACCGCGGGAGGCAGCGCCGGCCCGCGTCAGCCCCGGCGGCGACGCTGCTTGAGCTGCTCGCGCACCTCGGCCTCGTCGGCCTCACGCCGCCGGTTCGCGGCGGCCTTGCGCACGCCGTAGCCGAACGCGGCGACCTTCACCAGCGGGTTGGCCGCGGCGGCGCTGACCACCGTGGACAGATTCGCAACGTTAGCGCTGACGTGCGACACGTTTTCGGTGATGGTGTCGATCCGGGCCAGCTGCATGTTGACCCCGTCCAGGGTCGTGTGCACCTGGACCAGCGCTGTGTTGACGTTGTCGATGGTGCTGTTGACCCGCTCCAGCATGGGCGTGGTCTGGTTGGCGGCATCACGCAGCGCCCCGGTGGCGGCGTCGATGGTGTGCCGGACCCGCAGGATCGGCACGGCGAGCACCAGCACGAGCACAAAGAACCCACCCGACGCCACGAGCGCCGCGATACCGCCCAGGGACACGGTCACGCCGTCCTCCTTGACCCGAACTTGACCCGAAATTGAACTTCACGCGCATTCGGCCATTACCCATGCGGAAGCGCATTTCCAACGGAGGAACCCTACCCTCCGTTATGCGTCCCCGCCCCTCGACCGGCCGCTCTGCCGCTTTTCGCCCATTGGCCAGCCGGCGATCAGGGCGCGGCTGGGTCGTAACTGATGCGGTTGAACACCTTGATGGTCGTGACGGCGAGCGGGCAGATGGCCGTCGGCGCGGGCCCCGGCGACTCGCCGCCGGCCGGCGGGGACTGGCCCGGCGGCCCGGACGCGCCGGCGGCGGGCTTGGTCGTGGCCTTGCCGGACGGGGCCTTGCCGGTCGGCTCGGGCACGGGGTTGACCGTCGGCCGGGTGCTCTTCACGTCGCAGACGGCGTCACGCACCCACAGGTCGAGCACGTACTCGTCGCGCTCCCAGCAGGTCTCGAAGCCGTCCACGCCCTCGGACTGGCAGTCCGGGATGTCCCAGTCCACCCAGCCGGCGTCGCGCAGCTTGCCGACGAACGCCCGGTTGGTCTCCTCCGGCCCGCGGGCCGACTCCCAGGTCCGCTGCCGGGACCGGCACTCGCGGATGCACCACCGGCTGCCCAGCGCCCCGTCGACCGGGTTCTGGGCCGCCCACTCGGGCAGCTTGAGGTCGTCGAGCTCGACGAACACCGGGTCGCGCGAGAGCTCCCGGATGACGAAGAACGCGGCCGGCGCGCTGACCACGGCCAGCACCACGAAGATGATCGTCGCCATGCGCAGCTGCCGCACCCGCTTGGCCTGCGCCAGCTGCAGCAGCCCGAACGGCGCGATCAGCGTCGTCTGCTCCCAGTCGAACGAGGCCGGCGAACTGGCGGTGGCCCGGAACGTCACCGGGTTCGGGTCGAACCGCGCCAGGTCCACGAACGGCTTCGCCGGCGGCCCGTCACCGGTGAACCGCCCACCCGGCGCCCGCCCGCCCGCATACGGCGACGGCCGCCCCGGCCCTCCCCCGGGCCCCTGCGGCCCACCACCGCGCGGCCCCGCACCGGGCCCCTGCGGACCCCCACCGCCGCGCACACCACCGCCAGGCCCCTGCGGCCCACCACCGCCACCACGAGGACCGCCACCGGGAACCTGGGGACCGGCACCACCGCCACGAGGACCCCCACCGGGAACCTGCGGACCGGCACCACCGCCACGAGCACCGGGGCCCTGCGGAGCGCTACCGGGCCCTTGTACACCAACGCCGCCGCCGCGCGGACCATCGCCGGGCCCCGATGGGGCACCACCGCGCCCGCCGCGCGCCTCGGGCACGCGAGGTTCACCAGGACCGCCACCGGCCCGGAAGGCCGTCGTCCCCTCGGGTTCGGCCGCCCGCCGCCGCCCGCCGCCGCCATCGCCCCGACCGCCGGCACCACCATCGCCCCGACCGGGGCCGGCACCACCACCGGCCCGACCATCACCGGCACGACCGCCACCACCATCGCCCCGGCCGCCGCCACCACCGTCGATGCGGCCGACGCCGGCACCACCATCGGCCCGCGCACCGGCGCCCGGCATATCGGGCTCGCCGCGCCGTGGCTCCGGCAGTCCGCGCCGCCCACGGCCGGCGGCGTCGTCGGAGGGCCCGGAACCGTCGTCCGGCTCGGCACTGTGCGCGGGCCGCCGCCCACCGGTCGGCGACTCCTGCCCGTCCTCGGGCGCCCGCCGCCGCCCGCCACCACCGCTCACCGTCGAAGCACCGCCGCCGGGACTCCAGCCCTCGGCACCCTCACGAGCGGCCCGCCGCCCACGCGACGGCGACTCGTCCCACGGCTCCGCCGGCGCCGCCCGACGCGACCCCGACGGCGACTCACGCCACGGCTCCGCCGGAACGGCCGGACGGGAACCCGACGACGACTCGCGCCGCGAATCAGGCGGAGTCGCGGCACGGGAACCAGAGGGCGACTCACGCCAGGGCTCGGCCGGCGCGGCGGCGCGCGAGCCGGACGGCGACTCGCGCCAGGGCTCGGCCGGCGCGGCGGCGCGCGAGCCGGACGGCGACTCGCGCCAGGGCTCGGCGGGTGCCGACGGGCGGGAGCCGGACGGCGACTCGCGCCAGGGCTCGGCGGGTGCCGACGGGCGGGAGCCCGACGGCGACTCGCGGCGCGGATCGGGCTGGGTCGGAGGCCGGGAGGCGGAGGGGGACTCGTTCGGATTCCGCCAGGCGCGGTTGAACTCCGGGCCGAGGGGGGCGTTCGCGCCTGCGGGCGCCGAGGCCACCGCGGAGGCGCCCGCCGGCGGCGGAGGCGGCGCGGAAGGCGCCGCCGGTCTCGCCCCGGACGACGACTCGCGGGAGGAATCCCGCGGCACCCGCCAGGCCTGCGTCGGCTCGGCCGGAGGCGCCCCGGCCGACCGCGGCGGCACCGGCGTCGAGGCCGAACGCGGCCCAGCAGAGCCCGGCGCTGAGGCCGAGCGCGGCCCAGCGGAGCCCGGCGCTGAGGCCGAGCGGGACCCGGCGGAACCCGACGCCGAGGCCGAGCGGGACCCGGCGGACGCGGCGGCCGGACCGGACCCGAGCGGCGCCGAGCCAGGACCCGGCTGGACCGGCGCCGAGGCGGAGCCGGGCCCGGCGGGAGCCGGAGCCGAGCGGGGCGGCACCACGGCCGAGGCCGCGCGCGGCGGCACGGGAGCGGCGGCGGCGCGGGGGGGGACGGGAGCGGCGGCGCGGGGCGGGGCCGGGGTCGAGAGTGGGCCGGAGGGCGCGGACTGGCCGCGTGACTGGGGTGGCACGGTCGGTGACGAGGGCGGCCCGGACAGGGCCGAGCGCCGCGGGTTCACCTGATCGAGCACGTCACCGGGCGCGGGCGGTCCGCCGAACGTGCCGAGGTCGTCGTCCGCGGACCGGCCGGCGCTGCGCAGCTCCGCCAGCCAGCCGAAGTCGTCGTCGGTCGGGCCTTCTTCGGCCTTGCCGCGGCCGCGCCGCTTCTTGGCCTCGTCTCGACCCGAACTCACCGGTGTCGCTCCTCCACCATGCTGTTCTCGTCCGCAGCGTCAGCTCCGGTTCCCCGCACGATACGCCGCAGCTTGGGCAATCGTTCCGCCACTGCGCGCTCCGCGCCATGGCCCTTGGGGCGGTAGTACTCCCGGTCGCCGATCCCTTCCGGGGCGTACTGCTGCTGCACAACGCCCCTGGGGTCGTCGTGAGGGTATTTGTACCCCTGCCCGTGGCCGACCCGGCTCGCCCCCTTGTAGTGCGAATCGCGTAAATGCGCGGGTACTGCACCGCCGTGCCCGGCGCGCACGTCGGCCATGGCGGCGCCGATCGCCGTGATCACCGCGTTGGACTTCGGGGCGAGGGCCAGGTGGATCACCGCCTGGGCGAGGTTGATCTGGACCTCGGGCAGGCCGACGTACTCGACCGCGTGCGCCGCCGCCGTCGCGATCGTCAGCGCGGTCGGGTCGGCCATGCCGACGTCCTCGCTGGCGAAGATCACCATGCGGCGGGCGATGAACCGGGCGTCCTCCCCCGCGTTGATCATGCGGGCCAGGTAGTGCAGGGCGGCGTCCACATCGGACCCGCGCAGGCTCTTGATGAACGCGCTGACCACGTCGTAGTGCTCGTCGCCGTCGCGGTCGTAGCGCAGCGCGGCGACGTCGATCGCCTTCTCCGCGGTGGCCAGGTCGACGATCGGATGGCCCTGGGCGAGGGCGGCGCCGGCGGCCGCCTCGAGCGCGGTGAGGGCCTTGCGCACGTCGCCGCCGGCCAGGCGTACCAGATGGGCCTCGGCATCGTCGTCGAGCGTCACGGCGCCGTCCAGCCCGCGGGCGTCGGCGACCGCCCGGCGCAGCAGGGTGCGCACGTCGTCGTCGGTGAGCGGCTGCAGGGTAAGCAGCACGCAGCGGGACAGCAGCGGCGAGATGACGGAGAAGTACGGGTTCTCGGTAGTGGCGGCGAGCAGCGTCACGGTCCGGTCCTCGACGGCGGCGAGCAGGGAGTCCTGCTGCGTCTTGGAGAACCGGTGCACCTCGTCGATGAACAGCACGGTCGGCGGGCCGCCGCGGCGGCGCTCCTTGCGGGCGGTGTCGATGACCGCGCGCACGTCCTTGACCCCGGCCGACAGGGCGGACAGGGCGACGAAGTTGCGGTCGGTGGCGCCGGCGACGAGGTGGGCGATGGTGGTCTTGCCGGAGCCGGGCGGGCCCCACAGGATCACCGACATCGGCGAGGCGCCGCCGACGAGCTGGCGCAGCGGCGCGCCGGGTGCCAGCAGGTGCTGCTGGCCGACCAGCTCGTCGAGGCTGGCCGGGCGCATCCGCACCGCGAGCGGTGCGTCGGCCGGCACGTCGGTGAAGCTGCCGGTGACGGCGGGGTCTCCGCCGCCACCGGTCGGTACGTCGAACAAGCCGTCCACGGAACCCGACCCTACAGGCCGGTCATCAGTTGGAGCGCTCGACCGGAACCGTCGTCGCGGCCGGCACCGGGGCCTTGGGCTTGGCGTCGACGCCGGCCTCGGCCCGCTGCTGCGGGGTGATCGGCGTGGGCGCGCCGGTCAGCGGGTCGTAGCCGCCGCCGGTCTTGGGGAATGCGATCACCTCACGGATCGAGTCGGCGCCGGCCAGCAGCATGCAGATGCGGTCCCAGCCGAAGGCGATGCCGGCGTGCGGGGGCGGGCCGTACTTGAACGCCTCCAGCAGGAAGCCGAACTTGTCGGCGGCGTCCTCGGGCGTGATGCCGAGCATGTCGAAGACCCGGCGCTGCACGTCGGCGCGGTGGATACGCACCGAGCCGCCGCCGATCTCGTTGCCGTTGCACACGATGTCGTACGCGTAGGCGAGGGCCTCGCCCGGCGCCTCCTCGAACCGGTCGATCCAGTCGGCGTTGGGCGAGGTGAACGGGTGGTGCACGGCCGTCCAGCCCTTCGCGCCGCCGCCGGTGCCGCCGGCCTCGGGGTCGGTGGGCTCGAACATCGGGGCGTCGACGATCCAGCAGAACGCCCAGGCGCTCTCGTCCACCAGGCCGGCCCGCCTGGCGATCTCGATGCGGGCCGCGCCGAGCAGCTCCTGGGCCTCGCGCCGCTCGGTGGAGGCGGCGAAGAAGACGGCGTCGCCGGGCTTGGCGCCCACGTAGTCGGCCAGGCCGGCCAGGTGCTCCTCGGAGAGGTTCTTGGCGACCGGGCCGCGCGCCTCGCCGGTCTTCGCGTCGAGTACCACATAGGCCAGACCCTTGGCACCGCGCGCCTTGGCCCAGTCCTGCCAGCCGTCGAGCTCCTTGCGGGTCTGCGCGGCGCCGCCGGGCATCACGACCGCGCCCACATAGCCGCCCGCGTCGATGGCGCCGGCGAACACGCGGAACTCGGTGCCGCGCAGGTACTCGGTCAGCTCGGTCAGCTCCACGGAGTACCGCAGATCGGGCTTGTCGGAACCGTAGCGGTTCATCGCGTCGTGCCAGGTCAGGCGCGGGATCTCGGCGGTGACCCGGTGCCCGGCGAGGTCGGACCACAGCGCCTGGACGATCGACGTGCCGAGCTCGATGACGTCCTCCTGGGTCACGAAGGACATCTCGATGTCGAGCTGGGTGAACTCCGGCTGGCGGTCGGCGCGGAAGCCCTCGTCGCGGTAGCAGCGGGCGATCTGGTAGTAGCGCTCCAGGCCGCCGACCATGAGCAGCTGCTTGAACAGCTGCGGGGACTGGGGCAGGGCATACCAGGTGCCGGGCTGCAGCCGCACGGGCACCAGGAAGTCGCGGGCGCCCTCGGGCGTGGACCGGGTCAGCGTCGGGGTCTCGACCTCGACGAAGTCGCGCTCGGCGAGCAGGTTGCGGGCGATCTGGTTGGCCCGTGAACGCAGCTTCATGGCCTTGTGCGGGCCCGAGCGGCGCAGGTCGAGATAGCGGTAGCGGTACCGCACGTCGTCGCTGGCGACCTCGTTGTCGTCGATCGGCAGCGGCAGCGGCGCGGCCTCGGACAGCACCTCGAGGGTGCTCGCGACGACCTCGACCGCGCCGGTGGGCAGGTCCGGGTTCTCGTTACCGGCGGGCCGGGCGCGCACCTCGCCGGTGACGAGCACGCAGTACTCGTTGCGCAGGGCGTGCGCGGCCGCCATCTCCTCGCGGAAGACCACCTGGACCACGCCGGAAGCGTCGCGCAGGTCGACGAAGATGACCCCGCCGTGGTCGCGGCGGCGGGCCACCCAGCCGGCCAGCGTCACGGTCGTTCCGGCGTCGGCGCCACGCAGGGTGCCGGACTCATGGGATCGGATCACGAGATCTCCTTCGGCGAGCTACGAAACACCTGACATTCTGTCACCGCAGCGTCGGCGTCAGATCCTCGGCCGGGGGGGTCCACGCGGTGCTGGAGGCGGGCACCTGGTCGCCGGAGCGGATGTCCTTGACCTGGTCGCCGCCCTCGGCCGAGGCGCTGGCCGGGAACCACAC
Source organism: Dactylosporangium sp. CA-092794 (assembly GCF_050948465.1). Taxonomy (NCBI): domain Bacteria; kingdom Bacillati; phylum Actinomycetota; class Actinomycetes; order Micromonosporales; family Micromonosporaceae; genus Dactylosporangium; species Dactylosporangium sp. CA-092794. The sequence continues at coordinate 2,315,577 of NZ_CP192044.1, read as the reverse complement.
GAACGGGATCCCGCGCCGCTCGGCGTAGCGGATCTGCTTGCCGAGCTTGGCCGGCACCGGCGCCACCTCGGTGGCGATGCCGCGGGCGCGCAGGTCGGCGGCGATGCGGTTGCTGGCGGTCCGCTCCTCCTCGCTCCACAGCGCGACCAGCACCGCGGTCGGCGTGGGCCGGCTCACCCCGAGCGCGTCGGCGTCGAAGAGCAGGCCGAGCAGGCGGGACACGCCGATGGAGATGCCGACGCCGGGGAAGACGTCCTTGCCGGCGCTGGCGAGGTTGTCGTACCGGCCGCCGGAGCAGATCGAGCCGTACTGCTCATAGCCGATCAGCTCGGTCTCGTAGACGGTGCCGGTGTAGTAGTCGAGACCGCGGGCGATCTTGAGCGTGGCCTCGACCAGGCCGGGCGCGTGCTCGCGGGCGGTCTCCACGACCGCGGCCAGCTCGGCGATGCCCTCGTCCAGCAGCGGGTGCTCGACGCCCAGGGCCCGCACGGCGTCGGCGAAGGAGGCGTCCCCGGCCCGGATCTCGGCCAGCGCGAGGCACGCCTTGGCCTGTGACTCGCTGCCGCCGGCCTGGACGATGAGCTGGGAGACGGCGTTCGGGCCGATCTTGTCCAGCTTGTCGACTATCCTGAGGATCTCCTCCGGATCGGCCAGGCCGAGGCCGCGGTAGAAGCCCTCGCAGAGCTTGCGGTTGTTGACCATGATCCGCACGCCGGGAATCGGCAGCGAGCGCAGCGCGTCGCCGATGACCAGGGGGATCTCGGCCTCATAGTGGGGCGGGAGGGTGTCCCGGTCGACGATGTCGATGTCGGCCTGCAGAAACTCGCGGTAACGGCCGGCCTGCGGTTTCTCGCCCCGCCACACCTTTTGGATCTGGTACCGCCGGAAGGGAAACTGCAACTTGCCGGCATTTTCCAGCACATAGCGCGCGAACGGGACGGTCAGGTCGAAGTGCAACCCCAGGCTCTGCTCCTCGTCGCCTTCGGCCGCCTGGAGCCGGCGCAGGGTATAGACCTCCTTGGAGGTCTCCCCCTTGCGCAGCAGCTGGTCGAGCGGCTCGACGGCGCGGGTCTCCAGCGGCGAGAAGCCGTAGAGCTCGAAGGTGCGCCGGAGGCGGTCCAGCACCTGCTGCTCGGCGAGGCGCTGCGCGGGGAGCCACTCCGGGAAGCCGGACAGCGGCGTGGGTCGGGTCATCGGTGTCTACCAGCCTTTCCGCGGCGCCTGCTGCGCCTCACGGAGGAACGGATTGCGGGCCCGCTCGCGCCCGATCGTGGTCTGCTCGCCGTGGCCGGGCAGCACGACCGTCTCGTCGGGCAGCGTCAGCACCTTGTCACGCAGGCTGGCCAGCATCTGGGTCATGCTGCCGCCGGGCAGGTCGGTGCGGCCGATCGAGTCGCGGAAGAGCACGTCCCCCGAAAAGCAGAGGTGCTCGCCGGCGGCGGCCTGGGAGCCGGTGCGGAACATGACCGAGCCGCGGGTGTGGCCGGGCGCGTGGTCGACGGTCAGCTCCAGCCCGGCGAGCTTGAGCACCAGGCCGTCGTCGAGCGGCGCCACGTCGTCGGGCTCGCTCCAGACCAGCCGACCGCCGAAGAGCGCGGTGAGGTCGGTGCTCAGGCCCTTGGCCGGGTCGGCGAGCATCTCGCCGTCGTCCGGGTGGATGTAGGCGGTGATCCCGCGGGCCTTGCAGACCGGCGTCACGGAGAACGTATGGTCGAGGTGACCATGGGTGAGCAGCACGGCGACCGGCTGGAGCCGGTGCTCGGCGAGCACGGCGTCCAGGCGGTCGGCGACCCCGATGCCTGGATCGATGACCACACATTGCTCGCCCGGCGCGGGGGCCACCACGAAGCAGTTGGTCCCGAACGCCTCGGCGGGGAACCCGGCGACCAGCACGGCGCACCTCCCTGTCGATGTCCTGGCACATGGTCCTGTCAGGTCCAGCTAGACCCTATCCGGAGCTCAGGCACAGCCAACCGTGACCGGGCGGCGACCCGCATTCCGGCTTCTACCCGTACACTCTGGCGGGCGTGTGACGTGGCACCCAAATGTATTTTCCTGGAGGGGAGCACCGGTGGCTTCCAGTAAGAGCCGGCAGCGCGCTCTGGCGCGGGCTAAGACCGAGCGGCAGATCGCCCGGAGGGCGGCCGCGGCGCGCAGGCGCCGCCAGTGGCAAGCGGGGATCGGCATCGCCGTGGTCCTCGCGCTGCTGGTCGTGGTCGTGATCTGGAAGACCGGAGGCTTCTCCCCCGCGCCGATCAAGGCCGACGACTGCGCGTACACCGCGGTCGACGCCGGCTCCGGCGTCACCGACGTGGGCAAGCCCCAGGCGACCGACGTGATCAAGAGCGGCGTCAAGACGATGACGATCGCGCTGGGCCAGGGCACGGTGACCGCGAAGCTCGACCCCGCCAAGGCGCCCTGCACCGTCAACAGCATGAGCTACCTGGCCGGCAAGAAGTTCTTCGACAACACCACCTGTCACCGGGTGACCGACTCGATCCTGCAGTGCGGCGACCCGTCCGGCACCGGCAGCGGCGGCCCGGCCTACCGCTTCCCCAACGAGAACGTGCCGGCCCCGATCGCCCCGTCGGCCGACCCGAGCGCCTCCGCCGACCCGAGCACCCCGCCGAGCAACAACGCGCTCTATCCGGCCGGCACGGTGGCGATGGCGCACTCCTCGCAGCCGGACAGCAACAGCAGCCAGTTCTTCCTGGTCTTCAAGGACACGCAGTTCCCGGCCGACTACACCATCTTCGGCACCATCACCGGCGGCCTCGACGTACTGGAGAAGATCGGCGCCGCGGGCAACGACGGCAGCAACGAGGCCGGCGGCGGCAAGCCCAACCAGGAAGTCAAGATCAGCTCCCTGACGGTCACCGACACCGCCCCCGACGAGTCCGCCCCCGAGCCGGTCCCGTCGGCGGCCAGCCAGCCGCCCTCGTCGTCGGCCCCGGCCACCCCCTCGGCCGGCGCGTCGAGCAATTCCTGAGGTTGACCAGCAATACTCACCCATCCCTGTTGAGCAAGGAGTACCAACCGTGACCACCAACCGGGACCGTCAACGCGCCGCAGCGCGTTCGCGGCTGGAGCGGGAGATGGCCCTTCGCGCCGAGCAGTCCCGGCTGCGGCGGCGCAGGAACACGACGATCGCCGCCGGAGCGGGCGCCCTGATCGTCCTGCTCGCCGCGGCCTGGGTGGTGGTCGCCGTGACCAGCGACGACAGCAAGGGCACCGAGGCCGCCGCCAGCCCGTCGACGTCGGCCACCCCGACCAGCTGCACCTGGCTGCCGGCGATCGACCCGAGCGCCAGCCCGGCGCCGGACCCGGAGGTACAGAAGGCCACGAAGGACGTCGGCATGCCCCCCGCGTCCGGCGAGGCCCGCACGGGCACCCAGACGATGACCCTGGACACCAGCGTCGGCACGGTGAAGATCGAGGTCGACACGGCACACGCCCCGTGCACCGCGGAAAGTTTCACGTACCTGGCCAGCAAGAAGTTCTTCGACGACACGGTCTGCCACCGCCTCGTCGTGCAGAGCATCTACGTCCTGCAGTGCGGCGACCCGTCGGCCACCGGCTACGGCGGCCCCTCCTACCGCTACGCCGAGGAGAACCTCCCGACCGACAAGCGCCCCGCCTACGGCGAGGGCGTGGTGGCCATGGCCAACAACGGCCAGCCGGCCTCGACGGGCAGCCAGTTCTTCATCGTGTACAAGGACATCGCCCAGCTGGACCCGAACTACACCGTCATCGGCCGGGTCACCGAGGGCCTGGACCTGATCAAGAAGGTGGCCGACGCGGGCGTCATCGCCGACCCGTCCGCCGACCCCTCGGCCCCGCCCTCGGAGGGCAAGCCCAAGACCGAGGTCCGCATCAAGTCCCTCACCATGAGCGCCCCCACCCCGTAACGGGTTCGCGCGAAGCGGTAGCCAAGGCCGCCCCACTCTTTCGCGGGGCGGCCTTGCTATTGACCACAGCGGCTACCGCTCGCTGCCGCAAACCGCGTATGACCTGACCGCAGCGGCTCCCGCTCGTTGCCGCAAACCGCGTCCGGCCCGCCAATTCGGGTGGATCCGCACATCCGGGACATATCGGGCGCGCGGAGCCCATGCGGCGCGCGGAGCGCGTGGGGCGCGCGGAGCGCGTGGGGCGCGCGGAGCGCGTGGGGCGCGCGGAGCGCGTGGGGCGCGTGGGGCGCGTGGGGCGCGCAGAGCGCGTGCACGTCGACGCGCCGGGCTGGTTGCGCAACCACGACCTGCCGCCGGGTCGGGAAGTCTGCCGCCGCCGGCCCACAACCCCGGCGACAGCGCAGGCCGGTCGGCCGAGCTCCGGCATATCGCAGGCCGGCCCAGTCACCCGACGCCGCCGTATGTTTCCGTGATCATGCGCAACCCGCTTTGTGCACCCATGTTTTTCATGATCGCGGAGACAAAATGTACGCCCGCGTACCAAAAGTTTCCACGATCATGGAAAACCCGGGGTGTCGGAGTGGTCACCTGCATGATCGTGGAGCGTTGTTGTCGCCTTGCCGGTCGCCCCGCAGCCATTCTCCGGCCGAATCGGATATATGACCTGTCGGGGTATAAATCCGAAAAGTCGTGGCGCGGAGCGCCCGACTTTTCGGACAGCGAGCGGCGACAGCCCACCCGCCTGTCAAACAGCGAAGCGGGCAGCAGGCGGGGGGGCGACTGACGGCCGCACGACAGAGGGGCGGGCGACTGACGGGCGCACGACAGGCAGGCGGGCGCGCGGCAGGCGCGCGGCGGGCGCGCGGCCGACGGGCGCACGACAAACGGGCGGGCGCACGACAAACGGGCGCGCGGCAGGCGGGCAGGCGGGCAGGCGCGCGGCAGGCAGGCGGGCAGGCGCGAGCTGCGACCGAACCGCGGCCCCGCCGCTCGGACAACGAGCGGGCACCCAGACCGCCGGCAGCGGCCCGGGCGGGAACCGCGCCGCCTCCGCGCGGCTTCGCGGGCGCGAGCTGTGCTTGAGCCGTCGGCGCGGCGGTCCCGGCGCCGCGAGTGGCAGCGACGTCGGCCACAAACCGCGCCCAGTTCCAAACCCGGCGCCGAGGGGCACGCTCCTCCCCCGCCCGGCCCGGAAGAGAACGGGAGAGAGCCGAGGGGCACACTCCCCCGCCCGGGACGGGAGAGAAGGGAGAGAAGGGGTCAGGCTCCGGAGGTCACGCGGTAGGCGTCGTAGACGCCGTCGATGCGGCGGACGGCGGCGAGCAAGTGGTTGAGGTGCTTCGGGTCGGCCATCTCGAAGGAGAAGCGGCTGATGGCGACTCGGTCGCGGGTGGTGGTCACGGTGGCGGAGAGGATGTTGACCTTCTCGTCGGAGAGGACGCGGGTCACGTCCGCGAGGAGCTTGTGGCGGTCCAGGGCCTCTACCTGGATGGCGACCAGGAAGGTTGAGGCGCTGGTGGGCTTCCAGCTGACCTCGAGGACGCGCTCGGGCTGCTCCTTCAGGTCGGCCGCGTTGGCGCAGTCGTCGCGGTGGACGCTGACGCCGCCCGAGCGGGTCACGAAGCCGAAGACGGCGTCGCCCGGGACGGGGGTGCAGCAGCGGGCGAGCTTGATCCAGACGTCGTCGACGCCGAGGACCTCGACGCCGGGGTCGGTGGCGGCGGTGCGGGCGCGGGCGGGGCGGGTCGGGATCGCGGTCTCGGCGATGTCCTCGACGGCGCCCTCCTCGCCGCCGTAGCCGGCGACCAGGCGCTGCACGATCGACTGCGCCGAGACCTGGCCCTCGCCGACCGCGGCGTAGAGCGCGGCCACGTCGGCCAGGTGCAGCTCGCGGGCGATCGTCATCAGCGACTCGGACGTGAGCAGGCGCTGCAGCGGCAGGCCCTGCTTGCGCATCGCCTTGACGATCGCTTCCTTGCCGGCCTCGATCGCCTCCTCGCGGCGCTCCTTGTTGAAATACTGCCGGATCTTGGTGCGGGCCCGCGGGCTCTTGACGAAGCCCAGCCAGTCCTGGGTGGGGCCGGCCGTCTCGGACTTCGACGTGAAGATCTCGATCACGTCGCCGTTGGACAGGTTGCTCTCCAGCGGCACGAGCTTGCCGTTGACCCTGGCGCCGATGCACTTGTGGCCGACCTCGGTGTGCACGGCGTAGGCGAAGTCGACCGGGGTCGAGCCGGTGGGCAGCGCGATCACGTCGCCCTTCGGCGTGAAGACGTACACCTCCTGGCTGGACAGGTCGAAGCGCAGCGCGTCGAGGAACTCGCTGGGGTCGCTCGCCTCGCGCTGCCAGTCCAGCAGCTGCCGCAGCCAGGTCATCTCGTCGATGTGCGCCGGCGGGCCCGCGATGGTCGCGTTCTTGGTTTCCTTGTACCGCCAGTGCGCGGCGATGCCATACTCCGCCGTGCGGTGCATGGCGTAGGTGCGGATCTGCAGCTCGACGGGCTTGCCGGTGGGGCCGATGACCGTCGTGTGCAGCGACTGATACATGTTGAACTTCGGCATGGCGATGTAGTCCTTGAACCGGCCCGGAACGGGCTGCCAGTTCGCGTGGATCACGCCGAGTGCCGCGTAGCAGTCGCGGACGGTGTCGACCAGGATGCGCACGCCGACCAGGTCGTAGATGTCGCCGAAGTCGCGGCCGCGGACGATCATCTTCTGGTAGACGGAGTAGAGGTGCTTCGGCCGGCCGGTGACCTCCGACTTGATCTTGGAGGTCTTGAGGTCGTTGGCGACCTTCTGGGTCACGGTGCGCAGCAGCGAGTCGCGCTGGGGCGTGTGCTCGGCGATGAGCCGGCTGATCTCGTCGAAGCGCTTGGGGAACAGCGTGCGGAACGCCAGGTCCTCCAGCTCCCACTTGATCGTGTTCATGCCCAGGCGGTGCGCCAGCGGCGCCAGGATCTCCAGGGTCTCCTTGGCCTTCTGCTCCTGCTTCGGGCGGGGCAGGAAGGTCAGGGTGCGCATGTTGTGCAGCCGGTCGGCGAGCTTGATCACCAGCACCCGCGGGTCCTTGGCCATGGCCACGACCATCTTGCGGATCGTCTCCGCCTTCGCCGCGTCGCCGAGCTTGACCTTGTCGAGCTTGGTGACGCCGTCGACGAGCAGCGTGACCTCGCCGCCGAAGTCGACCTGCATGCGCTCGATGGTGTATTCGGTGTCCTCGATGGTGTCGTGCAGCAGCGCCGCGACCAGGGTGGTGGTGTCCATGCCCAGGTCGGCGAGGATCGTGGCGACGGCGAGCGGGTGCGTGATGTAGGGGTCGCCGGACTTGCGGTACTGCCCCTTGTGGAAGTGCTCGGCCATGTCATAGGCCCGCTGGAGCAGCCGGACGTCGGCCTTGGGGTGGCTGGCCTTGTGCTGGGCGATCAGCGGCTCGAGCACCTCGCTGACCGACGGGCTCTGCCAGGGCGCGTTGAACCGGGCCAGCCGGGCCCGCACCCGGCGGCCGGTCGGCGCGGCGCCGACGAACCCGGCGACGGCCCCGGTCACGCCGCTCGCGGCGTCGGTGAGGTCCTCGGTGTCCTCGCCCAGGATCTCCTCGGGCGCGCGGCGCGGCTGCTGCTCGATGTGCCGGTCGCCGGTGAGGTCGCTCGCCCGGCGCTGGGGCGGGCCGGAGGGGGCGACGGGGAACTGCAGCACCACGCCGCCCGCCTCCGCCGTCTCCGGCGGGGCCTGCTCACGGGCGTCCTGCGGTTCATCCTGCACGTGGTCGACCGTACCCTCAATGGGGGGTGCGATGTCGCCGGTCACCGGCCGCTCCTCATCGCCGACAACGTTTCGAACCGCAAGCTTACCCGCCCCCACCGACAATTCCCGCCAACGGAATGGGCCGGAAAACCGCCGCTGACCGCCTTCAGACGGTCAACAGGGCATGAACCGGACGCGGTGCCAGTCGTGCCCGCCCGTCCAGGAACGACAGCTCCAGCAGGACGCTGAAGCCGCTCACCATGCCGCCGGCCCGCTCCACCAGCTCCAGGGTGGCCGCGGCGGTGCCGCCGGTGGCGAGCACGTCGTCGACGACCAGGACCCGCTCCCCGGCGATGAAGGCGTCGGCGTGGACCTCCAGGGTCGCCTCGCCGTATTCCAGCGCGTAGGTGGCCGACACCGTGGCCCGCGGCAGCTTGCCGGCCTTGCGGATCGGCACCACGCCGCGCCCGGTCGCGTAGGCGATCGCGGCGGCGATGACGAACCCGCGCGCCTCGATGCCGGCGACGACGTCGAAGGTGTCCGCGCCCTGCTCGGCCACGATCGCGTCGACGGCCGCGGCGAAGGCGGGGCCGTCGGCGAACAGCGGCATCAGGTCCTTGAACAGGATGCCGGGCTTGGGAAAGTCCGGCACGTCCAGCACCTTGCTCGCGACCAGCTCAGCGATATCCAATCCGGGCTCCCCTACAGACAGACAGGCACGGGCGCCGCGGTCGCGGCGCCCGTGCACGAGTACAACAGATCGGCGTTACGGCGACGTGCTAGCGCCGCCCGCTGCCGCCGGGGCGGCCGCCCGCGCGCGGGCGCTTGCCCTGGCCGGGCCGGGACGACGGGCGGGCGCCCGGGCGGGGCGCCGCGCCGGCGAGCTCCGAGCGCTCGGTGGTCTTGGCCTTGCCGCCGCTGCCGATCGGCACGCCGTCGCTGTCGCGGGCCACCGTCTGCGCCCTGTTCGCCTGCTCCTTGGCCAGCGCCGCGCGCCGGGAGGCGACCCGGTTGGCGTGCGCCTGCAGCCGCGGCTCGCGGCTCTTGAGCTCGGCGAGCACCGGCGTGGCGAAGAAGATCGAGGAGTACACCGCGACACCCATGCCGATGAACAGCACGAGACCCAGGTCCTTCAGAGTGCCGGCGCCGAGCAGGCCGGCGCCGATGAACAGCAGGCCGCCGACCGGCAGCAGCGCCACCAGGCCGGTGTTGATGGAGCGCATCAGCGTCTGGTTGACGGCCAGGTTGGCCGCCTCGGTGTAGGTCGAGGTGCTGGAGCCGGTGATGCCCCGGGTGTTCTCCTGCACCTTGTCGAACACCACGACGACGTCGTAGAGGGCGAAACCGAGGATCGTCAGGAAGCCGATGACGGTCGACGGGGTGACCTCGAAGCCGACGAGCGAATACACGCCGCCGGTGAGCACGAGGTCGAGCAGCAGCGAGGCGATCGCCGCCGCGGCCATCCGCCACTCGAACCGCACGATCAGGTAGACCAGCACCGCGGCGAGGAAGATCGCGAGGCTCAGCGCCGCCTTCTGGGTGACCTGGCCGCCCCACGAGGTGCTCACCGCGCTGTCGGAGATCTGCTCCGGGGCGATGTTGAAGTGCTGGGCGACCGACTCCTTGATCTCGGTCTGCCGGGCGGCGTCGTTGATCAGCTCGGTCTTGATGATGTACTGGCTGTCGCCGACCGTCTGGCCGGTCTTGACCGAGACGCCGGCCTCGGTGAACGCCTGCTCGACCTGGTCCAGCGTGCCCACCTTGACCGGCACGTTGTACTGGTTGCCGCCCTCGAACTCGATGCCCAGCGTGAAGCCGCGCAGCAGCATGCTGGCGATGGCGATCACGATCGCGACGCCGGCGACGATGAACCAGATCCGGCGGCGGCCGACGATGTCGACGCCGGCCTCACCGCGGTACAGCCGGGCTGCGAAGCCACCTGCACTCATCGTCAGGCCTCCTTCGGGCGGTTACGACGGGTGGTCGTGGGCGCCGGGCCACTGTCGGACCCGGAGCGCTCCAGGACGCGGCCGAGACCGCTGACCCGTGGTGACAAGAATGCCTTGCTTCGGGCGAACAGCGTCATGATCGGATGGCGGAACAGGAACACGACCACCAGGTCGAGGATCGTGGCCACGCCCAGCGCGAAGGCGAAGCCCTTCACCGAGCCGATCGACACGAAGTACAGGATCCCGGCGGCCAGCAGGGTGATCGTGTTCGCCGAGATGATCGTGCGGCGGGCCCGGACCCAGGCGCGCGGCACCGCGCTGCGTGGGCTGCGGCCGTCGCGTATCTCGTCCTTGAGCCGCTCGAAGTAGATGACGAACGAGTCGGCGGCCACACCGAGCGAGACGATGAATCCGGCGAAGCCGGCGAGGCTCAGCGTGAAGCCGATCCAGCGGCCCAGGATGATCAGCGCCATGAAGACCAGCAGGCCGGACAGCACCAGGCTGATCATGATGACGCCGCCGAGCAGCCGGTAGTAGAAGAACGAGTAGAGCACGACCAGCAGCATGCCGATGCCGGCGGCGAGCAGGCCGGCCTCCAGGTGGGAGCTGCCCAGGGTGGCCGAGATGCTCTGCGCGTCCTGCGACTTGAACGACAGCGGCAGGGCGCCGTACTGCAGCTGGCTGGCCAGCAGCTGGGCCTCGGTCTTGGTGAAGGTGCCGCTGATCTCGGCGTCGCCGGGGATGACGTTCTGGATGGTGGGCGCCGACACGACCTCGTTGTCGAGCACCACGGCGACCTGCTTGCTGTCGGTGCCGCCGTTGTAGGCCTCGCGGGTCAGGTCGGTCCAGCGGTTCTGCCCGTCGGCGTGGAAGGACAGGTTGACCGTCCATTTGCCGTTCTGCGAGTTGATGCCGGAGCTGGCCTTCGACACGTCGGTGCCGAGCACCTTGGCCACGTCGAGCTGGTACTTCACGCCAGGGCCGCAGGCGACCGCCTGCTCCTTCGGGTTGCTGATCGAGCCGACCGGCCGGTGGCTGAGCTTGTCGCAGGTGATGTAGGGGATGTTGTACTGCATGGAGGCCGGCAGTACCGCGACCTCTTCCGGCGACAGGTCCTTGAACTTCTTGTAGAGCTCGGCCTTGGTAGGGTCCTGGCTGAAGTCCACCGGCGCCTGCTCGGCCAGGGCCGCGGCCCAGACGTCCTGGCCCAGCTTCTGCTGCACGGCGGCGCGCTGGGTGGCGATGTCCGGCGCGACGGACTCCGACGGCGTCGCGGACGCGGCCGCGGCGGCGGCGCTGCCCGTGGCGCTCGGGGTCGCCGCCGGGGAGGCGGAGGAGCTGGCCGACGGCGAGGCCGGCGCGGACGACGACGAGGCCGGCTGCGCCGACCCGGACGCCGAGGGAGAGGCCGACGCCGACGGGTCGGTGGCGCCCGTGTCGGAGGTCTGGTTCAGCACCGTGCGGAAGCGCAGCTCCGCGGTCTGGCCGATCTGCTTGAGCCGGTCGTCGCTCTTGCCCGGCAGGGAGACGACGATGTTGTTGTTGCCCTCGACCACCACCTCGGCCTCGGAGACACCCAGGCCGTTGACCCGCTGGTCGATGATGCGGCGGGCGGTCTCCATCTGCTCCTGGGTCGGCGGCTTGCCGCCCTCCAGGTTCTGGGCCTGCAGCGTGACCGTGGTCCCGCCGATCAGATCAAGGCCGAGCTTGGGCTCGAGCCGGTTGCGCCATCCGCCGCTGCCGCCGAACCACGTGATGGCGGCGAGCACGATGAAGATGGCGGCCAGCACGGCGAGCTGGCGGCTCGGGCGCATCGGTGCCTGAGGTTGTGCCACGGCTGTCGGGTCTCCCTACACGACGCCGGCGGGGTCCGCGCGGCGTGAATGCTTCACAATGCGGGCTACGAGCGGGCTTTCAGTCGGCGTCCGGGGTGCCGGCGGACTCCTCGGTGTCGGCGGAGTCCTCGTCGTCCTCCGCCTTGCGGGTCACCTTGCCGATCGCGGCCCGGGCGTACTTGGCGGTGACGCCTGGCGCGATCTCCAGCTGAACGGTCTCATCATCGAAGGCGGTCACGATGCCGTAAAGGCCGCCGACCGTCACGACCTCGTCCCCGATTCCCATCGAGGACTGCATGTTCTGCACCTCGCGGCGGCGGCGCTGCTGCGGCCGGATCATCAGGAAGTAGATCGCCGCGGCGAACACGACGAGGATGAGAATCTGAAATGCACCGCTGCCGCTTGTGCCTTCCGCGGCTAAATACACGATGGTGGCCTTCCGGTCGAGGTATCTGATGTCCGCGCAGCGGATCGCGGCGAGTCTAATGGGTGTGTCGGAGACCATACAGACCGCGGTCCCGTTACAGCTCGATCACGACACGCTCGGAGCTAAGGCTCCAAGCTGAACAGATCGGGCGTTTGAGACAAGCCGCCCGGCTGGTTTCCGCCACCGACGGTACCAGCGGGAGCTGGAATACCAAGGTGCCGCCATGCGCCCGCAGTGGCGACCCGGCCACGGGGAGTGCGCGCGATGAGCCCCGTGCGCAGCAGGAACGGCTCGCAGACCTCCTCGACCGTGTCCGGCTGCTCACCGACCGCCACCGCCAGGGTGGACAGGCCGACCGGCCCGCCGCCGTGGCGCAGCAGGGCCTGCAGCACCGCCCGGTCGAGCCGGTCCAGGCCCAGCTCGTCGACGTCGTAGACGGCCAGCGCGGCCCGGGCCGCGATCAGATCCACGATCCCGTCGGCGCGGACCTCGGCGTAGTCGCGGACCCGGCGCAGCAGCCGGTTGGCGATGCGCGGGGTGCCGCGGGAGCGGCGGCCGATCTCGGTCGCGCCGTCCTCGGTGATCGGCACGTCGAGGATGCGGGCCGAGCGGGTGATGATCCGCTCCAGCTCCTCGGGCTCGTAGAAGTCGAGCTGCCCGACGAAGCCGAAGCGGTCGCGCATCGGGCCGGTGAGCAGGCCGCTGCGGGTCGTCGCGCCGACCAGTGTGAAGGGCTCGACGTCGAGCGGGATGGCGGTCGCGCCCGGGCCCTTGCCGACCACCACGTCGACCCGGAAGTCCTCCATGGCGCTGTACAGCAGTTCCTCGGCCGGCCGGGCGATGCGGTGGATCTCGTCGATGAACAGCACGTCGCCCTGGCTCAGGCTGGTCAGCACCGCGGCCAGGTCGCCGGCCCGCTCGATCGCCGGCCCGCTGGTCATCCGCAGCCCGGCGCTCAGCTCCGCGGCGACGATCATGGCCATGGTGGTCTTGCCCAGCCCCGGCGGGCCGGACAGCAGGATGTGGTCGGGCGGGCTGCCCCGCCGCAGCGCGCTCTGCAGCAGCAGGTCGAGCTGCTCGCGGACCCGGTGCTGGCCGATCAGCTCGCCGAGCCGCTTCGGCCGCACGGTCTGGTCGGCGACCGCGTCCTCGTCGGAGGCCCAGGCACTGACGAGGGGATCCGTCATCGGATCGTGCCCAGCATCTTGATCGCCTGCTTGAGCAGCACCGGCACGGCCGGCGGGGCCTGCCCGTCGAGCTGCTCGGCGACGGCGGCGACCGCCTGGTCGGCCTGGCCGGCGGTCCAGCCGAGCCCGACGAGGGCCTGGCGGACCTGCTCGGCCCAGGCGGCGCCGGCGCCGATGCCGACCAGGACCGCGCCGTCGCCGGGGAACGCGCCGATCTTGTCGCGCAGCTCCAGCACGAGCCGCTCGGCGCCCTTCTTGCCGATGCCGGGCACCCGGGTCAGGGTCGAGGTGTCGCCGCCGGAGATGGCCCGGCGTACCACATCAGGGGAATGCACGGCCAGCACGGCCTGAGCCAGCCGGGGCCCCACCCCGGTCGCGGTCTGCAGGAGCTCGAACAGCTGCCGGGCGTCGTCGTCGGCGAAGCCGTAGAGCGTGAGCGAGTCCTCCCGCACCACCAGCGACGTCGCCAGCCGGGCCTCCGCGCCCACCCGCAGGTCGGCGATGGTGTGCGGGGAGCACTGCACGGAAAGGCCGACCCCGCCGACCTCGATCACGGCGCCGTCGGGCGACACCGCCACCACCTTGCCGCGAACGCTCGCGATCACCGGGCCCTCCTCAATGCGGCGCTGATGCGCTCCTGCGCGCCGCCCCGCCAGACGTGACAGATGGCCAAGGCTAAGGCGTCGGCGGCGTCGGCCGGGCGCGGCGCGGCCTCCAGCCGCAGCAGGCGGGTCACCATCGCGGTGACCTGCGCCTTGTCCGCCTGGCCGCTGCCGCTGATGGCGGCCTTCACCTCGCTCGGGGTGTACATCCGCACGGGCAGCCCGGCCCGCGCCGCGGCCAGGATCGCCACCGCGCCCGCCTGCGCCGTGCCCATCACCGTGCGCACGTTGTGCTGGCTGAACACCCGCTCGACGGCAACCGCCTCGGGCCGGTGCTCGGCGAGCAGCGCGGCGAGCCGCTCGTCGAGGCCGAGCAGGCGCAGCGCCAGGTCGGTGTCGGGCTCGCTGGTGACGACCTCGTAGTGCACCAGCCGGCACGGCCGCCCCGGCAGCCCCTCGACGACCCCGACGCCGCACCGGGTCAGCCCCGGGTCGACCCCCAGCACGCGCACCGGCCACCCCCTCATACGTGTGTTCGACACCCTATCGGACGATCGCCGAGCGCCGATCGCGCGACACACACACCGACTACGGTCAAGGTATGTGGGCGCGCCCCATGGGACGGGCGCGCCAAGACTCGTACGTTTCCCGCCATGACGACGCCGCAGCCCGCCACACCGCACCACGTGGTCTCCCTTGACCTGCGCGGACGCACCGCACTGGTCACCGGGGCGGGCAGCGGCATCGGCCGGGCCGTCGCCGTGCGGCTGGCCGAAGCCGGGGCGCGGGTGATCGCGGTCGACCGCGACAAAGAGCCGATCGAGGCCCTGGCCGTCGCAGAGCCCGCAGTGGTACCCGTGGTTGCCGACCTGTCGGATCTGGACGCCATCGAGGAGCGCCTGGCCGGGTACCTCGACGCCGACGTGCTGGTCAACAACGCCGGGCTGCAGCACGTGGCGGCGCTGGAGGAGTTCCCGCCGGAGCGCTTCGGCTACATCCACACGGTCATGGTGCAGGCCCCGTTCCGGCTGGTCCGCGCCGTCCTGCCGCACATGTACGCCGGGAACTGGGGCCGGATCGTCAACATCAGCTCGGTGCACGGCCTGCGCGCGTCCCCCTTCAAGGCCGCCTACGTCAGCGCCAAGCACGCCCTGGAGGGCCTGTCCAAGACGGTCGCGCTCGAGGGCGCCCCGCACGGGGTGACCGCGAACTGCATCAGCCCCGCGTACGTGCGCACGCCGCTGGTCGAGGGGCAGATCGCCGACCAGGCGCGCACCCACGGCATCCCCGAGTCCGAGGTCGTCGAGAAGATCATGCTGACCAGCGCCGCGATCAAGCGGCTGATCGAGCCGGCCGAGGTGGCCGAGCTGGTCGCCTACCTGTGCACCGACGTGGCCGGTTTCATCACCGGTACGTCGCTGTCGATCGACGGCGGCTGGACCGCACACTAGGACTCGTGACGATGCTGGAGTTCCTCGAGTTGCTCGCGCGGGAGGCCGCGCCGGTCGAGTTCGAGGGCCCGCTCGTCGCCGCCCGCAACGCGGGCCTGCCGCCGGCGCGCATCGCGGAGCTGGAGGAGGCGAAGGTCGTCGCCCTGCGCGTCCGCGCGCTGCTGGAGCGGCGCCGGCGGCGGGAGGAGGAGCTGTCCGGGCTCTTCGACACCGCCAGCGACCTGGCCGGCCTGCGCGACGTCGACGCGGTCCTGGCCGCCATCGTGCACCGGGCGCGGACCCTGCTGGGGGCCGACGTGGCGTACATGACGCTCACCGACGAGAGCCGCGGCGACACCTACATGCGGGTGACCGACGGCTCCATCTCGGCCCGCTTCCAGGCGCTCCGCCTGCCGATGGGGGCCGGCCTGGGCGGCCTGGTCGCGCAGACCGGCAGCCCCTACGTCACCGCCGACTACCCGCGCGACGCCCGCTTCCGCCACACCGGCGACATCGACGCCGGCGTCGGCGAGGAGGGCCTGGTCGCGATCCTCGGCGTGCCGCTGCGGCTGGGCTCGCGGATCATCGGGGTGCTGTACGCCGCCAACCGCTCGGCCCGCCCGTTCGCCCGCGAGGAGGTGTCGCTGCTGGTCTCCCTGGCCGCCAACGCCGCCGTCGCGATCGACACGGCCCGGCTGCTCGGCGAGACGCAGGCCGCCCTGGAGGAGCTCTCCGCCGCCAACGCCACCATCCGCGCGCACAGCGACTCCGTCGAGCGGGCCGCGGCCGCCCACGACCGCATGACCGCGCTGGTACTGCGCGGCGCCGGGGTGGAGGACGTGGCCGCGGTCGTCGTCGAGGTGCTCGGCGGCGCGCTGCTGGTCCTGGACGCCGAGGGCCGGCAGCTCGCCGTGGTCGGCGAGCTGACCCGGCCCGACCCGAGCGCGGTCGCCGAGGCCCTGGCGGCGTCCCGGACCGAGGGCCGCAGCGTGCGCCGGGGCCCGCTGTGGGTGGCCGCGGTGGTGGCCGGCGCGGAGAACCTCGGCGCCCTGGTCCTGCGCCCCGACCGCGCCCTGGTCGACGCCGACCAGCGCATCCTGGAGCGGGCCGCGGTGGTCACCGCCCTGCTGCAGCTGTTCCGCCGTACCGTCGCCGAGGCCGAGGGCCGGGTCCGCGGCGAACTGCTCGACGACGTCATCACCCGCCCGGCCCGCGACGCCGACTCCCTGCGCACCCGCGCCAAGCGCCTCGGCGTCGACCTCGACGCGCCGAACGTCCTCGTCGCCATCGGCCCCGACGCGCTGGCCGGCGGCTCCATCCGGCAGCGAGCGGTCTCGTGGGCGCAGACCTACGCCCAGACCCGCTCCGGCCTGGCCGCCTCCCGCGACGGCCACATCGTGCTGCTGCTACCCGGCGAACACCCCGGCAACGCGGCCCGCTCGGTCGCCCGCGACCTGGGCAAACTGCTCGCCCGCCCGGTCACCGCGGGCGCCGGCGGCCCCGCCACCGCCCCGGAGGGCATCGCCGCCGCCTACCGCGACGCGGACCGGTGCGTGACGGCCCTGGCCGCGCTGGGCCGCACCGGCACCGGCGCCAGCACGGCCGAGCTGGGCTTCGTGGGCCTGCTGCTGGGCTCGGCCCCCGACGGCCGCGACCGCGACGTGCGATCCTTCCTGGCCACGGCGATCGGCCCGGTCGTGGACTACGACGCCCGCCGCGGCACGGCTCTGGTGAAGACCTTGGAGGCCTACTTCGGCGTGGGCGGCAGCCTGGCCCGCGCCGCCGAACTCCTGCACGTCCACGTCAACACGGTCACCCAGCGCCTGGACCGCATCGCCCAACTCCTCGGCGCCGACTGGCAGAAGCCGGAGCGCGCCCTGGAGGTCCAACTAGCTCTGCGCCTGCACCGCCTCCAGTCCTAACCCCCGGGACGCCCGGCGACCCGCCGTGACGCACCGCGGCGAGCGCGGCGAGCGCGGCGAGCGCGGTCGCGCAGCGACGACAAGTCTCCGTGATCATGCACAAGGCGTCGTGTGCACACGAGTTTTTCATGATCGCGGAACAAAAATGTACCTATGTGTACCATAAGTCTCCACGATCATGAAAAACCCGGGATGTCGGGCTGGGTCGATGCATGATCACGGAGATTTATGGTCATTGCGCATTCGCGGGGCGCCTGCGAGGCGCGAAACCGCGAGCGAGCCGAAGCAACGAACGGCCCACCCCTCGACGGGGCGGGCCGTTCGTGAAGGTGCTGCTCCGCTCCCGGCTGGGCGAGGGCGGCGGCGCTCCCGGCGGGGGCGGGGCGACGGCGATCCCCAGCGGGGCGGGGGCGATGCGGTCGGGCCGTTCGTTAAAGGTGCTGCTCCGCTCCCGCCGTGAGAGGTGGAGGTGCTCCCGACGAGGTCGGGCAGTTCGCGAAGGTGGCGCTCCCGCTCCCGCTCCCGGGCTGGGCGAGGGCAGCGGCGCTCCCAGCGGGGGCGGGGCGACGGCGATCCCCAGCGGGGCGGGGGCGATGCGGTCGGGCCGTTCGTGAAGGTGCTGCTCCGCTCCCGCCATGAGAGGTAGAGGTGCTCCCGACGAGGTCGGGCAGTTCGCGAAGATGGCGCTCCCGCTCCCGCCGTGAGAGGTGGAGGTGCTGAACCCTTCCCGGCGGGCGGGGCGGGGCCGGGGGGAGGACGGCGGCGGGGCGGCGGGAGGAAAGGGTCAGGCGCGGGCGCCGCGGAGGACGAAGTCGACCAGGTTTTCCGCGAAGCCCTCGTCGGGGATGTTCGGGTTCCAGCGCAGCATGCTCTGCGCCAGCGTCGGGCCCATCAGGGCCAGCAGGGCGAACTCCACGTCCAGGTCGGCGCGCAGCTCGCCGAGGGCGATGCCGCGGCGCAGCACCGAGCGCATCGCCTCGCGGCGGGGCTCCACGATGCCCTGGTAGACGCGGGTCATCTCCGGGCTCTTGAAGACTTCCGGCATCAGGCAGGCGGCGACCTTGCCGTATTGCGCCATGCGCTTGTTGCGCATCGCGGCGACCAGGGTGATCAGGTCGTCGCGAACCGATTCGCCGCGCAGCTCCGGGGGTGGGCCCTTCATCGCCAGCACGGCGTCGATGAGCAGCGCCTCCTTGTTGGGCCAGCGGCGGTAGATCGTCGCCTTGCCAACGCCGGCCTTCGCGGCGACCGCCTCGATGGAGATGGCGTCCGCGCTCTGACCGGCGCTGAGCAGCTCGAACACCGCCTCGACGATCGCCTCGTCGACCCGGGCGCTGCGGGGCCGACCAGGACCCTTGCGGTCCTGGTCAGCCACCACATCCACGCTGAGCGTCATGGTTTCCATTGTTACCGAGTTTTCACACCGAAGCTACTCATCGGTCGCCTCACGCCTCGCTCGCCGTGGCGACGAGTTCCACGCCCTGCTCCTCCGCCAGGCTCTCGGCGGTGGTCGGGGCGGGCGCGTCGGCCGGGCGCTTGCCCGGCTGCCACACCAGGGCGACCACGGCGCCGAGCACCGCGAAGATCGCGGAGCCGATCGCGGCGTCGTGCATGGCGGTGAGGAAGGCGCTGTTGGCGTGCTGGATCAGTGCCGCCCCGGCGGGCCCGGCGTGTGCCGCCACCCCGTACGCACCGGAGATGGACTCGTCAGCAGCAGCCTTCGCGGCGGCCGGCAGGGCGGCCGTGGCGCCGGCGATGTTGTCGCGGTAGACCGAGGAGATGACGGCCCCGAGGGCGGCCACGCCGAGGGCGCCGCCGACCTGACGGATGGTGTTGCTGACGGCCGAGCCGACGCCGGCCTTCTCCCGGGGCAGCGACGACATGATCGACTCCGTCGCGGGCGGCATCACGTTGGCCATGCCGACGCCCATGAGGAAGAACAGCACGCCGACGATCCAGATCGGGGTCGTGGCGGTGATGAACACCCACGCGGCCAGGCCGATCGCGACGAGCAGCAGGCCGGTGGTGCTGACCGCCTTCGGGCCGAAGCGCTTGACCATCGCGGCGCTGCGCGGGGCGAAGACCATCTGGGCGACGGCGAACGGCACGAACAGGGCGCCGGAGGCCAGCGGGCCGTAGCCGCGGACCAGCTGCAGGTAGAAGGCGCTGACGAACATGATGCCCATGGCCGCGAAGAAGACCAGGCCGATCATGCCGGTCGAGGCGCTGAACCGGCGGTTGGCGAACAGCCGCACGTCCAGCGACGGGTACTCGATACGCCGCTCGTAGAGCGCGAACGCGCCGAGCACGACCGCCGAGGCGACCAGCGTGCCCCACGCCTGGATCTTGCCGAAGCCGTGGTCGCCGCCCTCGATCACGCCGTACGTCAGCAAGGTGAGCCCGACGATGGACAGCAGCACGCCGACGATGTCGATGCGGCCCGGCTTCGGGTCGCGCGACTCGGGGATCAGCGAGTTGACCAGGATCAGGCCCACGACGACGATCGGCACGTTGATCAGGAAGACCGAGCCCCACCAGAAGTGCTCGAGCAGCAGGCCGCCGACGATCGGGCCGATCGCGACGCCGAGGCCGACCGCGCCGGCCCACACGCCGATGGCCCGGCCGCGCTCCCGCGGGTCGAACACGTTGGCGATGATCGACAGCGTCGACGGCATGACCGCGGCGGCGCCGAGGCCCATCAGGGCGCGGGCGGCGATGAGCTGGTCGGCCGAGCCCGCATACGCCGAGGTGAGCGAGGCGATGCCGAACAGCGCGAGGCCGACGGTGAGGGTGATGCGCCGGCCGAGCCGGTCGGCGAGGATGCCGGCGGTGAACAGCAGGCCGGCGAAGACCAGCGTGTAGGAGTTGATCGCCCACTCGAGCTGGCTCTGAGTCGCGCCGAGGCCGCGCTGCGGGTCGGCGATGGTGCGCATGGCGACGTTGAGGACGGTGTTGTCCAGCACCACCACGAGCAGGCTGATGACGAGCACGCCGAGGATCGCCCAGCGTCGAGGATGTCCGGTGTTGACTGGTGCTGTCTGGGTAGCTGCGTCCACGGTGTTGCTCCCCTGGTTCGGAACGCGAGAAACGATACGGAACAGTTCCGTATTAACGTAGCGCCGGGCGGGGCGATACGGAACCGTATCGTATTGAAAAGTGCGTCCCGTCACAGTGCCCGCACGATGGGGAATAAACCCGGCCAGGAGCGGCACGACTCGGACATAACCGAAAAATCCGATAAGTCGGGACATCGGAGATGTCCTGACTTATCGGATAAATCAGCATTTAACGGTGAATCGCGGCGGTAGCCCCGGCGCTCAGCGGCGCGTGGGGAGCCACTTCGCCAAGGGACCCAGGCGGGTGCGCAGGCCGACCAGGCCGCCGGGGAAGAAGTACACCGCCAGGATGAAGACGGTGCCGAGGATGAACAGCGGCTGCGACAGCGGCCCGCGCAGCACCCCGGGCAGGCCGTCGACCGCGTCGGAGTTGCCGAGCGCGACCAGCCGGTAGTCCAGATAGGTGAACAGGAAGCCGCCGATCAGCGGGCCCCACCGGGTGCCCGGGCCGCCCAGCACCACCATGACGAGCAGGGTCAGGGTCTGGTCGGAGGCCGCGATGTGCGGCGTCGCGCCGCCGATGAGCAGCGCGTACATCGCCCCGGCCAGGCCCGCGAGGCCGCCCGCGACGGTGAAGGCGAAGAGGCGGTACCGGTAGGGGTCCAGGCCGAGGACGCCGACCCGCCGCTCGTCGTCGCGGATGGCGGCCAGGACGCGGCCGGCCGGCGAGCCGGCGATGGCGTGGGCGACGAGCACGGTGATCACGACGACGGCGAGGGCGAGCCAGTACAGGTTCACCGTGTTGGCGACGCCGACGAGGAACGCGGGCACCCGCTCGGCCGACATCGGCAGGCCCTCCTCGCCGCCGGTGGCGTCGCCCGGGTTGCGGCCGATGGTGATCGCGGCGACCTGCGCGAAGGCCAGCGTGACCATGGCGAAGGCGATGCCGCCGGTGCGCAGCGCGACCGCGCCGAGCAGCAGGGCCAGCGCGGTGGTGCCGGCGACGGCGAGCAGGATCGCGGTCCACAGGCCCAGGCCGGCCTTGGTGACCAGGATGTCGGTGCCGTAGACGCCGCCGGCGAAGTAGAGGGCGTGGCCGAAGGAGAGCAGGCCGGTACGCCCGAAGAGCAGGTCGTAGCCGGTCGCCAGGGCGCCGAAGACCAGGCACAGGGCGAGCAGTTGCAGCGTGCCGGGCGCGTTGACCGGGGAGTCGAACACGCCCGGGATGCGCAGCCCGCAGTAGGGCAGGGCGGCGAACACGACCAGCGCGGCGACCGGCCACAACCGCCGGAGCCGGACGTACGAGACGGCCTGGGTGGGCGCGACGGTCTGCGTCGTCGTCATGAGGTGGCGACCTTCCCGGTGATCCCTTGTGGACGGACCAGCAGCACGACGGCGAGCAGCGCGACCACGCAGATGTCGCCGAGGCCGGAGGAGGTGTAGTTGACGAACTGCTGGAGCAGGCCGACGGCGACCGCGGCGTAGGCGGCGCCGGTGACCGAGCCCATGCCGCCGATGACGACGACGATGAAGCCGAAGATGAGCAGCGAGCTGCCGCCGGTCGGCGAGATCGAGCCGGCGTAGACGCCGTAGAGGGCGCCGGCCAGGGCCGCGGCGGCGCCGCCGATGGCGAACACCAGCGTGAAGGCGCGCCGCACGTCGATGCCGAGGGCGGTGACCATCGAGCGGTCCTCGACGCCGGCCCGGATGACCAGGCCGATCCGGGTGTACTTCAGCACCGCCAGCATCGCGGCGAGCACCACGGCGGCGGCGCCGATGAGCAGGAAGCGGTCGTTGGGCACCCGCGCCCCGGCGATCGAGGTGAGCGTCTGCGTCCATCGGGGACGCGGGAAGGGCCGCGGGTCGCTGCCCCAGGAGGCCTGCAGCAGCGCCACCCCGGCCAGCGACAGCCCGACGGTGACCAGCACCTGCTCGATCGTGCGCCGGTACAGCGGCCGGATCAGCACCAGCTCGACGAGCGTGGCCACGACCGTGCCGCAGGCCACGCCGAAGGCGACGGCGAGCGCGAAGCCCCAGCCGCCGGGCAGGTGGCCGGCCGCCCACCAGGTGCCGTAGGCGCCGACGGAGAGGAACAGCCCGTGCGCGAAGTTGAGCACGTCGGCGAGGCCGAAGACGAGCGCCAGGCCGGAGGCGACCAGGAAGTACAGCGCGGCCAGCCCCAGCCCGGTCAGCGTGAGCAGCACGACCGTACTCATGAGTGCTCCTTGCCGACGCCGAGCAGCGCCTTGGTCTTCTCGGTGTAGTCGAGCAGCTCCTCGGCCGCCCCGGTGTAGGCGACCTTGCCGGCGGCGATGACGACCGCGTCCCGGGCCAGCCGGCGGACCACGGCCAGGTTCTGCTCGACGAGCAGCATCGGCACGGTCTCGGCGACGGCCCGCAGGGCGGCGGCGACCTCGCCGACCACCTTCGGCGCGAGGCCCTTGGTCGGCTCGTCGACGAGCAGCAGCCGGTTGAAGTTCAGCAGGACCCGGCCGATGGCCAGCATCTGCTGCTGGCCGCCGGAGAGGGTGCCGGCCCGCTGCCGGCCGCGGCGCTGCAGTTCGGGGAAGAGGCCGTAGACCCGCTCGTAGTCGGGCGCGGCGCCGGGCCGCTCGGCCAGCCGGAGGTTCTCCGCGACGGTGAGCCCGGCGAAGACGCCGCGGTCCTCGGGCACATAGCCGAGGCCGTCGCGGACCAGCCGGAACGTGGGCTGCCGGGTGATCGGCGCGCCGGCATAGCGGACCTCGCCGGCCACCTCGGCGCCGCGGGGCAGCAGCCCGAGCACGGCCTTGAGCGTGGTGGTCTTGCCCACGCCGTTGCGCCCGAGCAGCGCGGTGACGCCGCGGGGCGCGACGGCGAAGGTGACGCCCTGCAGGATGTGCGACCCGGCGATGCGCACCGACAGGTCGTCGACGTCGAGGATGTTCACAGCTTCTCCCCCAGGTACGCCTCCTGCACGGTGCGGTCGGCCATGACCACGTCGGGGGTGTCGCAGACCAGCAGCGCCCCGTGGTGCATGACCGCGACCCGGTCGGCGAGGTCGAGCACGACGTCCATGTGGTGCTCCACCATGAGCACGCTGCGCCGCTCCTCGCGGGTCAGGGTCTTGATGAGCGCGACGAGGCCGGGCACGTCCTCGGCGCTGACCCCGGCCATCGGCTCGTCGAGCAGCAGCACCCGGGGCTCGCCGGCGAGCAGCAGCGCGATCTCGAGCTTGCGCTTCTCGCCGTGGGCGAGGGTGCCGGCGAGCGCGCCGGCGCGGTGGTCGAGCCCGACCCGCCAGAGCACCCGCTCGGCCCGCTCGGCGACGGCCCGGTCGCGCCCGGGCAGCGGGAACGGCCGGATCGAGCCGCCGCGGCGGGCCTGCACGGCCAGGCCGACGTTGGCGGCGACGGTGAGCGAGCCGAACACCGACGAGGACTGGAAGGTCCGGCCGAGCCCGCGGCGGGCCCGGCGGTGCGGCGGCAGCCGGGTCACGTCGTGCCCGGCGATGGACACCGAGCCGTCGGTGGG
Organism: Dactylosporangium sp. CA-092794; assembly: GCF_050948465.1. NCBI lineage: Bacteria > Bacillati > Actinomycetota > Actinomycetes > Micromonosporales > Micromonosporaceae > Dactylosporangium > Dactylosporangium sp. CA-092794. Next base: position 2,292,004 of record NZ_CP192044.1, on the reverse strand, counting down.
CCGGCGCAGCCCCGAGACGAGGTTGAACAGCGAGGTCTTGCCGGCCCCGTTCGGGCCGATGACCGCGAGGAACTCGCCCTCGGCCAGGTCGATGGAGACCGCGTCGACGATCGCGACCCCGCCGACCTTCCAGGTCAGCCGGCGGGTGGAGAGCAGGCCGGTGGCCGGGGCATCCGCCCCGGCCACCGGTGCCGGTCGCAGCGACACCGGCTCAGCCCTTCATCTGCGCGACCGGCGGCGCGGCGTCGGCCGGGTCGATCGCCTTGACCAGGTCGGGCTTGAGGTCGGCGCCGGTGCCGGAGAACTTGCCCTGGAACATCGGCTGGAGCAGGGCGTGGTCCTCCTTGCGCACGGTGAGCTTGCCCTTGACCCCGTCGAAGGACCAGCCCTCCAGGGCGCTGATCATCTTGTCGACGTCGTCGCCGCCCTCCTGCGCGGCCCGCACGACCATCTGCGCGGCGGTGAAGCCGTCGGGGTGGAACAGGTCGATCTTGCCGCCGTCGACGCTCTTGCGCAGCGCGGCGACCGCGTCGTTGTCGCTGGCGCCGTCGAAGTAGTGGGCCAGCAGCGAGATCTTCGAACCGGCGGCGCCGAAGGCGGGCCAGGAGGCGCGCTGGTCGATGCCGGTGACCACGAGGGTCGAGCCGAGCACGCCCTGCTGATCGAGGGCCTGCCACATGGCGGTGGCGGTGGTGCCGGCCCAGGCGACGAAGATCATGTCGGCCTTGGCGTTCTTGGCCTGCACGGCGAAGCCGGTGACGTCGGTGGCGTTGGCCGGCACGGCGAGGGTGTCGACCTTGGCGCCGGCGCCGCCGATGACGGCCTGGACGGCGTCGGCGTTGGACTTGCCGAACGCGCCCTCCTGGGTGAAGACGAGGACCTTCTTGCCGGAGGGGGCGGGCAGGTAGGACTTGGCGGCGAGGACGTCCTGGTAGGACTGACGGCCGGAGCGGAAGGTGTACTTGTTGATGCCGGTCACCGCGTCGGTCGCGGCCGGGCCGGAGATGAACAGGACCTTGTTCTGCGCCGCGAGCGGGGCCATCTGCCCGGCGACGGCCGACGAGGTGCTGCCGGCGAGGATCTTGTACCCCTGGCCGATGAGGTCCTTGCCCGCCGACACCGCCTTGGCCGCGTCGCCGGCGTCGTCGACCTCCTTGACCTCGATCGGCCGGTTGCCGACCTTGCCGGTGCCCTTGGTGGCGTAGGCGAGGCCGGCCTTCCAGCCCTCGATGTACTGCTTGCCGTAACCGGCCAGCGCCCCGGTCTGCGAGTAGACGAGTCCGACCTTGATCGGTGCGCCGTCGCCGACCGGCTCCTGGGCGGCCTGCTGGGGGCTGCTGCACGCGGCCGAGAACGCCGCGGCGATCGATAACCCGAGCGCCGCGAACAACACCCGCCGCGGCGCGCCTGTCTGCCTGATCAACGCTTCCTCCGTGTGAACGCCTTGTTAAGGCCAGCGCCTGCTGGCGGTGTTCGCACACGCTAGAAGTGGCGTCGGGCACGTTGCTATGTGGGCCGACTACATAGAATCGGGCTATGCCTATGGGGCGATGCGTTCCAGGAAGTCGCCGAGCAGCGGCAGGAAGCCCGGCGACAGCTGGTCGAAGAGCGGCACGTCCGGGCGCGGCGGCACCGGGTACAACATGTGCCCGACCCCGGGTAACACCGCGACCCCGTTGCGGCCGCGATGGCGCGGCGGGAGCCGCTGGCCGAGCACCTCGAGGCTGCGCTCGACCGGCACGTGCTCGTCGTCCGCGCCGAGGAACACCATGATCGGGCAGGGCAGGAACGGCAGCAGCGCCCCCGGGTCGAAGCTCAGCGAGCGGGCGAAGAACGCCAGCTCCTCGGGGGTGTCGTAGGGCCGGTCGCACACGACCGCGGCCCAGTCCCGCCCGGCGTGACGGGCCTGGTCGGCGAGGACGCGCGCGGGGCCCTCGCCCGCGGCGAGCCGGGCGGCCCGCTCGTCGGCCCAGGCCAGCCCGGCCTCGACGGACGGCTCCGGCAGGCCGCGGCGGCGCATGACCCGGGCCAGCAGCGTGCGTTCCTGCTCCTCGACGCCGACGAACGGCCCGCCGAGGGTCACCACGAAGTCGATCTGGTCGGGGGCGTTGACCGCGGCGAGCAGGGAGATCCAGCCGCCCTGGCTGTAGCCGATGAGGCCGGCCCGCTCCAGGCCGGCCTGCTTGCGCAGCGTGGCGAGGGCGGCGAGGCCCTCGGCGGCGCGGTCGGCGAAGGTCTGCCGCCGCCAGTCGCCGGGCGAGCCGCCGCAGCCGGGCTTGTCATGGCGCAGCGTGGCGATCCCCCGCCCGGCGAGCCAGCCGGGGACGCCCTGCCAGGCGTCGCGGGTGGCGGGGCCGGAGCCGTCGCAGAGCACCAGGCCGGCCCTCGCCGGGCCGTCGGGCGTGCAGAGGATCGCGTTCAGCGGTCCCATCGCGGTGTCGACGACAGTAGCCGTTTCAAGCATGGATCGGCCCTCCCCCCGCGAACGTACCAGCGAGGGGAGGGCCGTGCGGGTGCGGTCGCGGGCTACTGCCCGGCCGCCGCCAGGGGGGCCTGGTAGGTCTTCAGGAGGGCCATCTTGTCGGCGTCGATGGTCTTCCAGTCGTCCTTGAGGACCCCGCCGGTGTCACCGGAGTTGGGGTTCCAGGCCCAGTAGGTGTAGCTGAGGCCGTTGTCCTTGAGGTACCCGACGAGGTTGCGCTGCCAGATGCCCTCGAGGTCCTTGCCGCCCTTGGCGTCCTGCTCGGCCACCGAGCGGCCGCCGAACTCGCCGACCAGGACCGGGGCGGTGTTGTTCTTCACCAGGTACCCGAACTGCTTGTCCCACAGCGCCGGCATGTTGGCCGGGAACGACGGGTCGTTGAACCACTGCTGCGACCAGACCTTCGGGCTGTAGTCGTGCGCGGAATACACCAGCTTGGAGGAATCGGAGAGCTTGACGGGGTGGTCCTTGGCGCCTTCCAGGTTGCCGCCCCACCAGTAGCCGTCGTTGCGGTACTTCTCGATGCCCTCGACGATGATGAGCCAGTTCGGGTTGGCCTTGAGCACGGCGTCGCCGGCCTTCTGCGCGGCGAGCTGCCAGTCGGTCTTGGCGTTGCCGTCACCCCAGGTGGCCTCGCCGTGCGGCTCGTTGTGCAGGTCGGCGCCGACCACGAGCGGGTTGTTCTTGTAGCGCTTGGCGAGCATCACCCAGTCGGAGATCCAGCGGTCCTCGCTGATCTTGTCGGTGTACCAGAGGTTGCTCTGCGCCTGCGACGTCGGGCGGTGGCGGTCGAGGATGACCATCATGCCGCGCTTGGTGGCGCCCTCCACGACCTTGTCCATGATCTGCGGGCCGGTGAGCCCCTGCAGGCCGGGGTTCTGCGAATAGTCGATGCCGGTCGGCTTCGAGGCGGCGTCGAAGAGCTCGTTGCTGAACGGCAGCCGGACCGAGTTGAAGCCCTGGGCGGCCATCTGGTCGAGCATGGCGTCGAGGCCGCGCGACCACAGCCCGTGCGGGGCGAACGTATTGGTTTCCAGACCGAACCAGTTCACGCCGGTGAAGGTCACGGTCTCACCCCGGGCGTCCACGATGCGGCTGCCCTCGGCATGCAGTGGCATCTGCGACCGCTGGCCGGACTGCGTCATCGTCGGGTGGACCTTCTTGCTGCTGAGCAGTGGCACCATTGCCACTCCTGCGATGGCGACCGCGACCACGGCCGCGATCCAGTAAAGGCGCGTGCGACCCATGTAGCTGACCTGTCCTCACGTTTGACGGCGGGGCAGGTCCTCACGCTACGGATATCGGGAATATGGAGTCAGCGTACAAATGTCGGATTTGTTCATGCCTCAATTGGCGGAGACGTGTCCGCGTCCCAGTCGGCGGCGCGGACCACGGCCTCGAGCTTCGAGCGGGCCCCCATCTTGCTCAGCAGGTGCCGCACGTGGCTGCGGACCGTGGTGTAGCTGATGCTCAGCTCGCGCGCGATGTCGCGGTTGTCCCGGCCCTCGGTCATCAGGGCGAGGATCTGCCGTTCGCGCGGCGTGAGGCTATCAAGCCGCCGGGCGTGCTCCTGCGAGCGGCGGGCGTGCTCGCGCCGGCGGGCCAGGAGCTTCGCCAGCTGGCGGGCCGGCACCAGGATCTCGCCGTCGACGGCGCGGCGCACCGCCTCGGCCACGTCGGCCCCGCCGGCGCTCTTGACCAGGTAGCCGGCGGCCCCGGCCTCCAGCGCGGTGAGGATCACCTGGTCGCTCTGGTCGGCGCTGAGGAAGACGATGGCCGCGTCGGGCTGGTGGGCGCGCAGCGCCGCGACCGCCTCGGCGCCGGTGCCGTCGGGCAGCCAGAAGTCGCACAGCGCCACGTCGACCCGCTCCACGTCGGCGAGGTGCTCGACCTCCCCGACGCTGCTGGCCAGGGCGACGACGCGCAGCTCCGGGTGCTCGTTGAGCAGGGCGGCGAGCCCTTCGGCGACCACCTGGTGATCCTCGATGATCAGCACGCGGTAGGGCGGACGACCGGTCACGATGAGGCTCCTTTGCTCTGCAGGTCGGCGCCACGCGGTACCCAGAACGTGACGGTGGTACCGCTGCCGGGCACGCTGCTGATCCGGAACCACCCGCCGGCCAGCGTCGCCCGCTCCCGCATGAGCACCAGGCCGAGGTGGCCCGGATCGGTGTGCAGGTTCTCGGCGCCGACGCCGTCGTCGACGACCCGGACCAGGTAGCCGCCCTCGGACTCGCCGAGGACCACCGTGCAGCGGTCGGCGCCGGCGTGCTTGCCGACGTTGGCGACCGCCTCCTGCAGCATCCGGTAGAGCAGCATCCGGGTCGGCAGCGCGGGCTCCGCGACGAGCCTGTTCTCCACCCGTACCTCGATATGGTGGTCCGCGGCAAGGTCGTCGAGCAGGTCGCCGGTGGCCGCGGCGAGCCCGTCGCTGTCCAGCCGCGGCGGGCGGAAGTCGAAGATCAGCCGGCGCAGCCGGTCGGCGGCCTGGACCAGGGACTCCTCCAGCCGGTCCAGGATCTGCAGGTCCTCGGGGTCGCGCAGGCGCCGGCGCAGGTGCTGCACGCGCAGGGTGGCGGCGGTGATCACCTGCAGGCTGTCGTCGTGGACGCCGGCGGCGATGCGGGCCCGCTCCCGCTCCTGGTTGAGGATGAGGTCGCCGAGCAGCTCGTCCTGCTCCTGCCCGGCGACCTTGAGCCGGGCGATGCGCTGCTCGAGGCTGGCCCGGCTGCGCCCGGGCGCGCTCTGGTCCTCCACGGCGAGCACGAGCAGGCCCTCGGGGTCGCCGGCGAGGGTGCGGGTGCGCACGTCGACCGGCAGCTCCCGGCCGTCGGGCAGCCGGACCACCGCGGCCACCGGCGCCTCGGCGCTGAAGGCGGGCTCGCCGGCGAAGAGGTCGGCCGCCCGGCGGCCGACCAGATCGGCGGTGGATCGCTGGAAGAGGGCCTCGGCGGCGCTGCTGGCCAGGCGCACCACCCCGGCGGCGTCGAGCACGATCAACGCCTCCGGGGCGGCGCGGAACGCCTGCCAGTACAACAGCCTCAGTTCTCCAGGTTCTTCGGGACGTGGTAGGGCTTGTTCGGCGGGATGTCGACCGGACCGCCGGACTTGTCGACCTTGAACTTGACCGTCGCGGTCGCGTCGCTGCGCTGGCCGGTCAGGTTGAAGATCACGGTGTCCTCGGTGTCGCCGGGGATGGTGTACTGCCCCTGCGCCCGCGCGGCACCCTTCGCGTCGACCCGGAACGCGGCGACCAGCTCCGGCTTGGCGCCCTTGGCGGTCTGCACGGTCACGTGCACGGCCTCGTTGGGCGCGAACTGGGTGGCGTAGAAGTTCACCATGGTGCCCGGCAGGCCGCCGTAGGCGTTGGTGCGCGCCTGCGGCATGTACGGCAGGATCGTGAACCCGCTCGAGGCCGCCGCCCGGCTCTGCTCACCGGTGAACACCAGCATCTGGGCGCCCTTGAGCGCATACGGCATGGTGAGCCCGGCGCCCTTGAACCCGCCGGCGCCGTCGGTCTCGATGGCCATCACCGGCCGGCCGCCGGCCGCGTTGAGGCGCACCAGCACCCGTTCACCCGGCGCGAAGCCGGAGCCGGAGAAGGTGATCGTCTGGGTGGCCTTCACCGCGTAGGGCGCGAGCTTGATCGACGGGTACAGCCGCAGCACCTGGAACGGCGCGCTGGCCGCCGCACCACTCGTCTTGCCCACGACCACCAGACTGGTCGTGCCGACCGCCGTGACCCCAACTCTGATCGGCGTCTTACCCACGGAACCATCCTGGTCGGCCTTGAGGGTGAGGCTCGGGTCGCCGCTGATGCGGCCCCAGTACACGTTGAGCTGCTCGCCCGGCGCGAAGCCCTCCACCGTCAAGTTGATCGTGTCCCCGGGCTTACCGACGATCTTGGACAGCGTCGCCTGGCCGGAGCCCTGGGCCACCGACGCGTCGGCCTTGGCGACCTTGTCGCTGCCGCGCGCCTGGGCGGTGACCTCCTGCACGGGCGCGGACATCTTGGTGGGCATCGAGAAGTTGGCGACGAAGATGCCGTACTTCTTCGCCTTCGCGGTGGCCACCAGGTGCGGCTTGCCGGCGGGCTTCTTCTGGCCGGGCTGCTGCGCGCTGGTCGACGGACCCAGGTACACGTCCACCATGGAACCGTTGTCGAAGCCCTGGCCCTGGACGGTCACCGTGCCGCCCAGCCGTACCAGGCCCGGATTCAGCGTGATCATGGGCGAGCCGCCACCCGGCACCATGACCCCGTTGAGGTCCACCGACGGCGCCTTCGGGGCCTTCGTCACGATCTCCGTCGGCGTCGGCTCCGTCCCGCCCCCGACGCCGGGCGCCGACACGCCCAGCGCCGGCAGCAGGGACCGGCCCGCCATGATCAGCAGCAGGGCCGCCACCGCGGCCAGCAGCAGGCGCTTCCTCGACAGCTTGACCTTGTTGGCCCGTTTCCGGCGTGCCTTGGCGCGCGGTACTGCGGGCCGATGCTTGAGCGGTTGCATCAGGACTCTCCCATGAGCTCCGGCCAGGGGATCTAGGATGTGTTGCCGATCTTCACGATTGACAGCGAGACGTCGCCGCGGGTGGCCTGCCAGACGGTCTGGCCGTGCTGGTCGATCGCCTCGATGATCCAGGTCTCGCCGCCGCGCTGGAGGGCGTCGCGCATCTTGTTCGACATCACGACGTAGTCGACGTTCTCCCAGCTGGAATGGAAGACCTTGTCCCGCACGTCCGGGTCGGACGTGGCCTTGTAGTGCGGGTGCGCGTAGCGGTACGGCGGGTTGCTGTCGTGCAGCGCCACCCAGATGTCGTCGTCGATGATGAGCCGGGCGCTGGTCGGGATGTTCGCCTTGATCCAGGCCACCTGCTGCTGTTGCAGCTGGGTGAGCGGCAGCCGGTAGGCGTCGCTGAACTCCAGCTGGCCCCGGGTGTTGTACTTGACCATGAAGCCGCCGGGCATGACCAGCACCGGCACCAGGATGCAGGCGACGAGCACCGCCGCGCCGGCCTGCGCGGTGCGCCGGGTGAGCCAGCCGAAGAACATGCCCAGGTTGAGCGCGAACAGCGGGATCATCGGCGCGATGTAGAAGTCGAGCAGGGCGCTGCGGCTCAGGTAGAACGCGTAGCCCAGGGCCATGAGCGCGCAGGCGAGCATCGGCGTGCGCAGCCGCTTGTTGCGCCGGCCCGAGATGAGCGCGAGCACGGTCGCCGCGGCGCCGCCGATGAGCAGGTACCGGTCCTTGAACAGCCAGCTGGCGTGCAGCAGGTAGGTGAAGGACAGGCCGTTGGAGCTGTTGGAGTTGCGGTGCAGCTGCCACCACACGGTGTACAGCAGCGACACGTGGTCGCCGGGGGTGTTGGTGGCCAGGCTGAAGTTGAAGCTTTCCGGGAACAGCTCGTTCTTGATCTGCGCGAACAGCAGGTAGCCGACGACCGGCGCGAGCACGGAGAACCACCAGAAGCTCACCCCGAAGCGCCGGTTGGGCTGCTCCTTGATCGTCTTGTGCAGCAGGTACGCGCAGCCGGGCAGGATGAACAGCGCGTTCTCCTTGGTCACCAGCGACAGGCCGAAGCAGAAGCCGGCGCCCATCGCGGTGACGATCCGCCCGTCCCGGCGGGCCAGCAGGTAGAGCCCGAGCAGGATCCAGAACATCATGAGGTTGTCGAGCAGGACCTGGCGCTGGTAGTACACCCCGAGCGGAGACAGGTTGTACACGAACGTGGCCAGGAACGCGGCCGGCTTGCTGCCGGTGAACCGCCGTACCGTCTCGAACATCAGCAACACCGACGCCACGTGCACGATCAGCATCAGCGCGCGGCCGGTGTTGATGGCGTTGCCGAAGGCGTTGAAGCCGCCCGGCAGCACCGCGACCCAGCCCGACAGCGCGAGCCACCCCATCGGGGCGTGGTCGTAGAAGTAGGTGTACGGCGAGAGCTTGGCCTCCCTGAGCACCGACCAGGCCTGCTCCATGTAGATGCCCTCGTCGGTGAGGTACAGCGGGTAGCGGAACATGTTCCACCCGTGGCTGACCAGGCCGATCAGCATGCACAGCGCGAGCAGCAGCTTGGGCGCCTTGTCCGGCTTGCGGACGGCGCCGGCGGCCGGCGGCCGGGGGCGGGCGAGGACGTCAGCCGACATTGGTCAACTCCGGGGCCTCGGCGGTGCGGTGGGCGCCGACGTGGGCGGTCTTCTCCCAGTTGGTGGCGCCCTTGAGCTGGCGGTAGAGCGCCCGGGCGGCGGCGTAGGACAGCACCATCTGGTACGGGAACCAGGTGATCGCCATCTTCACCACCGTGCCCGGGCCGGCCTTGAGGCCGTGCGCGCCGGTGAACTCGTACAGCCCGACGACGGACATGACGAAGTGCGCGCCGAGCAGCAGCACCGGCAGCCAGGACAGCATGGCCACGGGGACCGGCACGCTGAGCACGAACGCCTGCAGCAGGGCGAAGGGCAGGTAGACGCCGAGCATCGCCTGGGCGTGCGGGAACGCCAGGGTGTACCAGGCCAGGAAGCGCTGCCGCCGGTTGGGCATGAGCTTCCAGGTCCCTTTGCCCAGGGTCTGCATGAACCCCTGGCACCACCGGGTGCGCTGCTTGATGAAGCTCTGCAGCGTCGGCGGCGTCTCCTCCTTGGTCACGTAGCGGTCGTCGTAGACCACCCGGACCTTCTCCCCCATGCTGGACACGCGCAGGCCGATGTCGGCGTCCTCGGTCAGGTTCGTCTCGTCCCAGCCGCCCAGCCGCTCGATGAGCTCGCGCTGGAAGAACACGGTGTTACCGCCGAGAGTGATCGCGCCGTTCTTGGCGTGGTAGTGCAGCCGGCTGCGAAACCAGAAGAAGTACTCCAGGACGTTGAACGTCGAGTACCAGTTGGAATCGAAGTTCATCAGCTGCACGCCGGCCTGCACCACGCTGACGTCGTCGGTCAGCATGATGGTGTTGACGATGTCGAACAGCTCCGGCTGCACCTCGTCCTCGGCGTCGAAGACCGCGACGATGTCGTTGGTGGCGTAGCGCAGCGCGGTGTTCAGCCCGTGCGGCTTGTTGATCGGCCCGTCGTCGAAGACGACCACGTCCACGTTGGTCCGCCCGGCCGCGCGCAGCGCGTTGACCTGCACCCGGGCCTGCTCGATCGTGCCGACATCGTCGGCGGAGCAGACGACCAGGATCTGCACGAGGTGCGGCGGGTATTCAGCGGACGCGGCGCGGGCGATGGTGGCTTGGATGACCTCCTCCTCGTGCCGGGCCGGGAGGATGGCGGTGAAGGAGAGTTCCGGCGTAACACGTTGATCGGGCACGCGCGCTTTGGCGTCCGCTTCCGGCTGGTCCCACGTGTAGATCATGAGATACAGGGCGTGAGCCGCCTGCACCGTCAGCAGCAGCGAGATCAGGGTGAGGACGGCCAACACCATCTGCTCCATCGGTGCGTTCACTCCAAATCCACTTCGAGCTGACGGCGAAGTTGACCCCGAAGCCGGCCACGATGCCGACCAGGTTGGCGGGGAGGTAGTGCATGCCGAGGGCGACCAGCAACTGGACGACGACGACGTTGACCGGCAGGGCGGCCAGGCCGGCGAGGCTGAAGTAGGCGAAGCGCTGCAGGGACAGGCGCCGGCGACGGAAGGTCCACAGTTCGTGCAGGACGTAGTTGGACACCAGGGCGAGCTCGACCGCGGCTACCGTCGCGGGCAGCAGGTTGAGCCCGAGCAGCCCGTGCAGGACGAGCAGGGCGACGTTGTTGACGACGACACCGCTGACTCCCACCAGGGAGAACCGGCTCAGCCGGTGCAAGTAGTGCGTCACGCTCCCAACCGTGCCGACAGGCGGCCCCCGGGCACATCCCGCCGCGGTTTGGCGGTTGAGCACACCTTCGGCCTCCCCCATTCGGCGTAGTTCGATTGGCTCCGGAGCCTGGGGTATTTGCGGCTTTCGCGGGGTATACGGCGGCGCGATGAGTATCAGGATCTTGATCGCCGACGACCATGCGATGGTGCGCGAGGGGCTGCGCAGCTTCCTGTCGCTCAGCGGCGACCTGGAGACGGTCGGCGCGGCCGCCGACGGGCGCGAGGCCGTCGCGCTGACCCACGAGCTGCGCCCCGACATCGTGCTGATGGACCTGCTCATGCCCGTCCTGGACGGCATCAGCGCCATCGCCGTCATCCGCCGGGAGCTGCCCAGCGTGGAGGTCGTGGCGCTGAGCGGCTACCTGGAGCCCCAGCTGATCGCCGACGCCCTGCACGCCGGCGCGGTCGGCTACCTGCTCAAGGACACCGACGCCGAGGAGCTGCACCGGGCGGTGCGGGCCGCCGCCGCGGGCCAGGTCCAGCTGTCCCCGGCGGTCGCCGCCCGGCTGGTGCGCGACGTGCACGTGCCGGCCACCCCGCCGCAGCTGACCCGGCGCGAGGAGGAGGTCCTCACGCTGCTGGCCCGCGGCCGCGCCAACGGGCAGATCGCCCGCGAGCTGCACATCGCGCCGCAGACCGTCAAGACGCACGTGAGCAACATCCTGCAGAAGCTCGGCGCGGAGAGCCGGACCCAGGCCGCCCTCTACGCGATGCGGGTGGGCCTGGTCCCCGTCCATGCGGCGGCACCCAGTTGACCCCCGCCCTCGACGCGCTGTGCGCGCTGGCCCGGCACACGTCCGGCGCCCGCGCCGTGCACGTCCTGGATGCCTCGGCGACGGTACTGTCCTGTGCCGGCCCGGGCGACGGCCTCGACCGCGGCACGGCGATCCGGGCGATGGCCGCCGGCCGGGTCGAGCGGTCCGGCCGGGTGCTCTACCACCCGGTCCCGGGCGGGCTGCTGGCCGCCACCGGCCGCCGGGCGCCCCGGCCGGAGGCGCTGACGCCGTTCGTGCCGCTGGCCGAGCTGCTGCTCGCCGCCGCCGCCGAGCCGGCCCGGCTGGCCCGGGACCTGCACGACTCGGTGGTGCAGACGCTGTACGGCATCAGTCTCGGCGCCGGCACCGCCGCCGAGCTGCTCTACGGCAACCCGGCGCACGCCGAGGCGTCGCTGGCCTGGATCAAGGAGACCGCCGCGGCCGGCCTGACCGACCTGCGCGGCATCATCCTGCGGCTGCGCCCGGAGACGCTGGTCGGCGCGGGCCTGGCCACCGCGCTCAAGGGCGTCTTCGAGACGCTGCACGCCGCCTCCGGCCTCACTGATTCCTCCCCGGACGGACGGCCGGCCGGCTGGGGCCTGCAGCTGGACGCCGACCCGCCGGTCAGCCCGCAGGTCGAGGAGGCGTTGTACCGCATCGCCCTGGAGGCCCTGGGCAACGCCGCCCGGCACGCCGCGGCCTCCCAGGTCACGCTGCGGCTGGCCGGTGACGACAGCCACGTGGTGCTGGAGGTCATCGACGACGGCGTCGGCTTCGCCCCCGACGGGCCGCACCCGGGCCGGCTCGGCCTGCGCTCGATGCGGGAGCGGGCGGCGCTGCTCGGCGGGACGCTGGACATCCACAGCGCGCCGGGGGCCGGCACCGTGGTCCGCGCGGCCCTCCCCACCGGGTGACCCCGGGCGGCGGCGCCGCGGGGCACGTTGGACGCATGGACATGCCGCCGATACGCGCCGGGCGGATCGTCATCGTCGGCGCGTCCCTGGCCGGCCTGCGCGCCGCCGAGGCGCTGCGCGAGGAGGGCTACGGCCCCTACGACCGGCCGCTGCTGTCGAAGCAGGCGCTGAGCGGCCGGATCCGGCGCGACGCGACCGGCCTGCCGCGCCGCGCCGACCTCGACGCCCGCTGGCGGCTCGGGGTCCGCGCGATCGGCCTCGACCTGCCCACCCGCCGGGTGCAGCTCAGCGACGGCGCCAATCTGCCCTTCGACCGCCGATCGGGCCGCGCCGTTCCGCCGGAGTTCGCCGCCGTCGACCGCCCTGATCAGCTGCGACCGGTCCCGGCCGGGGTGCCGGAGCCGCGCTTCTTGGCCCGGGACGCGACCGTGGTCGTCACCGGCCACCGCCCGACCACCGTGAGGAGCATCCGATGACCACGTCCCTGGGCTCCGTCTTCAGCGCCATCCTGGCGCCCGTGAACCGGCACGACCCGTACCCCCTCTACACCTCGCTGCGCCGCACCCCGGTCGGCGTGGAGACGGACGGTACCTATGTCGTGAGCACGTTCCGCGAGATCTCCGCCCTGCTGCACGACCCACGGGTCACCTCGACCCGTTCTCCCGACGAGCTGATGGACCTGACCCCGTCGTTCCTGCACCGGGACCCGCCGGACCACGACCGGCTGCGCCGGCTCGCCACCCGCCCGTTCGGCCCGCCGCACACCCCGAACCGGATCGCCGACCTGCAGCCGTCGCTGGAGGAGATCGCCGCCGGCCTGGTCGGCGACTTCCCGCCGTCGACGGTGGACCTCGTCGACCAGTTCGCCTATCCGCTGCCGGTCCAGGTCATCTGCCGGCTGCTCGCCGTGCCGCTGGAGGACGAGCCGCGCTTCCGCGCCTGGATCGACGCCGCCCTGGCCCGGGTGACCCCGGACGTCGCCGCCCTGGGCGACCTGGCCGACTATCTCGGCGACCTGGTCGACCGCCGCATCGCCGCCCCCGGCGACGACATGCTCTCGGCCTTGGCCACGGACGACGGCCCCGACGGCCGGATGACCCGCGACGAGCTGGTCAGCACCGCGGTGCTGCTGCTCATCGCCGGCCACGAGACGACCGTCAACCTGATCGCCAACAGCTGCCTGGTACTCCTGCGCCAGCCGCTGTGGCTGGAGCGCCTGCTCGCCGACCCGGACCTGGTGATGCCGCTGGTGGAGGAGGTCTTGCGGTTCGACCCGCCGGTCCAGATGCTGCCGCACCGCGCCGCCCTGGCGGACATCGAGATCGCCGGCACGACGATCCCCGCGGGCGCGACGATGACCTTGGTCCTGGCCTCGGGCAACCGCGACCCGGAGCAGTTCACCGACCCGGACCGCTTCAATCCGGAGCGCCGCCCGGCCCAGCACCTGGCCTTCGGCGACGGCATCCACTACTGTTTCGGCGCTCCGCTGGCCCGCTTGGAGGCCCAGGTGGCGCTGCGCGCGGTGGCCCCGGTGCTGGCCCGCGCCCGGTTGCTGGAGGACCCGCCGGAGTACCGCATCAGCGCCGTCCTCCGCGGGCCCCGCCATCTGCGCGTCGCCCTGGACTAGCGCCGGCCCGCCCGGATCTGGTCCTCAACCGCAAGATATTCCTTGGCGGCGGCGAGTTTCATCGCCTCCGTCATTGTCGGCTCACACACGGCGATCAGGCCGCGCTCGACGAGATCGTCCCGCACAGGCAGCGCCTGCTCACGCTGCAGGCGGACGAGGGCGCTGGTGTCGGCCAGATACCTCACTCGCTCGCCCCGTCGAGGGCCGCATAGTTGCAGGCGCCCTCTCGGGACATCCTTCGCCGTTCCCTGAGTGCCTCCCGGCGCTCCTGGCGCTTGTGCCGGACGAGCATTCGCAGCCCTTCGTTGAGGGCCTCGTTCGAGGTCACACCGTTGAGCTGGTCCCGCGCCTCGGCGAGCAACTCCTGATCGATCTGGGGTTCGGTCGCCAGCTGGGCGACTGTTTCGGTCATGGTCACCTCCCTCGATCACGATAATGTGGCCACATGGCCCTAATCAAACCCCGGCCGCACTTTTTTCAGCATGCGGAGATCGGAAACGACGATGGCGCCCGGTCATGGTGTGCGCGACGGCCGGCGCTGGATTGTGTTGGCTTGCTGGCAGCTGGCGGTGCGAGCGCGATCCGCGATGCAGGTCCCACACGCGGCGGGCGCCGCGGCCCGCGGAGCACAGCGCAGCGACCAGAAGTCTCCGCGATCATGCCGCGCTGCTGCCGACACCAACGGTTTTTCATGATCACGGAGTGATCATGTACACCCGTGTACCACAAGTCTCCGGGATCATGGGAAACCCGCTGCACGGCTACGGCGGGGGTCATGATCACGGAGACATACGTCCGGCTCGTGGCTGCACTAAATCGGATATTTCGCCTGTCAGGCGAAATATCCGGAATGTGCGGTCGGCCGCATCGCGCGCGAGATGGCATCGATCACCGCCGTGCCGCACCGGTGGCCATTGGCGCCCAGCTGCGCTGCGCGCCGGGCCGGGCCGGGCCGGGCCGCGCCGGGCCGCACCGCGCGCCGGGCCGCGCCGCGCCGGGCCGCGCCGCGCCGCGCCGGGCCGCGCCGCGCCGGGCCGGGCCGCGCCGCGCCGGGCCGCGCCGGGCCGCGCTGCGCCGGGCCGCGCCGGGCCGCGCTGCGCCGGGCCGGGCCGGGCCGGGCCGGGCCGGGCCGGGCCGCACCGCGCGCCGGGCCGGGCCGGGCCGCACCGCGCGCCGGGCCGGGCCGGGCCGCGCCGGGCCGGGCCGCGCTGCGCGCCGTGTCGGCGGCACTGCGCCGCGGTTCGTGCGGAGGTGGGCGTCTGCTGGCTGGCAGCGGGCCCGTCACGAACGGTGGTCGAACGGCGCATGCACCAACAACGGCGGGCGTGAGCTGGCGCCCGCCGCGAGTGCGGGGGCGCCAGCCGGGGACGGGTAGGGACGGGCGGGGACGGGCGGCGGGACCGTGATCAGGCTTCGACCAGGGCCATGACCTCGTCGGAGACGTCGAAGTTGGCGTAGACGTTCTGGACGTCGTCGCAGTCCTCGAGGGCGTCGATCACCTTGAAGACCTTGCGGGCGCCCTCCTCGTCCAAGGGGACGGTCACGCTCGGGACGAAGGAGGACTCGGCCGACTCGTAGTCGATGCCGGCCTCCTGCAGGGCGGAGCGGACCGGGATGAGGTCGGAGGCCTCGCTGATGATCTCGAAGGCCTCGCCCAGGTCGTTGACCTCCTCGGCGCCGGCGTCCAGGACGGCCAGGAGCAGGTCGTCCTCGGTCAGGTCGCCCGCCTTGGGGACGATGACGACGCCCTTGCGGGAGAACATGTAGGAGACGCTGCCCGCGTCGGCCAGGTTGCCGCCGTTACGGGTGAGGGCGACGCGGACCTCCGTCGAGGCGCGGTTGCGGTTGTCCGTCAGGCACTCGATGAGGATGGCGACGCCGTTGGGGCCGTAGCCCTCGTACATCGCCGTCTGCCAGTCGGCGCCGCCGGCGATCTGGCCGGAGCCGCGCTTGACCGCGTTGTTGATGTTGTCGTTGGGGACCGAGTTCTTCTTCGCCTTCTGGATCGCGTCGAAGAGGGTCGGGTTGCCGGCCGGGTCACCGCCGCCCGTGCGGGCGGCCACCTCGACGTTCTTGATCAGGCGGGCGAAGAGCTTCCCACGCTTGGCGTCGATGACCGCCTTCTTGTGCTTGGTGGTCGCCCATTTCGAGTGCCCCGACATGCCTAACCCTCCGTCGTCTGACCCGCCTCGCGAGCCATCTCCACGAAGTACCGATGGACGCGTAGGTCGCCGGTGAGCTCGGGGTGGAAGGCCGTCGCGAGCAGGTGCTGCTGCCGAACCGCAACAATCCTACCGGCGGCCGGTCCAGCATTCACGCGGCCCAGCACCTCCACCGAGTCACCCACCGACTCGACCCAGGGGGCCCGGATGAAGACCGCGTGGAACGGACCGCCCTCGATGCCCGAAATGTCCACGGAACCCTCGAAGGAGTCCACCTGGCGGCCGAAGGCGTTGCGGCGGACCGTCATGTCGATCCCGCCGAACGGGACCTGATCCGGTCTACCGTCCAGCAACGTCGAGGCCAGCATGATCATTCCCGCGCAGGAGCCGTAGACGGGCAGGCCGGCGGCGATGCGCTTGCGGATGGGCTCCAGCAGGCCGAACTCGACGGCGAGCTTGCTCATCGTGGTGGACTCGCCGCCGGGGATGATCAGCGCGTCGACGGTGTCGAGCTCCTCGGCGCGGCGGACCGGGCGGCCGATCGCGTCGAGGGAGACTACCGCGTGGAGGTGTTCGCGGGTATCGCCCTGCAGGGCGAGCACGCCGATGATCACGGAGGCGGTCACCAGCCCCGCTCGGCGAGCCGGTGCGGCTGCGGGATCTCGTCGACGTTGATGCCGACCATGGCCTCGCCCAGGCCGCGGGAGACCTTGGCGATCACGTCCGGGTCGTCGTGGAAGGTGGTGGCCTTGACGATCGCGGCGGCGCGCTGGTGCGGGTTGCCGGACTTGAAGATGCCGGAGCCGACGAACACGCCCTCGGCGCCGAGCTGCATCATCATCGCCGCGTCGGCCGGGGTGGCGATGCCGCCGGCGGTGAACAGCACGACCGGCAGCTTGCCGGTCTCGGCGACCTCGCGGACCAGCTCGTAGGGCGCCTGGAGCTCCTTGGCGGCGACATACAGCTCGTCCTCGGGCAGCGAGGTGAGCCGGCGGATCTCGGCGCGGATCTGGCGCATGTGGGTGGTGGCGTTGGAGACGTCGCCGGTGCCGGCCTCGCCCTTGGAGCGGATCATGGCGGCGCCCTCGTTGATCCGGCGCAGCGCCTCGCCGAGGTTGGTGGCGCCGCAGACGAACGGCACGGTGAACGCCCACTTGTCGATGTGGTTGGCGTAGTCGGCGGGGGTGAGCACCTCGGACTCGTCGACGTAGTCGACGCCGAGCGCCTGCAGCACCTGGGCCTCGACGAAGTGCCCGATCCGGGCCTTGGCCATGACCGGGATCGACACGGCGCCGATGATGGCGTCGATCATGTCGGGGTCGCTCATCCGGGACACGCCGCCCTGGGCGCGGATGTCGGCCGGGACCCGCTCGAGCGCCATGACGGCGACGGCGCCGGCGTCCTCCGCGATCTTGGCCTGCTCGGGGGTGACGACGTCCATGATGACGCCGCCCTTGAGCATCTCGGCCATGCCGCGCTTGACGCGGGCGGTGCCGGTGACCGGCGAACTGGGTGAGGACACGACGACGCACTCCTAACACGGAAAGCGGGATTCACCCGTGAGTTTACCCCTGCGCCACGGACCCGCCCGACGGCCAATGGGCACCTCGCGGCCCACGGATCAGGACAGCGAAGGGTCGTCGACGTCGAAATATGCCGGTACCGGGTGCTTGCGGGCCAGCCGGAACAGCCGGACCAGGGGCCGGCGGCGCACGGCGAGGGCGTCGCGGACCACGTCGTTGTGCACCTGGCGGGCCAGGGCGACCCGCCGGCTGACACCGGTGAGCTGCTGGACCACCTCGGCCGGTGGCGCCCCGCTCTCCCCGAGGCCGTTGCGGAGGTGCCGGGTGAGGTCGTTCTCGGCCACCTCGCGGTCGTCCGGCTTCGCGTCCAGGGCGATCTTGGCCGCATACATGAGCGTGGGCAGCTGGGCGGCCTCGGCGAGGGCGACCGCGGCGGCGGCGCGGCGCACGAGGTGCGCGTCGAGGGTGGCGTAGGCGGCCGCGGCCCGCGCGTGCAACCGGTCGACCCGGGAGGCGAGCCACGTCAGGTAGGTGGCCACCGCGACCACCACGGCCACCACGGCGATCACCCACCACATGCGGCGCAGCCTACGGTACCGACTCCTCGACGGTCGCTCCGGCAACCTCGATGGCGGTGGCGTAGACCTCGAGCACCCGCTCGGCGACGATGGGCCAGTCGTAGGCGGCGACGACCTCGCGGCCCCGGGCGGCCAGCGCGGCCCGCCGGTCCGGGTCGTCCAGCAGCGCGGCGGCCCCGGCGGCCAGGGCGGCCGCGTCACCGACCGGGAACAGGGCCCCGGCGGCGCCGCCGTCGAGCACCCGCCGGAAGGCGTCCAGGGCGCTGGCCAGCACGGGGGTGCCGGCCGCCATCGCCTCGGTGAGGATCATGCCGAACGACTCGCCGCCGGTGTTCGGCGCGACGTACAGCTCGACGCTGCGCAGCATCCGCGCCTTGTCCTCCTCGGAGACCTTGCCGAGGAAGACGATGCGCTCGCGCAGGGCGGCCGGGACGCCGTCGAGGACCTCGGCGGGGTCACCGGGGCCGGCGACCAGCAGGCGCAGCCCGGGCCGGGCGGCGGCGAGTTCGGCGAAGGCGGTCAGCAGGTACCGGAAACCCTTGCGCGGCTCGGTGAAGCGCCCGATGAACCCGAGCGCCCCGCCCTCGCCGGGCCAGCCGTCCAGCGGGACGGCGTCGCGATACTTGGCGGCCTGCACGCCGTTGGGGATCTCCCAGGCGCTGCCGCCGAGGTGCTCGACCTGGACCTTGCGCGCCAGCTCGCTGACCGCGATCCGGCCGGTGATCTTCTCCAGGACCAGCTGGAGGACGCCCTGCGCGGCGGCGAGGGCGCGGGAGCGGGTGAGGGCGGTGTGAAAGGTGGCGACCACGGGGCCGCGCGCGGAGAGTACCGCCAGCATCGACAGGCTGGGGATGAGCGGCTCGTGCACGTGCAGCACGTCGAAGCGGCCGGCGGAGAGCCAGCGCCGCACCCGGGTGGCGGAGATCAGGCCGAAGGAGACGCGGGCGACGGACCCGTTGTACGGCACGGGCACGGCCCGCCCGGCCGGCACCACGTAGGACAGGGTGTTGCCGTCCTCGTCGCCGGGGGCGAGCACGCTCACGTGGTGGCCGAGGGTGATGAGCGTCTCGGCGAGGTCGCGGACGTGGTTCTGCACGCCGCCGGGGACGTCGAAGGAGTACGGGCAGACGATCCCGATGCGCACCGGGCCCTCCCTACGCGACGGCGCTGACGGCCGGCTCGTCGAGCCAGAACCGCTGGAGCATGTGCCAGTCCTCCGGGTGGCGGGCGATGCCCTCGGCGAACCGGTCGGCGACACGCTGCGTGACGATCCGGACGCGGGCGTCGAGGCTCCCCTCGTCGGCGCCGGGCATCGGGATCGGCGCGGACAGGCGGCCGACCGGCGCGTCCGGCTCGAACCACATGTCGGCGACGTAGAGCGGCGCGCCGGTGCGCACCGCGAGCAGCGCCGGGCCGGCCGGCATCCGGGTGCGGCCGCCGAAGAAGTCGACGTCGATCCCGCGCGGGGTGAGGTCGCGGTCGGCGAGCAGCGGCACCACCGACCCGGCCCGCACCCGCTCCTCCAGCACGTCGAAGACCGGGCGGTCGCCGCCGGTCAGCGGGAGGATCTCCATGCCGAGGGAGCGGCGGAAGGCCAGGAACTTCAGGTACACACTCTCGGGTTTCAACCGCTCGGCGACCGTGGTGATGGGCCAGCCGTTGGCGGCGACCCACGCCCCGGCGGCGTCCCAGTTGCCGGCGTGCGGCAGCGCGACGATGGAGCCGATGCCGGCCGCGTGGTTGTGGCCGAGCACCTCGCCGCCGCCCAGCCGGAACCCGGCCACCAGCTGCGGCTTCGTCCGGCCGGGCAGCCGGAACGCCTCCAGGTAGTAGCGGGCGTAGGAGCGCAGGGCGCGGCGCAGGAGGGCGTCGAACTCGGGCTGCGGCAGGTCCTCGCCGACGACCCGGCGCAGGTTCCTGGCCAGCGTGGCGGTGCCCTTCCCCGGTTTTCCGCGGCGGTACCCCCGGAAGCCCCGGTCGGCCGCGCCGTTGAACAGCGGCGCCACCGCCGCCCGGGGCAGCCGCGGCAGCAGCCAGAACCCGGCGCCGTAGCCGAGGTCGACGAGGCCGCTCACCGGACGTCGGTCTTCCGCGTGGGCGCGGGCGGGTCGGCGGGCACCGCATACGCCTGCCGGTACACGGTGGCGATCCGCTGCCCGATGGTGACGATCGACAGGGCGGCGAGCAGCCACATGACGATCTCCAGGCCGTAGGGCACGCCGAAGCCCCACAGCAGGCCGCCGATGCCGATGCCGATGAGCCGCTCGGGACGCTCGATGAGCCCCACGTTGGCGGTGTAGCCCAGCCCCTCGGCGCGCGCCTTCACATACGACACGACCTGCCCGGTGAGCAGGCACAGCAGCGCGGCCGCGACCAGGCGTTGCTCGTGCTGGCCGGCGTAGTAGTAGGCGACCGAGCCGAAGATCGCCCCGTCGGCCACCCGGTCCATCGAGGAGTCCAGCAGGGCGCCGAACCGGTTGGTGATGCCCCGCCGCCGGGCCATCGCGCCGTCGATGAGGTCGGTGAAGCAGCTTAGAGTGATGATGACGAGGGCGGTGATGAGGTGGCCTCGCGTCGCGAAGCCCAGGGCGCCGACGAGCACGCCGATCGTGCCGATCACGGTGACGGCGTTCGGCGTGACCCCGGCCCGCAGCAGGGCGGCCGCGACGGGGTCGAGAACGCGGGCCAGTCCGGCCCGGCTGACTACGCTGAGGATCTTCGCCATGGCGCTCTCACGATAACGGGGGCGGAGCTTGCCCGATACCGGCACGTGGGTCTGCTCACGATGCTTGAGTAAATCTGGCGGAGGAAGAGGCTTACGGCCTTGTGTCGGTGATGTTTCGGGTGTGGTATCGGTGAACGGGACGTGACCGTGGGGCTGCTCACGGACGTCAAGAGACTTTCGGGAGGCGCGTGATGGCGCAGAAGGTCCAGGAGAAGGGTGTCACCGGCGTCGCGCCGGTGGTTGATGACCCCGGCAGGGTACGCAACGTGGTCGTCGTCGGCCACTCCGGCTCCGGCAAGACGACGCTGGTCGAGGCGCTGCTGGCGGCGACCGGCACGGTTGCGCGGGCCGGGGCGGTGGCCGAGGGCACCACGGTCACCGACCACGATCCGGCGGCGGTGAAGCAGCAGCGCTCCGTCACGCTGTCCTGCGCGCCGCTGGTGCACGACGGGGTGAAGGTGAACCTGCTCGACACGCCGGGCTACGCGGACTTCGTCGGCGAGTTGCGGGCCGGGCTGCGCGCCGCCGACGCGGCCCTGTTCGTGGTGTCGGCCGTCGACGGCATGGACGCGGCCACGGGCGTGCTGTGGGAGGAGTGCGCCCACGTGGGGATGCCCCGGGCGGTGGCGATCACCCGCCTGGACCACCAGCGCGCCGACTTCGACGAGACGCTGCAGACCTGCCAGGAGGTCTTCGGCGACAACGTGCTGCCGCTGTACCTGCCGATGCTCGGCGACGACGGCGTCGGCGTGGAGGGGCTGATCGGCCTGATCACCCAGCGGGTGTTCGACTACTCGGCGGGCTACCCGCCGGCGGTGCGCGACCCCGACCCGCAGCACCTGCCCGCGATCGAGGAGTCCCGCAACACGCTGCTGGAGGGGATCATCGCCGAGAGCGAGGACGAGACGCTCATGGAGCGCTACCTCGGCGGCGAGACGATCGAGACCGCGGTGATCATCGACGACCTGGAGAAGGCCGTCGCCCGCGGCACGTTCTACCCGGTGGTGCCGGTCTGCGCGGAGACCCGCGTCGGCCTCGACGTCCTGCTGGAGGTGCTGGTCAGCGGCTTCCCGTCGCCGCTGGAGCACGAGGTGCCGCCGGTCACCGACATCGAGGGCGAGCCGCGCGCCCCGCTGCGCTGCGACCCGGAGGGCCCGCTCGTCGCGGAGGTGGTGAAGACCACGATCGACCCGTACGTCGGGCGGGTCTCGCTGGTCCGGGTGTTCTCCGGCACGCTGCGCCCCGAGCAGCCGGTGCACATCTGCGGCCACGGCATGGCCGAGCGCGGCCACCCCGACCACGACGCCGACGAGCGGTTCGCGCACCTGTTCTCGCCGCTGGGCTCGACGCTGCGGGAGGTGCCGCACGCGGTCGCCGGCGACCTGGTGGCGATCACGAAGTCGGGCACCGCGGAGACCGGCGACACGATCTCCGGCAAGGACGAGCCGCTGCTCATGGCGCCCTGGGAGATGCCCGAGCCGCTGCTGCCGGTCGCGATCGTGGCCCGGACCCGCTCCGACGAGGACGCCCTGGCCAAGAACCTGGGCCGGCTGGTGGCCGGGGACCCGACGCTGCGGCTGGAGCGCAACGCCGAGACGCACCAGCTGGTGCTGTGGTGCATGGGTGAGGCGCACGCCGACGTGGTACTGGACCGGCTGCGGGCCGGCGGCGTGGAGATCGACACCGAGCCGGTGAAGGTGGCGCTGCGCGAGACGTTCGCCGCGGCCAGCCAGGGCCACGGCCGGCACGTGAAGCAGTCGGGCGGGCACGGCCAGTACGCCGTCTGCGACATCAAGGTCGAGCCGCTGCCGCGCGGGTCGGGCTTCGAGTTCGTCGACAAGATCGTGGGCGGGGTGGTGCCGCACAACTACATCCCGTCGGTGGAGAAGGGCGTGCGCAGCCAGATGGAGCGCGGCATGGTGGCCGGCTACCCGGTCGTCGACGTGCGGGTGACGCTCTTCGACGGCAAGGCGCACTCGGTCGACTCCTCCGACGCGGCGTTCCAGACCGCGGGCGCCCTCGCCCTGCGCGAGGCCGCCGAGCAGGGCCAGACGACGCTGCTGGAGCCGATCGACGAGGTGACGATCCGGGTGCCCGACGATTTCGTCGGCGCGGTGATGAGCGACCTGTCCGGCCGCCGCGGCCGGGTGCTGGGCAACGAGCCCGACCCGGAGGGGCACGAGCGCACGCTGGTGCGGGCCGAGGTGCCGGCCACGGAGCTGGTCCGCTACGCGGTGGAGCTGCGCGCCATGACCTCGGGCGCGGGCACGTTCAGCCGCGTGTTCGTGCGCCACGACCCGATGCCCGCCCACCTGGCCGACGCGGTGAAGAAGGAGCACGCCGCCACCCGCTGACCGGAATTCGCCTAGCGGTGATCCCGGCCACAGGGATCACCGCTAGGGTGAGTGCCGTGATCTTCGGGCGCTCGAGGCGCAAGGCCGGGGACGCCGGGGCGATCGTGGAGTTCTGGGCGTGGTGGCCGACCGTCCGCGACGCCGCCGAGGCCGCGATCTCGACCGGGGACTGGGGCCGGCTGACCCCGCAGTTCAACCGGCGGATCGAGGCGATCCACCCGGGCCTGCAGTGGGAGTTCACCAGCGGTACCACCGCCAGACACGCCCTCGTGGTGTCGCCCGCCGGCGACGCGGAACTCCGCCCGGTCGCCGCCCGCTGGGGCGCCCTCGCCCCACCCGCGGACGCGACCTGGGAGTATCTGACCGCTCGCAAGGCCAGCCCGGAGGTGTTCGCGGCGACGATCGAGCTGGGCCAGGGGGTCAAGCTCGACCTGGCCGGGATGCGGTTCGCCTTCGCCCGCGGGGGCGAGTCGCCGGAGATCGACGTGGCCGCCTACCACCCGGGCTTCGCCATGCTGGAGGAGGGCGCCCGCGGCCAGGTGACGTTCCTGTCGCTGGACTGGCTGCTCGGCGAGGACGGCGTCGAGGAGTGGATCGGCGCGATCTCCTGGGTGACGAAGGAGCCGCCCGGCGCGGCGGTCCCGGCCGAGCTCGCGGCGGCGGTGGAGGCGCTGCGGGAGGAGTACCGCACGCCCCAGTGGGTGTTGATGAGCTCGGAGCTGCCCGACGGCAGCCCGGTGATCGCCACCGCGCAGCGGCCGCTGCGGCCGGTGCGCTGGCCCCGGTTCGACACGCACGTGGCGATCACGCTGCCGTACCGGCACAGCAACCCGGCCGGGCTGCCCGAGTCGGCGTCGCTGACCGCGCTGCGCGAGTTCGAGGACACGGCGCTGTCCACCGCGGCCGGCTCCGACGGGGTGCTGCTGGCCCACGAGACCAGCCGGGGCGCGCGGACGCTGCACTACTACGTCGACGCCGACTCCCCCGCCGCCGACGACCTGGCCGAGGCGGCCGGCTGGTGGCCGGACGGCCGGGCCCGGGTGGAGCGGCACTTCGACCCGGGCATGGAGCGGATCCGCCGCTTCCGGTAGCCCGCCCGGCCGGTAGGGTGCGCCGGTGATCAGGCAGCGGGTCGCGAGGTGGCTGACCGAACTGTTCGCACCGGCGGTGCTGGTGTCCGTGCTGCTGGTGCTGCTGGGCGTGCACAGCGAGCCCGGCCGGCTCGGGCGGGGGCTGGCGCTCGGCGTGGTGGCCGCGCTGTTCGAGAGCGTGCTGCCCTTCCTGTACATCCTGCGCGGGGTCCGCACCGGCAAGATCACCGACCATCACATCGGCGACCGGCGGCAGCGCCTGGTGCCGCTGCTGGTCGGGCTGGGGTCGGTGGTCGCCGGGCTGGCGGTGCTGCTGCTCGCCCACGCCCACCGGGAGCTGCTGGCCGCGGTCGTGGCCGGCGGGGTCGGGCTGGTGGTGGCGGCGGCGGTCAACCACTGGTGGAAGATGTCGGTCCACTCGGCGGTGGCGGCGGGCGCGGTCGTCATCCTGGCTCTGGTGTACGGCTGGCCGATGCTCGCCGCGGCGCCGCTCGCGGTCGCGATCGGCTGGTCCCGGGTGGAGCTCAAGGATCACACCGCGGCGCAGGTGGTGGTCGGCACCGTGGTCGGCGCGCTGGTGGCCGGAGGGGTGTTCTCCGCGCTCCGATAGCATCGGGGTGAACCCGTCCCGTCCGACGCTTGGGAGCAGCCCGTGTCCGCTGTGCGCTCGAATACCGAAGCCCCACCGCGCATCGTGGTCACGGCCGGCACGACGGCGGCGGCCGCGGTCGCCGCGGCCGGCCTGCCCGCCAGCGGCCCGAAGGCGATCGTGGTGGTCCGCGAGGACGGCGGCCGGCTGCGCGACCTGGACTGGGCGCCGGAGGCCGACACCGAGGTCGAGGCGGTGGACCTGGCCAGCCCGGACGGGCTCAACGTGCTGCGCCACTCGACCGCGCACGTGCTCGCCCAGGCCGTGCAGGACGTCTTCCCCGAGGCGAAGCTGGGCATCGGCCCGCCGATCGAGAACGGCTTCTACTACGACTTCCAGGTCGGCAAGCCGTTCCAGCCCGAGGACCTCGACAAGCTCGAGAAGCGCATGCAGGAGATCATCAAGTCGGGCCAGCGGTTCCGCCGCCGCCGCTTCGACTCGGTCGAGCAGGCCAAGGCCGAGCTCGTCGACGAGCCGTTCAAGCTGGAGCTCGTCGATGTCAAGTCCGATGTCGACACGTCCGAGGTGATGGAGGTCGGCGGCGGCGAGCTGACCATCTACGACAACCTCGACGCGCAGTCGGACAAGGTCTGCTGGTCCGACCTGTGCCGCGGCCCGCACCTGCCGACGACCCGGCTGATCCAGGCGTTCAAGCTGACCCGCAGCGCCGCGGCGTATTGGCGCGGCTCGGAGAAGAACCCGCAGCTGCAGCGCATCTACGGCACCGCGTGGCCGACCCGGGACGCGCTCAAGGAATACCAGCGGATGCTGGAGGAGGCGGCCCGGCGCGACCACCGCAAGCTCGGCGCCGACCTCGACCTGTTCAGCTTCCCCGACGAGCTCGGCTCGGGCCTGGCGGTGTTCCACCCGAAGGGCGGCATCATCCGCCGCGAGATGGAGAACTACTCGCGGCAGCGGCACGAGGAGGCGGGGTACTCGTTCGTCAACACCCCGCACATCACCAAGGGCCACCTGTACGAGGTCTCCGGCCACCTGGACTGGTACGCCGACGGCATGTTCCCGCCCATGGAGGTCGAGGGCGCGAACTACTACCTCAAGCCGATGAACTGCCCGATGCACGACCTGATCTACCGCTCCCGGGGCCGCTCCTACCGCGAGCTGCCGCTGCGCATGTTCGAGTTCGGCACGGTGTACCGCTATGAGAAGTCGGGTGTGATCCACGGCCTGACCCGGGTGCGCGGCATGACCCAGGACGACGCCCACATCTTCTGCACGCCCGAGCAGATCGAGAGCGAGCTGGCCTCCCTGCTGCAGTTCGTCCTGGACCTGCTGCGCGACTACGGCCTCACCGACTTCTACCTCGAGCTGTCGACCAAGAACCCGGACAAGTACGTCGGCTCCGACGAGGTGTGGGAGACCGCCACGGAAACCCTGCGCCGGGTCGCCACCGAGTCCGGCCTGGACCTCGTGCCCGACCCGGGCGGCGCCGCCTTCTACGGCCCGAAGATCTCCGTGCAGGCCCGCGACGCGATCGGCCGTACCTGGCAGATGTCCACCATCCAGCTGGACTTCAACCTGCCGGAGCGCTTCGAGCTGGAGTACCAGGCGGCCGACGGCTCCCGCCAGCGCCCCGTCATGATCCACCGGGCACTGTTCGGCTCGATCGAGCGCTTCTTCGGCGTCCTCACCGAGCACTACGCCGGCGCCTTCCCGGCCTGGCTGGCCCCGGTGCAGGTGGTCGGCATCCCGATCCGCGCCGACCACGCCGACTACCTGGCCGCCTTCGCCGACCGCCTGCGCGCCGAGGGCATCCGGGTCGAGGTCGACCACTCCGACGAGCGCATGCAGAAGAAGATCCGCAACGCCCAGCAGCAGAAGATCCCGTTCATGGCCATCGCCGGCGACGACGACGTCACGGCGGGCACGGTGAGCTTCCGGTACCGCGACGGCTCGCAGCGCAACGGCGTGCCGCTGGACGAGGCCGTCGCCCACGTGGTGTCGGTGGTCCGCTCCCGCACCAACGACGGCCCGTCCGCCCCCGCACCCGCGGACTCGGCCGCGTGACCAACCCCGGCGTCCCCGACGAGCTGGAGCGGCTGTGGACGCCGCACCGGATGGCGTACATCCAGGGTGAGAACCGCGCCGACGACCACGACCAGCCGGCCGGGTGCCCGTTCTGCCGGGCCCCCGGCCTGCCACCGGACGAGAGCCTGGTCGTGGCGCGCGGCGAGGCGGTCTACGCGATCCTCAACCTGTATCCGTACAACCCCGGCCACCTCATGGTCGTGCCGTACCGGCACATCGCCGACTACACGGACCTGACCGTGCCGGAGACGGCCGAGGTGGCCTCGTTTACCCAGACGGCGATGCGCGTCATCCGGAAGGTGAGCGGCGCGCACGGCTTCAACCTGGGCATGAACCAGGGCGCGGTGGCGGGCGCGGGGATCGCCGCCCACCTGCACCAGCACATCGTGCCGCGGTGGGGCGGGGACACGAACTTCATGCCGGTCGTGGGGCGCACGAAGGTGCTGCCACAGTTGCTCACCGACACCCGGTCGCTGCTCGCCTCGGTCTGGCCGGCGGTTCCCGCTTCGGCCTGATCCCGTGCGGGCACTTTTCGCCGCCCCCGCGTCGACGAACATCCGGACCTCACCAACGGCCTGCACCCGTCTGCCCGTGACACTGTCACGCTGCTGACCGTGACAGTGTCATGCTGCGCACCGTGACAGTGTCATGCTGCGCACCGTGACAGTGTCACGGTCAGCGGAATGGGCCAGGTCCGCGCTGGTGGTGTATGCGCTGGCCAGCGCTTGATGGCGTTGGTTTGATGTCGGGCGGCAGGCGATGGCCAGCCGAGGCTGGGCGCCAGGCGGTGCGGCAAGCCTTCCTCGCCCTACAGGCCCGACGGACGCTGCCCGGCGGCCAAAAGTCTCCGTGATCATGATGCCCGCCGTGGCCGCGGCACGGGTTTTTCATGATCCCGGAGACTTGTGGTACACGGGTGTACATCAACCTTCCACGATCATGAAAAACCGTTGGTGTCGTCCGCGGGTGCGGCATGATCGCGGAGACTTTCTGTCGCTGCGCTGTGCTCTGCGGCGTGCAGCTGGGCAGGGCCGAGGCCAGGGCCGGTGTGGGCGAGCCGGCGCGAGGCAGCTCAGCCAGCGAGGAGGTCGACGCGCTGCACCGTGGCGAGGGACCACGCCCTGCGCCGCGGTAACCGTGACACTGTCACCGTCAGCAGCGTGACACTGTCACGGTCGACCACCCGCAGCCCGCGACGAATGCGACCAACGTGGCGAATCCGCCGTCGCGCCGCGCCGCCGCGATCTGGGGGCCAACGCCCTACGCTGCAGTAACCGTGACACTGTCAGCGTCGGTGGCGTGACACTGTCACGGTCAACCACCCAGCCCGCGACAAACGCGCCAAACGCGACGAACCTGCCGTCACGCTGCGGGGCTGCGACCTGGGGCAACGCCCTGCGCCGCGGTGACCGTGACACTGTCACCGTCAGCAGCGTGACACTGTCAACCACTCAGCCCGCGGCGAACGCGACTAACGCGCCGTCGCCCTACGCCGCCGCAACCTGGGGCCGACGCCCTACGCCGCGCCGACCGTGACAGTGTCACCGTCAGCGCCGTGACACTGTCAGGGTCCGGCGCCGTGACACTGTCACCGTCCGGCGCCGTGACACTGTCACCGTCCGGCGCCGTGACACTGTCACGGTCGACCGAGCGCGCCGCGACGAGCGGGCCCGGCGTCGTGCACTGCGGCGACCGAGCCCGCTGTCGCGGCGGGTGGGTGGTGGCTCAGCGCTTCCAGAACGCTCCGCGGGCCGGGGGGTTGGGCTGGCGGCCCGTTGCCTTGTCGAGTTCCTCGAGGACGAAGCGCCACAGTTCGTCCAGGGGGCGGGCCGCGATCGCTGCCGGCTTCAGGGCCTCGGCGAGGGGCTGCAGCTGGGGCATTGCCAGTGCGGCCAGCCGGGAGCCCAGGTCCTCCAGCAGTTCCCGGCGCTCGAACTCGTTGCGGTCCTCCGCGGCGCGGAGCCGGGCGGCTTCCTGCGCGGCGAGTTCGCGGATGTCGGCCTCGGCGGGGCGGGGCTCCGCCGCCGGCACGCGGGAGGCGGCCGGGGCCATCATTCGCGAGCTGCCGCGGCTTCGGCCGGCGAGCTTGCGCAGCATGCCGCCGCCCGCGCCGGCCGGGGGCGCGCCGGTCGGCATCGGTGGTGCCATCGGGGCCGGCATCGCGACCGGCATCGCCGCGAAGGAGGCGCCGGTGGCCGCGGCCGCGGCGAGTGGTTGCAGGGGCGGCGGCGGTACCGCGGACGGCAGCCGCCAGCCCGAGGGCGTCTCGACGGGCTGGGTCACCTTCCGCGGCTCGTTGCCCTCGGTGACGACCCGGCTGTCCACGGCGACGAACGCGGTGAACCGGCATAGTACCCCGAAGCGCAGGGACGTCTCGGTGATGCGGGGCTCGAGCCGGGCGGTGTCGTGGGTGCCGGAGACGTACCGGTCCTCGAGGTCGCGCAGCAGCGCCCGCGCCCACACCGCGCTCAGGGCCGTGTTGTCGTGCCGCTCGGCCGGTACCGTGACCGACCAGGGCCGGCCGTCGCGCGTGGTGCCGCGCACGGTGAGCGTGCCGCCGATCGGGCCGCGGTAGCGTCCGGCGAGCACGAACGGTACCCCCGGGAAAATGTCGGGCAGGCGGGCGGGTGTGCGCGTGTCGTCGATCAGCTGCAGGCCGTCGGCGTCGATCGTCACGCCGGTGACGGCGGGCGCGCCGATGCGGCGGTGGATGTGGTCCATGGCCTCGTCGAGCCGGTCCTCGCTCTCGACCAGTTCGCAGCGGCCGCCGCCGGCGATCGCGAGCCGCCCGAGGAACCCGGCGTTGACGGCACGATCGATGCCTACCGTGTGTACGCGCACGTCGCGCAGCGCCGCCGACACGGTGCGCAGGATCTGGTCCTCGTTGCCGACCTGTCCGTCGGTGACGAGGACGAGCACCCGGTCGCGGCCGGCGCTCTCGTCGTGGTTGAGCAGGCGCAGGCCGTCGAGCAGCGGCTGGAGCAGTTCCGTGCCGCCGCGGGCGTCCATCCGGGCCAGATGTTCCACCGCGCGATAGCGATTTCGGTCGGTACCGCCGGAAAGCCCCTCCCCCAGCGCCGGCGGCGTCTCGACCCGGTCGTCGAAGGCCAGGACGGCGAACCGGTCCGACGCCCCGAGGGTGTCGACGATCCGCGCCGCCGCCCGGCGGGCCGCCACCATCTTCCAGCCGCCCATGCTGCCGGAGCGGTCCAGCAGCAGTACGACGTCCTTCGGCCGCGGCGGCGCGTCGGCCTCCGGCGGGAGGACGGTCAGGCGGTAGGTGCCCTCTTCGCTCTCCGCGTCCGGGGCCAGGGCCAGGCTCTGGGTGCCCGGGCCGTACGCCAGGCGCAGCACGAAGTCGCGGTCGGCGCGTTCTCCGGGCAGTACCGAAACGTGGTTTTCGGTATTCGCGACGGCGTGCAGGCTGGAGCGGACGTCGCCGAGCGGCAGCCCGGCCGGGTCGATCCCGACGTCGATGGACAGCCGCAGCGGGTTGGGGAAGCCGGACAGCAGCACCGGAGGACTGATCCGCGAGGCGTCGGGGACGGCGTCGGTGTCGAGCGCGTACCCGTCGCCGACATTGTCACCGTCGAGCGGGGCGCCGGGGATGTACCGCGGGGCGACCACGAGCGGGAAGCGGTACGTCGCCTCGCCGTCCTCGAACGCCAGCGGTCCGACCAGCGAGAGCCGGACGCTGACCCGTTCGCCGGGCAGGATGTTGCCGACCCGCATCGTGAAGACGTCGGGCCGCTCCTCCTCGGCGATGGAGGCCCGCTGCCCGGCCGCCACGGCCGCGTCGTAGGCCTCGCGCGCCGCGCCCCGCTCCTGCAGTTCGGCCTCGATGACCCGCCCGTCGGCGGTCATCGCCATCCGCACGACGGCGGCCCGGTCCGGGAGCGGGAAGATGTACGTCGCCTCGAGCGGCTGCCCGTGCACGTTGACGAACTCCTGGGTCAGGTCGGTCCGCGCGACCAGCCCGGTGATCGCGCCGCGCACGTCGAGCCGGTCGAGCGGCAGGTTGCCCCGCTCGGTGCGCAGCGCACCGAGCCCGGCCTCATCGGCGACGGGCGCGGCGACCGCCCGCGCCTCCTCGTCGGTCATCGTCGCGAGTCTCATACGGCGTTCCCTCTCTTCTGCGTCCGACCGGCCGGTTTGCTGTCGTCATCGATGTCTGGGTCCTGGTGCCTGGTCCTGCTGCCTTTCCGTACCGCCTCGCTCCGGCGGCCTTGTCGCTTCGCTACCGCCGTGGCTGTGATCGGCGGCCCGTCCTCGCCCGCGGCCTGCTCGTCCTTGCCTGCGGCCGGTTCGTCCTGGCCAGCGGCCTTGTTGCGTCCGGCTGCTGCTTCGCTTTGGCGTGTGGCACTGCTGATCCGCGCGCCGTCGCTTGTTCTCTGTGCGCCGTCGCTTGTCTTCTGCGCGGCCTGGCTTGTTCGCTGCGCGCCGTCGGTTGTCTTCGGCGTGCCCTGGCTTGTCTTCGGCGTGCCCTCGCTTGTCTTCGGCGTGCCCTCGCGGGCGCCTGCGGCATCTCGCGCGTCGTTGACAGTGTCACGGTCCTTCGCGCTGACACTGTCATTCACTCGGAGCAGACCGCGGGCGGCGAGTACCTCCATCAGGTCCCGCGCGGCAGCCCGAATCACCGGCAGGTCCGCGCGGGCCGGCGCGGCCGGCAGCAGCAGCACGGCTCCTCCGCCGAGCGGCAGCCCGGTCAGCAGCCCGTCGCCGCCTCTGCCGGTGACACTGTCAGCCTCCAGCGGCCCCTCGCCGCCTCTACCCGTGACACTGTCAGTATCCGGCGGCCTCGTGCTGCCTCCGCCCGTGACACTGTCAGCATTCGGCGGTCCCTCGCGGCCTGCGCCTGTGACAGTGTCAGCATCCGGCAGCGCCGCAGCGCCCCCGATCGTGACAGTGTCAGCATCGAGTGGTCCCGCGCCGCCCCCGACGGTGACAGTGTCAGCGTCGGACCCCGTCGGGCCCCTTCCAGTGGTGACAGTGTCAGCATCCGGCGTGGCTACGGCTGCCCTCTTCGGTGCGATCACTGCCGCCTCTGGTGCAACGACAGAGGCAGCCTGCGACGGCGCGACAATGGACGCCCCATCCGGCTCCGGCCGCCAAGGCGCCGAGTCTTCCTCCTGCTCAGAATCCGGCCACGGCACCTCCCAGAACCGCCGCGGCGTTTGGGGTGGTGGCGGTTCGCCCGGGGGCGGCATGATCTCCAGTAGCTGCTCGGCGGGCGTGAGCGGGACCCTGAATGCCACCCCGCGCGGCAGGTCCGCGATGCGCAGCAGGACTTCATCGGGCGCGTTGAGCAGCTCGGCCTGGATGTCCGCGATCCGGTAACCCTGCGACTGCCTGCGCTTGATCGCCACGAGTTGCAGGAGCTGCCGGTCGCCGTAAAGCGCCATCCGCCCTCGTGTATTCGGCCGGTCGACCAGCCCGAGGGTCGTGTACCACCGCACGGTCCGTGCGTCGGGCACGTCTTGCACCCGCCCGTTGGGCGGTCCCTCGTAGAAGGTCCGATCGAGCAACTCGGCGACCATGCCGATCAGCTCGTCGAGCGTCCACTGCGTAGCGGCCATACTGTCATGGTGACACTGTAATCGTGACACTGTCAACGTCGATTCGCAGACTCTTGCCCCGCACGCCTCCAAGCGCTGTTCTTCCTGGTCACAGCCACTTCGACACCGTCATGCGACACTGTCAGATAGCCAAGTGCTGGCCACGACCGTGACAGTGTCATGCGATCCGGGGCCGGACCGTGACAGTGTCATGCGATCCGGGGCCGGACCGTGACAGTGTCATGCGATCCGGGGCCGGACCGTGACAGTGTCATGCGATCCGGGGCGGGACCGTGACAGTGTCGGCGTCAGCCGTTGCCGGCGGGGGCGAAGGTGACGCTCTTCGTCTCGACGGTGCCGCCGCGGCGACCGGGAGCGGTCTGCCAGTCCCAGTACATGTTGGTGTGCACGATGACCTGCTCCGGAGACGGCGCGCCGTACTCGGTGAGGTCCTCGGTCGTGTGGGCGTCCCCGACCAGGGTGGCGTCGTACCCCCGCACCAGGGCCCCGTGCAGCGTCGAGCGGATGCACGCGTCGGTCTGCGCGCCCGTGATCACGAGCCGGCCCACCCCACGCTCGGCCAGGCGCTCCTCCAGGTCGGTGCCCTCGAACGAGTCGAAGTAGCTCTTGTGGACCAGCGGCTCGCTCTCCCGGCGGACCAGTTCGGGCACGTATTGCCAGCTCTCGCTGTCCCGCGGCAGGTTCTCGTCGTTGTGCTGCACCCAGACCACCGGCACGTGCTCGGCGCGCGCCTTGTCGAGCAATGCGTTGATGTTCGCGATGACACTGTCACGGTTGTGGGTGTGGTTCACCGTCCCGTTCTGGACATCGATGACGAGCAGCGCGGTGTGCGGCCGGTCGGGCAGGGTCGTCATGGCGTCTCCTGGTTCTCGTCCTGGGCTGCGCCTCCACCTTAGGCCCGGCCTGCCGGTCGTGCGGGGCAGCGCCCGTTCGCCGGCAAACCGCACTCCGCGCTCCGCGGGGTCGCAGAGATCGCACCGATGGCGGCTGCCGCCGCCGGCCGGGAGCACGTGCGGCGACCGTGACAGTGTCACCATCGGCGACCCGCAGCAGCGACCGTGACAGTGTCACGGTCGACGACCCGCGCGTAGCCACCGTGACACTGTCACGATGCCGCACCGTGACAGTGTCGCTGTCACTGTCACTGTCACTGTCACTGTCACTGTCGCGGTCGCGGTCGCGGTCGCGGTCGCGGTCGCGGTCGCGGTCGCGGTCGCGGTCGCGGTCGCGGTCGCGGTCGCGGTCGCGGTCGCGGTCAGTGTCACTGTCACGGTCGCTGTCACTGTCACGGTCGACGCCGGCGGCCCCGCGGTGGCGAGCGTGACAGTGTCGGTCGCCGCGCCCGGGACAGCACACGGACAGGGCGCGGAGGACAGGAGCAAGGCGCGGAGAGCAGGAGAGGGACGACGTGGGCGGCGCGGCCGATGAGGCTGCCGGGCGGCGGAGGCTACAGCGTGCTGTCCGGCAAGCGGGGTAGCCGGACCTCCGCGCGTACGCCCGGGCGGGCGTCGGTCAGGCGGACGGTGCCGCCGTGGCGGCGGGTCAGTTCGCGGACGATGGCCAGGCCCAGGCCGCTGCCGCCGGCGTCGCTGGCCCGGGCGTCGTCGAGGCGGGCGAAGCGGTCGAAGACGCGTTCGCGGAGGGGGGCCGGGATGCCCTCGCCGTCGTCGGTGACCGTGACGAGGACCTCCGACTGGGACTCGGCGGTGACGGCCAGGACGACGCGGCGGCGGGCGTGGCGTACCGCGTTGTCGATCAGGTTCAGGGCGATGCGGTGCAGGGCGTCCGGCTCGCCCTCGGTCCACAGGGACTCGCCGGGCTCGACGGTGACAGTGTCGTACCGCTTCGCCAAGGTTGTCAGCAGCGTCCGTAGTTCCACCGGTTCCCGCGGGGCGCGGCGGGGGTCCGAGGCGTCGGCGCGGGCCAGCAGGAGCAGGTCGTCGACCAGCCGGGTGAGGCGGTCCAGGTCGGCCAGGACGTCGTCGGAGACGGCGGCCCAGTCGCCGAGTTTCTGGGCCACCTCGATCTGGATGCGCATCGAGGCGAGGGGGCTGCGCAGCTCGTGGGCGGCGTCGGCGATGAACGAGCGCTGGCGGGCGCGGGACACCGCGAGGCGGTCGAGCATGTGGTTGAGGGTGATGGACAGGCGCTGGATCTCGTCGCTGGACGGGGGGACGGGCAGGCGTTCGTCGGTGGCGGCGCCGGTGATGCGCTCGGCGCCGAGGCGGAGGCGGTCCAGCGGGGAGAGTGCGGCGCCGACGACACGCCAGGCGATGATCACCAGGATCGAGACGAGGAGGGGGTACGTCACCCACAGCGCCGTGCGCAACAGTGTGAGACTGCGGTGGTAGTCGCTCAGTGGTACGCCGACGAGGATGATCCGGCCGTCGGGGACCTGGCGGGCGGTGACGCGCAGCAGGTCGGGCTGCAGGGCGCGGTCGCCGGGGACGTTGACGCGCTGGCCGTTGAGGGCGGTTTGGACTTCCGGGCCGCGCAGGAGCGGTACCAATAAATCGGCATTGCGGTCGCCGGCCACCACGCGGTGCTGGGTGTCGAGGATCTGCACGACCTGGCCGGCGGGGGCCGGCAGCGGTTCGGGGAGCTTGCCGCCCTCTTCGAGCAGGGCGGCGATCTCGGTCGCGGTGCTGTCGGCGGCGCGGTCGAGGGTGCCGCGGAAGCTGTACGTCATCGCGGTCGCCATGGCGACGCCGGCGATGGTCAGGCCGACGATGAGGCCGCTGGTGCCGAGCAGGACCAGGCGGCCCCGCAGCGACAGGGATGCCCACCATTTCATGTGCGCAGCCGGTATCCGGCGCCGCGGACGGTCTCCAGCAGGTCGCGGCCGAGCTTGCGGCGCAGGTAGCCGACGTAGACCTCGACGGCGTTGGGGGCGGTGTCGACGCTGGCGTCCCAGACGTGGTCGAGCAGTTCGGTCTTGGACACGACCTGGCCGGGGCGGCGCATGAGGTACTCCAGCAGGGCGTACTCCCGGGCGGTGAGCACGATCTCGTCGCCGCCGCTGGTGACGCGGCGGCGGGCCGGGTCGAGGGTCAGGTCGCCGACGGTGAGGACGCTGGGGCGCTCCGGGGCGCCGCGGCGCAGCAGGGCGCGGAGCCGGGCGACGAGCACGACGTACGAGAACGGCTTGGTCAGGTAGTCGTCGGCGCCGCAGTCGAGGCCGTCGGCCTGGTCGTACTCGCCGTCCTTCGCCGAGAGCATGAGCACCGGCACCCAGTTCTTCTCCGCGCGCAGGGTCTGCACCACCCGGTACCCGGACAGTCCGGGCAGCATGATGTCCAGGATCACGGCGTCGTACCCGCCGTGCCGGGCCAGCTCCAGGCCGTTGGGGCCGTCGCCGGCCACGTCGACGGCGAAGCCCTCCGCCTGCAGGCCCCGCTGCAGCGCGTGGGCCATGCGCATCTCATCCTCTACCACCAGCAACCGCACGCCTCACAGCGTGGCATGCTCCGCTGTGGTGAGACACAGGCAGTCTCAGCCATGTCACAGCCGGCTTCGAGCACGATGGTTGGCAACAGGAGGTGTACCAATGTCCAACTTCACGTCACGACCCGTCCTTCGGTGGGCGGTGCCCGCGGCTGCTGCGGTCGCTGTGGTCGGTGCTGGCGTGGCAGCGAAGACCCTCGCCGTCGCCGCCGAGCCCGACCTGCCGCCGCGCACCGCCGCGCAGCTGCTGGTCGACCTGCAGACCGCCCAGCTCGACGGTCTGTCCGGCACGGTGGTCGAGCGCGCCGACCTCGGCCTGCCGGCGATCCCGCTGCTGACCGGTGACCAGAGCGCCAAGCTCACGTCGCTGGTGTCCGGCAAGCACA
This sequence comes from Dactylosporangium sp. CA-092794, assembly GCF_050948465.1. Classification (NCBI taxonomy): domain Bacteria; kingdom Bacillati; phylum Actinomycetota; class Actinomycetes; order Micromonosporales; family Micromonosporaceae; genus Dactylosporangium; species Dactylosporangium sp. CA-092794. The sequence continues at coordinate 2,255,845 of NZ_CP192044.1, read as the reverse complement.
CGCTGCACGTGTGGTACTCCGGCCCCGACAAGGGCCGGGTGTCGCTGCTGGGCACGCAGGGCCAGAGCGATGTCATCCACAACGGCGACGACACTTGGATCTGGGACAGCCAGTCCAAGGAGGCCCAGCACTTCACGGGCCAACCCGACAAGGGCAAGCCCGGCGCGGTACCGTCGCCGTCGGACCTGCCGAAGTCCCCGCAGGAGGCGGCCGACCTGGCCTTGAAGGCGATCGACCCGACGACCCAGGTCTCGACCGGCAACTCGGCGAAGATCGCGGGCCGCGACGCCTACGAGCTCATCCTCCGCCCGCGCGACACGAGCGCGCTGGTCGGTGAGGTGCGCCTGGCCATCGACGCCCAGGAGAAGCTGCCGCTGCGGGTCCAGGTGGTGCCCCGCGGCACCGCCGAGCCCGCCTTCGAGGTGGCGTTCACGCAGGTCAGCTTCGCCCGCCCGGACGACGCCGAGTTCGTCTTCAACCCGCCCGCGGGCACGAAGGTGACGGAGCAGGACCCGGCGAAGGCGCAGCAGGAGCAGCAGGACAAGGCGCAGCAGCACTCGGGTGCCGCTGCCGACAACCTCAAGAGCACTGTCATCGGTACCGGCTGGTCGTCGGTCCTGGTCCTGCGCACCTCGGACGCCGCCGCGAACGCGACCGGCTCCCCCGACGCGCAGAAGGCCCAGGAGGCCCTCGGCCAACTGCCGCTCGGCAACGGCGGCCGCACTTTCAACAGCAAGCTCTTCAACGTCCTGTTCACCGACGACGGCCGGGTGCTCATCGGCTCGGTCACGCCGGACAAGCTTGCCCAAGTGGCCAGCGACCCGGCCGCCGCACTGAAGTAGCCCGCCGCGCCGCATCAGTGCCGGGAGGGGACCGTGGCTCAGGCCACGGTCCCCTTCCCGTTCGCCCGCCCCGCCTCCACGCCCCGCACCCCCACCGACGTGCGCCCCGCGACGCCGCCGCGCGCCGCCACTGCGACACACCGCCACTGCCCGCCCGGTTCGGCCGCTACCGCCGCATCGTTTCCGCGCGCGCACTGAGAGCGGGGCCAACCGGGGGTCGCGGTGGGCCGGGAGCCGGGCGGATCGACAGCCGCGCAAACGAGGAGCGGGCCAACCTAGGGCCACGGGCCGAGGCCGACGCCGAATCCGAGGACCGAAGTCGGCTGAGGCGAGCGCACCGGGGCCGGTCGGCGACCAGAACTTTCCGCGATCATGCCGTAGTCGCCGCCCGTATCGCGGGTTTTTCATGATCGTGGAAGATCGATGTACTCATAGGTCAATGCCACTTAGCTTAAGTTGATCTTGTGGTGAGGGTGATGGTGGCTGGCCCGGCGTGGCGTACGCCGATGTCGGTGGCCCGTTTGACCCGGTAGCTGTTGTGCCGGCCGCGTTTGACCACGCGGGGGTAGCTGCGGTGGCGGCGTGGTGGGTTGAGGTGCCGGCGGTCGGTGATGTCGGCGTGGACCCTGGCGAGCAGTTGTGGCTGGTGCTCAGGGGGAAAATGCCGCCGGGTCGTCGATCCGGCGGCGCACGATCCGTACCGTGCGCAGGAACTTGACCCGGTCGGGGTCGATACCTGCCTCGGTCGCGGCGTGGCAGATCAGGGCGCTGATCGCGTAATGGGTCAGCAGGTAGCCGTAGATCTCCTGGACGACCAGGTCCGGGCTTTTCGAGCGCAGCACCCGGCCCGGTCCGCGCAGATGGGTCTTGAGCTGGTCGTTACCGGTCTCGTGCTCCCACCGGTCGTGGTAGGCCGCGGCCAGTTGCGTCGCGGCGGCGGCGGCCGGGTCGACGATCGTGGTGATCAGCCGGATCACCTCCGCGCCGGGCTCGCGGTCGCTGGAGCCGCGGTCAGGGACGGTGTACTCCACCACCCGCACCACCACCGCCTCATCCGGGTCCAGGCCGGCCCCCGCCGCGGCCGCGGCCTGCAGATCCCGACGGCGGAACCGGCTCTGGATCTTCGGGTTGATCAGCACCGACCGGTACGACCCGTCCGGCAACTCCCGCAGCACCGGCAGCAGCAGACCGGACTTGACCCGCCACAGCAACTGCGTCCCACCCCGCCGGGCGGCGTTCCAATTGGCCAGGCTGTAGAAGTTCCGGTCAGCCAGCAACAGCCAGCCACCGCCCAACCCGGTCAGCAACCCCCGGGCCACGGTCAGCTCACCCTGACCCGCCCGCCCCACCGCCGCAGCGACCACCGCATGCGACCCGCACTCCGACACCGTCACCACCCGCACCTTCGACAACGCCGCCCCACCCGACCCGAACCCGAACCGGGCAGCGTTCTCCTCGCTGTCCGGCGCGTCCCACTCGAACCCGTCAATCGCCATCAACCGCCACGGCCCGAGCCACGCACCCCGCGTCAACTCCGACGCCACCGGCACCGCCACCCGATCGAACAACTCCACCACCGGCGCCGACCCCAACCGCTGCCGCGCCTGCGTCAACCCACCCGACGTCGGCACCGACCACGCACCATCCCAACACCCCCACCCCAGCAACGTCCCCGCCAACCGGGCCGCGACCTCCTCATAGTCCTCATCAGCAAACAACGCCAACGCCATCACGAAATACACCACCACATGCGGCGGCAACTTCCCACCCGAACGCCGCGCCGCACGACCCGTCACCGCCACCACCTCATCCACCACATCCCGCGGCACCGACGACGCCAGCACGCCCAACGAAATCCAGTCCGTCAACAACCCCCGCACCAACCGCTGCACCATCCGCGGAAACTAACCCGCCCACGCCACAACCCAACCACCAACACACCACCACCCAAAGATCAACTTAAGCTAAGTGGCATTGACTCATAGGTACCTTAAGGTTCCGCGATCATGAGAAACCCGCCGCGCGTCAGCGGAAGTCGCATGACCACGGAGAGATTTCGTTCGCTCCCGCCGCACGACCGTGACAGTGTCACGGTCGCACGGTGACACTGTCACGGTCCGACGGTGACAGTGTCACGATCGCGGACGTCGCAAAACGGCTGCGGCCCGGCCACTGCCCACGGTGACACTGTCACGATCGCGGAGCCGGGTGGATCGGATAAAGCTGGACAAAATGAGCAAAAGGGCCGAGCAAGGGCCGAGCAAGCCGGGCGAATCAGGCGAATCAGGCGAATGGCCTAGCACGAGGGGCAAAGGCCGCGCGGGAGGGACGAGGGCCTCGGCGAGGTGGGGCTAGGGCGGGCAGGAAGAAGGCCGGCCCTGTGGGGGCCGGCCCGGGTGGGTGGGTCAGGCGGATTCGTGGTTGGGGTCGGGGTCGAAGACCGATGGGGGGACGCCCGGGGAGCCGGTGAGCTCGCGGGCCGACTGGTCGCCCGAGACCTGGGCGGCGGCTGCGGCGGCCTCCGCGTTGGCGGCGGCTGCGGCCTCCTCGGCGGCGCGGCGGGCCTCCTGGACTTCCTCCGACTCGGCCTCGGCGATCGAGCTCTCGTCGACGTGGCGGGTGCGCTCGGCGTTGGACATCTGGCCGATGCCGCCCAGGGCGCCGCCGATGCCCTCGAGGGCCTTGGTCAGCTCGACCGGCAGGATCCACAGCTTGTTGGACTGGCCGGCGGCGATCTGGGGCAGGGACTGCAGGTACTGGTAGGCCATCACCTTCGAGTCCGGGTTGGCCAGGTGGATCGAGTCGACGACCGTGCGGATGGCCTTGGCCTGGCCTTCGGCGGTCAGGATGCGGGACTGGCGTTCGCCCTCGGCGCGCAGGACCGCGGCCTGCTTCTCGCCCTCGGCGGTGAGGATCTGCGACTGCTTGAGGCCCTCGGCGTGCAGGATGGCGGCGCGCCGGTCCCGCTCCGCGCGCATCTGCTTCTCCATGGAGTCGCGGATGCTCGGCGGGGGCTCGATCGCCTTGATCTCCACGCGGGTGACCTTGATGCCCCAGCGGCCGGTGGTCTCGTCCAGCACGCCGGAGAGGTGGCGGTTGATCTCGTCGCGGCTGGTGAGGGCCTTCTCCAGGTCGAGGGAGCCGATCACGTTGCGCAGCGTGGTCACGGTCAGCTGCTCGATCGCCTGTAGGTAGGAGAAGATCTCGTAGGTCGCGCGGACCGAGTCGACGACCTTGAAATACAGCACCGTGTCGATCGAGACGACCAGGTTGTCGGAGGTGATGACCGGCTGGGGCGGGAAGTTGACCACCGCCTCGCGCTTGTCGACCTTGTTGCGCACCGAGTCGACGAAGGGCACCAGGATGTTCAGGCCCGGCGTCAGGGTGCGGCTGTACTTCCCGAGCCGCTCCACCACGAACTCGACCTGCTGCGGTACGACCTTCACCGACTTGGCCACGGTGATGATGCCGATCAGGGCGACGGCGATCACCAAGATGGCCAGGAGCGTGCTTGCGTCCACTGAGCCTCAGTCCTTCCACACCATTGCGGTGGCACCCTTGATCTCGATCACCCGGACCCGCTCGCCCTTCGAGAAGCGCTGGGTGGCGTCGTAGGGGCGGGCCCGCCACAGCTCGCCCTCGATCTTGATCATGCCGCTGTCGTTGTCGACGTCCTCGAGCACAAGCGCCATCGAGCCCTCGATGGCCTCGACGCCCATCTGGGTGTCGCGTTCGTCGCGTTGCATGTAGCGGCGCAGCGTCGGGCGCACCGCCACGAACGACAGGGCGCTGACCACGGCGAAGACGATGGCCTGGACCGGCGCTCCGGCGCCGAGGGCGGCGGCTCCGGCGGCGGCGAACGCGCCGATCGCGAACATCAGCAGCACGAACGTGGTCGTGAAGATCTCCGCCGCGATGAGGGCGGCGCCGATGATCAACCAGACGATCAGCCAGACATCCACGCTTCGATCGTGTCACGCCGATGCACGTCTTGCCGCCTCTGATCACCGGCTGTTGCGGAATCCTTGCGCAAGGGACCGCGACCGGAGCTCGCGGTGCACAGTTGGGCAGGTCGGAATGCTGTGACGAAGGAAGTAGGCGAACCCCGTGCCCCTCCTGCCCGAAACCGTCTCCCGCATCGGCGAGCTGGTCGCCCGCGCCCACGCCGGCGCCCGGGTGCCGACCCTGGTCGCGGGCGTGGTCCGCGACGGCGAGGCCGCGCACGTGGCGTCGGCCGGGCCGTACCAGGCCGGGATGCAGTTCCGCATCGGGTCCGTCACGAAGACCATGACCGCCGCGTTGGTACTCGCACTGCGTGACGAGGGCCGTCTGGCGCTCGACGACCTGCTGTACCGCCACCTGCCAGGCACGCCGGTCGGCGCGGTGACGCTGCGCCAGCTGCTCGGTCACGCCGGCGGGGTGCAGCGGGAGCCGGACGGGGACTGGTGGGAGCGCAACGGCGGCACCGACGTGGAGACGTTCCTGGCCACGCTCACCGCCGACAAGGTCGCCTACCCGCCGCTGCACGGGTTCCACTACTCCAACCTGGCGTACGGGCTGCTGGGCGCCGTGGTGAGCCGCCTGGCGGGCGAGGAGTGGCGGGTGCTGGCCCACAAGCGGCTGCTGCGCCCGCTGGGCCTGGAGCGGACCACGTACGACCCGGCGGAGCCGTTCGCCCGCGGGTACGTGATGCATCCCTGGCTGGACGAGATGCGGGAGGAGCCGCGGCTGGACGCGGGCGCGATGGCCCCGGCCGGGCAGCTGTGGTCGACCGTCGGGGACCTGTCGCGGTGGGCCGCGTTCCTGGCCGACCCGGACCCGGCGGTGCTCGCCCCGGCGACGGTCGGGGAGATGTGCGCCCCGGTGGTGATGAGCGACCTCGACGGGTGGCGCGAGGCCTACGGGCTGGGGCTGCAGCTGTGGCGGCGCGGCGAGCGGGTGTTCGTGGGCCACACCGGGTCGATGCCCGGCTACGTCTGCGTCATCGCCGTGCACCGCCCCACCCGCACCGCGGTCGTGACCTGCGCCAACGCCTACACCGTGCAGTACCCCGGCGGATTGGGCGGCTTCGCCCTGGACCTCATCGAGGCCGTCCTCGACCGCGAGCCGGCCCGCCCCGCACCCTGGCGGCCGGGCCCGCCGCCCCCGCCGGACGTGGCGCCGCTGACCGGGCGCTGGTGGTGGATGGGGCGCGAGTTCGAGGCCGGCTGGGCCGGGGACGCCCTCGTCGTCACCCCGCTGACCACCGGGGAGGCGCCGTGGCGCTTCGAGCCCGACGGGCCGGCGCCGGACCGGTGGCGCGGCCGTTCGGGTGACAACGACGGGGAGATCCTGCAGGTGCGCCGCTCGGCGGCGGGCGAGGTGACCGCCCTGGACATCGCGACCGCGGTGTTCACCCGGGAACCGTGGGGGTGAGGTCGGGCTCGTCGGGCTCGGTGACGAAGTCGATCAGGCGCTCCATCGAGTTGATCAGCGGCGTCTCCACGTCGCGGAAGCTCGACACCGAGGCCAGGATGCGCCGCCACAGCTCGGCCGGCTCGGCGACGCCGAGGGCCGCGCAGACCCCCTCCTTCCAGGGCCGGCCCGGCGGCACGACCGGCCAGGCCCGGATGCCGACCGCGGCGGGTTTCACGGCCTGCCACACGTCGACGAACGGGTGGCCGGTCACCAGGACGTACGGCGACTGGACCGACGCCACGATCCGGCTCTCCTTCGAACCGGGCACCAGGTGGTCGACGAGCACGCCGAGCCGCGCCACCGGGCCGGGGCCGAATTCGGCGATGGCGGCCGCCAGCTCGTCGATGCCGTCCAGCGGCTCCACCACCACGCCCTCGACGCGCAGGTCGTCGCCCCAGATCCGCTCCACCAGGGCGGCGTCGTGGACGCCCTCGACCCAGATCCGGCTGCGGCGGGCCACCCGGGCGGCGTGCCCGGCCACCGCGATCGACCCCGACGCGGTCGTTCTCCGCTGGGGTACCCGCACCGGCGCCGGGCGGACCAGGGTCACCGGCACGCCGTCGAGCAGGAACGCGGCCGGTTCGAGCGGGAAGTTGCGCCGCCGGCCGTGCCGGTCCTCGAGCACCACGGCGCCGAACTCGAACCCGACCACGGCCCCGCAGAATCCCGAGCCGGCGTCCTCCACGACCAGGTCGGGCTCGGCCTCGACCACGGGTACGCTGCGCCGGCGCCGCCAGTCGTTGTTCGCCAGGACGTCCATGTCCGGGAAGCGTATCGGCTGACGGCCCGTCCGCCTGCGAGACATACCGGCACGTCAGCACGTACCCTTGCTCCCATGTCCCCCGCAGCACGCGCGGCGACCCTCCAGGCGCGCCGCTCGGCGCGTTTCGTGGCATGGGTCCGGGCGTGGCGCGCCGGCCTGGTGCCGTGCGACGACGCCGCCGCCGAGATCTCCGGCGACGAGGAGCACATGGTCTCCGACGTCCCCGGCACGTGGACCGACGTGTCGCTCGCCGACGCCCTGCCGTCGCTGTCGAAGCTGCACCCGGACGAGGTGCGGCTGGTGCTGCCGGCCCCCGGCGACCCGCGCGGCCTGCCCGGCCCGGGCCCGTTCACCGGCGCCGCCCTGCTCGCCGGCGAGGGGGTGATCGCCGGCCGCCTGGGGTTCGTGCCGGAGCTGCGGCTGCACACGTCCGGCTCGGGCGACGAGTTCTCCACCGTCCGCTGGCAGGTGTTCGCGCTGCCGGAGGAGCGGCCGCACGGCCACGAGCCGGGCACCGCCGAGGCCGAGGCCGAGCTGTCCGCGGAGCTGGCCACTGCCACGCGTACCCTCGCCAAACTCGACATCGCCCAATGGCGGCCCGAGCTCGCGGGTGCCATCGAGGCCATCCGCAAGCCCGACGGGGCCACGGATCTGCCGCCGGGCTACGACCCCAGGGCCCGCCGCCTGTATGCCCGGGCCAGCATCCTGGACCGGGTCCTGGCGCTGGCCGAGCACGCCGCCCCGGGCGGGGCGATCAACGGCTACGAGGTGCAGCAGCGCGACGCGGCGCTGCGCCCGCTGACCACGGCCTGCCGCCGGGCCCTGGTGGCGGCCTGCAACGCTCCGCTGCTGTAGGCCGCCGACGGGGTGGCGGGGTCAGATCTCGTCGATCAGGTGGGCGACCGACGGGATGATCCGGGACGGGCGGTAGGGGTAGCGCTCGACGTCCGCCGTCGAGCTGATGCCGGTGAGGACCAGGATCGTCTCCAGGCCCGCCTCGAGGCCGCACAGGACGTCGGTGTCCATCCGGTCGCCGATCATGGCCGTGGTCTCGGAGTGCGCGTCGATGCTGTTGAGGGCCGAGCGCATCATCATCGGGTTCGGTTTGCCGATGAAGTACGGCTCTATCCCGGTCGCCTTCGAGATGAGCGCGGCCACGGCGCCGCAGGCGGGCAGGGCGCCCTCGTTCGACGGGCCGGTCACGTCGGGGTTGGTGCAGATGAACCGGGCGCCGTTGTTGATGAGGCGGATGGCGGTGGTGATCGCCTCGAAGCTGTAGGTGCGGGTCTCGCCGAGCACGACGTAGTCGGGCTCGGTGTCGGTGAGGATGTACCCCACCTCGTGCAGGGCGGTGGTCAGGCCGGCCTCGCCGATGACGTAGGCCATGCCGCCCGGCCGCTGGGTGTCCAGGAACTGGGCGGTGGCCAGCGCCGAGGTCCAGATCGCCGTCTCGGGCACGTCGAAGCCGATGCGCCGGAGCCGGGCCTGCAGGTCGCGGGCGGTGTAGATGGAGTTGTTGGTCAGGATCAGAAACGGTTTGCCGGACGAGCGCAGCCGGTTGACGAACTCCGGTGCGCCGGGCACGGGCTCGCCCTCGTGCACGAGGACCCCGTCCATGTCGGTGAGCCAGGACTCGATGGGCTTGCGTTCTCTCACGCGGGACATACTCCCTCAGCTACATTTCGGGCCTATGCGCGTTTCGGTGACGCGCAGCAGTCGTCCGGGCAGAAATCCCAGGTGGGGACCGTTCCGAGCGCGTGACGCACATTACTGTGAGCAAGGACGCGCTCGTCGACCAGCTGCCGGATCATGTCCACGAACCGCGGGTCGGTGCCCGGCGTGTCCGCCCGGGCGAAGGCGAGGCCGAGCCGGGCGGCGGTGGCCCGGGCCTCCTCGTCGAGGTCCCACAGCACCTCGAGATGGTCGGAGATGAACCCGATCGGGCTCACCACCACCTCGGTCGCGCCCTCCTTCGCCAGGGCCTCCAGGTGGTCGTTGACGTCGGGCTCCAGCCACGGCATCTGCGGCGGGCCGGAGCGGCTCTGCCAGACCAGGTCCCACTCGAGCTCCGGGGCGGCCTCGGCGGCGACGAGCGCGGCGGTCTCGCGCAGCTGGGCCAGGTAGCGGCCGGTGCCGCCGGGGCCGCTGGCCGCGTTCATCGACACCGGGATCGAGTGGGCGGTGAACACCAGGCGGGCCGCCATCCGCGACGGCAGGGCGGCCAGCGCGGCGCGGACGGCGTCGGCGTGCGGTGCGATGTACCCGGGATGGTCGTGGTAGTGGCGGATCTTGTCGATGACCGGCGCGTCGGCCACGCCGGCCCGCGCGACGGCGATGTCGTCCAGATACTGCCGGCAGGAGGAGTACGACCCGAACGGGCTGGTCACGAACGCCAGGGCACGCTGGACGCCGTCGTCGCGCATGCGCCGCACGGTGTCGGCGAGCATCGGGTGCCAGTTGCGGTTGCCCCAGTAGATCGGCAGATCGAGGTGCGGGCGGAGCGCCTCGATCAGGGCGCGGCACTGGGCGTTGATCGGGGAGACGCCGCCGAAGTGCCGGTAGTGCTCGGCGACGGTCTCCAGGCGCTCGCGCGGGATGCCCCGGCCGCGGGTGACGTTCTCCAGGAAGGGCAGGACGTCGTCCTGCCCCTCCGGGCCGCCGAAGGAAAGCAGGAGGAACGCGTCATATGCCACGCTCCTCATTCTGCTCCTGGGTACCGCGGGTGAATCAGGCGGAGCCGACCGCGTGATATCCGCCGTCGACGTGCACGATCTCGCCCGTCGTCGCCGGGAACCAGTCGGACATCAGCGCGCAGCAGGCCTTGGCCGCGGCCGCCTGGTCGTGCAGGTCCCAGCCGAGCGGGGCGGCCTTGGACCACGAGTCCTCGAACACCTCGAAGCCCGGGATCGACTTGGCCGCCATGGTGCGCAGCGGCCCGGCCGCGACGAGGTTCACCCGGACGCCGCGCGGGCCGAGCTCGCGGGCCAGATAGCGGGAGGTCGACTCCAGGCCCGCCTTGGCCACACCCATCCAGTCGTACACCGGCCAGGCCTTGGAGGCGTCGAAGTCCAGGCCCACCACGGAGCTGCCGGGGCCGAGCAGCGGCAGGCACGCGACGGCGAGGGACTTGAACGAGAACGTGGACACGTGCACGGCGGTGGCCACGTCCTCCCACGGCGCGGCCAGGAAGTCGCCGCCGAGGCAGCTGGCCGGGGCGAACGCGATCGAGTGCAGCACCCCGTCGAGCCCGTCGACGTGCTCGCGCACCTTGTCCGCGAGCCCGTCGAGGTGCTCGGCGTTGGTCACGTCGAGCTCGATCACCGGCGCCTCCTGCGGCAGCCGCCTGGCGATCCGCTCGACCAGCGACAGCCGGCCGAAGCCGGTGAGCACGACCTTGGCGCCCTGCTCCTGGGCGAGCTTCGCGGCGGAGAAGGCGATCGACTGGTCGGTGATGATCCCGGTGATCAGCAACCGCTTGCCTTCGAGAAGTCCGGCCATATTCTTCCCAGTACTCCCTACCTGATGATGTGTCCGGGGGCTACGACTGCAGTTGGCCTCAGTGGCCCATGCCCATGCCGCCGTCGACGGGAATGACGGCGCCCGTGATGTACGCGGCGGCGTCGCTGGCCAGGAACGTCACCACGTCGGCGACCTCCTCCGGCCTCGCCATCCGGCCCAGCGGGATGTTCTTCTTGTACTCCGCCTGCGTCGCCTCCGGCAGCACCGCCGTCATGTCGGTCTCGATGAACCCCGGCGCGACCACGTTGGCCGTGATGTTGCGGCTGGCCATCTCCCGGGTGATCGAGCGGGCCATGCCGACCAGCCCGGCCTTGCTCGCGGCGTAGTTCACCTGCCCCGGGCTGCCGTACAGCCCGACGACGGAGGAAATGAAGATGATCCGGCCCCAGCGGGCCCGCAGCATCTTGCCCGCGGCCCGCTTGGCGCAGCGGAACGAGCCGGTGAGATTGGTGTCGATCACCCCGGTGAACTGCTCCTCGCTCATCCGCAGCAGCAGGGTGTCCTGCGTGATGCCGGCGTTGGCGACGAGCACCTCGACCGGGCCGAGCGCCTTCTCGACCTCGGTGAACGCGGCATCGACGGCGGAACTGTCGGTGATGTCACACTGCACGCCGAAGAGCCCGTCGGGCGCGCCGGAACCGCGGTGCGTCACCGCCACCCGGTCGCCCTGCTTGGCGAACGCCTGCGCGATCGCCAGTCCGATGCCCCGGTTACCCCCGGTGACCAGTACGGTCCTCGCCACGGTGCCGCCTTTCGCGCTCATGGTGGTGCTGCCGAGAATTGCTGTACGGAGACTAGGCGTTACCGAATGGTAGGCCCCAGTGCACCGGGCGGCCGATGCCGGGGCTCGGCGGGGCGCAGTACTATGAGGCGGTTTGGATGTCCGGCCGTCGCAACGGCCGGGCCCGTTTCGCTGCCCGTCCGGCACGGCAGCCGCTCCCAGGAGGTGATCGCTGTGCGAAGTAGCGATCCCTCCAGTCGTGGCCGGTAACAGTACTTCTACCGCCCACGGCTTTCGCGCGTGTCTGTTCTCTTTTCCTCGCTGAGACAACACCCGTTGGGAGCACGTCATGAGCCGCTTCGTCGCGCCCGTTGGCTTTTTCCTGGCCGCGGTCTGGGTCGCCACCCTGTTCTTCCTCGTCGGCGCCCACTGACACCGCCGTGCCAGCCCCGCCGCCCCCGGGCGGCCCCCACACCGCCCCGGCCCCGCCGCCGCGGCCCCGCCGCCGCGGCGCTACCGCACGCCCACACTCCCCGACGCCACTCCCCCACCCGGCCCGACACCCGCCGCCGCGCCACCACCACCCAGCCCGCGCGACGCCCGCCGCCGCGCCACGCAGCCGCCGCGGCGACTGACGCCGTGCGGCCACCACTCAGCCAGCGCGACGCCCGACGCCGCACCCTGACGCCTAGCCGGCGCAGCGGCCGACGCCGCGTCGCTGCCGCTCAGCCAGCGCTACACCCGGCGCCGCGCCGCCACTTCCCAGCCAGCGCGACGCCCGACGCCGCACCCCTGACGCCTAGCCGGCGCAGCGACTGACGGCGCGCCGCTGCCGCTCAGCCGGCGCGACGCCCGACGCCGTGCCACTGCCACGCAGCCGGCGCGGCAACCGACGCCGTGCCGTTGAGCCCAGCCGCAACTCCTCCTGCGCGCCCAGCCGCGCGGCGCGTGCCGCCCGCCCGCTGTCCGAAAAGTCGGGCGCTCCGCGCCACGACTTTTCGGATATATACCCTGACAGGGCATATATCCGATTCCGTGACCATAACGCTCCGCGATCATGCACGCCACCACGCCGACACCCCCGGTTTTTCATGATCGTGGAGACATCCGGTACACGGGAGTACGTTTTGTCTCCGTGATCATGAAAAACGAGTGGTGCACGCGGCCGGTCGGCATGATCGCGGAGACATAAGGCGGCATACGGCGGCCTCGGGGCGACTGGCCAGCTGTCCCACCGGTCTCGGTGCGCCATCGCCGGGGTCTCGCCGCAGGCCCGCGCCGCCGAGTGCGTAGAAGCGTCACGGGATGACGAAAAATCGTGATATGTCCGATAAGTCGTGGCGCGGAGCGCCCGACTTATCGTGACTCTTGGCGCCGCGGGTCTGGCGGGGCCGGCCGTTCGGGTCTGGCGGGGCCGGGGCCGTTCGTTCGGGGCAGGCGGGCGCCGGACCGGGCCGACTGGGCTGGACTGGGCTGGGCTGGGCTGGACTGGGCTGGGCTGGGCTGGACTGGGCTGGGCTGGACTGGGCTGGACTGGGCTGGACTGGGCTGGACTGGGCTGGACTGGACTGGACTGGACTGGCTCGGTTGGGTTTCGCGGGAACCGAGCCAGACCAGGTGCTGACAAGGGCGACGGTCGTCAGTTGCGCGGATCGCGGGTCGAACTCAGGGCAGGCGGGAGCCCCACAGCAGGCTCAGCGCGCCCGCGCACAGGGCCAGCAGGAAGCCGAAGCCCAGGTACCACTGGGTGATCTCGCGGGGCTTGGTGCGGTAGCCGATCGAGCTGCCCATGTCCGAGTAGACCCGCTTGAGCTCGTCCTTGCTGGCGGCCTCGTAGAAGTAGCCCTTGGTGACCTCGGCCACCTTCTGCAGGGACGGGCGGTCGACCGGCACCCGCTGCGGCGAGTTGCCGATGCGTACCACGCCCTCGTCGGTGCCGAAGGCGATCGTCGAGACCGGCACGTTGGCGGCCGAGGCGGCGGCGGAGGCATCCTCCAGCGAGCGGCCCGCGGTGCGGAAGCCGTCGGAGAGCAGCACGATGCGGGCCGGGGGCGGGCCCGCGGCGCCGTCGGCGGGCACGGTGCGGATCGCGTCGAGGCTGGTGAAGACCGCCTCGCCGGTCGCCGTCGACTCCTGCAGGGTCAGGCCGTTGATGGCCTGCATGATCGAGTTGCGCTCTTTCGTCGGTGATACCAGCACGCTGGCGGTCTTGGCGAAGGAGACCAGGCCCACGTTGAAGCTCGCCGGGAGTTCCCTGACGAAGTCCATGGCGGCCGACTTGGCCGCGTCGATGCGGGTCGGCGCCACGTCGGTGGCCTGCATCGACAGGGAGACGTCGATGGCCAGCATGATCGTGGCCCGCTCCAGCGGCTCCTTCGTGTCGACCGACGGGCGGGTGAGGCCGAAGGCGAGGATGACCAGGCTGAGCAGGAACGCGGCGGCGCCGACGTGCCGGCGCGCGCCGATGCCCTTGGGCACCAGGCTGCTGAGCAGGTCGACGTTGGTGAAGCGCACGGCGAACGCCCGGCGGTGCAACTGGCGCCACACGTAGACGCCGATGACGGCGAAGACGGGGATCAGCGACAGCAGCCACCACGGGGAGAGCAGTCGGATCATCGGGTCGTACCTCGAGTTCGGGCGTGTCGCTGGGCCGCGACGAACCGGACGATGTCCAGCAGCCAGTCGGAGTCGGTGCGCAGCCGCAGGTGTGCCGCGTTGGCGCCGCGCAGAGCCGAGGCTATCTCGGCGCGCTGGGCGGCCGCCGCGTGGGCATAGCGGTGGCGCAGCTTCGGGTCGGCGGTCTGCACCTCGTGCATCCGGCCGGTTTCCGGGTCCACGAGCGCGATCACGCCGACGTTGGGCAGCTCCAGCTCGCGGGGGTCGACGACCTCGACCGCGAGCAGGTCGTGGCGCACGCCGAGTTTGCGCAGCGGGCGCGCCCACTGCTCGGACGGCGTCATGAAGTCGGAGATCACCACCGCCAGGCCGCGCCGGCGGGGCGGGCGGTTGAGCATGTCGATGAGCTCGCCCAGGTCGGCCCGGCCGGGCCGGCCGCGGGTGAGCGCGATGGTGCGCAGCAGGCCCTGCGCGTCCTTGCGGCCGGGGCGCGCGGGCAGGCGGGTGCTCGCGTCCGCGGTACCGACGACGGCCCCGATGCGATTGCCACCGCGGACGGTGAGATGCGCCACGGCGGCCGAGGCGGCGATCGCCAGGTCGCGCTTGAGGTAGCGGGCCGTGCCGAAGTCCAGGCTGGCGCTCAGATCGACGGCCAGCCAGGTCTCCAGCTCCCGGTCGGCGACGGTCTGACGGACGTGGGGCAGCGTCGTGCGGGCGGTGACCGGCCAGTCCATCCGGCGCACGTCATCGCCCGGGCGGTACTCCCGGGACTCGCCCGCCTCCGTGCCCGGCCCGGGCAGCAGGCCCAGATAGTCGCCCTGCAGCAGGCCGTCGAGCTTGCGCGTGACGAGCAGCTGCATGCGGTTGAGGACGACCTCGGCGCGCGCGTCGTCCAGGCCCGTACCGCCCTGGATCTTCACCGCCCCGGCCAGGTGGTGATGGTGGTGGTCGCCTGCGGCTGGCCGGGCGGCGGCGCGGTGGTGGCCTGCTGGCGGGGCGCGACCGTGGGCGGCGGCACCGCGGCCAGGACCCGGCGCACGATGTCGTCGGCCGGGATGTCGTCGGCGAGGGCGTCGTAGGACAGCACCAGCCGGTGGCGCAGGATGTCGGGCGCGATGTCCTGCACGTCCTGCGGCAGCGCGTAGTCCCGGCCGCGCAGCAGCGACAGGGCGCGGGAGGCGCGCACGATGCCCAGCGAGGCGCGGGGGCTGGCACCGTACTGGATCAGGTGCGCGATGTCGCTCAGGCCGTGCTCGGCGGGCGCGCGGGTGGCGACCACCAGCCGCACCGCGTAGTCGACGAGCGCGTTGTGCACGAACACGTCGTCGGCCTTGTCCTGCAGCGCCATGAGCTCCTGGGTGGTGAGCACCGCGGCCGGCTCCGGGGTCTTCACGCTGACCCGGTAGACGATCTCGCGCTCCTCGGCGTCGGTCGGGTACCCCACCTGGATCTTCATCAGGAAGCGGTCGCGCTGCGCCTCGGGCAGCGGGTAGACGCCCTCCTGCTCGATCGGGTTCTGCGTGGCCATGACCAGGAACGGGCGCGGCACCTCGTAGGTCTCGCCGCCGATGGACACCTGCTGCTCGGCCATGACCTCCAGCAGCGCCGACTGCACCTTCGCCGGGGCGCGGTTGATCTCGTCGGCGAGCAGGAAGTTGACGAACACCGGGCCGAGCTCGACGTCGAACTTCTCGCTGGACTGCCGGTAGATGCGGGTGCCGACGATGTCGGCGGGCACCAGGTCGGGGGTGAACTGGATGCGGGAGAAGGTGCCGCCGACGACCCGGGCCAGGGTCTCCACGGCGAGGGTCTTGGCGACGCCCGGCACGCCCTCCAGCAGCACGTGGCCGCGGCAGAGCAGCGACACGAACATCCGCTCGATCATGCGGTCCTGCCCGACGATGACCCGCTTGACCTCGAAGAGGGCCCGTTCGAGCACGGTCGCGTCCTGAGCTGGGGTCGAAACAGGGTTGCTCGAGACAGGGTTGCTCGGCTGGGTCACCGGTCCTCCACGCGTATGTCCGATTGTGCCAATCTAGCGTCGCACGAGGCGGCGAACGACCGCGATCCGACGCTGCTGAGAGCCTACTGGGAGTTGTCAGCCCGCTCACTTCATCCGATATATCGGATATGTGGCTATCGATTCTGGGGATTTCCGCATCGGAACGCCGACACGACTGGACATCACCCGTACCGGAGCGGGTACGATTCACCCCGTCGCCGGGCGGCTTCCCCCGTGGCCGCCCGGCGCTCACATACTTTCCAGGTGGACGAGCTGATCTGTTCCGCCAAGGGATGCCGCGAGCCCGCCGTCTGGCGGCTGCTGTGGAACAACCCGAAGCTGCACACGCCCGAGCGGCGCAAGACGTGGCTGGCCTGCGACGAGCACCGGGAGTCGTTGTCGTCGTTCCTGAGCGTGCGCGGATTCCTGCGCGAGACCGCGCCGATCGATGATCGGGATAGGCTCGAGGAGTGAACACTCCGGTCGCACCCGACCCGCTGCGCCCGTGGCCGGACACGGTGGCCTGGCGGCCGATCTCACCGCGGTACTTCCTGGTCAGGCTGGCCGCGCTGGGAGTCTCGGTGCTCGTGCTCACCGTCGCGTGCCTGGTCACCGGGCTGCTGTGGTCGGCCTGGTTCCTGCTCGGCGCCGCCGCCGTGCTCGTCGCCGGCGCGCTGCGGGCCGTGTTCCTGCGCCGCTCCATCCGCGCCTGGGGCTACGCCGAGCGGGCCGAGGACCTGCTGGTCCGCCACGGGCTGCTGATCCGGCGGCTGTCCATCGTGCCGTATGCCAGGATGCAGTTCGTCGACGTGACCGCCGGCCCCATCGAGCGCGCCGCCGGCCTCGCCACCGTCACCCTGCACACCGCGGCCGCGGCGAGCGACGCCATCGTCCCCGGCCTGGAGGCCGCCGAGGCGACCCGGTTACGGGACCGGCTCGCCGCCCTCGGCGAGATCCGCGAAGAGGGCCTGTGACCGAACCGCTGAGCCTGCCCCGGCAGCGGCTGCATCCGCTGACGCCGCTGGTGCGCGGTGCGAAGCTGGTCGCCCTGGCCGCCGTCGCCGTCTCCTGGCGGGGCCTGTCCGACCTCGGGCTGGAGCGCTGGCTGCTGTCCATGGCCGCGATCCTGGTGGCTGCCGTGCTGGTGTCGGCGGTCGTGTGGGCCGTGACCGGCTACGAGGTCGTCGGCCGGGAGCTGCGCGTCCACGAGGGGCTGCTGTCGCGCCGGGTGCGCACCATCCCGCTGGAGCGGGTCCAGGCCATCGACATCGTCCGCCCGGCCGTCGCCCGCGTGTTCGGCCTCGCCGAGCTGCGGCTCGAGGTGATCGGGGGCGGCAAGGCGGAGGCGCCGCTGGCGTATCTCACCGTCGCCGGCGCCACCGAGCTGCGCGCCTCGCTGCTGGGGGTGGCCACCGGCGCCGCGCCCGGCGGGCCCGCCGCCGAGCGGCCGCTGTTCGCCGTGGACAACTCCCGGCTGCTCGCCGCCCAGCTGCTCACCCCGCAGCTCGCCGCCGTCCCGGTCGGCCTCGCGTTCGTGGTCTGGCCGGCCACCGTCCACCCCGACTGGACCCTCATCGGCGCGGCCAGCACCATCACCGCGTTCCTCGGCGTGTTCCAGGTGCCCGTCCGCCGGGTGCTGGACGAGTGGGACTTCCACATCGCCGACGACGCCGCCGCGCTGCGCCTGCGCCAGGGCCTGCTGAACAAGCGCAGCCAGTCGGTGCCGCCGCGGCGGGTCCAGGGCGTCAAGCTCACCTGGCCGCTGCTGTGGCGGGCCGCCGGCTGGGCCCGGGCCCGCATGGACGTGGCCGGATACGGCCGCGACGGCGAGGAACAGCTGCGGGCCGGCACGCTCGTGCCCGTCGACACCGCGGCCCGCACCGCTCAGGTTGCCGCGACGGTACTCGGCGCCGCCGTCGACCCGCGCCCCGCCCCGCCCCCGATCGACGCCGCCGCCCTGCCGGTCACCGGCCCGCCCGCCCGCGCCCGGTGGCTCGCCCCCTTCGCCTGGAACCGCATCGGCGTGGCCGTCACCGACGACGTGGTCGCGGTGCGCGAGGGGGTGCTGACCCGGGAGCTGATGGCGGTGCCGCTGGCCCGGGTGCAGAGCGTCCGGGTCACCCAGGGCCCCTTCGAGCGGCTGCTCTCCCTGGCCACCGTCACCGTCGACACCGCGGGCGGCATGCGGGCCTCGGCCCGGCTGCGCGACGCCGCCGACGCCTACCACCTCGCCGACGTCCTCGCCGCCCGCTCCCGCACCGCCCGGCGCACCTTCTCCGCCCGCCTGCCCCGCCGCCCCGCACCCACTGCCCCGCTCGCGCCACCCGCGCTGCCGGAGCCCGCGCTGCCGGAGCCCGCGCTGCCGGAGCCCGCGCTGCCGGAGCCCGCGGCCGCCCCGCCGGATCAGCCGGCCTGACCCGGGGCCCGAGCGGGCCGCCAGAAAGGCGGAACCCGCGGCCGCCCCGCCGGATCAGCCGGCCTGAGCCGGGGCCCGAGCGGGCCGCGCGGAAGGCGGAGCCCGCGGCCGCCCCGCCGGATCAGCCGGCCTGAGCCGGGGCCCGAGCGGGCCGCGCGGAAGGCGGAGCCCGCGGCCGGTCCGCCCGATCGGCCGGCCTGAACCGCCGGGCCCGATCGGGCCGCCCGAAAGGCGGACGGAAATTATAGGGTGGAAGGCATGCAGCCGAGCGAGCGTCCCACGGTCGATGCGGCATCCTGGGTCGGGGCCCTCACCCGCGTCGAGCTCACGGTCACCGATGCCGACACCGCGCAGGCCCTCGGCTCGGGCGACGTGCCGGTGCTGGCCACGCCGCGCGTGCTGGCCCTGGCGGAGGCGGCGACGGTCGGGGCGACGGCGAGCCGGCTGCCGCCCGGCTTCACGACCGTCGGCACCCGGGCCGAGCTGGAACACCGCGCCGCCACCCCGATCGGCGGCCGGGTGGTCGTCGAGGCCCGGCTGGCCAAGGCCGACGGGCGCCGCCTGACGTTCGAGATCGCCGTCCGCGACGGCAAGCAGGTCGTCGCCGAGGGCCGGGTCGAGCGGGTGATCGTCGAGCGCGCCCGGTTCCTGGCCAAGGCGATGGATCATGGGCAGGAGGCGTCATGACCGCGCCGCGCGAGATCACCGCCCGCGACGGCCGGGCAGCCAGCGCGGCCGAGGGCCGGGCCGGACGGGCCCGGTTCCCGGCCATGGAGGATCCACGGGAGGAGTCATGACCGTGCTGCGCGAGATCGCCGCGGGCGTGCACGTGCTGCGCCACCCGGTGCTCGACGTCACCGCCACCCTGGTCGTCGGCGGAGCGGCGGCGCTCGTCGTCGACACCCTCTCCACCGCGAGCCAGGCCCAGGATCTCCTGGCCGCGGTCCGCCGTGTGACCCCGCTCCCCCTCATCGTGGTCAACACCCACCACCACTTCGACCACACCTTCGGCAACATGATCTTCGCCGCCGACGGCGCCCCGATCTGGGGCCACGAGGAAGCGGCCGCCCTCATCGGCCCGGCGCTGCGCGACCGCGCCGTCCTGGAGCACCCCGACCTCGCCGCCGACCTGGCCTGCCTCACCCCGACCCCGCCGACCAACCTGGTGCGCACCGTCGCCGACACCGACCTCGGCGACCGGCCCGTCCAGCTGCGCCACTTCGGCCGCGGCCACTCGGTCGGCGACCTGGTCGTGCTGGTGCCCGACGCGGCCGTCGCCATCGCCGGGGACCTGGTCGAGCAGAGCGGGCCGCCGCAGTTCGACGACGCGTATCCGCTGGAGTGGCCGGACACCGTCGCCGCCCTGCTGGCCGCGCTGCCCCCGGACGCCCAGATCGTTCCCGGCCACGGCGCCGTGGTCGACCGCCGCTTCGTCGTCGCCCAGCACGAACAGCTCGCCGCCCTGGCCTGGCTGATCCGCGCCGGCGACCAGGACGGCGCCCCGCCCGACCGGGTGGCCGCGAAGTCCCCGTTCCCGCAGGAACACTCCCTCTGCGCCGTCAAGCGCGGCTACGTGCAGCTCAACCAGCCTTAGCCCACGCCCCGCGCCGCCCCACAAGCGAATCGCGGCGCGGCTTCGTGCGGGCGCCGCCGGACGCGTGGCGCCTGGCGCGGACGCGAGGCGGGTGGTGCGAGCCGCAACGCCCGGGACGCGTGGCGCGCGGCGGGTAGCGCCGACGCGAGGCGTGTGGCACGAGGCGCGGACGCCCGGCACGAGGCGCGGACGCCCGGCGCGAGGCGCGGACGCGCGGGCGGCGCCGGGTCGGGTCAGGCCGGGACGGCGCTCACGTCGCGGTCGAAGTTGCGGTGCAGGGCCAGGGCCGCCAGCAGCGACTGCGGGAACCGCGCACTGAACTCGTCGTCCGCGATCAGGGCCGGGTCGGCCTCGGCCGTCGTCAGCGGGATCTGGGCCCGCTGCAGCACGCCCAGGCCGGTACCGAACGCGCCGACCGGCTTGCCGTGCTTGTAGGCCTCCGCCGCGAAGTGCACCGCGGCGCCGTCCACCGACAGGTCGGCCGTCGCCGCCGGGATCACCACCGCGTCGTACAGTACCGACGCCGTGGTCAGGATTGCCCGGCTCACCTCCATCGGCAGGCCGTCCGAGGTGGTGATCGCGCCGTCGACGGCGGCCAGGAGCTCCACGGTCGCGCCCGCGCCGGTCAGGGCGTCGCGGAGTTCGCCCAGCACGCGGGCGTCGGCGCCGTCGGCGACGAGCAGGGCGACCTTGCGGGTGCGGGGGGACGCCGCGGCGCCGTCGCGCACAGCCTGGGACAGGGCCGGGGAACGGCGGCCGTGGTTGTCCCGGGACTTGACCGGCTCCTCCACGCCGATGCCCTGCGCCACGGCGACGGCCAGGTCGTGGTCGATGCGGTTCAGGTGCTCGACCAGGCGGACCCGGATCGGCATCTCGGTGACCTTGCCGAGCTCGAAGCGGTACGCCGCGATGATGTGCTCCTGCTCCCACGCCGACATGCTGTTCCAGAACAGCGTGGCCTGGCCGTAGTGGTCGGCGAACGTCTCGCTGCGCTTGCGCTCCTTCGGGCCGTCGATGCTTTCCGGGTACGACGTGAAGCCCGGCCCGACCTGGTAAGGCCCACCGAGGGAGTTCGGGTGGTAGTTGCCGCGGCCGGCCGGCACCGTCGCCTGGTGCAGGCCGTCCTGCTGGTGGTTGTGCACCGCGGCGAGCGGGCGGTTGATCGGCAGCTGCGCGAAGTTGGGGCCGCCGAGGCGGGTGAGCTGGGTGTCCAGGTAGGAGAAGAGGCGGGCCTGCAGCAGCGGGTCGTCGGTGAAGTCGATGCCGGGCACGATGTTGCCCACGCAGAACGCGACCTGCTCGGTCTCGGCGAAGAAGTTGTCCGGGTTGCGGTCCAGCGTGAGCCGGCCGACCGGGGTCACCGGTACCACTTCTTCGGGAATGATCTTCGTGGGGTCGAGGATGTCCAGGTCCTCGAACTCGAACGCGCGCTCCTCCGGGATCAGCTGGAGGCCCAGCTCCCAGGACGGGCGCTCGCCCGCCGCGATCGTCTCCCACAGGTCGCGGCGGTTGAAGTCGGGGTCGCGGCCGGAGATCAGCTGGGCCTCGTCGAAGACCAGCGAGTGGGTACCGAGCGTCGGCGTCCAGTGGAACTTCACGAACGTGCTCCGGCCGTGGCCGTTGACCAGCCGGAACGTGTGCACGCCGAAGCCCTGCATCATCCGGTAGCTGCGCGGCAGGGCCCGGTCCGACATGAGCCACATGACGTGGTGCATGGTCTCCGGCTGCAGCGTGACGAAGTCCCAGAACGAGTCGTGCGCCGACGCCGCTTGCGGCATCTCGTGCTGCGGCTCCGGCTTGAGCGCGTGCACCAGGTCGGGGAACTTGATGCCGTCCTGGATGAAGAAGACCGGCATGTTGTTGCCGACCAGGTCGAAGTTGCCCTCGCGGGTGTAGAACTTCACGGCGAAGCCGCGCACGTCCCGCGGCGTGTCGGTGGAGCCGCGCGAGCCCTGCACGGTCGAGAAGCGCACGAACACGGGCGTGTGCGCGTCCGGATCGGTCAGGAAGTCCGCCGTCGTGAATTCGTCCAGCGGTTCGTACACCTGGAAATACCCGTGCGCCCCGGCCCCGCGGGCGTGCACCACCCGCTCCGGGATGCGCTCGTGGTCGAAGCGCATGAGCTTCTCGCGCAGGTGGAAGTCCTCGAGCAGGGTCGGCCCGCGCGCGCCGGCCCGCAGCGAGTTGTCGGTGTCCCCCACCGGGATGCCCTGATCGGTGGTCAGCGCCCCCTCGCTGAACGGGCGCCTGCTCGCGGCGATCTGCCGGTCCTTCGCGGTCATCCCCGTTGGCTACCACGTCCGCGCCGTTTTACACCTTTTGTCCGAGGCGTTCGCCGCATCGGCGCCGCTCCCGCGCCAGGGTGAGAGACGCCGCTCCCGCGCCAGGGTGAGATCAGAGCGTGACGACCGTGCCGGTGAGCCGGGCCCGCTCCGCCGCCCACACCACGCGGTGCCCGGCCAGGCTCTCGGTGACGTCGGAGCGCAGCAGCGCCGGGTCGCCGGTCGCCACCGCCGCCACGAACGCCTCGACCAGGCCCTGGTCGCCGTCGGCGTGGCCCGCGTCCATGCCGGCGGCGACGGCGAGCGTCGTGTCGGCGCCGGTGCGGAAGTCGACCACGCGCAGCCGGGCGCCGTCGCCGTCGATGTAGCCGTGGGTACCGAAAAGCCGGGTCTTGCGCTGCTCGGCCGGGGTGAAGGCGGTCATCGTCAGCGACACCGAGGCGCCGCCGGCCAGCTCCATCGCGACCACCTGGTGGTCGACGACGTCGTTGTCGCAGTCGTAGACGCAGCGGCCGTAGGGCCCGGTGCGCAGCGCCTCGCGCACCGCCGCCTCGGACGGCTCGGCGGTCACCACCGACAGCGGCCACGGCACCGGCTCGCCGGGCGTCATCCGGGCCAGCGCGCCCAGGTAGAGCCGGGGCGCGGAGTAGGCGCAGCCGGGCTCGAGCGCACAGTCCAGGCAGCGCTCGGCGGCGCCGGCGGGGCGCTGCTCCGCCCGGAAATGCGCCAGGCCGCCGAACGAGCTGACCCGGTGGACCGTCTTCCCGCTGAGGTACAGCAGCCAGTCGACGTCGTGGCAGGCCTTCGACAGCAGCATCGGCGAGGACGTCGCCGAGTCGCGCCAGTTGCCGCGGACGAACGAGTGCGCCTGGTGCCACCAGCCGACCGGCTCCAGGTGCTGGATGCTGACCAGCGTGCCGATCCGGCCGGTGTCGAGCAGCTCTTTGAGCATCGCGGTGTATGGGGTGTACCGCAAAACATGACAAACGGCCGCCATGACGCCGGAGCGCAGCACGGCCTCGGCGATGCGGGTCGCCTCGGCGTCGGCCGGCGCCATCGGTTTCTCGAGCAAGAGGTGATACCCCTGGCCGGCCAGCAGCACCGCCGGGCCGACGTGGTCGGTGTCCTGGGTCGCCACCACGGCGCCGTCGGCGAGCCGGTCGCGGTCGCGCAGCCGCTCCCAGCCGTCGAAGGTGAGCTCGTCGGGGATGTCGAACTCGCGGGCGAAGGCCAGCCGCCGGGCCGGGTCGGGCTCGGCCACCGCCACCACCTTGGCCCGACCGCCGCGCACGGCGTGCCGGGCGTAGGTCAGGCCGCGCTGCCCGGCCCCGGCCACCAGGAGCCGCACGGTCGCGTCGCTCATTCCGCGATCACCACCTCGGTGCCGGCCCGGCGGATCGCCTCGACCTGCTCGGCGTCGGCGCTGGCGTCGGTCACCAGGGTGGCCACGCCGGTGATCGCGCAGATGCCGGCCAGGCAGTTGCGGCCCACCTTGGACCCGTCGGCGACCACCATCACCCGGTCGGCCCGGCGGATCATCGCCGCGTTGGTGTGCGCCTCGATCTCGTCGTGCGTGGTCAGGCCGCCGCGGGCGCTGATCCCGTCGACGCCGACCACGGCCAGCTCCATGTTGAGGCCGGAGAGCGCCTGGTCCGCGATGGGGCCGACCAGCTCGTACGACTGCGTCCGGGAGACACCGCCGGTCATGATCAGCTTGAGCCGCGGGCGCAACGCCAGCTCGGAGGCGATGTTGAGGGCATTCGTCACCACCGTGAGGTCGACCCGGTCGGCGAGCAGCCGGGCCAGGATGAGCGTGGTCGTGCCGCCGGTGAGGCCGAGCGTCAGCGGGCCGCGCGGCAGCAGTGCCGCGGCCCGCTGGGCGACGAGGGCCTTCTCCTCGCGGCGCTGGCTCACCCGGTAGCGCACCGGCAGCTCATAGGCCACGTCGACGGCGACCGCGCCGCCGTGGGTGCGCGAGAGCAGCCGCTGCTCCTCCAGCACCTGCAGGTCGCGGCGGATCGTGGCGGTCGAGACGTCGAACTCCTCGGCGAGGACGCCCGCGTCGACGGAGCCGAGCCGGGACACGCGGTCGAGGATGGCCGACATGCGATCGGCCCGGCGCAGCGAACTCTGTGGCAATCCCGGCTCCGGCTTCAGGCTCAATGATCAAACGCGCAACGATGATAGTTCGTTTGCGCGCGAAACGTCAAAGAACCTTGTGCGGTTCTGCGTTCGCTGCCGACAATCCGAAGCATGACTGTGATCACGTTCCTCGGCGCGGGCAGCGTGGTGTTCACCCGCGAACTGCTCGCCGACCTGCTCTCCTTCGACGAGCTGCGCGGCGTGACCCTCGTCCTGCACGACATCGACCCGGAGCGGCTGGAGACCGCCGAGGCGATCGCCCGCCGTACCGCCGAACAACTCGGCGCCACCCCGAAGATCGTGGCGAGCCTCGACCGGCGGGCCGCGCTGGACGGCGCCACCTACGTCATCAACGCCATCCAGGTCGGCATGTACGCCGCGACCGTGCGCGACTTCAACGTCCCCGCAGCGTACGGCCTGCGCCAGACCATCGGCGACACGGTCGGCATCGGCGGCATCTTCCGCGCGCTGCGCACCTTCCCGGTGCTGGCCGGGATCGCCGCCGACATGCGCGAGCTGTGCCCGGACGCCTGGCTGCTCAACTACACCAACCCGATGGCGATGAACGTCGCCTACCTGGCCGCGATCGCGCCCGACCTCAAGGTGGCCGGCCTGTGCCACTCGGTCTTCTGGACCGTGCACGACCTGTGCAAGCTCGTCGGGGTGCCACTGGACGAGGTCGACTACAGCGCGGCGGGCGTCAACCACCAGGCGTGGCTGCTGCGCTGGGAGCACCGCGGCGAGAGCCTGTACCCGCGCCTCGACGCGCGCATCGCCGAGGACCCCGAACTGCGCCGCCGGGTACGCATGGACATGTACCGCCGCCTCGGCTACTTCCCGACCGAGACCAGCGAGCACTCCTCGGAGTACGTACCGTGGTACCTCCACCACGACAGCGAGGTCGAGCGGCTACGCATCCCGGTCGGCGACTACCTACGCATCAGCGAGGGCAACCTGGCCGAGTACGCCGCCACTCGAACCGCGGTCCTGGCCGGCGAGCCGCTCGACCTGCACCGCGAGGCCACCGAGTACGCGCCGCAGGTCATCCACAGCATCGAGACCGGCACCCTGCGCCGCATCCACGCCAACGTGGCCAACCGGGGCCTGATCGCCAACCTGCCGGAGGGTTTCGCGGTGGAGGTACCGTGCGTGGTCGACCGCCTGGGCCTGCGCCCCGAGCGCGTGGGGTCGCTGCCGCCGCAGTGCGCGGCGGTCAACCGGGGCTTCGTGAGCGTCGGCGAGCTCACCGTCCGCGCGATGCTCGACGGCGACCCGCGGCTGGTTCGCCAGGCCGCGATGGTCGACCCGAACGCCGCGGCCACCCTCACGCTCGACCAGATCTGGTCCCTGTGCGACGCCCTGACCGAGGCCCACGGCGACCTCCTCCCCGACCCGCTGCGCGCACCAGCCCTCCTCTAGCCGCGACCGCGACCAGAAGTCTCCGCGATCATGCGGGTGCCGCCTCGGAACGGCCGGTTTGTCATGATCACGGAGACTTTCGGTACCTATGAGTACATCGTCGCTCCGTGATCATGAAAACTCGTGGTGCGCGCCGCCGGTTCGGCATGATCGCGGAGACTTTTCGCCGCCCAGGGTGGCGGTGGCCGGCAACGCGACCCCGGCACCGCCACCCGACACCTGACATCGCCACCGCCAAGGCACCGGCACCTGGCACCGCCACCCCGGCCCCGGCACCCCGACCCAGGGCACCCCGACCCCGACCCCAGCACCCGACATCCCGACCTGGGCACCGCCACCTGGGCACCGCCACCTGGGCACCGCCACCTGGGCACCGCCACCTGGGCACCGCCACCTGGGCACCGCCACCTGGGCACCGCCACCCGGCACCCGCCAGCGCCAGCACCCGCCAGCACCACCGGCCCCGGCCCCGGCCCCGGCACTGGCACTGGCACTGGCACTGGCAAGCAACTGGCCAAGGACGCCGCGCGTGGCGCCGTCGCGCCGTTCGGCGCCGTTTCACCCGACAAATCGCCCGTCAGGCGATAAGTCGGATAAATCCGGGCACGGAGTGCCTGGATTTATCCGGGGGCGGCAAACGCGCAATGTTGAATGTCCAGTTGCGCAGCGAAGCTTGTGTCAAGTGCGCGAATGCACATAGCGTTCGCGCATGAACGACACTGCGCTCGAAATCGCCAGCCAGCCGGACATGTGGAGCCGCGGGCTCGCGCTGGCCGACGAGGCCCGGGCCGCGCTCGGGGCGTCCGGGGAACGGATGCTCCTGCTGGGCTGCGGCACCTCCTGGTTCGTCGCCCAGAGCCTGGCCGAGCTCAGGGAGGCGGCCGGCCTCGGCGAGACCGACGCCGTGTGCGCCTCGGAGTTCGTCCCGCGCCGCCGCTACGACCGGGTCGTCGCCATCACCCGGTCGGGCACGTCCACCGAGGTCCTCGACGCGCTGCGCCGGCTGCCCGCCGGCGTGCACCGGGTGGCGGTCACCGCCGTGGCCGGTGAGCCGGTCGACGACCTGGTCGACACCCGGATTCTGCTCGACTTCGCCGACGAGCGCAGCGTCGTGCAGACGCGCTTCCCCACCACCGTGCTGGCGATGGCCCGCGCCGGGTTCGGCGAGGACCTCGGCCACCTCGTCGCCGACGGCGTCGACGCGCTCGCCGCCGCCCTGCCGGCCGACCCGGCCGCGATCGAGCACCTGGTGTTCCTGGGCACCGGCTGGACCATCGGGCTGGCGCACGAGGCGGCGCTCAAGGTGCGCGAGGCCGCGCAGTTCTGGTCGGAGTCGTACCCGGCGATGGACTACCGGCACGGCCCGGTCGCCGTCGCCGGGCCGCGCAGCCTGGTCTGGTCGTTCGGCGCCGTGCCGGACGCCCTCGACGAGGCCGCGCAGCAGGCCGGGGCGTTGCCGTACCGGGACGGCCGCGACCCTCTCGCCCAGTTGCTGCTCGCCCAGCGGTTCGCGGTCGCCCTCGCCGAGCACCGCGGCCTCGACCCGGACCACCCCCGCCTGCTCACCCGGTCCGTCGTCACCGCCTGAACCTCGCGCAATTCCCCGCCGCCCGAACCCAAAGGCCCCTCGGCAACCCCCAGTGAAGAGGTGCATCGAAGATGATGATTCCCACCCGAGGTAATCGACGGATGAGACTGGCGGCGGGCGCGGCCGGCGTCGCGCTGCTGCTCGGCGCGTGCGGAGGCGGCGGCGGTACGACCGGCGACGGCAAGGACGCGGCCGAGGGCTACGACCCCGCCGCCCAGGTGACCCTGACCTGGTGGACCGGGCAGACGACCGACGCCGAGGCCAAGGCGGAGGAGCTCGCCGCGGAGTACACCAAGGCCCATCCCAACGTCACGATCAAGACCTCGGCCGGCGCCTCGACCACCGACGACCTGCTCACCAAGCTCTCGGCCGGGTTCACCGCCGGCAGCTACCCCGACGTGTCCTACGCCTACGGCAGCTGGGCCGGCGAGCTGGCCACCAGCGGCAAGACCCAGGACCTGGCCAAGTACGTGGCGGACCCGTCGTTCGGCTGGACGGAGATGCCGGCCGCGGCCCGGGACACCGCGACCTACGAGGGCAAGGTCATCGGCGTGCCGTCGCTGGTGGACAACCTGGCGCTGATCTACAACAAGAAGCTCTTCGACGACGCCGGCGTGGCGTATCCGACTGACCAGTGGTCGTGGGACGACTACCGGGCGGCGGCGAAGCGGCTCACCAACGCGGCGCAGAACGTCTACGGCACGGCGTACTCGGTGTCGGGCAGCGAGGACACCACCTGGCACCTGTGGCCGATGCTGTGGCAGCGGGGCGGGAAGATCCTCGACGGGCGCAAGCCGGCGTTCAACTCCGACGCCGGGGTCGGCGCGCTCGAGCTGCTGCGCGCGATGGCGGTCGACGACAAGTCGATGTACCTCGACCAGACCGACGAGAAGTACGGCCCGCTCTTCAACGACGGGCACCTCGCGATGATGCTGTCCGGGCCGTGGGCGCTGCTGGACATCAAGGAGGCCGGGCTCGACTACGGCGTCGTGCAGCTGCCCGGCTACAACGGCGACCACCAGACGGTCTCCGGCCCCGACCTGTGGGTGCTGTTCGACCACGGCGACGCCAACCGGGCCGGCGCCTCGCGCGATTTCATCAAGTGGCTGACCAGCAAGGAGACCGACGCGAAGTGGAACCTCGCGATCGGCAACCTCCCGCTGCGCTCCAGCGAGCAGGGCACGCCCGAGTTCGCCGAGTACGTCAAGGAGTACCCCGGCGGCCAGAAGTTCTTCGAGAACCTCACCAACGCCAAGCAGGCGCGCCCCACCCTGGCCGGCTACGAGGAGATGTCGCGCAACGTCGGCGACGCCATCGCCAAGGTGCTGCAGGGCGCCGCCAAGCCGAAGGAGGCGCTGGACGAGGCGGCCAAGAAGTCGGCCGGGGCGCTGGAGTGACGCTCACGTTCGCGGCGCCGGCCCGGCCCGGCGCCGTCGGCCCCAAACCCCGGACCCGCGCGCGGGCCGTCCGGCGGACGCTCACCGGGTGGGCGTTCGCCGGACCGGCGACGCTGGTCGTGGTCGGGCTGTCGCTGTTCCCGGCCGTGTGGGCGTTCTTCATCTCCCGCACCCGGTGGAACGGCGTCGCCCAGCCGCGGGACATCGGATGGCGCAACTACGAGCAGCTGGCGCAGGACCCGGACCTCGCCGCCGCCGCGCAGCACACGGCCGTGCTCACGGTGCTGTTCGTGCCCGCGTCGATCGCGCTGGGCCTGCTCCTCGCGATCGCGCTGAACCGGCGGATCCGGCTGATCTGGTTCTACCGGACCTGCATCTTCGTGCCCTACGTGGCGTCCGCGGCGGCCACCGGCATCCTCGCCGGATACGTGTTCAACCCGCAGTTCGGCGCGGCGAACGAGGTGCTGCGCCGGGCCGGGCTGCCCGCCCAGCAGTTCCTGGAGAACCCCCGGCAGGCGCTGCTCGTGGTGGTCCTCATCGCGCTGTGGGGCGAGGTCGGGTTCACCACCGTGGTGTACCTCGCGGCGCTGCAGGACGTGCCGCGGGAGCTGGTCGAGGCGGCGATCGTGGACGGCGCCGGGCGCTGGCGGATCCTGCGCAGCGTCACGCTGCCGCAGCTGCGCCCGGTCACGCTGTTCACCACCGTCTGGCAGACCATCACCGCCCTGCAGATGTTCGACCTCATCTACACCACGACCCGCGGCGGGCCGATGAACAGCACGCAGACGGTCGTCTACTACGTCTACGAGCTGGCCTTCCAGACCAGGCGGCTCGGCTACGGCGCGGCCGTGGCCTACGTGCTGTTCGCGGTGACGCTGGCGCTCACCGCGCTGGTCATCTGGCGCAGCCGGCGCAGCGGCGAGGAGGCCTTCTGATGCGGCGGAAGTGGCTTCCGTTCAGCCCCTGGCACCTGCTGCTCATGCCCGCGGCGCTGGTCTTCGTGCTGCCGCTGGTGCACATGGTGCTGACCTCGTTCATGACGGAGCGGGAGATCAACCGGTTCCCGCCCCGGCTGGTGCCCAGCGGGCTGCACCTGGACGGCTACCGGCAGCTGTTCGCGCAGTCGCACATCCTGCTGTGGCTGGGCAACACGGTGCTGGTCTCGGCCGTGTCGGTCGGGTCGCACCTGGTGCTGTGCTCGATGGCCGGCTACGGGTTCGCCCGGCTGCGGTTTGCCGGGCGGGGCGTGGCGTTCATCGCGGTCATCGCCACCGTGATGATCCCGATCCAGCTGCTCATGATTCCGACGTACCTCATGTTCGCCCGCCTCGGCATCGTCGACACCCTCGCGGCGGCCTTCGTGCCGTGGCTGGCGTCGGCGTTCGGCATCTTCCTGATGCGGCAGTTCTTCCTGTCGCTGCCGGCGGAGCTGGAGGAGGCGGCGGTCATCGACGGCGCCGGGGTGTGGCGCATCTTCCTCAACATCGTGCTGCCGCTGGCCCGCCCGGCGCTGGCCACGCTGGCCGTGTTCACGCTGCTGTCGAGCTGGAACGACCTGCTGTGGCCGCTGGTGGCGATCAGCGACGACCACAAGTACACGCTGCAGGTCGGGCTGGCCACCTTCCAGGGCATGCGGCGCACCCAGTGGTCGCAGCTGATGGCCGGCAACGTGGTCGCCACCATGCCGCTGATCCTGGCGTTCCTGGTGGCGCAGAAGCGGTTCATCGCCACGATGGCGTTCAGCGGGCTGAAGGGATGACCTCGTCGATCGTGGCCTGGGCGGCCGTGCCGCCCGCGGCCCGGGCGCTCAGCGAGCCCGCCACGGCGGCCCAGGCCAGCGCCTCGGGCAGCTCCTTGCCGGCCAGCCGGGCGGCCAGGAAGCCGGCGTTGAAGCTGTCGCCGGCGCCGGTGGTGTCGACCACGTCGACGGCCACCGCGGGCGCGGCGGCCGACCCGCCGCCCGGCCACCAGGCGCGGCCGCCCCGGGCCCCGTCCTTGAGCACGACGGTGGTGCCGGCGGCGGTGAGGCGGGCGGCGGCCGCCTCGACGCCCGCGGCCGGGTCGGTGCCGGTCACCGCGAACAGCTCGGCCGCGTTGGGCAGGAACACGTCGGTCCCGGCCAGGACCTCCCCCAGCTCCCAGCGGCCGGTCGGGTCCCAGTTGGTGTCGAGCGACGTGCCGCGCCCCAGCCGCCGGGCCCGGGCGAACACGCCGGCCAGCCCCGCCTGCAGCCCCGGCTGCAGGAACAGCGACGCCACGTGCACGTGGCGGGCGGCGGCGAGCAGCTCGTCGGTGACGTCGGCGGGGCGCAGCGCCGGGATCGTGCCCGGCAGCGTCAGGATCGCGCGGTCGCCGGGGGCGGACAGGATCACGCTGAGCCCGGTCGGCACCGACCCGTCGTCGGCGGCGGGCACGATCAGCTCCACCCCGCGCTCGGCGAGGCGCTCCCGGACGAACGCGCCGAACACGTCGGCGCCGACCGCGGCGAGCAGCCCGGTGCGCAGCCCGAGCCGGGCGCAGCCGGCCGCGGTGATCGCGGCCGAGCCGCCGAGCACCAGGTCGGCCCCGTCGAGCAGCTGCTCCTCCTGGCCGAACCGGGGCCGCACGTCGCCGCGCAGGACCAGGTCGGGGTTGGCGTCGCCGACCACGAGCACGTCGAATTGCATGGCTGGACATTATCAGCTGCACGCTTGCGCGCATATTGGCGTCATTCGCGCACAAACGACCATTGACAGTTGTCTGTTCGTACCGTTGAATCCGAGGGAACGGTCGAGCCCAGCCGGTAGCGGAACCCCTCCCGAGTCCGGCACACAGGTCGCCAGGGTGCGCTGCGCCCGAGGCGGGGCAGATCCCGAAATCCCTCGGAGTCGTCCCTGTGAATCCCGTCCTGCGCCGCATCGGCGTCCCCGCCCTGACGGTTCTCGCCGTCATCGGTCTCGGCATCGGTACCGCGAATGCCGCCACCTACACCCTGCCCACGGCCAACGCCAAGTTCGACTACCAGATCGGCGGCGCCTACACGCCGCCCTCGGGGGTCACGGTGGTCAGCCGGGACCGGACCGCCACCCCGGCGTCCGGCCTCTACAACATCTGCTACGTCAACGTGTTCCAGACCCAGCCGAACGAGATCGACTGGTGGCAGGCGAACCACGACGACCTGCTCCTGCGGGATGCGGGCGGCGACTACATCATCGACGGCGACTGGGGCGAGAACCTCATCGACGTCTCCACCGCGGCCAAGCGCACGGCGGTGGCCTCGATCGTCAACGGCTGGATCGACGGCTGCGCGAGCAAGGGCTTCAAGGCGGTCGAGCCGGACAACATCGACTCCTACGAGCGCTCGGAGGGCCGGCTCACCAAGGCCAACGCGATCGCGCTGCTGAAGCTGATCGCGCCGCACGCGCACGACAAGGGCCTGGCCATCGCCCAGAAGAACACCACCGATCTGGGTACGGCCGGCAAGAGCGCGGGCCTGGACTTCGCCATCGCCGAGGAGTGCGGCCGCTACAACGAGTGCGGCGACTACACGTCGGTCTACGGCAACAACGTCATCGTCATCGAGTACACCAAGAACGCCTTCACCAAGGCGTGCAACGGCTACGGCCCGTCACTGTCGATCGTGCTGCGCGACCTCAACGTCACGGCACCCGGCAGCGGCAGCTACAAGTACGACGCCTGCTGATCCGCCGCCGTGGAGGTGCCGGGTGATCCTCACCGTGACCCTGAACCCGGCCCTCGACCTCACCTACGCCGTCGACGAGCTCCGCCCGCACACCACGCACCGCGTGCGGGCGGTGCACGAACGCCCGGGCGGCAAGGGCCTGAACGTGGCGAGCGTGCTGCACGCGCAGGGCGAGCCGGTGCTGGCCACCGGCCTGCTCGGCGGCGCCACCGGCGCGGGGGTCCAGGCCCTGCTCGACGCGGCCGGCCTGCCGTCGGCGTTCGCCCCGATCGCCGGCGAGACCCGGCGCACGGTGACCGTCGCCGACGGCGCGGACGCGACCGGGTTGTGGGAGCCCGGCCCGGTCGTCGGCGGCGCGGAGTGGGCGGCTTTCGTCGAGCGGTACTCGGCGCTGCTGGAGGAGTCCGACGTGGTGGCGCTCTCCGGCTCGCTGCCCCGGGGCCTGCCGCCGGACGCCTACGCCGTGCTGATCCGCGCCGCCCGCGACCGCGGCGCCCGGACGGTCCTGGACACCAGCGGCGAACCCCTGCGCCTGGGCCTGGCGGCCGGCCCGGACCTGGTCAAACCCAACGCCGAGGAGCTCGCCGCGCTCCTCGGCACCGATGCTGCCGGCGATCTGTCCGGCCTGCTCGGCGCCTCCGGCCTGCTCGGCGCCTCCGGCCTGCTCGGCGCCTCCGGCCTGCTTGGCGCTTCCGGCGTAGGCGGCTGTGGCGCGGTTGTCGTCTCGCTCGGCGCGCGGGGCCTGCTGGCCGTCACCGAGGCCGGGAGCTGGTCGGCGGCCCCGCCGGCGCCCGTCTCCGGCAACCCGACCGGCGCCGGGGACGCCTGCGTGGCCGCGCTCGCCCGCGGCCTGCGCGACGAGACCCCCTGGCCGGAGCTGCTCGCCGACGCGGTCGCCCTGTCGGCGGCGGCGGTCGCGGCCCCCGTCGCCGGCGCCGTCGACCAGGACTTCTACCGCGACGCGCGCCCCCTTGTCACCGTCACCCCCGTCTTGGAGGAACACGACCCATGTTGACTCCCACCGGTGAGATCGTCGCGGACGCGCAGCGCAAGGGGGTCGGCGCCGGCGCGTTCAACGTGATCACCGTCGAGCACGCCGAGGCCATCGTGACCGGCGCCGAGGCCGCCGGCTGCGCGGTCATCCTGCAGATCAGCGAGAACGCGGTCCGCTTCCACCACGGCCGGCTGGGCCCGATCGCGGCCGCCACCCGCGCGGTCGCGCAGCTGTCCGCCGTGCCGGTCGGCCTGCACCTGGACCACGTGGAGAGCGACGAGCTGTTCGACCAGGCCGCGGCCAACGGTTTCGGCTCGGCGATGTACGACGCGTCCAAGCTGGACTACGCCGCGAACGTCGCCGCCACCGCCGACGCCGTCCGCCGCGGGCAGGCGCAGGGCCTGTGGGTGGAGAGCGAGCTGGGCGAGGTGGGCGGCAAGGACGGCGCGCACGCTCCCGGGGCGCGCACCGACCCGGCCGAGGCGGCGGCGTACGTCGCGGCCACCGGCGTCGACGCGCTGGCCGTCGCGGTCGGCTCCTCGCACGCGATGACCAGCCGCGACGCCCGGCTCGACCACGACCTGATCGCCCGGCTGCGGGCCGCCGTGGCCGTGCCGCTGGTCCTGCACGGCTCCTCGGGCGTGCCCGACGACGA
This sequence comes from Dactylosporangium sp. CA-092794, assembly GCF_050948465.1. Taxonomy (NCBI): domain Bacteria; kingdom Bacillati; phylum Actinomycetota; class Actinomycetes; order Micromonosporales; family Micromonosporaceae; genus Dactylosporangium; species Dactylosporangium sp. CA-092794. The sequence goes on along the minus strand of NZ_CP192044.1, from coordinate 2,221,756 downwards.
GCTCCGCGCCGCGGTCCGCGGCGGCCTGGTGAAGGTCAACATCGGCACGGCGCTCAACGTCGCCTTCACCGGCGCGATCCGCACCGCCATCGCGCACGACGCGACGGTGGTCGACCCGCGCAAGTACCTCAAGACCGCCCGCCACGACATGGCCGAGACCGTGACGCAGGCCCTCCGCGTGCTCGCCCTCCTGCCGCTGACCGAACAGACACCACGCTGACCGAGAAGTCGCACGCCCGCGACCGGCCGATCCCCCGACGCGCGCTATGTCTCCGTGATCATGCTCGACCGGAGTGTGCACCACGCGTTTTTCATGATCACGGAGCCTCTATGTACCCATGTGTACCGTAAGTCTCCGCGATCATGGCAAACCGGGGTTTCGGCGGAGTGACCTGCATGATCGCGGAGACTTATGGTCGTCACGAAAAATCCAGATGCTCCGCATCCGGATTTTTCGGACTTATGCCCTGTCGGGGTATAAATCCGAAAAGTCGTGGCACGGAGTGCCCGACTTTTCGGACAGCGAGCGCGTGACGGGACGGTGGTCAGCGAGCGGCGCGACGAGCGGCGAGCCGGAGGCGGGGCCGACCGACTTTTCGGACAGCGAGCGGCGCGACCGGGGCCGCTCATCGTCGCGCGGAGGACCCCGGCTTTCGGACAGCGAGCGGCGCGACGGGGCGCTGGTGCGGTGTCCGCCAACCTCCGCCGGCTTCGGCGAGGCCACTGAGCAGCGGCGACAGCCGACAGGAAACCGGTCATCGTTTCTGGCCACCGCGCTGGTCGTGGCGGGGAGCACCCTCGACTTTCCGAGAGCGGGCGGCTAGGCGGGGGCGGGGCCGACCGAGAGAACGCGGACCGCGGCGGCGCCCTGGGCGTCCGACTCGGCCAGGTCGACCTCGGCCACGATCGCCCAGTCCCGGTCGCCTTCCGGGTCGTCGAAGATCTGCCTGACCTGCCAGCGGTCCGGCTTCTGGTCGATCACCAGCAGGGCCGGGCCGCGCGCGTCGGGGCCGACGCCGAGGGAGTCGTACTCCTCGAAGTACCCCTCGATCGCGTCCTGCCAAGCGGACGCGGTGAAGCCGTGCTCGCCGTCCAGCTCGCCCAGTTCGTCGTAGCGGCTCAGTGCGGCGAGCTCGACCCGGCGGAACAGGGCGTTGCGCACCAGCACCCGGAAGGCGCGCAGGTTGCGGGTGACGGCGGGCGGGCGCTCGTCGCGCAGCGCGACCGGCTCGTCGGTGGGGTTGCGCAGCCGCTCCCACTCGTCGATGAGGCTCGAGTCGACCTGCCGCACCAGCTCGCCCAGCCACTCGATGACGTCGGTGAGGTCCTCGGTGCGGGCGTCCTCCGGCACCGTCTGGCGCAGCGCCTTGTAGGCGTCGGCGAGGTACCGCAGCACCAGCCCCTCCGAGCGCGACAGCGAGTAGAACCCGACGTACTCGACGAACGTCATGGCCCGCTCGTACATGTCGCGCACCACCGACTTGGGCGACAGCGCGTAGTCGGCGACCCACGGGTGTCCCTGCTTGTACAGGTGGTAGGCGTTGTCGAGGATGTCGGCCAGCGGCCGGGGGTGGGTGACCGACTCGAGCAGCTCGATCCGCTCCTCGTATTCGATGCCGTCGGCCTTCATCGCCGCGACCGCCTCGCCGCGGGCCTTGAACTGCTGCGCGGAGAGCACCTGCCGGGGGTCGTCCAATGTGGACTCGATGACGGACAGGACGTCGAGCGCGTAGCCGGGGGCCTCGCGGTCGAGCAGCTCGATCGCGGCGAGGGCGAAGGGCGACAGCGGCTGGTTGAGGGCGAAGTCCATCTGCAGGTCGACGGTGAGCCGGACGCGGCGGCCCTCCTCGTCGGGCTCGGGCAGCTGCTCGACGACGCCGCCGGCGAGCAGGGCCCGGTAGATGGCGATGGCGCGGCGGATCAGGCGGAGCTGCGCGGGGCGGTCCTCGTGGTTGTCGGTGAGCAGGTGGCGCATGGCCGCGAACGCGTCGCCGGGGCGGCTGATCACGTTGAGCAGCATCGCGTGCGACACCTGGAAGCTCGACTTCAGCGGCTCGGGCTCGGCGTCGACGAGCCGGTCGAAGGTGGGCCGGCCCCAGCCGATCGAGCCCTCCGGCGGCTTCTTCTTGACCACTTTGCGCCGCTTCTTCGGGTCGTCGCCGGCCTTGGCGAGGGCGCGCTCGTTGTCGATGACGTGCTCGGGCGCCTGCACCACGACGGTGCCGACGGTGTCGAACCCGGCGCGGCCGGCCCGGCCGGCGATCTGGTGGAACTCCCGCGCGTACAGCAGCCGGGTCTTCGTCCCGTCGTACTTGGACAGCGCGGTGAAGAGCACCGTGCGGATCGGCACGTTGATGCCGACGCCGAGGGTGTCGGTGCCGCAGATCACCTTCAGCAGCCCGGCCTGGGCCAGCGTTTCCACGAGGCGGCGGTACTTCGGGAGCATGCCGGCGTGGTGCACCCCGATCCCGTGCCGCACGAGGCGGGACAGCGTCTTGCCGAAGCCGGCGGTGAACCGGAAGTTGCCGATGGCCTCGGCGATCATGTCCTTCTCGGCGCGCGTGGACACGTTGATGCTCATCAGCGCCTGCGCCCGCTCAAGCGCCGCCGCCTGGGTGAAGTGCACGATGTAGATCGGCGCCTGGCGGGTGCCCAGCAGTTCCTCGATGGTCTCGTGCAGGGGATCCATGGAGTACGTGAACATGAGCGGCACGGGGCGCTCGGCGTTCTTGACCACGGCCGTCGGCCGCCCCGTGCGCCGGGTCAGGTCGTCCTCGAAGCGCGTGACGTCGCCGAGCGTGGCCGACATGAGCACGAACTGCGCCTGCGGCAGCTCGATCAGCGGCACCTGCCAGGCCCAGCCCCGATCGGGGTCGGCGTAGAAGTGGAACTCGTCCATCACCACGATGCCGACGTCGGCCTGATCGCCGTCGCGCAACGCGATGTTGGCCAGGATTTCGGCGGTACAACAAATGATTGGCGCATCGGCGTTGACGCTGGCGTCGCCGGTGAGCATGCCCACGTTCTCCGGGCCGAACATGTCGACCAGCGCGAAGAACTTCTCCGACACCAGCGCCTTGATCGGCGCGGTGTAGAACGTGGTGCGGCCGGTGGCCAGCGCCGCGAAGTGCGCACCGGCGGCCACCAGGCTCTTGCCGGAGCCGGTCGGGGTGTTGAGGATGACGTTGGCGCCGGAGACGATCTCGATGAGCGACTCCTCCTGGTGCGGATAGAGGTTGAGCCCCTGCTCCGCCGCCCACCCGGAGAACGCCTCGAAGACCGCGTCGGGGTCCCCGCCCCGCGGCACTCGTGCGGCCAGATTCTTCATGCTCGCTCGTACATCAGCTCGAAGCTCGGCCGCCCGTCGCGCACCGCGCGCAGCTCGAACTTGGTCACGGGCCGGTGGTCGGGCCGGGGCGCGAACCCGTCGAACCGGTTGCGCAGCCCCGGATCGGCGTCGAGCGTCTCCAGCATCGCCAGCGCGTAGCCGGCGTCGTCGGTGGCGCAGTGCAGCAGCCCGCCGCCCCGCAGCCGGTCGCGCACCAGCGCCACCCGCCACGGCACGATCAGCCGCCGCTTGTGGTGACGCGCCTTGGGCCACGGGTCGGGGAAGAACACGTGCACCGCGGCCAGGGAGCCGGCCGGGATGTCGGCGTGCAGGAGGTCGATCGCGTCGACGGCGGCGACCCGCAGGTTGCTCAGCCCGCGCGCCTCGATCAGCCGCAGCAGGTTGGCCACCCCCGGCGTGTGGACCTCGACCGCCAGGTAGCGCCGGTCCGGGTCGGCGGCGGCCATCTCGGCGGTCGCGTCGCCCATCCCGGACCCGATCTCCAGCACGTCGACCGGCTCCCCGGGCACGAACGCATACCGCTGCGCGAGCCGCTCGAGCGCGTCAAAATGCCGGCCGCTCAGCCGCCCGCGGCGCGGGTGATAGGTCCGCACGATCCGGAGCGGGCGGTCGACGGTGGTCATGGGGTCCCAACCTTACCCGATCCGCGCCTCCCCCACGGACCGGCGGACCTCCGGCGTCCGCCGGTACGCCGCCGGGTCACGAGCGACGGAACCGGGTAAGCCCCGAGGCCCTGTCCTCCGCGATCACGCAGTCCACCCAGCGCACCCGGGGCGGCGTGGGCACGGCCCGCCGGCCAACGCCGGCGGGCCGTGGAAGGCCGGAGCCTAGAAGCCGAACTCGGCGACCAGGATGGCGCGGGCCAGGGTGTGGAACGTGAGGTTGAAGCCGACCACGTTGGGTGACGCGTCCGCGTCGACGCCCAGGGTGTCGGTGTCCAGGGCGTGGACGACGAAGAAGTAGCGGTGCGGTGCGTCGGACTTCGGGGGCGCGGCGCCGCCGAAGTCGCGGGTGCCGTAGTCGCTGCGGGCGTGGATGGCCTCGTCGGGCAGGCCGTCCTTGTCGCCCGTGCCGGCGCCGGTGGGCAGTTCCGTGGCGGTGGCGGGCAGGTCGTACACCAGCCAGTGCCAGAAGCCGCCGCCCGTCGGGGCGTCCGGGTCGTAGCACGTCACCGCGAACCCGCGGGTGTCGGCCGGGAAGCCCGACCAGGACAGATGCGGGGAGGTGTTGCCGCGCTCGAAGACCTGGGCGTCGGGCAGCGTGCCGCCCTCGGTCAGGTCCTCGCTGGTCAAGGTGAACGCCGGCACCGGCGGCAGGAAGTCGTACGGCGACGGCGGGCGGGGACGGTCGGACATGCGCAATCTCCTTGCGGTTTGCGAATGCGAGTACGCGGTCTACCGGAATCCTCTTACCCAACGACCGGCAGTCTCAAGTGAGGCGGTTCACGGCGAGTCCGAGCAGCCACACCAGGTGCGGCTGGTGCACCGGGCCGGCGGTGCGCTGCTCCAGGCTCACCACCGTCTCCCCCCGGCGGGCGACCGCCCACTGCCCGGACGCGAACGCCTCCTCACCCACCCCGGTGACCGGCGTGCCGCCCCGGTGGACCCGCATGGCCAGCTTGGCGGCCATACCGGTGGTGACCGCGAGCAGGATCGCCGAGCCGTCCGCCGCCCGGTACTCCGCGATCGACATCGGGCCGATCGCCACCGCGCGGTCCGCCCCGCTCAGGGTGACCGGCTTGCCGAGGACCCGGCCGACCTCCTCGGGGGTGACCAGGTGGGCCGGCACCAGCCGGGCCGGGCGCACGGCGGTGGCCAGCGCCGGGGCGCCGGCGCCCATCGCCTTCAGGATGAGCTGGTCGGTCTTCTCGTCCTCGTACACCGTGGCCCGGGAACGCGCGGTCGACTCCACCTTGACCGTGAGCACGCGGCGGGTCCAGCGGCGGGCGGTCAGGGTCACGACGTCGCCGATCCCGGCGCCGCGGGTCAGCTCGCTCGGGCAGGCCCAGGCGGCCGTCCGGTCGGAGGTGCCCGCGTCGACGGCGAGGTAGTGCAGCCACGGGATGGAGGGGTTGTTCTCGCCCTGGCTGCGGCTCTTCCAGGTCTCGAGCCAGAGCACCTCGCCGGTGACGGTCACGGGAGTGAGCAGATCCACGATCGTGGCGATGAGGGTGTACCCCCCATAGATGAACGGCAGCAGGACGACCAGGCGCACGATGTCGGCGATGTCGAAGCTGGCGACCACGGAGGTGGAACTGCCGCGGACGAGCAGCGCGGTGATGGCGAGACCCGCCAGGGCCTTGAGGATCAGGCGGACCGCTTTCTGGCCGTACCGTGGGAAAAATCCGGGATATCGGACCCGCACCCGGTGCCAGGTGCCCCCGAACGAGGACCAGACCCGGCGCCGGTTGCCCATGCCGAGGTCGATGACGGCGCTGCACACGCGGGTCGCGCCGACGGCGTCACCGTATGACAGGTAGCGGTCCCAGACCGTGACCGCGGCGGGTGGGAGGTCGGCGAAGCTCTCGTGGTTGCGCAAGAATGTCTTGAGACCGAGCCAGCGGGTGGCGGCGGCGCGGCCGGTCGGCGTGTCGCGCTCGCCGCGGGACTTGCCCGCGAAGTAGCCGAAGGCCGCCCAGGCGAAGACGATCACCCACACGGCGCCGAAGACGTCGCCGTCGTGGCGGCGCTGGATGTCCAGGGCCACGGCCAGGCCGAGGGCGAAGGACGGGATCGCGGCGACGATGGTGAGCGCGGTGACGACCGCGGAGCTGAAGCGGCGCTGCGACATGCCCTGCGCGCGGGCGTCGGCGATGATCGTGGCGTTGAGCCGCTTCGTCCAGCCCTTGGCCTCCGCCTCGTTGCGGAAGGTCAGCGCGGTCAGCGGCACGACGCCGCCCATGGCCAGGGCACGGACCCGCTCGAAGATCATGGTCTCGTAGGCGTTCAGCCCGGACGGCTGCTGCTCGCGCACGTGCACCGTGGTCTGCAGCGGGTCGTTGCCCGGCTGGCGGAACTCGAGGATCCGCCGCGCCGCGAGGTCGATCAGGGTCGACTCGGCGGCGTCCTCGGTCAGCTCCCAGCGCCCGGTGATGAGGCTGACCACGGCCGGTGACTCCGGGCCGCCGAAGTCCTGGGTCGGCGGCGGCGCCGCGATCGGCCGCGGCGCGGTCAGGGCCAGCGCCGCCCAGAACGCCACGGCCCAGATGGCGAGGCCGGCCGCGGCGATGCCGATCTCGGCGAGGATGGCCGGGTCGATGCCCATCGGGAGGCTCAGAACCGGACGTTGACGTCGGCGCGCTCGCCGCCGGCCGCCTCGAAGTACGGCCGCGCCCGGAACCCGCCGATGCCGGCGATGATGGCCGTCGGCACGGTCTGGATCTTCTGGTTGTACGTCTGGATCGCGCTGTTGTAGAACTGCCGGGCGTAGGCGATCTTCTCCTCGGTGTTGCCCAGCTCACCCTGCAGCTGCAGGAAGTTCTGGTTGGCCTTGAGGTCCGGGTAGGCCTCGGCCAGGGCGAACAGCCGCCCCAGCGCCTGGGTCAGGAACCCCTCCGCCTGGGCCTGCTGCGCGGGGCCGGCCGGCGCCGAGCCGGCCGCGGCGTTGCGGGCCGCGATGACCGCCTCCAGCGTGCCGCGCTCGTGCGCGGCGTAGCCCTTGACGGTCTCGACCAGGTTGGGGATCAGCGAGTGCCGCCGCTTGAGCTGCACGTCGATCTGCGCCCACGAGGCGTCGACCTGGGTGCGGGCCTTCACCAGCGCGTTGTACGTCGCCACCGCCCACCACAAGATCACGATCACGAGTAAGACGACGACGCCGAGCACGATCAAAGCATTCATGCCCGCATGGTGACGGCTGCGGGTTGCCGCTGCCGGGCTCAGTCGCCGATCGGACAGGTTACGGGAGGCGGAACTCCTCGCCACGCCGCGCGGCCAGCCAGGACTCGACCTCGTCGGCGGTGCGCGGCAGCCCGGCGGAGAGGTTGCGGGCGCCGGTCGGGGTCACCAGGACGTCGTCCTCGATGCGCACCGCGAGACCGCGCAGCTCGGCCGGGATCAGGTCGTCCTCGGGCTGGAAGTACAGGCCCGGCTCGACGGTCAGCACGAAGCCGGCCTCGAGGTGGCCCTCCCGGTAGCGCTCCTTGCGGGCCGCCGCGCAGTCGTGGACGTCCAGGCCCAGCATGTGGCCGAAGCCGTGGAGGGTCCACCGGCGGTACAGGATGCTGTCCTTCTCCATCGCCTCGTCGACGCTCACCGGCAGCACGCCCAGCCCCGCCAGCCCCTCGGCCAGCACCCGCATGCACGCCTGGTGCACGTCGTCGAAGGCGACACCGGGGCGTACCGCGTCGATGCCGGCCTGCTGGGAGCGGTGCACGAGGTCGTACACCTCCCGCTGCAACGGGGTGAAAGCGCCCGAAACCGGCACCGTGCGGGTCACGTCGGCGGTGTAGAGGTTGCGGTTCTCCACGCCCATGTCCAGCAGCAGCAGCTCGCCCGGGCGGGTCTGCCCGTCGTTGCGCGTCCAGTGCAGGATGGCGGCGTGCGCGCCGGCGCCGACGATCGAGGAGTAGCCGACGTCGTTGCCGTCGTGGCGGGCGCGCAGCCAGAAGACGCCCTCGATGAGCCGCTCGCTGACCGGGCGGTCGGCCGGCAGGGCCCGCGCGGCGTCCTCGAAGCCGCGCACGGTGGCGTCGATCGCGTCTTGCAGCTGCTCCAGCTCCCAGGCGTCCTTGACCAGCCGCAGCTCGCCGAGCACCCAGGCGAGCTCCTGGTCGCGCTCGGGCGCGGCGGAGCGCACCCGCGCGTCGACGGCGGAGTCGTAGCCGCGCAGCACCCGGGTGCGGCCCGGCGCGCAGTCGTCCAGGACCGCGGCCAGCTCGTCCAGGTGGGCGGTGTGCAGCTGCAGCTCGACGGACTTCTCGGCGAGGGTGTGCCGGCGGCCGATCCACAGCTCGCCGAGGTTGCGGTCGGTGAAGAACTCGTCGGTGTCGCGCGGCGAGCGGGGATGCAGGTAGAGGGTGGCGTCGTGCCCGCCGCCGGTCGGGCGCAGCACCAGCACCGCCGCCGGGTCGTGCCCGCCGGTGAGCCACACGTGGTCGCTGGCGGGGCGGAAGGCGTGGTGGACGTCGTTGTTGCGGACCGACTCGACCCCGGCCGGAATGACCAATGTCTCACCGGGGAACGCGGCGGACAGGTCGGCGCGGCGCTTGGCGTGGTCGGGCGCCTCGGCGCGGGGGGTCACGTCGAGGGCGGTCTCGCGCCAGCCCGTGCGCATGAAAGCGCGGAACCGCTCGGGGAAGTCAGGGTCGTGCGACTGGCTGCCAACCGGCGCCTGACCTGCTGTGTCCATCGTGACCCCGTTCCCGTCGCCGCGAATTGGTGCTCCACCTGCGACCGTACCGCGTGCGAGGATGCATGCCATGGCGGGTCTTCTCACGTATGTCAGCGCGCGGGGAGCCGCGGCGACACACCGGGATGCGATCGCCGAGGCCCTCGGGCTCATGCGCCACCGCGGCCCCGACGACGAGCGGATCGTCGCGACCGACGACGTCGTCTTCGGCGCCGAGCGGCTCGCGGTCAGCGACCCGGCGGCCGGGCGCCAGCCGCTGTCCTATCCGCCGAGCGGGGTCACCGCCGGGCGGTATCTCATCGTCCTCGACGGCGCCGTGACCAACGCCGCCGAGCTGCGCGACGAGCTGGTCGAGGAGCGCGGCGCCGAGTTCGCCACCGACTCCGAGGCCGAGGTCATCCTCGCCGCGTACCACCACTGGGGACCCAGCGCCGTCAACCGGCTGCGCGGCAGTTTCGCGTTCGTCATCTGGGACTCCTCGGCCCGCCGGGCGTTCGGCGCCCGCGACCCGTTCGGCGTGAAGCCGCTGTACCAGCTGCAGACCCCCGACGGCGTCTACCTGGCCAGCGAGAAGAAGGCGCTGCTGCCGTTCGTGGCCGACCCGGCCGCCGTCGACGCGGTGCGCCTGCAGCACTACCTGACGATGCAGTACGTCCCCGAGCCCGCCACCATGCATCCCGACGTGCGGCGGCTCGGCGCCGGCGAGTCGTTCGTCTACACGCCGGGCGGGGCGCTGGCCAACCGGCGGTACAGCCAGCTCACCTTCCACCCGGCCCCGGTCACCGACGAGCAGGCGATGGTCCGGCGGATCATCGACGCGCTGCGCGACAGCGTCCACGCCCACCTGCACGCCGACGTGCCGGTCGGGGCGTTCCTGTCCAGCGGCATCGACTCGACCGCGATCGTCGCCCTGGCCGCCGAGAAGGACCCCGGCCTGCGCACTTACACGGTGGGGTACGACGCGATCGGCCCCGGCGCGCAGTACTCCGAGATCGACGTCGCCGAGCAGTCGGCCCGGGCCCTGGGCGTGCCGCTGACCGCGACCGTGGTCACCGCCGCCGACTTCATGCGGGCCCTGCCGCGCATCGTGTGGCACCTCGACGACCCGGTCGCCGACCCGGCCCTGGTGCCGCTGTTCTTCCTGGCCGAGCGGGCGGCGCAGGACGTGACGGTGGTGCTCGGCGGCGACGGCGCCGACGAGCTGTTCGGCGGGTATCCGATCTATCGCGAGCCGCTGTCGCTGTCCACGGTCAGCCACCTGCCCGACTCGATGCAGCGCGGGCTGCGGGCCGTGTCCCGGGTGATCCCGCAGGGTGTGAAGGGCAAGAGCTTCCTGGAGCGCGGTACCACCCCGATCGAGGAGCGCTACTACGGCAACGCGCGGATCTTCACCGACGAGGAGAAGGCCGCCCTGCTGCGCCACTACGAGCCCGACGTGCGGCACACCGACGTGACGGCGCCGGTCTTCAAGGAGGCCGGGGCGCTCGACGACGTCACCACCATGCAGTACATCGACCTGTACACCTGGCTCCGCGGCGACATCCTGGTCAAGGCCGACCGGATGACGATGGCGCACTCGCTGCAGCTGCGCACCCCGTTCCTGGACCGGGCCGTGTTCGAGGTCGCCGCCGCGCTGCCCACCGAGCTCAAGGTGCCCCCGCGCTCCCACGAGACCAAGGTGGCGCTGCGCCGGGCCCTGGCCGGGGTGGTGCCGGAGCCGATCGTGCACCGCAAGAAGCTCGGCTTCCCGGTGCCGATCCGGCCGTGGCTGCGCGGGGAGATGTATGACTGGGCGCACGGCCTGCTCGACACGTCCGGCGCCGGCGACCTGCTCGACCTCGACGTCGTCCGGGGCCTGCTGCGCGCCCACCGCAAGAAGGAGGCCGACCATTCCCGCAAGATTTGGACGGTACTCGTCTTCTGCGTCTGGCACGCCGTCTTCGTGACCGGGACCATGAGGCCGGGCTATTTCCGTAGTGACTGGAGTGGTGAAGCGGGCACGGAGGCCCGGTGGGAACAGGAGAGCCGCCTCTAGCGTGATCGGCGATGCTGCTCACGTTCCGCGTCCAGAACTTCCGCTCGGTCCGCGACATCCAGGAGCTCACGCTGCTGGCCACACCGCCCGACGCGGGTTTCGCCGTGCCGCTGTCGCACGGCCCGGCCGTGCGCGTCTCGCCGCTGGCCGGCGTCTTCGGCGCGAACGCGTCCGGCCGCTCCACGGTGCTGCGCGCCCTGGGCACCCTGCGCGGCCTGGCCGCGGCCGGCAGCGACGCCCGCGACGCGGTGCGCCGGTTCGAGCCGTTCGCGCTGGACCCGGCGGCCCGGCTGCTGCCGACCCGGCTCGAGGCGGAGTTCCTGGCCGGCGGGGCCCGGCACGTGTGGGGCTGCGCCTACAAGGCGGGCGAGGTGGTCGCCGAGTGGCTGCACGGCTACGGCCGGGACCGGCGCACCGTGTGGTACGAGCGCGACCGGGCCGGCGTGCGCACCCTGCCCCAGGCGCAACTGGAGCGGCTCGCCGTGGCGGTCGCCGCCGACCCCGGCACCACCCTGCTGGCCCTCGGCGCCGACGCGGAGCACCCCTGGCTCGCCCCGGTCGCCGCCGCCCTGGCCGCGATCGCCCCGGTCCGGGTCGCGCCCGGCACCCGCCTGGTCCCCGACCTCGACCACCTCGCCGACCGCTGGAGCGACCAGCTCACCCTGCTGGTCTCCCGGGCCGGCCTCGGCATCGCCGGCGTCGACACCGCCGGCGGCACCATCCGGCTCGTGCACGACGCCCGCACCGGCGCCCACCCGCTCGGCGCCTACGGCGAGTCCGACGGCACCATCGCCTGGCTCGACCTGCTCGCCGCGCTCCTGCCCGCCCTGGACCGCGGCGGCCTGCTGCTGGTCGACGACCTCGACGCGATCCTGCACCCCAGCCTGGCCGCCGAGGCGCTGCGCCTGCTCGGCGACCCGCGGCTCAACACCGCCCGCGCCCAGCTCGTCTTCACCGCGCGGGCCGTGCCGCCCACGACCGCGGAGTCCCAGCGGTGGTACGCCGTCAAGTCCGACGGCGCCACCCGCCTGCTGCGCGAACCCCGCGGCGCCGGCCTCGCCCCCGGCGAGCTGGCCCGTGAGCTGTGGCTGGCCAAGCAGCGTCCGGCACCGTGATACTGGCCGGATGACGGGCTACGGCGTGGTACTCGGCGAGGCACTGATCGATCTGCTCGAGTCGACGTCGGGGGGTGAGCTCGTCTACCGCCCGGCCGTGGGCGGCGCCCCGTTCAACGTGGCGGTCGGCATCGCCCGCCTCGGCGCCCCCGTGGACTTCCTCGGCTCCTTCGGCGACGACCCGTTCGGCAACCGCCTGCTCGACTTCCTGGACAAGAACGGCGTCGGTACCGAGGGAGCCGTGACCGTTCCGGGCGTCGCCACCACCCTGGCCGTCACCACGTTCCAGGGCCACGAGCCCACCTTCCGGTTCTACGGCGAGCCCCCCTCCTACGGCCTGCTGGACGCCCCCGACGTGGACGAGTCCCTGATCGCCGGCGCCGCCCTGCTCTACTGCGGCTCGATGTGCCTGCTCGCCCCGCCGGTGCTCGCCGCCGCCCGCCGCGCCTGGTCGATCCCCGGCCCGATCCGCGTCTTCGACCCCAACGTCCGCCCGGTCGTCGGCGTCAACCCGGAGGTCGTCGCCGAGTTCGCCGCCACCGCGGACCTGGTCAAGCTGAGCTCCGCCGACGCCACGGCCCTCTGGGGCGACTCCCCGGAGGCCGCCGCCGGCCGCCTGCTGGACCTGGGCGCCGGCGCGGTGGTGGTGACCCTGGGCGCCCAGGGTGCCCTGGTGGCCCAGGGCTCCGGGACGGTCCTCGTACCGGCCCCCCGCATCGCCCCGGTCGACGCCACCGGCGCCGGCGACGCCACCATGGCGGGCCTGAGCTGGGGCATCCTGACCCAGGGCCGCCCGCACGACCTGGGCGGCTGGGCCACCCTGACCCGCGTGGCCGTCCACGTGGCGGGCCTGGTCTGCGAGTCCCCCGGCGGCGCCGTCTCCATGCCGACCCTCGCCGACCTCCGCACCCGCTTCGTAGACTTGGCCGTGTGACGCCCGGGCGGTTGGGCCGCTACGTGACCGCGTGCAGGGCAACGGCCGCCGCGGTCGCCCTGCTCATCGTCGTGCTCCGCGTCCTCTACGAGTTCGCCGTGGCCCCGTCCAACACCCCGGTCTGGCTGGCGGTGATGCTGCTCTTCGCCCCGATCGTCGTGCTCAGCGCCGCATTCCTGGCCTTCGGCATCGTCTTCCGCCCCCTGCAAAACCCACCCCCCGCCGCCCTACGGGTCCGCGGCGACGCCTTCGTGGTCCCCGGCTCCCCCATCCTGCTGGGCCGCCTCACCATGGGCTGGGCCCTGCTGGGCACGGTCTTCCTGGAGAGCGACCCGGCACTGTCCACGACCACCCGCGCCGGCATCAACACGGGCGCCGCCCTGGTCATCGCCGGCGCCGCCCTGCCCCTGTTCCGCGGTCCCCGCATCGTCGTCACCCCCGCCGGCCTCAACATCCGCGCCGGCGGCCGCCGCACCCTGACCTGGGACGACCTCATCCGCGTCCCCGCCACCCCACTGCCACTGACCGTCCGCGCCCCGAAACTCGCCCTGAGCATCCGCCGCCCCGGCCGCTCAGACCCCGGCTGGCTCCTGATCCCCCTGGAACTCCTCGCCATAGAGCCGGTCTTCCTCGGCTCAATCGTCGAGCACTACGTGGAACACCCCGACCACCGCGACGCCATCGGCACCCCAGCGGAATACGCCCGCCTCACCGGCACCGCCTGATCCGCCTCGGTTCGCTGGGTGGGGACACGCTCAGACCTCGGCCTCCGCCACTGGGTCAAGCCCCTGGAAAAGTCCACCCAGCTCCGAGCGACAGGGCTGCCGTCGTAACGGGCCAGGACCTCACCATGGAGCTCATGGCGCACATACCAGTCGCCGGGATACCGCCTTCTGCCGTCAATCGCCATGGCGACCAACGCGACGCGATCCGGCGGAAAGAACTCGGCAAAGGGCGGATCAAACAAGGGAATCGCCGACTCTATCCCGTCGATAAATCCGCTCATCCCAGATTACCACCACACGCCTCGGCTCATTACCTATCTATTCTCTCGGCCCATACCCGTCGGCAAGCCTCCGGAGGTACTGCGAGATCAACGGGTCCCCGGAGGAACGTTCGTCGGCGATGCGGAGCAGGATTTCTCGGAACTCACGCACATCGTCACCGGTCAGTTCGCCCAGATAGTCACCCATGATCTGTTGGACCTCGACCGCGAAGCCCGGGTCAGCTTCCTCCTCAGTAGCATGGTCCAGCATTTGAATGGCGGAGACCATGGCAACAATTACGGGGTCGAAGTTTATGGAAGGCACCCTGACGTTGATATTTGAAATTCCCGCTCGTCCCAGAGTGTCAATCACGGCCGTCCGTCGCATCGCGCCGGTAGGTTTCGCCGCCGGGCGGCGGAATTCGTTCACCGGTGGCCTCCACTTCCTCACCCGCCCACTCCGGCACGGGCACCGGCCACCCCTCGCTCCAGTGCAGCAGCGTCAGCCTCACACGGGAGTTCGTGCCCATCACCGCCATCGCGCGCAGACACCGCCGAGCGGTCGCCGCGTCCCCGTATGCATAGACGAACTGCGCGACCTGGCTGTCCAACAGGTCGGCCGCCGCATCGAGCCTGAGCTCCCCCAGCACATCCACGACATTCCCAGGCCTGGGCATCACAACGTCGGACTCCAGCAGCTCACACAACACCGAGCCGACGTCGGCCAGCCCGGCCGCACCCGCAAGCCTGATGACCGCGTCAAACTCCGCCCACCGCCCCTCCGCCGCCGGCCGGCGCACCATAATCGGCGCCGCGGCAGCGAACTCCGGCACTTGGGCAAGCACCCGAGCCGCAGTCTCCGCCTCGACCGGGCCCGACGGCGGCACCACGCCAAGGACCCGCGCGGCCAGCCGGTCCACGCGTTCCGGATCCGGAACCGACCGGTCGAAATCCCGGGGACCGCCGATCTCACAGGACCGCTCGCCCCAATCGTCGACCAACCATGGCAAGTCCCGCCACGGCGACACAATCTTGCCAGCCGCGATCAACGCCCGCGACTCGCGATCATTGCGGTACGCCGGCGGAATCACCGTCAACGGCAACACCTCACCCGTCGACCGAGACCGCGCCAGCTCCGGATGAATCCCGTGCCGCGGACCGGGACCACTGGCCATCCACTTGACCAGCGGCTTCTCGAAGTCACCCCAAGGATGGCCGATCTTGACGAGCACGTCGTCCACATCCCAGTCGCCGTCCACCACCAGCCCCACCCTCGCACCGAACCACTGTTGACAAGGAGTTCGGCGTCGCGCTCGTAAAACGCCCACCGACGCCGCCTGACCCGTCTGGCGTGCCCAGCGAAAGGTCCGGCGCGAATAATGCCAGTCCACCGTCGAGACCGAACGAATTTGTCACGAGCAGGCCGGACGGGGGCTAGTCCTCATGGGTGAGGATCTTCAGCGTAGCTACCGCTTGAGCGCGTTCACCGGCAGGCAGGCGCGGTGCAAGGCCGGTGAACGCGTAAGCCTGCCAGTACGGATCATCGATGGCGGTGGCTGCGACCACCGCTTGCGTCAACAGGTCTGCCGGCAAATGCGGCGCGATTGCCGCCAGCCCTTGCGCCCGCCATTGCTCGTATCGAGTAGCGGTGATCGTGGTCAACGCCTGGGCCAGCATGCTGTGGGCCAGGTGCGGTACGAGGCTGACGAGGCGGTATACGCGCCCATTCTCTCGCCCGATAGCGGTGGCGGTAGTCAGCGCCTGTTGCACCGCGCGAGTGCGCTGCTCGTCCGGCAGGTGCGGGATGAGTGCGATCAACGCCTCGACGCGCGAGCCACCGTCTGTAGGCGAGTGCTCAAAGTTACTGACCGCGGCCAACGATTCGCGGATAGCGACGATCCGCTGCCGGTCTGGTAGATGCGGGATGAGCCCCGCCAAGGTTTCCACCTTGCTCCCCGGGTCGGCTACGGCCACGGCAGCGGCCAACGCTTGATCCAAGGCGGCAGGACGTTCTCCGGCTGGCATGTACGGAGCCAGCCATGCCAATGCCTGCGCCCGCGCTGCATCGCGGGCGGTCATACTGGCCACGGCCCATGCTCGGGTGACCAGATCCGCCGGCAGGAACGGTGCCAGCCCAGCCAATGCGCGAGACCGCCAGCCCACGGAGTTGATGTCGCACGCCATGCCTACTGCTTCCGCAAGAAGGTCGAGCGACAGATACGGCGCAAGAGCGATCAGCTCCCCACTGCGCAGGTCTTCGAAGGTGACTGCGCCGGTAGCGGCCAGTGCCTCCCGCAGCGTTAGTACGCGTTTCTCGTCTGGCAGAAGCGGTGCTAGTTTTGTCAGCGCCGCAGCCCTGCGGCTCACGTCCGTCACGGCGCGCGCCGCAGACACTGCCAGACCCAGTGCGGCAGGGCGCTGTTCGTCAGGCAGGTATGCGGCGACTCCGGTCAACGCCTCAGTTCGCCACCGGTCGTCATTGATGGCATTGGCCGCATCTACCGCCTCGGCAAGCAACTCTGCCGGCAAATGCGGAGCGAGGCCGGTCAACGCCTCCGCCCGAGCTGATTCCACGCCGATAGCAACTGCCGTGGACAAGGCCTGACCGAGCTGGGCGGGCGTCAGATGCGCCGCGATGCGTATGAGCGCCTCGCCTCGGTCCCAGGGACCCGGGAGTGCCTGCGCGTGGGACAGCGCCTGCGACGCCGACCAGACACCCGTAGTGAGCAGCAGATCCAGCAGATCAACCGGAATGACATCGGTAGGCCTGCTCCTGATGCTGATCGAGACGAGATCTCCAGGTCTCGCAGCCCGGTCAGCGGCCTGACGGTCCTCTCACCCTACTGGTTCGTGGTCGTTGACAGTAAGATTACTAATCTTCCTTTCGCGTTCGTCGCGCCACGCTTAGGCGCCAGTTCCGATAATACTCAACCTGTTGGTCAACCGTTCCAAGCAGACTGACATCTGCTTCCGCGAAGATATCCACAAGGTCGTTCCGATCCATGTCTTTTCCGAAGTAAAGTATATAGACGCGGCGCGCACCGACAGTGTCCCGCAACATGCCGGAAGGGTATGCATCTTTCCGCGCGCCCTGCACTCCGATCAACCAATCTTGACTCCCCAAGGCGCTCCGTATCTGCTGGAGTGCCGAGAAGAGATCATCTGCTGTGGCGCTAATCGGACCTGCAGGACTGTCGATACTAATTCGATACGTTCGGTCATGGAATCGAGCCCATGACAACTTACACTTTACCCGTTCGCCACTACGGAGGACAGGAACCGTTCGCTCCCAACTCTCACTAATCCCACTAGCGCTCATGGTCGATAATTCGGGCTAGACAAATAATCACCGATGGGGTTGTCGAATTCGTCATACTGCTGAGCTCCACGGATGTATCGTGCCGGGATTCCGCCCGGAAAAGTCACTTCGTTCTCGCCCCAGTTCGGTTCAAGATTACCATGCTCTAGCGCCGTCGCATTCAGGTCGATACCGCCGGGCGCATCAATGTCATACAGCCACGGGTACGCACCAACACCCTCAGGGTTGCGTGATGCACTTACCAGGTTACCGCGCGGGGAATCGTCGACATGAACCTGAAGATCATTGTTCCCGTTCGAGTTCCACGGTTTGAAACCATCTTGGAATATCTCATCAGGATGACGGTTGTCTACACGCGTTAGTGGGTCCCTGTCTGTTCGATGGACATGTTCAGTTGGAGTTACATCACAGTTATGTACGAGTACGGGTGTGGTACCGGCCATCACATAGTAGGTGTGGATGTCGGCGACGGTGAGGTCGCGCATGTCCTTGGCGGACGTGAAGTTGTAGACGTCGGTGACCTCGACCGTGGCACCGTCGTCGGTCTTCAGGTCGTCGCCCGGCTTCAGGTCCGCCGCGTTGACCCACTCGCCGGTGGTGCGGTTCCAGAACGGGTGGTGCTGGGTCGTATGCAGCACCGTCGTCGTCGTGCCGACCACCACCGCGGCCGCCGCGACCAGCGCCACCGTCGCCTTGCCCACCGTCGACTTATGCGTGGAGGCGGTCGGCTTGGCGTTGGCTGACGCGGTGACCTTGACAGTGACGTCGGTCAGGTCGGTGTCGTGGTTAAGCCACAGCTTCGTGACGGGCTTGGCCCGCGCCGCACCCGTCTCAGGATCCGTGGCCGCGACCTGGTCGCCGACCTCGACGTCCTCTAGCTTCTTCGTCGACCCATCGGCCATCAACACCCTGGTCTGCGGATCAAAACTATGCCGGTTCACCTTGTTGCATATCGAATCCTTGCCGGCCCTACCGCCGGTGAAGGCGCCGGTGATACCGCCGATCACCGCGCTCGTGCCGACCGAACCCCAGTCCACGTGGCCGGTCGTGCCGAACTGCGACACCGCGTCCGACACGGCGCCGCTCACCGCGCCGCTCAGGCCGCCCGAGATGGCGCCAGCGGCGATCTTGCCGAAGGTGTTGACCGCCAGGCCGGTGAGCTTCGTCGCGGCCCAGCAGGCCACCTTGCCGCCGACCACGCCACCCAGGTAGCCGCCCGCGGCGCCGGCCAGGCCCTGCAGGGCGCCGGTGCCGGCCGAGCCCAGGGCGTCCTTCCAGCTGTGGATGTTGCCCTCGGCGGCGTCCTTGGCCAGGTTGATCAGCGCCGACGCGCCCACCATGCACGCCACGGCCCCGGCGCCCGCGGTCGCCGCCGTGCAGGCCAGACCGGCCGCGATGCCACCGACGATGGCCAGGCCCTCGATGATCGCCTTTCTGTGTTCCTGAACGAACTGCACGGCATGCTGCTTGGCGTCGGCGATCTTCTTCACCAACGCGACCTTCATCGCCCGCGACTCCGCGGCCTTGCCCGCCTGTCTAGCGAGTGCGACGCCCCTGTCGAGCTTGCGTGTGAAAGGCCCCTCTCGCGTAGGAGTCGATGAGCGCCGAATGCCGACTCAGCGACTCTCCGCATGTCCGGCACCCGAGCTCACCTGAAGGGACCGACGGACGGCCGGACAGCTACCGCCGCAAGGTCGTCGTAACGGGCCAGGACCTCGCCATGGAGCTCATTGCGCACATACCAGTCGTCGGGATGCCGCCTTCTGCCTTCAATCACCATGGCGACCAACGCGACGCGGTCCGGCGGAAAGAACTCGGCAAAGGGCGGATCAAACACGGGAATCGCCAACTCTATCCCGTCGAACGCCAAATTCGACAATTCCCGCCGCCCCCGCGACTCGCGATCATTGCGGTACGCCAGAGGAATCACCGCCAGCGGCAACGCCGCCCACCTGTCGACCGAGACCGCGCCGACTCCGGATGAATCCCATGCCGAGGACCGGGACTACTGGCCATCCACTTGACCAGCGGCTCCTCGAAATCACCCCAAGGATGGCCGATCATGACAAGCACGTCGTCCACTAACCAGTTCGGCATCGCGCTCATGGCAAACCGAAGATCCATTTAATTCAGACCGGTCATCGTAGCGAAATCGGGTCGGACCCGCACGATGGATGCGTCAACCTACTCGTCCGGATATTGATCTTTCCATGCGCCAATAGACTTTGGTCGATTGCCGCGGGTCGTCAGAAACTCCCGCAACGCCTCCCGGACGACAACCAACGGAACCTCAGAACATGGCGGAAACTCCACTGGCTCACCGTCGAGGAAGTATCGAATATCCGCTGGCCCTTCCAGCGAGCCGTCGGGCACCCAGTTGCCCGTCTCATCCATAAAGGCGACCACTCCGACTTCCCGGTCCCGATCCACCCCCACCCGCAACTCGTGATCAGGAAATCCGGACGGCAACTCTGTCCGTTCTAGCGAATAAAGTACAGCCACGTTCGAGTAAGCAGACCCCGCCAACAAACCATCGACAAGGACATCGACATCCTCGGGCGCCGTGATCAGCACTCGGCGCTCGCCGCGCTCGCTTCGATAGCGGGCTTCTACCCGTGGCAACGTCAACCTCGCCCTCTGAATGGCATGCGCTGCCAAACTCCAGCCGCGTCACGCCAGTGCACATTCAACGTCTGATGCGGTAGCAGAATGGAATTAACTGCGTTTGAGCAGCTGAGTCTGGAAGAACCACATGGTCCGCCCGGTTTGTTGATGACCATCTCTCCAGACCTGATGGTGGGATCGCTGGCCATTATAGACGCGAACTTTTGCTCCGCGTGATGGGCATCTCCAGATTTCGCTCGTCCCGGTAGCACCCCGCCGTTTCGCAGCCTCTCATTCGCTACTTCTTGCAGGTCCTTACGGTCACTTGAACCGCTCGTAACGTCGTACCGTGTGCCCGTCGTGGCTCTAGCCGGCGAATAGTCGGACGTGGAGACGACACCTGTGCCAAATGTGTGATCGCCCTCTTCGTAGCGCGGAAGCGTGGCTGCGTCTGCGTCACGATCAAAGACCCCTGACTCGTCCGCGCCTCCGCCAGCAGACCCACCGTCGCCCTCGACTCCACAGCCCATGTTGTGGACGAGGACCGCTTCGGCAGCGGTGAGGACGTAGTAGGTGTGGACGTCGGCGACGGTGAGGTCGCGCATGTCCTTGGCGGACGTGAAGTTGTGGACGGCGGTGACCTCGACGCTCGCGCCGTCGTCGGTCTTCAGGGCGTCGCCCGGCTTCAGGTCCGCCGCGTTGACCCACTCGCCGGTGGTGCGGTTCCAGAACGGGTGGTGCTGGGTCGTGTGCAGCACCGTCGTCGTGCCGACCACCACCGCAGCCGCCGCGACCAGCGCCACCGCCGCCTTCGCCACCGTCGACCGGCCCGCGGACGCGACCGGCTTCGCGTCCGCGGCCGCCGTGGTCTTCACCGTGACGTCAGTCAGCTCCGTGTCGTGGTTCAGCCACAGCTTCGTGACCGGCTTGGCCTGCGTCGCGCCCGTCTCCGGGTCCGTGGCCGCGACCTGGTCGCCGACCTTGACGTCCTCGATCTTCTTCGTCGACCCGTCCGCCATGAGCACGGTGGTCTGCGGATCGAAGCTGTGTCTGCCACACGGCGAGTTCTTGCCGGCCCTACCGCCGGTGAAGGCGCCGGTGATACCGCCGATCACCGCGCTCGTGCCGACCGAACCCCAGTCCACGTGGCCGGTCGTGCCGAACTGCGACACCGCGTCCGACACGGCGCCGCTCACCGCGCCGCTCAGGCCGCCCGAGATAGCGCCAGCGGCGATCTTGCCGAAGGTGTTGACCGCCAGGCCGGTGAGCTTCGTCGCGGCCCAGCAGGCCACCTTGCCCCCGACCACGCCACCCAGGTAGCCGCCCGCGGCGCCGGCCAGGCCCTGCAGGGCGCCGGTGCCGGCCGAGCCCAAGGCGTCCTTCCAGCTGTGGATGTTGCCCTCGGCGGCGTCCTTGGCCAGGTTGATCAGCGCCGACGCGCCCACCATGCACGCCACGGCCCCGGCGCCCGCGGTCGCCGCCGTGCAGGCCAGACCGGCCGCGATGCCACCGACGATGGCCAGGCCCTCGATGATCGCCTTTTTGTGTTCCTGAACGAACTGCACGGCATGCTGCTTGGCGTCGGCGATCTTCTTCACCAACGCGACCTTCATCGCCCGCGACTCCGCGGCCTTGCCCGCCTGTCTAGCGAGTGCGACGCCCCTGTCGAGCTTGCGCATCGCCGTGTGAGCGGCCTGCGCGGCGAACTTCCTGCCCGCGTTCAGCACCGGCGCGGCCACCTGCGCCACCGCGCTGACCACGTTGCCGATCGCGTGGATGGCCTCCCTGGCCAGGCTGATCGTGGCCGACACCACGCTGCTCACCGCGTTGTAGATGACCGGCGGCGTGACCGCCTTGACAAAGTTGGTGGTCGCGTTCCACGCCTTTTTCAGCGTGCTGATACCCCAGTGGCCGGTCGGGTCGGTCGTGGTCAGCGGATTGTCGTCGCCGTAGGCGAACCGGTTGGCGGCCACCGAGTCCGGCACCGGGCTGTTGCCCGCCGTGTCGCGGGTGTCGAACTGGCCGGTGTCCGTGTTGTACCAGCGGGCCATCATGTTGACCCGGCCGGTGCTCGTGTCCGTCCACTCGGACTGGTAGCCGAGGCTGCCCTGCATCCCGGTGGTCGCCAAAACCTTGCCCAGCGGGTCGTACACCGTCGTGCCCGACAGTGCCGTCCCGGTCGCGGTGAACAGGCCCGTGACGTCGTCGTGCCGATCCGTGAACGCGTACTGCGCCGAGGTGCCCTTCACTCCGACCACGCGGCCGGACGGATCGCGGGTGTACGTCGCCGTGGTGTCTGCGGCCAGGTCGTTGTCCAGGCCGGTGTACGACAGGCCGGTGCGCGTCTGGCGGCCCAGACCGTCGTAGGTGTACGACTGCGACGCCGTCGAACTCGTGAGCTGCTGCACGATCTGGCCGAACGCGTCCGCCGTCGTGGCCAGCAGGCCTGTCGCGGCGCTGGTCGTGGACTGCAGCGTGCCCCGCGGCGAGGCACACGTTAGGAGACGCGTCGCGGAAATTCCAGGGGCGGCCGGGGCAAGTCGTTTGCAAGCCGCGCGGTGGAGGCTTGCTGTCGTGACCGCTTTGCTGTTGGTACGCCGGGTGCCGCCCGGCCGGCTCGAACTCACCCGGGTGACCGCGCACCAGTGGAACGGCCGGCTGGCCGGCGACGCGACGCTGCAGTGGTGGGAGCTGGTCGACCCGGCCGCCGAGGACCGGCTGCCGGCGGCGGCGCTGGCCGCGGTGCGGGGCGAGGGTGAGGGTGAGGACGGCGTCGTCCGGCTGGTCACGGTCGCCACGCCGCCGGGGCGGCGGGACTGCGCCGTTCAGGTGCTGATGGCCCTGGTGGATGCCCTGCGGGCCACCGCGGCCCGCAGCCTCGAAGCCGCGCCGTCCGGCGAGCTGCTCACCATCCTGCGCGAGGCGGGGTTCCGGCCGGGCGCGGACGGCCGGGAGGTCGTCGAGCTGTAGCGGCTAGGCCGGTTCCACGAACTTCAGGCGGTTTGCCGTACGGGTGGCGCGCAGCGCCGCCGCCGAGCCCGCCGGGCAGGCGATCCGGGCGTGGTGAATCATGGTCCACAGCTTGGTACAACCTTGCCTTCTTAACAAGACGGACGTACGGTTTTCTTGAGTATCCCGAACCCCGCGACCCGCGCCGCCGCCCGCTGGGGAAGACTGGCGGACGGGAACCAGACTGACGACAAGAGGAGCACGCCGTGGCGAGCCTCGACTCCTTCGGAGCAAAAAGCCAGCTCAGCGTCGGTGACGCGAGCTACGAAATCTACCGGATCGCTCAGGTCGAGGGCGCCGATCGGCTGCCGTACAGCCTGAAGATCCTCCTGGAGAACCTGCTGCGCACCGAGGACGGCGCGAACATCACCGCCGAGCACATCCGTGCCCTCGGCGGGTGGGACGCCGCGGCCGAGCCCAGCGTCGAGATCCAGTTCACGCCCGGCCGCGTGCTGATGCAGGACTTCACCGGCGTGCCGTGTGTCGTCGACCTGGCCACCATGCGCGAGGCGGTGGTGGAGCTGGGCGGCGACCCGAAGCGCGTCAACCCGCTCGCCCCGGCCGAGCTGGTCATCGACCACTCCGTCATCGCCGACCTCTTCGGCCGGCCGGACGCCTTCGAGCGCAACGTCGAGCTGGAGTACGGCCGCAACCGGGAGCGCTACCAGTTCCTGCGCTGGGGCCAGACCGCGTTCAACGAGTTCAAGGTCGTCCCGCCGGGCACCGGCATCGTGCACCAGGTCAACATCGAGTACCTCGCCCGGGTGATCATGGCCCGCGGCGGCCAGGCCTACCCCGACACGGTCGTGGGCACCGACTCGCACACCACGATGGTCAACGGCCTCGGCGTGCTCGGCTGGGGCGTCGGCGGCATCGAGGCCGAGGCCGCGATGCTCGGCCAGCCGGTGTCGATGCTCATCCCGCGGGTCGTGGGCTTCAAGCTCTCCGGTGAGCTGCCCGAGGGCACCACCGCCACCGACCTGGTGCTGGTCATCACCGAAATGCTGCGCAAGCACGGCGTGGTCGGCAAGTTCGTGGAGTTCTACGGCCCCGGCGTGAGCGCGGTGCCGCTGGCCAACCGGGCCACGATCGGCAACATGAGCCCCGAGTACGGCTCGACCGTCGCGATCTTCCCGATCGACGACGAGACCATCAAGTACCTGCGGCTCACCGGCCGCGACGAGGCGCAGGTCGCCCTGGTCGAGGCCTACGCCCGGGAGCAGGGCCTCTGGCACGACCCGGCCGCCGAGCCCAGCTACTCCGAGCGGCTGGAGCTCGACCTGAGCACCATCGAGCCGTCGCTGGCCGGCCCGAAGCGGCCCCAGGACCGGGTGCCGTTGAAGAGCGCGAAACCCCTGTTCCGTTCGGCACTGAAGGATTACGTCGGCGGCGACGGCATCGAGGGGCCGGCCGACGAGGCCAGCGCCGAGTCGTTCCCGGCCAGTGACCCGCCGGCCAACACCCAGACCGCCAACGGGGACCGCCCGCACGACCTGGTGTCGGCCGCCGCCGGATCCAACGGGCGGGTGTCCAAGCCGGTCAAGGTCGAGGACTTCGAGCTCGACCACGGCGCGGTCGTGATCGCGGCCATCACCTCGTGTACCAACACCTCAAACCCGCAGGTCATGATCGGCGCGGCGCTGCTGGCCCGCAACGCGGTGGAGCGCGGCCTGTCCCGCAAGCCGTGGGTGAAGACCACGCTCGCCCCCGGCTCGAAGGTCGTCACCGACTACTACGAGCGCGCCGGCCTCACGCCGTACCTCGACAAACTCGGCTTCAACCTGGTCGGCTACGGCTGCACCACGTGCATCGGCAACTCCGGCCCGCTGCCGGAGCCGATCAGCGCTGCCGTCAACGAGCAGGATCTCACTGTTGTTTCGGTACTGTCCGGAAACCGCAACTTCGAGGGCCGCATCAACCCCGACGTCAAGATGAACTACCTGGCGTCGCCGCCGCTGGTCGTCGCCTACGCGCTCGCCGGGACGATGGACATCGACCTCACCTCCGAGCCGCTCGGCACTGGCTCGGACGGCCAGCCGGTGTACCTGCGCGACCTCTGGCCCAGCCCGAAGGAGATCGAGGACACCATCGCCGCCGCGATCGGCGCCGACCTGTTCTCCACCCGCTACGCCGACGTGTTCCACGGCGACGAGCAGTGGCGGTCGCTGCCGACCCCGACCGGCGACACGTTCGACTGGGCGGGCGACTCCACCTACGTGCGCAAGCCCCCGTACTTCGAGGGCATGGCCACCGAGCC
This sequence comes from Dactylosporangium sp. CA-092794, assembly GCF_050948465.1. Taxonomy (NCBI): domain Bacteria; kingdom Bacillati; phylum Actinomycetota; class Actinomycetes; order Micromonosporales; family Micromonosporaceae; genus Dactylosporangium; species Dactylosporangium sp. CA-092794. The sequence goes on along the minus strand of NZ_CP192044.1, from coordinate 2,196,800 downwards.
GTCCGCGGTGAGCGACATCGCCGGCGCCCGGGTCCTGGCCAAGCTCGGCGACTCGGTCACCACCGACCACATCTCGCCGGCCGGCTCGATCAAGGCCGACTCCCCCGCCGGGAAGTACCTCGCCGACCACGGCGTCGAGCGCAAGGACTTCAACTCCTACGGCTCGCGGCGCGGCAACCACGAGGTGATGATCCGCGGCACCTTCGCCAACATCCGCCTGCGCAACCAGCTCGCCCCCGGCACCGAGGGCGGCGTGACGGTCAACCACCTCACCGGCGAGCAGACCACCATCTACGACGCCTCGGTGTCCTACGCCGAGGCGGGCGTGCCGCTGGTCATCCTCGCCGGCAAGGAGTACGGTTCCGGCTCTTCCCGCGACTGGGCCGCCAAGGGCACCGCCCTGCTGGGCGTCCGCGCCGTCATCGCCGAGTCGTACGAGCGGATCCACCGCTCCAACCTCATCGGCATGGGCGTCCTGCCGCTGCAGTTCCCGCAGGGCGAGTCGGCCGACTCGCTGGGCCTGTCCGGCACGGAGACGTTCACCATCACCGGCGTCGAGCAGCTCAACGCGGGCACCACCCCGCGCACGGTGAAGGTGACCACCGACACGGGCACCGAGTTCGACGCGGTCGTCCGCATCGACACCCCCGGCGAGGCCGACTACTACCGCCACGGCGGCATCCTGCAGTTCGTCCTCCGCAAGATGATCGCGGCCTGACCCGTCAACCCACGAAGCGGCGGGCGTCCCACGGACGCCCGCCGCAGCCGTTCGCGGCTCTCGCCCACCTCGCCGATCTCGCAATTGCCGCGCCCGAGCGGTCCGCAAACGTCCGCCTTCGCCGGCACCACAGGTGCAAGATCAACACGCGGGCGACCCGGCGCAGGCGAACGCAACGCCGGCGCAGCCCGGGTGCAACGCAGGGGGTCCAACACAGCGCGGGAGGCCCAATGCATGCGCAATGCAGACAGGCGCAGCCCGGCAGACGCGAGGTTTATGGTCGGGGCGCTACTCGGCGGCGGGGATCGTGTATCGGTAGACCCTGGACTGCTTGGCGTCGAGGACGACCAGCGAGTCGCCGCTGCTCGACGACCTCCCGGCCGTTCGCGCCCGGGCGGCAACTGGCCTCGCGCAGGTCGCCGGACAGCGTCAATTCGAACGCACAGGCCGCGCTGGCGCTCAGGCAGGATGGCGCGGGCCGGAGTATGGAAGGTCAGGTTGAAGCCGACCAAGTTCGGTAAGGCGTCCGCGCCCCACACCTAGGGTGCCGGTGTCAGGGCGTGCGCCACGAAGCAGCAGCGGTGCGGCGCGTCCGGCTCCGGTGGCGCGGAGCCGCCGGAGTCGCGGGTGCCGTACTCGTTGCGGGCGTAAATTGCTTCGTCGGGCAGGCCGTCCTTACAGCCGATCCGGGCCGGTGACGGCGTTTGGGCACAGCCACCGGCTGACATCGACCGCCACAGCATGAGCCGTCCATCGCGCGACCGGGCAGTGACAACCTGCCGCGACGTCCGCAGCCGCTGCAGGTCGACGCGGCCCGCAGTGAGCCCGTTGCCACATGGCGCGCGATCACGCTAGGCCCCCGAGGTCACCACCGGCCGCCGCGGGTAAACAACACGCTTAGCACTTGTAAATCATCTGGCCCCAACCACTGATGTCCCCGCCATAGGGGTCCGCCCTGTACAAATAAACGTATTCACCGGGGGGACTCGATTGCTGAAAGCCGGTTGCTAGGATTCCTGTTGTATGGCCGCCATCAGCGTTGAAGGAAACCGAAGTGACGTAATAACTGCCGGGGAAGTGGACGGAAACCGTGTCACCGGCAGGAACGTAGCCGTTGATGTAGATGCTGGCAGCACACATTGGATCAGCCGCTTCAGCCGCTTCGGGAATCAGAGCACCAAAGAGTGTCAACGCGGCCACTGTGGAAATCCATCGCGTCGAGCGCGACCCTCGAAACATGAGCCCTCCCGTTCCGTTAACAGCCCGTCCTCAGTAGACCACGATAGTCGGAGATGCCTTGGAAAATGCCCCAGTGATGCTGAAGCCAGCGTCAATATAGCGAAGCCCGTCGTCTCCCCGCACGACAGTGGGCTGAGAGGTCAGCTTCATCCGACCGGGAAAGTCGCATGGCTTGTCGAATGCGAGGGCTTTAGGTGATCGAGGATAATCGAAGTCGGCCGCAAGAGGGCCGAAACGGAAGACATAGGTTCCGGGACCCGCGATCTCTTGAGGCAGGGAAGGATATGCAAAGTCTCCAGCGTTGGCGGGCGCCGCCCCGTCGGGTGCGATACTGTGTCTTTGTTTGGCAAACTTCAGCTCACTAACCCGTGTGGACACATCCTGCTGCGGGCACGGAACCGGAGATTCGGGAGGCATAGCTGCGTGTTGTACATCTAAATCTCCGCACGCAGACACCAATAGTGTCACCACGATTATCATTGGAGTCCAGCACAGCAGAGCCTGGCGTATGTTCAGGCTCCCACTCAGGGCCATGAATGTATCTCATCATACTGAAAGATCATCGTCAACTGTCGTTGTGATGGCGAAACGTGCTCCCACTACGCCGCTCTTGGCGACGTCAGTTGGCTGCCCGGTGTGGGTAGCGTCGTGACAGGAACGGCGGACTCCGAGGGTCTTGCGTCGTCGTCGTGCCATGTGCGCCACCCACGCGGATTGGCCGTCTCGGCCGGTCGAGGTCTGCCAGACGATAGAGATGATGCGCGGTGACGCCGTCGATGTCGCGGGCAGATCTCGAACCGGTTCGCCAGGACTGGGTGATCAGCTCCTCGCTGCCGCGAGCGCGGGCAAACGCCAGACCGCACCACACCCAGCCTCAGCGGCCCGGCCGCGCACCGGCACGACAGCGCAGCCCAGCACACCGCGCCGCTCGCGGGGACCGCACCGCATCCGTCGGCACGGCCCGCCGCTCGCCGTCTGCGCTACTTGGAGTCCGGGATCGAATACCGGTAGACCTTGGACTGCTCGGTGTCTAGCACGACCAGGGAGTCGCCGCTGATCGAGAGGTCCTGCAGCACGGTGCGGATGTCGGCGGAGCCAAGGATCTTGCCGTCCAGCGAGACCACGTAGACGGCGAACTGGCCGGTGCCGGGCTTGACGCTCTCGATCACGACGTTGTTGCCGTAGCCGGCGTAGACGTTCTGCGCGGCCAAGCCCTCACCGAGGATCGTCTGGTCGTGGCCGGTGGCCGGGTCCAGGATGGCCGCGTCCTCGACGGAGTCGAACACGCCATGGCCACCGACGAGCTTGCCGTTGCCCATGACATACCAGTTGGGCTGCTCGGTGCCGGTGATGACGCCCTTGCGGTCGCGGGTCACCGTGTTGGACCACTTGGCCTGGCCGTTGGTGGTGTCGATGCCGATGAACAGGTCCTTGGCGCTGTTCTGCTTGCCCGCGACACAGACCAGCTTCTCGCCACACGGGCGCAGGTCATCGACGGTGGTGCCGGAGTTGGCCTTGTACTCCCAGGCCTTGCCCCAGTCCGAGATCCGGTACGCCACGACGCTGCTCTCGTTCTGCGGCTTGAACATGGCCAGGTCGTTGTAGACCAGCCACGAGTCGGAGCTGCTGTCCTTCGCGACCGTGCCGCTGGCGGTGGCCTTGCCGGTGTTGAGGTCGATGGTCTGCGCCTTGGTGTCGCTGATCATCTGCACCGCCTTGCCGGTGTCGGCCCACAGCGACTCCTGGAACGGCCGGAGGCCGCTGAAGTCCAGGCCGTAGGAGGGCACTCGCACGTCGGCCGGGGCGTTGCCGCCCGGCCAGTGCACCGACGGGCGCGCGCCGCGCTCGCCGGCGGAGTAGGTGGCGCCCGGGTCGCCGTTGCTGGTCCACTTGACCGCGCCGTCGGCCAGGTTGACCCGCTCCACCTTCGGCTTGTCCCAGTCGCGGACCTCGACGATCGCGTCGGTGCCGAGGTACATCATGTCGATCCGGCTGGAGTCCCACGCCTTCGTCCACTTGACCTGGTGGGTGCCGACGTCGATCACGGTCCGCGAGTCCTGCTTGCCGTCGCCGCCGAGCTTGGCGTCGTCCTCGCCGTCGATGATGAGCAGGTTGCCGACGACCGACATCTGCAGCTTGGCCGGCTCCATCTGCACCTGTGCGGTCCACGACTGGCCGCCGGCGGTCTCGTAGGCCGTGACGACCGTCGAGCCGGTGCTGACCTGTGCCGTGTAGATGCTGCCGGCGCCGGCCACGGCGGACGCGGCGCCGTCGGAGCTGAGCTGGATCGGCGTGCCGGCCTTGAGCCCGTCGACCTTCCCCGGCCCGTCGGTGCCGCCGAGGCCGGGGATGCTGTTGCGGGCCGAGTCGACCTGGTTGCCGAACCAGGTGAAGATCTTGTTGCCGCCCCACACGCATGAGCCGATGATCGCCAGCACGATGACGAGCGCGATCCACGGGCCGACCCGGCGGCGCGGGCGAACCACCACCGGCGGCCCGTATGACGGCGGCGCACCCGGCGGCATCGTCCCCGGTGGCATCGCACCGGGGGGCATCGGGCCGATCCCCGGGGGTGCCGGGGGCGGGATGACGCCCGGACCGGCGGGGCCGGCCGGGGCGCCGGGGGGGCTCATCGGGCGCTGCGGGTTGAACGGCGGCTGGCCGCCCGGCGGGGTGATCGGGGCGCCGGGTGCGGTGGCCGGGGAGGCGGGGGCGGCTGGGAACGCCTGCGAGGTGAAGGCGGCCGGGGAGCCGTAGGCGCCGGGCGAGGTGGGGATCGACGAGGACGGCCAGGTGTTGGAGACCGGGATCCCCGCGGGCTGCTGGAAGGCCGGGGACTGGCCCGGGACGGCGGGCGTGCCGGAGACCGGGCGGGGGCGGGGCACCGGCGGGGCGTCGAACTGCTGCTGGGGTGTGGTGCCGACGGCCAGCATGCCGCCGTAGGCGACCGGGAGCTCGGGCTGCTCGGGCACGACCGGGGCGACGCCGAAGCGGGCGTGCAGGCGGCTGGCCACCAGCGGGATGCGGCTGGAGCCGCCGACCAGGAACAGGCCGGCGAGCTGGCGCACGTCGACGCCGGCGCGCTCGAGCACGCGGCGGGTCTCGTCGACGGCCCGGTCGACCAGGGGGCCGGCGACCCGCTCCAGCTCCTCGCGGGTCAGGTGCAGCGCCTCGTCGGTGCCGGGCAGGTGCACGGGCGCGGAGGCGGCGCGGGACAGCATCTCCTTGGCGGCGCGGACCTCCGTCCACAGCTCGCGGCGGTCGCGGTGCGCGGCGGTGCTGTCCGGGTTGGACAGTCGCTGCCACAGCTCCGGGTAGCGCAGGTTGATCAGCTGGCCGAGGTGGCCGACGAGCGCCGCGTCGATGTCGACGCCGCCGAGGTCGTCGAGGCCGCCGACGCCGAGCACGCGCAGCCCGTCGAACTCGCGGCGCACCACGGACACGTCCAGCGTGCCGCCGCCGAAGTCGAACACGGCCAGGGACTGCAGCGGGGCGACCTGCTGGCCGAGGACGCGCAGGCAGTAGGTCGCGGCGGCGATCGGCTCGTCGACGAGCACGACCGGGCCGAGGTTGGCCGCCCGCGCGGCCTCCAGCAGCACGCCGCGGCGCTGGCCGCCCCAGTCGGCCGGGCAGGTGAGCACCGTCGAGCCGACCGGGTTGACGCCGGCCTGCAGCGACTCCTCCGCCGCCCGGCGCAGCAGCGAGGCCAGCATCTCCACGACGGTGACCTCGACCTGCCCGAGCAGCACGGCGCCCTCGTCGATGCTGCGCTTCGGAAACGGCTCGAACCGCTCCGGCGCCAGCTGGGACAGCCGCTCGGCGTCGCGGCCGACGGTCAGCCGGCCATGCTCGTCGGCATAGATGCCCGACGGCATGACGGGCGAGCCGTCGAACAACAGCGCCCGGGGCGCCTCGTCGCCGCGGTGCACGACCGCGACGGTGTGGCAGGTGCCCAGGTCGATCGCGAGACGATGGGTCGGGGTCGGCCCCACGCGCTCACCTCCAAAGACCCCCGGATGCTACGGCAGGGGTACGACATTTCTGATCGGCGGATTGGGGTAGACAAGAACCTGACAAACCGAGGAGGCAACCCGATGCGCGCCGTGGTGTTCGACGAATATGGCGATCCTTCGGTACTGCACGTGCAGGATCGCCCGGACCCGGTCCCCGGCCCGGGTGAGGCGCTGGTGCTGGTGGGCGCCAGCGGGGTGAACTACATGGACGTCTACCAGCGCGCCGGCGTCTACCAGGTGCCGCTGCCGGCGGCGCTGGGCAGCGAGGGCGCCGGCACGGTGCTGGCGGTGGGCGACGGCGTGGCGGGGCTGGCCGCCGGCGACCGGGTCGCCTGGACCAACGTGCCGGGCAGCCATGCCGAGCAGGCGCTCGTGCCCGCCGACCGGCTCGTGCCCGTACCGGCGGCAATAACGACAGAACAGGCGGCGGCCGTGCTGCTGCAGGGACTCACCGCGCACTACCTGACCCACGACTCGTTCGCCGTGCGGCCCGGATCGACGGTCCTGGTCCACGCCGCGGCCGGGGGCATGGGGCAGTTGCTGACCCGGATCGTGACCCACCTCGGCGGCCGGGTGATCGCGACCGCCTCCACGGCGCGGAAGCGGGACCTGGCCGAGGCGGCGGGTGCGGTACGCGCCGTCGAGTACGCCGCGGCGCTGGACGCCGTGCGCGACCTCACCGGCGGTGCCGGCGTCGACGCTGTCTACGACGGGGTCGGCGCGGACACGTTCGACACCAGCCTGCAGGCGCTGCGCCCGCGCGGCACCCTCGTGCTCTTCGGCGCCGCCAGCGGCAAGGTGCCGCCGTTCGACCCGCGGCGGCTGATGGCCGGCTCGTATTTCCTCACCCGCCCCACGCTGACCCATTTCGTCGCCACCCGGGCGGAATTGCTCGACCGCGCCGAAACGCTCTTCGGATGGGTCGCCGAGGGTGTTGTCGACGCGACCGCTACCGGGCGTTATCCGCTGGATGCGGTGGCGGACGCATACGCGGCGCTGGAGGGTCGCCACACGACCGGAAAACTGCTGATTGTTCCGTGACCGTGGTCTCAATATCGCGCATGAGCCGAATCCGCGAGCCGCTGCCGCGCTAGACCTGCAAAGGTCACGCAGCCACAAACTCGCGGAGGGGGAAGCCGCAATGAGTCACGTCTCCACGGGCCCGGGCAAGCACGAGCCGGGCGCGGCCCGCGCCGAGGCCACCGCGTCCGGCGCCGCCCCCGCGCCGCTGCACGCCTACCCGCGGCGCTGGTTCGCCCTGGCGATCATCGCCGTCGCCCAGCTCATGGTCGTGCTCGACGCGACCGTCGTGAACGTCGCGCTCCCGCACGCCAAGGCGGACCTCGGCATCAGCGACTCCAACCAGCAGTGGGTGGTCACGGCATACACGCTCACCTTCGGCGGCCTGCTGCTGCTCGGCGGGCGCATCGCCGACTACTGGGGCCGCAAGCGCACGTTCGTGGTCGGCATCCTGGGCTTCGCGCTCGCCTCGGCGCTGGGCGGCGGCGCCTGGAACGAGGCCTCGCTGTTCGCCGCCCGCGCGCTGCAGGGCGTGTTCGGCGCGCTGCTCGCCCCGGCCTCCCTCGCGCTGCTCAGCGTGCTGTTCGTCGACGCGCGGGAGCGGGCCCGGGCATTCGGCGTCTACGGCGCGATCGCCGGCGGCGGCGCCGCGCTGGGCCTGGTCCTCGGCGGGGTGCTGACCGAGTACGCGAACTGGCGCTGGTGCCTGCTGGTCAACATCCCGGTCGCGCTGGTGGCGATCGCGCTCGCCGTGCCGCTGGTGCCGGAGAGCCGGGCGCACGGCAACACCCGCTACGACATCCCGGGCGCGGTGCTGGCCACCCTCGGTCTGGGCCTGCTCGTCTACGGCTTCACCAAGGCCGGCGAGACCGATGCGCAGATGCGGCTCAAGTACGGCTGGGATTCCCCCGTCACGCTCGGGTTCGTCGGCGTGGCGGTGGTCCTGCTCGCGCTGTTCGTGATCGTGGAGGCGCGCATCCGCAACCCGCTGCTACCGTTGCGCATCCTCGCCCAGCGCACCCGCGGCGGCGCCTACCTGGCCTCCACCTTGATCGGCGCGGGCTTCATCGGCGCGGTGTTCTTCGTCAGCCTGTACTTCCAGTTGGTGCTGCACTACAGCCCGCTCAAGTCCGGCGTGCACTCCCTGCCCGTCTCCGTCGGCGTGGTGGCCGCCGCCGGCCTCGCCAGCGGCCTGCTCCCCCGCCTCGGCCCCAAGCCGATCATGGCCTTCGGCGGCGTGATCGCGGCGCTCGGCATGATCCTGATGACCCGCATCGGCGTCGACACCTCGTACACCACCCACGTCCTGCCCGCGATGCTCATCCTCGGCTTCGGGCTGGGCTGCACCTTCGTGCCCCTGGGCAACGTCGCCCTGGTCGGCGTCGACGAGCACGACGCCGGCGCCGCGAGCGCTGTGGTGAACGCGAGCCAGCAGGTCGGCGGCTCGCTCGGCACCGCGCTGCTCAACACGGTGGCCATCACGGCGGCGACCGCTTACGGCCGCGACCACCTGCCCAAGACCCCCGACCCGCAGTCGATGCAGCTGCTGCAGGCCCAGTCGATGGTGCACGGCTACGTGACCGCGTTCTGGTGGGGCTCGGCCCTGCTGGTGGTGGCCGCGGTGGTCGTGATCGTGTTCATCAAGGCCACGAAGCGCGACGCCCCCGCCGCCGGCACCACCGCCCACATCGGCTGAGGCGTCGGGTGGCGGGTGGCGGGTGGCGGGCATCACCCCCGGCCGACCCGCCCGGACGCGTCCGCGACGACGTGCCGCAAGCTCTTTATGAGCGACCGTCGGACGGACGCCGGGCGGTCGGCTTTTCCGGATAAATCCGGCCGCTTCGCGTCCAGATTTATCCGACATATCATCATAAAATGACTTCTGTCCGATTCGGCGGATGGCGGTAAACCCTCCCCGCCACCCGCGTAGCTGCGGCCCGCTCGGCCACAAACCCGGGCGGGCCGCAGCGTCTCTTCGCGCGACCACCGCGCTGCCCAAGCGCCGCCGCACGGTTGGGCCGCCGCCGCAACGCCCCCAGCGAGCGCGAAAAGCGAAAAGTCTCCGCGATCATGCCGAACCCGCCATCGACACCAACGGTTTTTCATGATCACGGAGCAAACATGTACACCCGTGTACCGCAAGTCTCCGGGATCATGAAAAACCCGCGATGCGGCTACAGCGGGGAGCATGATCACGGAGACATTGCGTCCACCCCGAGCCACCCGGATCGTGATATTTCTCCCGTCAGGCGAAATATCCGAAATGTCCGCGCCAGCCCCGCCGCCCTGAAGATTGCCTCGGGTCAGCTCGGCCCGAGCTGACCCGGGCCGAGCTGGGCCGAGCCGAGCCAGGCCAGGCCGGGCCAGGCCAGGCCAGGCCAGGCCGAGCCGGGCCAGGCCGAGCTGAGCTGAGCTGAGCCGAGCCAGCGCCCCGCGCACGGCCCATCCCGGGCCGATCGCGCGGGGTGCGTGGCTGGGCCCGGGCGGGTCAGCGGAGGCCGGCGTCGTGCAGGAGCTCGACGGTCAGCGGTTCCGGGTCGATGGGCAGGCCCTTGCCGGTGAACCACCGCGCCACGTTGGCGACGTCGCGGGCCAGGAAGTCCGCGCCGTTCGGGTTGATCACCACGTCGACGATCTGGGGCAGGTCGATGAGGACCAGCCGTTCGGCGTCGACCAGCAAGTTGTACGGCGACAGGTCGCCGTGTGCCAGGCCGGCCCGGGCCAGGATGCGCAGCGCGTCGACGAGCTGCCACCACAGGTGCTCCAGCTCCGCCTGGGAAGGGCGGGTCTGGGCGAGCCGCGGAGCCCCGGTGCCGTCGGCGGCGCCGATGAATTCGAGCATCAGCTCCGTGCCGAGCAGCTGCACCGGGTACGGCACGCTGACCCCCAAGCCCCACAGCTGAGCCAGCGCCGCGAACTCGGCCGCCGCCCACTGCCCGGCGATCGCCTCCCGGCCGAAGGCGGTGCGGTTGGCCATCGCGCGGGTGACCCGGGTGGCGCGGACCCGGCGGCCCTCAAGGTACCCGGCGTCGCGGTGGAACATCCGGTGCTCGGCCGCCCGGTACCGCTTGGCGGCCAGCAGCGCCCGCCGTTCGGTGCCCGGCACGGCGCGCTCCACCAGGTGGACGTCGGCCTCCTTGCCGGTCTTGAGCACGCCGCGGTCGACGTCGCGGGCGGCGAGCTCGGTGATCACCCAGCCGGGCACGGGGTCGGGACCGTGCAGGACGCCGGGCGAGTCCCAGCTGGTCCACTCCCCGTCGTCGGAGGCCGAGCCCGAAGCCGAGGAAGGGGAGGGAGAGTCGGAGGCGTCCCAGGCTGTGTCGAAGTCGTGGGAGAGGCGCTTCAGAAAGGTCAGATCGTCGTCGTCGAAGCGGCGGCGACGGGACGTGGGCTTATGGTCGCGCAACGCGAGTTCTCCTGAGTCAAGGAAGGAAAGGGCTTGGGCATGCGGAAGCGCGCCGTGACGGCAACCATGCGAACCAACCCCCTTCCGACTCGGAGCAACCCGTGCGGAGTGAACATGACGTACCACCGCGGGATGACGCAACCGAATTACCAGCGCGAGGCCATGACCTCGGCGATCGCGGCGATCACGCCGTCGGCGGTGCGCGTGGGCGCGTAGCGCCGCTCGCTCCAGCGGCGGCCCCGGTGCAGCCAGACGCTGCGTACCCCGGCCGCGTCGGCGCCGCCGATGTCCGCCTCCGGGCTGTCGCCGATCAGCCACGCGCCGCGCAGACCCATCCGGGCGCGCTCGGCGGCGATGGCGAAGATGCGCGGGTTGGGCTTGCGCACCCCGGCCTCTTCGGAAATGACCCAGTCGGCGAGGTACCGATCGAGCCCGGTCTTTCTGAGTTTCTCCTCCTGCAGCCGTGACTCGCCGTTGGTCACGACCACCGGCACCCAGCCGGAGTCCTCGGCGATCGCCAGGGCACACGCGTTGAGCGGGTCCAGCCGGATCCGCTCCATGATGGCGCCGCGGATCTCCTCGACCAGGTCGAGGGCGGAATACCGCAGGCCGTAGCGCTCCCGCAGGGCCTCCGCCACGTCCCACGCCGAGCCCATGCCGTCCGCGTCGACGGACAGCAGCCAGTCCAGGTCGTACTCCGGCGCGCCGAGCCGCCCGAGAAACTCGCTCGCCCACCCTCGGAACGCCCCGGCCCTATCGAGCAGGGTGTCGTCCAGGCTGAGCAACAACAGGGGCACGCGGGCAGGTTACGTGACCGGATTGATATGTAACAGATCCTCATTTTCGCTGATCGCTGTCCCGGCCTCGGCAAACCCCCACAAACGGGGATCTATCGCCGGAGGGAAACATGACCGAAACGCCCCCGTATGCAAACCGTATGTACGGCTTGCATAATCGACCCTGTGCCCAGGGTGAGCCAGGACCAGCTGGACGCGCGCCGCAAGGAGATCCTCACCGGCGCGCGGACCTGTTTCGCCCGGCACGGCTACGAGGGCGCGACCGTGCGGCGGCTCGAGGAGGAGATCGGCCTGTCCCGTGGCGCGATCTTCCACCACTTCCGCGACAAGGACTCGCTCTTCCTGGCCGTCGCCGAGGACGACGCCGCCACCATGGTAGCGACCGTCGCCGAGCACGGCCTCGTGCAGGTCATGCGCGACCTGCTCGCGTCGGCCTCCGCCACGGCCACCGACACCGGCGAGCCCGACGTCTCCGGCTGGCTCGGCAGCCAGCTGGAGGTCTCCCGGCGGCTGCGCACCGACCCCGAGTTCGCCAAGCGCTGGGCGGCCCGCTCCGAGGCGGTGGCCGCGGCCACCCGGGAGCGCCTGCAGCGTCAGCGTGAGGCGGGGGTACTGCGCGACGACGTCCCGATCGGAATCCTCGCCCAGTTCCTGGAGCTGGCCTACGACGGCCTGGTGCTGCACCTGGCCACCGGGCGCCCGGTGCAGGACCTGGAGGCCGTGCTCAACCTGGTCGAAGGGGCCGTGCGCCGCAAGTAGGCCGGCACAAGGTTTCCTCAAGTGTCCGGCGGGTGACATGAAGCACTCGACACCCACACCCACACTGGGCGCATGCCGACATCGATCGTGGCGGGGCCGGGCGACACCTGGGGGATCCCGGGCCCGCAGTTCCTGTGGCTGTACTTCGGCCTCGCCGCCATAGCGATCATCGGTGTGCTCGTCTGGCGGCGCGGATACACCGCCGGCCCGTCGCTGCGCACCGCTCGCGACCTCACTGCCACCCAGGCCGCGCTGATCAACGGAGATCGTCGCCTCGCCGTCTACTCCTCGCTCGCCGCCCTGCGCGCCGCCGGCGCCGTCGAGAGCGACAAGCGCGGCTACCTCAAGCAGGCCGCGCCCGCGCCCACCGGCGCCTCCGAGCTGGACCGGGCCGTGCACGCGGTCACCCGCAGCGGGATCACCACCACCGGGGTACTGACCCACCACAGCGTCCGGGAGGTGCTCGACCGTACCGAGGCCGACCTCGCCTCCGCCGGCTGGATCCTCGACGAGCAGACCCGCCGCGGCGTGCGGATGGGCGCCCTGGTCGTCTTCGCCGTCCTGGCGCTGGGCATCGCCAGGCTGGTCGCCGGGATCAGCAACGAAAAGCCGGTCGGCAACCTGGTGCTGCTGCTCATCCCGGTCCTCATCGCCGCGTTCGCGCTGCTGGCCGTGCCGCGGGTGACCCGCAACGGCAAGCGGCTGCTCACCAAGATGCGCCGCGACGTGCGCCACCTCTCGCCGCGGCAGTCGCCGTCCTGGGCCACCTACGGCCCGCAGGCCGCGGCGCTGAGCGTCGGGCTGTTCGGCGTCGGCGCGTTCTGGCTGGCCGACCCGGCCTTCGCCGAGGAGGCCGAGCTGCAGCGGCACATCGCGCAGTCCGGCAGCGGCTACTACGACTCCGGCTCCGGCTCCTCATCCGCCAGCAGCTGCTCGTCGTCGAGCAGTTGCTCCAGCGGCTCGAGCTGCGGCGGCGGTTCCAGCTGCGGCGGCGGCGGAGGATGCGGGGGATGACGAGTCCGGGGTACGGCGTCGGCATCGGCTGGCGCCCCGAGATCGCCGGCTACGTGGCCGGCCTGCCCGGCCTGCGGTTCACCGAGGTCGTCGCCGAGTCGCTGCACACGCACGCGCCCCTGCCCGACGGGCTCGCCGAGCTCGTCGGGCGCGGGGTCTGCGTGATACCGCACGGGGTCAAGCTCTCCCTCGGCGGCGCCGAGCCGATCGAGGACGCCCGGGCCGCGCACCTGGCCCGGTGCGCGGAACGGCTCGGCGCGCCGCTGGTGAGCGAGCACATCGCGTTCGTGCGGGCGGGCGGGCTGGAGGCCGGGCACCTGTTGCCGGTCCCGCGCACCCGCGAGGCCATCGACGCGATCGTGGCCAACGTCCGGCGTGCACAGGCGGCGCTGGGCGGGGTACCCCTGGCGCTGGAACCGATCGCGGCCCTCTTCGACTGGCCCGGCGCCGAGCTGACCGAGGCCGAGTTCCTCGTCGAGATCCTCGATCGCACCGGGTGCGGGCTGCTGCTCGACATCGCCAACGTGTACGCCAACGCCCGCAATCGCGGCGAACCGCCCACCGCGTTGCTGGACGAGCTGCCGCTGGAGCGCATCGCGTACGTCCACGTCGCCGGCGGCACGCACCGGGGCGGCTACTACCACGACACCCACACCGACCCGACCCCGCCGGAGGTGCTGGCCCTGGTCAAGGAGCTGTGCGCGCGCACCACGCCGCCGGCCCTGATGCTGGAGCGCGACGGCGACTACCCGCCGGCCGCCGCCCTGACCACCGAGCTCGACGCGATCGCCGCCGCGGCGGGCTGGCCGGCGATCACGTGAGCGACCTCGGTGCCCGGCAGCAGGCCCTCGTCGCGGCCCTGGTCGCGGGCGGCGAGCTGCCGGAGGGTTTTGATCCGGCGGCGGTACACGCGACAAAGGCCGCCCTGCGCCGCAAACGCGCGGGCGAGGTGGCCCGCGCGTGGCCGTTCCTGGCCGCCTCCTACGGCGCGGACTGGACGCCGGCCTTCGCCGCCTGGGCCGCGGACCGCCCGCCGAACGGCTCGCTGCGCGACGGCTGGGACTTCGCCCGGGCCGCCGGCTCCGCGCTGCCGGCGCTGGCCCGGGAGGAACTCGCCGCCCGCGAGGCCGCCTACCGCTACGACGGCGAGTCCGCCCCGGTCCCCCGCCGTCGCGGCCTCCTCGCCCGCCTCCGCCGCCGCTAACCCCGCCCGACGGCCCGACGCCGCTAGCCCCGCCCGACGCCGCCAGCCCCGCCGCTCCTTCCCGCGCTTGCACCCCGCGCTTACGCCCGCGCTTGCGCCCCGCGCTTGCGCCCCGCGCTTGCGCCCCGCGCTTGCGCCCCGCGCTTGCGCCCCGCGCTTGCGCCCCGCGCTTGCGCGGCTCGCGCGCCCGCGGCCTTCGCCGCACCTCCGTCCCTGCCCGCAAAACCGACATTTCGGAAATATCCGTATTTGTAGATTCCGCGCCGCGAGGGCGACGCGGTGGCGCTAGGCCAGGTCGGACAGGTCCAGCACGAAGCGGTACCGGACGTCGCCGCGCTCCAGGCGGGTCAGCGCCTCCTCCACCTTGGCCGAGGGCAGCACCTCGACGTCGGCGACAATGCCGCGCTCGGCGGCGAAGGCGAGCATCTCGGCCGTGCCCGTGCGGCCGCCGGTGCCGGCCGAGGTGATCTTCTTGCGGCCGGGCAGCAGGTCCATGGCGGTCAGCGAAAGCTCGGCAAGGTACCCGAGCAGGCTGAGCGTGCCGTCCAGGGCGACCACGCGCACCAGTGGCTTGAGGTCGTGCGGGGCGGAGATGGTGTCCAGCACGAGGTCGAACCGGTCCCGGGCCTGCTCCATCTGCTGGTCGTCGGTGGTGAGCAGCAGGTCGGCGGCGCCGAGCGCGCGGGCGTCGGCGGCCTTGTCCGGCGTGCGGCTGAGCACGGTGACCTCGGCGCCGAGCGCGGCGGCGAACTTCACCGCGAGGTGCCCGAGCCCGCCCAGCCCGGCCACGGCGACCCGGGCGCCCGGCCCGATCCCGGCCGCGCGCATGGGCTCCCAGACGGTGATCCCGGCGCACAGCAGCGGCGCGGCGGCGGCCGGGTCGAGCCCCTCGGGCAGCGGGTAGGCGAAGCCCTCCCGCAGCACGTACTCGCGGCTGTACCCGCCCAGCGTCGGCAGGCCGTCGACGCGGTCGACGCCGCCGTACGTCAGGGTGGGGTACTCGTAGCAGTAGTTCTCCTGGCCGGCGCGGCACATCGGGCAGACCCCGCAGGAGTCGACGATGGTGCCGACCGCGACCCGGTCCCCGGCGGCGAAGCGGGTCACCTCGGGCCCGGCGGCGGTCACCGTGCCGGTGAGCTCGTGCCCGGGAACCAGCGACCGGCCGGCCGTGCGGTGAATCGCGTGCAGGTCGCTGTGGCAGACGCCGCAGAAGTCGACGCGTACCGCGATGTCGTCGGCGCGCAGCTCGCGGCGCTCGAGCGCGACCCGCTCCAGCGCGGTGGAACCTCCGCTGCTCTGCCACCCGGTTGTCGTGCGCATGGATCCTCCAGGACGTTCTAGACAGACTATTCGGTCTGCTCAGCATAGGACCGTTCCGGGGCGGAAGACAAACCGACTGGTCTGTTTGTTATGCTGGTCGCATGCCCGAACCGCCGTCGACCGCCCGCGGCACCGCGACCAGCCGGCGCATCCTCGACGCCGCCGCCGAGGAGTTCGCCCGGCGCGGCATCGCCGGCGCCCGCGTCGAGCGCATCATCGAGGCGGCGCGGACGAACAAGGCCCAGCTGTATGGCTACTTCGGCAGCAAGGAGGGCCTGTTCGACGCGGTCGTCGCCGACTGCGTGGACCGCATCACCACCGCCGCGCCCTTCGACGGCAACGACCTGGCCGAGTGGGCAGTGCGGTTGTACGACCAGTACCTGATCCATCCCGAGCTGGTCCGGCTCACCACGTGGGTCCGGCTGGAGCGCCGCCCGGCCGGCCTGCTCTTCGACCACCCCGAGAACCACGCGAAGGTCGCCGCCATCGCCGCGGCCCAGGCGGCCGGCACGGTGCGCGCCGGCGACCCGGTCGACCTGATGGCCATGATCATCGCCATGTCGTGCGCCTGGTCGCCGGTCAGCGGCATCTACACCGCCACCCCCGACGAGCCCGAGGCCGACCACGAGCGCCGCCGGGCCCTGCTGCGCGACTGCGTCCGCCGCGCCATCGCCCCCTGACGACGGATCACGCGGTTTGTCCGGGCCCGAACGATCGGATCCGGGCAATCTCGGATCCTGTGTATCAGCACCGCCCGACCGGCCCTCTACTCCCCTGAAAATCGGCTTCCACGGTCGGAGTACCCCCCATGCAGCAACGGCACGCCGTCCCGCCCGACCCCGGCGAGTCCCGGAGCGCCGACGACGACGCCGACGACGCGCTGCTGGCCGAACTGCGCCGGGTGATCGCCCTGGCCGACCCGATGCCGCACCGGGAGCGACCGGTCCCACCGCCCCGGCGCCGCCCACCGGGTCCCTGATGCGGCATTTGACGGTTTCCACGACATGGTGATTCCGGGGGTACCGTCGCCAAACCTCGAATGCCCTCGGTAACGCCTTCTGTGCGTAAGGTCTCGATTCGATCCCACGGGGGGAACGATGAAACTCGCACTGTGTATCGGCATCAACGACTACCCGGGCACCGAGAACGACCTCTCCGGCTGCCGCAACGACGCCGACGACTGGGCCGGCGCGCTCATGGCCCGCGGCTTCGACACCCGCCGCCTCATCGACAGCGCCGCCTCGGGCGCCGCCATCCGCACCGGCATCCGCGAAATGCTGACCCGTTCGACAGCCGGCGACGCGGTCGTGATCACCTACTCCGGCCACGGCACCTGGGTCCCCGACGCGAACGGCGACGAGCCCGACCACCGCGACGAGGCCCTGTGCCCGCACGACACCATGGAGAACGGCCCGCTCCTCGACGACGAACTGCACGAGCTGTTCGCCCTGGCCGCCCCCGGCGTGCGGACGGTCCTCATCTCCGACTCGTGCCACTCCGGCACCCTGACCAGACTCAACCACCCGATCGGCGACCACCCCGGCCGCACCCGCTTCCTGCCGCCGTCGTCGTTCCTGACCCCGCAGCAGCGCCTGCGCGCCGCCCTGCTCACCACCAACCCCCGCAAGCCCGACCCGCGCCCCACGGCCTTGCTCCTCTCGGGCTGCCGCGACACCGAATACTCCTACGACGCCACCTTCGACGGCCGCCCCAACGGCGCCTTCACCTACGTGGCGTTGTCGGCCCTGGCGACCCTGCCGGAGACGGCCACCTACCGCGACTGGATGCGCGCCATCCGCGGCCGCCTCCCGAGCCAGGACTACCCCCAGACCCCAGCCCTGCAGGCCACCAAGCCCCAACTCGCCTGGCCCATCCTGGCCTGACCACACCCCGTCGTGAGGGCCGCCCAGCCGGCCCTCACCCCACGCGGCGGTCGGCTAGGTGGCGGCTGCGCCCTGCCGACGGGCCGGTGCCCGGCACGATCGGCGATCACGTCCCACCCGCCGGGCACTGGCCGCCGCGAAACACAGCGCACCGACCGGAAGTCTCCGCGATCATGCGCAACCGGCACCGACACCAACAGTTTTTCATGATCACGGAGCGCTGATGTACCCCCGTGTACCACAAGTCTCCGGGATCATGACAAACCCGGTGTGCGGCACCGCGAGCATCATGATCACGGAGACATACGTCCGGCCCGGCCGCGCAGATCGGATGTTCCGCCCGACAGTGCGACATCCACGACGTCCGGCCGCCGGATCCGCAACGTTCGCCCCGCCGCGCCGCGCGGAGCCAGCGCCGATGACCGCTTGTGCCCCACCGGCGGCCATCGACGCCCAGCCGGCGGCGGCCGCCCGACACGAACCACCGCGATCAGGCGCTGCCCTCGTACACCACGCCAGCGGACGCGACCGAAGCGGACCAGCACGGACGCGGACCGACGCACGCCAAAACCAGCAGAAGCCCGGCCGCCGCAGGCCCGAACACACGAAAGCCAAGACCGGCGCGGGCGCAGGCGCGGGCCGACGCAGGCGCAGGCCGACGCAGGCGCAGGCCGACGCAGGCGCAGGCCGACGCAGGCGCAGGCGCGGGCCGACGCAGGCGCAGGCGCGGGCCGACGCGGGGCTATGGGGTTGGGATGGGTGGGGGGAGTTGGTCGTGGGGTACGGGGGAGTCGGCGACGGCGAATTGGGTGCGGTACAGCTCGGCATACAGGCCGGCGGCGGCGACCAGGGCGTCGTGGGTGCCGCGTTCGACGATGCGGCCGGCGTCGACGACCAGGATTTGGTCGGCGTCGCGGATCGTTGAGAGGCGGTGGGCGATGACGAGGGCGGTGCGGCCGGTCAGGGCCTCGGACAGGGCGCGCTGGACGGCGGCCTCGGACTCCGAGTCGAGGTGGGCGGTGGCCTCGTCCAGGATGACGATCGACGGGGCCTTGAGCAGGAGGCGGGCGATGGCGATGCGTTGCTTCTCGCCGCCCGAGAAGCGGTAGCCGCGCTCGCCCACGACGGTGTCGAGGCCGTCGGGGAGGGCGGCGACGAGGTCGCCGACCTGGGCGCGGCGCAGGGCGGTCCACAGCTCGTCGTCGGTGGCGCCGGGCTTGGCATACCGCAGGTTTTCGGCGATCGTCTCGTGGAACAGGTGCGAGTCCTGGGTGACGACGCCGATCGTGTCGCGCAGGGACTGCAGGGTCGCGTCGCGGACGTCGACGCCGCCGACGAGGACGCTGCCCGACGTGGCGTCGTAGATGCGGGGCAGGAGCATCGCCGTGGTGGACTTGCCGGCGCCGGACGGGCCGACCAGGGCGACCATCTGGCCCGGCGCGACCGAGAACGTGACGCCGCGCAGGACCTCCTCGGTGACCGTGCGGTCCAGGGCGGCGACGTCCTCGAGGGAGGCGAGGCTGACCTCGGCGGCGCTGGGGTAGCGGAAGTGCACGTCGCGGAACTCGACGGTGGCCGCGCCCCTGGGCAGCGGCCGGGCGTCGGGGCGCTCGGCGATGGACGGGGCCAGGTCGAGCACCTCGAAGACGCGCTCGAAGCTGACCAGTGCGCTCATCACGTCGACGCGAACGTTGGACAGCGCGGTCAGCGGGCCGTAGAGCCGGGTGAGCAGCAGCGCGAGGGCGACGACGGTGCCGGCGGTGAGCTGGCCGCGCACGGCGAGCCAGCCGCCGAGGCCGTAGGTCAGGGCCTGCGCGAGCGAGGCGACGAGGAGCATGCTGACGAAGAAGACGCGGCTGTACATCGCGGTCTGGATGCCGATGTCGCGCACCCGCCCGGCCCGCTCGGCGAAGCGGGCGGCCTCGTCGTCGGGGCGGCCGAACAGCTTCACCAGCAGCGCGCCGGCCACTCCGAACCGCTCGGTCATGGTCGCGTTCATCTTCGCGTCGAGCTGATACGACTCCCGGGTGATCGCGGCCAGCCGCCGCCCGACGCGCCGCGCGGGCAGGATGAACAGCGGGAGCATGACCAGCGACAGCAGCGTGATCGGCCAGGACAGGGTGAGCATCACGGCGGCGGTCAGGATCAGCTGGATGACGTTGCTGACGACCCCGGACAGGGTCGAGGTGAACGCCCGCTGCGCGCCCTGCACGTCGTTGTTGAGCCGGCTGACCAGCGCGCCGGTCTGCGTGCGGGTGAAGAACTGCAGCGGCATGCGCTGGACGTGGTCATACACCAGCTTGCGCAGCGCCAGGATGATGCCCTCGCCGATGCGGGCCGAATACCACCGCTGGGCCAGTGACAGCAGCGAGTCGGCCACGGCGAGGCCGCCGATGAGCAGCGCGACCCGCACCACCGCCGCCCCGGCGCCCGGCCCGCCCGCGCTGATCTTGTTGACCACGTCGCCGGCCAGATACGGCGTGGCGACGCCGATGGCCGCCCCGAGCACCACGGTGACCAGGAAGACGGCGATGTCGCGCCGATACGGCCGGGCGAAGCGCATGATCCGCCGCGTGGTGTCCCGGCTGAGCCGCTTGCCGGCCAGCTCGTCGGCCTTGCGCAGCGCGCGCAGGGTCTCCCACCCGGCCATGCTGCTCATCGGCGAAGCCATGCGTCACATCCCTTGAAGGCGAAGTACCCACCGGGGCTCAGTGTGCCCGGTGGGTACGACAACTTTTGGGTGCCGCTTATTCGCCCTGGCCGAAGAGATCGGCCACACGGCGCAGTTGCGCGGCCCGCTCGGCCGCCTCCTGCGCCGCGAACGTGTTGCCGGCCGCCTGCGCGATGAGGGCCTTGATCTCGATCACCGCGTCCCGCGGTGCGGCCAGCACGGCCGCCGCCAGGTCGTCGGCGGCGCCGTCGAGCTCTGCCCGCGGTACCACCACATTGGCCAGACCGATCTGGGCGGCCTCCGCGGCCGGCACGCGCCGCGCGGTCACGCACAACTCGAGCGCCCGGGCGTAGCCGACCAGCTCGACCAGGCGCTTGGTGCCGCCGAGGTCGGGCACCAGGCCCAGCTTGATCTCGGCCATGCTGAACGAGACGTCCTCGGCGACGACCCGCAAGTCGCAGGCCAGCGCCAGCTGGAAGCCGGCGCCGATCGCGTGCCCCTGCACCGCGGCGATCGAAACGATCGACGGCCGGCGCAGCCAGGCGAACGCCTCCTGAAACCCGGCGATGTGCTCGTCGCGGATCCCGCCGAGGCTCTTCGCCGCGGCGGTGGTGTCGAGGCCCGACGAGAAGGCCCGGCCCTCGCCGCGCACGATCACGACGCGCACGTCACCCGGGAGGGACCGGCCGAACTCGCGCAGTGCGCCCCACAGCTCGGGGGTCTGCGCGTTGAGGACCTGGGGCCGGCACAACGTCACCGTCGCGACCGGCCCGTTGAGGTCGAATCGCGCCTCTCCCGAACCGGGATCGGCGCTTGCCGAGGAGATGTTGGCGTTCACGCCTTCTTGCGGCGCCGGGCGCCGCCACGCTGACGAAGCTGAACGCCGGATTCGGTCAGCACCCGGTGCACGAATCCGTAGGAACGGCCGGTGGAAGCGGCGAGCGCGCGGATACTCTCACCGTTCGTGTACCGCTTCACGAGGTCCTTCGCCAGCGTCTGCCTTTCGGCGCCGACGATCCGGCGACCCTTCTCGGTGCTGGTGGTGGCGGTGGCTGCCATGCTGATCCCTCACGTCCCAGACAGAGCGGTTGGTGCGGTCCCACCTATTAGACCGCCTCGAACGATCATGCGCTAGATATCGACGGGACGCCAACCGACACGCAGAGCATTGTCGCCTACCCGATACCGTGATGCGCCGTGATGAGCGAACCGCCCGCCGACCGACCGCTGTCAGCCCACCGTGAGCGCCGCGATGCGCTGTGTTGGCTCCTGCTGGCGCTCGGCGGCCTCGCGCTGACGGCCCTCGCGGTGCAGCTGGACGCCCGTCTGGGTACCGCCAGCGCCCCCTTCCTCGGCAGGTACAAGATCAGGGTCGGCGCGGGCACCGTCCTGGCGCCCGCGGTCGCCGCCGCGACGCTGTGGACCGCCGCGTCCGGCCGCCTCACCCGGCTACGGTGGCACGAAATTCAGCTATTCGGGTACACCGCCGGGCTCGCGTGGGCAATTGCTTTGGCGCTTGTCGATGGATGGTCGGGCCTTACGAAAGCCCTAGGCTCGCCCGAGGAATACCTGGGCGACGTAAGGCGGGCGGGTGACGAACCACTGACATACCTCAGACATTTCACGTCCGACGCGGCGTACCACTCGGTCGCGTCCCGCGGCCATCCCCCGGGCCCCGTACTCTTTTTGTGGGCGCTGCAGAAAATCGGTGTTACCGACCACATTGTCCTGGGATTCCTGATCACCGCCGTATCGGTGCTGACGATTCCGCTGGTGCTCGCCGCGGTGCGCGACTCGGTCGGCGAGGAGGCCGCCCGCCGGTATCTGCCGGTGCTCGCGCTGGCCCCTTACGCCATCTGGACCGCGGTCAGCCTGGACGGCCTGGTCGCCCTGCTCGGGGCGGCCGCGATCGTCTCCGGCCTGCGCGCCAGCCGCCGGAGGATGCGCGGCTGGGCCTCCACCGGCTGGGGCATCCTGGCCGGCCTGCTGGTCGGCCTGGCGTCGCTGTTCTCCTACTCCGCGCCGTGGCTGGGCCTGTCACTGGTGTGCGTGTACTTCGCCCGCCGCCGCCCGGCCCTGAACATGCTCAGCGGCATCGGCGCCCTGCTACCGGTGCTCGGCGTGCAACTGCTCGGCTTCGGCTGGACGGAGGGCCTCTTGGCCGCGGAGACCGACTACGCGCACCGGGTGGCGCCCTACCGCTCGGTACTGTGGTGGAGCGCCATCAGCGTGGTGGCACTCCTCCTGGCCGCCGGCCCTCCGATCTTCGCCAGCGCCCGCAAAGTCCGCAACACCGCGATGTGGCCCTTTCTCGTCGGCGCCGGCGCGGCCATCGTCTTCTCCATCGTGGCCGGCCTGGCCCGCGGCGGCGCCGAGCACGCCTGGCTACCGTTCTTCCCATGGCTGACGGTGGCCGCCGTCGCCCCGGAACGCCCGGCCGGCGATCCACCCCCGAGCCCCCTGCTCCTGGTCGGCCTCGGCGCGGTGGTCGCCGTGATCGTCGAGGGCGTCCTGATCACCCCCTGGTAATAAAACCGATGACTCGGGCCGCGTCACATACAGACCGTCGCTCCCGCCAGACACCGGGCCCGGCCTGCCCTGAACGGGCGGCCAGGCCCTGCCAGGCCCGCGGTGCCAAGACCCACCGAAGTCGATCTTGCAAGCGTAGCGCCGGGCATGGAGCCCGCCCCGCGACGGCGCCCCGCATGCCAGGCGACCCCCACCGGCCACGCCGACCGGACCCGTCGAACGCAGCACGAGTGCGGCGCGAGTGCGGCACGAGTGCGGCGCGAGTGCGCGCAACCGCCCTGATCACGATTTATCGCCTGTCAGGAGATAAATCGGATAAGTCCGGACGCGGAGCGTCTGGACTTATCCGGCTTTACCTGGACTTATATGCACCTAGCCACACTTGTCCGCGCCGCCATCACCCGGCACCCGAGGCGACCAGAAGTCTCCACGATCATGCCGGACGCACCGACGACACACCGGTTTCTCATGATCACGGAAGAAATATGTACACCTGTGTACCAAAAGTCTCCACGATCATGAAAAACCCCGGTGCGGCCACGGCAACACGCATGATCACGGAGACATCCGGTCGGGGCAGCTGCCCGGGCACCGGTAGGACACCGCGCGCCGCCAACGATCCGCCCGGAATCCACCGCACCCGGTCGCACGAGGTCGACTTGATCAACCAGCGCCGCCAGCAGAAGATCGTCCAGCTCTCCGCAGCGACCACCACCCCGACCCGCCCACCACCCCGACCCGCCCACCGGACCGACCCCGCCTGACCGCCCGCCGGACCACCGGACCCGCCCGGCCACCCGCCACACCAGCCCGCCCGCTCGCCAGCCCGCCCGCTCGCCAGCCCGCCCGCTCGCCAGCCCGCCCGCTCGCCAGCCCGCCCGCTCGACAGCCCGCCCGCTCGACCGGCCCCGACCGCCCGCCGGACCAGACCCGCCCGCTCGACCGGCCCCGCTCGGCCGCCCGCCGGAGTGGACCCGGCCCCGGCAGCTGCCCGCCGGCCTGGCCGGCCGCCGCCGGATGACCCGCCCGCCGGACCGGCCCGCAGCACCCGTGCGCGCCGCCGGGTCGTGGAACACGGCCCGCAGGGGGTCAGGCGAGTTCGACCAGCTCCAGCAGGTCGTCGCTCCAGGCGTCCTCGACGCCGTCGGGCAGCAGGATGGCGCGGTCGGGCTTCAGGGCCTGCACGGCGCCCGAGTCGTGGGTGACCAGGACGATCGCGCCCGGGTAGCGGGCGATCGCGTCCAGCACCTGCTCGCGGCTCACCGGGTCGAGGTTGTTGGTCGGCTCGTCGAGCAGCAGGACGTTGGCGCCCGAACAGACCAGCGTGGCGAGGGCCAGGCGGGTCTTCTCGCCGCCGGAGAGCACGCCGGCGGGCTTGTCGACGTCGTCGCCGGTGAAGAGGAACGCGCCGAGGATCTTGCGGAGCTCGGTGTCGTTCTGCTCCGGGGCGGCGGAGCGCATGATCTCCAGGATGGTGCGGTCGACGTCGAGCTGCTCGTGCTCCTGTGCGTAGTACCCCCGCTGCAGACCATGGCCCGGGGTGACCTCGCCGGTGTCGGGGTCCAGCTCGCCGGCGAGCATCCGCAGCAGGGTGGTCTTGCCGGCGCCGTTGAGGCCCAGGATGGCCACCCGTGAGCCGCGGTCCACGGCGACGTTGACGTCCATGAAGATTTCCAGCGAGCCGTAGGACTTCGACAGGCCGCGAGCGGTCAGCGGGGTCTTGCCGCACGGCTTGGGCTCGGGGAAGCGCACCTTGGCGACCTTGTCGGCGGTGCGCACGTCCTCCAGGCCGTCGAGCATGCGCTCGGCCCGGCGGGCCATGTTCTGCGCCGCGACCGTCTTGGTGGCCTTGGCCCGCATCTTGTCGGCCTGGGCCAGCAGCGCGCCGGCCTTCTTCTCGGCGTTGGCCCGCTCCCGGCGGCGGCGCTTCTCGTCGGTCTCGCGCTGCTGCTGGTAGAGCTTCCAGCCGACGTTGTAGGAGTCGATGGTCGCCCGGTTGGCGTCGAGATACCACACCTTGTTGACGATCGCGTCGAGCAGGTCGACGTCGTGCGAGATCACGACCAGGCCGCCCTTGTGGCTGGACAGGAACCCGCGCAGCCAGCTGATACTGTCGGCGTCGAGGTGGTTGGTCGGCTCGTCGAGCAGCAGGATGCCGCCGCCGGTGGCGCTCGCGTCGCGGAACAGGATGCGGGCCAGCTCGATGCGGCGCCGCTGGCCGCCGGACATGGTGCCGATCGTCTGGCCGAGCACGCGGTCGGGCAGGCCCAGGTTGGCGCAGATGCGGGCGGCCTCGGCCTCGGCCGCGTAGCCGCCCAGGCCGGCGAACTGGTCCTCGAGCTGCCCGTAGCGGCGGATGAGCCGCTCGTCGTCGCCGAGCTGCGCCTCCAGGGCCTTCATCTCGGCGTAGATGGTGTCCAGGCCGCGGGCGGAGAGCACCCGGTCGCGGGCGGTGACGCCGAGGTCGCCGGTGCGCGGGTCCTGCGGCAGGTAGCCGACCGGGCCGCGGCGCTCCACCTGGCCGGCGTGCGGGGTGCCCTCGCCGGCCAGGACCTTGAGGGTGGTGGTCTTACCGGCGCCGTTGCGCCCGACGAGACCGATGCGGTCTCCGGGCTGCACGCGCAGGTTGATGTCGCTGAGCAGAATGCGCGCACCGGCGCGCAGCTCAAGTCCGGTGGTCGTGATCACAGCGCAGACTCACTCTCGGGCAGAGGTCGGAAAAATACAGACTCCGGGTGCGGGACCGCGGGTCACTCCCTCTGCGTGATCACGGCGATATTCTACCGTGCGTCCCCCGTAGACCCGCCACACGATTACGTCACATGATCATCGGGTACCTTGCCGCTCAAGCAGACGCCGGTCGATCCCCAACCCCCGAGGTGTGCGATGGAGTTCAACGACGATGCCGATCTCGATACCAGCCAGGTCGACGACCTGCGCGGGTCGGGCGGTGGCGGCGGCGGTGGCGGCTTCGGCGGCCTCGGCGGGCTGCCGATCCCGATCCCGATCGGCGGCGGCCGGGTCGGCTGCCTGATCACGATCGTCATCCTCGCGGTCGTGCTGTGCGGCGGAGGGTACTTCGGCCGCAACATGCTCGGCGGGGGCGGCAGCCAGACGCCGGACAACTCGAAGATCAACCAGCAGTGCGACAAGTCGAACCCGAACCGGTTCCAGAACGCCGACTGCCGCAACGTGCTGTACATCAACTCCGTCCAGGCCTACTGGAAGACCGAGCTGCCGGCGGCGTTCGGCAAGCAGTACAAGACCGCCAAGACCAACTTCTTCAGCCGCTCCGTCAACACCGGGTGCGGCGCCGCCGACTCGGGCGTCGGGCCCTTCTACTGCCCGGCCGACAGCGAGGTCTACATCGACCTGACCTTCTACAACGAGCTGTCCAGCCGCTTCGGCGCCTCGGGTGAGTTCGCCGCGCCGTATGTGCTCGCCCACGAGTACGGCCACCACGTGCAGAACCTGCTCGGCATCAACGCCCAGGCCCAGCAGGGCGCGCAGCAGGGGGCGAGCTCCGCGTCGGTGCGCCTGGAGCTGCAGGCCGACTGCTTCGCCGGCACCTGGGCCAACCACGCCACGGAGACGAAGGACCCGCAGGGCGACGCGCTGTTCAAGTCCATCACCGACCAGGACGTCGCCGAGGCGGTGCAGGCGGCGGAGTCCATCGGCGACGACACGATCCAGAAGAAGGCGGGCGGCAAGGTCAACCCGGACGCGTTCACCCACGGCACGTCCGCGCAGCGCAAGAAGTGGTTCCTGCAGGGCTTCAACACCGGCGACCCGCGCCAGTGCGACACGTTCCACGCCACGAACCTATGAGCGACGCTGTACTGGAGCGCCTGCAGAACGTGTACGGCGCGGCCGCGGATCCTTCGCGCGCCGCGCCGATGCGCGCCTACATGAAGGACAAGTTCCCGTTCCTGGGCATCTCCAGCCCGGCCCGGCGGGCGCTGGACCGCGAGGTGCTGCGCGGCGCGCCGAAGCCCGACGAGGCCGGCCTCGCCGACATCGTGCTCGCGTGCTGGGCGCTGCCGGAGCGGGAGTACCAGTACTTCGCCTGCGACCACCTGCGCCGCCACGCCGGCCTGCTCTCCCCCGCCGCGCTGCCCGTGCTTCGCGAGCTGGTCACCACCAAGTCGTGGTGGGACACCGTCGACGCCCTCGCCGCCCACGTCGCCGGCCCCATGGTCGCCGCCCACCCGGCGCTGCTGTCCACGATGGACGAGTGGACCGCGCCGGGCACCGACCTGTGGCTGGTGCGCACGGCGATCCTGCATCAGCTGCGGTACCGCGAAAAGACCGACCGGGACCGCCTGTTCGACTACTGCGCCCGCTGGGCCGGCGAGCGCGACTTCTTCATCCGCAAGGGCATCGGCTGGGCGCTGCGCGAGTACGCCAAGACGGACCCGGACGCCGTCCGCGCCTTCGTGGCCACCCACCCCGCCCTGTCCGGCCTCTCCGCCCGCGAGGCGCTCAAGAACGTCGGACCAGCAGCAGGATCGCCAGCGCCGCGATGACCGCGCTGGAGGTCAGGGCGGTCCACAGGCGCCCGCGCGGGCCGGTGAGCAGCCGGCCGAGCAGGGTGCCGCCGCCGGCCAGCAGCAGCTGCCAGCTCGCGGAGGCGGCGAACGCGGCGGCGACCCACACCGCCTCGGCGCCGGCGGAGAGCCCGTCGTCGGCGCGCCGGCCGAGGACCAGCGCCCCGAAGTACACGATGGTGGCGGGATTGAGCAGGGTGAGGCCCAGCAGCGCGAAATAGGCGCTCAGGGGCCGGCCCATCCGCCCGTCCGAGCGCCGCGCGGTGGCCGGCTCGCCCCGGTGCCGCAGCGCGTCGCGCGCCGTCTTCACCGCCAGCCCGAGCAGCACCACGGCGGCGATCCACCGCAGCGGCCCGGAGATCGGCGCGATCAGGCCCGCGAGCGCGGCCCCGCCGAGCACCGCCACGACGGCGTAGAGCCCGTCCGCGGTGGCCACCCCGAGCGCCGCCGCGGCCCCGACCTTCCACGAGCCGCGCGCGGCGAGGCTGACGATGAGCGCCCCGATCGCCCCGACCGGCACGGCGACGCCATACCCGGCGAGCAGGCCGCCGAGCACCGCCGCGCTCACGCCTGCTGCTTGCGGCTCGCCTCCGCCCGGACGCCGGTCTGTCGCGTGGCGGCTGCGTGGAGACGACTCATGCCGGGCATGATGCCCGGCACGAGCGCGAGTCCGCCAGCGATTTAGCGCCTGTTTCAGTAACCGGGACGCCGCCGGCGCCTCGGGCGACCCGGCCTGGCGCAGCGCGCCGGGTCGGCCTGGGCGAGGAATCTGGGCCCGCCGCAGCCCCGAGGCAGCTATGGAAACAGGCGCTAAACGTTGAAGCCGAGGGAGCGCAGCTGGTCGCGGCCCTCGTCGGTGATCTTGTCCGGGCCCCACGGCGGCAGCCAGACCCAGTTGATCCGGACGTCGGACACCAGGCCGCCGCCCGGGCCGGTGCACAGCGCCTGGCGGGCCTGGTCCTCGATGACGTCGGTCAACGGGCAGGCCGCCGACGTCAGGGTCATGTCCAGCGTGGCGACATTCTCCTCGTCGACGTGCATGCCGTAGACGAGGCCCAGGTCGACGACGTTGATCCCGAGTTCGGGGTCGACGACGTCCTTCATCGCCTCTTCGATGTCAGCCAGGGCCGCGGTCATGAAGACTCCTCGGGGGAAGAAGAAGCGCGAGCCAGCGCGTCCTTGTAGGCCATCCAGGGCAGCAGCGCGCATTTCACGCGGGCCGGGTACTTCGCCACGCCGGCGAACGCCACCGCGTCCTCCAGCACCGCCTCGTCCGGCTCGACCTGCCCGCGGCCGCCCATGAGCTCGGCGAACGCCTCGTGCCGGCGCAGCGAGTCGGTGACCGTGGCGCCCTTGACCAGATCGTAGAGGACGCTCGCCGAGGCCTGGCTGATCGAGCAGCCCATGCCCTCGTAGGAGATGTCGGCGACGCTGCCGGCCTTGAGCTGCACGCGCAGGGTCACCTCGTCGCCGCAGGTGGGGTTGACGTGGTGCGCCTCGGCGTCGAAGGGCTCGCGCAGTCCCCGGCCGTGCGGGTGCTTGTAGTGGTCCAGAATGATTTCCTGGTACAGCTGGTCGATCTGCATCAGCCGAACACCTTCCGGACCCGCTCGACGCCGCGGATCAGCGCGTCGATCTCGTCGGTGGTGGTGTAGAGGTAGAACGACGCCCGGGTGGTGGCCGGCACGCCGAAGCGCACGCAGGTCGGGCGGGCGCAGTGGTGGCCGACGCGCACCTGCACGCCGTCGTCGTCGAGGATCTGCCCGACGTCGTGCGGGTGCACGCCGTCGACGGCGAAGGAGATGGTCGCGCCGCGGTCGGCGGTCGTGGCCGGGCCGATGATCCGCACGCCGGGCACGGAGCCGAGCGCGTCCAGCGCGTAGGCGGTGAGCGCCTTCTCGTGCGCGACGATGTTCTCCATGCCCACCGCGGTCAGGTAGTCCACGGCCGCGCCGAGCCCGACCGCCTCGGCGATCGGCGGGGTGCCGGCCTCGAAGCGGGCCGGCGGCGGCATGAACGTCGTGCCGGTCATCGACACCGTCTCGATCATCGAGCCGCCGCCGAGGAACGGGGGCATCGCGTCGAGCAGCTCCAGGCGGCCCCACAGCGCGCCGATGCCGGTCGGGCCGACCATCTTGTGGCCGGTGAAGGCGACGAAGTCCACGCCGAGCGCGACGACGTCGATCGGCAGGTGCGGCACCGACTGCGAGCCGTCGAGCAGCACCAGCGCGCCGACCTCGCGGGCCTTGGCGACGATGACGTCGACCGGGTTGATCGTGCCCAGGATGTTGGAGTAGTGCACGAACGCCACCAGCTTGGTGCGCGGCGTGATCAGCTCGTCGATGTTCGACAGGTCGAGCCGGCCCTCGTCGGTGATGCCGAACCAGCGCAGCGTCGCGCCGGTGCGCTGGGCGAGCAGCTGCCACGGCACGATGTTGGAGTGGTGCTCCATCTCGGTCACGACGATCTCGTCGCCGGGGCCGAGCCGGAAGCGCGGGTCGTCGGAGACGCTGGTGAACGCGTGGGCGACCAGGTTGATCGCCTCGGTCGAGTTCTTCGTGAAGACGATCTCGGCCGCCGTCGGGGCGCCGACGAAGCCCGCGATCCGCTCGCGGGCCCCCTCGTAGGCCTCCGTGGACTCCGTGCCCAGGGTGTGCACCGACCGGGCCACGTTCGCGTTGTGCCGCTCGTAGTGCTCACGCACCGCGTCGATCACCTGGCGCGGTTTCTGCGAGGTGTTCCCGGAGTCCAGGTAGACCAGCGGGTTGCCGTTGATCAGGCGGTCCAGGATCGGGAAGTCCTTGCGGATCGTCTCCAGGTCAAGCGCCGAAGGCGCCGGCCGGCTCCGGGAAGCACTGGCATCGAGTGCGCTCATGAAACGTGTCCTTCTATGCGATGGATGCCGGGCCGGCACCGGCGAGGTAGCGCTCGTAGCCGGTGTTCTCCAGATCCTCGGCCAGCTCCGGGCCGCCCTCTTCCACGATCCGCCCGCCGACGAACACGTGGACGTAGTCCGGCGTGATGTACCGCAGGATGCGCGTGTAGTGCGTGATGAGCAGCAGGCCGGTGTCGCCCGCCGCGCGGACCCGGTTGACGCCCTCGCTGACGATCCGCAGCGCGTCGATGTCCAGGCCCGAGTCGGTCTCGTCGAGCACGGCGATCTTCGGCCTGAGCAGCTCCAGCTGCATGATCTCGTGCCGCTTCTTCTCGCCGCCGGAGAAGCCCTCGTTGACGTTGCGCTGGGCGAACGCCGGGTCCATCTGCAGCTTCTCCATCGCGCCGCGCAGCTCGCCGGCCCAGGTGCGCAGCTTCGGCGCCTGCCCGTCCACGGCCGTCTTGGCGGTGCGCAGGAAGTTGGCCACCGAGACGCCAGGGACCTCCACCGGGTACTGCATGGCCAGGAACAGCCCGGCCCGGGCCCGCTCGTCGACCGTCATCGCGAGCACGTCCTGCCCGTCGAGGGTCACCGTGCCGCCGGTGACCTGGTAGCGCGGGTGGCCGGCGACCGAGTACGCCAGCGTGGACTTGCCGGAGCCGTTCGGCCCCATGATGGCGTGGGTCTCCCCCGCCCGGACGGTCAGGTCGACGCCGTGCAGGATCGGCTTGAGCTCACCGTCGGGCAGCTTGACCGAGACCTGCAGGTTGCTGATCGAGAGCTCGCTCACTTGGTAACTCCGTTGCTCGGGTTCGGGTCGATGTACACGTCGCCGTCGCGGACCTCGACTGGGTACACCGGGACCGGCTCGGTGGCCGGCAGCCCGGTCGGCTCGCCGGTGCGCAGGTCGAAGCGGGAGCCGTGCAGCCAGCACTCCAGGGTGCAGCCCTCGATCTCACCCTCCGACAGCGCGACCGCGGCGTGCGAGCACTCGTCGTAGACGGCGTAGAAGTTGTCGTCGTCGGCGTGCACCAGCGCGATCTCGGTCCCCTCGACCGTGACCTGCACAGCCTCGCCCTTGGCCACCTCGGTGGCCGCACACACCTTGATCATGCGCCGGCCTCCTCCAGCCGGGTCTCGATCGCGGCGCCGAGGCGGTCGCGCAGCTCCTCGACCGGGATCTTCGCCAGCAGCTCGCCGAAGAAGCCGCGGACCACAAGCTTGCGGGCCTGCTCGTCCGGAATGCCGCGGGACATCAGGTAGAACAGCTGCTCGTCGTCGAAGCGGCCGGTGGCGCTCGCGTGCCCGGCGCCGGCCACCTCGCCGGTCTCGATCTCCAGGTTGGGCACCGAGTCGGCGCGCGCCCCGTCGGTGAGCACCAGGTTGCGGTTGATCTCGTACGTGTCGGTGCCGGTCGCCTCGGCCCGGATCAGCACGTCGCCGACCCACACCGTGTGCGCGTCGTCGCCCTGCAGCGCGCCGCGGTAGGCGACGTAGCTGCGGCAGTCGGGGACCGAGTGGTCGACCAGCAGCCGGTGCTCCAGGTGCTGGCCGGCGTCGGCGAAGTAGAGCCCGTAGGCGTCGATCTCCCCGCCCCGGCCGGCGTAGTCGACGCTGGTGTACTGCCGCACGAGGTTGCCGCCGAGGGTGACCTGCACGTGCCGGACCTTCGCGTCGCGGCCCAGCCGGAACCGCACGTGCTGCGCCTGCACCGCGTCGGCGTCCCAGTCGGTCACGGTGACCAGCGTCAGCTGGGCCCCGTCGCCGACGAGCACCTCGACGTTGTCGGCGAGGGTGACCGTGCCGACCTGCTCGATCACGACCGTGGCCTCGGCGAACTGCCCGACGTCGACCACGGTGTGGCCGTAGGCGAGCTCGGTCGTCGACCCGGTCAGCCGGATCTGGGCCGGCGCGTCGAGGACCGCGCCGCGCGCGACCGACACGACCAGCGCCTCCGCGGCCGCGCCGGCGGCCAGGGCGCTGATCCGGTCGAACGGGATCAGCGCCGAGCCGACCCGCGGGTCGGTGCGCTCCACCGTCGTGACCTCGACCCCGGCGGGCAGCTCCCCGGCCAGCGCCTTCGGCGCGGTGGCACCGGGCCCGGCGGTCGCCGACCCCAGCCCGCGCAGCCGCTTGAGCGGCGTGAAGCGCCACTCCTCCTCGCGGCCGGTGAGCACCGGGAAGTCGGCGACGTCGAACGAGCGCACCTGCTGGGCGCGGGTCTTGGGCGGAACCAGAGCGGGTGCGCTCATCCGACCGCGCCCTCCATCTGCAGCTCGATGAGCCGGTTGAGCTCCAACGCGTACTCCATGGGCAGTTCCTTGGCGATCGGCTCGATGAAGCCGCGCACGATCATCGCCATCGCCTCGTCCTCGGTGAGACCGCGCGACATCAGGTAGAACAGCTGGTCGTCGCTGATCTTCGACACCGTCGCCTCGTGCCCCATCGACACGTCGTCCTCGCGGATGTCGACATACGGGTAGGTGTCCGAGCGGGAGATGGTGTCCACCAGCAGCGCGTCGCACTTGACCGTGGACTTCGAGTGGTGCGAGCCCTCCATCACCTGCACGAGACCGCGGTACGACGTGCGCCCGCCGCCCCGCGCGATCGACTTCGACACGATGGTCGAGGACGTGTGCGGCGCGCTGTGCACCATCTTGGCGCCCGCGTCCTGGTGCTGGCCCTCGCCGGCCATCGCGACGCTCAGGACCTCGCCCTTGGCGTACTCGCCGAGCATGTAGACCGACGGGTACTTCATCGTCACCTTGGAGCCGAGGTTGCCGTCGATCCACTCCATGGTCGCGCCCTCGTGGCAGACGGCCCGCTTGGTGACCAGGTTGTAGACGTTGGTCGACCAGTTCTGGATGGTGGTGTACCGGCAGCGGGCGTTCTTCTTCACGATGATCTCGACGACCGCGGAGTGCAGCGAGTCCGACGAGTAGATCGGCGCCGTGCAGCCCTCGACGTAGTGCACGTAGGCACCCTCGTCGACGATGATCAGGGTCCGCTCGAACTGGCCCATGTTCTCGGTGTTGATCCGGAAGTACGCCTGGAGCGGGATCTCCACGTGCACGCCCTTCGGCACGTAGATGAAGCTGCCGCCGGACCACACGGAGGTGTTCAGGGCGGAGAACTTGTTGTCCCCGACCGGGATGACGGTGCCGAAGTACTCCTTGAAGAGCTCCTCGTGCTCCTTCAGCGCGGTGTCGGTGTCGAGGAAGACGACGCCCTGCTCCTCGAGGTCCTCGCGGATCTTGTGGTACACCACCTCGGACTCGTACTGCGCGGCGACGCCCGCGATCAGCCGCTGCTTCTCGGCCTCGGGGATGCCCAGCTTGTCGTAGGTGTTCCTGATGTCCGCGGGCAGGTCGTCCCAGCTGGCGGCCTGCTTCTCGGTGGAGCGGACGAAATACTTGATGTTGTCGAAGTCGATGTGCGACAGGTCCGCGCCCCAGGCGGGCATCGGCTTGCGGTCGAACAGCCGCAGGCCCTTGAGCCGGAGGTCGAGCATCCACTGGGGCTCGTGCTTCTTCGCCGAGATGTCGCGCACGACGTCCTCGTCGAGGCCCCGGCGCGCCGAGGCCCCCGCCGTGTCGGAGTCGGCCCAGCCGTACTCGTACCGGCCGAGACCGGCAAGCTGATCGGCAGTCGTCATCTCACGATCCTTTGCCTATCGGGACGGGCTCCGGGCTGTACCGGGGCCGGAATATGGGTGGTGCAGATGCCGTCGCCGTTGGCGATGGTGGCGAGCCGCTGGACGTGCGTGCCGACGAGCCGCGAGATCACCTCGGTCTCGGCCTCGCACAACTGGGAGAACTCGGCGGCGACATGGGCCACCGGGCAGTGATGCTGGCACAGCTGACCGCCGGTGGCGATGGTCGTCGCGCCGGCGGCGTAGCCCTCCGCGGTCAGCGCCCGGGCGAGCGCGTCGGCCCGCGCCAGGGGGTCGGCGCCGGCCTCGGCCATCGCCGCCTTGCAACGCTCCTCGAGCCCGGCCACCTGCGCCGCGGCGAACGCGCTGACCGCGCCCGGCCCGTCGTGCTCGGCGATCCACCGCAGCGCGGCGGCGGCGAGCCCGTCGTAGGTGTGCGGCAGCGCTTCCCGCGCGGCCGCCGTCAGGGTGAACACGCGTGCCGGCCGCCCCCGCCCGCGCCGGCCGCGCTCGGGCCGCTCCCGGCTCTCGACGAGCCCCTCGGCCAGCATGGCGTCCAGATGACGGCGCACGCCGGCCGGGCTCAGCCCGAGGGCGAGCCCCAGCTCGGTCGCCGTGGCGGAACCTTCCTGCAGCAACAGCTCGCTGACCCGATCCCGGGTCCGCACGTCGAGCGCACCGGCAGGCGGACACACCTCGGCGCCGTCAGCGGACTGCACCTCAGCAGCCCGCGTCGTCGCGTCGGCGTTTTTCACAACACCAACGTTACGTAATTCGCGGAGACCGAGCAAACCACCGCCCGGGTGATCCACCGCACGAAAGGTAACCCTAACCAAACCACCCCGCCCCCGCCCACGCCGCAGGCGCGCCAGGCGGCGGTTCCACGGCAGAACGCCAGCGCCGCGGAGCGCGGCAGGACGCCAGGGGCGCGCAGCGCGGCAAAAAGTGGCCGCGCAGCGACCATGGGGGGTCTGGGGTGGGAACCCCCCAGGCACAGCGCCGCGACGAAGTCGCGCGTGGCTAGCTTTCGAACCCCAACCAAATGCGCCAAAGGCGCAACAAAACCCCCAGCCCCCGCGCCGAAGGCGCCACAAGGGGGCCGCAACCACTGCGCCGGAGGCGCGACAAAAGGGGCAGCGCCGACACAGGACGGCGCGCACTGCGCCGCAGGCGCAATAGGGAACCGCGCCAAGGACGCCAGGGGCGCGCAGCGCGGCAAAAAGTGGCCGCGCAGCGGCCATGGGGGGTCTGGGGTGGGAACCCCCCAGGCACAGCGCCGCGACGAAGTCGCGCGTGGCTAGCTTACGAACCCCAACCAAACGCGCCAAAGGCGCAACAAAACCCCCAACCCCCGCGCCGAAGGCGCCACAAGGGGGCCGCAACCACTGCGCCGGAGGCGCGACAAAAGGGGCAGCGCCCGACACAGGACGGCGCGCACTGCGCCGCAGGCGCAATAGGGAACCGTGACGGTCGCGTCCGCTGGCGTGGTGTACGAGGCCAGCGCCTGATCGTGCTAGTTGATGTCGAATGGCCGCTGGCGCCCGCCGCGGGCTGGGCCTCGGTGGCCATCGGCGGGGCACCAGCGATCATCGACGCCGACCCCGGGGGCGGCGCAGCGGACCGGTGCGGATGTCGCACCCGTCGGGCGCAACCTCCGATCCGCGCGGCCGGGCCGGACGTATGTCTCCGTGATCATGATGTCCGCGGTGACCGCACACCGGGTTTGCCATGATCCAGGAGACTTGTGGTACACGGGGGTACATCAGCACTCCGTGATCATGAAAAACCCTTGGTGTCGATGCCGGGATGCGCATGATCACGGAGACTTCCTGTCCCTGCGCCCCGCCCCGCGGCGGTGCAGTCGCCCAACGTGTAGGAAGTGATCGCCGATCGTGCCCACCCCGGGGCGTTGAGACGCGCGGGCCAGGCACCGCTTGGTCGCCGGCGGGCATGGCGGCCAGCGGTGCCGGTTTCCGCGTGGCGCTGGCCAGTGCCCGGCGCGGGCAGACCACGGCGGCCGCGGACCCGCACACCGGCCAACAGCGCCGCGACGAAGTCGCGCGTGGCTAGCTTACGGACCCCAACCACTGCGCCAAAGGCGCAACAAGAAACAGCGCCCACCGCGGGGACCGGGCGCCGCCGCGCGGGGCCATATGTAGCCGCGCGTAATATCGCGCGGGTGGGGCGAATCGTGAGCTTGGTGACCGAGTGGCTGGACCGGCCCGCCACGCTGCGGCGGGCGGCGTTGGCGCTGCTCGTGGCGAACGTCGGGATCGTGTGCACCGGCGGGCTGGTGCGGCTGACCGGGTCGGGGCTGGGCTGCCCGACCTGGCCGCAGTGCACCACCGACGGCTCCTACGTGACCACCGCCGCGATGGGCTACCACGGCGTGATCGAGTTCGGCAACCGCACGCTGACGTTCGTGCTCAGCGTGTTCGCGCTGGTGGCGCTCGCGGCGGCGTGGCGGCAGCGGCGGCGGGCCAAGGGGGCGCTGGGCGGGGCGGCGTGGGTGCTGGCCGGGATCGCGGCGCAGGGCGTGCTGGGCGGGATCACGGTGCGGATGGCGCTCAACCCGTGGACGGTGGCGGCGCACTTCCTGCTGTCCATGGCGCTCATCGCGGTCGCGTTCCTGTTCTGGTACCGCACCCGTGAAGAGCCACCGCGATGGACCGCGCCCCGGGCGATGCGCACCGCCGGCGGAGCCGTCGTCACCGCCGTGTCGGCCGTCGTGCTCGTGCTCGGGACGGTGGTCACCGGCAGCGGGCCGCACTCCGGCGACACCAAGGCCAGCCGGACCGGCTTCGACCCCGAGGCGGTGTCGCAGTTGCACTCCGACGCCGTGTTCGTGCTCGTCGGGCTGAGCCTGGCGGTGTGGTTCGGGCTGCGCGCGCTCGGCGCCCCGCTGCGGGTCACCCGGGCGGCCGCGATCCTGGTGGTCGTCGAGCTCGCCCAAGGGGTGGTCGGCTTCGTGCAGTACTTCACCGGCCTGCCCTGGCCGGTCGTGATCCTGCACATGCTGGGCGCCTGCCTGGTCTGGACGGCGACGCTGAACCTGCTGCTCGCCCTGACCCCGCGACAGGCTCAGGCCGAATCCGGCGACCGCGACCACTCGCTGGCCAGCACGGCGTAGCGCCGGCTCAGGCCGGGTCGAGGGAACGGACCCACTCGCTGGCCAGCACGGCGTAGCGCAGGTCGTCGGTCCATTCCCCCTTCCACCAGCTGCTCTGCAGCTCCAGCCCCTCCCGGCGGAAACCGGCCCGCGAAAGCAGCGCCGCCGAGCGCGCGTTGCGGCCGTCCAGCGACGCGTGCACCCGGTGGAGTCCCTCTTCGATGAGGAGGTACTCCACGACGCGCCGGACGGCCTCCGTGGCGTACCCCCGGCGCTGGAAGGCGGTCGCGAGCGTGAAGCCGATCTCCGCCTGCCGGCCCTCGTCGTGGCGGCGAACCCCGATGTCGCCGATCAGCGCCCCGTCGGCGCGGCGTTCCAGCGCGTACTGGAACCAGCCCTCGTCGCGCGGGTCGCACCCGGCCAGCCCGGCCACGAACGCCTCGGCGGCCGCCAGCGGGAACGGGGCCTCCCAGCTCTGGTACCGCGCGACGCCGGGATCGGAGCGGTAGGCGGCCACGACCGGCGCGTCATCGGCTCGGAACCGGCGCAGCAGCAGTCGATCGGTCTCCAGCACGAGCCGACTGTACGGCGAACGCCCCGGCCAGCAGCCCCACGGTCAGCGACACGATCAGGCGCACCCCGACCACGTGCGGATACCCGGGGTAGCCGAGCCAGGCGAGCCGGTGGTTGCCCAACGCCCAGGTCAGCAGCACGCCGGCGGCGGTGACGGCGGCCGAGACGCCCCAGAACAGCAGGGGGCGGCGCGGCACCGGCGGCGGGTCGCCGTGCCAGGCGCGCAGGAGGTGACGGCTCCCGCAGTACCACAGGAACAGCGGCAGCAGCAGCACCGCGCTGTCGTCGCTGACCTGGCGGATCGGCCACCACGCCGCCACCGGGCCCGGGTGCGTGACGAGGTCCCACAGCAGGTGGCTGATCGCACCGAGCAACGCCGAGCCGGCGGTGACCCACCAGCGGTGGCGGACGCCGGCCAGCACGCCGTACTCCCGCAGCCAGCCCGGCAGGTGCGCGGCGACCGCGGGTGCGCCGCGGCGGATCAGCCAGGCGGTCGCGACCGCGCAGGGCAGGCTCCACCACAGCAGGGCCGGGACGGTGTGGCTGGGGATCCGCACGCCGATCCCGTGGAGCGCATAGGCCATGTCGGGCGCGCACGCCCCGGTGGCGAGTGCGACCCCGTCGAACCAGCGGGGCCGCCACAGCTTCAGCGGCAGAACGGCAAGCGGATGCGTCGGCAACGTGGAAGGCACGCGCCGATGCTGTCAGCGACTGCGGCCGGAAGGTCCGGCGTGCACCGGATCATCACGAACCTTTCACACCACGAGATCACCCGAAGCCGCCCTGCAGATTGCCAAGTTGTAAATTCATCTGCACTTTCTATGGAGTCGGATCATTGGTATGCCACCCTTCTGCAATGGGGCACACGGAACCGCTCATCATGCAGATTTACTGCCGCCTTGAGGTCGCGGTCACCGATCCGGAGGCCGTTGCGAAGCTGGCCGGCCAGCAGCTTCGCGAGGCAGACATCGACTGGTCACGGCGGGAAGAGGACCTCGATGAGGCGGTCCACCAGCTTGAGTCCGATCTCACACAAGCATTGGCGTGTGTGATTGAGCACGATCGGATGATCGAACATCTGCCGGGCGTGGAACCGCGCGGCGGGCTGGCGTTCACCACATTCGGCAAGCCCGATGACCGTTTCCGCCCGGGCTTCACCGACTTTCTGTAGGACCCGCACAAAAGGCCACACAACACGACACAGTACGAACGCGGCGCCGGCCATCGTGGGCCGGCGCCGCGCATTTTTGCCGCCGGTGTCCGCAAATTGGGCGCATGCGTCCGCACATTGGGCGCACCGCACATTGACGACCGCCTACCGATAAGTCCAGACACTTCGTGTCCGGACTTATCGGATTTTTCGCCCGACGGGCGAAAAGTCAGCGTGAACGCCCCGCGACCGACAGGACGCTCCGCCTCCACCACCGCCACAGGGCGCTCCGCGCCCACCTCCACCACCGCCACCGCCACCGCCACCGCCGTCGCCGTCGCCGTCGCCGTCGCCGTCGCCGTCGCCGCCACCGTCGCCGCCGCCGCCACCGTCGCCGCCGCCACCGTCGCCGCCGCCACCGTCGCCGCCGCCGCCGCCACCACCGTCGCCGTCGCCGTCGCCGCCGCCGCCGCCGCCGTCGCCGTCGCTGCTGCCGCCGCCGCCGTCGCGGGACGCTCCGCGCCCACCTCCACCGCCGCCGCGAGGACCGATCCCCCACGTTCGATCGCGCCCGTCCCCGGCGATCCGGTGCGCGCGGCCCTCGGCGAGCGGCTGGTCACCACCGCGACGCTCCACCGCACCGCCACCCGATCGCGGCGACCACCGCCCCGCAGGCCCGCCGCGACCGGAAGTCTCCGCGATCATGCCGGACCCGCCACCGACACCACCGGTTTTTCATGATCACGGAGCGAACATGTACACCCGTGTACCAAATGTCTCCACGATCGTGGCAAACCCGTGGTGCGGCGGCGCAACACGCATGATCACGGAGACATCCGTACGCCTGCCCGGATCGAGGCCGCCAGGCGCGAAGTCCGATACAACGGCTTGGATCGCGCGCTCCGCGGCCGCAGGATGCGCGACGGGAGTGGCGGGCGTTCGGGCCCGCCGGGGGTGGGTGGCTCGGTACAGTCACCGGGTCGGACCACGACCCCCGCGGGAATCGCCATGACCCCTTCTGCAAGCCTGTTCGGCGCCGTGCTGGCCCGTGGCGAGGTCGCCGCGGCGGTCGGTGACGACGCCTGGCTGACCGCGATGCTGCAGGTCGAGGCCGCCCTGGCGCAGGTGCAGGCGTTCACCGGCCTGCTCGACCCGGCCGCCGCCGACGCCGTCGCGGCGGTCTGTGCGCGGCCGGAGACGTTCGCCGTGGGGGTGATCGGTGCGGGCGCGGCGGCGAGCGGGAATCCCGTGATCCCGCTGGTGGAAGCTCTGCGGGCGGCCGTGCCCGAGGCCGCGGCCGGCGCCGTGCACCGGGGTGCCACCAGCCAGGACATCCTCGACACGGCCGGGATGCTGGTCGCCACCCGGGCGCTGCGGCCGCTGCTGGCCGACCTCGGTGCGTGCGCCGACCACGCGGCGCGGCTGGCCCGCGAGCACCGGGACACCGCGATGGTGGGCCGCACGCTGCTGCGCCAGGCGGCGCCGACCACGTTCGGGCTGAAGGCGGCCGGCTGGCTCGGTGGGCTCGACGCCGCCCGGCGCCGGCTGGAGCAGGTGCAGCGGGAGCGGCTCGCGGTGCAGTTGGGCGGGGCGGCCGGGACCCTGGGCGCGTTCGGCGACGCGGGGCCCGATCTCGTGGAGGGGCTGGCCACGATGCTGGGGCTGGCCGAGCCGGCGCTGCCCTGGCACACCGAGCGGACCCGGATCGCGGACCTGGCCGGCGCGCTCGGCGGCGCGGCCGGGGCGGTGGCGAAGGTGGCCCGCGACCTGACGCTGCTGGCCCAGGACGAG
This sequence comes from Dactylosporangium sp. CA-092794, assembly GCF_050948465.1. NCBI lineage: Bacteria > Bacillati > Actinomycetota > Actinomycetes > Micromonosporales > Micromonosporaceae > Dactylosporangium > Dactylosporangium sp. CA-092794. The sequence continues at coordinate 2,156,530 of NZ_CP192044.1, read as the reverse complement.
GTGAACGAGGTCGCCGACGCGGCGCCCGGCGGTTCGTCGGCGCTGCCCGGCAAGCGCAACCCGGTCGCCGCGATCTGCGCGGTGGGCTGCGCCGCCTCCGCGCCCGGGCTGGTGGCGAACCTGCTCGCGGCGATGGCCCACGAGCACGAGCGCGCGGCCGGCGCCTGGCACGCCGAGTGGCGCCCGATGCGCGAACTGCTCGTGACGACCGGCTCGGCCGCGTCCTGGCTGCGCGCGGCCCTCGACCGGCTGCGGGTGAACCCGGACGTGATGCGCGAGAACCTGGCCCGCAGCGGCCTGACCGGCGACCTCACTACCGCCGGCCCGCTGGTCGACCGCGCCCTGGACGCCCTGGGAGCGAAGCGATGAGCGCCGCGGTGATCGGCCGACGGCGTGATCAGCCCAGCAGCTTGACCAGCAGCGGGGCCAGGGCGGCCGGGTCCACGTCGTGGGTCTGGCCGTCGAGCACCTCGAGCGTCGCCGACGGCAGCGCGGCCGCCGTCTCGCGGGCCGCGTCCCGCAGCATCGCCGGGCTGGCGCCGCCGGCGATCACGACGGTGGGCACGCGGACCGCGGCCGCCACCTCCGGCCGGACCTTGCCCGGGTCGAGCACCGCGTCGTCGTAGGCCAGCGTCGGCGCGATCGCCTCCAGCGTGGCGAACCCGGGCGAGGCGCGAAAGCCCGCGATCGCCTCGGCCGGCATGCCGACCCGGCTCATGAACAGCGCCACCGCGTCGCCGCGACGGCCCTGCGCCAGCAGGTCGGTCAGCTCGGCGGTGTAGCGGGGATCCGCCCCGACGAACGGCGGCTCGTAGAGCGCGAGCGCGGTGATGCCGGAGCCCTGCGCGGCCGCGGAGAGGGCGAGCGCGCCGCCGGAAGACATGGTGTAGACCGCCGCCGAGCCGCCGGCGGCCGAGATCACCGCCTGCAGGTCCTCGACCTCGCGCCGCACCGCGTAGGGCTGGGTGTCGCCGCTCTCGCCGCGACCGCGCCGATCGTAGGAGTACACCGTGAAATGCTCCTGCAACAGCGCGGCCAAGGGGCGCATCGGGCCGGCGGCGCGGTAGCACATGGCACCGTCCACGAGCACCAACGCGGGGCCGGCGCCGGCCCGGTCGTAGCCGATCTCGGTACCGTCAGCGGATGTAACGAAAGGCATGGCAGCTCCTACAGGGTGGCCAGATAGGCGTCGAAGCGGTCGAGGCTGGTGGCGAAGCCGGCCCGGGCCTCGGCGCTGCGGTAGGCGGCCGGCGCGTTGGTCTGGTGGGTGATCACCTCGGTGCGCCCGTCGCCGAGGTCGCGGAACGTGATCTCGGTGCGCATCCCGCCCTCGACGCCCGGCTCGATCCACACGAGCTTGTGCGGGCGGTCGATCTCGGCGTAGACGGCGCGCATGGTGTAGGTGCCGCCGTCGGCGCCGACCATCGTGGTCTCGAAGGAGCCGCCCGGGCGCAGGTCGACCACGATGCCGTCGAGCGGGGTCGTGGTACCGGTCGGGCCCCAGAAGTGGGTCAGGTGCTCGGGCGTCGTCATGCAGTCGAACAGCAGCTCCGGCGACGCCCGGTGGATGCGGCTGAAGGTGAGCTCTCCGACGTCGCTCATCCCTGCAGCCGCTCCAGGTGCGCGGCCAGGCGGTCGTGACGGTCCGCCCAGACGCGCCGGTGCCGCTCGATCCAGCCGGCCGCCTCGGCCAGCCGGCCCGCCTCCAGCGCGCACGGGCGCGACTGGGCGCTGCGCGTGCGCGAGATCAGCCGGGCCTGCTCCAGCACCTTGAGGTGCTTGGACACGGCCTGCTGGGTCATCGCGAAGGGCTCGGCGAGCTGATGCACCGTCGCCTGGCCCTCGGCGAGCCGTTCCAGGATCGCCCGCCGGGTCGGGTCGGCCAGCGCCGCGAAGACGAGGCTCAGCTCGTCGGTGACGACCGTCATGCTGCGACGGTACCCACAACCAATCGTTTTTACAACCTAATGGTTGTGATTCGGATCGGCGCAGATCACCACCGAGGCGCCCGCGGCCAGCGGGGCGAGCAGCCACCGCACCGGGTGCTCGTGCTCCGCGGGGTCGATCATCAGCCGGTCCCCCGCCCGCAGGCCGAGCTCCTCGGCGAGGCCGGCGGCCAACCGGCCCCAGTCGCCGTAGCTGGTCCCGTCGACGCTCGCGGCATCGGTACGGCGGGTGCGCCCGTAGGCCGGCGTGTGCTGCGGGTACGCGCGGATCTCGGCCAGGAAGTCGCGGTACCCCTCGGCGGGAACCTCGGCGAAGAACGAGAACCTGTGCGTGGCCTCCGGGATGTCCTCGAGCCACGAGCCGATCCGGTCGGCGGCGACGAAGGTCGCGTCGAAGTCGCCGGCGGGCTCCAGCGGGTCCAGCCCGGCGGTCGCCCGCAGCCGGAACGACACCGCGATCCCCGCGGACCAGGCGCCCAGCAGCGCCGCGGCGGTGAGCCAGTGCGGCGGCAGCAGCACCGCGGCCCGGCTGCCGGGGCCGAGGCCGCAGCCCTCGTGCAGCAGCCCGGCGGCCCGGGCGGCCCAGCCGCCGAGCGCGGTGGCGGACAGCTCGGTGCGCTCACCGGTGGTCGCGTCGCAGTAGGTCAGCAAGGGCGCGTCGACGCCGTCCGGCGCCTGCGCCCCGAGCAGCACGGGGTTCTCACTCATGCGGGACAGCCTATGGCTCACAGCATGCGCACCGCGGAGCTGCGGGCCACCTCGGGCGCGACCGGCGGCAGCGACTCGTACTTGCGCAGCAGCGCATGGACGACGAACACGTAGGGCGCGCCGGAGGTCAGGCCGGTGACGGTGGCGCTGACCCGGGTGCAGCCGGTGCCCGGCGCGACGGTCTGCCAGGTCCAGGCCGGCTGCGGGCCGTAGTACAGGTCCTGCGGGACGGTGGCGAGCTGGTAGTCGACGATCGCCGGGTCGCCGATGTTCCACCAGCTCACCACTGCGGAGTTGGTGCCCGGCACGACGTCGGCGCCGTTGACGACGCCGGTCCGCACCGTGCCCGAGCACTCGTCGGGCCGCGGGCCGGGGCTCGCGGTGGACGCCGTCCGGCTGGGCAGCGGGGAGAGCGAGGCGATCGGTCCCCGCACCGGCGCGCCCGTGGTCAGCCCGGCGGACGGGTTCACCGCCTCGCCCGGCAGGTACACCGTGTCCTCCGGCAGGTTGACGATCGTCGCGGGTGCCGTCGCCGGTGTGGCGGTACCGTTGCCGCCCGCGCCGGGCAGCGCGCCGCAGCCCGCCAGGCAGGCGGTCAGGGCCGAGGCGAGCGCGAGCGCCGCGCCGATGCGCCGGGTCACCAACCACACATCGGCGCGGGCCCGCCCTACTTGAGCCGGCGCTCCACGGCCGCGGCGAAGCGGTCCGCCGAGCCCGGCGCGGTGGCGAAGAACAGCGACGGCTCGGTGAGCTCCACCTCGATCACCACCGGGCCGTCCGCCGAGGGCAGCAGGTCGACGCGGATGTACAGCAGGTCGCCGGCCGGCCCCGGCAGCGCGCCGAGCACGCGGTCGGCCAGGGCGCGCTCCGCCGCCGCCGGGGTGCGCGGCTCGATGTGCTCCTCCTGGTACAGCTCCGCCGCCGCCTCGTAGGGCCCGGTGAGGATGGCGCCCTTACGGATCGCGTGGCTGAACGCGCCGCCCAGGTACAGCAGTGCGGTCTCCCCCGCGGTGTCGACCTCGCCGAGGTACGGCTGCACCATCACCAGGCGACCGGCGTCCTGCAGCCGCCGCACGTGTGCGGCGGCCGGCTCCGCCTGGGTGGCGAGGTCGTACCGGCCGGTGTCGATGCTGCCGGCGCTGATCGCCGGCTTCACCACGATCTCGCCGGAGGCGGCGGGCGTCCAGGCGGCGCCGGGCTCGACCCAGTCGGTGGGGACGACCGGGATGCCGGCGGCGGCGAGCTCGCGCAGGTAGCGCTTGTCGGTGTTCCACTCGAGCACGGCGGCCGGGTTGGCCAGCCGCGGCACGGCGTGCGCCCAGGCGAGGAACTCGGCGCGGCGCTTGGCGTAGTCCCAGGTGTTGCGCACGATCGCCAGGTCGTAGCCGGTCCAGTCGGCGCCGGTGGCGTCCCAGGCGACCGGCTCGGCGGCGATGCCGCGGGCAGCGAGGGCGGGGATCAGGGCCTGGTCGTCCTCGTCGAGGCCGGGCAGGTCGGCGCAGGTAACGAGAGCGACCCGGGCGGCGGCCCGGGTCGCGGCTGACGGGGAAATCGGACGATCTTGATTCACGCAGGGAAGATACCCGCGGCGGGGCGGGTCCGGCGCTAGCGGGACAGCGTGCGGCGCCCCATCGAGCGCCAGAGGTCGTTGCTCGGTCGCATCTGCTCGAGGAGCTCGCGCTCCCAGGCGTTCTCGATCGTGACCCCGGCCTGGGCACAGGCGGATCGTGCGATGTCCGTGCCCTCGGCGAACTGGTCGCCCCAGACGCCGTCCTCTCCGACGAGCACGATGCGGGCACCGCGCCGGCCGACGTACTCGATGACCGCCTTGGCGCCGCCGTGGTCCTCCGCGAAGGACTTGAGCCCGGCGATCAGGCCGCCCGGGACCGGGCGGTTCAGGGTCATCGTCGTATCGGAACCATCTGCCATGTCGGCCACACTAAAGCCACTGCTGACCACGTGCGGGTGAACCAGATGGCGGTTGTGATCGTAGTTACGAAGAGGTTTAGCCGACTCGCCGCGATGTTTGGAGGACTATGTCCGCAAATATCCGGATTTTTTTCGGGGTTGCCTGGCGCGCAAAGCGAGACGTGGATCACGTGGCGTGCACGGTGACCGGAGTACCCAAAAAATTCGGGCGTTTCTGGTTTAACTTTCGCTTAGGCGCCCATTTCGCGCGGGGTTCGGGCCCTAGCCTTCAGTGGATCAGCGCGTCGACCGCGACGGCGACGAAGAGCAGCGTCAGGTACGTCACCGACCAGTGGAAGAGCCGCATCGGCTTGAGCGGCTCCCCGCGCCGGGCCCGGCCGTCGAGGCGGTGCGCCTCGACCAGCAGCAGCGCGCCGGTGACGATCGCGACCACGCCGTAGATCGGGGTCATGCCGAGCGGCCAGAGCGCGACCGAGGCGGCGACGGTGAGCCAGCTGTACACCACCGTCTCCAGGCCCACCCGGCGCATGCTCGCCACCACGGGCAGCATCGGGATGCCGGCCCGGGCGTAGTCGTCCTTGAACTTGATGGCCAGGGCGTAGAAGTGCGGCGGCTGCCACAGGAACACCACGGCGAAGAGCACCCACGCCGGCCAGGACAGCCCGCCGGTGACCGCGGCCCAGCCGATGAGCACCGGCGCCGCGCCGCAGGCCCCGCCCCAGACCGTGTTCTGCGGGGTGGTCCGCTTGAGCCACAGCGTGTAGACGAGGTCGTAGTAGGCGATCGCGCCGGCGGTGAGCAGCGTGGCGAGCAGGTTGGTGAAGGCGCCCATCAGCACCGTGGAGACGGCGGCGAGGGTCAGGCCGAAGATGAGCGCGGCGCGCGGCGACACGGTGTGCGTGGCCAGCGGCCGGCGCGACGTGCGCTTCATCACCTGGTCGATGTCGCGGTCGATGTAGCAGTTCAGCGCGTTGGCGGCGCCGGCGGCGAGCGAGCCGCCGACGAGCACGACGAGGACCAGCCACAGGTCCGGCAGGCCGCGGTCGGCCAGGAACATCGTCGGGACGGTGGTGATCAGCAGCAGCTCGATGATGCGCGGCTTGGTGAGCGAGATGTATGCCTTCACCACCGCGGCGAGCCCGGCCCGCCGCCCGGCCGCCTGTGCCTGCTGTGCCCGGGCCAGGGCCGCCGCCGAGGTGGGACGGACCGGCCCCGACGCGCGCTGATCAACGACTGCATGGTCGACGAGCTGCGTCACGTCTGGATTGCCACCTTCCGGCATCGGCCACGCCCGGTCCCGGCTTCGGTGGCCCGGGGAAGCGTGGCGGAGCGAGGGGCCCGCCGAGACCGGCGAGCCTCCGCATCGTAGAACAGGATCAACGCAGGTCGGACGGCACCCCCGGGACAGGGCGCGGGCCCCTTGATTTCGCTCAGGGCTGAACCGATCACGGTTTGCCGGGGCCGAGGGCATCGCCGCTCATCCGCGCCGCCCGGGGCGGATGTGGCCATCGACTACGGTTGTCGCAGGCAGTGTCGCCGATGTCCGAAACCCGGTCGACCCCGCGTGGCGCCATCCGATCGTGGGTAGGGTCGACTTGACAACATTCGACGATCAAACCCTCCGAGGCTTTTCCGCAACCTCGCCGTTCGACAGGAGCAGCACCGCCGTGAGCGTTGAAGAGGTCAAGGGTCCCGAGCTGTCCTGGTCCGACGTCGACCGGCGCGCGGTCGACACGGTCCGGGTGCTGGCGCTGGACGCCGTCGAGAAGGCCGGCAACGGCCACCCCGGCACGGCGATGAGCCTGGCGCCGGCCGCCTACCTGCTCTTCCAGAAGGTCATGCAGCACGACCCCACCGACCCGGCCTGGGTCGGCCGCGACCGCTTCGTGCTCTCGTGCGGTCACTCCAGCCTCACCCTCTACATTCAGTTGTACCTGGCCGGCTACGGCCTGAGCCTGGACGACCTCAAGTCGCTGCGGCAGTGGGGCTCGCTGACCCCCGGCCACCCCGAGCACGGCCACACCGCCGGCGTGGAGACCACCACCGGCCCGCTCGGCCAGGGCGTCGGCAACGCGGTCGGCATGGCGATGGCCGCCCGCCGCGAGCGGGGCCTGTTCGACCCCGAGCCGGCCGTCGGCGAGAGCCTCTTCGACCACTTCGTCTACGTGCTGTGCTCCGACGGTGACATCGAGGAGGGCATCAGCCACGAGGTCAGCGCCCTCGCCGGGCACCAGAAGCTGGGCAACCTCGTCGTCATCTACGACGACAACGAGATCTCGATCGAGGACGACACGAAGGTCGCCAAGAGCGAGGACGTGGCGAAGCGGTACGAGGCCTACGGCTTCCACGTGCAGGTCGTCGACTGGCGCAAGGGCCACGACGCGGGCGACGGCGTCTACGCCGAGGACGTCCACGCGCTGTGGGACGCGATCCAGGCCGCCAAGGCCGTGACCGACCGCCCGTCGTTCATCGCGCTGCGCACCATCATCGGCTGGCCGGCGCCGAAGAAGCAGAACACCGGCAAGATCCACGGCTCGGCGGCGGGCGCCGACGAGATCGCCGCGACCAAGCAGATCCTCGGCTTCGACCCCGAGCTGTCCTTCGCCGTCGCCGACGAGGTGCTCGCACACACCCGCGGGGCCATCGAGCGGGGCAAGGCCAAGCACGAGGAGTGGAACAAGACCTTCCAGGCGTGGCACGACGGCGCCGGCGAGCGGGCCGAGCTGTTCGACCGGCTCTTCGCGGGCCGGCTGCCCGAGCACTGGGAGAAGGCGCTGCCGGAGTTCCCGCCGAGCGAGAAGGGCGTCGCCACCCGCAAGGCGTCCGGCGACACCCTGAACGCGCTCGCCCCGGTGCTGCCGGAGCTGTGGGGCGGCTCGGCCGACCTCGCCGAGAGCAACAACACCACGATGGAGGGCGAGCCGTCGTTCATTCCGGCGGAGTACTCCACCAAGCTCTTCCCCGGCGACGAGTACGGCCGCACGCTGCACTTCGGCATCCGCGAGCACGGCATGGGCGCGATCCTCAACGGGATCAAGCTGCACGGCCCCACCCGGCCGTACGGCGGCACGTTCCTCGTCTTCTCCGACTACATGCGCCCGGCGGTGCGGCTGGCCTCGCTCATGGGGCAGCCGGTCGTCTACGTGTGGACGCACGACTCGATCGGCCTCGGCGAGGACGGCCCGACCCACCAGCCGATCGAGCACCTCTCGGCGCTGCGGGCCATCCCCGGCCTGGCCGTGGTCCGCCCCGGCGACGCCAACGAGACCGCGCAGGCCTGGAAGGTCGCGCTCGAGCGCCGCGACCAGCCGGTGGCCCTCGCCCTGACCCGGCAGAACCTGCCGGTGCTGGACCGCACCGTCTACGCCCCGGCCGACAACGTGGCCAAGGGCGGCTACATCCTGAAGGACGCCTCCGACGCCCAGCCGAAGGTGATCATCATCGCCACCGGCTCCGAGGTGCAGCTCGCGGTCAAGGCCCAGGAGCGGCTGGAGGCCGAGGGCACGCCGACCCGGGTCGTGTCGATGCCGTGCCAGGAGTGGTTCGAGGAGCAGGACCTCGCGTACCGCCAGCAGGTCATCCCGACCGGCGTCAAGGCGCGGGTCACCGTCGAGGCCGGCATCGCCATGTCCTGGCACAAGCTGCTCGGCGACTCCGGCGTGCCGGTGAGCATCGAGCACTACGGCGCGAGCGCCCCCTACACGGTGCTGTTCGAGCAGTTCGGCTTCACCGTCGACAAGGTCGTCGCGGCCGCGCACGCCTCCCTGGCCAAGGTGGGCGAGATCACCGGCAGCACCACCGGCAACTAGACCCGAAGAAGGAGAACCGCGATGAGTTCCGATCGGCTGGCCGAGCTCGCCGCCGCTGGGGTGGCGATCTGGCTCGATGATCTTTCCCGGCAGCGGCTGACCAGCGGCGGCCTGGACAAGCTGCGCCGGGAGCAGCACGTCGTCGGGGTGACCACCAACCCGACGATCTTCGCCAAGGCCGTCACGTCGGCCGAGGACTACGCCGACCAGGTCAAGGACCTGTCCCTGCGCCAGACGTCGGTCGGCGAGGCGATGCGCTCCATCATGGGGTACGACGTCCGCTGGGCCTGTGACGTGATGAAGCCCGCCGCCGACGCCAGCAAGGGCATCGACGGCCGGGTCTCGATCGAGGTGGACCCGACGCTCGCCCACGACACCGCGCGCACCAGCGCCGAGGCCAAGGCCCTGTGGTGGCTCGTCAACCGCGACAACCTGTTCATCAAGATCCCGGCGACCGAGGCGGGCCTGCCGGCGATCACCGCGACGATCGGGGCGGGCATCAGCGTCAACGTGACGCTGATCTTCTCCCTCGAGCGGTACGAGGCGGTCATCAACGCCTTCTTCACCGGCCTGGAGCAGGCCAAGGCCAACGGCCACGACCTGTCGAAGATCGGCTCGGTGGCGTCGTTCTTCGTCTCGCGCGTCGACACCGAGTACGACAAGCGCCTCGACAAGATCGGCACCCCCGAGGCGAAGGCGCTCAAGGGCAAGGCGGCCATCGCCAACGCGAAGCTCGCCTACAAGCTCTACGAGGAGCTGTTCTCCTCCGAGCGCTGGCAGGCCCTGGCCGACGCGGGCGCCCAGCCGCAGCGGCCGCTGTGGGCGTCGACCTCGACCAAGAACCCGGAGTACCGCGACGTGATCTACGTCGAGGAGCTGGTCGCCCCCGGCACCGTCAACACCATGCCGGAGTCGGTGATCCACGCCTTCGCCGACCACGGCGAGGTGCGCCTGGACGCGGTGACCGGCGGCTACGCCGAGGCGCAGCAGGTCATGGACTCCCTCGCCGCGCTCGGCATCGACTACAACGACGTCGTCGAGGTGCTCGAGCGCGAGGGCGTGGAGAAGTTCACGGTCAGCGGCAAGGAGATGATCGACACGGTGCAGCAGGCGCTCGACGCTTCGTCCGCGTCCTGACCCGCCCACGGCCCCGCGCCGGTTCCGCGGCGCTCGCCACGCGCGGGCGCCCGGGCCGCCCGCGGGCCCTTCGCCGGTTCGGCGGCAACCGTCCACGGACTCTTCGCCGGCTTCCCGGCGACGGTCCGCGGGCGCTTCGCCGGTTTCACGGGGACCGTCCACGGGCGCTTCGCCGGGGCTGCCCGCGGGCCTGAGGTTTCACTGGTTCTTGACGCGCCCGCCACGCACGGGCGCCAAGATGAGGGGCATGCAGGGGGTGGCGGTGTCTGATCTGCTCGACCACGTCGTCGCGGCGGCCGGACTCACGCTGTTCGGTGCCGTTCCGGCCCCCGGCCGGGTCGGCACCGCTGCCCCGCTCGCCCTGCCGGGCCCCGGGCTCGCCGACCGCATCACCGCCCTGCGGGCCGACCTGCGCGCGCAGGGCCTGGACCGGGTCGTGCTCGTCACCACCGGCGCCGCGGCCCCGGCGGCCGCCGCGATCGCCCGCACCCTGGGCCTGCGCCTGACCGTGCTCGACACCGCCGACCCGCACCGCGCCCATGCGGCCCTGGCCGGCAACCTGCCCAGGACGGTGGTGGTCCTCGCCGCGGCGAGCGAACCGGCGGGCCCGGCGGCCGAGACGGACGCCCACCGCCGGGCGTTCCACCAAGCGTTCGAGGCCGCCGGCCTCCCCGACCCGACCCGCCACTTCGTCGTGGTCGCCACCCCCGACTCGACCCCCGAGCCCTCGGCTCACCCCTTCGTCCTCACCCCGGACGAGTCCCGCTCCGCCCTGCCGGCGCCCGCCCTGATCGCCGCGGGCCTGGCCGGCGCCGACGTGGCCGAGCTGCTCGCCGAGGCCTCCGGACTGCTCGCGGAGCCGGCGCCGGCCTCCCCGCCCGCACCGCTGCCCACCGGCTTCGCGCCCGCGCCGCCGCCACCTGGCTTCACCCCCGCGCCGCCACCTGGCCTTGCCCCGGCGTCGCCACCTGGCCTCGCCCCCGCGCCGCCACCTGGTTTCCCGCCCGGCCCGCCGCCTGCCCGCTCCACGCCCGGCTCGCCCACCGGCTTTCCGTCCGCCGCGCCGTCCGCCAGCTTCACTCCCGGGACCGCCCCGCCGGTCGCTTCTGCGCACAAATCGGAAATTTCCGGTTTGTCCGACGAGACCGGGCAAGCGAACGGTCCGGGAGTGGCGCTCGGGGCGGCCATCGCCGCTGCGGTCCGCGAGGGGCGGGACAAGCTCGCCGTCGCGGCGGACGGGACCGGCATCGAGGGGCTCGGCGAGTGGATCGAGCACGTGTTCGCGGTGGCCGCGCCCCGGGTAGTACCGATAATCTTGGAAAACCCGGCGTCGTGGGGGCATGCCGGGCCAGACGTGCTCAGCGTCACGGTGGGCGGGGCGCTCGGCCGGGGCGTGATGCCCGGCGGCGGCATCGCACCCGACCTGTCCGTCAACGGGCCGCTCGGCGCCCAACTGCTGGCCTGGGCGCAGGCCGCCCGGGTGGCCGGTACACTGCTGCCCCCGCTGCCGGCCCCGCCCGCGGAAACGCCGGGCGAGGTGCCGCAGACCCCGACGCCGACGCTGGTCGAAGGGGCCATCGAGGTGTACGGCGAGACGACCGCCACGACGCTCATCGGCGCGATCGACGAGCTCGCCCACGGCGTGCCGGAGGGCGGCTGCCTGGCGATCGCCGCCCATCTCGACCGCGACGGCGACGCGGCCGCGGCCGAAGTGCGCGACGCGCTCGCCGGGCGGGTCGCCCGGGCCGTCACGTTCGGCTGGGGGCCGCGCGCCCGCCTGGCCGGCGCGGTCTCGCTGCTGCAGATCACCGGCGCGGTGACGCACGACGTGCGGGTGCCCGGCCGGCCGTACACCTTCGGCGAGCTGCAGGCGTCGGCGGCCGCCGCCGAGCGCCCGGGCCGCGGCGATGACCGCCCCGCGCTGCGTTTGCATCTGACCGACCGGGCAACCGGTATCGAACAACTCCTGGCCGCCCTCGGAGGGTGAGAACTGATGACCAATCCGCTGCGGGACCCGCAGGACCGGCGACTGCCTCGGATTCCCGAGCCGTGCGCGCTGGTCATCTTCGGCGTCACCGGTGACCTGGCCCGCAAGAAGCTCATCCCGGCCGTCTACGACCTGGCCAACCGGGGTCTGCTGCCGCCCAGCTTCGCCGTGCTCGGCTTCGCCCGGCGCGACTGGGGCGACGGCGACTTCGAGGACCTGGCCCGCAAGGCGGCCCAGAACGGCGCCCGCACCACCTGGCGGGAAGAGGTGTGGTCGCGGCTGGCGAGCAACATCAAGTTCGTACCCGGCTCGTTCGAGGACGACACGGCCTTCGACCACCTGGCGCAGACCCTCGACGACCTGCACGACGAGTCCGGCATCCCGGGCAACGCGGCCTTCTACCTGTCGATCCCGCCCTCGGCGTTCCCGGTCGTGCTCAAGCAGCTCGAGCGCACCGGCATGTCGGACAACGCGAAGTCCGGCGGCTGGCGGCGGGTCGTGGTGGAGAAGCCGTTCGGCTACGACCTGGCCTCCGCCAAGCAGCTCAACGACCTCGTCGATGACGCGTTCACCGCGCAGGACGTCTTCCGCATCGACCACTACCTGGGCAAGGAGACCGTCCAGAACATCATGGCGCTGCGGTTCGCCAACAACCTGTTCGAGCCGGTGTGGAACTCCAACTACGTCGACTCGGTGCAGATCACGATGGCCGAGGACGTCGGCATCGGCACCCGCGCCGGGTTCTACGACAAGGTGGGTACCGCCCGCGACGTGCTGCAGAACCACCTGCTGCAGTTGCTGGCGCTGGTGGCGATGGAGGAGCCGACCGCGTTCGACGCCGACGCGATCCGCACCGAGAAGCTCAAGGTGCTCAACGCCATCAAGGTGCCGACCGACGTGTTCACGAACACGGTCCGCGGGCAGTACCTGACCGGATGGGTGGCCGGCGAGCGCGTGCCGGGGTACCTCGAAGAGAAGGACGTGCCGGGGGACTCCAAGACCGAGACGTATGTCGCCGTGCGGCTGGGCATCCAGAACCGCCGCTGGGCCGGGGTACCGTTCTACATCCGGGCCGGCAAGCGCCTGCCGCGCCGGGTCACCGAGCTGGGGGTGCTGTTCAAGAAGGCCCCGCACCTGCCGTTCAACGACGCCGACGTGGAGATGCTCGGCCACAACCAGCTCGTCATCCGGGTCCAGCCGGACGAGGGCGTGATGCTGAAGTTCGGCTCGAAAGTGCCGGGCACCACCATGGAGGTCCGCGACATCGCGATGGACTTCCAGTACGGCGAGGCGTTCACCGACGCGAGCCCCGAAGCCTACGAGCGGCTGATCCTCGACGTGCTGGTCGGCGACAAGACGCTGTTCCCGGACTCCGCCGAGGTCGAGGCGAGCTGGAACGTGGTCGACCCGCTGGAGGAGGCGTGGGCCGGATCGACGCCCGAGCCGTACCGCGCGGGCGAATGGGGACCCCGGGCCGCCGACGAGATGCTGGCCCGCGAGGGCCGCGCCTGGCGCCGGGCCTGAGAGGGAGACTTTCGACATGATCGGTTTGTGGGACACCACCGGCATCGAGGTGGTCAAGGCCCTGGCCAACGAGCGGCGCAGCGCCGGCGGCCTGACCAGCGGCCTGGCCCTGACGCTCATCGCGGTGGTCGACGAACGGCAGGTCCGCGAGGCCGAGGCGGCCGCCACCATCGCCGCCTCCGCGCACCCGTGCCGGCTGCTCATCATCGTGCGGGCGGACGTGACCCAGCAGCGGTCCCGGCTCGACGCGGAGATCGTCGTCGGCGGCCGGCTCGGCCCGTGCGAGGCGGTCGTGATGCGCATGCAGGGCCGGCTGGCGCTGCACGCGGAGTCGGTCGTCATGCCGCTGCTCGCCCCGGATGTACCGGTGGTGACGTGGTGGCAGTGTGCGCCGCCGGAGCGCATCGCCTACGACCCCCTGGGCGTCGTCGCCGACCGCCGGATCACCGACAGCGCCCAGTCCGACGACCCGGTCGTCGCGCTGAAGGTGCGCTCCGACGACTACGTGCCCGGCGACACCGACCTGGCCTGGTCGCGGATCACCCCGTGGCGCACGCTGCTGGCCGGCGCGTTCGACGCCAACCGGGTCGGCGTGCGCGCCGCGACGATCGTGGCCCCGGACAAGGACCCGACCGCCCTGCTGCTCGGCGGCTGGCTGGAGGCCCGCCTGGGCGTCCACCCGTCCCGCCGGACCGGCTCCGGCAAGATCATGGAGGCGGTCGAGCTGCAGCTGGAGGACGGCAGCAGCATGAACCTGATCCGCGACCTCACCTCGGGCGTCGCCACCCTGCAGCGCTCCGGCCAGCCGGACCGGGTGCTGCCGCTGGCCCGCCGCCCGCTCGGCGACGAGCTGGCCGAGGAGCTGCGCCGGCTCGACCCGGACCAGCCGTACGCGGCCGCCCTGGCGGCGGGGACCGGCAAGCGGCGGCTCGACGAGCGCACGACCCCGCGGGTGCACATCTGGAAGGACCCGGCCCTGGCCGAGCAGCCCGAGGCGAGCGCCGCCGCGCCGCTGCCGGAGAGCGTGGCATCATGACGCAGAGCAAGGTGGTGGTACACACCGAGGCCCGCCTGCTGGCCGAGGCCGCCGCCGCGCGGCTCATCGTGCGGCTCACCGACGCCCAGGCCGAGCGCGGCGAGGCCACCCTCGTCCTCACCGGCGGCCGGATCGCCGCCCAGATCTACCAGGCGATCCGCGAGAGCCCGGCCCGCGACGCCGTGGACTGGTCGCGGGTGAACCTCTGGTGGGGCGACGAACGGTTCCTGCCCTCGGGCGACCCGGAGCGCAACGAGACGCAGGCCCGCGCGGCGCTGCTCGACGCCCTGAAGCTCGACCCGGCCCGGGTCCACCCGATGGCACCGTCCGACGGCCCGGACGGCACCGACGCCGAGGCGGCCGCCGCCCGCTACGCTGCAGAATTGGCCGAGGCCACCCGCCCCGGCAGCGCCGAGCTCCCGCACTTCGACGTGGTACTCCTCGGCATCGGCGAGGACGGCCACGTGGCCTCGGTCTTCCCGGAGCACCCGGTAACCTTCGAGACCCGCCCGGTCTCGGCGGTCCGCGGCAGCCCGAAGCCGCCGCCGGTCCGCATCACCCTCACCCTGCCGGCCATCAACACCACCGACGAGGCCTGGCTGATCGCCTCCGGCTCCGGCAAGGCGAGCGCCGTCGGCCTCGCTCTGGCCGACGCCGGTCCCCGCCAGGTCCCCGCCGCGGGCGTCCACGGCCGGGACCTGACGCTGTGGCTCCTGGACTCCGCCGCCGCCCACGAACTCCCCCCGAAGTTCCGCAGCCTGGTCTAACGTCGCCGCAGCGCCCGCCCCCGAAACCCACCTCGCCGGACGCCGACCAACCACCGACCTCGCCCGCACGACGCCCGGTTGCTCCGGCAATGCCCGATTTACCCCGCCGACTGCGGGTCGCAAAGCCCAAACCCAACAGCCCAGCCACATGGCCCAGCCACATGGCCTGGCTCAGCCCGGCACGGTCCCACGGCCTGGCCCATTGGGCGGCCGGCCACCCCAACGCAAACTCTCCGTGATCATGCGCGACCATCGTCCGCACCACGGGGTTTTTCATGATCACGGAGTCTTAATGTACCCATAGGTACCATATGTCTCCGTGATCATGGAAAACCGATGGCGTCGACGCGCGATTCGCATGATCACGGAGAGAAAATGCGCCGCCGCCTCGGTTTGGCACCCGACAACGGCGGCCACTTCGGGGTCTTCGCGCCCGGACGGGCCCTCCCGCCGCACCGCCGGGCCGCTCCGCACCGCCGGGCTGAGCTGGGCCGGGCCGCCGGGCTGAGCCGGGCCGGTCACCGCCGCCGGGCCGGCCCCGCCGCTGAGCCGCGCCACCGGGTTGAGCCGCCGGGCTGAGCTGGGCCGGGCCGCCGGGCTGAGCTGGGCCGGGCCGCCGGGCTGAGCTGGGCCGGCCACCGCCGCCGGGCCGGCCCCGCCGCTGAGCCGCGCCACCGGGTTGAGCCGCCGGGCCGCCGTTGCCGCCCCGCCGCGCCCCGCCACCGCGCCGCCCCGCCACCGCGCCGCCCCGCCACCGCGCCGCCCCGCCACCGCGCCGCCACCGACGCCCCGCCACCACGCCACGCCGGGCCGCCGCGCCGCCGGGCCGCGGCGCTGGGCCGCGGCGCTGGGGCGGCGTGGGCGCAAAGCAACGGCGCCGGTGCGGTTGAAGCGCCGGCGCCGTTGAAGAGGGCGTTGTCTAGTTGCGTCGCTGGCGCAGGCGGGTGAGGGCCTCCTGGAGGATGGCCTCGCCGTCGGCTTCGCTGCGGCGTTCCTTGACGTACGCGAGGTGGGTCTTGTAAGGCTCGGGCCGAGGACGCTCCGGGGGCGCCTGCTCGTTCTGCCCGGCCGGGAGGCCGCACCTGGGGCAGTCCCAGGTGTCCGGGGCCGTGATCTCGGCGGCGAACGCCGGCTCGGTCACGTGCCCGTTGGCGCACCAGTAGGTGACGCTGCGGCGGGGGGCCTGTTCACCGCGCTCGGCCCAGCGCACGGGGCCTGAGCCGACTCGGGTTCCGCGGATGGCGTTGCCAGTTGCCACGGCTGCTCGCTCCTGTTCGTCGGGGGGCACGACGTCGTGCGGAGTGCAGGAGTGTGGGCGAAAACACCTGCGCGCGGCCCGTATCGGCACGGACCGCGCGCATGAGTCTAGGACTCGCCCAGGTGCTCAGGCACCACCGTTCTCAACAATTTTCAACCAAAGTCCCAGGCCGACGATGCAGGCGAACCAGATGATGCCCACCAGCAGCGTGTAGCGGTCGAGGTTCTTCTCGGCGACCGACGAGCCGGCGAGGCTCGAGGACACGCCGCCGCCGAACATGCTCGACATGCCGCCGCCCTTGCCGCGGTGCAGCAGCACGAGCATGGTCAGCAGCACGCTGGTGATGACCAGCAGCACGATCAGGGTGTAGGCGAACGCCGTCATGGCGCGGTAGTCCTCTCGCAAGCTGGTGTTCGGGGCAGTACCAGGGGAGCTTACTAAACGAGACCGAGAGCGCACAGGTCGGGCTGGCCGAACTGCGGGTGGATGAAGCCGCCGCGGACGTTCGTGCCGGCCATGCGCAGCGCCTTCATGTACACGATCGGGATCGTCACCGCCTGTCGCTGGATCTTCTCGTCCAGTTCGCCCCAGAGGCGGTACTGCCGTTCGGGCACCGACTCGGCCAGCGCCGCGGAGATCGCGTCGTTGATGTCCGGGGCGTTGAGCAGCGCGTAGTTCTGGTTGTTCGTGGCGCCCGGCTGGGTGGGGATGAGCCGGCCGTCGAACAGCGGCGGGATGACCGCCGAGCCGTTCGCCCAGTCGGGAATCCAGCCCGCCCACAGCAGGTCGTTGGCGTTGGCCGGGTCGCCGATGACGTCGAAGTACGTCTCCGGGTCGATGCCGTTGACCTGGAGCTGGACGCCGATCTGCTGGTACGTCTCGACCATGGTGGTGGCCAGCCGGCGGATGTCCTTCTGGTCGGGGATCGACAGGGTGAGCGTGGCCGGGCACGGCTTGCCCTGTTTCTGCCGGTCGTCCAGGAGCTTGAGCGCCACGTCGGGCTTGCCCTCGACGTTGTTGGCGCTGTCGTACACGTCGAAATTCTTGTGGGCCTTGAGCTGCGGGGCGATCATCGTGGTCGCGTAGTCGCCGTAGACCGAGCCGCCGGCCGCGGCCCGGAACTTGCGCTTGTCGAAGGCGTAGATCAGCGCCTGGCGGCAGGCCAGGTCGGGGATGCGCTTGGTGTTGATCGCCAGGTACCGGATGCCGCCGTAGCTGCCCTGGACCGCACGGGCCGACAGGTCCGGGTCGTTGATGACCTGCTGGACGAAGTTCGGCGCGATGTTCTTGTCCAGGTCGATCGTGTCGGCGGCGTCGCCCTCGCTGGTGATGAGGTCGGAGGTGACGGTGGGCAGGTCGTCGTCGGCGGCAATAATGATCTTGTCCGGGTAGGCCTTGCGGACGCTGTCGGTACGCCGGTCCCAGTACGGGTTGCGCACGTAGACCAGCTGCTGGTCGGTGACCTCCTGCAGCTTGTACGGGCCATTGGAGAACGGGCGCTTGTCGTAGTCGGCCCTGGTGTCCTGCTTGAGCGGTACCGGCGCGAAGACCGACATCGCCACGGTGTAGCCGAAGTCGCCGATCGGCTGGTTGAGCACGAACCGGATGTTCTTGGTGTCCACGCACTGCACGGACGAGAGTTCCTTGCCGCCGTCGAACGGGCCGGCGTAGCCGTCCGTGCCGCTGAGGTACGTCTTGGTGTACGGCTGGGACACCGACAACAGCTCGGAGAAGCTCCGCTCGACGCCGTACTTCACGTCGGCGCAGGTGATCGGGGTGCCGTCCTCCCACCGCACGCCGTCCTTGAGCTGGAAGTCCCAGACCCGGTTGCCCTCGCTCGGGCGGCCCGCGTCGGTGGCGAGGTCGCCGACGATCTCGCTGGAGGCCGCGCCCGGCTCGGACTTGAACGTGGTGAGCGTGCGGGAGACCAGCCGGTTGACGTTGGCCTCGGTCGCCGTGGCGACCCGCTGCGGGTCCAGGTGGGCCGGCTTGGCGGCGACCACGACGCGCAGGGTGCCGCCGGTCCGCGGGGGCTTGGGCCGATGCTGGGCGTCGGCATCGCTGCACCCGGCGGCCGCCAGCAGCGCCAGCCCGGCCAGGGTCGCGACGAGGGCACGGCCGTGGCGCGCGTCGAACAACATGCTGCCGGTCCTCACGGCGTGGCCCCGCGGGCGGGGGTCACCCGTCCGGTGGTGTGACGCCAGGTCAAGGGGTGGTGGACGGAGCCACAATAGGCGTCGGCCACCCGCCGCGAAACGGCGGGTGGCCGACGGAAAAAACCTGCCTACTTACCCAGGCGCACGATCCGGACGAAGCCTTCGGCGTCGATGCTGGCGCCGCCGACGAGCGCACCGTCGATGTCGGGCTGCTCGATGATCGCCGCGATGTTGTCGTGCTTCACCGAGCCGCCGTAGAGGATGCGCACCCGGTCGGCGGTGCCGCCGGTGTACTTCTCGGCCAGCCGGGTGCGGATCGCCCCGATGACCTCCTGCGCATCCTGCGGCGTGGCCACCTTGCCGGTGCCGATCGCCCAGACCGGCTCGTAGGCGACCACGATCTTCTCGACCTCGTCGGTCTTGATCTTCTCCAGCGCCGCGTCGAGCTGCGCGAGGGTGTACCCCACGTGCTCGCCCGCCTCGCGCACCTCGAGCCCCTCGCCGACGCACAGGATCGGCGCGATGCCGTTGGCCAGCGCCGCCTTGACCTTGGCGTTGACCAGGGCGTCGTCCTCGCGGTGGTACTGCCGCCGCTCCGAGTGCCCGACGACCACGTACTGGCAGCCGAGCTTGGCCAGCATCGGCCCGGACACCTCGCCGGTGTACGCACCGGACGGGTGCGCGGAGAGGTCCTGGGCGCCGTAGCCGATGAGCAGCTTGTCGCCGTCCACCAGCGTCTGGATGCTGCGGATGTCCACGAACGGGGGCAGGACCACCGTCTCGACGTCGTTGAGCTGCTGCTCGTTCAGGCTGAACGCCAGCTTCTGCACCAGCGCGATCGCCTCGAGGTGGTTCAGGTTCATCTTCCAGTTGCCGGCCATCAGCGGCCGGCGCCCGGTGACCTCGGCCATCGGCTCAGGCCTCCAGCGCGGCGATGCCCGGCAGGGTCTTGCCCTCGAGGTACTCCAGGGAAGCACCGCCGCCGGTCGAGATGTGGCTGAAGCCGTCCTCGGGGATGCCCAGCGCCCGCACGGCCGCGGCCGAGTCGCCGCCGCCGACGACGGTGAAGCCGTCGACCTTGGTGATCGCCTCGGCGACGCCCCGGGTGCCGGCCTCGAACGGGCGCTTCTCGAACACGCCCATCGGGCCGTTCCAGAAGACCGTCTTCGCCCCGGCCAGGATGCCCGTGAACTCGGCGACCGTCTCCGGGCCGATGTCGAGGCCGATCTCGCCGGCCGGGATCCCGGCGATGCCGACCGTCTTGGTGGCGGCGTCGTCGCTGATCTCGGTGGCGGTGACCACGTCGACCGGCAGCACGATCTTGCCGTCGCCCCGCTGGAGCAGCTCGGCGCAGGTCTCGACCATCTCCGCCTGCAGCAGGCTCTTGCCGACCTCGTGGCCCTGGGCCTTGAGGAAGGTGAAGCACATGCCGCCGCCGATGAGCAGCTTGTCGACCTTCGGCAGCAGCGCCTCGATGACGGCGAGCTTGTCGGAGACCTTCGAGCCGCCGAGCACGACGACATACGGCCGCTCGGCCTCGCCGGTGAGCTTCGAGAGGACCTCGAGCTCGCGGCGCACCAGGTAGCCGGTGTAGTGCGGCAGCAGCGCGGCCACGTCGTAGACGCTGGCGTGCTTGCGGTGCACGGCGCCGAACGCGTCGTCGACGTAGACGTCGCCGTAGGCGGCCAGCTCCCGCGCGAACGCGGCCCGCTCGGCCTCGTCCTTGCTGGTCTCCCCGGCGTTGAACCGCAGGTTCTCCAGCAACGTCACGTCACCCTCGGCACCCTCGCCGAAGGCGACCGGCGCGCCCAGCAACTCGCTCAGCCGGGCCGCGACGGGGGCCAGGCTGTACTTCGGGTCGGGCGCGCCCTTCGGCCGGCCCAGGTGCGACACGACGGTCACCCGGGCGCCGCCCTCGCGCAGCGCGTTGAGGGTCGGCAGCACGGCGCGGATCCGGCCGTCGTCGGTGATCTTCTCCCCGTCGAGCGGGACGTTGAGGTCGGCGCGCAGCAGCACGCGCCGACCCGAGACGCCCTCGCTGAGGAGGTCGTCGAGCGTTTTCATCACAGGCCGGTGCCGACCAGCGTGACGGCGTCGACGAGGCGGTTGCTGTAACCCCACTCGTTGTCGTACCAGCCGACGACCTTGACCTGGTTGCCGATGACCTTGGTCAGGCCCGAGTCGAAGATGCACGACGACGGGTCGGTGACGATGTCGGTCGACACGATCGGGTCCTCGGTGTAGGTGAGGATGCCGGCCAGCGGGCCCTCGGCGGCGGCCTTGAGCGCGGCGTTGACCTCCTCGACGCTGGTGTCGCGCGAGACGGTCACGGTCAGGTCGGTGGCCGAGCCGGTCGGGACCGGCACGCGCAGCGCGTAACCGTCGAGCTTGCCCTTGAGCTCCGGCAGGACCAGGCCGAGCGCCTTGGCGGCGCCGGTCGAGGTCGGCACGATGTTCAGCGCGGCGGCGCGGGCGCGGCGCAGGTCCTTGTGCGGGCCGTCCTGCAGGTTCTGGTCCTGCGTGTAGGCGTGGATCGTGGTCATGAGGCCACGCTCGATGCCGAACGTGTCGTTGATGACCTTGGCCATCGGCGCGAGGCAGTTGGTGGTGCACGAAGCGTTCGAGATGATCGTGTGCTTCGCCGGGTCATACTGACCCTCGTTCACGCCGAAGACGATCGTGAGGTCCTCGTTCTTGGCCGGCGCCGAGATGATGACCTTCTTGGCGCCGCCGGCCACGTGGACCTTGGCCTTCTCGGCATCGGTGAAGATGCCGGTGGACTCGATGACGACGTCCGCGCCGAGGTCGCCCCAGGGCAGCTTCGACGGGTCGCGCTCGGCCAGGGCCTTGAACGTCTTGCCGGCCACGGTGATCTCGTCCGCCGTCGCCTTGACCTCCTCGCCCAGGCGGCCGAGGATGCTGTCGTACTTGAGCAGGTGCGCCAGGGTCGCGTTGTCGGTGAGGTCGTTCACGCCGACGACCTCGATATCAGCGCCCTTGGCGAGGGCCGCACGGAAGAAGTTGCGGCCGATCCGGCCGAAGCCGTTGATGCCAACCCGGATGGTCACTTCGACACATCTCCTCGTCTCGTCGCGCCCCGGGCCGTGGTTACCGGTGCCGGGCGCCAGATGAGTGTTATTGGCTCGCCCACCCTGGAACCGCCGGTCCGGACCCACCCGTTGGCGCAGGTCCCGGCCGCGTGGTGCGGCGGCGATCGAACAGCGAGGAGCGACCCGAGTCGGCCTCATCGCCGAACAAGGAAACCCTATCGTCTCGAACGGGTCACGATCCCCCGGGGGTGTCCGAACCCACGATTTGGAGTCCAACGGCCCGCCGTTTCCCAGCCTAACGGCCCGCGGTTCTCAGGAATTTCAGAGCTACCGCGATGTCCGCGGTGGTGCGGACCGTAACTCCCGTGGCCTCACCCTCCGCGGATAGTCACGGTCCGGCTGGCGCCGCGTGCCGGATCCCGAACATCACCCGACGAGCATCTCCGGGGTGACCGCGGACTCGGTGTCCGGAATGCCCAGATCGCGGGCCCGCTTGTCGGCGAGCGCCAGCAGCCGGCGGATCCGCCCGGCGATCGCGTCCTTGGTCAGCGGCGGGTCGGCGAGCGCGCCGAGCTCCTCCAGCGACGCCTGCCGGTGCTCGAGCCGCAGGGTACCCGCGCTGAACAGATGCTCCGGAGCGTTCTCGGCGAGGATCTCCATGGCCCGGGCGACCCGCGCGGCGGCGGCGACCGCGGCCCGCGCCGAGCGGCGCAGGTTGGCGTCGTCGAAGTTGGCCAGCCGGTTGGCGGTGGCCCGCACCTCGCGCCGGACCCGCCGCTCCTCCCAGGTCAGCACGCTCTGGTGGGCGCCGATGCGGGTCAGCAGCGCGGCGATCGCGTCGCCGTCCTTGACCACGACCCGGTCCACCCCGCGCACCTCGCGGGCCTTGGCGGTGATCCCGATCCGCCGGGCCGCCCCGACCAGCGCGAGCGCGGCCTCCGGCCCCGGGCAGGTGATCTCCAGCGCGCAGCTGCGGCCCGGCTCGGTCAGCGAGCCGTGGGCCAGGAACGCCCCGCGCCAGGCGGCGACCGCGCAGCACATGTTCGCCGAGACCACGTGCGGCGGGAGCCCGCGCACCGGCCGTCCGCGTACGTCGAGCAGCCCCGTCTGGCGGGCCAGCGCCTCGCCGTCCTTGACCACGCGCACGATGAAGTGGCTGTTCTTGCGCAGGCCGCCGGAGGCGAGCACGTGGATCTCGCTGCTGTAGCCGTACACCTCGGAAACCTCACGGCGCAGCCGTCGAGCGGCGGCGTTGGTGTCGAGCTCGGCCTCGACGACCACCCGGCCGGAGACGATGTGCAATCCGCCGGCGAAGCGCAGCAGCGCGGCCATCTCGGCCCGCCGGCAGCAGGGTTTCGCCACGTCCACGCGGCTCAACTCGTCCTTGACCGCAGCGGTCATCGCCATTCTGTCGTCACCTCGCGGTTTTCGTGTTCAAGGTCATGTCGTCCACGCGCGCGCCCGTGCCGTGCGGCGCCGCGCCGTTGACGCTGCTCTTTGCGGCGGCACCGGCCTCGGCACCGCGGTTTTGCGCCGCGCTTCCCTTCGCCGCGGCGCCGGACTCGCCACCGCCCTTCGCGGCCGCGCTGTCCTTCGCCGCGGCGCCGGACTCGGCACCGCCGTGTTGCGTCGAACTGTGCTCCGCAGCGGCGGCACCCAGCAGCGGTCCGAGCGCCGTCGCGAGCGCCTGCGGATCGTGCCGGGGCGCCCCGTCACCGACGGCGACCGGCGCGAGCACCAGTCGGGCACCAAGCGATTCTGCCGCACGATGGACCGGTTCGGGGTCGCCTACGGCTTTCCCGTCGGCAAGAACTACATCGACGCGTAGCCCGGGTAGGTAACGACGCAGCGCGGCGAGGTGCTCCGGCAGGGTCAGCCCCGCCGTCTCGCTGTCCGCGGCGAGGTTGAGCGTGACCAGCCGCCGGGCCGCGGTGTCCCGGATCGCCGCGGCCAGCCCCGGCACCAGCAGGTGCGGAATCACGCTGGTGAACCAGGACCCGGGCCCGAAGAGCAGCCAGTCGGCGTCGAGCACGGCCCGGACCGCCTCCGCACACGCCTCCGGCTCGTCCGGCGTGAGCCGAACCCGGTCGATCTTCTTCGTGGTGACCGCCACCTCATGCTGACCACGAACGGTGACGACCTCACCACCCTCGGACAGATCCGCCTCGATGTGCAGCGGATCGCGGGACATCGGCAGCACCCGCCCCCCGCACCGCAACATCTGCGCCGCCCGATCGAGCGCGACGACCGGATCCCCGGCCAGCTCCATCAGCGCCAGCAGCACGAGGTTACCGACGGGATGCCCGGCGATCTCGTCCGCACCGGAGAACCGGTGCTGGAAGAGATCCGCGGTGTCCGTCTCGTCGGCGAGCGCCGCGAGCGCCTGCCGCAGATCCCCGGGCGGCAGGATGTCCCGCGTGGCCCGCAGCCGCCCGCTGGACCCCCCGTCATCGGCGACGGTGACCACGGCGGTGATGTCGAGCGGCAGGTCACGCTGCAGGATCCGCAGCGCCCGCAGCTTCGCGGACAGCCCGTGCCCACCCCCGAACGCGACAACCTTCACCGGCACCCTCTGCAAGCTCTTGTGCGGACTCTTCCGGCCGCCGGCCCGCGAGCGCGCGTCGTCCCGCGCATCCCGGCCCGCGTTCACGTAATCGATCGCGCGTTCCCCCGTCATTCGCGTCCCAGGTCGCGGTGCTGCGGCGAGGCCGCGAGCCGCATCTCCCGCAGCCGCCGCGCCAACTCCTCGGCGATGGCCACGCTGCGATGCTTGCCCCCGGTACATCCCACGGCAATCGTGAGGTACCGCTTCCCTTCCCGCTCGAACCCGGGCGCCGTGGCGTTGATCAGCCGCGCATACGTCTCGACGAACGTGATCGCCCCCCGCTGCCCGAGCACATACCGCGACACCTCGGTCTCCTTGCCGGTGTGATCCCGCAGCTCAGGCACCCAGTACGGATTGGGCAGGAACCGAGCGTCGAGCACAAAATCCGCATCCGGCGGCAGCCCGTACTTGAAGCCGAAGGAGAGCACGGTGACCCGGATCTGGGTCGTGTCCTCCTCCCCGAACATCTCCTCGATCCGCCCACGCAGCTGGTTGACATTCAGATGGCTCGTATCGATCAGCACATCCGCCTGCTCGCGCGCTTCTTGCAGCAACTTCCGCTCGGCCGCGATCCCGTCGGAGAGCCGCCCGGCCCCCTGCAACGGATGCGACCGCCGCACACTCTCAAACCGCCGAATGAGCACCTCGTCATCCGCGTCGACAAACACCATCCGCGGATTGAACCCACGCTCCCGAAGCGCCTTGACCGCCCCCGGAAGATCGGTGGAAAAGGCGTGGCTACGCACATCAAGCACCATCGCCGTCCGCCGAGCCGCCCCCCGCGCCGCATACGCGAGCTCCGCCATGTCCAGCAGCAACGCCTGCGGCAGGTTGTCGACCACGTAGTACCCGACGTTCTCCAGCGCCCGCGCCACGGTGCTGCGCCCACCCCCGGACACCCCGGTCACGATGACCAGATCGGTGGTGTTCCGCCCAGGCAGCCCCCCGGATTCGCTCCCCTCCCCGGCATCCCCGTCGCCACCAACCCCGCGGCGAAGCTCACCCCCGGCGCCGAACACACCCCCGGCCCCAAGTCCCCCGCCGACCCCGAGCCCCCCTGCCCCAAGCCCCCCGCCCACGCCGAGCCCACTGTCCCCGCCGAGCCCGCGGTCGTCACCGCCGCCGCGCTCGCCACCCCCAAGCCCACTGTCCACACCGGGCCCGCGGTCGTCACCGCCGCCGCCCAACTCACCACCACCGAGCCCACCGTCGGCACCGGGCCCACGGACGCCACCGCCGCCGCGCTCGCCACCCCCAAGCCCACCGTCCACACCGGGCCCGCGGTCGCCACCGCCGCCGCCCAACTCACCACCACCGAGCCCACCGCCGGCACCGGGCCCACGGTCGCCAGGCTCACCGGCGACGCGACCGAGATCGCCGCCGGCACCGACCTCGCCGCCCGCGCCGGCCTCGTCCCGTGAGCCCAGGTCGCCCGTCGCGCTGAGGTCGCTCCGTGCGGCGGCATCGTTCCCGACGCCCGACACCTCGCCGTTCCCGACGCCCGACACCCCGTCCGGACCCTCGCCCGGGCCGCCGCGCGCACCCGGCCCCGTCCCTGCGGCCAGGCCGTCGCCCGGCCCGACGTCGGCGGCCGGAGCGCCACTGACGTCACTCGGCACGTCGCCTTCTCTCGACACGTCGACGAGTTTATGTCTTCGCGCGCGCCGCATCGGACGGACAGTCGGTTTGCACTACTTCGCGGTATCCGCTCCCTCCGTCCCGTGTCCTCCCCCGAACCGCTGCGCCGCGAACCTCGCCGCCTCGATCCGCCCCTCGTCCAGCATGTCGTCGTGCCGCTCCTCCCGCGCCGCCACCGCGCGGCCGTCGTCCCACTCGCCCGGTCCGTCGTCCGGCCCGCGGCCCTCCTGCCGCGCCGCCGCCTCCCCACCGCCACGCCCGGCCAACCCGAAGCCCGCAGGCGGCCCGCCCGGCTCGCCGCCGCCGCGCCGGGCCGGCTCGTTTGGCCTGGCTGCCTGCGGCTTTCCGTTGGCGGCGGCGTCCGCCGACCCGTGTGGCCCCGCGCCCGGCGGCCGGTCCCCTGCCGTCGCGTCGGCGTCCGTCGGCTCGGTGTCCGCGGAAGGCTGGGACCGGTCGGTCTCCGCGGAAGGCGAGACCTGCCCCGCGACCGCGGGAGGCGGGAACCGCTCCGAGTCCGCGGCAGGCGAGGGCGCGTTCGCGTCCGCGGGAGCGTCTCCGGGGGCGGCCCGGGCGGGGCCGTTGAGCGCGGACAGGATCGCCTCCGCGGTGCGGCGGCCGATGCCCGGGACCTCCGCGATCTCCTCGATGCTCGCCGCTTTCAGCCGTTTGAGTGAACCGAAGTGGCGCAGCAGGGCCTTGCGGCGGATCTCGCCGAGGCCGGGAACCGAGTCGAGGGCCGAGACGGTCATGCGCTTCGAGCGCTTCTGGCGGTGATACGTGATGGCGAAGCGGTGGGCCTCGTCGCGGACCCGCTGTAGCAGGTAGAGGCCCTCGGAGGCGCGCGGCATGATCACCGGGAACTCGTCGTCGGGCAGCCAGACCTCCTCGAGCCGCTTGGCCAGGCCGCAGATGGTGATGTCGTCGATGCCGAGGTCGAGCAGGACCTGGGCGGCGGCGTTGACCTGGGGCTGGCCGCCGTCGACGACGACCAGCTGCGGCGGATAGGCGAACTTGCGCGGGCGCCCGGTCGTCGGGTCGATCCCGGGGCGGGACGGGTCGATCTCGCCGGCCTCGTCGATCTCCACCTTGGCCTCGAGATAGCGGGCGAACCGCCGGCGCAGCACCTCCGAGATGGCCGACACGTCGTCGGTCGCGCCGTTGATCGCGAAGCGCCGATACTCGCTCTTGCGCGACAGCCCGTCCTCGAACACCACCATGCTGGCGACCACGTCGGTGCCCTGAATCTGCGAAATGTCGTAACACTCGATGCGCAGCGGCGCGGTCTGCATGCCCAGCGCCTCGGCGATCTCCTCCAGGGCCTTGCTGCGGGTGCTCAGGTCGCCGGCCCGGCGCAGCTTGTGCTGCTGCAGCGCCTGCTCGGCGTTGCGCGCCACGGTCTCGGCGAGCGCCTTCTTGTCGCCGCGCTGCGGCACGCGGATCGAGACCCGGCTGCCGCGCAGCCGGCTCAGCCAGTCGGCGAGCGCGTCGACGTCGGCCGGCAGCTCGGGCACGAGCAGCTCGCGGGGCAGGTCGGCCGCCTCGGCGCCAGCCTCGCTGCCGTAGATCTGCGTGCAGAAGTGGTGCACGAGGTCGCCGGCGGTCAGGTCCTCGGTCTTCTCCACGATCCAGCCGCGCTGCCCGCGCACCCGCCCGCCGCGCACGTGGAACACCTGCACGGCGGCCTCGAGCGGGTCGTCGGCGAACGCGACGACGTCGGCGTCGGTGCCGTCGCCGAGCACCACCGCCTGCTTCTCCACGGCCCGGCGCAGCGCACCGAGGTCGTCGCGCAGCCGCGCCGCGCGCTCGAAGTCCAGCTCGTCGGAGGCCTGATACATCTCCCGCTCGAGCTGCTTGACCATCGTGTCGGTGCGCCCGGCCATGAAGTCGCAGAAGCTCTCGACGATCTGCCGGTGCTCCTCCTCGCTGACCCGCTCGACGCACGGCGCGGAGCACTTGCCGATATACCCCAGCAGGCACGGCCGCCCGATCTGCCCGGCCCGCTTGAACACGCCCGACGAGCAGGTGCGAGCCGGGAAGACCCGCAACAGCAGGTCGAGCACCTCGCGGATGGCCCAGGCGTGCGCATAGGGCCCGAAATACCGCACACCCTTGCGCTTGGCGCCGCGCATGACCTGCAGCCGCGGATACGCCTCGTCGAGCGTGACGGCCAGATACGGATAGCTCTTGTCGTCTCGATACCGGACGTTGAACCGCGGGTCGTAGGCCTTGATCCAGTTGTACTCCAGCTGGAGCGCCTCGACCTCGGTGCCGACGGTGACCCAGTCGACCTTCGACGCCGTGGTGACCATCTGCTGCGTGCGCGAGTGCAGCGTCCACAGATCGGCGAAGTAGCTGCTGAGCCGCTGCCGCAGGCTCTTGGCCTTGCCCACGTAGATGACCCGGCCGGAGGGGTCGTAGAAGCGATACACCCCCGGCGCGTCGGGAATGGTCCCCGGAGCGGGCCGATACGTGGACGGGTCAGGCACGGTTCGAGACTATCCGGGGGGTACGACAAAAATCGGGAGGGCCGCCCGCCCATGCCGGAGTTGGCTCACATACCGCGAAATCATGATATGTCCGAAAAATCCTGATGCCGCCAGGCATCGGGATTTTTCGGACACTGAAGAAACACGAGCAACGATCAGGACGCCAGGTAGATGTCGTCCCCGTCCATGCGCAGCTTCTTCTCCTCCAAGGGGCGCACGGCCGGCGGGTTCGTGACCGTGCCGTCCGCCGCCGAGAACGCGCTGCCGTGACACCGGCACACGATCGAGTTGTTCGCCACCTCGGCCACCACGCACTGCTGGTGCGTGCAGATGGCCGTGAACGCCTTGAACGTGCCCGCCTCCGGCTGGGTCACCACCGTGCCGCCGCCGGCCTCGACGATCTTGCCGCCCCCGACCGGGATGTCGGCCTTCTTCGCCAGCGGGCCGCTCGAGCCCGCGCTGGAGTCACTGGCGGTGTTGTTCGATCCGCTGTCGTTCCCACAGGCGGCGAGCACGGACACGGCCGTCACGCCGACCGCCCCGGCGAGCACCGCGCGGCGGGTCGTCTCACTCATCAAGCTCCTCCATCGGTCGTGGTCCCGGCGTCGGGCCGGGAATACGGCTGCGCCCTGGAATACACAGAACCTGGAGGGTACGGTTCAATGCTCAACGAAAACTGAGAATCCGGTACGAATACCACAACTCCTCGTCACCGGCCGGCCACGTTCAGGCACGCACCACGTAACCGCTGCGCACCGCGACCTTGATGCCCTTGAGCCCGCGCGGGGCCGGGCCCTCCACGCGGCTGCCGTCGGCCACCTTGAACTTCGAGTTGTGCCGCGGGCACATGATGATCGGGTTACCGTCGTACGGCGGGTCGACGACCGCCCCCTGGTGCGGGCAGACCGCGTCATACGCCTTGAACGTCCCCTTCGTCGGCTGCAGCACGAGCACCGTGTCCTTGACGACGAGCCCGCCGCCGACCGGCACCTCGTCGGCGGCGACCAGCGCGTCGGACGGCACCTGCGGCCCGCCGCCCCCGCCGGATCCGGTGTCGTCGAACGGATTGCCGCCGGTGGTGGCAGGCGCGGACGGCGCGGCGGACCCGCCGGGCGCGCCGCCGGCGCCGGGCGCGGGCTCGTCGCCGCCGCAGCCGGTCAGCACGGCGATGCCCAGCGCGCCCGCGCCGAGCAGCAGCGTGCGCCGCGCGGAGCAGAGATTGAAGACCTTCTCGTCCGGCACGTATACCTCCTGAGATCAGCCTCGCCAGCGGCCACCGTAGCAGCGCCGCCCGCCGACCCCGGCGACCGGCCAGCAGGGCCGTGCCCGCCGCCGCCCACCGCCCCGGCGACCGGCCGGGAAGGCCGTGCCCGCCGCCACCCACCGCCCCCGGCGACCGGCCAGCAGGGCCGTGCCCGCCGCCACCTACCGCCCCTGGCGACCGGCCGGGAAGGTCGTGCCCGCCGCCGCCCGCACCGCCGCGGCCCTGGCCCCGCACCCATCCTCAGCCCCGCGCCGCCACCTTGCGCGGCGCTGCGAACTCAGCCCCGCACCCACCGGTCAAGTCCGCCGGCGTGGTGCATGAGGCCGACGCCTGATCGCGCTGACTGAGGGGGCGGCCGGACGGCCTCGCCACCGCGCGCTGGACGTCAACACGGACACCGGTGGGCGACGGTGGTCGTCGGTGTCGGCCACGTGGGCGACGCGGTTCGGGTGGACGTTGCGGATGTCTCACCCCTCGGGCGCGGCACCCGTCCCGGGCGGAGGAATGTCTCCGTGATCATGACGTCCACGGCGACTGCACACGAGTTTTTCATGATCACGGAGACCTGTCGTACACAGGGGTACATCACCGCTCCGTGATCATGAAAAACCGTTGGTGCCGGCGACGGATCCGCATGATCGCGGAGACTTCCGGTCGCCGCGCCGCGCCGCGCTTTGCGCCGCGCCGCGCTTTGCGCCGCGCCGCGCTTTGCGCCGCGGCCGCGGCTGCGGCGCGCCCTGACCCGCGGCCCACCCTCAGCCCTCGGCGCCGCCTTCCGCGGCGCTGCCCGGGCCGCCGCAGCCCGAGCCGCCGCAGCCCGAGCCGCCGCAGCCCGAGCCGAAGCGGCCCCGGCCGAAGCGGCCGCCTTGGCCGTGCCCGCCGCATTGGTGACACTCGCGCTCCTACGGCCCGGGGCGCGAGCCGCCGCCGGCCCGACCGCCGCCGGCCCGACCGCCGCGGCCGCGGACCGCGGCCAGCCTCAGCCCTGCGCCGCCGCCTTCTTCGCCGCCGCCTTCCGGGGCGCCGCCTTCGCGGCCGTGGCGGTGGCGGCGGCCCTGGCAGAAGCGGCCGCCTTGGTCGTGGCCGCCGCCTTGGTGGCGGTCGTGGTCTTGCGGGCCCGGGCGGGAGCCGCCGCCGGCTCGGCCGTCGCGGCCCGGGCGGTGGCCTTCTTCGGCGCGGCCGGCGCCTTGGTGTCGTTGGCCTTCGCCGCCCGGTCGCGGGCGGCCGGGTCGCCGCTCGCCGGCCCGGACAGGCCCAGCACGTGGCGCAGGAACTGCCCGGTGTAGCTCTCCGGCAGCTCCGCGACCTCCTCCGGGGTGCCGGCCGCGACCAGCGCGCCGCCCTTGTGCCCGCCCTCCGGGCCCATGTCGATCAGCCAGTCGGCGGTCTTGATGACGTCGAGGTTGTGCTCGATCACGATGACCGTGTTGCCCTTGTCCACCAGCCCCTGCAGGACCAGCAGCAGCTTGCGGATGTCCTCGAAGTGCAGGCCCGTGGTCGGCTCGTCGAGCACGTAGACCGTGCGGCCGGTCGAGCGCTTCTGCAGCTCCGAGGCGAGCTTCACGCGCTGCGCCTCGCCGCCGGACAGCGTCGGGGCCGGCTGGCCCAGCCGCACGTAGCCGAGGCCGACGTCGACCAGCGTCTTGAGGTGCCGGTGGATCGCCGGGATCGCCTCGAAGAACCCGGCCGCCTCGTCGATCGGCATGTCGAGGACCTCGGCGATGGTGCGGCTCTTGTAGTGCACCTCGAGGGTCTCGCGGTTGTACCGCGCGCCCTTGCACACCTCACACGGGACATACACGTCGGGGAGGAAGTTCATCTCGATCTTGATCGTGCCGTCACCGGCGCACGCCTCGCAGCGGCCGCCCTTGACGTTGAACGAGAAGCGCCCCGGTCCGTAGCCGCGGACCTTGGCCTCGGTCGTCTCGGCGAAGAGCTTGCGGATGTTGTCGAAGACGCCCGTGTAGGTCGCCGGGTTGGACCGCGGCGTGCGCCCGATCGGCGACTGGTCGACCCCGACCACCTTGTCGACCTGGTCGAGCCCGGAGATGCGGGTGTGCCGGCCCGGCACCATCCGCGCGCCGTTGACCGTGTTGGCCAGCACCGCGTGCAGGATGTCGTTGACCAGCGTCGACTTGCCCGACCCGGACACCCCGGTGACCGCGACCAGCTGCCCGAGCGGGAACGGCACGGTCAGGTTGCGCAGGTTGTGCTCGCGCGCGCCGACGACGACCAGCTCGCGGCCGGGCGTGCGGGGGCGGCGGATCTCCGGCGTCGGGATGCTGCGCCGGCCGGACAGATACGACCCGGTCACCGACTCCTCGGTCTTGATGAGCTGCTCGTAGGGCCCGCTGTGCACGACCCGGCCGCCGTGCTCGCCCGCGCCCGGGCCGATGTCGACGATCCAGTCGGCGGTGCGGATCGTGTCCTCGTCGTGCTCGACGACGATCAGCGTGTTGCCGAGCTTCTTCAGCCGCACCAGCGTCTCGATCAGCCGGTGGTTGTCCCGCTGGTGCAGCCCGATGCTCGGCTCGTCGAGCACGTAAAGCACGCCGACCAGCCCGGAGCCGATCTGGGTGGCGAGGCGGATGCGCTGGGCCTCGCCGCCGGACAGCGTGCCGGCGGCCCGGTCCAGGGAGAGGTAGTCCAGCCCGACGTCGACCAGGAAGCGCAGCCGGGCGTTGATCTCCTTGAGCACCCGCTCGGCGATCAGCTTCTGCCGGTCGGTGAGCTCCATCGCGCCGAGCAGCTCCGCGCACTCCCCCACGGACAGGTTGCACACGTCGGCGATGCTGCGCCCGGCGATCGTCACGGCGAGGATCTCGGGCTTGAGCCGGGTGCCGCCGCAGGTCGGGCAGGGCACGTCGCGCATGTACCCTTCGTACTTGTCCCGCGACCAGTCGCTCTCCGTGTCGGCGTGCCGCCGCTCGATCCACTGCACCACGCCCTCGAAGCCGGTGTAGTAGGAGCGCTCGCGGCCGTACTTGTTGCGATACCGCACGTGGACCTGGTCCTCGGACCCGTAGAGGATCGCCTTCTGCCCCCGCGAGGACAGCGCCCGCCACGGCGTGTCGAGGTTGAACCCCTCCTCGTCGCCGAGCGCCTCCAGCAGCCGCAGGAAATACTCCAGCGTGTGGCCGGTCGCCCACGGCGCGACCGCGCCCTCGCGCAGCGTGCGCTCCGGGTCGGGCACGATGAGCTCCGGGTCGACCTCCTTCTTGGTGCCGATGCCCGTGCAGTCGGGGCAGGCCCCATAGGGCGCGTTGAACGAGAAGGAGCGCGGCTCGAGGTCCTCGATCGACAGCGGGTGTTCGTTGGGGCAGGCCAGGTGCTCGGAGAACAGCCGCTCCCGGTGCTCGTCGTCCTCGGACAGGTCGACGAACTCGAGGATCACGATGCCGGCGGCCAGCTTCAGGGCGGTCTCGACGGAGTCGGTGAGCCGCTGCTTGGCCGAGGCCTTCACCGCGAGCCGGTCGACGACCACCTCGATGGTGTGCTTCTCCTGCTTCTTCAGCTTCGGCGGGTCGGTCAGCGCGTGCACGACCCCGTCGACCCGGGCCCGGGCGTAACCCTTGGACTGCAGCTCGCTGAACAGGTCGACATACTCCCCCTTGCGCCCCCGGATCACCGGCGCGAGGACCTGGAAGCGGGTGCCCTCGTCCATGGCGAGGACCCGGTCGACGATCTGCTGCGGCGTCTGCTTCGTGATCGGCTCGCCGCAGACCGGGCAGTGCGGCTCGCCCACCCGGGCATACAGCAGCCGGAGGTAGTCGTAGACCTCGGTGATCGTGCCGACCGTCGAGCGCGGGTTGCGCGAGGTCGACTTCTGGTCGATCGAGACCGCCGGGGACAGGCCCTCGATGAAGTCCACGTCGGGCTTGTCCATCTGGCCGAGGAACTGGCGCGCATATGAGGACAGGGACTCGACATACCGCCGCTGTCCCTCGGCGAAGATCGTGTCGAACGCCAGGCTCGACTTGCCCGAGCCGGAGAGCCCGGTGAAGACGATCATCGCGTCGCGCGGCAGGTCGAGACTGACGTCGCGGAGGTTGTGCTCCCGCGCGCCACGGATGATCAAACGGTCGGACATGCTTCCCCTCGGCAGATTCGTCCGGTGAAACGGCATTCGTCCGGTTCGGTGCGCCGTTCGAACACACTTACGGTGCCAGCCGACAACTCTAGCCAGGGGGTATGACATTTTTCGGCACCAGCCCGCCCGAGTGGTGCTCGAACGGGGGATGCCCCACGGCTACGACCCTGCCGGCCGGCGACGCTCGCGGTTCTCCCGCCTCACCCGCCGTACCGCCGCCAGCATCTGCTCTTTCTGCAGTTTCTGCCAACTGCCGTAGCGCCGCGGGCTCAGCTCGCCCGCCTCGACCGCGGCCCGCACCGCGCAGCCGGGCTCCGCGCCGTGGCGGCAGTCCCGGAAGCGGCACTGCCGAGCGAGCCCGGTCACATCCTCGAACGCCCGGTCCAGGCCGGTCGCCGTGTCGAACATGCCGACGAGCCGCACGCCGGGGGTGTCCAGCACCGCGCCGCCGCCCGGCATCGCGATGAGCGCACGGTACGTCGTGGTGTGCCGCCCGCGCCCGTCCGCCCGCAGCGCCCGGGTCTGCATCACCGGCGCCCCGGCCAGCGCGTTGACCAGGCTCGACTTGCCCGCCCCGGACTGCCCGAGCAGCCCCAGCGTGCGGCCGTGCGCGACCAGCGGCCGCAGCCCGTCCAGCCCCAGCCCGGTGCGCGCGCTCACCGCGTGCACGGCCACTCCCGACGCACGCCCCGGCATCTGCGCGGCCAGCGCCTCCGGGTCCGCGGCCAGGTCGGCCTTGGTCAGCACCAGGTGCGGTCGCGCCCCGGACTCCCAGGCCAGGGCCAGCAGCCGCTCGATGCGCCCCAGGTCAGGGGACGGGTCGACCGGCTCCACGACCGCCACCGCGTCGATGTTCGCGGCCAGGACCTGCCCGAACGACTCCTCGCCGGCCACCGCGCGGACGATCGCGGTGCGTCTGGGCAGCACCGCTTCGGCCGTCAACCGCCCGTCCGGCCAGGTCCGCACGACCAGCCAGTCGCCGGCGCACGGCAGCGCGCCCGGGTCCCTGGCGGCCTGCGCGAGCAGCCCGCCGGCCAGGCTGGCCCGGACCGGCCCGTCCGCCGCGAGCGCGGTGCAGACGCCCCGATCCACCCGGCTGACCCGCGCGGGCCGCTGCCCCGGCGCGGCGAACCCGCGCGCGAAGTCCGCGGCGAAGGCGTCGTCCCAGCCCAGGGCCGACAGGTCGATGCTCATGAGGTCCTTCCCTGGTCCGAACTGGCGTTCGGAAATCCACGGTAGGTAGCGCGTCCATGCCGCGAAACCGAATATCGGGGCTATGGTCGGGGGCGTGCTCCCCTCGCATGTGCTGGCCGGCGCCGTCGGACTCCGCCTCGAGCGGGCCGACGTGCAGTGGCACGTCTCACCCGGCCAGGACGACTCGCTGATGCGGTTCTGGCTGACCTTCGGCGACACCACCTACGGCTTCCACGTCGGCGCCGAGGACGAGATCCTGGACGTGATCGTCGAGGACCGCGGCACCGACGCGGACATGGGAGTCTACGGAAGGCTCGAGGTAAGAGCCGCCGCCGGCCGTGACCCCGCGGCGCCCGCGGTGGGCCAGCGCCTCGTCGTGGTCCATGATCTTTTCGCGGGGTACCTCGGAAAGCCCATCGGCGCCCGCCTGTCCTTCGAGACCCTGGATCTCAGCGTCGCCGACTGGGAGGACGAGCTGCACTGGGCGGCCGGCGACCTGCCCCCCGCGGTCGGGGTACGCCAGCGATAATGTCGTGACGTGACCGCCGACCCACTGGTCCTCAACGCCGAGCTCGAGCGCGCCGACGCCCGCCTGCGCGCCACGCTGCGCACGCTGGAGGAAGCCGACCTGACGGCCCCGTCCCTGTGCCCCGGCTGGACCCGCGGCCACGTCCTCACGCACCTGGCCCGCAACGCCGACGCCTACGTCAACCTGCTCACCTGGGCCCGCACCGGCGTGCGCACCCCCGCCTACCCCAGCCCCGCGGCCCGCGACGCCGCCATCGAGGCGGGCGCCACCCGCCCGCTGACCGAGCAGCTCAAGGACCTGGCCAACGCCACCGACGCCCTGGCCGCCGCGATCGACGCCACCCCCGCCGAGGCCTGGTCCGCGACGGTAGCGCTGCCCTCGGGCACCGAGATTCCCGCCGCCCGCGTCGTGTGGTCGCGCATCTGCGAGGTCGAGCTGCACCACGTCGACCTGGCCGCCGGCTACGCCCCCGCGGACTGGCCACCGGCGTTCACCCGGCGACTCCTGCACGACCCGGCCACGCCCCACGTGGCCACCCTGACCGACGAGGACGGCAGTGTTCTGTTGTCGGTACCGTCGGCAACCCCCACCGTCTCGGGCCCGCCCCACCTGCTGGCCGCCTGGCTCACCGGCCGCGGCGACGGCACCGGCCTGACCGGCGACCTACCGAGCCTGGAGGCCTGGAAATGACCAGCGGACTCACCATCACGAAGCTGTCGGTCGGCCCGATGGACAACAACGCCTACCTCCTGCGCTGCCGCGCGACGGGCGACGGCGTGCTCGTCGACGCGGCCAACGAGGCCCACCGCCTGCTGTCCCTCATCGAACCGGAGGGCATCCAGGCCGTGGTGACCACCCACCGCCACCAGGACCACTGGATGGCCCTGGAGGAAGTGATCACGGCCACCGGCGCCGCCTCCCTGGCCCACCCGGCCGACGCCCCGGAGATCCCGGTGGTGACCGGCACCCTGACGGAGTCCGACACCCTCACCATCGGCGACTGCGAACTCACGGTCATCCACCTGGTGGGCCACACCCCGGGCTCGATCGCCCTGTACTACGAACCCGACGGCGGCCACCTCTTCACCGGCGACTCCCTTTTTCCCGGCGGCGTCGGCAACACCCGCGGCAACGCGAAGGACTTCGACTCCCTCTTCCACGACGTGACCACCAAGCTCTTCGACCGCCTGCCGGACGAGGTCACCTTCTACCCGGGCCACGGCAAGAACTCCACGATCGGCACCGAGCGCCCGTCCTTGCCGGAGTGGCGCCAACGCGGTTGGTGAGGCTGTTATCTCCACAGCGTGTCGAGGGGCACGACATGCGTTCCATCGTCATGCGTGTAGGGCAGCGCGCCCGTGTACAGGACGAGCCCTGCGATCAGGCGGTCGCCGAGCCTGGCCCGGAGCGCTCGCATCCCCCGCAGATCCTCGCCATGGATGCGCGTCCCCGCCTTGATCTCGAAGGCGATGACGTCTCCGTCGTCGCGCTCAAGAACGAGGTCCACCTCATCAGCGGCCGCAGTGCGGAAGTGACCGACGGAGACCGGCGAATCCCACCAACTGACCTGCTTGAGGATCTCGCCAACCGCAAAAGTCTCGATGAGATGGCCGTATTCGGTCAGGGCTGCCGGATCAGACTTCGAGATTTTTTCGGGCGTCAGTCCGAGCAGCCACGCCATGACGCCGGCATCGATGAGATGGACCTTTGGCTGACGGGCAACCCGTGAACCCAACGTTGTTCCCCAAGCGGGCAGCCGCTGGATCAGAAACACCGCTTCCAAGAGCCGCAGATAGTTCTCCGCGCTGCTCTTCTCCATGCCCACCGCCTGTGCGGTCGCTGCAATGTTCAGCACCTGCCCCGACCTCGCGACGAGCTGGTTCAGCAACCGGGGAAGCATCTCTCGCTGGCGGACGCGGCTGAGCTCAATGACATCGCGTTCGATGACCAGGTCGAGGTAGTTGCTGAACCAGCGTGAGCGTGACCGCCCCGGCGGACGCCGCAACGCGACGGGCATGCCCCCTGAGGTCACCCGTCGCGCGTACTCATCCCGGCTGGTCGGTGACGGCTCGGCCGATTGGGCTGGCATCGCCCCGCGAAGGAGCTGGTGAACGAACGGCTCCCCCCGGCTACCGTCGATCTCCGTCTGAGCGAGCGGTAGCACCTCGATGATGTCGACCCGGCCGGTCAGCGACTGACCAGCCTGCGGCAACGTCGAGTATCGGGTGGATCCGGCAAGTACGAAGCGCCCAGGGCGCAGGTCACGGTTGAGCTCGGCCTTGATGGCGTCGAGGAGTTCCGGAACATGCTGAAACTCGTCGATGAGCACCGGGCTCGGGCCGGTGACGAAGCGCCCTGGGTCGTTACGAACCGCACCACGGGTGGCAGGATCATCACAATCGATCACCGTCCTACCAACGTGTTCCCCGAACTTGCTCAGCAGCGTGCTCTTGCCAACCGTTCGTGGTCCGTTCAGCACCACGGTCGGCTCCTCGGTCAACCGATCGGTAAGCACGGCAGTCAAGCGGCGGTCAGCCAGGCCCGTCAGTGCACCATCCACCCTTGGACCGTGGCACCAGTTCCGCGTTTGAGCAAGCTTTCTTCCGCATCTTCATGCCATGAGTTCCGTATCTGCCGGGACGTGAGGCAATCTTAGGTTCTCTGTTTGACTTGAAATACTCTGATTTGCTACTTTTGCTGCTATCAGCTCACGGGGAGGAGCAGGAGCCCCATGGCCACAATCAAAGACGTTCCCAACGACGCTCACAGCAAGGTCCAACTCCTCGCAAACGCCTGGGAAGTCAGCGAGGGCGAGGCGGTTGCCCGCCTGGTCGAGCATTTCGCCAATGCGCCCTCCTCGGCGAAACCCAAGGACGAACGCCAGAACGGCCAGGTACCGATTTACGCGATCTACGAGGCCACCCGGATCGAGGCCGTCTACGACTCCAACACCAAGGGAGTAACGATTACGAGCGGCAAGCTGAATGGCAGGACATACTCCACACCCAGCGGCGCTGCGGCCGCAGTTGTTTCCGCATACAACCCGTCGGTGAACCCGAACCGAAACGGGTGGTCTTTCTGGATCTTGTCCGACAACGGCGAAATACTGCAGTCCATCCGCTGAGCAGTAACCGCCGCCGGGGAATCCAGTTCAAGATCGCCCGAAATCCCCGGCGGCGGGCACAGGCTCCGTCAACTGAGGACGAAAGCAGACTTGGCGCCGGCTCCCTGGGGCACCCTGCCGTCCGCGCAGACAGGCCGCAGCTAACTATTGCCCCTCAAGACCCGTCACTGTTCCCCGGCGGCGTCGGCAACACCCGCGGCAACGCGAAGGACTTCGACTCCCTCTACCACGACGTGACCACCAAGCTCTTCGACCGCCTGCCGGACGAGGTCACCTTCTACCCGGGCCACGGCAAGAACTCCACGATCGGCACCGAGCGCCCGTCGCTGCCGGAGTGGCGCTCCAGAGGCTGGTAGCGTCCTCGACTCGGCCGCAAGTCCCCCACGAGTGGAGATCCGGGTTGAGCGACCTCAAGCCACCTGGTCAGGTATACCGCACGGTAGACTGTTGAGTATGAGCAGCACCACGATCAAGGTCGACTCTGCGGTCCGCGACAGGCTAGCGGTCCTGGCGCGGGAGCGCGGCACCACCATGGGAGCCCTGCTGGCCGAGGCCACGGAAACGCTCGAACGGCAGACCTTCTTCGCGCGTGCGCAGGAACAACTCGAACGGCTCCGCCAGGAGGACCCAGCCGCTTGGGCGGCGGACCGGGCCGAGTCGCGGTCCTGGCAGGCGGGCACGGATCGCGACACGCTCACCGCCGATGACGAAGCCGGCTGGTGGGAGTGAGCGACATCCGTACCGGCGAGATCTGGCTTGCCGAACTCGATCCCACGGTTGGACACGAGCAGGGCGGCCGTCGCCCGGTCGTCGTGGTGTCGTCAAACGGGCTGCACGCGTTGCCGATCAACATGGTGATCGTGGTCCCGCTCACCAGCCACGACCGCGGCTTGGTAACTCAACCGAGGATCACCAGCGGCAACTCGGGCCTTCGCCAAGCCAGCTTCGCCAGACCGGAGGACATGCGGGCCATCGACGCCAGCCGTCTCCAGCGCCGACTGGGCTATGTCAGCAACGACGACCTGACCGAGATCCGCAAGGTGATGCGGTACTTCCTCGACCTCTGAGCGGCTATTGCCCGCTCAGACCCACCGGTGTTCCCCGGCGGCGTCGGCAACACCCGCGTAACACCGTCGTCGTATATACTTCCGGCGGTAGACATATATACGAAGGTGGTGCACCATGACCAAGGTCCTCATCGACATTGACGACGAAGCGCTCGCCGAGGCATCCGAGCTCCTCGGCACCAAGACCAAGAAGGACACGGTCAACACCGCGCTGCGATCGACCGCGCAACAGTTGCGTCGAGCCAAAGCGCTCACGCGCCTCGCCGAGCTCGGCGAGGCCGGCGCCTTCGACGAGCTGCTGGACAAGTCGACGTACCGGGCATGACCCCGGCGCGGTTCCTGGTCGACACCAGTGCGGTGGTCCGCCTGCTGCGCGACCGCGAGGTCCGCGCCCGGTGGCAGCCGCAGATCACCGCCGGCGTCATCGGCATCTGCCCTATCACTGAGCTGGAACTGCTGTACAGCGCCCGATCGAAGGCCGATCGCGAAGAATGGCTGGAGCTGTTCGACGCCACATTCGCATGGGTCACGATGCCGGACGGGATCTACGGCCGCGCGACCGAAGTCCAGGCCGCCATGACGGCGCGCGGCACACACCGCTCGGCCGGCGCGGTCGACCTGCTCCTCGCCGCCACCGCCGAACTGAGCGGACTGACCCTCGTGCACTACGACCACGACTTCGACGAGATCGTCAAGGCAACGGGTCAGCCGGCCGCGTGGCTCGCTCCTCCAGGCGCCATCACCTGACAAGCGAGCGCCCTGCCCGAGCCGGCGAGCGCGAGCGGCCGTCCGTTTTGTTCAAGACGCGTCTGGAGCCGGCGCCTAGCCTCCGGTACATGACCGATGCATTTTTCTCGGCAGACCGATTCCTGCTGGCCGAGGCGCGTCTGCTGGAGCGCCGCCTGTTCGCCACCCTGTTCCTGGGCGAGCCCGCGGACGCTGTGGTCGATGTCCTGCGCGGGTACCAGAACGCCGACGGCGGCTTCGGCCACGGGCTGGAGCCGGACAAGCGCTGCCCGGCCAGCCTGCCGATCGACGTGGAGGTCGCGTTCCAGGCGCTGGCCGCCGCCGGTGCTGCCGATGCGCGGATGCTCGGCCGGGCGTGTGACTTTCTCAGCCGTACCGCGGCCGAGGTCGACGCCGGTGGCGCGG
Source organism: Dactylosporangium sp. CA-092794 (assembly GCF_050948465.1). Taxonomy (NCBI): domain Bacteria; kingdom Bacillati; phylum Actinomycetota; class Actinomycetes; order Micromonosporales; family Micromonosporaceae; genus Dactylosporangium; species Dactylosporangium sp. CA-092794. The sequence continues at coordinate 2,116,074 of NZ_CP192044.1, read as the reverse complement.
TTCCGCTCGCCTTCCCGGTCATCGAGTCCTTCCCCCGCGCCGAACACTGGTCGGACTGGACCTACGAGCCGGGCGTCAACCCCACGGCCGGCCTGGCCGCTCTGCTGTACCGGCTTGACTTCGACCATCCGTGGCGGGAGGCGGCAAGCCGCTTCTGCTGGCACGCCGTCCAAACCGATGCGCTGCCCGACGAAGTGCACGCGCTGGCGGAGATGCTGGCGTTCCTGGCACACGTGCCGGACCGGGAGCGGGCCGAGCGGTACGCCCCGGGCGTACTGGAGCGGATGGCCGCCTCGCCGGCGTATCAGGCAGTGCCGAAGGACGGCGAGTACGGGCTGTCGCCGCTGACCGTGGCACCGACCACAGACTCGCCGTGGCGGCGCCTGTTCGATGACGGCCAGATCGAGGCCCACCTCGACCACCTCGCCACGGCGCAGCAGCCTGACGGCGGCTGGCTCATCACGTGGACACCCCCGAGCGAGGCATCGCGTCTGGAGTGGCGCGGCATTGTCACCCTCCAGGCGTTGCGCACACTCACCTCGTACGGCTGGCTGTCACCAGCCGTCGCGAGGTGACGCGCGCGTGCGAACCCCGATCAAGACCTAACTCCAGTACCGATCGCAATAGGAGTCCAACCCCAGCCGAATGATCAGAATGCTCACCACCGTTGACGCGGGCAATCCCACGATCGCCATCAACGCGTCGGCGATCGTCGCTACGGCGATCAGCTGCTCGCTGTCACTGGAGCGACGGATCGCTATGACTCGTTCGTTCGAACATACGGTCTGTTGAAACTGCTCTCGCCGGCTGTTGAACCACTGGAGTCCAAATCTGCGGTTGGCTTCGGGATCTTTCGGGGAAGCGCCGGGCCCCAGTCCGAGAATGACGTTGCCGAGCTCAAGATAAAGATCATCGTCACTCAGGGCAATCAAGTGCTCGGTCGTTCGTCCCAGGTCATTGTCGGGAGTGGTCACTGTTGTCCCTCGAACTCATAGCCGACAGGTTTCTCGAAGCGATGAAGTACGCGATCGTTCGCCGCATGTTCTCCGGTTCGATTGCGGACAGTCCTGATGCCGCCGAGATGATGTCGACGGCAGTCATGTAGGAGAGAGGTTTCCGCGTATCGAAGAGCACGTGCCGCCGTGGCTCGGGTACCCCAATGTCTGTGAGGTACTCCTGAAACTCATGCCGCGACAGACCGGCGGGGAAAGGGGTCACTGGAGGCGGCAGATCATCTTGCTGAAAGGCTTCCGGTGAGGCCATGGCGCCGGCCAGCAGATAATCTGCCACCGCGGCCGCAGCAAGGCCGTCTCGCTCCGACTGACTCAGGCAAGGCATGGACATGGCATCCTGCCACACGCTCGGCGGTAAGGGCTGGTCGATGTCCGCAGCCGAGTAGACCGCCTGCAGCCCTGAGGCTTCCGCCAGAAGCCGGATTGTCGCAGTGCGAAGCGGACGCGTAAGCCGCCACTTTCTAGCAAAAGCGTCGGATATCAGTTGCAGTCGCTGTTCTGCCGGAGGATGCGTATCGGGTAGACGTATGAACGTCCCGCGTTCATACACGGCAATCGCCACCGCCGCAGCCACCGCCGCCATCCATGTCATGTAATAATCGGTGGTCTCGTGGGTTCCCAGTAACTTGGCTCGATCACGAGACCACTTCCTCATGACCTCGGCTGCCAACTGATCAGCTTCAAGCTCGGCGTACACACTTCCAGGCGTCGCAGCCGACGGCCCACCCAGCCCGAACAGGCGCCTCTCATGTCCTGCATGGCCGAGCACGCAATGGGCTATCTCGTGCGACAGAATGAAATTGAGAGCATCACCCGCCACGGCAAAGCTTGCCGGAGTGCGCTCGGCGCGAAAAGCTTGGTCCGTGTCGATGACCAGGCCCCAGCCCTTGATGAAACGAAGGCAAAACAGCCTCGACCGGGCCAAGGCGAGGAAGACTGCCTGCAGACGTGCGTTACGCTTCGAACTTGGAATGCCCGTCCAGGGCTCTCCGTAGCGTGCAAGCGCCCGCAGATCGTCCTGGAAGTACAGCCACTCCTGGAAGCGGCTTTGCAGAACAATGAGCGACGATCCGTCATCGCACAAGGCTGCGAATGCCCCCGGGTCCTCGCTCTCGACGACCACGGCCTCGACCAGGCTGATATCACGCTTGTGATCGGAACTGAAGGCGGCGAAGTGCTGCACGACCGTGGACCATCGTGATCTGTCGAACTCCGCCGTGCGCTCGTGCAGTGACATCGACTCCAACAGTTGGCGCCGGCGCCGGGCCTCGGTAGGCGCTCCGGACGCCGCAGGGGTCGCCTCGACGAAATACGAATCAATCAGTGCGCGAAAGGTTTGCTCCAGTTCGCCACCGGAATCCGGCTCCTTCAGGAGGAGCGCAGTAACCGCACCTTGGGCACTTTCACTCAACGGACTGTCGAGCCATAGCCGAAGGGCTCGTTCGCCCTCGTCGGTGACCCGTAGCCGATCACCTATCAGTGTGCACAGAGGAATCAGCAAGTTGTGATGAGCGGCAAAGGGGTCCTTCAGGAACAGCCCGGTCAGATATACGCCGACGTGGAACGAGCTGGCACTCATGAGGTCACCCCATCATCGGCCCATGGCCAGCTACTGTACAAGGCCTGCGCAAACGATCTCGGTTAGCCGTCCCCGGCGTCGGCTGGTGACTGGTCGGCTGTGGGCGTCGACGCGCAGGGCGGCTCAAGATTTCAGAACCGCGGCGTCCAGGTGACCGTCATCGTAGCGTCCAAATGACCACGCCCTCGGCGGCTGGATGACCACATCCATGGCGACCAGCTAACCACCGATCATGGTGATGCGGCATACTGAGACCTCGATACCGGCCTACGTCGGCTCGAAGGGATTGACAAGCTGCACACCGGTACGTGCGACGTCCCGGACGTTGCGCGTCACCAGCACGAGGTGGTGGACCTTCGCGGTCGCAGCGATCAACCCGTCGATGGCCGGTGGAGGATCGAACGCTTGGAGTCGCCCCCACTCATCGGCGATGTCGGCGGAAACGGTAAGAACACGATCCCGGTAAACCGTGGCGAGCCGCTCGAGCCACCGATCCAGGACGCCCGCGTGGGGGGCGTCCCGTCGGCGGATCCGCTCGATTCCCTGCCGAATTTCGCCCAGGGTCAGCACACTGACGTAAGCATCCGCAGCGGCATTCCGCCGATGCCACGCGGCGACGTTCTCGTCCGGCGCTTGCTTGCGGAGCTCGGAGACGACGTTGGTGTCGAGCAGGTAGGCCATCAGCCGGCGAGATCTACCTGGCGTGGCGAATCCGACGCCCGTTCCATCGCGGCGTCAATATCGGCGTCGTCTACCGGTTCCTCGCGAAGAAACTCCATGAACGTCATCGACTCACCGCGCAGCCGGCGATACTCGGCAATGTCGATCACGACCGCGACCTCTTCACCGTGTTTGGTCACGATCTGCGGCTCACCGGACTCGGCCGCTCGAAGCACCTCGCTGAACCGCTGCTTGGCCTCTTGAACTTGCCAATGCATGATGCCACCTCACCATCTAGACAGTCTAGATTTTAGCCCGCCCGCCGTTCTGCGGAAAGTCCGGCTCGGACAGCCCGAGAGCTCCGCAGTGCCTCCAGCGAACCGCCGCTGTCCCTCGGTCGGCTATTCTCCGCCGATGGCATCGAAGCGAGCGTCGGATCTCGAGGCGATGATCGAAGAAGCCACCGTCGACGCGGACAGCGACGATGAACAACTCACCGTTCCTGAGACCGTACGGCTGACCGCCACTCCGGCGCAGGCCGACCTTCACGCGGTCCTGCAGCTCACGGCCAGCGGCCGGCTGCGGTGCAGCGAGACGACCCGCCGACCGGCCGCCGCGACCGTGGCCGCGGTCACCGAAGTCCTGGAAGGCGGCGACTTCTACCCGGCCGAGCCGATCGCGGCGTTCGCCTGGCCGCTACTGCTGCAGGCCGGCGGACTGGCCGAACTCGCCGGTGGGCGGCTCCGGCTCACCGACCGCGGGCGCACCGCGCTGGCCCAGCCACCCGCCGCGACGATCCGCAAGCTGTGGCGATCCTGGATCAGTACCACCGTGATCGACGAGTTCAACCGGGTCGAGCACATCAAGGGCCAGCGCGCCGCGAACGTCCTCACATCCGTGAAGACCCGCCGCAAAGCCGTCGTCAACGCCTTGGAAGGCTGTCCGCGCGACGAGTGGATCGCGATCGACGCCCTGTTCAACATGATGTGCCGCCGTCGCGAGACCTCACCGACCATCGCCCGCAGCGAGCGCGGACTGTGGAAGCTCTACCTCATCGACCCGCAGTACGGCAGCCTCGGATACACCGGCTTCGCCGACTGGGCACTCCTGGAAGGCCGGTACACCCTGGCCGTGCTGTTCGAGTACGCCGCAACCCTCGGACTCGTCGACGTCGAGTACACCGACCCGGCCGGCGCCCGCACCGACTACCACGCCAACTGGGGCGCCGACTACCTCGACTACCTCAGCCGCTACGACGGCCTGCTCGCGGTACGCCTCAACCCGCTCGGCGCCTATGCGCTCGGCCTGGCCGACGACTACCAGCCGCCGGCGAAGAGCAGCCCGCCGGAGCAGTCCCTGAAGATCCTGCCCAACCTCGACATCGTCGCCGTCGGCGACATCTCCCCCACCGACCGGTTGGTGCTCGACGCGCACGCCAAGCACACGAGCGACCGGGTGTGGACCGTCAACGCCGAGACGCTGCTCGACGCGGTCGACGCCGGCCGGCAACTCGACCAGCTCACCGACTTCCTGAAGGATCGGGCAACACACGACCTGCCGGAGGCGCTCACCACCCTGGTCACCGACGTGACCGCCCGCGCCTCCAAGGTCCGCGACCGAGGAGTCGTTCGCCTCATCGAATGTGCCGACGCGCCGCTCGCGACCCTCATCGCCCGCGACGGAAAACTGCGCGGCCTGTGCACCCTGGTGGGCGACCGCCACCTCGCCGTACCCGTCGAACACGAAACACAGTTCCGCCGGGCACTCCGGACGCTCGGCCACACCGTCACCGCCCCGGCAGAGTAGCCGACGCTGGCCGTCCGTCGTTCCTGATCGACACCAGCGCGGTGGTCCGCCTGCTGCGCGACCGCGAGGTCCGCGCCCGGTGGCAGGCGGCGGCTCGCCTCCGGAGGCGGCGAGCCGGCCGGACGATAGATTGCGGGCCATGACCGGATCGACGAAGCCCGTCTACCTCCTGGACTTCCTGCCCGAGGACTGGCGCGAGGCGGTCGGCCCGTATGTCGACCCCGACGTCGTCGCGGCGCTGTCCTCGTTCGTTGTCGAGCAGTACCGGTCCGCCACGGTGTACCCGCGGAAGCAAGACATCTATGCGGCGTACCGATTGTGCCCGCTCGCGGCCACCCGGGTCCTCATCCTCGGCCAGGACCCGTACATCCGGCCGGGGCAGGCCCACGGGCTGAGCTTCAGCGTGCCGCCGGGCGTCCCGGTCCCGCCGTCCCTGCGCAACGTGTACCAGGAGATGCGCGACGATCTGGCGGTGGAGCCGCCGCCGTCCGGCGACCTGACCGCGTGGTGCCGGCAGGGGGTGATGCTGCTGAACTCCGTGCTGACCGTCCGCGCCGGCACCCCGAACTCGCACAAGGGGCGCGGCTGGGAGAACATCACCGACGCCACGATCCGGGCGCTGAACGACAAGGCGGACCGGGTCGTGTTCGTGCTGTGGGGCGCGGCGGCGAAGATGAAGGCGCCGCTGGTGACGAATAACCAACATGTGGTACTGCGGGCCGGGCACCCCAGCCCGATGAACCCGGCCGGGTTTCTCGGCAGCCGGCCGTTCAGCCGGATCAACGCGGCGCTCGTGGCGGCCGGGACGCCACCGGTGCGCTGGTCACCGGCGATGCCGCGGCAGTGACCGGCCGCGGCAAGAACCCCAGCCGCGGCACCGAGCGTCGGACCGCAGCTATGACCACGACCCGCGCCCACGGTTTCCGGTCGCCCCCGCGGAGCGCCATGGTCCGACCTGGTCACCCGGGTGGGACACATAGGGCACCAAGGCTTCGTGCCGATCTCACCCGCCCCGGCGTTCATCGTCCATGCGATCACCTACGGCACGCTGCCCACGCCACGGCGCGCCGGGCGGACCGGCCACGGCGGCGCGAATTCCGCGTGACCGCGAGCTCGACCCGGCGGTAGGTCATCACCGGACGCGCGGTTTCCCGGCCGGATCGAGCGCCGGCCAGAGGCGTGCACGGTAATGATGATCACGGGCGCTGGGCGGCCGGGAAGGATTGACCCGCCGATTCGTGTTGGATAGCGTGCTGATCACTTGTTTCGGCCAGGGATGTCCGCATGTTCCTCACGCACGAAGCCGATTCACCGAGGCCGGCGCCACCGCCATAATCCGTAACCGCTTGTCAAGATCCATCGGTCGAGGGGAAGTAGACCAGGCCGGCCATCAGGGACGGGCCGGCGCGGAAACGACGCGGGGAGCGGCGGCGCGGCAATGATTATCACGCTGGTCATCGACACGTTCGAGGTCAACAACAACGGGACCACGATATCGGCGATGCGGTTCGCCACCGGTCTCATCGCGCGCGGGCACACGGTGCGCGTGGTCGCGTGCGGCGAAGCGGACGACGCGGCCGAGCCGGCCCGTGACGGACCCGAAATGTTCTGGGTTCCGGAGCTCGTGGTGCCGATCGCGAGCCGCCTCGCACACCGCCAGAGCACCGTTTTCGCCAAGCCCGTCCGCGAGGTACTGCTGGCCGCCATCGAAGGCGCCGACGTCGTCCACATCTACCAGCCCTGGCCGCTGGGGCGGGCCGCGGAGCGCGTCGCCCGCCGGCTGGGCGTGCCGGTCATCGCCGCATTCCACATTCAGCCCGAGAACATCACCTACAACATCGGCCTGGGCTGGTTCCCGCCGGCCGCGCACCTCGTTTACGTCCTGCTGCGGCTCGCTTTCTACCGGCGCTTCGCCGACATCCACTGCCCCTCCACCTTCATCGCCGCGCAGCTGCGCAAGCACGGCTACCGGGCCCGGCTGCACGTGATTTCCAACGGCGTCGGCAGCGGCTTCCGGCCGGGGCCGGCCCGGGTCCGGGGCGACGGCGAGCCGTTCCGGATCCTCATGGTCGGGCGATTCTCCGCCGAGAAACGGCAGGATGTGCTGATCCGGGCGGTACGCCGATCGCGCCACGCCGCGCGCATCCAGTTGCACTTCGCGGGGCACGGACCGCGGGAGAAACGCCTCCGCCGGATGGCGGCGAAGCTGCCGAATCCGGCGGAGTTCGGCTATTACTCGCAGGAATCGCTCATCGAGCTCATCCGAGGCTCCGATTTGTACGTGCACGCCTCCGACGTCGAGATCGAGGGAATGTCGTGCATGGAGGCGTTCTCGTGCGGACTCGTGCCGGTCATCTCCGACAGCCGGCGCAGCGCCACCGGCCAGTTCGCCCTCGGGCCGGCGAACCTCTTCCACGCCGGTGACCCGTCATCGCTCGCCGAGCGGATCGACGGCTGGATCGACGACCCGGCGGGGCTCGAAGCCGCGTCGGAAACGTACACCCGCTACGCCGAACTGTATGCGGTCGACCGGAGCGTCAAGGCGATCGAGCGCGTCTACGCGCGGGCCGGCCACGCCCCGGAGCCGCCCGCCGGATACGCCGGGCGCATATACCGGCTGCTGTCGAACGCCTTCTACTACGTGATAGCGATTCCGCTGCTCTTTCTCTTCACCCGGGTGATCCTGGGAGTCCGCACCGAAGGCGAGAACCGGCTCCCCCGCGCCAGCGGCGCACTGACGGTGTGCAACCACGTGCATCTGCTCGACAGCGCGCTCGTCGGGCTGGCGTTGTTCCCGCGCCGGCCCGTCTTCACGGCGGCGCCGATGAACCTCGAGCACCGGTGGTACGGCGGCCTCGTGAAATTGCTGGGCGGCGTCGCAGTACCACACACTCCGGCGGAACTGCCGCTGTTCTTCTCCGAGATCGAACTCCTGCTCGCCCAGGGAAGAATCGTGCACTTCTTCCCCGAGGGGGAGCTGAAGCCCTACGACACCGGTTTGCGCGACTTCAAGCGGGGCGCGTTCCACGTCGCCGCCCAGGCGCGGGTGCCCGTCCTGCCGCTGTCGATCCGATTCGACCCGCCGAAGGGACTGGGCCGGGCCTTCCGCCGCAAGCCCACGATGGTCGTCGTCATCGGCGAGCCCATCGACCCGACGACGACCGATCCGCGCAGCGACCGGCGCATCCGCATGGAGCTCGCCCGCAGCCGCATGAACGACGTGATCACCCGCGCCGCGTAGCCCGGGCGCGCACGACCAGCACCAGCAGGACGAGGACCAGCGGCACACCGGTGACCGCCCCGGTCAGCGCGGCGACCATGCCGGGGCGGGCGGGCCACGCCGGGGCCGCCACCGGCGGGCCGGTGCGACCCGAGGCGACGCCCCTGCTTTCAGCGACCGCCGTCGACCTACCGCGACCCGGCGTGGGTGCGAGGATAAGGGCATGGTGCCCGAGGATCTCCGCGACTTCTTCGTCGCGAGTGCCGGCGTGGCCGGTGCGCTGATCGGTTTGTTGTTCGTGGCGATGTCGGTGTCCGCGGATCGGCTGGCGGCCACGGAGGAGGCGGCGCCGGTGCATCGCATCCGGGCCGCGGCGGCGTTGACCGCGTTCACCGACGCGCTGACGGTGTCGCTGTTCGCGCTGATTCCGGGTGATGACGTGGCCTGGGCCACCGTCGCCGTGGGCGGGACCGGGATCGCGTTCGTCGTGGCGGCGCTGCTGTCCCTGGCGCGCCTCCGGCTGCTCTGGTCGCGGCGCGTGCGCGACGCGCTGTTCCTGGTCGGGCTGCTCGTCGCGTTCGCTTTCCAGTTGGTACGCGGACTGCAGCTGGGCGAGCACCCCCAGGACAGCGGCATCGTCGACTCGATCGCCGTCCTGGTGGTGGTGTGCTTCCTGCTCGGCGTCTCCCGGGCCTGGGAACTGATCGGCGGCCCGTCCTTCGGCGTGCGCCAGGAGGTGACGGCCCTGCTGCGCAAGCCGGACGACGAGACCGCGCAGCAGAGCGCCAACTAGCCGGTACGCCCCGCGTCCCCGAACGGCTTAGTCACGGCCGAACAGGCGGGCGAAGAAGCCGGCCTTGGGCTTGCGGGGGGCGCTCTTGCGCGGTACTGCCGCCTTGTCCACGCTGTGGCGTCGCTCGACGTGCTCCTCGACCGTATGGTGGCCGGCCATCACCTTCACCTTGGTCTTCTCGTCCTCGATCTTGTCCACCTCGACCTCACCCGACTTGGTGGGGCGGCGGCGGACCGTCGTCGTCCGGGTGGTCTTGACGACCGTCTCCTCGTCGTCGTCGACGTCGTCGGCCGGGATGAACTCGGCCGCCGGCTTGGCCTCGGCGGCCCGGTAGCGCAGCGGTTCCCACAGCGGCCCGGGAATCACGTGTACCCCGAAATGCGTGCGGTGGTGGACCGCGCACAACGGCTCCAGGTTGCCCGGCGACTCGATCCACTCCTGGAAGTCGTCGTCGCTGTCGAGGTGCAGGCCGAGCTGCTGGTTGATCTTGTCCAGGTCGACGCTGCCGGTCTGGGAGAACTCGATGTGCGAGTGGTGCAGCTCGACGTTGCCGCCGCAGTAGTTGTCGCCGATCGCGCACCGCCACAGGCCCTGGCGTTTCATTCTGCCTTTCACCTGCTCGAACAGGTGGTAGTGGGGGTCCTCCTCGCGCGGCTCGTGGGCCGGCACGTGGGTGATGAGGTGCAGCGTGAGGCCCTGGTCGTGCGCGTCCGTCATGAACCGCTTCCCTTTTCCGAAGGACTTTCCATCACAACCGTCGATCGCACCGCCGCGGACCGGCAAGGTCAACTGTCCGTTCGGGCGACGGAACCTACGGGAAACCCGCAAGGGGTTGCATGGTTATGCAGTACGTCGTATATGCTCTCCATGTGTCCAAGGTCCTCAACTCCCTGCCTGTCGGTGAACGCGTCGGGATCGCCTTCTCCGGCGGCCTCGACACCTCGGTGGCGGTCGCGTGGATGCGCGAGAAGGGTGCCATCCCGTGCACCTACACCGCCGACATCGGCCAGTACGACGAGCCCGACATCGCCTCCGTGCCGGGGCGGGCCACCGCCTACGGCGCCGAGATCGCGCGGCTCGTCGACTGCCGGGCGAGCCTCGTCGAGGAGGGCCTCGCGGCGCTGGCCTGCGGGGCGTTCCACATCCGCTCCGGCGGCCGGGCGTATTTCAACACCACCCCGCTCGGACGGGCGGTCGCGGGCACCCTGCTGGTGCGCGCCATGCTCGCCGACGACGTGCAGATCTGGGGCGACGGCTCCACCTTCAAGGGCAACGACATCGAGCGGTTCTACCGCTACGGGCTGCTGGCCAACCCGTCGCTGCGCATCTACAAGCCGTGGCTCGACGCCGCGTTCGTGGGCGAGCTGGGCGGGCGCAAGGAAATGTCGGAGTGGCTGCTCGCTCATGCTTTGCCGTACCGCGACAGCACGGAGAAGGCCTACTCGACCGACGCCAACATCTGGGGCGCGACGCACGAGGCGAAGTCGCTGGAGCACCTCGACAACGGCATCGAGCTGGTCGAGCCGATCATGGGCGTGCGGTTCTGGGACCCGGCGGTGGAGATCCCGGCGGAGGACGTCACCATCGGCTTCGCCCAGGGGCGGCCGGTGACGATCAACGGCAAGGAGTTCGCCTCGGCGGTCGACCTGGTGCTGGAGGCCAACGCCATCGGCGGCCGGCACGGGCTGGGCATGTCGGACCAGATCGAGAACCGGATCATCGAGGCGAAGAGCCGCGGCATCTACGAGGCGCCCGGCATGGCGTTGCTGCACGCGGCCTACGAGCGGCTGGTCAACGCCATCCACAACGAGGACACCGTCGCGGCGTACCACAACGAAGGACGCAAGCTCGGCCGGCTGCTCTACGAGGGCCGGTGGCTCGACCCGCAGGCGCTGATGCTGCGCGAGGCCCTGCAGCGCTGGGTCGGCACCGCGGTGAGCGGCGAGGTCACGCTGCGCCTGCGCCGGGGCGAGGACTACTCGATCCTCGACACCACCGGGCCCGCGCTGTCGTACCACCCGGACAAGCTGTCGATGGAGCGCACCGAGGACGCGGCGTTCGGCCCGATCGACCGGATCGGCCAGCTGACCATGCGCAACCTCGACATCGCGGACTCGCGCTCGAAGCTCGAGCAGTACGTCACGCTCAACGTGATCGGCGGCCCCATGCTGCCCGGCGCGCTGCAGACGCCGTCCGCGGACCTGATCGGCGCGATGCCGGCCGGCGGCGCGGCGGCGATCGCCTCGCGCGGCGCGGAGCCGGCCGACGCGGAGCTGCTCGACGCCGCCGCCATGGAATCCGGCACCGACTGACAAGGACCGATAAGTCCGAAAATTCGGACACGTGCGCTGATTTACACCCCGCCAGGGTATAAATCCGAAAAGTCCGGACACGAAGTGTCCGGACTTTTCGTCGAGCAGCCGACCCAACGAGCGCCGCCGCCCCAACGAGCGCCGCCGCCCCGTCCGGCCACAGCCGGAGCGACCGAATCTCTCCGTGATCATGCACGTCTCGCCGGCGAACGGCGGGTTTCTCATGATCGCGGAACCTTAAGGTACCAGTGGGTACATCGACCTTCCGCGATCATGAAAAACGCGTGGTGCGGCGGCGACTCCGGCATGATCGCGGAGAGTTCCGGTCGCGATGCCCGGTCCAGCCGCGCTCGGCGAGCAGGGTTGGAGCCGGCGACTAGAGGTCGGCCGGGGCGGAGAACTGGGCGAGGAGCATCAGCAGCGCGAGGGCCACGAAGCCCACGTAGACGAGCCGGCGGCGGCGGATGTTCTCGTAGGCGTGCCACCAGGCGATCGCCGCCTCCGACACCGGGCCCGCCACGAACAGCGTCCGGGTCCGCCGCGGGGCCACGATCGGGGCCAGGCGCACCGCCGTGCTCACGTAGACCCGGCGGGCCGGGCGCTCCTGCACCCGCTCCGGCGTCACCGTGATCTGCCGGTCGTCGTCCGGCCCGGCGGAGTACGGGTGCTCGTCGGCGTAGAAGCGCTCGGCCCGGCGCCGGAACACCTGGTTGAGGAAGTCGTCGGCGGCCCGTGGCTGGCGCAGGCGGGTGCGCCGCAGCTCAAGCCACGACCAGTGGGCGGCGACGTCGGTGAGCACCTCCACGTAGAGGTGGTCGGCCTCCTCCTCGCCGCCGACCACCCGCACCGCGTCGCGGCGTAGCGGCTCCAGGTGGCGGGTGACGAACGCGACATAGCCGGGCGGCGGCACCGACGTCATACGCATCACACCAACGCGCATGTCCTCATCGTCGCCGCCCGGGCCGGGCGGCGCCAGGCATCCGGGGCCGCCGTCGAGGGGCCCGAAGGGGTTGCGTGCGAGTGGGATGATCGGCCCCGTGGGCTCCGCGTTACCCGTGGGCCGGGAGATCCTCATCCCCGGCGAGCTGTCGGTCGCCATCGACGAGGGTGGCATCCGCACGGCCGGCGGCATGCTGCCCGCGCTGCTGTACACCACCGACGGCCTGGCGCGGCACGGCCAGCGCGAGATGGTGTTCGCGGTCGCCCGCACCGGGGCGCCCGCGCCCGGGTTCCCGTTCACCATGGCCCGCACCGTGCACCGCTTCGCCGCCGAGGGGCGGCTGGTCGACGCCGGCGACGTGAGCGTCTTCGGCCGCCCCGGCCTCGACGCCGACGAGCGGGTCACCGGGTTCGTCTACGCCGACCCGCCGGCCGCCCTGCCGTCCACAGTGGATCTTTCCCGGCCGCCGCTGATCGCCCTGCCGCTGCTGGGCGGCGAGACCGCGGTCGTGCAGCGCTTCGGCCACGCCCGGGTGCTGGCCCTGCTCGGCGCGCAGGAGCGCTACTACCCGCACCCGTGGTGGTTCCGGCCCGGCCGGGCGCCCGTGCTCGACGACGCCGAGTTCCGCGCCGCCACCATGCTGTCCCGGGCGCCCGCCTACAACCTGCCGTTCCTGCACGTCGTGCACGACGGCGACCGGCTGGAGCTGTCGGCGCCGGCCGAGGAGCTGCCCGCGCTGCGGGAGGCGATGCGGGAGGCGCCGGACGTCTGTGCGTACCTCCCCGGGCTGGCCGGCACCCCGAAGACCTATGTGTGGGCGCCCGGCCAGAACGGCCCGGCCGCAATCGTCGCGCCCGGCGGCGAGCGGGCCAGCCGGCTCGCCTGCAACTTCCTGCTGATCGTCCGCAGCGGCGGGAGCGCGGGGCAGCAGCCGACGGCCCGGCAGGTCGAGGACGGCTTCGCGGTGCTGCTGACCGGCGCCATGCACGCCCGGCTGCTGCAGGCGGTCGAGGCCGGCCGCCCGGTGGAGATCGGCCTGCCCGGCGGGGCCGTCCGGGCGCTCGCCTTCCGGGTCGCCGACGCCAAGGACGGCGACCCGGAGGTGGAGGCCGAGCCCGGCCCGGACGCCGTCAACGCCCTGCCGCCGCGGCTGCTCAACGGCGTGCCGGCGGCGACCACGATGGCCGGCGGCGACCTGCATGAGCTCACCCGGTCCGGCCCGGCCGCCGGCCAGGAGCCCGCCCGCGGCCGGATCGTGCTGGTGAGCAGCGAGGAGCAGCTGCGCCGGGCGACCACCCCGGCCGAGCTCAGCGACTTCCTGGACCGGGCCCGGCGGGTCGTCGACCGGCTCTTCGCCGGGGTGCGCCACCACACCGAGGAGCTCATGGTCGAGTTCCGGCTGGCCCCGAACCGCCCGGTCGAGGTCCGCATCATGGCCCGCCCCGAGGCACCGCCCCGGGAGCTGCTGGTCGTCCTGGAGCGGCAGCTGCAGGCGCTGCCGCCCCCGACGATCCGCTACACGGAGATCACCTTCCAGCTCCACCTGCCCGTCCACGCGTGACGGGCCGGGTGTGACGGGCCGGGGCGGCTAGGTGAGGCGGACGATCATCTTGCCCAGGTTGGCGCCGCGGAGCATGCCCAGGAAGGCCTCGACGGCGTTGTCGATGCCGTCGACGAAGGTCTCCGCGACCTTGATCCGGTCCTCCCGCAGCCAGGTGGTCATCTCCTCGGTGAACGCCTCCCGGCGCGACCAGTGGTCCATCACCAGGAATCCCTGGAGGGTCAGCCGCTTGCTGATCAGCAGGCTGAGGTTGCGGATGCCGGTGCGGTCCGGGGTGTTGTACTGCGAGATCGCGCCGCAGACCGCGACCCGCCCGTGCAGGTTCATCCGGAACAGCGCCTCCTCCAGCTGCTCGCCGCCGACGTTGTCGAAGAACACGTCGATGCCGTCCGGCGTGAGCCGCCTGAGCTGCGCGCGGATGTCCCCGTCGCGGTAGTTGAACGCGGCGTCGAAGCCGCACTCGTCGACGAGATAGCGCACCTTCTCGGCCGACCCGGCGGAGCCGATGACCAGCCGGGCGCCGCGCAGCCGGGCGATCTGCCCGGCGAGCGAGCCGACCGCGCCGGCCGCGCCCGAGACGAACACCGTCTCCTCCGGGCGCAGCCGGGCCACGTCGAGCAGGCCCGCGTAGGCGGTCAGGCCCGGCATGCCGAGGACGCCGAGATACGCCGAGGCGGGCGCCGCCGCGGTGTCGACCACCCGCACCCGCTCGGCGTCGAGCAGCGAATACTCCCGCCAGCCCAGGCCGTGCAGGACGCTGTCGCCGACCTTGACCGCGTCGCTCGCCGACGCCACCACGGTGCCGACCGCGCCGCCCTCCATCGGCGCGTCGAGCCGGAACGGCGGGGCGTAAGAGGGCACGTCGTTCATCCGGCCGCGCATCGCCGGGTCGACCGACATCACCTCGTTGCGGACCACCACCTGGCCCGGGCCGGGCTCGGGCACCGCCTCCTCGCGGAGGTCGAAGTCGCCGGGCGACGGGAAGCCGGTCGGCCGGTTGGCGAGGTGCCAGACCCGGTTGACCGTCACTGGGCGACCTCGATGTGCACCTCGATGTTGCCGCGGGTGGCGTTGGAATAGGGGCAGACCTGGTGGGCGGCGTCGGCCAGCTCCTGCGCCTTGCCGGGCTCCAGGCCGGGCAGGGTCACGGTCAGCCACACCTCCAGGCCGTAGCCGCCGCTGCCGTTGGGCCCGATGCCGACCCGGGCGTTGACCTGCGAGCCCTCCACCGACACCTGGTCCCGCCGGGCGACGCCGCGCAGGGCGCTGTGGTAACAGGCCGAGTAGCCGGCGGCGAACAGCTGCTCCGGGTTGGTCGCCCCGCCCGCGCCGCCCATCTCCTTCGGCAGGGCCACGTTGAAGTCGAGAATCCCGTCGGAGCTGGCGACGTGGCCGTTGCGGCCGTCGCCGGTAGAGGTCACGTCAGCCGTGTAGAGCACCTGCATCGATTTCTCCCTGTCGCTGGAGTGCGGCGGTCAGCCGCACGAGGGTGTCGCGGAGCTGCCCGAGCTCGTCGGCGTCGAGCCCGTCGGCGCAGAGCAGCCGGGCCGGGACGGCGGACGCCCGCTCCCGCAGGGCCGCGCCGTCGCCGGTGAGGCGCACGACGACCGACCGCTCGTCGTCGGCCCGCCGCTCCCGCGCCACGAGGCCGGCCGCCTCGAGGCGCTTCAACAGCGGCGACAGCGTGCTGGAGTCCAGCCGCAGCGCCGCGCCGAGGTCCTTCACGGTCCGCGCGTCGCGCTCCCACAGCGCGAGCAGGACCAGATATTGCGGGTAGGTCAGGCCGAGCTCGTCGAGGACCGGCCGGTAGCGCGCGGTGACCGCCCGGGTGGCGGTGTAGAGCGCGAAGCAGACCTGGCGGTCGAGCGGGAGGACGTCCACACCGGAACCATAGCGCACGATTCAGTCGTGCACGACTTATCCGGGCCGGTTTGGTGGTGGTCCGCCTCACCTGGCAATGTCTTGACGATGACCACCACCTGGCGCCACCTGCCGCCGGTCGCCCGGGCGATCGCGGTGGCCGCCGTCGAGGCCGTCGACGCGGCCCGGGCCCACGACCCGGAGGCCTATCCGGCCGCCGTCGACCGGCTCGCCGCCCTCGACCCGGAGCAGACCGGCCGCGTGCTCGGCGCCGTCGTCCGGGCCCTGCTGGAGGAGCGCCACCCGGACGGCCTCGACGGCGACGACGTGCGGGCCGCGCTCGAGCACGCGGTGCGCGCGGCCGGCGCCTGGCGGGACGTCGACCCGCAGGTCATGGTGGTGCTGCTGATCGGGGCCCTGGGCATTCACGAGACGGACGAGGAGTCACCCGTCACGCCGCTCGCCCTGGCCGCGCACGCCCCGCTGCTGATCGCCGATCTGCTGCAGTCGCGTGGCCTGGATGGGTACCTCGAAAGCGCCTTCGCCGAGATCCAGCGCGCCGAGCTGCACGACGCCTGAGGGCGCGTCAGCCCCGGAAGCCGCTGCGGAAGCGGCGGAAGAAGCCGCCCTCCTGGGGTAGCGGAGGGGCGGCCGGGGGTGCCGTGGCCCGCTGGCGGGCGATCGGGCGGTCGTAGTCGGTCCGCGCGATCGCGTCCACGATCTGCGCCTCCGTGAAGTGCTCCGACCCCTCGATCATCGGCACGAACCCGACCAGGATCCCGTCCCGCATCACCTGTGCCTCGAGCCCGGCCGTGCCGTCCGTGTCCCACACGGCGACCCGGCCGTCGAACAGTGTCACCCGCACGCCGAACTGCGACAGCCCGGCCTTCGCCATCTCCAGGTGCGCCGGCACGCCCCGCTCACGCAGCGCGTCGACCACCCGTCGCGCCTCGAACTCGTCCATCCCGGAACGTTAGCGCCGAACCCTGTGAGCCGGCTGAACGCCGGGCCGCCGCGGCCTGGGCGCCGCTCACGGCGACGGCTGCGGCAGCTCGCACTTGATCTTGGGGTTGAGCCCGACGTAGTTGAGCGGCCCGGCGATGATCGTCACCACGATCGTGCCGGCCTTGGCGCAGTTCGCGTCATCGCTGTTGAAGTAGCCGCGCTGGCCCGCGGCGATCACGCCGATGATCAGCCAGACGGCGACGATGATCCCGCCGATCGAGGATCCCCTGCCCACTGTGTACCTCCTTCTCCGATCGACGCATTGATACCCAGGGCGCTCGCCGCGGCAAACCCCGGCCGTGACGTGGGCCGGCATCCGCGGCGCCGGGCGGCCGGTATACATGATCCCGATGGCATCGCTCAGCCCCCTGCTCGTCGTCGACCTGGCCGGCATCGCCGTGTTCGCCGCGTCCGGCGCCACGGCCGCCGTGGCCAAGCGGCTCGACCTCTTCGGCGTGGTCTTCGTCGGGTTCGTCGCCGCGCTCGGCGGCGGGATCATGCGGGACGTCTTCGTCAACGTGCCGCCGTTCGCGTTCGTCGACTGGCGGTACTCGGTCGTCGCGGTGGTCACCGCCGCCGCCACGTTCTGGCTGCACCCCGCGGTCAGCCGGCTGCGCTGGACGGTGCTCGTGCTCGACGCCGCCGGCCTCGGGCTGTTCGTCGCCACCGGCACGCTGAAGGCCCTCGACGCGGGCATCCCGCCGATCGGCGCCTGCATCATCGGCATGATCACCGGCATCGGCGGCGGCCTCGCTCGCGACCTGCTCACCGGCGAGATCCCGACGGTGCTGCGGCGCGAGATCTACGCGGTCGCCGGCCTGCTCGGCTGCGCCTCGGTGGCGGCCCTGGACCGGCTGCACGTCCAGCGGCCGGCCGGCATCGCGCTCGCCGCCACCCTCACCTTCGTGCTGCGGCTGGTCGCCATCCGCCGCAACTGGTCGGCGCCGACGCCCCACGATTCCTGACATAAGATGGCAGGAATACCCGCGAGGATGGGCGCATGACCGGATTCGCGAGTCTCATCATGGTGAACATCGACTGCGCCGAGCCGCCCGTGCTGGCGAGCTTCTACGGCGAGGTGCTGGGCTGGGACGTCACGCACAGCCAGGCGGAGTACGCGATGATCAGCGACGGCACGACGTCGATCGGCTTCGGCCAGGTGCCCGGCTACGCCGCGCCCACCTGGCCCGAGGGCCCCGTGCCCAAGCAGTTCCACCTCGACTTCTACGTCGACGACCTGGGCGAGGCCGAGGAGCGCGCGCTCAAGCTCGGCGCCACCAGGCCCGAGTTCCAGCCCGGCGCCGGGCGGTACACGGTCCTGCTCGACCCGGCCGGCCACCCGTTCTGCGCCTGCCTGCGCTCGTAGGTCTCACTTCGACAGCGTCGACCCGGAGACCGACGGGGGCTTGGCGCCCTGGAAGAAGATGCCCGGGAAGCCCTGGGTCTCGAAGCCCGCGCTCGGGTTCTTCCGCAGCGTCGAGCTCTCGATCGACATGGTGCCGGTGCGGTCGTTGCTGACGAAGAACACCGCACCGCCGCCCTCGTTGGCCTTGTTCTGCTCGATCAGCGTGCCCGCGATGCGCACCGTGAAATTGTTGCCGTCGCAGTAGATCGCGCCGCCGCTGCCGCCGCCGGGGGTGCCGGCCCGGGCCGGGTTGGCACCCCGGCCCACCGCGGAGTTGTAGGAGAACACGCTGTTGAGCACCGTCCAGGACACCCCGATGCTGCTCAGCGCGCCCCCGTTGGCGCACGTCCCGCCCTGGCCGGCGGCGCCGCCGAAGGTGCTGCTGACGATGTACACCGGCTGGCCGTGAAACTGGCTGAGCACCCGCACCGCGGCGCCGCCCAGGTCGGGCCCGCCGGCGTCGCAGCGGTTGCGCACGAACCGGGCGTTGACCGCCTTGAACTGGCCGCCCCGCACGAAGATCGCGCCGCCGCCACCGCCCTCGGTCTTGTCGCCGGTGGAGTTGCCGTCGGCGAACGTGATGTTCTGCACGGTCAACTGCGGCGTCTCCTGATCCTGGCAGTGCGTGCTCGTCCACTCCAGCGACTGGTCGCAGGTGTTCTGGTACAGGATGCGGCGCTTGCCCTCGCCGCTCAGCGTGACCTTGCCGCCGCCGTCGATCACGACCCGCGGCGCGCGGTTGTGCACCTTCGCGGTCTCCTTGACCACGATCGTCACCGGGTCGGGCCCGCAGTCGAAGCGGATCAGCCCGCCCGCGGCCACCGCCGCCACGAACTTCTCCGATGTGCAGCCGGCCGGCGTGCCGTCGCCGACCACCCAGGTCGGCGTCGACGTGTCCACCGCCCGGGCCTCCGGCGGCACCGGCGCTTTGCCGGCCGGGTTTCCGTTGGTGTACACCTCGGGGGCGGCCGACGCCGGCGCGGACGCGGCGCTCGGCGAGTCCGCCGCCGCCGTGGTGGCGATCGGCGGCAGCTCGCTCGAGTCGACCGGCTGGGGCTCCTCGATGCAGCCCGCCAGCCCGAACGCCGCCACCAGCAGCATGACCCCGAAGCGTCGCATCGGGCGATGGTAAGCCCTCAGGAGCGCGAACGGTTGATCTCGTGGTCCCAATCCACGGCGGCGGCCTCCAGCGACTCCGGCGTCAGGTCCAGCGTCACCGGGTAGTCGAACGTGCGCTCCCGCTCCTCGCCGAGCCACGCCGGCGCCGTCTCCCCGGAGAAGCCGACGACGAGCCGCGGCTGGCCGTAGTCGTGCTCGTCCAGCGTGAAGGACAGCACCGGGAACGTGAGCCGCGCCTGCGGCTCCGCCCGCCCCTTCGCGGCCCGCAGCAGCCACTCGCCGAGCCGCCGCGCCTCGCCTCCGGTCAGGCACGCGGCCCGGAACGACCAGGCCCGCCCGTCCAGCGCGTCGACGACACCCTCGACGGTCAACCGGCCGTCGGCCTCCCCGGCCGCCGCCCGCAGCTCGACGGAGGCCCCGGTGCGCGATCGCAGTTTCACCGGCTCAGCATCGCAAAGGATCAGCGCGCCGGGCATGGTTCGTTAGGCCGGATACGGTACCCCCATGAGACCGCACCTGGCCGAGCAGCTCGACATGCGACCGCACCCCGAGGGCGGCTGGTACCGCGAGACCTGGCGCTCCGCGGCGACGTTCACCCCCGCCGGCTACGACGGCCCGCGCAGCGCCGCGACCGCCATCTACTTCCTGCTCCACCCGGGCGAGGAGTCCGCCTGGCACGTGGTCCGCTCCGACGAGCTGTGGTTCTGGCACTCGGGCGGCCCGCTCGCCCTGCGCCTCGGCGGCTCCGGCGAGAGCCCCGAGCCCGGCCCGGAGTTCCTGCTCGGCGCCGACGTGACCGCCGGCCAGCGCCCCCAGGTCCTGATCCCGGGCGGTGTCTGGCAGGCGGCCGCGCCGGCCGCCGAAGATCCGGTCCTGGTCAGCTGCGTCGTCGCACCCGGCTTCGACTTCGCCGACTTCCGCCTCGCCGACTCCCCGCACTGACCCGGCCCGCGCTGACCCGGCACGCGTCGTCGCGGGCGGCACTGACCCGGCACGCGGCGCCGCGGGCGGCGGCCGCGGGCCGGGTGGTCACGGCGCGCCGGCCCCGGCCGGGACCGGCGCGCCGCCGGTGGTCAGGGGCGGCGGGCGAAGGCGAAGGCGTAGATGCCGGAGACCTTCACGCCGCCCCGCTCGGTCGAGGCGTGGACCATGCGGCCGCCGCCGATGTAGATGCCGACGTGGCCGGACGACGGGAACACCAGGTCGCCGGGGCGCAGGTCGGCGCGCGACACCGGGTGGCCCCAGCCGGCCAGCGCGTAGGTGGAGCGTGGCAGGGACAGGCCGATCCGGCGGTAGGCGGCGACCACCAGGCCGGAGCAGTCGTAGGCGTCCGGGCCGGTGGAACCGAACGCATAGGCCTTGCCGACCTGCGCGAGGGCGAACCCGACCACGCCACCGGAGTTCGCCGGGCCGGCCGCCAGGGTGGCGGGACCGGCCGGCGGCCGGGTGCGGTTCGGCGGGCGGCCGGGCGGCGCGCTGCTCGCCGGTCGGCGGGCCGGCCGGGATCGGCCCGGTCCCGGCGTGCCCGGCCGCGCGCCGGCGGTGCGGCCGGCGCGACCCGCGGTGGCCGGGCCGGCGGTCCGGGTGGCGGTCGAGCGGGATGCGCGGGCCGCCTCGCCCCGGGTGGTCGCGGACTCGGTGCCGACCGTCGCGGGCGCGGCCAGGGCGGCGGCGAGGCCCGGTGGACGGGCGCCGCGGAGTTCGGCCAGGCGGTCGGGGATGCCGGGCGCGGACGAGGCGGCGGTCCGCGACAGAGCGCCGGTGATGGACGGGGCGGCGCGGTCGTGGGTGGCGGCGAGCGGCACCGTGGTGGCCGGGGTCGAGTTGGCGCTCATCAGGGCGCCGCCCAGGACGGTGCAGACGATGGCGGCCGTCCAGCAATGCACCCGGTGGCGCGAAGCGGCACGGAGAGTCCGAGGCGGGAGTCCCCGACGAGCGACCGGGCACGCGGGGGGCGGAGTAAGGCTGACGAGCCTGACGCGGTCCAGCGCGGACAGTGAGCGGCCCGGCAGCGAAGCGCGGCCGGTGGCCGCGCAGCGGCCATGGGGGGTCCGGGGTGGGAACCCCACGGCCGCGCCCGAGCGAAGCGAGCGCCAGGCTAGAAACAGCGCGGCCATGTTGCGGCGTAACGGATGTGTGGACAGATGGAGCTCCCCGTTCGGCCCGGGGCTCGGCATGCGCTTCCCGGGCGCCCGCGCACGACGGTGTGTGCGGGCTGGCCGGCGCAGGGCGGCGGGTAGTACCCGCTTCGTCCGGCGCCGGCTCCGGGAACCCGGGCAATGATCGCTGACGACGCCAAATTAGCCGATTTTTCCTATTTTCCCGGTATTTCCCGGCAAATTGGCGACGGGTGGGTGCTCATTCCTGGTCCGAGATGTCGGCCACGGTGGCCTCCAGCGCGGCGATCGCGGCGTCGGCGCCGACGGCCAGGGCCACGCCGTGCCGGCCGCCGCCCAGGGTGATCTCGCGGCCCCGGATGCGCTCGTCGGCGATCACCGGCCACGCCGTGGTGGAGCCGAACGGCGTGATCGTGCCGCGCTCGAAGCCGGTCGCCGCCTTGGCGGTCGCGGCGTCCGGCATGGACATGCGGGTCACGCCCAGCAAGGCCCGCAGCTTCGGCCAGGAGATCACCCGGTCGCCGGGCACGAGGACGAAGCGGAAGTCGCCGTCGGCGACGCGGACCACGATCGTCTTGACCACGTCGGCGACCGCCATGCCGCGCACCGCCGCCGCCTCGGCCAGGCTGCGCACCGGGCCGTGCTCGACGACCCGGTAGTCGATGCCGCTCGCGGCGATCCCGGCGACCGCCGGGTTGTCCGGCCCGTCGGTCATGACGCCACCAGCGGGCGCACCCGCTGCGCGACGAAGCGCACGAAGCCCTCCGGGTCCGGGTCGTCCGGGCTGGGCTGCAGGATGATGTGGTCGGCGCCCGCCTCGGCCCAGCGGGCCACCCCGTCGGCGATCGCGTGCTCGTCGCCGGTCAGGGTCACGTCGCGGTCCGCATAGCCCCAGCGCTGCCGCTCCGCCGCCATCCGCTCCTCGGCGCGCTCTCCGGTGGCGGCCTGCAGGTAGACGACGATCGGGTGCGGGCCGGTCCGCCCGGCCGCCGCGCGGCCCTCGTCGATCAGCGCGCGGGCGCGGCGTACCCCTTCGGGATCCGTGCCTCCGGTCAGCACCGTCCCGTCGGACACCTCGCCCGACAGCCGCAGCGTCTTCGGGCCGGTCGCGCCGAGCAGGATCGGCGCCGGCCCCGGCGGCGGCCAGTCCAGCGCCACCTTGTCCAGGCGCACGTAGCGGCCGCCGGTGCTGACCTCCTCGCCGGCGAGCAGCCGGCGCAGCGCGACCGTGTACTCCCGCAGCAGTGTCAGCGGCGACTCCACCCGCGCGCCGACCTGGCCCATCCAGTCCTGCACGCCGTGCCCGGCGGCGATGACCGGCCGGCCCGGGAACATCCGGAACAGGGTCGCGGCCTCCATCGCGGCCACCGCCACGTTGCGCAGCGGCACCGGCAGCAGCCCGATCCCGACCCGCAGCCGGGACGACCACGCCAGCGCCGCGGCCGCGGTGGTCAGGCCGCCTTCGAGGAAGCAGTCCTCCCACAGCCACAGTTCCTCGAGCCCGGCGTCGTCGGCGGCCTGCACGAGCTCGCGCAGCCGCTCCGGCGGCCGCTGCGGCAGGAACACGGTACCCAGCGTCGTCATGGCCAGCAGTCTTCCACGCAGGGGCCATGGCACGATCGGTACGTGCCGTACCGCCGCATCGATGACATCGACTTCGCCGCGCTCACCCAAGGGCCGTTCCACCCATCCCCGGACGACTGGTCCGACGAGGTGCTCTACTTCCTGCTCGTCGACCGGTTCTCCGACGGCGCCGAGCGCGGCTACCGCGATGTCGACGGCGCGCTCGTCGCCGAGGGCACCACCCCGCCGCTCACCCCGGCCGACCACGGCAACGCGGTGCGCACCGAGGACGACGCCGCCCGGTGGCGGGAGGCCGGGGCGGGCTGGGCCGGTGGCACGCTGGCCGGGCTGCGCAGCAAGCTCGGCTACCTGCGCCGGCTGGGGGTCACCGCGATCTGGGTCAGCCCGGTGCTCAAGCAGGTCGCCGGGCAGCCCACCTATCACGGGTACGCCATCCAGGACTTCCTCGCCGTCGACCCGCACTTCGGCACCGCCGCCGAGCTGCGCGGGCTCGTCGCCGACGCGCACGCCAACGGGCTGCGGGTGATCCTCGACGTGGTGCTCAACCATGCCGGCGACGTGTTCGCCTACGCCGGCGATCCGCGGCCGGTGTGGACCGGGCAGCGCTACCCGGTGCAGGGCCTGCGGGACGCCACCGGCGCCGCGGTGCTGCCCGTCGGGCCGGTGCCGGCCGCCTACCCCGACGGCGGGGTGTGGCCGGCCGAGCTGCAGAGCACGGCCACCTTCACCGGCAAGGGGCGCATCGCCGACTGGGACCGCTTCCCGGAGTACCTCGAAGGCGACTTCGAAAACCTGAAGGACATCGCGCTCGGCGAAGGGCCCGCCGACGACTACCGGCCCTCCGCGGCGCTGCTGGCCCTCGTGCGCGCCTACCAGTTCTGGATCGCCTACGCCGACCTCGACGGCCTGCGCGTCGACACGGTCAAGCACCTCGACCCCGGCGCGGCCCGGTTCTTCGCCTCCGCCGTCCACGAGTTCGCGCAGTCCATCGGCAAGGAGCGCTTCTACCTCGTGGCCGAGATCACCGGCGACCGGGCGTTCGCCTTCGGCACCCTCGACGCGGTCGGCATGGACGCCGCGCTCGGCCTCGCCGACGTGCAGGACCGGCTGGAGGGCACGGCCAAGGGCGTCGAGGATCCTTCGGGGTACTTCGCGCTGTTCCGCAACTCGCTGCAGGTCGGCCGGGAGTCGCACGCCTGGTTCCGGGACAAGGTGGTGACCGCCTGCGACGACCACGACCAGGTCCGCAAGGGCTGGTGGAAGGCGCGCTTCGCGGCCGGCGAGCCGGGCCGGCGGCTGGCCCTGGTGGCGCTCGCGATCAACGCCACGACGCTGGGCATCCCGTGCGTCTACTACGGCAGCGAGCAGGAGTTCGACGGCGAGGGCGGCAACGACCGCTACATCCGCGAGGCCATGTTCGGCGGCGAGTTCGGGCCGTTCCGCAGCCGGGGCGGGCACGCGTTCGACGAGGACCACGAGACCTTCCGCCAGCTCAGCGACATCCTGGCGGTGCGCCGCGCGCTGCCCGCCCTGCGCCGGGGCCGGCAGTACCTGCGGCCGGCCTCCGCCGACGGGGTCGTCTTCGCCATGCCGGCCGCGCCCGGCGTGCTGCCGTGGTCGCGGATCTTCGCCGGCCGCGAGGTTCTCGTCGCCGTCAACACCGACCCGAACCGGGTGCGGACCACCTGGGTCACCGTCGACGCCGGCCTGCACGCCGAGGGCACCCTGCTGACCTGCGTCTATTCCAGCGAGCCGGCCTTCGCCGGCGGCCGGGTGTCGGTCTCGGCCCGCAACGGCCGGGCCGTGCAGCTGACCGTCCCGCCCGCGGGCGTCGTGATTTACACGGACGACGACTCGTCCGTGACACGTTGAGGCGGTAACATCACCCGTCGTTACACATCGATCGGCGGGAGTGCGATGTGCGAACCCGTGAGGTGCCTGACCACATCTTCGAGAAGCTCATCGGCGCGCTGATCTGCGAGTCTGCGGCGGCGATGCTGGCCCAGCGGACCCGGGGCGCCACGCCGCACGCCGGCGAGGCCTTCGGCCGCGTGCTCGCGTGGCTGTGGGAGAGCACCGCCGGCCCCGACGACGTGTTGACCTACGTGGCCGACCTGGTGGCCCAGGTCCGCTACCACGCTCCGGGCGCGGACGCCTCGGTCCCGCTCGACGACATCCTGTCCGGCGTCCGCCGGGCCGCGACCGCCATGTCTCCGGGCGAACGCGCCGCGATGCTCGCCTGCCTGCGCGCGGACCTGCCCGCCTACCTGTAGAAACGTCCGGGTGCTCGCCCCCGATCCGCCGAGCACCGCTACCGGCGTATGACCGTAACCCGGGCGCCCGGTCGGGGGGTATCGACGATCGTAGGATGCCATTCCGGCTATTTCCGCGGGGCGCGGGGGAAGTCCCCCGCGCCCCGCGGTGGGTCAGCTCAGGGCGAACTTCTGGGCCGCCGCGCCGTTGCAGTCCCAGATCTGCAGGCGCGTGCCGTTGGCGGTCGCGCCGTTCGGGGAGTCCAGGCAGCGGCCCGACTGCGGGTTGAGCAGGGAGCCGTCGGCCTGCTGCTGCCAGACCTGGCCGCCGACGCCGTTGCAGTCCCACAGCTCGACCTGGGTGCCGTTGGCCGTGCCGTTGCCGATGATGTCCAGGCAGCGGCCCAGGGTGCGCAGGGCGCCGTTGGACTGGTGGAACCAGTGCTGGTCGACCGCGTAGGACTGGCAGTCCCAGAGGTTCACGCCGGTGCCGTTGCCGCCGTTGTCGTCGCCGATGACGTCGGCGCACTTGCCGCCGGGGCCGACGGTGGTGCCGCCGCCGTTGACCGCGAACTTCTGGGCGGCCGAGCCGTTGCAGTCCCAGATCTGCAGGCGGGTGCCGTTGCCGGTGGCGCCGCTGGGCGAGTCCAGGCAGCGGCCGGACTGCGGGTTGCGCAGCGAGCCGTCGGCCTGCTGGACCCACTTCTGGCCGCCGACGCCGTTGCAGTCCCACAGCTCGACCTGGGTGCCGTTGGCCGTGCCGTTGCCGTTGATGTCCAGGCAGCGGCCGAGGGTGCGCAGGCTGTTGTCGGCGTAGTGCTGCCAGTGCTGGTCCTCGGCGTAGGTCTGGCAGTCCCAGAGCTGCACCGCGCCGCCGTTGCCGGCCGTGTCGTCGGCGGCGACGTCCACGCACTTGCCGCCCGGGCCACCCACCGTGCCCTGCGGGCCGTTGGGCACGTTGGTCTGGCCGCTGTACCCCACCGACACCACGTTCGCCTGCACCGAGCTCTCGGCGGCGTCGGTCGGGTAGCCGTACACCATCGCGCCTTCGAAGAACGTGCCCATGTTCCAGTTGCTGTTGTCGCCGCCGGTGCCCAGGATGATGCCGCCCTCCTGGTGCATCGGGATGTAGCCGCCCCGGTTGGGCAGTGCGCCGCTCCACCAGGTCGACAGGCCGCCGGACTGCGCGTTGCCGCCCTTGAGCGCGTACGTGGTCTGGCCGTTGTTCTTCAGCGTCGCCGTCACGTACGTCGAGCTGTTGCCCAGGTTGGCGGTGTTGGAGCCGTTGGCGCCCTGGAACATGCCGTTCTCCAGGTCGGCCTCGATCCACGGGCCGGAGCCCGTGCACGGCGGGAAGTAGCAGGTGGTCGCGATGCTGATCGCGTCCATGTGCCCGTTGCCGGTGTCGGCCGGGGTCGACTCGGCGTTGCCGTAGTCGAAGCAGCAGGCGGAGCCGACGTGCGTGCCGCTGGCCACCATGTAGACGCCCTCGGGCTGGCCGTTGACGGCCACGCCGGAGGCGACGCCGGTGTAGCGGTACCCGTGCAGCGGCGAGATCCAGATCCCGTAGACCTTGTGGCCGCCCGCGGTGACCGCGATGACGCTCGCGTCGGCCGGCTTGTCCGCGCCCATGCCCGCGGTGCCCGCCGGGCCCGGCGTGAGGTCGCTGTGCCGGCTGGTCTGGTCGTAGATGCGGATGATCGCGCACGTCGTGCCGTTGCAGAAGGCGTCGTGGTCGCCGGCGTTGGCGTAGCCGCCGGCCTCCAGCACGTTGACGTTGTGCGTGGCGCCGTCGGAGGCGCGCTGGAGCTGGTACAGCGGGCCGTTGTAGGCGGCGAACAGCGCCCGGGTGGTGCTGTGCGCGGCCACGCAGGCCGTGCCGGCCGAGGCGTAGATGTCGCAGGGCAGCGGGCCGGCGGCCTGCGCGGGGCCGGGCAGCCCGACCAGGCCGGCGGCGGTGAGGGCCAGGCTGGCGGCGGCGGCGAGCAGTATCCGCCGGCGCAGCCGTGGGCGTGATCGATCGACCACGGGAGGACCTCTTTCGGTCGGGGGAGCTGGTCCCTGGGCGATGGCGGTGGCCAGGGACGCACGTTGATGCCTCAGTATGCGTAGTCACGGTGGTCTTTGATAGTTCGTGTTGGAAAATGTTCGGCCGGTACTTCCCATCGTGTGCCCCGTGGCGGATCGGCTACTGTCGCTAGCACACGAAGGCGGGGAGGGGTCGCGTGCGCAGGATGTCGCTCACGCGCTTCGTCCGTGGCATCCGCGCCCTCGCCCGCCGCCCGGGCTGGGTGCTCGTGCTCATCCTCGGCCTGCTCGTCTCCGGCGGCCTGCTCGGCTACGGCGCCACCCACACCCAGGACGGCGTGGCCAACGCGGCCCTCAACGCGGGCACCAGCATGCTGGGCGCGCTGATCACGGTCGCCATCATCGGGCCGATCATCCGGTACGTCCAGGAAGGCACCGTCCGCGAGCACGGCCGGCTCGACTACGCGTGGTTCAGCGAGCAGGTCGCCACCGCCACCCAGCACGTGCAGATCCTGACCACCTTCTCCAACGTGCTCGACCACGCCGCCACCGACGCCTTCCTGCGCGGCGTGCGCACCGCCCTGAGCCGCGGCGCCCGGGTGCGCATCCTGCTGCTCAACCCCGGCTCGATCGCGGCCGACCTGCGCCAGCAGGAGCTCGAGGGCGGCGACGTGCGGCTGTCGGTGCAGCGCGAGATCATGCGCAACCTGCGCCGGCTGTCGCGGTTCACCGCCGACCTCGGCGAGCGCGAGCGGTCCGGCTTCGAAGTGCGCCTCTACGACGCCTCCGCCTCGATCACGCTGTACCGCTGGGACGACCGTGCCCTCGTGTCCTTCCTGCCGATCGGGCGGTTCTCCGAGCTCGGCGCCCAGCTCGAGGTCACCATGCGCTCGCCGCTGGGCGAGTTCATCCAGCAGCGTTTCGACGAGCTGTGGGGCAGCCGGACCACGGTCGGCATGGCCGAGTTCCTCGACCTCACCGTCACCCTCGTCGAGGACGAGCACACCGCCCGCCAGCTGCAGGCCCGCTACGTCGAGCACGAGGGCGACTGCTACGTGATCCACACCGAGATCCTGGCCGCGATGGCCCGCCGCCCGGCCCGCCTGCAGGTGTTCCTGCGCGGCGACCCGTCCCGGTTGCACGACCTGTTTATCGTGGACAGCCAGGACCCGGAGTTGCACCAGCTACTCCAACTCGCGTTCGTGGAGAAATACGACGTCCAAGCTCACGCATTCGTCGGCCTTCGCCCAGCGTCCGGCTGAGCCCTCGCCCCGGCGGGTGCGGCTGGCCGTCGTGGGCAGCGGCTCGCTGGCCCGCGCCACCTGCCTGGCCCTCTCCGCGGTGTCCACCCTGGACGGATACGCCGCCGAGGTGGCCGTGCTGGCCCGCGACCGCCCGGCCGTCACCGACCTCTGCCACGTCGCCCAGCTGCGCGCCGCCGCGGCCGGCCGGTCGCTGCGCTTCGTCCCGGTCGTCACCGACCCCACCGACCCGGCCGCGCTCGTCGCGGTCTTCGCCGTGTTCGGCCCGCACGGGGTGCTGGTCTGCGCGTCCACCCAGTCGCCGTGGGAGCCGATGGACCGCCCGTCGGCGTGGACCGAGCTGCTGCGGGCCGGCGGCCTCGTCACCGCCCTGCCGCTGCAGGCCCAGATCGCGCTGGCCACCGTGCGGGCCGTCGCGCGGACCCGCCCGGACGCGTTCGTCGTCAACGCCTGCCTGCCCGACCTGGTCAACCCGCTGCTCGCGCTGGCCGGCGCGCCGGTGCTGACCGGCGCGGGCAACATCGGCATTCTGGCCACCGCCCTGCAGGCCGCCCTCGGCCTGCCCGACGAGGGCCGCCTGCACGTCCTCGCCCACCACCTGCACCTGCGCGGCCCCGCCGACCCCGAGGACGAGGCCCTCGCCTGGCTCGACGACCTGCCGGTCGACGGCGTCGCGGACCTGCTCTCGGCCCAGCGCGGCGCCGACCGGCGCGGCACGAACGACCTCACCGGCGCCCTCTGCGCCCGGCTGCTGGCCGACCTGGCCACCGGGGCGGCCCGGGACACGCACCTGCCCGGCGTCGGCGGGCGGCCCGGGGGGTACCCGGTGCGCATCGACGGCGGTTCGGTGACCCTGCGGCTGCCCGCCGGCCTCGACGCAGCCGCGGCGGAGCGGGCCAACCGCGCGTGGTCGGCGCGCGAGGGCGTGTCGTTCGAGCCCGAACGGGTACGGTTCTCAGCGCCGGTCTCCACCGCGCTCGCTCCCGTCCTGCCGCGGTATGCCGAGGGCTTCGCGGCCGGCGACCTCGACGACGTCATCACGGCCCTGCACGCGGTGCGCCAGCGGCTCCGCGGCTCAAGCAAGGAGTAGATCCGGTGCACACTTCGACCGCGGCGCCCACCGGGACCGGCAACCTGGTGCTGGACTTCTACGACCGGATGCCCGAGATCGTGGCCCGCTGCGCGACCGACCCGGCGCCGGCGGCCTTCACGCCCGGCTTCGCCCTGCCGGAGCTGGACGACGCCGTGCGGGCCTACTTCGCGGTCGCGACGGCGCGCTGGCGGCCGCTGGCGGACTACCGCGGCCACCGGGTGACGCTGCTCGACCTCACCGGCAACCCGGGCACGCACACCACGAAGACCTACGCGTCGCTGCTCATCGTCGCCCGGGCGGTCGAGCACATCCGCCGCACCGGCCGCAACATCCTGATCTTCTCCCCGACGTCGGGCAACAAGGGCGTCGCCCTGCGCGACGCGGTCCTGCGGGCCCTGGACGCCGGCCTCGCCACGCCCGAGCAGCTGCGCGTGGCGACGCTGGCTCCCACGACGGGCCGGCACAAGCTGCGGGCCACCCGGCTCTCCACGGACCCTCGGCTGCGCCGGCTCAACCCCCAGCTGTCGTACTCCGGGACAGACCCCGAAACCGTCAAAGCCCTCGCCCGCGAGTTCGCCCGCGACCACGCCGCCGACTATGCCCGTCGCTACGACACCGACGTGTGGTTCTCGCTGGAGCTCGCCAACTACATGATCGCCGACGCCGCGCGGGCGCTCTTCGAGCAGCGGGCCGACCCGATCGACGCCGCCGCCCGGCCCCGGCTGCACGCCCATGCCGTCTCGTCGGCCTTCGGCCTGCTGGGGTACCACACCGGCCGCGCCCTGCTGGAGTCGACCGGCGAGGCCAGCCCGGCCAGCCGCCCGGCCAGCCTCCTCGTGCAGCACCTCGCGGCGCCCGACATGGTGCTCTCCCTGCGGGACCGGGCCCTGCTGCCCGCCTACGCGCGCGACGAGGCCGGCGGGCTGTTCCGGCGGGTCGGCGACGACCCGCACTACCCGGCGGTGACCTACGACCCGGCCGAGGTGCTCGACCCGACCTTCTACACGCACCGGCCGCCAACCTCGGCCGCGATGAACGACCTGATCGCCCGGCACGGCGGCGACGGGATCGTGGTGTCGCTGGCGGAGTGCATCGAGCGGTATCCCCACCTGCGCGCATGGCTGTCCGCCGCCGGCGTCGAACTGCCGGCCGACCTGCGGCGGCTGCACGAGTGGTCGACGGTGATGGCGTTCACCGGTTTCCTGAACGCCGCCGACCGCGGCCTGCTCCAGCCGGACCGCGACGTGGTCGTGCACGGCACCGGCCACTACGCCGAGGGCATGTACGAGCCCCTGTGCCCAGGCGACCTGCACCCGGTCACCACCACCGCGGACATCGCCGCGGCCCTGTCGCTCGCCTGATCGGGCCGGTCTGTAGCGCGAGGTGGCGCAGGAACCGCTCTGCCTCGCCCGCGCCCAGCACGCGCCGCGCCCTGGCAGGCCGGGGTGCTGCTGGCCCGCCCCCGGGGCGCAACCGCCGATCTGCGCGGCCGGGCCGGATGTATGTCTCCGTGATCATGCTGTCCGCGGTGACCGCGCACCGGGTTTGCCATGATCCCGGAACCTTTCGGTACACAGGGGTACATCACCACTCCACGATCATGAAAAACCGGTGGTGCCGATGCCGGGTTGCGCATGATCACGGAGACTTCCGGCCGCTGCGGCGTGCAGCGCTCGACGAGTGCGATGTGATCGCCGACCGCGCGCGCCCACGAGCGCCGGGTCGGCTCCATCACGACCGCACGCACGGGCAAAGCCCTACCGGTAGGCACGACACATGTAGCCACCCTACTCTTGATACGCCGGAAAAGTTCCCCAACGTGTTCAACGCCGCTTTCGCGGCCGGTGACGAGCGGCCCGGGCCGGCGCGGGGCTAGAACGGTGGCAGGCAATCCGTGCGGTACGAGGGGGGCGTCCGTGGAAACGCTGCTGTCACCGTCCATCACCTATCTTGCTGAGGCGGCCACGCCGGGCGACTTCGCCGCCGCCCGCACCCAGATGGCGCTCTCGCTGGGCTGGCACATCATCATCGCGAGCTTCGGCGTCGCCATGCCGGCCATCACGCTCTACATGGAGTGGCGCGGGCACCGCACCGGCGACGTGCACTACCGGCTGCTGGCCCGCCGCTGGGCCCGGGCGATGGGCGTGCTGTTCGCCGTGGGCGCGGTCTCCGGCACCATCCTGAGCTTCGAGATGGGGCTGCTGTGGCCGGGCCTGATGGGCACCTACGGCCAGGTGATCGGGCTGCCGTTCACCCTCGAGGGATTCGCGTTCTTCGTCGAGGCCATCTTTCTCGGCATCTATCTGTACGGCTGGGATCGCCTGACCCCGCGCGTGCACCTGTGGTCCGGGGTGCCGATCCTGGTGGCCGGGATCGTCGGCACGTTCTGCGTGGTCAGCGCCAACGCCTGGATGAACCAGCCGAAGGGCTTCGACCTCGTCGACGGCAAGATCGCCGGGGTCGACCCGCTCGGCGCCATGTTCAACCGGGCCACCGGCCCGCAGTCGGTGCACATGATGGTCGCCGCGTTCATGGTCACCGGCTTCTGCATCGCCTCCGTCTACGCGGTCGGCATGCTGCGGGGGCGCACGGACCGGTACCACCGGCTCGGCTTCCTCGTGCCCTTCACCGTCGCCGCCGTGATGACGCCCGTGCAGGTCGGCGTCGGCGACTGGGCCGCCCACTACGTCGCCGACTACCAGCCGGTGAAGCTCGCCGCCATGGAGGGCCTCTACGAGACCGAGCGCGGCGCCCCACTGCACCTGGGCGGCGTGGCCGTCGACGGGGAGCTGCGCTACGCCATCGAGATCCCCAACGCGCTGTCGCTGCTGGCGCACTGGGACCCCGACGCGGAGATCGCCGGTCTGGATACGGTACCGCCGGATCAGCGGCCACCGGTCAACGTCGTGCACTGGTCGTTCCAGCTCATGGTCGGCGCCGGGTTCGCGATGCTGGCCGTCGCCGCCGCGTTCGCGGTCATCTGGCGATGGCGGCGCGGGCTGCTGACCAACCGCTGGTTCCTGCGCGCCGCCGCGCTGTGCGGGCCCGCCGCCGTCCTCGCCCTCGAGGCCGGCTGGACCACCACCGAGACCGGGCGCCAGCCGTGGGTCGTCTACGGCATCCTGCGCACCCACGACGCGGTCAACACCGCGCCGGGCCTGCGGACCGGGCTGGTCGTGCTGCTCGTCGTCTACACGCTGCTCACCGTCGCCACCGTGTATGTCCTGCGCCGGCTGGCCCGCGACCAGCCGGTACCCATAGCGCCACAGGAATCCGACGTCGCCGCCTTTCCGGTGCCGTGATGAGCGCCACCGACGCGCTCCTCGGGGTGCTCTTCGCCGCCGTCACCGCCTACGCCCTCTTCGGCGGCGCCGACTTCGGCGCCGGGTTCTGGGACCTGTTCGCCGGCGGCGCCCGCACCGGCCTGCGCCGGCGCAAGCTCATCGAGCACGCGATCGGGCCGGTGTGGGAGGCCAACCACGTGTGGCTGATCTTCGCCGTGGTGCTGCTGTGGACCGGGTTCCCGGCCGTGTTCGCGGGCGTCGCGGCCACCATGTACATCCCGCTGACCGGCGCGGCGCTGGGCATCATCGGCCGCGGCGCCGGGTTCGCGTTCCGCAAGACCAGCGACACCCTCGCCCGGCAGCGGATCTTCGGTGCCCTGTTCGCGTTCTCCTCGGTGGTGACGCCGTTCTTCCTCGGCGCGGTCGCGGGCGGGATCGCCTCCGGCCGGGTGCCGCCGTGGACCGCCGGCCGGGGCGACCTGCTCACCTCGTGGTGGAACCCGACCTCGGTGGCCACCGGCGCCCTGGCCGTGGCGGTCTGCGCCTACCTGGCCGCGGTGTTCCTGACCCTCGACGCCCGCCGTGAGGATCCCGATCTGGTACCGCGCATGCGCCGCTCCGCCCTGTGGGCCGGGGCCGGCGCCGGGGTCCTCGCCGCGGCCGGCCTGCTCGTCGTCTCGCTCGACGCCGGATGGCTCGCCGACCGGCTGTGGCGGCCCGTCCCGGCCGCGCTGATCGCGGTGTCGGCGCTGGCCGGGCTGGCCTCGATCGGGCTGCTCGCCGCCGGGCGGTACCTCGCGGTCCGGGTCACCGGCGGGCTCGCGGTCGCCGCGGTGCTGTGCGGGTGGGCGGCCGCCCAGTACCCGTACCTGCTGCCGCCCGCCACGACCGTGTCCCTGGCGGCGGCCGACCCGGCCGTGATGCGGGCCACGCTGTGGGCGGTGCTCGGCGGCGCCGCGATCCTGGCACCGTCGCTGTGGTGGCTGTTCCGCCTCTTCCAGACCCCGCCGCTCGGCGATCGTTGACGAATCCTGCTAGTGTCCGCCGAGGCTATGGGAAACGTCCGGGAACTGAGGCGCTGGAGCGCGGCGGTGGTCACCGCCGCGGCCGTCGGCGTGGCCGCGTTCGGCGTGTCCGCGCTGGTCGCGACGCCCGCCTGGGCCGCCGACCCGCTCGAGATCCGGGTCGACAACAGCGTGCAGGGCAAGGTCGGCGACAAGATCCCGGTCCGGTTCACGGTGAAGAACAACACCAAGCAGCCGGTGGCCGGGATCACCGTCGTCATGCAGGCGCCGGCCAACGCCGTCGTCGACGGCGCCGACAACCCGGGCTGCTCCGTCGGCGGCGGCGGGCGCGCCGTCAGCTGCCGCTCCACCGAGGCCCTGGCCGCGGGGCGGAGCGCCGCGGGCCAGATCGTGATCACCGCGCGCACGGCCGGGCAGGCCGGCGGCCGGGTCCAGGTGGAGCACGGCAACGCCGACAACTTCGTCCTGCGCGCCTCGGGCGGCCCGACGCCGACCGCGAGCGGGCGGGAAAAGCCGTCCCGGACCGCCAGCGCGTCGGTCAGCGACACCCCGGCCTTCCCCGACGAGACCCTGGCGCCGCCGCAGGCCGGCAACGGCGCCATCCCGCAGACCACCACCGAGCCGGCGACCAACCGGGCCTCCTCCGGCGGTGGCGGCCTGTCGATCGGCTTCTGGATCGGCATCGTCGCCATCGTCGGCGCCCTCGGTCTGGTCGGCAGCCTGTTCTATTTCCGGCGCAAGGACCGCGACGACCCCGACGTCGACCCGCCGCCGTTCGGCCAGCCGGCGACCTACGGCACGCCGGGGGTGTACGGCTCGCCCCCGCAGTCATCGCCGACGCAGGTCATCGGGCCGCAGGGCGGCGGCGCCGACCAAACGGTCATCTTCCGCCGCCCCGACCAGTACTGACCCCGGTTCCTACGCCGGCTCGATCCAGATGTTGCGGTAGCGCACGTTCGCCCCGGCATCCCCGTGATCCTGCAGGCGGATCGGCAGGAACGCCGGGCTCTCCGCCGCCCCGGCGCCGGTCGGGCCGTCCACGGCCACGGTGTCGTGGACCAGCACGCCGTTCCAGACCACGGTGACCCGGGCGTTCTCGGTCTTCGTGGTGCCGGTGTAGCGGGCCGCGCGGAAGGTGATGTCGTAGGTCTGCCACGTCTCCGGCGCGGTCGCCGCGTTGACCGACGGGGCCCGTTTCAGGTAGATGGCCGCGCAGTCGTCGGCGGCCGGGGTCGCCTTGCCGTAGCTGTCGAGCACCTGCACCTCGTAGCGGTCCTGGAGGTACACCCCGCTGTTGGCCCGGGCCTGCCCGGTCACGTCGGGCGGGAAGTTCGGCAGCCAGAACTCGACGTGCAGCTTGAAGTCGCCGTACGTCTGCTTGGTGCGGATGTCGCCGCCGAGCACCTCGGCCGAGCCGCCGGACACCGGCCAGGCCGGCGCCGTGCCGTCGGCATTCTGGAAGGCGCCGAGCCCGCCCCCGTCGAACAGGGTCACCCGGCTCGGCCCGTTGTGCGCCCAGCGCTGCTGCGCGACGTCGGCCCACGCCCAGATCTGGATCTGCGTGCCGTCCGCGCTGGCCCCGCCCGCCGCGTCGAGCACCTTGCCCGACTGCGGGTTGAGCAGCGAGCCGTTGGGCTGGGCCTGCCAGACCTGCGCGGCGCTGCCGTTGCAGGTGTACAGCTGGACCTTGGTGCCGTTGGCGGTGCCGGCGTTGTCCACGTCGAGGCACTTGCCCAGCGCCCGCAGCGTGTCACCGATCCGGGTCCAGCTCTGCGCGCTCGAGTTGTTGCAGGTGTGCAGCTGGATCTTGGTGTGGTCGGCGGTGCCGGCGTTGTCCACGTCGAGGCACTTGCCGCCGATGCCGGTGATGGTGCCGGTGTGGTCGCCGCTCGCCGCGCCCACGACGACGTTGTCGAGGTTCACGTGCCCGACGTCGCCGCTGTCCACCTTGTAGGCCACGGTGTTGCCGCCGGCCCGCAGGCTCACCGTGTCGGTCTGGGTGGCCCAGGTCTCCCAGTCCCCGGTGCTGGCGAGGCTCACCTGCCGCACCTTGCTGCCGTTGACGTACAGGCTGACCGTCTTGGTGCCCGCGCTCGGGTTCGGCCCGTTGCTGTAGCGCAGCGCCACCGGATACGACCCGGCCGACGGCACGGTGACGCTGAACGTGGTCGCGGCGCCGGTGCTGCCGTAGCCGGCCACGAACCCGCCACCGGTGTAGCCGCCGTGGTCGCTCGCCACGCCCGCGCTGCCGCTCAGCCCCGCATACTCCGCCTCGAGCTGACCGGAGCCCAGGATGGTCCCGTCGACCAGGCTGTTGAGGGTGTACCACGCCTCGGTGCTCCACAGCGACTGGCCGGAGGACGAGGTGAACGGCCGGGGCGAGCGGACGTGCACGACCCGGCCCGGCTTGAGGCCGGACAGCTTGAGGGTCACCTTCAGCCCGTCCACCGAGAGCGTCGCCGACGCGACCGGCAGCGTCTCCTGGTCGACCTTCGGCCCGCCGTAGGCCGGGGTCGGCACGTACCGCCACTGCTCGGCCTGGTAGCGCGAGGCGAGCTGGGCGACGGTGGCGGCCGAGACGGGCTGCGTGTACTCGAACTCGAAGCCGCCGGCGATCGCCCGCATGGCCTTGATGTCGAACACGCTCGCGCCGTTGGGCGTCAGCTTCTGCAGGCCGTAGGTGAGCTTGCCCTCCTGGCCCCAGTTGCCGCCGGCGCCGAGCCCGCCGGCGTAGAGCGCGCCGTCCGGACCTTGGCTGATCCGCAGTACCCCCATCTCCAGACCTTGCGTCAGGCGGAACACCGCGCCCTGATACTCCCCGTTGACCTTCTCCAGGTAGGCGCGCTGAATGCCGCCGTAGGTGACGTCACCGAAGAGCATCTGCCCCGCGAACGGCCCGCTGTCGAGCAGCAGCGGCGTGCTCGGCGAGTTGGCGATCTCGTTCTGCGGCAGCCAGAGCACCGGCTGGGTGATCGGCTGGCCGTCGAACGGCCCGTCGGGGTTGGTGTAGTGGCCGAAGAAACGGTCCTGCTTGATCTGCACCAGCTTCGAGGCGGGCAGCCAGCCGCCCTGGTTGTCGGTCACGAAGAGCCCGCCCCCGGGCCCCCAGCCGAGCCCGTCGGGGGTACGCAGCCCGCCGGCGACGTACTGCACCGCGCCGGTCGAGCGGTTGATCTTCAGGCTGGTCCCCCGGTTCGCCGACCCCTGCGGCTCGGTCGTCGCCCCGCCCTCGTTGATCGACACGGAGAGGTTGAGGTAGAAGTACCCGTCCTGGTAGAGCAGCCCGAACGCGAACTCGTGGAAGTTGCCGTCGAACGGCCACGTCGCCACGGTGCGGTACTGGTCGATCACCCCGTCGCCGTTGGTGTCGTTGAGCTCGGTCAGCTCGTGCTTCTGCGAGACGTAGATCTTCCCGTCGACGATCTTCAGCCCCATCGGCTCCCGCAGCCCGGTCGCGATCCGCTGGTAGGTGACCTGACTCGGCGAGGTGTTCCCGGTGACCCCGCTGAGCACGTACACCTCCCCCACGACGTTGTTGCTGCCGCCCCAGGTCGCGATCGCCAGCCGCCCGTCGGGGAACCAGTCCATCGCGCTGACCTGCGGCTGGAACCCGTCGGGCCGCAGGTTGGTCAGCGTGTAGCCCGGGTACACGGAGTTCAGCGGCAGCCCGTCCCCCGGACTGTCCGCCGCCCCTTCGCACTGCTTGGCCCCCGGCGCGGTCACCCGCACCACGCCCGCGTCGGTGCTCAGCACCGAGTTGGGCACCACGGCGAACGAGGAGGCCCCCGGCGGCCGCCACTCGAGGGTGAGCTGCTGCCCGCCGGTCTTCTCGAAGTAGTCGATGTGCAGGGCGTGGTAGCCGGTGGTCAGGTTGACGGTGCCTTCAACGCTGGCCGCGCCGTGCAGCCCGTCGTTGTTCACCACCGTCCCGCCGTCGACCAGCAGCCGCGACCCGTCGTCACTGGTCAGCCGGAACGTATACGACCCGGCGGTCGCGATGTTCACATAGCCGAGCACCTGGGCCTGGAAGTTGTCCTCCTGCCCGAAGTCGGCCGCGGTGGTCCAGTTGACCACCGGCATGAGCTTGTCGACATTGGGCGTCTGACCCGGTTTCAGGATGCAGATCGCGTCCTGCGGCGTCTGCTGCAGGTCGAAGACGCGCAGCGTGACCCCGGGTTGCTGGGGCGGGACGTCGGCGGCCGCGGGACCGGCCGCGGTCAGTAGTCCGGCGAGCAGAACGGCCGCGGCACAGAGCATTTCGGGCGGGCGCAGCCAGGTGGGCATCCGTCGCTTCATCGGGGCGCTCCAGAGGTAGCAGTTGTCGGACGGCCCCTGCCACTTCGAGGACCGCCAGGACCCCCGCGCGCTCGCCGAAGTGCAACGCGGGCACCGCCGGCCGCTCCACCTTTGCCGAAGACAGCCGTCGATGCTCGCCTACGCTAAGCCAACTTCCGCTCGAATGTCTACATCTTCTTTTCGACCACCGTTAACTTTTGTTGATTCGGTGAAAAGATACTGACGAAATCGACAGAAGCCGTTGACTGAACGCGGCATCGTGGAGCGCATTGTGTGTTGCACGCCGCGAAGCGCGGCGCAGCGACCGGAAGTCTCCGCGATCATGCGCATCCAGCACCGACACCAACGGTTTTTCATGATCACGGAGTGCTGATGTACACCCGTGTACCAAATGTCTCCGGGATCATGGCAAACCCGGCGCACGACCACCGCGGACATCATGATCACGGAGACATACATCCGCCCCTGACCCCGGCACCCGCGCTGGGGCGTCAGCCGTCGGCGAGGCGTTGGATGGTGGTGCTCAGCCAGGCTTCGAGGTCGGCGGGGTCGCCGAGTTCGGCACGCAGGACCCGGCGGCGGGTCGAGACGCCGAGCACGAAGGCGTCGATCGCCGCGGCCCGGCCGCGGGCTTCCGCGTCGGCCAGGCCGCCGTCGCGCAGGTAGCGGTGCAGCGGCTCCAGCGAGTTCGTGTCGAGGAAGGCGGCCAGTGCCTCCGCCGCCTCCGGGCGTTCGCCGGACGCGCGCTGCAGCACGAGCAGCGGATCCTCCCCGGGTGCGCCGAACCAGCGCTGGACGATGCTCGCCGCGAGGCGCGAGCCCAGCCCGGAACGGTCGCCGTCGAAGGAGTTCGAGACCGGGATCTCCACCCGGGTCGCGGCCAGGAACAGGCCGTCCTTGCCGCCGAAGTAGCGCGTGATGAGGTTGGGCGACACGCCGGCCGCGTCGGCCACGCCTTTGACCGTGATCGCCGTGTACCCGTGCTGGGCGAACTGGCGTTGCGCGTGCTCCAGGATCCGCTGCCTGGTGGCGGCCGCGTTGCGCGAAGTCATGTGTACGAGCATACACATCATGTGTACGCTGATACACATGACCGACGAGATACGGGAACGACTCCGGCGGACGCGGCGGGTCGCGACGCCGTGGAATGACGACAGGACGCGCGGCATCGGCGGCACCGACCTCGACGCACTGCTCGAACGCTGGGCGAACGGCTACGACTGGAGCGTGCACGAGCGCCGCATCGACGCGTTGCCCTGGGTGACGGTGCCGGCGGGCGGCGCCGGCCTGCGGGTGATCCACCAGCGGTCCGCGGATCCCGGCGCTCCGGTTGTCGTGCTGCTGCACGGCTGGCCGGACTCGGTGCTGCGGTTCGAGCGCGTCCTGCCGTTGCTCGCGGACCTGCACGTGGTGGTGCCCGCGCTGCCGGGCTTCCCGTTCGCACCCCCGCTCACCGCGCCCGGCATGTCGGCCAACCGGATCGCCGGGATCGTCGCGGGCGCGCTCGACGAGCTCGGGTACTCCAGGTACACGGTGTCCGGCGGCGACGTGGGCGGCACCATCGCGGAGCTCCTCGCGGCCGAGCACCCGGACCGGGTGGCCGCCCTGCACCTCACGAACGTCGCCCCGCAGCGTGCGCTCACGGCGGACCCGGCGAAGCTCGCGCCCGACGCGGCGGCCTACCTCGCCCGGTCGGCGCAGTGGTTCCGGACCGAGGGCGGGTACATCGCCGAGCAGTCGACGCGGCCGAACACGCTCGCCGTCGCCCTCGGCGACTCACCCGCCGGCCTCGCGGCGTGGATCGCCGAAAAACTGCGGTCCTGGTCCGACGAGTCGGCCTTCACCGCGGACGAGCTGCTCACCTGGGTCACCGCCTACTGGGTCACCGGCACGATCGGCACCTCGTTCACCACCTATGCCGAACCGGTCGCCCTCCCCGGCCGGATCGACACGCCGACCGTGCTCTCCGTGTTCCCGCGCGACATCAAACCGGAGCCGCGAAGCTACGCCGAGGCGTTCCTGAACGTTCGCGAATATGTGGTACACCCGGAAGGCGGTCACTTCGCCGCCTGGGAACAGCCCGAGGCTTACGCCGGCGACCTGCGCCGTGCGGTCGAGCTGGGCGGCTGAACCGTCCTGCCGGTCAGGCGCTCCACTTCTGGTTGGAGGTGCCGCCGCAGGTCCACAGCTGCACGGGCGCGCCGTTGCCGGTGCTGAAATCCACGACGTCGGCGCACTTGTTCCAGGAACTGGTCAGGTCGTGCGCGGTGTTGAGCCGGAACTGCTGGGCCGAGCCGCCGTTGCAGCGGGCGATCTGCAGCGCGGTGCCGTTGGCGGTGTCTCCCCACGCCGCGTCCATGCAGTAGCCGGCCACCCGGATCGTGCCGTCGGAGCGGAACGTCCACAGCTGGGTGCTCAGCCGCGCGCAGTCCTTCAGGATCAGCCGCGAGCCGTCGGCGGCGGCCGACGCGGTGAGGCAGCGCCCGGAGGCGTGGCCCACGATCTGCTTGCCGTCGGGGGCGGCCGCGGTCGTCGGCGCCGTCGTCTTCGGGGCGGCCGCCTGCGCGCCGGTCGTCGTCACGGTCGCCGGCTGGACGGCCGGCGGCGCCGCGGGCGGCTGGCCGCCGCCGGTCGCGGGCGGCTGCGCCCCGCCACCGGCCGGGGGCTGCGTGCCACCGCCCGCCGCCGGGGGCTGCGCGCCACCATCGGCCGCCGGGGGCTGTGCCCCGCCACCGGCCGCGGGTGGCTGTGCGCCCCCGGCGGCCGCGGGCGGCGGAGCCCCGCCACCGGTGGCCGGCTGCGTCCCCCCGCCGGTGGCCGGCTGGCTCGCCGCGGCCGAGGGCTCCCCGGACGCCGCCACGACCGGCGCGGCGGCCGGGACGTCGGTGTCCCCGGCCGCGACCGTCCGCTCCGCCGGGGCGCCGGGCCGGTCGGCGACGCCCGCGACCCAGCGGGCCCCGGAGGGAGCGCCCAGCGCGACCGCGCCGACCACCGCGAGCGCGACCCAGGCCCGCCGGCCGGGGACGAACTGCCCCCGCAGCAGCGGCGCCGGGCGGCGGCGGAAGGTCTCCGCGAAGTCGGTGTCCATGGGCTTCCCTTCAGCGGGTCGAGATCGGGGGGTCGTACACCAGGTCGGCGGCCTCCACGACGACGAGGTCCGCCGGGTCGTGGTCGGGCAGCTCGGCCAGCCGCTGGGCCTGGCGTACCGTCATCTCCTGGAACAGCTGCCGGGCGAGGCGGCCGTTGCCGAAGCCCTCGCCGCGCGGGATCCGGTGCAGCAGGTCGGTCAGCGCGGCGCGGGCGGCGGGGCTGAGCTCGTAGCTGTGCTGGGCGGCCTGCTGCTCGATGATGGCGGCCAGCTGCGCCGGCGTGTAGTCGGCGAAGTGCAGCGTGCGGGCGAACCGCGAGGACAGGCCGGGGTTGGACTGCACGAACCGGGTCATCTCGGCGGGATAGCCGGCGGCGATGACCACGGCGTCGTCGCGGTGGTCCTCCATGAGCTTGACCAGCGTGTTCACCGCCTCCTGGCCGAAGTCGTTGCCGCCCGGCGCGGAGACCAGCGCGTAGGCCTCGTCGATGAACAGCACCCCGCCGAGCGCCCGGTTGAAGGCGGCGGTGGTACGCGGGGCGGTGTGCCCGACGTACTCGCCGACGAGCGCGCTGCGGTCCACCTCGACCAGGTGGCCGGTGCGCAGCAGCCCCAGCGCGTGCAGCAGCCGCCCGTACAGGCGGGCGACCGTGGTCTTGCCGGTGCCGGGGTTGCCGGTGAAGACGAGGTGGCGGCTGAGCGGGGGCGGCGGCAGGCCGGCCTCCTGCCGGCGGCGGACCGTCTGCATCAGCTTGACGAGGCCGTTGACGTCGCGCTTGACGCCGTCGAGGCCGACCAGCGTGTCCAGCTCGGCGAGCAGGTCTTCCAGCCGCTCCGGCCCGGCCGGCTCGGCCCGCGCCGGGGCGGGGCCGACGCTCGATGCCGCACCGGGCGTGCCCTGCGCGAGCCGGGCGCCGCCCCCGGCGGGCAGCGTCGAGCGCTGCACGTCGTGGACGGTGCACTCCTCGAAGACGGGCGCGGCGCCGGTGTCCAGGCTCAGGTCCTCGGCGCAGTGGCTGACCCGGCACCGGCGCAGGACCGGGTCGGCGCCCTCGCCGACGTGGATGGCCGGGAATCCGGCGCGGGTCACCTCGCAGTCGGTGAACGTGCCGCCGGAGCGCTCCGCGAAGTAGACGCCGTTCTTGGTCGGCCCGTCGACGCGCAGGTCGGTCACCTCCGGCGCGGCGCCGGTCCAGACCACCATCCCCGACCCGGCGCTGCGGCTCACGCCGCACCGTTCGATGGTGGCCGTCGCGTCGCCGTCGAGCACGATGCCCGCGGCGCCGGCGCCGACCACCCGGCCGTCGGCGCACCGGGCCGTCGCCCCCGCGGCCACCTCGATGCCGATCCGGGCCGGCTCGGCGATCAGGAAGCCTTCCAGGGTGGTACCGCCGGATCCAGCGTGCACGCCGGTGCTCCCGCCCCATATTTGCAGGTCCCGGGCGGTGAGCCGGGCGTCGTCGGCGGTGTGCAGGCCGGTCATCGCCGCGCCCGCGACGACGCAGCCGTCGAGCTCGGCGCCGGCAGTGCC
The DNA here is from genome assembly GCF_050948465.1 of Dactylosporangium sp. CA-092794. Taxonomy (NCBI): domain Bacteria; kingdom Bacillati; phylum Actinomycetota; class Actinomycetes; order Micromonosporales; family Micromonosporaceae; genus Dactylosporangium; species Dactylosporangium sp. CA-092794. The sequence goes on along the minus strand of NZ_CP192044.1, from coordinate 2,073,241 downwards.
GATGGCGTGCAGGCCGTGCTCGGCGCTGTCGCGCAGCCAGCTGCGGGACAGCCGCAGGCTCGCCGCGTCGGCGAGGTGCACCGCGCTGAACCGGGTCCCCGCGATGCGGCACTCGGTGAGCGTGGCCGCGGCGGAGCCGAGCAGGAGCAGGCCGTTGGCGCCCGACGCGGTGACCGCGCAGCCGTCCGCGGTGATCCGCGCGCCCTGCTGGGCGGCCACGCCGGTGGCGGCCGAGCCGGCGATCCGGCACCCGGCCAGCTCCACCCGGGCGGCGTCGCCGGCCTGCACGCCCGCTCCGCCCGCCGCGGTCACGGTGGTGTCGGCGGCGGTGACGGCGGCGTCGCCGGTGGCGAGGAGCCCGGCCCCGGCCGGCCGCTCGACCCGCACGCCGTCGAGCGCGACCCGGGCGCCGCCGGACGCCGAGATCCCGGCGCCGTCCGGCTGCCGGATGACGGTGTCGGCGACCTGGACCCGGCAGTCGCCGGCGAGCAGCAGGCCGGCCTGCGGTGCGGACTCGATCCGGCACTCGCGCACCAGCAGCCCGCCGGCGCCGGCTCCGTCGGCGCCGGGCTCGGGGCCGCGCACCTCGACCCGGCCGTCGCGCACCAGGCAGTCCTGCAGCACCAGCCCGGCGGCGCCGCTGACCAGCACCGCCGGCGCGGCCGGGGCGCCGCCGGTGACGACGAACCCGTGCAGCGCGCAGTCCGGGACCGTCACGGTGACCGCCGGCAGGTGCCCGGCCGCCGGGGCCAGCCGGACGGTGCCCGGGCCCTGCTCGGCGATGATCCGCACGCGCCGGTCCAGCCGCAGGTTCTCGGTGTAGTCGCCGGGCTCCACCAGGACGGTCTCGCCCGGCCGGGCGGCCTTGAGCGCCGCGGCGATGCCGCGGTGGGCGCCCCGGCCGCGGGCGGCGACCCGGTGCACCTGGCCGGTGACGGAGACGGTCACTGTCGTTGTTTCCTCACTCGTCCGGAAGTTTGTCGTAGTCCTGCTTGAGCCCGAGGTGGGTGCGGATCAGGTCGGTCAGGAACGCCGACATCCCCTTGTCCAGCGGCCGGGCGACGAGGTTGAGCAGGAAGTCGTTGAGGCCCTGGCGGGCGAAGAACCGGCTGCCGGCGAAGCCGAAGGCGGCGAAGCGCAGCGCGCCGCCGGTGACCGCCCCGCTGAGGCCCGTCGCCATCCCGATCGCCCCCTCGCGCGCCGCGTCGCCGCCGTGGAGGTGGTGCACCTGCCCGTTGGAGTCGGTGACGCCGAAGACGGCCGCGTTGAAGGAGCCGTTGACGAAGCCGCCGAGCGCGCCGACCGGCAGGCCGGAGAGGAAGTCGTAGCTCCCGGCGCGCCAGCGCAGCGTGAACCCGTTGGTCGCCCACTCGTTGGTGTAGTAGTCGTCGTGGTTGATCGGCCGCCGGTAGTACGGCTGACCGAGGTCGATGTTGGCCACGCCGTGCTTGAGGTTGCGGGTCTTGTCGAACACCCACCACTTGGTGTCGTGCAGCAGCGTGGTCGTCACCGTGCGGGTCACGCCGCCGAGGGCCGCGTTCGCGAACGACTTGAGCACGTCCTGGCCGTCGAACTTGCCGCCGCGGATCTTCTCCACGATGGCGTTGATGATGATGTTGGCCGCGAACTCCAGCACGAGCTCCTGGCCGAGGTCGACGAGCACCTTCTCCAGCACCAGGACGGGGTAGCTCTTGTAGAGCGCCTCGCCCCGCCCCGGGGTGTTGCTCCACTGCATCCGGTTGGGCTCGCGGGTGCGCCGGCCCCAGCCGCGCAGCTCGGTGAGCGGCCCGCGAAACTCCATCTCCCGGCCCACGACGTGCAGGTTGTCCAGGCCGTCGCCGCTGTGGACGAACAGCGTGTCGGTGCGCTTGGCGATGACCAGGCCGGCCTGGTCGTACAGCCGCCACTGCCCCCACCAGTTGTCCTTCTCGAAGAACCGGGCCGGCGCGGCGGGGTCGACCGGGTTCAGCCGCTCCTCGCGGAAGCGCACCACGCTGCCGTGGTCCAGCTCCCGCCAGGTCAGCGACGCCGGCGTGTCCCGGACGGCGATGGGTGTGTCGTACTCGCGGATCCGGAAGATCGGCTGGTTGCCGGGCACCTCGCGGGCGATCAGCCGGATGTCGCCGGTGACGATCTCGTCGCGGAAGCGGACCGCGCCGGCGAACCAGTCGTCCTGCCACCGGCCGTCGACGCCCGCCCACCGCCGGATCTGCTGCCCGGCGATGCCGCCCGGCACCGGCTTGACGTTGCCGAACCGGTCGTAGCGCTGCCACTCCCAGCGGGCCCCGTCGTGCCACGCGTCCACGTACTCGCCGCCGTCGAGCATCCGCCGGTCGCGGATGGCCTCGTGGTTGGCGTTGAAGTCGCGGAAGGAGTCGTCGAACGGCTGGCGGCTGCCGAGGTTGCCCCGCCAGATGACCCGGTCACCCTGCCCGCCCTGGCCGTCCTGCCAGGTCCACCGCCGGTGGTCGGCCCGCTCGTCCCGGCCGACCAGGGAGCTGAAGCGCCCGCGCTCCTGCGGCCCGTGTGCGGTGATCTGGACGTGCCCACCGGCCAGATCCGACCAGCTGTCGCCGCGGCCGATGACGCGGCCGTGGAAGTCCTTGCGGATCCAGTCGCGGCCGGCCTCCCAGTAGGCCTGCTGGCGGCTGGCGAGCGTGCCGTTCGCGGCGGCGTTGCGCGGCGGCCCGAACTCGACCACCGTGCCGTCGTCGAGGCCCAGCCGGGCGACCCGCCACTGCGCCGGGTTGGCGGCGTCGGTGAACCGGTCCTCCCAGGCCACCGGTCGCCCCCAGCCTCCGCCGTGGGCGATCGCGGCCTGGCCGTCGCCCATACGCACCCGGAAGCCGGTGAGCCCGCTGTTCTGCTCCCGCCACGGGATGGCGTCCGCCGCCGGTGCCGCCCCGTTCGCGGCGACCAGATCGTCGCCGACGTGGAGCCGGTCGCCGTGGTGCAGGTTGCCGCTGTACCGGGCGAAGTTCCCGGCGCTGTCGATGTCCAGCCGGGAGTCGGAGATGCTGATGAACCGGAAGCCCTGCGCCCGGGCCGGCGCGGCACCCTGGGCCGGCGGCGGCGTGAGCTGCTCGCGGCTCCAGAACGCGTAACGGGGCCGGTTGTCGCCGTGCAGCCACTGGAACTCCCCGCCCAGCCGCGAGTCGTTGCCGCGCCACACGATCCGGCGGAACAAGTCCGGGGACCGCTGCTCCGCCCACCGGATCACGGTCAGCCGGTGGGTCTGCGGCGCCTGCCCGTTCAGCACGGACGACCCGCCCATGTCCTTGCCCTGCGGCGACTGCCGGGCGAAGTCCTCGGTGCGGCCGGTCTGGTCGAACACGTGCTCGTCGTAGGTGCGGGCCAGCGCCGGCAGGTGCATGACGCCCCGCTGCTGCTGGGCAACGCCCCCGCCGTTGGGTAGCCGGTCCACCCAGCCGCCCCGGCGGTACGCGCCGATGTGCTGGCCACCCCACCACCAGTTCACCTGGCGGTCGCCGTGGGCGATGTTCGCGCGGTCCGCGCCGTAGCGGTACCAGCGCCACCCGGCGTTCTCGCGCGTGGCGAAGATGTGGCCGCCGTCGATGGCGTCCCGGTACTCGTGCACGACGTGGCCGTGGTTGTCCATGTCGTACCAGGCCCGGCCGGACGTGTCGTAGTGACGCACCCCGTGGCCGATCTCCACGCCGTTCCCGCCGACCTCGACCCAGCGGGCCCGCTGGGTGAACCGGCCGAAGTTGATCGGCCGGTACGAGTCCAGCACCCCGCCCGCCGGGCGTGGGCGGCGCTGGAACACCTCGGCGCCGATGTCGTCGGTGATCTTGAAGAACCCGTTGCCCTGCGTTTCGAGCCGGAACCGCGCGGCGTTGTCGCCGATCAGGGCCGCGGCGCCGTTCGGCTGGGTCGAGTCGATGATCAGGTGACCGTCCAGCAACCCGCGCGGCTGGTGCAGCGGCAGGTGGCGGTTCGCGGGGTTCGCGGCCTCGAGGTGGGTGACCGTGCCGGCGCCGTCGATGCGGTGGACGGGGCCGGGCACCGGCGCGGGGCCGGGCGCAGCGGCCGGCGCGGCCGCGGGTGGCGGCACGACGTCGAACGAGCCGTCCGGCACCGGCCGCACGACGGCGCCGGGGACCTGATCGCCGGCGGCGTCGAGCAGGACCGGCGGCCCGCCCCGCGGCTGCTCTATCAGGTGCTGGTGCAACAGCCCGCCAGGCTGGTTGACCGGTGCTGTCCTGACCGCGGTGCGCCGGCCGTCGCGGCCGACGCGGGCCCAGTCGCCGGCGGCGCCGTCGAGCCGGAACTCGCCACCCACCTGCGCGTGGACCTGGTGGGTGCCGATCGGGGCGCCCTGGTCGTCGGCGAACCGGGGACCGTTGGCGTCGACGAAGACCCGGTTGCCGTCCAGCCTGGGTCCCGCGCCCCGGATCTGTGCCGTCGCCCGCTCCACGAACGCACCGGTGCCGTTCACCCGCACGAACGACCCGTCGGCCGCCGTGAGCCGGAACTCGCCGCCATTGAGCGCACGCACGTGCGGGGCATCGGCGATCGCGGCGCCTCCACCGTCGGCCAGCCACGGACCGTCCGCATCGAAAAGGACCCGGTGACCGTTCAGCCCGGGTCCCGCGCCGGTGATCGGCGGCGTCGCCCGCTCGGCGAACACCCCGGCACCGTTCACCCGCACCAGCGAGTTGTCGGCCACCGACGTGAACCGGAACCCGTTGCCCGCGGCCGCAACGGTATGCGTGGCGATCATGTTGCCCTGGTCGTCGGCGAACCGGGGACCGTTGGCGTCGACGAAGACCCGGTTGCCGTCCAGCCCGGGTCCCGCGTTGGTGATCAGCGGCGTGGCCCGCTCCACGAACGCGCCATCCGCGCTCACCCGCACCAGCGAGCCGCCGTCCGCAGTGAGCCGGAATCCGCCGCCGGCGGCGGCCGCGGCCGTGTGCGTGGCGACCACGGTGCCGTGGTTGTCGGCGAAGCGGACCGCACCGTTCGCGGCGACGAAGACCCGGTGGCCGTTCAGCCCGGGCCCCGCGCCGGTGATCCGCGGCGTCGCCCGCTCCACGAACGCACCGGTGCCGTCGAGCCGCGCGAACCGGCCGTCGGCCCAGGTGAGCCGGAACCCGCCGCCGGGGAGTGCCCGCACCTGCGGGGCGTTGGCGACCGCCCCGCCGTCCTGGGCCACCAGCCGCGGAGCCCCGGCGCCGGTGAAGACGCGGTTGCCGTCCGCGCCGGGCCCCGCGCCCGCGATCTGCCGCGTCCCCCGCCCCGCGAACGCACCGTCGGCGTTCACCCGCACCAGCGAGTCGGCGGCCACCTCGACGATGTCGAAGCTGCCGCCCTCGGCGCGCACGGTGTGGGTGGCGAGCAGCGCGCCCGCGCCGTCGACGAGGCTCGCCGCGCCACCGCCGGGGAAGGGGGTTGCGACGTGGTGTCCGGCGATGCCACCGGTCCCGGGCGCGGCGATCGGCGGGCCCAGCCGGTGGGTGATCGCGTCGTTCGCTATCCGGAACCGAGCGCCCGTGCCCGGGTTGTGCACGTGCAGGACGGAGCCGTTGGCCCCATGCCTGACGACGACCCACGGGCTGGCGCCCCCGCCCGGTCCCGCGATGCGCGGCCCGGTGGCATCGCGGACGATGCGGGCGTTGCCAAGGTCGGCCAGCGGCAGGCTCGTCACGACCTGCGCCGGCTGGCCCGGGTTCGGCAGGCCCGGGTTCGGCTGGCCCACCGCCGTGCCGGCCCCGTCTTGCCGGCCGAGCATTCCGGCGTCGAGCCGCGGGCGGGTGAGCTGGGACTCGGCGGCGATCGCGGCGATGCGCCGCTCCATCGCGGACGGGTCGATGCCGAGGGCGGTGAGCGCCCGGGTACGGCTGTCGAGGCGGTCGGCGGCGTTGGCGACGAGTTGCTCGGCGAGGCCGGCCGGCCGGGGGCTCGATCCGCCCGGCACCGGCTGCCCCGGGTCCGGCCGGGGGCCGCGCAGCTCCACCAGGTGCTCGGCCCGCCGCAGGTCCGTCTGGGCGGCGGTGTAGCCGCGCCAGGCCCGCAGCCGCACCTCGCGCAGCGGGTCGCCCTCGTCGCCGAAGAGCCGCAGGACCCGGCCGGCGTCGTACTCCCAGGCCTGCATCCGCTCGGCCGGCGTGAGCTGCCCGAAGGTCCGCCCGTCGCCCGGCCGGCGGGGCGGCGGCGGCCCGGCGGGCGGGTCCGCCGGCGGGCGCCCGGGCGGGTGCGGCGGCGCGGGCGCGGCCGCGAGGTGCATCGGCATCGGGGACAGCGGCGTCACCGGCGCCGCGGTGGCGGTGCCACGGGACGCGCCGGCGAGGGCCGGATCCGCCGGGCGGGTGAGCGGGCCGGGCGAACCGGCGCCGGCGAGCGCGTCGGGCAGGCCCGGACCGCCCGCCGGCCCGTCCGGCGGGCGCGGCGGCGTGAGGGCACCAGGGCGCCCGGCGCCCAGGTCCACGGTGGCGCGGCCGGCGCCGAGGTCGGTAGCGGCGCGGCCAGCACCGCCGAGGTCCGTCGCGGCGTGCGCGGGGCGGCCGGCGCCGGCGAGCAGGTTGAGCGCGGCGTCGATCCGCCCGGCCAGGGCCGGCCCGGGCGGCGCGGCGGCGCCGGTCGCGGCGACCGTGGTGAGGTGCGGCCCGGCGGCGAGCGGCGGCGGTGCCACGCTGGACTGTCCGATGTGGAGGCCGTCGGCGCGGTGGACGCCGAGCCCGGCCGGCTCGGGCGTGCGCGGCGCGTTGAGCAGCACGCCGAGGGTCTGGTCGAGCGTCGGGGTGCCGCCGGCGAAGTGGGCTCCGGTGACGTTGCCGGTGAGGTCGAGGCGCCCCGGGCCCGGCATGGCGTGGCCGCCGGCGAGGACCGGTGACGGCATGGCGTGCACGGTGGGCAGGGTGGGCGTGGCCGGGCCGAGGAGGTTCATCGCGGCGGTGTCCACCGGCCGGGTCGCCGCGAGCGCGCTGATGCCGAGGCTGTCGTCGAGCGTCACCCGGCCGGCGGCGCTCAGCCGTACCGTCGCCCAATCCCCGATCGTCGTGGACACCAGCTTCGCGACCGGCATGTCCAGCAGCGCATCGACCCGGCGCACCGCGTCGCGGCCGAGCGTGAACGCGTCGCCGAGGCTGGTGTTGATGGTCAGCGACGGCGGCGCGGGCGCGTGCAGCGCGCCGCCCTGGGGCAGCGCGAAGCTCGGCATCGACAGGTCGTGGCCGCCCGCCCAGTCGCCGAGCCGGATCCGCGAGAGGTCCTGCAGCGACATGTCGACCAGCGCGTGCGCGGTGTGGCCGGCCACCGGCGGGGTCGGGATCGCGCCCACCGCGGTGCCGATGCCGCGCAGGATCGGCATGCCGTAGAGATGCTGGCCGAGGACGCCGCGCTCGAAGACCGACAGCCGCAGCGCCCGCCACACGCCCTGGCCGAGCTCGTCCACCTCGACCGGCAGGAAGATCCGCAGCCAGCGGTTGCCGCCCAGCTCCCGGTCCAGGAAGCCGGTCGTGGCCCGCCAGCCGTTCTGGATGGCCGGCCACACCCGGCCGGTCAGCATGCCGGGGATGCCGCGGATGCCGTTGATCGCCCACAGGCCGCCCCTGGTGACGGCGATGTTGGCGAACGCCGGCAGGTTGCCGATGCCGTTGCGGACCCACAGGGCGCCATCGCGCACCCAGCCGCCGGCGAGCCGGGCGAAGTCGCGGATGCCGGGCAGGAACGCGAACGGGCGGCTCACGATGCCCTGCGCGATGCCGCGGAACATGTTGAACGCGCCGATCGCGAACGCGCGCAGGCCGTTCCAGGTGAACGAGAGCGCCCGGCCGAGCAGCTGGAAGATCGGTACCGCCCGGGTGGTCGGCGCGATCAGGCCGAGCCCGGCCAGGAACAGGTCCAGGAAGCCGATCCGGCCGTTGGCGAAGTCGACCGCGGCCTTGATGAACAGCGTCAGGTTGACGGCGATGGCCAGCAGCGCCACCGGCCCGCCGAAGATCAGCGCCGGGACGATCAGGATGATCGCGAGCCACTGGAACGCCTCCCAGAACAGCTCGCACCCCGACACCGGCTGCTGGATGTCGTAGGCGACGTCGCCGATGGTCGCGCTCGCGGCGCCGGCGGCGCCGGCCATCTCCGAGCCGGCGGTCTGCGCCGTGTTGCGGTAGGAGTCCCGCTCGTCCTCGGCCACGCCCCGGGCCTGGCTGAGCGCGTTGTCGGCGGTGAACTGCTTGTCCCGCATCACCGCCACGTAGGTGGTGAGCGCGGTGGCCGAGCTGGTGAGCGCGGCGCCGAGGCTCTGCACGAAGCCGCGCAGGTGCTTGTCGACCTTGTTGCGCAGCTCGGTGGCGGTCTGGCTGATGAAGTTGCCCTCGGTGTCGGTGATCAGCGAGGCGAGGCCGGCGTCGATGTCGTTGGCGACGCCGCCGATGGCGTTGAGCGAGGCGATGACCTGGTCGATGCGGTCGGGATCGCCGGGGGTCGGGTCGCTGTCCAGGCCGAGCACGTCCCAGTCGGTCGGACGCGGCATCGTGACACCTCCCGGACTCGCGCCGTTCATTCGGACAACGTTTGTCCCTCCCATCCGGTTCGACGAACCGGACCGGGGGTTGTCCCGTTGTCCAGGTGAGGTGAGTGACGAGTAGGTGGATTCTGGGGGTGGATCAGATTGCCTGATTTCAGTCTCGACTACAACACGCTGTATCAGATCCAGTCGAACCTGCACACGCTCGCCGACCAGATCGGGCCGCAGCTCAAGGACACCGCGTTCGCCGCCGAGGGCAACAAGGACTACGGCGAGTCGGACGCCACGTTCGGCAACTCGTCGCTGGCCGAGTCGTTCCGGCTGCTGTACACGATGGCCGAGGATCCGATGAACCGGGCCGAGGAGCGCCTCAAGCAGCTCGGCGACCTGTTCGGGGCGGTCGCCGACGCCTACTTCAACGTCGACGCGCAGATCGCCGACGGCCTGGGCATCCTCGGCGGCAGCTTCGGCCTGAGCAACTGGCGCTACGAGAAGTCGCTGTGGGACTACAAGCAGGCCCACCTCGACCAGTGCGTGGCCGGGCCGGACGGCTCGATGCCCTACTTCTGCTCGGCCACCGACCCCGGCGCCCCGCCGCTGGACGTCACGACGAGCACCGGCAACGGCTCGGTGCGCACCCAGCTCACCCTCGACGACCAGGGCAACGTGATCCGGGAGGAGAGCTGGATCACCCACGACGGGCACAGCTACCACTCGGTGACCAACTACACCAACGACCGCAACGACTACACGACCGTCACCACGTTCGCCGACGGCTCGACCAACACGACGGTCGTCCATCTCAACCCCGACCGGTCGGGAACGATGTCGGTGACCGGCAGCGACGGCAAGGTCACGCAGTACACGCGGTCCGGCCCCGACAGCGGCTGGCAGGAGGTCGGCGGCGGGTCCGGCGACCAGCCCGGCGACCAGCCCGACGACCGGCCCCATCCGGAGCCCCACCCACCGTCCGGCACCAGCCCGGACATCGCCTGAGCACGGAGGTCAGCATGCCCAGCATTTCCCTCGACTACGAGAAGATCACCGCCACCGCCGGGAAGCTCAACTCGGCCGTCACGACCATCACGCCGATGCTGGCCACGCTGAAGAGCGACGTGAGCACGCTGCTCGGCGACGGGCTGGTCTTCGAGCACTCCAGCCCGGCGCTGCAGGAGGCCTACGAGAAGTTCAACACCAGCCTGGCCCAGGCGATCAGCGGCATCACGATGTTCGCCGAACAGTTCACCAACATCAAGACGCAGATGGAGGAGATGGACACCACCATGGCGGCGTCCATCCGCAACGGCGGCTGATCCGGCCGATCGGCCCCGTCCGGCGGCGCTGCCGGGTCAGTCCCGCAGCGCCGCCAGCGGCACCTGCAGCGTGACCGGCCGGCCGCCGGGCCCGCCGGTCCAGGCGCGGCCGAGCGGATGGGTGGCGCGCACCACACTGCCGGGCAGCCGCACCCCGATGAGCTCGCCCTCCTGGAAGCCCCGCGGCGCGAGCAGCAGCCCCCGCCGGGACCGCTTCGCCGCCGTCAGCCAGGCGCTCATCGCCGAGCCGATCGTGTCGGCCCCGCCGGCATAGAGCAGCCCGAGGTTGTGGTCGCGGCCGGACAGCGCCACCGCGCGCAGCGCCCGGTCGGCGGCGGTGGCGGCGAGCAGGTCGGCGTCGTCGACGACCACCACCTTGGGGCCGCTCAGCGCGGCCAGCGCCTCGTCGACCGCCTCGGCCGTCGGCTCGGCGTCGGCGATGAGCCGCACCGAGGCGTGCTGGGCCAGCGCGCGCAGCGGCGACTCGCGCGGGGTCAGCACGACCAGCGAGGTGCCCCCGGCCAGCAGCGACACGGCCAGGCAGGCGAGGGCGTTGCTGCGGCCGCTGCCGGCCGGGCCGGCGACCAGGAACGAGCATCCGGTCGCGGCGAGGTCCGCGCCGACCGGGGCGCCGTCGTCGCCGCCGACGCCGAGCAGGCCCCACAGCGGACGGACCAGCGCGGCCGGCACCCGCTCGTACGCCTCCTGGAACGAGACCGACGAGGGCAGCGGCGCGACCGGGGCCGGGCGGCGGGCGGCCGGGATCCCGGCGTCGCGGGCCGCCGCCACGGTGCCGATGCGGCGCAGCTCGTCGGCCTGCCGCCGGCCGTCCTCGCCCGCCACGAGCTGGGCGATCTGGGTCTCGGTCCGGCTGACCAGGTGCCATCCGCGCCCGGGCGGCACCGACACCGGCACCTTCGCCGGGGTGAGCCCGACGAGCTGGTAGTCGCTGCGGTCGCCCTGGCGCAGCAGCAGCTTGTGGTCGTTGTAGGTGGCGAACCGTCCACTGAGGAGGGTCCGCTCGGAGGTGGCGACGACGTGGATGCCGGCGGCCGCGCCCTCGCGCAGCAGCCGGACCATCTCGGTGAGCAGCCGCCCGTTGTCGTGCTCGTCGAAGACCGGGGCGATCGCGTCCCAGCCGTCGACGAGCAGCAGGATGTGCGGCGGGCGCTCGCCGGCCGGCAGCATTCGGCGCAGCTCCACCAGGCCGGCGCAGCCGCGGGCCGCGCACGCCTCCTGCCGCTGGTTGAGCTCGCCGATCAGCCGGTGCACCAGGCGCTCCAGCCGCTCCAGGTCGTGCCGGGAGACGACCGCGGCGCAGTGCGGCAGCGCCTCGAGCGCGGCCAGGCCGCCACCGGCCGCGTCGATGCCGTAGATGTGCACGTCGGATGCCGGCACGGTGCGCGCCGCCGAGCCGGCGATCGTGCGCAGGACCTGGGTGCGCCCGGACCGCGGCGCGCCGATGACGTACAGGTGCCCGAAGACGGACAGGTCCACCGTGGCCACCCGGCGCTCCTGCAGCGCCGGGATGTCCTCCAGGCCGTAAGGGATCGGCGGGATGTCGCGCTCGCCCCGCTCGATCGCCGGCAGGTCGTCGACGAGCACCCGCTCGGCCAGCGCGGGCAGCCACGGGCTGGGCTGCGGCGCGAAGTCCTCCAGCCGCGCGGTCGCGTCGCGCACCGCGGCGACCAGGGCGCCGAGGTCGGTCGGGGCGAGCCCGCGGGTCTGCCGGACGGCCTCCTCGGCGGCCGGGCGGACCGGGCGGCCCAGCCCCTGCCAGCCGATCTCGATCGCCTGCAGCGGCACCGGTTCGGCCTCCGGCTCCGGCGGCGCGGCGGCGTCCTCGCTGTCCTCGGCGTCGTCGCGCGGTGCGCCGACCCAGGCGGTCTGGAACGGTATCGCCGTCTTGAGCGCCAGCCGCACCAGCGCGCGCCCGGGGGTGGACGCCGGGATGTGGGCCGCCTCGTTGGTGTCGATGACGTCCTGGCTCTCCGACGGGTCGGTCACCCGCAGCGCGATGCGCAGGTTGGTGTTGGCCCGGATGTCCGTGCTGACCGCGCCGGCCGGCCGCTGGGTGGCGAGGATCAGGTGGATGCCGAGCGACCGGCCGCGCTGGGCGATGCCGATGAGGCCCGGCACGAAGTCGGGCAGCTCCCGCACCAGGGTCGCGAACTCGTCGATGACCAGGACCAGCCGGGGCAGCCGGGGCAGGCTCGGGTCGGCCCGCCGCATCGCCTGCAGCGCCGGCAGGTCCTTGGCGCCGGCGGCGGCGAGCAGCCGCTCCCGCCGGCGCAGCTCCGCGGCGAGCGAGTCCAGGGCCCGCTGGACGAGGTACCCGTCGAGGTCGGTGACCATGCCCAGGGTGTGCGGCAGGTCGGCGCACTCGTGGAAGGCGCTGCCGCCCTTGTAGTCCACGAGCACGAAGGTCAGCTCGTCGGGCCGGTTGGTCAGGGCGAGCGCCGCCACGAGCGTCTGCAGCAGCTCCGACTTGCCGGCGCCGGTGGTCCCGGCGACCAGCCCGTGCGGGCCGTCGCGCACCAGGTCCAGCCGCAGCGGCCCCTCGTAGCCCGTGCCGATGGTGAACGTGGTCGTGGCCGGGACCGCCCGCCAGCGGGCGGCGATCCGCTCCGCCTCCGGCGGCTCGGCCTCGACCAGCTCCAGCAGGCGCACCTGGCGCGGCAGGCCGCTGTCGTGCTCGGGGCTGACGTCGCGGATCGGCGCCAGCGCGCGGGCGACCTGCTCGCACCAGCCGGCGTCGACCAGGTCGGCGCGGATCGCGGTCAGGTCCGGCAGGCCCGAGCGGCGCACCGTGACCTCGGTGCCGGCGGCCACGACGACCGCGGCGCACTCCTCGGGCAGCAGCCGCTCCTGCTCGTCGAGGCAGAAGGCGAACACGCGCACGCGCGGCCCGCCGGACAGCACCCGCACCATGCCGGGCACGTCGCGCAGCCGCCGCGCGCCGTCGGCGATGACGAGGACGTCGGGATCGGCGAACATCGCCCGGCCCATCGACGAGCCGAGCGCCCGCTCCCGCGCCTCGATGTCGGCGACGAGCTCGTTGACGCGGTTGGCGACGCTCTCCGGATCGTTGCCGATCGCCACGAGCGGACCGTCCGCACCGCCCGGCCGGGCGTGCTGCAGCCAGCGGATCCAGTCCCACGACGTCCGGTCGGTGTCCGTGGTGAGGACCACGATGCGCAGGTCGCGGGGGCTGTGCAGGACCGCCGCCTGCACGGCCCACCAGCGGGCCAGCCCGCGCACCGTCGCCGGGGTGCCGGCGATCCCCACGACGCCGTACTCCTGCAGCTCCATCGCCACCGGCACGTCGGGCACGTTCCACCGCACGGTGCGCTGATGCTCGTCGCGGCCGGAATCCTCGATCTCCTTCACCGACGGCAGGTCGGCCGTGCCGACCCGCATCAGCAGGTGGTCGGCGTCGGTGCGGCGCCGCTCCCACAGCCGCCCGCCGGGGCCGGTGGCGACCAGGCCGACCGTGGCGGGATCGGGGCCGGTGAAGCAGCGCACCGCCCGCTCCTGCTCGACCGACGCGCGGATCTCCCGGCGCAGCGCCGTCACCCGGGAGCGGTAGGAGCGCCACGCCTCGCGCTGGTTGCGCCGGTTGCCGCGCCGGCTCATCAGCCAGTTCGACGCCGCCATGACCGGCGTGAAGAGGATGAAGACGAGGTAGAAGTACGAGTTGAACAGCCCGACCATCACCAGGCCGAGCCCCACCGGCGCCACCATGAGCAGAAACGGGAACGGCGCGCGGCTGGCCGCCGGCGGCCGGCCCGGCAGCCGGATCCGGGCGCTCTCCAGGTGCGGCGCGATCCGCGGCGGCCGGTTGTAGTCGATACCGATGCCGTCCGCCGAGCGGCTCACCGCGGCGTCGGGCTCGGTCGGCGGGGTCAGGCGCAGCAGTGCGGTGCCGGCCGCCAGGTCGCCGCCGGGCGGCCAGGGCACCGGTTCGCCGCCGGCCGGCGCGGCACCGGCGCCGTCGAGCCCGGCGAGCGGCTCGCCGTCCGGCGGCCGGGACAGGTGCGGCGCGTCGGCGTCCGGCGGTGCGACCACGACGGCCGGGGTGACCGGCTCGTCGCCCTCGCCGACCGTGTCCGGGTCGAGGTGCCAGGTCGCCGCGCCGTCGAGGCCGATCGTCAGCCACAGCCCGCGCTCGACGGTGCCCGGCCCCGGCAGCCGGATGGCGCACTCGGCGTCGGCGCCGATCTCGTAGCTGCCGGTGCCCAGCCGCCAGCAGCGCCCGGCCCCGGGGCCGCCGACCTGGTGCAGCTCGGCGAGGACCGGCTCGCCGCCGGTCGGCCCGCCCGCCCACACCGGTTCGGCCACCGGCGCGGGCCGGTCCAGCCCCAGCACCACGCCCTCGCGGATCCCGCTGCCGGCGACCGGCGCGGCCGGGTCCAGGGCCTCGGCGCCGAGGAAGAGCGTCCGGTCGCCGATCGCGTGCCGCAGGTCCCCGACGGTGCTCGTGTCGGCCAGCCGGACCATGCTGTCGCGCCGCGTGCCGTCGGCGTCGATCGTCGTGAAGGTGAGGTTCATCCGGTCGGGCCGCTCGCTCTCTCGTGCTCCGCGACGGCCGTGGTCGCCGCCGCCGTTCCCGCCGCCGCCAGCGCGCCGGCCGCCGCGATCGCACCCGCCGCGGCGCGGTCCGCGCCCGCCGCCGAACGCCCCAGCGCCGCCTCGGCCGCCGCCTGCGGCGCCGCGCCGGGCGGCGGTGGCGGCGCCTCGGCCGGCGGCAGCCCCTCGATCGTCCGCGCCACCGCGCGGGCCAGCGGGAGCGCGTCGACGTCGAGCGGGAGGCCATGGACGGCGAGCCCGGCCCGGCGGTCCACGACCAGGCGCCGGACCCGGCCGCGGCCCGCGCCGAGCGCCACCACCCGCACGCCGGTTGCCACCGGCGGCACCGGGGCGGCGCAGATCGCGAACCCGCCGTCGCCGAGCGCCGCCGCGGCCCGCACAGTGTCCGAAGTGGACGGACCGGCGTAGCGGGGGTGGATGCCGGCGCCGACCGCGGTGCGCTCCGGCCACCGGCGGGCGAGCTGGGCGGCGACGGCCTGGACGACGGCCCGCCCGGCCCGCGGGTCGCCCTCGACCGCGGTGACGGCCGGCCCGGTCAGCAGGTCCAGCAGCACGGCCCGGCCGCCGGCCACCCCGATCGCGGCGAGCAGCACGCCGCCGGCACCGGGTTCGCCGCCCTCGGCCGCGTCGGCCCGGCCGATCCACCACAGCCGCGGGTCGGTGTCGTCGGGAATCCAGGGCTGCGGCGGTGCGGGCACCTCGGCGCCGGCCACGAGCACGCCGACCAGGTCCCGGTCGAGGAGCACGGCCACGGGGCGCAGCCGCGGCCGGTCGGCCGCGGCCGGGAACAGCGCGTGCACCCGGGCGACGGCCAGCTCGGCGGCGCGCCACGCCTGCGCGTCGCCCAGGACCCGCACCAGCAGGCGCAGGCCGCGCCGGTAGCGCACCCACCGCCGCACCGGCTCGGCGAACGCCCGGCCGGTCAGCGCCAGCTCCCGGCGCAGCCCGCGCAGGATCGCCCGCCAGCCGCCCGCGGTACGGGCCAGCAGCTGCACCGCGAGCAGCAGCAGGATGATGCCGCCGGCGACGCCCAGCCAGCCGATGAGCGGACCGGCGCTCGGCCGGCCGCTCACGCCGCGGCCTCGCCCTCGGCGAGCTCCTGGCGTAGCGAACGGATCGCCGTGTAGGTGCGCGACTTCACCGTCCCGACCGGGATGCCGAGCCGCCGCGCCACCTCCTCGCCGGCCCGGTCCAGCAGGTGTACGTGCACCAGGATCTCCTGCTGGGCCGGCGGAATCCGGCGCAACGCGCGGACCAGCAGGTGCCGGTCGGCCACCACGTCGGCGACGTCCTCGCCGACGGCCGGCTCGTCGAAGGCGTCGCCGCCGACCCCGACCGGCACCGAGCGCTCCTTACGCCACGCGTCGATGACGAGATTGTGCGCGATCCGGAACAGCCAGGGCCGCAGCTGCGACTCCCGCCAGTCGACGTGCGCCGCCCGGACCCACGCGCGCAGCAGGGTCTCCTGGACGATGTCCTCGACGTGATTGCCGTTGGGCGCGAGCAGACCCGCGACGTAGCGGCTCAGCGGACCCCGCAGGCGCAGCAGCGTGGCCGCCCTGGCCGCATTGACGTCCTGCTGCTGCGGCCCAGGTGGCTGGGAATTGGCGTCCATCAACGCGGGACCGTATCAACGTAACGACCGCCCCAGATCGGCAATCATGTAACAGAATGGTGTCGGGGTCATCCGGGCGTCGCGGTGCCCGACAGGGTCGCCTCGTAGCGGGTGGTGCCGCCCAGCGGCAGCAGGCCGGTCGCGGTCGCCTCGCCGGTGACCCGGGAGCCGGCGAAGCGCAGGCGGATCACGGCGGTCGTGGCGTAGACCGGCGTCGCGCCCAGGACCGGGAACGCGCTCAGGCCCGGCGGCGCCGGGTTGCGGGTCGTGAACGTGACCGCCAAGGTGCCGGCCGGGGCGTCGGCCCGGGCGACCAGCTCGCCGCCCGCGGCCGTGACCGAGTAGCGGCCGCCGTCGCCCGCGTCGCCGCCGATCGCCGACGCGATCCAGGTCAGCTCGCCGATCCGGAACAGGTCCTCGCCGCCGATGGTCAGGTCCAGGGCGAAGCGCGGGTCCGGCGCCGGCAGCCGCGCGACCGACAGGTCGAGCTCGATCGGGCCGAACGCGGCGCCGCCGGTGTGGCCGGTCAGCGCGACCCGGTAGGCGGCGGGGACGCGGATGCCGCCGATCTCCTGGCCGGCGCCCGCGCCGGGCGGGGGCGGGCCGAGCCGGTGGCGGACGTCGACCGTGTGGTCGCCGGTGTCGCCGGACGCGTGGTAGGTCAGCTCGGCCGACCAGGTCCCGCCGGCGGGGTCGGCGGCGAGCCGGCCGGCCATCGTCGCGCCGGAGTCGCTGATCACCGAGAACATCAGGGTCTGCGGGTCCGCGGCGCGGTACCGGCCGGCGTAGGCGAACGACGGGCCGGTGACGTCGAGCCGGCCGTCCGGGGCGAAGTGCCAGCGGGCCTCGCGCAGCCGCGCCGCGAGCCGCTCGGTGTGCCGGGTCCCGGCCCGCACGGTCAGCGCCGGCTCCGCGCGCGAATACAGCTCCATGCCAGGATCACAGCATGCTCGCGCTGCGCTCGTCGACCGGCGAACTGGTGGTGATCGCCGACGACGGCACGGCGGCCATGCGGTTCGGGGCGCTCGACCTGGCCGGCGGCTGGACCCGCGACGGCGAGGAGCGGCTGCTGGCGCTCGGCGGGGCCGGCCGCGCCGTGGACGGCTACCTCTCGCCCGCGCCGGCCGCGCCGGGCCGGTGGGCGTTCGACGGGACCGCGGTCGACCGGCGCGCGGCCGGGGCGGGCTCCGGCTGGCTGGCGCTGCGGCTGAGCCCGGTGCCGGAAGGCGAGGTGCCGCCGGCCCTGCTCGCCGTGGCCGGGCTCGGCCCGCTGGACGCCCCGGCGCCGGCCCTGGCCGCCGCGCCCGCGACGCCGGAAGACCTGCTGGAGCCGGTGTTCGATGTAGTGGTACACCCGGAGCAGGACGGCGTTCGCCATCCCACCCTCGCCGCGACGCTCCAGCTGCTGCCGGAGGGCGGCGCGTGGACGGTGTCGTGGACGACGGACGGGCCGATCGGGCCGGGCTGGGTGCGCTGGTTCGCCACCGGGTTCCCGGCGGGCGGCGACGGGCCGCGGGACACCGGCGAACTGACCCTCTACCGCGACTGGGACCAGGCGTTCGACGTACCCGGAACACTCGAACTGCGCTTCGACGGTGAGCGGCTCGCCGTCGAGGGCGAGCTGCGGGCCGAGGCGGGCGGCCATCACTGGGTGCTGCGGTACACCGGCCGGGTGCGCGGCCACCGGGTGGAGGCGCTGCGCCGCCGGCTGGCGAGGCCCTCCCTGCGCGGCGACTGGGCGCCGATCGCCGGGGTGCCGGCGCCGCCGGGACTGCCGGACATCATCGGGCTGGGCGACGGCGAGCGGGCCGCGCTCGCGCCGCGCGGGTTCGTGCGCCTCGGCGCGACCGTGGACGACGCCGTCGGGCTGGTCGCGGCCGGGGGTGGCTGGGCGCCCGTGCGGCTGGGGCGGGTGCTCGATCCGCCCGGCGAGTACACCGCCGAGGAGCGCACCGCGCTGCGCTTCCTCGCCACCGACGCGGCCGTGGCCGGGCAGGAGGCCGTCGCCGCGGCGCTGCGGGCCGCGGCCGAGCCGCTCTACGCCGCGCGGGACGACGTCTCCGCCGACGTCAGCCGGCTGCTCATGGCCAACGCCCGGATCCGCGGCGCCTACCGCGCGGCGGACTATCCGGCGCTGGTCGACGGCATCGTCGCGGCGCTGGACCTGCAGCCGCGGCTGGTCGAGCTCGCCCGGGGCGGCCCGGCCCGCGAGCTGACCGACGTGACCGGCGTGCTGGAGAGCTGGCGGGACATGCTCGCCGCCGACGCCGAGCGCATCGACGCGCTGGAGCGCTCGGCACCGGTCTTCGACCGGCTGGTGGGGCTGCTGGCGGCGCTGGGCGACCCGCACGCGGCGCTGGTCGCGAGCGAGCAGAGCCGGGCGCGGGCCTTCGCCGACCTGCTGCACCGGCCGGCCCGGACGCCGCCGGTGACCCGGGCGACGCTCGACGGCGTCGACCGGCCGTTCGTCGAGTACTTCATGTCCGGCCGCCGGCTCACCGTCTGGACCGGCGACGGCCGGGGCGCGCTCGAGGCCGCCGTGACCGACGTCGACCCCGACCGGCTGCGCGCCGACGTCGACGCGGTCCGTGCCCTGCTGGAGGCGCCGGTCGCCGGCGCTGCGACCGAGGCGGAGCTGGTGGCGGTGCTGACCCGGCTCGGCGCGACGCTGTGGGGACCGGTGGCCACCCGGCTGCTGCCCGACGACCCCGACGCCCTGGTCGTCGTCGTACCGCACCGGGAGCTCCTGCTGCTGCCGTTCGCCGCGCTGCGCTCCGGCGGCCGGCCGCTGGTCGAGCGGCACGCGATCGCGGTGCTGCCGGCCCTGGCCGTGCTGCCCGGTCTGGCCGCCCGCCGCGACGCCGCCGCCGGCCGCCCGCCCGAGCTGGTGGCGCTGGTCAATCCCGCCCCGACCGCCGGCGGCGACCCCCGGCTGGACCGGACCGAGGCGCTGTTTCCCGACATCGCCGAGCAGTACCCGCCGGGCGCCGCGACCGTGTTCGCCGGCCGGCGGGCGTCGGCGGAGACGCTGCGCCGGGAGTGCGGCCGCGGCACCGTGCTCTACCTCGGCACGCACGCCCACGTGGCGGACGACGACGGTCAGGGCTTCGTCTCCCTGGCCCGCACCGCCGCCGACGACGGGCGGTTGCACGTCGCCCGGATCGCCGGCCTGCGCATCGCCGCCGGTCTGGTGATCCTGGCGATGTGCCGCAGCGGGCGCGGCGCCGCCGGGGCCGACGGGGTCGTCGGGCTGAGCCGGGCGTTCCTGGCCGCCGGCCCGCACGTGCTCATCACCGCGCTCGGCGAGGTCGGCGAGGAGTCGGCCCTGGATCTGCTCACCGTGCTGCACGCCTACTGGCTCGGCGACGGCCTCGACCTCGCCGTCGCCTGGCGCCGGGCCCAGCGGGACCTGGCCCGGACGGCCCGCCACCACGCCTGGGCGCCGTTCGTCCTGTTCGGACTGCCCGGCTAGCGGTCCTGTCTGGACTCCCCGGCTAGGGTCATGGTGTGACGGAGCCCGACGACGCACCGATCTCCGCCGGCGACCTCTTCGCCACCGCCGAGCTGCGCTCGTTCGAGCAGGTGCTCGGCCCGACCGGCGTGCGCTCGGCCCCGGAGGGCACGATCCGCTTCGGCCGGATCCACGCCCGGGAGGTACACCCGGAGCTCTTCCCGCCCGCGTTCCGGGCGCTCAGCGACTACGCCGACTGGTGCTTCGTGCGGGTCGTGATCCCCTTCGAGCTGACCCCGATCGCGGGCGAGGCCACCGAGTTCGGCGACGCGACCGTCGCGATCCTCTACCCCGGCCCGGACGCGGTGGTCCTGGACCTCGAGCCGCCCCGGCGGGCCGAGGACGGCGGGCTGATCCGGGCGCTCGGCCCGGCGCCGGTGCCGGTGGCGTTCGACCCGGCGGACAGCCCGCGCGCGCTGCGCCCCGGCATTGCCGTCCGTACCTCCGGGCAGGGCTTCAACGTGATGCGCTGGACGCTGTCGCAGGCCCGCGGCGGCGCGCTGCCGGCCGGCGGCTTCGTGGTCGCGGGCGTCGTGCAGCTGCCCCGGGACCGCACGACGTTCTCGGGCGAGCTGGCGCCGCAGGCGACGGCGGTGCGGCCGCTGGTGCGCCTGCGCCGCCCGGTGCCCGCCTGGACGCTGGAGAAGGTGCCGTTCGAGGTGCCCATCGTCCGCCTCCCCGACGCACCGCCGCCGGCCCCGGCCCCGGCCCCGGCCGCCGCCGTCGTCGCGGAGCCGCCCTTGGACGACCTGGAGGACGGCGCGCAGCGGCTCTGCCTCGCCGTCGACATCGAGTCGTACAGCGCCCGCAGCACCTTCGGCCACTGCGACGCCCAGCGCCGGCTCGTCGAGGCGCTCGACGCCGCGGCCGAGACCGCCGGCGTGGGCCGGGAGCTGTGGCAGAGCCAGCCCCAGGGCGACGGCCTGCTGGCGGTGCTGCCGGCCGCGCTCAACCCGCTGCGGTTCGTGCCGGACCTGCTGCACGAGCTGCGCATCGCGTTGAAGGAAACCAACCGGTTCGTGCGGGCCGAGGCGCGGGTGCGGCTGCGCCTCGGCCTGCACCTCGGCCTCGTGGTGCAGGCCGCCAACGGCTTCGGCGGCTCGGCCGTCATCGCCGCGTGCCGGCTGCGCGACTGCGGCCCGGTCCGCGCGCTGCTGCGGGAGGATCCGGTCACGGACCTCGTCGTGGCCGTGTCGCCCGCGTTCTACCGGGACGTGGTCCAGGAGGAGCCCCGCCACCTGCGCGCATCCGACTTCCGGCCGGTCACCGTGGAGCTCGCGGGCGCCGGCATGACCGAGGCCTGGATCTCCGCGACCGCCTAGTGCCGGACGGCCTGGGTCAGGGCTTCGTCGAGGATCTCCAGCCCGCGCGCGATCTCCTCCTCGGTGCTGGTCAGCGGCGGGGCGATGCGGAAGATCCCGCCCATCCCGGGCAGCTGCACGACGTTCATGTGCAGCCCGAGCGCCAGGCACCGCCGGGTGACGTCGGCGCCGAGCCGGTCGGCGCCGGCCTTCGTGGCCCGGTCGGTGACCAGCTCGAGCCCCTGCAGCAGCCCGCGGCCGCGCACGTCCCCCACGACGGCGTGCCGCTCCCGCAGCTCCAGCAGGCCGCGCCGCAGCTGCTCGCCGAGCTTGGCGGCGCGCTGGTCGAGCGCGTCGCGCTCGAGGATGTCCAGCACGGTGTTGCCGACGGCGGCGGGCAGCGGGTCGCTGACGTGGGTGGTGTAGAAGAGGAAGCCCCGCTCGTACCCCCGCTGCTCGATCTCGGCCGTGGTGACCACCGCGGCCAGGGGCAGCCCCGCGCCGAGCGTCTTGGACAGCGTGATGATGTCGGGGACGACGCCGTCGCGCTGGAAGGCGTACCAGGTGCCGGTGCGGCACAGCCCGGTCTGCGCCTCGTCGAGGATCAGCAGCATGCCGCGCTCCCGGCACTTGCGGTGCAGGGCGGCGAGGTACCCGGGCGGCGGCTCGATGACCCCGCCGGAGCTGAGGATCGGCTCGACCAGGCAGGCGGCGGGCGCCCCGACGGACTGCGCGTCGAAGAGCTCGAAGCCGTGGTCGAGCTGCCGCTGCCAGTCCAGCCCGCCGTCGGCGCCGACGAAGTCGGGCCGGTAGGCGTTCGGCGCCGGGATGGCGAAGTTGCCGGGCGCCGCCGGCCCGTAGCCGCGCCGCCCGGCGCTGTAGGTGGCCCCGGCCGCGGCCTGGGTCATGCCGTGCCACGAGCGGGCGAACGAGACGATCTCGTGGCCGCCGGTGACGAGCTTGGCCAGGCGTACCGCCGCCTCATTGGATTCGGCTCCGGTGGTCAGCAGCAGCACCTTCTCCAGCGGCTGTTCCGTATTTTGGGCGGCGGCGCCGAGCGACTCGGCCAGCCTGCGGGAAAGCTCGACGACCGGCCGCGACAGCATGCCGCTGAAGAGGTGGTCGAGCTCGCCGATCTGGCGCCGCACGGTCGCCACGATCTCCGGGTGGGAGTGCCCGAGGATGGCGCTCATCTGCCCGGACGTGAAGTCGAGGATGGCCCGGCCGTCCTCGGTGAAGACGTGGCTGCCCTCGGCCCGCACGATGATCTCCGGCGTGAAGCCGCCGCCGTAACGCAGGACGTGACGATCGACGTCACCCCAGAAGTCCGTCATGGTTGTCGACGGTACGACCGGTGCTTTGTCCATTTCCAGCGCACATTCCCGCACAGCTTGTCCGCGCGTACCGAACAATGGACGATGTGTGCTGTGCTCGACCCGTGGCGCCTGAAGCTGCTCGGCGACCTGGCGTCGCTGGGCACGGTCCGCGCCGTCGCCCAGGCCGCCCACCTGAGCCCGTCCACGGTGTCGCAGCAGCTGGCGGTCCTGGAGCGGGAGGCGGGCGCCCGCCTGTTCGAGCGCTCCGGCCGCCGCCTGCGCCTGACCGAGGCCGGCGCCGCGCTGTCCAGGCACGCCCGCACCATCCTCGACCAGATGGAGGCCGCCCGCGCCGAGGTGGCCGCCCTGTCCGACGCCGGCCGCGTCACCATCGGCGCCTTCACCAGCGCCGCCAACACCTTCGTCCTGGCGGCGCTGTCCCTGCTGGCCCGCCGCCACCCCCGACTGCGCGCCGACGTGTGGGAGCTCGACCCGGTGGAGAGCCTGCCAGCATTACGCCGCGGCGACTGCGACGTGGTGGTGACGGCCGACGTCTTCGACGGCTCGTCCCCGATCGACGCCGACATCGTCCACACCCCGCTGGCCACGGACCGCATCGTGCTGGTCACCGCCTCCGGCTCGTCGTCGCCCGTATCGCCGGTCGACCTGGCCGCGCACGCCGGCCGGATCTGGTCGGCGGAGCGCCCCGGCACCTGGACCCACGACCTGGTCACTCGGGCCTGCCGCCGGTCCGGTTTTGAGCCGGACATCGGGGCGTTGTTCGCCTCGTACGGCCCGCTGCTGGCCCACGTGGAGGCCGGCCTGTCGGTGACCCTGCTGCCGGAGCTGGCGGTCGACCCGCGCTACGACGTGGTCGCCCACCCGCTGCGCGACCCGCTGGAGCGCCACATCACCGCCGCCGCCCGCGCCACCGCCGCGACCCGACCTTCGGTCGCCACCGTGCTCGCCGCCCTGACCGAAACCACCCGCACCCTGCCATCCGTTCGGCAGGTCGGAGCAGGGGACTTCTAATCCCAAGGTCGCGGGTTCGACTCGAACCGGACGACCTTCTCGGCAGTTATCGAGTGCCCGCACCTACTCTCATGATCGGCAATCGGCTGCCACGGGTTGCTGTCCATCGTTGTGGGCTAGTGGCCTATGCCGAAGCGGTGACTCGACGCGCCGCCGGCACATGCGGGGCACAAGCGGTCATCGGCGCGGGCCCCGGTGCGAATGTCGCACCGGGCGGGCGCAACCTGCGATCTGCGCGGCCGGACCGGACGGATGTCTCCGTGATCATGATGCCCGCGGTGACCGCACACCGGGTTTGCCATGATCCCGGAGACTTGTGGTACACGGGGGTACATCAGCACTCCGTGATCATGAAAAACCGTTGGTGTCGACGCGGGCTGGGCATGATCACGGAGACTTCCGGTCCCTGCACCGCGCTGCGCGGGGTGCAGCGCCCGCCGTCTGGGACGTGACCGCGGACACCGGGGCCGGGCTGCGGCAGGCCCGCTTCGCGGACCTCGACGGTGACGGACGGGACGACGATCTCGCCGTCGACCCGGCGACGGGGTCCGGCTGCTCCGGCGACCGCAGGATCCGAAACTCGCGGATGCCGCGAATCGGCGCCGGTGGGCGGCGGCCGGGGTGGCAGCGATGGCCGCCGATGGCGAGGATGGGGCCCATGGGGGGCTTCCGGCGGTACCACATCCCAAACCAGGCGGTGCTCGGCACGGCGCTGGTCTTCACCGCGAGCGGTGCCCTGGTCGGCGCCTGGGTCTCGCGGATCCCGGCGGTCGTGCGCGACCTCGACCTCAGCGCCGGGCAGCTGGGGCGGGCGCTGTTCGCGCTCGGCGTCGGCTCACTGCTGTCGATGCCGCTCACCGGGCACGTCTGCCGGCGGGTCGGCAGCCGGACGTGGGTCGGGGTCACCGCCGTCGTGTCCGCGGTCATGCTCGGGCTGGCCGGCTTCGCGCCGGGGGTGTGGGCGCTGGGGGCGGCGCTGTTCGGGTTCGGGTTCGCGTTCGGGTCGTGGGACGTGGCGATGAACGTGCAGGGCAGCGCCGTGGATCGGGTGGTGGGGCGGGAGTGGATGCCGCGGTACCACGCCTGCTGGAGTCTCGGGTCGATCCTCGGTGCCGGGGCCGGGTCGGTGGCCGCGCGGGCCGGGCTGGCGCCGGGGCCGCACCTGGCGGTCGCCGCGGGCGTGTCGCTCGCCGCCGCCTGCGCCGGGCTCGCCGGCTACCTCGACGAGCGCGCGGTCCCGCTGGCTCCGGCCGGGCCGGATGCGGCGGATCGGCGGGGGCGGCGGCGGTTCGTGGCCGGGCGGGGGCTGTTGCTGATCGGGCTGCTCACGTTCTGCTCGACGGTGGCCGAGGGGGCGGCCGGGGACTGGCTCGCGCTCTACCTCGACACCGGCCGCGGGCTGTCGCAGGCGTCGGCGGCGCTCGGGTACACCGTCTTCGCCGTCGCCATGACCGGCGGGCGGTTCGCCGGCAGCACCGCGGTGGCGCGGCTCGGGCGGGCCGGGGCGGTGCGGCTGGGCGGGGTGCTCGCGGTCGCCGGGGTGGCCGGGACGGTGCTGGCACCGTGGACGGCGCTGACCTACGCCGGGGCGCTGCTGTGGGGGCTGGGCATCTGCCTGGTGTTCCCGGCGGCGGTGAGCGCCGCCGGGGAGACGGCCCGGCCGGCGGAGGCGATCGCGCTGGTCACGAGCATCGGCTACGGCTCGATCCTGGTCGGCCCGCCGCTGATCGGCGCGATCGCGGACATGACCGGGCTGGGGCCGGCCCTGCTCGGCCTGGCCGGGCTCGGGGCCGCCATCGCGCTGCTCGCGCCGGTCGTGCGCGCGCCCGCGGGGCCGGGCGCGCGGCTTCAGGACGGCAGCGCGTCCATCGCCCGGTAGATACGCACGTCGGAGACAGGGCAGTGCGCGCGCCCGCGGGGCCGGGGGCGCGGGTTCAGGACGGCAGCGCGTCCATCGCGCGGTAAATGCGCACGTCGGAGACGGGGTAGGCGGTGCCGAGCGCCTGCGCGAACAGGCCGACCCGCAGCTCCTCGATCATCCAGCGGATCTCGCGCAGCTGAGGTGTCATGGTCATGGTGGCGACCAGCTGGTCGTACTCCCGCTGGACCTCCTGCACGGTGAGCATCCGCTCGCGGTCGCGCGCGGGATCGGTGGGCAGCTTGTCGAGGCGGCGTTCGATGCCGCGGAGGTACCGCTCGAGATCGGGCAGCCGCTGCCAGCCGGTCTCGGTGACGAAGCCGCGGTACACCAGCCGGGCCAGCTGGGTGCGCATGTCGGTGAGCGCGGGCAGCAGCAGCGGGTTCTTCGTGCGGGCCAGGCGCTGCTCGACGTCGTAGGCGGCGGCGAGGATCTTGCGGACGCTGCCGACGACGTCGAGGGTCAGGTCGACGACGTCGGCGCGGACCTTGTCGCGCAGCGCCGTGAAGCCGGCCTCGTCCCAGGCCGGGCCGCCGGCGTCGGTCATCAGCTGGTCGACGGCGCAGGCGGCGCAGTCCTCCAGCAGGTCGACGGCGTTGCGGTGCGGGTTGCGGCTGAGCGCCAGCTTGTCCGCGTTGCTCAGCCGGCCCTGCACGAACCGGGCGGCGGGCGGCAGGGTGAGCAGCAGCAGCCGGCGGGTGCCGGCCCACATCTCCAGCTCGCTGCGCGCCGGCAGGTCGAAGGCCTGGACCGCGACCGAGGTGCCCTCGTCGACGAGCGCCGGATAGACGGTGAGGGTGTGCCCGGCGACGGTCCGCGACAGGCGGCGGGGCAGGGTGCCGAAGTCCCAGCTGGTCGCGCCCTTGCGGGTGACGTCGACGGCCGCCTCGGCGACCGTCTCGCGCACCTTGGGGGCCAGCCGCCGGCGCAGCTCGGCGAGGTCCTTGCCCTCGCCGAGCGCGGTGCCGGCGTCGTCGACGATCCGGAACGTCATCTTGAGGTGCTCCGGCACCCGGGCGAGGTCCCACTCCTGGCGCGGCACCGACACCCCGGTCATCCGGCGCAGCTGCAGCTCCAGGGCCTCGAGCAGGTCGCCGTCGCGGGCGGGCATGGCGGCCAGCGTGTCCCGGGCGGTGTCGGGGGCGGGGACGAAGTTGCGCCGCAGCGTCTTGGGCAGCGACTTGATGAGCGCGGTGACGAGGTCCTCGCGCAGGCCCGGCACCTGCCAGCCGAAGTCGGCGTCGCGGACGGTGCCGAGCAGCGGCAGTCCGATGTGGACGGTGACGCCGTCGGCGTCGGTGCCGGGCTCGAACTGGTACGTCAGCGGGAACCGGTGGCCGTCCTGCTCCCACGCGTCCGGATACTGCTCCTGGCGCACCGCGCCGGCGCCGGCGTTGACCAGCATCGCCGGGTCGAAGGTGAGCAGGTCGGGCTGCTCCCGGCGGGTGCGCTTCCACCAGGTGTCGAAGTGCCGGCCGGAGACGACCTCTTCGTCGATCCGGCCGTCGTAGAACTCGAACAGGGTCTCGTCGTCGACGAGCAGGTCGCGGCGGCGGGCCCGGTTCTCCAGCTCCTCGACCTCGTCGAGGAGGCGCCGGTTCTCGGCGAAGAACGCGTGCTGGGTCTCCCAGTCGCCCTCGACCAGGGCGTGCCGGATGAACAGCTCGCGGGACAGGGCCGGGTCGATCCGCCCGTAGTTGACCTTGCGGTTGGTGACGATCGGCACGCCGTAGAGGGTCACCTTCTCGGAGGCCATCACGGCGGCCTGTTTGCGCTCCCAGTGTGGCTCGCTGTACTGCCGCTTCACCAGGTGCTGGGCCAGCGGCTCGATCCACTCGGGCTCGATGCGGGCGGCCACCCGCGCCCACAGCCTGGAGGTCTCGACCAGCTCGGCGGCCATGACCCAGCGGGGCGTCCTGCGGAACAGGGCGGAGCCGGGGAACACCGCGAAGCGGGCGTTGCGGGCGCCGAGATACTCGTTCTTCTCCGCGTCCTTGAGCCCGATGTGCGACAGCAGCCCGGCCAGCAGCGACACGTGCACCTTGAGCGGCGCGGCCGGCTCCTCGTTGGGCGTGACGTCCATCGTCTTGAGCACCTGGCGCAGCTGGCTGTAGATGTCCTGCCACTCGCGCACGCGCAGGTAGTTGAGGAACTCGGCCCGGCACAGCTTGCGGAACTGGTTGCTGGACAGCTCCTGCTGCTTCTCCTGGAGGTACCCCCACAAATTGAGGAACCCGGTGAAGTCGGATTCCTTGTCGGCGAACCGGGCGTGCAGTTGCTGCGCCTGGGCCTGCTTGTCGGCGGGCCGCTCCCGCGGGTCCTGGATGGACAGCGCGGCGGTGATGACCATGACCTCGCGGACGCAGCCGTTGCGCTCGGCCTCGAGCACCATGCGGGCCAGCCGCGGGTCGACGGGCAGCTGGGCGAGGCGCCGGCCGAGCTCGGTCAGCCGCGGCTGCGCACCGCTCTCCAGCGCCCCGAGCTCCTCCAGCAGCTGCACGCCGGCGGTGACGTTGCGCCGGTCGGGCGGGTCGATGAACGGGAACGCGGCCAGGTCGCCGAGGCCCAGCGAGATCATCTGCAGGATCACGGAGGCGAGGTTGGTGCGCAGGATCTCCGGGTCGGTGAACTCGGGCCGGGCGTTGAAGTCGTCTTCGCTGTACAGCCGGATGCAGACGCCGTCGGACGTGCGGCCGCAGCGGCCCTTGCGCTGGTTGGCCGAGGCCTGCGAGACGGGCTCGATGGGCAGCCGCTGCACCTTGAGGCGGTGGCTGTACCGCGAGATGCGCGCCGTGCCGGGGTCGACGACGTACTTGATGCCGGGGACGGTCAGCGACGTCTCGGCCACGTTGGTCGCCAGCACGATCCGCCGCCCGTTGTGCGGCTGGAACACCCGGTGCTGCTCGGCGAAGGAGAGCCGGGCATACAGCGGCAGGATCTCGGTGTTAGGCAGCTCGAGCCGGCCGAGCGCGTCGGCGGTGTCGCGGATCTCCCGCTCGCCGGAGAGGAACACCAGCACGTCGCCGGGCCCCTCGGCCTGCAGCTCGAGCACGGCGGTGCCGATCGCGTCGAACTGGTCGGTCTCCTCGGCGCCCTCGTCCGCGGACTCGATCGGGCGGTAGCGCACCTCGACCGGATAGGTGCGGCCGGACACCTCCACGATCGGGGCGTCACCGAAGTGCCGGGAGAACCGCTCGGGGTCGATGGTCGCCGAGGTGATGATCAGCTTGAGGTCGGGCCGGCGCGGGAGCAGCTGTTTGAGGTACCCCAGAATGAAATCGATGTTGAGGCTGCGCTCGTGCGCCTCGTCGATGATCAGGGTGTCATACCGCCGGAGGAGCCGATCCTGCTGGATCTCGGCCAGCAGGATGCCGTCGGTCATCACCTTGATCATCGTCTGGTCGCTCGACTGGTCGGTGAAGCGGACCTTGAACCCGACCGTGGCGCCCAGCTCGGTGCCGAGTTCCTCGGCGACCCGCTCCGCGACCGTGCGCGCCGCGATCCGCCGGGGCTGGGTGTGCCCGACCTGCCCGGTGACGCCGCGGCCCAGCTCCAGGCAGATCTTCGGCAGCTGGGTCGTCTTGCCGGAGCCGGTCTCGCCGGCCACGATGACCACCTGGTGGTCGCGGATCGCGGCGAGGATCTCGTCCTTGCGCTGGCTGACCGGCAGCTGCTCGGGATAGCTGATCTCGGGCACCGCCGACCGGCGCGCCTCGACCCGCCGCTCGGCCCGCTCCACGTCGGCCCGGATCGCCTCGGCGATCCCGTCGGCGTTGCGGGACCGCTTCGCCCCGTCGATGCGCTTGCGGAGCCGGTGCTGGTCCTGCGGCATCAGCCCGGCGAGACGAGCGCGCAGTTCACCCAGCGTGGTGGGCGGGGAGACCTCAGACATGTCGCTCGCAAGGATAGGCACGCGCGGGCCGGATTGCCCGGTGATTTTCCCCGCCCGGGTGCCCGCCTCGGCGCACCGTCACTTCTGCCACTACCGTCACAGGTATGTCCATCCAGCCCCCGGCCCGGCCCCGGCCGCCACGGAGCCTGGTGCTCGCCACCGCCGACGAGGACGACCTGCGCGACGGCGGGGTTCACCGGGCCGTCGGCTTCTACGACCTGGCCCTGACCGGCCGCACCGCGAAGGGCGCCGAGTTCGTCCAGTGCCGGTTCAACCGGGCCGACCTCGCCGGCACCGCCCTGATCGAGGCGACCCTCACCGACTGCCTGGTCGAGGACACCGGCCTGGCCGACCTGCGCGCCGACCGCTGCGGCCTGGAGCGGGTCGCGGTCCGCGGCTCGCGCCTGACCGGCCTGCACTGGGCCGACGGCACGCTGCGCGACGTGACCGTCCGCGACTGCCAGGCGGCCGGCAGCGTCTACCGCGGCACCGCCATGCGCGCCGTCGTGTTCACCGCCACCGACCTGACCGGCGCCGATTTCTCCGGCGCCGACCTCTCCGGCGCCGCGTTCGTGCGGTGCGACCTGAGCGGCGCCCGCTTCACCGGCGCCACCGCGACCGGCGCCCGCTTCGAGGCGTGCACGCTCACCAGCGTCGACGGCCTGGCCGGGGCCACGATCGCCGCGCAAGATCTTGGCGAACTCTCCCGCCTGCTGGCCGCCGGCCTCGGCATTTCGCTGGAAGCTACCGCGGCCAGCCCAGACCCGGCGCCACCCGGCTCCCCGAGCGCCGCGCGGTGACCTCGATCTCGATCCGCATCCGCGGGTCGGACAGCCCGCACACCTGCATCGTCGCGGCCGGCCGCACCTCGTCCAGCCAGCGCCGCAGCACCGGCCAGCACGGCTCGAAGTCGGCGGCGTCGGTCAGCAGGTAGCGCACCCGCACCACGTCGGAGACCGCCGCCCCGGCCTCCCTGAGCGCCGCGTCGATGTTGCGCCAGCACTGCTCGGCCTGTTCCACGACATCGCCGGAGATCGTCATCGCCGCGTAGTCGAACCCGGTCGTCCCCGACACGTGCACCCAGTCGCCGTCGGCGACCGCCCGGGAGTACCCGATTTCCCGCTCGAACACCGAACCGCTCGAAATCAGCCGCCGCTCGCCCATGCGTCAAACGCTAGACGGCAGCCGCCCGAGTTGGCGCAGCAGGTCCACCTCGTCGGACATGACCCAGATGTCGGTGATGAGCCCGTCGCGCACGGTAAGGATGTCGTTGACCCGGATGCGTACCGGCCGCCCGGTCGCCTCGACCCGGCCGAGCGCGGTGTCATACGCCCCGGCGTGCCGCGCGTGCAGGTAGAACCCGATCACCAGCCGATCGGCGGTCTCGACCCGGTGGACGAGTTCGGTACGCCGCTGCGCGAACGCCGCCTGCAGCGCCCGCGCCCGCGCCACGAGCCCGTCCGCGCCGACCGGCACGCCGTTGACCGGCACCGGGTCGGCATAGTGGCGCCGGAAGTCGGCCGCCGGGTCCGGCCGGTCGCCGACCGGCCGATCCCACAGTTCGAGGACCGCATCGAGATCGACGGGGGTGTACGGCTGCATGCCTCCACTGTGCCGGTCCGGCGCCCCGCTCCTGGCATGCTTGTCCGCATGCCGTCGACAGTGAACCGCTCCGGTCCCTCGCGCGAGGACCTGATCGCCGCCGCCGGCAAGCTGCTGCCCGACGTCATCGCGCCCGGCCTGGACGTGCTGCTGTGCGGCATCAACCCGGGCCTGTGGTCGGCGGCGACCGGCCACCACTTCGCCCGCCCCGGCAACCGCTTCTGGCCGGCCCTGCACCTGGGCGGCTTCACGCCGCGCCAGCTGCGCCCGGACGAGCAGGAACTGTTGCCCGGCTGGGGCCTGGGCATCACCAACCTGGCGGCCCGGGCCACCGCCCGCGCCGACGAACTGACCCGCGAGGAACTGACCACCGGCGGCGCCGTCCTGCGGGCCAAGGTGGCCCGCTTCGCCCCGCGCTGGCTCGCGGTCCTGGGCGTGACCGCGTTCCGCACCGCCTTCGGCACCCCGGCCGCCCGGGTCGGCCCGCAGTCCCTCGAGCTCCCGGAACTCGGCCCGACCAGGCTGTGGGTCCTACCGAACCCGAGCGGCCTCAACGCCCACTTCACCCTCCCCCGCCTGGCCGAGGAATTCGCCACCCTCCACCGCGCGGTCCAGAGCCCCGATTCTCAGCGCTGATCCAGGTGCCGGTCCTCGAAGCGGCGTACCTCGGCGGCGAGGTCGGCGTCCTCGGGCGTGTTGCCGCCGAAGCCGCCGTGCGGCATGGCCTCGAAGACGTGGAGCTCGGTCGTGACGCCGGCGGCCAGCAGCTTGCGGTGCATCCGGACCGTGTTGGACAGGAACAGGTCGCGGGTCCCGGTCTGCAGGAAGGTCGGCGGGAAGCCGGTCACGTCACCGAACAGCGGCGACAGGTGCGGGTCGGCGAGGTCGTGGCCGTTGGCGTACAGCCGGTTCATCGGCATGAGCGGGCCGAGGACGTCGATCCCGTCGTTGGTCCGGAACGAGTCGCCGGACTCGGTGAGGTCCAGCTGGGGCGTCAGCAGCACCAGCGCCGCGGGCATCGGCAGGCGCTCCTCCCCGGCCCGCAGCAGGAGCGCGGCGGCGAGATTGCCGCCCGCCGACAGACCGCTCACGAGGATCCTGCCGGGCGGGCGTTCGGTCAGGGCGTGGCGGTAGACGGCGAGACAGTCGTCCAGCGCCGCCGGGTACGGATGCAGGGGCGGCATCCGGTAGTCCGGGACCCAGGTGACGGCGGCGCGGTCCATGGCCTTGCCGGCGGTCATCATCCAGGCGAGGTCCCCGCCGCCCGTGACGAGGGCGCCGCCGTGCATCTCGATGACGACCGGTGCCGCGCCGTCGTCGGTGACGTGGTCCGGCCTGAGGATGTAGGTGGGTACCCCGTTCAGCTCGGCCCGGGTGCGCGCGAGCCGATCCTCCGGCGGCATCAGCGGGGCGAGCATTTCGCGGCCGCCCGCCTCGCGCGTTTCGATCCAGCGCAGCCAGCCCTGGGTGTCGGCGAGGTCGGGCTCGGGCTGGCGCACCGGCACCGGCGGCAGCGCGTCGAGGGCGCGCCGCGCCGGCTCGCTGAGGCCCACGGGCGCGGGCGGCCGCGCGCCGGTCATGAGGTACTCCCCCCGTCGACCGTGATCGCGATCTTGCCCCTGGCGTGATGCGCGAGCATGTGCGAGACGGCGCTCGCCGCCCGGTCGAGCGGGTAGGTCCGGTCGATGACCACCCTGACCTCGCCGGACTCGAGCAGCGCGAGGAGCGCGGCCAGGTTCTCGCGGTTCACGGCCGGGGTCACGAGCTTCACGTTCGTGGAGCCGAGCCCCATCAGGGCCGCCCGCGCCGTCCTAGGCAGGCCGGCGAGGAGGCCGCCGGTGTTGCCGATGCTGTTGGGCATGAGGTTTCCGCCCGGCGCCAGCACCCGGGCGGTCGCCTTGGGCGGGTGGTTCAGCACGTTGTCGAGGATGACGTCGAACCGCTGCCGTCCCCGGGTGAAGTCTTCCCTGGTGTAGTCGATGACATGGTCGGCGCCGAGCGACCGGACCATTTCGATGTTTTGGGTACCGCACACGCCGGTCACCTCCGCGCCCAGCGCCTTGGCGATCTGGACCGCCATGATCCCGACCCCGCCCGAGGCGCCGTTGACCAGGACCCGCTGGCCGGCGCCCACCTTCGCCACGTCCCGCATGGCGACCAGGGCGGCGAGCCCGCTCATCACCGAGGCCGCGGCGTCGGCGAACGGGAGCCCGGCCGGCTTCTTGAGCAGCTGAGCCGCCGGTGCGACCGCATACTGCGCGAAGGCGCCGGCCCGGTCTCCGGTGGAGCCGAACACCTCGTCGCCGGGCGCCAGGTCGGTGACGCGCGACCCGACGGCCTCCACCACGCCCGCGACGTCGCTGCCGCGGACCGGGCGCCTCGGCCCGCGCAGCCCGAAGGCCGGGCGCAGGATGTACGGCGCGCCGACGACCGTGGCCCAGTCCGGGGTGTTGACGCTGGTGGCCCGCACCCGGATCAGGACGTCGTCGCCGCCGACCGGAGGCACCGGGATCTCTGCCAGCCGTAGCACACGCTCCGGCGGGCCGTAACCTGCTTGGATGACGGCCTGCATGATCATGGAGTACCCTTACGTAGTAAGGTTTACGATACAGCGTAAGGCTATTCCTTACATCGTAAGGGCGTCAACGGAAGGCACGATGTGAAGTTCTCCGCGCCGGGCGAGACCGGCCCGGAACGCCGCGCGCAGCTGACCCGGGAACGCGTGGTGGCGGCCGCCATCGAGCTGGCCGACCGTGACGGCATCGAGTCGATCAGCATGCGCAAGCTCGCGCAGGAGCTGGGCGTCGAGGCGATGTCCCTCTACACGCACGTGCGCAACAAGGACGACCTCCTGGACGGCATGGTCGACGCCGTGATCGGCGAGATCCCGCTGAGTGCCGCCGGAGCCGACTGGAAGGCGTCACTGCGCGGCATGGTGTTCGCCGCGCGCACGGTGGTCCTGCGCCACACCTGGGCGCCCGGCACGGTGGAGACGCGCAGCGCGGCCGGCCCGGCGGCGCTGGGCTACGTCAACGCGGTGCTCGGCATCCTCCGCGAGGGCGGCTTCTCCGTCGCGCAGGCGCACCACGCCCTGCACATTCTCGGCAGCCGCGCGCTCGGGTTCACCCAGGCGCTCTTCGACGACTCCGGCGACCTCGACCCGGCGGCGGCCGCCACCTTCGCGAGCCACCTCGGCGCGACCCACCCCTACGCCGTGGAGATGGCCCTCGCGGTCACCCACAGCGGCACCCTCGGCCCCTGCGACGACGACGCCGAGTTCGCGTTCGCCCTGGACTTCATCCTCGACGGCCTGGACCGCCTCCGCCACGGCTGATGGGGCGGTGCCCGGCGTGGAGCGACCTTGGTGTGCCCGCCACGGACCGGCACCGGCACACCGGCACCACGCCGCCGGCACCACTCGGCCGCCGGCACAGCCGGCCGCCGACGGGCATGGCGGCCGAGTGGTGCCCGGCCCGCGCGTCCCGATGCGCCGAGCGGGGCCGCGGCCGGCGGTCACGTCCCACCCGCCGGGCGCCGGCCGCCACCGAGCGCGGCGCAGCGACCGGAACTCTCCGCGATCATGCGCAACCGGCATCGACACCAACGGTTTTTCATGATCACGGAGCGCTGATGTACCCCCGTGTACCGAAAGACTCCGGGATCATGACAAACCCGTGGTGCGGCCAGCGCAGGCATCATGATCACGGAGACATACGTCCGCCCGGCCTAACCGGCCGTGATCAGGATGTCGTCGACGTAACCGCGGAACTGGCCGGTGTTCGCCGGCTGGTCGTAGCCGATCCAGATCTGGTCGATGGTGCCGCCGGCGAGCGGGGTGAGGTTCACCTGCACCTGGTTCCACTGGTTGAGCACGAGGTGGCCGCCTTCGCCCTGGAACTGGGGGTGGGCGCGCACGCCCCACTGGTCGACGGCGCCGGAGTCGCGCAGGCTGCGGTGGTCGAGCAGGGCCAGGTCGAGGGCGACCGAGGTCGCGTTCTGCGTCTGCGGGTAGATCCAGTAGGTCAGCCGCGTCCCGGAGGCGATCGGGATGTGCACGTCGAAGACCCGGTTGTACGAGTATGACCGCGAAGCGCTGGTGTCGGTGCCGGAATACATCAGCGCGTAGACGCCGCCGTGGGCGATCTCCTGCCGGCGGCCGCTCTCCATGCCGGGCAGGT
Source organism: Dactylosporangium sp. CA-092794 (assembly GCF_050948465.1). Taxonomy (NCBI): domain Bacteria; kingdom Bacillati; phylum Actinomycetota; class Actinomycetes; order Micromonosporales; family Micromonosporaceae; genus Dactylosporangium; species Dactylosporangium sp. CA-092794. The sequence continues at coordinate 2,038,485 of NZ_CP192044.1, read as the reverse complement.
TGCAGCAGTAGCCGCCGACGTTCAGCGAGCTGTCGACGCTGTCCGTCCACGTCGGCAAGGGTTTGGCGCCGTTGCCGAAGTCGGCGTTGAACAGCGGCCAGTCGCGGCCGGCGCCGAGGACGGGACGCGCCGCCGCGAACCACAGGTCGGCCAGCTTGACGTAGCCGGCGTCGGTCGGGTGGATCCCGTCCGCGCCGATGTCGGCGGCGGTGAGCGTGCCGTTCAGGTCGGCGAGGTGCACGTCGTGGCCGGCGGCGGCCTCGGCCTGGGCGATCGCGGGCAGGGCGGCGTTGAAGGCCTGCACGCGGGCGTTGTTGGTGGCGTCGCGGGACGGGACCAGCGTGGAGAAGATGACCGAGACGCCGGGGTCGGCGGCGATGATCTGATCGATCAGGGCGCGCAGCCGGGCCGGGGCGTTCGGCAGGTCGTAGTTCTGGATCGTGTCGTTGGTGCCGACGTTGAGCAGCACGACGTCGGGCCGGTAGGTGGTGAGCCAGCCGGTGGCGCCGGCGGCGACCTGATCGATGCGGTAGCCGGGATGGCCCTCGTTGTCGTTGTCCGCGGCCGTGCCGGACCGCTGCGAGCCGACGTAGTCGATCGACAGGCCGGCCTCGCCGGTCAGATGCCTGCGCAAGGTCTCGCGATAGCCGTTGCCGTCGCTGGAATTGGTACCCCAGGTGATCGACGCGCCGAGCGGCATGACCTTCACGGTCGCGTCGGCGGCGGCGGCCGCCTGAGGAGCCGCGACGGCCAGGCCGGCGGCGGCGACCGTCAGGGTCATCACGATGCGCACATCAGTGATGGTAGTCGATATAGACGGGAGTGGTTACCCTGCGGCTGTACGGAGATGAGACAGGACCAGGGGGTCGATCGCGCCGTCGACGAGGCGCTCCTCCAGGTTTTCCACGCCGGCCCAGGCGGCCAGGTCGGTGTGGCCGAGGGCGGCCAGGTGCTCGCGCACCTCGTCGGCCAGCGGGCCCTCCAGGGGCAGCAGCGTGGCCGGGTCGGGCTTGCCGAAGTACAACTCCCAAAGGCTCAACAACGCCCCGATGCGGGTGACCGGGTCCGGGTCGTCGTCGACGCGCAGGTCGACCTCCACGTCGCTCAGGCCGCCGTATCCGGCGCCCCGGCGGACCACGAACAGGGCCGCGCTCTGCCGGCCGCGGCGGTCGCCGCCCGCGGCGTCGCCGGCCGCCAGGGCCGCGTGCAGGCGGCGGGCCAGGGGCAGGGCGGGCGCGGCCAGCCAGGCGCGCTCCATCTCGGTCACGACGGCCTGGCCGGCGAGGATGTTGCCTTGGATGGCGTACCCGTCGCCCGCGACCCCGCCGGCCCAGGCGAAACACTCGGCGCCGGTGTAGGTGGCGCCGGGGCCCGCCGGGCCGACGACGCCGAGCTGCCGTTCGGCGCGGCCGGGGTCGGCGGCGGTGAGCCCGGCCACGACGTCGGCGGCCGCAGTGCCCGTGCGCAGCAGGGCGAGGCCCTGCGGGCGGTAGGCGAGGTTGGCCAACGCCTGCGTGGCCAGCGCGCCGACGCCGGCCTCGGCGGCCGGGACGGCGGCGCCGACGGCGAGGAACTTGCTGGCCACGGCGATGCCGAGGGACTGCCCGTCCGCGGAGCGGCCGACGATCGAGAACGTCATGGTTACTCCGGGAGCACACTCGGCGGCTGGGACAGGCAGACGAACGGGCCGCGCACGCCGGCGCTGAACCGCTCGGCGGCGCGCAGGGCCGTCTCGACGCGGCGCTCGGGGGACATGCGGGACTGGGCGGTGGCGAACAGGGCGCCGAGGGCGATCTCGTCGCCGACGCCGACCGCGGCATACCCGTCGGCGGCCTCGGCCACCTGGTAGTCGTCGTGCACGGTGAAGAGCCGGCCCTTGACGCCGACGAGGAACGTGCCGCCTTCTTCGCGCTCGCTGTCGCGGCGGGCCCAGCCGCCGGTCTTAAGGCACTCGCGGACGGCGTCGATGAACTTCGTGGCCATGAATCGCTCGATGTCGCCGACCGGTTTCGGCGGCTTCAACGAGTACCGGATGAGCTGGCCCATTCGAAACGAGGTGGTGAAGCCGAACAGGTACCCATTGTTGTGGAAAACCTTCGTGTCGGCCCGCACCGTCAGGCTCCAGCCCGAGGCGCCGGCGCTGTCGCCGCCGATGTAGACCGTGCCCCGGTGGACGAGGCCGACGATGGCGGTCATGCCGCTCCCCCGCCGCCGGTGGCCCGTTTCGCGTGGCGGGCCGGTAACTGCTTCGGTGTCTGCCCCGGTGGGGCGGGTATGGCGGCGGCTGGCACGCGGCAATATTACTCACACGAACACCGTTCGCCGAGGTCGGCCGCTCCGGCCACTCGGGCGGGACTGGGCGGGTGCCGGGAGGCGGCTGGGGCCCGGGTGGCCACAGTTGCGGGTTAGCCCCGGCCTCGGCGGGGAATCAGGGAAATACGGCCGAGAGGAGAAGCCATGACGTACACCTTGAATGACCGCCCGGCCGCTTCGCCGCGCGTGCAGAATCCGATCACCGCTCCGGCGCCGCCGGTCGGTGAGCGGTCCACGGCCGAGCTGGTGAAGCTGGCCGCCGAGCAGGTTTCCACGCTGGTGCGCGACGAGCTCAAGCTCGCCCAGCTGGAGCTCACCCGGAAGGGTAAGCGGGCCGGCGTCGGGGCCGGCATGTTCGGCGGGGCGGGCCTGATCGCGCTCTACGGCGTCGGCGCGCTGCTCGCCGCCCTGATCATCGGCCTCGCGGCGGTCATACCGGCGTGGCTGTCGGCGCTCATCGTCGGCGTGGTGCTGCTCGCCATCGCCGGGGTGCTGGCGCTGCTCGGCCGCGGCCAGGTCCGCAAGGCGGTGCCGCCGATGCCGCAGGAGACCGTCGCCGGCGTGCGCGCCGACATCGACACCATCACCGCCTCGGTCAAGAACGGGAGCCACCGATGACCGCTGAGCCCGGGCACGGCCGCCACGCCGCGACCAACGGGTACAACACGACGGCCGATCCCGAGGCGCTGCGCGACGAGATCGCCCGCACCCGGGCCGGCCTCGGCCGGACCGTGGAGGCGCTCGCCGCGAAGGCCGATGTCAAGGCCCGGGCCAAGGAGACCGTGCAATCCTCGGTCACCGCGGCGAAGCTCCGCCTGCGCGAGGGGGCCGAGCAGGTGGCGGTCAACGCCGCGTACGCCGGCCGGGAGCTGCGCACCCACCCGCGGCAGAGCTTCCAGGAGGGCATGCGGCGGCTGGCCCGCTCGGCCCGGGAGCGCCCGGCGCCCTGGGTGGTCGGCTCCGCCCTGCTGGTACTGGCCGCGCTCGTCGGCTACCGCAGCCGCCGCGCCAACGACTGCTGAGGGAGTGGGCCCACCGTGAACAAGCTCCTGTACAAGCCGTTCAGCATCGCGTTCAGCGTCGCCGGCGGCGTAGCGGCGGGTTTCGTCTTCAAGCAGGTGTGGAAGCGGCTCTCCGGCGAGGAGGAGGCGCCGGAGGCGACCTCGCGCGAGTACGGCTGGGGCGAGGTCCTGGCCGCCGCCGCACTGCAGGGCGCGATCTTCGCCGCGATCAAGGCCGCCATCGACCGCGGCGGCGCCGCCGGCGTGCGCCGCCTCACCGGCGACTGGCCCGACTGAGCCGCGCCGGCCGCTTGACGGAGGGTCTCCCGCTGCCGCGGGAGGCCCTCGCCGGCTGCGCCGCCGGCAACCCGCGCACTCCCCTGTGGACACCACGCCGCGCAACTCCACGGCCGCACAGTCGTTGCAGCACCGGGCCGCACGAGGGAACGGCCCGGTGCGCTCACTTCAGCAGGGCCTGCGCGCGGTCGCGGACGTCGGCGTACACCTTCCGGACACCCTCGGCAGGGGCGGCGGTGGCCTCGGCCGTGGAGACCGGCCACTGCGGCGGCTCGGCCGTGCCGTGCAGCGTCCAGGCCGCCTGCCGGGCGGCGCCCAGCGCGACGTACTCCCCCGGGGCCGGCACGCCGACCGGCATCCCGAGCAGCGACGGGGCGATCGCCCGCACCGCCGCCGACGCGGCGGCGCCGCCGATGAGCAGGATGCGCTCGACCGGCACGCCGAGCGAGCGGACCGCGTCCAGGCCGTCGGCGAGGCCGCACAGCATGCCCTCGTAGGCGGCCCGGGCCAGGTTGGCAGGGTTGGCGTTGCCCCGGGTCAGGCCGTTGAGCAGGCCGCGGGCGGCGGGCAGGTTGGGGGTGCGCTCGCCGTCGAGATACGGCAGCAGGGTGAGCCCGCCGGCGCCCGGTTCGGCGGTCAGCGCCAGATCGTCCAGTTCGGACAGTGGTACCCCGAGCAGGCCCGCGACCGCGGTCAGCACCCGGGCCGCGTTCAGCGTGGCGACGAGCGGCAGGTGCCGGCCGGTCGCGTCGGCGAAGCCGGCCACGGTGCCGGTCGGGTCGGCCACCGGGGCCTCGGCCACGCCGAAGACGGTGCCGGAGGTGCCGAGGGAGACCACGACGTCGCCGGGGCGCAGGCCCAGGCCCAGCGCCGCGGCCATGTTGTCGCCGGTGCCGGGGGCGAGCAGCGCGCCGCCGGCGGTCTCGCCGACCGCCTCGGCCGGGGCGGCGACCCGGGGCAGGGCGAGATCCCGGCCGAACGCCAGGCGGAGCAGGTCGGTGCGGTACTGCCCGGTCGCCGGCGACCAGTACCCGGTGCCGGAGGCGTCGCCGCGGTCCGTGGTCGGGCCGGTGGCCGGGTCGGCGCGCAGCCGGTGGGTGATCCAGTCGTGCGGCAGCAGCACGGACGCGGCGCGGGCGGCGATCGCCGGCTCGTGCCGGGCCACCCAGCGCAGCTTCGTGACGGTGAAGCTGGCCACCGGCACCAGCCCGACCGCCTCGGCCCAGCCGGCCGCGCCGCCGGGCAGCTCGGCGATGAGGTCCTCGGCGGCGCCGGCGGAGCGGGTGTCGTTCCACAGCAGCGCGTCGCGGATCACCGCGCCGGCCTCGTCGAGCAGGACCATGCCGTGCTGCTGGCCGCCGACGCCGATCGCGGCGACCCCGTCGAGCAGGCCGCCGGTGGTCGCCTCCTCGAAGGCGCGCCACCAGTAGACGGGCGCGACCTCGGTGCCGTCGGGGTGGACGGCGCGGCCCTCCCGCAGGACCGCGCCGGTGTCCGCGTCGCACACGAGGACCTTGGTCGACTGGGTGGAGGTGTCCACCCCGGCGACGAGGGTCATGAGCGCACGCCGAGCAGGTGCTCCATGGCGAGCTGGTCGAGCGCCTCGAACGCGCCGCCGCGGGCGGCGAGCTTGTCCACGTCGAACTCCTCGGCGCGCAGCGTGGCGATCGTCTCGCCCTCGGCGAGGGTCGGCTGGTGCAGCTCGTCGACGCGGGCCGCCGCCAGGGCCGCGGCCACGTCCGGGTCGGCGCGGAACGAGCGGACCCGCTCGCGCAGGATCAGGTAGTTGCGCATGCAGGCGCGGGCGCTCTCCCACACCCCGTCGTAGTCCTCGGTGCGCGGGGGCTTGTAGTCGAAGTGACGGAAGCCGGTGTAGCCGCCGGTCTCCAGCACGTCGACGGTCCAGAACGCGCCGCGCAGGTTGCCGGCGCCGAAGCGCAGGTCCTGGTCGAAGCGCGGCCCGTGCTGGCCGTTGAGGTCGATGTGGAACAGCTTGCCGTGCCACAGCGCCTGCGCGATGCCGTGCGCGAAGTTCAGCCCGGCCATCTCCTCGTGCCCGACCTCCGGGTTGAGCCCGACCCGGTCCGGCTCCTCGAGCGTGGAGATGAGCGCGAGGGCGTGGCCGATCGTGGGCAGCAGGATGTCGCCGCGCGGCTCGTTGGGCTTGGGCTCCAGGGCGAAGCGGATGTCGTACCCCTGCTCGCGGACATAGGCACAGAGCAGGTTGAGCCCCTCGCGGTAGCGGTCCAGGGCCGCGGCCACGTCCTTGGCTCCGCCGGACTCGGCGCCCTCGCGGCCGCCCCACAGCACGTAGGTCTCGGCGCCGAGCTCGACAGCGAGGTCGATGTTGCGCAGCACCTTCTTGATCGCGAACCGGCGCACGGCCCGGTCGTTGGAGGTGAACCCGCCGTCCTTGAAGATCGGGTGGCTGAACAGGTTGGTGGTGACCATCTCCACCCGCACGCCGGTCTCGGTCAGGGCGTCCTTGAACCGCGCGATGAGCTTGTCGCGGGTGGCGTCGTCGCTGCCGAACGGGAACAGGTCGTCGTCGTGGAACGTCACCGCGGCGGCGCCGAGCTCGGACAGCCGGTGCACCGCCTCGACCGAGTCCAGCGGCGCCCGGGTGGGCCCGCCGAACACGTCCTGGGCCTGCCAGCCGACGGTCCACAGTCCGAAGGAGAACTTGTCATCGCGCGTGGGCTGGTAATCGTTCATGACCTACCTCTTGGGGCGGGGTGTTGGCGGGTGTCGGGGCCACGTTACGCCGCCGGACGGGGTTAGTTCAAGAACAGAACTAACCCCCCGCCCCCGGGCCCTTCAAGGCCCTCCAAAGGCCCTTCAAGGCGCTTCAAGGCGCTTCAGGCGCGGAAGACCACGCGGTAGTAGGTCTCGGAGTGCTGCAGGGCGAGCAGTACCGCGCCGCGGACCTCGGCGTCGGGCCCCAGCACCGAGGCCCGGATCTCCACCCCGCGCAGGGCCGGGGCGAGGGCGTGCCGGGCGGCGGCGGCGCGCAGCGGCTCGAGCAGCAGGTCGCCGATGGCCGCGAGGCCGCCGCCCACCACGACGAGCGCCGGGTTGTACGCGTTGATCAGCCACGAGGCGGCCAGCCCGAGGTGCTCGCCGACCGCCGCGATGACCCGGCCGGCCACGGCGTCGCCGGCCTGGGCGGCGGCGGTCACGTCCCGGGCGTCGAACCCGTCGAGCTCGGCCAGCGTCGAGCGCTCCCCCGCGGCCAGGGCGCGGCGCGCGGCCCGCACGATCGCCGGGCCGGACGCGACCGTCTCCAGGCAGCCGATGTTGCCGCAGTTGCAGGGCTCGTCGAGGCCGGGCACGGCGTTGTGGCCGATCTCGCCGGCCGTGCCGCCCACGCCGTGGAAGACCCGGCCGTCGGAGAGGACCCCGGCGGACAGGCCGGTGCCGGCGTAGAGCAGTGCCAGGTCGCCGACCCGCTCGCCGGCACCCTCGAGGTTCTCGGCGACGGCCGCGGCCTGGCCGGCGTTGTGGACGTACACCGGAGCATCGAGACCGGCGGCGAGGATCTCCCGGACCGGCACGTCCCGCCAGCCCAGGTTGGGCGCGAGCAGGCACACGCCGGTGTGGAAGTCGGTGAGGCCGGGCAGCACCGCCCCGACCGCGGCGATCTTCGCGGCGGGCAGCCCGGCCCCGGCGATCGCGGCCCGCGCCTCGCTCGCCACCCGGCCGAGCACGACGGCCGGGTCGGCCGGCGCGGGCCCGTCGCGCAGCGTGCCGCCGGTCGGGCGCGGGGTGGGGAACTCGCGCCGGGCGACCTCCTCGCCCGCCGCGTCGCCGATCGCGATGGTGGTGCGCCGGGCGCCGATGTGCACGCCGACCACGAGCTGGGAACGGGCGTTGAACTCCAGCAGGATCGGCGGGCGGCCGCCGCTGACCGCGGTGGAGCCGGGGCCGATCTCGCGGACCAGGCCTTCGGCGATGAGCTCGTCGACGATCGCGGAGACCGTCGGTTTCGCCAAGGTCGTCGAGCGCGCGATACTGGCCCGGGAGACCGGACCGCCCTCTTTGACCAGGGCCAGCACCAGCGAGCGGTTGACCTCCCGCATCACGTTGTGGTCGGCGCCGCGGCGCGGCTCATCGGATCGCATAATCCGACAACGCTACCCCGGAGATCAGGCGCGGGCCGGCACCCTACATTGGTATCGGACAACCTATGCCATAAGCCCGGCCGGAAAGGCAGTCTTTCGATGCACATCTCGGCGCGCGGGGATTATGCGGTGCGGGCCTCCCTCGGCCTCGCGGCCGCCTATCCGGCGGTGGTGTCGGCCGCCGGCCTCGCCGACGAACAGGACATGCCCCGCAAGTTTCTGGAGGCGGTGCTCGGCGACCTGCGCCGGGCCGGCCTCGTGCGCGGTCAGCGGGGTGTCGACGGCGGGTACGTCCTGACCCGCCAGCCGTCGGAGATCATGGTCGGCGACGTGCTGCGCGCCGTCGACGGACCGCTGGCGGAGGTGCGGGGCGTGCGGCCCGAGGAGGCGATGTACTCCGGGACCGCCGAGCACCTGCAGCAGCTGTGGGTGGCGGTGCGGGCCGCGGTGCGCAACGTGCTCGACGAGGTCAGCCTCGCCGACGTGGTCCGCGGCCGGATGCCCGCCCACGTGCGCCGCCTCACCACCCCGCCCGCCGCCTGGCAGCCCCGCTGACCGGCCTCTGCCGCCTGACAGCCCCGCTGACCGGCCTCTGCCGCCTGGCAGCCCCGCTGACCGGCCATCTGCGCCAACCGGCCGCGGCGCCGCCGGGCGGCGCCTACGCTCGGATCATGTCGAAAGCCCACGACCCCTACCTGCAGGCCGCCGAGGGGTTCCTCCACAGCATCCGCGCCGAGCTGGACATGGCCGACAACCTGGAGATGGACCGGACGCTGCAGGTCACGCAGACCTACGCGCTGGTCTCCATCGCCCGCTCGCTCAACGAGCTGATCGAGCAGCCCTCGGCCGCCGCGCTGGTCGCCGCTCCATGATCAGACGCCGGCGGCGGTGAACGAGTCGCCGATGCGCGTCACGTATTCGGCGGCGGCGGTGCCGGCGTTGGCCAGCTCCGGCTCGACCACGGCCAGCCCGGGCACGACCGGGACGGCGCCGAGCTCGGTGAGCAGCTCGTGCAGGTGCCGCTCGGTCGCCTCGGCCTGCGGCCGGACCCCGGCGGTGACCACCGTGACCGCGGCGACGTCGCGCAGCCCGTCGGCGGGGAGCTGGTCGAGCAGGACCTTGAGCACGCCGGTGTAGGTGCCCTTGTAGGTCGGGGTGGCCACCACCAGCAGGCTGGCCCGGCGCAGCCGGCCGATCGCGTCGAGGACGACCCCGTCACCGGGCTGCAGCAGCCGCGTGCCGAGCGCGGCGACGTCGATGGTGTGCGGCACCGGCTGCGAGAGCCGCTCGGCGAGCGCGGCGCCGACCTCCTCGGCGAGGTGCAGGGTACGCGAGTGCGGGCGCGGGTTCCCCGAAAGCACAACGATCATGCCGAGATCCTATCTCCTATCAATCCGATAGAGAATACCAAGCCCCCCACCACCCGCACCGCCAAGAGCAAAACGATATGTCGGGCGCTCCGCGCCACGACATATCGGACTTATACCCTGACAGGCGATGTATCCGATTAAGTCACCACAAATCGGCTTATGGACCGGCCATAAGTCTCCGCGATCATGCGTGTCGCCACGGCCGCACCCCGGGTTTGCCATGATCGTGGAGACATTTGGTACACGGGTGTACATGTTCACTCCGCGATCATGAAAAATCGATGGTGTCGGTGGCCAGTTCGGCATGATCACGGAGACTTCCGGTCACAGCGGGCGCAGCAGGGTGCGGCCTGCGCCCGAGACCGACCCCGAGACCGACCCCGACCCCGGCTCCAGCTCCGGCTCGACCCCAGCTCCGGCTCCGACCCCAGCTCCGGCTCCAGCTCCAGCTCCGGCTCCAGCTCCAGCACGGTGCGCTCCCGGCACGTGGAACTCGGCTGCGGCGAATCGCTCCGGGCGAGGCCAGCGCTGCGAGCTCGGGCCCGGGCAGAGGGGCCGGGGCGGCGGACTGGTGATCGAATCGGGGCGGGACGGACCGAGCGGCCGACAAACGGACATATGCGGAATGTCGGATAAATCCGGTCACGGAGTGGCTGGATTTATCCGGGCTCTTGGCACTTGGCACCGCGGACATGGCAGGGCCAGGGCCAGCGAAGCTGGGCCCCGGCCCGGTGTCTGACGGGAGCAACGGTCGTGCGTTGCACGGACCGGAGTCAGAATTTGCTCAGACCCAGGCGCGCGGATCGGCGACCAGGTCTCGCACCCGCTCGGGCAGTTCGCCCGTGACCACGTCCTCGATCGTCACCGTCTCGAGGATCAGCCGCTCGCTGGCGCGCAGGGCGATCCACACGTCCTGCAGGGCGGCGGCGGCGCCGTGGTAGCCGAGCTCCTCCGGGCGCTGCCCGCGCACGTTGGCGAGGGGGCCGTCGATCACGCGGATGATCTCGGCCAGCGAGATGTCGGCGGCCGGGCGGGCCAGGCGGTAGCCGCCCTCCGGGCCACGCTGGGCCACGACGATGCCGCCGCGGCGCAGCTGGAGCAGGATGCTCTCCAGGAACTTCGGGGGGATCTGCTGGGCGGAGGCCAGGCGGTCCGCGGTCACCAGCTTGCCGTCCGCGGAAATGGCCGCCAGCTCTGCCACCGCGCGCAGCGCATAGTCAACTCGGGCCGAAAGGCGCATGTCCTTATCCTCCCACGCGGCGCAACAGGCCTTCCTGCACGGCCGTCGCGATGTGCCGGCCGTCCTGTGTGAACATCCGGCCGGTGGCCAGGCCGCGGGCGCCGGAGGCGGACGGGCTCACCGCGTCGTAGAGGAACCACTCGTCGGCGCGGAACGGGCGGTGAAACCACATCGCGTGGTCGAGGCTGGCGCCGACGAAGCCGCCCTCGCCCCAGACGGCGCCGTGCGCGGACAGCACCGAGTCGAGCAGAGTCATGTCGGAGGCGAAGGTCAGCACGCAGGTGTGCAGCAGCGGGTCGTCGGGCAGCTTGCCGTCCAGGCGCATCCAGACTCGCTGCCGGGCCTCGGCCGGTCGGTCGCCGGCCGGGACGAAGCCGGACTCGCCGACGTAGCGCACGTCGATCGGGCGCGCGATGACGGAGATGACGCTGGCCCGGTCCGGGTACTTCGCCATCCGCTCCAGCATCGTGGGCACCTCGTCGGGGCCGGGCACGTCGACCGGGGCCGGCTCGTGGTGGTCCAGGCCCTGCTCGGCGCGGTGGAACGACGCCGACATGAAGAAGATGACCTGGTCGTGCTGGCGGGCCACGGAGCGGCGCACCGAGAAGGAGCGGCCGTCGCGGATGTTCTCCACCGAGTACGTGATCGGCACGGTGGGGTCGCCGGGGCGGACGAAGTAGCCGTGCAGCGAGTGGACCTGTCGCAGCGGGTCGACCGTGCGGCCGGCGGCGACCAGCGCCTGGGCGGCGACCTGCCCGCCGAAGATGCGTTGGGGGCCGTCCGGCGGGCTCATGCCCAGGAACCGGTCGTCCCCCAACGCCTCGAGATCCAGGAGCCGGACGAGCGCGTCCACCGCCGCTTGCCCGCTAACCAGTTGGGTCACACGGACAATCTACGCAAGTGGTGGCTCGCCAGGCCGCGGTCAGCCCTGTGACAGTGCTCCCAGCTGGTGGACGCGCAGCGTGTTCGTCGAGCCCGGGGTGCCGGGCGGGGAGCCGGCGACGATGACCACGTCGTCGCCGGGCGAGAGCCACGGCAGGCCGACGAGGGCCAGATCGACCTGCTGGAACATCTCGTCCGTGTGCTGCACGAACGGCACGTCGAAGGTCTGCACGCCCCAGCTGAGAGTGAGCTGGTTGCGCACCGTGGGCTCCGGGGTGAAGGCCAGCAGCGGCAGCTCGCAGTGCAGCCGGGCCAGCCGGCGCACGGTGTCACCCGTCTGGGAGAACGCGACGAGCGCCTTCGCGCCGATGTTGCGCGCGATGTTGGACGCCGCCGAGGTGAGCGCGCCACCCTTGGTGCGCGGGTCGTGCTGCAGCCGCGGCACCGACAGCGAGCCGCCCTCCGTCGTCGCGACGATGCGGGCCATCGTCGCCACGGTCAGGATGGGGTACTTCCCGACGCTCGTCTCGCCCGAGAGCATCACGGCGTCGGCGCCGTCGAGCACCGCGTTGGCCACGTCGGAGGCCTCGGCCCGGGTCGGCCGCGCGTTCTCGATCATCGAGTCGAGCATCTGGGTCGCGACGATGACCGGCTTGGCCTGCTCGCGGCACAGCTGCACGGCGCGCTTCTGCACCAGCGGCACCTGCTCCAGCGGCATCTCCACGCCCAGGTCGCCGCGGGCCACCATGACCCCGTCGAACGCGTTGACGATCGCCTCCAGCGCCGCCACCGCCTCGGGCTTCTCGACCTTGGCGATGACCGGGCGGTGGATGCCCTCCTCCGCCATGATCTCGCGGACGAGCTTGATGTCTTCGGGCGAGCGCACGAAGGACAGCGCGATCCAGTCCGCGCCGAGCCGCAGCGCGAAGCGCAGGTCCTCGGCGTCCTTCTCGGACAGCGCCGGCACGCTCACCGCCACGTTCGGCAGCGAGACGCCCTTGTTGTTGGAGACCATGCCACCCTCGGTGACCAGCACCGAGATGTCGTTGCCGGTGACGCTCGTCACCTCGACGGCGACCTTGCCGTCGTCGATGAGCAGCCGGTCGCCGGGCTTGACCTCTTCCGGAAGCTTCTTGTACGTGCACGACACCCGGTCGGCGGTGCCGAGGATGTCGTCACTGGTGATGACAGCGGTGTCACCGGTAGCCCACTCGTGCGGCCCGTCGGCGAACCGACCGAGCCGGATCTTGGGACCCTGCAGGTCCGCGAGGATGCCCACGGGGCGGCCGGCGGCAATGGCGGCCTCCCGGACAAGGTTGTACACCGAGGCGTGGTCCTCGTGGCTGCCGTGGCTGAAGTTGAGCCGCGCGACGTCCATACCGGCGTCGACAAGGCCACGGAGCCGCTCGGCCGACGATGTGGCGGGGCCGAGCGTACAGACGATTTTGGCGCGTCGAGTCACATCCACGAGGCTAGCCCCTCGACCACGGGCCGTATCGGCTGCCCCGGTCGCAAGCCATCAGTTGAGACTCTGTCCACCGGCCCGTTTCCCGCCGGTCACGCCGTCGTGGGGTTGCCGGCGGGCCGCGCCACGGCGATCCGCCGGGTGCCGTCAAGGCTCCGGTCCGGTGAACGCCTCGGCCCGGGCCCGCCCGTCCGCGCTGTGGCTGAACACCCGCGAGTCGCTGTCGGTCGTCACGGTCTGTCCGGTCAGCGTCGCGTGCAGTGGCATCGCCGAGGTCACCTCCGCCCGCACCCGCGGCAGCGCCGCCGGGTGCGCATCGCGCAGCCAGGACACCAGGTGCTCGCGCACGAAGCAGCGCAGGTCCCACAGCTTCGGCGCGTCCGAGGCACTGACCAGCGCCCGGATCTGCATGGCGGGGCCGGTCGCCTCGACCACCTGCAGCACCGAGACCCGCCCGTCCCACAGGTCGGTGGACTCGAGCGTCCGCCGCAGCTCCTCGCGCATCTCCGGCACCGGCAGCCACCAGTCCACGTCGAACATCACCGCGCCCAGCAGGGCGGACTCCGTCCGGGTCCAGTTCTGGAACGGCCGATCCGTGAAGTACGACGTCGGGAGAATCAGCCGGCGATCGTCCCAGACGTGCACGACGACGTACGTCAGCGTGATCTCCTGAACCCTCCCCCACTCGTCCTCCACGATGACCACGTCCCCGAGCCGCACCGCGTCGGAGAACGCGAGCTGCAGCCCCGCGAACACGTTGCGCAACACGCTCTGCGCCGCCAGACCGGCGATGATCCCGGCGAACCCGGCCGAGGCCAGCACGCTGGTCCCGAGCAGCCGCGCCTCCGGAATCGTCATGAGCATCACCGCCGCCGCCAGCACCGCGACCACGGCGACCGTCACCCGCCGGCTCATCACTACCTGCGTGTGCACCCGCCGAGCCGTCCGGTTGTCCGGCACATCGGTCCGGAACCGCGACAGCGCCAGCTCCTCGCCGACCACCAGCAGCGCCGCCGCGAGCCACGCCACCGCCCCGATGATGATCAGCTGATCGGCATGCAGAAACGCGTGCCGCCACGAGGTCTGCCCGGCGTAGGCCCGCACCGCGTAGTACACCGAACACAGCACCACGACCCACTGCACGGGCCGGTGCGACCGGTTGGCAAGCTCGGTGACAAACCGGGACCTCCGCCCGGCCCGCAGCAGAATCCGGTGCACGACCTCCACCACGACCAACGCCAGCAGCGCAACTCCCAGCGCGATCCCCAGCGGCGCCAGCGTCCCGATGACAGTGTCCCGCATGCCGCCCGCCTTACCCGCCGTGGGTGACCACCACACCCGACCCGGAGGTGATCAATCTCGCCGCCCACGCCGCCGCGCCACGACCACCCCGGCCACGATCACCACGACAACCCCCGCCCCGACCACCCAGCCCACCCCTCCGGCCCGAGCAGCGCTCTCCCCACCCTCACCGGGCACATTGGTACCGCCGGCCACCGACCCGACCGGCCCGGGCGAGACCGGCCCGACGTCGGCGGTGAGCGCCGCAACCGGATTCACAATCCCGAACCCGAACTCGTCGTCCCGCCCGGGCCGCCCCCGGTCGGTAGCGGTCACCGCGATCCGCCGCACCACCTCAGCGGCCGCGAGCCCGGGATACCTGGCCCGCACCAGCGCCACCACCCCCGCCACGATCGCCGTCGCATCGCTCGTGCCCGAAGCGACGCCGTAGTTGCCGGACGGCCTTGTCGAGACGATGTCCACCGCGGGCGCGGCCACCACCATCTCGGGCCCCGTCGCCGAGATCGCCGCGTGGTTGCCGGCGCGGTCGCTACCGCCGACCGCCAGCACGCCCGGCAGACGCGAAGGTCAGGCTGGAGGGGCGGAAGTGGGCAGGTCGCAGGCGGTCAGGCCCTGGTCGTACCCGCCGAAGAACGAGGCCGTGCGTTGGGCGGGAGAGCCGTGGGCGCCCTCCTGGAACCAGGGCTCGTCCGGGGGGTCGCCGACCGAGAACAGGCCGGCCTTCAGCTCCTGCAGGTCGCCGGTCTCCAGGGTCAGGTCGCCGGTGCGGATGGAGTCGCCGATCATGGCGCCGGCGAAGCAGTCGGCCTGGAGTTCCTGGTAGATGGTGAAGGTGTACTGGATGCCCAGGCGCTGCTGGATGCCGTGGCCGTACTCGTGGCCCAGCAGGTAGAAGACGAAGGCGTCGCCCATCTCGTCGTAGACCTGTTCGGACCAGTGGGCATCGTAGGCGATGAAGTCGCCGATCGGGCAGTAGGCCGCGTTCTGCGCGGGGATCGGCTGGAGGCCGCAGAGCACCTCGCCGTCGGCGGTGTACGGGATGATGCGGGAGATCGGGCGGAAGCCGACGATCTTCGTGCTCCAGTAGTGCTCGGTGACGCGGATCGCCACGTTCACGTCGCTGGAGAAGCCGGCCGGGTCGTCGGCGTGGGCGGGACGGGCCGGGAGCCAGGCGAGGATGGCACAGGCCAGGAACAAACAGCGCAAACGCATGGCCGGGAGGTACCCGGGAGCGAACCCGCTACCTGGTTCGCTCCCGAACGGCACCTCAGGCCGACAAGGCCGCCGCGGAGGGGTCGACCGGGCTGGGCAGGGTGCCGTCGCCGCCGAGGTAGGCGTGGATCGACGCGGCGGCGGCGCGGCCCTCGGCGATCGCCCACACGATCAGCGACGCGCCGCGGTGCATGTCGCCGGCGACGAACACGCCGGGGGCGGTGGTCTGCCAGTCGGCGCCGGTGTCGATGCCGCCGCGGCGGTTGCGGGTCAGGTCCAGCGAGGTCAGCAGCGGGCCCTCCTCGGTGCCCTCGAAGCCGATCGCCAGCAGGACCAGGTCGGCCGGGTACTCGCGCTCGGTCCCCTCGACGATGCTGACGACCCGCTGTCCGTCCACCCTGGACACCTGCACCTCGGCGATGCGCACCGCGGTGAGGTTGCCCTCGGCGTCGCCCTCGAACGAGGTGACCGCGACGGCGAAGGCGCGCTCGCCGCCCTCCTCGTGGGCCGGGTAGCTGCGCAGGATCCACGGCCAGGTGGGCCACGGGTCGCGGGACTCGTCGCGGGACTCCGGCGGCAGCGGGTACTGGTCGAGCTGCAGCACCGAGCGGGCGCCCTGGCGGTGGGCCACGCCGAGGCAGTCGGCGGCCGTGTCGCCGCCGCCGATGATGACGACGTTCTTGCCCTCGGCGGTGATGGCGGGCGAGGGCTGCTTGCCGGCGACCACCCGGTTGGACTCGACGAGGTGCTCCATGGCCAGGTGGATGCCGCGCAGCGCCCGGCCCGGCGTGCCGGGGGTGTCCCGGCCGGCGAGGGCGCCGCAGGCCAGCAGCAGCGCGTCGTGCGACGCCTGCAGCTCCTCGACGGACACCGTCACGCCCACGTGGACGCCGGTGCGGAACCGCACACCCTCCGCGCGCAGCTGCTCCAGCCGGCGGTCGATGTGCTCCTTCTCGAGCTTGAAGTCCGGGATGCCGTACCGCAGCAGGCCGCCCAGCTCGTCGTCGCGCTCGTAGACGGTGACGGCGTGCCCGGCCCGGGCCAGCTGCTGCGCGGCGGCGAGGCCGGCGGGTCCGGAGCCCACGACGCCGACGCTCTTGCCGGAGGGCTCCGGGGCGGGGCGCGGGATGACCCGCCCGGCCGCCACCGCCCGGTTGATGATCTCGACCTCGACCTGCTTGATGGTCACCGCCTGGCCGCCGGCGATGGACAGCACGCAGGCCGCCTCGCACGGCGCCGGGCAGAGCCGGCCGGTGAACTCCGGGAAGTTGTTGGTGGCGTGCAGCGCCTCGATCGCGAAGTCCCAGTCGCCGGTGCGGACCAGGTCGTTCCAGTCCGGGATGCGGTTGCCGAGCGGGCAGCCGTCGTGGCAGAACGGGATGCCGCAGTCCATGCAGCGGCTGGCCTGCTCCCGGATCAGCTCGTCGGAGGCGGACGGGTACACCTCCCGCCAGTCCCGCAGCCGCACCGGCACCGGCCGGCGGGCCGGCAACCGGCGCTCGTAGCGCAGGAAACCGTTGGGGTCAGGCACGTGCCACCTCCATGACAGCCGCATCCACGTCGCGGCCGGCAGCCTCGGCGGCCCGCATCGCCTCCATCGCGCGCTCGAAGTCGCGCGGCATGACCTCGATGAACTCGCCGACCGCGGTGTCCCAGGCGGCGAGCAGCCGCTCGGCGACGGGCGAGCCGGTCGTGGCGTGGTGCTCGGCGACGAGGGCGCGCAGGGCGTCGGGGTCGGCCACCGGGCGCAGGTCGACCAGCTCCGAGTTCACCAGGGTCCGGTCGAGTTTCCAGACGTACGCCACGCCACCGGACATGCCCGCCGCGAAGTTGCGGCCGGTGAGCCCGAGGACGACGACCGTGCCGCCGGTCATGTACTCGCACCCGTGGTCGCCGACGCCCTCGACGACCGCGGTCGCGCCCGAGTTGCGCACCGCGAAGCGCTCCCCGGCCCGGCCGCGCATGAACAGCTTGCCGGCGGTCGCGCCGTAGAGCACGGTGTTGCCGCCGATGATCTGGTCCTCGGCGACGAACGGGGCGCGCTCGTCGGGGCGCACGATGAGCCGCCCGCCGGACAGGCCCTTGCCGACGTAGTCGTTGGCGTCGCCGAGCAGCCGCAGGGTGATTCCACGGGGGACCCACGCGCCGAAGGACTGTCCGGCGGTACCGCGCAGCGTAATGTCCACGGTGTCGTCGGGCAGGCCCGCGCCGCCGACCCGCCGGACGATCTCGCCGCCGAGCATCGCTCCCACCGAGCGGTGCTCGTTGCGCACCGCGACCTCGAGCCGGATCGACTCGCCGGCGTCCAGGGCGGGCGACACGGCGGCGATGAGCTGGTTGTCCAGCGCCCGCTCCAGCCGGTGGTCCTGCTTGGTGGTCTGCCGGCGGGCGGCGCCGTCGGCGAGGGGAGGCACGTGCAGCAGCGGGGACAGGTCCAGCCCGCCGGCCTTCCAGTGGTCGACGGCGGCGCGCACGTCGAGCAGCTCGGTGTGCCCGATCGCCTCGTCCAGGGTGCGGAAGCCCAGCTCGGCGAGGTACCCCCGGACCTCCTCGGCCAGGAACCAGAAGAAGTTCTCGACGAACTCCGGCGAGCCGGTGAACCGCTTGCGCAGCACCGGATTCTGCGTGGCGATGCCGACCGGACAGGTGTCGAGGTGGCAGACCCGCATCATGATACAGCCGGAGACGATGAGCGGCGCGGTGGCGAAGCCGAACTCCTCGGCGCCCAGCAGCGCCGCCACGACCACGTCGCGGCCGGTCTTGAGCTGGCCGTCGACCTGCACGCTGACCCGGTCGCGCAGGCCGGACAGCAGCAGGGTCTGCTGCGTCTCGGCCAGGCCCAGCTCCCACGGCGTGCCGGCGTGCTTGAGCGAGTTGAGCGGCGACGCGCCCGTACCCCCATCGTGACCGGAGATGAGGATGACGTCGGCCTTGGTCTTGGCCACGCCGGCCGCCACGGTGCCCACGCCCACCTCGGAGACGAGCTTGACGTGCACGCGCGCCTCGGGGTTGACGTTCTTGAGGTCGAAGACGAGCTGCGCGAGGTCCTCGATGGAGTAGATGTCGTGGTGCGGCGGGGGCGAGATGAGCCCGACGCCGGGGGTCGCGTGGCGGGTCTTGGCGATCCACGGCCACACCTTGTTGCCCGGCAGCTGCCCGCCCTCGCCCGGCTTGGCGCCCTGGGCCATCTTGATCTGCAGATCGTCGGCGTTGACGAGGTACTCCGTGGTCACCCCGAAGCGGCCGCTGGCCACCTGCTTGACCGCGGAGCGGCGGCGCGGGTCGTGCAGCCGGTCCGGGTCCTCGCCGCCCTCGCCGGTGTTGGACTTGCCGCCGATGTTGTTCATCGCGATGGCGAGCGTCTCGTGGGCCTCGGCCGAGATCGAGCCGTAGGACATCGCGCCGGTGGCGAACCGCTTGACGATCTCCGCGACCGGCTCGACCTCGTCGATGCTCACCGGCGGGCGGAGCCCGGCCCGCAGCTCGAACAGGCCGCGCAGGGAGCCGGCCCGGCCGGCCAGCTCGTCGACCTTGGCGGTGTAGCGGCGGAACACGTCGTACTGCCGGGACCGGGTCGCGTGCTGCAGCAGGAACACGGTCTCGGGGTTGAACAGGTGCAGCTCGCCCTCGCGCCGCCACTGGTACTCGCCGCCGACCTCCAGCCGGCGGTGCGCCCGCTCGGCGTCGTTGGCCGGGTAGGCCCGGGCGTGCCGGGCGGCGATCTCGGCGTGGATCTCGGCCAGGCCGATGCCGCCGATCTTGCTCGGGGTGCCGGTGAAGTACCGCTCGACGAGCCGCGGGTCGAGCCCGACGGCCTCGAAGACCTGGGCGCCGCAGTACGACGAGACGGTCGAGATGCCCATCTTGGACATGATCTTCAGCACGCCCTTGCCGAGCGCCTTGACGTAGTTGTGGACCGCCGTGTCGGGGTCGATGGCCGGCAGCGCGCCGGTGGTGATGAGGTCCTCGACGGTCTCGAAGGCGAGGTACGGGTTGACCGCCGAGGCGCCGAAGCCGACCAGCAGCGCCACGTGGTGCACCTCGCGGCAGTCGCCGGACTCGACGACCAGCGACACCTGGGTGCGGGTCTGCTCGCGCACCAGGTGCTGGTGCACGGCGGCGGTGAGCAGCAGCGACGGGATCGGGGCGAGGTCGGCGGTGGAGTCGCGGTCGGAGAGCACCAGGATGCGCACGCCGTCCTCGATGGCCTCGGACACCCCGCGCATGATCTCGACCAGGCGGCGCTTGAGGCCGGTCTCGCCGTCGCGGACCGGATACAGCCCGGACACCCGCACCGCCTTGAAGCCGGGCAGGTCGCCGTCCTCGTCGATGTGCAGCAGCTTGGCGAGGTCGTCGTTGTCGATCACCGGGTACGGCAGGGCGATCTGCCGGCAGGAGGCCGGCCCGGGCCGCAGCAGGTTGCCCTCCGGGCCGATGGTGGCCGCGACGCTGGTGACCAGCTCCTCGCGGATCGCGTCCAGCGGCGGGTTGGTGACCTGCGCGAAGAGCTGGGTGAAGTAGTCGTACATCAGCCGCGGGCGGGTGGAGAGCACGGCGACCGGGGTGTCGGTGCCCATGGAGCCCAGCGGCTCGGCGCCGGCCCGGGCCATCGGCGCGATGAGGATCTTGAGCTCTTCCTCCGTGTACCCGAACGTCTGCTGCCGCCGCTGCACCGAGTCGTGCGTGTAGACGACGTGCTCGCGCTCCGGCAGCTCGTCGAGGTCCATCAGCCCGGCGTGCAGCCACTCCTCGTAGGGCTGCGCCCCGGCGAGCTCGGCCTTGATCTCGTCGTCGGTGCGGATGCGCCCGGCGGCGGTGTCGACCAGCAGCATCTTGCCCGGCGCCGAGCGGCCCTTGGCCACGATCGTGGCCGGGTCCAGGTCGAGCACGCCGGCCTCGCTGGCCAGCACGATCAGCCCGTCGCTGGTCTGCCACCAGCGGCCCGGGCGCAGGCCGTTACGGTCCAGCACCGCGCCGACGACCGTGCCGTCGGTGAACGCGACGCTGGCCGGGCCGTCCCACGGCTCCATCAGACAGGCGTGGAAGCGGTAGAACGCGCGGCGCAGCGGGTCCATCCGCGGGTCGTTCTCCCAGGCCTCCGGGATCATCATGAGCACCGCGTGCGGCAGGCTCCGCCCGGCCAGGTGCAGCAGCTCCAGCACCTCGTCGAAGTTCGCCGAGTCCGACGCCTCCGGGGTGCAGATCGGGAACAGCCGGCGGATGTTGCCGGGCAGGTTCTCGGTGGCCAGCAGCGCTTCGCGGGCGGCCATCCAGTTGCGGTTGCCGCGGATCGTGTTGATCTCGCCGTTGTGGGCGATGATGCGGTACGGGTGGGAGAGCTCCCACGACGGGAACGTGTTGGTCGAGAAGCGCGAGTGCACCAGGGCGATCGCCGAGGCGACCCGCTCGTCGGACAGGTCGGGGTAGAACGACACGACCTGGTCCGGGGTCAGCATGCCCTTGTAGGTGATGGTCCGCGAGGACAGCGACGGCAGGTACAGCTCGATGCCCCGCTCCCGGGTCTCCCGCTCCGCCTGCTTGCGCACGCAGTAGACGACCCGGTCCAGCTCCAGGCCGGACAGCACGGTGCCGGGCGAGCCGAGCCGCTCGGCGCTCACGAACACCTGGCGGATGCGCGGCATGGCGGCCAGCGCCGTGGCGCCCAGGTCGGTGGCGTCGACCGCCACGTCCCGCCAGCCGAGCACCAGGGCGCCCTCGACCAGGGCGTACTTCTCCAGCACCCGCTGTGCGCGCCGTGCGGCGTCGTCGTCGGTGGGCAGGAAGGCCAGGCCGGTCGCATACTGCCCGGCGGGCGGCAGCTCGAACGGCACCACCTCGCGCAGGAAGGCGTCCGGGATCTGGATCATGATGCCGGCCCCGTCGCCGGTGTTGGGCTCGGCGCCCCGGGCACCTCGGTGGTCCATCCGCCGCAGCGCGGAGAGTCCCTTGAACACGACGTCGTGCGACTTGCGGCCGTGAATGTCGGCGACGAAGGCGACCCCGCAGGCGTCGTGCTCAAAGGCAGGGTCGTAGAGCCCCTGCTGCTGCGGTCCGGGGTAACCCATCGGGCCTCCTGACGTCATCGAATGCGAATCGGGACAACGTCGGCCCTGGGAAGCGGTCTTGCCAGTGTACGCGAAGAGCGGGCGCAAGTTGCATGCTCGGTACTCGAGTCCAGTACCACATGCCGGGCGCGCCCGCTGTCTGCGTGCCGACCAAAGTACCGTCTGTACCGGCGGGCGACCTACAGGGTGAGATCGTGACAAATCCCACGAGGTAGCGGCGCTGTTACCGAACTGTCACGCAACCCTGGACGGTCGGGAAGACGTCCAAGGAGCGGATGGATGCAATCATCCGTTACTTCCTACGATGTTGCACGGCAAGATCGCCCGCCACGGCGTGGTTTCCGTTAAACGTGAACCAGTGGCACAAACCAGGGATACACCGGCCTTGTAACCGGTGCATGCTCTAGCCCAACGAAGGAGGTGTGGACATGGGAGTCTCCGCACGCGCACTGGCCACGATCGCCGCCCTCACCAGCGTCGTCGTTCTCGCAGCGGGCTGCAGCAACGACGACGAGGTCAAGCCGAAATGGACCGGCGCTGACAGCAGTGCCGGCGGCCCCTCGGCTTCCGCGTCCGCCGAGCTGCCCAAGGCGGCCTTCGCCGCTCCCGCCGACGGTGCGAACAACGTCTCCACCGCCACCGAACTCGCCCTGCAGGGTGCCCCCGGCTCCAACGCCGCGGTCACGCTGACGGACGGCTCCGGTGCGCAGGTGGCGGGCGCGCTCCGCGCCGACGGGACGGCCTGGATCCCAGGGTCGCAGCTGAAATACGGCACGCAGTACACCGCAACCGTGACCTCGGCCGGCGACACCGCCGGCAAGAAGATCACGTTCACCACGATGGCAAAACCCGGCAAGACGGTCAACGTCTCGACGGCGATCACCGACAACAAGGTCTACGGCGTGGGCATGCCCATCGTCGTGCGCTTCGGCTCCAGCGTGCCGCAGGACATGCGGGCCGCGGTGGAGCAGCGGCTGATCGTCACCTCCAACCCGCCGCAGGTCGGCACCTGGTACTGGTTCAACGGCGGCGAGGTGCACTACCGCCCGAAGGAGTACTGGCAGTCCGGCACGAAGATCAACGTCCGGCTCGCGGTCGGCGGCCTCCAGCTCACCAAGAACGGCTGGGGCACCCGGGACGTCACCAGCACGTTCAGCATCGGCGACAAGATCGTCATGACCACGGACGACAAGACCCACCAGATGACGGTCGAACAGAACGGTCAGGTCATCAAGACGATGCCGGTCAGCCTCGGCAAGGCCAAGACCCCCTCCTCCAGCGGGAACATGGTGGTCATGGACAAGAACCAGTCCGAGCTGTTCGTCGGCACCGACCCCTCCGACCCGTACCGCGAGACCGTCTACTGGACGCAGCGCATGACCAGCGGCGGCGAGTACATCCACTCGGCCCCGTGGTCGGTCGGCGACCAGGGCAAGCGCAACGTCTCGCACGGCTGCACCAACGTCTCGGAGACGAACGCGAAGTACCTGTACAACCTCACCAAGATCGGCGACGTCGTGATCGTCAAGAACACGACCCGCAAGCTCGCGTGGGGCAACGGCTGGACCGACTGGGACAAGTCCTGGACCGACTACGTCAAGGGCAGCGCCCTGCCGCCACCGGCCGACACCGCGGCGCCGAGCACCTCGGACTCCGCGCCGGCCTCGGCCTCGGCACCGGCGTCCGCTCCGGCCGCGTAAGCAAGGGAACACAAGGGAACACCGCAAGGGCAGCAATCGCTTTCGGCGGGGCCGTCGTCCACCACGGACGGCGGCCCCGCCGCCGCTGTGTTCTTGGCACCGCGGACCCGGCAGGGCCCGGCCGCCCGTCCAGGGCAGGCCGGACCCGGTGTCTGGCGGGAGCAACGGTCAGCCGGTGACGCGGACCCGAGCCAAAACGATAAGTCCGGCGCTGGCGCGCCAGACTTATCGGACATATCACGATTTATCGCGCCCAGCCCTTATTGGGCGTATTCAGCCACTTCACCGGCCACGATCCGCCGCCGGGGCCGCAACCCCCGCCATCGCCCCGGCCACGGTCGACGCCGAGATGCCACCGCCGGGCCACGACCCCAGCCACCCCGGGCCGCGCCGCCGGGCCGCGCCGCCGGGCCGCGCCGCCGGGCTGGCGCCGCCGCACGCCGCCGAGATGCCACCGCCGGACCGCGACCTCAGCCACCGCCGGGCCACGCCGCCGCCCACCGCCGGGCCACGACCCACGCCGCCCCGGGCCGCGGCCTCCGCCCGGCCGCACGTCCACCACCCACCGCCGGGCCACGACCCCAGCCACCCCGGGCCGCGACCCCGGGCCGCCGCCCGGCCGCACGTCCACCACCCACCGCCGGGCCACGACCCCAGCCACCCCGGGCCGCGACCTCAGCCCGCCGCCGGGCCGGCGCCGCCGCACGCCGCGGCTCTGGCCACCG
The DNA here is from genome assembly GCF_050948465.1 of Dactylosporangium sp. CA-092794. NCBI lineage: Bacteria > Bacillati > Actinomycetota > Actinomycetes > Micromonosporales > Micromonosporaceae > Dactylosporangium > Dactylosporangium sp. CA-092794. Next base: position 2,014,792 of record NZ_CP192044.1, on the reverse strand, counting down.
ACAACCGGCGGAACAACCGGCCAGTCACCCAACGCGCTTTATGTCTCCGGGATCATGCTCGACCGGCGGTGCGCACTAAGGGTTTTTCATGATCACGGAGTCCTGATGTACACGGGGGTACCATAACTTTCCGCGATCATGAGAAACCGGGGTATCGCCGTGGTCGTGTGCATGATCGTGGAGCCTTATGGTCACCGAATCGGATATATGACCTGTCGGGGTATAAATCCGAAAAGTCGTGGCGCGGAGCGCCCGACTTTTCGGGACAGCGCGCCGTCGCGAAGCCGACATCGCCGGACCGCGACGCCGCGGTGCGGGCGTGGCCGGCGGGCAGGGCTTGCGGGGCAAGGAGTGCCAGGTCCGCGGTGGTGAGGACCGACCGCGCGACCCGGAGTAAACGGCTTGGCGCAGGGCATTAACCTGCGCGCATGGCATTGGTCCGTCGTACCGCCGTCCTCGGCACCAGCAGCGATCGCGTCGTGGCCGCGGCCGCGGTCGCACCATCCAACCTCGCGCCGGCACCGATCCCGGCGCAGCCCACCGCGCAAGACGACCCCACCCTGCGGCTGCAGGTGCCCGGCGCGCCCGGTGCGCCCAGCGGGGCGCCGCCCGGCGGGATCGGCGCCGCTGTCGCGGCCATCGGGGGCGACGCGGCGCCCGCGCCCGGTGGCGCGGCCGCCGCCGTGGCCACCGAGCCGGCCAGCATCGGCGCGCTCATCTCCGCCTTCCTGCTGATCGCGGCCGGCGGGGCGGGCTCCTGGGCGCTGTACCACTTCAACGTCAACGCCGACGAGATCCACCTGCCCGACGCGACCGCGCTCTTCGGGGTGCTGTTCGCGTTCGCCACCGCGGTCGAGCGCGTGCTGGAGCCCTTCGCCCGGTTCATGCCCGGTCAGCACGCCAAGGGCGAACTGGAGACGGCGGTGGCGAACATGGCGAACAAGTACCACGACGCCACCCTCGACGACCTCGTCCAGGTCGCACACGCCAAGTCGATGGTCGACCGCGGCCGGGCCAACCGGGGCCTGGTCTCATGGGGCATCGCGGTCGCCCTGGCCACCGTCGCCTCCGCGTCGGGCGGCCTCTACCTGCTGCACTCCATCGCCGGCGACGGCTGGCAGGGCATCCCGGTCTGGATCGACGCGGTCATCACCGGCGTGGTCGTCGGCAGCGGTACCAAGCCCCTGCACGACGTGATCAGCAAGGTCCAGAAGAACAAGGAGAAGTCGGAGGACACCACGTCGGCGTAGTCACAGCACCAGCAGCCCGTCGCTCTGGCCGCGCTGGGTCAGCGTGGTCAGCGCCGCGTCGGCTTCCAGGAACGGCAGGTACGGCAGGTCGTGCGGAAACGAACGCATCACCTGCGTCGCGTGGTGGGCCGGCACCGCACCCGAGGGATACACGCGGGCGCAGCGCGGGTCCACCCGCGAGAACCGGGTCGCGAACGCGGCCACCCCCTCCCACTCGGCCAGCGGCGCGGTCGTCGGCAGCGGGCCGCCCGGCGGTTCGGGCAGCACGTCGATGGCGGTGAACGGCTCGCTGCCGGCCAGCCACCACGACAGCGTCCGGACCACGGAGCGCAGCGGGTACTCGCACCAGTAGGGCACCAGCCCCGCCCGCACCACGTGCCACGGATCGAGCAGCCGGCCGGACTCCACCACCAGCCGGTTGCCGGTCCGGTCGCCGGCCCGCAGCCACTCCCGGTAGAGGTCGGCGACCGCGCCGCTGAGCACGTCGGGGTGGCGGTAGAGGATCTGGCGGACCGGGTGGCCGTGCGCCGAGGCGTACCGGCGCAGGTCCTCGACCAGACCCCGATCGACGCTGCGCTCCCCGTCGCTGTCCTCGGGCCGCTCGGCGCCGGGCTCCGGCTCGCGGCCGGGGCGCTCGTAGTAGTCGGGCGGAGTCAGGCCGGCCGCCGGTCCGCCGAGTTGGAAGGTGTACCCCACGGTGCCTGCGGCCGGCACGGTCAGCCAGCGGCTCACGTCCCGGGTCACCACGAGCGGGGCCCCGGGCCGCAGCCGGTCGGCGATGAGGTCCCGGTAGGCGGCCGGCAGCCGCTGCCAGCGCACCACCGCGTACGCGGTCGCGGCCGGCGACCAGCCCCGCCACACCGGGTCGTAGACCTGCCGGACCGTCACGTCGGGGTTCGCGGCCAGGACCGCCCGGGCGAGCCGTTCGCCGGCCGGTCCGGCGGCGGTACCGTCGGCGGCCGCGATGTCCGGCGTGGGCAGCTCGAACGCCACCGGCAGCCAGGGCACGCCCAGCGCCGCGGCGAGGTGCACGGCCGCACCGTGCGGCGAGCCGAGCACCAGGCCGTTGAAGCGCCCCGGCGGCAGCTGTCCGACCAGCCAGCGGGCGACCGCGCCGGCGTCGAGGGTGTTCTCCGGGTCCCGGCGCGCGTGCCGGCCACGGGGCGTGCTCCAGCGGGGCGCCGCCACGACCGGCCGGGGTACGCCGCGGCGGTAGGACAGGGCGCGCCCGGAGGCGACGGCGAGGGCGGTACCCAGCCCGGTCGGCCACTGCAGATCGACGTCTCCCGCGGCCTCCGCCCGCCGCCTCATGTCTGTGCCCCCATGCCCGCCCGCGCTCCCGTCCCCCGTAGTGTGCGACGGGACTGCCCACGCCCCGCGCGCCTAAACCCCTGCCGTGGCGCGGCGAGAGGCTAACCCGTAGACTCGCTACACATGAAGGCGGACGCGCTACGCGGGCATCTCGACGCACTCCTGCTCGCGGTGCTCGACGGCGAACCCCGCCACGGCTACGCCATCATCGAGGCTTTGCAACAGCGCAGCGGCGGCTCGCTGGCCCTGCCCACCGGCACGGTGTATCCGGCCCTGCGCCGGCTCGAGCGCGCCGGCTACGTGGAGAGCGCCTGGTCCACCGTCGGCGGCCGCGAGCGGCGCACCTACCGCCTGACCAACGCCGGCCGTAAGGTCCTGGCCGAGGAGCGCTCGGCCTGGCAGGAGTTCACCGCCACCATCGGCGCCGTCCTGCTCCCCCCGCCCGCCTCCGCCTGACCACCTCCGCCAGGAGTTCACGCGGCGCCGTCCTGCTCCCCACCCACCTCCGCCTGACCCCCACCGCACCGAGCCACCACCCGCGCCCGACCGTCGCCGCACTCTGTCCGCACCCCGCCCGACATTTCGGATATGTCGGGAATGCACGCAACGGCGCGCGCCCAGCCAAGCCCGGCGAGCGGCACCGCGCGGACGCGGAGACAGCGCAGCGTCCAGCCAAGCCCGGCGAGCGGCAGCGCGCGGACGCGGAGACAGCGCAGCGCGCGGACGCTGAGGCGACGCAGCGCGCGGACGCGAAAACGGCACAGCGCGCGGACACGGAGACAGCGCATGGTGCGGGCGCAGCGCGCGGAGGCGACGCGGCGCAGTGACGACTCGGTGCGGGGAGACGGTGCGGTGCTGGTGTGGCCGGATGGTCAGGCCGGCGCCTCGCGGTTGCGCAAGGCGGTGCGTGCGACCGACACGCAGTGCAGGGCGAGCAGCCCCGCGTAGCCGAACGCGGCGACGCTCACCGCCATGCCCAGCAACACCGGCGGCCAGGTCGCGGCGGCCGGCCACTGGTAGATGCTCAGGCCGAACATCGCGGCGCCCACCAGGCCGTGCAGTCCCAGGAAGGTGACCGTGCCGAGGCCGACGACGCGGGAGTACCGCACGCCGTCGCCGATGCCCAGGTAGCGGCCGGGCCACGAGAAGCCGGCGACCGCGAGCGCGGCGATGGCGGCGGCCAGGAACGACGTGGAGCGGAAGTGTTCGAGGACGGTCCGGTACAGGTGGCTGGCGTCCGCGATGGTCCACGGGCTGTCCCACCACATCAGCAGCGTCAGGACGTTGACCGCGGGCAGGGCCAGCGCGATCCAGGTCGCCGTGCGGCGGCCCTGGTGGATGGCGAGCTCGGCCTGGTAGCCGGGCGCGACCTGGCGGAGCGTGCCGAACTCGGCCACCGCGCGGCGCTCGGCCGCAAGCGGCGGCAGGCCCGCGTCCTCGAAGGCGGCGGCCGCGTCCTGCAGGCTGTGCCGCGCCTCGGTGATCATCTCCGCGCGCGTGCGGCGCGGGCCGCGCAGGGCGGCGGCGAGTCCCTCGACGTAGTCGTCGATCGGACGGTCGGCGATACTTCGCGGCACCCCCTCCACCCGAACAAGGGTCGCACACCCACCGGCGCCGGCGTCAACCGCCAGCCACACCGCCAACAGCGAGCCTCAACCACCGAAGCCGAAGCCGGCCCCAACCACCGAAGCCGGCCCCAACCACCGAAGCCGGCCTCAACCACCGAAGCCGGCCTCAACCACCAGCCACACCGCCAACAGCAAGCCTCAACCACCCAAGCCGGCCCCAACCACCAAAGACCGCCCAGAGCCACATCCAGGCCAAAGCCCGCGTCAACCGACGGCGGCACGCCGCCAAAGCAAGCGTCAACCGTCCGCCGCGGCCGGCGATACCGCCAAACGGCCGCCCTCGACGGTCACGACCTCGTCGAAGAGCGCGAGGTCGGCGTGGCGGTGCGTGACGACGACCACGGTCCGGCCGCCGGCCGCTCGCAGCGCCGTGGCGAGCACCGCGCCGGCCGCAGCCGGGTCGAGGCCTTCGGTCGGCTCGTCCAGCAGCAGTACCGGCGGCGCGTCCACGAGCGCCCGGGCCAGCAGCAGCCGCTGCCGCTGACCGCCGGACAGCCGCCCGCCGTCCTCACCGACGATTTCGTCGAGGCGGCCGGTGTACTCCCCCAAGCCCGCCGCCTCCAACGCCGCCCGCAGGTCGTCGTCGCCGAACCAGTCCCGGCCGAGCGCGAGGTTCTCCCGCACGGTGGCGTGGAACACGTGCGCGTCGGCGAAGACGCCCCCGGCCACGCGCCACGGCTCGACCCCGTCGGGCGGCCCTTCCAGCCGCCCGCCCGCCAGCGGCAAACGGCCGGCGATCGCGTCCAGCAGCGTCGACTTCCCGGCCCCGCTGCTGCCGACGACCGCGACACGCCGCCCGGCCGGCAGGTCGAGATCCACCCCGTCGAGGGCCGCGCGCGTCCCGTGCTCGTAGCGCACCGTGACCCCGCACAGCCGCACGCTCACCGGCCCGCGCAGCACCCGCCCCTCCGGCGGGCCCTCGAGCGGGCCGTGCGGGCCTTCCAGCAGAGCCGGGGCCCGACCGACGAAGACGACCGCCGGAGCGGCGTCGGTGAGGGCCCGCACGCGCCGCACGGCCGCGCGTACCTCGCCCTGCCGGGCGGCCGCCGCCGCGAGCGGCACCACCACCTCCCCGACGGTCAGCGCCACGAGCGCGAGCACCGGCGCGGCCGGGCCGCGCACCAGCACCGCGACCGCCAGGGCGGTCCCGGCCGGGACGAGCGCGGCCACCCCGGCCACCAGCCCGCCCACCGCGGCCGCCCGCGCCTCCAGCCGGGCCAGGCGCCGCCCGCGCTCCCCCGCCTCCGCGAGGGCGGCCGGCATGGCGCCGAACGCGGTCAGCTCCGCGGCCCCGTGCACCAGGTCGACGGCCGCCTCGGTGTAGCGGGCCCGCGCGAGCGAAGCACCGGCGGTGCGCCCGAGCGCGTTGCCGGCCAGGGGCAGCGCGACGCCGCCGAGCAGCAGGCCGGCGGCGAGCACCAGCCCGGCCGCCGGGGAGACGGCGCCGGCGCCGGCCACCGCGGCCAGGCCGACGAGCGCGGCCACGCCGGCCGGCAGCACCGCGCGCAACAGCAGGTCCTGGACGGCGTCCACATCGGACACCACCCGGCTGAGCGCGTCGCCGTGGCTGTCCGGCGCCGGGCCGCGCCGGGCGGCGAGGGCAGCGAACGCCCGGGCGCGCAGGCCGGCCAGGACCCGCAGCACCACGTCGTGGCTGGCGAGCCGCTCGGAGTACCGCGCCAGGCCCTTCACCAGCGCGAACGCCCGCACCGCGGCGATGGCCACGGCGAGCGCGGCCAGCGGCGGCCGGTCGGCGGCGCGCACGATCATCCAGGCGGCGGTGCCGACGAGGCCGATCCCGGCGGCCTCGGTGAGCACCCCAAGCAGCCCAGCGAAAAGCAGCCGCGCCGCCACCGAGGGGCTCACGCGATCACCGCCGGCCGGAGCGCGGCCTCGGTGAGCACCCCGAGCAGCCCGGCGAAGAGCAGCCGCGCGACCACCGAGGGGCTCACGCGATCACCGCCGGCCGGAGCTCGGTGAGGGTGCCGTCGACCGCGACCGTGCGGGTGGCGATGGTCAGCAGCGCCGGGCGGTGGGCCACCAGCAGCGCGGTGCGGCCCGCGGCGAGGCGGGCGGCGGAGGCCACCACCGCGGCCTCGCTGGCCGGGTCGAGCCGGGCGGTCGGCTCGTCGAACAGCAGCAGCGCCGCGTCCCGGCGCAGCCAGGCGCGGGCCATCGCGAGCCGCTGCCGCTGGCCGCTGGACAGGCCGTGGGCGGCCAGGTCGGTGTCGTAGCCGGCCGGCAGCGCCCGCACGAACCCGTCCGCCTCGGCGGCCACCGCGGCCGCCACCACCGCGTCGAGCGGGGCGCCGGGCGCGCCGAGGCGGATGTTGTCGGCGACCGTGCCGGCGAACAGGTGCGGCCGCTGCGGCATCCAGGCCAGCCGGGCGCGCCACGCGGCCAGGTCGAGGGTGGCCAGGTCGGCGCCGCCGACCAGCACCCGGCCGGCGGTCGGGGCGGTGAAGCCGAGGATCAGCGACAGCAGGGTGGACTTGCCGCCGCCGCTGGGGCCGACCAGCGCGACCCGGTCGCCGGGGGCAACTTCGAGGCTGGCGTCGCGCAGCGCGACCACGTCGCCGTAGCGCACCTCGACCCGTTCGAGCACCAGGCCGGCGTCCGGCGGCGGCAGGCGTGGGGCGGTCGTCGCCGGCGGAGCATCCAGGAGTGCCCGGAAAATCTCGGCGGAAGCGGCGAGCCCCTCCTGGCTGGCGTGGAACTTGGTGCCCAGCGCCCGCAGCGGGAGGTAGGCCTCCGGTGCGAGCAGCAGCACGACCAGCGCGGCGGACAGCGTCAGCCCGCCGTGCAGCAGGCGCATGCCGACCGGCACCGCGACCAGCGCCACCGAGACGGTCGCGACGAGTTCCAGCACGAGCGCGGACAGGAACGCCAGGCGCAGGGTGCGCATGGTGGCGCTACGGTACGCCTCGGCGGTCTCGCGCACCCGGCGCACCTGGTCGAGCTCGCGGCCGAACGCGCGCAGCGTCGGCAGGCCGCGCACCGTGTCGAGGAAGTGGCCGCCGAGCCGGCGCAGCTGCGCCCACTGCCGCTGGGTGCGGGCGCCGGTGGACTTGCCGACGAGGACGCCGAGGACGGGGATGAGCGGCAGGGTCAGCGCCACCACGACGGCCGAGGCGAAATCGGTGCGGGCGAGCCAGCCGAGGATGGCGAGGGGTACGAACGCGGCGAGGAACACCTGCGGCAGATAGCCGGTCAGGTAGCCGTCGAGCCCGTCGACCCCGCGGCCGGCGAGGGTGGCCAGTTCACCGGCGCGCGTGCCGGTGAGCCAGGCCGGGCCGCGCCGGGCGGCGGCGTCGAGCAGCCGTTCGCGCAGGTGGGCCTTGATCCCGGCGGCGGCTCGCCCGGTGGCCGCGGTGAGCAGGCCGGCCTGCAGGGCACGGAGCAGTACCGCCGCCGAAAAGACCACCAGCGCGGTCCGGTCGAGCCTGCCGTCCGCGGCCGCGGCCAGGAGTGTGGCGAGGCTCACCGCCTGCGCCACCACGAGCACGGCGGCCAGCAGCGCCGATCCCGCGAGCACCGCCGCGTAGCGGCGCACCGGGCCGAGGCGCAGCAGCCTTGGGTCCATGTGTCGCCACTCTACCTGTAGCGCCACACACGGAAACTCAGGCTACGGTGCGCTTCCCGGCGACGCGGGCCAGCTCCACCAGGGCCTGGGCCCGGGCATACTCGGCCGGGGTGAACGCCGGCGCGGGCCGCCGCACGTAGAGGGTGCCGCCGGCCGGGTCCTGCAGCTGCATGCCGGTGGACGTGAAGCCGACCGCGCCGGTGGACGTCTCGGCCCGCCAGGAGATGTCGCAGTCGCCGAGCAGCGCCGCGAGCGCCTCCTCCAGCGTCGCCGACTCGTCGAGCACCTTCGCGGCCAGCGCCAGGGCCCGGGTCGGCTCGTCGATCAGCCCGCGCACGTCGGCCGGGGCGACCCACGGGTCGCGGCCGCGGCCGCGCTGGACGGCGTCGACGAGGTCCGCACGGGTGAGCGCGCCGGGCGCCTCGACCAGGAAGTCGTCGACCGCGCCGGACTCGGTGGTGTGCACCTGCACGGAGAGGATGTTGACCTTGCGCAGCGCGAGGCTCGCGGTCAGCACGGACAGGAATCCCGGACGGTCGTCGACCGTCGCCCGGATACGCCAGAGCGTCATGCCCGGAACTCCCGCCTCTGCGGCTAGGCCGCCCATGACCTTGTGCCGGCGGGAGCGGGCGTGCCGGCAACGGCGCCGCCCGCTTTACCCGGTTCCGCCAAACCGGGCCCCGCCAGCCGTTCCCCGAGCACCGATGCTGTTGCACCGACCAGCTGCGCCAGCCGCTCCACTTCGGAACCGTGGAACGGTGGTGCTCCAGCGTCGCCGTCCGCCCCGCCGCGTCCGACAACAAGGACCAGGCCTCCGCGCTGAAAAGGCGCGACAGCGAGATGAACGCCGTCAGCTGCGCTCAACGCACGGGGCCGGAGTGGTGCGATGTCCACCGATGGGGGGACAACCGGAGCGCGCCAAGAGGCGCAAACCACCGAAGTGTCGGACCATGCCTGGGCACGCGCGCCGCCGCCCGCCCAGTCGGATCCCACAAGGATCGCAACCGCCCAGTCCGCGCCGAACAGTGCGGGCGTCGCGTCCACGACCGTCGCCAGGCCGTGATCGGGATTCGCCGCTACCTGTCCGATCAGCGCGACCTCGCGGCCGCTGCTCGGCTCCGAAAGCTCGGTGCCGCGCCACACACCGTCCACGCGAACGCCTGGGATCGCCGCGAGGCCGGTGAGCACGCGATCGACCGGGGCCGAAGCCGGCCACACGACGGTGAAGTCGTCCACCGCACGGCCGCTGACCCGTTCCAGTACAACGACGGAAACGATGTCAGCGCCGACCACACCCAGCGTCCGGGCAACCTGCCCGAGCGAGCCGGGACGGTCGGGCAGCACAACCCGCAGCCTGAGCAGCATAGAGTCGACCTCCCGTTCGTCCTGGGCTGAGATGTACGCCGCCGTTGGTGTACGCCTTTTGCTCTCCGGTACGACGAACAGGTTGCCTACCCCGGGTTTCCTGTCCGTTTCGCGGTGGTGTCGATGCCGGAACGTTTGGCCCGTCCTCAAACCCGACAATGGGCCCTAAATGGCGGACGGAAGCTTGACAGGGTGTGCGGATCGGCCCTGGACTGAGCGGATGACCACGCCGCCAGGTCTCGATCTTTCCCGGCTCGCCCAATATCTCGACGACAAGGCCCCGGGCCTGGTCGATCCCCCGCTGACGGCCGAGCTCGTGGCGGGCGGGCGCTCCAACCTGACGTACATCATCAATGAGGTCTTCGTGCTGCGCCGCCCGCCCCTGGGCCACGTGCTGGCCACGGCGCACGACATGAGCCGCGAGTTCCGGGTGATCTCGGCGCTGGGCCCGACCCCGGTGCCGGTGCCGGAGGCGCTGCTGCTGTGCGAGGACGACGCCGTGCTCGGCGCGCCGTTCTACCTCATGGCCCGCGTCCCCGGCGTGGTGCTGCGCCGCCGCGAGCAGACCGACCCGCTCGGCGAGGCCGGCCGGCGCAAGGTCGCCTTCGCGATGATGGACACCCTGGCCGACCTGCACCTGGTCGACCCGGCCGACGTCGGCCTGGCCGAGTTCGGCCGGCCGGAGGGCTTCCTGGAGCGGCAGGTCCGGCGCTGGACCGCGCAGCTGGACAAGTCGCGCAGCCGCGACCTGCCCGCCGCCGACGCGCTGCGCGACCGGCTCGCCGCGTCCATCCCGGCCGGCTCGCGGACCGCCATCGTGCACGGCGACTACCGGCTCGACAACCTCATCGTCGACCCGGACACGCTGCGCATCGCCGCCGTGCTCGACTGGGAGATGGCCACGCTCGGCGACCCGCTCACCGACCTGGGCCTCTTGCTGGCGTACTGGAACATCCTGGAACGGATCCGCCTCGACGCCAACCCGATCGCCGACGGCCTCGGCGCCGGGGCCGGCTTCCCCACCGGCGACGAGCTGCTGGCCCGCTACGCCCGCTCGGCGCCGCTCAGTGACGACCTCGACTGGTACCTCGGTCTGGCCTGCTTCAAACTGGCGGTCGTACTGGAGGGCATCCACTACCGCTACACGCGTGGCCAGACCGTCGGCGCCGGCTTCGACCAGATCGGCAACCTCGTGCCGCCCCTGCTCGAAGCGGGCATCGCAGCGATCAACGGAGAGAGCTGATGGACTTCGGTTTCGACGAGCGCACGGCCGAACTGCACGAGAAGCTCACCGATTTCATGGAGGAGGAGGTGTACCCCGCGGAGCACGTCCTGCCGGCACAGATCGCGGCCCTGGCCGACCCGTGGGCGCGCCCGCCGATCATCGAGGACCTCAAGCGCTCCGCCCGCGACCGGGGCCTGTGGAACCTCTTCCTCCCCGACGACACTCACGGGGCCGGGCTCACGAACCTGCAGTACGCCCCGCTGGCCGAGATCACCGGCCGCAGCCCGCACCTGGCCCCCGAGGCGCTCAACTGCGCCGCGCCGGACACCGGCAACATGGAGGTACTCGCCCAGTTCGGCACGCCGGAGCAGCAGGACCGCTGGCTCAAGCCGCTGCTGGAGGGCCAGATCCGCTCCGCCTTCTGCATGACCGAGCCCGACGTGGCCTCGTCGGACGCGACGAACATCGCCACGAGCATCGAGCGCGTCGGCGCCGGCTACGTCATCAACGGCCGCAAGTGGTGGTCGTCGGGCGCGATGAACCCCAACTGCGCCCTGCTCATCGTGATGGGCAAGACCGACCCGACGGCCGAGCGGCACAAACAACAAAGCATGGTGTGTGTACCGCGCGACACCCCCGGCATCACCATCCGCCGCGGCATGCACGTCTTCGGCTACACCGACGGCCCACACGGCGGCCACGCCGAGGTGATCTTCGACGACGTCCGTGTCCCCGCCGACGCCCTGATCGCCGGCGAGGGCGAGGGCTTCGCGATCGCGCAGGCCCGCCTGGGCCCGGGCCGTATCCACCACTGCATGCGCCTGATCGGCATGGCCGAGCGCGCGCTGGAGCTGCTGTGCGGCCGGGTCAGCCAGCGGGTGGCGTTCGGCCGCCCGCTCGCCGAGCAGGGCGTGATCCAGGAGTGGATCGCCGAGTCCCGGGTACGCATCGAGCAGGCCCGCCTGCTCGTGCTCAAGACCGCCTGGCTGATGGACCGCTTCGGCAACAAGGGCGCCCACACGGAGATCCAGGCGATCAAGATCGCGGTCCCGTCCATGGCCGAGTGGGTGATCGACAAGGCCATCCAGGCCCACGGCGCGGCCGGCGTCAGCCAGGACACGCCACTGGCCGCCCTGTGGGCCCAGGCCCGCACCCTCCGCCTGGCCGACGGCCCGGACGAGGTCCACCGCGCCTCCCTGGCCCGCCGCGAACTCCGCCGCTACAGCTGACCCACCACCAACCCGCCACGGCCAACAGCCCGACCACCAACCCCGCCGCCGCGACCGACGGCCCGACCACCAACCCCGCCGCCGCGACCGACGGCCCGACCACCAACCCCGCCGCCGCGGCTTGACCACCCGCAGCTCCCACAGCCGCCCGGCGCGCCAGCGCCCACCGTCCAGCGCCGTGCCGCGCGGCGCCCGACCACCCCCGGCGTGCCGGCGCCCACCGTCCAGCGCGGTGCGGTGCCGCGCCGGTCCACCTCCGGCGCACCCGAACCACCAACCCCGCCGCTGCGGCTTATCTGGCCCGACCGCGGCGGAGTCGCCGGGCAGGCGGACGAATGTCTCCGCGATCATGCTCAACCCGCCGTCGACAACAGGGGTTTTCCATGATCGCGGAGTGAAAGCACCCGTATAGGTACGGTTTGTCTCCAAGATCAGCGCAAACGCGTGGTGTCGAAGCGGCGCACGCATGATCACGGAGACATACGGTCGCGGCGCACAGTGGGGTGCGGATGCAGCACAAGCGGACATAACCGAAAAATCCGGATAAGTCGTGACGCCGGAGGTGTCATGACTTATCCGGATCGGTCGGAGCGCGGGCGACGCCGTCCGATTTGCCCCGAGCCACCGGCAAACGGACCGGACCGCAGGTGGCGCCGAAGGGTCAGCCGGCGGGCTCGTAGGGGGCCGGGGGCTCGGCCGTGGCCGGGAACTCGTCCGGCTCGTCCGGGTCGAGGGCCAGCCGGTCGGTCGCCGCGCGGATGACCTTCGGGGCCGAGGCCGCCGCCGCCCAGCCCACCGCCACGCCGCCCAGCACCGCCACCGCGATCCAGCCCCAAGGCTTGCGCGGCTTGCGGCCCGACAGGGCGTCCAGGGCCAGGTTCGCCCGGCGCCACGCCTCCGAGCCCACCGAGCCCACCCGCTGCGACGCCACGCCATACCGGTCCGTGGCCTCGTCGGCCAGGTCCGACGCGCGGCCCTTCAGGTCGTAGGCGCGGCCCTTCACCGTGCCGCCGAAGGACTTCGCACTGTCCAGGGCCGACACCAGATGGTCCCAGGCCTCCTCGGCCACGCTCTCCGCGCGCCGGCGCCGCTGCTTCCAGTCGTTGCTCATGATGCGCCACCTCCTCCAAAATCCGGGTGCCCCCGGGGAACGATTCACAAACGGCTCAAGCGGAGGCCCGGCGGATCAGGTGGGTCTCGACCATCACCGAGGACGACGCGGCGCCGCCGATGCGGGCGATGAGCAGCCGGGCCATCTCCCGGCCCATCGCCTCCACCGGCTGGTGGACGGTGGTCAGTGGCGGGTCGGTCTGCCGGGCGATCGCCACGTCGTCGAAGCCGACCAGGGCCACGTCGTCCGGGACCTTCTTGCCCAGATCGCGCAGGCCGCGCAGGGCGCCCACGGCCATCAGGTCCGACGCGGCGAACACCGCGTCGATCGACGGGTCGACGGCCAGCAGCTCGTGGATCGCGCGCTCCCCGCTGGCCTCGGAGAAGTCGCCGTAGGCGATGAGCCGCTCGTCGACGCCGATGCCGGCCCGCTCCAGCGCCTCCCGGTAGCCGGTGAGCCGGGAGACGCCCACGGCCATGTCCTGCGGGCCGGCGATCGCCGCGATGCGCCGCCGCTTGCGGTCCAGCAGGTGGCCGACGGCGATGCGTGCGCCGCCCTCGTTGTCGGCGTCGACGTAGGACAGCTGCGACAGCTGGGCGGTGAAGTTGAGCTGCTCGTCGTCGGCGAGCATCTGGGCCGGGCGGCCGCCGAGCACGACCGGCAGGCCGCGGCGCTCCAGCAGCAGCGGCAGCGGGTCGGCGTCGTGCAGCGACAGCAGCATCACGCCGTCGACATGCTGGTTGGTGAGGTGGTGCTCGACGCGCTCGCGCTCGGCCGGGGACTGCGCCATGGCGAGCCACAGCTGCAGCTGGGTGTCGGCGAGGGCCGAGCTGATGCCGCGGACGATGCCGGCGAAGAACGGCTCGCCGAAGACGCGCTCCTCCGACTCGGAGACCACCAGCGCGACCGAATCGGTGCGCTGCGTGACCAGCGCCCGGGCGGCCCGGTTGGGCACGTACCCCAGTTCGTCGATCGCCTTCTGCACGGCCGCGCGGGCCTCCGGGCTCACCTGGGGCGAGCCGTTGACCACGCGCGACACGGTGCCGCGGCCGACGCCGGCGCGTAACGCGACCTCGTCGAGCGTCGGCCGGCCGGCGGAGCGCGGGCGGCCCGGGGACGGGATGCTCACGCCCCATTGTGCGCACATCCCGTCATCGGGCCACCCGCCGGTGCGGCGATCTTTTTCAACGAACCGTCAGGTACACCTCAACTACGGCGCCTGCGGGGGCCACGGGAAGTACCGAATCAGGATCAAAAGCGACACCGTCGACCGTCAGCGACGGTGCACCCCGCCGCACCTCGATGCGGTAGGTCGCGCCGCGGAACCGGCGCACGGCGGTGAAGCCGGGCCAGTCCGCGGGCAGCACCGGGGCCACCCGCAGGCCGGTGAGCTGCGGGCGGATGCCGAGGATCCACTGCGTGACCGCCGCGTAGTTCCACGCCGCGGTCCCGGTCAGCCAGGAGTTCTTGGCCTCGCCGTGGGTCGGCGCGTCCGGGCCGGCGATCATCTGCGCGTAGACGTAGGGCTCGCAGCGGTGTACCTCGCTGATCGCCTCGCGGGCGGAGGGGTTGATCCGCCGGTAGTAGTCGAACGCGCCGTCGCCGTTGCCGGTGATCGCCTCGGCGATCATGAGCCACGGGTTGGTGTGGCAGAAGATGCCGGCGTTCTCCTTGTAGCCGGGCGGGTACGAGCTGATCTCGCCCAGCTCCAGCCGATACGAGGTGTACGCCGGCTGCTGCAGCACGATCCCGTGCGCCGACGCCAGCCGCTCGCGCACGCTGGCCAGGGCCCTGGCGGCGGTGCCGTCGTCGACCCCGACGCCGCCCATGACGCACATGCCCTGCGGCTCGACGTAGATCTGCCCCTCGTCGTTGGACGCCGAGCCGATCACGTTGCCGTGGAAGTCGTACGCCCGGCGGAACCACGCCCCGTCCCAGCCGTGCTCGGCGATCGTGCCGGCCATCTTCTCGGCCGCGTCCAGGTACTCCTGCGCGGGCCGCCCGACGCCCTGCGCGATCCCGGCCATCTCCTTGGCGGCCAGCACGAACTGGCCGGCGATGAAGACCGACTCGGCGACCCCGCCGGTGGCGTTCTCGGTGGTCTGGAACGGCTCGCCCGGGGTGTCGGAGAAGCAGTTCAGGTTGAGGCAGTCGTTCCAGTCGGCCCGCCCGATCAGCGGCAGCCCGTGCGGGCCGAGGCGCTCCAGGGTGTACCGCAGGGACCGCTGCAGGTGCTCGTAGAGCGGCTGCTCGCTGCCCGGCTCGTTGTCGTAGGGCACCGGCTCGGCCAGGATCGAGGTGTCGCCGGTCTCCTTGAGGTAGGAGGCCACGCCGAGCACCAGCCACAGCGGGTCGTCGTTGAAGCCCGACCCGATGTCGTTGTTCCCGCGCTTGGTCAGCGGCTGGTACTGGTGATACGCCCCGCCGGTGGCCAGCTGCGTGGCGGCGATGTCGAGGATCCGCTCCCGGGCCCGCTCCGGCACCAGGTGCACGAAGCCGATCAGGTCCTGGTTGGAGTCGCGGAAGCCCATGCCGCGGCCGATGCCCGACTCGTAGAACGACGTCGATCGGCTCAGGTTGAACGTGACCATGTTCTGGTAGATGTTCCAGATGTTGACCATGCGGTTCGTGTCGCCGTCGGGCGTGCTCACCTGCAGGCCGCCGAGCAGCCGGTCCCAGTTCTCGCGCAGCTCCCGCAGGCCCGCGTCGGCGGCGTCCCGGGTCAGCCAGCGCTCGATGACCGGGCGGACCAGCCGCTTGTTGACCGTCTGCGAGCCGGGCGGGTCGAACTTGGCGTCCTGCGGGTTCTCCCAGTAGCCCAGCACGAAGCCGATCTCGCGGGTCTCCCCCGGCCGCAGCGTGACCCGCACGTGGTGCGAGCCGTGCGGCTGCCAGCCGTGCGCGATCGAGTCCGACGAGCCGCCGCGCTCCACCGCGATCGGGCGGTCCCAGGAGCGGTACGGCCCGAGAAACGCCTCGCGCGACGTGTCGAAGCCGGCCAGGGGCTCGCTGCAGGCGAAGTAGGCGAAGTGGTCGCGCCGCTCGCGGTACTCCGTCTTGTGGTAGATGACCCCGCCCTCGACCTCGACCTGGCCGGTGCTGAAGTTGCGCTGGAAGTTCGTGGCGTCGTCCTGGGCGTCCCAGAGGCAGAACTCCACCGAGGAGAAGACCGACAGCTCCGCCGGCTCGGACCGCTCGTTGGTCAGCCGCAGCCGCCAGACCTCGAGGGTTTCGCCGAGCGGGACGAAGTACGTCACCCGCGCCCGGATGCCGCGGTAGGCCGACGCGATCCGCGTGTAGGACAGCCCGTGCCGGCATTCGTAGTCGTCCAGCTCGGTCTGCGTCGGCTGCCAGGTCGGCGACCAGTACTCGCCGGACGCGGTGTCGCGCAGGTACAGGTAGCGCCCGCCGAAATCGAAGGGGGCGTTGTTGTAGCGGTACCGGGTGATCCGGCGCAGCCGGGCGTCGCGGTAGAACGAGTAGCCGCCGGCGGTGTTGGAGATGATGCCGAAGTACGCCTCGGTGCCCAGATAGTTGATCCAGGGCAGCGGGGTGTCGGGCCGGTCGATCACATACTCGCGACGGTCGTCGTCGAAGTGGCCGAAGCGCACGTGGTGCCTCCTGCGGTGTCAGGCCGACTCGCGCACCACCAGGTGCGTGTCGAGCACGGTCGAGTGGGCCGGCCCGCCGGCGATGCGGGCCAGCAGGAGCCTCGCCATCTCGCGACCCATGCCCTCCACCGACTGGTGCACGGTGGTGAGCGGCGGCAGGGTCTGGCGGGCCACGGCGGAGTCCTCGAATCCGACCACGGCGACGTCGCCGGGAATGCGCTTGCCTTGCTCGCGCAGGGCGCGGATGGCCCCGGCGGCCATCAGGTCGGAGGCGGCGAAGACGGCGTCCAGGCCCGGGTTGAGATGCAGCAGGCGGTACATCGCTTCGGCGCCGCTGGCCTCGCTGAAGTCGCCGTACGCGATGAGTCGTTCGTCGTCGGGGTGCCCGGCCAGCAGCAGCGCCTCGCGGTAGCCGCGCAGGCGGGCCTTGCCGACCCCCATGTCCTGCGGGCCGGCGATCGCCGCCACGCCGCGGCGCCCCAGGTTGAGCAGGTGCTCGACGGCGGTGCGGGCGCCGCCCTCGTTGTCGTTGTCGACGAAGGCGAGGCCGTGCCCGTCCTTGGTATCGAGCGTGTGGGCAACGCCGGAGAGCATGTGCGCCGGCCGCCCGCCCAGGACGGTCGGCAGCCCGCGCGAGGCCAGCAGCCCGGGCAGCGGGTCGTCGTCGTGCAGCGACAGCAGGAGCACGCCGTCGACGTGCTGGTCGGAGAGGTGCCGCTCGACCAGTTGCCGCTCCGCGGAGGACTGCGCCATCGCCAGCCACAGCTGCATCCGGGTGTCGGCCAGGTGCGAGCTGACGCCGCGGACGATGCCGGCGAAGAACGGCTCGCCGAAGACCCGCTCCTCCGACTCGGAGACGACCAGCGCCACCGAGTCGGTGCGGCGGGTCACCAGCGCGCGGGCGGCGCGGTTGGGCACGTAGCCCAGCTCCTCGATCGCCTTACGCACGGCCGCCCGGGCCTCCGGGCTCACCTGGGGCGAGCCGTTGATGACCCGGGAGACCGTGCCACGCCCGACACCGGCCAGGGCAGCGACCTCGTCAAGTGTCGGGCGGTGCACGCTACTCGGCCAGGCCGTTGCGCTTGATGACCTCGCGGTACCGGTGACCGCTGGCCTTCACCGTGCGCCGCTGGGTGGCGTAGTCGACCCCCACCATGCCGAAGCGCTTCGAGTAGCCCCACGCCCACTCGAAGTTGTCCAGCAGCGACCAGGCGAAGTAGCCCTTGAGCGGCGCGCCCTCGGCGATCGCGGCGAGGCAGGCCCGGAAGTGGGCGTCGAAATAGGCCACCCGCTCCTGGTCGTCGATCGCGCCATCGGTACCGGGGGTGTCGACGTAGGCCGCCCCGTTCTCGGTGACGTAGAGCGGGACGGCCGGGTAGTCACGCGCGACCCGCACCAGGGTCTCGGTGAGCCCGGGCGCGTCGACCTCCCAGTCCATGTCGGTGACGGAGTAGCCGGGCCGCTTGAGGAAGCGCACGGTCTCGCTGCCCGGCCACGAGGTGGGCGCCCGCCAGTAGGGCTCGGCGGGCGCGTCCGGGTCGGGCGCGGCCACGACATGCCGGCTGTAGTAGTTGATGCCCAGCAGGTCCAGCGGCGCGGCGATGGTTTCCAGGTCGCCGTCGCGCACGAAGCCGAAGTCGCTGACCCCGGCCAGGTCGGCCCGCACGTCCTCGGGGTAGCGCCCGAGCAGCACCGGGTCGAGGAAGATGCGGTTGGCCAGGCCGTCGATGCGCCGGACGGCGTCGAGGTCGCCGGGCTTGGCCGGGTCGGCGGCCGAGATCGCGTAGAGGTTCAGCGTGATGCCGAGCTGCGCCTCCGGGTCGTTCGCGCGGATCGCGCGGACCGCCTCGCCGTGGCCGAGCAGCAGGTGGTGCATGGCGGCGAGGGCGTCGGGGGCGTGCTGGCGGCCGGGGGCGTGCACGCCGGAGGCGTAGCCCAGGAACGCCGAGCACCACGGCTCGTTGAAGGTCGTCCAGTGCCGGACCCGGTCGCCGAGCGCGCCGTGGACGGCCGCGGCGTAGTCTGCGAACCGGGCGGCGGTGTCGCGGGCCGGCCAGCCGCCGGCGTCCTCGAGCTCCTGGGGCAGATCCCAGTGGTACAGCGTGACCCACGGGACGATGTCGCGCTCCAGCAGCTCGTCGACGAGCCGGCGGTAGAAGTCGAGGCCCTTGGCGTTCATCGGCCCGCGTCCGCCCGGCTGCACGCGGGGCCACGCGACGGAGAACCGATAGGCTGCCAGCCCCAGATCGGTCATCAGCGCGACGTCCTCGCGGTAGCGGTGGTAGTGGTCGCACGCCACGTCGCCGGTGTCGCCGCCCCGGGTCCGGCCGGGGGTGTGGCTGAACGTGTCCCAGATGGACGGAGTGCGGCCGTCCTCGGCGGCCGCACCCTCGATCTGGTACGACGCGGTGGCCGCCCCCCAGAGGAAACCGGGTGGGAACGTCAGCGGGTCGATGATGGTCACGCCTTGACCGAACCTTCCATGATGCCGCCGATGATCTGGCGGCCGAATGCGATGAACACGATGAGCAGCGGCACGATCGCCAGCGCTGTCCCGGTAAAGACTTGCACGTAGTCGGTCTTGTAGTAACCGGTCGCCAGGATGTTCAGCGATACCTGCACGGTCGGGGTGTCACCGTTGAGCACCACGTACGGCCAGAGGAAGTCGTTCCAGGTCTCCATGAAGGTCAGCAGGCCCAGCACGGCGGCGGCCGGGCGCAGCGCCGGGAGCACGACGCTCCAGTAGGTGCGCCAGGTCGACGCGCCGTCGACCCGGGCCGCCTCGATCAGCTCGTCGCTGATCGCGGACTGGGCGTACTGCCGGATCATGAAGACGCCGAAGCCCTTCACCAGGAACGGCACGATGACGGCCTGCAGCGTCTCGGTCCAGCCGAACTTCACCATCAGCAGGTACAGCGGGATGATGTTGACCTGCGTCGGGATCATCATCGTCAGGATGATGACCAGCAGCAGCGCGTTCTTGCCGCGGAACTTGAGCTTGGCAAAGGCGAAGCCGGCCAGCGTGGAGAAGAACACCACCGACACCGTCACGCAGCTGGCCACGATCGCGGAGTTGACCAGGCCGTAGACGAAGTTGGCGTCGGTGTTCTGCAGCACCCGCGAGGCGTTGGAGAAGAAGTTCGGCCCCGGGGTCAGCGGCGGCGGGATCGCCGTCACCGCGCTGTTGTCGCGCGAGGCGACGATGAACGACCACAGGATCGGGAAGACCGACAGCACGATCGTGATGATCAGTGCGAGGTACGTCAGCGGGCTGGCCTGCCACAGCGCGGCCGAAGCGCTGCGCACGCGGCCGATCCGCTTCGGCGGCGGCGTGCTCCGCGACGGGCGGGACGGGGCGAGGTGAGTCATCGTGCTCATTGGGTGTTCCCCCGCAGCGAGCGGCGCACCAGCAGGAAGTTGACCAGCGCGAAGATGAGGATGATGAGGAACAGCAGCCACGAGACCGCGGAGCCGCGGCCCACGTTGAAGTTGTTCGTGAACGTGGTCTCGTAGATGTACATGGCGACCGTCTGGAACTCGTTCAGCGAGCCGCCGTTGATGCGGCCGTAGTTGAACAGCAGCGGCTCGGTGAACAGCTGCATGCCGCCGATGGTCGAGATGATCACCGTGAACAGGATGGTGGGCTGGATCAGCGGTACCGTGATCCGCCAGAACCGCCGGAACGCCGAGGCACCGTCGAGCGCGGCCGACTCGTAGAGCTCCTTCGGGATCGCCTGCATCGCGGCGAGGTAGATCAGCGCGTTGTAGCCGGTCCAGCGCCAGTCGACCATGAACGCGATCGCGGTCCAGGACGACCAGCGGTGGTTGCGCCACTCGACCGGGTGGAGACCGACGGACTGGATCAGCCAGTTCGCCAGGCCGTAGCGGTCGGCGAAGATCAGGCCGAAGACGATGCCGACGGCGGCGACCGAGGTGATGTTCGGGATCAGCACGCCCATCCGGATCGCGGTGCGGGCGCGCATCTGCTTGTTCAGCCAGCTCGCGATCATCAGCGCCGCGATGAGCTGCGGCACGGTGGACACGACGAACAGCCCGAACGTGTTGCCGATGACGGTCCAGAAGTGCTCGTCGGTGAGGACCTTGCGGTAGTTCTCGAGGCCGACGAAGCCCTGGTCGCCGCCGGTCAGCGTGTTCTTGCGCAGCGAGAGCACGGCCGTGTAGACGAGCGGGTACGCCCCGAACACCGCGAACAGCAGGAAGAACGGCGCGACGAACAGATACGGCGAGACCTTCAGGTCCAGCCGGCCGATGCGCACCGTCCGCCGCTGCGACGGCGGGTCCGGCGCTCGCCGCTGGCGAGGCCGGGCGGCCTCGACGTTGGTGGTCATGGTGGTCCTTCCGTTACGAGCATTCGCCAGAGGCGGAGGCGGCGTCGGGACGCCGCCTCCGCCCGGTGTCGATCGGATCCCGATCAGCCCTCGGCCAGCGCCTTGCTGTCCTTGATGGCCTTGTCCCAGCCCGCCTGCGGGGTCAGCTTGCCCTGCTCGGCGGCCTGCATGGCCGGCTCGAAGCCGCTCTCCCACAGGGCCTGGTGCTTCGGGCCCAGGTAGATCGGCTTGAGGTCCTTCGCCGCACCGGCGTAGATCTGGCCGACCGGGGCGTTGTTGAAGTAGTCGTTCGTGGCGCCGGTCAGCGACGGGTCGGCCAGGGCCGACACCGACGACGGCAGCGGGCCCGCCTCCTTGAAGGCGTCCAGGCCACCCTGCTTGCCGGTCAGGAACTTGATGAGCTCGAACGCGGCCTTCTTGTTCTTGCTCTGCTCCGGGATCGCCAGGTAGGAGCCGCCCCAGTTACCGCCCTTACCGGGGATGGTGGCGATGTCCCACTTGTTCTTGCCGGCGTCGCCGGCCCGCTCCTTGATCACGCCGGTGTACCACGGCGGGCACGGCACGGTCGCGAACGCGGCGTTCTTGAACGCGGTGTCCCAGTCCGCCTGCCAGCGCACCAGCTTCGCGGTCAGGCCCTTGGCGGCCATGTCCATGCCGATGTCGTAGGCCTGCTTCACGACCGGGTTGGTGTCGCCGATGTACTTGTCGTTCTTGTCGTAGAACCAGGTCTCGCTGTTCTGCATGATGTACGGCTGCATGACGCTCGTGGCCGAGTCGAGCCAGGCGGCGCCCGGGTTGGCGGCCTTGAACTTCTCGCCGGTCTTCACGTAGTCGTCCCAGGTCGGCCACAGGGCGCTGACCTGGTCACGGGCGGTCGGCAGGTTGGCCTTGGCGAAGAGGTCGGTGCGGTAGCACATGGCGAGGGGGCCGACGTCGGTGCCGAGGCCGACGAGCTTCTTGCCGTCCGCGGTGAACGCGTTCTTCCACTTGAACGACAGGTATTCGCTCTCCAGCGACTGCGCGCCCAGGTCGAGGAGGTTCGCGAAGGGCTTGTTGTCCTTGAGGTACTGCAGGAGCATGCCCTCTTCGAGCATGACCACGTCGCTCGCGCCGCTGCCCGCGGACAGCTGCTGGGCCAGCTTCGGCACGAAGTCCTTGGTCTGGCCTTCGTTCTTGACGTCGACCTTGATGTTCGGGTTAGCGGCCTCGAAGTCCTTGACCGCCTGGGTGAAGCCGGGGGTGCCGAAGTAGGACAGCGAGATCGTGACCGGCCCGCCGTTGCTGCCGTCGGACCCGGCGTCGTCCTTCTTGGCGCTACAGGCGCCGATGCCGAGGGCGAGCCCGACGGTCAGCGCAGCCGCGGCGACGGATCGCATGCGGCGCGAGGTGAAGCTCATCCTGACCCCTCTCTCAGGTGGATGCGTGATGGGTGTGGGTGTGGGGGGTGTTGATGCGCTGCGGCAGGGCAGGGTGGAGCCCCGCCGGGGTATGGCGGACATGCGAATTGATGCCTCCCGCGACCGGGGGGTGTGGCACCGGCCACAGCCGCGGGAGCGCTCCCATGAGCCTGAACCGCGAACGACGACGTGTCAATGGGGCAATGGGAGCGTTCCCATTTCGTTACCGCAAGATTTCAACGCCCGGCTTTGTACCGCTTTATCGCGCCACGCCCCTTCACCCTCCCCGCGCCGCGCCCATCCGCCGACCCGCAGTGATCAGCACTTATCCCCGCCCCGCCCGACACCCACCGCGCCTGGCGGTGACGGGGACGAGTCGTGGCGGAAGCCGGGCGGCGGCGGTGGAACTTTCGTGGCCGGCGACGCCGTCGTGGCGGGTCGGGTCGGGTCAGGTCATGCGGCGCAGCAGGGTCGTGGGCGGGGACGGGTCGAAGAACGACGGGTCGAAGTCGTGGCCCAGCCAGGCGCGCATGGCGGCGTGGTCGGGGTGGGCGGGGTCGGCGTAGGCGGACAGGAAGTCGCGGTAGCCCTCCGGCCCGCCGACGTCGTCGGGCGGGCAGGCCCGCTCCCCGCCGGTGCACATCGGGTAGCGGGTGTCAGGGTCGGCCGGCACCACGTCCTCGACCGCGATCTCGTGCTCCCACCAGTCGCCGAAGTCGTAGGTGTACCGCAGCCGCGTGCCCTTCAGCGCCACCGCGTCCAGCCTGGTGTCGAGCTCGTCGCGCACCTCGAGCAGGCCGTCGGGGTCGGGCACGCCGTACTGCACGCCGTCGATGTCGAACACGTGCAGGTGCCGGTCGCGCCAGCCCATCGCGTACTGAATCACCCGGTGCAGGCGATCGAGGGTGAAGCCGCCGGGCACCAGGACGCGGCGCCAGACCAACGGGTCGACCCCGTCCAGCGCGATGCGCAGCTGATAGATCATGCGAGCCATGGTGGAGACATTGTTGACCGCCGGGGGCTGAAAGCGCAGCATGACACCACGTTCTTCGCGCCCGGCCTGTGCGCCGGGAGCCCCCGCGGCGAAGCCGCGCGCCAGAATAGGAACCATGATCTGTCAAGCGTGCCGCGAGAAGCGGCATGCCGACTGCCGCGGCGGGAGCTGGTGCGACTGCCAGCACAAGCCGCCGCAGCCGACACCGCCCGTGACGGGGCCACCTGGCGAGTAGGGTCATCGGGTGCAGCTGCTCTGGCCCGCGCCCGCGGACGAACCCGACCTCGTCGAGCTCTACCGGACCCCGCCCGAGCCCTGGCTGCGGCTCAACTTCGTGTCCAGCCTCGACGGCGCCGGGCACGTGGGCGGCAAGAGCGAGCCGCTGTCGGGCCCGGCGGACAAGCGGGTCTTCGGCCTGCTGCGCATGCTCTGCGACGCGCTGGTGGTCGGCGCCGGCACCGTGCGTGAGGAGAACTACCACGCGCTGCGACTGAGCGAGGAGCGCCGGGCCTGGCGACTCGCACGAGGGCTGCCCGAGTACCCCACCCTGGTCGTCGTCTCCGGCCGCGCCGGCCTCGACCCCACGCACCGGGCCCTGGCCGACGCCCCGGTCCGCCCGATCGTCATCACCCGGGCCGGCACCGACGCGGGCCACCTGGCCGGCGTCGCCGACGTCATCACCACCGGCGACGAGGGCCTGGACCTCCCCGAGGCCATACGACAGCTGCGGGAGCGGGGGCTCCGGCAGATCCTCAGCGAGGGCGGCCCGCGGCTGTTCGGCTCGCTCACCGCGGCCGGCCTCGTCGACGAGCTGTGCCTGACGCTCTCACCCCTGCTCGCCGGCCCGGGCGCCGGACGGATCACCGACGGCCCACCGCTCGAAGCGCCCGCAACGCTCACCCTGCGTCACGCGTTGCTCGCCGAGGGATTGCTGCTGCTGCGGTACACCCGGTGAGCCGGAAATCCACAACGTCATCCACAAGCCTGTGGACAACTGCCCCGAACCCTGTGGACAGCGGCGTGTTGCGCACCGATATGTCCAATTAGTCAGCGTGAATCGAACTCATCTGGCGTGGTGTCTTCGACCGGCGGGCGCCGGTGGGGCACGATGCACAGGCGAACACATGTACTGGGGGTCCAGACCATGGAGGACGAATCCGCGCCCGCGCCGAGCGGTCCCGTCGTCGGCCGGGTGCTCGGCACCGCCGATGCGACCCCGCTGACCTTCTGGGTCGCGGTGGAGGACGGCGCGTACCTCCAACTCGACGACGTCGTCGTCACCGAGCGTGACCTTCCCGAGCACGATCCGATCACGATCGCGGGGGTGGTGACCGCCGTCCGGGCCCGCCACGAGGGCGTCGTGTTCGACTCCGACGTGTTCCTCGTCGCTGACGGCACGCTCCCGGCGACCATCCAGGAGGCCGCCGAGATCACCACCACCCGGGTCGACCCGGAGGTGTACGTGCCGCCGACCCCGGGCGCGCTGGTGCACCGGGCGCAGGGCGACGCCCGGGCCGGCGCGCTGTACTTCGACCGGATGGACCGCACGATCCCGATGGGCTTCGGCCGCGACGGCGCGCCGATGTTCCTCAACGCCGACTTCCTCGACGGCTCGCGCGGCGCCCACGTGTCGATCTCCGGCATCTCCGGGGTGGCGACGAAGACCAGCTTCGCCACCTTCCTGCTGTACTCCGTGTTCCGCTCCGGCGTCCTGGGCGGCGCCGGCGAGACCGCCAACACCCGGGCGCTGATCTTCAACGTCAAGGGCGAGGACCTGCTCTTCCTCGATCACCCCAACAGCCGGCTCGACCAGGCCACCGAGGACGCCTACGCGCGGCTCGGGCTGGTCGCCGGCCCCTTCCCCGACGTGCGCGTCTACGCCCCGCCGCGGGCCGGCGACTCCTCCGGTACCCCCGACGTCAGCAGCCGCCTGTCCGGCGTCGACGCCTTCTATTGGACGCTGCAGGAGTTCTGCACCGACCGGCTGCTGCCCTACGTGTTCGCCGACGCCGACGACGAGCGGCAGCAGTACACCATGGTCGTGCACTCGGTGACCGCGCATCTGGCCCGCATCGCGCAGCCGGCGGAGGGCGGCGTGGCCGTCGACGGCACCCGGCTCAACTCCTACGCCGACCTGGTCGACTACCTGGTCGAGCAGCTCAACGACGACGCCACCCGCGGGCAGTGGGCCGGCAGCGCGGTCGGGCTCGGCACGGTCAACGCGTTCGCGCGGCGGCTCATCGGCAGCAAGAAGGACCTGTCCCGGCTCATCCGCGGCGACCTCGCCACGCGCAGGCCGCACCAGATCAACACCGCCGAGTCGGCCCAGGTGACCGTCGTCGACCTGCACAACCTGCCGGACCGCGCGCAGCGCTTCGTGGTCGGCGTGACGCTGCGCACCGAGTTCGAGCGCAAAGAGAAGGCGGGCACCGCCAAGCCGCTGCTGTTCGTGGTGCTCGACGAGCTGAACAAGTACGCCCCCCGGGAGGGCAGCAGCCCGATCAAGGAGGTGCTGCTGGACATCGCCGAGCGGGGCCGGTCCCTCGGCGTGGTGCTGATCGGCGCGCAGCAGACCGCGAGCGAGGTGGAGCGGCGGATCGTGGCCAACTCGGCGATCCGGGTCGTCGGGCGGCTCGACCCGGCCGAGGCGTCCCGCCCGGAGTACGGCTTCCTGCCGCCCGCCCAGCGCCAGCGCGCCCTGCTGGCCAAGCCCGGCACGATGTTCGTGTCCCAGCCGGAGATCCCGGTGCCGCTGTGCATCGAGTTCCCGTTCCCGTCGTGGGCCACCCGCCCCGCCGAGGCCGGGCCTCCGCCCAGTTCGACGCTGCGCTCGATCGCGCAGCACGCCACCGACCCGTTCGCCGTGGTCGCGCGCGTGGGCGCCGGCGGCATCTCCGACGACGACATTCCGTTCTAGAAGGGGTACCGTGCGGATCCTCCACACCTCGGACTGGCACGTCGGCAAGGTCCTCAAGGGACAGTCCCGGGCCGACGACCACATCGCGGCGCTCAAGGCGCTCGTCGACGTGGCCGAGGCCGAGCGGCCCGACCTGGTGATCGTCGCCGGCGACCTGTATGACACCGCCACGCCGACCGCCGACTCCACGAAGATCGTGACCCGCGGGCTGTCCGCGCTGCACAAGAGCGGCGCCGAAGTGGTCGTCATCGGCGGCAACCACGACAACGGCAAGGCCCTCGACGCCCTGCGGCCGTGGGCCGACGCGGCCGGGATCACCATCCGCGGCGCGGTCGGCCGGCCCGAGGAGCACCTGCTGTCCGGCACGACCCGCGACGGCGAGCCGTGGCGCCTGGTCGCGCTGCCGTTCCTCTCCCAGCGGTACGCCGTGCGCGCCAGCGAGCTGTTCGAGCTCTCCGCCGCCGAGGTCACGCAGTCGTACGCCCACTACGTCGGCGAGCTGATCGGCCGCCTCGCGCAGGGGTTCGGCGGCGACACCGTCAACCTGCTCACCGCGCACCTGACGGTCATCGGCGCCACGATGGGCGGCGGGGAGCGGGAGGCGCACACCATCATGGGCTACGCGGTGCCGGCCACCGTGTTCCCGTCCTCGGTGCACTACGCGGCCCTGGGCCACCTGCACCGCGCGCAGTCGGTCGCCGGACCGTGCCCGATCCGCTACAGCGGCAGCCCGCTGCCCATCGACTTCGGCGAGGAGGAGAACGTCTCCACCGCGTGCGTCGTGGACGTCAGCGCCACCACGGCGGCCCGGGTGCGGGAGGTGACCCTGCCCGTGTCGACCCCGCTGCGCACGGTCCGTGGCACGCTGGCCCAGCTGGCCACGCTCACCACCGGCGAGGCGTGGCTGCGGGTGTACGTCCAGGAGGCGCCCCGGGCCGGCCTGCGCGAGGAGGTGCAGGAGCTGCTGCCCAAGGCTCTCGAGGTACGCATCGATCCGAAGCTGCTGCCGAACCCGGGCGCGGGCAAGGCGGAGGCGGCCCGGGCCGGGCGGTCCGCCGGGGAGCTCTTCGCCGACTACCTCGTCCAGCGCGGGCACGCCGACGAGGCGACCGTGGCCCTGTTCCACCGGCTGCACGACGAGGTGATGCACGCATGAGGCCGATCCGGCTGGACCTCGACGGGTTCACCGTCTTCCGCGAGCCGACCACGGTGGACTTCACCGACACCGACTTCTTCGCCCTGGTCGGGCCGACCGGCTCGGGCAAGTCGACGGTCCTCGACGCGATCTGCTTCGCCCTCTACGGCACCGTGCCGCGCTGGGGCGACCGGCGCGCGATCGCCAACGCGCTCGCGCCGTCCGCGGCCGAGGCCCGGGTACGGCTGGTGTTCGAGTCGGCGGGCGTGCGCTACGTGCTGACCCGGGTCGTCCGCCGCGACGCCAAGGGCGCCGTCACCACCAAGCACGCCGGGCTGGAGGCCCTCGCGCCCGGGCTGGACCTGGGCAAGCTGGAGCACGGCCTGGAGCAGGACGACATCGCCGAGGTCCTGGCCGGCACGCCGAGCGAGGTCGACGAGGCCGTGCTGACCGTGATCGGCCTGCCGTACGAGCAGTTCACCAAGTGCGTGGTGCTCCCGCAGGGCGAGTTCGCCGCGTTCCTGCACGCCAAGCCCGCCGAGCGGCAGAAGATCCTGGTCAACCTGCTCGGCCTGGACGTCTACGGCAAGATCCGGGAGCGGGCCGCGGCCGAGGGCGCGACCGCCGAGACGAAGCTCAAGGTGCTCGACGACCAGCTCGCCGCGCTGTCCGGCATCGACGACGCCGCGCTGTCGGCGGCGACGGCGCGCGCGGAGGCGCTGCGCGAGCTGGCCGGCGCCGTCGACCGGATCGCGCCCCAGCTCGCCGACGCGGGCCGGCTCGCCGAGCAGGCCCGGGCCGCGCTGGCCGCCCTCGACGCCGAGATCGACCGGCTGGCCGGCGTGACCGTGCCCGCGGAGGCGGCCGGCCTGGCCGCGGCCGCCGCGAAAGCGCGGGCCGCCGTCGCCGAGGCCGTCGACGCCGCCCGGGCCGCCGAGGAGCGCGAGGAGAAGGTCCGCGGCGAACTGCAGGCGGCCGGCGACGCCGCGGCGCTGCGCCGGCTGCTGGACCGCCACGCCGAGCGCGCCCGCCTCGCCGCCGAAGCCACCACCGTGCACGAGACGGTCGCGTCGGCGGCCGCGGAGCACGAGCGGGCGGCGGCCACGCTGGAGACGGCCCGCGCCGACGCCGCGGCCACGCTCACCGCCCTGGAGGCGGCCCGGGAGGCCTACCAGACGGCGGTGGCGGCCGACCGAGCCGTCGCGCTGCGGCCGCACCTGCGGGTCGGCGAGGCGTGCCCGGTGTGCGCGCAGACCGTCCACGAGCTCCCCGTCGTGCCGCACGAGCCGGCCGTCGCCGCCGCCGAGGCCGCCGGCAAGGCCGCCCGCAAGCGCAGCGAGGCGGCGGACCGGGTGGTCGCCGACCGCGACCGTACCGTGCGCGAGCTGGACCGGTCCCTGGCCGCCGCCCGGGCCCACGCCGAGCAGGTCGACAAGCGCATCGCCGCCCTGGACACCGAGCTCGACGGCGCGCCGCCGGCCGAGGCGCTGCGCCGCGACCTCGACGGCATCGCCGCGCTGCAGAAGTCGCTGGAGCGGGCCGGCACCGACGTGCGGAAGGCCCGCGAGGCGCACCGCACCGCCGCGACCGGCGCCGAGCGGGCCGAGGAGCGGCTGCGCGCCGCGTGGCGGGCCTTCGACGCCGCCCGCGATGCCTTGGCCGCGTTCGGGCCGCCCCCGGCCAACCGCGACGACCTCAGCGACGCGTGGGCCACGCTGCACGGCTGGGCGACCGGCGAGGCCGGGCGGCGCCGGGCCGGACGCCCGGAGGCGCAGGACGCGGTCCGCGCCGCCGAGCGGCGGGCCGCCGACGTCCGCGGCGAGCTGGCGGAGCTGTTCACCAGGGCTGGCCTGGCCCCGCCCGGCGGCGACCCGGCCCGCGAGGCCGCGGTGGCGCTCGAGCGCGCCGACGCCGACCGGCGGCGCATCGAGGAGCGGCGCGCCGACGCCGACCGGATGCGCGAGCAGCGCGACGGCCTGGCCCGCGAGGCCCAGGTCGCCAAGGCCCTCGCCCAGCACCTGCGGGCCGACCGGTTCGAGCGCTGGCTGCTCGCCGAGGCCCTCGACACGCTGGTGCAGGGCGCTTCGCGGACCCTGCGGGAGCTGTCCAGCGGCCAGTACGACCTCGGCCACGACAAGGGCGAGTTCTACGTCATCGACCACCACGACGCGGGCCTGCGCCGCGCGGTGCGCACCCTGTCCGGCGGCGAGACGTTCCAGGCCTCCCTGGCCCTCGCGCTCGCACTGTCCGAGCAGCTGGCCGGCCTGTCGACGGCCTCGGCGAGCCTGGAGTCGATCGTCCTGGACGAGGGCTTCGGCACCCTGGACACGACCACCCTGGACACCGTCACCGCGACCCTGGAGAACCTGGCCGCCCGCGGCGACCGCATGGTCGGCGTGGTGACCCACGTCGGCGCGCTCGCCGAACGGATCCCGGTGCGCTTCGAGGTCCGCCGCGACGCCCGCACCGCCCGCATCGAGCGGGTGGGCCTGTGAAGCTGCACGTCGACGCCTGGGATCCGGCCTACGGGCAGTCGTTCGAGGCGGGCGAGGCGTCCGGGCCGCAGGCGCCGAGCAGCGCCCAGATCGAGCCGGACACCGAACTGCCGGCCGCTTCGTGGCGCCCCGTCGACCCGCCGGCCGGCCTGCGCCCGCCCGGCACCGTGCTCATCGTCGACGGCGTCCAGCGCATCGACGCCCGGGTGTGGATCACCGACGACGAGGGCACCACCCACCCGGGCGTGGCCGCCTCCTACGCCGCCGGGGTCGTGCGCTGCGAGCTCGACCGGGGAGTGGCGCAGGTGGCGACGACCCGGATCGAGCGGGGGCTGTTCACGCCCGTCGAGCCGTTGCCGCCGATCGTGGCGGGCAGCGTGCGGTACCCCGGCCGCCGGGTCTCCCGCGGCGAGCCAAAAGACCTGGCGCTCGGCGTCCAGCGCCACATGCGGGCGCTGGAGGTCGGCGTCTCCGGCGCCGAGCGCACCGACGGCGACCTGCTCATCGTCGACGGCCCGCTGCAGGAGCGCGCCCACCTGCCCCGGGCGCTGGGCTACATCAAGACGCACCGGGTGGAGTACCTCCCGGCCGCCCTCACCGCCGTGGTCACCTCCCTGCACGGCGGCCAGCGCACGCCGGTGTTCCTGCTCGGCACGTCCTGGCACCGCTTCGCGTGGTACCTGCGGCTGCCCGGCCCGGCCGGCTCCCCCTGGTCCGGCATCGTGCGCGCGGAGTGCTCCGCCGACCTGACCCCGTCCGACGCGGTGGCCCTGGCCCACCTGTCGGCGGTGACGCTGCCGCGGTTCGCCTCCCAGGCCTACAAGGACCCGAGGGCGCCGCAGAACCTGGTGCCGATCGCCGGCCTGGAGCGTAAGCTGCGCGCCATGCTCGGCGACGCCCGCCTGCTGCACCGCGCACTGTCCCGGGCCGCCGCATGAAGGTGCCCGAACGCTACGACCTGGTCCGCACCCTGCGCGGCCTCGCCCCGATCCAGGGCGATCCCACGCTGTCCCTGTCACCGGGCTCCGGCTGGTTCGCCACCCGCACGCCGGACGGCCCCGGCACCCTGCACTTCACGCTCGCCGGCCCAGATCTCACCTGGGAGGCGTTCGGCCCCGGGGCCGACTGGCTCCTGGACCGCGCCCCCGCCATCGCCGGCCTGCGCGACGACGTCACCGGCTTCGCCGAACTGGCCCGGCAGCACCCGGTCGTGCATCGGCTCGCCCGCGAGCACGCCGGCCTGCGGATGGGCGCGACCGGCAGGATCTTCCACCCGCTGGTGCCGACGATCCTCGGCCAGAAGGTGAGCGGCAAGGAGGCCCACCACGGCTACGTGCGGGTGCTGCGCCGGCTGTCCGAGCCCGCACCCGGCCCGCGCCCCGGCCTCCTCCTCCCGCCCGACCCGGAGGTGATCGCCCGGACGCCGTACTGGGCGTTCCACCCCTTCGGCATCGAACAGAAACGGGCCGAGACGCTACGCCGGGCCGCCGCCCAGGCCGTCGCGCTGGAGCGGTGCACCGACGCGTCCACGGCCACGGCCCGCCTGGTCAGCATCCCCGGCATCGGCCCGTGGACGGCGGCCGAGGTCACCAGGGTGGCGTACGGCGACGCCGACACCGTCTCGGTCGGCGACTACAACATCAAGAACCAGGTGGCGTTCGCGCTGACCGGCGCCGCCCGCGGCACCGACGAGCACATGCTGGAACTCCTCGCCCCGTTCGCGCCGCACCGGGGCCGGGTCTGCGCCCTGATCTCAGCCGCCGGCATCGCCGCGCCACGCTTCGGCCCGCGGATGCCGCTCCGCTCCTTCGCCCACTTCTGATCCCTTCGCCCGCTCGGCCTGGGCTTGCCGCTGGAGCGACCGAATCTCTCCGTGATCATGCGAGTCCCCTGGCGCGCAGCGGGTGGCGGCTCCGGCATGATCGCGGAGAGTTCCGGTCGCGATGCCCGCCCACTGCGCCCTCATCCAGCCGACGCCTCGCATGAGCCGATCGATGGCCTGCCGATAAGTCCAGACACTTCGTGTCCGGACTTATCGGATTTTTCGCCCGTCGGGCGAAACGCGGTAGCCCGACGGGATGTGCACGCAGTTCAGCGTCCGGGCCGCCCATCCGGCGGCCGGGATCGCCGTGCCAGGTTCCGCGCCCGCTGCTGCTCGCCAAACTTGTCGTACCCGTGTGGTTGACTGACCCTCGTGGAGCTGCCAGTCCTGCCCCCCGTCGAGCCGATGCTCGCCAAGAGCATCCCCAGCCTGCCCAGCGCGCCCGGCATGAGCTATGAGCCGAAGTGGGACGGGTTCCGCTGCATCGTCTTCCGCGACGGGGATGAGGTCGAGCTCGCCAGCCGCGGCGGCAAGACCCTGACCAGGTATTTCCCCGAGGTCGTCGAAGAGGTGCGGGCCCAGCTGCCGTCCCGCTGCGTGGTCGACGGCGAGATTATCGTGATCCGCCGCGACACCGGCGCCCCGCGGCTCGACTTCGAGCTGCTCGGCCAGCGCATCCACCCGGCCGCGTCGCGGGTCCGCCTGCTCGCCGAGCAGACCCCGGCGTCGTTCGTGGCCTTTGACCTGCTGGCCCTCGGCGACGAGGCGCTGGTCGCCACCGGCTACGCGCAGCGCCGGGCCCGCCTGGCCGAGGCCCTCGCCGGGGTCAAGGCCCCGGTGCACGTCACACCGGTCACCACCGACATTGAGGTGGCCCGCGACTGGTTCGAGCGCTTCGAGGGCGCCGGCCTCGACGGCGTCATCGCCAAGCCCGCCGACGGTGTCTACGAGCCGGGCAAGCGCACCATGTTCAAGATCAAGCACTCGCGGACGGCCGACGCGGTGGTCGCCGGCTTCCGCTGGCACAAGGAGGGCCCGATCGTCGGCTCCCTGCTCCTCGGCCTCTACGACGACGAGGGCCGCCTGCACCACGTCGGCGTCGCCGCCTCCTTCACCCGCGAGCGCCGCGCCGAGCTGGTCGAGGAGCTCGCGCAGTATCGCCAGGACATCGCCGACCACCCGTGGAACTGGGCCGGCCTGGCCCCCGGCACCACCCCCGCCACCATCGACGCCGTCCCGGCCGGCGACGCCGCCACCCGCCTGCCCGGCGGCGTGAGCCGCTGGACCGGCAAGAAGGACCTCTCCTTCGTCCCCCTGCGCCCGGAGCTGGTCGTCGAGGTCGGCTACGACGCCATGGAGGGCGACCGCTTCCGCCACACCGCCCAGTTCAAGCGCTGGCGCCCCGACCGCGACCCGCGCTCCTGCACGTATGACCAGCTCGACCGCCCCTTGCGGTTCGACGTCGAGTCGGTGCTGGCGGGCCGTCCGTGACCCACTCCCCCTCGCCCGTGCCGCCGCCCGCCGCACCGCTGCCGCCCTCCGCCACCGCCCGGCCCGAAACACCGCTACCCACCATGCCGCTATCCGCCATGCCGCCAGTCGCCATGCCGTCACCCGCCATGCCACTACCCGCCGCCGCGCTCCCGCCTTCCGCCGCACCGCAGCCCGCCGGCGCTCGACCCACCGCGCCGTCGCCCGCCAGCGCCCGGCCGATCACCGCGCTGCCGCCCGCCACCACCGCCCAGCCCACCGCGCCGTCGCCCGCCAGCGCCCGGCCGATCACCGCGCTGCCGCTCGCCGCCGGTCGGCCCGCGCCGTCTGCCGTCGCCCTCCGACCCGCAAGGCCGTCGGCCACCGCGCCGCCGCGCGCCGCCGCTCGGACCGGGGTGGTTCGGTGGCGACGGGTGCGGCCGTTGCTCGCGCCGCTGCTCCTGGTGCTGGCGCTGGTGGCCGGGTGCACCAGCCCGCCGCGGTTCACCACGCCGACGTCCGGCCGCGCGCTGGGCACGCCGTCGGCGGCGGCGAGGCCGTCCAGCGTCATCGACGTTCCGCCGGCCGACTGGAAGCCGTGCGACGCGTGGAAGGGGATCTTCCCGTCCGCGCCACAGAATGTGAACTTCACCTGCGCCACGGTCAAGGTGCCGCAGGACTGGGCGCACCCGAAGGACTCCGGCACGTTCGACATCGCGATGGTGCGGGGCCGGTCCACGACGCAGCGCGACCGGGTCGGGTCGCTGTTCATCAACCCGGGCGGGCCGGGCGGCTCCGGCTTCGACTACGGCGTCTACCGGTCGGTCTACCTGCCCGCGGAGATCCTGCGGCGGTTCGACATCATCGGCTTCGACCCGCGCGGGGTGGGCCGCTCCTCGCCGGTGAAGTGCTTCTCCGACGCCGACCTCGACCAGAACTTCGGCATCGATCCCGACCCGGTCAGCGACGCGGGGTTCCAGCAGACCGTGACGCTGACCCGCAAGCTCGCCCAGAGCTGCGGCGACAAGTACGGCGACAAGCTGCCGCTGTTCTCCACCGAGCAGGCCGCCCGCGACATGGACGCGCTGCGGGCGTCGGTCGGCGAGCAGCAGCTGACCTACCTCGGCTACAGCTACGGCACGCTGCTCGGCGCCGTCTACGCGCAGCTGTTCCCGAAGAACGTGCGCGCCCTCGTCCTCGACGGCGCCGTCGACCCGACGCTGAGCTCACAGGAATCGGCGGAGAAGCAGGCGGCCGGCTTCGAGCTGGCGTTCTCGAACTTCAACACCTGGTGCGCCGCCAACGCCACCTCGTGCCCGATCGGGCCGGACGCCCGCTCGGTGGTGATGAAGGCGATCGCCGACGCCCGCACGTCGCCCGTGCAGGGCAAGGGCCGCGCGGCGACCTCCGGCTGGGTGTTCACCGCCGTGGTCTCCTCGCTCTACAGCGAGTCGTCGTGGCGCCTGCTCGCCCAGGCCATGCAGGACCTGCGCAACGGCAAGCCCGACAAGATGTTCCAGCTGGCCGACTCCTATGCCGAGCGCGACCCGGACGGCCACTACAGCAACATGTTCGACGCCAACTCCGCCGTGGGCTGCGCCGACAGCGACGACACCCCGACCGTCGAGGCGGCCCGCACGCTGCAAAGCCAGTGGCGCCAGAAGTATCCGCTGTTCGGGGGCCCCTTGGCGCTGAACCTGATCTGCGCCCAATGGCCGGGCAAGCGCGACCCGTATCCGACCGGCCCGGCCACCGGCTCCGCGCCGATCGTCGTCGTCGGCACGCTCAACGACCCCGCCACCCCATACGAGCAGGCCCCGGCCCTGGCCAAGATGCTGGGCGTCGGCACCGTCGTGACCTGGAAGGGCGAGGGCCACACCGCATACCCGCAGACGGGCTGCATCATCGACGCGGTGAACCGCTACCTGATCGATCTGAGGGTGCCGCCGACCGGCACCACCTGCGAGAAGTAGGCCGACGGCGTCGTCCGCAGCGGTGGCGACCACCTACGCGCCGAACCCGGCCGGACGGAGCACCAGCCCCGCCGACGGAGCGCCGGCCGCACCGCACCGAGCGCCGGCCTACCGGACCTGGAAGGGCCGGCCGCGCCGGGCTGGCCTGGCCGGCCACCTTCGACGCCGGCTTGCGCCCCTCCCACGCCGCCAGATCTAGGGGCCGGCTCAACCCCGTCGATCCAGAGCGGCGCGACCCCCCAGCGGCTCCGCCCGCCGCGCGCGGCGCTGGTGCCCCCTGCGGCCGGTGCGGCGCGCGACCGGTGCGGCGCGCGCCGGTGCGGCGTTTTGCTTCCGTGATCATGCGCCGGACGCGTCCACTGGCTGGGATCCTCATGATCGCGGAGTGATAGTGCCGCTCCTGGTACATCATCGCTCCACGATCATGGAGATCCCGCCATTCGGAACGCTCCTCGGCATGATCGCGGAAAGAAAGCGCCGCCGGGGCCCCTTACGGTTCTTGGTCGGTAAACCAACGACCGGAGACCTCGCTCATTGTCGATCTCGACACGCCCGAACCTCGGAGCGGTCCGCCGCCACCGCCGACTTCGAACACAGGCCCTCGGCGGCGCCACCGAGACGCCGGGTTCGGCGCGTCGCCGAGGGGGGCGCCGTGGTGAGGCGTTGCGCTATGCGGTTTCCTGCTTGTTGCGGGCCCGGCTCGGTTGGACGCGCATCGGCTCGCCCTCCATCTTCGGGTACTCCGGCGGGTAGGGCATGTCGCCCTCGCCGTTCGCCGCGTCTCGGGCGGACCACTCCAGCAGCTCCGTGATATCGTGCGCCACCTCGTCGATTCCGGCGTGCGGGTCGCCGAGCTTGGCGAAGCGGTCCGGGACGGTGCGGAGGTCGAAGTCGTCCGGGTCGGCGTCGGACAGTTCGTCCCAGCGCAGCGGGGTCGACGCGGTGGCGCGGGCGTTGGCGCGCAGGGAGTAGGCGCAGGCGATGGTGCGGTCGCGGGCCATCTGGTTGAAGTCCACGAACACGCGGCGGCCGCGCTCCTCCTTCCACCACTTCGTCGTCACCAGGTCCGGGCGGCGGCGCTCAACCTCGCGAGCCAGCGCGATGACCGCCCGCCGGGCCTCGACGAAGGTCCACTGGGGCTTGATCCGGACGTACACGTGGATGCCCCGCCCGCCCGAGGTCTTCGGCCAGCCGGTGAAACCCAGCTCGTCGAGCACGGCCTTGAGCTCGCCGGCGACCACGGCGGCGTCGGCGAAGTCGGTGCCGGGCTGGGGGTCGAGGTCGATCCGCAGTTCGTCGGGGTGGTCGACGTGCCCGCGCCGCACCGGCCAGGGGTGGAACACGATGGTGCCCATCTGCGCCGCCCACGCCACGTGCGCGAGGTCGACCGGGCACAGCTCGGCGGCCTTTCGCCCGCTCGGGAACGCGATCTGCGCGGTCTCGATCCACGGTGGTACCCCGCGGGTCGGCACCCGCTTCTGGAAGAACGCCTCCCCGCCGATGCCCTCGGGAAACCGCTGCAGCGTGGTCGGCCGCTCACCCAGCGCCCGCATGATCCCGTCGCCGACCGCGAGGTAGTACTCGAACACGTCCCGCTTGGTGAACCCCCGGTCGGGAAACACGACCCGCTCCGGGCTGGTCAGCCGCACCGCCCGCCCGGCCACCTCGATCTCCAGCGCATCGGCCATGCTAGGGACCATACGCCGCGAACTCCGGCCCCGCGGCCGCCGCCGCCCAGGTCACCGCACCCAAGCCCGGGGCCACCCATTCCGCGCCCGATCACCGCACCCACGCCCGAGGCCGCCCACTCCGCGGCCGATCAGCGCGCCCGGCGGCTGGGCTGAGGACGCGGCCGGCGATCGCCGCCGGCCTCGGCCCGGTCGGTTTCCGGGTCGTCACGGCGGCGGCTGCGCGGCCCCGGCACGCGGGTCGGCCGTGACCCGGTCTCGTCGTCATCGCGGTCCCCCAGGCGGGTCAGGTAGAGAATCCCGGCGCCGCCGATGATGAACGCGAACCCGATCGTCGTCATGAGCGACGAGGACGGCCCGGTCACCGGGAGCTCGGCCATCGACGACACCCCGACGTCGGCGGCCGAGGTCGCGGTAACCGGGCCGGATGCCGAAAAGTCGGAAATGCCGGAAGTGCCGCCACCCCCGCTCCCGTAACCGTCGTCGCCGGCCGCCGAGCCGTCGCCGCCAGCCGCCGAGCCGTCGCCGCCAGCCGCCGAGCCGTCGCCGCCAGCCGCCACGCCGCGCCCAGCCGCCGCACCGCGCCCAGCAGTCGGGCCGCGCCCAGTAGTCGGGCCGCGCCCAGTAGTCGGGCGAAGTCCAGCAGTCGGACCGTTACCAACCGTCGAGCCGGCGCCGGTCAACGGTCCAGCACCGGTCATCGAGCCAGCACTGGCCATCAGGCCACCACCGGCCGTCGGGCCGGCGCTGGTCATCGAGCCACCGCCGCCCAAGACTGGGGCGCCGTAGTCACCGGCGTGGTCATTCGCGGCGCCCCAGGTCTTGGCGTGGGTGCCGGCGCCGTAGCCGGTGGCGGTCGGCGAGTCCTGAGGCGCCGGGCCCGGATACGAGGTCTCCGTCAGCAACTCCAGGGCGCCGGTCAGCGGGCCGAGGGTTGTGTCCGGGTGCCAGGTAGGACCCATCGCCGCCGCTTGTGCCGGGGTGCCGAGCGGGGTGAGGCCCGCGGCGCCCATCGCGCCCACCGCCACGGCCTTGTACAGCAGCCTCATCGCGCCCCCGTCCGTTGCACACACAAAAGTCCGAATCGTGGCTTTCGTGGGAGCCAACGAGCGGGGAGCGTCGGCGACTCGGGGCGAAACGGACAAAGACCCCGGGCGAGGAGGCGACGTTCGTGGGGGCTGAGCCAGGCGGCGGAACGGCGTTCGTGGCGGCCCGAGCCAGCTGAGCCAGGCGGTAGAGCTGCGTTCGTGGCGGCCCGAGCCAGGTGAGCCAGGTGGCGGAGCGGCGCCTAAGCCAGCCGAGCCAAGCGGCGGAGCGGCGGCAAAAGCCACGTGAGCCCGGCGGCGGAGCGGCGCCAAAAGCCGGCTGAGCCCGGCGGCGGAGCGGCGCCTAAGCCGCCTGAGCCCGGCGGCGGAGCGGCGCCTAAGCCGCCTGAGCCCGGCGGCGGAGCGGCGCCTAAGCCGCCTGAGCCAGGCGGCGGAGTGGCGTTCGTGGGCCGTAATGGTCGCCGGGCAGGGTGCGGCCTACCGTGGAGGCATGACCGAGCCACTTGTCAGCCTGCCCACGACCGACGCGGAGTGGCGGGTGCGGCTGTCCCCGGACGAGTTCCGGGTGCTGCGCCTCGCCGGCACCGAGGCGCCGTGGAGCGGGGAGTATGTCAATACCAAGACCGAAGGGGTGTACCGCTGCCGCGCCTGCGGCGAGCAGCTCTTCGACAGCAACACCAAGTTTGACTCGCACTGCGGCTGGCCCTCGTTCGACGATGCGATCCCCGGCACCGTCAAGGAGATCGAGGACAGCTCGCACGGCATGGTGCGCACCGAGATC
This sequence comes from Dactylosporangium sp. CA-092794, assembly GCF_050948465.1. NCBI lineage: Bacteria > Bacillati > Actinomycetota > Actinomycetes > Micromonosporales > Micromonosporaceae > Dactylosporangium > Dactylosporangium sp. CA-092794. The sequence goes on along the minus strand of NZ_CP192044.1, from coordinate 1,976,412 downwards.
CGCTGCGCGCGCTGCGACTCCCACCTCGGGCACGTGTTCCGGGGCGAGCGCATGACCGCGAAGAACACGCGCCACTGCGTCAACTCGCTGTCGATCAAGCTGGAGCCCAAGGAGTAACAAGCTGGAGCCCCAAGGAGTAAGCAAGCCTGGGGCCCAAGGAGTAAGCAAGCCCGGGGCCCAAGGAATAAGCAAGCTGGGGACCCAAGGAGTAAACGGGGCCTAACGCTGCAGGGGGCCGAAACACAGCACGACGTCCACCGTCGCGCCGTCGTCGGTGCCCTGCAGGTCCCAGCCGTAGCTCTTGTCGGCGCCTGCCACCTCGCGGCAGGCGCCGTCGGTCTGCGCGGACGGCACGTTCGTCAAGCGGCGCAGCACCCGATGATCGGCGTCCGGCGAGTCGCAGGCGACCCGCTGCGGCTCGGCCGGGTCCAGGTCCACGCAGTCGCCCTCCTTCGCCACGTTCACCGCCTTCGCCGGGTCGGCGCCGACCGGGCCCAGGCACACCCGCCGCGAACCCGCCGCGGTGAAGGACACCGCACCGGCCACGTCCGCGCACGAGCCGGCCGCCGGCAGCACCGCCAGCACCTTGAACCGGGCGCCCGCCGACGAGCAGTCCACCACCTGCGCGGCGTCGACACAGTCGCCGGCCGCGGCCCGCGAGATGCCGTCGCCGCCCCAGAAGAACCACCGCACCGCCACCAGGACGAGCACCGCCCCGGCCCCCGCGATCAGAGCGATCCTGGTAACCCTAGACATCGACAAGTACCTAGACTATCCGGCGCATCGGCACGTGCTCGATGCCGTCCTCGTCGAAGGGCGGCCCGCACACCTCGAAGCCGAAACGGGAGTACACCCCGGTCGCCGAGGTCTGCGCGTCGAGCACCACGGCCCGGCCCGGCCCGATCCGCTCCAGGGCCGCGGCCAGCAGCTTCCCGGCCAGCCCCTGCCCGCGGGCCGGTGCGGCGGTCACCACCCGGCCGATGCGCGCGGTGCCGTCGGGCTCGGCGAGCACCCGCAGGTACGCCGCGACGGAGCCGTCGGGCGCGTCGAGCCACAGGTGCAGGGTGCCCGGCTCGGTGTCGCGGCCGTCCAGCTCCGGATAGGGGCAGTGCTGCTCGACCACGAAGACGTCGCAGCGCAGCTTGAGCAGCCGGTACAGCGTAGGCGCGTCGAGGCCGGCGAAATCCGAGATCACGGTGCCGAATGTAGCGGCAGCGCCTCCGCGGCCTTACGCGCGGCGATGAGGACCGGGTCCCACACCGGCGCGAACGGCGGGGCGTACGACAGGTCGAGCGACGTCATCTCCTCCACCGTCATGCCGTGCCAGAGCGCGACGGCCAGGGCGTCGATGCGCTTGGCCGCGCCCTCGCGGCCGACGATCTGCGCGCCGAGCAGGCGTCCCGACGTACGCTCGGCAATGATCTTGGTTTTGATCGGGCTGGCTCCCGGGAAATAGCCCGCGCGCGTCGTGGACTCCGTCACCACGCCGAACGGGGCGAACCCGGCCGCCTCGGCCTCGGCGGTGCTCAGGCCGGTGCGGGCCACCTCGTTCGCGCACACCTTCGAGGCCGCGGTGCCCACGACGCCGGGGAAGGTGGCATAGCCGCCGCCGATGTTGATGCCGGCGGCGCGGCCCTGTTTGTTCGCGTGGGTACCGAGGGCAATCGCCACCGGGCGCTGCGAGACGAGGTGGAACGTCTCGACGCAGTCGCCGGCCGCCCAGATCCCGTCGACCGAGGTGCGCATGCGGCGGTCGACCCGGATGCCGCCGGTCTCGCCGATCGCGATGCCCGCCGCCCGGGCGAGGTCGCTGTACGGCCGGGTGCCCAGCCCGAGGATGACGAGGTCGGCCGGGATCTCGCCGCCGGTGGTGTGCACGGCGCCGACCCGCCCGCCGGCGCCGGCGGCGAAGCCCTCCAGCGACTCGCCGAGGCGCAGCGTCACGCCCTCGGCCCGCAGCGCGTCGGCGACGAGCGCGCCCATGTCCGGGTCCAGGGTGCGCATCGGCTGCTCGGCCGCGTCGACCAGGGTGACCTCGAGGCCGTGGCGCAGCATCGCCTCGGCCATCTCCAGGCCGATGTACCCGCCGCCGACCACGACCGCCCGGCGGGGCGCGTGCCGGTCGAGGTAGCCGAGCAGCCGGATGCCGTCCTCGAGGGTCTGCACGCCGTGAATGCCGGGCGTCCCGGCGCCGGGCACGTCGGGGCGGCGCGGCGCCCCGCCGGTGGCGATGACGAGCTGGTCGAACGGCTCGCGGTACTCCCGGTCGTCCCCGCGCACCACGACCTCGCGCCGCTCGGTGTCGATGGCGGTGACCTCGCTGCGCAGCCGCAGGTCGATGTGCCGCTCGCGGAACTCGGCCGGGGTGCGGGCGACGAGGTCGGCGGGGTCGCCGACGTCGCCGGCCACGAGGTACGGGATGCCGCACGCCGAGTAGGACACGTGCTGCCCGCGCTCGAACGCGACGATGCTCAGGTCGTCGGGGGCCCGCCGGCGCCTGGCCTGCGACGCCGCGCTCATCCCGGCGGCGTCGCCGCCGATGACAACAAGACGCTCGGTCATAGATCCATTCTGGTCAGTCGTGGCGATTGGGGGCGGGGATCGGCGCGCCGGTGTCGTCGAAGACGTTGCCGGTGTTCTGCGTGAGCGTGGTCTGCGTGCTGACCAGGATCGGGCAGGCGAACGTCGTGTTGTGGCCGAAGCGGTTGTTCACCACGGCGATGCCGGTCATCGGCGGCCCGCCCTGGTGGGCGAAGTTGAGCGTGCAGGCCCCGCCGTCCAGCCAGTTGCCCTCCACCCGCAGCTCGGTGCTGGTCCCGCCGCCGGTCTGGCGGACCTGGTAGGCGGCGTTGCCGTGGGCGCCGACGACGAGCACGTTGCGCCGCAGCGTGATCCGGCGCTCGCCGACGCTCTCCACGGCGTCGGTCTCGGTGCCGCCGCCCCCGGGCGCGCCGCGGGCGAAGAACGCCCCGTCGTGCACCCACGAGTCCTGCAGCAGCACGTCGGGCCCGGTGGCCTTGACGCCGTTGACGCCGCCGTGGACGTTGACCCGGGTGAGCGTCGCCGCGGTGGCCCAGATCCCGTCGAGGCACGGCCCGGCGGCGGCCGGGGCGACCTCGACGTCCTCCAGCACCGCGCTGGCGCCCGCCTCGATCTGCACCACCGCGCCGCACCGGGCGGCCCCGCCGCGCACGATCGCGTTGCGGATGGTGACGCGCTTGCCGGTGATCCGCACATAGCCGTGGATGTCGACGTCTTCGACGATTTTCCCGTCGGTACCGAAGGTCTGGTCGCCGTTCACGACGGTGAGCGCCACGCCGGGGATGGCGCCGGTGTTCGCCGCGGACGGGCGGCCACCGGGCCGGGCGGGTCGGGTCGGCGTCGCCGACCGCGACGGCGACGGGCTGGGCGCGGGCGACGCGGAAGCCGATGCCGAGGCGGAGCCGGGCGGCGCGGAGGACGGGCCGGCCGGCGCGGCCATCTCGGCGGTGCGCTCGGCCGCGGCGCCGGCCGGCGGGCGCGGCGCGGGCTGGGTCAGCGGGTAGAGCAGCAGCGTGGCCACGAAGATCACGGTCACGCCGCCGGTGGCGACCCCGATCGGCGCCCACGGCAGTCTCCGCAACCGCCCCGGAACGGTCGTCACCCTGTTGTTTCTAGTGGGGCTGAAGTGACAATGCAAAGCTTGCGGGCGGTTCGGGCCCTATGCCGGTTCTTTCGACATATGTATTCGGCCTGGCCGCGAAGCCCGTCACAGTACGAACGCGTCGGTCCAGAGCTGGCGGGAGCGGCCGGACAGCGCGTCCAGCAGGCCGACCGCCTGGCCGTCGGTGAGGGCGGCGACGAAGTCGACGATCGCCCGGCCGCGGGCCGTCGCCGCCACGTCGAGCGTCTCCAGGCCGTAGTCGGCGGCGGTGAGCGTGCTCGCCTCCGCCTCGGCCAGCTCCACCAGGTCGTGCAGCCGGCGCGGCAGCCGCGCCTCCTCGTCGGGGTCGGTGAGCCAGGCGTGCAGCGCCTCGACCAGGGCGGCCAGCAGCCGGGCCTGGCCGCGCTGGTGCAGGGCCAGGTCGGGCCGCTCCAGCACGAACCGGTGGTGGATGAACTTGAGCACCTGCACCTCGTGCCACTGCGCCCGGGCGAGCAGCACGTGCCCGGAGCGCACCGCCGGGTCGGGGCGCACGTGGACGGCGTCGATGAACCGGCGGGTCCAGCGGGCCGAGAACCGGGCGACCGCCTGCTCGGCGTCGATCGAGCCGTCGAACGGCGCGGCGAGCAGCCCGTCGGCGAGCTCGGTGCGCACGTGCTCGACCGCGGCCGCGAACGCGTCGTCGTCGCAGATCCAGCCGTCCTTGCGGTGCATCTCGCGGCGCAGCTGCTCGACCGAGCGGCCGGGGTGGCGGGCGGTGGCCCGCAGCTGCACCTCGCCGAGGGCGCGCAGCACGACCGCGTCGCGCTGCCAGGCGATCAGCTCGGCGGCGACGGCGCCCTGCTGCAGCACGCCGACCCGATGGAAGTCCTCCAGGTCGTGGATGGCGTAGGCGATGTCGTCGGCGGTGTCCATGACCGACGCCTCGGCGGTCTGCTGCCAGTCGGCGAGCCGACCGGCGAAGGGCGCCCGGGCCTGGCGGACGTCGGCGAGCTCGGTGACGTAGGCGCCGAACTTCGCTGAGCCGATCACCGGGTCGCCGCCGGCGCCGCGCGGGGTCGGGTGCAGGTGCATCGGGTGCGGGTCCGGGTAGGTGCGGCGGGTCCACGGGTACTTCAGCAGCGCGGCCCGCACCGCCGCGGTCAGGTCCAGCCCGATGGCGGCGCCGCGGACCTGGGTGCTGGTGACGATGCGGTACGACTGGGCGTTGCCCTCGAAGCCGTCGGGCAGCCCGAGCCGCTCGCGGGCCAGCCGGTCCAGGACCCGCTCGCCGAGGTGGCCGAAGGGCGGGTGGCCCAGGTCGTGGGCGAGCGCGGCGGCCTCGACCACGTCGGCGTCGCAGCCGCCGAGCTTGTCCAGCAGCTCCCGCTGCTCGGTGTCGGTGCCGAGCCGCTCGGCGATGCCGCGGGCGACGCTGGCCACCTTGAGGCTGTGCGTGAGCCGGTTGTGCACCAGCAGGCCGGAGCCGCCGGGGCTGATCACCTGCGTGACGCCGGCCAGCCGGGCGAAGAACGGCGAGGCGACGATCCGGTCCCGGTCCACCCGGAAGGGGCTGCCGGAAAGGTCGCCCGGGGCCACCACGGCCCCGCCGAAGAGCCGCTGCGCGCGCTGGTCGTCCATCACCCAGTTCTATCAGCCGGGCTTTTCGACCTCGATCACGAATCCGCTGGCGGCCTGCGCGGCCATCGGATGGTGGACGAGCAGCAGGTCCAGCAGCTTGAGCGGGGACAGTACCCAGGTGAGGGGAAGGATCGCCCGGTAGAGCCGGCGGCTGCCGAAGGACAGCACCATGGCCAGCCACTCCTGCAGCACCCACAGCATGCCCGACGTCGGGCCGGCGCCCACCCGCACCGAGCGCACCTCGAAGGCGCCGAACTGCTCGCGCAGGCCGACCTCGGTGTACCGCTGGAAGTCGAACGGCGAGGCGTGGAACGGCTGCATGAACGGCACGAACACGAGCATCCGCCCGCCCGGGCGCAGCACCCGGTGCATCTCGGCGATGTGCGCGGCCGGGTCCGGCACGTGCTCCAGCACCGCGATGCTCACCCCGCCGGCCAGGCAGCCGTCGGCGAGCGGCAGCCGGCGCAGGTCGGTGACAACGTCGACGTTGCCGTAGGCGCCGCCGTCGACGCAGACGATCCGCTCGTCGCGGCGGTGGGTGCCGCAGCCGAGGTCGGCGACGAGGTCGCGGTCCAGGTCGAAGCTCGCCAGGAACGGCGCGATCAGCCCGGGCCGCTCCAGCACCGGCGACAGCAGCCGGATCGCGGCCGGGTAGAGCCGGTGGAAGCGGGTCTTGACCAGCTCCTTGATCCGGTTGAGCGGGTCGGCGGTCAGCTCTGCCGCGCCGAACCCGCCGAAGTCGAGCCGGTCGCCGTCGCGCCGCCCGGCGGTGCCGCACACGGCGCAGACGAGCGAGGCGTCGAGCCGTGCGCGGCAGCGGGGGCAGGCGAGCACCTCCAGGAGGCGGTCCTGGCGGGTGCCGGCGATGGTGTCGTACATCAGCTCCCCAACTGGTAGACGGCGATCCGGCCGGCGCGGTAGCGGAACCGCGCGTAGTCCTGGATCCAGGTCGAGGGCAGTAGCAGGTAGCCCTCGTCGACCATGAGCCACTTCACGCCGTACTCGTCGCGCAGCTTGCCGACGGTCTGCGCGGTCGGGTGGTAGAAGGCGGCGTCGTTGTCGGCCAGTTTCCGCTGGTCCCAGTAGGGCGCGAAGATGGCGTTGACCCCGGCGCCGGCCGCCTCCCGGTGCGCGCGGTCGGTGAAGCCCCAGCCCTCGACCAGGAACCGGCGCTCGCTGTAGGCGGAGAACCAGAAGTGCCGGTTGTCGCAGCCCTGCAGCGAGTAGGGGTCGCCGACGCAGTGGGCGTTGGTGGCCACCAGGTCGTCCGGGGCGGAGTGGTCGCGCAGCCAGCGGCCGGCCTCCTGGGTGCCGGGCGTGACGAAGGTGGCGATCTGCACGACCCCGCGCCAGCCGCCGAGGCGCGACGCGCGGGTCATGAGGTAGACGTGCTGTACCGCGGTGATCATGCAGGCGCCGGCGAGCATGGCGGCGACGAGCGTGCGCCAGGCGGGCATCGCGCGGCGGTACATCCCGTAGCCGACGATCCCGAGGAGTGCGTAGACGAGCAGGTAGGGCCAGACGAGGTACCACAGGGTCACCCACAGGCTGCCGGTGTTCTGCAGCTTCGGGGTGTGCATCGAGCCCGTCTTGTACACGCCGAAGAGGACCAGCGCACCGGCGGCGATCGCGAGGTACACCTGCCGCAACGTGCGCCGCGTGGGCAGCTCGCGGGGCGTGAGCAGGACCAGGCCGACGACCGAGGCGAGGGACAGGTAGGGCCGGGCGGAGACCATGAACCAGCCCTCGGCGCCGGCCTCGTGCCCGAAGACCATCAGCGCGCCGACGCCGGAGACGCCGATGCCGAACATGAGGATCACCGGGTCGGCGGTGATGCCCAGGCCGCGGCGCAGCCGGCGGGCCTGCTGCAGGCGCGGCGCGAGCCGGGACAGCCCGAGCAGGCCGGGCCAGATGCACGCCCAGCAGCTGACCGTGATGGCGGTGACGACGAGCAGCCGCCACAGCGGGTGGGGGTACTCGGGCGCGGCGAACTTCAGCGTGTACGGCGCGCCGGAGATCTGCGCGAAGTGCAGCGGGTCGACCGCCATGCCCTGCGAGGCGCCGCCGAAGAGCACGAACTGGGCGAAGAGCAGCCCGAGCAGGGTCACCCCGGCGGCGAACAGCGCGCCCGGATACACGCGCTTGCGGGTCACCAGCCGCACCGCGACCACGAGCAGCAGCCCGGCCAGCAGCATCGGCAGGAAGGTCGCCTTGGCCCCGGTGACGGCGGCGATGAGCACGACGACCAGGGCCCAGCGGGCTCGGCCGGGCAGCGCCATCGCCTCGACCAGGGCGAGGGCGAGGCCGGCGAAGAGCAGCGCGCCGAAGGTCTGGGTCGGGCTGGTCCACAGCTGGGCCCGCAGCGACGAGCCGTCCTCGTAGGCGTTGGTGCCGAAGGCGGAGAACCAGCCCTCCAGCGGCCAGTGGTAGGGCAGCGGCGTGAGCACGAAGAACGTGACGACGGCGGCGGCCGCACCGGCCCACCACACGCCGGTGAGCCGCCGGCCGAGCACGCCGAGCAGCGCGACCAGCCCGAACAGCATCGGCAGCGGGGCCAGGCGGACCAGCAGCACGTGCGGCTCGATCCCGGTGACCCAGGAGGTGGCGGCCATCTCGGCGTAGACGAACCAGTGGTACAGCACCGGCTGGTCGGACAGCCACGGCGACATCAGCGGCATGTGGTGCTTGGCGTCACCGATGAGCGCGAGGTGGAACGGCGAGTCGGCGTCGGGGCTGAGCATGCCCGGCTCGCGCAGGTCGTGCGTGCGGAAGAAGCGCACGCAGCTCCAGTAGAAGACCACCGCGGCGGTGCCGGACAGGACGGTGGAGAACCACAGCGGGGTGCGGTCGTCGGGGGCGGCGCTGCCCCGCCAGTACCGCCGCAGCCCCGGCACCACCAGGAACGTGCCGAGCACCGCGATCGGCCAGGCCAGCACGAGCAGCGGCGCGCCGGCCGCCCGGGCCGGGATATAGGCGAGCACCTCGCCCGCGTAGCCGATGGCCAGGCCGGCGGCGAGGTCCTCGACCAGCCAGCCGGAGCGGCCGCGGATCGCCCGCCAGATCAGGGTGCCGGGTGCGACGATGCCGGCCAGGACGTACACCGCGAAGGCGGCCGTGGTGAGGTACGGCACGCCGTAGAACTGCAAGCCGGCGGCGATCGGCGCGACCAGCAGCGCCGGGGGCACCCAGGCGCCGGACATCGGCCGCGAACGGGGGGCGGTGACCGCCACCGGGGTCTGCCTCTCGACCGTCGCTGTCACGCTTCCCGCCGTTTCTCATGGGTGTCTGCCGCAACGTATGCAACGGCGGACGGCGGGGTGAGGCACCGGGTGAATTCCACCCGATGGGGTACGAAACTCCCGCGCTGCTCCCGGCTACCCGGTACGCCCGGCCATGAGCGCATCGAGGCCGTCGAAGAGGCGGGCCAGGCCGAACTCGAAGTCGTCGTCGGGCACCTCGTCCGGCCGGTCCAGCGCGCCGGAGGCGATGAGCTCGCCGATCGCGGGGAACCGGGCCGGGTCGACCAGCCGCCGCAGCAGCCGGCCGTAGCCGGCCATCGCCTGCTCGGTGGTGCCCCCGCCGGCCTGGGCGGCGGCGGTGATGTCGGCGGTCAGCAGGACCCAGTTCCGGGTCAGCCCGCTGATGACCATGATCGTGGAGAGCCGCTCGTGGTGCCGCAGCGCGGTGTCGCGCAGGATCGCCAGCCCGTAGTTCATCCAGGCGATCTGGTTGGGCGTGAGCGGCGGGTTGTTGATCGGCACCCGGACCATCCACGGCTGGCGGCGCAGCAGGTCGAGGTAGTCGTGGGCGAATCGGTGCAGGCCCGCACGCCAGTGGGTGTCCGGGTCCAGCGGCGGCGGCTGCCCGATCGCCGCGTCCACCATGAGGTCGAGCAGTTCCTCCTTGGCGGTGACGTACCGGTACAGCGACATGGTCGACGCGCCGAGCTCGCCGGCCACCCGGGCCATCGACACGGCGCCGAGGCCGGCGGTCGCGGCGACCTTCACGCCGGCGGCGACGATCCGCTCCAGCGTGAGCCCGGGCCGGGGCCCCTTCCCCGCCCGGCCGCGCAGCCCCCACGCGGCGGCGAGGACCGGCGGCATGTCGTCTTCCTGCTCGCTCATTGACTCCGGATTCTACTTCTGCGTATAACGTACACAGAAGCGTACGCCATACGCAGAAGATGGGGGAACCGATGGACGGACCGGCGATCGAGGCCGCGGGCCTCGCGAAGTCCTACGGCAAGCTGGCGGTGCTCACCGGGGTCGACCTGCGGGTGCCGGCCGGCTCGGTGTACTGCCTGCTCGGCCCGAACGGGGCCGGCAAGACCACGACCGTGCGCATCCTGACCACGCTCACCCGGCCCGACCGGGGCACCGCCCGGGTGGCCGGCCACGACGTGGTGCGCGAGCGGCACCTGGTGCGCCGCGCGATCAGCCTCACCGGGCAGTACGCCGCGGTCGACGCGCTGCAGACCGGCGCCGAGAACCTGCGGATGATGGCCCGACTCTCGGGCCTGTCCCGGCGCGACGCCCGCCGCCGCGCGGACGAGCTGCTCGAGCGCTTCGACCTGACCGGCGCGGCGCACCGGCGGGCCGGCACCTACTCCGGCGGCATGCGGCGCCGGCTCGACCTCGCCGCCGGGCTCGCCGGGCGGGCGTCGGTCATCTTCCTCGACGAGCCGACCACCGGCCTGGACCTGACCAGCCGGCAGGCGATGTGGGACATGGTCGACGGGCTGGTGGGCTCGGGCACGACCGTCTTCCTCACGACGCAGTACCTCGAAGAGGCCGACCGCCTGGCCGCCCGCATCGCCGTGGTGGACCACGGCCGGGTCGTCGCCGAAGGCACCCCGGCCGAGCTCAAGGCCCGCTTCGGCGACCAGCGCCTCGACCTCGACCTCGCCGGCCGGGACGCGTTCGACGCGGCCGCGGCCCGGCTCGGCGCCCGGGTCGTGCAGCGCGACGAGGCCCGGCTCACGCTCGGCGTGACCACCGACGGCAGCGCCGCGCACGTGCGCTCGGTGCTGGCCGAGGTCGACCCGGCGGGCACCGGCGTGCGCCGGTTCTCGCTGCACAGCGCCACCCTCGACGACGTCTTCCTGTCCCTCACCGCCCGCAAGGAGCCCGCCGGTGTCCGCTAGCACCCTCACCCAGTGGTCCGTCCTCGGCGCCCGATCGCTGCGCCTGGGCCGGCGCAACCTCGAGGCGCTCATCATGTCGGTGGCGCTGCCCATGCTGCTGATGGTCGTCTTCGTGTACCTCTTCGGCGGCGCCATCCAGACCGGCACCGAGTACGTCACGTACGTCGTCCCCGGCGTCATGCTGCTGTGCGTCTCGTTCGGCTCGGCGATGACCGCCGTCTCGGTCGCGACCGACGTGTCCGCCGGGATCGTGGACCGCTTCCGCTCGCTGGACGTGGGCGGCGCCGCCCTGCTGTCCGGGCACGTCGCGGCCAGCCTGGCCCGCAACGTCGTGTCCAGCGCGCTGGTCCTCGCCGTCGCGTTCGCGATCGGCTTCCGCCCGCACGCGGACGCCGGGCAGTGGCTCGCCGCCGCCGGCATCCTGCTGCTGACCATCGCCGCGGTGTCGTGGCTGTCCGCGGCCCTGGGCCTGCTCGCCGGCTCCCCCGAGGCGGCCAGCGGCTACACCTTCGTGATCACCTTCCTGCCGTACGCCAGCAGCGCCTTCGTCCCGATCGGCACCATGCCCTCGTGGCTGCGCGGCTTCGCCGGCAACCAGCCGGTCACCCCGATCACCGAGAGCCTGCGCGGCCTGCTGCTCGACCAGCCGGTCGGCTCCGCCCCCTGGCGCGCGGCGGCCTGGTGCGCCGCCATCGCGATCGTCGCCGTCGCCGCCGCGGCCCTGCTCTTCCGGCACAAGACCCGCGCCTGACCGGCCTTGGCCCGAAAAGTCGGGCGCTCCGCGCCACGACTTTTCGGATTTATACTCCGACAGGCGATAAATCCGTCATATACCGATTAGCCCGGCACAAAGTCTCCGTGATCATGCGTCGAACGGCCGCGCGCACCGGGTTTCTCACGATCGTGGAGACATACGGTACCCATGGGTACACGGACACTCCGCGATCATGAAAAACGCACGGTCGGGGCCGCGCGTGCAGCATGATCACGGAGACTTCATGTCGCTCGGACGCCGGCCGGTGGGTCGCGATGGTGGCTTTTAGGCGGTTTTGGAGCAGATCGCCGGATAACCTGAGCCGTGCGCGTTTTCGTGACCGGCCTGCTGACGAGCCTGCTTCTGATCAACCCGGCGGCCCCGGGCGGAACCAGCGACGGGGGCGGGCACGCGCAGGCCGGGGCGCGCGCGGAGGCGACCGGCGCGACGCCCGGGCCGCAGTACTCCGTGCGGGGCATCGACGTGTCCAGCCACGACCACAGCACGTTCAAGACCATCGACTGGGCCGGGCAGGCCGCGCAGGGCGTGTCGTTCGCGTACGTCAAGGCGACCGAGACGAACAACTACGTCAACCCGTACTTCGCCAAGGACATCGCCGACGCCAAGCGGGCCGGGCTGCTCGCCGGGGCGTACACCTTCGCCCGGCCCGACCACCACGACCCGGTCGGCGACGCGAACCTCTTCGTCGACCACGCCGCCTGGGCGAACGACTCGAAGACCCTGGTGCCGTTCGTCGACCTCGAGTGGCCCTACTTCACGACCGTCGGCCCCTGCTACAACCTCGACCAGGCCGCCATGCGCGCCTGGATCCAGGCCTTCCTCGACCAGATCCAGGCGCGCATCGGCCGCAAGGCGATGATCTACACGGCGGCCGGCTGGTGGAACCAGTGCGTCGGCGACACCACCCAGTTCGCCGAGTACCCGCTCGACGTGGCCAGCTGGAGCGGGACCGCGCCGAAGCTGCCCAAGGGCTGGTCGAAGTGGACGCTGTGGCAGTACGCCGGCGGCGACAACGCCCAGCCGGGCAACTACGACAAGGACGTGTTCAACGGCGACCTCGACCAGCTGCGCCGGCTGGCCGGCATCGACCCGCCGGCGGCGCTGATCGCCGAGCCGACCGTGATCGCGCACGCGCCGACCAAGCAGGTACAGGTGTACACCGACGCCGGCCACGGCCTGTCCCAGCGCTTCTGGAGCCCCGGCTACGGCTGGTCGAGCTGGAGCAACTTCGGCGGCGGGATCGCCGGAACCCCGCACGTGCTGCAGAACCCCGCGGCCGGCACGGTCGAGGTGTACGCCCGCACCCGCGACGGCCGGCTGGCGCAGAAGTACTGGCAGGCCGGGCGCTGGTCGGACTGGACCGACCTGGGCGGGGACCTGGCCGGCGACCCGGTGGTGTTCTACAGCCCGCGCTACGGCTCGACCGAGATCTACGCCCGGGGCCGCGACGGGCACCTGTGGCAGCGCTTCTACGCCGGCGGCTGGTCGGGCTGGACCGACCTGGGCGGCGACCTCGCCGGCGACCCGGCCGAGGTGCTCTACAACCCGGTGTACCGCACGACGGAGATCTACGCGCGCGGGACCGACGGGCACCTGATGCAGAAGTTCTACGCCTCGGGCTGGTCGGCGTGGCAGGACCTCGGCGGGGCCCTCGCCGGCGACCCGGCGGTGTTCCGCAGCCCGGTGTGGGGCACGACCGAGATCTACGCCCGCGGCGCCGGCGGGCACCTCGTGCAGCGGTACTACTCGGGCACGCAGTGGTCGGCGTGGCAGGACCTCGGCGGCTCGCTCAGCGGCGATCCGGCGGTGTTCTACAACCCGTGGTACCGCTCGACCGAGATCTACGCCCGCGACGGCGGCACCCTGGAGTACACCTTCGTCATGCCCGGCGGCGGGTGGACGCCCTGGACCGCGATCGGCGGCGCGCTGGACACCGACCCGGCCGTGATCGCCAATCCCTACACCGGCAACACCGAGATCTACGCCGTCTCCGGCGGCAACCTGGTCACCCAGCTCTGGCTGCGCGGCCCCGCCGTCTGGTCGGGCTGGTCGACCATCATGACCAACCCGGCCTGACCGGCGACTCCGCTCGCTACGGCAGGTTGGCGACCAGGTCGGCGATGTCGCGGCGGCGGCCCGTGTAGAACGGGACCTCCTCGCGCACGTGCCGGCGGGCCCGGGAGGCGCGCAGCTCGCGCATCAGGTCGACGATGCGGTGCAGCTCGTCGGCCTCGAAGGCGAGGATCCACTCGTAGTCGCCGAGGGCGAAGCTGGCCACGGTGTTGGCCCGCACGTCCGGGAAGTCGCGGGCCATCTGGCCGTGCTCGGAGAGCATCGCGCGGCGCTCCTCGTCGGGCAGCAGGTACCACTCGTAGGAACGCACGAACGGATACACGCACACCCACTCGCGGACGTGCTCGTCGGCGAGGAACGCCGGGATGTGGCTCTTGTTGAACTCGGCCGGGCGGTGCAGGGCCAGCTGCGACCAGACCGGCGCCAAGCGGCGGCCGACGTCGGTGCGGCGGAAGCCGGCATAGGCCTCCTGCAGCGCCTCCGCGCTCGGCGCGTGCCACCAGATCATCAGGTCGGCGTCGGCGCGCAGCCCGGCCACGTCGTAGGTGCCGCGCACCACCACGTCCTTGGCGGCGAGGTCGGCGAGGAACGCCGACACCGCGGTCGCGTCGCGCTGATCCGTGCCGTAGGGCGTCTCGAGCCGGAAGACCGACCACATGGTGTACCGAATGGTCTCGTTGATCTCGCGGATGCGCGCCGCGTTGGTGGTCGTCATGTCCCTATCCTCCCAGTTGTGCCAGCACCGCTTCGGCGGCGGCCCGGCCCGACGTGACGCACGCCGGGATGCCGACGCCGTCGTAGGCCGCCCCGGCCACGGCGATCGCCGGGTGCGCGGCCAGGCCGGCGCGCAGCGTCCGCACCCGGTCCTGATGATGGGGTTGGTACTGCGGGAGAGCCCCGCCCCAGCGGAAGACCCCCCGGTCGAGCTCCTCGGGCAGCGCGTCCACGCCGATCAGCCGGGCCACCTCGGCCCGCACCACCTCGACCAGCCCGGCGTCGGTGCGCTGCAGCTGCTCCTCGTCGCCGTGGCGGCCCACGGAGGCGCGCAGCACGGTCACCCCGGGGCGGCGCAGGTGGGCCCACTTCTGGTCGAAGAACGTGACGGCCTTGACCGCCAGGCCCTCCGTCGCCGGCACGAGAAAGCCGGACAGCTCGGGCAGTTTGGCCTGCTCCTTCGGCAGCGCCAGCGCGACCAGGGCGACGCTCGCATACTCCAGCTCCACCGGCTCGACCCCGGCCAGCCCGCCCAGCAGCCGCTCGGCGGGCCGGCCCGGCACGGCCAGCACCACCCCGTCGGCGTCGAGCGCCTCCGCGTCGCGGGTCGAGCCGAGCGTGAGCCGCCACCCGCCGCCCCGCCGGTGCAGCTCGCGCACGGTGACGCCGCAGCGCACGTCGGGCAGCGTAGCCGCGACCGCGCCGACGAACCGGCTCATGCCGCCCTCGATCGCCCCGAACACCGGCGCCCCCGGGGCGCGCCGGCTCCCGGCGACGGCCTCCCGCAGCGCGTCGGTGAGCGTGTGGCTGTGCTCGGCCGCGGCGGCGAGCGCGGGCAGCGCCATGCGCACCGACAGCCGGTCGGCGCGGCCCGCGTAGACCCCGCCCAGCAGCGGCTCCACGTAGCGGTCGACGACCGCGTCGCCCCGGCGCGGGCGCACCAGCGCGCCGACCGAGACGTCCTCGCCCGGGCCCAGCAGCGGCACCGCGGCGGGCTCGTCGGCCGTCTCGCCGCCCTGCAGGGGGATGCCCATCAGCGTCCCGGCCGGCAGGTCCCGCAGGCCGCCGTCCAGCGCGACCGCCGCCCGGGCGGTGGTGGGGTGCACGACCTCGGCCCCGAGCCCCACCTCCTCGGCCAGCCGCAGCGCCGCACTCGGCCCGCCGACCAGGAACGACTCCGCGCCCCGCTCCACCCGCCCCCCGGCCAGCGTGCCGGTGGCCAGCTTGCCGCCGGGCCGGTCGCGCTGCTCCAGCAGGACCACGTCGAGCTCGGGGCGCAGGGTGCGCAGCCGGTGCGCCGCGGCCAGCCCGGAGATGCCACCACCGACGACCACGACGCGTTGTGTCATGCCCGCCAGTCTATTGTCGCGGCATGGGTGAGCAGCGAGTGGCAGTGATCACCGGCGCAGCACACGGCATCGGGCGGCGCACGGCCGAGGTCCTTTCCGAGGAGGGGTACCGCCTGGCCGTCATCGACCGCGAGCCGGTCCCGCCCCTGCCCGGCGAGGCGCTCACCTTCCACGGCGACGTCTCCGCCGACGACGACGTGCGGCGCTTCGCGGCCGAGGTCGAGGCCCGCTACGGCGGCGCCGACGTCCTGGTCAACAACGCCGGGATCGCCTCGATCGCGCCCGCCGAGGA
This sequence comes from Dactylosporangium sp. CA-092794, assembly GCF_050948465.1. Lineage (NCBI taxonomy): Bacteria > Bacillati > Actinomycetota > Actinomycetes > Micromonosporales > Micromonosporaceae > Dactylosporangium > Dactylosporangium sp. CA-092794. The sequence goes on along the minus strand of NZ_CP192044.1, from coordinate 1,960,803 downwards.
AACGTCCGCCGCGCAGTGGCGGCAGGTGCTGGAGGTCAACCTGACCGGCCCGTTCCTGCTGTGCCAGGCGTTCGGCCGGGGCATGCTCGCCCGCGGCGCCGGCTCGATCGTCAACATCGCCTCGGTCGCGGGCCTCATGGGCGTCGCCGACCGGGTCGCCTACAACGCGAGCAAGCACGGCCTGATCGGCCTGACCCGCACCCTGGCGGTGGAGTGGGGCGGCCGCGGCGTGCGGGTCAACGCGGTCTGCCCCGGCTGGGTCAAGACGGAGATGGACGACGAGTCCCAGGCCTCCGGCGCCTACGGCGACCACGACATCACCGACCACGTGCCGCTGGCCCGCTTCGCCCAGCCGGACGACATCGCCCGCGCCGTGGCCTTCCTGGCCGACCCGGCCCGCAGCGGCTTCGTCAACGGCGCCTCCCTGTCGGTCGACGGCGGCTGGGCGGCCGACGGCTCCTGGCAGTCCCTGCGGCTGGAGACCCGCTCCCGCTGAGGCGTTTTCGGGTGCCGAAGTGCGTCGATATGTCGGCGAGTAGGGTGATCGTCCGCCCCGCGATGTCCTACTGGGGGGCGAACCCCTCTGGAAGAACGCCCCGAAGGCGCGCACACTCTCGGGGATGAGCGACCTCTCGTCCTCCCGCCCCGTGCCGGACGAGCCGCCGGACCGGCGCCCAAGTGGCCCGGCCGATGTCTCCGGCCTGTATCCGCGCGCCTGGGAGCCCTACGTCCCGGCCGCCCGCGAGCCGGGTGAGTCGCTGCCGGACGGCCTGGACGGGTTGGCACTGAACCCGCTCGCCGAGGTCATCGCCGACCTCGCCGACTTGCACGGCCCCGGCTCGGTGCCTGCTCCCGACTCCGCGCCCGCTCCGGGTTCGGCATCCGCTCCCGGTTCGGCATCCGCTCCGGGTTCCGCGTCCGCTCCCGATGCCACGCCTGCTTCCGGCTCCGCACTGCCGGATGAGCTCATCGCTGACCTGCGCGGGCCCGGCTCCGTGCCGCCCGACGAGCTCGAGCCGACCGCGCGCACCATCGCCGCGCTGCTGGACGCCCCGGCCACGTCCCCGGCGGAGCTCGCCGACGCGGTCGCCTGGTGCTACGACGACGCGGCCCTGCCCCTGCTGCTGCCCCTGGCCGCCCACCCGGACCCGGGCGTGCGCCGCGCGGTGGCCCAGGCCCTGCCCAGCGTGCTGGGCGAGGCGATCCCTGACGAGACGGTCCGCGCCCTGCTCGCCCTGAGCGCCGACCCGGACGACGACGTGCGCGACTGGGCCTGCTTCGCCCTCGGTACGCAGCTGTCGGAGGTCGACGACCCGGCCATCCGCGACGCCCTCGTCGCCCGCCTGGACGACCCGCACGACGACACCAGGTGCGAGGCCCTGCTGGGCCTGGCCCGCCGCCGCGACGCCCGCGCCCTGCCGGTCCTGCACGAGCGACTGTCCCGCGACAACGTGTACTCCCTGGAGATCGACGCCGCGGGCGCCCTCGGCCACGCCTCCCTGCACACCCTGATCCGCGGCCACCTCGCCGGCTGGGACGACGACGTGGTCGCCCGAGTCTGCGCCGCCCTGCGCCTGACCGACCCGGACGGCGTGGGCGACGACCTGCTGGACGGCCTGGCCGACTGGTTCCGCGCCGGCGCTCCGCACGCGACTGACGAGGACCGCTACTGGTGGTCGGTGACCCTCCAGCTGATGGAGCACGCGGAGTACCGCGCCCCGGAGATCGCCGAGCAGGTCCACTACCGCCTGCAGTATGCGGAACCGGCAACAACCCTGATGCTGGCCTCCCGCCTGTCCCAACTCGCCGGCGACCACGGCTGGCCCCGCTGGCGCCCCTCCTACTGACCCTCCCACCGCCCATTCCCCCACCGACCACGGCGGGCCCCACCGCCCCCTCCCGACGCCAACCACGGCGGGCCTGCTGGCCCACCCGACGGCGCCCACTCCGCGCGTCCGATCCCGCCGCCGACAACGGCAGGCCCTCGACCCGACCGCCTCTGCCGACCGCCTCCCGCCGGTCCGAGCTTCGCCGGTGACCACGGCGGGCCCGCAGACCCCCGGCGTCGCCGCTACTGAGTCCCCCCCCCCGCCGCACTCCGCGGACTTACCCCATTCGGCACATAACCGAAATGTCGGAAATATCCGTCACGAAGTGGCGGATATTTCCGACATCTACCCCCCGGATGCTGGCGCCACCAGCGCCACCAGCGCCGCCAGCGCCGCCATGCCCGGCCTGCGCGCCCACGCGCCCACGCGCCCACGCGCCCACGCGCCCACGGCGAGCGTGATCCGCGGTCGCGGTTCCACACTGCGCACGCCGCACGCCGCACGCCGCACGCCGCACGCCGCACGCCGCACGCCGCACGCCGCACGCCGCACGCCGCAGAGCCCAGCGCAGCGACCAGAAGTCTCCGCGATCATGCAGCACCCACTGCCGACACCGCGGTTTTTCATGATCACGGAGCGCTGATGTACCCCCGTGTACCACAAGTCTCCGGGATCATGACAAACCCGTGGTGCGCCCACCGCGAGCATCATGATCACGGAGACATACGGCCGCCCGGCCACACCGATCGAGGCACGGCCACCCGCACTAGAGGCATGGGCGGGCCGGCGGCTCAGCCGATCGGGGCGCCGTGGGCGCGCATGAAGGGCAGGGGGTCGACGGCGTTGGCCGGTGAGGTCGGCGGGGTGTTCACGTGGACCTCGAAGTGCAGGTGCGGGGCCGAGGAGTTGCCCGAGCTGCCGACGTAGCCGATCACCTGGCCCGCCGCGACGCGCTGGCCGGGGCGGACCGCGCCGCGGCGGACCATGTGGCAGTACAGGGTGGAGATGCCGCCCGCGTGCTGGAGCTTCACGTACCAGCCGCAGCCGCCGATCGACGCGCTGCCGGGCTGGTCGCAGCTATGGCCGGCCTCGATGTTGCAGACGACCTCGACGACCGTGCCGGCGGAGGCGGCGCGGATCGGGGTGCCGACGAAGCTCATGATGTCGACGCCCAGGTGGTTGGGGTTGGTGGGGGTGCGGAAGCCCGGCCGCGCGGTGAAGCCCGGCAGCGGGCTGACCCACTGGGCCGACTCGGCGGCCGGGGCGTGCGGCGCCGGGGCGCTGCCGGGGCAGGCGGGCGGCTCGGCCGTGCGGCGCACGTAGGCGTCGGAGACGTAGGTGCCGTCGGTGAGCCGGTCCCACAGGTCGGTGGTCCGCACGGCGCCGGCGATCGGCTCGCCGTGCTGCTGGCAGGCGATCGCCAGGGCCGTGCCGTCGGCGAGGGCACTCAGCAGCTGCGCCGCGCGGGCGGGGGCGCTGCGGACCTTGAGCGGGATGGTCCCGGAGCCGACGGCGCCCGCCGTGGTCGAGGCCGCGGCGGCCTGCGGCGCCGCCTGCCGTTGCGCTTCAGCGCACGGCGGCGGTACCGCTTGAGCCCGCCGCACCCACGCGTCGCTCACGAAGGCGCCGTCGGTGAGCCGGTCCCACTTGTCGGTGACCCGGACCGGGCCCTGGTCGATGAGCTGGCCCTGCACCTGGCACTCGATGGCGATCGGGGTGCCGTCGGGCAGCGTGCGCAGCGACGTGGTCCACACCGCCGCGCCGGCCCGCACGTTCAGCGGGCGCTTCGGGGAGACCACCGTGGCCGCTGTGGTCGCGGCCTGCGCATTCACCGACGGTACCAATGCGGCGACAACCGCCACCACGAAGATCGTTTTGCGCATGGTGCACCCCCGGAGGACGACGTGTGGTCGGCCGGGGGGACCGAGAACCCCGCCAACGCTAGGCGTCGGCGGGGTACCGGATCCGAAATATCAGGATTTGTTCACCCTATTGGGGCGTTAGCCACGCCTTGGGGCAGGAACCGCGCCCCGGTCACCCGTTCCGAGATACCCTCGCGGTCCAGGTAGGGCGTCACGCCGCCCAGGTGGAACGGCCAGCCGGCGCCCAGGATCAGGCACAGGTCGATGTCCCGCGGATCGGCAACGACGCCCTCGTCGAGCATCAGCCGGACCTCCTGGGCCAGGGCCTCGGTCGCGGCCGCCCGCAGCTGCTCCGCGGTCGACGGCGAGTCGCCGACCTCCAGCAGCGCCAGCACCTCCGGGTCGGGGTTGCCGTCGGCGTCGGTGAAGCCGCGCTTGCCGGCGCCGACCACCTTCGCCAGGTTGGCCGAGACGCCGAAGCGGTCCGGGAACGCGTGGTGCAGCGTCTCCGAGACGTGGTGCGCGACGGCCGGGCCGACCATGGCGAGCAGCGCCATCGGCCGCATCGGCAGGCCGAGCGGGTCGAGGGCGGAGTCGGCGACCTCGATCGGGGTGCCGTCGTCCACGGCCTTGGTGACCACGCCGAGGAAGCGGGTCAGCAGCCGGTTGACCACGAACGCCGGGGCGTCCTTGACCAGTACCGACGACTTCTTCAAGGCCTTGCCCACGGCGAACGCGGTGGCCAGGGTCGCGTCGTCGGTCTGCGCCGCCCGCACGATCTCCAGCAGCGGCATCATCGCGACCGGGTTGAAGAAGTGCAGCCCGACCACGCGCTCCGGGTGGGCCAGGTCGGCGGCCTGCTCGGTGACCGACAGCGAGGAGGTGTTGGTGGCCAGCACGCAGTCGTCGCGGACGATGGCCTCGACCTCGGCCCAGACCTGCTTCTTGACCTTGAGGTCCTCGAACACCGCCTCCAGCACGAGGTCGGCGTCGGCGAACGCGGCCTTGTCGACGGAGCCGCCGACGAGGCCGCGGTACTTCGCCGCCTTCCCCGCGTCGAGGCGCCCCTTCGACACGAGCTTCTCGATCTCGGCGTGCACGTAGCCGACGCCCTTGTCGACGCGCTCCTGGTCGAGGTCGGTGAGCACCACCGGTACCTCCAGGCGGCGGACGAACAGCAGGGCGAGCTGCGAGGCCATCAGGCCCGCGCCGACGATGCCGACCTTGGTGACCTCGCGGGACAGGCTCTTGTCCGGCGCGCCCGCCGGCCGCTTCGCCCGCCGTTGCACCAGGTCGAACGCATACAGGCTGGCCCGCGACTGGTCGCCCATGAGCAGGTCGGCCAGCGCCTCGTCCTCGGCCGCGGTGCCGTCCTCGAACGTGGCCTCCTTGGCCAGCGCCAGCAGCTCGAGAGCCTTGTTCGCGCTGTTCACGGCGCCGTGGAGCCGCTCGTCGAGCTGGTGCTTGGCGAAGTACAGCACGCCGTCCCACATCTCCCGGTCGACCTCCGGGCGGGTGACGGTGATCGTGCCGTCGACCACGCCCTCGGCCCACTCCAGCGAGCGCTCGAGGTAGTCGGCCGGCTCGAAGATCGCGTCGGCGATGCCCAGCTCGTGCGCCTGGGCGGGCCTGAGCTGCTTCTGGGTCAGCGGGTTGGAGATGATGACCTGCGCCGCGCCGGCGATGCCGATGAGGTTGGGCAGCAGCTGGGTGCCGCCCCAGCCGGGGACGAGGCCGATCGCGACCTCGGGCAGGGCGAGGGCCGCGGCGCCCGAGGAGACGGTCCGGTAGTGGCAGTGCAGCGCCACCTCGAGGCCGCCGCCCATGGCCGCGCCGTTGACGAACGCGAACGTGGGGACCGGCGAGTCGCGCAGCTTCTTGAAGACCCGGTGGCCGAAGCGCCCGAGCTCCAGCGCCTGCGCGCGCTCGGTGAGCAGCGGCATGGCGGTGATGTCGGCGCCGACGCAGAAGATGTAGGGCTTGCCGGTCAGCGCGATGAACTTCGGCGCCGCCGCGATCGCCTCGTCGATGGCGGCGTCGAGGCTGGCCAGCCCGGCCGGGCCGAACGAGTTGGGCTTGGTGTGGTCGAGACCGTTGTCGAGGGTGATGAGCGCGGCCCGCTCGCGGCCGGGCAGCGTGACGAAGCGCAGCAGCGCCTTGGTCACGACCTCGTTGGGGTTGGTCAGTGTCGCGGTCACTTGCCGCCCTCCCAGTTCGGGTTCTCCCAGATGACCGACGCGCCCATGCCGATGCCGACGCACATGGCGGTGAGGCCGTAGCGCACGTCGGGCCGCTCGGCGAACTGCCGCGACAGCTGCGTCATGAGCCGCACGCCCGAGGAGGCGAGCGGGTGGCCGACGGCGATCGCGCCGCCCCACTGGTTGACCCGCGGGTCGTCGTCGGCGATGCCGAAGTGGTCGAGGAAGGCCAGCACCTGCACGGCGAAGGCCTCGTTGAGCTCGAACAGCCCGATGTCGTCGATGCTGAGCCCGGCCAGGCGCAGCGCCTTCTCCGTGGCGGGCACCGGGCCGAAGCCCATGACCTCGGGCTCGACGCCGACGAAGCCGTAGGAGACCAGCCGCATGCCGATCGGCAGGCCCAGCTCCCGGGCGACCTCCTCGGCGGCGATGATCGAGGCGGTGGCGCCGTCGTTGAGGCCGGCCGCGTTGCCCGCGGTGACCCGGCCGTGCGGGCGGAACGGCGTCTTGAGCGTGGCGAGCTTCTCCAGGCTGGTCTCGCGCGGCGCCTCGTCGACGGTGGCCAGGCCCCAGCCCGTCTCCGGGTCGCGGGTGGCCACGCTGACCAGGTCCGGCTGGAGCTTGCCGGCGGCGTACGCGGCGGCGGTGCGGACCTGCGAGGCGTAGCCGAACCGGTCGGCCCGCTCCTTGGTGATGCCGGGCAGCCGGTCGTGCAGGTTCTCCGCGGTGGAGCCCATGACCAGCGCGGAGGGGTCGACGAGTTTCTCGGCGAGGATGCGCGGGTTGGGGTCGACGCCCTCGCCCATCGGGTGGCGCCCCATGTGCTCGACGCCGCCGGCGATGGCCACGTCGTAGGCGCCGAACGCGATGCCGCCGGCGACGGTGGTCACCGCGGTCAGCGCGCCCGCGCACATGCGGTCGATCGCGTAGCCGGGCACGGTCTTGGGCAGCCCGGCCAGCAGGGCGGCGGTCCGCCCGATGGTCAGGCCCTGGTCGCCGGTCTGCGTGGTGGCGGCGATGGCGACCTCGTCCACCCGCTCGGGCGGCAGCTGCGGGTTGCGCCGCAGCAGCTCCCGGATGCAGCGGATGACGAGGTCGTCGGCGCGGGTGTTGGCATACATCCCACCGGCCTTGCCGAACGGGGTGCGGACGCCGTCGACGAAGACGACGTCGCGGACAGCACGGGGCACGGGAGTCCTCCTAGCGACGAATTACGGCCAATGTTACTTGCCAGTAGGTCGCGCCGTGCTGTGAACCCCTTCACGCCGCTATTGCGGCGGTTTCAACGCATTGGTGAGGCCGGGGGTGACCAGGGCGACCTGCCAGGGGCGGGCGCCGTAGCCGGCGAGCACCGCGGCGACCGCGTCCTCGGCGAGCTCCTCCGGCGGCGACCAGGCCAGGCGGCGTACCGAATCGGGGGTGATGAGGTTCTCCGGGGGCAGCTGGTGCGCGGCGGCCAGCCCGGTCACCAGCTCCCGGCAGCGGGCCAGGCGCCCGGCCGCGACCGGGTCGCGCTCGGCCCACCGGTGCGGCGGGGGCGGGCCCTCCGAGGGCGGCGTGGTGGGCAGGTCCTTGTCCGACAGCGCCCGGGCGTCGGACAGCGCGCTCAGCCACGTCGGGGCGAGCCGGCGCACCGACCGCCCGCCGAACCCGGCCAGGGCCAGCAGCGAGCGCTCGTCCTTCGGGTCGGCCTCGGCGGCGGCGATGATCGCGGCGTCGGCGAGGACCCGGCCCGGGCTCGCGTCGCGGCGCTGGGCGATCTCGTCCCGGGCCGTCCACAGCGCGCGCACCCGGGCCAGCGCCCGGGCGCCGCGCACCCGGTGGATGCCCGACGTGCGCCGCCACGGGTCCGCACGCACCCGGGGCGGGTCGCCGGCCGAGGCGACCAGCGCGGCGAACTCCTGCGCCGCCCACTCGGTCTTGCCCTGCCGGGCCAGCTCCGCCGCGAGCGTGTCGCGCAGCTGCAGCAGCAGCTCGACGTCCAGCGCCGCGTAGGTCAGCCAGGCCGGGGGTAGCGGCCGGGTCGACCAGTCGGCCGCGGAGTGGTGCTTTTCCAGGGTGTACCCCAGCAGCGACTCGGTCAGCGCGGCGAGCCCGACCCGCTCGAAGCCGCACAGCCGGGCCGCCAGCTCGGTGTCGAACAGCCGGGTGGGGCGCAGGCCGAGCTCGGTCAGGCAGGGCAGGTCCTGGCTGGCGGCGTGCAGCACCCACTCGGTGGGCGAGATCACCTCGTCGAGCTCGGGCAGCTGGCCGAAGGGCATCGGGTCGATGAGCACCGTTCCGGCGCCGGCCCGGCGCAGCTGCACCAGATAGGCCCGGTGGGTGTACCGGTAGCCGGAGGCGCGCTCGGCGTCCACGGCCACCGGTCCGGTGCCGTTGGCGAAGCGTTCGACGGCGCGCGCGAGCTCGGCCCGGTCCGTGATCGGCTCGGGGGTCCCGTCTAAGGGGGCGGTCAGCAGGACGGGCTCGGTCGTGTCGTCCGGTTTACCCGGACTGTCTGGCTCCTCGTCCCGACGCCGCGCGGGGGGTTCGTCGGTCACGCCACAACCGTACGTTGCGCCATAGGCCCCCCGGTGCAGCCGGTCCGGCGCGTCGGCGTTCTTGGGATCTTCGGCGACCCGAACGACCCGGGAACGGGACGGACAGCGGGGCTTCCTTACCGGTACGGTTCGCTGGCCCCCGATGCGCAGTCCGATGTCGGCGGCGGTTGTGTCCAGTGGTTGGCTCGGAGGTCGCGGCACTTGTGCAGGCCGTCTAGGGTGAGGGCCGACCGCGGTATCGCCGGACGACCTCCTGCAGGAGGCCCACATGTCCGTCGAAACGGGTGAACCGTGACAGGAAGGAAACGGCACGCATGACGGCCGGGTATGACCCCTCCAACCCGGTGGCTTCCGGCAACTCCGAATACGACCAGGACCGCCCGCGCCACGCGGCCGGCGACGACTCGGAGCGACTCGGCCCACTTCCCCCCAGGATCACCCCGACCGGCTCGTTCCCGCCGGTCACCGGCCCGGTCCCGGCGCAGCCGACCAGCGCGTGGCCGGTCTCCGCGCCCGCCACGGCGCCCCAGTCCCCGCCCGGCGTCCCGCCGATGCCGGTCGCGACCCGCCGCAGCCCGCTCGGCGCCATCGCCCTCACGCTCGTCGTCCTGCTGCTGATCGTGGTCGGCGTGCAGACCGCCTTCATCGTCCAGCTGGAGCGGCGGGCCGACAGCGCCGACGCCGCGGTCAAGACCGCCCAGGCCGGCGACGCCTCCCGGCTCAAGGCCCTCGAGGACCGCGCCGACAAGCTCGAGCAGAAGACCGGCGGCTCCCTCGACGCCGCCGAGGTCTCCGCGAGCGTGCGCCCCAGCGTGTTCCGGGTCGCCACGAAGTACGCGACCGGCACCGGCTTCGCCCTGGGCAAGGCCCCGGCCGGCGGCGGCACCGACCTGATCACCAACTACCACGTGGTGCAGGACGCCTACGAGAAGGGCGAGAAGAACGTCAGCCTGGAGCGCACCGACCAGCGCTTCGCCGGCACGATCGTCGAGGTCCACCCCGACATGGACCTGGCCGTGCTGCACACCGACGAGGTGTTCCCGCGGCTGACCCCGGCCGCCGCCGTGCCCAAGGTCGGCGAGCCGGTCCTGGTCATCGGCTCTCCGCTCGGCCTCGAAGACACGGTCACCACCGGCGTCGTGAGCGCGTTCCGCACGCTCAACGGCGAGTCCCTCATGCAGTTCGACGCGGCCATCAACCCGGGCAACTCCGGCGGCCCCGTGTTCAACGCCAAGAAAGAGGTGGTCGGCGTAGCCACACTCAAGGCCCAGCAGGCCGAGGGCATCGGCCTGGCCATCCCGATCTCGGTCGTCTGCGACACCGTGCCCGTCTGCTGACCGTCCCCCCGGCCCTCGTCCCCCGGCGGGACCAGGAGAAGGAAAGAAGAGAACGATGACATACCCCCCGAACCCCAACCCCGGCGACGGATACGGCTACCCCGACCCCAACGCCCCGACCGGCGCCTACCCGCCGCCGCCCCAGCAGACCCCGCCCGGCTACGGGCCGCCGCCCCAGTCCCCGCCGCCCTACCCGGGCCAGCCGTCCTACGTCGACCCGGCCGCGCCCGTGTCCCCCTACGGCCAGCCCGTGCCGCCGCAGCCCATGCCGACCCACGACCAGGGCACGTCGCAGCTGCCGGCCTACGGCGAGGCGTCCTACAGCCTCGACCCGTCGGTCTCGGCGCCGCCGACCGCGCCCCTGCAGCAGCCGCCGGTCCCGCCGATGTCCGCGCCGCCCATGTCGGGCCCGCCGATGTCCGGCCCGCCCACCGCCTACGGCCCGGTGTCGGCCCCGCCGATGGGCTTCCCCGGCCAGCCGGTCGGCTACCCGCCGATCCAGCCGCCGAAGAAGCGCGGCGTCGCGGTGCCGCTGCTGGCGAGCCTGCTGGCGCTGGCGGTCATCGCCGCCGGTGTCTTCGTTGGGTTGTACGTCGACAAGTCCTCGAAGCTGGACTCGTCGGAGAAGACCTCGCAGCAGCGCCAGGCGGCGCTCGACCAGACCAACAAGGACCTCGATCAGACCAAGACCGACCTCAAGGCGAAGGCCGACGAGCTGACCAAGGCCCAGCAGGACCTGCGCGGCACCCAGGCCGACAGCACGGAGGCCAAGCGCCAGCGCGACGTCATCGGCAACTGCCTGAAGCTGCTGCTGGAGGCCCTCGACGCGTCGGCGAACGGCGACAAGACGACCACCCAGAACAAGCTCAACGAGCTGGAAAAGCCCTGTAACGAGGCACAGACCCTGCTCGGCATCTGATCTTCGGTTCCTTGGAAGGGCCGGCCTCGATATGGCCGGCCCTTCGGCGTTTGCTCAGGCGTGCAGGGCGGTGACGCCGGGCGGCGGCAGACCGGCCGTCGAGGCGAGCAGCGCGCACCAGGCGTGGACGTGGGCCTGCATGTCGTCGTCGGTCGGCGTCCAGGAGGCGCGGATCTCCAGGTCGGCCGCGGCGGGCGGCCCGGCGAGGTCACCGAAGCGGGTGGACATGGTCTGGGTGACGGTGCCGCCGATCGCGGTATACGCCGCGCGGTGCCCGTCCAGGGCGTCCACCAGCCAGCTCCAGCCGACCGCGGGCAGCAGCGGGTCGGTGGCCAGCTCCGCCTCCAGCTCGGCGGTCACGTAGGTCACCAGGCGGCTCGTGCCGTCCCACGCCTCGTGGCCGGCCGGGTCGTGCAGCAGGATCAGCCGGCCGGTGGCCACCTCGTCGCCGTGGCGCAGGACCGTGCCGCCGATCGCGTACGAATACGGGGCCAGCCGCTGCGGGGCCGGGACCTCCTCGAGCGTGATCTCCGGCCGGGTGGTCACGGCGCGCAGCTCCTCCACCGCCCGGGCGAACGTGGGGGGAGTCGCGGTCGATGGCGCCATAAGGGAAGACTAAGACCGAAACGAGCGCATGGGGTGCCGCCGCGCCGCCGATGCGCACTGAGTGAAACGATGGGCACGCTATGGACGACACGACGAAGCTGCTCCTGCGGGCCGCGCGCGGCGAGGCGGTGCCGCACGCCCCGGTCTGGTTCATGCGGCAGGCCGGCCGATCGCTGCCGGAGTACCGCGCCCTGCGGGCCGGGATCGGCATGCTGGAGTCCTGCCGCCGCCCCGACCTGGTCTGCGAGATCACCCTCCAGCCCGTGCGCCGGCACGGCGTCGACGGGGCGATCGTGTTCAGCGACATCGTGGTGCCGCTGCAGGCGGCCGGCATCGACCTGGACATCGTCGCGGGCACCGGCCCGGTCGTGGCCCACCCGGTCGCCACGATGGCCGACGTGGAGGCGATCCGCCCGCTCGACCCCGCGGCCGTGGCCTTCATCGCCGAGGCGATCCGCCTGCTGCTCGCCGAGCTCGGCGACACGGCCCTGATCGGCTTCGCCGGCGCGCCGTTCACCCTGGCCAGCTACCTGATCGAGGGCGGGCCGTCGCGCCACCACGCCAAGACCAAGGCCCTGATGTACGGCGCACCGGACGTGTGGCACGCCCTGTGCACCCGCCTCGCCGCCATCACCCGCACCTTCCTGCGGGTCCAGGTCGACGCGGGCGCGGAGGCGATCCAGCTGTTCGACTCGTGGGCGGGCGCGCTGTCGGAGGCCGACTACCGCCGCTACGTGATGCCCCACTCCCGTGCGGTGCTGACCGGCCTCGAGGCCTCCGTCCCCCGCATCCATTTCGGCGTCGGTACGGCGGAACTGCTCCCCGCCATGTCCGAGGCCGGCGCCGACGTCATCGGGGTCGACTGGCACACCCCGCTGGACGCCGCCGCCGCCCGCGTCCCCGGCAAGCCGCTGCAAGGCAACCTCGACCCCTGCGTGCTGCTGGCCCCGTGGGAGGTCGTCGAGCAGGAGTCCCGCCGGGTGCTGGCCGAAGGCCAGAAGGCCCCCGGCCACATCTTCAACCTGGGCCACGGCGTCCTCCCGGAGACCGACCCCGATGTCCTCACCCGCCTGGTCGACCTGGTCCACACGGCCTGACGCGGCGGGTCAGACCCGCACGACGAGCTTCTTCGCGGAGACGCCGCGGCGGAGCTGGGCCAGGGCGGCCGGGATCTGGTCCAGGCCGTCGCCGACGACGACCGCCTCCGGCGCCGCCCGGTAGGCCTTGGCGGCCAGGGCGGCGGGCAGGCAGTCGACGTTGACGCCGGGGCCGACCTCGTTGTCCTTCAGCGTGCCGCCCCAAGATCGCGCTCACGTGGACGCCGTGGCGGCGGCGGAAGAGCAGCTGGGCGCGGGTGAACACGGCCGGCTGGGCGGCCGCGACGCGCCGCGGGCCGGGGACCCGGGCCCGTCAGGGTCCGCAGCACCGAGCCGTTGCCGATGGCGAGCGTGCCGGCCAGCGGGCCGGGGCCGATCGCCGCGATGACCTGGTCGACCGCGTCCCGGTCGTGGTAGTCGACCGCCGCCTCGGCGCCGAGCGAGCGCACGTAGTCGAAGTTGCGCCGGGAGGCGGTGGTCACGACCCGGTATCCGGCGCCCCGGGCCAGCTGGATGCCGTTGCTGCCGACGCTGGTCGAGCCGCCCCACACGAGCACCGTCTCGCCGCGCTCGGGCGGGTCGATGGTGGGCAGCGGCAGGCCGAGATGGTCGGCCTGGAACAGCCCGGTGGCCGCGGTGGACAGCGACAGCACCGTGGCCGCCGAGCTCGGCGACCTCGCCCTGGCCATGACCTACACCCGCTGGCTCGCGCCGGCGAGCGATGCGGCCTTCGCCGACCTCGCCCACGAGGCCCTCGACGAGCTGCGCGGTGCGACCGCCGCCCTGAGCCTCGCCCGCCCTGAGCCTCGCCCGCCCTGAGCCTCGCCCGCCCTGAGCCTCGCCCGCCCTGAGCCTCGCCCGCCCTGAGCCTCGCCCGCGCTGAGCCTCGCCCGCGAGGCCCTCGACGAGCCGCGCGGCGCGACCGCCGCCCCTGGGCTGAGCCTCGCTCACGGGCCGGTCCGGCGGGCGACGAGGTACCCCTGCGGGGTGGTCTCCGGCTCCTCGGCGGGGCGACCGGCCCAGAAGACCGTCTCGAAGCCGGCTTCGGCGGTCCGGCGCCGCATCTCCTCCGGCGAGAGCCAGTAGGCGTCGAACTCGACGCCGAGCCCGGTCAGGCGGCCGGAGCGGCGCAGCGTCCCGTCGCCGGCCTTGAACGCGGTCACCAGGTGGCCGCCCGGCTTGACGACGCGGGCCAGCTCGGCGAAGGCGGTCTCCCGGTCGGCCGGGGCCAGGAAGATCAGCGAGTACCAGCAGACGACCCCGGCCAGCGAGCCGTCGGCGAAGGGCAGGCGGCGCAGGTCGCCGACCTCGAACGGGAAGCCGGGCTGGTCGCGCCGGGCCACCCGGACCATCTCGGGAGACAGATCGACCCCGTGCGGGGACAGGCCCTGCGCCGCCAGGAACGGGGCGAGCCGGCCGGTCCCGCAGCCGATGTCGCCCACGTCGGTGCCCAGGCCGGCGGCCCGGGTCAGCTCGGCGAACAGGCCGAGCACCGCCCGCTCGACCGGCATCCGCTCCAGCGCCCCGGCCAGGCGCTCGGCATAGAACTCCGCCAGCACGTCGTGCGCGGCCCGCAACTCGTCGGTCTTGGCATCCACGGGAGCACCATACATCTCTTGATGGCATCAAGAGTTGACGGTATAAATTGATCGTGCGTGACGAGACGGCCGAGGACGAGTTCTTCCGCGAGATCGGCGGCGCCTGCGCCGAGCTGCGGCAGGCGTTCGCCCGGCACGTGGGCCTGAGCGCCCAGCGGGTGCAGGTGCTGGTCCGGCTGCGGCGCGACGGCGAGACCAGCCACAGCGACCTGCGTCAGGCGCTCGCCATCGACGGCGCGAGCGTCACCCGGCTGGTCAAGGAGTTCGAGGCGGAAGGGCTGGTCCGCCGCCGCCTCGACCCGGCGGACAACCGCTACACCCTGGCCGCCCTGACGCCCACCGGCGAGCGGGCGGCCGATGAGCTGGTGCGGTCGCACCGCTCCTACCAGGAGCGGCTGCTCGACGGCGTCCCGGCCGGCGAGCGGGAAACCGTGCTGCGCGTGCTCCGGCGCATTCGCGCGAACGTCAGCGAACAGGAGAACCGATGACCGACGACGTGCGCGCGACGGCCCGGCGCATGTATGCCGCCTTCAACGCTCATGACCACGCCGCCGCGAACGAGATCTTCACCGCCGATTTCTACAGTCATCCGCTCGATGTCACCGGGCCGGAGGCCGTCACCCGGTCCTGGCAGCGCTTCCACGAGGCGTATCCCGACGCCTGGGTCGTCGTCGAGGAAATGATCGTCGAGGGCGACCGGGCCGCTGTCCGCACGAGCGTGCACGGCATTCCGGGACAGCGGCCGCCGACCATGCTGGAGATCTTCCGGGTGCGCGACGGCCGCATCGCCGAGCTGTGGGGCCTGTCCGCGCTGCGGCGCGATGCCTGACGCCGCCCGCCGGGTCAGCCGTGCGAACCGGCGGGGCCGAGGTCGTCGGAGCGGCCGGCCGACAGGCGCGACCACTGGGCGATCGGGCGCCCAGCTGGACGCTGCGCCGGTGGCCAGCCGGGCTCGCCGGCCGCGGTGCGGGTGTAGCTGCAGCCCTGCGGCCAGCCGGGCGGCGAGTCCTCCCACGGCTCCTGGCGGCCGTAGACGGTGCGGTCCATGAGCGCGTAGCTGTAGTCCATGACCTCGGCGCCGCGGCCGGTGGTCCAGTAGGTCTCGAAGACGCGGTCGCCGTCGCGCAGGTAGCACACGAGGTGGAACATGCCGACCCGGCGGCCGGCGAGCAGCGCCGGGGCGGCGGCCTGGGCGGAGTACCACGGCAGGCGCCAGCCCATGAAATCGCGGTACCGCATGCTCTCCTCGAACGGACCCTGGCAGAGCACCGCGTAGGTGATGTCGCGCGAGTGCAGGTAGGACAGCTCCGTGACCTGCCCGGTGATCCACGTGCAGCCCTCGCACTGCTCGGCCGCGGGCCGGCCCGGGTACCACATGAAGTAGTAGGCGATCAGCTGCCGGCGACCCTCGAACGCGTCCAGCAGGCTGACCGGGCCGTCGGGGCCGGTCAGCTCGATGCCGGCGTCCACTTCGACCATGGGCAGGCGCCGGCGCGCCGCGGCGATCGCGTCACCCTCGCGGGTGTGCGCCTTCTCACGGACCCGCAGCGCGTCCAGCTCGGCCTGGAAGGCGTCGCGGTCGACGATCGCGGGCATCGGTGTGGTGCGGTTCACGACGGACTCCTTTCACAAGAACGTGCAACCAAAGGTAGCACATCGCTTCCCATGAGAGCGCTCTCTCGTCTATCGTTCGAGTGTGTGAGCAGGTCAAGACCGACCATCGAGGACGTCGCCCAGGCGGCCGGGGTCTCCCGGGCGACGGTGTCGCGGGTGATCAACGACGTGCCCGGCGCGTCCGGCGACCTGCGGGCCCGGGTGCGGGCGGCCGTCGCCGAGCTGGGCTACCGGCCGAACCAGACCGCGCGGGCGCTCGCCTCCGGCCGCCGGCGGGCCGTGGACATCGTCGCCGTCGCCTACGGCCCGGCCCACGGGTGGCTGGGCGCGCATCCGTACTACAGCCGCATCCTGGCCGGGCTCATGTCGGAGCTCGAGCGGGTGGACGTGCACCTGCGGGTCCGGGCCGTGGGCCGGGACGGCGCGGGCGAGGCGATCGACGCGATCGCGGCGGAGACCACGGTCGGCGCGGTGCTGGCCAACGTCACGCCGGAGCTCGCGGCGCGCTTCCACCGCCGCTGCCCGCGCGTGGTGTCGCTGGTTGCCACGGCCGCGGCGGTACCGGCGGTGGAGGCGGACAACGCCGGCGGCGCGCATGCGGCGGTCGAGCAGCTCCACCGGCTGGGCCGCCGCCGGATCGCCGCGATTCACGGGCCGGCGACCAACACCTGCGCGATCGACCGCCGGGCCGGCTACCGGCGCGCGGTGCGCGAGCTGGGCCTGGCGGACCTCGGCGAGGGCGGCGAGTTCCGCCGCGAGGACGGCCACCGCGCGGCGCGCCGGCTGCTGGAGCGCCACCCGGACCTCGACGCGATGTTCGTGGCCTGCGACCTGATGGCCGCCGGAGCGGTCCAGGCGATCACCGCCACCGGCCGGCGCGTGCCGCAGGACGTCGCCATCATCGGCTTCGACGACAGCGTGGCTGCGGAGTGCACGAACCCGCCCCTTTCCACCATGCGCCTGCCGGTCGAGGAGATGGCGGCCGCGGCGGCCCGGCTCCTGCTCTCCGGCGACGTCCCGGCCGGCCACCGGGAGCGTTTCCCGGTAGAACTGGTGCTGCGCCAGAGCACCCACCCCTGAGACCTGCGATCTGCGCGGCCGGGCCGGACGTATGTCTCCGTGATCATGACGCCCGCGCTGACCGCACACCGGGTTTGCCATGATCCCGGAGACTTGTGGTACACGGGGGTACATCACGACTCCACGATCATGAAAACCGTTGGTGTCGACGCCGGGTTGCGCATGATCACGGAGACTTCCGGTCCCCGCGCGGGGTGCGGCGGGAACATCCCGGTCCGAGGGCAGGCCCGGCGTCGCCGGCCTACTGCCCGGCCCAGAATGCCGCGAGGATGCGCGCGCAGCGCTCGGGGTCCTGGACCATCCACCAGTGGCCGAGGCCGTCGAGGAGCTCCGCGCGGGCGCCGGCCCGGGCCGCGGAGCGGCGGCGGAGCGCCTCGGTGCCGACGAAGCGGTCCTCGGTGCCGATCATGGCGAGGCCCGGCCGGGCCGCGGCCGCCTCCAGCTGCTTGCCGAGGTCGGCCATCGCCGGCTGCGCCGCGGACCGGTAGAACGCGAGGATGGCCCGGCCCATCTCCGGCCCCTGGGCCGCGGCCAGCTCCTCGGCCACCGCCGGCGGGATGCCGAGCGCGACCATCCGCTCGGCCCGCTCCCCCAGGGAGCCGCCCAGCAGCTCGGCGACCGACGCCTCGCCGGCGCCCGGGGTCTGCCACTGCTGGGCGAGATCATGCCAGCGGTAGTCCGGGTCGAACACGCCCAGCGAGTCGCTGACCCAGGTCCGCAGCAGGTCGGGCCGGGCCATGGCGACGGAGACCACGGTGCTGCCCCCGACATCGTGGCCCACCAGGTCGACCGGCCCGTCCAGCACCTCCAGCCGGCCGATCAGCCAGTCGCGGTAGCCGGTCAGGGTGCACTGGAACCCCTCGGGCACCGCGGCGCCGAACCCGGGCGGCGACAGCAGCACGACATCGGTCCGGCCGAGCGCGGCGAGCAGTGGCCCCCAGATCGCGGACGACTCGGGATTGCCGTTGACGAACACTGCGGTCACAGCACCGACGATACCCAGATGCCCTCAGCGGTGCTGGCGGGCGATCGCCTCGGCGGTGACCGGCGTGAACAGGTTGACCAGGGTCCCGTCGGGGTCGCGGAACAGCAGCGACCGGTTGCCCCAGGGCATGGTGGTCGGCTCCTGCACGAGCTCGCCGATCAGGTCGCGCAGCCGGGCGAACTCGGCGTCCACGTCGTCCACCCGGAACTCGACGATCGCGGTCCGGTTGGCGGCCGGCGCCGCCGAGCCCTCGCCGAACAGCTTGACCGTGGCGGTGCTGCCGATCGCCAGCGTCGCCCCGGGCAGGACGACCTCGGCGAAGTCGGGCGAGTACCGGCGGGCGGCCCGGCCGGTGACGTGCTCGTAGAAGTCGGCGAGCCGGCCGACCTGGTCGGTGATCAGGCGGACTGACGCGAAGTGCATGATGTTGCTCCTCCTCGGTGTTGGCAGGCACCACGCTAGGAGCGATACCGGACAGGATCCGCCCGGTATCGAACAACGAATGTCAGGGATTGCCGCCGGCGAGGGCGGGCAGGGCGCGGACCGCCGACTGCAGTGCGACGATGGCGGCCGGCACCGCCTCGTCGTCCTCGGCGCCGCGGCGCACGGTCAGGCGCACCTCATGGGTCAGCGGGCCGTCGAGGACCAGCGGCACCCACGTGAACCGGTCGGCGTGCCGCCCGCCGAACTCCATGCCGGGCTTGAAGGCCAGCGCCACGTCCGACGGCGCCACCAGGATCCGCCCGTCCCACGCCGCGCCGGCCTCGTGCCGCAGGTGCACCACCGTGGTCGCGATGTCGGCCGAGCCGCCCGCCGGGGCCGCCGCCGGGCCGCGCAGCCCCCACGCGTCGATCCGGTCGGCGGGCACGCCGGTGAGGTGGAGCAACGGGTGGTACCGCTGCAGCAGCTCGGGCAGGGCGAGCCCCTCGGCCGGGAAGCGCCCGGCCGGCACCATCGCCTCCAGGCGCGCCGTGTAGAGCGGGATCGCGCGGGCGTCCGGAGCCGGCCGCGCCGCGCCGACGAGCAGGGCGGGGCCGCGCAGGCCGGCGTCGTCGTGCAGATACTGCACCGCGATCCGGGGCCGGCCGAAGCGCTCCCGCAGCCGGGCCTGCGCGGGGGCGACGAACGCCGCGTGGTGCGGCAGGCAGGCCAGCCGCGGCAGGCCCTCCTCCCGGGCCACCCGGCGCATCAGCTGATACTCCCCCACGACGCTGCGCGCGGCCCGCTCGAACTCGCGGCCGCGCTCGGTCAGCCGCAGCTGGCCCCGGCTGCCCTCGAACAGCGGCTCGCCGCACCACCGCTCGATCCGCTGGATCGTCTTGCCGACCAGCTGCCGCGCATACGGCCGGTCGCGCAGGTGCCGCGGACGGCTCGGCGACAGCGCCTCGGCGGCCTTCGTGTGCTGGCGGTGCTCGGCGACGGCGAGGAACACGCGGCACTCCCACTCGTCGGGCGCCACCTCGTCGCTCACGGCCATGTCCGCAGAACCTAGGAGTGGTACGGCCCCATCCGGTAGCCCCGGCCCGGTTTTTCGCCGCATGGGCAAAAAGGCCCGAATGCTCTTGCGTTCGTGACCGTCGGTAACGCGACGTATCAGGGACCCACATAACGCTCTGTGATATAGACCATAAGGTAGTGAGCGCTGATGAGCGTGTTCCACGGTCCGTAGAGGGGGGATCACTCTACGGCGAGTAAGCGAACTCCTCGGGTGCGCTCGCCCATGATGATTACGGTGCGCACGCACGTCCGGGGGCGGTAGACAGTGCAGAACGGATCCGAAGGGGACCAGTTGACGCCGACACGTGTCACGGTGCTGGAGATCGAAATCGTGCAGGGGGGCGTCGTTCAGCGCGCGCTGACGGTGCGCGCGCGACCCGATTCAGGCGCGGTGGCGGCCGGGGCGGTCGGTGCCGTGCTTGACGGCGTACATGGCCTCGTCGGCGGTGCGCAGGACGGCGTCTGGGTGCTCCCCCGCCGCCGCAAGGTGCACCCCGATGCTCGCGCCGATGCGCACCTCGTGCCCGTAGATCTCGAACGGTTCCCCGATCTGCGCCCGGAGCCGCTCGAGCAACGGGCCGGCGTCATCGCCCGGGCCGACGCCGGGCAGCAGCAGCACGAACTCGTCGCCGCCGACGCGGGCCAGCACGTCGGCCGGGCGCAGGCAGTCGGACAGCCGGGCGCCCACCTGGCGTAGCAGCTCGTCGCCGGCCTCGTGGCCGAGGGCGTCGTTGACCGGCTTGAAGCCGTCGAGGTCGACGAAGAGCACCCCGACCGGGGTGTCCGGCAGCGAGGCGCTGAGGCGCTGGTGCAGCCGGCGGCGGTTCGGCAGGCCGGTGAGCGGGTCGTGGTGGGCGTCGTGGGCCAGGCGGTCCTGCATCTCGCGGCTGTCGGTGATGTCGCGGGCGTTGACGACCACCCCGTTCAGGGCCGGGTTGTGCAGCTGGTTGGAGGCGGTGAGGTCGAACCAGCGGTGATTGCCGTCAGCGTGGCGTACCCGCACCTGCATGCGCTCCACCCCGCCGCGCTGCTGCAGCAGCCCGGCGAAGCGCTCCCGGACGTGGTCGCGCTCGTCGGGGTGGATGAGGTCGAACACAGGGGAGCCCACGGCGACGGCGCCCAGGATGCGCTCGGCGCTCGGGCTGGAGTACGCCACCAGCCCCTCGGCGTCGAGGACGGTGACGACGTCGGGGGCGTGCTCGACCAGGGCCGAGAAGCGCTCCTCCGCGCGGCGGCGCACGAGCTGCGAGCGGTAGGCGAGCACGGCCAGCCCGGCGACCGCGACGACGAGCATGGTGAGCAGCGCGAGGTTGATCGTGAGGCTGCGGTTGCGCACCGGGCCGTCGAAGGTGGCGGTGGACTGGGTGCGCACGTAGGCCCAGCCGCCGGGCAGCCCGCCGTGCACGGTGGCGATCATCGAGCGGCCGTTCTCGGTGTAGCTCACGAACACCGAGTCGGTGGAGCCGATCCTGGCGATGATCGCCGAGTCGACGAGCGTGCCGACCAGCTCGGGGCTGCTGGACGCGCCGACCGTGCCGGCGGAGTCGACGAGCATCGACACGTGCGAGTCGTCGCGCAGCTTCACCAGGTACTCCTGGATCTGGCTCTTCACCACCGGGATGAACCCGTAGAGGATCGCCACCGGCGCGCTGCCCACCACGATCGGCACGGCCACGGCCTGCACCAGCGTGTCCTTGACGGTCATAATCGAGGAGAAGCCGGGCTCGCCGAGGGCCAGCCCGGAGATCAGCGGCTTGAAGCCGATCGACTCCGGGTCGGGGAACATGTTCGCGGTGTCGGTGGCGTTGAGCGGATGGCCGACGAGGTCGGTGAGCACCAGGCCGTAGCCGAAGTACGTCGACTTCGCGGCGTAGTCCTGCAGGGCGGCCGTGTCGCCCTCGTCGCCCGGGGTCAGCGACAGCGGGTGGTTGGTGATGAAGTCGTTGAGCTCCTTGGCGGAGACGCGCAGCAGCTCCGCGGCGAGGCCACCGTTGTTGGTGGCGAGGGCCAGCGAGTCGGCGCGGTGCACGTTCTCGGCGGCGCGCAGCGCGGAGCGGTTGACGGAGAGGCCGACGCCACCGACGGCGAGCAGCAGCGCCATGAGAATGCCGGCGACGAGCCAGCCGCGCAGCCGCATCGACGCCTCCATCCCCTGCCGCCGCCGGCGGATACCGCACACATCGGCGCCGCCGGGGTCCTTACTGAGCGGGTGTGGACATGATCACATGCCCCGCGCGTATCAGGCGGCCGGGCGCACCGCGGCGGTGCCGCTCAGCACCGGCGTGACCGCGGCGGCCGGCAGCGACACGGTGACCTCCAGGCCGCCGCCGTCGAGGGCGACCGCGCTGACCCCGCCGCCGTGCGCCTCGCAGATCGCCCGCACGATCGACAGGCCGAGCCCGGTGCCGCGGGCCCCGGTCCGCTCGCGCCCGCCCCGGCGGAACGGCTCGAACAGCGCCGGCAGGTCGGCCGGCTCGACCTCGAAGCCGGTGTTGCCGACCACGAGCCAGGCGAGCGTCTCGTCGGTGCCGCTGCGCACCCACATCCGGCCGGCGAGGTGGTTGTACCGCACCGCGTTCTCGACCAGGTTGCCGGCCAGCCGCTCCAGCAGGCCGGGATCGCCCACGACGTAGGCCGGCGCGAGGTCGGTGCTGACGTCGAGGTTGATCCGCTGGATCTCCTTGCTCATCGCCGACAGCGCGACGGTGACCCCGGTGGCCAGGTCGGTGTTGACCTTGCGGCCGAGCCGGCGGCCGGCCTGCGCCTCCGTGCGGGCCAGCAGCAGCAGCGACTCGACCAGCGCGTTGGCGCGCATGGAGGCGTCGCGCACGACGGTGGCCATCCGGCGGTACTCCGCCACGTCCGCCTCGGGATCGTCGAGCGTCACGTCGACCTCGGTGCGCATCACCGCCAGCGGCGTGCGCAGCTCGTGCGAGGCGTTGGCGACGAAGCGCTTCTGCGTCTCGAACGTGGTGGCGATCCGGTCCAGCATCGCGTCGAAGGTCTTCGCCAGCTCCGCCACCTCGTCGTCGGCGCCGTCGTAGTTGATACGGGCGTCGAGGGACTCGCCGGAGAGCCGCTGCGCGGTGCTGGTGACCCGCTGCAGGGGTCGCAGCGCCCGCCCGGCCACGACGTAGGCGCCGGCCACCCCGACCGCGCCGATGAGCAGCAGCGCCAGGCTGCCCCGGGTGAGCAGCTCCCACTCGGCGGCGTCGACCAGCTCGGTCTGCCAGGTGTGCGCGTCGACCTCGGCGCCGTTGGCCAGCACCACGCGGGTGCCCGGCTGCAGCTGGTCGGCGGGCTTGAGCGCGCCGTCGACGAGGATGTAGGCGAGGATCACCAGGACCAGCCCGGCCCCGATCAGCAGGATGCCGTTGAGCAGCGTGAGGCGCAGCCGCAATGTGGGCCGGAAGATGGCGGTGCGGCGCGCGTCGTAGATGGTCATCGCGGGTGCCTCATCGGGGTGGTCTCGTGCGGTATCCGGCGCCGACGACGGTCTCGATGAGGGCGGGCTCGCCGAGCTTCTTGCGTAAGGTCATCATCGTCACCCGCACCGTGGTGGTGAACGGGTCGGCGTTGGCGTCCCAGACCCGCTCCAGCAGCTCCTCGCTGGACACGACCGCGCCCCGGGCCTTGAGCAGCTCCTCCAGCAGGCCGAACTCCTTGCGGGTCAGGTCGAGCGGCTGCCCGGCCCTGGTGGCGACCCGGCGGGCCTGGTCGAGCACGAGGTCGCCGATGGTGAGCACGGGCGGCGCGGCCGGGGTGGCGCGCCGGCCCAGCGCCTGCACCCGGGCGACGAGCTCGTCGAAGGCGAACGGCTTGGGCAGGTAGTCGTCGGCGCCGATCTGCAGGCCCTCGACCCGGTCGGCGACGCTGCCGCTGGCGGTCAGCATCAGCACCCGGGTCAGCGCGCCCGAGGCGACCAGGTCGGCGCAGATCTCGTCGCCGTGCACGCCGGGCAGGTCCCGGTCGAGCACCACGACGTCGTAGCGGGTGACCATGGCCATCTCCTGCCCGGTGGTGCCGTCGTAGGCGACGTCGACGGCCATGCCCTGCCGGCGCAGCCCCCGCACGATCGCGTCGGCGAGATTGGTCTCGTCCTCGATGACCAGCACGCGCACGCCTCTCACCCCCAGATCCGGGCCAGTCTCGTGCAGGGGACGTGAAGTCCCCGTGAAAGGCCCCGTGGAGCCAATGTAACTATCCCGGCAAGCGCCAGAGGCGCACCGAGTCCAGTGCGGACAGGCACGAGAGCCGATGGTGGCGGATCGCGCAGCGGTCCGGGACGGCGCCGATCCGCCCGAGCGGGGCGATCGCGCCGGTGTTCAGGTCGATCGTGGCCAGCCGGGCGCCGTCGCCGTCCGGGCGCTGGACGATGGCGGTGCCGACCGGGGCGGTGCCGAGCTCGTCGTCGTCCGTGCCGGCGCTCGCGGTGGGCACGATCGCCCAGCCGGCCAGGTCCGCGCGGTCGGCCCCGGTGCGCCAGTCCAGCACCCGCACGGTGGTGAAGTCGTCGCGGTCGCGGGCCACCAGCACGCCGCGCCCGGCCGCGTCGAGCTGCACCGGGCGCCGCCAGACCGGATCGCCGGTGGCCGGGTCGAGCACCGCCAGGTCGCGCCAGTTCGGCACGCACACCATCGGCCCGCAGGCCACGACGACCGGGCCGTAGGCGATCTCGGCGATCGGTGCCGGGTCGGAGGAGGAGAAGAGCCGATGCCATTGGTACCGCAGGCCGTCGCGGTGGTACGCGGTGATCAGCGCCCCGTCCGCGCCCACGCTCACCAGCACGAGCAGGTCGCCGACGATGCGCAGGCCGGTCGGCGGATTGCCGGCGAGTTCGGGCAGGTCGGCCGCGGCGGTCACCGCGCCCGTCGCCGCGGCCCGGATCTCGGCCCGGCCGCCCGGGTACCACACCGCGAACCAGGCGCTGCCGGGCACGTCCGGTGCCACCAGGCGGGCCCCGCCGGGCAGCTCGAAGGACCACCGGATGCCGCCGGTCTCGGCGTCCAGGCCGGAGAGGTGGATCGGGGCGGGCGGCGCGCCGCGCAGGGGCGTGACCGGCGGGCAGACCGCGCCCGGGTCGTCGATGGTGAGCAGCCCGGGCGGCGCGCCGGGCGGGCCGGCCAGCACGGCGATCGGCCCGCCGGAGCGCGACCACAGCCGGCGCCCGGTCGCGGGGTCGAGCCGCTCCAGGCTCCAGCCGACGGTCTCGGTGCACGGGCGGTGGCGCAGGTAGGCGCGGTCGGCGGCGAGGTACACCTGCCCGGAGCCGGCGGGCAGCGAGCGGCTCCAGCGGGCCCGGCCGGTGCTCCAGTCGTAGGCGGTGACCGCGGGCTCCTCGCGCAGCGCATACACGGCCCCGCGGTCGGCGACGAAGTCCGACGCGTGCTCGGCGAGCACGCCAGCCTCCTCGATGCCGATGGCCGGCTCGGATCCGGCCGCGAACAGCACCACGAGGGTCAGCACGGCGACGATCGGCCACTGCCGGCGCCCGGGCGCGCCCCGCTCGGGCCAGTCCGCCAGCTGGTCCTCGACGGCGCCGCGCGTCTCGCCCAGGTCGATCAGTTCGCCCACGCCTTCCAGCGTCCCCGCAGCCGGGCTATGCCGCCAGCCGGTCCTCGACGGCGCCGCGCGTCTCGCCCAGGTCGATCAGTTCGCCCACGCCTTCCAGCGTCCCCGCAGCCGAGCTATGCCGCCAGCCGGTCCTCGACGGCGCCGCGCGTCTCGCCCAGGTCGATCAGTTCGCCCACGCCTTCCAGCGTCCCCCGCGGCTGGGCTATGCCGCCAGCCGCAGCAGGAGTACCTCGTCGGCGCCGGTCCGGCAGGCGACGAGCGGCCCGTCGAGCTCGCACCCGTCGAGCCGGGCATCGACGGTGGCGAACGGCGCCACGCCCGTGCCGGCGCCGAACCCGAGCAGCGTCCGGTCGCCGGTGACCGCGCCGAGCAGCACCCGGTGCGCGTCCGCGCCGAGCACGTCCCAGCCGGTGAGCCGCGCGGCGGGCGCGCCGGTGGCCGGGTCGAGCAGCACGGCCGGGCGGGCGCCGGCCGCGGCGAGCAGCCCGCCGGGCACGGCGGTGAGGTCGGTCCGGTCGGCGGCGCTCCACAGGACCGCCCCGGTCGCCGGGTCGAGCACGACGGTGCGCTCCCCGGCCACGCACAGCACCCGGCCGCAGGGCCGCACGGTGAACCGGTCGGTGCGCCCGGACGCGGGCCGCGCCGGCACCCGCGCGCGCCAGGCCGGCGCCGCCCACGCACCGCGCCGGTAGGCGGTCAGCGCCGCCCCGGACAGGTCGAAGCTCGCCAGCACCAGCAGGTCGCCGGCGGCGGCGACCAGGTCGTCGGGGCCGGCCCGCAGCGCGCCGGCGCTCGTGCGGGTGCCGGTGGCGAAGTCGGCGACGCTCACCGCGCCTTGCCGGTCGGCCAGCGCCGCCCAGGCCGCGCCGGCCTCGGCGGTGTCGACCGCGACCCGGGTGCCGGCGTCGACCGGGATCTCCCACCGGGTGCGCCCGTCGGCGTCGAGGGCCTGCCAGCGCAGCGCACCGCCGATCGGGGCGTTGGCCGCGAGGGCGCCGCAGCCGTCGGACCACAGGCTGCGCAGCACGACGGTGCCGGCCACGCCCGGCGCGGTGCGCACCGGCACGCCGATGGCCTGCCAGCGCTGGGCCCCGCTGCGCAGGTCGACCGCGACGGTCAGCCCGGTCACGCCGGAGCGGCACAGGTCGGGCGAGAGCACCACGAGGTCGCCGCCGGCCGCCGCGTAGGACAGAGTGGCCAGCCCGTCGGGCGTGTAGGTCCAGCGCGTGCTGCCGTCGGCGCCGTCGAACGCCGCCACGGGCGTCGGGGTGCGGTCGCTCTGCAGCACCAGCAGTGCCCCGCCGACCAGGTGGAACGCGCCGTTGCGCAGCGGCTGCCGGGTCACCTCGCGCGGAGCTTCCGGCAGTGGTACCGCCGACACGAGCGACAACACCAGCCCCAGTGCCAGCAGCA
Source organism: Dactylosporangium sp. CA-092794 (assembly GCF_050948465.1). Classification (NCBI taxonomy): domain Bacteria; kingdom Bacillati; phylum Actinomycetota; class Actinomycetes; order Micromonosporales; family Micromonosporaceae; genus Dactylosporangium; species Dactylosporangium sp. CA-092794. Next base: position 1,934,654 of record NZ_CP192044.1, on the reverse strand, counting down.
GCCCCCAGCCCCGGGGCAGCCCCTCGGGCCCCCGGTCGGCGTCGGGCGCCCGGGCCTCGCCCACCGGGCCCAGGTCGATCACGGCGGCATCGAACGTATGCGTCGTGCTGAGCAGCACGCATCCATTGTGCTAACGGCGGGCGACCGCCGGGAGCCTCCAGACGGTCAGGTCGCCGACCGGGATGCAGCCGACGACCCGGCCGTCCGTCGCGCAGCGGGGCTGGCCGGCCCAGGAGTCGCCGTGGCCGAACACCGCGATCCGCCCCGTCGCCGGGTCGAGGATGCCCAGCGTCGTGTCGCGCTCCTCCGCCGCCCGCCGCCACACCACCACCGCGCCGCCGAGCGCGGTCAGCCCGTGCCAGCCCTCGACGCGCGCCCGCGGCGCGCCGGTGCGCCCGTCGACGAGCAGCAGCTCCGCCCGCTGCAGGTTGTCGAGGCCGCGCCCGGCGAGGACCACGGTGTCCCCCGCGCCGCCGAGCACCGTGTCGAAGCCGTCCGCCCGCCACACCTCGCGGCCGGTCGGCGCGTCGAGGGCGGCGATGCCGCCGGTGTCGTTCTGGCACCAGCGCCCGGGCGCGCAGGCGAAGACCCTCGTCCTAGCGGCGTCGCGGCTCCACAGCAGGCGCCCGGTTGCCCGGTCGAACGCCTCGACGCGCTGCGGCACGTCGCCCTGCTGCGGGGCCCCCGGGCGGCCCAGCACCGAGACGAGGACCTGCCCGGCGCGGGAGCCGGGCGCGAGGGTGAGGCCCGGTGCGTCGCCAACGGTGAACGCGGCGGCGGGGCCGCTCACCGCCAGCCGGTCGGTGCGGGTCACCCGGCCGGTGGCCACGTCGTAGGTGCGCAGCTCCCCACCGGCGCGCAGGTCGGCGAACCAGGCGAGCTCGTACGGCCGGGTCTTGTCGCTCGCGAACGACAGCGCCGCGCCGGCCGGCACGGCGACCGTCCACGCCTCCGCGCCGGTGCGCGCGTCCACGCCGAAGACATGGGTGTCCGCGGGCTGGGTGTCCAGTCCCGGCAGCGCCTCGGTCGACGGCCCCGCCGGCCAACCGTCCTGCAGCAGCACCAGACCGCCGGCCGCGCCGAGGATCAGCGCCCCGTCGCGCCGCCACAGCGGCGCGCCCGTGCGCCCGTCGCGGACGAGCAGGGAGTACCCCCCGTCCGGCGAACCGTTCGGGCGGCCCAGCACGACCACGCCCGTCGCCACGGCCACCGCCGACTCCCACTGCTCCAGGTCGACGGCCCACCGCAGGCGCCCGGAGGCGGTGTCGCGGGCCTCCAGCCGGTCGAGGGCGCCGGCGCGGGTCCAGGTCTCCAGATACACCACGCCGTCGCCCAGCAGCACGTTGGGCACCGAGCCGAGGTGCAATACCGGGCCGCCGTCCGCCCGCGCGTCCGCGCCCGGCAGGGCCAGCCCGGCCGCGACCACGGCGAGCAGCGCCACCGCGCGCCCCCGCGCCCCGAGCCGCCGCGGCCGCCATGCCGCCGGCGGTGCCGGCGGTGGCGGTGTCCCCGCCGCGAGCATCCCGAGGTCGATCACGACTTCCCCGGGCTGAGCGCCGGTCATGGGAGCCTCCAGACGTAGACGGCGCCGATGGCGAGGCAGGCGACCCGGCCCGCGGTCGCGACGCATTGCGGGGAGCCGTAGAAGTTGTCGGCCACGCCGAAGACCCGCACGGTGCCGTCGCGCGGGTCGAGCCGGCCGACCATCGAGTCGGTGCGCCCGAGCGGGTGCCAGACGAAGTACCCGCCCGGGGCGCGGGCCGTGCCGTAGCCCCCGGCGACGAACCAGCCGTCGAGCCGCCAGGCGACCGCGGCGCCCGGCCCGGCGAACGCCGCGACGTCGTTGGGGTGGTAGCCGACGATGCCCTGCGCATACAGGACCATGCGCTCGCCGGCGCCGTCGAGCAGGCCGGCATACCGGTCGATCCGCCGCACGGGCGCGCCGGTGGCCGCGTCGAGCACCGCGGTGCCGGCGCCGTCGAAGACGCAGTAGCGGTCGCCGAGGCAGGGGTACGGCCCGTTGTAGGCCGCGTCGGGCCCGTCCCAGTGCCACAGCCGCCGCCCGGACGCGCGGTCGTAGACGTCCGCGCCCCGCCCGCCGGCCGGGAAGACGACCTCCTGCCCCGGCACCCCGTCCTGGTGCCGGGCGACCGGTCCGCGCGCGTCCAGCCGATAGGTGGCCCTGAGCGCGCCGGTGACCGGGTCCCGCACCCGCAGTACCCCATCGGCATCCAGATCGGTCAGGCCGAGGACTTCCGGGTAGTCGCGCACGTCCAGGCTCGGCAGCGTGCCCGGCGGCGTCTCGACGCTCCAGGCGACACCGCCGGTCGGCTGCTCCAGCGCGAGGTAGCGCTCGTGGTGCGGCAGCATGGGCAGCGCCACCGAGGGGTCCTCCGGGTCCCCGTAGGCCGGGTCGAACCCGACCTCCTCCCGCGGCCACGCCCGGTCCTCGACCAGCACCCGCCCGCCGGCCAGCCCGGCGAACCGCGCCCGCGCGCGCTCCCACCGCTCCGCCCCGCTCGCCGCGTCGAGCGCGATCAGCCCGCCACCGCCGTCGTCGCCGCCCTCGTCGCCCTCGTGGCTCTGCAGCAGCACCACCCGGTCCGTGACCGCGGCGAACGACTCGCCGCCGCCGAGGTCCCGCCGCCACAGCAGCCGCCCGTCACCGGCGGCGACGGCCTCGAGCACCTGCCGCCCGCCGCCGCCCATCGGATACCGCGTCATGAAGAACCGCCCGCCGGCCCCGTCGAGCGTCAGCACCTGGAAGTCCGCGTGGTACACCGGCGCCAGGCCCCGCCCGGCCGCGCTCGCGCCCAGCACCAGGACGGCCACCGCCAGCATCCCGGCGACCCCGGCCACCCGCCGCCGCCCCCGCCGCCCGACCGGCACCCCCGCCGCACGGCCCGGCTCCCACGGCGTGCTGATGTCGAGCTCGATCATCGCGTCGGGCACGGGTCCCCTCTCCTCGCCACAAGAGAGTCCCACGCCTACCCGCCGGGTTGCCGCCCCGTCGATGTTCGGTCCGTCGGCCGGGCGCGCGCGGCCGCGCGGCCGACCAGGTCGGTCGGTCGCGCCGGTTCGGTTCGGGCGGTTCGGTTCGGTTCGGGGCGGTTCGGTTCGGGGCGGTTCGGGGCGGTTCGGTCGGTGGCGGTGCGGGGGTCAGCGGCGCGGGGCGCGGGCCCTTGCGGAGGGGGCGCCGGGCAGCGGGGCCGGCTGCTCGATGCGGCTGACCCACTCGGTGACCTGGCGGGCCACGTCCTGCGCGGTGAGGCCGAGGTCGGCCAGGATCTCGTTGCGCGCGCCGTGCGGGTGCCAGCCCTGGGGGATGCCGAGGTCGCGCAGCGGCACCCAGACGTCGGCGTCGCGCAGGGACTTGGCGATCGCGTCGCCCACGCCGCCGGTGCGCACGCCGTCCTCCAGCGTGACCACCAGGCGGTGATCGCGGGCCAGGGCGACGAGTTCGACCGGCACGGGACGTACCCATCGGGGATCCACGACCGTGACACCGTAACCCTGCTCGGCCAGGCGGGCCGCCACGTCGACGGCCATGTGGGCGAAGGCACCCACGCTGACCAGCAGGACGTCCTTGCGCACGTGCTCGGCGAGCACGTCGATGCCGCCGAAGCCGTCCACGCCGCCGACGCGGCGCAGCGCCGGCAGGTCGGGCGGGACGGAGCCGGTCGGGAAGCGCAGGATCGTCGGGCCGTCCTCGATGCCGACCGCCTCGCGCAGCTCCTCGCGAACCGTCTGCGCGTCGCGCGGGGCGGCCAGGCGCAGGCCGGGGACGACGCCGAAGACTGACATGTCCCAGATGCCGTAGTGCGACGGCCCGTCGGGGCCGGTGATGCCCGCCCGGTCGAGCACGAAGGTGACCGGCAGCTTGTGCATGGCCACGTCGAGCAGGACCTGGTCGAACGCGCGGTTGAGGAACGTCGCGTAGACCGCCACGACCGGGTGCAGGCCGCCGATGGCGAGGCCGGCCGCCGAGGTGGCGGCGTGCTGCTCGGCGATGCCGACGTCATAAGCGCGCTCGGGGTACTTCCGCATCAGCTTGGCGATGCCGGTCGGCTCCGCCATCGCCGCGGTGATGCCCACCACGTCGGCCCGCTCGTCGGCGATCGCCACCAGCTCGTCGGCGAACACGCCGGTCCACTTGAGCGACGCGGGCGCGAGCAGCTTGCCGGTCTCGATGTCGAAGGCGCTGCTGGGCCCGTGCAGGCAGTCGGCCTCGTCCTCCTCGGCCGGGCGGTACCCGAAGCCCTTGCGGGTCACCGCGTGCACGATCACCGGGCCGCCGAAGTTCTTGGCCCGCCGCAGCGCCCACTCGACCGCCTCGCGGTCGTGGCCGTCGACCGGCCCGACGTACTTGATCCCGAGGTCCTCGAACATGGCCTGCGGCGCGACCGCGTCCTTGATGCCCTTCTTGACCGCGTGCAGCACCTCGAAGAGCGGCGGCCCGACCAGCGGGGTGCGCCCCAGCGAGTCCTTGACCAGGTCGAGCACCTTCTCGTAGCCGGGGTTGAGCCGCAGGTTGGACAGGTGGTCGGCCAGCCCGCCGATGGTGGGCGAGTAGGAGCGGCCGTTGTCGTTGACCACGATGACCAGCGGGTTCTTGGCCGCGGCGATGTTGTTCAGCGCCTCCCAGCACATGCCGCCGGTCAGCGCGCCGTCACCCACGACCGCGACCACGTGACGCGGCTCACCGCGCAGCGCGAACGCCTTGGACAGCCCGTCGGCATACGACAGCGCGGTCGAGGCGTGCGAGTTCTCGATGATGTCGTGCTCGCTCTCGGCCCGGCTCGGGTAGCCGGTGAGCCCGCCACGCCGGCGCAACAGGTCGAAGCCGTCCTGGCGACCGGTGACGATCTTGTGAACATAGGCCTGGTGGCCGGTGTCGAAGAGAATCCGATCCTTCGGCGAGTCGAAGACGCGGTGCAGGGCGAGGGTCAGCTCGACCACGCCAAGGTTCGGACCCAAATGACCGCCGGTGCGCGAGACCTTCGCGATGAGGAAGTCGCGGATCTCCGCGGCGAGCACATCGAGCTGCTCGGCGGTCAGGTTGCGAAGATCGCCCGGGGCCCGGACCGTGCTCAGCAGGGACGCGGCCTCGATCTCTTCTGTGCTCATGCCCGCCGAGTCTAGTAGTGCCGCGCCGCAGCGCACCCTGGCGGATCGAATCTCGACAGGTTCCCCACATCCAGCTCACCCGTGTCCTTCAGGCCGGTCCGGCACCCCGGCCACCACCGCTCGCCTGCTCCACGCGGGCCGGTCCGGCACCCCTGGCCACCACCGCTCGCCCGCTTTGTGCGGGCCGGTCCGGCATCGCCCCGGCCTCCAGCGCGCCTGCTCCCCGCGGCCCGGTCAGGCACGCCCGGCCGCCACCGCTGCGGCGAACTTCGCGGCGTCCTTGTCCTGCACGAACGCGGCGAGCGCGGTGTCGATCTTGGCGTTCCAGGCGCTCCCCGCGACCACCCCGTGGGTGAGCGAGCCCACCACCCGGGTACCCCCGTCGGCCCACTCGGCCACCGCCGACGCGAGGTAGCCGGTGTATTTCGATCGATCGGTGTCGGTGCGCGCCGGTACCGACCCCTTCTGCGGGTTGAACGCATCCTGGCCCGCGACCGACCCGCACTCGATCAGCCACTTCCGCGCCGCCCCCGGATGCGGGGCCCCCTTGGGCAACGTGAACGAGTCCGACAGGAAGTTGTAGACCCGCTCCGTCCCCGGCGCCGTGATACAACCGTAGCCCTGGGTGAAGGTCAGCCCGTTGGTGCGCAGATAGCCGTCCGCCCAGTCGCCCATGACGTTGTACGCCGCGGTGCCCGCCACCACCCGATCGAGCGCCGGCTGCCAGTCGGCGGCCGCGGCGGCGAGGTCGGAGCGCGCCAGCACCTCGGTGCAGAGGTCGAGCGCCTGCCGCACGGGCACGCCGGTCCAGTCGGTGCGCCCGCTGAACAGCCCCGTGTACCCGTCCGCCCCCAACTCCCCGAGCAGCACGTTCTCCAGCAGATGCTTCTGCGTCCAGGCCGGCCCGATCGACAGCGGCGTGAGCCCCCGCTTCGCGATGACGTCCCCTTGCTCAAGAAACTCGGCCCACGACTTGGGCGGCGTAAGCCCGAGCCCGCTCAGGGTCTTCGGGTTGTACCACAACAAATTGGACCGATGAATGTTCACCGGCACGCAGTAGATCTTCGTGCCGACGGTGATCGCGTCGACCAGCCCGCCCGGCAGCTTGGCCAGCCAGCCTTGCTCCTGGTACAACTCGCGGAGATCCTCGACGTATCCGGCCTGGATGTCGTCGGTGAGCTCGAGCCCGGCGTGGGCCTGGTACGAATCGGGCGGATCCCCGTTCTCCAGCCGCGTGGCCAGCACGGTCCGCGCGATGGTCCCGGCCCCGCCGGCGACGGCCGCGTTGTCGAACGCGACCCCGGGATTGTGCGCGGCGAAGTCGCCGACGAGCGCCTCGAGCCCCTCCTTCTCCCCCGGCCCCGCCCACCACGAGAAGACCTCAACCTTCCGATCGACCGCCGCTTCCGGCACGCCCGCCGAGCACCCGGGCAGCGCCAACGTCGCCAGCCCGGCAGCGAGCAGACTCCTGCGGCTTAGTCCCATTCATGCAGTATTGACCGACAAATCGGGCGGCACCCGCCCTACACCGAACCCGCACCCGCCCGCACCCGCCCCGCTCCCTCCTCCCCGCCCCACCCCTCGCACCGCCCCCGCCCACGTCGCACCCCCGCCCGGCCCCCCGCGCCGCCCACCCCTGCACGGACGCGGCACCGCACGGACGCGGCACCGCACGGACGCGAGACGACCCGAAGTCACCGCCGCGCGGAAGCGACGCCTTGGACCACTCGGGCGCGCTGCTCGCCGCGGCTGGCCGCCGGCCAGCCGGGCGGGCCGCTCGAAAAACCCGGCGCCTACGGCGCGCTGCCGGGCGCCGGTCCGCGACGGCCCCCGCTATTCCGTTAAGTCGGGCGCTCCGCGCCACGACTTAACGGATTTTTCGCCTGTCAGGGCATAAGTCCGAAAAGTCGTGGCGCGGAGCGCCCGACTTTTCGATGTCGCGCCGGATTGCTCACCTGCGGGCAGGAACCTCGATGCCGGGCGAACATGATGTCTCCGTGATCATGCATGGCGCCGCGGCCGCACCACGGGTTCGCCATGATCGTGGAGACATCCGGTACACAGGTGTACATGATCACTCCGTGATCATGAAAAACCGTTGGTGTCAGCAGCAGGTGCAGCATGATCACGGAGACTTCCGGTCACCGAGGACAGGCGGGTGGCACTCGCCACGATCGGTAGCAGCACGGTGGAGCCCATCGGCACGGCATAAGTCCGAAAAGTCGCGGACCGTCAAGGACCCGGAGCCGTCGATGTGAGCCCCACAAGCGCGGCCGGCCAGTCCGCCCGAAGGCGGCTGGCCGGCACAGAGCGATCGAAACGGGTCAGGCGAGCGAAACGGGTCAGGCGAGCGGCGGCATCGGCGGTGCGATCCAGGCCGAAGGCGTGGCCGCGTCCGCAATGCCGATCTCGGTGGCCAGGGTCGCCGAGGAGAGGGGTTCGGTGCGGGCGCGCATGTCGGCGTACGCGGTCACCAGGAGCACGTCGGTGACCAGCTTCATGCCGGCGTCCAGCAGGCCCGTGACGACCGAGCTGGCGATCAGGGCAGTGGTCGTGGCGGTGGTCACGACCGGGCCGTCGGCGCCCACGGAGCTCACCGTCGAGCCGCCGATCGCCAGTTCGACGATCTGGCCGACGAGGTACGACACGAAAGCCACCACCAGCGACAAACCCACGATGGTGGCGACGCGGGCGACGGAGCTGCCCAGGTCGCGGTGGAATAGCTGGAAGCAGCGGCCGATCGCGCTGCCGCCGCGTTCGAAGGTGACCACGGCCGGTATGACGAGGAGCGCCGCGTACACGTAAATGCCCGGCAGGACACAGGCGCAGAAGCCGACCAGGGTGATGATGCCGGCGAGCAACTGCCAGCCCCACAGCGGCAGGAAGCGGCGGCCGGCCAGAGCGAAGGCGGCGCCGAGGCGCTTGGGGGCGCCGATGGCCGCGGAGACCGCGATGTGGTTGCCGGCCACCGTGATCACGCAGGCGATCAGGCTGCTCGCCAGGAGGCCGAGGACGACCAGCCCGAAGACGCCGAACAGCGCCGACCCGTCGAAGTTGGGGTCGCTGGAGTTGCTCATGCTCGCGTTGAGATCGTCCAGGACGCCGACGCTGTAGAACGCCTCGGGGATCGCCACGGCCACCGCCAGCAGGAAGCCGATCGCCTGCAGGACCAGCAGCTGCGGCCAGGCGTTGCGCAGGATGGCGAAGCTGCGCGCCCACCAGCCGGAGTAGTCGGGGCTGATCATCGGGTCGTAGCCGGCCTGCGCGCCGAGGACCGGCACCCCGTAGCCGCCGGCCGGCGGACCATAGCCCCCGGGCGCGGCCTGGTACACCACGTACGACTGCGACGGGTCGTACGCCGCGTCCGGGCCCGGCGGGGGCGGCGCCGGCGCCACAAAGTCGGCGTCAGGGGACGGCTCGTCGGGTCCCGGTGTCGTCGGGGGGTGGGTCATGTCGCCTCCGTATCGCGGACCGGTGCCGTACGGCACGACACAGAAGATAGGGGCAACCCGCCACGCGTGTGGACCCCGCCGGTCAGCGCGACGGCGCGGGCACCATCTCGGAGTACACGATGGACAGGACGAGACCGGCCAGCCAGAGGCCGGCGCACCACCAGGCGGTCGCCTTCCCGAGCCGCTGCGGCGCGCGGCCGCGCAAAGCCAGCACGGCCAGCACCGACGCGACGAGCATCAGCGCCACGCCGGCGCCCCACACGGTCCAGGCGGCGGGGGTACGGTCGACCTTCAGCCGGCTCAGGCCCAGCGCGGCGCGGCCGAAGGCGAACCCGAACGGGATCGTGAACACCACCACGGTCTGCGACACGGTCCGGCGCAGCGCCCGCCACGGATCGCGCGGCGCCTCCTCGCCATCCCCGGCGGAATCCGGCCGCGTCACGCGGTGACCCCCGCGCGGCGGCACCGGGCGCACCCGGCAAGAAAGAGCGTCACGCGGTGACCCCCACACGGCGGCACCGGGCGCACCCGGCAACAAAGAGCGTCACGCGGTGACCCCGGCAGAGCGGCGCGCGGCGTACCCCGGCGAGAAGGTCTCCAGCAGCCGCACCGTCTCGGCGAAGGGCAGCTGCCCCGGCGCCGGCCGCCCGCCGATGGCCGAATAGGTGATCCGGGAGCCGAGCAGGGGGAAGAAGACGCGGGACCCGGCGCCCTCGGTGCCCATGCCGATAACGATCATCGAGGGGTACCGCATGAGCAGGCCGGCCAGCACCCGCAGGTCGGCCGGCCGGTGCACCATCGTGCTGATCTTGACCAGGTCGGCGCCCGCGGCCGCGGCCGCCTCGACGGTTGCCCGCAGCGCGGGCTCCTCCGGCGTCCGGGCGAAGTCGTGGTACGACACGATCACCGGGCGGTCCGCAGTGCGCGCCGCGGCGACGACGCCGGGCAGGATCCCGGCCGAGGAGAGCTCGATGTCGACGGCGTCGACCTCGGGCAGCACCGCCTCGAAGAGCCGCAGCCGCTCCGCGTCGTCCCCCGGCCAGTAACCGCCCTCCGCTTTCGAGCGAATCGTGGCGAGCGTCGCCAGCCCGGCCGCCCGGAACGGCGCGATCGCGCGCCGGACGTGGCCGGGGTCGGTGTCGCCGTACCAGTCGATGCGCAGCTCCGCCAGGTCGACGCCCAGCTCGCGCGCCCGCGCCGCGTGCCCCTCGGCGTCGTCGTCGCCGAAGCTGACCGCGACGATCGGCACCTCACCGGCCAGCCGCTCCCGCAGCGTTGCCATGCACTCCCCCAGCCATTCCCGACACGGCGAGTCTAGAGCCCGGGGTCAGCGCGGGCTCAGCAGCCCGATCGTCTCGAAGTGCTGGGTCATGGGAAAGCTGTCGAAGGCCCGCAGCGCGGTCAGGGCGTAGCCCAGCTCCCCGAACGTGCGCACGTCGCGGGCGAAGGCGGCCGGGTCGCAGGCCACGTACGAGACCGCGCGCGGGCGCCGGGCCGCGATCGCGGCGACCACGTCGCGGCCCGCGCCCGAGCGGGGCGGGTCCAGGACCACCAGGTCGACCGAGCGCCAGGCCGGGTTCGACAGGGCCTGGGCGACGTCGGAGCGGGCGAAGGTCACGTTGCGCAGGTCGCGCAGGGCGCGGCGGCCGGCCGCCACCGCGGCGCGGTCGGCCTCGACCACGGTGATCGGGCCGCAGTGCGGGGCCAGGGCGGCGGCGAAGACCCCGGCGCCGCCGTAGAGGTCCCAGGCGCGCTCCCCGGCGGCCGGGCGCAGCTGGTCCAGGACCGTGGCGGTGAACGCCTCGACGGCGTGCGGGTGCACCTGCCAGAAGCCGGCGGCGTCCAGCGCCCACTCGTGGCCGGCGGCGCGCTCGCGGATCCGGGTGGCGCCGCCGGCGACCGGCGCGGTGCGCGACGAGCGGCTCAGCACGGCCGTGTCGCCCTCCGAGGACACCGCCGCCTCGACGACCGAGCCGGGCGGCCAGGTGCGGTCGAGGATCGGCAGCGCCTGGACGGCGGGGTGGGCGATGCGGCAGCGGTCGACGGGGATGACGTCGGCGGAGCGGTGCCGGTGGAAGCCGGGCCGCCCGTCGGGGCCGACCGTGTACTGGACCCGGGTGCGCCAGGCGAGCGGCCCGCCCGGGAGCGGCTCCACCCGTACCGATAAATCAGAAACATCGGAAATTCCACCCAGGCGCTCCAGCTGCTCCGCCAGGACCTGCGACTTCAGCGCACGCTGTGCCGGCCAGGCGGCGTGCTGCCAGTCGCAGCCGCCGCAGGCGCCCGGGCCGGCGAAGGGGCAGGGCGGGATCACGCGGTCCGGCGAGGGCAGCAGGATCTCGACCGCGTCCGCGCGCAGGAAGCCCTTGCGCCGGTCCGTGACCCGGGCGCGGACGCGCTCGCCGGGCAGGGCGTGGCGCACGAACACCACCTGGCCCTCGTGCCGGGCCACGCAGATCCCGCCGTGCGCGACCGCGCCGACCTCGAGCTCGAGCTCCATCAGCGCTCGTGGGTGCTGGTGCGCGGGCCGCGCTTCGGCCCTCGGATGAGGGTGGCGTCCATGCGGTCGATGTCCACGTCGCCGGTGGAGCTGAGCTGCCACGGCACGCTGGTCACCATGACGCCCGGCTCGAACAGCAGCCGGCCCTTGAGCCGCAGCGCGCTCTGGTTGTGCAGCAGGTGCTCCCACCAGCGCCCGACCACGTACTCGGGAATGAACACGGTCACCACGTCGCGCGGGGAGTCGCGGCGCTTGCCGCGCACGAAGTCGAGGATCGGGCGGTTGATCTCGCGGAACGGGCTCTCGACGACGGTCAGCGGCACCGGGATGTCGCGGCGCTCCCACTCCTCCTGCAGCGCCCGGGTGTCGTGGTCGTCGACGTTGACGGTCAGCGCGGTGAGGCTGTCGGGGCGGGTGGCCTGCGCGTAGGCGACCGCGCGCAGCGTCGGGCGGTGCACCTTGCTCACCAGGACCACCGCGTGGTTGCGGGCGGGCAGCACCGGGCGGTCCTCCGACGGCGTCAGCTCGCGGGCGACGGTGTCGTAGTGCTTCTTGATGCCGACCATCAGGAAGTAGATGACGATCATCGCGATGATGGCGATGTACGCCCCGAGCAGGAACTTGGTGATGAGCACCACGATCAGCACGGCGCCGGTCAGGGTCAGGCCGATCATGTTGATCGTCCGCGATCGGATCATCCGGTTGCGGACCTGCTGGTCACGCACGGTGCGCAGCAGCCGGTTCCAGTGCCGGATCATGCCGGCCTGGGAGAGCGTGAAGGACACGAAGACGCCGACGATGTACAGCTGGATCAGCCGCGTCACCTCGCCGTGGAAGCCGACGATGAGCACCATGGCGGCCAGCGCCAGCAGGATGATGCCGTTGGAGAAGGCCAGCCGGTCGCCGCGGGTGTGCAGCTGGCGGGGCAGGTAGCGGTCCTGGGCGAGGATCGAGCCGAGCACCGGGAAGCCGTTGAACGCGGTGTTGGCGGCCAGGAACAGGATCAGCGCGGTGATGACCGCGACCACGTAGAGCATGATCGAGCCCTCGCCGAAGACGGTCTGGCCCAGCTGCGTGGTGACCGTCTTCTGCACGTAGCCGGCCGGGCCGCTCTCGATCTGGCTGGAGTTCTCGACGAACTTCAGGCCGGTCTTGTTGGCCAGCAGGATGATGCCGAGCAGCATGGTGATCGAGATCGTGCCGAGCAGCAGCAGCGTCGTGGCCGCGTTCTTGCTCTTGGGCTCCTTGAACGCCGGCACGCCGTTGGAGATCGCCTCGACACCGGTCAGCGCGGCGCAGCCGGAGGAGAACGTCCGCAAGAGCAGGAAGCCCATCGCCAGTGCCGTCATGTTGGCGTGCTCGGCGTGGATGACCAGGCCCGCGCTGGGCGCCTGCAGATGATCGCCGAGCACGAAGATCTTGAAGAAGCCGGTGAGGACCATGCCGATCATGACGATCATGAAGCCGTACGTCGGGACCGCGAACGCCGCGCCCGACTCCCGGATGCCGCGCAGGTTCATGGCGGTGAGGATGGCGATCGCGATGATCGATATGGCCACCTTGTGGGTGGCGACCCACGGCACGACCGAGCCCAGGTTGGCCACGCCGGAGGCGGTCGACACCGCCACGGTGAGCACGTAGTCGACCAGCAGGGCGCTGGCCACCGCGACGCCGAAGCGGGAGCCCAGGTTGACCGTGGCCACCTCGTAGTCGCCGCCGCCGGAGGGGTAGGCGTGCACGTTCTGCCGATAGCTGGCGACGACTGTGAGCATCACCACTGCGACCGCGACGCCGATCCAGGGGGAGATCACAAACGCCGAGGCGCCCGCGATGGACAGCGTCAGCAGGATCTCGTCCGGCGCGTAGGCCACCGAGGACAGCGCGTCGGAGGCGAAGACCGGCAACGCGATGCGCTTGGGCAGCAGCGTGTGTTGCAGCCGGTCCGAGCGGAACGGACGGCCCAGGAGCAGCCGCTTCATGAGGGAGGTGGGACTGGCCACGACGCCTAAGCGTACGGCGCCTCCCGCCTCCCGGTGCACCGGTCGGCGCCGCGCATGACATCCTCGACGTTGAGTGCCACAGGACACGGAGGCTGGGACGTGCACGTCGTGATCATGGGTTGCGGCCGCGTGGGTTCCACGCTGGCGCAGAGTCTTGAGCAGCGCGGCCACTCCGTCGCGGTGGTCGACGTCGACGCGGACGCGTTCCGGCGCCTGGGCGGCGATTTCCACGGCACCACGGTGACCGGCGTCGGGTTCGACCGGGATGTCCTGCTACAGGCCGGCATCGAGCGCGCGGACGCGTTCGCCGCGGTCTCCTCCGGCGACAACTCGAACATCATCTCCGCCCGGGTGGCCCGCGAAACGTTCGGCGTCGGCCGGGTCGTGGCCCGCATCTACGACCCGAAACGCGCGGAGGTCTACGAGCGCCTCGGCATACCGACCGTGGCGACGGTGCGCTGGACCGCCGACCGGATGCTGCGCCACCTGGTGCCCGAGGGCAACGTGGAGATCTGGCGCGACCCGACCAGCACGGTGTCCATCGTGGAGGTGCCGCTGCACCCGGACTGGATCGGGCACACCGTCGGGCACCTGGAGCAGCGCAGCGGGGCCCGCCTGGCGTACCTCATGCGCTTCGGCCTGGCGATGCTGCCGACGGAGTCCACCGTGATCCAGGACGGCGACCTGGCCTTCATGCTGCTGACCGACGAGCTGACGACATCGGTGACAAAGGTCACCGGCCGGGCCCCGGAGGGGGGACATTGATCATGCGGATCGCCATCGCCGGGGCCGGCAACGTAGGCCGGTCCATCGCCAAAGAGCTCGTCGACAACGGCCACCAGGTCATGCTCATCGAGCGGGTGCCGCGGATGGTCCGCCCCGAGCGGGTGCCGGCCGCCGAGTGGATCCTGGCCGACGCGTGCGAGCTGTCCAGCCTGCAGGAGGCCGACCTCTCCTCGTGCGACGTGGTGGTGGCCGCCACCGGCGACGACAAGGTCAACCTGGTGGTCTCGCTGCTGGCCAAGACCGAGTTCGCGGTACCACGGGTGGTGGCCCGCATCAACCGCGCCGAGAACGAGTGGCTGTTCAACGAGCAGTGGGGCGTCGACGTCTCGGTCAGCAAGCCACGGCTGATGGCAGCCTTGGTCGAGGAGGCGGTGTCGGTCGGCGACCTGGTCCGGCTGATGACCTTCCGGCAGTCCGAGGCCAACCTGGTGGAGATCACGCTGCCGGACAACGCCCCCTACGTCGGGCACCCGGTCCGCGACGTGCCGCTGCCGCACGACACGGCCCTGGTCGCGGTGCTACGCGGCCGCCGGGTGCTGGTGCCAACCCCTGACGACCCGCTGGAGGCCGGCGACGAGCTGGTGTTCGTCGTCACGTCCGAGATGGAGGAGACGGTCCGCTCCGTGATCCTAGGGAGATAGCTGTTTCTAGGCTGTTCCTAGTCTCTGGCTCTCGCTTCGCTCGAACACCGGTGGGGGGTTCCCACCCCACACCCCCCATGCCCGCTCCGCGGACACTTCTCCTGCGCTACGCGCCCCTGCGTCCACTCACTGTTTCGAGCTTTTTTCTTTCGCTCCGCTCAAGCACCGGCGGGGCCCGCGGCCCGACTCGCTTGGGCCTGGCGCGGTCGGCGATCACGTCTCACCTGCCGGGCGCTGGCCGCGGCGGAGCACGGCGTAGCGACCGGAAGTCTCCGCGATCATGCATAACTGGCACCGACACCATCGGTTTTTCATGATCACGGAGCGCTGATGTACCCCCGTGTACCAGAAGTCTCCGGGATCATGGCAAACCCGCGGTGCGGCCACCGCGGGCATCATGATCACGGAGACATACGTCCGCCGCGCCTCGCGCAGATCGGATGGTGCGGCCCAAGAGTGCGACATCCGCACCGCCAGCCCGCGGCGGCCGCCGGCGGCCGCCCGGCATGAAGCATCACGAGCAGGCGCTGCCCTCATACACCATGCCCGCTGCGCGGACACTTACCTTCGGGCTTCGCGGCCCCTGCGTCCGCCGGGGCCACGGTGGCCCTGGTCCGCTTGGGTGGGTGGGGTCAGCGGGGGTCGGGGTCGGTGGGGGTTGGGGAGGGGTCCGAGGCGCGCAGGATGCGGCGGGCCTGCCAGACGGTCAGGGCGGCGAGCAGGGCGTAGGGCGGCCAGCCCAGGGCCAGCCGGGCGATGCCGAGCAGGTCGTCGGAGTCGGCGCTGCTGTCGCGGTAGAGCAGCACCTGGATGCCGAGCTTGAGCGCGTAGACGACGGCCCAGAGCACGGTCAGCCAGACGAAGGCGCGGCGTAGCCGGACGTTGTCGTACCACCGGGTGGTGCCGCCGTCCAGGGTCACCGACCACAGCCAGCCCACCAGCGGCCGGCGGATGACCACCGAGACCAGCATGCCGACCACGTAGCCGACGGTCAGCAGCATGCCGGGCAGGTAGACGTCCTTGGCGTCGCCGCTCTTCCAGGCGATGTACGCGCCGATCGCGATGCCGAACACGCCGTTGAGCGCGTGCCGGGTCGGCTCGCGGCGGGCCAGCCGGTAGACGGCCATCGACAGCGCTGCCCCGACGGCGACGATCAGCGAGGTGCGCAGCGACCACCAGTTGAAATGGTCGCCCAGGAAGTTGACCACGATGAACAGCGTGATCGGGACGCTGGACTCGATGAGGCCGCGCACGCCGCCGAGCTGCTGGGCCATCTGGACCGAGAACGGTGGGAGCGGCTCCTCCTCGGGCGCTGCCTTCTCGGTCGCGGTCTCGTTACCAGGCTGCATCCGGCCTCATCGTGGGGTCTCGAGCTCGTAGTACGGGTTGTAGAGCACCTTACGGCCATCGCGGACCGCGATGCGGCCCTTCGCCGTGATCGCTCGACCCGGCTCGATGCCCGCGATGTGCCGCCGGCCCAGCCACACGAGCGTGACCAGGTCGCTGCCGTCGAACAGCTCCGCCTCCAGGGTCGGCAGGTTGGTGCGCGGCGTGTACACCACCGTGCGCAGCCGCCCCTTGAGGCTCACCACCTGCCCCCGCCGGCAGGTCAGCGCGGGCATGCTGCCGCACTGCTTGGCATCGCGCTGGAGCTCCTCGGCATCGAGCTCGGAGTCGCTGGCGGTGAGCCGGCGCAGAAACTTCCGCAGGCCCCGCTCCTCCATCGTGCTCGTGCTGACCGCGTTCTCACTGTCCGTGGCCATGATGACGGTGCCACCCTTCCGTTCGGCCGTCATGACACCTTCATTACGACGGTACGCGCTTTTGGTGTACTTGCGGCGAGGGCGGGATGACGGCTTTCGTCACTTGCGGCGGGGGCGGGGGGACGGCTTGCGGCGCGGGGCGGCGGCACCGTCGGCGCCGTTCGCGCCGACCGGATCGTCCGCGCCGGCGGCGGCCTGCGCGGCGCCGGCCTCGGCGACCTCCTTGGGCAGGTGCAGCGGCAGCGGCTCGCGCACCGGCATGGCCTCGTGGCCGCGATCGACGACCAGGTTGCGCAGGCACTCCAGCAGCGCCGGGGCGACCTGCGGGTCGACCGCGGCCGGGCCCTGGAACACGGCCCGGACCAGCCAGCGGGGCCCGTCGACGCCGACGAAGCGGATGTCGGTCAGCCCCTCGGGCGAGCGGACCCGGGCGCGCAGCTCGGCGCCGTAGTCCCCGGAGACCTCCTCGGCCGCGACGCCGTCGTTGAACAGCTGCTTGCGGATCTCGCCGCGGACCTCTTCCCAGATGCCCTCGGTGCGCGGCGCGGCGAACACGCCCAGCTGCAGCGCGCTCTCGCCGGAGACCAGGACGATCTGCTGGATCTTGCCGTCGTTGTCGGCCTGCACCCGCACCTCGACGCCGTCGACCGCGGGCACCTTGAGCGAGCCGAGGTCGAGCTGGGCGATGCCCTCGGGCGCCTCGGTGATGTCGTAGGGCCCCTCGGCCCGCTCCGGCTTGGCGGCGCGGGGCTCGTCGTCGTCGGCCGGGTCGAGCCCGGCGTCCGCGTCGAGGTCGAGATCCTCGTCGAGGCGGTCCTGCCGGCCGCGCGCATCGGACTTGGCGTGCCGCCCGCTCCCGCGATTGCGCGAGAAGATCACTGCTCTGCCTCCAGGTTCGCTGCCGGGACGAGTCCGGCGTGCCCGCCGGTCGACCCGTGGCCACCAGCCCCGCGCACAGTATCGGGAAGGTCCTCGACGTCGAGGAAGTGTGCCCGCTCCACGCGCTGAATCACAAGCTGCGCAATTCGGTCACCACGGGATATCTTCGCCGGTATCACTCGATCGTGATTGATGAGGTTCACCAGGATTTCCCCCCGGTACCCCGCATCGACGGTGCCCGGCGCGTTGAGCACCGTCACCCCCATCTTCGCCGCGAGCCCGGAACGCGGGTGCACGAGGCCGACGTACCCCTCGGGCAGCGCGATCGCGATCCCGGTGCGGACCAGCGCCCGCTCGCCCGGCCCGATCGTCACGTCCTGCGCCGCGTAGAGATCGGCGCCGGCGTCACCCGGGTGCGCGTAGGCGGGCAGCGGCAGGCCCGGGTCGAGCCGCCGCACGAGCACGTCCATCCCCATGCCTCCATCCTGCCGGGTCCGCCGCGGGCGCGAACACGTACCCTCGCCCACATGGCACAGCCGAATCCCTATCGCGAGCGGCTCAGCTTGTCCTGGTGGCTCTGGCTGCCCTCGGTGGCCATCGCCGCGGCGCTCGCCGCCGAGGTCAAGCTGGGCGCCCCGGGCTCGGCGACCTGGGTCGCCTACCTGGTGCTCCTGCCGCTGACCGGCGCCGGGCTGTGGTGGCTCGGGCGCATCCGCATCGAGGTGTCCAACGGCGAGCTGCGGGTCGACGACGCGCACATCCCGCTGCGGTACGTCGGCGAGGTGACCCCGGTCTCCGCGGACGACAAGCACGACCTGCTGGGGCCGTACTCGGATCCGGAGGCATTCGTCGTGCAGCGGCCGTGGATCGGGACCGCGGTGCGGGTGGAGGTCCGCGACGACGCCGATCCGACGCCGTACTGGCTGGTCAGCACCCGCCGCCCGGAAGCCCTGGCGGCGGCGCTGCGCGAGGCTCAGGCCTCGATCACCCGCTGATCCTGCTGTGCGGTCAGGTCCTTGCGGATGTCGTTGCCGAGCGCGACGGTCGCCCGGCGATTGAGGAAGCCGCCGACCGCGGCCCCGGTCAGGAACGGCCCCATGGTGCTCAGGTTGCGCCCGAACCGCTTCAGCAGCCGGTCGCGCAGCTCCTTGCGCAGCGCGGTGCCCATCGCGGCGGCGACGCTGCCGCCGACCCGCATCGGGTTGATCCCGCGCCGCTGCGCCCAGGCCTGCACGAGCGCGATCGCCCGCTGCGTGCCGCTGCCGGGAATGGACCGGCCGTAGACCGCGTGCAGCTCGCCGATGAGCTTCATCTCCACCGCCACCACGGCCACCGTCTCGGCGGCCAGCAGCACGGGGGCGGACAGCAGGGTGGGCGTGGCCACCCACTCGACCGCGGCGACCCCGCCGCCGGCCGCGCCGATGCCCGCGGTTACCCGCGAGGCGTTGCGGATGAGCCGCTCGGCCAGGGCGTCGCCCTCCAGGCCCGGATAGTGCGCCCGGAGCGTGTCCAGGTCGCGGACCGGAACGTGCGGCGCGACCCGGGTCACCGTGTCGGTGATCCAGCTCAGCGCCTTGCGCGGCTTGAACAGGTCGCGCACGCCGCGCTCGCCGATCTCGATGCGGACGAGCCGGCCCAGCAGGCGCCGGCGGTCCTTGGCGGGGACGTCGTCCTCGGTCAGCGCGACGACGGCCTGCGACAGCTCCGCCTCGTCAGCCGGGCCGGCCATCGGGCCGGCCTGCCCTTCCGGCTGGACGGGCGCGTTCTCTGCCGCTTCGTCGGCGGGCACCGGCTCGACCATCATGAACCTCCGAGGCTTCTGATTCGGCCGCCGCTTCTCACTGAAGCACGCCGGCGCCAGTTCCGCTTGATCAACTCAGGCGGGACGGGGCGTCACACGCACTCGCGGCAGATGAGCTCGCCGTTGCGCTCGACGGCCAGCTGGCTGCGGTGATGCACCAGGAAGCAGCGCGAGCAGCGGAACTCGTCGGCCTGCATCGGCAGGACCTTGACCGTCATGTCCTCGTCGGCGAGGTCGGCGCCCGGCAGCTCGAAGTTCTCGGCGAGGTCGGAGTCGTCGACGTCGACGGTCGCGGACTGCGCGTCGGTACGGCGGGACTTGAGCTCCTCGAGGCTGTCCTCCCCGAGGTCGACCTCGTCGCGACGTGGCGCGTCGTAGTCGGTGGCCATCGGTGTTCACACTCCAATTTCGTGTCGCCGGGTAGGGTCGGGCGCCCTTGGCAGCGTCGTCTGTGACGTCCAAGGGCGGCGTACCTTACCGCTCTTGTGCCGTTTGTTGTACGCCCACGCGCGGAAACTTGTTCCCACTGTGACCGAGGCGACACAACGATCTTGCCCGGCGTGCCCACAAGACCCGCGCCGCGGCGATGCGACGATACCGCCCCCTCGCGGTTCGTGCGGGGAGTCGTCCCGCAACAGCGAGGAGGAACTTCGTGGTATGTCCGGTGGGGACTTCAGCAACACCTCCGCCCAGGCGCTAACCTCTGCGGGCAGCCAGAGCGTCTTCTCTGGTGACGGATCGGCGAAATGCGGCGGGCGCGGGGAGCGAGCCATGAGTTTTGCGCGAGTGAGAGCACTCGTGGTGGTCGGCGTCCTCATCGTGGCCGCGGCCGTGTTCGTGATCGTGGCCGTGGTGAAGGACCACCAAACCGGCCCGGTCGCGCAGGGCGGCAAGTGCGCCGAGGGCGCGGTCATGGCCAACGCGAAGCTGCCCACGCAGCAAGAAGTCAAGGTCACCATTTACAACGCCACCAACCGTACCGGCGTGGCCTCCGATGTGGCCAACGACTTCCTCAGCCGCCAGTTCAAGGAGGCCAAGGTGGTCACCAACGCCCCCAACCCGCCGGTGAACAAGGCCGGCGACGTGGTGGCGGTGATCCGCTTCGGACCGCAGACGGTCGGCGCGGCGTGGCTGGTGCGGGCGTACTTCCTGGACCAGGCCCGGCCCGAGTTCGACAAGGCCCGCCAGGACGACAAGGTGGAGATCATTCTGGGCGGCAAGTTCAAACAGCTGCCCACGACGACCGAGGTCAACCAGGCCATCGCCGCCCTGGGCAACCCCGAGCTGCCCGAGGGCACCTGCGCCAAAGATGAGGGCTGATCCGGGCCGGGGGATTTTCAGAGCTACCGCGATGTCCGTCGTGGTCCGGACCGTAACTCCCGTGGCCTCACCGTCCGCGGGTAGTCACGGTCCCAGGACCGCGGCGGGTGAGGGATCCCGGTCAGGGGCCCTCGGCGGCGCCCAGGGCGCTGAGGCGGTCGTGGAGCTGGCCGTGCAGCGCCGGCGGGGCCGCGACCAGCATGTCCGGGCCGGGTGGGGCGCCGTCCAGCCCGGTGACCAGCGCGCCCGCCTCGGCGGCGATGAGGCCCCCGGCGGCGTGGTCCCAGGGGTTGAGGCCCTGCTCGTAGTAGGCGTCCAGGGTCCCCTCGGCGACCAGGCACAGGTCGATCGACGCGGCGCCGAACCGGCGGATGTCGCGGATGTGCCCGATCAGCCCGGCCAGCACCTGGGCCTGGTGCAGCCGGCGCGGCGCGGCGTAGCCGAAGCCGGTGCCGACCAGCGCCTGGCCGAGGTCGGTCTCGCCGGATACGGCCAGCCGGGCGTCCCCGGCGAACGCGCCGCCGCCCCGGGTCGCGGTCCACTCCCGGCCGGTCGCGGCGTTGCGGACCACGCCGGCCTCCACCACGCCGTCGACCTCGGCGGCCAGCGAGACCGCGTACTGTGGCAGGCCGTAGAGGTAGTTCACGGTGCCGTCGATCGGGTCGAGGATCCAGCGCACCCGGGCGCCGTCGCGGCCGCCGCCGTACTCTTCCCCGAGTACCGCATCGTCCGGACGGGCCTCGCGGAGGGCATCGCGCACGAATTGTTCGACGGCGCGGTCCGCGGCGGTCACCACATCGGTGGCGGTCGACTTGGTCGCGACGGCCGCGACGCCATCGGCCCGCATGCGGGCGGCCAGGTCGCTCGCGGAGCGGGCGACGGAGACGGCGAGGGCCAGAAGTTCGGCCGATTGGTCCATGGTCACCATCCTTTCAAAGCCACCTCGCGCCCGGCACAGCCCATCCGTTCGGTCACAAGACGCGCGTCCGGCGCCCTCAAGAGGGGATGTTGGGGCGAGAGAGCGTTACAATTCACGCGCTGCCCGCTGTCGTTAGTGAATCCGCCAAGGACCCACGGCGCACGGGCGCTACCAAAGCAACCCGGCCACCTCAGCACGGCCGCGCCGTGCGCGAACTCCGGCCGCACCGGCCGTCGCTCGCTCATCGCACCGGAAGGTCGTTCGTGACAGCAGCTCACCAGCCCAGCGTTGACGTTCGCTCCCTCGCAGACACGCTGATCGCGCGTGCCGCCGCCAACGGGGGGCATCTCACCTCGGCGGAGGTCGCGAAGGCGGTCGAGACCGCAGACGTGACTCCGGCACATGCCAAGAAGCTGCTGAGGAGCCTGGCCGAGGCGGGCGTGACCGTCGTGGTCGACGACTCCGCCAACGGCCGGCGCCGCGTCGCCGCGGCCCGGTCCGCCACTCCCGCGTCCAAGGCGGCCACCGCGAAGGCCGCGCCGACCCGCAAGGCGGCACCCGCTGCCATGCCGCTCACAGCCGTCGAGCCCATTCCCGAGCCGGCGGCGGCGAAGAAGGTCCCCGTGAAGAAGGCCGCGCCATCGGCGCCCACCGCATCCGCCGCGGCAGCTGCCGCGCCCGCCGCCTCGACCGCGCCCGTCGCGGCCCCGGCGAAGAAGGCCCCGCCGGCCAAGAAGGCGGCGGTGAAGAAGGCCGCGCCGGCGAAGGCGGCCCCGCCGCCCCCGGCGAAGAAGGCGGCGCCCGAGGCGGCCGCCGAGCCGGCCGCTCCGGCCACGGCCCCCGGCGAGGAGCCGGACATCGAGGAGCTCGACGCCGAGGCCCTGGCCGCGGAGATCGAGGACGTCGTCATCGACGAGCCGGTCGAGGAGACCAAGGCCGCCGAGGCCGACGCCGAGGCGACCGCCACCGACGACGACTTCGCGTGGGACGACGACGAGTCCGAGGCGCTCAAGCAGGCCCGGCGCGACGCCGAGCTCACCGCGTCCGCCGACTCCGTGCGGGCGTATCTGAAGCAGATCGGCAAGGTGCCGCTGCTCAACGCCGAGCAGGAGGTCGAGCTCGCCAAGCGCATCGAGGCCGGGCTGTATGCGGCCGAGCGCCTGCGCGCGGCCGAGGAGGCCGGCGAGCCGATGGTCTTCCCGGCCGTCCGCGACTTCCTGTGGATCTCCCGCGACGGCGAGCGGGCCAAGAACCACCTGCTCGAGGCCAACCTCCGGCTGGTCGTCTCGCTCGCCAAGCGGTACACCGGCCGCGGCATGGCCTTCCTGGACCTCATCCAGGAGGGCAACCTGGGCCTGATCCGCGCCGTGGAGAAGTTCGACTACACCAAGGGCTACAAGTTCTCCACCTACGCCACCTGGTGGATCCGCCAGGCCATCACCCGCGCCATGGCCGACCAGGCCCGCACCATCCGCATCCCGGTGCACATGGTCGAGGTGATCAACAAGCTCGGCCGCATCCAGCGCGAGCTGCTCCAGGACCTGGGCCGCGAGCCCACCCCGGAGGAGCTGGCCAAGGAGATGGACATCACGCCGGAGAAGGTGCTGGAGATCCAGCAGTATGCGCGCGAGCCCATCTCCCTCGACCAGACCATCGGCGACGAGGGCGACAGCCAGCTCGGCGACTTCATCGAGGACTCCGAGGCCGTCGTCGCGGTCGACGCGGTCTCCTTCTCGCTGCTGCAGGACCAGCTTCAGCAGGTCCTGCAGACGCTGTCGGAGCGCGAGGCGGGCGTCGTGCGGCTGCGGTTCGGCCTCACCGACGGCCAGCCGCGGACCCTGGACGAGATCGGCCAGGTCTATGGCGTGACCCGGGAGCGAATTCGCCAGATCGAGTCCAAGACGATGTCGAAGCTGCGCCATCCCTCGCGTTCTCAGGTGCTGCGGGACTACCTCGACTGAACGGCCGTTTTTCCGCTGTGCGCGAACCCGGGTCGCCCCTTTGGGGCGACCCGGGTGTGTTTCCGGTCACCGCGGGCATTACAACAGCCGTGGCGGCGCGCCGGCCCACTTGTGATCGCAAGCCCGGCGCGATAGGAAGCACGTAGCGGGTATTCGTCTCCTACCTGGACCGGCCCCGCCGCACGTTGGAAAATGTGACATCGGTCCCGCACACCGAGCGGGAACGATGTCGGGCAACACGGTGTTGAACCGTCTGTGAACGACGCAAGGAAGCGTTCGTCGGTGACGATCAGAGGAGGAAGGCGATGACCCCGACCCTCACGCCGCCGCCGGAGACGGCGGCGCCCCCCGCCGCCGAGGAACGGTGCGACCGCTGCAACGCGGCAGGGAAACTCCGGGTCAGACTCGCCGAAGGCGGCGATCTGATCTTTTGTGGACATCACGCCAACAAGTACGCCGACCAGCTGGTGAAGATCGCCGTCGAGTATGCCGTGGCCCCGGACTTCTCATGGCGCGGCACGGAGCTCCTGGCCGGCTGAGACCGATACGGTTACCGCAGGGCGTCCCTCCGGGATGCCCTGCGGTCGTTTTTCGGCCTTCGGCGCTCCCTCGGCGCCGGCTTTGGGCGGCTTGGACCGTCTAGGCCGATCCTGTCCCCACTGCGCCGCTCTTGGCGGCCCCGCGCCTTTGGGGAGCTACGCCAGATCTGACGTTTTCGTCACCAATCTACTACGCAGCGTAGCCGACGCCGTGGGCTACAGGGTCTGAATCGTGGCGATGCGCTCTTCCAGCTGCTCGATCGTCGCCTGGGCGCTGGGCGGGCCGCCGCAGAGCCGGCGCAGCTCGGCGTGGATCTTGCCGTGCGGCAGGCCCGTGCGGTGGTGGTGCGCGGCGACCAGGGTGTTGAGCTGGCGGCGCAGGACGATGCGCCGCTCCCCCGCCGTCCGCGGCTGGGGCGGGGCCTCCGGGGCCGCGGTGGCGGTCGTCGGGGACTTGCGGCGCTCGGCGGCGACCTGCTCGGCCTGCCGCTTGGAGAGCAGGGCGGAGACCTGGTCCGGGGTCAGCAGGCCCGGCAGCCCGAGGTACTCCTCCTCCTCGGGCGTCCCGGTCTGGGCCGGCACGCCGAAGGTGGCCCCGTCGAAGATGACCTGGTCGAGCTCGGCGGTCGCGGACAGCGCCTCGAAGGTCTTCTCGAGCTCGCCGCTCGCCTTCTCCTCCCGGTTGGCCCGGGCCAGCTCGTCGTCGTCGAAGCCGTCCTTGGTCTTCGGCTCGCCCAGCACGTGGTTGCGCTGCGCCTCCAGCTCGCTGGCGAGCTCGAGCAGGTGCGGCACGCTGGGCACGAACACCGTGGCCGTCTCGCCGGTCCGGCGGGCCCGCACGAAGCGGCCGATCGCCTGGGCGAAGAACAGCGGGGTCGACGCGCTGGTGGCGTAGACGCCGACAGCGAGGCGCGGGATGTCCACGCCCTCGGACACCATGCGGACCGCGACCATCCAGCGCTCGGCCGACGCGGCGAACGCGGCGATCCGGCCCGAGGCGCCCACGTCGTCGGACAGGACCACGACCGCCTTCTCGCCGCTGATCTCGCCGAGCACCTTCGCGTAGGCGCGGGCGGACTGCTGGTCGCTCGCGATCACCAGGCCGCCGGCGTCGGGCATGCCCCCGGCGCGCAGGTTCTGCAGGCGGGCGTCGGCGGCGCGCAGCACCTGCGGCATCCAGTCGCCGGTGGGATCCAGCGCGGTACGCCACGCCTGCGCGATGAGGTCCTGCGTCATCGGCTCGCCCAGCCGGGCGGCCAGCTCGTCGCCGGCCGAGGTGCGCCAGCGGGTCTCGCCGGAGTACGCCAGGAAGATCACCGGGCGGACGACACCGTCGCGCAGCGCGTCCGAGTAGCCGTAGACGGTGTCCGAGCGCGACCGGGCGATGCCGTCGGGCCCGCGCTCATACTCCACGAACGGGATCGGGTTGTCGTCCGAGCGGAACGGGGTACCGGTGAGCATCAGCCGCCGCACCGCCGGCTCGAACGCCGCCTTCACGCCATCGCCCCACGACTTGGAGTCGCCGGCGTGGTGGATCTCGTCCAGCACGACCAGGGTGCGCCGGGTCAGGGTGCGCCGCTTGTGCACCGCGGGGGCGATGCCCACCTGTGCGTAGGTGACCACGGTCCCGTGGAAGTCGGCGGCGGCGTGCACGTCGGAGTTGCGGAACCCGGCGTCGAGGTCGATGCCGACCCGGGCCGCCGCCTGCGCCCACTGCGTCTTGAGGTGCTCGGTGGGGGTGACCACGGTGAGGTTGTCGACGGTACCGTCACCGAACAGCTCAAGGGCGACGCGCAGCGCGAACGTGGTCTTCCCGGCGCCGGGCGTCGCGACGGCGAGGAAGTCCTCGCGCTTGCCACGCAGATACTCCATGAGCGCCCTGCGCTGCCACACCCGAAGCGTCTGCCCTTGCTGCACCACCGGCCGCGGCGGCATGCGGCACCCCTCCCGTATCGCGGCCCGTAGCCGGCGGTTTGTCTGGCTGGCCCGAGCGTGCTCGGCCCATACTCGGCAGTTCGTCCGTTTGACCCAGGCTTACTCGGCCCGCGATCAACGGTTTGTCCGTTTGGTCCGGACTTACCCGGCCCATGATCGGTGATTTGTCCGTTTGGTCCGACCTTGGGCGCATGAAAACGCCCTCGCGTCAGCGCGGACCGCGAAGGCGTTGACAGCCTAGCGGGCGTCGGCCGGCGGCGCGCCGAACCGAGCCGCAAGTCACGAAGTCGGGTCGTCGTTCTGGACCACGTTTTCGTAGATGTCCTTGCACACCGGGCAGACCGGGAACCGGCTGGGGTCGCGCGAGGGCACCCAAAGCTTGCCGCACAGCGCCCGCACCGGCGTTCCCTCGATCATGGCCTGCATGATCTTGTCCTTCGGCGCGTAGTGCGAGAACTTCTCGTGGTCGCCTTCGTCGTAGCGATAGTCGGTGCTGGTCTGCTCATCGACGCGCTCGTCGGTGAGAGTCCCGCCACCGTGCTCGGGAGTGGTCGTCACGGTCCCAGTCTGCCAGGCTCGGCGAGAATTGGCCCGCACGGGCGGGGCTATCGTGGGCACGTGATCAACCACGCCATCCGGTTCGGCGCCGACGTCGAGGCCGCCCGCACCTCCGGCGCGCCGATCGTGGCGCTGGAGAGCACCATCATCTCGCACGGCCTGCCCCGCCCGGACAACCTGCGGGTCGCGAAGGAGATCGAGGCGACGGTCCGCGCGGCGGGCGCCGTGCCGGCCACCATCGGCATGATCCGCGGCGAGATCGTCGTCGGCCTGGACGAGGCCGAGATCACACACCTGGCCGCCAGCGACGACGTGGTCAAGCTCTCCGTGCGCGACCTGGCCCCGGCCGCCGCCGCCCGCGCCGACGGCGCCACGACGGTCGCCGCCACCTCCGCCATCGCCACCCGCGCCGGCATCGCCGTATTCGCCACCGGCGGCCTGGGCGGCGTCCACCGCGGCGCCGCCACCACCTTCGACGAGTCCGCCGACCTGACCGCCCTGTCCAGGCTGCCCATCGCGATCGTCTGCGCGGGCGTGAAGTCGATCCTCGACGTCGGCGCCACCCTGGAGCGCCTGGAGACGCTGGGCGTCAGCGTGATCGGCTACGGTACCCGCCGCTTCCCCGGCTTCTACCTCACCGACGCCGGCTACGACCTGGACT
Source organism: Dactylosporangium sp. CA-092794 (assembly GCF_050948465.1). Taxonomy (NCBI): domain Bacteria; kingdom Bacillati; phylum Actinomycetota; class Actinomycetes; order Micromonosporales; family Micromonosporaceae; genus Dactylosporangium; species Dactylosporangium sp. CA-092794. The sequence continues at coordinate 1,907,812 of NZ_CP192044.1, read as the reverse complement.
GGTCCGCCGACGACCCGGAAGCGGTCGCCGAGGTCATCCGCGCCGCCAGCACCCACGACGTGCACCGCGGCGCCCTGATCGTGGCCAACCCGCTACCCGCCGGCGAACAACTCGACCCGGCCTTGCACGACCGAGTCCTGACCGAGGGCCTGGCCGGCCTGGAGCGCGACGGCATCACCGGCAAGGACGTGACCCCGTACCTCCTGTCGCACTTCCACACCGCGACCGAGGGCCGCAGCCTCGACGTCAACGTCCGCATCATCCTGCGCAACGCCGACCTGGCCGCCCGCATCGCCGCCGCCCTGTGACCACCCCCGCCCCCTCCCCCACCGGCGGCCCAACCCCCACCGCCCGCGCCGCCACCACCGCCCCACGGGCAACGGGTAGGGGACCAACGACCACCGCCGGAACCGCGCTTGTCCCCGCACCTGCGAGCACGACAGGGCCACCATCCGGCGTCGGACCGACGACCGGCGCCGCACCCGCGATCGCAGCCACCTCTGCCGCCGCCACCTCTGCCGCCGCCACCTCTGCCGCCGCCACCCCAGCCGCTGCGGCCGAGGCCATCCGGCCTGGGGCCGCCGCCTCGGCCACGGCCGACTCAGGCGCAGGCGGGTCCGCGGGCCGCGGGGCGGGCGGGACGGTCGTCGTCATCGGCGACGTCGTCACGGACATCCTGACCGTGCACGAGGGCCCGCTGGCCATCGGCTCGGACACGATCGCGAGCGTGCGCATCCGCGGCGGCGGCTCGGCCGCGAACACCGCCGCCTGGCTGGCCGCCGCCGGCTGCCCCGTGCTCTTCACCGGCGTCGCGGGCGACGACGAGCCCGGCGAAGCCCGCGTAGCCGAACTGCACGCCGCCGGCGTCACGACCAGCGTGCGCCGCGCCCCCGGCGCCCCCACGGGCACCGTCGTCGTCCTGACCTCCGACGCCGAGCGCACCATGTTCACCGACCGCGGCGCGAACCGCCTCCTGGCCCCCGCCGACGTCGACCGCGCCCTGAACACCCCGGGCGTGTACCACCTCCATCTCTCGGCATACGTCCTCTTCGACCCCGACTGCGCCCCCGCCGGCCGCTACGCGCTCGCCGAGGCCCGCCGCCGAGGCCTGACGACCAGCCTGGACGCCGCATCCGCCGCCCCGCTCGAACGCCTGGGGGCCGGCGCCTTCCTGGCCGCGATCCCCAGACCCGGCATCCTCTTCGCCAACCTCGACGAGGCCCGCGTGCTAGCCACCCCGCCCCCGTCCCCCGCCACGCCGCGAACCACCCCGTCCCCATCCACCACCCCGTCCCCCGCCACGCCGCGAGCGACCCCGTCCCCATCCACCGCCGTGCCGCGAACCACCCCCGCGCCGCGAACCACCCTCGTGCCCGAAGCCGCCGCCGCGCCCGAAGCCGCCGCCGGGCCGGAGGGCACCGCCGGGCGCGAAGCCGCCGCCGGGCGCGAAGGCACCGCCGAGCGCGAAGGCACCGCCGAGCGCGAAGGCACCGCCGAGGAGACGCGACGCCTGGCGAGGGCCCTGCTGCAATACGCGGACGCGGCCGTGGTCAAGTCCGGCGCGGACGGCGCCACCTGGACGGACGGCAACGAGGACGTCCACGCCCGCGGGGTGGCGGTGCCCGAGGTGATCGACCCGACGGGCGCGGGCGACGCCTTCGCCGCCGGCTTCCTGGCGGCCTGGCTGACCGGTCAAGGACCGGCCGCGGCACTGCGCCGCGGCAACGAGCTCGGCGCCCGGGCGGTGACCCAGCTGGGCGGCAGACCGGAACCCGAACGGCCGTGACCTCGCTCCGGCGCGACCGGAAGTCTCCGCGATCACGCAGAACCGCAGCACACACCACGCGTTTTCCATGATCGCGGAGACAAAATGTACCCATAGGCACAATATTTCTCCAAGATCACGCAAAACCCGCACCGTCGAGGCGCGCACCTGCATGATCGCGGAGACTTCCAGTCGCAGCGGACGCCGAGGCGGCACTCGCCACGGCCTACGGCAGCGCAGCGCAGCCCGGATCGGTTCCGGCGCGCGGCGCTGGAGGCACGGGCCGGTCTACTCGGAGTCGATGATCCGGTGCTCGCGGTCGTGCAGGGCCCGCGACGGGTCGGGGTGCGAGGTCGGCGACCGCCGCCGGAGCCGGTTGCGCAGCTGGTGCTCGGGGCGGGGGGCGGCGTCGTTCGCGAGGAGGACCGCGACCATCGGCAGACCGACGCCGCCCATCAGACAGAGGGTGAGCCACAGCCACAACAGCGGCGGCCGGGTGGCGACCAGGATCGCGGCGACCACGATGCACAGGGCGCGCAGCACCATCATGATCACATACCTCACCTCGCGAGCGCGGAGCTCCTGCTCGGGGCTGCGCGGCGCGTCGGTGATCAGCTGTGGACGTACCCTGCGGGCCATTACGTCGAGTCTGCCACGACCGTCCGGACGATGATGACTCAGATGTCGGTGGGTTTCGTGGGTGGCTTCGCCCCCGCGACCGCGCCCGCGCCCGCGCCGACCCCGGCGTCGCGGGCCGTGGTGCCGGTGGCCAGCAGGTCGCGGATCTCGGTGAGCAGGCGGATCTCGTCGCTGGGCGCCTCCGGCTCCGGCTCGAGGCCCCGCTTGCGGCGCTCGGCGAGCTTGTTCATCGGCAGGACGACCAGGAAGTACACGGTCGCGGCGGTCAGCACGAACGTGATCACGGCATTGATGAAGGTCGGCCAGTCGAGGACCTGCTTGCCGACCTTCAGGCCCTGCGCTCCCTCGATGCCGATGCCGCCGGTCAGCTTGATCAGCGGTTGGAGGAAGCCCTCGGTGAACGCGGTGACGACGCCGTTGAAGGCGGCGCCGATGACGACGGCGACGGCAAGCTCGATGACATTGCCGCGCGAGATGAAATCCCGGAATCCCTTCAGCACGTAGGCACCTTACGACCGGTCGGCCCGCCACGCACCTGATGCCGCCGTGGCGCGCCCGGCGAGCCGCCCGTGCGCGGGACGATCTATCCCTTGCCGGCCTTCGCTTCCGCCTTCATCTGTTTCTTGTACTCCCGGACCTTGGCCAGGGACGAGTCGTCCACGATGTCGGCGACCGAGCGGTAGGAGCCGTCCTCGCCGTACCCCCCGGCCGCCTCCCGCCAGCCCTCCGGCCGCACGCCGCACTGCTTGCCCAGCAGGGCCACGAAGATCTGCGCCTTCTGCTTGCCGAAGCCCGGCAGGCCCAGCACCCGGCTCAGCAGCTCCGCGCCGTCGTCGGCGCCGGCCCAGATCCCGGCCGGGTCGCCGTCGTAGCGCTCGACGATCACCCGGCAGACCTCCTGCACCCGGGCCGCCATCGCCTTGGGGAAGCGATGCAGCGCCGGCGGCGTCGCGAAGATCTCGACCAGCGCGCCGGGGTCGAAGCCAGCGAGCTCCGGCGCGGTCGGCTCGTGCCCGAGCCGCTGCGCCAGCACCCACGGCGACGTGAACGCCTTCTCCAGCGTTATCTGTTGATCGAGCGTCATGCCGATCAGCATCCCGAGGGGGCTGCGGGTCAGGTACTCGTTCGCGGCGTCATCGATCGGCAACGTGATGGCCATACCGACATCCTGCCCGCGGGGCGCCCCTATCGTCACGTGATTCGCCGTACCTCACGACTACGCTTGGCACACACGAGGCTGGAGGTGACATGGCAACGCTCGATCGACCCCGGATCGAACAGCGCACCCCGGAGGATCTGGTTCGCGACGTCCAGCGCGGTGTGGTGCGGATCCCCCAGTTCCAGCGAGGGTTCAAGTGGGAGGCGGGGGACGTCGTCAAGCTGTTCGACAGCATTCTCCGCGGCTTCCCGATCGGCAACCTCCTGCTGTGGCGGCGCCCCGCGCCCGCTCAGACGCTCCACGTCGGGCCGCTGACCATCGAGGCGCCGGAGCTCGACTCGGCCCTGTGGGTGGTGGACGGCCAGCAGCGCATCACCTCGCTCGTCGGTGCCCTGTGCGCGGCGCACGCCGCCACGGACCTGCGCTTCCGGGTGCATCTGGACCTGGACTCCGGCGAATTCCACACTGCGGGCACCCGGCAGCAGCCGCCGAACACCTGGATCCCGGTCAGCTTCCTGCTCGACACCGCGACCCTGCTGCGCTGGATGCGGGAAAACGGCGAGTGGCTCTCGGACGAGCAACTCAAGCTGGCGGACCAGGCGGCGAAGGCGATCCGGGAGTACCAGATCCCCACCTATGTGGTGACAACGGACGACGAGAAGCCACTGCTGGACATCTTCACCCGGATGAACAATGCCGGAAAGCGGCTCACGAAGGCCGAGATCTTCCAGGCCCTGCACTCCCAGACCGCCGGCGACGCGCCGATGACCCTGGCGGCGATCGGCCGCGGGCCAGCTGAGCTCGGCTTCGGTGCGCTCGACGACCAACTCGTGCTCCGCTGTGTGCTCGCCTACCGCGGTGGCGACATCTTCCGCACCGACTTCGAGGGCGAGTTCGAGTCGGCTGCGGACCAGGCCGAGACGTTCCGCGCGTTGGCCGCGAACCTGCGGGACGTGGTCGCGTTCCTGCGAGACGTGGCCGAGATCCCGCACGTGAAGCTGCTGCCGTACTCCCACGTGGTCCCAGTGCTCGTCCGCTTCGTCAGGCTGCACGGCGCCCCGGAGGGCCGAGCGGCGACGCTGCTGCGGCGGTGGGTCTGGCGCGGCGCGGTGGTCGGCACCCGTGCCCGCGGCCAGAGTGTCGCCGACATGCGCGGGCAGATCAGCGCTGTGAAGCGATCGGATCCGGTGGCAGCCGCCGGCGCCCTGCTCGAACGAGTGCCCACCGACATCCGCTTCACCGCCGAGCTTGACAAGGTTCATTTCAACCAGGCGATGACCAAGATCAACGTACTCTGCCTCTGGTCCGCCGAGCCACGCGAGCCCACAACCGGCATACCGGTCGACATCGCCCGGCTGCTGGACGAGGGCAACCCACTACGGCCGATCTTCGACAGCACCAACCTCGCCTTGGCCGGCACGATCGCCAACCGCATCATCGGCGCCGCCTCCGGCCCGGCTTCGATCCTGCGGAAGGAATTGGCCAAGGCATCCCCTGAGGTGGCCGAGAGCCACCTGCTCGACAAAAGGACCCAGAATCTGTTGGCCAAGCCGTCACCCGCCGCATTTCTCGAACGGCGCGCCGACACGTTGACCGCCGCGTTCGAACGACATGTCGATCGCATGGCGGAGTGGGGGGCGCGCGACGGCCGGTCGATCGCCGATCTGTTGAGGACGGGCTGAGTGACGACGACGGCCGAGGTCCGCCTGCACGGACGGCACGTCGGGCTTCTGCACTACAACAAGGGCCGCACCGAATTCGTGTACGAAGACGATCTCGACTCCCCGAGCCACCGGACGCTCGGGCAGATCTTCGAGGACGACCCGCGGACCGTGCGCCGGGCGAGAACAGGCGTTCCCGACTGGTTCGCGAACCTGCTGCCTGAAGGCGCGCTCCGCCGGCAGATCATCCGCGAGTTGGGCGGCGGCAACATCGGGAACTTCACCCTGCTGCTGAAGCTGGGCGCAGACCTGCCTGGTGCGGTCACGGTCCACTCCGACACCGTGCCGGCCGACGACGTCGCACTCCAGGCGCCGCGCGACGTGCCGGACTATCCGCTGCGGCACTCGCTCGCGGGGGTTCAGCTGAAGTTCTCCGTCTCCACCGACCGCTTGACCACGCGGGTGAGCGGAGCGGGCGGCTGGTGGATCGTCAAGCTGCCCGACCGGACGTTCCTCGATCTGCCCGCGAATGAGTACCTGACCATGCGGTGGCTGGCCGCGATCGGCTGCGAGGTGCCGGCGATCGACCTCGTGGCGGCGAAGGACATCGCGGGCATCCCGGACGGGCTGGCGGACCCGAGCGAGCGGCTCTACATCATCGAGCGGTTCGACCGGACCCCGGCCGGGCGGGTACACGTCGAGGATTTCGCGCAGGTCGCGGACGTCGGGCCGATGTTCAAGTACGGCGAGCCCGGCCAGTCCTACGACGGCCTCGGCGCGGCCATCGCCCGGTTGTGCGGCCCGGAGGGGTACTTCGACTTCATCCGGCGCCTGACCGCAATGATCGTCATCGGCAACACCGACGCTCATCTCAAGAACTGGGCACTGCGCTACGCCGACGGACGGACGCCCAGCCTCGCGCCCGTGTACGACTTTCACTCACTCACGATTTACAGCCGGTACCGGTACCAACCGCTCTCGCTGAGCATCAACGGCCAGAAAGAGCCCAACGGAATCACGCCGGACGACTTCCGGCGGATGGCCGAGCGGATCGGCGAGGACCCCGAGGCGACGGTCGGCACTGTCCGCGAGACCGTCGAGCGTATGCGGGCCACCTGGGCCGGTGAGCTACTGGACGAAGCGCGCGGGCGGTTCGAGCCACTCACCAGGCACTACGCGGAGCGGCTGCGCTCACTGCCGATCAGCGCGGGGTCGGCGAGCCGCAGATAGCTCACCAGGACAACCCCGCGACCACCCGTGACCCGAAACCATAAACGGCGATGGATACCGCCCCGGCGTTACGGCTTTGCGGGACATTTCACAGGCCGGTGACGGGCGGCAGGCAAACCGTTAACCTTCTTTCCACTTAACGGTTTGCGGTCAAGGGAGCACCCAATGCGCCGATTCCTGACCGTTCTCCTGTTCTTCGCCGCGTTCGTCGTGATTCCGGGGGTACCGGCATCAGCGGCGACCTACCCGGTCCAGGTCTACGGGGCGTGGCACTGCGGCAACGACGCCTGCACGTGGGGCACGGTGCGCACGGTCGCCGAGTTCGACAGCAAGAACCACTGGCTGATCGACCTCGACCGCAAGGCGACCGCCGACTGGCTGCGCACCGACGCGCCGGTCCTCGACTACGCCAACGCGATGGTGCCCTCCAAGCAGCCCGCGGCCGGCGGCGCGACCTCGAACTGGCAGGAGCACCTCGACGGCAAGCCCCAGTACTCGCCCCCGATCCCGCCGCTGTCCCCGGCGAAGTTCACCGGCAGCCTGTACGTCGCCGAGGGCAGCAAGGTCCGCCCCGAGTGCAACGATTTCGCCGCCTCGCTGCAGCAGTCGACCGGTTCCTTCGTGCAGTCGACGGGCATGCTCGGCTACATGTTCTGGGCCGCGGAAAAGCCCTCGACCCGGGGCGTCGGCACCATTCCGCCGAACACCTGCGAGGGCGGTGTGGGAGCCGGCGCGACGGCGTACCAGATCCCGATCCCATTGCCCGCCCTGCGCCAGAACTGATGCTCCGCGGTCACCGAACAATGCCGCGCCATAAACGGCGACGACGATCACACATACCAATTCCAAATGCGCATGCTCAGCAGTAAAGAACCGGGACGGCGGAGTGAGCGCCGAAGAGCGTCAGCCCGAGGAGGCGAAGCTGGCCCGGTAGGAGGCCATCCAGTCGCGCTGCTCGCGGATCAGGTCGGTCTCCTCGGCCAGCGTGTTGCTGAAGATCTGCTCGGACGGCGGGTCGGGCAGGGCCAGGCACGCCGAGCGGGTCTCCGCGGCCACCTGCGCCGCCTCGTCGGCCAGGTCGGTGAAGAACCGCTCGTCGGCCCAGCCCTGGGCGCGCACGAGCCGCTCCACGCGGGCGATCGGGTCGCGGGCGCGCCACAGGTCCACCTCGTCCTCCGAGCGGTACCGGCGCGGGTCGTCCGAGGTGCTGTGCCCGGCGATGCGGTACGTCGTCGCCTCGATGAAGGCCGGCCGCCCGCCCTGGCGCACCGACTCCGCAGCAACCGCGGTGACCGCGTGGACGGCCAACACGTCGTTGCCGTCGACGAGGTACCCCTCCAGGCCGAAGCCCTCGGCCCGCCGGTGCAGCGGGGCGGCCATCTGGCGGGTCGTCGCGGTGGAGATGGCCCACTGGTTGTTCTGGCAGAAGAAGACCACCGGGGCGCCGGCGACCGCGGCCCAGTTCAGCGCCTCGCTCACGTCGCCCTGGCTGCTCGCGCCGTCGCCGAAATACGCCAGGACGACCTCGGACGAGCCGTCGAGGCGGACGCCGACCGCGTAGCCGGCGGCGTGCAGCGCCTGGGTGCCCAGCACGAGGCTGTAGATGTGGAAGCGGTACCGCGCCGGGTCCCAGCCGCCGTGGGTCACCCCGCGCCACTGGGCCAGCAACTCGGCCGGGGTGACGCCGCGGCAGCGCGCGGCGGCGTGCTCCCGGTAGCTGGGGAAGACGTAGTCGCCCGGGTCCAGGGCGCGGATCGACCCGACCTGGGCGGCCTCCTGACCCAGGCACATCAGCCACAGGCCCAGCTCGCCCTGGCGCTGCAGGGCCAGCGCCTCCTCGTCGAAGCGGCGGGCCAGGACCATGTCGCGCAGCAGTGCGCGGCACAATTCGGGCGTTACCTCCAGGGGCGCGCGCTCGTCGGCACGCAGCGTGCCGTCCGGCGCCAACAGCTGGATCATGGCGTCAATCTACGCCGGACATTGCGTCGCCGGGTGCTTGGCTGGGCCGATGTCCGGCCTATGGTTGGCTCGGCAGCGAGGCCCCGGTCTCCAGCAAGGTCTTGAGGCCGCTGAGGACCCGCGCCCACGCCTCGTCGCGCTCCGGATCCGGCCGCGGATCGAGGTCGTCACAGGTCAGGGCGACCCGGGTGAGGCCCGGCTCCGCCGCGGACAGGTCCCAGGTCAGCCAGCAGTGCGCGTCCGGCTCCGGGCCGACGCCGGTGAGCAGGCTGTGGACGAGTTGGGCGCCGGGCGCGGCGTGCAGGATCTCGCCGTGCAGCGCGTCGGGCACCGGCCCCTGTGTGGTGCGGAACACGATCGGGGCGCCGGGGCACCACTGCGACTCGACGGCCAGGCCGAGGTAGTACCGGCGGGTCTCGTCCGGCTCGGTGAGGGCGCGCCAGACCCGGTCGGGCGTGGCGGCGATGTAGAGCGTGAAGGTCTGGGTACGCATACCGCAGAATCTTCCGTGCTCCGCTTGGCACAAACTTGAGATCTATTTGCGCAGCGGCGCGAGAAACCCGACACAGACCAGGACGCGACACACGGAGGAACGGCGCATGGAGGATCTCATCCGGGAGTTGGAGGCGCATGAGGAGCGCCTGCTGTTCGACCGGTTCGACAACGAGGACGCGTGGGCGCTGGGTTGCCTGCTCGTCGAGGTGGCCAAGGAGCGGTCGCTGCCGATCACGATCGACGTGCGCCGGGGCGGTCAGCAGCTGTTCCACGCCGCGCGGCCGGGCACGGCGCCGGACAACGACCGGTGGATCGAGCGCAAGATCCGGGTGGTGGAGCGGCTGCACGCCTCCTCGTTCCTGGTCGGGCGCCGGCTGGAGGCGCGCGGCCGGGTGTTCGACGCGGCGTACGGCGTGGATCCCGCAGACTACGCCACGCACGGGGGCGCGTTCCCCATCCGCGTCCGCGATGTGGGCGTCGTCGGCGTGGTCACCGTGTCCGGGCTGCCGCAGGCGGACGATCATGCGCTGGTCGTGGAGGTGCTCGGGCGGTTCCTCGGCCAGGTGTCGTGATCCCGATAAGGCGCTTGCGGCGGTAAGGCCGCACGATGCCGCGTGTGAATACACGCATTGCGTTATCGATGGTCGTGCCGGGCATCTTCGCGGCCGTCGCCCTGGCCGGCTGCTCCGACGACACGCCGGTCGACATCGCCGAACCGCCCGCGACCACGGTGCCCGCGTCGAGCCCGGCGCCGGCGGCCGCCCCGAGCAGCGCGGCGCCCACCAGCGCCGCGCCGTCGGCCGGCGCGTCCGGGCCCGGCTGCCCGGTCACCGCGGCCGTGCTGGAGAAGGCGTTCAAGGCCAGCCCCGAGATCATGAGCGCGCTGGTGCTCGGCAAGGGGCTCAACAACATCAGCTGCTACGCGGGGTGGGCCACCGCGAACACCCAGCCGACCGACGTCGACGTGGCGGTGGTGGTCTTCAAGTACGACGCCGCCAAGAAGACGTGGGTGGCGCAGAGCGGCGGCACCGACGGCGTATGCCGGTACGGGGTGCCCGCGGACATCGCGACACACCTCAAGGGATGCCAGAACTAGTGGATCGAGTGTCGTAGATTGCCGGGGTGAGATACACACTCCTCGCTGTGCTCGCCGGAGCGGCCGCCACCCTTGCGGCCTGCTCCGGCGGGTCGCCCATCCCCAGCACTACGTTCAGCCCCGCCGAGGTGTCCCCGCCGCCGCAGACCGGCCCGGCGCCGCTCAAGCCCGGCGCGAGCCCGCAGGCCGGCTGCCCGGTCGACGCGGCCACCCTCGAGAAGGCCCTCGCCGCGAACGCGCAGCTCGTCTCCGCCGTCCAGCTGGGCAAGGGCCTCACCGACATCAGCTGCGCGCAGGACTACGCCACCGCACACACCGAGGGCGACCGGGCGACGGTGCTGTTCAACTACGACACCGCCCAGAAGATGTGGCTCGCGCTTGCGGGGGGTACGTCCAATGCATGCGACAAGGCTCCGGCGGAGATCCGCAAAGAGCTCAAGAACTGCGGCTGAGGTCTGGTACAAATCCTCGCGTTATGGTCATATAGGCCATGGAGCGTGATGCACTGCTCCGGCTCCTCGCCGAGGAGCCGGGAGCGGCGTTCGAGGCGTGCCGCGCCGCGATCCGCGCCGGTGCGGAATATGTCGTGTGGGACCACACCCTGCCCGCCGACCAGCTCGCCAGCAGCTACTCCAGGCGCGCGCAGCACCTGGCGAAGATCGGCAACCCGATGCTCGGCGGCGCCGAGGCGATCGAGCAGCTGCGCACCTCCGGCGACCGGCTCCTGCGGGTCGGCGAGGCGAGGATCGAAGATCCGCCGACCCACTTCCAGCTGTTCCTGACCGCGGACGCCTCGCGGGTGGTGGCCTGCATAGGCATCGACCAACGCTGAAGTACCAGGATGGGCCGGTGGACACACTGCTCGACCCCGCCGCCGTGGCGCTCCTGCGCGAGGCGCTGGCCTCAGCGCGGTACACCTCGGAAGGCATCAAACGGCACCTGGGCGAGGAAGCGGCCGCCGCGTGCGCGCGCAACGACTTCCGCGCCGCGCTGCGGATCACGCAGGCCCAGGGTGACCGGCTCGCCACGCTGATCCGCCTGTTCATCTGCGGGCAGACCGAGCCGCTGGACCGGGTGGCCGCGGCCCTGGCGCCGTTGCCGCTGGAGTCCGCCGCGGCGCTGCTGGAGGCCGACGGCGACGGCGTGCGCGCGGCGCTGGAGCTGGAGCCCTACGGCGACTGGTGGGTGGTGGCCGACCTCTCCGCCGGCATGCGCCCGGGCCGGCCGCTGCCCGCCGACCACGTGCTCGGCATCGGCGGCGCGTCCACCACCCTGGCCGCGGCGACCCTGCGCCGCCCGGCCGGCACCGCGCTGGACCTCGGCACCGGCTGCGGCGTGCAGGCCCTGCACCTGTCCACCCACGCCGGCCGGGTCACCGCGACCGACCTGTCGCACCGGGCGCTGCGCTTCGCCGCCACCACCGCCGCGCTCAACGGGCTGGACTGGGAGCTGCTGGAGGGCGACCTGACCCGCCCGGTCGCGGGCCGCCGCTTCGACCTGGTGGTCAGCAACCCGCCGTTCGTGGCCGGCCCGGGCACCACCGCGCACACCTACCGCGACTCCGGCCGCCCCGGCGACGCGGTCTGCGCCGAGCTGGTCACCGCCGCGCCCGGGCTGCTCGCCGAGGGCGGGCACATGCAGTTCCTGGCCAACTGGCTGCACGTGGCCGGCGAGGACTGGCGGGACCGGGTCAACGACTGGCTGGCCGGCACCGGGCTGGACGCCTGGGTCATCCAGCGCGAGGTGTCCGACCCGCTCGCCTACGTCAACCTGTGGCTCGCCGACGCCTCCGAGGACCCGGCGGCCCAGCCGGCGCTGGCCGCGGCGTGGCTGGACTGGTTCGACGCGCAGAAGGTCGACGCGGTCGGGTTCGGCCTCATCACGCTGCGCGCGGCCGGGCACGACGACCCGACGGTGCGGCTGGAGGACCTGCGGCAGGGCGTCGACGGCCCGCTCGGCCCGCTGATCGGCGACTGGTTCGACCGGCAGGACTTCCTGCGCCACGCCGACCTGCTGGCCAGCCGGCTGACCGCGGCGCCGGGCCTGCGGCTGCGCCAGGAGGCCGGGCTGGGCGCGGAGGGCTGGGAGGTCGAGCGGCAACTGCTCGTGCTCCCCGACGGCCTGCGCTGGATCGAGGAGGTCGACCCGGTGGCGCTGTCCCTGGTCGGCGGGTGCGACGGGTCGGTCACCCTGCAGGCCCAGGTGGACCTGCTGGCGGCCGCGCATTCGGTACCGCCGGAAGTCCTCGCCGAGGTCGCCGTCCCCCTGGTGGCGCACCTGGTCGAACGCGGGATCCTCCGGCCCGCCTGACCCACGACGGCGAAAAGGCCGCCCCGGAGGGCGGCCTCTTTCCGTTCGCCGTCGCTCAGGAGGCGTAGGCCTCGAGGCGCTTGGCGCGCGACGGGTGGCGCAGCTTGAGCAGGGTCACCTTCTCGATCTGGCGGATCCGCTCGCGGGACAGGCCGAACTCGCGGCCGACCTCGTCGAGCGTGCGCTGGCGGCCGTCGTCCAGGCCGAAGCGCAGCCGGATGACCGCCTGCTCGCGCTGGGAGAGGGTGGACAGCACGATCTCCACCTCGGAGCGGAGCATGCCCTGCGACACGCTGTCGCCCGGCTCCTCGCGCGGGTCGACCCGGGCCACGAAGTCGCCCAGGGCGCTCTCGCCGTCCTCGCCGACGGCCTGGTCGAGGCTGACCGGCTCGCGGTCGTAGGAGATCAGCTCGATGACCTGGTACTCCTCGATGCCCAGCGCCGCGGCGACCTCGGCCACGACCGGCTCCCGGCCCAGCGACGCCGACAGGTCGCGGCGCACCCGGACCATCCGGTTGACCTGCTCGACCATGTGCACCGGGATGCGGATGGTGCGGGCCTGGTCGGCCATGGCGCGGGTGATGGCCTGGCGGATCCACCAGGTGGCGTAGGTGGAGAACTTGTAGCCCTTGGTGTAGTCGAACTTCTCCACGGCGCGGATCAGGCCCAGGTTGCCCTCCTGGATGAGGTCCAGGAAGGCCATGCCGCGGCCGGTGTACCGCTTGGCGATGCTCACCACCAGGCGGAGGTTCGCCTCCAGCAGGTGGGCCTTGGCGGCGCGGCCCTCGCGGACCACGATCTCGTACGTGGGCATCCACGCCGGGTGGACCATGCCGGTGGAGAGCTTCTCCTCGGCATACAGGCCGGCCTCGATCTTCTTCGAGAGCTCGACCTCCTGCTCGGCGGTCAGCAGCTTGGTGCGGCCGATCGTGTTGAGATACGCGCGAACGAGATCCGCTGAGACGCCCGCGTTGTCGAGCGCACCGGGCTCCTGCTCGTGCTCCTCGTCGACCTCGACGTCGATCGCGTTGAACTCCGTGGTGTCACTCAGCGGCTGGGCCACTTTCGCTCGCCTCCCGTGGTTTGACAAGTGGCGCGATCATTCCTGCGAGAAGTAGCTTCGCTGAGCGGGCGTGAAGTGGCGGTGAGGCGGCGGAGCCGTGGCACGAAACCGTGAGTCTTACAGCTCGAGCAGTACTGTCCGCGGTCCGACGTTCACGCTTTCGACCAGCATGTGGGCGCGGAATCTGCCGGTTTGTACGGTTGCGCCCCGTTCTCGCAGCGCGGCGCAGAAGGCCTCGATCAGCGGCTCGGCGACCTCGGGCCGGGCCGCCGCGGCCCACGTCGGCCGCCGCCCCTTGCGCGCGTCGCCGTACAGCGTGAACTGCGAGACGACGAGCACCGGCGCTCCGGTCTCGGCGGCCGACCGCTCGTCGTCGAGAATCCGCAGCTCGTGCACCTTATGAGCGAGCGTGACGGAAATTTCGGAAGTGTCGGAATGGGTGACGCCGACCAGCACCAGCAGGCCGTCCTCGACGGCCCCGACGACCGACCCGTCCACCGTCACGCTGGCCCGGCTGACGGTCTGCACAAGCGCACGCATGCGCCGAAGCTACTCGTCCGCCGCGCCCACCAGCGCCCGCCACTCCCGCCAGCCGCCCCACACAGCCCCGCCCCACGCACACCCGCACGACACTGTCACCGTCGCCGCCGACAGACCTCGTGACACTGTCACCGTCGGCGCGGACGAACGACCCTGACACTGTCACCGTCGGCGCGGACGAACGACCGTGACACTGTCACCGTCGCGGTCACGGCCCCAACCGCCCGACACCCCCACAACCAGCGCCAACACCCTCGCAACACTGCCACCGCCGCGACGACACTGTCACCGTCGCCGCCAACAGCCCTTGTGACACTGTCACCGTCGCTGCCCACAGCCCTCGTGACACTGTCACCGTCGGCGCGGACGAACGACCGTGACACTGTCACCGTCGCGGTCACGGCCCCAACCGCCCGACACCCCCACAACCAGCGCCAACACCCTCGCAACACTGCCACCGCCGCGACGACACTGTCACCGTCGCTACCCACAGACCTCGTGACACTGTCACCGTCGGCGCGGACGAGCGACCGTGACACTGTCACCGTCGGCGCGAACGAGCGACCGTGACACTGTCACCGTCGGCGCGAACGAACGACCGTGACACTGTCACCGTCGGCGCCCAACCGGCGACCGTGTCAGCCCCATTGCCCACACCCGCCGGGTCGCCGCTCCAGTCGGCGCCGTGGGGCCGGGCCGCCGACAGCCGGTGACGCGACCTCAAGTCTCCGCGATCATGCCCGATCGCCTCGCGCACCACGGGTTTTCCATGATCGCGGAATGTTAATGTACCCATGGGTACCATATGTCTCCACGATCATGAAAAGTCGCGGTTTCGACGCGGGGGCGCGCATGATCGCGGAGAGTTCTGTCCGCTGCGCCACAACGCGGCCGCGACCAGCCGGCTAGAGCTTCGTGAGGCCCTCGTACAGGACTTCGATCGCCTTCCGGCGCTGGTCCGGGGTGCTCGGGACGGACTCGACCATGCGCAGGAACGTCACGATGTCGTCGGTGGTGATGCCGGCACGCAGGCCCCCGGCGTCGCGCAGGCGCGTCGTGGCCGGGCCCACCAGGTCCGCGACGATGTCGCGCGCGCGGGTCCCGGCGCGAGGGCTGGTGGCGGCCAGCCGGGCGAAGGCGTCGACGTCCGGGCCCTCGTTGACGCAGATCTCCGCGAGTGTGACCCGGAAGGCCTCGCGCGGGTCGTCGATCGCCCCCGCCCGCGCGCTGCGCTCCCGGACCCCGCCGGCCAGGTGATCGAGCACCGCCTCGACCAGGTCGTCGCGGGCCGGGAAGTGCCGGTACAGCGTGGACGGCCCCACCCCGGCGCGCCGCGCGACCTCGTCCAGGCTGACCCCCGGGCCCGCCTCGGCGAACGCCGCCGCCGCGGCTTCGACGAGGCGCTGCCGGTTGCGCACCAGATCCTTCCGCATGACCCCCACCACAAAATGAAAGTACTACTCCCACTTCCCTGCTACCTTCGATATGGAAGTACCACTCCCACTTCTTCGAAGGCGGCACGGACCATGAGACTGATCGAGACCCACATCAACATCGCGGCGCCCGCCGGCACGGTCTGGCAGGCGCTCACCGACTTTCCCAGCTACGCGCGGGACAACTGGAACGAGTACATCAGATCGATCGCGGCTCCCCTGGTGCGCGGCGGCCGGGTCACCGCGGTCACGCACACCCCGCGGCTGGGCCAGCGCGACCTCAAGGCGACCCTGGTGAACGTGGACCTCCCGGAGCTCAGCTGGGAGGTCAAGCTCCCGGTCCCCGGCCTGCTGCACGCCACGCACTACTTCCGGGCCGAGGCGCTCTCGCCGGCGTCGACCCGGTTCGTCCAGGGCGAGCGCGTCTCCGGCGTGCTGACCGGCCTGGTCTTCCACCTGGTGGAGAAGAGCGAGGCGGGCTTCCACACCATGAACGAGGCGCTCAAGCGCCGCGCGGAGGGCCGGCGCTAGAGGCGGCGCGGGCCCTGGTCGGGGCGGGGCTGGTGCGGGGCCAGCTTCGCGGTCGCGTGCAGGACGGCCAGGCCCGACGGGCGGGCCAGGATCGGGTTCAGGGTCAGCGACGACAGGGACGGCTGCTCGTCCACCAGGCGGCCGACCCGCAGCAGCAGGTCGGCCAGGGCGTCCAGGTCGACCGGGGCGGCGCCGCGGTAGCCGGTGAGCAGCGGCGCGGCGCGCGGGGCGCGGACCAGCGCGGCCGCGTCGCGGTCGGTGAGCGGGACCGGGCGCCACGCGCGGTCGCCGAGCAGGTCCGCCGCCTCGCCGCCCAGGCCGAAGCCGACGACCGGGCCGAACGACGGGTCGTCGACGACCTCGACCACGCAGGCCACGCCGGGGGCGACCATCGGCTGGACGACCACCTCGACGCCGAGGCCGAAGAGGCGCTCCAGCTCCCGGTACGCCTCCTCCACCAGCGCGGCCGAGGTGAGGTTGAGCCGGACCGCGCCCAGGTCGATGCGGTGCCGCCACTGGCGGGTGGCGACCTTGAGGGCCACCGGGAAGCCGATCTCCGCGGCGACCGGCGCGACCCGCTCGCCCGCGGCCCAGCGCGACGGCACGACCGTGACGCCGTAGGCGGCGAGCAGTTCGTCGGCCTCGCCGCGCTCCCCCAGGCCCTCCGCGGCCAGGCGGGCGGCGATCGCGGTGCCGCGCGCGGTGTCGACGCCGGGCAGGGGCGGGACGGTGCCGATCGGCTCGCGGCGCCATGCCGCGTAGCGGGCCACCCGGCCCAGGGCGCGGACCGCCTCCTCGATCGCCGGGAACATCGGCAGCGGGGCCGGGTCGTCGTCGCTGTAGGCGGGGGCGACCGTGAACGCCGGGTCGGCCGGCGCGACCAGGGCGAGGGGGCGCGGGGCGCCGGCCGTGGAGACGCGCAGCAGTTCGGCGACGCCCAGCTTGTCGCCCTCGGCCAGGGCCGGCGCGTAGGCGGCGACGACCGCGTCGACGGCCTCGTCGTCGAGGGCCTCGTGGACGGCCCGCACGAAGTCGAGGTCGGTGACGGCCGGGCCGAGATCCCGGGGGTACCCCTCGGCGATGCGCAGGCCGGCCGCGGGAGCCTTGGCGACGGTGAGGACGCCCAGGGCGGCGGCGTTGGTGACCACGGCGATGCGGTCGCCGGTCGGCAGCGGGTGGCCGGCGATGAGCAGGCCCACGTCGAAGAGCTCGGCGACGGTGTCCACCCGGATCACGCCGGAGCTGGCGAACAGCGCGGCGACGCCGCGGGCGTCCGGGCCGGTGGTCACGGCGGCCAGGGCCGGCGTGCGGACCGGGCTCGCGACCGCGGCCACCGGCTTGCGGCGGGCCAGCTCGCGGGCGATCCGGGCGAACTTGCGCGGGTTGCCGAAGGTCTCCAGGTACAGCAGGACGGCGTCGGTGTGCGGGTCCTCGCGCCAGTACTGCAGGGCGTCGTTGCCGGACACGTCGGCCCGGTTGCCGGCCGAGACGAACGTCGACAGGCCCAGGCCGCGGCGGTCGGCCTCGGCCAGCAGCGCGGTGCCCAGGGCGGCGGACTGGCTGAAGAACCCGACCCGCCCGGCGCGCGGCAGCAGCGGCGCGAGGGTCGCGTTGAGCCGGACGCCCGGGTCGGTGTTGGCGATGCCGAGGCAGTTCGGCCCGACCAGCCGCATGCCCGAGTCCCGCACCGCGCGCAGCAGCGCCGCCTGGGCCTGCGCGCCGTCCGGGCCGGCCTCGGCGAAGCCGGCGGAGACGACGACCACGCCGTGCACGCCGGCCGCGGCGCAGTCGGCGACGACACCGGGAACGGCGTCGGCGGGGACCGCCACGACGGCGAGGTCGATTCCGGCGGTACCCCCAAGACTCGAAACGGCGGGCAACCCACCGACCACCTCGGCGCTCGGATGGACCGGGACCAGCTCGCCGGCGAAGCCGGCGCCCTTGAGGTGCGACAGCAGGGCCGCGCCGATGCCGGAGCCGTCGGCGCGGACGCCGTAGACCGCGACCCCGCGCGGGTTGAGCAGCCGGCCGATCGAGCGGGCGTCGGCCGTCTGCTCGCGGGCCTGCTGCACGCGCAGCGAGTCGGGGGTGGCCGCGATCGGGAACCACAGGTGCACGACCCCGTCGGCGAACTCGCGCTCGATGTGGAATCCGGCCGCCATGAACACGCGCAGCATCGCCTGGTTGACCGGGAGTACATCCGCCTCGAACTCGGTGATGCCCTCCCCGCTCGCCGCCGCGATCAGGTGCTCGATCAGCACCGAGCCGATGCCGCGGCCCTGATGCGCGTCCTCGACCACGAACGCCACCTCGGCCTGGTGGGAGCCCGCGCCGAGCCGGTCGTAGCGGCCGACCGCGATCAGCTCGCCGGCGTGCTCGACCACGAACGCCTCGCGGTCGTGGTGGTCGACGTTGACGAACCGGTCCAGGTCCCGCTGCGGGATCCGCGGATAGGCCGAGAAGTACCGCAGATACCGCGTCCGCTCGGAGAAGCGCGAGTGCAGCGCGACGATCCGGTCCGCGTCGTCCGGGCGGATCGGTCGCAAGTGGACGGTGGTGCCGTCCGAAAGCAGCACGTCGGCGGCGCGCTCCGAAACGTCGTTCACTCGCCTAGTCTCGCACCCGTTTGGGTTACCGTGTCTCGCATGATGCTGACCCCGGCGGATGTGCAGGCCCTACGGTTCGCCAAGGCGCCGTTCGGCAAGCGCGGCTACGACGAGGACGAGGTCGACCAGTTCATCGACGTGGTCGCGCAGACCCTGACCGCGCTGCACGACGAGATCGCCACGCTGCGCGGTGGCGGCCGCGGCACCACCCGCGAGAGCGCCTTCGGCACCTCCTCGGCCGCCGAGACCGAGATGCTCGCCGAGCTGGACCGGATCAAGCAGCGCCTGGCCCGCCTGGAGGCCGTCGTCCAGCGCTGAGCCGGCGCTCAGTCGCGGGGGTCGTGCGGGTCCAGGCCGAAATAGGGGTACACCGCGTTGCGGGTCGCCATGATCGTGCGGTCGACCGCGTCCGGTGAGTCGCCCGGGATCCACGGCGCCCACGCGGTGGCGCCGCCGTCGGTCATGGTGGCCGGCAGCGGCCGGCCCGGCCGGCGGCTCGCGGCGAGGGCCCGCCACTCGTCCGGCACCGGCCGCGACGGGTCGATCGGGTCGCCGGTCAGCACGGCCATCAGGTGCGTCCAGGCCCGCGGCACGCACTCCACCACCGCATAGCCGCCGCCACCGCTGGCCACCCACTTGCCGCCGGCTACCTCACCGGCCAGGTCGCGCAGCGCCAGGTACGCCGCGCGCTGCCCGTCGACGGTGAGCTGCAGATTGGCGAGCGGGTCGTCACGATAGGTGTCGGCGCCGCACTGGGTGAACAGCAACTGGGGGCGGAAGGCGCGCAGCACGCCCGGCACGACGGCGTGGAACGCGCGCAGCCAGCGGGCGTCGTCGGTGCCCGGCGGCAGGGCCACGTTCACCGCGGAGCCGGGGGCGGCCGGGCCGCCGGTCTCGTCCGGGTACCCCGTGCCGGGAAACAGCGTGCGCGGCGACTCGTGCAGGCTGACCGTGAGCACCCGGGGGTCGTCGTAGAAGACCTGCTGCACGCCGTCGCCGTGATGGACGTCGATGTCGACGTACGCCACGCGCTCGGCGCCCAGCTCCAGCACGCGCTTGATCGCGATCGCCGGGTCGTTGTACACGCAGAAGCCCGACGCCCGGTCCGGCATCGCGTGGTGCAGGCCGCCGGAGATGCTCACCGCGCGCTCGGCCTCGCCCAGCCACACCGCCTCGGCGGCCCGGCGGGTCGCGCCGGCGATGAGGGCGCTGGCGTCGTGCATGCCGACGAACGTGGGATTGTCGCTGGTACCGAGCCCCATCACGCCGATCCGCCGCCCGGTGGAGGCGGCCTTGACCACCGCGATGTAGTCGGGGTCGTGGACGGTGGCGAGCACGTCGTCGGTCGCCGGCTCCGGCCGCTCCACGACGACGCCGGGCCGGTCGAGCACGCCGAGGCGGCGGGCGAGGTCCATGGTCAGCTCGACGCGGACGGGATCCATCGGATGATCCCCCATGTCGTACTTCAGGAGCCGCTCGTCCCACACCACCAGCGAGTTCATGGAGTTTCGCCCTTCTCTGGCCGGCTCTGCGCGACCGGCCGGGCCGGGTCGGTGATCCAGTGGCTCCAGGAGCCCACGTACAGGGCCGCCGGCACCCCCTGCTCGTGCAGCGCCAGGACCAGTTGCGCGGCGGTGACCCCCGACCCGCAGTAGGCGCCGACGCGCTCCCCGGCGACGTCCAGCGGGCGCAGCAGCCCGCCGGCGTCGACGGTCTCGGCCGCGGGCAGGTTGCGCGCGCCCGGGATGTGGCCGGCGACGGCATCGACCGGCTCGATCTCTCCGCGGTACCGCTGGGGAATCCGCGCATCGAGCAGCGTGTTGGCCGGATCGGCGGCCTCGGCCGCGGTCCAGACTGGCATTCCGCCGGGCGTGACCGTAATGTTCCCTTCGACCGGTTCCACCGTGTCGGTTGTCACCGGCTGCCCGGCGGCCACCCACGCCGCGTAGCCGCCGTCAAGCACCTGGACATTGTCCACGCCCGCCCAGCGCAGCGTCCACCAGGCGCGCGCCGCGGCACCGGTAGGATTGGAGCCGCCTGCGTCGTACACCACCACCGGGTGCCCGGCGCGGACCCCCAGTCTCCGCAGCGCGGCCTCGAGGGCTGCGGGATCGGGCAGCGGATGCCGGCCACCGGCGCCCGGCTGCCCACACAGGTCTTCGTCGAGATCGGCGAAGACCGCGCCAGGCAGATGTCCGGCCGCATAGGCGGCCCGGCCGTCCTTCGCAAGGGTCCAGCGCACATCGAGAAGAGTCGGCGGTTGGGCTGACCGCACCAGCTCGGCGAGCACGGATACGTTCAAGATCGCCCGGTTGGCTGTCACGTTCCAATCTTGTCGTACGCAGCGGGTAGCATCGCGTACCGGGAGGGCAAGGCAGTGAACGACCTGGTTGACACCACCGAGATGTATCTGAAGACGATCCTCGAGCTCGAGGAGGAGGGCGTCGTTCCCAAGCGCGCCCGAATCGCGGAGCGGCTGCACCAGAGCGGGCCCACCGTCAGCCAGACCGTCGCCCGCATGGAGCGCGACGGTCTGCTCATCGTCGAGGGCGACCGCCACCTGGCACTGACCGACGACGGCCGCGAGCACGCGGTCGCCGTCATGCGCAAGCACCGCCTCGCCGAGCTGCTCCTCGTCAACGTCATCGGCCTGCCCTACGAGGAGGCCCACGAGGAGGCGTGCCGCTGGGAGCACGTCATGAGCGACGCCGTCGAGCAGCGGGTCTACGAGCTGCTGGGCCGCCCGACCCGCTCGCCGTATGGCAACCCGATCCCCGGCCTGGACGCCCTGCAGGGCGCCGGCACCAGCGACGAGGCCGGCGACCGCGAGCGCAACCTGGCCTTCCCCGGCCTGGCCGGCTCGGTCGTGGTGAGCCGCATCTGCGAAAGCGTCCAGACCGACGCCGACGTCCTGCGCCAACTCCACACCGCCGGCATCGACCCGGGCGCGACGGTGACGGTGGCCCAAGAGCGCGACGGCGTCAGCATCGACCGCGAAGGCGAGCGGATCCGGCTACCCCGGGAGGTCGCGTCGCGGGTCTTCGTCGCGGCCGCCTGAGCTCCGGGGGGGGGCAGATCCAGGGGAGGTGGGGGCCACGCACGCTCCTTGGCCCGACGCGGCACCGGGGCACGATTCGACTGCCGCTTCCGCGGTGTGCTCCTTCGAGGACCTCGTCGACCGGGTCGGTTCCAAGTGGAGCGTCGGGATCCTCCTCGCCGCGGCCGGCGGCCCGATCCGGTTCGGCGAGCTCGAGCGGGCCGTCGCCCCGATCAGCCGGCGGATGCTCACGCTCACGCTGCGCAACCTGGAGCGCGACGGCCTCCTGGTCCGCACCGCCTACCCGACCGTGCCACCCCGGGTCGAGTACTCACTGACCCCCATGGCCTTCGAGCTGCAGGCCGCCCTGGCCGCCCTCGCCTCGTGGGCGCGCCGGCACCAGGCCGACGTCGCCGCCGCACGCCTCCGATACGACGGCCGCACCGCCTGAATGCGCACCAGCGTCTTGGGGCCGCCGCGGCCCCGACCAACGCCCGCGCCTCCGGCGCCCCCGACCTAGTGGCGGCGGGTCTCGCCCACCTCGTGACGGCGGGTCAAGCCCGCCGGCGCCCCGGCCTAGTGGCGGCGGGTCTCGCCCACCTCGTGACGGCGGGTCAAGCCCGCTGGCGTGGTGCATGAGCCGGCCAGCCCCTGATCGTGCTGGTTGATGTTGCAGCGACCGCAGCCGGGCATCGATGGCCGCCACTGGGGCACGGCGGGGTCATCGGCCCCGCCCCCGCGCGGTGCCCCCGGGTGCGGCACGGCCGGCGGGGCGTCGCGGTCAGCCGGGCGTCGCCGTCAGCGGGGCGTCGCGGTCAGCCGGGCGTCGCGGTCAGCCGGGCGTCGCGGTCAGCCGGGCGTCGCGGTCAGCCGGGCGTCGCGGTCAGCCGGGCGTCGCGGATGCCTCGCCCGCCGGGCGCGAACAGCCGAGCGGCGCGGCCGGGACGGACGTATGTCTCCGTGATCATGATCCCCGCCGCGACCGCACCACGGGTTTGCCATGATCCCGGAGACTTCTGGTGCCCAGGTGTACATGATCACTCCGTGATCATGAAAAACCGTTGGTGTCGGCGCCCGGTTCGGCATGATCGCGGAGACTTCTGGTCACTGCACCGCGCTGCGCGGCGTGCAGCGGGGCCACCGGACGGCTCCAGCGCCGGGCGGGCCTGGCCGTCGTCCGCAACCACCACGATCAAGCGCCGGCCCGGCCACAGCGCGGCGGCTCAGGGTGATATCGCGGCTCCGATACGACGGCCACGCCTCCTGAGACGGCCCGTCGTGCCTAGCCTGAGTTGGTGGTGCACGACCTCGCATTTGCGGACGAATCCCTCAAAACCGCTGCGGACACCCTCGCGGACGACGGCCAGGCCCGCCCGGCGCTGGACCTGATCGCGGGCGCGGCGGACGTCCACCGGCGCGAACACGCGGTGAGCGTGCTCGGCGCGGCGGGCGCCGGGCGGCTGGAGGAACTGCGGGAGCTGACCCGGCAGCGGGCGTACCACGGCGAGCGGTGGCTCCTGCTCGGCGCCGCGCTCGCCGCGGCGGCCTGGGAGGCGCGCGGCTCCGGGCGCCGCGCGCGGACCCGCGACCGGGAGGTGGACCGGCGCATCCAGCGGCAGCAGCAACTCGTCGCCGAGGCGCGCGGCGCGCTGCGGCAGGCGGCGGCGCTCGGGCGTGACGACGCGGTGCCGTGGAGCGAGCTGACCGGGGTGGTGCTCGCCGCGCCGCAGCACCCGAGCGAGCCCGACGACGTGTTCCGGCGGGCCGTCGTGCTCGGCAACGACCTGTACCGGGCGCACACCCGCCACCTGGTCACGCTGAGCGGCAAGTGGTACGGCAACCAGGACAAGGTCCTCGCCTTCGCCCGCCTCCGCGCCCAGGACCGGCCCGACGGCCATCCGCTCCACGCCCTCATCGCGCTCGCGCACCTCGAGGGCTACGTCGAAGGGGTCCTCCACGGCAACCTGGTCGGACGGTTCTGGCGCGCGTGGCGCTACTTCGCCGACGGCGCCATCCGCCGCGAGGTCGACGCGGCCGCGGACCGGCTGCTGGCCGGGGCAGACGAATACGCCCAGCACCCGTGGACGATGAGCGCGCACCAGGCGTTCGCGGCGCTCTACCACCAGGCCGGCGACGCTCACCGGGCCCGGACGCACCTGGAGCTGTCCGGCGACCGGGCCGCCGTGTGGCCGTGGCGCTACTTCGGCGATCACGAGAAACAGTTCGCCTCGGCTCGCCGGGCCGTCGGGCTGACGCCGTGACCAGGGACGTGACCAGGAAAAAAGAGGAAACACCGCGCATCCCGGTGGTGCGGCCCGTCGTGACTCCTCACCTTACCCCGTGCCGACAAATCGCCGTACGACCGCGTCACACAGCGTAACCACGATGCTAGAGGCTGCTCAGATCGATGAGTTTCGCGAGCTCCACGACCTTCGGCACCGCGTCCGCGGCGCGCTGGTCGGGGGTGCCAGGTGCGAAGCGCAGCGACAGCTCGATGATCCGCTTGTTGCCGGCCAGCCAGCCGACCTCGACGCCGGGGCCGGCCTTGCCCGCGGCCGGGGTCGGCATCTGGTAGCCGGCCACGCCCAGGCCCTGCACGGCCGTCGCGTTCTTCGGCTGGATCATGTCGCCGAAGACGTCGGCGTCGATGGTGGTCGAGCTGACCGCCAGCACCAGGTCCGGGTAGCTGACGCCCTTGGCCTGCAGCACGCAGGTGAACGTGTTGTCCAGCGACGCGCCGGCCGCCACGCTCAGGTCGAGGCCCAGCTTGGCGTTGACCATGCCGAAGTCGAGCAGCTGGCAGGCTCCGCCGGCGGACGCGGCGGGAGCGGTCGAGCCCTGGGCGGCCGGGCTCGCGCCGGCGTCGTCGCAGCCGGCGACCAACAGGGCAATGGCAAGGATGGCGAGCGGCAGCCTGCGCACAGCGGGCACCCTATACCGGCAGGCGCGCAGTGATGTACTTGGCGATCTCCAGCGAGCTCGTCGCGGCCGGCGACGGGGCGTTGAGCACATGCACCTGACGCCCCTCGGCGACGATGAGGAAGTCGTCGACGAGCTCGCCGGCCGGGGTGATCGCCTGCGCCCGCACGCCCGCCTCGGCCGGCACCAGGTCCGCGGCGGTCACCGCCGGCACGAGCCGGGCCAGGCTCTGCGCGAAGCGCCGCTTCGACAGCGAGCGGCGGACCTCCGTGATGCCGTACCGCAGGTGCTTGCGCGCCAGGTGCCACAGCCCGGAGTAGGTGGCGGCGTCGGCGACGTCGCGGGGCCGGATCTTGCCCCAGGTGTACCCCTCCCGGGCCAGCGCCAGCACGGCGTTCGGTCCGGCGTGGACGCTCCCGTCGACCATTTTTGTGAGGTGTACCCCCAAAAACGGAAACTGCGGATCGGGCACCGGATAGATCAGTCCGTTGACCAGGTGCCGGCGGTCGGGGCGCAGCTCGTAGTACTCCCCGCGGAACGGGATGATCCGCGCCGGCGGGTGGATGCCGGCCATCCGGGCGACCCGGTCGGCCTGCAGCCCGGCGCAGTTGACCAGCACGTCCGCGACGATGTCCCCGGTGGTGGTGCGCACCACGACCTCGTGCTCGCCGGCCCGGATGCCCACGACCGCGGTGTTGAGCCGCAGCGTCGCGCCCGCCTGCTCGGCGATCGCGGCGAGGGTGCGGCACACGGCCTTGTAGTCGGCGATCCCGGTGGAGGCGACGTGGATGCCCTCGACGCAGGCGACCTCCGGCTCGAACTCGCGCGCCTCGGCCTGGCTCACCATCCGCACCGGCAGCCCGTTGGCCTCCGCCCGCTCGAACAGCGCGTGCAGCCGGGGCAGCTCGGCGTCGTCGGTGGCGACGATCAGCTTGCCGGTGACCTTGTGCTCGATGTCGTGCTCTTCGCAGAACCGCACCATGGAGGCGCTGCCGGCCTTGCACAGCGTCGCCTTGAGGCTGCCCGGCTTGTAGTACACCCCGGCGTGGATGACGCCGGAGTTGTGCCCGGTCTGGTGGGCGCCCCAGCCGGCCTCCTTCTCCACGACGGTGACCCGCGCGTCGGGGTGGTCGAGCACCAGCCGGTGCGCGGTGGCCAGCCCGACAATTCCCCCACCGATGACGACGTACCGCACGCTGACTCCTTCGAAGGCGGTTCGCTGCATCTTAGGGGCCCGGGGGCGGCGTGCTAGCGTGACCGACCGTGAGTGAGGTCGAGGCGACGACCGGAGTGGCGATGGACGACGAGCTGGTCATCCCCGCTCCCGCGGCCACCCGGCCGAAGCGGCCGTGGCGGAGCCGCGCCGTGCAGGCGGTGCGCATCCTGGCCGCGATCGGCATCGCCTACTTCATCGTCGCCACCACCGTCCAGCAGTGGTCCGACGTGTCGGCCACGTTCCGCCACCTGTCCTGGCCGTCGCTGGCCGCCTCGCTCGCCGCCGCCGTCGCCTGCCTGTGGGCGACGATGATGGCCTGGCGGGCGATGGTCGGCAGCCTCGACCATCCGCTGCGCATCCGCGACGCGGCGCCGATCCAGCTCATCGGCGCCCTCGGCAAGTATCTGCCGGGGACCGTGTGGGCGTACGTCGTCCAGATGGAGCTGGGCCGGCGGGTCGGCGTCTCCCGGGCCAAGGTCTTCATCGGCTCGGCCGTGGTCACCGGCCTCGGCGTGACCGTCGGCCTGGTGCTCACCTCCCCCGGCTTCGGCATCGCCTTCGACGGCGCCGACGCGAGCGAGCACCGCAAGTTCGCCGCGATCGCCGTCTGGTGCGCGGTGGTCCTGCTGCCGTTCGGCCTGGCCTGCTGCTACCCGCCGCTGCTGACCTGGCTGGTCGGCCGGGCGATGCGCATCCTGCGCCGCCCGGCGCTGGACCGCCCGATCACCTGGCGGCCGATCCTGATCAGCAGCGGCTGGTGCGCGGTCGGCTACCTGGCCGCGGGCCTGCACGTCTGGCTGCTGGTCCGGGCCCACCTGCCCGGCTTCCACGGCCTGGTCGGCAGCGTCTTCGCGATGGCGCTGGCGATGAGCATCAGCACGTTCGTCATCGTGGCCCCCTCGGGCCTGGGCGCCCGCGAGTTCCTGATGGCGATCGCCCTGGCCGGCCTGGGCGTGCCGTGGCCGACCGCCTGGGCGCTCACGCTGGTCTCCCGCCTGCTCTTCACGATCGCCGACGTAGCCGCCGCCGGCGTCTCCGCCGCCGTAGGCCTCCGCCGCCTCCACCACCCAGAAAACCCCGAAACCCCCCTATAAACGCCAAAACCCGATGACTCGGGCCGCATCACATACAGACCGTAGCTCCCGCCAGACACCACTCGGGCCTGGCGGCCCTCCCTGCCAGCCCCGAGCCGCCAAGAACACACGAAAAGTCGGGCGCTCCGCGCCACGACTTTTCGGACATATACCCCGACACACGACATATCCCATTAAGTCCCTATAAAGCATCCGATGGCCCGGCACGAACTCTCCGTGATCTGTGAAGGGTTTTGTCAAGCGTCGACGGCGTTGGCTTCCAGGAAGCGGTAGAGCTGGCGGATGGCGTAGCGTTTGAGGCATCGAAGGATTTCTTTGTTGGAGAGGCCTTCGGTGGTGCGGCGGGTGATGTAGTCGCTGGTTGGTGGGTGTTTCATCCGCCGGCGGGCGGTGACGATGGTGTGCAGGGCGGTGTTGAGGGCGCGGTCACCGCCGCGGTTGAGCCGGTGCCGGACGACCCGGCCGGAGCTGGCTGGTAGGGGGCTGATCCCGCCGATCGCGGCGAACGCGGCCTCGCTGTGGATACGGCCGTGGTGGGACCAGACGGTGAGCAGGGTCGCGGCGGTGACCGGGCCGACGCCGGGCTGGTCGAGCAGGCCGGGACAGGCCTGCTTGACCAGCCCGGCGAGCTGTTTCTCGGCCGCGGCGATGGCCCGGTCCAGCTCGGCGATGGTGGCCGCGGCCCGGCGCAGGGCCTGCAGCCGGACCCGGGTCTCCAGGTCGGCGGCCGGGTCGTCGGGCAGGCCCGCCACGGCGCGGACCTGCCGGGTGGTAGTCAGCCCGCGCAGCGTCTCGCGCAGCTGCCCGGCGCCGAGCAGCAGCGATTTGAACAGGTTGACCGTGGCGGTGCGCACGTCGGAGTCGTGCCGGCGGGTGACCAGCAGCATCCGCAGCGCCTCCCGCCGGCCGTCGGCGCGGGGTTCGGCGTGCCGGGCGGCGGGGTCCCGCTCCACGGCCTGCGCGGCCAGGGCGGCGTGGGTGGCGTCCATCGGGTCGGACTTGCCCCGCCGCCGGCGGGCCGGCTCGGGTTTCACGGCCTCCACGACCCGGTACCCGGCGGCCTGCAGGTGCCGGGTCAGGCCGTGCCCGTGCGAACGGGTGCCCTCCACCGCCCAGAACATCCGCTGCCCGGCCGGGATCTGCCGCTGCGCCCAGGCCTGCACCTGCGCGTAGCCGGCCGGGGTGGCCGGGACCTCGGTCTGGGCCAGGACCGCACTCACCTCGTCGACCAGGGTCGCGGTGTGGGTGTCGGTGTGGGTGTCGACCCCGACCACCCACGCGGTGGACACAGCCCGGCCGCCCTGGCCGGCGGGCGCTGCCCGGCGACGCCGGCCCCGACGATCTGTCACCATGGTCATTACGGTGGTTCCTTCCATGAGCGCTGCCGTTGCAACGGCGTCGGCCCGGGAACACGGTGCTGGCCATGGCACATCTGTGATGAGTCACGTGGTTGAGCACGGACAGGCTTCTGATCAGGCCAAGGGACAGCGAGCTGGGCCGACGCCGGTGACCTTGTCGACACGTCATGCGAAAGACACACCACACGGTGGTCAGATCACGGAAGAGTCATCCAAGATCACCGGCATCGAACCTAGCGGATCACGAACCCCGGGCCCGATCACCTTCCCTATAGAAGCGTCATGCGTCTCACCCCAGCCACACCACGAGTTCGCCATGATCACGGAGACATTTGGTACACAGGTGTACATAATCGCTCCACGATCACGAAAAACCGGCGGTGCCGACGACGGCTCCAACATGATCGCGGAGACTTCCTGCCGCCACAGCCGTGCGGGGCCGCGCTCCCCACGATCGGTAGCACCGCCGCGAAGCACACCGAACCGGCTCCAGCGGCAATCCGGAGCAACGAACGCGGAGCGTCCGCGAGCAACAGCCGCGCAGGCGAATCCCGTGACCGCTACGCCCGATTTGGCCGATTCACCGAAACGCCGGCCGCCCTTGGCTCTTCACCGACCCGGCTACAGCACGCGAGTCCCCGACCCGGCCACAGCACGCGAGCCGCCCCGCAGTAGCCGAGCCACCGAACCACCCCGCAATAGCCGAGCCGTCGGGCTGCCCCGCCGAAGCCGAACCGCCCGCAGTAGCCGCCCTGCCGCAGCCGAGCCCCCGCCGTAGCCGAGCCGCCCCATCGTCGCCGGGAAGCCCTCGCGGCCGAGTCGCCGAGTCGCCGAGTCGCCGAGTCGCCGAGTCGCCGACATGAGCACCCGGCCGAGCCGCCCGGTGGCCCCGGTGACCAGGATCGTTGATGTCGTCATGTCGCCTCGGACGGTACCGCCGAGCAAAATGACAATGCTCTTACATCGGGCCGACGCTCATGCTTACCCGCCGCTCGCAGCATGGTCCGCATGAGACGAACCCTCGCCATCGCGCTGGCGGCCGGGCTGCTCTTCCTGGGCGGCTGCGGCCGGGCGCGCATCCACCAGCCGGCCGCTCCGGCCGGCTCCGTCCCGGCCCCGGCCGTCTCGGTGCCCGCGCCGGCGGCAAGCAAAAACAAAGCCGGTAATCCCGCGCAAGACGACGTAGATCAGCTGCTCGATCAGGCAGGGCAGCAGCTCAGCAACGACGCCCAGCCCGCCGAGGACGAGGACTGAAGCCATGCACCGATTCGCACGTACCGCCGCCGTCCTGACGGCATCGCTCGCCGCCACCCTGGTGGCCGCCGCGCCCGCGGGTGCCGCCCCGTCGCCCGGTGCCGGCCTGGACCCGGCCCGCAACGCCGTCGTGGCCCGCATCGACAAGCGGCTCGACGCCCTGACCAAGTTCGAGGCGACGGTCGGCAAAGCCGGCCAGCTGACCTCCGGCCACAAGTCGGCGCTGACCGGGCTCATCGCCGACCAGCGCTCGGGCCTCACCGCGCTGAAGACCAAGGTGCAGGGCGAGACCACCGTCGCGGCGGTCAAGGCCGACGCGCAGAGCATGGTGTACGACTACCGGGTCTTCCTGCTGACCGGCCCGAAGGTGCGCCTCACCGCGGCGATCGACACCGAACTGGCGGTGGTCGCGAAGATGAAGGCCGAGCCGGGCGCGGACACCGCGAAGCTGGACGCGATCGCCCAGTCCCTGCAGGGCAAGGCCGACGCGCTGCTGGCGGTCAAGCCGGGCCCGGACGGCGAGGCGATCCGCGGGCAGGTCGCCCCGGTCCGCCAGGCCGCGCGCACGGCCCACACCGACCTCAAGGCCCTACGAAAGACCACGTAGCCGCTGCACCCCGGCCCCGGTCGGGGTGAAGCCGCAGGCGTCGAGGTAGAAGCCGGTCAGGTGCGGCTCGAAGTCCACGTGCAGCCAGGCGCAGCCCGCCGCCCGCGCCCCGGACGCGGCCAGCTCCACCAGCCGGGTGCCGACGCCAGCCCGGCGGTGCGCGGCGGCGACCAGCGTGTCGAGGACGAAGGCGTGCTCGCCGCCGTCCCAGGCCACGTTGACGAAGCCGGCCAGCCCGCCGCCGGCGGCGCGGGCGCAGACCCAGCCGAGGCTGTGCCGGTTCACCCGCTCCCACCGGTGCTCCTCCCGGTCGTCCGGGTGGCCGAAGCCCTCGGCGTGCAGGGCCGACAGCTCAGCGGAGGTGAAGGGGGCGCGCCAGGCGTAGGAGATGGTCACCGGGCCAAGGTTAGGAGCCGGACCGCGGGCCGGATGTCCTTCAGCGACAGCGCCGGCCGCTCGACCAGGTGCCACGAGGCGGCCGCGGCGAGCAGCACGACGGGCAGGCACAGCGCCAGGTACGGCAGCACGCCCCACGCCGCCCCGCCGTAGTGGGCCACCAGCTGCTGGATCGGGAACGCGTAGATGTAGACGCCGTAGGAGTAGTCGCGCTCCCGCCCGATGCGGTGCAGGCGGCGCGGGAGCGCGCAGGCGGCGTACAGCAGCAGGTAGGCCAGCGCGGGGTACCCCACCACGGAGAAACCGCCGCCGAGGAGCGTGACGGCCAGCGCGAGCCCGCTCGCCGCGGCGAGCGCCGGGTGCAGCGGGATGCGGTGGGCGTAGAGCTGGGCCGACGCGCCGAGCAGGAACAGGAACCCGAGGTAGCAGGCCAGCTGCGCGTCCACGTAGCCGAACACCGGCAGCGGGCCGAGGCCGCCGTGGTAGCGCGGCGTGGTCGGGTCGTGCAGGGCGTCGGCGACGATGACCGCGAACGCGGCCCCGGCCAGCGCCGGCACCAGCCACGGCGCGCGGCGGGGCAGGCCGGCGGCGACCAGCGCGGCGAGGCCGCAGTAGCACAGCAGCTCGTACACCAGGCTCCAGAGCGAACCGTTGACGACGCTGCCGTGCACCAGCCGGCCGTAGGGCGTGTCGAGGAACAGCGTGCCGATCCCCCACCGGTGCACCGCGCCGGACCAGTTCCGCCGGGCGAACTCGAGCCCGCCCGCGTGGCCGGTCAGCGTCGCCGCCAGCGCGATGCCGAGCAGACACACCCACAGGCCGGGGAAGATGCGCAGGAACCGGTGCCAGGCGAAGCGCAGCGCGCCGCCGCGGCCGGCCGCGACCAGGAAGCCGGAGAGCACGAAGAACCCGTCGACGGCCAGCGCGCCGAGGTCGGTCTGGCCGCGGCTGATCCGCTGGCCCGGGCTCGGGGCGCCGAACCCGAGCGGCCAGGCGTGCGCCACGAGCACGGACAGCGCGAGGAGCAGCCGCAGCAGGCCGAGTCCGTTGCTGCGGGGGTCGTACCGGTCGCGAAGGGTGGCCACGCGGGTATAACGAAGTTTTCGGACATGTCGTTATATGGAGGTGCGGACTTTCGCGCTGATCGCGCTCGCCTGGCTGATCGTCGCCGCCCTGTACACCGCCGGGGCCGCGGTCGCCCTGCCGCCGCTGCTGCTGCTGGCCACCGCGTCGCTGCTGCGCGGCGGCCGGACGCTGCTCGACCGGCTGATGCTCGCGTTCGGCCTGCTGCTGGGCGCGACCTGCGCGGCCGGGCTGGTCTTCGCGGTGTGGCCGTGGGGCCTGCACCCGGTCGCCGTCGCGGGCACCGCCGCGACCGCGCTGATCCTGCTGGCCGCGTGGTCGGGCCGCCGGCCGAACCTGCCCCGGCCCGGCTGGCCGGACGCGGTCGCGGCGGCGGTGGCCGGGGGCGTCGGCCTGGTCGCCGCGTGGCCGGTCTGGCACGCCGGCCCGCAGCGCCGCCTGGCGATCATGCTCGAGGGCGAGGACCTGGCCCGGCACGCCGCGGTGTTCGACGCGATCCGGCACACCGGCGGCTACCTGTTCGCCGACCGCGCGCGGGCGGGCCGCCTCGTCTACGGCGGCATGATCGACTACCCGCAGGGTTCGCACCTGCTGGCCGGGCTCCTCGACGGATTCGTGCGCTCGTCCGATCGTTCATTCGGCAGTGGTACCGGCATGCTGACCCACTACCTGGCCTACGTCCTCGGCGGGTACGTGGTGCTCGCCCTGGCCCTGGCCTGGGCCGCGCAGTGGATCGGCGCGGGCGCGCTGACCACGGCCCGGCGGCTGGTCCTCGCCGCGCTCGTCGCCGCCGCCTGCGCCGCCGGGCCGATGCTGGAGCTGCTGAGCTTCGGGTACCCCAGCCAGGTCCTCGGCCTGGCCGCCGCGGTGCTGCTGCTGGCGGTGCTGATCCGCCCGGTCGCGCGCACCCGCGACCAGCTGCTGCTGGTCGCCGCGCTGCTGGCCGCGGTCGGGTTCGTCTACTACCTGTACCTGCCGCCGGTCGCCCTGGCCGCCCTGATCTGGCTGGCGCTGCGGTGGCGCCGGCTGACCCGCCGCCCGGTCGCGCTGGTCCTGGCCGCGCTGTGCGGCGCCGCCGCGGCCGCCCCGATGACCTACGGCGTGCTCGTCGCCGACCAGGCGAGCGCGCTGTTCGCGACCGGCTACCTGGTGCTCGGCCGGGGCACCCTGCTGGCCCTGGCCGCGCTCATCGCCACCGGGCTGCTCACCGGGCGGGCCCGGCGGAGCCGGATCTGGCGGGGGTACGCCGTGACGTTCGTCCCGGTCGCCGCGTTCGCCGGCGTCCTGCTGGCCGGCCAGCGCCTGTTCGGCGTGGGCAGCGGCTACTACGCGAGCAAGGCGCTGTACCTCGTCCTCGCCCTGCTGCTGGCCGGCGCCGGCGCGGTCGCCCTGCACCTGCCCTCGCCCGCCGCCGCCCGCCGGCGCCGGTCGTTGCCGGCCGCGGTCCCGGCCCTGATCGCGATCGTCGCGCTCACCGGCGCCGCCCGCGCCGACCGCCCGCAACCGGCCACCGACTGGGCCCGGGCCTGGCTGGACGGCCCGGACCCGGCCCGCACCGCCCAGGCGGCGCTGCTGCTGGCCGCCGCCGCCCGCTTCCCGGCCCCGATCCCGACGATCGTGGTGGGCGACGACCCCGGCTACGAGTCGTACCGGCTCACGCTGTTCCTCTCCACCCTCCAGCGCACCAGCGGCGACACCGCCGGCGCGATCTACAACCACCTGCCGGTGACCTCCCCCGGCCGCCTGGACGCCTCGGTGACCTCGGTCCGCGGCCCGGTCCGTCTGCTCGCTCTCACCGACGCCGCCGAGCGGCGCGCCCGCGCGACCCGCGCCCGCCATCCGGGGTCGCGCATCGAGGTCGTCCGGGTATAGCGTGCGACGGCTGTCCCTGTGGAGGTCGCCATGTCGAAGGTGAAAGGCTCCCTGTTCGGTCTCGCATTCGGCGACGCGCTCGGCGCGCCGACGGAGTTCCTGAGCTACGAGGAGATTCTGCGGCGGTACGGCCCGAGGGGCCCCCACGACCTGCCCCCGCGCGCCACGGTCACCGACGACACGCAGATGGCCTTGGCGGTCGCCGACGCCGTGCTGAGCGCCCAGGAGGCGCCGCCGTTCACCGCCGAGCGCCTGGAGCCCCGCCTGCGCGGCCGTTTCCTGCAGTGGTGGAGCTCCGACGAGAACGACCGCGCCCCCGGCCGCACCTGCATGGACGCCTGCGCCGCCATGGCCGACGGCAAGCCCTGGTGGCAGGCGACGGTCGCCGAGTCGAAGGGCTGCGGCGCCAACATGCGCGTGGCCCCCATGGGCCTGGCGCCAACCTTGACGGACGACGAACGCGCCGGCTCCGCCCAGCTCCAGGCCGCCCTGACCCACGGCCACCCGACGGGCCTGGCCGCCTCGGAACTGACGGCCCTGGCCGTCCGCTGGCTCCTGGACGGCCTGCCGGTCGCCGAGCTCCCGGCCGCCCTGCGAGCCCGCTGCGACACCCAGCGCAAGCTCTACCGCGCCGACTGGCTGGGCGACACCCTGTGGCGCCGCCCAGGCATCGAGACCCCGGAAGACTTCATCGCCCAGGGCTGGGACGAGTGCAAGCAGGCCCTGACCGGCCTGGAGGACGCCGCCCGCCACGTAGGCCCCGACGCCGACCCCTGCACCGCCGCCGGCGCCGGCTGGGTAGCCGAGGAGGCCCTGGCCACCGCGGTATTCTGCCTGCTGCTCTTCCCCGACGCCCCGGTGGACGCCATAGCCCGCGCCGCCGCCTCCTCCGGCGACTCAGACTCGATCGCCTCCTTGACCGGCACCTTCGCCGGCGCCATCCACGGCGAGGAAGCCTGGCCCGCCGACTGGTACTCCCGCATCGAGTACCGCCCCGACCTCACCCGCCTCGCCACCGCCTGGTCCAGCTAGCCGAGATCTTGTCGAACACTTGTGCCAAGGCGTATACCGAAGGTGGTGATTTCAGCCGCGGAAAGGAGCCGCCATGAGCGCCGTGCCGCTGACCTCAGCCGGTATGGCTCCTAAGATCGGAACCATGCCGGAAGATCGCCTGGCCGAGGCCGCCGCCCTGGTGGCGCTGCTGCGGCGGCCGGGCGCCCGCTGGGCGGACATCGCGGCGGACGTGCTCGCCGAGGGGCGGGCCATGCCGGTGCTGCGCCGGGCGCTGTACTCGGGCGCGACGCTGTTCGATGACGACGACGCCTTCGACGCGGCGCTCGATGCCGCCGCCGACGAGGTCCGCGGCTGGCTGACCGAGGGCATCGCCGTGCACTGCCTCTTCGACGAGTCGTATCCGGCTCCCCTGCGCGACATCCACCAGATGCCGCCGGTGGTGTTCACCCGCGGAAGCTTGGCCGACGACCGGCGCGCGGTCGCCGTGGTCGGCACGCGCAACCCGTCCGAGCGCGGCGTGCGGACAGCGCGGCGGGCGGCGACCGCGCTCGCCCGGAGCGCCGTGACGGTCGTGTCCGGCCTGGCCAAGGGCATCGACACCGCCGCGCACGAGGCAGCGTTGGAGGCGGGCGGCCGGACGGTCGCGATCATCGGCACCGGCGTCAACCGCTCCTACCCGGCGGCGAACCGGCCGCTCCAGGACCGCATCGTGCGAGAAGGGCTCGTGCTGAGCCAATTCTGGCCCGATGCCGCTCCGACGAAGCAGACGTTCCCGATGCGCAACGCGGTCATGAGCGGATACGCCGCGGCGACCGTGGTCGTCGAAGCCACCTACCAGAGCGGCGCCCGGATGCAGGCCCGGCTGGCCCTCCAGCACGGCCGCCCGGTCGTGCTGGTCGACTCGCTGCTCGAGCACGACTGGGCACGCGACTACGCCACCCGGCCCGGCGTGTATGTGGTCGGCAACGTGGACGAGCTGCTCGCGGCCGTCGACGACATCGTCAGCCAGATCCCCGATCCTTTGGATCCGCTGGAGGGCCTGCCGCCCCTTGTCCACCGCCAATAACGACGAATACTGGGCCGTCGCCCGGCGGTCCGTCGAAACGCAGCGCATTTTCCTGCGGAATCCGCTTCCGGCGGGCCCTGGCATCTGCGCGGTCTGCCGCGGGCCGATCGACCCACGCTACGACCTGTGCTACCAATGTCGGCAGCATCGCAATGCGGCGGGCAGCGACCTGGCGGACGTCGTGGTGCCCGTCGCCTATGCCATCAAGAACGGGCAGCACGCGCACAATCTGGCGGCCTACAAGGCGCCGTATCCGTCCCGCCGGGCCCAGTTCAGCCTTTCGGCGCTCGGCCTGATGTTCCTCCGGCGGCACTGGCAATGCCTGACCGCCGCCACCGGCGGAGCGCTGACGCACGCGGCGACCGTCCCCTCGACGAGGGGACGGTCGGGTCCGCATCCGCTGGAGACCGTTCTCGCCGGGCGCGTCGGCCTGCCGCTGGTCCGGGCGACGGCCAGCTCGGCCTACTCCAACGACAACCGAGACTTCCACCGCGACCGCTTCTTCGTCGCCCCGGGAGCGGCGGCGCGAGCCCGCGTGCTGCTGCTCGACGACACCTGGACCAGTGGTGGCCGGCTGCAGTCGCTGGCCGCCGCGCTCAAGGAAGCCGGCGCGGCCGCCGTCGCGGCCGTGGTGCTGGGCCGCCACATCAATCCCGGATTCGGCCCGTCCGGACCGATGGTCGAACAGCTCCGATCGGCGCCGCCGTTCGACCTGGAGCGCTGCGGCATCGAGCGGTAGCCGGGCCGCTGGCGGCCCGGCGACGCGACCGCCCGGACCCGTGCGGGCCCGGGCGGTCGGCGGGGTTGGGCGTCAGCTGCAGCCGCTGGTGGAGCCGCAGCCCTCGCAGACGTAGCAGGAGCCGGCGGGGCGCATCTTCGTGCCGCAGGTGAAGCACAGCGGTGCGTCGGCGGCCTTGCCCTGGACCAGTTCCAGCAGTTCCGTCGAGGAGCCGGCGCGGCGCGGGGACTCGATGGCCACCTCGACCGGCTTCGGGTTCGCCGGTGCGTGCTTCTCCACCGGGGCCGAGTTGCGCATCTCGGTCAGGTCGATGTCGGACTCGCCGCCGCCGGCCTCGGCGCGCAGCTGGGCCGAGCGCTCGGACGACGTCAGGATGCCCAGCTCCGAGCGGGTGTCGAAGTCCAGGAAGTCCAGCGCCAGGCGGCGGAAGATGTAGTCCATGACCGAACTGGCCAGCCGGATGTCCGGGTCGTCGGTCATGCCGGCCGGCTCGAAGCGCATGTTCACGAACTTCGTGACGTAGGTCTCCAGCGGCACGCCGTACTGCAGGCCGATCGAGATCGCCACCGAGAAGGCGTCCATGACGCCGGCCAGGGTGGAGCCCTGCTTCGACATCTTCAGGAAGACCTCGCCGAGGCCGTCGTCCGGGTAGGACGACGCGGTCAGGTAGCCCTCGGCGCCGGCGACGGAGAACGAGACCGTGGAGCTCGGACGCTTCTTCGGCAGCCGCTTGCGGACCGGGCGGTACTCGATCACCTTCTCGGTCTTCACGACCTCCTGGACGACCGGCGCGGGCTCCTCCGCCTTCTTGGACGAGACCGCGGACAGGGGCTGGCCGACCTTGCAGTTGTCGCGGTAGATGGCCAGGGCCTTGATGCCGAGCTTCCAGCCCTGGTAGTAGATCTCCTCGACGTCCTCGACGGTCGCCGACTCCGGCATGTTGACCGTCTTGGAGATGGCGCCGGAGATGAACGGCTGGATCGCCGCCATCATCCGCACGTGGCCCATCGGCGCGATGGTCCGCTCGCCCATGGCGCAGTCGAAGACGCTGTAGTGCTCGGGGCGCAGCCCCGGGGCGTCGACGACGTGGCCGTGCGACGAGATGTGCTCGACGATCGCTTCGATCTGTTCTTCCTGGTACCCCAGGGTGCGCAGCGCCCGCGGCACGGTCTGGTTGACGATCTGCATCGACCCGCCGCCGACGAGCTTCTTGAACTTCACCAGGGCCAGGTCGGGCTCGACGCCGGTGGTGTCGCAGTCCATCATCAGCCCGATGGTGCCGGTCGGGGCGAGCACGCTGGCCTGCGCGTTACGCCAGCCGTTCTTGGCGCCGATCTCGTTGCCCAGGGCCCACTGCGCCGTCGCGGCCTCCTTGACGGCGATGTCGACGGCACCGACGGTACCGATGGCATCGTTGGCGGCGGCGTGCTTGTGCATGACCCGCTGGTGGGCGGTCGCGTTGCGCGCGTAGCCGTCGTAGGCGCCAACCACGCCGGCCAGCTCGGCCGAGCGGCGGTAGGCGGTGCCCGACATCAGGCTGCTGATCGCCGCCGCGACGGCCCGGCCGCCCTCGGAGTCGTAGGCGAGGCCGCTGGCCATGAGGAGCGCGCCCAGGTTGGCGTAGCCGATGCCGAGCTGGCGGTACGCGCGGCTGGTCTCACCGATCTTCTCGGTCGGGAAGTCGGCGAAGCAGATCGAGATGTCCATCGCCGTGATCACGAGCTCGACCGACTTGACGAACTTCTCGACGTCGAACGTGCCGTCGGTGCCCAGGTACTTCAGCAGGTTGAGCGAGGCCAGGTTGCAGCTGGAGTTGTCCAGGTGCATGTACTCGCTGCACGGGTTCGACGCGGTGATCCGCCCGGTCTCCGGGCAGGTGTGCCAGTCGTTGATCGTGTCGTCGTACTGGATGCCGGGGTCGGCGCACTCCCACGCCGCCTGGGCGATCTTGTGGAACAGCTGCTTGCCCTTGACGGTCGACACGACGCTGCCGTCGAGCCGGGCCCGCAGCCCGAACTCGGTGTCGTCCTCGACCGAGCGCATGAACTCGCCGGAGACCCGCACGGAGTTGTTGGCGTTCTGGTACTGAACGCTGACGATGTCCTTGCCGCCGAGGTCCATGTCGAACCCGGCGTCGCGCAGCGCGCGGATCTTGTCCTCCTCGCGCGCCTTCGTCTCGATGAACTCCTCCACGTCGGGGTGGTCGACGTCGAGGATGACCATCTTCGCCGCCCGCCGGGTGGCGCCGCCGCTCTTGATGGTGCCGGCGGAGGCGTCCGCGCCGCGCATGAACGACACCGGCCCGCTCGCGGTGCCGCCGCTGGTCAGCAGCTCCTTGGACGAGCGGATCCGGGACAGGTTGACGCCGGAGCCGGAGCCGCCCTTGAAGATCAAGCCCTCCTCCTTGTACCAGTCGAGGATCGAGTCCATCGAGTCGTCGACGGCCAGGATGAAGCAGGCGCTGACCTGCTGCGGCGACGGCGTGCCGACGTTGAACCACACCGGCGAGTTGAAGCTGAACACCTGGTGCAGCAGCATCCAGGTCAGCTCATGGCCGAAGATCTCGGCGTCCTGCTCGGTGGCGAAGTAGCCGTACTCCTGCCCGGCCCGCTGGTAGGTCGACACGACCCGGTCGATCAGCTGGCGCAGCGACTGCTCGCGCGCCGGGGTGCCGACCGCACCGCGGAAGTACTTGGTGGTGACGATGTTGGCGGCGTTGACGCTCCACGCCGTCGGAAACTCGACCCCCCGCTGCTCGAAGTTGATCGAGCCGTCCCGCCAGTTCGTCATGACGACGTCGCGGCGCTCCCACGCCACCTCGTCGTACGGGTGCACACCCGCCGTCGTCCAGACCCGCTCGATCCGCAGCCCCTCCCGCTGATCCTTGCGTGCCGACGCCTTCGTCTTCGTCTCCCCCGCCATCCGCGGCCCCCTCATCAGCGTTGTGTTCACGTTTGTTCGTTTTCGCGGCTTCGGTACGGCCACTGCCTACCGCCGCGCATGCTCACTTTGTGAGCGTTTTTCGCTTTTGTCCGCGGCCGGGACAGTCTCCCGCCCGGCCATGGCCCCTCGTTCTTCCGCGCTCCCCCGGCAAAGGCCCGCCCGTCACCGGGCCGGCCCCGTTCGCTCTCGTGAAGTTTCGTCCGCCTCGCGCGAGTGCGGCCCGTGTTGCGTCGCCGCGTCAGCCCGCCCCGCGCCCGCCGCGCCCGGCGGCGCTCAAGGCCCCGTCGACCGGCGGCCCTCCGTCGTGTGGATGGTGGCTCGGCGGCTCGCCCCGGCCGGCCGCCCCAGCCTCGCGACCCGCCCCAGCCTCGCGACCCGGCCCGGCCTCGTGACCCGGCCCTTTGGCCGCCCCGGCCTCGTGACCCGCCCCAGCCTCGCGACCCGGCCCTTTGGCCGCCTGGGACCCGGCCCGCAGGGCGGCGATCTCGCGCTCGAAGTCGCCGAGCGAGTCGAACGACCGGTAGACGCTGGCGAACCGCAGATACGCGACCTCGTCGAGCTCCCGCAGCGGCGCCAGGATGGCCAGGCCGACCTCGTGGCTGGGCAGCTCGGCGGCGCCGCGGGCGCGCACCGTCTCCTCGACCTTCTGGGCCAGCAGCGCGATGGAATCCTCGTCGACCGGCCGGCCCTGGCACGCCTTGCGCACCCCGGCGATGATCTTCGACCGGCTGAACGGCTCGGTCACCCCACTGCGCTTGACCACGGCGAGCACCGCCTCCTCGACGGTGGTGAACCGCCGGCCGCACTCCGGGCAGGACCGGCGCCGACGGATGATCTGGCCATCCTCGGCCTCCCGCGAGTCGACGACTCGCGAGTCGGCGTGCCGGCAGTACGGACACCGCATGTCGATGGACCTCTCTCATAGTACGCCGGAAATATCCGGTTTGACGGCACGCAGAGCCGGGCGGGCGCCCGC
This sequence comes from Dactylosporangium sp. CA-092794, assembly GCF_050948465.1. Taxonomy (NCBI): domain Bacteria; kingdom Bacillati; phylum Actinomycetota; class Actinomycetes; order Micromonosporales; family Micromonosporaceae; genus Dactylosporangium; species Dactylosporangium sp. CA-092794. The sequence continues at coordinate 1,867,751 of NZ_CP192044.1, read as the reverse complement.
CGAGGCGAACTCCGCCGAACAACTACGGTCGGTGATCGGTGTCTGCCGATTCCACAACCTGTGGTCGACTTACACCCCTGTAACTACTACATCTAGGGGTAGACGCTATGCCGACGCCTACGCCGGCGCAAGTCAAACGCCGATACCGACCCGTTTGTGTCGCGCGTCTCAACAGGCCGGACGCCACCGGCGCGGAATCACCGCAGGTCAGCGCGTGCGAGGCAGGACGAGCCGCTGCCCGGCGTCGATACTGTAGCCGTCCAGATGGTTGAGACGGCGGATCTCCTCGACCGTCGCGTCGCGCCCTTGCCGTCCGCGACTGCGGCTCGCGATGTCCCACAGCGTGTCGCCCGGCTGGACGATGACCACCGGAGCCGGCCCCGGCGGGTCGGCCGCCTGACCGGGCGCCGACAGCAGCGCGGCGAGCCCGCCCACGAGACCGAGCAGGAGGCAGAACAGGACGACCCGCCCCCGCCGGGTCAGCCGGATCGGCGGCTTTTCATGCGTGTTTGCGGCCCATCGTCCCATGTCGGCCCCCTCGTCCGTACATCCGTTCGATAGAACAGCCGTACGATGGTCTACCAGAGCGGGGAGACCGATGTCGAGCCAACTCGCCGAAAATTTGGCGCGCCACGTAGTACAGATGTTTGAAACTGTCGTACCTCGGCGATACGGTGATCCACACACGATCCCAACGCGGATCGGACAACTCGTCCGGCGCGCATCGCGATCGGCACAACCGCATCTAGTACCGCAGCAAACTGGACAACACGACCGAATGCGACAACCGGCTCCGTCGCACCCGCCGCGGAGCCCGGGTGACGGGCCGCCCCACGGCCCGTCCGCAGGCGCGGCGCCGGCCCGCCCTGCCAACACGAGGGAGGACGACGTGTCAGCCGACGACATCACCGGCGCATCCGCGAGCGAGCCGGACGAGATGATCGACGCCCCCGGCGCCGAGGTCACCGCCATCGGCGGCCGCTCCGGCTCCCGGCGCGCCACCCGCCGCCGCGGCGGCGAGCCGGAGATGCGCGCGGTCACCGCCGTGGTCAGCGCCTTCCCCGACCTGTTCGCCGCCGACCTGACCGTCCGCCAGCGCCGCATCCTGGAGTTCATCCGCGCCGCCGTCGAGCGCAACGGCTACCCGCCGAGCGTCCGCGAGATCGGCGAGGCCGTCGGCCTGGTCTCCCCGTCCAGCGTCGCCTACCAACTCAAGGAACTGGAGCGCAAGGGCTACCTGCGCCGCGACCCCAACCGCCCCCGCGCCGTCGACGTCCGCCCCCCGAGCGAGCTCGTCACCGTCGACGAGGAGGCCGCCCGCGCCGCCCGCCCCGCTCCCGCCTACGTCCCGGTCCTCGGCCGCATCGCCGCCGGCGGCCCGATCCTCGCCGAGCAGGCCGTCGAGGACGTCTTCCCCCTCCCCCGCGAACTGGTCGGCGAGGGCACCCTCTTCATGCTGCAAGTCAAGGGCGACTCAATGCTCGACGCCGCCATCTGCGACGGCGACTGGGTAGTGGTCCGCCAACAGCCCACCGCCAACAACGGCGACATCGTCGCCGCCATGCTGGAGGGCGAGGCCACCGTGAAGACCTACCGCAACCGCGACGGCCACGTCTGGCTCATGCCCCAGAACGCCGCCTTCGACCCCATCCCCGGCGACCACGCCACCATCCTGGGCCGCGTCGTCACAGTCGTCCGCCGCATCTGACCCCGGGGCTCTCCCTCTCTCTCTCTCTCCCCCCCCCCGGGCCCCGGGCCCCCGGCCCCAGCACCCGGCCGGCTCGCCGCGCCCTACCGACCCCCAGCGCCCCCGCACCGCCCACCGCAGTGCACCGCCAGCACCGAGCGCCCCACCGGACCGGGCGCACCGCACCGCCGCACCGCCCCGCACCACCGGACCCGGCGCGCCGCACCCCACCGCCCCGCCCCGCCCCGCCGCGGCGCAGCGCACCACCGCACCGCAGCGCACCGCCAGCGCCTAGCCCCGCCGGACCCGGCGCACCGCCGCCCCACCGCACCGCCCACCGCGGCGCAGCGCACCGCCAGTGTGGGGCGCAGCGCACCGCCGACCCGCCGTGGGGCAGGCGCGACAGGGCGGCGGCGTGGCGTGCTGGCCGCGGCTGCGATCGGCTCGGCGACGAGCGCGACCGCCGAGGTCACCCCCGGAGCGGGCCGCCCGCCCTCAGGCGACCCGGCCCAGCAAGCGGCCGCCGCACGCCATACGCGCCTGGGCCCACCGCCGCGACCACTGCACGCCGGACACCCCAGCCGCCGCCCGAGCCCCGCCTCACCATCCATCCCTGGGCGGCACCGTTCTGTCGCCGGGCACACTGCTACACCAGCGGCCGCCGGTGCGCCCCTCATGCCGCGGCGATTGGATGGCCGTCCGTCAGCCAGCATCGGCCGGGCAGGTCCCGCGCAACCAAAAGTCTCCGTGATCATGCCGCACGCGCGCCCGCACCACGGCTTTTTCATGATCGCGGAGCGAACGTGTACACATAGGTACCTTATGTCTCCAAGATCAGCGCAAAACGCCGTTCCGCGATGGTGGCACGCATGATCCCGGAGACTTCTGGTCGGCCGGGCTCAGCGACCTCGCGGCGCCGCTGAGAGACCGCACCGGCGTCACGCCGTCGAACGGTCCGCAGCGACGGCAGACCCGCTAGGCGCGCACCCCTCAAGGAGCAGACCTCAAGGAACCGGCTCGCCTCAACGGGCCGGGTCCTGCCGTCAGCTCGCGCAAGGCCAACCCCAACCGCCGGCGACACCTCTGACGCGAGCGACGCCGCCCACACGGAGCGACGCCCCGCCCGCACGAGCGACGCCCCGCCCGCACGAGCGACGCCCCGCCCGCACGAGCGACGCCCCGCCCGCACGAGCGACGCCCCGCCCGCACGAGCGACGCCCCGCCCGCACGAGCGACGCCCCGCCCGCACGAGCGACGCCCCGCCCGCACGAGCGGCGCCTCCCGCACGGGGCTCGCGGGTGGAGGGTGGCTGGTCAGCGGTGAGGGGCGTAGCCGCCGCGCTGGTCGTGGTTCGACGGCGGAGGGCCCTGGGCGAAGCCGCGCGGTGATTGGCGGTCGTAGTCGGACTGTGGGCCGTAGCCGCCGCGGTCGCCGGCGCCTGGGCTGCCTCCGCCGCCGTAGACGTTGCCGCCCGTCGGTCCGCCACCGCCAGGGCCGCCATCACCGCCATCGCCGCCCGAGCCACCGCCGCCGGAGCCACCGCCGCCGCGACCGCCGCCGGAGCCACCGCCGCTCGGGCCGCGACCGCCGCCAGAGCCGGAGCCGCCGGAGCCGCGACCGCCGCCGGAACCGGAGCCGGAGCCGCGGCCGCCTCCGCCGACGCTGGCAGAGCCGCGGCCGCTACCCGAGCCACCGCCGCCGCCTCCTGGACCGGCGCCATAGACGTTGCCGCCGCCGGGACCGCTGCCCGGCTGGCCACCTCCGCCCGGACCGCCGGCGCCTCGGCCGCCGGACGGGGCGTTGCCGGAAGAGCCGCCGCCGTAGACGTTGCCGCCGCCCGCGCCGCCCGCGCCGCCACCGCCCGCGCCGCCGCCGGGACCACCGCCGCCCGGGCCGGGACCGCCGCCGCCCGGGCCGCCGCCGCTGCCGGGACTGCGGCCGCCGGGTGGGGCGTTGCCGGAGGAGCCGCCGTAGACGTTGCCGCCGCCGGGGCCGCCGGGGCCGCCGGGGCCTGGGGCGGTGGGGGCGCGGCCGGAGGAGCGGGCGTTGCCCGGGGAGGCGGCGCCGTAGACGTTGCCGCCGGCGGCGCCAGGGGAGCCGGGGGCGCCGGCGGGGGCGGCGCCGCCGTAGACGTTGCCGGGGGCCGAGTTGGCGGCGGGGCGGGCGGAGCCGCCGTAGACGTTGCCGCCGGGGGCGCCGGGAGGGCCGCCGACCGTGGCCGGCATGCCGAACTCGTGCTCCGGGTCGTCGGCGGGGGTGCGGGAAGGCGTGGCGGGGCCGGCCAGGCGGCGGGCGGCGCGGGAGCGGCGGATGCCGATGACGCCGGCGATAACCAGGCCCAGGCCCAGCAGGCCGATGGCGGAGACCGCGTAGGTGATGTCCTGCAGCGTCACCGACTGCAGGAACGACTTGTCTTTCGGCTTGGAGGTCGGCGAGCTGCCGCCCGTGCCGGTGCCGGCGGCAGCCACCTGGAAGTCCGTCGGCGTGTACTTCAACAGCGGCGTCTTCTTCGTCGTGTCCTGGTCGGAGGCGGTGACGTAGTTCTTGCCGTCCGGCGTGTAGGTGATCGACTCGCCCTGTGGCTCGTTGGGCAGCGGGGTGATGCGCGGCTTGCCGCTGGTGATCGCCTTGACCACGTCGCCGCCGGGGACGTCGAACTCGTAGGCGTCCGAGTAGGTGCGCACGACGACCTTCGAGCCGTCGGGCGAGGCCGCCGCGCCGGTCACCACCTTCTCGCCGACCAGGCCGAACGGGTTGGCGGTCTTGGTGTCCTGCGTGGTGAAGGTGCCGACCTTCTTGAGCTTGACCATCTGCGCGGAGCTGGGCTTCTCGACGCCGGGCACGAGCGGGCCCTCGGGGACATACACCTCGATCGGCGGCGTCTTGGTGATGATCACCGGCAGGCCGTCGCCGTTGATGAGCAGGGCCTCGGCGTCGTGCTTCTTGCCGTCCGGATAGGTGAGGCGGTTGATGGTGGGCTGGCCGGCGTTGGCCGCCATGGTCCAGATCGCGACCGAGGAGCGGGCCTCCTTCTGGCCGCCGCTCGCCTCGTCGTTGTCGCCGATGTCGGCGATGTAGAGCGTGCCGTTCTTGTCGAGGGCGAGGTCCTCGGGGTCGCGGGCCGGGAACGGATAGGCGATCGTCTTGGTCAGCTTGCAGGCGTTGTCCAGCACATAGATCTTGGGCTTGGCCGGGGCGAGCTGGCTGTCCTGGACCGCGTAGTAGCCGCTCTGGGTGGCCACCAGCCCGGAGATCTCATTGACGTCCTTCGGGTTGGGCGCGCAGACCGACGTGCCCGCCGCGGGTGACGGTGCGTGAGCCGCGGCCGGTGCGGACACCCCGGCCGACAGACAAATCACCGCACTCGCACAGAGCACCACCCGAACTCGCATCGCACAAGTTTGGCAGAGCCGGACCGGGATTGGGGGCACGCGGTCCGGCTGTCACCCACGGTAATCGGGAAAACGCTATGAGGACATGGCAAATGGGGCAAGCTCCGCGGCGAGCCCCTCGGTGACCCGGGCCCGGATGCGGGTGCCCTCGGCCAGGTGGGAGGTCTCCAGGACCTCGCCGATCGAGTGCACCCGGGCGACCAGGTCGCCGCGCTCGTAGGGCACCACCGCGGTCAGCTCGATCGCCGGCCAGGGCAGCTTGCGCTCCACCGCCGCGCGAACGTCGTCGATGCCAGCGCCGGTGCGCGCGGAGGCGAGGACCGCCTCGGGCCACAGGCCCTTGAGCCGCAGCTGGGTCTCCTCGTCGGCGGCGTCCAGCTTGTTGATCACCAGCAGCTCCGGCACCGCGTCGGCGCCGACCTCGGCCAGCACCTCGCGGACCGCCCGCACCTGGGCCTCGGGGTCCGGGTGCGAGCCGTCGACCACGTGCAGCACCAGGTCGGCCTCGGCGACCTCCTCCAGGGTGGACCGGAAGGCCTCGACCAGCTGGTGGGGCAGGTGGCGGACGAACCCGACCGTGTCGGACAGCGTGTAGATCCGCCCGTCCGCGGCGCGGGCCCGCCGGGTGGTGGTGTCCAGGGTGGCGAACAGCGCGTCCTCGACCAGCACGCCCGCCCCGGTCAGCCGGTTGAGCAGGCTGGACTTGCCCGCGTTGGTGTAGCCGGCGATGGCCACCGCGGGCACCCGGTTGCGCCGGCGGGTGGCGCGCTTGGTGTCGCGGATCGTCGCCATCGCGGCGATCTCGCGCTTGAGCCGCGCGATGCGGGTGCGGATGCGCCGCCGGTCGATCTCCAGCTTGGTCTCACCCGGGCCGCGCAGGCCCACGCCGCCGTTGCCGCTGGCCGAGCCGCCGGCCTGGCGGCTGAGCGCCTCACCCCAGCCGCGCAGCCTCGGCAGGAAATACTGCAGCTGCGCCAGCTCGACCTGGGCCTTGCCCTCCTTGCTCTTGGCGTGCTGGGCGAAGATGTCCAGGATCAGCGCCGTGCGGTCGATGACCTTGACGTTGACCTGCGACTCCAGCGTGCGCAGCTGCGAGGGGGACAGCTCGCCGTCGCAGATGACGGTGTCGGCGCCGCTGACCCGCACGACCGAGCGCAGCTCGTCGACCTTGCCCCGGCCGATGAACGTGGACGGGTCGGGCCGGCCGCGGCGCTGGATGAGGCCGTCGAGCACCTGGGAGCCGGCGGTCTCGGCAAGCGCGGCCAGCTCGGTCAGGGAGTTCTCGGCGTCGGTGACGGTCCCCTCGGTCCACACCCCGACGAGCACGACCCGCTCCAGGCGCAGCTGCCGGTACTCGACCTCGGTGACGTCGGCGAGCTCCGTGGACAGTCCGGCGACCCGCCGCAGGGCGTGCCGCTCCTCGAGCTCCAGATCGAGCTCGACGTCGTCGACGAAGTCCGTCGCGTCGTAGGCGTCCGCGGAAAAACGCAAGATGATCTCCTCGGTGGGGTAACGCTCAACCCGTCAATCCTGACACCTCCGGCCCGTGGTGGCACTTGATATCCACACGGCGCCCACCCGGTGCGGCCGGCGGGTGATCGGCGGGGTGAGAATGGGTCCGTGACACCTGTTACACACAGACTGCCCAGCGCCGGGTTTTCGATCACCATCCGCGTCTCCGTCATCGCCGACGCCACCGCCATCGGCCGCCTCACCACCGCCGTCGGCGACGCCGGCGGGATCGTGACCGCCGTCGACGTCGTCGACTCCGACAGCAACAACGTCGTCGTCGACCTCACCTGCGACACCGCCGACTCCTCCCACGCCGAGCAGGTCGTCGCCGGCCTGGAGAAGCTCGACGGGGTCGACGTGCGCAAGGTCTCCGACCGCACGTTCCTGCTGCACCTCGGCGGCAAGATCGAGGTCGCCCCCAAGGTCGCACTGCGCAACCGCGACGAGCTCTCCCGGGCGTACACGCCCGGCGTGGCCCGGGTCTGCCTGGCCATCGCCGAGAACCCGGACGACGCCCGCCGGCTGACCATCAAGCGCAACACGGTCGCCGTGGTCACCGACGGCTCGGCGGTGCTAGGCCTGGGCAACATCGGGCCCTATGCCGCCATGCCGGTCATGGAGGGCAAGGCCGCGCTGTTCAAGCGCTTCGGCGGGGTCGACGCCTGGCCGGTCGTGCTCGACACGCAGGACACCGAAGAGATCATCTCGATCGTCCGGGCGATCGCCCCGGCGTACGGCGGAATCAACCTCGAGGACATCGCCGCCCCGCGCTGCTTCGAGATCGAGCAGCGGCTGCGCGACCAGCTCGACATCCCGGTCTTCCACGACGACCAGCACGGCACCGCGATCTGCGTGCTGGCCGCGCTCACCAACGCGCTGCGCGTGGTCGGCAAGCCGATCGGCCAGGTCCGCGTGGTGGTCAGCGGCGCCGGCGCGGCCGGCACCGCGATCATGAAGCTGCTGCTCAAGCAGGGCGTCGGCGACGTGATCGCCACCGACCGGCCGGGCGCGCTGCACCGCGGCATGACCGGGCTGAGCGACGCCTGGCAGTGGCTGGCGGAGAACACGAACAAGGACAACTACGCGGGCGACCTGCGCGGGGCGCTGCGCGGCGCCGACGTGTTCATCGGGGTGAGCGCGCCCAACCTGCTCACCGGCGCCGACATCGCCACGATGGCGCCCGACTCGATCGTGTTCGCGCTGGCCAACCCCGACCCGGAGGTCGACCCGCGGGAGGCCCGCGAGCACGCCGCGATCGTCGCGACCGGCCGCTCCGACCAGCCGAACCAGATCAACAACGTGCTGGCCTTCCCCGGGGTGTTCCGGGGCATGCTCGACGCGCAGGCGCGCGAGTTCACCGACGCGATGGCCCTGGCCGCGGCCCGGGCGATCGCCGACACGGTGGGCGAGGACAAGCTCAACCCGACGGTCATCGTGCCGAGCGTCTTCGACGCGCGCGTGGCACCGGCCGTCGCCGCCGCCGTGCGGGCCGCGGCGAAGGGGCCGGTGCTGGACTCGACCCCCGACGGGATCGAAAAGCCCTACGAGGAGTAGGTGGGCGCGAGCTGCCGGATGGCCTGCGCGTCGACGTCGCCGTGGGCGACGATGACCGCGGGCCCCCGCAGCAGGCACTCGCTCGGCGTCGAGGTCACCGTCAGCCGCCCGCCGGGCAGGTCGACGACGACCACGCCGGCCTCGAGGCCCGCGTGGTGCAGCGCCACCGCGGCGACCGCGCACGCGCCGGAGCCGCAGGACTGGGTCTCGCCGGAGCCGCGCTCGTAGACGCGCATCCGCCGGTAGAGGTCCGCGCCGACCGGCGCCGAGCCCACCGCGGCGAACTCGACGTTGACCCCGGCCGGGAAGATCAGCGGGTCGACCGAGGGCGCGCGGGCCAGGTCGAGGCCCTCCAGCGTCGGCTCGTCGACCGGGCAGACCAGGTGCGGGTTGCCGACGTCGACCGCCGTGCCGCGGAAGGTCGCCCCGTTGGTCGCGGCCTCACTCTCGACGTACACCCGCGGAACCGGCATTCCGGCGGTGATCTCCTCGCCCATGGTGACCGGCACCACACCCGCGCGGGTGACGAGGTCGAACGATCCCTCCGGGTCGGCCAGGCCGGCCTCGGCCAGGTATCGCGCGTAGACGCGCACCCCGTTGCCGCACATCTCCGACTGCGAGCCGTCGGCGTTCCAGTAGTCCATGAACCACTCCGCGCCGGCCGCGGACGCCTCCGCCTCCGGGTGGGCGGCGCTGCGCACCACGCGCAGCACGCCGTCGGCGCCGATGCCGCGGCGCCGGTCGCACAGGGCGGCGACCAGGGCCGGGGTCAGCGGCAGGGTGCCGTCGGGGTCGGGCAGGATGACGAAGTCGTTGCCCGTGCCGTGGCCTTTCGCGAAGCGCATGGCGTCAATCTTGCCCCACCACGCCCAGCGCCGCTGCCGTGACGTCCGCCGCCGCCCCGTCGAGCCAGACGATCCGCTGGTCACGCCGGAACCAGGAGCGCTGCCGGCGCACGAACCGCCGGGTGGCGCGCACCGTCTCGGCGCGGGCCTGCGGTTCGTCGCACTCTCTGTCCAGAAATTGCATGATTTGGCGGTACCCCAGGGCGCCACGCGCCGTGCGTCCCTCCCGCAGCCCCGCGTCGAGCAGCCCGCGCACCTCCGCCACGAAGCCCGCCGCCCACATCGAGGAGACCCGCGCCTCGATCCGCGCGTCGAGCACGGCGGTGTCGACGTCGACGCCGACCTGCACCGCGTCGTACACCGGCCGGGGCTCGGGCAGCTCGGCGGTGAACGCCGTGCCGGTCAGCGCGTTGACCTCGAGCGCCCGCACGATCCGCCGCCCGTTGCTGGGCAGGATGCGCCCGGCGGCGACCGGATCCGCGGCCCGCAGCCGGGCGTAGAGCGGCGCCGGCCCGGCCTCGGCGAGCTCCTGCTCCAGCTCGGCACGCAGGCCCGGATCGGTGCCGGGGAAGTCGAAGTCCTCCAGGACAGCGCGCACGTAGAGCCCGGAGCCGCCGACGAGCAGCGGCACCCGGCCGCGGGCGGCGATGTCGTCGATCGCGGCCCGGGCCAGCCGCTGGTAGACCGCGACGCTGGCGGGCTCGGTGACGTCCCAGATGTCCAGGACGTGGTGCGGCACGCCGGCCCGCTCGGCCGGGGTGAGCTTGGCGGTGCCGATGTCCATGCCGCGGTACAGCTGCATCGAGTCGGCGTTCACGACCTCGCCGCCGAGGGCCTCGGCCAGCCGCAGGCTCAGCGCCGACTTGCCCGCGGCGGTGGGCCCGACGACCGCCACGACCCGCTTCATGAACTGTTCATCTCCAGCACGCCACGAAGTATCCGACGCCGTAGGGGGCGGCGTCGTACAGCAGCTCACCGGCCAGCGCATCGGTGGTGGCCGGGCCCGCCGCACCGGCCAGGACCTGCCACGCCGGCCGGCCGGCGGCCATCAGCTCGGCCGCCTCGCCGGGGTCGATCGCGGCCAGCGCCGCGGCGTCGGCCCGGGCCAGGGCATCCGCGACGGCGGCGTCGAAGCCTTCGGCGCGGGCGTCGAAGAATCCGGGAGCCTTTTCGGTACGCCGGGCAGAGCCGTCGCCGAGCACCAGCAACCCGACCCGCGCCGCCTCGCCGGCAAGCTCCCGGCCCAGCTCAGCGCACTCGGCGGGGGTGGCGCCGGCGGCGACGGACTGGAAGTTCGACGCCGCCGGGACGAGCCAGGCGCCGATGAGCAGGCTCAGCGGGAGCGGATCGCCCGACGGGTCACCCACCGGCAGATCGATACCCCACGGGGACAGGGTTCCCCCGAAGGGGGGCACACGGCGTACCGTCGTGGTATCGGAACCGACGACGATGAGCGAGTCGACCGAGGCATTCGCCAGGTGCGCCACCGCGGCGCGGCAGGCAGCCCGTAGGTCGTCGAGCTCGCTCGCCGCTCCAGCGGCCACCTCCGGCACGAGCAACGGCGGATGTGGGCAGACCGCGGCGACGACGAGTGACACGACCTAACGTTATCGGGGACGGTCTCTGCGCAGCCGCGCGACCCGTGAATGGCACCGGAATGGTCACGGTTCGGCCGCAGGCACTCGACCGGCCCCGGGGCACACCTGTGAGAATGCCCTGGGGAACTTTGCTGTGCGATGGCGGCGTGACGGTGGGATACCCGATCCTGCGGGCGCCGGGAGCGAGGATGGGCAGATGAGCGACCCTACTGAGTTTGGACGGATCGACGCCGAGGGCAACGTCTTCGTCAAGACTGCCTCCGGCGAGCGGGCCATCGGGTCCTGGCAGGCCGGGACGCCCGACGAGGGCCTTGCCCACTTCGCCCGCCGGTTCGCCGACCTGGTGACCGAGGTCGACCTGATCGAGGCCCGGCTCGGCACCGGCGCCGCCGACGCCGGCCAGTCCCTGTCCACCATCCGGCGCCTGCGCAGCGGCCTCGACGAGGCCCACGTCATCGGCGACATCGACGGGCTCGCCGCCCGGCTCGACAAGCTCACCGGGATCGCCGAGGAGAAGGCGGGCGCGGCCCGCGCCGCCCGCGACGCGGCCCGCGCCGAGGCCCTCGCGCGCAAGACCACCCTGGTCGAGGAGGCCGAGTCGATCGCCGCCGACGCGACCGGCTGGAAGACGGCCGGCGACCGGCTCAAGGAGATCCTCGACGAGTGGAAGTCGATCCACGGCGTGGAGAAGAAGGCCGAGAGCGAGCTGTGGAAGCGCTACGCGGCCGCCCGCGACGCCTTCACCCGCCGCCGGGGCGCGCACTTCGCCACCCTCGACGCCAGCCGCAAGCAGGCGCAGGGCCGCAAGGAGGAGCTCGTCGTCGAGGCCGAGTCGCTGTCGGAGTCCACCGAGTGGAATGCCACGGCCGCCCGGCTCAAGGACCTCATGACCGAGTGGAAGGCCGCACCGCGCGCCGCGAAGGACACCGAGCAGAAGCTCTGGGAGCGGTTCCGGGCCGCCCAGGACGCCTTCTTCAAGCGCCGCAGCGAGGTCTTCTCGGCCCGCGACGCCGAGTTCAAGGGCAACCTGGAGCGCAAGCAGGAGCTCCTGGCCCAGGCCGAGGCGCTGGACATCGACGCCGACCCGAAGGCCGCGCAGAACAAGCTCCGCGACATCCAGGGCACCTGGCACGATGTCGGCCGCGTCCCCCGCGAGGCCCAGGCCGGCCTGGACCGCCGCCTGCGCACGGTGGAGGACAAGGTCAAGTCCGCGATGGACGCCGCCTGGCGGCGCACCCCGCCGGAGGCCAGCCCGCTGCTGGCCCAGATGCGCGAGCAGGTCGCGCGGGCCGAGCAGCAACTGGCCAGCGCCCAGGCCGCCGGCGACCAGCGCCGCATCAAGGACGCCGAGAAGGCCCTGGAGTCCAAGCGCAAGTTCCTCGCGATGGCGGAGCACACCGGCTGACGCATTTCCCCAGTGACGGGGCCACCCGTCCGACATAGAAAAGTTGACCACTACACGCCGCCTGCGTGTAGTGGTCAACGTCTTTTACCCCGGCGGTGGCCTCAGACCGGCTTTTACCCCGGCGGTGGCCCTCAGACCGGCTCGAGATCGCCGGGAGCGGGCGCCCTCGGCGCCGGCACATCGGGTGCCGGAGCGGGTGCCGTGGCCGCAGCCTCCGGCGGCCGGCGGAAGCGCCGCGGCGTCCAGTTCCTGGCCGTCATCGCCGGCCGCTCCACGAGATGCCAGGAGCAGCCGGCCACGACGGCCACCGCCGCGACCGAGGTCAGCAGGTACACCGTCCAGCCGAACCGCGGCACCCCGAGGATCGCGAGCGCCTGCTGGATCGGGAACGCGTAGATGTAGACGCCGTAGGAGTAGTCGTTGCGCCGCCCGATCCGCCGCAGCGGCCCGGGCAGCCGCGCGCCGGCCCACAGCAGCAGGTACACGTAGGCCACGATGAACGGCCCGAACAGCGGCCAGCCCAGCCACAGCGACACCGCCGTCAGCGCCAGCGACGCGGCCCCGAGCACGTCGTTGAGCGGGATCACCGACCGGTACACGTCCGCCGCCATGCCCAGCACGAACGCCAGCCCGAACGCGACCACGTAGTAGCGCAGGTACCAGCCGAGCACCGGGACGTGGAATGGAGTCACCGCGGCGATCGGCCCCGGCACCACCGGCTCGTGGAACGTGTCCCAGACGATCACCGACAGCAGCCCCGCGCCGGGCAGCAGCACCACCCACCGCGCCCGGCGCAGCAGCGTGGTCGCCGCGAGCACGAGCACCAGCAGATAGCAGCTCAGCTCGGACTTCAGCGTCCACAGTGACCCGTTCAGCGCATTGCCGAACGGCGCGTCGCCGGTCACGCGCGACACGTCGGACTGCAGCTGGTCGGTCAGGAAGTTGTGGTAGACGTAGCCTGCGGGCCCGGGGCCGCTGTGCAGGAAGCCGCCGGTCGTGCCGTGCTCGTACCAGAACAGCAGCGGCGCCAGCCCGAACGCCGTCACCACCAGGCACACCCAGTAGCCCGGGAAGATCCGCAGCACCCGGTGCCAGACGAACCGCAGCGCCCCGCTCCGCCGCCCGCTGCGCGAGATCAGAAACCCGGACAGCCCGAAGAAGCCCGTGACCGCGACGCCGCCGGCGTCGATCGGCAACCGCACCGGATTGGCCGCCGGCCCCCAGCCGATCACGCCGGCGTGGCCGACCATGACGAGCAGCGCGAAGCAGAGCCGCATGAAGTTGAGCGCGTTGTCCCGCCCGGTGTACGCCGCTTCCAGGGTCCGGCCCCTGAAGACCCGCGCCATCACGCACCCCCCCTCTGCTCCGCCGCCCCCGCTCCGGCCGGCGCGGAACAGGTACTTTACCGCGCAACGGCGCGGGTTTTCGGCCCCGCCCGCCGCAGTCGGTAGGGTGAGCCGGTGCGGCGGCTCACCGACGAGACGGTCCTGGCGGTCGGCCGGCTGACCCTGGCCGCGACCGAGCTGGAGTACATCCTCGCCTGGATCGGCGCCGACCAGGCCGGCGGCGATCCGGCGGCGGTGTTCGCGACGCCTGGCGAGCCGCTGCGGGCCGCCCGCGGGTCGGTCCAGTTCGCGCCCCCGCCGCAGCGGGACCAGTTCATCGGGCTGGTCGAGGCCGCGGCCATGTACCTGACCCAGAGCCAGACGGCCCTGCGGGCGATGTGGTTCGACAACGGCCGGGTGGACGCGGCGACCTTCGACGAGATCGCCGGGCGGCTGCTGCGCTGCCGCGACCAGCTGCAGGCCCTGCTCGACGCCGCGGACGTGGCGCCGACCCCCTGACCCGTCGACCGGCCTCCGGACGAAAGCGCTGACCCCGTCGACCAGCCTCCGAACGATAAAGTCGGTGACCCGTCGACCGGCCTTCGAGCGATAAAGTCGTGACCCGTCGACCAGGTTCCGGACGATGAAGTCGTGACCCGTCGACCAGGTTCCGGACGATGAAGTCGTGACCCGTCGACCAGGTTCCGGACGATGAAGTCGTGACCCGTCGACCAGGTTCCGGACGATGAAGTCGTGACCCGTCGACCAGGTTCCGGACGATGAAGTCGTGACCCGTCGACCAGGTTCCGGACGAGAAGCTCCGACCAGTCGACCGGCTTCCGGACGAAAAGTCCAGACACTTCGTGTCCGGACTTTTCGGACTTATACCCCGTCAGGAGATAAATCCGATAAGTCGTGGCACGAAGTGCCCGACTTATCGGTTAGCGGCCAGGCGGTTGGCCCTTTTGACGGCCGAGTGGTGCCCACCTTCGGGCCAGCCCGTCGATCGGTCTGATTCAAGCAGGCATCGCGACCAGAACTCTCCGCGATCATGCCGTAGTCGCACCCGCACCACGCGTTTTTCATGATCACGGATAGTCGATGTACCCAGAGGTACCTTAAGGTTCCGCGATCATGAGAAACTCGCCGCGCGCCGGCGAGAGTCGCATGATCACGGAGAGATTCGTCCGCTCCGGCCCGCGGCCGACAGGCCACGGCGCCTGGCGACGAGACGGCGAGGACGGCTGCGCCACCGAGCCGCCACCGAGCCGCCACCGAGCCGCCACCGGCGAGGGCGGCCGGAAATCGCTCCGGCCGCGAACCGGAAAGGGCGGGCGGGCGGGTCAGCAGTGGGCGGCGGGCTGGGGCGGCGGGGCGCCGATGGTCGGCATGCCCAGGGAGACGCCGGGGGTGCGGGTCACGCGGCCGGCCTCCCAGGCGTCGCCGGCGCGGGTGCGGCGGTGCGACACCAGCGGGCCGTCGGCGTTGAGGTGGTGCGGGGCGGCGTAGGTCACCGTCGTGTGGACGATGTCGCCGGGGCGGATGCCCGCGTCCGCCGGGGCGGCGAAGTGGACCAGCCGGCCGTCGCGGGCCCGGCCGGAGAGGCGGCCGGTGCTGGTGTCCTTGCGGCCCTCGCCGACGGCCACCAGGACCTCGAGCGTCTCGCCGACCAGCCGCTTGTTCTCCGCCCAGCTGATGTCCTCGAGGGTGTCGATCAGCCGGTCGTACCGCTCCCGCACGACCTGCTTGGGCACCTGGCTCTCCATCGTCGCCGCTGGCGTGCCTGGGCGCTTGGAGTACTGGAACGTGAACGCGCTGGAATAGCGCGCCGCCCGCACGACCTCCAGGGTCTGCTCGAAGTCGGCGTCGGTCTCGCCCGGGAAGCCGACGATGATGTCGGTGGTGATCGCGGCGTCCGGCATGGCGGCGCGGACCTTGTCGATGATCCCGAGGTACTTCTCCGAGCGGTACGAGCGGCGCATGGCGCGCAGTACCGCATCGGAACCCGACTGCAGGGGCATGTGCAGCGAGTGGCAGACGTTGGCGGTCTCGGCCATCGCCGCGATCACGTCGTCGGTGAAGTCCTTCGGGTGCGGGCTGGTGAACCGGACCCGCTCCAGGCCCTCCACGTCGCCGCAGGCGCGCAGCAGCTTGCCGAACGCGTAGCGGTCGCCGAACTCGACGCCGTAGGAGTTCACGTTCTGCCCGAGGAGCGTCACCTCGAGTACCCCTTCGGCGGCCAACGCCCGGACCTCGGCCAGGATGTCGCCCGGGCGGCGGTCCTTCTCCTTGCCGCGCAGCGCCGGCACGATGCAGAACGTGCAGGTGTTGTTGCAGCCCACGGAGATCGACACCCAGCCGGCGTAGGTCGACTCGCGGCGGGTGGGCAGCGTCGACGGGAAGACCTCGAGCGACTCGAGGATCTCCACCTCGGCGGCGGCGTTGTGCCGGGCCCGCTCCAGCAGCACGGGCAGGGAGCCGATGTTGTGCGTGCCGAAGACGACGTCGACCCAGGGCGCCTTCCTGACGATCTCGCCGCGATCCTTCTGCGCCAGGCAGCCGCCGACGGCGATCTGCATGCCGGGGCGGGCCAGCTTCGTCGGGCGCAGGTGGCCGAGGTTGCCGTAGAGGCGGTTGTCGGCGTTCTCCCGCACCGCGCACGTGTTGAACACGACGACGTCGGGATCGCCGTCGCCGGCCGCCGGCACGTAGCCGGCCTCCTCCAACAGCCCGGAGATGCGCTCGGAGTCGTGCGCGTTCATCTGGCAGCCGTAGGTGATCACGCGGAAGGTGCGGTTCTCAGTCATGGCAGGACGAATACTAGCCCGCGCTGAGGTCAGCGGCCGTATGCGGCGGAACCCGTCAGGGGCACGTCGGACAAACCACCCTTCGTTATCCGCCCGTGACCGCTGTGTCGCGAATCAGGTCCCTTCGCGCCGCTAACGTCGTTCGCACCGGAAAGGGAGACGGGATGACGGACGAGCCGTTGATCGTGCTCAGAGGCGTGAACAAGTGGTTCGGCGAATTACACGTATTGAATGACATCAACCTATCGATCGAACGTGGCGAAGTCGTCGTCGTGGTGGGTCCGTCGGGCTCGGGCAAGTCGACGATGTGCCGGGCGATCAACCGCCTGGAGCCGATCCAGCAGGGCGAGATCATCTTCGACGGCACCCGGCTGCCCGAGGAGGGCCGCGCGCTGGCGCGGCTGCGCAGCGAGGTCGGCATGGTCTTCCAGTCGTTCAACCTGTTCGCGCACCGCACCGTGCTCGAGAATGTGATGCTCGCGCCGGTCAAGGTGCGCAAGGAGAAGTCGGCGGTGGTCCGCGAGCGGGCGATGGCCCTGCTGGAGCGGGTCGGCATCGCCAAGCAGGCGCAGAAGTACCCGGCCCAGATCTCCGGCGGCCAGCAGCAGCGGGCGGCGATCGCGCGGGCGCTGGCCATGCAGCCCAAGGCGATGCTGTTCGACGAGCCGACGAGCGCGCTCGACCCGGAGATGGTCGGCGAGGTGCTCGACGTGATGACCGGCCTGGCCCGCGAGGGCATGACCATGGTCGTCGTCACCCACGAGATGGGCTTCGCGCGGCACGCGGCCAACCGGGTCGTGTTCATGGCCGACGGCCAACTGGTGGAGGAGGCGGCGCCGGCCGAGTTCTTCGCCAACCCGCGCAGCGACCGGGCCAAGGACTTCCTGTCCAAGATCCTCACGCACTGACGTTCCGCATTCGAGATCAGGCCGCCGTACCACCGAGCGGCCATGAGGTAATGGAAGGAGCAGCACGATCATGCGAATCACGCGGATCGCGGCAATCGCCGCAGTCGCCACGCTTTCCCTCGGCGTCGCCGCCTGCGGCAAGGAGGGCACCCCCGCTCCGAGCACGGGTGGCGGTTCCGGCGCCCCGGCGGCCCAGAGCGACGCCTGCACCTCGTCCGGCACGACGTTCACGCCGGCCAGCGGCGTGGACATCGCGGGCAGCCCGACCTTCGCGAAGATCAAGTCGGCCGGCAAGGTCGTCATCGGCGTCAAGTTCGACCAGCCGAACCTCGGCTACAAGGACGCCTCGGGCAAGCGCTGCGGCTTCGACATCGAGATCGCCCAGCTGATCGCGTCGAAGCTCGGCGTCGACCCGGCCAAGATCGAGTACAAGGAGATCGTCTCCGCCAACCGCGAGACGGCGATCAAGGGCGGCGAGGTCGACTACTACGTCGGGTCGTACTCGATCACCGACAAGCGCAAGGCCGACGTCTCCTTCGCCGGCCCCTATTTCGTCGCGGCCCAGGATCTCCTCGTCCGCAAGGACGAGACGTCCATCACCGGCGGGGACTCGCTCAGGGGCAAGAAGATCTGCTCGGCGACCGGCTCGACGCCGATCCAGCGGGTGCGCGACCAGAAGCTCACCGAGGACAGCAACATCGTGGAGTTCAAGACGTACTCGGAATGCGTCTCCCAGCTGATCGACAAGAAGGTCGACGCGGTCACCACCGACGACGCGATCCTCGCCGGCTACGCGGCGCAGAACCCGAGCGCGCTCAAGGTCGTCGGCAAGCCGTTCATCAACCCGCAGACCGGGCAGCCGTACCCGGAGAAGTACGGCATCGGCCTGCCCCACGACGACAAGGCGCTGCGCGACTTCGTCAACGCCGCGCTGGAGTCGGCCGAGTCGGACGGCACCTGGCAGAAGATCTACAACGGCACGCTGGGCAAGTCCGGCACCCCGGCCAAGCCCCCGGCGCTCGAGAAGTACTGACCCTGCAGACCGGGACGCCGCCCCAGCGAACGGGGGCGGCGTCCCGCCCTTCTTTCCCCCCGATGGGCAGTGGATGAACAGCTTTCTTCACGTCCTGACCGACAACTGGGACATCATCGGGCCACACTTCCTCACGACGATCGAGCTGTTCCTGATCGCCGCGGTGGGGTCGCTGGTCCTGGGCACCCTGCTGACCGCGATGCGGGTCTCGCCGGTGCCGGCCCTGCGCGGCTTCGGCACCACCTACGTCCTGCTGCTGCGCAACTGCCCGCTGACGCTGGTCTTCGCGCTGCTGGTCTTCGCCGTGCCGAAGCTCGACGTCAACCTCGACTACTTCCCCAGCGCGTGCGTCGCGCTCACCGCCTACACCAGCGCGTTCGTGTGCGAGGCGCTGCGCTCCGGGATCAACACGGTGCCCGTCGGGCAGGCCGAGGCCGCCCGTGCCCTGGGCCTGACCTTCATCCAGGTGCTCGGCTCGGTCGTGCTGCCCCAGGCGTTCCGCAGCGTGGTGCCGCCGATGATCAACGTGCTGAACGCCATGCTGAAGAACACCACCATCGCGGCCGGCTTCTCGGTCGCCGAGGCGGGCGCGATCCAGGCCTACCTCTCCGAGCGGAGCGAGAATCAGATCTACGTGCTGCTATGGGTCGCCATCGGCTTCCTGATTTTGGTGGTACCGCTGGTCGCGCTGCAACGGGTGCTCGAACGGCGCTGGCAGGTGGCCCGATGACCAACGTCCTCTACGACCTGCCCGGCCCGCGGGCGCGGCTGCGCTACCGGCTCATCGGCGTGGTGAGCGGGCTGGCGATCGTGGCGCTGCTGGCGTACATCGTCTGGCGCTTCTACGAGACGGGCCAGTTCGATGCGGTGAAGTGGGAGCAGTTCGAGTACACCGAAATCCAGAAACAGCTGCTCGACGGCTACCTGACCACACTGCGCGCGGCGGGCACCGCGGCCGTGCTGGCGCTGGTGTTCGGCGCGCTGCTGGCCACCGGCCGGCTGAGCGACCACGCCGTGTTCCGGGCCCCGGCCACGCTGGTGGTCGAGCTGTTCCGGGCGATCCCGCTGCTGGTGCTCATCTTCTTCGCCTACTACGGGCCGATCCAGCTCAACTACAAGGTCGGGCCGTTCTGGCCGCTGGTCGTGGGCCTCACGCTCTACAACGGCGCGGTGCTGGCCGAGATCTTCCGGGCCGGCATCCTGGCCGTGGCCAAGGGCCAGTCGGAGGCGGCCTACGCACTGGGCCTGCGCAAGACCCAGGCGATGACCTCGATCCTGCTGCCGCAGGCGGTGCGCGCCATGCTGCCGGCCATCGTCAGCCAGGTCGTCGTGCTGCTCAAGGACACGGCGCTGGGCTTCATCATCCAGCTGCCGGAGCTGCTGTACGTCGGCAAGCAGATCGGCGGGCGCCTGCCCTTCGGCCTGCCGTACGTGCCGAGCTACCTGGTGGTCGCCGCGATCTACATCACAACCTGCGGCCTGCTGTCCTGGTTCGCGTTCTGGCTGCAGAAACGCCTCACCGGAGGCCCGCGCCGCCGGACGACGGCCAAGGAGGTTCCGCTGACCACCGAGATGGGAGCGGGCATGGTCGTCTGAGGCGATTGGCAACGTTGCGCCCGATGCGTACGCTGCGCGAGTGGCGGACACCGGCTTCAGGTTGGGCATCGACTTCGGCACCTCGAACACGGTCGCGGTCCTGCGCTGGCCGGACGGGCGCACCAAGCCCCTGCTCTTCGACGGCTCCCCGTTGCTGCCGTCGGCGGTCTACGTCAACGCCGACGGCACCATCCTGACCGGCCGCGACGCCGTGCACTCCGCGCGGCTGCAGCCGCACCGGTTCGAGCCCTACCCGAAGCGCCGGATCGAGGAGGGCACCGTCTGGCTCGGCGAGCGGGACGTCCCCGTGAGCGAGCTGGTCACCAGCGTGCTGCGCCGGGTCGCGGCCGAGGCCGAGCGGGTCGCCGGCGCCAAGCCCGGCCAGGTCATGATGACCCACCCGGCGACCTGGCCGCCGCAGCGGCGCCAGACCCTCGCCCAGGCCGCCGTGGCCGCCGGACTCCCCGCGCCGCTGCTGTCCTCGGAGCCGGTCGCCGCCGCCTCCTACTTCGTCGGCACCGTCGGCACCCACGTGCCGGTCGGCGGGGTCGCGGTCGTCTACGACTTCGGCGCCGGCACCTTCGACGCGAGCGTCGTGCGCCGCAACGCGGGCGGCGGCTTCGACGTGCTGGCCAGCGAGGGCCTGCCGGACGCCGGCGGGCTCGACGTCGACGCGGCCGTGGTGGCCTACCTCGGGCGCAACTTCGCCGGCCGCGAGGACGACCGGTGGCGCCGGCTGACCAACCCGGAGAGCGAGGCCGACCGGCGGGCCGCCTGGCAGCTGTGGGAGGACGCGCGGCTGGCCAAGGAGATGCTCAGCCGGGCCGCGACGACGTATGTCCACGTGCCCCTCTTCGACGAGAGCGTCCCGATCGGCCGGGAGCAGCTCGAGCAGCTGGCCCGCCCGATCCTCGACCGCACGGTGACCGCGACGCAGATCGCGGTGACCTCCGCGGCCCTGGGCGGCCGGCCCGTCTCCGCCGTGTTCCTCGTCGGCGGCTCGAGCCGGATCCCGCTCGCCGCCACGCTGCTGCACCGCGGCTTCGGCCTCGCCCCGACCGCGATCGAGCAGCCGGAGCTCGTCGTCGCCGAGGGCGCGCTGCACCTGGCCCCGCCGACCGGACGCGCTCCCGTGTCCGGCGCCGCCGGCGGCTCCTCCTCGCCGATCTCCGGCCCGCCGATCTCGGGCACGGGCCTGGAGCCCAGCGGCGACGTGGCCGCGGCGCCGGTGTCCGGCTCGCCGGTCTCGGGCCAGCCGGTGTCGCCGTCGTTCAGCATGCCGTCCAACACGCCGCACCTGCCGCCGCTGCTGCAGACCGGCACGATGCCGGCCGTGCCGCCGGTGCCGCCGACCTCGCCCCCGCCCGCCGGCTACCCGCCGCAGCACCGCCCGCCGGTCCAGCCGCCGGCGTATCCCCAGCAGCAGCCGGTCACGGCCTGGCAGACTCCGGCCCAGCCCGTGTCCGGAATGCCGGTCTCGGGCCTGCCGGGCCAGCCGGTGTCGGCGCTCCCGGTGTCGGGCGGGTTCGGCCAGCCGGTGTCGGCTCCCGTGGTACCCCCGCCGCCAAAACGGAGGACCGGGGCACTGCTGGCCGGCGTCGGCGGCGGCGTGCTCGCCCTGATCCTCGTCATCGTCCTGGTCGTCCGGCTCACCGGCGGTGGCGGCGGCGAGCCGGGCGGCGACCCGTCCGGCCAGGCGGCGGGCCCGGCGGTGTCGCCGGCCTGCGGGCACAAGATCGGCTACCTGGGCATGTCCAGCGGCGACAACTCCGACGACGGCGTCATGATGCGCAACAGCGTCAAGCTGGCGATCGACGAATTCAACGAGAAGAACCCGTCCTGCCACGTCGACTTCAAGGAGTTCGACACCACCGGCACCGACGACGGCAGCAAGGCCAAGGCGCAGAACGCGATCGACGACCCAGACGTCATCGGCGTGGTCGGCCCGGTCTACGACAACGAGATCCTCGCCGCGGGCCCGCTGCTGGAGCAGGCGAAGCTGCCGATGATCACGCCGTTCGCGCCGGACGACAAGCTCGCCGCGCGCGGCTGGGAGGTCTTCCACCGGATCATCGGCTCCGACTCCGACCAGGCCAAGGCCGGCGCGCTGTACCTGAAGAACACGCTCAAGGCGAAGAAGGTCGCGATCGTCTACGACGACTCGGACTACGGCACCATCGGCCAGCGGCAGGTCTCCGACACGCTCGGCACCGCCGTCGGGGCGAACGTCCAGATCACCGAGGACACGACCGACTTCACCTCGGCCGTCAAACGGGTCACGGAAGCGAACGCCGACGCGGTGTACTTCGCGGGCCAGTCCGACGACGGCATCCTCTTCGTCAAGGCGATGCGCACGGCCAAGTCCGACATGCCGATCGTGGGCTCGGACAAGCTGTTCACCCAGAGCTTCGTGACCAAGACCGAAACCAAGGCCGAGGGCGTCGTGGTCACCTGCCCCTGCGTCCCATCGAAGGACGCGGGCGCCGACTTCTCCGCGAAGTACCAGGCAGCGTTCAGTGCACCGTCGAGCTACTACGGCCCGGAGGCGTACGACGCGGCCGGCGTCTTCCTGGCCGGCTTCCTGGCGGGCAAGGGCACCCGCGCGGACATGCTGAAATACCTGTCGACCTACAACGCCAAGGGCGCCACCACGGGCCGCCAGATCAAGTTCGACGGCAGCGGCAACCTCTCCGCCCCCGACCCCCTGATCTGGGCCTACAAGATCAAGGGCGACTACGTCGTGAGCGACTCGGTCATCAAGCCCTCCTGACCCCCGGTCTCGCTGCGGCGGCACCCGCGCTGGTCCGCGCCACCCGACGACCGGTGACGCCCGGCGGGCGCGCCCCGATGCCGGCCGCGGAGCACAGCACCGCGACCGGAAGTCTCCGTGATCATGCGGAACTCGCCGCGACACCAACGGTTTTTCATGATCACGGAGCGCTGATGTACCCCTGTGTACCAAGACTCTCCAGGATCATGAAATACCGTTGGTGCGGACCGCGCGAGCATCATGATCACGGAGACATCCGTCCGCCTCGGCCATGCCATGGACGTTCCGCCCGGACGGAGACGCATCCAGAAGCCCTGCCGCACCCGGTCGACGAGCACTGCGCTCCGCCGGTGGCCGCAGGAACCACCACGATCACGCGTTGGCCACCGCAAACACCCACGCCGGAGGACGTGCCCCGCAAGCGGGGCAGGAGCGCTCAAACCCGCAATAACCGAAATGTCGGGCGCTGGCGCGCCCGACATTTCGGATTTATACCCCGGCGGGTGGAAAGTCGGACTCTACGCGTCCGGCAGCCGGGTAGGCGGACTCCGCGCGCCCGGCGGGAGGGTAGGCGGTGAATCGGTACGAAGGCGTCAGCGGGCGATCTCGGTGACGCGCGACTCGCGCACGACCGTGACGCGGATCTGGCCGGGGTAGGTCAGCTCCTCCTCGATCTGCTTCGCCACGTCGCGGGCGAGCACCGCCGCGCCGATGTCGTCGACGTCGTCGGGCCGGACCATGACCCGGATCTCGCGCCCGGCCTGCATCGCGAAGACCTTCTCCACGCCGGACTTGCCGCCGGCGATCTCCTCGATGCGCTCGAGCCGCTTGACGTACGCCTCGAGGCTCTCCCGGCGCGCGCCCGGCCGGCCGCCCGAGCAGGCGTCCGACGCCTGGGTCAGCACGGCCTCGATGGTCTGCGGCAGCACCTCGTTGTGGTGCGCCTCGATCGCGTGGACCACGTCGTCGTGCTCGCCGTACTTGCGCGCCACGTCCGCCCCGATCAGCGCGTGACTGCCCTCCACCTCGTGGGTCAGCGCCTTGCCGATGTCGTGCAGGAACGCGCACCGCTTGATCAGCGCCGGATCCAGCCGCAGCTCGGAGGCCATGATGCCGGCGATGTGGGCGGTCTCGACGAGGTGCTTGAGGACATTCTGGCCGTACGAGGTGCGATACCGCAGCCGGCCCAGCAGCGTCATCAGCTCCGGGTGCAGGTCGGTGATGCCGACCTCGACCAGCGCGTCCTCGGCGGCCCGCTGGCACAGCCGCTCGACCTCGTGCTTGGCCTGCTCGAAGACCTCCTCGATACGGTGCGGGTGGATCCGCCCGTCGAGGACCAGTTTCTCCAGGGTGAGCCGCCCGATCTCCCGGCGCACCGGATCGAAGCAGGAGAGGAGAACCGCCTCCGGCGTGTCGTCGATGATCAGGTTCACCCCGGTCGTCGACTCGAACGCCCGGATGTTGCGCCCCTCGCGCCCGATGATCCGGCCCTTCATCTCGTCGCTGGGCAGGTGCAGGACGCTGACCACGCTCTCCGCGGTCTGCTCGCTGGCGACCCGCTGGATGGCGTCGACGACGATGTGCCGGGCCCGCTGCTCGGCGGTGTTGCGCGCGTCGTTCTCGATGTCCCGCACGAGCAGCGCCGCCTCGCGCTTGGCCTGCGCCTCGATCCCCTCCACGACCTCGACCCGCGCCGCGTCGGCGGTCAGCCCGGCAATCCGCTGGAGTTCCTCGCGGTGCCGCTCCTCGCCCTCCGCGAGCTCGCCCTCCCGGCGCGCGAAGGACGCTTCGCGGTCCAAAAGATCCGCTTCGGTACTGCTGATGCGCCGATCCCGCTCCGCCAGCCGTTCGGCCTCCTCGGCCAGCAGCCGCTCCCGCTCGTCCAATCGGCGCTGCCGGCGCTCCGCGTCCTGCGACTGCTCCTTCGCCACCGCGGTCAGCTGGCTGACCTCGCGCTCCCCGGCCCGCCGCGCCGTGGCCCGCGCCTGCTCGGCGTCGGCCTCGGCCTGCCGGTGCGCGCGCTCCAGCAACGAGTCGGCATCGGCCCGCGCCCCATCCAGAATCCGCCGCGCCTCCGACCGCGCGGCGCTCGCCTCGGCCTTTGCCGCCGCCGCTTCGGTACGAGCGGCAGCCGCCGCCCCCCGAGCCTCGTCCACCGCCGCCGTAGCGTCCTCGGCCGCGGTCCGCAGCGAGGCCAGCGAGTGCTCCTGCCGGTCCTTCTCGGCGAGGAAGACCGGATCGTCAACCGTCGTCGCGGACACCGTGCCCGGCACGCTCACCCCGAGCCGCCGCACCACCTTGAGCGCGACCACGAGCGCGACGATCACGACGACCCCGAGCACGGTCATCGCCACCGTCATCGCAATCTGAAACCCGCTCACGCCGCCACCTCACCAACCGCCGCGCGGCACCCGCCGCGCCCACCCGCGCGCACCCGGTCCGCGGAGCGCCCCGCCGCCCAGCTCCCGGTCGCGTAGCGCCCGCCCGCACCGTTCCAGCTCACAGCGCTCCGGCCCACGCCGCTCCAGCTCACAGCGCTGCGGCGCACGCCGTTCCAGCTCGCACCGTTCCGGCTCGCAGCGCTCGGGCCCACGCCGCTCCGGCCCACGCCGCTCCAGCTCGCAACGCTCCGGCCCACAGCGCTCGGGCCCACGCCGCTCCGGCCCACGCCGCTCCGGCCCACGCCGCTCCGGCCCACGCCGCTCCGGCCCACGCCGCTCCGGCCCGCACCGTTCCGGCCCATGCGCCCGAGGTCGGCGCGCACGCGGTCGGCGCGGTCGGCGCGCACGCGGTCGGCGGCCTCCCGGGTGGTGCCGTCGCCGCTCGCACCGACCGGGCCCGCGCCGTTGCGGCGCGCGTCCGGCCGGCCGGCATTCGACCGGTTCGCACCCCACGCTTCGTTCACAGCCACCGCCGCCCTGTCGATCCGGGCGGTCCCGCCCCCGGTTGCAACCCTACTTGGGTCGGCCGTCCGGGTACGCGGCTCAAGGCTTCCCCGCCCTCCCGGGTCCTCCGCCCGGCGCCGCGCGGCCGGAGGCCGGCCTCTTTCGCCGGCTTCGTCGCCGTCGCCATCGGAGGCTCCTTGGCCACCGCCGGACCGCTCGCCGGCACGGCCTCGCCCGGCCGAGAGGCCAGAGGGGTTTTCGGGGTCGCAGAGGATGACACGGGCGCTCTCCGTCACGACGTCACCTCGCTCCGCTCAGCGCCGCGCATCTGCGACGGCGGGTGATGTGGAGGAGACGCCCGACCAACCGCGCATCAAGGTATGTCGATATTGAGGCGTAGAGAGCCCCGCTGCTGGGTCGCCGCTAGCGCCATCGCCTCCCGCAAGGCGTGGCGCTCGTGTCCGCTATGAACGTTGAGTAAGTGTTGCTGATCTGTGACGCGATCTATGTTGTGCGGTAAACCCGCGGTGGTTGGGCGGTCTCCATCTGGTAACGCCGAGGCTAGGTCTTGAAGGGCGCTTCGGTCAAGGACTCATGATCGGGCACCATACGGGACGTAAGTCCGCCAAGTACCGTCGCCAGCCGAAACGTCCCAGCGGCAACATTTGGCCGGATGTTTCCGGCATGTCAACCGCTCAACTCCCGCCAGCATCAACCCGCCGCAACGCCGCACACACAGAGCGAAGCGACCGCCAGCCGAACAGCGCAGTCATTCCACCACACTGCGTGGCGCCGCCAACCAATCCATCGACGATCATCACCACCAACCACGAACCGGCACGGCCCCGACCTCGCCGACCAGTCACAAAATCGCGACGTTCGCCACCGAGCAGAACGCCATAAGGCAAACGCACGCTCCCACAGCTGACATCCGGACGACAACCGGACGAGCAACAAACGACGGACGCGCACGGCGGCGGACCGGCACCGGCACCGCACGGCTGTGACGCAGCGGCCGGAAGTCTCCGTGATCATGCACAACCCGGCGTCGACACACCGGTTTTTCATGATCGTGGAGTGGTGATGTACCCCTGTGTACCGAAAGGCTCCGGGATCATGGCAAACCCGGTGTGCGGCCACCGCGGACATCATGATCACGGAGACATACGTCCGGCCCGGCCGGTGCGACATCCGCACCGTCCGGGCGCGCCGCGCCGCACTGTCGCCGCACCGCACCGTCCGGGCGCACCGCACCGTCCGGGCGCACCGCGCCGTCCGGGCGCACCGCGCCGCACCGCGCCGCGCCGCACCGCGCCGCACCGCACCGCGCCGCACCGCACCGCGCCGCACCGCGCCGCGCCGCACTGTCGCCGCGCGCATTGGCAACGGCCATGGTGATGTCGCCGCTAGTGGCCACCGACGCCCAGCCCGCGACGGCCGCCTGGCATCAATTGGCAGGACGGCGGACCGCGGAGCGCGGAGCGCGGAGCGCGGACGAGGCGTTACTGCGTGGAGGGGTCGGAGGCGGCGTCAGGGTCGGAAGCGGCGTCGGCGAGGGCGTCGGGGTCGATGCCGTCCGCGAACTCGGCGGCGTCCTCGCGCTCGGCCATCGCCTCCTTCACCAGGCGGAAGGCCAGGCCGGGCGGGTACCCCTTGCGCCCGAGCATGCCGACCAGCCGGCGGAACACGGCCTCCGGTGCTCCCCGGGTCTCGGTCCGCAGGCGGCGGGCGACCAGCTCGCGGGCGGTCTGTTCCTCCACGTCCGGGGCGACCTGCTCCAGCGCCTCGCCGACCTCGTTGGGCGAGACGCCCTTGCGCCGGAGCTCGCCGGCGAGCGCGCGGCGGGACAGGCCGCGGCCGTGGTGGCGGCTGGTGACCCACGCCTGGGCGAACGCCGCGTCGTCGATGATGCCGACCTCGTCGTATCGGTCGAGGATCTCCGCGATGATCTCGTCCTCCACCCCGCGCTTGCGCATCGCGGTGGCGAGCTCGGCGCGGGTCCGGGGGCGCGCCGCCAACTGCCGCAGGCAGAAGTCCCGCGCTGCTTGCCGAGGATCGACCGGCTTCGCCGGCGCCCCGTCACCGCGCCGCTCCTCCGCCCGCGGCTTTCGGGCCGGTTCCGAACTATCGGAAATGTCCGAAAGTGGCGCACCCGAAGGCTCCGAGCCGGGCAGCACACGCCCCGAACGAAACGACGCAGCCCGCGAACGCGACGGCCCCGACCCGCCACGCGACAACCCGGTCTCCGAACGCGACGGCGCGGACTCCGCACGAGACGGGACAGCCTCCGACCGAGACGGCACAGACCGGCCCCGCGACGACCCAGCCTCCGAACGCGACGACGCAGAGTCCGGCCGAAACGGCGCAAATCCACCCCGCGACGACCCAACCTCCGAGCGAGGTGGCACAGACCGGCCGCGCGACGGCTCAGCCTCCGAGCGAGACGGCGCGGACCCCGAGCCGGATGGGACAGACCGGCCGCGCGATGGCTCAGGCTGAGAGCGTGGCGGCGCGGGCTGCGGCTCCTCGGTGGCGGCCCAGGGATTGCCGGGGCCGGGCTGCCAAGCCGGCCGGGGCGGGGCGGACGCGCCGACGTCACCGGTGGTCGTCCAAGGGTTCTCGCCGCCCGGGTCGTCCCACGGCGCCGCCGGCGCGGACGGTTCGAATGACGGTGGCGGCGCGGGCGGCGCAGGACGGTGTGGCCGAGCGGCCGGCGCCGGGTCGCCCGCGGCCAGCCACGGATTCTCCTCGTCGCCCGAGGAATCCCAGGGCAGACCGGCAGCGGTCGCGTCATCCCCGCCGGACATCAGCACACCTCCGGCCGCGAAACCGTCTCAAGCACAGCAAACCGACCCCAAGGCCCACGAATCACAAAGCCCACGAACCCGCAGTCACGAGCCACTCCGACCTCCAGCACCGCGGCCGAGCCGCGGAGCCACGACCCGCAGGCCCGCGGAACCGCGAACCCGCAAGGCCGCGAACCCGCAAGCGAGCAGCGAGCAAGGGCAAGGGCAAGGACCCGGGGCCGGCCTTGGCGGCTTGGCCCGCGAAGGCCGGCACCGGGCAGTTGGGTGGCGGTGGTCAGAAGTCGACCGGGGTGACCTCGGGGCCGCTGGCCGCGTCGGAGGCCTGGCCGACGCCGACGCCGAGCTTTTCCTTGATCTTCTTCTCGATCTCGGCGGCGACGTCGGGGTTTTCGCGCAGGAACTTGCGCGAGTTCTCCTTGCCCTGGCCGAGCTGGTCGCCGTCGTACGTATACCACGCGCCGGACTTGCGGATGATCGTCTGCTCGACGCCGACGTCGATCAGGGAGCCCTCGCGCGAGATGCCCTTGCCATACATGATGTCGAACTCGGCCTGCTTGAACGGCGAGGCGACCTTGTTCTTGACGACCTTGACGCGGGTGCGGTTGCCGACCACGTCGGTGCCGTCCTTGAGGCTCTCGATGCGGCGCACGTCGAGGCGGACCGAGGCGTAGAACTTCAGGGCGCGGCCACCGGTCGTGGTCTCGGGGCTGCCGAACATCACGCCGATCTTCTCGCGCAGCTGGTTGATGAAGATCGCCGTGGTGCCGGAGTTGTTGAGGGCACCGGTGATCTTGCGCAGCGCCTGGCTCATGAGGCGGGCCTGGAGGCCGACGTGGCTGTCGCCCATCTCGCCCTCGATCTCGGCGCGCGGCACGAGGGCGGCGACGGAGTCGATGACGATGATGTCGAGGGCGCCGGAGCGCACCAGCATGTCGACGATCTCGAGCGCCTGCTCGCCGGTGTCGGGCTGGGAGACCAGCAGCGCGTCGGTGTCGACGCCCAGTGCCTTGGCGTAGTCGGGGTCGAGCGCGTGCTCGGCGTCGATGAACGCCGCGATGCCGCCGGCGGCCTGCGCGTTGGCGATCGCGTGCAGGGCGACGGTGGTCTTACCGCTGGACTCCGGGCCGAAGACCTCGATCACCCGGCCGCGCGGCAGGCCGCCGATGCCCAGCGCCACGTCGAGGGCGATGGAGCCGGTCGGGATCACCGCCTGGGGCTGCTGGACCCGCTCGCCGAGCCGCATCACGGAGCCCTTGCCGAACTGCTTGTCGATCTGTGAGAGGGCGAGCCCCAGCGCCTTCTCCCGGTCAGGTTGCACTGCCATGTTCGTCACCCCTGCGTTCGCGGTCTTCGTCGGCGTTCGTTTGGTCACGCTGACACGCTAAGCGCCGGGTATGACAAAAATCTGCCGCGGGCGCCCAACGAGCGAGAAGGTTACCCGTACATCTGTACGATTCGCACGGCGACACGCCGAAAAACCTCATCGTAGGCGGGCAGGAACACGCTCCGGGTAAGTGGCGACTACGGCGCGCCACACGTCCGCCGTCTCGACGCCGCCCGCCAGCGCCTCCTCGATGGTGCGGCCGCCGAGCTGCGAAAACACCTGATCGTGGGCGATGCTGTGCGCATATCCCACCCCGAACACCTGCTCCAGCCGCTGCCAGAAATCCGTCAGACGCACACGACCACGCTAACGGAGGACCCGGGCGAGCAGCGGTACCACCGCCACCCCGGCGAGGATGGTCAGCACGGGGTACCCGAAAAGGTCGACGACGAGCCCCGACAGGGCGCCCGCCGAGGCGCCGGCCACGCCCATGACGACGTCGGAGAGTCCTTGGACGCCGGCGCGCCGCTCCACCGGTACCGACTCGGAAAGCAGGGTCGAACCGGCGACCATCGTCGCGCTCCAGCCCAGCCCCAGCAGGAACATGCCGATCGAGAGCAGCCACGTCCGGTCCCCGGCGGCGCCGCTGAGCGCGCAGGCGAGCACCAGCAGCCCCACGCCGCCGAGGATCACCGGGCGGCGGCCGAAGCGATCGGCGAGCCAGCCGGCCAGCGGTGACAGGGCGTACATGCCGGTGATGTGGATGCTGATCACCAGGCCGACGAGGCGCAGCAGGTCGCCGTGATCGTGGATGTACCCACCGATGTGGACCGGGGTCATCGACATCACTCCGACCATCACCACGTGACCGACGGCGACGGCGGCGACACCCGTCCGCGCGCCGGCGCTGTCCCGCACGGTCCGGGCCGCCTCCCGCCAGACGCCCCGCCCGGCGGGGACCGGCCCGCCGGCGAGGGCGCGCGCGGTCAGCAGCGGATCGGGGCGCAGCGCCAGGAAGATCACGAACCCGGTCAGGCCGAAGGCGACCGCGCTGAACAGGTACGGCCCGCCGTATTCGGGCACACCCCACCGCCCGAGCAGCCGATCCGTGAGCGGGGCGAGGTTGGGCCCGGCGACCGCGCCGACGGTGCTCACCCACACCACGATCGACAGGTGGCGGGCCCGCCGGTCGGGCGCGGCGAGGTCCACGGCCGAGTACCGCGCCTGCAGGTTGGCCGCGCTCGCCCCGCCGAACAGCAGGGAGCCCAGGAACAGCAAGGGCACGCTGGCGAGGTACACCGCGAGCCCGACCAGCAGCGCCCCGAGCGTGCCCGCGACGTAGGCGAACACCAGCCCGGGCCGCCGCCCGCCGGAGCGCATCAGCCGGGTCGCCGGGATCGCGATCAGCGCCGCGCCGATCACCGAGCAGCTGCCGGTCAGCCCCGCCGCCCACGGCCCGGCCAGCGACGCGGCGAGCAGGGCGCCGACGGAGACGCCGCTGGCCACGCCGAGCCCGCCCACGATCTGCGTGCCGACGAGCAGCCCGAGGGTGCGTCGCTGCAGGGCGGCGACACCGACGGCCGGTTCGACGAGGGTCATCCGGTCGAGGACAGTAGCAGCACAACCGCCGTGGCCGCCTCGGCCGCGTCGTCGCCGGCGGCCCGCACGAGGACCGTGGAGCCCGCGGTCGCGTTCAGCCCCATGATCGCGAGCACGCTGCGGGCATTGGCCCGCTTCTCGCCGAAGATCACTTCGACGGTACTGCGGAAGCCCGCCACCACCCGGACCAGCGCCCCGGCGGGCCGGGCGTGCAGATCCCCGGGCAGCACCACGGACCGCTCAGAGCTTACGGACATCGCGGGCCTCCACCGCCGCCTGCGTGACCTCCTCGAGGCCGGCCCCGGTCCCGGCCAGCACGGCCGCCGCGACCGCGCCCTCGACGAACGGCGCGTCGACGAGCACGGCGTCGTTGGCGACCCGGTCCTCCAGCACCGTGCGGGCGGTGAGGACGGCACTGCCCAGGTCGGTGAGCACGAGGACCCCGGCGCCCCGGTCGGCCCGGTCGATGGCCACCAGGATGCGGTCGTAGCTGGTGCCCAGCCCGCCGTCGTCGGTGCCGCCCGCGGCCTCGATCGGCACCTCCTCGCCCGCGACCTGGACGAGCATGTCGCGCAGCCCGTGCGCCAGCCGTTCGCTGTGGGAGACCAGCACGATCCCAACGAGTTGCCCCATGTCAGGCAATGCTATGTGCCCGCCGTACCGCCAAAATGGCAGGCATGAAGAAGTTCATCAACGACCCGGCCGACGTGGTCCGGGAGGCGCTCGCCGGGCTCGCCGCCGCGCACCCGGAGCTGCGGGTGGACGTCGAGGCGGGGTTCGTGGCGCGGGCCGGCGCGCCCCGCCCGGGCAAGGTCGCGCTGGTCTCGGGCGGCGGCTCCGGGCACGAGCCGCTGCACGCCGGGTTCGTCGGGCCGGGGATGCTCGACGCCGCCTGCCCCGGCGAGGTGTTCACCTCACCCGTGCCGGACCAGATCCTGGCCGCCACCCTGGCGGTCCACGCGGGCGCCGGCGTGGTGCACATCGTGAAGAACTACACCGGCGACGTGATGAACTTCGAGATGGCCGCCGAGCTGGCCGACGAGGAGCGGATCCAGGTCGAGACGGTGCTCGTCGACGACGACGTGGCCGTGGAGGACTCCACCTGGACCGCCGGGCGCCGCGGTACCGGCGCCACGCTCCTGGTCGAGAAGATCGCCGGCGCGCTGGCCGAGGAGGGCGGCTCGCTGCGGGCCGTGGCCGAGATCGGCCGCACCGTCAACGAGCGCTCGGCGTCGTTCGCGGTCGCGCTCACCGCGGGCACCACGCCCGCCGCCGGCAAGCCCGGCTTCGACCTCGCCGACGACGAGATGGAGGTCGGGGTCGGCATCCACGGCGAGCCCGGCCGCAGCCGGCAGCACATGCGCCCGGCGCGCGAGGTCGCCGCGCTCGTCGTCGACGCGGTGCTGGGCGCCAAGCCGGTGGCTGCCGGCGAGCCGCTGATCGTCCTGGTCAACGGCCTCGGCGGCACGCCTTTGATGGAGTTGTACCTCATGTTCGGCGAGATTTCGCGCCGGCTGGACGACGCCGGGGCGCGGATCGCGCGTTCGCTGGTCGGCAACTACGTGACCAGCCTCGACATGGCCGGCCTGTCGCTCACCGTATGCCGGGCCGACGACGAGCTGCTGCGGCTGTGGGACGCACCCGTCCGCACCCCGGCGCTGCGCTGGGGGGCGTGAGCATGGACGAGGCGCTGGCCCGGGCCTGGATCGCCGCCGCCGCCGAGGTCGTGCGCGCGGAGGCGGACCGGCTCACCGACCTCGACGCGGCGATCGGCGACGGCGACCACGGCGTCAACCTGCGCCGCGGCTTCGACGCCGCGGTCGCCGCGCTCGGCCCGCTGCCGTCCACCACCGCCGGCGACGTGCTGGGCAAGACCGGCACGACGCTGCTGTCGAAGGTCGGCGGCGCGTCCGGGCCGTTGTACGGCACGGTCTTCCGCGCCCTGGGCAAGACCCTGCGCGACGGCGGCTCGCTCGCCGACGGCCTGCGGGCGGCGCTGGACGGGGTACAGAAGCTGGGCAAGGCCGTCGTGGGCGACAAGACCATGGTCGACGCGCTGTCCCCGGCGGTGGCCGCCTACGCCGCCGCGGCCGGCGCGGGCGAGGCGGCCGCCGCCCGGGCCGCGGCGGACGCGGCGGCCGAGGGCGTCCTGGCCACCGTGCCCCTGCAGGCGCGCAAGGGCCGCGCCTCCTACCTGGGCGAGCGCAGCATCGGCCACCCCGACCCGGGCGCGACGTCCACGGCGCTGATCCTGGCCGCGCTCGCCGACGTCACAGCCCGAGGCTCCGCCCGATGATCTCCTTCATGATCTCGGTGGTGCCGCCGTAGATGGTCTGGACCCGGCTGTTGAGCCACGCCTTGGCGACCGGGTACTCCAGCATGAAGCCGTAGCCGCCGTGCAGCTGCACGCACCGGTCGGCGACCCGGTTCTGCAGCTCGGTCGTCCACCACTTCGCCTTGGCCGCGTCGGCGACGCTCAGCCGCCCCGCGTTGTGCTCCAGGATGCAGTGGTTGAGGAACGTGCGCGCGATCGTGACCTCGGTGTCGAGCTCGGCGAGCAGGAACCGGTTGTGCTGGAACGTGCCGATGGGCCGGCCGAAGGCCTCCCGCGTCGTGGCGTACTCCAGCGTGATCTTGAGAATGTGCTCGGCCGCCGCGACGGCCGCGACGGCGATGCCGAGCCGCTCCCGCGGCAGGTTGGCCATCAGGTGGTAGAAACCGGCGTTCTCCTGGCCGATCAGGTGGTCGGCCGGAATGCGGCAGTCGTCGAAGAACAGCTCGGCGGTGTCGTTGGCCTTGAGCCCGACCTTCTCCAGCCGCCGCCCGCGGCTGAAGCCGGGCGTGCCCGTCTCCACCGCGAACAGGCTGATGCCGTGCGCGCCCTTCGCCTGGTCGGTCTTGGCCACGACGACCACCAGGCCGGCCATCTCGCCGTTGGTGATGAACGTCTTCTGCCCGTTGAGCACCCAGGCGTCGCCGTCGCGCACGGCGGTCGTCCGGATGCCGGCCAGGTCGCTGCCGGCCCCCGGCTCGCTCATGGCGATGGCGGTCACGATGTCGCCGGAGCAGAACCCGGGCAACCATCGTTTGCGCTGGTCATGCGTCGTCAGTTCGGTGAGGTACGGCGCGACGACGTCGTTGTGCAGGCCGAACCCGAGCCCGAACGCGCCCGCGGCCATGATCTCCTCGACCAGCACGGCGTTGAACCGGAAGTCTTTCTGCCCGCCCCCGCCGTACTCCTCGGGCACGTCCATGCCGAGCAGCCCGGCGGCGCCGGCCTTGCGCCAGACCTCCCGGTCGACGATCCCGGCCTGCTCCCACTCGTCGTTGTGCGGCACGGCCTCCCGGGCCAGGAACTCGCGGCAGAGGTCTCGAAACGCGCGGTGCTCGGCCTCGTACAGGTGCTGCTCCATACGGGCCAGTGTGCGCCTAAAGCCCCAGCATTCCGTAGAGGTGGTCGGGCAGCGGCTCGGCGCCCTTGGGCTCCTCCACGGTGACCGGCCCCCCGAAGTCCGAGTACGTGGCCGCGACGGTGTCCCCCGGGATGTTCACCGTCAGGGCGGTCAGGCGGTCCCGGTCGTCGACGGCCGCCTCGAACGGCACCGCCCGCGCCGCGTCGCCGAGCTGCAGCACCTGGCCGACGTTGACCGGCCCCCACGCGGCGACCCGCGTCATGTCGACGGTGCCGGTGTACTTCCGGCCGCCCCGCGTCACGTCGTGCGTCGCCGCCACCAGCGCCTGCACGCCGGTCGGGTCCTTGATCGCGCTCAGCCCGAGCGCCCCCGGCCGGGTCACCCGCGCCGGATCGACCCGATACCAGGTCCCGCCGTCGAACCCGGGCAACGGCAGCCCGGTCAGCCGCGTGTACACGGCCCCGCGCACCGACACGGTATCGATCTTCAGCGAGTTCCCGCCCGAGCTCACGCTCACCGAGGCGTCCAGCACGTCGGCGATCGGGTCGATGGCGCCGGCGTAGCTCCCTTCGTTCGCGGTCACCCGGAACCGGTAGCTGCTCAGCGCGAGCCCGCCGGCCCCGGCCGCCAGCCCGCTCGGCGACGCCCGCACACTGACCCGCGGCGCGGCGCCCCCGCCACCGGGCCCGCCGCCGGTGCACCCGGCCATCCCCGCTGCCACCAGCACCACGCCCACGACGGCGCTCCACCTCATAGCTGCGGGAGCGTACCCGGCGCGAACGACCGAGCCGACCGGGCAAAGCCAAAGTTCAGTTGTTCAACAGGCTGTACACAGCCGCCGTCGCCGGCAACACTTCGCCGGCCTTGGGCGCGACGATCGCCACGGGCCGCCCCTGGTCGCGGTAGTCCACGGCAATCGTCCGCGCCGCATGCCGCCCGTAGGCCGGCACCGTGATCCGCACCGACCCGAGCCGCCCCTGCCCATCCACGGTCGCCACGAACGGCACCCCCTTCGCCCGCTCCCCGAGCACCGCCAGCCCTTCCCCGTCCGCCACCCCGAGATCCCCGCCGCGCGTGAGGTCGTACTCGCCCACGATCCGCCCTTGCCCGTCGACCCGCGCCCCACTGACCCGGTCGGCCAGCTGCTGACTGCTCGTCGGATCGTCGGTCTCGAACAGCCCGATGATCCCGAGCTTGGCCACCTTGGTCCGATCGAACCGGTACCACTTGGCGGAGCTGACCCCCTTCGCCGGAATGCTGGTGCGGAAGTACCGCTCACCCCCGCCCAGCACGATCCCCTCCAGCGAGAACCGCACCCCCGACGCCACGGACTCCAGCCGCGCCCGCCGCTTCCCCGAGGGATCGACCGCCCCCGTCACGGTCCCCTGGTCGATCGTCATCGTGTACGAATACCCGCCCTCCTCAAGCCCTTTGACGGCCGCCACCAGCACCTGCCGCCCCCGCCCCTCCGGCGACGCGGCCGCGGACGTGGCCCCGCCCCGCTCGCCCCCGCCGCCACACCCACCGGCCACCAGCACCGCGAGCACCGCAACCACGACGCCCACAAGCCCGCGCCACCTCGACCCCGGCCGCCCAGCCACTGGCGCGGAGAACTCCCCCACAACCGCCGCCCTCCCACACCCAGCCGACGCCCCCGACCCACCAGCCGCCCCGAACCCGCCAACCGCGCCCGGTTCGCGCAGCGCCCCCGGTTCGCCCACCGCGACCGCCACGGCCCCGGCAACGTCGTCGCCTGCCCGAGCCATCAGCGCACCCTGCACCCCCGCCGAACCCACGCCACCGCGCCCGCCCGCACCAACCAACGCCGGCCCGGACGCGGGCAGCACGCCGCCGGGCGCGGGCGACGCCGCCACACTCCCCGGACTCTGCGGCCCGATGAGCGGCCCGGACGCGAACGACGCGACGCCCGGCGACACGGCCGAAGCCGACGCGCCACCAAATCCGACCGACAACGCGACCCCGGACGCGGACGACGCGACCCCGGACGCGGACGACGCGACCCCGGGCGCGGACGACGCGGCGGCGACGCCAAGCGCGGATGACGCGGACGCAGCCCCCGGCGCGGGCCTGGACGACGCGGACGCAGATGCGGGCGACGTGACGGCGGCCCCGGGCGCGGATGACGCGGGCGCGGGCGACGCGGCGGCAGGTGCGGGCGGCGGGGGGCAGTCGTGGCGCAAGCTCTTCCTCCTTGAATGAGCGTGCGGCGCGGCCCCGGGCCAGACCGGCGTGTGGCCGGGCCCCGCGGCGGTCGCCGCCTATGAACCCTTCAACAGCTCATAGGCCGCCGCGGACGCGGCCGGAGCCGGGGCGCGACCGGGGCACCGAGGGCCGCATACGTCGCCGGCGTGGCCGATCAGGGTCGGCCGGATGGAGCTGCCGAGGATGGTCTTCACGGTCGTTCCTCCCCTGGGTGAGGCACCGCCCGCCCCCGTATTGCGGGCGGTGCCCGATGCCTGGGGACAGTAGCGGGAGGGTCTGACATTTTTGGTTGTCGCTGGTCAGGGGCGGACTGCTATTGTGCCGGCACAGTCCGAGTTTCGTACTAGTACAAAAGAGGCCAGCATGTTCCAGCAGACGGCCCGGACCACTCCCAGGCGCCTGCCCGAGCGGGCGACCTACGACGTCGCGCTCGTGCATGCCGTGCTCGACGAGGCGTACGTGTGCCACCTCGGCTACGTCGCCGACGGCGAGCCGCGCGTGCTGCCGACCCTGCACGCCCGCGTCGGCGACACGCTCTACCTGCACGGATCGACCGGCAGCCGGGCGCTGCTCGCGGCCCGCGACGGCGGCCTGCCGGTCTGCGTCACGGTGACGCTCATCGACGGGCTGGTGCTGGCCCGATCGCAGTTCCACCACAGCGTCAACTACCGCTCCGTGGTCGTGCACGGCACGGCGCGGCTGGTCGCCGACGAGGCGGAGCGGGCGCGCGCGTTCACGGCGCTGGTCGACAAGGTCGCGCCCGGGCGGGCCGCCGACAGCCGGCCGCCGGACCGCAAGGAGTCGGCGCAGACGGCCGTGCTGGCGCTGCCGCTGGCAGAGGTCTCCGCCAAGGTGCGCACGGGCGGCGTCAACGACGACCCCGAAGACCTCGATCTGCCCCATTGGGCCGGAGTGGTACCGCTCAAGCTCACCCGGGGGCAACCGGAACCGGCGGACGCACTCGGAGTACCGCTGCCGGATTATCTGCGGGCGCAGCAGGACTCCTGGCATCGTCCGGCGCGGCTGGCGGGCCGGCACGTGGTGCTCGAACCGCTGGATCACCCGCACGCTCCCGCGCTCTTCGCGGCGCTCGACGACGAGGCGGTGTGGACGCACCTGACCAGCGCCCGGCCCGCGTCCGTGGCCGAGATGGCGCAGCTGGTGGCGGCGGCCCTGGCCGATCCCGACCGGGTGCCGTTCGTGCAGCTCGAGGCCGCGACCGGGCGCGTGATCGGCAGCACGTCCTACTACAGCGCCAACGCGCACAGCCGCTCGATCGCGATCGGACACACGATGCTCGGCCGTCCCTGGTGGCGTACCGGGGTCAACACCGAGTCGAAGCTGCTGCTCATGGCGCACGCGTTCGACACGCTCGGCGCGCTGCGCGTGGAGTGGCACACCGACATCCGCAACGCGCGCTCGCAGGCGGCGATCGAGCGGCTCGGCGTGCAGCGGGAGGGGGTGCTGCGGGCCCACCGGCGCCGTCCCGACGGCAGTCAGCGTGACACCGTGCTGTATTCCATGATCGCCGGCGAATGGCCCGCCGCGCGGGAGCGGCTGACAGGAGCGCTGGCGGCGCGCTCGGCGTGACCGAGGCGCACTGGGGGTCCCCTGCCGCGGCAGGGGACCCCTTCGCTGCCCGGCCAGGCAAGTTGGGTGGGGACACAGTAGCTAACCGGTTCAATTCCGGCAAATCGCCACTGGGCTTCAAAAAATGTCGTACCCCCGCGGCAGGATGGGGGCATGGCAGAGCTGGAGGGCTTCGGGGCGGCGACGCGCGAGTGGTTCCGCGCGGCGTTCGCGGCGCCGACCGCGGCGCAGGCGGGCGCGTGGCAGGCGATCAGCGCCGGCCGGCACGCGCTGGTGGTGGCGCCGACCGGCTCCGGCAAGACCCTGGCCGCGTTCCTGTGGTCGCTCGACCAGCTGGCCGCCCGGCCGCCGGCCGAGCCGGCCCGGCGCTGCCGGGTGCTCTATGTCAGCCCGCTCAAGGCACTGGCCGTCGACGTGGAGCGCAATCTGCGGGCCCCGCTCGCCGGCATCCGGCAGGCCGCCGCCCGGCTCGGCCAGGAGCCGCCCGACATCCGGGTCGGCATGCGCACCGGCGACACGCCGGCCGACGAGCGCCGGGCGTTCAGCCGCACCCCGCCCGACATCCTGATCACCACGCCCGAGTCGCTGTATCTGCTGCTGACCTCCCAGGCGCGCGACGCGCTGCGCGGGGTGGAGACGGTCATCGTCGACGAGGTGCACGCGGTCTGCGCGACGAAGCGCGGCGCCCACCTGGCCCTGTCGCTGGAGCGGCTCGACGCGCTGCTGGAGCGGCCCGCGCAGCGGGTGGGGCTGTCGGCGACGGTGCGGCCGATCGACGAGACCGCGCGGTTCCTCGGCGGGGCCGCGCCGGTCGAGATC
This sequence comes from Dactylosporangium sp. CA-092794, assembly GCF_050948465.1. NCBI lineage: Bacteria > Bacillati > Actinomycetota > Actinomycetes > Micromonosporales > Micromonosporaceae > Dactylosporangium > Dactylosporangium sp. CA-092794. Next base: position 1,828,659 of record NZ_CP192044.1, on the reverse strand, counting down.
GTCCAGCCGCCCAGCGCGAAGACGATCGAGGTCGAGGTGCAGGTGCCGGTCGAGGACATGACGGCGCTCGGCGAGACCGCGCCCGGCGAGGACGACGACGGGGCACCGCGGCAGGCCTCGATCTGGCCGGCGGTCGAGGAGCGGGTGCTCGACCTGATCGAGGGTCACCGGTCCACGATCGTGTTCACCAACTCGCGGCGCGGCGCCGAGCGGCTCTGCGCGCGGATCAACGAGCTGGCCGGGGCGCGGGCCGGGATACCGCAGCCGGCGTCGCCGCGCACCCCGGCGGAGATGATGGCCCAGGCCGGGCAGGCCAACGGGGCACCGCCGGTGGTGGCCCGCGCCCACCACGGCAGCGTCTCGCGGGAGGAGCGCAAGCAGATCGAGGAGGCGCTCAAGTCCGGGCAGCTGCCGGCCGTGGTCGCCACCTCCAGCCTGGAGCTGGGCATCGACATGGGCTCGGTCGACCTGGTGGTGCAGATCGAGGCGCCGCCGAGCGTCGCGGCCGGGCTGCAGCGGGTCGGCCGGGCCGGGCACCAGGTCGGCGCGGTCTCCCGCGGCGTGGTCTTCCCCAAGCACCGCGGCGACCTGGTCTCCTGCGCGGTGGTCGCCGAGCGGATGGTGGAGGGCGGCATCGAGGAGCTGCGCTATCCGCGCAACCCGCTCGACGTGCTGGCCCAGCACGTCGTGGCGATGGTGGCGATGGAGCCCTGGCCGGTGGCCGGCCTGGCCGCGCTGGTGCGCCGCGCCGCGGCCTTCGCCGACCTGCCCGACTCGGCGCTGTTCGCGGTGCTCGACATGCTGGCCGGGCGCTATCCGTCGACCGCGTTCGCCGAGCTGCGCCCGCGCGTGGTGTGGGACCGCTCGGAGGGCGTGCTGACCGCCCGGCCGGGAGCGCAGCGGCTCGCCGTCACCAGCGGCGGCACGATCCCCGACCGGGGACTGTTCGGGGTGTTCCTGGCCGGCGCGGAGAAGGCGGCGCGGGTCGGCGAGCTCGACGAGGAGATGGTCTACGAGTCGCGGGTCGGCGACGTGTTCCTGCTCGGCTCGACGTCGTGGCGGATCGAGGACATCACGCCCGACCGGGTGCTGGTCTCCCCCGCGCCCGGCGCAGCCGCCAAGATGCCGTTCTGGAAGGGCGACTCGCCGGGCCGGCCGATCGAGCTGGGCCGGGCGATCGGCGCGCGGCTGCGCGGGTTCGTCAAGTCCGGCGACGAGGCGGCCCGGGCCCACCTGCGCACCGGCGGGCTCGACGACTGGGCCGCCGACAACCTGCTGGCCTATCTGCGCGAGCAGCGCGAGGCGACCCGGCACCTGCCCGACGACCGCACGGTGCTGGTGGAGCGGTTCCGCGACGAGCTCGGCGACTGGCGGATGACCGTGCACTGCGTCCTCGGCGCGCGGGTCAACGCGCCGTGGGCCCTGGCGATCGGGCGCCGGCTGAGCGAGCGGTATGGCCTCGACGCCCAGGTCATGCCCAGCGACGACGGCATCGTGGTCCGGCTGCCCGACGTCGCCGACGAGCCGCCCGGCGCCGACCTGGTCGCGTTCGACCCCGACGAGATCGCCGGGATCGTGGAGGAGACGGTCGGCACCTCGGCGATGTTCGCCGCCCGGTTCCGCGAGTGCGCGGCCCGGGCGCTGCTGCTGCCGCGCCGCGACCCGCGCCGGCGGCAGCCGTTATGGCAGCAGCGGCAGCGCTCCGCGCAGTTGCTCGACGTGGCCCGCGACTACGCCGACTTCCCGATCACGCTCGAGGCGGCCCGGGAGTGCCTGCAGGACGTGTTCGACGTCGCCGGCCTCGTCGGGGTCATGCGCGACATCGCCGGGCGCAAGCTGCGCCTCGTCGAGGTGGAGACGCAGCGGCCGTCGCCGTTCGCCCGGTCGCTGCTGTTCGGCTACGTCGGGGCGTTCCTCTACGAGGGCGACGCGCCGCTGGCGGAGCGGCGGGCCGCCGCGCTCGCGCTCGACCCGACCCTGCTGGCCGAGCTGCTCGGCCGGGTGGAGCTGCGCGAGCTGCTCGACCCCGCGGTCGTGGCCGAGACCCAGCTGTCCCTGCAGTGGCTCGGCGCGCAGCGCACGCCGCGCGACGCCGAGGACGTGGCCGAGATGCTGCGGGTGCTCGGCGACCTGTCCGACGCCGAGCTCGCCGCCCGCGGCGCCGACCCGGCGTGGGCCGCCGAGCTCGCCGCCCAGCGCCGGGCGATCCAGGTCCGCGTCGCCGGCGAGCCGCGCTGGGTGTCGGTCGAGGATGCCGGGCGCTACCGCGACGCGCTCGGCGTGGCGCTGCCGGTCGGGCTGCCCACCGCCTATCTCGAGCCGGTCGCCGACCCGCTCGGCGACCTGGTCGGCCGCTATGCGCGCACCCGCGGGCCGTTCACCGCCGCGGCCGGCGCGGCCCGGTTCGGGCTCGGGGTGTTCGTCGTCGAGCAGGCGCTGCGCCGGCTGCCGTCGGTCGTCTCCGGCGAGTTCTCCCCGGGCGGTGCCGGCACCGAGTGGTGCGACGCGGAGATCCTGCGCCTGCTGCGCCGCCGGTCGCTGGCCGCCCTGCGCCGCGAGATCGAGCCCGTGCCGCCCCGCGCGCTGGCCCGGTTCCTGCCGCAGTGGCACCACATCGGCTCGTCGCGGGCCCGCGGCGTCGAGGCGGTCGCGTCCGCGATCGAGCAGTTGCAGGGGATCGCGATGCCGGCCTCGGCGCTGGAGCGGCTCATCCTGCCGGCCCGGGTCGCGGACTACAGCGCGGCGTATCTGGACGAGCTGACCGCCTCCGGCGACCTGCTGTGGGCGGGCGGCGGCGCCATCGGCGAGCACGACGGCTGGGTCAGCCTGGCCTTCGCCGACGCCGCGCCGCTGCTGCTGCCCCCGCCGTCCGACGTCGGCGGGCCGCTGCACGACGCCGTCCTGGGCGCGCTGGAGGGCGGGCAGGCGCTGTTCTTCCGCAACCTCGCCGAGCACATCCACGCCCCCGACGAGGAGCTCATCGCCGCGCTGTGGGATCTGGTCTGGGCGGGCCGGATCTCCAACGACACCGTCGCCCCGCTGCGCGCCAAGCTCGGCGGGGGCGGGGCGCACCGATCACGGCCGTCGGCGCCCCGCTCGCGATACCGGCGCCCCGGCGGCCTGTCGCTCAACCGGGCCTCGCTGGCCGTCGCGCGCACCGGCCCGCCACAGGCGGCCGGCCGGTGGTATCTGCTGCCCGGCCGCGACCTCGACCCGACCCGGCGCGCCACCGCCAACGCCGAGCTGCTGCTCGACCGGCACGGCGTGGTCACCCGCGGCGCGGTCATGGCCGAGGACCTGCCGGGCGCGTTCGCCGGTGTCTACCCGGTCCTGGCCGCCATGGAGGAGCGCGGCGCGGCCCGCCGCGGATACTTCGTGGAGGGCCTGGGCGCGGCCCAGTTCGCGCTGCCGGGCGCGGTCGACCGGCTGCGGGGCGGCACCGAGCACCGCGACGCGCTGGTGCTGGCCGCCACGGATCCCGCGAGCCCTTACGGCGCGGCCCTGCCGTGGCCGGAGCGGGTCGTCGACGCCGGCGACGGGGAGCGGGCCGGGCACCGCGCCGGGCGCAAGGCCGGGGCGCTGGTCGTCACCGTCGGCGGCGACCTGGTGCTCTACGTCGAGCGCGGTGGGCGCACCTTGCTGTCCTACGCGGACGATCCGGAGTTGCTGGCGCTGGCGGCGAAGGCGCTCGCGGACGCGGTGCACGGCGGGGCCTTGGGCGCGTTGTCGGTGGAGCGGGCGGACGGGGAGTCGATCCTGCACTCGCCGCTGCGGGACGCGCTGGCGGGGGCGGGGTTCCGCAGCACGCCTCGGGGTTTGCGGTTGCGGGGGTGATGCTCGGAGCGGGGGCTCAGGGGCCAGGACAGGGCGGGGGCGCGCCCACACACGGGCATGGGCGTGGTTCGTCGTGCGCCCTGTCACGGCCGGCGCGGAGCGCGGTGGCGGCGTTCGCGGGCCGCTGTCAGGTTCGGTGCGGGGTCGGGCTGGGCCAGGTCAGGGTTATCGGCGTGCCAGGGGCTGCGGCCAGGCGGGTTGCCGCGTTGCCGCCGTTGACGGCTACCGCTACGTGGCCGGCCGAGTCCGCGAGGACTACCAGGGTGCCCTCGGGGGCCTCGGCGAAGGTTGTTGTGCGGGTGGCCGGCTCGCCGTTGACCTGGAGTTCGCGTGGGGTGTCGGCCAGCAGGTCCGCGGTGGCGGCCAGTTGGACGTTGCCGAAGTGGTCGATGGTCAGGACTTCCGCGGTCAAGGTTCCCTCGGACCGGGAGACGAGCGGCGCCGGGAGGCGGACCGGGTCGTCGATGTCCGCGCCGGCCTCGCGTAGGTCGGCGCCGGACCACAGGCGGGCGGCTACCGGGGCGAAGATGTCGCGGCCGTGGAAGGTGTGCGAGACCCGGTCGGCGAACCAGGTCCGGTTCGTCAGGTGGACCGCGACCGTCGGGCCGCCCAGGGCGTCGGCGGCGGGGAGGAGTAGGCCGTTGTCCGGGCCGACCAGCAGGCTGCCGTCCGCGGTTCGCAGGGCTATCGGGCGGCGGGACGTGCCCACGCCGGGGTCCACCACGGCCAGGTGGACCGACTGCGGCAAGGACGGGACGGTCTGCGCCAGCACGGCGGCGGCGCGGCGGACGTCGCCCGGGGGGATCAGGTGGGTGACGTCGAGCACGCGGGCCTGGGGGGCCAGGCGGGCGATCGCGCCGTGACAAGCCGCGACGAAGCCGTCCGACAGGCCGTAGTCGGTGGTGAACGAGATCATGCTGGGCGTCATCACGATAGTGTCGGGTCTCATGCGGCTTTGCGTGTTCGTCGAGCCCCAGCTGGGCGCGACGTATGAGGATCAGCTTGCCATCGCGCAGCGGGCTGAGCGGCTGGGGTTCGAGGCGTTCTTCCGGTCCGATCACTTTGTCAACTTCTCCGGTGACGGGCTGCCGGGGCCGACCGACTCGTGGGTGACGCTCGCCGGGCTGGCGCGGGAGACGTCGACGATTCGGCTCGGCACGCTCGTGAGCTCGGCCACGTTCCGATACCCGGGGCCGCTGGCCATCGCCGTCGCGCAGGTTGACGCGATGAGTGGCGGGCGGGTCGAGGTCGGGCTCGGGGCCGGATGGTACGAGCGGGAGCACACCGCCTACGGCATCCCGTTCCCGCCGCGGGGCGAGCGGTTCGACCGGCTCAGCGAGCAGCTGGAGATCCTCACCGGGCTGTGGTCCACGCCGGCCGGGTCGACATACACCTTCGAGGGGCGCTACTACGACCTCGTCGACTCCCCGGCGCTGCCCAAGCCGGTGCAGCAGCCGGGGCCGCCGATCATCATCGGCGGCAAGGGGCCCAACCGCACGCCGCGGCTGGCGGCGCGGTTCGCCGACGAGTTCAACGTGCCGTTCTCGACGCTGGGCGAGACCGAGGCGCAGTACCAGCGGGTGGTCGATGCGATCGAGCGCGAAGGGCGCGACGGTCGGGCGCCGATCGTGTTCTCGTTCGCGCAGACGATCGTGTGCGGCGCCACCGAGGCCGAGGTGCGGCGCCGGGCCGAGGCGGTCGGGCTGGACCCGAAGGGGCCGCAGGGCGGGCAGCTGTACGGCACGCCCGAGCGCATCGCCGAGCAGTTGCACGGCTTCGTGAAGGCGGGCGCGTCGCGGGCGTTCCTGCAGCTGCTCGACCTGCGGGACCTGGAGCACGTGGAGCTGATCGCGGCCGAGGTGGCGCCGCTGCTGCCCTGACCCCGCGGCCGCGAGGCCGCACGGCCACGAGGCCGCACGGCCACGCTAATCGGGTCGAAGGCGGGTAAGTCACGAAAAATCCGGGCAGAAACCGCGCGTGGTGCTGCCGCGGAAGGGGTCGCCGCCGGGTGAGGGGCCGATCGACGAGCCGCCACCCGGCGAACCGCCCCCGACAGACACGACGCCGACCGGACCCGAGTCCACCCACCCGGACGAGGCCGCATTGCCGGACAGCGCCGCGGCGGCGCAAGGCCCGCAAGAGCAAGAGCCGGAAGAGCAGAGCCCGGAAGAGCACGGCCCGCAAGTGCAAGAGCCGGAAGAGCACGGGCCGGAAGAGCACGGGCCGGAAAACGCGGCCGGGCGGAGGCCGCCGGGGCGGGTCGGGACGAGGCGGCCGATCCCGCGCAAGCACGTCGTCGTGCGCAAATCGGCGGCCCTGCTGGCGGTGGGCGTGCTGATCGTGGCGGCACTGGCGGTACCACTGCAGAATCCACGGCCGGAGCGTGTGCTGTGCGTGGACGATGACGTGAAGGCCCGAGCCGTGGCGGGGCTCGCCAACTTCTCCGCCTGGCTGCGGCGCAACCACGCGACCGGGTTCATCGGCGAGATCGGGTGGCCGTCGGACAAGGACGCGGCGCAGTGGAGCGGCGTCGCCGAGGCCTGGTACGAGGCCGCTGACGCGGTCGGGCTGCCGGTCACCGCGTGGGCGGCGGGCACCTGGCCGGCGAACTACCCGATGGCGGTGTACCGCCCGGTCGCGCACGGCCTGCAGGTCGACGTGGCCGGGCCGCAGGCGCGCATCGTCGAGAACCACGGCAGTACCCCCGGATATCTGCGCGGCGTCAACCTCGCCGCCGGGTCGTTCGCCGCCTCGGACAGCAACGGCGGCTTCGGCACCGGCAACCCCGGGCACTACGGGCAGGACTACACGTACGAGACCCCGTCGAGCTACACATTCCTGGCCGGGCGCGGCGTGCGGCTGGTGCGGCTCGCGGTGAACTGGGAGCGGCTGCAGCCCCGGCCGTTCGGGCCGCTGGACCAGGCCGAGCTCGCCCGGGTGCGCGCCGCCCTGCGGCACGCGCGGGAGGCCGGCCTGGCGGTGATCATCGACCTGCACAACTACGGCGACTACGCGCTCGGGGGCGGTCCGCAGGGGCCGCCGCGGATGCTCCGGCTGGGCGAGTTCCGGCTGCCCACGACCGCCCTGGCCGACTTCTGGCGGCGGATGAGCACCGCCGTGGACAACCCCGCCGTCATCGGGCTGGGGCTGCTCAACGAGCCGACCCGGCTGGCCGCCGACGGGCGCGCGGGCGCGCTGATCTGGGAGCGCGCCGCCCAGGAGGCGGTCGACGCCATCCGCGCCAACGGGGACCGGCGGGCGATCCTGGTCAGCGGGTACGTGCCGATGGGGCCGCCGTCGTGGGGCGAGATGCACCCGACGGCGTGGATCCGCGACCCGGTGCACCGCGTGGCCTACGAGTCGCACGCGTACTTCGACCACGACGGCAGCGGCCACTACTGGATGACCTACGCCGACGAGCTGCGCAGCGTGACCTGGCCGCCGCCCGCGCACTGCCAGCGGCTCACCCCGCTGGCGCGCCAGGTGCTGACCACCTGACGCGGGCCCCCGCGCGTTGCCCGTTGCCGCTAGCCTCAAACCGTTATGAGGCGTTGGTCAATACTCGTGATCGGGCTGGGCGCCGGACTGTTCGCCGGGTCGCAGCTCGCCTCGTCGAGCGCGCACACGGCGGCGCTCTGGGTCGGCGTGGCCGCCACCGTCGTCGGGCTGGTCATGTTCGCGGCGAGCCAGCCCGAGCCGCCGTGGGACCCCGCCGATCCCGACAACAACCGGCCGGCGCTGCCCGGGCTGGGCACGCGGGTCGAGCAGATCCTCCGGCTGGCCGAGCAGCAGGCCGCCGACCACCTCCGCCAGGCCGAGCAAGGCGCGCGGAAGGTGCAGGCCAAGGTCGAGGCCGGGCTGTGGCTGGTGCTGCGGCAGGGCGACGACGGCGATCCGTACGAGGTGGCCCGCCTGGAGTCCCGCGCGGACGCGGAGTCGGTGGTGGCCGCCCTCGAGGCGCGCGGGCACCTGGACCGCTACTCGGTAGCGCCGGCCGGCGAGTGAGCCGTGCCCGAGGGTGACACCGTCTGGAACACCGCGCGCATCCTGGGCGAGGCGATCGCGGGCCAGGTCGTCACGCGCAGCGACTTCCGGGTGCCGCGGCTGGCCACGAGCGACCTGTCCGGCTGGACCGTCGCCGAGCCCGCCTGCCGGGGCAAGCACCTGCTGCTGCGCTTCACCCGCGAGGGCCGCGAGCCGCTCACGCTGCACTCGCACCTGCGCATGGACGGGACCTGGCGCACGTATGCGCCGGGCGAGCGCTGGACCGGCCGCCCCGCCCACCTGATCCGGGTCGCGCTGCACACCCCGGCCGTCGTCGCCGTCGGTTACCACCTGCACGAGCTGGCGATCGTGCCGACCCGCGACGAGGCGCGGCTGGTCGGGCACCTCGGCCCCGATCTCATGGGCGCCGACTGGGACGCCGCCGAGGCGGTGCGGCGCCTGGAGGCGCGACCCGAGCGCCCGATCGCCGACGCGCTGCTCGACCAGCGCAACCTGGCCGGCATCGGCAATCTTTACAAGGCCGAGACGCTGTTCCTGCGCGGCGTGTGGCCGTGGACGCCGGTGGGCGAGGTCGCCGACCTGCCCGCCCTGGTGGCGCGGGCGCACGCGCTGATGAACGCCAACCGCGGCCGCTGGACGCAGGCGACGACCGGGTCGCTGCGCCGGGGCGAGACCAACTGGGTGTTCGAGCGCGCCGGTCAGCCCTGCCGCAGGTGCCGCACCGTCATCCGGCGCTGGACGGGCGGCGACCACGAGCGCATCACATACTGGTGCCCCGCCTGCCAGCCGGGACCCGAGCCGCTTCCGGACTGATCGCGCTGCCAGACGAGGGCGAGGTCGCCATCGGCGTCGATGTTCAAAAGCCAAAAGCCTTGGTTGTGGTACCCCATGTGCCCAAACGGTATGCATCGGGCGCGCCGGCGGCACCATGCCTAAGGAACACTTCACGCTCCCTTATCACCCGCCCAAGTGGGACCGTCGGGTTACCGGCGCCCGTCGATTCGGTGACGCGCGATAGTGTGCGTGCGGATGACGTCTCATGGGGAGGGGCGATGTGCACAACGGGGTCCGCGACCGCGCACGGGGCGGCGAGCCGGTGCACCTCCGGCTGACCCGCCGCGGCCTGCTCGCCGGCGTGCTCGCGTCGGCCGCCCTCTCGGCCTGCGACAGCGCCCCGGCGGCCGCCCCTTCGCCCACCCCGTCGCTGGTCCCGCCCGAGGACGTGCCGCTCGCCGTGTGGGAGCTCACCGGCGGCCTCACCGCCCCGGGGATCGCGGCCCTGCGCCCGCCGCGCCTGGTGGTGTACGGCGACGGCGACACCATCGCCGACGCCGCCTACCTGTCCCGCCTGGACCCGGACAAGCTGCAGGCCCTGGCCACCGGCCTGACCGGCGACCTGCGCTCGGACGCGGCCCAGAAGCAGCCGACGGTGACCCCGACGATCATGGATGCCCCCGTCACCAGGGTCACGGTGTGGACGCCGACCGGTCCGCTGTCGTTCACGGCGGTCGCGTTCGACGAGCTCAAACCCGACCATGTGTACGCCGACGTGCTCTACAACGCCCGCGACCGCCTGGCCACGGTGCACAAGACGGTGTCCGCGACCGCGCAGCCGTACCTGGCCACGCGCGTCCGCGTGGTCGCCGTCCCGGCCCTGGACACCACGTCGGGCACCGGCGGCGGCTCCCCGATCACCACCGGCGACCCGAGCGCGTCGCCCACCCTGGCCGCGTGGCCCACCGGCGTACAGCTGCCCCCGCCCAACTCGGAGGGCCTGCGCCAGGCCGACCTCGACGGCGACCCGGCCCGCGCGGCCATGCGGATCCTGACCCGGGACCTCGACCAGCGCGGCGCCTGGCCCTCCTACCAGCTGCCCGACGGCACCGCCGTCCGCGCCTGCTGGCGCTACCTGCTCCCCAACGAGTAGCCGCCCCTAGTCGGCACCCCGGACCCGGCCGGGCCCTGCCACCGCGCAGGTCACGTCCGCCGACGTGGTGTATGAGCGACGCGGCACCGGCCAGCGACGCCCGGGAACCGGCACCGCTGGCCGCGATGCCCGCCGGCGATCACGTGGTGCCCTTCCCGACACTTGTGGCGCGGCCGGCGATCGCGTCCCACCTGTCGGGAGCTGCACGGCGCAGCGACCGGAAGTCTCCGTGATCATGAGCATCGCGGCATCGACACCAACGGTTTTTCATGATCACGGAGTGCTGATGTACCCCCGTGTACCACAAGTCTCCGGGATCATGGCAAACCCGGTGTGCGGTCACCGCGGGCATCATGATCACGGAGACATACAGCCGGCCAGGCCGCGCCCACCGGTGCACCTTGGCACCGCGGACCTGGCAGGGTCGGGGCCGCCCGTTCAGGGCAGGCCCCGGCCCGGTGTCTGGCGGGAGCAACGGTCTGGAAGTGACGCGGACCCGAGTCCATATTTTTCGGACAAATCCGAAATGTCCGGCGCGACGGCCGACGGGGGGCGGCCGACGGCGCGACGGCCGACGGGGGCGGCCGACGGGGGGCGGCCGACGGGGGGGGCGGAGCGGACGTGGCGGAGGTCAGGCGGTCTGGGGGTGGGCGGTCGGGGTCGTGCCGCGCAGGTCGGCGAGGCCCTCGGCGACGCCGCGCAGGAAGGCGGTCGCGTCGGTGAGGTTGCCGACCGCGGTGTTGTCCTCGGCCACGCAGCCGGCGGCCGCGGTCACGAACTGCTCATAAGCCGTCACGCCCTGCTCCAGTTGCTGGGCGAGGGCCTGGTGGGCGGGGCGCAGGCCGTCGCCGGCCGGACCGATGCGCATCGCGCGCTCGACCGAGGCGCAGCGCTGGGCCAGGTCGCGGAGCTGGCGCTCGGCGACGGTGGCGTCGAGGACGGCCGACTCCGCGGCCGGGCCGAGGCGGCCGACCAGGCCGCTGAGCATGGTGGCGGCGCGGTCGAGGCGGCGCCACGGCTCGGCGACGGTCAGGCCGCGCAGCTTGAACGAATCGCGCTGGCGGTCGAACTCGGCGATCGCGGTGCGGCCGGCCGGGAGCCGCTGGACCAGGCCGACGAGTTTTTCGCGGGCGAGGGCGCCGGCCAGGGCCGGGTCGGGCTCGGGCGGGACCGGCAGCGCGCGGAACGCCCGGTAGTCCAGCCATCGCCACCAGGTGATGGCGATCGAGCCGCCGGCCGCGGCCGCCCAGAACGCGTCGGGCAGGCCGAGGCCGCTGTAGGGCACCAGGACGGCGGTCGCGCCGGTGAGCAGCCCGGCGCGCACGGACCAGCCGCGCGCCGAGCGGTGCAGCTTCCGCAGCCGCTTCAGGTGCCTGGTCCGATCGCTGGTCATGACCGCCCCCGGTTCGCTTCCCGTCCGGTCAGCTGGCGCTGGCCGAGTCTCCCGCCTGCTTGTCCTTGAGGCTCGCGCGGATCTCGTCCAGGCGGGAGACGCTGGCGTCCTTCTGCCCCGACGCGGCCACGGCGGGCGACCCGGGCGCGGCCGCGAGCTGCTCGCCGGCCATGCTCGCGCGGATCTGGTCGAGGCGGGAGCTGCCGGCCATGTCGAGGCTCGAGCGCTGGACCTCCAGCATGCGGCCCTCGACGGAGTTGGAGGCGAGCTCGGCCCGGCCCATGGCGTTGGCATACCGCCGCTCGATCTTCTCCCGGACCTCGTCGAGCGACGGGGTGTTACCCGGGGCGGCCAGGCCGCTCATGGACTCCAGCGACTTGGCGACGCTCTCCTGCATCTTCGCCTGCTCCAGCTGGCTGAGCAGCTTGGTGCGCTCGGCGAGCTTCTGCTGGAGCATCATCGCGTTGTTCTCGACCGCCTTGCGCGCCTGCGCGGCCGCGTTGAGCGACTGGTCGTGGAGGGTCTTGAGATCCTCCATGCCCTGCTCGGCGGCGACCAGCTGGGTGGCGAACACCTGGGCGGTCTGCTCATATTGCGCGGCCTTGGCCTCGTCACCCTCGGCGCGCGACTTGTCGGCGAGCACCAGCGCCTGGCGGGCCGACCCCTGCAACTTCTCGACCTCGGACATCTGCCTGGACAGCCGCATCTCCAGCTGGCGCTGGTTGCCGATCACGGCCGCGGCCTGCTGGACCAGCGCCTGGTGCTGACGCTGCGCATCCTCGATCGCCTGCTGGATCTGCACCTTCGGATCGGCGTACTCGTCGATCTTGGCACCGAACAGCGCCATGAGGTACTTCCAGCCCTTAGCGAACGGATTCGCCATCTCGCGGTCCTCTCTCGGCCAGCACTTGAACGTGCAGGCTTCCATGGTGTCAGGCTCGCGCTAGAGCGTCACGCCCACCGGTAGGGCAATAGGCGGGAAATTACCACCATAACCCACCAATCCGGACGCAAGTCAGGGAGAAGTCAGGGCTGTCCACCCGGGGGATCCCCGCCGGACAGCGCCGAGCGGGACAGTCGCTCGGCCTCGGCCAGTCCCGCCCGCAACCCCTCGAGGTCGTTGGTGAGCTCCGCCACCTTCGTCGCGGTCAGCGGGGTACCCCCGACCGTCGTCGCATGCAACGCCACCAGCTCCGCCATGCGAGCCACCAAACCTTCCATGCCCAGAACGGCCGATTGCATGCGGGCCAGCAGCATCTCCCGGGCCTCGCGCAGCCGCTTGCCCACGTCGAGCTGATCGGACACGGCCCGCAGGGCCCGCTCGCGCTCGTCGCGCAGCGGCCCGGCCGGCGTGCCGGACAGGCCGCGCTGCAGCTGGTTGTGGTCCTGCCGCAGCCGCTGGACGTTGATCCCCGACTCGGTCTGCGCGATCAGCGTCACCTGCCCGGCGAACCGGGCGAGGTCCGCGAGCGCGCCCGCGGCCTGGTCGTCGACCTCCGCGACCTGTGCGCCCAGGAGCGGGTCGCCGGTGCCCTCGGACTGCTTGCGCAGCGTGCGCACCGCCGCCTCGGCCCGGCGCAGCCAGCGCTCCGCGTCGCTGCCGCGCGGCGGCGTGGGCAGGCTCTGCGGGGCGGGCGCGGTCAGCGGGCGGGGCGAGCGGCCGCGGTCGGCGAGCGCGCCGAGGCCGACCCTGACGCCGTAGACGGCGCCCGCGACCACGATGCCGACCGGCAACCCGACCAGCAGGCCGGCCGGGGCCAGGGCGGCCGCGACCGCTCCGCCCATGCCGCCCAGGACCCCGGCCGCGACGAGACCCCACGGCTCGGTCAGCTGCTCCTTGACGCCCACGCCGTAAGTGTGCCTTGTCCGGATGCGGATCAGAAGTTGCTCAGGACGTTGACGAGCACCTTGTCGATGGTCGTCGGGTCGCTCGCGTCGTAGGCCGCCGCGCGCGAGGCCGCCGAGATCTTCTGCAGGGTGCCGAGGTCGGCCTGCCCGCCGTACGCGATGGTGAACACCCGGACCGGGATCTCCTTGTCGGCGGTGTCCACGTCACGGATGAGGGCGTCGAGATCGCTGTCCTTCGGGTACTCGTTCTTGCCGTCGGTGAGCACCACGACCGCGTTGATCCGGGCCGGGTCGGCCAGCTCCGCCATCTTGGACTGGGCGGCCCGCGTGGTCGCGTACAGCGCCGTGCCGCCCTCCGCGCTCAGCGACCTGATCACCTGCTCCAGCGGCGCCCGGTTGCCGCTCAGCGCCCCGACCGGCACCTGCTCGGTGTAGGGCGTGCTGGCCCCGCCGACCTCGGTCGAGAACGTCCACAGCCCGACCTCGTCGTCCGGCGCGAACAGCGACAGCGACTGCAGCGCGGCCTGCTTGGCCAGCTCGATACGGGTCTGGCCGTTGCCGGCGGGGGTGGTCATCGACCCGGAGACGTCCAGCACGAGCAGCACCTTGGCCCGCTTGCGCTGGGCGTCCCACGTGCTCAGCGCCTTCTCCAGCACCTGCGGCGCCGGCGGGTCGATCACGGTGTACTTCGCGTCGGGCGTCAGCCCGTTCTCCCGGGTCAGCCCGGCGCCGGCCTTGCCCTCGGAGGAGCGGAAGGCCAGGTCGGTGAACCGCTGCTGCTGCGGGGCGTCGCGCACGTAGGCCAGGAAGTCCGCCGCGGCCGCCCGCTGCTCGTCGCTGGCGTTGGTCAGCACCACATATGGGTGGTCGCTGATCAAAGTGCCTTCCTTCGGGTACACCGCGACGAGCGGCACCCGCGGCTTGGGCCCCTTGCCGGCCAGGGCCGGGTCGCCCGTGGGGTTTCCCGTGTTGTAGTCGTACACCGACTTCTCTTCGATCGCGACCGCGCTGATGTAGTTCAGCCCGCGCCCGGCCTGGTCGGCGGCGGCGAAGTTGGACAGGAACGTCAGCGAGGTGTCGCCGTAGTGGACCACGCCCGACTCGACCGACTTGACGTAGTTGAGCACGTTGGGGTCGGCGAGGTCCTTCTCGGTGAGGTCGGTCGACCGCCCGGTGGCGGCGAAGTACGCGCCGACGGTCGCGTTCAGCCCCGAGGTCGAGAAGTGCGGATTGGTCTTGCCGAGCTTGAACCGCCCCCACTCCGGGTGTCCCTTGGCGCCCCACCCGTTGGGATCGTTGCTGAGCCCGAGCACGTCGCCCCAGCCGATCGGCTTGTCCGGCCACCCGAGCGCCTCGGCCATCGGCTTGGGCATCGCGAGCACGAGCGGGGACTGCGCGATCATCGGCAGCTTCCCGTCCGGTACCAGCGCGCCCTTGTCGCCGCCGGCCAGCCGCTGCGTCAGCAGCGCCACCCACGACGCCGAAGCGGGCGTCCACACCGCCGGCTGAGGCCCGTCGCGCCCCACGTCCCACCCGCTGGCGAGCGCGTCGAGCGCCGCGCCGGACGCCTTGGACTGCACGACGGGGTCGGCACACTTGCCGTCGAACCGCCGGTCGGACCGGATGTAGCTCTTGGCCAGCTCCTGCATGAGCGCGGCCTTCTCGCTGGAGGCGGTGACGTTGAGCGCGATGCACCCTTCCCGCCGCGGCGCACCGGCCGGCCCGCCGTTGTCGTCCCCGCCCCGGTTGGCCAGCACGAGGTACACACCGCAGACCGCGAACACGCCGATCACCGCAGCGATGACGACCGGGAGTGGATTACGCCGCCGGTTGGGTGCCGGGTAGCTCACGGGTCGCTCGCCTCCACGCTGCTGCGCGCTTTCATCGCCCGGAACGGGCGCGGCCCCAGTGTGTCAGACCACGTCGAACCCGCCCGTTCACCGCGCGGCAACCAGCCCGCGACGAGAACTCTCCACGATCATGCCGAACTCGCCCGAGCACCAAGGGTTTTTCATGATCGCGGAGCGAAAATGTACCTATAGGTACCATATGTCTCCAAGATCACCGCAAACCGCCACTTTCGGGGCGAGCACCTCATGATCACGGAGACTTACGTCCGCCCAGTCCCGAGCGCGGGCCGCGACAGCGGTGGAAGTGCTACACACCGCAACGTCTGCCGTGCGAACCGTAGCGGAAGCCCTGCGAAGCGCGGCAGCGAACGCGCTCGCGGCGGAGGACGTGCGCAGCGCGACGGGGCGGCGTGCGCAGCGCGACGGGGCGGCGTGCGCAGCGCGACGGGGCGGCGTGCGCAGCGCGACGGGGCGGCGTGCGCCCGATAGTGGCGAATTCCCCGCCAACCGGCCCGCTATTGGCCACGTGATCACGGACGGTCAAGGCCGTTGTAGGGCCGCCGCAGGGTTTCGTGATCGTCTACGGTTCCGCACCGCGCCACTCGGCGTTCGAGGACTCAACTCCCGACCGCGGACTCCTCCTTGACCGGCCCGCACTCTCCCCGACCCGGCCCGGGCCACCCTCTCCCCCGGCCCTCCCCGGCCCCGGAAACGGCCGACCCCGCGACCCAGGAGGCGGCGAGCTCAGGCAGCGAAGACGACGTCGCGCTCCCGGTCGGACGTCCCGCGAGTCGCCCGCAGCGTCGTGCGAAGCGGCCCGTCGTGATGCACTGCGACCGACAGCTTGGCATCGGCGGCGATCTTCGGCCGGCCCGCTTTGCGCACCAGGCGCGCCTGCGGCCCGTCGGCCGGCCCGCTCGCGGCCGCATCGCCCGACGGAGCCCCGGCCGGCACAGGCACCGGCACGCCGGCGGGAGCCGAGGCGGTGGACGGCGCGACGGCCGAGGTCGACGCCTCGTCGGGCCCCGGCTCGGGGGCGCCGACCGGCACGAGCACCGGCGGCAGGTCTTCGGCGAGGGCTAGGGTGTCGCTCACGTCACGCAGCACCTCGGACAGCGCCGCTCCCAGGGCCTCGCAGATCGCGGCCAGCAGCTCGCTGGACGCCTCCTTCTGGCCCCGCTCGATCTCGGACAAATACCCCAGGCTCACATTGGCCGCGGTCGAAACCTGCCGCAGCGTCCGATGCTGGGCCTGCCGTCGCGCTCGCAGCGCGTCACCGATCACCCGACGAAGCAGCACGGCGGCACCCCCTCTGACGCAGCTGGCAAGACCGCGAAAAACTGGTACTCGTCACGGTACCTGGTGCGGAGCCGATCGACACCCTGCCCCGCCGTTACAAGACGGCGAGGGTATCTGCGAGCAGCATCACGGCGGCCGACACCGCGCCCGTCCGCACCGCCGCGCGATCGCCCGGCAGGGTGAGTTCGCGCACTTCAACGCGGTCCGGCTCGCCGCGGACGGGCGGCGGCCCGACCACCGCCACATACACCCGCCCGACCGGCTGGCCTCCCTGCGGGTCCGGCCCGGCGACCCCGGTCGTGGACGCGGCCCAGTCCGACCCGCACCGCTCCCGCGCCCCGGCGGCGAGCGCCGCGGCGACCGACGGGTCGACCGGCCCGTGCGCCGCGAGCAGCGGCGGAGGCACCCCGAGGAGCTTCGCCTTGAGTTCTGTCGCGTACGCCACGATCCCGCCCCGGAACACCCGGCTCGCCCCCGGCACCTCCACGAAGGCGGCCGCCAGCAACCCGCCCGTCAACGACTCGGCCACGGCCAGCGTCTCCCCGCGCCGCTCGAGCGCCTCGAGAATCGCGCCCGCCCGCTTGTCCCGCCCCGAACTATCAGTCACGCCGTCCCCTTTCCCGCGCACCATCATCGGGCCCCAAGGACCTGCACACCCAGAGCACTGTCTATCCGCCAAAACTCAGATAACCGAAATGTCGGATATGTCCGTCACGAAGTGGCGGACATATCCGCTCCGAACGCACCACATGATCGCGCAGCCTGCAGCACGCCGGGCAGCACCACGCCGCCGGTTCGGCCTCTCGCCGGAGGGCGTTCCCGGGTGGCCGCGCCGCACTGGGCGATGCCGAACACGACCGCGGCGAAACCCGGAAACGCCGCCCCGAGCAACGGAAACGCCGAAGAGCCCGCCGAGCACGACGGCAACGCACCAGGCCCGAGCACGACCACGGCCGTTCGGCGCGGAAACGTCTCGCCGAAACCACCCGACGAGGCGGGCCGCACCGCTCGCGACGCTGGACGCCTCGCCGCGGGCGCGGGCCGGGCGGGGCGGCCCGGGGTCATGCGACCGGCTCGTCCGCCTGGGGGGCGACGGCCGGGGCCTCCGCCGGCGCCGGGTGGGGGGCGCCACCGGCCGTGGAGAGCGAAGCGCGCCGGATGCGGATCGCGCGGGCCACGTAGTCCAGGCCCGTGACGACGGTCACGGCGACGGCGGCGAACATGATCCAGGGGCCGACGGCGGCGAAGGCGGCGGGCAGCGGTGCGAGGTACCAGCCGATGCCGAGGATCTGCAGGGCGGTCTTGACCTTGCCGCCGCGGCTGGCCGCGATCACGCCGTGGCGGAGCACCCAGAAGCGCAGCGCGGTCACGCCCCACTCGCGGATCAGGATGACCAGCGTCACCCACCACGGGAGGCGGTCGTAGATGGAGAGCAGGACCAGGGCGGCGCCGGTGAGGGCCTTGTCCGCGATCGGGTCGGCGACCTTGCCGAACGACGTCACCAGGTTGTGCGCGCGGGCGATCCAGCCGTCGACGTAGTCGGTGGCGGAGGCCACGACGAAGATGAGGCCGGCCGCGATCTGCCAGGCGTCGTGCGTCATGCGGCTGGCCACGACGCAGAGGACGAAGACGGGGACGAGCACCATCCGCGCGACCGTGAGGACGTTGGCCGCGTTGAGCAGCGGGACGGGCTTGGCCGCCGTCATCGCGCCGCCGGGCCGATCAGCTCGATCGGCGTCGCGATCAGGTCGACGCCGATGCTCTCGGTGACCTTCGCGCGGACCAGGTCGCCGGGGCGGAGGGTGGCCGGGTCGACGGCGCCGCCGGGCACGAGGGTGGTGGAGCCGTCGACCTCGGGGGCCTGGTGGGCGCCGCGGCCCTCGACCTCGGTGCCGTCGGCGTGGTGGTCCACCGTGTCGACGAGCACCTCGACGACGGTGCCGACGCGGTCGCCGGCGCGCTGGGCGCACAGCTCCTCGGCCAGGGCGCTCATCCAGTCGTACCGCTTCTTGATCGTGTCGGCGGGCACCTTGTCCGGCAGGCCGGCGGCCTCGGTGCCGTCCTCGTCGCTGTAGTCGAAGACGCCGACCGCGTCCAGGCGGGCCTCGGTGAGGAAGCGGGCGAGCTCGTCGATGTCCTCGCGGGTCTCGCCGGGGAAGCCGACGATGACGTTGCTGCGCGCGCCGGCGTCGGGGTCGAGGCGGCGGACCGAGCGGAGCAGGTCGAGGAAGCGCTCGGTGGAGCCGAAGCGGCGCATGCGGCGCAGGACGGGCTCGCTGGAGTGCTGGAAGGACAGGTCGAAATACGGCGCGACGCCCGGGGTGGTCGCGATCGCCTCGATCAGGCCGGGGCGGGTCTCGGCGGGCTGCAGGTAGGAGACCCGAACCCGCACGATGCCGGAGACGGCAGCCAGCTGGGGCAGGAGCTTCTCCAGCAGGCGGGGGTCGCCGAGGTCCTTGCCGTAGGAGGTCGAATTCTCGCTGACCAGGACGAGCTCGCGCACCCCGTTGGCGCCCAGCCACTCGGCCTCGGCGAGCACCTCGTCGGGGGTCCGCGAGACGAACGCGCCGCGGAAGGACGGAATGGCGCAGAACGCGCACCGCCGGTCGCAGCCGCTGGCCAGCTTCAGCGGCGCCACTGGCCCCGAGTCGAGCCGTTGCCGCATCACCCCGCGCAGGTGGGCGGGGAGGTGACCGGGCGTCACGACGGGCGCGGTACGCCGCGCGACCGGGGTGATCGGCAGCAGGGTGCGCCGGTCGCGGGGGGCGTGGGACGGGATCGTCTCGCCGGCCAGGACGGCGTCGAGCCGGGCCGCCATGTCGGGGTAGTGGTCGAAGCCGAGCACGGCGTGGGCCTCGGGCAGTTCACCCGCGAGCTCCTCCCCATAGCGCTCGGCGAGGCATCCGGTGGCGACCACCTTGGCGCCGCCGGTGTCGGCCGCGGCCAGCAGGGTGTCGATCGAGTCCTGCTTGGCCTTGGCGACGAAGCCGCAGGTGTTGACGAGCACGACGTCGGCGTCGGTGCCGTCGGTGGTCACCTGCCAGCCACCGTCGGCGAGGCGGGCGGCGAGCTCCTCGGAGTCCACCTCGTTGCGGGCGCAGCCCAGGGTGAGCAGGGCTACGCGGCGGTCGGCGTTGGTGGACATGCTGTCGAGGGTACCGACCGGGGCTGACATTTTGCGGGCCGGATCCGCTCCAGGTCCGGTCCGCACGGGCGACGCCGGGCTACCGCAGCAGCGCGGCGGTGATGCTGAGGGTCGCCATCGACAGGGCGGTTGAGGCGACGATCACATCCCGGGCGAACGTGCCGTCGACGCCGTACGCGCGGCCGTAGACGAACGTGTTCTGCGCCGTCGGCAGCGCCGAGCACAGCACCACCGCGAGCAGGGCCGGACCGCTCAGGCCGAACACGAACCGGCCCAGCGCGAAGCACAGCGCGGGCTGCACGCACGACTTGAGCAGCACGGAGAGGGCGACCTCGGCCGGGCGCCGGGGCTCGCCGTCGGCGGGACCACGCGGTACCAGGGAAAGCCCCAGAGCGATGAGCGCCGAGGGCACCGCGGCGTCGCCGAGCAGCGCCACGGTGTCGCCCATCAGACTGGGCAGGTGGACGCCGGCGGCGCCCAGGATCACGCCGGCCAGGCAGGCGAGCATGACGGGGCTGCGCAGCGGCACGGTCAGCAGGCGCCGCCAGCGACCGGCCGAATGCTCACTCTGCGCGATGTCCAGAGTACCGAGGATGATCGGGGTGAGGATGGTGGTCTGGATGAGCAGGACCACCGCGATGAAGCTCGCGTCGCCCAGCACCCGCACGGCGACCGGGATGCCCAGGTTGCCGGCGTTGACGTAGGCGGAGGCCATCGCGGCGACCGTCTGCTCGGCCAGGGAGCGGCGGAACACCCAGCGGGCGGCGCAGAAGCCGACGGCGCCGATGATCAGGGTGGCGGTCGCGAAGGCGGCGACCGCGCGCCCGGCCGGGCCGCCGAGCGGCTGGCGGGTCAGCGTGTCGAGCAGCGCCGCGGGCATGGCGACGTAGAAGACGAACGCGCCGAGCACGTCGACGGCGGCCGGGCCGAGCACCCGGGTGCGGCCGGTCAGATAGCCGACCGCGGTCAGCGCCCAGATGGGCACGAACGCGGCGAGCACGCGTCAGTCGTCGTCTTCGGCGGCCTGGAGGGCGCCGAGCACCTCGGGCAGCGCGTCCGGCTTGATCAGCACGTCGCGGGCCTTGGAGCCCTCGGACGGCCCGACGATGCCGCGGGTCTCCATGAGATCCATGAGCCGCCCGGCCTTGGCGAAGCCGACCCGCAGCTTGCGCTGCAGCATGCTGGTCGAGCCGAACTGGCTGGTCACGACCAGCTCGATGGCCTGCACGAGCAGCTCGAGGTCGTCGCCGATCTCCTCGTCGATCTTCTTCTTGCCCTCGTCGCGCTTGACCGTGACGTCGGGCCGGAACTCGGGCTCGCGCTGGTCCTTGCAGAACTTGACGACGTCGCTGATCTCGGTCTCGGAGACCCAGGCGCCCTGGATGCGGATCGGCTTCGACGCGCCCATCGGCAGGAACAGCGCGTCGCCGCGGCCGATGAGCTTCTCCGCGCCGGGCTGGTCGAGGATGACCCGCGAGTCGGCCAGGCTGGACGTGGCGAACGCCAGGCGGGACGGCACGTTGGCCTTGATCAGGCCGGTCACGACGTCGACGCTGGGCCGCTGGGTAGCCAGCACCAGGTGGATGCCGGCGGCACGGGCCAGCTGGGTGATGCGCACCACCGAGTCCTCGACGTCGCGCGGCGCGACCATCATCAGGTCGGCGAGCTCGTCGACGACGACCAGCAGATACGGATACGGCCGGATCACCCGCTCGCTGCCCGGCGGCGCGGTGATCTGCCCGGCCCGGACCTTGCGGTTGTAGTCGTCGATGTGCCGGACCCCGGCCGCGGCCAGGTCGTCGTAGCGCATGTCCATCTCGCCGACGACCCAGTCGAGCGCGTCGGCGGCCTTCTTCGGGTTGGTGACGATCGGCGTGACCAGGTGCGGGACGCCCTCGTAGCTGGTCAGCTCCACCCGCTTGGGGTCGACCAGCAGCAGCCGGACCTCGTCGGGCGTGGCTCGGGTCAGCAGCGACACCAGCAGGCTGTTGAGGCAGGAGGACTTGCCGGCGCCGGTGGCGCCCGCGATGAGGATGTGCGGCATCTTGGCCAGGTTGGCCACCACGTAGCCGCCCTCGATGTCCTTGCCCAGCGCGACGATCAGCGGGTGGTGGTCGCCGGTCGCGACCCGGGAGCGCAGCACGTCGCCGAGCGCGACGTTCTCCCGGTCGGGGTTGGGAATCTCCACGCCGACCGCGCTCTTGCCCGGGATCGGGCTCTGGATGCGCACGTCGGCCGACTTCACCGCGTAGGCGATGTTCTTGGACAGGGCGGTGATCCGCTCGACCTTGACGCCGTGGCCGATCTCCACCTCGTAGCGGGTGACCGTCGGCCCCCGGGTGAAGCCGGTCACCATGGCGTCGACGCCGAACTGCTCGAACACCCCCTGCAGCGCGCCCATCACCTCGTCGTTGGCCCGGGTGCGCCCGCGCGGGGCGTCGCCGGTGCCGAGCAGGGTGGGCGGGGGCAGCTTGTAGTCGGCGTCGGTGAGCGCGAGCTGCTCGGCCCGGGTGGGCTGCGGCGAGTGCTCCGGCGGCTCCTTCTCCCTGGGCTCCTTCTTCGCCTTCCGCGCCGGGGTCGGCATGCGCTGTAGCACGACGGTGTCGTGGATGAGCTCCGGCTCCAGGTCGGGCGCGGCGGCGTCGAACTCGTCGGGGTCGAGGCCGAGCGGGTGCGGCAGCGGCTCGGGCTCGCCGGTCCGGGAGCCCTGCCGGCGCCGGGCCGGCGAGCGCCGCGCGGGCGTCTCCTCCGGCTCGTCGTAGAGGTCGTCGAACTCCTCGTCGTCGGCGAGCGCCGGGTCCTCGACCCGGCCCAGGGCGAGGTCGCGCAGCTGCCGCCAGCGGTGCGGGATGCGGCTGATCGGCGTGGACGTGACGACGAGCAGGCCGAAGCCGGACAGCAGCAGCAGGAGCGGCACCGCCACCCAGGACGTCACCGCCATCTCCAGCAGCCCGCCGCCGCCGCGGCCCAGCAGGCCGCCGGCCCGGTCCATCCGCGCGGGCAGGGTGGGGCTGCCGGCGGCGAGGTGCATCAGGCCGGTGCCGCCGATGAACAGCGCGCCCCAGCCGACGATGCCGCGGCCGCGGTGCTCCTCGGCGTCGCCGCCGGAGCGCATGATCCGGACGCCGCCGATGACCAGCAGGACGGGCAGCACGGCGGAGGCGGCGCCGATGAACGTGTGGCACATGCCGGCCAGCCAGCGCCCGACCGGCCCGGCCGCCTGGAACCACAGGGCCGCGGTGAGCAGCACGGCGAGGCCGATGACGGCCAGGCCGGCGCCGTCGCGGCGGTGCTCCGGGTCGAGCTCGCGGGCGGTGGCCGCCTGCCGGCCGATCGCCCGGGCGCCCCAGCCGACGCTGTGCGCGAGCCCCATCCAGACCGCGATCATGCCCCGGCCGAACAGCCCGAGCGGGGTGGCGACCATCGCGCCGGTCCGCCGGCGGCGGACCGGGGTCGCGGTGCGGGTGGTGGCCCGGGGCGCGGCCCGGCCGCGGCCGCGGGCGGCGGGCGTGGCCTTCGCCGCCGGGGTCGGCGCCGCGGTGCGGGTGCGCGGTGCGGCGCGCTTCTGCGGGGTAGCACGCGTGTTCGAACCGCCGCGGGCGTTGGACGCACCTCCGCCGCGGCCGGCCTGGGAGGTGCGGCCCGCCATGGTCACACCGTAGCGGGGGGCTACGACATTTTTCGCTCGGCACGCCGGTGCCGGTACCGCGCGAGCGCCACCGCATACGACCCGACGACGAGCACACCCACCAGGACCTGCAGCAAGTGGGTGTAGCGCTCGGGATAGAGCACGTTTTCGATGTAGTGGTCGATGAAGCCGCGCTCGTCGACGCTCTGCCCGGCCCGCCGCCGGGCCCAGTGCTCCAGGACGGTCAGCGGGCAGGTGAGCGGGATGGAGACCACGGCGAGCCCCCACGCGGCGGCGGCCAGGTGCGGCCAGAAGGCCGTCGGCCACCGCCAGACGAGGAACCCGCCGAGCACGACATACGCGAGGAAGCAGAAGTGCAGCACCAGCACCGTCGTGGCGAGTGCCGCATACATCTCAGACCTCGACCACTCAGACCTCGACCACCGTGGGCACGATCATCGGCCGGCGCCGGTAGGCCTCGTTGACCCAGCGCCCGACCGTTCTGCGCACGATCTGCTGCAGCTGGTGCGGGTCGGTGATGCCCTCCGTCGCCGCCTTGTTCAGCGCCTCGGTGACCAGCGGCAGCACCGCGTTGAACACCGCCGGATCGTCGGAGAAGCCCTTCGCCGACACCGTCGGGCCGGCGACGACCTTGCCGGTGACCGAGTCGATGACCACGGTCGCGGCGATGAACCCGCCGTCGCCGAGGATGCGCCGCTCGGTCAGCAGCGACTCGCCGACATCGCCGATGGCCAGGCCGTCGACGTACACATAACGGGAACGGATGTGCCCGACCAGCTTGGCCTCGCCGTCGACCAGGTCGACCACGTCGCCGTCCTCGCACAGCACCACCCGCTCGTCGGGCACGCCGGCCTCCCGGGCCAGCTGGGCGTGGGCGCGCAAGTGCCGCCACTCGCCGTGCACCGGCATGAAGTTGCGCGGCTTGACGACGTTGAGCAGGTAAAGCAGCTCGCCGGCCGGGGAGTGCCCGGAGACGTGCACCTTCGCGACGTCCTTGTGCACGACGATCGCGCCGGCCCGGGACAGCTGGTTGATCACCCGGTACACCGCGGTCTCGTTGCCGGGCACCAGCGACGAGGCCAGCACGACGGTGTCGCCGTCGCCGATGACCACGTGCCGGTGGTCGCCGTTGGCCATGCGGCCCAGCGCGCTCATCGGCTCGCCCTGCGACCCGGTCGACATGAGCACGATCCGGTCCGGCGGCAGGTTCATCGCCTCGTCGATCGCGATGACCAGCCCGTGCGGGATGCGCAGCAGGCCCAGGTCGCGGGCGATGCCCATGTTGCGCACCATCGACCGGCCGATGAGCGCGACCTTGCGCCCGTGCGCGTGCGCCGCGTCGAAGACCTGCTGCACGCGGTGCACGTGGGAGGCGAACGAGGCGACGATGATCCGCCCGGTGGCCCGGCCGAAGATGCCGGCCAGCACCGGCCCGATCTCCCGCTCCGGGGCGACGAACCCGGGGATCTCGGCGTTGGTCGAGTCCGACAGCAGCAGGTCGACGCCGTCGGCGCCGAGCCGGGCGAACCCGGCCAGGTCGGTGATGCGCCCGTCCAGCGGCAGCTGGTCCATCTTGAAGTCGCCGGTGTGCAGCAGCGTGCCGGCCGGCGTGGTGACGGCGACCGCGAGCGCGTCGGGGATCGAGTGGTTGACCGCGAAGAACTCGCACTCGAACGGGCCGAGCCGCTCCACCTGCCCCTCACGGACGGTGAGCGAGTAGGGCTCGATGCGCCGCTCGGCGAGCTTCGCCTCGACCAGCGCGAGCGTGAACTTGGAGCCGACCAGCGGGATGTCGGGCTTGTGGGCGAGCAGATACGGCACCGCCCCGATGTGGTCCTCGTGCCCGTGGGTGAGCACGATCGCCTGAACCTCCCCCAGCCGGTCGAGAATCGAGGAGAAGTCGGGCAGGATGAGGTCGACACCGGGCTGCTCCACGTCGGGGAACAGCACGCCGCAGTCGATGACGAGCAGCTTGCCGTCGAACTCCAGCAGCGTCATGTTGCGGCCGATCGCGCCGAGCCCGCCCAGGGGGGTGACCCGCAGGGTGCCGGGCCCGGCCGGGGGCGGCGGATCGAGCTCGACGTGCTGCACCGTCATAGGGCCACTCCAAGTTCGTTGTGGTGGGCCATTTGTTCGGCGGTACCGATCGTTCGCCCCGCCTCGGCACAATCCTCCCGCAACCGGCCGAGCTCCGCCGCATTCGCCGGCACCAGCGGCGGGCGGACCGGGCCGGACGGCAGGCCGAGCAGCGTCAGCGCCGCCTTGGTCAGCATGACGCCCTGGGTGCGGAAGAACCCGCAGAACGCCGGCAGCAGCTTCAGGTGCAGCTCGCGGGCCTGCTCGTTGTCGCCGGACTCGTAGGCGAGGATCATGCGCTTGGTCTCGGGGCCGAACACGTGCGTGGGCACGCCCACCACGCCGACGGCGCCCACCGACAGCAGCGGCAGCGTGAGCTTGTCCTCGCCCGAGTAGTACGCCAGGTCGGTGCGCTTGATGACCCAGGCGCTCTCCCCGAGGTCGCCCTTGGCGTCCTTTACGGCGATGATCCGCGCGTGCTCGGCGAGCCGGCACAGCGTCTCGGTCTCGAT
Organism: Dactylosporangium sp. CA-092794; assembly: GCF_050948465.1. Taxonomy (NCBI): domain Bacteria; kingdom Bacillati; phylum Actinomycetota; class Actinomycetes; order Micromonosporales; family Micromonosporaceae; genus Dactylosporangium; species Dactylosporangium sp. CA-092794. The sequence continues at coordinate 1,803,121 of NZ_CP192044.1, read as the reverse complement.
CGCCACCCCGGCCCGGCCGGGGATGTCATACAGCATCACGGGCAGCCCGGAGGCGTCGGCGACGGTCCGGAAGTGCTGGACCAGGCCGGCCTGGGGCGGCTTGTTGTAATACGGCGTCACCACGAGCAGACCGTCGGCGCCGGCCTTCTCGGCGGCCCGGGCGAGCTCGACGGTGTGCGCGGTGTCGTTGGTGCCGACGCCGGCGATCACGGTGGCCCGGTCGCCGACGGCCTCCACGACGGCGCGCAGCAGCCGGTCCTTCTCCGCGTCGCTGGTCGTCGCCGACTCGCCGGTGGTGCCGTTGATCACCAGGCCGTCGTGGTCCTGCTCGTCGACCAGCCAGGTGGCGAGTCGGGCGGCGCCGTCGACGTCGAGCGAGCAGTCAGGCCCGAAGGGCGTGACCATCGCGCTGAGCAACCGGCCGAACGGCCGGCCGGGGACGGAACCGGTGCGTGTCATACGCACAACCTAGCGGAAGCTCGCGCCGAGCATTTCTCAAGATTCCCAGGTGTACTGCGGGGACGCCACCGCTGTCCCGTCAGATAGCACCGAGATCGTGAAATCCCCGAACACGCTGGGCGCGATCCGCTGCAGTTCCCGCAGGCAGGCGACGGCCACCTCGCGGATCTCCACGTCGGCCGCCTCGGTGGCCCGCATGGTCACGAAGTGCCGCCAGGCCCGGTAGTTGCCGGTCACCACGACCCGCGTCTCCGCCGCGTTGGGCAGCACCGCCCGCGCCGCCTGCCGCGCCTGCTTGCGCCGCAGCGTGCCGTTCTCTACGTCGGCGAACTTCGCCTCGAGCCCCTCGAGCAGTTCGTTGTACGCCCGCAGCGCCGCCTCGCTCGCCTCGACGAACGTCTTGTGCAGCGCCGGGTCCTCGGCGACGACGGCGGGCTCGACCATCTGCGTCTCCCGCCCCGGCACGTAGCGCTGGGAGAGCTGCGAGTACGAGAAGTGGCGGTGCCGGATCAGCTCGTGCGTGAACGACCGCGACACGCCGGTCAGGTAGAACGTCACCGACCCGTGCTCGAGCACCGAGAGGTGCCCGACCTCCAGGATGTGCCGCAGGTAGCCGGCGTTGGTGGCGGTGGCCGGATTCGGCTTGCCCCACGACTGGTAGCAGGCCCGCCCCGCGAACTCGGCCAGCGCCTGCCCTCCGTCGGCGTCAGTCGACCAGGGCACGTCGGCCGGCGGTTCGAAGTGGGTCCAGGCGATCGCTCTGACGGACAGCATTCGCCGAGCGTACCCGCCCTAAACGAAGAAGTAGGTGAACGGCGCCCAGGGCAGGTTGCGCAGCACGGAGAACGCCAGCCAGGCCACCAGGAAGATGATCAGCGCCCGGTTGGAGATCCGCAGCATCGGCAGCTTGAACGGCAGGTTGAGCCGATTCACCGTCCAGGCGACGTACAAATACGCGAGGAACGGCACCGCGAAGACGAACGGCGCGTGGTGATGCGCCGCCGCCGGGATGTCACCGTGCAACAGATACCAGGCGGCCCGCGTGCCACCGCACCCCGGGCAGTCGAACCCGGTGAGCAGCTTCACGATGCACGTCGGCGAGTCGCTGGCCCCGGCGGAGGCGGGCTTCATCAGCAGCGTGTACGCAATGCCGCCGGAAATGACGCCCCCGAGCCCGGCAGGCGCCACCCACCCCGGCAGCCGGTCGACGAACCGCGCAAACCGCCCCTTGGGCGGCGGCTGGTACGCATACTGATACACCGGCGGCACAAACCCGGGCGGAAACACCCCGGCGGACTCCTGCACATCCTGATGCCCGATCTCGGGCAGCACACCCGGGACAACGGCAGGCAGAGGTGACGTCACGCTCAATAAGCTACACCCCAAGGTCGACCCCTCACCCCACCCGTGAGCCTCCCCGGGTGCCGCCCGGCGGCCCGCTCGTCCCAGGCCGGCCGCGACGACGGCTTCGGCCATGGAGCGGCCCAGCACGATCATGTGCAGCGACTTCGGACATATCGTCGGCGTGCGGCGTCTCGTGGACCAGCCCGCCGAGCCCGTCGACCAGCGCTTGGGGCAGGCCGGCATCACCCCGGCCGTCACGGAGAAAGCCGGCGCGGCAGGGCCCGGACGGAATGTCTCCGCGATCATGATGTCCGTAGTGGCCGCACCGCGGGTTTGCCATGATCCCGGAGACTTGTAGTACACAGGGGTACACGTTCACTCCGTGATCATGAAAAACCGTTGGTGTCGGCGGCGGGTGCCGCATGATCGCGGAGACTTCCGGTCACTGCGCCGTGCTCCGCGGCGTGGAGCCCCCCGCGCGGGACCCGCCGCCCGCGCTCGCCGTGACCGGCGCGACGCGCAGGCCGGACATCGCGGTCATCGGCGGGCACGACGGCCAGGTGGTGCCGCTTCCCGGATAGCTGCGGGCCGGCGCGGGGCGCGCGCGGCACGGCGGCTGCGAGCCGGCGCGGTTCACGCGCGGGCCGGAACAGACCGGCGCGGATGCGCGCGAGTGCGCGGCTCGGCACGGGTCGGCGCGATGCGCGGCACCGCGGCACGCAGGCCGGCGGCGCCGGCGCGCGTCGGCGCGGATGCGCGCGGGGCCGGGGCGGGTATACACGCGGGGCCGGGGCGGGTCGGCGCGAGTGCGCGCAGCTCGCCGCGGGGCGGCGGGGTGCGCGCGGCTCGGCGGCGCGCGGCACGGCGCGGATGCGCGCGGCTCGGCGCGGGGCGGCGGGATACGCGCGGCACGCCGGCCGGCGGCGCCGGCGCGTCGGCGCGGATGCGCGCGGGCCGGGGCGGCTCGGCGCGAGTGCGCGCAGCTCGCCGCGGGGCGGCGGGGTCCGCGCGGCACGGCGGCACGCGGGTCGGCGCGGATGCGCGCGGGTCGCGGGGGCGGCGCGGATGCGCGCGGGTCGCGGGGGCGGCGCGGATGCGCGCGGGGCGGCGCGGGTCGCGGGGGTCGGCGCAGGTCGGGGCGGATCGCGCACGGGTCGGGTGCGCGGGCCTGCGCGGGGCGTGCGGGCCGGAACGAGGCGCGCGCGGTCAGGCGCGCGGGCCGGCGCGGGTCGGAGCGAGTGCGCGCGGGCCGGGGCGGCTCGGCGCGAGTGCGCGCAGCTCGGCGCGGGGCGGCGGGGTCCGCGCGGCACGGCGGCACGCGGGTCGGCGCGGATGCGCGCGGGTCGCGGGGGGCGGCGCGGATGCGCGCGGGGCGGCGCGGGTCGCGGGGGTCGGCGCAGGTCGGGGCGGATCGCGCACGGGTCGGGTGCGCGGGCCTGCGCGGGGCGTGCGGGCCGGAACGAGGCGCGCGCGGTCAGGCGCGCGGGCCGGCGCGGGTCGGAGCGAGTGCGCGCGGGCCGGGCACGGGTCGGGCGCGCGGGGCGGCGCGAATTCTCGCGGGCCGGCGCAGGGCACGGACGGGTCGGGCGCGCAGGTCCGGCGCGCGCGGGCCGGAACGGGTCGGCGCGGGGCGGCGCGCGGCACGGCGGCCGCGGGCCAGCCACACCGACCGCATACGCAGCAACGCGGCCGCGCCGATGCCGCCTCGCCCGTCCCGATGCCGCCTCACCCCGCCCGGCGAGGGCCTCCGCTCGGTCGGTGCGGGCTAGAGCATGCTGGCGGTCGAGCTCAAGCCCCGGCCGCCAGCGCCTTCGACAGCGCCTCCGCGAAATCCCCGCGCTGCGGCAGCTCGACCGAGCCCAGCCCCAGCCACCCCGCGAACCGCCGCAGCTCACCCGCCAGCCGCTCCGCCACCTCCCCGCCCGACGGTGCCCCGCGGCCTGCCACCGGCTCCGCCCACGCCGCCGGCACCTGCAGCACCCCGGCCTTCCGGTCCGCCTTCAGGTCCACGCGCGCGACCAGCCGGTCGCCGAGCAGGAACGGCAGCACGTAATACCCATACAGCCGCTGCAGCGGCGGCACGTAGATCTCGATCCGGTAGTTGAACCCGAACAGCCGCTGGACCCGGGCCCGCTCCCACATCAGCGGGTCAAACGGGCTGACCAGCGTCGCGGCCGCGATGCGGCGCGGGATGCGGGCCTCGGCGTGCAGGTAGGCGCGCGGTGTCCAGCCCTCCACCTCGACCGGCACCAGCTCCCCGGCCTCGACCAGCTCGGCGATCGCGGTGCGCGCGCCGGCCAGCGGGAGCCGGAAGTAGTCGCGCAGCTCGGCCTCGGCGGCCACGCCCAGGCCGCGGGCGGCGACCCGGACCAGCTCCCGGTAGGCGTCGGCGGGCTCGGGCGTCGGCGCGGCGATGACGTCGGGCGGCAGGATGCGCTCCGGCACGTCATACACCCGGGCGAACGACGAGTTGCGCCGGGCCACGCTCACCTCGCCGGAGTAGAACAGCCACTCGATCGCGGTCTTGGTGTCCGACCAGTTCCACCCCCAGTGGTCCTTGCGCCGCGGCTGGATCAGGTCGCCCTCGACCTCGGCGGCGCTGACCGGACCCTTGGCGCGGATCTCCTCGAGCACCCAGCGCACCAGGTCGGGCTGCTCGCGGGCGATGCGCACCATCCGGCCCCAGGCCGCGCCGGAGCGCATCCGCCAGCGCAGCATCGGGTGCAGGTGGACCGGGACCAGGGAGGCCTCGTGCGCCCAATACTCGAACAGCTCCCGGGGCCGGCGGTAGGCGAGCCGGTCGAGCAGGGCCGGCTCATAGGGCCCGAGCCGGCTGTAGGCGGGCAGGTAGTGCGCCCGCTGGACGACATTCACGGAGTCGATCTGCAGCAGGCCGGTGCGCTCCACCACCCGGCGCAGGTGGCGCCGCTCCGGCGGGCCGGCCGGAGCGCGGTCGGCGAAGCCTTGCGCGGCGAGGGCGACCCGCCGTGCCTGCGTGAGCGTCAGAAAGTCGGTCATCGCCAAGGAGGCTAACGCGGGGGTACGACAAAATTTCGGCCACGACACCCGGCCGGCGGCCCTGCGCGAGCTGCGCTGGGCCGCCGGTCGGGTCAGGCTGCTAAGTGCTAGGCGCCGACGAGCGGGCGCGCCGGTTCTACGCCCGGGCCGGGTTCGCCCCGGACTGCGCCACCGGCACCGACCGCGTGGAAGGCGGCGTTCACGTTCCGGTCGATCTCGACGAGGTCCGGCACGTCCTCGACGGCGGGCCCGCTGGAGCGCCCGGGCTCGCTGGAGAGCCCCTGGCCCGAGCCGGTGTCGGCCGGTTCCCGGATCGGCAGGCCGAAGAGCAGGCCGATCATGAGGAGGATGTACGCGTTGCTGCCGACGAGCCCGAGCCCGTCGAACTTCTCGTGGAAGGCCCACGGGGTGCGGCTGCACAGCAGCGCGAACGAGAAGCCGAAGGCGATCGCCAGGTTGCGCCGGCGGCGCTGGTCGAGCGAGCGGTCGGTGGCGTAGTCGAAGAGCACGATGATCGACGGCAGCACCCACACCAGGTGGTGGATCCAGGTGATCGGGCTCACCATGCAGCCGACGATGCCGGTGAGCGCGAGGCCGGCGACCTCGTCGCGGTTGCGGATCGCGCGGCGGACCCGCCAGTACCACACGATGAGCGTGAGCAGCACGAGCAGCGCCCACAGCGGCTTCATCGGGTCGGGGTTGAAGATCCGCCCGACGAGGCCGGTGAGCGCCTGGTTGGACACGAAGGTCGGCGAGCCCACCCGGTCGGTGTTCCACATCGCGTCGGTCCAGAACACGCGCGAGGCGTCCGGGGCGAACGTGGCCGCGGCCCAGGTCGCGGCGGTGGCGGTGGCGGCGGACACGGCGGCCGCCCGCCAGCGGCGGGTGAGCAGCAGGTAGAGGATGAAGATGCCCGGGGTGAGCTTGATCGCGGTGGCCAGGCCGATGCCGATGCCGGCCAGCTTGTGGCCGCGGCGCAGCAGCACCATCACGTCGGCGACGACGAGGAACAGCAGCAGGATGTTGACCTGCCCGAAGTTGACCGTCTCGCGGACCGGCTCGAAGGCGGCGGCGAGCGCGCCGGCGATGCCCATCGCATACCAGTACGACCAGCCCTGCCGCTTGATCACCGGCCCGAGCAGCCAGGTGAGGATGGCGGCCATGGCCAGCACGTTCATGGTCACGCTGATGACGATCGCGGTGTTCCAGCTGATGAGCGACATCGGTGTCATCAGCGCGGCCGCGAACGGCGGGTAGGTGAAGCCGTAGGGCGTGCCCGGGGTCAGGTAGTCGTAGATGTCGCCGCCGCGGTTGACCCAGTAGTCCATCGCGCCGTAGTAGACCTTGAGGTCGAAGAACCCGTTGTGCGCGGCCGCCACGGACAGGAACGCCCACACGACGGCCCACACGGCCACCACGATGAGCGTCTTCCTGACTCCGGGCCGCAGCTTGGGCCGGACGGCCGTCGAAACGGCGACTCGCCCTCGCTCCGCCACCTGCTCTGCCCTCCCACTCGCTACTGCTCGGTCTCGCCGGAAGTTACCCCGTCAGACTCAACGCTCGCGCAGGTCCAACTGTGACGAGCGGGCGCTACCCCGCCGCGTCGCGCTTCACACAAAATCCGTAGGCTGCTGCTTCATGACGCTCGGGTTCGTCCGTCCGGCGCGACTCGACGACGTCGCCGAGATCACGCGCATCCAACTCACGACCTGGCGGGTCGCCTACCGACGACTGCTGCCCAAACACATCCTCGACCAGCTGGACGAGGATTGGATTACCCGCAGGTGGCGGGACGCAATCGCGGAGCCGCCCAGTCCTGCGCACCGGGTCCTCGTGGCGATCGAACAGGTCGATTCGCCCGTTTCGGAGCCGGCGGCCGGACCCGAATCAGCATACGTGGTGGGGTTCGCGGCGTCAGGTCCGGCAGACGACAGCGTCCTTGCACCCAATGAAGATCACACCACCCTTGACAAGGCATTTGAGGCCACCGCGGCAATCACGGACGTGCTGGTGGAGCCGCGCTGGGGGCGGCGCGGACACGGCAGCCGATTGCTGGCGGCAAGTGTGGATTTATGGCGAACTGACGGATTCACGACAGCGCTGGCCTGGACGTTCGCTGACGACCGTGTAACAGGCCGGTTTCTGGAAGGTGCCGGGTGGGCACCCGACGGCGTCACTCGATCGCTAGATGTCGATGATTTGCTGGTACCGCAAATCAGGTGGCACGTGTCGCTTTCCGAGGAACCCGTTACCGGCACGTGACGCTGTTGCGACGCAATTGAAGCCGTCATATCCCACAAAATGGGACACTCAGCCGAGCAGCGGCCCGAGTCCCACGGTCAGCCCGGGGCGCTTGACGACCGACCGGACGGCCAGCAGTACCCCCGGCATGAACGACGTCCGCTCGTAGGAGTCGTGCCGGATCGTGAGGGTCTCGCCCGCGGTGCCGAAGAGCACCTCCTGGTGGGCGACGAGCCCGGTCGAGCGCACCGAGTGCACCCGGATCCCCTCGACGTCGGTGCCGCGCGCGCCGGCCATCTCCTCCTTGGTGGCGTCCGGCACGGCGCCCAGGCCGGCCGCGGCCCGGGCCTCGGCGATGAGCTGCGCGGTGCGCAGCGACGTGCCGCTGGGCGCGTCGACCTTCTGCGGGTGGTGCAGCTCGACGATCTCGGCGGATTCGAAGAACCGGGCGGCGCGGGCGGCGAACTCCATCATCAGCACGGCGCCGATGGCGAAGTTCGGGGCGATGATCACGCCGAGGCCGGGCTTGCCGGCGATCAGGCCCCGCACCCGCTCGATCCGCTCGGCGGTGAAGCCCGACGTGCCGACGACCACGTTGATGTCGTGCTCGGCACACCACCGCACGTGGTCCATCACCACGTCGGGCGTGGTGAAGTCCACGACGACCCCGGTGCGGGCCTCGGTCAGGTCGTCGAGCCGGTCACCGGCGTCAAGGGCGGCGACGAGCTCCAGGCCGTCGCTCGCGGTGACGGCCCGGCACACCTCGGCACCCATGCGGCCGCGGGCGCCCAGCACTGCGACCCGGATCGGCGTTACGTCTTCGGTCACGCCGCTCAACCTATCGTCAGAGGAGAGCCCGGTCGAACGCGCCGTCCTCGAAGTCGCCGATCACCGCGAGTGACATGGGCCGGTTGAGCAGCTCACCCGCCACCTTGCGGACCTGCTCCGGGGTGACCGCGTCGACCCGGCGCAGGATCTCGTCGACGGAGAGCAGCTCGTCGTAGAGCAGTTCGCCCTTGCCCAGGCGGCTCATCCGCGACCCGGTGTCCTCCAGGCCGAGCACGACGGCGCCCTTGAGCATGCCCTTGCCGCGCTCGACCTCGGCGTCGGTGACGCCCTCCGCGGCCACCCGGGTGAGCTCGTCGCGGGTGATCGCGAGGACCTCCTCGACCTTGCCCGGGGCGCACCCGGCGTAGACGCCGAAGAGGCCCGAGTCGCTGTACTGCGAGGTGAAGGAGTACACCGAGTAGGCGAGTCCGCGCTGCTCGCGGATCTGCTGGAACAGCCGGCTGGACATGCCGCCGCCGAGCACGTTGTTGAGCGCACCGAGGGCGAAGCGGTCGTCGTGCTGGCGCGGGTAGCCGGTGCAGCCGAGCACCATGTGCGCCTGCTCGGTGTCCTTGTTGCGCACCACGACCTGCCCGGAGCGGGTCGGCACCCGGTTGGCGCGGACGCGCCGCGGCGCCGGCACGCCCGCGGTGTCGCCCCAGCCGGCCTGGTCGAACGCCGCGCGCACGGCCCGCACGACCTTGGCGTGGTCGAGGTTGCCGGCGGCGGTGACGACCATGGTCTCCGGGCGGTACCGCTTGCGGTAGAAGCCGTCGATCTGCTTGCGGCTCAGCGCCGAGATGCTCGTCACCGTGCCGGAGATCTGCCGGCCGAGCGGGTGGTGGCCGTACACGGCCTCGGTGAAGACGTCGTGGACCTCGTCGCCGGGCTCGTCGTCGTGCATGGCGATCTCCTCGAGGATCACGCCACGCTCGGTCTCCACGTCGGCCTCGGTGAGCACCGAGTCGGTGATGAGGTCACAGACGACGTCGATGGCCAGCGGCAGGTCCGCGTCGAGCACCCGCGCGTAGTAGCACGTGTACTCCTTCGCGGTGAACGCGTTGGTCTCCCCGCCGACCGCCTCGATCTCCGCGGAGATGTCCAGCGCGGAGCGCCGCTTGGTGCCCTTGAACAGCAGGTGCTCGAGGAAGTGCGAGACGCCCGACAGGGCGGGCGTCTCGTCCCGCGAGCCGATGCCGACCCAGACGCCGAACGACACGCTGCGCATCGCCGGGATGGACTCGGTCAGGATCCGCAGCCCGTTGGGCAGCACCGTGCGGCGCACGGTGCCGCCCAGCGGGTCGTCGGACAGCGTCTGGGTGATTGCTCGGCTCGCCATGGGTCAGCTGCTGTGCCGGTTGCGCCGGCGACGGAACTCCCCGCCCTCGCCCTCGTCACCGGCCGGGGCGTCCTCGCCGCCGCCCTCGGCCGCGGCCGGGCGCGGGGCGCGCTCGCCCCGGTCACCGCCGCGGTCGCGGCGCGGGCCCCGGTCGCCGCGGTCGCCGCGGTCACGCGCGGGCGGCCGCTCGGCACCCTCGGCGGGCGCCGCCGCGACCTCGCCCTCGGCCAGCACCTTGTCGAGGTAGATCTTGCCGCGGTTGTCGATGTCCGCGATCTGCACCTCGACCTTGTCGCCGACGTTGAGGAAGTCCTCGACCTTCTCGACCCGCTTGCCGTTGCCCACCTTCGAGATGTGCAGCAGGCCGTCGCGGCCGGGCAGCAGCGAGATGAACGCGCCGAACGCGGCCGTCTTGACCACGGTGCCGAGGAACTTGTCCCCGACCTTCGGCATGGTCGGGTTGGCGATCGCGTTGATCCGCTCCACCGCGGCCTCGGCCGACGGGCCGTCGGTCGCACCGACGTAGATCGTGCCGTCGTCCTCGATGCTGATCTCGGCGCCGGTCTCGTCCTGGATCGCGTTGATGGTCTGGCCCTTGGGCCCGATCACCATGCCGATCTTGTCGACCGGGATGCGGACCGTGGTCACCCGCGGCGCGTACTGGCTCATGCCGGCCGGCGACTCGATCGCCTCGGCCATCACGTCGAGGATGACGTGCCGCGCGTCGTGGGCCTGCTGCAGGGCGCCGGCCAGCACGTCGGACGGGATGCCGTCGAGCTTGGTGTCCAGCTGCAGCGCGGTGACGAACTCGCGGGTGCCGGCGACCTTGAAGTCCATGTCGCCGAACGCGTCCTCGGCGCCGAGGATGTCGGTGAGGGTGACGTACTGCGTCTTGCCGTCGACCTCGTCGGAGATCAGGCCCATCGCGATGCCGGCGACCGGAGCCTTGAGCGGCACACCGGCGGACAGCAGCGCCATGGTGGAGGCGCAGACCGAGCCCATGCTGGTCGAGCCGTTGGAGCCCAGCGCCTCGGAGACCTGGCGGATCGCGTAGGGGAACTCCTCGCGGGCCGGCAGCACCGGGATCAGGGCCCGCTCGGCGAGCGCGCCGTGGCCGATCTCGCGCCGCTTCGGAGCGCCGACACGACCGGTCTCGCCGGTGGAATACGGCGGGAAGTTGTAGTTGTGCATGTACCGCTTGGACTTCTCGGGGGCGAGGGTGTCCAGCGTCTGCTCCATGCGCAGCATGTTCAGGGTGGTCACGCCCAGGATCTGGGTCTCGCCGCGCTCGAACAGCGCCGAGCCGTGCACCCGGGGCAGCACCTGCACCTCGGCGGTCAGCGGCCGGATGTCGCGCGGGCCGCGGCCGTCGATGCGGACCTGCTCACGCAGCACGCGGGCGCGGACCTCGTTCTTGGTCAGCGAGCGCAGCGCGGCGCCGATCTCCTTCTCGCGCCCCTCGAACTGCCCGGCGAGCCGCTGGAACGCGGCGTCCTTGATCCGGTCGAGGGCGTCCTCGCGCTCCGCCTTGGCGGCGATGCGCAGGGCCTCGGCCACCTCGTCCTTGAGCGCGCCGGCGACGGCGTCGTAGGCGTCGGGCTGGTAGTCGAGGAAGACCGGGAACTCCTGGACCGGCTTCGCGGCCACCTCGGCCAGCTGGGCCTGGGCCCGGCACAGCTCGCGGATGGCCGGCTTGGCGGCCTCCAGGCCGCCGGCCACGACCTCCTCGGTCGGCGCGGGCGCGCCGCCGGCGATCAGGCCGACCGTGTGCTCGGTCGCCTCGGCCTCCACCATCATGATCGCCACGTCGCCGTCGGGCAGCACGCGCCCGGCCACGACCATGTCGAACGTGGCCCGGCCGAGCTCCTCGACGGTCGGGAAGGCCACCCACTGGCCGTCGACGTGCGCCATGCGGGTCGCGCCGATCGGGCCGGAGAACGGCAGGCCGGACAGCTTCGTCGACAACGACGCGGCGTTGATCGCGACGACGTCATACGGGTGGGCCGGGTCCAGCGCGAGGACGGTCTCGACCACCTGGACCTCGTTGCGCAGGCCCTTGACGAAGCTCGGGCGCAGCGGCCGGTCGATGAGCCGGCAGGTGAGGATCGCGTCCTCGCTGGGGCGGCCCTCGCGGCGGAAGAAGGAGCCGGGGATGCGCCCGGCCGCGTACATGCGCTCCTCGACGTCCACCGTCAGCGGGAAGAAGTCGAACTGGTCCTTGGGCTGCTTCCCGGCGGTGGTCGCGGACAGGACCACGGTCTCCCCGAGCTGCGCGAGCGCCGAGCCCGCCGCCTGACGCGCCAGGCGCCCGGTGGAGAAGGTGATCTCCCGGGTACCGAACGAGCCGTTGTCGATGACCGCGGTGCTGCTGTGAGTACCGAGAGTGTTCTGCTCGGTCATGTTGGTTTGTTGCTCCCTTTGGGTCGTGGTTCGCCCTCGGCGGAGCTGTCTGCGGCCGGTCTTCGATCGAAGCTCACGGGGCGGTGAGCCCTGCTGGGCTGCCCGGAAGCCACTACCGAGGACCGGTGCGCCGACCCGCTCGGCGGGGCGCTGCCATTCCAGTGTGTCACTACTGCGGGCAGGAGCGGCGAATTGTCGCCGCTCCTGCGCCGGTGCGTCGTTATCGCCGCAGGCCGAGCCGCTCGATCAGCGAGCGGTAGCGCGCGATGTCGCTGCGCTGCAGGTAGTTGAGCAGGCGGCGGCGACGGCCGACCAGCAGCAGCAGGCCGCGCCGGCTGTGGTGGTCGTGCTTGTGCTGCTTGAGGTGTTCGGTGAGGTCCGCGATCCGCTTCGTCAGCATCGCCACCTGGACTTCCGGCGATCCGGTGTCGCCCTCGGTGGTCGCATACTTCGACATGATCTCGGTCTTCTGCGCAGAATCGAGCGCCATGTTCTCCCTTTACCGTGGATTCGTCGGCCGGCTCCCGCGGCGTCGTGCAGGCAGCCTGACCCCCGCCGGTCACCCGGCGTCTATCCAAGGCTAACAGACCGGTCGGCTCAGCCCCGCATCGGACCGTTGCGCAGCACGTCGCGGGTCTGCGCCACATCCTCGGTGATCTGCGCGACCAGCGGCTCGATGCCCTGGTAGGTGCGCTGTTCACGGAGCCGCTCGACGAAGTCGAGGCTGACCCGCTCGCCGTAGAGGTCGCCCTCGAAGTCCAGCACGAACGCCTCGACCCGCCGCTCCTTGCCGGAGAAGGTGGGGTTGGTGCCGATCGACACCGCCGCCGGGTGCCGCGCGCCGTCGCGGTCCCGGTCGAGCCAGGCCGCGTAGATGCCGTCCGCCGGCACCGCCGCGTTGGCCGGGACCAGCAGGTTTGCGGTCGGGAACCCGAGCTCCCGGCCGCGCTGGTCACCGCGGACCACGATCCCGTCCAGCCGGTGCGGCCGCCCCAGCGCCCGGGCCGCCGCCAACACGTCGCCGGCGTCCACACAGCTGCGGATGTACGTCGAGGAGAACACCGTCCCCTCGTCGGCGACCAGCTTCGCCCCCTCGACGGCGAAGCCGAACGTGCGCCCGAGCCGCCGCAGCAGCTCCACGTCGCCGTGCTGCTTGTGCCCGAACCGGAAGTTCTCCCCGACCACGATCAGCGCCGTGTGCAGGTGCTCGACGAGCGCGTCGTGCACGAACGCCTCGGGCGACAGCCGGGAGAACTCGACGGTGAACGGAATGACGCACAGCACGTCGACGCCGAGCGCCTCGATCAGCTCGGCCTTGCGCCCCGGCTCGGTCAGCACCGCCGGATGCGACCCGGGCCGCACCACCTCGGACGGGTGCGGGTCGAACGTGATGACGACCGACTGGACACCGAGCTCCCCGGCCCGCTTCACGGCGTGCCCGATGATCTGCTGGTGCCCCCGGTGGACCCCGTCGAACACGCCGATCGTCGCGACCGCGCGCCCCCAACCACCGGGCGCCGCCTGCGTTCCCCGCCACCGCTGCATGGCACCGAGCCTACTGCCTCACCCCGCCCCTCCCCCGCGCGTCACCCGCCCCGCACCTCCCTCTTTGGGCGCCCGTGCCCGCGCCTCCGCACACGTCACCCCCCGCCCCCGGTCGCGTCCGCTGGCGTGATGCATGAGGGCAGCGCCGGATGGTGGTGGTTCATGTTCGGGCGGCCGCCGCCGGCTGGGCGTCGATAGCCGCCGGTGGCCATCGACGCCGACCCCCTTGGCGGCGCGGTGGGGGTGGACTTTGCGGCTGTCGCACCCGTCGGGCGGACCATCCGATCTGCGCGGCCCGGGCCGGACGTATGTCTCCGTGATCATGATGCCCGTCGTGGCCGCACACCGGGTTTGCCATGATCCCGGAGACTTGTGGTACGCAGGGGTACATCACCACTCCGCGATCATGAAAAACCGTTGGTGTCGATGCCGGGTTGCGCATGATCACGGAGACTTCCGGTCGCTGCGCCGTGCTCCGCGGCGGCCGATGCCCTGCGCGTGGGACGTGATCGCCGACCGCGCCTCCACACACGTCGCTCGCTTCTGGCCCCCGCGCGGCGCCACCCGTCCGCGCTCCCGCGCGCCACCCGCTCCTGGCTTCCGCGCCGCCCGGTCGCGGCGAGTCGCGGCGGGTTACGGGACCAGGACGATCTCCGGACGGGCCTTGCCCTCGCGCTCACTGACGATCGCCAGCACCGTGCCGTCCGGGGCGAAGACCGCATACGGCCCCGGGATGCCGGCCGGGTCGAGCGGCCCGCCGTGGGAGAGTGTCCGCGCCTCGTCCTCGGTGGCGTCGCGGCGCGGGAAGCAGCGGTCCGCCGCCGCCTGCAGCGGGAGCGTCACCGGGTCGGGCCGCTCGGCGAGCTCGTCCAGCGTGACGGCCTCGGCCAGGGTGAACGCGCCGACGGCGGTCCGCCGCAGCGCCGTCAGGTGCCCGCCGACGCCGAGAGCGGCACCGAGGTCGCGCGCGAGGGCGCGGATGTACGTGCCGGACGAGCAGGCCACATCCACGTCGAGGTCGATGTGCGCCCCCGCGCGACGGGTGGCCAGCACGTCGAGGCGCGTGACGGTGACCGGCCGGGCGGCGAGGTCGACCGATTCCCCCGCCCGGACGCGATGGTACGACCGGACGCCGTTGATTTTGATGGCCGACACCGAGCTCGGCACCTGCAGGATCTCGCCCCGCAGCGGCCCGAGCGCGGCCGCGACCGCCTCGTCGCCGACCCCCGACGCGTCCGCGCGCGCGACCACCTCCCCCTCGGCGTCGTCGGTGACGGTCGACTCGCCCAGCCGGATGGTGGCCGTGTACTGCTTGGTGCTGCCGATGACGTACGTGAGCAGCCGCGTCGCCTTCTCCACGCCGATGATCAGCACGCCGGTCGCCATCGGGTCGAGCGTGCCGCCGTGCCCGACCCGCCGCGTCCGAGCGAGGCGGCGCATCCGGGACACCACGTCGTGCGACGTCATGCCGCCGGGCTTGTCGACGACCACGAGGCCGCCCTGGGTCGCCACCTTCTGTGCCATGCGCGCCACCCTAGTGGCTCACCCGAACCGCACCAGGCAGCGCCATAGCTCCTTCAGCAGCTGCCGAACCTCGGCCGCTCTCTCCTTCAGCCCGCCACACCGCCGGCTCGGCCACGACGGCCCGCGCGGCCAGTGCCGGCGCGCGACCCTCCCTCAGGAAGACGCATTCCCACCGCCCCACCCGCGCGTCACCGACCGCCAACGCCACAGTCCACGCGCGGACGCGGGACCGACCCCCGAACACGAAGTCCCGCGCGCAAGCGTGGAGAGCAAGGCGCGGGCGCGAAGGCACGGGCGCGAAGGCACGGGCGCGACCGGAGGCGCGGAGGCGCGGGCGCGGAGGCGAACGGTGGGCCGACCCCTAAGACAGAGGCGCAGACGCGAGAAAGCGACGCCAGGACGCAGAAGCGCAGGCGCGCGGCCGACGCGCGGAAGCGCACGCGCGGAAGGGCGGGCTAGCGGACCGCGCCGCCGACGGCCCAGGCGTCGCCGGCGAGGCGGTACAGCAAGCCGGCCAGGCGGAGCGCGATGAAGAGGGTCAGCGCCGCCCAGATGCCGCGCAGGCCGAAGTCGAGCAGGTAGGCCAGCCAGATTCCGGGCAGGAAGCCGCCCAAGGCGCTGACCAGCGTGAGGTTGCGCAGGTAGCGCACATCACCGGCGCCCAGGAACACGCCGTCCAGGGCGAACACCACGCCCGCCGCGGGCATCATGGCGACGAAGAACCACCAGGCGTGCCTTGCCTCGGAGTACACCTGCGGATCCGCGCCGAACCAAGGTCGCACCGCGAGGAGGGCCGCGGCCACGAGGCCGGCGAACGCCACCCCGGCGACGAGGCCGGCCACGGTGAGGCGGCGGGCCAGGTCGCGGGCCTCGGCGACCCGGTCGCCGCCGAGCGCCGCGCCGACGAGGGCCTGTGCGGCGATGGCGATCGCGTCGAGGGCCAGGGCGGTGAAGAAGAACAACTGGATGGCGATCTGGTGCGCGGCGAGCGCGGCCTCGCCGAAGCGGGCGGCGACCGCGGAGGCGGACAGGAAGCACGCCTGGAACGCGGCGCCGCGCAGCAGGAGGTCGCGGCCGAGCGCGATCTGGCGGCCGATGACCGCGGGTTGCGGGCGCAGCGGCACCCGCTCGCTGATCAGCGCCAGCACGAACAGCAGGCCGACGACGCTCTGCGCGGTCGCGTTGGCCACCGCGGAGCCGATGAGGCCGAGGCCCGCCGGGTACACCAGCAGCGGGCACAGCGCGGCCGAGAGCGCGTTGGCGGCGAGGACGTAATACAGCGGGCGGCGGGTGTCCTGCACGCCGCGCATCCAGCCGTTGCCGGCCGTGCCGAGCATGAGGCCGGGCGCGCCGAGCGCGGCGATGCGCAGCCAGCGGGCCGCGTTGTCGGCGACGTCGCCCGCGCCGCCGGCGAGGGCGCGGGTGAGCGGGCCGGCGACCGCCTCGAGGACGATCAGGATGGTGACGCCGCCGGCCACGGCGAGCCAGGACGCCTGGACGCCCTCCTCGACCGCCTCCGCGCGCTGGCCGGCGCCGAAGCGGCGGGCCGCGCGGCCGGTCGTGCCGTAGGCCAGGACGGTGCCGAGCCAGACGGCGAACGACATGACCGAGCCGCCGATGGCCAGGCCGGCGAGCTGGGTGCGGCCGAGGTGACCGACGACGGCGGTGTCGACCAGGACGTAGAGCGGCTCGGCGGCGAGCACCACGAGCGCCGGGAGCGCCAGCGTGGCGACCCGGCGCGCGGTGGAAGCCTGATCGACCGTCATCCGGTTATCGTAAGGCCTGTTTCGCTGTGGATCACTTACGGCACAACCTCCGGGAAACCGTGACGTCGGGCGGGGGCGTCCCGGCTTCCCGGAGCTTGTGTCGGCTCGTGGGTCGGGCTCAGCCGCGACGGTCCATCGACATCTGCAGCGCGGCGCGGGCGCGCTCGCGGCTGTCGTTGGCCGGCTCCTGCGGCTTGGGCTGGGGTTTGGGCTGGTCAGCCATGACGCTGGTCTCCTCTGATGCATGGTGCTGGTGGTCGGTGCGCGCTCGGTCGCGCCGGGGTCGCCGGTAGACACGCGCAACGCACGGCAAGGAGACCGACGTGGGTGGTGTCGGCCTGGTCACACAGGTTGCGGCGCACGTGGTTCCTCGCTTCCGGCGGAAAAGTGGTCGGGCCGGTCACCCGCCGCCGGGAGCCGCGTCAGAAGCGGTCGGCCCGGGGCGGGCAGCGAAGAATTCGTACTGTGCGCATACGGACTAAGCTATCGTTCAGTTCCATCATGTGCGACGATATCCCGCGATTTGGAACGGCGTGTCGCACAGGCGTCACGATCAATCCCCAGCTCAGGAAGCCGCGGCGGGGCTCAGCGCGCCAGGAAGTGCCAGCCGAGCCACCACCAGAAGCCGAACAGCGCGATCCGGCCGACGGGCAGCGGCCCGACGCGGTAACGCATGACGACCCCGCACACCTCGCCCAGGCTCGGCACGCGGGAGCCCTCGCGCCGCGACGCGACCTCGACGGCGGCGAAGAGCCCGAGCGCGACCATGAACAGTGCGCCGGCGAGCACCTGACCCGCGCTCACCGGCGGACCATCGCCCAGAACGCCCACAGCCACCCGAAGTACGCGCCCGCGCGGGCCCAGTAGTGCTCCAGCACCGGGTCGGCCAGGCGGGACAGCGTCGGATACGCGCTCGAGCCGTTGAGGAACGTCGCCCCTTCCACCACGGCGAACAGCAGCACCGGCAGCAGCCACCACGCGGCCGCGCGCGGGAGCCGCGCGGGCGCGGGACGGCGCGGTACCGCCGCCGAAATCCCCAGCCAGAACAGCGCGCCGCCGGCGCCGAGCACCAGCAGGTTGGCCCGCTGGCTGAACGACGGAAGGGCGCCGCCCACGAGCGAGACCAGGGCAAAGACGGGGGTGAGGACAGCCGGCCGAGCCCAGGCCCGGTCAACCTCCGCGACGACCTCGGGGCGGTCCATCCATCGATTGTCACCGGACCGGATGCCCGCCGGCCAGCTGCAGTCCCCCGGAGATTCTCCCGGAGTTAACCCTGATGGGCGGCGGCCGGCAGCAGTGCCCGGATGGCGTCGATGATTTCCGCGACGGTACCGCCGGAGCTGAACCCCGCGGCGAACCGGTGCCCGCCCCCGCCGAGCGCGACGGCCACGGCGCTGACGTCGACCGCGCCCTTGCTGCGCAGCGACACCGACCACTCCCCCGGCCGCACCGGCTTGACCACGCACGCGACGTCCGCCTCCGCGACCGCGCGCACCGTGTCGATGAGCGCCTCGACCGCGGACGGCGGCTGCTCGTGGGCGGCGAGGTCGTCCAGCGTGAGGTACGTCCACGCGAACCCGAGCCCGCCCGCGCCCTCGCGCTCGAGCACCATCCGCGCGAGCGCGACGCCGAAGAGCCGCAGCGCGCCGACGGGTCGCGTGTCGAACAACCGCCGCGAGATCTCGCCCACCGGGATGCCGGTCGCGATCAGCCGCGCCGCGAACTCGTGCACCGCGGGCGTGGTCGAGGCGAACTTGAACGAGCCGGTGTCGGTGGCCAGCGCCACATAGAGGCATTCGGCGATTTCTGGATTGAGTGGTACTCCGAGCCGGCGCAGCAATCCGTCCGACAGCACCGACGTCGCGGCCGCCGCGGGGTCCACGAGGCTGATGCCGCCGAACCCCGGGTTCGAGGCGTGGTGGTCGAGCACGATGCCGACCGGCGCGGCGAGCAGCCGCTCGGCGAGCCCGCCGAGCCGTTCGATGCTGGCCACGTCGAACACGAGCATCGCGTCGGGCGCCGGATCGGCGTCGGCCTCGGCGACGAGCAGCTCGACGCCCGGCAGCCGGTCGAACGGCGCCGGCAGCCGCATCGGCCCGGGGAACGTCGCCGCCAGCCGCTCGATGCGCAGCTCCCCGGCGATGCGCCCCAGCCCGAGCGCGAAGCCGAGCATGCTGCCGAGCGCGTCGCCGTCGGGATTCACGTGACACGCCAGCAGCACCCGCGCCCGGTCGGGCAGCCCGCGCAACGCCGCGACGGCCGCGTCCCACTCGGCCTCGGACGGCCGCTGCTCCCCGCCGGCCTCCCGCACCCGCCCCGTTCCGCCCGCCGCCGACGCCGGCCCGCCCGAACCCGCCGCCTCCGCGCGCCCACCGTCCACGTCCACCGCCCCCACGGCTCCACCGCCCACGCCGGCCTCCACGCGCCCACCGTCCACGGCTCCACCGCCCACGGCGGCCTCCGCGCGGGCAATCGGCTCCACGGCTCCACCGCCCACGCCCGCCTCCACGCGCCCACCGTCCACGGCCCCACCGCCCACGGCGGCCTCCGCGCGGGCAATCGGCTCCACGGCTCCACCGCCCACGGTCATCGCCTCCGCGCGGCCGCCGTCGGCAGCCACCGCCTCCCCGCGCTCGCCGTCCGGGGCCGCCACCTCAGCGCGCGGACGCGCCGCCTCCGCGTTGGGGCGGGGCGTTGCCGGCGTGGCGGCGGCCGTCGCGCGCGGAGGCGGAGCCACGGGAGCGCGGCCGGTCTCCGCGCCTGGACGGCCGGGCGCGGGCGCGGACGCGGGACGGGGCACTTTGGCGGCCCGGGACGGGGCCGCCGTGCCGGGTTGGTGGCCCGCGCCCGATACGTGGCCGGGCGCGAGCCGGCTCACCGCCGGTCCTGGCCGACGACCACCTCGTCGTCGGCGGCGTCGGCGGCCAGGTCGTCGGCGTCGGCCTGATCGTCGTCGTCCAGCTTGTAGGGCTGGGGGTCGCCCGCGTAGCGTGCGCCGGCGGCGAGGCGCTGGACCTCGGCGTCGGCGTCGCGGGCGCTCGCCAGCAGTTCGTCGATGTGCTTGGCGTGCTCCGAAACGTCGTCGTGCACGAACGCCAGGCTCGGCGAGTGTCGCAGGCCGAGGGCCTTGCCGACGGTCGAGCGCAGCAGGCCCTTGGCGCTCTCCAGGGCCGCCGCCGTGCCGGCCTGCGCCGCGGCGTCGCCCAGCACCGTGTAGAACACGGTCGCCTCGCGAAGATCTGCGGTGATCCGCGCGTCGGTGATCGTGATCATGCCGAGCCGCGGGTCCTTGATCTGCGTCCGCACCACCGATGCGACCAGTTCGCGCACGCGCTCGGCGTGCCGCCGCACCTTCGCCGGATCCGTCATCTCGAACACCTCCGCAGCCAAGCGGTCCGCCGGCGGCCTTCCGGCCGGTCGCGGACCTGCATATCTGACCAACGCCTTGACAGTACCCGCGCCCCGCCCGCGAGGCCGCGTCGAGAAGGCGGGATTACTCGTCGTCGCCCCCGTGCAACCGCCGGCGCACGGACAGCAGCTCGAACTCGGGGCGCCCGGCAACGGCACGCTCACAGGTGTCGAGCACCTCGCGCACATGCCCCGGCTCCGCGGCGACGACGCCGACGCCCACCTCGGCCCGTCCCACCAGGTCCAGGGCCCCGACCTCGGCGACGGAGATCTCGAACTTGCGCAACTGCGCGATCAGCGGGCGCACATATGAGCGCTTGGTCTTGAGCGATCGCGAGTCACCGGGCAGGAGCAGATCGAAGACCGCGGTACCGATATACACGGCGCAAGATCTTAGCCCGCGCGCCGAGTTCTCGCCGTTGATATTCCCGCCCCGGCGATCGGCAACCATTCCGCTCCCGGGCGCGGGGCTCAGGTCATGAAAGAAGCGGCAAACCGCCCTTCGAGCGATCCGCAGGCGAAACCGACCCAGCCGGAACCGAAACGGCCGGAACCGACCCGGCCAGAACCGAAACGGCCAGAACCGAAACGGCCGGAACCGAAACGGCCGAAGCCGAACCGGCCGGAACTGGACGGCGTCAGGCGACCATCAGCGTCAGGCGACCATCAGCGGCGGGCGGGCCACCAGCTGCGGCTCGGGCTCCACGGGCAGCGCGGCCGCGCCCGCGGCGGGCAGCGGGCCCCGGCGGCGCGGCTGGACGGCGCCGGAGCTGCCGCCGCGGCCGCGGTAGACGTAAAGGGAGTCGGGCGCCACCGCGTCCAGGGCGGCCACCACCGCCGGCAGCCGCCGGAAGCGCAGCCAGTCGTCCGCGTCGGCGAAACCGATCTCGAAGACGACCCCGAAGTCCTCCGACCGCCAGGCCCAGTCGCAGGCCCCGTGGGTCACGGCGGACTCGATGAGTGCGGCGCTGTGGGCGTCGCGCCACTGCCGTGCCGGGTAGTCCCCGTCGCGGACTTCGATCGACCACCAGGACAGGTCCATAGTGCGTCCGACGGTACGCCGCGGCCGGAGCGAAGTCGATGCCAAAAGGGCCGCGGACGGCAAGCCGTCCACGGCCCTCGGGGCTGTCCGAACATCAGGTGCGCGGCTTCTCCCGCAGCTCCCACGTCTCGATGACGTCGCCGATCTGGATGTCGTTGTACGTCCCGAGCGTGATACCGCACTCGAAGCCCTCACGGACCTCGGTCGCGTCGTCCTTGAAGCGGCGCAGGCCGGCGATCGACAGGTTGTCGGTCACCACCGCACCGTCGCGGATCAGGCGCGCCTTGCTGTTGCGCCGGATCAGGCCGGTGCGGACGATGCAGCCCGCGATGTTGCCGAAGCGCGACGAGCGGAAGATCTCGCGGATCTCCGCCTGGCCGAGCTCGACCTCCTCGTACACCGGCTTGAGCAGGCCCTTCAGCGACGACTCGATGTCCTCGATGGCCTGGTAGATGACGGTGTAGTACCGGATCTCCACGCCCTCGCGGTCGGCCAGGTCGCGCGTGCGGCCCTCGGCCCGCACGTTGAACCCGATGATGATCGCGTCGGAGGCGCTGGCCAGGTTGACGTCGTCCTGCGTGACCGCACCGACACCGCGGTGGATGATCCGCAGCTGGACCTCGTCGGAGACGACGATCTTGACCAGCGCGTCCTCGAGCGCCTCGACCGAGCCCGAGCCGTCACCCTTGAGGATGAGGTTGAGCGTGGTCTTCTCGCCCTGCTTGAGCTGGTCGAACAGCGTCTCCAGGGTGACCCGGCCGGTGCGCGCCGCCATCTCGGCCGCGCGGCGGCGGGCCTGCCGCTGCTCGGCGATCTGACGCGCGGTGCGGTCGTCGTCGGCGGCGAGGAACGTGTCGCCGGCGCCGGGCACCGAGGTCAGGCCGAGCACGAGGACCGGACGGGCCGGACCCGCGTGCGGCACGGGCTTGCCGTTCTCGTCGAGCATCGCGCGGACGCGGCCGTAGGCCCGCCCGGCGACGATCGAGTCACCGACGTTGAGCGTGCCCTTCTCCACCAGGACGGTGGCGACCGGGCCGCGGCCGCGGTCGAGGTGCGACTCGATCGCGATGCCCTGGGCCTGGCCGTCGATGGGCGCGCGCAGGTCGAGCGCGGCGTCGGCGGTCAGCAGGACGGCCTCGAGCAGGCCGTCGATGTTGATCCGGCTCTTCGCGGAGATGTCGACGAACATGGTGTCGCCGCCGTACTCCTCGGCGACCAGGCCATACTGCGTGAGCTCCTGCCGCACCTTGCCCGGGTTGGCCTCGGGCTTGTCGATCTTGTTCACCGCGACCACGATCGGCACGTCGGCCGCCTGGGCGTGGTTGAGCGCCTCGATCGTCTGGGGCATCACGCCGTCGTCGGCCGCGACCACCAGGACCACGATGTCCGTGGCCTGCGCACCACGGGCACGCATGGCGGTGAACGCCTCGTGACCCGGGGTGTCGATGAAGGTGATCGCCCGGTCCTCGCCGTCGTGGTCGACGCGCACCTGGTAGGCACCGATGTGCTGGGTGATGCCACCGGCCTCACCCCCGGCGACGTTGGTCTGCCGGATCGCGTCCAGCAGCTTCGTCTTGCCGTGGTCGACGTGACCCATGACGGTCACCACCGGTGGACGCACCACCAGGCGCTCCTCGTCGACGTCGGCGTCGAGGTCGATGTCGAAGCGGGCCAGCAGCTCGCGGTCCTCGTCCTCGGGGCTGACGATCTGCACGTCGAAGCCGAGGTGCTCGCCGAGCAGCTTGAGCGTGTCGTCGGTGCACGACTGGGTGGCCGTCACCATCTCGCCCAGGTTGAACATCTCCTGGACGAGCGAGCCCGGGTTGGCGTTGATCCGGTCGGCGAAGTCCGACAGCGACGCACCCTGCGGCAGGCGGATCGCCTGACCCTGCCCGCGCGGGGCGCCCGAGCCCATGGTGGGCGCGGAGAGGTTGTCGAACTCCTGTCTGCGCTGCTTCTTCGACTTGCGGCCACGCGTCGGCCGGCCGCCGGGACGCCCGAAGGCACCCGCCGCGCCGCCGCCACGGCCGCGACCGCCCGCGCCGCCGCCGCCCGGGCGACCGGCAGCGCCGGCACCCGCGGGCGCGCCGCCACCGCCACCGCCGGGACCACCGCGGAAGCCACCGCCACCGCCGCCGCCCCCACCGGGACCGCCACGGAAGCCGCCGCCACCGCCGCCGCCCCCACCGGGACCGCCACGGAAGCCACCGCCGCCGCCGCCGCCGCCGCCCGGACCACCGGGACGACCGGCGCCGCCGCCGGGGCCGCCACGGAAGCCGCCACCGCCGCCACCGCCGCCGCCCGGACGACCGGGACGGTCACCGCCGGGGCCGCCGCCCGGACGACCGGGCCGCTGGCTCGGCATCTGCGACGGGTTGGGCCGGGGGCCGCCCATCGAGGCCGGGTTGGGCCGCGGGGGCATGGAGGACGGGTTGGGCCGCGGGATGTTGCCCGGCGACGGCGGACGCGGGGACGCGCCGCCGGACACGCCGAACGGGTTGTTGCCCGGGGACCGGGCCGGCGGACGGCCGCCGCCGGGGCGCGGACCCTGGCCGGGACGCGGTGACGGGCCGGACGAACCGCCGCCACCACCGGACGGGCCGGGCGCCGGGCTCGGACGCGGACCGGGCGTGGGCGCGGGAGCACCGCCGCCGCCACTGCCGCCGCCGCTGGGCGGCTGCGGGGCGTCGCGCCGGGTGTGCTCGCGCTGCCGGGCCTGCTGGGCGGCCTTCAGGGCCGCATCCTGCTCAGCCTTCAGCGCGGCGGCACGCTGCTCCGCGGCCGCCACCTCGATGTCGTGCGCGCTCGTCGGCCGGACCGCGGGCGCGCTCGGGCGCGGCGGGCCGGGAACGGGGCCACGGCCGCCCCCGCCTCCGGAACCGCCGGGTCCTCCGCTCGCCTGCGGCTGGGGCCGCTTCGGGGGCGCAAAGGGCTTGGCCGCCGGGGACGGCGTCGGTCGTGGGGCCGTCGGTACGGGAGCCGACGACTGGGCCGACGGGGCCGGCGCAGGAGGTGCCGAGGGCGCCGGAGCGGACCCTCCACCGTTTTCGAAGCTCGCACGCAGCCGGCGCGCCACCGGCGCCTCGACCGTGCTGGATGCGGACTTCACGTATTCGCCAAGCTCCTGCAGCTTCGCGAGCACGGTCTTGCTTTCGACCCCGAGCTCTTTCGCCAGCTCGTGTACGCGGGCCTTGCCTGCCACTACACTCCTCACCTCGAGGCCGGGCGGCAAGTTCCGCTCCGACCTCACTCGTGCACTTGAAGCCTGGTCATCTCAGGGACTTCATCGTGTGCTCATGTCCGTCGTCCTACCTTGCGTGATCCGGGTGGGGCGTCGCGCTCCCACCATCGGCGGTTCCAGTCACTGCGCATGCTCCGGCTCCGTCACCGTCGCCGGAGCGACGGCTTCGGCCAGCGGTCCGGTGTCGAGGACCCCGGTGACGCGTAGAGCCCGCCCGAAGGCGCGCCGACGCTCCGCTAGCGCGAGGCAAGCCGGATCGGGATGCAGGTGCGCGCCCCGGCCCGGCCGTCTGCGAGCCGGATCGGGCACAGCCCTGAACTGCCCTGGGCCGAACTCGATCGCGACAAATCGCAGCAACTCGGAGGATGACGCACGCTTCCGGCATCCGATACAGGTGCGAACCGGCGCAGCCGGGATCGCGGGCATGCCAGCCGGGGGCGTGCGACGTACCGTCAAGAAGTCTACCCTGCACTTTCGGCGCGCGCCGCGCCCGGTCCGGTGACGTGATCGACGTTGCCATCCGCGGCATTGTCGGGTCTGATGTCGATCCGCCATCCCGTGAGCCGCGCGGCGAGCCGCGCGTTCTGGCCCTCTCTGCCGATGGCCAGGGAAAGCTGGAAGTCCGGGACCGTCACCCGGGCCGCCCGGTTGGCCGCGTCGACGACCTCGACGTTGAGCGCTTTGGCGGGAGAAAGGGCATTTCCGACAAATTGCGCGGGATCATCCGACCAGTCGATGATATCGATCTTTTCGCCGTGCAATTCGCTCATGACGGCCCGAACCCGCTGCCCCATTGGGCCGATGCACGCCCCCTTGGCGTTCACCCCGGCCACCGTCGACCGCACAGCGATCTTGGTCCGATGTCCGGCTTCACGGGCGATTGCCGCGATTTCGACGGTACCGTCGGCAATCTCCGGAACTTCCAATGCGAACAGCCGCTTCACCAGATTCGGGTGCGACCGCGACAGCGTGACCTGCGGTCCGCGGAAGCCCTTGGCCACGTGCACCACGATCGCCTTGATCCGCTGACCGTGCTCGTAGCGCTCGCCGGGCACCTGCTCGGCCGCGGGCAGCATGCCTTCGATCTTGCCCAGATCGATGGTGACGATGCCCTTCTCGGCCCGCGCCTCGTGGGCCTGGATCACGCCCGTGACCAGGTCGCCGTCGCGGCCGACGTATTCGCCGAAGTGCGCCTCGTCGGTCGCCTCGCGCAGCCGCTGCAGGATGACCTGCTTGGCGGTCATCGCCGCGATCCGGCCGAAGTCGTGCGGGGTGTCGTCGTACTCGCGGATGATGGCGCCGTCCTCGTCGACGTCCTGGGCGAGCACGGACGCCGCCCCCGTGCGACGGTCGATCTCCACGCGGGCGTGCGGGTTGGCCCCCTCGGTGTGCCGGTACGCCGTGAGCAGCGCAGTCTCGATCGCCGCGAGGATGGTCTCGAACGGGATCTCGCGCTCGCGCTCCAGTGCGCGGAGGGCCGCAAGGTCGATGTTCACTCCCCGTCCTCCCCTTCCTCATCGTCTTCTGCTTCGTCTTCTGCTTCGTCAAAATCCTGGTCGTCCGGGTCGGGCAGCTCGGCGAGGCGCTTGAGCTCCACCTGGACTCGGCCCGGCCCGAGGTCGCCGTAGGTGTGGGTCTGCCGGTCCCCGTCCACGTCGAGGGTCACTGCCGCGTCGTCGACCGCGACCACCCGCCCGGTCACCTCTTGCCCACCCGCGCGCACCTTCACCAGCCGCGCCCGGTTGCGCCGCCAGTGCCGCGGCAGCGTCAGCGGCCGATCGACACCGGGCGAGCCGACCTCCAGTTCGTACTCCCCCGCGATCAGCTCGTCCCCGCCGGCCTCGGCGTCGTCCAGCGCGCTGGAGATGCCCCGCGACAGCTCGGCGACCGCGTCGAGGTCCACGCCGGCGTCGCTGTCCACCGCGATGCGCAACAGATGGCGCCGGCCGACCCGGGTGACGCTGAGATCCTCGAGGTCGTACCCGCCCGCCGTCACGACCGGCTCCACCACCGCGAGGAGGCGCTGTCGATGCTGCTGGGCCATGATCGACACCCCTCCTTCAAGGCACCCGCTCGGGCGCACGGCTCAACGCCGCCTGCGTCTCTTCGCGCGGGCGGCTCGTGCAGAGCGTAACGCGAGGTGAGTCGGGTCGTCCCGGCGGCGCTCCGAAGGCCACCCGCCGGCGCCGCCGACCAGCTCACGCCCCCGCCCGGACGCGCCGACGTGGGGCCCGAACCCGAAGGCACCATCCGCCGGCGACAACCTGGGACCCGAACCCGGAGGCGCCGCCCGCACGCGGCAACCTGACGCGCCGCGGCCATGGCGGGCGTCATGATCACGGAGACAAACGCCCGGCCGGCCGGGCGTCACCGTGCGTTCCGGCGCACGGCGCGAAGGCACGGGCGCGGGTGGCTAGGGGCCGGGTGGCGCGGCGAGGTGGGTGCGCGGCAAAACGCCCGGATGGTGTTGACTATGCGCGTGCCTATCCGCCGACGCACCTTGCTCGCCGCTGTCGTTGTGGTGGCGACCGGCTCGGTCGCCGCTTGCGACGTGGGTGGTGGCGAGCCCGCGGAGTGGCACGGTGCGCCCGACGTCCTGCTGCCGCTGCTGTCGGGGACCGTCGCGCTGCGGGATCGGTATTCGGCGGTGCTCGACGCGTTTCCCGGCCTGCGGGACCGGCTCGGGCCGTTGCGGGACGACCATGCGCAGCATGTGATCGCGCTGGCGCGGGAGATCGGGCTGCCCGAGGCGGGGCCGTTCCCGTCCGTGACGCCGTCCGCCGGAGCCGGCACGCCGTCCGCCGGTGGCCGTTCGCCGTCCGCCGGTGCCAAGCCGTCCACCGGGCCCGGCGTGCCGTCCACCGGCGCCGGCACCTCCGCCGGGGCCGGCACGCCGTCCGGCGGTGCCAGCACCTCCGCGGGGACCGGCGCGACCAACACGCCGTCCGTCGGGGCCAGCACACCGTCTGCCGGGACCAGCACGCCGTCCGCGGGAACCGGTACGCCGTCCGCCGGGACCAGTGCGACGGCCGTGGGGACGGTGCCGGGCGATCAGGGGGCGGCGGTGAGCGAGCTGGTCGCGCTGGAGAAGCAAGGGCGCCAGGACGCCGAGGCGGCGTGCCTGGCGGCGCCGTCGTATCGGGCCGCGCTGCTCGGTTCGATCGCCGCCTGCCGGGCGGGCCACCAGGAGGTGCTGACGTGACACCCGCCGACGAGCGGCTCGTGGCGGCGCTGGAGGCCGAGCACGCCGCCATCTACGGCTACGGGGTGCTGGGGCCGAAGCTGGACGGGGCGACCGTCGGGCTGGCTCACAACGCGGACAACGCGCACCGGGCGCGACGGGATGCGCTCATCGTGCGGCTGGCCTCGGCCGGGGTGACGCCGCCGCCGACGGCCGCGTCCTATCAGCTGCCGTTCGCGCTCACCGACCGGGCGTCCGCGCTGAAGCTGGCGGTGCTGCTCGAGGATCGCACGGGGGCGCAGTGGCGCCTGGCGTTGCCGGCCACCGACGGCGAGGTCCGGCGGATCGCGCTCGACGCGCTGATCGACTGCACGACGCGCGCGGCCGGGTTCCGCGAGGCGGGCAACCTGACGCCGCTGGTGGCCGCGTTTCCCGGCAAACCATCATAGGTACCGATAAATCCGGACAAAATGCCACGTCGGCGGCTGTGTTGAGCGCCGACAAAGCAGGCTGAACCGGACGGCGAACCGATACTCCCGAAAGCGTGCCACAGCAAGGGCGCAAGGCCCCATCGGGCTGTCCGCTCCGCGACGATCGATGCATCACGCCACGAGCGTCTAAACGAGAGGAGGACCCGATCATGCGCCGCACCGCGTGGGCCGGTCCGACGATGCAGCCGCGTCGTTAACGAGTACGCCGTCTCGTGAGCCTGCCGTCTCGGGGAACCACCCGGCCCCCGAGACGGTTCAGGGCTCCAAACAGCTCAGGCCACGAGACCGATGAACCGCCCGACCAGATAGGTAGCCCCGGCCGCCGCCGCCCCCAGCAGCAGCTGCCGGGTCCCTGACCACCACCACGCCTGCCGGGTGAAGCGGGCGACGAGCGCGCCCGCCGCGAACAGCCCCGCGCCGCCCGCGCCGAGGGACAGCGGCAACGACGCCGCCCCGAGCAGGTACGGCGCCAGCGGCACCAGTGCGCCGACCGAGAAGCAGACGAACGACGAGCCCGCCGCCGTCCACGGCGAGGGCACGTCGGCCGGGTCGACGCCGAGCTCCTCCTGCGCGTGGACGCGCACGGCCGCCTCCGGGTTCTGCCCGAGGATGGTGGCCACCTCGAGGGCCAGCGGCCCGGGCACGCCGCGGGCCTGCCAGATGCGGGCGAGCTCGGCCGCCTCTGCCTCCGGGTACCGCTGAAGCTCCTGACGCTCTTTGAAGACCTCGGCCGCGACCTGTTCGTTCTGCGCGCGGACGCTGGTGAACTCGCCCAGCCCCATCGAGATCGCCCCGGCGACCAGTCCGGCGGTGCCGGTGAGCACGATCTCGCGCGCGGCCGCGCCGCCCCCGCCCACGCCGGCGATCAGCGCGATGTTGGTGACCAGCCCGTCCATCGCGCCGAACACCGCGGCCCGCAGCCAGCCGCCGGAGACGTCGGCGTGATGATGCGCATCGTCCGCCGCCGGGTGACTCACGGCAGGGTGAGGATCTCGTACCCGTCCTCGGTCACCACGATGGTGTGCTCGAACTGGGCCGTCCACTTGCGGTCCTTGGTGACGACGGTCCAGCCGTCCTTCCAGATGTCGTACTCGTGGGTGCCCAGCGTGATCATCGGCTCGATGGTGAACGTCATCCCGGGCTCCATGATCGTGGTGAGCCGCGGGTTGTCGTAGTGGGGCACGTAGAGCCCGGTGTGGAAGACCTCGTTGATGCCATGCCCGGTGAAGTCGCGCACGACGCCGTAGTTGAAGCGCTTGGCGTAGGCCTCGATGACCCGCCCGATCGCGTTGAGCGGCCGCCCGGGGGCGACCGCGCGGATGCCGCGCATCATCGCCTCGTGGGTCCGCTCGACGAGCAGCCGGTCCTCCTCGGCGACGTCGCCGACGCAGAAGGTCTGGTTGGTGTCGCCGTGCACGCCGCCGATGAACGCGGTCACGTCGACGTTGAGGATGTCGCCGTCCTCGATGACCGTGGAGTCGGGGATGCCGTGGCAGATCACCTCGTTGAGCGAGGTGCAGCAGGACTTGGAGAAGCCCTTGTATCCCAGGGTCGACGGATACGCCCCGTGATCGCACAGGTACTCGTGCACGACCCGGTCGACCTCGTCGGTGGTGACGCCGGGCTGCGCGTGCTCGCCGGCCAGGACGGTGGCCTGCGCCGCCAGCTTCGCCGCGACCCGCATCCGCTCGATGGTCTCGGGCGTCTGCACATCGGAGCCGCGGTGCTTGGCGGGCCCCCGCTTGCCGACATACTCGGGGCGCGCGATCGCGGCGGGGACGTGGCGCCACGGCGTCTGCGTGCCGGGGGCGAGCGGTGCACGAACCTTCATGCCCAGAAGCCTAACGCGCATCAACACCCGGTGGTCTGGGTAACCCACCACCATGATCGACGACGACCGCATCCGCGCCCGGGCCGCCGAGCCGCTCCCGGAGGAGCGCGCGGCGGGCAGCGACGACTGGCAGGCCCAGGCCGAGGCCGTGCTGCACGACTCCGACGACCGCGAGGACTACCGGGAGACCACGCCCGACCTGCGCATCGAGCACCGCACCGCCGACGAGGCCGCCTCCTGACCCGGCCTCACCGGCAGCGCCCTACTGGACGAGGTCGCGCAGCGGCACCTCGCGGGTCTGCGCATACGCGCCGTCGCGCAGGGTGTGCATGAAGACGACGTAGCCGCCGGGGCCGGGCTCGACGCGCCAATACTGCGCAATCCCGGCCTGGGCGTATGTCTTGGGCTTCACGATCCGGTCCAGATCGCCCGAGCTCGGCGAGACGATCTCGACCGCGATGTCCACGATGTCCGCCGACTGCTCGTTCCGGTCCGGGTCGATCGAGCGCTCCGGCCGGAGCACGACGACGTCCGGAATGCGGTAGTTGAACTGGTCGATGACGACGCCGATGCCCTGGTACACCGTGCGACCCTGCCGTCTGAAGTAGAGGGCCAGGTCGAGGTCGACCTCCTGGTGAGCCGGGCTGGGCGGCGGCGCCATCAGGATGATCCCCTCATGCAGCTCGAACCGGAGGCCTTCGGTGGCGTCGATGGCGATGACGTCATCGAGCGTGAACAAGCCGGGTGGCCGAATCACGTCGGGGAGACTGAAGTACATCTCGGCTGTCCTCACGGCGGCGACGATATCAGAGATTAGGGCCGTGTGGCCACATTGTGTCGGCGGGCGCGGGCCGCCTCGATGAACGCGGCGAACAGGCGGAAGTCCGTGGTGTCCTCCGGGTGCCACTGCACGCCGACCGCGAACGTCTTGGCCGGGTCCTCGACCACCTCGATCAGATTGTCCTCCGGGCACCAGCCGGTCGGCACCAGCCGGCCCGCGTCCGCGCAGCCCTGGTGGTGGAACGAGTTGACGATCACCGCGTCGCCGAGAATCCGCGCCGCGCGGGAGCCGCGGGAGAGCCGCACCGGGTGCTCGCCGAACTTCGGCCCGCTGACCGGGCGGTGGTTGTGGTGGCCGAGCACGTCGGGCAGGTGCTGGTGCAGCCGCCCGCCGTAGGCGACGCACATGAGCTGCATGCCCCGGCAGATGCCGAACAGCGGCAGGTCGGCGTCGAGGGCGGCGCGCATGAGCAGCAGCTCGGCGGCGTCGCGCTCCGGCTTCACCTTGGTCGTGGCGTGCGGGGGCTCGCCGTAGAGGTCGGGGTTCACGTCGGAGCCGCCGGTGAACATGATGCCGTCGAGGCCGTCGAGGACGTCCACGTCGGGGTCGTCGGGGGTGACGAGCACCGCCCGGCCGCCCGAGGCGTGCACCGCGTGCACGTAGGAGAGCGGCAGGACCGCGGAGAAGGTGTCGTTGAGGCCGAAGCGGGTTTCCTCGGCATAGGTGGTCAGGCCGATGACCGGTCGCGACATGCCCCTCAACTTAGCCCTACGGGGGTGAGGTTGTGCAAAATGTCCATCGCTCGGGCTTCCGCCGCGGTACTGTCCACGTCCGGCCCGGCGATCTCCGGCACGAAGTTCAGGTCGTAGAACACCTCGGTGACGCCCTGCGTGCCGAGCCACGCGACGTCCTCGCGGATCCGCTCGTAGGACCCGGCCAGCAGGTCCCGGTCGGCCCGGAACGGCACGCCCCGGCACACGATGCGCACGGTGTCCGGGTCGCGCCCGGCCCGCTCCGCGCCCGCGCGCACCAGCTCGACGTCCTTGGCGATCTGCCGCAGGTCGTGCGCGCTGCGGCTGACCCACCCGTCGGCGATCTCCCCGGCCCGCCGCAGCGCGCCCGGGACGGAGCCGCCGAGCAGGATCGGCACCCCGCCCGGTTGCACCGGCTTGGGCGCCATGCGGCTCGGTGGCACGGTGTAGAACTCGCCGTCGAACGCGCTGACCTCGTCCCGCCACAGGGTGCGCAGCGCCGCGACGTACTCCCGCGCCCGCGCGCCGCGCCGCTCGCCGTCGCCGCCGGTGGCCGCGTACTCGGCGTCCGACCAGCCGGTGCCCAGCCCGAGGTCGGCCCGCCCGTCGCTGAGCACGTCGAGCGTGGCCACCTGCTTGGCCAGGTAGGCCGGCGACAGGAACGGCAGGTTGACCACCGCGACGCCGAGCCTGATCCGTTCGGTACGCGCGGCCGCGAACCCGAGCGCCACCAGCGGGTCGAGCACGCTGCGGTAGACGGGGTCGACCCGCTGCTCCACGCCGACGAGCAGCCGCTGGAAGGTCCAGAGGGAGTCGTACCCCAGCCGCTCCGCCTCCGCCGCCACCCGCCCCAGCGCCCCCGGCGTGGCCCACGCGCCCGACACCGGCAGTCCGAACCCGATTCGCATGCCCCGAACTTAGCGTCTGTTTCAGAGCTGAGGCGAGGCTGCGGCGGGCCCAGCTTCCGCCCAGCGGCGTCCCGCGAAAGCCCGGTTACAACACCGGTAGCCTGGCTTCCGCGGGCCACCACTGGACGAAACCTGGACTCCGCCTCGCTCTCACCCCAGCTCTGAAACAGGCGCTAATTCACATCGCGGCGACCAGCGCGGCGAAGGGGCGCACGTCGCCCGCCTCCTCCGGGTGCCACTGCACGCCGAGCACGAAGCGGCGGTCCGGGTCCTCGACGGCCTCGATGACCTCGTCGTCGGCCCAGCCGGTCACGGTGAGCGTGCCGGGCTTGTCGACGGCCTGGTGGTGGTACGAGTTGATCTCGGCGGCGGGACCGAAGACCGCGGCCGCGCGGGAGCCGGGCGCGAACGTCGCCGGGTGCGCGCCGTAGACGCCGGGCGCGGGCTGGTGCCGCTCGCTGCCGAGCAGGTCGGGCAGGTGCTGGGTGAGCGTGCCGCCGTAGGCGACGGCGAGCAGTTCCATGCCCCGGCACACGCCCAGCACCGGCCGGTCGGCGTCGAGGGCGGCGGCGAGCACGGCCAGCTCCCCCGCGTCGCGGTCCGGCCGCGTCCTGGTCGTGGGGTGCGCGACCGCGCCGTAGCGGGCCGGCTCGATGTCGGCGCCGCCGGCCAGGACGAGCCCGTCGAGGCGCCGGACGAGGGCGGCCGCGTCCGCGCCGCCGCCGAGGTCGTCGGGCGGCAGCACGACGGGGCGGGCGCCCGCGGCGCGGACCATCCGCACGTACGCCTCGGGCACCAGCACCGCCCGGGTGTCCCACACGCCCCACCGCGCGGGCTCGGCATACGCGGTGATGCCCACGAGCGGCCGGGTCACAGCGGCGTCACGTAGGCGCCGGTGATGCCGCCGTCGACCAGGAACGTCGAGGCGGTGATGAACGACGCGTCGTCGCTGGCCAGGAACGCCACCGCGCCGGCGATCTCCTCCGGGGTGCCGAAGCGGCCCATCGGCACGTGGACCAGCCGGCGCTGGGCGCGCTCGGGATCCTTGGCGAAGAGCTCCATGAGCAGCGGGGTCGCGATCGGGCCGGGGCACAGCGCGTTGACCCGGATGCCCTGCCGGGCGAACTGCACGCCCAGCTCCCGGGTCATCGACAGGACCGCGCCCTTGCTGGCGGTGTAGGCGATCTGCGAGGTGGCGGCGCCCAGCAGCGCGACGAAGCTGGCGGTGTTGATGATCGAGCCCTTGCCCTGGGCCAGCATGTGGGGGATGGCGTACTTGCAGCAGAAGTACACGCTGGTGCTGTTGACCTTCAGCACCCGCTCCCACGCCTCGATGCCGGTGTCGAGGATGGAGTCGTCGTCGGGCGGGGAGATGCCGGCGTTGTTGAAGGCGATGTCGAGCCGGCCGTGGCGCTGCGCCACGCCGTCGAACAGCGCCTTGACGGCGGCCTCGTCGGCCACGTCGGCGGCGATGAACTCGCCGCCGACCTCCTGCGCCGCGGCCTTGCCCGCGTCCTCGTTGAGGTCGACCGCGACGACCGTGGCGCCCTCGGACGCGAACCGGCGCGCGGTGGCCAGGCCGATGCCGCTGCCGGCGCCGGTGATGACCGCGACGCGGTCCTGCAGACGTGCCTGCACCTAAACCTCCGTGCTGAAGTAGACGTTCTTGACCTCGCAGAACGCGGCGAGCGCGTCCGGGCCGAGCTCGCGGCCGAGGCCGCTCTGCTTGACCCCGCCGAACGGGGTCCAGTAGCGCACCGAGGAGTGCGAGTTGACGCTGAGGTTGCCCGACTCCACGCCGCGGGCGACGCGGATGCCGCGGCCGAGGTCGCGGGTCCAGATGGAGCCGGACAGGCCGTACTCGGTGTCGTTGGCCAGCCGGATCGCGTCGGCCTCGTCGTCGAAGCGCAGCACCGACAGGACCGGGCCGAAGATCTCCTCGCGCCAGTGCCGGTCCCGGGTGGACCGTGCGGTGAGGACGGTCGGCGCCATCCAGTAGCCGGGGCCGCCGGGGGCGCTGCCGCGGAAGGCGACGGCGTCGTCGTCGACGTAGGAGCGCACGGAGGCGAGCTGCCCGGCGGAGATCAGCGGGCCCATCTGCGCCGACTCCAGGGCCGGGTCCTCGCAGCGGAACGCCCGCACCGACGCCTCCAGCCGGGCCATGAACTCGTCGTAGATGGCGGCCTGCACCAGCAGGCGCGACCGCGCGCAGCAGTCCTGGCCGGCGTTGTCGAAGACGGAGGCGGGCGCGGACGCGGCGGCCTTGTCGAGGTCGGCGTCGGCGAAGACGATGTTCGCGCTCTTGCCGCCGAGCTCCAGGGTCACCCGCTTCACCTGCTCGGCGCAGCCGGCCATGATGCGCTTGCCGACCTCGGTGGACCCGGTGAAGCAGACCTTGCGGACCAGCGGGTGGGTGACGAAGCGCTGGCCCACGACGGAGCCTTTGCCCGGCAGTACCGTGAAAACGCCTTCGGGCAGGCCGGCCTCCAGGGCCAGCTCGCCGAGCCGGATCGCGGTCAGCGGGGTCAGCTCGGCGGGCTTGAGCACGACCGTGTTGCCGGCCGCGAGGGCGGGCGCGAAGCCCCAGCCGGCGATCGGCATCGGGAAGTTCCAGGGGACGATGACGCCGACGACGCCGAGCGGCTCGTAGAAGGTGACGTCGAGCCCGCCCGGGACGGGGATCTGGCGGCCGCTGAGCCGCTCGGGGGCGCCGGCGTAGTAGTCGAGGACGTCGCGGACGTTGCCGGCCTCCCAGCGGGCGTTGCCGATGGTGTGGCCGGCGTTGCGGACCTCGAGCCGGGCGAGCTCCTCGTTGTGGGCGTCGACCACGGCGGCGAAGCGGCGCAGCAGCCGGGCCCGGTCGCCGGGCGCGACCGCGCGCCAGGCCCCGAAGGCGGCGTGGGCGCGCTCGACGGCGGCGTCGGTCTCCTCCTCGCCGAGCGACGGGACCGAGGCCACGACCTCCTCGGTCACCGGCGAAATGACGTCGTGCATGGACAGACCTTTCAGAGGCGTTCGAAGCCCCGCATGAGTTCCCAGTCGGTGACCGCCGCGTCGAACGCCGCCAGCTCGATGCGGGCCATGTTGGCGTAGTGCGCGACGACGTCGGCGCCGAACGCCTCGCGGGCGGCCTCGCTGGCCTCCCACAGGGCGAGCGCCTCGCGCAGGGTGGCGGGCACCCGCGGCGCCGCGGCGTCGTCGTAGGCGTTGCCGGTGTAGACGTCCTCGAGCGGCAGCTCGCGGCGGATGCCGTAGAGGGCGCCGGCGGTCATCGCGGCGATCGCCAGATACGGGTTCACGTCGGCGCCGGGCACCCGGTTCTCGACGCGCATGGACGCGCCGTGGCCGACCAGGCGCAGCGAGCAGGTGCGGTTGTCCAGGCCCCAGCGCACCGCGGTCGGGGCGAAGGAGCCGGCCTGGAAGCGCTTGTAGGAGTTGATGTTCGGCGCGTAGAAGAGGGTGAACTCGCGCAGCGTGGCGAGGATGCCGGCCATGGCGCTGCGGAAGACGGGCGAGACGCCGTGCTCGCCGTCGCCGGCCACGGCGGGGCGGCCGTCGGCGGCCGAGCGCAGCGAGAAGTGGATGTGGCAGGAGTTGCCCTCCCGCGCGTTGGGCTTGGCCATGAAGGTGATCGACACGCCCTCCTGCGCCGCGATCTCCTTCGCCCCGTTCTTGTAAAGCACGTGCCCGTCGGCGTTGTGCAGCGCGGCGTCGTAGCGGAACGCGATCTCCAGCTGCCCCAGGTTGCACTCGCCCTTGGCGCTCTCCGGCACCAGGCCGGCGCCGGCCATCTCGTTGCGGATGCGGCGCAGCAGCGGCTCCACCCGGGCGGTCTGCAGCAGCGAGTAGTCGGAGTTGAACAGGGTCACCGGGGTGAGGTCGCGGTACCCCTGCCGGAACGCGTCCTCATAGGACTGCCGGAACGCGACGAACTCGAGCTCGGTGCCGGTCCATGCGGTGTAGCCGGCGCTGCCGAGCGCGGCGATCTGGGCCTGCAGGATCTGCCGGGGCGAGGCGGTGACCGGGCCGCCCGAAAGCAGCCGCAGGTCGGCCAGGACCAGCGCGGTGCCGGGCTGCCAGGGGATGCGGCGCAGGGTGGTGAAGTCGGGGATCATCGCGAAGTCGCCGTAGCCGCCGGTCCAGGAGGACATCGCGTAGCCGTCGACGGTGTTCATGTCCACGTCGACCGCGAGCAGGTAGTTGCAGCCCTCGGTGCCGTGCGCGACGACGTCGGCGAGGAAGTGCCGGGCGTGGAAGCGCTTGCCCTGCAGCCGCCCCTGCA
Source organism: Dactylosporangium sp. CA-092794 (assembly GCF_050948465.1). Taxonomy (NCBI): domain Bacteria; kingdom Bacillati; phylum Actinomycetota; class Actinomycetes; order Micromonosporales; family Micromonosporaceae; genus Dactylosporangium; species Dactylosporangium sp. CA-092794. Next base: position 1,766,740 of record NZ_CP192044.1, on the reverse strand, counting down.
TGTCGGTGATCGCCACGACGACGGTGTCGATCTCGCGCTCGTCCACGGCGATGCGCAGCTGCTCGACGGTCAACATGAGGTACCCCTAAAGGTCTAGAAAGGAACCATAAACTCAACCCAGCAGGCCGCGCAACAACGCCGCGGTGGCGTCGCAGTGCTCCTCCATCTCCTGGCGGGCCACCACCGGGTCGCCCGCCAGGATCGCCTCGACCACGCGCTCGTGCTGGGCGTCGGAGTGGTCGAGGTTGCGCCGCAGCACCGGGATCGCCGCGAGGAGGCGGTCCAGCCGCAGCTGCACGTCGGCGATCGAGGCCGCCACCGACGTGGATCCGCTGGCCGCGGCGAGCGCCAGGTGCAGCCGCGAGTCGTTGACCCGGCGGGTGAGCGGGTCACGCGTCCGCGCGGCGGCCAGGCAGGCCACCAGGTGCGCGCGGTCGGGGGCCGACAGCGCGCGGGTGGCGGCGAGCGCCGCCGCCCCGGGCTCCAGGACGCGGCGGAAATCCAGCGCGTCGTGCAGCGCGTCACCCATCTCCCGGGCCAGCTCGACCGCGTCCGGCGCGTGGCCGTCGGCGGGATCGCCGCTGGCGCGGACCACGAACGTGCCGCCCGAGCGGCCGCGGCGCGACTCCAGGAAGCCGGCCTCGCGCAGGGCGGCGATCGCCTCGCGCAGGGTCACGCGGCTCACCTGGAGCCGCTCGGCGAGCTCCCGCTCCGGCGGGAGGCGCTCGCCGACCGGCACGAGGCCGAGCCGGATCGCCTGGGCCAGCCGGGCAACGGTGATCTCGAAGGCGTTGCCGCCCCGTACCGGCCGCCACATCGGCACGCCCGACAGGGGCTCCGCAGCCAGCGGCATCCGACCTCCCCGGGACGGTCTCGCGGGCCGGCGCATCCCGGCCGGCCCGCGGACCATCATTCCCTACTCGGTGGCCACCGCCGCGTCCTGCGCGGGCGGCAGGTCGACGGTGCGGATCGGGCCGTTGAACCAGCGTCTGGCCGACAGCGCCCACCACAGCGCGGCCCCGCCGATGACGATGACGATCGCGATCGGCGCGTAGTTGACCGCGGTCCAGGTGAAGCCCTCGTGGCCCGGGATCGCGACCGGCGTGAACGGCATGATGAAGTAGATCGACACGATGACGATCTCGACCACCGCGATCCAGCCGAGCACCTTGTACTTGCCGCCGAGCGTCCACGGCCCGGGCACGAACCGATCGCCCATCCGCAGCCGCAGGTAGATCGGGATCAGGAAGGCCAGGTACAGGCCGATGACCGCGACCGAGACGACGGCGTAGAACGCGGTCGGCGCGCCCGTGGGGCTCTTGTACAGCGCCGGCAGGGTCAGCACCAGGCCGGCGAACGCCGCGCCGATGATGGCGTTGACCGGGGTGCCGTTGCGGTCCACCTTGGACCACAGCCGCCAGCCGGGCACCGCGCGGTCGCGGCTGAAGGCGTACGTCATCCGGGACATGCTCGTCACGCAGCTCATGCCGCAGAAGAACTGCCCGATGGTGGAGATGAGGATGACCGCCTTGAAGAAGCCGGGGCTCAGCGCGGTCTCGAAGATGGCGCCGGAGAAGCCCGCGGCCTTGGTGATGGCGTCGACGTCGGTCGCGGCGAACAGGAACGCGAGCAGCAGGATCCAGCCGCCGATCGCCGAGTAGAAGATGGACTGCCACAGCCCCTTCGCGGCGGCGGTCGAGGCGCCCTTCGTCTCCTCCGAGACGTGGGCACAAGCGTCAAAACCGGTGATGGTGTACTGCGTGAGCAGGAACCCGAACGGCAGGACGAGGAACCAGTAGGTGCCGTCGGAGTACCCGGAGTTGTTGAACCGCTGGGTGAAGACGAACTCGAGGCTCTGGTGCTTCTCGGGTACGAACACCAGGATCAGCACCACGACCGCGGAGCCGGCCACGTGCCACCACACCGAGACGTTCTGCAGCACGTCGATGATGTTGTGGCCCCAGATGTTGATCGCCACGTGCGCGGCCAGGATGACCACGAACAGCAGGAACGTCAGGTAGAGGTTGGTGCTGTCCCACGAGGTGTAGGCGTCCAGCACCAGGCTGAGGAAGGTGGCGCAGCCGTAGTCGACCGACGCGGTGACCGCGACCAGGCCGACGAGGTTGAGCCAGCCGGTGAACCAGCCGTGCACCGGCCGGCCCATCCGGGCCGCCCACCAGTAGATGCCGCCGGCCGTCGGGTATGCCGAGACCAGTTCCGACATGCAGAAGCCGATGATCAGGATGAAGATCGAGATGAGCGGCCAGCCCCACGAGATGGCGATCGGGCCGCCGTTCATCCAGGCCTGACCGAACGTGGTGAAGCAGCCGGCGAGGATGGAGATGATGGAGAACGAGATGGCGAAGTTGGAGAATCCGCTCCACTTGCGCCGCAGCTCTTGCTTGTAGCCCAGCTCGGCGAGCCGTTTCTCGTCGTCGTCGATCGGCAGGTCGGCCTGGGTCGGCGATGCCGACATGGGCACCTCCTCAGTACTGGTTGGGGGTGGTGGATTTCCTTCCGGTCACCGTTGCGAGGAGCCCGCCGAGCTCGGGGTCGTCCAACGCCCGTCGCGCCTGGCCCCACTTGTCGGCCGCCTCCGCGGCGTAATCGAAGCCCTCGCCGCGGGCGGCGGCGAGGAGTCCTTGGTGGACGGTGAACCACAGCGCCCACGTGACGTTGGACGCGATGTGAAACAGCCGGACCCGGGCCAGCAGCGCCGGGGTCAGTTCGGCGCCGAAGTAGGCGCCGGCCAGCCGCTCCGTCAGCTCCGCGCCGTAGTCCGCCTCGGCGGCGATGTCGCCGAGCTCGAACGCCGGGTCGTTGTTGCCGGAGAGCTGGTAGTCGATGATGCGCACGCCGCCGGCCGTGGCGATGAAGTTCTCGGCCAGCAGGTCGTTGTGGCACGGTACGGCGGCCAGGGGGCGTTCGGCCAGCGCCGCGCGGATCGCGTCCACTGTGGATGACGAGTCGAGGTAGCCCTCCGGCAGCGGCAGGTCGTGGCGGCGGCACACGTCGAGCAGCTCCGCGCGCTTGGCGAAGATGTCGAAGTCGTTGCCGAAGACGGGTCCGGCGTGCAGCCGGCGGCACGCCCGCGCGATCGCCGGCACCATGTCGGGCCGGCGCACGTCGGCCGCCCCGAGCGTGCGCCCGGGCAGGAACTCCAGCACGATCGCCGGCACGTCGGGCAGCACCGCGTGCACCCCCGCGCCGACCGTCCCCGCGGCCAGCCGGGTGTTGGCGATCTCCCGCGCGGGCGCGACGCCGAGGCCGGCCGTGGACACCGCCGGGTCGAGCACGCGCAGCACATACGGCACGGCGTCGACGTCGACGCGGAAGACGTGGTGCGACAGACCGCCCTCGAGGCGCTGCCACTCGACCGCGCGGCCGCGCCAGGACGGGACCCGCTCCAGCAGGTCCGCGATCGACGGCACCGCAGTCATGGCACCGGACCCTTCGCCGATCCACCCGGTCCATGAGCCGAATTCGGGCGAACCCAGGCCTTTAACCCGGTGGGCTCGAAGTGACCGGCGTCATGGTGGTCCAGAGTTAACGCCCCCGTCAGCCGCACGTCAAGAGCGATCCCCGCGTTTACCAGCCGGAAACAGTTGGCACGCCTTCAGACCTTTTCCGGGGTGTACCCCCGGGGCCACAATCATGCGATGTCGATCGAGTCGGACCTGCCGGGCACGGCGCGCGCCGTCGTGATCGGTGGCGGCGTCGCCGGATGCAGCATCGCCTACCACCTGGCCCGGCTCGGCTGGACTGACGTCGTGCTGCTGGAGCAGCACGAGCTCACCGAGGGCACCACCTGGCACTCGGCCGGCTTCGTCGGCCAGCTGCGCTCGACGGTGAGCCAGACCCGCATGATCATGTACTCCTCCGGCCTCTACGCCGAGCTGCGCGAGCTCACCGGCCTCGACCCGGGCTGGCGCGGCGTCGGCGGGCTGCGCCTGGCCACGACCCCCGAGCGGGTCGAGGAGCTGCGCCGGCAGGCGAGCTCGGCCACGACGTACGGCCTGGACATGGCGCTGCTCGGGCCGGCCGAGACCCTCGACCGGCTGCCCATGCTCAACGTCGCCGACGTGCGCCTGTCCGGCTGGCTACCGGGCGACGGCTGGCTCGAGCCGGCCGCGCTCGCCGACGCCCTCGCCGCCGGCGCCGCCCGCCTCGGGGTGCGCATCGTCACCGGCACCCGGGTCACCGGCGTCACCGTCGAGGGCGGCCGGGTGCGCGGCGTGGTCACCGCCGCCGGCCCGATCGCCGCCGACGTGGTCGTCGACGCGGCGGGCGCGGCCGCGGGCGCCGTGGGCCGCCTCGCCGGCGTCGAGCTGCCGATCGTGCCGATCAAGCACCAGTACGTCGTGACCGCGCCCCTGGCGGAGACGTCCACGATGGACATCCCGACGGTGCGCGACCCGGACCGCATCGTCTACTTCCGCGGCGCCGACGAGACCGGCCTGCTCGTCGGCGGCTATGTGCGCGACCCGTCGCTGTGGCGGCCGGAGTCCGGCGCCCCGCTGGACGCGCCGCGCACCCTGTTCGAGCCGGACATGGCCAAGTTCGCCGAGTCGTGGAACAACGCCCGGCACCGCGTCCCCGCGCTGCGCGAGCTGCCGATCGCCCGCGTCGTGCACGGCCCGGAGGCGTTTACCCCCGACGGCGAGTTCCTGCTCGGCGAGACCGCGGTCGCGGGGTTCTGGGTCGCCGCCGGGTTCTGCGTCCACGGCCTGGCCGCGGCGGGCGGCGTCGGCAAGGTGATGGCGGAGTGGATCGCCGAGGGCACGCCCGAGTACGACGTGTCCACGATGGACGTGCGCCGCTTCGGCGGCTACGCGGGCGGCCGGCGGTGGGCGGGCACCCGCGCGCTGGACGGCTACTCGCGCTACTACGACATCGTGTACCCGGGCCAGGAGTGGGCGACCGCGCGCCCGCTGCGCCGCTCCGCGGTCTGGCCCCGCCTCGGCGAGCTGGGCGCCGCGCTGGGCGAGAAGGCGGGCTGGGAGCGGGTCAACTGGTTCGGCGCCAACGCCGGCCTGACGCCGCAGGCGCAGCGGCCGAAGGGCTGGGCCGGGCGCAACTGGTCGCCCGCCATCGCCGGCGAGGTCGCGGCCACCACCGACGCCGCGGGCCTGTTCGACCAGTCCTCCTTCGCCAAGCTCGACGTGCGCGGCGCGGACGCGCTGAGCCTGCTGCAGCACCTGTGCGCCAACGACGTCGACCGCCCGGCCGGCGCCATGACCTACACCCAGCTGCTCAACGCGCGCGGAGGCGTCGAGGCCGACCTCACCGTCACCCGCCTCGCCGAGACCCACTTCCGCATCGTGACCAGCACCGCCAGCGGCGTGCGCGACGCGGACTGGATCCGCAAGCACGCCCTGCGAGCCGGCGCCGACGTGCTCATCGACGACGTCACCGGCGCCCACGGCTGCCTGTGCCTGTGGGGCCCCCGCGCGCGCGACATCCTCCAGCCGCTCACCGACACGTCACTGTCCAATGCGGACTTCCCGTTCATGCGCGCCGTCCGCCTCTACGCCGGACCGGTACCGCTCCTCGCCCAGCGCGTCACGTTCGTCGGCGAGCTGGGCTGGGAGCTGTACGCCCCGACCGAGTACATGCTCACCTTGTGGGACCTGCTCATGGAGGCCGGGGCCCCGCTGGGCCTGCGCCCGGCCGGCTACCGCGCGATGGACTCGATGCGCCTGGAGAAGGGCTACCGGGTGTGGGGCAGCGACCTCACCACGGACGTGAGTCCCCTGGCCGCCGGTCTGGCTCCGTTCGTACGCCTGGACAAGCCCTTCCTGGGCCGCGACGCCCTGCTGGCCGCGGGCGCCCCCGCGCGCCTGCTGCGCTGCCTGGTCCTGGACGACCCGGGCACGGTCTGCCTGGGCGGCGAGCCGGTCCGGGTGGCGGGCCGCCCGGTCGGCCGGGTCACGTCGGGCGGGTTCGGCTACCGCGTGGGTGCCTCGATCGCCTACGCCTACCTGCCCGCCGACGTCCCGACGGGCACTGCGGTCGACGTGAGCGTCTTCGATCGGTGGGTTCCGGCGGTGGTACGCCAGGAGCCCCTCTACGACCCGAAGTCCCTCCGCGTCCGCGCGTAGCCCGGCGCACTTCCGTCCGCACCCGCGCGCGTCCGCGCCCGCGCGTCCGGCTGGGTCCCTCCGCGCCCGCGCCCGCGCGTCCGGGCGGGTCCCTCCGCACCCGCACCCGCGCGCGTCCGGGCCGGGTCCCTCCGCGCCCGCGCCCGCGCGTCCGGCTGGGTCCCTCCGCGCCCGCGCCCGCGCGTCCGGCTGGGTCCCTCCGCGCCCGCGCCCGCGCGTCCGGCTGGGTCCCTCCGCGCCCGCGCCCGCGCGTCCGGCTGGGTCCCTCCGCGCCCGCGCGTAGCCAGGGCTGCTCCCCCGCGCCCGCGCGCAGCCCGGGGCGCGTCCCTCGGCGTCCGCGCGCAGCCGGGACGCGTTCTTCCGCGTCCGCGCGCAGCCGGGACGCGTTCTTCCGCGTCCGCGCGCAGCCGGGACGCGTTCTTCCGCGTCCGCGCGCAGCCGGGACGCGTTCTTCCGCGTCCGCGCGCGGCCGGCGCGTCCGCGCGCAGCCGGGGGTTAGGAGCGCTGCTCGGGGCGGTCGATGACGCGCAGCCAGCTGCCGTCGGGCTGGCGCCGCACGACCTGCACCCGGCCGCCGGTGCCGTCCTTCGCCTCGGTCGAGGTCAGCGCCAGGTCGCCGTGGCGCAGCGTCGGCAGCGCATCCTCGACCTCGAACCGCGGCACGTGCCGCACCATCTGCTCGAACACCGCCTTGAGCGCCTCCCGCCCCACGGTCGTGCTGCCCGGCGGGTAGGCGAGCACGGCGTCGGGCTCGTACAGCCCGGCGAGGCCCTCCACGTCGCCGGCGTTGGCCAGCTCGACGAACAGCGGGGAGATCTCCTCGGGGGTCATCGCCTTCTTCGTCATGTCTCGAGCCTCGCGCGGGCGCGGCCAGAAGTCCAAGAGCGGCTCATGCTCGGATCTAGAATCAGCGGTTATGGAGCTGCACCAGCTGGAGTACTTCGTCGCGGTCGCCGAGGAGGGCGGCTTCACGCGCGCGGCCGCGCGGTTGCGGATCGCGCAGCCGGGCGTCAGCGCGCAGGTGCGCAAGCTGGAGCGGGAGCTCGGCCAGCCGCTGCTGGACCGCTCCGGCCGCGCCGTCACGCTGACCGCGGCGGGCCGGGCAGTGCTGCCGTACGCCCGCGCGGCCCTCGGCGCCGTGGACGCCGCCCGTCAGGTCATGGACGAGCTCACCGGCCTGACCCGCGGCCGTGTCGCGATCGGCACCGTCACGTCGCACGCCGTCGACCTGGCCGGCATCCTCGCCGCCTTCAACGCCAAGCACCCGGCCGTGGAGATCACCTTGGTCGAGGACGCCTCCGAGCGCCTCGTCGACGCCGTGCGGGAGGGCCGCCTGGACGCGGCGATCGTCGCCTACGCGCGGACGCCCGACGGCCTCGGCGTCCACGTCGTCACCGACGAGCCGATCGACGCCGCGGTCTGGCTGGGACACGAGCTCGCCACCCGCGACACGATCCCGCTCACCGCCCTGCGCGACCGCCCGCTGATCTGCCTGCCGCGCGGGGGCGGCATCCGCGCGATCCTCGACGCCGCCTGCGCGGAGGCGGGCTTCACACCGCGCGTCGCGTTCGAGGCCGGCTCCCTCGCGGTGCTGGAGCAGCTGGCCGCCCACCACCTCGGCGTCGCGATCCTGCCCGCCTCGATCGCCCGCAACCGCGCGCACCTGCACCCGCTGCGCATCGCCCGCCCCGAGCTACGCGGCCGCCTCGGCCTGGCCTGGCGCCTCGCCGGCCCGATCAGCCCGGCCGCGTCCGCCTGGCTCACCCACGCCCGCCACCACCTCTGAAGCCCACCTGCAACCGCGCGCACCCGCACCCGTTGCGCATCGAGACCGCCCCGAGCCGCGCGGCCGCACTCGCGTGCGCGGCGCCTGTCACCGGTGCGGATGTCGCACTCGTCGGGGGCGCAACCTGCGATCCGCGCGGCCGGGCCGGATGTATGTCTCCGTGATCATGCTGTCCGCGGTGGCCGCACCACGGGTTTGCCATGATCCCGGAACCTTTCGGTACACAGGGGTACATCACCACTCCACGATCATGAAAAACCGATGGTGTCGACGCCCGGATGCGCATGATCACGGAGACTTCCGGTCCCTGCGCGGTGTGCAGCGCCCGACGGGTGGGACGTGATCGCCGACCCCCCAGGGCGTTGGGGTGCGCAGGCCGGGCACCACATGGTCGCCGGTAGGGATGACGACCAGCGGTGCCGGCTCCCGCGCGACGCAGGACGGCGCCGGACGGTACCGGACACCCACGGACCGCACGCGGCGCATCACGGCTGTATCGGTGCCGGCCGCCGCCGGCCTACCGAAAAGTCGGGCGCTCCGCGCCACGACTTTTCGGATTTATACCCCGTCAGGCGATCAATCGGATTCGACGGAGTTCCGCGGCGAACCGATCATCGCGCGCAGCCGCTCCTCCGCCGTGCGCCGGTCGGGGTCGTCATCGCGCTGCAGGCAGCCGAGCAGCAGCCAGATCCCGCCCTCGCCCAGCAGGGTCGAATGCTCCGAGGTCTGCACCGGCGAGTACGCGTCGCCCAGCTCCCGCATGGCCATCCCCTCGGCCATGGCCGCCAGCATGTCCGCCAGCTTGGCGAACGACGCGCCCGGCCGGGGCCGCAGGCCGCGCGCCGTGAAGGAGCGCTCGTAGGTGCCCTTCCACTCGGCGAGCAGGCCCCGGTAGTTCTCCCCGATCGCCGTGCGGATGACCTCGTCCCCCTCCGCGGTGGAGATGGCCAGCAGGTGCAGCCGGAAGATCGGCATCCGGACCAGCATGTCCAGCTCCCAGACCGCGGCCAGGTGCACCGCCTCCACCAGGTCGCGGCCGTGGTCCATGAGCAGCTTCTCGCGTTCGATCCGCATCAGCTCGTAGTCGATGCCGTACTGCTCCTGCCACAGCCCGAACCGCAGCAGGTCGGCGATGTAGTGGGACTGGTTCTTCCACCGGCTGCGCAGCGCGCGCTCGGTGCACCCGCGGTCGAACGGCGCCGTGTTCCGGCCGGTCTGGGCCACGACGGCGCGCTGCGACAGGAAGTCCAGGGCGCGCCGCTCGACGGAGTCCCGCTGGCCGGGCACGGCCTCGCGGCGCCTGGCCTGCGGGCCGAGCTCGTTCTGGATGAGGGTCATGCCGGCGTAGAGCAGCGACGCCGTGCCGCGGCTGTTCGCGGCGTCGATGAGGCCCTGCTCGGTCGAGCGGTCGAGGCTGCACAGCACCTTCGAGAGGTCCTGGTTGTACGGCGACGGCAGGTCCCGTTTCGCCGCGATGCTCTTGTCGGTGCGGGATTCGGTCATCTCTGCGGCGGCTTCCGGTTGTCGGCGTGGTCAGTGCGCGATCATCGCGTCGGCGGCGAGGCGGTCGGCGACGGTGCGCAGCGCGGTGATGGTCTCACGGTCGCGGTCGGCGTCGTCGGGGGTCGGCCAGGCGCTCGTCTTGACGATGACGACGTCGGCGTCCGGGTCGACGTAGAGGTACTGGCCGTAGATGCCCAGGCCGGTGAACGGGTTGCGCGGTCCGTCGAGGGTCCACCACAGCCGGGAGTAGCCGTAGTGCGGGTAGCCGCTCGGCCCCAGCGCGCCGACGGCCAGGTGGGACAGCGTGCTCGTGCGGCACTGCTCGACCCACTCGCCCGGCACGATCTGGTCGCCGTCGACGGCGCCGCCGCGGGCCATCAGCAGGCCGAGGCGGGCGATGTCCAGCGGCGTGGCGTTGAACGACCCCGCGCCGATCGCCGTGCGCGGCCTGCTCCGGGTCAGCCAGAAGTACCCGTCCCGCTCCGCGCCGAGCCGGCTCCAGAGGCGGCGCGCCGCGTACTGCGGCAGCGTCGTGTTCGTCGCCGACTCCAGCACCCAGCCCAGCACCTGGGCGTCGATCGAGGAGTAGTTGAACGCCGTGCCGGGCGTGGTGTTGCGCTCGACGGACGTGACGACGTCGCGGAGGCTGCCGTCGCCGTCGATCGCGTCCTTGAACCGGATGATCGTGGCGTCGGGGTCGGTCCAGTCCTCGAGGTCGCCCGCGCCGCTGGACATGTTCAGCAGGTCGAGCACCGTCGGCCCGTCGTAGGCGGTGCCGCGCAGGTCCGGCCGGTACTTGACCACGGGGTCGCGGACGTCGCCGATCGCGCCCTCGCCGACCGCGATGCCCACCAGCATCGACAGCATCGACTTGGTGAGGGAGAACAGCAGCGACGGCCGGGTGGGTCCGGCGAAGCGGCCCGGATACGCCTCGTGGACGACGGCGCCGCCGTGCAGGACGACGAACGCGGTCGTCTCCGTGCGCCGGTGCAGGTCGGCGAGCCCGAGGTCGGCGCCGTCGAAGCGGTAGCGGACCTCGTCGAGCGGCCGGTGCCCGCGCGGCAGCGGGCGGGGCTGGTCCGCGGCGGGCACCGGCTCGACCGGCCGCAGCAGCCGCATGTGCGAGAAGGTCCACGCGTTGATCCACGGCTGGAGCAGGCGGGTCATCTGGCGGCTGTGCTGGCGGCCGCTCCCGAGGAAGCCGCCGGCGATCAGGAGTGCGTCACCCGCGCGGTGGCGCAGCTCGGACACATTCGTCATGCGGTGAGCCTGCCGCGCGGTCAATCGCCGCCGAAAGGACGCACCTGCGCGCCGGTTCAGGCGCCGGCGGCGTCCGGCGCCGCCTCCGCGAGCCCGCGCGAACCGGAGCCGGCCGATTCAGGGTCGCGGCGGGTGGCGTCCGGGCCGACGAACACCGACGCGGCGTCCGAGCGGTGGGTGAGCCGGGCGGCGAGCATGGCCGCCTGCCGGGAGACGCCGAGGACGACGGCCGGCACCAGCGGCAGGAGCCAGTCCGCGACGAGGCCGCGGGCGGGCAGGTGCACGATGATCAGCGCGGCGCACGCGGCGGCCGCGCCCTCGGCGAAGCCGCGCCAGGCCGAGCGGCCGGCGGCGCCGACGGCCTCGCGGCGGGAGGTGCGGGCGTCGAGCGCCTCGACGGCGGTGAGGTCGCGGCGGCCGAGATTGAAGCCGTACACCCCGGAAGCGGCGGACAGCCCGAGCACCGCCGCGGGCAGGCTGTTGCGCGTGAGCAGGCAGGCCAGGCCGAACACCGCGCCGCCGGTCACAGCGGCGAGGAGGGCGCGCAGCCATTCCTTCTTGTCGCCGGGGTACCAGTAGTAGCGGGTCGTGTTCGGCGAGATCTGCCGGATCATCTGGCCCATGCGAGCATCCCCTCGTTCACCGCTGCGGGGTTCCTCGTGATCATGCGCCACACGACGGCGATTTGTCCCAAGTTAGAACAAAACCGTCGCAAATGTGCCGACCTGCTGGAATCCGCAGTGCTCGTAGACGCGGCGGGCTGGCGTGTTGTAGTCGTTGACATACAGGCTGACCGATGGCGCGACGCGGCGCAACGCATCTCGGACGACGGCCGCGATGCCGGCGGTGGCCAGGCCGCGGCCGCGCAGCTCGGGGTCGGTCCAGACGCCCTGGATCTGGGCCGTGTGCCGGGTGACGACGGCCAGCTCGGCCTTGAACACGACCCGGCCGTGGAGGAAGCGGGCGTACGCCCGGCGGGCCCGCACCAGCTCGGCGATCCGCTCGCGGTAGGAGCGCTCGCCGCCGTCGGCGGTGGGCGAGACCCCGACCTCTTCGGTGTACATGGCGACGGCGGCCGGGAAGAGCAGGTCGATCTCCTCCGGGCGCACGAGCCGGACGTTGGGGTCGGCCGGGACCGGCGAGGGGCTGCTGATCGCCATGAGCGGCTGGTTGGGCCGCACGTCGCGGGACGGGCCCCAGCTCGGCGCGAGGTGCGACCAGAGGCCGAGGACCGCGTCCGCGGAGCCGACGATCGACGAGCAGCCGCGCGGCTCGCCGGCGACCATGTCGGCGAAGGCGGCGACGGCGGCGGCCGAGGCGTGCACGGGGATCAGGTTGGCCCCGATCCAGCACAGCGACTCGAGGTTGCGCCGGGACCCGTAGCCGAAGATCCGCGCGTCCTGCCGCCACCAGGCCAGCCCCGCCATCGAGACGCGCTCGGCGACCTGGGCGCCGCCGAACGGGTCCTGGTCGAGGAGGCGCTCGACCGAACCGCGCTCGGCGTCGCCGAGGAGGCGCGCTGCCACCGTCAGCATGAATACCAGCCTGCCAGATCAGCGGGTGGATGGCTGCACATACCCACCCGCCGGTGCGGGCGCGTCAACGCCGGGTGCCGCGAAGCACCCGAAAAATTACCCCCGGTCAGTGCACGGTCACCGAAGGCCCGAGCCCGCGCAGCTCCTCGGGCAGCTCCATGCCCTGCTCCTCGGCCAGCCGCAGGGCCTCCTCGACCAGGGTCTCGACGATCTGCGACTCGGGCACGGTCTTGATCACCTGGCCCTTGACGAAGATCTGGCCCTTGCCGTTGCCGGAGGCGACGCCGAGGTCGGCCTCGCGCGCCTCGCCGGGCCCGTTGACGACGCAGCCCATGACCGCGACCCGCAGCGGCGCCGGGAAGCCGTCCAGGGCCGCCGTGACCTGCTCGGCGAGCGAGTACACGTCGACCTGGGCGCGGCCGCACGACGGGCAGGAGACGATCTCCAGGCCCCGCTCGCGCAGGCCCAGGGACTCCAGGATCGCGGTGCCGACCTTGATCTCCTCGACCGGCGGCGCGGACAGCGAGACCCGGATGGTGTCGCCGATACCCTCGGCGAGCAGCGCGCCGAAGGCGACCGAGGACTTGATCGTGCCCTGGAAGGTCGGGCCGGCCTCGGTGACGCCGAGATGGAGGGGGTACTCGCACTGCTCGGCCAGCTGCCGGTACGCCCGGATCATGACGACCGGATCGTTGTGCTTGACCGAGATCTTGATGTCGCGGAAGCCGTGCTCCTCGAACAGCGAGCACTCCCACAGCGCCGACTCGACCAGCGCCTCGGCGGTCGCCTTGCCGTACTTCTCCAGCAGGCGCTTGTCCAGGGAGCCCGCGTTGACGCCGATGCGGATCGGCACGCCGGCGACGGAGGCGGCCCGGGCGATCTCCTTGACCTTGTCGTCGAACTGCCGGATGTTGCCCGGGTTGACCCGCACCGCGGCGCAGCCGGCGTCGATCGCGGCGAAGACGTACTTCGGCTGGAAGTGGATGTCGGCGATGACCGGGATCTGCGACTTCTTCGCGATCGCGGGCAGGGCCTCGACGTCGTCCTGGCTGGGCACCGCGACCCGCACGATCTGGCAGCCGGACGCGGTGAGCTCCGCGATCTGCTGCAGGGTGGCGTTGACGTCCGCGGTGAGGGTCGTCGTCATCGACTGGACGGAGACCGGTGCGCCGCCGCCGACGGGCACCGGGCCGACCATGATCTGACGGGACTTGCGCCGGGGCGCCAGCGGTGGCGGCGGCACGGCGGGCAGGCCGAGGCTGACAGCGGTCATGAGATTGCGCCCTCTACCTTCGCAGGTTCTACTTCAGCGGCTATTTCAGGGTGATCGGGTTGACGACGTCGGCGGTCACCGTCAGCAGGACGAAGACGCCGAGGACGCCGATCACGCCCAGGGTGATCGGTGCCAGCTTGTAGTAGTCGACCCGGCCCGGGTCGGGGCGGCCCATCCGGGCCGCGATCCAGGACCGGACCCGCTCGAACCAGGCGATCGCGATGTGCCCGCCGTCCATGGGCAGCAGCGGGAACAGGTTGAAGATGCCGAAGAACAGGTTGAGGGTGGCGAACAGGAATAGCAGCGACGCCCAGTCGCCGAGCTCGAACAGCTCGCCGCCGATGCGGCTGGCGCCGACGACGCTGACCGGAGTCTCCGGGTCGCGCTCACCGCCGGTGATCGCCTGGACCAGGTTGGGGATCTTGTCGGGGATGGTCTTGAACGACGCGAACGTGCGCTCCACGAGCGTGGCCGTGGCCGATGCGGTCTGGCCGGCGCCGTCGACCGGCCCGTAGCGCAGGGTCGGCAGGTCGGTGCTGCGGATGTCGACGGTGATCCCGAGCATGCCGCCCCGCTCCAGGTCACCGGCGCCGACCTGGTCGGCGGTCTTCTGCACGCCCAGCTTGAGCCGCTGGGCCTCCGGGATCTCGGCAGTCCCGCTGCGGGTTTCTTCTCCGCGTTTGTACTGCACTGTCACGGTCTTGCCGACGTCGTCCTTGAGCTCGTCCCGCAGCGCCTGGTTGCCGCCGACGGCGTGCCCGTCGATGCTGAGGATGACGTCACCGGGCTGCAGGCCGAGCTGGGCGGCCGGGCTCTTGGGGTCGCTCGCCGGGTCGCACGCCTTCTGCGACTTCGTCTGCGGGTCGTAGACGAACGTCGGGCTCACGCACTGGCTGACCGCGCCGACGCGCACGGGCACCTGGTTGTAGTACCGCGCGTCGGGAACCCCGACGAACGAGAAGAGCACCCACAGCGTGACCAGCGCCAGCGCGAAGTGCGTGATCGAACCGGCGGCCATGACGATGGTGCGTTTCCACACCGGGTACCGCCACATGGCCTTCGGGTCCTCCGAGCCGGACTTGCCGGTCTCGGGGTCGATGTCCTCCTCGTTGGGAGTCATCCCGACGATCTTGACGAACGCGCCGAACGGCAGCGCCTTGAGACCGTACTCGACGCCGTTGCGCTTGAACGCGAAGATCGTCGGGCCGAAGCCGATGAAGAACCGGGTCGCCTTCATACCGAACCAGCGGGCGGACCAGAAGTGCCCACCCTCGTGCAGCGCGACCGCGATCAGAATGCCCACGGCGAACACGACGATGCCCAGCGCGAAGGTCATCAGGCCCCTCTCCGGTCGGCGCCCGCCGCGATGAGCGCACGGGCGTGGGCCCGCGCCCAGGACTCGGCGGCGAGCACGTCATCGACGGTACCTGGTTCGGCGAAATCCGGTGCCTCGGTGAGCGTGCGCTCCAGCGTCTCGACGATGCCCAGGAATGGCAGCGCGCCGGCCGTGAACGCGGCCACACACTCCTCGTTGGCCGCGTTGAAGATCGCCGGCCGGCACCGCCCGGCCTCCCCCGCCGCCTTGGCCAGCCTGACCGCCGGGAACGCCTCGTCGTCGAGCGGCCACAGCTCCCAGGTGTGCGCCTTGGTCCAGTCGACCCCCGCGGCGGCCCCGGGCACCCGATCCGGCCACCCGAGCGCGAGCGCGATCGGCAGACGCATGTCGGGCGGGCTGCACTGCGCGAGCGTGGACCCGTCGGCGAACTCGACCAGCGAGTGGATCACCGACTGGGGATGGATCATGACGGCGATGTCGGAGTACGAAATCCCGAACAACTCATGCGTCTCGATCACCTCCAGCCCCTTGTTCACCAGCGTCGCACTGTTGATCGTGACGACCGGCCCCATGTCCCACGTCGGGTGCGCGAGCGCCTCCTGCGGGGTGACCCCGACCAACTGCTCGCGGGTCCGCCCGCGGAACGCGCCCCCCGACGCGGTGAGCACCAGCCGCCGCACCTCACCCCGACTCCCGCCGCGCAGCCCCTGGGCGAGCGCCGAGTGCTCGGAGTCGACCGGCACGATCTGCCCCGGCGCGGCCGCCGCCCGCACCAACGGACCCCCCGCGACGAGGGACTCCTTGTTGGCCAGCGCCAGCACCCGCCCGGCCCGCAGCGCCGCGAGCGTGGGCGCCAGCCCGAGCGACCCGACCACCCCGTTGAGCACCGTGTCACACGGCCACTGCGCGAGCTCGGTCATCGCGTCCGGCCCGGCGAGGATCTTCGGCAGCCGGAAGTCACCGCTGGCCCACCCCCGCCGCTGTGCCTCGGCGTAGAAGGCGAGCTGGAGGTCCTGCGCGACGCTGGCCCGAGCCACGCCGACCGCCTCGACGCCGAGCTCCAGCGCCTGCCGGGCAAGCAGGCCGACGTTGCCGCCGCCCGCACCGACCGCCACGACCCGGAACCGATCCGGATTGCGCCGAACGATGTCGATCGCCTGCGTGCCGATCGACCCGGTGGAGCCGAGCAACACGATTTCGCGGGGTGTCACTCCCTCATTGTGTCAGGCCCCGCCGGAAGGCGCCCCAGCCGTTCGCCAGGGGGCCACAGCCACCGCAAAACCCCACCCCACACCCACCCTCGGCGCCACCCCATCACCCCCCCCAACGCAACCCCGCCCGCACTCCTCACCACCACACCGAGTCCGCGCAGGCATTAACTCTCCACGAACAGCCAAACTCGCCACGCACACCAACGCTTTTCCATGATCGCGGAGCGAATATGTACCTATAGGTACCATATGTCTCCACGATCATGACAAACCGCCATCTCGGACCGGCGACCCGCATGATCACGGAGACTTTTCGTCCACTCCGCCCACCCGGCCGCCCGCACCCTTGCCCCAGACGCGACCGCCCACAGGCATCAGCACGGGGGCGCGCCTCCTGGGGGCGCGGACGCCGAGAACGCCGAAGCGGACAGCGGGCGCGGAGGCGCGGCACGGGCGCGGAGGCGCGGCACAGGCGCGGAGGCGCGGCACGGGCGCGGAGGCGCGGCACGGGCGCGGAGGCGCGGCACGGGCGCGGAGGCGCAGGCGCGGCGAACCGGGCCGGGCGCGGAGGCGCAGAGATTCGCGGGCGAAAAGGCCGAGGACGCGCCACGGGTGTGGGGCGTGCAAGCGCGGCTACAGGGCGCAGGAGCAGCTGCGGGGGGCGCGCGGACGCGGAGGCGCGGAGGCCCACCCGGCCGCGCGCCGAGGCGCGGAGGCGGAGCCGGGCGCGCGGGCGCGGGGGGGCGTGGAGCAGGGCCGCGCGGGCGTGGAAAAGCGGGCGCGCGGAGGCGCGGAGGCCCATCCAGGCGTGGGCGCGCGGAGGCGCGGGCCACCAGCGGGTGGTCCTATGTGGACTCAAGCCGGAACGCGGCCGGGGGAAATCCCCGCCGGCCGCGTCCACTCATAGCTTCGCCCACCCCCGCCGGACATGCGCAACAGCGGTCTGAGCTGGGCAGATGCGATTCGCGCCAGGCGCGATCCCATCCATCAGCGCGGTGAATCCCAGATGCCGTCCCCGTTCGTACGCATGTTTCAATTATAGATCATCGGACATGTTTCGGCAATCGAATTACTAGGGGGTTAGGCGGTGGAGGTCGCGTGGGAACAAGGTCGTCTCGCGGACGTTCGCGGCGCCGGTGAGGCGGGCCAGGAAGCGTTCCAGGCCGATGGCGAAGCCGCCGTGCGGGGGCATGCCGTGCCGGAAAGCCTCCAGGTAGCCGTCGAGGGGCTGGGCCTGCGGGCCGAGTGCCCGCAGGTAGTCGGCGTAGCGGTGCAGGCGCTGGCCGCCGGTGACCAGTTCCATGCCGCGGAAGAGCAGGTCGAAGGAGTTCGACCAGCGCGGGTCGGACGGCTGGGGGTGGGTGTAGAAGGGGCGTTTGGCCATCGGGTAGCCCTCGACGTAGACGAGGTCGGAGCCGTGTTCCCGCAGCGCCCACGCGCCGACGGCGCGCTCGTGTTCGGGGGCCAGGTCGGGCTCGTCGGCGGGGGCGCCGGCCAGCCGCAGGGCCTCGGTGAAGTGGACGACCGGGATCTCGTCGGGGATGCGCACCGCGTCCAGGGCGGCCGCCTCGGTCATCGCGCGTACCACGCTGGTGAGCACGGCCATCACGTCGCGATGGTCGCGGATGAAGCCCAGTTCGGCGTCGAGGGAGGTGTACGTGGCCAGGTGCCGCGACGTGTCGTGCGGCTCGGCCCGGAACACCGGGCCGGCCTCGTAGACCCGCTCGAAGACCCCGACCATCGTCTGCTTGTAGAACTGCGGGGACTGGGCGAGGTACGCGGGGCGGCCGAAGTAGTCGAGGGCGAACACGTTCGCGCCGCTCTCGGTGGCGGTGCCGACGATCTTCGGGGTGAAGACCTCGGTGAAGCCCAGGGCGTCCAGGGTGGCCCGGAAGGCGGCGACGGCCGCCGCGGACGCGGCGAACACCGAACGGCGGGCCGGGTGGCGCAGCGTCACGGCGGCGTGGTCGAGCAGCGCCGGCAGGCCCGCCTCCACGGTGGGCCGGAAGAGCTCGACCGGCGGCGGTTCGGCCTCCGAGAGGACGTCGATCTTCTGGTACGCCACCTCGAACCCGCCCGGCGCGACCTCGTTGGCCACCACCCGCCCGGTGACCTCGACCACGGACTCCTCGGCCGGCACCGGCACGCCCGGGGGCACGACGACCTGCGCGAGCCCCGCGCGGTCGCGCACGATCAGGAACGTGACCCGGGCCAGCTCGCGCCGGCGGTGCACCCAGCCGGCGAGCCGGATCGTGGCCGCCGGGTGCCGGGCGAGCTCGGCCGACAACACGCGGTACGACATGGAAAAACCACCTCCTGGAAGGACTGCTCCCCGGAGGTGTGGGCGATGGGGCCGGTCGCGGTGCCACCACACCTTCGCCGCGGCGGGACTGCCGCGGCCTCTCGGCCCCGATGACGGGAGGCCGGACCGGCGGGGCATCCACGGCGGTCGTCACTCGCCGCCCCGCACCCACCAGGGTGCCGGGCCGGGCGCGATCACGCGACGCAATTCCGCCGGATGCAGCGGAGTCAGTGCCCCGAGGTCACCTCGGCCCGCCGGGCCCCGTCCACCCGGGCGCCGCCCAGGTCGGCCCGCTGGCCGGCGGCGCTGCCGGCCTCGAAGCCGCCGCCGCTGAGCCGCCGGCGGCGGCCGGTGCGGATGTTCGGGTAGTGCTCGGCAACGGCCAGGTCGACGGCGCGCTCGCGGTCGGCGAGGACGAGGGCGGTGCCCGGCTGCGCGGGCTCGTCGGTGCGCGCGGCCGCGGCGAAGCGCTGCGCGACCGCCGAGCCGAACCCGACCAGCCACGAGCGCCGCCACGCGGCCGGCTGCTCGCCGGGCGGCACCGGCTCGCGCAGCACGCCCCGCGCGGCCTGCACCAGCAGCGAGGCGAACAGCAGCTCGACGCCGGCGACGTCGGACTCGACGCCGAACAGGTGCACGGACACGCGCAGACCCTCGGCGGTGCGCCGCTCGAGCCGGATCGAGCGGCACCGCAGCGCGGCCGCGACGACGTGGAGCAGGTACGCCTTCTCCCGCAGGTACGGCGCGGACAGCTCGACGAGCCGGTTGCCGACCACCGCCGGCCGCTCCTGCCGGGCGTCGAGCAGCGCCTGGTCGATGCCGTACTTGGCGATGATCGCCGCGGCCTTGGCGGTCAGCGCCTCGGCCTCCTCCGGCGTGCAGGCCGGGTCCTCCGCCTTGGCCAGCAGCTTGCGGACCTTGTCGAGCACCCGCGCGCCTACTCGCCGGCCGCCGCCGCGGCGGGCTCGGTGCCGGGGGCGGCGGGGGTGCCGGCCGGGCGGGAGCGCAGCTCGTGCCCGACGCTGGTCAGGCAGCGCCCGCTGGGCAGGTCGAACTTCCAGCCGTGCAGCTGGCAGGTGAGCGTGTTGCCGTCGATGATCCCGAAGCGGGTCAGGTCGGCCTTGAGGTGCGGGCAGCGCCGCTGCACGACCCAGTCGCCGAGCTTGATGTCCTCCGCGTCGGGCTTCTGCTCGGCGAACCAGCCCTCGGCGTACTGCAGCCGCTCCTCGGACAGGCACTTGAAGAACGAGTAGACGAACTCGTTGTACTGGCCGATGCGCGCGGCGGAGAACCGGCAGGACAGGAACAGCGAGTTGACCCAGTCGACCTCCTCGATGAACAGGAGGTGCTCGATGAGGGCCCGTTGCGTCCGGAAGCGGTACCGCACCTTCTCGTCGGCGTAGGCGCGCACCTGCTTGCCGGGGAAGTCCACGACGATCGACTCGACGGATTCCCCGTCGTACCCCACGAGATCGAAACGGACCGGGCCGCCGACGCCGTTGGCGAGGTAGACCGACTCGTCCAGGAGCGGCTCGATGCGCCGCTGCATCTCCTTGAGCACGTCGACCTCGGGGTGCCGCCAGGTCGCCTTGGCCGCCTCGATGACCGGCCGCTTGCGCTCCCGCATCTCCTCCAGGTGCTCGCGCTTGTGCGCGAAGAACTCCCCGACGTCGACCGGGTGCTCGGCGGTCGCGCTCTCGGCCGTGAGCGTCATCACGGAGCCGGGCAGCAGGACCGTCGAGTTCGTGCCGCCGGCCTTGGCGTATTCCTGCTGGAACACCCACTGGTCGGGGAAGATGTTGCCCTCGTCGCCGAAGATGTCGTTGAACTGCCACAGCTCGTCGTCGAGGAAGCAGGGCGGGCCGGCGATGGGCACCACGTGCGAGGCGCCGAGATCGGCGATGTACCGGAAGGTGCGGTCGAACTGCCGGTCGCGCTTCTGCTTGCCGAAGGCGCGCTTGGCGGCCTCGGGCAGCTCGTACACCATCGGATACCAGATGGCGCCGGAGAACTGCAGCAGGTGGGCGTGCACGTGCCCCAGCGCGTGGAAGGTGGTCAGGTCGGTCGGCCGGGCGTCGTTCTGGTTGAGCACCCGCACGCCGTCGTACTCGACCCACAGCGACGAGTCGCCGATCGGCCCGTCCGTCGGCGACGTCAGCGCCTGGATCATGATCTTCAGGCCGCCGTCGAGCTCGTGCACCTCGTTGGAGACCGTCTCCAGGAACCGGGTGAAGCCCAGCTCCTCCAGCTCGTCGCGCATCTCGCTGGTCGGGAACGCGGGCAGCAGCACGGTCGCCCGCTTCGACACGAACCGCTTGAGGTGCTCGGCGTCGAAGTGGTCGCGGTGCAGGTGGGAGACGTAGAGGTAGTCGCAGTCGCCGAGCGCCTCCCAGTCCAGCCGGGAGTTGTCGGGGAACGGGAACCACGATGCGAAGTAGGCGGGGTTGACCCACGGGTCGCACAGGATACTCCCGGCCGGCGTGTCGATGCGCAGGCTGGCGTGGCCGGTCCCGGTGATACGCACCGCTTTGTCCTCCTCCATGTGGTACCCGTCCCACCGACGCTACCGGACCGAC
This sequence comes from Dactylosporangium sp. CA-092794, assembly GCF_050948465.1. Classification (NCBI taxonomy): domain Bacteria; kingdom Bacillati; phylum Actinomycetota; class Actinomycetes; order Micromonosporales; family Micromonosporaceae; genus Dactylosporangium; species Dactylosporangium sp. CA-092794. Next base: position 1,745,857 of record NZ_CP192044.1, on the reverse strand, counting down.
CCGCGCCCGTCCCGGCCGGTGCCGCATGCCAGACTGCTTGTGGAAAGCACGTTCGACCGCCGCGCAGCCCCGAAAGGACATGCCGTGTCCGAGCACGAGCCCGTGACCTCTCCCGACCAGCACAAGCCGGGTCACCCGCGGGCGGCCCGCATCGGCGCGGCCGTCTCGGCGCTGATCCTGCTGTCGATGTTGATCGGCAACCACCGCGGCCGGGTCGAGGACGTCTTCCTCATCATCGGCGCCGTCCTGCTCGTGCTCGCCCTCGTCGGCGACTGGGTCCTGCGCCGCAACGGCCTGCGCTGACCCGGCGCCCGGAATCGCGAACTGCGCCCAAAGAGACGGATAAGTCCAGACACTTCGTGTCCGGACTTATCCGATTTATACCTTATTTCGGTTCCGGGCGGCTTGCCGCAATCGCCGGCACGGCCCGGCGGTCGCAAAGTCACGCCGCGTAATGGTCAAGAAAGTGTCGTATAACGAACTGAGGGCGCCCCCACGGGGGCGCCCTCAGCAATAGATCGATCGGTCAGCGACGCCGGGTCACGATGTCGCGAACTTCCTTCAGCGCCGCGTCGACCTCGGCCTCGAAGTACCCCCCGGGCACCAAATTGAAGTGCGACGGGTCCAGGTCGCCGTCGGTCAGCGGCCCGCCACGGCCGGACAGCGAGGCCATCACGCCCTCGAAGAGCCGGTCGACCTGGGCGCGGTCGTAGCCGCTGCCGAAGCGGCGCAGCTGGAACGTGCGCCGCAACTGGTCGATGCGGGCGACCTCGGTCGACTGGTGCACCATCGGCGGCGCGGCCGGGGGCGCGCCATACGGGTCGGCGGGGGCACCGTAGGGATCGCGCTCCGGCGGTGCGCCATACGGGTCGCGGTCGGGCGGGGCGCCATACGGGTCACGGTCCGGGGGGCCGCCATACGGGTCGCGGTCGGGGCCGCCGCCGTAGGTGCCCGGCTCGGGCCGGTCCATGCGGATCTCCGCGGTCATGTCGCCGCGCGGGACACGCGGGCCCTGGTCATACGGGCCGCGCTCGTCGTCGAACGCGCCGCCGTAGGTCGGCTCGTCGTAGCGGCCGTAGACGCCGGGCGGCGGGCCGGCCGGCGCGGGGGCGGGCCGGGGCGGCAGCGGGGCGCCGGGCGGCGGCCCCATGCGGTCCATCGGCGGGGGGGCCATCCGGTCCATCGGGGGCGGCCCCATGCGGTCCGGCGGCGGGCCCATGCGGTCCATCTGCGGCGGGCCCATGCGGTCGGGCGGCGGGGTCATGCCGACCCGGTCGGGCATGCGCTGCGGCTCCATGCGCTCGGGCATACGCTGCGGATCCATGCGGTCCGGCATCCGCTCGGGCGGCATGCGCATCTCGCCGCTGCGCGTGTCCAGGGGCCGGCCACCGAACCCGGCGCCGCTGCCGCGCTCCTCCAGCTCGGCCAGCTGGCGCTCGACGCGGTCCAGGTGCAGGTCGACCTGCCACTCGTCGTAACCACCGAAGCGCACCCGGAAGACCACGTCGTGGACCTCCTGGGCGCTCACCGGCGCACCCGTCGGGTCTCCGGAGAGGGTGGCCTCCACCCGGTCGAGGAACGAGTCGACCTCGTCGACCTTGTATCCCCGCCGCATCGCACGGCGCCGGAACCGCTGACCCTGACTCACTGTGTCTCCTCGTTCGCTCGCCGTGCTAGCAAGCCGTCTTCTCCCACCTTGCCACCTCCGGAGGCGGCAAGCTGCCCGCAGGCTCCGTCAATCTCCCGACCCCGCGTGTCACGCACCGTAGTGGGAACACCGGCGGCCCGGAGTCGCCGGACGAACTCCTGCTCAACCGGCTTGGGGCTCGCGTCCCACTTGCTGCCCGGTGTCGGATTGAGCGGGATGAGATTGACATGTGCGAGACGGCCGGACAAGAGCCGACCGAGCAAATCCGCCCGCCACGGATGGTCGTTCACATCCCGGATCATTGCGTATTCAATGGACACCCGCCGACCCGTGCGCGCCGCATACTCGAACGCGGCATCAAGCACTTCGGCGACCTTCCAGCGTTGGTTGACCGGTACGAGCGTGTCGCGCAGATCATCATCGGGTGCGTGCAGCGACAGCGCAAGCGTCACCGACAGCCCCTCCTGCGTCAACCGCCGCATCGCGGGGACGAGCCCCACGGTCGACACCGTGATGTGCCGCTGCGACAGCCCGAGGCCCTCCGGGGCGGGCTCGGTGAGCCGGCGCACGGCCGCGACCACCCGGTTGTAGTTGGCCAGCGGCTCGCCCATGCCCATGAACACCACGCGGGAGAGCCGGTCCGGGCAGCCCGGCAGCGCGCCGCGGGCGGTGAGCCCGGCGAACCACACGACCTGGTCGACGATCTCCGCCGTGGACAGGTTGCGGGTCAGCCCGGCCTGGCCGGTCGCGCAGAACGGGCACGCCATGCCGCAGCCGGCCTGGCTGGACACGCAGACGGTGACCCGGTCCGGATACCCCATCAGGACGCTCTCCACCAGCGAGCCGTCGTGCAGGCGCCACAGCGTCTTGCGGGTCGTGCCGTTGTCGGTGGCGAGCTCGCGCACGGGCTCCAGCAGCCGCGGCAGCAGCGCGCTGGTGATCGCGGCGCGGGTGCGGGCCGGCAGGTCGGTCATGGCCTCGGCGTCGCGGACCAGGCGGGCGAAGTAGTGCGCGGAGACCTGCCCGGCGCGGAACGCGGGCTCCCCCAGCTCGGCGACGGCGGCGCGCCGGCCGGCGAGGTCGAGATCGGCCAGGTGGCGCGGGGGCGCCTGGGCTGGGCCGCCTCTGCGGAGCCCCGGCGGGCCAGCCTGGGCGTCCAGGGCGGCGCGGCGGCCGTCAGCGGTGGTGCCGGGCGCGCTGGACAGGTTGATTACGGGAAGCTGCGTCATGAGGGTTCCAGTGTCCCATGCCGGACCGCATGATCTGTAAGACCGCTGACCAGCGCGGAAGGGCGACGGAGTGCCTAGCTCGGGCTCCACGGCACCAGGAAGGCGAGCACCGCATACGCCGTCGGCAGCGCCAGCAGTACCGAGTCGAGGCGGTCCATCAGCCCGCCGTGCCCGGGCAGCAGGTTGCTCATGTCCTTGACGCCGAGGTCCCGCTTGATCAGCGACTCGCCGAGGTCGCCGAGGACGGAGGCGATCGACACGGCCACGCCGAAGATCGCGCCGTGCCACCAGACCGCGTCGTCGAGCAGCAGCGGCAGGGCGAGCGCGCTGCCCGCGCCGGTCCAGAACACCGACCCGGCGAAGCCCTCCCACGACTTGGCCGGGCTGACCGACGGCGCCATCGGATGCTTGCCGAGGAAGACACCGGTGGCGTACCCCCCGGTGTCCGACAGCACCACGGCGAGGATGGTCACCAGGACCCGGACGCTGCCGTCCTGCGCCGGATAGGCCAGCAGCGCGGCGAACGATCCCAGGAAGGGCACGTAGACGGCGATGAGCGCGCCGGCGGTGACGTCACGGGAGTAGTTGGCCACGCCGTCGGCGAAGCGCCAGACGAACAGCAGCAGCAGCGTGGCGAGCAGCCCCAGCGGCAGCCGCTCGGCGCCGCCGAACCAGGCCAGGCTGACCATGAGCGGCGCGCCGATGAGCAGCGGTACCAGCGGCGGCTGGGCCTTCCGCACGCTGACCGCCCGGACCATCTCCCACACGCCGACCATCACGGCCGCGATCACGAGCCCGAGGAAGAGCCACTTCCACACGAACAGGGAGACGACGACCAGGCCGCCCAGGCCCGCGCCCACCCCGATGGCGGCCGGCAGGTTGCGGCCCGCCCGGCTCTTGCGCTGGGGCTCCGGCACCTGGGGTACCGAATCATCCGGGTTTGTGCCGTCGATCGGCTCGGGCGCGGCATCGTCATCCTGCCGCGCCCGCGTCGACGACGGGTCGGGGGCCCGGTGTGCCCGGTCGAGATGGGCCATCAGACCTCGAGTAGCTCGGCTTCCTTGTGCTTGAGCAGCTCGTCCACCTGCGCCACGAACTTGTGCGTCAGGTCGTCGAGCTCCTTCTCCGCGCGCCGGACCTCGTCCTCGCCGGCCTCGCCGTCCTTGACGATGCGGTCCAGCTCCTCCTTGGCCTTGCGGCGCACGTTGCGGATCGCGACGCGGGAGTCCTCCGCCTTGTTGCGGGCCACCTTGATCATGTCGCGGCGCCGCTCCTCGGTCATCTGCGGCAGCACGATCCTGATCTGGGTGCCCTCGTTGTTCGGGTTCACACCCAGGTCGGAGTCCCGGATCGCCTTTTCCATCGCACCGAGCTGCGACGTGTCGTACGGCTTGATGATCGCCATGCGCGGCTCGGGGATCGCGATCGAGGACATCTGCGGCAGCGGGGTCGGGGTGCCGTAGTAGTCGACCATCACCTTGCCGAACATCGCCGGGCTGGCGCGGCCGGTACGGATGACCGCGAACTCCTCCTTGGCGTGCTCGATCGCGCGCTCCATCTTCTCTTCGGCCTCGAAGAGTGTCTCTTCGATCACGTGGTCTGTCCTCCTCGATCCGGGACGGGCTCGGCGGTGATGAGTGTGCCGATCCTCTCACCACTCAACGCCCGCGCGACGTTGTCCTCCCCCTCCGCGCCGAAGACCAGCATCGGCAGCGCGTTCTCCTGGCAGAGGCTGAACGCGGTCTGGTCCGCCACCCGCAGCCCCTGCCGCAGTGCCTCGGCGAACGTCAGATGGTCGAGCTTGCGCGCGGTCGGATCGGTGCGCGGGTCGGCGGTGTACACGCCGTCGACCCCGTTCTTGCTCATGAGCACCGTGTGCGCGTGGATCTCCAGGGCGCGCTGCACGGCGACCGTGTCGGTGGAGAAGTACGGCATGCCGGCGCCGGCGCCGAAGATGACCACACGGCCCTTCTCCAGGTGGCGGATCGCCCGGCGGGGGATGTATGGCTCGGCGACCTGGGCCATCGCGATCGCGCTCTGCACCCGGGTGTCGATGCCCTCCTTCTCCAGGAAGTCCTGCAGCGCCAGGCAGTTCATCACGGTGCCGAGCATGCCCATGTAGTCGGCGCGCGAACGGTCCATGCCGGCCCGGGACAGCTCCGCGCCGCGGAAGAAGTTGCCGCCGCCGACGACGACCGCGACCTGGACGCCGCGGCGGACCACCGCGGCGATCTGGCGGGCCATGAGGCGGACCACCGTGGGGTCGACGCCCACCGCGCCGCCCCCGAACACCTCACCGGAGAGCTTCAGCACGACGCGCCGCGCCCCGATCGGGACGGGGGTCAGGGACTGCCTGGCCGCTTCGACGGCGGTGTTCGTCATGTGGGCACCCTTCTGCGACGTTGTGAAAAGGGGGTCACGCCCCAACCCGGTGGACCGTGACCCCCTCATTTCCCGTTGTACTGCCGATCAGGCCTGGCCGACCTCGAACCGCACGAACCGCGTGACTTCGATGCCGGCCTCCGCCAGCACCTGCTTGACGGTCTTCTTGTTGTCGCCGACCGACGGCTGCTCGATGAGGACGAAGTCCTTGAAGAAGGCGTTGACCCGGCCCTCGACGATCTTGGGCAGCGCCGCGGCGGGCTTGCCCTCCTCGCGGGCCGTCTCCTCGGCGATGCGCCGCTCCGACTCGACGACGTCGGCGGGAACCTCGTCGCGGGTCAGGTACTTCGGCCGCATGGCGGCGATCTGCATCGCCACCCCGCGGGCGTCGGCGACCGCCGCCTCGTCGGTCTTGCCGGTGAACTCGACCGCCACGCCGACCTGCGGCGGAAGGTCGGGGCTCTTGCGGTGCATGTAGATCGCGACCGGCTCGCCGAGCACCGCGATCCGGTTCACCACGAGCTTCTCGCCGATGCGGGCCGACTCGGCCTGGATCAGGTCGGCCACCGTGGCGTCGCCGATCTTGGAGTTGAGCAGGCCGTCGACGTCGGCCGGCTTGATCACGTCGACCTGCTGCGCCAGCTTCTGGCCAAGCTCGACGAACGCCTCGTTCTTGGCCACGAAGTCGGTCTCGCAGTTGATCTCGACCAGGCCCGTGCCGTAGTGCGCGACCAGGCCGTTGGCGGTGGTCCGGCCAGCGCGCTTGCCAACGTCCTTGGCGCCCTTGATCCGCAGGAGCTCGACCGCCTTGTCGAAGTCACCCTCGGCCTCTTCGAGCGCCTTCTTGCAGTCCAGCATGCCGGAGCCGGTCAGTTCGCGGAGCCGCTTGACGTCAGCGGCGGTGAAGTTGGACATGACTCTCTCTCGCTCTGTGGGTTACGCCTGGGCGGTTATGCCTGGGTGTTGTCTGCGGCGGCGGGGGCCGCGTCGCCGGACTTGGCGCCCTCGAGCAGCTCGCGCTCCCACTCGGCGAGCGGCTCGTCGCCGGCCACCACGCCCGGCTCGGGCTTCTGGTCGGCCCGGGTCGCGCGCCCGGACCGGGCGATGAGACCGTCGGCGACGGCGTCGGCGACCACCCGGGTCAGCAGCGCCGCGGAGCGGATGGCGTCGTCGTTGCCGGGAATCGGGAAGTCGACCTCGTCGGGGTCGCAGTTCGTGTCGAGCACGGCGATCACCGGGATGCCCAGCTTGCGCGCCTCGTCGACCGCGATGTGCTCCTTCTTGGTGTCGATCACCCAGATCGCCGAGGGCAGCTTCTGCATGTCGCGCAGGCCGCCGAGCGTGCGGCTCAGCTTGGTCTGCTCACGGGACAGCTGGAGGGTCTCCTTCTTGGTGTACCCCTGTGCGGTACCCGTCAGGTCGAGGCTCTCCAGCTCCTTCATGCGCTGCAGCCGCTTGTACACCGTCTGGAAGTTCGTCAGCATGCCGCCCAGCCAGCGGTGGTTCACATACGGCTGGCCCACCCGCGTCGCCTGCTCGGCGATCGCCTCCTGAGCCTGCTTCTTCGTGCCGACGAACAGCACGGAGCCGCCCTCGGCCACGGTGGTGCGGATGTAGTCGTACGCCTTCTCGATGTAGTCGAGCGTCTGGCGCAGGTCGATGATGTAGATGCCATTGCGCTCGGTGAAGATGAAGCGCTTCATCTTCGGGTTCCAGCGGCGGGTCTGGTGCCCGAAGTGCACGCCGCTCTCGAGCAGCTGGCGCATGGTTACGGCCATGGTGTGCGGGATCCCTTCGATCCTGGTTGTACGGCGGACCGGTCGGACCGCCGTCCTGGCGCCCGGTCGTCGGCCGTCTCACCCGTCACGCACGCTGCGTTTGCTTGCCGGCGTGTCTATCGGGACCAGGGCGGCCGCCGCCCTTGAACGCTCACCCGGCGCGGGAAGAAGTGCGGCGGGCTAAGGGAGGGCGCGCGAGGTCGACCACACGGTGTGCGGTCGCCGGAGGAAAGTGTACGCGCCGGTCGGCGCCGCCCTGGAATCGGCCCGGTCGCGTGGCGTTTGTCCAGGTTTCGTCGTGCTTGGGAAATTTAGCTGTTCCCGGGCCCGCTGGACGGCTGGGGCCTGTATCGCAGTCAGTCACAGCCATTCGTTGATCGCGGCGATGTGCACCGCGGTTTTCGTAGCCCCCCCGGTGCGCCACCCCGGTCCGCGACGGCGCGGATGCGCTCGACCCGCACCCCACCGCGTGGCACCGCTGGCGGGGTTACGGGGTCAAAGCCGGTGCCCGGCCGCCTCCGACCCCGGCTTGCGCCCTCCCAGGCCGCCAGGATCCAGCGGCCGACTCAACCCCGCCGATCCACAGCGGCGCGACCCCCAGCGGCCCCGCCCGCCGCGCGCGGCGCTGGCGACCCCCTGCGCGGCCGGTCCGGCGTTTTGCTTCCGCGATCATGCACCGGACGCGTCCACTGGCCGGGATCCTTATGATCGCGGAGTGATAGTGCCGCTCCTGGTACATCATCGCTCCACGATCATGGAGATCCCACCATTCGGGACGCTCCTCGGCATGATCACGGAGAGAAAGCGCCGCCGGGGGCCCCTTACGGTTCCTGGTCGTTCAACCAACGACCGGAGACCGCGCTCATTGCCGATCTCGACACGCCCGAACCTCAGCGCGGTCCGCCACCACCGCCGACTTCGACACAAGCCCCTAGGCGGCCAGTCCGGCGGCCACGAAGAGCAACAGCGCCACCGGCAGGTACGCCAAGGGCGTCCGCAGCCACCCGCGCACCCCGGGCGACGCCGCGGCCGCCCCGCCGATCAGCCCGTACAGCCCGATCGCGAACATCGGCACGGCCGGAATCATGAACATCCCGGCCAGCGTGCCTCCCGCCTCGATCTTGTCCGCCGTCATAGCGGCGAGGAACAGCCGCAGGACCGGCACCTCGAACACGACCGCGAGCAGCCCGAGCGCGATCGCCAGCCCCGGCTGCTTGCTGTGGTACACCGCCCCGCCCGGCTCACCCGCCGCCCCACCCGGCTGCGGCGCCGGAACGGCCGCGGTCAGCGCGGTCGGCGCCACGAACGCACTCGGCGGCGCCCCGGTCGGCCCGCTCGACACCGGCACTGAATTCCCGGGCCCCCCACCCACCCCCACCCCGCCCGCCCCGCTTCCTCCGGCACCCGGCCCGCCGGACACCGAGCCGGGCATCCCGGGCATCCCGGACACCGGCCCGGCCCCACCGGCGCCCAGCGGCCCTAACGCCCCTGTTCCCAGCGACCCGGTCGCACCAGACCCCAGCGGCCCCGACGCGGCACCGAGCTGCCCGGAGCCCTCGAACCCGGGGGTGCCGTAGGCCGGTAACCCCGACACCGGCGCACCCGACGTGGTCAGCCCGGACGCCCCGCCTCCCGACACGGGCCGCTGCAGCGAGCCGCGGTCGATCGCCTCGGACCTCCGCGACCGCCGCCCGTACTCACCGGACAGCTCCCCCGGGTCCCCGGCCCGCCCCGCCGGCGCGCTGAACTGCCCGCTCGGGCTGTCGCCGTAGCCCAGCGGATCACCGCCGCGGCCGCCGCGGTACCCGTCGCCGTACTCCCGCTCGTCCGCATACCTGGCCGGCGAGTACCCCCGGTCGTCTCCGTACCCGCGGTCGGCGCGGTCGGCGTCGTCACGGGCGCGCGAGTCCCGGGAGCGATCGTCCCAGTCCCGGTCGTCGCGCCCACCGGCGTCACGCATCCGATCGTCACGGCGGTCGTCGTACCCGCGATCGTCGTACCCACGGTCGTCCGCGTACCAGCGGGAATCCGCATCCGGGTCCTGGGGGAAGTTCCGGCGTCCATCCACGGTGCGTCACGGTAGGCCCTCCGCAAGATCCTCGCCACTCGGCAAAAGGTCCCTGTAATGTCCGTCGCCTTGGCCAACCACCTCCGTCCCACGGCCCTGTCATCCGCTGCACACGCTTTGATCGCCGGCCGGTCACGTCCGCTCTTCTCTGTGCGGCACTGCGGGGTGACGTTGCGGATGTCGCACCCGCCGGCGCACCCGCCGACCTGCGCGGCCGGACATATGGTAACTATTCAGGTGGTTGGCGGCAGGGACTTGATCGTCTGGGTGGTTTAGGGCACGGTGTCCGTTGTGAGTGCCGGTCCGCGTCCCAGCTATGACGAGTTGGCGGCGTTGGTGGTGGTCCAGGCTGAGCAGATCGCGGTGTTGCGGGCGCGGGTGGCGGAGTTGGAGCGGCGGTTGGGGCTGGACTCGCACAACTCGTCGAAGCCGCCGTCCTCGGATGGGCTGGGGAAGCCGGCGCCGCGGTCGCAGCGGCGGGCGGCGGGCCGCCGGGCGGGCAAGCAGCCCGGCGCGCCGGGTGCGGCGTTGACACAGGTGGATGAGCCGGATGCGGTGGTGGATCACCGGCCGGTGGCGTGCGCCGGGTGCGGTGAGGTCCTGGCCGGTGTCGCGCCGGTCGGGTTCGAGGCGCGGCAGGTGTTCGACCTGCCGCCGATGCGCTTGGCGGTGACCGAGCACCGGCTGTGGCGGTGCGCCTGCGCGTGCGGGACGCACACCACAGCCGCGGCGCCGGTGGGGGTGGACGCGCCGGCGCAGTACGGGCCGTCGATCGCGGCCCTGACGGTCTATCTGCTGGTCGGCCATCACACGCCGGTGGACCGTACCGCGCAGATCCTGGCTGATCTGTTCGGTGCGGCGCCGTCGGCGGGGTGGATCGCCGGGCTGACCGGGCGCGCCGCGACCCGGCTGACCGGCTTCACGCAACGGCTGCGGCAGGTCCTGCGCACCGCGGCGGTGGTGCATTTCGACGAGACCGGGCTGCGGGTGGCCGGCCGGCTGCGGTGGCTGCACGTGGCCTGCACCCCGCTGGGCACCTTCTACCACCTGGACGACAAACGCGGCCGGGACGCCATCGACGTCATCGGTGTGCTCACCGCGCTGGGCGCGGGCCAGACCGCGGTCCACGACGGCTTCAAGTCGTACCTGCACCCCGCCTACGACACCGCCGGGCATGCCTTGTGCAACGCTCACCACCTGCGGGAACTGGACGGCTGGGCCGAACACGACCCGGCCCACACCTGGGCCGGGACCCTGGCCGGGCTGCTCCGCGAGGGCAAACACCAGGTCAACCAGGCCGTCGCCGCCGGCCGGGACCGTCTCGACCAGACCGTCCTGACCGATCTGCTGCACCGCTGGGACCAGGCCGTCCAGGCCGGCTACGCCGCCAACCCACCCCCACCAGCGGCGGCCGCGGCAAGATCCTCGCGCTGATCGACCGGATGCACGGATTCCGGCGCGAGATCTGGCGCTTCGCCCACACCTTCACCGTCCCGTTCGACAACAACCAAGCCGAACGCGACATCCGCATGGTCAAAATCCAGCAGAAGATCTCCGGCGGCTGGCGCACCCCCCACGGCGCCCAGCACTGGCTGACCGTGCGCAGCTACGTCTCCACCGTGCGCAAAAACGGCCTGCACGTCCTCACCGCCCTGCGCGACGCCCTCACCGGCAACGCCTGGCTCCCACCCCAACCTGAATAGTTACGACATATGTCTCCGCGATCATGCCGCCCGCGGCGACCGCACCACGGGTTTGCCATGATCCCGGAACCTTTCGGTACACAGGGGTACATCACCACTCCACGATCATGAAAAACCGTTGGTGTCGACGCCGCGTTGCGCATGATCACGGAGACATACGGCCGGCCCAGCCGCGCGGATCGCAGGTTGCGCCCGATGGGTGCGCTATCCGCACCGGTCCGCCGCGCCGACCCCGGGGCGGCGTCGATGATCGCTGGTGGCTGTAGTCGGGTCACGGCTCGACTCCCGGCCCGCCAAGCGCCCTCCACAGCTTTGCCGGCATCCGAGGCCTGCGGCGGCTGCCATCTGCCCAGGTCGCGCGGGCCGGCAGCGCCCCGGTCGGCCGGGTCGTCCGAGCTGGCGAAGCCCCGGCCACGCAGGCCGCGCAGGCCGCGGGGGCTGGCGGCTTCCCGGCCGCGCAAGCTCGCGCGCGCCGCCTCGGCCGCCGTGGTGAACCGGGGCGCTCCCGGGGCCGGCCGGTCTCCGCTGCCGCCGTCGCGGTGATGGGCCGCATACTCGGGGGGTGACTGACGCCGCCCGTGATCCGCTCGTCGCCCGCATGCGCCCGTTCGGTACCACCATCTTCGCGGAGATGTCGGCTCTCGCCGTGCGCACCGGATCCGTGAACCTCGGCCAGGGCTTCCCCGACACCGACGGGCCGGCCGCCATGCTCGATGCGGCCGCCGCCGCGATCCACGGCGGGCGTAACCAGTACCCGCCGGGCCCCGGCATTCCCGAACTGCGCGCCGCGGTGTCCACCCACCAGCGGGCGTTCTGGGGCCTCGACTACGACCCCGACGGCGAGATCCTGATCACCGCCGGCGCGACCGAGGCGATCGCCGCCAGCATTCTGGCCCTGTGCGAGCCGGGCGACGAGGTTGTCTGCTTCGAGCCCTACTACGACTCCTACGCCGCGTCGATCGCGCTCGCCGGCGCCGTCCGCCGCCCAGTGACGCTGCGGGTCGACGCCGGCCGGTACTCCTTCGACCCCGCCGAGCTGCGCGCCGCCTTCGGCCCGCGGACCAGGCTGGTGCTGCTCAACTCCCCGCACAACCCGACCGGCAAGGTGTTCACCGCCGCTGAGCTGGCGCTGATCGCCGAGCTGTGCCTGGAGTACGACGCGCTCGCCGTCACCGACGAGGTCTACGAGCATCTGGTGTTCAGCGACGCCGCCGCGCAGCACGTGCCGCTCGCCGGGCTGCCCGGCATGCGGGAGCGGACGGTGCAGATCTCCTCCGCGGGCAAGACGTTCTCGTGCACCGGCTGGAAGATCGGCTGGGTCTGCGGCACGCCGGCCCTCGTGTCGGCGGTCACCAAGGTCAAGCAGTTCCTGACGTACGTCAACGCGGGCCCGCTGCAGCCGGCCGTCGCCGTGGCGCTGGCCTCGCCGCCGTCGTACTACCAGGAGTTCCGCGACGAACTGCAGCGCAAACGCGACCGCCTGTGCAAGGGCCTGTCGGAGGCCGGCTTCGCGGTGCTGCAGCCGGAGGGCACCTACTTCGCCACCGCCGACATCACCCCGCTCGGCGGTACCGACGGCGTCGAGTTCTGCCTGGCGTTGCCGGAGCGTTGCGGCGTCGTCGCCGTACCCACGCAGGTCTTCTACGACGACGTGGCGGCCGGCCGGAGCCTGATCCGGTTCGCGTTCTGCAAGCGTGACGAGGTGCTCGACGAGGCGGTCGCCCGGCTGCAGCGGCTCTGACCGTCTCATGACTCCTCCTCGCCGAGCGGGCCGCGCGGAGGGCTCTTCAGGCGGTACCCCTCGGAACTCGACACGACGAACCCCAGCTCCTCCAGCAGCGGCAGGCCGCGCCGGGCCTCGCGCCCGCTGACTCCGGCCACGGCGGCGATCTGCTCCGCCGACATGGCCCGCCGCGGCCGGACCGCGTCGAGGATGCGCGCCTGCAGCGGGTCGAGGGTGTCCTCGGGCCGTCCCGCGCCCTTGATCGGCACGGCGAGCTCGCCGATGCTGCCGATCTCCTCGATGATCTCCTCGACCCTGGTCACCAGCACGGTCCCCGGCTGCCGCAGCTCGATGTGGCAGCCGACCGACATCGCGGAGTTGATCGGCCCGGGCACGACCATGGCCGAGCGCCGCAGCATCCGGGCGTACCCCAGTGTGCTGCGCGCCCCACTGCGCGACCCGGCCTCGACCATCACCGTCCCTCGGGTCGCCGCGGCGATGACCCGGTTGCGGGTGAGGAACCTGGTCTTGTACGGCAGCGTGCCCGGTGGCCACTCCGTCAGCAGCAGCCCCTCGACGCCGATCTGCTCGAGCACCACCGCGTTCGCCGCCGGGTAGGCCCGGTCGATCCCGCACGCGAGCACCGCCACCGTCGGCCCGCCTCCGGCCAGCGCGCCGCGGTGCACGGTCACGTCGACGCCGAGCGCCCCGCCGGACACGATCGTCCACCCCCGCTCAGCCAGCCCGTACCCGAACTCGGAGGCGACGTAGCCGCCGTACCCGGTGACCGCCCGCGCCCCGACCACCGACACCGACCGCTCCAGCGTCTCGGCCAGCCGCAGCGGCCCGCGCAGCCAGAGGCACAACGGAGGATCCGTATCTCGGCGTTGCATGTGGCCATCGCGGCTGGCGTGCACCAGGTCGTCGAGGTCGTGCGGCCACTCCTCGTCGGCGGCGGTGATGATCCGCGCGCCGAGCCGCTCGGCCAGCTCGCCCATCCGCTCCGCAAGCTGGGCGGCCACGCCCGCCGTGCCGTCCACGCCGGCGGCCTGCATCCTGGTCCGCACCGCGCCGGCCAGCGCCGGACTGACGCCGTACCCGCCGGTCGCCCTGGCCAGCGCCTCCTGCGGCCCGACCGCCCGCACCAGCAGGCCGAGCTCGCGGCTGCCGGGCTCGACGAGCACCCCCAGCGCGATGCAAGCCATCCGTTCGTCATTGCTCATCTGCTGCCCCCGGCTCATCGGTGCTTGGCTCATCGAAACGACCTCGATCGCAGGTCGAGGGCTTCACGGATGTCGTCGACAGTCGGCCGGGCACGGCCATCGAGGTCGGCAATGGTCCATGCCACTCGCACCGCCCGCTCGAACCCGCGGGCTGAGAGCCGACCTCGATCCATCTCCACGGTCAGCGGGCGCAGGGTGAGCCGCGACAGCCGGAACCTCTTGTCGCGCAGCAGAGCGGACGGCGCGTCGCCGTTGGAGCGGGCCTGGGGCCCCCACCGCTGGACGGCCGAGCCGCGGGCCTCGAGCACACGCTTGGCGATCACGGCTGATGGCTCGACGTGCTCGGTGTCCAGCAGCGCGGCCGAGCGCACCGGGTCGAGGTCCACCTGAAGGTCGACCCGGTCCATCAGCGGTCCGGAGAGTCTGGCCTGGTATCGCCTGCGCACGATCGACGGGCACTGGCACATCTGACGGCCTCCGGGCCTCGCGCACGGGCACGGGTTGGCTGCCATCACCAACTGCGCCCGCGCGGGATAGGTCGTCTCGCCGTAGATGCGCCGGAGCCGGACCTCGCCTTGTTCTAGCGGCTGACGTAGGGCGTCGAGGACTCCGGAGGCGAATTCGGCACATTCGTCGAGAAAGAGAACACCCTGATGGGCGAGGCTGATCGCCCCGGGCTTTGCGAGGCCGGCACCGCCTCCGACCAGCGCGGATACGGATGCTGTGTGGTGCGGCGCCTGGATCGGCGCGCGGCGGATCAGCGCACCGCCGGGCGCCAGCATGCCGGCGATCGAGTGCAGCGCCGTCACCTCGATGGCCTGCTGGTCGTCGAGGGGTGGAAGCACGCCCGGCAGCCGGGCGGCCAGCATGGTCTTACCGAAGACCGGATTTTTACCCCTTTTCGACTAAGGTGCAATGCTATGCCGGTTCTGCCCGAAATCACCGAATCCCCGACTCTCGTCGACCTGTACCTGCGCCTCTCCGACGCGCGCAACGAGAAGGGCAGCTTCGCCGAGCGGGAAGCGAAGCTCCGCGAGCACGCGCAACGCCGGGGCTGGGCGGTCACCCGCGTCGTGATCGAGAACGACGAGATGCCTGGCGGCTCCAAGAGCGCATCCGCGTTCAAGCGGCGCCGGATCACGCTGCCGGACGGCCGGATCAAGGTGCGCGTGTACCGGCCAGGGTTCCGGTCAGTTCTCGATGATCTGGCGCACGGACGCGCCCACGCCCTACTCGCCGAAGACCTGGATCGGGTGCTGCGCGACCCGCGTGACCTTGAAGACCTGATCGACGTGTGCCGGGAGCACCGCGTGAGCGCTGACTCGCTCAGCGGCTCTCTCCGGTTCACCAACGGCGGCACCGATGCTGAGCACGCGATGGCCCGCGTGATGGTGGCGATGGCCAACAAGTCCAGCAGTGACACGGCGCGCCGCGTTGCCGCCGCGCGCGAACGGAAGGCGACCAACGGGGAGTGGGGCGGCGGCAAGCGCCCATACGGGTTCGAGGCGGACGGCGTGACCGTGCGCAAAGTTGTTCGGCTCGATGACGGTGCGATCCCTGACGACGACGGCGAAACGGTTGAGCGTGAGCTGCCCAGCAAGGAGATCGTCAAGTTGCACTTCTCCGGCGAGGCAGCCGAGATCATCAGGGCGGCTGACGCGCTGCTTGGCGGGGTGTCCATGCGCGCGCTCGCCCTGGACCTGCGCAAGCGGAACGTGCCGACCGTCAAGGGCACCCGCTGGACCGCTGAGACGTTGAAGGACATCCTGGTACGGCCCCGCAACGCGGGGATCGTCGTGTACCGCCCGGAGACGCAGCGCAGGCGTGGTGGCGCCCGCAAACCCGCCGGGCGGTACTACACGAAGGACGACGAACGGGGCCGCGCTCCGTGGGAGCCGATCCTGGACGAGAACACGTGGCGGACGTTGGTGGCGAAGCTCATCGACCCGAACCGTCAGCCCGGGAAGCCTGGACCGGCGCACAAGTGGCTGGGCTCGGGCATCTACCTGTGCATCTGCGGCGCGACCATGCAGGTGCTCAAGAAAGGTGACAAGGTGTCGCCCGCGTATCGATGCCGGGAGACTGGATCCGGTGCCGGTGCGCGTCACACCGTGCGCAACGTCACCGCCGTCGACGCGCTGGTGGTCGACAGCATCGTGGAGTACCTGTCGCAGCCTGAAGCGGCAAACCTGCTGGCCGCACCGGCGGAGCAGGCGGTGGACCTCGCAGCGGTACGGAGGCAGATCGCGGGGTGGCGCCAGAAGCTGTTGACGTACGCCGACGATGAGCGCGAGGACCGCATCACCCGGGAGCAGTTCCTCCACAACACCAGAATCCTGAAGGGCAAGATCGCCGCCGCGCAGACGACGCTGGCTGAACACTCGGTCCGGTCTCCGCTCGCGCCGCTGATCGGCGCGAAGGATGTGCGGCAGGTGTGGGACGGGCTCTCGCTCGGCGCGCAGCGGGAGATCGTCAAGGAGTTGATGGACGTGAAGATCCTGGAGGCGAAGCGGCGCGGACGCAGCCCGTTCGACCCGAAGACGGTGCAGATCACCTGGAAGAAGTGAGGCTCCGGCAGCCCCGGGCCAATGGGCAGTCATCCCCTGGGGTGACTGCCCATGTTCATCTCTGGTCACCGCTAGGCAGCCGTAACAGGCCGTTTGAGCAGGTCAGATCCGTCGGCTAGCGTGCTCGTCGGGCGGCACCGTATGGGATTTACAGAGCCGCTCCACTCGTACCAGCAATGCCCGAGCGCAGCCGCGCCGGAGCGTGCGCGCGGTGGCTCCCGACACCGACGCGACAACTCACGACAGGTCCACGAACGCACGGAGCGGACAGCTCCCTGCGTGATGCCGCCTGCTCTCGTGAGGGCCACGCCCCGACCAGGACGCCGGGCAGATCCACTGCGAAGGGGCCGCCACGATGCCAGCCAAAGACCCGGACGAGCGCAGGCTCATCGCCACCGTGGCCGCCCACGCCGGGTGGGCACAGACCACGGACCGCACCGCCCGCACCGAAGCCTCCCGCGCGGTCCAGTGGCGCAAGTTCCTCGATGAGGTCGACCCCGACCGGGTGCTCGACCCTGACGAGCGTGACCGGCGTGCCCTGTCCGCCCGCAAGGCGTACTACGCACGGCTGCGGCTGCGCGCCTACCAGGCCCGTGCCCGCCGCGACTACGCGGCCATGGCCGAGCTGCTCGACGAGCCCCCGGCGCCATTCACCGGGACCGGTGAGGCCCGTGCGAGCTGAGGAATACCGCGACCACATCCGCTGGATCGTCAGCCAGGCACCGCCCCTGACGCCCGAGCGACGCGAACGCCTGGCGATGCTGCTGCGGCCAGGCGTGGTCGCCATGCACAAGACGCGGCGCACCAGCGCAGGCCAGCCCGTGAGGGGCCGCGCCGCGTGAAAAACGAGCAGGGCGGCCACGCAGGCCGCCCCACTTCCCTCACCGACCGGCACGTTACCGGCCCGCGCTTGGCCGGCGCGAGCGGAACGCGTGCCGCCGGTGGGGTGAATCGCGCTGTCCCGGCTGGAGCGTTGGCGGGCGTGGCGATCTCGGCGTACGCGCCGAAGGGCGTCACCGTCCGCGGAGTGCGGGGGCGCTGATGGCGACGCACGCGCAGAAGTACCGCGACGCGGTGTGGGACTCCACGGAGTTGACCTCGACGCAGAAGATCGTGGCGCTCTGCTTCGCCAATCACGCGAAGGGCACCGACAAAGCGTGGGTGTCGTACAGCCGGATCGCGCAGCAGACCGGCATCAGGTCCCCCACGACGATCTCTCATACGCTGGCCCAGTTGGAGACACTCGGCTGGCTCGCTCCGGTCGGCCCGAAGGTGCAGCGCCGCAAGGTCTACTACCGATTGACCACGCCTGATGCGCCTACTCCAGTTTCTGGAGCAGGCGCTGCTCCAGAAACTGGAGCAGCCGAAGACACATCTGCTCCAGCAGAGACGTCCATCTGCTCCAGCGCGGACCCCAATCTGCTCCACGGGAGCGCTCCCACTGCTCCAGAAACTGGAGACGACTCTCTTGACTCTCGGGACTCTCTAGTACCCGAGAGTCAAAGGCAGGCGGACGACGCCGCCGCCACGCTCCGCGCGGCGCCGCCGCCCGCCAACGGCAACCACCGGCCCGTCGCCCTGCCGACGCTGCCCGCCGATAAGGCCAAGGCCCTGGCGCGCGACGTCGCACGGCGCGGGTTGGCGCGAAGCCGCACCAGCCATACGCCCACGCGCCCACGCCCGCCAGACACGGGGGGCGCGCTGGCGCGCGCAGCAGACCAAGACGATCACGACCGGGAAGGTGAAGCTCTGTCATGACCACCGACACGACACGCGCCGCGCGGCTGATGCCCGCGTCGGCCATCCGCCCGCGCGCCTACCGGCGCAACTGGGGGCCGTGGCACCTCGACGCTGCCGGGCGCAAGCTGCGCATGACCGCCGGTGGTCTCACGACCGAGATCGACCTTGACTCCTGCACCACAAGTGCTGCGGGAGTCCTGGAAGCCATCCTGGCGACGGCGGCCCAGACACAGGGTGACCACTCGGCTGAGGCGTCAAACACCGTCAGCGGCATGGTCCACGCCTTCAACGACATGTTGGGCTTCAACAGCGCCATCGAACCGCAGGGAGCCTGGCCGTCGCCCGAACAGATCCGCACGGGCATCGAGTCGCTCCGGGGTGCGGCGTGACCACCTGGACCGCCATCGAGGACATGATCCGTGACCGCTGGGGTGGCTGGCCTGATGGCCGAGAAGGCAACACCCGGTCCTACCGGGTGCTGTCGCCCACCGGCGGCACGCTTCTCGTCAAGGTCACGCTGGGCCGCCGCTGGTGCTCCCTGGCCGTGGACCGTTGGCGCACCACCGACCGCCGCACCGAGCCATCCGAGGCATGGTTCCGGCAGCACGTCTGGCCGCTCGTGGAGGCCGCCAGCCAGGTCCGGCGTCGTGGCTGGAGCATCCTGCCGACCGGCGGCGGCGACTACGCGTCGGCGTCCCCGCTCGACCGCGCCGTCATCGCCGACCTCGCCGAAGCCTGGATCAGCCACGAACTGACCTGGGGCCTGCCGCGCGAGACACCCAACGCACGCACCGCCGCGCAGCACCGAGGGGAGACACCATGAGCGCACCGACACGCCCGGCCACCGACCACGGCCACCACGACCGCCAGACCGGCTGCCCTGCCACCCGGCGAGCAGGTCGTCTGGCCGCCTCAGCGCCGTTCTGCCGCCGCTGGACCGGTCACCCAGGGTCTCGCCCTCACCGGCCCGCGTCCGGCGGCCGAGCGCGCACCTGGGGGGCCGCGTGACCGCCCCGGAGGGCGCGTCCGCGCTGGCCCGCGCGGCGACCTGGCTTCGGGCGTACCTGCGTGAGCACGGCGGCGAGGCGTTGGCCGGTGACGTCCTGGCCGCAGGGAAGCGGGCGGGGCACGCCGAGCGCACGCTCGGCCGTGCCGCAAACCGCATCGGTGTCCGGAAGGTTCCGGCGCCGCGCTGGGGTGGCGGCTCGGTATGGATACTCCAGCGCGGCCAAGACGCCGACGATGGCGGCCAACGCGGCCAAGACCGAGATGAGCCCGACCCCGAGGCAGCGGCGGGCGATGCCCCGGTCAGGCCCGCCGTGCGGGTGCCCGTCGCCCACGACATCTACGGCTACCCCGTGGAGTACGTGGAGGTTCGCGACGCGGCAGCGGCCAGCCAGTGGGACGAGCGCAACTGGCGGCGGCTGGACGGGCTGTGAGCGCGTGCGATCCCAGTTGCGGCAGGGAACGTGCCACCCCAACTACGCGGCATCCAGCTTGTTGAGCAGGTCAACGACCGCCATGCGGATCAAGCCGGAGCGACCCTCCCGGTCGCGGCCCGCGTGCGCGTCAAGCCGGACGACAAGACCCACAGGCAACCGCACGGTGATCTGCCGCATCACCTCATTGCCCTCGGCGTCGACCAGGCGGCCAGGTCCGGCGCGGTGCCCCTCGGTCATGAGTTCATCTCCGTGCTCCATCAGCCAGGCCACGGCTTCCTCCTCGGGCATCGCGTCGAGGTCGGGCCGCTGGGGCGTGCCGGGGTCGGTCATCGGAACTCCTTCATCCAGGTCTTGCCCTACTCCTCGGCCAACATCCAGGCCGCCATGATCCACTTGTATCACGCACATCCCACGTATGGCGACGGGACCCCAGCTCAGGCAGGGTTCTGCCCCCGGAAAGGTGGCTGGGGGTATCCCAGGGGGTGGGGTCCAGGGGTGGGGTCGCCCAGTCGAGCCAGCGGACCGGAGCGACCGCGAGCCCGAGCCGCTGGAGGCGTGGCAGCGCCAAGGCGTCGGCAGCGGCCGGGCAGAAGCCGTGGCAGCGCCACGACATCCGGACCGCCAGCGCGGCCAAGGCACCGCGGCCAGCGTGCCGGAAACGATGGCAGAGGCAAGAGATCCGCACGCGTTGACCGGCGCGACTGCGCAAGCAGTGACGAACGTGAGCAAGGTGATTGATGAGCATGCGCACGAGCCGGGTAAAGGGTGTTGAAAAGTTGAGATGGGTGTGTGCTCGCCGAGCACTGCGTGCTGCCGCGCGTTCGCGCGCAGGTTTCATGAAATTCCTTCGTTGACCGCTCACGATGTCCACGAAACCCTGCCGGAGCTGCCTTTCCCGCGTCGGCATTGATGGATTGACCCACCCACGCGCACTGCATTGACCGGCCGCCCGGCGGCGCGTGCCCCGGCCGGAGTGCCGGCCGGGCTGGGGCCGGCGTGGATGCATAGATCCGAACAGATACTTCATCGATTGACCGGAGTGACACGTTGCACCGCTGGAAGACCACCGAGACCGAGATGCACGCGCTACTGAGCGCGATGAACGACCACATGCCCCTCGACGTCGACCCCGGCACCCCAGTCGCGGCCATCGGCAGGCAGCTCGTGACCGACGTCAACGGCAGCTTCGCCGTGACACGCGCGAGTGGAGGCGCGCTCCACCGCTACCTCGCCCACCCGGACGGCAAGATCGAGTTGTCGGGGTGGCTGCACCGGCAGCCGCTCTACCACGAGATCGTGGCTCCGCTGTCGTACGAGCAAGGAGGCCAAGCCGTGCAACTCGTCCACTGCGACCGCGCCACCGCCGAGGAACTCATCGCGCGCATTGCGGAGCAGATCCCGGTTGGCGCCTCGCTGGGCCGCGTGCGGGCCGTGGCGGCGTTCGCGGTACTCACCGACTACGGCAACGGCGACGCCGCAGCGTGGGGCATCAGCAATGGCCAAGCCTGGCGGCAGACCGATCTGTCGGACGGCAAGCACGAGATCGTCACGTGGGAGGGCGGACGCGAGGTTTCCCGCCGCATCGTCTCGGGCTGAACCGCTGGCCGGTGTACTCGATCGCGTGGCCGAGCCACGATTTGTGCATGATGAGTGCATATTGACCCGGTGTGGGGGTATCGTCACGTCAGGCAGATCACTGGATCATCGGCCAAGCGCGAGGAGCCCACCGGGGCCAAGCGCGAGGAGCCCAGACCCGTCGATGGTCGCCACTCCCTGAAAGCGCCAACTGCACACACCCGCTGACGGCCCACGACTCGTGGCCGTGCCGGTGGCGTGCGCGCGCAGGGAGCCGACTTCAGACCCCGAGAGGGCTCCTTCAATGACCACCAAGTACTTCAAGGCCGTCCAGGCCGAGATCCTCGGCCACCTCGACTCCGCCCGTGACATCGCCGACGCCGCCGAGCGCGCTGGCCGCGACCTCACCGGCGACGAGATCGCCACCGTCAAGCACCACCTGGACCAGGCCAAGCAGCTCAAGCCCAAGCTGGCCAAGGCCAAGGCCGAAGCCGACAAGGACGCGGCACTCGACCGTCAGCTCGGCCTCCTCAGCGCCGATGTCGGCCTGCTGCCAGAGCAGGACGGCCCTCGCTTCACCGGCTACACGCCGACCGGCGCGAAGCGTCACCCGGGCCACGCCTGGGGCAAGGCCGTGGTCAAGACGGCCAGCGACGGCGTGCGGTTCAAAGGAGTCGTGGCCAACGATGTGACGTTGGTCGATGTCCCGGCACCCCCGATCATCACCCTGGGGCAGCCGGTCCTGTCCCTGCGCCAGCTCATCCCGGCGGTGCCCACGGATGGCGTCTATTCATACCTGCGCCAGACCACGAGAACTTTCAATGCGGCTCCAGTTGCCCCCGGCGGCTTGAAGCCCGAGAGCGTGCTGGAAACGACACTGGTGAATGGACGAGCCGTCACCATCGCCCACACAACCCAGCCCGTCCCACGTCAGCATCTCAGTGACGCTGCTCAATTGGAGGCGTTCATCAGCTCCGAGTTGGCCTGGGGTTGGGAGCGCGAGGTCGAGAACCAAGTGATCAACGGCGACGGCACCGGCGAGAACCTGCTCGGCGTCGCCAACACTTCCGGCGTCCTCACCCAGGCGTACGCCGTGAACCTCATTACCACGACCCGTAAGGCGATCACGGCCCTGGAGAACCAGGGCATCACGCCGACCGGGTGGGCGCTCGCGCCGTCGGACTGGGAACAGATCGAACTCAGCGCCTCCACCACGGGCAACCTCCTGCTCGCCGACAGCGGCTCCCGCGTGCCGGTCGAGTCCGCCGCGCGGCGCCTCTGGGGCTACCCGGTCGTCGCCAGCCCAGCGGTGGCGGTCGGCACCGGTTATCTGGCCGACTGGACCGGCAGCACCCAGCTGTTCATGCGTGAAGAGGTGAACATCCGCGCCAGCGAAGCCGTCTACGACCCCGACGCGCTCGGGGCCGGCGTGGGCGCCTCCGACTTCCAGCGCAACCTCGTCCGCTACCTGGCCGAGGGACGCGTTGGCTTCGGCGTCCTGCGACCCAGCGGCGTTGTGAAGATTGACCTGTCCGCGTAGCCCGTACCCTGACCTCGGCGGTCAAGCCCACCGCACCCTGCCGCCCGATCGCGGGCAGCCTCAGCGGGGATGCGGACGTAAGGCGCTGAGCGGCTCACTTCATCGCCGCGCTGACGCGACCTGCCGCCGACAGCACGCGGCCATCCTGACCCCGTTGACGAGCCGGGGTTGGGGTGGCCGCGTTCGCGTTTCCCCGCCTCATCGCCGCCAGGCGCCCGGTTCGCGGGGGTTCGCCCCGGTTCTCAAAGGGGGTAAAATCCGGGGTTGGTCTTGCCGGCACCCGGAGGACCGAACATCGCCACGTGGTGCCGGCCGGCCGCAGCAAGCTCGATGACCCGGCGACCTCGTTCCTGGCCCAGCACGTCTGCGAGGTCGAGTACGGCGGTATCTGGTGGCGGGGTCTCTGCGACGGGATCGAGCAGGCTTTCGGCGCCGTAGAGATAGCCGATGATGCGGCCCAGGGAGTCGGTGGCCAGGACCTCGATGTCGGGCACGAGGCGGGCTTCGGCGACATTGGCCAGGGGTACCACCGCGGAACCGACGCCCGCTCGGCTGGCGGCCAGGACCGCCGGTAGCACGCCGCGGACCGGGCGGACCGTGCCGTCCAGGCCCAGTTCGCCGAGGACGACCGTGTCGGCGAGCCGGGCGATCGGCAGGTCCGCACCGGCGGCGAGGACGGCGAGCGCCATGGCGGCGTCGAAGCCCGAACCGTGTTTGCGCACGTGGGCGGGGAGCAGGTTGACAGTGATGCGTTGCTGCGGCCAGTACGCGCCGGAGTTGTGGACGGCGGCGCGGACACGGTCGCGGGCCTCACTGAGGGCAGCGTCCGGCAGGCCGGAGACGACGAGGCTCGGCAGGCCGGGCGTCACGTCGGCCTCGACGACGATCACCTCACCGGCGACGCCGTGCAGGGCCACGGAGCGGACCTTCGCGTAGCCCATCAGAACGCTCCGCGCAGGTGCTGCACGGCGATCGAGCGGCCGACCAGCACGCTGATCACGTCGAAGCGGACCCGGTCGTAGCGCACGTCATTGGTCGCCAGCCACATTCGGGCAAGGTTGCGCAGGCGCCGGACCTTGGCCGGGACCAGCGCCTCCGCCGGCGTGCCGTATCGGACACTGCGGCGGGTCTTGACCTCCACGAACACCACGTCGGCGCCGTCGCGGGCGACCACGTCGAGCTCGCCGGCCCGGCTGCGCCAGTTGCGGTCGAGCAGCACGAGTCCCTGTGACACGAGGTACCGGCAGGCGAGGCGTTCGCCGAAGCCGCCGACGAGCTGGTTGTGGTTCGTCATGCGGGCGACTCTGGCGCGTCCGGATGATCAATGCGGCGGATTGAAGATCAATCTGTGGATAACCGAGTGCTTGTGGATTAAATCGGACACGTTACTTGACTTTGGTATGGGGCGGGATTGCGGTGCTGGTCGAACGGGTTGGAGCCACTACTGGGCCGGATTCAAAAATTTCAGCCGCCAGTCCTGATGGACCAAATGATCTTGTCCGTACGCCGGCCTGCGCTCCTCGCGATCGAGCACGAACCCGGCGCGCTGATAGAGCCGGCGTGCCTCGGCGAGGACATCGTGGGTAAACAGGACCATCTCCTGATAACCGGCGCGTCGGGCGAACCGGATGCACTCGTCGACCAGCCGGCCGCCGACGCCCATGCCGCGCGCCTTCGGCTCGACCAGCAGCAGCCGCAGCTTCGCCGCGCCCTCGCTCGCGCGGACGCAGAAGATCGACCCGACGGGCTCGCCGTCGACCTCGGCGATCCAGGCCCGATCCCAGCGCGGATCGCGCGACTGCAGGTAGTCGGCGACGATGCGCGCGACCATCGCCTCGAACTCGTCATTCCAGCCGTACTCGGCGGCGTAGAGCGCTCCGTGACGCTGGACGACCCAGCCGAGGTCACCCGGGCCGGGCTCGCGCAGCACGACGGCCGGCCGCGCGGGCGCGCGCTCACCGAGGACGGACTCGATCGCGTTCATGGCCCCCACCAGCCGCCGCTGGTCCGCCTCGGTCGCGTTCGCCAGCAGCACCGCCGCCTGCGCGTCCGAGCGCCGGGCCAGCTCGATCTGGGCCGCCCGGCCGGCGTCGGTGAGCCTGATGCGCTGCTTGCGCGCGTCCGCGTCCGAGCGCTCGCGTACGACCAGGCCGTCGCCTTCGAAACGGCCCAGGATGCGGCTGAGGTATCCGGCGTCCATGTCGAGGCTCTGCCGCAGGTCCGCCACGTCCAGCGCGGGCGCGGGCGCGGGCGCGGCGCCCAGCTCGTACAAGACGCGCGCCTCGGCCAGCGAGTAGGGCGAGTTGAGCAGACCGGCCCGCAACACGCCGATCAAGTTCGTGTAGAAGCGGTTGAACCGCCGCACCGCAGCCACCGTATCGATAGTCATAGTTGACATCGTCATGGTTTTCCTTGACTCCGTCAACATTTGCCGAAAGCCGGGCGACGTGGCGTCGTAACTCCGTGGAAACGCCGTTTCGTCAGGCTTGCCCTATGTCGCTACGTCTCGTAATCGTCGAACTTCCCGACCGGCCCGGATCACTCGGCCAGGTGACCACCCTGCTCGGCCGCCTGGGCGTGGACATCCGCCAGATGAGAGTGCTGAACCGGGACGGCGCGGTGGCGACGGACGAGTTCGTGGTCAGCGTGCCGGGTGCGGTCATCGACCGGTCACTGCCCGCACTTCTGGAAGAGATCCAAGGAGTTCGGGTCGTGGCGATGGAGACGACCGATGCCGATAGCGGGATAGCGGGCGCTATCGTGGCGGTATGAATCCTCCCGTCGCCGTCGACAAGCTTGTCAGGCTGCTCGAGACGCTCACGCCCGACGACCGTCAAGAGATCACCGCCTGGCTGCTCAACCGGACCGCGCCGGCGAGCATGGCGTCCCTGCTCGCCAGCCCGGAGTTGCGCGGCCGGTCCCTGCTCGGCATGCCGAGCCTTGGCCCCGAGGCAAGCCATGGCACGCTCGGCGGGAGTCTGCCGGTCGGCGAGGAGAGCCAGCTGGTGACCTTCCGGCTGCCGGCCGAGCGGCACGCGGAACTTCGCGCCTGGTGCACCGAGCACGGCTTCACGATGGCCGCCGTGGTGCGCGGGCTGATCGAGCGGTTCCTCGAAGAGCAGCAGCGCCACTGACTCCGTGGCGGGTCTCCGTCCGGCGCTCGCCCCTGACGCCGACGCGCGGACGCGTCCTTGTGGCCGCGACGAGCGTCGGGGGCCGCGGAGGCAGTTCGATTGGTCATCGCCTGCGCTGAGGACCTCACCCGGGCGCGGGCGCCCTGCCCTGCCCTGGGCTGGCTTGCGGCGCAGGTCGCTCCGTTACGGCACCCACGCGCGGACGCGCCTCAAGGTCACGCGGTTTGCTGCATCGACGGATCGACCTGCCAATCCCCGTCGTGCCTGCCCGGGTTCGCGCGAGGCGCGGCGGAGGGTCGGCGGTGCGCTGCGACGCCAATCGACGGCGAGGCTGGCACCATCGTGCGGAGGCGTAGCTTCCGGTCCCGTTCCGGGACTCGCGCGACCGAGCGGAGGACTGGTGTGGTGACCGCAGCGCAGGACGACGACGAGCCAGCGCCGCGCACAGGCGGCCACGAAGCCTCGCACCCAGGCACAGACGCCCCGGTGAGCCGAACCGCCCGGACGCATGGGCGCACAGGCGCAGGCACAACCTCGCGCGGAGGCGCGGGCGCGAGCAGAGACAAAACCCGGCGCGGAGGCACGGGCGCGGCCTCACGCGGAGGTGTTGGCTCATCCTCACGCGCGGGGGCGCCGGTCAGCGGTAGGGCGGATGCGACCGCAGCGGGGACCGCGGAGATGCACGAGCGGCTGCCTGTGGCCATGCGGGAGGCGGTGGACGACTTCGCGCGGTACCTCGCGGCGGAGCGGAACCGGTCGGTGCACACGGTACGGGCGTACGTGGGCGATGTCGTGTCGCTTCTCGACCACGCCGCGGCCGGGGGCGCGCAGGCGCCCTCCGAGCTCACACTGGTGATGCTCCGCGGGTGGCTCGCGCGGAGGCGGGCGGCCGGGGATGCCAGGACCAGCCTGGCCAGGCACGCGGCCGCCGCGCGGACGTTCACCGCGTGGGCGCGGCGGGAAGGGCTCGTCGAGGTCGACCCCGGCCAGCGGCTGGCCAGTCCCAAGGCGCACCGGGACCTGCCGAGCGTGTTGCGGGCCGAGCAGGCGGAGGCGCTGGTGACGTCGCCGTCGGGCCGCGTGGACGCGGCGGGGCTGCGCGACCGGGTGGTACTCGAACTGCTGTACGGCACCGGGATTCGGGTCAGCGAGCTGTGCGGGCTCGACCTGGGCGACGTTGACCGGATGCGGCGGGTGGTGCGGGTCGTCGGCAAGGGCGACAAGGAGCGCGCGGTGCCGTACGGGCTGCCGGCCGACGACGCGCTGACCGCCTGGCTTCGGCACGGGCGGCCGGCGCTCGAGGGCGCGCAGAGCGGCCAGGCGCTGCTGCTCGGCACCCGCGGCGCACGGCTGCAGCCGGGGGCGGCGCGGCGGATCGTCGACCGGTACGCGCGGGCGGCCGGCCTGCCGCACACCTCGCCGCATGACCTGCGCCACTCCGCCGCGACACACCTCCTCGAAGGCGGTGCGGATCTGCGGTCGGTGCAGGAGCTGCTGGGGCACGCCTCGCTGTCGAGCACGCAGATATACACCCACGTGTCGATCGAACGGCTGCGCAGCGCGTACGAGCAGGCGCATCCGCGCGCATAGTGTCGCCGGCGGAAGGTGCGCGCCGGCGGCGGGCTGATTGCGCAGGGCCAGCGGCGGAACGGCGGAGGGGCGGCGGCGGACGTGCGGCGAGGTGGGTGAACGGGCACTGTCCGGGCCATCCGACGCCTCCGGGCGGGTGGGAGCCCTAAGATCGTTGATGTGTCCGTACCCGAGCCGCTTCCGGGCGCGCGGCTGCTCTTCTCTCACGATGCAGCCGTCGCGCACCTGAACCACGGGTCGTTCGGGATGGTGCCCATCACCGTTCAGCGGGCCCAGCAGCGGCTTCGGGACGAGATGGAGGCCAACCCGCATCGGTTCTTCGCCGTCGGGCTAGAGGAGCGCATCGCGCACGTGCGGCGCCACCTCGCGGCGTTCGTGGGAGCGGACCCGGACGGCACCGCGCTGGTCGGCAACGCCTCCACGGGCACGTCGGTGGTGCTCGGGAGCCTGCCGCTCGGTACCGAGGACGAAATCGTCACGACGGATCACGGCTACGGCGCCGTTGACCTGGCCGTCGCGGCGGTCTGCCGGCGGACCGGGGCCGTTCATCGGGTCGCGCGGGTGCCGCTGGCGGCCGACGACGCCACCGTCGTCGGGGCGGTGCTGGAGGCGGTCACGGCCCGGACGCGGCTGCTGATCGTCGACCACATCACCGCCGCGACGGCCCGGGTGTTTCCGGTGCGGCGGATCGTCGCGGCCGTGCGGGAGCGGTGGGGCGACCGGGTCGCGATCCACGTGGATGCCGCACACGTGCCGGGCATCCTCGACCCGGCGGTGCTGGAGATCGGCGCGGACTTCTGGGTCGGCAACCTGCACAAGTGGGCGTTCGCGCCGCGCGGGACCGCGCTGCTGTCGGTCGCGCCCGCGCGGCGGGCACAGGTGCGGCCCCTGGTGCTGTCATGGTCGACCGAGGCCGGCTTCCCGGCGAACCTCGAGTGGCTGGGCTCCCACGACTACACGCCGTGGCTCGCGGCGCCGACCGGGCTGTTCGTGCTGCGGTCGCTGGGGATCGAGGCGGTACGGCGCCACAACACCGCCCTCGTCGAGCACGGGCAGCGCGTGATCGCGGACGCGATCGGGGCCGAGCTGCCGCCCGCGACCGGGCTGCCGATGGCGTTGATCCCGCTGCCCCCGGGCGTGGCGGCGGAGCCGGCGGCGGCGATCGCGCTGCGACGGCGGATCTCGGACGAGCTCGCCGCCGAGGTGGGGCTCTCGGCCTGGCGCGGACGCGGATACCTGCGCGTCTCGGCTCACGTGTACAACCGGCCCGAGGACTACCAGCGGCTCGCCGACGGGCTGCCGGCGCTGCTCGGACGCGCCTAACCGCGCGGAAGCGCACGCGGCATGCCGACATGGGCCGCAGCGCAAACCCGACCTGGGGGCGGGGCGCGGAAGCGCGGGGCGCGGACGCGCGGGCGCGGACGCGCGGGGCGCGGAAGCGCGGGGCGCGGAAGCGCGGGGCGCGGAGCGGGGCGCGGGCGCCGAGGCGGCACGGGGCGCCGGTGCGGGGCAAGGGGCGGCGAGGGTGCGCGAGGGCGAAGCGCGGGCAGGGCGGCCATCGGCGGGGCTGGCCACCTCACGGGGACGAGGGCCACTCACACGGGAATGAGGGCCACCTCAGGGGCAGACCGGGCTACGTCACGGGTAGGAGCCGCACACGGGAGCGCTGCAGCAGGCTGAGCGGATCGAGGTACACCCCCTCGTCAGAACGAAGGCCCCAATGCAGGCACGCGGCCACCGGACACTGCGGATGGCCCGGTCTCAGGGTGCCCAGCTGCGTCCCGGGCGAGACGGCCTGGCCCGCCACCACCGTGGGTGCGACCGGCTCGTAGGTGGTCCGCACCCCGCCCGGATGCTCGACGCTCACCACCGGCCTGCCGCCCACCATGCCGGCGAAGACGACCGTGCCGGGGCCGGCGCTGCGGACGAGTTGGCCGGGCACGCCGGCCAGGTCGACGCCGCGGTGGCCGGCCGCGTAGCGGTCCGACGGCGGCTCGAAGCCCCTGGTGACCGTCACCGGGCCGTCGAGCGGCGCCTGGTACCGCGCGGACGCCGTCCCCGGGGCGGACGAACCCGGGGACGAAGGAGACGCGGCCGGGTCGGCGGGTGGGGCGGGCGGCTCGGCCCGGGCGGAGCGGGCGGCGGCAACCGCGTGGCCGGCGGCGACGAGGACGGAGGCGGCAAGGGCAAGGAGTCCGGCGCGGAGCAGTCGCTTCAACATGGCGGGCAGCCTGGCGCATGCGGGCGGCCGGCGGCAAACCGGACCTGGCTATCCTGTGGATAACCGAAGGGCCTGTGGATAACCCCCGCACGGCGGGCGGCGACATCGGGAGGAAACCGGCATGAACGCGGTGAAAGCGGCGCTCGTCGTCATCGGGCTGATCGTGATCGGGATGATCGCGTGGTCGCTGGTCAAGCTGCTGTTCAGCCTGGTGCTGTACCTGGTTGTCGGGGCGCTCGTCGTGGGCGGGGCCTGGTATCTGTACACCCGCTACGGCAGGCCGTCGCGGACCCGGCGCTGGTAGCGAATTCCGGGTCCGCGTGGCGCTGGTGCTTGATCAGCCGCCGAAGCCGTTGTCCGGCAGCGAGATGTCGGGCTTCTCGAGCTCCTCGACGTTGACGTCCTTGAACGTCATCACCCGGACGTTCTTCACGAACCGGGCGGGCCGGTACATGTCCCAGACCCACGCGTCGTGCATCTCGACCTCGAAGTACACCTCGCCGTCGGAGTTGCGCACGTGCAGGTCGACCTGGTTGGCCAGGTAGAACCGGCGCTCCGTCTCCACCACGTAGGAGAACTGGCGGACGATGTCGCGGTACTCCCGGTAGAGCTGCAGCTCCATCTCGGTTTCGTACTTCTCGAGATCTTCGGCGCTCATCGCGGTCCGCCTTCCATAGCCACATTGTCGCCCACTTGCGCCGGAACCCGTGCGGCCTCGCCGGGCGCCACGCCGACGTTACCGCGCCTTTGCTCCGGACGCCCCACCGCCGCCACGTTCGCGTAGGAGAAACGGTGCTCGCGGCACGGCCCGTGCGCGGTCAGCGCGGTCTGGTGGTCCGGCGTCGAATAACCTTTGTGCTCGTCGAACCCGTATTCGGGATACGACTCGTGCAGCTGCCGCATGATCCGGTCCCGGGTGACCTTCGCCACCACGCTGGCCGCCGCGACGCACGCGGCGACCTGGTCGCCCTTCCAGACAGCGAGGCCGGGGACGGCGAGGCCGTCGACCCGGAAGCCGTCGGTGAGCGCGTAGTCGGGCTGGACGGCCAGGCCCGCGAGGGCGCGGCGCATGCCGGCCAGGTTGCACACGTGCAGGCCCCGGCGGTCGATGTCGCCGGGCGGGATGATCACCGCGGACCACGCCTCCGCGCGCCGGACGACCTGCTCGTAGACGCGCTCCCGGGCGGCCGGGGTGAGCAGCTTGGAGTCGTTGAGCTCGTCGATCTCGCCGCGGCGGCCCTGCGGCAGCACGACGGCGGCGACCACGAGTGGCCCCGCGCAGGCCCCACGGCCCGCCTCGTCGGCCCCGGCGACCCGGGCGAACCCGCGCCGCTGCAAAGCCCGCTCCAGGGCCCACAGGCCCGCTGCGCGGTGCACGACGGTGCGCGGAGGCGCGAGCATGCTCAGCCCACCTCCCGCAGCAGTTCGCCGAGGTCGTCGGGGTAGAAGCGGTCGGACGTGGCGGCGAGGTCGCCGGCCGACCACCAGCGGGCCTCGTCGACGCTGGCCGCCTCCTCCGCGCCGAGGTAGGTGAATTCCGGGGTGAACCCCGCGTCCGCGCGCACGACGAAGAACGATTGCCGTTGGGAGTACCACTGGCCGTCGAACGGGAATCGCACGACATCGGCGCGCACGGGGCCGGCGAGGTCGGCGGCGGTGATGCGCAGCCCGGTCTCCTCGAACACCTCGCGCACGGCCGCGTCGGCGAGCGACTCGCCCGGCTCCAGGCCGCCGCCGACGGTGAACCAGTACCGATGCTCGGGCCGGGCCGGGTCCCATCCGCGCAGCAGCAGCACGCGCCCGGACGGGTCGAGCAACAGCACCCGGGCTGCCGTGCGGTCGATGCCTGCCGCCGCCTCCGTCATACCGACGAGACTACGGCGTTCTCACTTCGACGTCGGATCCGGCACCTTGTCGTATGTGTCCGGCACGCCGAGCCATTTCGCGCGCGAGAAGGGCCAGAAGACCACGAAGGCGCGGCCGATGACGGCGTCCTCGGCGATGGTGGCCTGGTTGGGATCTTTCGTGCGGATGAAGTTGTACCGCGAGTCGCCCGACCGCGACCGGTGGTCGCCCATCACCCACAGGCGGTCCTTGGGCACCGTGACGTCGAACTGTTCCTCGCTGGGCAGGTCCTGCAGCCCGTCGGGGTTGGCGTAGATGTAGGACTCGTCGAGCGGGGTGCCGTTGACCGTGATGCGCTGCTTGTCGTCGCAGCACACGACGTGGTCGCCGCCGACGGCGATGACCCGTTTGATGAAGTCCTCTTCGGACGGGTCGTTGCGCCACGAGTCGGGGGCGGTGAAGACGATGACCTCGCCGCGATGCGGGGATCGGAAGTCGTACACCAGCTTGTTGACGAGCACGCGATCCTTGATCAGCAGCGTGTTCTCCATCGACTCCGACGGGATGTAGAACGTCTGCAGGACGAAGGCCCGCACCACGACGGCGACGATGATCGCCACACCCAGCAATACCGGCAATTCGCGCCAGAAGGTACTGGGCTTTTTGGTCTGCTCGTCAATCACGCCCTGAAGGGTACGTGTTCCTCACCATCGGCGACGCCTCAACCGCTCCTGACGCGCCGAACGGGTCGAAAGCGTGAGGGAAATCGCGATAGGGGCAACTATCATATCCGGGACTATTGGCGCAACCGGAGCGCGGTCGACAATCGGCCCGGGCGGCCCCAATGCCACCGGTTTCGGCACGTTTTTGAACGTATCCGGTACGGACAGCCAGCCCCACCTGCCGCTCGGCCACAGGATCACGAATGCCCGGCCGATCACATTGGCGATCGGGACCTGGCCTTGGCATCGCGAGTCCTGCGACACGCCGCGGTGGTCGCCCATCACGAACATCTGGCCGGCCTGGACCTTCACCGGGCCGAACCGGCGCGCCGTGCACTGTTTCGGGTTGGGGGCGGCGTCCAGCGGCGAGTCCTCGTACAAGTACGCCGACTCATCGAGCGGATATCCATTGACGGTGACGCGCCCGTCGACGTCGCAGCACGCGACGGTGTCCCCGGGCAGCCCGATCACCCGTTTGATGAAGTCCTTCTCGCCCGGTTGCGAGAAACCCACCAGATCCCCGACGGTACGACCCAGCTCGGCGAAGAACCCGGCGTCCTTGTCGACCTGATTCTCCGGCGCCCACGTGTCGGGGCCGGTGAAGACCACGATCTCGCCCCGCTCGGGCTCCCGCACGTCATAGAGGACCTTGTTGACCAGCACGCGGTCGCCGACGAGGAGGGTCTCCTCCATCGAGCCCGACGGGATGAAGAACGCCTGGACCAGGAACGTGCGGATGAGCACGGCCAGGCAGAAGGCGACGATCAGCAGCAGCGGCAGCTCCTGCCACAGCGGCATGTTCTTGCGCTTGCGGCGGACCTTGCTGCGCCACGACGACGCGGAGTCGTCGGTGTAGCCGCGCGGCCGGGCGCGGGAGCCCGACCCGCTGCCGCGCTCGCCTCGGTCATAGCTGCGTTCGTGCCGCTCGCCCCGGTCGCGGCGGTCGCCGTAGCCGGGCTCGCCGTAGCCGCCGTCCTCCTCGAACGCGCGGTCGCGCACCAGCGGCGGCTCGTCGGCGTCCCAGCGGTTGCGGCGGGTGCCGTAGGGGTCGTCCCAGGCGCGGCTCGGGCGGTTCCAGTCGCGGTCGTACTCCCCGGCGCGGTCGCGCCCCGGGCGGCCGTAGGCGCCGGGGGCGGGGGTGGGGCCGGGGGCCACGTCGCGGCGGTCGTAGACGTCGCGGTCGTCGCCGCGGGTCCAGCCGCCGTCGTTGTCCCGCTGCTCCTCCGGCGCGTCCGGGCGGCCCGTGGGGCCCGTGGGGCCCCAGTAGTCGTGCCCCGGGTAGCTCACGCCACCGAAAGGAGGTTGCCTACGCTGATCGCCCGCCTGGTCTAGGGGGCGGCTGCGTGGGTGTATGTCGTCGGCGCGATCGTCGTAACCATCGCGTCCGTAGGGGTCGCTTGCCATTGGCGTCAGCCTAGATGCACAAGACCACTTTGGGGAGCCCAGCTCCGCTTGACCGAATCACCCGGTCTGGGACGTGACAGAGGGAAGGGAACGCGCGCGACCCTTCCCGCCGAAGACCCACCGGACGACACGATCAGCTGGCGCTGACCTTGGTCTCGCGCTTCTCCTTGATCTTGGCCTTCTTGCCCCGCAGGTCACGCAGGTAGTACAGCTTGGCGCGGCGCACGTCACCACGGGTCACGACCTCGATCCGGTCGACGGCCGGGCTGTTGACCGGGTAGGTGCGCTCGACGCCGACGCCGAAGCTGACCTTGCGAACCGAGAAGGTCTCCCGCAGGCCGGCGCCCTGGCGACGGATCACGACGCCCTGGAAGACCTGGACCCGGGACCGGTTGCCCTCGACGACCCGGGCGTGCACCTTGATGGTGTCGCCGGCACGGAAGCTCGGGATATCGGTCCGCTGCGACTGTGCGTCCAGCGCGTCCAGCGTGTTCATCGCGGCTGTTCCTCGTCACTCAAGGCACGCCCGATCTCCGCGGCGCGCGAGGGTTTGTGATCATGGGTGCCCGGCCCATCAGCCCGCGGCAACCTCACTACTTTGCCACATCGACACGCCGAACCTGAAATCAGGCCCCTTGATCGGTACCGCGTTCCCGCTCCCGCAGCGCCGCGATGAGGTCCGGCCGGCGCTCGGCGGTGCGCTTGAGCGCCTCCTCGCGCCGCCACCGCGCGATCCGGCCGTGGTCGCCGGAGCGCAGGATCTCGGGCACGTCCAGGCCGCGCCAGCTGGGCGGTTTGGTGTACATCGGCGCCTCCAGCAGGCCGTCGGCGTGCGACTCGTCCACCAGCGAGTCGGCGTTGCCGAGCACGCCCGGGAGTAGCCGGGTGACCGCCTCCAGCACCACCAGGACGGCGACCTCGCCGCCGAAGAGCACGTAGTCGCCGAGTGATATCTCGCTCACCCGCATCCGCGCGGCGGCGTGGTCGAAGACCCGCTGGTCGATGCCCTCGTACCGGCCGCAGGCGAAGAGCAGGTGCGCGTCCGCGGCCAGGGCGCGCGCGGTCGCCTGGGTGAACGGTGTACCCGCCGGGCTCGGAACGATCAGGTGCGTGTCCGGGCCGGCCAGCTCGTCCAGGGCCTGGCCCCACGGCTCCGGGCGCATGACCATGCCGGGCCCGCCCCCGTAGGGGGTGTCGTCGACGGTGCGGTGCACGTCGTGGGTCCACCGGCGCAGGTCGTGCACGGCCAGCTCGAGTGTGGCGCCGGCGCGCGCCTTGCCAATCAGCGACAGGTCCAGCGGTGCCAGGTAGTCGGGGAAGATCGTGACGACGTCGACCCTCATAGGTCGAACAGTCCTTCCGGCGGGGTGATCACGATGCGGCGCCCGGGCACGTCGACCTGCGGCACGATCTCGCGCACGAACGGCACCAGGCCGGTGCGCCCGTCGGCGAGCCGCACCACGAGCAGGTCGTGCGCGGGCGCGTGGTCGATGCGCAGCAGTTCGCCGATGCGCTCCCCCGCGGCGTCGACCACGTCGAGGCCGATCAGCTCGTGGTCGCTGAACTCGTCCGGATCCTCGCTGGCCGGGATCGAGTCGCTGTCCACGCACAGCAGGACGCCGCGCATGTCCTCGGCGAGGTTGCGGTCGTAGATGCCCTCGAAGACGACCAGGAGGCGGCCCTGGTGCGGGCGCACCGACTCGATGGTCAGGGTCGGCGGCGGCCACTGTGCTTCCGGGGCCTGGGCTGCGGGGCTCGCAAGCTCGCTCCTCGCACGGGCCGCAGCACCCTGGGCACTGGTCTGCAGGTGCCGGACCGCCGTCGAGTCGGTCTGGACGACCGACCCGACGGCGAAACGCTCTGCCGGCGCATCCGTGCGCACATCCACGACGACCTCGCCCCGGACGCCGTGCGCGCGGATGACCTGACCGACGACGAGGAGCATGCGGTCAGTATGCGTCGACGATCTCGACGCGCACGCCGCGGCCGCCGATCGACGTGATGACCTGGCGCAACGCCTTGGCGGTGCGCCCGCCGCGCCCGATCACCGTGCCGAGGTCCTCCGGGTTGACCCGGACCTCCAGCCGCTGACCGCGGCGGGAGTCGACCATGCGGACACGGACGTCGTCGGGGTTGTCGACAATGCCCTTGACCAGGTGCTCGAGCGCCGGCCGCAGCACGTCAGGCCTCCTCGCCGGCGCCGGCACCGGACTGCTCCTCCGCCTGCGCGGCCGGAGCCTCGGCCTCGGCCTTCTTCTTCGGTTCGGCGGCCTTCTTCGCCGCCTTCGGCGCCTCGGCAAGGCCGGCGGCGGCCTGCGCCTCGGCCTCGTAGGCCGCACGGCGGTCGGGCGCTGCCGCGGCCACCTTCAGCGGCTCGGCCGGGGCGGGCAGACCCTTGAACTTCTGCCAGTCGCCGGTCTTCGACAGGATGGCCTGCACGGCCTCGCTCGGCTGCGCGCCGACGGAGAGCCAGTGCTGGACGCGGTCGGAGTTGACCTCGATACGCGAGGGCTCCTCCTTCGGGTGGTAGAGCCCGACGAACTCGATCGCCCGACCGTCACGCTTGGTGCGCGAGTCGGCGATGACGATGCGGTACTGCGGGTTGCGGATCTTGCCCATCCGCAGGAGCCGGATCTTGACGGCCACTTGGTTGCTCGCTCCTGGATCTGTTGGAAGCCGAGCGACCGCCCGGACACCGTGGGGATGGTGCCGTCGGCTGCTCTGTTGGACTGGCGCGACGCCGGGTTAGAGGGCTCGGACGCACACCGGATACCAGCAGTCCATTGTGCCAGACCCGCTACCGTGCGCAAAAACGCGGGGGGTACACCCGGGTTTTCGTCCCCGGGCGCTCACTCAGCGCAGCGGCGGCCGGTCCCAGCCGGGCAGCAGGCCCGGAATCTCCCAGCCGGCCGGCGGCATGAAGTCCGTCCAGGTGCCGTCGAACGGGAAGACGCCGGCCTCGATCTCCTTGACGACGCGGCGGCCTTCCTCGCGTACCGCTTCCTCGTCAGCCACCCAGTAGTGCTCCGGGATCGCCAGCCGCTCGAGGAACTCGTCCTCGTCCTTCCACTGCCAGCTGCGGTCGGGCGCGACGAGGATGTCGAGGTCCTCGTCGGTCACGTCGACGCCCGCCGCGCCGCCCGGGTCACTCCAGCGGATGGCCGGCCTTTCGAGGTTGACGTACCACCCGGTGAACCCGTCGGCGTCGTCGCGGAACCACCACACGGAGTGGGCGGGGTCGCCGGGCCGGTGCAGCTTGAGCACTCCCGGCCCGTTCCAGACGCCGTGCTTGAGGCTGGTGCCGAGCGTCACGTACTCGGCGAAGGGCATCGCGCGCATTCCCCGCCCGTCGCCGGACACCTCGCTGACCACCGGCGTGTGTCGCGCGATCCACAGCAGCAGCCCGCGCTCGTCGTCGACCACCACGCGGGCCGGCCGCACCCAGCCGAGCCGCCCCCGGCGCACGTTGCGGTGCATGATCACCTGTCCGGGCGTGAACACGACGCTCAACCGCGCTCCCTCGGTCGGTCCCAGCCCTCGGTCAAGGGCTCGGGGATGGTCCACCCGGCCGGCGGCCGGAAGTCGGTCCAGGTCCCGTCGAACGGCCACGCCCCGGCCTCGATCGCCGGCAGGACCGCGCGCCCTTGCGCCCACACGGCGTCGGGGTCGCTCACCCAGTACGCGTCGGGGAAGGCGAGCCGCTCCTCGAACTCGTCCTCGTCCTTCCAGCCCCACCGCCGGTCCGGCCACACCCAGATGTCCAGGTCCTGGTCGGTGAGGTCGATCCCGGCGACCCCGCCGTCGTCCCAGGAGACGCCGCTCTCCTCGAGGTTCACGTACCACGCGCGGAAGCCGCCCTGCGGGTCGAAGAGCCACCACACCGAGTACGCGGCCCCGCGCGGATGGAACTTCAGCGTGCTCGGCCCGCGGTACACATCCTGGATGATCTTCTTGGGCGTCTCGATCCAGTCCCGGAACGGCATGTCACGCGGCCCCAGGCCGTCCTCGCTCACCTGACGGATGATCGGACTGCCGGTGGCCAGCCAGAGCCGGGTGCCCTGCTCGTCGTCGGACACGACGCGGGTCAACGGCGCCCAGACCAGCGTGTCGTGAGTGAAGTGCCGGTGCAGGACCGGTCTTCCGGGACGCAGCGGCACGGCTGTGATTGTATCGGCTCGCGACCACCCCGCGGTTTCCTGCCGCTTCCGCGCGCCGGAATGAACAGCATCGCCGGTGACGTCCGCTGGCGTGGTGTCTGCGGTGGCCAGCTCCTGTTCGTGCTGGTCGATGATGCGGCTTGATGATGCGGCCGCCAGCGGCCGCCGCAGGCTGGGCGTCGATGGCCACCGAGCGGTCCTGGGCGCCGGCCCTTGGGCGGCGCGGCGGGGCGGACCGGCGCGGACGTCGCACCGGGCGGGCGCAACCTCCGATCCGTGCGGCCGGGCCGGCCCGGGCGGATGAAAGTCTCCGTGATCTGTGAAGGGTTTTGTCAAGCGTCGACGGCGTTGGCTTCCAGGAAGCGGTAGAGCTGGCGGATGGCGTAGCGTTTGAGGCATCGAAGGATTTCTTTGTTGGAGAGGCCTTCGGTGGTGCGGCGGGTGACGTAGTCGCTGGTTGGTGGGTGTTTCATCCGCCGGCGGGCGGTGACGATGGTGTGCAGGGCGGTGTTGAGGGCGCGGTCACCGCCGCGGTTGAGCCGGTGCCGGACGACCCGGCCGGAGCTGGCTGGTAGGGGCTGATCCCGCCGATCGCGGCGAACGCGGCCTCGCTGTGGATACGGCCGTGGTGGGACCAGACGGTGAGCAGGGTCGCGGCGGTGACCGGGCCGACGCCGGGCTGGTCGAGCAGGCCGGGACAGGCCTGCTTGACCAGCCCGCGGAGCTGTTTCTCGGCCGCGGCGATGGCCCGGTCCAGCTCGGCGATGGTGGCCGCGGCCCGGCGCAGGGCCTGCAGCCGGACCCGGGTCTCCAGGTCGGCGGCCGGGTCGTCGGGCAGGCCCGCCACGGCGCGGACCTGCCGGGTGGTAGTCAGCCCGCGCAGCGTCTCGCGCAGCTGCCCGGCGCCGAGCAGCAGCGATTTGAACAGGTTGACCGTGGCGGTGCGCACGTCGGAGTCGTGCCGGCGGGTGACCAGCAGCATCCGCAGCGCCTCCCGCCGGCCGTCGGCGCGGGGTTCGGCGTGCCGGGCGGCGGGGTCCCGCTCCACGGCCTGCGCGGCCAGGGCGGCGTGGGTGGCGTCCATCGGGTCGGACTTGCCCCGCCGCCGGCGGGCCGGCTCGGGTTTCACGGCCTCCACGACCCGGTACCCGGCGGCCTGCAGGTGCCGGGTCAGGCCGTGCCCGTGCGAACGGGTGCCCTCCACCGCCCAGAACATCCGCTGCCCGGCCGGGATCTGCCGCTGCGCCCAGGCCTGCACCTGCGCGTAGCCGGCCGGGGTGGCCGGGACCTCGGTCTGGGCCAGGACCGCACTCACCTCGTCGACCAGGGTCGCGGTGTGGGTGTCGGTGTGGGTGTCGACCCCGACCACCCACGCGGTGGACACAGCCCGGCCGCCCTGGCCGGCGGGCGCTGCCCGGCGACGCCGGCCCCGACGATCTGTCACCATGGTCATTACGGTGGTTCCTTCCATGAGCGCTGCCGTTGCAACGGCGTCGGCCCGGGAACACGGTGCTGGCCATGGCACATCTGTGATGAGTCACGTGGTTGAGCACGGACAGGCTTCTGATCAGGCCAAGGGACAGCGAGCTGGGCCGACGCCGGTGACCTTGTCGACACGTCATGCGAAAGACACACCACACGGTGGTCAGATCACGGAAGAGTCATCCAAGATCACCGGCATCGAACCTAGCGGATCACGAACCCCGGGCCCGATCACCTTCCCTATAGAAGCGTCATGATGCTCGCGTTGACCGAACCACCGGTTTGCCATGATCCCGGAACCTTTCGGTACACGGGTGTACAGGTTTGTTCCGTGATCATGAAAAACCGTTGGTGTCGATGCCCGGATGCGCA
Source organism: Dactylosporangium sp. CA-092794 (assembly GCF_050948465.1). Classification (NCBI taxonomy): domain Bacteria; kingdom Bacillati; phylum Actinomycetota; class Actinomycetes; order Micromonosporales; family Micromonosporaceae; genus Dactylosporangium; species Dactylosporangium sp. CA-092794. The sequence goes on along the minus strand of NZ_CP192044.1, from coordinate 1,706,312 downwards.
TGATCACGGAGACTTCCGGCCCCTGCGCCGTGCCGCACCGGACGGGTGGAACGTGATCGCCGAGCGCAGTGCCGGGACGCGCAGACCCGCCGCCACCGGCAGGCGGGCCTGGCTTGGGCGAGCTCATCAGGGCCCGGCCGAACGCGAGCATCTGCTGCTCGCCGCCGCTGAGAGACCCGGGCACCGCGTGGCCGCCGACGGGCAATGCGGCCAGGGCCAGCGATGCCGGTCCCCGGGCGCAGGGCGACTAGGCGACTAGGCGACTAGGCGACTAGGCGACTAGGCGACTAGGCGACTAGGCGACTAGGCGACTAGGCGACTAGGCGCGCGGACGCGACATCGGAAGGGGCGGACGCCTCAGCGGATCACCCGGCCGCGGAGCACGATACGGCGCGGGCGGAGGAGCGTCGTGAGGTCGATCCGGGGATCCTCGGCGTAGACGACCAGGTCGGCCAGGCCGCCCTCGACCAGGCCGGGGAAGCCGAGCCACGCGCGGGCGCCCCACGAGCCGGCATGCAGGACCGCCTCCGCGGGCATTCCGGCCTCGCGGTGCAGCAGCAGCATCTCCTCGGCGGCCAGGCCGTGGTGGATGCCGCCGCCGGCGTCGCTGCCGACATAGATCGGCACGCCCGCCTCGTGCGCGGCGCGGACCACGGCCGGGAAGCGGTCACGCAACGCGAGCATGTGCCGGGCGTAGCCCGGGAACTTCTCCTCCGCCTGCTGCGCGATCTCGCCGAACGTGGCGATGTTGATCATGGTCGGCACCAGGGCCGTGCCGCGGCGGGCCATCTCGTCGATGTCCGGCTCGGCCAGGCCGGTGCCGTGCTCCACCGAGTCCACGCCGGCCCGGACCAGGGCGGCCACCGACTCCTCGGCGAACGTGTGAACCGCCACCCGGGCGCCGGCGGCGTGCGCGGCCGCGACCGCGCCGGCCATCGCGGCGACGTCCCAGCCGGGCGCGAGGTCGCCGGTGCCGCGGTCGATCCAGTCGCCGACGAGCTTCACCCAGCCGTTGCCGAGGGCGGCCTGGCGGGTGATCTCTCCCGGCAGGTCCGCCTCGCCGACCTCGACCCCGAGGTCGCGCAGGTACCGCTTCGGCGGCGCGACGTGCCGCCCGGCCCGCACGAGGCGGGGCACGCCGGGATCGTCATCCAGGTCCGGGTACGGGATCGGGGACCCGGCGTCACGGATCGCCAGGATGCCCGCGTCCCGGTCGACGACGGCGACCGACCGCGCCTCGTCCACGCTCTCCGCGGGCCGCCCGCCGTAGCGAATGCCGAGGTGGCAGTGGGCGTCGACCAGACCCGGGAGGATGTACCCCTCGTCGGCGACCGTCAGCGCGCCCGCGACCGGCGTGAACGTGATGTGGTCGCCGACCAGCCACAGGTCGCGCCGCTCCCCCGACGGCAACAGCGTCCCCCGAACGTGCAGCGCGGGCGCGGACGCGCCGGCCACGGACGACCCGAGCGCGGACGCAGACCGCGCGGACTTCGACGGCTCAGGCCCGGACGGAGCCGGCCCGAGCACGGACGGCATAGGCGAATGCCCGGGGCGTTGCGACGTCGGCGAGGCCTGTGTCGGGGCCGGGGTTGGGACGGCGGCCGCGCCTCCGGGCGCGGCGGGAGGCTCAGGCGTCCTTGTCACGCTTCTGCAACTTCGAGAAGTCGAGCTTCGGCAGGCGGAAGCCGGGCGGCATACCGGCGGCGTTGGGATCCATCGCGGCCGGGTCGAAGCCGGGCGGGAGCTGGGGCATGCCGCCGCCGAGGCGGGGCTGGCGCACGCCGCCTCCGTTGCCGCCCTTGTTGCCCTTGCGCTTGTTCTTCGGCGACTTGGTGGCCTTGCGACGGCCGCCGGGCAGGCCCATCATGCCGCCCATCTGCTTCATCATCTTCTGCGCGTCGGCGAAGCGGGTGAGCAGTTGGTTGACGTCGGTCACCGAGACGCCCGAGCCGTTGGCGATGCGCACGCGGCGGGAGGCGTTGAGGATCTTCGGGTTGGTGCGCTCCTTGGGAGTCATCGAGCGGATGATCGCGGTGACCCGGTCGAAGTGCTTGTCGTCGATCTCGGCGAGCTGGTCCTTCATCTGGTTCATGCCGGGCATCATGGCCAGCACGTTGGCGATCGGACCCATGCGGCGCACGGCCTGCAGCTGCTCGAGGAAGTCCTCCAGGGTGAAGTCCTGGCCGCCCATGAGCTTGGCGGCCATGCGCTCCTTCTCGTCGTCCGCGAACGCCTGCTCGGCCTGCTCGATGAGGGTGAGCACGTCGCCCATGCCGAGGATGCGCGAGGCCATCCGGTCGGGGTGGAAGACGTCGAAGTCCTCGAGCTTCTCGCCCGTGGAGGCGAACATGATCGGCTGGCCGGTGACGTGGCGCACCGACAGCGCGGCGCCACCGCGCGCGTCACCGTCGAGCTTGGACAGCACGACGCCGGAGATGCCGACCCCGTCGCGGAACGCCTCGGCCGTGGTCACCGCGTCCTGGCCGACCATCGCGTCGATGACGAACAGGACCTCGTCGGGGTCGACGGCGTCGCGGATGTCGGCGGCCTGCTTCATCATCTCGGCGTCGATACCGAGGCGGCCGGCCGTGTCGACGATCACGATGTCGCGCATCTGGCGCTTCGCGTGCTCGATCGAGTCGCGGGCGACCTCGACGGGGTTGCCGACACCGTTGCCGGGCTCGGGCGCATACACTTCCACGCCCGCCCGGCCGCCCAGGACCTGCAGCTGGTTGACGGCGTTGGGGCGCTGGAGGTCGGCGGCGACGAGCAGCGGCTGGTGGCCCTGCGCCTTGAGCCAGCGGGCGAGCTTGCCGGCGAGCGTGGTCTTACCGGAACCCTGCAGACCGGCGAGCATGATCACGGTCGGCGGGTTCTTGGCGAACTGCATCCGCCGCGCCTCGCCACCGAGCGTCGCCACGAGTTCCTCGTGAACGATCTTGATGACCTGCTGGGCCGGGTTGAGCGCCTGCGACACCTCGGCGCCCCGGGCCCGCTCCTTCAGCCGGGCGATGAACGCCTTGACCACGGGCAGGGCGACGTCGGCCTCGAGCAGCGCGAGCCGAATCTCCCGCGCGGTGGCGTCGACGTCGGCGTCGGTGAGCCGGCCCTTGCTCCGCAGCTTCGAGAAGATGCCGGAAAGCCGGTCACTCAGGGTGTCAAACACGACGGATCCGTCCTCGGTGTAGGAGTCCCTTGAAGGGTACGCGACCGCGCGCACCCCGTCGCGGCCCGCGGCGCGGCGCCTCCGCGCGCACCGCCCGGTGGAAGACCGCCTCGTGCACCTTCAGCGCCTCCGCGCGCATCGCCGAACCCCGGCCCCGCGAGATCAACACCGCGTCCGCGCGGAGGCACCGCCGCGCGGAGGCACCGCCGCGCGGAGGCGCGGGCGCGGAGACGACGACGTGGGGCGCGGAGACGCGGGCCCGGGACGCGTCGGCGCAATCCCGGACGCCGTGTGGCTGAGTGCCACGGACGCGAGCGCGGGCCACGGTGGCGCGGACGCGGGGCGGCGCGGACGCGGGAACAGGGCCCGAGGACGCGGCGGCGGAAGTGCGCGGGCGCGGGGAACGGGGTCAGGACGGCGTTGCGGCGCGCAGGACCGCGGCCTCCACGCGGGCGCGGGCGTCCGCGTCCCAGGTGCCGGCCAGGTAGAACGCGTCGACCACGTCGCCGCCGAGGGTGGAGATGCGGGTTGAGCGGACGTCGGCGCCCGCGTCCTCCAGTGCGCTCGCTACCCGGAACAGGAGGCCGGGGGTGTCGGTGGCGCGCAGCTCGAGGACCGTGGCGTCGGTGGCGGCGGAGGCGGGCTGCCAGACCACGCGCGGGGGCGCCGTGGTGCCGCGGCGGGTGGAGCGTTCGCGGGCGGCCAGGCGTTCGGCCACCGGGAGATCGCCGGTCACGGCGCGGCGCAGGTCGCTGACGACGGCCTCGCGGTCGATGTCGCCGCCGTAGCGGGGCTGGACGGCGCAGACCATCTTGGCCAGGCCGTCGACGGTGACGGTGTCGGCGGTGACCACGTCGAGCCGGTGCAGGGAGAGGCAGCCGGCCACGGCGGCCAGGAGGCCGCGGCGGTCGGGGGCGGTGACGGCGACGGAGTCGGTGTCGAGGCGTACGGCGGGGAGGCGGTCGGGCAGCTCGAGGGCGACGGCCGGGGACGGGGGCGGGGCCACCACGCCGGTGTCGAGGGCGCGTTCGACGTGGCGGACGAGCTCGGCGATGAGCCGGCCCTTCCAGTCCGACCAGGCGGCCGGGCCGGTCGCGGCCGCGTCCGCGCGGGCCAGGGCGTGCAGCAGGGCCAGGGTCGAGGGGTCGCCGACGGCGGTGGCGACGGTGGCGATCGTCCGGGGGTCGGAGAGGTCGCGGCGGGTGGCGGTGTCCGGCAGGAGGAGATGGAGCCGTACCACCTTCTCGACCTGGGCGACGTCGGCGGGGCTCAGGCCCAGGCGGGCGGCCACCCGGGCGGCGATTGGGGCGCCGACGATGCTGTGGTCGCCCGGCAGGCCCTTGCCGATGTCGTGCAGGAGGCCGCACAGGACGAGCAGGTCGGGGCGGTCGACGTCGCGGGCGAGGCCGGCGGCCTGGCGGGCGGTCTCGACCAGGTGGCGGTCGACGGTGAACAGGTGGACCGGGTTGTGCTGCGGCAGGCTGCGCACCCGAGCCCATTCGGGCAGCCAGTTGACGACCAGGCCGTACCGGTCGCAGGCCTCCCAGACCTCGATCATGGACGGGCCGCTGCCGAGGATGGTGAGCAGAGCGTCGCGCGCGGGGGCGGGCCACGGGCCGGGGACGGGGCCGGCGAAGCCGCCGAGCCACTCCAGGGTGGCGTGGGCGATCGGCAGGTCGGCGCGGGCGGCGGCCGCGGCCACGCGCAGGGGCAGGGCCGGGTCGGGGCGCGGGGTGACGGCGGCGCGGGCGAGGACGACCTCGCCGTGCTGTTCGACGACGTCGCGGGCGAGGGGGCGGCGTTCCTCGTGGCCGCGGCCGGACGGGGCGGCCCAGCGCTCGACGGCGCGCCAGGCGTCGTCGCTGGCGTAGGCGATGGTGCGGGCCGCCTCGGCGATGCGCCGCAGCACCTCGTCGCGGTCGCCCAGGTCGAGCAGCTCGGCGACCTCGTCGCGGTCCTGGGCGAGGAGGCGGTCGACGCGGCGCCCGCGCACGGCGTGCAGCGCGTCGCGGACGTCGAGCAGGGTGCGGTGCGCGCCGCGGACGGCGGGGCGCGGGCCGTCGGCGACGCCGGCGAAGCCGATGCCGCGCAGTACCCCGAAATCCCGCAAACCTCCGCGGGACTCCTTGACGTCGCCCTCCAGCAGGAACGCCAGTTCGCCGTGAGCCTTCCAGCGCTGCTGGGTGATGCGGCGCAGGACGGGGAGCAGGTGGCGGGCCTCGCGCCGCCACTGGGCGACAGCGTCGGCGTGCAGGGTGGCCAGGAGCTCGGCGTCGCCGGCGATGAGGCGGGCGTCGAGCAGGCCGAGGGCGACCTTGAGGTCCTCGCGGGCGAGGGTGAGGGCCAGCCCGGGGCTGCGGGTGGAGTGGTCGAGGGCGAACTTGGCGTCCCAGATCCGATACCAGATGCGGCTGCCGAGCTCGTCCGCGGCCGCCTCGTCGCCGGGGCCGCCCGCGTGGAGGAGGACGAGGTCGAGGTCGCTGCGGGGGGCGCACTCGCGGCGGCCGAGCCCGCCGACGGCGACGAGCGCGGCACCCGAAGTACCCCCGCCGGCATCTGAAAAGACTTTCGAAAGCCATTCGTCGATGGCGGCCGAACGCTCGGCACGCGCGTCGGCGCCCGCCCCGGTGGAAAGGACCGGAGCGGGCGCCGACGGTTGTGTCATGTGTTGAGGATAGGGATCAGCGTCGGCTTAGAGCGCGTCGAGCCCGCGCTCGCCGGTGCGGACCCGGACGACCTCTTCGACGGAGGTGACCCACACCTTGCCGTCACCGATCTTGCCGGTGCGGGCAGCGGTCACGATGGCATCGACGACCTTTTCGAAATCGAGCTCGTCGGTGACGATTTCGACCCGGATCTTCGGGACGAACTCCACCGTGTACTCCGCACCGCGGTAAACCTCGGTGTGGCCCTTCTGACGGCCGTATCCCTGAACCTCGCTCACGGTGAGACCCGCCACGCCGAGCGCGTGGAGCGCCTCCTTCACCGCGTCGAGCTGGTACGGCTTGATGACCGCGGTCACAAGCTTCATGCCCATTCCCTCCGACATCCCTCGACGCTATCCGGCTACCGTTTCCGACGCCGGCGCATCCGCCGGCGCGGTCTTGCTCGTGCCGACGCCGGCCAGGGCGAACGCGCCGCCGCCGCCGGTGCCCGGGGTCAGGTCGTAGGCGCTTTCCGCGTGCTCGGCGATGTCGATGCCCTCGACCTCGGCCTCGGCGCTGACCCGGAAGCCGACCGTCTTCTCGATGATGAAGGCGATAATGAATGCTACGGCGAACGAGTAGACCGAGACCATGCCGCTCGCGGCGGCCTGCGCGCCGAGCTGCTTCGCGCCGCCGCCCATGAACAGGCCGTCGTGGGAGCCGAGGCCGCCGGTGATGGCCGAGTTGAGCTTGCTGTTGGCGAAGAAGCCCAGCCAGAGGGAGCCGATCCACCCGCCGACGAAGTGGACGCCGACCACGTCGAGAGAGTCGTCGAAGCCGAAGCGGTACTTCAGGCTGACCGCCAGCGCGCAGACCACGCCGGCGACGAGGCCGAGCAGGACCGCGGCCCACGAGTCGATGAAGCCACAGGCGGGGGTGATGGCGACCAGGCCGGCGACGGCACCCGAGGAGGCACCGACCAGGGTGGGCTTGCGGTCGCGGATCCACTCGACGATGACCCAGCCGAGCAGCGCGGCGGCGGTCGCGACCTGGGTGTTGACGAAGGCCAGGCCGGTGACGCCATCGACGGTGAGCTCGGAACCGGCGTTGAACCCGAACCAGCCGAACCACAGCAGGCCGGCGCCGAGGGCGACGAACGGCACGCTGTGCGGCTTCATGCTCTCCCGCGGCCAGCCGACGCGCTTGCCCAGCACCAGTGCGACGCCGAGTGCGGCCGCACCGGCGTTGATGTGGACCGCGGTACCACCGGCGAAGTCGAGCGGGTGCAGCTTCTGCCAGATGAAACCGCCGCCCCAGACGTTGTGGGCGACCGGGAAGTACACCAGGGTGGCCCAGCCGAATGCGAACAGCAGCCATCCGCCGAACTTCGCCCGGTCCGAAATGCCGCCGCTGATCAGGGCGACGGTGATGACGGCGAACGTCATCTGGAAGACCATGAATACGTACGTCGGGATGCCGATGCCGCTGGGGTTGTCGGCGGTCGACAGCCAGAACTGGTCGATGTAGGTCTTGGAGCCGAAGTACTGGCCCAGGTCACCGAGGTAACCACCCCAGTTGTCCGAGCCGAACGACGCCGAGAAGCCGTAGAACAGCCACAGAATGCTGACGAGCCCGATGGTGGAGAAGCTCATCATCATCATGTTGAGGGTGCCCTTGGCACGGTTCAGGCCACCGTAGAACAGCGCCAGACCCGGCGTCATGAGCAACACAAGCGCAGTCGATACCAGCAACCACGCGGTGTGGCCGGTATCGATGGTCGCTTCAGGCACGCTGGCCTCCTAGTAGTCGGATTCCTCCCTCCCGACCTTCGAGGCAGCGTTGCCCTTCAGCCGGTTGCGCGAGAGCTTCCAGGGCTCACGTTTCACGCACCGGCGCTGCGCGGTTTCTACCGCGTCACGGCATGTTTCCAGCGTGTGAAGAAACCCTCACGCGCCGGATACGTCCTATCGGAGTGCATATTCCAGAGTATGCCGCTCGTAGTCGATAAGCCGCAGGTCACGCACGGGGCGACGGAGATGTCCCTTGTGCACGATCCGCACGAACGCGGGATCGCCGGCGGCCGCCATCCGTCGAATTCCCTCGATGTGGTCGACGATCCGTTTCCGGATGACGCGCACGAGGCGATGACGGTCCCGCGGGGTCAGGCCGTAGGCGTCGGCGAACATGCGCAGCCGGCGGGGCCGGTTCGGGCGTTTCCAGCCGAGGGTGTACGAGTCACGATCGGAGAACAGCGGGACCCACGTCCACGCGGCGTATGCCACGTCGTAGATCCGCGCGCCGGGTGAGGCCAGGTCGAAGTCGATCAGCGACAGCGTGCCGTCGGGCCGCCAGATGACGTTGTGCGGAGCGGCGTCGTGGTGGCAGATGACCTCGGTGTCCGGCGGCGGGGGGCCGAACGAGCGCCACACCGCGTTGGGCGGGGGGCGGAAGCCGACCTGCGCGTCGTGGAACATCCGCAGCATCGTCGCCACGGTGACCATCGCCTCGTCGGTGACCCAGTGCGGAGCGAGCGGATACTCCCCGCACTCGCCTTCGAGGTACTGCAGCACCTCCCGGCCGCGCTCGTCGATACCGTACGCGCGCGGCGCGCCGGTGAACCCGACGTACTCGAGGTGGCGCAGCAGCGCGTGCACCGCGGGCGTCCAGGGGCCCGCATTGCGGCGCACCGTGTCGCCCGAGCGCACCACGACGGAGGTGTTCCCGCCGTGGAGCGGGATCTCCTGCTGCGTCACGTGATCGTCCTTCGTTGGCCTGGCTGCTGGTTTCCTGTGGCCGCGTCGCGGCCCCGGGGACTTACCGTCCCAAGGTACCGTCCGAGATTACGCGTCCGCGCCAACGAGGGCGTCGACGAACTGTCGGGCATCGAACGGAGCGAGGTCGTCGGGGCCCTCGCCGAGGCCGACGAGCTTCACCGGAATGCCCAGTTTGCGCTGGACCGCGATGACAATGCCGCCTTTGGCCGTTCCGTCGAGCTTGGTGAGTACCACGCCGGTGACGTCGACCACCTCGGTGAACACCCGCGCCTGCTCCAGCCCGTTCTGGCCGGTCGTCGCGTCGAGGATGAGCAGGGTCTCGTCGACCGGCCCGTGCTTCTCCACGACCCGCTTGACCTTGCCCAGCTCGTCCATCAGGCCGACCTTGTTCTGCAGCCGGCCCGCCGTGTCGATCACCACTGTGTCCACACCCGCATCAATACCCCGTTTGACGGCGTCGAACGCCACCGAGGCCGGATCCGCGCCCTCCGGGCCCCGCACGACGTCGGCGCCGACCCGCCCGGCCCAGGTGGTCAGCTGCTCGGCCGCGGCCGCGCGGAAGGTGTCGGCCGCGCCGAGCACCACCGTGTGACCGTCCGCGACCAGCACCCGCGCGATCTTTCCGCAGGTCGTGGTCTTGCCGGAACCGTTGACCCCGACGATGAGCAGCACGGCCGGCCGTCCGTTGCGCGGCGACGCCGCGAGGGAGCGGTCCATCGCCGGCTCGAGCGCCGCGACCAACTCGTCGGAGAGCATGCCGCGCAGCTCGGTCGCGGTGGCGGTGCCGTGGATCCGGGCGCGTTCGCGCAGCTTGGCGACGATGTCGGTGGTCGCCTGTACGCCCACGTCGGCGCCGATCAGCGTCTCCTCGATCTCGTCCCAGGTGTCGTCGTCGAGCTTGTCCCGGGACAGCAGGGCGAGCAGGCCCTTGCCGAACACGTTCTGCGACCGCGACAGCCGCGCGCGGAGGCGCACCAGGCGCCCGGCGGTCGGCTCCGGCGCCTCGATCTCCACCCGCGGCGGGGCCTCGACCACCGGCGGCTCGACCACCGGCGGCGCCTCCGGTCTTTCCAGCACCGTCGTGGGCGCCTCGGCAGTGGGCGCCTGCTCCGCGGGCTGCTCGGGCGCCTCGCGCTCCGTCGGCGGAGCCGGCGGCAGCGTCGGCGGCTTGCCGAATCGGGGCGAGACAAGTGCCAGGACGGCCCCGACCACCACGACGAGCAGCACCAGGCCGAAGACGATGTACGACTGCATGGCAGGAATCCTCCCAGACGACGCGGCGCTCGGCCTGCGGTGGCGCCCAGTCCGGGTCGGCAGGATCATTCGGGGTGCATCCGGATGCACCCGTCACCCCACCCTCGGAGGTCCCGCCCACCATGCCTGGCGCCGAGCTCGACACCGACCGCGGCCCGCTCGTCCTCGGCCCGGTGCTGCGGCGGGTGGAGGGCGACCGCGCGACGGTCTGGGTCGAGACGGCGCGTCCGGGCACCGTCGAGGTCGACGCCGGCCCGGCAAGCGGCGCGGCCCGCACCTTCGCCGTCCACGGCCACCACTACGCCCTGGTCGTGGTCGCCGGGCTCCCACCCGACGCGGCCACGCCGTACCGCCTCAAGATCGACGGCGCGGTGGTATGGCCGCTGCCGGACGACCCCTGCCCGCCGCCGGTGATCCGCACCCGCCGCGCGGGGGCGCCGGTGCGGCTGGTGTTCGGCTCCTGCCGCAAGGCCAGCCCCCTCAGCCTCACCCGCTATCCCCCGGACGCGCTGGACGCCTACGCCGGGCGGCTCATCGACTCCATCCGCTCGGACGCGCCCACGCAGTGGCCGGACCTGCTCGTCCTGTTAGGCGACCAGGTGTACGCCGACGAGACGCCGCAGAAGATCCAGCACTGGCTGCACGGGCGCCGCCGGCACCGCCCCGCGGACGCGCCCGCGACCCAGGTGGTGGACTTCCACGAGTACACGAAGCTGTACCTCGACTCGTGGACCGACCCGGAGATCCGCTGGCTGCTCTCAACAGTACCCAGCGTCATGATCTTCGACGACCACGAGATCATCGACGACTGGAACACCTCCCAGCGCTGGCGCGACCGGATGGCCGGCCTGAGCTGGTGGGGCCGGCGCATCCAGGCCGGCCTGGCGTCGTACTGGGTCTACCAGCACATGGGCAACCTGTCCCCCGGCGCCCTGGCGGAGTGCCCGGTGTATGCCGCGGTCACCTCCACCCCCGACGCGACCGCCGTCCTGGACGAGTTCGGCGCCCGCGCCGACCGCGACCGCGCGTCGTACCGCTGGAGCTATGCCCTCAACATCGACCGCACCCGCCTCGTCGTCCTCGACAACCGCGCCGCCCGGCAGCTCGAGCAGGGCCACCGCGCGATGCTGCCCGACAGCGAGTGGAACTGGTTCACCGGACAGCTCCCGGGCGACTACGACCACCTGCTCATCGGCTCGTCCCTGCCGTGGCTCCTGCCGCCCGCCATCCACCACCTCGAGGCCGCGACCGAGCGGCTGGCGGAGTCCCCGCGCGGCTGGGTCGGCGCCTTCGGCGAGAAGCTACGCCAGGCCGTGGACCTGGAGCACTGGGCCGCGTTCGGCCGCTCCTTCGACGCACTCAGCGCCCTGATCGCCCAGCTCGGCACCGGCGCCTCCGCGCCCGCCACCATCAGCGTCCTGTCGGGTGATGTTCACCACTCCTACGCGGCCCGCGCATTCCTGGGCACAGAGGTCGTCAGCGCCGTCCACCAGCTCACCTGCTCGCCGGTCCACAACGACATGCCGAAGCTCATCCGCCCGGCGATGAAGTTCGGCTGGAACCCGCCCGCCGCGCGGGTGATGCGCTCGGTGGCACGCTCGCTGGGCCTGCGCCGCCCCGCGGTGCGATGGCGCAAGATCGCCGACCCGTACTTCGGCAACGCGGTGGGGCTGCTGCTCATCGAGGGCCGCACCGCACACGTCTCGATCCAGGGCACCCTGCCGGACAAGACGCTGCGCGAGGTCGCGGCCCTCAAGCTGAGCTGATCCGGCCCGCGCCCCTTCAGTCCGGTGGCACCGCGGGGTGAGTCTCCGGCGGCTCGTTGAGGTCCGACCAGGTCCACAGGGTCGCCACCCGGGCCCGGCCCGTGAGATACGCCACAGCCGGCTCCCGGATCGGGGCGAACCACATGCGACCGAGCCGCTCGACCGCCTCCGGCAGCGGCACCCACGCACCCGAACCGTCGTGCGGCCCGACACCGGTCACCTCGAAGCCGAGCATCTCGTACGACACGCCACCGGCCGGGTAGCGGGCGACCCAGAGGAGACGCTCCGGCAGCACTGAGGCGAAGCCGGCCTCGTGGGTCACCTTGGCCAGCAGGGGCTCCCCATCGTCCACCGAGCCGCCCGGGAGCGCCCAGTCCGGCGGGTCGCTGATCAGCAGGACGTCCTTGCCCCGGCGCACGACAGCGCCGACGGCGAGCTGGTGACCGGTCACGCCTCACCTTAGGCCGCCCACCTCGACGCGGACGCCACCCAGCCGCGCGGATGCCGCCCCCAGCCACACGGACGCGAACGAGCCGCGACCCACGGGCGCGGAGGCCCGGAGGCGGAGGCCCAGGCGCGGCGCGGAGGCGCGGCGCGGAAGTGGTGAGTGCCATTCACCGGGGTGGGCCGGCGGAGCGCGGAGCGGGCATACGATCGCTTCCATGAGCTTTTATGACGTCGAGATCGCCGATCTGCAGGGCAAGCCCCTCGATCTCGGGCAGTTCCGCGGGCATCCGCTGCTCGTGGTCAACGTGGCTTCGCGGTGCGGGCTGACGCCGCAGTATTCCGATCTTGAGGCGCTGCACAAGGAGTACTCCGGGCGGGGGTTCTCGGTGCTGGGGGTGCCGTGCAACCAGTTCGCCGGGCAGGAGCCGGGCACGGCGGAGGAGATCGCCGAGTTCTGCAGCACCACTTACGGTGTCACGTTTCCGATGACCGAGAAGGTCGAGGTCAACGGCGAGGGGCGGCACCCGCTCTACGACCTGCTGGCGCCGGTCGCGGACGCTGAAGGGCACACCGGGGACGTGCGGTGGAACTTCGAGAAGTTCCTCGTCAGCGGGGACGGCACGGTGGCGGCGCGGTTCTCGCCGCGTACCACGCCGAAGTCCGACGAGGTGGTCCAGGCCATCGAGGCGCAGCTCTGAAGGTCTCCCGGCGTCCGCCAGGGGCGGAAACCGCAGGGGGCGGAAACCGGCAGGGTCGAACGCCCGGGAACGGGGGCCCGGACGCGGCCGCAATGACGCAGCGGGTTCGCCGCCGCCGTATGACGCACGGACGCACGGAGTGCCCTGGAAAAGAGTGAGCCCGGGCCGGGAGAGCTACAGGCCGAAGGCGCGGCGAGCGTAGGACAGGTCGTCGCCGGGGGTGTAGCGGTAGGCGGTCAGGCCGGCCGCGCGGGCGCCGCGGATCATGCGGTCCGTGTCGTCCACGAGGAGGCAGCGCGGGGGCGGAGTACCCACGAGGGAGCAGGCGGCGGCGAAGAACTCCTTGGCGGGCTTGTGCACGCCGATCTCGGCGGAGTTGGCGACCGCGTCGAACTCGTCGGTCAGGTCGAAGGATGCCAGGACCTCGCGGAACTCGACCGTGGCGTTGGTGGCCAGGCACGCCGGGTGGCCGGCGGCGCGCACGTCGCGGACGAAGCGCAGGACGTCCGGGTCGATGACGCCCGGGTAGACCACCCACTCGTCCATGAGCTCGGCCGCCCGCTGCGGGCCGCCGACGCGGTCGGCGAGGGCGTCGGCGACGGTGGCGAGCCATTCGGGACGGGTGATGCGGCCGGTGATGGCGGGCAGGAGGCGGTTCCACTCGAGTGCGGTGTCGAGGACCGTGCCGGGCTCCAGGCCGTACCGCTGCTCGATCTTGGCATTGATCGACGGGTCGAAGGTGCGCAGGACCCCGTCGAAGTCGATGAGCAGGGCCGTGGGGCGCTGGGTCACGCTGCCTCTTCCGTTCGCAGGCGCTGGGAGATGACCTCGGTCACGCCGGAGCGCATGGTGACGCCGTAGAGGGCGTCGGCGACCTCCATGGTGCGCTTCTGGTGCGTGATGATGATCAGCTGGCTGCGTTCGCGGAGCTGCTCGAAGAGGGTGATGAGGCGGCCCAGGTTGACGTCGTCGAGGGCGGCCTCGACCTCGTCCATGATGTAGAAGGGGCTGGGGCGGGCGCGGAAGATCGCGCAGAGCAGCGCGACGGCGGTCAGCGAGCGCTCGCCGCCGGACAGCAGGGACAGGCGCTTGATCTTCTTGCCCGGCGGGCGGGCCTCGACCTCGATGCCGGTGGTGAGCATGTCGTCGGGGTCGGTGAGCACGAGGCGGCCCTCGCCGCCCGGGAAGAGCACGGAGAAGACCTGCTCGAACTCGCGGGCGGTGTCCTGGTACGCGCTGGTGAAGACCTCGAGGATGCGGTCGTCGACGTCCTTGACGACGGTGAGCAGGTCGCGCCGGGTGGCCTTGAGGTCCTCGAGCTGGTCGGAGAGGAACTTGTAGCGCTCCTCCATGGCCGCGAACTCCTCCAGGGCCAGGGGGTTGACCTTGCCGAGGAGGTTGAGCTCGCGCTCGGCCTTGGCGGCGCGCTTCTCCTGGGTGGCGCGGTCGAACGGGACCGGCTCGGGGGCGGGGCGGCCGTCGGCCTCGGCGGCGGCGATCTCGGGCGCGGTCGGGGGGACGGGCAGGTGCGGGCCGTACTCGGCGACGAGGGTGTCGGCGTCCAGGCCGAACTCCTCGGCGGAGCGGGCCTCCAGCTGCTCGATGCGCATCCGCTGCTCGGCGCGGGCGACCTCGTCGCGGTGCACGGCGCTGGTGAGCCGCTCCAGCTCGGCGGTGAACTGCTTGGCGCGGCCGCGCACCTCGGTCAGGGCGGACTCGCGCTCGGCGCGCGTGGCGGCGAGGACGTCGCGGGTCTCCTGGGCCTCGGCGATGGACTCGCCGAGCCGTTCAAGGGCGAACGCGGCGCCGGTCGCGACGGCCTCGGCGACGCGCGCGCTGCGGGCCCGGGTGGCCTTGCGGGCGGCGGCGCGCTCCCGGGCGGCGCGCTCGGCCGCGGCCTGGCGCAGCAACGCGTCCGCGCGGCCGGCGAGGGCGCCGACGCGCTCCTCGGCGGTGCGTACCGCGAGCCGGACCTCCATCTCCTGCTGCCGCGCGACGGGGACCTCGGCGGAGAGGTCGTCGCGCTCCAGGGTGGACGGATCCTCGTCGATCGGGATCTCCTCGGCCAGGGCGAGGCGCTCCTCGAGCTCGGCGAGGCTGGTCAGGCCGGACTCGCGGGCGGCCTCCGCCTTGGCCTTGGCCGCGGCGTGCCGCTCGACCTCGGCGCGGGCCGACTTGGCGGCGGCGCCGAACTCGGCGAGGCGGCGGGCGGCGGCGTTGCGCTGGCTGTCGGCCTCCTTCTTGGCCGCGGCGGTCTCGGCGACGACCTGCTTGGCGCCGGTCGCGGCGTTGCGGGCCAGGGTCAGCAGCTCCCGCGCCTCGGCGACCCGCCGCTCGGCGTCGACCTTCTGCTGCCGGGCCTCCTCGACGGCGGCCTGGACCTCGATGAAGCTGTGCTGCTTGCCGGAGCCGCCGGCGGCCGCGTAGGCGCCGATGACATCGCCTTCGGGGGTGACGGCGCGCAGCGCGGGGGCGTAGGAGACGATGCGCCGCGCGGTCGCGAGGTCGGGGGCGAACACCACGTCGCCGAGGGCGCGCTCCAGGGCGGGGCGTAGCTCCTCGGGGGCGCGGACGAGGTCCATGGCCCAGGCGGCGCCCGGGGGCAGCGGTACCCGCTCCACGGCGGCGGCGTCGAGCATCGGCGCGGACGCGATGAGCAGCGCGGCCCGGCCGGCGTCGTCCTGCTTGAGCATCTCGACGGCGGCGACCGCGCCGTCGACCCCGGAGACCGCGACGGCGTCGGCGAGGGCGCCCAGCGCGGCGGCGAGGGCGGCCTCGTGGCCGGCCTCGACGGACAGCAGCGCGGCGACGCTGCCGAGCAGGCCGGGGACGCGGTCGGCGCGGGCCAGCAGGGTGCCGGCGCCGTCCTTGCGACGCAGGCCCATGGCGAGCGCCTCCTCGCGGGCCTTCCACTGCGCGGCGTCCTTCTCGGCGGCGCGCTCGGCGTCGCTGTGCTGGCGCACCTCGTTGTTGATCGCGTCGAGCTCGCGGGTCGCTTCCTGGTGGCGCATCTCCAGGTCGGCGTTGGCGTGGTCGGCGACGGTCGCGCCCGCGCCCGCCTCGTCGTAGAGGGCCTGCGCGGCCTCCGCACGGGCCTCGGCCTCGGCCAGTTGCACCGCGAGACGCTCGATCTCGTCGCCGGCGGCGGTCGCGCGGGAGCGGGCGGACTCGACCTGCCCGGTGAGCTTGGCCAGCCCCTCGCGGCGGTCGGCGATGGCCTTGTGCGCGGCCACGATCGCCTTCTCGGCGAAGGCGAGCCGCCGCTCGAGGTCCTGGCGGCGATCGACGGCCTCGGCGAGGCGCTCCTGGCTGGCCTCCAGCGCGGCGCGCAGCTCCTCCTCCTGCTCGCGGACCTTCTCGGCCTCGGCGGTGAGCTGGTCGGGGTCGCGGCCGGGCCGCTCCTCGACGGGCGCGGCGGCGAGGTTGCGGTGCCGCTCGGCCGCGAGCTGGTGCAGGGAGCGGTACCGCTCCTGCAGCGTCGACAGCTGGAACCACGTGTCCTGGGCCTCGGCGAGCGCGGGCGCGTCGGCGGCGTGCTCGGCCTCCAGCGCGGCGAGGCGCTCGCTGATCGCCTCGACCTCGGCCTCGACCTCCTCGCGGCGGGCGCGCAGCGCGGTCTCGTCGGCGATCTCGCGGTCGAGGGTCTCGCGCAGCGTGGCCAGGTCGTCGGCGAGCAGCCGCAGCCGGGCGTCGCGCAGGTCGGCCTGGATGCCGGCGGCGCGGCGGGCCACCTCGGCCTGGCGCCCGAGCGGCTTGAGCTGGCGGCGCAGCTCGGTGGTGAGATCGCCGAGGCGGTTGAGGTTGGCCTGCATCGCCTCGAGCTTGCGGATCGCCTTCTCTTTGCGCTTGCGGTGCTTGAGGACGCCGGCGGCCTCCTCGACGAAGGCGCGGCGGTCCTCGGGGCGGGCGTGCAGGACGCCGTCGAGGCGGTTCTGGCCGACGATCACGTGCATCTCGCGGCCGATGCCGGAGTCGGACAGCAGCTCCTGGATGTCGAGCAGACGGCACTGATTGCCGTTGATCTCGTACTCGCTCTCGCCGGAGCGGAACATCCGGCGGGTGATCGACACCTCGGTGTAGTCGATCGGTAGCGCACCGTCGGTGTTGTCGATGGTGAGGGTGACCTCGGCGCGTCCCAGCGGGGCCCGGCTCGCGGTCCCGGCGAAGATGACGTCCTCCATCTTGCCGCCGCGCAACGCCTTGGCGCCCTGCTCACCCAGCACCCAGGCGATCGCATCAACCACGTTGGACTTGCCGGAGCCGTTGGGCCCGACAACACAGGTGATGCCCGGCTCGAGCTTCAGGGTGGTGGCGGACGCGAAGGACTTGAAGCCCTTGACCGTCAGGCTCTTGAGGTGCACGGATCTCCACGGTGGTCGAGGTGTGTTACCGGGCAGGCTACCGCCGGGAGAGTACCCGCCCCCGTAGCCCCGCACACCATAATGCGCGTGTCGTGGTCACACCGCCCACTCAGGCCACTTGCGCAACCAACCGGACGACCGGGTCGTTACATGACTGCGCGCCGAGACCCATTGGATGTCGGCGCGCGGGTTTACTGTGCAGTTCTGCGCTGGTTACGGTGACCTGAAGTTTTCAGGCCATCGCCGGCTCGACGAGCCGGACCAGTTGGTCCGCCTCTGAAGCCGCTGCGGCGAGCCGGTCGTTCTCGGCGCGCAACCGCACGACCTCGAACTCGAGCGCCCGAACCTTGGCGCGCAGTTGGGTGACCTCGTCGACGAGGCGCCGATCGGGCGCGCTGCCTACGTGGCCGAAGAGGGCCTTAGCCATATCGTCTCCTTGATAAGCGCAGCCGGTCGAATCCGGCAAACGCGCGCCCAGCACCCGCGACCGAAGCACAAGGGCATGAATGGGCGCGACTGGCGACCCCTCTATGTTCCGTCCGAGGCGCGACTTAGTCAAGCCAACCGGCACGCCAAACGTCCTGGCCAGGGTGTTCCCACTCACCCGGGTGCGTGATCCGCACCGCCGCGCCGATCGTGGCAGTGTGCCACCAGTTGCTCAGCGGCGCCACTGCAAAGTAGCGTCTTGTCCGGGAAATCTGGGGACCGACACGACCGGGAGAGTGCGATGACGGCACCGCGGCCCGGTCTGGCCGCTCGGCTCGGTCCCACGGGGATTGCTGCGCTCGTCGCCGGGGTGCTGATCCTGTTCGGTCTCGGCTCGTTGATCATTCCGGCGCTGAGCGACGGCGGCAGCACCTCCGCCGCCGAGCAGCCGGCCGCGCCCCTGGCGGGCGACCCGGAGCCCGCCCAGTCCAGCGCGCCCCCGCCCGCGAGCGACCCGGAGCCCACGAGCGCCGCCCCGACCACCGCCCGCACGACGCTCGTGGCCGCGAACTTCAACACCGGCTACGAGGACCGCGTCGCACAGTTGATCAACAACGAACGGCGCAAGGAGAAGTGCGACCCGCTGCGGGTCGACCCGAAACTGCGCACGGCCGCGCGGGCGCACGCCGCGGACATGGCCGCCCGCGACTTCACCGGCGCCCGGGGCAGCGACGGCAGCGATCCGGCGGCACGCGCCCAGGCGGCCGGCTACGCCTCGTTCGCCGACGAGCTGACCGCCAAGGGCGGCGACCCCGGCGACGTCGTCAAGCACTGGATGCACGACGACGACAGCAAGAACATGCTGGTCGACTGCGACATCACATCGATCGGTGTCGGGGCCGCGATGCGCGGCCGCACGCCCTACTGGTCGGCGGACACCGGCCGTGCTTGAGGGGGCCCAGCATCGTTAGTCCGGTCGTGGACCGGGTTCCGACGCTCCTGCCACTGCGGGCGCATCCGCTGGCCCGGCCACACGCGTGGGAGATCGTCGCTGGACACGGTCCGGCATTCACCGTCGTCGTCGACGTCGCGGGCGGGCCCGGCAGCGGCCGGGACCCGCTGTGGACGGCCGCCATGAGCCGCCTCGACGCGGCCGGCGTCCGGCTGCTCGGGTACGTCGACGTCGACTACGGCACGCGCCCGGTCGCGCGCATCCGCGCGGACGTCTATCGGTGGGCCGGCTACCCGGTGCGCGGCGTGTTCCTCGACCGCACGCCGGTCAGCCCGTACGCGATCGGCCCGGTCGCGGTCATCGCGCAGGCGGCCGCGCGGGCCGGGCTGCCCGAGGTGGTCCTCAACCCCGGTGAGCCGCCCGACGACGCGTACCGTGACCTGGGGCTGCCGGTGTGCGTGTTCGACGGCAGCTGGCGGGAGTACCGGCGCTGGTCGGGCGCGGGGGCGCGGCCGGGCGACGGGCACCTGGTGCACGCGGTGCCGCCGTGGGAGCTGGACGAGGCGGCCCGGCTGCAGGTCAGCCGCGGCGCCGGCTTCGGGCTGGTCACCGATCTGGGTGCGCCCGACCCCTACGCGGACCTGCCCGCCTGGTGCGGCCTCGTGCCCGGCCTGGCCGAGCTCGGCGCCGACCTGGGCAAGCCGACCCCGGCGCCCCGCCGCCCGCGCCCCTACTGGCAGCTCACGTCCGCGCGAGACGGGGCCGCGGCTGGCAGCGCGGGCAGGAGTACGAGGACCGGTTCATGAACGCCTCCCGGCGGATCGGGCTGCCGCAGCGGTTGCACGGCAGGCCCTCCCGGCCGTAGGCGTTCAGCGAGCGGTCGAAGTAGCCGCTCTCGCCGTTGACGTTGACGTACAGCGCGTCGAAGCTCGTGCCGCCCTGGCCGATCGCCTCGTTGAGCACGTCGCGGACGTGCCCGAGCAGCCGGCGCGCCACCGGGCGAGACAGCTGCGACGAGTCCCGGCCCCCGTGCAGGCCGGCCCGCCACAGCGCCTCGTCGGCGTAGATGTTGCCGACGCCGGAGATCAACGTCTGGTCCAGCAGCGCCCGTTTCACCTCGGTGCGGCGCCGGCGCAGCCGCTCCACGAACAGGTCGTCCACGAACAGCGGGTCGACCGGGTCCAGCGCGATGTGCGCGAGCTCGGCCGGCAGCACCGCGCCGCCCTCCGAGACGCTCAGGCCGCCGAACGTGCGCTGGTCGACGAAGCGCAGCTCCGGCCCGTCGTCGTCGAACGTGAACCGCACCCGCAGGTGGATCTCCGCCACCGCGCCGGTCGGCTGCAGCAGCAGCTGGCCGGACATGCCGAGGTGGCCGATGAGCGCGTCCTCGTCGTCCAGGGGCAGCCAGAGGTACTTCCCGCGGCGCATCACCGTGCCGACGCGCCGCCCCGCGAGGAGGCCCGCGAAGTGCTCGGCGCCGGGCAGGTGGCGGCGGATCGCGCGCGGATGCAGCACCTCGACCGTCGCGATGCGCCGGCCGGACACCCACTTGTCGAGCCCACGGCGGACGGTCTCGACCTCGGGCAGCTCAGGCATGGAAGATCCTCTAGATCGCGTAGTGCCAGACGGTGATGAGATACGAGCCGTACCAGAGCCCGAAGACACCGCAGGCCGCCAACACTAGCGCCGCGGTGCGCGGCCGCGCGCGCCCGAGCGCGACCGCCGGCGGCACCAGGATGAGCAGCGCGGGCACGAGCAGCCGCGGCTTGGAGTGGTAGTAGCCGGCCTGGCCCAGCACCAGGACCAGGACGATCACGCCGTACACGGCCAGCGGCGGCCACACGCGTCCGCGCAGCGCCAGCACGGCGAGGATGACGGTGCCGATGAGCATCCAGGCGATGCTGACCTGTATCCAGCCGTCGCCCTGCAGCAGCGCGGTGCGCACGAACTGCCAGCTCGAGTCGCCGTAGTCGAACGTGGTGCCCCAGCCGGCGGTCTGGATGTCGAACCAGGCGTGGAGATTGCCGACCCGCAGCCCGACCCAGAGCAGGTAGGCCGGCACGCCGGCCAGCGCGATGGCGGCCGCTAGGAGGGGTTTCCAGATGGGAGTGGTACTGCGTGTGCCCGCCTCCGCACGGCTGCCTCCTCCGCCCGCACCCGTGCGCCCGCCCGGGGCCGCCTCCGTGCGTCGTTCCTCGCCGGTTTCCTCGCGTTGGCCCTCGACCGCTTCCGTGCGTCGTTCCTCGCCGGCTTCGTCGCGTTGGCCCTCGACCGCTTCCGCGCGCCGTTCTCGCCCGCCGGCATCCGCGTCCGCGCCAGGGGCGTCATCGATCACGTTCGGGCCTGCCACGCCGCCCGGGTCCGCGCCCTCGCTGCCGTCCGCGTCCGCGCCTGCCACGGCGCGCGCGCTCGCGACCGCGCGTGCTGGGGTGCGGGCGTCCGCGCCCGCCGCGCCGCCGCCTGGGTCCGCGCCCGCCCTGCCGCCCGCGTCCGCGCCCGCCCAGCCGCCCGCGTCCGCCCTGCCGCCCGCGTCCGCGCGTGCCACGCTGCGGGCGTCCGCGCCTGCCGGGGCGCGGGCGTCCAGGCGTGTGGTGATGCGGGCGTCCGCGCGGCGGCTCGGGATTGCCTCCGAGCGCAGGGCCAGGGGCGCGTCCGCGCGGTGGGGGGCGCGGGAGCGGGAGCGGGCGTTGTAGATGGCCATGATCGCCGCCACCGCGAGCGCGATCGCCGCGGCCGCGCCGGTCGGGCGGGTCAGGCCGGCGCTCAGGCCGAGCAGCCCGGCCGACAGCCAGGCGCCGCGGTGGGCGCACAGCAGCATCCCGGCGACGA
The DNA here is from genome assembly GCF_050948465.1 of Dactylosporangium sp. CA-092794. Taxonomy (NCBI): domain Bacteria; kingdom Bacillati; phylum Actinomycetota; class Actinomycetes; order Micromonosporales; family Micromonosporaceae; genus Dactylosporangium; species Dactylosporangium sp. CA-092794. The sequence continues at coordinate 1,684,994 of NZ_CP192044.1, read as the reverse complement.
GGGCGGTGAACAGCGCCTCCGAGTAGCCCATGGACAGGGCCATCGACATCGGCTGCACGCAGAACAGGGCGGTGAGGGCGATGCCGACCCGCTCGTTGTAGAGGCGGGTGCCCAGCGCGCACAGCAGCACCGCGGCCGCGCCGCCGGCCAGCCAGGAGACGGTGATCGCGGAGGTGCCGTAGTCGAGGCGCGAAATCAGGTGCAGGAGGCGCACCAGCATCGGGTAGCCGGGGAAGAACGCCAGGCCGTTGCCGACCAGCTTGCCGTCGGCGTCGTAGGTGTACCCGGTCGGGTACCCCTCCTCGGCCACGCGGACGAAATGGCCGCCGTCCCAGGCCAGCAGCCGGTCGCGGATGCGGTCGTCGGGTGACATCGCCCACAGGAAGGCGAGCTGCACGAGGCGGCTGAGGGCGTACACCCCGAGGGGGAACGCGATCAGCGAGGAGCGCCCTCCTCGCGTGATGTCATTGACCGCGGGCGTCGTCATCGGCGGGCAGTTCCTCGGCGGCGTCGGTCGGTGCGGGGGTGTGGGCGGGCGCCTCCGCGGACGGCGCGGACGCGGACGGCGGCGCCGAAGCCGACGACGGCGCGGAAGCCGGCGACGTGGAGGCGGACGGCGGCGGCGCGGAAGCCGGCGACGCGGAGGTGGACGGCGGCGTGGAAGCCGACGGTGCGGGCGCGGGGGTAGCAGTCGGTGCGGAGGCGCCGCCGGTGGACGGGAGGGGGGTGCCGTCCGCCTGGAGGCCGGACAGTTCGCGCCACGCGGCCTCGGCGGCGCGCTGTTCGGCCTCCTTCTTGCTGCCGCCCTGCGCGCCGCCGTAGCGCTGCTTGGCCACGATCACCCAGGCGGTGAACCGCTTGGCGTGGTCGGGGCCCTCCTCGTCGATGCGGTACTCGGGGACGCCCAGGCCGCGGCCGGCGGTGAGCTCCTGCAGGCTGGTCTTCCAGTCCAGGCCCGCGCCGCGGAGGGCGGCCTCGGCCATCAGGCCGTCGAACAGCTTGTGGATGACCTGGGCGGTGGCGTCCAGGCCGTGCTGGAGGTAGATCGCGCCGATGAGGGCCTCGAGCGTGTCGGCCAGGATGCTGGCCTTGTCGCGGCCGCCGGTCGCCTCCTCGCCCCGGCCGAGGAGCAGGAAGGGGCCGATGCCGCTGGGGCCTAGACGGCGCGCGACGTCGGCGAGGGCGCGCATGTTGACGACGCTGGCGCGCAGCTTGGCCAGCTGGCCCTCGGCGAGCTTGGGGTGGTTCTGGAACAGGGCGGTGGTGATCACCACGCCCAGGACGGCGTCGCCGAGGAACTCCAGTCGTTCGTTGGTGGGCAGGCCGCCGTTCTCGTAGGCGAACGAGCGGTGAGTCAGGGCCCGGCGCAGCATCTCCGGGTCGAACTCGACCCCGAACGCGGCCTCGAGCTGATTCTGGTTCTTCACGAGCGCTCTCCCAGTGCGTCACGGATGGTGAGCCCGCCGGCCGAGGAGAGTTCGGTCAGCAGATCGTCGGCGAGGCTTGCGACCGCCGGGGTGATGCGGTCGCGGTGCAGGCGCGCGGCCAGGGCGATGCCGTCGGCAACCTCGGCCCCGCTCGCCGAGCCGTGGCACACGACGACGTCGCCAGCGACGCCGAGGAGCACGGCGGCGGCCTCATGGGGCCGCTTTCCGGAAGTACCATATAGGGCGGACATTTCGGACTGTCGGGCTCTTGCCGCACCCAGGGCGCCCTCGATGCCCTTCAGCAGGATGTTGCCCGTGAATCCGTCGGTGACGACCACGTCGGCCGGGCCCCCGCGCGGCACGTCGAAGCCCTCCACGAGGCCGACGTAGCGGCCACCGGCGGGCAGTGGGATGTCCGACAGGGCGATCGACACGGCGCGGCGCAGCCGGTCGCCCTTGCCCGGCTCGCTGCCGATCGACAGCAGTCCGACGCGCGGACGCGTGACACCGAGCGCGACGGCGGCGAAGGCGGTGCCGAGGACCGCGTGCTGGACGAGCTCCAGCATGGTGGCGTCCAGGGTGACGCCGACGTCGACGAGGAGCACGGGGCCCCGCTCGGTCGGGACCTGCGCGGCGAGCCCGGGCCGACGCACGCCGCGCAGGCGCCCGAGCACGTGCGCGGAGGCGGCCACGGCGGCGCCGCTGGAGCCGGCGGAGACCATCGCGTCCGCGCGGCCGGTGTAGACGGCCTCGGCGGCCGCGCGGACGGTCGTCTCCCGGCGGATGTTGCGCAGCGGGGATTCGGCCATGCCGACCACGGTATCGACGACTGTCACGCTGACGCGCTCCCGGTCGGCGACCGGGAGCGCGCCAAGAACCTCGCCGGCCGGCTCCCGCGGCCCGACGAGGACGAGATGGAGGTCTGGATCGGCGCTGCAGGCGCGCAGAGCGCCGTCAACCACGACGGCGGGAGCCCCGTCCCCGCCGAGGAGGTCGACGGCGATCCGCGCGACGCCGGGCGAGAGCTCCCCGCCGCGCGCCGGTCCGTCGGATCGCGTCACCCGGATCCGGTGGTCAGACCTCGATGACCTGGCGGCCGTTGTACGTGCCACAGACCGAGCAGGCGGCGTGGGGCAGCTTCGGCGAGCGACACTGCGGGCACGGCTGCGTGGAGACCGCGACGGCTTTCCACTGGCTCCGGCGCGACCGGGTGTTGCTGCGCGACATCTTCCGCTTCGGAACGGCCACGGGACTTACTCCTCTGACGTCTTGATCTGGGACAGGGCGGCCCAGCGCGGGTCGAACTGCTCGTGGTTGTGGCCCTCGGGCAGTTCGTCGAGCGGAACCCCGCAGCCGGGGCACAGACCTGGGCAGTCTTCACGGCACACGGGGTTGGCGGCCAGGGAGAGCACCACCGCGTCCCGCAATGCCGGCTCCAGGTCGATCAGGTCTCCCTGCAGCCGTCCGACCTCGTCCTCGTCCGTCGTCTCGTCCGTTGTGCTGTGCTCGTAGGCATAGAACTCTTGGAGCGGGACGTCCAGCGTGTCGCTGATCGGGCGTAGGCAGCGCCCGCACTCGCCCGCCAGCGGGCCGGTGACGGTGCCGGAGACGAGGACGCCTTCGGACACCGACTCCATGCGCAGCTGGAGGTCGAGCTCGGCGCCATGGGGCACGCCGATCAGCTCCAGGCCGAGGTCCTCGGGCGCCGGCACCTTCCGCGAGACCGCATGCAGAGCGCCCGGTCGGCGTGGGAGGTCTCTCGTCTCGAGGACCAGCGGCGACCGGGGATCCAGGTTCGGGTGCGGTTGGTGTGGCATCGTTCAGACTCCGGCCAGGCAGGGCCGACGGACAAGGTTACCCGAGCGGCAGATCTTCCGTCGAATCGCCCCCACCTTAGCGCGCCCGGGCGCGGCCGTCAGAAGGGTAGCGGCCGGTCGTCCTCGCCGGATGGGGTGAACGAGCCGATCTCCCGCAGCGCGTGCATCTTGTCGCGCCCGCGCTCGATCGACGCGAGAGACCTGGTCAGGAACTGCTCGAAGTTGGCCAGGGCGGTGTCCACGTAGTCGTCGACCTCGTCGCGCAGCCGCTGCGTCTCCATCCGCGCCTCGTTGATCATCCGCGACGCCTCGTGCTCGGCCGACACGACGATCTCGTTGATCGACACCAGGCGGGTGTGCTCGGCCTCCGCCTCGGCGATGATCCGCTCGGCCTCACGCCGCCCCGCGTCGACGATCTTGTCCCGCTCGTCGAGCAGCGCGGATGCCCGCCGCAGCTCTCCGGGCAGGTCGGCGCGCACCTGGTCGAGCAGATTGATCATCTCGGCGCGGTCGAACACGAAGTTGCTCCGCGACATAGGCGCCGACCGCGCACTCTCAACCAGCGCAATGATCTGGTCGATGCTTTCGAGCGGATCCACCTGCGGTCACTCCTGTTCCCAATGTCGAACGACGTAACCATCATGCGGCCCGAACCGCAGGGCCGCCCCATCGCCACTCGGGTTTTGCATCTACTTTCGCGCCGCGGCGAACCGCTCCTGCAGGCGTTTCGCCACGAGATCGGGTACATGTGGCGAAACGTCGCCGCCCCATTTGGCGACCTCTTTGATCAGGCTCGAGGAGATGAAGGAGTACTTCGGGTTGGTCGGCATGAACAACGTCTCGATGCCGCTCAGGCCGTAGTTCATCTGGGCCATCTGCAACTCGTAGTCGAAGTCACCGGCCACCCGCACGCCCTTGATGATCGCGGTGACATCATGGGCGCGGCAGAAGTCGACCAGGAGCCCTTGAAAGGCGTCGACCCGGACGTTGGTGTACGGCTTGGTCACCGTCGCCAGCATCTCCAGCCGCTCGTCGACCGTGAACAGTCCCGCCTTGCTCTGATTGATCAGTACCGCGACGACAATCTCATCGAACATCAGCGATGCTCGACCCACGATGTCCAGGTGTCCGTTGGTGACGGGATCGAACGAACCCGGACAGACCGCGCGCCTCATTGCACCAGCCCAAGCCTCATGAGCGGGGACCGTACCAAAGCTTTCCTTAACCCGCGCGGGAGCCATCCGTCTCGCGTCGGGCATACCACAGCGCGGTCTCCCCGTACCGGCGCTCGGCGAGCTGCCCCAGGCCCTCCGGCCAGGCGATCGGGGCGCCCCGGCTGGAGCGCTCGACGACCACGACGCCGTCCGGCGCGAGCCAGCGCTGGGCGAGGGCCTCGACCACCGCGCGGACGCGCTCGTCGGTCAGGGCGTATGGGGGGTCGATGAACACCGCGTCGTACGCATCGTCCGGCTCCCCCGCGACCAGGCGCTCCACCTTGTCGGTCACCAGCCGCACCCGCGCGGCGACGCCGAGGGCCGCGACGTTGGCCCGGATGATCCGGGCCGCCTTGGCGTCGGCCTCGGCGAGCAGCACGTGCGCGGCGCCGCGCGAGCACGCCTCCAGGCCGACCGCGCCCGAGCCGGCGTACAGGTCGGCGAAGCGGGCGCCGTCGAGGTCGAGCAGGTTGTCCAGGGAGCTGAACAGCGCCTCGCGGACCCGGTCGGAGGTGGGCCGGGTGCCCTGGCCGGCCGGCACGACCAGGCGCCGGCCGCCGAGCGCCCCGGCCACAATGCGCGTCACAGCTCCAGCGTAGGGGGTGACGTACGCCACGCTCGATCCGGACATCCGTCCGAAGTCGTCGCGCATCGGACCCCGCCCGCCTCCGCGCTGGCCAGCCGATCGCCGCCGCGGCGGACGGCGTGGTCGTGCGGGCCGGACGCGCCCTTCGTGGCTTTGGACGCTGCCGCGTCCACGCGCGGGCGCGCCGCCTGAGGCGGAGGCCAGCGCGGAGGCGGGCGCAAGGCGCGGGCGCGGAGGCGGGCGCAAGGCGCGGGCGCGGAGGCGGGCGGGTCACGTCCGGTGGCGTGGTGTATGAGCCAAGCATCGTGCTAGTTGATGTCAGCCGGCCGCCGGCGGCCGCCGCAGGCTGGACGTCGGTGGCCACCGGCGGGGCACCAGCGATCATCGACGCCAAACCCGGGGTGGCGCAGCGAACCGGTGCGGATGCCGCACCCGTCGGGCGCAACCTGCGATCTGCCCGGCCGGGCCGGACGTATGTCTCCGTGATCATGATGCCCGCGGTGACCGCACACTGGTTTGGCATGATCCCGGAGACTTGTGGTACACGGGGGTACATCAGCGCTCCGTGATCATGAAAAACCGTTGGTGTCGATGCGCTGGTGTGCATGATCACGGAGACTTCCGGTCCCTGCGCCGGGCCTCGCGGCGTGCGGCCGCCCGACGTGTAGGACGTGATCGCCGATCGTGCCCACCCGGGGGGGGTTGGGACGCAGCCGGCCGGACACCGCTTGGTCGGCAGCGCGCAGGGCGGCCAGCGGTGCCGGTTCCCGCGCGGCGCTGGCCGATGCCGGGCGCGGGCAGACCACGGCGGCTGCGGGCCAGCACACCAACCGCGCGCGGCACACCACGACCGTACCGGTGCCGCTCCGTGACGAACACGCCAAGCTCATACACCACGCCGGCGGGCGCAAGGCGCAGGCGCGGAGGCGGGCGCAAGGCGCAGGCGCGGAGGCGGGCGCAAGGCGCAGGCGCGGAGGCGGGCGCAAGGCGCAGGCGCGGAGGCGGGCGCAAGGCGCAGGCGCGGAGGCGGGCGCAAGGCGCAGGCGCGGAGGCGGGCGCAAGGCGCAGGCGCGGAGGCCGGGGCGCGGAGGCGGGCGCGCGGAGGCGTCAGCCCTTCTCCAGGTATTCGGCCCGCTCCTCGTCCACCAGCCGAGCGATCGTCGCCGCGAGCGCCGGATGCCGCTGCAGCTCCGGATCCTCGTCGATGAGCTCGGTCGCCTCCGCGCGCGCCGCGCCGATGAGATCGGCGTCGCGCAGCAGCGAGAGCAGCCGCAGGTGGGAGTGGTGGCCGGACTGCGAGGCGCCCAGGACGTCGCCCTCGCGCCGCTGTTCCAGGTCGAGTTCGGCCAGCTTGAACCCGTCGGTGGTGGAGGCCACCGCGTCCAGGCGCCCCCGCGCGGGCGTGCCCTCGCCGGACTCGGTCACCAGCAGGCACAGGCCCGGCGCGCTGCCCCGCCCGACGCGCCCGCGCAGCTGGTGCAGCTGGGAGACGCCGAAGCGGTCGGCGTCGAGGATCACCATCATCGTCGAGTTCGGCACGTCGACGCCGACCTCGATGACGGTCGTGGCCACCAGCACGTCGAGCTGCCCGGAGGCGAACGAGCGCATCACCCCGTCCTTCTCGTCGGCCGGGAGCCGGCCGTGCAGGACGCCGATGCGCAGCCCGTGCAGCGGGCCGTCGGCGAGCAACGGGGCGACGTCCAGCACCGCGACCGGGGGACGGCGGCCGTCGTCGCCGGCCGGCGGGACGTCCTCGCCGTCGGACTTGGCGTCGCCGATGCGGGGGCACACGACGTAGGCCTGGTGGCCCTTGCCGACCTCCTCGCGCAGCCGCCGCCAGGCCCGGTCGAGAAACGCCGGCTTCTCCGCCGCGGGCACAACATGTGAGGCGATCGGCGAGCGCCCGCGCGGCAGCTGGCTCAGCACCGACGTCTCCAGGTCGCCGAAGACCGTCATCGCGACCGTGCGCGGGATCGGGGTCGCGGTCATGACCAGCACGTGCGGGGGCTGGTCGGCCTTGCCGCGCAGCGCGTCGCGCTGCTCCACGCCGAAGCGGTGCTGCTCGTCGACGACGATCAGGCCCAGGTCGGCGAAGTCCACGCCCTCGTAGAGCAGCGCGTGGGTGCCGACGACGATGCCGGCGGTACCGCTGCGGATCTCCTCAACGACGCGACGTCGCGCGGCCGCGCCCAGGGAGCCGGTCAGCAGCGTGACGCGGGTGGCCTCGGGGGCGGCGTCCAGCTCGCCCGCCCGGGCCATGCCGCCGAGCAGGTCCATGACGTTGCGGTGGTGCTGTGCCGCCAGCACCTCGGTCGGGGCCAGCATCGCCGCCTGTCCGCCGGCGTCGACGACCTGCAGCATCGCGCGGAGGGCGCACAGCGTCTTGCCGGAGCCGACCTCGCCCTGCAGCAGGCGGTGCATCGGGTGCGGGCGCGCCAGGTCGGCGGCGATCTCGTCGCCGACGTCGCGCTGGCCACGGGTCAGCTCGTACGGCAGCGCGGCGTCGAACGCGGCGAGCAGCCCGTCGTCGCGGCGCGGGCGCGGCACCGCCGGCCAGTCCTCGGCCCGCTTCTTGCGCTGGACCAGGGTCAGCTGCAGCGCGAACGCCTCGTCCCACTTGAGCCGCCTCCGCGCGACCGCGAGCGACTGCTGCGACTCGGGCCGGTGGATCTCGCGCAGCGCCTTGTCCAGCGAGGTCAGCTTGCGGTTCGCGCGGATGCCCGCCGGCACCGGGTCCGGGGCGGGCGGCAGCACGTCGAGCACGGTGCGCACGGCGGTGGCGATGCGCCAGGTCGGCACGCGCGCGGTCGCCGGATACACCGGAATGATCGCCCCGGCGAACTCCTCCACCGCCTCCTCGCCCTCACCCGCGTCCAGCAGCACGTAGTCGGGCTGGTTGAGCTGCAGCTTGGTGTTGAACCGGCCCACCTTGCCGGAGAACAGCCCCCACCGGCCCGGACGCAGCTGGTTCTCCCGCCACGGCTGGTTGAAGAACGTGACGCTGATCTCGCCGCCGCTGTCGTCGCCGATCACCGCCTCGACCAGCGAGCCCCGCTTGCCCCGGGTCGCGCCCCGCTGCTGCGTGAACTGCCGCGACGAAACGCGTTTGACCTGCCCGAACACCGTCACGTCGGTGTCGATCTCCAGCGCCCGGATGTCGGTGTACTCGCCGCGCTCCTCGTAGCGGCGCGGGAAGTGGTACACCAGATCGCCGACCGATTGCAGGTCGAGATGCTCGGCGAGCAGCTTCGCGCCGTTGCCCCCGAGCACCTTCTGCAGCGGCGTGAACAGATCGATGTCGGCCACTCGCTCGTTCCCCCAACCCGGCTGTACCGCTATTCCACGCCCACCAGCAGCGGATAGTGCGGCTGGCCCCCCTCGTAACACTGCACCTCGACGAACGGCCACGCCCCCTCGACATGCGCGGACAGCGTGGCGCCCAGGTCGGCCGGCGCGCCCTCGCCGGCGATGAGGGTGACGAGCTCGCCGCCGCCCGCGAGCATCCGGTCCAGCAGCCGGCAGGCGGTCTGCGACAGGTCCTGCCCGATCAGGTTGACCTCGCCGTCCACGATCCCCAGGATGTCGCCGGGCTGGCACCGCCCGGCCACCGTCAGCGCCTCCCGCCCCGCGATCGTCAGCTCCGCGGACCGGCACCGCGCGGCCGCCTCGGCCATCGCGATCACGTCGTCCTCGAACCGCCGCTGACCGTCGCGAACCGCCATCGCGGCGAGCGCCTGCACCGCCGACCGGGTCGGCACGACGCCCGCGCGGACGCCCAGCGCCCGCGCCTCCGCGGCGGCGGCCGCGGCGACGGCATGCACGTTGGGGTCGTTGGGCAGCACCACGACGCGCCCCGCCCCGGTACCCCGGATCGCGGCGAGCAACTCCCCGGTCGACGGGTTTCCGGTGAGCACCGTGGCACCCTCGCCGCGCAGCAGCTCGGCCAGCCCCGGCCCGCTGCACACCATGACCACGCCGCGCTCGTCGTGCACCGCCGTGGCGTCCTCGTCGCCCTCCCCCGGCACGGCGGGCCGTTCGTCGCCGGCGCGCGCGGCCGCGACCGCCCGCTGCTGCGGCACCGGGCTCGCCGGCAGGGCCTCCGCGCGGGCGGCGATCTGGTCGGCGAACCGCACGACGGTGATCCGGCTCGGCCGCCCCGCATCGAGGCCGGCCTCGATGGCCGCGCCGATGTCGTTGACGTGCACGTGGACGTGCCAGGTCGGGTCGTCGCCGACCACGACGAGGGAGTCGCCCAGGGCGGCGAGGACGCCGCGCAGCGACTCGACCCCGTCCTCGGAGGCGTCCAGGAGGTACTGCACCTCGTAGGCGTACTCCGCCGACCCCGCCTCGCGCTCCATGACCTGTCCCGGCCGCCCGGCCGGGCGCGCGTCCTCGCCGCCGGACGGGCCGTCGTCGCCCGGGCGCGCCTCGCCGGTCAGGGTCTCCACCAGCGCGTCGAGCAGCACCACCAGGCCGCGCCCGCCCGCGTCCACGACACCGGCCCGGGCGAGGGCGGGCAGCTGCTCGGGCGTCCGCGCGAGCGCGGCCCGCGCCCCGTCCGCGGCCGCGCGCGCCACCTCGACGACGCCCGCGCCGTGGATACCCGCGCCGGAGCCGGAGCTGGAGCCCGCGCCGGAGCCGACGCCAGCGGCGCCGGCGGCCCGCAGCGCGGCCGTGGCGGCGGCCGCGCCGACGGACAGCACCGTGCCCTCGACGGGCGCGGCGACCGCGCGATAGGCCCCGCGGGCGGCCTCGTCCAGCGCCCCCGCCAGCTGCGCCCCGTCCGCCGCCGCCACGCCGGCCAGCGCGCCGGCCAGCCCCTTGAACAGCTGCGCCAGGATCACGCCGGAGTTGCCGCGGGCTCCGAGCAGCGCGCCGCGGGCAGCGCCGCGCAGCACGCCCCCGACTGCCTCGCCCGCCTCCGGGCGCCCGGTCGCGGGCGTGATCGCCTCCACCGCGGCGGCCATGGTCAGCACGAGGTTGGTGCCGGTGTCGCCGTCCGGGACCGGGTACACGTTGAGCGCGTCGATCTCGGCCCGATGGCGGCGCAGCGCGGTCAGGCCGGCGGCACACCACCGGCGGACGGTCCCGGCGTCCACGCTGTCTGGCACGCGCCAGAGCCTAACGGTGAGCGCCGTCATTCCCCCACCGATGCCGCCCGACCGGGCCGATTGGGTGTCGGGGGTACCGATCAGGTAACCTAGCTTGGTTGCCCGGCCGCTCACCCGGCGAGTGACGCCTGGGACGGGATCCGTGATGCGGTCCGTTCCAACCCGAGACTGCAATCAATCCCAGGAGATCCCCGTGGCTAGCGTGTGCGACGTCTGCGGCAAGGGACCGGGCTTCGGCCACAACGTGTCCCACTCGCACCGGCGGACCAACCGCCGTTGGAACCCCAACATTCAGACGGTGCGCACCCCGGCCGGTGGCGGCACCACGCGGAAGATGCAGGTCTGCACCTCCTGCCTCAAGGCCGGCAAGGTCGTCCGCGGCTGATCCAGGCTGCCAGCAGGCCCCGTGACGTGGTCACGGGGCCTGCTGTCGTGCCCGCAAACGGCCAGGCGCGAGACCGAGCGTCAAAGATCGCGACCGAACGATCGTACGTCCGGATAGTCCTTGTAGTGCCCGAAGTCGGCGATCCGCGCGTAGCCGTTCCGCTCGTACAGGGAGATCGCCTCGGGCTGGGCGGTCCCTGTCTCCAGCCAGATCCGCAGGCGCCCGGCCTGCCGGGCCGTGTCCTCCACGGCCACCAGGAGCGCCTTGGCCACGCCCAGCCCGCGGAACTCGGGCGCCACGTAGAGCCGCTTGAGCTCCGCCGTCGTCTCATCGTCGGCGAACGTGCGGAAGCCGACGCAGCCGGCCGGCGCATGGTCCACATAGGCCACGAGGAAGGCCCCCTCCGGCGGATCGAACTCGCCCGGCAGGATCGGGGTGGTGTCCCCCTCGCCGCCGTAGCGCCGGCCCAGGTCGGCGAGCGCGGCGGTGGTGAGCTCGGTGGCGACCCGCGAACCGTAGCGGGTCATTCGGATGTCGATCTCGGTCACAAACGTAAAGGGTACGGGCCGTTCAGCACCTTACCGCTTCGGCGGGAAACAGTTACCGGAAGTGATCCCAGCCGGGCGCACCGCCCGTGTACCTGCGCCCGTCGACGGTCACCCCGTCACCGGCCGTGAACAGACTGGACGGCATGACCGACCCGACGACGAGCCACTCGGCCGGCAGCGAGGTGCCTTCCGGAAAGGTGGCGGCCAATGCGTGGTCGTCGCCGCCGGCGAGGATCCAGCCGTACGGGTCGACGCCCAGCGCGGTCGCGGCGTCGCGCATCGGCTCGGGCACGCTGAACGCGTCGCGGCGCAGGTCGATCCCGACGCCGCTGGCCGCCGCGATGTGGCCGAGGTCGGCGAGCAGGCCGTCCGAAACGTCGATCATGGACGTGGCGCCCATCCGCGCGGCGACCGGCCCCAAGTGGTACGGCACCTCCGGCCGCCGGTGCGCGTCGACCAGCACCTTCGGGGAGCGGAACCCGCGCGACAGGATCGTGTACCCGGCCGCGGCGTAGCCGATCCGCCCCGCCACCGCCACGAGGTCGCCCGGACGCGCGCCCGAGCGCACCAGCGGCGCCCGCCCCTCCAGGTCGCCCAGCGCGGTCACGGCGATGGTCAGCGTGGGGCTCGCCGACGTGTCGCCGCCGACCACCGAGGCGCCGGTCTTCGCCGCCTCCGCGGCCAGCCCGTCGGCGAGCTCCTCGGCCCAGGCGATCTGCAGGTTCGCCGGGGTACACAAGGCCACCAGCAGGGCGGTCGGGCGCGCGCCCATGGCGGCGATGTCGGCGAGGTTGGCCGCGGCCGCGCGGTGGCCCACATCGCGCGCGCTGGACCAGTCGCGGCGGAAGTGCCGCCCGTCGACCAGCACGTCGGTGCTCGCCACGACGCGCGCGTCCGGGGCCGCGACGACCGCCCCGTCGTCGCCCGGGCCGAGCAGCACCAGCGGCGACGCCGCCCCGAGCCGGGCCGTCACCCGCGAGATGAGCCCGAACTCCCCGGCGGTTGCTACGGTCACCGGTCCTCCAACCTGATGCTCGATAGTGTCGCCGAAGCCGCGTGTCATGGCATGATCACGCACGGCGGTTGATTTGCCGAATCCATTGTTGCGGTACGTTGGCGCCTGATCAGCGCTCGTCCGGCATAGGGAGGGAGTCGTGTCGTGGTCCAGGCATACATCCTGATCCAAACAGAGGTCGGCAAGGCGCGCGACGTCGCGACGGCCATCCAGGGCCTCACCGGGGTGGTCAAGTGTGATGCCGTCACCGGCCCGTACGACGTGGTAGTCCTCACAGAGGCCCGCAGCATCGACGAGCTCGGCAAGCTCATCGTGAGCAAGGTCCAGCTCGTGCCCGGTATCACCCGCACGGTCACCTGCTCGGTGGTGCACTTGTAGTGGCCGCCGACACGACGCGCCCGCGCCCGGGCCCGGCCCGCATCGCCACCCTCTCCGCACTGCCCCTGGCGCTCGTCGCCGGCCTGCTGGCCTTCTGGGGCCTGGGCGGATTTCCGGACCGGCCGCAAGATCCAAAAACCTTGGCGGCGGTACCGGCCGAGGCACCGCAACTCGCCCCGTCCACGGCCACGGTGTGCCGCGCGCTGATCGCACAGCTCCCCGACCCGCTCGGCGGCCTCGCCCGCCGCCAGGTGACGTCCGGCCCGGAGCAGAACGCCGCCTACGGCGAACCCCCGATCGTCCTGGGCTGCGGCGTCCCGCAGCCCGACATCCCCCCGGACGCGCAGCTGCTCGGCCTGTCCAACGTGTGCTGGTACCCGGACGAACGCTCCGCCGAGACCGTCTGGCAGACCGTGGACCGCGAGGTCGCGCTCCGCGTCGTGGTCCCGAAAGGCGCGGACGGCTCCTGGCTCGTGAACCTTTCGGCGCCGATCGTCGCCGCCGTCCCCGCCACGACCCCCGGCCCGATGCACTGCTGACCCCCTCTCCGGCACGTCCCGCCGCTGCCGCGCGTGATGCCGCGCCCGCGCGCAGCGGCAACGGCAACGGCAGGCGTCAGGCCAGCGCGGCGTCCAGCGCCCGCCGCACGTCCGCGACGAGGTCGGCGGTGTCCTCCACGCCGCAGGAGAGGCGTACCAGCCCCTCGGGGGCGTCGTCGCCCCACTGCGCCCGCCGGTCTGCCGAGGTGTGCAGCCCGCCGAACGACGTGGCCGCGAACACCAGCTCGGACGCGGTCAGGAAGCGGTCCACGGCCGCCTTGTCCGCCAGTGTGAACGTCACCACGCCCGGGATGCGGCGCATCTGCCGGGCGGCCGCCGCGTAGGCGGGGTCGCCCGGGCGCCCGGGCCACCGCACGGACGCGACCGCCGGGTGGTCGGCCAGCAGGTCCGCCACGGCCGCCGCGTTCGCGGTCTGCCGCGCCAGCCGCAGGTCGAGCGTGCCCAGGGAACGGTGCGCGAGCCAGGCCTCGAACGGCCCGGGAATGCCCCCCGTCCGGGCGCGCCAGGCGCGGATCATGGCGGCCAGCTCCGGCTCCCGCGCGCAGACGTAGCCGAGGAGCAGATCGGAATGGCCGGTCAGCGCCTTGGTACCCGAGGCGACCGAGAAATCCGCGCCCAGCTCCAGCGGCCGCTGCCCGAGCGGCGTCGGCGTCGTGTTGTCCACGGCGACCAGGCCTCCGCCGGCGTGCACCCGCGCGGCGAGGCCGGCGATGTCGCACACGTCCAGGCCGGGATTGGACGGCGACTCCAGCAGCAGCAGCCGCACGCCGTCGAGGGCCGGATACGGCCCCGCGGTCGGCATCGTCCGCACCTCCACCCCGCGCCCGGGCAGGTGCTCACCGGCGAACGCCCGGGTCAGGTAGTACCCGTCGCCCGGCAGCACCACGGTGTCGCCCCCGCGCAGCGTGGCCAGCAGGACCGCGGTGAGCGCCGCCATCCCGGAGGCGAACACGACGCACTCGCCGCCCTCGAGCTCGCCGATGGCGGTTTCGAGGGCTCGGTACGTCCGGTTGTCCGTCCGCCCGTACCCGTCCACGCCCGGTTTCGGCCCGGCGACGGGATCGAGGTGATACGGCGCCCCGAACACCGGCCCGGGCAGGAACGGCTCCCCCGGCACCGGCGCCGGCACCCCGGCATGCACCACGCGCGTGCCGTCACCCCGCCCGCCACCCACCGCCCCAGCCCCAGCCCCAGCCCCACGATCGGACGCGGCCGCGCCCCCGGGCGGCTCGGGCGCCGCGGCGGTCATTGGTTCGTCGACGGGACGCCCGGACGCTCCGGCTTCGTCTCCCTGGCCATGAGCGCGGCGAGGGCCTTGAGCGGGTCGACGCCCTCGTGGCAGACCTGTTCGACCTGCTCCGTGATCGGCATCTCCACCCCGACGCTATGCGCAAGATCACGAATCGACAGGCAGCTCTTGACGCCCTCGGCGGTCTGTCGCGTCGCGGCCTGGGCCTGGTCCAGGGTCTCGCCGCGGCCGAGCCGCTCGCCGAACGACCGGTTGCGCGACAGCGGCGACGAGCAGGTCGCGATCAGGTCGCCCAGGCCGGCCAGGCCGGCGAAGGTCATCGGGTTGGCGCCCAGGGCCGCGCCCAGGCGCGCGGTCTCCGCGAGGCCCCGCGTGATCAGCGTCGCCTTCGTGTTGTCGCCGAACCCGAGCGCCGAGGCCATGCCGTAGGCGAGGGCGATCACGTTCTTCACCGCGCCGCCGAGTTCGCAGCCGACGACGTCGTCGTTGGTGTACGGCCGCAGATACCGCGTGCTGATGGCGCGCTGGACGAGCTCGGCGCGCCGGATGTCGCGGCAGGCGACCACGGTGCCCGCGATCTGCTCCGCGGCGATCTCCGGGGCCAGGTTGGGGCCGGTGACCACGACGACGCGGTCCGCCTCGACGCCCGCGACCTCGACGATCACCTGGCTCATCCGCTTGAGGGAGTCGAGCTCGATGCCCTTCATGAGGCTGACCAGCGTCGCGTCCGCGCCGATCGCGCCGCTCCAGGCGCTCAGGTTGGCGCGCAGCGTCTGCGACGGCACCGCGAGGACCACGAGATCCGCGCCGTCGATCGCCTCGCCGGCGTCGGACGTCGCGGTGACCGCGTCGGGCAGCCACACCGACGGCAGATAGTCCGGGTTGTGATGCCGCTCGCGGATCGCGGCGGCCAGCCCGGCCCGGCGCGACCAGATCGTGACGGCCGGGGTGCCGGCATCGGCCAGGACCTTGGCGAATGCGGTACCCCAGGATCCGGCGCCCAGCACCGCGGCGCGCTCGACGCTCATGCCGTCTGCTCTTCGGATCGCTGCGGGACGCGCTTGGGGATCCACAGCGGCGGCGGGGTGCCGCCGCGGATCTCGGCCACCATGTCGCGCAGGTGCAGCATGATCTGGTCGGTGATCTCGCCGAGGGTCTGCGCGGTCGGTTGCGCATCCGCCCAGGCGGACAGGTCCAGCGGCGGGTCGGCGACGATCGTCATGGTCGCGCGCGGGAACAGCTTGAACCGCTTCGTGCGCGGGTCGTAGATGCGCTGCGGGCCCCACATGACGACCGGGATCATCGGCGCGCGGGTGTCCAGCCAGAGCCGCGCCGCGCCGGTCTTGCCGCGCATCGGCCACAGATCGGGCTCGCGCGTCGTGGTGCCCTCCGGGTAGATGATCACGGCCTCGCCGGCCCGCACGCCCGCCCGCGCGGCCTCCAGCGCCTTGACGGCGTCCGTGGTGCCGCGGCGGACCGGGATCTGGTGCCACGCCTTCATCAGGTATCCCAGCACGGGCGCCTCGAACAGGCTGGACTTGGCCAGGAACGACGGCCACCGCCCGGCGTCGTAGACGTAGTGCGCGACGGCCAGCGGGTCCGCGTGGGAGATGTGGTTGACCACGATGATCACCCCACCCTCGGCCGGGATGTTCTCCATCCCCCGCCAGGTGCGGCGAGTCAGCACCTTGATCGCGGGCTTGACGGTTATGGCGGCGAAACGCCGCCAGAAGCCCAGCCTCCGGCGCGCCATCTCACCCTCCCCTCACGGTTCTGCTGCGAATCATGCCACTGCCGGGCGCCGGGTGGCCGTGTCAGGATGGCTCATGCACTGCCACGGCCAGTCGACGACCCAGCCGCCGGCTCCCCAACGGTCGGCCACCTGGGTCGCCGTGGTGCCGGTCAAGCCGCTGCGAGCGGCCAAGACGCGGCTCCGCGGCGCCGTGCCGGAGGCCGTTCACCCCGACCTGGTCCTGGCCATGGCACGCGACACGGTAGCCGCCGCGCTCGCCTGCCGCGCGGTCGCCCGCGTCGTCGTGGTCTGCGACGACCCGGCGGTCTGCGCGGAGCTGACCGCCCTGGGCGCGGTCTGCCTGCCCGACGCGCCCGCCGCAGGCCTCAACGCGGCCTTGTCCTACGGTGCCCAGGCCGCCCAGCACGCCGTCGGCGAGCGATCCACGTTTAACGGCCACCCGGCCGACAGCCCGCCGCGCGCGGACGCGCGATCGGACCGCGCCGACACCGCCGCCAGCAGCGCAAACGACCCACAGGCGCACCGCCCTGAGGCGGCACGCGCGGACGCGCGCCCTGACCACGGGGCGCAGCGGCCGGGCACGGAACGTGTCGGCGTGGTCGCGTTGACGGCCGACCTGCCCGCGATGCGACCCTGCGACCTCGAATCCGCCCTGGTAGCGGCCGCGCGGACGGGCCGGCGGGCGTTCGTGCCGGACCTGGAGGGCACCGGAACCGTGCTGCTCGCGGCGCCGGCCGGCGAGCCGCTGGCGCCGCACTTCGGCCCCGGGTCGGCGGCGGCACACCTGCGCTCGGGCGCGGTGCGGCTCGACGGAGCGTGGCCGAGCCTCCGCCGCGACGTGGACACCGCGGCGGATCTCGATGCCGCGGCAAGGCTCGGACTCGGCACGCATACCGGACAAGTTCTCTGCGCGGTAGCGTGATCGGCATGCAAGGCACAGTGGCGACGTTCGACGAGGCGAGCCGCACGGGCACGGTGCTGCTCGACGACGGCGCCGAGGTCGCGTTCCCGGCGGCGGCGTTCGACGCGTCCGGGCTGCGGCACCTGCGCCTCGGTCAGCGGGTCCGGCTCGACCACGACGATGTGGGCACAATCACGAAGGTCACACTCCCGACGTTGCACTGATGGCCAAGCAGCGGGAAGTACATGTTCAGACCGGCACAAACAGGCCATGATGATCCGGTGGACGAGAGCACAACCGGTCGAAGCCGCCCGCGCAACGCCGCCCCGCGGCCCGACCAGGCCAGTGCGCCGCCCACGACGACGAGGTCCGGTGGCAACGGGACTCCGGCGCGCGCTCGTCGAGCCACAAAGGTCGCGCGGCCGGCGACGGCCGACGAAGTCACGGTGAGCGAGGTCACGGTGAACGAGGCCACGACAGAGACGTCCACGGCGCCCGAGCGGGTGCCGGCGCAGAAGACCCCACCCAAGTCCCCCGCGCCCGCGCGCGCCGCGTCCACGCCGGCCAAAGCCACGCCCACCGGCGAGGCCGCCCCGGCGGACGAGGCGCCACAGGCGAACGAACCGGCACAGGCGAACGAGGCGGACCAGGCGCCCGCCGCCGAGGAAGCCGAGGAAAAGGCCACAGTGCCGACCGACGACGCCCCGGCCATCGACCACGCACCCGGCCAAGCGACCGACAGCAACGCGGACGCGCCTGCCGGTGACCTTGACACCGTCCTCGAGGACGAGGCGGCCGGGTGGCTGGGGGGCGAAGCCCCCGAAGAGGACGCACCGCGGGTACCGGATGAGGAGAAGCCGCTCCCGGAAGATCGGTATCTCGACCGCGAGCTGTCCTGGCTGGACTTCAACGCCCGGGTGCTGATGCTGGCCGAGGACAAGGCCACGCCCCTGCTGGAGCGGGCGAAGTTCCTCGCCATCTTCGCCAGCAACCTCGACGAGTTCTACATGGTGCGGGTCGCCGGGCTGAAGCGGCGCCTGCAGACCGGCCTGCCGGTGCGCCGGCCGGGCTTCCAGCCGCCGACGGAGCAGCTCGAGCAGATCGCCGAGCGCACGTCCGGGCTGATGTCGCGGCAGTCGCGGGTGTTCGCCGAGGAGATCGCGCCCGCGATGGCCGAGGAGCACATCCACATCGTCCGCTGGACGGAGCTGGACCCGGCCGAACGGGAGCGGATGCGCGCGGCGTTCCGCGAGCAGATCTTCCCGGTGCTGACGCCGCTGGCGGTGGACCCGGCGCACCCGTTCCCCTACATCTC
Organism: Dactylosporangium sp. CA-092794; assembly: GCF_050948465.1. NCBI lineage: Bacteria > Bacillati > Actinomycetota > Actinomycetes > Micromonosporales > Micromonosporaceae > Dactylosporangium > Dactylosporangium sp. CA-092794. The sequence goes on along the minus strand of NZ_CP192044.1, from coordinate 1,666,735 downwards.
CGGGCTGTCGCTCAACCTGGCCGTGGTGGTGCGGGAGAAGGACGGCGGGCCGGAGCTGTTCGCCCGGATCAAGGTGCCGAACAACGTGCCCCGGTTCTACGCGCTGCACGCCGCGCGCGACGGTGCGCGGGTCATGCGCTTCCTGCCGGTCGAGGAGCTGATCTCGGCCCACCTCGGGCAGCTGTTCTCCGGCATGCAGGTGCTCGAGCACCACTTGTTCCGGGTGACCCGCAACGCCGAGGTCGAGCTGGACGAGGACCGCGACGAGGATCTGCTGCAGGCGCTGGAGCGGGAGCTCGCGCGGAGGCGCTTCGGCCCGCCGGTGCGCCTGGAGGTGGCCGCGTCGATCTCCGACCACGTGCTGGAGCTGCTGGTCCGCGAGCTGGACATGGACTCGCACGACGTGCTGCGGGTGCCCGGATGGCTGGACCTGACGGCCCTGTGGGAGGTGTACAACGGCGTCGACCGCCCGGACCTGAAGGATCCGCCGTTCGTGCCGGCGACGCATCCGCACTTCGCCGAGGGCGAGACGCCGCGCAGCGTCTTCGCGCGGCTGCGCGACCACGACATCCTGGTGCACCACCCGTACCACTCGTTCTCCACCAGCGTGCAGCGCTTCATCGAGCAGGCGGCCGCGGATCCGAACGTGCTGGCGATCAAGCTGACGCTGTACCGCACCAGCGGCGACTCGCCGATCGTCGACGCGCTGGTCGACGCGGCCGAGGCCGGCAAGCAGGTGGTGGTGCTGGTGGAGGTGAAGGCGCGCTTCGACGAGAAGGCCAACATCGGCTGGGCGCGGACGCTGGAGCGGGCCGGCTGCCACGTGGTGTACGGCCTGGTCGGGCTCAAGACGCACACGAAGACGGCCCTCGTCGTACGCCAGGAGGGCAACCACATCCGCCGCTACTGCCACGTCGGTACCGGCAACTACCACCCGAAGACGGCGCGGCTCTACGAGGACTACGGGCTGCTGACGGCCGACCCGGAGGTCGGCGCCGACCTGACCGACCTGTTCAACGTGCTGACCGGCTACAGCCGGCAGACGTCGTACCGCCGGCTGCTGGTCGCGCCGCACGGGGTGCGTCGCGGCATCATCGAGCGGATCGAGCGCGAGGTCGCCTACGGCGCCGGCGGCCTGGTGCAGCTCAAGGTGAACTCCCTGGTCGACGAGGAGGTCATCGACGCGTTGTACCGGGCCAGCCGCGCGGGGACGCGGGTCGACCTGATCGTGCGGGGCATCTGCGCGCTGCGCCCGGGCGTGCCGGACCTGTCGGAGAACATCCGGGTCCGTTCGATCCTGGGCCGGTTCCTGGAGCACTCGCGGGTGTTCCGGTTCGGCCACGGCGCCCGCGCGGAGTACTGGATCGGCTCGGCGGACCTGATGCACCGCAACCTGGACCGCCGCGTGGAGGCGCTGGTGCAGGTCACCGACCCGGCGTCCGCGGAGGAGCTGCACCGGATGCTGACCCTGATGATGAGCGAGGACACCGGCGCGTTCGAGCTGTCCGGCAACGGCGATTGGCACCGCCGGGCGGGCAAGAACGCGCAGGAGGCGCTGCTGCGCCGCATCGTCGACCGGGTGGAGTGAGCCGGTTCAACCTTTAGGGTGGCTGGATGCTGGAGGAAGAGCGCAAGTACCTGGTCGACGAGGGCTTCACGATGCCGGATCTCAGCGCCGCCGGACGGGTGAGCGCGCGGGAGCCGGTGACGCTGCGGGCGACGTACTACGACACTCCCGAGCGGCTGCTCACCCGGCACGGGGTAGCGCTGCGGTACCGCCGCCACGACACCCCGGCGAAGGTGTGGACCGTCAAGCTGCCGTCCACGCGCGCGGGGGTGCGGCACGAGTACTCGCGGCCGTCGGCGGGCGCGGGCGTGGTACCGCCGGAGCTGCTGGACCTCGTGACGGCGTACCGGCGCGGCCGCGCCCTGGGGCCGGCGGCGGTGCTGCGCACGGTGCGGACCGTCTACGACGTCGCGGCCAAGGACGGCACGCTGCTGGCCGAGGTGGCCGACGACGTGGTGAGCGTGCTCGACGGGCGGCGGGTCACGCTGCGGTTCCGCGAGATCGAGGTCGAGCGGGTGGCGGGCGAGCCGCGGGTGCTGGACCGCATCGAGCGGCTGCTGCTGCGCGCGGGCGCGTCGACCGGCGACTTCGTGCCCAAGCACGTGCGGGCGATGGGCGAGCTCGACGCGGCGGTGCTGGTGGCGCCGGAGGCGCCGCGGCGCAAGGCCCGGGCCGGCGACGTGGTGACCGACGCGATCCGCCGCGACGTGGCGCGGATCTTCCGGCACGACCCGTTCGCCCGGCTGCGCGAGACGATGCCCAACGGCGACACGCCGGTGCACCAGATGCGGGTCGGCACCCGCCGGCTGCGCAGCGACCTGCAGACGTTCCAGGCGCTGCTGGACCCCGAGTGGACGGCGCGGCTGCGGGCCGAGCTGTCCTGGCTGGCCGCCGCGCTCGGGGGCGCGCGGGACGTCGAGGTGCTGCGGGAGCGGCTGCACCGCACCGCCGCCGCGGACCCGCTGATGCCGCCGGACCCGGCCGCGGTGGCGCGGATCGACGCGGCGCTGGCGGCGCGTGAGGAGGCGGCGCTGCGCACGATGGACGCGGCGCTGCGCTCGCGGCGGTACGTGCGGCTGCTCGATGCCCTGGTCGGTGCGGTGCGGGCGCCGCAGCTGTCGCCGTTGGCGCGGGAGCGCGCGGACGCGGTGCTGCCGGGCATCGTGCGCAAGCCGTGGCGGCGGCTGGCCTTCGGCGGGGGCGGCATGCCCGGGGCCGGGGAGCTGACCCCGGACCTGCCCGACGACGAGTGGCACGAGGTGCGCAAGCGGGCCAAGCGGGCCCGCTACGCCGCCGACGCGGTGTCGCCGATCGTGGGCCCGGACGCGGTGCTGCTGGCCAAGGCGATCGCGCGGGCGCAGGGTGTGCTCGGCGAGCACCAGGACGCGGCGATCGCCGCGGACGCCTGGCTGGCCGCCGCCGCGGCGAAGCCGGCCGACCACGCGCTGGCGGTGACCGCCGGGCGGCTGTACGAGCGGGAGCGGGCCGCGGTCACCCGCGCCCGCGCCGAGTTTCCGGCCGTGTGGGAGTCGGTCCTGGAGGAAAAGAACATCGCATGGCTGAAGTGAACTCGGTGGTCCGCGCGGCGGGGGGCGTCGTGTGGCGCGCGGGCGCCGGCGGGGCGCCCGAGATCGTGCTGGTGCACCGGCCCCGGTACCACGACTGGTCGCTGCCGAAGGGCAAGCTGGAGCCGGGCGAGCACGAGCTGGCCGCCGCGGTCCGCGAGGTGTTCGAGGAGACCTCGGTGGAGGCGGTGCCGCAGCTGCGGCTGCCCTCCACCCGCTACCTCACCGGCGAGCCGGGCGTGGAGAAGAGCGTCGACTACTGGTCGATGCGCGCGGTCGCGTGGGCGCCGCGGCCGGCCGACGACGAGATCGGGGAAGCGCGTTGGGTCCCGGCCGCCGACGCGCAGGCGCTGCTGAGCTACGCGCACGACCGGGGCGTGGTGCGGGCGTTCCTGGGTCGGCCGCCGGTGACCGCGGTGGTGGCGCTGGTGCGGCACGCGAAGGCCGGGAGGCGGCGCGACTGGCCCGGCCCGGACGGGGAGCGGCCCCTGGAGCCGGCCGGGGAACGCGACGCGCGGGCCCTCAGCGCGCTGCTGGCGCTGCTGCGGCCGGACCGGGTGGTGTCCGCCGCCCCCCTGCGGTGCCGCCAGACGGTGGAGCCGCTGGGGCTGCCGACCGCGGTCGACGCGATCTTCGACGAGGGGCAGCCGCCCGAGGAGGCGGCCGAGGCGCTGGGCAAGCTGGCCCGGCTCGGCGGCACGACGGTGGTGTGCAGCCAGGGCAAGCTCATGCCGCCGCTGCTGGAGGCGCTGACGGGCCGCTCCGACATCGACTTCCGCACCCGCAAGGGCGCCGGATGGGTGCTGTGCTTCGCCGACGGCCGGCTGACCGGGCGGGACCCGCTGGCCCCGGTGGCGCTGCGGTAGTCCACTGTAGAGAACGCGAAAGGGCGGCGCCACGATCGCGGCGCCGCCCTTTTTCATGCTCGCTTACTTGGCGGCGGCCTTCTTGGCGGGCGCCTTCTTCGCGGCGGTGGTGGTCTTGGCGGCCGCCGTGGTGGCGGTCGCCGTCTTGCGGGCCGTCGTCGACGCCGCGGCGCGGGTCGTCTTGGCGGCGGTCTTCTTCGCGGGCGCCGTCTTGGTCGCGGCCTTGGCCGGCGCGGTCTTGGTCGCGGCGGCCTTGGCCGGCGCGGCCTTCGCCGTCGTCGCCTTCGCCGTCGTGGCCTTCGCCGCGGCCTTGGCGGGCGCCGCCTTCGCCGTGGTGGTCTTCGTCGCGACGGTCTTCTTCGCGGCGGCGGCGACCTTCGGCACCTTGCCGCTGGCGACCATCTCGCGGAAGCTGGCGCCGGCCCGGAACGCGGGCACCGACGTCTTCTTCACCTTCACCGCTTCGCCGGTGCGCGGGTTGCGGGCGGTTCTCGCACCGCGGATGCGCTTCTCGAAGACACCGAAACCGGTGATGGCGACCTTGTCGCCCTTGGTCACGGCGGACTGGATCTCGGCCAGGACCGCGTCCAGCGCCGCGTTTGCCGACTTCTTGTCGCCCAGGCGAGCGCTGAGCGCCTCGATGAGCTCGGCCTTGTTCACGTTTCCTCCCGTACAGAAATAAGTCCCTGTGGGCAAGGTATCCCAACGCACACAGGATACAAACATATGACGGAAAAGAAATCGTTGTGGAGTAACGGATTTGACCGACGGCTCATCGAGACGCCCTGCGAGGGCTAGCGAACGACGGGTGTCCACTCCGGACGGCCTTGTTCGAAGGCGGTGATAGCGCCCTCGTGGCGCAGGGTGAGACCGATGTCGTCGAGGCCCTCCAGCAGCCGCCAGCGACTGAAATCGTCCAGCGGGAAGGCCCATTCGTGCGCGCCCGCGCGCAACTGGCGCGCCTCGAGGTCGACCGTTACCTCGAGCTTCGGGTCGGCCTCGATCGCGGCCCACAGCACCTCGATGTCGGCGAGGTCGAGTTCGACCGGCAGCAGCCCGCCCTTGAGCGCGTTGCCCCGGAAGATGTCGCCGAAACGCGGCGCCACGACGGCCCGGAATCCGTAGTCCTGCAGCGCCCAAACGGCGTGCTCACGCGAGGAACCGGTGCCGAACTCGGGCCCGGCGACGAGGATCGAGGCGCCCTCGTACACCGGATTGTTGAGCACGAATGCGGGATCGGAACGCCAGGCGTTGAACAGCCCGTCGGCGAACCCTGTGCGGGTGACGCGCTTGAGGTAGACGGCGGGGATGATCTGGTCGGTGTCCACGTTGGACCGGCGCAGCGGGATCGCCGTGCCGGTGTGGACGGTGAACTTCTCCATGATGTCCGTGTCCCTTTTAGTTCAGGTCGGCGGGGGCGGCGAGGCGGCCGGTGACGGCGGTGGCGGCGGCCACCGGGGGTGAGACGAGGTGGGTACGCCCGCCGCGGCCCTGCCGGCCCTCGAAGTTGCGGTTGGACGTGGAGGCCGAGCGCTCGCCGGGCTTGAGTGTGTCCGGGTTCATACCCAGACACATGGAACAGCCGGCGAAGCGCCACTCCGCCCCGGCGTCGGTGAAGACCTTGTCGAGGCCCTCCTGCTCCGCGGCCGCGCGCACGGAGGCGGAGCCGGGCACGACGAGCATGCGGACGCTGTCGGCGACCTTGCGCCCGCGCAGCACATCGGCCGCGGCGCGCAGGTCCTCGAGCCGGCCGTTGGTGCACGAGCCCAGGAACACCACGTCGATCGGGATGTCGCGCAGCGCCGTGCCGGGGTTGAGCGCCATGTACTCCAGCGCCTTCTCGGCCGCGACGCGCTCCCCGCTCTCGGTGAAGTCGTCCGGGCTGGGCACGAAGCCGCCCAGGGGCGCGCCCTGGCCCGGGTTGGTGCCCCAGGTGACGAACGGGGTGAGCTGCGAGATGTCCAGCGTCACCTCGGTGTCGAACTTGGCGCCCTCGTCCGTGCGCAGGCTGCTCCAGTAGGCCTTGGCGCGGTCCCAGCCGGCGCCCTGCGGGGCGTACTGCCGGCCCTCGATGTAGGCGAACGTCGTCTCGTCCGGCGCGATCATGCCGGCCTTGGCGCCCCATTCGATCGACATGTTGGAGATGGTCATCCGACCCTCCATGGACAGCTGCTCGATCGCGTGGCCGCGGTACTCCACCACGTGCCCGCGCCCGCCGCCGGTGCCCACCTGCGCGATGAGCGCCAGCACCAGGTCCTTGGCGGTGACGCCGGGCCCGAGGTCGCCCACGACGTTGACCGCCATCGTGCGCGGACGCGCCTGCGACAGCGTCTGCGTGGCCAGGACGTGCTCGACCTCGCTGGTGCCGATGCCGAACGCGAGGGCGCCGAACGCGCCGTGCGTGGAGGTGTGCGAGTCGCCGCACACGATGGTCAGGCCGGGCTGGGTGAGGCCCAGCTGCGGGCCCATGACGTGGACCACGCCCTGCTGCGCGTCGCCGAGCGAGTGCAGCCGGATGCCGAACTCCTCGCAGTTGCGCCGCAGCGTCTCGATCTGCGTGCGCGACACCGGGTCGCTGATGGTCAGCAGGTTGTCGGTCGGCGTGTTGTGGTCCTCGGTCGCGATCGTGAGGTCCGGCCGGCGCACGGGGCGCCCGGACATGCGCAGGCCGTCGAACGCCTGCGGGCTGGTCACCTCGTGCACCAGATGCAGGTCGATGTAGAGCAGATCGGGCTCACCGTCGGCGGACCGCACGACGTGCGCGTCCCACACCTTCTCCGCCAGCGTGCGCGGCTGTTGCTGTGCTTCTCCCACCATCTGGACATCCTAAAGTTTGGGAGGTATGTTTCGGTCTGTGGGACACAGTATGAGCGGTGTCGGCGTGCTCGACAAGGCGGTGGTCATCCTCGCCGCCTGCGTCGACGGCGCCAGCCTGGCGGAGCTGGTCGAGCGGACCAAGCTGCCGCGCGCCACCGCGCACCGGCTGGCGCAGGCGCTGGAGATCCACCGTCTGCTGGTGCGCGACGCCCAGGGCCGCTGGCGCCCGGGCCCGCGCCTGGGCGAGCTGGCCAACGCCGCGCCCGATGTTCTGCTCACCGCGGCCGAGCCGATGCTGACCGCGCTGCGCGACGCGACGGGTGAGAGCGCCCAGCTGTATCTGCGCCGCGCCGACGAGCGCCTCTGCGTCGCCGCGGCCGAGCGGGCCAGCGGGCTACGCGACACGGTGCCGATTGGCGCGGTGCTGCCGATGACCGCCGGCTCGGCCGCGCAGGTGCTGCTCGCGTGGGAGCCGCCGGAGGCGGTGATGCCGCTGCTGCCGCGGTGCAAGTTTACCGGCCGCACCCTCGCGGAGGTGCGCCGCCGCGGCTGGGCGCAGAGCGTGGCCGAGCGCGAGGCGGGCGTGGCGAGCGTCTCCGCGCCGATCCGCGACCGCACGGGCCGGGTGATCGCGGCGATCAGCGTGTCGGGCCCGATCGAGCGCCTGGGCCGCCGCCCGGGCGACCGCCACGCGATGGCCGTGGTGCGGGCCGGCCAGCGCCTGTCGGGCCTGTAAAAGCCATTGCTTGACTCGGGCCGCGTCACTCACCGGCCGTTCCTCCCGCGAGTCACCGGGCCCGGCCTGCCCTGAACGGGCGGCCGGGCCCTGCCAGGTCCGCGCTGCCAAGAACAAACCCGCGGCTTGGGTCATGTTGCGCATGAGGCCAGCGATGGTGCCGCTTGATGCCAGGCGGCCCCCACAGAGCTGGGCGTCGGTGGCCACCGGCGCCGACCCCCGGTGCGGTGCGGACGGTACGGATGTCGCTCCCGTCGGGCCCAACCTGCGATCCGCGCGGCCGAGCCGGACGTATGTCTCCGTGATCATGATGCCCGCGCTGACCGCACCACAGGTTTGCCATGATCCCGGAGACTTTCGGTACCCAGGTGTACATCACCACTCCAGGATCATGAAAAACCCTTGGTGTCGACGCCGCGTTGCGCATGATCACGGAGACTTCCGGCCGCTGCGCCGTGCAGCGCCCGCCGTCTGGGACGTGACCGCGCCGGGGCGTTGGGGCGGCAGCCCGGACACCGCTCGGTCGCCGGCGGGCATCGCGGCCAGCGGCGCCGGCTCCCGGGCAGCGCGGCCCGGCTCCCTTGCAGCGCGGACCAGTTCCCTTGCGGCGCGGGCCGGCTCCCGGACGGCGCGGGCCGGCTCCCTTGCAGCGCGGACCAGTTCCCTTGCGGCGCGGACCGGCTCCCGGACGGCGCGGGCCGGCTCCCTTGCAGCGCGGACCAGTTCCCTTGCGGCGCGGACCGGCTCCCGGACGGCGCGGGCCGGCTCCCGGACGGCGCGGGCCGGTGCCGCGGTGCGGGCGAAGCACGGCGGCTACGAGTCGGGCACCCCCGGCCGCACGTGGCGCATCACGGCTGTGCCGGCGCCGGCCCGTGGCGGACCTGCCAAGCTCCTACACCAAGCCGGCGGACGTGACCCACGGCTTGCATACCGCCCGGGCGCGCTTACGATCGGCGGGTCCGGGGGCGGTCCCGGAGCGCATCAGCCGGAAGGAACGCCAGTGCCCGATTCGACCACACCTGCCAGCCCCGAGCCGAACGGCTCGGCGAACCACGAGTCCACCCCGTCGGCGGGAACGCCGTCCTCGCCGTCGGGCCACGGCCCGGCCGGCCCGGACGCGCCGGACTCCCCGCCCGCCCCCGAGCCGCAGCAGCCACAGGTCGCCCCGACCGTCCCGTCCTCGGGCGGCAGCGGCCGCGGCGGCTGCATGACGGCGATGATCGGCCTGTTCGTGTTCATCGCGGCGATCCTGGGCATCGCCACCCACCTGTAGCGGCGCCGTCGCGCCCGCGCGGTGACCATCCGGCACCAGGACGCCGGCAGTCACGCCCGGGCGCCCGGGCGCCAGCAGCTATCACCCGGCGCCCGGACGCGGCAGCCGCGCCGGACGCTCGGACGCCAGCAATCACCATCAGGCACCCGGACGCCGGCAGCCCCGCCGCCAGCAATCACCACCAGGCGGCCGTCGCAGGCTGGGCGTCGGCGGCCACCAGCGGCGACATCGCCATGGCCGTTGACAGCGCGGCGCGCCCGGACGGTGCGCATGTCGCACCGTCCGGGCGCAACCTGCGATCTGCTCGGCCGGGCCGGCCGTATGTCTCCGTGATCATGATGCCCGCGGTGACCGCACCACAGGTTTGCCATGATCCCGGAACCTTTCGGTACACAGGGGTACATCACCACTCCACGATCATGAAAAACCGATGGTGTCGACGCCCGGATACGCATGATCACGGAGACTTCCGGTCCCAGCACCGTGCAGCGCCCGCCGTTTGGGACCTGATCACGCCGGGGCGTTGGGGCGGGCGGGGGCCGGACACCGCTCGGTCGCCGGCGGGCATCGCGGCCAGCGGCACCGGCTCCCGGGCAGCGCAGGCCGGTGCCCCGGTGCGGGCGGAGCACGGCCGCAGCGGGCCGGCACCCCCGGACCGCACCCGGCGCATCACAGCCGTGCCGGTGCCGGTCCGTGGCGAACACGCCGGCGGACGTGCCCCTCGCCCAGTCCTGGCGCGCCCGCGCGGACCCGGGCGTCGCGCGGCATCCAAGGCGGTCCCAGGGGCACCACAGCGCCGTCGCGGCCCTGACACGCCCGCACGGACGCCGACGGCCGCGAGGCACCATGAAGGGTCTCGGGAGGCAACACGCAGCCCGCGCGGCCCTGCCGCGCCCTCGCGGCCCTGCCGCGCCCTCGCGGCCCTGCCGCGCCCTCGCGGCCCTACCGCGCCCGCGCGGACGCCGTCCGGCGGCCTCGATCGCCATGTGCCTTCAGCCGACCTCCACCGCGGCCAGCCCCCGGGTGCCGGTCTCCGGTCGCCTGGCCGTGCCCACCCGAATCCGCGTGGAGCGCGGCGTGGCCCGGAGCTTGTGGGCCGACCCGTCGCCGCTGACCATGCCCCGGCTGCCGGCGCTGTCGGTGGCGGCTCGTTCGTCAACCGCGGCTGGTTGCCGCTGAACAGCTCCGCCGGCGGGCGGCACACGGCCCAGAAACGCCAAATCGGCTGCCCAGCGGCGTGTAGCCTGCTGAACAGCCGATCCAAGCGCTGTAGCCCCGACCGGATTCGAACCGGCGCTACCGCCTTGAGAGGGCGGCGTCCTGGGCCGCTAGACGACGGGGCCCCAGTACGTGCTGCTGGCGTGCGGTGAAACACTACAGCACCGCGATCTTGCTGCGGCGCTGGGGTACCAGGACTCGAACCTAGACTAACTGAGCCAGAATCAGTCGGGCTGCCAATTACCCCATACCCCATCGGCGCTTACCGCGCCGAAAGAGAACTTTACCGGAGGTCCCCTCCCCCGCCAAATCGGTTATCGGCAACGCGCCTAATCCAAGGTCAGGACCCTGTTGCTCAGCGCGCCGACGTTCTCGATCGAGACCACGACCTCGTCGCCGGCCACGATCGGGGAGACGCCCGCCGGCGTGCCGGTCAGGATGACGTCGCCGGGCAGGAGCGTCATCACGTGTGACACATATGACACCAAGGTCGGCACGTCGAAGATCATGTCCTTGGTACGCCCGAGCTGCCGGACCTCCTCATTGACCTCGCAGCGCACCTCCACGTCGCCGACGTCGACGCCGGTGACGATCCAGGGGCCGATCGGGCAGAACGAGTCGAAGCTCTTCGCGCGCGTGAACTGCACATCCTTGCGCTGCAGGTCACGCGCGGTCACGTCGTTGGCGCAGGTGTAGCCGAAGATGGCCGCCGCCGCGCCCGCGCGGTCGACCCGGCGCGCGCCGGTGACCCCGATGACGACGGCGAGCTCGGCCTCGTGCTCGACCCGCTGCGACTGCGGGGGCAGCCGGATCGCGTCGTTGGGCCCGATGATCGACGTCGACGGCTTGAGGAAGAGCAGCGGCTCCTTCGGCACCTCGTTGCCGAGCTCGGCGGCGTGGTCGGCGTAGTTACGCCCGACACACACGACCTTGCTGGGCAGGATGGGCGAGAGCAGCCGCACGTCGGCGACTGCCCAGCGCTGACCGGTGAACCGCAGGTCCCCGAACGGGTGACCCTCGATCTCGGCGACGGTCAGGCCGGCGACGCCGGCGGCCGGCTCACCCTCCACGACCCCGAACGACATGCCACTGCTGTGGGCGAAGCGAGCGATACGCACGCTGGAAATCTACTCCGCCAGCACGTGGCGCCGCACAAAGGCGTTGCGGAACGCGCCCCGCGGGTCCAGCCGCGCGGCCAGAGCGGCGAAGTCGGCCGACCGTGGGTAGCGCGGCGCGTGCCGGAACACCTTGCCCCAGTGCGGCCGCGCCCCGAACGGCGCGAGCGCCTCCTCCAGCGCGTCAACCGCCGGAAGCACAAGATCCAGATTTGGTACCCAGGTGAAGTGCAACGCCACGCTGTCGCGCTCGTAGTGCGGGCTGAGCCACAGCGTGTCCGCCGCGACCGTGCGGATCTCGGAGATCTGCAGCACGGGCACGACCAGGTGCCGCACCCGCTCCACGGCCGCGAACGCCGCGACCGCGTCCGCGCGCGCCACGAAGTACTCCGTCTGCAGCTCCTCGCCGCTGCTCGGGGTGAACTCGAGCTTGAAGTGCGGCAGCCGCATGTGCCAGGGCCCGGGCACGCCGCCCTGCTCGGTGCAGTTGACCGGCGACAGGGCGGCGATCGGATGCCGGGCCCCGGCCGCCGGCGCCGCCCCGAACAGCTCCGCGGGCGCGGGCGCGTCGCCGTCGCGCCGCTTGACCCACACCTGGTCGACGGTGTCGCCGGCCCACCCGGTGAACAGGCTGACGCTGTACCCGGCGGCGGCGATCTCGTCCCAGTGCGCGTCCAGCTCCGCGCGCGGCAGGTGTTCGAAGACGTGCTGGCTGACCTGGTACGCCGGGACGATGTCCAGCGTCACCCGCACCACGGCACCGAGGCACCCGAGCGCGACGACGCTGCCGTCGAAGTCCGCGTCCCCGCGCCGCAGCGTCACCAGCTCGCCGTCGCCGGTGACGAGCTCGATCCCGGCCACGGCGGTGGCCAGATTCCCGAGCCCCACTCCGGACCCGTGCGTCCCGGTCGCGACCGCGCCGGCGACGGAGATGTGCGGCAACGACCCGAGGTTGTGCAGCGCATACCCGGCCGCGTCCAGCTGCCGCGCCAGATCCCCGTACCGCACCCCGCCCGCGACGCTGACCGTCCCCCGCTCCGCGTCGATGCGCACGTCGGCCGGCAGCCCCGCCAGGCTGACCAGGTCCCCGTCCGTGTCCGCGATCGGGTTGAACGAGTGCCCGCTACCGAGCACCCGCACCTGCTCCGCCCCGGCCACGATCTGCTGCACCTGCTCAACGGTCGCGGGCCGATGCACCCGCGCCGCCCCGAACTCGATGTTCCCGGCCCAGTTCCGCACCCGCTCGGTCATCTCGCCTCCTAGCCTCGTAGCCTCGCCCGCGCCCCCGCGCGCTCTGGCTTCGCCAAGCTCACCACCAGATCCGCAGCTCAGGCCGCACGTCCGGCACCCCATCGGGCTGGCGAAACCCGGAACGCGCCCGCGCACGGCCATCTCTCGGCACCCATCCGGCCGAGTCTATGGCGACGATCCGCGCCCGCGGTCGCCGACCGGCCCGAGCGGTGCCCTTAACGGCCTTCCGTTCACCGCCGAACGAAGGGTTGTCCGCGGCCGAACGAGGCGCGACGGGCCCGTTCGGCCGCTCCCCCGAGCCCGGGCACCCGCGCAGACTTCGCCACGTGACCTCTCAGCCACCGCACGGCAGCGATCCCCGGCGGCCGGGGCACCCGGGCTCGCCCGATCCGGCACAGCCCTTCGGCACCCGCCCCACCCCCGGCTCCCCGCCGCCCCCGGGCCACGCGGTCCCGGACACACAGCCCTTCGGCACCCGGCCCATCCCCGGCACTCCGCCACCGCCGTTCGGACCGCCGCAAGCCGCGCCGATCTGGCCCGCGCCCGCATCCGCGCGCGGAGGCAGTGGCCGCCCAAGCCGACGGGGCTGGTATCTCGTCCTGGCCGCCGGGGTCCTGGGCGTCTTCGTCTTCTGCGGCATCGTGGTCGCCGCCGCCGGCAGCGGCGACCGGCCGACCAAGACCGAGGACGTCGCGCGGAACGGCGCCATCGCCGCGCCTCCGAACGAGCCGCCCGCCGCTTCGCCGACGCCCGCGGCCACCGGGCTCCCCGAGACGACGAGCGCGCCCGCGCCGGCCACCACCGCGGCCCCGGCGACGGTCTCGACGACCGCCGGCAACAACGCGGGCGCCAACAACGGAGCCGGCGGCGGCGCGGGCGCGGGAACGCGACCGGCCACCAAGCCGGCGACGACCAAGCCGCCTACCACGAAGCCTCCGACCACAAAGCCACCGACCAAGGCGCCCGCGCAGAACTGCAACCCGAACTACACGCCCTGTGTGCCGAACGACCCGGTCGACGTGGACTGCGCGGGCGGCAGCGGCAACGGCCCGTCGTACGTGCAGGGGCCCGTCCACGTGATCGGCAGCGACCCGTACAAGCTCGACAGCGACGGCGACGGCATCGGCTGCGAGTAGCCCGGTCCGACGCTCGGACGCGCCAGGGCGCCCCTCGCGGCGAACTCCGTGCCGCCGGGGCGCCGCGGCGCGCGTCCGGGCGCGGCGCCCCGGCGGCTCATGGGCGTCGGGAATGCCGTGGGTCAGGCCGGCTCGTTGAGGTACCCCAGCATCTGCTGGATCTCGGCGGTCCGGGACTCGTCGATGCGCCGGGCCAGGTCGAGCGCGCCGGGGTTCACTCCGCTGCCGGTCTCCATGCGGGCGATCTCGATCGCGTTGTGCTGGTGCGCGATGAACATGTTGAGGAACTTGGTCTCGAACTCGGTGCCGCTGGTGGCCGCGAGCGCCTTGATGTCCTCCGCGTTCGTGCCGTGGGCGCCGCCGTGACCCGCGTGCGCGGACGCGTCCGCGGTGGGCGGCTGGCCCCATGCGCCCAGCCACACCTGCATGGTCTTGAGCTCGTCGGTCTCGGTGACGTCGATCGCGGCCGCGAGGATGCGCACGTCCTCGCGAACCGCCTTCGTGCGGGCCAGCCGGACCATTTCCAGCGCCTGGCTGTGGTGGGCGGCCATCATCTGGCCGAACATCACGTCGGTGTCGTTGAAGACGCGTTGCTCGGTGCCCGCGGGGGCGGGCTGTGCCGGGGCGGCGGCGCAGCCCGCCAGGAGGAACGCCGCGAGAAGAAGCGCGAAGCGTTTCATGTTCCGTGGGTCTCCTTGCGCGGGGTGGCGTCCCGGAAGCCGGGGCGCCACCCCTGTTCGAGCGGTACCGAGGTCAGACGCGCTGCCACAGGGCCGGGACATTGGGCGGTTCCCAGCCCGCGATCGCGGTGTGCGCCTGGCGGCACTGGTAGGTCACGCCGTTGTACGTGACCCGGTCGCCGACCTTGTACGCGGTGCCGGCGGCCCAGGTGGTCGTGCCCGCCGGCGGCGTGGTCGTCGGCGGTGCGGTGGGCGAGCTCGACGGCGTCCGGGTCGGCGACGGGCTCGGACGCGTCGGGCTCGGCGACGGCTGCGTGGGCGTCGGCGTCGGGTTGCCGGCGCCGACCTGCAGGTCGACACACGAGTAGAACGCGTTCGTGGTGTCCGCGATGTTCCATCGCGCGAGCACCAGCAGCCGTCCGGTACGGCCGCCGAGGCTCACGGTGTGCGAGACGGTCGCGTCGGGTTGCCGGCCGCCGAGGTCCACGGCGGCGATGCGCGTGCCGCCGATGAAGTACTCGAAGTTCGTCGTGGCGTGGCGCGCGGTGAACACCCAGGTGAAGGTGACGCTGTTGCCGACCGAGGTGGCCGGCCAGCCCTTGTTGGGGTCGTCGAGCTCGGCGAACCGGCTGTTGCCGCCGCTGCAGCTCGTGAGCCCCTTGGGACCCTCGACGCTCTGGGGCTCGTAGACGATCTCGCCGCAGTTGGCCACGCGGCCCTGCGCGCACATCGCCTGCCGGCTCGGTGGTGAGGAGATGTACCCGTGCGCCGACGCCGAGGACGCCGTCACCAGCAGTGCGGCGGCCACGGTGACGAGCGTGATGGGTACCGCAGCGATCGCTTTGCGCATCCAATCGCTCCTTCCAGCGGTGGGGGTAATGCCGCCAATGTAAAGGAAGGATTGTTAACAGTAAATAACCTTTATGAATATCTGTAAATGGAGCGCTCTCTCTTAAGGTAGGGTTCAGCCTCCTCCTCGACGCGCCCGCGCCCCGCCCTCAGACCTCCCGCGCGACCGCCGGCCCAGTGTGTTTGAAGGCCCCGCGCCGCGACCCGTCACGCCTCCGCGCGGACGCGGGAGCCTGCCGCGCGGACGCGGCTCATCCGGGCAATCACCCGGCGGGCGCGGCCGAACGCCGCGTTTCGCCGGTTCCCGTCCGTGCCGGGGGTATATCCGGCCGCAGCGTGGCCGGCAGGCCAGCGCGAACCGGACCCCGACCAGGCCCGGATCTAGCCGCGAGGAGACGTCATGCCCTTCATCACCACATCCGACGGCGCCCAGCTCTTCTACAAGGACTGGGGATCGGGCCGGCCCGTCGTGTTCAGCCACGGCTGGCCGCTCAACGCCGACGCCTGGGACAACCAGCTGATGCTGCTGGCCTCCAACGGCTTCCGCGCGATCGCCCACGACCGCCGTGGCCACGGCCGTTCCACGCAGACGTGGGCGGGCAACACCATGGACCAGTACGCGGACGACCTCGGCGAACTCCTCGACCACCTCGGCATCGGCGACGCGGTCATGGTCGGGCACTCCACCGGCGGCGGCGAGGTCACCCGCTACCTCGGACGGCACGGCACGTCCCGCGTGTCGAAGGCGGTGCTGCTCGGCGCGGTACCCCCGCTGATGCTCAAGACCGCCGCCAACCCCGAGGGCAGCCCGATGGAGACCTTCGACGGCCTCCGCGCGGGCCTGCTGGCCGACCGCTCCCAGTTCTACCGGGACCTGAGCGCGCCCTTCTACGGCGCCAACCGGCCCGGCAACACCGTGTCGCAGGGCCTGCGCGACGCATTCTGGCTGATGAGCATGGGGGTGGGCCTCAAGGCCGCGTACGACTGCGTCAGAGAGTTCTCGGAGGTCGACTTCACCGAGGACCTCAAGCGCATCGACATCCCGGTCCTTGTCGGCCACGGCGACGACGACCAGATCGTGCCCATCAAGGCGGCCGCGCCCAAGACGGCGCAGTTGTTGAAGAACGCGAAGCTCAAGGTGTACCCGGGCGCGCCCCACGGCCTCAACGGCGCATACGAGGCGGCGTTCAACGCCGACCTGCTCGCCTTCGTCACTGACTGACGCGGCCTCGCTCGCGTTCGCCACGGACCGACGCCATCGCCGCGACGACCGGCGGGCGGCGCGCCCGGACGCGCCATCTTGCCGGTGCCATGCGTCCGGCATCGTCCGGGTGCCCGGCCGCGCGGCGGTCGAAGCCTCGTAACACCCGCGGCCGCCACGCGATCTCGAACGTGCCGCACCGGTGGGCCGTCGTCCTCCTCAGAGCTCCTCCAGGGTCGCGAGGAGGCGCCGGACGACCGGTGTGGCGGTCCGCTCGTTCCACGCCAGCCCGATGTCCACGATCGGCGCCGGCGGCGTGAAGCGGCGCAGCACCACGCCGCGCACACGCAGCGTCCGGGCCCGGCCCTCGGGCACCGCCGCGACGACGCCTCCGGCCGCGACCGCGCGCAGGAGTTGCTCGTCGTCGGGCTCGTAGCGGACCAGGTTGAAGCCGCCGGCCGGCCACACCTGCGCGACGATGCGGTCGAACATGCCCGGCCCGTTCTCCCGCGGCCACATGACCGCGGGCTGGCCGGCGACCGCCTCGCGCGGCACGCGACGCAGGCGGGCGAGCGGATGGCCGGCGGGCAGGGCGAGGCGCAGCTCCTCGGTGTCGACGAGCCGCCAGCCGATGCCGGGCTCGTCCAGGGGCGGCCGGACGAACGCCGCGTCGTACCGCCCGGCGAGCAGCCCCGCGACGTTCGGCGCGTGCCAGCCGGTCTCGGGGATGATCTCGACGCGCGGGTTCTGCGCGCGGAAGCGGTCGGCGAGGGCGTCCACACGGCCGCCGCGGGCCGATCGGGTGTATGCCAGGCGGATTCGCCCGCCCTGTCCCCGCGCGGCCGCGGCGATGCGCTCCCGCGCGGCGTCGGCCTGGGCCAGCAGCAGCGTCGCCTCCGCGGCCACCACGGTGCCGACGGGCGTCAGCGTGCACGCGCCCGCGCCGCGCTCGACGAGCCGCGCGCCGAACTCTCGCTCCAGCGCCCGGACCTGCTGGCTCAGCGCCGGCTGCGCGATGTGCAGCCGCGCGGCCGCGCGGGTGAAGTGCAGTTCCTCGGCCAGCACGGCGAAGTACCGCAGCCGTCGCAGGTCCATCGCCCGAGCATAAGCGCGGCTTATCACGCGCCAGCGCCGCGGAGGCCGTCGCCGGCCCACGGTCCGGTCATAAGCGCGCCTTATCGCGCGGTAGCGCAAGCGACTTGGACGTTCCGGCCTGGCACTGGTTGCCTGGAGGCATGGACGACGTGATCGTGCTCGGCGCCGGCGTCATCGGCCTGACCAGCGCCGTGCGACTGCTGGAGAGCGGCGCGCGGGTGCGCGTGCTGACCGCCGACGACCCCACCCGGACCGTGTCCCGCCTGGCGGCCGCGGTGTGGTACCCGACGCACACCGACGCCGACCCGCGCGTCCTCGCGTGGGCGAAGCGCACCTACGACGAGCTCATGACGCAGGCTGATGACGGCGTTCCCGGCACCGCCCGGCGCCCCACCCGCATGCTGCTGCGCGCGCCGGCCGGCACGCCGTGGTGGTCCTCGGCGGTGCCCGGCTTCGCGGCGCATCCGGGCGAGTGGCGCTTCACCGTGCCATCGGTCGAAATGGAGGTGTACCTCCAGTGGCTCGCCGAGCGCGTCCAGCACCTCGGCGGCACGCTGGCGCGCGGGCGCGTGGACCGTCTCGCCGACCTGGCCGGGCAGGCGGGCACGCTCGTCAACGCGACGGGGCTGGCCGCCCGCGCCCTCGCCGACGATCCGGCGGTGTTCCCGGCCCGCGGCCAGATCGTCATCGTGGCCAACCCGGGCCTGGTGACGTCGATCCGCGATGAGGATCACCCGGACGGCATGACGTACATCCACCCGCGCTCCCGCGACGTCGTCCTCGGCGGGACGTTCCAGCCCGGCGACTGGAACGAGACCCCGGACCCGGCCACGACGGAGGCGATCCTGCGCCGGTGCGCCGACCTGGTCCCGGAGCTGGCCGGCGCGCGGCCCCTGCGGCAGGCGGCCGGGCTTCGGCCCGCCCGGCACGGCGGCCCGCGGGTCGAGCCGGCCGCCGAACCGCTCCCGCGCGGCACCCGGCTCATCCACAACTATGGACACGGCGGCGCGGGCGTCACCCTGTCGTGGGGCTGCGCCGACGAGGTGGTCCGGCTCGCCTCGTGAGCCCCGCCCGCGCCGCATCCGCGCGATGCCGGGCCGGGTCAGGCGTCGCGGGTCTTGAACAAGTACGCCGCCACGGCCAGCAGCAGCACCGTCCAGCCGCCGAACACCGCGAGGCCCTGCCACTGGGTCAGCAGGGCGTCCGGGGACAGGGTCGGCTCGAAGATCAGCTGGCCGGCGTTGGTGGGCATCCAGGCATTGATGTGGGCACCCCAGCTGCCCGGCAGCAGCGCGGTCAGCGGCGACACGATGAGGATCAGGCCCAGGACGCCCGTGATGGCGCCCGCGGTGTGGCGGATGATCGCGCCGAACGCCAGCGAGAACAGGCCCAGCACCGCCATGAACAGCCCCGCGCCCGCGACCGAGCGGGCCACGCCGGGATCGCCGAGCGAGACCGGGATGTGCTCGGCGATGATGGCGCGGCCGAGGAAGAACGCGGCGAAGGCGAGCACCTCGCCGACGACGAGCATGAGCGACGCGAACACCAGGATCTTCGCGGTGAGGACGGTGAGCCGGCGCGGCTGCGCCTGCAGGGTGGAGCGGATCATCCCGGTGGTGTATTCGGCGGAGATCACCATCACGCCGAGGACCGCGATGACGAGCTGGGCGATGAAGACCGGCCGGGCGATGACGATCTCGAGCGGGTGCTGGGTGAAGTAGCTGTGGCTGCCGTCGTCGGCGGTGCTCCATTGCTGCATCAGCGCCCACGCGAAGAGGGACATCAGGCCGATGGCGATGCCGGCCATGGCGACGAGCGACCACATCGTGGAGCGCACGGTGCGCAGCTTCGTCCATTCCGAGCGCAGCATGCCGGCGAGGCCGGCTCGTGGAAGTACCAACTCTGTCATCGTTGTTCTCCCGGGATCGCCGCCTGGTATTCGACGCTGTCCTTGGTCAGTTCCATGAACGCCTGCTCAAGTGAGGCCTGCAGCGGCGCGAGTTCGTGCAAGCGGACGCCGTTGTCGAAGGCCAGGTCGCCGACGCGCGGCAGCGGCAGCTCCGTGATGAGCAGCGCACCGTCGGGCTCGGGCGCGACCTTGCCGCCGTCGCGGGTGACGAGGTCGGCGAGGCGCGCGGCGTCGGGCGTCCGCGCGCGGACGGCGAGTGCGGAGTTGCGGTCGATGAACTCGCGCACCGTGCAGTCCGCGATCATCCGGCCCCGGCCGATCACGAGCAGGTGGTCGGCGGTGTGCTCCATCTCCGACATGAGGTGGCTGGAGACGAGCACGGTGCGGCCCTCGGCGGCCAGGGAGCGCATCAGGTTGCGGATCCACAGGATGCCCTCGGGGTCGAGGCCGTTGACCGGTTCGTCGAACATGAGCACCTTCGGGTCGCCCAGCAGGGCGGCGGCGATGCCGAGCCGCTGGCCCATGCCGAGCGAGAAGCCGTTCGAGCGCTTCCGCGCGACGCCGGTGAGGCCGACGATCTCGAGCACCTCGTCGACGCGCCCGCGCGGCAGGTTGTTGCTCTGCGCGAGGCAGAGCAGGTGGTTGTACGCGCTGCGCCCGCCGTGGATGGCCTTGGCGTCGAGCAGGGCACCGACCTCGCGCATCGGGTTGTCCAGGCGTGCGAACGGGCGGCCGTTGACCGTGACGGTGCCCTCGGTCGGCGCGTCCAGGCCGACGATCATGCGCATCGTGGTCGACTTGCCGGCGCCGTTCGGGCCGAGGAACCCGGTGACCTGACCGGGCCGGACGGTGAACGACAGCCGGTCGACGGCGATGCGTTCGCCGTAGCGTTTCGTGAGGCCGACAGCCTCGATCATGGTGGTTTCCTTCCGCCGGGATCGGCCCGCCCCCGCGCGGGCGCACCGTCTCAGCGGAAGGTAGTGAATTGATGCTGTGGCCGGGCTTTGAGAGCCTGTGAGGTCGCTCAGCCGCGCGTGTAGGTCACGTCGAAGTCCTTGGTCCACTTGAGGCCGTCCTTCGACATCTCCCAGGAGGCGGAGATGCGCTTGCCGCCGGCCTCGACGTTGCCGGTGAACCGCTGGTTGAACCCCTCCGCGGCGCGCCAGATCCGCCACTGGCCGCCGTCGAGATCCATGCCGTACACCCGCAGGACGCCACGGGCGTCGGAGTACAGCATCGTGAATGTCCGGCTGGCCTCGTCGTAGCCGATGACTGAAGTCGTGGGAAACGGCGAGTCGGTCACCCATTCCTTGGGCACGTCTTCGCCCGGCGGGTCCGCGTCCGCGCGCTGGACGAGGAACTCGCCCTCGTCGGCCCACGCGAAGCTGGTCCAGCCGCGCATGGTGACTTTCCCGTTCACGGTGGCGGTCGTGTCCCACATGCCCAGCAAGGGTCCCAACCGCCGCCGTACCTCGCTCATCGCCACTCCCCGGACCCGAGTTCCCGCCGCAACATGAATCCGACTTATACACTAGGCGCCCGCGCGCGGGTTCCACCCAGCGGTCAGTTGCCAGCAGCCGCCAGGAGCCTGTCGCACTCGGCGAGAAGGCGGCCGCGCAACGGGGCGGCGCGCTCGGCGAAGGAGCGCTGCGCCTCGACGTACCGTGCGCGCCCCTCGACGGTCTCGATCCGGACCGGCTCGTAGCCGAGATCGGCCAGGTCGTACGGGGAGGCCTGCATGTCGAGCGTGCGGATGTCGCGGGCGAGCTCGAAGCAGGCGGCGACGAGCTCGGCCGGCACCAGCGGGGCGAGCTTGTAGGCGTGCTTGTAGAGGTCCATGTTGGCGTGCAGGCAGCCGGGCTGTTCGTTGGCGATCTGGGTGTCGCGGGTCGGCTGCAGCAGGTTCAGCGGGCGCGCGGGCGCGGTGTAGAAGCGGAACGCGTCGAAGTGGCTGCACCGGATCCGGCCGGCCTCGACGACCGCGTCCGTGCCGCGCGCGCCCAGGCGCAGCGGCCACGCGTTGTGGCGCAGCTCGTCCTGCGTCTGCCGGTACACCATCGCCCACTCGTGCAGGCCGAAGCAGCCCAGGTGCGGCGCCCGCGTGGCGGTAGCGGCGAGCAGGTCGCGGATCCAGGCGATCGCGTCCGCGCGGCCGGGCGGCACCGCGGCCGGCTCCGTGCCGGCGCCGGCGAGGGCGACGCCCGCGCCCGGATGCCAGCGGCGCAGCTGTGCGGGCCGGTACGAGTAGTACGTGAACAGGAAGTCCTCGACCGGATGCTTGCGGCCGCGCCGCCGCCGGGCCAGGTGCGGCTCGATCCACGCGTCCACGCGCGCCTCGTGGGCGGCGCGGCGCGCCTCCCAGGTCGGGCGGTCCAGAACGATGAGCTCCACCCGTCCAGCTTAGGAGAGGGTAGCGTCGGCTCTATGCGCAAGCTCTGGGCCTTCGCGCTCGCCTGCACGCTGGCCCTCGCGGCCTGCTCGTCCGGTTCGGGTGACTCGGCGGAGTCCGCGCCCGCGCGGCCGGGGCCTTCGAGCCCGGGTGGTCCGCCGTCCGCGGCCGGGCTCGGCCGGCCGACCCGGGTCAAGGTCGAGGTGCCACCCGCGCTCGCGTCCGCGCCGTTTGATCGGGAGCGGTACCTCCAGTTGCCGGCCGGCTGGACCGCGTCGGTCTACGCGCGGGTCGACAAGGCGCGCTTCCTGGCGCTGACGCCGAGCGGCGATCTGCTGGTGTCGCAGCCGGGCGCCGGCAAGGTGCGGCTGTTGCGCGCGGGCGCGGCATCGGACTTCGCGACGGGGCTGCGGCAGCCGCACGACATGGTGTTCGCGCCGTTGAACGGGCAGATGTACCTCTTCATCGCCGAATCGCACCGGATCGTGCGCTATCCGTATGTCAACGGCGACCTGAAGGCCCACGACGGGCAGGTCGTGGTCGACGGGCTGCCCGACACCAGCACCCCGGAGCTGCACGGCTCGTACGCACACGTGCTCAAGAACATCGCTGTCCATGGCAACACGCTGTACGTCTCGATCGCCTCCACCTGCAACGCCTGCGTCCAGGACACCGTCAGCGACCCGCAACGGGCCGCCATCTACGCCTACCCGGCGACGGGCACCGACGCGTCCGGGCGCCTCCTCGCGCGTGGCATCCGCAACGCGGAGGGCCTCGCCTTCCGCCCGGACACCGACGAGCTGTGGATCGTCGTCAACAACCGGGACAACACGCTGGTGCCCGACGACCGCGATGTCGACGGCGACGGCAAGTCGGACAAGGGCAAGCGGATGGCGCAGTTCGTCGACGACTACCCGCCCGAAGAGATGATCAAGGTACGCGACGGCGGCTTCTACGGCTGGCCGTTCTGCAACCCCGACAGCGACCGGGGCCTGCACAACATGCCGTTCCTGCGCGACTACGAGCTCAACCGCGACGGGCAGAAGGCCGACTGCACCAAGGCGGATCCGATCGACCTGGGCCTGCCGCCGCACAGCGCCCCGCTGGGCCTGACGTTCTTCAACGGCGCGGCCGTCGTGCCGCTGCACGGCTCGTGGAACCGCACGAAGCCCGCGGGATACAAGGTCTTGTACATTCCGTGGACCGCGTCCGGCCCCGGCGATCCGGTCGACCTCGTGACCGGATTCGTCGACGCGGACGGCAAGTGGTGGGGCCGGCCCGTGGACGCCGCCGTGGACACCGACGGCACGCTGCTCGTCAGCGACGACGGCAGCGGCACCATCTACCGGCTCACGCCTCCGCGCGGCGCCTAGTCCGGGCGGGCGATCCTGGCGAGGGTGCCGTCCGCGTTGTGGAACGTCACCCCGAGAGGTCCATTGTGGACGGTGAGGTCGCCGGCGGCGGTGACGCTCACGTCGAGTTCGCCGTCGGAGATCTTCAGGCCGCGCACCCGGAACGCGCCGACCGGCGACGGGACGAGCGGGTCGAACGTGATCCGCCCGGCCGGCACGTCGACGTCGAGCCCGAGCAGCACCGTCAGGATCGCCGGCCCGGCCGCTGCGGCCCACGCCCGGGGACGGCCCGCGGCCGGGTGCGGGGTGGGCAGGTCGTCGCCGCCGTACCACTCCGGAAGCCGGAAATCGAACCGCTCGGCCGCGTCGAGCAGGGCCGCGACGATCGCCGACGCCTCCGCGCGGTGACCGTCCCGGGCCAGGCCGCGCAGGGCGACGACGTTGTCGTGCGGCCAGACGGAGCCAAGATGCCGGGCGAGGAAGTTGTACCCGGCCGAGCCGGGCGCCACCGTGCGGATGCCGAAGGGTGATCGCAGCCCGGCCAGCCGCTCGGCGACGGCGGCGCTCTCGGCGGGGGTGAGCAGGCCGGTGCCGAGGAGATGGCCCATGTCGGATGCGACAAGATCGACCCGCTCGCCGTCGCCGTCCAGGGCGATCGCGGGGTACCCGCCGGGGCACCAGAACGCCGCGCGGAAGCGCTCGGCGAGGTTGTCCGCCCACTCGCGCCAGCGTTTCGCCTCCCCTGCGGCGTCGTACGCCGCGTCGCGCACCGCCAACGCGGCGTCCCCCGGTGCCGCCTCGGCCGCAGGTGCGTCGGTCGACACCGCCCGCGACCCGGGCGCGGACCCGGGCGCGGACCCGGGCGCGGACCCGGACCCGGGCGCGGGCGCGGGCGCGGAGGCGGCCAGGAGAGCGTCCAGCGCGGGAGCGAAGGCGAACGCGGGGCCGGGGGAACTCACCGGGCCGGCGTCCGGGCCGGCCTCCGGGAACTGCTCCAGGAGCCAGGCGCCGTCGAGCGCGGCGCGGTGGGCGTAGGCCTGGACCGCGCTCAGCGCGAGCCGCCCCCGGGCCGGTCGGCCGTCGGCGTGCCGGATCGCGTGCGCCGAGTCCTTCCAACCCTGGTGGCCGCCGGATTCGCAGGTGATGAAGTCCTCGTGCGTGGCCAGCCAGGCGAGGGCGCGGTGGACGACGGGCATCAGCGCGCGGACCCCGGCGGCGGGCATCCCCCACCGGTAGGCGTCGGCGAGCGTGCTCACGAAGAGCGGTGTCGCATCGACGGCGCCGTAGCCCACCACGGCCGGATGGGCGTCGGCGCCCCCGCGCGCGACCTCGTGCGCGATGCGGCCCGGCTCCTCGCCCGTCTGCGGGTCGGTGCGGGTGCCCTGCCGGGCGGCGAGCGCGCGCAGCGTTCCCGCGGCGACGTCATGGCCCATCGGCAGCGCCAGGCGGGCCGCCCAGAGGGCGTCGCGGCCGAACAGCGTCAGGTGCCACGGGCCGCCCGCGGCGTAGTACGCGTCCGCGCCGTCCGTGCGGCGCAGCGCGTCGAGGTCCTGCACCCCGGAACGCACCAGGCCATCGAGCCTCCGGTCGGCGGCGGTGACGCGGAGGGTGCTGAAGCGCCTGGACCGGGCGATCGGCCGCACGTCGGTGCGCGTGATGCGCAGCTCGGCCGACCAGGTACCGTGCGCGGGCACGTCGACCCGCCAGCGCAGCACGGCCGCGTGGATGCCCGCCGCGGGTGAGCCGCCGCCCGCGTCCACGCGCGCCGGCGGGTTCATTTGGATACGTACGGTCGTGCCGTCGGCGGCCCGCCACTCGATCTGATCGGCGGCCTCGCCCGCCCCAGCGTCCGTCGCCGGGGCGAGCGGCTCGGGGGCGTCGACGACAGGGCTCGTTCGGCCGGCGAAGTCCGTGGCCAGGTCCACCGCCAGGTCGACCGCGACGGGGGTGTCGGCGGCGTTGGCCAGAGTGATCGTTTCGGTGCCGCCCGACGGTTCGGCGAGGCGGCGGCTCGACAGGGTGAGCGTGGGATCGTCGCCAGGGGTCGGCGGCGCCGCATCGGGCGGTGCCGTGCGGGGGCGCGGCACCTGCGGTACCGCCGCGAAATGGGCCGACGCGGCGCCCGTGCGGCGGAACGTGAGCGGGACCGGCTCGGCGGCGCCGACCGTGACCACAAGGCGGGACAGAACGCGGCGACCCTCGACGTACAGGCCGTCGGCGCCGTCGGCCAGCCGGCCGGACGGGCCGGAGAGCCACGCGGCCGGCGCGGCCACACAGGCGACGTGGTCGTGGAAGTGGGGCTGCGACATCTCGCTCCTCTTGCTCGGCCGTCAGCCGATGACGTTGACCGCCCGGGCCACCACCAGCAGCACGGTCACCAGCGACATGACCGACTCGGCGACCATCAGCATCTTCGCCCACGTCGACATGGGCAGCGTGTCGGTCGGGCTGAACGCGGTGGCGTTGGTGAAGGCCAGGTAGAAGTAGTCGAAAAAGCCCGGCTCCCAGTCGCGGTGGGCGAGGTCCGGCACCTGCATCTGGGTGAAGAGGAAGTCGGGATGCGGCCAGTCCGCGTCCGCGCGCGCGGCGGGGCCGCCCCGGTCGCTCTCCCAAAACCACACGGCGAAGACGATGACGTTGGTCAGCCAGATCGCGGCGCCCCACAGCAGTAGGTGGGCCGACAGCAGGTCGCCGTTGCTGTGGTCGAACAGGGCGCGTACGAGCAGCCAGATCGACCAGGCGGTCACCACGGTCAGCAAGAAGGCCAGCCCGATGCTCAGCGGCCGCAGGATGCGGGTTTCCCGGTTGATCCGCAGCGGGTTGACCACGACGATGCTGAGCAGCATGGCGCCCTCGACGCCCGGGAGCAGCCAGCGCGGCCGCGGCGCGAGGTCGGGCGGCAGGACCAGGTGGATGACGATGGCCGCGGCGATGGCGAGCGCGGCGGGCCAGCGCTGCTCCGCCTCCGTGCGGCGCAGCCAGCCGGGCAGCTCGTCGAGCTTCCCCGGCTTGGGCGAGCCGTTGGCTCCGAGGTCCAGCGCGGGCGGCAGGTCACTCACGGCAGCCAACCGTAGACCTGCCCTGCGGGCCCGGGTCAGCGGGACTCCTGGATGTCGCGCCGTCGGCCGTCCGGACGCCCCGGAGCGTGCCCGGTCCCGCCCGGATCCGCGGCCGCGGTAGCGCCAGGCGCGGCGCGCGGAAGCGCAGGCGCAGGCCGGGGGCGCGAACACGGCGCACGGGCGCGGCGCAGACACGGGAAAACGGGGCGCGGACGCGGAAGCGTGGGGCGCGCGGACGCCGGGCACGCGGGCCATGCGGGCACGTCGTTGCGGACGCGCGGACGCGGCACGGCGGGCGCCCGGGCGATGCGGGGCGCGGAATCAGGTGAAGAGGTGGTAGAGCTGCCAGGTGATGGCCGCCGCGCCGGCCAGGGCCAGGGCGGCGAGGTAGGTCAGTACGAGGCGGGTGTCGCGGAGGATGCACTTCGATCGGGTCAGGCCGCGGCGGCGGGCGCGCGCGTAGCCGGCGAAGCCCAGCAAGGCGAAGCCGACGACGGCTATCGGACCCAGGAGCCAGGCCAGAGCGGCAATCGTGGCGTAGATGCAGAGGCGGAGCGGGTCGTACGGGGCGGGGGCGTTCGCGGGTTTGGCGGCTTCCGGGGGTACCGATGCGGGAACTTGAGGCATGGCGCGCGGAAGCGTGGGCGAAGGGGTCGGCCCGGCATGAGGCGTGGGGGTGGACGAAGCGTGGGTCATGGCGTCGCCTCGGGCGCGGGGCGGTGGGCGGCCAGGGGCAGCAGCGGGCGGGTGGCTCGAGGCAAGCGTTGGGCGGAGAGGGCGGGCCAGGCCTGCACGGCGCAGAACGGGGCGCACTGGTCGTGCTGGCCGGACGCGTCCTCCCGGCGGGTGGCGACGTGCACGCAGCACTGCAGCAGGCGTTCCTCGATCATCGTGTGCAGGTCCATGAAGGGCTTGACGGTGATGCGTTTGACGCGTTCGCCGAGCATCTTGCGCAGGCGGTTGCGGCCGCCCGGTAGCGACGACGAGACGAGGGTGGTCAGGGTGGAGATGCCCAGGTCGCAGTTCTCGCAGATATCGCGCCACAGGGAGCCCACGTCGGGGTGGGAGAGCGAGGACTGTTCCGACAGCAGGCCGAGCAGGGAGTCCTTGACCGCCGTGCGCAGGGCGGCGGGCAGTTGGACGTCGGCGATGCGGTTCGCGACGAGGTCGGGGGCGAGGTCCAGGAAGGACAGCAGCCGGTCGTGGCCGATGAGGGCGGTCATGGACTGCCAGCGGCCCGCGTCGTCGCGCAGCATGTAGCCCACCGAGCAGCAGTGCGGGTGGGAGCACGGCAGGGCGGTGAGGTCGCGCCAGGTGACCAGGTCGCCGGTCTGCGGGCCCAGGCGCGCGAGGACGCCCGTGTGAGTGAGGCGGTTCGCGGGGTCGATCGGGCCCGAACGTCCGGACCCGAACTGGGGCTGGAGGGAGACGCCGCCGACGTACGGGGTGTCCAGGGCGCGCTTGACGACCGCGCCGATCTCGTCGTCGTTGACGCCCAGGGCGCAGGTCATGGTGAGGGTCGTGAAGATGCCGCGCGCGGAGAGGCGGTCGACGGCCTGGTCCTTGAGGCGGCGCAGGTCGGCGCCGCGGTGGTGGCGGGCGGCGCGCTCGGACACGCCGTCGTACTGCAGGTACACCTCGACGCGCTCGCGGTGGCGGGTGAGCAGGTCCAGCAGCGCGTCCTCGCGCGCGATACGCACGCCGTTGGAGTTGATGAGGATCCGGACGACGTTGCGTTTGGAGACCTCGTCGAGGAGTTCCTCCAGCCACGGGTACAGCGTGGGTTCGCCGCCGGAGAGCATGAGGACGTCGATGCGGCCGTTTTCGCGGGACAGCTTCGTGTCGACGCTCGCCAGCACGTCGGCGAGCGGTACGGCGCCCTCGATGGCCGGCGACGAGTCGGTGAAGCAGGTCGGGCAGCGCAGGTTGCAGCTGTCGGTGAGGTCGGCGAGCAGGATGCAGGTGTGCTGGGTCTGCATCTCGGGCAGGCCGGCCAGGTAGGCGGACGGGACGGGGGCGAAATTGCCCGCCACGTCCGGGATGTGGGTCTTTGTGGGCGCGGTCCATTGTTCGAGGTACCGCAGAATCTCCGGCGACTCGTCGTAGAGGCTCCGGACGAGGCCGTGGCGGGGGCAGCCGCGCTCGAGCCAGATGCGGCCGTCGCGCTCGGCGAGCCAGCCCGGCAGCCGCTGGACCGTCTCCAGTGGACGATCCGGGTCCTCGGCGGCACAGTCGGGGCAGAACGCGTTGACGTAGCGGTGGATACGGTCGCCGCGCAGCTGCATTCCGGAGGTCATAGCTGTCCTTGGTTGACGAGGGCGAGGCAGACGCCGATGCCGGCGACGGGGAAGACCAGGACACTGACGCCCCAGCCGATGAGGATGCCGAGGCCGATGCCGCGATCCTTGCGCGAGATCCACACAATGCCGACGACGAGGCAGGCGACGAACAGCGCGACCTGCAGCAGCAGTTCGAGGTAGATGCCGAGAACCGCGTTCTCCGAGTTGGCGTTCTGGCTGCCGATGACCACCGCGACCACGCCCAGCAGGATGACCACGACCTGGCCCAGGAACACCAGGCCGATGCCGGCGAAGACGCGCCTCGTGCGGATGGGGCGCTGCGGGCCCGGCGGGGGCGGGGGGACCGTCCAGCCGTGCTGGGGCGGGAAGCTCACGTCAACGCCTCCGCTTCATTCGGTACCTTACGATCGCGCGCGCGTCCGCGCATGTGCCGCCAGGCGAGGCGGGCCGCGGTGAGCGGCAGCAGGCCGAGCAGGAACAGCTGCGAGCGGGTCAGGCCCGCCCAGACGACCTCGTTGCCGCGGACGAACTCGACGCCGAAGCGGAACGCGGCGTACGCGGCGAGATAGAGCGTGAAGAGGCGCCCGGGCGCGGTGATCCGGCCGCGCAACGCGAGGAGCGCCGCGAAGGCCGCGACGTGGAAGATGATTTCGTACACGAACGACGGGTGCAGCGGGACACCGGCCGGGACATGCATGGCGGCGGCGTGTTCGGCGTCGAGGGTGATGCCCCACGGCAGTCGGGTGGGGGTGCCCGGTGGCTCGGCCAGCAGGCACCCGATGCGGCCGACCGCCATGCCCGCGGCGACGGCCGGGGCGAACAGGTTCCCGGTCTTGTGCGGGTAGCCGCCGATGCGTTTGCCGAGCAGCGCGCCCAGGTAGGCGCCGACGAGCCCGGAGAGGATGCTGCGGTTGCCGTACGCCCACTGCTCCAGCAGAGGCGCGTTGTCCCTCGGGTCGAGGTGCTGTGCCCAGGTGCCCAGGCGGGCCAGGAGCGCGCCGCCGACGAGGGCGCCGGCCAGCACGTACCAGAGGCGGTCGTCCTGGGCGCGGCGGCGGCGGATCTCCCAGAGCAGCACCAGTGCGGCGACCCCGATGCCGAGCGCCACGAACACGTCGTGGGACAGGATCGCCACCGGGCCGATTCGCGCGATCACCGGGTGCACGGATGCCGAGCCTAATGCCAGTCCGCAACGTCGTGCGGCTCTTCCACGCTGGCCGAACGGCCACCACGGGGATCGACGGCCGCCGCCGCACCGATCGACCGCCGCCGCGCCCGCGCGGAGGCGCCCCGCCCGACGCCGGCGAAGTCCGGCGGTCCGGGCGCGCCCGGACCGCCTCCGCGCGGGCGCGCGGAGGCGCAGGCACACACGCCGGGCCAGCACGCGGCGCGGACGCGCAGGCCCGGAGGCGCGGAGGCCCAGCGCGGGCGCGGAGGCGCGGGCGCGGAGGCGCGGGCGCGGAGGCGCGGGCGCGGAGGCGCGGGCGCGGAGGCGCGGGCGCGGAGGCGCGGGCGCGGAGGCGCGGGCGCGGAGGCGCGGGCGCGGAGGCGCGGGCGCGGAGGCGCGGGCGCGGAGGCGCGGGCGCGGAGGCGCGGGCGCGGCATGGGAGCGCACGGTCCAATGGGCGTGAGGCGGAAACGTGCGGACGCGACGACAGCGCCCGGACGCGGCGCAGAGGCCCGGACGCGGAAAAGAGGCCCGGACGCGGAACAGAGGCCCGGACGCGGAACAGAGAAGCCAGGGCGCGGAAGCGCGGGTGCGAGAAGCGGGTGCGAGAAGCGGGTGCGAGAACGAGGAGGCCAGGCGCGGGCGCGGAAGCGGCAGAGTGCGGCGGGCGCAGAGCGGGCGAAGCGCACGGAAGCCGGCACGGCCGAGAACATCGCCACGCGGGCGCGGCCGGCGGGGTTGCGGCGGTCGCTTACCCTGACAGGATGGTCACCACGGAGGACACCCTGCCGTTGCTGCCCGAAAAGCCCGTTCGGCCGCGGCGGCGCTGGTGGAATCTGGTGGTCTGGCTGATGGTGGCGCCGTTCGTGGTGTGGGCGGCGACGAGGGTGTTCGGGCTCGACCGCGGGTTTCCCGCAGTGCAACTTATCGCGTTCACGCCATATGTGGCGCTCGCGTCGTTGGTGCCGTTGGCTGTGGCGTTGCTCACCAAGCGGGTGTGGCCGGCGGTCGTGACGGCGGTGGCCACGATCGCGTTGGCGGCGTGTGTGTTGCCGCGGTGGATCTCCGACGACGGCGGGGAGCCGGGGGACGGGCCGGCGTTGCGGGTGCTCAGCGTCAACATGCTCCAGGGCGGGGCGGACCCGGCGACGATCGTGGGGCTGGTGCGGGGCAACGGCGTGGATCTGCTGGCGCTGCAGGAGTACACCCCGGAGGCCAAGGACGCGCTGCGCAGTGCGGGGCTGGACGACCTGCTGCCCAACGCCGTGTCGTATCCGCGGCCGGGAGTTACCGGGTCGGCGGTGTACAGCCGGTTCCCCGTGACGGATCTGGGCTATCGGCGGTTCGTGTCCGACTTCGGGCAGGCGCGGGCGGAGGTCCGGGTGCCGGGGGCCATGGAGCTGCGGGTGGAGTCGGTGCACACCTGCGCGCCGGCCTCGGCGGACCAGGCCGCGTGCTGGGAGCGGGACATCGCGCAGGAGCCGGCGGCCACGCCGGGCGGGGCGGTGAGCCTGCTCATCGGGGACTTCAACGCCACGCTGGACCACGAGGGGTTCCGGGCGGTGCTGGCCAAGGGGTACCGCGACGCCGGTGACGTGGCCGGGGCCGGGTTCGACGCCTCGTGGCCGTATGACGAGCGGTGGTTCATCCCGGGCGTGGTGCTCGATCACGTGGTGGCGGACAAGCGGGTGGGCGTGCGCAAGGTGACCGTGCACAAGGTTCCCAACAGCGACCACAAGGCCGTCTTCGCCGAGCTGACGCTGCCCAAGGACGCCTGAAGCGAACCGACCCCGCCAAACCCGCCTGGAACCGACCCCGCCAAACCGCCTGAAGCGAACCGACAAGAACGCCTCAAGCGAACCGACGCTGCCTGAGCACCGCGAAACCGCGAAACCGTACACGGACGAAGGCGTGCCGGGGCGCGATCCGGAGCTCAACGGCGGCTGGGAGCAAGCTCGAAGCCGGCCGGGTAGCGGCCGCCGGCTGAAGGGACCGAAGGCGTACCTCCGGCTATGCGCGGTTCGTTGGCCGGGAGTACCTTCACCTACGAATCGGGCTCCCGCCCGAATCGGGAACCACGTTGGAGCAGATGGGTGACACGAACGTTCCGCGGCCTCGCGCTCGCCATCGCCGTGCCGCTTGTCCTGGGTACCGCAGCCGGCTGCTCGGGCAAGAGTGACGGCGCCGAGTCCTCGTCCGACCGGCCCACGGTGGAGGTGACCGCGCAGCCGCAAGACGCGCAGTCGGCACAGGTGGCGGCCGAGCAGGTCTTCGACAGCCTGTCGGAGGGCGACTGGGCCGGGGCCTGGGATCTGTGGACCGACGGCGCGAAGGCGGCGATCGGCAAGGACGCGTACATCGACCTGGTGGCGACATGCACCGGGCAGCAGGGGCAGTACCAGGTGACGAGCGTGACGCCGGTCGACGACTCGACGGCGACCATCAAGTGGTCGCACATGCCGGCCGGCAGCACGGCGAACCAGACCGGGACGAACACGGTGAAGTACCAGCACGGTGAATGGCGCTTCGAGCCCGACCCGGCGGCGCTGGCCGCCTACAAGCAGAACAAGTGCCCGTAGCCGCTGAGCGCGGCGGGGGCCGGCGCGTCCCGGCCCCCGGCCGCACGAGGCTCAGACCCGCACGCGGGACAGGCCGTAGCTGAGCGCGTCGACGAGCGCCTGCCAGCTGGCCTCGACGACGTTCTCGTGGACGCCGACGGTCGTCCAGTCCTCGCCGGTCGCGCGGGTCTCCACGAGGACCCGGGTGACCGCGCCGGTGCCCTGGCTGCCCTCCAGGATGCGCACCTTGTAGTCGGCCAGCTGGAAGCGGCCCAGCTCCGGGTAGTGGCTGGTCAGGGCCACGCGCAGGGCCTCGTCGAGGGCGTTGACCGGGCCGTTGCCCTCGGCGGTGGCGATGACCCGCTCGCCGCGCACCCGGACCTTGACCGTCGCCTCGGACACCACGGCGCCGTCCTCGCGGTGTTCGACGAGGATGCGGTACGACTCCAAGGCGAACGGCCGCGGCAGCGCACCCTCGGCCAGCTCCGCGCGGGCCAGCAGCTCGAACGAGGCGTCGGCGGCCTCGAACGACCAGCCGCGCGCCTCCAGCTCCTTCACCCGGTTCGTCACCCGGGACAGGGCCTCCGGGTTGGCGGACAGGTCGACGCCCAGCTCGCGGGCCTTGAGCTCGATGCTGGCCCGGCCGGCCATCTCGGTGACCAGGATCCGCATGTCGTTGCCCACGACGGCGGGGTCGATGTGGTTGTACAGCACGGGATCCACCTTGATCGCGCTCGCGTGCAGGCCCGCCTTGTGAGCGAACGCTGAAGACCCGACGTAGGCCTGGTGGGTGTCGGGTGCGATGTTGGCGATCTCGGCGATGGAGTGCGAGACGCGCACCATCTGCTCGATGCAGCCGTCCGGCAGGACGGGCAGGCCGAGCTTGAGCTGCAGGTTGCCGACGACGGCGAAGAGGTCGGCGTTGCCCGGGCGCTCGCCGTAGCCGTTGGCGGTGCACTGGAAGTGCGGTACCCCGGCCTCGACCGCGGCGACGGTGTTCGCGACCGCGCACGAGGTGTCGTTCTGGCAGTGGATGCCGAGGCGGGCGACGGCCTCCTCGGGCGTGATGCCGAGGGCGACGGCGAGGCGCTCGCGGACCTCGGTGACGGTGCGGGTGATCAGCGACGGGAGCATGCCGCCGTTGGTGTCGCACATGACGGCGGCCTCGGCGCCGGCGGCGAGGGCGGCCGCGGCGACGCTCGAGGTGTACTCGGGGTCGAAGTGGTAGCCGTCGAAGAAGTGCTCGCAGTCGATGAACACCCGGCGGCCTTCCCTGATGAAGCACTCGACGGTGTCGCGGACCATCGCCAGGTTCTCTTCCGCCGTGGTACGCAGGGCACGCTCGACATGGCGCAGGTCGGACTTCGCCACCAGCGTCACGGCGGGAGTGTCGGCGTCGAGCAGTGCGCGCACCTGCGGGTCGTCCTCGACGCGCACGCCGGCCTTGCGGGTGGCGCCGAACGCGACGAAGACCGCGTGCTTGAGGTTGAGCTCGGTGCGGGCTCTCCGGAAGAACTCGGTGTCCTTCGGCATCGCTCCCGGCCAGCCGCCCTCGATGAACCCGACGCCGAACTCGTCGAGCAACCGCGCGACGGCGAGCTTGTCGACGACGGAGTAGCTGATCGCCTCGCGCTGGGCCCCGTCGCGCAGCGTCGTGTCGTACACCTGCATGGTTTCTCCTTTGGCGGGAAGAGCGGGGTTGAGCTGCTGCTCAGGAATTGGGGGTACCAACAAAAAGACCCCTCGCGGATGCGAGAGGTCTGCGCGGCCAGCGGATAGATGCTGGGCGCGCTAGGGGCCAATAATCAGCCGAGTCACGGTCGGTAGCTTGCCACGCACGGGCATCGTGTGGCACGTGATTCCGAATTTTGAGATCGGGCGTGATCTGCTTCACGATTCACCCAGTTCGTCACGTCCCTGTAACGCGGACACGGCAAGGTTGGAGCCAGTCAAGAGAGCGCCGCCCGGCGAGCTCTGATCACCGTTGGTGAAGGAGGTGTAGTTCGATGTCCATCGCGACGCTGAAGGCGGCCCTTCCGCCCTACGCGCGGGACCTCGAGCTGAACCTCGACTCGGTGTTCACGGGCGACCTGCTGGACGAGCAGATGCTGTGGGGCGCCGCGCTGGCGTGCGCGATGACGACCCGCAGCCCCATCGTGATCCGCAACATCGCCGCCGAGGCCGGCGACCACCTCAAGCCGGAGGCGGCCGAGGCCGCCAAGGCGGTGGCGTCGCGGATGGCGATCCACAATGTGTACTTCCGCGCCAAGCACCTCATCGGTGACGAGGCGTATCAGCACCTGCCCGCGCGTCTGCGCCGCCAGGTGACCTCCACGCCCGGCGTCGGCCCGGCCGACATCGAGGCGTGGTCAGTGGCAGTATCCGCGATCACCGGGTGCGGGGTGTGCCTGGAATCGCACGAAAGATCACTTCGTGGTGCAGGGGTGTCCCGCGAAGTGATCGACGAGGTGTTGCGCGTCGCCGCGGTGGTTTACGCGTTGGCGGTAACCCTCGATGTAGAGGCGGCTCTCGACTAAAGAGCTTTCCTCTTGTACGGGTGTCGGAGTGGCGGCTCCGGCACCCGTACGCATTTCCGGACCTTTTACCTGCCGAGGTACCTCGCCTGTGCAAGTTGCGCACAGCGTGTCTGCGATCGCCCGGTTGGGGCGGCTACCGTGTGTGCTCTGCACGTCGGGCCTGACCTTGGGGGCAAGATGATCGACGGAGAGCCGCAGGAGCCGGGCGAGCCACCGGTCGATCCGCCGCCGGGCTGCGCGGACCCGCTGCTGTGGCGGGTGGCGCGGGCGTTGCACCAGGCACACCGGCCGCGGACGGACAACTTCTGCGAGTGCAAGGCGTTCTGGCCCTGCCCGGACGCGCGCCTGGCGGAGGAGGCGTTACTCCTGGCCTACGACCGCCCGCCGCCGCGCCCGCTCCGCCCCGGCTCAGGCCGCAACTCAAACCTGGGCCGCTGGCCGGCGTAGTCATCGGACATTTCCGATAAATCGGAAATGTCGGAAATGCCATGTGCCGCGGCCCGCGAAGGGCGACACCACGCGCCCTCACGGCCTCGCGCCCCGCGGCGCCTCGCCGCCCCTCACCGCGCCCGCCTCACCGCGCGCCCCGCCCCACCGCGCCCCCGCCCCACCGCACCGCAGGCGCCGCCCCGGCCCACCGCGCCCCCGGCCCACCGCGCGGCGCGTCCCGCCCCACCGCGCCCCGACCCGCGGCGCGCCCCGACCCGCGGCGCGCCCCGACCCGCGGCGCGCCCCGACCCGCGGCGCGCCCCGAGGCGCGGCGCATCCCGTGGCGCCGGAGCGACCAAAAGGTAACTATTCAGGTACCCCGCCCATCTCGCTGACCTGCACCTACGCGGCGGTCGGAATTCGCGAATCGGGGAGATGGCCAACCGCTATCTCCCGCATTGAGTAGGTTTGTCGTCCACTGTGGAGTGTCCGACTAGCGCCAGTGCAAGGCTTTGACCAGCACGCCCTCCTCCGTTCGGAGGACCTGAATAGTTACACCAAAAGTCTCCGTGATCATGCGCGAAACCATCCCGAATCACGGGTTTTTCATGATCACGGAGACATTTTGTACCCATGTGTACGTTTTCTCTCCGCGATCATGAAAAACCCGCCCCCCAACGGCGAATAGCGCATGATCACGGAGACTTTTGGTCGCAGGACGCCACCCGGGCCACGGCCACAGCCGCAGCGGTGCCGGCCGTAGCCCAAGCCGAAGTGACTGCGGCTGCCCGCCCCATACCCGGAGGCCGCGTGACTTCCAGCCGCAGCCCCGGACGCCGTCGGCAGCTGCCGACCAGCCCGACGCCAATCGACTGCGGCCCAACGCGCCACCAGCGACCACCGACCGCCTCCCCCAGCGCCGCCCGTGACCCCGACGCGCCGCCCCGCGGCTGCCGGCCGTGGCATCCGGTCCACGAGCCCCGCGGCTGACGGCCGTGGCCCTGCGGCTGACGGCCCTGGCCCCGACGCGCGGCCGGTGGCTGACGGCCCTGACCCCGAGGGCCGGTGGGTGCTACAGGACCCGGCGGACCCAGCCGTAAGGGTCGGGGGCCGTGCCGCGCTGGATGGAGACCAGCTGCTCGCGCAGCCCCATCGTCACCTCGCCCGCCTTGCCGTCGGCGATGGTGAACTCGCCGGCGGTGTCGCGGATGGTGCCGATCGGGGTGATCACGGCGGCGGTGCCGCAGGCGAAGGCCTCGCGGAGGCGGCCGCTGGCGGCGTCGGCGCGCCACTGGTCGTAGGAATACTGCTCCTCGCGGACCTCGTGGCCGCGGTCGGCGGCCAGGCGCAGGACCGACTCGCGGGTGATGCCGGGCAGGATCGTGCCGCCCAGCGGGGGCGTGGCGATCGAGCCGTCGTCGAAGACGTAGAAGACGTTCATGCCGCCGAGCTCCTCGACGTAGCGCTGCTCCGCCGCGTCGAGGAAGACGACCTGGTCGCAGCCGTGCTCCATGGCCTCGGCCTGGGCCACCAGGCTGGCGGCGTAGTTGCCGCCGCACTTGGCGGCGCCGGTGCCGCCGGGGGCGGCGCGGCTGTAGTCGCGGGAGACCCAGACGCTGACCGGCTGGACGCCGCCCTTGAAGTAGCTGCCGACGGGCGAGGCGATGATCACGAAGAGGTACTCCGAGGACGGCTTGACGCCCAGGAAAACCTCGCTCGCGTACTGGAACGGGCGCAGGTAGAGGCTGCCCTCCGGGTCGTCGGGGACCCAGTCGCGGTCGGTGCGGATGAGCGCGTCGAGCGCGTCGAGGAACATCTTCTCCGGCAGCTCGGCCATGGCCAGGCGCTGGGCGGAGGCGCGGAAGCGGGCGGCGTTGGCGTCGGGGCGGAACATGGTGACGCCGCCGCCGGCCGAACGGTACGCCTTGAGGCCCTCGAAGATCTCCTGCGCGTAGTGCAGGACCGCGGTCGCCGGGTCCATGGGGATCGGCGCGCGCGCCTCCACGCGGGCGTCGTACCAACCCTTGCCGTCGGCGTAGCGGATGGTGACCATGTGGTCGGTGAAGATCCGGCCGAAGCCGGGGTTGGTCATCAGCGCCGACCGCTCCACGGCGGCTACGGGCTGCGGATTCGGACGGATCTCGAAATCGAGCGTTTCACCGCCGCTCATGCATGCCTCCACTTGGTTGCGCGGGCACACCGATGCGGCGCGCCGTGCCTGCAACTTACCCGAACGGACGTTCAACCGCAGCTACCGCGCGCGGCGCCGGACGAATGGCGCGCCGGGCTGCGGTCAGAGGGTCAGGCGACGGCGGCGGCGAGGCGGTCGCCGATCGCCTCGGTGGACAGCGGCGAGCCGGCGGTCCGCGTGGCCACCTCGGCGCCGACCGCGTCCGACACCCGCGCCGCGGCCTCGGGGTGGCCGAGGTGCTCCAGCAGCAGCGCGGCGGAGAGCACGGCGGCCGACGGGTCGGCGACGCCCTTGCCCGCGATGTCCGGCGCCGAGCCGTGGACCGGCTCGAACATGGACGGGAACGTCCGCTCCGGGTTGATCGAGCCGCTGGCGGCCAGGCCGATGCCGCCGGTGACGGCGGCGGCGATGTCGGTGAGGATGTCGCCGAAGAGGTTGTCGGTGACGATGACGTCGTAGCGCTGGGGGTTGCTCACCAGGAACATGGCGGCGGCGTCGACGTGCTGATACTCGGTCTCGATGTCGGCGAACTCGGCCTTGACCTCGTTGAAGGTGCGCGCCCACAGGCCGCCGGCGTGGGTCAGGACGTTGGTCTTGTGGACCAGCGTCACCTTGCGGCGGGGGCGGCGGCCGGCCCGGGCGAACGCGTCGCGGATGACCCGCTCGACGCCGTGGCGGGTGTTGAGGCTCTCCTCGGTGGCGACCTCGGCGGCGGTGCCGGGGTGCAGGTTTCCGCCGGCGCCCACGTAGAGGCCCTCGGTGCCCTCGCGGACGACGACGAGGTCGATCTCGCCGGGCTTGACGCCGGCGAGCGGGCTGGTGGTGCCGGGCCACAGCCGCGACGGGCGCAGGTTGACATACTGATCGAAGTCGAACCGCAGCTTCAGCAGCAGGCCGCGCTCCAGCACGCCCGGCGGGACGCTCGGGTCGCCGACCGCGCCGAGGAGGATCGCGTCGTGGCCGCGCAACTCCTCCAGCACGCTGCCGGGCAGGACCTCGCCGGTGCGGTTGTACCGGGCGGCGCCCAGGTCATAGTCGGTCGTCTCGACGCCGGGAAGCACGACGCGCAGGACCTTCAGCGCCTGCGTCACCACCTCGGTACCGATGCCGTCACCGGCCACAACCGCGATCTTCGCCACCATTGGCCCCTCTCCGCTCGACCGCTCCACGGTACGCCGCTGTCCTAACTCGTGGACGCGCGTCCCAGTACATGAGAATGAGGGCGGGGAGCGCCGCCACGCTCCCCGCCCTCCGGTGAGGAAAGTCCCTAGACGGCGGACAGGTCCGCCGTGCTCGCCGCGGTCGCGCCGATGGCCTGCTGGGCCTCGCCGAGCAGGTCGGCCTCCACGGCGGTGTCGACGGTCAGCGTCATGAGCGCCTCCCCGCCGGCCTCGCGCCGGGCGACCTGCATCGCGGCGATGTTGACCCCCGCCGAGCCCAGTATCGACCCCACCGTGCCCACCACGCCGGGGCGGTCGGCGTAGCGGAAGAACAGCAGCACGCCCTCGGCCGCGAGCTCAAGACTGAAGCCGTCGATCTCGGTGAGCTTCAGCGCCTCGCGCGGGCCGGCGACATACGTGCCGGACACCGAGGTTACCCGCCCGTCCGGCAGCGCTCCACGCACGGTCACCAGGTCCGGCTGGTCGGTGGAGTCGGTGAAAACCGCGAGGGCCACCTCGACGCCCCGGTCGGCGGCCAGGTGCGGGGCGTTGACGTAGGTGACCTGCTCGGCCACCACGCCGCCGAAGAGACCCTTGGTCGCGGCCAGCTTGAGCACCGACACGTCGTGCTTGGCCACCTCGCCGTGCACCTCGACGGTCACCGCCGAGGCGACGCCGCCGGCGACCGCGGTGAACACGGCGCCGAGCCGCTCGGCCAGCGGCAGCAGCGGCCGGACCTCCTCCGCGACGACGCCGCCGACCTGCACGTTGACCGCGTCGGGGACGAACTCGCCGTCGAGGGCCAGCTTGACGCTGCGCGCCACGGCGAGGCCGGCCTTGTCCTGCGCCTCCACCGTCGAGGCGCCCAGGTGCGGCGTGGCGACCACGCTGTCGAACGCGAACAGCGGCGAGGCGACGCACGGCTCCTTCGCGAACACGTCGATGCCGGCGCCGGCGACCCGCCCGTCGGCGATCGCGTCGGCGAGGGCCTGCTCGTCGATCAGGCCGCCGCGGGCCGCGTTGATGATCCGGATGCCGGGCTTGACCAGCGCGAGCTCGCGCACGCCGATGAGTCCCATGGTCTCGGGCGTCTTGGGCAGATGGATCGAGATGAAGTCGCTCTCCCGCAGCAGTTCGTCAAGACCCAGCAGGCGTACTCCGAGCGCGGCGGCCCGCGCCGGCTGGATGTAGGGGTCGTAGGCCACCAGCCGTACCCCGAAAGCGGACATGCGCTGGGCGAACAGCACACCGATGCGGCCCAGCCCGATCACGCCGACGACCTTGCCGGACAGCTCGACGCCGGTGTATTTCGACCGCTTCCACTCCCCCGCCTTGAGCGCGGCGGACGCGGCGGCGGTGTTGCGGGCGACCGCGAGCAGCAGGGCGACGGCCTGCTCGGCGGCGGAGACGATGTTGGAGGTGGGTGCGTTGACCACCATGACGCCGCGGGCCGTGGCGGACGTTACGTCGACGTTGTCGAGGCCGACGCCCGCGCGGGCGACGACCTTCAGCCGGGGCGCCGCGGCGACCGCCTCGGCGTCGATCTGGGTGGCGCTGCGCACGATCACGGCGCTGGCGTCGGCGAGCGCGGCGAGCAGCGCGGGCCGGTCGGTGCCGTCGATGTGGCGGACCTCGTAGTCGTCGGCGAGCACCTCGAGAGCGGACGGGGCCAGCTCCTCGGCGATGAGCACCACCGGGCGGTCGGGAGGGAGGGTCATCGGCGTCCTCGACTTCCAGGCTGCGGTTGGCGTCGGCTGCGGGGCGCGCGGCATTGCCCGCCAACGCAGGGGAAACGGCGAAGGAAGCCGGGCGGTCGGCCTCTTCACGCGATGGTAGGCCCGCAGCTCCAGTGCCCCGCAGGCCGCGAAGACGTGACCGCGATCACAGCCCCTCGTCCGGGTGTCGCACTCCTGACCCGCCGGTCCTGAACCCGCCGCGCCGCACGGGCCGTGTCCCCGGGCGTCAGCGACACCTTCCCGGCGAGGAGAGCACGATGAGCGAGTACTACGACGGCGGCCACGAGCCCGGCTACGAGCCGCACGTCAACGAGGGCCACGGCTTCGAGTCGATCGAGGACAGGATCCACGAGCAGATCGAGGCCATCGAGGAGCGGGTCCACGACTTCGCGCACTACGACGCCGACCAGAACTACGACGACGCCGACAAGGACTACGACGGCGACGCCAGCGAATACGTCCGGTCCTGATGCCCGTCGTCGCGCCCTCAGGCCTTGACTCTCCAGCGGCTGGAGACTCCAGGCTTGAGGGCATGACGACGAACCTGACCCCCGAGGACAAATGGGAACTCTTCGGGGACTTCGACCCCGGCGCGCACGCCGAGGAGGCGCGCGAACGGTGGGGCGACACCGAGGCGTACCGGCAGTCTGCCCACCGGACCGCGAACCACACCAAGCAGGACTGGGCGGCGATCAAGGCCGAGGCGGCGGCGAACGTCGCGGCGTTCACGGCGGCATTCGACAGCGGGGTGCCGGCCGGCGACCCGCGCGCCATGGACCTCGCCGAGGCGCACCGGCGGCACATCGGCCGGTGGTTCTACGACTGCCCGGCGGAGATGCACCGTGGCCTGGGCGAGCTGTATGTCACCGACCCGCGGTTCACCGCCGGCTACGACGCCGAACACCCGGGCCTGGCCCGGTACGTCCGCGACGCCATCCACGCCAACGCCGACCGCCAGCAGAACAAGCCATAGACGGGCTCGGGCCGCGTCACTTCCAGACCGTCGCTCCCGCCAGACACCGGGCCCGGCCTGCCCTGAACGGGCGGCCGGACCCTGCCAGGCCCGCGGTGCCAAGCCCCCACCGCGCACCCGACACCGACAACCCCACCGAGCACGACGCCGGCGCCGGCCAACCCCAGCGCACCCCGCACCGCAACCCCAGCCGAGCACCATGCCGACGCCGGCCAGACCCCGGCGCGCTCTGCACCGCAAGCCCAGCCGGGCACCATGCCGGGGCCGGTCAAACCGCGGCGCGCTCCGCACCGATCGGCGCCCGACCACAACTCTCCGCGATCATGCGCGACCCGCCGCCGTTCACCGACTTTTTCGTGATCGCGGAGACAAAACGTACCTATGAGTACCAAAAGTCTCCACGATCATGAAAAACCGTGGTGTCGACAGCGATCAGCGCATGATCACGGAGACTTACGACCGGCCCACGAGCAGTCTTATGGTGACTTCAGCGGATATGCCGGCCGCCGGGGTATAAGTCCGAAAAGTCGTGGCGCGGAGCGCCCGACTTTTCGGGTCGCTCTTGGCACCGCGGGCCTGGCAGGGAGGGCCGCCAGGCCCGAGTGGTGTCTGACGGGAGCAACGGTCGCGAGTTGCACGGACCGGAGCGAAGAGTTGCTTATCAGGCGGTTTCCGTGATCGGCCGGTCGACCCAGCTCATCATAGCCCGCAGCTTCCGCCCGGTCTCCTCGATCGGGTGGTTGGCGCCCTGCTCGCGGTACTTGGTGAAGTTCGGGCGGCCGGCGTCGTCCTCGGCGATCAGCTCGCGGGCGAACTCGCCCGACTGGATCTCGCCCAGGATGCGCTGCATCTCCTCCTTGACCCGGGCGTCGATGACGCGCGGGCCGCGGGTGTAGTCGCCGTACTCCGCCGTGTCGGAGACGCTGTAGCGCATCCGGGCGATGCCACCCTCGTACATCAGGTCCACGATCAGCTTGAGCTCGTGCAGGCACTCGAAGTAGGCGATCTCCGGGGCGTAGCCCGCCTCGGTGAGCACCTCGAAACCGGTCTGGACCAGCGCGGACGCGCCGCCGCACAGGACGGCCTGCTCGCCGAACAGGTCGGTCTCGGTCTCCTCCTTGAAGGTCGTCTTGATCACGCCGGCGCGGGTGCCGCCGATGCCGGCCGCGTAGGCCAGCGCCAGCTGCAGCGCGTTGCCGGTGGCGTCCTGCTCCACCGCGACCAGGCAGGGCACGCCCTTGCCGTCGACGAACTGGCGGCGGACCAGGTGGCCGGGGCCCTTGGGGGCGACCATCGCCACGTCCACGTCGGCCGGCGGCGTGATCAGGCCGAAGCGAATGTTCAGGCCGTGGCCGAAGAAGATCGCCTTGCCGGCGGTCAGGTTGGGCGCGACGTGGTCGGCGTAGAGGGAGCGCTGCGCGGTGTCGGGCGCGAGGATCATGATCACGTCCGCCTCGGCGCTCGCCTCGGCCGGGGTGAGGACGCGCAGGCCCTGCTCCTCGGCCTTGGCGCGGCTCTTGGATCCCTCGGGCAGGCCGACGCGCACGTCGACGCCGGAGTCGCGCAGGCTCAGCGCGTGCGCGTGCCCCTGGCTGCCGTACCCGAGCACCGCCACCTTGCGGGCCTGGATCACCGACAGGTCGGCGTCATCGTCGTAGAACACCTCGGCGGGCATCAGTCAGTTCCTTTCAACGTTTTCAAGAGGCGGCGCGGAGCGCCGGGCCGGTCGTGATGGAGCGCGAGCCGCGGCCGATGGCCACGACTCCGGACTGGACCATTTCCTTAATACCGAACGGCTCCAGGTCACGAAGCAGCGCGTCCAGCTTTTCCGACGTGCCGGTGGCCTCGATGGTGAGGGCGTCGGCGGCCACGTCGACCACGCGGGCCCGGAACAGGTTCACGGTCTCCAGGACCTGTGAGCGCACCGGGCGTTCCGCGCGCACCTTCACCAGCAGCAGCTCGCGCTGGACGCTGGCGGTGGTGTCGAGTTCGACGATCTTCAGGACCTGCACGAGCTTGTTGAGCTGCTTGGTGACCTGTTCCAGCGGCGATTCGTCCGCGTTGACCACGATCGTCATCCGGGAGACCTCGGGGTGCTCGGTCTCGCCGACGGCCAGGGAGTCGATGTTGAAGCCGCGCCGGGCGAACAGCCCGGCGACCCTAGCCAGTATGCCGGGTTTGTTCTCCACCAGGACGGAGAGGGTGTGCTTGGCCATGATCGGTCGTCGTCTCCTACACGTCGTCCTGGTCGAACGCGGGGCGGACGCCCCGCGCAAACAAGATCTCGTCGTTGCTCGTGCCGGCGGGGACCATCGGCCACACCATCGCATCCTTGCCGACCACGAAGTCGACCACGACCGGCTGGTCGGTGACCTTCATCGCGGCCTCGATCGTCGCGTCGACGTCGCGCCGGCTCTCGCAGCGCAGCCCGACACAGCCCAGCGCGTCGGCGAGCTTCACGAAGTCGGGGATGCGGTGCTTGTGGGTGCCGAGCTCCGTGTTGGAGTACCGCTGGTCGTAGAACAACGTCTGCCACTGCCGGACCATGCCCAGGTTGCCGTTGTTGATGACGGCGACCTTGATCGGGATGCCCTCCAGCGCGCAGGTGGCCAGCTCCTGGTTGGTCATCTGGAAGCAGCCGTCGCCGTCGATCGCCCAGACCGTCTTGTGCGGCATGCCGACCTTGGCGCCCATCGCGGCCGGGACCGCGTAGCCCATGGTGCCCAGCCCGCCCGAGTTCAGCCAGGTGGCCGGATGCTCGTACTTGATGAACTGGGCGGCCCACATCTGGTGCTGGCCGACGCCGGCGGTGTAGATGGCGTCGGGCCCGACGATCTGGCCGATCCGCTCGATGACGTACTGCGGGGAAAGGGTCCCGTCGGCCGGTTCCTCATAACCCAGCGGGTACCGCCCGCGGATGTCGTCCAGCGACGTCCACCAGTCCGTGAGCGCGGGCCGGTGCCCGGCCGCGTGCTCGGCCGTCACCGCGGCGATCA
Source organism: Dactylosporangium sp. CA-092794 (assembly GCF_050948465.1). Classification (NCBI taxonomy): domain Bacteria; kingdom Bacillati; phylum Actinomycetota; class Actinomycetes; order Micromonosporales; family Micromonosporaceae; genus Dactylosporangium; species Dactylosporangium sp. CA-092794. The sequence continues at coordinate 1,622,609 of NZ_CP192044.1, read as the reverse complement.
GCTCCTCGATGACGTGCTTGGCGTCGCCGACGATCGGCACGTCGGCGGTGCGGTTCTTGCCGATCTCGGCCGGGTCGATGTCGGCGTGGATGACGTGCGCGTTCGGCGCGAACGTGGACAGCTCCCCGGTGACCCGGTCGTCGAAGCGGGCGCCGAGCGCGATGAGCAGGTCCGACTTCTGCAGCGCGTAGACGGCGCCGACCGCGCCGTGCATGCCGGGCATGCCCAGGTGCTGCGGGTGCGAGTCGGGGAACGCGCCGCGGGCCATCAGCGTGGTCACGACCGGGGCGCCGGTCAGCTCGGCGAGCTTGAGCAGCACCTCCGAGGCCTGCGCCTTGATCACGCCGCCACCGACGTAGAGCACGGGCCGCTTGGCGGCGGCGATCAGCCGGGCCGCCTCGCGGATCTGCTTGCCGTGCGGGTGCAGCGTCGGGTGGTAGCCGGGCAGCTCCAGCACCGGCGGCCACTTGAACGTCGTCGGCTTCTGCAGCACGTCCTTGGGGATGTCGACCAGGACCGGGCCGGGCCGGCCGCTGCCGGCCAGGTGGAACGCCTCGGCGAGCACCCGGGGCAGCTCCTCGCCGGACTTGACCAGGTAGTTGTGCTTGGTGATCGGCAGCGTGATGCCGGCGATGTCGGCCTCCTGGAAGGCGTCCGTGCCGATGTACTGCGAGGCGACCTGGCCGGTGATCGCGACGACGGCGACCGAGTCCATGTAGGCGTCGGCGATCGGGGTGACCAGGTTCGTCGCGCCCGGGCCGGAGGTGGCCATGCACACCCCGACCTTGCCGGTGGCCTGGGCGTAGCCGGTGGCCGCGTGCCCGGCGCCCTGCTCGTGACGGACCAGGATGTGCCGGACGGCCTGCGAGTCGAACAGCGGGTCGTAGGCGGGCAGGATCGCCCCGCCGGGAATGCCGAAGACGACGTCGGCGCCGAGCGCCTCGAGCGAGCGGACGAGTACCTGCGCCCCGGTGAGCTGCTCCGCCTGGGTGGACTGAGGCTTCTTGTCGGCCGCCGGCGGCGTCGGATGCGCTCGGTGGGCGAGGACTTCTGGCGTGGGTCTCGTCATCGCAGTACGCACTTTCCCTCGAAGGTGTCTAGGTCTCCAGCTCCGGACATGAAAAAACCCCACGTGCGGGGCACGAGGGGCTAGCGCGCTGACGGCGGGGCGTCGGCGCGCTAGATGATAAGTACTCGGAGCGACCTGGACGACATGAGCCCACTCTGACGCATCTCATCGCCTGAGTCAACCGATCCCATCATGCGGACCGTGGCATGCTGACAGGTATGCCCGAGCTGCGGTCCAAGACCTCTACTTCTGGTCGCAACATGGCCGGCGCCCGCGCCCTGTGGCGCGCCACCGGCATGACCGACTCCGACTTCGGCAAGCCGATTGTCGCCATCGCCAACAGTTTCACGCAGTTCGTGCCGGGCCACGTCCACCTCCGCAACCTCGGCATGATCGTCGCCGACGCGGTTGCCGAGGCCGGAGGGGTCGCGAAGGAGTTCAACACCATCGCCGTCGACGACGGCATCGCCATGGGCCACGGCGGGATGCTCTACTCGCTGCCCAGTCGCGAGCTCATCGCCGACGCCGTCGAGTACATGGTGCAGGCCCACTGCGCCGACGCCCTGGTGTGCATCTCCAACTGCGACAAGATCACGCCCGGCATGCTGCTCGCCGCGCTGCGCCTCAACATCCCCACCGTGTTCGTCTCCGGCGGCCCCATGGAGGCCGGCAAGACGGTCGCGATCGAGGGCGTGGTGCACGGCCAGGACGCCAAGCTCGACCTCATCGACGCGATGATCGCCTCCGCCAACGAGGCCGTCAGCGACGAGCAGCTCGGCCAGATCGAGCGCTCCGCCTGCCCGACGTGCGGCTCGTGCTCCGGGATGTTCACCGCCAACTCCATGAACTGCCTGACCGAGGCGATCGGCCTCGCGCTGCCCGGCAACGGCTCGACGCTGGCCACCCACGCCGCCCGCCGGGAGCTGTTCTCCCGGGCCGGCTCGCTGGTCGTGGAGCTCGCCAAGCGCTACTACGACGGCGACGACGCCTCGGTCCTGCCCCGGGCCATCGCGTCGCGCCCCGCGTTCGAGAATGCCGTCGCGCTCGACGTCGCCATGGGCGGGTCGACCAACACCGTGCTGCACCTGCTGGCCGCCGCCCGCGAGGCCGAGCTGGACTTCACGGTCGCCGACATCGACGCGATCTCCCGCCGCGTGCCGTGCGTGGCCAAGGTCGCGCCGAACACGCAGAAGTACCACATGGAGGACGTCCACCGCGCCGGTGGCATTCCTGCGATCATGGGTGAACTGTCGCGCGGGGGCCTGTTGAACGAGTCGGTGTATTCCGTGCACAGTCCGACGCTGGGCGAGTGGCTGGACAATTGGGATATTCGCGGCGGTAAGGCCTCGCCGGAGGCGATCGACCTGTTCCACGCGGCGCCGGGCGGAGTCCGCACGACCGAGCCGTTCTCCACGACCAACCGGTGGAGCTCGCTGGACACGGACGGCGCGGAGGGATGCATCCGCAGCGTCGAGCACGCGTACACCGCCGACGGCGGCCTCGCGATCCTGTTCGGCAACCTCGCGCCCGACGGCTGCGTCGTGAAGACCGCCGGCGTGCCCGAGGAGAACCTGCGCTTCGCGGGCCCCGCCCGGGTGTTCGAGTCGCAGGAGGCCGCCGTCGACGGCATCCTGGCCAAGCAGGTCGTCCCCGGCGACGTCGTGGTCATCCGCTACGAGGGCCCGAAGGGCGGGCCGGGCATGCAGGAGATGCTGTATCCGACCTCGTTCCTCAAGGGCCGCGGCCTGGGTCGCGCCTGCGCCCTGATCACCGATGGCCGTTTCTCCGGGGGTACTTCGGGACTCTCCATCGGCCACATCAGCCCGGAGGCGGCCGGCGGCGGCCTGATCGCCCTGGTCGAGGACGGCGACCCGATCGAGATCGACATCCCGGCCCGCTCGCTCGAGCTGCGGGTGCCCGAGGAGCAGCTCGCCGCCCGGCGGATCGCCCAGGAGAAGCGCGACCACCCGTACACCCCGGCCGACCGCGACCGCCCGGTCTCGGCCGCGCTGCGCGCCTACGCGTCGATGGCCACCTCCGCCAGCGACGGGGCGTACCGCCTGGTGCCGTAACCGACCCGTTCGACAATGCCATTTCCGGTGGCCGGTTCCACTACCAGCCGCCCGGTTCCACTACCATCGGCGGCGTCATCTGCGACTGGCGCACACAAGGTGGAACCGACCACCGGGGAGCTCCCAAGGAATCCGGCACCGCGCGCCTGGGTGCCCGATCGTGGCATCTGCCAGGAGGAAGCGCATGCACGTCCCAGCCCTGACCGCACTCACCGAGGCCGACCCGCAGCTGGCCGCCCTGATCGAGGGCGAGGCCGAGCGGCAGCACGACACGCTGCGGATGATCGCCTCGGAGAACTACGTCTCCCAGGCCGTGCTCGAAGCGACCGGCACGGTCCTGACCAACAAGTACTCCGAGGGCTACGCCGGCAAGCGGTACTACGAGGGCCAGCGGTTCATCGACCCGATCGAGGAGCTGGCGGTCGCCCGGGCCAAGTCGGTGTTCGGCGTCGAGCACGCCAACGTCCAGCCGTATTCGGGTTCGCCGGCCAACCTGGCCGTGTACATGGCCCTGGCCAAGCCGGGCGACACCGTCATGGGCATGGCGCTGCCGATGGGCGGCCACCTCACCCACGGCTGGAACGTCTCGGCCACCGGCGCGTGGTTCCGCGCCGTGCAGTACACCGTCCGCCGCGAGGACGGCCGGATCGACTTCGACGAGGTCCGCGACATCGCCCTGCGGGAGCGCCCGAAGCTCATCTTCTCCGGCGGCACCGCCATCCCGCGCACCATCGACTTCCCGCGCTTCGCCGAGATCGCCCGCGAGGTCGACGCCGTCCTGGTCGCCGACATCGCCCACATCGCCGGCCTGATCGCCGGCGGCGCCCACCCGTCCCCGGTCGGCCACGCCGAGGTCATCTCGACCACGACGCACAAGACCTTGCGCGGCCCCCGCGGCGCGATGCTCATGTCCGACGAGCGGCACGCCAAGGCCGTCGACAAGGCGGTGTTCCCCGGTTTGCAGGGCGGCCCGCACAACCACACCACGGCGGGCATCGCGGTGGCCCTGGGCGAGGCGTCGACGCCGCAGTTCAAGGCATACGCCCACCAGATCGTCGCCAACGCCAAGGCCCTGGCCGCCGCCCTCATCGACCGCGGCTTCGACCTGGTCTCGGGCGGCACCGACAACCACCTGATCCTGCTGGACCTGACCGGCAAGGGCATCGGCGGCAAGCCGGCCGCGAAGGCCCTCGACCGCGCCGGCATCGAGACCAACTACAACACGGTGCCGTACGACACCCGCAAGCCCTTCGACCCGTCCGGCGTCCGCCTGGGCACCCCCGCCCTCACCACCCGCGGCCTCACCGAGGCCCAGATGCCCCAGGTAGCCGACTGGATCTCCCGCGCCGTCGACGCCGCCCTCAAGGACGACGAACCGTCCCTGGACACCATCGCCGGCGAGGTCCGCGAACTACTCTCGTCGTACCCGATGGCCGGCTGGCGCTAGCCTCGCCGTTCCGACAAAGGGCGCCCGCCACAGCGGGCGCCCTTTCCGTTGGTCCCTACTTTCCGGCGTTTCTTTGGTCTCTGCTGTTCTCTCTTCCGCGCGGTTTCCCCTGGTCACTTGCGCCGGAGGAACCGCCGCGACCGCTCAGCCTTGGGCTCCTCATCCAGATTCAGCTCAAGCGGCGCGAGATCGTCGAACGCCCCCGCATCATGCTTGCGCTGCTCGGGAATCCGCTCCGGCTCACTATTGCTGCGCCGGTCCCGGACCTCCGGCTCCTGGTCCGGCCCCGCAACAGGCTCACCACCCCACGCGGGCCGCTGCGGCACGGCGTCCCGGCTGGCCTGAGCCCGCTCCCACCGCGATTCGCGCCCACCGTCCCCCCAGCCACCACTCCGCCCCGCTCCGTCCTCCGCCTCCACGCCCGGACCCGACTGCCCGCCCGGACCCGACTGCCCGCCCGGACCCGCTTGCCCGCCCTGACCAGGCAGCGTGCCCCGCCCCGCCCCCGCGTCCCAGCGCCGCTCCGCTTCCGCGCGCGCCACCCCGCCGCCCAACCTCTCCGCGTCGCGGCCCGCCGCCCCGCCACCCGACCACTCCGCTTCACGGCCCGCCCCAGCACTCGACCGCTCCGCTTCCGCGCGGGCAGCCCCGGCGCCCGACCACTCCGCCTCGCGGGCCGCCGCCCCACCACTCGACCACTCCGCTTCACGGCCCGCCCCAGCACTCGACCGCTCCGCTTCCGCGCGGGCAGCCCCGGCGCCCGACCACTCCGCCTCGCGGGCCGCCCGACCACTCGACTGCTCCGCTTCCGCGCGGGCGACCCCGCCGCCCGACCACTCCGCTTCGCGGCCCACCCGACCACTCGACTGCTCGGCTTCCGCGCGGGCCGCTCCGGCGCCCGGTCTTTCCGCCGACCGGTCCCACCGGCTGGTCGGCTCGGTGGCCCAGCCGGCAGCGCCACCCTGCCCCGCCGGCTCCGCACCCGCCCCGACATCGCCGCTACCACGCTTGCCCGAGTCGCTCCCAGCGCCCTTGTTCCGCCCCCACCGGGACCGCTTCGGCTTCGCAACCTCCTCGACCGGCGCCGCCTTGCCCGAGGCCGGTCCAGGCGCATCCCACCACGGCTCCTCGTCAACCGCGCCCTGCGCCGGCAAGTTCGCCGCCCGCCCAGCCGCCTCCGACGACCCCGCCCACGCGTCCTCGCGCCCCGACCCAGCACCCGCCTCGGCACGTCCCCACTCGGCACCCGCGTCCGGACGCCCCGACCCAGCACCCGCATCCGCACGCCCCGGCCCGGCGGCCGCGCCCGCAATCAAGCCGGCGTCAGTGCCGGCCCCGGACGACCCGCGCCGCTCGCCCCGCCCCAGCGACCCGTCGCCGGCCGGCACCCGGGGCCACGCCTCCGTGCGCCCTTGCTCCCGCACCTCCGGCGCGCTCGGCCAAGCGTCGTCACGACCACCGCCAGCACCATCCGGACCGGCAACGCCCGATCCAGCCTCACCCACGCTCCCGCGCGCATCCGCCGGCGCCTCCTGCGCCCGATCCCGCCGCCGAATCGACCGCGCCGCCGGATCCGATTCCCAGGACCGCCGCAACTCCAGCGGCTTGGCCACAAGCTCGTGCGCCTCTCCGTCGAACAGGCTCCCACCCCACGAGGGCCGCTCCCCCGCACCCCGCTCCGCAGAGCCCCGCTCCCGCGCGCCCCGCTCACCCGCTAGCCGCTCACCCGCTAGCCGCTCACCCGCTAGCCGCTCACTCGCCGTCCGCTCACTCGCCGTCCGCTCACTCGCCGTCCGGTCGCTCGCCGTCCGGTCGCTCGCAGGCCGGTCGCTCGCAGGCCGGTCGGCCCCAAGCACGGGCTCCGTCGAACCACCCGCGCGGCCGCCCGCATCCGAGAAGAACGCGCTCGGCCGCCCCTGAACCGCCCCGGCCGCCGTATCGCCCGCGCTACGCCACTCGATCGACGCCGCGTCCGGCCGCCCAGACGCTCGCCGCTGACCACCGGCAACCGATTCGTCACCGCCGGCCCGATCCACACGCCCGAACGCGCCGTCCCGCGCGCCCGCGCCCCGCTCGAACGCCCTATCCGCCGACGCGGCGGCAGGCTCGGACGCCGAGCCCCCGCTCCAGGACGCCGCCGCCGGCTGTTCCGCCGCGGAACCGCCCCGCCACGACTCTCCCGCCCGCTCGGACGCCGAACGCTCCCACGACTCCGCCTGCCGCTCGGACCCGGCACCGTCCCGCCACGACTCCACCGACCGCCCGGACGCAGAGCCGTCCCTCCGCGATTCCGCCGGCTGCTCGGACGCGGTTCCGGCGCTACCGGACCAGGTACCCGCCTCATAGGTCACCGGAAAGTCGTCGGCCCCGCTGCTCCACCGGAACCGCTCCGCCGGGACGTCATCCGCAGCGCCGGACGCCGACGCCTCCGCGCGCGAACCACTGCCTGACGCGGACGCCCAAGAGTCGTCCCTCAAGCCGCCGTTCGCCGTCGGCGACCACGCATCGTTGCGCGCACTACCGCCGCCGGGCGTCCACGCGTCCTCGCGCGGGTCGTCGGCCGAAGCCGGCGGCCATGCGGGTCCGCGCGTGGTGTCGCCCGTGCTCGGCGACCACGCGGCGGGCGCGGCATCCTCGTCGCCGCGCCCGCGACCGGGCGCGGTCGCGCGGGTGGCCGGCGCATCGTAGGATGCGTCGGCTGAGGCGCTGCCCTCCGCCGCCCACGCCGCCAGTCGGCTGGCCGAGTCGTTGTCCCAGTTCCCGACCAGCTCCCGGGTCGACCGGGCCTCCCAGGACGCATCGGGGCCGCGATCCGCGCCCGCGCGGGCCTCAGAACTCGTATCGCGCGGCGACCCCGAACCACGACGCGAATCGTCGCCACCCAGCTGATCAGGTCGGAACGGGTCTCGCCGCGGGTCGGTGCGGTCGCCCCGGTCCGCGCCCAGGTCGGCCGGCCGGTCGCCACCAAGGTCATCGCGCGCCCGGTGTTCACGCGCGGAGGCGTCACCGAGCGGGTCGCCGCCAAGGTCGTCCCGTGCCCAGCGTTCGCGCACGGAGGCGTCACCGAGCGGGTCGGCACCGAAGTCGCCGCGAGACCACCCGTCGCCACCCGCGCCGCCGCGCCCGCGCGCAATTTCCGCCACGTCGCCACCCAGGCCCGCGCCGGCATCGCCGCGAGACCACCCGTCGCCACCCGCGCCGCCGCGCCCGCGCGCCGCCCCTGCCGCCTCGTCGCCGAAGGTGGTGCCGAAGTCGCCGCGCTCCCAGGACTCGGCTCCCAGGCCGCCGCGCCCGCGCGTGCCGGTCTGCGCGTCTTCGCGGCCGAAATCATCGCGGGCAAAACCGGTCGGCCCGACGGCGCCCCGGCGCAGGGAGCCGCGGTCGGAGGCGCCGCCGCCCAACGCGTCGTAATCGGAGCCGCCCCCGCGCAGCGAGTCACGCTCGGAAGCACCGCCACGCAGCGCGTCGTAATCGGAGCCGCCCCCGCGCAAGGAGCCGCGGTCGGACGCGCCGCCGCCCAACGCGTCGTAGTCGGAGCCGCCCCCGCGCAGCGAGTCACGCTCGGAAGCGCCGCCGCGCAGCGCGTCGTAGTTGGAAGCGCTACCGCGCGGGAAGTCGTAGTCAGAGGCGTCGGCGGGCAGGTCGTAGGCCGAGGCGTCGCCGGGCAGGAGGTCGTCGGCCGAGGCGTCGGCGGGCAAGGTGTCGTGGTCGAGGGCGTCGCCGCGGGTCTGAGCGCCGCGGGCCAGGCGGCCCAGGCGGGCTCTCATCGCGCCGCTGCCGGGGCGCCAGGTGGTGGGGGCGGACGCGTCCGCGGCGCCGCCGATGAGGGGCGGTGGGGCTTCCTCGCCGGCCGCGGCCGCGAAGGCGGCGTCGGTCGGTGAGGCCGTGCGGCCGGCGGACGGCGCGGAGGCCTCGCGGGCGAAGGTGCGCGGGAGCGACAGCGGCTCGGGCAGCTTGTTGCCGGCCGCGATGATCAGCAGGCGCTCCATGACGTGCAGATCCACGCGGTACGGCTCGGCGGCCAGCCAGCGGCCGGCGGCCTCGACCATCTCGTGGGCGTGGACCAGGTGCAGGTGCTCGCCGGGGGCGACGGAGATGACGAGGTCCCCGCTCACGTCGCCGCGCGAGGGGGCGACCACGAGGTAGCCGCGCACCGAGCCGCCAACCTCGGCCAGCTGCTCGCGCCACGTGTGGACCTCGGCGGCGAGGCCGTCGACGTCTTCCGAGCCCGGCACGAACAGGCGGCCCCCGCGCAGCACCTGACCCGCGGCGTCCATCGTGAACTCGCCGTGCGGCCACACCGTGGGCAGGAACAGCGCGACGCGGCGGCCGGCGGCGACGAGGTGGGTGCAGCCGCCCTCGCCGAGGGCGAAGAAGCGGGCGCTGGGGATCGCCTCGAGCTCCTTGAGGCGCGGGAGCTGGTCGTCCGGCTTGCCCCACCAGCGGCGGCCGCTCACCGACTCGTCGATGGCCAGGCGGGAGACCCGGCGCGCGTCGAGCAGCAGGGCGGACAGGAAGGCGCCGGCGAGCGGTACCACAAAAGCGAGATTGATGCCGAGGAACTTCAGCACGCCGAAGATGTCGAACCAGCTCTCCGGCAGGCGCCCGCGCGTGGCCGCGCCCCACGCGACCGCGCCCGCGATCACGGTGAGGATGGCGAACAGGGGGAACCCGCGCAGAGTGAGCACCACCACACCGGCGAGGGCGGCGATCGCGACCGCGCCCCACAGGACGCTCAGCGCCGTGATGCCCCAGCCGGCCACCGCGAGGGCGACCACGGTCGCCACGCACAGCAACACTCCCGCCACGATGCCGGTCGGGCGCACCCCGACCCGCCTGCTGCTCTTGACGCCGTCGGCCCACGTCACGGGCGCGTCGCGGCGGAATGCGGTGGTCAAGTCCTAGCCTCCCGCCACGGCCGGCAGCCGGCAAACTTCGACATATCTCCGCAGACCGTCCGGACAGACCCGCCGTCCGGGTGCGATCTCGTCAAACACGGCACCGAGCGTAACCCCGGCCGCCAGCGTGAGCGAGAGGCGGCCAGGCCGTCTCTCGGACACCAGTTCCCATCCCCCACGGCGCTCAGTATGCCTGTCCCACCGCGCGGAGGCAGTTCCTCGAAGGTGGGAGGATGGCTGGGTGAGCAACCAGGTCAAGGTCAAGTTCCGACGCAGCGCAGCCCTCGCCGTCGCGGCCGGCATCACCGTGATCGGCGCCGTTCCGCTGCTCGCCGAGAGCGCCTGGTTCTTTCCGGTACTCCTGGTGCCGCTCGCCGCCACCGTCTGGGCCTGGCGGGCGGGCACCGACGTGGATGCGCGCGGCTTCACGGTGCGGGCGCTGCTGGCCAGCCGCACCGTCCCGTGGACGGCGGTGGACGGCCTCGTCTCCGACGGCCGCACCGTGCAGGCCCGCCTCGCCAACGGCCACCTTGTGACCCTCGACGCAGTGCGCCCGGAGGACCTCCCCCGCGTCGTGCAGGCCAGCGGCCGCGACCTCGAGACCGACCGCCCGGCCGACAACCGCGCGGACGCGGAGGAGCCCGCGGAACCGGCCCGGCCCACCGCCTGACCCCGCCACGAACCGCCATTCCTGGGCGACGCACGGTCACAAGGGCGGGATGCGGGGCGCGGAAACAAAGCGGAAGTAATGCGGAAGTAATAGGGATCGGGCCGCGAAGCGGACACAGCGCGCGGAGGCGCCAAGCCGCCCACGAACGCGCCAGCGTGAAAGGACCACGCGCGGAAGCGCACGGACCGCGCGAAAGGCACTCCGGGAGCCCGCACCAGGGCGTCGCGCGGGAGCCGGGGCGCGGAAGCGCAGGCGCAGGCGCAGGCGCAAGGTCAGTAGCCGTCGGAGACCACGTTGTCGAGCGGCTCGCCCGCCAGGTAGCGGCGTAGCTGGTCGCCGACCAGGGAGTAGCCGCGGCGGAGCAGGCCCGGGACCGCGCTGGCGATGTGGGGTGTGATCAGGACGTTCGGCAGGTGCCACAGGGGATGGTCGGGCGGCAGCGGTTCCGGGTCGGTGACGTCGGTCGCGAAGCCGATCCGGCCGGTCAGGGCCTCGGCGGTCACGGCGGCGGTGTCCACGACCGGGCCGCGGGCGGCGTTGACCAGCAGGGCGCCGTCGGGCAGGCGGGCCAGGAAGCCGGCCGACGCCAGGCCCAGGGTGCCGGGCGTGAGCGGTACCAGCAGGATCACCACGTCGGCGGCGGGCAGCAGGTCCGGCAGCTCCTCGACCCCGTGGACGCCCGCGCGGGGGCGGCGGGCCACCCGGGTGACCGTCACGCCGAACGGCAGCAGCCGCGCCTGGACCGCGTGGCCGATCGAGCCCGCGCCGACGATCAGGACCCGCTTGCCGGCGAGCTCGCCGGTGCCGCGGTACGCCCACTCGCCCCGCTCCTGCGCCCGCACGAACAGCGGCAGGTCACGCACGTATGCCAGGACGGCCGCCACGACCCACTCGGCCACGGACGAGTCGTGCACGCCGCGCGCGTCGCACAGGGTCACCCCGGCGGGCAGCCGACCCGCGAACGCGTCCGCGCCCGCGCTGAGCAGCTGCACGACGTGCAGGTCGGGCATCCGCGCGGCCAGATCGGTGAGGCCGGGGCCGGACGGGATCGGGGGTACCCAGAAAACCACCCCGGACGGGTCGGAGGGCAGCTCGGCCACGGATTTCGCGACCTCGACCCGCACCCCCTCGCGCGGGAGCGGGCCCAGCAGTGGCAGCCCCGTGCCATGGGCGATCCAGATTTTGACCATGGGTCGATGATGCAGGCCGGGAAGTACCGTGGGAAAAGATGCCGGACTGTTCGGCAACGCTACTCTTGGCCGGGTGAGCGCCCGGACGCACCGATTCGCAGGCCGGCATGCCGGCCGGACTGTTGCCGCCCTCTGCGCGGCCGCGGTCGCCCTGGCCCTGGCGGGCTGCTCGTTCGGGCCGCCGCCGCCGGACGAGCTGGGGTCGCCGCCGAAGCTCTCGCCGTATCCGTCGCCGTCCGGCTCGGGGGGCAGCGACGACGGCGGCAACGAGGTGTCGGTGACGGTGCTCGCGAAGGGCCTGGCGGTGCCGTGGGGCATCGCGTTCCTGCCGGACGGGTCGGGGCTGGTCACCGAGCGCGACAGCAAGCGGCTGCTGAAGGTCGGCAAGGAGACGACGTCGGACGGGCTGCTCGTGGCGGAGCTGCAGAAGATCGACGCGGCGGTGCCCGGGGGCGAGGGCGGGCTGCTCGGCATCGCGGTTTCGCCGGAGTACGACACGGACAAAACAGTCTTCGTGTACTACACGACGCAGGAGGACAACCGGGTCTCGAAGCTCACGCTCGGGCAGCAGCCGACCCCGATCCTCACCGGCATCCCCAAGTCATCCGTGCACAACGGCGGGCAGATCCGCTTCGGCCCGGACGGCTTCCTCTACGTGGCCACCGGCGACGCGAGCAAGCCCGAGTCGGCGCAGGACCTCAGCAGCCTCGCCGGCAAGATCCTTCGCATCCAGCCCGACGGCAAGCCGGCGCCCGGTAACCCGTTCGGAACCGCCGTGTACAGCTACGGACATCGCAACGTGCAAGGGTTCGCCTGGGACGGGAACAAGCGGATGTACGCCGTCGAGTACGGCGCCAACGACTGGGATGAGCTCAACGTGATCGAGGCCGGCAAGGACTACGGCTGGCCCGCCGTAGAGGGCAAAGGTTCGGACCCGAAGTACACGAACCCGATCCAGGTATGGAAGACGGCCGACGCGTCGTGCTCCGGCCTGGCGTATCTGGACGGCTACCTGGTGGCCGCCTGCCTCAAGGGCGCCCGGCTGTACGTGATGCAGGTAACCGCGACCGGCGGCCTCCTCGGCGCGCCCACGCCGCTGCTGCAGGACGAGTACGGGCGCCTCCGCGCGGCCGCGGTCGCGCCGGACGGCAGTCTGTGGGTGTCGACGTCCAACAAGGACGGTCGCGGCGACCCGAAGCCCGACGACGACCGCCTCCTGCGCCTGGTCATCAGCAACGTCGGCGAGGCCGGCAAGAGTTGATCTCGCCCTTTTCCCGCCGTACCGCGCTGGCCGCCCGACGGGAGCGGCGCCGCGCGATCGTCATGGCCGCCGGGCGGCGCCACCACCCGCTCGGCGCCCGCGCGTCCGCGCCCGGGCACCCACGCCTGAGACGGGTCGCGCGCCTGCTGCTGGTGGTCGCGGTGGCCGTCATCGGCATGCTCATCGGCGTCCAGCTCGGCGGCACGACGACGCAGGACATCGGCCCCTTCCGCGCGCAGCTGTCGCTCACCCCGTCGTGGGTGGGCGACACGTCGGTGGAGATCCCGCCGCTGGGCTCGCTGGAGCTGGACAGCCACGACGGGCCCGCGCACCTGCGCATCCGGCTGGAGTCGCTGGACGAGACGCGCACCCGCGCGTTCGCCGCGAAGTCCGGCAACCTCGAGCAGATCAGCCACGACGCCGTCGACCAGCTCAACCTCGGCGTGCGACGGCTGGCGTTGCAGACCGCCGGCTGCGGCGTCCTCGGCGGCATGGCCCTGGTCCTGCTGGTGTTCCGCGCGCGCCGGGAGACCGCGATCGCGGGCCTCGTGGTCATCGGCGTCCTCGCGTCGACCGGCGCCGCGACGCTGCTGACCTTCAAGCCGGCGGCGATCCAGGAGCCGACCTACCGCGGCCTGCTCGTCAACGCCCCCGCCATCATCGGCGACGCGCAGCGCATCGCCAACCGCTACGAGGAGTACCGGGCGCAGCTGCAGAAGCTGGTGCTCAACGTCAGCAAGCTCTACGGCACGATTTCGGCGCTGCCGGTGTACGAGCCGAACACCAGCGCCACCAAGGTCCTCCACATCTCCGACATGCACCTCAACCCGGCCGCCTGGGGCGTGGTGCGCTCGGTCGCGGACCAGTTCAGCATCGACATGATCGTCGACACCGGCGACATCAACGACTGGGGCAGCGAGCCCGAGGCGTCGTACGTCAACGTCATCTCCGACCTGAAGGTCCCGTACATCTACATCCGCGGCAACCACGACTCGACGGTCACCGCGGCCGCGGTCGCGCGGCAGCCCAACGCGATCGTCCTCGACGACAACATCGCCACCGTCAAGGGCCTCACCTTCGCCGGCATCGGCGACCCGCGCTTCACCCCCGACAAGTCCACGGACGCGACCAACGAGGAGCAGCACCAGCAGGTCGTCGCCTCGGGCGACCTGCTCGCCGAGAAGATCCGCTCCAGCCCCAAGCCGGTCGACGTGGCGCTGGTCCACGACCCGGTCGCCGCGCAGGAGCTGGCCGGCGCGTGCCCCCTCGTCCTGGCCGGCCACCTGCACCAGCGCTCCGTGTCCCGCCTGGACGCGAAGCCGCCCGTGGCCGCCCCGGTCCCGTCGGCGTCGGGCTCGCCCGCCCCGAAGCCCCCCGCGCGGGAGCGCACCCTGCTGATGGTGGAGGGCTCCACGGGCGGCGCGGGCCTGCGCGGCCTCGAGCACGAGAAGCCCACGCCACTGGCGCTCTCCATCCTGTACTTCGACCAGGACCGCCACCTGTCGGCCTACGACGACATCACGGTCGGCGGCACGGGCCTGACCGAGGTGTCCCTGCAGCGGCACATCGTCCCCGAGGACACGAAGGCCCCGCCGACCCCGGAGCCGTCCACGCCCGCCCCCGCGCCGTCGCTGTCCCCCTCCTCCTAGCCCCGACGGAGACTTGCGGCACCTGCCGACCAAGCATCAGATGACTCGGGCCGCGTCACTTCCAGACCGTTGCTCCCGCCAGACACCGGGCCCGGCCTGCCCTGAACGGGCGCCCGGGCCCTGCCAGGTCCGCGGTGCCAAGCCCCCACCGCGCATCCGACACCGCAACCCGGCCGAGCACGACGCCTGCGCCGGCCCCCAGGAACGGGCTCCGCGACCCACCACCGTGCTGCGCGGGCGCGAGGTGGCCGATCGTTCGACCAGCCGGGCCACGACCGTTCGGCGGCGGGGACCATACCTGCCGGTGGAGGGCGACCGACGACGCACGCAGCCCGTCGAGGCCGCGCGGTGAGGGACGCCGCCGGCCGAACCCCAGCGCGCTCCGCACCGCAAGCCCCGCCGAGCACCATGCCGCCGGCGCCAGCCAGACCGCGGCGTGCTCCGCACCGATCGGCGCCCGACCACAACTCTCCGCGATCATGCGCGACCCGCCGCCGTTCACCGACTTTTTCGTGATCGCGGAGACAAAACGTACCTATCAGTACCAAAAGTCTCCACGATCATGAAAAACCGTGGTGTCGACAGCGATGAGCGCATGATCACGGAGACTTACGACCGGCCCACGAGCAGTCTTATGGTGACTTCAGCGGATATGTCGGCCGCCGGGGTATAAGTCCGAAAAGTCGTGGCGCGGAGCGCCCGACTTTTCGATTCGCTCTTGGCACCGCGGGCCTGGCAGGGAGGGCCGCCAGGCCCGAGTGGTGTCTGACGGGAGCAACGGTCGCGAGTTGCACGGACCGGAGTAATACGGAATTTCCGAAAATTCGGGTACGGCCACGGGTCGGTCCGCGGCGCGGACCGGCAACGCCGGCTCGGGGGCGGCCGGGCCGCCGCGAAACCACGCGGCGGCCTGGACGAACCCAGCCGGTCAGGCGGTCAGGCGGGCGATGATCAGTTCGCGGACCGTCTTCGCGTCGGCCTTGCCGCCGGTGGCCTTCATGACCGCGCCGACCAGGGCACCCGCGGCGGCCACCTTGCCGTCGCGGACCTTCGCGGCGATGTCCGGGTTGGCGGCGATCGCCTCGTCGACCGCGGCGGTCAGGGCGCCCTCGTCGGAGACGACCTCGAGGCCCCGGGCGGCCACGACCTGCGCCGGCGTGCCCTCCCCGGCGATGACGCCCTCCAGGACGACGCGGGCGAGCTTGTCGTTGATCTTGCCCGAGTCGACCAGGGACTGCAGCTCGGCGACGGCGGCGGGCGTGACGCCCAGGGCGTCGAGCTCGGTCTCCGTCTCGTTGGCGCGGCGGGCCAGCTCGCCCAGCCACCACTTGCGCGCGGAGGCGGCGGTGGCGCCGGCCTCGACCGTGGCGGAGATGAGCTCGACGGCGCCCGCGTTGACCACGGACTGCATGTCGAGGTCGGAGAAGGCCCAGTCGGCCTGCAGCCGGGCGCGGCGCACGCGCGGCAGCTCGGGCAGCGCGGCCTTGAGCTCGGCGACCCACTCGGCCGGCGGGGCCAGCGGGACCAGGTCGGGCTCGGGGAAGTAGCGGTAGTCGGTCGCGGTCTCCTTGCTGCGGCCCGAGGTGGTGTCGCCGGTCTCCTCGTGGAAGTGGCGGGTCTCCTGGATGATCTTGCCGCCCGACTCGAGCACGCCGGCCTGGCGGATGATCTCGGAGCGGACGGCGCGCTCGACGCTGCGCAGGGAGTTGACGTTCTTCGTCTCCGTGCGGGTGCCCCACGCCTCGCCCGTGCGGTTCAGCGACGTGTTGACGTCGCAGCGCAGCGAGCCCTGCTCCATGCGCACGTCCGAGACGTCGAGCGTGCGGATGACGTCGCGCAGCTCGGTGACGTAGGCGCGGGCGATCTCCGGCGCGCGGGCGCCCGTGCCGGGGACCGGCCTGGTGACGATCTCGACGAGCGGGATGCCGGCCCGGTTGTAGTCCACGAGGGACTCGGTCGCGCCGTGGATGCGCCCGGTCGCGCCGCCGACGTGGAGGGTCTTGCCGGTGTCCTCCTCGAGGTGGACGCGCTCGATGCCGATGCGCACCAGTTCGCCGTCGAGCTCCACGTCGAGGTAGCCGTCCACGCACAGCGGCTCGTCGTACTGGCTGATCTGGAAGTTCTTCGGCATGTCCGGGTAGAAGTAGTTCTTGCGCGCGAATCGGCCCCACGGCGCGATCGAGCAGTTCAGCGCGAGGCCGATGCGGATCGTCGCCTCGATCGCGGCGCGGTTGGCGACCGGCAGGGCGCCGGGCAGGCCGAGGCAGACCGGGCAGACCTGGGTGTTGGGCTCGGCGCCGAACGTGGTCGGGCAGCCGCAGAACATCTTGGTGTTGGTGCCGAGTTCGACGTGCGTCTCCAGGCCGATGACCGGCTCGAACCGGGCCACCGCCTCCTCGTAGGTCAGCTGCGTCACGGTGCTCATGATCTGCCTGCTTTCAGCCTCTGGTGTATCCATGCACGACATTGGGTATCAAGCGCCCATGCCGGTGCAGTTTCGAAAGAACAAGAAGTTCGGCCCGTTCATCTTCCACTTCACGCAGGAGGGTTTCTCCTCGTGGAGTTTCAAGCTCGGCCCCTGGTCGTGGAACTCCCGCAGCCGCAAGAACCGCGTCGACCTGCCCGGCCCGTTCTCCTGGCGGCAGGGCGGCCGCGGCTGAGCCGGTCCCCGGGGCCGGCGACGGCCCCGGGGTCACCGTCTACAGCGCGGGCGGCGTCAGCGGCGGCTGGGTGGACTCCAGCGCGGCCGCGACACGGTACATCCGGTCGTCCGCCATCGTCGGCGCCATGATCTGGAACCCGACCGGCAGCCCCTCCGACAGGCCGGCCGGCACCGAGATGGCCGGGCCGCCGTAGAGGTTCGACGGGATCGTGTAGAGGTCGGCGAGGTACATCTGGTACGGGTCCGACGTGCGCGAGCCGAGCGGGAACGCCACGAACGGCGTCGTCGGCGCGACGAGCACGTCGGCGGACTCGAAGGCGGCGGTGAAGTCGCGCGTGATCAGCGTGCGCACCTTCTGCGCCTGGCCGTAGTAGGCGTCGTAGTAGCCGGCGGACAGCGCATACGTGCCGATCATGATGCGCCGCTTCACCTCCGGGCCGAAGCCCGCGGCGCGGGTCAGCGACATGACCTCCTCGAGCGAGCGCTTGCCGTCGTCGCCGGTGCGCAGGCCATAGCGCACGCCGTCGAAGCGCGCCAGGTTGGAGGAGCACTCGCTGGGCGCGATCAGGTAGTACGCGGGCAGCGCGAACTTGAAGCTCGGGCAGGACACCTCGACGACCTCGGCGCCGAGCTTGACCAGGGCGTCGATCGACTCGCGGTAGGCCGCGGCGACGCCGGGCTCCGCGCCCTCTCCGGCGAACTCCTTCACCAGGCCGAGGCGCACGCCGCTCAGGTCGCCGGTGGCGCCGAGCCGCGCGGCCGCGACGACGTCGGGCACCGGCTGCGGGACCGACGTCGAGTCGCGCGGGTCGTGGCCGGCGATGACGGCGTGCAGCAGCGCGGCGTCCTCGACGGTGCGGCCGCACGGGCCGGGCGTGTCCAGCGACGAGGAGAAGGCGATGAGGCCGTACCGCGACGTGCCGCCGTAGGTCGGCTTCGCGCCCACGGTGCCGGTGACGGCGGCCGGCTGGCGGATCGAGCCGCCGGTGTCGGTCCCGATGGCCAGCGGCGCCTCGTAGGCGGCCAGCGCGGCCGCCGAGCCGCCGCCGGAGCCGCCCGGGATGCGCGAGGTGTCCCAGGGGTTGTACGTCGGGCCGTAGGCCGAATACTCGGTCGACGAACCCATCGCGAACTCGTCCATGTTGGTCTTGCCGAGCATGACCAGCCCGGCGGCGCGCAGCCGGCCGGTGATGGTCGCGTCGTAGGGCGGGCGCCAGCCCTCGAGGATCTTCGAGCCGGCGGTCGTCGGCACGCCGCGCGTGGCGATGACGTCCTTGACGCCGATCGGCACGCCGTCGAGCGGGCCGGCCGCCTCCCCGCGGGCGAGGCGCTCGTCGGCGGCCCGGGCGGCCTCCAGCGCGCCCTCGCGGTCGACGTGCAGGAAGGCGTGGACCTTGCCCTCGACGGCCTCGATGCGCTCGAGGTGCGCGGTGGCGACCTCGACGGCCGACACCTCCTTCGCGGCGAGGCGGCGGCCGAGCTCGGCCGCGGACAGCTTGATGAGGTCGGACACGGCTCAGGCCTCCTCGTCGAGAATCCGCGGGACGCGGAAGCGGTGTTCCTCGGCGTCGGGCGCGCCGGCCAGCGCGTCCGCGCGCGACAGGCCCGGCACGACGACGTCGTCGCGGTACACGTTGGTCAGTGGCACGGAGTGGGAGGTCGGCGGCACGTCGGCCGCGGCCACCTCGCCCACCTGGGCTACGGCCTGCAGGATGACGTCGAGCTGCCCGGCGAAGGTGTCGAGCTCTTCATCGGTGACGGCAAGCCGCGCGAGGCGCGCGAGGTGCGCCACCTCCTCGCGGGATATCGTGGCCATCGGCGCGCATCTCCTTCAGGTCGTCGGCTTCGACGCAGCGTGACATGCCGGCGTCGACCCGACGAGTCTATTTCGTGGCTGTCACCCGCTGTGCGCGACGGTGGACCGGGGGCGCCGCGCCAGCCAGTCCAGCAGCTGGGCCGGCGGCATCGGGCGGGCGAAGTACCAGCCCTGGGCCAGGTCGCAGCCGGCCTCGACGAGCATGCGCCAGGTGCGCTCGTCCTCGACGCCCTCCGCGACCACGCGCAGCCCGAGCGCCCGGGCCAGGTCGATCATGGAGCGGACGATCGCCGCGTCGTCGGGGTCGGTGGCCACGCCCAGCACGAACGAGCGGTCGATCTTCACCTCGGCCAGCGGCAGCCGGCGCAGGTGGAGCATCGAGGAGTAGCCGGTGCCGAAGTCGTCGAGCGCGATCGCGACGCCGAGCTTCTCCAGCCGGGCGAGCGTCGCGAGGACGCGGCGCGGGTCGGCCATCAGCGCGCTCTCGGTGATCTCCAGCTCCAGCCGGGACGGGTCGACCGACATCTGGTGCAGCCGGGCCGCGATCCGGTCGGCGATCTCGCCGGTGTGCAGGTCGCGGACGCTGACGTTCACCGCGACGCGCACCCCCTCGGCCGCCGGTGAGCTGCCGCGCCAGGCGGCGAGCTGCCCGATGGCCTCGTCGACGATGCGCAGGGTCAGCAGGCGCATCACGGCGCTGTGCTCGGCGACCCGGATGAGCTCCTCCGGGTCGACCGGGCCGCGCTGCGGGTGCCGCCAGCGCAGCAGCGCCTCCACGCCGACCACGGCGCCGGTGCCGAGCTCGACCTGCGGCTGGTAGTAGAGCTCGATGCCGCCGTCCTGCTCGGACTCCAGCGCCCGGCGCAGGTCGGCCAGCAGGCTGAGCCGCTCGGGCGTGTTGTGGTCGGACTCGGGCGCGTAGACGGCGAGGTTGTCGCCGCGGCCCTTCGCGTCGTACATCGCGACGTCGGCGTGCTGCATCAGCTCGGCGAAGTCCGTGCCGTGCTCGGGATAGACCGCCACCCCCACCGACGCGCCGACGTCGATCGGCAGCCCGTCCAGCAGCACCGGCTCGGCCAGCGCCGACATGATCTCGGCGGCACTGCGCCGGGCGTCCGCCGTGTCCTTCAGATGGGGTACCACCACGGCGAACTCGTCGCCACCGAGCCGCCCGACGAGATTGCCGGGCCCGGACGCGCGCGCGGCCGCGGTGAGCCGCTCGCCCACCTCGACCAGCAGCCGGTCGCCGACCCGGTGCCCGAGCGCGTCGTTGACCTGCTTGAACGCGTCCAGATCGAGCAGCAGCAGGGCCAGGCGCCGCTCGGCCGCGCCGACCTCGGCCCGCTCCGCGTGCTCCTGCAGCGCCGCCGCGACCGCGCGCTCGAGCGCCTTGCGGTTGGGCAGGCCGGTGAGCGGGTCGCGGCGCGCCGCCTGGGAGCGCTGGGCCGCGAGCTTGATCATCCGCCGTACCGCGAACAGCGACACCAGGGCCAGCGGCACCAGCCACACGTCGACGTGCGCGGCCGCGACCAGCCCGGGCGCGGACAGCAGCAGCGCCCCGTTGGGCAGCGCGTCGGCGACCACCGCCCGGGCGAACCGCCGCCGCCAGCCGCCGCCGAAGCGCAGCCACACCGCCGTGGAGACCAGCAGGTTGTTCACCACGAACCAGGTCGCCGCGGCGGCCAGCACCCACAGCACCGCGGCCCCGCCGAGCAGGGCGTGCGCGTCCGGGCGTCGCGCATCGAACCCGCCCGCGTTCAGCACAGCCCCGGCCGCGCAGAAGGACACGATGTACTGGGCGGCGTTGAACGCGGCCCGCCAGGGCGCGTGCTTGAGCCATATCGCGGCCACGACCACCGCCGCGAGCTGGACCACCACGGCGGGCGCGCACCCGTAGGCGATCAGTAGCGCGAACGTGAACGACACCGACGGGAAGGTGGGCGCCTCCTCGTCCCGCCCGCCCTGCACGAACGGCGGCGTGTCGGCGACCACCGCCAGCGCCGCGAACACCCAGAACGCCGGATCCGTGCGCCCGGGCAGGCCGTCGCGCACCACGCTCTGCACGGCCAGCGCGGCCGCCAGCCCGATGACGACGGCGACGTACGCGAAAAACCGATGTCGATGCCGAGGCGGCGCGACGTTGCGCAACGCGCTCTGCTCCATCCGGCCGGTCCCCGTTCTCTGCTCGGCGCGCCGGCTCGTCTGGCGGGCCGCGCGACAGTCGGTACGGACGCCTACGGAGCCTGCACCCTGCCGCCGGGAGAAATCAGGAAAGGATGCCGAATCGATGCAGAACCGCCATGCTATTCAACCGACCGGGCGATGCCAAAGTGGACAGATCAGCTTGAATATCATTGCCGGGTAACCGATTGCGAACCCTACGTGTCAATCGGTATTGACTCCCGTCAGCCCATGGGAGCGGTTACATCGCGCCAATCAAGCCATTACTCTCCGCCCGCACGACAGAATCAGCACAGGAACGTCGGGCCAGTTCACGTCCGTCGGCGTGGTGTATGAGCTTGGCCTGTCCGCCACGGACCGGCACCGGCACGGCCGCGATGCGCCGCGTGCGGTCCGATACTGGCCGGCCCGCACCGGCCGCGCTCCGCCCGCACCCCGGCACCGGCCCGCCCCGCCGTCCACGATGCCCGCCGGCGGCCACCGGCGGCCGGCCTGCGCGTCCCAACCGGCGGGCACGGTCTGCGATCATGTCCCACCGGTCGGGCGCTGCACGCCGCGCGGCAGGGCGCAGGGACCGGAAGTCTCCGTGATCATGCGCACCAGCGCATCGACACCATCGGTTTTTCATGATCACGGAACGCTGATGTACCCCCGTGTACCACAAGTCTCCGGGATCATGGCAAACCCGGTGTGCGGCCACCGCGAGCATCGCGATCCCGGAGACATACGTCCGGCCCGGCCGCGCGGATCGCAGGTTGCGCCCGGCGGGTGCGACATCCGCACCGGTCCGCCGCACCGCGCCACCCAGGGGGCGATGACCGCTTGTGCGCCCAGGTGGCCACCGACACCCAGCCCGCGGCGGCCGCCTGATCTCAACCAGCACGATCAGGCACTGGCCTGATACACCACGCCGGCGGACGTGACCTCGGGCCAGCCGCTCAGCAGTCTGGCACCTCTCCATCACGGCGCAGCGGACCGCGTCCATCGGCGTCAGCATCGCCAGGACCGGGAAACCACGCGCACGGCGACCGCCGCGCCGGCGGTCACCGAAGGCTGGCGCCTGACCGCGGTCTCCAGCAGTTGCACCGTCCGTGATTGATGACGGTCGATTCCGGCACGCCGCCCGGCCGCCGGTGGCGAACACCCCGTACGGGGTGCCGAACCGCTGGGCATGCGCGGCGTAGCGGCCCCGGTTGCGTTCGTCGGCTTGACCATGTCGCTGACATACAGCGGCCCGCCCGGCGCCAGAACGCGGACCAGCTCGGCGATCAGTGCCCGCTGAGCGTCGTCGTCGGGGACGCACGTCAGCACCGCGAACAGCACGACGGCGTCGAAGCTCGCCGGCTGGACTCCAGCACCTCGAACCGCAGCAGGCCGGGCCGCGACTGGCGGCCCCGCAAGGTCAGCGCGGGAGACAGGTCCACCCCGGCACGCCGGAGAAGCCCCGCTCGTTCAGCTCTGCCATGACACGGCCGCAATCGAGCACCCGAGCCTTCCCGCTCACCCCGGCCAACCAGGTGAATACCAGCGTCCTTCATGCACGTGGAGCATCCGGGCCGGCTCTGCCGCTAAACCTCCTCCTTCTCCTCCGCTGACGATTCCGCCGCCTCCGAGGGTTCTGCGGGATCTGCGGGGTCTGCGGGGTCCGCGGGGTCCGCGGGGTCCGCGGGCTCGGCGACCTGGGCCACGGCCCGTGCCGCGTCGGGGCCCTCGGTCAGCAGCACCTCGAACCCCGCCTCGTCCAGGATCGGCACCTTGAGCGAGGCCGCCTTGTCCGCCTTGGAGCCCGGTGCCTCCCCGACGACCACGAAGTGCGTCTTCTTCGACACCGAGCCGGAGACCTTGCCGCCGCGCGAGGTGACGGCCTCGGTGGCCTGATCGCGGGAATACCGCTCCAGGGACCCGGTCACCACGACCGTCATGCCCTCCAGCGGCCGCGGCCCGGTGTCGACCCGCTCCTCGACCATCCGCACCCCGGCGTCGGCCCAGCGCTTCACCCACTCGCGGTGCCACTCGACCTCGAACCAGTCGTGGACGGCGCGGGCGATCGTCGGGCCGACGCCCTCGACGGCGACGAGCTCCTCCGGGGTGGCCGAGGCGATCGCCTCCATCGAGCCCAGCGAGCGGGCCAGCGCCTGCGCCGCGGTGGGGCCGACGTGCCGGATCGACAGCGCGACCATGATCCGCCACAGCGGCCGCTGCTTGGCCTCCTCCAGGTTGGCCAGCAGGCTCACCGCGTTGGCGCCGAGCGAACCGTTCTTGTTGACGAAGAACGGGGAGCCCGCCAAACGCTCGGCGTCGACGTCGAACAGCTCGCTCTCGTTCGGGATGACCGACTCCAGCAGCGCCGCGGCCGCCTCCTGGCCGAGCGCCTCGATGTCCAGCCCCGACCGGCTGGCCAGGGCGAACAGCCGCTCCCGCAGCTGCGCCGGGCAGAACTGCGTGTTGGGGCAGCGGATGTCGACGTCGCTCTCCTTCTCCGGAGCCAGCGGCGTGCCGCACGCCGGGCACTCGGCCGGCATCACGAACGCCCGCTCGGTGCCGTCGCGGCGGTCGGCGACCGGGCCGAGAACCTCGGGGATCACCTCGCCGGCCCGGCGGATCACCACCGTGTCGCCGATGAGCACGCCCTTGCGCACGACCTCCTGCGCGTTGTGCAGGGTCGCCTGCCGCACCGTGACGCCGCCGACGAACACCGCCTCCATCACCGCGAACGGCGTGACCCGCCCCGTGCGCCCGACGTTGACCTGCACGTCGAGCAGCTTCGTCATCGCCTCCTCGGGCGGATACTTGAACGCGATCGCCCACCGCGGGTCCTTGCTGGTCGAGCCGAGCCGGCGCTGGATCGACAGCTGGTCGACCTTCACCACCACGCCGTCGATCTCGTGCTCCAGCTTGTGGCGCAGCTCGCCGAACTTGGCGATGTAGGACTTCACGCCCGCCAGGTCGTCGAACACCTCATACCGCGACGAGGTCGGCAGCCCCCAGCCGTGCATCAGCTCATACGCCTCGGACTGGCTGGCCGGGTTGAACCCCTCCCGGGCGCCGAACCCGTGCACCAGCATGCGCATCGGCCGGCCCGCGGTGATGTGCGGGTCCTTCTGCCGCAGGCTGCCGCTGGCCGCGTTGCGCGGATTGGCGAACGGCTTCTCCCCCGCCGCCACCTGCGCCGCGTTGACCTCCTCGAACCCCTCCAGGGTGAAGAACACCTCGCCGCGCACCTCCAGCAGGTCGGGCACGTGGTCGCCGGCCAGCTGCTCCGGGATGTCGCGGATCGTGCGGGCGTTGAACGTGATGTCCTCGCCGGTGCGCCCGTCGCCGCGGGTCGCGGCCCGGGTCAGCCGGCCCTGCTCATAGGTGAGGTTGAGCGCCAGCCCATCGATCTTGAGCTCGCACAGGTAGCGCGGCTGGCTGCCGGCGTCGCGCTCCACCCGCTCCGCCCAGGCGTCGAGCTGGGCCTCGTCGAGCGCGTTGTCGAGGCTGAGCATCCGCTCCCGGTGCGTGACCGACGCGAACTCGGTCGAGAACGTGCCGCCGACCCGCTGGCTCGGCGAATCCGGCGTGACCAGCGCCGGATATTGCGTCTCGATCGCCACCAGCTCCCGCATGAGCCGGTCGTAGGTCGCGTCGTCGACCGACGGGGACTGCAGCACGTAGTAGCGATACTGGTGCTCGTCCAGCTCCCGGGCCAGCTCGGCGTGCCGCTCGCGGGCCTCGATCGTCGGTTCGGTTTCGGCGTCGGTCATGGCAGTGAACTTACCGTGGGGGTACGACAAAAAATCCGCTACTCGAGGTCGTCCGTCAGCCGGCGAGCGGCCTCCCGCACGGCGGTCAGCGTGGTGCGCACCCTGGCGCCGGACGGCAGCCCGCACGGCGGCGTCACGACCACCTGCTCCGCCATCGTCTTCAGCGGGAAGCCGAGCTTGCGCCACAGGTCCCGGACCTGCCCGGCCAGCTCCGCCGACGTGCGCCCGGACACCCCGGCGAACAGCCCCAGCCCGGCGTCCAGCCGCTCGCCCAGCGCGTCCAGGTCGCGGACCAGCGACAGGTCGAGCGCCACCCCGACCGCGCCCGCCTCGCACAGCAGCCCCAGCGGCACGTCCGGCGCGCAGCAGTGCACGACGACCGGCGCCCCGGCCGCCTCCACGACCCCGGTCAGCGCCGCCCGCGCGACGCTCTCGTCGACCGAGCGCAGCGTGCCGAACCCGCTCTCCGTCGGCACCCGCCCGGCCAGCACCGCCGGCAGCGACGGCTCGTCGAGCTGCAGCAGGACCGTCGCGCGCGGGAGCCGGGCCCGCACGTCCGCGACGTGCGCCCGCACGCCGTCGGCCAGCGACTCCGCGAGGTCGCGCGCCGCGCCCGGGTCGCGCAGCACCTGCCCGCCGATCGGCAGCCCGAGCGACGCGGCGAGCGTCCACGGCCCGGGCACCTGCACCTTGAACACGCCGGTGAACTCGCCGGCCTGCTCCGTCATCGTGTCCAGGTCGCGTTCCAGCAGGTCGCGCGCGACGCGCAGGTCGTGGCCGGGCCGGGCGGCCACGCGCCAGCGCGCGGCGTACAGCTCGATCGGCAGCTCGACCAGGAACGCGCCCGCGCGCCCGATCATGTCCGCGCCCGGGCCGCGCGCGGGCAGCTCCGGCAGGTGCGGCAGGTCGGGCAGCTCGCCCAGCACGATGCGCTGCGCCTCGGCGATGTCGGTGCCGGGCATGGAGCCGATGCCGGTGGCGGACCCGACCGGCCAAGCGAACGACGTCACGACGATTCTCTCCAGCTCGCGGGCTCAGGACGTCTCGGCGATGGTGGCCGAGCCAAGCACGATGTCGCCGTCCGGGGACGGCTCGTAACACACGATCGCCTGCCCGGTCGCGACCCCGCGGGCGGGGCGCCCGAGCACGGCGACCAGCCGGCCCTCTTCGAGCCGCACGGTCGCGGGCACCGTCTCGCCGTGCGCGCGCAGCTGCACCTCGCAGGCGACGTCGCCGGCGGCCGGCACCGTCCACACCGGACGCTGCCCGATCACCGCCGACACGTCCAGCGCGGACGCGGGCCCGACGGTCACCGTGTTGGTCACCGGGGTGATCGACAGCACGTAGCGGGGGCTGCGGTCGGGCGCGGAGACCCGCAGGTCCAGCCCGCGGCGCTGGCCGACGGTGTAGGCATACGCGCCCTCGTGCCGCCCGATCACCGCCCCGCTGGTCGCGTCGACGATGTCGCCCGGCGCGCGCCCGAGCCGCTCCGCGAGGAAGCCCCTGGTGTCGCCGTCGGCGATGAAGCAGATGTCGTGGCTGTCGGGCTTGTCGGCGACGGCCAGCCCCCGCGCGGCCGCCTCCGCGCGCACCTGCGCCTTGGTCGAGTCGCCGAGCGGGAACATCGCCCGGTCCAGCTGCGCCCGGGTCAGGACGGCCAGCACGTAGGACTGGTCCTTGGCCAGGTCGACGCTGCGCCGCAGCAGCCCGTCCGCGCCGAGCCGGGCATGGTGGCCGGTGACGACCGCGTCGAATCCGAGCGCCACCGCGCGATCCAGCACCGCCGCGAACTTGATCTTCTCGTTGCAGCGCAGACACGGATTGGGCGTGCGCCCGGCCGCGTACTCCGCCACGAAGTCGTCCACCACGTCCTCGTGGAACTGCTCGGCCATGTCCCAGACGTAGAACGGGATGCCGATCACGTCGGCCGCCCGCCGCGCGTCGCGCGCGTCCTCGAGCGTGCAGCAGCCGCGCGCGCCCGAGCGGTAGGTCTGCGGGTTGCGGGCCAGCGCGAGATGGACGCCGGTCACGTCATGCCCGGCCGCCGCCGCCCGGGCGGCCGCGACCGCCGAGTCGACCCCGCCGGACATCGCCGCTAGCACTCTCACACGACAAGCCTACCGGCGCACCCACCACGCTCCCGCGCGGCCGGATCCCAGGCCATCCGCCACCTCGGCATCCCACGCCTCCGCGCGCGTCGACGCGCCCCGACGGTTCGCCGCCAAGCCCGAAATTTCGGATAAATCCGATATTCATGACTCGGGCCGCGTCACATACAGACCGTTGCTCCCGCCAGACAACGGGCCCGGCCTGCCCTGAACGGGCGGCCGGGCCCTGCCAGGTCCGCGGTGCCAAGAACAATCAGACCGCGATCTCGTAGGAGTCGCCGTAGACCTTCCAGCGCAGCGGCGGATCGAGGCCGAAGTTGCGCGCCGCCAGGAACACCCGCTGCGCTTCGTCCACCCGGCTGGAGTCGCCGTGGTCGCCCTCGTCCTCCATCAGCCGCACCCGCGCGTCGAGGAACGCCCCCAGGTAGGCCGCCTCGTCGCCGCCCTTCGCGGGCGGGGCGGCCTGCGCGGCCGCGGTGCGGCGCAGCTTCGCCAGGCCGTTCGCGCCGTGCATGACGATCGCGTCGTAGTAGATGAACTGGCCCAGCACCCGCAGCCCGTCCTGCTTGGCCTGGCTGAGCGCCGGGTTGAAGTACATCCGGTCCCGCTCGGCGTCCTGCGCGGCGCGGAACGCGGGATCGGCCGCGGCCGCCTTCCAGTCCGCCGGGAAGTTCGGGTCCAGGCCGGCGTGCGAGGCGCTGCCGCTGACCCGCTTGAGCGCCGGCAGGTACGCGGCCAGGCGGTTGCCCGGCACCGCCTTCGTGTACCGCTCGACGACCGCGCGCAGGTCCCCGGTACCGCTGCAGAACCCGACGATGCCCGCCGTGTACCCGCGGCCGTCGTGGATGTCCTCGATGTAGCCGTACTGCGCGGTCCAGTCCAGCGTCGAGTTCTCCGCACTGGACACCAGCCGCATGGCGATGTCCTTCTTCTGCGGGTCGGACAGATCGCCGCGCACCTGCTGCGCCGGCCCCACCCGCACCGCGAGCCGCCCGTCGGCGCTGCGGGCCGGACTCGCACTCGCGCCCCCGGGCGCCCGCGCGACGGCCGCCGACGGGGCCGGGGCCGGCGAGGCGGCCGCCGCCGTCTGCCCGGCCGCCTCCTCCTCGACGCCCCCGGACCCGCGCACGGCCAGCGAGCCCAGGGCCAGGGACGCCACGATGAACACCGCGAAGCCCAGCCGCCGGCGCAGGGACATGCGACGCACTCAGTCCCCTTCCCGTTCCGACTCGGCGGCGCGCGACCGCAGCAGGCGCGAGTGCGCGGCGCCGTACAGCACCGCGGTGTGCTCGGAGACCCGGCGCTCGGGCGCGGACGCCTGCGGCACCTGGGCCACCCCCCGCGACCGCGCGGACCCCGCGCCGTCCCACTCATCCGGCCCGGACGCGGAACCGCGCCACTCACTCCGCCCGGCCGCGGCACCGTCCCACTCGCCCCGCCCGGCGGCGGCACCGTCCCACGCAGCCGGCCCGGCCGCGGCACCGTCCCACTCGCCCCGCCCGGCCGCGGCACCGTCCCACTCGCCCCGCCCGGCCGCGGCACCGTCCCACTCGCCCCGCCCGGCCGCGGCACCGTCCCGCTCAGCCGGCCCGGACGCGGAACCGCGCCACTCGCCCGGCGCGGGCGCGGCTTCGCCCCAGTCGTCCCGCCCGGACGCGGGGCCACGCCACTCACCCCGCACGGGCGCGGCTTCGCCCCAGTCGCCCCGCCCGGATGCGGGACCATGCCACTCTCCTTGCGCGGCCGCGGCACCGTCCCGGTCGTCCCGCCTGGACTCAGGACCACGCCACTCACCCCGCACGGCCGCGGCACCGTCCCGCTCACCCCGCCCGGACGCGGCACTATCCCACTCATCCCAGGCGGAGGCGGCACCGTCCCAGCCCTCTCGCGCGGACGCGGCGTTGTCCCAGCCGTGCCGCGCGGAGGCGGCGCCGTCCCAGCCGTGCCGTGCGGGCGCGGGCGCAGGCGTGGGCGTGGACTGCGCGGGAGCCGGGTCCGGGGCGATCGGCGCGCTGGCGCCGGCGGAGCCCGCCCGGTGCAGCTTGTGCCAGCGCAGCCGAGCGCCGGTCAGCGCCGTGCCCAGCGACTGGATGAGCACGATGTACATCAGCTGGCGGTACACGAACTGCTGCAACGGCAGCACCCACAGGGGCCGCAGCCGCTCCTTGTCCAGCCGGAACGCCACGATCGCGGTCACCAGCTGCAGGCCGAGCATCGCCAGCCAGGCCCCCGTCGTGATCTTCCAGCTGGAGAAGAACAGGCCGTAGACGAGCAGGATGTCGATCAGCGGGGCGAGCAGCGGTAGCGCGATGCCGAAGAACGCGATGAACGGCAGCCCCACGCGCCCGAAGCGCCCGGACGGGCCGGTGTCGACCAGCGACTGCCGGTGCTTCCACATCGCCTGCATCGTGCCGTAGCTCCAGCGGTACCGCTGCAGCCACAACTGCTTCAGGGTGCTCGGCGCCTCTGTCCACGCGCGGGCGCGCTCCTCGTAGACCACCCGCCAGCCGCTGCGGCACAGCGCCATCGTCGCGTCGGTGTCCTCGGCCAGCGTGTCGTGGCTGATCCCGCCGATGTCGCGCAGCGCCTGGCGGCGGAACGCACCGATGGCGCCCGGGATGGTCGGCATCACCTGCAGCAGGTCGTAGAGGCGCCGGTCGAGGTTGAAGCCGATGACGTACTCGATGTGCTGCCACCGCGCGACGATCGAGCCCCGGTTGCCGACCTTGACGTTGCCCGCGACCGCGCCGACCGACGGGTCGGCGAAGGGCTGGACGAGGTGGCGCACCGACTCCGGCTCGAACACGGTGTCGCCGTCGACCATGACGATGATGTTGTGGCGGGCCATCGCCACGCCGACGTTGAGCGCGTTGGGCTTGCCGCCGTTGGGAATGCGCACGACCCGGACGTTGGGCAGCTGCATCGCCTCGACGAGCGCGGCCGTGCCGTCGGTGGAGCCGTCGTCGACGACCACGACCTCGATGCCGCCGGGATGGTCGCCGCCCGCGAGGGAGCGCACCGCGGCCTCGATGCCCTCCTTCTCGTTGTAGGCGGGCACCACGACGGACACCGGATCCGTGACCGGCGGGCCCCACGACCAGGTCTTCGCGCGGCGCTTCCGCGCGTGCCGGCCGGCGAGCAGGAACAGCGCGACCGTGCGCCCGATCGTGAGGATCCCGACGAGCAGGAACAGCACCCGCAGCAGTTCCATGATCCAGTCGGCGACGGAGACGGCGGTGACGAGCGCCATGGCGCGGCGCTTGTCGGCGGCGTTCGCCGGCGCCTCCACCGAGACGCTCTGGCCGGCGAGGGCCTTTGCCAGGCCGGCGGAGACGGTCGTGAAGGCGTACCCCCGCTTTTGCATCAGCGGGATGAAGCGGTCCAGCGCCTCGACGGTCTGCGCGCGGTCGCCACCCGCGTCGTGCATGAGCACGATCGAGCCGCTGGTGCCCTCGGGGGTGGCGCCGCGCACGATCGCGTCCACGCCCGGCTTGCTCCAGTCGCGGCTGTCCGTGTCCGTCATGATCGACAGGTAGCCGAGCTTCCCGGCCTCCTGGATCAGCGGCCAGTTCGCGTCGTCGATGGCGTTGGCGCTGGAGGAGTACGGCAGGCGCAGCAGCGCCGACTTGCGCCCGGTCGCGCGGACCACGGCGAGCTGCGTCTGGGAGTACTCCAGCTCACGCTGCCACTGCGAGAGCTCGTCCAGGCGCGGGTGCGTGAAGCTGTGGATGCCGATCTCGTCGCCCCCGCGCGCGAGCTCGGCCACGATGTCGGCGTGCCGGGTGACCTGGGTGCCGACGACGAAGAACGTCGCGTTGACGTTGTGCCGGCGCAGGACGTCCATGATGCGCGGCGTCCACTCGGGGTCGGGCCCGTCGTCGAAGGTGAGCGCGATCGTCTTGTCGGGCAGCTTGTACGAGCGCACCGCCCCGTTGCGGGTGTCGATGATCGGCCCGCCGTCGATCACCTGCTGGGGCACGTGCGCCTGCTGGCCCACGCTCTCGGTGTTGTCCGGGTGGAACTCGGCGTTGACGTACGCCTCGACGAACAGCACGCCGATCAGCATGCTCAGCAGTACGACGCCGAAGACCAGGCGGGTGATCGAGAACCGTTGCTTCGCGACCTGCTTGCGAGGGCTCACGCCGGGCCCACGCTCGCGGACGCCCCGGGCGAGGGCACGATGCCGTCGGTTCCGTGCTCGGTGCCCGCGGCGGCGCCGGTCGTCGGCGAGGCCGCCAGCGTCACGTCGGGCAGCGCGGTCGAGGTCTCCTTGACTGGGACCGTGTCCGCGGAGCGGGTCGGCGCCGCCGTCGGGGTCGCGCCGATCCCGGGCAGCGCCCTATCGGTCGCGCCCTCCGTCTGGCCCGGCCGCGGCGTGGCCGTCGGGGTCGGCGCCGGGGTCGCGGTCGGCCCGGCGGTCGGCGCCGGGCTGTGCGTCGGCGAGACGGACGGGTCGGGCGCGGCCGGCGTGCTCGTCGCCTCCGCGGGCGGCGGCGCGGTCGTCGCGGTCGCCCCGGGCCCGGGCACGCCGGGCGCCCCGGTGGTGCCCGCGGGCGCGGGCGCGGCGCCGCTGCGCGTGGGCGCCGGTCCGGCGGTGGTGATCTTCTTGGCAGAGGTGACCGGCGTCTTGTGCGCCACCGGCGTGTTCTTGGCACCGGGCTGCGGCGTGCCCGCGGGCTGCGGCTCGAGCACCGGCAGGTTGTTCACCAGATCCGGGAACGGCAGCAACTGCTGCGGCTGCAGCGGCCCGCCGGCCAGGCTCGTGGCCACCAGCGCACCGTAGACGAGCGTCGCGCTACCGAGTGCGGCGAAAATAATTCTGATTCGCTTTCTCCGACGACCCGACACGTCGACAAATACCGGCGACGGCTGGTCGACAACGGCGATGATGTCGGTGGCGTCATCCACAAAAGGGGTTTCGACAGACACCGCGCAAAGATAGATGCATCCGCCGTCTTAAGCCGCACGAAAACCGTCAGAGAACGGCCGTAACCAAATCGCCGGATGCTCTACCAGGCAATATTGTTGCGGAACGATGCCCGATTCACTCGGACGGATTCAACCCGACGGCCGACCGCATTCGGTACCATTGCTGAAATCTCACACACCATTTCACCCGGCCGCGTCACCCACCTGTATGCCACCCGAATCGAGCCCGCCGACCGGCTCACTCCGATTATGGTCACCCGGCTCTCAGCGGTTCTTGGTGGCCGCGCGGTGGGCGCGCTCGACCGCCGGCGGCAGCGCGGCGACCAGCGCGTCGACGTCCGCCATGGCCGAGGTGTGGCCGAGCGTGAAGCGCAGCGACGAGCGCGCCCGCGCGTCGTCGGCGCCCATCGCCAGCAGCACGTGCGAGGGCTGCGCCACGCCCGCCGAGCACGCCGAGCCGGTCGAGCACGCGATGTCCTGGGCGTCGAGGAGCAGCAGCAGCGCGTCGCCCTCGCAGCCGGGGAACGAGAAGTGGGCGTTGCCGGCGAGGCGATCGACGGGGTCGCCGTTGAGGATGGCGTCGGGCACGGCCGCGCGGACGCGCTCGACCAGGGCGTCGCGGAGCCGGCCGATCCGCTCGGCGGACTCGCGCTGCGTCTTCACCGACAGCTCGAGCGCCACCGAGAAGGCGACGATGGCCGGGACGTCGAGCGTGCCCGAGCGCACGTCGCGCTCCTGGCCGCCGCCGTGCGCCAGCGGCGTGCAGTCCACCTCGCGGCCCAGCAGCAGCGCGCCCGCGCCGATCGGGCCGCCCAGCTTGTGGCCGCTCACCGTCAGCGCGGCCGCGCCGCTGGCCGCGAAGTCGACCGGGACCTGGCCGACGGCCTGCACCGCGTCGGTGTGGAACGGCACGCCCGCGCGGACGGCCAGGGCCGCCAGCTCGGCGACCGGCTGGACGGTGCCGACCTCGTTGTTCGCCCACATGACGGTGGCGACCGCGACGTCGCCGCCCGCCAGCGCCGCGGCGAGGTCGTCCGGGCGCACCCGCCCGGCTTCGTCGACCGGCAGCCAGGTGACGTCGGCGCCCTCGTGCCGCTCCAGCCAGGCGACGGAGTCGAGCACGGCGTGGTGCTCCACGGAGCTCGCGACGACCCGGTTGCGGCCCGCCACGGCGGACCGGCGCGCCCAGAACAGCCCCTTGACCGCCAGGTTGTCGCTCTCGGTGCCGCCCCCGGTGAAGATCACCTCCGACGGGCGGGCCACCAGCGCGGCGGCGATCCGCTCACGCGATTCCTCCACCCGCCGGCGCGCCTGGCGGCCGGGGGCGTGCAGCGACGAAGCATTGCCGACTTCGCGCGCGGTGGCGACGTAGGCGTCGAGCGCCTCCGGGAGCATCGGCGTGGTGGCGGCGTGATCGAGGTACGGCATCGGGCCCAAGCCTAACGGCCGAGCGCTCCTTACTACCCCTCCGGTGGTGCGGCGATCTTCACCGCTCCCGCGCACTCCCGGCGCAGGGCTCCGGCGGCGACACCGGCTGTGACCGGCCGCCCACCCGCGCACGGCACCCCGATCCCGGAAGGCCGAGGTCGGCCTGCGGTCCTTACGCCACGTCACGCCGGCCCGGTCACCGACAGTGAGCCGATACTCGCTCGAACATTGTTGCGCACGATCCGAAAGAAGCACTCCGCGGATCGCGGGTGACGCCGCCGTGGGGAAATCCCGGTGTCACGCATCCGCGCGCCGGCCGCCCCCCGAATGCTTGGTCAAGAACCGACCGAGCGGCTTCAGGACGTACTCGTGCGATGGTGGCGACCGCGGCACCCGGCCGGGCAGCGCCGGTGAACACCGGGCACCCGACCGCCCCCGACGGCGACGACGGCTTCATCGAGCCGTTCCGCGCCGGGGACGAACGCGCCCTGCGCCTGGCCTACGAGCGCTTCGGCCCCGCGGTGTTCCACCTGGCCGTGCGGGGCACCGCCAGTACCGCCGACGCCGAGAACGCCACCCGGGCCACCTTCACCGCCGCCTGGCTGGACCGCGCGACCCTCGACCCGGCCCGCGGCTCACTATTCGGATGGCTGCTGGCCATCGCCCAGGCCAAGATCGCAGCGCCGCTCCACGCGCCCGCGCCCGCGCCTTCGCCTGACGACCGCACCGCCGACCAGGTCCCTCCGCCACCTGCCACCGAGCCCGCCACGCCACCACGCGCGGCGCCGGCCCACCCATCGATCGACGCCGAGCCCGACCCACCTCGCGGCGCGGCCGCCATCCGCCCGCCGACCGCCACGCCACCGCGCACGTCGCCGATCCACCCACCGGCCGGCGCCGAGCCCGACCCACCACCCGGCCCGGCCACCATCCGCCCGCCGACCGCTACCGAGCCCGCCACGCCACCGGGCGTGTCGCCGGTCCGCCCGCCGGCCGGCGCCGAGCCCGGCGCGCCATCCAGCGCGTCCCCCGACCACATGCCGGCCGCCGCTGGGCACGACATGGCACCTGGTGCGGCCCCGCTCCGCCCGCCGGTCGGCGCCCGGCACGACGCGGTGCCCGAGGCGCCCGCTGACCGCATCGTCGATCGGCTGATCCTGGCCGACGAGCTGGCCCGGCTCCCGGGCGAGCAGCGGCGCGTGCTGGAGCTGGCGTTCTACGACGACCTGACCCGCCCGCGGATCGCCGCACTCACCGGCCTGCCGCCGGCCACCGTGAAGAGCCACCTGCAGCGCGGAATGGCCCGCCTGCGCCGCCGATGGGAGGTGGACAGTGCCGCATTTGGAGCCCGAGCGGCTCGTACTCCTGGCACTCGGTGAGGAGCCGCGCGACGCGCGCGAAAGCTCCCATCTGCAGGCCTGCGACCAGTGCCGCGCCGACCTGACCTCGCTGCGCGACGTCGCCCGGCTCGGCCGCGAGACGCAGCGCCTGCGGGAACTCCCACCGCCCCCGGAGCGCGTGTGGCAACGCATCCGCGCGGAGCTCACCGCCTCCGGGCGCGCTCAGTCCCCGCCGTCGATGAGCCTGCACTCCGACCCGCCACCCGCCCACCCCGGCCTCACCGCACCGCCCGCGACCGCAGCACCGCCCGCCCCCGCACCCACGACACCGTCCGCGCCCACGGCACCACCCGCGTCCCCAGCACCGCACGCGACCGCGCCTACGGCACCGCACGCGACTGGGCCCGCGATGCCGCCTCCGCCGGCGACCGCGACCATGGCACCGCCCGCGACCGCGGCCAGGGAAGCCGGCACGAGGGCAACGGGGCCGGACGAGCCGCACGCGACCGCGCGGCTTGAGCTCGGTGGAAGCGACGCCCGGACGCGACAGGAGGCGCACGGTATTGCGCGGGACGACGCGCCCCAAGCTGGAACCTCCGCGCGGGGCGAGGAGGCGACCGAGCGGGGGCGCCCACGGCGCCGCCTCCTTGGCCGCGCCGGAGGCCTACCGCCGGTCCGCGTAAGCGGGGCGCGGCGTAGGGGCGGATGGCGTGGCACCGTCGCGTTCGCGGCCGCTGCCGCCGTGCTGGCCGCGGTCGCCGCCGCCGAGATCGCCGTGCTGGTGCGGCGCGGGGGCGACGGCGGCGCAGGTGGGACCGTGTGCCGGGGGCAGGACGCGCGGGCGCGGCTGGAGGCGATGCCGGGGGCGCCGCGCGGGGCGGGCGGGTACGCGTGTCTGCGCAGCGTCAACGGGGAACGGCGGCTCGTCATGCACGCCGAGGGCCTGGCGGTCCAGCGGGGCGCGGACTACGAGGCGTGGCTGCTCGACGGGAGCGGGCCGGCCGCGCGCGCGGAGGCGCTCGGCGTGCTGGGCAAGGGGCCGGACCTGTCGGTGATCGTGCCGGCGTCGCTGGACCTGTCGCGATACAGCATCGTCGACATCTCGGCGGAGGCGCACGACGGTGATGCCACGCACTCGGGGCGCAGCGTGCTGCGGGGCCGGCTGCCGTAGTTGGCGGCTCAGGGGGTACCACATCGGAAACAACGAAGGCGCCCGTCGGACCGCCGGCGGGCGCCATTCGCAAAGCCGCAGCCCGAGAGCCGCGGCGAAAGGACGCGGCTACTTGCGCTTGCGGATCTCCTCGGCGGCCTGGGGCACGACCTTGAACAGGTCGCCGACGATGCCGAAGTCGGCCAGTTCGAAGATCGGCGCCTCGGGGTCCTTGTTGACCGCGACGATCGTCTTCGACGTCTGCATGCCGGCGCGGTGCTGGATGGCGCCGGAGATGCCGAGCGCGACGTACAGCTGCGGGGACACCGTCTTGCCGGTCTGGCCGACCTGGAACTGGTGCGGGTAGAAGCCGGAGTCGACGGCCGCGCGGGAGGCGCCGACCGCGCCGCCGAGCAGGTCGGCGAGCTCCTCGACCAGCTTGAAGTTGTCGGCGCTGCCCACGCCGCGGCCGCCGGAGACGACCACCGAGGCCTCGGCGAGCTCGGGGCGGGCGCCCTTGGCCTCGACCTTGCGCTCCACGACCTTGGCGAGCTTGTCGCGGTCCTCTACGGCGACCTCGAGGGTTTCGACCGACGGGGTGGCCGGCGCGGGCGCGGGGGTGAGCGAGTTGGGGCGCACCGTCACGATCGGCACGCCCTTGGTGACCTTCGACTTGACGATCGTCGAGCCGGCGAAAACCATCTGCGTGGCGGTACCGTCGGGCTCGACCGCGACCACGTCCGTCAGCACGCCGTTGTCGAGCTTGACCGCGACGCGGGCGGCGATCTCCTTGCCCTCCTGCGTGGAGGCGAGCAGGACCGCGGCCGGCGAGACGCGCCGGACCAGGTCGGCCAGGACCGTGGCCTTCGGCGCGACCAGGTACTCGTCGAGGTCGGCGCCGGTGGCGGCGTAGATCTTCGACGCGCCGTATTCGCCGAGCTTGTCGGTCAGCCCGTCCGGGGAGCCGCCGAGCACGACGGCGGAGACGTCCGAGCCCAGCGTGCGGGCCAGGGTGAGCATCTCGAGCGTGACCTTCTTGACCACGCCCTGCGAGGAGGCCTCGACGACGACCAGAACTTCAGCCATGGTGTGCGCTCCCCCTACACGAACTTCTCGGAGGCGAGGTACTCGACGAGCTTCACGCCGCCGTCGTCGCCCGCTTCGACCTTGTTGCCCGCCTGGCGCGGCGGCCGCTTGTGGTGCTCGACGACGGCGCTGGTCGCGCCGTCGAACCCGACCTCACCCGTGGCGATGCCGAGGTCCGCCAGCGAGAGCGTCTGCAGCGGCTTCTTCTTGGCCGCCATGATGCCTTTGAACGAGGGGTACCGCGGGTCGTTGATCGTGTCCCAGACGCTCACCAGCGCGGGCGTGGCGGCGGTGACGACCTCGTAGCCCTCGTCGGTCTGCCGCTCGATCGTGAGCTGCGAGCCCTCGACGGTGACCTTCCGGGCGCCGGTCAGCGCGGCGATGCCCAGCCGCTCGGCAATCATGTGCGGCATGACCTGCACGCGGCCGTCGGTCGACTCGGCGCCGCAGACGACCAGGTCGGCGTTCTGCCCGGCGATGGCGGCGGCGAGCACCTTCGACGTGGCGACCGCGCACGAGCCGTGCAGCGCCTCGTCGAGGACGTGGACGGCCGAGTCCGGCCCCATGGACAGCGCCTTGCGGATCGACTCGGTCGCACGCTCCGGGCCGACGGTCAGGACGACGACCTCGCCGCCGTGCGCCTCCTGGAGGCGCAGGGCCTCCTCGATGGCGTACTCGTCCATCTCGTTGATCACATTGTTCGCCGACGCGCGGTCGACGGTGTTGTCGTCACTGCGCAGGTTGCGATCCGCGCCGGAGTCCGGCACCTGCTTGACGAGTACGACGATCTTCATCGTGGTCCGAGGTCCTCCTGCTTGACAGTCGCCGCGCCTTCGCTCGCGACATGCGCCCCACGTTACGGCTCGCCCCGTCCTGCAACAGGCTCGCCTCCCAGATGTTACTGGGGAGTAGGTTAGCTTTGACGGTGAAAAGTGTCACCCAGCGGCTCATTCTGGAGCCCAGGGGTGGGGTGATATGTCGGATAAATCGGTCATCGTGGAGCCCGCCCGGCGGCTCTCCGCCGCCGTCACGGCCCGCGCTGCGGAAAAGGTCACACACCGCAGGCAAGAGCCTCCGGACGATCACCTGTGCACCTGCGGCCGCCCTCGCGAACCGTGCGTATCGGACACGATCCGCGACCTGTGGCACGCAGCCAGGACGCACTGACACCGCGGAAAGCCTCCCGCGAAAGCCCCCGTGGCAGATCTCAGGCCGGCGACATGGCGACCGCCGCCGGAGCGTCCCGGCTCGCGCGGAGGGCCGCCGGGTCGGCACGGTCTCGCGCGAAGCGCGGCGGAGGGCCGGCGCGGAAGGCCGCCGGGTCGGCTCGCCCAGATCATGACAAACAGCGCAAATGGCACGGACCAGGCCGAATAGCCCGGCCTGACCGTGATGGCGCGGTCCAGCCCGATCACAAAGATTCCGCACGCGTCCCGTCCTGGGGCGTGGATCACACGGTGCGGATGTCGCACCCGCCGGGCATACCATCCGATCTGCGGAGGGCGGGGCGGACGTATGTCTCCGTGATCATGATGTGCGCGGTGGACGTACTACGGGTTTGCCATGATCCCGGAGACTTTCGGTACACGGGGGTACATCAGCACTCCGTGATCATGAAAAACCTTGGTGTCGGCGTCGGGTACAGCATGATCGCGGAGACTTCCGGTCGCTGCGCCGTGGCCGCGGCCGCCAGCGCCCAGCATGTGAGACGTGATCGCCGACCGCGCCCGCCCAGCGCGCCGGGACGCGCACGCCGAGCACCACGTGGACCGCCATGCCCGCCGGCGGCCGGCGGTGCCCGTTCCCGGGTGCGCCGGCCGATGCGGGGTACGGGGACGGGCGGATCACAGCGGCCGCTGGCCAAGCGGACGACCGCCGCACACAGGCCGGGCACGACCGGGGCACGCAGGCCCGGCACGACCGCCGCGCGCAGGCCCGGCGCAGGCCCGGCGCAGGCCCGGCGCAGGCCCGGCGCAGGCCCGGCACGACCGCCGCACACAGGCCGGGCACGACCACGGCACGCAGGCCCGGCACGGCCGCCGCGCACAGGCCCGGCGCAGGCCCGGCGCGACCGCCGCACGCAGGCCCGGCGCGACCACGGCACGCAGGCCCGGCACGCAGGCCCGGCACGACCGCCGCGCGCAGGCCCGGCACGACCGCCGCGCGCAGGCCCGGCACGACCGCCGCGCGCAGGCCCGGCGCAGGCCCGGCGCGCAGGCCCGGCACGACCGGGGCCGGGGGAGGCGTTAGTCGGGGGACATCGCGGCTGCCAGGGCGGTGCGGGTCGCGCGGCGGGCCGGTGGGAGCGCCGCGACCGCGGCCGCGCAGGCGGCCAGCGCCGCATACAGGGCGAGCTGACCGAACGGAACGACGGGATGGCCGTGGCCGTATTGCCGGATGAGCCCGACGGCCGCCGCCACCCCCGCGAGGACGCCCAGCGCGATCCCCGCCACGGCGCCGACGGCCGACATGAGCACGGCCTCCAGGACCAGGGTGGCGCGCAGCTGGGCGCGGGACAGGCCGAGGGCGCGCAGCAGGGCCGACTCGCGGGTGCGCTCCAGGACGGACAGGGCCAGGGTGTTGGCGATGCCGGTCAGGGCGATGACGATCGACATGCCGAGCAGGGCCGAGAAGACGAGGAGCTGCCGGTCGAGGCTCTCGGTGACCTTCGCCCGCCACTCGGCCTGGCTGGAGACCTGCAGGCGGGGCTCCTGGCGCACCGCGGCGTCGACCGCCGCGCGGGAGGTTTCCGCCGGCACCCCCTCGGCGGCCTTGACCAGCACCGAGTCCGGGCCGGCAGGGCCGAACGCGGCGGCGTAGTCGGACCAGTCGAGCAGGACCTCGCCCGCGGTGGGCGCGTCGTCGTAGAGGGCGACCACTTGCAGCGTCACCGGCGAGGCCGACGGCGCGCGCGGGCGCAGGGTGACCCGGGAGCCGACCCCCGCGCCCAGGGCCGCGGCGAACGGGCGCTTGAGCGCGGCCTCGCCCGGGCCGAAGGCGGCGACCGAGCCGGACATGACCTCCGGGCGCAGGACGGTGGCCAGGGCGCCCGGCTCCATCGCCCAGACCTCGGCGCGCCGGCCCGCGACCTGCGCGCCGCGGGTGCGCGCCCCGGCCACGGCGGCGAACTCGGGCCGCCCGCGCAGCGCGTCGAGCACCGCGTCCGGCACCGCCGGGGCCTGCGTGCCGGCCACGAACCCGCCGGTGATCACGTAGTCGACGGCGAAGTTCTCGTCGAGCTCGCGCTCGGCCTGCACGCGGGTGGTGGCCAGCAGCACCGCGAACAGGCTCATCAACGCCAGTCCGACGGCGAGCGCGCCGGTGGTGGCCGCGACCCGCTTCGGGTTGCGCCGCGCCCCGGCCACGGCGAGCCGCGCGGGCGCGCCGAACAGCCGGGCCGGCAGCCAGCCCGCCCAGGCGGTGAGCCGGCCGATGACGAACGGGCCGGCCGCCACCGCGGCGGCGAACAGCCCGATGGCGCCGAGGAACACGATCGGCACCCCGAGGAACCCCGGCGCGGCGGTGCCGGCGAGCACGAGCAGCGCCCCGCCGGCGGCCAGCACCCAGGCCGCGCCCAGGCGGAGCCGCCGGTGGCCGGGCACGGCGGCCTCCAGGGGCGCCGCGGACAGCGCCGCCATGGGCGGCACCCGGCTCGCGGCCAGCGCCGGCAGCAGGGCCGCCACGACGGTGCAGACGGTGCCCGCGACCAGGCCGATCACGACCGTCGACGGCGCGACGACGAGCCGGTCGATGCGCACCGCGTGGCCGAGCGCGTCGCGCCCGACGAGCAGCGCCCAGCCGACGGCGGCGCTGGCCAGCAGGCCGCCGAGCGAGGCGACGAGGCCGACAACGAGCGCCTCGAGCACGACCGAGCCGAACAGCTGCCCACGCGACGCGCCCACGCAGCGCAGCAGCGCCAGCTCCCGGACCCGCTGCGCGACCAGGATCGCGAACGTGTTGGCGATCACGAACACCGAGACGGCCAGCGCGACCAGGCCGAACGCGAACAGCACGGTCAGGAACCCGTCGACGTACTTCGCCGCCGCCACCGCATACGCCTCGCGCAGCCGGTCGCCGCTGAGCACAAATGCCTCGGCGCCGAGCCGCCGCTGCACCCGGTCGGCGAGGTCGCGCTCGGACACGCCGGGCGCGGCTGCGGCGACGATCTCCGCATAGCCGGTCGCGCCGGCGATCGTGCGCATGTCGTCGGGGGTGAGCGCGGCCACGCTCAGCCCGGCGAACCGCTTGTTGGCGCCCAGGTCGAACGCGCCGACCAGGGTCAGCGCCACCGGGCGGCCGCCCGGCCCGATCACCGAGACCGGGCCGCCGACCCGGAAGCCGGACTCCTCCAGCGTGGTGGCGTCGACCGCGACCTCGCCGGCGCGCTGCGGCAGCCGGCCGGCGGACACGTCGAACATCGACAGTCCCGGGTCGCCGGGGGTCGACACCGCCCAGCCGGCCCGCCCGAAGTTGGCGATCAGCCGCCCCTGACCGTCGAGCATCGACAGCCGCTCGGCCATCCGCCCGTCCGCGCGGGCGACGCCCGGCACCGCGCGCACCGCATCGAGGTCGGCCAGGTCGAGCCGCCGCGCCGGCTCGGCGAACCCGGAGGTCCGGTCGCCGAACGGCACCCGCTCCGGCCCGGCCGACGCGTCCACGTTGCGGGCGGCTCGGGCAAGATCGTCGTAGAACGCCGCCCGCGCGGTGTCGCCATAGACCAGCGTGCCGGCGAGAAAACCGACACCGATCATGACGGCGACGGCGGTCAGCACAAGCCTTACCTTGTGTGCACGCAGTCCGGCGAGGGTCGTTCTGAACACGAGGCGACTGTACTGAGGGGGTATGACAATTCCATGGGCATGTGGTCGGCGATCCGGCTCTGGTTCGACCCTGACGAGGTCCGCTCGGTCGGGAACACGCCCGACTACCGGTTCTCCCTCGCCAACGAGCGCACGTTCCTGGCCTGGCTGCGCACCGCGCTCGCGCTGATCGGCGGCGGCCTCGCGGTCGCGCAGTTCCTGCCGGCCCATCGACTACGTGAAGTGATGGCCGTGTCACTGTTCGCGCTCGGTGGCCTGGTCGCCATCCGCGCGGTCGATCACTGGGCCCGCAGCGAACGGGCGATCCGGCTGGGTGAGGCGCTGCCCCCGTCACGGTTCCCGGCCGTCCTGGCCATCGTGGTCGCCGTCGGCGCGGGCGCGCTGCTGGTGGCTACGCTGCTATGAGCGGCTCCGAGCGGCCCCCGGGCGTGCAGGCCGAGCGCACCCAACTGGCGTGGCGGCGCACGCTCATCTCCATGTCAGCGGTGGCCCTGCTGCTTGCCCGTTTGGCAGTGGTACACCTGGAATCACTGCCGTCCGCCTGCGCCCTGGCGGCCATCGGGCTCGCCTGGTCCGGCGCGGTCGCGATCACCCTGCGGCGGATCCGCGACGTCGCCACCCCGATCGGGCGCTCGGTGCCGGCGTTCGTGACGCTCATCCTGCTCTACTGCGCGATGGGCACCCTGTTGCTGATGTCATGACCCCCTTCGCTGAGTCATGATGGCGCCATGGGACGCGCACTGCCCTTCCTGATCGTGCTGGTCGCGACACTGATCGCACTGATCGACTGCCTGTCCTCGGAGCGCGAGGACATCCGCGGGCTGCCCCGGCCCGTCTGGTTCCTGGTGATCCTGCTGCTCCCGATCGTCGGCCCCGTCGCGTGGTTCTTCGCCGGCCGCCCCGTCTCGCTGGAACAGCGGGCGGGCGTGGTCGCGGGCGGCCGGGGGCGCAAGCGGGTGACCGCGCCAGACGATGACCCGGAATTCCTTCGCGGCATCGACACCGCCCAGTCCCGCAACGACGCTGAGCTGCTGCGCCGCTGGGAGGAGGATCTGAAACGCCGCGAGGACGACAACCCGGGCGCATAGCCCGGGGACCCGCGGAACCGGCCTGACCAGCGACGGCCCGGCCGCGAGACCGTCCGGGCTCAGCTCCTCGCCCGGACGTGGCACAGGCTTGCCCGCTGCGGAACTGCCGGCCACGCGGCGCAAACCGGCACAATTGCCGCCCGGCACCGCCTCCGAGCGCGCGGAGGCGTCCACTCAGGCGCGGGGCACGCAGAGGGTGAGGGCGCCCGGGCGGATCTCGGCGGCCAGCCGGCGCGCGGGCGCGATGACGTCCCCGTCGAGCTCGCGCGGCTCGTCGCGCGAGGCGAGGATCTCGACGGTGCGGGCGCGGAACGTCTCCAGCTGATGCGCACCGTCGCGCTGCAGCAGGACGCCGCCGGCCAGGCGTACCCAGTCGGACAGATGGCGGGGCGCGAGCACCGCGACGTCGAGGAGGCCGTCGTCCGGGGCTGCGTCGGGCAGGAGGCGTATCCCGCCCTGGAGCCGGCCCACGTTGGCGATGAGCACGCTGCTGGCCCGGCGGTGCAGCCAGCGGCCGCCGTCGAGGCGGATTCGCACCGCCATCCGGTGGCGGGTGAGGTTGCGCAGCCCGGAGGCGGCGTACGCGCCCCAGCCGAAGCGGCGCTTCGCCTCGTCCGGGGTCTCGCCGACCATCGCGGCGTCGAAGCCCATGCCGGCCATCACGGTGAACGTGCCCGCGCCCGCCACCACGCCGACGTCGATGCGGCGGCGCTCGCCGCCGACGGCCACCGCGATCGCCGCCGCGACGTCGTGCGGGATGCCGAGGTTCGCCGCCAGGAGGTTGCCGGTGCCGGACGGGATGAGCGCGACCGCGACACCGGTGCCCGCGAGCACGCCGGCGACGGCCATCACCGTGCCGTCGCCGCCGCAGACCAGGACCACCTCGACGCCGGCCGCCAGCGCCGCCTCGGCCATGCCGCAGCCGGAGTCCTCGGGCGTGGTCGGCAGCCACAGCGGCTCGGGCCAGCCGGCGGCCGCCAGGGCGTCGCAGAGCTCGCGGCGGCGCCCGTCGAGGTCCAGGACCTTCGCCGGGTTCACGATGACCGCGGAACGCGTCATGAGCCGACCTTGCGGTACCACGCCTGGAAGACGCAAAAGACCGCGAACGCGGCCACGCCGATCGCGACCGCCAGCAGGAGGAACTTCCCGAACGGCTCCCCGGCCAGCGTGTGCAGCGCCGCGTCCAGGCCGCGCGACTTGCCCGGGTCGTTCGTGATCGCCGCGTCCAGCAGCAGATACCCCACGATGCCGAACGCCAACCCCTTCGCCACGTAGCCGATCTGCCCGGCCCGGATCGCGGCCGTGCGCCCCCGCGCCCCGGCGATGGCGAGCTTGCGGGCGAACTTGCGCTTCCAGCCGTACCAGATCATGCCGAGCCCCAGCGCGAGGACGCCCAGGCCGACGAGGCCGACCAGCCACGCCCCCGCGGGCTTCGCCATCAGCCCCGCGGTGGCCTCTTGCTGCTGCTGGGCGCTGGAGGACGGGGCGCCGGCCACGACCTTGCCGGCCGTCCACGCGAGGACGCAGTACACCACCACGCGGGACGCCGACGCGACGCGCTCGAAGACCCGCTCGCGCCCGCGCGTGTCGCGGTGCCCCCATACGGCGAGGATCGCCTGCCACGCCGCCAGCGCGACCAGGCATACGATGACGAACCACAGCAGCAGCTCGCCGAACGGCTGCTCGGCGAGCTTGTGGAACGCCCCCGACTGGTCGGCCTCCTCGCCGCCCTCGCCGAACGCGATCTGCGCGGCCACCCAGGCCAGGGCGAGGTGCAGCAGCCCGTAGCCGATGAAGCCGACCCTGGTGAGGCTCTTCAGCAGATCGTTCGTGGTCATGTTCTGGCAATCCCCAGGATGGGCATGGTGGCAAACGTGAGCGGTAATCGAGCGGCACTGTTGCGGATGGCCGGGTTCGGCGCCGCGTCCGGCCTTTTCAGCCTGCTGGTGATTG
Source organism: Dactylosporangium sp. CA-092794 (assembly GCF_050948465.1). Classification (NCBI taxonomy): domain Bacteria; kingdom Bacillati; phylum Actinomycetota; class Actinomycetes; order Micromonosporales; family Micromonosporaceae; genus Dactylosporangium; species Dactylosporangium sp. CA-092794. The sequence continues at coordinate 1,578,046 of NZ_CP192044.1, read as the reverse complement.
CCGTCCGGCTTCGATGGGTACCCCTGGAGTCCGTCGACCGCGGCGTCGCCCACAGGCTGAACGAGCTGGTCGCCCCGAGCCGATTCCTGGTCCAGCTGATGGGCGGCATCAGCCGGCTGGGCAGCTTCGGCGTCCTGGCGTGGCTGGTGATCATCGGCATGACGCTGCTGGCGGTGCGCAAGCAGTTCCGGCTGGCCGGGTTCCTGCTCGCCACCACGCTCGGGGGCCTGGTCCTCGACCCGGCGCTCAAGCTCGCGATCGGCCGCCTGCGCCCCGTGGTCGAGCAGCCGATCGCGCACGGAGGCGGCAACAGCTTTCCGAGCGGCCACGCCCTGAACTCGTTCGTCTGCTACGGCGCGCTACTGCTGGTCTTCCTGCCCGCCGTCCACGCGCGGTGGCGCCGCCCCGTCCTCGTCGCCGCCGGCGTGCTCGTCGCCCTGATCGGCTTCAGCCGCCTCGCGCTCGGCGTGCACTTCCTCTCCGACGTGATCGGCGCGTGGTCGCTCGGCGTCGCGTGGGTGGGCCTGTGCGCGGCCGCGTTCGAGCTGATCCGCTACGGCCAGGGCCGCCGCGTGACCGAGCCGCTCGCCGAGGGCCTGGAACCGGAGGCCGTCGAGGACCTCCGCCCAACGCAACCACACGGCCCGGGCGCCTCCGCGCCCATCGCCGCCTCCGCGCGTGCCGCCTCCGCGCGTGCCGCCTCCGCGCGTGCCGCCGCTGGGACGAACGGCGCCGTGACGCTCCCGAGCCCGCGCGGAGGCACTACCACGGCCGAGGCACGCGCGGACGCGGACGGCCGGGCGCGCGGAGGTGTGGGCGCGGAGGCGCACGGGCGGGGCTGGGTGGCCGCCGGGCTGGTGGTGGCGTGGGTGCTGACGTTCGGGGCACTGGTGGGAGTCGGGGTGCCGCTCGCGAGGTACCACCATGGCAACGGCAACCTGCTCTGGGACAGCAGCATCCCGCACTGGTTCGCCGGGCATCGGTTCGCGTCGCTGGGGCGGGTCAGCATCGTGGGCAGCGAGGTGGGCAACACCCACTCCATCCTCGCGATCGGTCTCGTCGTAGGCGCGGTGGCGCTCGCGGCCGTGCGGCGGTGGCGGCCCGTCGTGTTCCTGGTGACGGTGATGTTCGGGGAGCTGACGCTGTTCCTGGGCAGCGCGGCGATCGTCGGGCGGGCGCGGCCCGATGTCGAGAACATGGACGGGCCGATGCCGACCTCCAGTTTCCCGTCCGGGCACGTCGCGGCGACCATCTGCATGTGGTCGGTGGCGGCGGTGCTGGCGCTGCCGCGCACCCGGGCGTGGTGGCGGTGGCTGCTCGTCGCGGCAGCGGTGCTGATGCCGCTGTGGGTCGCGGTCGCCCGGACGTACCGCGGGATGCATCACCCGACCGACATCCTCGGCAGTTGCCTCCTCGCGGCCCTGTGGCTCGTCGCGTGCTGGTGGCTGCTGCGGCCCAACCAAGATCTGACCGAGCGGCCCGCTCCCGCGCGCGCCGAGCGGGCCATGGCGGCGGCGCACGCGTGAGCCTGGCAACCAGGAGACGATGACATTTGTCCATGTAATCGAGGCTGGGGCGCCCGGGCGAGCTCCCGCGCGGGGGCCCTGACCGGTGGGTAAGGGGCTGGTCCGGGGCGTTCCGCCGGGCCGGGCAGGAAGCCGGCGGACGCCGCCGCGCGCCGCGCCGGGCGGGGTGCCTTCTGACGGTTTTGTGCCGTTCACTCTCCGGTCTCCTGACCATGCTCATATCGCGAGATGACCGCGTGGCAACTCGCCTGCATTGACATGGCAGGCACTACGGTGCGTGACGACGGCCTGGTCGAGCAGGCCTTCACGGTGGCGTTCGCCGGCGAGGGCGTAGCGCCTGGCACCCCGCAGCACGAGCGCATGCTCGCCGTCGTGCGCAAGACGATGGGACAGAGCCGGATCGAGGTGTTCCGGCTCTTGCTGGACGGCGACGAGAAACGCGCCCAGTCCGCCAATGAGACGTTCGAGGAGGCGTACGGGCTGCTCGTCGACGAGGGCGCCGTGCTGCCGATCCCGGGCGCCATCGAGGCGATCAAGACGCTGCGCGCCAGCGGGATCAAGGTCGCGCTGACCACCGGGTTCGCCCGGGCCACGCAGGAGGCGATCATCGACGCGCTCGGCTGGTGGGGCCAGGTCGACCTGGTGCTCTCCCCCGCCGACGCCGGGCGCGGGCGCCCGTTTCCGGACTTCATGCTCGTCTCGGCGCTGAAGCTGGGGGTCGAGGACGTGCGCCGCATGCTCGTCGTCGGCGACACGCCGCTGGATCTCATCGCCGGCCAGCGCGCGGGCGCGGGGCTGCTCGTCGGCGTGCTGACCGGCGCGGGCGACCGGCAGGCGCTGCAGGCCGCGGGGGCGAACGAGGTCATCGGCTCGATCGGCGAACTCCCCCGGCTGCTCGGCCTGGAGTAAGCAAGCCGAGCGAATACCGGGTGAATACTGACATAGGACGATAAATCCGGAAAGTACCGCGAAATCCGGGAACACACCGCGCGGCCGCCGCAACACCACAGGCCACGGACCGCGAGACCACCACGCAACCGCGTGGACAAGCAACCGACACGCGACCGGGCGCGACACCAGACGCCACAAAGCGCCGAGCACCGCGCCCGCGCGACCATCACCACTCCCCGACCGCAGACGAATCCGCGGACCGAGCGAAGGACTGGGCCAGGGCCCTAAGCGAGGTTGGACGAGCGCGGGTAGGCGTCGTCGGGATCGGTGAGGACGTTCACCAGGTACGGCACGCCGGAGGCGAACGCGCGGCCCAGCGCCCCCGCGAGGTCGCCCGGCTTCTCCACCGTCTCCCCCGCGCCCCCGAGCGCCTTCACCACGTCGTCGTAGCGCAGGCCCGGCTGCAGGTCGGCGGCCAGATCGTAGCCGTAGATCTGCCGCATCGGGTGCTTCTCCAGCCCCCAGATGCCGTTGTTGCCCACCACGATCACGACCGGCAGCTGCTGGCGGACCAGCGACTCCACGTCCATCAGCGAGAATCCGGCCGCCCCGTCGCCCATGAGCACGCAGATCTGCCGGTCCGGGTAGGTGAGGCGGGCGCCCATGGCGTAGCCCATGCCGGTGCCGAGGCAGCCGTACGGGCCCGGGTCGAGCCAGGTGCCCGGGCGGGCCGGCTCAAGGTACTTGCCGGCGTAGGAGACGAAGTCGCCGCCGTCGCCGATGGTCACCGCGTCCTCGGCCAGGACCTTGCGCAGCTCGCCGTAGATGCGGCTGGGCTTGATCGGGTCGGTGTCGGCCTCGAGGGCGTCGGTCTCCTTCGCCTTGGCCGCGTTCTCCGCGGCGCGGAGGGTGGCGATCCACTCCTCGTGATCGGCGACCAACCCGGAGTACCCCGAAAAGGCCGACAAGGTCAGCCGAAGGTCGCCGGATGGTGCGGCGGCCGGCGTCACGTGCGAGGCCTGCTGCGAGGACGCGTCGGTGACGTGGACGACCTGCGCCCCGCCGAAATCGCCGAAGCCGAGCCGGAAGTCCAGCGGCGTGCCGATGACGGCGATGACATCGGCGCCGCCGAACGCGGGCTTGCGCGCCCGGGCGAAGGCGAGCGGATGGCCGGGCGGCAGCGTGCCGCGCCCCATGCCGTTGGCGAAGACCGGGATGCGCAACGCCTCCGCGGCCTCGCGCAGGGCGGCGGTCGCATCGCCGGCCCAGACGTCGGATCCGGCGACGATGACGGGCCGCTCGGCCGCGGCGAGGAGACTGACGGCCCGATGCACCTCGTCCGGATCCGGTTCCTCCACGGGTACCGCCGGTGCCGGCTCCGCCGCGATCCCGTCCGCGGTCGAGAAGACCACCTCGAGGGGCAGGTCCACGAAGACGGGTCCGCGGTGCGGCGTGAGCGCCGTGAGGGCGGCGGCCTGCATCCGTGCGTAGACCTCGTCGGTGGCGAAGATCGTCTCGGCGTGCTTGGTCACCGCGGACACGACGGGCAGGTGGTCCATCTCCTGCAGGCTGCCCGAGCCCCAGCGGAACTGCGGCGCCCGGCCGCCGAGCACGACCACCGGCGCGCCGTTGAACAGCGCGCTGGTGAGCCCGGAGACCCCGTTGGTCACCCCCGGCCCGGCGGTCAGCACCGCGAGCCCGGGGCGGCGCTGCAGCTTGGCCACGGCCTCGGCGGCGAACACCGCGGACTGCTCGTGGCGCACGTCGACGATGCGCATGCCGGCCTTTTTCGCCGCGTCGTACAGCGGGAACACGTGGCCGCCGGAGAGCGTGAACAGCTCGTTGACCCCGAAGCCACGCAGCGCCGCGAGCGCCAGGTCTCCGCCGTGCCCGTCGATCTGCGTCATGTGCGAATCCTACTCACGTTTGCCGGTCACGAGTCGCTCGAGCCGAGCGTTTACCAGTCACGCGCTTGCCCGAGCCGAGCGAGTCGCCCAAGTCGAACGGGTTGGCCGAGCCGAGCTGGTTGCCCGAGCCGGGCGAGTTGCCCGAGCCGGGCGGATTGCCCGAGCCGGGCGTTTGCCAAGTCACGGGTTGCTCGAGTCGAGCCAGCCCGCGACCGGCTCGGGCCAGTGGTCGGTGGTCAGGTAGTACGACACGCAGCCGGCCGCCAGCGGGGTCGCCACCAGCAGCACGAGCACGATCAGGGTCAGCAGCGCCCGCGCGACCGGGCCGCGGCGGCGGCGCGCGCCGTCGTACACCTTCGCCGCGCTCGGCTGCGGGCGCGCGGGGGCGGTGGGACGGCTCGACGGCGGCCGGGGTGCCCCGCGCGGAGGCGCGGGGGACGGCGCGGCGTCGCCGTGGAAGGGGTTGCCGTATTCGTCGTAGCGCGTCGACGGCTCCGGCACCCCGCCGGAGACGAACACCCGCCCCGAGCTCACCGGCCGGTTCGGCGGCGCGGACACCGGCCGTTGGGGCGGCGTCGCGGCCGCCGGGGTGAACGACGGCGGCGCGGCAGAAGGGGTGAACGACGGCGGCGCGGAAGGCGGCGTGAACGACGGCGGCGCGGCAAGCGGGGTGAACGACGGCGGCGCGGTAGGCGGGGTGAACGACGGCGGGGCGGAAGACTGGGTGAACGAAGGCGCGGCAGGCGGGCCGAGCGGCGGCGGCGAGACGGGCACGACGGGCGGCGCGGAGACCGGGCCGCCCGGGGGCGCGGAGACGGAGCCGCCGGGCGGCGCGGACACGGGCGTGCTCTGGAAGCCGCCGGGCGGCGGCGCGGAGTACCCACCGGAGAACGGCGTGCCCGAGACCGGCGCGTCCGCGCCCAGGGCGCCCGCGTCGGGCCACAGCAGCCCGTCCGGGGCCGCCGAGGCCGGCGGCGCGGAAGCGGGCGAGGCAGCGGCCGGCGGCGCGGAGGACTGCGTGGAGGCGGGCGGCGGCGCGGAAGAGTGCGCGGAGGCGAGCGGCGGCGCGGAAGAGTGCGCGGAGGCGGGCGGCGGCGCGGCCGGTCCCGGCTGCCAGGCCAGGCCGGGAACCTGCGGGAGGACGCCGGTGGAAGGCCCGGGCGCGGGGTCGGAGCGCGGCTGCATGGCGGTCGAGCCGGCAAGCATGCTGCCCTCGGCGACGACCAGCTCGGGCTGCTCGATCGCGACCGGGGCCGTGCCCAGCATGCGGTGCAGCAGCGTGGCGACCAGCGGCATGCGGCTGGAGCCGCCGACCAGGAAGACGCCGGCGATCGCGTCCTGGGGCAGCTGGGCCCAGCGCATGACGCCCTGGGTGACCCGCACCGTCTGCTCCAGCATCGGCTGGGCCAGCCGCTCCAGCTCCTCGCGGGTCAGGTGGACGTCGATGTTGAGCAGCGGGATCGTCAGGTCGGACGCGGGCTGGCGGGACAGCCGCTCCTTCGCCACCCGCGCGTCGTCCCACAGCAGCCGCCGGTGCCGGCGGTCCTCGACCGTCTGCGGCTGCATCAGCCGGTGCCACTCCTGCGGCGCCTGCGGCTCGCAGATCGTGCCGATGTGCTTGACGATCGCGTTGTCGACGTCGATGCCGCCGATGTCGTCGCGGCCGTCGACGGCGAGCACTTCGAAGCCGCCGGCGGTGCGCGCGACCACGCTCGCGTCGAACGTGCCCGCGCCGAAGTCGTGCACGACGACGACCGAGCCGACCCGCACCTCGCGGCCGAGGACCTGGGTGAAGTACGCGGCGGCGGCCACCGGCTCGGGCACCAGGCGCACCCGGCCCAGCCCGGCCGCGGCCGCGGCGTCGGCGATCGACAGGCGGCGGGTCGCGCCCCACGACGCCGGGATCGTCACGGTGACCTCCGGCGCCCCCTCGCCGACGGTGCGCGCGAACTCGTCGCGGACCCGGCGCAGCACGGCGGCGAACAGCTCGTTGACCGGCACCTCCCGGTCGCCGAGCAGCACCGCGCCTTCGTCGATGCGCCGCTTCGGGTTGGGCTCGAAACGGGCCGGCTCGAGGCGCGCGCTGTGCACCGCGTCGCGGCCGACGATGATCGCGCCGCCCGGCTCGGCGTAGACGGCCGAGGGCAGCAGCGGCGAGCCGTCGAAGATCAGCGGCCGGGAGCGCCCGTCCGGCCACCGCACGACCGCGACGGTGTTCGAGGTGCCGAAGTCGACCCCGAGCCGGATACCAGGCGTAGGCATGCCCCGAAGTCTAGGCCGCCCTGACTAACCCGCCGTGGACTGCGGCGGCCCGGGATCCGGTTCGGGCGGTTTCAGGGCCGGCGGCTTGCGCGGGCGGCGCGCCCACTTGCGCGAACCGGGCAGCAGCAGCATGGCCGCGGACAGCAGGAACACCCCCGCCGGAATCTGCGTCCACAGGCCGCCGCCCTGGCCGGAGAAGACGAGGTTCGCCAGGCCCACGATCAGGCAGAGGGCGAGGGGGTACCACAGGTGCCGGGCCATCGGCCGGCGCGCCCGCGCGGCGGCGTGGACCAGCAGCGTGGCCAGCACGGCGCAAAGCCCCGACACCTCCAGGGCCGGCCGGGTCAGGTCCCGCAGGTCCTGACCCTCGAAGGTCGGGGTCCCGTTCGAGCTGAGGTACGGCAACGTCGCCGCGAGCAGCAGCAGCGCGGCGAGGAAATACAGCAGAACGGCGTAGGTCGTCATGAACCCGGCCGGCCACCGGATCGACCACGGGCCCTTGACCCGGGGCTGCGGCACCATCATCGCCGGCATCGCGTACGCCGGGTAGTACACGACCTGCGGCGTGGGCGGCGGGTAGTAGAGCGGCCGCGGCGGATAAGGGGCGGGGTAGCGGGGCATCGCCGGGGGCGGCGGGACGGGCGGCCGGCGCTGCACGGGCGGGCTGATCGGGACAGGCGCCACCGGACCGGGCGAAACCGGCGAGCCCGGCACGGCGGGCCTCGCGGCCGGGGAAGACGGCTCGGCGGCCGGGCCGGGACCGACCGGGCCGGGACCGACCGGGCCGGGACCGACCGGGCCGGGACCGACCGGGCCGGGACCGACCGGGCCGGGGGCAACCGAGCCAGGGGCGACTGAGCCAGGGGCGACTGAGCCGGGCCCGGAGGCGCCGGAAGCGAGGGTCGAGTCGGCCGGCAGGGCGAGGGAGTTCGAGGCGGTCGGCGCTACGGGCGAGACGCCCGGCAGGGTGGACGAGACGCCCGGCGAAGTGGGCGCGATGCCTGGCAGGGTGGGCGGAACGCCCGGCGGGCTGGGCGAGAAGGACGACGGCGCGGGCGAGAAAGCCGACGGGGTGGGCGAGAAGGACGACGGCGCGGGCGAGAAGGACGACGGCGCGGGTGAGGCGGGCGCGGGCGTCTCCGCGACCGCGCGGCCGCTTCGGGTCGTCGGCACCGCGGCGCCGACCAGCACGCTGCCCTCGGCGACCACCAGCTCCGGCTGCTCGATGGTCACCGGCGGCCGGCCGAACTCGCGGTGCAGCTCGGTCGCGATCAGCGGCATCCGGCTGGCGCCGCCGACGAGGAAGATCCCGGCGGTCCGCTCGGGGGTGAGCCGGGACAGCCGCAGCGTCTCGGCCAGGGAGCGCACCGAGCGCTCCACCAGCGGCCGGGCCGCGGCCTCGAACTCGTCGCGGGTGAGCGGCACGTCCACGTCGAGCAGCGGCACCATCACGGTCGCCGACGCGGCGCGGGACAGCCGCTCCTTGGCCTCCCGCGCCTCCTCGCGCAGCTGCCGGCCGGCCCGCGCGTCGGCGGTCACCCGCTGCCAGTCCGCCGCCGGCAGGGCGCGGCCGATCAGCCCGATGACGACCTCGTCGAAGTCCAGCCCGCCGAGGTCGTCGCGGCCGCCGACGGCCAGCACCTCGAACCCGGCCTGGGTGCGCGCCACGACGCTGCCGTCGAAGGTGCCGGCGCCGAGGTCGTAGACGACGACGGCGGAGCCGACGGGCACCATGTTGCGCAGGGCGCGGACGAAGTACGTGGCCGCCGCGACCGGCTCGGGGACGAGGGCGGCGCCGGGGAGCCCGGCCTGACGGACCGCATCCTGGAGGGTCTTTCTCCGGGTGGAGGCCCATCCCGCGGGATGGGTGACGGTCACCGCGCTCGGGGCGCCGCCGGCGGTGCGGGTGAACTCCGCGAGGACGCGCTCGAACACCGCGGTCATCATGCCCTGCACCGGCACGTCCTGCTCACCCAGCAGCACCGAGCCGTCGTCGATGCGCCGCTTCGGGTTGGGCTCGAAGCTCTGCGGCGCGCGGCGGGCGCTGTGCACCGCGTCGCGCCCGACGATGAGGCCGGTCTCCTCCAGCGACACCGCGGAGGGCAGCAGCGGCGAGCCGTCGAACAGCAGCGGGCGCGCCCGGCCGTCCGGCCAGCGGGCCACCGCCACCGTGTGCGACGTGCCGAAATCGACGCCCAGGGCCACCATGCCGGGCAGTCTAGGCGGACTGCTCGACCGCCCGCTGCAGCGCTCGATAGATTTGCCCGAATTTCGGGGCGTCCGTCGTCGAATAGATCATGGAGTCGCCTTCGCGGGTGCGCACCCAGATCTCGTGCACGCCCTTGCCGTGGTCGTGGGCGCGGTCGAGCAGGTCGAGCAGCCCCTCCACGCAGAACGCGGCGATGCCGCCGACGACCACGACCGCGAGGATGCCGCCGGCGATGTACATCGTGCGCTGCTCGCCGCCGAAGTCGATCCGCCGCGCCGCCACGCCGGCCGCCGCGAGCAGGCCGAGGACCAGCAGGACCGCGCCTCCGCGCGTGCCGATCATGTACAGCGCGTGGCGCAGGCGGCCGGTCCGCTCGTGCCAGACGTACGCCAGGGTCTCCAGCGGATACCAGGCTTCAGCGACGCGCACACCGCCGGAGCTGATGTGCACCACGTTGTCGCGGTAATACGTGGTGGCCATGGCAACTCAGACGGTACAGCGGAATACGCTCCGGGCAACGACAACGACGTTGAGGAGACACCCTTGAACACGACGACCGACGCGGCGGGGAAGCCCGGGAGCGGGCTGGTGCGGGTCGAGGTCGACGGCGGCATCGCCACGATCCGGCTCGACCGCCCGCCGATGAACGCGCTCAACATCCAGGTCCAGGAGGAGCTGCGGGCCGCGGCGCGGGAGGCGTCCGAGCGCGAGGACGTGCGCGCCGTCGTGCTCTACGGCGGCGAGAAGGTGTTCGCCGCCGGCGCCGACATCAAGGAGATGGCGGGCATGGGCTACGCCGAGATGGCGGCCCGCGCGGGCGCGCTCTCCAGCGCGCTGGACGCGATCGCCCGCATCCCGAAGCCGGTCGTCGCGGCGATCACCGGCTACGCCCTCGGCGGCGGCTGCGAGCTCGCCCTGACCGCGGACTGGCGGGTCACCGCCGAGGACGCCAAGCTGGGCCAGCCGGAGATCACTCTGGGCGTCATCCCGGGGGCGGGCGGCACGCAGCGGCTGTCCCGCCTCGTCGGACCGGCCCGCGCCAAGGACCTGATCATGTCGGGCCGGTTCGTGACCGCCCCGGAGGCGCTCGCGATGGGTCTGGTCGATCGAGTGGTACCGGCGGAGCAGGTCTACGAGGCCGCGGTCGCGCTCGTCAAGCCGTACGTCACCGCGCCCGCGCTGGCCCTGCGCGCCGCCAAGCTGGCCGTGGACGGCGGCCTGGAGATGGACCTGGCCTCGGCGCTGGCCCTGGAGAGCCAGCTGTTCGCCGCGCTGTTCGGCACCGAGGACAAGGCGGAGGGCATGGCCGCGTTCGTGGAGAAGCGCAAGCCGACCTTCAAGGGCCGCTGAGCCCCCGTGCGTGGCGGGGACGCGGCGCCAGCGGACCGTGACTATCCGCGAAGGGTGAGGCCACGGGAGTTACGGTCCGGACCACGACGGACATCGCGGTAGCTCTGATATTGAAAGGTTCAGGCGCCTTGGGCGTGGAAGCGGCCGTCGATCGTGGACAGCCGCAGCGGCAGGCCGAAGGTCTTGGACAGGTTGTCGGCGGTGACGGTGTCCCGGAGCAGGCCCTGGGCCACCACGCCGCCGTCGCGCATCAGCATCGCGTGGGTGAAGCCCGGCGGGATCTCCTCCACATGGTGGGTGACCAGCACGATCGCCGGGGAGTCGGGGTCGGCGGCCAGGTCCGCCAGGCGGCGCACCAGGTCCTCGCGGGCGCCCAGGTCCAGCCCGGCCGTCGGCTCGTCGAGCAGCAGCAGCTCGGGGTCGGTCATCAGCGCCCGGGCGATCTGCACCCGCTTGCGCTCGCCCTCGGAGAGCGTGCCGTAGAGGCGGTTGGCGAGGCCGGCGACGCCGAACTGGTCGAGCAGGGCGACGGCGCGGGACTCGTCCATCGCGTCGTAGCGCTCCCGGAACCGCCCGACGACCGCCCACGAGGCGGTGAGGACCACGTCGCGCGCCGTCTCCTCGCCGGGCAGGACGAGGCCGTTGGAGGAGAAGCCGAGGCGGGTCTTGAGCTCGGCGATGTTGGTCCGGCCGAGCCGCTCGCCGAGCACGCTGACCGTGCCGCGGGACGGATACATCCGCGCGCCGGCCAGGTTGAGCAGCGTGGTCTTGCCGGCGCCGTTGGGGCCGAGGATCACCCAGCGCTCGTCGAGCTCGACCCGCCAGCTCACCGAGCGGATGAGGTCACTGCTGTTGCGGGTGACCGTCGCCTGCTCCACCTCGATGACAAGGTCATCTGACACATGCCAATCCAACCACGGCCGGCCCATCGACGGCTGCCGGGGCCCCGCGCGGCCGGGCGAGGCCGTATTGTCCCCTGCGATGACAGCTGTGTTGGAAATCGCCGGTCTGGTCAAGACGTACCAGAGCGTGTTCGGCCGGCCGCGGGCCGCGCTCGACCGGCTCGACATGCTGGTCGAGGCCGGGCAGATCCACGGCTTCCTCGGCCCTAACGGTTCGGGCAAGTCGACCACGCTCAAGACCCTGCTCGGGCTCCTGCGGGCCGACGGCGGGCACATGAGCATCCTGGGTGAGCCCGTCCCCCGGCGCCAGGCCCGGGTCGCCCCCAGGGTCGGCGCGATCGTCGAGGCGCCGGCGTTCTTCGGCAACTTCACCGGGTACAAGACCCTCGCCCTGCTGGCCAAGGCCGGCGGCGTGCCGAAGGCCCGCATCGACGTCGTGCTCGACCAGGTCGGCCTCGCCGACCGCGCGGAGGACCAGGTGCGGTCCTATTCGCTCGGCATGCGCCAGCGGCTCGCGGTCGCCTCCGCGCTGCTGAAGGACCCGGAGCTGCTCATCCTGGACGAGCCGAACAACGGCCTCGACCCGGCGGGCATCCGCGAGATGCGCGACCTGCTGCGCGGGCAGGCCGACCGGGGCATGACCGTCATCATCTCCAGCCACATCCTCGCCGAGATCCAGCAGATCTGCGACTCGGTGACGATCATCTCGCGCGGGCGCCGGGTCGGCGCCGGCCCGGTGTCGGAGGTCCTCGCCGTCGCGGACAAGGGGGCCTACCGGGTCCGCGTCGACGACCACCAGCGCGCCGCCCAGATCCTGACCGAGGCGGGCGCGGACGTGAGCGTCGCCGGCGACCACCTCATCGTCCACGACCTCGCCGACGCCGCGTGGGTGTCGCACGCCCTGGGCGTCAACGGGCTGTGGGTGCGCGAGCTGGCCCCGGTCGCCCAGCTCGAGGACGCGTTCCTGAGCCTGACCGGCGGCGGCCCGCGCCGCGGCCAGCTCCGCCCGGTCGACGACTCCGACTGGTCCGAGGAGCAGCCGGCATGACCCGCCCCCGCCCCTTCGCCGCCGCGCGGCCCGATCCGGCGCGGCGGGCCGCGGTCGCCGGCCGTCCGTTCGCCAGCCGGTCCTTCGCCGCCTCGCGGCCCGACCTGTCGCGGCGGCCCGCGGTCGCCGGACGCTTCTTCGCCGCCTCGCGGCCCGACCTGTCGCGGCGGCCCGCGGTCGCCGAGCACGAGGAGCACCTGGCATGAGCCGCCTGTTCGCCGCCGAGTGGTCCCGGCTGTTCAGCCGCCGCGTCACCCTGGTCACGCTGGTGCTCATCGGCGGCCTGCTGGCCGTGCTCACGTTCGGCTTCACCCTCACCCGCAGCACGCCCACCCCCGACGAGATCGAGTCCGCGAAGGTCAACGCCGCGTCGGCCGCCGAGGTCTGGGACAGCAACGTCGATCGCTGCGGAAAGGTCCAGAGCGGCCTGGAGAACGCCGAGCCCAACGAGCACTTCCCGCGCGGCTGCGACTACGGCTCGCGCCCCACGCCCGAGTCGATGCTGCAGTACGGTTTCTCCTTCCACCGCCAGTGGCCGTCGCTGTTCTACACGGCCGCGATCGTCCTGGCCGTGGCCGGCTTCGTGCTGGGCGCCTCGTTCGTGGGCGTCGAGTGGAGCTCAGGCGGGATGGCCAACCTGCTGCTCTGGGCCCCCCGCCGCGGCGCCGTCCTGGGCGCCAAACTGCTCGCGGCCTGCGCCGGCGTCGGCTTGATCTCCCTGGTGTACCTCACCCTGTGGACCGCCGCCTTCATGGCCGTGGCCGCGGGCAACGGCACGGTCAGCCAGATGACGGGCGGTGAGTTCGGCTCGCTGGTCCTCACCGGCGTGCGGGTGGTCCTGCTCGCGGTGGCCGGCACGGCCCTGGGCTTCGCCATCGCCTCCCTGGGCCGCCACACCTCCACCGCCCTCGGCGTCGGCATGGCATATTTGCTCATTTACGAACTCGGCGCCCTGATCCTCTTCGGCGTGATCCAGACCGTCGACTACTCGCAGCACTACCGCTTGTCGAGCTACATCTCGGCCTGGCTCACCAAGGGCTTCACCTTCGACACCGACGCCGCCTGCAGCGGCTGCGTCCCCGCGGCCGGCTTCTCGGGCAGCTGGCAACAGGGCGGCCTGGTGATCGCGGCCGTGGTGGCGCTCCTGGTGATGGCCGCCTTCGTGTCCATGCACCGCCGCGACGCCCGCTGACGCGCCCTCTCCCCCGGCTCCCCTACGCCCCTGCCTCCGCGCCCGCACCGCCACCGCCTCCGCGCCCGCACCGCCACCGCCTCCGCGCCCCTCCGCCACCGCCACCGCGCCCGCACCGCCCCTGCCTCCGCGCCCGCACCGCCACCGCCTCCGCGCCCGCACCGCCACCGCCTCCGCGCCCGCACCGCCACCGCCTCCGGGCCTCTCCGCCACCGCCCCCCTTCGCCACCGCCTCCGTGCCTCGCGTGCCGGCCGGCGCCGTCCGCGAGGCCGGGCAACCGCAGCTGCGGTGCTGCACATACGGCCGACGCGCCCGGCCCGCAGCCACCGCACCCCGCACCCGCGCACGGGCCAGCGCTGCACGGCGCGGAGCAGCGCGGTGGCCAGAAGGTAACTATTCAGGTTGGGGTGGGAGCCAGGCGTTGCCGGTGAGGGCGTCGCGCAGGGCGGTGAGGACGTGCAGGCCGTTTTTGCGCACGGTGGAGACGTAGCTGCGCACGGTCAGCCAGTGCTGGGCGCCGTGGGGGGTGCGCCAGCCGCCGGAGATCTTCTGCTGGATTTTGACCATGCGGATGTCGCGTTCGGCTTGGTTGTTGTCGAACGGGACGGTGAAGGTGTGGGCGAAGCGCCAGATCTCGCGCCGGAATCCGTGCATCCGGTCGATCAGCGCGAGGATCTTGCCGCGGCCGCCGCTGGTGGGGGTGGGTTGGCGGCGTAGCCGGCCTGGACGGCCTGGTCCCAGCGGTGCAGCAGATCGGTCAGGACGGTCTGGTCGAGACGGTCCCGGCCGGCGGCGACGGCCTGGTTGACCTGGTGTTTGCCCTCGCGGAGCAGCCCGGCCAGGGTCCCGGCCCAGGTGTGGGCCGGGTCGTGTTCGGCCCAGCCGTCCAGTTCCCGCAGGTGGTGAGCGTTGCACAAGGCATGCCCGGCGGTGTCGTAGGCGGGGTGCAGGTACGACTTGAAGCCGTCGTGGACCGCGGTCTGGCCCGCGCCCAGCGCGGTGAGCACACCGATGACGTCGATGGCGTCCCGGCCGCGTTTGTCGTCCAGGTGGTAGAAGGTGCCCAGCGGGGTGCAGGCCACGTGCAGCCACCGCAGCCGGCCGGCCACCCGCAGCCCGGTCTCGTCGAAATGCACCACCGCCGCGGTGCGCAGGACCTGCCGCAGCCGTTGCGTGAAGCCGGTCAGCCGGGTCGCGGCGCGCCCGGTCAGCCCGGCGATCCACCCCGCCGACGGCGCCGCACCGAACAGATCAGCCAGGATCTGCGCGGTACGGTCCACCGGCGTGTGATGGCCGACCAGCAGATAGACCGTCAGGGCCGCGATCGACGGCCCGTACTGCGCCGGCGCGTCCACCCCCACCGGCGCCGCGGCTGTGGTGTGCGTCCCGCACGCGCAGGCGCACCGCCACAGCCGGTGCTCGGTCACCGCCAAGCGCATCGGCGGCAGGTCGAACACCTGCCGCGCCTCGAACCCGACCGGCGCGACACCGGCCAGGACCTCACCGCACCCGGCGCACGCCACCGGCCGGTGATCCACCACCGCATCCGGCTCATCCACCTGTGTCAACGCCGCACCCGGCGCGCCGGGCTGCTTGCCCGCCCGGCGGCCCGCCGCCCGCCGCTGCGACCGCGGCGCCGGCTTCCCCAGCCCATCCGAGGACGGCGGCTTCGACGAGTTGTGCGAGTCCAGCCCCAACCGCCGCTCCAACTCCGCCACCCGCGCCCGCAACACCGCGATCTGCTCAGCCTGGACCACCACCAACGCCGCCAACTCGTCATAGCTGGGACGCGGACCGGCACTCACAACGGACACCGTGCCCTAAACCACCCAGACGATCAAGTCCCTGCCGCCAACCACCTGAATAGTTACGCCAGAAGTCTCCGTGATCATGCCGAACCCGCCACCGACACCAACGGTTTTTCATGATCACGGAGCGCTGATGTACACCCGTGTACCACAAGTCTCCGGGATCATGGCAAACCCATGACACGGCCACGACGGACATCATGATCACGGAGAGATAAGCACGCCCCGGCCGCACCGATCGGATGCTCGCGCTCGACCGGTGATACATCCGCCGCGCCCGACCCGCCGCGCCGGTCGGGGGCAACGCCGACGACCCCGCCGCGCCCCACCGGCGGCCAACGACGCCCAAATGCGATGCCCGCCACCAGCCACCCGACAACAACCAGCAGGATCAGGCGCCAGCCACTTCACACGCCGCGCCCGCGGGCGCGGAAGCGCGGGCGCGGAAGCGCGGGCGCGGAAGCGCGGGCGCGGAAGCGCGGGCGCGGAAGCGCGGGCGCGGAAGCGCGGGCGCGGAAGCGCGGGCGCGGAAGCGCGGGCGCGGAAGCGCGGGCGCGGAAGCGCGGGCGCGGAAGCGCGGGCGCGGGCGCGGAAGCGCGGGCGCGGGCGCGGAAGCGCGGGCGCGGGCGCGGGCGCGGGCGCGGGTCAGGCGGTCGAGCCGAAGACCTCCTCGCGGACCGCGTCCAGGCCCGTGAGAATCGCCCCGTTGAGGACCGGCTCGGAGGCGACCTCGGTGGGGACCACGCGCGGGGAGACGACGGCGATCGCGGCGACCTCGTGTTGGACCCGCTGGGCCAGGTCGGCGCCGCCGGCCTGGCCGATCTCGCCGGCCAGGACGACCAGCTCCGGGTCCAGGACCAGGCCGACCGACGCTACGCCGAGCGAGATGCGGCGGGCCAGTTCGTCGAGGAACGGGCTGCCGGCCGTGCCCGCGGCGATGGCTGCGCGCACCGCGTCCGCGGCGCCGGCGGCTTTGAAGCCGTGGGTCTTGGCGACGGCTCGTACCGCTGCGGCATCGACCAAAGTCCGGAAACCGCTCTTCGACTTGCGGGACACGTCGCGGCTCACCTGCGTGCCCGCGACCGGCAGGTAGCCGATCTCACCCGCGGCGCCCACGCTGCCGCGGTGCAGGCGGCCGCCGAGGACGACCGCGGTGCCGACGCCGCGGTCGAGCCAGACGAGGACGAAGTCCTGGGCGCCGACGGCGGCGCCGCTGTGTTGTTCGGCGATGGCGGCCAGGTTGACGTCGTTCTCGAACATGACCGGGCGGTCCAGGTCCTCCTTGAGGGCGGTCAGCAGGCCCCGGTGCCAGCGCGGCAGGTCCCAGGCGAAGGTGATCTCGCCGCTCTTCGGGTCGACCAGGCCGGGGGTGCCCAGGACGATGCGGCGGATGCGCTCGATCGGCGCGCCGGCGGCGGAGGCGGCCTCGACGACCGCGGCGTGGACGACCTTGACCGGGTCGTCGCCGTCGCCGATGGCGACATCCGTGCGGCCCACGATGTTGCCCGTGATGTCCGCCACACCGGCCACAACGTGGGCGGGGCCGGCCTCGACGCCGACCACGTACGCGGTGGCGGGGACCACCGCGTACATCTGCGCGTTGGGGCCGCGGCCGCCGGCTTGCTCGCCGACGCGGGCCACGAGGCCGCGCTCCTCCAGCCGTTCCACCAACTGGGAGGCCGTCACCTTCGACAGTCCGGTCAGCTCGCCGAGCTGGGCGCGGGTCAACGGACCCCGGCTGAGCAGCAGTTCTAGGGCAGCGCGGTCGTTGAGGGCGCGCAATAACCGGGGGGTACCGGGCAGCCTGGAGGAACTCATCGTCACGACCCCTAGTATTTAGGAAACTTTCCTATTAGCGTGCTGCGAGCAACCTATTGGGAAAGCGTACGGTCGGACCACCCGCTCGGCCTACGCACAACTGGTCAAGAAGCTTCTACGATCGTGGATAGCGCTTTCCGACGAGTGTCCAACACCCGTCCGCGCTGAGGGGGGAACATCGTGTCGACCGATCCCGGACTCCGCCGCCTGGCCCTGGGCACGCTGCTCGGCGCCTTCCGCGCAGAGCAGGCCCCGGCATGGGCCGTGGACCTTCTCGCCGAGGGGATGGCCGGGCACCTGCTCTTCGGGTTCAACATCGTCGAGCGCGAGCAGCTCGCCGCGCTGACCGCGAGCCTGCACGCGGCGCGCGAGGGCGTGCTCATCGCCATCGACGAGGAGGGCGGCGACGTCACCCGGCTGGCGCACCGGCTGGGCAGCCCCTATCCGGGCAACGCCGCGCTGGGCGCCCTCGACGACCCGGCCGTCACCCGGCGCGTCTACCGCACCATCGGCGCAGAGCTCGACGGGCTCGGCATCAACCTCAACCTGGCACCGACGGTCGACGTGAACACCGCCGATGACAATCCCATCATTGGTACCCGGAGTTTCGGCGCCGATCCGCGCGCCGTCGCCGCCCACACCGCCGCCGCCGTGCGGGGGTTGCAGGGCGCGGGCGTGGCCGCGTGCGCGAAGCACTTCCCCGGCCACGGCGCCACGCTCGCCGACTCGCACCTCGAGCTGCCGACCGTCGACATCGACCGCGCGCTGCTGCACAACCGCGAGCTGCCCCCGTTCGTGGCCGCCATCGAGGCGGGCACCAAGTCGATCATGACCGCGC
Organism: Dactylosporangium sp. CA-092794; assembly: GCF_050948465.1. Taxonomy (NCBI): domain Bacteria; kingdom Bacillati; phylum Actinomycetota; class Actinomycetes; order Micromonosporales; family Micromonosporaceae; genus Dactylosporangium; species Dactylosporangium sp. CA-092794. Next base: position 1,560,294 of record NZ_CP192044.1, on the reverse strand, counting down.
ACATCCGGGTGCCGGCGCTGACCGGCGACGCCCCCGCCACGTTCAGCCGCGCCGTCCTCGTCGACCTGCTGCGCGGCGAGCTCGGCTTCACCGGCGTGGTCGTCACCGACGCCCTGGAGATGCTCGGCGCGGCCCGCTACGCCGGCGGCATCCCGGCCGGCGCCGTGCTCGCCCTGGCCGCCGGCGCCGACCTGCTGTGCATCGGCGCCGACATCGACGAGCGGATCACCAACGCCTGCGCCGACGAGATCGCCGCCGCCGTCCGCGACGGCCGGCTCGCCGCCGATCGCCTGGAGGAGGCCGTGGCCCGGGTGGCGGAGCTGGCCGCCTGGACCCGCCGCGGCGACCGCACCGACCGCGAGGAGCCGGGCCTGGGCTACCCGGCCGCCCTGGGTGCGGTCCGCATCGAGGGCACCCACGACCGGGCCAGCGCCCCGCTCGTCGTCCAGCTGGAGTCGGAGTCCTCGATCGCGGCCGGGCGCGTGCCGTGGGGCCTCGGCCCGCACATCAACGGCACCGAGCAGGTGCGCGTCGTCGCCGCCCAGGCCGACCCGACCGACCTGCGCGCCCGCGCGGGGGGCCGCCCGATCGTGGTCGTCGGCCGCAACGTGCACCGCCTGCCCGGCGCCCGCGCCCTGATCGACACCCTGACCGACACGCACGCGGTCACCGTCGTGGAGATGGGCTGGCCGTCGTCCTGGCGCCCGACCGGCGCCCGCGCCTTCATCACCACGTGGGGCGCGAGCCACGCCAACGGCCGCGCCGCCGCCGAAACCCTCGGCCTCGCCGCCTAGCACGTTATCCACAGCCGCGGGCGCGGTCTTCCCACGCCCCCAGCACCGTGGCCTCGCCGCGTAGCGCGTTATCCACAGCCGCGGGCGCGGTCTTCCCACGCCCGCGGCGCCGGTGCCAGGCTGAGCGGGTGCTCGATGCGCTGCTCAGCCTGCAGGCCGGCGTCGTGACGGCGGCCCAGGCGCGCCGTGCGGGGCTCAGTGCCGGCACCATCCGCCGGCACCTCGAGGCCGGACGATGGTCGCCGGTGTTCCACGGGGTGTACCACGCCTCGACCGGGACGCTGCCGCGCGAGGCCCTGCTGTGGGCCGTCCTGCTGCGCGCCGGCCCGGGCGCGGCGCTCAGCCACCACACGGCCGCGGAGCTGCTCGGACTCACCGACACTGCGGCTGCGCTGGTGCACGTCACCATCCCGGCCGAGCGGCGGATCGCGCCCATGCCCGGCGTGGTCGTCCACCGCTCCGGGCGGGTGGCCGCGGCGGCGCCGCCCGGCCCGGCGCTGTGCCGGACCCGGATCGAGGACACGGTGCTGGACCTCGCCGATCAGGCGGACGATCTCGAGGCGGCAATCGGCTGGATCACCGCGGCGTGCGGTCGCCGGCTGACCACGCCGCAGCGGCTCGCCGAGGCGATGGTCCAGCGCCGGAGGGTACGCCGCCGAGGGCTGCTCATCCGGATCCTCGACGACACCGCCGCCGGTGCGCATTCGGTGCTGGAGCGCCGATACCTCCACGACGTCGAGCGCGACCACCGGCTGCCGCGGGGCCGGCGGCAGTCCAGGCAGCGCGCGGCCGGGCGGTCCCGCTACCGCGACGTGGAGTACCCGGCGTTCGGCGCGATCGTCGAGCTCGACGGTGGCGCCTACCACCCGGAGGAGCGCCGCCGGGACGACCGGCGCCGCGACAACGAGTCGGCCTCGACCGGCATGCGCACGCTACGGTACGGCTGGTCCGACGTCAGCACGCCCTGCCCCACGGCGGCCCAGGTCGCCCGGGCGCTCCGCGCCGGCGGGTGGACCGGCCGGCCCCGGCGGTGCTCCCGCCCGGAATGCGCCATCCGCAGAACCACCCGCCGCCCGAGCCGCTGATCCCGCCCGCCGCACAGTCAACGCGGCTCTGACGCAGCCGCCGAAAGTCTCCGCGATCATGCACAGGTCGCCGCGCGCACCTCGCTTTTTCATGATCACGGAGCGTTTCTGTACACATAGGTACGCTTTGTCTCCACGATCATGAAAAACCGGGTGCTTCCACGGCACCGACATCCATGATCACGGAAGGTTTCAGCCGCTCGGCACTCCGGCTTCGCGATCAAGCGCACCGTGACGGCGGGAAACGCCGACCAACCGCAGGCTCGGCGCCGACCCCCGTCCAGCACCCCAGGTCAAGCCCCACGGCGCGGGCGACAGCGCCCCCTAAGTCGGTTCATACTTCGCAAATTCGGTTATATGACCCGTCAGGCGAAAAATCCGATAAGTCGTGGCGCGGAGCGCCCGACTTATCGGGCAACGCAGCGAACGCAGCGAGCACAGCGGCCACCGTCCCGGCACGGCGACGCCGAGGCGGCAGGCGGCGGGCGGCAGGCGGCGGGCGGCGGGCGGCGGGCGGGGCATCCGAGCGGCCCCGACTTAGCCGACAAACACCGCGAAAGCCGCGAGCGCGGCGGCCACGGTCCCGGCGCGGCCGACGGCGGGGCGGGCGGGGCAGGCGAGCGGCCCCGGCTTAGTGGGGGGACGCGTCGAAGGCGGTGAGGACGGCGGCGACGGCCTCGGCGCGGTCGGCGCCGAGGCGGCGGACGCTGTCGACGTACTCGCGGGCGTGCCGCTCGATGAGCGCCGACCGGCGCCCGGGAGCGGCAACCGGCTGCCTGGCCACGCGGGTGCCGCCGCCCCGCCGGGTGGTCACGTAGCCGCCGGACTCCAGCTCCTGGTAGGCCCGGGCCACGGTGCCGGCGGCCAGGCCGAGGTCGCCGGCCAGCTGGCGCACGCTCGGCAGCCGGGCGCCCTCCGCCAAGCCGCCCGCTTCGACCAGGTCGGCGATCTGGTCGCGGATCTGCGCGTACGGCGGCACCGGCCGCGTCGAGTCGATGGTGACCAGCGGCTCGATCATCGTCGGGCGCTCAGCGGGCGGAGCGGGCCGACGGTGCGCGCCGCATAGTAGACGCCGGCCGTGGCCGCCATGGTCGCGAGCGTCAGGAGCCAGGGGCGCAGCCCGGGCATCACCGGCTCGTCGCAGACCCCGGGCTGGCCGAGGACGGAGTAGGCGAACCAGGCGGCCCCGGCCAGCGGCGTCGCCACCACGACGCCGAGGGCGCCGACGACCGACGACGCCGCCTGGTGCCGGTGGGCGTCGGCCAGCGGGCGCACGACGAGGGAGCGCAGGGCGGCGACCGCCGCGACGGTCGCGAGCGCCACGGTGGCGAGCACCGGGATCGCGTAGTGCCAGCCGGGCCACGGGCCGGACTGGGCCACGCCGCCGGACAGGCAGCCCAGGTGGCGGCCGTCGGCCGGGTTGGGCGGGGTGGTCGCGGAGAAGTTGTGCGGCCTCGACGCGGCGCCGGTGGCGACAAGCAGGCCGGTCAGGGCGCCGGCGAGCACGAGCACGCCGGCGGCGGGGGCGAAGGGGACCACGTCGAGGAGGCGGCGGCGGACCAGCCGGGCGGTCCGCACGCCGGTCTGGGCCGGGCGCGGCACGGTCCGGTCGGCGGCGAACAGGCCGGCGGCGGCGAGCGCGGCGAGGGCCGCGACGGCGGCCGAGGGACCCTCGTCCGGCTCCGGCCGGGCGGCGAGCGCCACCGCTGCTAGGAGGCCGGCAACGACGCCGCTCAGCCGCAGGAATGGTGCCCAAAGCATCGGCGCTCCTCACTTGTACCAACCACACGGTACAAGTGAGGAGCGCCGGGCGCAATCAGGCGGCCGAGGCGCGGACCAGGGTGCGGATCTGGCGGAGCAGGACCGAGATCGCGGCCAGGTCGCCCGGGGACTCGCCGAACTCGCCGATGGCGTTGCGGGTGCGGGCGATCGACGTCGCGTTGCTCTGCTCCCACTCGTGCACGCGGGCCTCCGGGTCGCCGTCCGGGGAGGTGGCGTTGAGGACCTCCGCGGTCAGGGCGGCCAGCGCCGCGTACAGGTCGTAGCGCAGCGCCATCCGGGCCAGGGTCTGCCAGCGGTCCTCGCGCGGCAGGGCGGAGATCCGCGACAGCAGGTCGTCGACCCGGAAGCGCTCGGAGAGCAGGTAGTACACCGTGGCGACCTCGTTGACGTCGCGGCCGGTGACCGAGGCCACCTCGACGATGTCGAGCAGGCCGAAGGCGTACATGATCCGGGTCGTGCTGTCGGCGATCTCCGCCGGCAGGCCCAGCTCGCGCAGGCCCTCGGCGTTGGCCCGCAGCGACTCGCGCTCGCGGCCGCGGAACAGGGTGTCCAGCTGCGGCAGCAGGCGGGAGACGCCGGGGCGCAGCCGGGCGATCTCACCCGGCACGTCGATCGGCAGGCGGCGGTTGGATACCAGCCAGCGCACCGCGCGGTCGAGCAGGCGGCGCATCTCCAGGTACACCGCCGTCTGCGACTGGGTCGGGATCCGGTTGTCCAGCGACTCCACGGCCCGGCGCAGCTCGCCCAGGCCGTACACCTCGCGGATGACGACCGAGGCCCGAAGGACGTCGGCGGCGCCGGCGCCGGTCTCCTCCGAGGCGCGGTGGAAGAACGACGTGCCGCCCCGGTTGACCGCCTCGTTGACCACCGCCGTGGTGACGATCTCGCGGCGCAGCGGGTGCTCGGCCATCGCCTCGGCGAACCGTTCGCGCAGGGCGGTCGGGAAGTACTCGACCAGGATGTCGTTCGTCCAGGCCTCGTCGGGCAGGTCCGAGTCGAGGATCTCGTGCTCCAGGACGATCTTGACGTAGGAGAGCAGGACGGCGAACTCGGGCGAGGTCAGGCCGACGCCGGTGGCGGCCCGCTCGTCGAGCTCCTCGTCGCTGGGCAGGCCCTCCAGGGCGCGGTCGAGCTGGCCGCGGCGCTCCAGGTCGGCGATGAGCCGCTTGTGGACCGGCAGCAGCGAGCGGGACTGGGCGCGGGCGTTGCCCAGGGCGGTGGCCTGGTCGTAGTTGTCGCGCAGGACCAGCTCGCCGACCTCGTCGGTCATCTCGGCGAGCAGCGGGTTGCGCTCGGCCGGGTCCAGCTCGCCCGCGGCGACCGCGCGGTCGAGCAGGATCTTGATGTTGACCTCGTGGTCGGAGCAGTCGACGCCGGCCGAGTTGTCGATGAAGTCGGTCGTGATGCGGCCGCCGTTGAGGGCGTACTCGATGCGGCCGCGCTGGGTCAGGCCCAGGTTGCCGCCCTCGCCGACCACCTTCGCGCGCAGCTCGCGGCCGTTGACCCGGATGTAGTCGTTGGCCTTGTCGCCGACGTCGACGTGCGACTCGCCGGTGGCCTTGACGTACGTGCCGATGCCGCCGTTCCAGAACAGGTCGACCGGGGCGGCCAGGATCGCGTGCATCAGCTCGTTGGGGGTCAGCGGGGCGTCGGTGGTGATGCCGAGCGCCGCGCGGGCCTCCTCGGAGAGCGGGATCGACTTGGCGGTGCGCGGGAACACGCCGCCGCCGGCCGAGATCAGCGACCGGTCGTAGTCGTCCCACGAGGAGCGGGGCAGGTCGAACAGGCGCTGGCGCTCGGCGTACGAGCTCGCGGCGTCGGGCGCGGGGTCGACGAAGATGTGCCGGTGGTCGAAGGCGGCCACCAGGCGGATGTGCCGGGACAGCAGCATGCCGTTGCCGAACACGTCGCCGGACATGTCGCCGACGCCGACGACGGTGAAGTCGGTCGTCTGGGTGTCGACGCCGAGGTCGCGGAAGTGCCGCTTGACGGACTCCCAGGCGCCCTTGGCGGTGATGCCCATCCGCTTGTGGTCGTAGCCGGCCGAGCCGCCGGAGGCGAACGCGTCGCCGAGCCAGAAGCCGTACCGCATCGAGATCTCGTTGGCGATGTCGGAGAAGGTCGCGGTGCCCTTGTCCGCGGCGACGACCAGATACGGGTCGTCGGGGTCGTGGCGCACCACGTCGGGCGGGGCGACCACCTTGCCGCCGTCGAGGTTGTCGGTGACGTCCAGCAGGGCCGAGATGAACAGCTGGTAGCAGGCGACCGCCTCGTCGCGGTCCCCCGGGTTCTGCTTGAGCACGAACCCGCCCTTGGCGCCGGTGGGCACGATGACGGCGTTCTTCACCATCTGCGCCTTGACCAGGCCCAGGATCTCGGTGCGGAAGTCCTCGCGCCGGTCGGACCAGCGCAGCCCGCCGCGGGCGACCGCGCCGAAGCGCAGGTGCACGCCCTCGAACCGCGGGGAGTACACGAAAATCTCGAAGCGGGGCCGCGGGGCGGGCAGGTCCGGGATCGACTGCGGGTCGAGCTTGAAGGCGGTGTACGACTTGGGCCGGCCCCCGTCGCCGCGCTGGTAGAACGAGGTGCGCAGGGTGGCCTGGATCAGGTGCAGGAACGAGCGCAGGATGCGGTCCTGGTCGAGGCTGGTGACCTCGTCGAGGTCCTCGTTGATCGCCGCCACCAGCTCCTTCGACCACTCGGTGCGGGCCGCGTCGGCCAGCTGCAGCCGGTGATCGAAGCGGGCGACGAAGAGCGCGACGAGCTTCGAGGCGATCCCCGGGTACGCCAGCAGCGTCGTCTCCATGTAGTCCTGCGAGAACACCGTGCCGGCCTGGCGCAGGTACTTCGCGTACGCCCGCAGCACGACGACCTCGCGCCAGGTCAGGCCGGCCTTCAGCACGAGGGTGTTGAAGTTGTCGACCTCGGCCTCGCCGCGCCAGGTGGCCGAGAACGCGTTCTCCAGGTGCGGGCGGACCTCGGTGATCGCGCGGGAGTCGGGCGGCAGCTGCAGGCCGAAGTCGTACAGGTAGACCGTGCCGTCGGCGCGGACGACCTCGTAGGGCCGCTCGTCGGTCACCCGCACGCCCAGGGAGTGCAGCACCGGCAGGACCGCGGAGAGGAGCATCGGCTCGCCGTACCGGAACACCTTGAACCGGATGTCGGATTCGTCCTGGCGCCGGCGGTACACGTGCATGACCAACTGCCCCGGCTCGTCGAGCAGCTCGAGCTTGGCGACGTCCTTGACCGCCTCGTAGGGGGTGTGCTCGTCCTTGTAGGTCTCCGAGATCGCGCCGCCGTAGCGCTGGTACAGCACCTTGGCCTGGTGCTCGTCGTTGAGCTTGCGCTCCAGCACCAGCCGGAAGTCGTCGTCCCACAGCCGGGTCGCCTCCGAGAGACGCTCGGTGAGGTCGTCGACGTCAATCTCGCCGGGCGGGTTGCCGGGCTCGGTGCGCACGATGAAGTGCACGCGGGCGAACTTCGACTCGCTCACCCGGGTCGTGTAGTCCACGCCGACGCCGTTGAGCTCGGACAGCAGGATCTGCTGGATGCGCAGCCGGTTGGCGGTGGTGAAGCGGTCCCGCGGCAGGTACACCAGGCAGGAGATGAACCGCCCGTAGGCGTCCCGGCGCAGGAAGACCCGCAGCTGGCGGCGGCCGGCCAGGCGCAGCACGCCCATGACCGCCTTGTACAGCTCGTCGGTGCCGATCTGGAACAGCTCGTCGCGCGGATACGTCTCCAGCGTCTCCATCAGGTCCTTGCCGGAGTGGCTGCGCGGCGACAGCCCGGAGCGCTCGATCACCTCGGCGACCTTGCGCTTGACCACCGGCAGGTCGCGCACGCTGGTGCGGTACGCCGCCGAGGAGAACAGGCCCAGGAAGCGCTTCTCGCCGACCACGTTGCCGTCGGCGTCGAACTGCTTGAAGCCGATGTAGTCCAGGTAGGCGGAGCGGTGCACGGTGGCGCGGGAGTTCGCCTTCGTGATGATGAGCAGCCGCTTCTCCTTGGCCTTGGCGTATGCCTCGGCGGTCATCGAGGAGAGCACCCGGGGCCTGATCTGGTCCGCCCGCAGGATGCCCAGGCCGCTGCCGAGCACCGCGTGCAGCAGTTCTTCGCCGCGTTCGCCTTTGCTGAGTCGGTACTCCCGGAAGCCCAGGAAGGTGAAGTGGTCGTCGGCGAGCCACCGCAGCAGCTCGACGGAGTCCGTGATGTCCTTGTCCGGCACCGGCAGCTGGGCGCTGCCGAGCTCGTCGGCGAGCGCGAGCGCCTGGATGCGCATCTTCGCCCAGTCCTCGACGGCCTCGCGCACGTCGGTGAGCACGCGGGTGAGGTCGGAGCGCAGCTCGTCCAGGTCGTCCTGATCGCGAATGCGGTCGACCTCGATGCGGATCCAGCTCTCGACCAGGTCACCGGCGGCCGCGTCCTCGGGCTCGACGCCGACCCGGACGTCCTCCAGCGCGCCCAGCGGCGCCCGGTGTACCACCACCAGGGGATGAACCAGCAGGTTGACGTCGACGTTGCGCGACGACAGCGCGCTGGTGAGCGAGTCGACCAGGAACGGCATGTCGTCGGTGACGATCTCCACCGACGTGCCGCCGGTGACACTCAGCCCGAGGCGCAGCTTCAGCTCGCCGGGCAGCCGCTGCTGGGCCAGCTCCGTGTGCGACCGGGTCGCCGCCACCATCTTGGCCACATCGCAGGAGGCCAGCTCCTCGTCGGGCACCAGGCGCCAGTAGGCGGCGACCAGCTCCGGGTCGGCGTCCTGCGCGGTGGCGAGCACCACCGCCTCCGCCACCAGATGCTCCGCGTTCGGCACCGACTGCTCCAGCTCGTCGTCCTCGACCGCATCGGGTGTGCGCGCACCGCGTAAACCCTTTGCGTCCTGCACCGGGGTTGCCCCAGGCCGATTCATCGGTTGTTCTCCCCTCGCCCACCACGTTGTGGGTTGTCCACGCTCAGCCTAAGACGTCATCGTGGTGTCGGAGTTTGCCGCCCGGTTCACGACCGTCGAATACCCGATCAACCAGGGTCCGGCGTACTGAATTGTCCTACTTGTGCGATCTTGGGGCGTGCAGAACTGTGCTTTCATAGCGCAGAATCGCCCACATGGCCGTTTCGATCCGTCGCGTCACCGCACTCGCCGCCGCCCTGGCGTTGCTCGGCACGCTGCCCGCGTGCTCCAGCAAGCCGCCGGACGACTCGTTCAAGGCCTTCCTCGGGGCTTGGGAGCAGGGCAACATCTCGGGGCTGAAGTTCCTGAGCCCGGACGGTAAGGCCCTCGCCGGCGATGCCGCGCAGAAGCTGCTGACCAGCGTCGAGGGGGACCTCGCGACGCTGAAGCCGAAGCTGACCCTCAAGGGCGCGCCGGTGGTCAAGGACGACAACAGCAGCGCCGTCGTGCACGTGGCGTGGCCGATCGCCGACTCGACGTGGGAGTACGACAGCACGATCGACGCCAAGCGGGTCGACAAGGCCTGGACCGTGATCTTCGGGGCGAAGACCATCAACCCGCAGCTCGAGGCCACCGACAAGCTCGCGATCCGCACGAGCGCCGGGTCGCGCGGCGGCATTCTCGACGGCTCCGGCCAGCCGATCGTGAGCACCAGGCCCGTGGTGATCGTCGGCGTCGAGCCGCGCCAGATCGCCGACATCAACCTCGTCGTGAAGAACCTCACCGACGCCTTCACCCAGGCCAACGTCAGCGTCGACCTGTCCGGCCTGCCCGACCAGGTGAAGAAGGCCAAGCCGGACGCCTTCGTGCAGATCATCACGCTGCGCAAGGAGGTCTACGACCCGGTCGCCAACAAGCTCAACTCCACGCCCGGCGTCGTCACCCGCAACTCCACGCAGTCCCTCGCGCCCTCCGCGCAGTTCGCCCGCGCCTTGCTGGGCACCACCGGCGAGGTGACGAAGGAGATCATGGACAAGAACCCGGGCAAGTACAAGATCGGCGACGTGGTCGGCCAGTCCGGGCTCCAGCAGCGCTACGACTCGATCCTGCAGGGCAAGCCGGGCGTCAAGGTGGTCGTGCCCATGCCCACCGGCACCCCCGACAAGCAGCTGTTCTCCACCGACCCCACGGCCGGCGCGCAGATCAAGCTGACGCTCGACGTCAAGCTGCAGACCGCCGCCGAGCAGGCCCTGGCCGGCGAGACGCGGCGCTCGGCCCTGGTCGCGATCCGCATCAGCGACAACTCGATCGTCGCGGTGGCCAACGGCCCCGGCGCGGCGCCGAACAACTTCGCGCTGACCGGCCAGACCCCGCCCGGCTCCACGTTCAAGACCGTCACCGCGCTGGGCGTGCTCGACAAGGGCATGACCGGCGAGGACACGGTCAACTGCCCCAAGACGCTGACCGTCGACGGCCGCACCTTCAAGAACTCCCACGACGAGGAGCTCGGCAACGTGCCGCTGCGCACCGACTTCGCGAAGTCGTGCAACACCGCGTTCGCGTCCCTGGCCCCGAAGATCGCCCCCGACGGCCTGGGCAAGACCGCGGCCTCGCTCGGCATCGGCATCCCGTGGGACATCGGCACGGACGTCTTCACCGGCAAGGTGTCGGTCAACGGCTCCCAGGCCGAGCAGGCCGCGGCCGCCTTCGGCCAGGGCACCAACCTCGTCTCCCCGGTCAGCCTGGCCGGCGCGGCGGCGGCGGTCGCCCGCGGCCAGTGGAAGCAGCCGCAGCTGGTGCTGGACCCGGCCCCGAAGAGCCCGGCGCCGGACGGCCCGCAGCTCAACCCGACGTCGCTGGACGCGCTGCGCAACATGATGCGCCAGGTCGTCACGGACGGCACGGCCAACCAGCTGAAGGACCTGCCGGGCGACCTGCGGGGCAAGACCGGCACGGCCGAATACGACAACAACCCGGCCCACACCCACTCGTGGTTCATGGGGTACCGCGGCGACATCGCCTTCTGCGTCTTCGTCGAGAACGGCGGCGCGTCGACGGCCGCCGCCGTCCCGATCGCCGGCAAGTTCTTCCAGATCACCGGCTGACGCACCGCGTTGCTGACGGCCGGCCCCGGGACCACCGGGGCCGGCCGCGGCGGCTCTCCGGCCGGCTCTTCCTCGTCCACGGGCGTCCGCGCGGCCGTCGTGCCGGCCGCGGCGGCTATCCGGCCGGCTCTTCCTCGTCCATGGGCGTCCGCGCGGCCGGCACGACGTCGGTGAGCGGCGACTCGGGCGAGTCCGGCCCCTTGCGCCGCGCCCCTTGCGACGGCACGAACGGCGGCCGCAGCCCACCCGGCCCCACGGCGTCGCGCGGCAACGAGTCCAGCGACAACGCGGCGACCCGGTTGGTCCGCCGCCGCGCCGACAGCCCGGCCCGGACCCCATCCCCCAACGTCATGCCGTCGACCACCTCCGGCGGGGCCGACCCTCCCCCGGCTCCGGCGCCCTCAACCGCCACGTCCTCGGCCACTCCGGCGTCGCTCATTCCCGCCCGGTCCATTACCAGCTCGTCCGTCTCCGCCTCGACCACCGCAGCCTCCACCTCCTCGCCGACCACCGGCCCGCGATCGGCCGCCACGGCCCCCACCTCGTCGCCTGCCGGCCCGCGATCGGCCAGCACGGGCTCGGCCCACCCGTCCGCCGAGGCGTCACCCACCTCGCGCTCGCCGACAGCGCCGAAATCTCCCTCGACGACATCTGCCGTATCGGGCCCTGCCACGGCCCCCGACTCCTCGCGGATGGCAACGAACTCCTCGTCCTCTTCCTCGGCAGATGCCGCGTTCCCGGCGGCCGCGACCTCCGCCCCCCTATCGGACATTTCGGATATATCCGAAATGGCGGAAGAGAAGCGGTGGAAGTGGACCATGCGCCCCTCGGCGCCGCCCGCCGTCGACTCCGTATCGGACATATCCGATATCTCCGGCGGACGGGCCATGGGCTGCGTGTAGGGGATGCGCGGGGTGGCCAGGGGCGGGGCGGAGACCGGGGGCGCGGAGACCGGGGCGGCGAACGGCGGGGCCGAGATCACCGGGTCCGGCGAGGCCGCGACCAGCGCCGACGACGTGATCAACGGCTCCAGGCCGGCGACGAGCACGTCGGTGACCTCGGCCGCATACTGCCCGTCGGGGTCGTAGTCCGGGTCGAAGACCGTCACCTGCGCGCCCAGGCAGCGCGGATCGGCGACCAGGCCGCTGAGCAGGATCTCCAGCTCGCGGTAGGCGATGCCGCCCACGTCGGGCGCGTCCACGGCCGGCATGACCGCCGGGTCGAGCACGTCGACGTCGACGTGCACCCAGAAGCCGGCGCAGTCGCGGATCTGGTCGCGGGCCCACTGCGCGGAGCGGGCGGCGCCGTTGGAGCGCAGCTCCGGGACGGCGCGGGCGACGATGCCGGCGGCCTGCAGGTCGAGGCGGTACTCGTCGTGCGTGCGGATGCCGAGCAGGGCCACGTCGACGTCGCGGAAATACGGGCGGCGCTGCTCGATCGAGGCCAGGTTGGCCTGGCCGCGGCCGGTGGCCAGGGCCAGGGCCTCGCCCGCGGCGGCGCCGATGTAGGAGGCGTTGCCCTCGTGGCGGAAGTCGGAGTGGCCGTCGACGTAGATCAGGCCGATCCGGCCGCCGAGCTCGGTCTGGTAGCGGCGCATGGCCAGGCCGGCGCCGAGCAGGATCGAGCAGTCGCCGCCCAGGACCAGGGGGAAGTCGCCGGAGGCGAGGATCGAGCCGATGCGGTCGGCGAGCCGGCGGACGAAGACGGCGATCTCCGCCGACTGGGCCACCCCGTCGCCGGGCTGCCACCCCGCCGGGTCGTACCGCGGCGGGGTGATGCAGCCGGCGTCGCGCGCGCCGAGGCGGGCCAGCAGGTTGTGGTCGCGCAGTGCGCCGGGCGCCTTGGCGCAGCCGGGCACCGAGGTAGCGGTCGGTGGCCGTAACCCCAGGTTGCTCGGTGCGTCGACGACGGCGATCCGGCGCATGCGGGCGCCGTCAGAAGAGCGCGCTCGCCAGTGCCCGGCGGGCCTTGGCGACCGCGGGGTCGTCCGGGCCGGCGACGGTGAACAGCGAGACCAGGTGCTTGCGCGCGGTCTCGCGCTCGTCGCCCGCCGTGCGGCGGATAAGGGCGACCAGCCGCGAATACGCCCGGTCGGCCTCCCCGGTGAGCACCTCGACGTCGGCGGCGAGCAGCTGGGCGGCGACGTCGGCGGGCGCGGCCTCGGCGGCGGCGAGCACACCGGCGATGTCCACGCCCTCGGTCCGCCGCAGCAGGCCGACCTGGGCCAGGCCGGACTCGGCGATGGCGTCGGCCGGGGTCTCGTCGAGGATCTTGCGGTACGCGGCCTCGGCGGCGTCGAGGTCGCCGTCGGCCATGGCGTCGTCGGCGGCGAGCAGCCGCGGGTCCTCCGGGTGCTCGACCTCGACCCCGGCCGCCTTGAGCACCGCGTCGATCCACTGGCGCAGGTGCGGCTCGGGCAGCATCTGGTTGAAGGCGTCGACCGGCTGGCCGCCGACGATCGCGACGACGAAGGGGATGTTCTGGATCCGGAACATCTGGGCGAGGCGCGGGTTGGCCTCGATGTCGACGCGGGCGAGCACCCACGAGCCGCCGCCCTCGGCCGCGAGCTTGGCCAGCAGCGGGGAGAACTGCTGGTGCGGCGCGCTCATCTCGACGTAGAAGTCGAGGACGACCGGCACCGTGAGGGAGCGCTGGATGACGTCGTTCTGGAACGTCGCCTCGGTGACGTCGATCACGTTGGCGCCCGCGGGCGCCGACGGGGCCGGTTCGGCGGACCGCTGCGCGGCCGCCGCGTTGCGTGCGGCCAGGGCGCCGAGGTCCACCGCCCCGCGGGTGAAGATCGACTGTGACTGGCGTGGGTCGGTCATGGCCCTAGTTTTGCACGTGCCCCAGGTGATCTGCCGCAAGTGATCGGTCGGATCCACCCGCAACCAGCGTGACGGCCCCGTCGATGTGCTCCACGGTGAAGAGCGTCCCCGGCGGGAAGTCCCCGAGGACCTCGGGCGGCAGTTGTACCGTGCCGTCGCCGGCCACCACCGCGAAGTCCTGGCCGTCGCGGCCCTCGGCGCCGACCCGCCCGTCGCGGATGGTCACCGCGCGGCCGAGCCGGGTGCCGACGTCGCTGTCGTGGGTGACGACGACGATCGTGGTGTTGCGCTCGCGGTTGACCGTCTCCAGGGCCTCGAGCACCTCGTCGCGGCCGTGCGTGTCGAGCTGGCTGGTCGGCTCGTCGACCAGGAGCAGGCCGGGGCCGGCGGCGATGCCGACGGCGAGCGCAGCCCGCTGGCGGGCGCCGGGGGCGAGCTCGTCGATGCGGGCCCGGCCGAGCCCGGGCAGGCCGACGAGGTCGAGGATGCGGTCCGGGTCGTCGAGCTTGATGCCCTCGGTGCGGGCGGCGCGCCGCTGGGCCAGCCAGATGTTGCGGTGCAGCGACGCGTAGGGCAGCAGGTTGCGCGCCGCGCCCTGCAGCACCACGCCGATCTCGGTGCCGCGCAGGCGGGCGATCTCGCCGTCGGAGAGCTTGCCCATGTCGTACGTGCCGATGTTGACCCGGCCCGCCGACGGGCGCATGAGCCCGGCCAGCAGCGAGATGAGCGTCGACTTGCCCGAGCCGGACGGCCCGACCAGCGCGAGCGTCTCGCCCGGGCCGATGGACAGGTCGACGCCGGCGAGCGCGACCACGTCGCCGGCCTCGGCCCGGTAGATGTGCACGACCCGCCGGCAGGCCACCGCCAGTCCGTTCATCGTGTCCCCCTCCTCGTCCCTATCGCCGTCGGTGAGTGGTCGCCGCCCGCAGCCGGGCGCCCGCGACGATCGCCGCCGCACCCAGCAGTACCGTCGCCGAAGCCCAGGCGGCGAGGACCGGCACCGGCGAGGGCCAGTACGACGGGTGGAACCCGTGCGGGTCGTCGCTGAACACCGGAAGATACTCGCGCACCAGCAGCCAGCTGGCCAGCGCCGCGAACGGGGCGAGCAGGGCCGCGGTGCCGACCAGCGCGAGGTAGCCGCTGGCGCCGGCGTCGCGCCGGGTGACGCCCTGGGTCCGCAGCGCGCGCAGCTCGCCGGCGCGGCGCAGCCGGTCGAGGCTCGCGACCAGCCACAGCGCGCCGGCGGCGAGCAGCACGGCGAGGCCGCCGGCCAGCTCGTGGAAGCGCAGCGCCACGGCGGGGCCCTGCTCGTCGAGGGCGTCGCGCAGCGGGCCGACGGCGCGGTCCGCGGTGACCGTCAGGCCCTGGGCGCGCAGCCGGTCGAGGATGTCGGCGGGCGCGGCGGGGCCGAGGAAGATCTGCGGGTTGATCGCGTCGCCGCCGTCGGTCGCGATCCGCTCGGCGTAGTCGAGGTCGACGATGCCGCCGGCGTAGCCCAGCTTGGGTACCGTCTCCACCTCGGCGGCGACCGTGACGGACTGGCGCGCCTCGTCCAGGCCGGTCATGTGGTCGCCGATGCCGGCGGTCCGGGCCATGATCACCGGTAGCGGCGCCGGCGCGTCGGTGGGCATGATGCGCACCGCGACGTCGGCGCCCTTGTAGCCGGAGATCTCCGCGTGCAGCCCGTCGGCGGCCGCGGTGAGCGTCGGCACGAGCAGCTTCGGGCCGGGCGACTCCGGCACCCGCCAGCCGCCGGCGTCGGCGAACCCGGCCTCGTCGACCAGCGCCTTGCCGTGCTGGCTGAGGCTGTGCAGGGTCATCGAGACGTCGAAGCCGCGGCCTTCGGGCTGCTCCATGGACAGCGCGGAGAGCCGGCAGCCGTTGACGCACATCGGCAGGTTGCGCACGTAGGTGTGCCGGCCCGGCTGGATCGTGCCGAGGTCGACGTGGCCCACGTCGGAGCCGTCGGAGGGCACGACGACCGCGAACCAGTGGACCCGGAACGCATCGACGGTGGAGTCGATGGTGACGTCGAGGGACAGCTCCTTGTTGTCGACCTCGATCGACGGACGGCCGGGGTCGGGCCTGAGTAGCTTGGCCGCGTCGGCGGCGGAGACGTGCGGGTCGTCCCACAGCGCGGTGGCGGCCAGGGCGCGGCTGTCGACGGCGAGCATCGGCGGCACGCCGGTGTCATCGGAGACCGGCAGCGTCACGGTCGCCATGGCGAACTTGCCGTTTTCGTCGATGGTGTGGACCTTGGCCAGCAGGGCGGCGCGGCTGAGCGGCTCCACGGTGAGGACCCGCGGCGCGCCGAGCTCGACCCGGGCCCGCCGGTCGCGGGCGTCGCCGGAGGCGGTGGCCGCGGTGGCGGCGAAGACGAGCAGGCCGATCGCGACGACGAACAGGGCGAGGACGCGCTGGGTGCCGGGGCGCCGGGAGATGGCGTAGGCGGCGAGGGTGGGGCCGATCCGGCCGCGGCGCATGGCCCGCCGGCCGGCGCGCTCGGCGATGGGCAGCACGGCGCGGGCGGCGAGCAGCGCGACGGCGATCACCACCGCGGACGGGGCGAACAACGCGAAGCCGGTCAGTCCGTTGCCGCCCTGGCGCAGCTGCACGACCGCGACGGCGGCGAGGACCACGACGGTGACCTCGAACACCGGGGCGCCCCAGCGGGAGACCCGGCTGGGCACGTTGCGCAGCAGGTCGACGGTGCGCTTGGCCAGCTCGGCGCGCTGGGCCAGCAGCGCGGCGAGGAGCGCGCCGCCGACGGAGGCGAGCGCCCACCAGTCCAGCCCGGCCGACAGCGGCACGCCGGCCGAGCTGCTCAGCAGCAGCCAGGCCGCGGCGCGCACCAGGTAGTGGCCGAACAGGAAGCCGACGGCGGCGCCGGCCAGGATCGGCAGCACGCTCTCGCCGGCCGAGAGCCACCAGCGCCGCGGCGCGGTGATGCCGCGCAGCGCCAGCAGGCCCAGCTCCAAGCGCTTCTCCTGGGCGGCGGCGGCCACCGAGATGAACAGGACGAACCAGCACAGCAGCACTAGCGGTACCGCCGCCACCGGAACGACCTCCGCCACGAGCGCCCGGTCGCCGTTGATCCGGGCCAGCAGGGTGGGCAGGCCGGTGCGCACGCTCGCGCGGCCGGGCAGCGAGGCCAGCTTGTCGTTGCCGGACCGCACCGAGGCGTTGATCGCGTCGAGGGAGTCGCGGGTGATCGCGTTGGGGTCGATCACCACGTCGAGGGCCTGCCGCTCGGGGCCGTGCTCGAGCGCCTCCAGGGTGAGCCGGTTGGCGAAGACGGGCTCGGCGGTCAGCCGGGCGGTGGGGCGGGGGTTGAAGTAGTCGAAGTCCGACCAGTACTGCTCCGACGTGTTCACCGGCTCGAAGGCCCCGACGAGGGTGAGGGTGACCCGCGGGCCGGCCTCGTAGTAGTCGCTGTCCTCCGTGCTGTAGGTGGCGTAGGCGACCTGAAACGTGTCACCGATGTGCAGGCCGAGCTGCTCGACGGCGTCCTTGCCGAGCACCGCCTCGGTCTCGCTGATGAAGCACCGGCCGGCGGTGAAACGCAGGTGGGTGCAGACGTCGTCGCGGTAGACGAAGCGAGGGGCGATCTTGTCGTACTTGGGGTCGGCGGGGGTGACGACGATGTCGTACTCGGTGCTGAACACGCCGGCGAAGGCGCCACCATTGAACACCTGCGGCACGAGGTTTTCGAAGTCGTGGTCGCGGGGGGTCGGCGTGGTGATCCGGGCCTGCACGACCCGCTCGGCGATCGGCGCGGCGGCGACCTCGCTGCGCACCACGGCCCGGTCGGCGGTCGCCGAGTAGGCCGGCGCGCTGACCGCGGCCGCCATCGCGAACATGGCCAGCAGGAACGCGGTCAGGGCCTGCCCGGGCCGGGCCCGGACCATCGACAGGACCAGCCCGATCACGGCGCGCTCCATCCGTCGGCGAAGTACGGCAGGACGTCGCCGATGTAGGCGCGGATCAGCGCCGCCAGCAGCAGCCCGAACAGCAGCGAGGCGCCGGCCAGGACCAGGTAGCCCTCGACCCCGACCCGCCGCACCAGTCCGGCCGGGGCGCCCTGGGCCCGCAGCGCGCCGAGCTCGCGGGCGCGGGGGCGGCGCTCGACCGCGGCGACCACGGTGACGGAGCCGATCGCGAGGGCCAGGCCGACGATGGCGGACAGCAGCATGAACTGCAGGGTCAGCGGCGGCCCGAAGGAGGCGTACCGCTGCGCGGTGCCGTCGATCGACTCCTCGGCCAGCACGCTCACCCCCTGCTGCTGCAGCTGTTTCGTGATGCCGGCGGGCGCGCTCGCGTTGAGCCAGACCTGCAGCTCATCGCCGGCGCCGAAGTCGGCGCCGAGCCGGTCGGCGTATTCGAGGTCGGCGAGCACGCCCCGGTCGCCGAGGCGGGGCAGGCGGGTGGCGGTGCCGGCGACGCGCTCGGAGATCGAGACGGAGCCGAAGCCGAACCGCTGGTCGCCCACGAGCCGCGGCTGCAGCCTGGTGGCCCGCACGGTGGCCAGCGGCGCCGGGGTGTCCAGCGGATAGATGCCGGGGTCGGTCATGCCGCCGGTGCGGATGGGCGCGACGGTGAGCCGCAGCCCGTCGGAAACCGGGGTGGCCACGAGGTTGGGGGCGTTGCCGTTGACGCCGAGGCGCCAGCGGGCCCGGTCGGTGAGCATGTCCTTGGCCAGCACCGGCCGGTCGCCGCCCTGGGTGAGGCCGTGGACGGTGACCTCGATGCCGGAGCGGGCGGCGAAGAAGATCTTCTGCTCCTGCGTGCTCTGGATGATCTGCAGGGAGCTGAGCCGGCAGCCGGGCGGGGCCGCGCAGCCCGGCACGGCGGCGGTGAGCCGCTGCGGGCCGTCGGCGAGGGGGCCGAGCCGGGCGGTGACCCGGGCGCCCCTGGGGTCGGCGAGGACGACGTCGAGGAACACGACCTGGCCCGGTTCGGAGTCGGTGACGCTGGTGGTGATGTCGGCGGTGACCTCGCCACCGGTGACGGTGATCGGCGGCACCGGCGCGCCGGGGTGCAGCAGGGCCGCGGTCGCGGCGGCGTCGAGGCCGTATTCGGGCCGCCAGGTCGCCACCCGGGCCAGCCGCGGGCTGTCGACCAGCAGGACCCGGTCACCGCCCGAGCGCACCGACTCGACGGCGGCCATCGCGTGCGCGCCGCCGGGGTCGACCGCGCGCACCGCGTCGAGCAGGGCGAGCCGGTTGTCGGCGCGGACCGTCAGCACCCGGTCGGCGCCGACCTCGAGCTCGGCCCGGGCCCGGCCCTCGGCCCGCCCGGCGCTCCAGGTCAGCGCCGAGGTGCTCAGCAGGGCCACGGTCACGATCATCAGCGCGGCGAGCCGGTGCACGCCGGGCCGGCGGGCCAGGTAGATCGCGGTGAGCGCGCGGGCGGGCCGGCCGTGGCGAAGCGCCCCCTCGACCATCCGCGCCGCGGTGAACGTGATGAGCCGGGCGGCGACCAGCGCGAAGGCGAGCGCGGCGAGGCCGGGGGCGAGCAGCGCGAGCCCGGCGGTGTCGCCGGCGGCGCGCTGCTTGACCTGATAGACGGCGACCACCGCGAGCACGACCAGCACCAGGTCGAACAGCTCGCGCCAGACGCGGGACCGGGCCGGGGCCTGGCGCAGCAGCTCGGAGACGCTCGAGGACAGCGCCCGCCGCTCGGCCAGCAGCGCCGCGAGCAGCGCGCCGAGCACCGCGAGGGCGGCCGCGCCGACGGACAGCCCAGCGGCCTGCGCGTTGACGGACGCGTCGTGGATCACGCCGCTGACCGCGAGCGCGGCCAGATAGCCCAGCGGCAGCCCGAGCAGGGCGCCGGCCAGCATGGGCAGCGCGCTCTGCCCGCTGACCAGGGCCCAGGTGCGCGCGCGGGTGGCCCCCCGCAGCTTCACCAGCCCGATGTCCGGGCGCCGTTCCTCGCCGGTGTACTTCACCGCGAGGTACAACGCGAACCAGCACAGCACCAGCAACTGGAAGGCGCCGACCGGCACGCCCAGCGAGACCAGCCGCCGGTCCCGCTCGACCTGGTCGATCGTCGTGGGCAGCTGCGTGTTGAGCGTCAGCCGGTTGTTGGCGGCCACCACCGTCGCGGCGGCGAGCCGGGACCGGACGTCCTCGGTCGCGTTGTCGACCAGCAGGCTCGGCCCGGCGACCATGTCCACGATGGTGCGGACCGGCGTTTGCAGCTTCGTGTCGAACAGCGCGGGCGCGGCGAGCAGCGCGTCGTCGACCGGCTCGGTCATGTCCGGCGGCGCGCTCGTCGGCAGGGAGTTCGCGACGAGCTGGTCGTTGCTGCTCCAGTACGCCTGGGTGGCGTCGTCGGGGCGGTAGACCCCCGAGACCTTGAGCTCCAGCGGCCGCGGCAGCCCCGAGTTGGCGAACACGAGCGTGTCGCCCACCTTGAGCCGCAGCCAGCGGGCCGTGCGGTAGCTGACCATGACCTCGTCGGGGCCGCTCGGGCAGGCGCCCTCGACGGTCACGTGCCCGCAGGCGCCGGTGCGCAGGGTCAGCGACGAGTTGGTGGCGCGGGTCTCGCCGGCGCCGGCCGCGGCGGCGGTCGCCTGGCCGGACAGATACGCCTCGGTGTAGGTGGTGAACCCGGGCAGCCCGACGATCCGCTGGGTGCGGTCGGCCTCGGCGGCCAGCTGGGCCTCGACCGAGCCGCCCTCGATCGGCCCCTCGCCGATCGTCTCCAGCGAGCGCTCCTGGATCGGCGCGGACTCGACGTGGCGGGTGGCGATGCGCTCGGTGGAGGCCAGCACATACCAGGGCGCGGCCGCAGCGGCGGCCGCGGCGAGCGTGCTCAGCAGGAGCAGCGTGAGCGCCTGTGCGCGCCGGGCCCGCAGCGCGGCGAGCACGAGTGCCAGCAAGGCCCCTCCCCCGTAGTCAAGGTCGTCGTTTGAAGACCTGCGAGCGGCGGGGCCGGTTGCTTGGTTGTATTGCGTTTCGATAACGCGCCCACGCCCCGCGATCTGGGGCGTGGGCTGGCTGCTCGCTCACTGCTTTCTGTGTTGCGCCTTTGTTGCTCGCCTGTTGCGCGCTTGGGCTTCCACTTCGGCTTGGGCTTCCGCGCTTGCGCCTCCGCTTGGGCTTGGGCTTATGCGAAGTCGGCGGCGCGGGCCTCGTCGTTGCCGGTCCGGCTGGCGTCCTTCTCGTCCACGTGGACGTCGTCGACCACGATGTCGACCGCGGTGACCTCCAGGCCCAGCAGGTTCTCGACCGAGCCGATCACCTTGGTACGCACCTTCTCGGCCACGGAGTACACGACGAAGCCGTACTCGATCACCAGCGTGACCCGCACGGTCGCGGTGCGCCCCTCGAGCCGGACGGAGACGCCCCGGTTGGACGTTTCCCCGTCCTCGCCGCCGAGCCCGATCCGGTCCCGCACCGCGGCGAAGACCCGCGCCACGTCGCCGCCGAGGTCGTACACCCCCGGCACCTGCCGCGCGGCGATCCCGGCGACCTTCTCGACCACCTCGTCGGCGATCGTGGTGATACCGCGCTCGGCGGCCAGCTCCGCGTTGTTGCGCAGCCGGTCGACCACCTGCGACGCGATCCGCCCCGACGCCGCGGCGGTGCTGGAGGCGAGCTCCCCGACCTTGTCCGCCGCCCCGGACGCGAACGTGGTGACCTTCTCGGCCGCGTCGTCGAACCGCGAGTGCTGCTCTTGCTCAGGCGCCGCGGCCTGCGCGGGCACGGCGGGCACCGCCGGCACAGCGGCGGACGCGGGCTCGACGGTGGCCAGGGCGTCGCCGGTCAGGTCCGGGTCGTCGCTGTCCGTACGCGCGGGGAAGCCCGCGGTGGCCTCGCTCATGGTGCACTCTCCCTATCCCAGGTCTGAAACGCCAGCGAGCGTACCCGCGCGACGCCACGGTGGGGACCCCCGTTCAGGCCGCGTCGCCCCCCACCACACCGACGCACAAACGCACGTAACTATCAGCCACCTACGCAGCCGGGGCCGGCTCGGAGCCGCGCAGACGCGGGCGCGCCGAGGGGGCGTGAGCGCGGAGCCCGACACGGCAGCCGGGGCGGCCGAAAGTCTCCGTGATCATGGAGTGCTCGCGCTGAAATCGCCGATTTGCCATGATCTTGGAGACATATGGTACCTATGAGTACATTTTGTATCCAGGATCATGGAAAACCCCTGGTGCATAGGCGACTTCGGCATGATCGTGGAGAGTTCTCGTCGCCGCGCCGGTGCTACGCCGCCGAAGACGATAAGTCGGGCGCTCCGCGCCACGACTTATCGGATTTTTCGCCTGACAGGGCATAAGTCCGAAAAATCCGGATGCGAAGCATCTGGATTTTTCGTGCAACGGGTTTCCAGCGAGCGCGCGGCCACCGCCGAGACCGCACACCGCAACCGCGCGATCGCAACCGCGCACGCCGCACGCCCCGCGCACGCCGCGCCCCGCGCGCCGCACGCCCCGCGCACCGCACGCCCCGCGCGCCGCACGCCCCGCGCGCCCCGCGCGCCGCGCGCACGCCGCGCCCCGCGCCCCGCGCCCCGGCGAGCCGCACCACAGCACGTCGAGACCGCCAACGCACCGTAGAGGGGCGCCAGTGCTCGCCGAGGGAGCGCCGGCGCACCATCGAGCCGGGTCGGCGTGCAATCGGGGGCGTCGGCGCGCCGTCGAGCCGAGCCGGCGAGCCGCGAGGGGCTTCCGGCGCGCCGGAGGCTGGAAAGTATCGGCGCGCCGTCGGGCAGGGGGTGGCCGGAGGGGGAGGGTCAGCCGCGGAGCAGTTGGGCGGCGCCGTCGGAGAGGTGGAGTTCGCGGTCGCACGCGGCCGCCGCCTCCGGGTCGTGGGTGGCGAAGACCACCGCGGCGCCGCGGCGCGCCTCCTCCTGCAGCAGCTCCATCACCCGCTGGCGGTTCGTGGCGTCCAGTTCGCTGGTCACCTCGTCGGCCAGCACGACGCTGCCGTGCAAGGCCAGGCCGCGGGCGATCGCCGTGCGCTGCTGCTGGCCGCCCGACAGCTCCTCGACCAGCTGGTCCGCCTGGCTGGCCAGGCCCAGGCGCTCCAAGGAGGCGACGGTGGCGCGGCGGGCGTCCGCGGGGGCGGCGCCGCCGGCGATCATCGCTACCTGGATGTTCTCCTGGGCCGTGAGGATGGCCGCCAGGCCGTTGTCCTGCGGGATGAGCACGACGCGCTCCGCGACGGCGTGGTCGCGGTCGCGCAGCGGGGTGCTGTCCACGGAGACCGTGCCCGCGGCCGGGCGCAGCAAGCCCGCCATCGCCCACAGCAACGTTGTCTTGCCGGCGCCGGAAGGGCCGGTGACCGCCAGGATCTGGCCCGGCGAAACCACGACCGACACGTCGCGCAGAACGGGGCGGTCCCGCTCGTACGCGACCGTCACCCCCTCGACCGTCAGCGTCTTCACTGCAAACCCTCCACGTTCGCTCGGGCCGGCACCAGCAGCACCGTGCCGTCGGGCTGCGGCTCCACGCCGACCAGCGTGCCCGGCGGCAGCAGGCGGAGCACGTCCGGCGGCAGGTGCACCGTACCGTCGCGGCCCACCACCGAGAAGTCCTCCCCGCGCCGGCCCTCCGCGCCGACCCGGCCGTCGCGGATGGTCACCGTGCGGCCCATCCGCAGGCCGACGTCCGGGTCGTGGGTCACGACCACGACCGTCGTCCCGGCCCGGCGGACCGCGTCGAGCGCTGTCAGCACCTCGTCGCGGGCCCGGTTGTCGAGCTGGCTGGTCGGCTCGTCCGCGAGCAGCAGGCCCGGCCGGCCGGCCAGTCCCACGGCGAGCGCCAACCGCTGGCGCTCACCAGGAGAGAGTCGCACCGGGCGCTGCCGGTTGCGTCCGCGCCCGGAGAGGCCGACGAGCGCCAGCACCTCGCGCGGGTCGGGCAGGTCGCGGCGCCGGTCGGCGGGCACACCGCGCTGGGCGAAGCGCACGTTCTGCTCCGCGGTGAGGTACGGCAGGAGATTCCGCGAAGCGCCCTGCAGCACGACGCCGACGTCGCTCGCGCGCAGCGCCAGCAGCTCCGCCTGGCCGGCCCGGGCGAGGTCGTGGTCGCCGACGGTGAGCCGGCCGGCGGACGGCGGGAGCAGCCCGGCCAGCAGGGACAGCAGCGTCGACTTGCCCGCCCCGGACGGACCCAGCAGGGCGACCGACTCGCCGGCGGAGATGTCCAGGTCGACCCCGGACAGGGCGACCACGTCGTAGCCCTCGAGCCGGTAGATGTACACCAGACCGCGGCACATCACCGCCAGGCCGCGGCTCACCGGGCACCGTCCCGCAGACCGCGGCCGAGGAGGCGCGGCACCATGAGCACGATCAGCAGCAGGCCGAGCACGGTCACGCCGAGCGCGATCGGCAGCGCGCCGAGCGAGGGCTCGTAGGAGAACGAGCCGGCCGGCGTGCCCACCGCGACCAGCGGCACGCCCGGGAGCACGACCAGCGCGCCGGCGATCCCCGCGGCCAGGCCGACGACGAGGGGCAGGCCGAGCAGCGCGCGGTACTCCCGGAAGACCGCCCGGCGCAGCTGCCCCGCCCGGACGCCGGCCATGCGCAGCGCGGCGAACTCGCCGAGCCGGGCCCGCACGCCGATGTACGCGGTCAGCAGCACGACCCCGAGCGCGAGCAGGAGCGCCGCGCCGCCGGCCAGCAGGTACAGCCACAGGCCGAGCGCGGGGGCGCGGCGGCCCAGCTGGGCGGTGTACCCCTGGATCGACTCGGTCGTGAGCACCTGGATGCCCAGCGAGCTCAGGCGCGCGCCCAGGTCCGCGGGCGCGCCCGCGCCGGCCCAGACCTCGTAGCGCAGGTTGCCGTTGTCGGCGAGGCTCGCGGTCCGCTCGGCCATGCGGGTGGCGTAGTCCAGGTCGAACATGATCGCGCGGTGGCCGGCCCGGGGCAGGCTGCCGGTGCGGGCCGCCACGGTGAACGGCTGCGGCTGCTCGGAGAACCCGGGCAGGCTGAACGTCGCGGCGCGCGCGTCGTCGGCCGGCGCCTGGCCGGCGAGCACCGCCGGCAGCGCATCGGGCGTGTCGACGTGCTCGACCACCGCGTCGGCGGGGTCGCTGCCGGCGACGTCGATGCCCAGCGCCGCGCCCGCGCGCACGGTGAGCGTCGAGGCGCCGTTCGCGCCCGGGCGGGGCTGCCAGCGGCCGGCGAGGTCGAAGCCGGGGCTGAGCGGGCCGCCGTCGGTGGTGAGCGCCCGCACGGCCACGGTGACCGCGAACGGGTCGCTGCCGCCGGCGGCGCGGCCGACCGCGAGGCCGACGAGCCGGCACTCGGTGGTGCAGCCGGGCAGCGCCGCGTGGTAGCCGCGGGTGCCCTTGGCCAGGGCGCCGAGCGCGACGGTGCGCGGCGGCCGGCCCGGGCCGGCCACGATCGCGGCCAGGCGCAGCGCCGGCTCGGCCGGCAGCGTGTCGACGGTCGCCTCGACGCCCAGGTCCTTGCCCAGGCGCAGCGGCGCGGCGGCGTCCGGGTGCAGCCGGCTCGCGACGCCGGCGATCTGCTCGGGCGAGTGCCCGCGCCAGACGGCGACGCGGGCCAGCCGGTCGGCCTGGACGCCGAGCAGCTCGACGGGGTTGTTGTCGAAGCGCTGGCTGGCTCGTACCACCGCCATCGCATGACCACCCGGATCGGCCTCGGCCACGGCGGAGACGAGCGCGTCGGGGTGCGCGGCATTGACGGTGAGGACCCGGGGCGCCCCGACGGCGTCCTCGGCCGCGTCCGCGCGCGCCCGCGCGGCCACGTCCCAGGCGGTGGCGGCGAAGGAGAGCAGCGCCACGGCCACGGTCACGACCACGACCAGCCGCTGCCCGCCCGGGCGCCGGGACAGCTGCGCGGCCGACAGCAGCGGCACGATGCGGCCGCGGCGGCGGGCGATGCGCAGCCGGGCCGCCGACCACAGGCCGAGCAGGCGGGCCGCGGCGATGCCGAGCACCAGGGCGAGCAGCGGCGGCGCGAGGAGGGCCGGCGGCGAGGCGCGGTCGCCCGCGGCGGCGACCAGGCTGGCCGCGGCCAGCGCCACGACGATGCCCTCGGTCACGCCGGCCCGCCGGCCGCCGCGCCCGGGCACGCGCCGCAGCAGGCCGAGTACCGGCCGGGACAGCGTCCGGCGGGCGGCGAGCAGCGCGGCGACGATCGCGGCGGCGAACGCGACGCCCGCCGCGGCGAAGACCGGCCAGCGCGCCTCCGCGCCCGCGCCGGGGGCGAGCAGCGCGCGGGCGGCCAGCCGCACGAGGGCGAGGCCGGCGGCCAGGCCGACCGGCGCGGCGGCGGCGGCCAGCAGCACCACCTCGCCGAGGCCGAAGCGCGCCGCGCGCCCGGGCGCATAGCCGCGCAGCTTGGCCAGCGCGATCTCGGGCCCGCGCTCCTCGGTCAGCGAGGCCACGAGCAGGAACAGCACAAACCAACACAGGAGCAGCAGTGGTACGGCGATGACGGGCGCCGTGCGGGCGATGGCGCGCTGGTCGGCGTCGATGTCGCGCAGGACCGCCGGCAGGCCGGTGGTGAGCTCGAGCTCGCGCCCGCGCAGCCGGTCGCCGAGCGCCTGCAGGCTTCGGCGCAGCCGGGGCACGTCGTCGATCCGGATCCGCTCCGTGCGCAGCGGGAACTCCAGCCGCGTCGTCAGCGTCGCGGCGGGCTCGGCGCGCAGGTCGTCCTCGGTCTGGCTGAACACCGCGTCCGCGCGCTCGCCGTCGCCGCCGGAGCCGGCGCTGAAGTAGGCGGTGTGGCCCCAGTACGCGGCGCCCGAGTCCTTCGGCCGGTACAAACCGGTGATCTTGAACGCCTTGTCGCGCCCCGCTCCGGCCGGGCCGAGGTGCAGCGTGAGCTGGTCGCCGGGCTTGAGGTTGTGCGCGGCGGCGGTGCGCCGGCTGACCGCGACCTCGCCCGGGTTGTCCGGACAGGCGCCGTCGAGGTCGAGCCGGCGGCAGACATCCTGGCGGTACGCGAGGCGCGCGCCCGCCTCGCCGAAGGTGACCTCGGTGTCGATGGCCGCGACCGCGCGGTCGAGCCGCTCGTCGAGGAAGGTGTCCTGGTCGAGGGCCGCGTTCACGGTCTGCCGGATCTCGGCGAGGTCCGTGAAGGCGGCGCTGTCCCCGGTGCCCGTGGCGCCGACGGTGAGCCCGGTCGCGCCGGTGGACGCGGCGGACAGCCCGTCGGCGAGCACGGACTGCTGCGCGGCGCGGCTGTACGCGGGAGCGAGGACGGCCGCCGTGGTCGCCGTGACGGCGAGGAGGAAGACGACGAACGACCGGCCGGCCCGATACCTGATGCCGCGCAGCATGACGGTCCAGGCCGTCACGGTGAGCCCCCTGTGCTGATCAAGCTGAAGGTTGACCCGCAGACCTTAACGGAGGCCGGTCGACGGGGCCCCGGCCCGAGCGCAGGGGGTTGTCGTCATTGCTTCGGTACTCGCAGCAGCAGCGCGTCGCCCTGTCCTCCGCCGCCGCACAGCCCGGCCGCGCCGAGGCCGCCGCCGCGCCGGCGCAGCTCCAGGGCGAGCGTCAGGGCCAGCCGGGCGCCGCTCATGCCGATCGGGTGGCCGAGCGCGATCGCGCCGCCGTTGACGTTGACGATCGCCGGGTCGATGCCGAGCTCGGCGGTGGACTGGACGCCGACCGCGGCGAACGCCTCGTTGATCTCGACCAGGTCGAGGTCGGCGGCGCTCAGCCCGGCCTTGCCCAGCGCATGCTTGATCGCGTTGGCCGGCTGGCTGGTCAGCGAGTTGTCCGGGCCGGCGACGTTGCCGTGCGCGCCGATCTCGGCCAGCCAGGTCAGGCCCAGCTCCTCGGCCTTGGTCTTGCTCATCACGACCACCGCGCAGGCGCCGTCGGAGATCGGCGAGGAGGTCGCGGCCGTGATGGTGCCGTCCTTGGTGAACGCCGGGCGCAGCTTGGCCAGGCTCTCGACGGTGGTCTCCGGCCGGATCTGCTCGTCTTCGGCGATCACCAGCGGATCACCCTTGCGCTGCGGGATCTCCACCGCGGCGATCTCCTCCGCGAAGTGGCCGTTCTTCTGCGCGGCGGCCGCCTTCTGGTGGCTGGCGGCGCCGAACGCGTCCTGCGCCTGGCGGGTGAGGCCGAGCCGGGCCACGTGCCGCTCGGTCGACTCGCCCATCGAGACCTGGTCGTAGGCGTCGGTGAGCCCGTCCAGCGCCATGTGATCCTTGATCACCACGTCGCCGTACTTGTACCCCTGCCGCTGCCCGATGAGCAGGTGCGGCGCGTTGGTCATCGACTCCATCCCACCGGCGACGACGACGTCGAACTCGCCCGCGCGGATGAGCTGGTCGGCCAGGGCGATCGCGTCGAGGCCGGAGAGGCAGACCTTGTTGATCGTGATGGCGGGGACGCTCATCGGGATCCCGGCGCCGACGGCGGCCTGGCGGGCGGGCATCTGACCGGCGCCGGCCTGCAGGACCTGACCCATGATCACGTACTGCACCTGATCGGGCGCCACGCCGGAGCGCTCCAGGGCGGCCCGGATGGCGATCTCGCCCAGCTTGGTGGCCGGGAGATCCTTGAGCGCGCCGAGCAGGCGTCCCATCGGCGTGCGGGCGCCGTTGACGATCACCGACTGAGTCATGGCAGAAGCCTCCGAGAGAACTTTCACAGCGCATCGTCGCGACGTGAACGTTGATTCAGTTCAGACTATCGCCATGGACTCCTCGCCTCGGAAGTTGGATATATCACCCATCGGCATCGAGCGGATCGACCACGTCGGGATCGCCGTGGCCGACTTCGACGAGGCGATCGAGTTCTACGCCCGCGTCTTCGGCATGCGCTGCGTCCACGAGGAGGTCAACGAGGAGCAGGGCGTGCGCGAGGCCATGCTGTCGGTCGGGCCGACCCCGGACGGCGGG
Source organism: Dactylosporangium sp. CA-092794 (assembly GCF_050948465.1). Lineage (NCBI taxonomy): Bacteria > Bacillati > Actinomycetota > Actinomycetes > Micromonosporales > Micromonosporaceae > Dactylosporangium > Dactylosporangium sp. CA-092794. Next base: position 1,531,964 of record NZ_CP192044.1, on the reverse strand, counting down.
TGCCTGCAGCTGCTCGCGCCGCTGTCGCCCGACTCGACGATCGCCAAGTTCCTGGACCGCCGCGGGCCGGGCATGCAGCAGCTCGCGTACACGGTCAGCGACATCGACGCCACGTGCGCCGCGCTGCGCGAGCGCGGGGTGCGGCTGATCTACGACGCGCCGCGGCGCGGTACCGCCGGATCCAGGGTCAACTTCGTCCAGCCCAAGGACGCCGGGGGCGTGCTGGTGGAACTGGTGGAGCCCGCAGCGCGGTCGTGACCGGCTGCTACGGGCCGTTCACGAGCAAGCGACCGGCCGGTTCGCGGCCTCCCCGATGTGGCCGCGGCGGCTCGACGTTCGGCCAATCGACACGCCCGGAAAGCATGACAAAAACCAGGCGCGTCCAGGCTCATCGAAGTTGACCATGAAAGCCACACGGAAGTTCGCCCCCGCACCCTTGCGAAGGCCCCCGGGTGGTCTGCAAGTATGTGCCAATGCCCCAGCCTCAGTCCTCGGTTGACTTCTTCCAGAACGGCTCGGATCACGAAGAGCTGAGCGTCGTCCTGCGCGGTTACGACCGTCAGCAGGTCGACAGCAAGCTGCAGCGTCTCAACTCGCAGCTGCAGCAGGCCAGTCAGGCCCGCGAAGAGGCCGAGGGCCGACTCGCCGAGGCCCAACGCCGCGTCCGCCAGGCCGAGCAGCGCCTCGGCACGATGGAACAGAAGCTCAGCGACACCAACAAGCAGCTGGAAGAGAACAACAGGCCGACCCTCTCAGGGCTGGGCACCCGGGTCGAGCAGATCCTGCGGCTGGCCGAGGAGCAGGCCAACGACCACCGGGGCGAGGCGAAGCGCGAGTCCGAGGGCATCATCTCCGCGGCCCGGCTGGAGGCCCGCGAGATCACCGACAAGGCGCGCGCCGAGTCCGCCGCCATGAAGGCGACCGCGGAGCGCGAGGCGGGCAACCTGCGCACCGCCGCCGAGCGGGAGGCCGCCGAGGTCCGGGTGCAGGCGCGACGCGAGGCCGACACGCTGCGGGCCGACGCCGAGCGCGAGACCAAGCAGCTGCGCACCGCCACCGCGCACGAGGTCGCCGAGCTCAAGGCGACCGTCGAGCGCGAGGTCGCGACGCTGCGGGCCACCGCCGAGCGGGAGATCACCCAGCTGCGCGCCAAGGCCGCCCGCGAGGCCGAGGAGAAGCGCGCCGAGGCGACCAAGCTGCTCACCGACGCCCGCGACAAGCGCGACAAGGACCTGCAGTCCCTCGCCCTGGAGATCGCCGAGCGGCAGGAGAAGGCCGAGCGCGACGAGTCCGCCCGCCACGCCTCCGCCGTCGCCGCGACCCAGAAGCTCGTCACCGAGGCCGAGGGGCGCGCCCGGGCGGCCGAGGACCGCGCCAAGGAGATCGAGCAGCGCGCCGAGACGCGCCGGGTCGAGTCCGAGCGCGCCGCCGCCGAGACGATCGACAAGTCCAAGAACCTCGCCGACAAGACGGTCAACGAGGCCCGCGCCGAGGCCCACCGGGTGCTCAGCGAGGCCCGCGCCGAGGCCGAGGACACCACGAACCGCGCCCGGCGCGAGGTCGAGGACCTCACGCGCCAGAAGGACGCGGTCACCTCGCAGCTCGGGCAGATGCTCTCCGGCCTGGCCGGCATCATGCCGTCGGTGGCGCCGCAGCAGGGCGGCGACAAGAGCAAGTCGGGCAACGGCGACAAGGTCTCCGCCTAACGGATCCGCGGGATGCGGCGGTCGTGCCGCTTCTCGAATCATTCACGGGGAGTTCGATCGCACGTCCCGTCACGCGCAGTTGGTAAATTGCGCGCGGCGGGACGTTGCGTGTGAGGATGGGTGTCATGTCAGACGACGGCGACCTTTTCGACGCGGGCACGGGCGTGTCCTCCGAGCCCAACTTCGAAACGGTCATCCGGGGGTACCGGCGGGATCAGGTCGACAAGTACTGGACCCGGTCCGAGAACGAGATCGCCGCGCTGAAGATCGAGAACGATGAGGTCTGGGGCCAGGTCCAGGCCCTCGCCTCGCAGGTCCAGGACCTGCAGATGGAGCTCGCCGAGCTGCGCCGCCACGCGCCCGGCCGCGGCGGCGTCGTCTCGTTCCGCCATCTGGGCCCGCGCGTCGAGCAGATCCTCGCCCTCGCCGAGGACCAGGCCGCCGACATCCGCGCCGGCGCTGTGCAGGAGATCTCCGGGCTGCGCGCCGACGCCGAGCGCCTGCTCGGCGAGGCCCGCGGCCGCGCCGCCAAGGCCAACGAGGACTTCGAGCTCGCCCTGGCCGCCCGCCGCGCCGAGGAGGAGCGCGCGGTCGTGCACCGCCGGGCCGCCCTCGACGCCGAGGCCCGCAGCCTCGACGAGCGCTCCGCGCACGCCCACGCCGAGGCCGAGCGGATCATCGGCACCGCCCACGCCGAGGCCCAGCGCATCACCCAGGTCACCACCGCCCAGCTCGAGCAGGCCCGCGCCGACGCGGAGCGGCACGCGCACGGCGTGCGCACCACCGCCGAGCAGCACGCCGCCGCCATCCGCGCCGAGGCCGACCAGCACGCCCACGCCGTGCGCGCCGCCGCCGAGCAGCAGACCGCCGGCGCCCAGTCGCACGCCGCCGCGATCGTCGCCCAGGCCCAGGAGCAGGCCGCGACCCTGGCCGCCCAGGCCAAGCACGAGGCCGACACCCTCGCCGCGCAGGCCCAGCAGGCGGCCGCCGCGGTCGCCGCCAAGGCGCAGGAGGCCGCCGACTCGGTCGCCGCCCAGGCCCAGCACCACGCCGCGACCGTCGCGAGCCAGGCCCAGGAGGCCGCGACCACCCTCGCCATGCAGGCCGAGCAGGCCGCCACCGAGGCCGCCGAGCTGGCCCGCCGCCGCCTCGCCGAGGAGCACGGCCAGGCCAAGCAGCAGGTCGACGCCGAGCTCGCCACCCACCGCGCCACGCTGGAGCAGGAGCTCGCCGACCTGCGCACCGCGCACGACGCGGCGCTGACCAAGCAGCGCGCCGACACCGAGACGGAGGCCGAGCGCCTGCGCGCCGCCGCCCGCGCCGAGGCCGACGAGCTGCGCGCCGTGGCCGCCCAGGAGGCCGAGGGCGTCCGCGCCGCCGCCACCACGGAGGCCGCCGACACCCGCGCGGCCGCCGCCGGCGAGACCGCGGCCCTGCAGGCCCGCGCCGAGGCCGCCGAGGCCGAGTCCGCGTCGCTGAAGTCCGCGGCCGCGTCCCTGCAGGCGGAGATCGAATCGCTGCGCACCGCCGCCGCCAAGGTGGAAACGCTGCAGACCGAGATCGAGGCCCTCCGCGAAACCGCGGCCAAAGCGGAAGCACTGCAGACCGAAATCACGTCGCTGCGCGAAACCGCGGCCAAAGCCGAAGCACTGCAGACCGAAATCACGTCGCTGCGCGAAAGTGTGGCGAAGGCCGAAGCCCTGCAGACCGAGATCGAATCGCTGCGGGAGACCGCCGCCGAGGCCGAGCAGCTGCGCAAGACCGCGAGCGAGGTCGAGCAGCTCCGCAAGACCGCGAGCGAGGTCGAGCAGCTGCGCGAGCAGGCCGCCGAGGTCGAGCGGCTGCGGGAAGCCACGGCCGAGGCGGAGACGCTCAAGGGCCGGATCGCGGCCCTTGAGGCCGAGGCGGAGGCCGACCACACGATCTCGATCGAGGCGGCGAAGCGCGACGCGGAGGCCAAGAGCAAGGCCGACGCCGACGTCGCCGCGGCCGAGGCCCGGCTGGTCAAGCTGCGCGAGGAGGAGACGGAGCTGACCGCCCAGGTCGCCGCCGCCGAGGCCCGGCTGGCCGAGCTCAACCAGGAGCTGTCCTCCGCCGCGCCGGCCAACGGCAAGGTCACCGTCGAGGCCAACGTCACCTGACCCCTGCCCCACCCCGGGCCGGACGCACCGCCACCGGGCGGCTCGTCGGGCCGGTGGACGCGCGGGCGAGGATGCTGTGCGATGCTGGCTGGGTGACGCCCGAGGACCTCAAGCACCTGCGCCGGGCCCGTGACCTGATCGACCGGGAGTATGCGCGCCCGCTCGACGTCCCCGCGATGGCCCGTGCGGCGCTGATGTCGCCGGCGCACTTCTCCCGGCAGTTCCGCGCGGTCTTCGGCGAGACGCCGTATTCGTACCTCATGACCCGGCGGATCGAGCGGGCCAAGGCCCTGCTGCGCCGGGGCGACCTGTCGGTCACCGAGGTCTGCCTGGCCGTCGGTGCCACCTCGCTCGGCTCGTTCAGCAGCCGCTTCACCGAGCTGGTCGGGGAGAGCCCGAGCGCCTACCGCGCGCGCAACCACAGCGCGTTCGCGACCATCCCGGCGTGCTGGGCCAAGCTCGTCACCCGTCCGAGCAGGAACAAAGAAGCGCAGGTCAACCCCGCCGCGTAGCGTCGGGGACATGGAGCTGAGACTCAACAACACCTTCCTGGAAGTCGACGACCACGAGGCGGCGCTGGGGTTTTACCGCGACACGCTCGGCATGGAGGTACGCCAGGACGTCGCGATGGAAGGCGCGCGCTGGCTGACCGTGGGTCCCAAGGACCAGCCCGAGATCGGCATCGTCCTGCAGTCCGCGGGCGTGGGCCGGTCGCCGGAGGACGCGCAGGTGATCCGGGAACTGCTGGCCAAGGGCTCGCTGGGCGGCCTCGTGTTGCAGACCGACGACGTGGACGCGCTGTTCGAGCGGGTCGCGGCGAGCGGCGCCGAGGTGCTGCAGGAGCCGATGGACCAGTTCTACGGCGTGCGGGACTGCTCGTTCCGGGACCCGGCCGGCAACCAGGTCCGGATCAACCAAAAGCCCAAGAACTGACCCTACACCCGCTAAAACACGAAAAATCCGGATATGTCATGACGACGGAGTCGTCATGACATATCCGGATCCGGGCGAAACAGCGCCCGAGGCACAACGGGCCGAGTGAAACGCCGGACGAATGTCTCCGTGATCATGAGGCTCACCACCGCTGCGGCACGGTTTTGCATGATCCCGGAGACAATTGGTACACGGGTGTACATCAACGCTCCGTGATCATGAAAAACCGTTGGTGTCAGCAGCGGGTGCAGCATGATCGCGGAGACTTTCTGTCGCCGCGCCGTGCCCGGCGGCGTGCGGAGCCGAACGGGCGGGCCGCCGCCCGACATCGGCCGGCAAGCTCAAGGGCCGGGGCCCGCCGCGGGCCGAAGCGCGACGGGCCGAAGAGCCGAAGGGGCCGGCCCGGGAAACGCGGGCGAGGCGTCAGAAGGTCAGCAGGGACTTGGTGACCGTGTAGGCCTCGGCGTAGTGGGCGCGGCACTCCATCCCGCGGATCCGGGCCAGGCCCAGGAACACCTCGTCGTCCCACCAGTCGCGGGCCTTCTGCGACGGGAAGTGCTCGTGCAGCAGGGCCACCTTCTGCCGGCCCTGGTCGGGCGTCAGCGGGACGTAGACGTTGCGCCGGGAGAGGTCGCCGTCCCACTTCGGGATCTCGTAGTGCAGGACCAGGGAGTTGCGGAACGCCGTCGACGCCAGCGAGCCCAGCAGCCGGTGGTCCTGGTGGGCGTCGTCCGTCGACGGGGCCAGGACCAGGTCCGCGGTGCCCAGGCGGGCGGCCGCCTCGACGATCTCCTTGGTCTCGTTCCAGTGTGCCGGGAGCCGGCCGTCCGGCAGGTCGTGCAGGTGGAAGGTGAGGTCGCCGGCGTGGGCCAGGAAGGCCGACGCGGCCGCGCGGGCCTCCGCCTGCCGGGCCGCCACGCCGCTGGCCAGCACGTAGTCCACCGTCACGCCGTCGGGCAGCGACAGCAGCAGGCCGCCGGCGGCGATCTCGATGTCGTCCGGGTGGGCGCCCAGCGCGACGACCGACCGCACGCCGGAGAGGGAGAAGCCGATCACCGCGCCGGACCCCGCATCGCGTCCCACAGCATCCACGGGCAGTTGCCGCCGACGTACGCCTCTTCCATCTCCGCCCGGTCCTTGAAGGTGTCGATGGCCCGCCAGAACCCGTCGTACTGCTGAGCCATCAACCGCCGCTCGGGAATGAGCCGGTCGAAGGCGTGCGGCACCATGTCCTCGCCCTCGCGCAGCACGTCGAAGATCTCCGGGCGCAGGATGAAGTACCCGCCGTTCTCCCACGTCATCAGCTCGCGGAAGTCGCGCACCCGGGAGACCGAGCCGTCCGCGTCCATCTCCACCACGTGGTGCGTGGAGACCGGCGGCACGGCGAGCATGCTGACTGTCGCCTCCGAGTTGCGGAAGCGCTCCACCATCTCCGGCAGCGGGGCGTCGGTGAGCGTGTCCGCGTAGTTGGCCAGGAACATCGGCTCGTTCTCCACGTACTTGCGCACGTGCATGAGCCGCTCGCCGATGCTCGCCTTCAGGCCGGTGTCGATGAAGGTGATGTTCCAGCCGGTGATGTCCGTGGAGAACAGCTGCACGTCACGGTCGGTGCCGCTCAGCGTGAAGTCGTTGGACAGGGTCTCGTCGTAGTGCAGGAAGTAGTCCTTGACCACGGCCGCGCCGTAGCCCAGGGCCAGGATGAAGTCGGTGTGCCCGAAGTGCGCGTAGTACCGCATGACGTGCCACAGCAGCGGGCGGTCGCCGATCATCGCCATCGGCTTCGGCACGTTGTTCGTCCCCTCGCGCATACGCATGCCGAGGCCACCGCAGAACAGTACGACCTTCATGAGCGGGATCTACCCCTCTACCTCGAGGACCGGGATCGGGTACACCAGCTTGCCGCCCCACTCCTTGACGTAGGACAGCTGCGCGCTGATCTCGGTGCGCAGGTTCCACGGCAGGACCAGGACGTAGTCGGGCCGGTCGGCGGCGATGCGCTCCGGCGCGTAGATCGGGATGTGCGTGCCCGGCAGGAACATGCCCTGCTTGTGCGGCGAGCGGTCGACCGTGTACTCCAGCAGGTCCTCGCGGATGCCGCAGTGGTTGAGCAGCGTGTTGCCCTTGCCGGGGGCGCCGTAGCCGACGACCCGCTTGCCCTCGGCCCGCGCCTGCATCAGGAACGTCAGCAGGTCCCGCTTGATCGTGAAGACCTCGTCGGCGAAGCCCAGGTGCCCCTCGAAGGTGTGCAGGCCGGCCGCGGCCTCGGTCTCGAGCAGCGTCTTGACCGCGATCGACGGCTCACCGGCGTGCTCGGTGTGCTTGGCGTGCACCCGCAGCGACCCGCCGTGCGTGGCGAGCTCCTCGACGTCCACGACGGTGAGCCCGCCCTTGGCCAGGGCCCGGGAGGCGGTCAGCAGCGACAGGTACTGGTAGTGCTCGTGGTAGATGGTGTCGTACTGCCGGCGCTCGATCAGCCGCAGCAGGTGCGGGAACTCGAGCGTGACCAGGCCGTCGGGCTTGACGAGGTTGGCCAGGCCCTGCGAGAAGCCGACGATGTCCGGGATGTGCGCGTAGACGTTGTTCCCCGCCACCAGATCCGCGCGTCCGTATTGTTCGGCGACGGCCGCCCCGGTTTCCGGCCCGAGGAAACAAACTTCTGTCCGAACGCCCTTTTCCCGGGCGACCGCTGCGACATTCGCGGCCGGCTCGATGCCGATCACGGGAATACCGGCGGCCACAAAATGCTGCAGAAGGTACCCATCATTACTGGCCACCTCGGCGACCAGACTGTCGGCCGTTAGGCCTAGCTTCTCCGTCATCGCGACCGTGTACCGCCGGGCGTGCTCGACCCACGACGTCGAGTATGAGGAGAAATACAGGTAATCGGAGAAAATGTCCTCGCCCGCGACATATGCCGGAAGCTGCACGAGCAGGCACTCACGGCAGATGCGCACGTGCAGCGGGTAGAACGTCTCGGCCGCGTCCACCTTGCCGGCCGGGACGTAGCTCTCGCAGAGCGGGGACATCCCCAGGTCGACGAAGGTCTCGGTAAGCTCGGCCCCGCACAGCCGGCACGAGACAGCGGACATGCGTTCCCCCTCAAGAGTCGTTGGCGCTAGGCTGCTGGCCGGTGAACCAACCCGCCGCGCCCGGCCCGGACCAGGCGGTGAAGACGCGCAAGCTTAGAACAGATCCCAGAACCCGTAACCGGCCGCCAAGAACCTAGCCGGGAAGGCCACACGGCGGTAAACGACAAAGTAAAAAGTCCGACAGACCACCGGGGGCCCGTAACGGCGGCTCCTAGACTCACCGTCCAGACCCGTCGAGTGTTTCGGGAGCTAGCTCATGCGCGTACTCGTCACTGGCCACGACGGATATATCGGCAGCGTGCTGGTGCCGATACTCCGCGAAGCCGGGCACGAGGTGGTCGGACTCGACACCGGGCTCTTCGCTGATTGTGTCCTCGGCCCGGCGCCGGAAGAGATCAAGACGCTGCGCGTCGACCTGCGGGACGTGGAGCCGGAGCACGTGACCGGCTTCGACGCGGTGATCCACCTCGCCGCGCTGTGCAACGATCCGCTGGGCAACCTCAACCCCGACCTGACCTACGAGGTCAACCACCGCTCCACGCTGCGGCTGGCCCGCGCGGCGAAGGCCGCCGGCGTGCCCCGCCTGCTGTTCTCGTCGTCCTGCTCGCTCTACGGCAAGGGCGAGGACGACACCCCGCTGGACGAGAGCGCCGGGTTCCAGCCGGTCACGCCCTACGGTGAGTCCAAGATCCTCTCCGAGCAGGGCCTGCTCGAGCTCGCCGACGACGACTTCTCGCCGGTGTTCCTGCGCAACTCCACGGCGTACGGTTTCTCCCCCCGCCTGCGCGGCGACCTGGTGGTCAACGACCTCGCCGCGCACGCGCTGCTCACCGGCCAGGTGCGGCTGCTGTCCGACGGCACCGCGTGGCGCCCGCTCATCCACATCGAGGACATCTCGGCCGCCTTCCTGGCGCTGCTGGAGGTCGACCGCGACCGGGTGCACGCCAAGGCGTACAACGTGGGCCGGACCAGCGAGAACTACCTCATCCGCGACGTGGCCAACCTGGTCGCCGAGGTGGTGCCCGGCAGCGAGGTCACCTTCGCCGAGGGCGCCGGCACCGACCTGCGCAACTACCGCGTGACGTGCGACCTGATCACCGCCGAGGTGCCCGAGTTCCAGCCGAAGTGGAACGTGAAGCTCGGCGTCGAGCAGCTCATCGAGAACTACCAGCGCTACGGCCTCACCATCGAGCAGTTCGGCAGCGAGACCCACCAGCGGATCAAGCGGATCAAGTCGCTGATCGCGGCCGGCAAGCTCGACAACGACCTGCGCTGGATCACGGCGTGACCACCCCGTCGGCCATGGAGTCCGGACATCGCGTCTGCGACTCGTGCGGCGAGGACCGGCTGGTCCCCTTCGCCGACCTGGGCGAGATCCCGGTGCTGTGCGGCGTGCACTGGGAGGCACACGGCGACGCCGTCGCCTCGCCGGTGGGCCGGATGGAGCTGGCCGCCTGCCCGCGCTGCGCCTACGTGCGCAACGTGGCGTTCGAGCCCGGCAAGCTCGTCTACGACACGACGATGGACACCAACCTGCACTTCTCCCCCGCGTTCCAGAAGTTCTCGGCGGACCTGGTGCAGAGCCTCAACGAGCGGTACGACCTCAGCGGCAAGCTGGTCCTGGACATCGGCTGCGGCCAGGGCGAGTTCCTGCGGGAGCTCACGCACGCCAGCGAAGCGCGCGGGGTCGGCTACGACGCCATGTATGCCGGCGAGGAGGGCGAGCAGGGCCCGGCCACCTTCCACAGCAGCTTCGCGCCGCGCGGCAGCGGCCTGCCGGAGTACGACTTCTTCACCTCCCGGCACTGGTTCGAGCACCTCGACGACCCCTACGAGTTCCTGGTCGACCTGCGCGAGCAGGCGCACGGCCGCGAGGTGTTCGGCTACGTCGAGGTCCCCGACGCGGTCTACGACCTCGCCACCGCCGGCTGGGAGGTCATCTACCCGCACGTGTCCTACTTCGACGCCTACTCGCTGGCCACGATCTTCGGCCGCGCGGGCTGGACGGTGGAGTCGACGGGCACGCTGTTCTCCGGGATGTTCCGGTACATCGAGGTCTCGGCCAACCGGCCGCGCGCCGGCGGCCACGTCGCGCACACCGGCGAGCTGCCGAGCCTGCGCGCGCGGGACAAGCAGCTGGCCGCGGTCGCCGGCTTCGCCGAGCGGCACCACGCCGAGCGGCAGCGCTGGCGGGACACCATCGCCCGGCTCGACGCCGAGGGCGCCCGGCCGGTGCTGTGGGGCGCCGGCTCGCGCGGCGTGCAGTTCCTCACCCTCGCCGACCGGGAGCTGCAGCTGGCCGGCGTGGTGGACCTCAACCCGCGCAAGTGGGGCCGGTTCCTGCCGGTCACCGGGCACCGGGTCGACCCGCCCTCGACGCTCACCGCGCTGCAGCCGAAGGCGGTCGTCATCACCAATCCGGCGTACAAGGAAGAGATCGGCAAGTCGCTCGCCGATCTGGGCGTGACCGCGGAAATCCTGGTCGCCTGAGCCCGCCCGTTCCTCGACGCAGGTCCGCTCCGCGCACGCGGGGCGGGCCTGCGTCGTTTGGCGGACCATTGCGCGAAGGCCGGATGGACATTCGGTTCGCGGCATAGCGACGGGCGTGACCCGGCCGCCAAGATGGTGGCCGTGACCGACCGGAAGCGCGCAGTGCACCGGCTCATCGCGGCAACCGCGGCGGCGTTGACGCTCGCGAGCTGCACCCGGACCACCACCGTCGCCGGCCACGGCACCGCGGACGGAATCCCCGCACCCGCACCATCGGCCGGCGCGCCGACGACGACCGGGGCACCGGCAACCACCGGGGCACCGACGACAGCGGCCGGGGCGCCGACATCGGCCGGGACGCCGGCGTCCACCGAGGCCGAGGCGCCGGTGACCGCCGGCGCGCCGACGACGACCGGGGCGCCGGCAACGACCGGCGCACCGGCAACGGCGCCCGGCCCACATCCCACCACCGTGGGCCCGCGGCCGAGCACCACGAAGACCACCACCGCTCCCCCGCCCGGCCCCGGCAACACCGCCCCGGGCGCCCGGCCGACGCCCGCCAACGTCGGCGTGCCGGCGGGCGTCCAGCTGACCGAGCTGAGCGCGAACGACGAGGGCAACACCTACCGCGTGGAGCGGGACAACACCGTCCTGGACCGGGTGCACATCAAGGGCGATCTGCTGATCACCGCCTACAACGTGAAGATCACGAACAGCCAGATCGACGGCGGCGTCCTCGACGAATACGGCGGCAAGAAGTACTCCTTCACCCTCAGCGACTCCACCGTCGGCCCCGCCACCGGCTGCGACCCCGACCCCGGCGTCGGCGAATCCGACTACACCGCCACCCGCGTACACATCCGCGGCCACTCCGACGGCTTCCGCGCCTCCGGCAACAACATCAACATCCAAAGCTCATACGTCTACCTCTGCCAGTACCCCAACGCCCACTCCGACGGCATCCAGACCTACATGACCGGCCACGACCTCACCCTCAACAACACCACCATCGACCAACGCGACGTGCACGACGTGACCGCACCGATCTTCATCGCCGACAACGGCTCCGTCAACGTCGCGGTCACCAACAACCTCGTCATGGGCGGCACCTACAGCATCCAGGTCAAAAACGCCAAAGGCGCCGTCATCGTCAAGAACAACGCATTGGTCGACCACTCGTGGATTTACGGACCGGTCGAATCGGACTGCGGCGTCGCCCAATGGTCGGGCAACCAACTGGTGACGATCGACGACCACTACAACATCACCTCCGTCGTGGGGCCGCTGCCTTGCCATAACTGACGTCGTCCAGCCCACCGGCGGTTCGGCCGGTCGCCGGGCGGTGCCACGGCCACCACCGCGGCCGGCGGCAGCTACCGCATCAACGGGCTCCGGCGGGCGCCTCCACGGTCACCGCGACCGCGCCCGGCGGCTTGACGGCGAGCATCCGCACCGCGGTCACGGGCACGGTGGCGCCCCGGTACTGCCCCGACCGGCCGCCGGCCTAGGGGCAACCTCGGGACATATGACCGATAATTTGCGGAGTATTTCGAGGATCTTTAATGACTTAAGCGTTACCAAAGAAATGAAAGCGCAGGTCGGAACGCATTTGTGCCGCATTCTCGGCTCAACTGCGCAATCACTTCCGGCCGGGCGGTAGCATGGCCGGGGCGCGGAAATGCAACGCGCCCCGGTTCTCTGACGTCGGCAGAAATGGAGTGTTTCGACCGTGATCGACGGGAAGCGCAGAGCCCACCGGCTCGGCGTTGCCACGGCACTCATCGCGGTAGCCGCAGCAGCGTTGATGCTCGCGAGTTGCAAGGTGACCGTCGGGTCCGACCACGAGTCCGGGCGCGGCAGCGCCCAGGGCAGTGCGGCCCCATCGGCCGGGGCCTCGGCGAACGACGGGGCGAACTCCGCCCTGGGATCCGCCTCGGCCGCCCCGAGCGCGTCGAGCTCAAAGCCAGCTAGCCCAAAGCCCACCACTCCACCGAAAACCGGCAACACGGGCGCGGGCCCCCGGGCCACGCCGGCCAACGTCGGCGTGCCGAATGGCACCAAACTGACCGATTTGGCGGCGAATCTCGACGGCAAGTCGTATCGCGTGCAAAAGGACAATACCGTCCTCGACAAAGTGCACATCAAGGGCGATCTGCTGATCACCGCCTACAACGTGAAGATCACGAACAGCCAGATCGACGGCGGCGTCCTCGACGAATACGGCGGCAAGAAGTACTCCTTCACCCTCAGCGACTCCACCGTCGGCCCCGCCACCGGCTGCGACCCCGACCCCGGCGTCGGCGAATCCGACTACACCGCCACCCGCGTACACATCCGCGGCCACTCCGACGGCTTCCGCGCCTCCGGCAACAACATCAACATCCAAAGCTCATACGTCTACCTCTGCCAGTACCCCAACGCCCACTCCGACGGCATCCAGACCTACATGACCGGCCACGACCTCACCCTCAACAACACCACCATCGACCAACGCGACGTCCAGGACGTGACCGCACCGATCTTCATCGCCGACAACGGCTCCGTCAACGTCGCGGTCACCAACAACCTCGTCATGGGCGGCACCTACAGCATCCAGGTGAAGAACGCCAAGGGCACGGTGATCGTCAAGAACAACTCGCTCGTCGACCACTCGTGGATCTACGGTCCGGTCGAGTCCGACTGCAGCGTGGCCCAATGGTCGGGCAACCAGCTGGTGACGATCGACGACAACTACAACATCACGAAGGTCGTCGGCCCGCTCAACTGCAACTGAGCCAATGAGCCGCCGCGAGGGCGTGGAGCCGGGCTCCTCGCCCTCGCTCTGTGTGGTGCGGCGTTGATAGCGTTGCCCCGCAGCACCCCCAGCAGTCCCCCCGCAGCCGGGAAGGTCTCATGACGCACGCTGAGTCGCCGCTGGTCTCGATCGGGCTCCCGGTGCGCAACGCCGGCCGGGACATCGAGCACGTCGTCAAGTCGGTGCTCGCCCAGGACTATCCGAACGTCGAGCTGGTCATCTCCGACAACGCCTCGACCGACGACACCGAGGACGTCTGCCGCGAGCTGGCCCGCGCCGACGACCGGATCGCCTACCACCGCCAGCCGGAGAACATCGGCCTGCTGCCCAACTTCCGGTTCGTCGGAGAGCGGGCGCGGGGGACGTTCTTCCGCTGGATCGGCGACGACGACTCGCTCGACCCGGCCTTCGCCGCCAAGTGCGTGGCCGCCTTCCGGGCCGACCCGCGGCTCATCCTGGTCACCACGCAGATCGACTACGAGGGCCCGGACGGCGGCGTCTCCACCGCCGAGTACACCGGCACCGGCCTTGGCTCCGACGACCCGATCGTCCGCCTGCGCGAGATGCTGCGCCTGCTCAACGCGAGCTACCTGCTGATCGACCCGCTCTACGCGATGATGCGCCGCGAGCCGGTCATGGCCATCCCGCGGCGCAACATGCTGCGCGAGGACGAGGTCTTCGCCGTCAAGATGGCGCTGACCGGCCCGTGGGCCCACCTGCCGGAGGTGCTGGCCCACCGGCACTGGAAGCAGGAGCGCATCGGCACGATCGCGGGGCGGCTGGGCGTGCCGGGCTGGCAGTCGCACTTCTCCAACACCCTGCAGTTCCGCGAGCTGCTGCAGTGGGCGTCGCAGGCGCCGGCCCTGACCCCCGAGCAGCGCCGCGCGGCGAAGTCGGCGGTCTACCGCATGTACCTTCGCCGGCAGCAGCGCTCGGTCTCGCACAAGTCCCGCAAGCTGGCCCGCCTGGCCATCGGCCGCCGGTAGCCCGGCGAGCCGGGCCGGGCTAACCGGCCGACGTGAGCTCCGTGCGGCGCATGGCGGCGCGCAGGGCGGCCCAGTTGCGGTACCGCTGGAAGGGCAGCTCGAAGAAGCGCGAGAACGACCAGGCGAACGCGACGGCCAGCGGCGCGGCGATCGCGGCCGTGGCGAAGAAGGCCGGCACGCCGGCGCTCACCCGCCCGTCGATGAGCTGGGTGTAGACGACGACCACGATCGGCGCGTGGGTGAGGTACAGGCTGTAGGAGAAGGAGCCGAGCGAGCGCAGCGGGCGGGTGTCGAGGAACCGCACCAGCGGGCGCGGGCGCCCGGTCGCCACCGCGGCCAGCAGCAGGGCGACGGCCGGGCCGAAGGCGAGGTCGACCCAGAAGTAGTGGGTGATCGTCCAGACCGAGCCCTGCACCGCCATCAGCGCGATCACCGGCGCGGCCGCCAGCAGGGCCAGCCAGTGGTACGGCAGCCGGTAGACCCGGTCGCCGGCCCGCAGCACCCCGGCGGCGATCAGGCCCAGGGTGAACAGCACCGCGAACTCCGGCGTGAACCGCAGCAGCATGTCGACCAGGTGCACGTGCGGGGCCAGCACGCCGATCGTGGCGACGACCAGGGTGACGGCGGTGAGCAGCACGATCGCGCCCGCGCGGCGCAGGATGACCAGCAGCAGCGGGAACACGACGTAGAGCTGGGCCTCGATCGCGATCGACCAGAAGGCCCCGTTCGGCGACGGGGACCCGAACACGTCCTGCAGCAGCAGCCCGTAGATGACCACCGACTTGCCGGTCGGGACTGGGGTGTCCGGCTGCGGGACGATCGCCCAGGCGATGGCGAGGCTGAAGATCAGCGCGGCCCAGTAGGGCGGCAGGATCCGCCACGCGCGCCGGTGTGCGAAGCGCTTCGCGCTGCCGAGCTGCCAGTCGCGGCGGGCCGGCGCGACGCCCAGCGAGAAGCCGGACAGGGTGATGAACACCACCACGGCGAGGTGCCCGTAGATCAGCCAGGCCAGCCAGAGCGGGCCGTGTGTCTGGGGGTACCCCGGGAAGGCCAGCAGCCAGCAGTGGTGCAGCATCACGCACAGCGCCGCCACGCCCCGGATGCCGTCCAGTCCGACCAGCCGCGGCCGCTCCAGCGCCGTCTTCGCGACGACCACGGTCGGCTGATCGGCCGCGGTGGCGGTCACCGGGTGCCCACGATCTCGGCGCAGCGCTTGATGGCCGCCACCCGCGGCTCCAGCGGCGTGTCGGACTTGGCGGAGATCATCATGGCCACCGCGTCCGGGCCCAGCTCGCCGGCGAACTTCACCGCCTCGTCGACGCTCAGCGGCGAGCGCTGCCAGTTGTTGTGGCAGATGGTGATGTCGGAGGGCAGCCTCTCCTGCCCGGCGCAGAGCACCTCGTCGACGAACACGCCGTAGAGGATGAACTCCGAGATGTGCAGCTGGCTGTTGAACACGTCCAGCCAGTTGCGGCCGGTGACCTGCTCGATGTGCCGCTGCATGGCGCGCACGACCCCGGGCTCCCAGGCGTTGAGCGGGCTCACGTAGTCCGGCAGCGGCGGGGGCGGCGCCGGCGGCAGGCCGAACAGCTCGCGGGCGACCCGGTGCCAGATGACGTGGCGCTCCATGTCCGCGGTGACGCCGCCGTCCTCGCGGTAGAGCCAGCGGCGGCCACCGACCTGGAAGCGGTCGGCGGTCGTCGGGCGCACGAACACGACGTCGGAGTCGGCCATGAGGACCAGGTCGGCGTCGAGCTCGCCGGCGGCAGCCAGCTTGATGGTCTGCTGCATGATCCAGCCGCGCACCGGCGGCCACGGGCGCCGGACGTTGACGTGGTAGTTCATGCCGGGCACCGGGCGGTACCGCCGGGGCAGCATCGAGCTGCTCGTGCGCACCCGGCAGCGGGCGCTCTCGTACCTGCTGAACAGCGGCAGGTCGACCTCGGACACGAACACGTGGTGCACCGTGTCGGCGGGGGTGTGCTCGAGTACCGAGGCGTGCAGCAGGTCGAAGAGCTCGGCGTCCGGCCGATAGGTCGGGGTGATGACGGCCAGTTCGGTCATGAGCGACATACTCCGATCGGTCGCGGGCGGCCGGCCGCTATCGTGTGCATCGGCCTAGGAAGGGTGGTCCGGTGGTCGGTCCCGTGGTCAGCATCGTGATTCCCGCCCACAACGAGGCGGCCGTGATCGAGCACAACCTGCGCCGCCTGCTGGCGGGCACGCAGCCGGGCGAGTTCGACGTCATCGTGGTGCCGAACGCGTGCACCGACGACACCGCCGCGGCCGCGTCCCGGGTGCCCGGCGTGCGGGTGCTCGAGTCGGAGGTGCCGGGCAAGGTCCCCGCGCTGCGCAAGGGCGACGCCGCCTGCCGCACGTTTCCGCGGGTGTACCTCGACGCCGACGTCGAGCTGACCGCCGACTCGGTGCGCGCCCTCGTCGCCGCGTGCGCCCGCCCGGGCGTGCTGGCCTGCTCGCCCGTGCCCGACTTCGACCTGAGCCGGGTCGGCCCGCTCATCGGCCGGGTGCACCGCGTCCACGACCGGATGATCGCGCCGAGCCGGGCGCTGGCCGGGGCCGGGGTCTACGTGCTCACCGAAGCAGGTCATGGCCGGGTCTTCCCGATGCCCGATGTGATCTCCGACGACGGCTGGGTGCACGCCAGCTTCGCACCGCACGAGCGGGTCGTGGTGGCCGAGGCGCGCTCACTGGTACGACCGGCCCGGACCATCGCCGCGCACCTCAACCGCCGGGTCCGGGTGCGGCGGGGCAACCGGCAGCTGGCCGCCCTCAAGGGCGCCGGCAACGCCGGTGAGGCCCGCCTGGGCCTGGGCTCCCTGGTGCGGCTGGTGCGCCGGCGCACCGTGAGCCCCGTCGACGCCACCGCCTACCTGAGCGTGCTGGTCCTGGACCGCACCGTGAGCCGGCTGCGCCGGGATCGCGCCGGCTGGGGCAGCGACGCCAGCACCCGCACCGGGCCGGCGCTGGGCGGGGATGCCTGAGGCGGGCGGCTTGCCCTCGACCGCCTTCTCGTAGGCCGCGATCAGGTTGGCCTTCGACACCTCCCAGGACAGCGGGCCGCTGACCCGCTGGCGGCCGAGCTCGCCCATGCGCCGCCGCTCGTCGGGGTTGTCGAGCAGGTAGGAGGTCAGCTTGGCGAACTCCGACTCGTCGTTGGCGGGGGCGTAGACGGCGGCCTCACCCGCCGACACCCGGGCCTCGCGCAGCTCGAACGACACGATCGGCCGGGACATCGCCATGTACTCCATGATCTTGTTCATCGTGGAGACGTCGTTGAGCGGGTTCAGCGGGTCGGGCGAGAGGCAGACGTCGGCGGTGGAGAGGTACCGCAGCAGGTCCTCGTCGGGAATCCGGCCGGTGAACGTCACGAGGTCGGCCAGGCCGAGCTCACGGGCCAGCTCCCGCATCTGCTCGAAGGTGTCGCCGGCGCCGACGAACGCGGCATGCCAGTCGGTGCGCCCGACCTCGTCGCGCAGCTTGGTCAGCGCCCGCAGCGCGTAGTCGACGCCGTCCTGCGGGCCCATCACGCCGAGGTAGCACAGCAGGTAGGGCTTGCCCTTCTTGATCGAGGAGTCCGGCGGCACCATGTGGAAGCGCTCGACGACCGGCGCGCTGCGCACCACGAACACCTGGTCGGGGCGCTTGCCGCCGCGGGTCAGCGCGGCCTCGCGGTAGCTCTCGTTGGTGGCGATGACGACGTCGGCGGCGTCGTAGGTGGCCTTCTCCGCCCGCAGCACGCCCCGGTAGAGCAGGTCCTTGCCGCGGTTGAAGCGGGACAGGTACAGCTCCGGCACCAGGTCGTGCTGGTCGAAGACGAACCGGGTGCCGTACTGCCGCCGCAGCCGCTTGGCCACCACGTAGAGGATGTCCGGCGGGTTGCAGGCGTGCACCACGTCGACCGGGCCGACCTTCCTGGCCAGCCGCAGGGTGTGCCGCAGCGCGTTGCCGTACTCCTTCGCGTAGCCGACGGGGCCGCCGGTGGCGGGCTCCAGCGGGTACCGGTGAATCTTGATGCCGTCGATCTCCGCATAGGGCTCGGTGTCGCGCTTGGCGCCCTGCGGGCAGATGACGATCACCTCCCAGCCGGCGTCGCGCAGCGCGAGGCTCTCCTGCCACACGCGCCGGTCGAACGGCACGGACAGGTTCTCGACCAGGATGAGGGCCCTTCGTGCGGCCATGCTGTGTCGCTCCCCAGGTTCCGGCGCGGCTAGCGCCTGATCGTTCGAAGCTTGCGCACGACGCGGCGCAGCTGCGGGCCCAGCGGTGAGTCCTTCGCCGCGGTGACGAGGGACTCGCGGGCCGCCCGCAGCGCGCGCCGGGCCGAGCTGCGGGTGGCCAGGCCCTGGCAGACCGGCGTCTCGCCGGTCTTCGCGCGCCGCTTGTACTCGTCGTCGCCCCGGCCCAGGTCGATGCGCGCGAAGCCGAGCTGCGGCGCGGCCATGACCAGCTCGCGCAGCAGCATCCAGCCGGGCGCGAGGGCGGCGTGGGCGGGGTCGTAGACCGGGAACCACCAGTGCAGCACGCCGCCCGAGCGGATGCCGAAGTGGGCGGCGAGCAGATGGTCGCCGGTGTACAGGGTGGAGAGGATCCCCGCGAACTCGGTGCCGCGGGTGCGCAGCAGGGCGGTCATGAGCGCCTGCCGGTCGGGCTCGGCGAAGTAGTCCTTGGCGCCGGTGGCCGCATACTGCGCCCGTTTGAGCTCGATCACCTTGGCCAGGTCGCCTTCGTCGAGGGAGTCGGCGACGAAGCGCACCGGGCCGATCTCGCGCTCGGCCTTGGCGGTGCGGCGCCGCGCCTGGCCCATGTTGTCCTTGCCCGATTTCGAGGCCCGGGAGAGGTACCCGTCCATGCCTCCGGTCGTGTCGACGAACGGCGACGGCCGACTGCCGGTGATCCACGGCCGGAAGTCCTCGGAGAGCTCCAGCAGGTGGTCGAACTCGAGCGCGCCCACCCCGTCGCCGAACAGGCCGGTCACCGGGTACGCCGCGCCCGGCGCGAGGATCGGGCCCTGGAAGTCCGCGCCCGGCCAGCCGACCGGGCGCAGGACCGCGCCGTCGCGATGCACCGGGAAGAGGCTCTCGACCTCCCCGGTCGGGCCGTGGCCCACGTACACCGTCACCGGGCGGCCGGCCGCGTGCACGGCGCCGCTGAACCCCGGGTGGAAGTACGGGCTGTCCAGCATCGGGTTGATGGCGCGCAGCTTGTGCCAGGCGTCGAGCTGCGCGGTGCTCAGCTCGTCGAAGGCGACCGCCTGCAGGGCCGTCCGCCCTGTGCGCACGCGACCTCGGTCCGGGCTCATGTGGTCAGTCTCCGAGCTTCGGTGGGCGTTTGGGGTGCATGAGGGCGGCCAGCGACGCGCGGGAGGTGCGCCGGCCCTGCAGCGCGCGCATCCCCTCGCCGAGCATCACCGCGGCATAGTAGGCGCCCGCGGCCGGCAGCGTGTGTCGGCGCTTGAACAGCCGCACCTTGTTGACCACGAGCAGCGCCGCGAGCTTCGGGTTGGTGCCCGACTCGCCGCCGATGTGCTCGACCACGGCCCGCGGGTCGAACCACAGCGACCAGCCGTGGTCGGCCGCGCGCAGCGCGTACTCGGTCTCCTCGCTGTAGAGCAGCAGCGACTCGTCCCAGCCGCCGATCTCGCGGACCATCTCGGCGCCGAGCAGCATCGCCGCGCCGGTCGCCCAGACGGCGGTGCGGGGCTCGGCGTACTCGCGCGGGTCGGTGATCAGCTCGCCGATCGTGCCGAGCCGGCCGGCCCGGGCGCCGACGACGGCCTCGGCGAGGGCCCGCCCGACGGTCGGCTTGCGCCGCAGCGAGGGCTGCAGCGTGCCGTCCGGGTTGAGGATCTTCGGCACGACGATGCCGCGCCGCGGCTCACTCAGCGCATCGACAAGGATGCGTAACGTGTCCGGGCGCAGCCGGGTGTCCGGGTTCATCACCCAGATCGCGTCGTACTTCTCGTCGGCCAGCGTGGCGACACCGGCGTTGACCGCGGCGGCGTAGCCGGCGTTGCGCCCGGTCTGCACGCACCGGATCGGCAGCTGGCCGGCGGCGGCCCGCGCGATGGCGACGGAGTCGTCCTTGGAGTTGTTGTCGACGACCACGACCCGCGTGATGTCGACGCCCTCGGAGGGCAGAGAGTTGAGGCAGCCGCCCAGGACGGCGGCGCTGTTGTACGTCACGATAACGATCGCGATGCTGGTCACGGTGCTCCACGAAGTCGTTTGACGTTCCGCGCGGCGAATCGCCGGGCGATGACCTGCGGCGAACTTCTCCCGTTGAACACGTGCTCGATCCAGTCGGCGTCGAGGTCGTGACGAATGCTATTGCGCGCCTGCAGCCACCCGTCGGGCTGTGCGCGACCCCCGTCGCTGGTGTACACGCGGCGCATGCTCGCCCGGCGCAGGCGCCCGAGCACGACGCGGTCGTAGGAGCCGAACGGGACGGCCACATCGGTGACGGGCGCGCCGGTGATCTCGCCGATGACCCGGTTGGCGTCGGCGATCTCCTCCTGCGCCTGCTCCGGCGTGATGCGCCGCCAGTCGCGGTGGGCCCAGCCGTGCGAGCCGACGGACATCCCCGCGGCCACCAGTTCCCGGACGCCGTCCACGGACACCCGGCCCGGCTTGCCGAACTCCCCGGCGAGCACGAAGAACTGCGCCGTGAGGCCCCGCTCGACCAGCCGCGGCAGACCGATCCGCACGTCTGAGGCGTTGCCGTCGTCGAACGTGATCCGCACGTCGTCCCGGCCGACCGCCGCGTCGAGGACCTGCTCGAACTGTTCGACGCTCACCCAGGTGTTGCTCTCGCCCGGGTCGAGCGTGCGCGAGGTCGGGCCGATTCCGTGCACGGTGATGTTGACGACCGAAGTCGGCATACCGGCGGATCCCTCCAATGAACTTGTCGCCCCGGCGAAGCTTGCGCGCTCAGACCCGCTAGGGCCGACGCGATCGTGGTCCGCCCGGCGGGCACGGGGTAATCGGTTGATCGGACGAAGGTTTGTCAGCAACCCGACATGAGCGGAATTCACAGCGTTCGCCCAGCCTGGGGCCTGTTCGCGGGTTGGCGGCGAGGCAGTAGGGTGTCGAGCACGCGGCCCACCCCGTTATCGCCGTTCTTGCCGTCCGCCGAGGGCAACAGGACACTGTAGACGCTGAGCCGCAGGCAACACCGAGAATACGGGGCAACCGGCCGGTGCGGTCATCGAGAGGACGACGTTGGACTTCTGGGACATCACGAAGCTGCTCGTGCGACGCTGGCAGGTGGCGTTGCCGTTGCTGCTGCTGTCCGCCGTCATCACCGGCGTGACCGTCAGTCAGGTGAAGCCCGACTTCGTCGGTACCGCCTACGTCCAACTCGTGCCGCCGGCTCCGGCCAAGAACACCACGCCCGAGCAGCAGCTCACGACCGCCGACCAGCGCAACCCCTGGCTCGCCCAGGGCCTGCAGACGCTGGGCAACGCGGCGATCGTGCAGGCGCTCGACCTGTCCGTGGTCGAGGAGTTCAAGCGCACCGGCTACGCCGACACCTACACGGTCACCATGGGCTCGAACTCGCCGCTGGTCACCTTCGAGATTACCGGCTCGTCGGCCGCCCAGGCGCGCGACACCGCGGAGAAGCTCGTCAAGATCTTCACCGACAGCGTGGCGAAGCTGCAGACCTCGCTCGGCGTGACCGACGCCAACCTCATCACGGTCAAGCGGCTCGACCTCGGCGCCAACGTCAAGAAGTCGACGTCGAAGGTCAAGCGGGCACTCGTCGCGGTCGCCGCGGCCGGGATCCTGCTCACCGCCGGCGCCACCATCGGCACCGACGCCTGGCTGCGCCGGCGCAACGCCCGCCGCCGGCGGCCGTTCGACGACGACGGCGGCGAGTCCTCGGCCACGGCGCCCCTGCCGCCGCCGATCTCGGCCCGGGCCGGCGGGAGCGCGAGCGTGCGCGGCGCGAGCGGCATCAACGGCATCGGCACGGTCACCGGCTCCAGGTCCGACGGGCGGCAGGTGCCGGTCGTCGCGGGCGCGGTGGCCGGGCAGGCCGCGGGCGACGCCGGGCTCACCGTCGAGTACCAGCGGCCGACCACCTGGGACAACCGGGAGCCCGAGAAGTCCCCGGACGCCGACTCCACCGTGATCATCCCGCTGTCCGCGATGCCTCCAAAGCCGACGGCCAAGCGTGGCAAGTCCAGTTAGCGGCACGGCCTGACGGTGACCACCTTTACTCCGTACTACTCCGCCGACCTCGAACCGTCGTTCGTCTTCGGCCGGACGTACGTCACGCGCCGCCGCGTGGGTCGCATCGACGCGGCGGCACTGCTGAGCGCGACCGTACTGTTGATCATGCTCGTCCCGGCCCGGCTGATCCTGCCCGGCATGACTGACGTCGGCCGGCCCGGCCTGGTCCTGGGCCTGCTGCTGTTCGTCTGGTGGGTGCTGGCCCGGTTCACGCCGACGCTGTCGATGACCGGGCCGCAGCCGATGCGCTGGGCGCTGATGGCCTTCCTGGTATCGGCGCTGATCTCCTACGCCATCGGGTTCATGCGCGGGCTCACCTCGATGGAGGCCAACTCCGCGGACCGCACGATGCTGTACTACGGCGTCTTCGCCGGCATCCTGCTGACCGCGGCCGACGGCGTGCCGAACTGGATCCGGCTGCGCGGCGTGCTCAAGGTCCTCGTGGTCTGCGGTGCGATCGTCGGCGCGATCGCGATCATCCAGTACGTCACCTCGATCGACATCACGCAGTACATCCAGATCCCGGGCCTGCAGGCCAAGGGCTGGGCGCCGGGCTTCGAGGAGCGCGGCGGCGGCATCCGGGTGGCGGCCACCACCACGCACTACATCGAGCTGGCCGCGACCCTGTCGCTGATCCTGCCCTTCGCGCTGCACTTCGCGATGCACGCGGGCACCCGGTGGCGGCGGCAGCTCTCCGCGGTGGCCTGCCTGCTCATCGCGGCCGGCAACGCGGCCACGATCTCGCGTACCGGCATCCTGGCCATCCTGCTGATGTTCGTCGTGCTCGTGCCGGTCTGGGCGTGGCGCACGCGGTACAACATCTTCATCATGTCGGGCACGGTGCTGGCCGCTCTCGGCGGGGCCAGCCCGGGCCTGCTGCGCACCTTTACCAGCCTCTTCGACGACCCGTCGAACAATCCCGCCTTCACGGTCCGGGCCGATCGCTATCCCCTCGCCTTCCACTACATCGCGCAGCGGCCGTGGTTCGGGCGCGGCACCGGCACGTGGGTGGCGCCGCAGTACCAGATCCTGGACAACCAGTGGCTGGCCACCCTGATCGCCAACGGTTACGTGGGCGCGGCGGTGATCGGCGGGCTGCACCTCACCGGGATCGTGCTGGCGTTCCTCGCGTTCCGCCGCTCCACCAGCCCGGAGGACAAGCACCTCTGCGCCGCGCTGATCTCCACCCAGCTGATCGCGCTGGTCGTGGCGGGCACGTTCGACTCGCTGAGCTTCAGCACGTACACGATGATCCTGGCCCTGACCTGCGGCATGTGCGGCACGGTCTGGCGCCTGACCCACCCCGCCCGCACGGTGCGCACCTCCACCACCCGCTGGTTCCTGGGCAACGACTAGCTCGGTTCCCCGGCGTGGGAGACTCGCCGGGGACCTGAGCGAGCGTTTGGGAGGACACATGGGGCGCGAGTTCGCAACCGTCGGCGTGGTGGGCCTCGGCATGATGGGTGCCGGGATCGTCGAGGTGTTCGCCCGCAACGGGGTGGCCGTGACCGCCGTCGAGATCGACGCCGAGGCCCTGCGCCGCGGCGAGGCGACGCTGCGCGGGTCGGTCGAGCGGGCGGTGCGCCGGGGCAAGCTGGCCGAGGCCGACCGCGACGCGCTGCTCGGCCGGGTCACGTTCGCCGCCGGCCTGGGCGCGCTGGGCGCCGCGGACCTGGTCATCGAGGCCGTGCCCGAGCGGCTGGAGATCAAGCGGCGGCTCTTCGCCGACCTCGACCGAGTGTGCAAGCCCGGGGCGATCCTCGCGACCAACACCTCCAGCCTGTCGGTCACCGAGATCGCGGTGGCGACGGGCCGCCCCGGCCAGGTCATCGGCATGCACTTCTTCAACCCGGCGCCGGTGATGAAGCTGGTCGAGGTGGTGCGCACGGTCGTCACCGCGGACGACGTGGTCGCCGACGTCGAGGCGCTGTGCGCGCGGCTGGGCAAGGTCGGCGTGACGATCGGCGACCGGGCCGGGTTCATCGCCAACGCGCTGCTGTTCGGCTACCTCAACCAGGCCGCGGCGATGGTCGAGTCGCGCTACGCCACCCGCGAGGACATCGACGCCGCCATGCGGCTCGGCTGCGGCCTGCCGATGGGGCCGCTGACGCTGCTGGACCTCATCGGGCTCGACACCGCCTACGAGGTCCTCGACACGATGTACCGCCGGGGCGGCCGCGACCGCCGCCACGCGCCGGTGCCGCTGATCCGGCAGATGGTCACCGCCGGCCTGCTGGGCCGCAAGTCCGGGCGCGGCTTCTACACCTACGAGAAGCCCGGCTCGGCGGTCGTCGTGCCGGACGAGGCCACCCCGCACCCCGCCGCCGAGGCGCCGGGCGTCGTGAAGGTCGCCGTCGTCGGCTCCGGCCCCGAGGCCGCCGGCATCGTCGAGGCCTTCGCCGCGGCGGGCCACGAGCTGGTCGAGGCGGCCGACGCCGACCTGGTCATCGAGGCGGAAGCCGGCGACCCGGCGCTCCTCGCCTCGCTCGACGAGACCTGCAAGCCCGGCGTCGTGCTGGCCACGACCGCCTCGAGCCGGCCGGTCGTCGAGCTCGCGGCCGCCACCGGGCGCCCGGCCGACGTGGTCGGGCTGCACTTCTTCGGCCCGGCCGTCGGCGTGGTCGAGGTGGTGCGCACGATCCGCACCTCCGCCGCGACGGTGGCCACGGCGGCCGCGGTGTGCCGCTCGCTCGGCAAGCAGCCGGTGGTGTGCGGGGACCGGGCCGGGTTCGTGGTCAACGCGCTGCTGCTGCCGTATCTCAACGACGCGGTCAAGATGGTCGAGGCCGCCTACTCCACCCCTGACGACATCGACAACGCGATGAAGCTCGGCTGCGGCTACCCGACCGGCCCCTTCGAGCTACTCGACGCGATCGGCCCGGACGTCGCGCTGACCCTCCTGCGCGCCCAGTACCGCGAGGTCCGCGAGCCGGGCCTCTCCCCCGCCCCGCTCCTGGAGCACCTGGTGACGGCCGGTCGCACGTTCCGCCTTGGATAGTCTTGACAGATGTCCCCCCGGCGCAACCACCCCAAGCGCGGCGACGACCCGCCGCCGCTCGATCTCGAGCGGCTCAAGCGCGGGGTCGGCGCCGTGCAGGCGTGGAGCGACGGCGAGTGGCAGGTGCGCAACATCCCGGCCGGCGCGGCGACCAAGGCCTACCGCTGCCCGGGCTGCGACCAGGAGATCCCGCCGGGCGTGCCGCACCTGGTGGCCTGGCCGGCCGACGAGCGCGGCGACCTGACCGACCGGCGGCACTGGCACACGGGCTGCTGGCGCGCCCGCGACCGCCGGACCCCGAACATCCAGCGGCCGCGCGGCGCGCCGCGCTAGCGCCTGCTCCACAGCTGGGGTGGGAGCGAGGCGGAGTCCAGGTTTCGTCCAGTGGTGGCCCGCGGAAGCCAGGCTACCGGTGTTGTAACCGGGCTTTCGCGGGACGCCGCTGGGCGGAAGCTGGGCCCGCCGCAGCTGTGGAGCAGGCGCTAAGGCTGAGGCTGTTGGGCACGGCGCGCAGGTGGTGCGGCACCGCCAGCGCCTTGGGCGGCCCGGCCCGGCGCAGTGCGCCGGGCCGGCCTGGGCGAGGAAGCTGGCGCTAAGGCCGAGTTTGGTTGGGCACGGTGCGCAGGTGGCGCGGCACCGCGGGGAGCGCGGGCGGCCCGGCCTCCGCTGCCGCCTCGACCGGCGAGAGCCACCAGGCGCGCGTGCGCCACGCCTCCCGCCACGGGTCGCCGCCCACCGACCGGGCCAGCGCCGCGGCGCTCAGCAGGATGCCGGCGGCCCGGGACCGGCCCGGCGTCCAGTGCCGGTGCGCGAAGGCCATCCGCTCGGCCAGGTCGGTCGTGGTGATCCCGCGCCGCGGCGGCGCCGGCGCCACCGACACCATCTGGGCATCCGGCACCAGGACGGGCCGGGCGCCGCGGGCCCGGGCGCGGGCCGACAGGTCGGCGGCCGGCAGGCGCTCGTCGAAGCCGCCGAGGTCCTCCCAGAATCCCCGCTCGGCCAGCAGCATGCGCGGGGTCACCGCCGGCACCTCGCCGCCGATGGCCCGGTCGAGCCGCGGCAGCCGCTCCGGCTCCAGCGGCAGGCTCGCGGCCAGGCAGACGGTGCCCAGCAGCGACGGCGCGCCCTCGACGGTCAGCCCGTCGTCGGACGGCGCGGCGTGGCCGCGCCGCGGTATCAGCGAGCGGCCGGTGTAGAGGCGGTGCCCGGGATTGCCGCCGGCGTGCTCGACCAGGGTCCGGATCGCGTCGCCGACCGGCTCCAGGCCGGGGTCGAGCAGCAGCAGCCACGGGGCCCTGGCCCGCTCGGCGCCCAGGTTGGCCGCGGCGAGCGGGTGCAGCGGGTTGTCCCGGCGCACCAGCGAGACCTCGCGGAAGGCATGGCGCACCGCCGCCGCGGTGTTGTCGGTCGAGCCGTTGTCCACGACGATCATCTCGGTCGGCACCTCGGTACTCGCCTGCAGGGCCGCGAGGCCCTTGAGCAGGCCTCCGCGGTCGTTGTGCGCGACGGTGACGATGCTGACGACCGGTGCTGTCCTACTACTGGTCACGAGCCGCTCCCACGACTGCTCAGTGCGGGCTGAAGCTCCCCGGATAGTACCGGCGGCGGGCGCCGCGCGAGCCGAACGTCCACACATTCCCCGCCGAGTGGCCCGTCGTGATCCCGACGAACGGGCCCGGCGAGCTGCGAAAACCCCGAATCCGGGCGACCGGTGGCCCCGGGCGCGCTGCCGCTACCTGGCCGGACGCTGCTATCCTCCCAACGGCGGCGCAGGAAAGCCCGGCCAGCAATTTGTGCCCATGCATTGAAACATCGTTTGACCCATTGCGCTCGGGGGCGGTTTCGGCGAGTGCTTGGTAAACGAGGCGGAGTGCGAAGGGCCGACGCTGTCGGGGGCGGCGGCTTGACGGTGGCGCTCGGCTTAAGACAATGCGTTGCGTGACGGCCCGCTGAACGGACGGTGATCATGCCTACACCCCGGCGATCAAGCGTCCTGCCTGGCCGGACCGCTCCCGCCATATTGCCGGCCGTCACTACGGGACCTTTAAGTCAAGCATAGAACTCCATTAAGGCGACACAGCGTGATTACCCGGGAAGTTTGCCGCGGCGAGCCGGCGACGATCGGGATTCCGGCGTGGCGTCTTGTCCTTTTTTCCCTTATTGGACGGCGATTCCGCCGAAGGTGCTGCCCGGGAGCTGTCAATAGCACCTTCAGGCACGTCGGGAATGCGGCACGACGGTACCGGCAATGCGACATGCTCGGTACCTTACGGCCGGGGTTCGGCCGCGCACCGGCTGTCGCGACGGCGGGCGGTTCACCACATTTCACCTTCGATAAGTGGATCTGAGCAGGCACGTAAGGGGGTTGGGATGGTTCTGGCGGATTCGGCCACGGTCGAGACCGCGGTGATGGCGGCGTTTCCGGGAGTCCAGCGGCGCAAGCTCAGGTCGAACGGACGCAACCTGCTCGTTGCCTTCCTCGGCGACGTCCTGGCGGTGACGATCGCCATCACGACCGTCGTCCTGTTCATGGCCGCCGACCTCATGGGCGGCGCGTTCGTCGCGCCGGGCGAGGGGGTTCCGCCCGCGTACTCCGTCGCCGCCTTCGGGCTGTTGTGGCTGTTACTGCTGGCCGGCTGCCGGATGTACGACCGGTGGTTCCTGGAGAGCCGCACCGGCATGATGTACCGAACCATCCGTGCCGCCGTCATCGGCATCGCCGTGCTCGCCCCCGTGTGCGTGCTCTTCGACATGCTCTACCTGCTCAAGCCGCTCATCGTGGCGGTGCCGGTGGCCGCGGCGCTGACCATCGCCGGCCGCTACACGACGGTGGCGATGCTGAGCACGCTGCAGCGGGAGTACGTCCGCCAGCGCACGCTGCTCATCGGGCCCGCCGACTCGGTGGTCGGCCTGCTCACCGCGCTGCGCCGGGACCGCTCCTACGGCCTGCGGGTGGCCGGCGCGTGCATCACCGACCTCGACGAGGCACGCAAGATCACCGCGCACTCCATCCCGGTGTACGGCGACCTCAAGGACGTCGCGGCCACCGCCCTCGGCGCGGGCTGCACCGCGGTGCTGGTGGCGCTGCCGCTGGAGCTCGACCCCTACAGCATGCGGCGGCTGGCCTGGGAGCTGTCGGACAACGACATCGAGCTGCTCGTGGCGCCCGCCCTGCCCGAGGTGGCCCATGAGCGGGTCGCCGTGCTGCCCAGCAGCGGCGGCCCGCTGCTGCACGTCCGCGCGCCGATCCTGACCGGCCCGCAGCGCGCCGTGAAGAACGTGCTCGACCGGTTCCTGGCCACGATCCTGCTGATCCTGGCCGGCCCGTTCATGCTGGTCGTGTCGATCCTCATCCGCACCACCTCGCCCGGCCCGGCGCTGTTCCGCCAGTCCCGCACCGGCATCAACGGCAAGGAATTCACCTGCTACAAGTTCCGCACGATGGTGAAGGACGCCGACAAGCTGCGCACCGAGATCGCCCACCTCAACCAGCACACCGAGGGCCTGCTGTTCAAGATGAAGCGGGACCCGCGGGTCACCAAGGTCGGCTCGATCCTGCGCCGCACCTCGCTGGACGAGCTGCCGCAGCTGCTCAACGTCATCAACGGCACGATGTCGATGGTCGGCCCCCGCCCGCCGCTGCCGTCGGAGGTCGCCGGCTACGACGAGGACGTCCGCCGGCGGCTGCTGGTCAAGCCGGGCATGACCGGCCTGTGGCAGGTCTCCGGCCGCTCGGAGCTGTCCTGGCAGGAGTCGGTGCGCCTCGACCTCAACTACGTCGACAACTGGTCCCCGCTGCTCGACCTGCGCATCCTGGCCCGGACGGTGACCGCCGTCGTCCGCGGCACCGGCGCTTACTGACCTGGACGGTGACCGCCGTCGTCCGCGGCACCGGCGCCTACTGAAAAGGCCCCGCCGACGGCGGGGCCCTTTCTTTCGTTCCGCTTAATCGTGCCGCTGCGGTGCCGGAATCGGCTTTCCGGTGTCCACCCAGACGTTGCCGGAATTGGCACTGAGCGTGGTTTGCGTACTGAGCAAAATCGGGCAGTTGTAGAACGAGTGCCGGCCGAACCGGTTGTTCACCACCGCGATGCCGCCGAGCGGGGCGTTGACGTGGCTGAAGTTCAGCGTGCACCCGCCGCCGTCGAGCCAGTTGTCCTCGACCCGCGAGTTCTTGGCCGAGTCCTGGAAGGCCGCGTTGGCCTCCTTCGACGTCGACATGTCGATGTTGTTGTGCTTGAGGACCACGTTGCTGTCGCCCAGGAAGCCCTGCACGCCGTCGTTGTGGGTGGCCCCGCCGCCCTGGTTGGGGTCGCTGGCGAACCATGACATGTCGTGGATGTAGGAGTCCTGGACCAGCACGTTGCTGCCGGTCTTCACGCCGTCGACGCTGCCGTGGACGTTGGCCCGGTAGATGCTGATGTTGTTGGCGTAGATGCCGTCCAGCGTCGCCGACGGGTTGGACGGGACGAACTCCGAGTCCTCCACGACCGTGCCGGTGCCCCGGTCGGTGTCCAGCAGCGCGTTGTTGCTGCTGGTCGCGCGGCCCCGGAAGATGCAGTTGACAAACCGGATGTTCTTGCCGGTGACCTTGACGAAGCCGTGGAAGTCCTTGCCGCTGATCACCTGGTTGGCGGTGGAGAAGGTCTGGTCGCCGTTGACGACCGTCAGCTGCGTGCCCGGGCGCACGCCGGTGCTGCTCGCGTCGGGCTTGCCGGAGGTGCGCGCGCCGCCGGTGCTGCTGCCGCCGCCCGTACCGCCGCCGCTGCCGCCACCGGCGGGCGCGGACGTGGCCGACCGGCGCGGTGACGGGCTCGCCGACGGGCTGGCCGACGCCGACGCGGACGCGCTGGCCGGGGCGCTCGCGGGCTGCACCGCGGCCTCGCCCGACGCGGCCGCGACCGGCTCGGGCGCGCCGCCGGCCTGGGGCCGCTCGTCCCCGCAGCCGGCCAGGCCGGCGACCAGGATTCCGCACGCCGCGACGGCCGAGGCGAGCCGTAAAGTTCTTCGCATCGCTGCTCCTTGTCCCATTCGCGCTTGGGGCTCGATTGGTGAAGGCCGCCGACCACCATACCCGGGTTTTTGGTAGCCGGAAGTGGCGCAGTGATTGCCGAGCGCTGATCTTCGATAAAGCGCTTAGCCGCGGTTTTGATCCGCCTTATTTTTGGATTAACTGAGCCGCTTCACGATTTCCGCCACGCCGTCGGCGTCATTCCCGAGATGGATCTCGGTGATCCCGACGGTCTCGCGCAGCTCGTGCAGCGCATCGATGCACCGCTCCACGTCGCCGTCGAGCACGAGCGGGGAATCCGTCACCGCCGCCTCGCCCAGCCAGTTGACGAGGTCCGAGGTGGAGCGGCTGTCCCGCTCCATCCCGCGCACCCGTACGTCGAGCAGGTTGGTCTGCAGCAGCACGGCGTCGGGGTCGCGCCCGGCCGCGGCCGCGGCCTCGCGCACGATGCCGGCCTTGGCCCGCAGCCCCTCGGCGCTGAGCTCGCGGGCCATCTTCGCCGGGTCGCTGTGCTCGGTGAGCCGCGGCGGGTTGATGCCGACGATGTCGGCCTCGCGGCCGCCGAGCTGCAGCATCCGCCGCCCGCCGCCGCCCACCATGATCGGCGGGTGCGGCGACTGCACCGGCCGCGGCGCGCCGAGCGCCTCCTCCACCCGGAAGTGCTCGCCGGCGAAGGTGAACCGCTCGCCGGCGAAGAGGCCCTTGAGGACCGCGATCGACTCCGCCAGCCGGGCCACCCGCACCGGTGCCGGGTCGAACCGGACGCCGGAGACGGAGTAGTCGAGCGGGCGCCAGCCGGCGCCGAGGCCGAGGGTGACCCGCCCCTCGGAGATGACGTCCAAATTGCTGATCGAGCGGTGCAGGAAGAACGGGTGATAGAAGTCATTGCACAGCACGCTGGTCGATACGCGCAGGGTGGTGGTCGCCTCCGCGGCGATCGCCATCACCGTGATCGGGTCCATCGACCAGCCGTCGCCGAGGTGGTCGGCGATCGCGACGGTGTGAAATCCCAGATCTTCGAGGTGCCGGATCCGGTCCCGCCACTGGGTCAGCGGCTGCCGCAGACGCGGCATGGACGTAATGAAGTGAAATGGGCGATTTTGTACGGTCACCAGACCCCCCACGAGCTGGTTAGGCCGACATTGAGAACCGCGGTGAACGTAGCCGACCCCAACCGGGGCCGGAAGATCCGTCATAAATTTGTCACACTCCTGGAGGGCGGTTCAGGGCTGCGTAGAGTACGCCCGTCCAGAGTCGGATTTCTGCGGTTACCACGGTCACCCCGCCGCGCGGAATGTCGTTTTTTCCGCGGTACGCAGAGTTGTCCGGCCGGTAAGCGGAGAAGTCGGCGGCGGACTTCTCCGTGACAGTTGAACTTCGGCGAGTAAGCTGCCGCGAGCCCGGGCCGGGAGGCAGAACGCGGCGGGCCGCAAGTCGGCCCCGCGTAACGGATGCCGGGCGTTGGAGGGTGCTAGTTCGGTAGGGCGTACCGCGGCACGCCGCGGGCCACTGACGGAGGCGGTCTGACTTGCAAACGCAAACTTCGGTCCGGCGGGAGCCGCTGAACCTGCGGGCCGGTGACCTGGTTGAGGTGCTCAGCCAGGAGGAGATTTTCGCCACGCTGGACGAAAACGGCGAATACGAGTCTTTGCAATTCATGCCCGAAATGCTGCAGTACTGCGGGCAGCGGTTGCGGGTGTACAAATCGGCGCACAAGACCTGCGACACGCTCACCCGCACCGGAATCCGCAAGATGGACAACGCGGTACATCTGGAAGGCGTGCGCTGCGACGGCGGCGGCCACGGCGGCTGCCAGGCCGCGTGCATGGTCTATTGGAAGACCGCCTGGCTGCGCAAGGTCGCCGACGGGGAGCCCGCGTCCACCGCCACGGCCCCCGAGGACGCCCGCCTGCTGCCGCTCATCACGCTCAACGCCCGCGGCCCCCGCTTCGACGACGGCGCCGAGCGCTACCGCTGCCACGCCACCGAGCTGCTGCGCTCCGCCCCCGAGGTGCTCCCGCTGCTCCGGTTCAGCCAGTTCGTCACCGACGTGCGCACCGGCAACGCCACCGTCGGCTGGACGGTCCGCGCCGTCGGCGCCGGCATGTTCAACCGGTTCCAGGGGCTCAGCGCCAAGGTGCTGCCGAAGTGGGCCCGCCTGCGCGGCGGCCGGCACTGGGGCTACCTGAAGGGCCGGGCCGTGGGCAAGACCCCGGACGTGCGCAAGGGCCTGGAGCCCGGCGACCTCGTGCGCGTGCTCTCCGCCAAGGAGATCGAGCCCACCCTGAACGAGAACCTGCTCAACCGGGGGATGGGCTTCGACGCCGAAATGGCGAGGCACTGCGGCCGAACGGCCCGCATTGCCCGCCGGATCGACCACATCGTGGACGAGAACACCGGCCGAATGATCCATATGAAGAGCCCTTGTCTTGTTCTGGAGGGCGTGATCTGCGAGGGTGCATTCAACGCGAGCTGCCCTCGCGCGATCACTCCCTACTGGCGTGAGGCCTGGCTCGAGAAGATCGAGGAGGGCGGCAGCGGCGCGACCAACCCCAGGATTCCAGCGCAGAGAGCTGCTGAGTGACCAACACCGAAGAGATCCAGCTGATCCAGTCCGAGATCGGCGACAAGGCAGGGCGCGGCCTGCGCTGGAGCTTGGTCGGCACGTTGGCGGCCAAGATCGGCTCCTTCGCGATGGGCCTGGTGCTGGCCCGCCTGCTGACCCCCGCGGACTACGGCACGTTCGGCATCGCCACGGCGGCGCTCGCCGTGCTGATGCACATCAACGACGTCGGCCTCATCGCCGCCGTCGTGCAGTGGCGGGGAAAGCTCGAGGACATGGCGCCGACGGCGGCCACACTGGCCGCCGTCTTCGGCGTCGTCGTCTACGGCGCCTTCTGGATCGCCGCCCCGGCCTACTCCGCGTTCTCCGGCGACGGCAACGCGGTCGGCGTGGTCCGCCTGCTCACGCTGGTCATCGTCATCGACGGCCTGACCGCGGTGCGCAGCGCGAAACTCATGCGCGACTTCCAGCAGGACAAGCTGATCATCGCCAACACCGCCGGCCTCGTCTTCCAGGCCGCCATCTCGATCCCCCTGGCCGTCATGGGCGCCGGCGCCTACAGCTTCGCCTGGGGTCAGGTCGCGAGCGCCGCCGTGACGGGCATCCTGGTCACCATCTTCGCCCGCGTGCCGCTGCGCGTCGGCTTCGAGCGCGAGATCGCCGGCAAGCTGCTGAAATATGGTTTCCCCCTGGCGATCAGCCTGGGCATCGAGGCCATCGTGATGAACGTCCAGCTCGCGATCGTGGGCCGGATCAGCGGCCAGGAGCTGCTGGGCTTCTACGTGCTGGCCTTCAACACCTCCATGTGGGCGCAGACCATCCTCGGCACCGCCATCCGCTACGTCTCGGTCGCGGGCTTCTCCCGCCTCTCCGAGACCGACGACCGCGCCTTGGCCAACGGCGTGCACAAGTCCGTGCCGATGCTGGTCAGCGTGGTGGCCCCGATCGTCGCCCTGATGTCGGTCCTGGCGACCCCGCTCATAGCGCTGCTCTACGGCGGCAGGTGGGCCCCGGCCGCCCCCGTGCTCATGTTGCTGGTCGGCCTCACCTTCGTCCGCATGGTCACCGGCCTGGCCATGGACGCCCTGATGGGCGCCGGCGCCACCCGGTCCACCCTGTGGATCTACCTGGGCTGGTCGGTGGCGCTGATCCCCGCCCTGTGGTACTTCACCGAGTCGTTCGGCATCAAGGGCGCCGCCATTGCCCAGACGGGCATCGGCGTGCTCGTGGCGATCCCGCTGACCGCGCTGGCCCTCCAGCACGCCAACGTGGCCCTGCGCCCGCTCGGCCCACCCCTGGTCCGCCCGCTGCTGGCCACCGTCCTGGCCGCCGCGGTGGCCGTGCTGGTGGCCCGCTTCACCGGCCCGTACCCAATCGTCCAACTCCTGACCGCCGGCGCGGCCGGCCTGCTGGTCTACATCCCGCTGGTCGTCCCACGCGAGCAGCTCCGCCGCTTCCCCGGCATGCTGCGCCGCAGCCCAGCCTGACGACCTCACCCACCCATCAGCGCCCGCCCCAAGCTCTCCCAGGGGCGGGCGCTTCCGCTCCTGCCCACCCACCCCCGTCACCGCCCTGAAGACAGCCGCAACGGCATGCGGGCCAACGGAGGCCCCATCCGACGAGCGACACGACCCAGCCCGCGCGCCCGTCGGCACCCATCGGCCGAACATCCGATCGGTGCGGCCGGGCCGGACGTATGTCTCCGTGATCATGATGCCCGTCGTGGCGACATCACGGGTTTTCCATGATCCCGGAGACTTGAGGTACACGGGTGTACATGTTCACTCCGTGATCATGAAAAACCGTTGGTTCGACAGCGGGTGCGGCATGATCCCGGAGACTTCTGGCCGCTGCACTGCGCTCCAGCGCGACCGGACCGGAAAATGATGATAAGTCCGAAAAATCCGGCCGCGGAGCGGCTGGATTTTTCGCGACAACAACCGCCGCGACGGCAGGCGACGACAGGCGGCGGGCAACGCGGATGACAGGCGACGCGGACGACGGCCGACGCGGACGACGCGGACGGACGACGCGAGCGGCCGAGCGGCCGAGCAGCGGGCGGCGGGCGGCGGGCGGCGGGCGGCGGGCGGCGCCGTCGGGCGGGCGGCGGGGCGCGGGCCGGTGTTGCCGGCTCTGACCGACCGGTGCGGGGGGCGTCAGGTCCAGCGGATCGTGGCTCGGGTGCGCCACTGCGTCAGCACCGACTCGTCGCCCTCCACGTGGAGGTCGGTCGTGGGCCGGCGATTCCACAGGGCCAGATACAGATCGCTGGCGGGGCCGCGCAGGGTGCAGGTGGCGGAGGTGGGCGGGGCGGAGGTGGGCGGGGCTGGGGTGGGCGGGGCTGAGGTGGGCGGCGCGGGAGTGGGCGGCGCGGGAGTGGGCGAGGTCGCGGTGGAGAGCGGCGTGGTGGCGGGAGTGGGTGTGGGGGCGGGGCCGGGGGTGAGAGTGGGGGTGGGCGAGGGGTTGCGGGTGATGGTGGCGCCGGTTGGGTGCATGTGGACGGTCCAGGAGTGGGGGCCCTCGCAGTTGGCGCCGTCGGTGGCGTGGACGGAGAGGGTGCAGGGGGTGTCGCAGCGGAGGCGGCGGGCGCGGGTGGTGGCGTAGAAGCCCATCAGGAGCTCGTCGATGCCGTCGATGCCCAGGTCGGCGTCGACGCCGGACATGGGGCCGGTGGCGCCCTGCAGGTCGGCGCGGTGGATGGTGGTCTCGTGGGCCTGGCGGCGGGCCCAGAAGGCCAGGGGGGAGCCGGACGGGAGGAAGTGCCAGCAGGCCAGGGCCGGGTCGGCGGTGCGGAGCAGGTCGACCAGGGCGGTGTGGCCGGTCTGGAACCAGGCGACCAGGTCGGCGTCGGCGGGCATCGGGCCGACCGCCTCCGCTTCCTCCGTGTCGGTCAGCATGGTGGGGCGGCGGTCACGGATGTAGGTGGCGGCCCAGCGGTGGACGTAGCCCAGGTGCTGGACCAGCTCGCGGACCGTCCACTCCGGGCAGGTCGGGACGGGGGTGTCGAGGCCGGCTCGCTCCGCGGCGTCCACGAAGTCGAGCCCGGCGCGCTCCAGGGCGTCGATGTGGCGACCGGTTTCCATGGGGGTTACTTTGCCAGAGGGGTACGACAATTCTGGAGCCTCACCCGGCGAGGAACCAGCCTGCCAGCCAGATCGTGGTCATGATCAGGGCGGTGGCCAGCTCGATGAGCATCGACAGGCCGGCCGCCTTCAGGGCGTGTTTCGTGGACTGCCAGGCCTGGGCCGCGTTGCGCCGGCGGGCGAGTTCCGCCAGGAAGACGCCCAGCACGAAGCCGATGACCAGGCCCACCACCGGGATCACGAAGAAGCCGACGATGCCGCACAGGCCGCCGAGCAGCAGGGTGAGGTTGGAGACCCCGGCGCGCTTGAGGTTGCGGCCGGGGACCAGGTACTTCGCGGCGAAACCCAAGGCGAGCACGACCGTCGCGGCGGCGGCGACCGTCCAGCCGGTCGGGCCGTGGCCGCCGAACAGGGCCCAGACCAGCACGCCGGCCCAGACCAGGAACAGGCCCGGCAGCACCGGCACGACCACGCCGATCAGGCCGACCACGACGGCGGCCACGGAGATGAACGAGACGAGCCCGCCGCTGTCGGTCAGCTCCATCGCTTCACTGTGCCGCAGCGGGCGGCGGCTCGCATCAGGAGCCGACCGCCTCCCGCAGGGCCGCGGCGAACTGCTCGGGGCGCTCCACGTGCGGGCTGTGCCCGACGCCTTCGTAGACGATCTCGCGGAATTCGCCGCCTTTGCCGCGGTACCGCTCAAGCACCGCTCTGGTCTGGCCGACCATCGGCTGGGGCGGGCACTCCCGCTCGCCCGGCCAGCCGGGGACCAGGCCCAGCTTGCCCAGCTGGGCGAGGTCGAAGAACGACGCGTCGGACACGATGGCGTCCTGGTCGCCGCGGATCCAGGTGATCGGCGGCTTCGCCGGCAGGTCGACGATGCCCGACAGGTTCAGCCAGCGCGGGGACATGGTGTTGAGCACGCCCCGGGTGCCGGGCGCGGTGCCGGGCCAGTTCTCGCTCGCCGTACCGTCGCCGGGGTATTGATCTTCTCCGGTGGCCGTGGAGAGCATCGTGTCGAGCAGGAGCTCCTCGTCGGCGCCGAAGTCGAAGCCCGGGGCCGCATAAAACGCGTGCATCACGTTGCGGGGACTGGCCTGCTCCTGCGTGCCGCGGTCCTGCGCGGCGAGCAGGCGGACGAAGTCGGGGTTCGCCGAGCCGCCGCCGGTGCCGGCAAAGTCGGGCGTGGTCGGCGTGCCGTCGAGGTCGCGGGTACCGCCGAAGCCGTACGGCGACACCGGCGCCTCCAGCACCAGGGCCCCGATGCGGTCAGGGTGATCGAGCAGCAGCTGCAGGGCGACGCCGCCGCCCATGGAGTGCCCGACCACCGTGACGGGTCGATCCGGGAAATCGGACAGCAGCGGCGCCACGTCGTCGGCGAAGTCGCGCAGGCCGCGCGTGGCGTCGATGCCCAGGGCGGGGCTGGCGCCGTACCCGCGCAGGTCCGGCGCGACGATCCGCCAGTGCGGCGGTAAGTGGCGGATCAAGGGCTCCCAGAAGCCCGACGACGAGCAGTTTCCGTGGATGAGCAGGACGGCCGGCCCGGACTCCGGCCCGCGGGAGGTGACGTGCATCACCGCATGGTCGCACCGGTTGTGGGCCGGTCACATGTGGCCGGCCCACACACCTCTAGCGCAGGACGGCCTCGTCGCGCCCATACCTGGTCAGCGCCCAGATGACGGCGACATCGGCGGCGATGATCAGCATGGACCACAGGGGGTAGTACGGCAGGAACAGAAAGTTGGCGATCGCGCTCAGCGCCGCGAGCACGACGCCGAGCACCCTCCCCCACAGCTGCCCGGCCAGCACGGCGACCCCGCCGGCCGCCACCAGCACGCCCAGGGCCAGGTGGATCCAGCCCCAGGTGCCCACGTCGAAGCCGAACAGGTAGTTGTCGGTCAGCAGCACGTAGAAGGACCGCTCGAAGATCGCCGTCAGACCGACCACGGCCTGGAAGATCCCGATGACGATCATCATGCTGCCGCCGAAGACGGCCAGGCCGGTGACCCACCGGGACGGCTGCTGCAACGTCTCCATGGACTCACCGTCGGCGACCGCCGGGTGAAGGGCCCTCACCTGCGCAACGGGATGCCTCGAAGATGGTACTTGACCCTTCAAGTTTCTCCGCCGCATACTTTCGTCCACCGGAATTCGAAGCTTGCTGCATGAGGGAGCGCGACCATGAACGTCTTTCTGTGGATCCTCCAGGCGCTGCTCGGCGCGGCGTTCATCCTGGCCGGCGTCATGAAGGTCATCCAGCCCAAGGAGAAACTCGCCGGCAACATGACCTGGGTGAACCGCAGAACCGATGGCACGGTCAAGTTCATCGGCGCGGTGGAGATCCTCGGCGGGCTCGGGCTGATCCTGCCCTGGGCGACCGGGATCGCCACGATCCTGACCCCGCTCGCGGCCGTCGGCCTGGCGATCATCATGGTGCTCGCCCTGGTCGACCACGCGCGGGCCAAGGAGTACGGCTCCATCCCGGTCAACGTGGTCCTCGGCGCCATCGCGGTCATCATCGCGGTCGGCCGCTTCTGACGCGTATCGGACGCGTCGTTAGCCCGCCGGCACAAGATCAAGGCACCATGGAACGCATGACCGACGAGCCGCGATGGCTGGACGACACCGAGCGCAGCGCTTGGCTGTCGCTGCTGGCCGTCGTGCTCGTCGGGTTTCCCGAGCTGGAGCGCACGTTCCGCCCGCACGGGCTGGTCCACGTCGAGTTCGGCCTGCTCGCCGCGCTGAGCAACGCCTGCGAGGGACTCCGGCTGTCCGAGCTCGCCGCGCAGATGAACATGTCGCCGAGCCGGCTGAGCCATCGCATGCGCAAGCTCGTCGACCTCGGCTACGTCGAGCTCACCGGCGACGCCTGCGACGGCCGGGTCAGCATCGCCCAGGTCACCGCGGCCGGGCGCGCGTTCGCCGAGCGGGTCGCGCCGGCCCACCTCGCCGACGTGCGCCGGCTGATCTTCGACAACCTCGACCCGGCGCAGACCGCGGCGCTCGCCGATGCGCTGGGTGCGATCGCGGAGAAGCTCGGCGAATCCTGCCCGGGCTCCGCGGTGGCGCCGAAGGGACCACCCGTGCCCGGCGCACGGGCCATGTAAATGCTCGCCGGAGGGGAATAGAGTGACCGCATGCGTGCCGTCGTGATCACCGGAGTGTCCCGCGGCCTGGGCGCCGCCCTCTTCGACGTATCAACCGCGCGCGGCGATCGCATCCTGGCGGTCGGCCGCCACTTCACCGCGGAGCAACAACAGCTGCGCGACGAGCGCCCGACCGACGTCACGCTGTTCTCCACGGATATCGCCGATGCGCACTGGCTGCCCGACTACGACGTCCTGCGCGCCTTCCTGCGCGACGCCGACGAGGCGGTGCTGATCCACAACGCGGCAGTCATCGACCCGATCGGCGCGGTCGGCCGGCTGACCACCGAGGCGATCACCAACGCGATCGCGGTCAACCTCACCGCGCCGGTGGTGCTGACCAACACCTTCCTGCGCGCGGCGCCGGCCGAGGCCCGGGTCCGGCTGCTGTTCATCTCCTCCAGCGCGGCGCGCAGCCTCATCGACGGCTGGTCGCTCTACTGCACCACGAAGGCGGCCGGCGAGACCTTCTTCGACGGCGTCGCCTCGCAGGTCCGCGACGAGGAGCGGATCACCGTCGCCAACATCGACCCGGGCCAGATGGACACCGGCATGCAGGAGACCATCCGCCGCGCGGCGGCCTCCGGCGCCTTCTTCCCGGCCAAGCAGCGGTGGGTCGACGCCCCGGCCGAGGGCCGCCTCGCCGATCCGCTCGCGGTGGCCGAGCGGATCATCAAGGAGTACGCCTCGTAACCGGGTGCTCACCGGCCAGCACCTCGTGCAGCTTGGCGGCGAACGGGACGGCGTCGCCGAAGCCGCCGTGGCCGCCCGGGAACACCGCGACGGTGGTCTCCAGGCGGGCGGCCAGTTCCAGGCCGGCCCGGTTCGGCGGCTCGCCCGTGCTGGCCGCGCCGACCGCCGGCACGACCCGCACGGCGCCGGAGCGCAGGCGGTCGAGGTCGGGCACGTAGGCGCCGATCGGCGGGATCTCCCGGGCCACGAGCACCTCCACGTTCGCCTGCATCCGGGCGGCGAACTCGGGCGAGGGCGGGGTGCCGCCGTCGCCGTCGCCGTGCATGCCCATCGCCGCGCCGAACACCTCCATGGCCGGGCCGGCGCCGCCCTCGCGGTACACCTCCTCCACCTCGGCCAGCACGGTGCGCCAGTGGTCGAAGTCGGGCAGCAGCTCGAACAGCGGGGGCTCGTGCGCGACCACCGTGCGCACCATGGCCGGGTTCTGGGTGGCGAGTTCCAGCGCGATGACCGCCCCGGAGCTGTTGCCGAACACCTCGGCCGGCTCGTCCTCGGTCACCTCGACCGCGCCGAGCAGGCGGTACGCGTCGTCGGCCTGCTCCTCCACGCTCAGCATGGACGGCGGGGTGGTCAGCACGCTGCGGGAGTTGCCGCGCCGGTCGTAGGTGACCACGGTCCGCTCGGTGGCCAGGGCGTCGGCGAGGCCGGTGAAGCCCTCGGCGTCATAGATGCCGCCGCAGATGAGCAGCAGGACCGGCCCGCTGCCACGGACCTCGTAGTACAGGGTCGCGCCGGGCACGCTCAGCTTTTCGGTCTTGATCGGTTCCATGCGAGCTTCCTCCTGTTGCCGGTGGTACCCAACGGTCGGAGCAGTGCACGATGTTCTCGACCTGCGACGAGCCTTACTCGCGAGTAATTTCCGGGTCTAGACTCGCGCCATGACCGCCACGCGAACGCCCGGCGTCCCCGCCATCGACGAGGGCTCGCTCATCTCGACCAACCCCGTCACCGGCGAGGAGGTCGGCCGGTTCCCGGTCGCCTCCACCGATCATCTCACCGCCACGGTGGCGAGCGCCCGCGGCGCGGCCGCGTGGTGGGCCGAGCTCGGCTTCGCCGGGCGCAAGCGCCGCCTGCTGGCGTATCGCAGCCTGCTCACCAACCGGCTGGACGAGCTCGCCGCGCTCATGCACCGGGAGGGCGGCAAGCCGCGGGCCGACGCGCTGGTCGAGGCGATCGCGGCGATCGACCACATCGCCTGGGCCGCCCAGCACGCCCGCAAGGTGCTCGGCCGGCGCCGGGTGGGCAGCTCGATCCTGCTCAAGGAGCACGCCTCCTACCTGGAGTACCTGCCCTACGGGGTGATCGGCGTGATCGGCCCGTGGAACTACCCGATCCTCACCCCGATGGGCTCGATCGCCTACGCGCTGGCGGCGGGCAACGCGGTGGTGTTCAAGCCCAGCGAGTACACCCCGGCCGTCGGCCAGTGGTTCGTCGACCGCTTCGCCGAGGTCGTCCCCGAGCGGCCGGTCCTGCAGATCGTGCACGGCCTGGGCGACGTCGGCGCCGCGCTGTGCCGCAGCGGCGTGGACAAGATCGCCTTCACCGGCTCGACCGCGACCGGCAAGAAGGTGATGGCGGCCGCCGCCGAGACCCTCACCCCGGTCCTGCTCGAGTGCGGCGGCAAGGACGCGATGATCGTCGCCGCCGACGCCGACCTGGACGCCGCCGCCGCGGCCTGTGTCTGGGGCGGGCTGACCAACGCCGGGCAGACCTGCGTCGGCATCGAGCGGGTGTACGTCGCGGACCAGGTCTTCGACGACTTCCTCAACCGGGTCGTCGCGCGCGCGGCCAAGCTGCGCGTCGGCGCCGAGCCGAGTGACGACATCGGCCCGATCACCATGCCGTCGCAGCTCGAGACGATCCGCCGGCACATCGAGGACGCCCTCACCCGTGGCGGGCGGGCCGTGCTGGGCGGGGCCGAGGCGGTGCAGCCGCCGTTCGTCAACCCGACCATCCTGGTCGACGTGCCGGAGGATGCGGCCGCGGTCCAGGAGGAGACCTTCGGCCCGACCCTGACCGTGGCCCGGGTGCGTGACGCCGCCGAGGCGGTCCGGCTGGCCAACGACACCGGCTACGGCCTGGGCGGCGCGGTCTTCTCCCGGTCGCACGGCCTCGAGCTCGCCCGCCAGGTCCGCTCGGGGATGACCTCGGTCAACTCGGCCCTCACCTTCGCCGGCATGCCGACCCTGCCCTTCGGCGGCGTCGGCGACTCGGGCTTCGGGCGCATCCACGGCGCCGACGGCCTGCGCGAGTTCACCCGGCCGAAGGCGATCGTCAAGCGCCGCGGCCCGACGGTGCTGGCCGCCATGACCTTCGACCGCACCGAGCAGTCGATACAGCAGGTCGTCAAGGTGGTCCGGCTGGTCCACGGCCGCAGCAAATAGCCTCAGGGTTGCCGGCCGGTCGCCGATCAGTTTGGGGTGACGGGTCGGCTGAGGGCCGCGTTCCGGCAGGTCGGCCTGGCCGGGGTGCTGGCGATCGCGCTCGTGCTCGCCCTCGGCCTCGGCGCGTCGTGGGAGGCCGCGAGCTCCATCGAGCGCGGCCAGCAGGACCGCGCGCAGGCCGTGCTCGACCGCGCCGCCACCCTGTCGGAGGCGTCGGTGCGGGCCGAGATCCACCGGTACCTCGACGCCCTGCGCACCGTCGCCGCGGCGGTCGGCTCGCACACCGAGCTGACCCGGGACGACTTCGCCGCCACCACCGCGCCCCTGCAGGACGCCGGGCTGGTCGGGGCCACGTCGCTGGTGTTCGTGGTACCGGCGCTGGACTCCCAGCTCACCGCCGTGCGCGACTTCTGGCGCGAGCGCGGCGTGACCGGCCTCGACCTGCGGCCGCAAGGGACCGGCCGGGAGCACCTGTTCACGATCTTCAGCCGGCCGCTGGACGGCACCGAGATGCTGCCGCCGGGCACCGATCTGTCGCAGGCCGCCGAGCCGACCGCGGCGCTGAACGAGGCGCGCCGGTCCGGGCAGCCGGCGGTGTCCGACACCTACGTGCTGCTGCGCGACCGCGGGCTGCCGGCCGGCCGGCAGCAGCTCTCGTTCGTGCTCGCCGCCTCCGCCTACGGCAACCCCGCCCCGGACGGCAGCCGGGAGTTCAAGGGCTGGGTGGTACTGGGCCTGCGCGGGCAGGACTTCGCGGGCGGGGTGCTGACCCGGGCGACGCAGGGCCAGGTCGACGCCGACCTGTGGGCGCAGAACGGCAACGGCCAGCAGAGCCGGGTCGCCGCGCTGCACCAGGGCGGGCACCCGGACCTGCGCCGCGACGTGCGGGTCCAGATCGCGAACCGGCAGTGGCGGCTGATGGTCTCGGCCGACTCGGCCCGCCAGGGCGGCTCGGCGCCGGCGCTGCCGGTCGTCGTCGCGGTCGGCGGCGGGCTGCTGACCCTGCTGGTGTGCGGCATGCTGTGGGGCCTGGCCGGGGCCCGGGGCCGGGCCGAGGCGCGGGTGGTGACCGCGACCGCCGGGCTGCGCGCGGCCCAGCGCACCGCGGACCGGCAGGTGGCGCTGCTCAACGGCATCCTGGAGCGGATCAGCGACGGCGTGGGGGTGGTGGACACCGACGGCGCCTTCCTGGTGCACAACCCGGCCGCCAAGGAGATGCTCGGCCGCAGCGTCGACGTCGACGGCGCCGAGCACTGGCAGGCGCACTACGGCATCTTCAAGCCCGACGGGCACGCCCCGTTTCCGACCGAGGAGCTGCCGCTGGTGCGGGCGCTCGCCGGCGAGTCGACCGACCGGGTCGAGATGGTGATCCGCAACCCGGACCGGCCCGACGGGGTCCTGCTGTCGGTGAG
This sequence comes from Dactylosporangium sp. CA-092794, assembly GCF_050948465.1. Lineage (NCBI taxonomy): Bacteria > Bacillati > Actinomycetota > Actinomycetes > Micromonosporales > Micromonosporaceae > Dactylosporangium > Dactylosporangium sp. CA-092794. Next base: position 1,488,223 of record NZ_CP192044.1, on the reverse strand, counting down.
CGGCCGGCCGCTGGACGTCGAGGGCCGGCGGGGCGCGATCGCGGTCTTCCACGACATCACCGAGGAGCGCGAACGGGAGGGCGACCTGGCGGCGTTCGCCGGGATCGTCGCGCACGACCTGAAGAACCCGCTGACCGTCATCGGCGCGCACGCGGAGATGGCCCGCGACGCGCTGCCCGACCGCCCCGAGCGGGCGGCGCAGAGCCTGGAGCGGGTCGAGGCGGGCGTGGTGCGGATGCGGCGGCTGATCGACGACCTGCTGGCCTACGTGACCGCCCGCGACGCGGCGCTCAAGCCGACCGAGGTCGACCTGGCCGCCCTCGTCCGCGAGGTGGTCGAGGAGCGGGTGAGCCACCTGCACGTGCGGCCCGACGTCTACGTCGGCGCGCTGCCCCGGGTCGAGGCCGACCCCGCCATGCTGCGGCAGGTGCTGGACAACCTGGTCGGGAACGCGCTGAAGTACGTGCAGCCGGGTCGTACCCCCAAGGTGGACATCAGCGCCCAGCCGGCCGGCCGGGGCTGGGTCCGCGTCGAGGTCGCCGACCGCGGGATCGGCATCCCCGACGCGGACAAGCCGCACGTCTTCGAGTCGTTCCATCGCGCGCACGCCGGCCAGTCCTACGGCGGCACCGGCCTGGGCCTGGCGATCTGCCGGCGGATCGTGGACCGGCACGGCGGAATGATCACCGTGACCGACAACCCGGGCGGGGGCAGCCGGTTCAGCTTCACCGTGCCGGCCGCGCTGGTTCACGAGTACGTGTAGAAGCCCTTGCCGCTCTTGCGCCCGAGGTCCCCGGCGACGACCATCCGGGCGAGCAGCTCCGGCGGGAAGAACTTGGCGTCGTCGGTGTCGGTGTGGATGTTCCTGGCCGCGTGGTACAGCACGTCGACGCCGGTCAGGTCGGTCGTGGCCAGCGGACCCATCGCGTGGCCGAAGCCGAGCTTGCAGGCCAGGTCGAGGTCCTCGGCGCTGACCACGCCGCTCTCCACGAGCTTGACCGCCTCGACGACGAGCGCCGCGATCAGCCGCGTGGTGACGAACCCGGCCACGTCCCGGTTGACCACGATGCACGTCTTGCCGATCTCCTCGGCGAACGCCCGGGCCGTGGCCAGCGCGGCGTCGCTCGTCTTGTAGCCGCGGACCAGCTCGCACAGCTTCATCACCGGTACCGGCGAGAAGAAATGCGTGCCGACGACCTGCTCCGGCCGCTGGGTGACCGCGGCGATCTGGGTGATCGGGATCGCCGAGGTGTTCGTGGCCAGGACCGCGCCCTCCTTGCAGATCTTGTCGAGCGCCCGGAACACCTCGTGCTTGACGTCCAGCCGCTCGAACACCGCCTCGACCACGATGTCCGCGTCGGCGGCCGCGTCGAGCTCGGTGGTGGGCGTGATCCGCCCGAGCGCCGCGCCGACGTCCTCGGCCGCGATCGTGCCCTTGCTCGCGAACCTCTCCAGGCTGCCCCGGATGCCGGCGAGGCCGCGCCCGACCGCCTCGTCGCCCAGGTCCCGCAGCGTCACCTCCCACCCGGCCTGCGCGGCGACCTGGGCGATGCCGGCACCCATGAGCCCCGCTCCGATGACCGCAAGACGACCCGCCATGGCCGGCCCCCATTCCCTTTCCCGTCGTCAACCCCGTTGACCTTAACCGCCCGCGGTGGGTGATCATGTGGTGGCAGACTGTCAACGTGCCCCTCATGTACCTCGCGGGGTGGGCCGCCTCCGCCGGCGTGCTCGCCGCGCTTCTGCTCATCATCCGGCTGCTCAAACACGGCGCGCCGCTCGAGCCGCCGCCCCTGCCGGTGGCCGACTACGGCCTGCTGCGGTCGGTGTCGATGGTGGGCGACCTGGCCTTCGCCCGCGAGGTCCGCGACCGCCTGCGCGGCAACGGCGTCCGCGCGACCTTGGCCACCGGCCCGGACGGCATGGTCCGCATCCTGGTCTTCGCCGACGAACTCGACCGCGCCCGCAGACTGATCAGTTCATAATTTCCGACAGCCATCCCCGCGGCGGCGCCAAGAGCAAGACGAAAAGTCGGGCGCTCCGCGCCACGACTTTTCGGATTTATACCCCGACGCCCGAAATGCCCACTATTTCGCCTTTTATCGTGGTTCGCCCGGCAGTAAGTCTCCGCGATCATGCACCCGTCGCCGCCGACACCAACGCTTCTCCATGATCGCGGAGGCTTTTGGTACCTATGAGTACGCTTTGTCTCCACGATCATGAAAAACCCGGTGAACGGCGACGGCTCCCGCATGATCGCGGAGACTTATGGCCGAGGCCCCCGCCGCGCAGCGCATCATCGGCGGCGAAGCGGCGACCGACTGCCTGCCCGGACGCGTCGAGCCGGCCGTCGAACGCGGTTGAAGCCGCGCCGACTCGACCTGGTCCGGCGTGCCGTCGGCAGCGGCCGGTTCGAGCGGCGCACCCCGGTCGCAGGAGCCGCCGCGCTGCACCGGGACCAGCTCGCTGCCGGCATCGACCGACTCGAGCGTCGCACCCTCGATCCGCACCTGACGCGGGACCAGCTCGCCTGGCGGCACTGGCCGCTCGAGCATCGCGCCCTCGGACGCAAGAGCCGCGCTTGAGCTGGGCCGGCTCGCGCTCGCGCTCAGTCGGGCGTCGAGCCATCGGCCGGCCGTGGTGAGTAGACCACATGATCGGGCGTGAGCGGGCCGGCGGCACGGACGGGCGGGCGGCGGCGCGGGCGGGCGCTCAGCGCGCCTGGGTCGGCGGCGGCCTGTCAGGAGGAGAGGCGGCGGTGGGGAGTGAGTCGGCGGGATCCCGCCGGGAGGCCCGCCGGAGGCGAGCAGGCCAACCGCCCCCGGGCCTGGCAGGGAGGGCCGCCAGGCCCGACCGGTGTCTGACGGGAGCAACGGTCGTCAGTTGCGCGGACCGGAGTCCCGCATGTTCTTCGGTTTTATCTCAGTCTCGTTCGGTCCAGCGGAACGTGAGCAGGCACAGGACCAGGCCGGCCACGACCCAGGCGCCCAGGACCAGGGCGATCGTGCCGTGCTGCCAGGAGCCGGAGGGTTCCTGGGCGGCGAACGAGTCGGGCAGGAAGACCGAGCGCATGCCCTGGGTCATCCACTTGAGCGGGAAGATCGAGGCGATGTCCTGCATCCACGAGGGCAGCTCGGTGTACTGGAAAAAGACCCCCGAGATGAACTGCAGCACGATCGCCACCGGGGTGACCACGGCGGGGCCGCTGCGGCCGGAACTGGCCAGGGACGAGAAGGCGACCCCGCACAGCGTGCAGGCGGCGATGCCCAGCAACGCCACCCAGAGGAACGTCAGCCACTTGCCGGCGTTCTCCGGCAGCGTCACGTTGAAGAACAGGGTGGCCACCGCGACCAGCAGGATCGTTTCCAGCAGGCCGATCGCCAGGACCATGACGACCTTGCCGATGAAGTACGCGGCGCGGGGCATCGGGGTGCCGCGCAGGCGCTTGAGGATGCCCTTCTCGCGCTCGATCGGGATCTGGATGGCCAGGCTCTGGAAGCCGGTGGAGAGCAGGCCGGCGGCGATCATGCCGGCCGCGAAGTACTGCGTGAACGTCACCCCGGGGGCGATCTCGCCGCCGAAGACGGCGCCGAAGACGGTCAGCAGGATCAGCGGGAAGGCGAGGGTGAAGACCACCGACTCGCGGCTGCGCAGGAACTGCTTGATCTCCAGGCCGCCGCGCAGCAGGCCCAGCCGCAGCGTGTTCATTCGCCGGCCCCGATCATCCGCAGGTACACATCCTCGAGGCTGGGTCGGGTGACGGTGAGGCCCGGCACCTCGCCGCCGAACTGCTCGGCGAGGCGGGCGACGAGCGCGGTCGGGGTTTCGGTCAGCTCGCTGGCCGGGCCGTCGGGGCCGATCCAGCCGACGGTGGCGCCGCCCTGGCCGCGGCCGCCGAGGCGGTCGGGGGCGTCGACGGCGATGAGCTTGCCGCCGGTGAGGACGCCGACCCGGTCGGCCAGGGCCTCGGCCTCCTCCAGGTAGTGCGTGGTGAGCAGGATCGTGGTGCCGGCGCCGGCCAGGTCGCGGATCAGGCCCCAGAACTCGCGGCGCGCCTCCGGGTCGAAGCCCGTGGTCGGCTCGTCGAGGAAGAGCAGCTCGGGGCGGCCGATGATGCCCAGCGCCACGTCGAGGCGGCGCTTCTGGCCGCCGGAGAGGGTACGCGTGCGGGCGTTCTGCTTCTCGGCCAGGCCGACCCGCTCGACGATCTCGTCCGGGTCGGCGGCCGACGGGTAGTAGTTCGCGAAGTGGCGGACCACCTCGCGGGCGGTCAGGTCGTCGAACTCGCCGGTGCTCTGCAGCACCACGCCGACCCGGGCCCGCCAGGCCGCGTCGGCGTGCTGCGGGTCGGCGCCGAGCACCGTGACCTCGCCCGAGGTCCGCTTGCGGAAACCCTCCAGGATCTCCACCGTGGTTGTCTTGCCGGCGCCGTTCGGCCCCAGGAGGGCGAAGACCTCGCCCGCGGCGACGTCGAGGTCGACTCCATCGACGGCTACGGCCTTGCCGTAGCTCTTGTGGAGGCCGCGCACCGTGATCGCATCCGTCACGGCGACCACTATAGGGAGCCCGTCAGTAGCCGTCCGGCCGCCAGCCCTGGGCGGCCGCCCACTTCGCGGCCGCCTTCTCCTCCTTGCGGCGCCGGCGGCGGCGCATCAACCAGCCGAAACCCAGGAACAGCAGCAGCAGGAAGAACAGCACCACGACGGGCAGCACGATCGCCACGACCGACAGGAGCACGCTGACGAAGTCCTCGATCGTGCTCACGATCGGCGCCCCGAACCCGACCGTCGTCGCGTTGATGACCGGCCGGGACGCCGCCTTCATGCCGTGCACGCCGAGCGATATCGCCCCGCCGACGACGATGGGCACCCATTGATGGCTGCTGAAGAACGTGCCCGGGTCGCTGACGGTGACCGTCTGCGAGCTCGACGCCGCGCCGAACGCCAGCCCGCCCGCGGTCGGCCGCACGAACGTCTGGATGACGTCGTTGACGTGGTCGACCACCGGCACCTTGTCGGCGACGAACTCGATGGCCAGCAGGATCGCCACGATGAGCAGCGTCCAGCCGTTCTCCATCCACGCCCAGTTCGGCGGGAGGGTGATCAGGTCCGTATACCGCGCGAGCAGCCCGATGGCCATCAAGGGGATGTACGCGTTGAGCCCGGCCGAGGTGGCGAGGCCGAGACCCGTCAATGACTCCAACACCCCAACAGCATGACATCGGCTCGCCAGTCGCACAGGTTAGGCTGTCGCGCGTGCGCCTCGTCATCGCCAAGTGCTCGGTCGACTACATCGGCCGGCTCACGGCCCACCTGCCGTCCGCGACCCGCCTGCTGCTGATCAAGGCCGACGGCTCGATCTCGATCCACGCCGACGACCGCGCGTACAAGCCGCTGAACTGGATGAGCCCGCCCTGCAGGCTCTCGGAGGACGAGGGCCAGTGGCGGGTGGTCAACAAGTCGGGCGAGGAACTGCGGATCACGATCGAGGAGATCCTGCACGACACGTCACACGAGCTCGGCATCGACCCCGGCCTGGTGAAGGACGGCGTGGAGGCCCACCTGCAGGAACTGCTGGCCGCCGCCCCCCAGACCTTGGGCAACGGCTTCACCCTGATCCGCCGCGAGTACATGACCGCCATCGGCCCGGTAGACCTCCTGTGCCGCGACGGCTCCGGCGCGACGGTCGCCGTGGAGATCAAGCGCCGCGGCGAGATCGACGGGGTGGAGCAGCTGACCCGGTACCTGGAGCTGCTCGGCCGCGATCCCCTGCTCGCCCCGGTGAGCGGCATCTTCGCCGCCCAGGAGATCAAGCCCCAGGCCCGCGTCCTGGCCGAGGACCGCGGCATCCGCTGCGTGGTGCTGGACTACAACGCCTTGCGCGGCGTCGAGAGGGACGAACTCACCCTCTTCTAATCCGAAAATCGACGGTGAGTGGGCAGGCGGCAGCTCCCGGCGTAGCGAAGCGGAGCCGGGATGTCCAGGTCTGACGTGGTCAGGCGGCTGCGGGTTCGAGGGTGACTTTGAAGCCGAGGGCTTCGAGATGGCGGACGTGGTTGCGTTTGCGGCGTTCGGTACTGGTACGTGTGTCGTAGAAGGCGGCCCCGAGGTCGTGGAAGCGGGCCTCGGGGTCGTGCAGCAGGTGCCAGATGATGGTCAGCACGGATCGGCCGACCGCGACGATGGCGCGTTTGGCGCCTCGCCTGCGGGCGAGGCGGCGGTAGCGTTCGCCGAGGAACGTGTGGGTCCGGGCGGCGGACACCGCGATCTGGCCGAGGACTCTGGCCAGGTAGGGATTGCCGTGCCCGGTCGAGCCGTTGCCCTTCTTCCGGCCGGCGGATTCCTTGATCCCGGGTGCGAACCGGGCCCAGCCGGCCAGGTGCGCGGGGGTGGGGAAGCGGCTCATGTCCAGGCCGATCTCGGCGATGATCGCGTGGGCGGCGGCCGGGCCGACGCCGGGGATCTCAGCCAGCCGGACCGCCGCTTCGCCGAAAGGGGCGATATGGGCCTCGATCCGGGCATCGACCTCAGCGATGTCGGCGTTGATCGCATCGACCCGGGCCAGCATCTTGGCCAGGAGGAACCCGTGATGGTCGGTGAACCGCCCGACGAACGACTCCTCCAACTGCGGGATCTTGCTCCGCAGCCTGGAGCGGGCCAGCTGCGCGAGGATCTTCGGGTCTCGCTGCCCGTCGATCAGCGCGGCCATCATCGCCCGGCCCGAGGTGCCGAAGATATCCGAGGCCACCACGGACAGCTTGATCTGGGCGTCTTCAAGGAGCTTCTCGGCCCGGTTGCGTTCCGCGCCGGCCGCGGCGACCAGATCCACCCGGTAGCGGGTCAGATCACGCAGTTCCCGGATCGGTGGCGGCGGGACGAAGCTGGGCCGGATCATCTGCCGCTCGGCAACCTTGCACAACCACACCGCGTCGAGCCGGTCGGTCTTCGGCCGGCCCGGCAGGTGCTTGACATCCCGGGCGTTGACCAGCCAGGTGTCAAACCCGTACGCCTCCAGCAGATAGAACGCCGGCTTCCAATAGTCGCTCGTCGCCTCCATCACCACCCGGGTCACCCCGAGTTCCCGCAACCGCTCGGCCATCCCGGCCAGCGAGCGGGTCATCGTGGAATAGGTCCGCACCTCCTGCAACCGGCGTCCGGGGTTGGCCTCGTCCGGAACCCGCAGGCAACACACCACCTCGGCCTTGCCGATGTCCAACGCCGCGACCCGCTCGATGATCTCCTCACGATCCTGCGTCTCCTCCAGCACCCGCGACCTCCCATCAGCGCACATACCAGGGCGGTCGCCCGCGGCAGCCACAGGACGGGTGAAGCTAATCCGCGTGCTCGAAGCAACAGTGAAGGGCCCATGGCGCGGCTGCCACCGTCCGACTAGCCCACGACCTCAAACGGATCAAGGAGGCACGACGTCAGCGGGCGACCAGCATCACGCCACCACAGACCACCACGAACCGCAACCATCACGACCGATTTTCAGCCCGGAACGGGCCGCCCGGCAGGGAGACGGAGACTAGCCCCGGCGATTTGGGACTCCGGTCCGTACAACGCACGACCGTTGCTCCCGTCAGACACCGGGCCGGGGCCCAGCTTCGCTGGCCCTGGCCCTGCCAGCTCCGCGGCGCCAAGAACCCGCCCTCCGGTCCCCCGGCTCCCCGCCCGGCAGCGGCGCCCGACGGCAGCGGCGCCCGACGGCAGCGGCGCCCGACGGCAGCGGCGCCCGACGGCAGCGGCGCCCGACGGCAGCGGCGCCCGACGGCAGCGGCGCCCGACGGCAGCGGCGCCCGACGGCAGCGGCGCCCGACGGCAGCGGCGCCCGACGGCAGCGGCGCCCGACGGCAGCGGCGCCCGACGGCAGCGGCGCCCGACGGCAGCGGCGCCCGACGGCAGCGGCGCCCGACGGCAGCGGCGCCCGTTAAGTCGGGCGCTTCGCGCCACGACTTAACGGATATTTCTCCTGTCGGGGTATAAGTCCGAAAAGTCGCGGTGCGGAGCGCCCGACTTTTCGATCAACGCTGAGCACACGGGCACCGAACCGCGCCGGCAGGGTCAACGGGCGGCGGGCGTGACGGCGCTCGAGCGCGACGGGCGGTGGACGCCGCGACGGCAGCGGCAGCGGCTCAGCGACAGCGACAGCGACAGCGACAGCGACAGCGACAGCGACAGCGGCGACAACAACGCTCCGCGATCATGTGGGGCCGGGGGCGTTCACACCGGTTTTCCGTGATCGTGGAGACAAAGTGTACTCATAGGTACCAAAAGTCTCCGTGATCATGAGAAAGCGGGGTGTCGGCGGCGGTTGGAGCATGATCGCGGAAGGTTTGTGCGCGGGCGCGGGCGGTTCGGCGGGACTTGACGGACATTTCGGCCGTCGGGGTATAAGTCCGAAAAGTCGTGGCGCGGAGCGCCCGACTTTTCGTGCGGCGGGGGTCAGAAGTCGAACTGGTCTGGGGGGGCTACGAAACGCTCGATCTCTACGCCCAGGGCGCGCAGGTCGGACTCGAAGCTTGGGTAGCCGCGGTCGATGTGGTGCACGTGGCGGACCTCGGTGACGCCGTCCGCGCACAGGCCCGCGATGGCCAGGCCGGCGCCGGCGCGGATGTCCGTTGCCGTCACGGGGGCGCCGGAGAGGCGGTCCTTGCCGCGGACGACCGCGTGGTGGCCGTCGGTGCGGATGTCGGCGCCCAGGCGGGACATCTCGTTGAGGAACATGAAGCGGCCGTCGAAGATGTTCTCCGTCACCAGCGACGAGCCCTCGCTGACCGCGGCCAGGCCGACCGCCATCGGCAGCAGGTCGGTGGCGAAGCCCGGGAACGGCAAGGTCACCACGTCGACGGCCTTCGGGCGGGTGGGCATGACGACCCGGAAGGAGTCGGCGGCGGTGGTCACGTCTCCCCCGGCGGTCGCCACCTTGTCGAGCGCGATCTCCAGGAACGACGGGTCGATCCCGTGCACCGTGACGTCGCCGCGGGTCATGGCGGCGGCGAAGGCCCAGGTGCCGGCCACGATGCGGTCGCCGACGGTGCGGTGCTCGACCGGGCGGAGCTCCGGGACGCCCTGGATGGTCAGGCGGGAGGAGCCGGCGCCGGAGATGTCGGCGCCCATGTCGGTGAGCATGCGGCAGATGTCCACGATCTCCGGCTCGCGGGCGGCGTTGTCGATCTCGGTGCGGCCGTTGGCCAGGACGGCGGCCATGAGCAGGTTCTCGGTGGCGCCGACGCTGGGGAAGTCGAGCCAGATCGTGGCGCCGTGCAGCTTGGGGGCGGTGGCGATGACGAAGCCGTGCTCGCCCGAGATGTCGGCGCCCATCCGGCGCAGGCCCTCGACGTGCATGTCCAGGCCGCGGGAACCGATGGCGTCGCCGCCGGGGTGGGCCACGCGCACGTGGCCGCGGCGGGCCAGCAGCGGGCCCAGCACGCAGATCGAGGCGCGCAGGCGGCGTACCAGGTCGTAGTCGGCCTCCGTGCCGAGCTCCTCCGGCACGTCGATGATCACCTTGTCGCCGTCCTGCTCGACGTCGCAGCCCAGCCGGCGCAGTACCTCCGCCATGATGGCGATGTCGGTGATGCGCGGAACGTTGGTCAGCACGCTGCGACCGGTGGCCAGCAGGGCTGCGGCCATCAGCTTCAGCGCGGAATTCTTGGCGCCGACCACGGATACGTCACCGGCCAGCCGGGCACCGCCCACAACACGGATCGCGTCCACGTCGGTCATCGTAGGCGTATTCCGTACCGTGAAAACCATGGCCATTCACCTCACGCGCATCTACACGAAGACCGGCGACACCGGTACCACGGGATTGGGTGACTTCTCGCGGGTGTCCAAGACGGATCCGCGCCTCGCCGCGTACGCCGACGTCGACGAGGCCAACGCCGCCATCGGCGTGGCGCTGGCGCTCGGTGCGCTCGACGAGCGGATCGCGGCGGTGCTGCTGGCCGTGCAGAACGACCTCTTCGACGTCGGCGCCGACCTGTGCAATCCGATCTCGGAGCAGCCGGCGCACCCGCCGCTGCGGGTCACCCCGGCACAGGTCGAGCGGCTGGAGGGCTGGTGTGACGAGTTCAACGAGGCCCTACCCAAGCTGGACTCCTTCATCCTGCCCGGCGGCACCCCCGGCGCGGCGCTGCTGCACGTCGCCCGCACCGTCACCCGGCGGGCCGAGCGCAGCGCCTGGGCGCTGTGGGAGGCCGACGCCGAGCGCACCAACGAGGTCGCGCTGCAGTACCTCAATCGCCTGTCCGACCTGCTCTTCATCCTGTGCCGCGCGGCGAACCCCGGCGGCGACGTCACATGGGTGCCCGGCGGGCGGACGGTGGAGTAGAACTCAGCTCGCGCGGTAGCGGTAGGGGCGCGTCTCCGGGGTCGGATCTCCCGGCGGCGCCGCCTCCACCCAGGACAGGAAGCCGGTCAGCGCCCGCTCGGCCATCGCGATCTCGACCGGCGCCTGCCGGCTGACGCAGCGCACGATCACCCAGTCCTGCGGCAGGACCAGCAGCTCGGCCGGGTCGGGCGAGCGGCGGCGTTCGACGGCGAGCCCGCGGCGGGAGAACACCCGGCGCGGGCCCGGCCAGAAGCTGAAGATGCGATACCACCGCAGCTCGTCGCCGGCGAACCGGGCCAGGCCGGCGGACCAGCCGCGGCCCGGCAGGAAGGTGCTCAGGCGGACGCCGAGCTCGATGGTGCCGCCCCGGCGGGCGATGACGAGGCGGCGCAGGAACAGCACCGCCAGTGCGGCGAGCAGGACGAGGACGCCGATGCCGATGCCTTCGACGATCCTCACCTTCGCCGCCCGCCGTCAGTGCGCCGCGGAGGAGGACGCGGGGGCGCAGCTCTCGGCGAGGACCGTCACGCCGGTGCCGGTGACGGAGATGAACCCGCCGGCCACGTCGTAGGCGAGCTCCTGACCGGCCTGCTTGATGCGCACCTGGCCCTCTTCGGCGAGCTGGCCGAGGAGCGGCTCGTGGCCGTAGAGGACGCCGAGCTCTCCCTCGGTCGTGCGCGCCACGACCATGTCCGCGTCGCCGGACCAGACTTTCTCCTCGACGGCTACGAGCTCGACGTGCAGCTGCCTCGCCACGCTAATTACTCCTCGTGTGCGCGATTCGGTTTGCAAGAGTCTAGTCAATGATCTGTCCCGCGGAGCAGTGGGCCTCACCACGTTGGCACACCTGGTGAACGGCGGGTACTGCGGCGGGCCGGACCGTGAGCGTCGACCACTTCAGAGCGTGACGCACGTCACCGCCTCGCGAAGGATCTTTGCCGAAAATTTCACCGGACGGCAAGGTAGCGAAAAGGCGCGCCACCGAAGGTGACACGCCTTTGCGCAATACGCCCGAAATCAGTCCTTCATCAGCTCGTGCGCGTTGCGCTCGAGGTCCTCGAGGCCACCGCACATGAAGAACGCCTGCTCGGGGAAGTGGTCGTACTCCCCGTCGCTGATCTTCTTGAACGACTCGATCGTCTCCTTGAGCGGCACGGTCGAGCCGGGGACGCCGGTGAACTGCTCGGCGGCGTAGGTGTTCTGCGACAGGAACCGCTCGATGCGGCGGGCCCGGCCGACGGTCACCTTGTCCTCTTCGGACAGCTCGTCCATGCCCAGGATGGCGATGATGTCCTGCAGGTCCTTGTACTTCTGCAGGATCCGCTGCACCTCGCGGGCGACCGTGTAGTGCTCCTGCCCGACGTACTCCGGCGCGAGGATGCGCGAGGAGGACGCCAGCGGGTCGACGGCCGGGTAGATGCCCTTGTCCGAGATCGACCGCTCGAGGTTGGTCGTCGCGTCGAGGTGGGCGAACGTGGTGGCCGGCGCCGGGTCGGTGTAGTCGTCGGCGGGCACGTAGATCGCCTGGAGCGAGGTGATGGCCTTGCCCCGCACGGAGGTGATGCGCTCCTGCAGCTGACCCATCTCGTCGGCCAGGGTCGGCTGGTAGCCCACGGCGCTCGGCATGCGGCCGAGCAGCGTGGAGACCTCGGAGCCGGCCTGGGTGAACCGGAAGATGTTGTCGATGAAGAGCAGCACCTCCTGGTTCTGCACGTCGCGGAAGTACTCCGCCATGGTCAGCGCGGCGAGCGCGACCCGCAGCCGGGTGCCCGGCGGCTCGTCCATCTGGCCGAAGACCAGCGCGGTCTTGTCCAGCACCTGGCCCTCGGCCATCTCCAGGATGAGGTCGTTGCCCTCGCGGGTGCGCTCACCCACGCCGGCGAACACCGAGGTACCACCGAAGTTGCGGGCCACCCGGATGATCATCTCCTGGATGAGCACCGTCTTGCCCACGCCGGCGCCGCCGAACAGGCCGATCTTGCCACCGCGCACATACGGCGCGAGCAGGTCGAGCACCTTGATGCCGGTCTCCAGCATCTCGGTCTTGGGCTCGAGCTCGGCGAACGCGGGCGCCGGGCGGTGGATCTCCCAGCGGTCCTTGATGTCGAGCGTCGCCGGGTCGGCGTTGAGCACGTCGCCGAGGGCGTTGAACACGTGGCCCTTGGTCACGTCGCCGACCGGCACCGAGATGCCCGCGCCGGTGTCGGTCACCTCGGCGCCCCGGATCAGGCCGTCGGTGGGCTGCATGGAGATGGCGCGCACCATGTTGTCGCCGAGGTGCTGGGCGACCTCGAGCGTCAGCGTCCGGGTGCCCCCGGAGAGGGTCACGTCGACGTGGAGCGCGTTGTAGATGTCGGGCATGGCGTCACGCGGGAATTCGGCGTCGACGACCGGGCCGATGACCCGGACCACGCGGCCGACCGCGGTCTTGGTGTCTGCAGGTGCAGTCATCACACATCACTTCCCGCCGCCGCCAGCGCGTTGGCGCCGCCGACGATCTCGCTGATTTCCTGGGTGATCGCCGCCTGCCGGGCGGAGTTCATCTCGCGGGTGTACCGCTTCAGCAGGTCGTCGGCGTTGTCGGAGGCGCTCTTCATGGCGCGCCGGCGCGCGGCCGACTCGCTGGCCGCGGAGTCCAGCAACGCCGCGAAGATCCGCGTGTTGATGTACTTCGGCAGCAACGCCTCCAGCAGCTGCTCGGCCTCCGGCTCGAACTCGTAGGCCGGCAGTGGCCCGCTCACCTCCTGCTCCTCGACCTCCATCGGCGCGACGATCCGCGCGACCGGGGTCTGGGTCATCAGGGAGCGGAACTGCGTGTGGACCATGTAGAGCTCGTCGATACCGAGGACGCCGTCGGGCCCCGGGCCGTCGATCGAGTCGTCGGCGCCGTTGACGAAGGCCTGGATGAGGGCCTCGCCGATTTCCGAGGCGTTGTCATACCGCGGCTGCTCGGAGAAGCCCGTCCAGCTCCCGGCGATCTCACGGCCGCGGAATCGGTAATACGTCACGCCCTTGCGTCCGGCGATGTAGAGCGCGACCTGCTTGCCGTCCTGCCGGAGCCGGGAGATGAGCTGCTCGGCGGTGCGGATCGCGTTGGCGTTGTACCCGCCGCAGAGCCCCCGGTCGCTGGTGACCAGCAGCACGCCGGCCCGGTGGACCGGGCTGCGCGGCACCAGCAGCGGGTGGTCGACGTTGGCGTTGCTCGCCAGTGCCGTCAGCACGCCCGTGATCGCCTCGGCGTAGGGCAGGGAGGCGGCGACCCGCTCCTGCGCCCGGCCGATGCGGCTCGTGGCGACGAGCTCCTGCGCCTTCGTGATCTTCTTGGTCGACTTGACCGTGCGGATCCTCCGGCGCAGTGCTTGTACCTGACCGGCCATGCGTCAGCCCGACTTCCGGACCTGGCGGGTGACGGTCTCGCGGGCCTGCTCGCCCTCGAGGGCCTTGGCCGGCGCGTCGCTGACCCCCGCTTCCTCGGCCTTGGCCGAGAAGACTTCCTTGAAGTGGTTGATCGCGTCGGTCAGGCCGGCGATGGTGTCCTGGTCCAGCTTGCGGGACTCGGCGATGACGTCCAGCAGCTCCTTGCGGCTGGAGCGCAGGTGCTGCAGGAACTCCGTCTCGAACCGCTTGATGTCGCCGACGGCGATGCTGTCGAGCTGGCCCGTCGTGCCGGCCCACACCGACACGACCTCCTCCTCGACCGAGAACGGCGAATACTGCGGCTGCTTGAGCAGCTCGACCAGGCGGGCGCCCTTGTCCAGCTGCGCGCGGGAGGCCTTGTCCAGGTCGGAGGCGAACGCGGAGAACGCCTCGAGCTCGCGATACTGCGCGAGGTCGAGCCGGAGCCGGCCGGCGACGTCCTTCATCGCCTTGACCTGCGCCGAGCCGCCGACCCGCGACACCGAGGTGCCGACGTTGATGGCCGGGCGAACGCCCTGGTTGAACAGGTCGGACTCCAGGAAGACCTGGCCGTCGGTGATCGAGATGACGTTGGTCGGGATGTAGGCCGAGATGTCGTTGGCCTTGGTCTCGATGATCGGCAGGCCGGTCATCGAGCCGCCGCCGAGCTCGTCGGACAGCTTCGCGCAGCGCTCCAGCAGCCGGGAGTGCAGGTAGAAGACGTCGCCCGGGTAGGCCTCGCGGCCCGGCGGGCGGCGCAGCAGCAGCGACACCGCACGGTAGGCCTCGGCCTGCTTGGTCAGGTCGTCGAACACGATCAGCACGTGCTTGCCGCCGTACATCCAGTGCTGGCCGATGGCCGAGCCGGCGTAGGGGGCGAGGTACTTGAAGCCGGCCGGGTCGGACGCCGGGGAGGCCACGATGGTGGTGTACTCCATGGCGCCGAACTCCTCCAGCGTCGCCCGCGTGGCGGCGACCGTGGAGGCCTTCTGGCCGATGGCGACGTAAATGCAGCGGACCTGCCGCTTCGGGTCGCCGGACTTCCAGTTGTCCCGCTGGTTGATGATCGTGTCCAGCGCGACCGTGGTCTTGCCGGTCTTGCGGTCACCGATGATCAGCTGCCGCTGGCCCCGGCCGATGGCGGTCATGGCGTCGATCGCCTTGATGCCGGTCTGCAGGGGCTCCTTGACGGGCTGGCGGGCCATGACGTTGGGGGCCTGCAGCTCGAGCTCGCGGAAGCCCTCGTTCGGGATGTCGCCACGGTCGTCGATCGGCTGGCCCAGCGGGTTGACCACGCGGCCCAGGAACGCGTCGCCGACCGGGACCGAGAGCACCCGGCCGGTCCGCTTGACCTGCTGGCCCTCCTCGATGCCCTCGAACTTGCCGAGGACGACGACGCCGATCTCGCGGACGTCGAGGTTGAGCGAGACACCGAGCGTGCCGTCTTCGAATTCGAGCAGTTCGTTGGCCATCGTCGAGGGCAGACCCTCGACCTGGGCGATACCGTCGCCGGCGTACGAGACGACGCCGACCTCCTCGCGGGAGATCCGTGCATCAACGGACGAGACGTAGCGCTCGAGTGCGCCCCGAATGTCGTCCGAGGAGATGGTCAGCTCGGCCATCCTCAACCTTCTATCTGGAGTAACAAAGCTTCGGGGTAATTACTTCGAGAGCGCCGTCTTCGCCTCGGCGAGGCGACGGGCCACTGTGCCGTCGTAAAGGTCGCTGCCCACCTTGACCCGCACGCCACCGATGATGCGCGGATCGACATCGACCTTGAGGGACACCCCTCGACCGTACAGTTCCGCCAGGCGGTCAGCCAGGCTCTGCTCCTCGGCGTCGCTCAGCGGCACGGCGGTGGTCACGTAGGCCACCGACCGGTCCCGCTTCGCGGCGGCCAGCTCGACGAGGCGGGTCAGCGAGCTGTCGAAGCCGCGGCCGCCGAAACCGGCGATCGCGAGCCGTGCGAGGCCGAGCGTGGCCGGCTTGGCCTTGCCCGTGAGCAGGTCGTCGACCAGCGCGGTGCGGGCCGCCGCCGGTGCGGTGGAGTCGCTCAGCGCGCCGGCCAGGCGGCCGTCGCCCGAGACGATCTGACCGAACCGGAAGAGCTCGTCCTCCACGTCGGCCAGCTCCCCGGCCCGGTCGGCCCCGGCCAGCAGGGCGTCGACGCCGAGCCGCTCCGCGCCGTCGAGCAGCGCGCCCGGCCCGGACCAGCGCCCGGACACGAGCCCGGCCAGCAGCTCGACCGTCTGGTCGGCGACCTTGCCGGACAGGATCGAACGGATCAGCCCGGCCCGCTCCTCGGCGGGACGGGCCGGGTCGGCCAGCGCGCGGCGCAGGCGGGGCTCGCGCCGCAGCAGGTCGGCCACCGCGAGGATCTCGTCGGCGACCGCACCGATCCGCTGAACGTCAGCGCTCGCCGAGAACTCGGCGAGCTTGTCGGCAGCGGCCCCGTAGGCCTCGCGGTTGATTGTGTCCATCAGCGCCGCCCGGCGGCACCGGCGGCCGCGCTGTCGTCGCCCTCACCGATTTCGGAGAGGAACCGCTCGACCGTGCCGCGGCGACGGGCCTCGTCCTCCAGCGCCTCGCCGACGATGCGGCCGGCGAGGTCGACCGCGAGCGAACCGATCTCCGCCCGCAACTGCCGGACGATGGTCTGCCGCTCGGTCTGCAGGGCGTCGCGCCCGGCCGCGATGATGCGGTCGCTCTCCTCCCGGGCTCTCGCGAGGATGTCCTCGCGGATGCCCGTGGCGTCGGCGCGCGCCTCGTCACGGATGCTGGCCGCCTCGGTGCGGGCCTCGGCGAGCTGCTCCTTGTACTGCTGGAGCAGCCGGTTGGCCTCGGCCTGCGCCTCCTCGGCGCGTTTGATGCCGCCCTCGATCGCGTCGACCCGCGCCCGGAAGGTCTCCTCCATGCGGGGGAAGACGAACTTCATCAGCACAATGCAGAGGATGAGGAAGGCGAAACCGCCGACCACGATCTCCTGCCAGATCGGGATGATCGGGTTGGGCCCTTCGGCTGCCAAGATGATCGGCATGGGAAACCTCCCGGCTCGAATCGAAGGGGAGGGACTAGAAGCCGAACACGAAGCCGAAGGCGATACCCAGCAGGGCGAGCGCCTCGACCACGGCGAAGCCGAGGAACATGTAGGTGCGGGTCAGGCCGGCCGACTCGGGCTGGCGAGCGGTCGCCTGGATGTACGACGCGAAGACGATACCGACGCCGATGCCGGGGCCGATGGCGGCAAGACCGTAGCCGACGGCGGCGAGGCTACCGGAGACTTCAGCGAGCATGTGGATTTCCTCCTGGGATCTCGCGTGACTGGTTCACGCGGGACAACTGAAAAGGGTGGAGCAATAACGCTTTCGAAGCTCGAAGCGGGGGTGGTGGTGTTGCTGCGGACGAACGGCTGGCGGCTCAGTGCTCCTCGGCCAGGGTGCCGGCGAGGTAGTTGGCCGTCAGCAGCGTGAAGACGTAGGCCTGCAGGGCGGCGATCAGCAGCTCGAAGAAGGTGAGCGCGATCGTCATCGCCCAGGAGACGACGGAGATCGGCTTGAGGAACAGGCTCTCCGCATTGAGCAGCGCGAAGCCGCCGAGCGTGAACACCAGCAGCAGCATGTGGCCGGCGAACATGTTGGCGAAGAGCCGCAGCGCGAGCGTGAGCGGCTGCAGGATGAAGGTCTGCAGCGCCTCGATGGGCAGCAGTAGCGGCTGCATGAACCACGGGGCGGGCAGCACGGTCGCGTGCTTGAGGTAGCCGAGGAAGCCGTGCTTCTTGAAGCCCTGGTACAGATAGAGGAAGTACGTGCACAGCGCCAGCGTGAACGGGAAGGCGATGTGCGCGTTCGGCGAGACCTGGATGAGCGGCACGATCGAGAAGACGTTGCCGACCAGGATGAACATGAAGAGGCTGGCCAGATACGGCGCGAAGCGCAGGCCCTCGTGCCCGATCACGTCCTTGGCGACGCCCTCGCGGATGAAGCCATACATGCTCTCGGCGAGCCACTGGCCCCTCGTCGGCACGATCTTCGGATTGCGGTAGGCGACCAGGAAGAACACGATCACAACGGCGGCGGCCAGCCAGAGGAACAGGCTGAACTTGGTCAGCCACTCGGGGCCCAAGGCCGGTGGAAAGATGTCCTCCACGGTGGGCGGGAATGGCACCTCCGCCAGAACCACCAGGTCGCTGCTCACCACGTTCCTCTCGAAAACCCTCACGCCACCGGGCTCAGGCGCCCAGCCGCTTGACCACCAGGTACACACCGCCCGCGGCGCCGAGCACACATCCGATCGCGGTGGCGATTCCATGCCAACCGAGCCAACGGTCGACAAGCCAGCCAACGAAGCCCCACACGGCGATGCCCGAGATGAGGTATCCGACGGCGGCCCAACCTTCGTTGGAGCCTCGCGCACCGGACTGCTTGGGTGTCTGGTTACCGGCCATGACGCGGTGACAATATCAGCCTGCCGGGAGCACCCGTGCATCGACCCCCGCGTGCTCGTCGCGCGGGGGTTCGCTCATCGGGCCGGGGCCATCAACCGGCGGGCGTCAACGTTACTACGCCTAATCCTCGGCGAACGTCAATTACACGACTGTCACATGAGTGAATGTTGCGCACGGTCACCCTCACCGGGTTAGCTGAGAAGCTCAATCTAACATTCCGTGCTGGAGTGGTGACCTTGCGCAACGCCGTCATCGCACTCTTCGTGATCCTGGCCGCCGTCGCGATCTCGAAGAGCGGCCGCGACGGGGCGCCGCGCCAGGCCGGCGGCTTCAGCCCGCTACTGTGCTCCATATCACCGCTGCGCGTCACGGCCAGTGACGGCCAGCTCTCCGCCGGGGCGCGCTTCCAGTGCGGCTCCCCCGGCCCCGACCGGCTCGAGCTGACCGTCCGGCTGCAGCGCAGTACCCCTGAAGGCTGGACAACCGCGGCGGAGCAGGCATTCACGGCGGCCAAGGGCGAGACGCTACGGACGGTGGTGGCCGAGCAACGCACCCGGAAGGTCGGCGCGCCCTGCCAGGACGGCGTCTTCCGCAGCCAGGCCGTGTGGTCGGTCAACGGCGGCCGGCCCAACACGTCACAGGGGTCGGAGCGGCGCAACCCCTGCGGCTAGACCTCGACGTAAGGGATCTTGGCCCGCCATACCCACACCGAGTGAGCGGCCATCCAGGCCACCACGGCGATGATCACCGCGGCGCCGAGCCACCGCAGGCCGCCCCAGCCGGCGCTCGCCACGACCCACATGGCCAGGCCGATGATGGTGAACTTCACAATGTACGTCGCCAAGGCCACCGGCATCAGCAACTGCCGGGCCTTGAGGTCGGTCGCGGCGATGATCAGGCTGGACACCGAATAGCTGGCCGCGACCAGCCCGACGCCCGCGAGGTCGCCGGCCACGCCGACCCAGCCGTCGCGCCACAGCGCGATCGGCACGGTGACGACGAGCACGACCGCCATCGCGATCAGGCCCGCGGGAAGGTGCTGCAGCCGCTTTCTCATCACGGGGAAGGATACGCGGGAAAGGCCGCGGCGAGTTCCCGCACCTCGTCGCCGACCGGCTCGCCGCGCAGCGCGGCGGCGATGAGCGCCGCGATCCGGCGCATCTCCGGCTCCCGCATGCCCTGCGTGGTCACCGACGGGGTGCCGACCCGGATGCCGGAGGCGGTCATCGGCTTCTCCGGGTCGTACGGGATGGCGTTCTTGTTCAGCGTGATCCCCGAGGCGTCGCAGCGCTCCTCGGCCTCGCGCCCGGTGATCCCCAGCGCCCGCAGGTCGACCAGGGCCAGGTGGGTGTCGGTGCCGCCGGACACCGGCCGCATGCCCTGCTGCGCCAGCCCTTCGGTGAGCGCCCGCGCGTTGGCGATGACCTGGCGGGCGTAGTCGGCGTAGGCGGGCTGGGCCGCCTCCTTGAGCGCCACCGCCTTCGCGGCGACGGCGTGCATGAGCGGGCCGCCCTGCGTGAACGGGAACACCGCCTTGTCGATGCGCTGGGCGAGGCCCTCCCGGCACAGGATCATCCCGCCGCGCGGGCCGCGCAGCACCTTGTGCGTGGTGGCGCAGACGACGTCGGCGTGCGGGACCGGCGAGGGGATCGCCCCGCCGGCGACCAGGCCGATGAAGTGGGCCGCGTCGACCATGAGATAGGCGCCGACCTCGTCCGCGATGTCGCGGAACCGGGCGAAGTCGATCAGCCGGGGGTACGCCGTGGCGCCGCAGATGATCATCTTGGGCCGGTACGCCCGGGCCAGCTCGCGCACCTCGTCGTAGTCGATGAGCTCGTCGTCCTTGCGCACCGGGTAGCCAACCGTGTTGAACCACTTGCCGGAGAAGTTCACCTTGCTGCCGTGCGTGAGGTGGCCGCCGTGCGGCAGTTCCATCGCCAGCACCGTGTCGCCGGGCATGAGCAGCGCGGCGTAGGCGGCCAGGTTGGCGCTCGCGCCGCTGTGCGGCTGCAGGTTGGCGTGCTCGGCGGCGAAGAGCGCCTTGGCCCGCTCGATGCCGAGCGCCTCGGCCCGGTCCACCTCGGCGCAGCCGCCGTAGTACCGCCGGCCGGGATAGCCCTCCGCGTACTTGTTCGTGAGCGTCGAGCCGAGCACCGCCAGCACCGCCGGGGAGGTCAGGTTCTCGCTCGCGATCAGCTGCAGGCCGCCGCGCAGGCGCCCGAGCTCGGCCAGGACGACGTCGGCGATCTCCGGGTCGGTGCGGCGGAGCGCCTCGAAATCGGGTCCCCAGTACGTGTCGCCCATGAAACGAGTCTAGGTTCCGATTGCGCACGGTAAGCATGAAGTCATGCGATGTCTGGTGACCGGTGCGACCGGGTACGTCGGCGGACGCCTGGTCCCGCGCCTGCTGGCGGCCGGCCACGAGGTGCGCTGCCTGACCCGCGACCCGCGCCGGCTGCGCGACGTGCCGTGGGCGCCGAAGGTCGACGTCGCTCTCGGCGACGTGGCACGGGACGTGGGGCTGGCCGAGGCGCTGGCCGGCATCGACGTCGCCTACTACCTGATCCCCGCGCACGGCCAGGACCCGATCGAGGACGCCGACCGCCTCGCCGCGCTGAACTTCGCCATCGCCTGCGAGGCCGCGGGCGTGCAGCGCATCGTCCACCTCCACGGTCCGCAGCCGGCCGGCCGGGAGGCCGGTGACATCTTCCTGCGCTGCGCCGTGCCGGCGGTGGTGTTCCGGGCCGCGATGATCATCGGTTCCGGGTCGGCGTCGTTCGAGATGCTGCGGTACCTCACCGAGCGCGTCCCGGTCATGCTCGCGCCAGCGTGGATGCGCAACCGCGTGCGGCCCATCGCCGTCCGCGACGCGCTGCGCTACCTGGTCGCCGCGGCCGCGGTCTTCCCGCCACCGGTCAACCGGGCCTTCGATCTCGGCGGCCCGGACGTGCTCGCCTATGTCGAGTTGATGCGGCGGTACGCCCAAATCGCCGGCCTGCGCCCCCGCGCGCTCGTGCCGGTCCGCGGCAGCGCGCCGTGGCTCTCCGCGCACTGGGTCGGCCTGGTCACGCCGGTGCCGCACCGGGTCGCCCGCCCGCTGATCGACGGCCTCCGGCGGGACGCGGTGGGCGGCGAGCACGACATCGCCCGGTACGTCCCGGACCCGCACGACGGCCTCACCGGCTTCGACACCGCCGTGACCCTGGCCCTGCGCAAGATCGGCGCGGGCGACGTGGAGACCCGCTGGTCCAACGCGGCGGTGCCGGGCGCACCCAGCGACCCGCTGCCGACCGACCCGTCGTGGTCGGGCGGGACGGTCTACCGCGACGAGCGCACCCGCGCCGTGGCGGCCCCGCCCGAGCGGCTGTGGCGGGTCATCGAGGCGATCGGCGGTGACAACGGCTGGCACTCGTTCCCGCTCGCCTGGTCGGTCCGCGGCCGCTTGGACCGGCTGGTCGGCGGCGTGGGCCTGCGCCGGGGCCGGCGGGACCCTGCGCGGCTCTACGTCGGCGAGGCGCTGGACTTCTGGCGGGTCGAGGAGATCGTGCCCGGCTCGCTGCTGCGGCTGCGCGCGGAGATGAAGCTGCCCGGCCGGGCTTGGCTGGAACTGCGGGCCCTCGGCGACGGGCGCGGCGGGGCGGTCTACGCGCAGCGCGCGATCTTCCTGCCGCGCGGGCTGGCCGGGCACGCCTACTGGTGGGCGGTGGCGCCGTTCCACGCGTTCGTCTTCGGCGGCATGGCCCGCAACATCGCCCGCGCCGCGCTGGCCGGCTCCTGAGCCCCGCTGGCCGGCCCTTGAGCCCCGCTGGCCGGTTCTTGAGCCCCGCTGGCCGGTTCTTGAGCCCCGCTGGCCGGCTCCTGAGCCGCGCCGGCTGGCTCTTGAGCCCCGCCTGGCCGGCTTTTGAGCCCCGCTGGCCGGTTCCCGAGGCGCGCCGGCTGGCTCTGAGGCGTGCTTGCTGGCTCTTGAGGCGATAAATCCAGCCACTTCGTGGCCGGATTTATCGGACATTTCGTATTTTCGCGGGATGCGATAGTGAACGATGTGGTTTGCCGCCCGGAAAAATGATGATAAGTCCGAAAAATCCGGTCGCGAAGCGGCTGGATTTTTCGGTTCTAGCCGAACAAGGCCTCGGCCAGCGGCTTCGTCGTGGCGTGGATCTCGTCGGCGACGCGGCTGAAGTAGGCGTCGGCGCGGCCCCACGGGTCGTCCAGCTCGTCCGACGGGAGCGCCGGCTTGCCCGCCCGGGCCGCGTCGGCCGCCTCGACCAGGGCCACGCCCCGCTCGTACACGTCGGTCAGGCCGGACGGCAGCTCGGCGCCGCGGATCAGCCGCCCGAACTCGCCGAAGACGAACGTGCGCGGCGCCGCGTCCGGGCACAGGGCGGCCACGAAGTCGACCTGCTCGATGGTCGCGGTCAGCACCAGGTCGGACGACTCGACGTGCTCGGCCAGCAGCTTGCGGGCCCGGAACCCGGCCACGGCGCCGCCGCGGGCCAGGACCTGCCGGGCCGCCTGCGGGTCCATCGGCTCACCGGCGTGCCAGCCGCCGGTGCCGGCGCCGTGGACATACAGCTGGTCGGCTCCCCCGCCCAGCGCCAGCGCGTCGGCGACCAGCAGCCGCTCGGCCATCGGCGACCGGCAGATGTTGCCCATGCAGACGCACAGCACGCTGAACGGCGCCATCAGGAGGCGGGCTCGATGAGGTCCGGCACGACCTCGCGGAGCTTCTCGATCGGGATCGCGCCGGCGCGCAGCACCCGGTGCTCGTTGCCGACGACCGAGATGATCGTGCTGGCCACCGGCTCCGGGCAGGGGCCGCCCTCCAGGTAGACGCTGACCGAGTAGCCCAGCTGCTCGCGCGCCTCGGCGGCGGTCTCGGCCGGCGGCTGGCCGTGCTTGTTGGCCGACGACACCGCCATCGGACCCGTCTCGCGCAGCACCTCGAGGGCGATCGGGTGCAGCGGCATGCGGACCGCCACCGTGCCGTCGGTGCTGCCCAGGTCCCACTGCAGGCTCGGGGCGTGCTCGACGACGATCGTCAGGGCGCCCGGCCAGAACGCGTCGACCAGGTCGCGCGCCGCCTGCGGCAGCCCGAAGACCAGCCCGTCGAGCGTGTGCCGCGACCCGACCAGCACCGGCACCGGCGTGGTCCGCCCCTTGGCGTTGTTGAGCGCGGTCACCGACCAGGTCTTGAAGGCGTCGGCACCGATGCCGTACACCGTGTCGGTCGGCATCACGATCAGGTCCCCGCGCCCAACCGCCTCGATCGCGGCGGCGATTCCCCGCTCGCGCTCGGCGAGCCGGCTGCAGTCGTAAAGCATCACGACAGGCTAGTCTGCCACCCTCCGCGCGGTGGTGAACCGGGGGCGGCCGGCCAGGTCGCGATGGTCCTCGATCGCCTCGAAGCGGGCCGTCGTGCGCAGCAGCGCGGGCAGCGACTCGCCCTGGGTGTCGTCGTGCTCGATGGCGAGCAGGCCGCCGGGGCGCAGCAGGCGGGCGGCGGTCCGGGCGACGGCCGGCATGAGCGCGAGACCGTCGGGGCCGGCGAAGACCGCGTCGTGGGGATCGTGCTCCGCCACCTCGACGTCGACCTTGGTCGCCTCCGGGACGTACGGGGGGTTGCAGAGCACGGCACCGACCGTACCCGCCAAATCCGCTAAAAGCGAAATATCCGAAATGTCGCTGACAACCACGCGCACGTGCGGTGCCAGCCGGGCCACGTTCTCGCGCAGCCATGGCAGGGCCCGGTCGGACCGCTCCACGGAGTACACCTGAAGGTCTTGCAGCTGGGTGGCCACGGCGATGCCGATGGCGCCCGAGCCCGCGCACAGGTCGACCACGCTCCCGGCCGGCCGCAGGTGTGGCAAGGCCCACTCCACCAGGAGTTCCGTCTCGAAGCGGGGGATGAAGACGCCCGGGCCGACGGCCAGCTCCAGGCCGTAGAACGGGGCGGTGCCGGTCAGGTGCTGCAGCGGCACGCGGGTCGCGCGGTCCGCCACCAGGCGCTCGAACTGCGCGGCCTGAGCGCGGGTGAGCGCCGCCGTCGCCAGGCGCGACCGTGGTACCCCCAGCACGTGGGCGGCGAGCAGCTCGGCGTCGGCCCGCGGGGAGGCAACCCCGGCCGCGGCGAGCGTCCGGGTGGCCGCGGCGATCGTCGCCGAAAGCGTGGGCAACTGCTCTTCCGGCGTGTCATCTTCGAGGCGGTGCACCTCATAATCATGGAGCGCGCCGGAAGGGGGTCCAGATGGCGGTTGCCGACCGCACGTCGGAGCTGGCGCGCGCCCGCCGCCTCATCTTCGGCGACCGCCTCGGCGAGGCGATGACGGTCGTGGACCGGGTGCTGGCCGGCGACCAGTCGCCGCACGAGCGCGTGGAGGCCCTCAAGCTGCGGCTCATCGCGCTGATCAACCTCGGGCGCGCGGACGAGTACCCGGCCGCGCTCGACGCCGCGCTGGCGGCCGCCCGCCAGGTGCAGGACCCCGCGCAGTACGGCGAGCTGCAGGCCCTGGCCGCCATCGTCGCCCTGCGCGCCGGCTCGCTCGACCACTGCGTCCGCGCCCTGGTGCACGGCTCGCGGGCTCTCGGCGCGGTCGAGCTGACCGACGAGAACACCGCCTGGGGCTGGCACAACCTCGCGATGGCGTACTCGTACACCGGCTTTCACGGCCACGCCCTCTCCGCCATGGACCGCGCCCGCGAGGTCGCCGTCGAGGTCGGCGTGCCGACCGCGAACACCGACTTCGCCGCGCCCCAGATCCGGCTGCGCCTCGCCGTCGACCTCGACCACCGCGGTGACAGCGAGGGCTGCCTGCGCATCCTCCGCGACATCGCCACCGACCTGGAGCGACGCATCCGCGACGACGAGGTCGACCGGCTGCGCCCGGTGGCCCGCGGTGCCATGGGTTATGCGGTGGTACGCCTGGGTACCCTCGGCTGCGCCCCGCCCCCGATCGACCCGTGGCCCCTGCTGGAGTCCGCCGGCCTGTCGACCCGCGCCAGCGACCTGCGCACGCTCGGCGCCGTCTGCCAGGCGATCGCCGAGCGCCGCCCGATCGAGGCGGTCGCCCGCCTGGAGACCGCCCAGGTCAGCGACGACTCGCTGGGCGCGGCCGAGCTGCACCGCCTGCGCGCCCTCGCCCACCTGGGCGCCGCCGACTACCGCTCGGCCTACCACGCCGACCGCGCCGCGTACCGGGCCGCCAACGCCCAGCTCGACCTGCTGCGCGACCTGTTCGTCGACGGCGTCGCCGCCCTGCTCGACCACGAGGACCTGGTCCGCAAGGTCGACTTCCACCGCGGCGAGGCGCAGACCGACCCGCTGACCGGCCTGCCCAACCGCCGCTACCTCGAGGAGCACATCACCAAGCTGGTCGCCGCCGGCGGCCACGCCGCCCTGGGCGTGTGCGACCTGGACGGCTTCAAACAGGTCAACACGGTCCACGGCCATCTGTCCGGCGATCTGGTACTGCAACGAGTCGCCGGCGTGCTCAACCGCGTCATGCGCAAGGGCGATTTCGTGGCCCGCTACGGCGGCGACGAGTTCGTCGTCGTCCTGCCGACCACCTCACCGGGCGAGGCCCGCGAGATCTCCCGCCGCATCGTGACCGCGGTCGCGTCGGAGGACTGGCAGTCGTTGGTGCCGGGCACCCCGGTCGGCGTGACCATCGGCTGGGCCGGCTTGTCGGGCGAGGACTTCCAGAGCGTCGCCGAGGCCTTCGAGGCCGCCGACCACGCGATGCTGCGCGCGAAAACCCCCCGCCCCCGCGCCGCTTCTTAGCCCCCGCCGCAGACCGAGCACGAAAAGTCCAGACACTTCGTGTCCGGACTTTTCGGATTTATACCCTGTCAGGCGATAAATCCGCCTTGGCGGAGATCGCCCCGATCCCCGCACCCGGCGGGCGGCTCGCCCAGCACGCACTCGAGCCCGAGCAGGACGCAACGCCGCAGACACCGTCAACCCGACCGCAGGCGAGGACCAGAAGTCTCCGCGATCATGCCGAAGCCACCACGCGACCACGAGTTTTCCATGATCACGGAGTGACAATGTACCTATAGGTACACTATGTCTCCACGATCACGAAAAACCCGTGGCGCCGAGACGGTCGCGTGCATGATCACGGAGACTTATCGCCACGCTGCCCGCCCGGCGCCGCTTTGCCCTCCCGAACGCGCCGCCCGAATCGACTGTCTGTCCAGGCACCGCGCCGACCCGGGGACACCGCGCCGGGAACCCAGTGGAGCCACGACCACCAGCGCGTTGAATCGGATTTATCGTCCGACAGGGTATAAATCCGAAAAGTCCGGACACGAAGTGTCTGGACTTTTCGTCCCGACCTGCGACGCACGGCGGCAACCGTGGAGTCATGGGCGCGCACGCCAGGCCGTCAGTGCGCGCCAAGGCTGCGGGGCCGTCGGCGCGCGCCGGGGCACGGGCGGGGCGCGCCGCAGCTGCGGGGCCGTGAGCGGTGCACCCCGGGGGCAGCGGGCCACGGCGCCATCGTGCGGGCATGCCCGAGCTACGGGCAGCGCACGCCGCGCCGCGCCGCGGTGCGGTGCGCCGAGGCTGCGGGTCGCGGGTGGGTGCGCCCGGGGTCGCGAGCCGGGCCCGGGGCCGTGGGCGAGCGCTGGGCCCGGGGGCCGGGGGCCGGGGGCCGGGGGCCGGGGGCCGGGGGCCGGGGGCCGGGGGCCGGGGGCCGGGGGCCGGGGGCCGGGGGCCGGGGCGCAAAGGTGCCGGGCCTTTGGGGCCCGGGCCGAGGGAGAGAGGAGAGAGGAGGAGAGGTCAGCGGGCGGGAGAGAGCAGCACGCGAGCGTTTTCCTCGCGGATGCGGGCGCGCTCCTGGTCCGCGCAGACCGCCGCCCACGCGTTTGCCTTTGCCGTCGGCATTCGGTCGGGGCCCAGGAAGGAGCGGCCGACCTTGTAGATCAGCTCGGCGGCCGTGGCGACCACGGCGCGCGGCGCCGCTGAGATGTCGACGGGCGACGGCGACGGCATGACAACCCTCCCGAAACAATCACGTTGGGTACAACCCGTTCGGCACGAAACGCTACCGGAGACCAGGCTGCCGCTGCACCGTTTCGGGGATGTGACGTTGGCGTTAGACCCCGATCACCCTCGGCTGAGCTGGTCCTCACCCGCGAGGCGGGCCTTGCGGTCGGCCTCGGCCAGGGCGTCCAGGACGCCGTCGAGGTCGCCGCCCAGGGCCAGATCCAGGTTGTACGCCGTGTAACCGATCCGATGGTCCGAAATCCGATTCTGCGGGAAGTTGTACGTCCGGATGCGCTCCGACCGGTCGACCGTGCGCACCTGCGAGCGCCGCGCGTCCCCGGCGGCGGCCGCGGCCTGCTCCTCGGCGAGCGCGACGAGCTTGGCCCGCAGCATGCGCATCGCGCGGTCCTTGTTCTGCAGCTGGGAGCGCTCGTTCTGGCAGGACACGACGATGCCGGTCGGCAGGTGCGTGATGCGCACGGCCGAGTCGGTGGTGTTGACGCTCTGCCCGCCCGGGCCCGACGACCGGAAGACGTCGATGCGCAGGTCGTTGGTGTCGATCTCGACCTCGCCGGTCTCCTCCGCCTCGGGGGTGACCAGCACGCCGGCGGCCGAGGTGTGGATGCGGCCCTGGGACTCGGTGGCCGGCACGCGCTGCACGCGGTGGACGCCGCCCTCCCACTTCAGCCGCGACCAGACGCCGTTGCCGCCCTCGGGGATGCCCCGGGTCTTGATCGCGATCGCCACGTCCTTGAAGCCGCCCAGGTCCGACTCCTGCGAGTCGAGGACCTCGGTGACCCAGCCGTGGCGCTCGGCGTAGCGCAGATACATCCGCAACAGGTCGCCCGCGAACAGCGCGGACTCCTCGCCGCCCTCGCCGGCCTTGATCTCCATGATCAGGTCCTTGGCGTCGTTGGGGTCGCGCGGGGCGAGCAGCTCGGCGAGGCGCTCCTCCAGCTGCGGGATGCGCGCCTCCAGCTCGTCGGCCTCCCCGCCGAACGTCGGGTCCTCGGCCGCCAGCTCGCGGGCCGCGGCCAGGTCCTCGCGGGTCTGCTCCAGCTCGCCGGCCGTCTTCGCGATCGGCGACAGCACGGCGAAGCGCCGCCCGGTGCGGCGGGCCAGCGCCTGGTCGGCGTGGATGCCGGGGTCGGCGAGCTTCTGCTCGAGCTCCTGGTACTCCGCCAGGAGCGTGGCGAGCCGGGTGTCGGTGCTCACAACAGACCAATCCTCAAAGAGACCACGAATGGAGCCGAACAGCGTCGGCGCCCGCACCGATCCCCGGGCAGGGGCGGTGCGGGCGCCGGAAGCGCAGCTACTTGCCGGCCTTCTTGGCCTGGGCCTTCGCGTACTTCTGCTGGAACTTCGCGACCCGGCCCGCGGTGTCGAGCACGCGCTGCTTGCCCGTGTAGAACGGGTGGCAGACGGAGCACGTCTCCACGTGGATCTGACCGCCCTTGGCGGTGCTGCGGGTGGTGAAGGAGTTGCCGCACGAGCAGGTGACCTGCGTGGTCACGTACTCCGGGTGGATTTCCGGCTTCATGGCCGCGGTCCTTTCGATCATTCGGTCGCCGGGTCGCCCACGCCGGGGCGTGAACCGGAACCTGAGTTGGCCGACGGTCAAGTCTGCCACAACGGCGTCAGGGCACCTCGACCGGTCCGTGTAACGCCCTGACCCGGGCCGGCATTCCCCGGCCCGATAATGCCAAGCACACGCGAGCGCGGCTCGCCTACGCTGTACCGCGCCATGATCCTCCACATCGATCACCTCTGCGACCCGAAGCTGCTGGCCGACATGGTCAGCGGCGGGTACATCCGCACCCAGCGCCACCCGTCCCTGCCGCTGCTCATCCACAACTACACGGAGAAGGCGCAGTACGAGAACGTGTGGAACGCGGCCACCCTGGCCTGCCGCGGCCTCGTCGTGTCCGCCGGCGGGCGGGTGCTGGCGCGGCCGTTCGCGAAGTTCTTCAACCACGGCCAGCCCGGCGCGCCCGCGCTCGACCTCGACGGCCCGGTGTCGGTCACGGACAAGGCCGACGGGTCACTCGGTGTGCTCTTCCCCACGCCGGACGGGTGGGCGGTCGCCACGCGCGGGTCGTTCGACTCGGAGCAGGCGCGCCACGCGACGAAGGTGTGGATTTCGCGGTACGCCGAAAGCTTCACTCCGCCCGAGGGCCTCACGATGCTCTTCGAGATCATCTACCCGGGCAACCGCATCGTGATCGACTACGCCGGGCTGGACGACCTCGTCCTGCTCGGCGCCGTCGAGATCGCCACCGGCCGCAGCCACGGCCCCGGCGCCGTGTCCGGCTGGCCCGGCCCGGTCGTGGAGTCGTTCGGCTACACGACCCTGGCCGAGGCGCTCGCCGCGCCGCCCCGCGACAACCGCGAGGGCCTGGTCGTGCACTTCACCGGGCCGGACACGCGCGTGAAGATCAAATATTCGGAGTACGTCCGGCTGCACCGCATCGTCACCGGGCTCAACCCGCGCGTCGTGTGGGAGGCGATGGTCGGCGGCCGCCTCGACGAGCTGCTCGAGCCGCTGCCCGACGAGTTCCACGCCTGGGCGACGGGCATCGCGGCCGGGCTCACCGCGCAGGTCGACGCGCTGGTCGCCGGTGTCGAGCGGGAGTACACCGCGGTCGTCGCCACCCTGCCGTCGGCCTGGACGCGCAAGGACTTCGCGCTCGCGGTGGCCCGCCACCCGGCGCGCGGCTGCCTGTTCCTGCGCCTGGACGGCAAGGACTACACGCCGCTGCTGTGGCAGCAGGTGCGCCCGCCGGTCGGGGAGGACGCCGGGACGGCGGGCACGAACCCGGCGCCACCGACCGGCCGGACAGCCGGGGAGGATGGCTGAATACCGGGCACGAACCCGGCGCCACCGGACAGCCGGGGAGCCGGACAGCCGGGGAGGATGCCTAAATGCCGGGCGCGAACCCGGCGCCACCGGCCGGCCGGGCAGTCGGGGAGGATGCGTAGATGGCGACGCTGACG
Organism: Dactylosporangium sp. CA-092794; assembly: GCF_050948465.1. Classification (NCBI taxonomy): domain Bacteria; kingdom Bacillati; phylum Actinomycetota; class Actinomycetes; order Micromonosporales; family Micromonosporaceae; genus Dactylosporangium; species Dactylosporangium sp. CA-092794. The sequence goes on along the minus strand of NZ_CP192044.1, from coordinate 1,458,068 downwards.
ATCACCCGCGGCCTCCCCGGCTCCGGCAAGAGCACCTGGGCCCGCCGGCAGCCCGGGCTGGTCCGGGTCAACCGCGACGAGCTGCGCCGGATGCTGCACGGCGGCCGGGTCGACGACCCGGAGCGGCGGGGCCGCGCCGAGCACGAGGTGACCATCGCGCACCACGCCGCGGTGGAGGCCCTGCTGCGGGCCGGCGCCGACGTGGTCTGCGACGACACCAACCTGCGCGGCCGGGTCGTGCGCGAGTTCGCCGAGCTGGCCGCCAGGTGCGGCGCCCACTTCAGCGTGCGCGACTTCACCGACGTGCCGCTGGAGGAGTGCATCCGCCGCGACGCCCTGCGCATGGGCGACGGGCACGTGGGTGAGGAGGTGATCCGGTCGATGCATCTGCGGTACCTCGCGGGCCGGGCCCTCCCCCTGCCGTTGCCGGTCCTCGACACGAGGACGGCCGCGCCGTACGAGCCGCCGCCGGACGCCCCGCGCGCGGTGATCGTCGACATCGACGGCACGGTCGCGCTGTTCAACGGCCGCACCCCGTACGACATGACCCGGGTCGGCGAGGACCTGCCGAACGCCCCGGTGATCGCCGCCGTCCGCGCGATGCACGCGGCGGGCCACGAGATCGTGTTCTGCTCGGGCCGCACGGACGACGGCCGGGCGGCGACGGAGGCGTGGCTGGCCGAGCACGTGGCGGTGCCGTACTCGGCGCTGTTCATGCGCGCCGCCGGCGACCCGCGCCGCGACTCGGTGGTGAAGGCGGAGATCTTCGACAAGGAGATCCGCAGCCGCTACCACGTCGTCGGCGTCTTCGACGACCGCCAGCAGGTGGTCCGTATGTGGCGCGGCCTCGGCCTGACCGTCTTCCAGGTGGCCGAAGGCAACTTCTAGCGCCCGCCCTCGCCACCGCGGGGTCCTTGGCACCGCGGACGCCTTCATTGCCGCGCGGACCCGGCACCGCAGGGTCCTTGACCGCGGACGCCCTCGCTACCGCGCGGACCTGGCACCGCAGACGCTTCGTTACCGCGGACGCGGCACCGCGGGGTCCTTGACACCGCGGACATGGCAGGGCCCGGCCGCCCGTTCAGGGCAGGCCGGGCCCGGTGTCTGACGGGAGCAACGGTCGTGCGTCGCACGGACCGGAGTCCCGGAACATTCATTCGCCCGGGGTCGTCTGGGCGATCTGCATGAGGAACTCGACGTTGGTCCGGGTCTTCTTGAGCCGGTCCAGCAGCAGGTTGAGCGCCTCCTGCGAGTCGAGGGCGTGCAGCACCTTGCGCAGCTTGATGACGATCGCGAGCTCGTCCGGGGCCAGCAGGATCTCCTCCTTGCGGGTGCCGGACGGGTCGATGTCGATCGCCGGGAAGATGCGCCGGTCGGCGATCTTCCGGTCGAGCTTGAGCTCGGCGTTGCCGGTGCCCTTGAACTCCTCGAAGATGACCGTGTCGCCGGTGGAGCCGGTCTCGACCAGCGCCGTGGCGATGATGGTCAGCGAGCCGCCGTTCTCGATGTTGCGCGCCGCGCCGAGGAAGCGCTTCGGCGGGTACAGCGCCGTCGAGTCGATACCGCCGGACAGGATGCGGCCGGAGGCGGGCGACGCGTTGTTGTAGGCGCGGCCCAGGCGGGTGATCGAGTCCAGCAGCACCACGACGTCGTGACCGAGCTCGACCAGGCGCTTGGCGCGCTCGATCGACAGCTCGGCGACGGTGGCGTGGTCGGTCGGCGGGCGGTCGAAGGTCGAGGCGATGACCTCACCCTTCACCGACCGCTGCATGTCGGTGACCTCCTCGGGTCGCTCGTCGACGAGGACGACCATGAGGTGGCACTCCGGGTTGTTGCGGGTGATCGCGTTGGCGATCGCCTGCAGGACCATCGTCTTGCCGGCCTTCGGCGGCGAGACGATGAGCGCGCGCTGGCCCTTGCCGATCGGCATCACCAGGTCGATGACGCGCGTGGTGAGGATGTGCGGCTCGGTCTCCAGCCGGAGGCGGTCCTGCGGATACAGCGGGGTGAGCTTGTAGAACTCGGGGCGGCGCCGGGCCTCCTCCGGGTCCATGCCGTTGACGGTGTCGAGGCGGACCAGCGGGTTGTACTTGTCCCGCCGCTGCTCGCCGTCGCGGGGCTGGCGCACGGCGCCGGTGACCGCGTCGCCGCGGCGCAGGCCGTAGCGCTTGACCTGCGACATGGCGACGTAGACGTCGTTGGAGCCGGAGAGGTAGCCCGTCGTGCGCACGAACGCGTAGTTGTCGAGCACGTCGAGGATGCCGGCCACGGGCACGAGGACGTCGTCCTCGCTGACCTGCGGCTCGTTGCCGCCGCGGCCGCCGGTGGTCTCGGTGCCGTCGCGCTCGCGGCCCCGGCGGCGGTCGCGGAAGCGGCTGCGCCGCCCGCGGCGGCCGGTGCCGTCGTCGTCGCCGTCGTCGTCGGTGAATCCGCCGCGCTGGTTGCGATCGCCCCGCTCGGCGCGGTCACCCCGGTCGGCGGTGTTGCGCTCGGGCCGCTCGGCCCGCTCCGCGCGGTCGCCGCGCTCGGCGGCCCGCTCGCCGCGCTCGGTGCGCTCGCCGCGCTCCGGGCGCTCGGCCCGCTCGACCGTGCGCTCAGCCCGCTCAGCGCGCTCGGCCCGTTCGGCCCGCTCGGTCGTGCGCTCGCCCCGCTCCGCCCGCTCAGTGCGCTCGGCGCGGCTGGGACGCTCGGCGACTGGCGCCGCGGCGGCCGCGACCGGCTCGGCGGCCGGGGTCTCCTCGCGGGCGGGACGCGGCTCGGGCGGCCCGGCGGCCCGGGTGGCCCGACGAGGGGAGCGGGCCGGCGGCTCGGTGACCTCGGTGGCGGACGGCCAGTCCGCCTCGGGGGTCTCCGTACGGGTCTCCGTGCGGGTCTCACTGCGCGCGGCCCGGGTGGTCCGGGCGGGCGCGGCGGCCGGGCGCGACTCGCCGGCCTGGCGCTCCTGAATGGCGGTGACGAGCTCGCCCTTCCGCATCCGGGCGGTGCCGGAGATGCCCAACGAGGCGGCCAGGCTCTGCAGCTCGGGCAGCAACATGCCGGCCAGCCCCGTGCCCGAGCGCCGCCGACGCGTCGCGCCGGCCTCGGCGCCGTCGGCCTCGACCGCGGCGCGGTCGGTGGAGACATCCGACGTGACGTCGGTGGTGTCGCTCAATGGATTCCTTCCCTCGTTAGGCCGGGGCTGCCCGGATACGAGACGGTGGCCGGGTGGCCCGCGGGTTCTCCCGCCTCGCGTGCGGTGCGGGAGGTGTTACAGCGCCGTGCCGATGGGCTGGGACGCCACCATCTGCGTCTTTGGCCCAGCCGTGCGCGCGACCACAGGAAACTGCGGGTTGGCGGCCGGGCGTGCGCAAGGGGTGCCACGGAATTCGGAGCACGCCGCCCCGCATGAGATCGCCGCACTGAGCGGCTGCTGTAAGACTAGAGAGTAATCAACTCTGCTAGCCAGCGGCAACAGGGTCCCGCTCGGCGTGTTCCAGCGTACCTCATCGCAGCTCACCGCCGACGCGGGCGCCCGTCACATCGACATCCAGCGGGAGAACTCGCCATCCCGACACCGGCCGCGGCGTCCACGCGTCGACGCCGAAGGCGAGCACGCTCGGCCCGGCGCCGGACACCACCGCGGCCACGCCCTGCCCGCGCAAATGCGCCACAAGGCTTGCCGTGGCCGGCATTCCTTCCGCGCGGTACCCCTGGTGCAGCCGGTCCTCGGTGGCCGCGAACAGCCGGGCGGGGTCGCCGGACAGCGCGTGCACCAGCAGCGCCGCGCGCCCGGCGTTGAACGCGGCATCCTCGTGCGGCACGGTTTTGGGCAGCGCCGCGCGGGCCGCCTCGGTGAGGCCGCGCTCCTCGGGCACGAACAGCACCGGGCGGATGCCCGGGTCCGGCTCCCGGCGCACCGCTTCGGCCCGGCCGCGCTCGGTCCAGGCGATCGTGAACCCGCCGAGCAGGCACGGCGCGACGTTGTCGGGATGGCCCTCGAGCTCGCTGGCGATGGTCAGCGCGGCGGTGTCGTCGAGGCGCTCCGCGCCGCCGGCCACCAGCTCGCGGGCCAGCACGATGCCGGCGACGATCGCGGCCGAGGACGAGCCGAGCCCGCGCGCCTGGGGAATGCGGTTGCGGCAGCGCAGCGCCAGCCCCGGTGTTTTGCCTTCGCCCTCACCCAGCTCGGCGAAGGCGCGGCGCATCGCGCGCACCACGAGGTGGCTCTCGTCGCCCGGCAGCTCGCCCTCACCCTCGCCGCTCACCTCGACGGTCACGCCGCCGCCGGTGACGCGCGCCTCGACCTCGTCGTACAGCGTCAGCGCGAGACCCAGCGCGTCGAAGCCGGGGCCGAGGTTGGCGCTGGTCGCCGGCACGCGGACGAGAACCGGGTCGGGCAGGAAGGCCATGCGCACATCTCACCATGAGGACGGAGCTGCTCAATCCTCAGGATCATCCGGTGGTACGTCCACGGTCCCCCGCCGTACCTCGCGCCCCGCCTGGCGCAGGGCCAGGCGCAGCGCGAACTCGATCTGGGCGTTCACGCTGCGCAGGTCGTCGGCCGCCCACCGGGCGATCGCGTCGTGCACCTGGGGATCCAGGCGCAGCAGCAGCTTCTTGCGCTCCGGCACGGGCTCAGCCGTACAGCGTGCCGGTGTTCACGACGGGCTGCACGTTGCGGTCCCCGCACAGCACGACCAGCAGGTTGGCCACCATCTGCGCCTTGCGTTCCTCGTCGAGCTCGACCACCTGCAGCTGACCGAGCCGCTCCAGCGCGCTCTGCACCATCCCGACCGCGCCCTCCACGATCTTGAACCGCGCCCCGACGATCGCGCTGGCCTGCTGCCGCGCGAGCATCGCCTGGGCGATCTCGGGCGCATACGCGAGGTGGGTGATCCGCGACTCGAGCACCTCGACCCCGGCCAGCGCGATCCGCTCCCCGAGCTCGGCGGTCAGCTCCTCGCTCACCACGTTGCCCTCGCGCAGGCTGGCCCGCCCGTCGTCGTGCGACTCGTACGGGTAGCTGGTCGCCAGGTGCCGCACCGCCGCCTCGGCCTGCACGGCGACGTAGGAGATGTGGTCGTCGACGCCGAACGACGCCTTGAACGTGTCGACCACCCGCCAGACGACCACGGCGGCGATCTCGACCGGGTTGCCGTCGGCGTCGGAGACCTTGAGCCGGTCCGTCTCGAAGTTGCGCACCCGCCGGGAGATCCGCCGCTTGGTGCTCAGCGGCACGGCCCAGTGGAACCCCGCGTCGGTGACGGTCCCGACGTACCGCCCGAAGAACTGCACGACCCGCGCCTCGTTGGGATTGATCACGGTGAACCCGGTCAGGATCAGCGCGGCGACCACGGCCAGCACCGCGGCGACCAGGCTCGCGGGCCCCTCCTCCAGCGTGGCGAGCGCCACCCCGATCACGACCGCGATGACGACCAGCACACCGAGCATCGCGAACCCGGCGACCCGGAAGGCCCGTCTCTCCATGACCTGCTCCTTGAGGGATATCGAAGTGATATCACTACGATAGCCCACGCGCGCAAGTCCCCCTCGACTCCACCCGCCCGCACCCACTCCCGCACTCAGCTCACTCCACCCACTCCGCCCGCTCCCCTCGCACCGCCCGCTCCGCTCGCACCGCCCACACCGCCGCTCTCCCGCTCGGCTTGCTCACGTTGCTCGACCTTCGGCTCGCTCGACCCACTCGACCGCGCGCTCAGCCCGCCCAGCCCGCTCGACCTGCTCGACTTTGCTCCGCGAACGACGACTGGTCGACCCACGTCGATTGGCCCTTTGTCGATTCGATCATTGTCGATTGGCCGGGCCTCGCATCACCGAGTCGCCCTCGATCGGCTTGATCCCGGCGGGCATCGCGACCAGAAGTCTCCGCGATCATGCACCCATCGCGGTCGGCACCAACGCTATTTCATGATCGCGGAGACTCTTGGTACCTATCAGTACACGTTGTCTCCGCGATCACGAGAAAGCCGGTGAACGGGGACGGGTCGCGCATGATCGTGGAGAGTTGTGGCTGCGATCGCGGCGGGGGATGGGGGCATATGCGCTTTTATCTGGTGTCGGGCGAAAAATCCGTTAAGTCGTGGCGCGGAGCGCTCGACTTAACGGGTAGCGGTGACGCGGGCTGGAGAGGTGCGGGGTTCTTGGCACCGCGGGCGTGGCAGGGAGGGCCGCCAGGCCCGACCGGTGTCTGGCGGGAGCGACGGTCTGCAAGTGACGCGGCCCGAGTCATCGGGTTTGTGTTCTTCGAGGAGGGGCGGGCCGAGCCACTACCGTGTGGGGGTGCCGCCAGCGCTTTCGGTCCTTACCCGCAACAAGGACTTCCGCAACCTGTTCACGGCGGACCTGATCGGCCTGGGCGCCGACTGGTTCGTGATGATCCCGCTCCTCACGCTCCTGCCGCACCTCACCGGCTCCGGACTGTGGGGCGCGCTCGTCCTCGCCGCGGACACCGGCGTGACGGCGCTGCTGCTGCCCTACACCGGCACGGTCGCCGACCGGCTCGATCGGCGCCGAATCCTCATCGCCGCCGATCTGTCCATGGCCGCCTGCGCGCTGCTGCTGTTGCTCGTGCGCACGCCGGCCACGGCCTGGGTGGCGCTCCTCGCCGTCGGGGCGATCGCGGTCGCCAAGGCCTTCTTCAGCCCCGCGGCGCAGGCCGCGCTGCCCAACGTCGTCGACGCGAAGGACCTGTCCGAGGCCAACGCCCTGGCCGGCTCGGCGTGGGGCACGATGCTCGTCATCGGCGCGTCGCTCGGCGGCATCGCCTCCGACGCGTTCGGCGCCTATCCGTGCTTCGTGCTGGCCTCCGTCCTGCTGACGTTCTCCGCGCTGCAGGTCTGGCGGGTCCGCCGCCCGCTGCAGGCCGAGCGCACCGAGGAGCCGGCACCAACCTTCGCCGCGATCGCCGAGGCGCTGCGCTACGTCCGCGCGAACCCGCGGGTCGCGTCGCTGGTGACGGTGAAGTCCGCGGTCGGCCTCGGCAACGGCGTGCTGACCGCGTTCCCGTTGCTCGCCGTCCTGCTGGGGGCCGGCCCGCTCGGTACCGGCCTGCTGTTCGCCGCCCGCGGCCTGGGCGCCCTGATCGGCCCCCTGGTCCTGCGCCGCGTGCTGTCCCACCCGGCCTGGCTCCTGCCCGGCCTGGCGCTGTCCATGGCCTTGTACGGCGTCGCGTACATCGGCGTCAGCCTGCTCACCTGGTTCCCGCTCGTGCTGGCCGGCGTGGTGCTGGCCCACCTGGCCGGCGGCGGCAACTGGATGATGTCGAACTTCGTGCTGCAGACCGAGGTACCCGACGCCCTGCGCGGCCGCGTCTTCGCCACCGACTTCATGCTCGCCACGCTGTCGGTCGCGGTCAGCCAGCTCGCCGTCGGCGCCTTCATCGACCACACGGACCCGCGCCTGCTGATCGCCGCCTCCGGCGCCACGACCCTGCTCTACGCCGGCGGCTGGGCCCTGGTCTCGATGCGCCGCCCGGCGCCCGCCGCCGGCTCAACCCCCTAGCCCGGCTGCCGGCTGGATGACGAAAAGTCGGGCGCTCCGCGCCGCGACTTTTCGGACTTATGACCTGGCGGGGGAAATATCCGTCAAACGCCCGATTTCCCGGAACGGCGAGGGGTTGAGCTGCCGGAACTCCGCGACCCGGCTGCGGCTGGAGCGAACGAACCACGTCGTCGGGCCCGCCGTCGCATCGGCGCCGCGCTGTTCGAGATCCGGGCCGGGGTCGCCGGGCTGCGCGGCCGGCCCGGCGTGCGCTACCGGGGGCTGCGCACCGTGGCCGTCGACGCAGCCCCCGGTCGCCCGCCGTTACCCGAAACACGCCGGCGAGCAGCCGCGGCTGCTCGTCCGAGACCGACGGTGAACTCGCCTACGCCACCCGGCCGCTCGGCACCCCGGACCACAGCCGACGCCGCCGCCGAGTTCCGGGGCAGCGCCGGCAGCGCACCGAAGCCCGCACCCGCAAACCCCGCCAGCTACACCGAACCCCGTGCCACCCGCCCGCTCCGTTCAGAGCGACGGCGTTGGCGGACGAATCTCTCCGCGATCATGCGGCTCCGGCTGGCGCGGGGCGGGTTTCTCATGATCGTGGAGCCTTAAGGTACCTATGGGTACATCGACCTTCCGCGATCATGGAAAACGCGTGGTGCGGGCTGCGGCTCAGGCATGATCGCGGAGACTTACTGCCGGTCCAGCACCGGCAAAGGGGGAAATAGTGGATATTTCGGCGGCCGGGGTATAAGTCCGAAAAGTCGTGGCACGGAGTGCCCGACTTTTCGCTTCGCTCTTGGCACCGCGGGCCTGGCAGGGAGGGCCGCCAGGCCCGAGCGGTGTCTGACGGGAGCAACGGTCGTCAGTTGCACGGACCGGAGTCCCGCAGGCTTATGCCAGGTCCAGCGCCTTGGCGGCGGCGAGCGCGTCGGCCGGGACGGTGGTCGGCGCGGGCGCGGTGGAGATCGCCCACTCCGGGTCCTTCAGGCCGTGGCCGGTGACCGTGCACACGACGGTCTGGCCCGGCTCGAGCAGGCCCTGGGCGGAGACCTGGAGCAGCCCGGCCACGCTCGCCGCGCTGCCCAGCTCGACGAAGACGCCGACCGAGCGGGCCAGCAGCCGGTAAGCCTGCAGGATGTCGCGGTCGGTGACGGCGTTGATCAGGCCGCCGGACTCGTCGCGGGCGTCGATCGCCTTGGTCCACGAGGCCGGGTTGCCGATGCGGATCGCGGTGGCGATGGTGCTCGGCTCGCGGACCACGGCGCCGTTGACGATCGGGGCGGCGCCGCTGGCCTGGAAGCCGAACATCCGCGGGCGGCGGGTCGCGTTGCCGGCGGCGTGGTCCTCCTTGTAGCCCATCCAGTAGGCGGTGATGTTGCCGGCGTTGCCGACCGGCAGGCAGTGCACGTGAGGGGCGTCGCCGAGGCCGGCGACGATCTCGAAGGCGGCGGTCTTCTGGCCCTCCAGGCGGTCCGGGTTGACCGAGTTGACCAGCGAGACCGGGTAGTCCTGGGCCAGCTTCGCGGCCAGCGCCAGGCAGTCGTCGAAGTTGCCGGTGACCTGCAGCAGGCGGGCGCCGTGGACCAGCGCCTGGGCGAGCTTGCCCAAGGCGATCTTGCCGGTGGGCACGAGCACGGCGCAGGTGATGCCGGCGCGGGCGGCGTAGGCGGCGGCCGAGGCCGACGTGTTGCCGGTGGAGGCGCAGATGATCGCCTTCGAGCCCTCCTCGAGGGCCTTGGAGACCGCGACGGTCATGCCGCGGTCCTTGAACGAGCCGGTCGGGTTGGCGCCCTCGACCTTGAGGTACACGTCGCAGCCCGTCCGCGCGGAAAGCTCCGGCGCCGGCAGCAGCGGCGTGTTGCCCTCGTGCAGGGTCACCACGGGAGTCTGCGGGCCGACCGGTAAGCGGTCGCGGTACTCCTCGATCAAACCACGCCACATGGCGCTCTACTCCCCTTCGACGCGCAGGACACTCGCCACCGCGCGGACGATGTCCAGTGTGCGCAACTCGGCGACGGTGGCCGCGAGGGCGCGGTCCGGCGCGGCGTGCGTGACGATGACGAGCACGGCCTGGTTACCCCGGCCGGACTGGTTGACGGTCGCGATGCTGACGCCGTGTTTGGCGAAGACGCCGGCGACGTGGGCCAGCACGCCGGCCTTGTCGGAGACGTCGAGACTGATGTGGTACCGCGTGAGGACGTCCCCGATCGGCGAGACCGGCAGGTCGGCGTAGGCCGACTCGGACGCGCTGCGGACGCCCGCCAGGCGGTTGCGGGCCACGGCGACGACGTCCCCGAGCACCGCGGAGGCGGTCGGGGCGCCGCCGGCGCCGCGGCCGTAGAACATGAGCTGGCCGGCCGCCTCGGCCTCGACGAACACCGCGTTGAACGCGTCGCCGACACCGGCCAGCGGGTGGGTGCGCGGGATCATCGCCGGGTGCACGCGCACGGAGACGGCGCCGTTGGCCTTCGAAGCGATGCACAGCAGCTTGATCGTGCAGCCCATCGCCTTGGCGCTGGCCACGTCGGCGGCGGTGACCTCGGTGATGCCTTCGCGGTACACGTCGGCCGAGGTCACCCGGCTGTGGAAGGCCATCGAGGCGAGGATGGCGGCCTTCGCCGCGGCGTCGAAGCCCTCCACGTCGGCGGTCGGGTCGGCCTCGGCGTAGCCGAGCACCGTCGCCTCCTCCAGCGCCTCGGCGAAGCCGGCGCCGGTGGCATCCATGGAGGACAGGATGAAGTTCGTGGTGCCGTTGACGATGCCGGTCACCCGGGTGATCCGGTCGCCGTGCAGCGAGTCGCGCAGCGGGCGCAGCAGCGGGATGGCGCCGGCGACCGAGGCCTCGTAGTAGAGGTCGGCGCCCGCGTCGGCGGCGGCCTTGTGCAGCGTGGCGCCGTCCTCGCCGAGCAGCGCCTTGTTGGCGGTGACCACGCTCTTGCCGGCGTGCAGCGCCTCCAGCAGCCAGGTGCGGGCGGGCTCGATCCCGCCGACCACCTCGACGACCACGTCGACGTCGTCGCGCTTGACCAGGCTCAGCGCGTCGGTGGTGAACAGCGCCGGGTCGACCGGCAGGTTACGGGCCTTGCCGGCCCGGCGCACGGCGACCCCGACCAGCTCCAGCGGGGCGCCGATGCGGGCCGTGAGGTCGTGCTCCTGCTCGTGCAGGAGGCGGACCACCTCCGAACCGACCGTCCCGCAGCCCAGCAGCGCTACCTTCACGGATGGCGGCATATGTCACCCCACGTCCAGTCTGAGCAGGTCGTCCATGATCTCCCGGCGCACGATGACCCGCGAGGAGCCGTCAGCCACCGCCACGACCGGCGGGCGGGGGACGTGGTTGTAGTTGCTCGCCATGCTGCGGCAGTAGGCGCCGGTGCCCGGGACCGCAAGAAGATCTCCGGCCCTGACGTCGGCCGGCAGGAATTCATCTTTCACGACGATGTCCCCGGACTCGCAATGTTTTCCCACCACGCGGGCGAGAATCGGCGGTTCGGCCGAGGCCCGTCCGGCGACCGTCGCGGAGTAGGCGGCGTCGTAGAGCGCGGGCCGGATGTTGTCGCTCATCCCGCCATCGACCGAGACGTACGTGCGGATCCCGTCGACGTCCTTGACCGTGCCGACCTCGTAGAGGGTGAACATCGCCGGCCCGACGATCGCGCGGCCCGGCTCGACGGACAGGTGCGGCACGCTCAGGTGCAGCGCGGCGCACTCCTGCTTGACGATCCGCAGCAGGTCCCCGGCCAGGTCGGCGGGGTCGGCGGGCTCGTCCTGGGTGGTGTACGCGATGCCGAACCCGCCGCCGAGGTCGAGCTCCGGAAGTTCCCTGCCGTGCACCTCGCTGATGCGCGCCTGCAGCCCGAGCAGCCGCCGCGCGGCGACCTCGAACCCGGCCGCGTCGAAGATCTGCGAGCCGATGTGCGAGTGCAGGCCGCGCAGCTCCAGCACGTCGTCGGCGAGGATCCGCTCCACCGCCTCGGCCGCGGCGCCGCCGGAGAGCGAGAAGCCGAACTTCTGGTCCTCGTGGGCGGTGGCGATGAACTCGTGCGTGTGCGCCTCGACGCCGACCGTGACCCGGACCATCACCTTGGGCCGGGCGCCGGTCTCGGTGGCGATCCGCGTCAGCCGCTCGATCTCGTCGAACGAGTCGACGATGATCCGGCCGACCCCGTGCTCGACGGCGGCGGTGAGCTCGGCGACCGACTTGTTGTTGCCGTGCAGCCCGATGCGCTCCGGCGGCATGCCGCCGCGCAGGGCGATCGCCAGCTCCCCGCCCGTGCAGACGTCGAGCGACAGGCCCTCCTCGACCAGGATCCGCACGATGTGCGTGGCGATGAAGGCCTTGCCGGCGTAGTAGACCTCGGCGCCGCCGAACGCCTGCTTGAACCGGCGGCATCTGGCCCGGAAGTCCTCTTCGTCGAAGATGTACGCCGGGGTGCCGTGGTCCTGGGCGAGCGTCGTCACCGCGACGCCGCCCACCTCGATCGTCCCGTTTGCCGCCCTGGTTACTGTTTTCGGCCACAGCGTCGGGACCAGGGCGTTGACGTCGTCGGGGGTACGCAGCCACGACGGACCGTTCGATCCCAGGTCCGCGTGCAGCGCTCCGGCCTCGTGTGCGCGCATGTGCTCTACATCCGTTCCGGCGCCGAGACGCCGAGCAGGTCCAGCCCGTTGACGATGACCTGGCGGGTGGCGTCGTTGAGCCAGAGCCGCGCCCGGTTGGTCTCCGTGAACGGCTCGTCGCCCATGGGCAGCACCCGGCAGTTGTCGAAGAACCGGTGGTACGCCGCGGCCAGGTCCTCCAGATAGCGTGCCACGCGGTGCGGCTCGCGCAGCTCCGCCGCGGTGGCGACGACGGACGGAAAATCGGCGAGCGCCTTGAGCAGGTCGAGTTCCTTCTCGTGTACCAGCAGCGCCGCGTCATAGGCGTCGCCGCGCTCGAGCCCCAGCTCGGCGGCGTTGCGCGCGATCGACGCCGTGCGCGCCCCGACGTACTGCACGTAGAAGACCGGGTTGTCGTTCTTCTGCCGCGTGATGACCTCGATGTCCAGCGTCAGCGGCGAGTCCGTGGAGGAGCGGGCCAGGGAGTACCGGGCCGCGTCCACGCCGACCGCGTCGATGAGCTCGTCGAGCGTGATCAGGGTGCCGGCCCGCTTGCTCAGCCGGACCGGCTCGCCGCCGCGCAGCAGGCTGACCAGCTGGCCTATGAGCACCTCGATGTTGCGCTGCGGGTCGTCGCCGGCGCAGGCCGCGATCGCCTTGAGACGGCCGATGTACCCGTGGTGGTCGGCGCCCAGCATGTAGATGCAGCGCTCGAAGCCGCGCTCGCGCTTGTTGATGTAGTACGCGGCGTCGGCGGCGAAGTAGGTCTTCTCGCCGTTGGAGCGGATCAGCACCCGGTCCTTGTCGTCGCCGAAGTCGGTGGTGCGCAGCCAGACGGCGCCCTCGGAGTCGAAGACGTGGCCCAGCTTGCGCAGCTCCTCCAGGGCGTGCTCGACCGCGCCGCCGTCGTGCAGGGTCTGCTCGGAGAACCAGACGTCGAAGTGGACGCCGAACCGCTCCAGGCTGGCCCGGATCTCCTTGAGCATCGCCTGGTAGCCCTCGGCCAGGAAGGCTCGCTGCTGGTCGGCTTCGGGCAGCCGCAGAATGTCCGGATTTTCATTGACTATCCGCGCGGCGATGTCCTGAATATATTCGCCGGGGTAGCCCTCGGGCGGGGTCGGCTCGTCGCGCGCGGCGGCCATGACCGACTCGCCGAACCGGTTCATCTGCACGCCGGCGTCGTTGATGTAGTACTCGCGGGTCACGTCGGCGCCCGCGGCGGCAAGCACGCGGCCCAGCGCGTCGCCGGCCGCCGCCCAGCGGGTGTGGCCGAGGTGGACCGGCCCGGTCGGGTTCGCCGAGACGAACTCCAGGTTGACCTTCTCCTTGGCCAGCGTCTCGCTGCGCCCGTAGGCCCGCCCGGCCCGCACCACCAGCCCCGCCAGCTCGCCGGCGGCGGCCGCGGACAGCCGGATGTTGAGAAAGCCGGGCCCGGCGATCTCAACGCCGTCGATCCCGGGAGTTTCCTGCAAATTTTTCGCGACCAGGCTCGCCAGCTCGCGCGGGTTCAGCCCGACCTTCTTGCCCAGCTGCAGGGCGATATTGGACGCATAGTCACCATGCTCCGGGTTTCGCGGTCGCTCCACGCTGGTCGTCGCCGGAAGAACGGACGAGTCGAGGTCACGCTCGGTTATGGCCGCGTGAGCGGCGGCGAGGACTGCTACGGCGAGTTCGGCGGGAGTCACCGACAAATGCTATCGGGGGTAGACTCCCGTACTTGGCGGCGGCCCGTTGTGCTGGTCACAATGCGGGACGGCGGTTGCCCGCCACGACCCCCGACCGTTGACCAGACGAGGCCCGATGAGCGAGCACCACGCTGAGCGTAGCGAGGCGACGACATGAGCATGAGCACCCAGCACGGTGGCGGCAATCGCAAGCCGTCCACCAAGGCCGTCTCCGGCGCGAAGCCGAAGCAGGGCGGTGACGAGTCGCTCGACGAGGTCGACCTCGCGGCTGACGAGGTCGACGAGGTGGAAGAGGCGGACGCTGCCGAGTCCCCCGCCGAGCCGGCCAAGGCGACCAGGCCCAAGGCCAACCCTCGCAAGTCCGCCCCCGCCCGCAAGACGACCACGACGGCCACCGCCGCCGGCAAGCGCCCCGCGACGGCCAGCCGCCCGGCCGCCAAGAAGATCGCCCCGGTCAAGGTCAAGCAGGGCATGTCCTGGGGCCCGATCGCGCTGTTCACCACCGTCGGCGTGCTGGCCCTGGCGATCATCGGCTTCGCGGGGTACCAGGTCTGGCAGAACGGCCTCACCTGGCACCAGCGCGCCGACCAGATCGACGGCATCAAGGACTACTTCAAGATCGACAAGCCTATGACGGAGCAGCGCGAGCACGTGTGGGGCCCGCAGAAGTACCCGCTGAGCCCGCCCGTCGCCGGCAACCACAACGCCAACTGGCAGCGCTGCCTCGGCGACGTGTATCCGCAGGCCATCGCCAACGAGCACGCCCTGCACAGCCTGGAGCACGGCGCCGTCTGGATCACGTACAACCCCAGCCTCCCCGCCGACCAGGTGGAGAAGCTCGCCAAGCGCGTCCGCGGCAACGACTACATGCTGATGAGCCCGTATCCGGGCCTCGACAAGCCGATCTCCCTACAGGCCTGGGGCTTCCAGCTGAAGGTCGACAACGCCGACGACAAGCGCATCGACCAGTTCATCAAGGCCCTGCGCCAGAACGCCAGCCTCGAGCCCGGCACCCCGTGCTCCAACGGCAGCTTCATCACCGACACCGGCACCACACCGCACGACCTCGGCAAGGACGACCCGAGCGGCGCCGGCAACACGATGGGCAACTGAGCAACCGTGTTCGCGCAACTTTCACGGCGAGCACGCCTGACCCTGGGCGTGCTCGCCGCCGTCCTCCTCCTGGGAGCCGGCACCGCCATCGGCTACCTGATCCCCACCCTCCGGGCCCCCGGCAACGACTCGGTCGACGCCGGCTTCGCCCGCGACATGAGCGTCCACCACGCGCAGGCCGTGGAGATGGGCATGTGGGCGTACCGCCTGGGCACCACGGACCAGATCCGCAACCTGGGCTACGACATCGCCGCCAGCCAGCAGTGGCAGATCGGCCAGATGCAGGCCTGGCTGACCGAGTGGCACCTCTCCCCCACCTCCGACTCCCGCGCCATGTCCTGGATGCCCGAGGGCCAGAACACCCTCCAGCCGGACGGCCGCATGCCCGGCATGGCCTCCGACGCCGAGCTCACGAAGCTGAAGTCCTCCACCGGCAAGGACTTCGACACCCTGTGGTGCCAGCTGATGCTCCGCCACCACCTGGGCGGCATCCACATGGCCGAGGCCGCCGCCCAGAAGGCGCAGTCCCAGGAGGTCCGCGACGCCGCGGAGAAGATCCGCGTGTCCCAGTCCTACGACATCTCCCAACTGACCGAGATGCTAAAAGACCTGGGCGCCCAGCCCCTGTCCTCCTAAGCCCCACCCCGCCCCACCCGCCACAGGGGAACCACCGCGCGGGCCGGGGCGGGGCTCTGCTAATGTGGTCGACGTCGCGAGACGAGAGAACAACGCAAGGCCCCCGTAGCTCAGGGGATAGAGCACCGCCCTCCGGAGGCGGGAGCGCAGGTTCGAATCCTGCCGGGGGCACCACCGATCGAATCGCCTTCTAGCAGCAAAAACGGCGCCGCTGACCTGCGGGTATGCAGGCCAACGGCGCCGTTGCCGTGTCCGGCTGTCACTGGCGTTATCCGGCCCTGATCGGCCAGCCACGCCACCGGCGCGCCACCGTTTGGGCGCGCCTACCCGTGGCCGAGCGCCCGATCGACGCGGTGACGGTTGCGCTGTAGGCCACGATCGAGACACTTGGCGTAGATCCTGAACAGGATCTCCACCGACTGCCCTGCCCAGTCGGCAACATCGGTCGGTGGAACACCCTCGTTGAGGTACGTGGAAATGCCGCCGTGGCGCAGGTCGTACGGGCGGCCCGCCAGCGGCGAAGCGGCGACTTCCTCCGTGAACACTGCCTGACGTGCTCGGCTCCACGTCCGCACGACAGTGAGCTTCGGCAGTTCCTCGTGATTACGATCACCGACGAACAGCCGGCCGTCCGGTGTCGTCCCGAACTCGTCCAGATGGGCCTGAATAAGCGCGGTCAGCTCGGGCGGGCATGGCGCGGTACGCGACTCGCCGCGGTCGCGTTGCTTCAGTTGCCGCTGATCCCGGTCCCTGCCGGTGTCCGTCCAATCCTTGCCCGCGTAGGGATCGGCGCCGTCGAGATGGAATTGCCCCCATCCCACTTTCGGGATCACAAGGTGCCGCTTGTTGAGAAACGCTGCCTCTTCGGGACGCATGAGCGCGTAGTACAAGCAGCCGTAGAACGCGACCAGGCGGCGCCCCACGCGCCCCTGTTCGCGCACGCCGTGGAGCAGCGAACGCACCTGAACCGGATTCGGGACGCAGCGCGGGTCAACCGGTTGAGTCGGTTTGGGCTTCTTCCATTTCAGCGCCGGAATCGGATTCGCATCAAGCAGCTTCAGCTCAACCGCGTATTCGACTGCGGTGTTGAGAATCTTCCGGCGTCGGCTTATGACGCTCGGCGCCGATGGGGCGCCGTCCAATCGCACAGTAAGGCCGTCGAGCAGTGGTCGCAGGATCTCGGGGTTGGCGAGCGTCGACCAGGGTCTTTGCGTAGTCGATTGACAGGTGTTTGACCTGGGTGGATGTCGGTGTCCGGGCCGGGGGCCGGGCTGATACGAGACGGGTGCGACCCATCGGTGATCATGGAGTTGCTGAGACAACATGACACCGACGAGGGACCGCACCCGCTGATGCCATCATCGCTGATCGACGTGATCCGCCAGCACGTACCCACCGCTGCCAGCCTCACGATGGCGGCTCGCGTCGAGGAGCCCTGCGTCCTGCTTGCGGCCCTGGCCCGGGTGCCTGATCCGCGCGACCGGCGTGGGATCCGTTACTCCCTGGCAAGCCTGCTCGCGGTGGCCGTGTGCGCGGTCCTGGCCGGCGCGGTCACGTTCGCGGCGATCATGGACTGGGCCGACGACAGCAGCCCGCGGGCCGGGGCCCGCCGCGCGGCGCCCTTGAGCAGCCGCCCAGCGACCGGAACCTCGTGCACTACCGCCTGCCACCGGTAGAACGAGATCAACGCCGCAAGCCGCGCCTCCAACGTCTCCGCCGACGGGCCATCCACCACGACGGTGAGGGACCGCTCAACGGTCCGGCCGTTCCGCAACCAGGACAGGAACGCGGTAACCGCCAGCACCCCCAGCCGATCCCATCCCTCCGCCTCGCCACGCTGTTCCAGGAACGTCCACCACTGGGGCAAGCGCGGTCGCATACCCACGCACCGTATTCGGCGACCACTCGACCCGATGAGCCTCCAACCACTCCTCGATCGCAGGCACCGTGCGATACGCCTCGTCCACCACCGTCCACGTCGGACATCCGCCCGGCGGACGAACCGCGATGCTGTACGCCACTGCCACTGTTCCTTCTCGTCGAAGAGCCCCCGCTGATAGCAGTGACTCAACGAGAAGAAGAGGAACAGATGACGGCCGTCGCTGACATTGATGACAAAGGGCTTACACCCCCTGATAAGTGCAGCCGATTTTCGATGTGCCACTCGGAACTGGCCCAGTCCTGCAGGTCAGCCGGTTGTGCCTGGTCTGCGGGCAGGGACACCACCAGGTATGCCATCTCGTGGGTGCGCTGGTCGCCGACGATGCGGGTGCGAGTGATCCGTACCGCCTGCTCAGCGTGCGGGAACGCGATACCACCCGGGGTGCACACGGTCAGGGCCTTGACGGTGCGGGTCTCCCGGCGTCCGTGCCCACGGTCACGGCGACGGTCCCCGACCGGACCTGCGCCCACGGAAGCTGTTTGAGCTGGGCGAACAACGTGGGCTGATTGGCCTTGACCGCAACGTACAGGTTCCCGCCGAGTCTGGCGACCTCGCGGGCGTGGGCGACCTGCGCGTGCAGTGCGTCGGCGACGAACACCACATTGTTCAGGCTGCCGAGCCGGGCCACGACCTGTTCGAGTAGCGGGGTGAACGCCGGGATTTCGTTGGACTTCGCCGGGATCTGGACCTGGGCCAGTGTTGCGCGACGTTCGGCGTGAGCATGAAGGCGTCGTTGCTGGTGAGCGTGAGCGGTGTTAGGTGAGCCCCGCCGGTGGTGTCCGGCGGGGCTGTGGTGTTCATGGTGTCGTTTTGCGGTTCATTCTGTCGTGACTTCGGTGACTGCGGCGCGGGTTGAGGATTCGTCGACGATGGCTTTGTCGGCGGCGAACGCGGCGATGAGTGCTTGGACGGCGAGGTTGTTGACGGCGCGGGGTAGTCCGCGGCTGGTTTGGTGGATGAGGGCGGTGGCGTCGTCGGAGAAGAGGGTGTCGGAGCGGCCGGCGAGGGTGAGGTGGTGGCGGAGGTAGCTGGCGGTGTCTGTCGGGGTCATCGGGGCGAGGGTGTAGCGCAGGGCGATGCGTTGGTCGAGGGCGGCGAACATGCCGAGTTTGATGCGGCGGCGGAGGGTGGGTTGGCCGACGAGGAGGCAGGCGAACGGGGATGCGGAGTCCATGTCGTGGTTGGTGAGCATCCGGATGCCTTCGAGTTGGTGGTGGTCCAGGAGGTGGCTTCGTCGATGACGAGGATCGGGGTGCGGCCGCGTTCGGCGTGTTCGGCGGCGAGGGCGTCGGCGGTTTGTGGGATGAGGGTGGCCATGTGGGTGCGGGGCAGGCCGCCGAGGGCGGTGACGATGGCGTGGTGGATGCCGCGGGCGCCGATGGTGGGGTTGCCGAGGTAGATGATGGTGTGACGGGTGGGGTCCAGGGCGGTGAGTGCGGCGCGGACAGCGACGGTTTTCCCGGCGCCGACCTCACCGGTGACGACGCCGAGGGCGTGTTCGGTGACGCACCAGGTGATCCGGGCGACAGCTTCGGCGTGGCTGCCGTGGCGGTGCAGCATGCCGGGGGCGAGGTTGCGGCCGAAGGGCATGCGGGTGAAGCCGTAGAAGGCTTGCAGGCGTTCGATGGTCACCGCTGCTCCTCGGTCCGATCGGGCGTCTGCTCGTGCTCCGGGTGGGTGGTGGCGGTGAGAGCGGCGTAGTTGACACGGTCGCCGAGGGCTGCGGCGTGGGTGGCGCCGATGAGGTGCAGGTAGTCGATGCCGACCGGTGGCGGGTCGATCGCGACGTGTTCGGGTCGAGCCTTCGGGTGGGCGTGGCGGCCGATCCGGAACGCGACGGCGAGGCCGTAGGAGCGGGCGTGGTGGCGGACTTCGACGTCGGTCATGTCGAACGGGTCGAACACCAACTCGACTTTCCGGCCGACCAGGATCGGGTCGACCTGGTAGATGTTGTTGTGCAACGAAACGGTGGCGGTGTTGTTCACGGTCCGGTGCGCCGACCAAAGGAACGCCTCGCGCAGCGCGGCCGGGCTTGGTGTGGGCAGCGGGCTGGGCAGTGTCGCCCGCCAGCGGGCCAGCGGCGCGGCACCGGTGGAGGTGTGGATGCGTTGGTGGTATTCAGTCTCGACCCAGGCGGTGAACAGCCGGTTCAGTTCGGCGAGGTCGCCGATCGGTTGACTGTCGGGTGTGGACAGTTCGACCAGGAACTGTTCACGGACGGTGCGGAAGAACCGTTCGATCTTGCCTCTGCCCTGCGGCCGGCCCGGGGTGGAGTGCACGAGTTTGATGCCCAGGCTCGCGCAGGCCCGCAGCAACCACGAGTCAACGAATGCCGAGCCGTTGTCAACATAGATCGAGGCCGGGACACCCCTGCTGGCAAGGGCCGGGCGCAGGGCCGCGGCGAGGCGGACGGTGTCTTCGGAGTAGCCGAACCGGTGACCCATCACCGCCCGGCTGTGATCGTCCAGGAACGCGAAGAGGTAGGTCTTCCGGCCGGCCACGACCGGGCCGTGCAGCGCGTCGCCGACCCACAATTCGTTGGGCCGGTCGGCTTCGAACCGGCTAAACACCTCGGTCTGGGCGAGGGTCGAGGGTGCGGGGGCGTGCAGCTGCAGGCGTTCGAAATGCCGTTGCAGGGTCCGTTCCGACGGTGACCAGCCCGACGACGCCCGCAGGATCCGGGCGATCTGGGTCGCGGTGCGGGCCAGGTTCTCCCGTTTCAGCCCGGCGGCCATGTCCAGGACCTCGGCCGGGGTGCGCGGGTGGACCTGCGCCGGTTGCGGAACCAGACCGGCGAACCCGTCGCGGCGGCACCACCGGTCGATCGTCTGCCGGGACACGGTGATCTTCTCCCCGAACGGGCCGTCGTGCTCCCGCCCGGCGATCGCCGTCACCAGCCGGCCGCGTTCCCGGCTCGTCAGGCGCACGTCGATGACGTCCTGGATGAGCCGGTAACGGAACAAGGCGACCTGCCGGGCCCGCTCGGCCCGCACCCGCACCTGATCATCAAAGGTAGTCAATGCAATCTCCTCACCTGCAGGTCATGGGACCTGCGCGTGAGGGTGCTCGATCACCAAAGCCCTGCCCAGAGGCGGTTCGTGTTGGTCAACTGCCCGCCGGCGGCGGGTGCGAGCAGCCTGCCGTGGGACACCGCCGCGGCCAACTGCCACGGCGACACGGCGAGCGCCAACCCGGGCCACCGCGCCGTCACCGCGGCCGTCGCCGCCAACACCGCCGCGACCGCATCCCCGAATGCGGACCCCGCCGCCATCGGCGGCGGCGTGCCGGCATCGACATCCACGGCCAGGGCCGTAAACCCGGCCCGGACCGACTCGGCACGCCCGGCGAACCGGCGCAGCCACCCCCGCACCGTCGCCGCCGGCCGCGACAGCAGCACCGCGATCCGCCGATGCCCCAACCCGGCCGCCTTCGCCACCAGCCCCGCACCGATCACCTCGGCGACATCCGCACGCCGGGACAACCCGAACAGCGGCAGCAACACCTGCGTGCGGCCACAACCAGCGCACCACGCCCGCCGCGGACGCACCCGGACCGGGCCCGACACCCCGCGCAGCACCCGCACCCGGGCAAACCCCCAAGCAGTCAAAACACCGCTACAGAACGGGCAAACAAGCCCACCAGACCGCAAACGTTCCTCGACGCGACCCGCGTCGGCCTCTACCGTGAGCATCAAGCTGCCTCCAAGCAGCGCACACGGCCCTCCCGGCCACCTCGGCCAAGAGAAAGACCGGGAGGGCCGCCCCTATCCAGACCCCGCTCACGTTGTCGCCGCACAGCACAAAGGGCAAGCCCCAGGCTCGCCCCCAACGCCGCCTACCAGCAACGACGCACACGCCTCACACGTCCTCACACCGAACGTCGTTCAACAGGCCAGGACCACGCCGTCGGTGGTGTCGTAGGCCGACAGTTGGTGGACCTGCCGGCCGTCGGGTAGCCGGGCGCCGCGCTGGACCTTGCCGTCGATGGCGATGATCCGCCAGTGGGGTCGCACGGTCGGTTGGGGTACGGGCAGGCGGGACCGCAGCCAGTCGGTCAGCACGGCCTGCAGCGTGGAGGCGTCGACGCGGATCAGCAGCCGCCACAGTGTGCTCAGCACGGGGACCCGGCCGGTGAACCCGAGCCGGCGGCCGGCGGCCGGGTCGAGGTCGTCGGCCCAGTCCATGATCGCCGCGAACGTGACCGCGCCGGCCAGGACCGCGCACACGGCCACCGCGAGCAGGCTTGCCAGGGAGTAACGGATCCCACGCCGGTCGCGCGGATCAGGCACCCGGGCCAGGGCCGCAAGCAGGCCGCGGGGCTGCTCGACGCGAGCCGCCATCGTGAGGCTGGCAGCGGTGGGTACGTGCTGGCGGATCACGTCGATCAGCGATGATGGCATCAGCGGGTGCGGTCCCTCGTCGGTGTCATGTTGTCTCAGCAACTCCATGATCACCGATGGGTCGCACCCGTCTCGTATCAGCCCGGCCCCCGGCCCGGACACCGACATCCACCCAGGTCAAACACCTGTCAATCGACTACGCAAAGACCCTGGCGACGCACGCCAGGACAGGGACGGTCCACACCGGACACTGGACCGGATCACACCCTCGTCATACGACTGATCCTCCAAACAGTGCGATCACTCAATACGTGCGACCTCACGTCGCACGACTGCCCTCAGCTTCACCAGCCTGCTGCGACAGACCAGCGGCGGGTCCTTCACCCCACCCGGAAGTGATGGCGCCTCGCGGCGCACTACGACCTCGTGTCTCAACCGCAGGGTCTTGCCGTCCACGGCGATGACGGTGCGGTAGCAGCGAGGCCGGGACGGCACCGGTGGGGTACGGGTGCGCAGCCAGCCTGCGAGGACCTGGGTGAGCAAGCCGGCGTCGAGGCGGGTCAACAGCCGCCACACCGTTGTGCCCGCCGGCATCCGGCGGCCGAACCCGAGCCGGGCCGGAGCGTGTTCGTCCAGGTCGTGCAGCCAGTCGCTGATGGCAGCGAACGACGACGCGCCGGCGAGGACCGCGCAGACCGCGACGGTGAGCAGACCGACGAGGGGATAGCGGATCCCGCGCGGGTCACGCGGGTCCGGGACCGCGGCCAAGGCGTGCGGCAGCCCGCCGTGCTCACGATCGGTGACTGGGGCAGGCGCGAAGTCCGCGTCAGGCGCGGTGACAGCCAGTGCGGGGATGAGGGATGATGCCATCTGCGGGTGAGGTCCTTGCGGGGTCACGGGGCGTCGAGAACTCCATGATCACCGATGCGGCCTCACCCGTTTCTTTGGCCCCGGCAGCGCTCACTCACCGCATGAACCCCTGCTCACAGCCTCATCGCTCGACTCCGCAATCGCCCTGCCCGCTGGGCGCACGAGACAACCTCCCTATATGAGACCTCGACTCATATAGCTTACCAACTCATTAATGTCTATATAGCGACATTCGCCGGTCTTAAGATCGACGCAGATTGGCATGTTGCCACCCAACTCGGCGTCCGCGTCTCCATGGTCGAGCGCCTCAACGGTGTTCCAGGGCACGATGAGCTTCCCGTCATCGGCAAACGTCCAGTGCGACGCGACCCGCACGTTCAGATCGGGCCATTGCCGGCTCGTCTCAGCGAGAAACGCAGCTGCGGCCGCGATGGCGTCTTGTTCGTCAAGCATCTCAGTTGGTCCGCATCAGATAGTACCTGTCCCACCTGTCGACGTGCGAAGCCTGTCCGCTTTGGAAGTCGAAGAATGATACATGGCCACTGTTGTTCACCACGTTGAAGTAGTGTCCCGGTTTTGTTTCCGCCGCTGGCCAGGCGCCGACGACGCCGCGTGCCCCACTACCCCACGACTCCACCCGATCGACAAGGTCGTCCAGGTCACGGACTCGCACGAACGTGCGTCCCATAAGTTTCTCCATCTGCGCTCTTCTCAACGGCCTATCGGCGGGGCCGACCGAGGTTGGATTTCCGCCTAGCGTTGCGTCCCCCGCACAAGCGACGCCCCCGCAGTTCCGCGTACCGCCGCCGGGATTGATTTTGCTGCGCATCCCCGGCGTGGACGGAGTCGAGTACCTAGGGGATCCGCTGCCGGCGGGCGCCGACGGGTTGGTACCGCCCGAGATCTCACCGCCCGCGTCGTCGCACGCCGCGGTGGCGGGGTTGGCCGGTTTCGGTCCGAAGAATTTGCGTTGCAGTGCGTTCCAGGCTTTGCCGCCGAGTTTGGTCAGCGCCCGGCCGCCGAGTGCGCCGGCGGCGCCGATGCCGAAGTCGGCGGCGGCCTGACCGCCGCTGTACCCGTGTCCGTTGAGGTAGGCGTTGGTGGCGCCGGCTCCGACGTTGGCGACGCCGCCGACGAGGGCGTCGAAGCCCCATGCTGCGGCGCGCAGGCCCCAGGGTCCGGCGCGGCCGGCGAAGGCGGTGACGCCGGCGGGCAGGCCGACGCTCATCAGGGCGCCGGCGGCGGCGCCCCAGGCGGCGCCGACGGCGACACTCTTGGCGCAATCCCAGCCGCGTTTGCCGCCGATGGCGCAGTCGACGATGCCGCTGACCGCGCCGCCGACGAGCGCTCCGACGCCGGCGCCGATGAGGATATTGACCCACTGACCGCTGGGATCGGTGAACACACCGGGGCGGTTGTAGCCGTAGTGGTAGGTGGCGGCGAACGGGGTGCCCGGATCGGCGGCCACGGGGTCAGGTGCGGTGAACCGGCCGGTGGCGGGATCGTAGTCGCGGGCGCGGACGTCGTAGAGGCCAGTCTGGTCGTCGCGGTACTGGCCGTGGAAACCCAGCGGGCCACCGCTCGTGCCGGAGACCGGGTTGCCGAACGGGTCGAGGGTCTGGCTGGAGGTGAGACCGGCCGCGGTGGCGGCGTCGGTGATGCTGCCCTGGTAGTCGCCCAGCAGCCAGATCGGTGTGGGTCCGGCTGTGTCCGCGACGGCGGTGCCCAGGGCGCTGACCGGGTCGGCCCACCACTGGTGCGTGGTGGCGCCGCCAGCGGTGGTTTCGTCGAGGCGGGTGGCCAGGTCGCCGAGGGTATCCCAGGTCCAGGCGGCGTCGGCGGCGCCGTTGACGGTGCGGCTGGTGCGGTTGCCGGCTTCGTCGTAGGTGTAGCCGATGGCGCGGCCGTCTTCGAGACCGACCGTGCGGAGGTTGGCGTCGAGGCCGTACGCGTAGGTGCGGGTCCCGGCCGGGCTGGTTTGGCCGGCGAGATTGCCGTTGGCGTCGTAGGTGTAGGTGGTGGTGCCGGTGGCGTCGGCGCTGGTGGTCGGCCGGTCGTCGGCGTCGTAGCCGGAGATGGTGGAGCCGCCGGTGCCGGCATTGATCTTCGTGGTGCTGGTGCGGTTGCCGTTGAGGTCGTAGCCGTAGCCGATCCGCGGATCGGTGGCGGCACACGCGACGCCGGTGGTGGGCAGGCATAGTTGGGTAACCTGGCCGGTGTTGTCGTAGCTGTAGGTGGCCACGGTGGTGGCGGTGCCGCGGGTGGTGGTGATCGTGTCGGGGTTATCGGCGGCGGTCCAGGTCACATTCTGCTGGACCAGGCTGTGGCCGCCGCCGTCGGCGTGCCGGAGGGTAGTGATGCGGCCGGCGTTGTCGTAGCCGCGTGTGGTGGTAGGCCCGTCCGACCTGGTGATGGTCTGCAGGCGTTGGGCGGCGTCGTAGCCGTAGCTGATGTCGCGGCTGGTGGCGGCGGCGGTGAGGGTGGTCTTGTCCAGGCGCGCGTCGGAGCCGTAAGTGTAGGACTGGCTCCGCCCGTCGGGCAGCGTCCGCTTGGCGAGACGTCCCTGGTCATCCCAGTCGTAGGCGAACCGCTGGGTGCCGCGATTGATGGCGACGGTGCGCCCGGCCGGGTCGTAACCGTATTCGGCGGTGGTGATGCCGTTGCCGACGGTCTGGACCCGGCCGGCCTTGTCGTAGCTGAAGGTGACGTCGGCGGACGCATCACTGTAGTCGATCTTGGTGGGGCGGCCGATTTCGTCGTAGCTGTACGTGATGGACCCGCTGGGCAGGGTAGCTTTCTTCGGCTGGCCGTCGGGGGTATAGGTGTAGCTGGTGACTCGGCCTGCCGGCGTGGTGACCGTCTTGACCTGGCTGGTCTTGGTGTAGGTGTAGGTGTAGGCGCCGCCCTTGGGCGTGGTGAGGGTCTTGAGCTGGCCCGCCTTGTCGTAGGCGTACTGGGTGATCCCACCGTTGGCGTCGGTGACCTTGTTGACATGGCCGGACGAGTCGTAGCCGTAGGCGGTTTCCTTGCCGGCCGGGTCGATCGTCTTGGTGACCCCGTTGACCGAGTTGTACAGCGTGCGCGCCGATCGGTTGAGCGGGTCGATGGTCCGGGTGCGGTTGCCAGCCGTGTCGTACTCGAACGTGGTAGTCAGGCCGCCCGGGGCGGTGACGGTTCTGACGTTGTCGTCGTCGGAGTAGGTGTAGCTGGTGGCCGCGCCGCCGGCCGTCTCGGTCCGCTGCAGGCGGCCGGCGGCGTCGTAGGTGTTGGTGACGGTGGTGCCGCCGCCGCTGCGGGTCTTTTCCCGGCCGAGGTCGTCGTAGCTGACGGTGCTGACCACCCCGGTCGGGTCGGTGGTCCTGACAGGGCGTCCGGCCAGGTCATACACGGTGCGGATGACGCCGCCGCCGGGATCGGTGACCGCCACCGGCAGGCCCCGCCCGTCGTACTCGGTGGTGGTCACGAGGTACCGGTCGGGGCGTTGCGGGTCGACCACCCGGGTCTGGGTGGGCCGACCCTCCGCGTCGTAGGCGTATGTGGTGGTGTTCCGGCGGCGGGCTTCCTGGTCGACGCCGGTAACGTTGCCGCCCGGGCCGGTCTCGGCGGCCAGGTTCCCGTTGGCGTCGTAGCTGTAGGTGGTCTTGCCGCCTTCGGCGTCGGTGACCGAGGCGAGACGACCGGCGGCGTCGTACGTGTTGGTGGTGACCCGGTCGTTCGGGTCGGTGGTGGTGAGGACGTTGTCGTTGCCGTCGTACGTGTACCTGGTGACGCCGCCGCTGGGATTGGTTTCGGTGTCCACCTCACCGTTGGCGGTGTAGGTGTAGGTGGTGGTGTGGTCCAGGGCGTCAGTGGCGGTGAGCACACGGCCGACGGCGTCGTACGTCCAGTGACTGGTGTAGCGCTCACGGGTGGCGTCGTCGGCGCCGGCCACGTTGCCGCGCGGGTCGGTCTCGGACAGCTTGTTGTGCGCGGCGTCGTAGCTGTAGGTCGTGACCCGGTCGCCGGGCTCCGCCTGCTGGATCAGGTTGCCGCTGGCGTCGTACGTGAGGGTCGTGGTCCGGCCGAGTTGGTCGGTGACGGTCCTGGGCTGGCCGAGGGCGGTGTAGGTGGTGGTGACCGTCGTGCCGTCCGGGTAGGTCGTCTTCGTGAGCCGGCCCTGGCCGTCGTACTCATATCCGGTGACCTTGCCGAACACGTCGGTGTGGGCGGTCACCCGGTTGCCGGTGTCGTAGGTCCACGTCTCCGTGGCCGGCGCCGCGCCGTGTTCGGCCGGCGGATAGGTGCGCCGGGTGAGGTTCCCGCGTCCGTCGTACTCATCGCGGGTCAGTTCCTGGCCGGTAGTGTTCTCGGCGATGACGTGGTTGTCGGCGTTGTAGTACAGATCGGCAGAGCGGCCGTCCGCGTCGAGCTGCGAGACCAGCACGTTGCCCTGGTAGACGTCCTTGCTGACCCTGCCGGTCGGATCGGTGATGGTGGCAGTCTCCGTGCCCGGGTCCCAGGCGAACCGCCACACCCCACCGGCACCGTCGGTCTGCTGGACGGCCCGGCCGGTGACCGGGTCGTAGACGGTGCGGGCCAGCACATTGCCGACTGGGTCAGTGATGCCGTTGAGGTAGCCGGTGGCCGGGTCGTAGCTGTAGCTGGTGGTCTTGCCGTCCACCCCGGTCACCGACGTCAGCCGGGACTCACCGGCGGTGCTGGTGTAGCCGTAGCCGACGCTGTGCCCGTCCGACCCGGTAATCTGCGTGATCCGCCCGGCCGCCGGTCCGGTGTCACCCCAGTGCAGCGTGAACGTCTGCCCGAAGCCGTCGGTGACCGTCTGCAACCGGCCACCCGCATAGGCGAGCGTGACTCCGCGGCCCTGCTCGTCGCGGTCGGCGACGAGCCGCCCTGCGGAGTCGAACAGCAACTCGTCGCCCAGGCGGTTGCGCAGCAGCCACCCGCCGCCCGGCCGGTCGGTCAGCGTGGCGGTGACCCCCGGGTCGACCGCACTGTACGAGTTGTCGGCGTTGCGACGGTACTGGCTCTGCCCGCCGGTACCGTCGCGGATCATCACCGTGTTGTCGGTGCCCGCGGTGACCGACGGGTTGTACGAGAACTGCCAGCCCCGCCCGAGCGGCCCGTCGGTGAGGTCGAGACTGTTGTAGGTACGGCCCCAGTCCAGGAACCGGCCCAGGCCGGCGATCGACGCGTCAGTGAAGGTCTCCATCAGCCCGCCGGTGGCCGTGTTCACCGGATCCGCGGCCAGGCGGGTGTTGACCCAGCCCCGGCCATCCCAGCACGAACAGCCCCACGTGCGGCGCAGCGGCTGCGGATGCGGCCCGCCGTATCCGGACAAGCTGACAGACTTGAGGAACAACGACCGCCCGGGATCGGTACGTGACGCGTCGACCCCGGCGCCCGCGGTGTAGTCACGGGTCTCGTTGCCGGCCCAGTCCGCGATCGGCTCACCGTTGTAGGCCAGATGCTTGAATCCGCCAGAGCTGTCGGAACCGAACCGGAAGATCCGCTGCCGGTCGGTGCCGTACGGGGCATAGTCGACGTACGGCGTGGTGTCGTTGTCCAGTTGCTTGCGCAGGTGATTGTTGAAGAACACGTTGTTCGGCCCGGACGAACCGGACCACTTCACGGCCTTCTTCCCAGCCGCCCACCAGATCGGATACCAGCCGGCGTCCTCTACCGAGTCGCCGCCCTCACCACCGCAGTTGGACTGGCAACTGTCCGATCGGTGCGCATACGGGGTGGACACCTCGTTGAGCTCGAACAGGTTGTTGCGCTCGTAGCCCCCGTGCAGGTTCAGGTCCGAATCGAAGCTGTTGCCGATCGCGACGTTCCCCGACGCCGACCACTGGAACGTGAAATGCCGCAGGTTACGGGTGGTGTTTCCGGCGTACACCGAGTCCCACACCCGCGAACCACGGAAATAGCCGTTACCGCCCTTGCCCTTGTTCCACGAACCGTCCAGATAATTGTCCACAATGGACAGATTGGAAGCGACCTCGGTGACGATCGGGTGCGAGCCGGTCATCTCCGCGCGCACGCCCTTGACCCACGAGTTCGCCGACCACTTGAACACGATGCCGTGCATCGCCGCGGCCGGGTCCATGTTGCCGTAGTTGTGGCTGGCATTCGCCCGGTCCAGCTGCGGCATCTCCTGCGTGAAGTACAGATCCTCCAGACCGACCCCGACCACCGCGTCCACCAGCGGGGTCACCTTCGAGTCGAACACCGCACCGTTCAACGCCGGCGAGCCATCCGAGGTCGAGTTGACCGGCAAGTCGTACTCCAGCGGCTTGTCCAGCGTCAGCGTCTTGCCGAACGGGTCACCCGCGGTCACCATGAAGATCTGCTGCCGCATGTGCAAGTTGTCCAACGGCCACTTCGTCGGCAGCGCCTGCATCTCGGCGTAGAACTTCTCCGAGTTCGCCGCCATCACGTTGACCAGGCCGCCGACCTTCAAGTTGTCGAACGAGGCATCCGCGGCCAGGTACACCACCGTGTCACCCTTGCGGCCGGCGAAGTTCGGATCCCCCGGCTTGCCCCGCACCCGCAGCCCGCTGGTCCAGTGATCGTTGACCGTGCCCTCGAACAGATCCTTCCGGTTCGCCGGGGCCGCGGCGTACTGAGCGGCATACCTCGGGTCCACCGCCCGCGACTGCACCCGGAACAGGCCCCGCCCCGGCCAGAGCCAACCGCCGTTGGCGTCACCCGAGGTCATCGCATCCTGGTCCCAGCGGGAACCGTCGCTGGTGATCGTGTCGTAGCGCGTATCGGCATTGGGCCGGTACACAAACCGCGTACCCGTCGCCGGATCAGACCCGGCACCCCGGATGATCAGATAGTCGGCGTCGATCGACAACTCGTGGTCGATGTTCAGGGTGCCCGTCGGCAGCAGAATCCGGCTGCTCTTCGTATAGTCGCCGGTCGGGGAGCACACCGCCTTGATGTCGTCGATCGCGTCCTGCAACCCGTTGGTATCGTCCCCGCCGTCGTTGGGCACCACACCGTAGACCTGACGCAGTTCCTCGGGCGTGATCCGGCACTGCGCCTCCGGTCGGACATTCGCATCCGTCGGCAGCACCGTGCCGCCACCGAACCCGGCCTTCGACCAGTCATACAGCCCGGCGACCGGCTCCCGCCGGTTGTCAGCGGTCACCCACAGGCTCTCCAGCGACGGCGCGGGCTCCTCGTACACCGTCTTCGGCGGCTGCCACGGCCCACCCAGCCAGAAATACGCCGACACCTCATCGGTCGACGGCGGGCTGGTCACCCACCGGGCCTTCACCTTGTGCTTGCCGTCCGTCAGGGTGTCCGGAATCACCCACGTATACGGCGCCGCCGAGTCCTTACCCACGAAATGGTCATCAACCAGCCACGTGACCTCACCGGACACCGCATCGGCGTCGGACAGCTCCACCGTGAACGGCGCCTCGACACCGATCCCGTCCAACGGCTCACCAGCCACCGAAAGGTACGGCTCCGGACCCGTCGGCGGATCCGCCAACGCCCCGGCCGGCGGCGCCAACAACACAAGCACCACACCAGCAGCCAACGCCACGAACCAACGAGACCGCGGCAACGACCGAAACAGCCCACGATGAACACGCACGAGCGAACCTTCTCCCCGTAAGGCGAGACCGCAGCCCCGCGCCGAAGGCAACCGCCGTTCCAGCCGAACCCATATAGCGATGTCGAAATGCACGTGCACGTTACTTCGACACCAGCACGTTGCGGTAGATGGTCATGGCACCGATCACTGAACGTCGCCACGCCGCAACCGCACGGGTGCAGGCCATGCCACCGAACCCCACGAATCGAGTGACACACTTCACTGCCACGTGGTTACGCACCGCACCGGCATAACCACCCGACCTGAAGACACTTCGTCGCGGTTCACCCATTCCAGCCAGACCGCCGACATTCACCTCGTCAGCAAACCGCGCAACACCTGCATCGACGCAGCTCCTCGACGGTGCGCGGCTAGCGGTACAGGAACTCCTGCTCGTAGTCGATGTCGTCGCCATAGAGGACGTGGCGCGGCACGTGGAACCGGCCGACCCAGCAGTTGTCAGTCATGCCGCCGTAGAACGGGCCCAGGACGTTGCGCCAGCTGCGCTCCTCCCACTTGCCCTGGAACGTCACATCCGGACCGGGCCACAGTCCGTCTGGCGGCTGCGACGAGGCTCGCCGACGCACACTCGCCACCAAACGCATGGCCCAGGCCACAGCTGCACACCATGACCCTCTGGTCCGGACGACGTAGCCCCGCCCCACCGGGCTACGGCCCGTCCGCCAACTCTGATGCGGACGGGCACGAACCGCTTGCTACTGTTCGCGCGGCGGCACCGGCCAGCAACTGTCGATGATCACGACGTCGGCATCACCGCCGGTCATGGCCGTTTCCCATGCTCTGAGGGACCCGCCGGGGGCACGTCACAGAACTGCAAACGTGCGACGTGACTGGTAGATCACTAATGGTGGACGCTAGTTTCACGTTCGAAAAGACGTTGAGGATGCCCCGGCCCGACGGCCCGGGGCATCCTCGCGTTGACCCGACGAACAGTGGCGGACGCGCTTGGGTTGCCACGATCGTCGGTCAGTCGCTGGAGCCGCTCGAGGTCCGCCCGATCCTGCGAACTACCTGCCTTGGGGTCGGTCCCATGCATAGTGGCACAGCCCACGGGCCTAGCGAGTCGTATCAGGCGGCGGGCCTCACACCCCGTCGGTCTGGAAGATCAAAGTCGCGAGCCCCTCGTCGGGCCTGCCGAGGCGGTACGATTCGCGCCTGCCCCGGTGGCCCGTGACAAGGCGGGTCACCGTCGGTGAGTAACACCGGTCTAGCCGTCAGGAAAGACGTGCACGAGCGCCGGCTACCTGACGGCCGATGCGTGTGCTGTTGTACCGGTACCGGGCCATCTCCTCGGTGACGCGGTAGGTGCGGGCGATGCCGGCCACATCCAGCCCGGAGCGGGCGGCCTTCAGGAGCAGCGGCCTGGGAAGCAGGATGCCCATACTGCGCACGCTGGAACACCGCGTCATCGTGCCGCTGATCACCAGCCGCAGCGGCCCGGGCCTTGCCTCAGCTCCAGTGCTGGCGCACCAGGGCGATCGAGTCGAGCCGGACCTGGCGGTAGTCCTGGAGTTCGGGGCACCAGCCGATGAGCACATCCTCCACGATCTCCACGGACCGCAGCTCCCACCAGGTCTCCGTGCCGTCTTCGAGCCTCTCCTGTACCCGCACGGGCACCCCGTAGGTCGCGAAGTACTGCAACCCGCTGAGGGCGGCGCCGCGCTGGTGCCCGGTGTGCCGCGCGATCACCTCCCAGGTCTCGGCCTCGGACATTCTGACTGGAACCGGAGTGGCCCGCAGCCGCTCGGCCAGCACCCGCGGATCGAGAGCCGCGACGGCGGTACCGGCCTCGGCTGGGCGCGGCGCCGCGCTCTTGGCGGGATTCTGGCCGGCATCCTCAGCGCGGGCCGCCCCACCGGCCCTCGACTGGTCAGCGCGTCGGATCGTCGAGACGCCGTCGAGTCCGGTCGGCACCGGGGCGTACCCGGCCTCGCGCAGCAGTGCCAGGGTCTGGTCCGGCGGGAGTCCGCTGGCCAGCACGGTCGGTGCCAGAGGGTGCAGTCCCAGCTTGGCGAGCTTGCGATGGGCGAGCAGTTCGGCCAGCAGGGGCTCGTCCAGTCCGCGGATCACGCAGACCACCCCGGTGACGCCGACCTCACCATGCCGCCGGGCCACGTCCTTGACCAGGTACTCCAGCGGCTGCGGCAGCCCGCCCGCGGCGATGGCGGCCAGGTCGGCCAGGATCCGCTCCTCGGTGAACCCCTCATCGAAGGCGCTGCGCACTGTTGCCGGGCTGAACCGCCAGATCGAGGCGGTACCCCGGGACTCCCGGTCGGCCAGGCGGTCGAGGACGCGGGCCAGTTCGGCTGACGGCGGGCCGGCCACCACGGCCGTCAGGTCCGCGCCGAGCAGGGCCGTCCGGCAGGTCACAGTCAGCAGCCCCCGCGCGGTGGTGACGACGTCGCCGTCCTCCACCAGGGCTCGGCCCAACGTACTCACCGCGCCCCCGGCCACCGCACCGAGCAGCTGCGCCTCGGCGGCTGCGGACGAGATCCAGCCGTCGACCAGGTCGGTCGGGTATGCCGGGCAGAGCCACCGCACGTACCCGGCGATCCCGCCGGTTTCCCCGACCGGGTCCATCCCGCCAGGGCCGCCGGCCAGCTCGGCCGTGTCCACACCGGACCCGGCGGGAAGCCGGGACAGCGCGGCGAGCAGCGCCCGCCGGACCGCGACCCCGGCTTCGCCAGACACGGTGTCGGCCAGGGCTGCCGGCCGCGGCCCCTCCGGCACCCACAGCGCCGAGCGCGGGCTGGTCCACCAGGCCCGGGCCAGGGTCGCATACCGCTGCGCCGGATCGCCCTCCATCCATCCGGCGCAGGCCGGTGTCGCCCGGACGGCGCCTTCGAGTTCGCCGATCAGCCCGGCGTCGAAGGCGACCTCCAGCAGTACCCGGATCTCATCCTCGGCACAGCAGAGGAGCTTGGCAACGCGCTTGATCTCGCGTGAGCCGACGCCGCCGGTCTTGACGGTGGCCAGCGGGGTCCTGGCCGCAAGATCGAGCAGCGCGCAGGCCCGGTCGAACAGGTGACCCGCGGCCACGGAGGCGGCCTGGTCGACCGCCTCCGGATCGGCCGCAACCGTCGCGACCGCCGGGGGTCTCGGGTCGAACGGGGGGTGATAGTCCCTGCCCCGCAGGGCCAGGGCCACCTCACGGGGCATCTCGGCGAAGTCCCAGTCCTGGTGCCACAGCAACCCGCGATCGGCGGCCCAACGCACCGGTGTCGCCGGCCCATCAGGCGGGGCAAAGGAGCGTATCCCAAGGGCCGCACCGATCGGCTGGTCCCAGACGAACGGCCGCAGCAGATCCTCGATCCCGGTCGGCCCGGTTGCCACGATGCCGGCCACCCGATCGTGGCTGCTGAGGTAGGCCGTGAGTCGTTCGGTCAGGGCGTGCTTCCCGCCGTGCAGCGACAGATTGTGGGTACGCGCCAACTCCTTGACCCGCCCGAGGTTGAGATTCTCGAGGAACGCGGCGAGCGGCCGGCCGAGGTTGAGCGGGTGCTGCCATCCGGCCGCCGCCCTGCGGGGCTGGCGAAGCTGGTCGCCCTCGTCGGCCCACGCCAACCCGTACTCGGCCAACGTCGCCAAGGTCTGGGCCAGGTCGGGATCATCCTGCGCAAGCCCGAGGAACGACGCCAGGGTCTCCCGCGTCGCGCCGACCGGCAGGGCGGCGAGGGCCCTCAGCACCTGGACGGCCGGGGTTGGCAGCCGTCGGACGGTCATGGTGACCGCCTCCGGCTCGCCGATCCGCTCCGCCAGCGCCCGCAGATG
This sequence comes from Dactylosporangium sp. CA-092794, assembly GCF_050948465.1. Classification (NCBI taxonomy): domain Bacteria; kingdom Bacillati; phylum Actinomycetota; class Actinomycetes; order Micromonosporales; family Micromonosporaceae; genus Dactylosporangium; species Dactylosporangium sp. CA-092794. Next base: position 1,423,998 of record NZ_CP192044.1, on the reverse strand, counting down.
CCGGGGCCAGGGTGGTTCCAGCGATTCCGGGCGAGCGGCCAGCAGCCGGGCAAGCGCCTCTTCCGGCAGACTTTCCAGCCAGTGCAGCAGCACCTGGTCATCGTCAGGCATAGGGTGTCACCGCCGGTCACAGGCCACGCACGTTGGTAACCGCCTCGACGTACTCCCGCCCCGGCCGAACGACCGGCTGCCGGCGAGCTCTCCGAGCTCGACTTCGGTGAACCACGCCATGGTCACTCAACGTACCCGGGACGGGCATGAGATCCGCGGCGGGGCCGTCGAACCCCTCGATCTGGGGCAGAACCCACGAACGCGCGCCGCTCACGGCTCACCGAAGCGGGTGGGATGCTCTTCGTGCCGCTCTCCCACTCTCCGAGCGCGTTCGAGGGAGTGCGCCGAAGCCTCCATCGTCAGGTGATCCACAAATTCACCATGGCCGTTGCGCTAGGACGGCAGCGCCACGGTATCGATCCGCACGACCGGGACCCGGCGCACCTGGGTGCCGGTCGTCATCGGCTTCCCTGGTTCGCTGTCAGTGGTGTTCCGCCGCGGAAGGGCGTGAGCTGTTCAATGTCGTGGCGCCGGCGAATCCGGCCGAGCTCCTCCTGGTCCGGCGGTCCGTTGCTGGCGCGCAGGAAGTCCGCGAGTTCCTGGAAGTAGTCCTCGTGGCCCGACGGCGCCGCTTGGAACAGCATCTTGGCGGGCTTGTCCGTCGGGTTCGCGAAGGCGTGGGGACAGCCGGCGGGCACGAAGAGCATGGCTCCGGGTCCGCCCCGCATGTAGGTGTGGCCGTCGGGAGCGACCCACTCGTGCCAGTCGTTGCCGGACCGCGTCGTCGGCTCCAGGGCGAGCAGGTCCAGTTCGCCTTCGACGACGTAGAACAGCTCCTCCCCCATGGTGTGCACGTGGGCTCCGACGTCGTAGCCGGGCGGTACCACGACCTCGAAGGTCGAGGTGAGCCCTTCGCTGCCTCCGGCGACCTTCAGCGTCGCGTGCAGACCTCCGCCCGCGATGAGACGGCCCTCGCCCGGCGCGAGCATTTTCGGCTTCGTCATGACACCTCCAGGACGGTCTGTGCGATGGCCGCTCCGTTCTCGACCATGGCGTGGGCCTGCGGCATGTCGGTCCACGGCATGGTTCGCACGACGGTGCCGGGCAGGCGGAAGCCCGCGCTCACGTCGCTCCAGAGTCCGGCCATCTGGGTGAAGTTGCCGGTGCGGACGCCGATCAGCGACTGACTGTGCAGGTAGAACGGCAGCAGCTCCATCGGGATCGCGTCGCGGCCGATGGCGCCCGAGACGACGATCCGGCCCAGGGTGGCTACCGCGGGCCGGTAGGCGAGCCACAGGTCGGGCAGGCCCAGGTTGTCGACGACGCAGTCGATGCCCCATCCGCCGGTGTGGGCGCGCAGCTTCGCCGCGAGTTCCGGGTCGGCGCCGTCGAAGATGCCGTCGGCGGGCAGCGCCGCCAGCAGGCCGGCCTTCGATGCCACTCGGTCCACCGCGATCACGGATGCGCCGCGGTGATGCGCCAGGCAGGCCGCGGTGGACCCGAGAGCGCCGGCGGCGCCCATGATCGCGACGACGTCACCGCTGCCCACGGATCCGGCGTCCAGCTGCGCGCGGGCCACCGGGCCGTTCGCGGCCAGCGCGGCCGCGTGGGCGATCGGCAGGTCGTCCGGGATCGGGAATGCGTTGGCGGCGGGTACGGTGACGAACTCGGCGTAGCAGCCGGGACGGTCCACGCCCACCAGCCGGAAGTCCGCGCAGGCCTCTTCGCGTCCACGCCGGCACGCCCGGCATGCGCCGCAGGTCAGCACGGCGGAGACCGCGACCCGGGTGCCGAGCAGTGCGGGGTCGACGTTGGTCCCTACGGCCTCGATCACGCCGGCGTGCTCGGTTCCCGGTGTGTGCGGCAGCGACACCCGCGGGGCGAACGGCGGGCGGCCCGCCCGCATGGCCACGTCCTTCGTCCGCGCCAGCGCGATGGCCTGGACCCGGATCAGGACCTCGCCGTCGGCCGGCTCGGGGACCGGCAGGTCGTCGACCAGCTCCATCACGTCCGGTGCGCCGAAGGCGCGCATCACGTAGCCGCGCATGCGGCGGCTCACGATCGCTCCGGCTCGGCGAGAGCGCCGGCGGGCGGGTTGGACATGGCGGCGATGACGTCGGGGGTGATGCCGCCGCTGGTGCCCCAGACGTCGGCGTTCTCCGGTGTGCGCCGCCAGACCTGCGGTTCCCAGGAGTCGTCGAGCTCGAGGAGCTCGGCGGTGTACTCGATGACGTTGCCGACCGGGTCGGCGAAGTAGCAGAAGACGTTTCCTCCGGGACCGTGCCGGCCCGGGCCCCAGATGGTGTCGACGCCGGCCTTGCGCATGCGGCCGAGCGCCTTCATGACCTCATCGGCGGAGGCGACCTCGAAGGCGACGTGGTTGAGCGACGTCCATCGGCCCGGCGCCATGACCACGCAGTGGTGGAGCTGGTTGCACCGCAGGAAGACCATGAGGTCGTTCTCGTAGCTGTCGGAGACCTTGAAGCCGAGCACGGTGGTGTAGAACTCGACCGACGCGGCCTGGGAAGTGCAGTTGAGGACGACGTGGCTGAGCCGGTCGGGTCCCGGCCCGGTTCCCGCGGCGAACGGCTCGTGCGTGCCGACGTTCGCACTCACGTCGATCAGGCGGCCCTCCGGGTCGCGGAAGGTCACGCCGTAACCGCCGCCCAGCTCGGGTGGCCGGGACGCCGGGCCGCTGACCGGTTCGACACCCGAGCCGACCAGCGCCGCGGCCAGTTCGTCGACGTAGGCGGGCGAGGAGGCGCCGAGTCCGATGCCGTCCATCCGGTGTCCGGGTCCGGGTACGAGCGCCAGCACATGATGCTCTTCGCCGTTGGCGCGCAGCAGGATGGTGCCGTCGCCCGTCGTGCCGACCTTCCGCAGCCCCCAGATGTCTTCGTAGAAGGGCAGGAGCTGCTCCGGGTCGGCGGCGGAGATGGCGATGCTGCGCAGGTGCGTGATGCTCATGGAGTCTCCTCGTGCTCTGGCGGGCGGCGGCGGATGGTGTTGCTGATGGCCCCCACGCCCTCGATCTCCACCTCGACCTTGTCGCCGTCGCTCAGGAACCGGCCGGTGCTGGCGCCGACCCCGGCGGGCGTGCCGGTGAGAATCACGTCGCCCGGCTCGAGCGTCACCAGCCGGCTCGCGTCGGCGATCAGTTCCGCCACGCCGAGCACCATGTCGGCGGTACTGCCGTCCTGGCGCAGCTCACCGTTGACGCGTGTGCGGATCCTCAGCTTCTGCGGATCCGCGACGGTCCACGCCGGGACCAGGCCGGGTCCGATCGGCAGCGATGTGTCGGCGCCCTTGGACGCGAGCCAGTCCCACTGGAAGGGCTTGGCCGGGGTGTCGCGGCGGTGGGGTGCGCGCAGCGAGATGTCGTTGGCCACCATGTAGCCGGCGACGTGACGCATGGCGTCCTCGGGGCGGACACGCCTGCCGCCGATGCCGATGATCACGGCGAGTTCGCCCTCCCAGTCGGCCTTGGCCGTCTCGGGGTCGTCGATGAGCACATCCGCACCATCGGCCACCAGCGTCGTGGTCGGAGGCTTGAGGAAGAAGTAGGCGCTCCAGGCGTCCCCGAGCCCGCTCTCGCCCATCTCGGCCAGGTGATCGGTGAAGTTGGGCCCCGAGCACAGCACTTTCGGCGGGTACTGCAGGGGCTGCACCACCTGGGCGCCGGTCAGGCGATCGGCCTCGTCGGGCCGCCATGACCTCCACCGGTCCGAGAGCTCCGGCCAGGCTCGGAGGGCGTCGATCACGCCGGCCGCGGTGCGGAGCCAGGGCGGACGGTAGAGGGCTTCCCCGGCGGCGACGGCAGCAACCAGGCGGCCGTCGAACCGGGCCGTCACCAGCAGACAGTTGCTCGTCATGGCGGCGATACTGCCACCTACCTTCGTAGTAAGCAAGGTGGCTCAAGGTCTTGGCTAATGCCCGGATCGGCTATACCGTGCGACTACTACCTACTAGAGTAGGTACATACTGAACTCTGGAGGAGCTATGCGGCGGATCGATCTCCACTGCTATCCGGGCACCCAGGAGTGGGTCGACTCCCAAGGCCCGTTCGCCGAAGCCCTGGCCCAGTACTGGAACAAGCCCTGGGTGGGCCGGCCCGAGGACGACGTGGTGGCAGACATCCGGGCCGCCGGCCTCGAAGCCGTCCTGGTCGCTTTCGACATCGAGTTCCTGACCGGTGCCAAACCGTTCACGAACCAGCAGGCCGCCGCCATGCGAGCACGCCATCCGGACGTATTCGTCGGCGCCTGGGGCGCCGTGGATCCCCTGAAAGGGGATGACGCGATCCGTGAAGCGGAGCGCGCCGGGCGGGAGGACGGGCTCCTCGGCTTCCATTTCCACCCGATCATGGGGCATTTCCGGGTCGATGACACCGCCCATCGCCCGCTCTTCGAGTGCATCCGGGACCTGGGCCTGCCGGTGATGATCGACGTCGGTACGACCGGCATGGGTGCCGGGCTGCCGGGCGGCCTGGGCGCCAAGATCAGCGATGCCCACCCCATGGCCATCGACAATCTGGCGGCGGAACTGCCCGGATTGACGATCATCGCCGCCCATCCGGGCTTCCCGTGGGTGGACGAGATGACCGCCGTGGCGCTGCACAAGGCGAACGTCTACTGGGAGATGTCGGGCTGGGCCCCGAAGCACTTCCCGGCGTCGCTGAAGGTGGACATCCGCGCCCGCCTGCAGGACAAGATCATGTTCGGGACCGACCACCCGAGCATCCCGTTCGCGCGCATCCTGCGGGAGTGGGACGACCTCGGCTACAGCCAGGAAGTCCTGGACAAGGTCTTCCACGCCAACGCCGAACGAGTACTGGGCCTGTGAACCAACGCCTCAGCGAGGAGATGTCTTGACCAGTTCCACCGCACGCCCCCGCGCGCTCGTGACCGGCTCGGCCACCGGCATCGGTCGCGCCTGCGCGATCCGTCTCGCGCAGGCGGGCTACGACGTCACCATCAATTACAGCCGGTCGGCCGATCGGGCCCACCAGACGCTCAAAGAGCTCGCCGCCATCGGCGGAGACCACCGGGCCGTGGCCGCCGACGTGTCCGACGACGCGGCCGTGCGCGCCCTGGTCGATGCGGCCGCCCCGCACGGCGAGCTGCACGCGCTGGTGAACAACGCCGGCACGACCTCAGAAACGGCTCCGGAGGACCTGGACGGCATCGACCTGGACGACTGGGACCGGGTCTTCCGGGTCAACGTGCGGGGTCTCGTGCAGGTGACGCGGGCCGCCGCGCCGGTCCTGCGCGCCGGCGGCGGCTCCATCGTCAACGTCGCCTCGATCGTCGGCCTGCGGCCCGGGCCGCAGCCATTGGCCTACGCCGCCTCCAAGGCGGCGGTGGTCTCCTTGACGCGCACCCTCTCCCGGGCCCTGGCCCCCGGCATCCGGGTGAACGCGGTGGCCCCGGGATGGATCGCCGGCGAGTGGATGCAACGGACCCTGGGCGACAACTACGACGGCCTCATGGAACGACGGGCCAGGCAGACGCCGCTGCGCCGCAACGTCGAGGTCGAAGACGTCGCCGAGTCGGTGCACGCCCTGCTCGTCTCCCACCCGTTCGTCACCGGCGAGATCGTGGTCATCGACGGCGGTTTCACCGCGACCACCTGACACCCCAAGGGGTACGGCGCACCCGCGACGGACACGTGGCGGGTGCGCCGGCGACATCACGCTCGCTAGACCCGCTCGACGAGCATCGCCATGCCCTGGCCCCCGCCGACGCACAGGGTCGCGATCCCGAGCCGCCCCCCGCGCCGCTCCAGGCCGTTCACCAGCGTCCCCACCAGGCGCAGACCGGTCATGCCGAACGGATGTCCCAGGGCGAGCGCGCCGCCGTGCGGATTGAGCTGCTCGTCGATGTCGATGCCGACCGCGCGGCTAACCGCGAGCACCTGGCTCGCGAACGCTTCGTTGAGCTCCACGACGTCGATGTCGTCGATCTTCCGGCCGGTGCGGGCCAGGAGCTCGCCGATCGCGTCGATGGGGCCGACGCCCATCACCGACGGGTCGACGCCCGACACGGAACTGGCCAGGATCCGGGCGCGTACCGGCAGGCCGTGCTTTTCGGCGAAGTCCTCGTCGACCAGGATCGCGGCCACCGCACCGTCGTTGAGGGGGCAGGAGTTCCCGGCGGTGACCACGCCGTCCTCGCGGAACGCCGGCCGCAACTGCGCAAGCCGTTCCACCGACGTGTCCGGCCGCGGACCGTCGTCCTGGTAGACGACGCCGTCCGGCGTCCGCACGGGGTCGATCTCCCGCGCGTAGAAGCCGTCCCTGGTCGCCGCGACCGCGCGCTGGTGACTGCGGACGGCGAAGGCGTCCATGTCCGCGCGGCTGATACCGAATCGGGCGGCCACGTTCTCGGCCGTCACCCCCATGGGCACGTACACGTCCGGCAAGGGGCCGCTTTCGGTCAGATCGGGGTGCCGGTGCTCCTCCGCCAGGGTGCGGCCCACCTGGCTGACCGATTCCACGCCCGAGACCAGATACGCCCGCGCCTCGCCGGTCATGATCGCGTGAGCGGCCACCCGGGTCGCCTGCATGCTGGAGGCACAGAACCTGGACACAGTGGAGCCCGGGATCTCCACGGGCAGGCCCGCGAGCAGGCCGGCCCGCCGCGCCAGGTTGTAGCCCTGCCTTCCCTCCGGATATCCGGTACCCAGCACATGATCGTCGATCAGCGCCGGGTCGATGCCGGCGTCCGACACCGCCCTCGCGATCACGCCGGCGACAAGGTCTTCGGGGCGGACCGCGCGGAGGGAGCCCTTGACGGCCCGGCCGATCGGTGTGCGGACGACGGAAGACAGGACCACAGATCTCATACGCCGATAGTACCAACTTCAGTAGGTAGTACGATACGGTCAAGTCCATGACGAGCTTGGTGGAGCTGACGGTGGCGGCGCCGAACGTGGCGGTCGTGACGCTGAACGACCCTGATCGCCGCAACGTCCTGTCGGCGGAGCTGATCGGCGGCCTCTGCGCCGCCCTGGATGAGGCCGAGGCCGTCGAATCGGTCTCGGCGGTGGTCATCGCCGCCCGCGGACCGGCCTTCTGCGCGGGCGCCCGGCTCGACACGCTGCTCAGCGCGGCGGACGGCGACTTCGCCCCGGTCGAGGCGGTCTACGAGGGCTTCCTGCGGGTGATGCGGTCGCCGCTGCTGACCGCCGCGGCCGTCGACGGCCCCGCCGTGGGCGCCGGGCTGAACCTGGCGCTGGCGTGCGATCTGCGCTTCGCCGGTCCGCGGGCGCGCTTCGACACCAGGTTCGCCCGGCTCCGCCTGCATCCGGGCGGCGGACACCTGTGGCTGCTGCAACGGGCCGTCGGCTACCAGCGGGCGGCGGCCGCTTGCCTGCTGTCGGAGGCTTGGGACGCCGAGTCCGCGCTGCGCGACGGGCTGGTGCTCGCCGTGGAGGACGACCCGGCCGGCGCCGCGACGGCGCGGCTGGCGGCGATGGCCGGCCTCGAGCGCGACCTCGCGCGCCGCATGGTGGCGTCGCTGCGCGCGGAGGCCGAGCTGCCGGTGCACGGCGACGCGCTGGAGCTCGAGACCCGCGCCCAGCGCTGGTCGACGACGCTGCCCGGGTTCGTCACCGGCGTCCGGGCCATGCAGGCGGGCATCTCGGGCCGGCGCTGAGCGGCGCGCCCGGCAGGTGGCCCGGGCGGGTGGTGGCGCGGCGCGCGGCCGCCGCGTCACCCTGCTCGAAGTCGCTCCGCGCGGCTCCGGGCGTGCGCGGCCAGCGACTCGGCACCGGCGGTGTGATCCTGCCGATAGCTCTCGAGCATCTGCAGCCCGGGGCCGTAGGCATCCACCAGCTGCGGCCCGAAGTCGGCGAAAACCTGCTGCAGGTCGATGTCGTGGCGGATGAAGCCCTTGACCGCCGCGATGACCGGCACGCTCGCGGTCCGGATGCCGTGCCAGGACGCGCCGTCCGCGGCGATGGCGTTGACGGTCTCGCGCGAGTCGACCACGAGCGCGACGTGGCGGGCCTGGTGGTGACGGAACAGCGCGCCGTCCGTGGAAGCGTGGCGGAAGACGCGAGCGCCGGCGATGTCGACCTTGCCGCGACCGAAGGCCAGGATCACGGCATCCACCTGACGGTCCACGGCCTGCTCGATGGCCGGCCGCAGCAGCGTCAGCTCATCGGCGCTCGCCGAGAGGTAGACCCGGCGGGTCGCCCCGGCCAGCAGGTCCCCGGCCGCGACGAGCACGGCCTGAACACCTTCCAACCGCTCGACATACTCCAGATCGCGCGGCAGCTCCGCCGGGTCGAGCGCCCTGACCGAGGCCTTCGCGTCCTCCAGCCGGCGCTCGAAGGTGTCCTCGAGCTGCCGCAGGAGCGCGTCCGGCGGGATGGCGCTGAACAGCGTCGGGTCGCCGGCGATCTCGCGCACCACGCCCCGCGTGACGAGCTTCCGCAGCGTCTCATACACCTTCGGCTGCGGGACACCGGTGGTCTTGGACACCCGATATCCCGTCTGCGGCGCAGCACTCATCAATCCGACGTAGCACTTGGCCTCGTACTGGGAGAAACCGAGTTCGAGGAGCGCCTGGACGAGTGCGTCAGGCGCGCCGTCCGAGTTCGTCATACTGTTCGCTATCGTTCAGTCCCATCGCGGGAATTCGTCACGTGCGATCTCGATAAGCTTACTGCCCCGGTAGGTAGCCCGTCACTCCACCGGTGCGCGCAACTGCGCCACAAGGTCCTTCTTGGATACTTTGCCGACCGGCGAGAGCGGGAAGGCGTCGTAGATCCGCAGGTGTTCGGGCAGCTTGTGCTTGGCCAGCTCGAAGCCGGTCAGGTGTACCACCAGTTCCCGCAGCGTCAGCGTGGCGCCCGGCCTGAGGATGACGCAGGCGCACATCTGCTCGCCCAGCACCTCGTGGTCGACCGGCACGCAGGCGACGTTCAGCACGGCCGGATGGGTCAGGATCAGGTTCTCGACCTCTTCCGCCGAGATCTTCTCTCCGCCCCGGTTGATCAGGTCCTTGGTACGGCCGGCGACGACGTAGTTACCCGACGGGTGACGCCACATGAGGTCTCCCGACATGTAGAAGCCGTCGGGCGAGAACGCCCGCGCGTTGTGCTCGGCCGCGTTGTAGTAGCCGCGCAGCGTGTAGGGGCCGCGCGCCCACAGCTCGCCCACCTCCCCGTCGGCGACGTCGCGTCCGTCGGCATCCACGAGGCGGACCTCGTCGTCCACGCAGATGGGCCGCCCGACGGTTTCCATCCGCACCTCCTCCGGGTCGTCCAGCCGCACGAACATCAGGAGCCCCTCCGCCATGCCGAAGTTCTCCTGAACGGTCGCGCGATCGAACACCCGCTGCGCGCCGCGGCGGGTCTCCGGCTGCAGGCGCTGACCGCCGCTTTGGATGACGCGCATCGAGCCGAGATCGAACTCGTCCGCCGCCGGGTCGTTGATGAGCTTGATCAGCAGGGCCGGCACGACGTGCATGTGGGTACACCCGTCGCGCTGGATGCGGGCGAACACGTCGCCGGCGCGGGTCGAGGTGGACAGCGCGACGGTGGCTCCCGCGAACACGAAACCCTGCAGACCCGGGCACGCGAGCGGCAGGTTGTGCGAGATCGGCAGGACGTCCAGGAGCACGTCGCCGGGGCGGACGTCGCAGACCGACACCGCAAGCCGTGAATTGAACGCGTAGTCGTTGTGGCTGCGCGGGATCAGCTTCGGGATACCCGTGGTGCCGCCCGAGAGCTGGAAGACCGCGGGGTCCTCCGGGTCCAGGTCGCCCCGCAGGTCAAGCAGGTCCTGGGCCGAGGTGATGGGCTCGCCGGCCATGAGCTCGGCCAGGTCGAGACGCCGCTTGTCGCCCGTGGTGTCGGCCGCGCCGAGCGTGAGGTGCCACCGCAGCGAGGGCTGGTCCGCGGCGACGCGCTCGAAGATCTCGGTGAAGTCGGTGTCCTTCACCCGCGCCGGGGACGCGAGCGCGACCGCACCCGAGAGCCGCACGAACTGCTCGACCTCCCGGTAGCGGTGGGAGGGCAGGGCCATGATCGGGATCGCACCGATCCGCTGCAGGGCGACGTAGAGACAGACGAAGGCGTTGGTGTTGGGCAGTTGCACGACAACCCGGTCGCGGGGTCGCAGGCCCAGATCGACCAGCACCCCCGCCAGCCTGATCGAACGTTGCTCCAGCTCCGCGTAGGTCCAGCGCTCCTGGTCGTCGATGACCGCCACCCGGTCGCCGAACGCGGCGAAGGCGTCCTCCCAGTGCTCGATCAGCAGCCGGTCATCCCAGTAGCCGCGCGCCCGGTACCGCGCGGCGAACTCCTGCGGAAACGGAACCACTCCGCTAAGCAGCACCGACTTCTCCCTCCTAGTTACCTACATAGGTAGGTACGTAAGACGCTAAATGCAAGGTCGGACGATGGTCAAGCCGTGAACCTCGGCGACTCGGCCCTTGCGCTACCTACCACGGTAGGTGTTACGGTCGTGTGACGCCGATCTCAGGGGTGAGATCGGGATGGCCAAGGAGGACACGTGAACGGTCGTCGTGAGCTCCTGGCGCCGCTCGACCCGGACGCCGCTCCGGCAACGCCACGACTCGCGCTCGCTCACGCGTCGAAGACCTACGGGTCGAGCCGGGTGCTGAGCGACGTCGGGCTGGAGCTGGCACCAGGGGAGATCCACGCCCTCGTGGGCCAGAACGGATCGGGAAAGTCCACGCTCGTCCGGATCCTCTCGGGAGTGATCGCCCCCGACCCGGGCGCCACGCTCGAGGTCAACGGCCAGAAGCTGGACCTGCCGACCAGACCCACGCAGTTGAATCGGCACGGCCTCTCCTTCGTCCACCAGGACCTCGGCCTCATCGAGGACGCGACGGTGGTCGAGAACATCAGGATGGGGCGCCTGCGCCGGCACCGCCTGACCCGGCGGATCGACTGGCGCACCGAGGTCGCCGAAGCGGCGGCCACGCTGCAGCGGCTGCGATCCGCGATCGACCCGCGGGCGCGCCTCGGCGACCTGCGTCCCGGCCAGCGTGCGCTGGTCGCCATCGCCCGGGCCCTGCAAAGCCACGAATCGGGCGGCGGCTGCATCGTCTTCGACGAGTCGACGCAATCGCTCCCGCGAGAGTCGCTGCCCGAGTTCTACGAGATCGTCAAGGTGCTCGCCGCCGAGGGAACCTCGGTGCTGGTCGTGAGCCACCGGCTCGAGGAGGTGCTGCTCCTCGCCGACCGCGTCACGGTGCTGCAGGACGGGCAGGCGCGCGCGTCGGGCATCGAGACCGGCGGCATGACCGAGGCGGCGCTGGCGCGTCTGCTGCTCGGCCGGGAGGTGGAGCTCGCGGACCTGCCACCCCGGCCGGTCGGCCCCGGGACCGACCGCCCCGCTCTGTCCGCCCGCGGCGTGAGCGGTGGCGGCCTGACCGGACTCGACCTCGACCTCAAGCCCGGCCAGGTCCTCGGCGTGACCGGCGCGACCGACGCCGGCCACGAGGTGCTCGCCGCCGCGCTCGCCGGCGCGAGGTCCGACGTGACCGGGATCGTGCGCACCGGTGCCCGGCAACGCGGGCTCGACCTCGCGCGCAGTGCCGTGCGCGACCACATCGCGGCCGGTATCGCCTACGTTCCCGAGCAGCGGGCGCACGAAGGGCTGGCGCTGGCGATGACGGCGCTCGAGAACGTCACCCTGCCTCGCCTGCGCCGGCACGCGAACCCCTTCGCGATCGGCAAGGGCTGGCAACGCCGGGAGTTCGCCGAGATCGTCGGCCTGCTCGGGATCACTCCGCCCGCCGCGGACCTGCCCGCGGCCTCGTTCAGCGGCGGCAACCAGCAGAAGCTGCTGCTCGGGAAGTGGCTGCTCAACCGGCCGGACGTGCTCCTGTTGCACGAGCCGACGCAGGCGGTCGACGTGGGAGCCAGGGTCGACATCCTGCGCGTGGTACGCGCGGTCGCCGACGCCGGGACCGCCGTCCTGATCTGCTCGGTCGAGGCCACCGACCTCGCGTACGTCTGCGACGACGTCATCGTGCTGCGGGCCGGCCAGGAACATCGCCGGCTGACCGGCCGGTTCACCGCCGCCGACGTCCTCGACGCCCTATGACCGCCGCCTCGACACCTGGAGACCGCCAGCCATGACCGCCACCGCAGCCGAAACACCGCCCAAGATCGGTGAGCGACGCACGTCGTTCGCGGCCCGGCTCCAGCCCAGCAGATTCTCCGTCATCGGGGTCTGGGCCGTGCTCGCCCTGTTCTACGCCCTCCTCGTCCCCGACCTGTTTCCGACCTCCGGCACGTTCCGGGCGATCTTCGGATCGCAGCAGGCGCTGGTGTTCCTGTGCATGGCGCTCATCTGCACGTTCGTCGTCGGGGAATTCGACCTCTCGTTCGCGTCCAATCTCGGGCTCGCGGCGACGGTCGTCCCGGTGCTGGTCGTCCTGCACGGGCAGAACATCTGGGTCGCGTGCATCGTGGCCGTCCTGGCCGCGACCGCGGTCGGGGCGGCGAACGGGTGGATCGTCGTGTTCCTCGGCATCGATCCGATCGTCACGACGCTCGGCATGGGAACACTGGTGCTCGGGCTCGCCCTGAAGATCGAGAACCTCACCGCGGTGAGCGGCCTCTCGCCGGACTTCGCCAAGCTGTCCACCTACCCCGTGCTGGGGTTGCCCATCTCCTTCTACTACGGCGTCGTGCTGACGATTGCCCTCGCCTATGTCCTCGCCGTAACACCGCTGGGCCGCAACATGCGGTTCGTCGGCGCCAACCCCGAGGTGGCCCGCCTCGCGGGCATCAACGTGCGGCGGATCCGCTTCGGAGCCTTCGTCGCTTCCGGTCTCATCTGCGGGGTCGGCGGCGTCCTGCTCGCGTCGGCGGTCGGCGGCTACGACGCCAGCCAGTCGCAGCTGTACCTGCTGCCGGCGTTCTCGGCCACCTTCCTGGGCACCGCCGTCATCCAACCGGGCAGGTTCAACCCGATCGGCTCGTGGGTGGCCATCTACTTCCTCGTCACCGGCATCGTCGGCCTCCAGCTCCTCGGCTACGTCGGTTGGATCAGCCAGGTCTTCTACGGGGCCGCCCTGGTGCTCTCGGTGACCGTCTCCACGCTCGTGCGCCGGCGCGCCCGGCGCCCCTGAGCGGTGCTCGCAATCCCGCCATCGGCCTCTGCTTCGAAAGGAAGCCCATGAGCACCACCCGCCCCTTGTCCGCCGGTCTCCTGGCGGTCGCGGCTTCGGCGACGCTCGCGCTGAGCGGATGCCAGAGCGCGTCGGAACCCTCCGCAGCCGCGACGAACTCCAGCGACGTCAGCGCGGCACAGCAGGCACTGGACGCCTACGTCAAGACCGGCCCGCCGGTGAACATCGACTTCCCCCCGGTGACCCAGGCCGCCTCGACATTACGGGGGAAGCGGATCTTCTACATCCCGATCCTGACCGCCCCGCCGCTGTTCCAGTCACAGGCGAACCTGCTGAAGAAGGCCGCCGGCGCGCTCGGCATGTCGGTCACGGTCTGCAACGGCAACTCGAACCCGGCCGACATCACCAGCTGCTTCAACCAGGCCACGTCGTCGGGCGCCGCCGGCATCATCACCGACTCGATCCCGCCCGGGCTCGCACCCCAGGCATACCAGGACGTCGTGACCAAGAAGGTTCCGACCGTGGCGCTGAACATCAACCAGGAGGTACCCGGGCAGTACACCTCGATGGTCAGCGCCTTCGACCGGCAAGAGGTCAAGCAGAGCGCGATCACCGCCGACCAGATCATCGTCGACTCGGGCGGAGACGCGGAGGTGCTGCTCATCGCGATCAACGACAGTGAGGCGACCACGAACTCGGTCGCCAAGGGCATCGAGCCCGAGTTCAAGCAGAACTGTCCCCGCTGCAAGCTGAACAAGCTCGCGATCAACAGCAGCCAGCTGGGCAACGTGCCGTCGCTGGTGGCGACGGGTCTGGTGCAGCACCCGAACGCCGACTACGTCTACGCACAGTTCGACGTCGTCGCGCAGGGCGCCATCCAGGGCGTGACGCAGCAGCAGAAGGCCGGCCAGGTGAAGATCGTGTCCGTCAACGGCACGCTGGGTGCCCTGCAGTCGATCAACTCCGGCGCCATGTTCGCCGACACGGGCAGCGACATCAACTACGAGGCCTGGGCGTCCATGGACATGCTCGTCCGCCAGATGCTCGGCGCGGATCCGATGGCCGAGGAACACGGCAAGAAGATCCCGCTCCGCACGTACACGAAGCAATCCATGACCGACATCCAGCTGAACAGCAACGATTACGAGTCCGGCAAGTGGTTCGGTGACCCCGCCGCCTACGAGGGCGCCTTCAAGAAGCTGTGGGGTGTCCAGTGAGCGCACCACTGACCGGACGCGTCGCGATCGTCACGGGAGCGGCCCGCGGCCTCGGCAAGGCGATCGCGCGAGCGCTGGCCGACGACGGCGCCGCCGTCGCGGTGGCGGACATCGACGCGCCGGCGGCCGAGGCCACCGCCGAGGAACTCCGTCTCAAGGGTGCTCAGGCCGTCGCCTACGAGCACGACGTCCGCAGCGAGCGATCAAGCCAGGAGCTCGCCGGTACGGTGCTCTCGGACCTCGGACGGGTGGATGTCCTGGTCAACAACGCCGGCGTGGGCCCGAACCCGGCGCCCTTCCAGAACTTGACCGAGCTGGAGTGGGACCGGGTGATGGACATCAACGCGAAAGGCGTCTTCCTGACGACGAAGGCGGTCGCTCCGACCATGATCGCTCAGCGTTCCGGGCGCATCATCCACATCTCGTCGGTCGTCGCCAAGCGGGCTTCGCCGAACATCCTGCCGTATGCCGCCTCGAAGTGGGCGGTGGTGGGGATGACCCAGACGATGGCACGTGAGCTGGCCCAGTTCGACGTGACCGTCAACGCCGTCTGTCCCGGCGTGATCCGCACCGAGCTGCACGAAGGTGTCGTCTCGCGGATGTCGGCGATGACCGGCAAGGACCAGGACGACGTCTGGCAGACCTTCTACGACCGCATCGCGCTGGGCCGGCTGCAAGAGCCCGAAGACATCGCGGCGATGGTCACATTCCTCGCTTCCGACAAGGGCCGGAACATCACCGGCTCGGCGTTCAACGTCAACGGCGGTATGGAGTTCAACTGAGCCAGTGGAGTTCAACTAGCCTCGAGCCGGGTGGGACCGGGCTGACAACGGTCCCACCCGCGCGGCCGACAAGGAGCGTTCGACGCGAATGACCAGCAGCGCATCGGCCGACGGCCGGCCCGTCCTCTGGGCCGTCGTGACCACCAGCCTCGTGCCGTGGCCCGAGATCGCCCCGCGCATCCACGAACACCAGCGGTACCAGGAAGAGCTGCTCGCGAACGGGCAGCTGATCATGTCCGGCCCGTGGACCGATCAGGCGGGACGGCCGACCGGCGCCGGACTGGCGATCCTGCGCGCCGCGACCTCGCAGGAGGCGGAGGCGATCGCTTCGGCCGACCCGCTCGTTCGCGCCGGACTGCGCACCGTCGCGGTCAACGCGTGGAAGATCAATCAGCTGAACCCGGCCATCGCGGCGGTGACGTGAGGCCGGTCAGGCGGACGCCCGCTCCTTGAAGCCGGGCCAGGGCCGCAGGTCGGGATCGTCGCCGTTCTCGAGCTTGTCCCACCAGCCGGTGCTGAGCAGCTGATAGTCGGGACCGAACCCGCCGTTTGCGTAGTCCCGGTAGACCGCGGCCAGCAGCGGATGCAGTCCGAACCCCAGCCGTCCCTCGGCACGTTCGATGTCCTCTGCTCGCAGCGGAGCGGGCAGGTGGGCGAGCGGCATCGTCGGCTCGTCCTCGAGGGCCCTCGCCGCGATCCGAGCGAGCAGCGCGCTGTAGTCGGTCATGGCGACATCATCGCCGATCGCGGAACCCCTGGTCCTTTCGTGTTCCGGAAGGGGCGATGGAGTTCCGAGACGTCGCCGTCAGCAAGTCGGTGAGCGCTTGGGTGTCGTGCTCCCGCAGCACCGGTCGAAGGCGGCGGCCGGCCGCCTTCGACCGCGGCTTGCGCCCTCCCACGCCGCCGGATCCAGGGGCCGGCTCAACCCCGTCGATCCAGAACGGCGCGACCCCCAGCGGCCCCGCCCGCCGCGCCCGGCGCCGGTGGCCCCTGCGGCCGGTGCGGCGTTTTGCTTCCGTGATCATGCACCGGAGACGTCCACTGGCCGGGATCCTCATGATCGCGGAGTGATAGTGCCGCTCCTGGTACATCGTCGCTCCACGATCATGGAGATCCCGCCATTCGGGATGCTCCTCGGCATGATCGCGGAAAGAAAGCGCCGTCGGGCGACCACGCCGGTCGGCCCCGGCCTGGTCACCGCCGACGAGCTCGGCGGGGCCGAGCCGGACCTGATCTGCACCGGCACCCCGGGGCGGCGTCGGCGACGGCCGCGACCCGAAGGTCTACCTGCGCGAGGGGCAGACCCTGCGGACCGTCATCGAGGGCATCGGCGAGACCCGCAACGTGTGCCGCCCCGAGGTGGTGGAGGCCGCTGCGCTCACCGGCGGGATGGGTGCCCTGCTGGCCCACGACATCCGGCACATCGCCCGCCACCACGACCAGTTCCAGCCCACCGACGCCGGCTTCCTCGGCCGGCGCCTGGTGGACCTGATCGCCGCGACCGTCGCCCAGCTGCTCGGCGCGGCCGACGCGATGCCGGGCGAGACCAAGCGGCGGATGCTGCGGACCCGCATCGACGCGTTCATCGACACCCGCCTCGCCGATCCGGCCCTCGCACCGAATGCCGTCGCCGACGCCCACAACATCTCGATCCGCGAGCTGTACCGCGTCTTCGGCGACGGCGGAAACTCGGTCGCCGAGGAGATCAGGCACCGCCGGCTGGAGCGCTGCCGCCGCGACCTGACCAACCCGCTGCTGCGCAACCGCCCGGTCGGCCTCATCGCCCAGGCGTGGGGATTCACCCACCCCGAGCACTTCAGCCGGCTCTTCCGCCGCACGTACGGCATGTCGCCGACCCACTATCGCGCGCAGGCCGCGGCATCGTCGGCGCCGCGGCTCACGGCGTCGCCGGCTCGGCGGGCCGGCGGATGACCCGCGCGAGGATCGGGAACTTTCCTGGCCGCCGGAACGACTAACGACCGACGGCTGGGTATTCACCTGCGTGGAGGTACGGTGCGGCGGTTGGTGGTCGGGGCGTTCGCGGTATTGCTGGCGGCCGGCGGTGCGGTCGGCATCCCGGCCGGGCCGGCCTGGGCGCACGCGACGCTCCTGCGCAGTGACCCGGCCAAGGGGTCGACGGTGACCACACCGGTGGCCACGATCACCTTGACGTTCGACGAAATGGTACGGCAGAGCAAGACCGTCATCACGGTCACCGGACCGGACGGCACGAACTACAGCGACGGCGCCGCCCAGGTGGTCGACAAGAACGTGCTGCAGGCGGTCAAGCCGCTGCCCGCGGGCGCGATCACGGTGGCCTGGAAGTCGGCGGCGGCGGACGGTGACGCGATCTCCGGGTCGTTCGGGTTCACCAGTGCCGTGCCGGCGCCGACCAGCGCCGCGCCGTCCCCCGAGCCGACGAGCGCCGCGCCGGTCACCGCCGCGCCGACGAGCGCGGCGGCGGCCGGGCCGGTCGCCGGGACGCCGCTCGCCGACCGGCCCGCCTCCGGCGAGCAGAGCCCGGCCGGCTGGTGGATCCTCGCGGCGGTCGTGGTCGTCGCGGTGCTGGCCGGCGGCGGCTGGGTGTGGTCGCGGCGGCGGAGGGCGCGCGGATAGCGTGGGCCCCATGCGGCTGCATGTCGGGTGTGCGATGTGGACGCTCAAGGCGTGGCAGGGGCGGTTCGTCGCGCATCCGCTGCCGGCCGGGGAGCGGCTGCGGGCGTATGCCGCGCTGTGCAACGCCGTCGAGGGCAACACCACGTTCTACGCGACGCCGGCGCGCGAGACCGTCGCGTCGTGGGCCGAGCAGACCGGGGAGGACTTCCGGATCGTCGTCAAGCTGCCGAAGCGGATCACGCACGAGCGGCGGTTCGTGGACGTGGCGGCGGACGTGCGGGCCTTTCTCGACGCGGTCGAGCCGCTCGGGCCGCGGGCGCACGCGCTGTGGGTGCAGCTGCCGGGGTCGTTCGGGCCGGGCGAGGTCGACGCGCTGGCCCGCTTCCTGCGGCGGATGCCGCCCGCGCACCGGTACGCCGTGGAGGTACGACATCCGGCGTTCTTCGCCGATCCGGCGGCCACGCGGCAGCTCGAGGGCGTGCTCGCGGCCGCGGGGGCGGAGTGGGTGCCGTTCGACACCACGGCGTTCTTCGAGCGGCCGCCGGCCAGCGAGGCCGAGCGCGACGCGTGGGCGAAGAAGCCGCGCACGCCGCGGCGGTCGGTGGCGTTGACGGACCGGCCGATCGTGCGGTACCTCGGGCGGGACGACGTCGAGGAGACCGTCCGCGGGTGGGAGCACTGGGCCGGCGTCGTCGAGGGGTGGCTGCGGGAGGGGCGCTCGCCGACCGTGTTCATCCACACCCCGGACAACGCCGACGCGCCGCTGCTCGCGCGGCGGTTCCACGACGAGGTGCGGGCGCGGGTGCCGCGGCTGGAGCCGCTGCCCGAGCCGGCACCGGTGGAGCCGCTGACCCTGTTCTGAGCCGGGCCACGGCGCCGGTGGCCGGGTATCGTGCCTGGTGATGGACCTGCGGACGCTGCGCTACTTCGTGGCCGTCGCCGAGGAGCTGCACTTCGGGCGGGCCGCGGCGCGGCTGCACATGACCCAGCCGCCGCTCAGCCGTGCGGTCAAGGGGCTGGAGACGGATCTCGGCGCGGTGCTGCTGCACCGCTCGCCGTCGGGCGTCGAGCTCACGCCGGCCGGCGCGGCGCTGCTGGCCGAGGCGCGCACCCTGCTGGCGCAGGCCGACCGGCTGCGGGCCCGGGTCTCCGCCGCGTCGGGCCCGGCCACGCTGACGATCGGCACCCTGGGCGACGCCGCCGACCAGACCGGCACCCGGCTGGCCGCCGGCTTCCGCGACCGCCACCCGGGCGTCGACGTCCACATCCGCGAGGCCGACTTCGCCGACCCCACCACGGGGCTGCGCACCGGCCTGGCCGACGTGGCCCTGACCCGGGCGCCGTTCGACGACACGGGCATCGCGACGGTACCGCTGCGGGCCGACCCGGTCGGCGTGGTCCTGCGCGCCGACGACCCCCTCGCGTCCGCCCCCGAGCTGCGCCTGGCCGACCTCGCCGGCCGCCGCTGGTTCCGCTTCCCGGACGGCACGGACCCGCTCTGGAGCGCCTACTGGCGGGCCACCCCGGACGGCGACGGCCCGGTGGTCCGCACCGCCCACGAGTGCCGGCAGGCGGTGCTGTGGACCGGCACGGTGGGCCTGACGCCGCTCGGGCACGCGCTGCCGGCCGGGCTGGTGGCCGTACCCCTGCCGGAAATGCCACCCAGCCGGCTGGTGGTCGCCTGGAACACGGCCGCCGCGGGCCCGCTGGTCCACTCCTTCGCCCGGCTCGCCGCGGCGCTCTACCGAGGCTGATCGACCGCCTGTCCCCCGTGCGAGCTACGGGCAGGTGTCCACCGCGCGGTGACGATTCCGGGCCGTCGAATCCATACCGTTCGACATAGCCGCGGCGCACCGGCCGCGGGACACGGACAGGGAGTCGTCATGCGACTGTTGAAGCAGTTCGGGGCCGTTGCGGTGGTCGCCTTCGCCGGCAGCCTGGCGGTCGGCGCGGTGGGAGGCAACGCGTGGCTCACGCTGATCCTGGGCGTCGCGACGGCCGTGCTGTGTGTGCTCACGTACGCCTGGGTGGTGCGGCGCACCGAGCGCCGCCCGGTCACGGAGGTGGCCCGGGCCGGCGCCGTCGCCGCGACCGCGCGGGGCGTGCTGCTCGGCGTGGGGCTGTTCGCGGCGGTCATCGCGAACATCGCGATGCTCGGCGGCTACCGGGTGGTCGGCTGGGGTTCGGCGGTGGCCACGGTAGGGACGCTCGGCTTCATGGTCGCCGCCGCCGTGACCGAGGAGCTCATCTTCCGCGGCGTGCTGTTCCGCATCGTCGAGGAGCGCATCGGCACGTGGTGGGCGCTGGCCCTGACCGGCCTGCTGTTCGGGCTGTCGCACCTGCTCAACGAGCACGCCAGCCTGTGGGGCGCGATCGCCATCGCGGTCGAGGCGGGCGGGATGCTCGCCGCCGCGTACGCCGCCACCCGCAGCCTGTGGGTGCCGATCGGGCTGCACTTCGGCTGGAACTTCGCCGAGGCCGGCATCTTCGGCACCGTGGTCTCCGGCAAGGACGGGTCGCAGGGCCTGCTGGACGGCGCGATGTCCGGCCCGACCCTGCTCGGCGGCGGCGACTTCGGCCCGGAGGCGAGCCTGTACTCGGTGCTGGCCGGCGTGCTGACCGCGACCGTGTTTCTGGTGCTGGCCCACCGGCGCGGCCGCCTGGTGCCCCGCCGCCGGCGCGCCGCCGTGGCCGGTTCGGCCGATACGCTCGCCCGGTGATGGACCCGCAGCGGATCCCGGACCGGTGGCGTCGCTTCGACGTCACGGTCCGGGATCTTCCGTTCGCGCTGCTGCTCGGCCTCGCGTCGCTGGTGCCCGCGCTGCAGGGCTACGGCACGCGGCTGGGCGACCAGCCGGCCCGCCCCTACGACGCGCTGGCGTTGCTGGTGGCCGCCCTGGAGTGCCTGCCGCTCGCCGGGCGCCGGCGCTGGCCGGCCGCCTGCCTGGCCCTGGTGTCGGCCGGTTTCGCCGTCGACCAGCTCCGCGGCTACCACATGGTCGCGGGCACGGCGCTGCCGATCGCGCTGCTGAGCGCGGGCGCCCATCTGGAGCGGTACCGGCGGGTGACCATGCTCGTCGCCTCCGCCGCCTACGTGCCGCTGGCGTTCGCGCTGGACCGGCAGGGACTGACCGAGGGCCTGTCCGGGTTCGTGACGTTCTACCTGGCGCTGGTCCTCGCCTGGGGCATCGGGGCGTGGCTGCGCCAGACCCGGGCCGCCGAGGCGGAGCGCCGCCTCCACGTCGCGGAGGCCACCCGTACCGCCGAACGGACCCGCATCGCCCGGGAACTGCACGACGTCGTGACCCACCACGTGACGGCGATGGTCGTGCAGGCCGAGGCGGCGCGCTACCTCACCGCCGCACCGCAGCGCCTCGACGAGGCGCTGAGCGCCGTCACCGACACCGGCCGGCTGGCCATCGCCGACCTGCGGCACCTGCTCGACCTGCTCAACCCCGACCACGGCACCGGACGGCCGGTGACGCCGTCCGTCGGCGCGCTGAACGACCTGGTCGAGCAGACCCGGCGGGCCGGCCAGCCGGTAGAGTTCACCGAGGAGGGCGCCGCGCCGCGCGCGACCGGCAGCGCCGAGGTCGCGGCCTACCGGGTCGTGCAGGAGGCCCTGACCAACGCCCTGAAGTATGCCCACGGCAGCCGCACCGTGGTCCACGTGCACCACGGCCCGAGGGAGATCACCGTGGAGGTCAGCAACGACGGCTCGGGCTCGGCCGCGGGATCGCCCGGCGGGAGCGGGCGGGGCCTCACCGGGCTGCGCGAACGGGTCGGCGTGCTCGGCGGCGACTTCAGCGCCGGCCGGGAGCCGGGCGGCGGCTTCGCGGTGCGGGCCCGCATCCCTTCGGGGAGCGCCGCGTGAGCGACGCCATCCGGGTCCTGGTCTGTGACGACCAGGCGCTGATCCGCACCGGGTTCGCGACCATCATCGACGCGCAGCCCGACCTCGAGGTGGTCGGCGAGTGCGGGGACGGGCGGGCCGCGGTCGACCTCGCCGGCCGGCTGCGCCCGGACGTGGTGGTGATGGACGTGCGGATGCCGGTCCTCGACGGCATCGGGGCGACCCGCCTGCTCGCCGGCGCCGGCGTGGCCGAGCCCGTCAAGGTGCTCGTCGTGACGACGTTCAATCTCGACGAGTACGTCTACGAGGCGCTGCGCGCCGGCGCCAGCGGCTTCCTGCTCAAGGACGCGCCGCCGGCCCAGCTGCTGCACGGCATCCGCACGGTGGCCACCGGCGCGGCCCTGCTGGCCCCCGAGGTGACCCGCCAGCTCGTGGGCCGTTACGCGGCGCGGATCCGGCCCGTCGGCGGCGGGCCGGACGACGTGCCGCTGACCCCGCGCGAGCTGGAGGTGCTGCGCCTCATCGCCAACGGCCTGTCCAACAGCGAGATCGCCGCGACGCTGGTGATCAGCCAGGAGACCGTCAAGACCTACGTGTCGCGCATCCTCACCAAGCTCGGCCTGCGCGACCGGGTGCAGGCGGTGGTCTACGCCTACCGCCGCGGCCTGGTCACCTGAGGCCCGTCACTCGCTGAGGCCGGCCACGATCGGCGCGACGTCGCCCAGGTCGACGCCCTTGGCCCCGCAGGCGCGCGCCTTCCACGGCACGAACACCGCGCCGGTCTCGTCCGGCGGGTACACCCGGAAGCCGGCCACGTCCACCGCGTGGCAGTCGGGCTCGAACAGGTCCGGCTGCCCCTGCCGCAGCAGCGCGTGCGCGGCCGCCTGCGGCGCCAGCACGACCTTGGCCGGCGTCACGTCGCTCGTGCGCTGGAAGGGGTCGTTGACCTGCTGGCCGGACGGCCCGTCCAGCCACGAGACGCCCGGGTAGCCGTACAGCGAGCAGGTACGGCCGGACACGTTGGTGAAGACCAGCCAGGAGTACAGGCTCCCGGCCGCCCCGCCGCCCGGCGCGTCGCGCGCGGTCACCTTCAGCTCGCCGGTGTGGCACCGGTCGGACGCCGGCTGGGCGCCGGTCGGCTCGGCGGAGCCCGGCGGGGCGCTGGAGACGACGACCGGCGGCGCGGACGACATCTCGACCGGGGGCGCGGACGACGGCCCGGCGATCCCCTGCCCCGGCCCGCAGCCCGCGGCGAGCAGCAGCAGCGGCGCGAGCGCCAGGACGGCGATGCGGTACTTCATCGGAGTTTCTCCCTGCGTCGATGGTTCTCGGACGCGTGCTACGACTCACCGGCGCGGCGGACACCTTTCGGTTACCCACACAACGAACACGGCAGTCGTCTCGTCCGGTGGGGGCGGCCCGCTATGCGCCGAGGTGCCGGTCCAGGAAGGTTACGACCGCGCGGGCGAGGGCCTGGCGGTGGTCGGAGAAGACGTGGTCGGTCGGGAACGTGGCGTGTTCGAGGCGGTGGATCGGTTCCGCGGTGTACGCCGCGATGACCGGCTCGTGGTGCAGCGCGGGCGGTGCGGCGGTGTCGTGGGAGGCGGCCAGGACCTGGACCGCCCGGCCGGCCAGCGCCGGCGCGAGGCCGGCCAGTCGCCAGGCCGCGCCGGCGGCCAGCATCTCCGCGAAGAGGGCGTCGCCGTCGGTACCGCGCAGGGGCAGCAGGTCGGAGCCGAACATGTCGTGGGCTTCCCGGAGTACCACATCCGGGGCTTGGGAAACGGCGCCGAAGTCGAACGCCGCGATCGCGGTCACCGCGCGCACCGACGGGTCGTGCGCGGCGGTCCGCAGGGCGGCGAACCCGCCCAGGCTGTGGCCGACCAGCGCCACGCGCTCGGGGTCGAGGGCGTGCTCCGCGGCGAGTTCGCGCACGGCCGGGACCGCGCGGGCGGCGTCGGCCAGGACGTTGGCGAAGGAATAGGTGCCGCCGACGCCCCACGAGCCGCGGTAGTGGAACACCAGCGCGGCGTAGCCGGCCCGGCGCAGGGCCTGGGCCAGGTCGAAGTTGCGCTCGTTGCCCGGGAAGCCGTGCAGCAGCACCGCGATCGGGTGCGGGCCGGGGCCGGCGGGCACGTGCAGCACGCCGAGCAGCGGCACGCCGCCGCTGGCGAAGCGCACCTCGGGCGTGCGGGCCGGCGGGAGGAGCGCGGGGTCGGGGTCGAGCAGCCAGCGGTCGGTCACGCCCAGATCATCGCAGCAGCCGGCGCAGGCTGGTCGGGGCGATGCCCGACTCGGCGGCCAGGGCGCTCCACGACGCCCCCTCGGCGCGCCGGGCGGCCACGAACGCGCCGATCGAGGCGTAGCCAAGCGCCCGCGCGGCGCGGTCGCCGCGGTCCTGCGCGCGGTGGCGCTTGGCGGCGTGGGCGACCGGCTCGATGCCGTGGTGGCGCAGCGCGGCCAGCACCGTCCAGCGCGACACCCCGGCCTCCAGCGCGATCGCCGCGACCGAGCGGTGCTGCTCCAGGTGCGCGGCGCGCAGGTAGCCCGCGGTGCCGGCGTGGCCGAGCGCCCGCGCGACCGGGCCGAGCCGCGCCTCGCCCGGCGCCGGCCGGTCCGGCGTGGGCGCGTGCCGGCTCACCCAGTCCTTGTGCAGCCCGGCCTCCCGGCTGATCGCCGCCATGCTCAGCCCCGCCCGGACGCGGGCGGCGAGATACTCGTCGAACGTCGCGAACCCGAACCGCGCGGCGACCTCGGCCGCGACGCGGGCGCGGTGGCGCTCGCCGCGGCGCCGGCTGCCCTCGGCGCGGGCGGCCGGGTCGACGCCGGCCAGCGCGGCGAGCGTCTTGGCCCGGCGCTCGGCCGGGTGCGGGCGGCCCCGGGCGGCACGCGCGGCGGCCGCGGTCAGCGCCCCGCTGCCGGAGCGGTCCCGCGCCGCGAGCCGGGCGAGCCGGATGGCCGGCTCGGCGTGGCGCGCGGTGAGCGCGGCGGCGCGGCGCTTGCGGGTGGCGGTGCCGCTGAGCGGGTTGCCGAGCTCCAGGCCGAAGGCCTCGACATAGGCGGGTTTGGTCCAGCCGTGGTACCGCAAGTGGCTCGCCACCGACAGGAACCACCGCCCGCACAGGTGACAGCAGACCCGGTCGCCGTCGGCGAGCAGGACCCCGATCGGGGCGTAGTGCGGCGTGCCGTCGGCCAGCCGCCCCACCGGCTGTGTCATCCGCACCCCCTGCCCGGGTAGTCACAATGAGACTACCTGGGGAGGGCATAGGCTCGCGAGTGTGCCGTCGCTGTCGCTGCCCGAGTGGATCGTGCTCGCGCTCGTCGACGAGGCGCCCGCGCACGGCTTCGCGATCGCGGCGCTGACCGCCGAGGACGGCGACGTGGGCCGGGTCTGGCAGGTGCCGCGCCCGATCGTCTACCGCGCCGCCGACCGCCTCACCGCCGCCGGCCTGCTCGTGATCGCCGGGACGCAGGCGGGCCACCGCGGGCCGCAGCGCTCGGTGCTGAGCGTCACCCCGGCGGGCGCGGCGGCGGTGGCCGAGTGGCTGGCCCGGCCGGTGGCGCACGTGCGGGACCTGCGCTCGGAGTTCCTGGTGAAGCTGGCCCTGCTGACCCGCCGCGGCCGCCCGCTGGACGCGCTGGTGGCCGCGCAGCGCGAGACGCTGGCCCCGCTGGAGCCGGCCCTGGCCCGCCGCCGCGACCGGGCCGAGGGCTTCGCCGCGATCCTGGCCGCGTGGCGGCACGAGAACGCCCGCGCCGCCCTGCGCTTCCTCGACAGCCTTTAGCTTTCCAAGTACCGCTCGACCGAGGCGACCTTGGCGTCGAGCCGGCCGACCGGTCCGTCGCGCCAGTCGACCTTGATCACGGTACTGGTGCGCGGGCTCTTGGCCTGGACCACCGACACGGCCGCCTGCACCACGGCCATGACCTCCTCCCACGTCTCGCCCTCGACCGTGGTGAACATCGCCTCGGTACGGTTGGGCAGCCCGGACGCCCGCACGACCCGCACCGCCTCGGCGACGAGGGCCCCGACGTCCGCGCCGGTCCCGAGCGGTGTGACGGAGAACGCAACAAGTACAGACATGCCACTGACGTTAGTCTCGTGGTCGTGCGACTGTTGATCACGAACGACGACGGCATCACCGCCCCCGGCCTCCGCGCCTTAGCCGTCGCCGCGAGCGCCGCCGGCCACGACGTGGTGGTCGCCGCCCCGCACCGCGAGGCGAGCGGCTCCGGCGCCGCGCTGAGCGCCATCACCGACCAGGGCCGCCTGATCCTGGACCGCGTCGAGTTCGACGGCCTGCCGGCCTATTCGGTGGCGGCGTCCCCCGCATACATCGCCGCGCTGGCCGCGCTGGGCGTCTTCGGCCCGGCCCCGGACATCCTGCTGTCGGGCATCAACCGCGGCGCCAACGCGGGCCACGCGGTCCTGCACTCGGGCACCGTCGGCGCCGCCCTGACCGCGTCGAACGAGGGCCTGCGCGCCCTGGCCGTCTCCCTGGACGTGCTGACGGCGCTGATCGCCTTCGGCTCGGGCCTGGCCGCCTTCCGCCAGACCGAGGGCGAGGTCCGGCACTGGCCGACCGCCGCCACGCTCGCGGTGGGCCTGCTGCCCTGGCTGTCGTCGGCGCCGCCCGGCACGGTCCTCAACCTCAACGTGCCGGACCGGCCGCTCGCCGAGGTCCGCGGGGTACGCCGGGCCACCCTGGCCGCGTTCGGGCAGGTCCAGATGGCGGTGGCCGAGCTCGGCCACGACTACGCCCGGATCGCGGTCGAGGAGAGCCCGGACGCCCGCACCCCGGGCACCGACCTGGCCCTGCTGGCCGACGGCTACGCCACCCTGACTCCCCTGCACCCACCCGCCGAGAACACGACCCTCCAGCCCCCGGAATCCTGACCCTGCCCCGCGGCGTACTCGGATAAATCCAGACGCTCCGCGTCCGGATTTATCCGACATTTCGCATTTATCGCTTATGCCCGTTGTGCCTGCTTTGCCCGGCACAAACACTCCGCGATCACGCACGCGACCGGCCCCGAACGGCGGGTTTCTCATGATCACGGAGACATACGGTACCAATAGGTACATGTTCACTCCGTGATCACGAAAAAACCGAGGTGCACCGGGCGCCTTTTGCATGATCGCGGAGACTTGAAGCCCCGCGAAGGCGCGAGCGGTGAAAAGCGTGACAGTAGGGTCGGGGAGTGACCGCTGGGTTTGCGCTGGCCGGACGCACCGCCAGCGAGATATCCGCCGCCGTGGAGGCCGGCGTGCGCTCGGGCGCGCTGCCCACCGGCGCCGCGCTGCCGCCGATCCGGGCGGCGGCCGCGCAGCTGGGGGTCAGCCCGGCCACGGTCGCCGCCGCCTACCAGGCCCTGCGCCAGCGCGGGATCGCCGAGTCGGCCGGCCGCAACGGCACCCGGGTCCGGCCGCGCCCGGCGGTCGCCCCGGCCCGCGGCGCCTTCCGTCTGGAGGTCCCCGAGGGCGTCCTGGACCTGGCCTCCGGCGGCCCCGACCCGCGCCTGCTGCCCGACCTCGGCCCGGCCCTGGCCGCGCTCGCGGCCGAGCCCGCCCCGACCGGCTACGCCTCCGGCGCCGGCCATCCGCCGCTGCGGGCCGCCGCCCGCGCCGCCCTGGAGCGCGACGGTGTCGACGGGGCCGAGCTGGCGGTCGTGGGCGGCGCGCTGGACGCCGTCGAGCGGTTGCTCAACGCCCACCTGCTGCCCGGCGACCGGGTCGCGGTGGAGGACCCGGGCTGGGCCAACCTGCTCGACCTGGTCGCCGCCCTGGGCCTGCGGCCGGTCCCGGTGCCGGTCGACGAGTCCGGGCCCGACCCGCAGCGCCTGACCGACGCGCTGCGCGGCGGGGCCCGGGCGGCGGTCGTCACCAGCCGGGCCCACAACCCGACCGGCGCGAGCGTCACCGGCCCGCGGGCCGCCGACCTCCGCGCGGTCCTGGCCGCCCACCCGGACGTCCTGGTCATCGAGGACGACCACGCCGCCGAGCTGTCCGTCGAGCCGCTGCACCCGCTCGCGGGCGCCACCCGGGCGTGGGGCTTCGTCCGCTCGGTGAGCAAGCCCTACGGCCCGGACCTGCGCCTGGCCGTGGTCGCCGGCGACGCCACCAGCATCGCCCGGCTCACCGGCCGCCAGCGCCTCGGCACCGGCTGGGTGTCGACCGTCCTGCAGCGGCTGGTCACGGCCCTGTGGGCGGACCCGGCGACAGCCGCCGCACTGGCCGCCGCCCGCGCCGGGTACGAGGCCCGCCGCACGACCCTGCTGGCCGCGCTGCGCGAGCGCGGCCTGACGGTCACCGGCCGCACCGGCCTCAACGTCTGGCTCGGCGTGCCGAACGAGACCACCGCGGTCGCCCGGCTGCGCGAGGCGGGGTACGCGGTGGCGCCGGGCGCGCTGTACCGCATCGCCACCCCGCCGGCCGTGCGCATCACGGTCTCGGCCCTGGACCTGCCCGCGATCCCGGCCCTGGCCGACGCCGCCGCCCACGCCGCGCGCGGCATCCTCCCCGCCCCGGCCGCCTGACGCCGTCGCGCCCGCGCCTCACCAGTGCCGAAGGTCCTTTGATCTCACGCCTTCGGGACCTGCTGGCCGTCCGGGCGGCGCGGTTACGGTCGCGATCATGGCTTCCGGACTCCCCGGCGGGGACTACCATGCGCTGCTCGGGCTGCACCACGGCATGCGGCTGCGCCGGTACCTCAACGGGCAGACCGGCGGCTCCACCGTCGTGGCCGGCGCGCCGACCGTCGAGTCCTGGCCGCAGCGGCAGGACGATCAGCGGCTGCTGCGGGAGAGCCTGGCCTGCCTCGATCCGCTGCCCGACGCGCTGCTGTTCATGTACGGCGCGCTCTTCCGAGACCGCCCGCACATGCGCGGCATGTTCCCCGGCTCCATCCACGTCCAGCGCGACCGGCTCACCGCGTGCTTCCTCGCCCTCATCGACGCGCTGGACGCGCCGGGCGACGTCGTGCCCGCCGTCGCCGAGCTCGGCCGGGACCATCGCAAGCTCGGCGTGCTGCCGCAGCACTACGCGGTCTTCGCCGACGCGCTGGCCGAGGCGCTGCGCACGGCCGGCGGCGAGCACTGGCGCGACGCGTACCACGAGGCCTGGCTGCGCCTGTACTGGTTCACCGCCCGCCTCATGATCGAGGCCGCCGAGGAGTTCACCACCGACCCGCCGTACCACACCGGCGAGGTCGTCAGCCATGAACGCCGCCGCCCCGATCTCGCGGTCCTCCGCGTGCGCACCGCCCGGGCCTACCGCTACCGGGCGGGGCAGCACGCCACCTTGGAGTCCCCGCTACTGCCGCGCGCCTGGCGGTGCTACTCGATGGCCACCCCGCCCACCGGCGACGGCCTGCTCGAGTTCCACGTGCGGGCGCGGGGCGTCGGCGGCCTCAGTGACGTCCTGGTCGAGCGCACCGGCCCCGGCGACCGGTTACGCGTCGGCCCGGCCCGCGGCCGGCTGAGCACCGGGCCGCTGACCGGGGCCGCCGGGGTGCTGCTGGTCGCGGGCGGCACCGGCCTCGCCCCCATCCGGGCGCTGCTCGGCGCGCTGGCCCGCGAGGCCGCGCCGCCGCGGACCGTGCTCTTCGCCGGCGCGCGCACCGGCGCCGACCTCTACGACCTGGACTCGCTCACCGCGGCCGCCCGCGCGGCGCCGTGGCTGTCGGTCGTGCCGGCGGTGGCGGCCGGGCCGGCCTACCCGTTCGACGAGGGTACGCTGCCGGAGGTCGTCGCCCGCCACGGCCCGTGGCCCGGCCATCACGCGGTCCTGGCCGGCCCGCCCGCCATGGTCGCCGCCCTCAACCGACTGCTGCCGGACCTGGGCATCCCGGCCGGCCACGTCCAGTTCGACCCCGAGTAGGTCTAGGCGGGCGGCTCGGCGCGGTGGCGGGTGGGGCGCTCGAAGGCGATGGTGCCGTCGGGGTTCTCCGCGGCCGGGACGTAGCCGGCGGCGCGCAGGGCGGCGAGGGTCTCGGCCGGGGGCAGGGCGCTGGACAGCACGGTCGGGGCGAGCTCGGTCAGCTCCAGCCGGGCCAGGCTCTTCACCGCGCGCAGCTCGCCGAGGAGGGCCTCGTCGTCGCCGCGCAGCACGCAGCCGACCGTGCGGACCCGCACGTTGCCGTGCCTGCGGCCCAGGTCGGTGATGAGGTACTCCAGCGGCTGCGGCACCCGGCCGCCGGTGGCCGCGGCGCGGATGCTCGCCAGCAGCTCGTCGGCGGTGGAGCCGGCGTCGAAGGCGCGGCGGACCGAGGCCGGGGTGAAGCGCCAGGTGTAGGCGCCGCCGCGGGACTCGCGGTCGGCGGTCAGGTCGAGCAGGGTGCTGAGCGCGGCGGACGGGGTTCCGGTGGCGACCGCGGTGAGGTCGCTCTGCAGCACCACCGACTCCTCGGCGGCCGGCAGGAAGGCGCGCAGGGCGGCGGCGAGCCGGTCGCGGTCGCCCGTGGCCAGCGCGTGGCACAGGGCCGTGGGCGCGTGATGGGCGCCGACGCCCATGAGTTCGTACTCCCGCCAGAGCGCCTCCGCCATGGGTACCACCTCTTCGGCGTCCCCGGCCACGAGCGGGCGCAGGTAGGCCAGCATCGCGGCCAGGCCTTCGATGCCGGCCGCGCCACGGCCGGTGCGCAGCGAGGCCAGGACCGCGGTCAGCGTCACCCGCAGCAGCGCGCTGGTGCCGTCGTGCTCGCTGCCGACCAGGGCCGGGCGGCCGTCCAGCAGCAGGGGCGCGGCCGGCATCTGGAACCAGCCGTCCAGCAGCCAGCCGAACTGGTCGGCCGGCTCCAGCTTGAGCCAGCTGTCGAACTCGGCCGACGGCGCCACCTTGTCGCCGGCGATGCCGATCAGGCCGTTCATGCCGGCGACGGTGAGCCAGAAGCGGATGCCTTCCTCGTCGGTGCCGAGCAGCCGGGCCAGCTTGCGGACCTCGCGCAGCCCGATGCCGCCGGCCTTGAGGATCGGCACCGGGATACGCCCGCACTCCTCCAGCAGCATGGTCACGGCCGCCAGCGCCGACCGGGCGGCGGCCGCGCCCTCGCGGTCGACCATCTCGGCGCTGACCGTGGCCGAGGGCGGCGCGGGCGGGACCGGGTCGAAGCCGGCGCGGAACTCCGGCCGCAGCGCGACGCCGACCTCGCTGGGCATCGAGATGGCCGCGCCGTAGTAGGCGTTGAAGATGAGCAGCCCGTGGTCGACCGCCCAGCGCAGCGGCGAGGCCCGGCGGCCGTTGCGCAGCGCCATCATCGCGTGCGGGTCGGAATGGTACGGCTCGCCGGTGGCCAGGTCGAGCAGGATGTCCTGGGCCACCCGCGGCGCGGCCCGGAACTGCTCGCGCACCAGGTCGGAGTCGGCCAGGGCGGCGCTGATCGCCGCCACCAGCCGCCCGTGGTCGCGGGCCACGGGGGCGCCCAGCTCGTAGGCGATCCGCTGTAACTGCTCCACCTGCAGGTAGTTCAGCTCGTGCTCGGCGGCGCGGCCGAATCCGTAGCCGTTGGCCAGCACCTGGTGGAGCGCGACGGTGCGGATCCAGTCCGGCTCGGCCTCGTCCGGCCAGGCGAGCCCGGCCTCGCGCAGGGCGTCGAGCGCCGCGGCGAGCCGCCGGTCGTCCTCGGCGACGCCCAGCGCCCGCGCCAGATCCCGCCGCCGGGTGCCGGCCGCGCGCAGCGACAGGACCTCGGCGACCTGCAGTTGCGGCAGGGTCAGCAGCGAGGCGGCCTGGAGGATCTGTGGGGTCTCCACCGGCGCGAGGGTACTCCGGCCAGCGGCGACGCAGGGCTCCGGTGACGCCTCAATTACGCTGAGCGATGGATCATTAACGTTTTCTTAGGCGATTCCGACATTTCTGAGTTTTAGCAAATTTCTATGCCCCAATGGGTGTTGCGCGCCTACGGCCGCGCACTATCTTGTGTCGTCGCTAAGTTCCACCCCGTAGGAGACGACGTGAGAAACACGCTGTTCAGGAGGGTGGTCGTCGGCACATTTGCCGCCGCGGCCGCCGTCGGCCTATCGACCCTCTTCGCTTCACCGGCGAGCGCGCACACGGTGCTCGCGTCGGGCGCCGCGAGTTGTGACGATGACGGTACGTACAAAATCACCTGGACGGTCACCAACGACTTCGGCACTCCCGTACACATCAGCAATGTCGTCCAGAAGCCGGGCGACACCAAACTCGCCGACATCGACCTGGGCCCGCACGGGTCGGCGAAGGTCATCACCGAGTTCACGGGCACGACCAAGGCGGAGGTCGTGATCACCGGCGGCGGGCAGTGGAGGGACCGCAACGGCAACTGGCCGCAGAACGGGCCGCTGCCGTTCACCAGCACCAAGGTGACGCTGACCGGCGACTGCAAGACCCCGCCGCCGCCCACCACGGCCCCGCCGACGACCAGGCCGCCGGCCACGACGCCGCCCGCGACCACGGCCCCGCCGCGCACGCCCGAAGCGTCCCGGTCCGCGCCGCCGAGCCTGCCGGTCACCGGCTCGTCCAACACGATGCCGCTGGTCGGCACGGGCGCCGCGCTGGTCGTCGGCGGCGCCGCGCTCGTCGTCACCCTGCGCCGCCGGCGCAAGGTGACGTTCACCGCCGAGTAGGCCGGGCCCGCTGTTCGCGGCGCCGGCCGACGGGTTCAGCCCGCCGGCCGGCGCCGCGCCTGTTCCAGCAGGCCGTGGCGCTGACTAGGTGTCGGGGGCGACCAGGCCCGTGCGGTAGGCGAGCACGACGGCCTGGACGCGGTCGCGCACGTTGAGCTTGGCCAGGATGCGGGAGACATAGGTCTTCACCGTCTCCAGGCTGATCACCATCTCCGCGGCGATCTCGGCGTTGGACAGGCCGCGGGCCATCAGTGCCAGCACCTCGCGCTCGCGGCGGGCCAGGGCGTCGAGCGGGTCGTCGGCGCGCGCGACGGCGGCCGGGCGGATGCGGTCGGCGTAGCGGCCGATGAGGGTACGCGTCACGGCGGGCGACAGCAGGGACTCGCCCCGCATGATCGTGCGCACCCCGTTGACGAGCTCGGCCAGCGGCGCGTCCTTGAGCAGGAAGCCGCTGGCCCCGGCGCGCAGCGCCGCGTAGACGTACTCGTCGACGTTGAACGTGGTCACGACGAGGACCTTCGGCGCGTCGGGCACGCCGGGGCCGGCGATGCGCCGGGTGACCTCGATGCCGTCCAGCAGCGGCATGTGGATGTCCATGACGACGACGTCCGGCTTCAGGCGCGCCGCGGCGTCGACGGCGGCCGGGCCGTCGGCGGCCTCGCCGACGACGGTGATGTCCGGCTGGGCGTCGAAGACGGTGACGTAGCCGGTCCGGACCAGCTCCTGGTCCTCGCAGATGAGCAGGCGGAGGGTCACGCGTCCCCCACGGGAATGACCGCGCGCAGCCGGAACCCGCCGTCCGGCCGCTCCCCGGCGGTCAGCTCGCCGCCGAGGGTCCCGACCCGGTCGCGCAGCCCGGTCAGGCCGCGCCCGCCGGAGAGGTCGCGGCGGGCGCCCACGGTGAGCGGCACCGGCGCGGCGGCGTTGGTCACCTCGGCCTCGACGCGGCCGTCGAGGTAGGCGACGCGGACCACGGTCGGCTGCCCCGCCGCGTACTTGACCGCGTTGGTCAGGCCCTCCTGCACCACCCGGTACACCGCCAGCCGCACGGCGACGGGGAGCGCGGGCGGCTCGCCCTCCTCGGCCAGCTCGACGGGCTGCCCGCCGAGGCGGGTCTGTTCCACCAGGTCCCGCACCGACTCCTCGGCCGCCGTGCGCGGCGTGGCCGATTCGCCGGTCGCCTCCAGCACGTCGAGCAGGTACCGCAGCTCGGCCAGCGCCCGCCGGCCGGTCCCGCCGATCGTCGTGAGGGCCTTGACCACGCGGTCCGGGGACTCGGCGAGGAACTGCGTGGCGTCGGCCTGCACGACGATCGCGGTCACGTGGTGGGTCACCACGTCGTGCAGCTCCCGCGCGATGCGGGCCCGCTCGGCGGCGGTCGCGGCGGCCGCCGCCAGCCGCCGGCGGTCGGCCTCGACGGCCCGCCGCTGCCGGACGAAGGCGCCGAGCGCCCAGCACACGGCCAGCAGCAGGTAGAAGACCAGGAAGTCGGCGAGCCGGTCGGGTGAGCCGAGCACGTGCACGACGGTCGAGAGGGTCACATACCCGGCCGACGCGACGACCGCCGTGCCGCGGCGGAACCGCTCCTGGTGGGCGCCGGCGGAGTACAGCGCGAGGTACACCGTCACGCTGGAGAACTGCGGCGGATAGGCGAGCGCCTCGTGGATCGCGAACCCGGCCCCGACCACCGCCAGGCACGCGGCCGGCCACCGGTGGCGCACGGCCAGCGGCAGCGTCTGGGCCAGCACGAGGACGAGCGCGAACCAGTCGGCCGGGCGGCGGGGCAGGTCGCCGAACTGCGCGCTCATGTTCGCCAGCACCGGCACGAACGCCAGCCCGGTGAACGCGGCGGCGATCCACGGATCCCACACGTCGGCGTCGAGCGTCCGCAACCGGTCGGCGGCCCGGGTCGTCGGCATGGGCCCGAGTCTATGTCCCTCGCCCGAGCTACTCGCAAATGTCCGCACCACACCGCGAAGGGGCCGGTTCGGGCGACCGGCCCCTTCTGGTCGGTGGGAGGCTCAGCAGTGGCCGAGGTCTTCCCAGTTGGCGGTCCAGCCGGGCTCGGAGCCCTGGGTCCACCACTTGGCGCGCCACAGGTGCTTGCCCTGACCCGAGGGCGGGCCGTTGGGGTCGCCGGCGGCGCTCTTCTCGTGCTTGGCCGTCTGGCCCGCCAGGTAGACCGCGCTGATCGACCACTCCGGCGCGGACGCGCAGTTCGTGGCCGGCGGGGTCGACGGGGTGGGCGACGGCGACGGGGACGACGACCGCGACGCCGAGGCCGACGGCGTCGGCGAGCCGGACGGGGTCACGCACGGGCCGGAGGAGTCCACCGTGTCGGTGAACGCGTTGCCCGCGCCGCGGTAGGTGGCCGCCTGGGCCGACGCCTGGCTCGGGGTCAGGACCTGGTTCTTGGCGTACAGCACCCAGTCGACCTGCTCGATGTAGGTGCTCAGGCCGCCGCTGTGCGCCGCCGTGTCGATGAACCACAGGTTCCAGTTGATGGTCATCGTCTGGCGCGGGTAGAACTTGCCGGAGTGGTCGCCCACCTGGACGCCGTCGATGAAGTAGATGACGTGCCCGCCGGAGACCTGCACGACGAGGTCGTGCCAGCCGTCGTAGCTCTGCCGCTCCTCCGAGTGGACGTTGTCGGCGTACCACGGGTCGTTGCGGTAGGTGTACCAGGTGGTCTGGTAGTTGATCGGGCCCGTCTCGCCCCACCCGCCGTTGGGCAGGTACTCCGAGATGTCCAGCTCGCTGTAGGTGGGATCGAGGTCGCCGTTGAGCGGGCTGATCGTGAAGAACGTCTCGTTGATGTGGTCGCCGTCGCTGCCGCCGGTCGGCGTGTCGGTGAAGCGGACCCGGCTGGCGTAGGTGCCTTCGAAGTACCGCTTCTGGCTCGTGTAGAGCTCCGCCTGGTTGGTTCCCCCGCCGGTGCCGTCCGTGGACGCGGTCAGCTGCATGACCTTCTGACCGCCGTTGGTCGGGAAGGAGATGCTGTTGGCCGACCAGGTGGCGCCGGGTACGCCCGGGCCGCCGGAGTAGGTGCGCGGCACCCAGCCGTGCGCGGTCAGCGTCGAGTCCGCGGACGAGCTGTAGTTGAAGTCGTCGAACAGGTAGCCGCAGTTGTTCGCCGCGGCACTGGCCGTCCCGACGGTGGCCGCGGTGACCGCGACCGCACCGACGGCGCCGGCCAACGCGATGCCCGAGGCGATCGCAATTGATCGACGTTTGCCGATTGACATGAGCGGAGTCCTCCTGTGCAAGGGGATGGAGGGACTTACTTGACCGCGCCGGCGGTCATACCGGCTCGGATGTGGCGTTGGAACGCGACGTAGGCGATGAGCACCGGCAGCATGGCGATCGTGAGGCCGGCGAACAGTCCGCTCCAGTCGCTGCGATACCCCTGGCTGACCGACAGGGAGGCCAGGCCCTGCGCCAGGACGTACCGGTCCGGGTCGGGATTGAGGACCAGCGGGAGGAGGTACTGGTTCCACAGCCCGAGGAAATTGAAGATGCCGACGGCGACCAGGCCCGGCCGGGACATCGGCAGCATGACGCGGAAGAACACCCCCGCGTGCGAGCAGCCGTCCAGGAACGCGGCCTCGGCCACCTCGCCGGGCAGCGTGCGGAAGAACGAGTGCAGGAAGAACACGGCGAACGGCACCGCGTAGGCGGCGTAGACGAGAATCAGGCCCTGGTAGGTGCCGAGCAGGTGCAGCTGCCGCACGACGAAGAACAGCGGAACCAGGGCCAGGAACACCGGGAAGAACATGGCCGCGACGAAGACGTAGTAGACGAGCCGGTTGCCGCGGAATTCGTACCGCGCCAGCGCATACGCCACCAGCGAGCCCAGCAGCATGGTCAGCGCCAGGGCGCCGCCCACGACGACGAGGCTGTTGAGGAGGTACCGGCCGATGTCGGCCTGGCCCCAGGCCCGCGACCAGTTGTCGAAGTGCGGCGTCGTCGGCAGCGACCAGGGATCGGTGAGGATCTGCTGGTCGGTCTTGAACGAGCTGAGCACCGCCCACAGCAGCGGCAGCGCGGTGACCGCGCCCCAGCACAGCATCGCCGCATGCGGCAGCACGCGTCTCACGCGAGTTCGACCCTGTCGGAGCGCCCCGCCCGCAGCGCGAGCACGGCCAGCGTCAGCGTCGCGAAGAACAGCGCGACCCCCATCGCCGAGGCGTAGCCGAACCGGCCGTAGGTGAAGGCGTTGCGGTACAGCGACAGCCCGATCACCTCGGTCGCCCCGTCCGGCCCGCCCGGCCCGACGGTCATGACCTGCACGACCGCGAACCCGTCCAGCGCCGTGATGCTCAGGTAGACGAAGGCCACCTGCACGGTGTCGCGCACCAGCGGCAGCGTCACGTTGCGGAACGTCGCCCAGCCGCTCGCGCCGTCCAGCAGCGCCGCCTCGAACAGCTCCCGCGGTATCGATTCGATCGCCGCGCTGAACAGCACCATGTAGAACCCGACGGCCGACCAGACCAGCACGGCCATCACCGCCGGCAGGGCCAGGGACGGCTCGGCCAGCCAGCTGCGCGCCAGCCGGTCCAGCCCGACGCCGCGCAGCACCCCGTTGAGCAGGCCGGTGTTCGGGTTGTAGACGAACTGCCAGAGCACCGCGATGATGACCAGCGACAGCAGCTGCGGGAAGAAGTACACGATCTGGTAGACCTGCGAGCCCGCGATGCCCCGGCGCCCGTCGCGGCCGCCGAGGTGCAGCATGCTCGCCAGGAACAGGCCCAGGGCGATCGTGGCCAGGGGTACCACCGCCAACATGACGGCGTTGTTGCGCACCGCGTCGAGGAAGAGGGAGTCGCCGCCGAGGCGGGCATAGTTGCCCGCCCCGACGAAGTGCGCCTCGCCGGCCACGCCTTTCCAGTCGGTGAGCGAGAGGTAGAACGCCTGCGCATACGGCGACAGCACGAAGACGGCGTGCAGCACGAGCGCCGGCACGAGCGCACCGGACAGGAACACGAGCCGCCCGTGTTTCATTATCGGTGGTACTTCGTGACGCTGGAGTCCTTCGCGAGCGCGTCGGCGGCCTTCTGCACGCGATCGGCCCACTCCGCGGGCTTGGCGCGCCCGTTGACCAGCTCGCCGGTGGCGTCGTCGAGGGCCTTGGCCAGCGGCGCGTACCAGGTGCGG
This sequence comes from Dactylosporangium sp. CA-092794, assembly GCF_050948465.1. Taxonomy (NCBI): domain Bacteria; kingdom Bacillati; phylum Actinomycetota; class Actinomycetes; order Micromonosporales; family Micromonosporaceae; genus Dactylosporangium; species Dactylosporangium sp. CA-092794. Next base: position 1,386,605 of record NZ_CP192044.1, on the reverse strand, counting down.
AAGCGGTAGGTGAACGCGTCCTTGCCGGCCGCGGTGATCGCGTCACGGGTCGAGCCCAGCCCGCTGGACAGGGTCAGCCCGTCGGTGGCCCCGGCCACGGCCGGCAGCGTGGCCGCGCTCTGCGCGAAGGCCTTCGCCGACTGCTTGGAGAACAGGATCCGCAGGTACTCCATGCCACCGGCGGGGTTCTTCGCCTTCGCCGGCACCAGGAAGGACTCCGACGAGGCCGCCTGCACCGCGGCCGCGCCCAGCTTGTCGGAGCCGGTCCGCGGCGGCACCGCGCCCATCACCATGTCGAAACCCTTGGGCGCGACGTCCTTCTGCTCGCTCTCCAGCCACGAGCCGCACGGGATGAACGCGGCCTTGCCCTGGCACCAGGCGGCCTGCGCCTCGGTGTGCGACAGCGCCTCGGACCCGCTCATGATGTAGCCCTTGGCGGCCAGCTCGGCGAACGCCTCGGCGGCACTCTTGAGCCCCTCGGCCTTCCACGCGTTGGGCTCGAGGTTGTCCACGGCCTTGACGAGGTCGAGGCCGCCGGTCTTGGCCGCCATGCTCAGCAGCGGGTCGTTGATGTACTCCGGATACTTGCCCTGGTAGGTCCACGGCGCCACGCCCGCCGCCTTGATGGTGGCGCACAGCGCGAGCATCTCGTCCCAGGTCTTCGGATACGCCCAGCCCTTGCTCGCGAACAGCGGCTTGGAATACCAGATCCCCCACACCGTGTAGGTGAAGTTCAGCGCCAGCACGTGCTGATCGAACGTGCCGTCCTCGACCACGCCCGGCAGCAGCGTGTCACGCACCTTCGTCTTCGGGTCGTCGAACGAGGGCGCGTCGAGCAGCTCGGCGAGGTCGGTCAGCTGCTTGGCGCCGACCAGGGTGGCGATGTCGAGCCGGCCGGCGCCGGTGTTGTCCACGACGTCGGGCGGCGTGTTGGCCACGAACCGTGGCTGTAACGCCTCGCCGACCTTCTGGATGCCCTTGTGGTCGACGGTCGCCTTCGGGTGCCGGGACTTGTAGACGTCCTCGGCGCTCTTGGCGTAGTCGTCGCCGTAGCCGCCCTTGAAGACGACGACCTCGAGCGGGGCGTCGTCCTTGACGCCGAGCGGGTTGTCCGCGCTCTTCGCCGCGGTGTTCGCCGCCGGCGTGTCGTCGCTGCCGCCGCTGGTCACGCACGCGCTCAGCAGCGGCGTGGCGGCGAGGGTCGCGATAATCGCGCGCCTCTTCATATCTCTCTCCCTTTATGCGGTACGCCGGATGCGCCCGGCGTAGCGCGCCTCGAGTGCTGCGTTGTGCTCCCGCCCGCCAGGCACGTTGTCGGACAGGTAGACCGGCGGCGCGATGCCGAGCGCCAGCAGCCGCGCCACCACCTCGGTGACGATCTGCTGCGCCAGCAGCGCCGCGGTGATCGAGGAGACCGCCCCGACGGCGCCGCCCCCGGGCAGCGGCAGCGAGGCGTCGCCGTACGGCGCCCCGTTGTCGAGGACCACGTCGGCGAGGTCGCCGAGCTTCCGCCCGCTCGCGTGCCGCGACTCCACCCGCGCCGAGTGCGCCAGCGACGTGATCGCGATGAGCGCGTGCCCGCGCTGCTTGACCAGCGCCGCCATCTCCACCACGGCGCCGTTGACGCCGGAGTTGGAGGCGATGACGAACGTGTCGTCGGGCTTGACGTGGGCGAGGTCGTAGAGGCGGTGCGCGACGCTGGGCGTGCGCTCGAGCTCCGGGTCGGCCAGCGCGCTGACCGGGTCCCCGCCGTAGAGCACGATGTCGCGCAGCGCGATGCGGTTGGTCGGCACCAGCCCGCCGGCCCGGCCCGCGATCTCCATGGCGAGCGCCTCGGAGTGCCCGCAGCCGAACGCCTGGATCACCCCGCCCGCCTGGATGGTCGCGGTCATCAGGTCGGCGGCGTGCGCCACCTTGTCGCCCTGGGTGGTGCCGACCCGCTCGATGGCGGCGCGGATCGCCTCGACGTAGTCGGCACTTCTGATGGTCACAGCGCTTTGTCCCTCCGTGATCGCTTGCGGTTGTTCGTCGTGTCGGGCACCCGGTGCGCGTCGACGGCGCGCACCGTGAGCTCGAGGGCCTCGGCGGTGCGCTCGTAGGTGCGCTGGGCCACCGCCACGTAGATGAGGTCCAGGACCAGCAGCTGGGAGTGCAGCGCGGAGAGGGCCGCGACCCGGAAGGTGGTCTCGTGGACCGAGGTGGTGAACACGACGTCGGCCACCTCGGCCAGCGGCGAGCGCCCGAACGACGTCACCGCCACCGTCATCGCGCCGTGGTCGGCCGCCTCCGCCATGGTCTCCAGCACCTCGCGGGTGCGTCCGGAGTGCGACAGGCCGATCGCGACGTCGCCGGGCCCCAGCAGGGCGGCGTTGGTCAGCGCGGTGTGGCTGTCCGAGCGGTACCACACCGGGATGCGAATCCGCTCGAGCCGGAACGCCATCTCCCGACCGGCGGTGCCGCTGGAGCCCAGCCCGAAGATCTCGACCCGCCCGGCGCCGGCGATCGCCGCGGCGACCCGCTCGACCGCCGCCACGTCGAGCCCGGCCGCGGTCGCCTGGATGGCCCGGGTGTCCGCCGCCGTGACCACCCCGAGCACGTCGGTGAGCGGGTCGTCCGGCGCGATGTCGCCGCTGATGTCGGTCTCCCACCGGGCCTGCTCGGCCCGGCCGGTCTCGGTCGCGATGGCCACCCGCAGGTTGGCGTAGCCCTTGAAGCCCAGCGTCCGGCTGAACCGGGTGACCGTCGCGGTCGACGTGCCGGAGCGCTCGGCGAGGTCGACGATGCTGGCGTGCGCCGCGGTCTCCGGATCACCGAGGATCGTCTCGGCGATCTTCGCCAGCGCCTCGGGCATCGTCGGCCCCTCGATGCGCAGCCGCCCGAGCAGCCCGCCGCTCTCACCCGTCACAGTCGGTCATCCTTTTCATCGTTCTGCCTTGGCGATGAAAATTACGACCACTTCAACTTCTAGTCAACAACAATTTTCTATGCTTCCATCGACGCCATGGCTGACGTGGTGGTTGGTGTCGATGCGGGCGGCACCGCGTCCCGGGCCGTGGTGACCGACCTGGCGGGCACGGTGCTCGGCCGGGGCACGGCCGGCCCGGGCAACCCCTCGGCCGCGGGCCCGCCGGCCGCACGCGCCGTCGGGTCGGCGCTGCGGTCGGCGCTCGGCCCACTCGACCCGGCCTCGGTCACGGCCGGCGTGGTGGGCGTGGCCGGCGCCAGCGCCCTGACCGACCCGGCGGTGGCAGCGGCGTTCGCGGCGGAGTGGACGGCCCTCGGCCTGCGCTGCGAGATGAAGATCGTCGGCGACGCGGTGACGGCCTTCGCCGCCGGCGCGGCCCACACGTCCGGCGCGGCCTACACGTCCGGCGCGGCCCACGCGTCCGGCGCGGCCCACGCGTCCGGCGCGGCCCACGCGTCCGGCGGGGCCTGCACGTCCGGCGCGGCCCACGCGTCCGGCGGGGTCGCTATGGCAGGCGGGGCCAGCCCGGCCCTCGCGGCCGGCCCGGCCGGTGTGACGGCCGGGGGCCGTATGGCCCACACGGCTGGCGTTGGCGGCTCGGCGTTCGCGGCGGGCCCAGCCGATGCCACCCGCGGCGCCGGAACGGGCGGCGCTGGGACGGGCGGCGCTGGAACGGGCGGCGCTGGGACGGGCGGCGCTGGGACGGGCGGCGCTGGGACGGGCGGCGCTGGAACGGGCGGCGCTGGAACGGGGGGCGGGGCCGGTGTGACCGGCGGCGACTGGACCCGCGGGGCGGTGCTGATCGCCGGCACGGGTGCGGTGGCGGCCCTGGTCGACGGGCTGGAGGTGGTCCGGGTCGCCGACGGCCTGGGCTGGCTGCTGGGCGATGAGGGCTCCGGCCTGTGGCTGGGCCTGCAGGCGGTCCGCGCGGCCGCGCGCCGCTGGTCCACGCCCCTGGCCCGCAAGGTCGCCGCCCACGCGGGCGCGGCGACGCCGGACGATCTGGTGCACTGGGCGCAGGCGCTGCCACCGTTCGGCGCCCTGGCCCCGCTGGTCTGCGAACTGGCCGACGCCGGCGACCCGGACGCCGCCGCGATCGTCGCCTCGGCCGCCGCCCGGCTGCTCGCGACGCTGGACGAACTGGAGGCGCCGGCCGCGCCGGTGGTGCTGGGCGGCGGGCTCCTAGTTGCCGACACGCCGGTGCGCCGCGGGGTCATCGAGGCGCTCGAGGCCCGCGGCGCACAGGTAGGTGTTGCGCTCGATCCCGCACTCGGCGCCGCCCGCCTAGCCGCCCGGCTCGCGTCCGCCGGAGGCCGTTCACCGGCCGCGGGCGGCTGAGCGGGGGTCTGGTCGCAGCGCCGGCGAAACGCGCGGATGAGCTGGCTGCCGTCCGCGACCTCCGAGACGGCGCGGGGCATTTCCCACCGAGAAGCACAGCGCAGCGACAGAAGTCTCCACGATCATGCCGAACCGCCACCGGCACCAACGGTTTCTCATGATCCCGGAGTGTTGATGTACACAGGTGTACATCAACACTCCGGGATCATGGAAAACCCGGACCACGGCCGCAGTGAGCATCATGATCACGGAAACATTCGTCCGCCCCGGCTACGTTCACCCGAGCCCGACGGGCGACATATCCGAAATGTCCGCCTCGCGGCCGACTCGAAGCCAGGCGGGAGCTGCCTGCCCCACTGGCGGCCGGCGGCGCGCGGCCTGCGCCGGCTCGGGCACGCCACCTTGCCCCTCGCGGGACTCGCCCCTCGCGGGACGACTCGCCCCGCGCGGGAGTTGACCCTCGCGGGACTTGCTCGTTGCGGGACTCGCCCAGCGCGGGACTTCGCCCTTGCCGGACTCACCCAGCGCGGGACTTATCCAGCGCGGGACTTATCCAGCGCGGGACTTATCGGATTTATCCGCCACTTCGTGACGGATAAATCCGATATTTCGGTTATGCGCGGTTGCGCGGCAGCGGCGGGGCGGGGTCAGGCGGCGCGGACCGGCTCCTCGGCGGAAGCCGGCTGCGGTGCGGCGGAGGCAGCGGGGGCGGGTGCGGGGGCGCCGAGGCGGCCGATCAGGGTCTTGCTCACGCGGCGGTAAGCGCCCGGGTTCACGGGGTTGAGCCAGTGCGAGGCGCGCACCCGGGCCGGGATGTTGACGTCGAGGTCGCCGAGGACCTCGTCGACGTTGTGCATCGAGAACGGGATGATCTTCCCGCCGCGGCTGTGGTGCCGGGCGGTGGCCTCGTCCATGAAGGCGAGCTGCTCCACGACGGCGCGGCGGCGCTCGTCGGGTGCGGGCAGGTCGACCGCGCCAGCCAGGTCGGCCGCGATCCACAGCGCCGCCATCTCGGCGTTCAGCGGGCTGAAGAACGAGGAGTTGTACCCGTTGAAGTACACGCCCTCGACGTTGAGCGGCAGGATCTGGCGGTACAGCATGAAGTTCCCGCGCTCGTCGAAGAGCCCGGCCTGCACGTCGGCGTTGAGGAACGGCACGCCCTGGGTGAAGCCCGTCGCGCAGATGACCAGGTCGGCCGGGACCACGCTGCCGTCGGCGAGCTCGGCCGCGGGCCGGCCGTCGCGGGCCGTTAGGGCGGTGACGGTGGTGTCGCGGTGCACGGTGATCCGGCCGGCCGCGACGCCCTCGAAGAAGCCCTCGGTGGCCAGGCCGATCGCGCCCTTCACGATGCCCTCCATCGTGCCGCGCGGCACCAGGTCGAGCTCGCGGAGCTTGAACTGGCGGACCGAGACGGAGCCGATCGAGTTGATCATCGAGCGGCGCATCGGGTTGCCGGGGCCGTGCAGGAAGCGCTCCATGCCGCGCTTGTGCAGGTACGGGAACAGCGCCTCGCCCATCCGGGTCAGCAGCAGGAACTTGAAGTTCAGGAAGCCGCCGATGCGCCGGGGCACCTTCCACAGCAGCTGCCGGGCGATGATGTGCGTCCCGGCCGCCACCTCGCTGACCGGGACCGTGACGTCGCAGGCCGACTTGCCGTACCCCACCACCACGACATGCTTGCCGCGGGCCTCCTCGGCGTCGTGCAGGTCGGTGCCGGCGCACAGCCGCCCGCCGGCCGCCTCGAACGCCTCGCGCCCGGGGTAGTCGGGCACGTTCGGCTCGCTGAAGATGCCGTTGGCGACTACGAGCCGGTCGAAGGTCTCGGTCGCGGTGGCGCCGTCGGCACCGCGCAACTGCAGCGTCCAAGCGCCCGCGGCGTCCCGCTGCGCCGCGACGACCTCGGTGTTCAGCCGCAGGCAGCGCTCGACGCCGAAGTGCGCGGCGTAACCGGCCAGCCACTGCTGGACCTGCTCGCCGGTCGGCCACTCCGGGTACTCGCGGGGCATCGGATAGTCGGAGAAGCCGTAGGTGGCCTTCGCGCTCTGCGTCGTGAGGCCCGGGTAGCGCCGCGTCGCGCTCCACACGCCCCCGACGTCCGGGGTCTTGTCCAGCACGACCACCTCGTGGCCGGCCTGGAGCAGCGTCTTGGCGGTGACCAGGCCCGCGACGCCCGCGCCGATGACTGCGACGCGCATGGTCAGTGCCCCTCGGGCAGCGGCAGCATCTTGATGCCGAACTCGACCATGATCTCCTTGATCTTGCTGATGTCCTTCGGGCCCGGCGGCAGCTCGCCCAGTGCCTGGTAGTAGGCCTCCAGCCCGGCCGGCGACACGACCGAGATGACCCGGGCCTCGTCCCGGTACGGGTTGCGGAACGCGTGCACGACGTCGCGCGGCAGGTACAGGTAGTCGCCCGGCTCCAGCACGAACTCCTCGCCGCCGAGGCTCACGTCCAGCCGGCCGGCGAGGCAGACGAACGACTCGTCCTCGCGGGTGTGGATGTGCGGCGGCGGCCCGTCGGTCTCGGACGGGATCGCGTACTCGAACAGCGAGTAGGCGTCGTGGGTGGACTTGCCGTCGGTCTTCATCGTGATGCCGAGACCGATCGCCGGGATCTGCGTCCCGTCACGGGACTGGAGAAAGTATCCACCGCCCAGGCTCATCGGGATCCTCCTTCGGGGTGTTGTGGGTCACAGCGTGCGACCCGTGAGCCCCGACACCCTACGCGGTGTCCCGCTCACCGGGACGGAATTCAGCGAGCGGCATAGGCCCGCGACGCCGCGGCGGCGGCCAGCCGGACCGCCGGTCCGGCCCGGTCGGGCCGCACCAGGCCGGTCGGCCCGGTCACCGACAGCGCCGCGGCCACCGCGCCCAGCGGGCCGAAGATCGGCGCGGCGACGCAGCTCACGCCCACGTTGCCCTCCTCGCGGTCGATGGCCAGCCCGTGCGCCGGGATCTCGGCCAGCTCCCGGCGCAGCGCGGTCGGCGAGGTGATCGTGCGCGGCGTGCGCCGGTTCAGGCCGGACGCGATGACGGCGTCGACGGTCGTCGGGTCGCTGTAGGCGAGGATCGCCCGGCCCAGCCCCGAGCAGTGCGCCGGGATCAGGCCGCCGACCTGGGACAGCATCGTCATCGGCCGATGGCCGCCGATCTTCTCGACGATCAGCACGTCGGTGCCGCTGAGCACGCCGAGCTGCACCGTGGTGCGGGTGGCGTTGTAGAGGTCCTGCAGGAACGGCAGCACCGCCTCCCGCAGCACGTGCCGGATCGGGGCCAGGCCGGAGAGCTCGAAGAGCCGATTGCCGATGCGGTACCGGTCCGCCGGCTTGTCCAGCCAGCCCAGCCGCAGCATCTTGTCGGCGGTGCGGTGGGCCGTCGAGCGGGGCAGCCCGCTGCGCGCGACCAGCGTGGCGAGGGTCAGCTCCCGGTGCACGGCGTCGAAGGCGCCCAGGATCGCGGCGGCCCGGTCGAGCGCGCCCATGCCCCCGGAATCCCGCTCAGCGGGACTCATCGTTGGGTCCGCGAGGTCATGCGGCCCAGGCTAATCCCTGTGCAAAGCAACGCGCAGCGGACGGCGCTGGTCGGCGGGGGCGGGGCCGGCATCGGCCGGGCCGTCGCCGAGGCGCTGGCCGCACAGGGCCATCAGGTCGTGGTGACCGGGCGCAAGCCGCCCGAGGTCGCCAACGGCATCCACCCGCTCGTCGCCGACATCAGCGACCCGGACTCGGCCGAGCCGACGGTCCGCGAGGTCGCCGAGCGCTTCGGCGGCCCCGACATCCTGGTGCTCAACGCCGGCGGCCCGCCACCCGGGCGGATCCTCGACCTCGGCGACGAGCACTGGCGGGCCGCGTTCGAGCTGCTGCTGCTCGGCCCGCTGCGGCTGGCCCGGCTGGTGCTGCCCGGCATGGCCGAGCGCGGCTTCGGCCGGGTCGTGATCATCACCTCGACCGCCGTGCGCCAGCCGCAGCCCGACATCGCCGCTTCCGTGGTACTGCGCGCCGCCGTCACCAGCGCGGCGAAGCTGCTGTCGCGCGAGTTCGCCGACGCCGGCGTGACGGTCAACTGCGTCGCGCCCGGGCCGACCGACACCGAGCGCCGGCGGCAGATCCTCACCGCCCGGGCGCGGCGCGAGGGCCGGCCGTACTCCGAGGTGGAGGCCGAGGACGTGGCGGTCGTGCCGGCCGGGCGGGCCGGTCGGGCCGAGGAGATCGCCGCCGCCGTGTGCTTCCTCGCCTCGGACGCCGCAAGCTACGTCAACGGGACCGTGCTCACGGTCGACGGCGGCAGGACGGAGACCACCTGATGACGACGCAACCCTTCGACCTCGGCGCGTTCCTCGGCGGCATCACCGACGCGGTCCGGCCGGGCACGGCCCGCCCGTTCGTGGTGCACGCCGGGCAGCTGGAGCGGCTGCCGGCGAACCAGGTCCACAACCCGACCGAGCTGTCCATCGCCGGCCTGCTGCCCAGCAGTACCTTCGAAATCTTCCGGCAGACCATCCCGCCGGGGCTGTCCTCCGACATGCAGCGGCACTACCACGAGACCGTCCACTACGTCATCGAAGGCACCGGGCACAGCGAGGTGGAGGACGACACCGAGTCCTGGTCGACCGGCGACTTCATCTACACGCCCCCGTGGACCTGGCACCGGCACTACAACGACTCCACCGAGCACCCGGTCGAGTTCCTCACCATCGAGAACTCCCGCCTGCTGGCCCTGCTGGGCCTCGCCCGGCGGCAGAGCGCGGGGCTGTCGAGCGTGGCCGAGGCCCGCATCCGATTCAAGGAGCAGCCGTGACACACATCAGCATCTGGGGCGAGCTCGCCGACGTCGACCACGAGCTGCGCCACGTCGACGTCGGCGGGGTGCGCACCCGGGTCCTGCGCGCGGGCTCCGGACCCGACCTCATCCTGGTGCACGGCACGGGCGGGCACCTGGAGGCGTACGCCCGCGACATCGCCGGGCTGGCCGAGAGCTTCCGGGTCACCGTCTACGACATGATCGGCCACGGCTGGTCGGACACGCCGGACCGCCCGTACACCATCGACGTCCTCTCGGGCCACCTGATCGGGCTCATGGACGCGCTCGGCGTCGAGCGCGCCCACCTGTCCGGCGAGTCGCTCGGCGGCTGGGTGGTGGCCTGGACGGCGGCGTTCCACCCGGAGCGGGTCGACAAGCTGGTGCTCAACACGCCCGGCAACATCGCCAACAAGCCCGAGGTGATGGCGCGGATGCGCGACAGCACCATGGCCGCGGTGCTGGACCCCAGCGAGCCGACCGTGCGCCGGCGGGTGGAGTTCCTGTTCCACCACAAGGAGATGGTCACCGACGAGCTGGTCGCGCTGCGCCAGGCGGTGTACCGGCGGCCCGGCTTCGTGCAGGCCATCACCAACACGCTGGTGCTGCAGGACCCCGAGGTGCGCAAGGCCTTCGCCTGGGACCCCTCCTGGGTCGGCAAGATCTCGGCGCCGACGCTGCTGCTGTGGACCGAGCACGACCCGACCGGCGGGCTCGACGAGGCGCAGATGCTGCTGGACTGGCTGCCGGACGCGCGGTTGCACGTCATCGCCGACGCCGGGCACTGGCCGCAGTGGGAGAAGGTCGAGGAGTACCTCCAAATCCACCGGGATTTCCTGTCATGAGTACCATTGTCGGTTTTGTCGGGATGTCCCACTCCCCCTTCGCGACCTTGCTGCCGCCCGCCGACCCCGACGCGCCCGGCGGCGCCTTCCTGGCCGACGCCGCCCGGCTCGCCCGCGCCACCGCGGCGCTCGCGCCCGACGCCATCGTGGTGATCGGCCCCGATCACTTCCACGCGAACTTCTACGACCAGATGCCGCCCTTCGTGCTCGGCGTGGAGGAGGCCATCGGCTTCGGCGACTACGGCAGCACCCCCGGCCCGCTGCCGGTCGCCGGCGAGCTGGCCTGGTCGATCCGCGACGGGCTCGCCGGGGCGGGCTTCGACGTGTCGCTGTCGTACTCCCTCACCGTCGACCACGGCGTGGTGCAGAGCTACGAGATGCTCTGCGGCACCGCCCGCACCCCGATGGTGCCGCTGGTGCTCAACACCGCCGCGCCGCCGCTGCCGTCGCTGCAGCGCTGCGCCGACCTGGGCACGGCCCTGGGCGCCGCGATCCGCGACTCCCGCTTCCCGGGCCGGGTCCTGGTGCTGGCCAGCGGCGGCTTGTCCCACTGGCTGCCGTCGAACGACCCGCGCGACCCGTCGGTCGTCGGCGACCGCCGCGCCAACCTCATCCACGGCCGCCGCGACGTGCGCGCTTTCGCCGCCGCCCGCGAGCCGCGGGTGCGGGCCATGGGCGGCGACCCGGGCGCGCCGGTCAACGTCGAGTGGGACCGCTGGTTCCTGGAGCGCCTGGCCGCCAACGACCTGGCCGCCGTGACCGACCTGGGCCACGAGAAGCTGGAGCTGCTGGCCGGCACCGGCGGCCACGAGATCCGCGCCTGGCTGACCGGGCTGGCCGCGGTCGGGCAGCCCCTGGCGTGGACCGCCTACGAACCGGTCCCGGAGTGGATCACGGGCATGGGCATCGGCGCCACCTTCCCCGTTCCGGACTGACCCCCGCCTGCGCCGGCGACACGTGGGCACCGACGGCGCCATGGCGGTCGCCGAAAGCGGCGTGAACGCGAACGCCGGATGCGGTGCGAACCTCGGCGGTGGCACTCCGAATCTCCTCCACCGTACCAGGCGCCAAAAAATTCGACCGTGACCGAAAGTGGTGTGCCGGTCGCGCAAGGCTAGGGCTGCGGCAGGAACAGGGCGGCGATGCGGGGCAGGTGTTTGCGCACCGCGTCGTCGTCCTCGTCGTCCCAGTCGTCCTCGACCAGCGGGGCGACCTCGCCGGTGCGGGTGCGCAGCAGCATCGGGTAGTCGTCGGTCTCGCCGTAGAGCTCCTCGGCCAGGTCCTCGACCTCCCGTGGCGCCAGCTCGTGGGCGGGGATCTCGCCGGCGGCGACGGCGCGGATCACCGGGTCGTCGGCCAAGCGGTCGGGGTCGGCCACGGCGCGCTCGTAGAGGTCGCGGCCGCGGGCGATCAGGCCGTCGACGAAAGCGTCGGCGTAGCGGGCCACCACGCGGCCCGTCGCCCACATGGCCGAGGAGTTGGCGCGGGCCTGCAGCTCCGTGCGGCGGGCGTCGAAGTCCAACAACTCACTCTTGTCGAGGGTGGCCAGGCGCATGCGCAGCGCGGCGGTGAAGCGCTCGGCGAAGCCCGGCGTGACGCGGTCCCCGGCGGCGGACCGGGCACCGTCGATGATCGACCAGAAAGTTTCGCTGTCCACGGCAACGAAGTCTGTCATCCCGGGGCACGCCCCGGCCAACCCCCGCGCCGGAGCGAGGGTGCCAGTGGTGGCACGTTTCCGGGATTCGAGCAGGAGCGGCCGACCGTAACGTTCTATGCATCGCAAGGCCACACCCACCAAATCCCAGAGGGAGCACACCATGAGCGACGTCGACACCGGCGGCTACGGCGACACCGGCCACGACGTGGACTACGGCCACTACGAGCAGGGTCAGGAGCACGACGCTCTCGACCAGCTGCACCAGGCCCAGGGTCACGAGGCCGACTACAACAACCAGTACGGCGTGTACGAGGCCGACCACCACGCGGCCGAGAACACCGACTTCTCGCAGGGCCACCACGTCGAGTACGACGCCCCGGCGTCGGTGCACTACGAGGCCGACGACTACACCAACTACAGCCACAACGCGGAGGTCGACGACCACGTCTTCGCCGCCGAGGGCAGCGAGCACGCCCACGAGGCCGACTTCTCGGAGCTCGACGCTCTGCAGCACCGCTTCGACGCCGCGTTCGCGGAGGGCACGGAGTACCACGGCGGCGCGGGCGAGATCGCGGCCAAGTAAGGCCCGAGCCCGCTCATGGTGTGGCCACGGCCCCGGCCGGCGGCATCAGCCCCGCCGGCCGGCGCCCGACCACAGCAGCCGGACCGCAATACGACGCACTCGGTTGTTCGACTTCGTCCGGGTGTCCGGGACTGTCCGGACATTCCCGGCCGCCCGCGCGAAGTCGAACATCCGGGTGCGTTGTCGTGTTTGGGTCCGTCGCTTGATCACCGCGACGGGGGCCGCCCACAATCGCCGCCATGCGGATCGGCGAGTTCTTCGCGCTCTGGCGGGCGCGCCGCCACCAGCGGCGGCTGCAGCGGCAACAGCAGGGCCGCCGGCGCGACCGTGACTGCACCCCCGACTGTGATCTGGACTGCTGCGACGGCGACTGCAGCCCGTTCCTGCTGAGCTCGCTGCTGTCGCTGATGGCGGTCTCGGCGCCGACCCGGCCGCCGCGGCGGGTCGCCAGCGGTCCGGGGCGCGCGGGCATGGCCGCGATCCGCGGGTACCAGCGCTTCATCTCGCCCCATCTGGGCATCAAGTGCCGCCAGGTGCCCTCGTGCAGCGCCTACGGCATGGAGGCGGTCCGCCGCTACGGCCTGGTGGAGGGCTCGCGGCTCACGGCGGCGCGGATCCGCCGCTGCAATCCGGTGACGCCGCGCGGCACCCACGACCCGGTGCCGTAACGGCAGCCCGAAACCAGGGTGCCGGGTCCCCCGTGGCGGCGCGGGACCCGGCACGTCGTCCCCGTGTGCGTCGGCGGCAACAAGACGAGAATCGTTCTGTGACCGGCATGACACATCGATCAACGCTCCCATGTCAAGAGATCGTGTCGGCGGGGTGTCGTGGATCACCGAGATGGGTGCGGAGCGCGACGGCGACCTCTCCCGCGGTGCCCGTCCAGGCGGTGTAGCCGTCGGGGCGGACCAGGATGTACCGGTCGTACGCCGCGCATACCAATCGGTCGGCGTAGCCGGGCGGCGGTACCGCGGGGCCGAGCAGCACGTGCCGGCCGGCCCGCAGCAGCTCGTAGAGGCGGGTGCCACCGAGGTCGGCGTCGGCGGTCCGCGGGGCGTGCGGGTAGTAGATGCCGACGCCGGAGATGGTGCCGGTGGCGCGCCGCAGCACCGCCGGCACGTGCAGCGCGAGCCCGGTGAGCACGTCGCGGCCGAGCCGCGCGGCGCGGGACTCCAGCAGGGCCAGGCGGATGATGCCGCCGCTGGTGCGCAGCACGAGCCGGCCGACCGCGTGCCGCTCGTCGTGGTAGGAGTCGAGCAGGCCCGTGGGCGCCCACCCGGCCGCGGTCGCGGCGAGTTTCCAGCCGAGGTTCGCCGCGTCCTGCAGGCCGGTGTTCATGCCCTGGCCGCCGGCGGGTGAGTGCACGTGGGCGGCGTCGCCGGCCAGGAAGACGCGGCCCGTGCGGTACCGCTCCACCTGACGCTCGTCGCTGTGGAACCGCGACAGCCAGCGGCATTCGCCGATGCCGAAGTCGCGGCCGAAGGCCCGTTCGGTGGTCTCGCGCACCTCCTCCAGGGTGAGCGGGGTGCTGTCGGGCACCTGGTGCTCGCGGTTCCAGGCGAAGATGCGGTACCACCCGTCGCCGAACGGGGCGACGAACGCGAACGCGGTGCCGACCGCGCTGACCGAGATCACGTCCTGCGGCGGCCGGGCCAGCCGCACGTCGGCCAGCATCAGCGAGCGGACCACGGCCCGGCCGGGGAACTCCAGGCCGAGGGCGTGCCGCACGCCGCTGTGCGCGCCGTCGGCGCCCACCGCGTAGTCCGCGGCGTGCGTGCCTGCCTTGGTGTGTACCTCGACGCCGCGCTCGTCTTGGCGCAGCCCGGTGACCTCGGTGCCGCGCACGATCCGCGCGCCAGCCTTGACCGCCCGTTCCTCGAGGATGCGCTCGACGTGGTACTGCGGGGTGATCAGCACGAACGGGAACCGGCTCGGCAGGGCGGCGAAGTCGACGCCGATCCGGTTGAACAGCCGCATCCGGGAAAGTTTCGTGCCGGTGGCGATGACCTCCTCGGCGATGCCGCGCGCGTCGAGGAGCTCCAGCGTGCGGGCGTGCACGGCGAACGCCCGGGTGAGGTTGGACTCCTCGGCCCGCCGCTCGAGCACGGTGACGTCGGCGCCGGCGGCGGCGAGGTCCCCGGCGAGCAGCAGCCCGGTGGGCCCGGCCCCCGCGATGATCGTCTTCATGGCTCCTCCTCGCGTTTGCCAACACACGTTGGCAAACAATTGTTGGCATAACCGGGCGGCGATGTCAAAGCCGATCGCGGCTTGACCTGAAGCGCGGTTGAGGTGCGACGTTGCCGGGGTGCGGAACCGACGCGCCCTGACCGCGGGCATGGTGACCCTGGTGACACTGGTCGCCTTCGAGGCGGTCGCGGTCACCGCGGCCATGCCCACCGTCGCGCGGGCCCTCGACGGGGTCGCGCTGTACGGCCTGGCCTTCGGCGGCGCGCTGGCCACCAGCGTCGTCGGCATGGTGCTGGCCGGCGCCTGGTGCGACCGGGCCGGCCCGGCCGGGCCGATGGTGGCCGGGGTGGCGCTGTTCTGCCTGGGGCTGCTGGTCGCCGGGCTGGCCCCGCACATGGCGGTGCTCGTCGCCGGGCGGCTGGTGCAGGGCTTCGCCGGTGGGCTGGTGAACGTGGCGCTGTTCGTCGTGGTGGGGCGCGCCTACCCGGCCGCCGAGCATCCGCGGGTCTTCTCGGCGCTGTCCGCGGCGTGGGTGCTGCCCGCCGTCGCCGGCCCGGTCGTGGCCGGCGTGATCGTCGAGTACCTCGGCTGGCGCTGGGTCTTCCTGCTCGTCGTGGCGCTGGCGGTACCTTCGGCGCTGCTCGTCTGGCCCCGCGTGCGCGACGTCCCGGGCGCGGAGGGCGCCGCCGGGGTCCCGCTGCGGCGGCTCTCGTGGGCGCTCGGCGCGGCGGGCGGGGCCGGGCTGCTGTACCTCGGCGGCCAGGACCTCTCGCCGCGCGGCCTGCTCTGCCTCGCCGCCGGCCTGGTCGCGGTGCCGCTGTGCGGCGCGCGCCTGCTGCCGCCCGGCGCCCTCGCCGCCCGCCGCGGCCTGCCCGCCGTCGTGCTGCTGCGCGGCCTGGCCGGCGCCGCGTTCGTGCAGGCCGACGTGTTCATCCCGCTGCTGCTCACCCGCGAGCGCGGCCTCAGCCCGGCGCTGGCCGGCCTCACCGTGACCGTCGGCGCGCTGTTCTGGTCGACGGGCTCGTGGGTGCAGGCGCGGGCGGCCCAGCGGCTGTCCGACGCGGCCCGGCTGCGGCTCGGTGCGGCGGCCATCGCCGCCGGTGTGCTCTCCGCGATGGCCGTCGTGTTCGCCGCGATACCCGTCGTGGCGGTCGTCGCCGGATGGAGTGCCGGCGGCTTCGGCATGGGCCTGGTCTCCCCGGCCACGGCCGCGCTCGTGCTGCGCTACTCCACGCCGGCCCGCCAGGGCGTGAACAGCTCGGCCCTGCAGGTCGGCGACGCCCTGCTGACCACCACCGCCCTGGCGATCGGCGGCTCGCTCTTCGCCGCCCTCGTCGGCCGCGGGCCGGTCGCCTACCTCGCCGCGTTCGCCGTCGCGCTCCTGCCGGCCCTCGCCGGGGTCGGGATCGCCGGTCGTACTTTCGGCGGATCTGGCCGTACCACCCCCCTCGTAACATTGGCCGGTGAGCGTGCGGGTGCTGGTCGCGGATGATCAGGAGATCGTCCGCACCGGGCTGACGATGATCCTCAATGCACAGCCGGACATCGAGGTGGTCGGGGAGGCCGCCGACGGCCGGCGCGCGGTCGAGCTGGCCCGGCGCCTGCGGCCCGACGTGTGCCTGTTCGACGTGCGCATGCCGGTCATGGACGGGCTGGAGGCGACCCGGCTGCTGGCCGGGCCCGACGTGGCCGACCCGCTCGCGGTGGTCGTCATCACGACGTTCGATCTCGACGAGTATGTCTACGCCGCCCTGCGCGCGGGCGCCCGCGGCTTCCTGCTCAAGGACGCCGGCCCGGCCCTGCTCGCCCAGGCCGTCAACGCCGCCGCCAACGGCGACGCGCTCATCGCCCCCAGCGTCACCACCCGGCTGCTGCGCGCCTTCGCCGACTCGGGCCCCGCCGCCCCGCCCCGCCAGCCGATCGACCCGCTGACCGAGCGCGAGGAGCAGGTCCTGGCCCGGGTGGCGCGCGGGCGGACCAACAACGAGATCGCCGACGAGCTGTTCATCACGCTGAGCACGGTCAAGACCCACGTGACCGCGCTGATGCTGAAGCTCGGCGTGCGCAACCGGGTGGAGATCGCGATGTGGGCGTACGAGACCAACCGGGTCCGGCCCGGCACCTGAACTTTGGTCCGGCCCGGCCGCGGCCCAAGTGCCGATGAAACCGGCGCCGCGGCCGCCCACCATCGATGGCGTGACCACCCAAACCCTGCGCCGCGGCCGGCGCGACTGGCCGATCATCACGGGCCTGCTGGTGCTGGCCTTCGTCCCCTCGGTGGCCGGCGCCCTGCGCATCGCCCAGCTCGGCGCGGGCGTGCCCCGCACCCCCGACAACGCCCGCTTCGTGGACATGCCGCTGCCGGTCGTGATCCACATCGTCGGCGCGGTGACCTTCGCCGTCCTGGGCGCCTTCCAGGTCGCCCCGCGGCTGCGGGCCCGCCACCGGCGCTGGCACCGGATCGCGGGCCGGATCGCGTTCGCCGGCGGCCTGGCCACGGCCGGGTCGGGCCTGTGGATGACCGCCTTCTACCCGCTGCCGGCCACCGACAACGCCGTGGTCAACGCCGCCCGCTCCGTCGTCGGCGTGACCATGCTGGCCGGCCTGGTCGCGGCGTTCCTGGCCGCCCGCCGCCGCGACATCCGCACCCACCGCGCCTGGATACTGCGCTCCTACGCCCTGGCCATGGGCGCCGGCACGCAGGCCTTCACGAGCCTGCCGCTGATCGCGACGATGAGCGAGACCGACCCGCACTTCCCGGCCGCCCGCGCCGTCGCGATGATCGCCGGCTGGCTGATCAACCTGGCGGTGGCCGAGTACGCCATCCGCCGCCCGATACGGTAGGGATCATGCCGAGTCTGACCCGTGCCGAGGCGGTCCGGCGCGCGCATCTGTTGCGCGTGCGCTCCTACGCCGTCGAGCTGGATGTCACCGCCGACGACGGGTTCGTGTCGCGGACCGTGGTCGAGTTCGACTGCGCCGAGCCCGGCGCGGCGACGTTCGCCGAGGTGGCCGGGGCGGGCGAGGTGCGGGCCCGGCTCAACGGGCGGGCGGTGCCGCTGGCGGACAATCGGATCGGGCTGGACGGGCTGGCCGCGCACAACCGGCTCGAGGTCGAGTTCGCCGCGGCGTACTCGCGCACCGGCGAGGGGCTGCACCGGTTCGCCGATCCCGAGGACGGCGAGGTGTATCTCTACGGGCAGGCGCCGCTCGACAACGCCCAGCGCGTGTTCGCCTGCTTCGACCAGCCCGACCTCAAGGCGCCGATCGCGCTCACCGTGCTCGCGCCCGACGGGTGGACGGTGCGCGGTAACGCGGCCCTGCGCGAGCGGGACGGCGGGCGGTGGGTGTTCGAGCCGACGCCGCCGCTGTCGACCTACCTCTTCAGCCTGGTCGCCGGCCCGTGGCACCTGCTGGAGGCGGAGCACGACGGCATCCCGCTCGGGCTGCTGTGCCGGCGCAGCCTGGCGCCGGCGCTGGACGCCGCCGCCGCGGCGCTGTTCGCGGCCACGGCGGCGAGCTTCGACCGGTACCACGAGCTGTTCGGCGTGCGGTACCCGTTCGGCAAGTACGACCAGGCGTTCGTCCCCGAGCTCTCCGGCGGCGCGGTGGAGAACCCGGCGCTGGTGAACTTCCGCGAGGAGTTCCTGTTCCGCCCGGGGCCGTCGCGGGCCACCGACAGCGACCGGCACCGGCGGTTCGTCGTCATGGCGCACGAGATGGCCCACATGTGGTTCGGCAACCTGGTCACCCTGCGGTGGTGGGACGACATCTGGCTCAACGAGGCGTTCGCGGAGTACCTGGGCTGGCGGGTGGCGGCCGAGACCGGCCGGCACCCGAGCGCCGCCGCCGACTTCGCGATCTGGCGTGAGCGCTGGGGGTACCTCGCCGACCAGCGCCCGTCCACGCACCCGGTCGCGCCGGACGGCGTCGCGGACACCGCGGTCGCGCAGCAGAACTTCGACGGCATCTCCTACGCCAAGGGCGCCGCGGCGCTGCGCCAGCTGGCCGTGCTCGTCGGCGACGAGGCGTTCCTGGGCGGGCTGCGGGAGTTCTTCCGGCGGTACCGCTTCGGCAATGCCAGCCTCACCGATCTGCTGGCGGTGCTGGGCGGCGCCGCCGGCCGCGACCTCACCGGGTGGGCCGAGCTGTGGCTGCGCAGCAGCGGCGCCAACACCCTGCGCCCGGTGCCGGCGCGCGCCGCCGGCGGCCCGGCGGGGCTCACGGTCGAGCAGTCCGGCCGGCCGCTGCGCCCGCACCGCCTGGCGGTCTCGGCGTTCGCCTCCGACGGTTCGGTACGGCACGTGCCGTTCACCATCGACGCGGAGCGCACGACGGTGCCGGACATCGCCGTCGCTCCGGCCGGCACCGTGCTGCTGCTCAACGCCGCCGACGAGACCTACGCGAAGATCCGCTTCGACCCGTTCAGCCGCGCCGCCCTGCCGGCCGTGCTGCCCGACCTCGCCGACCCGCTCGCCCGCGCCGTCATCTGGACCGCCGTGATCGACGCGGTGCGCGACGGCGAGCTGCCGCCGGCCGAGTTCCTGGCGCTGCTGGTGGCCGCGCTGCCGACCGAGCGGCAGGAGGGCATTTTCGACGAGGTACTCGCCTTCGCCCGCGACGCCCTCGCCCGCCGGGGGCTGGTGCCCTTCGGCCCGCTCGCCCAGGCCTGCGCGGGCGCCCTGGCCGGGGCGGCACCGGGCACCGGCCGGCAGCTCGCCGCCGCCCGGGCGCTGGTGAGCGTCGCGGGCCCGGAGCAGGTACCCCTGCTGCGATCATGGCTGAGCGGATCCGGCGCGCCGGACGGCCTCGTCGTCGACGCCGACCTGCGCTGGTCGCTGCTGGTGCGGCTGGGTGCGCTGGGCGCGGCGGACGAGCCGGACATCGCGGCGGAGGAGCATCGCGACCCGAGCGCGAAGGGCGCGGAACGGGCCGCGGCCGCCCGCGCCGCGCGGCCGTCCCCCGAGGCGAAGGCGGCGGCCTGGCGGACCATCGTCGGCGACCCGCGCCCGCGCGTGGCGATCGCGCAGGCCGGCGCCTTCTGGCAGCCGGGCCAGGAGGCGCTGACCGACGCCTACGTCGAGCGCTACTTCGGCGAGCTCCCGGCGATGCTGGACGGCCGCTACCTGGTGGCGGCGCTGCAGGTGGTCCGGCTCGCGTTCCCCGCCTACAGCCCCCGCGCGCTGAAGCTGACGGCCGCCGAGCTGGAGCGCCCCGACCTGGACCCCCGCCTGCGCCGCGAGCTCGCCGACGCCGCCGACGAGCTGCGCCGCTGGTCCTGAGCGCTGCGGCAGCAGCGGCTGGAGGTGGCCGTTGCCGCCGGCGAACGCGAACAGCATACGCATCGGGGAATCTCCGGAAGGTTTGCGGGCTGGCGGTGCTCGACCCGCTGCGGCAGGAGCCGGCGCTGCGGTCGTACCATCTGCTGCCCTCGGTTCGCGGCGACTTTCTGTTCCGCCTGGGCCGCCGCGCGGAGGCGCGCGAGGAGTTCGAGCGGGCGGCCGCGATGACCCGCAACGCGCAGGAGCGCGCCCTGCTGCGCTCCCGCGCGGACGCCTGCGCCTGACGCCTCGGCTTTCCCGGCGCGTCACCTGGGCGGGTTATGGTCCCGGCCCGTGGACGGCTACTGCGAACGCCTGGGCCCGGGGCTGTGGGCCGAGCCGCTGAACGCGGTCTCCAACCTGGCGTTCCTGCTCGCCAGTGCGATGCTGCTGTGGCGGCTGTCCCGGGCCGAGCCGCGGGCGCCGCGGGTGGCGTGGCTGCTGCCGGTGCTGCTGGGCGTGGTGGGCCTGTGCAGCCTGTCGTTCCACACCACCGCGGTCCCCTTCACCGGCGCCCTCGACACGCTGTCGATCCTGGTGTACGTCCTGGTCGCGGTCGTGCTGCTGGCCCGCTACGGCTTCGGCGTCCGCGCGGGGGCGGCCTGGCTGGGCGCGCCCGTGTTCCTGGTGTTCGCCGTCGCCGTCGACCTGCTGCTGGCGCTGGCCGGCCCGCGGTACACCCTGGGCGGTTATCTGCCGGCCCTGCTCGGCCTGGCCGGGTTCGCCGTCGCGCTGCGCTCCGGGCGGCTGGCGATCGCCGCCGCGGTGTTCGCGGTCTCGCTCACACTGCGCACGCTCGACCAGCCGCTGTGCGACCAGGTGCCGATCGGCACGCACTGGCTGTGGCACTGCCTCAACGCGGTGGTGCTCTACCTCGTGGCGACGGACGTCGGCCACCGGACCTTCAAGTCCGTCGACTAGGCCTGTGTCGACGTCGGCGGTGGTGGCGGACCGCTCCGAGGTTCGGGCGTGTCGAGATCGACAATGAGCGAGGTCTCCGGGCGTTGGTTCAACGACCAAGAACCGTAAGGGGCCCCCGGCGGCGTTTACTTTCCGTGATCATGCCGAGGAGCGTCCCGAATGGCGGGAGCTCCATGATCGTGGAGCGACGATGTACCAGGAGCGGCACTATCACTCCGCGATCATGAGGATCCCAGCCAGTGGACGCCTCCGGCGCATGATCACGGAAGCAAAACGCCGCGCCGGCCGCAAGGGCCACCAGGTCCGGGCGGGGCGGGCGGGGTCGCTGGGGTCGCGCCGTTCTGGATCGACGGGGTTGAGCCGGCCCCTGGATCCGGCGGCGTGGGCAGGCGCAAGCCGGCGTTGAAGGAGGCCGGCCACCGCCTTCGGCCCCGCAACCCACGAGCAGCGCCACGCGGTGGAGTGCGGTCGAGCGCAACCGCGCCGCCGCGCCCGGGGTGTGCGCTACGACGCCGCGGTGCACATCGCCGCGATCAACGAATGGCTGTGACTGACTTTGATACAGGCCCTAACCGATCCGCAGCTGCGCGAGCAGCAGGTTCGAGTCGTTCCCGGCGAGGTTGGCGCCGTTGGTCACATAGGCCCGGTTTCCTCGGACGGCGACGGCCGTGGTCCCCTGCATGCCGTCCCCGGCGTCCAGCAGGGTCTCCTGGGCGCCGTCCGCGCCCACCCGCACGAGCTTGCTGCTCTGGTTGATCGCGGCGAGGATCTCGGTGCCCGGGCCGGTGAAGTCGAAGTCGTCGATGCCCTCCAGCCCGGTGGCCCGGACCTCGGCGCGGCCGGAGCCGCCGTCCCGGGTCACCGGGATGCGGACGATGGTGCCGCGGTCGGAGTTGCTCGCCCACACGGCGCCGTCGTGGATCTTCATGCCGTTGGCGCCGAAGAAGGCACCGGGCGCCAAGGCCGGGTCCGCCGACCACACGGAGGCCGCGCCGCCGCGCAGCGGGGCCTGCCAGATGCGCCCGCCGGTGGAGTCGGTGACCAGGAAGCGGTCCCGCTTGCCGTCGATGACCAGGGCGTTCGGCATGGTGTCGGCCGGCAGCGGCACGACGAGCCGGGGCCCGCCGGAGCGACGGATCTGCCAGATCCCGGTCAGTCCGCCCCGCCCGGAGGAGTAGAGGAAGTACACGGCGCCGCTGTCCGACCGGGCGACCCCGGTGACCACGGGAATCCCGACGACCGGGGTGGTACCGCCGCCGCCCGGAGGCAGCGGCATGGTGACGAGGACCTGGACGGCCCCGTCCGGCGTGACCCGCACCACCTGACGGGCGGGGATCATGCCGATGACCGCGCCGCCGCCGGGCTCCGGGGCGATGCTCTCGGCGGCCTGGCCCGCGGCCCGGTCGAAGTGGGCGAGGACGCGCACGTCGCCCAGGCGGGTGCCGGCGGCGTGGCCGGGGTGCGCCGCGGTGCTGGCCCGGGCCGGGGCCGGGCCCGCGGCGACCGCGGCGAGCAGGGCGGCGAGACCGAACGTGACGGCGCGCCGCCGCAGCCCGGTGGGTCGGTGAGGGGACATGGTCTTCCTTCGGTCGGGCCGGCGGGTACGCGCGGACTGTATCGCACAGTACAGAAAGGTCTGCCGTAGACTGTATCAGCGGGTACAGAACACGGAGGAGGGCTCCATGGGGCACACACCGACCACCGCGCGGGGTCGCGCGACCCGGGAGCGCATCCTCGATTCGGCGGCGGACCTCATCCAGCGGCGCGGCGTCGCGTCGGTGACGCTGGACGATGTCGAGCGCGCCGCGGGGGTCGGGCGCAGCCAGCTGTACCACTACTTCGACGACCGGGACGATCTCGTCCGCTCCGTGGTGCATTCCACCGTGGACACGGTGCTGGCCGCGCAGGAACCGCTGCTGCTGGAGGTCGGCTCGCTGGCCGGCATCGAGCGCTGGTTCGACGCGATCGTGGCCAACGGGACGCGGCAGGACGCGGTGGGCGGCTGCGCGATCGGCTCGTTGGCCAGCCAGCTCAGCGGCCGGGACGACCTGACCCGGCAGGCGTTCGTGGACGCCTTCGCGCGCTGGGAGGCCCCCCTCATCGCGGGCCTGCGCCGGATGCAGGAGTCGGGCGAGCTGCGCCCGGACGTGGACGTGACGGAGCTGGCCGACCTCACCATGGCCGCGATCCAGGGCGGGCTCCTGCTGGCCCAGGTCCGCCGCACACCGGACCAGCTCCGGCTCGCCCTGCGCGGCGCGCGGGCGGCGCTGGAGGACGCGCTCGGCCCGAAGCCGGGCGCGTAGGCCGGATCAGGCGACCACGCTCAGCCCGAAGCCGGGCGGGCGCGCGGGCGGCGCTGGAGGACGCGCTCGGCCCGAAGCCGGGCGCGTAGGCCGGATCAGGCGACCACGCTCAGCCCGAAGCCGGGCGGGCGCGCGGGCGGCGCTGGAGGACGCGCCCAGCCCGAAGCCGGGCACGTAGGCCGGGTCAGGCGACCACGCTCAGCCCGAAACCGGGCGCGCGGGCGGCGCTGGAGGACGCGCCCAGCCCGAAGCCGGGCACGTAGGCCGGATCAGGCGACCACGCTCAGCCCGAAGCCGGGCGCGCGGGCGGCGCTGGAGGACGCGCCCAGCCCGAAGCCGGGCGCGTAGGCGGGGTCAGGCGACCGCGCCGGCGTGGCGGCGGTGGTAGCCGCGGACCAGGTCCTCCACCTGGGCCCGCAGCGCCAGGAACTCCGGCGAGCGCTTGGCGGTCAGCTCGCGGTCGTCCGGCAGCGTGACCGGCACGTCCGCGGCCACCCGGCCGGGGTCGCTGGCCAGCACGATCACCCGCTGGCCGAGGAACACCGCCTCCTCCACGTCGTGGGTCACCATGAGCACCGTCGTGCCCGTGTCGCGCCACACGCTGCGCAGGAAGACCTGCATGTCCTCCTTCGTCTGCACGTCCAGCGCGCCGAACGGCTCGTCCAGCAGCAGCACCTCCGGCTCGCAGGCCAGCGCCCGGGCGATCGCCACCCGCTGCCGCTGGCCGCCGGAGAGCTGCTTGGGCAGGGCGCGGCGGAACGGCTCCAGGCCGGTCTCGGCGAGGTACCAGTCGACCCGGGTCCGGCGTTCCCGGCGGGACAGGCCGAGCAGCTCCAGCCCGAAGGCGATGTTGCGCTCCACGGTCCGCCAGGGATAGACCGCGCCCGACTGCGACACCAGGCCGCGCTCCGGACCCGGGCCGGCGACCGGCGTGCCGCCCAGCGTGACGGTTCCGGAGGTCGGGGCGAGCAGGCCGGCGACGATCGACAGCAGCGTCGACTTGCCGGAGCCGCTGGCGCCGACGACGCACACGAACTGGCCGGCAGCGACCTCGACGGAGACATTTTCCAAAGCCGCCTTGGTACCGAACGTGCGCCCGACTCCGCTCAGCGAGAGCACTACACCCACCGTCCGATCCGGTTGCGGGCCAGGCGCAGCAGCACGTCGGTCGCCACGCCGATCACCGCGATGACCACCAGGATGGCGAAGATCCGGTCCGTCTGGGTGAACCGCTGCGCCAGCAGGATCCGCTTGCCCAGGCCGATCTCGCTGTTGACCAGCTCGGCGACCACGACGAGGTTCCACGCCGCGGCGAAGTTGACCCGGATCGCGTCGAGCATGCCGGGCAGCGAATGCGGAATGATGACCTTGCCGAGCACCTCGGCGCGGCGGGCCCCGAGCGTGTAGGCGACGTCGATGAAGTCGCGGGGCACCAGACGTACCACATCGGCAGTCATCAGCATGTTGAAGAACACCGTGCCGAGAAAGATCAGCGCGATCTTGGGATTCTCGCCGATGCCCAGCCAGATCAGCAGCAGCGGCGTGAAGGCGGCCGCGGGCAGGTAGCGCAGCAGCCCGCTCAGCGGCTCCAGCAGCGCGTTGGCCGCCGAGAAACTGCCCATCGCGATGCCCAGCGGCACCGACACCAGCACCGCCAGCCCGAAGCCGTAGAGGATGCGTTGCAGCGTGGCGCCAGTGTCGGTCCACAGCTGCCCGCTCGCGGCCATGTCCACCCCGGCCCGCCAGACCTTGTCCGGCGGCGGCAGGTACCGCGGGTCGACCGCGCCGGTGGCGCCGAGCACCAGCCAGACCGCGAGCGGCAGCAGCACGGACAGCGCGACCAGCACCGCCCGGGCCGCGGGCGGCAGCGGCGCGCGGATCGCGAACACCGGGCGCGGCGGGCGGATCGGCCGCCGCCGGGGCAGCGGCCGCCAGGACGCCCGGACGGACGCCTGGGCCTCGGCCTCCACCCCGGCGGGAGCCATGGTCATCGCACCGCCTTCACGAACTTCGACTCGAAGAGGCCGTCCAGCGGCGGCTTGGCGTCGACCAGCTTGGTGCTGACCAGGAACTCCGCGATCTTGTTCGCCTGGAAGTCCAGGTGCTTGGCGTCGGAGCCGGGCTCGAACGCCTCCAGGTTCTGCTCCTTCGTGAAGATCGTCGTGCCGGCGTCGTACGTCGTGTAGTCCGCGTCCGACACGCCGCCCTTCTTCGCCATGATGCTCACCGCCTCGGCCTCGTTGGCCTTGATCCAGGCGAGCGTGTCGAACCAGGTCTGCACCACGGCCTGAACCTGGTCCGGGTGGTCCTTGACGAAGCTCGACTGGAACGACAGCGTGTCGGGGATCGCGCCGGGGAAGTCCTTCGAGGTGGCGATCGCCTTGCTGCCGGAGCGGCCGAGCGCGGTGGTGGTGAACGGCGCGAACACCCCGACCGCGTCGATCTGCCCGGCCACGAACGCGGCGGCCGCGGCGTCGGTCAGCAGCGGCGTGAACGTCACGTCCTTCTCGCTCAGCCCGGCCTTCTCCAGCGCGAGCAGCAGCAGGTAGTGGTCGACCGTGCCCTGCTCGGCGGCGACCTTCTTGCCCTTGAGCGCGGCCACGCTGTCGATGCCGGGCGCGGCGATGATCTGGTCGTTGCCGGTGGAGTTGTCGTTGAGCAGCACGATCGTCTGCTTCGAGCCGCCGGACACCGACGACAGTGTGTCGTTGAGCGTCTGGCTGTTGCCCGTCAGGTTGCCCGTGGCCAGGGCGGTGAGGCTGTCGGTGTAGCTGTCGAAGTACTTCAGCTCGACCTGGACGTTGTTCTTGGCGAACAGCCCCTTGTCCTGGGCGACCTGCCACGGGAACCAGCCCGGCCAGGCGCTGAAGCCCAGCGTGATCGCGCCCCCGCCGCCGGCCCCGGACGAGCCGGCATCGTTGCCGCAGGCGGCGAGGAAGGCGGCACCGGCCGCCCCGAACAGCAGTGCACGACGCTTCATGACGCACTCCTAGGAAGGTGACCGGCGCGCACCAGGCAGCCGAGGGTGTCGCAGATGACGCGGGTGGCGAGCAGCGAGGTGATCTCGGCGTTGTCGTAGGGCGGCGAGCACTCGACCACCTCGATGCCGGCCAGCGGCCGCTCCGCGATGAGCTGGATGAACTTGAGGACCTCCCGGGGCAGGAACCCGCCCGGCTCCGGCCAGCCGGTACCCGGCACGAACGCGGCGTCGAGGCAGTCCACGTCGAAGGACAGCCACACCGCGTCGGCGCCGTCCCACGCGACCTCCAGCGCCCGCTCGGCCGCCGCCTCGATGCCCATCTCGACGCAGTCGGTGACGGTCATGATCGTGGTGCCGCGCTCCCGGCCGACCTTCACGCCGGGGCGGGGCGCCTGCCAGCCGCCGATGCCGATCTGCACCAGATTTTTCGGGGGTACGTTCGGGATGTCCGTGGCATGGAACCAGGGCGTGGTGTGCATCCGCTCGTCGAGGTCGGTCTCCTGGGTGTCGACGTGCCGGTCGAAGTGGATGATGCCGAGGTTGCCCTGCAGGTGCTGGGCGACGCCGCGCACGGTCGGGTAGCCGATGGAGTGGTCGCCGCCGAGTACGACCGGGAGGGCCCCGGAGGCGTAGACGTGCGCGACCGCCTTGGAGATCTGGTCGAACGTCTTCTCGATGTTCGCCGGGATCGTGAACACGTCACCGAGGTCGGCGATCGTGATCGACTCGCGCAGGTCCACGCCGAGCTCGAAGCTGTACGGCCCGTAGAGCGCCGAGATCTTGCGGATGCCCTGCGGCCCGAAGCGGGTGCCGGAGCGGTAGGTGGTGCCGCCGTCGAACGGGGCGCCGAGCACCGCGACGTCGTACTCGCCGCACCGGCGGACGTCCTCCAGGTACGGCGCCTTCAGGAACGTGTTGATCCCGGCGAAGTGGGGCAGCTCGCCGCGGGAGAACGTGGGGATACGCTTGTCGACGATCGAGTCCGCGCCGGGCAGCCCGAGCTCGAGCCCCCGCGCGACCTCTTCCTCCCACTTGGTGGTTGGCAGCTCGGCCTCGCGCTCGACCGCGTAGCGCGCCTCGGGCCCGTAGTTGTCGTGCAGGTGATGATGATGGTCAAAGCCCATTCGGACAGACACCTCCAGGGGTGTGGCCGTCCGGCCGAGGAGCAGCCGGACGTGTCGGCTGTCTCCCGGGCTTTTGTCCCGCCGTGGAGCGCCCGCCGCGCAACCGGGCGCCTGCACCTCTCGGACCAGCCGGCGGAGCGTCGCACCGCCGCGGAACCCTAGGCGCGCCTCACCATTGGTGAGTCGCTGCCGAGTACACGCCCCGGCGGTTACTTTTGGTTTGCTCGGCTATTGCGGAGGTGTAACCACCCCGCCGCATCTCCGTAGCCCCGCTCCCGCCGTCGCGACCGCCGCCGCATCGCAGCCGGTCATCCGCGCTAACCCCTGGGGCGGCGCGGCGGGGCGGATGTCGCACCATCCGATCTGCGCGGCCGGGCCGGACGTATGTCTCCGTGATCATGATGCCCGCGCTGACCGCACACCGGGTTTGCCATGATCCCGGAGACTTGTGGTACACGGGGGTACATCAGCACTCCGTGATCATGAAAAACCGTTGGTGTCGATGCCGAGTGCGCATGATCACGGAGACTTCCGGTCCCCGCTCCCGGCATGTGGGACGTGATCGCCGATCACGCCCGCCCGGGGCGTTGGGACGCGCGGGCCGGGCACCGCCACGGCGCGACCCAAGCTCTCGGCCGGGCACCGCCACGGCGCGACCCCAGCTCTCGGCCGGGCACCGCCACGGCGCGACCCAAGCTCTCGGCCGGCCACCCGCCGCGACCGCGCAACCACCCCCGCCGTGCAACCACCGCGACCGCGCCGCGCAACCACCCCCGCCGCGGCTCGGCGACCGGCGCGGGTGCGGCTACTGCGCGGGTCCGGCCAGTCGGTCGGTCACGCGCCGCGTCTGCGCGAGTTCGTCGGCGAGCGCCGTGGCCACGAAGCCGCCCCCGGCGAGCGCCATGATGGCCGCGGTTTGGTGCGTATACGAAATATCCGATAAATCCGGACTTGGCACAAGTCCGGATTTATCGTATTTATCGGTTATCGCCCAGGTGTCGGTGGGTGCGTGCGTGGCGATCAGCGTCGACAGCACCCGTGCGCCGTCCAGGATCGCGGGGCCGCCGGGGTGCGACGGGCCGACGGCGACGTCGCTGCGGTACCACGGCCGGGAATCGCGACGGATCGTCGTGGACAGCCGGATGTCGCCCGGGGCCTCGCCGTGGCGGCCGAAGACGACCTCCTCGCGCCAGACCAGCCCGGCGCCGGCGGACAGCTCGGCCGAGGACACCGTGTGGTGCCGGCAGCGGGCCGCCGCCACGGTCGGCTCGGGCAGCCAGGCCAGCCGGCCGCCGTCGGCGACCGTGGCGTGCACCGACAGGCGCGACTCGGCGCCGTCGCGGCCGGGCAGGGCGATGCTCGCCGCGACGGTGCGCACCCACAGCACCGCGCCCGGGCCGACCTCGATCTCGACGCTCAGGTCGTCGCCGCCGAGCGGGCCCGCCGCGCCACCGACGAAGTGGACCTCGTTCGGGCCCGTCCGCCGGGGCAGCAGCGGCGCCTCGCCCTTGAGCACGCGCAGGGCGGTCCGCTCGCCGTCCCGCTCGGCGACGACCCGGGCGGCCGCCCTCACGGGACCAGACCGCGGATCCACTCCTGCACCGGCTTCGCGGCGCGGTCCTCGACCAGCGACAGGAACACGGTCGGCAGCTCGCCCCGGCGGGCCGCCGCGTCGCGCTCCATCACCCCGAGGTCCGCCCCGACCAGCGGGGCCAGGTCGGTCTTGTTGATGACGAGCAGGTCGGCGCTGGTGACGCCCGGGCCGCCCTTGCGCGGCACCTTGTCGCCGCCGGCCACGTCGACCACGAAGATCTGCCGGTCGACGAGGCCCCGGCTGAACGTGGCGGTGAGGTTGTCGCCGCCGCTCTCCACCAGGATCACGTCGAGCGGGCCGAGGCTCTCCTCCAGCTCCTCGATGGCGTCGAGGTTGGCCGAGATGTCGTCGCGGATCGCCGTGTGCGGGCAGCAGCCGGTCTCCACCGCGCGGATGCGGTCGGCCGGCAGTACCCCGTTGCGCAGCAGGAAGTCGGCGTCCTCGGTGGTGTAGATGTCGTTGGTCACGACCGCCACCCGCAGGTCGTCGGCCAGCGCCCGGCACAGCGCGGCGACGAGCGCCGTCTTGCCGGAGCCGACCGGGCCGCCGATGCCGATGCGGACCGCCCGCCGGGTGTCGGGCAGGGGGTGGTGTGGGTCGTCGTGGGGATGCGGGTGCGAGTGTTCAGGATGCAAAGAGCCTTACCTCCCATGCGGCGTGGTCCTCGGCGGACACGTCGAGCAGCGGCGCCGATGCCGCCGGCAGGTCCGCCGCGGGGCCACGGGCGTGCGTTGCGGCCTCCCGGGCCACCTCGTCGCACTCGTCGCCGAGCTCGGCGAGCAGGGCGTGGACCCGGTACGGGTCGAGGCCGAGCAGCCGGACCGCGGCACTGGCCGGTCCGGAGATCGCGTGGTACGCCGCGAGCAGCGCGGCCTCGTCGGGCGTGAGGCCGGCCGCCCGCGCCGCCACACCGAGCGCGACCGGCTGCGAGACCGCGGCGGCCCAGTGCGCATCCTCGCCGGGCCAGACCACCCGCGCGGCCCGGCGCAGCGAGCGGCCCTGCCGGCGGGCGGCCAGGCGCAGCGCCGGCGCGGGCGTGCGCGCGTCCAGCTCGGCCTCCAGCTCCTCGATCGCCTCGGGGCGGGCGCAGGCCGCGGCCGCGAACGCCGCCGCGACCAGCCCGCCGGTGTGCAGCCGGCCGCGCAGGAACGCGCGCAGGCCGTCGAGGTCGCGGACCCGGCCGTGCGCCACCGCCGCCTCCAGGCCGCTCGAGTGGGCGTGGCCGCCCGAGGGGAACCGGCCGTCGGCCAGGATCAGCAGTTGGGTGAACGCCTTCATCTAGAACAAAAAATACCGCTGGGCCATGGGCAGCTCGGTGACCGGATCGGGCTCGACCACCTCGCCGTCGATGCGGACCGTGAACGTGTCGGGCTCGACCTCGATGCGCGGCAGGGCGTCGTTGCCCGGCAGGTCGGCCTTGCCCCGCCCGCGGGTGTCGGCGACCGCGACGAGCCGCCGCTTGACGTCCAGCCGCTCGGCCAGCCCGTCCTCGAGCGCCGCCTCGGCGACGAAGGCGAGGCTGGTGGCCGGGGCGGCGGTGCCGTACGCCCCGAACATGGGCCGGGACAGGATCGGCTGCGGCGTGGGGATGGACGCGTTCGCGTCGCCCATCGCGCCCCAGGCGATCGCCCCGCCCTTGACCACGGCGTGCGGCCGGACCCCGAAGAACGCCGGGTCCCAGAGCACCAGGTCGGCCAGCTTGCCGACGGCGACCGACCCGACCTCGTGGTCGATGCCGGACGCGACGGCCGGGCAGATGGTGTACTTCGCGACATACCGCTTCGCCCGCTCGTTGTCGGCCGGCCCGTCGCCGGGCAGCGCGCCGCGGCGGCGCTTCATCACGTGCGCGGTCTGCCAGGTGCGCAGCACGACCTCGCCGACCCGGCCCATCGCCTGGGAGTCCGAGCCGATGATCGAGATCGCGCCGAGGTCGTGCAGCAGGTCCTCGGCCGCCATCGTGGAGGGCCGGATGCGGCTCTCGGCGAAGGCGAGGTCCTCGGGCACGCTCGGGTTGAGGTGGTGGCAGACGATCAGCATGTCGAGGTGCTCGCTGAGCGTGTTGCGGGTGTACGGCCGGGTCGGGTTGGTCGAGGACGGCAGCACGTTGGGGTG
Organism: Dactylosporangium sp. CA-092794; assembly: GCF_050948465.1. Taxonomy (NCBI): domain Bacteria; kingdom Bacillati; phylum Actinomycetota; class Actinomycetes; order Micromonosporales; family Micromonosporaceae; genus Dactylosporangium; species Dactylosporangium sp. CA-092794. The sequence continues at coordinate 1,355,879 of NZ_CP192044.1, read as the reverse complement.
CGACGCGACGGTGATGATGTCGGGCGCGTGGCCGCCGCCGGCCCCCTCGGTGTGGTACGCGTGGATCGACCGCCCGCCGATCGCGCGCAGCGTCTCCTCCACGAACCCGGCCTCGTTCAGGGTGTCGGTGTGGATGTTGACCTGCACGCCGGAGGCGTCGGCGACGCGCAGGCAGGCGTCGATCGCGGCCGGCGTGGTGCCCCAGTCCTCGTGCAGCTTGAAGCCGCCGGCCCCGGCGCGCAACTGCTCCCACATGGCCTCTTCCGAGACCGTGTTGCCCTTGCCCAGCAGCAGCACGTTGACCGGCCACGGGTCCAGCGCCTCGAGCATCCGGGCCAGGTGCCAGGCGCCCGGGGTGACCGTGGTGGCCTTGCTGCCCTCGGCCGGGCCGGTGCCGCCGCCGACGATCGTGGTGATGCCGCTGGCCAGCGCCTCCTCCAGGATCAGCGGGGCGATGAGGTGCACGTGGCAGTCGATCGCGCCGGCGGTGAGGATGCGGCCGTTGCCGGCGATGATCTCCGTCGACGGGCCGATCACCAGGGCCGGGTCCACGCCGTCCATGGTGTCGGGGTTGCCCGCCCGGCCGATACCGACGATCCGACCGTCGCGGATGCCGACATCGGCCTTCACCACGCCCCAATGGTCGAGGATGATCGCGCCGGTGATGACCGTGTCGGGGGTACCGTCGGCCCGGGTGGCCCGGGACTGGCCCATCGACTCGCGGATGACCTTCCCGCCGCCGAAGACCGCCTCGTCGCCCCCGGCGCAGTGGTCGTGCTCGATCTGGATGAACAGGTCGGTGTCGGCCAGCCGCACCCGGTCGCCGGTGGTGGGGCCGTAGAGGTTGGCGTAGCGCCGACGGTCCAGCTCGCTCACAGCGCTCCTCCAGCCTTGCCGCGCAGCCCGGGCACGATGCGGTTCCCGCCGAGCGGGACCAGGGTGACGTCGCGGGCCACGCCCGGCTCGAAGCGCACCGACGTGCCGGCGGGCACCGCCAGCCGGTGGCCCCAGGCGGCCTCCCGGTCGAAGTCGAGGGCCTCGTTGGCCTCGGCGAAGTGGTAGTGCGAGCCCACCTGCACCGGCCGGTCGCCGGTGTTGGTCACCGCCACGACCAGCTCGGGGCGGCCCGCGTTGATCACCACCGGCCCGTCGCCGGGGACGATCTCGCCCGGGATCACGGGATCGGGTGGTGAACGGTCACGAGCTTGGTGCCGTCCGGGAACGTCGCCTCCACCTGCACCTCCACCAGCATCTCCGGGACGCCCTCCAGGACGTCGTCGCGGCCGAGCACGTGCCGGCCGGCCTCCATCAGGTCGACCACGGTCCGCCCGTCGCGCGCGCCCTCCAGCAGGAACGCGGTGATGAGGGCGACCGCCTCGGGGTAGTTGAGCTTGAGCCCCCGGTCCTTGCGGCGTTGCGCCACGTCGGCGGCGACGTGGATCAGCAGACGCTCCTGCTCGTGGCGGGTCAGGAACAACGATGACCTCCCGTGGGGGCGGTGGTGGCCGGATGCTGCCATTCCGATGTTTCACCCCGGTTACCTACCTGCGCAGCCCTTCCGGGGGAATCTCGGGTGTCATCCCTGGGTACCACGAAAAAAGGCCCGGCAACGATCACGTGTTAGGCTCCGGACGCCAACTACCTGGAGAGTTGCATGAGCAATCACCGGTCCGTCGTCATCAACGGGGATCTCGGCAGCGGCAAGTCCACGGTCTCCGTGGCGCTCGCGAGCCGGCTGGGGCTGCGCCGGATCAGCGTCGGCGATATGTACCGGGAGATGGCCCAGCGCCGCGGCATGACCGCCCTGCAGCTCAACCTGCACGCCGAGCTCGACGACGCGATCGACAGCGCGGTCGACAACCTGCAGAGCGAGATCGCGCAGTCCGGCGAGCAGCTGATCGTCGACAGCCGCCTGGCCTGGTTCTTCTTCCACGAGGCGTTCAAGGTCCACCTGATCACCGAGCCCAACGAGGCCGCCCGGCGGGTGCTCGCCCGCCCGCACAGCGAGGTGGAGAACTACGCCTCGCTGGAGGAGGCGAAGCGCAACCTGCACAGCCGCAGCGAGAGCGAGCGGATGCGGTTCCTGACCCGCTACGGCGCCGACAAGTACAAGCTGCGCAACTACGACCTGGTCGCCGACAGCACCCGGGCCACGCCCGACGAGGTCGTCTCGGCGGTGCAGGCCGCGTTCGAGGGCCGGCTCGGCGCCGACATCCTGCGCGAGCGGCCGCCGCTGCTGCTGCTCGACCCGATGCGGATCTACCCGACCCGCGCGATCGACTTCGCCGACGAGACGCTCGCCCAGGAGCTGGCCGGCGCCAGCCCGGAGGACCTCGAGCCGCTCACGATCGGCCACAGCGGGCCGGACTACTACGTGATCGACGGGCACCGGCGGCTCAGCGCGGCCGTGCAGAACGGCGTCCACCTGGTCTCGGCCAGCCTGCTCGCGGAGAGTGAGGAGCCGGTCACCAACCGGCTGAGCGCCAATGACTACTTCCGGGCGCACGTGACGCCGGAGATCATCGACGCCTGGGAGCGGGTCCACAACATCGAGCTGCACAGCCCGTCTGAGGTCCACGCCGCTCAGTAATGAGTAGGTGTACTCAGGCGGTCGCCGCGCGGCCGCCCGAGACTGTGCTCATGACCGCACCCGTCCCGCAGAAGACCACCGCGGCGTTCTTCATCCAGTCCGCGCTGTCGTTCGGCATCTCCCTGGTCGGCGTCGGCGCCGGCATCGCCTATCTGCCGGTCAACGCCTGGATGCGCGCCTTCCTGGCGCTGGGCCTGCTCTACACCGTCACGTCGGCGTTCACCCTGGCCAAGGTCATCCGGGACCAGCAGGAGACGTCCTCGGTCGTGCAGCGCGTCGATCAGGCCCGGCTCGACAAGATCCTCACCGAGCACGACCCGTTTCGCGCATGAATCCCGGCATTTCCGGATGCACACCGCTCACGGGGTGGCCGACTCCAGGCCGCTGACCTGGACGACCACCGACTCCGCGGCGGCGACGGCCTCGGCCGCGACCAGCACCTCGATCGCGGCCATCGGCTCGGCGGCGGCGAGCGTCTCCATCGCCGTGCGCCGGCACGCCCGCGCCGGGACGCGCCGCCTGCGCAGCTTGTTGACGAAGCCGACCAGCGGGGCGCCGGCCACGAAGGCCAGGGCCGCGGCGGCGATGAGCAGCAGCGGCAGCCAGGAGGAGTCCTCGATCGCCTCGCCGCCGAAGTGGCCGAGCAGCGCGCCGTAGGACGCCCATAGCCCGGCGGCGACGACGTCGTAGCCGGCGAACCGGCGCCGCGACATGCCGTTGCGGCCCGCGTAGACGGCGGTGACCATGCGCCCGGCGGGCACGAACCGGCAGAACAGCACGGCGAGGAAGACGTGCCGGCGCATGATGTCGTCGAGCCGGTCGGCGATCGCCTGGGCCCGGCGCGGCAGCGGGCGGGCGGGGCGCCGGCCGCGGCGGGCCAGTCGACGGCCGACGAGGAAGGCGAGGAAGTCGCCGGCGAAGACGCCCGCGGTGCCGGCGAGCACCAGCAGGGCCAGCTGGACGTGGCCGGAGGCGGAGAGGATGCCCCCGCCGATCATCAGGGCCTGGGCGGGGACGACGGGGACGAAGGCGTCGACGGTGAGCAGGACGAGAACCGCGGCGTAGAGCACGCCCGGCGCGGACACGAGGTCGAGCACCGCGCTCACCATGTCGGACTCGTCATCGCCCCGCCCCTAACCCCATGGCACGTTCCCCCTGTGGACCATGCCAACACGGTCCCGCCGGGCTACATGCCCAACTCGCCACGATTGTGTCCCGCATCTCCTTTGAAATGCCTGAGAACACCCCGACTCGGGCGGGTTATCCCACGGTTTCGTGGACGAAGCACCACCGCCAGTACTCCCCCGGCTCGATCGACTGCATCACCGGGTGATGCGTGACGAGGAAGTGCTTCGTGGCGTGCCGCCGGGGCGACGAGTCGCAGCAGGCCACATGGCCGCACGCCAGGCACTGACGCAGGTGTACCCAATCGGTGAAACCGGCCGCCACGCACTCCGGGCAGCCGTCCACCACGGGCGGCTCGACCTTCTCGGCCGCCTCCACATGCACGCAGGTCACAGGTCCCCTCGCTCGAGCAATGACTCCTCCAGGTCCATTTCGCGCTGCGCCTGGCGCAGCGTCTCCTCCGGAATTCTGCCGGTGTCGCGCGCCTTGCGGAAAACCTCACGCTCCGCGATCAGCATCTCGCGGCGCAGCCGGGCGTAGGCGGCGGACGGCGTTTCCACCTCGGCCCGGCCCAGCCGCTCCCACGCCATGTTGGAGCGGCTCAGGGCCAGCTGGCGCAGCCGCTCGATCACCCCGTCGGGTGCGTCGCCGGCCAGTTCCTCCAGCCGCGCCTTGCCCGCCCGGGACGCCTCGTGCTGCACCGAGGCCTCGGCGAGCGCGTCCTCCTTGACGTCGTCGGCCGGGACCTTCAGCCGGCGGGCGACGGCGGGGAGGGTGGCACCCTGCAGTACCAACGTCGCGACGATGACCCCGAAGGCCAGGATCACGAAGAGTCCGCGCGGATAGAAGTCGCCGCCGGCGAGCGTCTCGGGCAGCGAGAGCGCGGCGGCCAGGGTCACCGCGCCGCGCATCCCGGCCCAGGAGATCACCGCCGGGATGGCCAGGGGCAGCCCCGAGTCGCGGCGGCGGCCGCCCGGGACGAGCCGCGACAGGTACGTCGTCGCGAACACCCACGCGATCCGGGTCAGCAGCACCGCGCCGACCACGGCGGCCAGCGCGCCGGCCGTGAACGCGAACGAGCGCTCCACGTGGGCCACGATGCCCCGCAGCTGCAGCCCGACGAGCAGGAAGACCGCGCCCTCCAGCAGGAACTTCACCATCCGCCAGAAGGCGTCCATCTGCAGCCGGGAGGCCGCGGACATCAGCGTGGGCATCCGGTGGCCCAGCGACAGGCCGCAGACGACGACCGACACCACGCCGGAGGCGCCCAGGGCCTCGGCCGGCAGGAAGACCACCCAGGGTGTGAGCAGCGACACGGCGTTGTCGATGAGCGGGTTGCCGATCCGCTTGTGCACGAAGCCGACGACGATCCCGCCGGCCACGCCGATCGCGATGCCGCCGATCACCGCCACCGACGCCTGCCAGGCGATCGACCAGCCGTCGACCGCCTGCCCGACCGCCGCGGCCACCGCGACGCGGAGCGTGACCAGCGCGCTCGCGTCGTTGATCAGGCTCTCGCCCTCCAGCACGGTGACGACCCGCCGGGGCAGGCCGATGCGCCGGGCGACGGCCGTGGCCGCCACCGCATCGGGCGGGGCGACGACGGCGCCGAGGGCGAAGCAGGCGGCCAGCGGTACCCCCGGCAGCAACATATGCAGCGTGAACCCCACCGCCGCCGCCGTGAACAACACCAGCCCGACCGCCAGCAGGAGGATCGGCCGCAGGTTGAACTTGAACGCCGGCATCGAGGTCTCCAGCGCGGCCACGTAGAGGATCGGCGGCAGGATGCCGACCAGCACCACCTCGGGGTCGAGCTCGACCTCCAGCAGCCCGGGGATGAACGAGATGCCGATGCCGACGATGACCAGCAGGATCGGCGACAGCACCCCGATGCGGCGGGCGACCACCGAGGTGGCGACCACGACCGCGATCAGTCCGACGATGTTATCGAGCCCGTGCACGCGCGAAAGCTTATCCACGCCGATGTCGATCGAGCGCCAACGGCACGTGGCAGGCGGCGCGGCGGGCCTGAGAGACTGCACCCGCACATGCAGCAAGCCGTCACGTAGGGGAGGATCATCCTCATGTGTGTCGCGCGGCAAATATCTCGACCCGCCGGATGGGCGTGAGCATGGCCGACTTCGGCGCGACGGTGGACCTGCGCAGCCGGCGGATCGGTCCGTTCGTCGGCGAGCGGATCCGCGTGCTGCTGGTCGAGGACGACCCGGGCGACGCGTTCCTGGTCCGCGAGCTGCTCGCGGAGGCCGACGCGCCGTTCGACGTGGAGATCGCGCAGACCATGCGCGAGGCCCGGCCGCGCTTCCGCGACGTGCACTGCATCCTGCTCGACCTCGGGCTGCCCGACGCGAGCGGCCTCGACGGGCTGCGCCAGGTGCTGCAGGTCTCCGGCGGCGCCGCGGTCTGCGTGCTCACCGGCCTGGAGGACGAGCACCTGGGCACCGCCGCGGTCGCCGAGGGCGCGCAGGACTACCTGGTCAAGGGCACCGTCGACGGCGCCGGGCTGTCCCGGGCGGTGCGCTACGCCGTCGAGCGCAAGCGCGCCGACGTGCAGGCCCGGCTGCTGCGCGAGTCCGAGCTGCGCCAGGCCGAGTCGGCCCGCCTGGAGCGCGGGCTGCTCCCCCAGCCGCTGATGCGCGACGTCCCCGCGCGGCTGTATTCCATCTACCGCCCCGGCCGCGACCGCGCGCTGCTCGGCGGCGACTTCTTCGACGCGATCGGCGTCGGCGGCACCCGCCTGCACCTGCTCATCGGCGACGTCTGCGGCCACGGCGTCGACGAGGCGCCGCTCGGCGTGGCGCTGCGGGTCGCCTGGCGCGCCCTCGTGCTGGCCGGGGTGCCCGAGGAGCAGATCCTCGACTCGCTGGAGCAGGTGCTGGTCAGCGAGCGGCGCACCGACGAGCTGTTCGCGACGGTGGCGGTGGTCACCGTCGACGTGGCCGCCGGCACCGCCCGGATGCGCCTGGCCGGGCACCCGCCGCCGATCCTGCTGACCGGCGGCCAGGCCGTGCCCTGCGACGTCGAGCCCGGCCTGGTGCTGGGCGTGCTGCCGGGCATGCCCCGCCCGGAGGCCGAGGTGACGCTGGGTCCCACCGGCGAGTGGTCGCTGCTGCTGTACACCGACGGCCTGATCGAGGGCGCCGCCGGCCCGGACACGCGGCCCGGCGAGCGCCTCGGCGTCGACGGGCTGTGCCGGGTGCTCGAGCAGCCGCAGCGCGCCGCGCTCCCCGACCTGCCCGGCTGGCTGGCGCTGCAGGCGGAGGCCCACAATGAGGGTCCGGTGCCCGACGACATCGCGGTGCTCCTGCTGACCCCCTCAAGGACCTCATGACCTCCTCCTCCTGGTCGCTGTGGCGGCGGATCATCACGCTGTGCGCGATCGTGGCCGGCGTGCTGGGCCTGATCGCGATGACCGCGGCCGCGACCGCCGCCGTCAACCGCTCCGACACGTCCAAGGTCATGGACCGGCTCACCCCGGCCCTGGCCAACGCCGAACGGCTGTATTCGCAACTGCTGCGCCAGCAGTCCAGCGCGCGGACGTTCGCGCTGACCGGCAAGGACTCCGACCTGGACAACTACCGCGACGCGCAGCACCAGGAGGCGCAGATCCTGTCCGACACGCAGGCGCTGCTCTCCGACGAGCCCCGCCTCGCGGCCGCGGTGCGCGACATCGGGGCGGCCACCGCGCGGTACCGCGGCCAGATCATCGAACCGCTCATCGCGCGGACCCGCACCCAGGGCGCCGACCCCGACAACGCGGCGCCGACGGACGAGTCACGCACCGTCTACAACGACGCGGCGAACCGCATCACCGCGCTCTCGCAGCAGCTGTCCGTGCGCCGCGACGACGTGGCCCGCGAGGTCCGCGCGACCAGCGGCGTGCTGATCCTGCTGCTCATCTTCGCCGCGATCGTCGTGGTGCTGGCCGGCGTCGCCCTCGCCCTGCTGCTGCGGCGCCTGGTCAGCCGCCCGGTCACCGACCTGGCCGCCGAGGTGCGCCAGGTGGCGGGGGGCGACTACGGGCACGAGATCGCCGGCTTCGGCCCGCCCGAGCTGGCCGCCCTGGCCGGCGACGTCGACACCATGCGCCGGCGGATCAACGCCGACCTGACCGACGTGCGGGAGGCCCGCCGCCTGGTCGAGGAGGCCAACCGGATGCTGGAGCAGCAGGCCGCGGAGCTGACCCGGTCCAACCGCGACCTGGAGCAGTTCGCCTACGTGGCCAGCCACGACCTGCAGGAGCCGCTGCGCAAGGTGGCCAGCTTCTGTCAGTTGTTGCAGCGGCGGTACTCCGGGCAGCTGGACGAGCGGGCCGACCAGTACATCGGCTTCGCGGTGGACGGCGCGCAGCGCATGCAGCGGCTGATCAACGACCTGCTGGCGTTCTCCCGCATCGGCCGGCTGACCGCGGGCTTCACCGACGTCGACCTCAACAAGGTGGTCGTGGACGCCTCGGCCCACTTCGACGCCCAGCGCGAGGCCACCGACACCGAGATCGTCTTCACCGACCTGCCGGTCGTCCGCGGCGAGGAGCCGCTGCTGGGCGCCCTGTTCAGCAACCTCATCGGCAACGCGATCAAGTTCCGCCGCCCCGACGTGCCGCCGCGCATCGTGATCGACAGCCGCCTGGCCGACGGCGAGTACGAGATCAGCGTCGAGGACAACGGCATCGGCATCGAGCCGGAGTTCGCCGACAAGGTCTTCGTGATCTTCCAGCGCCTCCACGCCAAGGAGACCTATCCCGGCACCGGCATCGGCCTGGCCATCGCGAAGAAGATCGTCGAGTATCACGGCGGGCGGATCTGGATCGACCCGTCGCACCGTGAGGGTACGCTGTTCCGGTTTACGCTCCCGGTGCCCGTTCCAGCTCGTGTTGAGGAGTCCGTCTCATGACCGCACCCGCGGAAGCATCCCTCCCCATCGAGGTGCTGCTGGTCGAGGACGACCCGGGCGACGTGCTCATGACGCAGGAGGCGTTCGAGGAGCACAAGGTCCGCAACAAGCTCAACGTGGTCCAGGACGGCGAGGAGGCGCTGGCCTACCTGCGGCGCGAGGGACGCTTCGCCGAGGCCACCCGTCCGGACCTCATCCTGCTGGACCTCAACCTGCCCCGGGTGGACGGCCGCGAGGTCCTGCAGGTCATCAAGGAGGACCAGGACCTGCGCCGCATCCCGGTCGTCGTCCTGACCACCTCCCAGGCCGACGAGGACATCCTGCGCAGCTACTCCCTGCACGCCAACGCCTACGTGACGAAGCCGGTGGACTTCGACAGCTTCATCGCGGTCGTCCGCCAGATCGACGAGTTCTTCGTCAGCGTCGTGAAGCTGCCCCCACGCTCCTGACCCCTTGCCGCTCTTGCCCCCTGCCCCTCTTGGCCCCCTGTCCCTCTTGACCCCTTGACTCTTTGACTCCTTGGTCCCTTGGTCCCTTGGGCCTTAGGGCCTTTGGGCCCGCCGCCTCGTCAGGGGGTCAGCCGCGACACGTTCGACAGCAGCAGTGCCTCGGCCACGCAGACCCGCTCGAACTCGCCCAGGTGCAGGCTCTCGTTCGGCCCGTGCGCGCCGGTCCCCGGGTCCTCGACCCCGGTCACCAGGACCGCGGCCTTCGGGAACAGCTCCTGGAACGTCGCGATGAACGGGATCGACCCCCCGACCCCCATGTCGACCGGCTGCACCCCGTCCCACGCCGCGGCGAACGCCTCCCGCGCGGCGTCGAACGCCGGCCCGGTCGCGTCGATCACGCACGGCTCGCCGAGCTGCTCGAGCTCGACCGTCACCTTGGCCCCCCACGGCGCGTGCCGGTGCAGGTGCTCGACCATCGCCTCGTACACCCGCTGCGCGGAGTCCCCCGGCGCGATCCGCACGCTGAACTTGGCCTTCGCCACCGGAATGAGCGCATTGGGTGCCCCCGCCGTGGCCGGCGCGTCAATCCCCAGGATCGAGATCGAGGGCCGCGTCCAGAGCCGCTCAACCAGCCGCCCGCGCCCGATGAACCCGACTCCGTCGAGCATCCCGGCCTCCGCCCGGAACCGCTCGACCGGGTACTCCAGCGGCGCCGACCCGGTCCGCACCAGCCCCTCGACCGCAACATCACCGTCGTCGTCGTGCAGGCTGGCGATCAGCCGCGACAAGGAGATCAGCGCATCGGGCACCGCCCCGCCGAACATGCCGCTGTGGACGGCGTTCTCCAGCACCCGCACCTCGACGAACCCGTTGACGATCCCCCGCAGCCCGGTCGTCAACGCCGGCTGCCCGATGTCCCAGTTCCCCGAGTCCGCAATGACGATGACATCGGCCGCGAGCTCATCGCGGTACTCCCGGAGCAGTTCCTCGAGCGACTCCGAGCCGAATTCTTCTTCCCCTTCGATGAACACCACCACCCCGACCGGCAGCTCATCCCCGAACGCCCGCAGCGCCGCGACATGCGCCATAACTCCCGCTTTGTCATCGGCAACGCCACGCCCGTAGAGCCGCCCGTCCCGCTCGACCGGCTCGAACGGATCGCTCAACCACCGCGAACGGTCCCCAACCGGCTGAACATCGTGATGCGCGTACAGCAGCACGGTAGGCGCCCCGGGGGGCGCCGCCCGCCGCCCGAGCACGGCCGGCTGCCCACCCTTGCGCACGAGCCTGACGTCGGACAGCCCAGCCCCCCGCAGCAACTCGGCGACCGCCTCAGCCGACCGCTCCACGATGCTGTGGTCGAACCCGGTGAACGCAATCCCCGGAATCCGGACGAGACGCTCCAGATCGGCCCGCACACCTGGCATTTCCCGCCGGATCGCGGCCCGGAGCTCTTCCTCGGTTCGCACTGTCATAGCCAAAACTTACTGCGCACCCCAACCCGAGCGCGCCGCCACCGCCACATCCACCACGCCCAGCTCCGACTCCCGCTCCCGCTTCCCGCCCCGCCGCGGCCCCGCCCGGCCCGTTCCCACCCCGGCCCCGCCCGGCCTGCCCCGCCCAGCCCCGCCCAGCCCCGCCCAGCCCCGCCCAGCCCGGCCCGGCCCAGCCCGGCCCCGGCAAGGCCACGGCCCGCCCCGGCACCTCGCATCGGCCGGCGTCACCCGGGAACAGGCACCGCCGACCGCCAGCGGGCACGACGTCCAGCGGTTGCCCGGACTGCACGTCCCAACGCCCCGGGCGGGACGCGGCCGGCAATCACATCCCACCCGCCGAGCGCCGACCGCCGCGGAGCACGGCGCAGCGACCGGAAGTCTCCGCGATCATGCGCAACTGGCCCCGACACCAACGGTTTTTCATGATCACGGAGCGCTGATGTACACCCGTGTACCGAAAGGCTCCGGGATCATGGCAAACCCGTGGTGCGGCCACCGCGCACATCATGATCACGGAGACATACGTCCGCCCCGCCCCACGCAGATCGGATGGTCCGCCCGACAGGTGCGACATCCGCGACGTCCGGCCCCGCCGCATCCGCAACGTTCGCCCCGCCGCGCCGCCCGTGGGTCGGCCGCCGATGACCGGTTGTGCGCCACCGGCGGCCGCCGATGGCCGCCGCCAACAGGCCAGGCCGACGGCCCCCAGCACCGCCACGAGCCCCTTGAGCCTGCCCCGCGCACGACCGGCACGCCCTGGACGGGCCGAGCGGCACCGCGCCGGCGCACTGCGGGCGTCGCGCGACGTCCGCGCTCAGCTCCTACCGGCCGGGGTTCCCTGAATCCCGCGCCACGCTCTCCGCAGGCCCCGTCCGCCGCGTGCCAGGGCCTCGCTCACTCCGTGGTGCCGTCCGCGCCCTCCGTCCCGTTGCCGCGCATCCAGCCCCGCATCCGTCCGGCGCCGGCGCCGACCCAGCCGCCGACGTCCGCGGCGCCGTCGCCGAGCTTGCGTAGCAGCGACACGAGCGGGTCCTGCGAACGGTTGAACGCCTGGCGGTACGACGCCGCGGCCGCCTTGATCTCCTCGCTCACCGAGGCGTTGCCGTCATCGTCGCGCCGCGGGTAGTCGCCGGACAGGATCCGCTGATACTCGCCGCTGTCGATCCAGGCCCGCACCTCGGCCGCCCGCGCGACCGGCATGGGGTGCGACCGCGTCGTCACCATCCGGATCTTGATCAGGCTGTCGCGCAGGTCGCCGGCCCGATCGAACTCGGCCGCCTGCTCCAGGAACGCCGTCGTGTCGACCTCGGACAGGTCACCGCCGCCGGCGAGCTTCATCGCCAGCCGCAGCGACGCGGCCGGGTCCTGGCAGGCGAGCAGCCCGGCCCGGTCGGCGGACAACTCGGCCTTGCGCCACCACTCCATCAGCGCCGCGACGATCGCCCGTAGCACCATCGACCCGACGGGCAGCCACGCCAGCCGCACCGCCCAGTCGGTGAGGATCAGCACCATCGTCCGATACACCGCGTGCCCGCTGACCAGGTGCCCGATCTCGTGCCCGAGCATGCAGCGCAGCTCGTCATCGTCGAGCAGCTCGACCGACCCGGAGTTGACCACGATGAACGGCTTCGACATGCCGATGCACATGCCGTTGATCGACCGATCCTGCTGCACGAACAGCTCCGGCAGCTCGGACACGTCCAGCGACGCGGCCGCCTCGGCCAGCAGCCGGTGCACCCGCGGATACTGCCGATGGTCGACCCGGATCGCGTTGCCGAGGAACTGCAGACGCCACGCCCGCTCGTTCCACAGTGCGTGCAGCGACTTGAGCACGTCGTCGAATCCACGTAGCTCCCGCAGCGCCACCAGTGCGCCCCGGTCCGCCGGGTGCTCCCAGGCCCGGGAGCTGATCCCGGTCAGCACGACTCGCCGTCGCGCCGGAGGATTGCCGCTCTGCGCCTCGTCGGTGCTCATTCGCCCTGCTCCTCCCCGTCCGGCCTGCTCTCCGGATCGTCCTCCAGTGTCGCGCCGGTCGTCCACCCTTCCGGGCCGATGACGTACTCGATCTCCGGATCGTGCGCCTCCGCCGGCGCTCCGTCGACGAGCACGTCGGCCGCGCCGGGCGTCCCGTCCTCGGCGAAGTGCCCGTCCTCACCGGTCATCCAGCGCTCCCACTCGGGCCGCAGCGCCTCGCCGTCGCGCTCAAGCCCCCGCCGCAGCCGTAGCCCGCGCGGGGCGTGCACCAGCACGCTCAGCGTCAGGTCGGGCCGCATGACCGCCGACGCGCTGCCCACTCCCTCGACGATCAGCACGTCGGGCGGCTCGATGACGGTCCACTCGTCGACCAGCCGCTCCAGCCCCCAGTCGTAGCGCCGATACGCCCCCGCCCGCCCGCTCCGGAACGGCTCGAAGACCCATTCCCGCAGCCGGGGCTGCCAGATGGGCATCTTCGACCACCCGTCGAGGAAGTCGTCGGTGTGCAGCACCGTCACCCGGCGCGTCCGCTGCAGCTCTGCGGCGAGGCGACCGGCGAACGTGGACTTGCCGGACCCCGCCCGCCCGTCGACCGCCACCAGCCGAACCGCCCCCAGCCGCGCCTTTCGCGCCAGTACCAACTCGGCCAGCTCCCGATATGTCCCCTTCACGGCTCCCCCAACCCGGCGCTCGTCATCGCGTCCCCACCGTGATCGTCGGCAGACCGCTCGGCGCCCCGCCCTCGATGAGCCGCCACAACGCATCGGTGTCCAGATGCTCCTCGACCAGGTCGCCGAGCACGTCCACGGTCCGCTCCCGCAGTGCCGCGAACGACGTGTCGGGCGCGACCTCGAACCCGTGCCGCCCGGCCAGCCGCGCCGCCTCGCCGAGAAAGGCCCGCCGGAACGCGTCCGACTCGAACGCCCCATGCCAGTGCGTCCCGAACACGTTGCCCGCGACGGCCCCCTCCCCCGTGCCGTCCGGCAGCTCGATCAACGGCCGTTCCGCGCCCCGGGTGACCTGGCCGTGATGGATTTCGTACCCCCGGACAGGCACCCCTCCGAACGCTGTCCCGCTCGGCAGCGCCAGGGTCTTGCGCTGCGCGAACGCGATGTCCACCGGCAGCAGTCCCAGCCCGGCCACGCTGCCGCGGCCGCTCTCCACCTCGTCGTCGATCCGCTCGGCGAGCATCTGGAACCCGCCGCAGATCCCCAGCAACGGGCGCCCGGACTTGGCATGACGGACGACGGCGTCGACCAGCCCGCGCTCGCGCAGCCACGCCAGATCGTCCACAGTGGACTTGCTCCCGGGGATCACCACCAGGTCCACGTCGGCCAGGTCCGCCGGCTCGACGGTCAGCCGGACCTGCACACCGGGCTCACACGCCAGCGCCTCGGCGTCCGTCGCGTTGGACAGCCGGGGCAGCCGCACCACGGCGACGCGCAGCCACTGGCTTCCCCGGGCCGGCGCCGGCCGGCCGAGCACCCTGCCGTCATATGCCAGCGAGTCCTCCGCGTCCAGCCACAGCTCGTGCGACCAAGGAACAACGCCCAGCGTCGGCCGCCCGGTGAGCTCCGTCAGCGCCTCCACCCCCGGCCGGAGCAGCCCGGCGTCGCCGCGAAACTTGTTGATGACGAACCCGCTGACCAGCGCCTGATCGTCGGAGTCGAGCAGCGCGACCGTGCCGAACAGCGCCGCGAACACCCCGCCGCGGTCGATGTCGCCGACCACGATCACGGGGAGCCCCGCGGCCCGGGCGAGGCCCATGTTGGCCAGGTCGGTGGCCCGCAGGTTGATCTCCGTCGGGCTGCCCGCCCCCTCGCAGATCACCACGTCGTGCCGCCGGCGCAGGTCGTCGAGCGTCTCGAGCACGGTGGCCCGCAGCCGGTCCTTGATCTCCGCGTAGTTGGCGGCGCCGATGTGCCCGACCGCCTGCCCGAGCACGATCACCTGGCTGCGCCGATCGGAGCCGGGCTTGAGCAGCACCGGATTGAACCGCACGCTCGGCGCCAGGCCGCAGGCGACCGCCTGGAGCGCCTGTGCGCGCCCGATCTCCCCGCCCGTGCCGTCCGGCTCGATGGCGACGGCGGAGTTGTTCGACATGTTCTGCGCCTTGAACGGCGCGACGTTGACACCTTGCCGATGCAGCCACCGACAGATCCCGGCCGTCAGCAGGCTCTTGCCCGCGTCCGACGTCGTTCCCGCGACGAGCAGACCACCCTTGCCTCTCACGCCGCCCATTCTGACCCGGCGGTACGACAGAAATTCGGCCCGATCGCGAGAAGTAATCGAGAAACTACGCGTAGTACCCATCCCCCACTCGACCCCCAAAACTGTCACAGCCCCCCGGTACGTTCCCCACATGAGATTTTTGACCGGCTCACGGGCGGACGCGGTCGGGATCGTGCTGGGCGCGGTCCTCGACGCGGTCTTCGGGGACCCACGACGATGGCATCCCGTCGCCGGGTTCGGCCGGTTCGCCGGGGCGCTGGAGCAGCGCCTCTACGCCGACGACCGGTGGGCCGGAGTCCGCTTTACCGCGGTCGCGGTCGGCGCACCGGTCGCCGCCGCGGCGATCGCGGCGCGGCTCACCCGGCACAGACCGGTGGCCCGCACGGCACTTGTCGCGGCCGCGACCTGGTCGGCGCTAGGCGGCACCAGCCTGGCCCGCGAGGGTCGGGTCATGGCCGACCGGCTCACCGCCGGCGACCTGCCGGCGGCAAGAGACCAGCTGCCCAACCTGTGCGGCCGGGACCCGGCCGCGCTGGACGCCCCCGAGCTGGCCCGCGCGACCGTGGAGTCGCTCGCCGAGAACACTTCCGACGCCGTGGTCGCCCCGCTGTTCTGGGGCGCCGTCGCCGGACTGCCGGGCATCGTCGGCTATCGAGCCATCAACACGCTCGATGCCATGGTCGGCCACCGCTCGCCGCGATACGCGCGATTCGGCACCGCCAGCGCCCGCCTCGACGACGCGGCAAACCTCGCCCCGTCCCGCCTGACCGCCGCCCTGACGGTCGCCGCGGCACCCCTGGTCGGCGGCAGCCCGTCCCGCGCGCTGCGGATCTGGCTGCGCGACGGCTCCCACCACCCGAGCCCCAACTCGGGCCAGTGCGAGTCCGCCGCCGCCGGCGCACTGGACGTCCGGCTGGGCGGCCGCAATGTCTACGGCTCACGCATCGAGGAGCGCCCCCACCTCGGCGACGGCCGACCGCCGGACCCGGCGGACATCCGCCGCGCGGCCACCCTCTCCATCGCCGTCGGCACGGCGGCGGTCGCCCTGGCCGCAGCCGCCCGGCTCCACCTCGCCCGCCGCCACCGCCGCCGCCGAAAACCCTGACCACGCTGCCGCGACGGGTTCGGATGGCGAGCACCCGGCGCCACCTCGCCCGCCACGGCCGATTTCCGCAACCGTCTCCGCCGCCCGCGCCGAGGCCGAGGCTCAGGCCCAGGCGTCCAGGCGCCCACAGTTGACGCAATCCGCGATCAGGTCCCACACGGCAGCCGCGATCAGGCCCTGCACAGCGGGCGCTGCACGACGGGCGCTGCACGGCAGGCGCTGCACGGCAGGCACTGCACGGCAGGCACTGCACGGCAGGCACTGCACGACGGGCGCTGCACGGCGCGGGCCACAGCGCAGCGACCGGAAGTCTCCGGGATCATGCAACACCCACTGCCGACACCAACGGTTTTTCATGATCACGGAGTGAACATGTACACCCGTGTACCACAAGTCTCCTGGATCATGGCAAACCCGTGGTGCGGCCAGGGCATGCTTCATGATCACGGAGACATACGTCCGCGCGGCCGCACCGATCGGATGCCCGCCCGACGAGTGATACATCTGCAACGCCCGACGTGCCACCTGCCACCTGCCGCAGTCGGCGTGCCCCGCCCGCGGCGAGCCACGAGTCGGCCAGCCGGGTCGGCCAGCGGGGTCGGCCAGCCGGGTCGACGAGCTGCGGGGCGGCCAGCCAGGTCGGCGCCGATGACCGCCGTGCCTCGCCGGCGGCCAGCGACGCCCAGCTGCAGCGGCCGCCGGCTGAGCGCCATCGTGAAGCCGCCGGCGCCCAGGACCGCGATGCACCGTTCGACATCAACCGCCGGCCACGTGACAGCAACCACCACGATCAGGCGCCGGCCACCGCACACCATGCCGCCGGGCGTGAGCGGACGGGCCGTGGGACGGGACGGGACGGGACGGGAGCCAAAGTGGAGGGCGGTGGTTACTAGCAAGCAAATGGCGCAAAAACAAGAGCTTGTCTCACATCCGTCACGGTCTTAGTTTGCTGTCGTGGAGCTCGTGCTTCTCCCTGTTCTCGCACCGATTCGGGACTTTGGTCGCGACGATGTGCAATCGCCCGTGCTCGATGAGTTCATGGGTGGGCTGGGAGTTGGCTACAGCTACGGGCCGCCGTTCGGTCAGCGGCTGGTGACGTGGGCCGATCTGCAACGCATGGAGCTTCCCCGCCGCACGCTGCGCCGCCAGGCCGCTCACAACCTCGACGCGCGGCTCGATGCTGTTGGCGTCCACGGTCAGCCGCCGGCGCTCATGCTCACGTTCGAGGGGATCGCCTCGACGCTGTTGCTCGCGGAAGGGCTGTGGGCGAGTCTCGAGCGGTCCGTGCCGGGCGAACTGGTTGTCGGCGTGCCGGCGCGGGACGTCGTCATCGTTACCGGGTCGCAGTCGCCGCCGGGGCTGGCGAAGGTGCGGCGGGCGGTCGATCGGGTGTTCTTTGCCGGGGATCGGTATCTGCTGTCGCGCAAGATGCTGGTTCGGCGCCGGGGCATCTGGGAGCCGTTCGTGAGCAACCAGGCCCGGATGCCCGAGGAGGCGGCCTTCTAAAGGCCGCCCACCCCAGCCAGCCCAAGCCCGCCCAGCCAAACCGGCCCGCCAGCCCAGCCCAGCCAAACCGGCCCGGCCCGCCGGCCCAGCCATCGCCGCCGCCGCGCTGGAAACCGGCCCGGCCCGCCCGCTCAGTCCAGCCGCCTCCCAGCCAAACCGGCCCGGCCCAGCCAAACCGGCCCGGCCTGGCCGCTCGGTCCAGCCGCCTCCCAGCCAAAGCGGCGAAGCCCGAGGTGAGCGAGCCGGTCCGTACCCCGGCAGAAACACCGCCTCGGTAGGGCTGGCACCAGTGGTAACGACAGAGTGATGTCGGTCAGCCGGAGGCGAGCTCGGCGGCGATGCGGCGCAGGACGTCGGGGACGGGCTCGCCGGTGGTGCGGGCGTGGTCGAGCAGGATCAGCGCGGCCAGGTTGGTCATGCCGGTGAACGCGCGGCCGACGTCGGCGATCGTGTCGTCCTCGCCGATCATCTGCTGCAGGTAGCCGCTGCGGGTCTCGGCGTCCTGCGGGGACTGGAACAGCAGTGTCAGCACGCCGATCGCGTTGCGGGTGTCGTCGCGGCGGTGCTCGTCCATGCACCCACCCTACGGTGCACAGCCCCACGATGGCCCTCGGAGAGCGCTCTCGGAACCCACCGAAGGGCCGATTGACCCATCTGCATGCGTGACCAGAATTGGCCCACGGGGCGATCCCGAAGGGAGCACCGATGGGCAGCGTGACGAGCCACGTGGTCGTGCCGTTCGAGGGCGAGGGCGCGGGCGTCGCCGGGATGACGTGGGCGCAGGTCGGCATCTGGAAGACGATGGTCGCCACCGGCATCAACATGAACATCGGCGGCACCGTGACGCTGCCGCCGGGCACTCCGCTGCGGGAGATGACCACGCTGCTGCGGTACATCATGGGCCGCCACCAGTCCCTGCGCACCCGCCTGCGCTTCGCGTCGGACGGCGGCGCCGAGCAGGTGATGTCCGCGGCCGGCGAGGCCTCGGTCGAGATCGCCGACGTCGAGCCGGGCGACGACGCCGACGCGGTGGCCGAGGAGATGCGGGCCCGCTACGCCGGCGAGGCGTTCGACTACGAGCGCGAGTGGCCGGTGCGGATGGGGGTGGTGCGCCGCGGGGACGCGCTAACCCACGTCGTGCTGATGTACTGCCACCTCGCGGTCGACGGCTTCGGCATCGACGCGATCGTGCGCGACCTGGCTCACCTTGACCCGGCGACCGGCGAGGGCACCGAGCCGGTCACCGCGCTGACCCCGTTCGAGCTGGTCGAGAAGCAGGGCAGCGCGTCCGGGCGGCGGGCCGCCGACAAGTCGCTGCGGCACTGGGAGCAGGTCCTGCGCGCGATCCCGGCCCGGCGGCTGGGCGTCTCGGACGACCCGCGCGAGCCGCGCTACTGGGAGCTCACCATGCGCTCCCCGGCGATGCACATCGCCCTGGAGACCGTCGCGCGGCGCACCGGGATCGGCGTCGGCTACGTCGTGCTCGCCGCGTACTCGGTCGCGCTCGCCCGGCACACCGGGATCAACCCCAGCGTCGCCCAACTCGTGGTCAACAACCGGTTCCGGCCCGGCTGCGGCGACTCGGTGAGCCAGCTGGCGCAGCTGGGCGTGTGCGCGGTCGACGTGGACGGGGTGCCGTTCGACGAGGCGGTGCGGCGCGCGTTCACGGCGGCGACCGGCGCCTACAAGCACGGCTACTACGACCCGGCCGGCCTCGACGAGGTCGTCGCGCGCGTGCGCGCCGAGCGGCCCGACCTGGAGTACGACATCATCGTGAACGACCGCCGCGCGTTCACCGGCGCCACCGACCAGGGCGCCGCGCCGGTGCCGCTCAGCGAGCTGCTACCGCTGACGTCGACCTGGTGGAGCCGGCGGGTCGACACGCTCGACGCCGTGCTCAATCTCAGCGTCGACGCCGCGCCGGACGCGGTCGACGTCACGATCTGCGCCGACACGCACCGGCTGAGCCCGGCGGATATCGAGACGCTGGCGCGGGAGATCGAGACGGTCACGGTCGAGGCGGCCTTGGCGGAGGTGGCGCCGCGGACGTGACCCGCCCGCGGCGCCGGATCGGGATGTCAGCCCGCGGCGCAGACCGTTCCGTTGAGGGTGAACGCGACCGGCAGGACGTTCGGGCCGCTGTAGGCGCCGATGAAGCCGACGCTGGTCGTGCCGCCGCCCGGCGCGAGCGTGGTGTTGAAGTCGGCCGGGGTCACCCGGACCGTCGCGCCCGCCTGCGTCCACGTGCCGTTCCAGCCGCCGCTGACGCTCTGCCACCCGGTCGGCCAGGTGAAGGCCAGGGTCCAGCCGTTGAGCGCGGCCGTACCGGTGTTCGTGATGTCGATGTTGGCGACAAAGCCGTTGCCCCAGTCGTTGCTGTCCGTGAAGCGGACCGTGCAGGTGCTCGTCGCCGGGGCGGGCGAAGGAGTGCATGAGCTTCAGCGCGTGGTTTGGGGCGAAGGGCGTGTTCAGCGGCGGCTCGCAGACGCCGCCGCACGCGGGCTCTTGTCCGCGTGGTCGTCGGCCTCCCACGCGCTACCGTAGTGGCCGTTGCCGTAGTTCTCGTTGCCGACGGTCCAGTAGGTGGCGTGGTAGCTCTTTTCGATGTTGGTGTAGTGCACCCAGCCGGCCGCCTCCCGCGCGGTGCCGGTGCCGTAGTTGGCGATGATCATCGGCTGGGCGCCGATGAGGCGGGCCGAGGCCATCCGCAAGCTGGGGCCCGCCAGTCTCGCCCGGCAAGCTTCCGCCCGGCTCGTCGGTGTTTGTCAATGCGATCGACGCGAACCTTTCACGGCCGCTCCGGGTAGTCGACGCGCATCACGACGCGGCGCGGCGTGGGCCGGCTCACCTCCGCGTACCCGGCTGCGGCGAACATGCTCCGGGTGCCCACATACAGCTCGCCCGGCCAGGCCACCTCTTGGCCGGGCTCGGTCACCAGCGGATAGCCTTCCACGGCCCGTGCGCCGCGCCCCCGCGCGTAGCCGGCGGCGGCCGCGGCCAGGGCCCGGCTGACCCCGCGCCGACGGAACCCCGACCGGGTCACGAAGCAGGTCACCACCCACACGCCGGCATCGGTGCGGTCCTCGTCCCGCCCGGCCCACGGCACGCGCGCGCCGAGCAGCCGGCGATAGACGGTCCGCGGCCCGACGGCGCACCAGCCGGCGGGCTCGCCGTCGAGGTACGCGACCAGGCCGCTCGGCTCGCGCGCCGACGCCTGCTCGCGCAGCCGCTCGGCCCGGTCCAGCGGCGTGGTCGCCTTCCACTGCGCGGCGGACAGCCGGAAGTACTGACACCGGCACCGCGCCGGGTCGCCCCGATCGCCGAAGATCGCCCGCAGGTCGTCCCAGGTCGCCTCGTTGGCCGGCACCACCTTCACATCTGGTGTTCTACCCCACGGCGCGCAGGCCGGTGACCCGCACGCCGCGCTCGGCCAGCCGGGCGGCGACGTCCGCCGAGACCGGCCGCGATGAACGCATCGATCACGGCAAGCCGGAGATTGAGATCCGCGAAGATCTGCCGAACCCTACGGCACGCCGCTTCAGGACCGCGGCCCGTACATGATGATCGCGACCCCGGCGAGACAGATCGCCGCGCCGATGAGGTCGTAGCGATCCGGCCGGAACCGGTCGACGACCATCGCCCACACCAGCGAGCCGGCCACGAACACCCCGCCGTACGCGGCGAGAATCCGCCCGAAATTCGCCTCCGGCTGCAGCGTCACCACGAACCCGTACGCACCGAGGGCCGCGACCCCCGCCCCCATCCACAGCAGCCCCCGATGCTCCCGAACCCCTTGCCAGATCAGCCAGGCCCCACCGATCTCGGCGAGCGCGGCGAGCACGAACAGCAGCCCGGACCGGATGATCGTCATCGGAATATCGCAGCACAGCGGCGCCGCCAGGGAAACCGCGACTATCCGCGGACGGTGAGGCCACGGGAGTTACGGTCCGGACCACCGCGGACATCGCGGTAGCTCTGAAGAATCTCGGTGCGCCCGGTAGGACTCGAACCTACGACCTTGGGATTAGAAGTCCCCTGCTCTATCCACTGAGCTACGAGCGCATGTCGTGGCACAGGCTACCGCCAACCCGGGCCGGATCGCGTGCGGGAGCCGGATTGCCGGCCAGCAGACTTCAAGGACAGCACGTCACGGCGTTGTCCGGCAACAGGGTTGGCGGCGGGCGGCCGCGGCGCGCGGGGGACGCCGCCGCCGGCCCGCCGCCGTTCTCAGACGCCCGCGGGCACGCGGTTGCGCGGCCGTTTGCGTCCGCGCGGCTCCGAGTCGGGCCCGGTCGCGGCGCCGGCCGCCTCCGGGGCGTCCGAGGGCTCCTCGTTCTCCTCGTCTTCCTCTTCCTCGTCGGCCGCCTCCTCGGCCGCGGCCAGGACCTTCTCGAGGTCGGCGGCGAGCTCCGCGTCGCTGCGCTCGAACGGCGAGTCGTTCGCGTCCAGCGCGGCCAGGACCTCCTCGGCGAACGGGTCGTTGTCGTCGACCAGCGTCACGTACCCGCCCAGCTCGGTGTCGTACGCCCGGCGGCGCGGCAGCCCGTTGAGCTCCTCGGCCGGCGCCGTCTCGGCCGCGCCGATGCGCGCGTCGGCGAGCTCGTCGTCGACCGCGCTGGTCAGCGCGTGCGCCTTGATGCGCGCGAACTTCGCGCGGCCGCGGGACAGGTCATGGCCGACCGAATACGCGTCCAGCTCATAACTCACCCGCCGCACGTGATCCTCGGTCTCCCAGTCGCGGCTGTACAGCCGCCCGGTGACGATCACCGGATCACCCACCTGCACGCTGCGCACGACGTTCTCGGCGAGCTGCCGCCAGCAGTTCACCCGCACCCGCAGGCTGTCCCCGTTGATCCACTGTCCGTCGGCCCGGTCGAACCGCCGCGATGTGGATGCCACCTTGAAGTGCGTGACCAGCGTCTGGCTGTCCACGATCCGCCGGCAGTCCGGCGGGTTGAGCACGTTGCCGACGATGGTAACCGTGGTCTCGAACACGATCCTTCTCCTTCTCACTCGCGGTCTGTCGCAAGGCAGCCTGCGGCAACGGCGCCGCCGCCGCTGCGCCGGAACCCCGGATCTGTGGATAACCGGGCCCTTGTGGACAGGGTCGCCCCGATCCCGTTGATCTGTTATGCGCAAGCCGGCGACCTGCGACGACGCGGACCGCCGAACGGACCCGGCGGACGCCGACGAGCCAGAAAAAATTCAGAGCTACCGCGATGTCCGCCGTGGTGCGGACCGTAACTCCCGTGGCCTCATCGCCCGCGGATAGTCACGGTCTCCCTAGCGGCACGGACCCGGCGGCCATCGGCGCCGGCCCCGGGGTGGTGCGGCGCAGCGGATCGGTGCGGATGTCGCACCCGCCGGGCGCAACCTCCGCTCCGCGCGGCCGGGGCCGGATGTATGTCTCCGTGATCATGATGCCCGCGGGACCGCAACACGGGTTTTTCATGATCCCGGAGACTTCTGGTACACGGGGGTACATCACCACTCCGTGATCATGAAAAACCGTTGGTGTCGGGGCCAGTAGCGCATGATCGCGGAGACTTCCGGTCGCTGCGGCGTGCAGCGGCTGCGTGCGGCCGATGCGTGGGACGCGAATCGCCGGCCGTGCCCACCCCGGCGGAGTCGCCGTCCGGAATGCCGGAAGTTATCCACAGCGGCAAATACGGTGTTGACGGGCAGGACGGCGGCCAAGGCGGTCCATCGAAGCGACGATCGGCCCGGAGACGAACACGATCCGCCGGGGCGGCACGACGTCGACGTCGCGGGAGCGTCAGGACGAGGGGGTGAGGCGGCGGGCCGTCATGCGGTGACACCCTTCAGCACCAAGGTCACGCCGTCGGCGAAGCGGCGCCACTCGCCGCGCTTGGCGGCCAGGGGCCTCGGCGCCGGCGGGGGTGAGCTCGTAGACGCGGCGCCTCAGCTTAGGCATCAGGACGGGTCAGCGGTGCTGGCCGTCCGAACCACCGGCGTCGGCCGCCGGGCGGATGCCGAGGAGGTCGGCCGCGGCGGTGACGACGGTGTCGTCGTCGGCGCCAGGCTCGGCCCGGTGCGCGCGCTGCCGTGGCAGCCAGGCCGCCGGGTCCGCCGGCATGACGACGGTGTCGTCGTCGGAACCGAGGCCTGCCGGCACCGCAGGCACGGACGGCAGCGACACAGGCGCCGGAGGCGCGGAGGGCAGCGACGACGGGGCCACCGGAGGTGGAGAGGGCAGTGACACGGGCGCCGGGGGCGGGGAGGGCAGCGACACGGGCGCCGGGGGCGGGGAGGGCAACGACACAGGCGCCGGAGGTGCGGAGGGCTGCGACGCGGGCGCCACGAACTCCTGGGTGCTGCTGTCCGACAGCCAGGAGGCGTCGTCCCGGACCGCCGGGAAGACCACGGTGTCGAGCTCGTGCGGCGCGGCCGGTGATGGCGGTGCGACGGGCGACGGGCTCTCCGGCGGCGCGAGGACGGGCGCGTCGGACGGCTCATCCTCCGGCTTGGCGGGGGAGATCTTGACGCCGGCGGCGAGGATGCCCGCGGCCCCGCCGACCAGGAACGGCCACTGGTGGGACTCGGAGAAGTACGGGAAGGCGAGCAGGCAGATGGGCGTGATCAGCCCCAATATCGCCGCCCCCCGATGCATCGTCGAGGCCTTCCGGCCGGCCAGGGAACGGATGGCCAGGACGGCGATGATCAGCAGGAACGCGGTCACGAGCAGCACGGCGCCGGGGCCGAAGCGCAGCCAGTCCTGCAGAAACTCGTTGTGGACGTAGAGCACGGTGGTCTTGTCCGACGCCAGGCCGGGCAGCTGGGGGTGCTGGGGCCCGATGCCGGTCCAGAAGTTGACGCGCACGTAGGACCAAGCGACGCGGATGTCCTCGAGATGGCCCTGGCTGGACTCGGCCGCCACGTCCTGGCCGCCGCCCTGCTTCCCGCCGGGCTTGGGGGTGGCCCGGGGCGTCGCCGCGCCCTTTGTGGGTGTGCTGGCCGGCCGGGTGGGCGAGGCACCAGCGGTCTCCGTCCGCGAAGCGCCGCCCCGGGTGTCCGGCGTGGGCGTGGGCTTCGACGCGGCCGGGGCGGCCGACGAGGCGCCGATGACGCGGTTGGTGATGTCCGAGCGCATCCCGGGTAACACCAGGATGCACACGGCGAGCACCACCGCGCTGAGGGCGGAGCGGCGCACGATCGCCTTCCACTCCCGGCTGAGCAGGACGCTGAAGGCGAGGACGATGAGCGTGGCGAGCCAGATGGTCAGCCGGAACCCGATCAGCAACAGCACCAGCGACAGACCCATGGCCAGCGCGGCCGGCCAGAGCAGGCGGGACCGGCTGATCAGCAGGGCGCCGAAGACCGCGGTCGCGACGGCCGGCAGGGCGGAGTCGTAGTAGGTGAAGTAGCGGCTCACCCGCTCGTCGGCGGCCTGCCCGGTGGCCACGGCATAGGCCGCGGCGATCACGAGGATGCCCAGGCCGCTCAGCGCCGCGATCTTGACGGCCTTGATCTCCTCGGGGAACTCCATGACGAGCAGGCCGATGACCACCGCCATCGCGGCCACGACGAAGTTGCGGCTGTTCTGGTTGGCCGCGGAGAACACGGACTGGCCGTAGACGATGCCCAGCACGAACGCGAGCGCCGCGAGCGCCGCCAGGCAGCCGAGGAGCCACCAGGCGACCCGGCGGAGCACGAGGCGGTCGCCGCGGCGGTAGAGGCGGATGAGCGCGACGACGATCGCCGAGGCGGCGAGGAAGTCGATCGCGGGCGCCTTGCCTTCGTAGAAGATCCGCGATCCCAGCATCGTCACGTAGTCGAAGCCCCGGCCCGACGGGGCCTCACGCGCCGTGATCGCGAAGAACGCGACGGTGGCCAGGGCATACCGCCCGGCGACGACGGGCAGTGCCACCGCCGCCGCCAGCGTGATGTAGTAGCTCGGCGACCAGATCGCCAGCGGGACCGTCAGGCCCAGGGCCACGACGGCGCGGACCCAGAACAGCGGGCCGAAGTCGCCGCCGGGACGCCGATGCGATCGCGGCGCCGTCATCGGTGCGGTTTCCCTCGCCGACGCCTGGGGATAGGAGGGGTCAGGCTGCGCGGACATTGGATCGCTCATCGTCTCGAGTGGTCCTCGATGTGTGCTGCGCTGCGTCGCAGCCCAGTGTCGTGGCGGACTGCGCCGCCATCGGCGGGACCGAGAACGCCGCCGGTAGGCCGTGCGGCAAAGAGACCCCCCGTTGTTGAACGTGTGGCAGGGTACCAAAGACGGCCGATCGTTTCCACACGCCGGCCGCCGGCGGAGTCGCCGTCAAGCACGATCAGGGCTCCGTCGCCATCACCTGCACCGCCCCGCCGGGGAACAGCGCGCAGACCTGCGTCTTGCCGCCCTCCTTGCGGACGAAGATCCGGACCGTGTCGGCGTCCGGGGGCGGCGGGGTCGCCTGGACCCGCAGGTCGAACGCCGGCCGGATGACGAGGTTCTTCCCGGTGTCGCCGACCCCGCCGAAGAGCTCGACCTGCGTGGTCGCGGCCGGCGTGCCGATCCACCCGCGGCCGGAACCGGGGATGACCTTGCCCTGTTTGTCCTTCGCGCCGGGCAGCGACAGGTTCGCCCGGACGCTCGACGCGCCCTGCTCGGCACCGAAGTCGACGGCGGCGGTACCACAGTTGACGATCTTGGTGTCGATGATGCTGCCGGTCGGCTCGCCGCGCTTGGGCCCGGCCACGAACTGGATGCCGATCTCGTCACCCGGCCCGGCGTAGTTGTAGCCGAGGACCATCCCGCCGATCCACTTCACCCCGTTGCGGGAGATCCGCACCCCCACGCCACCGTTGAGGTCGGCGTAGCAGTTCATGCAGCTGAGGTGGCCGGCGGCAAGGTCGAAGGAGATGTTCTGCTCCATGCCCCAGGCGTGGCAGTTGACCATCAGCGATCCGGCGCTGTTGGCGCTCATCCGGAATCCGGTGCCGCGGTTCTGAAACGCCAGGCAGTTGAGGAACATCGAGTCGTGCGGACCGGCGAAGTTGACGCCGTGGCCGTCGTTCTCGTGCGACCGGATGCCGGACAGCCGCGCCTCCATCTGGTGGGACGGGGGTGGCAGCGCGCTCGAGGTTCCCCACTCGCTGAAGATGCCGTCGTTTTTGCAGTTGTACGCGATGACGTCGCTGATCTCGTAGCCATAGCTGTACAGGCGCAGGCCGAAGCCGCCGTCGGCGTTGCGGCTCTTGTTCCCGTCCAGGGTAAGATCGCGGATGCTGAACATCGTGGTGCCGCCGTCGGAGGCGGTCCCGGTCAGCTTCGAGAAGCCGTCGGACTCGATGATCGCGGAGTTCGCGCCGGGAAAGAGCTTGAGCACCGTCGCGTCGCCGCCCGCGCCGCGCAGGTGGATGCGCGAGTAGAGGGTCAGCCGCCGGGTCAGGTAGGTCCCGGGCGGCAGAAACACGATGCCGCCGGTCTCCCGCGCGGCGTCGATCGCCGCCTGGATCTTCGCCGTGTCGTCGGCGTCGCCGTCGCCGACGGCGCCGAAGTCGCGGACGTTGAACGCCGTATCGCTCGTGCCGGCGGGCGGCGCCGAGGTCTCGTGGTCGCGGTTGACCACCACGCCCACCGCGGCGGCGCCCGATGCCGCGGCCAGCACCCCGCCCGTCAGCGCCGCGCGCCGGGACACGACCGGTGTCGTCGGCGACGGATCACTACCGGAGCGGACCATGCGACCTCCTCATCCGACCGGACGGCCGGCCGCGGCGCCCGCCCCGGCCAGTCTCATCGTGCATGCCGGCCCGCGTGCCGTCGCGGCGCGACGGCGTTCACGCGCGAGATGAGCTGGTCCTGGAGCATGACGAGGTCGTCGCGGTACAGCACGGTCAGCATGCGCAAGGAGTGGCTCGTGCCCGCGCGGCGCAGTGCGACCGCGGCGACCACGACGGAGACACCGTAACCGACGAGGCTGGCCAGCGCCGCGCCGACGGCGCCGAGCGGCGCCAGGACGAACAGCATCACCACGCCGCACACCGAGCCGGCGACCAGGGCGGTCGAGGACCAGCCGGCTTTGCCGTTGGCCAGGAGTACGGCGGTGAACAGCGTCATGTTGGTGTACAGGACCGTCGCGAGGCAGAGGATCAGCGTGGGCTTGACGGCGGGGGTGAACTCCGCGCCGAAGACGAACGGCACGGCGACGGTCGCGATGAGCGCCAGGAATCCGCAGGCGAACACGGACGCCGCGACGGCCAGCCGGGCGAACTGCGTCTCGCGGCGCGGATCGGCCGAGCCCGACCGGCCCAGCAGGACGGTGCGGGCCGCCGTGGCGATCACCATCGGGATCTCCGCGACGCTCACCGCCACCGCGTAGTACCCGAGCTCCTTCGCCCCGATCACCGGCAGGCCGACGATCTGGTCGAGCCGCGCGCTGGAGACCGCGGCCAGTGAGCCGGGCAGGCAGGCCATGGCGTAGGTGAACAGCGAGCGGGTGGGGATGGCGGCCGGGGGCGGCCCGTCGTCGTCGGGCGCGTTCCACAGGCTGCGCAGGCCGGAGACGACCCCGAACGCGGCGGTGATCACGAAGAGCAGGGCCGCCCAGAACGCGTCGAGGTCGAACGCCAGGCAGGCGAAGATGACCAGCCCGGTCCGGGCGAGCGCCGGGATGACCTTCACGCGGTTGACGCCGCGGATGTCCGATGCGCCGGTGAGGCCGCCGATGAGCAGGTTGGAGGTGACGTGCAGCGGCGCCAGCACGACCAGGACGAGGAAGTGGCGGTACTGGTCCGGGTCGTCGTCGAAGACGAACATGCCCAGCGCGGCCAGCAGCACGATGCTCAGCACGCCCAGCGGCAGCGAGGCGACGACGCTCACCTTGGCCGCGGCCCGCCGGCCGACGGTCCCGTTGCGCACGTGGAAGCTCAGCGCGTCCTGCAGGCCGAAGGTGCCGAGCCAGCCGTAGACCACGATGGGCAAGGTCAGGGCGGCATACAGGCCGCGGTTCTCCGGGCCGAGCTCCCGGGACAGGAAGGGGCTCACGAGCAGCCCGCTGATCGGGATGAGCAGGTTGGCGAACGAGGCGGCCGCCAGCTTCCTGTTCGACATCAGCGGTACCCGTGCACCGGCGCGCCGGCGCTGCCGAGGTAGCCGGTCTCGGTCAGCGATCGGATGAGGTGGCCGGCGAAGTACTCCTCGGAGAAGTGCTCGCGCACCACGCGGAGCGCCTCGGCGGCCATCCGGTCGTACTCCTCGGCGGTGGTGGAGACGATGCCGTCGGCGAGCGCGGCGGGCGTCTCGGCGATCCGCACGGCCGGCGTCGCCGGGACGCCCTCGGCGCCGACGGCGGTGCTGAAGACGGGAATCGAGTGCGACAACAGCGTGAGCGTCTTGAGCTTGACCCCGGCGCCGCTCCACAGCGGAACCACCGCCGCCCGGGCCGTCGAAAGCACCGGCCGCAGGTCCTCGACGTAGCCGAGCACCTCCACGCCCTCGTACTTCGCCAGGCCCGCCCGCATCGCGTCGCTGAGGCCGGACCCGATCAGGGTCAGGGTGTAGCCGGCCTGCCGCACCGTCGCCCAGCTCTCGTCGAGGAACCGCAGCAGGCCGAGCAGGTTGGGCCGGTAGGAGAAGCTGCTGAGCCACACCAGCCGGCCCGGCTGCGGCTGCGGCGTGTAGCCGGTCGGGACGGTGACGCAGCTGGGCAGCGTGAAGTCCGCGGCCCGGCCGTGGTGGGCGAGCAGGCGGTCGGACTCGTCGGCGCTGGTGACGGACACGGTGCTGACGCGGCCCAGCGCGTCGGCCTCGAACCGGCCGGAGACCCGGGCGAGGTACTGCGCGCGCAGCCGGTGCGCCGCGCCCGGCGCCTCCGCGACGTCCTGCCGCGTGCTCGCGGCCAGGACGTTCGCCTTGTCCCAGTGCCAGCGCAGCATGGTGTCGCGGAAGTACGCGCCGGCGGCCTCGCCGATGGCGATGCCGGCCCCGCTGCTGCCGATGAGCCGCTCGTGCAGCGGCTGGCTGTACCGGCTGCGGATCCACGGCGGCATGCCCTCGAAGGACGCCTCGGGGAAGCGCCCGAGCGCTCCCAGCCGGTTGAGCCGGTACGGCGTGGCCCGGAAGTCCTCGACCTCGACATTGGGCAGCAGCTGCCGCAGCTCGGTGACGAGCGCCGGGGTCGTGTCGTGACGCCGCACGACGAGCAGCCTATAGCTACGGCTGTGCGCGATCGCCCGGAGGATCATGAGCACGCGCACCGGATCCCCGCGGTCCTGCGGTAACGGGAAGAACGTCGAGACGACCGTGAGGTTCATCGGCTCACCCAACCTGACCGGTCCGTTCGGCTTCGGCGGTGCGGGCGCTCCGCTCGACCAGGCTCGACCAGGTGCCGAGCAGCCGCTCCGCCTGCAGCCCGGGCGCGAACTCGGTGCGGATCCGGTCCCGCAGCGCCGCCGACCGGCGCAGCGCCTCGCCCGGCGCACCGCCGGCGTGGGCGATCGCCGCGGCGAGGGCGTCCGGGTCGTCGGGCGGCACGAGCCAGCCGCTGCCCGTGTCCACGAGCTCCGGTATGCCGGAGACCGCGGTGGTGACGACCGGGACACCGCGGGCGGCCGCCTCCATCAGGAACACCGGGATGCCGTCGACGTCGCCGTTGGCGGCGCGCCGGCACGGCAGCACGGCGAGGTCGGCCGCGGCCAGCCCCCGCATCGCCTCCGCGTGTGGCGTGGCGCCGTGCAGGGTCACGCTGGAGGCCAGCAGCGGGCTGGCCGCCACCGCCTGGCGCAGGCGCTCGCCCTGCGGGCCGTCGCCGTAGACGTCGTAGCGCACCCGGTGCCCGGCCTGCGCGAGCCGGGCCACCGCCTCCAGGGCCGTGTCGATGCCCTTCTTCTCGATCAGGCGGGCGATCGTGACGAGCCGTACCTCGCCGCCGTGCGCGGGCGCCGGCCGGTCGACGAACTCGCCGTCGAACGCGGCGCGCGCGACGCTGTGCGGGACCCGGGTCAGGTCGACGCCCTTCATCCGCAGCTGCGCCGCCGCCGCGGCCGAGATGACGAACAGGTGGGCGAGCGCGGTCACGCGCCGGTCGAGCGCCGCCGGATTGTCGTCGAGCAGGAAGTCCGCCGCATGGGCGAGCGCGGTCACCGGCACGCCGAGGCGGTCGGCGACCAGGACCGCGACGGCGGTGGGCAGGTTGAGGAAGTGCGTGTGCACGACGTCCGGGCGGAACTGGCGCACCTGCGGGGTCAGCGCGGTGGCGTACGCGCCGGCCAGCACCGCCCGCGCCCCGTAGGAGGCGCCGAGCCGGCCGACCTGGCCCGGCAGCCGGGCGGGATGGCTCATGAGCGTCCGGAACGCCCCGACCGCCTCGGCGCGCCGGCTCTGTTGCCGGCTCCGCGCGAAGAACAGGCCGACCTCGGCGCCCGCGGCCCGGACGGCGTTGATCTCCGACCAGATGAAGGTCTCGCTGTAGGTGGGCTCCCGCAGCAGCACGTACGCCACGCGGAGCGGTTGGGTCCGGCCGGTCATACCGCCTGCCGCCTGTCTGCCGGTGCCGGCACGCCCAGCACGGCCCCGAAGAAGGCCGCGTGCGCGTCCACGCATTCGTCGTCGGTGAGCAGCCCCGGCGTGGCGGCCGCGCCGGCGGCGAGGCGCACGCGCGCGTCGCGGGAGTCCGCCAGCGTGCGCAGCGCGGCGGCGAGCGCCGGGGCGTCGTCGCGCGGCACGAGCAGCCCGTTGCCGCCCGGCCGGATCCACTCGCTCGGCCCGCCGCCTTCGGTGGCGATGACCGGCTTGGCCCGGGCCAGGCCCTGCAGCACCGACTGGCCGAGCGGCTCGGGGCGGATGGAGGCGTGGACCAGGACGTCGACCGAGTCGATGAACCGGGGCACGTCCTCGACGTGGCCGAGGAAGACCACCTGGTCGGCGATTCCCAGCCGGGCGGCCAGCTCGTGCAGCTCCTGCTCGTACTCGGTCTCGCCGAACAGCGGCGCACCGGCGAGGAACGCGCGCACCTCGGTGCCCGCGAACGCGCCGGCGAACGCCTCGAGAAAGACGTGCTGGCCCTTCCAGCGCTGGAGCCGCCCGACCATGCCCACCGAGCGCACCCGGTCCCCGACCGCCGGCGCCGCGACGCGAGCGCTGACGCCGCTCGGGCTCTGCAGCACGGTCCGCAGGCTGCCCGGGCCGAGGCGGTCCTCGGCCGAGCGCAGCGTGGTCTGGGAGTTCGCGATGACGGCGTCGGCCCGCGGCAGCCCGATGCGGGTGAACGCCTCGAAGCCGAACCGGCCCAGGCTCTCCACGGCGACCAGGTCCCGCAGGTGCACGACGAGCGGGATCGCCCGGCCGCGGACGGCCATCGCGCAGATGATCGCCGCGGCGGCGGAGTTGGCGTGCACCAGGTCGGCGTCGCGCATCAGCGGGCCGGCCCGCAGCGCCCGGGCCGAGGCGCGCAGCGCCGACAGGTACTTCACGGCCAGCGCGGGGCTCTTGCCCCTGGTCCCGCCGCCGGGCAGGCCCGGGAGGTCCAGCTGGACGGGCACGCCGTGCGCGGGCAGCCCGGCGAAGGCGTCGCCGCCCGCCGCCGAGCAGACGCCGGCCTGCCATCGCGGCCGCTGCGAGAGCAGGCGCACCAAGGCGAGCTCGGCGCCGCCCCGCTGGGAGGTATGGCTGACGTGGACGATGCGCATCATGTCAGGACGCGTCATCCGTGACCCACGCGGCGACGTTCGCCTTGAACACGTCCGTGGAGAAGTTCCACGCGTGCGCGGCGATCCGATGGTTGTCGAGCTTGTCGAGGTGCTGCAGCGCGGCCGCGTAGTCCGCCGGGTCCATCGAGTCGATGAGGAACCCGGTGTCACCGTCGACCACCGTCTCCAGCAGCCCGCCGCGGCGCACGCCGAGCACCGGGGTGCCGCAGGCCTGCGCCTCGACCGGGATGATGCCGAAGTCCTCGTGGGCCGGGAACAGCAGCGCCCGGGCGCCCCAGTAGAGCTCGCGCAGCCGCTCGCGGGACGGCTGGTGCTCGAAGGTGACCGGCACGCGGGCCGCCGCCGCGGCGCGGCGCAGCCGCTCCTCCTCGGGGCCGGACCCGGCGATCACCAGCGGCATCCGGGCGGCGTCGGCGATGGCGATGATGAGGTCGAAGTTCTTGTACGGGATCCAGCGACCGGCGCCGAGCAGGTAGCCGCGCTCCTGGGCGCGCTGCGCGGCGGGGGCCTCGGCGAAGTACGCCACGTCGACCGGGGGGTTGATGACCCGCGCGTCGCGGTTCCAGAAGCGGCGGATCCGCGCCTGCACCTCGCGGGAGTTCGCGGCGTAGCTGTGCACGTGCCGGCTGAGCCGCACGTCGGCCGCCTGCAGGGCCCGGCGCGGCACGGTCAGCAGGCCGCCGGAGCCGCGGCCGTCGAAGTCGGGGCTCCAGACGTACCGCGCCGGGGAGTGGATGTAGCTGAGGTACCGCGTGTGCTCGGCCGAGCCCATCTTCACCGTGTGCGCGAAGGCGTGGCTGGAGGAGATGACGACGTCGAAGTCCTCGCGGGTCAGGGTGCGCCAGGCCAGCGGCATGACCGGCAGGGCCAGCGGCTTCGCGTGCCGCAGCGGCGTGCGGGCCAGCCACGACTCGCGGAACCCGTCCGCGCGGTGTGCCCCCTCGTCGCGCCAGAGCACGAACGGCTTGGCCTGCGGCAGCACCTCGCTGATGGCGACGAAGACGTTCTCTGAGCCGCCGGTCACGCCGAACCACTCGTGCACGATGGCGACCGACCGGCCCGGCAACAACGGCGCCGGCGCGTGATCCACTTCCGGTCCTCCTGGGGTCAAGGGTTTTGGACGGGGGTACTGCCGGTCAGCGCCCGCCGCCACGGAAGACTTCCGCGACGGTGCGCAGGATCACCTTGGCATCGAGCCAGATCGACCAGTTCTCGATGTAGTAGTTGTCGAACCGGGCCCGGTCCGAGATCGGCGTGTCCCCGCGCAGCCCGCTGACCTGCGCCAGCCCGGTGAGCCCGACCGGCACCCGGTGCCGCAGGGCGTAGTCGGGGTGCTGGGCGGAGAACTGGTCGACGAAGTACGGCCGCTCGGGCCGCGGCCCGACGATCGTCATGTCGCCGCGCAGGATGTTCCACAGCTGGGGCAGCTCGTCGAGCGAGGTGCGGCGCAGGAAGCGGCCGACCGGCCCGATGCGCTTGTCGTGGGCGACGTTCCAGTTGGTCTGCGACTCGGCCTCGTTCACGGGCCGCATCGAGCGGAACTTCACCAGCTGGAACGTGCGGCCGTACTGCCCGATCCGCTGCTGCCGGAAGAAGATCCCGGGGCCGCCCTCGAGCCGCACGGCGATCGCGCACACCAGCAGGATCGGGCTCAGCGCCAGCAGGGCGAGCGCGGACAGGATGACGTCGCAGCCGCGCTTGACCAGCCACCGGGCGCCGGACAGCATCGGCGGGCGCACCCGCACGACCGGGATCGCGCCGATGTGGTCCGGGCTGCCGACCTGAGCGCTGAACTCGCGCAGCCGCGGCACCATCCACACGTCGAGGTTCGCGGCCGCGGCGGAGCGCACGATCGGCAGCAGCTGGTCCTCGGGGCAGTCGATGTCGGCGATGATCACGACGTCGCATTCGACCCGCCGCGCGACCGCGCCGAGGTCGTGGAGGCTGCCGACGAGCGGGGTGCTGTCCTTGACGTCGTGCGCGGTGGAGTCCACGTCGACGAAGCCGGTGAAGCGCAGGCCGTACTCCGGATACCGCCGCAGCAGCCGGGCCAGCTCCAGCGCCACCGGCCCGCCGCCGAGGATGACCGCCCCGTGCTCGACCCAGCGCCTGCGCCGGGCGAGGCGCACGGAGGCGTAGGAGACGCTGCGGCCGAGCAGCGCCAGCGCGGCGGAGATCGCCACCACGCGCAGGTAGGACGCGAGGTGCTCGGCCGAGGAGTGCCGGATCGCGACCACGATGCTCACCAGCGCGCTGGCCACGAGCATCCGGCCGAGGAGCGTCGGCAGGTCGTCGAGCAGGCTCAGGTGGCGGCGGGCGCTGTAGAGCCCGCCGATCCCGAACAGCAGCGCGGTCAGCCCCGCGGTGACCACGATGCTCTTCCAGTGCTGCTGGAAGTGGAGTGCGGGGGCGGCGAAGGCCACCACGTCGACCGGCGCCGACAGCATCCACATCCGCAGCTTGCGGGTCCGGCGGGCGGCCGGCGAGCTCACGTACGGCAGGACGACGGTCGAGCCGACGACGGCCTTCGAGTACTCCACGGTCTCGTCGAGGTCGACGCCCTCCGACTCGCCGGGGGTGCGCTGGGCCGGCACCGCGGAGTGTGAGGCGCGGCGATTACGGTGAGTGGGTAGCGCCCCACTCTCGGCAGGCGTAGAACGTCCCGGATCCAGCTGCATCGCTTCCCTCACCAAAGCGACGAACTCGATCCGTCGCGTCCCCGATGGATGAGGATGCTAAGCCCGGGCTAATCGATTCCACTACCCCAGGGGGTTGCGGTAAACCCACATTTGAGAGACGCGTCACGTTTCTCACGGCGCGCCGTCGGATGTGCTAACCCGCTGCTCGCGGGCATTTGACCGATATTCATGGCCTTTGCGCGTTTCGATTTTCCATCCAATTCGGACAGAAGCTACAGAAGACCGGCGATCTTGCTCCACCGCCGCCGTGCGGACCTCGAATATCGACGCCAGATCGGTAGGTGACCTAGGACATCCCTCAGTACGATCCTCGCCATGCCAAGGGGAACACCGCCTACTGACAGTGACGCCACCGTCGTCACCGCCCGCATTCCGGCGCCCCGATCGGGGGCACGCGGTGGCCGGCGCAGGCTGGACACGACCGAGGGGCCCGAGGGGCCCGGCGAGGGCCGGCCCGCGCCCAAGCGCCGCCGCTGGAAGCGGACCGTGCTGCTCATCGCGGCCTCGCTGGTCGTGCTGATCGGCGCGGGGGTGCTGGGCACCGCGCTGTGGCTGAACTCGGTGACGGGCGACGTGAAGCGGGTCGACGCGTTCTCCGACGTGCCCCAGGGCGATCGGCCCGAGAAGGCCCCAGAGGCCAAGAACGCGATGAACTTCCTGCTGCTGGGCAGCGACACCCGCGACCCGGACAACCAGAACGGCTCGCGCAGCGACACCATCATCGTGCTGCACCTGGACAAGGACCACAAAAAGGCGCAGATGGTGTCGATCCCCCGCGACACCTACGTCTTCATCCCGAAGTCGCAGACCAGTCAGTATGGCAACACCAACGCGAAGATCAACGCGTCGTACGCCTGGGGCGGCGTGCCCCTGGTCGTGCAGACCGTGGAGAAGTTCACCGGCGTGCGCCTCGACCACGTCGTCATCGTCGACTTCTCCGGGTTCAGGGAGATCGTCGACGCCCTGGGCGGCGTCGAGATCGACGTGTCCCAGAGCTTCGACTCGACGCACTCGCTCAACCCGGACGGCAAGCGGCACTTCGACAAGGGCCTGCAGACGATGGACGGCGCCATGGCGCTGGACTACTCGCGTGAGCGGTACGCGTTCAAGGACGGCGACTTCGCCCGCATCCAGCACCAGCAGCAGGTGATCAAGGCCATCCTCAACAAGGCGGCCTCCGGCGGCACGCTGAGCAACCCGAGCCGGCTGAACTCGTTCCTGCACGCCACCGCGGACGCGGTCACCGTCGACGGCACGCTCAACATGTTCGACATGGCGATGGAGCTGCGCAACCTGCGCGGCGACGACCTGACCTTCTACACCAGCCCGACCAAGGGCACCGGCATGGTCGGCTCGGAGAGCGTGGTCTTCTCCGACGACGCCAAGGTCAAGCCGTTCTACGACGCCATCCGCGAGGACAAGCCGCTCCCGGCCTGAGCAGCGCCCCGATCGCCGGCGGCGGCAGCGCGGACACCCCGCCCTGCCGCCGCCGGCGCGCTCGGCCGGGGCTCTCAGCTGTGCCGGTGCCAAAGGTCCCGGAACGCGTTCCAGTCTCCGCCGAGGATGTCGTCGCATCCGGCCTCCATGTACAGCGCCGCGTCGCTCCCGTCGGGGCTCCACACGATGCCGCACACGATCCGGTCGCTGCCGCTTTCCTTCCGCGCGATCTCGATGTATTGGCCGGTCGTGCCGCTGGCGCCGGTCTTCGTGCCGGCCGGGGCCGCCCCCGGGGCCAGCTCGGCCGCGGCGGCGTTGCTCTTCATCGCGTTCGCCTGCGCCCCGTCGTGGTCGTTCGCCGACAGGTACGCCACGAACTGGAGCAGGACGCCGCCGTAGCGGCAGTTGACGCGCTTCGACTCGCCCCGGAACTTCTTCGGGCCGCCGGCGTCGGTGTCGGTCAGGCAGGGGGCGACGTCGGGCAGCCACGGCGTGGCGAGATCGAGCAGCGCGCCGTCGAACTTCGCCTTGTTCCGGTTGGCCTGGATCGACTGGAACGCGGTCAGCGGCGGGCTGGTGGACGGCGCCGCCTTGGCCTCCCCGCCGGCCGGGGCGAGCTTGCCGCCGGTGCCGACCAGGTAGCCGCCGGCGCCCGCGAGCAGCGCGACGACCACGGCCACGACGATCGTCCACAGCAGCGCCCGGCTCCCCGACCCGGAGCCGCCGCCACCACCGGTGCTCCTGCCGGCACCGCTCCCGCCCCCGCTGCCGGTGCCCGGACCGGGCAGCGGGGGCACCGACGGATCCGCCCTCCAGGGCTGCGGCTGCCCCCAGGCACCGGGCGGCGCCGAGACCGGCGGCGCCGGCTGCCCCCACACCCCGGGCGGCCCGGAGACCGGCGGTCCCGGCGGCGCGTACGGCGGCGGCCCGCCGTACTGCTGCGGCGGTGGCGGCACGTACACCGGCGGGACCTGCCCGTACTGCGGATCGACGTACGGCGCCGGCGGCCCGGGCTGGGGCGGCGGCGAGTACGGCGGCTGGATTTGCGGCGGCTGAACCTGTGGCGGCTGCACAAGGGGCTCGGTCTGTTGGTCCTGATGCCAGTCCGACGGCTCCCCCTCCCGCGCCATGGGCGGCACGGCCCACGGCGAGTTCGGGCTGGGCCCGCCGGCCGGTTGGCCGGGTCCTGGTTGCTGGCGCGCCTGGTCACTCACGTGCCGCAGGGTATCAATGCGCCTCGACTAAAGGGATCGGACGAATCGGGAGTCCCCGAGCAGCCGCTCCGCGGTCGCGGTCAGCTCCGCGATCACCTCCGCGGCGGGGCGGATCGCGGTGATCAGGCCGACGCCCTAGCCGGACAGCAGCGCCATCTCGTCGAAGTCGCCGGTGGTGGCGCCCCGCATCGGCACGAGGTTGGAGAAGCGGTGCATCGGCATCGTCTGGCCGCCCAGCACCATCTCGCCGATGACGGGGCCCGCGGCGTCCGCGTCCGGCAGGTCGCCGGCGTTGCTGACGGCGACCGCGAGGTCCGGCGTCATGCCGACGAACGCCATCCCGGCCTGGGCGATCGGCGTGGACAGGCCGAAGGCTTCGGTGAAACGAGTCCTCATGCCCGCAGCCTGTCGGAACGCCGTCGAAACCGTGTCGCGAACGGCGCAGTCCGGACGCGCTGCGCCGGCATTCGTAGGCGGCTTAGGGTGCGGGGATGGATCATCACCGCACGACGCCGTCGGGCCGCGTCCGCGCGCGGGGGCTCGGCATCCCGCTGCGCGGCGAGCCCGGCGCGTACAACGCGATCACCGACGTGCCCGGGGTCGAGGTCGGCTACACCACGCTGGTCGAGGGCGCGGACGTGCGCACCGGCGTGACCGCCGTCCTGCCCCGGCCGCGGCCGTCGCTGGGGGTACCGTGCCCGGCCGGCTGGTTCTCGTTCAACGGCAACGGCGAGATGACCGGCACCGCCTGGATCGAGGAGAGCGGCGGCCTTACCGGCCCGATCGGCATCACCAACACCCACGCGGTCGGGATGGTCCACGCGGGCATCGTCGAGTGGATGGTCCGGGAGCTGCCCGCCGTTGCCGAGCGGTGGCTGCTGCCGGTGGTGGCGGAGACCTGGGACGGGTACCTCAACGACATCAACGGCCGGCACGTGCGGCCTTCGCATGCAGTGGCCGCCCTCGACGCGGCGCGCCCGGGCCCGCTCGACGAGGGCAGCGTGGGCGGCGGGACCGGGATGCGGTGTTACGGGTACAAGGGCGGCTCGGGGACGGCGTCGCGGATGCTGTCGTACGCCGGGGAGCGGTTCACGGTCGGCGCGTTCGTGCAGGCCAACTTCGGCGCCCGGGCGGAGCTGACCATCGCGGGCGCGCCGCTCGGCCGGTCCCTGCCGCCGGTCGAGCTGGACGGCGACGGTTCCGTGATCGTCGTCATCGCCACCGACGCGCCGCTGCTGCCGGGTCAGTGCAAGGCGCTCGCGCGGCGGGCGACGCTGGGCATCGGGCGGACCGGAACCAGCGGCAGCCACTTCTCGGGGGACATCTTCCTGGCGCTGTCGACCGCCGCCGCGGAGTCCTCGGGGGGATTCTCCGTTGCCCGATTTGTACCGTGGGAGGCGTTGGACCCGTTCTATGCGGCCGTGGTGGAGTCCGTCGAGGAGGCGGTCCTCAACGCTTTGGTGGCCAATGTCCCGATGACGGGCCGCTCGGGCCGTCACCTGGATGCCCTCCCCCACGACGCTGTGCGGGCCGCTTTTGCGGCGCTATAGTTGAAGCATCAAAGGTCTGTTGCGCAGATAAATCCGGATGCTGGCGCATCCAGATTTATCCGAAATATCAGCATAAGGAGCGCGCATGATCCAGATCGAGGTCTGGTCCGACATCGTCTGCCCGTGGTGCTACATCGGCAAGCGCCGCCTGGAGCGCGCGCTCGAAGGCTTTGACGGCGAGGTCTCCGTCGAGTGGCGCAGCTTCCAGCTCGACCCGTCGACCCCCATCGGCGATTCCCGCCCGGTCGGCGAGTCGCTGGCCGCCCGCAAGGGCCTGTCGGCGGCTCAGGTGCAGGGCATGTTCGCGCACGTGACGGGGATCGCGGCGCAGGAGGGCCTGCGCTACGACTTCGGCCGTGCCCGGACCGCCAACACGCTCGACGCGCACCGGCTGCTGCAGTTCGCGAAGGTGAACGGGCACCAGCCGGAGCTCAAGGAGCGGCTCATGAAGGCGTACTTCACCGAGGGCGCCGACGTCGCCGACCACGCCACGCTCGCCTCCCTGGCGGGCGAGGCCGGCCTGGACGAGGTGGCGGCCAAGCAGGCGCTGGCCGACGGCTCCTACGCCGCGGAGGTGCAGGCGGACTTCGCGCAGGCGCGGGCGTACGGCATCAACGGTGTGCCGTTCTTCGTCTTCGACCAGCGGATCGGGGTGTCGGGGGCGCAGCCGCTCGAGGTGTTCGCGCAGGCGTTGCAGCAGTCCTCGCTGACGATGCTGCGTTCCCCCTCGTCCTCCTCGTCCGCGTCGGCCGGCGAGTGCACGGACGACTCCTGCGCCATCTGAGTGCTGCCCGTATACCGGCGGGGCCGCTTCCACTGGAGCGGCCCCGCTTCGCGCACGTGCATTTAGGGCGTGGAATCTTAGGCCGTGCAGACGCACAGTCAAGTGAGACCCGGCGCACCGTGAACTTGAGTGACTACTTTCCGGCAAGCACCGGTCGGCGGTCCGGTTCTACTCTGCACTCATGACCGCTGATGTCCTCCACAGCTACCGGATGCAGGTCGCCCGCGGGGTGCGCAGGCTGGCTCCGGACGACACCGAGCAGGTAACCAGGCTGCTCGAAAGCGACGGACATCCGCAGCAGGAGACCAACCTCGCGAGGCGGCTGCAGCGCTGGTGCGAGCACCCGGACGGCGCCTCCTTCGTCTGGGACGAGCGGGGCCGCCTGCTGGGTGTCATCGCCGCGCACATCATCCCGTCGTTCGAGACGGACGGCGCCTGGCTGCGAATCGTGGCCCTGGCCGTGGCGGAGGCCGCCCGCGGCCGCGGCATCGGCACGAGCCTGGTCGCGGCCGCCGAGACGTTCGGCCTGATGCGCGGCTGCTCCAGCGTCGAGGCGACGTGCCTGCGCACGCGGGAAGGGGCGACCGCCTTCTACCGCGCGCTCGGCTACCAGGACCGCACCGACGCCGCCGGCCGTTTCCAGCGCCAGCTGCCCTGACGCGCCGCTCCCTCACACGAGCAGCCGGGTCGTGCGGGCCGGCGCCCTCGGCCATGTCCGGAAATTTCCGGAGATAGCACACCGCGCGGCGATGTAGACCAACGCGGCCTGCACCCACCTTGACCGCGTCCGCCCCATTTGTGAGAACACCCAGGAGGAGCGAAACAAACTCCGCCGGCTCAGGAACCCAACCGGGTGGCGACCGCCCTCGCGACCTTCACCAGACCGTCCCCGACCCCCGCCGGAAGCTCCGCGCCGCTCAGATCCACCGCCGACAGAACCACGATCAGGTTGCTCACCCGCATCGTGATGACCTGCGGCGCCCCGACCGCCTGCGCCCGCTGCCGGAAGGCCTGATCACCAACCCCCGCAAGCGCTTCAGCGGTCCCACTGCCCGCCGCATCCAGCAGCCGCGACGCCTGCCGCGGTCCACCGGCGGTGCCCTTTGCCGAGACCACGGTGTACCCGATGGTGATCTGCACCTGACCGTCCGACGCCGCGCAGTTGTCCCCGTCGGCCTCGATCGCGGCGCCGGCGACGACGGGCGCCACGGTTGCCGGGTCGAGCACGCCGCAGCCGGGCACCGCGGCGAACCGTCCCGGATCGGCGAACGCGCCCAACGAGTACGCCGTGCCCAGCGCCGTCGCCGCTGCCGCCACGGATATTGGGACAATCCACCATAATCGCCGCATTGGTGCATTCTAGGCGACGCGAAAACTGTCGTACCCTCGTGCGAACATCTCCCCGTGCCCGCAGTTGTGGGCAACCTGAAGTCCGGCTTAAGCCCGTGGCCCGTGGCCAGCGGGCGCTGGTATCACCGATGGCAGTGGAACCACATGCACCGTATGCAGAGACGACCATGACTGTCCCGAGAGACACCACCGTCCCGAGACAACGTCCGGCCGGTCGGCTGGCGGCACCGGCGGCGCGGCCCGTCGAGCACAACAACGCCGGGCGGTTCCTGCTCCGCACCCTCTTCTGGGGTGGTCTGGCGCTCGCGGTCCTGCCCTGGTGGCTCGGCACCAAGCCCGGCTCCATCGACACCGCCGCGGAGGTGTTCCAGGCCTCGGGCCGGGTGACCGGGCTGATCGCCGGCTATCTGCTGCTGATGCAGGTCATCCTGATGAGCCGGCTGAGCCTCCTGGAGCGCTGGATCGGCGCCCGGCACCTCGGGCTGTGGCACCGGGAGCTCGGCGGCTCGGTCCTCGTCACGATCCTCGCGCACGCGGCGCTGATCACCGTCGGCTACTCGTATGCCGACCGCGTCGGGTTCGTCAAGGAGCTCGGCACGCTGCTGAGCGAATACGCGGACATGGTCACCGCGTTCATCGCGGCCGGCATGCTGGTCTGCATCGCGCTGCTCAGCATTCGCGCGCTGCGCCGGGCGCTGCCCTACGAGCTCTGGTATTTCCTGCATCTGACCGCATATCTGGCGCTGCTGCTCGGGTTCGCCCACCAGTTCTCCGACGGGCAGGAGCTGTTCCGGCCGGGCCTTGGCCGCACGGTGTGGATCGGCTTCTACGTCGTGACCATCGCCGCCGTGGTGATCGGCCGGATCATGGGTCCGCTCACGCTCAACCTGCGGCACCGCCTGCGGGTCGCCGACGTGGTGGCCGAGGGCCCCGACATGGTGTCGATCTACATCACCGGGCACCGGCTGGACGGCCTCGGCGCGGAGGCCGGGCAGTTCTTCCGCTGGCGGTTCCTGGCCCGCGGGCTGTGGTGGCAGGCCCACCCGTTCTCGCTGTCCGCGGCGCCAAACGGCCGCTGGCTGCGGCTGACCGTGAAGACCGTCGGCGACCACACGCACCGATTGCGTTCGATGCGCCCCGGCGTGCGGATCTTCGTCGAGGGGCCGTGGGGCGACTTCACCGCGAGCCGCCGGGTGCGCCAGCGCGCCCTGCTG
Organism: Dactylosporangium sp. CA-092794; assembly: GCF_050948465.1. Classification (NCBI taxonomy): domain Bacteria; kingdom Bacillati; phylum Actinomycetota; class Actinomycetes; order Micromonosporales; family Micromonosporaceae; genus Dactylosporangium; species Dactylosporangium sp. CA-092794. The sequence continues at coordinate 1,313,588 of NZ_CP192044.1, read as the reverse complement.
ATCGCGGCGGGCAGCGGCATCGCGCCGATCCGCGCGCTGCTGGAGGAGCTGCCCCCGGGCGCCATCGTGATCTACCGGGCCAGCGCCGTCCACGACCTGCACCTGCGCCACGAGCTGGAGCAGCTGTCCCAGCTGCGCCACGCCCAGCTGTGGTTCGTCGTCGGCGACCGCCGCGACCCGGGCCCGCGCCGGCTGTTCACCCCGAGCGGCATGCGCGAGCTGGTGCCCGACGTCACCGAGCGCGACGCGTATCTCTGCGGCCCCGACGGCCTGGTCGAGCAGTCCCTGCAGGTGCTGCGCCGCCTCCGCGTCCCGCGCCGGCAGGTCCACCTGGACCCGTTCGAGTTCTAGATGATCCGGCCACCAGCTCACCCGCCGCGCCGGCCCCGGCCGCACCCGTCCCGCCACGCCCCGGCCGAGCGCACGCGGCAGGGGCGCCCCCGGCAACGGCCGCCGACCCGCCCGCGCTTCGCGACGACGCAGCCGGGCGACATCGATGTGGGCCGGCCCACGAGGCACGCCCTCGACACACAAGGAGTTGATACAGCGTGCGACGCGCCCTGATGGCCCTGCTCGGCACTGCGGCGGGCACCGTCCTGCTGGTCGGCGCGAAGTCGGGCTTCGGCGGCCCGGGCGACCAGGCGCTGCAGCCCCAGTCCGCCAACGGCCCGATCCCCGGCGGCTCCGCCGCCCAGCCACCCGGCCCGCAGGCCAGTCCACCCCCTGGCGCCGCACCCGGCGCCGCAGCCGCCGGCGCCGGCCAGCCCTCCGCCGCGAAGACCCAGCCCGCGGACGCGAACACCGCGCCGGCAACGACCGCCCCCAAGGGCACGACGATGCGGGACGGCACGTTCAACGGCAACCCGATCTACATCGACTACGGCGTCGTCGAGCTCTCGATCGTCGTCTCCCGCGGCAAGATCACCGACATCAAGGTCCTCGACTCGCCCAGCGACGAATCCCGCTCGGTCCAGATCAACAAGAGCGCCCTGCCCAAGCTGAAGGCCGAGGCGCTGGCCGCCCAGAGCGCCGACATCGATACCGTTTCCGGCGCGACGGAGACAAGCGCCGGCTACAAGCTGTCGCTTCGCTCCGCCATCGACCGCGCTTACCAGGGCTGATGGTGCACAGCCTGGTTCGGGTCGAGCACGTCATGGGGATGCCGATCAGCCTCGACCTCGACGACGACCTGCCGATCGCGGCGCTGGAGCGGCTGGCCGACGAGGTGTTCGACTGGTTACGGCTGGTGGACGGGATCTTCAGCACGTACAAGCCGGAGAGCGAGATCAGCCGGCTCGGGCGCGGGGAGTTGCGGCGGGAGGACTGTTCGGCGGTCGTGGGCGAGGTGCTCGACCGGTGTGCGGAGCTGTGGACCGAGACCGGCGGCTACTTCGACATCAACGCCGGTGGCATGCTCGACCCGTCCGGCTACGTGAAGGGCTGGGCCGTCCAGCGGGCCTGTGACCGGCTGCGGGACGCGGGCTCGGCGAACCACTGCCTGAACGCGGGCGGTGACGTATACGTGCGCGGGGCGCCCCGGGGGCGTGATCGGTGGCGGATCGGCATCCGGCATCCGTGGGAGGCGCTGTCGGTGGCCTGGGTGCTGGAGGTCACCGATACGGCGGTGGCCACGTCGGGGACCTACGAGCGCGGGCTCCACGTGCTCGACCCCTTCACCGGCAAGCCGGCACACGACCTGCGCTCGGTGACCGTGGTGGGGCCGGACCTGGGCACCGCCGACGCCTACGCGACCGCCGCGCTCGCCATGGGGCTCAAGGGGATCGACTGGCTGGCCTCCGTGCCGGGGCACGAGTGCGCGATCGTCACCGAGGACGGGCGAGCCATGCGGTCCGACAACCTCCCGGTGGCCCCGCCGATGCCCTGAGACCGCGGCCCGCCGGTGCCGGGCACGGGCCCGCACCTCACCACATGGGTACGACAAAAAACCGAATTACCAGTCGAACTCCTGGCCGCGGACCTGACCGCCGGGCAGCAGCGCGCGGCCGGTGTAGAGCCACTTCTCGACCACCACGTACCGGTGGCCGTGCGGCAGGCGGGCCTCGAACGGGCCGCAGTCGTGCTCGGGGGCGAAGTCGGTGAACATCTGGCCGGTGCACAGGTGCGGGCCGTCGGCCACGGCATTGCTCTCGACGTCGAGGACGGACAGGCTCACGTCGGCCTGGACGCCCGGCAGGCCTTGCATGTGCCCGACCATGCGCACCAGGTCGCCGCCGACCGCGTGGCAGGGCTGGGCCAGGACCGGATGGCCGAGATCCCAGGTGTACTGGTCGCCGCAGAGCCACGGGCCGAAAACCACCGAGCCCTCGACGTGCACGCCGGGCTCGGCGGACGGGCCGGCGCTCTTGTCGCCCACGCGCAGCGTGCCGGGGCTGCGGCTGGCCGCGCCGCCGGCGGCGGCACTGCGGGCCGCGCTCGGGGCGGGCGCCGGTGCCGCGGGCGCGGGCGCGGCGCTCGCGCCGGCGGACGTGTCGGCACTGCGCTCCCGGGTGGCGTACAGCCAGGCGGGGACGGCCAGCAGCGCCAGCACCACGAGTACCACCGCCAGGAAAACGCCTCGGGAGTGCGACGACGAGCGGGGCAACGGCACCGGCGGCTGCAGGGTCGTCAGCCGCTCGTCGACCGGGAGCGGCGGCAGTGCCGGCTCGTCGCGGGTGCGGCGGGCCACCGTGCGCAGGGCCACGGCCAGGTCGCGGGCGGTGGGGCGGCGGCCCGGGCGCTTGTCCATGCAGGCCTCGACGACCTCCCAGACCGCGTCCGGCATGCCGGGGGCGCGCCGCGGCGACTCGTCGACGTGACGGCGCAGGATCGCCCAGGCGGGACCGCCGGCGTACGTAGGCCGGCCGGTGGTGAGCTCGTACAGTACGACGCCAAGTGCGTAGATATCGGCGGCCGGCGTGGGGCTGTTGCCGTAGACCGCCTCCGGTGCGACGTAGTTCGCGGTGCCGACGAGCGCGCCCGGCGTCGTCATGCTGGGCGTATCCAGCACGCGCGCGATGCCGAAGTCGGTGAGGCGGGTGTGCAGCTCGCCGTCGACGCGGTCGAGCAGGATGTTGTCGGGCTTGAGGTCGCGGTGGACGATCCCGCGGCGGTGGGCGGCGGAGAGGGCCTCGGCGACCTGGGCCAGCAGCGTGGCCGCCTCCGCGGGCGGCAGCGTGCCCTGTTCGTGCAGGTGGTCGCGCAGGCTGCCGCCCTCGACGAGGTCCATGACCAGGCCGAGCGAGGTGCCCACGGTGACCAGGTCGCGCACGCGCACGATGTGGGGGTGGCGCAGCATCAGCAGGATCGCGCGCTCCTGGACGAACCGGTTGACGGCCTTCGGCTCGGCCATCAGGTCCTCGCGCAGCAGCTTCACCGCGACGTGCTCGTCGTTGTTGAGGGCCCGGGCGCGCCACACGGTGCCCGTGCCGCCGCCACCGATGGGCTCGACCAGCTCGTAGGAGTCGCCGATGCGATAACCGGTCAGGTCACCACTGTGGTGACCGTCGGTGTCGTAGCGCGCTTCGGGCGGAGTACGCATCGAGGTATTGGTACAGAATGCAAGATGAAGGTCACAACCTGTACCAGGAAGTATGCCCCCTGCGGGGGATTCGCGGAGCGTTCAACAGCATCACGGGTACCGATGCATGGTATAGATGCCGAGCACGGCGCCGGCACGTGCCCGGCCGGTCACTGTCGGTATTGCGCCGGATCTCGACGTTGTTCTTTCAACACGCGAGATGGCAGGCTCTGCATTCGTGTTCGACGTGTTGCACGACGCCCTGGGCCGCCAGCCGTCCCCCGACCGGTTCGTGGTCCTGGCCACCGCCGCGGTCGCCCTGCTGGCGGTGCTGCTCCGCCCGGTGTGGAAGGTCATGCGCAACTTCGTGACGATCGCGCACGAGGGCGGGCACGCCCTGGCCGCGGTCCTCAGTGGACGCCGCCTGTCGGGCATCCGCCTGCATTCCGACACCTCCGGGCTGACCCTGTCCAAGGGCCGTCCGAACGGGCCGGGCATGGTGATCACCGGGCTGGCCGGCTACATCACGCCGTCCTTGCTGGGGCTGGGCGCCGCGGCGATCCTGGGCATCGCGCGGATCACGATCCTTTTGTGGCTTTTGTTGGTACTCCTGGTGCTCATGCTCATCATGATCCGCAACTTCTACGGCGTGATCTCGGTCGTCGTGGCGGGCGCGATCATCTTCGTCGTGTCGTGGTTCGCCGACGGGCAGGTGCAGGGCGCGTTCGCCTACGCCTTCGCGTGGTTCATGCTGCTGGGCGGCGTGCGCGCGGTGTTCGAGCTGCAGCAGTCGCGCTTCCGGCGGCAGGCCCCCAACTCCGACGCCGACCAGATCGCCCGCCTGACCCGCGTCCCCGCCATCGTGTACGTCGGGTTCTTCGTCATCGTCGTGCTCGCCTGCCTGGCCTTCGGCGTGCGATTGATGCTCGGCCCGGTCGAGGACCTGCTGGGCTGACCTCGCGCGGTCAGCGACCCGCCGCGACGGTGGCGCGGCGGGCGAGGATCAGGTCGCCGACCCGCTCGGCCTCCTCCAGGTGCGGCCAGCCGGACAGGATGAACTCGTCGACGCCCGCCGCCTCGTACTCCGCCAGCCGCGCGTCCACCTCGGCCGGGCTGCCGACGAGCGCGGTGCCGGCCCCCTCCCGGACCAGGCCGACGCCGGCCCACAGGTTGGGCCCCACGACCAGGCCGTCCGCGGTGCCCTCGTTGAGGGCCGTCATCCGCGCCTGGCCGACCGATTCCATGCGCGCGAAACGCTCGTGCGCCGCCCGGATGCGCCCGGGATCCATGCCCCGCAGCATCCGCTCCGCCTCGCCCCACGCCTGATCCGCGTCATCGCGCACGATCACGTGAACGCGCAGCCCCACCCGAAGGTTCGGATTTTTCGCTTTTATCGCCTTTATCCGCTCCTGTACGGCCGGCAGCGGCTCCCCCCACAGCAGGTACACGTCGGCATGGCGCGCCGCGACCTCGACGGCCTCCGGCGAGGCACCCCCGAAGTAGATCGGCGGCACCGGCTCCAGCGGCCGGGCCAGCCCGCCGCACTCGACGTGGTAGTAGTCGCCGTGGAAGTCGAACCGCTCGCCCCGCCAGGTGCGCCGCATGACCTCGATGTACTCGGCGGTGCGGGCATACCGGCCGGCCTTGGCCACGAAGTCGCCGTAGGCCTGCTGCTCCGCCTGGTCGCCGCCGGTCACCGCGTTGAGCGCCAGCCGGCCGTCGGAGATCCACTGGAACGCCTCGGCCTGCTGGGCGAGCAGCGTCGGCAGCGTGAACCCGGCCCGGAAGGCGACCAGCAGCCGCAGCGTGGTCGTGTGCTGGGCGATCGCGGTACACATGACGAGCGGGTCCAGGCAGCCGGCCCCGACCGGGGTCAGCGCGGAGTCGAACCCGGCCCGCTCCGCCGCCCGGGCGACCTCCGACAGGTATTCGACAGTGGGCGCCCGGTCGTGCCGGGCCGCCCCGGCCGCTACGGTCGCCGCCCCGACCTGGTCGCCGTCGCCGGTGGTGGGCAGGAACCAGTGGAACGTGGTCATGAACCCTACTTTACCTACCGACGTTATGGGTGGGAATCCTCGCGCAAATCAATTAGAATGTGTGTACGAAAGACGCTCTTGACCTGGGAGGGGAGCGCCCGTGACCGCGCCCGCAACCACCACCGGATCCATCCCCTACGCGACCCTGCTCAGCTTCACCCGGTATGTCGGCCGCACCGGCCCGCGCAAGGCGAGCTTCGTCGGCGGCCTGCGCCGGCAGCGCGAGTCGGGGCACGGCTTCAACCCGCACGGCCAGCTGGTCAAGGCCCTGAAGGCGGACATCCGCTTCCGCACCGGCGGGACATACCTCAACGCCGTGGCGGACCAGGTCAACCCGCGATGGAAGCCGCTCTACGAGTCGGTGGTCCCCGGCGCGCTGCGCTACCTGGAGTCGCTGCCGGCCAAGGTGGAGGTGACACCGACCCGCGACGCGCTGTGCATGATCGGCGCCCTGCCCGTCAAGATCAACCCCCACTTCGGCCTGCGCTACCCCGACGGCCGCGGCGAGGCGGTGCGCCTGCACTTCGACGAGGAGCCCCCACAGGACGAGGCCGCGGTGGCGACCCTCCACCTGATGGCGCGCCACATGGACCTCGTCCTCCCGAATGCGACTCCGGTGCTGGTCGACCTGCGGCGCGGCGACGTGTTGCGACCGGACGTGGCGGTGAAGGGCGCCGAGGTGGAGCGGTGGCTGGCCGGAGAGGCGGCGGCGTTCTCGGCCATGTGGGGTGCCGCCTGAGCTTCGTTCTTTGCAGGGCCCCGGGGGCGGGGGGCCGGGGGGCAGCAGTGTGCCCCTGGCGCGGCGTGAAGGAAGTGGCTCTGGCTGGACCGCCACCGTGGGGTGCGGATCGGCTTGGCACGGCCTGAGGAAGTGGCCGGCGTTTGACGGCCGGCGCGAACGGCGTCGGCGTCGAGGTTTGTAGAGCTTTACTCATCCCCCCAAGCGGAAGCGGGCGCGGCCCTCGCCAGCCCCCGGTCTGGTCGCGCCCGCTTCCGCGCGACGCAGTCACGCCCGCCGGCGGTGGTGTATGAGCTTGGCGTGTCCCCCACGAACCAGCGCCGGCACGACCGCGATGCGCCGAGTGGTGCCCCGGCCCTCGGTCCAGGGGCGGCCGGCCCGCACCCGCCATGCTCCGCCCGCACTCCGGCACCGGCCCACACTGCGGCACCGGCCCGCGCCGCCCGGGAACCGGCACCGTTGGCCGCCATGCCCGCCGAAGGCCAAGTGGTTTCGGCCCGCGGGGCAGGGCACAGCGACCGGAAGTCTCCGTGATCATGCACAACCGGGCATCGACACCAACGGTTTTCATGATCACGGAGTGCTGATGTACCCCCGTGTACCACAAGTCTCCAGGATCATGGCAAACCCGGTGCGTGGTCACCGCGGACATCATGATCACGGAGACATACGTCCGGCCCGGCCCCGCAGGTCGCGGGTTGCGCCCGCCTGGTGCACATCCGCCCCGCCGGCCGCGCCGCCGCGCGCCGCCCCGCCGCGCCGCGCCCCGCCGCGCCGCGCCCCGCCGCGCTGAGGGGGCGGCGTCGATGACCGCCGTGCCCTAATCACGCCCAGCCTGGGGCTAATAGATGGAAATGCGGGGATTTCAGATACTGCAAGGCGACGTCATGATCAGTAAGTAGCGGAGCGGTCACATATCGATGGCAACCGGTGCTAGGTTGGCGATCGCGCTTCCTCGCCTCGCGCGCGACATCGCGGCCTCGCAGCAGAGAGAGAAAGGGATGCCATGACGGAGGGCCGGCATCATCGGCGTCACGATGACGACCACACGGAGGGCGGAATCTACATCCCGCCGCCGCGTGAGGTGCCCAGCCCCAGGTCCGAGCCGGTTGGCCGGCCACCCGCAGCGCCGCCGCCCTCCCCGTGGGCGCCGACGGCGGCTGAGGGACCACCACCGGACCAGCCGGGCGAGCGTCCGGCGCAGGCCCCCGACTTCACCGCGCGATCGTCGGAGCGGACCGGCCGCCCCTCCCCCTGGGCACCGGCCTACGACGACGATGAGTACTCCGACGACTACCCCGAGGAGTACTACGAGGAAGAACCGTTTGCGCCGGCGGAGGATCTCCCCCCTCCTCCGCCGGCGCAGACGGCGCCACCGCCGAGGCCGGCCCACGCGGCACACCCACCGCCACCGGCATACGGGGCACCACCCCAGCCGGCCTACGGACCACCCCAGTCGGCCTACGAGCCACCCCAGCCGGCCTACGGGCCGCCCCAGCCGACTCACGGGCCACCGCAGGAGCCGTCCTACGGAGCACCACAGGAGCCGTCCTACGGGGCGCCGCAGCAGCCAGGGTATGAAGCGGCCCCACCGGCATACGGAGGACCGCGGCAGCCGGCTTACGAAGCATCCCCAGCGGCATACGGCGAACCGCCGCAGCCGGAGTACGAACCGCCGGCGCCGTCATACGGTGCGTCGCAGCCGGCCTACGGGGCGCCACCGCCGGCCGAGCACGCGGCGCCGAGGGAGCCCGCGCACGCGGCGCCAACCGAGGTCACGTTCGGAGCGCGGCCCGAGGACGCCCACAACGCGGCGGCGGCGGGCGGGGACGGGTGGTTGCCGCCGCTGTATCCGCAGGAGTGGCCGCCCGAGCCGGTGCGCGAGGAGTGGAGGCCGCTGCCGGCGCCCGAGGAGCGGCACGCGGACATTTCGCTGGCGCGGCTGCCTCCCGGTGTACCGCCGCCGGACCTGGAAGCAGGGCGCTCCTCGGCGACCGCGTGGTGGATCGCGGTCGGGGTGATCATCGTGGCGCTCGCCGTCGCGGCGGGCGTGCTGGTCGGGCTCAGCCTCGCGGCACGCGGTGAGGCGGCCTCCGGGGCGGCGGGCGCGACCTGCGGCGGGCGGGAGGTCCTGCGCACCACGGTCAGCCCGACGCTCGCGCCGGTGGTCGAGCAGGCGGCCGCGGACATCGGCGCCAACCCGGCCGGCGGCTGCAAGCTCATCGCCGTCACGGCCCAGGAGGAGTACCAGGGCGGCGAGGCCTGGATCCCGGCCACGGCCGGCTGGGCGCGGCTGGCGAAGTTCCGCGCCGCGCCCGACCCGGTCTCGCTGGCCCGCACGCCGGTCGTCGTCGCCGCGCCGCGGCCGTTCGCCGAGTCGCTCGGCTGGCCCGCCAAGCAGCCCACCTGGGCCGCGCTCGCGGCCGGGGTCAACGCCGGCCAGGTGCCCCGGCTCAGCATGGGCAGCCCGCTGAGCGACACCGCCGGGCTGCTCGCGGCGCTGGAGATCCAGAGCGCGATGGCCAAGACGACCGACGACCCGGGGATCGCCCAGATGCGGGCGCTATCGGTGCGGGCCCGCCTGGCCGAGCCGGAGGCGTCGCCGACGCGGCTGCTGGAGCGGATGGGCGCCCAGGCCGACCCGGCGCGGGCCATACGCGAGATCGGGCTGTTCCCCGCCACCGAGCAGGATGTTTGGCGGTACTCCCAGAGCCGCCACCCGGTCGCCGTGGCCGCGCTCTACCCGGCCGACGCGCTGTACGAGGCCGACTTCCCGCTCCTGCTCACCCCCGAGGCGGGCCGCGACGGCGAGCTCAAATCGCTGGCCAACCGGCTCGCGGAGCGCATGCACGCCAAGGAGTTCGCCGCGGTGCTCACCGGGCACGGGCTGCGGCCGGCCGGCAGCGGCGGGGCGGCGCCGAGCGCGGACGGGCTGGCCGCGCAGTACCCGGCCGCGGCGGACCTGCCCGACGGGGTGGCCGAGTGGGCGGCCACGTGGGCGCAGTACAAACGGCTGGCTTATCGCACCTTGCTGCTCGTGGACGCTTCCGCATCGATGAACGACGAGGTGCACGACCGCACCGGCGCCGTCACCACGAAGGCCGGCCTGCTGCGCGCGGCCGGGGTGCAGGCCGCCCAGCTCTTCGGCGACGAGACCAGCCTCGGCGTGTGGATGTTCGCCTCGCCGGGCGCCGACGCGCCGCCGTTCACGGTGGCACTGCCGTTCGGGCCGATGAGCGAGGCGGTGGGCGACGTGCCGCGCCGGGAGGCGATGCGCCGGGTGGCAGACGGGTACAAGGCGTATCCGGCCGCCGGCACGCCGCTGTTCGAGACCGTGCTACGCGGCGTGGACGACATGAAGGAGCGGTACACCTCGGATGCGGTGAACCTCGTCGTGGTGCTCACCGACGGCCGGGATCAGGACTCGAAATTTTCCATGCCGAAAGAGCAGTTCATCGCCCGGTTGACGGGCCTGCGCGACCCCGCCCGACCGGTGATGATCTTCGCGATCGGGTACGGTGGCGATGCCGACATGTCGGTCCTGCGGGAAATGTCGCAGCTGACCGGCGGTCAGGCCGTGGCCTCGAACGACCCGGGTGACCTGGCCAGCGCGATGGCCAAGATCTTCCTGGCCGCGCACACGCCCCGGTAGCCCGTTCAGGAAATCGGAACGCGCTAGGTGCATCAGCCGCAATTCGGGTAGAAACGCGGAGCCCTCGACCGGGGCGATGCCATTTGTACGCGATTGGGGTGATGGTCCATGAGCGGGCCTATCGTGGGCAAGCGCCGCCTCCGAGCCGAGCTGCGGCGGCTGCGGCGCGAGCGCGAACTGACCCAGGACCTGGTGGCCGCCGAGATGGAGTGGTCGCTGTCCAAGCTGATCCGCATCGAGAACGGCACCGTCGCCATCTCGGTGAGCGATCTGCGCAGCCTGCTGGCCTACTACCGGGTCCACGACCCGAAGGCCGTCGACGAGCTGCTCGAGCTGGCCCGCGCGGCGAAGCGGCGGATGTGGTGGGACGAGTACCGGCCGGTCCTGCCGGCCCAGCTGATCACCTACGTCGGGTTCGAGGCGGAGGCGACCCGCATCGGCGAATGGTCGCCGATCATGTTCCCGACGCTGCTGCAGACGCGGCGGTACGCACATGCCACCTCGGACCCGGAGTCCGCCCAGGCCGAGCGCCGCGTCGAGTTCCACATGCGCCGCCAGGACGAGCTGTTCAACCGCGAGGATCCGCCGCGCATGCAGGCCCTGCTGGACGAGTCCGTGCTGCGCCGCGGCCCGGTCCCGGGCGACGATGCGCTGCTGGTCGACCAGATCGAGCACACGATCGAGTTCGCCCAGCGGCCGTACACGGACGTCCGCGTGGTGCCGCTCAACGCCGGCTACCACCCGGGCTGGGACGGCGACTTCACCATCCTCGAGTTCGGCGCCGACGACGGCGTCCTCTACCGGCAGCAGCTGCTGTGGGAGGAGCCGGAGCTCGTGGGGGCGTACCGCGGCATCCTCGACCGGCTGACCGAGCGCGCCCTGTCGCATGACGCCACGCTCGACCTGCTCCGCCAGGTCGCCGGCGAGCTGAAGCGGGAATAGACCCCCGCCCGACCACGCGGCCCCGGGCAGCGCGAACGCGGCGCCCGCCTGCTCGGGCCGCCGATCCGGCACGCGCCGGCCCGGACCCGCGGATCGCGGCCGCATCAGGCCGCAGCGAGCTTTGATCGGCGGATCGCGGCCGCATCAGGCCGCAGTGGGCTTTGATCGGCGGTTCGGGTCGAGGACGCGCTCCATCATCATGGCGCTCTGGCGCCGGCTCGCGAGCCGGCTCATGAGCACGCCGAGCTGGTTGGCGCGCCCGTCGATGACGCTCGGGCCCGGGTTTCGACGCTCAAGATGGGCCAGAGCGGTGGCGACCACATCCTCGGGCGTCCGCAGCCTCCCGGAGGTCAACACGCTCGCCTCCGGCCCCATCCCGGTCGTGAACTCCGTACTGGTGGCGCCGGGACTGACGGCGAAGGCGGTCAGGCCCGTGCCGCGCAGCTCCGTCCAGAGCGATTCGGTAAAGCTGAGCACGAATGCCTTCGCGGCGCTGTAAACGGCCATTCTGGGTGAGGGAAAGTAGGCGGAAACGCCGGCGACGCTGATGATGAAGCCGTTGGCAGCGCTCAACATTTGCGGCAGGAACGCCGCGGTCAGCTGAACCGGCGCCGCGACGTCGACGGCGATCTCATCGGCGAGGCGCCCGGGATCCGCGTCGGCGAACGGGGCGAATGTGCCGAACGCGGCGTTGTTGATCAGGCTCGTGACCTCTACGCCCCGGTCGGCGACGGCCTTACGAAGCTCGATTCCGGCAGCCGGGTGGGAAAGATCGAAGGGAATCGCCTCGACCCGCACGTCGTAGTTACGGCGCAGTTCGTCCGCCATCGAGGCCAACCGGTCGGCGCGCCGGGCGACGAGCACGAGGTTCGAGCCGCGCGCCGCCAAGGCCGCGGCAAAGGCGGCGCCGATCCCGGAACTCGCCCCGGTGAGGAGAACGGTTTGCGAGCGATAGTCGACAGTCATAGAGCACAACCTTCAAGCGGGGAAAGACATCGCGTCTGTTGAACAGCCAACGGCCTGCCGGCGCTTTCGTCCAAGACCCGTTTCGCACCTCGTCATGCACCGAACGCATGACGGCTATCCGATCCGCGCGACCACGGGCGGACGTATGTCTCCGTGATCATGCGTGTCGCCGCGGCCGCACCGCGGGTTTTCCATGATCCCGGAGACTTGTGGTACACGGGTGTACATGAGCACTCCGTGATCATGAAAAACCGCCGGTGTCGGTGCCAGTTGCGCATGATCACGGAGACTTCCGGTCGCTGCGCCGTGCCGCGCAGCATGCAGGACGCAGCGGCCGCCGCGTGCAACGTGAGAGCCGGCCGCGCCCGCCCCGGGGCGTCGGGACGACGCACAGGCCGAGCACCGCCGGCCGCCAACGGTCGCCCAGACGCGCCAGCACGCGGGGCCGGGAGCCGGGGGCCCGGGGCCGAGCCGGGGGCCGAGCCGGGGCCGGGGGCCGGGCGGGGCCGGGGCCGGGGGCCGGGGGCCGGGGGCCGGGGGCCGGGCGGGGCCGGGCGGGGCCGGAGCGGGGCGGGGCCGGAAAGGGGCCGGGGCCGGAGCGGGGCGGGGCCGGAAAGGGGCCGGGGGCGGAAAGGGGCCGGGGGCGGAAAGGGCCGGGGGCGGAAAGGGCAGGTCAGAGCTTGATGGCTGCGGCGGGGCCGGCGCTGGCGTAGTACCAGCCCTGGGCGGTGTCGCAGCCGAGGGACAGCAGTCGCGTCGCCTGCTCGGCGGTTTCCACGCCCTCCGCCGTCACGCTCAGGTTCAGGGTGTGGGCGAGGCCGATCACCGCGGCCACGATCTCCTGGTCGACCGGGTCCGGGCCCTCCGGCGGGCGCAGGCCCGCGACGAAGGAGCCGGCCAGCTTCAGGCTGTGGACCGGCAGGTTGCGCAGGTAGGCGAAGTTGGAGTAGCCGGTGCCGAAGTCGTCGATCGCGATCCGCGGGCCCAGGTCGGCCAGGTCCTTGAGGGCCTCGATCGGCTCGCCGCCGCTGCCCATGATGGCGCTCTCGGTCAGCTCCAGCTGCAGGGCCGACGGCGGCAGGCCGGTCTGCTCGAGGATGGTGCGCACGTCGCGGACGATCGTGCGGTCGCGCATCTGGCGTACCGCCAAGTTGACGCTCATCAGCGGGGCCCGGTCGCCGAAGTCCCGCCGCCACGCGGCCGCCTGCCGGCAGGCCTCCTGCAGCACCCAGCGGCCCAGCGGCACGATGAGGCCGGTCTCCTCGGCCATGCCGATGAACGAGTCGGGGCCGAGAATGCCGAAGCGCGGGTGCCGCCAGCGGACCAGGGCCTCGACGCCGATCGTGACGCCGTCGCTGAGGCGCACCAGCGGCTGGTACTCCACGTAGAACTCCCGCCGCTCCAGCGCCGCGGGCATGCTCGCGGACAGCTCGTAGCGGGTCACCTCGCGCGCGTGCCGCTCGGCGTCGAACAGGGCGAGGCGGTTGCGGCCGTCGGCCTTGGCCCAGTAGAGGGTGGTGTCCGCGGCCTTCATGAGCTCGCCGGTGCTCGCGCCGCGCAGCGGCTGCTCGACCACGCCGATGCTGGCCGAGATGCTGATCTCGTGGCCGGCGACGTGAACCGGCGCGCGGACGGTGTCCAGGGCCTTCTCGGCGATGGCGATGACGTCGTCGACGCCCGCGCACTGCTCGACCAGGACCACGAACTCGTCGCCGCCCATGCGGGCGACCAGCTGGTGCTCGCCGCTGATCGAGCGGGCCAGGCGCCGGGCGACGGTCTGCAGGAGCTGGTCGCCGATGTCGTGGCCGAGGGTGTCGTTGATGACCTTGAAGCCGTCGACGTCGAGGTAGCAGACGCCGACGCGGGCGTCGCCGCCCTCGGCGGACTGCGCGGCCGAGTCCAGCAGCGCGGTGAGCCGCTCGAAGAACAGCGTGCGGTTGGGCAGCTGGGTCAGCGGGTCGTGCAGGGCCTGGTGGCGCAGGCGCAGCTGGAGGTTGTAGCGGTCGGTGATGTCCTCGAACATCGCGACGAGCCAGCGCGGCCGGTCGTGCTCGTCGCGGATCACCGAGGCCACGAGGTCGGTCCAGACGCGGTCGCCGTTCTTGTGGACGTACGGCTTCTCGATGCGGAACTGGTCCCGCCGGCCGGCCAGCAGATCCTCATACATCTCGCCGGCGCCCGGCGGGTCCTCCGGGAGCACGAAGTCCTCGAAGGACATGGAGCGCAGCTCGTCGGCGGTGTAGCCGAGAATGTCGCACAGCGCCTGGTTGACCTCGATGACCTGCCCGTCGACCGTGCTCACGCTCATCCCGATCGCGGCGCCGGCGAAGATCGCCTGGAAGCGGGCCTCGCTGACCCGGCGGCCCTCCTCGGCGCGGGCCCGGGCCCACAGGGCGGCGGTGCGGATCTCCTCCTGCTCGTCGAGCACCCGGTCGCGCAGCGCGAGCGCGTAGCCGGAGGCCAGCGCGCCCTGCACCTGGGCGACCCGCTTCACCGGCGCGTTGCCGAACTGCTCGGCGAGCACGGCGAGGCTGCGCTCCAGCGTGGTGGGCTCGGTGAAGTGGGCCGCGACCAGCGTCGAGCCGACCTCGCGCACGTCGGCGGGGTCGAAGACCTCGGCGGTCAGGGCGTGGATGAGCCGGGTGGCGAGGCTGGTCAGGAAGTCCTGGACCTCCAGGCCGTTCATGGAGACGTAGCTGGTGCCGGCGATGGCCAGCGACCAGGCGCGGGCCATTCGCTCGGCGGCGCGATGCGGACGGTCCCACGACGTCGGCGTAGGGCTGAGTGCGGTCATGGTCGTCGGCGCTAGTCCTTGCGCGCGACGCCGGCGTGGCCGACCGCGCTGTCCTCGGGCTTGGGCTCGTCGTCGCCGTCCGGGCGCCAGTCGAAGGTGGCCACGACGCCGGGCTCCAGCACCGTCAGGTCGCCGAACATCGCCGCCACCTGCTGGGACGTGCGCATGATGAGCGGGGTGGGCGACTTGCGGTACATCTCGTAGGCGTCTTCCTCGGCGGCGGTGAGCGGCCGGTCGATCCCGACATGGGAGATCACCACGTGGCTGCCGGGTGCGGCCGCGGCCGCGTATCCGGCGACGATGTCGGCGGGGCGCTGCTCGTCGGGCACGAAGTGCAGCACGGCGACGAGCAGGAACGCGACCGGCTCGGTGAGGTCGAGCAGGGCCCCGACCTCGGGATCGGCCAGCACCTCGGCCGGCTTGCGCAGGTCGCCGTCGACGAACGCGGTGCCCGGCACGTCGGCGAGGATGATGCGGCTGTGGGCCACGGCGACCGGGTCGTCGTCGACATACACCACCCGGGCGTCGGTGACGCCGGCGTCGGCGAGGACCTCGTGGACGTTGCCGACGGTCGGGATGCCCGAGCCCAGGTCGAGGAACTGCCGCACGCCCATGCGGGCCAGCTCCCGCACGGCGCGGCGCAGGAAGGCCCGGTTGCTGCGGGCGACCGCGGCGACCTCCGGCACCATGCGCAGGACCTGCTCACCGAACGCGCGGTCGGCGGCGAAGTTGTGCGAGCCGCCGAGGTAGTAGTCATAGACCCGGGCGACGCTCGGCCGATCGAGGTCGACGTCCGCCGGGGCCCAGCTAGGACGCTCCAAAGATCAACACTCCTCGACCTCAGCTATCCGGCGTTGCCGAGCATACGTGTGGGCGGGCGGCGAGAAAACCCGGCCGCCCGCCCACCGAGATCGGATCAGGATCCGATCAGGCGATCTTGGTGTAACGGTCCGCGGGACCCGGCGCGATGATGCCGGTACCGAGGTAGGCGGTCAGGGCGTCGATGTCGAAGCCCGGCGCGGTGACCCGCCCGGTGCCCTTCGCCAGGTTGAGGAACCCGTCGCCGCCGTTGGCCAGGAAGTCGTTCGTGGTCACCAGGTAGGTGGCCGCCGGGTCGATCGGGACACCGTTGAGCTTGATGTCGGTGATCTTCGACCCGACCGGCGCCGAGGCGCTCCAGGTGTAGGTGAAGCCGGCCGAAACCTGCAGGAACCGCTGCACGGTCTGGCCCTGGAAGCCCGCGAACTGCTGCTCGAGGACGTCCTTGATCTGCGCACCGGTGAACGACTGCGTCACGACCAGGTTGTTGAACGGCTGGACGGTGAACGCTTCGCCGTAGGTGATCTGGCCGGGGCCCTCGCCGCCGGCCGAGTTGCCGTAGGTCAGCGACGCCCGGATGCCGCCCGGGTTCATGAACGCGATCTGCGCCCCGGCCGACTTGGTGTAGCCGAGCTGGGCGTCGGCGATCACGTCACCGAGCGGTGACTCACCGTTGGCACCCGTGGTGGTGGTGATGTCGGCGCTGATGCTGCCGACGACCCGGTTGGCCAGCGGCGCCACCGCGGTGCGGTACTTGTCCGCGATCTTCTTGATCTTCGGGTCGACCAGCTTCGGGTTGCGCACCGGGTTGCCGGCCGCGTCCTTCTGGTACGTCCCGTCGGGGTTCTTCACGCCGTTGTCCACGATCACGTTGGTGGCCGACGCGTCCACGAACTTGCGCGTGCGCTTGTCGAGCGTGATGCGGATGTCGGTGATCAGCGTGCCGAACGAGCCCGCGCTCGTGACCAGCGAGTTCTGGCCCGAGGAGTTGGGCAGCTCGCAGGTGTAGAAGCGGTGGGTGTGACCGGAGACGACCAGGCCGTAGGCCGGGTTGAGCCCCCGGGTGATGTCGGTGATCGGGCCGGCGAAGTTCGCGCAGCCGGACGGGTCCAGCGGCGCGGGCGGGCTGCTCTGCGCGCCGCCCTCGTGGATGACCAGCACCATCGACTTGATGCCGAGCCAGTTGAGGATGGTGGCGTACTTGTTGGCCGTCTCGACCTCGTCGTGGAAGTCCACGTTCTTGACGCCGGCCGGGTTGACGATGCCGGGGGTGCCCTCCAGCGTCATGCCGACGAAGGCCACCGGCACGCCGTCGTAGAACCGGATCGTGAACGGCAGCAGGATCGGCAGGCCGTTGGACTTGTTGGTGACGTTCGCGGCGAGGTACGGGAAGTTGGCCCCCGAGAAGCCGTCGCCGTCCTGGCAGCCGTCGGTCGGGTGGCAACCGCCGAACTGCATGCGGTAGAGCTCGGTGACGCCCTCGTCGAACTCGTGGTTGCCGACCGATGCGAGGTCGACACCCATCTTGTTGAGCATCTCGATCGCCGGCTCGTCGTGGAAGGCGGCGCTGACCAGCGGCGAGGCGCCGATGTTGTCACCCGCCACGACGGTGTCGCTGTTGTGCACGCCGTGCTTCGCCGCGTCGTCGCGCAGCTTGGTGAGGTACGTGCTGAGGTACTCGGCGCCGCCCGCGGGCACACCGTTGACCAGGCCGCCGCTGCCGGTCGGCGGGTCGATGTTGCCGTGGAAGTCGTTGAAGCCGAGCAGCTGCGCGGTTGTCGTCTTCCCGATGTTCCGGTCGAACGAGACCTTGGCCGGGGTGAGCGGCGTCCACCGGTCGGAGCTCTGGGTGGTGCCGCTCTTGGCTAAGGGCAGCAGGGCAACGACCGCGAGGGCGAGTGCGGGCACAGCGAGCTGCTGCGCGACACGCCACCCGCGGGCGCGAGGTTGGGCCATGTTCTCTCCTTATGGCGTGGGAGACACATACGGAAGGACACATGCGTCGATCGTCATCCTTCCGAAGGCGTCGATCTCGCGCGAGCACGAGTTGCCGTCAGGAAGGTGTCATACGGGTAAAGGCAAGGGTGTGACGGAACGCGCCGTCCGAATGGGCAGACAACGCTGCGCGACGCTGCACTACCGGTAGGTATCGGGTACGTTGCCGGGGAAGGTACACCGCGTGTGCGGAGGCGGTCACCATGCTGAGGCGAGTCACGACCGTGCTGGTCGTCGTCGCGTCGACGATGTTGACCTTCCCCGATCGGGTGAACGCGAGCGACCCGGTCGGCTGGCGCCCGGTGTTCTCCAACGCCTTCGACGACGCGGGCACCCTGCCCAGGGGCTGCTCGGCCTACGATGGCGCGCCCGAGGGCGCCCAGGCCAGCTACTTCCGCCCCGAGGCGGTGACGGTCTCCGACGGGCGGCTGCGCCTGGCGCTGCACCGGCGCACCTACGCCGGCAAGCCGTTCGTCACCGGGGAGCTGCGCTGCGTCGGCGCCGCGCAGCAGTTCGGCCGCTACGAGTTCAAGGCGCGGGTACCCCTCGGCGCCGGCATCGAGTCGGTGGCGCTGCTGCGGCCGGTCGACGGCCAGACCACGCAGCAGGGCTCGCAGCTGTCCATCACGGCCCGGCCCGGCGCCGAGCGGGCCGTCGTGAGCAATGGTGATGGCAGCGGTACCACCACGAGCACGCTGACCGGCCCGTTCAGCGACTGGCACACCTACGTGATCGAGTGGGCGCCGTCGGGATTCCGGGTGTTCGTCGACGCCAAGCAGCGCTCCCTCGACCCGGCCGTCTCCACCGAGCCGCGCTGGTTCGGCTTCGCGGTCACCACCGGTGACCGGGCCGGCACGCCGGGCGCCTCCACCGCCCTGCCGGCCGAGTTCGAGATCGACTACCTGCGCATCTGGGCCTTCGCCCCGGTGGCCTCGGCGCCCGCGGTGGCCGCCCAGCCATCCACTGTGGACCGGGCCGGGGCCGGGCCGGGCGGGGGCGAGCAGCGCTGGTCGCTGTGGCTGGCCGTGGCCGCCATGGTGACCGCCGCGCTGGCTCTCTTCGCGCTGGTCGTGCACAAGACCCGGCCGCACCGGCCCCCGTCGGCGCACCGCGCGTGATTACGTCCTGAGCGGATCCGTTCGCCCCGCGCCGGGCCGGCGCGGAATGCTCGGCCGCATGCGAATCCTGATCCTCGGTGGAACCGTCTTTCTCGGCCGCGCGGTCGCGCGGCAGGCCCTCGCCGCCGGCCACGAGGTGCTCTGCGCGGCCCGCGGCGAGTCGGGGGCGCCGGTCGGCGGCGCCCGGTTCGTCCGGGTCGACCGCGACGAGCCCGACGGCCTGAGCGCCGTCGAGGGCGAGTTCGACGCGGTCGTCGACGTCGCCCGGCACCCGCACCACGTGCGGCACGCCGTGACCGCGCTCGCCGGGCGGGCCGGGCACTACACGCTCGTGTCCACCGGATCGGTGTACGCCGACGTCGCCACCCCGCACCAGACGGCGGCGACCGCGCCGCTGCTGCCGCCGGACCACGACGCCGACCCGGCGGCCGATCCCGAGTCGTACGGCCGGGCCAAGGTCGCGTGCGAGCGGCTGGCCGCCGGCGGCTTCGGCGCCGGCCGGACGTTGCTGCTACGGGCCGGCCTGATCGTCGGGCCGGAGGACCCGACCGGCCGGTTCGACTACTGGGTGCGCCGCTACGAGCGGGGCGGCGAGGTGCTCGCGCCCGGCGGACCGGACGAATCGGTGCAGCTCGTCGACGTGCGGGACCTCGCGGACTGGATCCTGACCGCCGCCGGGCGCGGGCTCGCCGGGCCGTTCGACGGCGTCGGCGCGCCCATGACCCGGGCGGAGTTCCACGCCGGGCTGGCCGCGGGCACCGGCACCGCGCCGCCGCTGACCTGGGTCACGCAGGAGTTCCTGCTCGAGCGGGGCGTGGTGCCGTGGGCCGGGCCGCGGTCGCTGCCGCTATGGCTGCCTTTGCCGCGGTACGCCGGGTTCATGAGCCGCGACGCGGGGCCCTCCCTCGCCGCCGGGCTGCGCATTCGCCCGCTCGCCGAGACCGTCCGGGACACCCGCAACGCATTTCGTGACGCAACGCACATCGATGAAAGCCTGGGGCTGGGTATCGATGAAGAGACGGCGCTGTTGCGGGAATGGCATGCCCGATAGCCCGGTTGCACAAAAGCCTGTCGGACGGGCGACAGCTGCCGATGATCTGCCGTGCTCGACCGCCCGGTGGGCCCTGCCGGAGGGGCGTTCCCAGGGAACTCACAGCGAATTCAGCCGTCTGACGGGCAGGAACACCACGTATCACTTGTTGCAACCGAAGCGAACCGGAGCAGCCTCCCGAGCGTCTGGTAAGTGGTGCAACTCTCAGGGGTCGTCACCGAATCGCCCCTGAGGGCGGAATTCGGAAGGCGACTTGACCGTTGTGTAGGGGGCATACCCGGGGGGCACCCGTTTTAGCAGGGTGAAACGGGGAAGGCGAAGGATGGAGCGGGGAGGGGCCCGAAGTGGAGAACGTGAAAGTGGAGATGCGAACCGACACAGGCGCCGAGGAGCGTGACCTGGTCGGCGTGTACCTGCATGAGATCTCCCGCACGCCGCTGCTCGACGCCGCTTCTGAGGTCGAGCTGTCCAAGGCGGTCGAGGCTGGGCTCTACGCGGAGCACCTGCTGGACGTCGAGGAGATCCCCGACGGCGTCACCGCCGCGGAGCTGCACCGCCTGGTGGCCGAGGGCGAGCGGGCGAAGGACCGGTTCATCCGGGCCAACCTGCGGCTGGTGGTCTCGATCGCCCGCCGATACGTCAGGTCCGGCATGCCGATGCTCGACCTGATCCAGGAGGGCAACACCGGCCTCGTGCGGGCCGTGGAGAAGTTCGACTACGTGCGTGGATACAAGTTCTCGACCTATGCGACGTGGTGGATCCGCCAGGCGATCAGCCGCGCGATCGCGCAGCAGGAGCGCACGGTCCGGCTCCCGGTGCACCTCGTCGAGGACGTCAACCGGATGCGCAACGTCGCGCGTCAGCTCACCCGCGAGCTGGGCAACGAGCCGGAGCCGGAGCAGCTGGCCACCGCGCTCGGCGTGCCGGTCGAGCGGGTGCACGAGCTCATGCGCTGGTCCCAGGACACCGTGTCGCTCGACACCCCGGTGGGTGACGACGGGGACACCAACCTGGGCGACCTGGTCGCCGACTCCGACGCGCCGTCGCCGGAGGACGTGGTCCTGGCCGCCCTGGAGCGGCAGCGGATCGAGGGCCTGCTCAACCACCTCGACGACCGGTCGGCCGGCATCATGCGGGCCCGCTACGGCCTCGAAGACGGCCGGGAGCACTCGCTGACCGAGGTGGCGACGCGGTTCTCGCTCTCCCGGGAGCGGATCCGCCAGCTGGAGATCCAGGCGCTCGGCCGGCTGCGCGAGCTGGCCCGGGCCGAGGGCCTCCAGGCGGCATAACCCTAGACAGCACAAAGCCCCGGGTCGGCCCGACCCGGGGCTTTTCCGTGCCTCAGTAGGGGTTGCCGCACACCTTCCAGGCGCCGCCCTCTTTGGTCATCGGCAGCGTGCGACTGTCCTTCGAGCCGTTCTTGTAGGTGATGGAGGCGGTGATCGAGGCCGTCTCGTTGCCGTCAGTGTTGCTGTACGAGCCGCCGAAGCCGAGATCATGCGAGGCCGGGGCGTGCTGCTCGACGAACGACGCGAAGGTCTCCGGGCCGTAGCTCTCCCGCGCCGAGTCGCACAGCATCTGGTAGGCGGCCTGGTTGTTGCCGCCCTCCAGCGCGGTCAGGAAGTCCCCGGCCGCCGCCTTGGGCTCCTTGAGGCCGGCGTTGACGAAGAAGAACACCGCGGCCGCGCCACCCCCGCAGCAGACGAGGACGAACCCGAGCACGCTGAAAATGATGATCTTGGCTGTTTTACTCACGCGCGCCAGCGTACGAGCGTCGATCTTCGCCGGGTGTAAGTCACCCGACGCGGATCAAGCCCGATGCCCGACCACAAACAGCCGCGGGAAGGGCAGGATCGTGCCGAAGGGCTCCCGGGGGTACCCCCGGCGCAGCTCCTGCCGGACCTCCGCGGTGAACTCCTCGCGGTCGTCGCCGGACAGCGCGTCGAGGTAGGGCCGCAGGCCGGTGCCCTTGAACCACTCGAACACCGGGTCGTCGCCCGGTAGCACGTGGTAGTAGGTCGTCTCCCAGGCGTCGACGGTCAGCCCGGCCGCCGAGAGCAGCCGGACGTACTCCGCGGCGGGCAGCACCGGCGTCGCCGACCGCGGCCCGATGGCGCCGGCCGCGCCGCCCAGCAGCCCCGCCCACCGCGGCCGGGCCGCGATGCCGCCGAAACCGGGGTCGAACGTCGAGACCGGCACCTGGAAGGCGAGCGTGCCGCCGTCGTCGAGCCCGGCCGCCCAGGCCGGCAGCAGCGTCTCGTGGTCGTCGACCCACTGCAGGGAGGCATTGGCCACGATGACGTCCACGGACCCGCGCTGCGGCCGCCACTGCCCGGCGTCGCCGAGCTGGAACCGCAGCTGCGCGGTCTGGCGCTCGCTCGCCGCGACGATCATGTCCGGCGAGGAGTCGATGCCCAGCACGGCCGCGTCGCTCCACCGCTCGGCCAGCGTCGCGGTCATCGTGCCCGGCCCGCACCCGAGGTCCACCACCGCGACGGCCTGCGTCGTCGGGATGCGGGCGACGAGTTCCCGGAACGGCCGCGCCCGCTCCTCGGCGAACCGGTTGTACTGCTGCGGATCCCACGACGCCATGCCCTCAATGATGAGGGGCCGCGAACCGTCACGGTCCGCGGCCCCTCACGCCGTGCCGGCGGGTCAGGCCCTCACGCGGCCGTACCCGTAGATGCTGTCGACGCCGATCGGCGCATACTGCACGACCGTGCCGGTGTGCGGCGCGTGGATGATCGTGTCGTTGCCGACGTAGATGCCGACGTGCCCGAGCCCGTTGTAGAAGACGAGGTCACCCGGGGCCAGCGAGCCGCGCGGAATGTGTGCGACCTGGCTCCACTGGCTGGCCGCGTTGTGCGGCAGCGTCACGCCGGCCTGCTTCCACGCCGCCATCGTCAGGCCGGAGCAGTCGTAGCTGCT
Source organism: Dactylosporangium sp. CA-092794 (assembly GCF_050948465.1). Taxonomy (NCBI): domain Bacteria; kingdom Bacillati; phylum Actinomycetota; class Actinomycetes; order Micromonosporales; family Micromonosporaceae; genus Dactylosporangium; species Dactylosporangium sp. CA-092794. The sequence continues at coordinate 1,291,031 of NZ_CP192044.1, read as the reverse complement.
CGGCCCGGCGGCACCCCACTTGTAGGGCTTGCCCAGCTGCGCCTTGGCGAAGTTCACCGCGGTGCCGGCCTTGCCGGAGACGGCGGGCAGGTTGCCCGGGTCGGTCTTCGGCGGGTTGACCTTCTTCGAACCGGCGGCGGTGGCCTTCTTCTGCAGGTCCTCGAACTTCTTGACGTCGCCCTCGATCTTCTTGCGCTGGTTCTCGAGGTCGGCCTTCTGCGTGTTCTGCGCGGCGATCGTCTGGTCGAGCTGCTTTTTCTCGTCGTCGACCTTCGACTTCGCGGACCTGAAGTCGTCAATGCTCTTCTGCTGGTTGCGGGTGATCTGCTGCAGCATCGAGAGCTGGTCCATGAGCGAGTCGGACGACTGGGCGCCGAGCACGATCGACAGGCTGCGCAGATTGCCGGTGGACGACTTGAAGGCGGCGACCGCCAGCTCCTCCACGCCGGCGTTGGCGGCGTTCAGGCCGTCTTCCAGCGGCTTGAGCTTCGCCTCCAGCTCGGTCGACTTGGCCTGGGAGGCCGCGAGGTCGATGTTGAGCTTGTTCCACGCCTCGATGGTGGCCTCGAGGTCCTGGTTCGACTTGTCGAGCTGGGCCTCGATCTCGGCGAGCGTTGGATCGGCGTGCGCGACCGTGGCGGGTGCCAGCACGACGATCGATGCGGCGGCGGCCAGCACGGCCTGCAGCAACGGTCGGCGGGCACGATGTCCAGTGGACAAGGAATGACCCTTCTGCAACGACCGCCTACCGGGTTAGCTGACGGGTTCGGGCGAGAAGAGAGCGCCCTACCGCGACGTTGCGGATTCACCCCATGATTACTCTGGGTCCCCGGTTCGATGCGTGCGGTTCACGGCATGAATCGACGCGCAGAACTCGATTCGGCGGCGCTTGCCCGGCGCCGTCCGGGGTGGACGGCGGACTGCCGAGCAGGCCAGGGCCTAACTTAACGTGATCACCGGCGGCGCGAAAGGCGTGCGTCGCCTTCAATATATAAAGCACCTAAAAGTCCGGATTACCCCCGGTTGACTTTGCGCATCGGACAGTGACAATGCGCCGAGAACGGCGCCGGCCGGTGCGCTCGATCACACCGGCCGGCGCTGGATATGAGCATCCGCGGTCAGTTGGCCGCATACGGGTTGACTTCTTCGTGCATGTCCGTCATGAACTGCGACCACATGTCGCTCTCGTCCGGGTCGGCGCCGACCAGGTCGTAGTGGCCGTCCAGGAAGTCGGTGTCGAGCTGCCAGTCGGGCAGGTCGGGGTCCGGCTCGTCGAGCTGGAGCGGCTCGTCGTGCTGGCCGGGGTCCACGAAGTCGCCGTAGTGCGGGTCGGTGATGTCGTGGGCGCCGTCGGTACCGTCGGAAAAATCGTGGTGATCGAAGTGGTGGTCGGCCAGGACATGCTCGACTCCGCCGTCGTGGTCGACGTGGAGATCGTGCTCCATGCCCCAGTCGAGGTCAAAGTCGCTCATAACCTGCTCCCGGTTCCTTCAGTAGCCCCGGTGGGGGTACCTCTAGAACGGTAGGGGCCGATCCGAGCGGCCTGCTCCCCGAAACGTGCCACCTCGTTTCGAGGCAAACGGTTTTATCGGGTTCGGCGGTCCAGCCAGCCGTCGCCGTTGACGTCCTCGTAGCGGGCGTCCATCACGCCGTCGTGGTTGGTGTCGATCTCCGAGGAGTTGATCAGCCCGTCGCGGTCGGTGTCGTGGCCGATGAACTCCGCGCGTCCGTCCCCGTCGGTGTCGACCACGATGTCGACGCCGCCGTCGGCCCGGTTGACGTAGGTGTGCTGGTCCCAGCGGCCGTCGCCGTCCCAGTCCACGCGGGTGTGGTAGCCGTCGGTCGGCGCCTGGCCCGGCACCTGCGCGTGCGCGGCCTGCTGCACGAGGCCGCCCATGCCGCCGGCGATGCCACCCTGGCCCGCAGGGCCGAATCCACCCTGGCCCGGCTGGCCCGCGCCGCCCTGGCCCGGCTGCTCCAGCAGATGGGCGAAGCCGCCCCCGATGCCGCCGCCCTGCCCCTGGTGCTGCTCGAAGCCCGACAGCCCGCCGGCCGCGCTCCCGGCCACTCCCCCGGCGCCGCCCTGCCCCTGGTACTGGTCGAAACCCGACAGCCCGCCGGCCACTCCCCCGGCGCCGCCCGCGCCGAACCCGGCCAGGCTCCCGGCCGCGCCGCCCGCCCCGCCGGCCGGCGGCTCGTGCGGGGTGCCGCCCGTGCCGCCCGCGTAGGTGCTGGACTGGTACACGGTGCCCGAGGAGCGGACCTCGCTGTGGTACTCGGTGTACGACTCCTGGTGGCTCTCGACGTGCACCTCCTCGAGCCCGGAGGCGGCGTGCCGGCCGCCCTGCGCCGCGTCCTGGACGTGCTGCGCGAGGGACGGGGACTCGAGCCCGCCCGCGCCGCCGCCCGCGGGCGCCGCGTGCCGGCCGCCGGCCTGCTCGACGATGTCGTGCATGCGGTGGCCGACCCCGGCCGCGCCGCTACCGCCCAGCGCGTGACCGCTCACGCCGCCGTGGCCGTGCAGCGCGTCGCCCAGCCCGGTGCCGATCGAGGAGAGCACGCCGAACATGCTCGCCTTGCTCGTGCGCTGCTCGACGTGCGTCTGCCCGCCGGCGTCACCGAGCTGTGCGTGCAGGATGTCCAGTTCGTCCGGTGTGAGGTGGTACCCGGCCAGGGCCCCCTGCGGATCGGCCGCCAGCCGGGCCTTGAACCCGGGATCGCCGAGCAGTCGCTCCAGCACCTCGTCGAAGTCGGACATCGCTTCCCCCATCTCGGACTTTCGGTCGAGCTCAGTCGAGCTCAGGCATCGGAATCGGCTGCGGCCGCGGCCGACAGGTCCCGCACTGCACCGCATCCTCCACGACGAGCCCCTCGGCCCGCCCGCGGCGTTGCGACCGGTGCACCTCCAGCAGGTAGGGGCCGAACTTCGCGTGGTCCTCGCACAGCCCACGCCCGCAGAACCGGCACGACCCCCGCGCCGCCTTGGCGCAGAACCAACAAAGCACAGTCTCTCCTGTTCAGGTAATAACGATGCATTCGCCGACGGCCACCGAGGCGCTGCCCGCCCTCGATACGTTGCCCGCGGCATCCTGGACGACGGCGGTGATCGTGAGCGTTTCCGCACCGGCCGCCCCCGCGAACGGTCCGACCGAGGCCGACCATTTTCCGCTGCCGCCGGAGTATTTCAACGACTGGGTCCGGCCCTCGAACGTGTAGGTCAGCGAGCGGATCGTGACACCCGCGGCGCCGGAGTTGTCCGAGCCGACGATCGTCACGCTCGACGTCGACGAGGACGGCGTCGGCGGGTCGCCGTAGTAGCACGGCCCGCCGTTCCAGGTGCGGTAGATGCTGCTCGGCGCGGCGCGGACCGTCACGGTCGGCGGCGTCGTGTCCGGCGGCGGGCCGGCGCTCGTGGTCGGCGGGGCGCCGGTGGTCGGCGGCGGTGGGCCGGCGGTGGTGGGCGGCGGCGCGCCGGGGGTGGTCTTGGTCGGCGTGGGGGTCGGGGTCTTCGTGGGCGTGCCCGTCGGCGTCGCCTCCGCGGATGCCGAGGCCGAGGCGGACGGGGAGTCGCTCGGGCTCGGGGACTCCGACGGGGTGTCCGTCGGCGACGGCGGGAGCGTCGGGGTGTCGCCCGGCTTCGGCAGGGCCACGCCGTCGCCGCAGGTCAGGTCGGCTCCCCGGTCCGGGGTGACCGCCGTGCCGTGCTGCCGGACCACGCCGCGGCCGACCTCCGGCTCGTTGCCCGCGCTCAGCGCGAAGCGGGCGGAGCCCTCGGTGGTCACGTCGCCGACGGTGAGGCGCAGCGGCTTGAACGCGGTCGTCGTGCTCGTCGTGTCGACCAGCAGGCGGCCGGCGTCGAGGGTGAGCGCCGCGGTCGGCTCGATCGGGGCCTGCTGCCCGCTGACCAGGTCGCCGATCTGCACGCTGACGCCCGCGCACAGCACCGTGGCGCTGCCGCCGCGGAAGGTCAGGGTGGCCGTGGAGCGGGGGTTGAGCCGGACCGAGTCGCCGTGCTGGACGTACAGCTTGGCGTTGCGGCCCAGCGCGTGCTCGACGCCGCCCAGCCGGACCGTCGCCCCGCCCCGCGTGACGGTGACCAGGGCGTTGTCGGTGGGCATCTCGGCCCACACCGGGCCGGTGAACAGGTTGGCGCCGGTGAGCAACAGGGCGAAGAGCAGCAGGAGTACCAGCAGCCACCAGAGCTTGCGCTCGAAGCGGCGGTCCACGCTGTCGTCGGCGGGCGGCGGCGGCCCGGGCGGGGCGGCCAGCGGCGGATAGGTCGACGGCGGGTGCGCGCCGGCGAGCGGGCGCCGTCCGCCGCCGGGCACCGCGCCGGCCGCGCGGCCGAGCAGCAGCGGCAGGCCGGCGACCGCGGGCAGCAGCCAGGCCCGGGCGGGCGTGCGGGCGGTGGCGATCTGGCCGGGCGAGCCGTCGCCGAACGGGCCGATCATCGAGCCGCGGTGCAGCTCGGTGCCCTCGGGCAGCTGCAGCGACCCGGACTCGATGACCACGGCGTCGTTGCCGGTGCGCAGCACGACCGGCTGGCCCGGCCCGAGGTGCATCGGGCGGGCCCGGCTGATCAGGCCGAGGCGGTCCTCCGGGCTCAGGTACATCAGCGCCGGGGTCTCGCCGACGAGCCGCTCCAGCTCCGCCCGCTCCACCGGCGGCGGTCCGGGCAGCGGGCCGACCGCGGCGGCCACCGAGGACGACGGGATGGCGAGCAGCGTGGTGCCGGCGGTGAGCCAGCTCAGCGCGGCCGGGGCGCCGGTCAGGGCGTTGGCCAGGCCGACGACGCCGCCGCGGCCCACCCGCTCGCGGACGGTGCCGGTCGGGTCGCCCGGGCGGCGGGCCTCCAGCGCGCCGTCGACGACGACGAAGACCGAGGGCTGCGCGGCGCCGGCGAAGACCAGCTGCTCGCCGGTGCGCGGGTGCACCCAGCGGGCGTGGCCGGCGAGCTGGGCGAGCGCCTCCGGCGGCAGGTTGGACAGCACCGACGAGCTCAGCGCGGCGAACCGGCGCGGCTCGTCGCGCACCAGCCGGCGCTCGCCGAGCCGGTCCCGCAGCCGCCGGCCGCGGCGGCGCAGCCAGCCGAAGAAGAGATACACCAGCGGCGCGAGCAGGCCCACGACGATCACGGCCAGCAGCGCCCGGGCCGCCCACCCGGCGTTCCACAGGCCGGTGACGACGCCGGCGACGCGGTCGGTGTACACCCGGTACATCAGGTTGACGGCGACGGCGATCCAGATCACCGCGAGCATGCCGTAGAGCGCGACCAGGCGACCCTCGCGGTCCAGGTCGGCGAAGCGCGGCGGGCGGCGGCGCAGGCGGGCCAGCACCCAGGCCAGGCCCCGGGCCCGCAGGTTGGGCACCTCGAGCCAGTCCATCAGCAGGTAGTACCCGTCGAGCGCCATGAACGGGTTGAGGTTGAACAGGGCGTTGAGGTACCACGCGAACGCCAGCTTGAACGTCCACGGCTGCAGCTCCGGGAAGAACACGCCCACGATCTGGCACGCGCCGGCGAGGATCAGGCCGGTCGCCGGGCCGGCGATGGTGGTGACCAGGCGGGCCCGCCGGCCGGCCATCCACACGTCGGTGGTGTCCACGAAGACGGAGGGGATCCCGAAGTACACCAGAAATCCGGCAACCGGGACTCTTCGGCCGGCGTGTTTGGCGCCCAGCGCGTGCCCCAGCTCGTGGCAGGCCAGCGCGAAGACGTTGAGGCCGAGCAGGACGAGGGCGCCGGCGAGGTACGAATCGTTGGTGAGGAACACCGACTGGTCGGCGCGGAACCAGTTCCACCCGAACACGCCCAGCCCGGCCAGCGCGACGAGGCCGGCCAGCACCGCGAACACGCGGGTGAAGAACAGCCGGCCGCCCGCCTTGTAGAGGAACGTGACGACCGGGTCGACCTTCGCGAGCACGACCCGGCGGCCCTGCGCGGTGGCCACCAGCCCCTTGCCGAGCCGGATCGGCCACGGACGGCGATGGACCCGCTGCAGCCGGTGGAAGGCGTCGACGGGCAGCTCGTCGAGCATCCGGTTGCCGGCCAGGTCGGCCACGATCCGGGTCACCTGGTCGGGGGCGAGCCGGCCGGAGATCCGGGCGAACTCGGCGACCAGCCGCGCCACGGTCCTGGTGCCGTCCATGGCCCGCGCGAGCCGGAACTCCTCGGGCGAGAGCCGCAGGTAGCTCGACTCGCCGCTGTCGGGCGAGCGCAGCATCACGTACTCCACGCCGCGCGCGGAGGTCAGCGTCACCGCCTCGACACCCTCGCGCAGCGCCGGCCGCGCACGAGCGGGATTGAGCCGCTCCGTTACCGCATGCCACAGCCCGACGTCGGCGGGGCCGAGCGGTACACCCGGGGCGCGCCCGGCGAGGGCCTCCCAGACACTGATGCGCGTCTCGATGACGGCCACGGTCGCTCCTGTTCAGGCACGGTTCCGGGCACGGACTCTAAGCGGGTTTGCCCGCGACGGGAAGGTTGCGTCCCAAACGTGACAATGCTTCGGCGAAGATGACACCGTGTACATCCTCGCCATCGACCAGGGCACGACCTCCACCCGTGCGATCGTGTTCGACGCCGACGGCGCCATCGTGGCGCTTGACCAGCGCGAACACCGCCAGAGCTTCCCCCGCCCCGGCTGGGTCGAACACGACCCGGTCGAGATCTGGCACAACGTCCAGGCGGTGTCGACCCGCGCGCTGGACCAGGCCGGCCTGTCCCGCGCGGATGTCGCCGCCATCGGCATCACCAACCAGCGCGAGACCACCATCCTGTGGGACGCCCGCACCGGCGAGCCGGTGCACCCCGCCATCGTCTGGCAGGACACCCGCACCGACGCCGTCATCCGCGCCCTGGCCGGCGACGCCGGCCCGGACCGCTTCCGCGACCGCTGCGGCCTGCCGCTGGCCACCTACTTCGCCGCCCCGAAGGCGGTCTGGCTGCTGGACAACGTGCCCGGCCTGCGTGAGCGCGCCGAGGCCGGCGAGATCCACTTCGGCACCGTCGACACGTGGCTCATCGAGAAGCTCACCGGCCGCCACGTCACCGACGTCACCAACGCCAGCCGCACGATGCTCATGAACCTGACCACGCTGGACTGGGACGAGGAGTTGCTGTCCGCGTTCGGCATCCCGCGGGTCATGCTGCCGGAGATCGGCTCCTCGTCATTCGTCTACGGAGAAGCCAAGACCATGCTCCATGGGGTACCGGTGGCCAGCGCCCTCGGCGACCAGCAGGCGGCCCTGTTCGGCCAGGCGTGCTTCGCCCCCGGCGAGGCCAAGTGCACCTACGGCACGGGCTCGTTCCTGCTGCTCAACACCGGCACCCGGCCCGTGGCGAGCGATCGTGGCCTGCTGACCACGGTGGGTTATCGGATCGGTGCCGCGGATCCGGTGTACGCCCTGGAAGGCTCCATCGCCATCACCGGTTCGCTGGTCCAGTGGCTGCGCGACAACATCGGCCTGATCGCCTCCGCCCCGGAGATCAACGACCTGGCCGCCACCGTCTCGGACAACGGCGGGTGCTACATCGTCCCGGCGTTCGCGGGCCTGTTCGCCCCGCACTGGCGCCCGGACGCCCGCGGTGTCATCACGGGCCTGACCGGCTACGTCACGAAGGGCCACCTGGCCCGGGCCGCCCTCGAGGCGACGGCGTGGCAGGTGAAGGATGTGGTCGACGCGATGATGGCCGAGTCGGCGGTACCGCTGGAAACCCTCAAGGTCGACGGCGGGATGACCGCGAGCGACCTGCTGATGGCGTTCCAGGCCGACGTGCTGGACGTGCCGGTGGTCCGCCCGACGGTGGCGGAGACGACGGCGCTGGGCGCCGCCTACGCCGCCGGCCTGGCCGTCGGCTTCTGGCCCGACACCGGCACCCTGCGCGAGAAATGGCACGTCGACCGCCGCTGGGAACCGTCGATGTCCGAGGACCAGCGCGACCGCGGGCACGCTTTGTGGCTGCGCGCCGTGGAGCGCTCCTTCGGCTGGGCCGACTGACCATGTCGGGTCGAAGGTGCGCTCAGGCCGCCGGCACCCGGTGCTCGGCGGGGCGGCCGGTCGACCGGGCCGCCGTGCGGTATCGGGCCGGCGGCAGGTGCCGCTCGCGGCGGAACGCCCGGCTGAAGGCGTAGACCGAGGTGTACCCGATGGATTCCGCGATCGTCTCGAGCGTGTCGTCGGTGTCCCGCAGCCGGCGGGCCGCGAGGTCCATCCGCCAGCGGGTCAGATAGGCGCCCGGGCTGTCGCCCGTGACCGCGATGAAGCGCCGGTTGAGCGTGCTCTTGGACACCGCGACCTCCTGGGCGAGGGCCTCCGTCGTCCAGTCGCGGGCCGGCCGGGCGTGGATTCTCGTGACGGCGTTCAGCAGCAGCGGGTCCCGCAGGACGCCCCACCATGACATGTCGGGCGGGCTGCCGGAGTCGAGCCACACGCGCAGGAGCTGGATCAGCAGGATGTCGACGAGCCGGTCGAGGAGGACCTCCGTGGCGGCGCGGGGCCGGGCGAGCTCCCGGCCCAGCAGCCGCACGGTGTCGCCGAGGTCCGGGTCGGCGGCGTCCGCGCGGATGTGGATCACCGGCGGCAGCAGGGAGAACACCGGAGTCGCCGTGGACGCGTCGTGCGAGTAGCCGGCGCCGAGGATGCGCGTCTGCGTCTCGCCGTCGCCCAGGCTCAGGAGGCTCCCTTCGCGCCGCGCCGCCTCGGCGGCGGCCGCGTCACACGCGTGGATCTCGGCGTCCGGGGCGCTGGACAGCGTGTGTGAGATGCCGGTGGGCAGCAGGACGAGGTCGCCGGCCATGAGCTGCCGTGGCGCCTCCCCCGTGACGGTGAGATAGGCCATGCCGGCCGTCACCGCATACAGCGCCGCGTCCTGCTGGCCGGCCCAGGAGACGCCCCAGGCGCCACCGGCGCCGATGCGCGCGCCCGCGCTGCCGCGGACGCCGGAGACGGCCAGGACGTCGGAGAGTACATCCATGGTCCGACCGTAGCGCCCGCTCACCGGATGACGCACATTCCGGTCAGGCTGAATCGTTCGGATATTTTCCTGGCTCGTCCTGTCATTGGTTGACGCTTCGCTGGTTCATACGCTTTCACCAGGCCGCGGCACGCCGCCCGGCCGGCGAGAGGAGACATCCCATGAGCACCCCCGACGACAACGTTCCCGACGGCCTGCTGCCGGCCGACATGCTGGCCTCGACGACCCCGGTCGCCGTTTACGGCTATGCGCGGGCGAAGCCCGGCAAGGAGGACGAGTTCGAGAGGCTGGTCAGGTCGATCATCCCGTCGATCCGGGCGGAGTGGGGCTACGAGCAGTACACGGTCCACACCAGCAAGGACGAGCCCGGCGCGTTCGCCTTCTACGAGCGCTGGACGTCCGGCGCGGACCTGCTGCGGCACGTGCGGCAGCCGTTCATGCAGGACTACTTCGGCCGGCTCCCCGCCCTGCTGGCCACCGACCTGGAGGCCACCTGGATCTGGCCGCTCGACGCCTGAACCCCGGTCCGCCCGGAAACCGGGCTAATCTACGGCGATCGTTGACCATCGGCGCCGGGGCGGATGATCCGTGAGCGAGTACCAGTACTACGAGTTCGTGGCGATCGATCGGCCATTGACCAGGTTCGAGCAGGCTGAGTTGCGGCAGGTTTCCGCACGCGGCCGGATCAGCGCGTCGAGCTTCGTCAACCACTACGACTTCGGTGGCCTGAAGGCGGATCCGCGGGACTGGATGACGCGGTACTTCGACGCCCACCTCTACCTGGCGAACTGGGGCGACCGCCGGATCGCGTTGCGGCTGCCGGTGCGGCTGCTGGATCCGCGGCTCGCGGCGGTCTACTGCACCGGCCACTTCGCGTCCTGCTGGAGCACGGACGAGCACGTGATCCTCGACCTCCGCGGCGGATACTGGCCGCCGACCCGGAGCGAGCCTGGCAGCGGGTGACCGCGTTGATCGCGACCGGGAAGCCCAAGGAGTACGACAACGCGGTCACGCTGCTGCTCGACCTGAAGGCTCTCGCGGACCTCGACGGCCGCCGCAAGGACTTCCGCGGCCGGGTGCACCAGCTACGCCAAGAGCACGCCCGCCGACCGGCCTTGCTCGACCGCCTCGAACGCGTCGGCCTCGCCTGAAAAGCTTCCGAGCTCAGCCAATACATCGATGGATACGCACGCGCGAATGCTACGGTAGGTGCACAGTCGGCTCCTCCAGCAAGGGGTCCGCACATGGCCCCGGATCACCCTGACCGCCGCCAAGCACGACATCCCGGAAGGCTGATGACTCCGCCGGGGTGGGCGCTCACCCGGAGTCGCCGTCTCGATCTCGACGTATTCGCCGCCGAGTTCGCCGCTGCGTGGTCGTCGATGCGGTCGCGGTTCTTGAAGCTCGAATGCTGGCAGCGGTATGTGGAAGCGGAAACCAATGCCTCTCAGGCCGCGTTCGACCGTGGCGATGTCGTCGAGGCAGAGCGATTGCTGCACGGCGAGGCCGAGGCCGATCGGCCCTTGTACGAGGACGTGCAGGAGCGAGGAATCGAGTACGCCCGCGTTCGGCTCGTGCAGGAACCCCTGACGGACTATCTCCGCTACGAACTGCTCGCATACCGAATCCGGGCCGCGATGGGCGAGCACATCGAGGTGGTGCGCCGTGAGGCCGCCGGAGCCTTCGACTGTCTGCTGTTTGATCGGCAGACCGCGCTCATCCATGACTACGGCAGCGGTCCGGTCGGCAGACAGACCGGAGGATGGATCACGCACGAACCCGCTACCCTTGCGCGCCTGGAAGCAATGATCGCGGACTTTCGAAGCCGGGCAGTACCGTTGCAGACGTTCCTGGCTCAGCGGTAGTGATGCGGGCCGGCAGGGGGTCGGGCGGTGAGCCGCCGGTGGCCGCGCTCCCTGGCGATTGCCGCGGCGGTCGCCGCCGGGCTCGGCGGCGTTGCCGCGCTGGTGATCATCCCCGCGGCGCTCCTGTTCGGTCTCGATGACCGGTCGACCGAGATGCGCCGCCGCCTGCGCTCACCGGCCTCGATCTCACTCGTCGTTGCCGTCGAAGATGTCGTCAAGAACCATCTGTGCACGAGGAGGAACCTCCTCGTCGGGGAAGACGTCCGCGCAAAGGGCGAGCACTTGGGCCGGAGTCGTGAGTCCCAGGTGTCGCACCAGGACACGGATATCTTCCGCATCACGGCGTCTTGCGGCCAATACCTTCATCGCGAGCAGGTGCTCAGGCGACGCGGCGGAGACTCGCAAGCCAGGGTGGTCAAACACCCGAGAGGCCGCCGCGTCACCGCCCGGAGCGATGTACGCGCTGGCCTGCTCGTTGAGCCACCACTGCGGTAAGCCCAGCTCCTGAGCCACCGCACGGGCTTCCTCGACCACTACACCGTGCGGGTGGAAGACAGCGTCGATGTCGCGGGTCGCCCGCCGCGAGTCGTACACCAACGCCATCGCGGCGCCGCCGAAGATGTAGAGGTCGGCCACTACGCCCCGACGGACGAGCCGATCACCCAGCCGTCGGAACGCATCCTCGATACCGGCCCGATCAAGCAGCGAACCATCGGCGCTCATGCCACTTCCAGCTCCTGTCGGGCGACGAACACTCCGCGCCGCCGGAACGCGGCGGGTGCGTTGACGATGGCGTCCACTCGTGCCGCGCGGCCGTTGAACGGAAACCAGAACCGCCGAAGTGACCGGGTTGCCGCCCAAGCCGGTCCGTCCCGAGCGTCTCGCGCCGCGAGGTGTTCCGCCAACGCGGCCAAAAACACGTCCCAATGATCGTCACCCGTCGTCGCGGGCTCGGCAGCCAGCAGTCCAGGCCTCAGCTGGGCGGGCTCCCAGCGATACTCCTCCAGGAATTCGGCGATCAGCCGCCACCGGAGTGACTCTTCGGCGCCGACCAGCAGCTCAGCCAGCCGGACGATGGTCATCGGCCGGTACGCCTCACGAGGGTTGCCCACGACTAGAACGTTAGTCGACCCGGGCGGCGCCCAACGGAAACCTGACCGTGTGGTGAGCTGCCCAGCGCAAGCAGGCCGATCGCCGCACAGCAGTCAGTTGCCGGAGACGCAGAGCGGCGGCGCTGCCTTGTGGGTGCGCCGCCGCTCTGTTTCTGGGAGGGGAAACCAGCCTTTGGGGTCAGCCGAGCAGTTGCTGGGCGACGGTCTTCGCGGTGTTGCTGGAGATCGCGAAGCCCACGCCGATGCTGCCGGCGGTCGAGCCCGACGTGGCGATCGCGGTGTTGATGCCGATCAGCTGGCCGGCGGTGTTGACCAGGGCGCCGCCGGAGTTGCCGGGGTTGATGGCGGCGTCGGTCTGGATGGCGCCGGTGATCTTCGCGGCGGACGAGGAGCGGGTGTCGGAGCTCTCGTCGATGGTGCGGTTCAGGGCGCTGACGATGCCGGAGGTGACCGAGGCGTCCAGGCCCAGCGGGCTGCCGACGGCGAGGACCGTGTCGCCGACGTGGACCGAGGAGCTGTCGGCGAAGGCGAGCGGGGTGTAGGTACCGCCGCCGACGATTTTGATGACCGCGAGGTCGGTGTCCTCGTCGGTGCCGACGATCTGGGCCTGAGCGGACTTGCCGTTGGAGAACGTGACCTGGACCGTGGTGCCGCGGGCGGTGGCGACGACGTGGTTGTTGGTCAGGATCGCGCCGTCGCCGGTGATGATGACGCCCGAGCCGACGGCGCTGCCGGTGTTGATCGAGACCACGCTGGGCAGGACCGCGGCGGCCACGTCGGACAGGCTGGCCGTCTTGCCGCTGGAGGTGCTGGAGTTCTGCGCGGTGACCACCGTGCTGGCGGCCGGCGGGCGCAGCTCCAGGGCGGCGTAGCCGCCGCCGAGGGCGGAGGCCGCGCAGAGCGCGACCCCGGCGACCACGGCGGCGACCGTGGTGACGGCACGGCGGCGACGCAGCGGCGCCGGGGCGGTGACGGGGGTCGCGGAGGGCGGCGACGAGGGGTACCACTGCGGCGGGTGTTGCATGTGCGGTACGTGCGCGGGCACCTCGTTGGTCGGCACGTGCTGCGGTGTCGCATCGTCCGGCTTCGGCGCCCATCCCTGCTGTTCGCTCATGATTTGAGCTTGCCGACGGCAGCTTGCGGGCTACCTTGAGCGGCCTGGGAAGCGGCTGTGAGGGGAAGCCGGACCTGGAAGGTCGCCCCACCCCCCGCAGTGACGAAGACGGAGACCGTTCCGCTGTGCACCGCGACCAGCGCGGCGACGATGGCGAGCCCGAGGCCGCTGCCGCTGTGCGAGGGGCCGGCCTGGCGCCGGGTGCGGGCCTTGTCGACCCGGTAGAACCGCTCGAAGACCCGGGCGGCCTGCTCGTCGGTCAGTCCCGGTCCGTGGTCCATGACCTCGATGAGCGCGTCGGTACCGTCGCGGCGCAGCCGAAGCTCGACCGGCGTCCGGGCGGGCGTGTGGGTGAGCGCGTTGGTCATCAGGTTGCCGACGACCTGCCGCAGCCTCGCCTCGTCGCCGTTGACCTCGATCGGCTCGTCGCGCTCGAGGTCCAGGGTGATCTCGCGGTCGGGGGCGACCGCCCGGGCGGCGGCCACCGCGTCGCCGGCGATCACGCGCAGGTCCATGTCGGCCAGGCTGAGCGGGCGCTCCTGGTCCAGCCGGGCGAGCAGCAGCAGGTCCTCGACCAGCAGGCCCATCCGGGAGGCCTCGTCCTCGATGCGGCGCAGCAGCGCGCCGGTCTCCTCGGGCTCGCGGGCCGCGCCCTGGCGGTACAGCTCGGCGAAGCCCCGGATGGTGGTCAGCGGCGTGCGCAGCTCGTGGGAGGCGTCGGCGATGAACTGGCGCATCCGCTCCTCGGACGCCTCGCGCATGCGGAAGGCGCCCTCGATCTGGGACAGCATCGTGTTCAGCGCGGCGGCGAGGTGGCCCATCTCGGTCTCGGGCGGGCTCTCCGGCACGCGTTTGGTGAGATCACCGGCGGCGATGGCGGCGGCGGTACGCTCGATCTCCCGCAACGGCTGCAGGCTGGTCCGCACGATGGTGACGCCGACGGCGGCCAGCACGACCAGCACGCCCGCGCCGATGAACAGCTCGGCGGTGACCAGCTCGTCGACCGCGTTGTCGATCATCGAGAGGTTCTCCGCGACGCCGATCAGCGTGTTGGTGTACCGCTGGGTGATCAGCACCCGCCATCGCTCGTGCGTGCCCGAGGCGCGGACCGTGTAGGGCTCGCCGACCCGGTCGATGAACTCCTGTGGCGTGTCCGGCAGCGGCGGCTGGGCGCCCTCGTCCTTCACGCCCGAGGTGCTCAGCGTGATGCTGCCGTCGGGGTTGGCCTGCAGCCAGAAGATGAAGTAGCTGGGCAGCTGCGAGTCGCTCTGCTTGGGCAGCCGGCCGACGTCGACCGCGCCGGCCAGCGTGCGCAGCTGGCCGTCGACCTTGTCGATCATCGAGCTGCGCATGACGAGCGCGCTGGCCACGCCGATGACGAGCAGCGCCATGGTGACGAGCGTGAGCACCGCCGCGATCAGTTTGACCCGCAGCGGTACGTCGGCGATGAACCGCACCGAGGCCCCGGGTCAGACGGGCAGGCGCAGGACGTATCCCACGCCGCGCAGCGTGTGGATCAGCCGCGGCTCCGCGATGTCGACCTTGCGGCGCAGGTACGAGATGTAGGACTCCACGATGCTGTCATCGCCGCGGAAATCGTAGTTCCACACGAAGTCCAGGATCTGCGCCTTGGACAGGACGCGACCGGCGTTCAACATGAGGTACCGCAGCAGCTTGAACTCGGTCGGCGAGAGCGCGATGGTCTGCCCGGCCCGGCTCACCTCGTGCGTCTCCTCGTCCAGCTCCAGGTCGTGGAAGACGAGCCGGTTGGGCCCGGGGTCGCCGGCGGTGCGGCGCAGCACGGCCCGGATCCGGGCGGTGAGCTCCTCCAGGCTGAACGGCTTGGTCACGTAGTCGTCGCCGCCGAGCGTGAGGCCGCGAACCTTGTCCTCGGTGCCGTCGCGGGCGGTCAGGAAGACCACCGGGAGGCGCACTCCACCCTCGCGCAGCCGCCGGATCACCTCGAAGCCGTCGAGGTCGGGCAGCATCACGTCGAGCACGACCAGATCGGGTTTGCTCTCGCGGGCCGCGGTGACCGCCTCACTGCCGGTGGTCACCGCGTCCACCGCGAAACCGGCAAAGCGCAGGCTGGCGGAGAGGAGCTCGCGGATATTCGGGTCGTCCTCGACCACGAGCAGCCTCGCCTCAGCCTGCGCCACGCCTGGCGACGATGCACCCCCGGATTGTGCGACGCCGCCTCGTACCCCCATGCGCATATCTTTCCGCCCTCCGCTGGAGTAGGGCTGGTGGTTGCCTGGGAAGTTCCTGGGCAACCCTTGTCACCTACCGCAGCAAGCGTCTCACCTGGTCGATCGCACCGTCCAACACAACCAGGGTGGCACGCATGGTCTCCTGGCTGGCCCGCCCGGTCCGGGCCAGCCGGCGCACCTCGGACAACAGCTGGGCGGCCTTCTCCTCGAGCTCCGCGACGACGTCCGGCGGCGGCTGCGGAGGGCGGGGCGTGGCCGCACCGGGCCGCGGCGGGTACCCCCACCCGAACGACGACGGCCCGGACGGCGAACTGCGCACCTGGCGGCTGGCCTCCTTGAGCTCCCGCTTGAGGTCGCGCACCGAACCGCGCACGCCCTGCTCGACCTCGTCGGCCAGGGTCGAGAGGTCGGCGACCGAGGCGTTGATGTCGGCCTCCAGCGACTCGATCTCCCGCGCCCGCCGGCGCAGCTCGTCGCGGCCGGCGTCGGTGATCTCATACACCTTGCGGCCACCCTCGGCGGTGTGCGTGATGAGCCCGTCGGCCTCCATGCGCTGCAGGCGCGGGTAGATCGTGCCGGCGGACGGGGCATACAGCCCGTGGAACCGGTTCTCCAGCAGCCGGATCAGCTCGTAGCCGTGGCGCGGGCCTTCGGCGAGGAGCTTCAGCAGGTACAGCCGGAGCCTGCCGTGACTGAAGACCGCGCTCATTCCGTGACTTCCTCGTTCTCCACCGGGCCGCCGGCGAGGTCCCCGTCCGGGATGTCCTCATCGTCCACCGGGCGGCGCAACAGCGAGATCGTGCCAGACGCCGCGCTCGCGACCAGATGCCCGCCCGTGCCCGAGCCGAGCCGGCCGCTCACCGCGTTGCGGCTGTGCTGGTCGAGCTCCGGGAACGCGTTGACGACGTGGCCGGAGATCGCGTTGAGGCTGACCCGCAGGTCGCTGTCCTCGCGCACCCGGGCCGTGATCTCCCCCGACACCGTGTCGAGGTGGACCTCGGTGCCGGCCGGCGGGTTGTCCAGGTCGCAGGTGACAGAGCCGGAAATGGTACGAGCGGAGACCCGCCCCGCCGTCGAGTCCGCCACGACGATCTCGCCCGACACCGTCTCGAACTCGACCTCGCCGCCGAGCGTCAGCCCCTCGATCGACCCGGACACGACCTTGCCCGTCACCTTGCCGTCGATGCCGAGCAGCGTGATCTTGCCGCTGGTCACGTCGACACCGGCCCCGTTGCGCAACGACGACGCGATAATCGTGCCGGAGGTGACGTTGACCCGGACGGACGCCGTCATCGGCACCACGACCGAGACGTCGACCTTGAACCGCGAGCCGAACAGCCACCACAGGATCCCCGGCCACCCCTTGGGGAAGTCGTGCGCGATCGTCAGCACGCCACCCTCGACCGAGACGTGAACGGGCCGGTCCCCGATCGCCGACACCTCGACCCGCGCCGGCCCATCGGCCCCGACGACGTTGAGCCGCCCAGCGACGAGCGCGACATTGAGGTCGGTCACCTGTTCGTCCAGCGCGAGCCGCTTGGGCTCGCTGATGTTCCACGCGGTCATCGCGCCACTCCTCGCTCCCTTACCCCTGCGACGAGCATACCCCCAAACGCGATACATCGCGACTGCCATTCACGACACACTGCCCACAGGAACTCCCACCGCCCGACCCACACCCCGGCCCTGCCGAAAAGTCGGGCGCTCCGCGCCGCGACTTTTCGGACTTATACCCTGACAGGCGACAAGTCCGTCTCTGGAGTCGGATAATTCGCCCGAACAGCCCCAGAAGCGACGGCTCGGTCGCAGCAACCGGCGCTCGCTGCGACGGTAAGTCTCCGCGATCATGCGGACTCGCCACCGACACCACCGGTTTCTCATGATCACGGAGTGAACATGTACACCCGTGTACCAAATGTCTCCACGATCATGGCGAACCCGTGGTGCGGCCACGGCGACACGCATGATCACGGAGACATACGTCCGCCCAGCCCGAACGAGTGGCCAGAGCATGCTGCCCGCCCGCCGCCATCCGCCAGCGGCGCGCAACCCGGCCCGCAACCGACCCGGCCCGCCGCCGCCCGCCGCCGCCCGCCGCCGCCCGCCGCCGCCCGCCGCCGCCCGCCGCCGCCCGCCGCCGCCCGCCGCCGCCCGCCGCCGCCCGCCGCCGCCCGCCGCCGCCCGCCGCCGCCCGCCGCCGCCCGCCGCCGCCCGCCGCCGCCCGCCGCCGCCCGCCGCCGCCCGCCGCCGCCCGCCGCCGCCCGAAAAGTCGGGCGCTCCGCGCCACGACTTTTCGGACTTATACCCTGTCAGGCGAAAAATCCGTTAAGTCGTGGTGCGGAGCGCCCGACTTAACGGACTGGCCGCGAGACGCAGCAGGCCCCAGCCCGGCGCGGCCCAGCCCAGCCCAGCCCAGCGGGGACGACGAGCAGGAGGCGTGGGTGGGATCGGTGGACCCCGGCCCGGGCGGGGTCAGGTGGAGATGACGGCGCAGGCGGCGCGGGCGAGGACGCGACGGGAGTGGGTGCGTGACTCGGAGGGGGCCGGATACAGCTTCGGGTGGGCGCGCAAGCTGATCGACAGGTCGCGGGCGGCCACGACGCGCTTCAAGGAGGCCATCAAGGTCTCCTCGCCGATGAACGCGGCCACCGTCGACATCGCGCCGGCCTGGGCGAAGGTCAGGCGGACCGGCACTACCGGTACCCGGGCGTCGACCGCTGACTGGAACATCGCGGGGCGGAAGGTGCCGCCCATGCGGCCGCACCAGGTGGTGCCCTCCGGGAAGACGGCCACGACGCCGCCGGCGGCCAGGTTGCGGTTCACCTCGGCGACCGTGGACGGCAGGCTCTTCGGGCGGGAGCGGTCGACGAAGACCGTGCCCAGGGTGGCGGCCAGGCGGCCGATCAGCGGCCACGACCGTACCTCGCGCTTGGCCAGCAGGCGGGCCGGCGTGTAGGCGAGGAGCACGACGACGTCGAGCCAGGAGACGTGGTTGGCGACCAGCAGGGCGCTGCGCTGCGGGAGCTTGCCGGTGGCCGCGTGCTTGATGCCCAGGCCGGCCAGGATGGCGCGGGCCAGGCCGCGCTGGGCGTGGACCAGCTGGCGCTGGGGCAGCAAAGCCAGGACCGGCACCGAGAGGGCGGCGAAGAGCAGGACCGAGCCGGTGCAGACGATGCGCTTGAGCATGATCGGCCGGGACACGGTCAGGGAGGGCTGATCGGCCAGGCAGTCGGTGCCGCAGGTCGAGCGGGGCAGCCAGAGGCTGTCCATGACAGCCATCGAGCTCACTCCTGTCCGAGGAAGTGGCGCATGTACCGGGGGTTGATCCGGTCCAGCGACAGCAGCACGTAGAAGTCGACGCAGTCGAAGTCGGCGTCGTAGGCCGGGTCGCCGCCCACCCAGGCGCCCAGGCGCAGGTAGCCCTTGAGCAGGGACGGCACCTCGACCTTGGCGGGGGGCTCCAGGTCGGTGACCCACGGGTTGAGCGGGCGCACCCGCCAGGCGGAGGGCACCAGGTGCTTGCGCCGGGTCAGGTCCCACACGCCCGCGGCCGTGACGCCGCCGTCGGCCAGCGGCACCGAGGCGCAGCCGGCGAGCCAGCGGTGGCCGTGCAGGTGCATGTACCGGGCGATACCCGCCCACATCAGGTTGATGACCGCGCCGGAGCGGTGGTCCGGGTGCACGCAGGAGCGGCCGGTCTCGACCAGGTCGCCGCGCAGCTCGTCCAGGCCCGACAGGTCGAACTCGGTGTCGGCGTAGAGGCGGCCGGCCTTGGCGGCGCGGTCGGGCGGGAGCATGCGGTAGGTGCCGACGACCTCGCCGGTCGCTTCCTCGCGGATGATCAGGTGGTCGCAGTGCTCGTCGAAGTCGTCGGCGTCGACGCCCGGCTCGTCGCCATGCAGGGTGGCACCCAGTTCCTCGGCGAAGACCTGGTACCGGAGCCGTTGTGCGGC
The DNA here is from genome assembly GCF_050948465.1 of Dactylosporangium sp. CA-092794. Taxonomy (NCBI): domain Bacteria; kingdom Bacillati; phylum Actinomycetota; class Actinomycetes; order Micromonosporales; family Micromonosporaceae; genus Dactylosporangium; species Dactylosporangium sp. CA-092794. The sequence goes on along the minus strand of NZ_CP192044.1, from coordinate 1,271,803 downwards.
CCGGACCTGGTCGCCGTCGGTGGCCACCAGCAGGGTGTAGCGCTGCAAGTCGCCCAGCTCTTGCGGGCCGGCGGCGACGGCGAGAATCGTCATGCGTTCGGTGTAAGCGTCGACCCCTGCGGACGGCTGACGCTGACTGGTTTCCCTGATGGCGCGCGGATGAACTGTGGTTACCGTGATGAACCATGGCGGGATATTCAGGCACGCCGTTGCCGAAGAAGCTGGGTGTCAGCGCGGGCCATCGCGTTCTGCTCGATGGCGCGCCGGCCGGGTTCGAGCTGCGCGAGTTGCCCGCGGACGTGGTGCTGCACCGGCGTACCGCGCCGGGGCTCTACGACGTGATCGTGCTGTTCTGCCCGGATCAGGCCCGGCTGCGCCGGCGCTGGCGGGTCCTGCACCGGCTCACCCCGCCGGCCGGTGCGCTGTGGGTGGCGTGGCCGAAGCGCTCCTCGGGGCTGGCCACCGACCTGGACGAGCATGTGGTGCGCGGGTACGCGCTGGCCAACGGCCGGGTGGACGTGAAGGTCTGCGCGATCGACGACACCTGGTCGGGGCTCAAGCACGTCATCCGGACGGCAGACCGCGCCGCGACCTAGGTTGTCCGGATATGCAATATTGACGCTTCACTCCATGAACCCCAGAAGTAGGAGGGAGCGTCGCATTGTCCACCGGACAGATCGTCGTCTCCGGCCTGACGAAGCACTACCGCAACGTCAGAGCCGTCGACAACCTGTCGTTCACGGTCGAGCCGGGCCGCGTGACCGGCTTCCTGGGGCCGAACGGGGCCGGCAAGACGACCACACTGCGCATGGTGCTGAACCTGGTCGCACCGACGTCCGGCACCGCGACCATCGGCGGTCAGCGCTACGCCGACGTCTCGGAGCCGCTGCGGCTGGTCGGCGCGATCCTGGAGGCCTCGGCCGCGCACAAGGGCCGCACGGCCCGCAACCACCTGCGCTGCGTCGCGGCCGCCGCGGGCATCGCCACGCCCCGGGTCGACGAGGTGCTCGAGCTGGTCGGGCTGACCCCGGCCGCCAAGCGCAAGTTCCGCGGCTACTCGCTGGGCATGAAGCAGCGCCTCGGCATCGCGCAGGCGCTGCTGGGCGACCCGCAGGTGCTCATCCTGGACGAGCCGGCCAACGGCCTGGACCCGGAGGGCATCCGCTGGATGCGCGGCCTGCTGCAGGGCCTGGCCCAGCAGGGCCGCACCGTGCTGGTCTCCAGCCACCTGCTGTCGGAGATGGAGATCCTCGCCGACGACGTGGTGATCATCGCGGCCGGGAAGCTGGTCACCCAGGGCCCGGTCGAGAAGATCATCGGCCAGGGCGCCACCCAGGCCACGGTGCGGGTGCGCACGCCCAACATCGAGGAGCTGGTGGCGGCCGTGCGCGAGGCCGGCGGCACGATCAACCCCAACGGCAACGGCGCGCACCTGATCGTCGGGCTCGACGCACCGGCGGTCGGCCGGCTGGCCCTGAAGTCCGGGGTCGAGCTGCACGAGCTGGTCGCCGAGCGGCCCGACCTGGAGCACGTGTTCCTCGAACTGACGCAGGGAAGGGCGGCCATCCGATGACCCGGCTCATCCGCAGCGAGCTGCTCAAGCTGCGCACCACGAACATGTGGTGGATCTTCCTCATCTGCTCCCTGGCGTTCACCGCCATCGCGCTGCTGATCAACACCGCGCAGGCCGACTCCGAGCTGCACGAGCCGGACTACCTCCACCAGGACCCGCCGCCGGGCCTGAGCGACCAGGAGCGCGATCAGTTCCTGGCCGATCAGCAGGCGGAGCGGGACCGGGTCGCGCAGGCGCGGGCCGCGGCCGGGCTGGCGAAGTCCGCCGCGAACATCTACACCTCGGGGCAGTTCTTCGGCCTGCTCATGGTCACCCTGCTGGCGATCCTCCTGATCACCAACGAGTACTACCACCAGACCGCGACGGCGACGTTCCTGGCCACGCCGAAGCGCACTCGGGTGATCTTCGCGAAGCTGATCACCGGCGCCGCGGTGGCCGTGCTGTTCTGGTTCATCACCACCGTGATCGACCTGATCGTCGGCGCGGTGTTCTTCGCCAACGAGGGCTTCTCCAACAGCCTCGGCGCCTGGGCGGCGCAGCAGGCGATACTGCTCAACCTGCTGGTCTACGTGCTGTGGGCGATCTTCGGCATCGGCATCGGAGTGCTGCTGCGCAGCCAGCTCGGCGCCACGATCACCGCCGCCGTGCTCTACACCGTGGGGACCTACGCCTCGCTGATCGCGCTGGCACTGATCCACGAGTACCTGATCAAGAAGGACTGGGTCATGCAGACCGCGGTGTACATCCCGCCGCTGGCCTCCATGCACGTGATCGGCACGCTGTCGGGCCAGATCGGCGATGTCCACCTGCCGCCGCGCTGGTCGGGCGTGCTGGTCCTGATCGGCTACGCGGTGGTCCTGGGCACGATCGGTACGCTGATCACGCGGAAGCGCGACGTTACCTGAGCAAAAGCTCGGCACGTGCTTGGTGCCGGATTTAGGACAGTTGTGGCCGCCGTATGGCGGCCACAGTTGTATAGGTGGCCGTGCGACCCTCGTCTACCTGGTCACTCCGGCGGCGTCGGCGACGAACGAGCGTTAGGCAGCGCGTAGCCTTGACGCCGGACATGAGCAACCCCTAGCACTCGCGTTTGGAAGAGGCGATCAAGACCCGTGTCGACCCAAGCGACCAACTCGCAGGAGAATCCGCTGGCGGGGTTTGGCCCGAATGAGTGGATCGTCGAGGACATGTACCAGCGGTACCTCGCCGACCCGGCCAGCGTGGACTCCGCCTGGCACGACTTCTTCGCCGACTACAAGCCCACCCCGGAGGCCGTCGCGGCCGCCGCCGTCGTGGCTGAGCCGGCCCCAGCACCCGCGCCCGCGAAGCCCGCGCCCGCGAAGCCTGCCGAGAAGGCGCCCGAGAAGCCGGTCCAGAAGGCCGAGAAGAAGGCCGTACCGGCCACCAAGCCCGCGCCGACCCGGGAGGCCCCGGCCCCCGTCGGCGGCGCGAAGCACGTCCCGCTGCGCGGCGTGGCCGCCCGGATCGTGCAGAACATGGACGCCTCCCTGGAGGTGCCGACCGCCACGAGCGTGCGCGCCGTGCCGGCCAAGCTGCTGTCCGACAACCGGATCGTGATCAACAACCACCTGACCCGCGGTCGCGGTGGCAAGGTGAGCTTCACGCACCTGATCGGATACGCGCTGGTCCGGGCGCTGGCCGCGCACCCGGAGATGAACAACAGCTTCGCCGAGCTCGACGGCAAGCCCAACCTGGTGCAGCCCGAGCACGTCAACCTGGGCATCGCGATCGACCTGGCCAAGCCCGACGGCTCGCGCTCGCTGGTCGTGCCGAGCATCAAGGCCGCCGACACGCTGGACTTCCGGCAGTTCTGGTCGGCCTACGAGGACACCGTCCGCCGGGCCCGGCGCAACGAGCTGACCATGGACGACTACGCGGGCACCACGATCTCGCTGACCAACCCGGGCGGCATCGGCACCGTGCACTCGATGCCGCGGCTGATGGCCGGGCAGGGCGCCATCATCGGCGTCGGCGCGATGGAGTATCCGGCGCCCTACGCCGGCATGTCCGACGACACCCTCGCCGAATTCGGCATCAGCAAGATCATCACGCTGACCAGCACCTATGACCACCGGATCATCCAGGGCGCGCAGTCCGGCGAGTTCCTCAAGGTCATGCACGAGCTGCTACTCGGCGAGCACGAGTTCTACGACCAGATCTTCACCGCGCTGCGCATCCCATACGAGCCGGTGCGCTGGGTCCGCGACGTGGCCCGCACGTCCGAGGGGCAGATCGACAAGGCGGCCCGGGTCATCGAGCTGATCCACGCCTACCGGGTGCGCGGCCACCTGATGGCCGACACCGACCCGCTGGAGTTCCGCATCCGCCGCCACCCCGACCTCGACGTCCTCGAGCACGGGCTGACGCTGTGGGACCTCGACCGGGTGTTCCCGGTCGGCGGGTTCGCCGGCAAGCAGAAGATGAAGCTGCGGGCCGTGCTGGGCGTGCTGCGCGACTCCTACTGCCGCCGGGTCGGCGTGGAGTACATGCACATCATGGACCCGGAGGAGCGGCGCTGGATCGCCGAGCGGGTCGAGAAGCCCTACGAGAAGCCCAGCACCGAGGAGCAGAAGCACATCCTCAACCGGCTCAACGCGGCCGAGGCGTTCGAGACCTTCCTGCAGACGAAGTACGTCGGGCAGCGCCGCTTCTCGCTGGAGGGCGGCGAGTCGCTGATCCCGCTGCTGGACGAGATCCTGCAGAACTCCGCGGAGAGCGGCCTGGACGAGGTCGTCATCGGCATGGCGCACCGCGGCCGGCTCAACGTGCTGGCCAACATCGTCGGCAAGCCGTACGAGAAGATCTTCTCCGAGTTCGAGGGCCACCTCGACCTCAAGTCGGCGCACGGCTCCGGCGACGTGAAGTACCACCTGGGCATGACGGGCAAGTTCACCCACCCCGACGGCGAGCACGCCACCACGGTCTCCGTGGTCGCCAACCCGTCGCACCTGGAGGCGGTCAACCCGGTGCTGGAAGGCATCGTGCGGGCCAAGCAGGACAAGATCGACCTCAAGCTCGAGGGCTACACCGTCCTGCCGCTGCTGGTGCACGGCGACGCCGCGTTCGCCGGCCAGGGGGTCGTCGCCGAGACGCTGAACCTGTCACAGCTGCGCGGCTACCGCACCGGCGGCTCGGTCCACGTGGTCGTCAACAACCAGGTCGGGTTCACCACCGCGCCGGAGTACTCCCGCTCGTCGCTGTACTCGACCGACGTCGCCCGGATGATCCAGGCGCCGATCTTCCACGTCAATGGCGACGACCCCGAGGCCGTCGTGCGCGTGGCGCGGCTCGCGTTCGAGTACCGCCAGGCGTTCAACAAGGACGTCGTGATCGACCTGGTCTGCTACCGGCGGCGCGGCCACAACGAGGGCGACGACCCGTCGATGACCAACCCGTTGATGTACGCGATCATCGACCAGAAGCGCTCGGTCCGCAAGATCTACACCGAGGAGCTGATCGGCCGCGGCGACATCCCGATCACCGAGGCCGAGGCCCTGCTCAAGGACTACCACGAGCAGCTGGAGACGGTGTTCAAGGCCACCCGCGACGCGTCGTCCTCGCCCGCGGCCCGGCTGACCCGCCTGCGGGAGCCCGAGCCCGAGCCGGTGGTCGAGACGAAGATCGACGAGTCGGTACTGCGCGCGATCGGCGAGGCCCACGTCAAGCTCGCCGACGGCTTCACCCCCCACAAGCGGGTGCAGCAGCTGCTCGACCGGCGGGCCAAGATGGCCGTCGAGGGCGACATCGACTGGGGCTTCGGCGAGATCATCGCCTTCGGCGCGCTGGTCAACGACGGCGTCACGGTCCGGCTGTCCGGCCAGGACTCGCGCCGCGGCACGTTCGTGCAGCGCCACGCGGCGATCGTCGACGCCGAGACCGGCGCCGACTACCTGCCGATGTCGGCCATGATCAAGGACAACGCGAAGCTCTTCATCTACGACTCCCTGCTGTCGGAGTTCGCGGCGATGGGCTTCGAGTACGGCTACTCGGTGGAGAACCCGGACGCGCTGGTCATGTGGGAGGCGCAGTTCGGCGACTTCGTCAACGGCGCGCAGTCGATCGTGGACGAGTTCATCTCCTCCGGCGAGGTCAAGTGGGGCCAGCTGGCCTCCGTCACGCTGCTCCTGCCGCACTCGCACGAGGGCCAGGGCCCGGACCACACCTCCGGGCGCCTGGAGCGGTATCTGCAGCTGTGCGCCGAGGACAACATGCGCGTCGCGGTGCCGACCACCCCGGCCAACCACTTCCACCTGCTGCGCCGCCAGGCGCTGTCGCCGAAGAAGAAGCCGCTGGTGGTCTTCACGCCGAAGTCGCTGCTGCGGCACCGGCTGTGCGTGTCGGGCGTGGAGGACTTCACCACCGGCACGTTCCAGACGGTTCTGGCCGACCCGGGCATCAAGGGCACGGCGCTCGACCCGGCCGGCGTGAAGCGGGTCCTGCTGTGCTCGGGCAAGGTCTTCTACGACCTGCTGCAGGCGCGCACCGACCGCGGCATCACCGACACCGCGATCATCCGGGTCGAGCAGCTCTACCCGATGCCGATCGACGAGCTGCGCGCGGCGCTGGAGCAGTACCCCAACGCGGAGGACTTCGCCTGGGTGCAGGAGGAGCCGGCGAACCAGGGCGCCTGGTCGTTCATCGCGCTCAACCTGCTGGAGCAGCTGCAGGGCGTTGGCCTGCGGCGCATCTCCCGCCCGGCGGCGGCCGCCCCGGCGGTCGGCTCGACCAAGCTGCACGACGCCGAGCAGCAGGCCCTGATCGAGGCCGCGCTGCCGAAGCGCTGACGATCGACTGCGACAACCCGGGGCACGGCGGCGACGCCGTGCCCCGCCCGTTTCTGCGAAAGGGCGGCACCATGTACTTCACCGATCGCGGCATCGAGGAGCTCGCCGACCGCCGCGGCGACGAGGAGATCACGTTCGAGTGGCTGGCCGAGCGGCTGCGCGACTTCGTCGACCTCAACCCGGAGTTCGAGACGCCGATCGAGCGCCTGGCCGTCTACCTCGCCCGCCTCGACGACGAGGGCGACGACTAGCCACTTTGCCCGGATAAATCGGATATTTCAGTGCATCGCTGCGCGATGCGGATGAAGCGCCGATCTCCCTACGTACCGGCGCGTCCGCCAAATGGGTCATCCGCGAACAACCCGGCGTAGTCCGGCAAGCCAATCGATTGTCCCCGCTCGGGCGATAACGGCGTATGGCGCCGCCCACTTACATTCTTGACGTGCCTGCGCGTCGTGCCCGAACCGCAACCGTGTCGCTGCTCACCGCCGCCCTGTTCATCGTGGGCGGCGCTGTTGTCGCGTCCGGGTCCGACGACACGCCGACGCCGTTCAGCACGCCCGCCGGCGCGGCCGCGGTGCAGTCCTCGCCGGCGCCGCACGCGGTCGGGGTGCGCCACTTCACCTTCGCGCGGGGCAAGAACCGGCCGCTGCCGACCACCGTGTGGTATCCGGTGCGCGGCTCCGCCCGCCAGACCAAGGGCCGCACCCAGCTCGACGCGACCCCGCTGCCCGGCGAGTTCCCGCTGCTGCTGTGGAGCCACGGCTTCTACAGCAACCCGCAGATGTACGAGGGCATGACGAAGTTCCTCGCCGAGGCCGGCTACGTGGTCGCCGCGCCGGCGTATCCGTTCACCAAGAAGGACGGGCCCAAGTTCGACAAGACCGACGTGCCCAACCAGGCACTCGACGCGTCGTACGTCATCAGCCAGATGATGCAGCCGGGCAACCCCCTCGCGGCCAGCATCGACCCCGACCGCCTCGGCGCCATCGGGCACTCCGGCGGCGGCACCACCACCGACTGGCTGTTCACCGGGCACCGCGACCCGCGGCTGAAGGTCGGCGTGATCTTCGCGGGCCGGCCGACGACGGCCTACAAGGGCAGCCCGGTCCCGCTGCTGTTCATCCACGGCGACAAGGACCCCGTCGTGGCCTACAGCCAGGGGCGGGAGTCCTACGGCAAGGACCCGTGGCCGAAGGCGTTCCTCACCATCCAGGGCGGGGAGCACGGGGCCGGCACCAACGACCCCGAGCGGGGCCACGTGCAGGCGATGGCGACGCTGCTGGACTTCCTCGACTGGGCCTTCGACAGCGACGACGCGGCCCGGCTGCGGCTGGCCGATGACGCGACGCTGCCGGGCTACACGCGCTTCGAGTCCTCGGGCATCTACCCCAGCGCGACGAACAGCACGACCACCACCACGACGACCGCCACGCCGAGCCCCACCCAGAGTAACGTCCTGGACTTGGCCGGTTCTGCCGGCTGACTCTGGTCCACCCACGCCTGAAACGCCTGCGTGTTCTGACTCGGGTCCATGCGCTGCTCATCAGACATGGCCGACAGAATACCGAGAAGGACCCACCCGATACCTATGTCGCCACTTCCGACTGTGGCCGAACAGTGTCGGATTGTGGCACTCTCCCCCGCGTGGGCTACCGCGAGCGTTCCTGGTGGGGCTGGGGCTACGTCGACGAGGCCCTCGACGACGCGGCCTGCCGCCGCCTCGCGGAGCGGGCGCTGCGCCCGTGGCTGCCGATCGACGGCTCGGTGCTGCCGCTGCCGTTCGACCCGCTGCTCCCGCCGCCGCGGCTGATCCCGCCCTCGATCATGGAGGAGGCCTTCCTGGCCGACTCGATGAGCCGCGCGTCGCACGCCTACGGCAAGGCCTTCCGGGACGTGGTACGCGCGCTGCACGGTGAACTGCCCAACCCGCCCGACCTGGTGTGCCAGCCGCGCACCGTGCACGACATCGTGTCGGCGCTGGACTGGGCGGAGGCCGCCGGGGCCGCCGTGGTGCCCTACGGCGGGGGAACGTCGGTGGTCGGTGGGGTGGAGTACCGCGGGGGCGCGCCATGGGTCTCGCTCGATCTGAGCCGGCTCAACCGCATCGCCGAGGTCGACGAGGTCAACCGGGCGGTGCGGGTGCAGGCCGGGGTGTTCGGCCCGGCGCTGGAGGACGCGCTGCGCCCGCACGACCTGACGCTGCGGCACTTCCCGCAGAGCTTCGAGTTCTCCACCGTCGGCGGCTGGCTCGCGACCCGCTCCGGCGGGCACTACGCGACCGGCCCGACCCGCATCGACGACTTCGTCGAGGCGCTGCGCGTGGTCACCCCGCAGGGCCCGGTCGAGTCGCCGCGCGTGCCGTCCAGCGGCGCCGGTCCGGCCGCCGACGGGCTGTTCCTGGGCTCGGAGGGTGCGCTCGGGATCATCGTCGAGGCGTGGCTGCGGGTCACCAGGCGGCCCGAGCGGAAGGCGTCCGCGGCGATGGCCTTCCCGGTGTACCTCGAGGGCGTCGCCGCCACCCGGGAACTCGTGCAGGCCGGGCTGCGCCCCGCGAACTGCCGGCTGCTGGACCCGGTCGAGTCGATGCTGAACGCGGGCGCCACCGACGGGCAGACGCGGCTCATGCTCGGCTTCGAGGGGCCCGACTCGGTGCTGCTGCCCGAGGCGCTGGAGATCTGCCGGGCTCATGGCGGTACCGAAACGGCAAAAACGGCGGGATTCCGGGACGCATTTCTCAAGGCCCCCTACACCCGCGACGCGCTGATCCGGCTCGGGCTCATCGTCGAGACCGTGGAGACGGCGTGCACCTGGAGCCGCTTCGAGGCGCTGCACGCGGCCGTGCTCGCCGCCGCCCAGGCCGCCGCGCCGGCCCGCGTCGCGGTGGTGACCTGCCGATTCACCCACGTGTACCCGGACGGCCCGGCCCCCTACTTCACGATCATCACCCCGGCCCGCCGCGGCGCCGAGGTCACCATCTGGGACGAGATCAAGGCCGCGGTCAGCGACGCGATCGCCGACAACGGCGGCACGATCACGCACCATCACGCCGTTGGCCGCGACCATCGCCCGTGGTACGACGAGCAGCGCTCCCCGCTCTACCGCGATGCCCTGCGCGCGGCCAAGCGCACGCTAGATCCGCGCGGCATCCTCAACCCGGGCGTCCTGGTCTGAGACGGGCGCGGGCGGCAACGCCCGGCGCAGCACCGCGCCGAGCCCGATGAGCAGCAGCCCGAGCAGGAAGAACGCGACCGTGAAGCCCAGCGACGTCTGGGTGACGCCGCCCGCGTGCAGCTTGTTGACGTCGATGAACGGGTACGGATACTCGTGCACGAACGCGCCCCGGACCAGCGCGAACACCAGGTAGCCCAGCGGGTAGGCGAGCCACACGGCGGCATACCACCAGCGCACCCGCTCCCGCTCGATCAGCAGCCAGGTCACCGCGGCGAGGATCGGGGTGAGGGAGTGCAGCAGGATGTTGTGCATCTCCCAGAGCCCGGAGTCGGGCTGGTAGAACGGGCTGGCCCGGTTGGCCAGCAGCGAGTGGTACACGATGCCGGTGATGCAGCTGTAGAGCGTGGCCGCGCCGCGCAACCAGGCCGGCACCTCCCGGAACACCGCCACGGCCGACACGGCGGCGACAATGACGGAGCTCTGCACGGTGAAATAGACGAACGAGTTCCAGTCGCCGTGGTTCCAGTGCATCAGGAACGCGATCCCGGCGACCGCGCACACGGCGGTCAGCGCCCTGAACGTCTGCTGCATGCGCCTCATCTTGGCGGGATTTCGCCCTCGGGGGAAGCGGTCGATCCGTGCGGGGCCCCCGTACCGTTGAGGCATGCGTCTGCGTCCGCGCGCCGCGCTCGCCGCCGTCGTCGTATCCGCTGCGCTGGTGTCCGGCACCCTGTCGGGTTGCTCGGACAGCCAGGCGCCCTCCCGCTGGGTCACCCCGAGCGCCACTCCCGCCGGGACGGCCGATCCCCGGCTCGCCGCGGTGCAACTGCCGCCGCCGCTGGCGCTGCCGGCCGGCGACTTGTCGGTGTCGTCGCAGCAGGTGACGTACACCCGGCAAGGACGAACGCTGCGGACGGTCGTCTGGACCCCGGACCATGCGGGCCGATACCCCGCGATCCTCTTCAGCCACGGCCTGAACGGCACGCCGGAAGAGTTCGCGCCGCTGCTCAAGAGCTGGGCGGCGGCCGGGTTCGTGGTGATCGCGCCGGCCTATCCCAACACGACCCGCGGCGCTCCCAGCCTCGACGTCTACGACGTGCTCAACCAGCCCGCGGACGCCAGCTACGTGCTCGGGCAGGTGCTGGCCGGCCCGCTCGGGACCCACATCGACCGCACCCGGCTGGCCGCGGCCGGCCACTCGGCGGGCGCCATCACGACGGTCGGCCTCTTCACCGTCGCCCGCGACCCGCGCCTGCGCGCCGGCGTCATCCTGGCCGGCAGCGGACTGGGGGTGGGGACGGATTTCAGCGGCACGCCGGCGGCCTTGTTCTTCGTCCACGGCGACGCGGACCCCTTGGTGTCGTACGCCAGCGGCAAAGCCACCTACGACCTCGTCCCGTGGGCGAAGGCGATGCTCACCATTCCGGGCGGCGACCACAACGACCCCTACCTGCGGCCGGAATCCCCGGCCTACGGGACGGTCGCGCAGAGCACCCTCGAGTTCCTCCGGCTGGAGCTGTACGGCGACGCCGCGGCCAAGGCCGACCTCGCCCCCTCCGTGGACCTCGACTCCCACCTGTAGCCGCGCCCGCGGGCCGCGAGATCCGACAAGTCGGGCGCTCCGCGCCACGACTTGTCGGATTTTTCGCCTGACGGGGTATATATGTGCATCAGCGGGTCGAACCTTCCGTGATCATGGTCGAACGCGGCCCTCATCGGCGGTTTTTCATGATCGTGGAGAGACTATGTACCCATAGGTACCATATGTCTCCGCGATCATGGGAAACCCGTCATACATCAGTGGGAGCCGCATGATCGCGGAGAGATTCGTTCACTCCGACCGCGGCCGAGGGGTCGCGACGCGTGGCAACGTCTGGCCGATGCCCAGAACCGCCCAATTGTCGGACTCTCGTCCGCCGATGTGCATCTTGGCCCCTTCGGGCGCGTGATCATCGCCGAACGTGACTCTCATCGGCCAAGGTTGGTGCCGCCGCGCCTGCCCTGGCCCGTGGCATGGCCGAGCGCGGCCCGGCCGGGATCGATGCGCGCTAAGCCGTGCGTGTCACCCGACACGGGTTAAATGATGATAAAGGCGATAAATCCGGACACCGCCAGGTGTCCGGATTTATCGGAAAAATGCCGACTATCGGGTTGGTCGGACCCACACCGAGCGCTGGTTTGCCGGGCCTGCGCCGGAAATGCCCCGGCTCGCGCATGGCAGCCTCAGCGGCGGCCGAGAGCCGGTCGCGGCCGGGGCCGACGACGGCCAGCAGCGGACGGGGTGGGCCCGGCCGGCCGGGGCCGGGGCCGACCACGGCCGGCAGTGGACGGGGTCGGGCCGGGGCGGGCGGGTCAGGCGGTGTGGTCGAGGACGACCTTGCCGAAGACCTGGCCGGACTGGAGCAGCTCGAACGCCTTGCGGGCCTCCGAGAACGGCAGGATCGTGTCGATGACCGGGCGGATGCCGGTGCGGGCCAGCAGCGCCATCAGGTCGGCGAGCTCCTCCGGGGTGCCCATGCTCGTGCCCAGGATCTCCAGCTGCAGCGCGAACATCCGGCGCAGGTTGACCTTCGGCAGGTAGCCGCTCGTCGCGCCGGACACCACGATCCGGCCGCCGAGCTTGGCGCACTTCATCGAGTGGTCGAAGGTGGCCTCGCCGACCGTCTCCACGACCACGTCGACGCGCTCCGGGAGGCGGGCGCCGGGCTCGACGGCCGTGGCGCCGAGGGCGGCGATGTGTTCGCGTTTCGCGGGGTCGCGGCTGGTGGCGTACACCCGGGCGCCCAACGCCGTGCCGAGGAGCACCGCGGCCGTGGCGACGCCGCCGCCCGCGCCCTGCACGAGCACCGCGCCGCCCTCCTCCAGCCGGCCCTTGGTGGTCAGCATGCGAAACGCGGTGAGCCACGCCGTGGGCAGGCAGGCCGCCTCGGCGAAGGTGAGCTCGGCGGGCTTGGGCACGAGGTTGTACGCCGGGACGGCCACCCGCTCGGCGACCGTGCCCTGGTAGTACTCGGACAGGATCGTGAAGTCGCCCTGGTCGGTGTACACCACCGGATAGACGACGACCTCGGTGCCGTCCGGGCCGATCCCCGCGGCGTCGCAGCCGAGAATCATCGGCAGCTGGTCCTCCCGGAGGCCGACGCCCCGCAGCGACCACAGGTCGTGGTGGTTGAGCGCGCTGGCGCGCACCTCCACCACGGACCAGTCGGCCGGGGGCGCCGGTTCCGGTGCGTCACCGATCTCGAGCACGGACAGCGGGTCGGCCTCGTTGAACGCGGTTGCGAATGCGGCACGCATATCCGTGACCTCAGTCCTCGTTAACGAATCACGCCGTCGCGGAGCGCGGCCTCGGAGACGGCTGCGGCCACCGCCGGGGCGACCCGCGGGTCGAGCGCGCTGGGCACGATGCACTCCGGGGCGAGCTCGCCCGCGCCGAGCACGCCGGCGATCGCGTTCGCCGCGGCCACCTTCATGCCCTCGCTGATGTGGGTCGCGCCGGACTCCAGCGCGCCGCGGAAGATGCCCGGGAAGGCGAGCACGTTGTTGATCTGGTTGGGGAAGTCGCTGCGGCCGGTGGCCACGACGCTGGCATACCGCGCGGCGATCTCCGGGTGCACCTCGGGCGTCGGGTTGGCCAGCGCGAAGATCGCGCCCTCGGGCGCCATGCCGGCCAGTGCCTCCTCGGGGATGGTGCCGCCCGAGACGCCGATGAGCACGTCGGCGCCGCGCAGCGCCGAGGCGATGTCGCCGGTCACGCCGCCCGCGTTGGTCTCGGCGGCGAGCGCGGCCTTGACCGGGTTGAGGTCGGTGCGGCCGGTGTGCAGGCAGCCGCGCGAGTCGAGCACCACGATCTCGCCGGCGTTCGCGCCGCCGCTGATGAGCATCCGGGTCACGGCCACGCCGGCCGCGCCCGCGCCGCTCACCACGATGCGCAGGTCGGCGATGTTGCGGCCGAGCACGGCGCAGGCATTGCGCAGCGCGGCCAGCACCACGATCGCGGTGCCGTGCTGGTCGTCGTGGAACACCGGGATCGGCAGCGATTCCTCCAGCCGCCGCTCGATCTCGAAGCAGCGCGGCGCGGAGATGTCCTCCAGGTTGATCCCGCCGAAGGACGGCGCCAGCGCGGTCACGACCCGCACGATCTCGTCGGGGTCCTGCGTGTCCAGGCAGATCGGCACCGCGTCGACGCCACCGAACTGCTTGAACAGCACCGCCTTGCCCTCCATCACCGGCATCGCGGCGCGGGGGCCGATGTTGCCCAGGCCGAGCACCGCGGAGCCGTCGGTCACCACGGCGACGGCCTTGCCGACCCAGGTGAGCTGGTGCACGAGGGACTCATCGGCGGCGATCGCCTCGCAGACGCGGGCCACACCGGGCGTGTACGCCATCGAGAGGTCCTCGCGGGTGGCCAGCGGGACGGTGGACTGCACGGCGAGCTTGCCACCGGCGTGCAGCGCGAAGACAGGATCGGTCACGGGATCGGAAACGGAGTCGGACACGGATGTCAGCACGGGGGCTCCTTTGCCACGGCTTGATACGGGAAGAACGCGCGGCGCGGGGTGAAAGCGCGGGAAAAATGCGAATGCGACCGGGGGTCTCCCGTAACCGCATCACTTTAGCCTGGCGCCCGCGGGAAGCGCACCGGGTGTGGCCACCAGCGAAATGTCACACGCCCGATGACATCTGCCCGGCCGTACCGCGCAGAATCATCACTCCCGAAGGGGTTGTCTCCCACGACCCACCATCCATCGCCGTCAGCGCGGGCCACGCGCTTGATCACCAGCAGTTCCGGCCGGCTGCGGAAGACGGCGACCACGAGATCGCCCGCGCGCGCGGACGCGGTGCGGCGCACCAGAATCCGGTCCCCCGAGCGCAGCGTCGGCACCATGGATGGCCCCGACACGAGTGCCGTAAACCACGGAGTGCGCATGAAATCCCCGAGGTTGGATAGGAGTAGGGTCAGCACTGAGGATCATCGCAAATCACCCTGGAGGGTTCGATGCGACTGTCGCGGCTTTTCACCCCGCGCACCGTGGTGAGCGCCCACTGCGACCTGCCGTGTGGTGTCTACGACCCGGCACAGGCCCGAATCGAGGCCGAGTCCGTCAAGGCAATCTCCGAGAAATATCAGGCCAACGAGGACCCCGCCTTCCGCACGCGGGCCCTCATCATCAAGGAGCAGCGCTCGGAGCTGGTCAAGCACCACCTGTGGGTGCTGTGGACCGACTACTTCAAGCCCGCCCACTTCGAGAAGTACCCGCAGCTGCACGGCCTGTTCAACGAGGCCACCAAGCTCGCCGGCGCCTCCGGGGCCAAGGGCTCCGCCGACCCGGCGGTCGCCGAGCAGCTCCTGGCGAAGATCGACGAGATCGCGAAGATCTTCTGGGAGACCAAGCAGGCCTGAGCCACCCGCCTCTGCCCTCCCCCATCCCGCCGCCCGCGGGGTGGGGGTCGTGCTTTCCAAGGAGCCCTCCGGTTGATTCGCCCCGCCCGCCCCGACGACGTACCGCTCCTGGTCGACATGGTCTACGAGCTGGCCGAGTTCGAGCGCGCCCGCGACGAGTGCCACCTCACCGCCGAGCAGCTCACCGCCGCCCTGTTCGGCCCGGCACCCGCGGTCTTCTGCCATGTCGCCGAGGCCGCCGGGGCGCCCGTGGGCATGGCACTGTGGTTTTTGACGTACTCCACCTGGGAAGGCGTCCACGGCATCTACCTCGAGGACCTCTACGTGCGCCCCGCCGCTCGCGGCACCGGAGCCGGCAAGGCGCTGGTGGCCGCGCTGGCCGCGACGTGCGTCGAGCGGGGGTACCCGCGGCTGGAGTGGGCGGTGCTGCACTGGAACCCGGCCCGCGAGTTCTACGCCGCCCTGGGCGCCGGCCCGAAGTCCGACTGGGTGCCGTACCGCCTCTCCGGAGCGCCACTGGCCGCACTCGCCGCGTCATCGGACGCGCTGACGTCGTAGAGTCGCCTCGGAGGGGGTAGTCAGCGTGACACAGCTCGTATCGAAACGGTCGGGCAGCGACGGCGACGACGTCGTACTGCTGGCGGTGCCGGCGTCACCCGCTTACCTGGGCGTGCTGCGCACGGCCACGGCCGGCCTGGCCGCGCGCCTGCACTTCACGCTCGACGAGATCGAGGATCTGCGCATCGCGGTCGACGAGGCCTGCGCGATGCTGCTGGCGGTCGCCGCCGACACCCCCCAGCTGGGCGACACGGTCGAGCTGTCCTGCCGATTCACCGTGACGAGCGACGCGCTGACCGTCTACACCACGGTCCCGCTCGGCTCGCCGGACGAGCGCCTGCCGGCCGGCGAGTCCTTCGCCTGGCAGGTCCTGAGCGCCCTGGCCGACGAGGTCTCGGCCACGGTCGACGGGCATCAGGCCGGCATCCGCCTGACGAAGCGCCGCCCTTCCTGACCCGCTGCCTTCGGATATGTCCAGACACTCCGTGTCCGGACATATCCGATTTATACCTTATTTCGGTGCGCACTCGGGCCAGTTTGCCCGATTCCCACAGCGGCGGAGCGGACCGGGGCGGATGTATGTCTCCGTGATCATGCTGCCCGCGGTGGCCGTGCTACGGGTTCGCCATGATCCCGGAACCTTTCGGTACACGGGGGTACATCAACACTCCGTGATCATGAAAAACCGTTGGTGTCGGTGCCAGTTGCGCATGATCGCGGAGACTTCCGGCCGCTGCGCCGGAGCGCACCGCCGGCCCTCCGCCGCGCTTCGCGCGAGCCCGGGCAGGCACGACCGGGCGCTTCGGGAGGCTAGACGGCGAGGAGGAGGCGGTCGGCCGGCCGTACGTTGTCGATGTGCGTGCGGGCCAGCTCCATCGCCCGCGGCACGTCCCCGTCGCGGATCGCGGCCAGCAGCTCGCGGTGGTCCCGGTCGATCGCCCGCCACATCGCCGGCGGCGCGGCCTCGGCGACGGCGCGCCGGTCGGAGTGGTGGTAGAGCGGGCGCACCACCAGTCCCAGCAGCGAGTTGCCCGCGGCCGCGGCGACCGCCAGGTGGAACTCCGCGTGGGCCTCGATGCACCGCTCCAGATCGTCGCGCTCGGGGTCGAACATCGCGCGCTCCAGGTCGGCGAGATGGTGCGGCTGGTGCCGGGCCGCGGCCAGGCCGGCGGCCGGGACCTCCAGCATCCGGCGTACCTCCAGGAAGTCCTCGCCCGTCACCGCGCCCCGGGCCAGCAGGAGGCCGACGCCGTCGGAGAGGGTCTCGCCCAGCGTGTGGGCGTCGGGCTCGGCCACGAAGCTGCCGCCGTTGACGCCGCGCGTGGTGACGATCAGGTGCTGGCTGCTGAGCAGGCGCAGCGCCTCGCGGACCGTCGAGCGGCTCAGGCCGGACTGCTCACACAGCTGCGGCTCGGTCGGCAGGCGCTCGCCGGGGCGCAGCTGGCCGGACATGATGTCGTCGCGGATACGGCCGGCGAGGACCTGATAGGCGGGAGCGACCGTCACGAGAATCGAGCGTAAAGCACCGAACCGCATCTCGGACCGCTCGACGCGACCTCGACGGACCGCAAGTGCGACAGCTCCGCGGAAGCGCGTCAGCGCACGCCGAGAGCGATGCGCGTCGACGGGGCGAACAACAGGACCGCGCCGGCCAGGCCCAGCAGGAAGATCGGGGCGCCGACGTAGGGCTGGCCCTGGGTCAGCATCGTCCAGCCGATCGGCATCTGCAGCATCTGCGCCACGATCCCCGGGCCGCGGGCCCAGCGGCGCCGGCGGTGCAGGGCCACGCCGATGCCGATGAACAGCACCGTCATGAGCGCGAGGTACCCGGTGGAGGACAGCGCCATCTCCGCCGCCGTCCACGAGGCGGTGAGGTCCTGGTAGACGAACCACAGCGTGAGCGCGGCCAGGCCGGCGCCCTCCAGCAGCAGCAGGCGGACCGCCCAGCGAAGGGTCGACGGTGTCTGCTCGGCCGTCCCGCTCACTGGCGTGTCCTTCCTGGTGGAGGTCCATGTCACGGGTTTTGCGGGTCCAACCTTATCGCGCCGCGAAGCGGGTACAGTGCCGCCCATGCGAGCGCTCTTGGTGGTCAACCCCAATGCGACGACCACCACCGAACGCGGCCGGGACATTCTGGTGCGGGCCCTCCGCAGTCAGGTCGACCTGGACGTCGCCTACACGCAGCGCCGGGGCCACGCCGCCGACCTCGCCCGCGAGGCGGCCCGCGAGGGTCTGGACCTCGTCGTCACGTTGGGCGGCGACGGTACCGTCAACGAGGCGGTCAACGGCCTGATGACCTTCGACGCCGGGCCGGCACCCGACCGCGCCCACGACCGTCCCGCGCTCGCCGTCGTGCCGGGCGGCTCGACCAACGTCTTCGCCCGGGCGCTCGGACTGCCCAGCGACTGGGCCGAGGGTACCGGCGCGATCCTCGAGGCCCTGCGCGACCGGCGCGAGCGGATCATCGGGCTCGGCCGCGCCGACGACCGGTACTTCACGTTCTGCGCCGGACTGGGCCTCGACGCCGAGGTCGTGCGGCGGGTCGACCAGGCCCGGCACAAGGGCTCGATGTCCACGCCGTGGCTGTACTTCCGCTCCACCATGGCGCAGCTCGCCGCCACGAACCGCCGCGTGCCGCTGCTCACGCTCGAGTTGCCGGGCGAACCGGCGCAGGCCGGGCTAGCTTGGATGCTGGTACAGAACACGGCACCGTGGACCTACATCGGCGAGCGGTCCGTGAATCCGAATCCGCGCGCGTCGTTCGAAACCGGGCTCGACGTGCTGGGACTTCGGGTGTTGCAGGTGGCTAGCACGACGCGGACCATGGTCCAGCTGGTGTCGAGCCGCCACAGTCCCCGGGGAAAGCAGGTCGTGCGGATGCATGATCTGCCAGGCTTCACGCTGACCGCCGCGCGGCCGATCGCTTTCCAGGTCGACGGCGAGTACCTCGGGGAGGTCGACAAGTTGGATTTCGCGTCCGTGCCGGGGGCGTTACGCGTAGTGTGTTGAGTCACCCCCGGCGATCAACCACCGAAGGGGGAGAAAGTTGCAGAGAGTCGCGACAGAGACACCGCGGCCGCATCTCCGAAAGCCCATCGGTCGTTGACCGAAGCGTACTACATTGGTCACTGACTGTTGCGATCCAGGGTCACCAATCACCACAAAACCGGACAAACCGTGCGTGAGCTTGCTCACCGACTTGGATTTTTTTGGTTTGGACCCCTTGACATCGCGGTAGTTCGTGAAAGCATTCACAAGCGAAACGACCACTGAGCGTTGCCCGCACACATGTTACGGATCTTCAGGCTCCGCCTAGCCGAACCGTTACATGAGATGCATATAGGGAATCACCAACAACGATCCGCGAAAAAAACAAGGAGTGTTGCCGCCATGTCGGACTGGCGCCACCATGCCCTCTGCCGCGACGAGGACCCGGAGCTATTCTTCCCCATCGGGACATCCGGACCCGCGTTGCTGCAGGTTGAGCAGGCGAAGGCGGTCTGCCAGCGCTGCTCCGTGACCAGCGAGTGCCTGCAGTGGGCGCTCGACTCCGGTCAGGACGCAGGCGTCTGGGGCGGGATGAGCGAAGACGAGCGTCGCCTGATGAAGCGTCGCGGCGGCCTTCGGGTCCGCGCTCACTCTGCCTGAGCAAAAGCCTTCACGACCACAAGACGCGAACGCCCCGGCCACACGGCCGGGGCGTTGCTGCATCCACCTCCCGGCGCGCCCTCCCGGCGGCGGCACCCGCAGCCGCAGTTGGCAGCCCGCGGCCCCGCAGCAGGCCGAAAGCCCCACCGCCGGGCCCGCTCCACGGCAGACAACCGCAGCCGGCGACCACGCGACCGCAGCGACCACAAGTCTCCGTGATCTGTGAAGGGTTTTGTCAAGCGTCGACGGCGTTGGCTTCCAGGAAGCGGTAGAGCTGGCGGATGGCGTAGCGTTTGAGGCATCGAAGGATTTCTTTGTTGGAGAGGCCTTCGGTGGTGCGGCGGGTGATGTAGTCGCTGGTTGGTGGGTGTTTCATCCGCCGGCGGGCGGTGACGATGGTGTGCAGGGCGGTGTTGAGGGCGCGGTCACCGCCGCGGTTGAGCCGGTGCCGGACGACCCGGCCGGAGCTGGCTGGTAGGGGGCTGATCCCGCCGATCGCGGCGAACGCGGCCTCGCTGTGGATACGGCCGTGGTGGGACCAGACGGTGAGCAGGGTCGCGGCGGTGACCGGGCCGACGCCGGGCTGGTCGAGCAGGCCGGGACAGGCCTGCTTGACCAGCCCGGCGAGCTGTTTCTCGGCCGCGGCGATGGCCCGGTCCAGCTCGGCGATGGTGGCCGCGGCCCGGCGCAGGGCCTGCAGCCGGACCCGGGTCTCCAGGTCGGCGGCCGGGTCGTCGGGCAGGCCCGCCACGGCGCGGACCTGCCGGGTGGTAGTCAGCCCGCGCAGCGTCTCGCGCAGCTGCCCGGCGCCGAGCAGCAGCGATTTGAACAGGTTGACCGTGGCGGTGCGCACGTCGGAGTCGTGCCGGCGGGTGACCAGCAGCATCCGCAGCGCCTCCCGCCGGCCGTCGGCGCGGGGTTCGGCGTGCCGGGCGGCGGGGTCCCGCTCCACGGCCTGCGCGGCCAGGGCGGCGTGGGTGGCGTCCATCGGGTCGGACTTGCCCCGCCGCCGGCGGGCCGGCTCGGGTTTCACGGCCTCCACGACCCGGTACCCGGCGGCCTGCAGGTGCCGGGTCAGGCCGTGCCCGTGCGAACGGGTGCCCTCCACCGCCCAGAACATCCGCTGCCCGGCCGGGATCTGCCGCTGCGCCCAGGCCTGCACCTGCGCGTAGCCGGCCGGGGTGGCCGGGACCTCGGTCTGGGCCAGGACCGCACTCACCTCGTCGACCAGGGTCGCGGTGTGGGTGTCGGTGTGCGTGTCGACCCCGACCACCCACGCGGTGGACACAGCCCGGCCGCCCTGCCCGGCGGGCGCTGCCCGGCGACGCCGGCCCCGACGATCTGTCACCATGGTCATTACGGTGGTTCCTTCCATGAGCGCTGCCGTTGCAACGGCGTCGGCCCGGGAACACGGTGCTGACCATGGCACATCTGTGATGAGTCACGTGGTTGAGCACGGACAGGCTTCTGATCAGGCCAAGGGACAGCGAGCTGGGCCGACGCCGGTGACCTTGTCGACACGTCATGCGAAAGACACACCACACGGTGGTCAGATCACGGAAGAGTCATCCAAGATCACCGGCATCGAACCTAGCGGATCACGAACCCCGGGCCCGATCACCTTCCCTATAGAAGCGTCATGCGCGACCCATCGCCGACACCCCGGTTTTTCATGATCACGGAGCGAAAACGTACACCTGTGTACAGTAAGTCTCCGCGATCATGACAAACCCGTGGTGTCGGGCCGGGCACGTGCATGATCACGGAGACTTATCGCCGCGTCGGGCGCGCGGCGCGCCCAAAGCACCGGCGCCCAAGGCGCGCGGCGTGCCCGAGGCGAGTGCTCCGAACCAAGCGGTCAGTCGAAGAGCTCGCCGAAGAAGCTCTCACGATGGTGCCGGCGGTGCTTCTTGTGGTGGCCGTAGTGCCCGTAGCCACCATGCGACGGGTACGGTTGCTGATACGGCTGCTGCTGGTAGGGCTGTTGCTGCGGGTAGCCATGTGACTGCTGGCGACCGCCGTGCCAGGACTGCTCGGCGTCGATCAGGTGCTCCAGCTCGCCACGGTCCAGGAAGATGCCGCGGCACTCCAGGCACTGGTCGACGGTCACACCGCCGCGCTCGAACTGGCGCATCTCGCCACGGCATTTCGGGCATGTCATCTGCATCAGACAACGGTAACCATCACGTGCCACGTGACGGTCATGCGACCCGCTCGAGTGCCTCCGCCGCGCCGATGCGCGACATGACCAGTCGCGCCAGGTCCAGGTTGCTGCCCAGTGGCGGCGCCACCGGTGCGAGCGCCCCGGCCAGCAGCGCCGAGGACACCACGTGATCGTGCAGCCGGCCGGGCGCCAGGAAGTAGGACGACACCGCGATCCGCGAGCACCCGCGGGCCCGCAGCGCCTCCACAGCGACCGCGCCGGTCACCGGGGACCCCGAGGCATAGGCGGCATGGCATGGGACGCCCAGCGACGCCCCTAGGGCCCCCGCCGCCACATCCACCGAGTGGCGGGCCAGGTCGTCGCGGGTGCCGGCGGCGGCGAGCACGACAGCGTCGTACCGAATCCGCGGCAACAACCGGCGCAGAGCGGCCAGCAGCAGCGGCGGGACACCGCCCGTCGGGGTGGGGCCGAGGACCTCGGTGGTGGTGACGGGCATGCGCAGGCCGTCGGCCCGGGCCCGGTCCAGCACGGCCGGCAGGTCGACGCGGCCGTGATACGCCGAGGTCAGCAGCAAGGGCACGACCACGGCCGCGGAGTGCCCGAGAGCGGAGCAGGCGAACAGCTGCTCGCCGGGGCGCGGGCCGGCGTGGTCGAGGAACGCGCAGCGCACGTCCAGGCCGGGCCGCTGGGCCGCGACCGCCCGCGCCAGCGCGCGAGTGGCCGCGGCCGCCCGTGGGTCAGCCGACCCGTGGGCCACGAGGAGTACCGCGGTCATCCGGAGGTGTGCAGGCCGCACTCGGTCTTGTCGAACATCGGCCAGCGGCCGCCGCGCGGGTCGCCGCCCGGAGGGGTGCGCCGGGTGCACGGCCAGCAGCCGACCGAGGCGTACCCCTGCCGCATCAGCGCGTTGACCGGCACGTTGTAGCGGGAGATGTACGCGTCCACGTCCGCCTGCGTCCACTGCGCCAGCGGCGACACCTTGAACTTGGCGCGGGCCTGCTCGAAGCCCACGATCGGGGTGTTCGCCCGGCTCGGCGACTCGTCGCGGCGCAGGCCGGCGGCCCAGGCGTCGTAGTCGGCGAGTGCCCGCTCCAGCGGCTCGATCTTGCGCAGGAAGCAGCACTCGTCGGGGTCGCGGGCATACAGCCGCGGGCCGTGCTCGGCGTCCTGCTCGGCGACCGTCTGGCGGGGACGGATCGAGCGGACGGTCACCGGCAGCGTGCGCTGGACGACCTCGCGCACCCGCAGCGTCTCGGCGAAGTGCAGGCCCGTGTCGAGGAAGATGACCGGCACGCCGGGCACGACCTTCGACACCACGTGCGCGAGCACGGCGTCGGCGAACGAGCTGGTCACGCAGAACCGCTCGCCGAACGCGCCGGCGGCCCACTCGATGATCTTCTCGGCCGGCTGGTTCTCCAGCCGCGCCGAGGCTTCCTTGGCGAATTCGATTGACGCAGGTGTACTTCGGGCAACGGTCGTCGTACTCACCGCTTCGCCTCCAACGCTCTTGCCGCCAGTCCCAGGAATTTCAGTGAGAAGACCCGCGCGCAGCTGCGGCACTCCCACGCGCCGTGCGTGTCCTCGTGTGGCCGGAGGTCCTCGTCGCCGCAGTACGGGCAGTACAACGGCGCCTGCCGTTCGCTCATCGCAACTCCGCTTCCGGAGCGCGCATGACCCAGCGGGCGAAGGACTCGCCGGGCTCGCGCCCGGCCTTGTAGTGGCCCGTGACCCGCTCGACGTAGGCGGGCAGGTCGGCCGCGGTGGTCTTGAGGCCGCGCAGCTTGCGGCCGAAGCCGGCGGTCTGCCCCTCGGCCATGCCCAGGCCGCCGCCCAGGTGGATCTGGAAGCCCTCGACCATGTCGCCGGACGCGTCGTCGCGCACCAGCATGCCCTTGAGACCGATGTCCGCGATCTGCGTGCGGGCGCAGGCGTTGGGGCAGCCGTTGAGGTGGATCGAGATGTCGGCGTCGAGCTCGGCGACCTTCTGCTCCAGGTGCTCCACCAGCTCGGCGGCGCGCGCCTTGGTCTCGACGATCGCCAGCTTGCAGAACTCGATGCCGGTGCAGGCCATCGTGCTGCGCCGCCAGTTCGACGGGCGGGGTTCCAGGCCGATGGCCTGCAGGCCCCGCACGAGCGACTCGGTGCGCGACTCGTCGACGTCGAGGATCAGGATTTTCTGGTACGGCGTGAGCCGCAGCCGGTCCGATCCGTGCTCCTCGGCGAGGTCGGCGGCCTTGGCCAGCTGCGTGCCGGAACTGCGCCCGGCGACCGGCGCCGCCCCGACGAAGTACTTGCCGTCCCACTGCTTGTGCACGCCGATGTGGTCGATCGGCTTCTCCGGCAGCTCCGGCGCGGGGCCGTCGATGAGCCGGCGGCCGAGGTACTCGTTCTCCAGGATCTGCCGGAACTGCCCGATGCCCCAGTCGGCGACCAGGAACTTCAGCCGGGCGCGGGCGCGCAGCCGGCGGTAGCCGTAGTCCCGGAAGATCCGGATCACGCCGTGCCAGACCTCGGGGACCTCGTGCAGCGGCACCCAGACGCCGACCCGCTGGGCGAGCATCGGGTTGGTCGACAGGCCGCCGCCGACCCACAGGTCGAAGCCGGGGCCGTGCTCCGGGTGGATGACCCCGACGAACGAGATGTCGTTGGCCTCGTACGGCGTGTCCGGCAGCCACGAGATCGACGACTTGAACTTGCGCGGCAGGTTGGACAGCTCCGGGTCGCCCACGAAGCGGTGGTTGATCTCGGTGATCGCCTCGGTCGGGTCGAGCACCTCGCTCTCCGCGACACCCGCGATCGGGCTGCCGAGGATCACCCGCGGCGTGTCGCCGCAGGCCTCGGTGGTGGACAGGCCGACCGCCTCCAGCTCGGACCAGATCGTCGGCACGTTCTCGATCTCGATCCAGTGCAGCTGGATGTTCTGCCGGTCGGTGATGTCGGCGGTGTCGCGGCCGAAGCGCTGTGAGATCGAGGCGATCGTGCGCAGCTGGGCGACCGACAGCTGGCCGCCGTCGCTGCGGATGCGCAGCATGAAGTACCGGTCGTCGAGCTCCTCCGGCTCGAGCACGGCGGTGCGCCCGCCGTCGATGCCGGGGCGGCGCTGGGTGTAGAGGCCGTACCACCGGAACCGCCCGCGCAGGTCGGCCGGGTCGATCGAGTCGAAGCCGCGGTGCGCGTAGATGTTCTCGATGCGGGCCCGCACGTTGAGCGGGTTGTCGTCTTTCTTGCTGCGCTCGTTCGGATTGAGCGGCTCGCGGTGGCCGAGGGCCCATTGCCCCTCACCGCGAGGTCGCCCGCCGGCCGCACCACGTCCGCGGATGGTGTTCACCGACATGTCGGCGTCCTCTCAGGTTTGGAGAGCACGCGACCTAGCGCCGGCCGTGCCCGAACGATCGGGCCCGGATGACGTCGACGTCATATAAGGATTCCGGCGTGAAGTCGCGCGCCCGGGAAAATTGGCGGGCGGCGGTTCAGCGAGCCGGACAGATGGCGCTGCGCACGCGACCGTAGTCGACGTGGCGGCGGCTGACGAGCCGCAGCGAAGCAGCGTGCATAAGCTGCAGTCTTCCACGGAGAGCGGTCCTTACGCCACGCCCGCGTGAGAGTCGTCTCAGTGCAAATTCACAAACCGGTAACAGAAATTCGACTCAGCCGATAGGAATTCAGGGTCCCGATTGCGCGGCTGGCCGGGCACGTTTTCCCTGCCGTCCCACAGTCCGGTTGATTTCATCGTTTCGCCAGCGGTACCACCATGACCGCCTCGGTGCCGCCACCCACCCGCGCCCGCAGCTCGATCGTGCCGCGCAGCTCGCCGGTGGCCAGCGTGCGCACGATCTGCAGGCCCAGCCGCTCGCTGGCGTCCAGGTCGAAGCCCTCGGGCAGGCCGCAGCCGTTGTCGGCGACGGTCACGTGCAGCTGCTTGCGGAACCGGTGCACGGACACCACCACCTCGGGCGACTCGGGCACCGTCGGCTCGAACGCGTGTTCCACCGCGTTCTGCAGCAGCTCGTTGAGCACCATGACCAGCGGCGTGGCGATCTCGGCCGGCAGCACGCCGAAGTCGCCCTGCCGGCGCACCGTCACGCTGAACCCGGTCGCGCCGACCTCGACGGCGGCCGCGGCGACCCGGTCGACGATGCCGTCGAACTCCACCGCCTCGTCCGCGGACTCCGGGGACATCGACAGCGTCTCGTGGACCAGCGCGATGGAGGCCACCCGGCGTACCGACTCCTCCAGGGCATGCCGGGCGGCGGGCACTCCCACCCGCCGGGCCTGCAGGCGCAGCAGCGCGGCGACGGTCTGCAGGTTGTTCTTGACCCGGTGGTGGATCTCGCGGATCGTCGCGTCCTTGGTCATCAGCTGCCGGTCCCGCCGGCGCACCTCGGTGATGTCGCGCACCAGCACGAGCGCGCCGATCGGCACGCCCGCCGGCATGAGCGGCAGCGCCCGCATGAGCACCGTGGCGCCGCGGGCCTCCAGCTCCTTGCGGGCCGGGGCCTCGCCGTGCAGGGCGGAGTGGATGCGCTCGGTCGCGTCCGCGCCCTCCAGCGGGTCGTCGACCAGCCGGCCGGTGATCTGGGCCAGGCTCTCGCCCACCAGGTGGGCGGCGAGGCCCAGCCTGCGGTACGCCGACTGCGCGTTGGGACTGGCGTAGGTGACCTTGCCGGTGGCGTCGAGGCGCACCAGCCCGTCGCCGATGCGCGGCGCGCTGGTGGTCTCGCCCGGGTGCCGGGGCGGCGGCCAGCTGCCGTCGGCGATCATCTGGGCCA
Organism: Dactylosporangium sp. CA-092794; assembly: GCF_050948465.1. Taxonomy (NCBI): domain Bacteria; kingdom Bacillati; phylum Actinomycetota; class Actinomycetes; order Micromonosporales; family Micromonosporaceae; genus Dactylosporangium; species Dactylosporangium sp. CA-092794. Next base: position 1,245,708 of record NZ_CP192044.1, on the reverse strand, counting down.
GGTCGTCGGCCGTGGTCAGGTAGTTCAGCTCGAGCTGCGCCGGCGTGCGCGCGGTGCTCAGGTTGGTGTCCCGGCCGAGCACGGCGATGATCCGGTCCCGGCCGGGCCGGCGCACCGGGATCGCCTCGTGCCGGGCGGGCATGTCGCCATACCAGACCGGGTCGCCCTCCCGCCAGATCCGCCCCTGCTGGCGCACGATCTGCAGGTGCGCGACCTCGGGCCCGCCGGCGATCCGCCCGACCTGGTCGTCCTGGTAGGCGGTCGGCGCCGTGGTCGGGCGCACCTGGGCCACGCAGACGAACTCGCCGCGCGCCTCGATCGGCACCCACATGAGCAGGTCGGCGAAGCTGAGGTCGGACACGATCTGCCAGTCACCGGCCAGCCGGTGCAGGTGCTCGATGTCGTCGGGCTCGAGGGTGGTGTGCTCCTCGACGAGGTCTCGCAGGGTCGACACGCTGACAAGACTAAGGTTGCCGGGTGCGGCGTTCGGTGCTTCCCCTCGCGTTGGTGTCTTCCCTGGCGTCGGTGCTCGCCCTGGGCGGCTGCGGCTGGCTCGGCCGCGCCGACGAGACGAGCAAACCCGACGGCATCTTGCTGCACGGGTACGTCAGCGTCGCCGGCGCCGCCGCCGGCGCGACCGGCACGCCCTGCCAGGCGCCGGCGACCGTGCCGGACATCACGGCGGGCGGCTCGGTGAAGGTCGCCGACGCCGACGGCCACGTCATCGCGGCCACCGACCTCGCCGGGGGCGTGCTCTCCGCCGACGGCACCGGCTTCGACTGCAACTTCGCCTTCGAGCTGCGCAACATCTCCGGCAGCCGCGACAGCTACCTGATCCTGGTCGGCGACCGCCCGGCCGCGCGGTTCGCCACCAAGGACCTCCGCGAGGGCAAGCCGGCCGTGATCCCAGTCTCGCCCTCCACGGCGCGATCCTCTTCGCCGTCGCCCGCGCCTTCCCTCAGAGCGTCGTCGTCACCTTCTTGAGCCCGCGCGCCCGCGCCTTCGCTCACAGCGTCGTCGTCACCTTCTTGAGCCCGCCCGGCGCGTCCGGGTCCTCTTCGCCGTCGCCCGCGCCTTCGCTTACAGCGTCGTCGTCACCTTCTTGAGCCCACGCGGCGCGTCGGGGTCCTCGCCGCGCAGCAGCGCGAGCGCCAGCGCCAGGCGCTGCAGCGGCAGGATGTCCAGCAGCGGCGCGTAGCGCTCGTCGACGTCCGGCGTCCGCACCCAGCCCTTCGCCCCCTCGATCGCGCCCGGCCCGAACACGACGGTGTCCGCCCGGCGCTCACCGAGCCGCGCCACCACGTCGCGCATCGACGCCCCGGCCGCCCCGTTGCCGACCACGGCCAGCACCGGCACGTCGGGGTCGGCCATGGCGAGCGGCCCGTGCAGCAGGTCGGCCCCGGAGAACGCGAGCCCGGCGAGGTAGCAGGTCTCCATGAGCTTGAGCGCCGCCTCCCGCGCCGTCGGGTACGCATACCCGCGCCCGGTGGTGACCACCCGCCCGGCGAACCGATACCGCGCCGCGAGATCCACCGCCGCGTCGTCGCTCAGCAGCGACTCGGCGTGCCCCGGCAGCTTGCGCAGCTCGGCGAGCTCGTCGGCGGGCAGCGAACCCCCGCCCCGGACGCTCTCGACCAGCATCAGCAGCGCGAGCAGCTCGGCGGTGTAGGTCTTGGTAGCCGCAACGGCCACCTCGTGCCCGGCGACGACGTCGACGTGCCGCTCGGCGACCTGCGCCAGCGGGGAGTCGGGATTGTTGGTCACGGCCAGCGTATGCGCGCCCTGCTCGCGAGCCACCCGCAACACCTCGTGCAGGTCGGGCGAGCCACCGCTCTGGCTGACCCCGACGACGAGCGTGTCCCGCAGATCGGGCCGCGCCCCGTACACCGTCATGGCGGACGGACTGGCCAGCCCCGCGGGAATCCCGAGCCGGATCTCGGTGAGGTACGCGGCATACAGCGCCGCATGATCCGACGTGCCACGCGCGGTGAACACAACGCTCCGCGGCCGCCACTGCGCGATCTGCGCGGCGACCTCACCAATCTGCCCGGCCCGCTCCTCAAGCAGGCGAGCAAACACCTCAGGCTGCTCGGCGATGTCGGCCTTCATCCCGGCCCCGGGCTGCTCGGTCACGATAACCCCTCGATTCCTGCGCGATCCTGCTCATAGTGTCGCAGTTTCGCGCACCGAACGCCAGTTTCCCCCCAACTCCGCGCATCCCATGCGCGAAACCCCCTTCCCCGCGCACCCCCCATGCATCGCCCACACGCACCCACCCACACGGCATCGGTCACGCCTGAAGTCGCGGCGCATGAATTTGGCCAGCGCCTGATCGCCGTGGTTGCTGTAGGCGGCAGGCGGCGAACTGCGGCTAGGCATCGCCGGCCGCCGCACCGAGCGCGGCGTTGATCGGCGCCAACCCCCGGCCGGCGCGGCAGTCCGACCGTCGCGGATGTCTCGCCCGCCGAGCGGACATCCGATCGGCGTGGCCGGGGCGGACATATGTCTCCGTGATCATGCTGCCCGTCGTGGCGAATCACGGGTTTGCCATGATCCCGGAGACTTTCGGTACACGGGTGTACATAGACACTCCGTGATCATGAAAAACCGTTGGTGCCGGTGCCCAGCGCAGCATGATCACGGAGACTTCTGGTCGCCGCGCTGTGCTCCCCGGCGTGCAGCGTCAACCGTGCAACGACCCGACCACGGCCCGCCGTGTGGCGCGGATCGCGGAGCGCGGATCGCGGAGCGCGGATCGCGGATCGCGGATCGCGGAGCGCGGAGCGCGGAGCGCGGATCGCGGATCGCGGTGGACGCCGGGACGCACCGGCCGGGCAACGCGGTCGCCGACGGACAGCGCGGTCGCCGGCGAGCAATATGGTCACTGGCGAGCAGCGCGGCGCTGGTGGTGCCGGGTCCACAGGCAGCACGGGATGTGGAGCGCGGGCGCGGCACGGGTGACCGCGGGCCGAAGCACCGGCCGCGGGGGCGCGGCCGGGACCGGGCCGCGCGGGCCAGCCGGAGCCGCGGCCGGGACCGAGTCGCGCGGGCCAGCCCCGGGCGCGCCTGACGCCGGCCCGCGCGGGCCAGCCAGGGCGCGACCGGGACCGAGCCGCGCGGGCCAGCCCCGGGCGCGCCTGACGCCGGCCCGCGCGGGCCGGCCGGGGCGCGCCGGGGGCTGGCCCGCGCGGGTGGTGACGGTGGTGAGGGTGGTGACGCTGAGGGTGGTGAGGGGTAGGGCTAGAGCTCTGGGACGGCGGCCAGGGTGGGCTCGGAGGACGGCTCGGGGGCGCTGCCGCGCAGGGCGACCTCGCGGATGAAGATGGCCAGCAGCGGGATGAACACGGCGGCCACGGTCGACCACAGGAACACGCTCGACGTGGCGCCGGCGATGGCGTCGATCACGGCGGTGCGGACCTGGGCCGGCAGGTGGGACAGGGTCGTCGGGTCGATCCTGGCGCCTCCGCCGCCGCTGGCCATCTGGTCGGCGGCGGCGGTGCCGAGGCGCTCGCCGAGCAGCGTGTGCAGGCGGTTGTTGAAGATCGCGCCGAACACCGAGACGCCGAACGCGCCGCCGATCGAGCGGGCGAACGTGGCGGTGCTGCTGGCCACGCCCAGGTCCTTGAGCTCGACGCTGTTCTGCGCGATGAGCATCGAGGTCTGCATCAGGAAGCCCATGCCCAGGCCGAGCACGGCCATGAAGGCGCCCGACTCCAGCTTGGAGCTGTGCGCGTCGAGCCGCGACAGCAGGAGCATCGCCGCGACCATCACCACGCCGCCGATGATCGGGAAGATGCGGTAGCGGCCGGTGCTGGTGATGAGCCGGCCGACCACCAGCGAGGTGAGCAGCAGGCCGCCCATCATCGGCAGCAGGAGCAGGCCGGAGTTGGTGGCCGAGGCGCCCTGCACGATCTGCTGGTAGAGCGGCAGGAAGGTCACCGCGCCGAAGAGCGCGAAGCCGACCAGGAAGCCCACGAACGCCACCAGCGTGAAGTTGCGGTTGGCGAAGATGCCCAGCGGCAGGATCGGCTCGGGGTGCCTGCGCTCGACGAGCACGAACAGCCCCAGCGTCAGCACCGCGACCACGGCGAGCCCGCGGATCTCGGCGGAACCCCACGCATACTGGTTGCCGCCCCAGGTCGTGATGAGCACCAGCGCGGTGACGCCGACCGAGAGCAGCAGCGCGCCCAGCCAGTCGATGCGGTGCTCGGTGCGCCGCTTCGGCAGGTGCAACCGCAGCGCGAGCAGGATCAGCGCCGCGCCGCCCAGCGGCAGGTTGACGAAGAACGCCCACCGCCAGTTGGCGTGGTCGGTGATGAAGCCGCCGACGAGCGGGCCGCCGACCATCGCCACCGCCATCACGGCGGCGAACTGGCCCTGATACTTGCCGCGGTCGCGGGGCGGCACCAGGTCGCCGATGACGGACATCGCGCCGACCATGAGGCCGCCGGCGCCGAGACCCTGGAAGGCGCGGAAGCCGATGAGCTCGGGCATGCTCTGCGCCATGCCGCACAGCACCGAACCGAGCAGGAACAGCGCGATCGAGGTCATGAAGACCGTCTTGCGACCGTAGAGGTCGCCGAGCTTGCCCCAGATCGGGGTCGAGACGGTGGTGCCGAGCACGTAGGCGGTGACCACCCAGGACAGGTGGTCGACGCCGCCCAGGTCGCCGACGATCCGCGGCATCGCGGTGCCGACGATGACGTTGTCGAGCATGGCGAGCAGCATCGCCATGAGCAGGCCCGGCAGGACGACCTTGATGGCGCCCTGCGCCGCCTGTCCCGGTGCCGTGGACTGCTGCGGCGTCCCGGACGCCGTTTCCGCTGTTGTTTCGGACATTTTGTCGCCCCCGAACTTACCTGCCGGCTAGTGAATTTACTAGCCGTACGGTAAGCTCTGTACTAGCCGGGCGTCAAGTAGGATGGCGAGTGATGGAACGGACCGAAGAAACCGCGCAGACCACCGCCCGGGTCGTCCGTGGACGCAACCGCATCCGCGTCGGCGACTCCGACGGTGCGGACGTGCGCCGCCACATCCAGCAGGTGGCGGTCGACCTGTTCATCGAGGAGGGCTACGACAAGACCTCGCTGCGTGAGATCGCCGAGAAGCTGGGCGTGACCAAGGCCGCGCTCTATTACCACTTCCCGACCAAGGACGACATCGTCAACAGCCTGGTCGAGCAGCGCATCGCCGCCATCGAGGACCTGCTGCGGTGGGCCGAGACGCAGCCGCGCACTCCCGAGATGCGGCTGGAGTTCATCCAGCGCTATGCGGACCTGCACGACCATGTGGCCCACGAGAACGTCGTCCGGTTCTTCGAGCGCAACCAGACGGTCGTCAAGACCCTGCCGGCGGGCAAGCGCCTGGGCGAGCAGATGAAGCGGGTCTTCGAGCTGCTCATCGACCCGCAGGAGACGCTGGCCCTGCAGCTGCGGCGGGCGATGGCCCTCTTCTCGCTCCACGCCAGCGGGTTCCTGCTGCGGGAGCGGCCCGGCACCCCGGAGCAGCGGCGGGCCGCGGCGCTGGAGGTGGCGACCGAGCTGATGGCCTCGGCCGACCACATCGCCGCGGCGGGCGACGCCTCGGAGAGCTTCGTCGAGCGGCTCCTGCGCGACTACCTGCACGCGCGGGTGGAGACCGAGACGGGCGCGCTACTGAGCGAGGACCGGCAGCGCGAGGCGGAGGCCCAGGAGGTCGACGCCGGGCACGGGTGACCAGTCGAGGGTCGCGTCCCGCTCGAAGCCGAAGCCGCCGTAGAGCGCAAACGCGGCGCTGCTGGACCGGCGCACGCAGATGACCAGGGCGTGGCAGCCCAGCGAGGCCGCGCGATCGATGCAGGCCTGCACCAGCGCGCGGGCCACGCCGCGGCGCTGGGCGGACGGGTCCACGGCCAGCGTGCGGAACTCGGCCTCGCCGGGGCGGGAAACCTCCGCGTAGTCGCCGCCGGGCAGCGTGAACGTGACGGCGCCGAGCACCACCCCGTCCTCGGCGGCGACGAGCACCTCGGCCGCCGCCGCGCGGCCCGCCACGTCGGCGAGGACCGTGCCGTATTCGGGCGCGGCCTCCAGCTGGCCGTCGGCCCGGTAGGCGGCCACCGTCAGGCGGGACACCTCGGCATAGTCGCCCGGCGCGATGGGACGGACGACGAGACCGGCCGAGCTCACCCGATCACGGCGATCAGGTCCTCGGCGGCGGGGGGCGCCGCCGTCTCCGGCGGCGACGTAAGGGTCGGGGTCTCCCGCACCACGTCGCCCTCGTTGACGGCGATCTGGCTGATCGTCCCGCCGGACCCGGCCACGACCGGGATCTCCATCTTCATCGACTCGAGGATCACCAGCGGCGAACATCTGAAAGCGCCGAGGTCAGCGAGGCGACACACCATCTCGGCGCGGACTTCCTCGGCCATCCGGGTCTCCTTCGCTGCCGCTGAGCTTGACGCAGCTTGACGCAACTTGACGCAACTTGACGCAGCTTATCAGGGTGAAACCCGGTCGCGCCCCGGCGCCGCGGGAGCCCATCATGACAAGCGATGGAATCGGCGATCACCGTTACTCCCGCGGCCCTGCCCGGCATCCTGCTGCACCTGGCCGTCGTGCGCCCCGTCTTCCTGTGGGGGCAGCCCGGCATCGGCAAGAGCTCCCTGGTGCGGCAGTTCGCGGCTGCCCTCGGGCTGGAGTGCGTGACGCTCATCGGCACCCAGCTGGCCCCGGAGGACCTGATCGGCGTGCCCGAGCTGCGCGGCGGGCGCAGCCGGTTCGCGCCGCCGGAGTCGATCGCCCGCGACGAGCCGTACTGCCTGTTCCTCGACGAGCTCAACTCCGCCTCGCCCGAGGTGCAGAAGGCGTTCTACTCGCTGATCCTCGACCGCCGGGTCGGCGACTACGAGCTGCCGGCCGGCTCGATCGTGATCGGCGCCGGCAACCGGACGACCGACAACGCGCTGGCCCGGCCGATGGCCTCCGCGCTGGTCAACCGGCTCATCCACGTGCATCTGCGGGCCAGCGCCGAGGACTGGCTGGCCTGGGCGCGCGGCGCCGGCGTGCACGAGTGGGTGGTGGACTACCTTGAGCAGCGGCCCGACCATTTGTGGGCCAAGCCGCCCAAGGGCGAGGAGCCATTCTCGACCCCGCGGTCCTGGCACATGCTCAGCGACGCCCTGCATTCCTTCGGCGCCGATCTGGCCGATTCGGTACTGCAGGTGCTCACCTCCGGCACCCTGTCCCCCACCCACGCATCGGCCTTCTGCGCGTATATCAAGGTCGTCCGGCACCGCTACGGCCTGGAGGCGATCGTGCGCGGCGACGCCTCGTGGCCGCGCTCGCCCACCGATCGCGACCTGCTGTACTTCTTCGCCGAGGCGTTCCGGGCCCGGCTCATGCGGGACCTGCCGGCCGGGCGCGAGCACGCCTCGCCGTCGGTGCGCCGGTTCGCGGTGCGGGCGAAGACCCTGCTGGTCGAGCTGGCGGAGATCTCGCTGGAGTGCGCCCAGCTTGTCATCGCCGCCGACGACGACGGCGTGCCCGTGCTGCCGGCCTGGTTCCTGGTCGAGGTGACCCGGGACCTGCCCCGGCTCGTCGCGGCCCGGGCCTGAGATGGCGCGCGGCAAGAAAGCGCCGCCCGACCCGCGGCTGGTGGCGGCGCGGGACGCCTGGGCGGCGGTGGTGAGCAGCCCGCTGTTCGACGGGCTGGCCCACGACCCGGCGCACACCGGCGGCCCGGCGCTGGGCATGCGCTGGGCCGAGGACACCGAGCTGGTGCGGGCCCGCGGCTACGCCCGCGTGCACCCCGACGGCGTGGTGGTGGCGAACAAGCTCGCGCCGCTGGCCGTCGAGGAGTGGATCTGGGTCTTCGCCCACTGCGCCCTGCACCTGGGCTTCGGGCACACCACCGGCACCGGCGGCGCCGCCGACAGCGCGCTGGCGGTGGCGCGGTGCGTCGCGGTGGCGCGGTTCCAGGAGGAGCTGCGGATCGGGCGTTCCCCGATGCTGCTGCCGGAGCTGCCGGTGGCGCCCGAGGAGGCGCTGGCCGAGCGCTGGCGCACCGGCGGCATACCGGACCGGGTCACCCTATGCTGCGCGGGCGGGGCGGCCGGTGACGTGGCCGCCGAGCCCGACGACCCGCGCCGGGCGGCCTACGAGGCCCGGCGGGCGGCCACGCTCGGCACGACGGTCATGGGCTGGCCGGACCGGCTGGCCGTGGGCCTCGGCGCGGCCGCCGCCGCGGCGGTGCAGGAGGCGGGCGAGGTGCGCGCGACCGGGCCGCGGCCGGTACACGCCGGCTGGGAGGCGGCGCGGCGCTGGTTCATCTCGTCGTACCCGCTGCTGGCCGGCCTGGCCGCGGGCTTCACGCTGGTCAGCGAGTACGAGGTGGTCCGGCGGCTGGACATCGCCGTCGCCGCGGTCGACGCGGACCTGGGCGAGATCTACGTGAACCCGTTCGCGCCGCTCAGCGCGGAGGAGCGGCGGTTCGTCATCGCGCACGAGATGCTGCACGCGGCGCTGCGCCACGGCGACCGGGTGGGGCCGCGCGACCCGTACCTGTGGAACATCGCCACCGACTACGTCATCAACGGCTGGCTGGTCGAGATGGCCCTCGGCGACCTGCCCGAGGGTGCGCTGCACGACCCCCAGTTCGCCGGCGCCGGGGCGGAGGAGGTGTACGACCGGATCGCCACCGACCTGCGCCGGCTGCGCCGCCTCGGCACGCTGCGGGGCCGTGGCCTCGGCGACATCCTCGGCGGGGAGCACCGCCACCCGGGGCACCGGGGCACCGAGCTCGACGAGTACTACCGCCGGGCCCTCGCCACCGGCCTGGCCTACCACGAGTCGCAGGGCCGGGGCCTGCTCCCGGCCGGCCTGGTCGAGGAGATCCGCGCGCTGGACCACCCGCCGCTGCCCTGGGACGCGCAGCTGGCCCGCTGGTTCGCCGAGCACGTGCGCTCCCCGCAGCCGCGCCGCTCCTACGCGCGCCCGTCCCGCCGGCAGTCGGCGAGCCCGGGCATCCCGCGCCCTGGCTGGTTCTACCCGGAGGAGGAGGTCGAGCGCTGCACGTTCGGCGTGGTGCTGGACACGTCGGGGTCGATGGACCGCACCCTGCTGGGCAAGGCGCTCGGCGCGATCGCCTCCTACGCGGTGTCCCGCGCCGTCCCGGCGGCCCGCGTCGTCTTCTGCGACGCGGCCGCCTACGACGCCGGCTACCTGCCGGTGGAGGAGATCGCCGGCCGGGTGCGGGTGAAGGGCCGCGGCGGCACGACGCTGCAGCCGGGCATCCGGTTGCTGGAGCGCGCCGACGACTTCCCGGCCGACGCGCCCATCCTGATCATCACCGACGGTGAGTGCGACGTGCTGAGGGTGCGCCGCGAGCACGCGTTTCTGGTCCCGGACCAGGCCCGCCTGCCCTTCACCCCGCGCGGCCCGGTCTTCCGCCTGCGTTAGTCCGTCCGCAGCTCGCGGGTATCAGCGTTGACGACCAGCTCGGACAGCTTGTGCCGCAGGCGCGCCTTGAGCTCGGCGGGGGCCAGCTCGCTGCCGCAGCAGCGGGCGACGAGGGCCTTCACCTCCTGCTCGATGCCGTACTCCCGCAGGCAGGGCGAGCATTCGTCCAGGTGGTCGCGGATCAGCGAGCGACGGTCGTCGGCGCACTCGAGGTCGAGGTAGAGATAGACCTCCGCGAGGACGTCGCTGCAGTCGGTCTCGTGCGGGTCTCCACAGCTCATCGGATCTCAGACCTCGCTCGGCTCAGCGGACGGGTTGCGGGTGAAACCCCGGTCGGCAGCATAAGCCTCGAGCTGCCGGCGAAGGTTGCGCCGTCCGCGGTGCAGGCGTGACATCACGGTGCCGATCGGCGTGTTCATGATGTCGGCGATCTCCTTGTACGAGAAGCCCTCGACGTCGGCCAGGTAGACGGCCAGGCGGAACTCCTCGGGCAGCGACTGCAGCGCCTCCTTGACGTCGGAGTCGGGCAGCCGGTCCAGGGCCTCGGTCTCGGCCGAGCGCAGGCCGCTGGAGGTGTGCGACTCGGCCTCGGCGAGCTGCCAGTCGGTGATCTCCTCGGTCGGCGCCTGGACGGGCTGACGCTGCCGGCGCCGGTACGAGTTGATGTAGGTGTTGGTGAGGATCCGATACAGCCAGGCCTTGAGGTTGGTGCCGGTCTCGAACTGGTGGAACGCGGCGAACGCCTTCAGGAACGTCTCCTGGACGAGGTCCTCGGCGTCGGACGGATTGCGCGTCATGCGCAGGGCGGCCGCGTAGAGCTGGTCGATGAAGGGCAGCGCGTCATGCTCGAACCGGATACGCTGCTGTTCCGTGCTCTCGCTGCTGACCACTCGTGCGACTCCCACCCTCGACCGTCCCGCCGAGGATACGCCGAGTTGCTGTGCGGGTTCTGTGTTTGTGGCGCCCGTCAAACGCTCGCGGGCGATCGGCTGCCACGACGGATCGGGCTCCGCGTCGGTCGCCGTCGGCCAGGACGGGCTGAACAGCAGCTCGCGGATGCGCAGATCGTCACGCTCAAGTGTGGCCACGCTGAAGATTCCCTCCGCTGGCGGCGCCGTCGGCAGCACCGCACGAGGGGTGTAACAACCGCGGGCCGCCCGGCATTCCGCCTGAATGGGGCGGCCGGTGATCATCCGGGAGATCACCCGGCCTGCCCGGCGACCGGCCGCGCTTGGGACCGGCCGGCCGCCGGAACAGGAAGGGCCTGGGAGGATGTGGCCGGTTCGCACCGGTCACATCCACGTCAACGAGCCACGGCCGCCGGCGGTGACGATCACTCCCCGGCGACGAAGCCGATCGCCGCGGCCGCGACGGCGGCCGGGTTCTTGGACAGGGCGTGGGTCTCGCCGGGCAGCACCTGGACGCGGACGCCCGGCTGCGGCTCGGGCACGCCGAAGGCGTCGCGGTCGCCGTTGAGCACCAGGGTCGGCACCCCGGTCTCGAGCTCGCCGGCCCGCGACTTCTCCGGCTTGCCGGGCGGGTGCAGCGGGAACGCGAGCGCCAGGATCCGCGCCGCGTCCGCGGCCCGGGCGGTGCGGCAGGCCACCCGGGCGCCGCTGGAGCGTCCGCCCACGACCAGCGTGGTGACCGGCAGCGCCGCGCGCAGCGCGGCGACGACCGCCAGCCACGCGGCGTCGAGCTGGGCGGCCGGGGCCGGCGCGCGGCGGCCGGCGACCCGATACGGCTGGGTGACCAGCGCCACCGCCACCCCGCGGCCCAGCGCCGCGTCGTGGACGGCGACCAGGTCGGCCGCGTCCACGTCGCCGCCCGCTCCGTGGCCGAGCACGAGCAGCGTCCCGGCGTGATCGGCCGGGACGTCCAGGACATACCGCGCCGCCCCGTGCGGCGTGGCCACCTCCCGCACGCCGCCGGGGGCTACGTGGCGCCCGCGCCCACCGGATCGGGCCGCTCCGCCGCGCGGCGCGGGCGCGGGATCGGCAGCAGCGGCAGCCGGGCCACCGCGTCCAGTGTCGGATCCGTCGTGCCGGCCCCGGCCGGCACCGCCTGGCCTGGCCCCTCGCTGCGCCATGCCACGAGCATGGCACGCCGCTCGCGGGGCGTCGTGGCTCCCCACACGCCGTGGCAGTCGCCCACGCTGAGCGCCCAGGCGAGACAAGCGCCCTGGACGTCGCACGTGCGGCACAGCGCCACGGCGGCATCGGCCGGCTCCGTCGGAGCCGGGAAGAACGTTTCTGGGTCGACCGTCTGGCATGCGCCGCGGATGCGCCAGGCCCCGTCGCCTTGCTGCTCCTGGACGGCTCGTAGCAGTCGCGGGTCTCGCCGCGCGGCCGCTACCTCGTGAGGGCGTGGCATCCTCGCCCGGGTCATTACACCCACCTCCCCCGTGGGTCAAACCTACGCAAGGTGAGTAAACGTCGGGATGCCGCATCCGACATAGACTCACCGGCGCTGTGTTCTATCCCAGAAACGACCGCAAATACAAGGGTTTTCACAAGGTTTAGCAAAAACGGCCGATCAGCATCTGGACTTACGGCCTAAAAAAGGGTCAGATCGATCGCCTCCACATCGCTGGGGCGCAGCGGCGGGGCCGGAACCCGCGTGGTCAAATCAGGGCCGTCGTTGTGCACGTCGCCCACGCGGGGGCCTACGGGGCGTAGCTCCAGGCGTGCGACGTGCGACGACGGCGTCGGGGCGAGCAGCGCCGGGCCGGGCTCCGCGGACAGCCACGCGGCCCACCGGTCGGCCGGCAACAGTAACGGCATGCGGTCGTGGATGAGCGCCAAGTCATCGACGGCCGGCGTGGTGATGATTGAACACGTGACCAACCGGCTTTCGGCTTTGCCCCACACGGTCCAGAGTCCCGCGAATACGCACGGTTCCGCGGCGCCGAGGGTCATGAAGTACGGCTGTTTCGCCTTTTCCGGGCCGCGCACCCACTCATACCATCCGTCGGCCGGGACCAGGCAGCGCCGCCGCGCGAAGGACTGGGCGAACGCGCTCGACGTGGTGACCGTCTCCACCCGGGCGTTGATCATCCGGGCGCCGGCCTTCGGATCCTTGGCCCAGGACGGCACCAGGCCCCAGCGCGCGGTGCCGAGCACCCGGCCGCCGGCCGACCGCGAGACCCGCACGATCGGCACCGGGTCGGTCGGGGCCACGTTGTAGTCGGGCGCCAGCTCGCCGGCGTCGTCGGTCGCCTCGAACAGCGCCGCGAGGTCGGCGTTGCTGCGCGAGGTCGCATACCTGCCACACATGCCGCCCACGCTAGCCGGGGGGTACGACAAAACCGCTAAGGTCAATCATGGTGAGGCGGAAGCGCGAGTACGACGAGGACGACGTCCGGGTGCGCCCGGGCCGCTCCTCGCGCCCGCGCACGCGCCAGCGCCCCAAGCACAGCGACGCCGTCGAGGGCTTCGTGGTCGCCGTCGACCGCGGGCGGTACACCTGCCACATCGGCGACGCCGGCGTCACCGTCACCGCGATGCGCGCCCGCGAGCTCGGCCGGCACGGCGTGGTGGTGGGCGACCACGTGCAGATCGTCGGCGACGTCAGCGGCCGGCCGGACACGTTGGCCCGGATCGTGCGCATCGACGAGCGCGAGTCGGTGCTGATGCGCACCGCCGACGACGAGGAAGGCGGCACCGAGGGCCGGTTCGAGCGGGTCGTGGTGGCCAACGCCGAGCAGCTGGTGATCGTCAACTCGCTGCAGGACCCGCCGCCGCGGACCGGGTTCATCGACCGGTGCCTGGTCGCGGCCTACGACGCGGAGATCGACCCGCTGCTGTGCCTGACCAAGGGCGACCTCGCCGCGCCCGACGCGATCCTGGACTACTACGCCGAGCTCGACCTGCCGTATGTGCTGTGCCGCCCGGACCGGCCGCTGGACGACCTCCTCGCCGAGCTGCGCGGCCGGGTGTCGGTGCTGATCGGCCACTCCGGGGTCGGCAAGTCCACGCTGGTCAACCGGCTGGTGCCGGGCACCGACCGGGCGGTGGGCACGGTCAGCGCGGTGGGCAAGGGCCGGCACACCTCCACCAGCGCCCTCGCCCTGCGGCTGCCGGGCGACGAGGGCTGGATCATCGACACCCCGGGCGTGCGCTCCTTCGGGCTGGCGCACGTCTCCGCCGACAGCCTCCTGCACGGCTTCCCCGACCTCGTGGAGGCCTCGACCCGCTGCCCGCCCAACTGCGACCACACCGGCGCCGGCGGCGACTGCGGCCTGGACAAGCTCGTCGCCGAGGGCGGCGCCGACCCGCGCCGGCTCGCCTCGTTCCGCCGGCTGCTGGCCTCCAAGGAGGGCGCGGCCTCAGACGACGACGGGCCCGCCTGAGCGCCAGTAGACGTTGCTGTCCCGGGACAGCAGCCCGGCGTCGACCAGATACCGGCGCAGCGCCGCGTGGTCGTCGTGCCAGGCCCGCAGGATCGCGTTCACCTCGCGCTCCGGGTAGCGCACGCCCGGCTCGAACGACGACGCGATGTGCTCCAGCACCACCGTGCGCTTTGCGTGGGCGGCCGGGATCTGGGTCAGCCGGCCGTCGGCGATGAACGTGCGCAGGATCAGGTCGCGCTGGCGGTCCGGGTCCAGCTGTGGTTGCGGCGCGGCGGCGGTGGCCTGGTGACGTACCGCATCCTTGAAGGCATCCGCCGCCGCGGACAGCTCGCCGCCGTCGACGGCCAGCAGGCCGCCCTGCTGCAGGCGCCGGATCGCCGGCTCGATCAGCCGCGCCGGCAGGCCGGTGGCCGACTCCACGGCGCTCGGCGTGCGGGCGCCCAGGACGACGGCGGCGAAGACGCGCAGACGATCGGGCTCGGCGAGCAGGCCGCAGAGAGCTGTGGGCGTCACAAACGGCGACAGTACTGCCAGAAGGTGGCGATCGTCGGCTAAGTTTCCGCGCATGGCGCGCTACGCGGACGATCTGGCCCTCGCTCATCTCCTCGCCGACACCGCGGACGCGATCGCCGTGCCGCGCTTCCGGGCACAGGATCTGCACGTGACCGCGAAGCCCGACCTGACGCCGGTGACCGACGCCGACACGGCGGTGGAGAAGGCGCTGCGGGCCACGCTCGGCCGGGCCCGCCCGCGCGACGGGGTGCTCGGCGAGGAGTACGGCGCGACCGAAGCCGCGGCCGGCCCGGGCAGCCGGCAGTGGGTCATCGACCCGATCGACGGCACGAAGAACTTCGTGCGCGGGGTGCCGATCTGGGCCACGCTCATCGCACTCATGGAGGGCGACCAGCCGGTCGTCGGCCTGGCGTCGGCCCCGGCGCTCGGCCGGCGCTGGTGGGGCGCGCTCGGCCACGGCGCCTACGCCGGCCGCCACACGGCGGCGGCGACACCGATCCGGGTGTCGGGCGTCAACCGGCTCGCCGACGCGTCGTTCTGCTACTCGTCGCTCGGCGGCTGGGAGGAGGCCGGGCGGCTGGGCGCGATCCTGGACATCAGCCGCCGCACCTGGCGGCAGCGGGCCTACGGCGACTTCTACGGCTACATGCTGCTGGCCGAGGGCGCGGTGGACATCATGGTCGAGCCCGAGCTGTCGCTGTGGGACCTGGCCGCCCTGGTGCCGATCGTCACCGAGGCCGGCGGCACGTTCACCGACCTGGAGGGCCGCCCGGGGCCGGGCGGGGGCAGCGCGGTCGCCACGAACGGCCACCTGCATGAGGACGTGCTCACCCGTTTGAGCAACACCCGACTGTCCGGATTGTCCGGGTGAACCTTTAGGTCCGTATGCCCCGGCTCCCGGAGGGGTCTATCCTGCCCGGGTGGCATCTTGGAGTTGGCTGTTCCTCGGCGCGATGATCACCGCCTACGGCGTCGCCAACCTGCTGCAGTCCGTAGCCGCCGCACGCACCGACCTCCACCAGGGTTTCCAGCCGATGCTGCTGCTGCGCCTGGGGCGGCACAAGTCGTATCTGGTCGGCGTGGCCTGCCAGGTCGGCGGCTTCCTGCTGGCCTTCTTCGCCCGCCGCGAGCTGCCCCTCTTCCTCGTGCAGTCGGCCATGGCGGCCGGCCTGGGCGTGACCACGCTGCTGGGCGTGCTGATCCTCAAGTGGAAGCTGCCCCGCACCGAGATCGCGCTGCTGCTCGCGCTCACCGTGGGCATCGCCGCGCTGGTGCTCGCCGCCAAACCGGCCCCGTCCCGCCAGCTCGGCACCGGCGGCGTGATCGCCCTGATCGTCGTGCTGGTCACGCTCGGCGCCGTGGGCTTCTTCGCCTGCCGGCTGCACGGCGCGCCCGGCTCGGTGGTGCTGGGCGCGCTCTCCGGGGTCGCGTTCGGCGCGGCCGCCGTGGCGTCCCGGCCGCTGGCCTCGGCGGACTCGCTCGCGCAGTTCGTCACGAATCCGCTGTCCTACCTGCTGATCGCCCACTCGCTCGTCGGCCAGCTGCTGCTGGGCCTGGCGATGCAGCGCGGCTCAACGACCGCCGCGGTGGCCGCGATGGACGCCGCCGGCGCGGTCCCGGCCGCCCTGGTCGGACTGCTCTTCCTCGGCGACGGCGTGTGGCCGCACCGGGAGTGGCTGGTCGCGGCCGGTTTCGTGGTCACGCTCGGCGGCGTGCTCGGGCTGAGCTTCTACGCCGAGCCACAACACCATCACAAGACCGCGCCGGACGCCATCGAGGAGCCGGAGATTCGGGCGTTTCACGAATTTCCAGATTTTTCTGGGCTCGGGCCGCGTCACGCACAGACCGTTCCTGCCGCGAGCGCCTGGTCTGGGTCGGTCTCCGCGAAGCCCACCGAGCCAGACTGGGCGAACCGCACCGGGCCTGCCTGAAGGGCGGCCCGGCGCTGCCAGGTCCGCGGTGCCAAGGGCCTTAGGGCAACTCCTTCGACACCAGTCGCTCACCGCATTCTCGTTCAGAACCGCGCCGAAACGACCGATCTGATAGGTCGCGCCAGCGGATCGCGAACCGGGAAGGGGCAAGCGTGTCCAAGCACAAGCTCAGCGCCTGGTTCGCGATCTGGATGGCCCTGCTGACCGCGGCCTTCTACCGCTGGCCGGACATGCACATGCTCTGGTGGGGCGCGATCGGCCTGTCCAGCGTCGCCGGCGTGATCGTCGGCGTCGTCGTGCACCGGCCCGAGCGCCGCTGGCCGTGGCTGCTGCTGGCCGCCGCGCTGGCCTGCTTCGGCCTGGGCGACTTCTGCTACAACGTGCTCACCGACGTCATGGGGCTGACCAACCCGTTCCCGTCCTTCCCCGACGGGCTGTACCTCGCGATGTACCCCCTGGTCGCGGCCGGCCTGCTGGGCTTCATCCGCTCGCGCACCGGCCGCAACGACCGCGACGCCCTGCTCGACGCCGCGACCCTGACGATCGGCCTGGCCCTGCTGTCGTGGATCTTCCTGATCGACCCCTACGTGCGCAGCCACGAGCTGACCGCGGTGCAGAAGGTGGTCTCGGTCGCCTACCCGCTCGGCGACGTGCTGACCCTGGCCGTGTTCGCCCGGCTGCTGACCGGCGGCGCGCGGCGTACCGGCGCGATCATGCTGCTCGGCCTGGGCACCACCGGCCTGCTGGTCGCCGACGTGGTGTACGGCCTCATCCAGCTCAACGGCTCCTGGCAGGTCGGCGGCCCCACCGACCTGGGCTGGGTGCTGTGCTACTTCGGCTGGGCCGCGGCCGCCCTGCACCCCTCGATGGTCAAGCTGACCCAGCCGGCCCGGGCGGGCTCATCCGACCTGGGCGTGCGGCGCATCGCGCTGCTCGGCACCGCCTCGCTGATCGCCCCCGGCGTGCTGCTGGCCGAGGAGGTGCTGGGCGAGGTGCGCGACGCCTCCGTCGTCGCCGCCTGCTCCGGCGTCATGTTCGTGCTCGTGCTGACCCGGCTGGCCGGCGTCATGGCCAACCACCGGCAGGCGGTGGCCCGCGAGCGCGAGCTGCGCGAGACGACCACCACCCTGGTGTCGGCGGCCGACCCCGGCGAGGTCGTCGCCGCGGTCCGCCGCGCGCTGGCCCGGCTGCTGCCCGACGGCACCCGGCACATCGTCCTGCTGACCCGCGACGGCGCCGCCGGACGCTCCCCGGCGCCCGGCCTGGTCCGCGTCGCCGGCCTGTCCCCAGACCTCCGCGCCGAGCTGCGCGAGTTCAGCTCCGCGCTGCGCCACCCGCTCGGCGTCACCGGCGACACGCTGTACCTCTCCGCCCCGACCGAGGCGCTGCAGGCGCTGCAGCCGACCTTCGAGGTGCTCGCCGCGCAGGCCGCCATGGCGCTGGAGCGCATCGCGCTGACCGCCGAGGTCAACCGGCGCAGCAGCGAGGCATACTTCCGTACCCTCATCCACAACACCTCCGACGTGATCCTGATCGTCGACGAGGGAGACGTCATCCGGTATGCGAGCCCGTCGGCCGGCCCGGTCTTCGGCGACGAGCGGATCGCCGGCGCCGAGCTGTGGCGGTTCGTCGCCGACGACGGCCGCGTCCGCCTGGCGGAGCGGCTCGGCCAGGTCCGGGCCGGCCGGCACGGCCACGACATGATCGACGTGCGCGCGGTGCGGGTGGACGGCGCCGGCCTGCTGGTCGAGGTGGACTGCCGCGACCTGCGCGCCGACCCCACCGTCGGCGGCCTGGTGCTGACCGTGCGGGACGTGACCGAGCGCCGGCGCATGGAGGAGCAGCTCATCCGGCAGGCGTTCCACGACTCGCTCACCGGCCTGGCCAACCGCGTGCTGTTCGCCGACCGCGCCGAGCAGGCGGTGGCCCGCGCCCGGCGCGACGGCAGCCACGTCGGCGTGCTCTTCATCGACCTCGACGACTTCAAGATCGTCAACGACACGCTCGGCCACGCCGTCGGCGACGCGCTGCTGCAGGCGGTCGGCGCCCGGATCAGCGGCGCGCTGCGCCCCACCGACACGGTGGCCCGCCTCGGCGGCGACGAGTTCGCCGCGCTGCTGGAGACCGACTCGATCGCAGACCTGGAGCTCGCCGCCGAGCACATCACCAACGCCCTCGCCGAGCCGTTCGCGGTGGCCGGCGCGTCGGTCAACGGCATCAGCAGCATCGGCCTGTCCACGACACCGGACGCGGGCTCGGCCGAGGAGCTCATGCGCCAGGCCGACCTGGCGCTCTACGTGGCCAAGGGCGCGGGCAAGGGGCAGTGGCGGCGGTACCAGTCGGATCTGCACACGGCCGTGCTGGAGCGGCTGGAGCTGCGCGCCGCGCTGGACCAGGCGGTCAAGGAGCAGCAGTTCGTCCTGCAGTACCAGCCGATCGTGGACCTGGAGACCGGCGAACCCCGCGGCTTCGAGGCCCTCGTGCGCTGGAACCGCCCCGGCCGGGGCATCGTCGCGCCCGGCCACTTCATCGACGTGGCCGAGGAGAGCGGCCTCATCGTGCCGATCGGCCGGACCGTGCTCCAGCAGGCCGCGGCCGCCGCCGTGCGCGGGCAGCGCCCGGGCGCGGCCGGGGCGCCGCGGTACATCAGCGTCAACGTCTCGGCCCGGCAGTTCCGCACGCCCGGGTTCGTCGAGGAGATCCGCCAGCTGCTGCGCGGCAGCGGCATGGCCCCCGGCACCCTGCTGCTGGAGATCACCGAGAGCCTGCTGCTGCGCGACGACGACCAGGTCCGCGCCGACCTCGACGCCCTGCGCGCGATGGGCGTACGCCTGGCCATCGACGACTTCGGCACCGGCTACTCGTCGCTGTCGTACCTGCAGCACATGCCGATCGACGTGCTCAAAATCGACAAGTCCTTCATCGACGACATCCACTCGTCGGCCCAGCAGCGCGCGGTCGTCACGGCGATCGTGCAGCTGGCCCGGACGCTCAACCTGTCGGTCGTGGCCGAGGGCGTGGAGCACGAGGCCCAGCGGGAGGCGCTGCGGCAGATCGGCTGCCCCTACGGCCAGGGCTACCTGTTCGCCCGCCCCCTGCCGGAGGCGGAGGCCTTCGCCCTGCTCCCCCCGACCGATGCCCCGGCCGCCGCCCTGGCCTGACCCGCTACACTGCGCCGGTTACAGCCAGGGGTCCGATTTTTTCGGCTCATGTATGGTGACAGGAAGCTGTCGGGCGGCACCACCACGACCCGCATCACGTGCCCTAGCCAGGGCCTGTATCAAAGTCAGTCGCAGCCATTCGTTGATCGCGGCGATGTGCACCGCAGTCTCGTAGCCCCCAGGTGCGCCACCCCGGGCCGCGACGGCGCGGTTGCGCTCGACCCGCACTCCACCGCGTGGCGCTGCTGGTGGGGTTACGGGCCGAAAGCCGGTGCCCGGCCGCCTTCGACCCCG
Organism: Dactylosporangium sp. CA-092794; assembly: GCF_050948465.1. NCBI lineage: Bacteria > Bacillati > Actinomycetota > Actinomycetes > Micromonosporales > Micromonosporaceae > Dactylosporangium > Dactylosporangium sp. CA-092794. The sequence goes on along the minus strand of NZ_CP192044.1, from coordinate 1,226,024 downwards.
GCTTGCGCCCTCCCACGCCGCCAGATCCAGCGGCCGGCTCAACCCCGCCGATCCACAGCGGCACGCCCCCAGCCCGCCCCAGCCCGCCGCGCGCGGCGCCGGGGGCCCCTGCGGCCGGAGCGGCGTTTTGCTTCCGCGATCATGCACCGGAGACGTCCACTGGCTGGGATCCTCATGATCGCGGAGTAATAGTGCCGCTCCTGGTACATCATCGCTCCACGATCATGGGGATCCCGCCATTCGGGACGCGCCTCGGCATGATCGCGGAAAGAAAGCGCCGCACCGCGGGCCCCTTACGGTTCTTGGTCGTTCCACCAACGACCGGAGACCTCGCTCATCGCCGATCTTGACATGTCCGAACCTCAGCGCGGTCCGCCAATACCGCCGACTTCGACACAGGCCCTAGCGAGCCGTCAGGTCCGCACAGGACGACTCCCCCGGCAGCAGCGGGCGGAACTCGACCGCCCAGCGCTGATCGCCCGACGTCCACGGCGTGCGCGAGTTCGCCCCCTTCGCCGCGCTCAGCACCGGCGCCGCCTCCGCGGTCAGGCAGGCGACGCCCGGCCGGTCCGGCACCGCGGGCCCGGGCAGCGCCGGCCCCGGCCAGGCGATCGGCGGCGGGTCGGCCGGCAGCCCGTCCGACGCCGGAGCCCACGGCCGCGCGACCGCGGCGATCAGCGCCGGCTCGTAGGCCACCGGCCGGTCGATCGCGCCGTCCCCGAGCGTCTTGGGCAGGTCCCGCAGCGCCGTCACCAGGTCCTCCAGCCTCCGCCGGGCCGCACGCTGCGCGTCGGTGAGGCCGGTGCCGTCGCCGATGCCGAGGGCGGGGGCGTCGGTGACCGCCACGCCCTCCGCGGTGCGCACGGTGATCCGGGTCGACGGCGCGTCCGCGACGCTGGGGATGCCGAGGTCGGCGCCGCCGCCCACGCCGGCCTGCCGCGCGCGGCGGGCCAGGGCCTGCACGTCGGCCCGGGCGATGTGTTGCACCTGGACGTTCGGCAGCGCCGGGCCGGGGTAGATCGCCGGGACCGGGCCGGTGGTGATGACCCGGCCGTCGCCGTACACGCTGAGCTCCGGCAGGGCCGTCACCGTCAGCTCGACCGGGACGAACCCGCCGGAACTGCGCACCTGCAGGACCAGATCGGCGGGAGCGAACGACACCTCGGGCTGCGCGACACCCGCGGGCGACGCGCAGCCGGCCAGGCCCGCGAGCGCGGCGGCGGCCAGGACGAACAGGCGCTTCATGCCCCTTCGACGCGGCCGCCGGGCGATCGGTTCCGCGGCGCTACTTGAGCACCAGGTCGACCTCCACCATGTCGCCGGCCTGGCGGGTCTTGTGGTCGTCGAGGTCGACCAGGCGCAGCTTGTAGGTGCCCGGCGCGTCCGCCTTCACCTGGAAGCCGAGGTCGGTGCCGACCGCCACCTGCGAGCCGGACAGCGCCTCGTTCGGCGCGGTCGTCGGGCCGAGCTCCGTGCCGTCGGGCTGGCCGAGCCGGAAGTTGTCGGCGCCGACGTAGTGGCTGCTGCTGCCGGTGTACTGGATGTCGACCTTGCAGGTGATCGCCCGGTAGCCGTTCTTGGCCTGCCCGTTGTAGTCGAAGAACCCGCCGCGCAGGTCGCAGGTGGTGTACGTGACCACGAGGTCCTTGACCGTGACTTTCTTGTCCTTGACCAGGTTCACCGGCGCGTAGTCGACCACCGGGCCGCCGCCGAGCGGGATCTTCGCCTGGGCCTCGCCCGCCTCACCGAAGAGGAACTCGCCGGTCGCGATGCTCGCCTTCAGCTTCTCGTACACCCCGAAGTCGAGGTTGTAGTTGCTCTTCTGGCCGCCCGCGACCGTCGTGGACTCCCGCAGCGAGCCGGTGAACTGCTGGCCGCCGACCGAGAAGACCGCGTTGACATACGGCGTCTGGTCCTTCTCGCCCAGGTTCTCGACCACGAGCTCGGCGGAGAGCTTGTGCGAGTCGGCGTTGGCGTCGTAGGTCAGCTTCCCGACGGTGATCTTGTACTGGGCGTACCACACCGACTTGTTCACCTGCACGGTCTGCTGGTCGGCGCCCGGCCGGGCTTCCTTGGTGCTGGCCGCCTGGCCGCCCGAGCCGGCGTCGCCGCCTCCGCCGGAGCCCCGGTTGCCGCCGCCACCGCTCCCGCTGCCGGCGGCGCGGTCCGGGGTCGAGCTGTTGTCGCTGACCGCCCGGTAGGCGGCGACACCGCCCACGCCGAGCAGCAGCACGCAGACGGCGACAACGGCGATCAGCACGCCGAGCTTGCCGCCCGAACCGCCGGAGCGCGGCGGCGGGGTGACCGGCCGGTACGGCGGCGGCATCTGCGGCGCGAGCGGCGGCGCGGCGCCGAAGACGGCGGTCGGGTTCGGCCCGGCCGGCGGGCGGCCCGTCGGCGGGCCGTTCGGCGGCGGGCTGTTCGGGATGGCGGCGGAGGAGAATCCGGCCGGCGAGACCGCGCCCGCGATCGGCGCGGACACGGGCGACGGCGGCATCCCGGCCCCGGAAACGGGCATCCCGGCGCCGGAGACGGGCATCCCGACCGGCCCGGAGACCGGGGCGTTCGGCGGCGGGCCACCGGCCGGGATACCGCCCGGGGCGGCGATGACCGGCGGGCGCGGGCCGGCGGGCGGCGGCGGCGACGGGAACGGCGCGGGCCGGGACGGCATCGCGGCCAGCACGCTGCCGAGCGCGACGACCAGCTCGGGCTGCTCGATGAGCGTCGGGGCGACCCCGAGCCGCTGGTGCAGCAGGGTGCTGACCAGCGGGATCCGGCTGGAGCCGCCGACCAGGAACAGCCCGCCGATCTGGTCGATCCGCACGCCCGCGCGCTGCAGCGTGGTGGCGGTCAGGTCGACCGTGCGCTCCAGGTACGACCGGGAGAGCTGCTCGAACTCGGTGCGCGTCACGTGCACGTCGGTCTCGAACAGCGGCAGGTGCACGCTCGCGGTGGAACTGCGCGAGAGCTGCTCCTTCGCCGCGCGCACGTCCTCGCGCAGCAGGTGGCTGCGGCGCCGGGCGGCGTCGTCGCGGGGCTCGACGAGCTGCCGCCAGCGCTCCGGGTCGGTGACCGTCAGCGACTGGCCGAGGTGGCCGATGATCGCCGCGTCGAGGTCGACGCCGCCCACGTCGGGCAGGCCGTCGCTGGCCAGCACGTCCCAGCCGCCGTCCGGGCGGCGGCGCAGCACGGTGGTGTCGAACGTGCCGCCGCCGAAGTCGTACACCACGAGCACGCCGCCGGGCACGATGTTGCGCCCGAGGACGGTCGTGAAGTAGGCGGCGGCCGCGATCGGCTCGGGGACGAGGATCGGCGCCGGCAGGCCCGCCCGGGCCGCCGCGTCGGCCAGCACCGAGCGGCGATGGGTCGCCCAGTTCGCCGGATACGTCAGTACCGTGCGCACCGGCATGATCCCCAGCACCCGGGACGCCTCGTCCGCGGTGCGCCGCAGCAGGGCCGCGAGCAGGTCGGAGACCGCGTACTCGCGCTGGCCCAGCAGCACCGTGCCGTCGTCGACGCGCCGCTTCGGGTTGGGCTCGAAACGGGACGGGTCCAGCCGGGCGCTGCGCTCGGCGTCCCTGCCGACGAGCAGGTGCCCGTCGACCTCGGCGTAGACCGACGACGGCAGCAGGAAGCTGGCGTCGAACAGCAGCGGCTGGCTGCGACCGTCGGCGGCGGTCAGTGCGGCGACCGTGTGGGTGGTGCCTAAGTCGACGCCCAGCTGAGACTCGATATGCCTCGTCACGCCGACACGGTAGCGCCTCCCTTCAACGCCTGCCGTTGGCGGCTGCCCGCGCCTCCTCGCCGGTGCGCACCAGCGGGGTGTCGACCAGGTGCTCGGCGAGGAACCAGGCCTCCAGCTCGCCGGTGCGGATGACCTCCGAAACCAGCAGGTCGTTGGTGCCGTCGTCGCCCATCTCCTGCACGCGCGCGGCCGCGTCGTGGGATTCGGAAAGTACCATTTCATGGGCCTCGAGCAGGCGGGACAGCATCGCCGGCACCTCCTCCGCCCCGTCCGGCGGCCGGGGCACCTGGGTGATCTCGGCGACATGCCGGGGATCGCCGACCGCGATGCCACCGAGCGTCTGCACCCGCTCCGCGATCGAGTCGATCAGCTCGAGCTGCTCGCCCGCGTGCTTGTCCAGCAGCAGGTGCAGCTGGTAGAACGTCGGCCCGCGCATGAGCCAGTGGTGCTTCTTGTACAGCGAGTAGAGGATCTGGGTGTCGGCGAGCACCTGGTTGAGCCGCTCGCAGGAGTACATGCGGGCCTCGGCCGGCAGCGCGACCGGAAACTGCCGGATCGAGCCGAAGTGCTGGATCTCCCGGCCCTGCTGGTGCAGCCACGGCTGGCTCTGGCCGCCGCCCTTCTTGGCCTGCGTCTTCTTTGGTGGCATGGCGCGACTGTGCCCCGCCGCGGCCGAAACACCCTCACCCCCGGCGGTGATCCGGCCTAAAGTGGGCGGCCGTGACGTTGAGCATGGAAGACCGCATCGCGATCACCGACCTGATCCATCTCCACGGCCACCTGGTCGACCGTTCCGACTTCGCCGGCCTGCGCGCGGTGTTCGCCGAGGACGTCGTCTACGACGTGCGGGCCCTCGGCGGCGGCGTCCTCGACGGCGTGGACGGCATGCGCGCCGCCGCCGAGGCGCTCGGCGACGCCGGCCCGGTCGCCCACCACGTGACGAACGTGGTGCTGAGCGAGTCCCCGGACGGCTCGGTCCGGGCCCTGTCGAAGGGCCTCGGCGTCCTGCGTGACGGCCGGGTGGGCAGCGTGGCCTACGACGACACGGTCCGCCGCCTGAGCGACGGCTGGCGCATCACGCACCGCGTGATCACCCGCTGAACCGCCGCCCCGGTGTGACATTTCGCGGCGTCGATGAAGGGCTCGACGCCGCACCCGCCATAGGGTGAGCCGGATAGGTAAGCTGCGATCCCGAAACCAAGCTACGGGGGTGCCGGCCAGATGACTCAACCGCCCGTGTCCGCGCCGCCGCGGCTGCGGCCCCGGCCCGGATCCATCGGCGGGCTGCCCATCGGGCGGCTGGTGCTGGTCGAGGCCGTGCTGCTGGCCATCGGCGCGATGCTGCCGCACGGGCCGATCATCGCCGGAATCACCGCGTTCGCCGGAATCCTGGTCATCCTGGTCGCGCTGCTGCGCACGCACGGCCGGTGGTGGCTGGAGCGGCGCTCGCTGGCGCGCGCGCACGCCCGGCGGCGCCGCTCGGCGCCCGACCCGACGCCCGAGGCCGACCGGCGGCTGGTGATGCTGCGCACACTCGCGCCCGGGCTGGTCGTGCGGGACGTGCCCGGCGGCACCGCCGACGGGCCGCGGATCGGCATCGGGTGCGACGCCGCCGGGTGGTATGCCGCGGCGGTCCTCGGCGCCGAGACGTCGATGCGGGGCGATGCCGATTCGGGGGTACCGCTCGATCTGCTCGCCCGCGTCCTCGACGACGCCGAGCACCCGGGCGCCGTCGTGCAGGTCACGACGGTCAGCGTGCCGGCACCGTGGCAGCAGGTCGACGACGCCCAGTTCGCCGCCCGGTCGTATCGGGAGCTCCAGCAGCTGCAGGCCGCGCCGCCACTGCCAGCCGAGCGCACCACATGGGTCGCGGTGCGGCTGGAGGCGCGGTCGCGGGCCGAGGCCGGGATGGCCGGCAGCTACGACGCCGAGCACGCCCCGGCGCTGGTCGGCTCGCTCATCCGCAAGGTCGGGCGGCTGCTGCGCGACGCCGGGATCGAGCACCGCATCCTCACCGCCGACGAGCTGGCCGACGCCCTGGTGCGGGCCTGCGAGCTCGACCCGGCCGCCGCCGGCGAGGCGTGGCGGCCCAACGAGGAGTGGACCGCCTGGCGGTCCGGGGAGCTGTCGCACAACGCGTTCTGGCTCAAGACCTGGCCCCGGCCGGAGGACGCGTCCGCGCTGCTGGAGCGGCTCGTCTCGCTGCCCGCCGCCTCCTCGGCGACATCGCTGACACTGACCCGCGACGGCGACGGCGACGGCGACGGCCTGGCGCTGCGCTGCCTGGTGCGCGTCGCGGCCACCGCGGCCGCCCTCGAGCCGTCGGCGCGCGCGGTCGAGGAGGCCGCCGCGGCCGCACACGCCGAGCTGGTGCGGCTCGACGGCGAGCACGGCCCGGCCGTCTACGCCTGCGCCCCGACCGGAGGCGGTGCCAAGTGACCCAGCCAGCCCAGCCCCAGCCTCAGCCCCAGCCGCCGGACGAGGTCGGCCTCTACCGTCCGGCGCCGCCCGGCCCCTACGCCGTCCAGGCGCAACCACACCCGCAGCCGGCTCCGGCCGTCCCGGCGCCGGCGCAGCCCGTGGTGCCGCAGCAGCGGCAGGCCCAGCCGCACACGACGACCGAGGTGCGCCCGGCCGTGGCGCAGCCGCAGTTCGACCTGGAGAGCTCCCTCTCCCGGACCTCCGCCCCAAGCCTGCCCTGGCAGGCCGCCCAGGCGGCCGCGGCGACCATCGCGCCCGCCGAGCCGGCGACCACGGACCGGAGCCTCTGGCAGGAGGGACCGGGCGGCCCCCCGACGGAGGCGGTGGCCCTCGCCGGCGCGGCCCGGACCGGCCGCCGGCTCCCCGCCTTCGACCTGCCCCGCCTGCGGGTGGAGTGGCACGAGGTCAGCGCCGCCGCCCTGAAGCACGTGCGCGGCGGCACCGGGACGACCGGCCTCATGCTCGGCGTGGACTACCAGCGGCAGCCGGTGCCGATCCGCTTCTTCCGCCCCGAGCCCACCCGCGTGACGCTCGTCGGCGGCCTGTGGGCGCAGCGAATCCTGGTGTTCCGCGCGCTGGCCCTCGGCGCCCGGGTCATCGTCATGACCGGCGACCCGCGCCCGTGGCAGGGTCTCGGCGAGTGGGCAACGGGCATGAACGACCGCCTGGTGCTCTGGAACGACCCGCGCCCGCCCTCAGCGCCGGCCAGCGCCCGGCAGCCGCTGCTCATCGTGACCGACGTGAGCCAGGTCGGCTTCGGCGCACGCCCCGAGCTGCGCCCGTGGCAGACCCAGGTGACCGTGGTCCGCCGCCTCGGCGCCGAGCACGCGCACACCCTGCAGGGCTGCAACCTGGTGATGCTGCAGCAGCTCAGCCGGCCGGAGGCGGCCGTGGCCGGTTCGGCCCTGAACCTCACCGAGAGCGGCGCCGGCCTGCTGCAGGAAATGTCGCCCGACATGCTGGCCCTGATGGGCAGCGGCGCCAACCGTTACGTCTGGCTCTCCCCCACCACCGTCGAGCGGCAGTACCACGGCCCACCCCAGCGTTAGCCCGAAACTACGCTGGGCCACGCGTTTTCCTGGGTGTGCGGCGCTGGTGGCCTCTGCGGCCGGTGTGGTGTACGGCCGGTGCGGCGTTTTGCTTCCGCGATCATGCACCGGACGCGTCCACTGGCTGGGATCCTCATGATCCCGGAGCGATAGTGCCGCTCCTGGTACATCATCGCTCCACGATCATGGAGATCCCGCCATTCGGGACGCTCCTCGGCATGATCGCGGAGAGAAAGCGCCGCCGGGGCCGTTCACCAACGACCGGAGACCTCGCTCATCGCCGATCTCGACACGCCCGAACCTCAGCGCGGTCCGCCAGTACCGCCGACTTCGACACAGGCCCTAGTGCGCCCAGAAAGCGGCACGGCACCAGCGGGACTATCGCTCATCCCGCGGCCGGTTCTTCTCGTGCAGGGCCGCGAGCACGAGGGAATACATGTCGGCGAGCGCCGAGGCCGGCAGCTCCACCCCGTTGCCGCCGCCCGGGTTGACCCGCAGCGCCCCGCCCCCCTCCGGCCACGCCACGACCACGTCGACGAACCGCACGGCGATCCACTCCCGGTCCCCGAGCTCGGCCTGCAGGTGCGGCAGCGAGCTGAACGCGAAGACCACCGCCTCGCCGTCCACCCGCGAGGTCCGCCACCACGGAAATTCCGGGTCGGTGATGTCCCGCGAGACGTCGGTCCGCACGGGCGTCCAGTAGTCGTCCGGCGTCGCCGCGGCCACCGACAGCTCCTCCGCGGTCGGCAGCGGCAGCAGCAGCTGAGCGTCGAGCAGCGCGCCCATGTACGCGTCGCGGTCCCCGGCCTCGACCGCCAGCCGCAGCGCGTGATCCAGCGGCGCCCACTCCGGCTCCCAGGGCGGCAGGGTGCGCACCGCGTCGGGCGAGAGATACGCCTGCACCGGCAGCCCCGGGTCGACGGCGATGCCCCAGCCCAGCCCGGCGATCGCGGACACGACCTCGAACAGCGGCGCCCGCCGCACCGCCGGGATCTCCGGCGGCAGCGCGGCGGCGGAGGTCCAGGCCAGCGCGTAGGTGACGCCCCGCGCGCGGGCGGTCGCCAGGGTCACCGGTTCGCGCCCGGCCGCGGCTTCGGGCGTGATCGGCAGGTACAGCGCCTCGTCGGACAGCGCCCTGCAGTAGGCGAGCTCGTCGCCGGCCGCGACGGCCGCGGCCATCGCCTCCTCGGCCTCCGTCGTGGGCCGCCAGACGGTCATCGCGTTACGCCCAGGCGCCGTCGTCGCGGAGGCGGGCCGGCACGCGACCGGCGACGAGCACCGTGATGGCTTCCTCGACGGAGGCGCCGAGATACCAGTCGGCGGTGTGGTCGAGGACGAACACCCGGCCGTGCTCGTCGATGGCGAGCAGCCCGGCGCCGTCGAGCTGCTCGCCCAGCGGCGTCAGCCGGGCGCCGATCAGGGCGCCGAGGTCGGCCAGCGTCGCGGCGAAGTGCAGGCCGCGCAGCGGGTCGAGGACGATCCCGCAGCGGGCCACCTCCGCGCCGGGGCCGTCCGCGCGCACCGTCAGCCCGCCGAACTCGGCGAACACGGCCAGCGCGGGCGGCACGACGGTGTGCTGGTGGCCGGCCGGGGAGGCGTGCGAGGACAGCGCGAGGGCCCAGCTTCGGGCCCGGGCCGTGTCGGCGCGGCCGGGCGTCCAGCCGGCCTCGCGCAGGGCGCTCTCCACCTCGGCAGGGAAGCCGGTCACTCGTCACCCACCTCGACGCCGAGCCAGTCGAGCAGGGCGGTGCAGCCGCGGCAGGGCGGCGCCGGGCGCCCGTGCATCGGGTCGCCCCGCTCCCGGATGTGCACCAGCGAAAGCCGCGCCCCCCACAGCTCGGCCCGGGCGGCGGCCGGGGTCAGCGGCGCGCCGAGCCGCCGCTCGGCCTCGTGCAGCCGGTCGGAGACCAGCACGATCTCGGCGCAGGACCCGGCGTAGCGCTCCCGCGACTCGACCGGCAGCTCGTGCAGGAACCGGCGGATCAGCGCGTGCAGCTCGGGCGGCGTGTCGCCGCGCACCGACGTGTGCTGGAAGACGGTGTCGCCCACCAGCAGCGCGCCCGCGGTCAGCGGCAGCCTACGAACCATGCCGGACAGCCTAACCGCCGGGCGCCGAGCATAGGTGTGGCCCGATAAAGTGGGTACCCATCGACCGCGCAACCCGGGGGCCCACGATTCGCACACTCCTCGTCTCACCGCAGCAGCGGGGTGCGTATGCCACCATCGGCGACGCGCTCGCCGCGGCCACCGACGATTCGGTGATCGCGGTGGCTCCGGGCACCTATGCCGAGGCCATCTTCGTCACCGGCAAGCGGCTGCGGCTGGCCAACGCCGACCCGTCGGGCGGGCCGGTGACGCTGGACGCCACCGCCGTGCCGTATCCGGCCGTCAGCGTGCGCAACGCGTCGCTGACCATCGAGGGCTTCACGCTGCGCTCCGCCGACGCGCCGGTGGTGACCGCCCGCGGCACGCAGCTGTCGCTGCAGGGCTGCGACCTCAGCGCCGGCTTCGGGCCGGGCGTCGACCTGGCCGGCGGCTCCATCGAGATGCGCAAGTGCACGATCGCCGGCGCGCAGTATGGCATCGTGGTCGAGGACGCCCCCGGCACCATCGACGACTGTCAGATCACCGAGGTCGCCGAGGACGGCATCATCGTGCGCATCGGCGCCGACCCGGTGATCACCGGGACCGTGGTGCGCGGCTGCGGGCGGCGGGGCGTGTATGTGTACCAATTCGGAAAACCCACCCTCGAAGGGTGCGAGGTCACGCAGACCGGCGACGCCGGGATCGTCGTGGCCCATCAGAGTTCGCCGACGATCCGCCGGTGCAAGGTCCACGACACGCAGGGTGTCGGCGTCTCGTTCGCCCGGGGCTGCGCCGGCCGGGTCGAGGAGTGTCAGATCGAGAACACCGGCGTGCCCGCGCTCGACATCGCCGACGGCGCCACGCCGGTCGTGATCGCCGCCCGCCCCGACGCGCCGCCGCTGACGATCGGCGACGCGAGCCCGGCCGCCGGCGGCGACGCGGTCGCGGTGGAGGCGCTGCTGGCCGAGCTCGACTCGATGGTCGGGCTGGCCGGCGTCAAGGACGAGGTCCGCGCGCTCATCGACGAGATCCAGGTCAACGAGTGGCGGCGCAGCGCCGGGCTGTCCGTCGGCGCGATGAGCCACCACCTGGTCTTCGCGGGCGCGCCGGGCACCGGCAAGACGACCGTGGCCCGCGTCTACGGCAAGCTGCTGGCCGCGCTCGGGGTGCTGCCGAAGGGCGCGTTCAAGGAGGTGTCGCGGCGCGACCTGGTCGGGCAGTATCTCGGCCACACCGCGGAGAAGACGTCGGCGGCGTTCGAGGAGGCGCGCGGTGGCGTGCTGTTCATCGATGAGGCGTACACGTTGTCGAGGTCGATGGGCTCGGGCGGCGACTTCGGCCAGGAGTCGATCGACACGCTGGTGAAGCTGATGGAGGACCACCGGCACGAGATCGCGGTCATCGCGGCCGGCTACACCGCCGAGATGGACGAGTTCATCGCCGCCAACCCGGGCCTGGCGTCGCGGTTCACCAAGACGATCGTGTTCGAGAACTACACCCCGGAGGAGCTGGTCCGCATCGTACGCCGGATGTGCGCCACCGACGACTACCAGCTCGGCGACCTGGCCGAGGCGGCGCTGCTGCGGCACTTCGCGGCGATCGAGCGCGACGCGAACTTCGGCAACGCCCGCGACGCGCGGAAGCTGTTCGAGAGCGTCCGCAAGGCCCAGGCGCAGCGCCTGCGGGTGCTCGGCCGCCGGCCGAGCCTCGACGAGCTGCGGATCCTGGAGCTGGCCGACGTGGAAGCGGTCGTGGGGGCAGGCTGATGGAGCCGGCGCAGCCCGAGGAGTTCCGGGCCACCTGGGCGCAGACCTGGCACACCCACGTCAAGCCGTTCCTGGTCGCGAACATCGTCGTGGCGCTGCTGTCGTTCATGATCGGCTACGCCGTCGGCGGCTACCCCGGCGCGATCATCCTGCCGGTGGTCCTGGTCGGCGGCATGACCCTGCTGCAGCGGGTCGCCAGCCGCGGCCACGGCCTGCGCCTGTCCCCGACCGGCGTGGAGTTCCTGCGCCGCGACGGCCGGATCGCCCGCGTGCGCTGGCCCGACATCGAGGCCGTGGTGGTGATCAACCGCCGCACCAGCGCCGTGATCGCCCCCTACGGCGTGGGCCGGGCCGCCGCCGAGCAGGGCGCGGCCGCGTTCGCCGACGCCAACTCGGGCCCCGGCATCACCGGCGTGGGCGAGCTGCTGGGCCCGGCCGCGGTCGCGCGGCAGCACGCGCACGGCCCTTCCTGGCTGCCGCTGGCCGAGCCCCAGGCGCTGCGCCTGAGCCTGGCCATGATCGACCGCTCGTGGCCGGCCGGCCGCATCGGCGACTGGTTCCGCCGCTACCGCCCCGACCTGCTGCCGTAGCGGCTCTCGCCGCGCCCGACCCCGGGGAGATCCACCGCCCACGGCCGGTTGCCCTGCCGCCCCTCCCAGGCCCGGTATTCCAGCTCCGCCGGCCCGCCGACGCCGTTGACCTCGCGCAGCACCCGCACGACGGCGTCGACCAGCGCGCGGTACTCCCGCCCGGTCAGCGGCCACGGCAGCGACTTGCTCCAGGCGGGCGCGTCCGGCGGCTGCGGCGGGGCCCAGCCCAGCGACTCGATGAGGGCCCGCCCGGCGGGCGTCTCGGCCATCTCGTCGGAGTCCTCGCTCGCCTCGCCGGCGACCTCCGCGTCGAGGTGGCTGCGGCCCTGGTGGAACTGCGCGTAGTGCCACGGCCGGGCGCGCACGTTGAGCACCACGAACACGCCGTCACCGAGCCGCGCCAGCTCCCGTGCCAGCGCCGCCCGGAACTCGTCCCACGTGGGCGCTGTCACGCGGCGTCCTCGTAGTCCGACGCGCGCCACAGGTGCAGGCTCACGACGTTGCGGCCGCGGCTCAGGGCCAGGGTCGACTCGCCGCGGCGCCAGGCGAGGGAGGGCTCGTCGCCGGGCTCGGTGTCCTCGGCGGGGCCGAACTCCTCGGCCAGGGCGCGGCCGCCGAGGGCGAAGGCGTCCTGGACGAACTCGCGGCCCTCGGGCGTGATCGGGCGGGGCAGCACGTCGCAGATCGGGGTGGCGATGCTGCGCACGGTGCCGTCGTCGGTGAGGTTGAGCGCGGCCCGGCCGCGGCCCAGGCCGAGGCCGGGGTCGGCGAGCAGGACCGTGGTGGCACTGCTCTCGAGCGGCTTCCAGCCCAGGTCGGCCAGGATGTGGGCGGGCGAGACCGCATACAGCAGCGGGCCTTCGTCCAAGAGCCGGCGGGCGAGTGCGCGAACCTCGTCAGCGGCGAGCACCCGCAGGTCCATCGACATGCCGCCTAACCTAGCGCTGCGACTCGCGGAAGAAACCGCAGAAGAAACCGCGGGAAAAAGCGGACCTCGGCGGTACGGCCTGGCCTTACTCCCTACCGTACCAGACGGGCAAAAATTGGCTCATTGCTCAGTGTGGTGCGCCGACCACGGGCGCTTTGGGGCGGTGCCGCGGACCAGGGAGGTTAGCGCCTCGTCGATGTCTGCGCCGAGGTAGCGCTCGATGTCGCCGGCGGTGCCGATGCCAAGTTTGGGGTGCAGCACAATTTCGGCGCCCCACTGCGGGACGCTGCCGATCGGCAGCAGCGGGGCGCCCAGGCGGGTTTCGGCCGCGGCGATGCGGGACGGGTCGCTCGCCGGGCCGTTGGGTAGCAGGTGGAATGCCATGACCGGCCAGTCGCGGCCGTAGCCGTAGACCGGATAGGTCAGGCCGCCGAACTCGGCGAGGATGGCGCGCCGCTGCGGGTCGAGGCCGGGCGCCCAGCGGTCGATGCGCTCGCCGATGTCCCGGCCGGGGGCCCAGCCGACGGTGACCAGCAGGTCGTAGACGTCGGGCGGCAGACGGAACTGCATGGGCGCCGGCGGCTCGAACGGGCCGGGCCGGTGCGGCAGCAGCGCCTGGTGGGCCTGGCCGCAGCGGTCGGCGGGCACGCGGGGGCTGTAGTAGCCGCGCTCGGCCATGAGGTCGAGCAGTTCCGGCGGGGGCGCGACGCCGTGGTGCTCCAGGTGGTATTCCAGCGCCACCGGCCAGATCCAGTCGCCGTCGGTGCGGTAGCCGCGCGGCACCGCCGCCGGGGCGGCCGGGTCGAGCGGGTCGGCGCCGAAGGTGTGCGGGTCGCGGATGACCCAGGCGCCGCTGCGCAGGTACCGCAGCACCCGATGGAACCGCCGGTCGGCCTCGGTCAGCTCGCCGGGGACCGGTTCCGTCAGCGTGACGATCCGGAACGCGAGGTCGGCGTGCTCGGCCTGCCACTGGGTGTACCACTCGGCGAAGAACGGCCGTCCGGCGGCGAGCGGCACGATGGTGGCGACGGTCTCGCGGTAGTACGAGGATCGTTTGGCCGGGCGCGGGTGGGTGCGCAGCCGCTGCACGTTGCTGAGCCGGTCGGCGAGCTTGACGTCGATGGCGGCGGGCGGGGCGTCGCGCAGCCGGGCGAGGTACTCCGCGCGGTCGCCGGTCTTGGTGACCCAGCCGACCAGTTCGGCGACCCGGTCGCCGAAGCGGGCCCGCACCTCGTCGAGGGTGGTCGGGGTGTCCTCGACGACGTCGTGCAGCACCGCGGCGCGCAGCGTGTCGGGGTCGGTCACGCCGGCGGCGTCGACCAGCACCTGCAGGGCCTCCAGGAGATGTTCGAGGTACGGCTCGCCGGCCGGGCGGCGCTGGTCGCCGTGCCGCTCGGCGGCGAAGGCGACCGCCGCGTCGAGGGCCGCGAGTGTGTCCGGGTCGAGCCGGCCGGCGAATCGGGACCGCAGCGCCGGCCAGTCCACCGAACCGTCAAACGTGCGCGGCACCGGCCCCTCCCGCTGGGTCGAAGTGTGTGGCGTCGACGGTCGGCGACGAGCCGCGCAGCCAGACCGAGCCGCCCCGGTGGTTCCACACGGCGGCGATGGTGTAGCCGGCGTTGGCCGCCTCGATCGTGGTGGAGGTTCCGGTCTCTACCGCGGGGGCGACCTGCCAGTCGTTGGCGTTGAGCCAGGCCGCGATCTGCTGCAGGGCGACGGGGCCGCTGCCGCCGTCGGGCGGGATCGCCAGGTATTCGCAGTCGACGCGGTAGCGCTCCTCGGCGAGGACGACGGAGGCGCGGCCGACCCGGTGGGGCTCGGGCTCGGCGAGCGCGCGGGCCGTGCCGCCGGCGGCGCCGGCCGCGGCGGCGACCTGGGTGGACAGCCAGGCCTGGGCGCCCTCCAGCCAGCGGCCCATGGCGTCCCAGCCGGGCGGGGTGGGCTGGTGGTCGGGGCGGGGCCGCACGCCGATCGGCTCGGCGCCGTCGATGTGGCGGGCGCGCCACTGCGGCCATGAGGGCAGGCCGATTCGAGGAGCTTCCGGGGGTACCGTCGAAGTCTCGAAATCGGCGATGAGCCGGCGGTCGGCGAGGGCGGCGCTGGCGGCCCGCACGTCGGCGCGCACTGTTTCGTCGTCGGGGTAGTCGCGGCCGTCGACGGCGAAGACCGGCTCCAGGTCGTCGTAGGCCTCGCCGAGCCGGAAGACGTAGAGCGTCTGCCGCTCGGTCACGACGCCACCTCCGCTTCGCTCCGGCGCCGCCGCGACGGAAAGCTGTGTTTATGGTGAGCGGCCCCTCCGCTCCGCTCCGGACCGCTCACGCTCCCGCTCACGAGCTGTCCTCCAGCTGGTCCAGGGCCGCGGCCTCTTCGAAGGCGCGGCGCACGGCCTCGGCGTCGGCCTGGGACAGCAGCGCGACGTAGGGCTTGTAGAGCGAGTTGTGCTCGATGTCCGCCGCGACCGACGCGCGCAGGGTGGTCAGCTGCAGCTCGAAGGCATACTGGTGGCCGCCCACCTCGATGCCGATGCAGAGCGGGATCACGCGGTACTCCGGGCGCTTCGACTTCGGCGAGGCGTACATGTTGTCCACCTCCACGATGCGCCCGCCGTCGCCCACGCCGTAGTGCTGGACGACCGCCTGCAGTGTGCGCCACAGGCTCGCGGTGTCGGGCACGGTGATCCGGGCGCCGACCGCGTCCACGATATCGCCGACCCGGTACCAGTCGCGGGGCGGAGCGCCGGGCCGGCCGCGGCTCATCCGGACGACCTTGTCGATCAGCCCGTTGGCGTCCTTGGGCCGGCTGTTGTAGTCGACCGGGCCGTCGGTGGTCGCGCGGATGCGGTCGGCGATGGCGGTGAGCTGCCGGTCGACCTCGGGTTTGACCTCGTCGAGCAGGCGCTGGGCGTAGTCGCGGACCTGCTGCATCTCGTGGGCGGTCGGGTGCGCGCCCACGCGTAGCGCCGGGTCGGCCGCCTTGAGCCGTTCGACGTAGAGGTCCAGCCGGGTCCGCTCGGTGCCGTCGGGCATGACGACCTTGTTGATGTGCGGCGGCACTTTCTCGTACAGCGGGCCTTGGCCGGGGTGGTCGGCGAGGAACGCGACGAGGTCGAAGTCGTAGGGTGTCAGCGCGTCGCCGCGGGCCAGTTCTTCGAGGTGGGCGAGCACGACCTCGCGCAGGGCGGGGTTGCGCAGCGAGTTGGTGACGTTGAGCGCGTGCGGGTCGTCGAGCAGCCGCTGTACGACATCGGCGAGTTCGGGCGAGTGCGGCGCGATCCGCTCCTGCACCGCCCGGTGGGCCTCTAGCGTCGCCGCAGCAGCATCCGGCGCAGGGCCGGGCCGGGCGGCAGCATCGTCCCCAGCTCCCACAGGAGCCGTTCCGCGTGCTCCCGGGTGATCTCCCGGCTGTCCGAGGGCGGATTCGGCGCCCAGTGCCAGCGCGATGCTGCCCGGTCGAAACAGATCGCCCGGCTCGTCCCCGGCGTCGCCTCCGAGATCGTCACGGTCGCGGGGCTCTCGTGATACGTGTACGGGATCTCGGGGCTCTCCTGGACGGTCAGTACCGCGCCCGGCACCGCCGGGTTCGCCGTCACGGGCTCCACCAGCAGGGTGGTCCAGCCCTCCCGCCGGTCCCGCGGGCTCTCCGGCTCGATCCCGAGGACCCGGGTGCGGGCCCCCGTCCCGTCCCCCAGGACCATCCCCGGCTCGATGACTCCCCCCAGCGTCATCCCCGAGATCAGCCGGCCCCGGCCGGTCCAGTCGAACGTCGTCTCCACCGAGAATCGGATCATCGTGGCCCCCGGGTGTCTCGCGGACGGTGTCGTGCAGGGTCGCGGCCAGCGTGTCGTGGTCGGTGAACGCGGCCGGGCCGACCAGCAACACGCGGCCGCCGTCCTCCGGCGGGAGGATCGCGGCCACGCCTTGGGCGTCCATGTATCGGGCCTGTTCGGGGTCGGTGACCACGCGGATCTCGATGCCGCGCAGGTCGACGCCGGCGGCGTGGGCCGCCTCGTACACCTGCTCGGCGGTCATCGGCAGTCCGGCGCCGTGCGGCAGCAGTTCTTCGTGGAGTACCTGCGGCCACTCCGGCTCACCGGTCACGCGCAGCCTTCCGGCCAGCGCGGCCGGGTCGTCGTAGCCTTCGTAGCGCAGCCGCAGCTCGTACCGGTCGTAGCCGACCCGGCCGAGCTCCAGCACGTGCAGGCGGGCGCCGGCGGGCAGCAGCACGTGCCCGTCGGCGTGTTCGCCGATGGCGCCGATCCAGGCCATGGGGGTACCGCGGGGTGCCTCGACGATCAGGGTCACGCTGCCGAGGTACGGTGCGTGCCCGGCGTCGGCGCCGAGCCGGGTGAAGCTGTCCATGGTGACCTCGCCGCCGACCAGCCCGGCCAGCCCGGTCAGGTCGGCCGGGTCGGTCAGGCCGAGCCGGCGCGGGTCGATGCTGCCGTGCAGGCGCAGGTCGGCGGTGGACTCGCGCATCGCGCCCTGGATGCGGAAGGCGTCGGCACGGTCGGCCGGGCGGGCCGCCTCGCCGGTCCGCAGGAAGCGGTCGATGCCGCCCTCGCCGCCGCCGGTGTACCGCCGCACCGCCTCGTGCTGCGGGCCCGTCCAGTCGCCGGCGTGCTCGGCCGCGTGTTCCTGGACCCGCTCCGGCGACGGCTCGCGGTAGCGCTCGTCGATCAGGTCGAACCGCGGGCCGTGGGCGGCGGCGAGGTCGAGGCCGATCACGGCCTCGTGGTGGGCGCGCCCCTCGGGCGAGGCGAGGTAGTCGTCGATCAGGTCGTGGTGGGAGCCGCCCAGCGCGCGGGCCGCCTCGCGGATCGTGAGCCCGGTGGAGAAGTCCCCGGTCTTGCGGTACGTCTGCTCCCGCAGCAGGTCGTAGAGCTCACGGCCGGTGAGTTCGCGCGGGGTGTACCGCAGGTCGCGGCGGACCGCGTCGGTCATCCGCGCGATCTCCTCGGGCAGCGCCGGGCGGGTGAACCGCTCCAGCACCCGGTCCCGCCGCGCGGCCAGGTCGCGGGCCAGCCGGTCGGCCCGCTCGGGGGTCAGGCCGGCGGTCTCGGCGAGGCGGTGGATGTGCGTGTCGGTGAGGTCGCGCAGCGCGGCGACCGCGTGGTTGGTGTGCCGGGGCGGCGGGATCGGCCCGCCTTCGCCGTCGTGCAGGGGCGGGTCGCCGAGGCGCTCGGCGAGCAGCCGGTCGAGTTCCACGAGCACGTGGTCGGCCCGCCCGGCCGGGCGGGCCGCGGCCGGGGAGGCGTCCTCGGGGTGCGCCTCGGGCAGCGCCGCCTGGATGCGGTCGCGGAGCAGGTCGGAGCCCTGGAAGGCGAGGTCGGTGTCGGCGGTGACGGTGGCCCGGTCGGGCGGGAACAGGCCCGTGTCCGGGCCTTCGGGCCGGGCCGCCTGCAGGAACTCACGGACCCCGGTGGCGTCGACGTCGACGTGCCGGCCGTCGGCGAGCTCGACCCGGACGAGCGCGGACTCGCCGGTGCGGGCCATCGCCTCGCCCTCGGTGAGCCGCCGCACCGAGACCACCCCGTCGAACTCGCCGGGCCGGCCCAGTTCGGCGATCGCCCGGTCGAAGGCGGCCTCGCCGCGGGCGGTGGAGTAGTCGGTCGGCTCGTGCCCGACCACCCGGAAGTCGGCGCCGGACAGGTCGGCGCCGTGGTACGCCAGCGCGTCCCGGCCGCGGCTGACGTGGTCGGCGACCGGTGTGTAGTGGCCGCTGTGGTTGTTGAGGACGGTCAGCTTGCCGTGCTCGACGATGAGGTCGCCGGCCGCGTGCACGTTGCCGCCGGCGAACAGGCTGGAGTGTTTGGCGGCGCCGGCGTCGGCGTAGCGGATGGCGTGGATGGTCTGGGTGCGCTCGTCGACGGCGTAGATGTAGTGGCCGTGCAGGGGCAGGCCCTCCCGGTCGTACAGCCGGCCGTCGACGACCCGGATGGTGTGCTCGGCCTGCTGCTCGGCGTCGAAGTAGGGCACGCCGTCGCGCTGGTCCTGGCTGATGATCTCGGCGGGCAGCCGGATCGGGTCGCCGTGCAGGCGCGGCCCGTCGACGATGATCCGCGGCGCCGGCCCGGGCTGGGCACCGTCGAGCCGGGTGTGCTCGATCTGCCGGGCGGTCGCCGCGTCGATGCCGTGCTCGGCGTGGATGACGATCTTCGGCGGCCCGTCGTGGCTCCAGTGCCGCGGGTCGGCGGCGCCGCGCAGCAGCTCCTGGACGTGCGCCTGCAGCGCGTGCGGGTCCGCACCTGGGCTGGGCCGCCCTGGCGAAGCTCCGGCGGGCCAGCCTTGGTGGTCGCCGGGCCGGGTCAGGCCGGGTGGCAGGTGCGCGTGCCAGACCCGGCCGCCGTCGCCGACGTCGACGGCGCCGAGCGGCCCGGAGCCGGGGCCGCCGACGCCGAGCCGGCTGGGCGGGGCGTTGTCCAGCCGGTCCCAGTTGGGCTCGAGCCGCTCCGGGTGGAAGACGTTGTCGGTGCCTTCCATCAGGAAGTCGCTGACGGTCGTCGTCGACCCGTCCGGGTCGATCACCACCGGCCGCCCGCCGGGCTCGGCGCCCTCGCCCCGCGGGAAGATCGACTGGGTGACCTTGTGGTAGGTGACCGGCACCTCGCCGCGCTTGATGGCGTCGATCAGCCCGGGGTGGTCGCGGTAGAGCTGGAGCAGGTTCGGGTCGTTCTCCAGCATCCAGGTCAGGTAGGGCGCGGTGCCCTGTTCGGCCTTGCCGCCCAGTTCGGGGATGTAGCGCCCGCCGAGCCGGCCGTCGCCGCCCTTGGCCTCCCAGATCTCCAGCCGGTTGCCGGCCGGGTCGTCGGTGTTCCAGCGCAGCGCGATGATGTCGACCTCGCCGGGGGTGGCCGAGGTGGGGTCGCCGAGCACGTGCACGGTCTCCGGCGGGTATCCGCCCTCCAGCAGCCCGGCCCGGGCGGTGCCGAGCCCGGCGTGCATGCCGGCCACGCCGCTGGCCCGGGCCTGGTCGTTGCGGGCCGCGTGGAGATCGGACTCGAGCTGCCGGAATTTGTCGATCATTTCCGGGGGTACGTCCGGATCGAGCGCCAGCCGGCCCAGCGTCTGTTCCAGCGTCTTGCCGGGCTTGAACGCGTCGTACCGGTACGCCTCGTCGCCCTCGCCGCCGAGGAGCTGGTTGAGCTCGTCGACGAGGTCGTTGCGCTGCCGGATCACGTCGCCCGCCCGGTCCTGCGCGGCGTGCCAGTCCTGCGAGGCGCTGTGCACGCCGTCGACCGGGTCGGTCCGCAGCGCCGGGTCGTGCTCCAGCCGGTGCGGGTGCTCGTTGACCTCGTGGCTCTCCACGACGATGTCGTTGCGCGACGCCGTGTGCCAGTCCTGGACGTAGCCGGTCTTGTCGCGCAGGAAGCCGGTCCCCGAGCGCCAGGTGCCGTGCGGATCGCCGGGGATGTGCAGCTTGCCGTCGCCGCCGCGGTACAGGTCGATCTCGACCATCGTGCCGCGCTGCACCGGCTGGTCGGTGAGCTCGTGCGCCCGCCACGGCTCCGGCCGGCCCAGCCCCCCGTCGTGCACGGGCGCGAGGTGGTCGTGGGATCCCGGCATCAGCGGGTCGCCGTGCGGGTCGAGCGTGATCGACCAGACTCCGGCGATGTTGTGGTCGTAGAACGGCGCCCCGTCGGAGATCAGCCCGCGCTGCATGTCGACCCAGACGATGTCGCCGCCGACGTTCACCGCGTTGAAGGAGTGCCCTTCGCCGGTGTCGGCCCACTTCAGCACGATGACCGAGGCGGAACCGGGCCCGGCCTCGCGCAGCGCCGCCTCGACCCGCCCGAGCCCGGCCGCGTCGCGCCCGTCCATGGACCACTGCCCGCGCGTCCACTCCGCGATGCGCTGCGCGCCGTTGTGCTCGCCACCGACCCGCGGATCGTGCATGGAGCCGGCCACGGTCGGATCGCCGTAGTGGGTGGCGAGGTACGCCATCGCCACGTCCGGGCAGTTGTTGTTGCGCCCCGGCTCGAGCGGCCCGCCGTCGTTGACCTTCTGCGCCCACTCGCCGGTGCGGGGATCGGCGTGCAGCTGCGGCCGCCCGTGCTCGTCCCGCGGGAACGCCTTGTCCAGGGCCGCCTGGTCGACCTCCTTGGGCGGATCGATGTGCCGCCCGGCGCGGGTCTCCGCGACGGTACGCCCGTCGCCGACCTGCCCGACCGTGCTGGGCGGCTCCGCCTCGCTGTGCGGCCCGAGGGGCCCGGTGTCGTGCTCGGAGGTGCCGAACCCTTCGCGCGGGTCGATACTCTCGATCCCGAATTCCCGGAGGAACGGCTCGCAGGAGTTACACGGCGGCGCGTAGTCACCGTGCTCCTGCTCCAGCAGCGTGTTGTCCCCGATCCAGTGCGTGGCCACGACCCCGCCGCGCAGCTTGTCGCGCGCGTACTCGGCAAACTCGCCGGGCCGCCCCTCGGCCTGCCACTGCCGCTCCAGCTCGTACAGCCGGTCCGAGACCAGCACCACTTCGGCGCACCGCCCGTGGTTCTGCCCGCTGCGCACCCCCGGTTCGCTGTCCGCCACCGCCTTGATGCGGTCCAGGACCCGCTGCGCCTCGGGGTGCACATTCAGGTCGGTCGGCGCCCGCCCGTCCCCGTGCCGCATGGGCCGCACACTGGTATGAGTGGTGATACTCGAGTCCTCGGGCGTCAGCAGCGCCCCGGCCACCCGCACCCGGTTCCTGGTCCCGAGCTTCTCCTCGGCCATCTGATCGCGCACCGCATCGGCGAAATCCCGCGCCGCCCGATCGACGGCGGCCTTCCCCTCCGGCGAGGACGGATCCCCCTCGAAGTGCCGCGTGGGCCCCTCATAGCTCCGCGTACCGTCGGCGGTCTCGGTGGCCGACAGCCGCGACGGCGGATTGTCCTCACCCCCGGGGTGATCCCCGGGCGGCAGGCTGTCGTCCCCACCCCCGGACCGATCCCCGGCCGGCGGGTTCTCGTCGCCACCCCCGGACCGATCCCCGGCCGGCGGACTGTCATCCCCACCGCGGGACCGATCTCCAGGCGGCGGATTGTCGTCCCCACCCCCGGACCGATCCCCGGGCGGCGGATTGTCGTCCCCGCCCCCGCCACGCTCGCCACCGGTCGTCCCACGATCCCGCACCGGCGCGGCGGCATCGGTCCCTCGCCCGCCCCCGTGCTCCCCGCCGCCGCCGTCGCGCACGGGCATGCCCCGCCCGGTCCCCGGCGCATCGCCGCTACCGATCCGCACCGGCATCTCATCCAGCCGCGGCAGGGGCACAAACACGGCCCCCGGATCATGAGCACGATCCCGCTCTCCGGCCCCGCCCCGCTCCTGCCCACTCTCCGCCGACCGCACACCGTCCCCGCCGGCACCGGCATGCTCAGGCGCCCGAACCGAACCGTTGGCCGGATTCTGCTCTACGCCCCGCCCGCTATCGGCCGAACGCGCCCCATCCCCGCTCCTGGTCCCATCCCCGGCCCGCGCACCATCCCCGGCCCGCGCACCATCCCCGGCGCGGGCACCGCCCGCCGTCCGAGTGCCGTCACCACCTCGCGCACCGTCCGTCGTCCGCGCACCATCCGTCGTCCGAGCGCCCTCACCCGCCCTGGTCGCGTCCGTGCTACGCGCGCCGTTCGTCCCCGCGCGGGCCCCGTCCGTCGTCCGCGCCCCGTCCGTCGTCCGCGCACCGTCCGTGGTCCGCGCACCGTCGCCCGTGCGTGCAGCGTCAGCCGTGGTGCGGGCCGCGTCGGTCGTCCGCGCACCGTCCGCAGTGCGGGCGCCGTCCACGGCCCGGCCGGGCTCGGTGGCACCGACCACAGTGGACGAACGCTCACCCCCGGACGCCGCGCCGCTCTCCTGCCCCGTGCGCGCGCCCGCCTCACCGACGTCCGCGCCCCGTCCAGCGTCAGCTCCTCGACCGGCCTCACCTCCCCGGCCAGAGTCCGCCCCCTGGCCGGCCTGAACGCTCGTGTCCCGCCCGCCGGCCGGTCCGGTGTCGGACGCGCGCTGCCCGACCGGATCACCAGCGGCGGAGTGGGCGTCCACTGTGGTCGCCGGGTCGCCGCCGCCCCGGACCACCGGGTCGCCCGAGCTCTGGGTGACCGGATCACCGGTGTGGTGCGAACCCGAGTCCGCAGTAGTTACCGAGTCGCCGCGCGGAGCCGTCGTCGTCGAACCCTCGGGAGCGGTGACGGAGCCGCCAGCCGGGGTCTCGGACGTCGGCGCCAGTGATTGTCCGTCCCCAGCAGTGTACCCGGACCCCCCGACATCCTGCGCACCCCGATCGCCGACCGTAACTCCGTCATCACCAAGAGCGCCTAGGCTGCCGGTGTCGCCGCGGGAGCCGGTGGCGGACTCGTCGGTGACCCGCACCGGTTCGGTGCCGGTCCCGTGCCCGTGCGGGCCGCGCAGGGCCCCGATGCCCCCCATCCCGCCGCCCATCGCCGCCGCGTTGAGGAACGTCTCCAGCGAGATGCCCTGCGTGATGTTCTTCCAGCTCCAGTCCCCGGTCATGAAGCCGGTGGTGAGCATCATCGAGGCCGGCATGACCAGCGCGTTGGCGCCGGCGTGGATGCCCGCCGTCGCGGCCACCCGGGGCAGGCGGCTCTTGATCGGCAGGTGGACGAAGCTGAGCGGGAACGTCAGCGCGCCGGTGACGGCGCCCGACACGAGGCTGTTGAGCAGCGAATGCGTGTCGAGCTCGCTGCGGTGGCCCGCGGAGATCTGGATCTCCTGGGCCAGGTAATCCGCGCCGACGGTGAAGGCAATTTGTTGTACCTCATGAATCACGAACTTCACGAACAGCTTGCGAATGATGCCCTTGCCGATCCACTGCAGGAGCCGCGCGAAGACCCGCTGCGCGATGGTGCGGGCGGTGGCGATCGCCGCGCCGGCCGCCGCCTCCGAGCCGCCGGCGGTGAAGAACGCGAGGGCCTGGCAGATGAGGACCGTGATGACGGTGATGACGAGCGTGATGACGAGGACGAGCTTGGCGTACTCGATCTCCATGGCCGCGTTGTCGGCGGCCGCGGAGTAGTTCATCGAGATGTCGACGATCTGCGACAGCCCGTGCTCGGGGCCGACGGCGAGCGCGTTCCAGTAGGTGTTGAACGCCTCGCCCGCGTCGCCGCCCCACGCCTGCGCGACCTGCATCGCGATGGTGTCGGCGTTGTTCAGCCGGCCGTTGAGCTCGGTGCCGAGGTCCTGCCAGGCGTGCGCCAGCTCGCGCAGCTTGTCCTCGTCGCCCTCGGGCCACGCGGAGCCGCCGCCGATGATGCAGACGGCGTCCCACAGCCAGTCGAGGGGATGCAGATCCGGTTTCTGTACGGACAACGCTACGGCTCCCCCGTGTCAACCCCGGCGGGGCCGCATCACTGCTTGCCGAACCACTCGCCGGTCAGGTCGTCCAGGTCGACGGTGCCCTGCACGCCCTCCCGCACCTGCTCGCCGAGCTTGGAGACGGCGACGACCATGCTTTCGCCGCCCTCGAGCACGCTCTTGGCCGGCGGGTTGTCGCCCTCCAGGTAGTTCTTGTTGAAGTTCTTGCCCGGGTCGTCGTTGCCCCATGGCTGCGAACCGTTGAGGTCGTCGATGCGGCCCCGCAGCGTCCGCCACTTGGCGAGCATCGAGTCGCCCACGGTGGTCAGCTGCCCGGCGGCGCTGAGCGCCTCGGTGGGGTTGACCGCGGTGTTCTCGGCCGTCATCGCTTCTCCTTCTCCACGTCGAGCAGGCCGAGCTCCGAGTCGAGCCGGTGCCGCATGCCGTCGAGATCCATCTCCAGGTGCGCCTGGATGTCGGCCTCGGGCATGTACGGCTTGCACGCCTCGGTGACCTGCCTCATGGCATCGGCCGCCGCCGCCTGGATCGTCGCGGTGATGGCCGTGGCGAGCTGGCGGGAGTCCGGCCGCCGGTAGATCCGCGGGTCGATGTCGAGCCGGATGAGCTGCCCGCGCGGGCCCACGATCGCGGTGATGAACCCGTCGTCGGACTTGGCGGTCGCGGTGATCGACCGGAGCTGCTGCTGCAGGGTCTGCATGCCGCCGCGCAGCCGGTCGAGGTCACCGAGCAGCTCGTCCGCGCGCGCACGGAGTGCACGATTGTCCAAGGTGCCCTCCCCGTCGCCGACCGTCCAACCCGTACGATACTCAACAACGGCAATATGCCACCAGACCGATTCGACGCGGCGAAGGGGTCACGACGTGCAGCGCAAGCGTTGGGCGGCGGCCGCCGCCGCGCTCGCCGCAGCGGCCGTGACGCTCGCGGTGCCGGTCCGGGCGAGCGCCGGCCCGCCGCCCGCGGGCGTGTGCGACAACGCGGCCAAGCCCGGCTCGGTGGTGACGGAGACGCCCTGGCCGCAGCGCCTGTTCGGGGTGGACCGCATCTGGCCCAGGACCACCGGCGCCGGGATCACGGTCGCGGTCATCGACTCCGGCGTCGACGGCGCGCACCCGCAGCTGCAGGGCCAGGTGCTGGCCGGCTTCGACTTCCTGCGCAACACCGCCGGCGCGGACTTCGACTGCACGTCCCACGGCACGGCGGTGGCCAGCCTGATCGCCGCCAAGCACGTCAACGGCGTCGGCTTCGAGGGGCTCGCACCCGGTGTGAAGATCCTGCCGGTCCGGGTCAGCGACCATGCCGACGGCACCAACGGCGAGGCGGTCAGTCCCGATGTCTTTGCTCAGGCTATTCGGTACTCCGCCGATCACGCGAAAATCATCAACATCTCGCTGAGCCTCGACCGGGACTACCCGGCCGTCGCCCAGGCCGTCGACTACGCCATCAACGCCAAGGGCTGCCTGGTCATCGCCGCCGTCGGCAACCACCACACCGCCCCGACGGCGGCCCCGTCGCTCGGCGCCGCGCGCAACCCGATCCCGAGCGACCCGCCGTCCTACCCGGCCGCCTACGACGAGGTCCTCGGCGTCGCCGCCGTCAACCAGGACGGCGGCCGCATCGACGAGTCCCAGGTCGGCAACTACGTCGACCTCGCGGCCCCCGGCGACACGGTGCTCGGCGCCACCCGGGTCGGCGGCCACCAGTACTGGAAGGGCACGAGCTTCGCGGCCCCGCTGGTCAGCGCCGCGGCCGCCCTGACCTGGGCGGCCCAGCCGAGCCTCAACAACAAGGACGTCTCCTGGCGGCTGCGCGCCACCGCGGACCGCATCGCCGGCAGCTCCCGCGGCAACGAGTTCGGCTACGGCATGGTCGACCCGTACCGCGCGGTCAACGAGGCCCTGCCACGGAGCCCCGCGAGCACCCCCGCCCCGATCCCGCCCGCCGCCGAGAACCCGGCCGCCGCGGCCCGCCTGGCCCGCTGGAACGACACCGCCCGGATCGGCATCACCCTCGGCCTGGCCGTCCTCCTCGCCGCCGCGGTGATCTTCGCCCTGCGCCACGCCGTGCGCCGAGGCCGCGCCCGCTCCTGGCGCCCGGGCGAGGTCCCGCAGCCGCCCCGCCCCGCCCACGACCCGGACGAGGAGCCGGAGGACGTCTTCTTCGCCCTCCCCCGCCGCACCCCCGCGGACTGATCACCACCCCGCTGCACGCTCCACACCTCCCCGCCGCGGCGGCTGAATGTCTCCGTGATCATGATGCTCCTGGTGGCCGTGTCACGGGTTTTTCATGATCTCGGAAGGTTGTTGTACACAGGGGTACATCAGCGCTCCGTGATCATGAAAAACCGTTGGTGCCGGTGTCAGTTGCGCATGATCACGGAGACTTCCGGTCGCTACGCTGGGCCCGCGCGGCATGCAGCACCCACCGCATCACGGATCGCGCTCGCCGTGGGGCGCCCGGACGCGCAGGCCCGGGCACCGCGGCCGCCGACAGTCATGGCGGCCAGCGGTGCCGGCCCCAGGGTGGCGCTGGCCGGTGCGGGTGCGGGCGGAGCACGGCGGCTTCGGGCCGGCCGGCATGGGGGCCACGGCGGCGCAGGGCTCCGCTGCGACACCGAAGGCGTCGCGGGGCTGCCCGCGGTTCGCCCGCCAACAGCGGACCCCGCGGCGCGCCGCTGGCAGAGACGCTAGCGAAGGGACCGGGTCAGGGGCGGCCAATGGCGGGGCCGGGTCAGGGGCGGCCGATGGCGGGGCCGGGTCAGGGGCGGCCGATGGCGGGGCCGGGGTCCGTCGGGGGCGGGGGCGTGTGCGGGCGGTAGATGACCGCCGGGTTGGAGCCGTCCAGGGCCCACAGCTCGTCCTCGCCCGCCACGACCTCGGGATCGTGGGCGGCGCGGTGATCGCCGTGCCGGTCGCCGGCGGGGCGCTGGTGATGGGGCTCGGTGGTGGCGTTGCGGCCGCGCAGGGTCGGGCCGCGGCCGGCGTCGTCGGCGAGCGGGGCGGCCGGGCGCTTCAAGCCGCCGCGGCCCTCGAGCGCCGGGCGGGCCTGGGCGCGGCGGTTCAAGGCCTCCTGCTCCTCGGCCGGCAGGCCGGCCGGGCCGCGGCGGCCGGTGAGCCGCTCGCCCGGGGCGCCGGAGCCGCGGGCGCCCGGCGGCAGGCCGCGGCCGCCCAGGCGCTCGTTCTCCGGGGCCATGTGGCCGGCCGGGCCGGAGCCGCGGCGGCCGGCCAGGCGGGGCGGCATCGGGGCGCGCGGCGAGCCGGGGCGCTGCATCTCCTCGCTCAGGTCGGGGCCGGTGACCGCCGACCCGCGGCCGCGGGCGCCGCGCAGGTTGGGGTTGCCGCGGCCCGGCGGCACCGGCGGGCGAGCGCCGCCGTTGGGCGGCGGGCGCAGGCCGGACAGGTTGGGCCGGCCGGGCAGCGGCGGGCGTGCACCGGCGCCCGGCTGGCCGGACAGGCGCGAGTTGAGCTCGCCGGGGTCGACGCCGGGCGGCAGGGCCCCGCGGCCGAGGCCGGACAGGCCCGGCAGCGGCGGCAGGCCGGCCAGCGCCGCGCTCACGCCGGCACCGGTCACGGTGGGGAACTCGGGCAGCGTCGGCAGCGAAGGCACGACCGCGCCGCCGGCCAGGGTCAGCGCGTGGTCGCCGGTGGGCAGCGGTGGCTCGCCGATCCCGAGCTGGGACAGGGCGAGCTTCGACAGGTCCGGCCGGTCCGGGTCGGGGAAGGCCGGCGGCGGCAGGATCGGCGGGGGCGGCAGGTGGCCGCCCGGGCCGCCGGGGCGGATCGTGGGCTCCTGCGCCTTCGCGGCGTTGGTCGGGCCCTTGAAGCGCGTGCCCCAGCTCAGGTAGTTGAAGTACACGAGGAGATACGTGTCGGCGAGGTCCTTCACGTAGGGCTTGATGTCCTCGGTGTACTTCTTGATCAGGCGCGCCTTGCGGTGGTCTTCCTTCTCCGGCTGGGCCTTCCGGCCGGCCTGGGTCGGGGCGCTACCGGGCACGCTGCCGGGGTTGTTGATCGCCGAAACGTACTCGCGCCAGACCCGCAGCGCGTTCTTCTGATTCCACGCGATGGTGCTCGCGAGCACGTCGAGACCGGTCGCGTTGGTGCTCGCGATCTCCTTCCACTCGTCGATCGACGACAGCGCCGCGCCGATCTCGCGCAGGAAGACCTTGCTCGCGTCGGAGTTCCAGTTGTCGGCCAGCGCGTCGGAGTAGCGGCGCAGGTTACGGCCGGTGTTGTCCAGCAGCGTGTGAACCCGGCGCCACATGTCCGCGAGCGCCGTCGCGCGGGCGTCGGAGTCGATCTGGATCCACGGCCACATCATCTCGATGGTGGTCGACTCCGCATTCCAGTCGGTCGGCTGGTAGTCGACGATGCCGGTGCCGTAGGTGTAGTCGTCGTACTGCGCGATGCTGCCGGGCAGCTGGACCCGCGTATACCCGTAGTATTCGTCGGTCATCTCGCCGCCCCTCAGTCCTGCGGCTTCAACGGGTCGGCCGGGGCGCCCATCATGTCGGACTGGTTGCCGTAGACGTCGTACTTGTTGCCGCCGTCGCCGACGGTGAAGCCCTGGTCCCACGTGTTGAAGTAGCTGTCGCCGGGGTCGGTGACCGTGGCGGGATCGGTCATGTGCAGGTAGTCGGTGGTGCTGGCGGACCCGGTGAACTTGTTGGGGTCGGTCTCGGGCTGCGACGGCTGCGTGTCGTCCTGCACCATCGGGCGCCCGTCGGAGGGCCAGAACACGTCGTAGACGTCGTCGACCTTGGCCTTGCCCAGGTCGTCTCCGCCGATGTACTCGTAATAGATCCCCAGCGCCGCCTGCGCGACCGAGTTGAGGCTGAATGACACGTCCTTGAGCAGGTCGGTGACGGCGGTGACGGCCTTGGCGTGCGTGCCCCGGTAGAGCTTGCCCTCGCCGAACCCGGCGAACGCCGACTGGACCCGCATCATCGGCAGGACCCCGGACTTGAGGTTTTCGTTGTAGTCCTCGAGCTCCTTGCCCACGAGCTTCACATAGTCGGCAAGGCTCGCCACGTTGACCTGGATCGGCGAATGATCGACCGGCTGCCAGGCGTCGTGGCCGGGCAGATCACCGGAGTCGTAGTCGTCTCTCATTCGCCCTCCCCGCAGGTCGAACCCCTGATCGAACCTACTCAATCATATCCGAGCACGCCACCCCGGCGCTCCAGCTCAACGCCGGCCCAGCGGCAGAAAGTCTCCGCGATCATGCCGAACC
Organism: Dactylosporangium sp. CA-092794; assembly: GCF_050948465.1. Taxonomy (NCBI): domain Bacteria; kingdom Bacillati; phylum Actinomycetota; class Actinomycetes; order Micromonosporales; family Micromonosporaceae; genus Dactylosporangium; species Dactylosporangium sp. CA-092794. The sequence continues at coordinate 1,196,845 of NZ_CP192044.1, read as the reverse complement.
CGCCACCGACACCAACGGTTTTTCATGATCACGGAGTGCTGATGTACCCCTGTGTACAACAAGTCTCCGAGATCATGAAAAACCGTTGGTGCGGCCACCGCGAGCATCATGATCACGGAAGGTTTCGTCCGCCCGCGGTCGGGGCCGGGCAGAGATTTCGCCTGTAGGGCGAAATTTCCGGAACGTCCCACCGCCGCGCCGCCCCAGATCGCTACCGCCACCGACTGCGGACCGCTGCGGCCGGGCCAGGAGCGGCGCGGACGGACCAGGGGCGGCGCGGACGGCCGACGGGCAGCACGGCCGGGCGAGGAGCGGCGCGGACGGCCGACGGGCCGCGGCCGGGTGAGGGACAACGCGGACGGAGAAGGGGCGACGCGGACGGGCGAGGGGTGGCGCGGACAGAGGAGGCACGGATGGGCGAGGAGCGCGCGGCCCGCCGACGGGCAGCGCGGACGGGCGAGGGGTGGCGCGGCAGGAGGAGGAGCGGCGCGGACGGCCGACGGGCAGCGCGGCCGGGCGGGGAACGGCGCGGACGGGCAGCGCGGCCGGGCGGGGAGCGGCGCGGACGGGCAGCGCGGCCGGGCGGGGAGCGGCGCGGACGGGCAGCGCGGCCGGGCGATGGGCCGCGGCCAGGCCAGGGGTGGCGCGGCCCGGCGGGGGGTGGCGCGGCCCGGCGGGGGGTGGCGCGGGCGGAGGGGCTGGGCCGGGGGGCCGGGGGGCCGGGGGGGCCGGGGGGGCCGGGGGGGGCCGGGGGGCCGGGGGGCCGGGGGGCCGGGGGGAAGCGCGGCGCGCAGGGTCAGGCCGGCGGGGGGCGCCAGGCCAGTTGGACCAGGCGGCCGCCCTCCTTGCGGGTCACGTAGTAGCCGCGGCCGGGAGGTTGGTGCGCGGAGCGGACGTTGCCGAGCAAAGCGCCCTCGTCGCGCTCGCCGGACAGCAGCACGCCGGGTGAGCCCAGCTCGCGCAGGCGCATGAGCACCGGCTCGTAGAGGGCGCGGCTGGCGCCGCCGGTGCGGCGGGTCAGGATCAGGTGCAGGCCGACGTCGCGGGCCTGGCTGAGGAAGTCGAGCAGCGGCGTGATCGGATTGGTGCTGCCGGCGGCGACGAGGTCGTAGTCGTCGACCAGGACGTAGAGCTCCGGGCCCTTCCACCAGCTGCGGGTGCGCAGCTCCTCGATCGTCACGTCGGGCCCGGGCAGCCGCGCCTTGAGCACCCCGACGACCTCGTCCATGATCGTCTGCGCCGTCTGGGCGGACGTCCCGGTGCCGATCAGGTGCGGGCTGTCGAACGCCCCGAGCAGGCTGCGCCGGTAGTCCACGACGATCATGCGGGCCTCGACCAGCTCATACCGATCGATGATGGACTGCCCGAATGCGCGCAGGAAGGCACTCTTGCCCGACGCCGAGTCGCCGAAGAGCAGGAAGTGCGGGTCGGCGGTGAAGTCGACCCACACCGGGCGCAGGTCGGACTCGGCGATGCCAATCGGCAGGCCCGGCCGCTCGCGGTCGGTGACCGGCAGGCTCTCGTAGGGCAGCATCGCCGGCAGCAGCCGCACCGGCGGGGCGCCGGCCGCGGGCCAGCCGTCGCGGATCTCGGTGACCAGCTTCTCCACGCCGTCGGCGAGGTCCTCGACGGTCTGCTGCCCGTCGACGCGGGGCAGCGCGCCGAGGAACTGCAGGCCGCCGGGGACGACGCCGCGCCCGGGCGTGCGGTCCGGCACGTTCATCGCGGCGCGCCGGTCGATCTGCGAGTCGCTGGGATCGCCCAGCCGCAGCTCCAGCCGGCTGCCGAAGAGGTCGCGGATCGCGGGGCGGACGTCGTTCCACCGGGTCGCCGACGCCACCACGTGGACGCCGTAGGTCAGGCCGCGGTTGGTCAGGTCGTTGATCGCCGGCTCGAGGTCCTCGAAGTCGGAGCGGATCGTCGACCAGCCGTCGACGACCAGGAACACGTCGCCGAACGGGTCGTCGGCGTGCTCACCGGCGCGGCGGGCCCGGCGGTAGGTGGCCATCGAGTCGACCGCCGCCGCGGCGAAGCGCCGCTCCCGCTCGCCGAGCAGGACCTGCAGCTCGGCGACGGTGCGCCGCACGGCGCCCGGGTCGAGCCGGCTGGCGACGCCGCCCACGTGCGGCACGTCGCGCAGCGAGGCGAGCGCGCCGCCGCCGAAGTCCAGGCAGTAGAACTGCGCCTCGCGCGGCGTGTGCGACAGCGCCAGGCTCAGGATCAGGCTGCGCAGCACCGTGCTCTTGCCGCTGCCCGGCCCGCCCACCACGACGGCGTGCCCGGCCGAGCCGGCCAGCTCCCACCACACCGGGTCGCGGCGCTGCTCCAGCGGCCGGTCCACGATGCCGACCACCGCGTGCAGGCTGCCCTGCAGCTCCGCGACCTGCACGGTCAGGCCGCGCTCCGGGTCGGCGACGCGGGACGGCAGCAGCGCGTCGAGGGTCGGCGGGTCGGACAGCGGTGGCAGCCACACCTGGTGCGCCGCGACGCCCTTGCCGCGCATGCGGTCGACCAGGATGTCGAGCATGCTCTCGCCGACCGCGTTCTCGTCGGGCTGCGCGGCGACCGGCTCCTCGGTCACCGGGGGCGCGACGTAACCGCTGACGTAGTCGCGCACGACCGGCCCGCCGGCGGCGGCCAGCGCCACCGAGGTGTCGCGGCGATACACCCCGGAGACGTATGCGGCGCGGAACCGCTTCAGCGGCTCGGTGCCGAAGCGCAGATAGCCGTGGCCGGGCGAGCGGGGCAGCTCGAAGGCGGCCACGTCGCCGAGCACGATCCGGCTCTCCACCGCGGAGAACGTCCGCAGCCCGATGCGATAGGACAGGTGCGTGTCCAGGCCGCGCAGGCGGCCCTCCTCGAGCCGCTGGGAAGCCAGCAGCAGGTGGACCCCGAGCGAGCGCCCGACCCGGCCGATCTGCACGAACATGTCGATGAAGTCGGGCTTGGCGGTGAGCAGCTCGCTGAACTCGTCGCAGATGATGAGCAGGCTCGGCAGCGGCGCCAGCGGCGCGCCGGCCGTGCGGGCCTTCTCGTAGTCGCGCTGCGAGGCATACATGCCGGCCTTGCGCAGCAGCTCCTGGCGGCGCAGCAGCTCGCCGTTGATGGCGTCGGTCATGCGGTCGACCAGGGGCAGCTCGTCCTCGAGGTTGGTGATCACCGCGCTGGTGTGCGGGAGCACGTCGAGCTTGGTGAAGGTCGCGCCGCCCTTGAAGTCGATGAGGACGAAGTTGAGCAGCTCGGAGCTGTGCGTGACGGCCAGCGCGAGCACCAGCGTGCGCAGCAGCTCGGACTTGCCGGAGCCGGTGGCGCCGATGAGCAGGCCGTGCGGGCCCATGCCGTCCTGCGCGGACTCTTTGAGGTCCAGCTCCACCATCGTGCCGTCGGGCGACCAGCCGATCGGCACGCGCAGCCGGTCGCGCTGGGGGCGCGGCACCCAGTGCCGGTTGGGGTCGTAGTCCTCGGGCGGGCCGATCTCCAGCAGGTCGGCCAGGTCGATCGTGCCGCTGGTGCGCTGCTCGGTGCGCGAGGCGGCGGACAGCCGCAGCGGCGAGAGCTGCAGCGCCAGGCCCTCCATCTCGGCGAGGCTGAGCCGGTCGGCCCGGCCCACCTCGGCCCGGCCCTCGAAGGTGCTGCTGGACAGCGTGCCGTCGGCGTCGATGCCGAGCACCAGCGCGGTCTGGTCGAGCAGCCGCGGCGCCGGGGTGGACAGGTCCAGGACCGTGACCCCCTCGACGCCGCCCTCCGTCATCAGATGGTCGGAGCCGAGCACGTCGCCGCCGTCGAGCACCACGATGAGGTGCGGGCCGCCGACCCGGTCGGAGCCGCTGACCGGGTTGAACCGGGGCCGGTTGGCCAGCACGTCGTCGAGCATCGCCTCCAGGCCCGGCACGTTGGGCGACACCAGGCGCAGCGGGCCGAGGGCGTCGCTGCGGCCCGGATGCAGCGCGTGCGGCAGCCACTTGGCCCACTCCCACGCGGCGGCCCCGCCCGGGCCGGCGCACACCGCGACGAGCAGGTCGTCGGGCGCGTGGAAGGCGGCCGCCTGTGCGACGATCGCGCGCGCCAGCGCCCGGGTGCGCTCCGGGTCGCCCTGCACGTAGACCCGGGCGAAGCCGTCGAGGGCCATCACGATCGGCAGGTCGTCGACGGTGGCATAGGTGGTCATGAACCGGCGCAGCGCCACCGCGCTCATCGGGTCGAGGTCTTCCAGGGGCTTGCTCTGCGGCGGCACGAGCGGGGTCGCCAGATCCTGCGGCCCGAGCGCGATGCGCACCATGCCGAAGTCGGCGTCGCCGGGGCGGCGCTCCCACAGCCGCTGGCTGGCCGGGATCGACCACAGCGCGTCGGGGTCGGGGTAGCGATACAGCTGGGCCGCCCGCTGCTTCTGCCCGGCCCGGCGCACCTGGCGGCGGCGCTGGGCGAGGTGGCGCATGTAGTTGCGCCGGGCGAGCAGCATCTCCTGCCGGCCGGGCCCGCTGTGCTGGCCGAACTGCGAGGCGAGCATGCCGATCGCGGACAGGCCGAACATGGCGCCGGTCATATACGCCAGCGGGCCGCCGCGCTGCCCGGCGAACATCAGCGCCATGGAGCCCGAACCGGCCAGCATCGGGATCATCATGAGCATCTGCGCCCAGCCCCGGCCGGTCGGCGCCGGCACCTCGGGCGGCGCCTCCAGGAGGACCTCGCCCGAGGGATACTCGGGCTCGGCCCGGCGCGAGGGCCGGCGGCGCACGACAGTGCTCACTTGGGTTCATCCTCCCCGTAACCCGTCGATGCGCACATGCTATCCAGGTGGCTGCTAGGTTGGGCACTCTCGATGGCTTACGGCACACACAGTACAAATTCAGTCACGCAGACGAATGCAGGAAGGCACGTGGCGATGGCCGAGAACGTTGGTGCCGGGCTGGCCCGGGTCGTGCTGGCCGCGCCGAAGCGCCGGCTCGACCTCGCCCTGCCGGAGCAGATCCCGCTGGCGATGCTGCTGCCCGGTGTCCTGCCGCGGGCGGGCGAGGCGCTGGCCGACGACGGGCTCGACCACGGCGGCTGGGTGCTGCGCCGCACCGACGGCAGCACCCTGGACCTGAGCCGCACACTGGCCGCGCAACAGGTGCGCGACGGCGACATCCTGCACCTCGCGCCGCGCTACGAGGAGTGGCCCGAGCTCGAGTACGACGACGTGGTCGACGCGATCGCGGCCGGCGCCCGCCGCTACGGCGTCGCGTGGAGCCCGGCCGCCACCCGGGTCACCGGCCTCGCGGCCGGCCTGTTCCTGCTCTTCGGCACGCTCACGCTGCTGCTGCTGGCCGGTCCCGCCTGGACGGTACCGGCGATCATCGCCCTGGTCATCGCGGCCGGCCTGCTCACCGGCGGCTTCGCGCTGTCGCGGGCGCTGTCCGACGCCACCGCCGGCACCACGCTCGGCGCGGCGAGCCTCGTCTACGCCTTCGCCGGCGGCCTGCTCCTGCTCGGCGGCGACGAGCCGCTGTCCCGCCTCGGCGCGCCGCACACGATCGCCGGCGCCGGCGCCCTGCTGGTCTTCGCCATCGTCGGCTACCTCGCGGTCGGCGCCAACGTCCGGCTCTTCGCCGCCGGCATCGCCATCGGCACGCTCGGCGTCCTCGCCGGACTGCTCGGCCTGACCTCGCTGGGCGCCGCCGAGTGCGCCGCCGCGCTGGTCGGCGTGCTGGTGCTGCTGGCACCGGCGCTGCCGCTGGCCGCGGTGCGGCTGGGCAAGGTTCCCGTGCCGCAGCTACCGCGCACCAGCGACGACCTGCTCCAGCAGGATCCGGTGCCGCCCGCCGCCGCCACCTACGCCGCCGTGGCCCGCGCCGACGAGATCTTCACCGGCCTGCTCTTCGCCTTCGCCGTGCTCAACGTCGCGTCGTTCTGGCTGATCAGCCGCGAGGCCGGCCTGTTCACCGGCATCCTCGTCGGCGTGGTCGCGGCGGCCGGCCTGCTGCGCGCCCGGCTCTTCGCCACCGTCCGGCACCGCGTGCCGCTGCTGCTCACCGGCCTGGCCGGGGCGGCGCTGCTGATGGCGAGGCTCGCCGGGGCGAGCGTGCCGGTGCAGGTGGGCGTCGGCGTGGCCCTGCTGCTCGTCGCGGTCGCGGCGGTGACGGCCGGCATGCGCTACAGCGCGCGGCCGCCGTCGGTGTACCTGGGCCGGCTCGCCGACATCCTCGACGTGGTCCTGGTGCTCGCCAGCATCCCGATCGTCTGCCAGGTGCTGGGCGTCTACGCCTGGGTCCGCGCCCTGGCCGGGTGAGTCACCCCTCGACGAGCTCGCCGTACTCGTCGACCGGTGGGAACCGCTCGCCGCGGACCAGGTTGACGATCGCCTCGTCGGGCGTCGCGCCGACCAGGAACTCGCCGGCCTCGTGCAGCAGGAAGACCCGGCCGTCGGCGGCGATGGCCAGGTCGCTCGGGCCGTCCTCGTACCACGCCACGGGAAACACCGGCACGCCCAGGTCGGCGCCGAAGTCGGTGAACAGGTCGGTCCGCACCCGGCCCTCCAGCGGCCAGAACTGCACGTCGTAGCCGCTCGTCCCCACGCCGGGCTTCTTGAGCTGCCGGAACGCCAGGCCGCCGAACTCCTCCAGCAGGACCCGGGCGGCCGGGAAGATCGGCAGGCGCTGCCCGGTCTCCGGATCGGCGGCGTAGACGTCGCGCAGCCAGGACGCGACCCAGGCGCCGACGTTGCGGTCGGAGCGCCAGCCGGCCTCGGTGAGCACCCGGCGTACCTCATCGGGAAAACGCCGGCGGGCGGCCATCTCGAGCTCGTAGAGCCCGGCCACGTCCTGCGGGGACAGCGACGGCCACGTCGAAAGCTCGCCGGTCTCCTTGTCCACCACGGCCAGCGGCGCGCCGATCACCTCCGGCGGGCGGGCCGGATCCGACGGCGGCACCTTCGCCCACGCGACGTAGCCGAGGTCGAACTCGTAGAGGCCGACCTCGCCCCCGCTGACCGGGAGGCTGGCCAGCGCCCAGGGACGGGCGATCCGCGTGGCCTCATCAGGCGTCACCAATGCCGCACCTCCGTCGTCGCTGGCCTATCGTATGCAGCCGAGCGTCGCGCGCAGTGCGAGGGCCATGGGGAGGGGACCAACCCACATGCCGTCCCGTCGGGAACAGATCCAGTCGTACCAGTACCTCATGCAGCGCGTCGTGAACGCGTTCGTATCGGGCGAGGCCGATCCGTCGATGTCACCGACCCGGCGGCTGGCCGGGGCCGGGTTCGCCAGCGTCATGGCCGCCGTGCTGGCGCTCGCCGTGTTCGGCGTGATCGGGCTGGTCAAGCACGGCGGCAACACCAGCTGGCAGGACAACGGCGCGGTGGTCATCGAGAAGGAGACCGGGACCCGATATGTCTACCGCGACGGCGTGCTCTATCCCGTCGCCAATTTTGCCTCGGCGGTACTCGCGATAGGGCGTCCGGTCACGACCGTGACCGTGTCGCGGGAGTCCCTGGTCGGCGCCGCCCGCGGCCCGCTCATCGGCATCGCCGGCGCGCCCGACGCGCTGCCGCCGGCCGGCCGCCTGCTGCGGGAGGCCTGGTCGACGTGCGCGATGAGCGGCCGCGACGACGCCGGCGCCCCCACCGTCACCAGCCTGCTGCTGGTCGGGCGCACGCCGGGCGGCGGGCACCAGCTCGGCGACAGCGGGGTGCTGGTCCGCGACACGTCGCAGCGGACGTACCTCATCTGGCACGGCCACCGCTTCCTGTTCGGCAACGCCAAGCAGCTCGCCGCCCTCGGCATCGACCAGCAGCCCAAGCTGGCCGTCGACGGGGCGTGGCTCAACACCGTGCCGGTCGGCGTGCAGATCAGCCAGCCCGCCGTCGACGGGCGCGGCAAGGGGTCCACCGCGGTGAAGGACCGCCTGGTCGGGCAGGTGCTCACCACGACCAGCGGCGGTACCACCGTGAGCTACCTGGTGCGCGCCGCCGACCTGCTGCGGATCACGCCGATCCAGCAGGCGCTGATCCTCGCCGACCCGGACACCGCGGGCGCCTATCCGGGCACGGCCCCGAAGGCGCTGCCGGTCCAGCCGGCCGACGTGGCCAACGCCCCCAAGGCCGCGCAGCCGGCCGCCACCGACCTCGACGCGCCGGCCGAGGTGCCGGCGATGACCGGCGCCGACGCTTCGGGGACCATCTGCTCGACGTTCGCCGACGGCCGCGCCGACCCGACGTTTCTCGTCAACGGCGACCCGCAGCCGCAGAACGCGGGCATCGCCACCAACGGCAGCAGCACCGACGAGGTCGTCGATCGGGTGGTGGTACCGCCGGGCAGCGGCGCGGTCGTGCGCTCCGCGCCCTCGTCGGAGACCGACGCCGGCACCGTGTTCCTGGTCACCGACCAGGGGCGGCGCTACGCGCTGACCAGCCCCGGGCAGCTGGCCTGGTTCGGTTACGGTTCGGTCAAGCCGATCGTGCTGCCGGCCGCGGTCGTGGCCCGGATCCCGTCCGGGCCGAGCCTCGACCCGCGGGTCGCGCAGCGCCCGCTGAGCGGCTGAGCCGGCCCCGAAGGGCCCCTGGGCCTGCAGGAAGTGGGCGAACTTCGATACCGTGTAGAGCGATACGTCGTGCGGGGCATCCGGCACGGCTCGGCTAGCCGCCCTACGGGGAGGCGCGGACAGACCGAATGGAGGTGGGTCTGACGATGGCTGGCAAGGGCGTAACCACCGATGCCGCGGTCATGGCGAAGACCGCTGCGGAGATCGACGGGGCCGCTGATCGGCTCACCGGCATGTTCAACAAGCTGATGGGCGAGCTCACCCCGCTGCAGTCGGCGTGGGTCGGCGCGGGCGGGTCGTCGTTCCAGCAGATCCGCGACCGGTTCGACGGCGACGTCGCCAACCTCAACGTCGCGCTGCGCAGCATCGCCCAGGCCGTGTCCACCGCGGGCCGCGACTACACCCTGAGCGACGACGAGATGCGCCAGGAGATGCAGCAGGCGGGCGCGAGCGCCGGCGAGATCACCCGCGCCCTGATGATCAACTGAGCCGAGACGGGGAGAACATCATGGCCGGTGACGAGATCATCGTCGAATTCGCCGCGCTGAACCAGGCCGCGGCCGACATCAGCAGCGCGCTGTCGTCGATGCAGTCCGAGCTCGACAACATCAACTCCACGGTGCAGCCGATGGTCGCGACGTGGGAGAGCGACGCGCAGGAGGCGTTCCTGCAGCGCAAGGCCGAGTGGACCACTGCGGCCACCGACCTGCAGACGCTGCTCAACGGCATCAAGGGCGCGGTGCTCAAGGCCGCGGAGATCATGCAGGCGCGCGAGAAGGCCAACGTCGCCAAGTTCGCCCGCTGACCGCGTGGCCCGGCCCGCCGGCCGGGCCACGCGGCCGGCCCGCCGTGGACGCCGTTCACGCTGACGAGCACCGTGGCGACGGACGTGGCCCTCCGACCGACCCGGGACAGCATCGACGCCAGAGTCTGGAAGAACGTGCAGCACTGGCGGCCCTGTCCCCCGGCACGGCCGGCCGCTGTAGCGGCGGGCCGTCAGGCGGACGGGGCGAGGACCTCGCTGAAGGCGGCGTGCACGGGCGTGTGCGGCAGCCGGTCGTAGATGGCGAAGACGACGCGGTCGAAGCCGGGGGCCTCGCGCAGCGCGGCGGCGAAGGCCGCGGCCACGTCCGACGGCAGGTTGCGGAACACGCCGCAGCCCCACGCGCCCAGCACCAGCGTCCGGTGCCCGTGCGCGGCCGCGACGGTGAGCACCCGCGCGGCCCGGCGGCGCAGCACCGCCGGCACGTCGGCGGCGTCGGCGGGCTGGTCGCGCAGGATCGCGCCGAGGTTGGGCGCGGCCGAGGTCAGAAACGCCGTGTGGTGCGGCGCGTCGAGCAACCGGCCCTGGTCGTCGCGGAACACCGGCACGCCCGGCGAGTAGATGACCCGGTCGCTGTAGCGCAGGTCGCGCTGGGCGCGGTGGAAGTCGTAGAACTGCGGTGCGGTGCGCTGGCAGGCGTAGAGCGCCGAGGCGCGGGCCAGGCTCTCCTCCTGGGCCTGCGCGCCGCCGAGGAAGCCGCCGCCGGGGTTCTTGGCGGAGGCGAAGACCAGCGTCGCGGTGTCGTCGCCCAGGCGCCGCGCGGCCTGCAGGGTCGACTCGCGGGTCACCTCGATCGCCGGCGGGCCGCCCGCCGCGGCGGCGGGCGGCAGCGGGGCGTCCGGCTCATACAGCCGCGTGCCGCCCAGCGCCGCCGAGACCGCCGCGGCGATGGACACCGGCGCGCCGGAGGGCGTGACGTAGTCGCCGCGCTCGGCGATCGCCACGGTCTGGCGGGCGATCTCCCGCAACCGGCCACTCACGCGCGCCACCGTAGCAGCGGCGGCGCGACGGCCGCCGGTCTATTTCAGCGACGACCCGCCCTGAAGCCGGCGCCGCCCGGCCGCGACCCGCACGGCCGCACCGAGCGCCACCAGGCCGGCGCCGGCGCCGGCGATGAGCAGGATGTTGAGGCCGGTCTTGGGCAGCCCGCCACCGCCGCCACCGCCGCCACCGGGGGCGGGGCTCGTGGTCGACTCGGGGCTACCGCTCACGACGACCACGATCGGCATCCCGTCGTCACGCACCGGCACCCCGACGTCGCCGGGCTCTGCGCGCGCGGGGGCGCCGGCCAGCAGAAACCCGGCGACGGTCGCGAACATCAGGGCGAGACGGAGGTACGGCTGATTCGTGCGGACTGGCTTCATCACTGGTCCGTTCCGGCGCAACAGGGGATACCGCGAGATGCCGAGGTTGCGGCCATCCTGCGTCGGCGGGGTGTCCTTCACCGGCACACCGACCGGCGAACCGGTGAACACCCACTGAGTCTTCTCATTTCGCGCCCTTCAACCTTTGCCGGAGTTGCCCGGCATCGTGTTTCCGCGAATGCCCGCGGACCCATGTCGGCGGTATCGCCGTGAATGACGGATACCGCATTTTCTCAGCGCCGACGCAACGCCGCGTGCACCATTCGGCGAAACGGACGTGGCGGAGGCCGTCAGGCGGTAGAAATCACCCGCCAGGCCGCCTCCCCGCGGACGCGACGCTGCGCCGCCGACTGCTCCACCACGCCGTGGGTCAGCCGCTCGACCGCCCGCGGCGCCTCCCGCAGCAGCCGCCGGCCCTCGGTCAGCAGCGCGGCGGGCAGCGCCGCGAGGAACCGCCCGACGTTGTACTGACATTCGCGCGCCCGCAGGTAGGAGCGGTGCGAGACCGCGACCGGCACCCCGTCCAGCTCGACCCGCCACACCCAGTGCCCGCTGGTGCCCAGCGCGGTCGGGACCGGGACGAGCCGGTCGGCCGCGCTCACCAGTCCGAGGACCGCCTCGCGGCACTCGGCCTCCGTGTCGAAGGGGTGCTCCCCGCGGCCGAGGATCCGATTGTTGGGTGAGCACAACATCCATGCGGTGCGTTGTTGTCGATCCGCAACAGACTCGTCATTGTCGGGTGTGACGATCGCCAGGAAAATGAACCGCGGCGGCAGCATCTGGACATTCCTCCCCGAATGTTCGTTGCCGGCGCGCCGGGCAACTTGTAGCCCGTCCGGCGCGCAGGCCACCGTGCTGACCCTCGATATCGGCGATGACGCGCCGCGCGTACCTGACCGCACGCCGGACATGCACGAGATGAACATCAAGAAACGCGGAGTAATCCATTCAGCAGAAACGGCTGACCGAACAGGCGATAGCCAAGTTCGCCTTAACTGTGTCTTAGGCCAGCTTTACGCCTGAATTGCGGGCGAATGCCCGCCGCGGACGCCCTCCGGACGGCGAGTCCAGGCCGGCGGACGGGCCAGGATCGGACCACTTGGACCGGACCAATCGGTCTGTCGCATCGACGACCGTAGGGTGTCCAGGAGGCCGCCCCGCTGGTATCGGCACACAAGAGGGGGTGGTCAGCCGCCCGGGCCGACCACCCCCTGCAAACTCGATCAGGTACGGGACTGCGGGCCGCGCCGGCGCGCGCCGTACCGCAGGCCGACCCCGACGGCGATCATCGTGAGCGCGATGCCGGTCAGGGCGCTCACGTTGCTGCCGGTCACCGGCAAGGTGGGCGACGGGCTCGGGGAGACGGACTCCGAGGGCGCCGGCGACGAGGAAGACTCCGCGGCGCTCGGCGACGGCGAGCTCGACGACGCGGAGGCCGACGGCGACGGCGACGCGGACGGCGACGCGGACGCGGATGCCGACGCGGACGGCGAGTGGCTCGACGACGCGGATGCCGACGGAGTCGGCGTGCCCGGCTGGGTCCCGCTGACCATCCAGCTGCCGTCGGCGGCGAAGTCCACCTGCACGGCGTCGGTGTAGGTACCGTGGCCGGCACCCGTGCGGCAGTCGACCATGAACAGGAACGACTCGTCGGTCCCGGGAGTCCCGGCCACGAACTGGACCAGGTTCATGTCGGTGTTCCCCGGAATGGCGAAACCGGGCAGCGTCGGCACGACACCGGTGGCGTTGCCGGAAATCGTCTGCTCGACGCCGGTCGTGTCGATGGTGTTGACGTTCGCCAGGGTGGTGCCCGCCGGGCAGGCGTGGTCAGTGTTGAAGCTCGGCGTCTCGCTGCCGTCACCGGAGAACGGGGTCAGGTGGAGGCCACCCATGGTGATACCCGCAATCGGCGGGTTCGGCAGGGCAGGCATGGCGATCGAGGGAATGAGCAGGCTCACCCCGATCGCCCCGAGGATCGCGGCGGCCGCGAGGGCCAGCCGTTTCGAGCGCGTGGTCTTCATGAGAGGGGACGCTGACCTTTCTGGTAGGGCAGTGCCAGCGAGGGCCCGCACGGGCCACCTGGCGTCGGATCGATCAGGCGGTGGACCTGGTGCGGCGGCGGCGCATGACGTACCACAAACCGGCCCCGACGCCGATCACCACGACCGCGATGCCGGCCACGACGGCCGTGGTGCGGCCGCCACCGCTCGACGTGGTGTCCGGCGACCGCGGCGAACTGCGCACCGACCAGTTGCCGCCGGCATCGAACTCCACGACCGCGGCGTCGGTGTACGTGCCGTGGGCCGGCCCCGTCCGGCAGTCGACCATGAGCAGGAACTGCTCGGCCGTCCCGGGAGTGCCGGCGGCGAGCTGGACCGTGTTCATGTCGGTGCTGAACGGGGCGCCGAAGCCCTTGACCTGTGCCGCCTCGCCGACGACGTTGCCGGAGAGGGTCTGCTCGACGTTGCCGAGGTCGATGGTGTTGACATTCGCCAGGTTGGTTCCCGGGCGGCACGGGTGGTCCGCCGTGAATGCCGGCACGTCGGTGCCGGAGCCGGAGGCCGGCGTCAGGTGGAGGCCACCCATGGTGATACCCGGGGGATACGGATTCGGCAGCGTGGCCACGGCGACCGAGGGAGCGAGCAGCGGCGCACCCATCGCCGCAACCACCGCCGCGGCCGCGAGGGCGAGCCGCTGCAGGGGACTGGTCTTCATGAGCGAGTACGCACCCTTCTTCTGGACTCAGCCGAACCGGCCGTTCACGTAGTCGGAGGTGCGCGGGTCCTGCGGCGTGGTGAACATCGCGTCGGTCGGGCCGTGCTCGACGATGTAGCCCGGTGTGCCCTGCTCGGCGAGGAAGAACGCACAGTGGTCGCTGATCCGCTGGGCCTGCTGCATGTTGTGGGTGACGATCACGATGGTCACCTCCGCCACCAACTCCTGGATGGTGTCCTCGATGACCCGGGTCGAGGTCGGGTCCAGCGCCGAGCACGGCTCGTCCATCAGCAGCACCCTCGGGCGGACCGCGAGCGACCGGCCGATGCACAGCCGCTGCTGCTGGCCGCCGGACAGCGCCCCGCCCGGCTGGCGCAACCGGTCGCGCACCTCCCGCCACAGCCCGGCCTTGGTGAGGCACTCCTCGACGAGGGCGTCCTTGTCGGCGCGGCCGAGCCGCTGGCCGGTGAGTTTCAGGCCGGCGACCACGTTGTCGTAGATGGACATCGCCGGGAACGGGTTGGGCTTCTGGAACACCATGCCGACCTGCCGGCGGGCGTCGGTCAGGCGCCGGGCCGGGTCGTAGATGTCCCGGCCGTCCAGCAGCACCTCACCGGCGAGCGACGCACCCGGGATCAGCTCGTGCATCCGGTTGAGGATGCGCAGGAAGGTCGACTTGCCGCAGCCCGAGGGGCCGATCAGCGCGGTCACCTTGCCCGCCGCCATGGACAGTGTCACCCGGTCCAGCACCTGGTGGTCGCCGAACCAGGCGCTGATGTCCCTGGCGTCGAGCCCGGCCAGCGGGGGCCGCTCGCGAATGGTGCCGAGGTACTCGTCGTACACGGCGAGCGCCTCGGGAGAGCTGGCCCAGCCGGTGTCACTGGGGTCCAGGGCGCCCGGCCTGGCCCAGCCGGCGTCGGCGAGGGTGGCGTCGCTGTGGTCCGGGGCGGCCGGTGGCAAGGCCGCGGTGTCGTCGTTGGCTGGTCGGGTCACCGTGCAACATCCCTCGTCCGTCGGTTAAATCAGGTTCGGTAGGAGCCTGGCGACCTGGTCGGCGGTCGCGATGCCGAAGAAGCCGACCACCGGAACGGCCACGATCCAGGTCTGCCAGCGGCCCCAGAACACGCGCGCGGCGGAGAGCAGGCCGACCGCGAGCACCAGCGCCTCGCCGACGAAGACCAGCGGGAACCACACCCCGGTGTCGATCGCCATGACCTGCTCGGCCGGGTGGAGCTGGGATGCCTTGAACACCGACAGCGGCGCCGGGTTCACCTCGGAGGTCAGATCGGCGTCGACCCGCAGCGCGTCGGAGGGTGCGAACATCCCGCCGTACGCCGTGGTCAGCGTGAGCCGCCCCGCTCCCGCCGCCGGCGGCCGGGGCACCGGCATGCCGCCATGCCGGACGTCCAGCACCTTGTAGTGGTGTACGCCCTGGCCCTGACCGGTGGTGACGGTGAACTCGTCGCCGGGCACCAGGGTCGAGAGGCTCCCGAACGGTCCGCCGTACGTGGTGGACTTGCCCATGATCACGCTCACGCCGGCCTGCCCCGGCAGCGGCGTGTCCCGCCGGTGGCCCGGTCCCTTCTGCAGCACGCCGCTCGTCGTCCCCTCGAAGACCACCTCCTTGAGGTGCAGCTTGGGGATGTCGAGCACGGCGACCGGCGTGCCGGGGTCCAGCAGCTGCGTCAAGTCCGTCGGCTTGGTCTGTCCGGTCGGCGCGGTACCGAAGGCGAGATCCTTGCGGAAGTCCGCGTAGGCGGTCAGCTGGACGCGGTCGTGGTGCAGCCGGGACAGGAAGGCGACGTAGACGCCGAACCCGAGGAGCGTCACGGAGAAGATCGTGATAGCGGTCGTGATCAACTGGACGGCCGGCGACGCCCGGCGCCGGTCCCGCCGCGCAGGCCCGGCGGGTCCCGGTCCCGGGGGGATGACGTGCGGCGATGCCGCCGGCCCGTGGGCCGGCAGCACGTCGGACGCGGTCATGGGCGCCTCACCAGATCACTCGACCCTTCGATGCGGCTCATCCCGACGCCCCGGTACCGGTGTCGCCGCCACCGTTCGCGCCGCCGCCCCCGGTCCGGGCGCCGGCGCCCGCCTTCGCCGCCAGCGCCTTCTGCCTGAGCTGCTCGACCGTCTCCTGGCGCGCCTTCGCCACCGCGTCGGCGACCGCCCGGCTCTGCCGGCCGCGCCGCGTCCGCCGCAGCCATCGGACGCCGAAGAACCCGCCGGCGAGCAGGACCAGGATCACGAGCACCTGCCATGGCGTGGCCCACACGAACGCGTCGGACTCGGCGGCCTTCGGTTCGCTCGGCGCCGGCGGCAGCCCGAGCGCGGTGATCTGGCTCGGCGTCACGCGGACATTCGCGGTCATCGGACCGAGCGGAAAGATGCCGGTCAGGTGCACGGTGATCTGCACCGACGATCCCGGCAGCAGGTTGAGCATCGGCGCCGGGCGGGTGCTGGCGACCTGCAGCCAGACCAGGCCCTTGACGGCGACCTCGGGTGCCACGTTGAGCCGGACGTTGCCGGTGTTCTGCACGGTCAGCGTCACGTCCCCGTCGCCGCCGCTGATCGGGTTGGCGCTGCCGTGGTAGCTGGCGCTCACCGACGCGATGGCGATGCCCGCGTTCAGCGGGCCCGCGACCCGCAGGTACATCGCGACACCGAGCCGGCGGTCGACCTTGACCGGGCCGTTGGCGCCGTTCTCCTCGACACCGATCGAGGCGAGGACGCCGCCGGTGTGGTCGCCGGGCGTGGCGGAGTCCGGGACGGTCAGGGTGATCGGCTCGATCGCGCGCTCGTTCGGCTTGAGGGTGACGCTGCTCTTCAGGATCGACACCCAGGAGCCGATGTCATGCGGCTTGTCGGCGGCCGGCTGCAACTGCAGCGCGCCGTTGTTGCCGTTGAGCGCGTCGGTGGCGTACAGCTGGAACGTCACCGGCATCGCGCTGAAGTTGGTCACGGCGACGTAGTCGCGCACGACGGTGCCGGGCTTGATGTCGGTGTACGAGAACTCCTTGCGACCATCCGGTCCCTGCGCGCTGGACGGCTGCACCGACCAGGTGACCGAGCCCTGCGGCGTCTGGGCGGCCGTCCCGGTCGGCGGGGCCGGGGCCGGCGGAGTGGGCGACGGCCCGGGCTCTGCCACGGCCGGGCTCCCCGTCACCATGACCGCGAAGGCGATCAACAAGCCAAACACGACGCTGGTTGCGCTCGCTCGGCGCAGGTGGCGCGGAGTGGTCATCTCGGTACGTCCATTCAGATCGACGGAGTGCCGCAGCGTGCCGACTGCAGTCCTACGGCTGTGGGTCGGGGAGGAGCACGCGAGCGGATCGCGCACCCCTCCCCTTGTTGCTGCGCAACGCGACCGTTGCGGTCAGGACCTAGGCGAGCGGGGTGCCGCCGAGGCCGGTGATCGTGATCGTCGCGGCGTACGTGCCCGGGGTGGTGCCACGCGGGAAGTCCAGCGTGAGGGCCGCACCGAGCTTGCTGTCGCCGAGACCCTTACCCGCCTGCGCACCGCCCAGGACGCTGGCGGCGGTCAGGCCGGGGGTCACCCCGGTGCCGACGCCAGGACCCGCGACGACGTCGGCCGCCGGGTTCTGCGCCACCACGGCCGGGACCCAGCCGAGGCTGGTGCCGGAGAAGTGCTTGGTGGCGTCGGTGGTGTTGGTGAAGTCGCCGACCTGGCCGGTGACGGACCAGCCGGGAACGGTCTGGTCGCGACCGTCGGAGACGTTCACGTTCTTGAGGTTGCCCTCAGCGTGGAAGTGCTGGGCGCCGGCCGTGCCCTGCAGGTGGGCGGTGCCCATGTCGACGATGCCCGGGTCCACCGTCATGGTGAACACGCCCTGCTCCAGCGGAACCGAGACCTGGATGTTCTCCGACGCCGTCGCCGTGTCGCTCGCGATGGTGACGGTGGCCGGGGAGGTCGAGGCCGAGTCCGAGAAAGCAGCGGCGTTGCCCGAGTGGAACGTCGCGGTGATGCTGTGCGTGCCCAGGGCCAGGGCGGTCGACGAGTAGGTGAAGGTGCCGCTGCCCGACGGGGTCGTGAACAGCGTGGTGGCGCCTTCCTTGAACTCGACGGTGCCCGTCGCGCTCGCCGGGCTCACCGTGGCCGTAACGGTCACGTTGGTGCCCGGCGCCACCGTCTGGGTGGCCGGCGACAGCGTGGTGGTCGTCGGCTGGACCACCGGGCCCGAGCCGTGGACCTGCCAGCTGCCGTCAGCGGCGAAGTCGACCTGCACCGCGTCGGTGTAGGTGCCGTGGCCGGCACCGGTGCGGCAGTCGACCAGGAACAGGAACGACTCGTCGGTGCCGAGGCTCCCGGCCACCAGCTGGACCGTGCTCATGTCGGTGTTACCCGCGATGGCGAAACCGGGCGACAGCGGCACGACGCCGATGGCGTTGCCCGAGATCGTCTGCTCGACGTTGCTCAGGTCGATCGTGTTGACGTTCGCCAGGTTGGTGCCCGCCGGGCAGGCGTGATCCGCCGTGAAGTTCGGCGTCTCGCTGCCGTCGCCGGAGGTCACCGACAGGTGGAGGCCACCGAGGGTGATCCCCGCAGGGAACGGGTTCGGCAGCTGGGCCTGCGCGACGGAGGGAGCGAGCACGGCCGCGCCCATCGCGCCGAGCACCACCGCGGCCGCGAGGGCCTGGCGCTTGAGCGAACTGGTCTTCATCAGGGGCTACACTTTCCTTTCTCTCTAGAGGGCAATGCCCGCTGCACAGCCCTGGATCACCCTGGGATAGGCCCCCAGGGAGTCTGTGGATTGGCGATCGATCCAGGGATCAGTGCCGAGGGATCGGTGCCTAGTCGGCCTGCCGACTAGGCACCGGCCCGGTACGTGGTACTAGTCGGTGGCGAAGGCCCGCAGGCTGTCGACGATCGCACCGCAGGTGTGCGGCGTGGTCGCGTTGAGCAGGCCGAAACCGAAGTTCGCGATGGTCGAGGCCTTGCCGCAGATCGCGCCGCCCGGCCCGAAGACCGACAGCAGCGTCGGGTCGAAGTTCGGCTGACCGCTGGTCACCTTCGACCACTCGACGACGTTGAAGACCTCGCGCCGGATGAGGAAGTTGGTGTTCAGGGCGCCGGTCTCCACCGTCGGGAAGTTGCCGGTGAGCGGGTTGACGGTCGCGCTCGTGGTGGCGTTCACGAGGCTGTACAGGTGCGCGCCGTGACGCCGGTCGTTGTGGCCGTTGCGCTGCCCGACCCACTGCGAGATCGAGAACGGGGCGATGCCCTGCGCGTCGCCCTGCAGCACCGTGCCGTCGTGCTCCTCGACGCTCGCGCCGCAGAAGTCGACGGTGTTGAAGGGAGCCGCGCAGCTGGTGCTGAAGGCGCGGTCGTGCAGCCAGGCGGGAACGGTGCCGATGCCCATCTGGGCGAGCCAGAAGCTGCGCGTCCCGGAGCCGGACTGCGGGATGTACAGGTGGATCGGCGTGGCGCCGCCGGTGCAGGGGGCCTGGAGGCACCGCGGGTCGTACAGGGTGCCGTTGAGGGTCACCTGCAGGCCGTCACGGTAGAGCTTCTGCAGCGTGCCCGCGCCGGTGGGGAGGTTGGTGGGGTCGAAGCTGAGCTGGCTGTAGCCGACGGCGGTGGGGTCGCCGGTGTGCTGGCTCGCGACGGCGACCGCGTCCAGCGCGAACGGGATGAAGACCCACCGGCCGGTGTTGGACTGGGGGTTGGGACCGCTCGACGACCGGGCGAAGTCGACGCAACCCAGCTCCGGCTGGTCGGTCTCGCCCGCGAACGGGTTGCCGATGGCAGCCGCCACGTTGGCCGACTGACGAACCGCGGTGACGCCCTCGCCGGACCCGTTCGGCCGGGTCGCGGTGCAGTTGCGCTTCGGGTTGATGCCGAGGTGCGCCGTGTGGGTGACCGGGTCGACGGCGTCCCAGGAGCTGACGATGCCGAGCCCGATGGCGTCGGCGACGCCGTTCAGGACATCCTGGGTGGTGTCGGAGCCTGCACCCACATACGTACCCACCGGGTCGGCGGAGGCCGGCCCGGCCACACCGACGACGAGACCCGCGGCAACGGTCGCCGCGGCGATACCGCCGACCAGCAACCTCTGCGCGAGCCGCTTCGTGTTGATCATTTGCGTCCTTTCTGCAATGGGGGCCGCAATGCCGCTCCCGGCTCGGAGCGAGCGGAATCATCTTCTGGAAACAAGCGCCGGGGCCGATACCGGATGTGTATGGAGGCTCGCGATACGTGCGGGCACGCCCGAATGAAGGACAGGTGAACTGGATATAGAATTTCGTTACACCGACCGTCGCCTGTCGTTCACCGCGACGGTCATTGCTGGATGTCAATGCGCGTGGGTCGTCACGGCGGAGGCTGGCGGCTGCTGAGGAAGAACCGGAGCAGCGGTCCGCCCACCGCACCGACCAGACCGGTGATGACCACGATGGCCAGCGCCCACCGGATCGCGCCCACCGACACGGGCGGGGTGATCTGCGAGGCGGGTACCGGGCTCGCCTTGGTGGTGGTGAAGGGCCCCCCGGACGAGCTCGACGCCACCGGTCGTCCACCGGGGTTGGGCACGCCGCTGGCCGTGCTGCCGGCGGTGGTGGAGCCCCCTCCGCCGTTGCCGCCATTGCCGTTGTTGCCGGTGTTGGTGCCGGTGGTGGTCGGCTCGTCGTCCGGAGCCTCCGACGTGCCGCTCGGGGTGGTCAGTGCCATGGCGGTGGCCGTGGCGGCGGCGCGCAGGCCTTCGGGCAGCGGAAGATAGCCGCGCGGCAGCTGGCCGGGGTCGACGCCGGGAGTCTGGCCCTCGTTGACCGCGAACTTGATGAACGCGGCATAGTCGGCCAGCGCCGCCGCGTCCTGGTTCTTCCGGATCGCCGCGTAGGTGACCGAGACCAGCGGGTACTGGCCCGCCCCGGCCGTTGCGGGGTCCACCTGCAGCAGCCCGCTGGCGTCCGGCTTGGCGCTGCCGACGGCGGCGGTGACCGACGCTTCGGTGGGCGACACGCATCCGGTGCCGTCCGGTTTGCACAGCTGGGCCGGGACGACCCCGTAGTTGGCCAGGCTCGCGGAGTCCATGACCCCCCACATGAAGATCTGGCCGGGGAACTGGATGGGATTGAGGACCCGCCACCAGCCCCCCGAGCCGTCCGGCGCCTTCGCGGTCGGGTCCCAGTCGGCCCCTTCGGGGCTGTTGGCGCCCCGCACGTGGCTCGCGGACTCGTCGAAGTTCTCCATGTAGGGCAGCAGATCGAGCGTGCAACGGTCGGGACGCGGCTTCGTCTCGTTGGGCGGGGTGGCGGTGGCGAAGCACTTGTTGACGCGCGGGAACGAGTCCACCGGTGTGCCGCCCAGGTTCAGGTCCTTGTAGAGCGGGTTGACCACCATGCCGTTCTCGTCCGCGGCGCCGCCGAGCCAGGCGCGCGTCCCGGGGTCGGTCAGGACCCAGGCCCAGACTTGCTGGATGATGCCGGAGTGGTCCCCCGTCAGCAGGGGTGCCATGAGGTTACTGCCCGCCCGGTGGCCGATATCCGGATTGACCTTGATGAATTCCGGGTCGTCGGTCATGAACAGCGGGTTCGTCCTGGCCCATTCCGGAGGGCTCGAGGCTTCGGTGAGGTCGCTGCCGTAGGACTGGGTCAGTGCCTTGGCAACCAGCCGGGGTGTCAGCTTGACCGGCGCGGTGCGGTACCCGTCGAGATTGACGTGGAAGCCGAACGTGACCGCCGATACGGTAATCGGCGCGTACGCCAGCGGCGGCAAGGTGGGCGGGGTCCCGCCGGATCGCGCGGCCTCGCTGCCGATCGGGACAGTGGTGAAGGCGAGCCCCGTCTCGGACAGTGAACTCGCCAGCTCAGCGGTGTTCGACGCCTCGGGGGTCGGGGCGAACCCGTAGAGCGTCTTGCAGTTCGCCGCCGAGTTCAGCGCCAGCTGCCACGAATAGACCGCCTGGGCGACCAGCGTGGTGCCCTGGGTCTGCCGCTCCTTGGCCGACCCGATGGGGCAGTTCGGCTCGATCGGGCTGTAGCCGAGGTGAATCTGGATCCGCTGCGCCCACGACGCGGCGCCGAGCGGCGACTCCTGGATGATCGCCTCCGGGCCGAAGCCGGACAGCTTCCACCCGTTGGGCTCGAACTCGCCGCGCGGCACGATGACCAGCCAGCAGTCCCGCGGTTGGCCGTCGCTCTGCAGCGCACCGCAGCCGAGCCCGGGCGCCTCGGATTTGGTGAGGGTGTTGAAGTACACCTCGCCGGTCCCGTCCGCTCGGGTGCCGGCCTGCTGGATCTCGTTGCTGTTGAACTTGTTGAACGGCCACTGCGCCGCCTGGTACAGCTTGTCAGTGGTGTTGACCGGGACGAAGGGCACTGTGTACACGTTCTTGGTCGAGGCCGGATCCTGGTGGGTGTAGCCGGCCGCGTCCGGGTCCTCGGCCGGGTCGCAACCGGTGCTCGCCGTCTGGTCGTCCCGTGTCCGCGGAGGCTCGGTGGTGCTGGGCGTGTGGCCGGCGCAGACCAGGCCGCTCCGCGTTCCGATGTTGGTGCCGCCGGTGCTCGGCTGTTTGAGCTCAAGGCTGCCGAACTGGCAGTTCTCCGGATCCGGCCCGGTGGGCGCGTCGCCGTAGCACTCCATCAACTGCATGTAGTTCTTGTTGAACCCCGGGTCCCCCGGTTTGCCGCCTTTCCAGGAGACCTTGATGGCCTGGTGGACCACGTTCTCGGTCTGGCCGACGGTCACCTCGAGGTTCTTGAAGTCGTCGTGCATGAACGCGTACGGGCTGTTGGGATCGCGCGGCTTGACGACCGTCCGGTTGTCCGGGCCGAGCAGCCCGGCGTCCCAGCGGACCGTGACCAAGGAGTCGGTCACCCCGTTGCCGGTGATCTGGTCGACGGTGTCCCCCGCCCGCGCCGGAGCGGCCGGGCTGAGCGCGATCAGCCCGAGCGCGGCAACGGCGGCGACGAGCGCACTCGCCGTGCGCCAGCGTGCTGCCATGCTGAGCATCACTTGCCCCCCCATTGGTCGCGTTCGTCGCGGCTCGCGCGGCGATTGGCACCGATCTGCGCGATCAGGGGCGGCGCCAGGCTCAGGCCGATCAGCAGCGCCGCGGCGACCACCATGAGGACCTTCTCGAACCCCGGGACCAGGTCGGTCGACGTGTCCACCGCCGACGCGTCGACCGTCCTCGGGGCCCCGTTGCCGCCGCCGCTGCCGCCGCCGCTGCCTGCGCTGTCGCCGGCGAGGTCGAGGTCGCCCTCGCAGATGCCGGTGTCCGGATCGCACGTCTGGCCGGACCCGGCGCCGCCGCCGTCGGCGCCGCCGCCGTTGCTGCCCGCGCCGCCGCTGCCGCCGGCGTTACTCCCCGCGCCGCCGTTGCCGCCACCGTTACTGCCGCCGCCGTTGTTGCTGCCGCCGCCACCGTTGCTACCGCCGCCGCCGTTGTTGCCGCCGGCGCCGCCGGTGCCGGTGGTGCACTGGGTGGGGCCGCCCTTCTTGTCGCACTCCGGCGGGTTCGGGTCGTTCTTGGCCAGGGTGTTGGTGCCGTCCGTGGAGAACGTCGGGTTGTTGCAGGTACGCATGTCCGACGGCGGAGGCACGCTGGCCCCGGGGACGAGCGCCAGCTGACCGAAGCCCGCCTGGACCAGGTTGATCGGCAGGGCCGAGTAGCCGAGCGCGTTGACCTGGCTCTGCCCCTGGCACAGCAGATACTTGCCGAAGTCGCCAAGGGTGAAGCCCTTCGCGGTACTGAAGCCGTAGTCGGTCGTCGTCGGCAGGATCATGTACGAGTAGGAGGACAGCACGTACGTCCGCGGGTCCTGGTTGCTGTACACCTTGCCCAGCTTCTGGGTCAGGTAGGTGGCCCTGTTGTTCTTGTCCATGTCGATCTCCGCGGCGAGCAGCGACACGGCCACGTGGCCGGCGGTGGGCTCGGTGTAGTAGCCCGCCGGGTTGAGCACCTTCGCCACCGGGAAGCCGGCCTGGATCGCGTACGAGTACTCCACGTAGCCGATCGAACCGACGGCGCCCTCCTGGCTGACGTAGCCGGAGACGCCGAGGTCGCCCGGTTGCCCGATCATCGGCGAGCCGTTGAGCACCGGGTAGGCCGACGTCTGGGTACACGGGTTGCGGCCGACCCGGGCGCAGTACGCCGTCCAGTACTGGCTCTGGGTCGCGACCATCCACTGGGTGAACTGGGCACTGGAGCCGGACCCGTCCGAGCGGACCACCGGGACGATGGTGAGGGCCGGCAGGTTGAGCCCGGGGTTGTCGGCCTTGATCGCCGGGTCGTTCCACTTGGTGAGCGCACCCGTGAAGATCTTGGCGATGTTCTCGCCGGACAGCCGCAGGTTCGTGACCCGCTTGGTGCCGATCTTCAGGTTGTACATGAACGTCGTGCCGCCGGCGGTGTCCGGCATGTAGACGTACCCGCGCGGCGGCGGGGGGTCGTCACTGATGCCGTCCTTGACGCCGTAGGGGATGTCGGAGGCCGCCCAGTCCAGGGTGCCCTCGCGGAACTTGGACCGGCCGGTGGTGGAGCCGCTGCGCTCGTAGTCGACCCGCATCCCGTACTGGGCCACGTTGCCGATCCACGCGTGGAACGCGTTGTACGACCAGGTGGAGCCACCGCCGGAGATCGGCACGTAGTCGGCCGCGACCGCGGGTCGTGCGGGACCGACGAGACTCACCATCGCGCCGAGGAGCGCCGTGATGAGCGCCGCCGACCGGCGACGCCATCGAAAACGCCGAGGGTTCATGGTCGGGCCTCTTCCTGCCTCTCAACGGTGGGTGGGGTGGCCACGCTGTCAGCGGCGGGTAGGTTGACCGCGCCGAACTGCTGGTGCCGCTGGACCATGCGCGCCGCGTCACGTTGCGAGGCGGCCGCGCGGCGGCGGCGCGCGCCCGCGGAGAGTTCGCCGGGGGCACGACCGCCGATGATGCGAGTGATGGTGAACAGCAGCACCACGAGGATCAGCAGGACCAGCGCCGTGCCGAAGCCGCGCGCCTGCTCGTTCGGGTGCGACGACTGCACCTGGGTGTACGCCAGCAGCGGCAGCGACATCATCGAACCGTGCAACGGGTCGAGGTTCAGGTAGTTGGTCGCCCCGGCGGTCAGCAGCACCGGGCTGGTCTCGCCGACCGCGCGGGCCGCGCCGAGGATCACGGCGGTCGCGAGCCCCGGGCGGGCGGTCGGCAACAGCACGTACCACGTCGTCCGCCAGCGGCTGGCGCCGAGCGCCAGCGACGCCTCTTTGAGCGACCCGGGCACCAGCCGGAGTACCACGTCGGCCGCCCGGATGATGATCGGCAGGATCGTCACGGCGAGCGCGGTCGCGGCCGCGAACCCCGACGGCCCGAGATGGAAGATCAGGATCAGGGTCGCGTAGATGAACAGGCCGGCGATGATGTCCGGCAGGGCGGTCATCGTCTCGACCACGGTCCGGATGAACCGGGAGAACCGGCCGGGCACCTCGTGCAGGTACACCGCGGCGATCAGGCCCAGCGGCACCGCGATGCCCAGCGCGATACCCAGCTCGATGAGCGTCCCGACGATCGCGTGGAGGATGCCGCCCTTGCTGAGCGGGTCGTCTTCCAGGCTGAAGCGCGCGTCTTCGGTGTAGAAGTTCAGGTGCACCAGCGCGCGCCAGCCGTGAACGGCCGTGTACGAGATGACGAACACGAGCGCGGCGACCAGCAACAGCGCCAGTGAGTGCATGATGAACGCGCTGACGCGGTCGCTTCGCACCGCACGGCTCTCGTCGAAGGAGACCAGCACCGCGTAGCAGACGACGACCACCAGCCAGGTCATGACGATGTACCCGAGGAGTCCGGTGAACGGGCCGAGCTGCGTCCACAGCACGCCGGTCGTGGTGGCCCCCGCGGCGAGGGCGCCGACGATCGCGAGCCAGTCGGTGCGGCGCATCCCGCCGGTGCGGCGCCGGCCCTGCGCGCTCGGCACCGCGGGGCGCGCCGGCACGGTGGTGGATGCCGGGACCTCGCTCCGCACGGCCCCCGACCCGGCCGTATCCGCGGTCGTGCCGGCCGGTGGCTGGGCCTGGGCCTGGGGGAGCACCGTCACACCTCGCTCACGGCGCCGGACCGGGATCGGGAGACCACCGATGCCGCACCGAAGTTGACGATCAGGGTCAGCACGAACAACGCCACGCCGGCCGCCATGAGGGCGGAGATGCCGAACGGGCTCGACTCGCCGTAGCGCAGGGCGATCAGCGACGAGACCGAACTGGTGCCGTGCTCGAGAATGTGCGGCTGGATCTCGAAGCGCGGCGAAATGATCATGACGACGGCGATCGTCTCGCCCAGCGCCCGGCCCAGGCCGAGCATGGTGCCGCCGATGACGGCGCCCCGGCCGAAGGGCAGCACGACACTGCGGATCATGCCCCACCGGGTGGCACCCAGCGCGTATGCGCCCTCCCGCTCGCCGACGGGGGCAAGGCCGAACGCCTCCCGCATCACCGAGCAGGCGATCGGCGCGACCATGAGCGCCACGACCACGCCCGCGATGAACGTCGAGGAGGTGTACGCCGTCTGCGTGCCCAGCGGGTCGTCCCGCGTGACCCCGCTGACCGCGAAGATCGGGATCCAGCCGAACCAGTCGGAGATCCACCGGGACAGGTCGACGATCTTCCACTGCAGGAAGAACGCGCCCCACAGGCCGAACACCACGCTCGGCACGGCCGCCATCAGGTCGACCACCGTGACCAGCGTGCGCTTCAGCCAGCGCGGCGCGTATTCGGAGATGTAGAGCGCGGTGCCCATGGCCAGCGGTACCGCGACCACGATGGCGACGAGCGCGATGAGCACGGTACCGACGATCACCGCGGCGATCCCGAAACCGCCGCCGTCCGGGTTCCAGTCCTCGGTGGTGATGAAGCTGACCCCGGCCCGGCTCAGCGCCTCCCAGGCCCGGTAGGCGAGGAACGTGCCGACGAGCACCATGAGCACCAGCACGAGGCTGCCGCCGCCGCGGGACACGCCCCGGAACACCTTGTCGGCCGGGCCCGCGTTGTCGGCCAGCTTCCGCTTCGCCGGCCGGGGCGCCGTTTCGGTACTCATCGCACACCCCGGACGGGCTGACGCACGATGCCGAGCGGCCGGCGATCATGCAGCGGCACCACGCTGTCGGCGAGCTCCGCCTCGGGCGACAGCGCGACGAACTTGGCCGCGCCGAGCGCGCTGTCGTGGTCCCGCTTGTACCAGCGGCCGCTGGTCGCGACGGCCGCGCCGTCCAGCTCGAGCCGCCAGCCCCAGCGACCGGTCGGCCGGTCGTAGATCGGCAGCTGGACGAGCCGGGCGAGACCCTCTTTCAGCTCCGCGATGCCGTCGATCGCCAGCTGGTAGCTCGGAAAGATGAGCGCGCTGCGCCCCAGCTCGTGGTTGTTCGCGCCGATCAGCCGCCAGGCATACCACTCGCCGGGCCAGATCGCTCCCCGTGCGGCGGGCCCGGCCGGTCCGGCCGGCGCCAGTGCCTCGACCGGCACCGTCGCCAACGACCATCCCATTCGGTGCGGATGCACCGAAGCCGGCCCACATAGGACCTGGATCCGTACCTGGGGCATTAACCCATCTCCAGCCTCGCTCTGCGCACTCCCGTGCGATCGCGCCCGGGCGCAATGCCGAACCTTGCAAGGCAGAGCCAAGCGCTGAGGGAGAGATAGTGAACGCCGAACGAAGCGTGGGTCGCCGAACGTCGATCGCGACCGTTTCGGGGGTTAAACACAGAATGGGCCGCCGCCCGTGCGCATAAACATTCAGGCCCGAATTCGGCAGGCTTGGAATAACAATGAGAAACGAAGAACAGGCCATTCAGCAGGAATGGCTGACCGAACAGGTGATAGCCAGGTGAACCTTAACTGTGCCTTAGGTCGCACGCGGGTTTTCCCGGCGGGAGCGTGGGCAGGAGGCGGCGGTGACCCAGGTACACCACCGCACCGAGCAGGCCGGCGGGCAGACCGTCTTCTACCGCGAGGCCGGCGACCCGGCCGCGCCGCACGTCGTGCTGCTGCACGGCTGTCCGGCCAGCTCGCACATGTACCGCGGGCTCATTCCCCGGCTCGCCGCGCGCTACCACGTCATCGCGCCGGACCTGGTCGGCTTCGGGCTGAGCAGCGCGCCGCCGGTGAGCGAGTTCGAGTACACCTTCGAAAAGCTGACGGACGTCGTCGAGGCGTTCCTGACCGAGCGGGGCATCGCC
Source organism: Dactylosporangium sp. CA-092794 (assembly GCF_050948465.1). NCBI lineage: Bacteria > Bacillati > Actinomycetota > Actinomycetes > Micromonosporales > Micromonosporaceae > Dactylosporangium > Dactylosporangium sp. CA-092794. Next base: position 1,169,249 of record NZ_CP192044.1, on the reverse strand, counting down.
GGCTATGCGATGTACGTCCAGGACTACGGCGCGCCGACCGGGTGGCGGCTCGCGCTGCGCCACCCCGACCGCGTGCGGGCCATCGTGTCGCAGAACGGCAACGCCTACGAGGAGGGCTTCGTCGACACGTTCTGGGAACCGCTGTGGCAGTACGCCGAGAGCCGCTCCCCGCAGGACGCCGAACCCCTGCTCGAGGCGCTGAGCGAGCAGGGGATCCGGTGGCAGTACGTCCACGGCGTGCCGAACCCCGACGTCGTCGACCCCGACTCCTGGCTGCACGACCACGCGCAGGTGAGCCGGCCCGGCAACCACGAGGTGCAGCTGGCGCTCTTCGCCGACTACCCGAGCAACGTGGCGCTGTACCCGGCCGTCCACGACTACTTCCGCGCCTCGCAGGTGCCGCTGCTGGCGATGTGGGGCCGCAACGACCGCATCTTCGGCCCGGCCGGCGCCGAGGCGTTCCGCCGCGACCTGCCCGGCGCCGAGGTGCGGCTGCTCGACGGCGGCCACTTCCTGCTGGAGTCGCACCTCGACGAGGCCGCGCCGATGGTGGCCGGCTTCCTGGACCGGGCCCTGGCCCTGGCCTAGCCGACCCGCTCGGGGGTGCGGGCCGGTGCCGCGCCGGCCGCGCGGCGCCCCCGCGCGGTGCGGCCCCACGGCTTGAACACCCCCAGGGTCACGTTCGTGACCAGCACCGCGAGCAGGACCACCGCGCCCGCCGTCGCACCGGCCCGCGACCCCGCCTCCACCTGCTGGGCGAGGTAGACCGCGGCGAACACGATGACGGCGATGGTGAGCACCAGCTTGGTCAGCACCCAGTAGTGCTTGGCCAGCCCCCACGGCGAGGTCAGCGCCAGCGTGAGGCCGGCCAGCAGGGCCAGCATCGAGACCGGGATCATGACGTACTGATCGATGGTGCGCATGGCGTCGAGCGCGGTGTCCCGGCCGGACAGCCCGAGGGCGACGAGGGTCAGCGCCCCGCCCAGCCAGCCGGCGGCGGCGCAGACGTGCACGGTGAGCAGAACCTTGCGCAAGCGGCGAGCACTCATGCCGCCGACGCTATGGGCGCCCGGGCCGCGGCTCGTCCGCCCGGACGCGGCATCGCGGCGCCCGGCGTACGCAAAATCGTGTACGGGGATCAGGGTTCGACCAGGCCCCACTGGTAGGCGTACACCACCAGCTGGACCCGGTCCCGGGCCGCGACCTTGACGATGCTGCGGCTCACGTGCGTGCGCGCGGTCGCCGCGCTGATCCCCAGCCGGGCCCCGATCTCCTCGTTGGTCAGCCCCTGCGCGACCAGGCGCACGACCTCCCGCTCGCGCTCGGTGAGCCGCCCCAGCGCCCGCGCCGCCTCCATCGACCGCGCCGCCGGCCGCCGCACGAACGCCGCCACCAGCTTGCGCGTCGCCGCCGCGTCGAGCAGCGCGTCGCCGCGCGCCACCACCCGCACCGCGTCGATCAGCGCGGCCGGCTCGGCGTCCTTGAGCAGGAAGCCGCTCGCCCCCGCGCGCAGCGCCGCGAAGACGTACTCGTCGACGTCGAACGTGGTGAGCACCAGCACCCGGACCCCGCTCACCGCCGCGGTGATCCGCCGGGTCGCCTCGATGCCGTCCACGCCGGGCATCCGCACGTCCATGATCATGACGTCGGGCCGGTGCAGGCGGGCCACGCCGAGCGCCTCCGCGCCGTCGGCCGCCTCGGCCACGACCTCCACGTCGGGCTCGGCCGAGAGCATCACCCGCAGCCCGGCCCGGGCCAGCGGCTGGTCGTCCACCAGGGCCACCCGGATCATTGCGGGATCCAGGCCCGCACCGCGAACCCTCCGCCGGGGCGCGGCCCGGCCGAGAGCGTCCCGCCCAGCTCGGCCACCCGCTCCCCCATCCCCTGCAGCCCGCGGCCGGGCACGGGCCCGTCGGCCACCCCCGCGCCGTCGTCCTCCACGGCCAGCCCGACGCCGCCCGGCTCGTAGGCCACGGTCACCGCCGCGCTGCCGGCCGCCGCGTGCCGCACCACGTTGGTCAGCGACTCCTGGACGATCCGGTACGCGCACGCGTCCGCCTCCGGCCGCAGCGGCCGCGGCGGCCCGGTCACGGTCAGCGTCACCCGCAGCGCTTCGCCGTCGAGCCGGCCGACCAGCCCGCCCACGTCGCCGATCCCGCGCGGCGGCACCTCGCCGCGCAGCTCGCCGAGGGTCTGCCGCAGCTCCCGCAGCGCCTCCACGCTGGTGGACCGGATGGCCTGCACGGCCGCGTGGGCGTCGGCCGGGCTGTGGTCCCACACCCGCAGCGCCGCCCCGGACTGCAGGGTGATCAGCGACAGGCTGTGCGCGACCACGTCGTGCACCTCGCGGCTGAGCCGCAGCCGCTCGTCGGCCAGCGCCCGGTCGGCCACGTCGTCGGCGTGGGTGCGGTAGAGCCGGACCGTGGCGGCGAGCCACGCCGGCACGCCCAGCCAGGCCAGCACCGCCCCGAGCAGCACGGCGGCCTCGACCAGCAGCGTGCTGACCGGCGCGGGCCGCACCAGCGCCGGCACGAGCAGGATCGTCGCCAGCCCGACGGCCCACACCGTGCGCCGCGTCCCCGCGTGCCGGGCCAGCGAATACGACAGCAGGCACACCACGAAGATCACCGGGCCGTACGGGTACCCCACGGCGAGGTATCCGGCCACGATCGCCGCCCCGGCCAGCAGCGCGCCCACCGGCCACCGCCGCCGCACCAGCACGACCGCGACCGCGGCGCCGACCAGCAGCCATGCCCATCCGTCCAGCGGATGCCGGGGCGGCACCTGCCGCGCCGCGGCCCCGGCGGTGCCCGCCGCCAGCACCACGACGAGACCCGCGGCCAGCAATCCTTCCCGGACCCGGACGGGCGTCACGCGCCAACTGTAGGCCCTGCGGCTATGCGGCGGAGAGTGGCACGGCCAGCTCGACCAGCGTGCCACGGCCCGGCCCGCTGTCCAGGTGGGCCCGGCCGCCGGCGTCGCGGATGCGCCGCTCGATCGACTCGGCGAGCCCGACCCCGCGCGGCTGCCGCTGCGGATCGAAGCCGCGGCCGCTGTCCTGAATGGACAATCGCAGCTCGGTGGCGGAGACGGTCGCCCGCACCGTGGCCCGGTCGACGTCGGCGTGCTTGAGCACGTTGTTCAGCGCCTCGTGGGCGGCGTCCAGCAGCGCGGCGGTCGCCTCGGGGGCCAGGCCGCGGCGCCAGTCGTCGCGCCCGTCCAGCGCGGCCACGTTGAGCTCGACGTGCAGGCCGGCCAGCGCCTTGTCGTAGACGAGCCGGCGCAGCCCGTCGAGGAGGTCGCCGGCGCCCTCGCCCGCGCCGTCGCCGGCGACGAAGGCGCGCAGCCAGGCGGCCTCGGCCGCGACGTGCCGGCGCACCTGCGGGTCGGCGACCCAGTTGCCGCGGCTGAGCGTCTCCAACGTCTGCAGGGCCCGGTCGTGCAGCGTCCGCACGTGGCGCAGCCGCTCCTGCTCGCGGGTCAGCGCCTCCGCGCGGGCGAGCGCCTCGGCCCGGCTCGCGTCGAGCTGGCGGGCCAGCCGGCGCAGCAGGCGGGCGCACAGATAGGCGATGGTGGTGTTGGTGAAGTAGGCGATCGTGTTGGGGAAGAAGGCGATCGCCGGCTCGTGGTGCCACAGCAGGTCGCCCGCGTTGTAGGCGCCGGCCAGCAGCGCCGCCGCGGCGAACACCGTGAGATAGCGGCGGAACGCGATGCCATACACGACCGAGCTGATGATGGTGTACGGATACAGGTAGCTCACCCACGTCGAGCCGTCGGCGACCCAGCTCAGCCGCGCGCCCACGCACAGCGCCAGCACACACCAGGCGAGGTCGGCCGTCATGACCGCGTGCGGCAGGCGCCGGGCCCGCAGGCACACCGCCATCACCGCGAACGCCTCGACGATCATGGCGGCGGAGAAGACCAGCGTGCCGGTCAGCCCCGGGTAGCGCGCCCAGCCCGCCCAGACGGTCGAGAGGATGTGGACCAGGCCGAAGATGCGGTACACCGTGCCCAGGTAGGCCAGCCACCGCTCGATGCCGACCCCGGCGGAGCGGTTCATCCGCGGCACGCCCGGAGCCTCATGCCGGGCGCGGCCGGTTGGCCGGGTCGAGGGCGGCCCGGGTCAGCTCCGCCTTGTTGCCCAGCCCCAGCTTCGCCCGGATCCGCTCGACATAGGTGTCGACGGTCGCCGTGCGCACGCCCATCCGGCTCGCGACCTGGGAGTGCGTGAAGCCGCTGGCAATCAGCTCGAGCGTCTGCTGCTCCCGCGGCGAGAGCCCGCCGCCGGCGGGCGCGGCCGCCGCGGGCTCGGCGAGGGCGGCGCGGACGAGGTCGGCGAGCTGGGCGGAGAGCGCGAACCCGCCCGCCGCGACCGTGCGGACCGCCGCGACGAACAGGTCCGGGGCGGCGTGCTTGGTGATGTAGCCGGCGGCGCCCGCCCGCATCGCGCCGATCACGTCGGCGGCCCGGCCGAAGGCGGAGATCACCAGCACGCGGGACGCCACCGAGAAGCGGGCCACCGCGTCGACGCAGGGCCGGTCGCCGTCGTGGTAGAGGTCGAGCACGATCACGTCGGGCCCGGGCGGCGCCGCGATGAGGCCGGCCAGCTCCGCCGCGCTGCCCGCCGAGGCGGTCACCGTGCACTCCGCCGACTCGGCCAGCACCTGCTCGATGCCGCGCCGGGCGATCGGATGGTCGTCCAGGACCGCGACCTGGATCATCTCGGATCACCGCCTGGGAGCTTTCCGCATACCGAACGACGCCGGTGCATATCTTCCTGCGGCCTCGCGGGCCGGGGAATGGGCCGTACCGACATCGATGTGGGGCGAATGGGGGACGCGCCGTCCCGGCAATTGCCGACCTGACCGGCACGGTGCGCGGGCCACAGACTGCTCGCATCGGCCCCGGCTCGGGGCCCTCTTCCCTGGAGGACAGCGCCATGCTCGTGACCCGACGCGCCACCGCCGTGCTCGCCGGCATCTGCGTCGCCGTGACCGCCGCCGTCGTGCCCACCGCCCCCGCCCACGCCAGCTGCCCGGACAACTTCTGCGGCACCTGGGGAACCATCGTCGCCGATCCCTACCTGAGCGTGCGCGCGACCCCGGACCGCTCCCAGAGCCCCATCGGCCACGCGAACCATCTGGACCCGGTGAAGATCTCGTGCTGGACCTGGGGCGAGTACATCGACCAGGGCCAGTGGCCCTCGGCGATCTGGGACAAGATCGTCGACGACAACACCGGATCGGCCGGCTACGGCTCGGACGCCTGGATCGAGACCTCGTCGGACGTGCGCACGCTGGTCCCGCAGTGCTGAGCGGACCCGCGAAAGCCGGCCGGGCCGGGGTGGCGCTGCTCGCCCTGGCCGCGGCCGTCGTGCTGGCCACGCCCGGGGTCGCCGCCGCCGACGACCAGGGGCCGGACTGCGGGCCGGGGCTGACGCTCGCGCAGTACCGGCAGAATCTCGGTGAACCTTACGACGGCTGCGTCTACGACATCACCAACTTCGCGCAGCCCGCCGGCGACTTCCTGCGTGTCAACGTCTACGCCGCCGGCTTCGACGCGCTGCGCGGCACCGCCGTCGACGACGCCATCGCCAACTGGAACACCTCCGGCGCCCACCTGCGGCTCACCCGCGTGGGCTCCACGGGGTACCCCAACCTCATCACGATCGGCACCGACAACTTCGGCGCCGACTGCGGCACCTCCGCCTGGGCGAAGTCCTGGGGCGGCACCTCCGGCGACGCGTTGCGCTACCGCATCAGCCTCAACGCCCAGACCCTCGGCTGCAGCGCCAACCCGGACACCTGGACGGCGCTCATCGGTCACGAGCTCGGCCACAACCTCGGGCTGTTCCACAACAGCCACTTCAACGGCCCGCTCCAGCCGATGATGCGCGGCTCGACCCAGGCCAAGTTCCTGGAAGGCGACCCGATCAAGCAGGCGACCTTCACCGACCTCAGCCTGATCAACGCGCTGTACCCGCAGGTGCCGCACCGCTGCGCGAGCAGCCCCGGCGACGACAACTGCAACGGCACGGACCCGGTCGAGCAGGGTTGCGCCGACGCCGTCGGCCCGCCGCGGCTCACGGTGCCCGGTGCCGGTTGGGTCGAGCTGCACTACAGCACCAACTGCGGCGCGAACTGGGCCAAGGCGTCGGCCACGACCGCCGGCTGGCACATCTACCGCATCCTGGTCGAGCGCCAGCCGGGCCCGGACGGGCGCGCCCTGCGCATCGAGGACGCACCCTGGTCGACGTTCTACTACGGCAACATGCTCCACTCCCCGTCCAACATCGCCCACGCCTGCGTCACGTTCCGCAGCGACGGCGGCGGTTCGAGCGGCAGGTACTGCACGAACTGGTTCTAATCTGCGCTCATTGATAGGTCTTGGTACGTGAGGATCATGTGCCGTACAGTGGTTGATGGGACCGGCGTCTTCCCCCGTGGATGCCGGTCCCTTTTTTGCGGGCCGGCCCCTTTTTTCGCGCCCGCCCTGGCTCAGCCCTTCAGCGCGACGCGCAGCGCCGACAACGACCGGCTGCGGAACGAGCGGCGCCACGCGGGGCCGCCGGACGGCTCCGCCAAGGTCAGGCGCGGGTGGCGGCGCAGCAACTCGCCGACGGCGACGTCGGTCTCCAGGATCGCCAGGGCCGCGCCCAGGCAGTGGTGGGGGCCGTGGCCAAGGCCCAGGTGCGGCGCGCTCGGGCGGCGCAAGCGGAATGCGTCGGGGTCGTCGACGACCGACGGGTCGCGGTTCGCGGCGGCCAGGCTCAGCAGGACCGTGGCGCCCTTGGGGATCGTCACCGGGCCGTAGGCCAGGTCTTCCCGGGCGAACCGGCGGATCGACAGCTGCGCCGCGGGCTCGTGCCGCAGGGTCTCGTCGATCGCGGCGCGGCGCAGGCCGGCGTCGTCGCGGACGTCGTCGAGCAGGTGCGGGTGGCGCAGCAGGGCCAGGACGCAGTTGCCGATCAGGTTGATCGAGTTCTCGTAGCCGGCGAACAACGTGAGGAAGGCCAGCGACGTGAGCTCCTCCTCGCTGAGGCGGTCGTCGGCGTCGCGGGCCGTGATCATCGCGGTCAGCAGGTCGTCGCCGGCCTCGCCGCTTGCGCGTCCGGCCTCGCCGCTGCTGCGTTCGGCGCCCTTGCGGCTGATTTCGGCGCGTTTGCGGTGGATCAGGTCCACGAGGAACCGTTCGATCGCCATGACCGCGCGGGCCGGGGCCTTCGGGTCGTCGGGCGGCGGGCTCATGAGGGTGTTGGTCCAGGCGCGCATCTGATCCACGTCGGCGTCGGGCAGGCCCAGCACGTCGCAGATCGTCGCGATCGACAGCGGCGTGGCGTATCCGCTCACCAGGTCGGCGTCGGTGTCCGCGGCGGCGAGGCGGTCGAGCAGGTCGTTCGCGGTCCGCTCGATACGCGGGCGGAGCGCCTCGACCCGGCGCGGGGTGAACACCGGCGCGACCAGCCGGCGGATCCGGGTGTGGTCCGGTGCGTCCATGTTGAGCAGGTTGGCGTCCAGCCTCGGCGGGAGCGAGAAACCGGCCCAGCCGCCGGCGGAGTTGCGCTTGTCGAGGGACAGCCGCGGGTCGGCGAGCGCGGCGCGGACGTCGGCGTAGCGGGTCAGCAGCCAGACCGGCGAACCGTCGGGCAGCGTCAACCGATGGGCGGGTCCGCTCGCGCGCAGCGTCGCGGAGAACCCGTGCGGGTCCGCGAGCAGCGCGTCCATCGCGGCGGTGGTCATGTCCTGCTCCCGATCTGGCCGATGTCGGCCGGGTCGGCGGCCTCGGCCGCTGGAATCGATGATCCGCGCAGTGCCCTGGCGACGGCGACGAGCCGGCGCACCTCGGCGGAGAAGTCCTCGTGCTCGACGCCCGACCCGGTCGGCCGTGCACCGGCGCCGGCCGGGGTCGTCGAGCGGAGGCCGATCGCCGGCAGCGCGGCCCGCCAGGCGTCCCAGCGCGCCCGCCGCTGCGGCTCGTCGCCGCGTGAGGTCTCCCCGGCGGTACCGCCGGCCACAGACGCATCGAACCGGGCGCGGCGCTCCGCCTCGTGCGCGAGGCCGGCCACCAGGATCTGCGCGGCGGCGTCCTGCGGCCGACCGGCCACGGGCTCGCTCATCTGGTGGCGCAACTGGCGGAGGCCGTCGCCGATCTCGACCACCCGCCGGCGCAGCCGCCGATCCACGTGGCGCAGGATGCCGCGGCCCGGCGAGGCCGGCGGGTCCAGCACGACCTCGGGAACGGTGACGGTGACGGCTTCCCACAGCGGGTACATCCGACGGTACGCACGGCGCTGCGCGTGCCAGGCGGCGACGCGCGACAGCCGCGGGCCGAACGACGGCAGGGTCAGGCCGACGATGACGAGCATCGCACCGAGCGCGGCGAATATCGGCACGAGCGCCTCGAGCCGCTTCGGGTCGGTGCCGAGCCGGCCCTCGACGAGGGTCGCCGCGCGGACCACGCAGTAGAGCAGGCCGAGGCCGGCACCGGCGGCGGTCAGCCGCAGGCCCCGGCTGAGCCACACGCGGCCGGCGGCGCGGGCGTAGGGCAGGCACAGCCGGACGATGTCGGTGAAGCCGAGCGCCACCATCGCGATGTAGCAGCCGAGGTACGCCGCGTAGACCGGGTCCTGCGCGTAGGTGGCGGCGGCGTCGGTCGGGTGCTCGTCCTGCCGGCCGGCGGCGGTGAACAGCACCGTCATCGCGACAAGGACGACCAGCACCCAGGCGATCCGCCGGCGCGCCAGCCGCCAGCCGCCCGGACGCGGATGCGTCCAGAAGATGATGATGCACTGGATCGTGCCGGAGAAGGCGATGACGCAACCCTGGCTGATGAGCAGCGACAGGTTGGGGATCGCCACCACCCGGTCGATCCGCGCCCACACCGCGGGGGTCGACACGGTGAAGATGATGCCCAGCAACGCGAACGCCGCGCCGACGGAGTACAGCGACGGATCCCGGCGATCCTGGCGCAGGCCCCGCACGAGCCGGTAGGCCAGCGCGATCCAGGCGAGGGCGGCGGCGAGCGGATACAGCAGCCCGTTCACGCCGGCCTCATTCGGAGTCTCCGAGCGCGCGTTCGATGCGGGTGATGACGCCGGCGGCGCGCTCCGGCACGTCCCACCGCTGTTCGCCGCGCCACGGGTTGAGCAGCTCGAACAGCTCGGTGCCGAGCTCCTCGGCCGCGCGCTCGGCGGCACCCTCGAAACAGGTGCGGGCGAGCGCACCCTCGACCGGCTCGCCGAGGGTAGTGCGCACCGCCGCCGGATCGAGGCTGGGCAGCAGCCGCCGGATCGCCTCGGGATCGTCGAACTCGAGCAGATGGTGGCCGTGGACGAGATGGGCGAGCTCGTGGCACAGCACCATGTCGCGCAGCCAGCGCGGCGCGGTGGCGTCGATGATGATGCTCAGGCTCGTCGCGCGCACCGCGACCCAGCCGCTGGGCAGCTCGGGCGGCATCGCCACGTAGAGCCGGCGGATCGGCTTGCCCACCCGCGCGCTGACGGCGTCGCAGAGGGTGTCCGCGGTGACGTGCTTCGGCAGGGACAGCCCGGCGACGACGCGGCCGCGCCGGGTCACGCCGGCGGCTCCGGCCGAGCCCGCCCGGGCGGATCGGGGTTGTCGATGCCTTCCAGCTCGAGCAGCTGCGCCAGCACGGAGTTGAGCGCGTGCTGGCTGGCCGAGGACAGCCCGGTGCGGCCGATGACGTCACGGAGGACAACCTGCCGCACGTTGAGCTCGCGCATGGTACGCAGGCGCGAGAGGTCGCCCTCGACGTCGTCCAGGGCCGGGTCGTCGTCGGCGGAGACGAGGTAGGTCGTCGGCACGCCGAACGCCATCGCGAGCGCCTTGAGGTGGCTCAGCCGCGGGTCGGTGGCCTTGCCGCTGCGCAGCTCACCGATGTACGCCCCACTGATGGTCACCGGCGCGTCCATCTCCTGCCGGAGCCGGTCGGCGAGCGCTCCCTTGTTGATCCGCTCGGCGATCTCGCTGTTGAAATACTCGCCGTCGGAACGGGCGCGGTTGACGCCGTCGTTGGGCTTGAAGGTCGCGAAGAGCAGATTCAGGCGATCCGCCAGCGAGCGTCGTCCCCCCATGCCTGTGGCTCCCACCGTTCCGCAGCCGCGCAGACGCTGTCGCGGAGAGTATAGGCGCGGCCATGCACGCGTTGACAGGCGCCTATCGACCCGGCGTATCCTCGGAGCGTTGCGTGAAACGCACGTTGAATGAGGTACCCAAACCCCGCAACGTGCGTGAAGCAGCAGGGCGCGGGTGGAAGGTGCGGCACTTCGGCGCCAGCAACAGGGGGCACCTTCCACCCGCGACCCGGACAGCCGGGTGGATGACTTCCAGGTAGCCCCGGCGAATGCGCCGGCGCTGGTAGTCGCCACCGTTGCGGCCCATCCACACCCCAGCGGCCGGTTTCCGGCGCCCGCCCCGCGCGTGCCAACGCCCGGCGCGAGCACGATCCGCGACGCACGTCCCCACGCGTCGGCCGCCGCACGGCCCAGCGACCGGAACTCTCCGCGATCACGCCGCACCCGGCACCGACACCACGGTTTCTCATGATCACGGAGCGCTGATGTACACCCGCGTACCACAAGTCTCCGGGATCATGAAAACCCGTAGCACGGCCACCGCTGACATCATGATCACGGAGAAATACATCCGCCCCGCCGCGCTGTCGCTCCCGCGCGTCGTCACGAACCGATCCAGATTCTCGGTTGCGGGGCTTCGGCGGCTTCCCGCAGATGCCTTTGGCGCTCGTCGCGTCGTCGAAGCCGTGGGCGCCGACAGCCGCTCGCGTAGTCGCATGAGACAGCGGTCGCGCTCGAGCGCGTCATGCAGGGCCCCAGACGGCACCCTGCATGAGCGTGAGCGCAGCCCCACCGGGCCAGGCAACCGTGTCAGCGAGCTTCCGCAGCTGGGCGACCAGCCAAGGGCGGACCGGCACCTCAACGTCCTAGAGGAAGGGTATGTCGACCTCGGCCCCTTCGCCTCCAGCGCGATCATGCTGGCGGTCGCGACCGTGCTGGTCGCGGCCATGGTCCGCAAGTCCGCCACAACTCAGACGTAGTGCGAATATAGTTCGGACTGCCGCTCGTTCAGTTCCTGGCTGGGCCCCTCCATTACGACGGAACCGCGGCTGAGGACACAGGCTCGGTCGGAATAGTGCAGCGCCTTCCCAACGAATTGTTCAACCATGAGAACCGCGATGCCGCGATCCCGAGCAACGCTGGAAAGCACGCTCAACAACCGATCCACCAGATTGGGTGCGAGGCCGAGCGACACCTCATCAGCGAGAATCGCAGCCGGTCGCCCACAGATCGCTCGCGCCACACTCACCATCTGCTGCTGACCGCCAGACAGGTGGCCGACCTTTCGCCCAAGGTGGGGCTCCAGTTCGGGAAAGATCGTCAGCGCCTCATCGACCGTCCCACCCCCCAAGATGATGTTCTGGCTTGCAGTGAGCGTCATGAACACGCATCGCTCTTGTGTGAGCACAGCGATCCTGTCGTCCCGGACGCGTTTTTCGAGTCCGTTGGTCACGGTGTTGCCGCGGATACGCACCTCGCCCGACAACGGCCGGATCTGACCCGCGAGCGTCATGATCAACGTCGACTTTCCGGCGCCGTTGGCTCCCAACAGAGCCATCACCTCTCCGGCATGCAGATGGAAAGTCACATCTCGAACAACTGGGACGCGGTTGTACCCCGAACTGAGTTCGTGCGCGGACAAAACAGACTCCATGCCTCGACCCCTCGACAAATTGGTATGCGGCAGCGAGCCACCTTCTGGGATCACGACGAGACGCCTCCAACTCCCTCGACGCGAGCTTCTGCGGCGGCCAGTTCCTCCCCGAGATAGGCAGCGCGCACCGCTGCTGACTCACGAATGGAGCTCGGCGGACCTTCAGCAATCACACATCCGCCGTCGAGCACGGTGACGATGTCGCATACCTCGAGCACGAGAGCGACGTCGTGCTCGACCAGCAGGATGCCGATGTTGAGCTCGCTCGCCAACTGCCGCAGGAGGTCACGAAGTTCCTGCCGTTCTGTGTCGTCCAGGCCGGCAGCCGGCTCGTCGAGCAACACGAGCGCGGGGGCGGCCGACAGCGCTCTTGCGATCGACACCATCTGGCGCCGGCCGTGAGTCAGCGAATCGATCCGCGCGTCCAACACCTCATCGAGTTCGAGTTTTCGTGCGACCGCCAGACCGGTCGACCCCAGCTTTGGAGTCCTTGGCGCGACAAGATCGACGACGGCCCACCCTCCCGTGGCAACACCTGTGATGAGGATGTTCTCGCGCACGTTGAAGTCACTCAGGAGCTGCCCGTTTTGAAACGATCGGCCGACTCCAAGCCTGGCTCGGCGCCACGCCGGCATATGGTCGATCGGCTGGTCGCCAAGACGGATCTGGCCGCTGCTGGGCTTGGTAAAGCCGCTGATGATATCCAGAAGGGTAGTCTTCCCCGACCCATTTGATCCGATCAGTCCATGGATCGTTCCGGGCCGAACGTGGAACGACACGTCGGTCAGCGCTTGAACCTTCCCGAAGTTGACGCTGATACCCGACACGTGAAGGGTGCGACCAGTGTGGCGATCTCCTTCCGCTCGCATCAAAGGAGCCTTCTGGTGCTCCACGGATTCGCTTCTGGGAGTTCCTGCGATGAGGGCGACCGGAGCCCGTCGGCGCCGAACCCGCTCTCGCACTTGTGAAACGAGGTTTGCGGCGCCGTCCGGGTGAACCATCAGCGTGAGAATAAGCAGCACTCCGCCAACGGCCGCCAAAATGGCCGCGTCATCATAAACTGCGGTACCGACCAGGGTTCCAAGGCTTCCGGGCGCCAGCGAGGACCCCAAGACGGGACCAGGCGTCAATGCGACACCTCCTACGGTCGCCCATGAGATGAGCTGGGCGGATCCCCAAGGCGTAAACGCCTCGAAACTCTGCCAGATCGCCTGGTAGGCCATCAACACGCCGCCCAGGCCGGCTACCGCGCCGGAGATCACGAACGCGACCGCCTTGGTCCAATAGACCTTGATGCCTATCGAACTGGCGACGCGCTCGTTTCCTCGCACGGTAATCATTCGCAAACCGGAGCGGCTCCTGCGCAGGTTGGTAACTGCGATCATGACAAGGACGAGGATCACAAACACAAAGGCCGCATAGTTTTCCGGATGCCTGATGATCCCGACATCGAAGCCAAAGACTGTCGGCGCCGGGACGGCGATCCCCTCGGTCGACAATAGGACGGCCGATGACATGAACACCCCGAACGCGAGCGAAACAACAGCGAAGTTCACGGGCTTGAGCCGCATTGCGGGAATTGCCTGCAGACCGGAAAGTGCTCCCGCAACGACGACGCCCAAAAGGAGGGCCGCCGGGAACGGCCAGGCCCATTTCGCGGCAACGTTCGCAGCACAGAAGGCGCCAAACCCGGCGATTACCATGTTCGAGAGTGGTAGCTGTCCGGCGAAGCCCGTGATGACGACGATGGACAGCAGAATGATCGCGACGGCAAAGTTGGTCAGCAGCGCATGCAGCAGCGTGGGAGAAATCCACGTGTAGATCGACGCCAGGACAACTCCGGATATTATCGCCGCGGTCACCCACCGAACACGCCCCGAACCAAGAGCGGGTAGCCGCGGGGCGGTGAAGTTTCGCATGACCGACTTGTCGCCCTGAATCATGAGAACCGCTAGCAGAATCACGAACGGCGCGAGATCGGCCGCCCCCGGTGTACTCGTTTGATTCGAAGCCTCGGCTTGCAGGAATGCGATTCCAATCGCCCCGATCATGGCCAACGGGAACGAGCTCATCTGCCCAATCACTGCCGCCGCCAGAATTGGAATGATGAGTCCGGTCAGTTGAGTGGCGCTGATCCCGTTCACCGACGTCAGAATAGATCCGGCGAATCCGGCAAGTACGCCGGCGATGAGCCAGTTCAACGTGGCCAGTCTTCCGGAGCGCAGACCGAACAGGCCGGCGAAGAATGGAGACTCGGCGATCGCGTTGGTTTGCAGCCCGAATCTGGTGTACCGGTAGACCGCCCACAGGATGCCGGTGACGGCTACGGCAATGGCCAAGAGCAGCAGGCGATCGATGCCCGCAGCAATACCGAATGGGAGCTCGACGGAGCCCTGGGGAAGAACGGGCACCGCTGGATACACGGTGGGGCCGTACCGGATCAGGAGGACTCCCGCGAGAATCTCGGACACGCCAATAGATGCCACGAGCTTCGTCAGTGAGGCGGCGTTCTGAAGCGGCTTCATTACGATAAAGCGGATCAATACCGACAGGGCACCGGTGAGCGCCGAAGCCACAATTACTGCCGCAAGCGGCTCAATTCGCTGAGAGAATTCAACAAAGAGAAACCCGCCCGCCGTCGCCACCGTGGGCTGAGCCAGGTACAGCACCCCGGAACTGCGATGGACAGTGATAAGGCCCATTGCCAGGAGCCCGATCATGGCCCCTGGAGCGGCGGCGAGTACGAGAATTGACAAGTGCTCTGTCACAGGTGCCCTCCTACGGACCCACTTCTTCGACGTGCACGGGCTGAAGGATCTGCTGTTCGATCAGCCGAGCGGCTATTCCTTCGCTGCTTCGCGACACTCCACCGTCACCCTTCCCAGGAACGAAACGGTCCGCCAATCGCGTCTCGATGGGACGGCCGCTGTGCCCCGCCTAACTCTCATGGTGCGAGCACCGTCGCCGCTTCGTCCAGAGACCTCCTGGGGAAGGTCCGCTCGCGACAGCGGACCTTCCGGCGATTTGCGCAGTCCCTACTTGCTGCCCGGGAAGATGCTGGCCGAGAAGTCGGTCGGATAGAACTGACCGTCCTTGGCCGTGAGCAGATAGACCGTGCCCACGCGGAGCGCTGGCGAATCGGAGAGCGGGCCTGGCTTCGACAAGTCGAGGCACTTGAGGTACGCGGCGTTCAAACAGTTGGTGCCCTTCACCGCGGCCAGGACGGTCTCACTGTTGATTGGCCCACTCATCGACCGGAGGATCGAGGCGAGAGCATTCATCGCGACCCAGGGCCCCCAAGCATCGAGGGTGAGCTCCTTGCCAGGTGCGTACTTCGCCATCTGGGAACGGAAGTCGGCAGCTCCTGGTGCCGAGCCGTTGTAGGACGGGTATCCCGTGGCGAAACTTGTCCACGCCAGTCCGGAACCAGCCGTCTTCAACACGTCAGGCGTAAGCCCGCTCGTCTGCGTCATGAGCGGCTTGGTCAGGCCAAGGGCGTTGGCGGCCGACCAATACTTCGTCAGATCCGACGGGCTCAGCAGGCCGATCACGATATCGGGGTCGGCCCGCTTGATCTGCCCGACAATCGACGACAGGTCGGCAGTATTGCTTGGCACGGTTACACCGCTCAGTCTCTCAAGACCTGCCGCCTGCATGCTCTTGTCGACAATTTCAATACGCTTTTCCACACCGTTCAGGACCGAGTTCACGACGAGGTACTTCTGTGCATCCGAGTGCATCGCTTTAGCCAACCCACCGAAGCCCGCATAAATGTTTGCACCGGCTGCGAGTGGGAATGACACTCGATTTGAGTTTTCGACCGGCGTGGCCGGGTAGCCGCCGAAGTCTGCCATGCTCGCATTGTCGAGGATCGGAAGAATTGTATTTCCGTTTACGCCATAGCCGCCGACCCGCGCGACCGCCCCGTTCGACATGGCCTTCTGCACGCACTGTGACGCCAGGGACGGGTTCGACTTGTCGTCACAGAACTCAACCTTCAGTGGGCGTCCATTGATTCCGCCCGCCGCATTGATTGCCGCGACCGCGACCTCCCCGCCGATCTGCGTACCCGGAACACTGAGAATTGGACTATCGACGGTGCCGGTCTGCAGGACCTCGATCGGGTCACCCTTCGTGGCACCCGTGGCGGAACCATCCGAGCCGCCGGCGGACGAACACGCGGCGAGCGATCCCATGATCAGAACAGTAGATAAGCCGATTGCGTAGCGGACGTTGGAACCGCGCTTGCGCACCTTCATTGGGTCTCCTTGAATCGTGAACACTTTCCCTGGCCTGCATCGGCTAGGTCCGGGAATTGCGCCGCGGCTGACCGGGACACGCGGGTGCTTAGGGGTGTTCTCGTTGGGCAAAGCGTCAGGTGGCTGGATGCCGGGTTCCCCGGCCTTTCGGGTGGTGCGAGGCGTCTGGAACGAGCCGGGCAACCGCCGGTACAGACTGAATTGGCTCCCACAACGGGGCCCAGTTCACGTGAACCTCCGGTTACCGTTGTGTTCCACCGTCTGCACACTAGATCGGGTTCGCCGACGTCGCCATGGCCAAACCGACATACATGAAGTCACTGGGTGTCCCGGAGGGACATGGTTCGCGCATCGCGTGGGACGGCGAATTGCGACACTGGACCGGCTCTGATGGCACTCGGCGGTGCATTACGGTTTGGACTCCATCGGGCGTAAATCCGGCGGCGAGGCGGCGAAACGCCGGGACGCCCCAATTCGCGCGGAAACGTCGATCTAGTGCGGCACCTTGAGCGGCTACTCGGCAGTCGGTGCCGTTCGACGAACGGTGGGCTTGTCTTGCCCGTGCTTGGCGGCGGTATCCAGGTAGGAGAGTGCACGGCGGCACAGGCGGCCAGACCGTGCAGGACACGCCAGGTGGCGATGTCGGCCGGTGCGGTCGCCGCCGCGCACGCCGGGCGGGTGCCGTCCTCGCGGATTCGGGGTTTGCCGATGTCGGCCGCCGCCGGTGAGCTGGCGCCCGGGTGTGGCCCGGTCAGGTGGCCGGCGCGCTGCTGGCGCTCACGAGCGTCGCGGATGCTGCCCGCGTTGCGGGCCGGGCCCGGCCGGGATCGACCAGGGTGTGCAGACCGGGAGGTCCAGGATCGGCCGGAAGCCGACCGCGCTCGGCCGCCGGATGTGTGAACCGACTATCTGCGGTTCGCGGCCGACTCGGGCCATTTGGCCCTTGTTATCTTGTTATACGGAGCCGCGCACCAGCAGGTCCCTGTCCGATCCAACAGAGGTGAAGACGGAGCCAAGGGCCATGACGCGCTCGGCGTCCTCGTGGTCGACTGCGACTGTCCCGAGCAAGCGACCGGAAACTGACGAGTGCTGGGCAAGCTTTGCGACGACATCAAGTACTCCTGCAGCAGCGATTCGTCCCGGCTCGCCGATCGAGACGCTGAGGTCGTAACGCCCTACGAAGACGCCACCGATCTCCGGCCACCGGTCCCCATCGTCGTCGAGAAGAAGCCTCGCAACTGCCTCTGACTCGGCCTGGGCGATCAGCAACGGGGACGCGGGAAACGGCCCACCTACTCCAAGAGCGCGATATGTCCACGGGGAGTACCCACGTCGACCGCGAGGGGGCTCGCAGTAGGAAATGACCAACTCATCAAGCGCGGAGGCGTCGTGCAGGCCCGCCACCTGGATGGCTTGAGCGCCTGTATCTATCGCGCGCTGCACCTCGTGCTGACCGGGGCCCGAGCAGCGGACAACGGTCGCGATCCCCATGCGTCCAGCGAGTTGAACCGCGACATCCGTGTCTGGAGCGCTCCAGCTTCCGTGCTCCCAGTCGAGGACGACGAAATCGGGTGCCCTCAAGCAAAGCGCATAGAACACATCTACCGACGCGATGAGGGACCACACACCCAGAGCCGGAGCAGCCCGACTAGGCATGGTCGCGCCCGAACCGCTGAAGATCATCTCCCCTCTCCCTTCTGTGCGCTCAGCCGTGCTTCGTTGGTCGTCCGCTCGCCCGCAACGGCTCGCAGTCTTCATCGGCGATCCCGCAAGAGACGTGCTAGATCGTCCAGTTGCCGGAATGCGGCCGCGTGATCGCCTCCGTGATCCTCGAGCTCGAGGAGCACACGATCGACGCCGGCGGAGCCATACGCCTCGAGACCGGCTGCGCTGTTCGCTGCCCCATACACGGTGACGCTGAGTTCGCGTCCTTGCTCGCCCGCTCGATCGCGCAACTCGCGGATACGAGCGCTCACCGCGGGCAGGTCCGACAGTGGGAAGCGAGGCGGAATCCAACCGTCGCCGTGCGACAGGACCCGCTCCAGGACCGTCGGTCCACCCCCCGCCACGAAGATCGGAACATCGCCGCGAGGCTTTGGCCATGAGTAGATTGGGTCGAAGTCAATGAAGCGTCCGTGAAATTCGGCAGGGTCGCCGGCCCAGATGGCACGTAACGCCTCGATTGTTTCAAGCATCCTGGCGGTCCGGTGCTTGGTTACCCCGTGGTTGGCGGCCTCTTCAGCGTTCCAGCCGGGGCTGACCCCCAAATCGAAACGTCCCGGCGCGATGCGGTCCAAGCTTCCGATCTCTTTCGCCAGGATAATTGCATCCCGTTGCGCGACCAACGACACGCAGGTCCCCACCCGAAGCCGCTCGGTGGTCGACGCTACTGCCGTCAGCGCAATGAAAGGATCCAAGGTTCGGACGTTGCGACGAGGGAGCGTCCCGCCGCCCGGCCACGAGCTACTTCCAATCGCAGGAATGTGCGTGTGCTCCGGAACATAGAGCGACTCGAAGCCGTGGAGCTCCACGGCGCGGCCAACGTCTATCGGGCTGGGCCCGTAGTCCGTCAAGTATGTGAAAATGCCAACCTTCAAATGACACCTTTCGTCAATACCTAGCGCCAACGGTAGGCCGCCGACACCGGTTGAGATTGATCCGTCGAGACCACCCGCGAATGAGTCACCGTGCGAGCAACGCCTTGATATTTGAATACATGAACTTTTCGACGACCGCTTCGGGGAGATCGAGGTTTCGAGCATCTCGCACAGTCTTGGTCATATGGAGCAGTGGATGGTCGCTTCCAAAGATCACCTTGTCGGCCCCCGCCTGACCGTGCCATCTGCCAGCCATGAACTTCACGAGTTCCGAAGGGTATCTCCTGGGAGACCATGCAGACGTGCAGATGTAAAGATTTCGGTGTTTGGCCGCCAGATGTGTCATCATTTCCACCCAGGGGTCACCGATGTGGTGCGCTACGACCCGAAGTTCCGGAAAGGCGATGCAGACGTCGTCAAGGTGCAGCGGATAGTTCGGATACGTCGGCCAGAGTGGCCCCGGCATACCGACGTAGGAGAAGACGCAAAGATCAAGTTCGACGCACTTCGCATACAAAGGGTAAAACCACTTGTCATTCGGTGGCGTTCCCCAGGGACTCGGCATGATGTGAATTCCCCGGATGTCGAACCGATCCTTGTGCGCTGCAATCAACCGAGGATTCTCCAGAAGGTCCCAATAGCTTGCGGGCCCCTGCCGGGGTGGCAGAATCGTGCCGATATGGGTGAATTTATCCGTCGTGCTAACAACGTGGTGATGCTTGGCGACTGCCGCCTCGACGTCGTCCGCCGACCCCGAATAGAAGAGCCCCGCCTGGAGAACCGCGAGCTCGACACCGGCGTCTTCCATCAGTCCGATGGTGTCACCAATGCTCTCCTCGCTAGTTCGGGATTCCATGCCTGCCTGACCGAACGTACGCATCACCCGGCTTCTCATCGGGTCGTTCATCCAGGTCTCCCGGTCAGTTGGAGCATCAGGCCCGTTATTGGTCCATCCGAGATGGAAGAACGCATCAATCACCGGACCCTCGTACATTGCAAACTCCTACAGTTCCTCGGTACCAACAAAATGACGGTGTAGATGCTTCGTGCAATCTACGACAAGGGCTCCACAGGTGAACACCGGCGCCTAAGGGCGGTCAAGCCTTGAGCGGAGGACGGCATCAACGGCAACCGGCGAATCGTCGGCGGTTCCGAAGAGCACCGGGTTTAGCTCGACCTCGACGATGTCATCGTTCTTCATGAGAAATTCGTGCAATTTCTCCAGCACACGAAGAACCTGGCTCGTATCGATGGCCGGCCGGTCCCGATAACCCGAGAAGAGTTGAGCGCCCCGCAGTCTTCCGACGGCATCTCGGATGACGTCTGCTGAGAGCGGGGGTAGCATAATTGTGCGATCGTGGAGGAGTTCGACGAGCACGCCTCCGAAACCGAGCAAAAAGCTGAGTCCGAATACGTCGTCGTACCACGCTGACACGATCAACTCGTTACGGGGTCCCGGCACCATCTCCTGCACGAGGAATCGGCCTTCGGATGAGCCTCGTTGCTCAAGCTCGTCCGCGGCCGCAGCGACACTGTCTTGATCTTCGAGGCGGACACGAACCAGGCCCAGGTCGGACTTGTGTACGACGCCCGGCTCCAGTCGCTTCAACACCACGGGGAAGCCAAGGCGGTCCGCCGCGCCAGGTGCATCGCGAGCCGCGTCCACCACGGCGAAGCGGGCAACCGGGACGCCGCATTCGGCCAGGAGCGTCATGGCACGCGCTTCGTCGATGGGTTGCCCGGCCGTCGCACGGCCGCGCGGCAGAACAAGCTCAACGACGCCGTTCGCTCGAGATTCCGCTCGCCGAAGCTTGCGGAGCACCTCGAGCCACCGCACACCATCCTCAATTTCATCGACCACCAAGACGCCGGCCCCTCGCAGTTCCTGCCGATCACGAGCCCCGAACTGCCCGACCAACACGACTCGCAGCGGTCCCGACCGCGCGATCTGCTCGATGCCAAGGCGCAGCACGGGGAACGATGGCCCAACTCCCGCGTATGCGAGCAGGACGAACAGGACGTCAACCGATCCGGAGTCAGCCGTCATCGCCAGGAACTCCGCAAACTTCTCAGGCTCGCTGACGATCTGCCCGGTGGCATCGATAGGGTTCGTCGGAGTGCAGTAGGGAAGCAGACCCCGCATCGCCTGCTGGACCGCATGAGGCATGGGCGGAACTGAAAAGCCTCGATCCACGAGCAACTCCGACCCGATGGCGCCCAGCCCCCCGGAGATAGTCAGGATTCCGATCCGGTCGGTCCCGCTCGTTCGTGCCGCGCTCCGATCACAGGCCAGGGAGACAGCTTCAGTCACTTCCGTGATCGAGTGGGCGCGCATGGCACCCAAGCGCTCGAGCATGTGATCGAAGACCGCGTCGTCGCCGGCAAGGGCTGAAGTGTGGGACCTGACAGCGGCGGCGCCGACTTCTGTACGTCCCACCTTCAGTACGATGACCTGCTTGCCGAGTTGGCGTGCGGTCCTCAGACCGTCGACAAAACGCGGACCGTTCCGCAGTCCCTCGGCATAGATGACGATGGTGTCCGTGTGCGAGTCCCGTCCCACCGCACCGAGGGCTTCACCCAAGTCGATGTCCGCCTCATTGCCCGTGCTGATGAGGTATCGGATACCGATTTTCTGATCAAGCAGGCGAGATGCGATATATGTCCCTACCAGCCCGCTTTGACTAATGATGCTCACGGGCCCGAGGATCACCCGAGTCACCTCGAACGCAGTTCCGGCTGAGGCAACCATCCCGGTATGAGCGTTCACGACTCCCAGACAATTCGGCCCGAGAACCCTCATCCCATATTCCGCAGCGATGTCGGTGAGCTCCACCTCCATTTGACGGCCAGAATTGCCCAGTTCCGAATAGCCGGCGGCAAGCACCGACACCGTCTTTACGCCGCGCCTGCCACAATCGCGGAGGGCCTCCGCGACGACGTTCTGGGGTACCACGACGACAGCATGCTCAGGTGCGTCACCTTCGAGATCCTCAAGGCCCGGCACACAGGGAAAGCCGGCCACTTCTTCAGCCGTGCGGCTGACACCGACCACACGCTTTGAGAAACCGTATTCTTGAAGATATCGCATAATACGGTGGCCAGGAGTGGCCGCACGTGTCGAAACGCCGTAGACGACAATGCCCTCCGGTTCGAGCAGAGAATGCAGTTTGCCATCCGTCACATTTCTCATATTCGCCCACACTTTCCGGCCCGCCCGACTTGCGGTTATCTATCAGAGGTGGTCGCCGAACTGCGCCGTGTTTCGCCGCGCACAGAACCAGCGCCGAACTAGAACACGCGAGGATCCACGAACGGATCGCACTTGAAGTCGATCAGCAGCGGGCGATCGAGATCGGCGATCAGCTCGCGGAGACCGACCAAGTCGGCCACGGACCGAACAGTACGTGCATGTCCGCCCATGGCTTCGGCCACCGCAGCGAACTCTGGCCAAGCGATGAGACTGGGTGCGGGGTCGTATCCCCTGGCCTGGAGCCTCACAACTTCCGGACCGTAGGCTCCGTCGTTCATGACGATCAGTACCAGCCGTAAACCCTGCCGGACGGCCGTTGAGAATTCGATGAGACTCATCATGGCGCCGCCGTCACCGCAGGCACATACGGTCAAGTCGCCGGGAAACGCGACTGCACTGCCGATGGCCACGGGAATGGCTAGACCAATCGATCCCCATGCGCCGAGGGTCTGCACGAACCGCTTGCTGTCCTCGACGTGAAGGTAGCGCCACGGGGCGATTTTGAAACGTCCTCCATCCGAGACGAGCGTCTTGTTCGCCGGGAGCAGCTCCTCAAGCTGTACCATCGCAGCACGCATGTCGATGAATTCGCTCGAACTTTGATCTACGAATTCCTCGCGGGGATTCCGGGACAGCGTTCCCTCTCCCAAAGCGTTGATCCGGAATGGCGACGGGGCCGTGCCAGCGGCTTCGATTTGCCCGATCATCGCCTCGGCAGTGGCCCGCGCGTCGAAACAGAGATTGACGTCGGCGCGCCAGTACAGTCCGAACTTGGTCGGATCTGTGTCACATCGAACCACCCGGCGGCTGCGGAGCAGGGAGTAGTTCGATGTCGAAAACTGCGTGAGACTCGCGCCGAACGCGATGACACAATCGCTTTCATTCATGACGTCGAACGCCCACGCCGCAGACACATCGCCCGTCAGGCCGAGATTGTACGGATGGCCCTTGAAAAGGTCCTTGGCGCCGGCGGTTGTAGCGAGCGGAGCGCCGAGGAGGTCCGCCAATCGGGACAGGGCGGGACCCGCCCCCGCTTCCACAGCGCCACGCCCCGCCACCACCAGCGGTCGCCGCGCGCTCAGGATGACGCCAAGCGCCTCGTCGAGATCGTCGAGCGACGGATTACCACCGCGGATCGTCGGCCCCACCGGACTCTGCGGCTGGTAGGGAACTTCTCCGTCCGCGATCCTCCACGGAACGTTCAGCACGACGGGTACCCGCGCGCGGCTGGCCAACGCGATGCAGGACTCGATGTCTTCGACCAGATGCTCGGGGGCCAGCACTACGTGGTACCGGGCGCCCGTGCCGCCGAAGAGACTGGGAAGGTCGATCTCCTGGGGATAGTGCTTCACGGGAGGCGGGTCCGCGCAAAGCAGGACCAACGAGGTGCGCGCCCGTACGGCTTCGATGATGGCGTTGATGCAGTTCGCGGCGCCGGGGCCGTGCGTGACCGAGGCCACGCCGACGCGACCGGTCGTACGCGCGTAGCCGTCCGCCATGCCCAGAGCCCCGCTCTCGATCGCGGAGCCGACGTAGTGCGTGTCGGGAAGCTTGAGGAACTCCGACACGTAATACATATTGGCGTCACCGAGGACGCCGAACATCGTGTCGACGCCACAGTCGGCAAGCGTTCGCGCCATCGCCGCGTGCCCCGTCATCATGGTTGTGGCGATATTCGCCGACGTATTCAATTGGTTTCCTCTCCAACGGTTCGATCGTTTGGCCTGCGTGGGTGCGCCCATTTTGAGAAGCCGCCGGAGCTCCCGTGTGGACGTCACTTCGAAGCACCCGACCCGGCGACGGATCGCTCCTAGCCAAACTTGGCTTGGCGTCCTTCGCTGAAGGCTCGTCGCCCCTCGTCAGGCGCGTCGGTATACGCGTTCAGGGCCGCGCTCATGAGTTCCGTCTCGAGGAACGCGGGGAAGGTGTCGGTCTGCGCGGTACGCAACATGCGCTTCGTACGAGCGACGGTGTCGGGCGGGAGTTTGCTCAACTCCTCGGCCATCTCGACGGCGTGACGCAGCGCGTCTCCCCTGGGGGTCGTCCGGGATATGAGCCCGCGACGCAAAGCGTCCGGCGCCGCGATCCGGCCACCGAGTACAAGCGCCTCAAAGGCGGCCTGGTGCCCGACATTTCGGGTGAGCCACCATGCGAGTCCGCCGTCCGGCACGAGACCGCGTTCGAGAAAGGGTGCGTAAAGGTAGCTGTCCTCGGCGGCGATGATCAGGTCACAGGCCTGAGCCAGGCTCCAACCAACTCCGACCGCGTAGCCTTCAATAGCCGCCAGGACCGGCGTCGTCATGTTGACCAGCGACCGAAGTGCCGAATGAGCGTGCTGAAGTCTCGCCACCGGCGCCATTACGCCAGTTCCACCCGCAGCGCTGGTCTTGACATCGCCGCCGGATGAGAAGACGCCACCCGCCCCGGTCAGGACAACGGCGCGCACGCTGCGATCAGCTTCTCCGGCCGCCAGGTGGGCGTTCAGTTCGGTCCATGTTTCCCACCTGAACGCGTTTCGCGCTGACGGGCGATCGACCTGGACGACAAGTACGTGCCCCGACCGATCGGCGCGCACATCCGAGACTTCGCGGGCTGTATCTGCCATCAAGAAGCTCCAACGACCGAATTGACGCGGCGGGCATAAGTCGTCTTCACCGCGCACCCAAAATCCGCGCGGGGTTGTCGACCATGATCTGTTGCAGCGTATTCTCGCTCACGCCACGGGTACGGAGAGCGGGCAAGATCTCGTCAGAAATGCGGAAGTGGGTCCATCGCGGACGGGGCGGCGAATTGACCAGAAAGAAGGCAGCGTCGTGAGAAAGGGTAATCCGATCCGCATATCCGAGCTCGCACAACCGCACAGCCGTGGCGATCCGTTCATCGTCAGGGAGGACCCAGTCGACACCGAAACGGTCGAGCCCAATCGACGAGCCGTTATCCATGAGCTCCATCAGGTAGTCGACATCCGTGGTATCTCCGCAGTGTCCGATCACAACCCTCGTCAGGTCCACGCCCTGCTGACGGAAGAATTCCTGTTGCAGCAGGCCGGTTCGCGCCTGAGCATTCGTATGGGTGCTGATAGGCACGCCGGTTTCCATTTGGGCGCATGCCGCGGCGCGCATCACACGCTGAACGTCTGGCGTCAGCCCTGGCTCATCGGTAACGACCTTGATCACGCCGGCTCTCAGGTCGGTTTCACCGATTCCGACCTGGATATCCCGAAGAAATGTCTTCTCCAGCGGGTCTTGCATATCGACGAGACGACCGGGCCCGTGGTGCTGAAAGTATCCGGGCAGGTCACGCGCGGTGTAGTAGCCCGTCGCCAGTACAATGTTTACATCTACTGCCCTTGCGATACGCTGAATTCTCGGAATAGACCTTCCCAGCCCCATGACCGTAAGGTCGACGATCGTCCGGATGCCCTTGTCGTGGAGTCGATTCAGCCCCTCGACCGCCGTCTCGTGGGCTCGTTCCTCGTCCCACCTGGCTATCGGAAAGTTCTCTTCGAGCTCAGCGTTTCTAACGAAGATGTGTTCGTGCATGAGCGTGGCGCCTAGTTGGTCTGTCGGCACGGGTCCCCGCGCGGTCTGAACTTCATACACGGCAATTCAACCTTTCAAGGGTGCGCCAGAATCGTCCCGAACTTGGATGGAGTTCCATCCATTTAGCCCCTTGTGGATGATTGCGCGTTCATGTTGTACGCGTTCAGGCGTTTCGCAGCAAGGACAACCGCAAGCGCGACAGGAATACTGGTCGAGCAGGTTTATCTCGTTCCCCATCGGTGCGACCAAGGCTTTCAGCGCGGTAAGCGCAAAACCGCAAGGCCGCCACCCTGGAACGAGTCACGCCGCAAGTTCGCCACGCCGACTCCCCTAATTGCTCAAACCCGGCCCCTACGAACCGAGGGGACAACTGCTTCGGCGTCAACGACGTTAGAACGGCATGCGGGTTCAGGCAGTGGCTTGGTGGTACACAGATGAGCGTGTCCCTATGTCGTTCTAGCCATGCGCTCGCAAGCGGTGTAAGCGGATCGCGACCTGCAGGTCAACGCGCCGCTCGGGGTCGCGCCACGTAGGCCCCAACAGAACGCCGACGCGTTCGAGTCGCTGTTTGACGGTGTTGGCGTGAACGTGGAGCCTCCTCGAGCACTCCTGAATGGAACCGCCTGTCGAGAACCATGTGGCAAGCGTTTCAAGGAGTTGAGTTCCTCGCTTGCTATCGTGTTCGAGTAGCGGACCGAGCACGCTCACCAGGAAATGGTCAAGGTCCTCCGCGCTGTATTCGCCGAGCAGTAGGCGAGTGAGACCAAGGTCCGCGGAGTCGCACACGTCGCCTTCTCGACCCAGCCGCAGCAGCGCCGTCATCGTTTGCGCGGCGTCGCGGTAGGCCTCCCGTACGCCTTGGACGCCGTCCCGACACGCTGCGACGCCGACCGTCGCGCCGGCAAAGCGTTGGGCGACACGTTGACCAAGGATTCGAGGAGGCGTAGCCGCCAGCACGACGATCGAACGCTCGTGCACACCGCCGAGCCCCTTCACCTCGGACGCCAGCGCTGCGGCTGCGCGAGAAGCCTGGCTTTCGGACTTCAACCCCCCAAGTGGGTGAGCCACGGCGATGGACACGCCCGCGCCAAGGAGGACGCCGTGTCTACGCGCGAGTTCGGTCAGGCGCTCCGGATCCACGGCAGTCGGGGTAAGAATGTCGCTCAGCAGGTCCCCGCGTACCCTGAGCTCCGCTTCCGCCTCGACACGGAGAAACAGCAAAACCAAGGCGACGACCAACGCGCCACGTTCCAAGGTGCGAATCTCAGACGCACTGAGATCTCGGTCACGGCGCAGCACCACGGTCCCAAGGTGCTCATCCGTGGCAGCTGCCCGAGCGATCCACGTATTGTTGTCCACTTTGATGCACCGCGCACCGTCGCCTTCCGTCGCGGCGTGGAGACGGTCTTCGGTCACTAGGTCCGGAGGACCGAGAAGGCGCGCGAACTCGCTGTCATAGATGCTGACCGCTCCGTCCAGGCTCGCGGCCAGCACCGCTCCGATGCCGTCGACACCTCCACCGAGTGCGAGGACCTGCGTCAACTGGTCATGTGCCAGAGCCGCATGCTCGATGGCGTCGTTCTGGGCGCGGAGCTTCGCGTTGGCAGCATCGACGGCGGCGACGGCAGTCTTAGCGTCGTCGAGGAGACGCGCGTTCTCCACGGCCAACGCAGCGTGAGCAGCAAAGGCTGAGAAGAGCGCAACCTCGGACGGCGGAAACCTGCGCACACGACGGTGACCGGCGAGAAGGGTTCCGATGACCTTGCGGTCAACCACCAGCGGAACACCCAGAAGCGCCCGGATCTGCTCAGGAGCAACCGCGTCGTCGATCCACCGACTGCGCTGAAAACGGCTGTCGGCGAGGTAGTCGTCCGTGAAGTACGGCTCGCCTGTTCTCGCAACCCGGCCCAACAGGCCTGTGTTCGGTGGAAATTGAATTTGATAGAACACGGGCGTCAGCGCGCCGTCCGCGACGCGCATGCGGGAGACCGAACCGTCTTCGTCGTTGAGGGCTATGAAGGTGATGTCAGCCTGCAAGAGACGACGCGCCCGCGCCACGATCGCTCCAAGAATGCGGTCGAGGTCGCGAATCTGCCCGAGGTCCTTCGCGGTTTCGACGAGTGCCGACAGTTCCGCTTCTCGCGCCTGCTGGTAGACGAACTGGTCGCGCAGGCGAGCAACGATGTCGTGATGTTGCCGAACTTCTTGCAGCGCGTGTTCCGAGATCGTTTCGTCGGCGGCCGCCTCAAGAAGGACCGCGTCAAGCTCGCTACGGCTTCCTCCCTCGAGCAGCATGGAGAGCAGCTGGGTTGTGTAGTGCATTCGCCACTCCCTGTTGTCGTTCGCCTGCTTCAAGCCGACAGGCACGACACCCAATCACCCGGGACGACGGCACCGATAGGTGACCGGTCCGGCCAGACCGCCTGAGGCGGAGGTGTCGTCATGATGGTCTCGTACTCGACGGAGGGTCAACCCCGGCCGCGAAAAGTCGTTAGCTGGCCGAGTAGGGCCAGTGGGCGGTTGGCGTTGCGGGTGTGGTGGCGGTTGGCGGTCCGCGCCGCGCTCGGCCCGGGACTGCTGGCCATCGGCGCAGGCGGCCTCGACGTCGAACACGACGACGGAATGGCAGGATTGCGGCGTGTCCCAGCCCCTCGACCGGTACCGCTCGCGCCGCCAGCAGCTGCTCGCGGGCGTGTCGGCGCGGTTGCGCGAGTTCGGCATCGAGGCCGCGTTCGGCCCGCTCGTGCCGTACTACGACCTGTACGGTTCGATACCCGAGGGCCTGACCGGCCTCATCGTCAACGAGCCCATCGGCACCGGCCTGACGCAGGTCACCGTCGTGGCGGCGCGCCGGATCGTGCCGCCCGGCGAGGGCGGGCTGTCCGCCGACGGCCACTCCTGGGTCCGCGACGTGGACCTGGAGTACGACCTCGACGGCGACCTCGCCTTCGAGATCGCGACGCTGGAGGGCCGGGGCGACGGCCCCGGCGATCCGCGGGCCGTCTGGGCGCCCCGCCAGCTCGTCGGCACCGAGGAGGCGGTGGTCGACGCGATCCGGCTGTGGCACGGCTACCGCGACACGCTGCGCGGCACGCCGCCCGCACCCGATCCGGACCGCCGGCGCACCGCGCTCGCCCGGCAGATCGCCGCCCGCCACGCGGCGGCCGCGGCCGCCCGGGTGCGGCACAGGGTCGACGCCGCCGCGGTGCCGCCCGAGCAGCGCCCGGTGCTCGACGCGCACCAGGCGGAGCTCGACCATGCCCGGCTCTGCTTCCACTTCCCGCGCGACCGGCACGGCCGGTACGTCAAGAGCGCCGTCGTCGTGCTCGCCGGATACCAGCCCGGCCTGAACCGGCGCGGGCCCTGGCTCGCCGTTCGGGCGGCCGGCGACGAGCTGGTGGTCGGCGTCGAGGCGCTGATCGGCGCGAACCAGGACCACCGCTGGGACCGGCTGCCGTGGCTGTGGAGCACCAACCACCGCGACGCGACCACCACGCAACGGTGGCAGCTGGCCGACGCCGACGACGCCCGCCCCGTCGTCGAGCTGCTCGACCGGCACGCCCTGGCCGACGCGCTCACGCGCTGCGGCGTCGAGGTCGACACCCACCTCGCCACGCTGCTGGACGGCTACCCGATCAGCTACCTGTACGCCCGCTACACCGACACCTGGGTCAACACGCTGTACGAACAGTTGCGCAACTGCGCGCCCTGGCGGCTGGCCGCCGGCTTCCAGGTCTGGCAGGACGAGCGGCGGGCGGCGAAGCGGCCGGCGGACGAACCGATCGCGCTGTTCGGCCTGAAGGGGCTGAACCAGCAGGCCAAGCCCATGGTCGGGCTCGACACCCGGGCCGGTGCGGCCCGCCTGACGATGATCTGGAGCGGCAGCAACGCCCGGCTCACCCGGGCGCTCTGGGAGTGCCCCGCCGACCTGCAGGCCGAGCTCGTGCCCTGGCAAACCCGCTGATCGGGCGGCGAGCGTCGCCATGGACATGCAGGCCGCGCTGCGGTGGGTGCGGGCGAATATCGCGGGCTTCGGCGGCGACCCAGGCAATGTCACGCTGTTCGGGGAGTCGTCCGGCGCCGACGCCGTCCTGGCCCACCTGGTCTCACCAGCGGCCGCCGGTCTGTTCCACAAGGCGATCGTGCAGAGCTGCGGCGCCGAAGGGGTCATCGAGCTGCCGACCCTGGACGAGACCGCCGCGGTGGGAGCGGCGCTCATCGCCGCCGCCGGCTGCGACGAGCACACGGCCGAGAATCTCCGAGCCCTCACCACCGCTCAGCTCATCGCCGCGAACGGGATGGCGACCGCACCGCTCGGAGCGACGCCGTACCAGATCGGCATCGTGATCGACGGCGAGATCCTTCCCGAACAGCCCGGCCCGCTCCTGGCGGAAGGTCGCTTCAACCAGGTCCCCGTGATCAACGGGACCAACCGCGACGAGTTCACCTGGTTCCTCGGGCTCCTCGAGCTGGCCACCGGGCAGGTCGTCACGGCTGACGTGTATTCCGAGTCGATCGCCGCGCTGCTCGCCGCCTTCCGTCACCACGCGCTGGTCGGTGTCGACGTGCCGGCATCGGCGATGCCCGCGATCCTCGACCGCTACCCGGTCACGGACTATCCCAGCCCGAGCGAGGCGGTGTCGACCGCGCTGGGCGACTGCGGGGCGATCAGCGCGGGCGGCCGGCTGACCTCCCGCCTCCTGCGACGCCATGTGCCGGTCTATGCCTATGAGTGGGACGTCCCGGACTCTCCTGTCGCGTGGCCGTCCGCGTCCTTCCCCTACAAGTCGGGGCACGCGCAGGAGCTGCAATACCTCTTCCCCCGCTTCGCGGGAGGCTGTGGCGCACCGGCTGACCTGTCGCCGGATCAGGCGAGGCTGGCGGAGCAGATGGTGGCCTATTGGACGGCGTTCGCCCGCACCGGCAGCCCGGGCGGCCTTTCGCAATGGATGGTGTACGACGCGGACGCCGACAACGTGATGGAGCTGACCGTCGATGGCCCTCGGATGCGGGACGGCTTCGGTGCGCGCCACCACAGCGACTTCTGGGATCAGTTCTATCCCCTTGCCGCGGTCGCCGCGGAGCCTACGCCGGCGACCGATGAGGGTGCGTGAGGTGGCGGACGATCCCGCGTTGACCTGCGCGCCGCCAAGCTGATCCGGACGATCTGGCGGCGAATCGTCCAACTCAACCTGCTGGGAGATCGTGCCGGTGACCTGGTAAGACACGGCCCCCGCCTCCAGCACGAACAGGTCATAGATCAGGATCTGCTCGTTGCGGGTGGTTACCTGGGCCTCGACACCGATCGCGTCCCCGTGTTCGGTGTTGAGCCTCACGTTGATCGCCTCGTAGACGGACAGATCCGCAGCCGAGGCGCCTACGTAGAGGATTTTGTACGTGATGTTCACTCCGGCGGCGACGGCCGCACGGGTCTGACACCGCACCCGCGCCGTGACCCACCCACCCGCTGGACCGGACCGGTGCTGGACGGGTATCCTTGGTATCTCATTTCAGAAGGTTGGTATGTCAATGCGGGGAGCGGTCCGCGGTTGGGCTTCGCGGCGGTGGGACGACGTCACGCCGGTCGATGTGCCGACTCTACGCGAGCCGAGGCTCGTCCGATGACGAGAAGGGCAGCTCCGCGCTCGTTCGAGGCCGGCACCATGACGCACCTGCCGGCGCTGCTCACCGGCCTGTCGTCGACGTCGAACCAGACCGAGCTCGCCTACCAGACGATCCGGCGCCGGATCATCGAGCTCGACCTGGTCCCCGACAGCATGTTCACCGAGCTCAAGCTGGCCGAGGAGCTTGGTGTCAGCAAGACGCCGGTGCGCGAGGCGTTGGTGCGGCTGCAGCAGGACGGTCTGGTCGCCCCGGTCCCCCGGGCCGGCTACGGCGTGCAGCCCGTGACCTTGAAGACGACCAGGGACCTGTGCGAGTTCCGTTCGATCGTGGAGCCGAAGGCCGCCGAGCTCGCCGCGAGCAGACCGATCGCCCAGCCGGCGCTGCAGCGGCTGCAGGAGCTCGCGGAGAGTAACCTCGCCGTCCGATACCCGGCGGACCGCGCCGGTGTCGAGCGGTACCTGCGCGACCACTTCGAGTTTCAGGCGATCATCGCGAACGCGTGCGGCAACGACCGGCTGGCCGCGTCGATCGTCGGTGTCCTCAACGATCTGGAGCGCGTGCTTCGCCTGTGCCTCGGTGGCCTGCCGTGGTCGGACGCCCGCGCAGACCAACGCATCGCGATTGTCGCCGCGATCAGCAACCAGGAGCCGGCGGTAGCGTTCGAGCGGATGCTGGAGCGGACCCAGGACGCCCAGCGGGAGATCATCGAGGCACTCATCAGCAGCCCGTCGGTGAGCCATGCCAGCATCTCCATCGGCGTGTAGGTGAGGTCCCCGGCGCACCGGGGCAGGTGCGGCTCACGGCAGCCATGTCGCGCTCGGCACTACGGTGGCCCCACGCTGCGGGAACACCCGGCCCAGGAGGAAGTCGTGCACATCGGGCTCCGGGTCGGCGCAGCAGTCCCGCAGGACCGTCACGCTGTAGTCCAGGTCGAGCGCGTCCAGTGCGGTCGCGAGCACCATGGCGCTGGTGGCCACGCCCGCGATCGCGAGCGAATCGACGCCCGCGGCACGCAGAATCAGGTCGAGCTCGGTGGCCTGGAACGCGCTCACCCGACGCTTGACGACCACGGGTTCATCCTCACGGCGTCCGAGGTGGGGGTCCACCACCGGTCCGGGACCCCCGTCATGGAACACCTCGGCCGCGCTGAAGAATTGGTTGAAGACCACGTTGCGTGGTGACAGGTCGGCGCCGGACGGCCGCAGTGCCGCTACGGCGAACACGATTGGTATGCCCGTGCTACGCGCCCGGGTGAGGACCGCACTGATGTGCGGGACGACTGAGGCACTGAACGGATAGCTGGATGTGATACCAGCCTGGACGTCACCGACCAGCAGGGCTTGGTTCATGGTTGTCTCCCCGGTGTGTGCCCGCCGCGGCGGGCACGACTGATAGGCAGGTAGAGCCGCGGCTGGCGGACCGAGAACATGTGCAGCTGCGACCGCATCTGCTGCGCGGCGTCCAGATCGATGGTGGCGGTGACGATGTCCTCGACGGTGTCTTTGGCTCGCGCCGTGGTCGTTCCGTCCGGGGCGATGATCCGCGACCCGCCGAAGTAGCCGCGTTCGGGGCTGTCGCCGACGACGGATGACATCAGATACCACATGCCGTTCTCGGTGGCCCGGGCCCATGTGAGGTGATCCCAGTAGGCTTCGAATCCCTCGCCGGCGGCGGCAAGATTGATCAGCAGGTCGGCCCCAAGCAGCGCCTGTGTCCGGGCCGCCTCGGGGAAGAAGATGTCGTAACAGATGTGGACGCCGAGTCGACCGATGGGAGCGGCAATCGGGGTCAGATCGGCGCCGGGAGCGTAGTAGGACTGCTCGGCGGAGAGGCCATGGCGATACGGAAAGCTTGCCAGATGGGCTTTGTGATAGGTACCGCACAGCCCGGCTCCAGGCGAGATGACCAGGGCGGTGTTGTGGACATCCAGCGCCGGGCCGTACGACGTGCATCCTATGAGGACGGTGACGTTGAGTTCGGCCGCGAGCTTCTCCAGTTCGTGCACGTGCGGATCCGTCCCGTCCAGGCGGGTCGAATAGTATGCGGCCCAGCGGGAGCTCCCCGGCCCTTGCAGGAACAGCTCACCGATCACGACGAGTTCGGCGCCGCTGCGTGCGGCGGCGCGGATCGCCGTAATGGCGTGCGCAAGATTGCGGTCGCGGGGATCATGCGTCTGCGTTGCCACCTCGAACGCGGCCTGGACAAGACTGACCCGAACGTCACGACGCCGCTGCGGCGCTGCCGGCGGTGGGATGAGCGGGAACGTCACCTGATCTCCTTGCGGTCGGTATGCCGGTTCGCGCGGAGCGCTGCCGTCGCCGGCATGTCGATGGCGGGGCCGTCGGGCGTGACCACAACGCCGTAGTCGCGGGCCGCGCCGGCGACCGAGACCTTCTCGGCGATGACGTCGCGCAGGACGAGGTCCGGGTCGCGGGTGTACGGGTCGCCGTAGCCGCCCCCACCGGCCGTGATGTGACGGTGGCGGGTTCCGCCGCCGATGGTGAGGCTGGGCTTGGTCGCAAGCAGCGTCTGCTCGCCGTCCGGCGTCGTCAACAGGTTCAGGGACGGCGCGCCGGGCAGCCCGCCGTCCAGGCCGTACGACGGGAACCGCCGGCGATCGGATCGCACCTGCAGCAGGGCCGTCTCCTCCAGCAGCAGTACATCACGAAACGTCGACAGCCCGCCCCGGAACCGTCCGGGACCGCCGGTGTCCGGCAGCAGGC
The DNA here is from genome assembly GCF_050948465.1 of Dactylosporangium sp. CA-092794. Lineage (NCBI taxonomy): Bacteria > Bacillati > Actinomycetota > Actinomycetes > Micromonosporales > Micromonosporaceae > Dactylosporangium > Dactylosporangium sp. CA-092794. The sequence goes on along the minus strand of NZ_CP192044.1, from coordinate 1,135,506 downwards.
CGTACCCCTCGATGCGCACCAGACCGGACCGCTCCAGCTCCTCGATCGGGGTGTTCGCCAGGTTGGCGCCGAGTGAGCTCGCGCCATCGATGCCGTCCTTGTCGGCGCGCGCCCCCCACGATCCGCACATCACGTCCCACACCACTCGCGATGTACCGTCGCCGTCGATCACGCCGACGGCGAGTGAGTTCGGCCCGCCGTCGCCGCCGGCCGGGATTCTTCCGGGAAAGATCTGGGCGAGCACACCGAGTGCCACATCGAGCAGGCGATGGCCGGTGAGCCCGCGGGCTCCCCGGGCGGCAGGTCGTCGTCCCTGCAGGATCGACGCCTCGGGAATGACGAACGACATGGCGCGGTACATGCCGCTGTTCGGAGGCACATCGCCACCGATGGCGGCCTGTACCGCCGCATAGCAGGCGGACTTCGTGAACGAAGCGGTCGCGTTGAGGGCGGACCCGACCTGCGGCGAGGTTCCGGTGAAATCGAACCGGAGCCCCGAGCCCGACAAGGTGGCCTTGACTTTGAGGGTGACGGGCTTGTCGGTGAGGCCGTCGTCGTCGAGGTGGTCCTCGAACTCGTAGCTGCCGGGTGTCGCCTCGGCCAGCGCGGTCCGAAGCCGCGCGTCGGAGTAGTCCAGCAGCTCGTGGCACAGCACCCGATAGCCGGCGAGTCCGTGCTGGGCCGCCAGCCTGCGGATCCCGGCCGCGCCGGTGGTGCACGCGGCGAGCTGCGACTCGAGATCGCCGCGGAACAGCTCGGGTTCACGGACGTTGCGCAGGATGATGCGCAGGATGCCGTCGTCGAGCCGTCCGGCCGCGACCAGCCGGGTCGGGGGCAGTTGGAGACCTTCGGCGAAGATCGTCGTCGACTGCACCGACATGGAGCCGGGGGCCCAGCCGCCGATGTCGGCATGGTTGGCGACGCAGACGGCGAAACCGGCCAGCTCGCCGAGGGCGAACACCGGCATGACCGCGAACACGTCCGGCAGATGCATGCCCCCGTCGTCCGGATCGTTGAGGATGTAGACGTCGCCGTCGCCGAGGTCACCGCCGAAGGCGCGCAGGACCGCGGCCATGGCCTCGGGAATCGATCCCAGGTGGACCGGGATCGTGTTGGCCTGTGCCACCACGTTGCCGTCGGCGTCGCACAGGGCGGCGGAGTAGTCCATGCTCTCGGCGACGATCTGCGAGTGCGCCGTGCGCAGGATCGTGATCGCCATCTCGTCGGCCAGTCCCGACAGCGTGTTCTTGAAGACTTCGAAGACGACCGGATCGGTGACGACGCGCGTGCCGGTCATGCCGCTTCGTCCTTGCCGTCGGCGGGCCAGTCGATGACGATGTTGGACAGCGGGTCCCGGTGATAGCTGGCACCCGGCGGCACCAGTACCGTGGAGTCCATATCCTCGATGATGGCGGGGCCGGGAGTCGGCGTGCCCGCGACGCGGTCGCGTGTCGTCACCAGAGTGGTCCTTTCCTCGTCGAACCGGCATGTTCTCGTCGTGTCCTCCCGGCGCACTGGTTCGGTATCCGGGGTGAGGATGGAACGAATCGCCAGATCGCTGGTCAGCTTGGCAATGACGCGGACGTTGACGATCTGGACGAGGGCGTCGGATCCCGAGCGACCGTAGGTGCGGCGGTGCTCGGCGTGGAACGCCTGCCGGCACCGGGCCATCGCCCGTTCGTCGACCTGGCCGGGCGGCATCGGGATGCGCAGCTCGAAGCGCTGTCCGCGGTACCGCATGTCCAGCACCCGTTCCGTCGTCAGGCCCTCGAGTGAGGCGTGGTACTCGCCCAGGTCGGCGCGGAGCGCGGCCTCCATGTCCGCCACCTCGCGGGCCAGGGCCGCGACATCCTGATGCTGATCGGTGAAGGGCCGGACCAGGTGGCGTTCGGTGTCGGCGGTCAGCAGTCCCACGGCACTGAACAGGCCCGGATACCGTGGCACCAGGACGCGGCCGATGCCGAGGGCCTTGGCCAGGTAAGCGCCGTAGAGCGGCCCGGCACCGCCGAAGGCGACCAGCACCGAATCACGCGGATCCCGCCCGCGCTCACTGGTGACCGCCTTGACGGCCCGGGTCATGTTGCTCACCGCCACCTCGTAGGCGCCCCGTGCGGCGGCGACGGCGTCGATGCCGAGTTCGCCACCGACGTCCGCCAGCACCTTGCGGGCGAGCTCCGCCGAGATCTCGACCCGCCCGCCGGCCAGACCAGAGGGGCTCAGGTATCCCAGGACGACGTTGGCATCGGTGAGCGTCGGCCGGTCGCCGCCCCGCCCGTAGCAGGCCGGGCCCGGAAAGGCGCTGGCGCTGTGCGGTCCGGCGTGCAGTGCGCCGGCGGTATCGGCGTGGATGATGCTCCCGCCGCCGGCCCCGACCTCGGCGATGTCGATCGAGGGAAACCGGATGACGTAGCCGCCGCCCTTGCTCAGGCCACGAGCGATGTTCATCCCGCCACCCACCTCATAGTCCGCCGAGATGAACGGCGTGCCGTTCTCCAGCAGGGATGCCTTGGCGGTCGTACCGCCCATGTCGAACGCGACGACGTTGCTCAGTCCAAGACTGCGGGCGAGATGCTGTACCGCGATGACGCCGGCCGCCGGCCCCGACTCGATGATCTGGACCGGCTGCCGGACCACCGCGTCGGCATCGAGAAGACCACCGGCGGATTGCATGACGAGCAGCGGTGCCCGGACTCCGCGAGCGCGGAACCGGGTCACCAGTTCCGCGACGTACTCATGCACGACCGGCCCTACGTAGCTGTTGACGACGGCGGTACTGGTCCGTTCGAACTCGTGCATCTCTGGCGACACGTCGACCGAGGCGGTGACGAACAGGGACGGGGCGTGGGCCCGGACCAGCTCGGCCACCCGCCGCTCGGCGTCCGGCCGGGCGTAGGAGTTGAGCAGGCAGACGGCCACCGCCTGGACGTTCTGTGCCAGCAGGTAGTCGACCAGCCGGAGCACATCGTCGTCGGTGGCGTCGGCGAGGACGCTGCCGTCAGCGGCGATGCGGAGGGGGAGCTCGACGCGCAGATGGCGGGCCGCCAACGGTTCGGGCTTGACCCATTGCAGGTCGTACAGGGAGGGGCGGCGCAACCGGCCGAGCTCGAGCACGTCACGGAAGCCGCGGGTGGTGATGAGCCCGGTTCGGGCGCCGGCCCCCTCCAGGATGGCGTTGGTCGCCACCGTTGTGCCGTGCAGGACCGCGATGAGATGCGCCGGGTCGGCCCCCACGTCGGCACACAGCGCGTCGAGCGCGGTGACCACACCTTGCGCGAAGTTGGGTGGTGTCGACAGCACCTTGGCGGTGTGCGTCTCGGCGTTCGGCCCGAGCAGGATGACGTCGGTGAACGTGCCGCCGATGTCGACGCCCAGCCGCCAGGCGGGGCCGGGGGACTCGGTGGAATCCGGGTTGGCTTTCACGCGGCCAGGATCCTTTCAGTTGTGCGCTGCGGCCCGCCCCGGACGGACGAGCCGGCTGAGGGCCTTACCCAGGTCGTGCAGGTCCTCGGCCTCGCCCCCGAACAGCAGCCGGGCGTGGTCCGCGGGGCCGTGGAAACCGTCGCCGGCGACGGCGGCGATTCCGTGGTCGAGCAATCGGTTCTCCAACACCCGGCCCGCGACTCCGAGAGGCCGGAAGTCGACGAGCATCGCCGCGCCCGCACCCGGACGAACGACCCGGAATCCGGCCGCCCGCACGAGGGTGAGGAGCGTGTCACGCTTGGCCGGGTAGGCATGGAGGTACCGATCGATCCAGACCCGCGGCCCGGTGATCGCCGCGACCGCCGCGGCCTGGGGAACGGAGCCCACGTTGATGCCATCCCACTCGAAGCACCGGTGGACGGCGTCGATCAGATGCTGCGGACCGTGGACATAGCCCACGCGCCAGTCGGCGAAGGCGTAGTTCTTGCTGAGGCTCTGGATGGTGATGATGCGGTCGTAGTCAGATCGCCGGGTGGCCACGGACGTGAACGGACCGTCGTAGACGTAGTGGCTGAACGACTCGTCCGCGATCAGGATCACGCCTCGTTGCCGAGCGAGGTGCACGACGGCGTCGATCTCCGCACTGGTGTGCAGCCGTCCGGTCGGGTTCACCGGGTTGCACAGCAGGATCGCCCGGGTTCGGTCGGTGACCGCATCGGCGATGGCGTCCAGGTCCAGGGCCCAGTCGTGTGCCGCCGGGCGGCAGGCGACGTGACGCGGTGTCGCGCCGCATCGTGCGATCGGCCCGTCGAAGAAGTACGTGGGGACGGGGACAACGACGTCGTCGCCCGGATCGCAGAAAGCGCCCAGGGTCACGCTGAGGCCGTGGGCAGCCCCGTGCGTGATGATGAGCTCACGGTCGGGGTCGACCTCGACGTGGTCGCGGTCGCGGAGCATCTCGGCGACGGATCGGCGCAGCTGCGGGGTCCCGCGCGAATCGCGGTCATGCGTCCGGCTGAGCTGGGCCAGGACCGCATCCACGACGTGCTCGGGCATGGCGACGTTGGGCGCGCCCGGCATGCGGATGAGGCGAACGCCACGACGCGCCGCGCGCTCGGCCAGTTCCAGTGCGGGCAGACGGTCCAGGTCGTATCGGCGACTCATGCCACCTCTCCCGGGAAGTGGCAGGCGACACGGTGCGGGCGTTGCCCGGCGCCGGGGAACGGGTCGTCGCCGGCGCAGACGGCTCGGTCGGTACGAACCCTGGGCCCAACCGGGCAGCGGGGATGGAAGTGGCATCCCGCCGGCGGGAACGCGGGGTCGGCAGGCTCCCCCAGGGCACGCAGGCGCTCGTCGGCGTGACTGCCCGGAATCGCGGCCAGCAGCGACCGAGTATAAGGGTGCTGCGGCGCGCGGAAGAGCGACTCGGCATCCGCCAGCTCGACGATGTGGCCCAGGTACATGACCGCCACCTCGTCACACACCTGCCGTACCACCGCGAGGTCGTGAGATATGAACAGTGCGGCGAAGCCGAGCTCGGCCTGTAGCTGGGTGAGCATGTCGAGGATGGCGGCCTGGATGGAGACGTCGAGCGCCGCGGTGACCTCGTCGAGGATGAGCACCTTCGGATCGACCGCAAGGGCACGGCCGATGGCCACCCGCTGCCGCTGGCCGCCGGACAGCTCGTGCGGAAACTTCCCGATCATCTCCGCCGGAAGGTGCACGAGCCGCGCGAGTTCGTCGGCGGTGCGTTTGCTGTCTACGAGCTGAAGTGCCTCGGTGAACATGCGGCCGACGGTCATGCGCGGGTTGAGGGAGGAGAACGGATCCTGGAAGACCATCTGCACGCCGTGCGCCTTGCCGCCGCCGGGACGGCCGATCGATCCGCCGGCCGGCCGGACCAGGCCGCTCACCGCGCGCGCGACGGTCGACTTGCCCGATCCGGACTCCCCGACGAGACCCAGGGTCGTGCCGTGAGCGATCTCGAACCCCACGTCCCGTACGGCATGGACGATGCGCCGGCCGCGGCCGAAGTCGACGTTGAGACCGGTGACGGTGAGCGCGGTCATCACGTTCTCGCCTCGGTCAGGGCACCGGCGGACGGGTCCGGCGACGGCCGGGCCGGCGGGCGGGTGCGCGGATGGTCGATCGACGGCACCGCGGCGAGGAGCTGACGGGTGTAGGGATGCCGAGCCGTCTCGAGGTCGCTGACCCGGAGCCGCTCGACGATCTCTCCCCGGTGCATCACCAGCACCCGGTCGCAGACCTCGCGGATCACGCCGAAGTCGTGCGAGATGAACAGGATCGCCATGTCGTGCTCACGCTGCAGGGTCTGGAACAGTCTGAGGATCTGCTGCTGGATCGTCACGTCGAGGGCCGTCGTCGGTTCGTCGGCGATGAGCAGCGCCGGCCTGACCATCAGGCCCATCGCGATCGCCACCCGCTGGCGCATGCCGCCGGACAGCTGGTGCGGGTACATGCTCAGGACCCGTTCGCCGCCGGTGATCTGGACCTCTGCCAGCGCCTGCAGCGCCGCGTCCCGCGCCTGTCCGCGCGAAATTCCCGTGTGGTGCCTGATGCCCTCGCACATCTGCGGCCCGATCCGCATCGTCGGCGTCAGTGCCGACATCGGGTTCTGGAACACCGTTGCGACCTTGGTGCCCATGACCCGCCGGAGTGCCCCGTCGAGATCGCCCGCCAGATCCGTCCCGTCGAGCTCGACGACGCCGGCACCGACGACCCCCGGCCGGGGGACGAGGCGGGCGATCGCCGACGCCGTCATGCTCTTGCCGCTTCCGGATTCACCGATGATGCCGACAACCTCCCCGGCGGCGACGTCGAAGGTGACGTTCCGCACGACATAGGCGTCGCCGTCAGCGCCCGGGAAGCAAACGTTGAGATCGACGACGCGCAGCCGCGTGGCGGGAACCGGGCGCCCGTCGGCCGGTCCGGCCGACGGGGCCGGTCCGGCCGTCCCGCGAGCCTTGCCGGATGCCCGTTTGCCGGCATCCGCGGTCCAGCGTTGCGGATCCATGGCCAGGGCACCGGCTTCGCCGATGAACGCGAACAACACGCCGACAACGGTGATCGCCAGTGCCGGGCCGAGCACGACAAGCGGCGAGGTGAAGATGCGTTCGAGGTACTCCGCGAGCAGACTCCCCCAGTCGTATGCGGGAGGTTGCACACCGAGGCCGAGGAAGCTGAGCGCGGACAGCGCGACCATGGCCTCGCCGATGCCGGTGGTGGACTGGATCCACAGCGGCGCGGACACATTCGGCGCGATGTGGCGGCTGAGCCGTCGCATCGGTCCCACGCCGAGCATGCGGGCGACATGGACGTAGTCGCGACCGGCCACGGCGGTCACCAGATTCAACATGGTACGGGCGAACAACGGCGCGTACGCGAGAGCGACGGCGACGACCGCGCTCAGCGTCGACTGGTACAGCACAGTGCTGACGAACAGCGCGACGACAATGGGTGGAAACGCCAGCCAGAGATTCAGCACAAGGGTGACCCCGCGCCGCGCCCGCGACCCGGTGAGGCCGGCCGCCAGACCGAGGGCGTAGCCCAGGACGGCTGCCAGCAGGATCGACGTGGTCGCCAGCAGGATCGTCGATCGGGTCGCCGCCACCACTCGGGCGAGGACGTCGCGACCCAGGTCGTCGGTCCCGAGCAGGTGCGCCCAGCTCGGGTCGGTGCGAGCCAGGAGCGGGTCGGTCCGGGCCGCCGCGTCGCCGGCCACGACCGGACCGGCAATGACCGCGACCAGCAGAAGGCCCAGCACGAGCACGGCCAGGCGTCCCGATTTCGTACGGGCAAGGGCGGTGAGCGGACCGCGGCCCCGGGATGTGCGCGCGGCGGTCACGATGCGGCCCGGATCCGCGGGTCGAGGACGAACAGGACGACGTCGACGATCGAATTCACCGCGAGAACGCCCACCCCGATGAAGATGATCGCGGTCTGCAGGACCGGAAAGTCGCGCGTGTTGATCACGTGCACCATCTCCGTGCCCAGCCCGGGCCACTGGAAGACGTTCTCGACGATGACGCTGCCACCGAGGAGATAGCCGAACATGACACCCCCGATCGTCAGTGCGCCGGTTACGACGTTCGGCAGGACGTGCCGAAGATAGAGGCGTGTGCGTGGCAACTGCTTGCTTCGCACGGTGCGGACGAAGTCACTTTCGAGGACGCTGAGCGCCTCCACCCGTACGATTCGGCAAAGCACGGCGGCGGCCGGCAGGGACAGCGCGGTCACCGGCAGGACCAGCGAGGAAGGCCCGTCCGCGCCGGCGACCGAGAACAGTTCGAGGGTCACGGCGAACAACGCGACCAGGCCCATCGCGAGCACGTAGGAAGGGACGGCGGCGAGGAATCCGGTCACCGTGGTGAAGGCATGGGCGAAGCCGGAGCGACGCTCGCCCTGGGTGACCGCCGCCGCGACGAGACCCGCAACGACGCTCAGCACGGCGGTCACGACCATGCTCGTACCCGCCAGGACCGCGGTGTGCCACGCACGATCGCCCAGCACGGATGTGACCGGCTCACCGGTGAACGAGGAGCCGAAGTCGAAGGTGAAGATCCGCCGGATGAAGTCGAGGTAGCGGACGTAGAACGGATCGTCCAGGCCCAGGGCGGTGCGCGCCCGAGCGATGTCAGCCTCGGACGCGTCGCCGCCGAGCAGACGTACGACGGGGTCACCCGGCATGGCCTGCACCAGGAGGAACGAGGCCGTCGCCAGCAGGAGCAGTCCTCCGGCGAGCCTGACCAACAGCTTGCCGGCAAAGCTCGCGTAGGTGGTGATCGATCGCGGCATGGATGGCTCTACTTCGACGATGCCCGCAGGCTGGTCGGCTCGATGAACGACCGGTACGGTTCGAATTGCAGGCCCTTGGAGCTGATGTAGTGGGTTGCGTCGTAGTACTCGGGGACCATCGAGACCTGCTCGTTGATCGCGGTCTGGGCCTTGGCCCAGACGGCGCAGGTCTGTTCCGGGTCCATGTCGTAGGCCTGCTTCGCCAGTTCGTTGTACGCCGCATTGGCCAGGTAGGAATAGTTCGGCGACTTCGGTGACGTCAGGAACGGCGAGATGATGGCGGGGTTGAACACGCTCGTCCAGGCGCCCAGCCAGACGTCATATGTGCCTTGGGCACGCCGGTCGATCCCGGTCTTCTGGTCGACGTTGTCGACATTGACCTCGATGCCGAGCGCGTTCCACGCGTTGAGCACGTAGTCCGCGATCGGCTTGTTGCCGGCACCGGCCGGGCCGGTCACCAGGAGGTTGATGGCCAGCTTCTGACCGTTCTTCGTCCAGCCGTTCCCGCTCTTGGTCCACCCGGCGCCGGTCAGGAGCGACGGAACCTGCGCCGTGTCGTACCGGACCAGGCCTTCGTCGGTGACCTCACGCTGGCAAGGCGACTGAGGCAGCGCGACGCTGTTGCTGAGCTGGTCCGCGGAGCCCGTGGCTATCTTGGCCAGGGCGGCCCGGTCGACCGAGGCCGCCAGCACCCGACGCACCGCCACGTCCTGGATCGGGCTGGACTGCTTCAGGAAATTGAAATGCATGTAGGTCGCGGACGCGGGCACCACCTTACTGGCGAACCGGTCGCCGGCGAGCCGGTCGTAAGCGCCGCGAGCAGTGAAGATCCCGAGGCTCAGCTCACCGCTCAGCATGAGGTTCGCCGCGGTCGTCTCGTTGCTGACGACGCTGATCTCGACCCGGCTGGGCAGGTCTTTCGATGTGGCTCCGCCCGGCCCCCAGGTGTAGTCGTCGCGCCGCTGGAACGTGTAGGACTGCCCGGCCTTGACGTCCACGAGCGTGTATGGGCCGGTGCCGAACGACGCCTCATTGAGTTTCTCCGGATGTTGCAGCCCCTCGGGACAGATCATGCCGGGGTATGCGGCGAGGTTCGACAGCAGCGGACTGAACGGGGCGGGCAGTGCGAGCGTGACGGTGCGTGCTGCCGCGTCGAAGCTCACCTTGTAGGTCGTCGACCCGAGGAACGACGCGGTGAACGGAACCTTCGCGGCGGGGTCCTTCAGTCGTTCGAAGTTCGCGGCGACGGCGGCGGCGTCCATCGCAGCACCGTTGCCGCACGTGATCCCGTCACGGATCTTGAACGTTGCCGTGGTCGGCGTCACGTCCCAGCTCTCCGCGAGCTGCGGCACGACGCCGTTCGGGCCGTCCGCGACAAGGGTGTCGTAGGCCATCCGCATCATTGGCCGTCCCCAGCTGCCGGGGCTGGTCTGCGGGTCGAGGACTCCTGGATCGGTAGGTATCTGCAGAACGGGCGTGCCGCCGGCGCCAGTGGAGGACCCGCCGCCCCCACCGCAGGCGGCCGTGGCGATCAGCACTGAGCCGGCCACGGCAACGATGCGCACCAACCTCATGTCTCTTCCTCTGCTCGGAAGCCCAGCCGACCTGCGACTGGGGTCGCCTGGGGTGACCTCGATCACCGGAGGAGTAGACAATAACCAGAACGGTTGGGATATGTACAGCCGCTGTCTAAGATATTTAACCGAGGTTGGCCACCCTCATGAGATCCGCGGGCTCGCCGAGACGAGGCGGCGATCACCCATCGAGTCAACCGAGCACGCCGCCCGAGCAGCCGCTGCCGTACCTCCGCCAGGCGATCTCGGACCACGTTCCCGCGTGAAGGTCAAGGTTCCGGCCGGACCGCGGCGTCCGGCTCAACGGGGCCCTCGACAGCTCGGCGATCGACGTGGCCGTCTTCATCGACGACGCGAGCACGACTGACGGACGGCGAGCCAGCGGGCGTGCTGCCACCGCATGAGGCCTGTTCGCCTGGACCGGCCTGCCGCCGGTGCAGCCGGAGTCGCTGCACATCCGCTGCCGAACCGGGATTGTGGCTGCAGTTCGACTGGAGCGACGGCCCGCGCATCGGCGGCCGGAAGACGAGCCTGTTCTGCGCGTGGCTGTCCTGGTCACGGTCCCGGGTGGTGATCCCCACCTGGGACCAGACGTTGGGCACGTTGATCGCCTGTGTGGACGCCACGCCGCGGCGGATCGGCGGGGCGACGACGTATCTGCTGGGCGACAACGCCCGCACGGTCACCGTGGAGCATGTGGCCGGGGTCGCAGTGCGCCACCCGATGGTGGTCGCCGCGGGCCAGCGAGCAGACCGTGAGCCGTCTCACCCGTGCTGTCCGATCCCACCCGATGCATCCCGACCAGCGGCGGAGCACACTGAGTCTCTCACCCGTGCCGGACCGTTGCCAGCATGCCAGACCGTCCTGGCTACACATCTGGCTACAGTTCGCGCCCGGACCGTTCAGAAATTCTGGCGACGGGCGCGGTTACCGGCGCACCAACGAGCGAGTGTCGAGTTCGAACGTAAAGGGACGATCGGCGGTCAACGTCTCACCGCCCTTGGCGATCGCGTGCTCCACGTAATGCCGGCCGCTGAGACGGTTGAGCCGCAACGTCAGCTCGCCGACCGGCTCGTGCTCGACCAGCAGGTACCACCCGATTCCGGCGGCCGCGTAGAGATCCATCTTCAGCACCCGGTCCATGGCCGCGTTGCCGGGCGACACGATCTCGCCGATCAACGGAACGCGCCGAGCATCCGCCGTGACCGCCTCTTCGTCCGTGTCCACGACGGCCAAGTCGGGAATCACGATACGACCAGTGTTGAGCCTCACGTTGATCGCCTCGTAAACGGACAGACCCGCAGCCGAGGCACCCACGTCCAGCGCATTGGCCAGCCGACGCGAGAGCCGCTGATGACTCATGCTCGGCGCCGGACTCACGACCAGGCTCCCATCGATCAACTCGATCCTGTCCGCAGTCTCACCCAGCGCAAGGTACTCGTCCTCGCTCCACGGCCCAACGTGGTCAAGCACGTCCACACTCATGCCTTGACCCTCCAGAAGCCGACTGACGCAACCCACCGAGCCTAACGCCTGAGCAGCACACGGCACGCAACAGTTCCACCAGCCGCACGCACCGCGCCCAGCGCGCCCACCGCAAGCAGCGTGGGTTGGAGGGGGTGCGGGTGGAGCGAAGCTCCCACTGGGGAGCGAGCGAGAGGAACGCGGAAAACCCCAAACGGCAAGGGCCACGTCCGCCGGCATGGTGTATGAGCTTGGCGTGTCCGTCACGGACCGGCACCGATACGTCCTGGTGCGCCGCGTGCGGCCGGGGTGCTGGCCCGCAGCCGCCGTGGTCTGCCCCGCCCGGCACCGGCCAGCGCCACGCGGAAAGCGGCACCGCTGGCCGCCATACCCGCCGGCGACCAAGCGGTGCCCGGCCCACGCGCCCCAAGACCCGGGGTGAGCACGATCGGCGATCACGTCCTACACGTCGGGCAGCTGCACGCCGCGGGCACGGCGCAGGACCAGAAGTCTCCGTGATCATGCGAAACCCGGGTCGACACCAACGGTTTTTCATGATCGTGGAGTGCTGATGTACCCCCGTGTACCACAAGTCTCCGGGATCATGACAAACCCGGTGCGCGGCCACCGAGGACATCATGATCCCGGAGACATACGTCCGCCCCTGGCCGCGCGGATCGCAGGTTGCGCCCGACGGGTGCGACATCCGCACCAGTTCGCCGCGCCGCCCCGGGGCACGGGTCTGCCGGCCTTGGCACCACGGACGTGGCAGGGAGGGCCGTCAAGGCCCGACCGGTGTCTGGCGGGAGCAACGGCCCGGTGTTGCACGAACCCGAGCAAAAAAGAAGCGACCGCAGGTGACCCACAAACCGCAAGCCGCCCGGGTTTGCGGGGGGGGCGGGGTGGCGCAGCCCCCCGCCTGGAGCGAGCGAAGCGAGCGCGAGGAATGCGGAAACCCCAAACGGCAAGGGGCCCCTGCCACGAAGCAGGGGCCCCTAAGGGTTGTAGCGGGGACAGGATTTGAACCTGCGACCTCTGGGTTCTGAGCAGACCTTGAGCCGTCTCAGGCGTCACGGGACGTCGCACCGGTGACCGCTGACCTGCGGCCTCAGCCTCGAACCGTCTCACCCGTCACCCTCTGTCCCGGATGTGTCAGGGCGTTCTGGCTACACTTTTGGCTACAGTCACGGGCTGGCTAAGCCCGACCCTACCCACGTCGCCTGCTTCGGATCCCACCGCCCGGCCGCTGTCCCCGCCAGGATCGGGTCGAGCATCGCCTTCACCAGAGCCATCGCGGCCGGAAACCGGCCGAACTCCTCCAACTGAGGTACTTCGGTGGCTTTCGCCTCGTATCCGGCCGGCCACAGCGGCCCCGGCGCCACGAAGGCCGCCGGCAACCCAATGCCGCGACGCGCCGTCTCCGACAGCAGCGCGTGCCGCAGGTCAGCAGCCACGGGCTGCTGCGTACGCGCGATCAGTACGAGGTCGACCAGGTCCTTGTACCGGCTGGACACCGACACTGCTCCACCGCTGCGGGCGTGCGTTTCCAGACACGCCGTTACTTTGTCGGCGATGTGGTCAACGAGCGGATATGCGCGGTAGTTCACCCGGAGGAGACCGGGGATGTCCACCGCCACCAAGGGCGGCACCGCCTCCGGCAATGCAGTCATCGACTGCCCTACGACCAGATCCACCGAGAATGCCGCGAACGGCCGTCCACCCAGCCCGGTTACCACGGCGAAACGCAGACCCTTGTCCCCCACGAGCGGAGCCGCCGGCCCGATCTCGAACACGAAGAAATCGCCCACGCTCCGCTCAGCGGCAGCACGGAACGCCCGTTCTGCCTCATCAAGGTCCACCGTGGACTGCCGGGACAAGTCGATGTCCTTGCTGTGCCGCGCCACGTCCAATCGGGCCAGCAGCGCGGCAGCACCTTTGAGCACCCATCGATCGGCATCCGGCGCGCTGAACACCCGGGCCAGTAGCCGATCGTAGGCGAACTGCCGATGCAACTCGGTCACGGTGAACGGAGATGCGACGGCCAGCCTCTTCAACCGATCCGTCAAGGCGGCGCGCAACGCCGCCGGCGACGCGTACGGAAATGGACCTGTCACGCAGCATCACTCAGCAACTGATTTGCCAGCGCCGCACCGTCACCGGCGTGGTATCTGCGTGCGAGAGGGGCCACCGCCGCCGCGATCCGGTCCACCGTCGTCAACCCTCGGCGCACCGCCTGCACCGCGATCGTGGCTACCGCGCTCCCGTCCTCATGCCCGTCCAGCAGATCCGCCACGATCCGATGCGCCCGAGTCACCGGCAACCCGCCGACGACCTCTCGGTCTCCCGGTGGGACCTGGCGCAGATACATTCGCACATCCCGCCGCCGGGTCTGCGTTCGTACCGGAACGCTGAACTCGTGAGTATCGGCGATCAGGTCCCCCAGGTCGTACAGCTCGGCAGCAGACCGGTGCGACACCACCGCCACGCGATCAGCCTGCACTCGCTGCCATGCCGGTGCGAGCGGGTCGAGTTGCAGCCACGCCGCCCGCAGATCGAGGTGACCCGGATCCGATCCCCCAGCGATCCGATACACGCCGTGTGCCACACGCACCAGCGCCCCCGCCGCAACCAGCCGGGCGAACGTTGCCGGTGGCACTCCCGCGGCAAGAGCCTGCGCGCGAGTCACCAGTCCCCACTGGTCCTCGGCAACCTCGACAGCCAACCGAGCCAGCACCTCAACCGCCGACACACTGCAAAGTGTATCAAATACGGTCCCAACGCAGGGCTACACGGTTACGAGATGTGGATGGGCGAAGTTCCCCGCTGGGGAGCGAGCGCGAAAACGCGAAAACCGCGCACAACGGTTCCCGGGTTTGAGGGGCATGGGTGGAGCGGAGCTCCCCACTGGGAAGAAGCGAGCGAAGCGAGGCCGTGCCGCACGAGCGAAGCGACGTGCGGCATCGGGGGGTGCGGGGTGGCGCAGCCCCCCGCCTGGAGCGAGCGAAGCGAGCGCGAGGAACGCGGAAACCCCAAACGGCAAGGGGCCCCTGCCACGAAGCAGGGGCCCCTAAGGGTTGTAGCGGGGACAGGATTTGAACCTGCGACCTCTGGGTTGTGAGCACACCTTGAGCCGTCTCACCCGACGCAACCAGTAGCACGATGTCCCGCTCTGGCAGCTGCAACAGGCTCCCGGTCGTCTCATGCGTTCCGATCCGTCGCAGCCGTTTGAAGACGCCCTGGCTACACATCTGGCTACAGCGAGCTGACGGTCAGGCGGCCGCCCCGCCAGGGTGCCGTTCCAGATACTCGTCGATCGCGCGTCTGATGAGCCCCGAGCGTCCGCCCCTGTCGTTGCCGGCGAGCGCGTCGAGCCGCTCAACAGTCTCCGACGGCAGCCGGACGCCGGTGACAATCATCGGAATCTCGGCCGGAGCCGGTCCCAGCGCCGGACCGGGCACAGCGTCACGCAGCAGCTCGGAGATGTCCCCGCCACCGTCGAAGTAGGCCACCAACTCATCCCGGCTCATCGTCCGGGGGTCTCGGTACACACTCATCGAGTCCCCTCCATCCACAGCTTGATCTCCTCCGGAGTGGCCGGCCGCGCCGCCAGGATCGCATAGCTGTTGACCTTGCCGATCCGCTCGCACATCACGACGATCACCCGAGACGTATCCGCCAGCCCAGCAACAGCCAGCAGCAGCGTGCCGATCCGATGCTCAATCCGTTGCGACGAGTAGAGCGCATCCACGACCTCGCGCTCGGTCACCCCGTTGCGGGCCGCACTGCCCTTGCCAGCATCGGTCCAGCCATACTCCCGCTCCGCCACCCCAGCAGCGTATAACGCGTCAAACGCCGCCCACCACCCGAGCCGCGCGGAGGCCGGACCGAACGCGGGTGAGCAAGGGGGTTGAGCGAGCGAAGCGAGGCTGTGTCGCACGAGCGAAGCGAAGTGCGGCATCGGGGGGCGCGGGGTGGCGAAGCCCCCCGCCGGGGAGCGAGCGAAGCGAGCGCGAGGGTGCTACAACCCAAAACGGCAAGGGGCCCCTGCCACGAAGCAGGGGCCCCTTAGGGTTGTAGCGGGGACAGGATTTGAACCTGCGACCTCTGGGTTATGAGCCCAGCGAGCTACCGAGCTGCTCCACCCCGCGTCGGCTTGTTCACATTAGCGCACGCTCGTCCCGAGTTCCAAATCGCCTGGACGCGATCGTGTTGGTCGTCACCCGGGCCCCGGCTGGAGGCGGTGGGACCCGGGTGACGAAGGTCCGGTCAGCCCGAGGAGGGCGCGGAAACCGACGGTGAGGCGCCGGCGGAGGCCGACGGGCTCGCTGAGCCGCTCGGGGACGGGGTTGCGCCGGCGGCCTTGGTCGCGGCCTCGTACTGCCCGATCGCGTCCTGCAGGGCCTTGAGGGCCTTGCCGTACGCCTCGAAGTCGCCCGACTGCTGGGCCGTCTTGAGGTCGGCGATCGCCTTGTTCATGTTGGCTATCGCCGCCTGGACCTCCGGGGTGCCGGGCTGGTTGCTGGTTGTCGGCGGGTTGGGCTGGTTCTGGTCCGGATTGTCCGTCTGGGGCACCGGCACCTGGCCGGTGACCTGTTTGACCAGTTGTTCCAGACCGGAGGCCAGGTCGTCGGCGTAGGCCATGTACTTCGGGCCATACGCCACCAGGACCTTCTGCAGGCGCGGGAACGTCGACTCGTTCTTCGCCTTGAGGTAGATCGGCTCGACGTACAACATCCCGTCGGAGACCGGCAGGGACAGCAGGTTGCCGTAGAACACGTCGGAGTTCTGGGAGCTGAACTGGGTCAGCTCCTTCCGGGCGTCGGGTATCGACGTCATCGTGCCGTGTGTCTGGTTCGGGCCCTGGATCGCCGTGTTGGCCGGTAGCTCCAGCACCTGGAAGGTGGGCTGGCCGTTGACGTACGACGCCGACATGATGGCCGCCAGGTTGCCCCGCTTCCGCGGCACCATCGCGGCGGTGAGCTGGAAGCGGGCCGAGTCCTGGCCGGGCAGCTTCGCGACGATGTAGTACGGCGGCTGGTCGGCGGTCGAGTTCGCCGGATCCTTCGGTACCTCCCAGAAGTCCTGACCGGAGAAGAACCCGTCGGGCGAGGTGACGTGGAACCGGCTGAGCAGGTCGCGCTGGACCTTGAACTGGTCCTCGGGGTAGCGCATGTGGTCCATCAGGGCCGGGGAGATCGCCGAGCGCGGCTTGACCAGCTTGCCGCCGAACGCCTTGTTCCAGGTCTTGAGGACCGGGTCGTTGTCGTCGAAGGCGTACAGCGTGACCTCGCCGGTGTACGCGTCGACGGTGGCCTTCACCGAGTTGCGCAGGTAGTTGACGTCCTGGCGGGGCTCGGGGAAGACCCGGCCGGCGGTCGAGGAGTCCTGGATCGCCGTGTTCCAGTCGATGCGCTGCGAATACGGGTAGGTCGCCGACGTGGTGTAACCGTCGATGATCCACAGGATCTTGCCGTCGACGACCGCCGGGTAGGCGTCGCTGTCCAGGGTCAGGAACGGCGCGATGTTGCGGACCCGGGTCTCCGGGTCGCGCACGTACATCACCTTCGAGTGATCGTTGAGCACGCTGGAGAGCAGGAAGTTCGTCTCGCGGAAGTACGAGGCGAAGAGCAGCCGGCGCCAGAAGGTGTTCACCGCGACGCCGCCGCTGCCGTCGTACGTCGAGTACTGGTCGGTGTTGCCGCCGCCGTCGCCGCCGGTGGGCCGGTCGAACTCGGAGTTGCGGTCCCCCGGCTTGGACTTGCCGACGATCGCGTAGACGTCGCCCATCTGCTCGCCGTAGTAGATCTGCGGGTGCGTGACGGGAATCTGGTCGGCGTCGGAGGAGCACTTCTCGCCGGGCTTGTCCTCCGGCTTGGTCTCCTGGCTCAGGAAGCCCGAGACGTAGAACGGCTGGCCGCTGCAGACGACCTGGCTGGCGGGGGCGGCGACGAACCCGTAGCCGTGGGTGTAGACGCTGTGGCGGTTCTGCCAGTTGTTCTGCTGCAGCTGGTCGTAGCGGATCTCACGGACGCCGACGATGTAATCCTGCGTCTTGCCGTTGATGGTGTACCGGTCGATGTCCAGCTTCGGGTTGAACTCGTAGAAGCCACGGACCTGCTGCTGCTGGGTGTAGGTCTCGCCGACGACGGCGGGGTCGAGCAGCCGGATGTTGTTGACCGTGGCGTCGGTACCGTCGACCAGGCTCTTCGGCGGGTCGGTGTTGTCCGCCTTGTAGGGATCGACCTTGACGCCCTTGAGCCCGTAGGCGTCGCGGGTGGCGTCGATCGCGTACTGGAAGTACGGCGCCTCCTTCTGCAGCTGGCTCGGCTTGACCGTGAAGGACTGCACCGCCGCCGGGTAGATGCCGCCGACCGCGACCGCGGAGAGCGCCAGCAGGCCGAGCGCCAGGCCGGGCCAGATCAGGTTGCGCATGAAGGCGTTGGAGAAAACGATGATCGCGACCGCCACCACGATCGAGATCCACGCGAGGATCTCCTTGGCCGGCAGCAGGGCGTTGATGTTGGTGTACCCCGCGCCGTAAAGATCCTGCGTGGGGAACTTGTCCAGCAGCAGCCCGCGCCGGTCCAGGAAGTAGGCGGCGGCCTTGAGTAGCACGAACACCGCGACCAGGGAGGTCAGGTGGGCGCGGGCCGCGGCGGTCATGCGCTCGCCGGCGCCCTGCAGCCGCACGCC
This sequence comes from Dactylosporangium sp. CA-092794, assembly GCF_050948465.1. Lineage (NCBI taxonomy): Bacteria > Bacillati > Actinomycetota > Actinomycetes > Micromonosporales > Micromonosporaceae > Dactylosporangium > Dactylosporangium sp. CA-092794. Next base: position 1,117,540 of record NZ_CP192044.1, on the reverse strand, counting down.
CCCGAAGAGGTAGTGCAGCGCGAGCGAGCCCAGCAGCGCGAAGACCACCGCGGTGAAGGCGACGCCGAGGAGGTACCGCCAGAACGGGTACTCGAACACGTAGAACGACAGGTCGACGTGGAACTGCGGGTCGGTCTGGCCGAACGGGGTGCTGTTGCTGAACAGCATCCAGTCCTGCCAGTGCCCCTGCGCCGACAGCCCGGAGAAGAGCCCGATGAGCCCGGCGACCAGCAGGATCCAGCCGGTCATGTGCGGCAGCAGGAACAGCCGGTAGCGGTCGAGCGCGTGCTGCTCGGCGGAGTGCGGCCGCAGCAGCGGGCGGGTCCGGTAGGCGAGGTAGAGGTTACCGGCGATCACCAGCCCGACCGCCAACCCGAAGATCACGAACATCCAGATCCGGGTCGTGAGGATCCCGGTGAAGACCTGGGGGTACTTCACCTCGGAGAACCACAGATAGTCCGCCCACGCCCCGACCACCCGGTCGAACAGTGTGAACAGCAGGAAGACGATCACCAGGACGGCGATCGTGACCCGGCCCCGCCGGCTCACCCTGGTCATCGGATTACGCATTACCACGGTCGGCTCCGCCCGTTCGCGTATGGAAACTCGTCCAGCGTAGTCATCGGCTACACAGCGTCGGCGTCCGACCGGCCCGCAGTGCCTGCAGGGCGTTCAGCGCATCGTCCAGTGTGCTGACTTTGATCAAGGGCAGGCCGGGCTGCGGGTTGCCCATCGCCTCGGCGCAGTTGCTCGCCGGCGTGAGGAAGACCTTCGCCCCGGCGGCCTTCGCGGCCACCAGCTTCTGCGGGATGCCACCGATCGGTCCGACGTTGCCGTCGTCGTCGATCGTGCCGGTACCGGCGATGATCATTCCGCCGGTCAGGTCCTCGGGCTCGATCGTGTCGATGATGCCCAGCGTGAACATCAGGCCGGCCGACGGGCCGCCGATCTTGTCCAGCTGGATGCTCAGCTGGAACGGGTGCGGCTGGGCCGTGGTCACCTGCACACCGAGACGCGGGTTGCCGTCGTCGCCGGCCTTGGTCGCGAACTCCACCGTCTGGGTCTGCCCGGCCCGGGTGAACTCGATCTTGCGCGTGGTACCGGCCGGCTTGGCGCGCACCAGATCGGTCAGCTTGTTGAGGGAGTCGACCGCGGTACCGTCGACGGACTTGATGACGTCGTCCTTCTGCAGCTTGCCCTCGGCCGGGAAACCGGCGGAGACCTCACTCACGGTGACCAGCACCGGGTAGCCCAGCTCGCGCAGCGCCGCGGTCTCGGCGGAGGTCTGCGACTGCTGGAAGTCGCGGGCGTTGTCCTGGTCGACCTGCTCCTGTGTGCGGTCCGGCGGGTAGATGAGCTCGCGCGGCACCACCGCCCGGTCGTCCTCCCACCAGCCGATCATGGCGTCGAGCAGGGTCAGCTCCGGCTGGACCGACACCGTGGTCATGCGCAGCTGGCCCGTGGACTTGGTGACCGTCGCGCCGGTGACGTTGATGATCGGCCGGCCGCCGGGCTTGCCGGTGTCGGTGCCCAGCGTGTCGTACGTCGGTCCGGGCCCCATCTCGACATACGGCACCCTGACCACGGTCGCCTGCCAGGACAGCACCAACAGCAGCAACGCGCCGAACAGCACGGTGAGCCCACGACGTCTCATGGCGGCGAGCCTAGCGCTCCAAGCCCAATGCACCTGGAAGCGAGTACCGTTGTGGAATGCCCGCAGATATCCCGTTCGGCTTTGGTCCGTCCGGCGGCGACGTGCCGGATCCCAATGATCCGCGCCAGATGCAGCAATTCCTCAGCCAGCTGCAGCAGCTGTTCGCCACGCCCGGCGGCGGTCCGGTCAACTGGGATCTGGCCCGGCAGCTGGCCCAGGCCCACCTGACCGGAGGCGGCCCGGGAGCCGCCATGTCGCAGTTCCCGGTCGGATTCGCCATGCCCGGCGCCCCCGTGCCCACGCCCGGCGAGGCCGACAGCGACGCGGCGAAGCCGGTCGGCGACCCGCCGGTGACCGCCGTGGAGCGCGCCGCCGTCATCGAGGCGCTGCGCCTGGCCGATCTGTGGCTCGAGCCGGAGTCCGCGCTGCCGTCCGGCGTGCGCTCGACCGCCGCCTGGACCCGCGGCGAGTGGCTCAACCAGACCCTGCCGGTCTGGCGCAAGCTGTGCGACCCGGTCGCGGCCCGCATGGTCTCGGCCATGACCGAGCTGGTCCCCGAGGAGATGCGCGCCCAGATGGGCCCGATGACCTCGATGGTCGCCTCGCTCGGCGGCGCCCTGCTCGGCGGCCAGCTCGGCACCGCGCTGGGCTCGCTCGCCGCCGAGGTGCTCTCGGCCGGCGACATCGGCCTGCCGCTCGGCCCGGCCGGCGCCGCCGCGCTCGTGCCGGCCAACATCGCCGAGTACGGCAAAGGCCTGGAGATCCCCGACGACCAGGTGCGCCTCTACGTCGCCCTGCGCGAGGCCGCCCACCAGCGCCTGTTCGGCCACGTGCCGTGGCTGCGCGGGCACGTGTTCGCCGCCGTCGAGGCCTACGCGGCCGGCATCCACGTCGACCGGGACGCGGTCGAGGAGGCGATGAGCCGCATCGACCCGGCGACGCTGGGCAGCGACCCGCAGGAGCTCGTGCTGGAGGGCATCTTCACGCCCGAGGACACCCCGCAGCAGCGCGCCGCGCTGGCCCGCCTGGAGACCGCCTTGGCGCTGGTCGAGGGCTGGGTCTGCCACGTGGTGGACCGGGCCGCCGGCGACCGGCTACCTGACGTCGTGCGCCTGTCGGAGGCGTTCCGCCGCCGCCGCGCCGCGGGCGGCCCGGCGGAGCAGACCTTCGCCGCCCTGGTCGGCCTGGAGCTGCGCCCGCGCCGCCTGCGCGAGGCGACCGCCCTGTGGAGCGCCCTGACCGAGCACCGCGGCATCCAAGGCCGCGACGCCCTCTGGGGCCACCCCGACCTGCTGCCCGACGAGGAGGCCTTCGCCGACCCGGACCTCTTCGCCCGCACCCAACTCGACCTGGGCGACCTGGGCTTCGGCGAAGAAACCGGCGAAGACCCGAAGCCCTAACTCCCGCGCCGAGCCCGCACAAGCCCCACACCACCGCGTCACGTCCGGCGCGGTGGAGAGACGACCACCCAACCCGATCGATCGCGTTGGCCGGCGCGAGGCAGCGGCCGGCTGGGCGGGCGCAGCGCCTACCCGCGCCGCGGCCCCCGGCGCAAACTAACCAAGGCCCACCCGCCCGCCACGCACCGACGCCGGCACCTGCGCCGGACACGAACGGCGATCCCGCCAGACATCGGTCACTGCCCGCCGCGCAACACAGGCACATCGACCGAAAGTCTCCGCGATCATGCGCTACCCGCCCCGACACCACCGGTTTTTCATGATCACGGAGCACTGATGTACCCCCGTGTACCAAAAGTCTCCAGGATCACGACAAACCCGGTGTGCAGCCACCGCACACATCATGATCACGGAGACATACATCCGCCCCGCCCGGCGCACCACCGCCGATGCCCACCGCGCCGAAGGCGCAACAAGCCACCGCACCCAAGACGCCAGGGGCGCGCAGCGCAGCAAAAGTGGCCGCGCAGCGGCCATGGGGGGTCTGGGGTGGGAACCCCCCAGGCACAGCGCCGCGACGAAGTCGCGCGTGGCTAGCTTTCGGACCCCAACCAAACGCGCCAAAGGCGCAACAAAAAACCCCAACCACCGCGCCAAAGGCGCAACAAGCAACCCCAACCACCGCGCCAAAGGCGCAACAAGCCACCGCACCCAAGACGCCAGGGGCGCAAAGCGCAGCAAAAGTGGCCGCGCAGCGGCCATGGGGGGTCTGGGGTGGGAACCCCCCAGGCACAGCGCCGCGACGAAGTCGCGCGTGGCTAGCTTACGGCCCCCAACCACTGCGCCAAAGGCGCGACAAAAACCCCAGCCACCGCCCCGAAGGCGCAACAAAAGACCTAAACCACCGCGCCGAAGGCGCAACAAAAGACCTAAACCACCGCGCCGAAGGCGCAACAAGCAACCGCACCCAACGCAGCACGGGAAGAAGTGGCCGCGCAGCGGCCATGGGGGGTCTGAGGTGGGCCCCAGGCACGCCCGAGCAAAGCGACAGGCTAACTACCGCTCAGCAGGGCCCGAGTGGCCTCCCAGCCGTCCAGCCCGACGTCGAGCCGGCGCAGGTCGTCGGGACCGCGCAGCCGGTGCCAGCCGGGCGCGGAGGCGACCAACGTCGGCTCCGGGGCCGGCCGGCGGGCGGTGACCGCATCGCCGGTCTCGCTGTCCAGTTCGGGCAGCCACACCGGCAGCGGCAGGCGGGCGGCGGCGGCGACGATGCCGCCGTCGTGGGCGGGGGCGATCGCCAGCGCCCGGGTCGACAGTGGGCGCAGCAGCTTGCCGATCAGCATCGCGGGGAGGTCGGGGGCGTCGGCGAGGATCACCGCGGCCTTGTCGTGGCCGTCGGCGGCGGCCGCGGCGAGCGCGGCGCGGATGGTGGGCTTCTCGATCTCGTAGATGCGGGTCGAGGGCCAGGCGATCTTGGCGGCCAGCGGCAGGTCGGCCGGGGTGGCGGCGATGGCCGGCTGGACGCGGGGCAGCGGGGTCAGCAGGTCGACGAGGTCCTCGGCCATCGCGGCGCGCCAGGCGTCGGGGTCGGTGCCCGGCGGAGCCCAGGCGACCGGCACGAGCAGGGCGACGACGGCGGCGACCGTCATTCCGTGATCCCCAGACCCGCTGCCGCCGACACCCCCTCAAGATACCCCCGGGCGCGCTCGGCCTTCGGGTACCGCGCGACCAGCGCCCAGAAGGCGCTGCTGTGGCTGGGAATGACCAGATGTGACAGCTCGTGCAACAGTACGTAGTCGATGACCCAGTCGGGCATCTCCTGCACGCGGTGAGAAATGCGAATGGTACCGTCTGCCGGCGTGCAAGATCCCCAGCGACCGTTCTGGTTCTGCACCCACCGCACGCTCGCCGGACGGGCGGCCGCGGGGTGATCGGGCAGGTAGCGGGCGGCAAGGCGCTGCGCGCGGGCGGTGAGTTCCCCGTCGGTGCGGCGCACCCGCTGCTCGCGGGCGGCGAGGCGCTCCAGCATGCGATCGACCCACTCGCGCTCCTCCGCACGGGAGAACTGGGCCGGTATCAGCACGACCACCCGCTCGCCGTCGCGATAGGCAGACACCGTGCGTCGGCGGCGCTTGCTGCGCCGCACCTCGATGACCGGCTTGCGCGTCATGCCGGCCCCCCTCGGGTACCGCTCACGGGGGAACGCTAGCCGGAAGCGGCCATCTCTTCGCAAGGGCCAATCTCGCAGAGGGTGCCCGTAAGTCACCCATTCGTGGCAGTCCGCCGGAAAGATTCCACCGGAAGACCGGCCCAATCCGGCTCCCAGCGGGCCTGCCTGCGGATTTCATCCACAGCAACCCACACCGTTGCCCACACGGTTATCCCCAGCCTGTGCATAGTGTGTACGGTGCGGTTGAAGGAATATCTTCCGATTACGCTCGGCGTGTCCCGTCTAACCGCACTTTCCCCGAGTGTCCGACAAGGCACACTCACCACGTTGGCCTAGCTGGTCAGCACCGGTGCGCGGGGCGTGCCGGACCGAGATGAGGAGGGCATCGTGGCCGAGACGTACAACGGCTACTGCGTCAAGTGCAAGGAGAAGCGGGACTTCGAGGGAGAGATCGCGATCTCGAAGACCGGCATGAAGATGGCCAAGGGCGCATGCCCGGTCTGCGGCACGACGGTCAACCGGATCCTCGGCAAGGCCTGAGCCGGCGTCCGCGGCCGTGTCCGGGCATGTCCCCGGCTGGCCGTCGTCGCCTTCGGCACTCGACCCGTCCAGCGCTCAGCCTTAGCCGGCCGGAACTGCCGCGACCAGGCCAGGCCGGGATCGGGCCGAAGCGCGCGAAGTGCACCGAAAGCCAGCCGCTCGTTCTGCCTCCCCGCCCCCGGCGAACGGCTGCGGATATGTCCGCCACTTCGTGACGGACATATCCGACATTTCGGGTATGCCGCTTTCCCGGTTTGGCCCCTGCCAGCCCCCAGAAGCATCACGCGGCAAACCCGGCTTCGCGGCCGATCGGGCCGACCCGGCCGCAGCCCGCTCCGCGGTCGAAGCCGCCGAACGGTGAGCGGCCGGCGTCGGCCCGATCGATTCCCGGGACCCGACGCCGGCCGCGCGACACCGGCACGCGGCAAGGAACCCGGCGGCAAGCCACCGACGCCGGCCGAGCCGGCCCTCGGGACGCAACGCCGTTCGCGTGACTCCGACAAACGGCAACCCGGCACGCGGCGCGCCACCAATGTCGGGCCGGTCGACTCACGCAACGCTGCGCCGAACCGGCCCGCGTGGAGACGCGCGTAACCGTAGGACAAGCCGGCGGCGATATGCGGTTTTTGCGCCACGGCCTGTGGATAACTCGGTGCGTGGCTGTGGATAACGCCGGCCGGCGGTGGATCGGCCTGTGGACAACCGCCTCGGCCGGCGGCCGGGCGTGCGAGCGTTCCCGGCATGCGCCCGACGCTCCTGCCCGGCCTGCGGCGCCTCTGGCGCGACGAGCGCACGGTCCAGCTGGGTACCGATCCCGAAGCCGCGGTCGTCCTGGAGCTGGGCCGCCCCGAGCTGTCCCGCGTCCTCGACCTGCTCGACGGCTCCCGCACCCTGCACGTCCTGCTCACCGAGGCCGAAGCGCTCGGCCTCGACGACGCCGACGTCCTCGACCTGGTGCAGGCCCTGCGCGCGGCCGGGCTGGTGGTGGGCGCCCACGCGCTGCTGCCCACCGGGCTGCCCAGGCCGGTGCACGCCCGGCTCGCCGTCGAGGCGGCCGCGATCGGCCTGCGGCTGCGTGCCGGCGACGGGCCCCGCACCCCGGCCGACGTCCTGCGCCGGCGCACCTCGAGCCGGGTCGTCGTGGCCGGCGACGGGCCGCTGGTGGCGCCGCTGGCCACCGCGCTCGCCGGAGCCGGCGTCGGGCACGTCGAGCCGGTGGTGGAGGGCACGGCGACGCACGCGGACGTGGCCGTCGGCGGCCTCGGCTCGCATGATGTCGCCGCGTCACGGGCGATCGCGACCTCGACGGTGATCACGCGGTTCGCGCCGGGAGTGGACGTTTCATCGGTACGATCCGACACCGTCGACTTCGTCGTCCAGGTCGGCGATCGGCATCCGCCGGGGCTCGCCCGCCGCGGGATGCGGCTGCACACGCTGCCGCGTCTGGATGTGACGGTACGGCTCGGGACGGTGCTCGTCGGCCCGCTGGTCCGCCCGGCCGGATCGCCGTGCCGGCTCTGCCTCGAGCTGCACCGCAGCGACCGGGACCCGGCCTGGCCGGTCCTGGCCGCCCAGCTGGCCACCGCGCCGGGCGGGGGCGGCGAGCCGTGCGCCCTCACCACGGCGATGGCCGGGGCCGCGTTCGCCGCCGATGAGGTGCTCTCATATATCGACGGCGGCGCGCTGCGGACCGAGGCGGCCATCGTCGAGATCGCCCGGCCCGGCGAGTTCCGGCGCCGGGCGTGGGGCGCCCATCCGCGCTGTGACTGCCGTCGCCGCCGCCGTGGTGCGACGCCTCCGGCCAGGCTGTGATCGCCGCCGCCCTCGCCGCGGTGCGACCCTCCGGCCGCGCTGTGACTGCCGTCGCCGCCGCCGCGGTGCGGCCCCTCCGGCCAGGCTGTGATCGCCGCCGCCCTCGCCGTGGTGCGGTCACCGGGTAAGAATGAGTGGTGACCGAGATCCCACGGGGCGCAGTAGCCCGCACCGCACGGCTGGCGTCGCTGCCCCTCGGACTGGCCGGCCGGGCCGCGCTCGGCCTCGGCAAGCGCGTCACGGGCATGGCCGCCGACGTGGTCTCCGCCGACGTCCAGCGCCGCACCGCCGAGCACCTGTTCAGCGTGCTCGGGCAGCTCAAGGGCGGTGCGATGAAGATGGGGCAGGCGCTGAGCGTGTTCGAGGCGGCCCTGCCCGAAGAGCTTGCCGGGCCGTATCGTGCGGCGCTGACGAAACTGCAGGAGGCCGCGCCGCCGCTGCCGGCCGCCAGCGTGCACAAGGTGCTGTCCGACTCGTTGGGCGCCGACTGGCGCTCGAGCTTCAAGGAGTTCGACGACAAGCCGGCCGCCGCGGCCAGCATCGGGCAGGTGCACCGGGCGGTGTGGGCCGACGGGCGGTCCGTGGCGGTCAAGGTGCAGTATCCGGGCGCCGGCGACGCGCTGCGGGCCGACCTCAACCAGCTGGCCCGCTTCGGCAGCCTGTTCAAGGCGATCCAGCCCGGCCTCGACGTGAAGCCGCTGGTGCAGGAGATCCGCGACCGGGTCACCGAGGAGCTCGACTACGAGCTCGAGGCCAGGTCGCAGACCGCGTTCGCCACGGCGTACGACGGTGACCCGGACATCTACGTGCCGCCGGTGCTCGCCTCGTCGCCGCGCGTGCTGGTGACCGAATGGGTCGAGGGGACGCCGCTGTCGGCGATCATCTCCGGCGGTACCGAAGCGGAAAGAAACCGCTCGGGTCACCTCATGGCGCTGCTGCACTTCTCCGCACCGGCCCGGGCCGAAATGCTGCACGCCGATCCCCACCCGGGCAACTACCGTCTGCTCGCCGACGGCCGGCTCGGCGTGCTCGACTTCGGCGCGGTCGCCCACCTGCCCGGCGGGCATCCCGAGATCATCGGCCGGCTGACCCGGCTGACCCTGGCCGGCGACGCGGACGCGGTGCTGGAGGGCCTGCAGCAGGAGGGGTTTCTCAAGGAGGACCCGAAGGTCGACGCGGCCGCGGTGCTGGGCTACATCCGGCCGATGCTCGACCCGATCGCGCAGGACGAGTTCCAGTTCAGCCGGGCCTGGCTGCGGGCCGAGGCCGGGCGGCTGGCCAACCCGAAGAGCCCGGCGTATGCGTTGAGCCGCCAGCTCAACCTGCCGCCGTCCTACATGCTCGTGCACCGGGTCACGCTGGGCTCGATCGGCGTGCTGTGCCAACTGGAGGCCCGGGCCGCCTACCGGGGAATCCTCACCGAGTGGCTGCCCGGCTTCGCCGAGCCGGCCCCCCGCAAGCCGCGCCGCCGGAAGTAGCGGCCCGGCCGGACGGGACCGAAGCGGAAGTAGCGGGCGGGGCCCTCCGGTGTGGAGAGCCCCGCTAGCTGGGTCAGTGTCGGGTCAGGTATTGCTCCTGCTCACGACGAGCACGCATGGCGACCTGACGGGCGGACGGGTAAGCCTCAGAGCGCTTCTCAGCCTGAGGCCCAAGCATTCGGGCCCGGGATAGTGCTTCGTGGAGTAGTTGCAAGGACATCTCGTTGCTCCTCGGTCGGGTGGTGCGGAACTCGGTGTAGCTATCGGATTGACGGAGCCGGGTCGGTCGCGCGGCGCGCGCCCCTCGGCTGGCCGGCAGTCGATGTGCGTTCATGTCAGGCCGCCACACCGGCGGCGACTGCCGCCGTACGAGCGGCAACCTCGACCCGCAGGACGGCGTCGCGGGCGACGTCCTCCTTGCGCGGGCGGCCCCGCGGACGCTTGCGCGGCACGACGGCGCCGCGCTCGAAGATCTCGCCACCCCAGACACCCCAGGGCTCGGCGCGCTCGATGGCGCCCGCCAGGCACTCGGCGCGGAGCGGGCACTCCACGCAGAGCGACTTCGCGAGCTCGAGCTCCGCCGGCGAGTCGGCGAACCACAGGTCCGGGTCGAAGGTGCGGCACGGCAGGTCGGACTTGATGCCTCGCGCAGCGACGCGAAGGCGCTCGTCCACGGCCGAACCCGCGCTGCTACGCACGTCGATCGATGCCACGGCCAGGCTCATCCCGGTCACCCCTTTCTGTCGGTCGATCGTTTGGTGTGATCGTTTGGTCAAACAAATGAGGCCGCGGATCCCGGTGTCGGGTTCCGCGGCCTCGAGGTGAGCCGGTAAGTCGGTCTTGTCAGACCGGCCTGCCTCGAGGTGGTATGCCGCGGACTCCGCCATTGGGCTTCGGAGCCGTCATGTCGTGCTTCGCGCTGAACCCGTTGGTCCCCTGAACGCTGAGCCCAGTGATCCCCTGAACTCGGATTCCGCGCTGGTCGAGCTGAGCCGCCGAAGCGACGTGGTGCTCATCGATACGGGTGGCGTCGGTGCGGGCCTCGGCTTTGCCGCCCGGCTCGGTGCCCCGAACCGGCAGGTCGACCCGGACCGACCCGGTAGCCTCGGCCGCGACGGACGCGGACGGGACCAGGACGGCAGCCGGAACGACTGTCGAGACTGAGACCAGAGCCTGGATTTGGGCAGACTCCCGCCACGGCGCCGACAGCGACGGCGGGACGCGGCGCACCGACACAGCCGATAGGCAGACGGCAGGCAGCAGCGCCGCGTGCCGCTCCGAGGTCAGATAGAGCTTCACGGGGTCCCACCTACTCTCTGCAGACTCGTGGTGTGTCGACGGCCGGCCGTCCGGCGTCGTGTTCGCAGGCTATGCCGTGCCTCAACGGTAGGGCAACCGAATTTCCGGGAAAAGCCTCTGTCATATTTTCGGCTACCGCCGCAAACCACCGAACCGCTCATCGGTCCTTACACAGCGCCTCGACCGAAGTGCCGTTGACCAGGGCGAGCACGTCGTCGCCGTAGAGGCTGAGCTTGCGCGGGCCGATCCCGGCGATCACCGCGAGCTCTTCCCGGCGAGCGGGACGGCGCTCGGCGATCGCCGAAAGGGTGACATCGGTGAAGATGACGAAGGCGGGCACCTTCTGCACGGCGGCCAGCCGGGCCCGCCAGTCGACCAGCCGCGCCAGCAGCTCCTCGTCGAGGTCCGACGGGCAGGTGGAGCAGCGGCCCAGCTTGCGGTCGGCGCCGTTGACCAGGCCGGTGCCGCACACCCGGCAGGAGACGGCCATGACGCGGCGGACGCGGCCGGCCAGCGCGGCCTTGTCGACCGGCCCGGCGGACGGCGGGCGTCGGAGCGGCTCGGCGGTGGGCACGAAGCGGCTCGGGCGGCGCGGTCGACCGCCCGGGGTGCGGGCGGCGGCGTGCGACAGCCACAGGGTGTGCCGGGCCCGGGTGACCCCGACATACAGCAGCCGCCGCTCCTCCTCGACCGCGTCCGGCGTGCGGGCGTGGATGACCGGCAGCGTGCCCTCGGCCAGGCCGACGAGGAACACCGCGTCCCACTCCAGGCCCTTCGCCGAGTGCAGCGACGACAGCGTCACGCCCTCGACGGTCGGCACGTGCTGCAGCGCCGCGCGGCGTTGCAGCTCGGCGTTGAAGTCGGGCAGCGCGACCGAAGGCATGCCCTCGGCCAGGTTCACCAGCGCGGTCACCGCCTCCCAGCGCTCGCGCTGCGCGCCGCCGGTGGGTGGGGCGTCGGCGCGCCAGCCGACGCGTTCCAGGGCGGTGTGCACCGCCGGTACCAAACCCTCATCGACCGGACCCCGGAAGGAGCGCAGGGCGATCATGGCCTCGCGGACCTCGGTGCGGTCGAAGAAACGCTCCGTGCCGTGCAGGACATACGGCACGCCCGCCTCGGCCAGTGCCTCCTGGTAGACCTCGGACTGGGCGTTGACCCGGAACAGCACGGCGATCTCCCGGGCCGGCGTGCCGGAAGCGATCAGCGCCGCGCACCGGGCGGCCACCGCGGCGGCCTCCTCCGGCTCGTCGGCGAAGCTGTGCACGGTCGGCTCGGGGCCGGGCGGGCGCTGCCCGACGAGCTCGAGGCGCAGCCGGGAGAGCTCGCCGCGGGCCCGCGAGATGACCGCGTTGGCCAGGCCGACGACCTGCGGCGTGGAGCGGTAGTCGCGCACCAGCCGCACGACCGTGGCCCCCGGGTGGCGCCCTTTGAAATCGACGAGGTACGCCGGGCTGGCCCCGGTGAACGAGTAGATCGTCTGGCTGGCGTCGCCGACCACGGTCAGGTCGTCGCGGCCGCCGAGCCACGCATCCAGCAGGCGCTGCTGCATCGGGTTGACGTCCTGGTACTCGTCGACGACGAAGTGCCGATACTGCGCCCGGACCTGCTCGGCGACGTCGGAGTGCTCCTCGACGGCCCAGATCGCGGCGCGGATCATGTCCTCGAAGTCGATCACGCCCTGGGCACGCTTGACCCGCTCGTACTCGGCATACACCTTGGCGACCTTGGCCGCGTCGAACGGCGGCTCGCGCAGCGCCTTGGCGGCCGCGGTGGCGTAGTCGTCCGGCTCGATCAGCGAGGCCTTGGCCCACTCGATCTCGCTCGCCAGGTCGCGGGCGGACTCGCGGTCGGTGCGCAGCCCGGCCCGGGTCGCGGCCTGCGTGACCAGCCGGGCCTTGCTCTCCAGCAGCGCCGGCATGTCCCGGCCGGAGAAGAGCCGGGGCGCGAAGTAGCGCACCTGGCGCAGCGCGGCGGCGTGGAAGGTGCGGGCCTGCACGCCCTCGGCGCCGAGGCGGCCGAGCCGCTCACGCATCTCGGCGGCGGCCCGGGCGGTGAACGTGACGGCGAGGACGTGCTGAGCGCGGACCTGTCCGGACCGGACCCGGTGGGCGATGCGGTGCGTGATCGCCCGCGTCTTGCCGGTGCCGGCGCCGGCCAGGATGCACAGTGGCCCGGACGGGGCGGTCACGGCGGCGGCCTGGTCGCCGTCCAGCCCGGCAAGAATCTCTGAGGAGTCCGCCACAGCTGGACATCATTCCACCCGAGCGCGGTGTTATCACGATTTGGCTGTGTGACCCCGCCGATGCTTTCTGGAGGAACAACCCAATGTTGACCATGTACTCGACCACGTGGTGCGGCTACTGCCGCCGGCTCAAGACGCAGATGGACCGCGAGGGCATCCGGTACGAAGTGATCGACATCGAGTTGGACCCGGCGGCGGCGACGTTCGTCGAGAGCGTCAACGGCGGCAACCAGACCGTCCCGACGCTGCGGTTCGACGACGGCACGGCGATGACGAACCCGTCGATCGTGCAGGTCAAGAAGCATTTGGAAACTGTCGGTAGCTGAACCGGCGCGAATCCGTTACGGTGGCTGGCTAGAACGCCGGAATGCCTGGGGAGGCCGGCCACCATGCGGGTCGCTCGTCTGTATTCGGTGCCCAACACGCCGGACCGACCGCGGGTGGCCGGTCCCGAGCGACGCCACCGCATCGCCGACTACCTGGCGGGCGGCACGACCATCGGCCGCGGCCATGGCCCGGCCGTGCTGCACACCGACGGGCTGTGGCTGTGGCCGGAGCGGTTCGTCGACGAGGTGCTCCACGAGGGCCTGGCGCCCGAGCCCGACCTGCTCGCCAGCATCCACGCGCATGGCTTCCGCGCCCCGGCGCCGGCCGCCGACGACCGGCTCACCGAGGAGGCGCTGCGCGCCTGGCGGGCCGGGCCGCCGAGCGAGCCGCGGCGGCTGGTCACCTACTTCGTGCGCATCGACGACGAGACGACGCCGGAGCGCCCGCTGTCGCTGCTGCGCCGCACGGTCACGCCGGCCGGCGGGGTGACCGACGAGGCGGTCTGGCGCGACCTCGCCTGGCACCCCACCAACGCGTTCATCAGCCTGCGCATCGACGACGAGCTGCGCGAGATCGAGCCCGCGCAGGCCGCCGCCGTGCTGGACCGCTGGTGCGCGAGCTGGCACGCCGAGGCGCTCAGCCGCTCGGCCGCGCCGTGACCGAGCTGCTACACTGCGTCAGCCGTTTTTTCGCGTCTGCTAGGGTGCTGGAGAGCTGTTCGGGGCGGCACCACCGAGGCCCACATTCTCAGCCCTCGAGCCACGCAGTGATGAGGTAGTGGGCGATCGAGGCGGGGAACGGCAGGCCGAAGTCGGCCGTCTCGCCGGACAGGACCGCGGCGATCTGCGTGCGGGTCAGCCAGCGGGCCTCGGCGATCTCCTCGACGTCGACCGTGATCGCCGCCCCGGCCTCGGCCAGCACGTGGAAGCCGAGCATCAGCGAGCCCGGAAACGGCCACGGCTGGCTGGCCACGTAGGTGATCGCGCCGACCTTGACGCCGACCTCCTCGAGCACCTCGCGGGCCACCGCCATCTCGGCCGACTCGCCCGGCTCGACGAACCCGGCCAGCGTCGAGAAGCGCGGCACGGTGGCCCCGAGCGCCTTCCACTGCGCGTTGAAGCCGAGCAGGCAGCGCCCGTCGGGGCCGGGGATGCCGTCGTGGACCAGCATGATCACGGCCGGGTCGGTGCGCGGCCAGAGGGTCTCCGCGCCGTCCTCGGTCATCCGCACCCAGCCGCCGTGCCCGGCCCGGGTGACCTTGCCGCTGAGCGGGCTGAACGGGTGCCGCGCGTGCCAGTTGGCCAGCGCGACCCCGGTGATGAACAGCCCCGCCGCCAGGTCGGGCAGCGAGTGCCCGATCTGGCGGAGGTTGACCCGCGCGGTGCCGTCCGTCGCGGTCACGTCGGCGGCGACCGCGAAATACACCGCGCCGCCGGGCTCCTCGCCGAGGAAGAACCGCTCGCCGGCCGGTGCGTCGGCGGCGTCGATCAGCACCAGCTCGGGCGGCTCGCCCGGGCGCACGAGCACGTGGCCGTCGTCGACGACCACGACGCGCGCCCGGGCCCAGGCGGCCGACAGCCATGCCTCGTCGGTGCGGCGGTGGGCCGCCCGCTCGAGGGGCCCGCGCGCGAACGGCGGCGCGAGCCGCTCCTGGCTGTCCGCCGTCATGACTCCTCGGCTCGCACGACCGGCGTCAGCGCGGCCAGCGGGGCCTCGATCTTGGCCGCGTCGCCGAGGACCACGGCGGCCGCCCTGGCCGGCGCGAGGTGTTCGGCGGCGACCCGGGCCACCTCTGCCTTGTCCGCCTTGGCCAGCCGGGCGGCGTGCTCGGCCAGGTAGTCCAGCCGCAGGCCGAAGCCGGCGTAGGTGGAGACCAGCCCGGCCAGCCCGGCCTGGGTGGACATGCCCAGCTGGAGGGTGCCCAACGCATACTGCCGGGCCTGCTCCAGCTCCTCGTCCTTCGGCGGCAGGCTGGCCAGCCGGCCGAGCTCGTAGAGCGTCTCCAGCAGCGCGGGGCCGGTGACCTCGGTCGCCACCTCGGCGGAGACGACCAGCGCGGACCCGGCGACGGCGTGCTCGATCAGCGAGTGCGGGCCGTAGGTGTACCCCTTGTCCTCGCGGATGTTCTCGACCCAGCGGGACGAGAAGTATCCGCCGAAGACGAGGTTGGCCAGCTGCAGCGCGGCGTGGTCCGGGTGCTTGCGGGGGACCGCCGGCAGGGCCAGGCGCAGCGAGGACTGCACCGAGTCGGGCCGGTCGACCAGGGTGAGCGGGCCGGGCCGCAGCGCGGGCGCGGGCGGGAGCTCGGCCTGGGCGCCGGCGCCGTCCCACTTGCCCAGCATCCGCTCGGCGGCGGCGATCGCCCGCTCGGGCTCCAGGTCGCCGACGATCACCAGCGTGGCGCCCGCCGGGTGGAGCCGCTCGGCGTGCAGCGCGCGCAGCTCGTCCGGCGCGACCGCCTCGACCTGCTCCGGCGCGGGCGTCTGGACGGCATACGGATGGCTGCCGTACATCCGCTTGAGCAGGGCGACCCGGGCCAGGTGGCTGGGCTGGCTCTGGGCCACGCGAATCCGGTCGACCAGGCGGGCGCGCTCGGTGTCGACCTCCTCCGCCGGATACGAGGCGTCGGTGAGCACCTCGGCGAGGATGTCCAGCAGCCGGTCGAGGCCGTCGACGAGCCCGTTGCCGGAGATCAGCAGCCGGTCGGGGTCGGCGCCGGCGGACAGCCCGCCGCCGACCTTCTGCAGCTCGGCGGCGATGTCGACGGTGGACATGGTCGACGTGCCGGACAGCACCGTCTGGGTCAGCAGCGCCGCCCGGGCCAGGTTGGCCTGCGCGAAGGGCACCCGCAGCCGGATCTCGGCCAGCGGCACCGACGGGCGGCGCAGCGCGATCACGGTCAGCCCGTTGTCCAGCGTCTGCTCGACGGTCGTGGGCAGCTTGAGCGGGCGGTTGGGCCCGAGCACCGGCAGGGCGCGCGGCGGGGTTGTCACAGTCACTTGGCTCCTCCGGCGATGACCTCGACCGCGGCCCGGCGCGCCGGGACGAGCTGCCCCGCGGCGGCGACGATCTGCTCCTCGGTGACCTCACCGATCAGCGTGTGCAGCCGGTTGAGCAGCGCCGGCTCGCCGCGCTGCTGCTCCAGCACGGCCATCTGCAGTGCCCGGCCGAGCACCGCGTCGGTGTCGCGCAGCAGGTGCGTGGCCATGCGCGCCTGCGTGCGGCTGAGCTCGTCGGGGGCGAGGCCGTCGCTCGCGATGCGCGCGCACTCCTCCTCGACGCTGCGCAGGACCTTGTCGACGTCCCCGCCGGGAGGCAGGTGCGCCTGCAGGACCAGCGCGGTGGGGTCCCGCACCGCGAACGGCTCCCCCATGAACCCGACGTAGCCGCCGACGCTGGTCACCGAACGGTCCCGCAGGACCAGCCGCTCGACCAGCCGGGAGGCGTCGCCGTCGGTGAGCACCTCGGCGAGTACCACATACGGCAGATAGGCGTCGAGATCGTCGACCGGGTCGGGCACCCGCCAGGCCGCGGCGACCGCCGGCAGCGGGGCCAGCCGGTCCTCGTAGGACGAGCGGCGCTCGGCGGTCAGGTCGGGCTCGGCGAAGTCCGGCCGCGCCGGGGCGGGGCGGGAGGGCACGTCGCCGAAGTGCCGCTCGACCAGCTGGGTCGCGGTCGCCACGTCGAAGTCGCCGGAGACCGCCAGCACGGCGTTGCCGCAGGCGTAATACCGGTCGAAGAAGTCCTTGGCGTCGGCGACGGTGGCCGCCTCGAGGTCGGAGAACGAGCCGTAGCCGTCGTGCGCATTGGCGAACGTGTCGAACATGACCGGGGGCAGGCGCAGCCAGGGGAAGCCGCCATACGGCCGGTTGAGCACGTTGACCCGGATCTCCTCCTTGACCACGTCGATCTGGTTGCGCAGGTTCTCCTCGGTCAGCCGGGGCGCGCGCATGCGGTCGGCCTCGAGGAACAACGCCCGCTCCAGCGCGTTGGAGGGCAGGGTCTCGAAGTAGTCCGTGTAGTCGAAGTGCGTTGATCCGTTGAACGTGCCGCCCGAGCCCTGCACGTGCCGGAAGTGGGCGAGCTTCTCCAGATTCTCCGAGCCCTGGAACATCAGGTGCTCGAAGAGGTGGGCGAAGCCGGTCCGCCCCTGCGGCTCCGATCTGATGCCGACGTCGTAGACCACGGCGACGCCGACGACCGGCGCGGCGCGATCTGGGGTCAGCACCACCCGGAGGCCGTTGGGCAGGGTGAAGCGCTCGACGGGGTACTGGGAAGCCGGGATCCGCACAGCGGGGCTACGACTGGACACCCACCGAATCTACTTCCTCCCGGGCGGAAATCCTGACTCGGCGTTCGGCCAGCCCCGCATACCAGATCAGACCGGCGATCACGGCGAGCAGCGGCAGGCCCAACAGCCACCCGTACGGTCCACGCGAGCGGTACCGCAGCGGAGCGGCCTCGGCGGGGGCGCTGGCCGGGGCGGCGGCGCCGGCCGACGGGGACGCGCCCGGCGAGGGTGACGGCGAGGGTGTCGGCAGGCGCTTGGTGAGCGCCTGGACGAGGTCGAGCCGGCCGAGGCCGTTCTCCGGGTCGGGGCCCTTCGGCCCCACGTCGACCGCGGTGAGCGTCAGCCGGCGGATGATCTCGGCGGACGGCGCGTCGGGGTATGCCGAGCGCAGCAGCGCGACCGCGCCGCCGAGCAGCCCGGCGCAGGCGCTGCCGTCGTCCACGCGGTACCGGTTGTCGTTGTTCGTGGTCATGATCTGGTAGCCGGGCACGCCGAGGCCGAGCCGCCGCCCGCTGGTGGACTGCACGCGCACGTCACCCGCGCGAGTGAGCGGGATGGCGGCGAGGACCCCGTCGTAGGCGGCCGGATACGGGTCGAAATCCCGGCTCGGCTGGTCGCCGTCGGCGGCGACCACGATCGCGTCGGCCCGCTGGGCGTCGCGGACCGCCTGGCGCAGCCGCTCGCTGCCGGACACCGAGTAGCCGACGACGATCACCGCCGCCTTCTGCGCGACCGCCAGTTCGATGCCGGTGGCCAGGTCGTCGGGGCCGGGCGCGCGGTCGGCCGGCACGTCGAGCACGATCGGCAGGATCTTGGCGCCGGGCGCCACGCCGATCACGCCGTCGCCGTGGTCCTGGCCGTGGCCCTGCCCGGCGACCGCGCCGGCGAGCGCGGTGCCGTGGCCATCGGGGTCGTCGCTCGCCCCGGTGGTGGTGGCCGGGGTGCTGGGCGCGGGCGAAGCAGCATCGCCGCCGGTGGTGGTGAAGACCGGATCGAGCACGGCGCCGCGCAGGTCGTCGTGGGTTCGGTCGACGCCGCGGTCGACGATCGCCACGGTCACGCCCTCGCCCCTGGTCTTCTGGTTGGCCTCCGTGACGTTGAGGTACCGCAGGTGCCACTCGTCGTCACGGATGACGTCCGCGCGGGCGGGCAGTGCGGGCACGGCGGCCACGGCGATGCCGAGGGCCACGGCGAGGGCGAGCCGCTGCTTCATGCGCGATAGCGTGCCGGATGCGCGCAAGTGACGCCAACGATGCAGCTAGGAGCGTTTTCAGACCGGGCGGATGCTCTCCGGGGCCTCGTCGGCGACGTAGTCGAACTGACGGTGCGTATCGGGGATCGACACGTAGAGGATCGCCGCCTCGGGCTTGCCGAGATCGACGAGCGCGATCGACACCAGTTCGCTCTTGGCCCGCAGCCCGGGCTGGTCGAAGTGCAGCCGGAACTTCAGCAGCCGGGCCGGGCGACCGCCGAGCGTGAGGTCCCGCGCGTCGAGCTGCTCGAGCTGGTTGCCCTTGGGGTAGAAGCTGACCCGCACGTCGGCGGCGATCTGGTCGCCGACGCAGTGCAGGTCGAGCACCATGCCGTCGTTGACCGCGGCCGGCACGTGCCCCGACAGGATCGTGGCGTGATAGTCGTCACCCTGGCCGTCGTAGTCGGGCTCGGTGACGAAGTCCTGGCCGATACGGTACGTGATCTTCAGGTCGCCCTGGTCGCGCCAGTTCTCCTGCAGCGGGCGCCAGGGGTCGCCGTACTGCTTGTAGGAGATCCCCGACTCGTTGTCGACGGTGCGCGGCCCGGGTGGGACCTCGGCGCCGCCGCGGTTGGGGTTGTCCGGCGGGATGCTCGGCGGCGGGCAGCGGCGGGCCAGCTCGGGCCGCGTGTCGCTGGGCCCCTCGGCCTGCCGGTTGAACAGCCCGCCCGGCGTGGTGGCGTTGTTGGTCAGGGCCGAGACGAGGATCGCGATCAACCCGATCGCGACGATCAGGATCGCGCCCCCGCCGAGCCACTTCATGATCCGCGTGTTGCGGCGGACCGGATCATCGTCGTCGTCCGGCCCCGACGCGATGACGTCCGGCGGCGGTACCACCGGAGGCGTCCCGCCCTGCGACACCCGCCCGGAGGCATAACCGGGCGCGACCCGCACGGCACCGCCCGCCCCGCCGGTGGACGGCGGCGCGGGAGCGGGCCGGACCGTTTCAATGACGGTCTGCGTGTCCGGCGTGGCCCAGGGTGAACTCGGCTCGGTCATGTCACGCCAAGTGTCTCAGCCGGACGCGACGGCGACCAGCAGCCCCCGCTGGGTATTGGCTCAGGACCTCACGGTTCCGGCTGGGGCGGGGTGTGCAGCTGGGTGACCTGGGGATACCGCGGTCCGTCGGACAGGGCGACCGGGCCGAGCACGATGAGCGCGACGGTCACCACCCCGGCAGTGGCGACCCCGACCACCACCGCGACCTCGCGAACGTGCTGTGCCTGCATCTTGCGCACTTCCCCTCGCATGCCCTCTTTGACAGCTTCGAGGAGGATCCGGTTCCGCCGACAGCCAGCTGTCGGAACCTTGCCAATTCATTGCGTCACGCCGCGGGCAGGGCGGTGATCAGGGCGAGCAGGCCGGCCTCGTCGAGCAGATCGGCCGGGCGGACCGTCTCCCCCGCGCGGACGTAGAAGAACGCCGCGCCGACCAGCTCCAGCGGGACGCCGCGCAGCTCGGCCCAGGCCAGCCGGTAGGCCGCCAGCTGGACCGCGGCGGCCGTCGCGTCCGCGCCGCCCGGGCGGGCCCCGGTCTTCCAGTCCACGACATCGAAACGGCCGTCCGGGTACCGGTACACGGCGTCCATCCGGCCCCGGACCACGACGCCGGCGATGACGGAGGCGAACGGTACCTCCACGTCGAGCGGCACCCGGTCCGCCCACTCGCTGGCCAGGAACCGCTCCTGCAGGTCGGCCAGGGCCGCGTCCGGCGCCGCGTCCTCGTCGGCGGCGCCCGGCAGCTCGTCGAGGTCGAGCAGGCGCTCGCCCTGGAAACGCTGCTCCAGCCACTGGTGGAAGGCGGTGCCGCGGCGGGCGTAGGGGTCCGGGCGGGCCGGCAGCGGGCGGCGCAGCGAGCGGGCCAGCCGCTGCGGGTCCCGGCGCAGGGCGACGAGCTGGGAGACGGAGAGGTGGCCGGGCAGCGAGACCGCCACGACGCCGTCGCCGCTCGGGGCCAGCCGGGCCCGTTCGGCCAGCAGCAGCTCGGTCTCCGCCGCCCAGCGGCGCACGACCGGATCGGCCGGGTCCGGGTCCTCGACCGGGGCGGCGGCGCGGACCTGGGCGGCGGCCGCGTCCAGCAGCGGGCGGCGCGGGCCCAGCGGGTCGGCCGGCCAGCTCGCGCTGGGCACGTCGGCGGCGGTCGGGTTCTGCGCGTCGGCGGGCGGCTTGGGCGCCCACTCGTCGACGAGGCCGGCGCCGGCCAGGCAGCGCTCCCGGATCTCCTCCAGGAACACCGACGGGCCGCGGGCCCGCTTGACCCCCTCGCCCCACCAGTACCCGCTGGCCAGCAGCAGCCGGCGGGGGCGGGTGACCGCGACGTAGGCCAGCCGCCGCTCTTCCCGCACGTCGTGCTCCCGCCAGGCCACGGTGAACGCCTCGAGCGCGGTGACGACGCCCTTCACGTCGGAGGCGCCCGACAGGTCGAGCACCGGCAGGCCGGCGTGGTCGCCGCGCAGCGGGAAGGGCAGCACGCCCAGGCCGCGCAGCCAGTGGTCGCCGGCGTTGCTGGGGCCGGGGAACACGTCGGCGGACAGGCCCGCCACCGCGACCACGTCCCACTCCAGGCCCTTGGCCGCGTGCGCGGTGAGGATCTGCACGGCGCCCTCGACCACCTCGACCTCGCCCGGGGCGAGGCCGCGCTCCTCGTTCTCGGCCGCGGCCAGGAACGCGAGGAACGCGCTCAGCGTGGCGCCCTCCGACTCCGCGGCGAAGCGGGCCGCGATGTTGCTGAACGCGTCGAGGTGGCCGCGGGCCAGCCCGGCGTCGCCGGGGCGGGCGGCGACCTCCACGTCGAGGCCGGTGACCCGCTCGAGGTCGGCGACGAGGTCGGGCAGCGGCTGGTCGAGGCGGCGGCGCAGGGTGCGCAGCTCGGCGCCGAGGCGGGCGAAGCGGCGGTGGCCCTCTTCGGAGTAGCGCTCCGGGTCGCCCAGGTCGTCCAGCGCCTCGACCAGGACCGCCTCGTCCAGCCGGTCGGCCAGCTCCGGCTCGGCGCCCTCGTCGCCGTGGCGGCGGGCGGCGGCCAGGGAGCGGGCCCGGCGGTACAGCGCCACCAGGTCGCGCGGGCCGATCCGCCAGCGCGGGCCGGTCAGGATCCGCAGCAGCGCGGCGCCCTCGGCCGGGTCGGCCAGCACCCGCATGATACTGACCACGTCGCGCACCTCGGGGGTGTCCAGCAGCCCGCCCAGGCCGACGACCTCCACCGGGAGGCCCCGCGAGCGCAGCGCGTTCTCCAGCGCCGGGATCTGCGCGCGGGTGCGCACCAGCACGGCGGTCGAGGGGCGGTCCTCGACCGGGATGTCGAAGGGGAACGTGTCCTCGTCGACCTTGGCCGCCAGCCGCCACGAGCCGAGCACCCGGTCGGCGACCCAGGCGGCCTCCTCGGTGTAGGTGTCCAGCAGCGCGCAGTGCACGGTGGCCGTGGACGCGGGCTCGGCGAGCACGTCGGCCGGGGCGAGTTCCGCCACCCGGGCGCCGGAGGAGCGCAGCGGCGCCGACAGCGCGTTGGCGACGTCCAGGATCTCCGGCCGGTTGCGCCAGCTGGTGGTCAGGGAGAGCACGGGAGCCGGTGGGAACTCGACCGGGAAGCGGTCCAGGGTGCCGGCGGAGGCGCCGCGCCAGCCGTAGATCGACTGGCAGGGGTCGCCGACCGCGGTGACCGGGTGGCCGGCGCCGAACAGCGCGCGCAGCAGCACGACCTGGGCGTGCGAGGTGTCCTGGTACTCATCCAGCAGCACCACCCGGAAGCGGTCCCGCTCGACCTGGGCGACCTCGGCGTGCGCGACCGCCACGGTGGCCGCCCGGGAGAGCTGGTCGCCGAAGTCCATGGCTTCCAGCAGCGCCTTTTTCTCGGAGTACTGCCGAATCAACGGCAACAGCTGCAGGCGGGCCTGCTGGCGGGAGAGCACGTCGCGCACCGGCTTGGCCATCTTGCCGGTCTTCGCGCCCACCTCGGCGAAGAACCGGCCGGTCCAGGCCGCCACGTCGGCCGGCTGGCGCAGGTGCTCGGCCAGGTCGCCGGCCAGGTGCAGCACCGCGTCGACGACCGTCGATGGCGCCGCGGACACCGCCGTCATGTCGCCGTCGTAGGCGCGGACCACCGCGTCGGCGAGCTGCCAGCAGGCGGCCTCGGTGAGCAGCCGGGTCGACGGCTCGAAGCCGGCCCGCACCCCGTGCTCGCGCACCACCCGGGCGGCGTAGGAGTGGTACGTGGCGACGGTGGGCTCGCCGGCGATCAGATCGTCGCGGCCGAGGCGCCGCACCAGCTGGCTCAGCCGCTGCCGGATGCGGTGCGACAGCTCGCCGGCGGCCTTGCGGGTGAAGGTGAGGCCGAGGATCTGCTCCGGCCGCGCGTGGCCGTTGGCGACCAGCCACACCACCCGCGCCGCCATCGTCTCGGTCTTGCCCGAGCCGGCGCCGGCCACCACGAGCAGCGGCCCGACCGGCGCCGCGATCACCTCGGCCTGCTGCCGGGTGGGCGCCGGCTGCTGCAGCAGCCGGGCCAGCTCGACGGGTGTGTACAGCGGGGCGCTCACGTGACGTGCCGCCCCTTGCCCGACACCGGGCACGACGTCTTCACCGGGCAGACCCGGCACTTGTTGTTGACCACGGCGCTGAACGTGGACGCGGCCATCGTCTTCGCGGTGCGCTGCACCAGCGCCTGGGCCCAGTTCGGGTCCTCGGCGTCGCCGAGCGGCGGCTGCACCTGCTCCCGGGCGGTGTTCGTCTCGCCGCCGAGCTGTACCAGGGAAGCCCCGCCCGGCACCGAGGACTCCTCGAACGCGCCCAGCTCGATCGCGGCCTGGTAGGCGGCGAGCTGGGGGTGCTCGGCCAGGTTGGCGTTGGCCGGGATCGACTTGCCGGTCTTGAGGTCGACCACCACCAGCCGGCCGTGCTCGTCGAGCTCGAGCCGGTCGACCCGGCCCTTGATCTCGACCGGCGCCTCCGGGTCGGCCAGCTCCACGAGGAAGTCCTGCTCGATCGCGACCAGCCGGCGCGGGTTGCCGGCCAGCCACCCGATGAGCTTGTCCAGCATCGTCTCGGCCCGGTCGCGCTCCCGGCCGGCGAGCCAGCGGGCGGAGAGCTCGATGGCGTCGAAGCGGTCGGCGACGTAGGCCACCAGCTGCGCCCGGTCCGCGCTCGCGTCCGCGGCCAGCATCGCCGCGGCGTGCACGAGGTTGCCGATCGACTGCTCCGGCGACGGGGTGAGCGCCCCGCCGTGCCGCTCCAGCAGCCAGCGCAGGCTGCACCGCTCGACGCTCTCCACCGTCGACGGCGTCACCTGCACCGGCTCGCCGGGGTCGACCAGCGGCCGGTCGTCGGACAGCGCCGGCAGCCCCCACCAGCCGTCCGGGTCGGCGCCCGGCACCCCCTCGGCGGCGAGCCGGGCCAGCAGCCCGGCGGCGGCCGCCCGGCGCTCGTCTGGCGCGTCGGGGTCGACCAGCGCCACCCGCAGCTGGGCGACGAGCGCCGGCAGGGTCAGCGCGCGCGGCTCCTCGAGCGGGGCCTGGCCGGCAAGCTCCGCGTCGGAGGCGAGCTCGGCCAGGAACCGGCTCGGCTGCTCCTCGCCGTCGCCGGACGCGACCGCGGTCACCAGCACCTGCTCCCGGGCCCGGGTCACGGCCACATAGAACAGCCGGCGCTCCTCGTCCAGCAGCGCCGACAGCCGCCCGGTGGTCTCCATGGCGCGCCCGGCGAGCACCTCGACCAGCAGCTCCGAGCCGAGCACGCTGCCGCGCAGCCGCAGGTCGGGCCAGACGCCCTCCTGCACGCCGGCGACGGCGACGACGTCCCACTCCAGGCCCTTGGCCGCATGCGCGGTGAGGATGCGCACCGCGTCGCCGCGGTCCGCCGACGGCGCCAGGTTGTCGGCCGGCAGGTCCTGGCCCTCGACGTGGTCGAGGAACACGTCGGTGCCCGCGCCCGGCAGCCGGTCGGTGAACCGGGCCGCGGCGTCGAACAGCGACACGACCGCGTCGAGGTCCCGGTCGGCCGCCGCGCCGCGGTGCCCGCCCCGGGCGCTCAGCGCCGACCAGCGTTCGGCCAGGCCGCTGGCGTGCCACACCGCCCACAGCACCTCCTCGGCGGTCGCCCCAGGCCGGGTCGCCGCCGCGTGTGCCTGCGCCAGCAGTTCGGCCACCGCCCGGGCCGGCCGCGCCCAGCGCCGCTCGACCATGGCCAGCTCGGCCGGGTCGCGCAGCGCGGCGAGCAGCAGCAGCCCGGAGGGCCGCCGGTCCCCGGCCGCGAGCGCCAGCGCGCGCAGGCCCTGCCGGAGCCGCCGCTCGGCCAGCGGGTCCGCGCCGCCCAGCGGCGAGTGCAGCAGCGCGACGGCGGCGTCCTCGTCCAGCCGCGCGTCGGTGAGCGCGCAGCGCAACAGCAGCAGCAGCGGCGCGACCGCCGGCTGCAGGTGCAGCGGCAGGTCCTCGGCCTCGGTCACGGTCGGCACGCCGGCCGAGTGCAGCGCCCGCTGCAGCGGGGCCAGCTGGCGGGCGGTCGAGCGCACGATCACCGCCATCGCGGACCATGGGACGCCGCGCAGCAGGTGCGCCTCGCGCAGGCGGTGCGCGATGAACGCGGCCTCGGAGGTTTCCGAGGCGAACGTCCGGGTTTCGGCGGTACCCCCCGATCGCTGGGAAACCAGGGCGCGATGCCGGGCCGGGCCGCGCAGCCGGGCCGCGACCCGCCCGACGGGCGCCAGCAGCCCCTCCGGCAGCCGGCGCGAGTGCGGCAGCGTCACCTGGACCGTTCCCGGGAACCGGGCCGGGAAGTCACCGACGATCGCCGGGTCGGCACCGCGGAACGCGAACGTGGAGGAGTCCGGGTCGGCGAACGCCACCAGGTGCGCGCCGTTGCCGGCGATCAGCTCCAGCAGCTCGATCTGGGCCGGGTCGGTGTCGGGCAGCTCGTCGACGTAGACGCCGCGCAGCCGCCGCCGCTCCCGCTCCAGCAGCCCGGGGTCGTCGGCGAGCAGGCCGGCGGCGGCGCGCACCAGCTCGGCGTAGTCGTAGGCGACCGAACCGCGCCCGGTCGCGTCGCGCAGGGCGAGCACCTGGAGGTACTCCTCGAAGAACCGCGCGGCCGCGGCCCAGTCCGAGCGCCGGTGCACCCGCGCCAGCTCCGCCAGCCCGGCCGGGGCGATCCCGCGCTCCACCGCCCGCAGCAGCAGGTCGCGCAGCTCGGTGGCGAACGCCCGGGTGTTCAGC
Source organism: Dactylosporangium sp. CA-092794 (assembly GCF_050948465.1). NCBI lineage: Bacteria > Bacillati > Actinomycetota > Actinomycetes > Micromonosporales > Micromonosporaceae > Dactylosporangium > Dactylosporangium sp. CA-092794. Next base: position 1,091,877 of record NZ_CP192044.1, on the reverse strand, counting down.
GCCCCGCGCAGCGCCTCCGGCCACGGCGCCGCCGACTCGGCCAGCAACTCCCGGATCACCAGGTCCTGCTCGGGGCCGGTCAGCAGCCGCGGGGAGGCCTCCCCGCGCTCGACCGCGGCCCGCCGCAGCAGGCCGAACGCATACCCGTGGAAGGTCCGGACCATCGGCTCCGCCGTGGTGCGCAGCCCGCTGGAGCGGCCGAGCCGCGCCTCGATCCGGTCCCGCAGCCGCACCGCGCCGCGCCGCCCGAACGTCAGCACCAGGATGCCCTCGGGGTCCTGCGCCTCGGCGACCCGGGCCGCGACCGACTCCACGAGCGTGCTGGTCTTGCCGGTGCCGGGACCGCCGATGACCAGCAGCGGCCCGCTCGTGTGCTCCACGACGAGCCGCTGCCACGGATCCGCGAACACGGCGGCGGCCGCGGCCGGGGGCCGGCGCACGAGCCGATAGGCCCGGCGCGGGGCAGCTGTCGCGGTCACGGGGTTATTTTGCCGGGTTACTGGCGCGCCATGCCCAGCAAGGCGGCCTCCACCAGGTCCAGCGCCTCGCTCACGTCGCGGGAGACCAGCAGCATCGACATCGCCGACGGGCGGATGAACTCGTGCCGGGTCGCGCCGCGCAGCCAGTCCAGCAGGCCCGCGTAGAAGCCGTCGGCGTCGAACAGCAGCAGCGGCTTGCGGTGGTGGTCGAGCATCGCGGTCGTCCACACCTCGAACAGCTCGTCGAGCGTGCCCAGCCCGCCGGGCAGCGTGATGAACGCGTCCGCCCGCTGGATCATCAGCGTCTTGCGCGAGGCCATCCCGTCGGTGACGACGAGCTCGTCCGCCTTGGTGTCGGCGACCTCGAGGTCGACCAGCGACTGCGGGATCACGCCGTAGGTCCGCCCGCCGCCGGCCCTGGCCCCGTCCGCCACCGCGCCCATCATGCCGACGCAGCCGCCGCCGGAGACCAGCTCGTGGCCGCGCCGGGCGATCTCCACGCCCAGGTCGTGGGCCAGATCCAGCCACCGCCGCTCGAGCCGCTGCGACGACGCGCAGAACACGCCGATGCCCGCCACGGTCAGCTCCCCCCGCTCAGCTTGTCGACCTCGAGCTGCTCGGCCGCGTCCTTGATGTGGGCGACCACCGCTTCGACGTCATCGGTCAGCAATATCAGGTCCAGGTCCTCCGGCCCGATCTTGCCGGCGGGCTGCATGGTCGAGCGGATCCAGTCGATGAGGCCCTGCCAGTAGGCCGTGCCCATCAGCACGACCGGGAAGCGGGTGACCTTGCGGGTCTGGACCAGGGTCACGGCCTCGAACAGCTCGTCGAGCGTGCCGAACCCGCCGGGCAGCACGACGAACGCCTGCGCGTACTTGACGAACATGGTCTTGCGGGCAAAGAAATACCGGAAGTCGATGCCGATGTCGACCCACTCGTTGAGCCCCTGCTCGAACGGCAGCTCGATGCCCAGCCCGATGGAGAGCCCGCCGGCCTCGGCCGCGCCCTTGTTCGCGGCCTCCATCACGCCCGGCCCGCCGCCGGTGATGACCGCGTAGCCGCCGCGGGCCAGCGCCGCGCCGAGCTCCTCGCCCATGCGCCACTCGGGGCTGTCGGGCTTGCTGCGCGCCGAGCCGAACACGCTCACCGCAGGCGGCAGGTCGGCGAGCGTGTCGAAGCCCTCGACGAACTCGCTGAGGATCCGCAGCGCGCGCCAGGCGTCCTTGGTCTTCCACTCGTGGCGCAGGTGCGAGTCGAGCAGTCGCTGATCGGCCGTGCTCAGCGGAATCGCGTCACGCCGCAGCGTGACCATTCCCCGGTGCCGCTCCCGCGGCTGGCTGCCCTTCGCCTCGCTCATGTGTGTCACGGTACGTCGATCGCCCGGGTCGATCCCGGCAGGCCCGCCGATGCCATGGTCCAATACGGCCATGGCGCGTCGGGGCTGGCTGGTGTTGGCGCTGACCGGAGTGCTCCTCGCGGGTTTCCTCCTGGTGTGGTACACCACTCGCCCGGCCTCGCACGCCCTGGTTTCGTCGCCGCCTTCGCCTTCGCCCTCGCCCTCGGTTTCGGCTTCGGTTTCGGTCTCGCCGTCGCCGTCGGTGGCGTCCTCATCCCCGCCGCCCCCGACCACGGTGGTCGTGCCGGTCCGGGGCAACGGCGCGTTCGACTACGCGACCACCGGCGGAGAGCGCGTCGGCACCGCCGGACATCTGGTGCACTACGTGGTCGCGACCGAGCAGGGCACCGGCATCGACCCGGCGCTGTTCGCCGAGGCGGTGCAGCGCACGCTGGGCGACCCGCGCAGCTGGATCGCCGGCGGCCGGTTCTCCTTCCAGCGGGTACCGTGGGGCGCCGCCAGCGAGCTGACCGTCCACCTGGCCACGCCGTCGACCACCGACACCATGTGCACCCGGCGGGGCGTGCGCACCAGGGGCGAGGTCTCCTGCCGCGGCGGCCGGGACGTCATCATCAACCTGAAGCGCTGGCTGCTGGGCGTGGCGTGGTATCCGAGCGTCGCGGAGTACCGCGACATGGTCGTCAACCACGAGGTGGGCCACTTCCTCGGCAACGGGCACGCGGTCTGCCCGCGCCCGGGCGCCCCCGCCCCGGTGATGGCCCGCCAGTCGTTCGGCCTGGAGGGCTGTGTGGCCAACGCCTGGCCCTATCCGGACGGCAAGACCTTCGTCACCGGTCCACCCGCGCCCCGCTGATCGGCCGGTCCCGGGAAGAAAACGGGTGCGGATGGCAACGTTCTTGCTTACCGTCGCGTCCAACCCGGTATACCGGGTTGCAGGGCATGGGGGGGGCCGGCATGACGCGGGCGGAGCAGGACCGGCAGAAGCGGCAGATGAACCGGCGAATTCGTGAGCTGCTCGCGGTCCGCCGGATGCTGCACCAGATCGATCCGGTGCCGGACGAGCCGGCGACCGAGCCGCGCTGAGCCGACGCTCAGCCGTGCAGCCACCGGCGCATGACGTCGGCGACGGCGGTGATCTTGTCGAGCTCGACGTGCTCGTCCTGCTTGTGGGCCAGGTTGGGATCGCCCGGGCCGAAGTTGAGGCCGGGGATGCCCAGCACGGCGAAGCGGGCCACGTCGGTCCAGCCGAGCTTGGCGCGCGGGGGTTCGCCGACCGCGGCGAGCAGCTCCCGGGCGGCCGGCGCGTCGAGCCCGGGCGGCGCGCCCGGCGCGGAGTCGACGAACTCGACGTCGAAGCCGTCGAAGACCTCGCGCACGTGCGCGGCGGCCGCCTCCTCGTCACGGTCCGGCGCGAAGCGGAAGTTGACCTCGACGACGCACTCGTCGGGGATGACGTTGCCGGCCACGCCGCCGGCGATCCGCACCGCGTTCAGCCCTTCGTGGAACTCGCAGCCGTCGATCGAGACGATCCTTTCGCGGTACCGCCGCAGGCGCTCGAGAATCGGGGCCGCCTTGTGGATGGCGTTGTCGCCGAGCCAGGAGCGGGCCGAATGGGCGCGCTTGCCGGTGGTCCGCACGAGCACGCGCTGCGTTCCCTGGCAGCCACCCTCGATGAGGCCGTGGGTCGGCTCCAGCAGTACCGCGAAGGAAGCATCGGTCAGCAGGTGAGGGCTGCGGTCGGCGAGGATCTTCAGCCCGTTGCGGGCCGAATCGACCTCTTCGCAGTCGTAGAACACGTAGGTGACGTCGTGGCGGGGCGCCGGCTCGGTGACGGCCAGGTGGAGCGCGACGGCGGTGCCGGACTTCATGTCGGCCGTGCCGCAGCCCCACAGCAGGTTACCTTCGGTGCGGGACGGAAAGTTGTCGTGGAGCGGCACGGTGTCGAGGTGCCCGGCGAGGACGACCCGCTGCGGCCGGTCCAGCTCGGTGCGCGCCACGACGGTGTGGCCGAAGCGCTCGACCTTCAATTCGGTGGCGGCGAGCGCCTGCTCGACCCGGTCGGCGATCTCGGCCTCGTTGCCGGACACCGACTCGATGTCGACGAGCGCCCGGGTCAGGGCGATGGGGTCGGCGAGCACATCATGGGTGAGCATGGGTCTGACACTAGATGGGGTAGCGTTCGATCACGTGACGACCGCCTACATCGACTCCCCCGCCTGGGGGCTGGGCCTGGCCACCGTGACGTCCTCGGGCCAGGTCCTGGACGCCTGGTTCCCGGCCGGCAACCTGGGCCTCGGCGCGGCCCCGTTCGCGGCCACCGCCCCTGCCGGCGCTCCTGGTGCCCCCGGCCCTGCCGGCGCCCCCGGCCCTGCCGCTGGGGCTGACGCCGCTGCCGCCGAGGATTCCGCGAACGGCGCCACCTCCCCAGCCGCCGCTTCTCTCGCAACCGATTTTTCGGATATTTCCGATTTGTCGGACTCGACGGTGGCGGCGCTCGGGCTGCGGACCGAGGTCGTGCGGGTGGAGATCCAGTCGCTCGGCGAAGCGCCGGCGAGCACGGCCGAGGTGTACCTGCGCCTGCACCTGCTCTCCCACCGGATCGTCCAGCCGCACCAGGCCAACCTCGACGGCCAGTTCGGCCTGCTCGCCAACGTCGCGTGGACGTCGGCCGGCCCGTGCCTGCCCGACCAGGTCGACGCACTGCGCGTGCTGGAGCGGCGCGCCGGGCGGCGGCTCGTGGTGTACGGCATCGACAAGTTCCCCCGGATGGTGGACTACGTGACGCCGTCGGGCGTGCGGATCGCCGACGCCGACCGGGTGCGGCTCGGGGCGCACCTCGCCCCCGGTACCACCGTCATGCACGAAGGCTTCGTCAACTTCAACGCCGGCACGCTGGGCAACTCGATGGTCGAGGGCCGCATCTCGGCCGGCGTGGTGGTCGGCGACGGCACCGACGTCGGCGGCGGCTCCTCGATCATGGGCACCCTCTCGGGCGGCGGCAAGGAGACCATCAGCCTGGGCGAGCGCTGCCTGCTCGGCGCCAACGCGGGCATCGGCATCTCCCTCGGCGACGACTGCGTGGTCGAGGCCGGCTGCTACGTCACGGCGGGCTCGAAGGTCACCCTGCCCGACGGCCGCGTGGTCAAGGCCCGCGAGCTGTCCGGCCTGAGCAACCTGCTCTTCATCCGCGACTCGGTGACGGGCCGCCTGGAGGTCCGCGAGCGCCAGGGCCGCGGCATCGAGCTCAACGCCGCCCTCCACGCCAACTGACCCACCGGACCACCGGGGATCGGGCTCGCTCGCCGCGGCCCGATCCCGGGTCCGTCAGAAGCGGGCGGCGGCGGCCGCTACCCGTTCGTCCGTCGCGGTCAGGCCGACGCGCACGTGGCGCTCGCCGGCCGGGCCGTAGAAGGCGCCCGGCGCCGTCAGGATGCCGCGCTCGGCCAGCCAGTCGACCGTGGCCCAGGAGTCCTCGCCGCGGGTGACCCAGAGGTACAGGCCGGCCTCGGAATGCTCGATCGAGAACCCGGCGCGCAGGAAGGCCTCGCGCAGCAGCACCCGCCGCCGGGCATAGCGCTCCCGCTGCTCGTCGGCGTGGGTCTCGTCGCCCAGGGCGGCGATCATGGCGGCCTGGACTGGCCCGGGGACGATCATGCCGGCATGCTTGCGGACGGCGAGCAGCTCGTCGACCAGGGCGGGGTCGCCGGAGATGTACCCGGCCCGGTAACCGGCCAGGTTCGATCGTTTCGACAGGGAATGTACGGCCAGCACGTTGTCGAAAACCCCGTCGCACACGGACAGGATCGAGACCGGCGAGGCCTCCCAGGGCAGCGTCAGGTAGCACTCGTCGCTGACCACGATCGCGCCGCGCTCGCGCGCCCACTCGACCACCTTGCGCAGGTGGGCCGGCGGCAGGACGCGGCCGGTCGGGTTCGACGGCGAGTTGATCCAGATCATGCGCACCCGGGCCGGCCCGAGCGCCGTCAGCGAGTCGGCGCGCACCACCTCGGCCCCGGCCAGCTGGACGCCGACCTCGTAGGTCGGGTAGCACACCGACGGGATCACCACCGTGTCGCCGGGCCCGATGCCCAGCAGCGTGGGCAGCCAGGCGACCAGCTCCTTCGAGCCGATCGTGGGCAGCACGCCGAAGGCCGCCGAGCCGGGCGCGCACCAGCGATCCACCCAGTCGCGGATCGCCTCGCGCAGCCGCACGGTGCCGGCGGTGAGCGGATACCCGGGCGCGTTGGACGCCTCGGCCAGCGCCGCCCGGATCACGTCCGGCACCGGGTCGACCGGCGTGCCGATGGACAGGTCGACGATCCCGTCGGGGTGACGGGCGGCGGCCGCCTTCGCGGGCTCGAGCCGGTCCCACGGAAAGTCCGGCAGCCCGGCCGCGAGCGCGCGCCGGGCCCCTGCCGCGGAAACGATGCCGGTCAGTGGTCGTGCTCCTGCGGCGGCAGGGCGGCGACGAACGGCGCGTCCTTCTCGACCTTGCCGACCTTCGACGCGCCGCCGGGCGAGCCCAGCTCGTCGAAGAACGTGTAGTTGGCGCCGACGAAGTCCTTCCACTTCTCCGGGACGTCGTCCTCGTAGAAGATCGCCTCGACGGGGCAGACCGGCTCGCAGGCGCCGCAGTCCACGCATTCGTCGGGGTGGATGTAGAGCATGCGGTTACCCTCGTAGATGCAGTCGACCGGGCATTCCTCGATGCATGCCTTGTCGAGCAGGTCCACGCAAGGTTCGGCGATGATGTATGTCACGGGTCGCCCTCTTTCGCGCCTGAGGCTGCCAGCCTGAGCTGGCAATCCCCGCCGCATCCCTCCGCGGCGGTACGAGCCTAGTATCCAGGTTCACGGGAGGTCGATCGTGCTCGGGCCACAACACGTGGGACAGCGCGTCGTCGTGCGCCGAATCGTCGGCACCAGCGGCGAACGACCGGTGTATTCCGACATTCTGGGCCAGCTGCTGGAGGCCACGGAGACGCATCTCACAGTCCGTGCGCGCTCAGGCTCGATCCGCATTCCAATCGCTGAGATCACCCACGCCAAGCCGGTGCCCCCACGCCGCCGTTTCACCCCGACGGAGTCACTCGAAGCGGCCGCCGCGACCGGCTGGCCCGCCCGCGAACGGGCAACGCTCGGTGACTGGCTGCTCCGCGCGACCGACGGCTGGACCCAGCGCGCCAACTCGGCTCTGGCGATCGGCTCACCCGACCTGCCGACGCCCGAAGCGATCGACTTTGTCCAGCAATGGTACCGCGAACGAGGCCTCGCACCCGCCGTGAGCGTGCCCGTGCCCCTCTTCCGCCGCCTGGACGACGAACTGGAGCGCCGGGGCTGGTTCGCCATGCCGCTCACCCAGGTGATGACGGCGAGACTGCCGCTGCCCGCCCCCGCCCCCGCGGCCTCACCCGCCGGAACCGTCCACCTGGCGACCTCCCCGTCGGCGGAGTGGCTGACCGCCGTCGCCGGCCGCAAGGGCCCCCTCCCCGAATCGGCCCACCACGTCCTGACGTCCGTCCCCAACGTGCGCTTCGCCGAGTGGCGCGACGCCCAGGGCGCCCTGCTGGCCACCGCCCGCGGCGTCGTGGCCGACCCGGAGTCGCGCTGGCTGGGCCTGACCCTGATCGGCGTGGTCGAAGAGGCCCGCCGCCAGGGCCTGGCCCGCCGGCTGGTCGCCGCCCTGTCCGACTGGGCCGTATCGCTGGGCGCCCGCGACGCCTACCTCCAGGTGGAGCAGCGCAACGAGGCCGCCGTGACCCTGTACTCCCAACTGGGCTTCACCACGCACCACGTCTACTCGTCGCGCCGCCTGCTGCCCGGCTAGCGCCGCACGACCTCGCCCGGCCAGGGCGGTGGCCGGAAACGTTGGCCTGGTTGCCGTAGCCGATCGCCGCTGGTCGCCGGCCTGCGGAAGCCGGCGAAGGCAGGCGGACACCGCACCAGCGCCGCACGATCTCGCCCGGCCAGTGCCGTGGCCGGAAACGTTGGCCTGGTTGCCGTAGCCGATCGCCGCTGGTCGCCGGCTTGCTGAAGCCGGCGAAAGCAGGCGGACACCGCACCAGCGCCGCACGGCCTTGCCCGGCTAGCGCCGCGCGACCTCGCCCAGCTAGCGCCGCACGACCTCGCCCAGCTAGCGCCGCACGACCTCGCCCAGCTAGCGCCGCACGATCTTGCGGGGCTTCGTTCCGGCCCGCTCGATGTAGCGCTTCCACGACTGCGACCGGTAGTCCAGCCCGGTGGTCATCAATACAAGCAGCCCGATGACCGTGCCGATCGCGGACAGGCCCACGAAGTAGAAGAACTGCCGGAAAACCAGCCCGACCCCGTCGCCGAACGGTTGCGCCCCGGACACGAACGGCCCGACAAGCACGGACAGCACGCACGCCGCGACGACGGCGACCCCGAGCTCGCCCACGACCCGGATCACCGGGTATTTCCGCCCATACCAGAACGCGACCGGAATCATCACAGCCCCGACCGCGAACAGCGCCCAAAGCCCGATGGTGATCTGCTTGTCATCGTCGCTACCGGCCCCGAACCGCACCACGAGCCGCGCGATGACATTGACCAGAAAGAGGCCCGCCGCGACGAACCCGATCGGCAACCACCGCTCCCTCATCGCAAGCCTCCATCCCGCCGGTAACCCCGCATCAACCGCGGTGCGGAAACGTGTTTACCCGTCTACACTGCGCGCGCGCAAGACCCGTCGCCTTGGAGTTCGCTGGGCCCCGCCCGACTGTCGGCTTCCCGCCTGAACAAAGGCGCGGTCCGCCTTTCTCGAATGCGCGCGGAACGCCGCCTACGCCCCTCCCGCCTTGGGGCGACTCGGCCCGATCCGATGCCGCAGCGTCGACAGGTAGATCCCGATCGCGAACACCAGCGACCCGACGAACAGCGTCAGCAGCCCCACCCAGTTGTCATTGGTGAGGATCAAGTCCCCTTCGCTGGTGCGCCCGGACGCAATGATCCAGATGGTGCACCACACCGCCGCCGGCACCAGCGCCGCGAACCGCCTCCGGCTGGTGGCGAACGCGAACCACCCGAGCAACGGATTCGTCACCACCGCCAGGACCAGCGAGACAGGCACCCGGAACCCACCGATCCGCAGCGGCGAGAACAGCGCCTCGATGATCGCCAGCCCGGCCGCCAGCAGCGCGGTCACAATCAGCCCGGCAACGAGAAGTCCGATGTCGAACCGCCGCGCCCACTCCGCGGACAACTGCCGCCGCGCAGGCTCGCCATCTCCCTGCGCGGCCCCATTCACCGTGTCGGACATATCCGAATTGTCGGCCATTTCGGTCACATCGGCGAGTCCGCCCGCCTCCGCACCACGATCGCCGCCGCCGTCCGCCGCTCGCCCCCGCGAACCCGCGCCCGCCTCAGCCCCGCCGGCGCCGGGCGAGCGCGCTTCCGGAACCTTGGCCGGCACCGGCCCCGCCGAGCCACCAACCGCAGGCCCCAAGGAGCCGGCCGACCCAGGCCCCTGGGCCTCGACCGACCCAGAGCCCTGGGCCTCGACCGACGCGGAACCCTGGGACCCGGCCGGCGCAGAGCCCTGGGCCTCAGCCGACGCGGAACCCTGGGACCCGGCCGGCGCAGAGCCCTGGGCCTCAGCCGACGCGGGACCCTGGGAGCCGGCCGGCGCGAGGCTCGACGGGTCGTCCACCGCGAGACCCGGAGAGTTGGCCGGCGCGGGGCCGGGAGCGAGCCGCGTTGACGAGCGCGGCCCCGGGCGCGGCGAACCCTTTCGCTTCGTGCTCATGACGCACCGGATTCCGCCGCCGTCTCCAGGGCCGTCGAGGCCCCGGCCGGCACCGGGCGTGGCGCCGGTGGGCGGGGCGCGTCGAGGTCGAGGCCCGCGAACAGGTCCTCCTCCCAGCCGAACGGGCCCACGCCGGGCCCCTTCGCGCCGCGCGCCAGCTGGTAGAACTCGACGCCCATGAACTCGGCGCCGAAGTTGCCCGCGATCGAGAACAGCCACGACGACGGCGGGATCTGCGTCGCGTGGGCCTTGAGGGCGGCGGTCTTGCGGTCGGCGAACTCGTGGGCGTCCACCCGGGCCGCGATGTCGTCGTCGGGCGTGCCGAACGGCAGGTCCTCGGGCCTCTCGATGTCGGCGAACGGGTTGTCGGACGACCCGCGGAACTCCCGCATGCCGGCCTCCAGCACGCTGCGCGGCACGGCCGTCCAGTAGACCTTCTGGGGTGCGATCCCCTCCGCCTCGGCCAGCTCGACGGCGCGGGTCAGCACGCGGTGCGCCTGGATGTGGTCGGGGTGGCCGTAGAACCCGTTGGGGTCGTAGGTGACGGCAACCTGCGGCCGCGCCTCCCGGATCACCTCGAGCAGCTCGCCCGCGGCGGCGTCGAGGTCGGCGCCCCAGAAGGCGCGCGGGTGCTTGTTGGCCGGGGTGTCCATCATGCCGGAGTCCCGATACCGCCCGGCGCCGCCGAGGAACCGGTGGTCGGCCACGCCCAGGTGCTGACAGGCGCGCTCGAGCTCGGCGATGCGGTAACCGCCGAGCTGGTCGCCCTCGGCGGCGGCGATCCCGGCCAGCGCGGGCACGTGGATCTCGCCTTCCTCACCGAGCGTGCAGGTGACCAGGGTGACGTGCGCGCCGTCGGCCGCGTAGCGGGCCATCGTGGCACCGGTCCCCATGGACTCGTCGTCGGGGTGTGCATGGACGAAAAGGATGCTCCGAGCACTCACGGGGGCAACTCTACGGTGTACCTCTGACAGTTTTTCCAACCGCCACGGCCCGGGTAGCCGGGAGTGTACCGGCAGTGACGTTCCGGCCCAATCACATGACAATCCGCCGGGCAGGAGTCAACATTCCGGGGTGGACTATCCGGAGTTGGCCGCACGAACCCGTCGTTTCTCCTATGGCGCGCCGCGCGCCGTGACGGTGAGCCCGGACGGCGCGCGGGTGATCTTCCTGCGCTCGTCGGGCCCCGAGGATCCCAGCGATGCGCTGTGGGTTTTCGACGTCGCCACCCGCACCGAGCGCCGCCTGGCCGACCCCGCGACGCTGTTACGCGACCAGCCCGACCTGCCCCCGGCCGAGCGGGCGCTGCGCGAGCGGCTGCGGCTGTCCGCCGGCGGCATCGGCTCGTTCGCGCTCGACGGGGCCGGCGTGCTCGCCGTCTTCCCGCTCGGAGGCCGGCTGTTCCGCGTCGACCTGCTCACCGGCGACGTGACCGAGCTCGACACGGCCGGCCCGGTCGTCGACCCGCGGCTCGACCCGACCGGGCGCCGGATCGCGTATGTCACCGGCGGCGCCCTGCGCGTCATCGACACCGACGGCACCGACGGCGTGCTGGCCGGCGAGGCCGGCGTGACCTGGGGTCTCGCGGAGTTCGTCGGAGCCGAGGAGTTTCACCGCTTCCGGGGGTACTGGTGGAGCCCGGACGGCCGCAGCATCCTCACGGCCCGGGTCGACGAGTCCCGCGTCCCCCGCTGGCACCTGCACGACCCTTCGCTGCCCGAGCAGCCGCCCACGACGATCGCCTACCCGCACGCGGGTGCCGCCAACGCCAAGGTCACGCTGCACGTGCTGGACCTCGACGGCGGCTGGGTCGACGTGCACTGGGATCGCGAGACATACCCGTATCTGGTCGCCGCCGCATGGTCGGAGCAGGGCGGCCCGCTGCTCGCGGTGCTGCGCCGGCTGCAGCAGCACGGCCTCATCATCGCCGTCGATCCGCGCACCGGCGAGACGCAGGTGCACGCCGAGCTCGCGGACCCACGCTGGGTCGAGCCGATTCCAGGCACGCCGGTGCACCTGGCCGACGGCCGAGTGCTGGTCGGCGGCGAGCTCGCCCACGACGGATACGACGCGCGATGCCTCTTCGCCGACGGCAGTCTGATCAGCCCCCCGAATTTGTACGTCCGGAGAGTGGCCGGCCGCATCGGCGCCGACCTGGTGGTCGAGGCGAGCGAGGGCGACCCGAGTGAGCAGCACGTCTTCCACATTCCGGTCACCCATTCCAGCCCGCGGGCGACCCGCCTGACGACCGAGCCCGGTTGGCACCAGGCGCAGGCCGCCGGCCGTACCGTCGTCATCGGGTCGCAGACGCTGGAAGGCAACGGGTCGGGGTACCAAATCATCCATGACGGCGAAACGATCGGCGAGATCCCGTCGCTGGCCACGCCGCCGCCCTATGCGCCCAGGCCCGCGCTCGAGCGGGTGACGGACCGGCGCCTGCCGGCCGGGGTGCTCTATCCGCGCAGTCACGTGTCCGGCCGCCGGCTGCCCGTGCTCGTGGCCGTCTACGGCGGCCCGGGTCATCAGGAGGTCGTCGCCGCGCGCGCCCGCTGGCAGGAAAAGCAGTGGTGGGCCGACCAGGGCTTCGCGGTCGTGTCCATCGACAACCGCGGCACACCCGGGGTCGCGCCCAGCTTCGACAAGGCGATCCACCGCCGCTTCTCCGACGTGATCCTCGGCGACCAGGTCGACGCGCTGGCCGCGCTCGCCGACAAGCACCCCGACCTGGACCTGGGCCGCGTCGCCATCCGCGGCTGGTCGTTCGGCGGGTGGCTGTCGGCGCTGGGCGTGCTGCGCCGCCCGGATGTCTACCACTGCGCCGTCGTCGGCGCGCCCGTGGCCGACTGGAGCCTCTACGACACTGCTTATACCGAGCGGTACCTGGGGCTGCCCGCCGACGCGCCCGAGGTGTACGCGCACAATTCGCTCATCGAGCTGGCCTCCGAGCCCCCGGTGCGCCCCGAGGACGCCCGCCCGATGCTGCTGGTCCACGGCCTGGTCGACGACAACGTGGTCGCCGCGCACACGCTGCGCCTGTCGGCCGCGCTGCTGGCCACGGGCCGCCCGCACTCGATGATCCCGCTGACCGGCGCCACGCACATGGCCGCCGGCGGCCTGGCCGAGAAGCTGCTGCGCATCGAGCTCGACTTCATCCGCCGCTCGCTGCCGGCGCCAGGCTGATCACCACGTCCCCGCCGAGCCGCCCGCCCTCCGGCACGCGGGTCACGACGCCCGCGTGCAACAGGGCGACGATGACCTTCTGCGCGTCGGAGGCGCGGTACACGGTCTCGGTGAGCGCGAACCGCTTCAGCTGCGTGACGCTCATCCCGCCGCCGCGCAGCCGCTGCAGCATCTCCCGCCGCAGCGCGCCCGGATTGGGCTCGAGCGAGATGTCCATGAGGTGGCCTTCGGGGTCGCGCGGGTCGCGGTAGCGCACGCCCGCGTACTCGTCGAGCGCCCAGAGCTCGGTCTTGAACGCCTCGAGCGTCTTCGCCGACCGAGTACCGAACCCGACGAGCAATTCCTCATCGCCGTCCACCAGTTCCACGCCGGCCGTCAGCTCCAGCCCCGCCCGCTCCAACTCGGCTTGCTGAGCCCGCCACGTGCCCGCGGGCGCGCGCAGGAGTACCACCGCCGCGGAAAAGCTCTTCTCGACCGTTTCGTCGATGACCGCCAGCACCGAGCCCCCGCCAACCGCTTTGAGGGCGGCCGCCACATTCCCATTCGGCACGACGTACACCCCATTTCCGGCGGCGTCCGCAATTCCCGCTGCAGCCGAGTCACACGCTCCTGCAGCGACTCCACTCCGGGCGCTACGAACAGCAGGTTGAGCCGCCCCCGCAACCGATCCGAGAACTCCGCGAACGCCCGCACCCCCGCCACCGCCACCTCGTGGTCAATACCGATGCCCGAGGCGTACAGAAATGTCGCTCCATGCGAAGCATGCAGATTCCCGGGCGCCCAGATGTCGACACAGCGCACGACCAGCTCCCGCGTGACCCCACCGATCGACATACGGCCCTCCCTACCTACCGCGACTCGGCTACCTTAAAGTCTGTCAATGCATGGGGACGGGGGTACCACCGTGGCAGACAGCACCCGCATCCAAGTCGACGCGGCCGGCCTGCACGACTTCAGCACCAAGCTGCAGACCTCGGTCGACAAGGACATCATCCCGACGGCTCAGCGCGTCAAGAACCAGCTGCAGTTCTACGCCTCCTTCGGCGTGCACAGTGCCAGCCCGGCCGTCCAGCAGGCGGCACTCGACTACTGGCGCCGCATGGAGGAGGCGATGCGGTTCTTGGACACTCTCGCACACAACGCTGCGACGCTGGCCAAGGTGGCACAGGAGATCGTCACGACCTATCGCGAGGCCGACGGACAGTCCGCCGACTTCCTCCAGACGGTGCAAGGCGGCGCATCAACCGAGGTGACGAACGACGAGCGAACGGCGAACGACGCCAAACAGCAAGCCCGCGCAGCCGAAGAACGCGACAGGCTCGACGAGAACCGCCAGCTCCACAGCCACGGAGCCGGGCGATGAGCGGCACGTACGACAGCTACCGCGTTCCGGCGCTCTGGCGAATGGTGGTCGACGAGAACTCGGCCAATAACACTGCCCACGAGAGCGCCTGGGCACAGAAGCAGACACTGCTGAACTCGCAGATCGCCAACCTGCGGAGTCTTCGGGAGCAGGTCACCGCGTGCTGGGATCCAGCGACGAGCGTCGCGGCGCAGAGGTTCATCGATGAACTCGATCAGATGATCGGCTTCATGACCACCGCCAGCGAGGCGGCGGCCAACGTACAACGTACGCTCGCCGCCGTCACCGATGCGTTGTTCGAGGCGAAGAGGAAACTGGAACCGCTCCGAGAGTCGTATTACGACTCGAAGGCAGCTCTGCGGACCTACGTCAGGAACAGTAGCCCGCTTGGCCCCCTCCTGAGCGCAGTGCCCGACGACCGAGTGCCGACCATGGGCCTGCCGGACGGCATGGGCAATGCTGTGCTGGGTCTTCATCAGAACCGTCTTGACGAGCAAGCCCGCGTGATCATGGAGACCGCGGACCGAAAGGTCACTGAGGCGACTGCCGACACAGTCGTGATTCCATCGATGGGTCGATACGAGGATGGGGCCATGCCACTGGCCCAGGTCGATCAGCAAGCCACTGGTGGCGGCAACACGAGCGGTCGTTACGTTCCGCAGCCAGCGTTCACGCCGCCAACACCGGACGGTGGGCCAGTAGGCAACAATGGGCCCGCGTCGGCGCCAGACGACAGCGGGCTCGGGCCGTTCCTCACTGGAGCCCCGTCGCCGGTCGTCACTCCACCGGTGCTGACTTCTCCCGTCGCACCGGCGACCGTGCCGCCTACGGCCTTGGATACCGGCTGGATGATCCAAACACCATCGGGCCAGCGTGCCCTCCGTCCCGGGGGCGTCATCGGGCCACGTTCGGGCGCTTCCGTCGAGCGCCCGCCGAGCGGCGAACCGGATGTGCTGCGCAGCACGGAGACTGGACCTACCAGCAAAGTTTTCGCCGGACCGGGTGTGATCGGATCCCAGACAGGGCAGCCGGTCGCGCGAGGGACTGGCAAACGGGGCTCAAGCCGCGTATCGGCCACCGGGGGTCCCACGGAAGCTCATGAGCCTACGCCGCCAGGTGGCTGGCGCGATCGAAGCTATGAAGCTTATGCCCGGAGACGGGCCGGCCGAAAGCGGGACGCCGACGACCAATGGCAGGTTGCCGAGGGGGTGGCGCCGGTGCTCGAGTCGCCGAAGGCACAGACCGTGCACGATGCGGCGCCCGGCGTGATCGGAATCGACCGTTGAGCCTTCGGCGTTTCGCGATGCCAGCCCTGCTGGCAACGATCGCGGCGTCGGCGTTTCCGGCCACGGCATACGCCGACGCGGTACGCGACCAACAGTGGCACCTGGAGTTTCTCCACATCGCGGAGGCCCAGCGGATCAGCCAGGGCGAAGGGGTGCTGGTCGCGGTGGCCGACTCCGGCGTTGACGCGCAGGCACCGGAGCTTGCCTCGGCAGTCGTGCCGGGCAAGGATTTCGGCGGTGGCAGCAGCGACGGCCGCAACGACACCGTCGGGCATGGCACAGCGATGGCCGGCCTCATCGCGGGTCGCGGCAGGGGCGCGGACGATGGTGTGTTAGGCATCGCCCCGAAGGCGACCATACTGCCGATCCAGGTGGCCAAATACCTCGATCTCGGGGGCTACCCCAAGGACCTCGCCGCGGGCATCGACTATGCGGTAAGTCGCGGAGCCAAGGTCATTTGCATCTCGCTGGGGACCAGCGAGGCCGACGAGGTCAAGATGGCCATCAAGAAGGCATTCGCCGCCGACGTCGTGATCGTTGCGGCCGCCGGGAACAAACCCGCTGTCGGATCGGTGGACTTCCCGGCCAGGATGCCTGGAGTGGTCGCGGTCGGCGCCGTCGATCGGCACGGGGAACGCGCCTCCGTCTCGGTTGCCGGGCCCGAGATGGTGCTCACCGCGCCCGGTGTCGACATGGTCACCACCGACGTCGGCGGGAAGACGCACGTGGGTACCGGTACCAGCGACGCGAATGCCGTCGTGGCGGGCGTCGTTGCGCTCGTGCGGGCGAAGTATCCCGCTCTCAGCGCGGCGGAGGTGGTCCGGCGGCTCACGCTCACCGCGCAGGACAAGGGTGAGCCCGGCCGGGATCCGGTCTACGGTTTCGGCATCGTCGACCCCGTCAAGGCACTCACCGCCGAAGTACCGCCGCTGCCCTCCAGCGCCGCGCCGCAAACCTCGGCGCCGGGTGAGGGCGGCGGTGGTGCCGACTCGGTCGCGGTCATCGCCGCCGTCGGGGCTGCGGCGGTGGTCGTCGTGTTTTTGGCGGTACTCCAGACAATCATCCGTAGTCGCAGGCGCCGGGGGTAGGTTCTGGGCATGGCTGATGTGCTCGGCAGTGACGAACTCTCCGCCGCCCTGGTGGACCTGGCCGGGTGGTCCGGCGGCACGGACGGCATCGAGCGGTCGGTGACGGCGCCCTCGTTCCTGGACGGGATTCGGCTGGTGGCGGAGGTCGCGCACGTCGCCGAGCAGGCCGACCACCATCCTGACATCGACATCCGGTGGCGGACGGTCACGTTCCGGCTGTCGACGCACTCGGCGGGCGGGGTGACCAAGAAGGATCTCGCGCTCGCGCGGCAGATCAACAGTTTGATCGGGTAGCCGGCCCATCGACATAGGGTTGTCTGGCGAAAAACTGTCACACCCCCTCGGTACTGTCCAACCATGACCCAGTTCGACGTGGCTACTGCGGCGGTCGAGGCGGCGCTGGCGGCCGGTGCTCGATATGCCGATGCCCGTGTGATGCACCGCCGGTCCGAGTCGATGAGCGCGCGCAACGGCGAGATCGAGGAGCTCAGTCAGGACGAGGACGCGGGCGTCGGAGTGCGGGCCCTCGTGGGATCCAGCTGGGGTTTCTTCGCGGTGCCAGATCTCGGCTCCGACGCGGCGCGGCGTGCGGGTGAGCGGGCCACGGCGATCGCGCGGGCGTCGGCGACGGTGCCCGGTCCGCAGCTCGACCTGGTCGAGGTCGAGGCGCGGGTGGACTCGTGGGCCAGCGCGTGCGAGGTCGACCCGCTGACGGTGGCGCTGTCGACGAAGGGCGACCTGCTGACCGCGGCCACCGCCGAGTCGCACAAGGCGGGCGCCGACATCGCCGAAGGCCTCTATCGCGTCTGGGACACGCGCAAGTGGTTCGTGTCGTCGCAGGGGCACCGGATCGACCAGCACATCCGCGAGTCGGGGGCGGGCATCTCGGCGACGGTGATCGGCGACGGCGAGACACAGCGCCGGTCCTATCCGTCCTACCGGGGTCAATACGGCACTCGCGGCTGGGAACTCGTCGACGAGCTGGACCTGCAGGCGCACGCGGCGCGGATCGCCGAGGAGGCGCGGGCGCTGCTCGCCGCGCCGCAGTGTCCCGCCGGTGAGACGACGCTGATCCTGGGCAGCGAGCAGATGGCGCTGCAGATCCACGAGTCGGTGGGGCACGCGATCGAGCTCGACCGGATTCTCGGCTGGGAGGCGGCCTTCGCGGGGACGTCGTGGCTCGACCTCGCCAAGATCAATCAGCTGCGGTACGGGTCGGAGCTGATGAACATCACCATCGACCCCACGATTCCGGGCGCGCTCGGTTCGTTCGGCTACGACGACGAGGGGACGCCGGCGGCGGCGCGATACGCCGTGCGGGACGGGATCTGGGTCGGGACGCTCGCCGGGCGGGACTCCGCCGCGGTCGCCGGGCTGGACTACGCCGGCAGCGTGCGGGCCGACGGGTGGGCGCGGCTGCCGATGGTGCGGATGACCAACGTCGGGCTGCTGCCGGGGCCGCACACGCTCGAGGAGATGATCGCGGCGACCGACGACGGCGTGCTGATGGACCTCAACCGGTCCTGGTCGATCGACGACAAGCGGCTCAACTTCCAGTTCGGGTGCGAGATCGGCTGGGAAATCAAGAACGGCAAGCTCGGGCGGATGCTGCGAAACCCGACGTATACCGGCATCGGGCCCCGGTTCTGGGGCTCGATGGACATGCTCAGCTCCGAGCTTGTCTCGTGGGGCACGCCGAACTGCGGCAAGGGCCAGCCCGGCCAGATCGGGCACACCGGGCACCCGGCCGCGGCGGCCCGGTTCCAGAACGTTCGCGTGGGGGTGCGGGGATGAGCGTCGCGGCGACGGAGACCGATGTGGCGCAGCGGGTGCTGGAGCTGGTCGGGCCCGGCATCGAGGCCGAGGTGACGGTGGAGCGGCACGCATTGGCGCTGACCAGGTTCGCCAACTCGTACATCCACCAGAATGTCGCCGACGAGGCGACGGCGGTGCGGCTTCGGTTGCACGCCGACGGACGCACGGCCACCACGTTCACGACCGCCCTCGGCGGGCTCGACGAGCTGGTCCGGCGAGCCGTCGACGCGATGCGGCTGGCGCCGGCCGATCCGACGTGGCCCGGGCTGACGCCGCCGGAGCCGCTGGCGTTCGCCGGCGAGGTCGACGAGGCGACCGCGGCGGCCTCGCCGGACGAGCGGGCGGCGCGGGTGCGGGCGTTCGTCGACCAGGCAGAAGGGCTGGACACGGCCGGATACTGCCGCACGTCCTCGACCCGATCCGTGTTCGCGAACTCGGCCGGGCAGCACCTGGTCGCGGAGCGAGCCAGCGCGGCGATGGACGGCATCGTGCGTACCGCCTCGTCCGACGGGCTGGCCCGGCTCGCGGCGGCGCGGCTGTCCGACATCGACGGCGCGGTGCTCGGCGCCCGGGCCACGGCCAAGGCGCGGGCCGGCGTCGACCCGGTGGAGCTGCCGCCGGGGCGCTACGAGGTGGTGCTCGAGCCCGCCGCGGTCGCCGACGTGCTGCAGATGCTCGCCTTCTACGGGTTCAACGCCAAGATGGTGCTCGACCGCCAGTCGTTCCTGCAGCTGGGCGAGGCACAGTTCGACCCGTCCGTCTCGCTGGTGGAGGACGCCTCGCTGCCCGACTCGAGCGCGATCCCGTTCGACTCCGAGGGCACCCCGCGCCGCCGTGTGGTGCTGGTCGACCGTGGCCTGTCCACGGCCGTGGTGCACGACCGGCGCACGGCCGTCCGCGCCGGCAACGGCGCCCAGTCCACCGGCCACGCGATCCCCGGCGGCGCCGCGTTCGGGGCGATCCCGTCGAGCCTGCGGCTGCTGCCGACGGAAGGCCCGGCGCCGGCCGAGGTCGACGGCCCGGCGGCGGACTCGGCGGTGGCGGCACTGGTCGCGGGCGTCGAGCGCGGCCTGCTGGTGACGGACAACCACTACACCCGGGTGCTCGACCCGCGCACCCTGGTCGTGACCGGGCTGACCCGCAACGGCGTCTGGCTCATCGAGGACGGGCAGATCACGACTCCGGTGCGAAACTTCCGGTTCACGCAGTCGTATGCGCAGGCCCTCGGGCCCGGAGCGGTGCTGGGCATCGGCACGTCGGCGGTCGAACAGCCCGGACCGTGGGCAGAGTCGGGCTTCGTGGCGCCGGCCCTGCGGTTGGCCTCGTGGAACTACACGGGCGGCGCTTCCGGGTAGCGCCGCCCGACCGCTGGCCCGGCGCGTCGTCCCCCGCGGCCGGGCCGGGGATGGCGGCCGGGGACGGGGACGGCGGCCCAAGAAACCGGGGTCTGCGGGCGGGACACCCGGGGCGGGGCCGGGGCCGGGCGCACTCCCCCGAGGCGGTTCGGCCGTGGCTGGCTGTGCAGGCGGCGTTCGACGGGAGGCGCGGGGTCACGCGGCGGGGCGCGGTGACAGCGTCCGGGCGGACGGCGCAGCGTCACGCGGCGGGGCGCGGCCACGACGTCCGCCAGAACGCGTGGCGTCGAACAGCCGGGCACAGCCTCAGTGTCCGGCCGGAGGCGCGGCTCACGTCCGCCACCTTGGCGCATGAGCTTGGCGTATCCGCCACGAACCGGCCGTGATGCGCCGCGTGCAGCCGGGGGCGCGGCCGGCCCGCTTCCGCTGCGCTCCGCCCACACTGCGGCACCGGCCAGCGCCACCCGGGAACCGGCACGGCTGGCCGCCATGCCCACCGACGGCCACGTGGCGCCCGGCCCGCGCGTCCCAACACTTGTGCGCGGTGGGCGATCGGCGGTCACGTCCCATCCGCCGGTCGTTGCGCCCTGCGAGGCACGGCGCAGCGGCCGTAAGTCTCCGTGATCATGCGCAACGCAGCATCGACACCAACGGTTTTTCATGATCACGGAGCGCTGATGTACCCCCGTGTACCACAAGTCTCCGGGATCATGGCAAACCCGGTGTGCGGTCACCGCAGACATCATGATCACGGAGACATACGTCCGGCCCGGCCGCGCAGATCGGATGGCGCGCGCCCAACGGGTGCGACATCCGCACCGGTCCGCCGCGCCGCGCAGCCCCGGGGCCAATGCCAATGACCGCTCGCGCCCGCCGGTGGCCACCGACGCCCAGCCTGCGGCGTGGGACACGGCCGCGTCACGCGCGGACGGCGGGTCGGAGGCGCCCTGAAGAGCCGAAACACGCCCCCTATTCCCGGCGCCCGAACAAGCCGACACGCTAGCCGTCCATCCAGACCGAACCCCCACACTCAGGCACCATCCACACCGAGCCGAGGCACCAAGCCGTCGAACAAACCGCGCCCCAACGCCAAGCCATCTGCTGCGCCGCCCGGTGCGCGAAGCACGCCAGGCCATCCGCCACCGAGGTGAGGCGCGGAGCCGTCGGGCATGGCGGGACGACGCGCCTGGTCGTCGGGCGTGCCGGGCCGATGCGCCCTGATGTTGGTCACGCTGCGGGGTCACACAAGGCTGCCACGCTGGCGGTGGGCAAGGGCGGCACACCGGGCGGATCGGGCCGGAGCTGGGGTGGGCCGGGTCAGCGGCGGGGATTGGCGGGGCCGGCGGGGCGGGAGTGAAGTTCTCCACAGTGGCGGGCCGATTTTCCAACAGGGTCTTTCGTCATCGCGCCGACACACGCCAGACTCCCAACGCACGACGCTGCGGGATCGGGCGTAACGTGTGCACCGACCATAGATCGGTACATCGGAGAACGCTTCACCACCCGTCCAGGGAGTACTCATGACGACCACGCCTATCAGGCCTCGGTCAGTTTCGGGCGCGGGGGCCCGCGCTGCGATCAGCGCCAAGACATTGCGGACGGACGGGTGGCGGACTTCCCCGTTGGTCATCGCCGCCATTCTGTTGTTCTTCATCGTCTATTCGACGATTCGAATTTTCATGGCGAAGTGGTACTTCGTCGCAGATCACGGATATCTCACGCCGCTGTACTCGCCGTGTCTGAGCGATTCGTGCGTCGCCGGGTCGTCGCACTTCGGGACGCCGTTCGGGAAGTTCCCGGCCTGGCTGCCGCTGGGGCTGGCCGCCTTCCCGTTCGTCGCCGGCTTCCGGGTGACCTGCTACTACTACCGCAAGAGCGGGTACCGCTCGCTCTGGATGTCGCCGCAAGCCTGTGCCGTGCGTGAGCCGCACAAGAAGTACAGCGGCGAGACCCGCTTCCCGCTGGTCTTCATGAACTCGCACCGGTACTTCTTCTACCTGGCGTCGCTGATCCTGCTGATCAACATCTGGGACATGTTCCACGCTTTCAAGGGGACCGACGGCGGGTTCGGCATCGGGCTCGGGTCGCTGATCATCGTGGTCAACGTGATCGCCCTGGCCGGCTACACCACCAGCTGCCACGCGTGCCGGCACGTCATGGGCGGGCGGCTGAAGCACTTCTCGAGGCACCCGATCCGGTACCGCATGTGGACGCTGATCTCCAAGCTCAACACCCGCCACGGCACCTTCGCGATGACCTCGCTGTTCACGGTCATCCTGACGGACGCTTACATCATGGCGGTGTCCGCGAACTGGATCACCGACCTCCGAATCTGGAATTAGGAACCCCCCGATGACGAACATCGAGCGACACACCTACGACGTCGTGGTGATCGGCGCGGGCGGCGCCGGGCTGCGGGCGGCCATCGAGGCGCGGCTCGCGGGCAAGAAGACCGCCATCATCTCCAAGTCGTTGTTCGGCAAGGCGCACACGGTCATGGCCGAGGGCGGCGCGGCCGCCGCCATGGGCAACGTCAACGCCAACGACAACTGGCAGGTGCACTTCCGCGACACCATGCGCGGCGGCAAGTTCCTGAACAACTACCGGATGGCCGAGCTGCACGCCAAGGAGGCGCCGGACCGGATCTGGGAGCTGGAGACCTACGGCGCGCTGTTCGACCGGACCCGCGACGGCAAGATCAGCCAGCGCAACTTCGGCGGCCACGAGTACCCGCGGCTGGCGCACGTCGGCGACCGGACCGGCCTGGAGCTGATCCGCACGCTGCAGCAGAAGATCGTGTCGCTGCAGCAGGAGGACTACGCGACCTCCGGGGACTACGAGTCGCGGATCCGCGTGTTCCAGGAGTGCACCATCACCGAGCTGTTCATCGAGAACGGCGCGGTGACCGGGGCCTTCGGCTACTACCGCGAGTCCGGCGAGTTCGTGCTGTTCGAGACGTCGGCGATCGTGCTGGCCACGGGCGGCGTGGGCAAGTCCTACAAGGTGACCTCGAACTCCTGGGAGTACACCGGCGACGGGCACGCCCTGGCGCTGCGCAGCGGCGCGACGCTGATCAACATGGAGTTCCTGCAGTTCCATCCGACCGGCATGGTCTGGCCGCCGTCGGTGAAGGGCATCCTGGTCACCGAGTCGGTCCGCGGCGACGGCGGCGTGCTACGCAACACCGACGGCAAGCGGTTCATGTTCAACTACGTCCCCGACGTCTTCCGCAAGCAGTACGCGGAGACCGAGGAGGAGGCCGACCGCTGGTACAGCGACCCCGACCACAACCGGCGCCCCCCGGAGCTGCTGCCCCGCGACGAGGTCGCCCGGGCCATCAACGCCGAGGTCAAGGAGGGCCGCGGCACGCAGGCGGGCGGCGTCCTGCTCGACATCGCCAGCCGGCTGCCGGCCGAGCAGGTGCGCAAGCGGCTGCCCTCGATGTACCACCAATTCAAGGAACTGGCCGACGTCGACATCACCAAGCAGCCCATGGAGGTCGGCCCGACCTGCCACTACGTGATGGGCGGCGTCGAGGTCGACGCCGACACCGCGGCGGCGTCGGTGACGGGCCTGTTCGCGGCCGGCGAGGTGTCCGGCGGCATGCACGGCTCCAACCGGCTCGGCGGCAACTCGCTGTCCGACCTGCTGGTGTTCGGCAAGCGGGCCGGCGAGCACGCGGCCGCCTACGCCGAGGCGACCAAGCGGCGCAAGCCCTCCGCGGCGGCGGTCGACGCGGCCGTGGAGACGGCGCTGGCCCCGCTGCAGCGCGGCGAGGGCGGCGAGAACCCGTACGGCCTGCACCACGACCTGCAGGAGATCATGGGCACGCTGGTGGGCATCATCCGCCGCGAGGGCGAGCTGCGCGACTCGCTGGTGCGCCTGGCCGACCTCAAGGAGCGGGTCAGGAAGGTGGGCGTCGGCGGCGGCCGGCGGTACAACCCGGGCTGGCACCTGGCTCTCGACCTGCGCAACATGCTGATCGTCTCCGAGTGCACCGCGAAGGCGGCCCTGGAGCGCACCGAGTCCCGCGGCGGGCACACGCGCGAGGACTTCCCGAAGATGGACCCGACCTGGCGCAAGATCAACCTGGTCTGCTCGCTGGACGGCGAGGACGTCAAGCTGGAGCGCAAGCCGCTGCCGGTCATGCGCCCAGAGCTCCAGGCGCTGTTCGAGCAGAGCGAGCTGTCCAAGTACATGACCGAGGAGGAGCTGTAATGGGTACCGTCCGGCACTTCCGCGTGTGGCGCGGCGACGACACGGGCGGCTCGCTGCAGGACTTCCAGGTGGAGGTCAACGACGGCGAGGTCGTGCTCGACGTCATCCACCGGCTGCAGGCCACGCAGACCCCCGACCTGGCCGTTCGCTGGAACTGCAAGGCCGGCAAGTGCGGCTCCTGTTCGATGGAGATCAACGGCAAGCCGCGGCTGGGCTGCATGACGCGGATGTCGACGTTCGAGGACAACGAGACGGTGACGGTGACCCCGCTGCGCACCTTCCCGGTGATCCGCGACCTGGTCACGAACGTCAACTTCAACTACCAGAAGGCCCGCGAGCTGCCCGCGTTCGCCCCGCCGAAGAACACCGCGCCCGGCGAGTACCGCATGCAGCAGGTCGATGTGGAGCGCTCGCAGGAGTTCCGCAAGTGCATCGAGTGCTACCTGTGCCAGAACGTCTGCCACGTGGTCCGCGACCACGAGGAGAACAAGAAGGCCTTCTCCGGTCCCCGGTTCTTCATCCGGGCCGCTGAGCTTGACATGCACCCGCTCGACGCGCGCGGCGACCGCAAGGAGTTCGCGCAGGCCGAGCAGGGCCTCGGGTACTGCAACATCACCAAGTGCTGCACCGAGGTGTGCCCGGAGCACATCAAGATCACGGACAATGCGATCATTCCGATGAAGGAACGCGTCGTCGATCGGAGGTACGACCCCGTGACCTGGCTCGGACGCAAGATCTTCCGCCGTGACCAGCTGGACGACCCGGCGCTGGCCCACGCCTCCAACCCGGGCGCCACGTCGGACACCAGCACGCAGTGGCACCAGCAGGGCCCGCTGCCCCAGGCGGCGGCCCTCGGCGCGGACGGCAGGATGCCGGTCGCCGAGCTCTACCTGGACCGTGCCGCGGCGGCCTCGCCGTTCGGCGACGACCAGGAGTTCCCGCTGCCACCGGAGCAGCTGCGCTACCAGCACCCGACCGACGGGCACTGACCCGAACGGAAAGGGCCGCGGGTTCCCGCGGCCCTTTCCCTATCGAAGCTTCCGCATCGCGTTCACGTAGCGGTCCGTGACCCCGGACTGCATCAGGCGCGTCACCGGGCCACCGAGCCGCACCCACCACTTCGCGAGGCGGCTGAACGCCCGCACCTCGAACCACACCTCGCCCGCCTCGTCCACGCTGAGCAGGAACGACTCCTCGCCGGTGGCGATGTGCCCGGGCAGCGTGCCGAACCCGAAGCCGTACCGCCCGGGCTCGTCCACGACCCACACGATCTCGCACGGCACCCACAGCCGCAGCGGCCCCACGCCGATCCCCGAGGCGAACTCCACGCCGAGCGCGGCCCGCTCCGCGTCGCTGCGCACCAGCAGCCCGGCGCCCCGCTGGGGCTGCCAGTGGGCGACCGCGTCGGCCGCCGCGGCGAAGTCCACCCGGCCGAGCCGGGCCCGGCGGACGACGTGTTTGTATCCGGCCGGCAGCGGCCCCTCGCGGGTCGCGCCCACCTCGGGATAGGTGACGTTCACGCGGACGACGGTAGCAACGGCTCCAGCGCGTGCACGATCGGCGCGTCGGCGGGCAGCCACGGCACGCTGTCCAGCTCGCCGACGGCGAGCCAGCGCAGGTCACTGTGCTCCAGCGGCATCGGCTGCGAGCCGTTGATCAGCGTCGCGAGGTACACCCGCAAGATCGCGGTCCCGCCGAGCATCTCGATGTCGTCGCCGACCCGCGGGCCCACCGCGACCTCGACGCCGAGCTCCTCCTGACACTCGCGCACCAGGGCCTGAACCTCCGTCTCGCCAGGGTCGACCTTGCCCCCGGGAAACTCCCATCTACCGGCCATTTCGGGCGGCAACGCGCGCTCACACGCCAGAACGCGACCGTCGGAGACGATCGCGGCCCCAACGATGATCCTTGGCATCACCCGTTCGGTCTGCACAGGCAACCAGAGTGCCAGACCCAAATGAAGTTCCGGTGGCTGGCTCTGCCCTGTTGTTCACCAGACGAGGGAAATGTGGCCGTGGACAGATCCACCGGTTGCTCGGCAGACTTGCAGACACCGTTGATGACGGGCAGGCTTCGAAACGGCCACAAGCCGGCAACGATGCCGAGGGAGGGTAGGTCGAGATGCGGGCCCGGTGGAGCGACGATCACCGTGACTATCTCAGCGATGCGCTGGCCTTATTGCAAGGGTGGACGCACGATGGCGGCGAGATCCGCCGCACGTTACAGCTCGATGATTCCCAGCATGCGGCATTGACCGAGCGCATGAAGGTGGTCGCCGACGCGGTCGGCGTCCGCCCGGACGTCCGCCGCCTGGACGGACGCACGCAAATCCGCCTCCGTGTGCCCGGATCCGATGATTCGGACTTATCGCCCGGCGAGGTCACATTAGCCGCGCGAATCGAGGATCTGTACAAAACGATCATCGCGGGCGCCGCATAAGAGCCATTTCCTGGCTCGGGCCGCCGCACTTGCAGACCGTTCCTCCCGCGAGACACCGCACCGGGCCAGCCCTGAACGGGCGCCCCGGCGCTGCCAGGTCCGCGGTGCCAAGAGCAAAAACCGAAGCGCAGGTCAGACGTTGAAGCGGAACTCCACGACGTCGCCGTCCTGCATCACGTAGTCCTTGCCCTCGATGCGCACCTTGCCGGCCGCCTTGGCCGCCTGCATCGAGCCGGCCGCCATCAGGTCGTCGAACGAGACCACCTCGGCCTTGATGAACCCGCGCTGGAAGTCCGAGTGGATGACGCCGGCCGCCTCCGGGGCGGTGGCGCCGACCGGGACCGTC
Source organism: Dactylosporangium sp. CA-092794 (assembly GCF_050948465.1). Taxonomy (NCBI): domain Bacteria; kingdom Bacillati; phylum Actinomycetota; class Actinomycetes; order Micromonosporales; family Micromonosporaceae; genus Dactylosporangium; species Dactylosporangium sp. CA-092794. Next base: position 1,065,187 of record NZ_CP192044.1, on the reverse strand, counting down.
CAGGCCCGCGCCTCCTTCGGCCCGGCGGTGAGGTACGTCTGCAGCCCCAGCGTGCGGAACCCGACCCGGATGAGCTGGTGCAGGCCCGGCTCCGGCTGCCCGATCGAGGCCAGCAGCTCCAGCGCCTCGTCCTCGTCGAGGTCGGTGAGCTCCGACTCGATCTTCGCGTCGAGGAAGATGGCCTCGGCCGGCGCCACGATCGCGCGCAGCTCGTCCAGGAACGCCGAGTCGCCCAGCTCGGCCTCGTCGACGTTGAACACATAGAGGAACGGCTTCGCCGTCAGCAGGTGCAGCTCCCCCAGCTCCGACACGTCGAACCCGGCCCCGTAGAGCGTGTTGCCCTCGTTGAGCAGCTCACCGGCGGCCTTCGCGGCGGCGGCGACCCCGGCCCGCTCCTTGCGAACCTTGGCCTCCTTCTCCAGCCGCGGCAGCGCCTTCTCGATCGTCTGCAGGTCGGCCAGAATCAGCTCGGTGTTGATCGTCTCGATGTCGTCGCGCGGCGACACCTTCCCGTCGACGTGCACCACGTTGGGGTCGGAGAACGCCCGCACCACCTGACAGATCGCCGAGGCGTCGCGAATATTGGCCAGGAACGCGTTACCCCGCCCCTGCCCCTTCGACGCCCCGCGCACCAGCCCGGCGATGTCGACGAACGACACCGGCGCCGGCACGACCTTCTGCGAGTCGTAGAGCTCCGCCAGCCGCCCGAGCCGCCCGTCGGGCAGCCCGACCACACCGACATTGGGCTCGATGGTCGCGAACGGATAGTTCGCCGCGAGCGCGTCCCCCTTGGTGAGGGCGTTGAACAGGGTGCTCTTGCCGACGTTGGGCAGGCCGACGATCCCGATGCTGAGTGCCACGACTATCGAGCTTACGCAGTGTCGTCCGGCCGGCGTGTCGCGCCTCCGGCGCCGTGGTTGGGGTTTCTTGCTGCGCCTCCGGCGGTCACGGTGTATGAGCTTGGTGTGTCCGCCGCGGACGGGCACACGCGGCGCATCGCGACCGTGCCGGTGTCCGGTGCTGGCCGGCCCCACCGGCCGCGCTCCGGCCGCGCCCCGGCACCGGCCCGCGCCGTTGTCCGCGATGCCCGCCGGCGGCCACCGGTGCCCGGCCCGCGCGTCCCGACAGGCGGGCACGGTCCGCGATCACGTCCCACCCATCGGGCGCTCCACGCCGCGCGGCACGGCGCAGGGACCGAAAGTCTCCGTGATCATGCTCATCCGGCGTCGACACCAACGGTTTTTCATGATCGTGGAGTGCTGATGTACCCCTGTGTACCGAAAGTCTCCGGGATCATGGCAAACCCGTGGTGCGGCCACCGCGGACAGCATGATCGCGGAGACTTCCGGTCCCCGGCCCGGCCGCGCGGATCGGAGGCTGCGCCCGGCGGGTGCGACATCCGCACCGGTCCGCCGCACCGCGCCGCCCCAGGGGTCGGCGCCGATGACCGCTTGTGCGCCAAGGTGGCCACCGACACCCAGCCCGCGGCGGCCGCCGGCCTGGTGCGCCTCCGGCGCTGTGGTTGAGGTTTCCTGCTGCGCCTCCGGCGCATTTGGTTGCGGCCGGAAGCTCGCCACGCGCGACTCCGTCGCGGCGCTACACCTGGGGGGTTCCCACCCCAGACCCCCCATGACCGCTCCGCGGCCACTTCCTCCCGCGCTGCGCGCCCCTGACGTCCCCGCGCGGTCCCCTGATGCGCCTCCGGCGCAGGGTTGGGGTTTCCTGCTGCGCCTCCGGCGCATTTGGTTGCGGCCGGAAGCTCGCCACGCGCGACTCCGTCGCGGCGCTACACCTGGGGGGTTCCCACCCCAGACCCCCCATGACCGCTCCGCGGCCACTTCCTCCCGCGCTGCGCGCCCCTGACGTCCCCGCGCGGTCGCCTGGTGCGCCTCCGGCGCTGTGGTTGAGGTTTCCTGCTGCGGCAGGTCAGACCGGGGTCGATCCCCAGGAAAACAGTGAAGGCGACAGGTCAGACCAGGTCGATGCCCAGTGAGGCGGTGAGGGTGGCGAAGGCGCGGGCGGCCTCGCCGAAGCGGCGCGGGCCGGAGAGCACGTCGGGCCGGGCGGGGTCGGCCAGGTGCGGCTCCAGTGAGGCGAAACCGGCGAAGCCGTCGTCGCGCAGCGCGGTCAGGGTCTCGCGCAGCTCGCCGTCGCCCTCGCCGGCCGGTACCACCCGGCCATCGGCGGCGAGGGCGTCCTTGACCTGCAAATACTCGAGGTGTGGGCGCAACATGGAGTACCCCTCGGAGAACGGACGGACGCCGACCTGGACGAAATTCGCGTTGTCCCAGGCCACGCGCAAGGCCGGCGAGCCGACGGACTCCACGAGGTCGAGCACGCGGGCGGGCACGTCGCCGTAGATGGCCTTCTCGTTCTCGTGCACCAGGGTCACCGACTCGCGCTCGGCCACGTCCGCGAAAGCGCGCATCCGGGTCACGACCGTGTCGCGGGTGGCGGCCACGTCGACGCCGTCGGGGCGGTAGAAGGAGAACAGCCGCACGTATCGCGCGCCGAGCCGCTGGGCGAGCGTGACCGCCCGCTCCAATCGGGCCTGCTCGGTGGGGGCGTCGTCGAAGACGCCGGTCTTGCCGATCGGCGAGGCGATCGCGGAGACCCCCACGCCGTGGCGGCGCAGCAAGGCGGACAGGCGCTCGACGTCCTCGTCGCTCATGTCCACCACGTTGACGCCCCACGCGCTGCGGACCTCGACGTACGACGCGCCCAGGGCCAGCAGCACCTGCAGCTGCACCGCCGGATCGGCGTCGATCTCGTCTCCGAACCCGGACAGCGTCCACTGCGTCATGCCCGACATTATGGGGGTATGGAAGCGGATGCGGTGGCCCGCGCGAGCCGGCCGGGGACGGTCGAAGGCATCGCGCGGCAGGTGCGCGAGCTCGGCCTGCCCGCGGGCGCGACGGTCATCACCCACTCCTCGCTGTCCCGGCTCGGCTGGGTGGCCGGCGGCGCCCAGGCCGTGGTCCTGGCGCTGCTGCGGGCGATCGGGCCGGACGGCACGCTGGTGATGCCGACCCACTCCCGGCACCTCACCGAGCCGGCCGACTGGGGCAACCCGCCGGTGCCGCAGGACTGGTGGGAAATCATCCGCGCGGAGACGCCCGCCTACGACCCGCATACCACGCCGACCGGCTACATGGGCGCCGTGGTCGAGTGCTTCCGGTCGTTCCCGGGCGTGCTGCGCAGCGACCACCCGACGGTGTCGTTCGCCGCGCGCGGGCCGCTGGCGGAGCGCATCACCGCCGGGCACGAGCTCGACGACGGGCTCGGCGAGGGCTCGCCGCTGGCCCGGCTCTACGAGGCGGACGCCTGGGTGCTGCTGCTCGGCGTCGGGCACGGCAACAACACGTCGCTGCACCTGGCGGAGTACCGGGCGGCGGCGCCGAAACAGTACCTGCGGCAGGGATCGCCCGTGCTGGTCGACGGCGAGCGGCGCTGGGTCACCTATCGCGAGCTGGCCGACGACACGTCGCTGTTCGAGCCGCTGGCCAAGGACTTCGCCCAGATCACCGGGGGCGAGCGGACCGGGCCGGTCGGGGCCGGCACCGCCCGGCTGATGCGCCAGCGGGAGCTGGTCGACTTCGCCGCGCGCTGGCTCGGCCAGCGCGCGGCGAACCGCTGAACATCAGGCCTGTGCCAGGGGGTCGTTCTTCGGGTCGTCGTAGTGCACGGTGTCGAAGTGCCCGTCGTGGTCGGTGTCGGTGACCGTGATGTCGGTCTTGCCGTCGCCGTCGACGTCGCGGGCCACGTAGTCGGGCCGGCCGTCGAAGTTCGTGTCACGCACGTCGGTGTCGATGTTGCCGTCGTTGTCGGTGTCGGCGACCACCCGGTCGAAGGCGCCGTCGTGGTTGGTGTCCAGCACCGCCACGTCCTTGTCGCCGTCGTTGTCGGTGTCGATGAACACCGCGTCGAACCGGCCGTCGCCGTTGAGGTCGCGCAGCTCGGTGTCCAGCGTGCCGTCGTGGTCGGTGTCGATCGCGACCCGGTCGATCACGCCGTCGTTGTCGTCGTCGTAGGCGGCGGCGTCGGCGACGTTGTCGTGGTCCACGTCCATCGCGTAGATCGTCTCGCCGTGCTCGCCGTGCACCGTGACGATGTTCGGCTCGTCGGCCGACTCCAGGCCGGCGTCCGCAACGCCCTCGTCCGGGCCGTGGTCGGCGGCGGAGAGGCCGGAAACGCCCGTCTCGAACTCACTCATGCCCACAATGTAGGGCAACGTGCAGGTCCGAAAACCGCCAGTCACCCGCCCCCGAGCCGGGGCAGGATGGGGGCGTGGAACTGGACTTCGAGACCTGCCGCAAGGCGGCGACCAGCCGGGACCCGCGCTTCGACGGCATGTTCGTCACGGCCGTCTCCTCGACCGGGATCTACTGCCGGCCCTCGTGCCCGGCGGTCACCCCGCGGCCGGAGAACGTGCGCTTCCTGCCCACCGCGGCGGCCGCGCAGCGCGAGGGCTACCGGGCCTGCCTGCGCTGCCGCCCCGACGCCGCGCCCGGCTCGCCGGACTGGGACGTGCGCGGCGACGTGGTCGGGCGGGCGATGCGGCTCATCGCCGACGGCGTGGTGGACCGCGACGGCGTGCCGGGGCTGGCCGGCCGGCTCGGCTACACCGAGCGGCACCTGCACCGCATGCTCGCCGCCGAGGTCGGCGCCGGCCCGCTGGCGCTGGCCCGGGCCCAGCGCGCGCAGACCGCGCGGGTGCTCATCGAGACGACCCGCCTGGGGCTGGCCGAGATCGCGTTCGCGGCCGGGTTCGGCAGCGTCCGGCAGTTCAACGACACGGTCCGGGAGGTGTACGGCCGGACCCCGTCGCAGCTGCGCGCCCGCCGCGCCCAGCCGGAGCAGGACGAGGGCGTGGTGTCGGTGCGGCTGCCGCACCGGGCGCCGCTGCACGCCGAGGCGCTGCTCGCGTTCCTGCGCGACCGCGCCGTGGACGGCATCGACGCGGTCGACGACGGGCGGTACCACCGCAATCTCCGGCTGCCGCACGGCACCGGACGGGTGACGCTCGTGCCCCGCGCCGGGCACGTGGCCGCCACGCTCCACCTGGCCGACGTGCGCGACCTGGCGCCGGCGGTGGCCCGCTGCCGCCGGCTGTTCGACCTCGACGCCGACCCGGTGGCCGTCGACGCCGTGCTCGGCGCCGATCCGGCCCTCGCGCCGCAGGTGGCGAAGGAGGAGGGGGTACGCGTACCCCGCGCCACCGACGGCTTCGAGATCGCCGTGCGCGCCGTCGTCGGCCAGCAGATCTCGGTCGCCGCGGCCCGCACCGTGCTGCGCCGGCTCATCGCCGCCGACGCCGGGCTGTTCCCGACCCCGGCGGAGCTGCTCGCCCTGCCCGACGAGGCGTTCGCGATGCCCGAGTCCCGCCGCCGCACGCTGCGCGCGCTCGCCACCGCGGCGGCCGAGGGCGGGCTGGACCTCGACGGCGGCGACCGCGCCGAGACCGTGGAGCGGCTGCGCGCCCTGCCGGGCATCGGCGAGTGGACGGCGCAGTACACCGCGATGCGCGCCCTCGGCGACCCGGACGCCTTCCTGCCCACCGACCTGGGCGTGCTGCGTGGCGCGCGCGCCGCCGGCCTGCCCGACGAGCCCAAGGCCCTGGCCGCGCACGCCGAGCGCTGGCGGCCCTGGCGTTCCTATGCCGCGATCCGACTCTGGAGGATGCCGTGAAGACCTACTACACCACGACCGACACCCCGGCCGGGGCGTTCACGATGGTGACCGACGCCGACGAGACCGTGCTGGCCAGCGGCTGGACGACCGACGTGCGCGAGCTGACGACGCTGGCCCGGCTGAGCGTCATGCCCGAGCGGCGCGCGGATCCCGGAGTACCCCTGAAGGCTCTGAAATCCTATGTGGACGGTGACCTCACCGCGATCGACGGGGTGCGGGTCAGCCAGCGCAGCGGCGAGTTCCTCACCCACGCGTGGGAGGTGCTGCGCGCGGTGGCGGCCGGCGCGCCGGTGACCTACACCGAGTTCGCCGCCCGGGCCGGCCGCCCGGCCGCGGTCCGCGCCGCCGCGCAGGCCTGCGCCCGCAACGCCGCGGCCCTGTTCGTCCCCTGTCACCGGGTGATCCGCCTGGACGGGACGCTGGGCGGCTTCCGCTGGGGGCTGCCGGTCAAGCGGTGGCTGCTTGATCATGAAGCTATCTGAAATCGGTTGGCGCCGATGTGATTGGCACGTACGTTTGATCCCATGCCACCGACCGCCAGAGCGCACTCGCTCTGGCGGATGCGGGTCTACCTGAGGCCGTATTACGCGCTCACCGCCTGGTCGATGCTGGCCGCCGTCGCCGCGACCGCGGCCAGCCTGGCCATTCCGCTGCTCATCCAGCGCGTGGTCGACGGGCCGGTGCGCCGCGGTGACACCCGCGGGCTGATCCTGCTCGGCGGGCTCGCCGTGGCGCTCGGGGCGTGCGAGGGGGCGCTCATCTTCGTCCGGCGCTGGGCGCAGTCGGCGTCCTCGGTCGGCATGGAGGCCAGGCTGCGCGAGGACCTTTACGCACACCTGCAGCGCCTGCCGATCGAGTTCCACGACCGGTGGCAGTCCGGGCAGCTGCTGTCGCGGGCCACCGCCGACCTGTCGCAGATCCGGCGGTTCCTGTCCTTCGGGCTCTTCTTCTTCGTGCTCAACCTCGGCACGTATATCGCCGTCTCGGTGCTGCTCATCCACCTCTACTGGCCGCTGGGCGTCTTCGTGACGCTCAGCGCGTTGCCGCTGTTCCTCATCGTGCGGCGGTTCACCAGCCGCTACTTCGCCGCCTCCCGCGAGCTGCAGGACTCCCTCGGTGACCTCACCACCCGCATCGAGGAGTCGGCGCAGGGCATCCGGGTGATCCGCGCGTTCGGCCGGCGCGACCACATGAGCACGCAGTTCACCGGCGGCGCCCGGCACGTGCACGACCTCGGCGTGGGCAAGAGCCGGATGGTGGCCCGCACGCTGTCGCAGTTCGACCTGGTGCCCAACGTGACGCTCGCCGTGGTGCTGGTGGCCGGCGCGATCCAGGTCTCCCGCGGGCAGCTCACCGTCGGCACGCTGGTCGGGTTCGTGGCGCTGCAGGTGATGCTGGTCTGGCCGATCGACATCCTGGGCTGGATCATCGCCAACGCGCAGGAGGCGATGAGCGCGGCCGGGCGGATCTACGAGGTGCTCGACACCCCGCCGTCCATCGTGGACCGCCCGGGCGCGCTGTCGCCGTCCACCGTGGAGGGGCGGCTGCGCTTCTCCGACGTCCGGTTCGGCTACGAGCCGGGCCGGCCGGTGCTGCGCGGGATCGACCTGGAGGTGGCGCCGGGCGAGACGGTGGCCGTCGTCGGGGTCACCGGCAGCGGCAAGACGACGCTGGTGTCGCTGGTCCCGCGGCTCTACGACGTCGACGCCGGGCGGATCACCATCGACGGCATCGACGTCCGCGACATCCGGCTCGACGCGCTGCGCCGGATCGTCGGCACCGCGTTCGAGGACCCGACGCTGTTCTCGATGAGCGTGCGGGAGAACCTGACACTGGGTCGTAGCGACGCCACCGAAGCGGAGATCGCCGAGGCGCTCGACATCGCGCAGGCCGGCTTCGCCTACGAGCTGCCGTGGGGCCTCGACACCCGCATCGGCGAGCAGGGGCTGTCGCTCTCCGGCGGCCAGCGCCAGCGCCTCGCCCTGGCCCGCGCGGTGCTCGGCCGGCCCCGGGTGCTGGTCCTCGACGACCCGCTGTCCGCGCTCGACGTGCACACCGAGGCCCTGGTCGAGTCGGCCCTGGCCACGGTGCTGGCCGGCACGACCGCGCTGCTGGTGGTGCACCGGCCCTCGACCGTCGCGCTCGCCGACCGGGTCGCGTTCCTGCGCGACGGCCGGCTGGCCGCCATCGGCACCCACACCGAGCTGCTGGCCACCTGCCCCGGCTACCGGGATGTGCTGCGTGGCGCTTGACGTCCAGCGGTGGCGGGGCACCGCGACCGAGGAGCCGGATCCGACCGGGCGCGTCGCGAGCCGGCGGCTGCTGCGCTCGCTGCTGCGCCCGCACCGGGCCGCGATCGCCGCGCTGGTCGCCCTGCTGCTGACCCAGAACCTGGCCGGGATGGCCGGGCCGTATCTCGTGAAGCTCGGCATCGACCGGGGCATCGGCCACCCGTCGACGCTCGTGCTGGTGACGGTGCTGTTCGCGGTGGCCACGGCGGCCGAGTTCGGCACCCGCCGGGCGTTCCTCGCGATGTCCGGCCGGGTCGGCAACGCCGTGCTGCTCGACCTGCGCACCCGCGTCTACGACCACCTGCAGCGGCTGTCGATCGGCTTCCACGAGCGGTTCACCTCGGGCCGGGTCATCGCGCGGCTGACCAGCGACGTGGACAACATCGCCGAGCTCGTCGACGGCGCCCTGGACGACCTCGTGCTGGCCGCGCTGTCGGTGCTGTCCGTGGCCGCGATCCTGCTCTGGCTCGACCCGCCGCTGGCGCTGGTGACGCTCGCGTCGTTCCCGTTCCTGCTGTGGCTGTCGCGCTGGTTCCAGCGGGCCAGCGCCCGGGCGTATCGCCGCACCCGCGAGACGATCGCGCTGGTCATCATCCACTTCGTGGAGTCGCTCGGCGGCATCCGCGCGGTGCAGGCCTTCCGCCGCGAGCGGCGCAACGACGAGATCTTCGCCGCGGTCAACGGCGACTACGCCGAGGCGAGCCTGCACGCGCAGCGGCTCGCCGCGACGTACTCGCCGGCCATCAAGCTGATCGGCAACGTCTCCATCGCCGTGGTGCTGACCTATGGTGGCTGGCGGGTGCTGCAGGGGCGCACCGAGGTCGGGGTGCTGGCCGCGTTCCTGCTCTATCTGCGCCGGTTCTACGAGCCCATGCAGGAGCTGTCGCAGTTCTACAACACGCTGCAGTCCGCGACGGCCGCGTTGGAGAAGCTGGCGGCGGTACTCGACGAGAAACCCGCCGTCGCCGAGCCCCGCGCGCCGATCGCGCTGCCCCGCCCGCGCGGCGAGCTGGCGTTCGACTCGGTCGCCTTCGCCTACGACGCCGGCCGCCCGGTGCTGCCGCCGCTGGACCTGTTCGTGCCGGCCGGCCAGACCGTCGCGCTGGTCGGCGCGACCGGGGCCGGGAAGTCGACGCTGGCCAAGCTGGTGGCCCGGTTCTACGACCCGACCGGCGGCACCGTCTCGCTCGACGGGATCGACCTGCGCTCGCTCGCCGAGGACGACCTGCGCCGCGCGATCGTCATGGTGACCCAGGAGAACTACCTCTTCTCCGGCACGGTGGCGTCGAACATCGCCTTCGGCCGCCCGGGCGCCACCCGGGCCGAGATCGAGGCGGCCGCGGCGGCGATCGGCGCGGACGCGTTCATCCGGGCGCTGCCCGAGGGCTACGACACCGACGTGCGCAAGCGCGGAGGCAGACTTTCGGCCGGGCAGCGGCAACTCGTGGCGTTCGCGCGTGCCTTCCTGGCCGACCCCGCGGTGCTGATTCTCGACGAGGCCACGTCCTCGCTGGACATCCCGAGCGAGCGGCTGGTCCAGCGGGCGTTGCGGACGATCCTGGCATCCCGGACGGCCCTGGTGATCGCCCACCGGTTGTCCACAGTGGAGATCGCCGACCGGGTGCTGGTCATGTCCGGCGGCCGGATCGTCGAGGACGGCCCGCCATCCGCCCTGATCGGCGGCGGTGGCCACTACGCGGAGTTGCACGCGCAATGGCGCGACTCGCTGTCATAAGTGTCGGGTAATTGACAATCATCGAGGGTCGTCGGCGTGAATGGCGCGGTTCACGCGGTCGATCTACCGTGGACAGTGCGTTCATGGGAGGATTCTCGTCACGCTACGGATCTAGCCATGTCGCCCGGAGTGACCCCTGTTCGACGGTGTAGAGGACCTATGACTGGCGGACGATGGAGTGCCCAGACCCGATCGCTCGTCGTGCTCGTCGGGCTCGCCCTGGTCGGCCTGGGTGTGCTGACGACGGTGCAGTTCCGCAGCACCGCCGGCGCCGCCGCCCTCGTGGGCGCCGGCGTGCTGGTCGGCCTCGCGGGCCTGACCGGCGGCGTGATCGTCTTCCGCTCCGGCGACCGCGAGGAGCGGCTCGCCTCGGCCGGCCGGGCCCAGCAGGACGGCGACGCCGAGGGCGCCTACGACCGGTTCGTCCAGCTGATCCGCGGCCACGCCCCGCAGGCCATCGCCTACCACGAGGGGGCCAACGCCGCCCTCTACGAGGCCGCCGGGCGCGAGGGGCAGAAGCTCCAGCCCGTCTTCGGCTACTTCCTCGGCCCCATCGCCATGTCCGAGGCCCACATCATCGTCGACATCCGGGCCGGCACCGGCTTCTCGATCGCGCGCCTGCAGGCCACGCTGCAGGCGCTGCTGGTCGGCCCGACGGCGGCCTTCCAGGCGGCGCTGGTCATCGTCAACGCCTCGCCGGACGACTCGATCCTCAGCTCCGTCCGCCAGCTCAGCACGGCCCTGGACCGTCCGGTCACCGCCGTCGCCTGGCGCATCGGCGACCACTCCGACGCCATCTCCGACGCCATCGTCTCCCTGCGCCGCGAGCTGCGCCGGCGCGACCACGAGTCGCCGATCGACCTGCCGATCGAGGTCCTCGAGGAGCCGGATCCCTACGAGCCGGTGCGCATCCCGACCCGCCCGGTCGCCGCGCCCCAGCCTCCACCGCCCCCTCCGCCGCAGCCGCAGCCGATCCCGCAGCAGCAGCCGGCCCGGCTGGACGACGACGTGTATCAGCACATGACCTCGTCCACCGTCTACGGCGCGCCCCCGGCCGCCCACTACGACGACGAGCCCGACGACCCGGCCGACTGGCCCGCCCCGGAGCCGCGCCGCCGCCCCTCCCCCGCCCCGCGCGTCTACGACGACTCCGCCACCTGGCAGCGCGCGACCGACCTGCACTGGCGCGGCCAGCTGCAGGAGGCCGAGGAGGCGTACCGGGAGATCGTCGACGCCCGTGCCCACGCCCTGGGCTGGGACCACCCCGACACGCTGACCGCCCGCGACCAGCACGCCACCGTCCTGCGCGACCTCGACCGCCTGGCCGAGGCTCTGGTGGAGTGCGACGAGGCGCTGACCGCCCGGATCCGCATCCTCGGCGAGGACCACCCCGACACACTGACCAGCCGCAGCCACCTGGCCACGATCTACCACCAGCTGGGCGACCTGACCCGGGCCGAGGCCGAGCACCAGCGGGTGATGGAGTCCCGCACCCGCGTGCTCGGCGCGAACCACCAGGAGACCCTGATCAGCCGCAGCAACCTCGCCAAGGTCTTCCAGGACATGGGCGAGCTCGACCGCGCGATCGACGAGCACCGCACGGTCATGCGCGCCCGCGCCCACCTGCTGGGCGCCGAGCACCGCGACACCCTGATGAGCCGCAGCCTGCTCGCCTCGGCCCTGCACCACGCCGGCCGCCTGGCCGACGCGGAGTCCGAGCACCGCGCCGTCCTGGGCAGCCGGCTGCGCCTGCTGGGCCCGGTCCACCTGGACACCGCCGTCTCCCGGCACCGCCTGGCCAGCGTCCTGCACGACCTGGGCCGGCTGGACGAGGCCATCACGGAGTACCGCGCCGCCCAGAGCATCTACGCCGAGCTGCTGGGCGCCTCGAGCCCGTTCGCCCGGGCCGCCGCCTCGGACCTGGCCCTGGCCGAGCGAGCCCTCCGCGGCGCCCAGGGCTCCCACCGCTACTGACCCGCGCATCTCGTTTGGGGTTGTTGCTGGGCAGCAGGTTCAGCTTGATGGTGCGGCGGTCGTGAACATTCCCGTCGCCGGTGCCGTCGTACAGGCGTGAACCGTAAATGTCTCGTGATCGCCGGGAGATGCTCGGCAACAGCGGACGGAGACGTCCGATGACCGTTCTGCCCATCAGGAAAGTCGGCGACCCGGCGCTGCGCCTGCGCGCCGAGGCCGTGACCGACTTCGACGCCGAGCTGGACAAGCTCGTCCAGGACCTCAACGAGACCCTGGTCGCCTCGCACGGCGCCGGCCTGGCCGCACCGCAGCTCGGGGTGAGCCTGCGGGTCTTCGCCATCAACCCGGACCTGCCGGGCAACGACCTCAAGCTCGACCACCTGGTCAACCCCGTCCTCGAGTTCCCCGACGAGGAGGTGCAGGACGGCATCGAGGGCTGCCTGTCCATTCCCGGTGTCTACCTGGACACGAAGCGGCGGCTGAACGTCGAGGCCAAGGGCTACACGAAGCACGGCGATCCGGTCCAGGTCGTCGGTGCCGGGCTCATGGCCCGCTGCATCCAGCACGAGACCGACCACCTCGACGGCGTGCTGTTCATCGACCGGCAGGACCCGCAGGGCCAGGCACGCATTCTGAACACCCTGCGCGAGGCCACCTGGTTCGAATACCTGCCCGCGCCGGAGGTCAAGGTAAGCCCACACTGACGTCGGACGGCCCCTGACACGTGGCTTGCCGTGCGGTGCTCAAGGCCAGCACCTGTATCGCCAATTGACGTGGGCCGGGGACCCAGTCGTCGCCGTCTTCGTTGAGGGCCGCCCGGGCGGCGCGGGGTCCGAGCACCGCGCCGTCCGGGGCGGTCGCCGTTACGCGGCCTGGACCACGACTGACCAGTTCACGGTCACGGTCGCGCCCTGGCAGCCGTCGGGCGCATCGGGCGAGAGGGTCACCGCATTGGTGAGCCGGATCGTCGCCTGGCCGGGACCCCGCCCGGTGCGGGCGGGCACGACCGCGCCGTTGGCCAGGTCACCGTTGGCGATCTGGAAGTTGTTGAGTCCGGTGCAGGACGGGCTGGCCAGGAACGAGGTCCAGGCGAAGCCGAGGACCTTGACCGGTACCTCGTTGGCATTGGCCACGGTGAGCAGCACGTCGGCGGGGTGACCGGGCCACAGCCCGGTCTGGTCGCCCTCGTAGTCGGTCTCGCTCGACACAACGGTCAGCGGCGTCATCGTCGCCGCCTTCGAAGTGGTGGTGAAGGTGCTGCTGGCGCTGAAGGCGGCGTACGCGGTGGTGCCCGCCAGCAGCGCCCCGACGCCGGTCGCCAAGGCGATCAACACCGATCGTTTCCTCATGACTCTCCCCTGTGGATGGTGGCCGGGTTTTCCGTCGCCAACGACGGTATGAACTAAGGCACCCGGCGCGCCTTGGGCAGACGCCGTATTTCCGCAGCCCCGCCGCCTTAGCCCGCACCCCCGCCCACGTAAGTCACGCCCACGGACCCCAGGGACCAGAACTTTCCGCGATCATGCACGCGGCCGCTTCGACACCCCGGCTCCGCCATGATCGCGGAGACATATGGTACCTATAGGTACATTCACACTCCACGATCATGAAGAACCGCCGTTCCCGCGCCGCTCCCGGCGTGATCACGGAGACTTATGGCCGGCCCACCCCGCGCCGGCGCGATCGGGCTGTTCCACCCGACGGCCGGCAAGGCAAAGCGCGCCCGACCGACCGCCGACAGGCAGCGACCGACCCCGCGGGCAAGGCGGTGGGGTGGGTTACTGAGGCCCGAGTCCTCGCGCGGGCGGCGAGCAGGGCCGGATACTCACTGTCGACCGCTTCCCGGGTCTCGGTGGGCGGGGACAGCGGGAGCGCCCCAGGGCACCACTGCTGCTCCTGCGCCACCGCGCGCGGTGATCTTGCCTCCCCCGCGCGGCGCGTGTCACTGGGGTGGGTCCTCGCGGAGGGCGGCGAGCAGGGCCTGATACTCGCTGTCGACCAGCTCCGGGGCCTGCAGCTGGCGGGGCGCGGCCTCGACCTGGGGCGGTGTGGGCAGGTCGTCGGCGCTCACCCCCAGCTCGGCCAGCTTGCGGGCGCTGACCAGCACGCGGGCCTCCAGGGAGCCGACCGCGCGGTTGTACGACGTCACGGCGGTCGACAGGGATGAGCCGACCTTGGCCAGGTGCTCGCCGAGGGTGGACAGGCGGGCGTAAAGCTCGCGGCCGGTCTGGTGGACGGCCAGGGCGTTGGCGGTCAGGGAGTCCTGGCGCCACGCGTAGGCGATGGTGCGCAGCAGGGCGACCAGGGTGGCCGGGGTGGCGAGGATCACGTTGCGGGCGAAGGCGTGCTCCATCAGGGCCGGGTCGTGCTGGAGGGCGGCGTCGAGGAAGGTGTCGGCGGGGACGAACAGCACGACGAACTCCGGGGCCGGCTCGAAGGCCGACCAGTACGACTTGGCGGACAGCGCCTCGACGTGGGCGCGCAGGTGGCGGGCGTGCTGGGTCAGGCGGGCGATGCGGGCGGCGTCGTCGGGGGCCTCCAGGGCCGACAGATACGCCTCCAGGGGGGCCTTCGCGTCGACCACCACCTGCCGGCCGCCGTGCAGGCGGACGACCAGATCGGGACGTACCACCCCGGAATCTGTGGCGGCCGTCACCTGCTCGTCGAAGTCGCAGTGCTCCAGCAGCCCGGCGGCCTCGACGATCCGGCGCAGCTGGTGCTCGCCCCAGCGGCCGCGCACGGTCGGTGCGCGCAGCGCCGAGACCAGCCGGTGGGTCTCGGTGCGCAGCTCGCCGGAGACCTCGTGCATGGCGCGGACCTGCTCGCGCAGCGACTCGTATGCCCCCACGCGGTCGCGCTCGAGCTCGGCGACCCGCCGCTCGTAGCGCACCAGCGCCTCATTCAGCGGGGCCACCGCGTCGGCCACGGCGTCCTGGGTCTGCCCGCGGGCCTCCAGCGTCAGCGCCCGCAGCGACGCCTCCAGCCGGGCCTCGCCGTCCCGCTTGGCCTGCAGCGTCGCCTCCAGCTTGGCGAGCTCCACCGCGGAGCGCGACCGGGCGACGAACCAACCGAGGGCGGCACCGGCCAGGAGGCCGACGAGCACGAGGAGGAGATCCACGCTATTCAGCATGCCGTAGGGGTATGACAGAAACCGGTACCGTCGAAGGCATGGGTTACTCGTCCTGGTTGGAGTGGTGACGGTGTTCGGCTTCGGACGCAGGAAGCGCGAGGCGCAACAGCTGGCCGATGCGCGGGAGGAGGCCCTGCGGTGGTACGAACGCCTCGGCGGCCAGCTGATGAACCTCTCGGGTGACGACCCGGCGGTCAAGCAGGCACTGGTCGACGCGAGCGAGCGCTACAACGCCGCCGGCGGGCAGCTCGATCGGGCGACCAGCCTCAAGCAGTACGACCTGGCACGCGAGACCGCCCTGGAGGGCCTCGCCTACATCCGCGCGGCCCGCACCGCGATGGGCCTCGACCCGGGCCCCGACCTGCCCCCGCTGGCCGGCGCCCGCGCCGGGCAGATCACCAAGGAGCGCGAGGTCGCCGTCCAGGGCCACTCCTACCGGGCGAGCCCCCAGCCCGGCAACGCAACCCCGTACTACTACCCGGGTGGCGCGGTCGCCGGCCGCGGCGTCCCGGCCGGCTGGTATTCCGAGCCCTGGTGGAAGACCGCCCTCGTGGCGGGCGCGTGGGGCATCGGCTCGGTGCTGGTCTTCGACGCGCTGTTCGACCCGGGCTGGGGCGATCACGGCTACGACGCCGCTTACAACGCCGGCTTCGATCAGGGCGTCGATCAGGGCTATGACCAGGGCGTCGACCAGGCTTACGACGACGGCGGCGGCGACGGAGGGGACTTCGACGGCGGTGACGGCGGTGACGGCGGAGGCTGGGACGGCGGCGATTTCGGCGGCGGAGACTTCGGCGGAGATTTCTAAAGATTTTGACTCCGGTCCGTGCAACGCACGACCGTTGCTGCCGTCAGCGCCTGGTCTGGGTCGGTCTATGCGAAGCTCCACCGAGCCAGACTGGGCGAAACGGGCCGGGGCCTGCCCTGAACGGGCGGCCCCGACCCTGCCGGGTCCGCGGCGCCAAGAGCGACGCGCTCGGTCCACGGCGCGGAAAGCGGCCGCGCTCGGTCCGCGGCGCCAACAGCGTCAGCGCCGGGTCCGCGGCGCCAAGAGCGTCCGCGCCAGGTCCGCAGCGCCAAGAGCTCCGATAAGTCGGGCGCTCCGCGCCACGACTTATCGGACATATCACGATTTATCGTCATCAGTGGGCGAGAGTTCCATTACGCGGCCTGAAGCGACTCCGTGATCGCCTCGTCCAGCGGGGTGGCGGTGATGCCGAACTCCGCCGTCACCCGCGAGGAGTCCATGACGAAGGGCTCGGCGTGCTGGTACCGGATCTCGGCGAACTCTTTGGCCATCTTGTCGAACAGCCCGAAGCCGCGCACCACCGCGCCCGGGTAGGCCCGCAGCCGCGGCGCCGGCAGCCCGCCGAGCTCGGCCACCCGGGTGAGCAGCTGCCGCGCCGTCAACGGCGGCACCGAGGGCGTGTGCCACGCCCGCCCCCACGCCCGCGGGTCCGCGGCCAGCGTGACCAGCGTGCGTGCCGCGTCGGCGAAGTACGTGTAGGTGTGCGGCACATCCAGCGGCGCCGGCAGCCAGGCCGTCTTGCCCGCCCGCAGGGCCGGCAGCGCCCGCTCGATGACCGTGTACCGCGGCCCGATCCAGTCCGACGAGCGCACCTCGATCGCCCGCACGCCCGAGGCCAGCGCGTCCTGCCACATCCGGGCCCGCACCCGGCCCTTGACGGTCTTCGCGACGAGCGGCAGGTCCTCGGTCATCGGCCCGGTCACCGGCCCGTAGCCGTAGAGGTTCCCGGTGATCGCCAGCACCGCGTCGCTGGCCTCGGCCGCCCGCAGCAACGCGTTTGAGATCGGCGGCCAGGCGGTCGGCCACTCGTAGTAGTTCGGGTTCGCGCAGTTGTAGATCACGCTCGCCCCCTTGGCGACCCGCAGCATGGCCTCCGCGTCCGCGGCGTCCGCCGCGACCCGCTCGACCAGCGCATGCTCGGGCCCGCTGCCGCTGCGCGTGACGACACGCACCTCCTCGCCCTGCGCCGCGAGCCGCAGCGCGATGACCGTACCGACCGAACCCGACCCGACGACGACCTGCATGACATCCTCCAATTTCATGAAATGTCCGATATGTCGGGCGCGCCAGCGCCCGACATATCGACCGGCCAGCCGGAGAGACCACCCCCGGTGGCGCGGTTTGAGAGCAGCGCTCTCGCAATAGAGCATAGGACGATCGCCCGCTCAATTTCAAGAGCAGTGCTCTCATATAAGAGCATGTGCGATGATGAACCGCATGAAGGCGAACTCGATCCGGGCCCGCGTCCGGGCGGAGATGACCGACGAGATCAAGGACGTCGCCCGCCGCCACCTGGCCACCGACGGCGCCAACCTGTCGCTGCGCGCGGTCGCCCGCGACCTGGGCATGGTGAGCTCGGCGGTGTACCGCTACTTCGCCAGCCGCGACGACCTGCTGACCGCCCTGATCCTGGACGCCTACAACGCCCTGGGCGCCGCGGTCGAGGACGCCGAGGCCCAGGCCCCGCGCGACGCCTACACGGCCCGCTTTCTCGCCGCCAGCGCCGCGGTGCGCGACTGGGCCCTGTCCCGCCCGCACGAGTACGCGCTGATCTACGGCAGCCCGGTCCCCGGCTACCGGGCCCCCCAGGACACGGTTCCCGCCGCCGTCCGGACGGTGACCGTCCTCGGCCGCATCCTCAACGACGCCGTCGCGGCCGGCGTCCTGCCCTCACCCGCCGATCCGCCCCTGCCCCCCGGCCCGGCCGCCGACGTGCGGCACATCAGCGAGGTGGTGGGCCCCGACGTACCCCCGGCGGCCATGGCCCGCGGCCTGTCGGTCTGGGTGGCGCTCTTCGGCCACGTGAGCTTCGAGCTCTTCGGCCAGTTCGAGAACACCATCGACGCCCGCGACGAGTTCTTCACCCACCAGATGCGCGCCCACGCCCGCTACTTGGGCCTGCCCGAGTAGTTGTGTCGCCTGGCGTACCACACTGTGTCGCAGACGCGACCGAGTCGGCGGGTATCACCGCCTACCGTCCCCGGCATGTTCGGATTCGGCCGGAGACCCGGCGCCACAGCGATCACCGCCCGCGGCGAGATCGTGCACGTCGACCTCGGCCTGCAGAACGTCGACGACCAGGGCGGGACGCGCACCGCCCGCTACACCGTGCTGGTGCGGGTGTACCCGGACGGCGCCACGCCGTTCGAGGTGGCGATCAAGGTCAAGCTGCGCGGTACCGCCGGCCCGATGATCGGCGAGGAGACCTGGGTCCGCTACGAGCCGGCCCGCCCCGAGAAGATCGACTTCGACCGGGACCGGATCCGCGACCGCGCCTACGACCGGGTGCGGACCAACCCCGGCCTCCGAGTCGTGGTCGACACCCTGTACCGCCACGGCGACCCGCCGGTCAGCGTGATCGCGACCGCCCGCTGAGGATCACATAAATCCCCCGTCAGGGGATAAGTCGGAAAAATCCGGACACGAAGTGTCTGGATTTTTCCGATAACGACCCGGAGCGAACGAATCGTAACTATTCAGGTGGTTGGCGGCAGGGACTTGATCGTCTGGGTGGTTTAGGGCACGGTGTCCGTTGTGAGTGCCGGTCCGCGTCCCAGCTATGACGAGTTGGCGGCGTTGGTGGTGGTCCAGGCTGAGCAGATCGCGGTGTTGCGGGCGCGGGTGGCGGAGTTGGAGCGGCGGTTGGGGCTGGACTCGCACAACTCGTCGAAGCCGCCGTCCTCGGATGGGCTGGGGAAGCCGGCGCCGCGGTCGCAGCGGCGGGCGGCGGGCCGCCGGGCGGGCAAGCAGCCCGGCGCGCCGGGTGCGGCGTTGACACAGGTGGATGAGCCGGATGCGGTGGTGGATCACCGGCCGGTGGCGTGCGCCGGGTGCGGTGAGGTCCTGGCCGGTGTCGCGCCGGTCGGGTTCGAGGCGCGGCAGGTGTTCGACCTGCCGCCGATGCGCTTGGCGGTGACCGAGCACCGGCTGTGGCGGTGCGCCTGCGCGTGCGGGACGCACACCACAGCCGCGGCGCCGGTGGGGGTGGACGCGCCGGCGCAGTACGGGCCGTCGATCGCGGCCCTGACGGTCTATCTGCTGGTCGGCCATCACACGCCGGTGGACCGTACCGCGCAGATCCTGGCTGATCTGTTCGGTGCGGCGCCGTCGGCGGGGTGGATCGCCGGGCTGACCGGGCGCGCCGCGACCCGGCTGACCGGCTTCACGCAACGGCTGCGGCAGGTCCTGCGCACCGCGGCGGTGGTGCATTTCGACGAGACCGGGCTGCGGGTGGCCGGCCGGCTGCGGTGGCTGCACGTGGCCTGCACCCCGCTGGGCACCTTCTACCACCTGGACGACAAACGCGGCCGGGACGCCATCGACGTCATCGGTGTGCTCACCGCGCTGGGCGCGGGCCAGACCGCGGTCCACGACGGCTTCAAGTCGTACCTGCACCCCGCCTACGACACCGCCGGGCATGCCTTGTGCAACGCTCACCACCTGCGGGAACTGGACGGCTGGGCCGAACACGACCCGGCCCACACCTGGGCCGGGACCCTGGCCGGGCTGCTCCGCGAGGGCAAACACCAGGTCAACCAGGCCGTCGCCGCCGGCCGGGACCGTCTCGACCAGACCGTCCTGACCGATCTGCTGCACCGCTGGGACCAGGCCGTCCAGGCCGGCTACGCCGCCAACCCACCCCCCACCAGCGGCGGCCGCGGCAAGATCCTCGCGCTGATCGACCGGATGCACGGATTCCGGCGCGAGATCTGGCGCTTCGCCCACACCTTCACCGTCCCGTTCGACAACAACCAAGCCGAACGCGACATCCGCATGGTCAAAATCCAGCAGAAGATCTCCGGCGGCTGGCGCACCCCCCACGGCGCCCAGCACTGGCTGACCGTGCGCAGCTACGTCTCCACCGTGCGCAAAAACGGCCTGCACGTCCTCACCGCCCTGCGCGACGCCCTCACCGGCAACGCCTGGCTCCCACCCCAACCTGAATAGTTACAACGAATCTCTCCGTGATCATGCGAGTCCCGCCGGCGCGCGGAGAGTTTTTCCTGATCACGGAGACTTAGGGTACCTATGGGTACATCAACCTTCCGCGATCAGGAAAAACGCGTGCGCGGGCGGCAAGACGCGCATGATCGCGGAGAGTTGTGGTCGCGGGTCAGCGGGCCGAGGCGCGGGCCTTCATGTCGCGCTTGAGCTCCTGCGGCAGGGAGAAGACCAGGCGCTCCTGGGCCGTGGTGATCTCGGCCACGTCGGTGAAGTCGCGGCTCGCGAGGAAGTCGAGGACCTCCATCACCAGCTCGTCGGGCACCGAGGCGCCGGAGGTGACGCCGACCGTCGTTGCGCCGGTGAGCCACTCGTCCCGGATCTCGCTCGCGTAGTCGATCAGGTAGCCCGCCTTCGCGCCGGCGTCGACCGCCACCTCGCGCAGGCGCTGCGAGTTCGACGAGTTCTGCGAGCCGACGACCAGCACGATGTCGCAGTTGGGCGCCATCGCCTTCACCGCGTCCTGGCGGTTGGAGGTGGCGTAGCAGATGTCGTCGCTCGGCGGCGACATGAGCAGCGGCAGGCGCCGCTTCAGCCGGGCCACCGTCTCCAGGGTCTCGTCGACCGAGAGCGTGGTCTGCGACAGCCACACGACCTTCGCCGGGTCGCGGACCGTGACCTTGTCGGCGCCGTCGGGGCCGTCGACCAGCTGGATGTGCGCCGGCGCCTCACCCGTCGTGCCGATGACCTCCTCGTGGCCCTCGTGGCCGATCAGCAGGATGTCGTAGTCGTCCGCGGCGAACCGGCGGGCCTCCTGGTGCACCTTGGTGACCAGCGGGCAGGTCGCGTCGATCGCGCGCAGCTTGCGGGACTTGGCCTGCTCGTGCACCTCCGGGGCGACCCCGTGCGCGGAGAAGACGACGGTGGCGCCCTCGGGCACTTCGTCGTTCTCCGCCACGAAGATCGCGCCCTTGGCCTGCAGCGTGTTGACCACGTGCTTGTTGTGCACGATCTCCTTGCGCACGTAGATCGGAGCGCCGTAGAGCTTCAGGGCTTCCTCCACGGTCTGAACCGCCCGGTCCACACCGGCGCAGTATCCGCGGGGCTTGGCGAGCAGGACGCGCTTCGAAGCAGTCACCCCGCCATCGTACGTGCCGTGGCCGAGCCCGGCCGACGGCGCAGGAATGGCCAGGCGGCCGCGGCCGCCGCCAGCGCCGCGCACGCGCTCACCACCGCGGCCGCCGTTCCCCACGGCATGACCAGGCTCACCGGCCGCCCGATCTCCTCCTGGAACCCGGCCCGCGCCTCCAGCAGCGCCGGTACCGCCACCGCGAGCCCCAGCAGCGCGCCCACCAGCACCGCGAGCAGCGCCTCGGCCACGACCACCCGCACGCTCTGCCCCGTCGTCGCGCCCGCCTGGTGCCACACCAGGAACTCGGCCCGTCGCGCGTGCGTGGCCATGAGCAGCGTGTTGGCGACCGACAGCGCGGTGTAGCCGACGGCGATGCCCAGCAGTACCGCCAGGAACAGGTCGACGAGGTCGGCCTCCTCGCCGGCCTTCCGGTCGACGTACTGCCGCGCGGTCAGCCGCTCGGCGCCGGGCGCGGGCACGAAATCGCCCGCGAGGTAGACCACGGGGGTGAGCGCGGCCGGGTCGTGGGCGCGGATCAGGTCCCGGGGCAGCACCACCGAGTCGGGAAAGGCCCGGTCGGAGACCTCGGCGACGGTCAGCGACCGGACCGAGCCGTCGACGAACCGCAGCGACACCGCCCGGCCGGGCGCCCAGCCCAGCGTCGGCGAGGCGACCAGCCCCTCGACGGCGGCCCCGGCCGCGTCCAGCGGGCGCCCCGAGTCCAGGTACACCGTGCTGGCCAGCTCGGACCGCCCGGCCTGGGCCTGGACCGCCGCCTCGGACAGCCCGGGCGCGGCGATGCCGGGCGCGGCCACCGCCGCCTCGGGGATGTTCCCGGTGTCCTCGATGCGGACCGCCGCCTCCGCGGTCTGGAAGGTGCCGACCAGCAGCACCGCGAACCCGACGGCGGCCAGCACCGGCGCCGCGGCCGAGGCCACCCGCCGGGCGGCGACCCGCGCCCCCGCCCGCACCAGCAGCCCGGTCGCGCCGCGGCGGACCGGCCAGGTCACCAGGCGCACGATCGGCGCCACGCACACGGGGGCGAGCAGGGCGGCCGCCACCAGCAGTACCATCGCGGAACCCAGCACGATCGTGGCCTTCCGCTCCGCCGTCGCGCCGGGCACCAGCAGCGCCAGGCCGCCGCCCACCACCAGTGCGAGCAGGCCCACGAGCCAGCGCGACAGCGTCATCGGGCGCGGCTCGGCGGCGGCGACGCGCAACGCGTCCAGCGCCGGCACCCGGCTCGCCCGGCGGGCCGCGAGCCACACCCCGGCCACGCCGACGACCAACCCGGCGGCCAGCGCGGCCGGCGGCGCCCACCAGGTGAACCCGACCCGGAAGCCGGCCGGCTCCAGGCCCACGGCCACGAGCGGGCCGGACAGCAGCGGCGCCAGCGCCGTGCCGAGCAGCGCGCCGGGCAGCCCGGCCGCGGCCGCGACCAGCCCGGCCTCGGCCAGCAGCAGCCGGCGGACCTGGCCCGGAGTGGCGCCCGCCGCGCGTAGCAGGGCGAGCTCGCGCCGGCGCTGGGCCACGCCGAACGCGCAGGTCGAGGCGACCACGAACACGGCGACGAACCCGCCGACAAACACCGTGGCGATGATCAGCTGGGTGCCGATCCAGCGGCTGCGCGCGTCGCGCTCGGGCTCGGCCGCGGCGCGCGCGTCGCCGGTCAGCGCGGTGCCCAGCCCGCCGAGCGCGGCCGGCAGCCGCGCGGCGACGTCGCCCGGGCGCGCGCCCGGGGCCAGCCGCAGGCCGATGAACTTCACCCCGCCGGCCAGCGAGCGCGCGGTGGCATCGTCGGCGTAGTACCCCGGAGCGTCGATCGTGCCGGTCACGGTCCAGGTCGCCGGGCCGGCCGCGGTGAGCATGGGCAGCGGCGCGCCGACGGGCACGCCCAGCCTCTCCGGGACGACGACCTCGCCGGGGTGCTGCGGCGGTTTGCCGGTTTTGAGGGGGTACCGGCCGAGCCCGGCCGACGCCCATCCGCGCCCGCCGACGGCGTCGTCGTCCGGCCGGCCGTCGACCAGCCGCTGCACGTAGAACGGCCGGTCGGGCACGGCCGCGGCGACCCCGGGCGTCCGCGCGAGCGCGGTCACGAGCCGGTCCACCTCATCGGCCGACCAGGGGCGGTGGGAGGCGAAGCCGGCGCCGGGCGGATCGTAGCGGGGCGCGGCGACGATCACCTCCGCGGCCGACAGCTCCGCCGGCACGCGCGGCCGGGCCGAGGCCCACAGCGACAGGCAGCCGGCGATCACGGCCACGCCGAGCAGCAGCGCGACGAAGGTGCCGAGGAACGAGCCCCGGTGGTACCGCAGCATCGACAGGCTCATCGCGTCTCCAGCCGGGCCATGCGGGCCGCGATCTGCTCCGCGCCGGCGGGTTCGCGCAGCTCGTCGGCGATCGCCCCGTCCGCGAGGAACAGCACCCGATCGGCGTGGGCGGCGGCGAGCGGGTCGTGGGTGACCATGACGACCGTCTGCGCGTGCCGCTCGACGGCGGCGCGCAGCAGCCGCAGCACCTCGCGCGAGGCGGCGGTGTCCAGGGCGCCGGTCGGCTCGTCGGCGAAGAGCACCGCGGGCGCGGTGACCAGGGCCCGGGCGATCGCGACCCGCTGCTGCTGGCCGCCGGACAGCTCGCCCGGGCGGTGCCGGGCCCGATCGGCCAGCCCCACCTCGGCCAGCACCGCGCGGACCTGCCCGGGGGCGGCACGCCGGCCGGCCAGCCGCAGCGGCAGCTCGACGTTCTGCTCGGCGGTGAGCGCGGGGACCAGGTTGAACGCCTGGAAGACGAAGCCGACCCGCTCCCGGCGCAGGCGGGTCAGCGCCCGCTCGGACAGCGGCGTCAGGTCGACGCCGTCGACCAGCACCCGGCCGGCGGTGACCCGGTCGAGCCCGGCCGCGCAGTGCAGCAGGGTCGACTTGCCGGAGCCGGACGGGCCCATGACCGCGGTGAAGCTGGCCGGGGCGAAGCGGGCGGAGACGTCGTGGAGGGCGGTGACGGCGCGCTCGCCCTCGCCGTAGCGGCGGGTCACCGACCACAGCTCGACCGCCTGGTGTGTCTGCAGCGTCGTTGTCACGCCTTCGATCGAACCGGCGCGCGGGCGCGGGCGCAGTCGCGCGGCGGTGAGACCGCACGGTAACGCCAGCACTACCGCCGGCGCGGGCCCCCGCCGGTACCGTCGCAGCATGCGGCCCCGATCCGTCACGGAGGCGCTGCGGCTGCCCCCGGCGCGGTTCCTGAGGTCGTGGTGGCCGTGGCGGTCGCTGGTGTACCTGCTCACCGGCGGCGTGCTCGGCCTCGCCGTCGGCGCGGTGCTGCTGGGCCTGCTGGTGCTCGGCGTCCTGCTCAGCGTGCTGGTGGTCGGGCTGGCCGCGTTCCTGGCCGCGGCGTTGTCCGGCATCGTGGTGGCCCGCATCGAGCGGCGCCGGGTGCGCATCGTCGACGACGTGCGGCTCACCGACCCGCACCGCCCGCCGGCCCGGCCGGGGCTGCGCGGCTGGCTGTTCGCCCGGATGGGTGAGCCGGCGACGTGGCGCGAGCTGGGGTACACCATGCTGATGACCAGCGCCCTGTGCTGGCTCGACGGGATGATCGTCGCGGTCTGGGCCTGGGGCGTGTCGGCGCTGGTCTGCGGGCCGCTGTACATCCGCGACTCCCCGCTGTCGCTGACCCTGGCCGGCTCGGTGTTCGGCCTCGTCCTCGGCGTCGTGCTGCTCTACCCGATGAGCGCCTGGGCGGCCGCCCGCGCCGCGATCACCCAGGCCGTCCTCGGCCCGCGGATGGAGACCGACGCCCGGCTGACCGAGGTCGCCCGGTCCCGGGCCCGGCTGGTCGACGCGTTCGAGGTGGAGCGCCGGCGCATCGAGCGCGACCTGCACGACGGCGCGCAGCAGCGGCTCCTCGCGCTCAGCATGCAGCTCGGCCTGGCCCGGCTGGAGCTGCCCGGGTCGTCCCCGGCCGCGGAGCCGGTCGCGCGGGCCTACGAGCTGGCCAAGGAGGCATTGGCGGAGCTGCGGGAGCTGATTCGGGGGGTACACCCGAAAATCCTGGCGGATCGCGGGCTGCACGCCGCCCTGCGCGAGGTCGCCGACCGGGCCCCGCTGCCGGTGGACGTCGAGGCGGCGCTGCCCGACCGGCTGCCCGCGGCGGTGGAGGCGTGCGCGTACTTCGTCGTCGTCGAGGCGCTCGCGAACGTGGCCAAGCACAGCGGCGCGACCCGGGCGCGGGTGGTCGCCTCGACCGCCGCCGGGCGGCTGACCGTGCAGGTGCGCGACGACGGCCGCGGCGGCGCCGACCCGGCCCGCGGCAGCGGCCTGTCGGGCCTCGCCGACCGGGTGGCCGCGGCGGGCGGGACGGTGGCCCTGGCCAGCCCGGCAGGAGGACCTACGGTGGTACACGTGGAGCTGCCTTGCGGGTCGTGATCGCCGAGGACGGCGTGCTCATCCGCGAGGGCATCGCCGGCCTGCTGCGGCGCTTCGGTCACGAGGTCGTCGCCGCGGTCGGCGACGCGCCGGCGCTCGTCGCGGCGGTCCGCGACCACCGGCCGGACCTGGTGGTGACCGACGTGCGGATGCCGCCCGGGTTCAGCGACGAGGGCCTGCAGGCCGCGATCGCGCTGCGGGCCGAGCACAGCACGCTGCCGGTGCTCGTACTCAGCCAGTACATCGAGCAGACGTACGCCGCCGAACTGCTCGAGTCCGGCCGCCGGGCCGGCGTCGGCTACCTGCTCAAGGACCGCATCGGCGACGTGGCCGAGTTCGCCGACGCGGTCGAACGGGTCGCCGCCGGGCACACCGTGGTCGACCCGGAGGTCGTCGCGCAGCTGCTCGGCCGGCGCCGCGACCCGCTCACCCGGCTCACCCCGCGGGAGCGCGAGGTGCTCGCCCTGATGGCCGAGGGCCGCTCCAACGCGGCGATCGCCCGCGCCCTGGTGGTCAGCGAGGCGGCGGTGGCCAAGCACATCAACGGTCTGCTGGCCAAGCTGGACCTGCCGCCCGACGACGACGTACACCGGCGGGTGCGGGCGGTGCTGGCCTACCTGCGCGGTTAGGGTGGTCGGCATGACCGACTTGGACGGCGCCGCTTCGTCGAGCGACAAGCCCTGGCCGGTCCGGGTCGTCAGCCAGAAGATCGGGCAGTGGATCGGGCGGCTGGGCTGGATCTGGGTCGACGGCCAGGTCGCGCAGATCACCCGGCGCCCCGGCACCAACACGGTGTTCCTCACCCTGCGCGACCCGTCGGCCGACCTGAGCCTGACCGTCACCACCAACCGCGACGTCGTCGACCTCGGCGCGCCCGGGCTCTCCGACGGCGCGCGGATCGTCGTGCACGCCCGCCCCGAGTTCTACGCCGCGCGGGGTTCGCTGAGCCTGCGCGCCGACGAGGTCCGCCAGGTCGGGCTGGGCGAGCTGCTGGCCCGCCTCGAACAGGTGAAAAAGCTGCTGCAGGCCGAGGGTCTCTTCGCCCGGGAGCGCAAGCGCCGCCTGCCGTTCCTGCCGCGCCGGGTCGGCCTGGTGACCGGCCGGGCCAGCGCCGCCGAGCGCGACGTGCTCACCAACGCCCGCCGGCGCTGGCCGACGGTGGACTTCCGGGTCATCAACGTGGCCGTTCAAGGGCCTTCCGCGGTACCGCAAATCATCGACGCGCTCGCCGTCCTCGACCGCGACGAGACGATCGACGTCATCGTCCTGGCCCGCGGCGGCGGTTCGGTCGAGGACCTGCTGCCCTTCTCCGACGAGGCGCTGTGCCGGGCGGTCTTCGCCTGCCGCACCCCGATCGTCTCGGCCGTCGGCCACGAGACGGACGTGCCACTGGTCGACTTCGTCGCCGACGTGCGCGCCTCCACGCCCACGGATGCGGCCAAACGGATCGTCCCCGACCTCGCCGAGGAGCTACGCCTGATCGGCCAGGCCAAGCAGCGCCTCGACCGCGCCCTGCGCGGCCTGCTCGACCGCGAGCAGCACCGCCTCGACGCGCTGCGCTCCCGCCCGTCGATCGCCCGCCCGCTCACCATGGTCGACACCCGCGCCGCCGACGTCACCGCCCTGCGCGACCGCGCCGCCCGCAGCCTGGCCCACCGCCTGGACCGGGCCGGCTCCGAGCTCGGGCACACCCTGGCCCGCCTGCGCACCTTGTCACCGCTGGCCACCCTCCAGCGCGGCTACGCCATCGTCCAGCGCGACGACGGCACGGTCGTCCGCGCACCCTCCGACGTGGCCGCCAAGGACGCGCTGCGCATCCGGCTCGCCGACGGCACCCTGTCCGCGATCGTGGAGGGCTGAACATGTCCCGCCGTTTGCAGGACTACATGCTGGCCAGCGCGAGCACCGGCCGCACCGTGGAGCGCGCCGGCCCGTTCACAGTGACGATCACCGAGCACGACCCCAACGTCTACCTGAACTACGCCATCCCCGACCCCTTCGCGTCCCCGACCCCCGCCGACGTGGCCGCCCTCCGCGCCGCCTTCGCCGCCCACGACCGGGTGCCCCGCCTGGAGTACCTGCCGGGCCTGGCCCCCGACGTCGAGCCGGCCCTGCTGTCCGCCGGCTTCACCGTCGCCGACCGGCTACCCCTCATGTCATGCGCTCCGGGCGACGAACTCGACCAGCCGCTCCCGGCCGGCATCGTGCTCGTGACTCCCGCGACGGACGACGAGGTCCTGGCCATGCTCTCCGCGCAACACGAGGCCTTCGGCGAGCCGCCACCTTCGCCGCCCCACGTCGCCGCCACCCGCTCGAAGGCCGCCGCGGGCCAGCTCCAGCTCCTAGCGCAGGACACCACCACCGGCGAGCCGGCCGGCGGCGGCGTGGCGGTCGCGGTACGGGACGGCATCAGCGAGATCGCCGGCATCGCAGTCCGCCCGAAGTACGAACGCCGCGGCCTCGGCGGCGCCCTCACCCTGCACCTGACCCGGTCCGCCTTCACCGCCGGCGCAACCTTGACCTTCCTGACCCCGGCCGGCGACGCGCAGGAGCGCGTCTACGCCCGGGTCGGCTACCGCCGCACCGACTCAGTACTGTTCCTTTCCGGAGAGGGAATCGCCCCGTGACCGAGAACGCCGCCGTGACGTACGAGCAGGCCCGCGCCGAGCTCGCCACCGTCGTCGAACGCCTCGAGTCGGGCGGCTCAACCCTCGAGGAGTCCCTGGCTTTGTGGGAGCGCGGCGAGGAACTGGCCGCCATCTGCCAGCGCTGGCTCGACGCGGCCCGCGCCCGCCTCACCCCACCCGCCAACTCCTAACCCCCTCCGCCCCCACTCCCCCCACCACCGCCCGGCCCCACGCCCCCGACTCCACGCCACCCTCGCCCCACACCGCGCCCGCGCCGCGCCGCCGTCGCCCGGCCGCCCGCGCCCCGCGCCGCACTCGCCCCGCCGCACTCGCCCCAGCACCGCACTCACCCCGCGCTGTGCCCGACGCAGCCCGAGCCCGCCGTATCCTCGCGCTCGCCCCGCAGCGCTCTTCCCGAGCACCGCTTCCCCGGCCGCTGGCACCGCTCCCACTCTGCCCGCGCCTGGGCCAACTTCGCCCAAATAATATGATTTCCGGATATTTCGCCTGGCAGGCGGGAAATCCGTTAAACCCGATCTGGGAGGACTTGGCGCGCGGTATATCTCCGTGATCATGCGGGTTGCCACGGCCGCACCGCGGTTCGCCATGATCGCGGAAACATAAGGTACACGGGTGTACATGTTTGCTCCACGATCATGAAAAACCGGTGGTGTCGGTGGCGAGTCCGGCATGATCACGGAGAGTTTCGGTCGCATCGGGGCGCCAGTGTCCCTACGCCGTGGCCCGCCAGGGCCCGACACGAGTTCAGCGATAAGTCCAGACGCTTCGCATCCGGACTTATCGGACTTATCGCCCGACAGGCGAAAAATCCGATATGTCGCGGCGACGGAGTCGCCCGACATATCGGCACAACCGCAACTGGCTCGCGTAACGCCGCATCGCCGAGACGCCGCCGCGCCGCTGGCCGCCGCCCGCAAGCCGCAGCCCGCCGCCGCGCGACCGAAGGCCGCCACCCCGCCGCAAGCCGCTGCCGCAAGCCGCTGCCGCAAGCCGCTGCCGCAAGCCGCCGCGCCAGCCGCAGACCGTCCCCGGCCCGTCGCTGACCCCCGTAGCCGCAGGCCGCCGCGCAACCCGGGGCCGCCGCGCCCCGCAAGCCGCAGACTGACCCGCCCCGCCGCTGGCCCCCGTAGCCGCAGGCGCCGTGCGGCAGCACGGGGAGGCTGGGGCGCACGGGCTGCGGGAGGGTGGTGCGGGGTGAGGGCTGGGCCGCGGGGTGGGGCCCCGCGGCGCTGCCGGAGGATTAGGAGAAGTCGACGAGGGAGTAGGCGCGCAGCTTCTCCAGGCGGTGGAACGAGTCGATCCAGCGGATCGTGCCGGAGCGGGAGCGCATGACGATGGACTGGGTGTAGGCGCCGCCGGAGCGGTAGCGGACGCCCTTGAGCAGGTCGCCGCTGGTCACGCCGGTGGCGCAGAAGAACATGTTGTCGCCGCTCACCAGGTCGTCGGTGTGCAGGACGCGCGACAGGTCGTGGCCCGCGGCCAAGGCCTTCTCGCGCTCGGTGTCATCGCGCGGCCACAGTTTGGCCTGGATGGCGCCCCCCATGCATTTTAGGGCGACCGCGGCCACGATGCCCTCCGGAGTACCGCCGACGCCCATCAGCACATCCGTCTCGCTGCCCTCGCGGGCGGCGCTGATCGCGCCCGCGATGTCGCCGTCGGAGATGAAGCGGATGCGGGCGCCGGTCTGGCGGACCTGCTGGACGAGGTCCTGGTGGCGCGGGCGGTCCAGGATGCAGACGGTGAGCTCGGAGACGCTGGAGCGCTTCACCTTGGCGATCCGCCGCAGGTTCTCCTCCACCCCGGCCTCGATGTCGACGACGTCGGCGCAGTCCGGGCCGACGGCGAGCTTCTCCATGTAGAAGACGGCCGACGGGTCGAACATCGCGCCCCGCTCGGCCACCGCCAGCACGGCCAGGGCGTTGGGCATGCCCTTGCTCATCAGTGTGGTGCCGTCCACCGGGTCGACCGCCACGTCGACCTCCGGGCCGGTGCCGTCGCCGACGGTCTCGCCGTTGTACAGCATCGGGGCGTTGTCCTTCTCGCCCTCGCCGATCACCACCGTGCCCTTCATCGGCAGGGAGTTGATCAGTAGGCGCATCGCGTCGACGGCCGCGCCGTCTCCGCCGTTCTTGTCTCCCCGGCCGACCCAGCGCCCGGCCGCCATCGCCGCCGCCTCGGTCACCCGGACGAGGTCGAGAGCCAGGTTCCGGTCCATCTCACGACTCATCGTGCACTCCTCGCGCGTCGTTGCGTGGGTGTGTTCGGTAACAGAGCAATCCTGACAGGGACCTGGCGCCCGCGGCCTGTCAAGATGGTCACGTGGCAACTCCGACACAGCAGCCGACCCGGGAGACCAGGGCCCGCCGCCCCCGGGACATGGCGCTGTCCATGCTGGTCCTGCTCGTGCCGGTGTTCCTGATCGTCGCCTTTTACCGGTATCTCGGCCACGAAACCCCGCCCACCGTCGATCCGGGCGAAGCGTATGGCTCGGTGCAGCGGGCCGGGCAGTTCGAGCTGCTCAAGCCCGAGGGCCTGCCGCCGGGCTGGCGGATCGCGTCGGCGACCTACACCGACGGCGTCCTCCGGCTCGGGTTCAACGCCCCGGACGACGGCGCCTTGCAGCTGGCCGAAAGTGCCAATCCCGCGTCGGTACTCGTGCCGGCCGTCGTCGGCCAGGACGCCCACGCCGACGGGGAGGTGACGATCGCCGGCGCGCAGTGGCAGCGCTACTCGCAGGGTCGTCCGGGCGAGCGCGCGATCGTGCAGACCACCGGCCCGCGCACAGTGATCATCGTCGGCCAGGCGAAGGAGGGCCAGCTCCAGCAGCTGGCCGAGAGCCTCAAGCCATAACGCGAGCGCTCAGGGCGTCGGGAGACCGAAGCCCACCGTCGTGCCGCTGCCCTCGATGGACTCGAGGGCGATCCAGCCGCCGTGGGCCTCGACGATCGCCTTCGAGATGGCCAGGCCCAGGCCGCTGCCCTTGATCGCGCGCTGCTGCGCGTCGGCGGTGCGGAAGAAGCGGTTGAAGATCATACCCTGCTCGTGGTCGGGGATGCCGACGCCGGTGTCGCGCACCCAGACGACGACCTCGCCGTCGCGCTCGCGGCCGGTGACCGTGATCGTGCCCGCCGGGTCGGAGAACTTGACGGCGTTGTCGAGCAGGTTCAGCACCACCCGCTCCAGCTGCTCCGCGTCGCCCTGCAGCACCGGGATGTGCTCGTCCACGTCGAGCAGGAGCTGGAGCCCGGCCGTCTCCAGCGCCGGGCGGATCGCCTCGCCGGCCGCGTCGAGCAGCTGCCGGACGTACACCGGCCCGACCGACAGGGTGAGCGTGCCCGACTCGATCCGGGAGAACGTGAGCAGGTCCTCGATGAGGTCCAGCAGGCGCCGGCCGTTGCGGTCGATAATCGCCACGATCTTGCGCTCGGTCGGGCCGAGCGCGGTCGCGTCGCTGTCGGCCAGGATCTCGGTGTACCCCCGGATGCTCGTCAACGGCGTGCGCAGCTCGTGCGAGACCGTGGCCACGAACTCGCTCTTGAGCCGGTCGAGCTCCTGCAGCTCGCTGTTGGTGCGCGCGAGCTTCTCGGCCTGCCGCTGCAGCGCCTCCTCGGCCCGGCGCCGGTCGGTGACGTCGGCGATCTGGTGCACCACGCTGGAGGCCTCGCCGCCGATCAGCGACGCGGAGTACTGGCCCCAGAGCATCGAGCCGTCGGCCCGGGTCAGCCGCAGCTGCGTGCTGACCCGGTCGGCCTCGCCGGCGACGAGCCGCTTGAGCCGCTCCTCGACCAGCGGCCGGTCGTCGTCGCAGATCATGGCGGGCAGGAGGTCGGCGGGCCCCAGGCCGGTCATCCGGGACAGCTCCTGGTTGACCTGCAGCACCCGGCCGGCCAGGTCGGTGACGGCCATGCCGACGGGCGCGTGGTCGAAGGCCGCCCGGAAGGTGAGCTCGGCGCGGCGGCGCTCGGCGAGCAGCCGCCGCTGCGACAGCGCGTGCTCGACCGCCGACCCGAGCCGGCTCAGCCGGTCCTTGAGCAGGTAGTCGACGGCGCCGTGGCGCAGCGCGTCGACGCACGCCTCCTCGCTCAGCGCGCCGCTGACCACGATGACCGGAATCTCCAGGCCGGCGGCGCGCAGCACCTCCAGCGCCTCCAGGGCGTTGAACTGCGGCAGGGAGTAGTCGGCGAGGATGACGTCGGGCGGACCGGCGACGTCGGCGAGGGCGGACCGGAACTCCGCGCGCGCCTCGACCCGCCGGCAGGTGGGCGCGAACCCGGCCCGCCGCAGCTCGTCCACGAGCATCTCGGCGTCGTCGGGGCTGTCCTCGAGGAGCAGGATCTTCATGAGCTCTGGTCGGTGAGGTTGAGGCCCAGCCAGTACGCGCCGATCTTGTTGACGGCGGCCATGAAGTGCTCCATGTCGACGGGTTTGACGATGTAGCTGTTGGCCCCCAGCTCATAGCAGGCGTGCAGGTCGCGGTCCTGGGCCGAGGAGGTGAGCATGACGACCGGGATGTGCCGGGTCCGCGGGTCGCTCTTCACCCGGCGCAGCACGTCGATGCCGTCGACCAGCGGCAGCTTGATGTCGAGGAGTACCACCTGGGGCGGTTCCTGACCGGGCGCGAAGAGGTAGTCGAGCGCCTCGGCGCCGTCGCGCGCCACGTCGACCGCGGTGCCGAACCGGCCGCGCGCGAAGGCGAGGCGGGCCAGCTCCAGGTCGTCGGGGTTGTCCTCGACGAGCAGCACCCGGTTCATCGCGCCGGCTCCAGCGCCGGTACGTGCACCGGCAGGGTGAACCAGAAGGTGGCCCCCGCCCCGGGCGCCGCGTCGGCCCAGATCTGCCCGCCGTGGCGGTGCACGATCCGGTGCGCGAGCGCGAGGCCGATCCCGGTGCCCTCGTAGTCCTCCGCCCAGTGCAGCCGCTGGAACACCTTGAACAGCTTGTCCGCGTAGCGCATGTCGAAGCCGGCGCCGTTGTCCCGCACGAAGTAGGTCGCCTCCCCGTCGCTGGTCACCTGGTGCCCGACCTCGATCCGGGCCGGGTGGGCGTCGCGGGTGTACTTCACCGCGTTGCCCAGCAGGTTGGCCACCACCTGCCGGACCAGCCGCGGGTCGCCGAGCGCGTCGGGCAGCTCGCCGACGACCAGCTCGACGTCCCGGTCGCCGCGCTCGACCGCGAGCTCCTCCCACAGCTGCGCGACGAGCCGGTCGAGGCGCACCGGGCGGCGGGCCAGCTCCTGCCGCTGCAGCCGGGAGAACGCCAGCAGCCCGTCGATGAGCTCACCCATGTGCTGGGCGCCGGCCCGGATCCGCCCGACGTACCGGCGGCCCCGGTCGTCCAGCACGGCCGAGTAGTCCAGCGCGAGCATCTTGGCGAAGCCGTCGACGGCGCGCAGCGGGGCCCGCAGGTCGTGCGAGACGCTGTAGGAGAACGACTCCAGCTCCGCGTTGGCCTCGCGCAGGTCGGCGGTGCGCTCCGCGACCCGCTGCTCCAGGTCGGCGTTGAGCCGGGCGATGACCTGGTCGGCCCGCCGGCGGGCGGTCACGTCCTGGGTGACCTTGACGTAGCCGCGCAGCGACCCGTCCGGCCGGCGCACGGCGCTGAGCAGCCCGTGCGCCCAGAACCGGGTGCCGTCCCGGCGCAGCCGGGGCCCGTCGATCTCGACCCGGCCCCGCTCGGCCGCCTGCGCCAGGAGGTGGCCCGGCAGCCCCGACGCGCGATCCTCGGGCGTGAAGAATCGGGTGTAGGACTCGCCGATGATTTCTTCGCCGCGGTACCCCTTGAGCCGCTCGGCGTTGCTCGACCAGCTCACCACGCGGCCGTCCGGGTCGAGCATGTAGATGGCGTAGTCGCGCGCGCCGTCCAGCAGCAGCTGCAGCAGCTCCTCCGACGAGCGCAGCCGCTCCCCGGCGGCGCGCAGCCCGGCGGTGGCGCGCTCGACCCCCTCCTCGGCCCGGCGGCGGGAGGTGGCCAGGGTGTACACCAGCGCCGCCATCACCAGCGTGAGCGCCAGGCCGCCGAAGAACATGCCGTCGTCGAGGTGGCCGTCGGCGCCGTCCAGCTCGACGCGGTGCATCAGCAGGCCCAGGCCGCCGGAGAGCAGCAGCCCGAGCGCCAGCACGCCGCAGACCTGGAGACGGACGCCCACCACGCCTGTTCACATCGGCGGTGCCCGACGGCGGTTGAGAGGTTGCGGTCCGGGTGGTTCAGCCGTTGTCGGAGGAGTGGCCGGGGAACAGGTGCGCGGCCGGGTCGATGATCACGGCGGCGTTGTTGACGGCGGTCGCCGCCTCGCCGAAGCCCACGGCGATCAGGCGGACTTTTCCTGGGTACTCGCTGATGTCTCCGGCGGCGAAGACCCTCGGCCGGTTGGTGGCCGTGGTCGAGTCGACCAGGATGTGCCGCTTGGACAGCTCCAGGCCCCAGTCGGCCAGCGGCCCGAGGTCGGCGGTGAACCCGAGCGCGGCCACCACCGTGTCGGCGGGCAGCGTGCGCACCTCCCCGCTGCGGACCACCACCTCGACCCCGCTGCAGCGGTCGTCGCCGTGGATCTTGGTGACCTCGGCGTTGACGATGATCTCGACCGGCAGCGCCTGGACCTTGGCGACGGTCGAGGCGTGCGCGCGGAACTTGTCGCGCCGGTGCACCAGGGTCACCGACTTGGCGATCGGCTGCAGCGCGAGGGCCCAGTCGAAGGCGGAGTCGCCGCCGCCGACGATGACCACGTCGTGCCCGGCCAGGTCGGCCAGGTGTGGCACGAAGAACACCAGGCCCTCGCCGGCGAACCCCTCGGCGGCGGGCAGCGGGCGGGCCGTGAAGCTGCCCAGGCCGCCGGTGATGAGCACCGCACCGCAGTGCAGCACCTGGCCGTCGGAGAGGGTGAGCACCGGCCGCTCTTCCTCATAGGACAGGCCGTCGGCCCGCACGCCGAGCAGGTACTCCGGGTTGAACTGGGCGGCCTGGTCGACGAGGTTGGCGACCAGGTCGCGGCCGCGGATGCCCGGGAAGCCGGCGACGTCGAAGATCATTTTTTCCGGGTACATCGCGGTGACCTGCCCACCCGGCTCGGGCAGCGCGTCGATGATCGCGGTGGACAGGCCTCGGAATCCCGCATAGTAGGCGGCGAACAGCCCCGCCGGTCCCGCGCCCACGATGGCGAGGTCAACTTCGCGCATGGGCCAGACGCTACGACAGGTCGGGGCCGAGTGAAAGGGTGTCGTCCGAGTTGACCGGTCGGGAGTTGCGCGGCCGGCGCCGGCGGAACAGGATCGCGGCGACCAGCCCGCCGACAAATCCGAACAAGTGCCCCTGCCAGGAGATCTCCGGGTCACCCGGCAGGACGCCGGTGAGCTGCCAGCCGTAGAGCAGACCGATCAGCAGGCCGACCGCGATGTGCCACCAGCTGCGCTCGACCACGCCGCGCATGAGGATGACGCCGAGGTACCCGAAAATCAC
This sequence comes from Dactylosporangium sp. CA-092794, assembly GCF_050948465.1. Taxonomy (NCBI): domain Bacteria; kingdom Bacillati; phylum Actinomycetota; class Actinomycetes; order Micromonosporales; family Micromonosporaceae; genus Dactylosporangium; species Dactylosporangium sp. CA-092794. Next base: position 1,029,744 of record NZ_CP192044.1, on the reverse strand, counting down.
CCCGCTGGCGCCGACCACGACGCTGTTGCCGGCCCCGGTGAACCACACCCCGACGCCGGCGACGATCGCGATGAACACCGTGGTGAGCCAGAACCGGCCGGCGCCCGCGGCCAGCACGAACGTGCCCAGCAGGATCAGCGGGATGCTGTTGGCCAGCACGTGGTCGAAGCTCACGTGCAGAAACGGCGCGAACACGATGCCGTCGAGGCCGTCGACGTGGTGGGGCCGGATGCCGCCCTCCTGGTCCAGGCGGTGCCCGGACAGGCGGTCGAAGTACTCGATGAGGAACAGCACCGGGACGAACGCGCACATGGCCACGAACGCCCGGCCGATGGAGGCGTAGAACGCCTCGGTGCCGAATCGCGTCGGGTCGGACTGCCGCTCAGGGTCGATCGCCACGCCACTGATGTAACAGGTCCGCGCAAGCGGCGCCACCGGTGGCGTGGCGATCGAGGCCCTGGCTTTTAGTACCAGCCGGAGGACTGGCTGTGCGACCACGCGCCGCACGGAGTCTTGTACCTGCTCTTGATGTAGTTCAGGCCCCAGCGGATCTGGGTCTCGGGGTTGGTCTTCCAGTCGGCGCCGACGGTGGCCATCTTGCTGCCCGGCACGGCCTGCGGGATGCCGTACGCGCCGCTGCTCTTGTTCGAGGCACTGACGTTCCAGTGGCTCTCCTTGTCCCACAGCTTCTCGAGGCAGGGCATCTGGTCGAGCCCGAAGCCGTAGGCCACGAGCACGGCGCAGCCGACCTTCTTGTTGCCCGAGTACACGTTGCAGGAGCTCGGCACCGGGTACTTCGGCGGGGAGTTCGTGGGCGGGGCGCTCGTGGTCGTCGTGGTGCGCTGGTTCGAGCGGCTCGCGGCCTCCTCGGCCTTTTTGCGGGCCTCGTCGTCGGCGGCCTTGGCCTCGGCCGAGGCGTCGGAGGCGGCGTCCTTCGCCTTCGCCAAGGCGTCGGCCTCGTCGATGTTCACCGGGTCGTGCGACGCGGACGGGGTCGCGGACGACGAGGAGAGCGGGAACGCGGCGCCGGCGGCCTTGGCCGGGCTGGCGGACGCGTCGTGCTGGGTCAGTCGGTTGGCGATCACGAGCCCGCCCAGCAGCGCCGCGAGGATCGCGACGGCCGAGATGGCCCGGACTTTGCCGACCCGGTTCCACAGCCGGATCACGAAGTCATCCATTCGTCGGGGACAGGGAAACGGTGCCGAGATCCCTTTCGGGAATGAGCCCGGACGGGATCACCCATCCGGGCCATTACGCACCGTGAGCGCCTGATGCCGATGTTCGGGCGTCACGCGCTCAAGCCCCACCTTCGCCTAGTGCATTCGAAGGTGAGAACCCAAACGCTACCTTATGTGATTCTAATCACGGCGCATTTCGGGCGGTTCCCCTGAAGTCTGGCGGCGCCTACCGCTCGAACGGCAGGTCTTCCAGCAGATCCGTGACGACCTCGGCGATCGGAGAACGCTCCGAACGGGTGAGGGTGACATGTGCGAAGAGCGGATGGCCCTTCAGCGCCTCGATCACCGCGGCGATACCGTCGTGCCGACCCACCCGGAGGTTGTCACGCTGCGCAACATCGTGGGTCAAGACCACTCGCGAGTTGGACCCGATCCGGGACAGGACGGTCAGCAGTACCCCTCGCTCAAGCGACTGCGCCTCATCGACGATGACGAATGCATCGTGCAGGCTGCGACCGCGGATGTGGGTCAGCGGCAGTACCTCGAGCATGCCCCGGGCCGCGACCTCCTCCATCACGTTGTCGTGCACGAGCGCGCCCAGCGTGTCGAAGACCGCCTGCGCCCAGGGCGACATCTTCTCGGCCTCGTTGCCGGGCAGGTAGCCCAGCTCCTGGCCGCCCACGGCGTACAACGGCCGGAAGACGATGACCTTCTTGTGCTTGCGCCGCTCCATGACGGCCTCGAGCCCCGCGCACAGCGCCAGCGCCGACTTGCCGGTGCCGGCCCGCCCGCCCAGCGACACGATGCCGACCGAGTCGTCGAGCAGCAGGTCGAGCGCGATCCGCTGCTCCGCCGAGCGACCGCGCACCCCGAACGCCTCCCGGTCGCCGCGCACCAGCCGCACCGACTTGTCCACCCCGACCCGCCCCAGCGCCGACCCGTTGGGCGAGGCGAGCACCAGCCCGGTGTGCACCGGCAGGTCCCCGGCGCCGTCCAGGTCGACGGCCTCCCCCGCGTACAGCCGCTTGACGTCGCCCTCGCCGATGCCCAGCTCCACCATGCCGGTCCAGGTGTGATCGCCGGCCGGCCCGGGCTGATACTCGTCGGCGGCCAGGCCGACGGAGCCGGCCTTCACCCGCAGCGGCATGTCCTTCGTGACCAGCAGGACGTCCTTGCCCTCGGCCTGCAGCGCGAGCGCCACGGCCAGAATCCGCGCGTCGTCGGTGTCGGCCCGGAACCCGGCCGGCAGCACGTGCTGGTCGGCGTGGTTGAGCTCGACCCACAGCGTGCCCCCCGCGTCGGTCAGCGGCAGCGGCTCGTCCAGCCGCCCGTGCTTGGCCCGCAGATCGTCCAGGAAGCGCAGCGAGCGCCGCGCGAAGTACCCCAGCTCGGGGTGGTGGCGCTTGCCTTCGAGCTCGGAGATGACCACGAGCGGCAGGACGACGTCGTGCTCGCCGAAGCGCAGGAACGCGCCGGGATCGGACAGCAGCACGGAGGTGTCCAACACGAACGTGCGCCGCAGAGGGAGGGCGGCCTCCTCGGCCTTCTTCCGGGTTCGCCGGACGGCCTTCACGGGTCGCACCGCGGGCTGCTCTGGTGTCGCGGCGGCTGGCGCCGGCTCCGCGGTGGAGGAGGGGGAGGATGCTGACGGACTACGGCGAACGGTCACGGGATCTCCGGGGGCGGGCACCTCGCCGCCCGCTCTCGCGTCCTCCGACGCCCGCACGGGGTCGGGTGCTTGGCCCCGTGGCTTCACATGCGTTCGCTCGGTCCGGGCCTCGGATGCCGGGGAAAACCCCCGCCACAGCAATGACGCTAACCGGTACCGGCAAAATCCACTAGATCGTGACCATGATTCCCAACCGATCAGGGCCTAACGCCCGACAAACTGCAGCCCTCGTGCTCTTTCCGCCCCGCTTCGCCCACTGGTCCAGCCCCCGATAAGTCGGGCGCTCCGCGCCACGACTTATCGGATTTTTCGCCCGACGGGGTATTCGCCCGATTTACCCTACACACAACGACGATGCCCCAATGCTCCGACGGACCATTGACCCCCGCAACGCTTCGCGCGGGCCGGCCAGGCACGCCACCGGAACCGATCCGGCGCCGCGCCACCACCCCGCCCAGCCACGGGTTCGCGCGAAGCGCGGTGGAGGCAGGAAGTCTCCGTGATCATGCCGCACCGCCACCGACACCAACGGTTTTTCATGATCACGGAGTGCTGATGTACCCCCGTGTACCACAAGTCTCCGGGATCATGGCAAACCCATGGTGCGGCCGCGGCAACGTGCATGATCACGGAGATATCCGCCCGCACGACGCCGGTGCGCTCCGCCGCAGCGCTTCGCGCGGGCCGAAGCAGGCGCGATCCGGCCTCGACCGGCTGGCGGGGCAACTCGGGCCGGCCGCGGCAACAACCGTCGCCAGCCGCGGCGACCGTGCGGCGAAGGACCACCGACCCGGCCTCGACGGACCACCGACCGGTCTCCACCCCGCCGCCCCGCCCGCCCCTCCCGGCCTCCCGCCCGCGCCGCGCCACCCGCCCGGCCGCCCCTCCCGCCCGGCCGCCCCTCCCGCCCGGCCGCGCCGCCGGCCGCCCGCGGCGTGGCGTGGCGCGGGAAGCCGCCTATCGGACTTTTCGCCTGTCGGGGTATAAGTCCGATAAATCCGGACGCGGAGCGTCTGGATTTATCGTTCGGGGCGGCGCTGGCAGGAGAGGCGCGGTCAGGCGCCGTAGCGGCGCTGGCGGTTGGCGTAGGAGCGCAGGGCCCGCAGGAAGTCGGTGCGGCGGAAGCTCGGCCAGTGCACGTCGCAGAAGTAGAACTCCGAGTGCGCGCTCTGCCACAGCAGGAAGCCCGACAGCCGCTGCTCCCCGCTGGTCCGGATCACCAGGTCCGGGTCGGGCAGGCCGCGCGTGTACAGGTGGTCGGAGATGTGGTCGACGTCGAGGATCTCGGCGAGCTCCTCGATCGTCGTGCCGGCCTTGGCGTGCTCGTGCAGCAGCGAGCGGACCGCGTCGGCGATCTCGCGGCGGCCGCCGTAGCCCACGGCCAGGCTCACCTGGGCGCCGCCGGTGCGGTCGACCGTCTTCTCCTCGGCCGCCTTCAGGGCGTGGGCGGTGGAGCTGGGCAGTAGGTCCAGGGCGCCGACCATGCGCAGCTGCCACGGGTTGCGCTCCGAGGCCAGGTCGGCGGCCAGGTTCTCGATGATCTGCAGGAGCGGGTCGAGCTCCTGGGCGGAGCGGGAGAGATTGTCGGTGGACAGCAGCCACAGGGTGACGTGCTTCACCCCCGCGCCGTCACACCAGCGGAGGAGCTCCTTGATCCGCTCGGCGCCGACGCGGTGGCCGTCATTGGGGTCGACATAACCCATCTCGCGCGCCCAGCGGCGGTTACCGTCGACAATCACGCCGACGTGATGCGGCTTCGGCTTGCCGAGCAGCCTTCGGGCGAGACGCTTCTCGTACAGCGCGTAAACCGCGTCACGCAGACTCACGGCAGCAAAGACTAGCGACCTCCCGGGCGAAGCAACACCGCCTGCCGGGGACTGGACAGTACCGAATCAATAAACCCACCAACGGCCGATCACCTGGGTGACCGGCCGCTGACCTGCTGTTATGTGGGGATATGGCTAGGCGTCGCCGAGGCGGGCCCGCAGGGCGTCGAGCTCGGCCCACAGGACGCCGGGCAACTTCTCGCCGAACTTCTCGAACCACTCCACGATCTGGGGTACCTCGGCACGCCACTCGGCGGGGTCCACCCGCAGTACCGCCGCCAGATCTTCCTCGGAAACGTCGAGGCCGTCGACGTCGAGCGAGCCGGGCGCCGGCACCGCGCCGATCGGGGTCTCCACGGCCGCCGCGGTGCCGTCGATGCGCTCGACGACCCACTTGAGCACCCGGGAGTTCTCGCCGAAGCCGGGCCAGAGGAAGCGCCCGTCCTCGCCGCGGCGGAACCAGTTCACGTAGAAGATCCGCGGCAGCTTGTCGGCGTCCCCGCCGTCGCCCTTGCCCATGTCGATCCAGTGCGAGAAGTAGTCACCGGCGTTGTACCCGATGAACGGCAGCATCGCCATCGGATCCCGGCGCACCACGCCGACCTGCCCGACGGCCGCGGCCGTGGTCTCACTGGACAGCGTGGCGCCCAGGTAGACGCCGTGCACCCAGTCGCGGGCCTCGGTGACCAGCGGGATCGTCGTCTTGCGCCGGCCGCCGAAGAGGATGGCGTCGATCGGCACGCCGTTGGGGTCCTGGTACTCCGGCGCCAGGATCGGGCACTGCTCGATCGGCGTGCAGAAGCGCGAGTTCGGGTGCGACGACGGGCGGTCGGACTCGGGCGTCCAGTCCTCGCCGCGCCAGTCGGTCAGGTGCGCGGGCGGCTCGCCCATGCCCTCCCACCAGATGTCCCCGTCATCGGTGAGCGCCACGTTGGTGAAGATCGAGTTGCCCTTGGCCAGGGTACGCATGGCGTTGGGGTTGGTCTTCCAGTCGGTGCCAGGCGCGACGCCGAACAGGCCGTATTCGGGGTTGACCGCGTAGAGCCGCCCGTCCTGGCCGAAGCGCATCCAGGCGATGTCGTCGCCGAGGGTCTCGACCTTCCAGCCCGGGATCGTCGGCTCCAGCATCGCCAGGTTGGTCTTGCCGCACGCGCTCGGGAAGGCCGCGGCGACGTACTTCACCGCACCGGTGGGCGCGGTCAGCTTGAGGATCAGCATGTGCTCGGCAAGCCAGCCCTCGTCGCGCCCCATGACGCTGGCGATGCGCAGCGAGTAGCACTTCTTGCCCAGCAGCGAGTTGCCGCCGTAGCCGGACCCGTAGCTCCAGATCTCCCGGGTTTCCGGGAATTGGGAGATGTACTTCGTGTCGTTGCACGGCCAGGCCACGTCCTCCTGCCCGGGCTCCAGCGGCGCGCCGACCGAGTGCAGGCAGGGGATGAACGACGCGTCGGTGCCCATCCGCTCGGTGACGGCGGCGCCCATCCGGGTCATGATCCGCATTGACGCGACGACGTACGGCGAGTCGGTGATCTCGACGCCGAACATCGGGTTCTCCGCGGTGAGCGGGCCCATGCAGAACGGGATGACGTACATGGTCCGGCCGCGCATGCACCCGTCGTACAGCTCGGTCATCCGCCGCTTCATCTCATCCGGCGCCAGCCAGTTGTTGGTCGGCCCGGAGTCGGCCTCGTCGACCGAGCAGATGAAGGTGCGCTCCTCGACCCGGGCCACGTCGGAGGGGTCGGTGCGGGCCCAGAAGGAGTTCGGCTTGGCGGCCAGGCGCACCAGGGCCCCGCGCTCGACCAGCTCGTCGGTGATGCGGCGCCACTCCTGCTCGGAGCCGTCACACCAGACCACCCGTTCGGGTGTGGTCAGCTCGGCGACCTCGCGTACCCACGCGAGCAGCTGGGGATGGGCAGTCGGTGCCTGATCCAGGCCGGACACGGAAACCGGGGCAACCATTGCGTGACTCCTCGTGGTCGGCATTGACCTACACGTGTTGGAAGATGCGCTGCAGCGCGGCGCGCGATGGTGCGAAGCGCGTCGTGAAAGTTCCAACCGATTTGGATCAGCGTATGCCGGTGAGCTGGGCCCGGCACCGCGGGAGCTTGTGAAAAGCTGCACAAGAGCCGGAGAATCTCGTGCCCGTTCGCAGAATTCCGCGCGAACTTTTCGTTTCCCGCGCACCACTGCGCAATCACTGCGTGGCTTACCCTGTGCAACGTGACGGACCTACAGTCCACGCCGCGCGCCTCGCTGGTGTCGCGGCTCTATACGCGCTTCGAAGGCCTGGTCCACGAGCTGGGCAAGTTCGGCACGATCGGCGCGGTGACCTTCGTCATCGATACGGGCGTGTTCAACCTGCTCTACCACCTCATGCCACCGATCGCCGCCGGCACCGTGTCGATGACGGTCGCGGCGTCGGCCGCGTTCCTCGGCAACCGGTTCTGGACCTGGCGCCACCGGGCGCGCACCGACCTCCGCCGTGAATACGCTCTGTATTTCCTCTTTAACCTCTGCGGATGGGGCATCGCGATGGCCTGCCTGTGGGTGTCCCACTACGGCCTGGGGTACACCTCGCAGCTGGCCGACAACATCGCCAAGAACGGAGTTGGGCTGGTCCTGGGCACGACGTTCCGGTTTCTGTCGTACCGCCACATCGTCTTCCGTAAGCAGCCGGAGCACGAGCCCGCGGGGTGACCTGGCCCGCATCCGGCGGCCAGGGCGCACGGGGTTTGGTCGCTTACCGTAAGGTGGGCCGGTGCGCTTTGCCAGCAGTCTTCGCGATCGTTACATCCCTGAGCGGTACCGCTCACTAGCGACCGAGCTGTTCAAGTTCGCGGCGGTCGGCGCGGTGAACACGGTCGTCGACTTCGCCCTGGTCAACGTCCTGCTGTTCGTCGGCCCGCTGAAGGCCAAGATCGTGGCGGCGGTCGTCGCGACGACGGTGTCCTATGTGCTCAACCGGCAGTGGACCTATCAGGACCGCGACCGCACCGGGGTGCGCCGCGAATATGCCATGTTCTTCGCCCTCAACGGCGTCGGCCTGCTGATCCAGGAGGCCGGGCTCGCGGTGGCCAAGTATGGCCTGCACTTCAGCGAGTCCAACCCGGGCGACCGGCTGGCGTTCAACATCGCCAACGCCGTCGGCATCGGGCTCGCGATGATCTTCCGATTCTGGGCGTACCGCACGTTCGTCTTCACCGCCGGCAAGCAGCCCGCCCTCAGCGCCGAGGAGCGCGAGATCGAGGCCCTGGAGGTGGCGTTCTCCGAGACCGCGGTCGTCGCGCCGGACGAGCGCCAGATGGAGCAGCTGGAGGCGGCGTTCAAGGACTCCGCGGTGCCGGCCCCGGCGCCCCGGCAGCCGGCCGACGAGCTGGAGACCCCCGCCGCGAAGCGCTGACGCGCCGCTCCGGCGGGGGCCGGCTCAGTCTCAGTCGTTCTTGATCTCTTTGACGAGCGCGTCGCGGTCGTCGTCGCCGAAGGTGTGCTTCTGCCGGTCGGCGTCGACCAGCTCGTAGAGCACGCTCTGGGTCTTCTCCACCTGCGGCAGGTCCGTGAGCTGGACCTGACCCCGCTCACCGGCCGACTCGATCGTCAGCGTGCCGCAGCCGAGCATGCGCTCGAACAGCGTGTGCGAGAACGACACGTCGTTGACCCGGCCCAGCGGGATGTCGCGGCCGCTGCGCGAGAACACGCCGCTGCGCATGATCACCCGCTCGTTGGTGAAGACATAGTGCGTGGTCCGCCACTTGATCCACGGCCACACGGTGACCACCACGATCAGCACGACCGCCACGCCGGCCAGGATGAGCAGCACGATCGCGGCCCAGCCGGTGAAGATCGCGGCCGCGATGACGGCCGCGACGGCCAGGACCGTCCAGACCACCGGCAGGAACAGCGCCTTCCAGTGGGGGTGCAGGTGCAGCACCACCTGCTCGTCCTTGGTCAGGACGCTTTCCGGGAACCCCACGCCAACCCCTCCTCGTTCATGAATGTCGCAGGTGAGGCTAGACCCTGGGCGCCACTGCGCGGCATTGACTACCCGGTCGTATCCAACCGCGCGTGTACGACATCCCCGGCGGCGATCGCGTGCACCGTGCCGAACCGGTCGCTGACCTGTAGCCGGCCGTCGCCGTCCACCCCCGTGGCCAGGCCCTCCAGCGCCCCGCCGCCGGGCAGCTCGGCGCGGATCCGGCGGCCGATCGTGCCGCAGTGGAAGACGTACGCCTCCCGCAGCCCCGACGCCTCCGGGTCGCCGTCGTGGTCGGTAAAGCGGGAGTACCACTCGGCCATCGCGCGCAGCAGCGCCCGCAGCAGCGGGTCGCGGTCGGTGCTCTCCGCCCCGCCGAGCGCGAGCGACGTGGCGTCGGGGCGCGGCAGCTCGGGCTCGCGCAGCGTGGTGTTGAGCCCGATGCCCACCACCACGGCCCCGTCGCCGACCGCCTCGGCGAGGATGCCGGCCGTCTTGCGGTCGCCGTGCAGCAGCAGGTCGTTGGGCCACTTCAGGTACGCGTCGACGCGTGCCACCCGGCGCACCGACTCGGTCAGCGCGACCCCGGCGAGCAGCGGCAGCCAGCCCAGCCGCCCCACCGGTACCGCGGGGCGCAGCAGCACGCTCACCGCGATGCCGGCCCGGGCCGGGGACTGCCACTGCCGGCCCAGCCGGCCGCGCCCGGCGGTCTGCCGCTCGGCGACGATGACCAGCCCCTCGGGCGCGCCCTCGCGGGCCGCGGCCGTGACGTCGGCGTTGGTCGAGCCGGTCTCCTCGACGACCCGCAGGTCGGTCCACAGCCCGCCGGGCACGACCAGCGCTCGGCGCAGCGCCGCCGCGTGCAGCGGGGGACGATCGAGGTCCGAGTACGCACCGGTGGAAATGTTCACAAGCCGACCCTATGCCGGCCCAACTACGATGCCGAGCGTGACCACTGAGCAGGTCGGTACCCACGCCGGCAGCACCAGCGACATCCACACGACGGCCGGAAAGCTCGCCGACCTGGTTCGCCGCTCCGAGGAGGCGGTCCACGCCGGCTCCGCCCGCGCCGTGGAGAAACAGCACGCCCGGGGCAAGAAGACCGCCCGCGAGCGCATCGACCTGCTGCTCGACCCGGGCTCGTTCGTGGAGCTCGACGAGCTGGCCCGGCACCGGTCCACCGCCTTCGGCCTGGAGAAGACCCGGCCGTACGGCGACGGCGTCGTCAGCGGCTACGGCACCGTCGACGGCCGCCAGGTGTGCGTGTTCGCGCAGGATTTCACCATCTTCGGCGGCAGCCTCGGCGAGGTGTTCGGCGAGAAGATCGTCAAGGTCATGGACCTGGCCATGAAGATCGGCTGCCCGGTCGTCGGCATCAACGACAGCGGCGGCGCGCGCATCCAGGAGGGCGTCGTCTCGCTCGGCCTGTACGGCGAGATCTTCTTCCGCAACGTCCGCGCCTCGGGCGTCATCCCCCAGATCTCGCTGATCATGGGCCCGTGCGCCGGCGGCGCGGTCTACTCCCCCGCTGTCACCGACTTCACCGTCATGGTCGACCAGACCTCGCACATGTTCATCACCGGCCCGGACGTCATCAAGACGGTGACCGGCGAGGACGTCGGGTTCGAGGAGCTGGGCGGCGCGCGCACGCACAACACGAAGTCGGGCAACGCGCACTACCTCGCCGCCGACGAGGACGACGCGATCGAATACGTGCGCGCCCTGCTCTCCTACCTGCCGTCCAACAACATGGACGACGCCCCCGTCGTGCCCGCCCCGGCGGCGCTGGAGGTCACCGACGAGGACCTGGCGCTCGACAGCGTCATCCCGGACTCGGCGAACCAGCCGTACGACGTCCACCTGGTGATCGAGGCGATCGTCGAGGATTTCCTCGAGGTGCAGCCCCTGTTCGCGCAGAACATCGTGGTCGGCTTCGGCCGCGTCGAGGGCCACCCCGTCGGCATCGTGGCCAACCAGCCCATGCACTTCGCCGGCTGCCTGGACATCGACGCCTCGGAGAAGGCGGCCCGCTTCGTGCGCACCTGCGACGCCTTCAACATCCCGATCCTCACGTTCGTGGACGTGCCAGGATTCCTGCCGGGCGCGAGCCAGGAGTGGGACGGCATCATCCGCCGCGGCGCCAAGCTCCTCTACGCCTACGCCGAGGCGACGGTACCGAAGGTGACGGTCATCACCCGCAAGGCCTACGGCGGCGCCTACGACGTCATGGGCTCCAAGCACCTGGGCGCCGACCTCAACTTCGCCTGGCCGACGGCCCAGATCGCGGTGATGGGCGCCCAGGGCGCGGTGAACATCCTGTACCGCCAGGAGCTGCGCGACTCCGCCGACCCGGCCACGACACGCGCCGAGCTGATCCAGGAGTACGAGGACACGCTGGCCAACCCGTACATCGCCGCCGAGCGCGGCTACGTCGACAGCGTCATCCCCCCGTCGACGACCCGCGTCGAGATCGTCCGCGCCCTGCGCCTGCTGCGCACCAAGCGCGAATCCCTCCCCCCGAAGAAGCACGGCAACATCCCTCTATAGCACAAACCCTCACGTCGGATATGTCGGGCGCAAAGAGCGCGCCCGACATATCCGACATTTCGTATTTGCCCGACTCTGCGGGGCGCAGACCACTCGCACGTGCCACTTCGCGCCACAACGGCCGATCCGCCACCAACACGCGGGCCAACTCAAGCCACGACAGCCATTCCGCCGGCGACGCACGGACCGATTCGGGCCACAACGGCCGATTCGCCGCCAGCACGCGGGCAAACTCAGCCCACAACAGACGATCCGCCGCCAGTCCGCACGCCTCCGCGCGCCGCGATGTCCTGCTGCACCACCACGTCTCCCGGCTTCTTCCACGATCCGCGCCGCCGCCCTCACCCTCCGCGCGGCACGAACCCACCCGACGCTGCGTTATGTCTCCACGATCATGCTGAACCGGCCGCGCGCACACGCGTTTTTCATGATCACGGAGCCAAAACGTACGCCTGTGTACCTAAAGTCTCCGCGATCATGGCGAACCCGGGGTGTCGGCGCGGTCGCCTGCATGATCGCGGAGACTTACCGCCGCCAAATCCGACATATGCCCCGTCAGGCGAAAAATCCGATAAGTTTTCCTGTCCCTTCGGGTGACGCCGCGCAGGCGTGAAAACGGGGGCGGGTTGCGCGCCGTCGCCGGTCTGGTAGGTCGGCCCGCGGGAGGATGGTGCCGGGTTGCCCGCTGACGTCGGTCCGTTACCTGGGACGTAGGAGCCCGTCGATAAGTTTGACGTCGGGGCCCGACCCTGAAGGGTCACGCACTGTTGCCTTGAGCACGCCGGTCAGCATTTCGGTTCCCGACCGTGGCCCCCGGGCGGCCCGCCATTGTTGCCCTCGGTACTGGTGATGGAGGACTGGCCGCGGTGATCGACGAGCCCGAAGAGATTGCCGATCAGGAGTACGAGCAGCTCGTGGAGCGGGTCTGCGCGATCGATGTGGCCAAAGAGTTCGGGAAGGTGTGTACCCGGCTGCCGGGCCCGGGCGTAGCGGGCCGGCGGGTCAGCCGGGTGTGGGACGTGCCGGCCACCACCCGGGCGGTCGCCGAGCTCGCCGGCCAGCTGGTGGGGTCGGGGATTGAGAAGGTGACCGTCGAGTCGACGTCGGACTACTGGCGGATCTGGTGCTATCTGCTGGAAGCGGCCGGGCTGGACGTGCAGCTGGTCAACGCCCGGGACGTGAAGAACGTGCCGGGCCGGCCCAAGACCGACAAGCTGGATGCGGTGTGGCTGGCCAAGCTGACCGAGAAGGGGCTGTTGCGGCCCTCGTTCGTGCCGCCCGGCGAGATCCGGGTGTTGCGGGACTACACCCGGATGCGGATCGACCTGACCCAGGAACGGACCCGGCACTGGCAGCGCCTGGAAAAGCTCCTCGAAGACGCGCTGATCAAGGTGTCGTCGGTGGCCAGCAGACTGGACACGCTGTCGACCCGGGACATGTTCGAGGCGCTGATCGCCGGTGAACGCGACCCGCAGACCTTGGCCGGGCTGGCCCGGGGCAAGATGAAGGCCCGGCACGCCGCCCTGATCGAGGCGCTGACCGGCCGGTTCGACGACCACCACGGCGAGCTGGCCCGGATCCTGCTCGACCAGATCGACGCACTCGACCGGCAGATCGAAACCCTCACCACCCGGATCGAGGAACTGATCGCCGCGATCCCGACCCCGGCCAGCCCCGACAGCCACGACAGCCACGACAGTCCCGCGGGCAGCCCCGGCCAGGCCGCCCCTGCCGGGCTGGGTGCCCTGGACCGGCTGGTCGAGATCCCCGGCATCGGCCCCCGCGGGGCGCAGATCATCCTGGCCGAGATCGGCCTGGACATGACCCGCTTCCCCACCCCCGGCCACCTGGCCTCGTGGAGCAAACTGTGTCCCCGCACCATCCAGTCCGGGGCCACCCACACCACAGGCCGGACCGGCAAAGGCAACCCCTACCTCAAAGGACTCCTCGGCGAAGCCGCCGCCGCAGCCGCCAAAACCCACACCTTCCTCGGCGAACGCTACCGCCGCATCGTCAAACGCCGCGGCAAACGCCGAGCCCTCGTCGCCGTCGCCCGCTCCATCCTCGTCATCGTCTGGCACCTCCTGGCCGACCCCACCGCCCGCTACCACGACCTCGGCCCCGACTACCACACCACCCGCGTCAACACCGACCGCAAGATCCGCAACCTCATCCGCCAACTCGAAGCCCTCGGCCACACCGTCACCCTGCAACCCGCCGCCTAGCTCGAAACCGAACACCCACCGCCCGGACCCCCGAGAGGATCCCGGGCCGATCCCACACGCCCAGGCCCGCAGTGGTTGAGGTCATTTTCCGGTCAGTCGTGGCGCGGAGCGCCCGACTTATCGGAGCGCCGACGGCGAGGTCAGGCGGGGCGGGGTTGGAAAGTGACCTTGATGATGTTGTAGATCTGCTGGACCGGTGGGGAGTTCCACATGTCTGCCGGGCACTCCCAGTAAATGGCCTGGCCCAGGTTTGAGCGGACGCGGCAGCCCAGGTTGGACACGTGCATGCGGCCGCCCTGGGAGCTGTCGTAGAACCACTGCCAGTCGGCGCAGTCGCCGAGGTAGCCGTCGACCTTGGCGATCTTGATGCGTTGGTAGTTCGGGTACAGGTTGGAGCGCTGGCGGTCCTGCTCCTGGGCCTCCCAGTCCCGGACCGGGTCGGACTTCGGCTTGTCGGTCGTGTCGAAGCCGATGCGCATGCGCGGGTCCGTGTTGCTCACGTAGTACACCATCGTCGGCGACGTGGGGTGCGGAGTGCGGATCCAGCCGATCGGCAGGCCCACCCGCCAGCCGAACTTCGGGTCGGTCACCCACTCGTAGCCGGCCGGAAGCTGGATCGCGCTGCCGCCGATCGAGCCCTCCACCATCGGGGACGGGGTCGGGCTTGGGCTCGGGGGTGCGGAGGCGGGGGCGGCCTCGGTCCGCGGGGCGGCGCCGTCGCGGTCGGTCGCATCGGCGCCGCGGCGCGAGTCGGAGTTGGTCAGGAACAGCGTCACGGCCACGGCCAGGACCAGCAGTGCCACGGCGGCCGCGACCCAGCGCCAACGGTGGTCGCGGGGAACCGTCCGGTCGAGGTCGTCGTCCTCGGAGACAAACACAACGAGCGGCGGCGCCGGCACCGGCGACATGTCGAAGGCAACCGCCGACCCGGCCTCCCCGACGCGCGACCTCGGCCCCGAAGCCGAACCCGCAGACGACCGCGAACCCGAACCGGCCGAGGGCGGCGGCGCACCCGAGCCCCCAGACGACCGCGAAGACGAAGACGAAGACGAACCCGAAGACGGACCCGAACCGATGGACGACGAGCCGCGGGAGTGGCCCTCGCGCGAGCGGCGGGGGCGGGGCAGGGCCGGGCGGCCCCACGGCCAGCCGGCCCGGCCCTCGCCGGCGGCGGCCCGGGTGAGCAGCCGCTCGGTCTCGGCCACCCCGGCGCGCGAGCGCGGGTCCTTGCGCAGCAGCGCGCTCAGGACCGGGCGCAGCACACCGGCCCGGGTCGGCGGGTCGGGCTCCTCGGTGGCCAAGGCGGTGAGCGTCGCGAACGTGGTGGAGCGGGCATACGGCGAGCGACCCTCGACCGCCGCATACAGCGTGGCGCCGAGCGACCACATGTCCGCCTCCGGGCCGGAGGTGCCCTCGCGGGCGCGCTCCGGCGAGATGTACTGCGGCGAACCCAGAATCAGCCCGGGCCGCGTCACGGCGCCGTCGCCGCCCTCGAACACGGCCAGGCCGAAGTCGGTGAGCACCACGCGGCCGGTGTCGGCGAGCAGCACGTTGCCCGGCTTGACGTCGCGGTGCAGCACGCCGGCCGCGTGGGCCGCCTTCAGCGCGCCGAGGACGGCGAGGCCGATCTGCGCGACCCGCTCGGGCGGCAGCGGGCCGTCCTCGGTGATGACCTGGTGCAGGGAACGCGACGGGACGTACTCCATCACGATCCACGGCGTCTGCTCGGTGTGCACGACGTCGTAGATCCGCACGACGTTGGCGTCGTTGAGCCGGGCCGCCGCCCGCGCCTCGCGCAGCGTGCGCAGCCGCAGCTCGACGCGCTCCTCGGCGGTGAGGCCCTCGGGCGGGACGACCTCCTTGACGGCCACGTCGCGGCGCAGCATCTCGTCGCGGGCGAGCCAGACGCGGCCCATACCGCCGGCACCGAGCGACTGAATCAATCGGTACCGCTCGGCGATCATCTGGCCCGGGGGCTGCGTCATCACCAAGAACGCTACCCAACGCCCGCACCCGGAATGAACCCCGATTCCGGTGACGATCCGGCGTTGCTCACCTCTCAGTCGACTCTCGAGCGCAGGACCATGATCAGCAGGATGACCAGGCCGATCCCGACCAGGCCGGCGCCGATGAGCGCGACCGGCAGAACGCGGAACGTATCGAGGACCTTCTGCTGGGTCGGCGCCGCCTGGGCGGCGTCGAACGTGACGGTGACCACCACGGTGTACTGCTGGCCGTCCTGCGCGTTGTCGGCGCCGATCTCCACCGGGCCGGGCACGACCAGCTGCGAACTGCCCGCCGCCGGGTCGAGCGTGGCCGCGAACGTCACCGAGGCGTCCTTCGTGGCCGGCGCGTCGGGCTGCCCGATCGTGCACCGCGTCGGGCCGAGGAAGGCCAGCGGGGCGGGCAGCGAGGCCTCGCCGTTGTCGCCAGCGTCGAGCACGACCCGGCCGGTCGAGCCGTCGGCGCAGTCGACGTCGAGCATCACCGGGCCGGCCCGCCCCTCGACGCTGCCGGCGAAGCGGAGCGTCACCTGCAGCTGCCGGGCGGGCTCGAAGAGGTACGAGGCCGTGCACCGGCCGGCGGCATCGGCGACGGTGAGCGGTACCACATCCGCGCCCAGATTCGGCAGCTCCTGCGACTCCCCCGGGTCGCACGCGAACGAGGTGAGCCGCCAGGTGCCGTCCGCCGTGGCCAGCGGCGGGATCGGGGTGACCAGGTAGCCGCCGAACCGCAGCGACTGGGGCACGTCGCCCTGGGCGACCGCGGCCGCCCCGGGCCCCGCCGTGGTGGCCACCCCGGACCAGCCCGCGACAGCCTGGTCGCGCGGGGTGACCGCGAAGGACGTGGCGCCGGTGCCGCCGACGGTGATTCCGTGCAGCTCGAGCGCGCCGGCCTTGCGACTGACCCGCAGCGTGCAGTCGACGGGCTGGTCGGGGGTGACCTGCACGGTCACGGTGAAGGCGTCCGGCTTGAGCTCGGTCTCGCCGCAGGCGGCCCCGGACAGGCTCCACGCCGCGGCGTCCTCGGCGGGCGCGGTGAGGGTCACCGCGTAGGCGCCGGGCAGCAGCGCGGAGAGGTCGGCGCCGGCCGCGGGCGTCGCGGAGCCGTCGCCGGTCGGCGTGGCGGTGAGCAGCCGGGGCGCGCCGCCCGCGGGGTCGGCGACGGAGAGGCCGAAGGTGCCGCCGGGGCTGTCACCGTAGAGCCGCAGCGTCAACCCGGGCGGGCTCACCGGCGGTGTGTAGGTGAACGTGCACGTCACGACCTCGCCGGCGGCCAGCGTGACGGTGGCCTGGCCGGTCGGCACGTCGGTGGTGACCAGGCTGCGCCCGGCGCCGCTCTTGGTGCAGCCGAGGTCGGCCAGCGTCCAGCCGGCCGGCGTGCGCGACACGACCGTGCTGGGCTTGCCGCCGGAGCTGCGCACGAACGTGGCGTCGGTGGCCGCGTCGACGGTGATCCGCTTGTCGGACGCGTAGCTCGGGCTCGCGTCGAACGCGAACGCCTGCGGATACCCGGCGGCGCGGGTGGTGCGGGCCCGCACGATGAGAGTGCCGGTCGCCGGGGCAGACTTCACGTAGTACGCGAAACAGAACACGTGCCGCACGCCGCTGGGGAAGCCGATCCATTGCACGTTGCCACCGGTGTGGTCGTCGACCCCGCAGCGCAGGGCGCCGAAGCCATAACCGGCCTGCGCCGCGGCGAGCAGCGGGTCGCCGGGGGTGCCGCCCTGCGCCCATAGCTGGTGGCGGGCGGCGGCCTTGGCCTGGTCGTCGGTGAGCGGCACGGTGACCGCGCCGTCGATGGTCTTGCCGGTCTTCTGGCCCGTGGCGTCGAGCAGTTGCGCACCGGCGGCGGTCGGCCCGGCGCCGGCGGCCGGCGCGGTGACCGTGGACAGCGCGCCTTTCTTCTCGTGGCCGCCGCCGAGGGAGAACTGCCAGCCGTTCAGCGGCGCGCACCCGGCCGAGCCGGCCGCCTCGACGTCCGGGTCGACCGGGTCGCCGTCCTTGTAGACGTTGTCCCGCCCGGTCGGCGCCGCGCTCTCGGCGTGGTCGTCGCGGACCCGGTTGCCCATCACGCTCTGGTAGTCGTTGCAGGCCCGGGCCACGAACGTGACCTGGTAGCGCAGGGATGCCGACACGGAGGCGGGCTGCTCGCCCTCCAGCGCCGACGCCGATCCGGCCGGGGC
Organism: Dactylosporangium sp. CA-092794; assembly: GCF_050948465.1. NCBI lineage: Bacteria > Bacillati > Actinomycetota > Actinomycetes > Micromonosporales > Micromonosporaceae > Dactylosporangium > Dactylosporangium sp. CA-092794. Next base: position 1,012,140 of record NZ_CP192044.1, on the reverse strand, counting down.
GAGGAACACCCCAGCGACAGATATCAATATAATGGCACAGAGTCGGCGAATCCGGACGTTTGTCAATGCGGCCCCCCAAACGCGCCATCGACTCCCGTTCCGTCGAGTATGCGCTGCCGGGGTGTGCGTATGCTCGCAGGACGGCAACGTTTCGCGAACATGTGCGGGAGGGTTACGTGACCGAGGAGCCGCTGTTCAGGGTCGTGCGTGGCACGCCGACCGCCGAGGAGGTCGCGGCGATCGTGGGCGCGCTGTTCAGCCTCGCGCCGCCGCCCGCTACACCCCCGGCGCCCCGGTCTCACTGGGCGGATAGCGCTCGTCCTGGTCGGCGCCGCCGCTGGAGCGCCGTCGCGGGATCGTGATCGACGGCAGCGTCGGCCACTTCCGCGCCTCCCGCTCCAGCTGCAGCCGCTCCGCCTCCTCGGGCGTGGGCAGCTCGGCGACCAGTTGCTGGCCGCAGGCGCGGCAGGTCATCGCCGCCACCGGGATGCGGTCCAGGCAGTAGGGGCAGTTGCGCAGCTCCAGCGACCGGCCGCGCTCGACGCCGATCAGCGTCATCAGCTTGATGACGAGGAACAGGCCGAGGGCGAGCAGCATGAACTGCAGCAGGTCGTTGAGGAACGTGCCGTACCGGATCGGCGTGTGATGCACCGTGAAGGCGAGGTTCTTGAAGTCGGGCTCGCCCACGATCGCGGCGACCGCCTGCAGGAACAGGTTCGTCACGAACGACTGGATCAGCGTCGCGAACGCCGTGCCGATGATGAACCCGAGCGCCAGGTCGAGGACCGAGCCCCCGATGGCGATCGCCTTGAACTCCGCCCAGAGCTTCCGCACGGCCTTGATGGTACGGATAGAGCGTGAAGACCTTCATTCTCGCCTCGGCCAGCCCCGCCCGGCGCCGGCTGCTCATCCAGGCCGGCATCGAGCCGCGGGTCGTCGTCAGCGGCGTCGACGAGTCGGCGGTGCAGGCCGGCGACGCGGCCACGCTGGCCGGCGCCCTGGCCGGGCTCAAGGCCCGGGCGGTCGCGTCCACCATCGAGGGCACCGACGTCCTCGTGCTCGGCTGCGACTCGGTGCTCGCCTTCGACGGCGAGATCCTCGGCAAGCCGGAGTCGCCGGCCGACGCCACCGCCCGCTGGAAGGCGATGCGCGGCCGCTCCGGCGTCCTGCACACCGGCCACTGCCTCGTCGACGCCGCCACCGGCGCGGCCGCCGAGGAGGTGGTCGCGACCACCGTGCACTTCGCCGAGCCCGACGACGACGAGATCGCCGCCTACGTGGCCTCCGGCGAGCCGCTCGAGGTGGCCGGCGCGTTCACCATCGACGGCCTGGGCGGGGCGTTCGTCCGCGGCATCGAGGGCGATCACACCAACGTGGTGGGCCTGTCGGTACCGACGCTGCGCCTGCTGCTGGCCCGCCTCGGCGTGCCGATCACCTCCCTGTGGGCGCGCGGCAGGATGGACCCATGACGAAAGCGACGCTCACGCTGACCGACACGCTGCGCGACTACGTCGTGGCCAACGGCAGCGAACCCGACGAGATCCTCCGCGACCTCATCGCGGAGACCGAACGCGTCCTGCCCGACGTCGCGGGCTTGCAGATCGCCCCCGAGCAGGCAGCCTTCATGACCCTGCTGACCCGCATCCTGGGCGCCCGCAACGCCGTCGAGATCGGCACCTTCACCGGCCTGTCCTCGATCGCGATCGCCCGCGGACTGCCGGAGGACGGCCGGCTGATCTGCTTCGACATCTCCGACGAGTTCACCTCCGTGGCCCGCCGCTACTGGGCCCGCGCCGGCCTGACCGACCGCATCGAGCTGCGCCTCGGCCCGGCCACGGAGATGCTGGCCACACTGCCCGCCGAGCCGCACCTGGACCTGGTCTTCATCGACGCGGACAAGACGGGCTATCTGGACTACTGGCAGCAGATCGTGCCGCGGATGCGCCCGGGCGGCCTGATCCTGGTCGACAACGTGCTGCGACACGGCCACATCGTCGACCCCGCCCCGACCGACCCGAACACGGTCGCGATGATCGAGTTCAACCGCCGCGTCCTGGACGACCCCCGCGTCGAGTCCGTGCTGGTCCCGATCGCCGACGGCCTGACCATCGCCCGCCGCCTTTAGGAACTTTGACTCCGGTCCGTGCGACGCACGACCGTTGCTCCCGTCAGACACCGGGCCCGGCCTGCCCTGAACGGGCGGCCGGGCCCTGCCAGGTCCGCGGTGCCAAGAACACCGGGACACCGTCAGCCGGTCACGACGGCCAGGATGAATCCGTCGTACCCGCGGCTGCCCACGGTCTGGATCGCGACCGCGTCGACGTCGGCGCGCTCCGCGAGGACGTCGACGAGCTCGCGCACCCCCACCGAGGCCTCGTCGGGCGCGGAGAGTACCCGGCCGCCGCGGACCACGTTGTCGACGACGATGACCGTCCCGGGGTGGCCGAGGCGTACCGCATAGTCGAGGTAGACGGCGTTGGACGCCTTGTCGGCGTCGATGAAGACGAAGTCGAACGGCTCGGGCCGCTCGTCCAGCAGCTTCCCCAGGCCCTCCGCGGCCGGCCCGACCCGGATCTCCACAAGATCGCCGACGCCGGCGCGGTCGACGTTGGCCCGCGCCACCTCGGCGTGCCGGGGGTCCAGCTCGAAGGTGACGAGCCGGCCCGGCCGGCCGATCTCCTTGGCCATCCAGATGGCGCTGTGCCCGCCGAGCGTGCCCACCTCCAGAATCCGGTGCGCCCCCACGCCCCGGACCAGCAGCCCGAGCAGCTTGCCCTGCGCCGCCGACACGCTGATCGCCGGCAGCCCGGCCGCCTCGCTGGCCCGCTCCACGTCCGCCAGCACGCCGTCGCCCTTGAACAGTCCGGAGTAGAAGTACTCATCGACGGCTGTCCACGTTTCCTGGTTGCTCACCTCTGCGTCGACCCCTTCCACGTCACCGGTCCGGGGCAACGCTAGGGGTCGCGGCGCCCGGAGGGAAACGATTCGGCCTGGCCGAATCAGCGGCCGGATCAGCGGCCGGATCAGCGGCCGGATCGAACATCGACAGCAGCGCCAGGCCGGCCGGCTCCAGGCCGTAGAAGACCCGCCGCCCGGCCCGCCGCCGGTGCACGACGCCCGCCGCGTGCAGCGTCGTCAGCTGCTCCGACACCGTGCTCGCCGGCAGCCCCAGGGCCGCGGCCAGGCCCGACGTGGTGGCCGGGACGGCCAGAGCGCGCAGCAGCCGGGCCCGCCGCTCGCCGACGAGCGCGCCGAGCCGGTCGGTGCCGGGCGCGGTCGCCCGCTCCGCGCCGGGCGCGAGCACCGCCGCGCCGCGACACTGGTAGGTCAGCCGGAGCAGGGTGGGATGGTCGGTCGAGCAGGTGACCTGCCGATCGGCGAACAGGACCGGGACGAGCAGCAACCGCCGGCCGGCCGCGATCATCCGGGAATCGCTCCGCTTCGGCAGCATCAACACGGGCGGCTCCCACCGGGCGACCCCGGCCAGGTCGCCGAGCATCGTCTCAGCCCCGCCGGTGGCGATGGTCCGCGCCCGCAGCTGCACCTCCTCGTCGAGCGCGGCAAGCATCCGCGGCCAGAACGCCCGCATCGCCCGCTGCCAGAAGCCGTACAGGCTGTCGGCGAGCGCGGCGAAGGATCCGGCCGGGTCGCGCTGGTAGGCGGCCAGCCAGCCCGGCGCCCCGTCGGGGCAGTGGACGGCGAACTGCGCGTCGATCGCCGGCCGCGGCGTGCACCGCAGCAGCTCGAGCTCGTCCTCCAGCCGCGGCGCCGGCGACGGCGCGATCGGGTGGAACACGTCCGGCGTCCGCTGCCGTCCCCGCAGCTCCAGCAGCCGCCCGTAGACCCACAGCGGCGCGCCGCGGTGCACCGATCGCAGCACGCCCCGGGCCTGCTCCGCCCACTCGGTGTACGGCCACGGCACCCGCGCCGACCCGTGCCGGTGCAGCAGCTCGAGCGCGCCGATCAGCTCGGTCAGCGGACTGATCGCGATGCGCGTGGACGCCAGCGTCGTGCCGCTCAGCTCGATCTGAATCACCCGGCAAATGTGGCCCCACCACGCTCCCACCGCAACCAGCGGCGGCCAGCACGTCCTCGCCGACCCCGGGCGCGCGGCGGGGCGGACCAGTGCGGACATATGTCTCCGTGATCGGAGACTTCCGGCCGCTACGTGGTGCTCCGCGGCGGCAGGTGCCGGCATGTGAGACGTGATCGCCGAGCGCGCCCCGCCCAGCGCGACTCAGGCCGGGGCGGGCAGGGTCAGGCGGTCCAGGCGGAAGATCGCCAGGGCCGACACCACGGCGAAGAGCGGGACCAGCAGGAAGGCCGGGTGCGGGCCGATCCGGTCGGCGAGGGCGCCGAGGGCGAACGGCGCCGCGGCGAACGAGATGCCCACGGCGAAGGACGCCCGCGCCGCGGCCAGGTCGGGCTGGCCGTCGGAGTGGGCCAGGGCCAGGCCGATGCCGAGCGGGTAGTGCAGGCCCATGCCGAGGCCGCAGACGCACAGGCCGGCCATGGCGAGCCACGGTACCGTCGTCCACCAGAACAGCGCGAAACCGGCCACCGTCACCGCCAGGGCGGCCAGCAGCATCCGGGTCGGGCGGAAGAGCAGCAGCAGGCGGCCGCCGGCGAGCCGGCCGGCGACCATGCCGCCGATCAGCGCCGACACCGCGGCGGTGGCCACGCCCGCGGAGACGTGCGCGTGGTCGCGCAGGACGTCGCCGCCCCACAAGGTCAGGCAGGTCTCGATCGAGCCGGTGGCGAACAGGCTGGTCAGCGCCAGCGCGAAGGTGGGCGGGAGCGGGCGGTCGGCGCGGCGGGGGCGACCGAAGGCCTCGGGCTCGGGCGGGCGGACCGCCTTCACCCGGACGTACCACCACGTCAGCAGCACCGGGCCGACGACCAGCACCAGGCCGAGGCGCCAACCCAGCCCGGCCGCGTAGGTGGCGCCGACGATCAGCGGTGCGATCAGCCCGGCCCCGGCCGCCACCGCGTTGGCCTCGCTGATCGCGGCCGGCGCGGCGGAGCCGTGGTGCTCGGTCAGCGCCGCGTTGATCGCGTTGACCTCGAACGCGGAGCCGAGGCTGGCCAGGACGGCGCAGGTCAGGGTGAGGGCGAGGTGGTGGGCGGCGTACATCCCGACGGCGCCCGCGCAGATCAGCGCCAGGCCCAGCCAGATCAGCCGGTTGCGGCCGAGCCGGGGCGTCAGGGCGGGGATGATCAGGCCGCCGGCCACCCCGCCCACCGCGAAGGCCGTCCCGTGCAGGCTCACCAGGGCGCGGCTGACGTGCAGCTCGTCGCGCAGCAGCGGGGCGACCGGGCCGAACCCGTAGAGGAAATAGACCCACAGGGCCAGCTCGACGTACATGACCCAGGTGAGGCGGTCGCGAACGAGTTTCGGCACGCCGCAACGCTGTCATGGCCCCCTCCGGTACGGAAGGGGCCATGGCCGGTTGCGCCGGTTACCGCACGCCCTTGGCGAACGCCCGGGACGCCCACACCACGGTGACGACGGTCAGGCCGCCGATCACCAGGGCCGCCTGCCACACCGCGTCGGCGCCGGGGTGGCCGTCGAAGAGCGCGCGCACCCCGTCGACGGCCCAGGAGAACGGGTTCCAGTCGGCGACGGTCTTCAGCCACTTCGGCGCGAGGGTCAGCGGGAGCAGGATGCCGGCGGTGAGCAGCAGCGGCTGCGAGATGGTGTTGAGCAGCGGTGCCAGGGCGTCCTCGCTGCGCAGCTTGAGCGAGATCGCATACGAGAACGCGGACAGCATCAGCGAGATCACGGCCATCAGCCCGAACGCGGCGAGCACGTCCAGCGCGTTGACCTTCAGCCCGAACGCCACCGCGATGAGCACGATGAGCAGCGCCTGGAACAGCAGCGACACGACATCGCGCAGCGACCGGCCGACCAGCAGGGCGAACCGGCTGACCGGGGTGACCCGGCTGCGCTCGATGATCCCGGCGCGCAGCTCGGCGATCAGGCCGAAGCCGGTGAACAGCGAGCCGAACATGGCCAGCAGCACCAGCAGGCCCGGGACGAAGAGCTTGTAGGCGTCGGCGTTGGAGCTCACCCCGAGGGCCGGCTTGAGCAGCGGCGCGAAGAGCAGCAGGTAGAACAGCGGCTGGATGATCCCGACGATCAGCCAGACCGGGTTGCGCAGCATGAGCTGCATCTGGCGGGAGAAGACCAGCCAGGTGTCGCGGAAGAATTTCATCGCTCAGCTCTCCCGAAGGGTTCGGCCGGTCTTGGTGAGGAACACGTCGTCGAGGCTCGGGCGGTGCAGCTCCATCTCGCCGAGCGTCACGCCGGCGTGGTCGAGCAGGCGCAGGACGTGCGGGATGGCGGTGGCGCCGTCGGTGACATACAGCCTCAGCCGGCCCTCGGCGCGCTCGACCTTGCGCACGTAGTCCTGGTTGGCGAGCAGGCCCTCGGCGGTGTCGAGGCTGCCGTTGACCCCGACGGTGACCACGTCGCCGGCGACCTCGCGCTTGAGCGCGTCGACGGTGCCCTCGGTGACGATCTCGCCGTGGTCCATGATGGCGATCCGGTCGCAGAGCGCGTCGGCCTCGTCGAGGTAGTGCGTGGTGATGAAGACCGTCATGCCCTCCTCGCGCAGCCGGCGCACCTCGTCCCACATGTGGGCGCGGCTCTGCGGGTCGAGCCCGGTGGTCGGCTCGTCGAGGAAGACGATCCGCGGCTCGTGGATGATGCCGAGCGCGATGTCGACCCGGCGCCGCTGGCCGCCGGAATAGGTCTTGCAGCGGCGGTCGGCATACTCGGCCAGCTGGAACGCGTCGAGCGCCTTCGCCGCCCGCCGCTGCGCCTCGGACTTCGAGATGCCGTAGTAGCGCGCCTGCAGGACGAGCTCCTCGCGGGCTGTGCTCTCGTCCCAGGTGCTGCCGCCCTGGGCCACGTAGCCGATCCGGCGGCGCACCTCGCCCGGGTCCTTGAGCAGGTCGGCGCCGGCGATGCGGGCCTCCCCGCCGTCGGGCGTGATGAGCGTGGCCAGCATGCGCAGCGTGGTGGTCTTGCCGGCGCCGTTGGGCCCGAGGAACCCGAAGATCTCCCCCTCCTTGACGGAGAGGTCGACGCCGCGGACGGCCTCGACGATCTTGGTCTCGCGACCGGCGCGGGAGCGGAACGACTTCCGCAGCCCCCTCGTCTCGATCATGTCCGTCTCCCCTGTCGTGATGTTCGCGGGGAGACCATAACGCGATATAGTCTCGAAGGTCAAGGTTTCAATATGTCGCGTACTACTCGTCTTCCTCGTCGACCGGCTCACCGTGCTCGGCCCGGATCGCCTTGCGCCACTCCTCGGCGCCGGCGCCGTCGGGCTGTTCATTGACGTGGTACCCCTCCCCGGCCTCGATCCGGGCCGCCACGTCCACGCACCAGCGCGCCTCCGCCTCGCAGCGCAGCATGGTCAGCTCGAACTGCCAGCCGACGTGCGGCGGCTTGTCGCCGGCCCACTCGTCACGATTGTCGCGATAGGTCGCGGCCCAGCCGTCCAGCAGCCGGGCCCGGGCCCGCAGCGCCCCGGCCGCCTCCGCCCGCGGCAGGCTCGGCAGGAACGAGAACGCGGCCAGGAACGGGTCGACCGGCTCCTCGTACTCCCACCAGTACTTGCGCAGCAACTCCTGATACTGCGCCGCGCCAGCCGGGGTGAGCTCATACAGCGTGCGGGCCGGCCGGTTGCCGACCTGCTCGGTCTTGACCTCGGCCAGCAGTCCTTCCTCGGTCATCTTGCGCAGGGCGTGGTAGATCGAGCCCGGCTGGACGTTGGCCCAGCTCTCGACATTCCAGCTGGCCAGCTCCTTGCGGATGTCGTAGCCGTGGACGGGCTGCAGGAAGGACACCAGGCCGAGAATCATCAGACGCGTAGTGCTCACGACACAAGCGTAATAGGAAAACTTGACTAATGGCGCCTAGTGACTTTGTTGGCAGGTCGACGGCCTCACACCGGGCATAGACTGCGCCGAAGGACCGAGGGTTAGTCCCAAGGGGGAGCGTTCTGTGCGCAAGGTACTCATCGCCAACCGCGGCGAGATCGCCGTCCGGGTCATCCGCGCCTGCCGCGACGCCGGCCTCGGCAGCGTCGCCGTCTACGCGGACTCCGACCGCGACGCGATGCACGCGCGCCTGGCCGACGAGGCCTACGCCCTGGGCGGCGACACGGCGGCGGAGTCGTATCTGCGCATCGACAAGCTCATCGACGTGGCCGCCCGCTCCGGCGCCGACGCGGTCCACCCCGGTTACGGCTTCCTGTCCGAGAACGCCGACTTCGCCCAGGCGGTCATCGATGCCGGGCTGACCTGGATCGGCCCCACCCCGCAGGCGATCCGCGACCTGGGTGACAAGGTCACCGCCCGGCACATCGCCCAGCGCGCCGGCGCCCCGCTGGTGCCGGGCACGCCCGAGCCGGTCAAGGACGCCGCCGAGATCACCGCCTTCGCCGAGACCTACGGCCTGCCGATCGCCATCAAGGCGGCCTTCGGCGGCGGCGGTCGCGGCCTGAAGGTCGCCCGCACGCTGGAGGAGATCCCGGCGCTGTTCGAGTCCGCCACCCGCGAGGCGGTGGCCGCGTTCGGCCGCGGCGAGTGCTTCGTCGAGCGCTACCTCGACCGCCCCCGCCACGTCGAGGCCCAGGTGCTCGCCGACCAGCACGGCAACGTGATCGTGGTCGGCACCCGCGACTGCTCGCTCCAGCGCCGCCACCAGAAGCTGGTCGAGGAGGCGCCCGCGCCGTTCCTCTCCGACGCCCAGCGCGGCCAGATCCACGAGTCGGCGAAGGCGATCTGCCGCGAGGCCGGATACCACGGCGCCGGCACGGTCGAGTATCTCGTCGGCAACGACGGGACCATCTCGTTCCTCGAGGTCAACACCCGCCTGCAGGTCGAGCACCCGGTCAGCGAGGAGACCGCCGGCGTCGACCTGGTCCGCGAGCAGTTCCGCGTCGCCGACGGCGAGAAGCTGCGCTTCGACGCCGACCCCGCCCCGCGCGGCCACGCGATCGAGTTCCGGATCAACGGCGAGGACCCGGGGCGCAACTTCCTGCCCGCGCCCGGCGCGGTGACCACGCTGACGCTGCCCACCGGCCCGGGCGTCCGCGTCGACGCCGGCATCGAGGCCGGCAGCGTCATCGGCGGCAACTTCGACTCGCTGCTGGCCAAGGTCATCATCGTCGGCGAGACCCGCGAGCAGGCGCTCGAGCGCTCCCGCCGGGCCCTCGACGAGATGGTCGTCGAGGGCATGGCCACGGCCCTGCCGTTCCACCGCAAGGTGGTGCGCGACCCGGCCTTCACCGACGAGCCGTTCCGCGTGCACACCCGCTGGATCGAGACCGAGTGGGCGGGCGGCGTGCCCGCGTTCTCGGCGCCGGCCCAGCCCGCCGCCGAGGCGCCCGCCCGCGAGACGGTCGTGGTCGAGGTCGGCGGCAAGCGGCTGGAGGTCACCCTGCCCTCCGGCCTCGGCGCCATCGCCGGCGCCGCACCCCAGGCGCAGGCGGCCGCCCCGCGCAAGCGCTCGGCCGCCAAGCACGCGACCGCGGCCGGCGGCGACGCCCTGACCAGCCCGATGCAGGGCACCATCGTCAAGATCGCGGTGGCCGAGGGCGACACGGTGGCGGAGGGCGACCTCATCGTCGTGCTGGAGGCGATGAAGATGGAGCAGCCGCTGAATGCCCACAAGGCCGGCGTGGTGACGGGGCTGAAGGCGACGGTCGGCGAGGTGGTCTCGGCCGGCGCCGTGATCGCGGAGCTGAAGTAGCGCCCGCTTACGCGGCGTGCGCCCCGGAGCGCACGTGGATGGGCACCGCCACCACCGCCGTGCCGTAGGCGCACAGCTCGACCCAGGTGTTCGTCACGTCCCGGTGGTCGAAGCGCATCCCGACGATCGCGTTGGCCCCGCGGTGCTCGGCCGCCTGCACCATCTGCCCCACCGCCCGCGACCGCGTCTGCACGAGGAACTGGGACATGTCCTGCCCCGGCCCGCCCTCGGTCGAGCGGATCCCGGCGGCGAACGGGTTCCGCGAGGTGGCGACCACCCCTAACACCTCCCCGAGCACCGTCGTGATCTCGAACCCGGGGAGGCCCTCCGTCGTTACAACCAGCACGAAATGATCGTATGCAGATATATCCGCCTTCGAGGGGATGTACCCCGAATCATCCGGTATCTGCTCCCGGCCCTCGCCCCGGTCAGCCGCGGCTCACCTGCGCCGACGGCGTCACCTCGATCCCGGCCGCGAACGCCACCAGCACGTCGGTGGGCAGGGCCGCCTTCGGCCCGAGTTGCAGCGCCAGGGACCGGCCTTCGTCGAGCGGCACGTGGAGCACCTGGGCCTCGGCGGACGTGGTGAGCGTGCCGGTGCGGGCGCCGACCTTCACCGCCACCGACTCGACGCCGGGCCGCGGCTCGACACTCGGTGAGTCGTCCAGCATCACGGCGAGCTTGTCCACGAAGCTACCGTCCGGGCGCACCCCCGGCGGGCAGAACGTGATCACCCCCGAGGTGATGTTGTCGACGGTCCAGCCGTCCGGCACGGAGCGGAACGTGAACGGCGCCTGGGCCTTGACCGCGCCCACCGTGACCGCCTCGGCATAGGCGACCAGGTCGCCGGCGGCAGGCACGGGACCGTCCTCGGTGAGCGTGAGCCACGTCGACGGCGCCGGCTGCCAGACCAGCATCCGCTGCGGGCCGGCGCCGGCGGTGGACCAGTCGTAGAGCGTCGCCACCTGTCCGTGCACGGTGGCCGGCGCGGCGACCGCTTTGCGCGGCGGCGCCGCGTCGTAGAGGGTCAGCGTCGCGGTGCCGCCGTCGGCGCCGGGCAGCCGCTGGGCGAGGGTCGGCCGGCCGGCGGTGATCGTGACCAGCGGCGGGCCGTAGCCGGGCCCGGACGGCGGCGAGAACGGGAAGGTCACCGCCGGCAGGACCGTGGACCGGACGAGCACCACCGCCGAGGCCGGCGCCACGGCGGTGACCGGCGGCGGCGCGCCCACGGCCGGCGGGGGCTCCTCGCCGGCGGGGCCGCGCAGCGCGATCGAGAGCACCGCGCCGACCACGACGAACACCGCCGCGCCGGCGGAAAGGGAGGCGAGCCGGGCCCGGCGGCCGCGGCGGACCGACTCGGCGGTGACGGCGCCGAGCATGCTCGCGCCGGGCGGGGCTTCGGCGGCGTGCAGGCGCAGCGCCTCGCGCAGCCGCTCCTCGATGTCGTCGTTGATCATCTTCGGCCTCCCGGCGCGTGGACTCGGCCCGGCCCGGCCGCCAGGGCCACCCGGAGCTTCTGCAGGGCGTGGAACGCATGCACTCGGACGGTGGAGGTGGAGCAGCCCAGCAGCCGGGCGATCTCCGCGTCGGGCAGATCTTCGTAGTACCGCAACACCATGACGGCCCGCTGGGATCGCGGCAGCTTCCGCAGCAGCGCCCACATCGCGTCGGCGGCGGCGACGTGCTCGGCCGGGTCGGCGGCCACCGTCCCGGGCAGACCCTCGGGCAGTTCGGCGAACGGCCGCTCGCCCGACGAACGGCGCCGCCGCCAGGACAGATACAGCCGGAGGATGGCCTTGCGCACATACGGCTCGGGCCCCTCGTCGCTGACAATGCCCGCCCAGCGGCGATGCGCCCGCACCAGCGCCTCCTGGGTGAGATCCTCGGCCAGGTGCCGGTCCCCGGTCAGCAGATATGCGAACCGGAGCAGGGCGTGTGACCGGCCGAGCACGAACTCGGTGAACTCGACGGGCATGGGCCTCCCTCCCGATGGGGTAGACGAGCGGGGAGGCCCCGGGCGTTTATGGGTCGCGCGGGGTTGGATCGCTGTACTGCCCGGAGCGCCCCGCGTAGACCCGCCCGTCGACGATCGGCCAGGCGTTGGCCACGCAGCCGTGCAGGCCGAGCGTCTGCTGCTGCATCACCGGCGCGGGCTTGCCCGGCCCCGGGCACAGCTCGTGGCCGTGATAGAGCCGGTGCCCGGTCTCGTGATTGATGACGTACTGCCGATAGGTGGCCAGGTCGGCGCCGTAGTCCGGCACCCCGCGCACCCAGCGGGCCACGTTGATCACGACGCTGTTGTCCTTGCGGCAGCTGGTGTACCGGTCGTAGGAGCTGCCGCAGAGCTGGTCCCGCGTCGCCGGGGTGACCAGGTAGATGGTGAAGTCGTAGTGCTCGCCGTTGCCCACCCGGCGCAGCCGCCACTGCCCGGTGCCCGGCCAGCTGCGCGGATCGGCGAAGACCGCCTCCACCGCCGCGGCGAACTCGGCGGCGGTGATGCCGGTGATGTCGCGCTCGACGGCGATGCGATAGCTCAACAACGTGCCCGACACGCCCACGACCGGCCCGCCGGCGGCCGCGACCTCGAATGATCCCCCGCCCGCGGCGGGGTAGGAGATCTCGGCCACAGCCACCGCCGGGGCCATTGCCGACGGTGCGGCGGATGAGACGGCGGACACGGGTGCCGGCGCGGAGTACGACGGCGGTGCGGAGCACGCGGCCAGGCAGAGCACCGCGAGCCCCGCACCCAGGATGCGAAGGACGCTCACACAGCGACAGACGACCCCAGCGACTCGGGTTGTTTAGGCGCCCGGCCCGCCGAGGCCAGCCGGTCCAGGGCTGCGGGCACCGGCAGCGACACCACGCCCCCGTCGCGGGAGCGCAGCGAGACGCTGCCGGCGGCGATCTCGTTCGCGCCGAGCACGGCCACGAACGGGATCCGGCGCACCGAGGCGTCCCGGATGCGGGAAGCGAGGCTGCCGTCGTAGGACTCCTCCACCCGCAGCCCCAGCGCCCGGGCACGGCCGGCGAACCCGCGCACCTCCGCTTCCCCGACCGGCAGCACCGCCAGCTGCACCGGCGCATACCAGGCCGGAAACGCGCCGTCGTGCACCTCGATGAGGTGGGCGAACAGCCGCTCCATGCTGCCGGCCGCGCTGCGGTGCACCATCACCGGCCGTTTCCGGGAACCGTCGGCGTCCACATAGGACAGATCGAACCGGGCCGGCTGGAAATAGTCGACCTGCACGGTTGCCAAGGTGCTCTCCCGGCCGGCGTGGTCGACGAGCTGGATGTCGATTTTCGGCCCGTAGAACGCCGCCTCGCCGGGCGCCTCGACATACGCGACGCCGACCGATTCCAGCGCCCGGCGCAGTACTGCGGTGGCGCGCTGCCACATCGGCGGATCGTCAACGTACTTCGGCCCCTCGCCGCGCAGCGACAACCGCCACGACGACGGCGCGAACCCGAGCGCGGAATGCGCCTCCCGCATCAGCTCGAGCGCCGCGACGACCTCGCCCTCGACCTGCTCCTCGGCGCAGAAGACGTGCCCGTCGTTGAGCGATATCGCGCGCACCCGGGAAAGGCCGCCGAGCACGCCGGAGCGCTCGGCGCGGTACTGCCCGCCGATCTCGCCGATGCGCAGCGGCAGCTCACGGTACGACCGCCCGCGCGCGGCGAACACGGCGGCGTGATGCGGGCACAGGCTGGGCCGCAGCACGAATGCGTCGTCGGCGCCCAGCGACATCGGCGGGAACATGTCGTCGGCGTAATGCGGAAGGTGCCCGGATCGGTAGTACATCTCGGCCTTGGCCAGCGGCGGCGAATAGACGTGCTGATATCCGTGCCGGCGTTCCAGGTCGAGCAGATAGTCCTCGACGGCGCGGCGCGCGGCCGCACCGCGGGGCAGCCAGAGCGGCAGCCCCGCGCCGACGAGCGGATCGGAATGGAACAGCTCGAGTTCGCGCCCGAGCCGGCGGTGGTCCTGCATGACGACTCCTCGTTTGGGTTCGGTACCCCGGGAGCGCGCGACTCGGGCACAAAAAAGCTCCGGAGCGCATCGCCCCGGAGCAAAGCTGAACGTCGGTCAGCGCCGCCGGGGAAGGCCCGGCGTCGTCGTGGACAGTGCGCTGCGACTCATGACGCAACAATAGCGCGCCGTTCGCGCGGGCGGCCGGGTATAAACGTTCGGTGCCCGAAGGTCACACCATCCACCGCCTCGCCGAGCGGCACCGCAAGCTCTTCGCCGGCCGCCCGGCCGCGGTCACCAGCCCGCAGGGCCGCTTCGCCACGGACGCGGCGCGCGTCGACGGGCGCGTGCTCGAGGACACCTCGGCGCACGGCAAGCACCTGTTCCACCACTACGCCGGCGGCGCGACGGTGCACGTCCACCTCGGCCTCTACGGCAAGTTCAGCGACGGCGACGGCGACGCCCCCGCGCCGGTCGGCGAGGTCCGGATGCGGATGGCCAACGCCGAGCGCTGGCTCGACCTGCGCGGGCCGGCCGCCTGCGAGGTGCTCGACCCGGCCCAGCTGGACGCCCTGCACGCCCGCCTCGGGCCGGACCCGCTCGACGAGGACAGCAACGGCGACCCGGCGTACCACATCATCGAAAAATCGGGGCGCCCGCTCATGGCGCTGCTCATGGACCAGTCCGTGGTGGCCGGCGCCGGGCTCATCTACGTCACCGAGGCACTGTTCCGGGCCGGCCTGCCGCCGACCGCGCCCGGCAAGGCGCTCACCCGCCCGCAGTGGCTAGCCATCTGGCACGACCTGCGCACACTGATGCGCGCGGGCGTGCTGGAAGGCCGCATCGACACCGTCCACAGTGCACACACGCCGGAGGCGATGGGCCGCGCGCCGCGGGTGGACCGCCACGGCGGCGAGGTCTACGTGTACCGCCGCACCGGACAACCCTGCCTGGTCTGCGCCTCCCCGGTGCAGACGGCGGTGCTCAACGCCCGCAACGCCTACTGGTGCCCGCGCTGCCAAAAGGCCACCTGATGGTCGCTTCGGTTGAGATGTACCTCGACGAGCGCGCCTCGCGGCGCATCCGGGTACTGTGGGACCAACTGGAGGAGCTCGGCGTGCAGTCGCTGCGCACCCCGCACGACGGACGGCACCGCCCGCACGTCGCCCTGACCGTGGCCCGCGAGCTGGATCCGTCCGTGGTGGCCGACGCCCTCGCCAGCGTCCGGGTCGCCCCGCCGCTGCGGATAAACTTCCAGTTCGCGGGCGTCTTCGTCGGCCGGGTGCTGTTCCTCGGCCCGGCGCCGACCCCGCAGCTCATCGAGCACCAGGCCCGCGTGTGGGGCCTCCTCGACGCGGCCGGGATGGCGTCGCTACCGCTCTACACCCCGGGCGAGTGGGTCCCGCACTCCACCGTCGCCATGCGCGTGCCGCGCCCGCTGCTGACCGAGGCGCTGCGCCGCTGCCTGGAGTCGCTACCGATCGAGGCCACCGTCACCCGCGCCGCGGTCGCCGACTACGCCCGCGGCATCTTCCGCGAGATCCCCTGATCCCCCTGCTGCTTGAGTTCCGCTCGTGCTGCCCTGAGCCAGCGGGCTTCAGTCCTGCTCGCGCTGCCCTGAACCGGCGGGCTTCAGTCCCGCTCGCGCTGCCCTGAACCGGCGGGCTTCAGTCCCGCTCGCGCTGCCCTGAACCGGCGGGCTTCAGTCCCGCTCGCGCTGCCCTGAACCGGCGGGCTTCAGTCCCGCTCGCGCTGCCCTGAACCGGCGGGCTTCAGTCCCGCGGCCGCGTCCGCTGGCATGGTGTACGCGGGTGGCGCCTGATCTTGCTGGTTCATGTCGGGCGGCGCCGCGGGCTGGGCGTCGATGGCCGCCGGCGGGAGCACCGCGGTCATCCGCCCCGCCCGCCCCCGACGTGGCGCGGCGGCCCGGGGCGGATGTATGTCTCCGTGATCATGCTGCCCGCGGTGGCCGCACCACGGGTTTTTCATGATCCCGGAGACTTGTGGTACACGGGGGTACATCAGCGCTCCGTGATCATGAAAAACCGTTGGTGTCGGGGCCAGTTGCGCATGATCGCGGAGACTTCCGGCCGGTGTGCCGTGGTCCACAGCGGCCAGCGCCCGGCGGGTGAGACGTGATCGCCAACCGCGCCCCGCCAAGCGTTGGGACGCGCAGGTCAGGCACCACATGGCCGTCATGCCGGCCGGCAGCCGGCGGGCTGTAGTCCCGCTCGTGCCGCCCTGAACCGGCGGGCTTCAGTCCTGCTGGTGCTGCATGAGCCGACGCCGCCGTGACGGTCGGCATCGGCGAGATCGACGCCGGCGGGCTGCCTCGGCGATCGAGCCGGACACCGACGGGTGCAACCGGATCGCGGGCCAGGTCGCCGGCGCCGCGTCCGGGGTGCTGATCGCGGCGCCCAGGTGGTTCAAGCCACGCGGCAGACGCGTCGGTGGATCAAGGTTAAGCCGGCAGCATACGGCCCTGGGTGCGCCATCCCGGCCGGGCTGGGTTGGGGCCCGGCCCGGCCGGGGCGGGGGTTGGGGCCCAGCCCAGCCCAGCCGGGTCCAGCCCAGCCCAGCCCAGCCCAGCCCAGCCCAGCCGGGGCAGGGGTTGCGGCCCGGCCGGGGCTGGGGTTGCGGCCCGGCCCGGCCGGGGCTGGGGTTGGGCCCGGCCCCCGCCGGGGCTGGGGTTGGGCCCGGCCCCCGCCGGGGCTGGGGTTGGGCCCGGCCCCCGCCGGGGCTGGGGTTGGGCCCGGCCCCCGCCGGGGCTGGGGTTGGGGTTATGGGCTGACGTAGATGTCGTAGTAGGAGGTTTCGGTGGGGGTGCCGTCGGCCGTGTGGCCCACGACCTTGAGGAGGTGGACGGTGGCTGGGGCTTCGGGGGTCCAGGTTGCGGCGGCGTGGCCCTGGCTGTCGGTTTGGACGGTGATCGGGGCGGCATCGTCGAAGGTGAAGTCGAACGACGTCACGCCGGGCAGGCCGCCGCTGGCCTCGAAGCGGCCCTCGACGCCGGCGCCGCCGGACCAGGTGCCTCTCGGATATTCCTGCGACGTCACGTAGGGCAGGGCGCCGACCAGGAAGTTGAACTCGGTGGGCAGGGAGAGCTCACCCGTGGCCGTGCGGCCGCGGACGGTCAGGGTGTTGAGGCCGTTGCGGTCGGGGATGAGGGTGACCGTCGTGCCGAACGCCTCCGGGTCGGCCGGCGTGCTGGTCTCGGGGCCGTCGTTGAGCCTGTAGACGAATTCGGTGGTCTCCGGCTCATACTCGGTGCGGAACGTGACCGTCCCGGGCACGCCCAGACCACCGCTGGTCCAGTACTCGCTGTAGGAACTGTAGACATCGACGTGCGTCGTGCGCAGGCTCCAGAACCGCGTGCGCTCCGGCGACTCCACACCGTCGGTGTCGACGCTGCGCACGGCGACGGAGAGGCTGGTGTTGCTGTGCGCCGTGAACTGCACGGTGGCCGTGCCGTCGGGCTCGGCGGCCACGACGCCGGTCACCTCGCCCCAGTTGATCGTGTAGTGGAACTCCTTGGTGTTCGGCAGGACCGAGCGGAACGTCAGCGTGGTCGGGTGGTCCATGGCGCCCGGGTCCGGGTCGGAGGTGACGATCGGCGCGGTGTCCGGCTGCCACGTAAACGTGGTGGACGGTGACCGCTTCCCGTCGGGCAGCAGCGCCCGGACCACGAGGGTGTTGTCGCCCAGCCGCGGCACGACGGTGATGTCGGCGGAGCCGCCGAAGCTGTCCGCGGTCTGCTCCGGACCGTCGTTGAGCGTGTATGCGAAGCCGTAGGCGCCCGCCAGCCGGCTGAACAGGTAGAAGCCCAGCGGCAGGCCGGGCCCGTCGGCGATCGTCCCCAGCTGCGACGTATACACCGTGGGATGCGGGTCGATCACGTCGAACTGGTAGTAGTTCTCCTGCGACAGCCCGCCGTCGGCGCGGACGGACTGGACCCGCAGATACTTCCAGCCCGCCGGCTCGGCCGTCCAGCTCAGCACGGCGGAGCCGTCCGCGCCGGCCGGGATGCGCTGCTCGCCTTGGCCGAAGTCGTAGGCGTAGGCCACGACATCGTTGCTGCGCGGCCGGAACGTGAACGAGCCGGTGTCGCCCTCGATGGCGGATCGCTCCAGGTTGAACTCGGCCGACTGCACGTCGGGCGCGTCGCTGACCTGCACGTGCAGCACGTCCTCGCCGATCAGCTTGCCGTTCTTCGCGTAGCTACGCACGTGGACGGCCAGATAACCGGGCTCGGTGAAGACGATGTCGCCGGTCGCCTTGCCGTCGACCGCGGGCACCCGGGTCTCGGTGCCGCCCTCGACCAGGTAGCCGAACGAGGCGGGCGTGGTCTGACCGGCCGCCCGCAGCGAGATGTGGCTGGTCAGCCCGACGCCGGCGACGTCGATGCCGGCCCACGGCGCCGTCGCCGCCACCCAGAACCGGTAGTCCGTCTCATCGCCGTAGTTGCCCGCGGCGTCGATCGAGCGAACATACAGGTCGTTGGGGCCCGAGCGGTCGGGAGTGAACTCCAGCACCGCCGAGCCGTGGTGGGCGTCGACGGTCCCGTAGCGGCCGGACCAGTCGCGCCAGCTGAACCCGATGACGTCGGTCTCGCCGTCGGCGTCGAGCCGGAACCGGCCCTTGATGCCCTGACCGCCGCTCTGCACATACCCTTCCGGATACAGCTTCGAGGCGACCGCCGGCGGGTGCGGACGCTGCTTGTCCATCACCACGTAGCAGGTTTTGCTCCACGCGCCGTAGTCGGTGTAGTCATACCCGCGCGCCTGCCAGCCCAGCACCGTGCCGGTGTCGTATTGGCTGAGGTCCACCGTGCCGTAGCCGCCGCCGAGCTCCCGCCGCTGGTCGGGGTGGTCCACCGGCCACACCGCGTAGGTGACGGAGACGAAGTCGCCGGCGTCGGCGTCGGTGGCATCGACGGTGAGCGCCGCCTGCGCGGCCGCCGGCGACGGCTTCTCCGGCGTGCCGCAGGGCCGGTCCGGGTTGACCAACCGCGGCTTGCTGGCGACCGGCGGGTGGTTGCTGAACGAGCTCAACGTCGGCTGCTCGAAGGTGCGTCCGGTGTGGACGTCGCCCTCCTGAGCCGCCGCGATCCGGTACTCAACCGTGATCGACTTGTCGTGCCGGGCGATCGCCGCGTTGAGCTGCGCAACCATGTCGATGCCCAGATAGCCGGGGCAGTAGTAGCCGCCGGCGCCCCGATTGACCTGGGCCAGCCGCTCCAGCTCCTTCGGCGGATTCTTCCAGCTGGTGTTGTCGCGCACCGGCGCCGTCCGCCAGACCTCGATCGTGGTGGCCGACGAGCAGTCCGTGACCGTGTCCTCGTTGGTGTAAAGGTAGGAGGTGTGCACGACCTGGCCCTTCAGGCTGGACAGGTCGTAGGTGAAGTAGGAACGGTAGGTGTGCGCCTTGCCGGCGGCGGCGATGGTGCCGACCGGCGGTGCGACCGTGGCGTCGACGACCTTCGTCTTCGGGCTGGCGGAGTCGACATAGGCCCAGCTCAGCCGCGGCAGATTGGCAGCCGACATGCCGGCGTGGGCGGCCTGCCCGGTGGCCAACACCACCGTGGCCGCGGCGACGGTGGCCGCCAGCAACGCCGATGCGGTGCGTCTCATGGAATTGTTCCTCCCCGTGAACGGCCGCCGAGGCGGCGCGATACATCGGGGATCGTAGACGCGGGGTACGACAGTTTTTGCCCCACGGGTCCAATGTGGACAAACCGGGTCGACGGCCGAACGCCCCGCCTAGTCCTGCTCGTGCTGCATGAGCTGGCGGGCCGCCTCGGCGATCGAGCCGGACACCGACGGGTAGATCGTGATCGTGTGGGCCAGCTGGTCGACGCTCAGGTGGTTCTCCACCGCCATCGCGATCGGCATGATCAGCTCGCTCGCCTTCGGGGCCACCACCACGCCGCCGACGACCTGGCCGGAGGCCGGCCGGCAGAAGATCTTCACGAACCCGTCCTCGATGCCGTCCATCTTGGCCCGCGCGTTGCCGGCCAGCGGGAGCATGACCGCCCGGGCCGGGACCCGGCCGCCGTCGATGTCGGACTGCGTGATGCCGACCGAGGCGAGCTCCGGATCGGTGAACACGTTGGCGGCGACCGTGCTGAGCTTCAGCGGGGCGACCGCCTCGCCGAGCGCGTGCCACATGGCGATGCGGCCCTGCATGGCGGCGACGCTGGCGAGCGGGAGCAGGCCGGTGCAGTCGCCGGCGGCGTAGATGCCGGGGACGTTGGTGCGCGAGACCCGGTCGACGTGCACGTAGCCGCCGGGCGCGATCTCGACGCCGTACTCGGTGAGGCCGAGGGGCTTGGTTTGCGGTACCGAACCCACCGCCATCAACACGTGGGAGCCCTCGACGGTGCGCCCGTCGGCCAGCTCGACCACGACGCCGTCCGCGGTGCGCCGGGCGGCCGCGGCGCGCGAGTTGTTGAGGATCGTCATGCCACGGGTGCGGAAGACCCGCTCGATCGCCATGGCGGCGTCGGGGTCCTCGTGCGGCATGACCCGGTCGCGGCTGGAGACGAGCGTCACCTCGACGCCCATGGCGAGGTAGGCGGAGGCGAACTCGGCCCCGGTCACGCCCGAGCCGACCACGATGAGCCGCTCGGGAAGCTTCGGCAGGTCGTACACCTGGCGCCAGTCGAGGATGCGCTCCGCGTCGGGCACCGCGGTCGGCAGCACCCGCGGCGTCGCCCCGGTCGCGATCAGCACGGTCGACGCGTCGATCACATACGCAGCGTCACCATCGGCCGGCGTCACCCGCACCGCGTGAGTGTGACCGAGCGTATCCTCACCGAGGCGCGCCGTGCCCGTGACGAACTCGACCCCGGCCTTGACCAGTTTGGCGTGAATATCGCCGGATTGCGCGGCGGCCAGCCGCTTCACCCGCTTGTGTACCGCCGGCCCGTCCACCCGCACGTCCGGCCCTGCCGGCCCGATCACCCCGAACGCCTCGGTGTCGAGGTGCGCGGTGACCACGGACGAACTGGCGATGAACGTCTTGGAGGGCACGCAGTCGTGCAGCACGCAGGCACCACCTGCGCCTTCGGCCTCGACCACGGTGACCTGCGCGTCGAGTTGCGCGGCGACCAGGGCCGCCTCGTAGCCCGCCGGGCCACCCCCGATGATCACGATCCGGCCCACGCCAGCCACCCCTCCCAGGCTCTCTCCCCCTGTATTCTCCCCCGCCGGGAATGCCATCGCCCGCCGCCCCACCCGAACGGCGCATGCCGCGCCGACGAGTGGATCCGAATCCGACACGCTGTGCAGTATTCTCTCGCACACCCGGTCGGGTTTATCGTCATCGCCGTGCGTCATTACGCCGCGTATGGCTCGAACCTTGACCCTGCCCGCATGCGGGCCTACTGTCCGTACTCGCCGATGATCGGGACCGGCTGGCTGGAAGGCTGGCGCCTGACCTTCGCCGGGGAGGACGTCCTGGGCTGGGAGGGCTCGGTCACCACGATCGTCGAGTCCCCTGGCGACCGGGTCTTCGTCGCGCTGTACGACGTGCACCCCAACGACGAGAAGCAACTCGACGAGGTCGAGGGCGCCTTGGCCGGCACATACCGCAAGCTCCACCTGCGCGTGGCCACCCTGGACGGCGAGGAGACCGCCTGGGTGTATGTGTTCAACGGCTACGAGGGCGGCCTGCCCACCGCGTGGTATCTGGCCGAGATCGCCAACGCCGCCGCGAAGGCCGGCGCCCCGGCCGACTACCTGGACGCATTGCGCGCCCGCCCCACCAAGACCGCGATGCCCTAACCGCGCCGGCCGCGGTGGACCGAGCGACCGTAGCGGGACAAGTCCGGACAAATAGGGCAAACCCGGCACCCGGCCCGGATCAGCGCGTGCGGCGGGCGGGTGTTGCCCACAAAACGGCCACAAGTCTCCGCGATCACGGAAAACGCGATCATGGAAAAGTGGCCAGGACGGAGCGTTCGAACATGTCGGCGGCGAAGGCAACGGCCATGCCGGCGGACGTGTAGAGGCTGTAGGCGCCGGTCGGGTTGGTCAGGTCCACGCCCAGGCCGGCCGAGGTGCGGCCCTTCGCCGCATACGCGGCGAAAGCGGTCCGCAGCAGCGCCGTCCCGACGCCCGACTTGCGGTGCTCGCGCAGCACCGCCAAATTCTTCACCCAGCCCTCGTTGCGGTCCAGCGCCTGGTCCGAGGACTGCAACACCCCGACGATTTGTCCGGAAATTTCCGATACAAACCACTCGTCGAAGCTCACCGACGGCGCCGCCGCCACCGAAGCCCGCCAAGCCGAGAACGACACCGGCTCGAAGTCGGGCGTGTCCGCGAACGCCGCCTGCAGCACCGCGTGAAATCGTCGCAGCTCCGCCTCGTCGTCGGCCCGCACCGGGCGGATCACCAGGGAGGACGGGCCCGAGCCGGCCCGCTCCGGCCCGGTCAGCACCCGGGTCATCCGCGCGTGCCGCTTGCGGAAGACGAAGCCGTGGCCGGTGAGCGCGGCGATGTACGCGGTCTCGCTGGGCACGGCCCCCGCGCGCAAGGTCACCGACGGGTGCCCGGCCGACCGGGCCCGCTCGGCGACGCGCGCCAGGGCGAGGTCGAGCAGCGGGTCGTAGGCGGCGTGGGCCCCGGGCGCGGCGTAGACCTCCACGTTGTCCCGGGTACCCCCCGCCGGATTGTCAACATAGGCCCAGGCCAGCGGCGTCCCGGACGGGTCCAGGGCGAGCCAGCAGTCGTGGGCGGGGTCCTGGTTGGGCGCGGTCAGCGTCGCCACGACCTCGTCCTCGGTCCAGTCCGGCTCGCCGAGCGCGGCCACATCGCTGGATCGCGTCACGGACAGGATCGCGGCCACGTCGTGCAGGGTGCAGCCCCGCACCGTCCACCCGGGCAGTCCCGCCAACTCCATGCGACGAACCTCACCACTCAGGACGGCAGCGCGTCCTTGACCGAGATGACGGCCGCGTCAAGCAGGTTGACCAGCTCGATCCGCTCGGAGGTGTTCAGGGAGCGGAAGGCCTCGCCGGCGATGCGGTCCGTCAGCGCCTCGGCCCAGCTGCGGCGGCGGACCAGGGGCTCGTAGGCCGGGTACGGCGGCTGCCACCCGAACGCCGTCGCGCCCGACTCTCCCTCCGGGCCGGCGATGATCGCCTCCAGCGGGGTCAGGCCGCTGGCCCGCACGGCCAGCAGGTGGGCCGCGCCGCGGTGCTCGCGCAGCAGGTGGGCCAGGACGGCGGCGCGGGCGCCCGGGGAGTCGTCCGGCAGCGGCATTGCCCGCCAGGCCGCGAACAGCGGCATCCCGGCCGTCTCGGCGCTGACCACGACCCGCTCGGCGAGCTCGACGAGCTTCGGCAGGGCGTAGAAGCTCTCCAGGTGCTCGCGGCCCCAGCGGCAGCACTCGTCGAGGTTGTCGGCGGCGATCTGCTCGGGCGGGGCGACCTTGCGGGCCGCGTCCCAGCCGTCCTGCACGGCCTCGGGCGCGATGAAGCCCAGCGCCGCGGCCACCGTGTCGGCGCGCACGTCGCCCAGGGCGCCGCCCCGGCCGGCGACGTAGAAGGCCCAGCCGGTCAGGCCGATCTGGCGGGCGCGGCGCATGGTCTTGGGGTCGTCGCTGAAGGCGCTGCCCAGGACCAGCACCGCCTGCTTCGCCGCCGCGGCCGCCTGCTCGGGTGTCACCCGCGTCATTCTGCCCTCCCGCCGGGATCACGGTGAAGGCACTCGTTCGAGGACTAACCATGCGCGCGACGGGACGGGCGGTTCAGCCGAGGTCGGCCAGGGCGTCCTGGGCCAGCTTCACCCGCTTCTCGGCCTGGCGGACGGCCTTGCCGGCGGACACCACGGCGCGCTCGGCCTCGGCCTTGGCGGTCTCGGCGTCGGAGAGCTGCTGCAGCGCGGTCATCAGCTCCTTGCGCGCCTGCTTCACCGACCGGGCGTGCTCCTCCTCGGCCTTGCGACGCTCGTCCTCGCGGCGCCGGGCCTCGGCGCGCCGCTCGCGCTCGCTCTCGTCCGGTGCCGAACGGATCGGCGTGACGGTCGACGGTCCGCCGTGCACGAGCCGCAGGTTGGGGCGGGGCGTCTCGCCGAATCCGGTGTATTCCAGGGCCTTTGTCAGGTTTCCCTGGCGTACCGCCGAAGCGACCTCGGGATCCGCGAGCGCCGCGGCCAGGGTGGCCTCGACCTCGGCCACCGGCAGGTTGCCGCCCCGCGCCGGTCCGGCCAGCCGGGTGGCCTCGCGAGCCAGCGCGGAGACCGTGGCCCGGCGCCGCGTCGACAGCTCCCGCAGCTCGGCGCCGCGCAGCTCGCGCTGGGCGGTGCGCAGCTGCTCGGCCAGCGTGAGCAGCTCGCCGACGAGGTCCGGCCGCTCGTGCGCGAGCCGGTTGACCAGCCACGCCGCGACCGTGGGCTTGCGCAGCTTGCCGATGGCCGCAGCGAGCGCGGTGTCGCGGGCCTGCCGGGCCTTGGCGACCTCCTCGGCACGCAACGCGATGAACTCCTCCGGCGACGCCGAGTAGAGCCGGGCCGTGACGGCCGAGAGCGCATCCTCCATACCCGCTACAAATCAGATGGTGGTACCGGGGTCAAGCCGCGTGTACTGCGTGCCCGACAGCCGCGTCATGTGCCCGGTCACCATCTGCTGGCCCGCCTCCACGAGCAGGCTGTCGTGCAGGGCGAAGGCCCGCTCCGGCTTGACCGAGCGGGTGAAGTCGATCGCCTCGGCGAGCTTGAGCCACGGCGCGGAGACCGGCACGAACAGGGTCGCGACGGCCTCGTCCGGCACGTGGAACGCGTCGCCCGGGTGGTAGATGGTCCCGTCCGGCGAGTCGATGACGAACCCGACGTTGACGATCCGCGGGATGTCGGCGTGGATGATCGCGTGCTGCCCGCCGTGGGCGCGCACGGTCATGCCGGCCGCGACGAACGAGTCGCCCGGCCTGACCCCGTAGACGTCCGCATCGAGGTCGGTCAGCAGCGCCTCCACGTCGGGGTGCGTGTGGACGGTCAGCTCGTGCCGGTGCGCCGCGGCGCGCAGCCGGTCGACGTCGACGTGGTCCATGTGCTCGTGGGTGATGAGGACGGCGTCGGCGCCGTCGAGGGCCTCGGGCTCGCTGAACACGCCGGGGTCGATCACCAGCACCCCGCCGCCGTGCTCCAGGCGGAGACAGGCGTGCGTGTACTTCGTGATGCGCATCCGGTGACCTCCTCGTGGCAGAACCGTGACCCGGCGGGGTGGAACCGCGGCGGTACCCGCTCGCGTCCGAAAGGCACTACCGCGACCCGACCGGCTTCCGGATCGACCCTACCCAGGAGGCGTCATGTCAGTCAGGCGCACCACCGTGTTCATCGCGGCGGCGGCCACCGCCGTGGTGCTCGCGCTGAGCGGCTGCGGATCGAGCAGCAGCGACTCGGCGCCCAGCAGTAAACAGGCCGCGCCCGAGGGGGCCGTGCCGGCCCAGGGCGACGCCGGCGCCGGGCCCGCCATGGACAACAAGCTCGAGGGCAACCCGCAAGGCAACACCGCCCAGGGCTCGGGCACGCAGCAGCAGGTACCGGACAATATCGACACGCAGGACCGGGCGATCATCTACTCGGGCACGATGACCGTGCGGGTCAAGGACGTCAACGCGGCCGCCGCCCAGGCGATCGCGCTGGCCACCGGCGCGGGCGGCTTCATCGGCGCCGACAACCGCCAGATCAACGGCCAGAGCTCGACCGGCACGATCACGCTGCGGGTGCCGGCCGCGAAGTTCCAGGCCACCCTGGACGCGCTCAGCAAGACCCTCGGCGAGGAGGAGAGCCGGCAACTCTCCGCGCAGGACGTCACCGACCAGGTCGCCGACGTCGACTCGCGGATCCAGACCGCGCAGGCCAGCGTCGAGCGCATCCGGGCGCTGATGGCCAAGGCGCAGACGATCGGCGAGATCACGTCGCTGGAGTCGGAGCTGTCCCGGCGCGAGTCCGACCTGGAGTCGCTGCAGGCGCGCAAGCGGCGGCTGGACGGCCTGACCGCGCTGTCCACCATCACCGTGGTGCTGCGCGGCCCCGAGGCCCCGGTGGTGTCCGAAGAGGATACCGGCATCACGGTCGGCCTGCGCAACGGCTGGAAGGCCTTCGTGGCGTCGCTGCGCGTCGCGCTGACGGTGCTCGGCTGGCTGCTGCCCTGGCTGGTCTTCGTCGGCCTGCCGATCTTCCTGATCGTCTGGCTTCCCCGGCGGTACCGCCGGACACACCCGCGCCCGGTCCGTCCCGTGCCGGGCGGGCTCGTGCCGGCCGCCCCGGTCGCCGCCGGTGCGTTCCCGCCGCCGGGTGGCCCGTTCCCGCCGCGGCCGCAGCCGCCGGTCTCCGCGCCGCCCGCCCGTCCCCCGGCGGATGAACCGGGGGAGCCCGGGGCGGCCGCGGTTTCGGACCCGGCGGCGGGGGCAGGGGCGGAGTCTAGGCGGGCACCGGAGGCTGCGGCCGGGCCTCGGCCGGATCCTGCGGAGGAAGGTCCGTCAGGTCCTGCATCAGCTCGCTGATCACCGCGCCGAACTCCGGCCGCTGCTGGTAGGCGCCATGACCGTCAACCTTGGGGAACACCGTGTCGCCGGGCTGCATGTCGAAGCCCGGCGGGTCGGCCAGGCGCACGTCGCGCGCCGTGTCCGACTCCACCGGTCCGCCGATGGGGTCCGTGTCCCGCCACAGGTTGACCCAACGGGGGGTGTGCTGGCCCGGCTCCGTCTGGGGCCGGGTCAGCACCGCGCCGGCCTGCTCGAGGACCTTGTCGTTGACGTAGGCGGGGAAGAGCCGGGCGTACAACCGCCGCAACGGCGAGCCGTAGGTCAGCAGCGCCGTGCGGGCCCGTGCCTCCGGCGGTAGTTGCAGGACGGTCGCGGCGACGAGCACGCTGCCCTGGCTGTGCCCGGACAGGATCACGCCGCCCGGCGCGGTGGCCAGCCACGCGGAGCGCTTGGCCAGCTCCGGCACGACCCGCTCGGCGTAGCAGGGCGGGGCGAGCGGGTGGGCGGCGCGCGGCCAGAACGTGCCGAGGTCCCACAGCACCCCGACGATGCGGCGGAAGCGCTGGTACCGGTAGGCGAGCACGCCGATGAGCACGAGCGCCAGGGTGGCCAGCCCGATGAGGTACGTGCCGAGGTTGACCACGAAGGAGAGCACCTCGGCCGTGACCGAGCCGGAGGCGGCCAGCCGGATCGGGCGCACCCCGGCCAGCGCGAAGCCCGTCGCGACCACGGCGGCGATCGCCGTGGGGATGAACACCCAGACCAGCAGCTGTCCGATGTGGTCGGTCACCCGGGCGTCGGCGACGGCGACGTCGATCTGCTCGGCCCGCCGCGGACCGCGCCCGCGGTCGCCGGGGAAGTCGGCGTCGGTGACCGCCCGGGCGTCGCGGCGCAGCCGGCGCACCAGCGGCAGCCCGCCGACCAGCGCGACGATCACGATGAGCACGATCAGCAGCACGAAGCCGGCGGCGGCCCACTCGTAGGCGGCCGGCGGCTGCAGCAGCTGCCCCCGCGCGTAGTCGGCCGAGGAGGGCAGGGCGCGGCGGTCGAGGAAGTCGGCGACGCGGTACGACAGCCCGGCGGAGAAGGCGACCGCCACGCCAAGCCCGGTGCTGGCGATGAGCGGCCCGGCCAGGCCCTGCAGGAAGGTGCCGGACGGGCGGCTGGCGAGCACCACGCCGCCGAGGATCAGCATGAGCACGACCTGGACGGCGAACAGGACGGTCACCGTGCCGCCGAGGATCGGCATCCGGCCGGTGGCGGTCCACGGGTCGCGGGCCAGCAGCGCGTAGCCGGCCACGAGCACGCTGAGCACCACCGCGGCGTGGCTGAGCAGGCGGGTGAACGGCAGCGCCCAGGGGGCCGGCGCGTCCCGGTCGACGACGGACGGCAGCGTCACCGCGACGACGCACGCCACCAGGATCAGCGCGGTGAGCCCGGCGAGCGTGTAGCCGATCGGGTGCGGGTCGTGCGACACGAGCACGCCCAGCAGGATCGCGTCGAGCGTGCCGAACGCGAACGCGATGTGCAGCGAGCGCAGCCGGCCCACCAGCGGCTTGCCGTTCCAGAAGCACGGGTGCGCCAGGCCGTCGCCGTCGCCGTCGGTGTCGACCTGGAACGCCTCGTAGCGAACCCAGGTGCGCCGGCCGAGGAACCACAGGAACCCGATGACCAGCGCCGGCAGGAGCGCGCTGAGCGCGAGGCGGCGGCTGGTCGTGGCGAAGAAGCCGTGGGCGAGCAGCCCGAGATACGGCCGCCCGTCGAGGCAGCGCGGGAGGCTCGCGCACTGCCAGCCGACGAGGTCCACCGAGATCTCGACGAACGACAGCACGAAGGAGCCGGTCACGCTCAGCGCGAAGATCCGGGTCAGCGCCCGGACCGCGGCCCGCGGGCCGGGCCGGGTGTCCGGGCGCAGCCACAGCGCGACGTTGGCGAACATGAACGGCAGCAGCAACAGCCACAGCGCCCGGGCGGCGGCGCCGGCGGTGAGGTTGCCCCACCGGTAGGCCTCCAGGGTCGCACCGCCGGGGCCGGTGGTGGAGCCGTACTCGGGGCGGGGCCGGAAGAACCCCGCGTCACTGTCACCGGCCACCTGGTGCAGCAGGGGCCGATCGAGAACTTCCTCCGCGGGCGACCCTTGGACCCCGTGGACCCGCAACTCGGTAACCACGGGTACGGGTTACCACATACCGGCGTGGATGTCTGTCTAAAACGCGCCCGCGCTGAGCGCGGCGAGGGCGGTGTGGACCATGATCCGCACGCCGTAGCCGATGGCGCGCTCGTCGACGTCGAACGCGGACTGGTGGATGTCGAACTTCGTCTCCGCGCCGGGCACGCCGGTGCCGAGCCTGATCATCGAGCCGGGCACGCTGTCGAGGTAGAAGGCGAAGTCCTCGCCGCCCATGCTGATCTCGGCCTCGACCACCCGCTCCGGGCCCAGCGCCGCGCCGGCCGCGCCGGCGATGATCGCCGTGGCGAGCCGGTCGTTGACCACCGGCGGGACGCCGCGGGTGTAGGTGACCTCGACGTCGGCGCCGGTCGGCGCGATGACGTCGTGCACCAGCTTGGTGACCAGCTCGGGGACGTCGCGCCAGGCGTCGCGGCTCAGCACCCGGATGGTGCCCCGGGCCACGCCCTCGATCGGGATCGCGTTGGCCGCCTCGCCGGCCCGCACCGCGCCCCAGACCATCGACACCCCGGCCCGCGCGTCGAGCTTGCGGTCCAGCAGCGACGGCACGTCGACGAGGATGCGGCCGAGGGCGTGCACGAGGTCGGCGGTCAGGTGCGGCCGGGCGGTGTGCCCGCCGCGGCCGGTCAGCCGGACCTCGATCTTGTCGGCGGCCGCGGTGAACGGGCCGGAGCGCACGCCGACCAGGCCGACCGGCAGCTGCGGCGCGCAGTGCAGCGCGAAGATCGCGGCGACGTCCTTCAGCCCGCCGGCGGCGATCACCTCGGGCGCGCCGGAGGGCATGGTCTCCTCGGCCGGCTGGAACAGCAGGCGGACCCGGCCGGGCAGCTCGCCGCGCTCGGCCAGCTGGGCCAGGGCCAGGCCGACGCCGAGCAGGACGGTAGTGTGCACGTCGTGACCGCACGCGTGGCAGACGTTGTCGACGGTGGAGCGGTAGGGCACGTCCTTGGTGTCGGGCAGGGGCAGCGCGTCGAGGTCGGCCCGCAGCGCGATGACCCGGTCGCCGTAACCGATGTCACACATGACCCCGTTGCCCTTGGGCAGCAGGCGGGGCGACAGCCCGGCGCGGGTGAGCTCCCGGGCGACCAGCGCGGCGGTCTCGAACTCCTGGCCGGACAGCTCGGGGTGGGCATGCAGGTGACGCCGGAAGGCCACGAGCTCCGCGCCGCGTGAGGCGAGCCAGCGGTCGAGCTGTCCCGGCAGCGGGTCGGCTCCGGGTGGCGTCTCGGGCCAGCCTTCGCTCAGGCGCTCGGCCCTCGACGACGTCAACCGGCCGACCGGTCGCGCCGTGGCGGCGGCGGTATCGGGCAGCATCAGCGCTCTCGTCACGGTGAGTTCTCTATTTCGGTCTATTGGAGCGGCGCGCCTCATGCGTGCCATGGACAGACTAACCGGGTCAAGGTGACGGAGCGCAACATCATTCTCGTGATGTTGAAATAGCTGAGCGTCACTCAGACCCCCATGAAGGCGCAAATCAGCAGGCCCGGCCGGGACAGCGGCCTCCCATCCAGACAAAGACCCCCCACCTCCTTTAACGGGTGACAGGCGCCACGGTCACGTGGTGTCGCGACAAACTTCCGCAGCGGCGCCAAGCCTTCAGTCGTCGCTGTTCGACGCACAGTGACGAGAGACGTCGCAGGGTGGCATGAACGCGAGGCCCGGCGACGCACCGCTCGTCCGACTATCGGCGGTGGCGATCGGAAATCCAGCAAACCTAGTGCGCCGATGTTCCACCGACGTTTCCGTCACCTGCCTAGACGCTCCATCCGCCTGCCCTGGTTCCCCGGATGAACGAATTCAATCCGGTTCAATCCTGCGAGGGGTCCGCAGGGCGACATGATCGGCACGTTCGGTTGTCCGCGGGTCACGGTACGGTGAAGGAGCGGACCCCACCTTTCTTAACCGAGCAGCAGCAAGCAAGATAGTGGGGCGAGAAGTCAACCTCCCCCTCCCATGACGGTTTACTGCCTGTGACTCAGCTTCCGACGTGGCATGGTGAGCCCCTGCCACCCACCGGTGCACTGGCCTCCGCCGGAGCCGGGCGTGATCCTGCGCGCGGCACCGACTCTCCCTCCAACGGACCCGCTCGCGAGCCGCGCGAGCCGGGCTCGACGGCTCCCCCCGTGCCGGGGCAGCGCGCCGCGCCCGGCGTGGTGATCGGGGGGCGGTATGCATTACGCACCGCCATCGGTCACGGCGGCATGGGCACCGTCTGGCGCGCCAGCGA
This sequence comes from Dactylosporangium sp. CA-092794, assembly GCF_050948465.1. NCBI lineage: Bacteria > Bacillati > Actinomycetota > Actinomycetes > Micromonosporales > Micromonosporaceae > Dactylosporangium > Dactylosporangium sp. CA-092794. The sequence goes on along the minus strand of NZ_CP192044.1, from coordinate 981,505 downwards.
CACGCTGCTGCGCCGCGACGTGGCGGTCAAGGAGGTGATCCTGCCGCCGGGGCTGGCGCCCAGCGACCGCGACTCGATGTATCAGCGCACGCTGCGCGAGGCCCGCGCGGCCGCGGCGCTCTCCCACCCGGCGGTCGTGCAGGTCTACGACGTGGTGACCGAGGCCGGCCGGCCGTGGATCGTGATGGAGCTGCTGCAGGCCCGCAGCCTGGCGGAGATGATCGTCGAGGACGGCCCGCTGGCTGCCCGGGCGGTCGCCAAGATCGGCATCGCGCTGCTCGGCGCGCTCGAGGTGGCCCACGCCGCCGGGGTGCTGCACCGCGACGTCAAGCCGGCCAACGTGCTGATCTGCGGCGACGGCCGCTGCGTGCTCACCGACTTCGGCGTGGCCCGGATGCCCACCGACAGCGAGCTGACCACGCCCGGCATGGTGCTCGGCTCGCCGCACTTCATCTCGCCCGAGCGGGCGATCGGCGCCAAGTTCGGCCCGCCGAGCGACCTGTTCTCGCTGGGTGTGACGCTCTATACGGCCGTCGAGGGCCGCCCGCCGTTCGACAAGCGCGACCCGTTCGAGACCATGCGCGCCGTCGTCGAGGAGCCGCCGGCACAGTCGATGCGCGCCGGCCCGCTGGCCGGGGTGCTCTACGGGCTGCTGGAGAAGGACCCGGCCCGCCGGTGGAACGTCGAGACGGCCCGCGCGGTGCTGCGCGACCTGCTCGCCGGGCCGCTGGCCAGCAACGCGCCGGCCCACCTCACCGATCCGTATGCGGTGGTCCGCCCGGCCCACCAGCCGACGATGGTCCACCCGCAGCAGCCCAGCGGCCAGATCGGCGGCCGGGCCATGATCGCGCCCGGCGAGACGGTCAGCGGCGCGCTGCGCCGCATGCACTCGGGGGGCCCCGCCGGAGCCGGCGGCCACGAGGGCGAGCTGGAGCGCACCGGCGCCGACCGCTACAACGCGTATGCCCCCGAGTACGCACAGGACGACTGGGCCCAGGGCCCGCCGGTCGGGCCGAGCCAGCCCGGCGGCGGCGACCTGGCCCGGCAGTTCGTCGGCCGCGCCAAGGCGGCCCCGACCTGGGCGAAGGTCGCCGTGGCGGCCGGCATCGCGGTGGTGCTGTTCCTCGGCATCGGCGCCGCGACCGGGCTGTTCTCCGGCGGCGACGGCGACAAGCAGGGCCAAGGGCCGCGCGTTTCGGCCTCCAGCGCCCCGGCGGCGCCGCCGTTCGAGGTGGAACCGTTCAGCCACCCGGGCGGCATCACGGTCAACGTGCCCAAGGGCTGGAGGATGACCAAGCTCGGCAACGCCAGCGCGCCGTATTACGACATCACCGACCCGGCCGACGCCAACCGGCGGATCCGGGTCAACATCGAGAAGGCCTCGACCAACCCGAGGGCCTTCCTCGAGGCGGCGGAGAACCGGCTCAAGGCCACGCCGACCAGCTGCGAGGCGCCGTACAACCGGGTCAACCTGACCGAGGACAAGCTCGACGGGCAGCCGGCGGCCCTGCTGGAGTATCAGTGCGGCTCCGGCGACAAGCTGCGCCACGCCCTGTGGAACGCGGTCGTGGTCAACGGCAAGGCGTACCACTTCTTCGTCACCGTGCCCGACGCGCGCTTCACCGAGAGCAAGGCGATCTTCGACGAGATGGTCCGGTCGTTCAAGCTCACTACGCCGTCGACCGGGCCCTGATGGATGCTAAGAAGGGCAGATGACCTCCACGGAGCGTGATCTGCCCCTGCGGGCCGCGGCCGAGGCCTGGCTGGCCGACGACCCCGACCCGGCCAGCCGCGAGGAGCTGCTGGCCCTGCTGGACGACGGCGCCGAGCTGGAGGACCGCTTCTCCGGACCCCTCCGCTTCGGTACCGCCGGCCTGCGCGGCCCGCTGCGCGCCGGCCCCAACGGCATGAACCTCGCGGTCGTGCGGGCCGCCGCGGCGGGCCTGGTCCGCTGGCTCGGCTCGGCAGCGTCCACCCCGGCAGCGTCCACCGCGGCAGCGTCCACCGCGGCAGCGTCCACCCCGGCGGCGTCCACCCCGGCGGCGTCCACCGCGGCATCGTCCACCGCGGCGGCGGACGACCGGCCGCTGGTCATCGGCTACGACGCGCGGCACGGCTCGCACGCGTTCGCCGTGGAGACCGCCCGGGTGGCCACCGGCGCCGGGCGCCGGGCACTGCTGCTGCCCCGCCCGCTGCCCACGCCGGTGCTCGCGTTCGCCGTCCGCCGGCACGGCGCCGCGGCCGGGGTGATGGTGACCGCCAGCCACAACCCGCCGCAGGACAACGGCTACAAGGTGTATCTGGCCGACGGCGCCCAGCTCGTGCCGCCCGCCGACGCCGCGATCGAGCACGCGATCCGCGAGGTCGGCCCGCTCGCCGACGTGCCGCTCGGGCCGCCCGGCGAGGTGCTGACCGACGAGATCGTGCGGGACTACGTCGACGCGGCGCTCCAGGTCGTCGAGCCGGGGGTGCCGCGGGAGCTCTCCGTGGCGTATACCCCCATGCACGGCGTCGGCCGCGAGGTCTTCACCGCGACGCTGGCCGCGGCCGGCTACCCGGCGCCCTTCGTCGTCGCCGAGCAGGCCGAGCCCGACCCCGACTTCCCGACCGTGGCGTTTCCCAACCCCGAGGAGCCGGGCGCGACCGACCTGCTGCTCGCGCTCGCCGCGCGGGAGGGCGCCGACATCGCCATCGCCAACGACCCCGACGCGGACCGCTGCGCGGTGGCGTTCCAGCGCGACGGCGTGTGGCGCCAGCTGCGCGGCGACGAGGTCGGCGCGCTGCTCGCCGACCACCTCATGCGCCGCGGCGCGCGGGGCCGCTACGCGACCACGATCGTCTCCTCCAGCCTGCTGTCGCGGATGTGCGCCGACCGGGGGCTGCCCTACGGCGAGACGCTGACCGGCTTCAAGTGGATCGTGCGGGCCGGCGACGACCTGGTCTACGGCTACGAGGAGGCGCTGGGCTACTGCGTGGCGCCGGGCATGGTGCGCGACAAGGACGGCATCACCGCGGCCCTGCTGGTCTGCGAGCTGGCCGCCGGGCTCAAGGCCGAGCTGCGCACCCTCGGCGACCGGCTCGACGAGCTAGCGCTGCGCTACGGCGTGCACGCCACCGACCAGCTCTCGGTGCGCGTCGACGACCTCGACGAGATCGCCACCGCGATGGCCACCATCCGCAGCCGGCCGCCGGCCGAGCTGCTCGACGAGCCGGTGACCGCGATCGAGGACCGGCTGCCCGAGTCCGACGTGCTGATCCTGCGGGCCGGCCCGAGCCGGGTGGTGGTGCGCCCGTCCGGCACCGAGCCGAAGCTGAAGGCCTACCTCGAGGTCGTCGAGCCGGTCGCGGACGGCGACATCGCCGGCGCCCGCGAGCGGGCCGCGGCCTCGCTGGCCGCCCTGCGCACCGAGACGGCCACCGCTTTGGGCCTGCCGAACTAGCGCTTGTCCACGCGGCAGCGCCCCGGTCTCGCCTTGGACGGCCGGCTTGCCGAACTAGCGCTTGGCCGCTTCCGTTGCGCCGCGGCCTGCGGGCCGAACTAGCGCTTGGCCGCGTCGCGGTGCTTTGGGGGTCGAACTAGCGCGTGGTCGGCCTTCCGGCCGCCAGGCGCCGTCGGGGCCGCTAGGCCGGTCGTCCGCTTGTGGCGCTTCGAGGCGCCGAACTAGCGCTTGGTCGGTTTCCGACCGCCAGGCGCCGTCGGGGCCGGCTAGGCCGGGTCGTCGCCGAAGCGGGGCATGCCGCCGAACTGGCGGTCGCCCGCGTCGCCCAGGCCCGGGACGATGAACATGCGCTCGTTGAGCCGCTCGTCGATCGCGGCCGTGACCAGGCGCATCGGCAGCCCGGAGGCGGCCAGCCGGTCGATGCCGGCCGGGGCGGCGAGGACGCACAGCACCGTGATGTCGGTCGCGCCGCGGTCGACCAGCAGCCGCACGCAGTGCTCCAGCGAGCCGCCGGTGGCGAGCATCGGGTCGAGCACCAGCACCGGGATGCCGGACAGGTCGCGGGGCAGCGACTCCATGTAGGCGCGCGGCTCGAACGTGTGCTCGTCGCGCGCCAGCCCCACGAACCCCATCGACGACTCCGGCAGCAGGGCCAGCGCCGAGTCGGCCATGCCCAGGCCGGCCCGCAGCACCGGCACCAGCAGCGGCGGGTTGGCCAGCCGAGTACCCTCCGCCATGGCCACCGGCGTGTTGACCGGGAATTGCTCCGTGGCGAACGAGCGCGCGGCCTCGTACACGAGCATCGTCGTGAGCTCGTGCAACGCGGCTCGGAACGATCCGTTGTCGGTGCGTTCGTCGCGCATCGCGGTCAGCCGCGACTTGGCCAGGGGATGATCCACCACGAGTACGTCCACGAGCCGACAGCCTAGTATTTTCCGCATGACCCTCACCGCCGAGGTCGCGCGCTCACAAGGCGCGTTGCGAACCTTCCTCCACGGCCTGCCGGGAGTCGACCAGGTCGGCGCCGAGCAGCGCGCCGCCATGCTCGGCACCCGCTCGATCAAGACCACCGCCAAGGCCCAGGCCCTCGACCTGGCCATCCGCATGGTCGACCTGACCACCCTGGAGGGCTCGGACACTCCGGGCAAGGTGCGCGCACTGTGCGCCAAGGCGGTCCGGCCGGACCCGGCCGACGCCACCTGCCCCAGCGCCGCCGCCATCTGCGTGTATCCGGCGATGATCGCGACCGCCGCCGAGGCGCTGCGCGGCACGAAGGTGCACCTGGCCAGCGTCGCCACCGCGTTCCCGTCCGGGCAGGCGCCGCTGGCGGTCAAGCTCGCGGACACCCGGGCCGCGGTCGCCGACGGCGCCGACGAGATCGACATGGTGATCTCCCGCGGCGCGTTCCTGGCCGGCCGCTACGCGGAGGTCCACGACGAGATCGCGGCGGTCAAGGAGGCCTGCGGGTCCGCGCACCTCAAGGTCATCCTGGAGACCGGCGAGCTGGCCACGCTCGACAACGTGCGCCGGGCGTCGTGGCTGGCGATGCTGGCCGGCGCCGACTTCATCAAGACCTCGACCGGCAAGGTGCAGCCCGCCGCGACGCTGCCGGTCACGCTGGTGATGCTGGAGGCGGTCCGCGACTTCCGGGAGCAGACCGGGCGGATCATCGGCGTGAAGCCGGCCGGGGGCATCCGCACCGCCAAGGACGCCATCAAGTACCTCGTGCTGGTCAACGAGACGGCCGGGCCCGACTGGCTCGATCCGGACCGGTTCCGCTTCGGCGCGTCCACGCTGCTCAACGACCTGCTCATGCAACGCACGAAGCTCGCCACCGGCCGTTACAGCGGCCCCGATTACTTCACCCTGGACTAGCCGTCATGGAATTTTCGTACGCCCCGGCGCCGGAGTCGCGCTCGATCGTCGACATCCGCGCCTCATACGGGCTCTTCATCGGCGGCGAGTTCGTCGACGGCAAGGGCGAGCCGTTCAAGTCGATCAACCCGGCCAGCGAGGAGACTCTCGCCGAGGTCGCGTGCGCCGACGCCGCCGACATCGACACCGCGGTCAGCGCCGCCCGGCACGCCTACGACACCGTGTGGGGGCCGATGCCGGGGCGGGAGCGGGCGAAGTACCTCTTCCGCATTGCCCGGATCATCCAGGAGCGCTCCCGTGAGCTCGCGGTGCTCGAGTCGCTGGACAACGGCAAGCCGATCCGCGAGTCGCGCGACGTCGACCTGCCGCTGGTGGCCGCGCACTTCTTCTACTACGCGGGATGGGCCGACAAGCTGCCCTACGCCGGCTTCGGGCCCGACCCGCGCCCGCTGGGCGTCGCCGGCCAGGTCATCCCGTGGAACTTTCCGCTGCTGATGCTCGCCTGGAAGATCGCGCCGGCGCTCGCCGCCGGCAACACGGTGGTGCTCAAGCCGGCCGAGACGACTCCGCTGACCGCGCTGCTGTTCGCCGACATCTGCCGGCAGGCCGACCTGCCGCCGGGCGTCGTCAACATCATCACCGGAGCCGGCGAGACCGGGCGGCTGCTGGTCGAGCACCCCGGCATCGACAAGGTCGCCTTCACCGGGTCGACCGAGGTCGGGCGGGCCATCGCCCGGGCGGTCGCCGGTACCCCCAAAAAATTGACGCTCGAACTGGGCGGCAAGGCGGCGAACATCGTCTTCGACGACGCGGCGCTGGATCAGGCGGTCGAGGGCGTCGTCAACGGCATCTTCTTCAACCAGGGCCACGTGTGCTGCGCGGGCTCGCGATTGCTGCTGCAGGAGTCGATCGCCGAGGAGTTCCTGGCCGCGCTCAAGCGACGCATGGCCCAGCTGCGCGTCGGCGACCCGCTGGACAAGAACACCGACGTCGGCGCGATCAACTCGGCCGCCCAGCTGGCCCGCATCCGCGAGCTGTCCCAGGTCGGCGAGGAGGAAGGCGCGCAGCGCTGGTCGGCGCCGTGCGAGCTGCCCGAGCGCGGCTTCTGGTTCGCCCCGACGATCTTCACCGGGGTCACCCAGGCGCACCGGATCGCCCGGGAGGAGATCTTCGGGCCGGTGCTGTCGGTGCTCACCTTCCGCACCCCGGCCGAGGCGGTCGAGAAGGCCAACAACACCCCATATGGCCTCTCCGCGGGCATCTGGACCGAGAAGGGCTCGCGGATCCTCAGCGTCGCCGACCGGCTGCGGGCCGGCGTGGTCTGGGCCAACACGTTCAACAAGTTCGACCCCGCCTCGCCGTTCGGCGGCTACAAGGAGTCGGGCTACGGCCGCGAGGGCGGCCGGCACGGGCTGGAGGCCTACCTTGAGCACTGAAGCCCGCCTGGCGGTGCGCAAGACCTACAAGCTCTTCATCGGCGGGGCGTTCCCGCGCAGCGAGTCCGGGAGGTCCTACCAGGTGCACGCCGCCTCCGGCGACTTCCTCGCCAACGCCGCGCTCGGCTCGCGCAAGGACGTCCGCGACGCCGTCACGGCGGCCCGGGCGGCGGTGGCCAAGTGGTCCGGCGCGACCGCCTACAACCGCGGGCAGATCCTGTACCGGATCGCGGAGATGCTGGAGGGCCGGCGCGAGCAGTTCGTCGCCGAGGTGTCCGCCGCCGAGGGCCTGACGCCGGGTGACGCCGCCGGAATCGTCGACGCCGCGATCGATCGATGGGTGTGGTACTCGGGCTGGTCCGACAAGATCGCCCAGGTGCACGGCGGGGCCAACCCGGTCGCGGGGCCCTACTTCAACCTCTCCGCGCCCGAGCCGACCGGGGTGGTCGGGATCGTCGCGCCGGCCGGCTCGTCGCTGCTGGGGCTGGTGAGCGTGATCGCGCCGGCGATCGTCACCGGCAACACGGTGGTCGTGCTCGCCGCGCCCGAGCGCCCGCTGCCGGCGGTGACGCTGGGCGAGGTGCTCGCCACGTCGGACCTGCCGGGCGGGGTGGTCAACCTGCTGACCGGCTCGGTCGCCGAGCTGGCGCCGTGGCTCGCGGCGCACATGGACGTGAACGCCATCGATCTGACCGGTGTGACGGACCCCACACTCGCCGCGGAGCTCGAGGCCGCCGCGGCGGAGAACCTGAAGCGGGTGATCCGCCCGAGCGATCCGGACTGGGCCGCCGACCCTGGCCTTTCCCGGATGCTCTCGCTGCTGGAGATCAAGACGGTCTGGCACCCCAAGGGGGTCTGACCGCCGCAGACCAGGCACACTAGGGTGTTTTGTGCGCGAGGCCACACACGTCCCTGGTGTGCCCGCACGCCGAGCCCGACTACGGAGGTCACAGTGGCCCGCCAGTCTTCGCAGTCTTCCCGGTCAACGCCGTCGCGGCCGACCAAGAAGACCGAGCAGGTGGAAGAGGAGCTCGACGCCGTCGAAGACGTCGACGCCGAGGTTGCGGTGCAGGACGAGGCCGACGTCGCTGACGTTGTCGAGGTCGACGACGAGGCCGACGCCGACGATGCCGACGCCGACGACGAGGCCGACTTCAACGAGGAGGACGGCGGCAGCGAGCGCTCGGCCCAGGCCGACGCGATGTGGAACGACGTGCGGATCGAGCCCGTCGAGCTGGCGCTGCCCAAGGGCGTCGGCTACACGCTGCGCGCGTACCGGCTCTCCAACGAGCTGACCCCGACGCAGGTCGACGAGGAGGAGGACGACTTCGCGATCCTCGACCGGCGCGCCGCCGACGATGACGACGAGCGGGTCGTGATCCTCGAAAACGCGGAGCTGTTCGAGGAAGAGGAGGAGCCCGCCCCGGCCCCCGCGCCCGCCAAGCGCAAGGGGAAGAAGGACGACTCCGACGAGACGGCCGCCGCGGATTCGGACGAGTCCGATGAATCTCCGGAAACCGACGAAACGGACGAGGCTGAGGCCGGCGCCGAGGAGGCGGAGGCCGAAGACGACGAGGATGAAGACGAAGCAGAGGAGGACGAGGAGGAGCCCGAGGAGGTTCCCGCGTTCCTCAGCCACCACGGCAAGCTGCTGCTCTTCCGCAGCGTCGAGGGCCTCGTCGAGTTCGTGAAGTCCGACGCCGAGCACGACCTGACCCAGATCGACACCTGGGAGAGCCTCAAGTCGCGGATCACGGTGTCGGCGGTCGTGCCCACCGACGAGAACCGCTACGAGCTCGACCTCGTGGTGGAGAACCTGCGCGGCGGCCAGGACGCCTGGGACACCGACCTGCTCCTCGCGGCGGGCGAGGCGGCACGTGACCTTGCTTACGCCCTGCGGCTCGAACCGGTCCGCACGGCGCTCGCCGCCGGCTCCCCCCTCGACGACCTTGACGAGGGCCTCCGAGCTGCGGCATCGGGCGGTGTCGGCGGGTTCTTCGCCAAGCGCCGGCTGAAGAAAATCGGGGCACAACAGGCAGCGCTGGGCTGGCGGACGATTATTGGCAAGATTTCTGCCGCCGTGGACTGGCGTGATTGATTTGTGACCGACAGGATCTAAGCCGTGGGCATTTTCGCACGGCGGGCTCGACTCGGCCGCTGGCCGGACGGGTGGCGGCGGTGATCGACGATCAGCCAACTTGGCATTCAGCCGAAACGGCTGATCGCGTCACTGGCCGTCAACCTGTTCACTAGAGGTCGTTCAGTTTGACCTGCGGCAACACGGCGGCAGGGCGCCGGGACAGTCCCTACCGACGTGACGAAAGCTCAACTGATGTCCCGAGAGGAGGACGACGCGGTGGCGCTCGTTCGGGTGTACTGCGGTCTGGCGTCGGCTGATCTCGCCGAGCCGCAGTCGGGTTCCGACATCTGGTTGACCGTCGCGGTCGTCGACGACGCCGGCCGACTCATCGACATCTGCGAGGTGAGCGACGACGCCGGCGGTTACGCCGAGCTGAGCGCTCTGCTGGCGCAGCGCTCCGGCGGCACGTCCGCCGTAGCGGTCGCGGCCGAAAGCGACGACCACGTCGTCACCCAGCTGCTCACCGCGGCGGGCCGCAACCTCGCCTTCACCGACGACGACTCGGCCGACGACTACGCCGAGCGCTTCGCCGACGACGAGTCACCCGAAGAGATCCAGTCCAACGCCGCCGAGCGCCGCGCCGTGGGCCTCGCCCGCGCGCTGCAGGCCGGCGTGCTCTCCGCGGTCGGGCAGAGCCCGCCGCGCGACATGCTGCCGCTCAAGCCGGTCCTCGCCGCGCACGCGGCGGTCGTCTCCGGCCGGCAGAGCGCCGCGGCCACGCTGCGCGAGGTGCTGCGCGAGCTCTACCCGGCGGCCCTGCGGGCGTATCCGGACCCGGCCGAGGCGATCCCGCTGGCCATCCTCGACGCGCTGCCCGAGCCCGGCATCCTGGGCGGCGGCGCCAACGGCCGCACCCGCGACGCCACCGTCGTGACGGAACTGGCCGGCGCCGGCGTCGCCGACGCCAACACGCTCGGCGAGGCGATCACCGCGCTGCGGGTCGCGATCGCCGAGACCCCGCGCCGCACCGGCGTCAACCGGGTCGTGACCGAGGCCGTCGCCGAGACGATCCGGCAGTCCGTCGCCGCCGTGCGGGCGAGCGACGCCGCGGCCGCCGCCCTGGTGGCGGTGCTGGCCGACAAGATGAGCCCGGCCGTGCACCGCGCCACGGCCGGACGGCCCCGCCCGGCCGCGCAGCTCACGTCGGGCGGCCCCATCGCGCCGCTCGCCCCCGCCACGCCGCTGCGCCCGGCCGGCGCCGCGGACGCCATGCCGTCCCGCTCGCGGGCCGCCTCGGTGGCCTCCAACGCCCGCCCGGCCGCCGCCTCCGCCGACACCGCACCGACCCGCTCCCGGGCCGCGACCCGCGCCGCCGAGGCCGCTCGCGCCGAGGAGGCGGCCGCCGCGCGCGCCGTCGGCGGCCGTCGCCGCGCGCAGAGCACGCCGGGCACCATGCCGAGCCAGGCCCTGCCGCCGGTGGTTTCCGCGCCGCCCGCCGCCGCGGTGACGTCCACCCCGCCGGTCATCTCGACCCCGCCCGGCTACACGCCGGCCGCCGGGAGCCACGTCATCTCCGGCCCGCCCGCCTACGGGCAGGTCTCGTCGGCGCCGCCCGCCTACGGGCAGGTGTCCTCGGCGCCGCCGGCCTACGGGGTCACCTCGGCCCCGCCGGTGACGTCGACCCCGCCGGGTTACACGCCGGCCGCGCACGCCGCCCCGCCGCCGTATACGCCCGCCCCGTACACGCCACCCACGCCGACCTACGCACCCGCGCCGCCGATCCCGCCGACCTACCAGCCGCCGACCCCGGCGTCGCTGCAGTCGATCCCGGTGCCGCTCCAGCCGGCCCCGCCGCAGCCCGTGCCCGTCGCGCCGCTGCCGGTCGCGCCCGCACCGATCTCGCCGCCCCCGGTCGCACCGGCGCCGGTGATCCCGCCGCAGCCGACCGCGGCCGAGCCGCAGTTCACCTCCCTGATGCCACCGCCGCCCCCGGGCATCGCCCCGCTGATCGGCGGATCCGAGCCGCCGCGCTTCGACTCGTTCGGCTACGACCCGCTGACCGTCCCGGCCTCGGCGCCGCCGGCCGCGTCGGTCTCCCCCGCGGCCGCCCACGCCGCCGGCGCCGGCCTCGACAGCAACGCGATGCGGCTCAGCGACCTCAGCGCGCTCGGAGAGCCCCCGATCCTGGGCCCGACCACCTCGGTGCCGGATCCACGCGTCGGCTGGCCGCCGAGCGGGCCGGACAAGGCATCGGCGGGCACGTCGCCCTATGCGTTCGGGGCCGACCCGCTCGCCTCCCCCTCGGAGCTGAGCAGCCTGCCCAAGCTGAGCGACATCCCGCAGCCGCCGGACTTCAGCGCTCTCGATACGCCGACCTTCGGCTCGGGCGAGTTCCCGTCGCTCAACCCGTCGACCCGCGGCGAGCTCAGCGAGCTGTCCCGGTCTGAGTTGGCCCGGTCTGAGCTGGCCCGGTCTGAGCTGGCCCGGTCTGAGCTGGCCCGGTCTGAGCTGGCCCGGTCTTCCGAGCTGCACCGGTCCGCGGAGACCACCGGCATGACCCGCTCCGAGCGCAACCGCGCCGAGCGGGAGCGGGCGGAGCGGGCCGAGCAGCCCACCCGCTCGGAGTCCCGGGAGTCCCGGCACGCCGAGCGCATCCGGGCCGAGGCCGAGCAGCAGGCCGAGCCGGTCCTCAGCGAGCGGTCCCGCACCGAGATCCCCCGTTCCGAGCGGGCCCGCACGGAGATCCCGCGGTCGGAGCGCTCGCGCACCGAGATCCCGCGGTCGGAGCGGTCCCGGACGGAGATCCCCCGCACCGAGATCCCCCGCACCGAGATCCCCCGGACGGAGATCTCCCGCACCGAGATTCCCCGCTCCGAGCGCACCCGCACCGAGATCCCGCGCAGCGAGCGTTCCCGCGGCGCCGAGCGGCACGTCGAGCTGCCCCGCCAGCGCGAGGGCCGGGTGCCCCCGCCGTGGCAGACCGGCGACCTGCCGGCCGAGCCCGCGGGCCTGCGCCTCGTCGAGCCGGCCCCGGTGCCGGACCCGGCGCTGCGCGCGGGCTACTCCGACGAGCTGAGCGGTGAGTACAGCGGCGAGTTCCGCTTCGAGCCCCCGGCCCTGCGCCTGGTCGACTCGGACCGCGGCACCGAGCGCGCGACGGCCCGCAGCAGCGGCAGCGCCGCCGGCCGCAGCCGCCGCGCCGCCGCGGAGCGCGAGGCCGCCAAGCCCACCCCCGACGAGGGCGACGGCGACCTGCTGATCTTCGCGGCCGCCCGCTCGGCCTGGTTCACCGACTGGGACGCCGACTCCACCGGCGACACCGCCAGCCCCGCCCCCAGCTGGGAGAACTCCAACGACACGGCCTGGCAGGCCGCCCAGCGCGCGAGCGCCCCCGAGATCGGCGACGAGACCCGCTCGGGCCTGCCGCGCCGCGTCCCCCAGCAGAACCTCGTGCCCGGCGCCCCGGTCAACAACCCGGAGCGCCCGCTGCGGATCGTCCGCGACGCCGCCCAGATCGCCGCCCACACGACCGGCTACTTCCGCGGCTGGCGCCGCGGCCAGGAGGTCGGCGGCTTCTCGGTCGGCGGCCGCCCGGGCCGCGAATCAGCCGGCGGCTGGGACTTCAGCCGCGAGGCGACCCGGGACTACCAAGAGCGCGAGTACGAATACCGCTCCGCCCGCCGCTAACCCCACCGCGGCCCCTTCACGGGGGCCGCGGCCCCGGACTGTCCCACCGAGCCGCAGGGCAGGGCCGCAGGACAGGCCAGGAGCCGGGCCGCAGGACAGGCCAGGAGCCGGGCCGCAGGACAGTGCGCTCCCCTGGCCAGCCGACCCGCAACGGAGCCGCCTAGCGCGCGCTGTAGGCCGCCTACGCCCACGAACGGGGCGGCCTGCACCCTGGGCGGCCAACCCGGGCCGCACCGGGCCGACAGCGCCGCTGGAGCCATCGTCCCAGCGGTCTGCGCGGCGAAGGGTCAGAGCCCGCCCGGGGCCGAGGCGCCCCGCGGTCGTCGGCCGCATCGTGGCGAACGAAAGTCTCCGTGATCATGCGCTGTCGTCACCCGTTTCGCGAGTTTTGCATGATCTTGGAGACAAAACGTACCTATAGGTACGTTTTTACTCCGCGATCATGAAAAACCGGCGATGTCAACGCAGGTTCAGCATGATCGCGGAGAGTTCTGGTCACGACGGGTCAGAGCGGGCCGGCAAAGGCGGCGAAGGCGGGGTGCGATCATGCTGGCACGCTGCGTAAGGGGGCGTAACGCGAACGCGCACCGGGCGACCCAGAGGGCTGCTCGGTGCGCGGTAGCGGCTTGAGGGGGTGTCTTGCGGCGGTGTGCGGTTACGCCGGCGCGGTGGCGCGGGTGCGGCGCATCGACAGCACGTACTCGACCAGCGAGATGAGCACGTTCTTCGTCGACTCCCGGGAGCGCGCGTCGCAGGACACGACCGGCACGTCTCGGGACACCGCGAGCGCCTCGCGCACGTCGTCGGCGTTGTGGTACTGCACGCCGTCGAAGCAGTTGATGGCCACCAGGTACGGCAGCCGGCGGTGCTCGAAGAAGTCGATCGCGGCGAAGCAGTCGGCGAGTCGCCGCGTGTCCACCATCACGACCGCCCCGATGGCGCCGCGCACCAGCTCGTCCCACATGAACCAGAAGCGGGTCTGGCCCGGGGTGCCGAACAGGTACAGGATCAGGTCGCGGTCGATCGAGATACGACCGAAGTCCATCGCGACCGTGGTCGTCGTCTTGCCGGGCACATTGCGGGTGTCATCCACACCGACACCGGCGGAGGTCATGATGGCCTCGGTGGTCAGCGGCGTGATCTCCGAGACCGAGCCGACCAGTGTGGTCTTGCCCACGCCGAACCCACCGGCGATGACGATCTTCGCTGACGTGACCCGCCCTGGGCGGTGCGCCACGTCAGAGCCTCCGAAGTCCACTCAGCACCCTCTCAAGCAGTTCTGTGCCCACCGACTCGTTTTCGTCGAGCGAGGTCGGCTCGTACACCGCGACCAGTCCGTCGGCAGCCATGTCCGCCACGATGACGCGGGCGACACCCAGCGGGAGCTGCATGCGCGCCGCGATCTCGGCGAGGGACTGCAGTCGCCCGTCGCAAAGCGTGGAAATGTATTGCTGCTCCTGGCCGTGACCACCACCCGGCCGGGAGTTGGCCGCCCGGCCACGCACGGTGGTCTCGACCAGCGCCTCGATCGCAATCTCCAGCTTGGGCCGGGTGCGACCTCGGGTGACGGCGTACGGCCTTACCAGCGCGCCCGTTGGCTCATCGCGTTCGGCCATGCTCGCCGTTCACCTCCTCACTCGTCGGGCCTCGTAAGCAGCCAATGAGTCTGTTACAGGTAATGGATATTGCTCTGTCACCTAGTTCAGCTTCAGCCGAGCATCGATGCCGTAGGCCGAGGCGGCGGCGTAAGTGCGTCACCGACCCGGTCGACCAGCAGCGCCATTTCGTAGCCGACCTGGCCGACGTCACACGCGCGCGCGGCGAGCACCGCGAAGGACGAGCCGTCGGAGATCGACATGAGGAACAGGAAGCCATTATCCATTTCGACCACAGTCTGCAGCACGGCCCCGCCCTCGAAACAGCGGGATGCCCCCTGGGTCAGGCTGACCAGGCCGGAGGCGATCGCGGCGAGTTGGTCACCGCGGTCGCGGGGCAGGTCACGAGAAGCAGCCAACAGCAGACCGTCTGCCGAGACGGCGACCGCGTGGGCGACCCCCGGCACTCGGTCCGCGAAGTTGGCCAGCAGCCAACCGAGATCCTGCGTAGATGTCATGCCTCTTGCTCCTTGCCAACCTGCGAGTTTTGAGGCCCGGCCGAAGTCGGCTCCGGGGTTTTCGAGTCGTCGGACCGCGTGCGGCCGCGCTGAACGCCTCGGTGATACGCCGACAACAGACCGCGCACGGATTCCGGCGTCCGCTTGTGCGCCGCGGCGGGGTTCTTCTCAACCCCACCTGGAACCAGCTGCGACATCGGCACCCGCTTGGGCAAACCCATGTCGGTCGTCGCAAATTCCTGCGCATCGGCGAGTGCCGCTGCCGCTTGCCATCCTTCGTCTGCCGCAGTGTGCCAGTTTACTGCCGGACCACTCGACGCCCGGTCGGCCGAACCTCGCGAAGCTTCACCCGGACTGCGGGTTTCGAATCGCTGCGGCGCGACGTATGGGGGCGGCGCCTCGCTGTATGTGACCTCGACCGGGCGGGTGCTCGGGGAGGGTGGAGCAGGTGCGGGAGCCGGAGGAGGTGTGGGATCTTCCAGCGGCTGCCGCTTGGTCGTGAACCACGCCGACTCGAGCTCTCGGAAGATCGGCAGCTCCATCGTCTCATCGACGAAGCGCTGCCGGGAGTCCTGAGGCTCGCTCTCGCTCGGCGCGGGGTCCCAGTCCAGCCGGACCCGCGGGATCTCGGCCGTCATGTCGATCGGTGCGTAGGGCTCGGGCTGCGGCGCGGAGCGCTGCGGCTCGGGCTCCGGGTCGGCCGGCGGCCACGCGGGGGGCGCCGCCGGGGCCGGGGGCGGCGGCATCGAGAGGCTCGAGGCGGGCCCCGCGGGGACGTCGTCGTAGGCGCCGGGGAAGCCGGGCCGCTGCCGCGGGATCGGGCCGCTGACCTCTTCGGCGTCGGTCACCGCCGCCTCGTCGGTCGGCCAGCTCTCGTTGGCACGGCGCTGCGGCAGCGGGCCGCGCTCGGCCGGCGGGCTCGGCCGGCCGCTGGGTGGCGGCTCGTCGCCCACGCCGGTCAGGTCGGACCAGGCCGGCAGGCCGCGGCCGTTGGTGCCGGGGCCGCCGGCGCCTGGGCCATGGCCCGCCCCATTGCCGGCGCCGGTGCGGAAGCCGCCCGTGCTGAAGCCACCGGTGTCGAAACCACGGCCAGATTCCGGGCGCTCCGACTCGAAGCCACGACCCCGGTCGAATCCACCGGTATCGAAGCCACGGCCCCGGTCGAAGCCACCGGTGTCGGACCCGCGGCCAGGCTCTGGGCGCTCCGGCTCGAAGCCACGGCCCCGGTCGAAACCGCCGGTGTCGAAGCCGCCGCCACCACTCGGCGGCAGGGTCGGCCGCGACGGCGGCGCGGGCGGGGCCGGGCGCGGCGTGGTGCCGTTGGCGAAGCCGTTGACCGTCGGCCGCTCGCCGGTGCTGGGACCGGAGCCGAAGAGGCCGCTGCTGGTGAGGGTGCCGAAGCGCGGCCCGGAGGGGCCCGTGCCGGCGCCGCTGAGGCCACCGCCGAGGCCGCCCGGGGTCGGGCCGCTCTCCAGCGCCAGCGGCGAGGAGAGCGGGGAGCGCGGCGCGGGGGCCGACGGGATCGGCCGGGCCTGAACGACGTCGTTTGGGCCCACGGCGGGCATGCCGGCGGTCGGCATCCCGGCGGTCGCCCGCCCGGACAGCGCCCGGGGCACGAGCACGCCAGCCGGCAGGGTCATGTCGGCGATCGTGCCGCGCTCGCGGGCCGCCCGCAGCTCGACCTTGACGCCGTGCCGGGCCGCCAGCCGGGCGACCACGACGAGGCCCATCATCCGGGAGACGGCCACGTCGACCATCGGCGGATTGGCGAGCCGGTCGTTGAGCTCGGCCAGCTGCTCGGGCGAGACGCCGATGCCGTGGTCCTCGACCAGCAGCACCGAGCGGTCGCCGACGCGGCGGGCCTCGACGATGACGGCCGAGTCGGGCGGGGAGAAGGCGGTCGCGTTGTCGAGCAGCTCGGCGACCAGGTGGACCATGTCGTTGACCGCGTGCGCCGCGATCTCGATGTCCCGGTCGATCATGCCGAACTCGATGCGCGTGTAGTGCTCGACCTCGGACTGGGCGGCGCGCAGCACGTCCATCAGCGGGGCCGGCTCGCGCTGGATGCGGGTGGAGTCGGCGCCGGCGAGGACCAGGAGGTTTTCGTCGTTGCGGCGCATCCGGGTGGCCAGGTGGTCGAGCTGGAACAGCTCGGCCAGCCGGTCCGGGTCCTCCTCGCCGCGCTCCAGCCGGTCGAGGTGACCGATGAGCCGGTCGACCAGGATCTGGGAGCGGCGGGCGAGGTTGACGAACATCGTCGCGACGCTGGCCCGCAGGGCCGCCTGCTCGGCGGCGGTGCGCACGGCCTCCAGGTGGACCGCGTTGAACGCCTCGGCCACCTGACCGAACTCGTCGCGGCTGCGGATGGGCAGCGGCTCGGCGATCTGCAGGGCGACCTGGTGCGGCGACATCTGCGTGGCCAGCGCCGGGTCGCGCAGCCGCTGCACCGCCTGGGGCAGGCCGAACTGGGCGACGGTCAGCGCGCCGTGCCGCAGCTCGCGCAGCGAGCGGGCCATCGACCGGGCCACGATCCAGGCGAAGAGGATCGCCAGCAGGAGCATGCCGATCAGCAGGCCGGCGGTGACGAGCACCCGGCGCTGCAGGTCGTTGCGGTGCGCGGTGGCGGTCTCGATGTCGTGCTCGTCGAACTCTTCCTCGATGCCGCGCAGCAGGTTCGCCTGGTTGATCATGGCGTTGTCCCACTGGGACGGCGTGAAGATGTCGTCGGGCAGCTGGTCGCTGGTGAGCGGGGTCAGCACGCCCTCGAACTTCTTGGCCTCGCGCAGGTCGGACCCGGAGATCTTCTTGTCGAACAGGTCGCGGTGCCAGGGCTGGGAGTTGACCCGGAACTGCTCCTGCGCCTGCTCGTAGCCGGTGAGGGAGGCGCTGAACTCCTTGCGCAGCTGCGGCGGGAACTGCTTCGTGGTGAGCGCCCGCAGCACGACGACCCGCTCGAGGGCGACCTGCTCCTTCATCTGGGAGATCGCGGCCGCGGCGCGCATGTCGGAGCCCAGCGACGGGTTGTTCGACAGGCCGGCCGCCGAGTCGCGGATGCCCAGCAGGTCGTCGATGAGCGTGCGGTAGCGGTTCACGACCGTGCTGGCGAGGATGTCCTTGCCGCCGTCGCTGATCTGCTTGCGCATGCCGACCAGGTCGCCGAGCTCGGTGTCGATCGTGGCGAGCTGGCGGCGGAAGTCCTCGGGCGGGTCGACCAGGCCGGACCGGGTGAGCCGGTATTCCTTGGCGGCGTCGTCGGTCTTCTGCACCTGCCGCTCGAAGGTGCTTTTGGCCTCGACGACGGCATTCTGGCCGGGGTCGGTGAGCACGCCGAGCAGCAGGCCGGCGTTGGCGCGCTCGTTCTGCAGCTCGTGGACCAGCGCGGAGGCCTGGGCGGAGAGGCCGGACAGGGTGCGGGCCCGGTCTGCGTCGTTCGCCTCACCGATGTTGCCGACGAGACCGTTGGTGCCGACCACGATCGTCGCGATGATCGGGACGATCATGATCAGGCCGAGCTTGGACCAGATCGGCAGGTCTCGGAGCCGGCCGACCGGAAAACGCAGACGCGACGAGACCGGCTCCCGCGTCTGTGGCCGTTTGCTCACTTCACCGCCCTCCGAACCGGCGCCTTGTGGAACAGCAGGCACCCGCGACCGGCCGACCCTACTGGGCCAGACCTCCGAGATTCCACCATGTCCTGTGCCAAGAAGAAAGCCCAGGTCTCCCGCTGTGCCTTATGTACAAGGACGAAATAAATGTCCCTTTGGTGGAGATTTATGCCGATCATCCCCTAACGCTGGGCGATTTACCCGATACACCCAGATGATCGCTGGTGACAAATCTGGACATCAGGCCAGCTTGGCATACGCCGGCTTGATGACGTCGTTGATCAATGCCAGCCGCTCATCGAACGGAATGAACGCACTTTTCATGGCGTTCACCGTGAACCACTGCAATTCCGGCCATCCGTAGCCGAACGCCTCCACCAGCAGGGCCATCTCGCGGGACATGCTGGTGCCGCTCATCAGCCGGTTGTCGGTGTTGACAGTGACCCGGAAGCGCAGGTCACGCAGCAGCCCGATCGGGTGTTCCCGGATCGAGGCGGCGGCGCCGGTCTGCACGTTGGAAGACGGGCAGAGCTCCAGCGGGATGCGCTTGTCCCGCACGTAGGCGGCGAGCCGGCCGAGGGCATTGTCCGGCCCGATGTCGTCGACGATGCGCACACCGTGTCCGAGCCGGTCCGCCCCGCACCACTGGATGGCCTGCCAGATCGACGGCAGCCCGAAGGCCTCGCCGGCGTGAATGGTGAAATGTGAGTTCTCGCGCTGGAGGTACTCGAACGCGTCCAGGTGCCGGGTGGGCGGAAATCCGGCCTCGGCGCCGGCGATGTCGAACCCGACCACGCCGGCGTCACGGTAGCGCACGGACAGCTCGGCGATCTCCATCGAGCGCGCGGCGTGGCGCATCGCGGTCAGCAGCGTGGCGACCCGGATCGGGCGGCCCGACGCCGCCGCCTCGGCCGAGCCGGCCCGGAAGCCGTCCAGCACCGCCTCGACCACCTCGGGCAGCGTCAGGCCGCGCTCCAGGTGCTGCTCGGGCGCGAAGCGCACCTCGGCGTAGACGACCCCGTCGGCGGCCAGGTCGAGCGCGCACTCCCGGGCGACCCGGTGCAGCGACTCCGCCGTCTGCATCACCGCGACGGTGTGCGCGAACGTTTCGAGGTACCGCTCCAGCGACCCCGAGTCGGCCGCCGCGACGAACCACTCCCCCAGCCCGTCCGGCGTGGCCGCGGGCAGCTCGTGGCCGATCTCGGCGGCGAGGTCGAGGATCGTGGCGGGCCGCAGCCCGCCGTCGAGGTGGTCGTGGAGGAGGGCCTTGGGCGCGCGACGGATCTCGTCATAGGTCGGTGCAGCCATGCACCGACACTAGTAGCGTGCACACCGCCGTCATCACCCATCTGCGCTGTCCGGTCTGCCGCGCACCCTTTTCATCCGCTTCATCCGCCGAGCGGGCGCTGCGGTGCGCGCAGGGGCATTCGTTCGACATCGCGCGGCAGGGGTACGCCGACCTCACCGCCGGCCGCCCGGTCCACACCGGCGACACGACGGAGATGGTCGCGGCCCGGGCGGCGCTGCTCGCGGCCGGTCACTTCGAGGCCCTGACCGCGGCCGTGGCCGACGTCGTGGCGCGCGAGGAGCCGGGCCCGGTGGTCGAGGTCGGCGCGGGAACGGCCCACTACCTGGCCCGATCGATCGGTACCACCGAAAATGCCGGAATCGCCGTCGACACCTCGAAGCCCGCCCTCAAGCGCGCGGCCAAGGCCGGCGAGCGCATCGGCGCCATCCGCGCGGACGTCTGGCAGGGCCTGCCGATCGCCGACCACGCGGCGGCGGTGATCCTGGACATCTTCGCCCCGCGCTCCGGCGCCGAGTTCGCCCGCGTGCTGCGCCCCGGCGGCGCCCTGGTCGTGGCCACGCCGGCCGCCGGTCACCTCGCGGAGCTGGTCGCCGCGCTCGGCCTGATCCGGGTGGACCCGGCCAAACGGGAGCGGTTGCACAAAACCCTGGATGCCGATTTCGTACCGTCCGCGGAACGCCGCATCCGCGCCCCGCTCGCGCTGACCCGCTCCGACGCCCACGCGCTGGTGGGCATGGGCCCGAGCGCCTGGCACACCGACCCGGCGGCGGTGGCCGAAGCGCTGGAGCGCATGCCCGAGCCGATCGCGGCCACCCTCGACGTCGACCTGACCGTCTGGCGGCCCCGCTGAGCTCAGGTGGACAGATCCACCTGCTCCCAGCGCGGCGGCGCGCCGTGGTAGGGGCCGGCGAACATCACCGCCCACTCCAGCGCCCAGCGCCGCTGGCCCACCGCGTTGAGGTCGATCGGGCCCGGCGCCGGCAGCCGGCGCAGCGACCAGTCGAGGCAGTAGTACAGGTCCAGCTGCTCCGCCGAGGCGATCGCGTCGCGCGGGGCGGCCAGCGTGCGGCGACGCCACGCGTCGAAGCTCTCGCCCTGCGCCAGGTTCGGCAGCCGCTCCTGCAGGGCGTCGAGCGCGCACGGGCGCATCGGGTCCAGGTCCAGCGCGATGCCGAGCAGCCAGGACAGCGCGAAGAGCGCCTCCAGGTGCAGCGCGAACGAGCGCTCGTCGCCCTGCCCCTCGGCCACGAACTGCCACTCCGGAGGGGTCAGGTGGTCGACCAGCCGGGACTCGGCCAGCCACTGGACGGCGAGCTCCGGCGGCATGCCCAGCGCGCGGGACAGCACGACGTTGAGGCACGCGGCGCGCGCCTCAATCTCGCCGCCGGCGCGCAGTTCTACCTGGTCACCGGGCTCCCAGACCAGCGGGAAGTCGGGCGGGGGAAGGGGGAGTCGCAGGCGGTGCAACTCCTCGAGGCTCGCCTCCCGCACCCGCTGCGGATCCGGCGCCGTCTTGCTCACCCGCGCACAATAACCGGCCGTTCGGACACACCGCGCATCAGGAGATGCGGTCGAGGATCAAGGGCCGCTTGGCCAGGGGAGCCTCGGCGATCCGTACCGCATCCCGGGCGACTTCCAGCGCGGCCGGCAGCTTCGCCGCGTCCTCGGCGCGCAGCTCCATGAGCACGTCGCCGGCCCGCACCGCGTCGCCGGGCTTCTTGTGCAGCAGGATGCCGGCCGAGGCGCTCACCGGGTCCTCCTTGCGCGCGCGGCCCGCGCCGAGGCGCCAGGCGGCCACCCCGACCGCGTAGGCGTCCAGGGCGGCCACGAAGCCGTCGGCCTCCGCGCGGATCGTCTCGACCTCGCGGGCGACCGGCAGCGGCGCGTCCGGGTCGCCGCCCTGCGCGCGCACCAGCGCGCGCCACGAGTCCATCGCCCGCCCGTCGGCGAGCGCGTCCTGCGGGTCGGTGTCGCCCAGGCCCACGGCGTCGAGCATCTCCCGGGCCAGGGCCAGGGTGAGCGCGACGACGTCGGCCGGGCCGCCGCCCGCGAGCACCTCCAGCGACTCCTCCACCTCGATCGAGTGCCCGACCGCCCGGCCCAGCGGCGTCTCCATGTCGGTCAGCAGCGCCACCGTGGCCACGCCGTGCGCCTTGCCCAGCTCGACCATGGTCCGGGCCAGCTCGCGGGCATTGGCGACGTCGCGCATGAAGGCGCCCGAGCCGAACTTCACGTCGAGCACCAGCGCGGAGGTACCCTCGGCGATCTTCTTGCTCATGATGGAGCTCGCGATCAGCGGGATCGCCTCGACCGTGCCGGTGACGTCGCGCAGGGCGTAGAGCTTGCGGTCGGCCGGGGCCAGGCCGTCGCCGGCCGCGCAGATCGCCGCGCCCACCGTGCGCAGCTGCTCGACGAACTCCTCGTTGGACAGCCGGGTGCCGAAGCCGGGGATGGTCTCCAGCTTGTCCAGCGTGCCGCCGGTGTGGCCGAGGCCCCGGCCGGACAGCTGGGGTACCGCCGCACCCAAAGCGGCCACCAGGGGCGTGAGCGGCAGCGTGATCTTGTCACCGACCCCGCCCGTCGAGTGCTTGTCGACGGTCGGGCGCCCGACCTTGGACAGGTCCAGCCGCTCGCCGGAGGCGATCATCGCCGCCGTCCAGCGGGCGATCTCCCCCGCCGTCATGCCGTTGAGCAGGATCGCCATCGCGAGGGCCGACATCTGCTCGTCGGCGACCTCGCCGCGGGTGTACGCCGCGATCACCCAGTCGATCTGCGCGTCGCTCAGCACCCCCCGGTCGCGCTTGGTGCGGATGACGTCCACTGCGGCGAAGCTCATCGACTGCTCCAGTCTCGTTCGATACCGGCGGGCCGCGGGGTGTCCCCGGCCCAGCTCGCGGTGCCCTGCGCGTCCACGACCACCACCCGCGGGGTGCGGATGCGGCCCCACTCGACCGCGTCGGCGTCGGTGGCGAACGTCGGTCCTTCCTCCAAGATCCCGGCTGGCTCGTCGTCGCCGCCGGAGGAGCGATCCCAATACGACGTCCACACCTGCCGCCCGCCGGCGATGTCCGGGTGCACGAAGACGGTGCCGCTGCCCACCTTCAGCGCGAGCGCCGCCGGCACCGCCGGCCGCCGGTCCCGCTCACCGGCGATGCGGTCCAGGTCCTGGTCGTCGAAGGCGTGCGGCAGCAGCGCCGACATCGGCAGCGGGCCGCTCGCGTGGTCGATCAGCAGCGCCGCGCCCCCGTGCTCCCACAGCAGCTGCCGGCAGCGCCCGCACGGCATGAGCGGGCGGCCGTCGGCATCCACGCAGGCCAGTGCGAGCAGCCGGCCGCCGCCGGTGACCTGCAGGTTGGACACCAGCCCGCACTCGGCGCACAGGCCGAGGCCGTAGGAGGCGTTCTCCACGTTGCAGCCGACCACGACCCGGCCGTCGTCGACCAGCGCGGCGGCGCCGACCGGGAACTTGGAGTAGGGAGCGTAGGCGCGTTCCATGGCGGTGTTGGCGGCGCTGCGCAGCGCGGCCCAGTCGATGTTCACTCTCCCAGTCTGACCTTCCGTGTCAGCCGCCACGGCGATACGGCTTGCCGTCGGCGGCCGGCATGCGCAGCCGCTGGGCGGCCAGGGCGAGCACGACCAGCACCGTGATGTAGGGCGCGGCCTGGACCAGGGCCGTGGGGATCTTGTCGACCGTGAAGTAGGTGACGTACGACAGGATGCCCAGCACCCCCGAGGAGATCGCCAGGACCGTGTTGCGCCGGCGCAGCTCCCACACCGCCAGGGCCAGCAGCAACGCGCCGACCAGGATCAGCAGCGCGTGCACCGACTCCGAGCCGCGGCGCAGCTGCAGCGCGTCGGTGTAGCCGAACAGGGAGGCGCCCAGCGCCAGGCCGCCCGGCCGCCAGTTGCCGAAGATCATCGCGGCGAGGCCGATGTACCCGCGGCCGCCGGTCTGGCCCTCCCGGTAGATCACCGAGCTGACCGTGGACAGGAACACGCCGCCGAGGCCGGCCATCGCGCCCGAGATGATCACGCCGTAGTACTTGTACAGGTACACGTTGATCCCGAGACTCTCGGCCGCCCGCGGATCCTCGCCGACCGAGCGCACGCGCAGGCCGAACGACGTCCGCCACAGCAGGAACCAGGTCAGCGGGATCAGCGCCACCGCCAGGATCGTGACCACCGACACGTCGACCAGCAGGCCGCGCAGCACGCCGGCCAGGTCGCTGATCACGAACCAGTGGTGCTTCTCCAGCCCCTCCAGCCGGTTCACGAAGGGCACCGAGACCGACGGCAGCGGCTTGACCGTCGGCGACTGGGTCGGGCCGGCGCCGGGCGTGCCGTTCCAGGCCAGGAAGGAGAGGTACCGCGCGAGCCCGGGCGCCAGGATCGTCATCGCCACGCCGGAGATGATGTGGTCGACGCCGAAGGTGACGGTGGCCACGGCGTGGATGAGCCCGCCGGCCGCGCCGCCGAGGATGCCCAGCAGCAGGCCGATCCAGGGGCCGTACTGCAGGCTCCCCCACGCGCCGAACCAGGTGCCCAGGATCATCTGCCCCTCGAGGCCGATATTGACCACGCCGGCCCGCTCCGCCCACAGCCCGCCGAGGCCGGCCAGTCCGAGCGGGATCGCCGCCTGCAGCGCGGCCTGGATGGCGCCCTGCGAGGTGACGTCGTTCGCGCCGGTGAGCAGGTGCACCAGCGACAGGCCGACGAGCGCGCCGGCGATGATCAGCAGGATCCGCGCGGTGCCCAGCCGCCGCCGCCCGGCCGCGGGCGGGACGTCGGCCGCGGCGGTGGAGAGCATGGTGTCGGTGCTCACTTCGACTCCTCCGAGCTCGCGACCAGCGGGGCCGAGCCGGCCGGGGCCGCGGTCGCGGCGCCGACGCGCTGCTGCTGGGCGCGCCGGCCGATCCGGGCGGCCAGTTCGTAGGCGATGACGACGGAGAGCACGGCGACGCCCTGCATGATCAGCACGATCTCCTTGGGGATGCCGTCGAGGTCGAGGATCAGCTGCGAGCGGGCCAGGAAGCCCCACAGGATCGCGCCCAGCGCCATGCCGACCGGGTGGTTGCGCCCGAGCAGGGCGACCGCGATGCCGGTGAAGCCGATGCCGCCGAAGCCCTCCGTGTAGGTGTGGCTCTCGCCGAGCATGCGGGGCAGGTTGACCAGGCCGGCGATGGCGCCCGAGATCAGCATCGCGGTGATGATCATTCGCTTGGCGTCGACGCCGCTGGCCGTCGCGGCGAACGGGTTGTAGCCGGTCGCGCGCAGGTCGAAGCCGAAGCGGGTGCGGTTGACGGTGAACCAGTAGACGACGCCGAGGACCGCGGAGATGACCAGGAAGCCCAGCACCTTCTGGTCGGTGCCGGAGACGATCGGCAGACCGGGGAACCAGGTGTTCTCCGGCAGGATGCCGGTGGTCTTGATCTGCGCGCCGGGCTCCTGCACGCCCCAGTGATCGTTGAGCAGCCAGGTCACCACGAGCGCGCCGATGGAGTTGAGCATCAGCGTCGAGATGACCTCGCTGACCCCGCGCTGGGTCTTGAGCACCGCGGCGATGGCCGCCCACGCGGCGCCGACCAGCATCGCCACCACGATGATCATCACGATCCGCAGCGAGCCGGGCATCCACTTGGTGAACGAGGCGCTGGCCAGCGCGCCCGCCATGAAGGCGGCGATCTTCGACTGGCCCTCGACGCCGATGTTGAACAGGCCCATCTTGAAGCCGATGGCGACCGCGACGGCGGCGATGTAGTACTCGCTGGCCTTGTTGAGGATCTCCACCTGCGAGTCGGGCTCGGTGCCGAACTTGTACATGTCGGTGAAGGCCTGGATCGGGTCCTTGTCGCTGATGATCAGCGCGATGGAGGAGATCGCCGCGGCGATCACCAGGGCGGCGACCGGGGCGATGAGCTGCGGCAGCAGCTTGCCCAGGTCGATGCGTCGCCAGGCGGCCGGCGGCGCGGGCGCGGCGGTTCCGGCGCTCACTCGGTGGTCTCCTGCTCGATCGTGGCGCCGGTCATGGCGACGCCCAGCTGTTCGGGGGTGACGGTCGCCGGGTCGGCGTCGGCCACCAGCCGCCCGCCGTAGATCACCTTGAGCGCGTCGGACAGGCCGATGAGCTCGTCGAGGTCGGCCGAGATCAGCAGCACGCCCATGCCGGCGATGCGGGCGTTGCGGATGTGGTCCCAGATCGCGGCCTGGGCGCCGACGTCAACGCCGCGGGTGGGGTGGGCGGCGATGAGCACCTTCGGCGTGTGGCTCATCTCCCGGCCGACGATGAGCTTCTGCTGGTTGCCGCCGGACAGCGCCAGGGCGGCCACGTCGATGCCGGGGGTACGCACGTCGTACTCCTCGACGATGCGCTGGGTGTCCCGCCGCGCGCCGCGGACGTCGATGAGGAAGCCGCGCGCGTTGGGCGCCTCCGTCTGGTGGCCGAGGATCCGGTTCTCCCACAGCGGCGCGTCCAGCAGCAGGCCCTGGCGGTGCCGGTCCTCCGGCACGTAGCCGATCCCGGCCTCGCGGCGGCGCCGGGTCGGCCAGGCCGAGACGTCCTCGTCGCCGAGCAGGATCGTGCCGGTCGCCGGGCGCATGCCGAGGATCGCCTCGGCGAGCTCCGCCTGGCCGTTGCCCTCGACGCCGGCGATGCCGACGACCTCGCCCCGGTGGATCGTGAAGGTCGCCGAGTCGACGACCGGCCGGCCCTCCGCCCCCAGGACGGTGAGGTTCCGCACGACCAGTGCCGGCTCGTCGGTCACGGTCGACTCGCGCGCCTCCGGGCTGGGCAGTTCGCTGCCGACCATGAGGGTGGCCAGCTGGCGGGCGGTGACCTCGGCCGGCTTGACCGAGGCGACCGTGGTACCCCGGCGGATGACGGTGATGTCGTCGGCGACCGCGCGCACCTCGTCGAGCTTGTGCGAGATGAACAGCACGGTCAGGCCCTCGCGGATGAGCTCGCGCAGGTTGCCGAAGAGCTCGTCGACCTCCTGCGGCACGAGCACCGCGGTCGGCTCGTCGAGGATGAGGATCCGGGCGCCGCGGTAGAGCACCTTGAGGATCTCCACTCGCTGGCGGTCGCCCACGCCGAGGTTCTCCACCAGCTCGTCCGGGCGCACGCCCAGGCCGTACCGCTGGGAGATCTCCTGGATCGCGGCCTTCGCCCGGGCACCGATCCCGTGCAGCTTCTCGGCCCCGAGCACCACGTTCTCGGTTACGGTGAAGTTGTCGGCCAGCATGAAGTGCTGGTGCACCATGCCGATGCCGGCTTCGATCGCGCCCTGCGGCGAGGAGAAGCGCACCGGCTTCCCGTCGATGACGATCTCGCCCTCGTCGGGCGGCTGCATGCCGTAAAGGATCTTCATCAGGGTCGACTTGCCGGCACCGTTCTCACCGACGATCGCGTGGATCGTGCCCTTGCGCACGGTGAGGTTGACGTCGGAGTTGGCCACAACGCCGGGGAACCGTTTGGTGATCCCCTTGAGCTCGACGGCGGGTGGTTCCGCGGTCATCCAGGCTCCTCAAGATGATGGCGGGGGACCGGATCACAGTCCCCCGCCGTCCACCTGCTGTCTATGGGCTACTTGGTGGGTACGGTGACCTTGCCCGACACGATGTCGGCCTTGGCCGCGTCCAGCTTGTCCTTGATGTCGTCGACCTGCCCGCCGGAGGTGGCGTAGCCCACGCCGTCGACCTTGAGGTCGAAGACGGTCGGGCCGCCCTTGAAGTTGCCGGCGGCGTAGTCCTTGACGAAGTTGAACACCGCGTTGTCGACCCGCTTGAGCATCGAGGTCATGATCACCGGCTTGAGCGAGGCGTCGGTGACGGTGTTGTACTGGTCCGAGTCGACGCCGATGGCCAGCTTCGACTTGGCCTTGGCCGCCTCGAAGACGCCGGTGCCGGAGCCGCCGGCCGCCGCGTAGACGATGTCCGCGCCCTGGTCGTACATGCCGCTGGCGGCCGTCTTGCCACCCGCCGGGTCGTTGAAGCCCTTGCAGGCCTCGGCCGGGGTCGACAGGTAGTTGGTCAGCACCTTGATGTCGGCCTTGGTGGCCTTCGCGCCGGCCGTGAAGCCCGCCTCGAACTTCTTGATCAGGTCGACCTGGCAGCCGCCGATGAAGCCGACCGTGCCGGACTTCGTCTTCAGGGCCGCGGCGACGCCGACCAGGTAGGAGCCCTGCTCCTCGGCGAAGGTCAGGTCGGCCACGTTGTCGGCCGCGGTGGCGCCGTCGACGATCGCGAACTTGGTGCTCGGGCAGTCCTTGGCCGCGCGGGCGAGCGGGCCGTTCTTGGCGTCGGCGCCGTCGTAGACGAAGCCGACCGCGATCACCGGGTTGTAGCCGGTGGTGCACAGCAGCTTCAGCCGTGAGTACTTGTCGTTCTCGCTCTCGCCGGCGACCGCGGCCAGGTCCTTGACCTCGAGGTTCAGGTCGCTCTTGACCCGGTCCAGGCCCGCGGCGGCGGAGTCGTTGAAGGACTTGTCGCCCCGGCCGCCGATGTCGAAGGCGAGGCCAACCTTGACGTTCTTCTTGGCGGCCGGAGCACTGCTGTCGCTGCCCGTGCTGCTGCTGTCATCACCGCAAGCGGTCATGCCCATCGCGACGATCGCCACGGCGGCGGCCGCGAGAGCCTTCATCCCACGCACTCGGCGCAAGACGGTCTCCCTTCCCAATGGCACCGCCCCAACGCGGTGAACCCAACGGCGGGAGCGTACGCCCTCATGGGGCCCATTCCGGGCTTCGCAGCCGGGTTGGGAGGAGTGCGTTATAGGGCCGTGACGTGTCGGCGGTCCCTCCCGCCTCGTGGGATCGATCTTGTAACATCCCCTTTACCTCCAAAACACGGCAACCGCGGCGTTACCAACCGTCAATCCGACCAACGCGAGGAAATGCCCCCGGGCGACCTGCTCGCGCTTGCGCGGAAAGAACGCCATGACGAAGATCATCAGGCCGATGACCAGCTTCACCGCGAGCTTGGCGGTCGGCGGCTCGTGATCGCCCCCGCCGCGCAGCGGGGCGGCCAGCGCCAGGCCCGTCACCACCTGCACGACCGACCCCCACAGCATGGCCGGGTTGATGCGCAGTTTTCCGGTGAGGTACTGCGCGATCGAACCGCCCAGCAGCATCGCGAAACCGATCAGGTGGAGGAAGAGGAGGATGAGCCGCAAAGTCTGCATGCGCGCAAGGTAGCGGTCGGTTGACTCTCCCCCTGCTGGAGGGTCGACGATCGTGGCATGAACATCGGCGAGCTGTCGCGCCTCACCGGGCTGCCGGTCAAGACGATCCGGTACTACTCGGACGTCGGCCTGGTGCCGGAGGCCGAGCGCTCGCCGGCCGGGTACCGCCGCTATGACCACGCGGCACTGGTCCGGCTGGAGTTCGTGCGGACGCTGCGCGAGCTGGGCCTGGACCTGGCGACCATCCGCCGGGTGCTCGAGCGCGGGGCCGACCTGGGCGCGGTGGCGGCGGCCCACGCCGAGGCGCTGGGCGCGCAGATCCGGGTGCTCCGCCTGCGCCGGGCGGCCCTGCGGGCGGTGGCTTCCCGCGACGCCGGCCCGGCCGACCTGGACCGCCTGGCGAAGATCGCCCAGGCCGGCGCCGACGAGCGCCGCCGGATCCTCGACGAGTTCTTCGACAGCATCTTCTCCGGCATCGCGGAATCCGCTTCTACCGACGGGACGCGCAGCGGCGAGGCTTTTGCCGGGGGGATGCGCAGCGTCACGGCGGATCTGCCCGACGACCCGACCGACGAGCAGGTCGACGCCTGGATCGAGCTGGCCGAGCTGCTGCGGCAGCCGGACTTCCGCGACAAGCTGCGCGAGATGGGCCGGCGCAGCTTCGCCCCCGGCGCGCCGCGGGTCGTGCCGACCGACCCGGCGGAGCTCAAGTGGTTCACCGACCTGGTCGGGGCGGCCCAGGACCGCGGCCGGCCCGATCCGGCGACCGTGGCCGACACGGTGCTGGCCCGCTGGGCTTCGATGGCCGGCCGGGCCGACGGCCCCTCGCTGCGCGCCGAGGTCATCGCGGCCCTGGAGGGCGGGGTGGAACCGCGGGCGGAGCGGTACTGGCAGCTGATGGCCGTCATCAACGGCTGGCCGCCGGTCCCGGCCACCATGCACAGGTGGGCCTGGTTCCTTTCGGCCCTCAAGGAGGGCGCCGGTCGGTAGCGTGGATCTCGTGGAGTGGTGGCGGACCGCGGTCATCTATCAGATTTATCCGCGCAGCTTCGCCGACTCCGACGGCGACGGGGTGGGCGACCTGCCCGGGATCACCGCCCGCCTGCCACACCTGGCCGACCTGGGGGTCGACGCCGTGTGGCTGTCGCCGTTCTACCGCTCGCCGATGGTCGACGGCGGCTACGACGTGGCCGATTATCGCGACGTCGACCCGGTGTTCGGCACGCTGGCCGACTTCGACGCGTTGCTCGCCGAGGCGCACCGGCTGCGGCTGCGGGTGATCGTCGACATCGTGCCCAACCACACCTCGTCGTCACACCCGTGGTTCGTTTCGGGCCTGCGGGATCGGTACGTCTTCGCCCCGGGCCGCGGGGACGCCCCGCCGAACGACTGGCAGTCCCTCTTCGGCGGCCCGGCCTGGACCCGGATGCCGGATCAGTCCTGGTATCTCCACCTGTTCGACCCGGGCCAGCCCGACTTGAATTGGGACAATCCGGACGTCCGCGACGAGTTCGAGGACATCCTGCGCTTCTGGCTCGACCGCGGCGTGGACGGCTTCCGCGTCGACGTCGCGCACGGTCTGGTCAAACCGGATTTTTCGGAAATATCGGTTTTTGACCAGGATGGCGTGCACGAGATCTACCGCGGGTGGCGCAAGATCCTCGACTCGTACCCCGGCCAGCGCATGGCCGTCGCCGAGGTCTTCGACACCGAGCCGGCCCGGGTCGCCCGCTACGTCGCCGCCGACGAGCTGCACCAGGCGTTCAACTTCGACTTCCTCGAGGCCCCGTGGGAGCCGGAAACCCTGCGGCGGATCATCGACGCCTCGATCGCGGCCGCCGCGCAGGTCGGCGCCCCGCCGACCTGGGTGCTGTCCAACCATGACCGGCGCCGCCACGTCACCCGCTTCGGCGGCGGCCCGGCCGGCCAGCGCCGGGCCCGCGCCGCCGCGCTGCTCATGCTCGGCCTGCCCGGCTCGGCCTACCTCTACCAGGGCGAGGAGCTGGGCCTGCCCGAGGTGCTCGACCTGCCGGCCGCGGCCCGGACCGACCCGCAGTGGCTCCGCTCCGGCGGCGCGGAACTGGGCCGCGACGGCTGCCGCGTGCCGCTGCCCTGGGAGGGCGACGCACCGCCGTTCGGCTTCGGCCCCGGCGGCCGCTCCTGGCTGCCGATGCCGCCGGACTGGGCCGGCCGCACGGCCGCGGCCCAGCGCGCCGACCCGGACTCGATGCTCAACCTCTACCGGGCCGCGCTGCGGCAGCGCCGGCCGGCCGCGGCGCTGACGTGGCTCGCGGCGCCCGACGGCGTGCTGCGCTTCGAGACCGACGGCGGGCTGCTGGTGACGGCCAACCTCGGCGACTCACCCCACCCCCTGCCGGCACGGCCGCTGCTGGCCAGCTCCCCGGTCGACGCCACGCTGCCGCCGGACACGACGGTGTGGCTGAGGGCAGGATGAACCAGCCGCGCGGGTCTCGGAGGTGCTGGCCCAGCGTCTTTATCGCACCCTACCCCATCGACACAAATCACTGCGTTACCCAGCGTCGCGAGCCAAACGCCGAAAGCAGTTGTGGTGCCCGGGTCACCCGGAAATGTCCCGATCGACAAGCACCACAACTGCAAGGTCGCGCGAACTAGGGGGCGAGTTTTGCCGCGATGCGCGCAAAGCCGGCGCGGATCTCGTCGACCGACGGCGGCTCGTGCTCGTGGTCGTCGTCATGGTCGTGGTCGTGCGGCTCGGCGTCGTAGCCGGCCAGCTCCGCGTCGAGCGCGGCGGTCTCCAGGTCTTCGTTCTCGGCCGCCATCCGGGAGGCGGCGATGTCGCCCTGGATCTGTTCGACGGTCACGTGCGGCTGGAGCGGCTCCACGACCGCCATCAGTTCCTCGTCGGCCACCACGGCCTCGGCGAGGGCGAGCGCGTGCGCGCGCTCGTAGGGGCCGCAGACGACCGGCTCCCACTCCTCCTCATCGTTCATCGGGCCGAAGGTGATGATCCACGGCAGGGTCAGCGCCGGCGCGTCGGCCGGCAGGTCCAAAGTCACGAGTGCACCCACGGCGCCCATCATGACGGGTCCGGGCGCTCCGCACTCGGCGAACCGCCGGACGGCCCGACCGGCGCGCCGCCGATACCGACCGGACTGCCGGGCGGCACGACGTGGGCCGCCACCTCGGCCGCGTGCTCGGTGGTGGCGGCCGCCTGCTCGACCAGCTCGGCGGCGCGGCGGGCGGCCTGCACGTCGGCCCGCGGCTGGCCGCCGGCGAGGTCGACGACCCGGCCGTGCGGGCTGGTGGCGGCCAGCGACGCGGCGAAGAGCAGCAGCTGGTGCAGCAGGTACATGTACAGCAGCAGCCCGATGGTGCCGGCGACCAGCTGATAGGCCGGGTTGTGCTCGGTCCGCGTGATGTACCACTTCCCGAGCGTCTTGAGCAGGCCCAACCCGACGGCGAAGAGCAGCGCCGACGGCCAGAGCCGGCGCAGCGACATGCGCAGCCGGGGCACCCCGACCAGCAGCGCCGCGCCGAGGAAGACGTCGACCACGCCGGAGAGCACCGACGAGGAGGCCCGCAGCGCGACCCGCACCGGGTCCTGTCCGGCGTCCCCGGCCAGCCAGTACAGCAGCTCCTGCACCCCGGCGAAGATGCCGATCGAGATCAGCATCAGCAGGCCGAGGCCGAGCAGCACGCTCAGGTCGACCAGCCAGCGGACCACCGGGTTGCCGGGGTTCTCCTGCAGCTGCCACAGCGCCCGCTGCGAGGAGCGCAGGTTCTCCACCCAGCCGACGCCGGCGACGACCAGGCCGGCCAGCGCCAGGATGCCGATCTGCTGGCTGCCCGCGAAGATCTGGTCGGTGTGCAGTTGGGGCAGGTTGGCCTGCAGGTAGACCTGCACCCGGTCGACCACGAGCCGGTTGCCGCCGAGCACCCGGCTGAGGATGAAGAACAGCACGACGACCATGGCGAAGACGGCGAAGAACCCGTAGTAGGCGGTCGCGGCGGCCAGGCGGGAGGCGTTGACGTCGAAGTACCGTTCCTGGGCGCGCCAACCGTGATCGAAGACCCGCGACCGCCTCCGGGCCGCGGCGACCATGCGATCGAATCCGGCCTCGAGCCGGTCGAGCGGGTTCACCCTTCAATCGTCCGACGCGAGGGGGTACTCCGCATAGCGACGCCACCGGCCGCCGTCGTCGTGTTCGAAAAGGGTGAACGCGGCGACCGCGAAGGACGCCTCGTAGCCGGCGAGGCCGGCGAAGGCGGCGTCGAGCTGGGCGGGGCTCACGTCGTGGGCCACGGTCACGTGCGGGTGGTAGGGGAAGCGGGCCGCGGCCCGGATCGCGTCGGCCGCGAGGACCGCGTCGTGCAGCTGCTCACACTCGCTGATGCCGGCCGCCACCGCCACGAACACCACCTGCGTGACCGGCCGGAAGGTGCCGGTGCCGCGCAGCTGCACGGTGAAGGACCGGTGTGCCTTCGCCACCTCGCACAGGTGCCGGTGGATCCCGGGCAGGTCGGCCGCGGCGATCTCGGTCGGGCCGAGCAGGGTGACGTGGGCCGGCACGTACTCCCCGACCGGGTCACCGGCGGCCAGCCGGGCGGCGGTCAGCTCGCCGCCCCACGGCTGCGGGATGTCGATCGCGACGCCGATGGTGGTCTTGTCGTCCACCTCAGTGTGCGGCCGCGCCGGGGGCGAGGAAGCCGATGCGCTCGTACACCGTCCGCAGCGTCGGGCCGGCCACCGCGCGGGCCTTCTCCGCGCCGACCGCGAGCAGCTTGTCGAGCTGGTCGGGGTCGTCGAGGTAGGCGTTGGTGCGCTGCTGGATCGGCCGGATGAACTCGACCACGACCTCGGCGAGGTCCTTCTTCAGGTCGCCGTAGCCCTTGCCGTCGTACGCCTCGACCAGCTCGTCGATCGTGCGGCCGGTGAGCGCCGCGTAGATGGTGAGCAGGTTGGAGACGCCGGGCTTGCCGGCCTGGTCGAAGATGATCTCGCGGCCGGTGTCGGTGACCGCGGAGCGGATCTTCTTGGCCGCCTTCGCCGGGTCCTCCAGCAGCTCGATCAGGCCGCTCGTGGTCGAGGCCGACTTCGACATCTTCGCGGTCGGCTCCTGCAGGTCGGTGATCTTCGCCGTGTCCTTGATGATGTACGGCGCGGGCACGGTGAAGGTCGGCCCGAACGTGGTGTTGAACCGCTGCGCCAGGTCGCGGGTCAGCTCCAGGTGCTGGCGCTGGTCCTCGCCGACGGGCACGGCGTCGGCCTGGTAGAGCAGGATGTCGGCGGCCTGCAGGATCGGGTAGGTGAACAGGCCGACGCTGGAGCGGTCGGCGCCCTGCTTCTGCGACTTGTCCTTGAACTGCGTCATCCGGCTGGCCTCGCCGAAGCCGGTGATGCAGCTGAGCACCCAGCCCAGTTGGGCGTGCTCGGGCACGTGGCTCTGCACGAACAGCGTGCAGCGCTCCGGGTCGAGGCCCACGGCGAGCAGCTGGGCGGCGCTGACCCGGGTGCGGCGGCGCAGGAGGGCCGGGTCGTGGCCGGCGGTGATCGCGTGCAGATCGACCACGCAGTAGAAGGTGTCGTGGGTCTCCTGCATCGCCACCCAGTTGCGCAGGGCACCCAGATAGTTGCCCAGGTGGAACGAGTCGGCGGTGGGTTGAATCCCGGAGAGCACCCGGGGCCGGGCGGGAGACGACATGCCGCCATTCTGTCAGGCGCAACCGGACGGTCCACACAGGCGTCTGTCTGGATAGCGTGACGGGCGAGGCCGGGGAGGTGGCTTGTGGGCGAGGAGCTGGAGGCGCGCGAGGCCGTTCGCGACGCCTATCAGGCGCATTACCGGCGCCTGGTGGCCGCGCTCTACGCCCTCACCGGCGACCACGCGGAGGCACAGGACCTGGTCCAGGAGGCCTACGCGCGCGCCCTGGCCCGGCCCCGGCAGTTCCTCGACGTCGCCGACCCCGAGGCCTGGCTGCGCACCGTGGCGATGAACCTGGCCCGCACCCGCTGGCGGCGCCGCCGCCTGTTCGACACACTGGTGCGCAGCGGCCGGGTCTCCCGGCCGGTGGAGAGCGTGCCCGGGATCGACCCCAACCGGGTCGCGCTGGTCGCCGCCTTGCAACAGCTGTCGCAGGCCACCCGGGAGACGATCGTGCTGCACCATCTGGCGGACATGTCGGTCCACGAGGTTGCCGATGCCTTGGGGGTACCGGTCGGCACGGTCAAGGCCCGCCTGTCCCGCGGCCGCGCGATGCTCGCCACCCTGCTCAGCGACGCCGACCACGACGAGGACGCGCCGCGCCGCCGACCGGCCGGGCCGCCCGCGATCCAGCCCCAGGAGGTGCGAGATGCGCCCTGAGCTGGACTTTCGCACCCTCCGTGCGCAGGTGGAGGCGGCCACCTGGGTGCCCGACTTCAGCACGCTCTACCGGCGGGCCGGCCGGGTCAGGCTGCGCGACCGGATGACCGTGCTCGGCGCCCTGGTGGGCACCCTGGGTGTCCTCGCCCCGGTCGCGCTGGCCGGCGTGTTCGGCCGGCCGGCCCCGGTCGCGCTCGGCCCCAACCCGGACATCGGCGAGGTGTGGAGCGTCTCGCCCTCGGTCGACCCCAGCGCCACCGGGCGGTATCCGTCCACGGTGACCGTCCTGGCCACCGCCGGCGACCTGCCCGACCTGGTCGCCGCCGTCGACGTCTGCGTCGAGGTGCCGCAGGCCCGCCGCTGCAGCCTGCAGGTCACCACGCTGGGCGGGCAGACCGGGCGGCGGATGTCGTTCGTGCTCGACGCGCTGCGCAACAGCCCGCTGGACAAGGTCGCCAACGTCCAGCTGACCCGGCTCTCCCCCGACACCTACATGCTCAGCGGCGAGGTGAGCGGCGCCTCCCGCTCCAGCGTGCGCTTCCGGACCACCGAGGAGGCCCGGCCGCAGCCGTCCGAGCCGGCCGGCACGCCGGTGATCGGGCCCGGCGAGCACCTGCCGCTGGGGGCCGGCGACGGGGTCCTGCAGCTGGTGCAGTACGGCGACCTGTTCGGCTTCCGGCACAGCGACGGCGCGCTGAGCCTCGTCGGGCAGCCGGCGATGGCCCGGCGCACCGTCGTCGCCGGCCTGCCGGCCGCGGCCGGCTGGTGGGTGGCCGGGGCCGACCTGCACACCGGGGCGCCGGCCGTCGCCGTGAGCGTCAACCAGGGCACGAGCTGGACGGCGCGCACGCTCGACGCACCGCCGGGCCTCGACGTGCCGACCGTGGTGACCGTGGACGGGCGCAACGCGTGGGCCTTCGTGCGGTACACCCACTCGATCAAGTTCTTCCGCACGAGCGACGCCGGGGTGAACTGGCGCGAGGTCCACACCCCGATCGAGCTCCCGGCGTCGCTGAAGACGCTGGACAACCGCCCCTTCGGCGCGCTGCAGCGGCCGGACCGCTCGCTGCTGCTGTGGTTCCAGGCCGGCGCCGACACCGTCTACCTGGCCAGCAACGACGGCGAGCACTTCGTGGTCGCGGCCGGCCCGGGCGGCGCCATCGCCCCGGTCGACAACGGCTTCGTGGCGCTGGGCGACCGGGCCCAGATCTCCCAGGACGCCCACGCATGGCAGGAGGCCGACCTGTCCGCCACCGTGTTGCCGAACTGACCGAAATCCGCGGGAACCCGCCGGCCCGATCGGGGATCGTTGCTGGCGTGGGCGACGTCGCGGAGGTGTACCACGCCTGTTACCGCAGGCTGGTCGTGCAGCTCTTCGCGTTCACCACCGACCTGACCGAGGCGCAGGACGTCGTGCAGGAGGCGTTCGCGCGGGCCGTCGCCCGCCCGCGCGGCTTCGCCGGCATCGACAACCCCGAGGCCTGGCTGCGCACCGTCGCGCTCAACATCGTCCGCCGCCGGTGGCGCCGCCGCCGGATCCTCGACCTGATCCTGCTCAAGGAACGCCCGCTCCACGACGCCGCCGGACCAGACTCCGGCTCCGACATCGCGACCGACCTGACCAGGGCCCTGAACGCCATCCCACGCAGCTACCGGGAGGTCATCGTGCTGCATTACTACGCCGACCTCAGCGTGGACGAGATCGCCGCCGCGCTGAACGTCCCCGCCGGGACCGTGAAGTCGCGGCTGTCGCGGGGCCGCACCGCCCTCGCGGCACGGCTGCGCGGTTACGAGGTGGCCCGTGCCTGACCAGCCGAAGTCGCGCGTGCGCGGTTGTGAGGTAGCGAGTGCCTGACCAGTTGGAGGCGCGGCTGCGCGCCGAGCGCGAACGCCTCGACATCGACCTGCCGCCGCTGTCGGCCATCGCGGTCCGGGCCGCGGCCCTGCGCCGGCGCCGGCGGGCCGCCCGGGCAGCCGTAGCCGCGCTGGCCGCCGTGGCGCTGGCCGGGATGGGGGCCGCGGTCGCGGCGCTGCGCGCCGGTGGGACGCCGCCGGCCCCGACCGCCGCCGCCTCCACCGCGGCGCCGATCTGGACCGCCGACGGGATCACCATCCAGGGCCTGCCGCACCTGCCCGCGGACCTGCCGGGCTCGGTGCGCTCCGCCGAGTTCCTCGACGGCGACCGGGGCTTCCTGCTCACCGGCGACCCGGGCGACTCCGGCGCGGCCTGGATCAGCGCCACCACCGACGGCGGCCGCACGTGGACGACGGCGCCATCGCCGATGGCCGGGCGGCAAACGCTGGTCGCCGGCACCGGCTGGGTGACGCTGATCGGCGACGCCCCGGACTACCCGCGGGCGAGCACCACCGACGGCGAGCACTGGACGAGCGCCGCGTCCCCGCCCGGGGCCGCGGCGGCGCTCGGCGGCGATGCGCGGCTCGTGCCGCTGGACGCCGCCGGGTGCGGCGCCCGGACCGGCAGCCTGGCCGGGACGGTCCTGGCCGAGCCGCCCGGGCCGCCGGGCATCACCGCCTGCTGGTGGTCGCCGGTCCGGGCCGGCGACGGGGCGTGGTGGGTCGGCGGCCGCACCGCGGACGGCACCCCGGCCGTGTCGGTGTCCCGCGACGGCGGCGAGCACTGGTCGGTGACCGCCTTCCCGGGGTTCCCGGCCACCGCCTACGCCCGGGCGGCGATGCTGGGCCGGGACGTCTACGTCACCGTCGTGGCGGCCCCGGACTCGGCCGGCGCGCCGGAGCGCCTGCTGGCGGTGGCGGCGTCGGCGGACGGCGGCGTCACCTTCGGCCCGGCGCACCCGACGGCGGGCCAGGCCACCATCGGCGGTGACCTGGTCCCGCTGCTGGACGGGCGCCTGCTGATCGTCGACGGCTACGGCCACTGGCTGGTGTCGGCCGACCGCGGCGCCTCATGGCACCGGGTGGAGGGCCTGCACGCGACCATGCGGCTGGCCCGCACCGAGGCCGGCTACCTGGCGTACCAAATGGCGGACATCTACACGGCCTTCTCCGTGGACGGCCTCACCTGGCAGAAGCTCGACGCTCAGTGACCGGCCTCACGTAGCGCCAGCGCCGGCGCCGGCGTCAGCGGCGCAGGAAGTCCCAGGCGTCGGCCACCATCGTGGCCAGCTCGGGGTGGCTCGGGGCCCAGGCCAGCTCGCGCTTGGCCTTGTCCGACGACGCGACGAGCTGGGCCGGGTCGCCCGGGCGGCGCGGGGCCATCTCGACCGGGACCGGGTGGCCGGTGACGGCACGGACCACCTCGACCACCTGCCGGTTGGAGAAGCCGGTGCCGTTGCCGAGGTTGTAGACGCGGTGGCCGGGCCCGTCCATCGTGCCCAGCGCCAGCAGGTGGGCCTCGCCCAGGTCGGCGACGTGGATGTAGTCGCGGACGTTGGTGCCGTCGGGGGTGTCGTAGTCGTCGCCGAAGATCTGCAGCTTCTCCCGGCGGCCGGCGGCGACCTGCAGCGCGATCGGGATCAGGTGCGTCTCCGGGTCGTGCCGCTCGCCGATCATCGAGCCGTCGGGGCGGCGCAGGGCGCCGGCCACGTTGAAATACCGCAGGCTGACCGCGGACAGCCCGTGCGCCACGGCGTAGCCGGTGAGCGCGTGGTCGGCGGCGAGCTTGGACGTGGCGTACGGGTTCGGCGGGCGCACCGCGGCCGTCTCCGGGATCGGCACCGCGTCGGGGTCGCCGTAGACGTTGGCGGTGGAGGAGAACACCAGGCGGCGCACCCCGGCCGCGCGCATCGCCTCGAGCAGGCGCAGCGTGCCGATCGCGTTGTTCTCCCAGTACTTCTCCGGCCGCTGCACGCTCTCCCCGGCCGCGATGAAGGCGGCGAAGTGCAGCACTCCGTCGAAGCCGGCGTCGGCGGTCAGCAGGTCGTCGATCGCGTCGTGGACCCGGCCGCGCACCAGCCGGGCGCCCTCCGGCACCGCCTCGGCGTGCCCGGTGGACAGGTCGTCGAGCACCACCACCTCGTGGCCGGCGTCCAGCAGCAGTGCGGTGACGACGCTGCCGATGTAGCCCGCACCGCCGGTGACGAGCAGCTTCACTGTGCCCTCCTCAAGGGGAAACCCCAAAAGTCATCGCGATTCAACAAATTTACACGCTCCCGGTGAACGGGCGAGAGCGGGACGCCGGCGGTTCGTGCGGCGCCTACACTTTGTGACATGCCGGAGCCCGGCCATAAGACTGGCCCCGGAACCATACGGCAGGCCGTGGCCGACCTGTTGAGCCGCTGGGCGGAGCGCCTCGACGCCACGCCCGCCAGCGCCCGGGTGTCCGAAGCCCAGCTGCGCACGCTCATCACGGTCAACTCCGGCACCGGCCACGTGCGCGAGGTGATGGTGCCGCGGACCGAGGTGGTCTTCCTCGACGCGTCGCTCACCGTCGCCGATGCCGTGCATGCGGTGGGCCAGGCCCGCCACTCCCGCTTCCCGGTCATCGACGCCGACCCGGACGACGTGCTCGGCTTCGTCCACATCCGCGACCTGACGCTGCTGCCCGCCGTCGACCCCGGCCGCACCCTGCGCCACCTCACCCGCGACGTGAAGCGGCTGCCGGCCAGCAAGCGCGTGCTCGCCGCGCTGTCCGAGATGCGCCGGGAGGGCCACCACCTGGCGGTCGTCGTCGACGAGTACGGCGGCACGGCCGGCATCGTCACGCTCGAGGACCTCATCGAGGAGCTCGTCGGGGAGATCCACGATGAGTACGACGCGCCGCCCGGCCCGCCGCGCGTGGACGAGGTCGACGGCCGGCTCAACCTGGCCGACCTCGCCGAACGCACCGGGCTCACGCTGCCGACCGGGCCTTATGAGACGGTGGCGGGCTTCCTCATG
This sequence comes from Dactylosporangium sp. CA-092794, assembly GCF_050948465.1. Lineage (NCBI taxonomy): Bacteria > Bacillati > Actinomycetota > Actinomycetes > Micromonosporales > Micromonosporaceae > Dactylosporangium > Dactylosporangium sp. CA-092794. The sequence goes on along the minus strand of NZ_CP192044.1, from coordinate 941,584 downwards.
GCCCGGCTGGGCCGGGTGCCGGCGGTCGGCGACGACGTGCGCCACGACGGGTGGCATCTGCAGGTCAGCACCGTGGAGGGCCGCCGGGTCGCGCGGATCTCGGTGGCGCGGCCGGTGCCCCCGCCGCGCCTGCCCTCGTAGAGCGACGCTCAGCCGGCCTCGATGATCATGCCGGCGCCGACCGTGCGGTTGGTGGTCTCGTCGATGATGATGAACCCGCCGGTGGTGCGGTTGCGGCGGTACTCGTCGGCGAGCAGCGGCACGGTGGTGCGCAGCCTGACCCGGCCGATCTCGTTGAGCCCGAGCTGCGTCGCGGACTCGTCGCGGTGCAGGGTGTTGACGTCGAGGCGATACTGCAGCCCGCGGATCACCGTGCGCGCCGAGCGGGTGGTGTGCTTGATCGCATACTTGCCGCCGACGGTCAGCGGGCGGGTCTCGTCCATCCAGCAGACCATCGCCTCGATGTCCTGGGCCACCGCCGGCGCGTTGTTGGGCCGGCAGATCAGGTCGCCGCGGGCGATGTCGATCTCGTCGGCCAGCCGGATCGTCACCGACATGGGCGGATACGCCTCCGACAGCGGCCCGTCGGCGGTCTCGATGTGCGTGATCCGGGTGGTGAACCCCGACGGCAGCACCATGATCTCGTCGCCGGGCTTCATCACGCCCGACGCGATCTGGCCCGCGTAGCCGCGGTAGTCCGACACGGTGGTGGACTGGGGACGGATCACGTATTGCACCGGGAAGCGCACGTCGACCAGGTTGCGGTCGGAGGCGATGTGCACGTGTTCGAGGTGGTGGAGCAGGGACGGGCCGTCGTACCACGGCATGCGCTCGCTGCGGGAGACCAGGTTGTCGCCGTGCAGCGCCGAGATCGGGATCACGGTCAGGTCCGGCGCCTCGAGCTTGGCGGCGAACGAGGTGAACTCGTCGGCGATCCGCTCGAAGACGGCCTGGTCGTAGTCGACCAGATCCATCTTGTTGACGCACAGCACCAGGTGCGGCACCCGCAGCAGCGAGCAGAGGAAGGCGTGGCGGCGGGACTGCTCGACCAGGCCCTTGCGGGCGTCGACGAGGATCAGCGCCAGGTCGGCCGTCGAGGCGCCGGTGACCATGTTGCGGGTGTACTGGATGTGCCCGGGCGTGTCGGCGATGATGAACTTGCGGCGTGGGGTGGCGAAGTAGCGGTAGGCCACGTCGATGGTGATCCCCTGCTCCCGCTCCGCCCGCAGGCCGTCGGTGAGCAGGGCGAGGTTGGTGTATTCGTCGCCGCGGGAGCGGGAGGTGGCCTCGACCGCCTCCAGCTGGTCGGTGAAGATCGCCTTCGAGTCGTAGAGCAGCCGGCCGATCAGCGTCGACTTCCCGTCGTCCACCGAGCCCGCCGTTGCGAAACGCAACAGGTCCATCTGGCGTTCGATCACGGCGGTCATCAGAAGTACCCCTCCCGCTTGCGGTCTTCCATGGCCGCCTCGCTGACCTTGTCGTCCCCGCGGGTCGCGCCGCGCTCGGTGATCCGGGTCGCCGCCACCTCGTCGATCACCTTGTCGATGGTGTCGGCGTCGCTGCGCACGGCGGCGGTGCACGACGCGTCACCGACGGTGCGGTAGCGCACCCGCTCCACGAACGGGGACTCACCGGCCCGCAGCGGCAGGAACTCGTTGATCGCGTAGAGCATCCCGCCCCGGTCGACGACCTCGCGGTCGTGGGCGTAGTAGATGCCGGGCAGGTCGATGCCTTCGCGGGCGATGTAGTGCCACACGTCCAGCTCGGTCCAGTTGGACAGCGGGAACACCCGGATCGACTCGCCCGGCGCGATCCGGGCGTTGTACAGCGCCCACAGCTCCGGCCGCTGGTTGCGCGGATCCCACTGCCCGAAGTCGTCCCGGAACGAGAACACCCGCTCCTTCGCCCGCGCCTTCTCCTCATCCCGCCGCGCACCACCGAACAACGCGTCGAAGCGGTACTTCTCCACCGCGCCCAGCAGCACCGGCGTCTGAATGCGGTTGCGCATCCCGTCGCCGGACTCCCGGACCAGGCCCGAGTCGATCGCCTCCTGCACGCTAGCCACGATCAGCTGCACGTTGAGCTCGTTCACCCGCCGGTCCCGGTAGGCCAGGACCTCGGGGAAGTTGTGCCCGGTGTCCACGTGCATGACCGGGAACGGGACGCGGGCGGGCGCGAACGCCTTCTCGGCCAGCCGCAGCATCACGATCGAGTCCTTGCCGCCGGAGAACAGCAGCACCGGCCGCTCGAACTCGGCGACCACCTCGCGCATGACGAACAGGCTCTCGGCCTCGAGAGCATCCAGATGGGAGACGCGGTAGGGCGGGCGGCTCACGGTTGGCGGGACCTTTCAGCTGTTGATCGCGGCCAGCAGTTGCGGCGCCAATGCCTTCCGACACACCACCAGGTCGGGCAGGCGGGGGTCGGGCTGGTTGTATTCCAACGTAGTCCCGTCGATACGGGAAGCATGCAGGCCCGTGGCGAGAGCCACAGCGACCGGCGCGGCCGAGTCCCACTCGTACTGGCCGCCGGCGTGCACGTAGGCGTCGACCGCCCCGTCGATCACCGCGGCGATCTTGGCGCCGGCCGAGCCCATCGGCACCAGCTCGATCGGCAGCTTCTCGGCCAGCGCGCTGAGCAGCGCGGGCGGGCGGGTGCGGCTGGCGGCCAGCCGGATCGGCTCGCCCTGCACGCCGGGCATCGGCGGGAACGGCGGCGGCGCGTCGGTGCCGAGCACGCAGTGCTGGGCGGGCAGGGCCACGGCGCCGGCGACCAGGCGCCCGGCGTGCAACGCCACGTGCACGGCCCAGTCGGCCCGGCCCTCCTCGCCGAACTCCCGGGTGCCGTCCAGCGGGTCGACGATCCAGACGCGCTCGGCGCTCAGCCGGGCGGTGCTGTCGGCGCCCTCCTCGGAGAGCACCGCGTCGGCCGGGCGCCAGCGCTCCAGCTGCTCGACGAGCAGCTCGTGTGACAGCCGGTCACCGGCCTTGCGCAGTGCGTCGGGATCGGCGTAGCCCATCTCCTCGCGCAGCTTCAGCAGCAGGTCGCCGGCGCGCTGGGCGAGCCAGCGGGCGAACCCGCCGTCGGTGGCGGGTGGTAGGTCGGCCATTTCAGTACGCTCCAGCCCCTCGGGTCACCGCGCTCAAGGTCCGCAGCAGGATCACCAGGTCGAGCGAGAGCGACCAGTTCTCCACATACTGCAGGTCGAGGCGGACCGCTTCGTCCCACGATAGGTCCGACCGGCCGGACACCTGCCAGAGGCCGGTCATCCCGGGCCGCACGGCCAGCCGACGGCGAGCGTCGTCCGGATACACGGCGACCTCCTCCGGCAACGGCGGGCGCGGCCCGACCAGCGACATGCTGCCGCCGATCACGTTGAGCAGCTGCGGCAGCTCGTCGAGCGAAAACTTGCGCAGAAGCCGCCCGACGCGGGTCACCCGCGGATCGTTGCGCAGTTTGAACAGCGCGCCGTCGACTTCGTTGAGGTGCCGCAGCTCGGCGAGGCGGGCTTCGGCGTCGATGTGCATGGTGCGGAACTTGAAGATCACGAACTCGTGACCGTCCTTGCCCACTCTTACCTGTCGGAACAGTACCGGTCCGGTGGAGTCCATGCGAACCGCTAGCGCCAGGAGGGCCAACAAGGGCGTGGTGAGAACCAGGAGTACCACCGCGCCCACCCGATCGACGAGGGCCTTGACCAGACGGCGGGCCCCGGACAGGGTCGGGTGTTCGACGTGCAGCATCGGCAGGCCGTCCACCGGGCGGATCGTCGTGCGGCTGCCGGCCACGTCGATCAGGGTGCTGGCCACGATGAGATCGATGTCGTCGCGCTCCAGGTGCCAGGCCAGCCGTCGCAGCGCGTGACCGTCCAGCTCCGGACAGGACAGGACGAGCACGGTGTCGGCGCGGGCCCGGCGGACCGCCCCCGCGATCTCGTCGAACGTGCCCAGGATCGGTACGTCGGCGACGGTGCCGGGGGCGGGCAGGCAGGCGCCGACCACCTTGAGGCCGTGGTACCGCTCCCGGCACAGCTGGCGGGCCATGGCCTCGACGGCCAGTTCGTGCCCGACCACGACGACCCGCCGCATGCAGGCCCCGCGCCGCTTGCGGGCCCGGTGCAGGGCCTGGCGCAGGACAAACCGGGCGAGCAGGCACGCGAACGTCACCAGGGGCAGCGCGACGACGAACCACCCGCGGGCGATCCGGGTCTCCGTCGCATATGCCACGAACACCGTGGCCGCGGTCAGCGCCAGGCCGGCCCGCAATACGCGTTGATATTCATCGGTACCGACGAACAGATGACGCTTCTCATATGCCCGATTTGCCGCGAGGCTGGCCACGAACGCGAGCGGCAGGAGCGCGGATAGCAGCGCATATCGGCTGTTGTACGTCGTGAGTCCCTGCGAGAACCGCGCCTCGAACGCGATACCGCCGGCCAGCAGGCCGATGCCGAGGTCGAGCAGGAGCAGGGTGCGCAGATATCTGCCTTCCCACGCCCACCGTGCGTAGTGCCGCGCGGACCGCCCGGCGCCGGCGCCCTCCTCGGCCCGCTTCCCGGCCCGCGCGGGCGCGGCGGCAACGCTGCGGGGGGCCGCTTTCGGGACGGCTTGCGGTGGCGCGGCGACGGCCGGGGCGGCCGCCCGGGCCGTGGTTCGCGTGTAGGGCGTGCCGCCGCCCCGGACGGCATCCTCGATCTGGGCGGCCAGGTGTGGGTCCACGTCGGCCGGCGGCACCACCGCCCCGGGCGCCGGCGAGACCGGCGCCATGACCACCAGCGCTGGCCCGGTATATGCCGATTTTTCCGGCGTATCGGGTTGCTCGGGCGTATCGGGGCTCCGGCCGGACCGGCCCCGGGCGTCGGTGCCGTTGACCACGTTGGCGCGGCGCACCGCATCGCGAGCGGGCCTGGGCCGCCGGCCCCGGGCCGGACCCGCGGGCCGGCCGTAGACCGGCACCGATCCGTGGAGGATGGGCGCCACGGGGTTGGCGACCGGCGGCGTGCGGCCCCCTCCGCCCTCCCGGGCCGGAGGTTGCGGGCCGTCGGGGCTCTCGGGCCGGTCGGCGCGCAGCGGGCGGTCGTCGCGGCGGAGGTGGGCCGGGCGATGGAAGCCATCCCGGGTACGTCCGCCGTCGATCGCCACGCCGCCTCCTCCAAGGGACCGCTACCTGCAAAAGGTGCAACCCGGAGTACAACGTGCAACTCGGACAATCGTCACGGCGACCCGCGGAACGGGACGGGTGGAACAGTACCTTCGGTCGATGGACGAACCGGACGTTCAGCCAGCGTGGTAGCGATTCTGGGCGGGCTCCAGGCCCTGGTCGATGACCGTCTCGACGGCGTCGGCGGCGCGGTCGACGAAGTAGTCGAGCTCCTTGCGCTCGACCGCCGAGAAGTCGGACAGGACGAAGTCGGCCGGGTTCTGCCGGCCCGGCGGGCGGCCGATGCCGAAGCGGACCCGGAGGTAGTCCTTGCCGCCCAGCGAGCTCGACATCGAGCGCAGGCCGTTGTGGCCGCCCTCGCCGCCGCCCTGCTTGAGGCGCAGCTCGGTCCACGGGATGTCGAGCTCGTCGTGCACGGCGATGATCTGCCCGAGCGGCACCTTGTAGAACTGGGCCAGCCCGGCGACCGGGCCGCCGGAGAGGTTCATGAAGGTCAGCGGCTTGACCAGGACCAGGCGCGGGCCGCCGACGCGCAGCCGGCCCTCGGCGACCTCGGCGACGAACCGCCGGTGCCGGCCGAAGCGCAGGCCCGTGCGCTGGGCGAGCAGGTCGGCGACCATGAACCCGACGTTGTGGCGGTGGCGGGCGTACTCCGGGCCGGGGTTGCCCAGCCCGACCACGAGCCAGGGTGCGTCGTCCGGCACTGGGCCTCCTCACACGGCAGAGGCCGCGGGCCGCCGGTGAACGGCGATCCGCGACCTCTGCGGGAACGGGAAACGGGACGGTCAGGCCTCGGCGGCCGCCGGGGCCGGCTCCTCGGCCGCCTCGGCGCCCTCGGGCTCGACGGCCTGGGTCGGCGAGACGGTGATGACCGCGATGACGAACTCGGGGTCGGCGGCCAGCTCGACGCCGGCCGGCAGCACCACGTTGGCCGCGGTGACGTGGCTGCCCGCCGCGAGGCCCTCGATGGAGGCCTCGAGGCGCTCGGGCAGCTTGGTCGCGTCGGCCAGCACGGAGACGGTGGCGCTCTCGACCATGATCAAGGTCTCGCGGGCCGCCTCGCCGGTCAGCTGGACCGGGATGTCGACGGTGACCTTCTCGCCGCGGCGGACCACGAGCAGGTCCACGTGGTCGAAGGTGTCCTTGATCGGGTCGCGCTGGATGGCCTTGGGCAGGGCGAGGGCGCTGCTGCCGTCGGAGATCTCGATGTTGAAGACCTGGGTCATGCCGCCGTGGCGAATGGCCGCGGCGAACTCACGGGCGGGGAGGGCGATGTGGCGGGGCTTCTCGCCGTGGCCGTACAGCACGGCGGGCACCTTGCCGGCCCGGCGCGTGCGGCGGGCACCACCCTTGCCGAACTCGGTGCGGGGCTCGGCGCTGATCTTTACCTCGGACACGACAGAACTCCTGAAGCGTTGTGCGACGGGCACCGGCCGGCGCGACCGGTTCACAGTTGTCTGGTGCGGCGCTCGGGCGAGGGGGCGCACGGGGCACAAGCCCGGAGCGCCGCGTCGATCACGGAGCCCGCTCGGCCGTCATGCCGGTTCCTGTGTGGCCGTCGGGGTGGAGAACACCCGCCGGTCACACAGGAACCGCATGCCCGGCCCGTGGGAGCACCCTCGCCGTGGCAACCGCACTAGCTTACCCGAGGCGGGCGGCGCCTCTAACACCCTCCCCGCCCGGTTGTGCAGATCACGAGCCGGCCTCACCCGAATGGCGGTCCGGTCAGCTCACCCGCTCCGCCCGGCGGCCGCCGGAAGCGCTCAGCTCAGGCCGCCGAAGAGGGTGGTCACGGACCCGTCGTCGAAGACCTCGCGGATGGCCCGGGCCAGCAGCGGAGCGATGGACAGCTGGGTGATCTTCTCCACCTTGCGGTCGGGCGGCAGCGGCAGCGTGTTGGTCACCACGACCTCGCTGATCCGGCTGCCGTCGAGCCGCTCGCAGGCCGGGTCGGACAGCACCGCGTGGGTCGCGGCGACCACGACGTCGGCGGCGCCCTCGTTGAACAGGATGTCGGCGGCGCTGACGATCGTGCCGCCGGTGTCGATCATGTCGTCGACGATGAGGCAGACCCGGCCCTCGACCTCGCCGACGACCCGGTTGGCGACCACCTGGTTGGGCTTGAGCGGGTCGCGGGTCTTGTGGATGAAGGCCAGCGGGCAGCCACCCAGCCGGTCGGTCCAGCGCTCGGCGACCCGCACCCGGCCGGAGTCGGGGGCGACCACGGTGATCGGGCGGCCCGCGTACTTCGCGTCGATGTGATCGGCCAGCGTGTTCATCGCGAACAGGTGGTCGACCGGGCCGTCGAAGAAGCCCTGGATCTGGGCGGTGTGCAGGTCGACGGTGAGGATCCGGTTGGCGCCGGCGGTCTTGAGCAGGTCGGCGACCAGGCGGGCCGAGATCGGCTCCCGGCCGCGGTGCTTCTTGTCCTGCCGCGCATACGGGTAGAACGGCAGCACGACCGTGGTGCGCTTGGCCGACCCGCGCTTGAGCGCGTCGACCATGATCAGGGTCTCCATCAGCCAGTCGTTGATCGGCGAGACCATCGACTGCACCACGAAGGCGTCCGAGCCGCGGACGGATTCGCGGTACCGCACGAAGATCTCGCCGCTGGCGAAGTCGTATGCGTCCATCGGCGTCGGGTCGACCCCGAGCACCGCGGCGATCTCCTCGGCCAGGGCGGGGTACCCCCGGCCGGAGAAGAGCATGAGGTTCTTGCGGTTCTCCGAAGTGATGCCGGCCATGGGGTCGTCCGCTCCCGATCTCGTCGTTGCGCTCATTGTTCGTCGCGCGGACTCGTTTCGGCCACCGGACCAGCCTCGACGTGGTTTTCTTCACGCGCCAGCGCCACCTTGGCGGCCTCCGCCGCGGCCGTGCCGGACCGCTTTCGCTCCACCCAGCCCTCGACGTTGCGCTGCGTAGCGCGGGAGACACCGAGCGCACCCGGCGGGACATCCTTGACGATGACGCTGCCGGCGGCCGTGTAGGCGCCGTCGCCGACGTGGACGGGCGCGACGAACATGTTGTCCGCCCCGGTGCGGGCGTGCGCACCGATCACCGAGCGCTGCTTGCGCACCCCGTCGTAGTTGACGAAGACCGTGGCCGCGCCGATGTTGGTGTGCTCGCCGATGGTGGCGTCGCCGACATACGACAGGTGCGGCACCTTGGCACCCTCGCCGAGCTCGGCGGCCTTGGTCTCCACGAACGTGCCCACCTTCGACTTGCGCCCGAGCAGGGTGCCGGGGCGCAGGTAGGCGAACGGCCCGACCGACGCCTGCGGGCCGATCTCGGAGGACACGGCGTGGGTGCGCACGACGGCGGCGCCGGCCCCGACCACCACGTCGATGAGCGAGGTGTCCGGGCCGACGACGGCGCCCTCGCCGATGCTGGTCGCGCCGCGCAGGTGGGTGTTGGGCTCGATCATCGCGTCGCGCTCGAGCGTCACGGTCACGTCGATCCAGGTGGTGGCCGGGTCGATGATCGACACCCCGGCCCGCATCCACTCGTCGTTGATCCGGTCCCGCAGCAGCGCCCGCAGTCCGGCCAGCTCGGCGCGGTCGTTGGCGCCGAGGGTCTCGGTGGCGTCCGGCGCGCGGTGCGCGACGACCGGGGCGCCGGCCCCGGCCAGCAGGCCGATGACGTCGGTGAGGTATTCCTCACCCTGGTCGTTGTCGGTGGAGAGCTTGCCCAGCATCTCGCGCAGCGCCGCGGCCTCGAACACGTAGGCGCCCGAGTTGATCTCCCGGATCGCCCGCTGGGCCGGCGTCGCGTCGCGCTCCTCGACGATCGCGGAGAACTCGCCGCCCCGGTTGCGCACGATGCGCCCGAGGCCGGTCGGGTCCTCGACCTCGGCGGTCAGCACGGTGGCCGCCGCCTTCGTGTTCTCGTGGGTGTGCACGAGCGCGGCGAGCGTCTCGGCGCGCAGCAGCGGGATGTCGCCGTTGAGCACGACGACGGTGCCGGACAGCCGCGGGGTGGCCTCCAGGGCGATGCGCACCGCGTGGCCGGTGCCGCGCCGCTCGGTCTGGGTGACCGGCACGGCCGCGGGCGCGATCCCGGCCAGGTGCTCGCGGACCTGGTCGCCGCCGTGCCCGACCACGACGGTCACGGCGCCGCCCTCGGCGCCCTCCAGCACCGGCTCCGCGGCGGCCAGCACGTGCCCGAGCAGCGTGCGGCCGAGCAGGGGGTGCAGGACCTTGGGGATCGCCGACTTCATCCGCTTGCCTTCGCCGGCGGCCAGGATGATCACGTTTCTCACGGAGCGCTCCTCGACGGTGTCGGTGCGCATCATCGTAGTCAGGTGGCTGGGGTGCCTGGATTCGAACCAGGACTGCAAGGCTCCAAAGGCCTGCGGGCTGCCGTTACCCCACACCCCAAAACGCCGCATCTGAAGCCTAACCAACGCGTCGATCCCTTTTGCCTGCAGGGCACGTTCACCCGTACGGGACCGGTTTCCCCCGATCGTGTCGGGGAAAGCTCCGATGAAGATCACACGAAACCCCGGGTAATCGACTTGACACGAGCTTCGTATGGCCACCCTACGCCCCCGTAAGTTACGGTGACGTAGGCGTAGCCGCCGCCCCGACGATGCCCTTGAGAGGTGCCATGTCCGTATCGGTCCTTGATCCAGCACCCAACGAGACCCCCGAGCGCTCTCCGAAACCGCTCACCGAAGGCAGGCAGCGACCCGGCATCATCGTGGCCCTGTGGGGCTTCGTGGTCGTGCCGTTCGTCGCGTTGGTCGCCGCCGTCCCGGTCGCCTGGGGCTGGGGGCTGAACTGGCTCGACGTCGTCCTCGGCCTGGTCTTCTACGTTGTCGGCGGCCTGGGTATCGGGACCGGTTTCCACCGCTACCTCACCCACGGCTCGTTCAAGGCCAAGCGCGGCCTGCGCATCGCGCTGACGATCGCCGGCAGCACGGCGATCGAGGGTGACCCGACGCAGTGGGTCGCCGACCACCGCCGCCACCACGCCTTCTCCGACCGCGAGGGCGACCCGCACTCGCCGTGGCGCTTCGGAGAGAGCTTCGGCGGCCTGGTCAAGGGCCTGTTCTACGCCCACGTGGGCTGGCTGTTCTTCCGCGACCTGAGCAACCGGGAGCGCTTCGCCCCGGACCTGATGGCCGACAAGGACATCCGCCGCATCGACAAGCTGTTCCCGGTGATCGTCACCCTCTCGGTCACGCTGCCCGCGATCATCGCCGGGCTGGTCACCTGGTCGTGGCAGGGCGCGCTGTCCGCGTTCTTCTGGGCCGGTCTGGTCCGCATCGGCCTGCTGCACCACGTCACGTGGTCGATCAACTCGATCTGCCACGTCTACGGCGAGCGCCCGTTCGAGACCCGCGAGGGCGACCGGGCCAGCAACTTCTGGCCGCTGGCGATCCTGTCGTTCGGCGAGAGCTGGCACAACCTGCACCACTCCGACCCGACCTGCGCCCGCCACGGCGTGGACAAGGGCCAGATCGACATCAACGCGCGGCTGATCTGGATCTTCGAGAAGCTCGGCTGGGTCAGCAACGTCAAGTGGCCCAAGCAGGACCGGCTGGACGCCAAGCGCGTGCCGGCTGGCACGATAAGCGGGTGACCGAGCGCCCGGAGGACGACGAACAGCCGCGGCCGCCCATGCCGCCGCCAGCCATCTCGGGCAAGTCACGGGTGCGGATGTCCTCGGCCCAGCGCCGCGAGCAGCTCATCTCGATCGGCCGCGCGCTGTTCGCCGAGCGGGGCTTCGACGCCACCTCCATCGAGGAGGTGGCGTCGCGGGCCAAGGTCTCCAAGCCGGTGGTGTACGAGCACTTCGGCGGCAAGGAGGGCCTCTACGCGGTGGTGGTCGATCGGGAGGTCCGCTCGCTGCTGGACCGGATCTCCACCGCGCTGACCGCCGGCCACCCGCACGAGCTGCTGGAACAGGCGGCCCTGGCCCTGCTCGACTACATCGAGACGGAGACCGACGGCTTCCGGGTCCTGGTCCGCGAGTCGCCGGTCATGTCCCCCACCGGCAACTTCATGAGCGTGCTCAACGACGTGGCGCACCAGGCGGAGCACATCCTCGGCGCGGAGTTCAAGCGCCGCGGCTTCGACCCCAAGCTCGCCGAGCTCTACTCCCAGGCCCTCGTCGGCATGGTCGCGCTGACCGGCCGCTGGTGGCTGGAGGTGCGCAAGCCCAAGAAGGAGGTCGTGGCCGCGCACCTGGTGAACCTGGCCTGGAACGGCCTGTCGAACATGCACGGCAAGCCGACGCTCGTCACCCGCCCGGCGAAATGAAGAACGGGCTCAGGTAGGCCACGCTCCGCCCCGCCGACCGGTAGCCGGGGAAATCCGCGGCGCGCGGGTCGGCCGGTCGGCCCGGGTCGGTGATCCGCAGCACCGCCCAGTCCCCGGCGTCGAGCCGGGCCCGCAGGGTGACGGGCCGGCCGACGGCGAAGTCGCACTCGGCCACGACCGCCGGCAGCGGTGACCCGGACTGCAGCACCTGCAGCCGCAGCGTGTGCCCGGTCCAGTCCGGCGGCGCGCCGAAGTCCAGCACGAACTCCGCCACCTCGCCGGCCGCCGCCCGGCCGCCCATGGGCACGCCGCCGAGCGTGGCGTCGACGCGCAGGCCCCGCTCCCGGGTGGCGAACGCCCGCCGGCCCAGCAGCGCCGCCCGGACCCCGGCCCGGTCCCGCGACGGCGCCCACAGCCCGGTCCGGCCGAGGTCCGGATGCGACCCCCAGCCCTCGCGGTGCTCGTCGGTGACCCCGATCAGCCCGACCCGCCAGCCCGCGTCGAGGCAGGTCACCAGCGGCGAGGCGGCGCCCGCGTCGACGCCCTCGAAGAGGTAGTCCTGCTCGCGGTTGAACAGCTCCAGCGTGACCAGCCGGTCGGCCAGGCGGGGGTCGTAGCGGAAGAGCCCGAAGCGCCCCGGCTCCCGGCCCGGATGGTTGAAGCCGGCCAGCTCTGCCCCGGCGGCCAGCCAGTCGTAGAACGCGAGCACCGCGGGGACCCGCGGGCCCTGCGGGTGCACGTAGCGGTCCCCGCCCCAGACGTTGATGTGCCCGAGCGTGGGGCTGGACCACTCGAACCCGCGCACGGCCACGAACGCGCCCGGCTCGTCGGCCGTGTCGGCGCACTTGCCCAGCCGGCGCCAGGCCTCGTCGTCGATCGTCTTGTTCGGCTCGCTCGGGCCGAAGGCGTGGTCGGTCACCGCCGCGACGTCGAGGCCCGCCGCCCGCATCGAGGCGAACGCGGCCTCGGGCGCGCCCGCCCCGTCGGAGAGCAGGGTGTGGTTGTGCAGGTCGGCGTGCAGCAGCTCGGGGCCGCGCGCCACGCCGTCGCCGGCGACCAGCAGCGCGTCGCTCATACCGAACCGGCCGGAGCTAGGCGTGCGCCCCCTCGGCGCGGTTTTCGGTGACCGGGCCGACCCGGTCGTAGAGGCTCGCCGTGCCGATGACGCCCGCCATGATGAACGTGACGATCACGTTGACCATCGAGAAGGCGAACACGTTCGCCTCGGTCTGCAGCACCGCCAGCGACCCCATACCGACCACGGTCAGGACGATGCCGGCCAGCTGGTTGAAGACGTGGGCCACGTTGCGCCCGACGAGGTTGGCGCCGAGCACGACCACGCCGGCGATGATGGACAGCAGGGCGAACGCCGGGTTGGTGCGCAGGCCCAGCACCCACTCGGCCTCGTCGCGGGTGAAGAACGGAGCGCCCGAGGTCTGCACGAAGCCGACCACGCCGAAGACCAGCATGTAGAGGCCCACGAGCCCGGCCAGGAACCGGTAGAGCGGCCGGAGGTGGTGGTTGATCGGAAAGTGAGCGGCCATGGGGGCAATCCTAAGGTGACCTCAACCGGCGATCTCGGCCAGGGCGAGCCATTGCTCCTCGATCTCGGCCTTCTCCTGCTGTACCGCGCGCAGCTGGGCGTCCAGCTCGGTGATCTTGGCGTAGTCGGTGGCGTGCTCGGCCAGTTGCGCGTGCAGGGTCGTCTCCCTCTGCGTCAGCCGGTCGATGCTGCGCTCCAGCTTGGCCAGCTCCTTCTTCGCCGCCCGCTGGTCCTTGTCGCTCGCGCGCAGGTCGGGCGCCCGGTCGGCGGCGGGTGCCGGGGCCTTGGGCGCGACGCCGAAGCCCTCCGACACCGTCACGTGCGCGAGGTACTCCTCCACGCCGCCCGGCAGGTGCACGAGCCGGCCGTCGCCGTACATGCCGTACACCGTGTCGGCGACCCGCTCGACCAGGTAGCGGTCGTGGCTGGCCACCACGAGCGTGCCCGGCCAGGTGTCGAGCAGGTCCTCCAGCGCGGCCAGCGTGTCGATGTCCAGGTCGTTGGTGGGCTCGTCGAGCAGCAGCACGTTGGGCTCGGTGGCGAGCAGCCGCAGCAGTTGCAGCCGGCGCCGCTCGCCGCCGGAGAGATCGGCGACCGGCGTCCAGACCCGGGCGCCGGTGAAGCCGAAGACCTCGGCCAGCTGCGCCGCGGACAGCTCGCGGTCGCCGAGGCGCACCCGCTTCGCGACCTCCTCGACCGCCTCCAGCAGGCGCAGGTTGTCGGGCAGCTCGTGCAGCTCCTGGGAGAGAAAAGCCGGGCGGACCGTGGTGCCGCGCAGCACCCGCCCGCCGTCGGGCTCGCGGACCCCGGCCAGCACGCGCAGCAGCGTGGTCTTGCCGGCGCCGTTGGCGCCGAGCACGGCGATCCGGTCGCCCGGGCCGACGATCCAGTCGGTGGCGTCGAGCAGGGTCCGCTCGCCGCCCCGCAGGCGCACGCCCTGCAGCTCGAACACCTGCTTGCCCAGCCGGGTCACGGCGAGGCGCTGCAGCGACACGGTATCGCGGGCCGGCGGGACGTCGGCGATGAGCGCGTTGGCCGCGTCGATGCGGAACTTCGGCTTGCTGGTCCGGGCCGGTGGGCCTCGGCGCAGCCAGGCGATCTCCTTGCGCAGCAGGTTCTGCCGGCGGGCCTCGGTCTCGGCGGCCACCCGGACCCGCTCGGCCCGGGCCAGGGTCCAGGCCGCGTAGCCGCCCTCGTAGGCGCGGACGGTCGCGTCGGCGACCTCCCAGGTGGCGGTGCACACCGCGTCGAGGAACCAGCGGTCGTGCGTGACGACGATGAGCGCGCCGCGGCGCTGCAGTAGGTGCCGGGCCAGCCAGGCGATGCCGGCCACGTCGAGGTGGTTGGTGGGCTCGTCGAGGATCAGCAGGTCGGCCGGGCGCACCAGCAGCGCGGCGAGCGCGACGCGGCGCCGCTCGCCGCCGGACATCGGCCCGACCGGCTGGTCCAGGCCGAGATGCGGCATGCCGAGCCCGCTCAGCACCGTGCGCACGCCGGCGTCGCCGGCCCACTCGTGCTCGGCCGCGAATCCGGCCGGCAGCCAGGCGGTACCCACCACGACATCTCGAACTGACGCCGAAGGCGGCAGGTCGAGGCGCTGCGGAAGCGCCGCCACGCGCAGGTCCCGCCGGTGCGTGACCCGCCCGGCGTCGGGCTCCTCGGCCTTGGTGAGCATGCGCAGCAGCGTGGTCTTGCCGGCGCCGTTGAGCCCGACAATGCCGATCCGGTCGCTGTCGTCGATGCCGAGCGAGACCTCGTCGAAGATCCGGCCGGCCGGGTACGTCTTGGAGACCTTGTCCAGGCTGACGATGTTCGCCACTACAGCACCCGCGCCCCGGGGACCGGGCCGACGGCGGTGCGCACCGCCCGGCAGCAGTCTCGCTCCTCCAGATCGGCGGCGACCAGCGCGGCGTGCCGGGCGTCCTCGGCCAGGAACACGCAGGTCGGCCCGGAGCCGGAGACCAGCCCGGCCAGCGCGCCGCAGTCGAGCCCGGCGTCGAGCACCTGCTCGAGCTCGGGGCGCAGGTGCAGGGCGGCCGCCTGCAGGTCGTTGGCCAGCTCGGCGGCGAGCACCTCGGGGTCGCGCTGGCGCAGCGCGGCCAGCAGCCCGTCCGGCGGCCCGGCGTTGCCGTGCCCGCCCAGCGCGTCGAACGCCTTGTAGACCGTCGGCGTGGACAGCCCCTCCTCGGCCACCGCGAGCACCCAGTGCCAGGCGTGCCCGCCGGTGAGCACCGGGCTGACCAGCTCGCCCCGGCCGGTGCCGAGCGCGGTGCCGCCCAGGACCAGGAACGGGATGTCGGAGCCGAGCGTCGCGGCGATCGCGGCCAGGTCGTCGCGGGACAGCCCGGTGCCCCACAGCTGGTCGCAGGCGACCAGCGCGGCGGCGGCGTCGGCGCTGCCGCCGGCCAGCCCGGCCGCGACCGGGATCTGCTTCTTCAGGTGCAGCCGGGCGTGCGCGTCGTGACCGGTCTCGGTGGCCAGCGCCCGGGCGGCCCGCACGACGAGGTTGTCCTCGCCGAGGTCGAGCACGCCGGTGCCTTCGCCCTCCATGGTCAGCGTCAGCGTGTCGCCGCGGCGCGCGGTGATCTCGTCGTAGAGGCCGATCGCGTGATACACCGTGGTCAGCTCGTGGTAGCCGTCCGAGCGGGTCGGGCCGACGCGCAGGTGCAGGTTGATCTTCGCGGGCACGCGGACCCGGACCGGTCCGTGGGCGGCCAGGCGGGGCCGGTCGTACTCCTCGTCCTCGGAGAAGAGCGGCTCGGTCACTGCTGCACCCTACCCGGACGCCTCGGCGCGGCGTCGCTGGCTCGCGATCCGCGTGAAGTCCTCCACCGTCAGCTGCTCTCCGCGCAGGCCGGGGTCGACGCCGGCGGCCCGCAGCGCGCGCTCGGCCTCCTGCGGACCGCCGGCCCAGCCGGCCAGCGCCGCGCGCAGAGTCTTGCGCCGCTGCGCGAAGGCCGCATCCACGACCCCGAAAGTTTCCCTCTTGTCACTATTTTTCGGCGTTTGTACGTCGAACGCCACCAAACCGGACTCGACGTTGGGGACCGGCCAGAAGACGCTCGGCGGGACCCGTCCGGCCTGGCGGGCCGTCGCGTACCAGGCGAGTTTCACGCTCGGCACGCCGTACACCCGGCTGCCCGGACCCGCGGTCAGCCGGTCGGCCA
Source organism: Dactylosporangium sp. CA-092794 (assembly GCF_050948465.1). Lineage (NCBI taxonomy): Bacteria > Bacillati > Actinomycetota > Actinomycetes > Micromonosporales > Micromonosporaceae > Dactylosporangium > Dactylosporangium sp. CA-092794. Next base: position 925,451 of record NZ_CP192044.1, on the reverse strand, counting down.
CCTCCTTCTGCACCATCACCAACCCCCGCCGCAGCGTGGGGACGGTGGCCAGCAGGTGCAGGACCACGGGCACGGCGATGTTGTAGGGCAGGTTCGCCACGAGCGCCGTCGGCTTGTGTTCCGCCAGGGGTACCTTCAGCGCGTCTCCGGCCACGACGGTCAGGCGGTCGGCGTGCTCCGGGGAGTACCGCCGCACCGTCTGCGGCAGGGCGGCGGCCAGCGGCGGGTCGATCTCGACGGCGCAGACCTCGAGCCCGGCGTCGAGCAGCGCCAGGGTCAGCGAGCCCAGCCCCGGCCCGACCTCGAGCACCACGTCGTCGGCCGACAGCTCGGCGGCGCGCACGATCCGCCGCACGGTGTTGGGATCGTGGACGAAGTTCTGCCCGAGCTGCTTGGTCGGGCGGATGCCGAGCTCCTCGGCGAGCTGCCGCACGTCGGCCGGCCCGAGCAGGGTCACGTCCAGCGTCCGAAGGCTCGCTCCCCGTTGGCGGAGATCGCTGCGCACAGCGCGTCGAGGTCGTGGCCGGTGACCTCGGCCAGCGCGCGCACGGTCAGCGGGATGAGGTAGGAGGCATTGGGCCGGCCGCGGAACGGCATCGGCGTGAGGAACGGCGCGTCGGTCTCCACCAGCAGCCCGTCCAGCGGCGTGATCGCCGCGGCCCGGCGCAGGTCGGCGGCGTTGCCGAAGGTGACCGTGCCGGCGAAGCTCAGCAGGAACCCGCGGTCGAGGCACTCCCGGGCGAACTCCTCGTCGCCGGAGAAGCAGTGCATGACGACCTGGTCGGGCGCGCCCTCCTCGTCGATGGCGGCCAGGATGTCCTCGTGCGCGTCGCGGTCGTGGATGACCAGCGTCTTGCCGTGGCGCTTGGCGATCGCGATGTGCGCCCGGAAGCTCTCGTGCTGCGCCTTGCGCCCCTCCTCGCCGGTGCGGAAGTAGTCCAGGCCGGTCTCGCCGATGCCGCGCACCCGCGGGTCGGCGGCCAGCCGCTCGATCTCGCGCAGCGCGCCGTCGAGGTCGGCCTGGCGCGGCGCGTCGTTGGGGTGCAGGGCCACGGTGGCCACGACCGCCGGGTGGCGGCGCGCCACCTCCACACCCCACCGGGACGACTGGACGTCCACGCCGACCTGGACGAGCCGATCGACCCCGGCCTCGCTCGCGCGCGCGATCGCCTCCTCGACGCTGCGCGGCCCGCCGGTCTCGGGGTCACTCTCGAGGGTGATGTCGATATGGGTGTGGCTGTCCAGGACGGCGACCGGCAACGGCTCGGGCGCGGGCGGGAAGGTCCCCTGGCGACTGTGTTTTCTCGCACTCATCGGCGTTAAGCATGCCACCCTCGGTGCTCTGTTTACCGATCGTTAACCGCCAGAAAACCACCCGGCCCTAGCGTCGCGGAAGTGACGGTAATCGGACACGCGGAAGGGTCCGCGACCCACAGCGTGACGATCGACGGGGTCGCCTATCCGGCCGAGGAGATCGCACAGGGCGCGGCGTACGAGGTGTACGCGACGCATCCGGCCCCCGGCTTCCTGCCCAACCCGCGGCCGGGCGCGCGCTGGCCGTACCGCCGCTTCGTCCACGCCACGGAGGTCACCTCCGCGCTCGGCGGCCTGGAGGACGAGCCCCTGCTGATGCCCGTCACCCGCGCGCTGGACTGGGCGACCGTCCACCGGCTCAGCCAGACCCCGGCCGCCACCACCGCGCTGGCCCCGATCCGCCGCACCGCCACCGTGCGCCGGGGCACCCGCATGATCAAGTTCCTCTCCGGCCGGCAGCTGCAGGGGTACCTCAAGGGCTGGCCGATCAGCGGCTTCTGCTACCGCGCCTTCGACGTGGCCCACCTGCGCACCCCGGAGGACCTGGCCATCCTGTCCGGCGAGTCCAGCGGCAACGTGGTCTTCGCGGTGCGCTGGCGGGCCGTCGACGCCCACGACTACGACGTGCCCCTGGCCGACACCTACGCGGGCCTGGTCACCATGCCACCGCACGACCGGCTCGGCCCGCCGGTGATCGGCACCGGCTTCGCGCCCAGCGGCCGGCACATCGTCCCCGAGTTCGTCACCGCCGACCTGGCCGAGCTACCGGTGCCGGCGAACACCTCGCTCGTGGCCTACACCGGCGACGGCACCGAGGTCACGCTCTACACCTACCTGCCCGAGCAGCGGGCATGGAGCCGGATGCACGGCCCGCAGTGGCGGCATCTGCTCCCCGACCAGTCCGACCAGGAGTATTTCCCGGTCAACCCGCCGCTGACCCGCTACATCGGCTCCTACCGCGACAACGTCTTCGAGGCGATCGTCGACCCACCCGGGGAGTTCCGGGTCGCGGCCAAGACTCGGGCCGCCCGGTATCCGCTGGAGACCCTGGCCCGGCGGGTGCCTCGGGCTACTTGGCGGGATGCTCGGTGCACGGTGATTCGGCAGGAGGGAGACTGGCTTCGGCTTCGACTCTCCCGGCCGGACGGGGACCAGGTGGCGCGGCTGGGGGCGCATTGCGTGGAGCGCGGCTTGTACGAGGCTTGGGCGCCGGCCGGTGAGGTGACTGACGTTCACGAGAGCGATCACTGGTACAAGCTCTAGGTTTCCACGGCGCTGTTCTCCCGCCGGCCAGCGCGAATGCCCAGCCCGCGCGTCTGCCAGCCCGCGCGTCTGCCAGCCCGCGCGTCTGCCAGCCCGCGCGTCTGCCAGCCCGCGCGTCTGCCAGCCCGCGCGTCTGCCGGCCTGCGCGTCCGGGCTGTGCCGATCAGGTCCTTGCACGGCGGGCGGAGCACGGCGGGCGCTGCACGCCGCGGAACACAGCGCAGCGGCCAGAAGTCTCCGTGATCATGCTGCACCGGGCACCGACACCAACGGTTTTTCATGATCACGGAGTGTCTATGTACACCCGTGTACCGAAAGTCTCCGGGATCATGGCAAACCCGTGGTGCGGCCACTGTGGGTATCATGATCACGGAGACATACGTCCGCCCGGTGGGCATGACCCCGGTTGGTGCTTTCTTGTTGCGCCTTCGGCGCAGTGGTTGCGGCACCTTATTGCGCCTCCGGCGCGGTGGCTGGGGTTTCTTGTTGCGCCTTTGGCGCAGTGGTTGGGGTCCGAAATTCTAGCCACGCGCGACTCCGTCGCGGCGCTAACCTGGGGGGTTCCCACCCCAGACCCCCCATGGCCGCTGCGCGGCCACTCTTTTCCGCGCTGCGCGCCCCTAACGTCCTGGTTGCGGTTTCTTTGTTGCGCCTCCGGCGCACGGGCTCGGCTTCTTGTTGCGCGCCTCCCGGCGCAATGGCTCAGGTTCCCTGTTGCGCCTCCGGCGCACGGGCTGGGGTTTCTTGTTGCGCCTTTGGCGCAGTGGTTGGGGTCCGAAATTCTAGCCACGCGCGACTCCGTCGCGGCGCTAGCCTGGGGGGGTTCCCACCCCAGACCCCCCATGGCCGCTGCGCGGCCACTCTTTTCTGCGCTGCGCGCCCCTAACGTCCTGGGTGCGGTTTCTTTGTTGCGCCTCCGGCGCATGGGCTTGGCTTCTTGTTGCGCGCCTCCCGGCGCGATGGCTCGGTGGGGCCGGCCTGGGGCCGGCCCCGGGGTGGGGCTAGGGCTGTAGGCGGGCTAGTTCTTCCTCGATGATGGACTCGTCCAGTTTGCGGAAGACCGGGGTTGGGGCGGCCAGTTTGGTGCCGGCGTTGATGGGGGTTGGCTGCCACTTGGCGCCCACGGTGTAGTCGCCGGTCAGGACTGGGTAGGTGCGGCCGTTGTCCAGGTCTTCGACCTCGCGGATTTCGGGCATGGGGGCGTGGATGCCGGTGCCGCCCAGGAGCTCGTGGATGCGCTGGGCGGCGTGTGGGAGGAACGGGGTCAGCAAGGTGTTGCAGTCTCGGACCGCCTGGAGCGCTACGTGCAGGACCGTGGCCATGCGGGGCTTGTCGTCCTTGAGCTTCCACGGGGCCTGGTCGGAGAAGTACTTGTTGACCTCGCCGACGACGCGCATCGCCTCGATGATGGCGGCCTTCTGGCGGTGCTTGGCCAGCAGGGCGCCGACCGTGTCGAAGCCTGCGCGGACCGCGGCCAGCAGTGTGCGGTCCTCGTCGGTCAGCTCGCCGGCCGGCGGGATCTCGCCGAAGTTCTTCGCGGCCATCGAGATCGAGCGGTTGACCAGGTTGCCCCAGCCCGCGACGAGCTCGTCGTTGTTGCGGCGGCGGAACTCCGACCAGGTGAAGTCGGTGTCGGTGGCCTCCGGGCCGGCGACGGCGATGAAGTAGCGCAGGGCGTCGGCGTCGTAGCGCGCCAGGAAGTCTCGCACGTAGATGACCACCCGGCGGGAGGAGGAGAACTTCTTGCCCTCCATCGTCAGGTACTCCGACGAGACCACCTCGGTGGGCAGGTTGAGCGCGCCCAGGGCCTGCGGTTTCGGGCCGGAGTACCCGAGCAGGATCGACGGCCAGATGACCGAGTGGAAGACGATGTTGTCCTTGCCCATGAAGTAGTAGGCCTCGGCCTGCGGGTCCTGCCACCACTGGCGCCACGCCTCGGGGTCGCCGGAGCGGCGGGCCCACTCGATGGACGCCGAGAGGTAGCCGATGACGGCGTCGAACCAGACGTAGATCCGCTTGTCGTCGCGGTCCTTCCAGCCCTCCAGCGGGATCGGCACGCCCCACTCCAGGTCGCGGGTGATGGCCCGGGGCTGCAGATCGTCGATGAGGTTGCGGGAGAACTTGAGCACGTTGGGGCGCCAGCCCTCGCGGGTGTCGAGCCACGCGTTGAGCTGATCGGCGAAGGCCGGCAGGTCGAGGAAGAAGTGCTCGGTCTCCACGAACTCCGGCGTCTCGCCGTTGATCTTCGACCGCGGGTTGATCAGCTGGTCGGGGTCCAGCTGGTTGCCGCAGTTGTCGCACTGGTCGCCGCGCGCGCTGTCGTAGCCGCAGATCGGGCAGGTGCCCTCGATGTAGCGGTCGGGCAGCGTGCGCCCGGTCGACGGCGAGATCGCCCCCAGCGTGGTCTTGGCGATGATGTACCCGTTGTCGTAGAGCCCCGTGAACAGTTCCTGGACGACCTCGTAGTGGTTGCCGGTGGTGGTGCGGGTGAACAGGTCATACGACAGGCCGAGGCCGTGCAGATCCTCGACGATGACCCGGTTGTACCGATCCACGAGCTCCCGCGGGGTCACTCCCTCGGCGTCGGCCTGGACCTGGATCGGCGTGCCGTGCTCGTCGGTGCCCGACACCATCAGCACGTCGTGACCGGCCATCCGCATGTAGCGGCTGAAGACGTCGGAAGGCACCCCGAACCCGGACACGTGACCGATGTGGCGCGGCCCGTTGGCATAAGGCCAGGCGACCGCGGCGAGAACACGACTCATGACCTGCAAGCGTAGTGACCCGCCCCGCTGTTCGGCGAACGGATACTTTCTCCCGACACGCGACCGACGTCCGAAAGGTACGCGATCGCCCGGTGTCCAATGAGAAAGTGAGCGAACATCCAGCTCGGACGGCCTGGCGGGGCGAGGCCGCGGGCATTCCACCGGTGCGCGCGCTGGTCCCGGCGGCCGCCGTACCCGCCGGGTCGCCCGACGAGTTCCCGCTGTGGCCGGCAACGAGCACGGTGGCGCTGCACGAGGCCGCCGCCGACCGCGCGGGCCGCGAGGCGGGCCGGACCGCGGTGCTCGACCGCCTGGCCGGGCGCCCGGAGCCGTGGCCGCCGCCGGCCCTGCGGGCCATGCGCGGCCCCCGCGACGAGCGCCGGTCCGCGCCGCCGCCGGGCAAGCGCCGCGTCCGGCGCACCCGGCCGCCGCGCGGCCCGCTGGCCGGGCTGACCGCGATGCTGCTCACCGGGCTGCTGGCCGGGTTCTTCGCCTGGACCAGCGCGGAGCCGTTCTGGCTCGACATGGGCCACGCCGTGCGCGGCACGGCGGAGATCACCTCCTGCAAGGGCACCGGCGTGCTGCGCCGCTGCCTGGCCTCCTTCGCCGCGCCGGGGCGCGAGCCGGTGGACGGCACCAGTCTCGTGGGCCTGGACGAGCCGCCCGGCGCGTCGGTACCGGCCGCGATGGTCCCGGGCGGCCGCATCGCCTACGCCGGCAACCCCGCGGGCCTGCGCGTGCGCTGGGCGGCCGGCCTGGGCCTGCTGACGCTCTGCGGCCTGGCCCTGGCCTGGCTCACCGGCGCCTGGCGCCTGCCCCGGCTGCGCGACCGGCTGACGGCCTGGCTGCTGACCGCCGCCGCCCCGCTGGTCCTGGGCGTCGGCATCGTGCTGGCGGCCTACTGACCGGGTTCGCGCGAAGCGCGAAGCGCGGCACTGACCGGGTTCGCGCGAAGCGCGAAGCGCGAAGCGCGAAGCGCGAAGCGCGAAGCGCGGTACTGACCGCTACTTGTGGGCGATCACGGCCGCGTAGACGTCGCGCTTGGGCAGGTCGTGCCGCTTGGCCACCTCCAGGGTCGCCTCCTTGCGGTCGGCGCCCGCCGCGACCAGCGCCGCCACCTCCGCCGCCAGCGCCGCGGCGGACGGGCGCTCGGCCGAGGCCGGCGGCGCGCCGGCGACCACCAGGGTGATTTCGCCGCGGGGTGGCTCCTCATCCGCCAGGAGGGAGCCCAGGGTGCCGCGGCGGATCTCCTCGTAGGTCTTGGTCAGCTCGCGGCACAGCGCCGCCGGGCGGTCCTCGCCGAAGGCCAGCGCCATGTCCGCGAGGGTGTCGGCGATGCGGTGCGGGGACTCGAAGAAGACCAGGGTGCGCGGCTCGTCGGCGAGGGAGGCGAGGTATGTGCGCCGCTCCCCCGGCCGCCGCGGGGGGAACCCCTCGAAACAGAAGCGGTCGCACGGCAGGCCGGAGACCGCGAGCGCGGTGACGACCGCGCTCGGGCCGGGGGCGGCGGTCACCGGCACGCCGCGGGCGATCGCGGCCCGCACCAGGCGGAAGCCGGGGTCCGAGACGCTGGGCATGCCGCCGTCGGTCACCACGGCGACCGTGCGGCCCTCGGCGAGCAGGTCGGCGAGCTCGGGGGTACGCCGCTCCTCGTTGCCCTCGAAGTAGCTCACCAGCCGCCCGGTGATCTCGACACCCAGGTGCTGGGCCAGGCGGCCCAGCCGGCGGGTGTCCTCGGCGGCGATCACGTCGGCGGTGGCGAGCGTCTCGCGCAGGCGGGCCGACGCGTCGTCGGGATTTCCCAGCGGCGCTCCGAGCAGAATCAATGGCACATGTGCGATGGTGGCATCCCGCGCCCTACGATCGCCCAATGACCTCGGGTGTGCTGACCGAAGCGAGCGAGCCGGAGACCGAAGCCGCCGGACCGATGCGGGCGGTGCCCGACATCGTCCGCCGCCGGCTCGCCGGGCCCGCCTTCACAGCGAACTTCTGGCTCGTCGCGATCCTGATCACCGGCATCGGGCTGCTCGTGCGCCTGGTGAACCTGGCCCACCCGAAGGAGACGATCTTCGACGAGGTCTACTACGCCAACGAGGCGCAGGACCTCCTCCAGCACGGGGTGGAGTGGAACCCCGAGGACAACACGCCGCAGTATGTGGTCCATCCCCCGCTGGGCAAGTGGATGATCGGGGTCGGGGAGCAGCTCTTCGGGTACAACTCCTTCGGCTGGCGGATCTCGGCGGTCGCCGTCGGCGCGATCTCGATCTTGCTCATCGTCATGGCCGCCTACAAGCTCTTCCGGTCCACCATCCTGGCCGGCGCGGCCGGGCTGCTGATGTCGCTCGACGGTATGCATTTCGTGCTCTCGCGGGTGGCCCTGCTCGACATCTTCCTGATGTTCTGGATCGTCGTCGCGTTCTGGTTCCTGGTGCTCGACCGCGAGCAGCGGCGACAGCGCTGGCTGCGGCTGCTGGAGGACGGCTTCGATCCGCTGCGGCCGGGCTTGCGGCCGCAGCTTGGTTTCCGGTGGTACCGCCTGTTGTGCGCGATCTCGCTCGGCCTCGCCTGCGGGGTGAAGTGGAGCGGGGTCTACTACGTGGCGATCTTCGCCATCGCCATGGTCCTGTTCGACATGGGCGCCCGGCGCAGCGCCGGGTTCAAGCACTGGATCAGCGAGGGCCTGTGGAGCGACGGCGCCGGCTGGTTCGTGGCGACCTTCGCCATCGCCGCGTTCGTCTACATCAACTGCTGGTGGGGCTGGTTCCTGTCGGACGACGGGTACTTCCGCCACTGGTACGCCGAGACCAACGGGCTGCCGCACGACCGGCTGATCGACCCGCTGGTGAACCTGTGGCACTACCACCGCGAGGCGTACCACTTCCACACCACCCTGACCTCGACCCACCAGTACCAGTCCTGGCCCTGGCAATGGCTGCTGCTGGGCCGCCCGGTGGCTTTCTACTGGGACCAGGCCGGGGGGTGCGGGGCGAGCAGTTGCGCCTCGGAGATCCTGCTGCTGGGCACGCCGCTGCTGTGGTGGTCGTTCCTGCCCGCGCTGGTCGCGCTGGTCTGGCTGGGCATCGCCCGCCGCGACGGCCGGGCCTGGCTGATCCTGGTGAGCGCGCTGACCGGCATCGTGCCGTGGTTCAACGAGATGCCCGAGCACCGCACGATGTTCTACTTCTACGCCCTGCCGGCCGAGCCGTTCCTGGTGCTGGCCGTGGTCTACGTGCTGGGCGCGATCATCGGGCCGCCGCGGCGGCTGCGGCCGGCCAGCGACCAGCGGCTCATCGGATCCATCATCGCCGGGGCGTACATCCTGCTGGTCGCCGCCTGTTTCGCGTATTTCTATCCAATCTACGCGGGGGTGGACATTCCGTACACGGACTGGTTCGCCCGCATGTGGTTGGGATCCCGATGGGTGTAACCGACGCCAGGTAGTGGGTACGTGGAGAGCCAGAAACCTGCCTTATATTATTTGCCGCACGGCAAGCAAAGGCTGGCGAAAGGCAAGCATGTCCGGCGTTGGCTCCATTGACAAGGCTCTGCGCACGGCTCCACCGGATCACCTGGTGGAGACGCTCGACGCATACCTCAGCGCGATCCACGGCACCAAGAGCAGCACCGTGTGGCTCGCCGACTATCGCACCACGACGCTGTCGCCGTCCGGCGCCGAGCCCGAGGGCGTCGGCGACCAGCTCGGCCCGGCGACGCGGGCGTTCGCGAGCCAGACACCGGTGCTGGAGACCCGCGAAGGGCAGGCGATGGCCCGGCTGCACCTGCCGGTGACCGCCTGGGGCGAGCGGGTCGGGGTGCTCAGCGTCGGGCTGGAGGCCGAACGGCTGCCCTCCGAGCGGCCGCAGCTGGAGGAGATCGCGGAGACGTTCGCGGTGGCGCTGGCCGCCGCCTACCGGCGGACCGACCGGTACCACCTGGACCGGCGCCGCACCGGCCGGCTGACCATGGCCGCGGAGATGCAGTGGGACCTGCTGCCGGCCCGCGGCTACGACCACCCCGGCGTGCGGTTCGCCGGCCAGCTGGAGCCGGCGTATGCGGTCTGCGGCGACCACTTCGACTGGTCGGTCAACGGCGACTGGCTCACCGTGACCGCCCTCAACGGCATGGGCACCGGCCTCGACGCGGCGCTGCTGACCACGCTCGCGGTCAACGCGATGCGCAACGCGCGCCGCTCCATCCCGGCCGGGCAGAGCAGCCCCGGGGACCTGGCCGACCAGGCGGTGCTGGCCGCCGACGCGATCTTCTCGCAGTACGGCGGGGCCCGGCACGTGGCGACCCTGCTGCTGTCGCTCAACACGGCCACCGGGCAGCTGCGCATGATCGACGCCGGGTCGCCCCGGATGCTGCTCGTGCGCGGCGGCCAGCTGCGCGACATGGTGCTGGACCCGCAGCTCCCGCTGGGCATGTTCGGCGACACGCGGTACGTCGAGGAGGCCACCCAGCTGCAACCCGGCGATCGGCTCTTCGTGGTCAGCGACGGCGTACATGCGGCCGTACGGCCGAACGAGCCGACGTTCGGTGAGCGAGAGTTGAGTCGTGCCATACGATCGACCCGGTTGCAGCCTCCGGCCGAGGCGATCAGCAGCGTCATGCGCGGCCTTCGTGACTATCACGCGGGCGCCGAGCTTGCGGACGACGCATTGATCATTTGCCTGGACTGGTCGCCCCGAGCCAACCCGTGACCCCCGCAAGACACGGAGGACATCGTGCGGAGCAGACCCTCACCGCACCCGTCCGGCCCCGACGACGCGGCCGCCGCCGCGGCGCTCGTCGACACGGCCGGCCAGGCGTTGGTCCTCGCCACGAGCGCGGCCAACGACAACTCGGGCGTCTCCGCGGCTCAGCTGCGGGTGCTCGGCGTCGTCGACCAGGCCGGCTCGGTCAACCTGACCCAGCTCGCCGTCGCCCTGCACACCGCGCCGTCCTCGGCGAGCCGGCTGTGTGACCGGCTGGAGGCCGCCGACCTCCTGCGGCGCACCGCCGACGAGCGCGACCGGCGCGAGGTGTGGCTGGTGCTGACCCCCACCGCGCGGCGGCTGCTCGACGGGCTCGGCCGGCAGCGGCAGGAGACGATCGCGGCGGTGCTGCGGCGGATGCCGCCCGACGACCGGGCCGCGCTCCTGCAGGGGCTGACCTCGTTCGCCCGGGCCTCGGGGGTCCCGCTGGCCGAGGACGAGGGCTCCGCCGCCCAAGCCAGCTGAACCCGCGCCGCCCGGGAACCGGCATCGCCGGCCGCCATGCCCGCCGACGGCCACGTGCTGCCCGGCCTACGCGCCCCGGCGCTGCGGGCCGGGTGCGAGCGGCGATCCTGTCCCACCCGCCGGCCACCGCGCAGCACCGCGCAGCACCGCGCAGCACCGCGACCGGAAGTCTCCGTGATCATGCGCAACTCGGCATCGACACCAACGGTTTTTCATGATCGCGGAGTGCTGATGTACCCCCGTGTACCGAAAGTCTCCGGGATCATGGCAAACCCGTGACGCGGACACCGCGGACACCATGATCACGGAGACATACATCCGCCCATGGCCGCGTAGACCGGCGGGGGCGCCCGCCGGGTGCGACATCCGCACCGTCTACCCCGCCGCGTTGGCCGCCTCATCAACTAGCGCAATCGGGCGCGGACGTGACCCCTCGACCGCCGAAATGTGCGCGGGATTCGCACACTCGACGGGTGAACCATGCATACGTCGGGGGCATCCGGGCACCTCCCGCGGGAGATCGCCCGAGACCCTGCCCGACTGACGGATATGTTCGGGTTTGCCGGTTCTTCCAAAGTGCAAATTGCACTTTGGCACGACTTTGAGCAATGGCGGATAAATCTCAGAGGAATTTCACTGATGACAAGCTTGTAATTATGGGTAGAAAATCCGCCAACTTATCGATCATTTAAGTATTGAAACTTGCCAACCTAAGTAGTTGGCGATGCGACGCGCCGAGACTGTCGGTAGTTAAGACCCATACGGCCGAATAGCAAGACCTTGGCGGTATGCGCGGGGGCCCGACGCCCAAAAGGCCTTCGGAGCGGGTCGCGCCCGGGTTCACGGAGCGTAATCGGTTGCCACTCGGTGATAAGTCACGCGGACAGCAAAACCGGACAAAACTCGCCCATCACCCGCCAGCGTGCGCACTCGGTGTTGGCCGCAAACCCGCATAAGATTGATGGATATCTAATCCTCCGACGCTCAATCAATGAAAACGGGGCCTTCTCCACGCCTCAAAAAATCGACCATCCTGAATGAGGACCTCCACGAATCGCCGCCGGAGTTCTATGGTGTTCGACGTCGGCACACGGCCAATCACGCACGGGAAAGGTGCCAACGGGGCACGTTGTAGACCCGCGTCCTCGGGGAGTGACGGTGCATACCAGCCACCACGGCGAAAGCACGCTTGACAGATTGGCGCACAACGACGCTGCCGAGCGCTTCCTCGGCTCGTCCGGCTGGGCCGCGACGGTCCGGCCCCTGGAGGTGCGACCGGCGCCGGTCGCGGCGATCCCGGACCGCGCGATGCCGCCGCTGCCCGGCGTACACCTGGAACGGACGCGCCTGCTCGATCACCTCGACGCGGCGGTGGAGCACCCCGTCACTCTGATCTGCGCGCCGACGGGCTGGGGCAAGACGGTGCTCGCCGGCTCCTGGATCCGGGCCGGCCGGGCGCCCGGGCGCACCGCCTACGTGCGGTTCGAGCCCAACTGCGGCGCGGCGGCCTGGCGGCAGCTCACCACCGCCCTCACCGCGGCCGGCATCGCGCTGGACCCGGCCACCTACGCATGGAGCAACGGGCGCCTGCACGAGCGCGCCGTCGTCGTCCTGGACGACCTGCACAACCTCACCAACCGCACGGTGCTGCGCCGGCTGGAGCGGCTGATCACCCGCCTCGGCGAGCGCATCAGCTTCCTGCTGCTGGCCCGCAGCGAGCCGCCGCTGTCGCTGTACCGCTGGCGGGTGCGCGGCCAGCTCACCGAGCTGCGCACCGACCACCTCTCCTTCACGCAGGACGAGATCGCGGGCCTCGCCGAGCGCTACGACGTGCGGCTGGCCCAGCACTCGCGGTACGCGCTGTGGCACGTCACCGAGGGCTGGCCGGCGGCGGTCGCGGTGACGCTGTCGGCGATGGTCGGCCGGCACGAGCCGGAGCGGATCGTCACCGACCTCATCGCCGGCGAGGCGGGCCTGCACGAGCAGGTCGGGCTGACCGAGTACGTGCAGCGCGAGATCCTGGCGCACCTGGACCCCGACGTGTACGACGTGATGCTGCGCACGTCGATCGTGGAGACCGTCTGCCCGGGGCTGGTCGAGGCGCTCACCGGCAGCCGCAACGGCGCCCGCCAGCTGGCCCAGGCCAGCCGCGCCAACGCGCTGGCGACGTTCTACGGCGGCTCGCACTCGTGGTACCGCTACCGCCGCCTGCTGCGCTCGGTCCTGCGCGCCGAGGTGCGCACCGCGCTCGCCGCCGAGGAGCGCGGCCTGCACCGCGCCGCGGCCGGCTGGTATGCGGCCAACGGCCTGCCCGGAGACGGCGTCGTGCACGCCGTGCTCGGCGCCGACTGGGTGACGGCCGAGCGATTATTTCAGCAGTACTGGCCTGAACTCGCCGGGTCGGGGCCGCGCGCCATGGAGCCGCGGACCGGCCCGCTTCCTCCGGCGGACGTCGCCGAGCGCCCGATGCTCGCCTTCGCGCTGGCCGTGTGCTGCCGCGATACGGGCGACGAGGCCGGGATGTCGGCGTTCATCAAGCTCGGCGAGCGGGCGCTCGGCGAGACGCCGACGCGGGTGGAGGCCGAGATCCTGGCCGCGATGCGGCTGGCCGAGGCGGTCACCGCGGGCGACGCCGAGCGGTCCGGCACCTCCGCGATGCGGCTGCTGCAGCGCGTCGACGAGGCCGCCGGCGAGCACGTCTACGCCGACGCCGCCGACGCCGCGCGCGCCTTCGGCTACCTCGCGCTGGCCGGGGCGCGCATCGCCACCGACCAGCTCGACGGCGCCGACGCCGCACTGGACCGCGGCGCCACCCTGGCCCGCAAGGCCGGCTTCAACCTGCTCATCGTGCAGGCCAACCTGCACCAGTCGATCGTCCACGTGCACCGCGGCCAGCTCTCCGCGGCCGCGGCCTGCGCCCGCCGGGTGCTCGACGGCTGCCGGGACGCCGGGATCAGCGAGTCGCGCAGCATCAGCTTCGCCCGGCTGGCGCTGACGTCGGTGTGCCGCATGCGCGGGCAGCTGGACGAGGCGTGGTACCACCTCGACGAGAGCATCGCCGCCGAGGTGCCCTCGGACCCGCACGCCTGGATCGGCGGCGCGCTCACCCTCGCCGAGCTGCTGCGCGACCAGGACGACCTCACCGGCGCGGCCGAGGCCCTGGAGCCGCTGCTGCGCAACCGGACCGGTGCCATGCCGCCGTATGCCGAGGTCGCCACCCGGGTGCTCTACGCCGACCTGTGCCTGCTCGAGGACCGCCCGGACAAGGCGCGGATGCTCCTGCGGGATCTCGCCCGCCAGTGGCCGACGGCGCCGGCGGTGGCCCTGGCCGCGGCCCGGCTCGACATCGCGCTGGGCCGGCCGGAGGCGGCCGAGCGCGCGCTGCGGGAGGTCCTCGCCGCGCAGCCGGCCTCGCTGGTGCTGACGGTTTCCGCGACGGTACTGCTGGCACAGTCCCTGCGGCAGCTCGGCGACCTCGCCGGCGGCACGGAGCACATCGAGCAGGCGCTGCGGCTGGCCGCACCGGAAGGCATCCGCGGGCCCTTCCTGGGGCAGGGTGCCTGGATCGCGGAGCTGCTCGAGCCAGCGGTACCGTCGCTGGAGGCCGCGCCCGGGCCGCTGTCCGGGGCCGTCCCAGCGCCGGATCCGGGGCCGGCGCGGACCGCGGACCCAGGCGCCGGCGGGGCGGCGGCGGAGACCCTCGAGACGATCGCCGGGCACATCACCGATCCGCTGACCGAGCGCGAGACGCTGGTGCTGCAGTACCTGCGCAGCATGCTCTCCCTCGCCGAGATCGCCACGGTGCTGAGCGTGTCGTCCAACACGGTCAAGACGCACGTGCGGCACGTGTACCGCAAGCTCGGCGTCAGCCGCCGCCGCGACGCCGTCCGGCGGGGAAGGGAACTCAGCCTCATCTAAGTTGAACGCCCACCTCGGGGCTCACCCTCGGCAGGCGAGCCGCCCAGTGCCCCGGCGGAGACACGATATGCGGCATGGCTATGGCGGTGCGGGAGCAGGTCAACGGCGTGCGGGTGGGCGTGCGGTACGCCGTCGCGGACCACGCCGGCGAGCTCGGCGGCGACTGGTACCTCTGCACCCCGCTGCCCGGCGGGGACGTGATGCTCGCGGTCGGCGACGTGATGGGCCACGGCCGCCCCGCCGCCACCACCATGGTGCAGCTACGCGCCGCGATGACCCGCCTGGCGCTGGCCGGCGACGACCCGGGCACGATCCTGGCCGCGCTCAACCGCATGCTGTGCCGCCGGCCGGTCACCACCCTGGCCACCGCCGTCTGCGGCCGGTTCCGCCCCGCCGACCACTCGCTGACCTGGTCCCGCGCCGGGCACCTGCCGATCCTGCGGGCCACCCACGGCCGGGTGAACGTGCTGGCCCAGCCGTCGGGCATGGCGCTGGGGGTCGACCCGGGGGCCCGTTATGCCTCCGCGCGCATCGTGGTCGAGGCGGGTGACCTGCTGCTGATGTACACCGACGGCGTCGTCGAACAGCGCGACCGCGCCATCGACCAGGGCGTGCAGGGCCTCGTGGACGACGTCCGGCTCGCCCTGCGCGTCTCGGCCCCGGGCGAGCGGCTGCGCACCGCGCTCGACTACGCGCACCGGCGCAACCCCGACGACGACGCCTGCCTGCTGGCCGCCGAGCCGGTGTAGCGGGGCGGGACGCCGATTCGCCACCCGGCCGATCACCCATAGAGGGTGATCCCTGTTCACCCACATCGCTCGAATCATGTCCCCAGGCACGACACGTTGCCGACTGAGGCAGGCGCCGATGTCCGGGAGCTGGGGAGGCCGGGGGACCCACCCATGTCCGCGGGAGGGGTCAACCGGCATCCCTCGCCAACCCGGCGCGGAGGGGTCTGCGCCGGTGTCCGGTACCGCGGGCGGCGGGACCGGACACCACGGGTCGGGCCTGTTCCGGGGGGAACAAGTAACGGGGGATATAGGCCGTGCCGGTCTTCGGTTTGTGACCGGGGACCGGCACGGCCTCACGCATTTTCCGCCGAAAATCAAGCGGTTCAGCTGGAAAGCCAACCGATCCAGCCGCCGATCACATGCTGCGAAGTCAAGGGAGAAGACGCGCGGATGCGGGGTAAGGAATTTCGGGCGTTCGGCAGGACGATGCTCGCACTGGTGGGCACGCTGAACGTCTCGCAGGGGCTGCTGGTGGCTTTCGCCAGCGGCGGGGTGGGGTTCGATCGCGACGACGTCGCATTCACCAGCGCCGGCACCTGGGCCGCGGCCACGGTGACGCTCGGTGTGCTGCTCGTGGTCACCGGCTTCGCGCTGCGCACTCGAAAGCCCAGCGGCAAGCTGGCCGCGGCGAGCGTGGTGGCGCTGCACGCGATCTCACAGCTGGCCATGCTGCGGGCCTACCCCGCATGGTCACTGCTGATGGTCACACTGGACGTGATCATTCTGTTCATCTTGACGGTACCGCGCGGCAGTGTCGTGGCCGCCGAGGACGAACCGGAGCCGCAACCGGCCCGGCCGATTCCCACGGCCAAGCTGGCGCTGCGCCGCAACAGCCGCTCGGACACGTACCGCGGCCGGCACAAGGCGGGCCGCCCGGTGGTCCGCCACAGCGCCGACCGCGACGACATCATCCTCATCGACCTGATCGCCACCCAGGACCCGGACGACGATACGGCGTTCCAGGCCCACGCCACCGTCGACCCGTCCCACGAGGAGCCGCAGGAGCCCGTCACCGTCATGGCCTCGGTCGGCGCCCCGGTCTCGGCCGCGCTGGCCCAGGAGACGGTGGAGGCGGAGCTCGTCTTCGACCCGCCGACCACCTGGGTCCGCGCGATCGGCCAGGCCTCGGTCCCCGCACCGGTCGAGAACCCCGTCCCGATCCAGCGCGCTTCCCTGGACTCCTTGGACCCGCTGATCGACCCGCTCCCGGTGGTCCTCGCCGAGGAGGCCGCCCTGGCGAAGTCCACGGTGGACGACGGGGAACCCGAGGAGCTGGCCGCGATCGGCGCC
The DNA here is from genome assembly GCF_050948465.1 of Dactylosporangium sp. CA-092794. Classification (NCBI taxonomy): domain Bacteria; kingdom Bacillati; phylum Actinomycetota; class Actinomycetes; order Micromonosporales; family Micromonosporaceae; genus Dactylosporangium; species Dactylosporangium sp. CA-092794. The sequence goes on along the minus strand of NZ_CP192044.1, from coordinate 908,891 downwards.
CGCCCGTACGTGAACCGCTGAGGCCACCCACCCCGCCGGAAGCGGCGGCGTCCCACGAGGACGCCGCCGCTTCGCGTTGCTGCCCTGGCTTTACCGGGAACACGGCCGAGTCACGGATCGGCGGACACGGCCGAGTCACGGATCGGCGCCGACCCCGGCCGACGCGGCAGGGGCGAACGAATGTCTCCGTGATCATGCTCCCCGCCGTAGCGGCACCACGGGTTTGCCAGGATCCCGGAGACTTTTGGTACGCGGGTGTACATCACCACTCCGTGATCATGAAAAACCCTTGGTGTCGGTGGCGTGTGCCGCATGATCACGGAGACTTCTGGTCGCTGCGCTGCGCTCCGCAGCCCAGCCGGCGCAGCCCAGCCCAGCCGGCGCAGCCCAGCGCGGCGCGGCGTAGGCGGGGCCCGGTGAGCGGCGTGGGCGGGGCGGCCAGACGACGGACGCAATGCGCATCGAGCGCGGGCGCGCGACAACCACCGCGATCGCGACCAACGCCGAGATGCGGCCGCATGATGGAGACGGTGGCGCGGGGAGGGCGCAAAGCAGCGGGGAGGGCGCAAGGCAAGGAGAAAGAAGAGGAGCGCGGCCCGGCGTGGGTCCGCGCTCCTAGGCGTACGTGCGGCAGCTACAACAGATTGAGCTCACGAGCGCGCTCAATCACCTCCCGCCGCCGTCCCACGCCCAGCTTGCGGTAGATGTTCTTCATGTGGGTCTTCACCGTGTTGACCGACACGTAGAGCATCGAGGCGATCTCGCCCGCCGAGAGGGTGCCCTGCAGGTAGCGCAGCACGGCCAGCTCCCGCTCCGTCAGCGGCTCGGCCAGCTCCCCCGCCGCCGCGGAAGGGCGGCCGAATCCGTTGAGCTCCTGCGCGATGTCCTCGGCCAAGCCACGATAGCCGCTGCCCGCGGGCAGGTAGGTGACGAGCAGCTCGCGCACCGGCTGCCCGCCGGCGACGAACGGCCAGCGGATCGTCTCGTCGTCGGCGAAGCGCAGCGCCTGCTCCAAGGCGCGGCCCGCCTTCGAGCGGTCGCCCAGCGCGCGCAGGGCGCGGGCGCTGGTGAGGTTGGCGTCGACCGTCCACACCAGCGAACCGGTGGTGTGCTCCAGGAACGGTTGTACCGCGCCCAGGGCCGCGGCCGGGCGGCGCTCGGCAAGGTGGGCCTTGGCGCGCACGACGCCGAGCCACGGCGCCAGCATCTCCACCGGTTCCAGGCTGAGCAGCCGCTTGGCCGCCTCGACGTCGCCGGCGGCCAGGCGCAGCTCGGCCTCGGCGAGGGTGACGCAGTGCTGCATGCGCGGCGTGTACCGCCAGTCGGCCAGCTGCCGCCGGATCGCCGACAGCTCCGTGCACGCGGCCCGCGCGTCGCCGGCCGCGGCGCGGATGTGCGCGCGCGTCATGGTCGCCGTAGCGACCAGCGCCGGGTCGGCCAGGCCGCCGCCGTCCAGCGCCCGGTCGAGGTAGTGCTCGGCGGCGCGGACGCGGGCCTGCAGGTAGCAGACCTCGGCGACGGTGAGCTGCGCCCACACGACGTCGCTGCCCTGCGTCTGGCCCTCGCGGTCGGCCAGGGCGAGCGTCTCCTTGCCGTAGCGCATCGCCGCAGTGAGCCGGCCCCGGGCCGCGTTGAGCTGGGCGAGCTGGCGCAGCGCGGCCAGCTGGGACTGGACTCCGCCGCAGCGGCGGGCCAGGCTCAGCGACTCTTGCAGCGCGGTCTCGGCCGCGCCGAGGTCACCCTGGATGAGCCGCGCGCCGCCGACGGCGACGAGGGCCAGCGCCCGCATGCGGGCGGCGTCCTGGTCGTCGAGGCCGGTGTCCTCACGCAGCAGGAGCGGGGCGGTGGCCAGTACCAGATCGGGCTTCTGGCTCTGATGCGCCTCGGCCATCCGGAAGCTGTCCACGATCGGGCGCAGCGCGGCCCTCGCCGAGTCCACCAGCGTGTGCTGCGAGCGGTCGACCAGGTGCAGGAACGTCTCCGTGCCCTGCGGGTCGCTCGCGTCGAGCCGCTCGGCCGCGAAGGCCAGGGCGAGCTTCGGGTCGTTGCGCACCTCCTGCGGAGGCGGCGGCACCAGCTCCTTGATGGTGCGCAACCGGGCCCCGGGCACCAGCTCCTGCCAGCTCGCGGCGAGCAGGTCCGAGGCCTGGCCCCAGTTGCGCGCGGCCAGGGCGTGACGCAGCGCGTCGGCCGCCTGGTCGTGCGCGGCGAACCAGTCCGCCGCCCGCCGGTGCAACTGGCGCACCTGCTCGGGCCGGCGGTGCCGGAGCTCGTCGTACAGCATCAGCCCGAACAGCGGGTGACAGCGGTACATCCCGGCGTTGCCGCTGCCCTGCACCACGAAGAGGTTGGAGTGCTCCAACTGCGCCAGGATGCGGGCGCCGTCCACCCGGCCGGTGAGCGCCTCGACGAGCTCGGCGCTGACCTGGTCCAGGACCGACGTGCAGAGGACGACTTCGCGGACGTCCTCCGGCAGCGTGTCGAAGACCTCGCCGACCAGGTACTCCCCCAGTGCCCGGTCCTGCAATGCGAAGCGCGGCACGAGGCTGTCCGGCTCCGGGTGGCCCTGCACCGCCAGCGCGGCCAGGCGCAGGCCGGCGGCCCAGCCCTTCATCACCGCGTGCAGCTCGACGAGCGCGGACTCGGCGAGCCGTACCCCGTGCGCGTTGAGCATCTGGGCGGTCTCGTCGAGCGTGAACCCGAGCGGTCCGGTCCGCAGCTCGCTCAGCGCGCCGCGGATCCGGAAGCGGTACAGCGTGAGCGCCGGATCGGTGCGGCACGCGATGATGAGACGCAGGCGTTCACCCGCCTGGGAAAGCAGCGTCTCCAGTTCCCCCCACACCCGCGGCACCGAGAGCTCCTGCAGGTCGTCGAGGATCAGGACCACCGGCGTGCCGGGCCCGCGCAGCAGGGTGACGAGCTGCTCGAGGGCCTCACCCGGACCCTCACCGGATTCCGCGGCCGGGTGCTCCCCGGTCGCCTGCTCCACGGCGTCGAGCACGTGCTCCCAAAAGCGTGGGCCGTGGTGCGCCTCGACCGGCAGCCATGCCAGCGGCCAGGGTGCTCGCCCGGCCGCCACCCATTCGGCCAGCAAAGTGGTCTTGCCCCACCCCGCCGGAGCGGAGATCAACGTCAAAGGCCCCGCCACGGCGCGATCCAGAGCGTCCAGCAGACGCGGTCGCGGTACGTGATAGCGGGGCGGCTCGGGCACTGCGAAGTGCAGTGCGGGACGGGTGATGGTGTCAATGAGCGTTTTCTGCCCCAACGTATTTCGCCCCCTCCCACCCACCGCAGCACGGCGGATGACCACGGGATTGTGAGGCGACATGAGGTGATGTCGCCTCACCCGTAGGGGGTGAACAAATGACGGTGCGTGGTCACCCGGCTTTCTGGGCTTGCCTCCGCACGCATCTGAAGCCGACGTGACAACTACCGTTGTCGATCGCTTCGGGCTGCCGAGCCGCAGGTCGGAAGCGGTGGTCGTAGCCGGTTGAGCACAGATACGACCCGCCTTTGAGCACCCGGCTGGCGAACACCGTGGCCGCGGGTGGAGAGTCTACCCGCGGGTTGTGCGGCATCTCGGCGTCGACCTCTCCGAAGCGCGCGTTCCCCGATCGATAGTAGTCCGACGTCCATTCCCACACGTTGCCGACCACGTCGAAGAGTCCGTAGCCGTTGGCCGCGAATGCGCCGACCGGGCTGGTTCCGTGCCCGCCCTCGCTGCGGTCGAGCCAGGGGAAAATCCCCTGCCAGATGTTGGCGCGTCCCGGCTCGGGATCCTCGCCCCACGGGTAGGGTGCTCCATCGAGGCCGCCGCGCGCGGCGAACTCCCATTCCGCCTCGGTGGGCAGGTCCTTGCCGGCCCAGGTCGCATAGGCGGCGGCGTCCTCGTAGGCGACGTGGACGACGGGGTGGGCGGAGCGCTTGCGGATGTCCGACTCCGGCCCGAAGGGGTGCCGCCAGGAGGCGCCGGGGCGCAGTTCCCACCACACGCGCCAGTCGCGCAGCGGCACCGGACCGGGCGGCTGCACGAACACCATCGACCCGGGCGGACCCTGGTCGGTCGGGCACTCGGCGACCGTCCGATAGCCGGTCTCCTGCACAAACAAGGCGTACTCCGCGTTCGTCACGGGGTGCGAGTCGATCCAGAACCCATCGACGGCGACCTTGCGAACGGGAGCTTCTTCCGGATAGAAGCCCTCGGCACCCATGGCGAAGGTGCCACCGGGGATCCAGGCCATCTCCACGAGCGCATTGTGCGGACGGTCGCGGGTGAGTAGTCCTCACCCGGCTCGGGTGAGGGGCGGGGTCCCCGCAGCGCCGGCCACCGGGGGATGGGCGGGCGGTTACCGGGGCATTCACACGGGCAGGGTGATGCCCGGTCATCCGAGACGGTCGAACGATCGCATCCAAAAGCACCGGTAACCGCATTTGCGAGGGAGGGAGGTCGCCACACGAGCTTCGCCGGATTCGGCCGCGGCGCCTCCTCTCTTGTCCGCCGCGGCCGATCGGCGAAACTGTGACCCCCCTCCCGAAATACGTCCGTCGTACAGCGGAAGGGAGACAGAGGTCATGGCTGAGACCGGTACCACCCGCAGGAGCGGCGTCTGGTCCGGATGGATCACATTCGCGGGCGTGCTGCTGGCCGTGCTCGGGGTGCTCAACATCCTCGAGGGGCTGGTGGCGCTGCTGCAACGCCAGGTCGCTTTCATCGACGGGGGCAGCCTGGTCGTGGTGAACGTGACCGGGCTGGGCGTGGTGATGATCGCTTTCGGCGCGCTACTGGTCATCTGCGGGATCGGGCTGCTGACGCGCAGCCCGGTGGCGCGTATAGCGGCCATCGTGGTCGTCTCTCTGCACGTGTTGGCACAGATCGGCTCGCTCGGGGCGTACCCGGTGTGGTCGCTGCTGATGATCGCCCTGGACGTGGTCATCCTGTACGCCCTCACCGTGCGCTGGGGCGACGTGCCGCGCGAGATCGATTACGCCCCGGCCACCGCCGGCGGCGTCCATCGGGCCGACCGGGATCTGCAACAGCGCGAGGGCGCGTTCCCGATGAACCAGCCTCCCCGCACCGCGCCGCCGGCGCACGCGGCCGCTGAGGAGCGTCCAGAGGCGACGGGGCGGCCCGAAGAGGAGTACCAGGGCCAGCGGCGCAGCGAGCAGTCCTCCGGGCCGGGAACGGGCGCGATCTGACTGACTCAGCAAAGACCGTGGCCGCCGTCGAGGCGGGGCACCGAGCTGGTGCCCCGCCTCTCTTTTGCGGAAGAACGGCAAAACGCGGAGACGCGTGTGGCGCCGGCGCGGGCCTGGGAGCGCGCCGGCGCCGAAGCGCCGTCCTGGTGGAGCAGGACAGTCTAGGAAAGGACTAGCGATGGGTGGGCGGCCTCCTCCGGATCAGCCGCCCACCCATCGGCTCCCGCCGCCCTCGCTGAAGGCCGGCCGGTGCTCAGGACGCGGGCCATGTTCACCGCTGACTCCTGGACCGTTGAGTACCCCCTGCTCAACGGTTTTCACCGAACGACCCAGCTGGGTCCGTCGCGCCGGGGACCACCGACGGCGCGACGCCCGCGGCTGGCGGGACCGGACGGACCACTGTGGACGGTGCAGCAGTCACCGTCTCAGATCCGTCCGTCGTTTGCCTTGTCACATTAGGAATCCTGTCGTGCTGCGGAGTGACCCGTCGTCACCCGGTTCGGGTGAAGCACCTGCCGGATCGACATCATGCGGACGAGAGGTTGGCCATCTCCTTCTCGGCCATCTCCACCTCGGCCAGCAGCTTGGTGTGCCCTTCGATCAGGGCGTCCAGCAGCCGCCGGGTCACTTGCACGCTGTCGGAGCCGACCGACCGCGTGGTTGCCAGCAGGTTCTCGGCCGCCTCGCGCTGGCGCTGGCGGCGGGCGTCCCACTGGGCCCGCCGGCTCGCCTCGGCGCGGGCTTCCTCCGCGCGGCGCTGCGACAGGGCCAGTTGGAAGTCCCGCATCGCATCCTCGGCGTGCTTGCGGGCATCGGAGAGCAGTGCCTCCGCGGCCGCCCGGGCATTCTCGAGGTCCTGCTGGGCCTGGGCGCGCAGGGCGCCGGCCTCCTCCTCGGCGAGCTCGATCATCCGCTGAATGCGCCCACCGACGACCTTCGAGGACTCCTCGCCACACTTGCACGACTTCAGCTCGGTGCTGAGCCGCTCCACCCGGCCGGCGAGCTGCTGCTCGCGGTAGCGGGCCGAGGCGAGCTCGGTCTCCGCCGTGGTCAGGCGCATCTGCAACGTGGCGATGTACCGGTCGACCTGGGCGCGATGATAGCCCCGCAGGCTCAGCTCGAAGCCATTCTCGGGGCGCAGCTCGATCTCGCCCACAACCGCGCTCATGCTGGCTCATCCCCCTCCCCGGCCCGTTCACGCGACGGGCGACAGCGCGAACGCTGCCGACGAGAATGGTGACCACGCTTCATCCTCTGCGGGTGAGCCTCCGGCGGCCCGCGCGGCGGTGCAATGGTGTCGATGGAACCGTTGGCACGTAAGGGAAATCGCCGTGCCCGGCACCGGCAGACCACCCAGGCAGGGTGAGGCGCCGCAGCGTATGGCGGTGCTTTGCTCGTCACGTTTGACCCGGATGAAAGACCAGTGGAAAAACCGCGACAAGCACGGCCGGGAAAGCGATTTCGGGGGGCACGGGTGTCACAAGCGTTGGTACAGCAGGATCGCCGAGGATACGCACCGCAATCGCTGGCGGTGCCGGATCTCCCGCCGGGATACGTGGTGCGGGAGCGGGTGATCGCCCAGTTGGACGCCGCGGTACGCGCGCCGCTGACGCTGGTGACGGCGCCGGCCGGCTGGGGCAAGACCGCCGCGCTCGTGGCGTGGGCGCGCAGCGTCCGCCTCGGCGAGGGCACCGAGCCACCGGTGGTGCGCTGGGTGACGGCCCACTCCGAACACGGCGCGGACGTGCCGGGCCTGCTGCTCGGCGCGCTGTCCGCGCACACCGAGAAGAGCGACGGCGACGACCTGCTGCGCGCGGTCGACGCGCTGCAGCAGCCGCACATCGTCGTGGTCGACGACGTGCGCGAGATCAGCGACGAGGCCGCCCTGGCCGAGCTGGAGTCCCTGGTACGGCACGGCATGGGCCGCCTGCGGCTCGTGCTGTCCTGCCGGCGCGACCCCTCGTTGCCGCTGTACCGCTGGCGGGTCAACGGCTCGCTGACGGAGATGCGCACGAACGACCTCTCGCTGACCATCGCCGAGACCGCGCAGCTGCTGGCCGCCCACGACGTGGTGCTGCCGAGCGCGACGCTGTACGCGCTGCACTCGATCACCGAGGGCTGGCCGGCCGGGGTCCGCCTCGCCGCGATGGCGATGCGCGGGCACCCGGAGCCGGAGCGGGTGCTCGACGACGGCGGCGCGTTCAGCACCGCGGTCGGCGACTTCCTCACCGGCGAGGTGATCGACCCGCTGCCGGCCGAGACGCGCCGGCTGCTGCTGGAGACCGCGATCGCGCCGCGGCTCAACGCGGGCCTGGTGGAGGCGATCACCGGCCGCGACGACGGCGCGCGGGTGCTCGCCGAGCTCAAGGGCTCCAACGCGTTCCTGACCCGCAACGCCGGCCCGGGCGGCTGGTACCGCTTCCACCCGCTCTTCGCCCGCACCCTGCACGCGGAGCTGCTGCGGCGCAACCCGGAGCGGGTCGCCGAGCTGCACCGGCGGGCGGCCGCCTGGCACGGCACCTACGGCATCCCGGCCGAGGCGATGCGCCACGCGCTGCTGGCCGAGGACTGGTCCGGCGCGGTGGAGACGCTCGACAAGTACTGGCCGGACATCCTCGGCGGGGTCCGCTACGACCGCCCGCACGAGGCCGCGCCGCACGCGCCGGCGTCGGAGGACGCCAGCGACCCGCGGCTGTCGCTGGCCTTCGCGGCCGAGCGGCTGCGCGTCGGCGACCTGGAGGGCACCCGCGACTTCCTGCGCCGCTGCGGCGGGGACCGCGACGCGCCGATGCACCGCGCGTTCGGCGCCGCCGAGGCGTGGCTGGCCGGCGACCCGCGCCGGACGCTCTCCGAGATGTCCGAAATATCGGCCAATAACAATCAATCTACCGACGAGGTCCGGGCCTTGACGCTGCTCGACGAGGGCGAGGCCCGGCTCCGTCTCGGCGAACTGGGCGCGGCCGGCGCCCCGCTGCACGGCGCGCTGGTGCTGGCGCAGCGGGCCGGCATGGCCCAGGCCCAGGTCTGCGCGGCCGCCCAGCTCGCGGTGCTCGAGTCACTGCGCGGCCGGCTGCGCGCCGCCGCCCGGCTGGGCCGCCAGGCCCTGGTCACCGCCGACCGGTTCGGCATCACCGACGCCACCGACCTCGGCTGGGTGCGGATGGCCCTGGCCGGCGTCTACGGCGAGTGGGACCGCATCGCGGAGGCCGACCGCCTGCTGGACGAGGGCCTGGACCTGGCCGCCGGCGACCCCGACCTGCTGGTGTCGATCGCGACCGTGCGGGCGAAGCTGCGCCACGGCTCGGGCCGGCTCGCGGCCGCGCTGGAGGTGCTGCACACCGCCCGCCGCGAGCTCGGCGGCGCGCCGCTGGCCCCGGCGGTCGAGCGGGCGCTCGCGCTGACCGAGGCGGAGCTGCGCATCAGCGGCGGCGACCTGGGCGCGGCCCGGCGGCTGGTGGCCACCGGCGGCGACTCGGACGTGTTCCCGGGCTGGGCCGCCTACGTGGACGCCTCGGCCGCGCTCATCGAGGGCAAGGCGGCGGCCGCGGCGACGACGGCGGCGCAGTTCGCCACCCCGTCGGTGGACAGCGCGCTGACCTGGACCGTGCACGCCGCCATCCTGACCAGCCTCGCCGGGCGGGCGCTCGGCGACCGCAACCGGGTGCTGCGCGGCCTGGAGGTGGCCCTGGAGATCGCCGAGGAGGAGAGCTTCCGCCGCCCGTTCCTGGTCGGCGGGCACCCGGTGCGCGACCTGCTGGCCAACTTCGCGCCGCTGCTGCCCGTGTACCACCCGCTCGCCGCGGAGCTGGCCGCCGGCTCGTCGCCGCTGGCCGGCGGCTCCCGCGGCGGCGGCGAGGGCAACCTCGTCGAGCCGCTCACCGAGCGCGAGCTCACCGTGCTGCGCTACCTGCAGGGCACCATGTCCAACCTGGAGATCGCCTCGACGCTCTACGTGTCGGTCAACACGGTGAAGACCCACGTGAAGAACATCTACCGCAAGCTGCACGCCGGCCGCCGGCGCGAGGCCGTCGAGCGAGCCCGGGAACTGCGGCTGCTGTGAGCCACGCGTCGGCGACTCTGGTGAAGGCCGTCGACGCCGGGCCGGAGCCGCGGCCCCGGCCCGGAAGGCGGCCGGGACGCCGGGCCGGCACCGCGACCGCCGCCACCCACCGTTGCCTGTGGGGCGCGCTGGCGGCCGCCGTGGCCTGGCCCGCGCTGTCCATGTGCGGCGTCACGCACGCGGAGGCCGCCGCGGTGGCGGTCGGCCTGCTGACGGTCCTGCCGTGGCTGGGGCCGCTGCTGGGCATCGCGCTGGCCGGCGTGCTCGCCGGGATGGTGCCGCAGCCCTACGCGCCGCTGTTCGGCCTGGCCGCCGCCGCGCTGGTGGCACTCGCCGCCGGGCCGGCGCACCACCTGCCCGGCTGGCTCGGCCCGCTGTCGATCCCGGCGGCCGCGGCGGCGGCCCTGCTCGGCGGGGTGGGGTGGGGCATCTACGGCGCGCTGGTCGCGCTGCTCGCCGCGAGCACCGTGGCGCACCTGCGGCAACGGCCCGCGCGATGATCGAGTATCTGCGGGGCTTCCGGGTCGGGGTGCTGCGCCGGGGCGGCAGCGGGGTGGAGCGCAGCCTGGCGGCGATCGGGGACGAGGCGCCGGCCGGCCGTGGCTCCCGCGGTACCCCCGCCGGGCCTTTCTGGCCTGCCGACAAGTGGGTCCACGCGCTCTATGCGGCGGGCCTCACCGCCGCCGCCGCGGTGGCCCTGGCGATCAACTGGCTGGCCCCGCCGGCCGTGATCCGCACCTTCCTGGCCCTGGTCGCCGCGACGATGTTCCTGCTCGTGGGGTATCTGCTGGTGCGCACGCCGACCCGGCGGGGGCAGGCGATGCGGCGGTACCTCACCGATCCCCGCGATCGCACCGACTTCGAGACCGCCGCGGCCAACGCCGACCGGATCCGGCTCACCTGGCCGGCCCTGGAGCGGATGGCCGAGCCGGCCGACCCGACGCCGACGCTGGAGCGGGCGCTGTGGGAACTCGCGCACGCCCTCGCCGAGCGCGGCGAGCTGCGCGCCGCCGACCGCGACCTGCGCGCCTCGGTCGGCGAGCCGATCGGCGCCGGCAGCCTGTTCAGCGCGGTCACCGACCGGCAGGCGGAGATCGCCCGCCGGCTCACCGAGGTCGACGCGGAGGTGCGCCGCCGGTCCGCGCAGCTGCGCCGGCTGGCCGTGCTCTGCCAGGACTTCCTCGAGTACCGCTCCGCGCAGACCCGGGCCCGGCTGCGGGTCACCACCGCCGACGCGCTGCTGGGCTCGCTGCGCTCCCGGCCGGAGCCGGACCTGGTCGAGCGGACGGAGGTGGTACTGGCCGCATATCGCGAGCTCGCCGACGATTACGAGTGATCGGAGGAGATCAGCTACCCTGCCCCAGTGCGGCAACGGGTGATGATCGGCATCGGGTGCGCGCTGGCGGCCGTCGGGCTGTTCCTGGCGTACCTGCGGATGGCCCGGGCCGTCCCGGTCAACGCCGACGGGGCCAGCAACGCGCTGCAGGCCTGGGACATCTTCCACGGCAACCCGCTGCTGCGCGGCTGGGCACTCTCCGACGTGTCGTTCTACCCGACCGAGCTGATCCAGTACGGCATGGTCCAGTGGGTCACCGGCATCACCGCGGACCAGATCCACATCACGGCGGCGATCACCTACACGATGATCGTGTTCCTGGCGGCGGTCCTGGCCAAGGGGCGGGCCACCGGCCTCGAGGCGTGGCTGCGCGTCGGCGTGGCGGTCACGATCCTGCTGCTGCCCGCGCCCGGCATCGGCTACGTGACCCTGCTGTCCAACCCCAACCACACCGGCTCGGCGGTGCCGCTGCTGCTCGCCTGGCTCACGGTCGACCGCCTGCGGCACCGGGTCTGGGCCCCGATCCTGGTCGCGGTCCTGCTCGGCTGGGGCGCCATGGGCGACGTGCTGGTCACCTTCGTCGGGGCCGTGCCGCTCATCGCCGTCTGCGCCTACCGGGCCGTGCGCTCGCGCGGACCGGAGCTGCGCCACGAGCTGGCGCTGGCCCTGGCCGGCGTCGTCTCGGTGGCCATTTCCCGCGGCTCCCGCCTGCTGCTGGACCGGCTCGGGGCATACCAGTTCCCGCACCCGCCGGTCGAGCTGTCGAAGGTGTCGGACTGGCCGGATCGGGCATACACGACCGCGCACATGGCCGGCATCATCTTCGGCGCGCACAGCCCGGGCTGGCAGCCGCCGGTCGTCGAGCAGGGCCTGGCGGTGCTGCACGTGATCGGGGCCCTCGTCGCGGTGGCCGCGTTCGTCGTCACGCTGGTCCGGGCGGTGCGCGGCACCGCCGACCGGGTGGACACGATCCTGATCGCCGCGATCGCCGCCGACCTGGGCGCGGAGGTGGTCTCCACGCTCTCCAGCGACCTCTACGCGGCCCGCGAGATCTCCCCGGTGCTGCCGATGAGCGCGGTCCTCGCCGCCCGCCTGGCCGGCCCGTGGCTCGCCGCGGGCGGGGCGCGCCGGCTGCGGCGGATCGGGCGGGGCGTGCTGGCCGGGGTGCTCGCGATCTTCGTCGTGGGGCTGGTCGCCTACACGCCGCCGCGGGCACCGGCGGCCGAGGCGCAGGAGGTCGCCGACTTCCTCCGCGCGCGCAACCTGTCCTACGGGCTGGGCACCTACTGGGTGTCGAACAACATCACGGTCACCACCGGGCGGCGGGTCACCGTGGTCCCGGTCGCCGGCAACGGCCAGGGGCTGGGCCCCTACTGCTGGCAGGCGGAGCGGAGCATGTACGACGCGAAGGCCCACGACGCCCGGTTCGTCGTGTTCGAGAAGAAGCGGACGATCTACGGCAGCCCGGAGCAGGCCGTCCACGTGTGGGGCCAGCCGGTGGAGCGCCAGGACGTCGGCGACTTCGCGATCCTGGTGTACAACGTCAACCTTCTCGACGGCTTCCCCCCACTCTGTTAGTGGCGCGCCGTCGATACGATCGCCACCGTGCGCAAGTTCGTCGTCTGGGGTGACAACGCGCTCGCCCGCCGGCTGGTCGGCGAGCTGATCAACACCTACTCCGCCCAGGTGACGGTCATTCTGCCCGACCTGACCGCCAACCAGGCTCCGGAGATCGCCGACATCCGCGCCGACGACGACCCGGCCATCGGGCCCGTGGTGATCGCGGCGCGCAAGCTGACCAGGGCCGTCTTCGAGGCGGCCGACCTGACCGACGCCGAGGCGATCGCGTTCGTCGACACCGACGACGTGGCCAACGTCGACGCCGCGCTCATCGCCCGCGAGGTCGACCCGACGATCCGGGTCGTGCTGCGGATGTTCAACACCGTGCTCGGCGCGGGCGTGGTGGAGCGGCTGTCCAACTGCGCGGTGCTGTCGGCGTCGGAGATCGCCGCGCCCGCCTTCGTCGCCGCCGCGCTCGGCGACACCAACCCGCGCCCGATCCGGCTCTCCGACGGCCAGCAGTTGCTGGCCGTCGACCGGTCGCAGGCCAACCCGGGCGACATCCGCTGCGGGCTGTCGATCACCGCCGAGGGGATCAGCCTGCCCGCCGACGAGGACGCCGCGGACCTGGTGCTGACCAGCGTCTACGGGCAGCGCGTGGTGGAGCGCCGCCGCCCCCGCCGGCATCCGCTGCGCGCGTCGCGGCTGCTGCTGGGCGGCGGTCTCCGCCGCATCCTGGGCACCGCCGTCGCCGTGCTGGCCCTGGGTACCGTCGCGGTGGCGGCGGCGCGGCACGTCGGGGCCTGGAAGGCGATGTACCTCGCCGTCCTCACCGCCCTCGGCGGCGCCAACCCGGAGGTCGGCGACCCGGTCGTGGCCCAGGCCGTCGACCTGGTGCTGGTGGTGGCCGGCGTGGCGCTCATCCCGGCGCTCACCGCGGCCGTCGTCGGCATCGTGGTCAAGGCCCGGCTGGCGATCGCCGCCGGCGGGCTCACCGAGCCGGTCGCCGGCCACGTCGTGGTGGTCGGGCTGGGCAACGTCGGCACCCGGGTGGTGCGCGAGCTGCACGACCTGGGCATCGAGGTGGTCGCCGTCGACCGCGACGAGGGGGCCCGCGGCGTGCAGGTCTCCCGCGACCTCGGCCTGCCGGTCATCATCGGCAACGTCACCAACCCGGACACGCTGCTGGCCGCCTCGGTGGCCACCGCGCGCTGCCTGGTGCTGGTCACCACCGCCGACGTGACCAACCTGGAGGCCGCGCTGCTGGGCCGCGACCTGGCCCGCCGCGCCGACCCGGACGCCAAGCTGCGGGTCGTGCTGCGGCTGTTCGAGGAGGACTTCGCGCGGCGGATCAAGACGGCGTTCGACATGGACCTGTCCCGCAGCGTGTCGTACCTCGCCGCGCCCGCCTTCGCCGCCTCGATGGTCGGCAGCGAGGTCATCGACACGATCCCGGTCGGCCGCCGGGTGCTGCTCGTCGCCGAGGTGCCGGTCGGGGCCGGCTCACAGCTGGAGGGCCACTACTTCCGCGAGGTCAGCGAGCCCGGCCTGGTCCGCCTGGTCGCGGTGCAGACCGGCCGGGCCGGGCGCGGCGTGGGCGTGCAGACCTTCTGGGCGCCCGAGCAGAACCGCTGGCGGACCCTGGACCGCACGCACACGATGGTCGTGGTGGCGACCCGGGCGGGCCTGGTGGCGCTGCTGGAGCGGGCCGCGGGCGTGGAGAACCCCCCGCCGTTCCACCCGCCGTCGGCGCCGCCGCTGCTCACTCCTCAACCGCGCGGCTAGTTGGCGATCTTCGTGATGGCCGGTCGAGCGCGGCCGTCCGCAGCAAGCGTGCGACGTGACCGGAATATCGGACTAAAATGGCCCAAGTGCCTGTCGGTTCGCTGTCACGGCTGGTGCGACCGACACCCCCGCCCCTCAGTCTGGGGATCGCGGTCGCCTCCTTGCTGATCGTGGTGGAGACCCTCCTGGTCTATCCACTCCGGGCGGTCATGGCACCGTTCTTCCCGGGCTTGGTCTACATCGTCATCTACATCGCCGGCGTGCTGGTGACCTCGGTGGTGTGGGGAATGCGGCTGGGGATGGCCACCGCGGCGGCCAGCATGGTGGCGTTCGTCTTTTTTCACCTCCCGCCCGTCAACAGGTTCGCCGTCCCCGACATACGGCAGATCGTCGGGCTGGCGGTCCTGCTCATCGTCGCGGTGGCCACGAGCGCGGTGGCGGACCTGTCCCGGCTGCGCACCGTCCAGGCCGAGGAGTCCGATCTCACCGCCGAACTGGCCCGGCTGCTGCTGCACGCGGACGACCTGCCCGCGGTGCTGCCCGCGGTCGCACAGCGGATCGCACGATCCGTCGAACTGCCGTACGCGGCGATCCACCTCGCCGCCGTCCCCAGCGATGACCGGCACGCAGCGTTCCCGCTGCGGGCCGGTCACACCCCGCTCGGGACCCTGGTGGCGCCGGTCGACGTGTCCGAACGCACGATGCGGCGGCTGCGGGAGCGCATCGTGCCGTCGTTGGCGTCGCTGCTGCACGCCGGCTGCGAACGTGCCGCCGTGCTGGACTCGCTGGACGCGAGCCGGGAGCGCCTGCGCCGGCTCGCCGCCGAACAAGCCGCGGTGGGGCGGGTGGCGAAGCTCGTGGCGTCTGGTGGCCGTCCGCCCGAGGTCTTCGACGCCATCACGACAGAGCTGCACGGGTTACTCGGCGAGCACAGCACGTGGCTGTATCGCTACGAACCTGACCGCACGGCCAGCCTCGTCTCGACCAGCCTGTCCGACCTGCGCGCGGAACAGATGCGCTGGCCGGTCGGGGGCGACACCGTCACGGCGCTGGTACGCCGGACCGGCCGCCCCGCCCGGATAGACAGCTACGACGCCGCCGCCGGCCCGGCCGCCGCACTCGCTCGTGAGCTGGGCGTCCACTCCGGGGTCGGGGCGCCGATCGTGGTCGACGGGCGGCTGTGGGGTGTGGCGGCCGTGGTGTCTGCCCGGCCCGAGCCGCTGCCGCCCCACACCGAGGCCCGCGTCGCGGCCTTCGTGGGCCTCGCCGCCACCGCCATCGTCAACGCCGACAGCCAGGCCAAGCTCGCCGCGTCCCGGTCCCGGCTCGTCGCCGCCACGGACCAGGCTCGCCAGAACATCGAACGCAACCTGCACGACAGCGCATTGCAGCATCTCCTCGCCGTCGCGATACAGCTCGGTGCCACGCGGGCCGGCCTGCCGCCGGAACTGGAGCCGACCAAGGCGGAACTGTCGCGCGCCCTGTGCGACCTGAACAACGCCGTGGACAGCCTGCGGGAGATCGCGCAAGGCATCCATCCGGCATTGCTTGCCGCGGGCGGCCTGCCACCCGCGCTCAAAGCACTCGCCCGCAGATCGCCGGTACCGGTCGACCTCGACCTCCACACCTGCCCGCGCATGCCCCCGGTGGTCGAGGTAGCCGCCTACCACGTCGTGTCCGAAGCACTGACCAACGCGGCCAGGCACGCCCACGCCACGGTCGCCCACGTGCAGGCGGCAACCCGGGACGACACCCTGCACCTGTCGGTCCGCGACGACGGCGCCGGCGGCGCCGACCCAAACCGCGGAACCGGCCTCACCAGCCTCCAGGACCGCGTCGAGGCACTCGGCGGACACCTCACCATCACCAGCCCCACCGGCGGCGGCACCCTGCTGTCGGCCACCATCCCGTGCACCCCCGCGTAGCGGCCGTAGGGGACCGACGGCGACCTACGCCGACCGGCCGATACGGTAGGGTGCCGGGCGTGCCGAGCCGTCTTTTGATCACCCTGAATGCCCGACTCCGCCCGCTGGACCGCGGCGAGCAGTACGAGGACCCGCTGCAGGACGCCCTGGACACCCACGCCCCCGGCTGCAAGGTCACCGGCGGCGGCACCATGCTGACCGCCGAGCACGAGCCGAGCTCCAGCGACATCGACCTCGACCTGGAGGGCGACCCGAGCGCGGTGCTGGCCCTGGTCATCGCCGCCCTGGAGGCGCAGGGGGCGCCGAAGGGCTCGCGGGCCCGGCTGGACGAGCGGCCACCGGTCGAGTTCGGCGTGACGGAGGGCCTGGCGTTGTACCTCAACGGCACCGACCTGCCGGACGAGGTCTACACCGCCGCGGACCCGAACGATCTCGTCACGGACCTGCTGGACGCCCTCGGCGAGGAGGGCGAGATGCAGTCGTACTGGGAGGGCCCGACCGAAACGGCCCTGTATCTCTACGGCCCGTCGGCGGAGCGGATGCGGACCCTGATCGCCCCGATCCTGGCCGACGCCCCGCTGGCCCAGCTGTCCCGCGTCGTCCCCCTGCCCCTGACCCTGCCGAACTGACCCACCCGCCACAAGCGGCCGGCCCCCACGGCGGCCGGCCGCCGTGGGTGGTGCGGGAGGTGTGAGCCATGGGCTTCTGGGACTCCGGTCCGTTCGGCAACGACGACGCCGCGGATTTCGCCGACGAGCTGGACGAAGCGACGGCGCAGGGACGCATCGCGATGATCGGCGCCGTGCTGGAACGCATTGCTACCACCGGTATCACCGAAGACCTCGACGGTGGTGACGCGCCCCGCGCCGTGGCAGCGGCCGCGCTGGTCGCAGCCCAGTGTCCCGCTGGCGCGCCGGTACGCTCCACCTACGGTCCAGCCATGCCAATGCCGCGGTTCCCGGGCTACCTCAGGCAACTGGCCGTCGACGCCCTGGACCGCTTGGTGACGGCACCGTCCTGGCTCGCCGACGGCTGGAGGGACGACCCGGTGTGGCGTGCCACCATCAGCGAACTTCGCAACGTCCTCGACCCACCGCAGACCGAAACGCTCTTCGAGCTGTAGCGGGGCCGTCGTGCCGGACAAAACCCTCCGCGATCATGCTGCCGCCACCGTCCGGGTCACGCGTTTTCCGTGATCGCGGAAGATTTATGTACCTATACGTACCATATGTCTCCGCGATCATGGAAAAGCGGTGGTGTCGACGGACGTCGTGCGTGATCGCGGAGAGAAATGGCGTCACCGCCTCGGTTTGGGCGGGTGGTCGGGGGCCGAAACGTGGTTGGTGCGGTGGCACGTTTCCGGGATTCGGGTGGATCTCGGGGTCCGTAGTGTCGTTGTCATCAGCGGAACGCAAGAGGTCAGGGAGATAGAGCGATGAGTGACGTCGACTACGGGCAGTTCGAGTCGGGGCATGAGGCGGAGGGTCTGGACCAGCTGCACCAGGACCACGGCTCGGAGGCGGACTACAACAACCAGTTCGGGGTGTACGAGCAGGATCACCACGCGGCGGAGTCGACGGATTTCTCGCAGGGTCACCACGTGGAGTATGACCAGCCGGCGGCGGTGCACTACGAGTCGGATGACTACACCAACTACAGCCACAACGCCGAGGTCGACGATCACGTGTTCGCGGCGGAGGGGTCGGAGAACTCGCACGTGGCGGAGTTCGACAACCTCGACGCGTTGCAGTCGCGGTTCGAGGGTGACTTCACCTCTGGCACGGTGTTCCACGGTGGCGAGGCCCAGCTCGGCGTCGCCTCCAACTAACCACCCCAGCTGACAGCCCCGGCTGACAAGCATTCGAGCGGCCGGCACCCCAGGACGGGGGCCGGCCGCTCGGCGTTGGCGTCAGGCCAGGTGGAACAGGGCTTCCGCGTTGCCGGCGGCGATCCTGGAGCGGTCCGCAGGGTCGGGGATGGCGTCGAAGAACTGCCCGACCGCCGCCGCGTCGGGGCGGTGGAACGGGTAGTCGGTCGAGAACAGCACCCGGTCGGCGGCGGTGAAGTCGAGGGTGTGGCGCAGCAGGCGCTCCTGCAGCATCCCGCTGCTGGTGATGTGCATGTTGGTCCTGATGTAGTCCGAGACCCGGCGTTCGAGGTGCTTCGCGATGCCGGAGAGGCTGTCGGCCCGGTCCATCCAGAACAACAGCATCTCGCCCCAGTGGCCGAGCACCAGCTGAAGGTCGGGGTGGCGGTCGAAGGTGCCCCGCAGGATCAGCCGCAGCGCGGACAGGCCCGCGTCCAGGTGCCAGCCCCAGCCGAACGTCGCCAGGCCGAGGTCGACCAGCGGATCGAGGCCCCGGTAAGCGGCATCGCGCAGCTCGTTCGACGGGATCTGCGGGTGAATGAAGATGGGCAGGCGCAAGCGGGCCGCGGTGGCGAGCAGGTCGTCGTAGGCGGGGTCGTCCAGCGGGCGGGCGCCGGTGCGTCCGTGCAGCATGGCGCCGACGTGACCCAGCCGCGTGGCGCATCGCTCGAGCTCCGCGGCGGCGGACTGCGGGTCGCCGGTCGGCAGGGTCGCGAAGGCGCGCAAGCGCGCCGGGTGCGCGCGGACGGCGTCGGTGGCCTCGTCGTTCGCGTCCCGGGCCAGCGCGACGGCCTCCCGGGCCGGGAGGGCCTGGGTGGCCGGGGTGACGACGGACAGGATCGAGACGTCGATCCCGGCGGCGTCCATCGCCTCGATCCGGCCCTGGCCGATGTCCTCGAGCCGGGCCTGGTTGTCGCCCATGGTGTTGAAGGCGACGCTTTCGTCACGGGCCTCGTCCGGCAGGCGGTCGAGCGCGTCCCGGATGCTGACGCTGTTCCAGTGTTCTTCGATCGCGATGATCTTCACGCTGTTGTCCGCTCCTCGCTCATCGCTTGTTGAGCCAACCATACACGATTCGCTCAACAACGGTAGAGTGAAGCGGTGAGCGCACCACAGAGCAGAGCGGCCAAGCGGGCGGCCACCGCGCAGCGCATCCTCGACGCGGCGCGGGCGGAGTTCGGCGAGCACGGCCTCGAGACGAGCACCATCCGCCGCATCGCCCAGCGGGCGAACGTCGACCCGTCCCTGGTCATGCAGCACTACGGGTCGAAGGCGGCCCTCTTCGCCGTCGCCATCCAGTTGGAGGAAACGGGCCCGGGCGAGATCGAGGCCCATCTGCACGACGTGCTCGACGTCCGGCTCGCGGAGTTGCCCCCGCAGACCAGAGCCCTCGTCCGGTCCATGCTCACCGCGCCCGAGGCGGCGGCCTCGATGAGCGCGTTCCTCAACGAGCGGGTCGCCAACCTGAGTCACGCCATGGGCGGCGACGATGCCGACCTGCGGGCCGCGCTCATCGTCAGCAGCATCCTCGGGCTCACCATCGCCCGGCACTTCCTGAAGCTCGACGCGTTCGTCCACGCCTCCGACGCGGAGATCGCCCGCGTCGCCCGGCCATGGGTCACCACCGGCGTCGATCCCGCCGCCGCGCCGCCGGCTACAGAGCGGTCAGGATGACCGGGCCGTCGTCGGTGATGGCGACCGAGTGCTCCCAGTGCGCGGCCCGGGAGCCGTCCACCGTGGACACCGTCCAGCCGTCGCGCTGCAGGCGGTGCCGGTCGGAGCCGCTCTCCACCACCATCGGCTCGATGGCCAGCACCAGGCCCGGGCGCAGCGGCAGGCCGCGGCCGGGGCGGCCCTCGTTGGGCAGGTGCGGGTCCTCGTGCATGGCGGTGCCGATGCCGTGGCCGCCGTAGCCGGTCGGCATGCCGTAGCGGGCGGCGCGGCAGACGGTCTGCACGGCGTGGGAGATGTCGCCGAGGCGGTTGCCCGGGCGGGCGGCGGCGATGCCGGCGTCGAGGGCCTCGCGGCAGGTGTCGGAGAGGCGTTGCGCGGCGGCGTCGATCTCGCCGACGCCGACCGTCACGGCGGCGTCGCCGTGGTAGCCGTCGATGTGGGCGCCGAAGTCGATGGACAGCAGGTCGCCGGGCTCGAGCCGGCGGCGGTCCGGGATGCCGTGGACGATCGCGTCGTTGACGGACAGGCACAGCACGCCCGGATACGGCACCGGGGCGAAGGACGGGTGGTAGTGCAGGAACGACGACTTCGCGCCGTGCTCGGCGAGCATCGTGCGGGCCAGTTCGTCCAGCTCGAGCAGCGTCACGCCGGGGACCGCCGCCTCGCTCACGGCCCGCAGGGTCTGCGCCACCACCCGGCCGACCTCGCGCATGGTCGCGATCTCCGCCGCACTCTTCAGCACCACCATGTCGGATATTCTAATACCAGGATTATCATCGTCCACATGGTGCGCAACCCGCTGACCGATGACGAGCGCCACCGCGGGCTGGTGCTGGGGCGGCTGCTGCAGCAGGCGCGCGGGGCGCGCAGCGCGGCGGCGGTCGCGTTCGAGGCCGGGATCTCCCTCGACACGCTGCGCAAGATCGAGCGCGGGGCGATCGCCACCCCGGCGTTCTTCACGGTCGCCGCGCTCGCCCGGGTGCTCGGCCTCAACCTGTCCGACCTGGCCGAGTCGGTCGCCGAGGACAAGAAGCGGGCCGCGGGCCGCGTGGCGTAGCCCGATGGCGCTGTGGGAGCGCGCCGGCGCGCTGGCCGAGCTCGACGGGCTGTGCCGCGCGGGCGGGCGGATCGCGCTCGTCGCCGGCGAGGCCGGGATCGGCAAGTCCAGCCTGGTCCGCGCGTTCGCCGCGGACCGGCGCGGCCGGGTCTGGCAGGGCGCCTGCGACCCGCTGGTCACGCCGCGCCCGCTCGGCCCGCTGCACGACATCGGCCGCGAAGCCGGCGGGGCGCTCGCCGCGGCGCTGGCCGCGCAGGAGCCGCCGGGCCGGCTGTTCGCGGCGCTGCTCGACGCGCTCGAGCGGCCCGGGCCGGCGCCGGTCATCGTCGTCGAGGACCTGCACTGGGCCGACGCGGCGACGCTGGACCTGCTCGTGCTGCTCGCCCGGCGGATCGACCGGCTGCGGGCGCTGCTGATCCTGACGTACCGCGACGACGAGACCGCCGGCCACCCGCTGCACGCCGCGCTCGCCGCGTTCCCGCGCGACGTCGTGCGCCGCATCGCGCTGCGCCGCCTCTCCCGCGAGTGCGTGGCCGAGCAGGCGGCCCGGGCCGGCCGCGACCCGGCCGCCGTCTTCGCGCTCACCGGCGGCAACCCGCTGCTGGTCACCGAGGCGCTGGCCGGCGACGACCCGGCCGTCGGCGGTGGTGCGGTGCAGGACCTCGTCCTGGCCCGCCTGCGCCGCCTGCCGTCCGAGGCGTGCGATCTCGCCGAGCTCGCCGCCGTCCTGCAGCGCCTCGACGTGCCGGCCGAGGGACCGGACGCGGAGGCGATCGACCGCTGCGTGGCCGGGGGCGTCCTGGTCGCGGTCGACGGCGGCGTCGGGTACCGCCACGAGCTCTTCCGCAGGGTCGTCGAGGACGCCCTGCCACCGGCCCGGCGCCGCGCCCTGCACCGGCGCGCCCTGCAGCACCTCACGACCAGGACGGGAGCCGACCCGGCCCGCCTGACCCACCACGCCGGGCTCGCCGAGGACATTCCCATGCTGCGGCGGTACTCCCGGATCGCCGCCGAGGCCGCCGCCGCCCAGGGCGCCCACCGCGAGGCCGCCGCCCACTACCGCGCGATCCTCGCCACCGCGCCCCCGGCCGGCGCGGAGCTGCTGGAGGCGTTCGCGTTCCAGGCCTACCTGGCCGGGCTGTCCACCGAGGCGCTCGCCGCCCGGCAGGAGGCGGTCGAGCTGCGCCGCGGCCGGGGCGAGTGGGAGCGGGTCGGCGAGAACGAACGCTGGATCTCCCGGCTGGCCTGGTGGAGCGGCGACGCGGCGCTGGCCCGCTCGGCCGCCGAGCGGGCGGTGGAAACGTTGCGCCGGCTGCCGCCCGGGCGGGAGCTGGCGATGGCCTACAGCAACCGCTCCCAGCTGCACATGCTCGCCAACGAGCTCGGGCCGGCCGTCGAGTGGGGCACCCGCGCGGCCGAGCTGGCCGGGCGGCTCGGCGACGTCGAGACCGAGCTGCACGCCGCGACCAACGTCGCCACCGCGCGGCTCACCGAGGGCGACCCCGGCGCGGCCGGCGAGCTGGTGCGCCTGCACGGGCGGGCGGCCGCGGCCGGGCTGGTCGACCACGCGGCCCGGGCACTGGTCAACCGGGCGGCCAACGACGTGTGGCTCGCCGACGACCTGGCCATGGCCGCGGCGGCGGTCGAGGACGCGCTGCGGTACGCCACCGCGCACGACCTGGACGGCTACGTGCAGTACCTGTTCGGCGTGCGGGCCTGCGTGCGATACGAGCGCGGCGACTGGGACGGGGCGCTCGCCGACGCCGGCGAGGCCCTGGCCCGGCCGAACCTGATCGGCGTGGCGGTCGTGCCGGCCTACGTGACGAAGGGGCGGGTCGAGTCCGGCCGCGGCGACCCGGCCGCGCCGGAGACCCTGGACCGCGCCCTCGAGCTGGCGCTGCGCACCGGCGAGCTGCAGCGCATCGGACCGGTCGCGATCGCCCGGGCCGAGCACTTCCTGGTCAACGGGGCGCCGGACCGGGCCGCCGACGAGGCGCGCCGTGGGCTGGAGCCGGCGATTCGGAGCGGGCACATGCGGTACACCTCGGAAATCGAACATCGCCTGTGGCGTGCCACCGGCGAACCGCCCGGCCACGCGCACGGCCCCTTCGCCGCACTCGTCGCGGGCGACTGGCGCGCGGCCGCGGAGGCGTGGCGGCGCGGCGGGCGGGTGCTGACCAGGGTGCACGCGCTGGCGCTGGGCGACGCCGCCGCCGCGGGCGAGGCGCTGGCCGTGCTGGACGCGCTCGGCGCGCGGCGGACCGCCGAGTGGATGCGCGGCGACCTGCGCCGCCGGGGCGTGACCGGGGTGCCGCGCGGGCCGCGCCCGGCGACCGCGGCCAACGCCGCCGGGCTGACCGCGCGGCAGGCGGAGGTGGTCCGGCTGCTCGCCGACGGGCTGTCCAACGCCGACATCGCCGCCCGGCTCACGCTGTCGGAGAAGACCGTCCAGCACCACGTCTCGGCGATCCTCGCGAAGCTGTCGGCGGCCTCGCGCACCCAGGCCGCCGCGGCGGCACGCCGGCTCGGGCTGGTCCCGTGAGGACCGGGGCGGTCGACGTCGACTACCCGGCGACCGGCGGCGCGCGGGCCGCGCTGGTGGTCGGTGACGCGCCCACGTTCCCGGCGATCGTGCAGGAGCGGGTCTGCTGGCTGGAAGCGGCGGCGCCCTACGAGCCGGGCGCCTTCTACAAGCGCGAGCTGCCCGCGATCCGCGCCGTGCTGGCCGGCGTGGCGCCGCTGTCGCTGCTGATCGTGGACGGGTACGTCGACCTCGACCCCGACGGCCGCCCCGGCCTCGGCGCGCATGTCCACGCGGCGCTGGGCCTGCCGGTCATCGGGGTGGCCAAGACCGCGTTCCGCACCGCGACCCACGCCGTCGCGGTCCGGCGGGGCGGCGCCGAGAAGCCGCTCTACGTCACGGCCGCCGGCCTGCCTCTCGACACCGCCGTGGCTTACGTGCGGGAGATGAGCGGGCCGTACCGGCTGCCCGACGCGCTGCGGCGGGTGGACGCGCTCGCGCGGGGCAGACAGTGAACAAGCACTTGCGGACACATCGATGAGGTTGTAACTTCCACCACAACGCTAAACTTTGTTAACAGTTAGCGAAGTCCGTGGAGGGGTCCATGAAACGCAAAACACTGATCCCCCTCGCGCTGACCGCCGCCGCAACGCTGGGTGCGACGACCATCGGCGTGATCAACGCGCAGACCGCATCGGCCGCACTCACCAGCAACTGGTACGCCTCGGCGCCGTACCTGATGCCGTTCGACAACAGCCCGCCCGACGCCGTCGAGGTCATGAACGCGACCGGCCAGAAGGCCTTCCAGCTCGCGTTCATCCTGGCGCCCAACGGCGGCGGCTGCACCCCGACCTGGGACGGCACCCGCGCGGTCTCCGCCGACACCGACGCGGCCAACCTGATCTCGCGCATCCGCGCCAACGGCGGCGACGTGAGCGTCTCGATCGGCGGTTACGGCGGCACCAAGCTCGGCCAGACCTGCGGCTCGCCGGACGCGACCGCCGCCGCATATCAGCAGGTCGTCACCAAGTACGCGCTCAAGGCGATCGACTTCGACCTCGAGGAGCCGGAGTACGAGAACGCGGCGGCCGTGCACAACGAGCTCGGCGCCGCGCAGATCCTGCAGCGCAACAACCCCGGGCTGTATGTCTCGGTGACCACGGCCGGCACCGCGGCGGGCACCGGCTGGTTCGGCACCCAGATGCTCAACGACGCCAAGAGCCTGGGCTTCACCCCGAACAACTACTCGATCATGCCCTTCGACGGCGGCTTCAACGGCGCGTCGTCGCAGGTCACCGCCCTGGAGGCGTTCCACGGCATCCTGACGAGCACGTTCGGCTGGGACAGCGCGACCGCCTACGCCCGCGAGGGCGTGTCGATGATGAACGGCCGCAGCGACGCCGGCGAGTACTTCCGCCAGGCCGACTTCCAGACCGTGCTCGACTACGCGACCTCGCACCACCTGGCGCGGTACACCTACTGGTCGGTCAACCGCGACCGCCAGTGCGCCGACCCCAACCAGAGCACGACGTCGGGCACCTGCAGCAGCGTGCCGCAGACGGCGTGGGAGTTCACGAAGTACACCGCCCGCTTCGCCGGCGCCACGCCGCCCACCACCGTCCCGCCGCCCCCGCCGACCACCGGCGGCCCGTCGCCGACCACCGGCGCCTGCAGCGCACCGGCCTGGGTGGCCACGACGGCGTACAACGGCGGGGCGATCGTGTCGTACAACGGCCACACCTGGCGGGCCCAGTGGTGGACGCAGAACGAGGTGCCCGGCGCCTCCTCCTCCGGCGTGTGGGTCGACCAGGGCACCTGCGGCGGCGGCACGACGCAGCCGGGTGGCTGCCCGCCCGCCTGGGTGTCGACGACGGCCTACAACGGCGGGGCCACGGTCTCCTACGGCGGCCACAAGTGGACCGCGAAGTGGTGGACCCAGGGGGACATCCCCGGCAACAACGGCCAGGGTGTCTGGACGGACAACGGCGCCTGCTGAGCCGGCACCGGTAGCGAGGGCCGCCGCCCGAAGGTCAGTCGGGCGGCGGCCCTTTTCCGTGCGGGTCAGTGCCCGCCGTGGCAGCAGCGCGCCCGGGCGTAGAGCTCCTGCATGCGCTCGCCGGCCTCCGCGGCCCGGTGCAGCGGCTGCTGAAACGGGAGCCGGACGTCGCGGGCCCGCCCGGCGAACTCGAGCCGCAGGACCACGCCGTAGCGGTCGAGCCCGACCGGCAGGATGCGGTGCACCCCGTGCAGGTGATGCGGGGGTACGAGCCGGGCCAGCCGGTCGATCGCGTCCGGGTGCGCCGAGTGCAGGTGGCACAGCAGGTCCGCCTCGGACTCGGCCAGCGGATCGGGCACCGCCGCGGCGAAGTCGTCGGGGTCGACGGAGATCTCCGCGTCGCGGCCGTAGGCGGGGTCGTAGAGCGTGGCCTCGGCCAGGTCGAGCACGGCCGTGCCCGCGGGCGGCACGCTCAGCCAGCCGCCGAGGGTGGCCCGGGCGCGGATCCGCGAGCGGACCGGGGTCGGCGCGATGTCGGTGAGCTCCAGCACGGCGGCGATGTCCGGCTCCACGGGTACCCCATCCGGGATTTCCAAATGGATCCGGCCGCCCTCCACGCGATGGGCGCCCACCAGGTCGCACTGGCGCCCGGGCACGTGCAGGGTCAGCGAGCCGGCGGCGGCCAGCAGGGAGCGCAGGCGCTCGGCCGGGGTGGGCAGCTTGGACATCCGACCTCCTAAGGTTAGGCTTACCTTAGTCGAAAGGAGAGCTGTGAACCAGTCGCGACCCAAGGTCCGGCGCGCCCGCGCGCTGGGCATCCCGCTGACCCCCAAGGACGTCAAGTACTTCGAGCGCCGCCCCTTCCCGCCCGGCCAGCACGGCCGCGCCCGGCCGAAGGTCAGCGACTACAAGGTCCGGCTGCTGGAGAAGCAGCGGCTGAAGGCGCAGTACAACCTCCGGGAGGGCCAGCTGCGCGCCGCGTTCGACCGGGCCGTGCGCCGCCCCGGCAAGACCGGCGAGGAGCTCATCGCCGACCTGGAGACCCGGCTCGACGCGCTGGTCCTGCGGGCCGGCTTCGCCCGCACCATCTACCAGTCCCGCCAGGTCGTGACCCACCAGCACGTGCTGGTCAACGGGCGGCGGCTGGACCGCCCCTCGGCCCGCCTGCGCCCCGGCGACGTCATCGAGATCGCCGAGCGCAGCCGGGCCAAGACGCCGTTCCAGATCGCCGCGGCGGGCGCCCACGCCGGCGAGCGGACCGCGCCGTACCTCGACACCGACCTGCCCGGCCTGCGCACCCGGCTCATCCGGCTGCCGCTGCGCCACGAGATCCCCGTGCTGTGTGACGAGCAGCTGATCGTGGAGTTCTACAGCCGCTGAAACCGCGCGTCAGGCGGCCTGCAGCGAGGCCCGCACGTGCCGCCGCGCGTCGTGGATGCGGGACTTGAGCGTGCCCACCGGCACGGCCAGGTGCTCGGCGATCTCGTCGTAGGTCAGCTGGCACAGGTCGCGCAGCACCAGCGGGGCGACCAGCTCCGGCCGGTGGGCCTCCAGCCGCTCCAGGGCGTCGAGCAGATCCAGCCGGGAGCCCGCGATCACGCTCGTCGTGCGCGGGTCGGCGGCGTCGATGGGCAGCACCGGCGTGGCCTGCTCGGCGGCCCGGCGCTTGAGGCTGCGGTAGGTCTGCCGGGCGCAGTTGGCGGTGACCGAGTAGAGCCAGGTGCTGAACCTCGACCGCCCCGCGAAGCCGGCGATGTTGCGCGCGACCTGCAGCAGGGTGTCCTGGCAGGCCTCCTCGGCGTCCTGGTGGCACGGCAGGAAGCGCTGGCACTGCCGCAGCACCTGCGGGCCGATCCGGATCAGCAGCGCGTCGAGCGCGGCGGCGTCGCCCGTCGCGGCGCGATCGGCGAGCGCCTCGATGTCGAGATCCTCCAGCACGCCCGCATAATACGGCCGTGCCAGTACCGGACAAGATCGGCCGATACCGCATCGTGCGGCGCATCGGCGCCGGAGCGTTCGCCACGGTGTGGCTCGGCGCCGATGACGCCCTGGACGCATCGGTGGCGATCAAGGTGCTGGCCGACAACTGGTCGTACCATGCCGATCTGCGGATGCGCTTCGAGCAGGAGGCGCGGATCATGCGCCGGGCCGATTCGAGCCTGCTCGTGCGGGTGCTCGACATCGGCGAACTGCCCGACGGGCGGCCGTATCTGGTGATGCCCTACGCCGCCGGTGGCACCCTGGCGGACCGGCTCGCCGCCGGGCCGCTGCCGGTGCGCGAGGCCCTGCGCGTGGCGACCGACATCGCCGGCGCCGTCGCCGTGCTGCACGAGGCCGGCGTGCTGCACCGCGACCTCAAGCCCTCCAACGTGCTGTTCCAGCCGGCCGCGGACCACGACCGGGTCCTCGTCGCCGACCTCGGCCTGGCCAAGGCCCTCGCCAACGCCTCCGGCTTCACCATCGCCGCCGGCACCCCCGGCTACATGGCGCCCGAGCAGGCCACGATCGGCGGCGGCCTGGACGCGCGCGCCGACGTCTACGCGATCGGCGCGATCCTCTACCACATGCTGACCGGCCGCCCACCGGCCGGCCGGCCGATCCCCCGGCCGTCCCGGCTGCGCCCCGATCTCCCGTCCACGGTGGACGATCTGGTGCGCCGCGCGCTGCAGCCCGAGCCCCGGCAGCGCTGGGCGTCCGCGGAGGCGCTGATCGAGGCGCTGCGGCGGGCCACCGCCTCGCTCGAGCCGGCCGAGCGCCCCGGCCGGCTCCGGCGGCGGCTGGGCCTGACCGCCGGCGCCGCGGTCGCGCTCGCCGCGGTCCTGTCCACGGCGGCCGCGAGCGCCGAACTGCCCGCCCGGTCGGGCTGGGTCCGGGTCCGCGACGCCTCCGGCACCCTGTCGGTCGCGGTGCCGCCGGGCTGGGCCGGGCAGCTGAGGGACGCCGGCTGGGACCCGGCGGTGCTGCGCCTGCCCGCCGGCCGGGCGCCGGGCCTCGTCGTCGCACCGGACCTGGCGACCTGGTCCGACCCGGCCGGCGGCACGCCCGGCCTGTTCGTCGGCGCGAGCAGAGACCTGGTCGCCGGCGGCCCGGCCCCCGCGCTGCCGGACCACGACGCGTGTGCCCGGCAGCCCGACCGGACGCTGCTCGTCAACGGCGCCCCGACGGCCGTGCGGCGGTGGGCGTGCGGCGCCTCGGCCTCCTTCAGCGAGGTGGTGTTCGCCGTGGCGCCGCGCGGCTTCGGCGTCTACGTGCAGATCAAGCAGGTCGGCGGCGCCGACCTGACCAAGGAGCTCCTGGCCGGACTGCGGCTGTCCGACTACTCGTAGCAGTTCTGGTTCACGAACTGCAGCGTGATCTCGGTGACCACGCCGCTCTTCGTCGCGAGGCGGTAGACGGCCTTGTCGTTGCCGGGCGTCTTCGCGTGGCCGCGCCCGTTGGTCGCGGTGCCGTCGGCCATCTGCCAGGTCGGGTAGAGCCGCAGCATGTCGGCGCTCGAACTGCCGATGTGCAGCCCCTCCGGCGTCTTGATGGTGCCGTAGGCGTCGATGGTGGCGATGCCGAGCGTCGGCGACAGCATGACGGTGCCCTGGTCGGCCGGGGCGGCCCGCAGGCTCGCCGGGGCGCAGCCGCCGCCCGCGCTGTCGTCGAACGCGGACAGCAGCCCGGTCGCCGTGGCCTGCTGCCGGGTCATGCCGAGCCGCAGCGCGCCGAGGCCGTTCGGCCCCAGCACGAGCGCTCCGGCCGGGGCACCGCCGGTCGCCGGCGCGGAGCCCGGGACGGACGGCGGCGGCGGCGAGGCGGGCGACGTGCCGGCCGGCGCGCTGGTCACCTGCGCCGGCGACCCGGCTGGCGCCGCCGCGCCGTCCTGGTGCTGCACGGATGGCGAGCAGGCGGCGGTGAGCAGCAGGCCGGCGAGGGCTCCGGCCAGGGGCATGGTGCGCATGTATCGACTCCCGGGAAGTTCGTTCGGGTTGCGGTCGTACAGTTTGATGCACCGACCCGGAAGTTCGTTCGACCTTTTTTTGACTCGGGTCCGCGTCACTTGCGGACCGTTGCTCCCGCCAGACACCGGTCGGGCCTTGACGGCCCTCCCTGCCACGCCCGCGGCGCCAACGATAAGTCGGGCGCTCCGCGCCACGACTTATCGGACATATCACGATTTTTGAGTATCCCTGGTCACACTCTCGCCAGCTCGGCGTACTCCCTCGGCAGCTGCGCCAGCAGGTCGCCGAAGCGGCGCTCGGTGACCGCGTCGTGGACCGTGGTCAGCACCGCCCGGGTCAGGTCGCGGGCCTGCTCGGGGCTCAGCTCCGCCCGCTCGGCGACCAGGCGCAGGAACTCGTCCAGGTTCATCCGCCGGCCTCGGCCCCCGGAGCGCCGGCTGCCCCGCTCCAGCACCACGCGCAGCTCCGCCGGCAGCTCCTCGACCAGGTCCTGGACCTCGTCGGCGCTGATCCGCTCCGCGAGCGTCTCCAGCACCGCCTCACCCGCCGCCAGCGCCTGGTGCGGCATCACCCCGCCCCGGTCGGCCGCCCGGGCCAGAAACTCCGGCAGCTCGCGGGCGGAGCGCGTGGCCGGCTCGGTGAGCCGCCGGTAGTCGCGCGGCAGATCGGACAGCACGACCGCGAAGTCCGCCGGCTCCAGCGCCCGCCCGAGCGCGACGAACACCGCCCGCGCGTCCTGCGCGGCCGTCTCGCGGTTGGCGCCCGCCCGCACCGCGACCCGCCGCACGAACTCCTCCGCGTCGAACGCCTCGTGCGCCACCCCGACGAGCAACCTGCGCGCGATGCCACCCGGCAGCCGGTCGCGGACCGCCCGCACGAGCCCCGGCATCAGCCGCTCCGACAGCGTCTCCAGCACCGCGCGGGTGGGCCGCTCCGGGTCGCCGCCCGCCTCCCGCCGCACGATCGCCATGAACCGGTCCTCGTTCATCCGGGGTGGGTACCCCCCGCGCCGCCCTTCATGCCCCCGCCGGGACCACCCTCCGCCTCACCCGGCCCGCGCTCCCGGCGGCGATATTGTCGGTGCTCGTGACCACCGCTGCGGCAGGCCCGGTCGTCATCGGCTTCGACGGCTCACCCGCCGCCGAGCGCGCCATCCGCGAGTCGGCGCCGCTGCTGCACGACTACCCGGCCCTCGTCGTCACGGTGTGGGAGGCGGGCCGCGCCTACGACCTGACCACCCTGCCGATCGGCATGCTGGAGCCCCCGCCGGTGGCGCTGGACATGCGCACCGCCGCCGAGGCCGAGGCCCAGCAACGCGACCTGATGGTGCACACCGCCCAGCGCGGCGCCCAACTGGCCCGCGACGCCGGCTTCACCTCGGCGACCGGCCTGGCGGTGGCCGAGGACACGTCGATCGCCGACACCCTGATCCGCGTCGCCGCCGAACGCCACAGCCCCGGCCTGATCGTCGGCTCCCACGGCCACGGCCGGCTCTCCGAGTTCCTGCTCGGCAGCACCTCGCGCTCTCTGGTCGACCACGCCCCCTGCCCGGTCGTCGTCACCGGCCCGCACCGCCCCTAAACGCCGAGCGGCCGGCCCCCGTCCTGGGGTGCCGGCCACTCGAATGCTTGTCCAGTCGGGGGCTGTCAGCTGGGGGGCTGTTAGTTGGAGGCGACGCCGAGCTGGGCCTCGCCACCGTGGAACACCGTGCCAGAGGTGAAGTCACCCTCGAACCGCGACTGCAACGCGTCGAGGTTGTCGAACTCCGCCACGTGCGAGTTCTCCGACCCCTCCGCCGCGAACACGTGATCGTCGACCTCGGCGTTGTGGCTGTAGTTGGTGTAGTCATCCGACTCGTAGTGCACCGCCGCCGGCTGGTCATACTCCACGTGGTGACCCTGCGAGAAATCCGTCGACTCCGCCGCGTGGTGATCCTGCTCGTACACCCCGAACTGGTTGTTGTAGTCCGCCTCCGAGCCGTGGTCCTGGTGCAGCTGGTCCAGACCCTCCGCCTCATGCCCCGACTCGAACTGCCCGTAGTCGACGTCACTCATCGCTCTATCTCCCTGACCTCTTGCGTTCCGCTGATGACAACGACACTACGGACCCCGAGATCCACCCGAATCCCGGAAACGTGCCACCCGATCCGCCGGCCAGACCGGGCGGCGCTATCGCTGGGCCTCGAAGTGCTCCTTCATCGCCGGGTAGTAGTCGTCGAAGTTCGGGGCGGGCTGGTCGTCGCGCGAGGCGACCAGCGCGTCCAGGTAGTACTCCCAGCCCGGGCCGACCTCGCCGATGCCCTCCGTGCCGGTCAGGTGTTGCGTGAACCGCAGCTCGGTCACGCCCGCGTGCTCGGCCAGCACCAGGTCCAGGTGCCAGCCGCCGTCCTCGCCGCCGGCGGAGATCGCGAGCCGGCGCGGTGGCTCGCACGCGTCGATGGTCATCTCCACCCAGGGCTTGCCCTCCTCCTGCACCATCTGGACCTTGATCGTGCTCCCCGGCGCGGCGTCGCCCTGCCACGGGCCGAACCAGCGGGCCGTGCGTTCGGACTCGGTCAGGCTCGCCCAGACGTCGGCGATGGGAGCGCGGAACGTGCGGGTCAGCACGAGGTCGTCGCCGAATAGTCGGCCGGTGGGTATCGGGCTCATGCGGTCTCCTTCTGGGATGGGTGCCGCCCGGCGGCCGTGTGCCGCTCGCGGCGGGCGCGGTAGACCTCGGTCTCCAAGGCGTCGAGGTGGTGCTGCCAGCCGGACGGGCGCATCAGCTGTCCCAGCCACCCGGCCAGCTCGTCGAGCGGCGCGGTGACCAGTGTGTAGACACGCCGGCGTCCGTCGACCGTGTCGCGCACCAGGCCGGCCTCGCGCAACACGCGCAGGTGACGGCTGACGGCCGGGCGGCTGATCACAAACCGGTCGGCGATCTGCCCGGCCGAGAGCGGCTCGTCGCGCAGCATCAGCAGGATCTCCCGCCGCACCGGATCGGCGATCGCACCGACTACCTCGTCCACGCCGGAAGCGTAACCAACAGGTTACACGTCTGGCAACGCCGCATGGGGGGCAACGCGGCGCGGCGGACCGGTGCGGATGTCGCACCCGCCGGGCGCGACGTCCGATTCGCGCGGCCCGGTTGGCGGATGAAAGTCTCCGTGATCATGAACCCCGAGCCGACCGCACCACGGGTTTGCCATGATCCCGGAGCCTTTCGGTACACGGGGGTACATCAGCGCTCCGCGATCATGAAAAACCGTTGGTGCCAATGCCGGTTGCGCATGATCACGGAGACTTCCGGTCGCTGCGCCGTGCCCCGCGGAGCGCAGCGCCCGACGGGTGGGACGTGACAACCGATCGTGCCCGCTGATGCGCGGGCAGGTCACTGGACGTAGCAGGCCTTGACGGTGCCGGGGATCGGGTCGCCGAAGATCGTGTTGTCGCAGGGGGTGCCGTTGGTGAGCCGGGCGTAGGTGTACCGGCCGGACGCGCCGTATGCGACCTCGTGCGTGCCCGTGAACGCGCACGTCCTGGTCTCCGCGGCGCACGGGGTCCAGGTGGTGACGTCCGGGGGTGCGGAGGTGAGGTAGCAGGCCTTGCCGACGTTCGGCGCCGGGTCGCCGAACACCGCATTGGTGCACGCGGTGCCGCCGGTGATCGTGGCGTAGGCGTAGCGGCCCTGCGCGCCGAAGGCGACGGTGAGCGTGCCCGCGAAGGAGCACGTGCCGGTCTCGGTGGCACATTGGGCCCACGGCGGGGCGGACATGAAGTAGCAGGCCTTGCCGATGTTCGGGGCCGGGTCGCCGAAGACGCCGTTCGAACACGCCGTGCCGTTGGTGGGTGTGGCGTAGGCGTAGCGGCCCTGCGCGCCGAAGGCGACGGTGTTCGTACCCGTGAAGGAACAGGTTCCGGTCTCCGTGGCGCACCTGGGCCAGGTGCCGGGCAGTGCGGAGGCGGCGGCGGGTGTCACGGCTCCGGTGAAGTGCCAGGTGCCGGAGCCCACCGCATAGACCGTCTCCGTGCCGGTGGCGGCCTGCACGGTGGCGCCGGTCGGGGTCACGGTGGTGTCGCCGCGGCCGAAGTTCGGGACGTGGACGGTCGCCGTGGTGCCGACCGGGATCGTGACGTCGAGGGCGAGTTGCTGGCCGGTGACGGTCCAGGAGGTGGAGACCGCGCCGCGCACGGTGTCGATGGACGCGGCCACGTGCTGCAGGCCGGTGGGCACCTGCGGCGCGATGGTCACGGCGCCGTAGCCGGGTGCGGCCGGCTGGATGCCGGCGAGCTGGGTGTAGAGGGACGCGTTGATGCCGGCGAACATGGCGTGGTCGTGGGTCTCCATCGAGGAGGCGTACGTCCACTCCTCCCAGGCGGTCGTCGCGCCGCGGCTGATCTCGTACCCGAACCCCGGATACGTGGTCTGGTCCAGCACCGTCATCGCGACGTCGATGCGGCCGATGCGGGCCAGGGCGTCCATGAGATAGCGGGTACCGAAGATGCCGGTGTCCAGGTGACCGCCGTTGCGGTTGAGGATGGTGTCGACGAGCCGCGCCCCGACCGCCGGGACGTTCGCGTCGGGCACCAGGCCGAAGGCCAGCGGCAGCACGCTGGTCACCTGGCGGCCGTCGCCGTAGCTCGCGCCGTCGGGGTTGAGGAAGCGGGCGTTGAACGCCTGCTTGATGCTCTCGGCCAGCTGCGTGTAGCGGGTCGCGTCGGCGGTCTGGCCCAACGCGGTCGCCGCCCGGGCGACGTCGCGGGCCTGCTGGTAGGACAGCGCGGTGTTGACCACGGACACCTCGCTGCCGCAGTTGCCCGCGCTGGGGCTGCCCGCCCCGCCGTTGGCGTTGCCGCTGAGGTCCGGCGGGCACCAGTCGCCGAATCCGGTGGTCCAGATGTACCCGGGCACGTTGGCGGCGTTGGTGTCGACGAACCGCTTCATGGCCGGGTAGGTGGCCGCTAGGGTGGCCCGGTCGCCGTACTGCTCGTAGAGCGTCCAGGCGAGCCCGACCTGGTTGCCGCCCATGTCCGGCTGCTGGGCGTTGCCGGCGTCACTCGGCAGCGCCGTGCCGGGCGGCATGTCCAGCAGGTAGTTGGCGTAGAAGCCGTTCATGCCGAACTCGCGCACGGAGGCGTCGCGGTAGGCCTGCACGTCCATGCCGGGCGGGGTCCGTTCGTCGCGGACCGGGTTGTCGGTGGGGATGCTCATCGAGTTGTTCAGGATGGTCCGCCGGTTGTTCTGCCAGATCTGGTTCAGCAGCGCGTCCGATGAGGCGAACGTGCCGGTGGACGCCACGTCCGCGTGCACCACGCGCGCGTCGAGGCTGCTCGTGGCCGGTGTTCCCGGATATCCGGTGACCTCGACGTAGCGGAAGCCGTGGTAGGTGAACCGGGGCTCGTAGGTCTCGGTCGACCCGGTGCCGGCGAGGGTGTAGGTGTCGGTCGACGCGGCGTTGCGGTTCGTGGTCGTGTCGAGCATGCCGCCCGCGCCGATCTCCTCGGCGGTCCGCATCCGGACGGTGGTCCCGGCCGGACCCTGCACGCGCAGCCGCGCCCAGCCGGCGATGTTCTGCCCGAAGTCGTACACGTACACGCCCGGCTGCGGCTGGCTGAGCCGGACGGGCTGCAGCGTGCCCGCCACCCGGATCGGCGGCAGCGCGGCCGCGGTGAGCGTGGGCGACGGGGCGGCGACGACCCGCACCGGACGCCAGCTCGCGTCCGGGAAGCCGGGCCGGTCCCAGCCGGGCTGCTCCAGCCGGGCGTCGTAGCTCTCCCCGGCGTAGATGTCGTCGGCGACGATCGGGCCCGTCGACCACTTCCACGAGGCGTCGCTCACGACGGTCTGCCGGCTGCCGTCGGTGAACGCGACGGTCAGGAGCACGACCGCCTGGCGCGGGCCCGTCCAGCGGAAGCCGTACTGGCTGAACCGCGGGCCGTAGCCGTTGCCGAGCCACACGCCGACGGTGTTGGCGCCCGGTTGGACGGCGGTGGTCACGTCGTAGGTGGTGTAGAGGCTGCGTTGCGCGTAGGGCGTGTTCGCCGGCGCGAGCACCTGGTCACCGACCTTGCCGCCGTTGAGGCGCAACTCGGCGAAGCCGAGCCCGTCGACGTAGGCGCGGGCCGAGGCCACCGTCTTGGCGGGCAGGGTGAACGTGGAACGCAGCATCGGCGCGGCCGTCGGCGCGGTGTCGGTGCTGATCCACTGGGCGCCCTGCCAGTCCTGGGCGCTCAGCAGCCCGGTCTCCCAGCGGGCGGCCGCGCTCCAGGCCGACGGCGCGTCGTGGACGTCCCACACCTGCACGGCCCAGTAGTAGGGCTGCGCCGATCGCAGCGCCGGCCCGCCGTACGCCACCGAGACGGACTCGCCCGAGGTGACCTTGCCGCTGTCCCAGACGTCCGCGTTGCCCGGGGTCAGCCGGTCGGCGCTGCTCGCCACGAGCACCCGGTAGGCCGTCTGGCGCTCGTTGCCGACGGACGAGGTCAGCCTCCAGCCGAGGGCCGGACGGGGATCGTCGATGCCGAGCGGATCGGTGGCGTTGTCCACCCGCAGGGCGCCCGCGGCGACCTCGCCGGTCGCGGCGGGAGCGGCCGCCGAGGAGACGGGCGCGATGGCCGCCGCCGAGGAGACGGGCGGGACGGCGGCGGCCGCGGCGACGAGACCCACGATGACGGCGAAGCGCGCGAGACGGCGGCGGGCGGGGCGGATGTGAACGAACATGGCGGTGTCCTTCACGAGTCCTTTGAACGTTTCAAGTCCCAGACATTTAACGATAGCGATATATGGCAGAGGGGATCAAGCCGTCGGCACCGGGGGACGAATTACAGTTGCGCCATGAGCAACAGTGAGACGGCGCTGGTGCAGTCCGTCGATCGGGCGGTTACCGTGCTCGAGATCTTGGCGCGGCGCGGGGAGGCCGGCGTCACCGAGATCGCGGCCGAGCTCGGGGTGCACAAGTCGACCGCGTTTCGGCTGGTCGGGGCGCTGGAGCAGCGGGGGCTCGTGGAGCAGCCGCGGGGCCGGGGGAAATACCGGCTCGGGCTCGGCATCGTGCGGCTGGCGGGGGCCGTGACCGCGCAGTTCGACCTGGCCCGGGAGAGCCGGGGCGTGTGCGAGCGGCTGGCCGAGGAGCTCGGCGAGACGGTCAACGTCGCCATCGTCGACCACGGGTATGCCATCAACATCAGCCAGGTCCGCGGGCGGGCGGCCGTGGCCAGTCACAACTGGGTCGGGCAGCGCACGCCGCTGCACGCCACGTCGAGCGGCAAGATCCTGCTCAATGCCCTGCCGGCCGACGAACGCGACAATATCCTGAAAAATCCGTTAGAGCGCTTCACGCCGCACACGATCATCGACCCAATCGCCCTCAGGTCAGAATTGTCGGAAATTTCGGAACGCGGCTGGGCCAGCACCGCCGAGGAGCTCGAAATCGGGCTGAACGCCGTGGCGGCGCCGATCCGCGGCTGGTCGGGCAGCCTGCGGGCCGCCGTCAGCGTGTCCGGGCCGACGTACCGGCTGCCCAAGGAGAGCTTCGCCGACGTGGCCACGACGGTCCGCAAGGCAGCGGCTGACATCGATGCCATAGTCGGACATCTCGCCTAGGTTTCACGGCGGTAAATACCTCCCGCCGCCCATTGACCGGCCCGCGGCGCCGCTCGATTCTGTTGCGACACAGAGTTGAAGTTGTGTCATCTGCAACACCCATGGGTCACACCGGGGGGCTGCCAATGGAGGCGCACGGCTCGTACGACGTGGTGATCGTGGGCGGCGGCACCGCCGGGGCGGTGGTCGCGGCCCGGCTGGTGGAGCGCGGCGCTCGGGTCTGCCTGATCGAGGGCGGGCCGAGCGACGTCGGCGACGAGCGGGTGCTGCAGCTGCGCAACTGGCTCAACCTGCTCGAGTCCGACCTGGACTACGACTACCCGATCGTGCCCCAGCCGCGCGGCAACGGCCGGATCCGGCACGCGCGGGCGAAGGTGCTGGGCGGCTGCTCGTCGCACAACACGATGATCAGCTTCCTGCCGCCGCCGGGCGACTTCGCCGACTGGGTCGCCGCCGGGGCGGACGGGTGGACCTTCGAGGCGATGCTCCCGCTCTTCCACCGGCTGCGCACGAACATCGTGCCGGTCGCCCCGCGGCACCGGAACGCGCTGACCGAGGACTTCGTGGCCGCCTGCGCGCAGGCGCTGGGCGTGCCGGTCATCGAGGACTTCAACGCCGAGCCGTTCACCGACGGCGCCGGATTCGTCCCGGTCGGCTACTACCCGCAGACCGGGGTGCGGTCGTCCTCCTCGGTGGCGTACCTCCACCCGATCCTGGCGGACCCGAACCTCACGCTGCTGACCGGCACCTGGGCGTACCACATCGAAATCAGCGGCGACCGCGTCACCGGCATCGCGACGAGCGCCGGCGCGATCCGCGGCGAGCAGTATGTCCTCTGCGCCGGGGCGATCGACACGCCCAGGCTCATGCTGCTGTCGGGCATCGGCCCCGCCAAGCACGCGAAGATCCGGATACCGGGTGTCGGGGAGAACCTCCTCGACCACCCCGAGTCGATCATCCTGTGGGAGTCGGCCAGGCCGCTGCCGCAGGAGTCCGCGATGGACGCCGACGCGGCGCTGTTCGTGCGGCGAGACCGGGCGCAGGACCGGCCGGACCTGATGTTCCACATCTACCAGCTGCCGTTCACCTACAACACCGAGCCGCTCGGCTACGACGTGCCCGAGCATGGCTTCGGCATGACCCCGAACGTGCCCCGGCCGCGCAGCCGCGGGCGGCTCACCCTGGCCGACGACCGGCCGGAGACCAAGCCGCTGCTCGATTTCCGGTACTTCACCGACGAGGGCGGCCACGACGAGCGCACGATCGTCGACGGCCTGCGCATCGCCCGCGAGGTGGCCGCGTCGGCCCCGCTGCGGGACTGGATCGCCCGCGAGATCGCGCCGGGCCCGGGGCTCACGACCGACGAGGAGCTTTCGGTGTACGGCCGGGCCGCCCACCACACCGTCTACCACCCGGCCGGCACCTGCCGCATGGGCGCGCCCGACGACCCGCTCGCGGTGGTCGATCCGGGGCTGCGCGTGCGCGGCCTGACCAATGTGCGGATCGCCGACGCGTCGGTGTTCCCGACGATGACCTCGGTCAACCCGATGGTCGCCGTCCTGCTGATCGCCGAGCGCTGCGCCGACCTCATGACGACCCAGTAGAGCGAGGACGAGATGCCGGCCCTGTCGGTACGCCACCTCTGGAAGATCTTCGGCCCGAAGGCACACAAGATTCTCGGCACGCCGGCCGCGGAGCTGCCGATGCGCGAGCTCTACGAGCGCACCGGCTGCCTGGCCGCCGTCCGCGACGTGACGTTCGACGTCACCGACGGCGAGGTGTTCGTGGTCATGGGGCTGTCCGGCAGCGGCAAGTCGACGCTGGTGCGCTGCCTGACCCGGCTGGTCGAGCCGACCGCGGGCGAGGTGTACCTGGGCGGCGAGGCGGTGCACGAGATGTCCGCCGGGCGGCTGCGCCGGCTGCGGCGGCACGAGGTCGCCATGGTGTTCCAGCACTTCGGGCTGCTGCCGCACCGGCGGGTGGTGGACAACATCGCCTACGGCCTGGAGATCCAGGGCGTGCCGAAGGCCGTCCGGCACCGCCGGGCCGGCGAGCTGCTCGAGCTCGTCGGGCTCAGCGGCTTCGGCGACCGCCACCCGGGCCAGCTCTCCGGCGGCATGCAGCAGCGGGTCGGGCTGGCCCGGGCGCTGGCCGTCGACCCGGGGCTGCTGCTGTTCGACGAGCCGTTCAGCGCGCTGGACCCGCTGATCCGCCGGGACATGCAGGCCGAGGTCATGCGCCTGCACCGGGAGCTGGGCAAGACGATGGTGTTCATCACCCACGACCTGGGCGAGGCGCTCAAGCTCGGCGACCGGATCGCGGTCATGCGCGAGGGCGCGGTGGTCCAGGTGGGCCGGCCGGACGAGGTGGTCGGCGACCCCGCCGACGACTACGTGCGCGACTTCGTCCGGGACGTGCCGAAGGCCGACGTGCTGACGCTGCGCTGGGTGACCGCGCCCGGGGAGTTCGAGGGCGAGCCGCTGAGCGCGGGCACGGTCATCCGCGACGCGGTGCGCGCGGTGCTGGGCAGCGACAAACCGGTCGGCGTGGCCGACGGCGACACCGCGCTCGGCGTGGTCGACCGGGACCGCCTGCTGGAGGTGCTCGGCCGATGACGACGCTGGCCGCGGCCGTCCCCCGCTCCCCCGGTCGGCTGATCGCGCTCATCGGCGGGGCGCTCGTGCTGGCCGCCGGCCTGGCGTTCGTCGACCCGCACGGCACCGGGGTCTTCACCGCGCTGAACGACGCCCGCGGCTGGGTCGACGACCACCGCGACACCAGCCCGCTGTTCACCTACGGCGCGAACTACGTCCGCTACGTCGTGGCCCTGGTCGTCGGCGCCGTGCAGGCCGCCGTCGCCGCGCTCGGCTGGCTGGGCGTGACCGGCGTGCTGAGCACGGCCGGGCTCGCCTTCGCCGGCTGGCGCACCGCGCTCGGCGTCGCGGTGGCATTCGCCGCGCTCGGGGTGCTGGGACTGTGGCCCGAGAGCGCCGACACGCTCGCGCTCACCGTCGCCGCCGTCCTGCTGGTGCTGCTGATCGGGGTGCCGCTGGGCGTGCTGGCCGGCTCGGTGCGCTGGGTCCGCGCGGCGCTCAACCCGCTGCTGGACGTCATGCAGATCATGCCGACGTTCGCGTACCTGGCGCCGATGACCCTGCTGTTCCTCATCGGCGCGCCGTCGGCGACGATCGCCACCCTCGTCTACGCGATCCCGCCGGCGATCCGCATCACCGCGCTGGGCATCCGCGAGGTGCCGGTGGAGACCGTCGAGGCGGCCCGCTCGCTGGGCTCCACCCGCTGGCAGACGCTGCGCAAGGTCCGGCTGCCGATGGCCCGCTCCGCCCTGCGGCTGGCGGCGAACCAGACGCTGATGATGGCGCTGTCGATGGTGGTGGTCACCGCGCTCATCGACGCACCCGGGCTGGGCGAGACCATCGTCCGGGCGCTGGAGCGGGTGAACGTCGGCGCCGCCTTCGACGCCGGCCTCGCCATCGTGATCCTGGCCATCGCCTTGGACCGCCTGACCACCAACGCCACGAGACGCCCAGGAATCGGACTTATCGCGGTAAGTCTAGTTATCTCGGCTGTAGCGGCCTTTCTGCCATGGGGCAAAGACTTCCCGGAAGGCGTCCACTACGCGTTCGCCCGGCCGGTAAACCAGCTGGTGCACTGGATGGAGCTCAATCTCTACCAGTTCACCGACCCGCTCAAGAACGCCGTCACCACCGCCGTGCTCAACCCGCTGCAGGACGGGCTCACGGCGGCGCCGTGGTGGCTGATCGTGGCGCTCGTGGTGCTGGCCGGGGCGGCGGTCAGCGGGGTGCGGGCGGCCGCCGTCGCCGGGGCCGCGCTGCTGGGCGTCGCCGCCCTCGGCCTGTGGGAGCACGCCATGGAGACCCTCGGCACGGTGCTCGTCGCGACCGCCCTGTCGGTGCTGGCCGGGATCGTGCTGGGCGTGCTCGCCGCCCGGCACGCGCGCTTCGCCGCCGTGCTGCGCCCGCTGCTGGACGCGGCCCAGACCATGCCGTCGTTCGTCTACCTGCTGCCGGCCGTCGCCCTGTTCGGCGCGAGCCGGTTCACCGCCATCGCCGCCGCCGTCATCTACGCCACCCCGCCGGTGGTCCGCCTGGTCCAGGACGGCGTGCGCGCCGTGCCGGCCGACGTCGTCGAGGCGGCCGTCTCGGCCGGCTCCACGTCCCGGCAGCTGCTGTGGAAGGTGCAGCTGCCGGTGGCCCGCGAGGGCCTGCTGCTCGCCGCCAACCAGGGCATCGTCATGGTCTTGGCGATGGTCGTGGTGGGCGGCCTGGTCGGGGCCGGCGCGCTCGGCTACGACGTGGTCGCCGGGTTCTCCCAGCGGGAGGACTTCGGCAAGGGCTTCGCCGCCGGCATCGCCATCGTGCTGCTCGGCGTGGTGCTGGACCGCCTCACGCAGGGCGCTGGCCGGCGGAGGCACACCTGGAGGGAGTCTGCGTCATGAGAACCAGATCCATCGCCGCCTGTCTCGCCCTGACGCTGCTCACGACCGCGGCCTGCGGCGGAGTCAAGTCCGACGCCGGTACCGGCGGCGCGGCGAAGGCGGGCACGGTGAAGCTCGCCATCAACCCGTGGGTCGGCTACGAGGCCAACGCGGCCGTGCTCGCCTACCTGCTCAAGAACGAGCTGCACTACGACGTCGAGGAGAAGAACCTCAAGGAGGAGGTCTCCTGGCAGGGCTTCGAGACCGGCGAGGTCGACGTCATCGTGGAGAACTGGGGCCACGACGACCTGAAGCAGACCTACATCAAGGACAAGAAGGTCGCCGTCGAGGTCGGCCCGACCGGGAACAAGGGCGTCATCGGGTGGTACGTCCCGCAGTGGATGACCGAGCAGTACCCGGACATCACCGACAGCGCCAACCTCAACAAGTACGCCAACCTGTTCAAGACCTCCGAGTCCGGCGGCAAGGGCCAGTTGCTGGACGGCGACCCGTCCTACGTCACCAACGACGAGGCGCTGGTCGGCAACCTGAAGCTGGACTACAAGGTGGTCTACTCCGGCAGCGAGGCGGCGCTGATCAAGGCCGCCCAGCAGGCCACGGCGCAGAAGGCGCCGCTGCTGTTCTACTTCTACGAGCCGCAGTGGCTGTTCGCCAAGGAGAAGTACGTGCGGGTCAAGCTCCCGGCCTACACCGCCGGCTGCGACGCCGACCCCAAGCAGGTCGCCTGCGACTACCCGGACTACGTGCTGGACAAGATCGCCAGCAAGAAGTTCGCCGACACCGGCGGCAAGGCCTACCAGCTGATCAAGAACTTCACCTGGACCAACGACGACCAGAACACGGTCTCGGCCTACATCTCGGTCGACGGCATGGCCGCGGACAAGGCCGCCGAGAAGTGGGCCAAGGAGCACGAGGCGACCTGGAAGGCGTGGATCCCGGCATGAGCCCGCGCGTCGTGATCATCGGTGCGGGCATCGTCGGGTGCGCGCTGGCCGACGAGCTGACCGGGCGCGGCTGGACGGACGTGACCGTGTTCGACCGCGGCCCGCTGTTTCGCACCGGTGGCTCGACGTCGCACGCGCCCGGGCTGGTGTTCCAGGTGAACCCGTCGAAGACCATGGCCGGCTTCGCGCGGTACACCGTCGAAAAATATCTGCGCCTCGGCTGCTTCGACCAGGTCGGGAGCATCGAGGTGGCGACGAGCCCCGAGCGGCTGGCCGAGCTGCACCGGCGGCACGGCTTCGCCACCGCGTGGGGCATCGGGGCGTCGATCCTGACCCCGCGGGAGTGCCGGGAGCGGTTCCCGCTGCTGGACCCGGACGTCGTGCTGGGCGGCCTGCACGTGCCCACCGACGGCCTGGCCCGGGCCGTGGACGCCGCCCAGGCCCAGGCGCAGGCGGCGATCGCCCGCGGCGCGGTGTTCCACGGCCACCAGGAGGTGACCGCGATCGAGGACGGCCGGGTCCACGTCAACGGGCGGGAGGTCCCGGCCGACGTCGTCGTCTGCTGCGCCGGCTACTGGGGGCCCCGGCTGGCGCCGGTCCCCCTGCTGCCGCTGGCGCACCAGTACGCGGTCACCGGCGAGCTGGCCGGGCTGCCGGCGGGGATGCCCATCCTGCGCCATCAGGATCGGGATCTGTACTTCCGGCAGACCGCCGGCGGCATCGGCATCGGCTCGTACTCGCACGACCCGATGCCGACCGCGGTCGAGCCGCCGTTCGAGCCCGGCCAGTTCGCCGCGTCGCTCGCCGACGCCCGCGCGCTGCTGCCCGGCCTGCCGGACGTCGAGCACGGCCTCAACGGCATCTTCTCGTTCACCCCAGACGGCTTCCCGCTGCTCGGCCCGGCCGCCGGCCGGCCCGGGCTGTGGCTGGCCGAGGCGGTCTGGGTCACCCACTCCGCCGGCGTCGCCCGCGCGGTCGCGCAGTGGCTGGTCGACGGACACTCCACAGTGGACCTGCACGAGTGCGACGCGCAGCGCTTCGAGGAGGCGCAGCTCTCGCCGTCCTATGTGGACGCCCGCGGGCAGCGCGCGTTCGTCGAGGTGTACGACATCATCCACCCGCTCGATCCGGTCCGCGACCCGCGGCCGCTGCGGGTGAGCCCGTTCTACGCCCGGCAGCTGCAGCTGGGCGCCCGGTTCACCGAGGGCGCCGGGTGGGAGCGGCCGCTGTGGTTCGAGGCCAACGCGGGCCTGCCGATGCCGGACCTGCCGCCCCGGGACGCCTGGGCGGCCCGGCACTGGTCGCCGATCGCGGCCGCCGAGGCCCTGGCCACCCGGGAGCGGGCCGGGCTGTTCGACATGACGCCGCTCAAGCGGCTGTCGGTGACCGGCCCGGGCGCGGCCGCGTTCCTGCAGCGCATGTGCTCCAACCACGTCGACCGGCCGGTGGGCAGCGTGGTCTACGCGCTGCTGCTCGACGCGGGCGGCGGGGTGCGCAGCGACGTCACGGTGGCCCGGCTCGGCCCCGAGGAGTTCCAGGTCGGCGTCAACGGCAACCTCGACCTGGCCTGGCTGCGCGCCC
Organism: Dactylosporangium sp. CA-092794; assembly: GCF_050948465.1. Lineage (NCBI taxonomy): Bacteria > Bacillati > Actinomycetota > Actinomycetes > Micromonosporales > Micromonosporaceae > Dactylosporangium > Dactylosporangium sp. CA-092794. Next base: position 865,387 of record NZ_CP192044.1, on the reverse strand, counting down.
ACGCGCCGGCCGGCGTCCACGTCGCCGACATCACCGGCGGCACCTGCTGCGTCGGGGTGTGGGGGCCGGCCGCCCGCGACCTGCTGCGGCCGCTGACCGGGCTCGACCTGTCGCACGAGGCGTTCGGCTACTTCAAGGCCCGCCGCACCTACCTGGACACCGTGCCGGTCACCATGCTGCGCGTCTCCTACGTCGGCGAGCTCGGCTGGGAGGTCTACACGAGCGCCGAGCTGGGCCTGCGGCTGTGGGACACGCTGTGGGCGGCGGGCCGGCCGCACGGCGCGGTGGCCGCCGGGCGCAGCGCCTTCAACAGCCTGCGCCTGGAGAAGGGCTACCGGGCCTGGGGCGTGGACATGACCGCCGAGGACGACCCCTACTCGGCCGGGCTGGGCTTCGCGGTCAACGCCGACCACGGCGACTTCTTCGGCCGGCCCGCGCTGCGCCGGGGCACCGAGCGCCGCCTCGCCTGCCTCACCGTCGACGACGGCCGGACCGTGCCCATGGGCCGCGAGCCGGTGCTGTCGGCCGGGACGGCGGTCGGCTACGTGACGAGCGCCGCCTATGGGTACACCGTCGGGACCCCGATCGCGTATGCGTGGCTGCCGGCGGCTCTTGCCACGCCGGGCGAACGGGTGGACATTGCCTATTTCGATCAACGGGTTGCCGCGACGGTACGGGCGGATCCGCTGTTCGACCCGAAAGGCACCAGAATCCGACGGTAAGCGAGGTTCGCAGTGGAGTCCTACGACGTGATCGTGGCCGGGCTGGGCGGCATGGGCAGCTCGGCCGCCTACCACCTGGCCGCCCGCGGGCAGCGGGTGCTCGGCCTGGAGCGGTTCGGCCCCGCCCACGACCTGGGGGCGAGCCACGGCGGCTCGCGGATCACCCGGCAGTCCTACTTCGAGGACCCGGCCTACGTGCCACTGCTGCTGCGCGCCTACGAGCTGTGGGACAAGCTCGCCCACGACTCCGGCCAGGACCTGATCACGCTCACCGGCGGGCTGATGATGGGCACCCCGGACTCGCGGACCGTCGACGGCAGCCGGCGCAGCGCCGAGCGGTGGGGGCTGCCGCACGAGATGCTCGACGCGGCCGAGATCCGCCGGCGCTTCCCGCTGTTCACGCCCCGCGACGACGAGGTGGCGCTCTACGAGGCCAAGGCCGGGCTGGTGCGCCCGGAGAAAACGGTCGGGGCGAACCTGGGCCTGGCCACCCGGCTCGGCGCCGAGCTGCGCTTCCACGAGCCGGTCGCCGAGTGGTCGGCCGGCGGCGACGGGGTCACGGTCCGCACCGAGGCCGGGACGTACCGCGCGGACGCGCTCGTGATCTGCCCGGGCGCCTGGGCCCCGCAGCTGCTCGCCGATCTGGGCGTGCCGCTGGTCGTGGAGCGGCAGGTGCAGTTCTGGTTCGCCCCGACCGGCGGCATCGAGCCGTTCCGGCCGGACCGGCAGCCGATCTTCATCTGGGAGGGGCCGCCCGGCACGCAGGTGTACGGCTTCCCCGCGCTGGACGGGGCGGACGACGGGGTCAAGTTCGCGTTCTTCCGCCGCGGCGAGCCGACCACCGCCGACACGATCGACCGGAGCATCCGGGCGGAGGAGGTCGAGGTCATCGCCGCGCACCTGGCCACCCGGGTGCCGGCCGGGGCGGGGCGCTTCCTGCGCGGCAAGACGTGCCTGTACACCAACACGCCCGACGAGCACTTCGTCATCGCCCGGCACCCGGCGCACGAGCGGGTCACCGTCGCGTGCGGGTTCTCCGGGCACGGCTTCAAGTTCGTCCCCGTCGTCGGGGAGATCCTCGCCGACCTCGTGCTGACCGGCGCGACCGGCCATCCCATCGCGCTGTTCGACCCGGCGCGGGCCTGGTAGAAAAGGTGGTACCCCGATGACGTCGAGCCTGCTACCCACGCTGCCCGGGGAGGCGTACACCTCGGCGGAGCGGTTCGCCGTCGAGCAGGAGCGCATCTTCGAGCGGCTGTGGTTCTGCGCGGTCCACGCCTCCGAGATCGCCGAGCCCGGGCAGTTCCGCACCGTGCCGATCGGCCGGGAGAGCGTGCTGATCACCCGGGATCTCGACGGGGCGGTCCACGCCCTCCTCAACGTGTGCCGGCACCGCGGGGCGCTGCTGTGCACGGAGCCGGCCGGGCGGACCCGGCGCAACCTGCGCTGCCCGTACCACGCGTGGACGTACGCGCTGGACGGCTCGCTGGTGGCGGCGCCGAACCTCAAGGACCTGCCCGACGTGGACCGGGCCGGCTACGGGCTGCACCGGGTGCACGTGCGGGAGTGGCTCGGCTACGTCTGGGTGTGCCTGGCGGCCGAGCCGCCGTCGTTCACCGAGACCGTGATCGGCGCGGCCACCGAGCGCCTCGGCGATCCGGCGGCGATCGAGCGGTACCACATCGAAGGCCTCCACATCGGCCGGCGGATCTCCTATGACGTCAAGGCCAACTGGAAGCTCATCGTCGAGAACTTCATGGAGTGCTACCACTGCGCCACGATCCACCCGGAGCTGGTCCGGGTGCTGCCCGAGTTCGCGCTGGGCTACGCGGCGCAGTACTACGTCGGCCACGGCGCCGAGTTCGGCCCGGACGTGCAGGGCTTCACCGTCGACGGCTCCGCCGGGGTCGAGCGCCTGCCCGGCCTGGCCGACGCCCAGGACCGCCGCTACTTCGCGATCACCATCCGCCCGCAGGTGTTCATCAACCTGGTGCCGGACCACGTCATCCTGCACCGGATGTTCCCGATCGCGGCCGACCGCACGCTGGTCGAGTGCGACTGGCTCTACCTGCCCTCGGTGCTGGCCGGCGACCCGGACATCGACCGCTCGGTGGAGCTGTTCGACCGGGTCAACCGCCAGGACTTCGACGCGTGCGAGCGCTGCCAGCCGGCGATGGCCTCGCGCGCCTACGCCGCGGGCGGCGTGCTGGTGCCCAGCGAGCACCACATCCGCGGCTTCCACGACTGGGTGCGGCGCATGCAGGACCTCCGGTAGGTTCCATCGAGACAGATACAGGTCTCAATGGGGAGGTACCGCATGATCCGACTCCGACGGGCGCTGCTCGCGGTGGCGCTGACGGCCGGCATAGCCACCGCTGGCGCCGTGGGGGTGGCCGGGCCCGCCGCGGCGGCCACCGCGACCGGCACCGACATCCTGGCCCGGTTGGAGGCGGTGCCCGGGCTGACCGTGCTCTCCGAGCAGCCGGTCGCCGCGCCGTACCGGTTCTTCATCCTCAGCATCACTCAGCCGGTCGACCACACCAACCCGCGCAAGGGCACCTTCCAGCAGCGGTTCACGCTGCTGCACCGCGGCACCGACCGGCCGATGGTGCTGCACACCACCGGCTACAACGTGCCGGAGTACGCCTTCCGGTCCGAGCCGACCCGGCTCGTCGACGGCAACCAGATCTCGGTCGAGCAGCGCTTCTTCACCCCGTCGCGGCCCGCGGCCCCGAACTGGGACCAGCAGCTCACCATCTGGCAGGCGGCGACCGACCACCACCGGATCGTGCAGGCCCTCAAACCGATCTACTCGCAGAAGTGGATCTCCACCGGGGCGAGCAAGGGCGGCATGACCTCGATCTACCACCGCCGCTTCTACCCCGACGACGTGGCCGGCACGGTCGCCTACGTGGCGCCGCAGGACGTGGTCAACGACGAGGACTCGGCCTACGACCGCTTCTTCACCAAGGTTGGGGGGCCGCAGTGCCGGGCGGCCCTGGACGGCATCCAGGTCGAGGCGCTGCACCGGCGGAAGGAGTTCGTCGCGCGCTACCAGGCGTGGGCGAGCGAGAACGGCCGGACCTTCACCATCGTGGGCAATGCCGACCGGGCCTTCGAGTTCATGGTCAACGGCACGACGTGGGCATTCTGGCAGTACAGCGACGAGAGCGACTGCGCGGACGTGCCGCCGGCCTCGGCGTCCAGCGACGAGATCTGGGCGTGGATCGACCTGATCTACGGCCTGGACTCCAACACCGACCAGGGCCTGGAGCCATACTTCCCGTACTACTTCCAGGCCTCCTACCAGCTGGGCTACCCCGACATCAAGCTGCCCAACATCGCCCGGCTGCAGCACTACCGCGGCCAGGACCGGGCGCAATCCTACATCCCGCGCGAGCTGGTGCCGCACTTCCAGCCGCTGGCCATGCTGGACGTCGACGCCTGGGTGAAGTTCGCCGGCCGGCAACTGCTGTTCGTCTACGGCCAGAACGACCCGTGGGGCGCGGAGCCGTTCCGCCTCGGGCCGGGCACCCGCGACTCGCTGTGGTATGTCGCCGCCGGCGCCAACCACGGCGCGAACATCGGCCTGCTCAAACCCGCCGAGACCGCGACCGCCACGGCGGCCGTGCAGCGCTGGGCCGGCGTGCCCACCCCCGCGGCGGCGCTCACCGCCTCGGCGGCGCCGTCCTACATCCCGTCGCTCGACGACCACAACCTGGCCCTCGACCGCCGCTTCAACCGCTAGTCCCGGCGCGGCCGGGGCCCGATCACCCGGGCCCCGGCCGCCCGGGCGGGCGTGGGGGCACCCGATGCGCGGCGGGTGTCTTTGCGGCGTTGCGCGGCTCGGCTATCGTCCCGGGGCATGTCGAGGTCGCTGCGGGTGCCGCCCGCGCTGGCGCGGATGTCGCCGCGGGTCCGGATCGGGGTGGGGGCCGCCGCCCTGGTCGTCGTGCTCGTCGCCGGCTGGCTGGTCTGGCGGGCGGTCGGGGGCGGGCTCGTCACGATGGAGCGCAGCGGCGGGGTGGCGGGCGGCACGGTGCGGGTCGAGGTCGGCGACGACGGCGGCCTGCGCATCGAGACCCGCAAGCACGGCACGGTGCGGGCCACGCTGGCCGCCGACGAGCTGGCGGCGCTGCGCGCGGAGCTGCGCTCGGCCGACTTCGATCACCTGCCGGCCCACCGGATGCAGCCGGGTGCCGACCTGCAGACGTATGTCGTGCACTACGGCGGCCACAAGGTCACCACGAACGACGTGGCCGATCTGCCCGGCCTGGCCCCGCTGGTCAAGCGCCTGGAGGGCTGGATCCACCGCTACGACGCGTAGCGCCGGCCGGCCGGTTACGGCGCCAGCTGCCGGCCCAGCCGGACGGCGAGGGCGGCCGGGTCGACGCCGTAGGCGCGCAGCATCCGGGCGCCGGTGCCGGCCCCGTCGGCGGCCACCGCGTAGAGCACGTGCGAGGTGCCGGGGAACCGGTGGCCGAGGTCCACCGCGAGCCGCTTCGCCTCGGTGAAGGCCTGCACCAGGTCGGCGCCCCACGGCGGGTCGGCCCGGTCCTGGCGCCAGGAGCGCTCGCCCGGCGGCGGATCGCCCGGCACGGCCGCCAGGTCCTCCGCGAAGTCCTTGATCACGGGGTAGGAGATGCCGAGCTCGGCCAGCACCCCGGCGGCGGCGTTGACCGGCGCGGCGGCGGCGTTGAGCCGGCTCCCGGTCTGCGCCAGAGCGAAGTCGACCGCGCACACGGCCATCACCAGGTGCGCCTGCCCGACCAGCGCGCAGCCGCCGCGCACCGCCTGCCGGGTCGCCTCGGCCCGCAGCACGGGCACCATGGGCCCGTCGTCCCGGCCGCGCTCGGCCCGCACCAGGGACCTCGCGGCCAGCGCGGCGAGCCCGCCCGCCTCGCCGCCATCGACCACCTTGAAGGTCCGCAGCATGGCGAGGGAGACCGCCGCGTCGGGCGTGCCGTCGGCCAGGAACTCCGCGTCGGGCCGCAGGTGAAAGCGGCGCACGAACTCCATCCACTCCCCGGGTGAGGCGCACTCGGCCAGCAGGGCCCGCAGGAACAGCTTGAACCCCAGATACCGGATCTCGGGCCCGGCCTCGGCCGCGGCCAGCGCCCGGCCGACCGCCACCCGCACCCGCTGGTCCCACATCGGCCCGGGGACGTAGCCGTCCTGGTGCAGCCACCGCCGCGCGGTCCAGGACGCCTGCCGGACCGTGGCCTCGACCTCGTCCTCGACCTCGTCCGGCACCCCTTCGCCGGAGGCCCCGAACCCGGGCGCCGCCTCCCAGCGGACGCGCTCGGCGCCGAGCCGCTCGAGCAGCACGCCGGCCACGCACTCGGCGCTGATCAGCCCATCCTGCCGCCGCCACGCCCGGCTGGCCGCCTCGGCCAGCCCGACCACGACCTCCAGCGACGCCAGCACACACCGCGACCCCACGCAGCCCACCGTACGCGTCCCCTGCCGGTCACCCGACCGGCAGGGGACGGCGCCGGAGCTACGGGTTCAGCTCGTCGGTGGTGGCGTAGACGAACTCTTCCCAGTCGCCGCCGATGACCGTGCGGTTGGCGATCAGCGGGGAGGCACCGGCGTTGTCAGCGGTGACATACCGGTTGTTGGCGTTGGCGAGGAAGCTCAGGGTCAGGTCGGGGTTGTTGACGAGCTTGAACTTCTCCCAGGGGCCGACCGAGGTGCGGTTGGCGATCAGCGGCGATGCGCCACCGTTGTCGGCGGTGACGAACTTGCCGTTGGCGTGCGCGACGATGGCCGCGTAGCCGCCGCCCGCGTCGACGATGTCGAACTGCTCCCAGGCGCCGATATCGTCCCGGTTGGCGATGAGCGGGGAGTTGCCGCCGTTGTCGGCGGTGACGATTTCCCCGTTGGCCAGCGAGATCAGGAAGATGGCGGCCGCCTGGCCGGTCAGGTCGAACTCTTCCCACGGGCCGATGGTCGCGCGGTTGGCGATCAGCGCCGAGCTGCCGCCGTTGTCGGCCGTCACATACTTGCCGTTGATCGCCGCCTGCAGGCTGACGCTGCCGTCGGCGTTGCGGATGAGCGTGAACTTCTCCCAGGCGCCGATCGTGGTGCGGCTGGCGATCAGCGGGGAGGCACCGGCGTTGTCAGCGGTGACATACAGGTTGTTGGAGCTGGAGCGAAGCGCCACGTGGCTGCCGTCGCCGGCGTCCACGACGGTGAGGTTCTCCCAGCCGCCGACGTTGTACCGGTTGGCGATCAACGGGCGGGCGCCGCCCCCATCGGCGGTGACGATGAGGTTGTTGGCGTGCGAGCGCAGCCCGAAGGTGTTCGGGGGCGTGGGCTCGCCGGCGCGCAGCAGCTTGCTGGTCGATCCGGCGCCGGCGTTGTGCACGGTGCCGGTGATGCCGACCCTGACGATCGCGTCCTGGACCTGTGCCGGTGTCCAGGTGGGGTGAGCGTGCAGCAGCAGCACCGCGTCCCCGGCGGCGAGCGGCGCGGCCATCGAGGTACCGCTGGCGTACGCGTATCCCCCCTGGTACGAGCCCTGGACATCCACGCCCGGCGCGAAGATGTCGAGGCAGGTGCCGTAGTTGGAGAAGCTGGCCCGGAAGTCGGTGTGATCGGTGGCACCCACGGTGATCGCCTGGGGCACCCGGGCCGGCGACACGGTACAGGCGTCGACGCCCTCGTTGCCCGCGGCGACGACGTAGGTGATGCCGCTGGCGATGGACGCCTTGACCGCATCGTCGATCGCCGTGCTGACCGAACCGCCGAGGCTCATGTTGGCCACGGCCGGCTTCACCGCGGTCGCGGTGACATGCTCGATGCCCTCGATGACCTCGGCGTCGGTGCCGGTGCCGTTGCAGTCGAGGACCTTCACCGACTCGAGCGGCGCCTGCTTCGCCACGCCGTAGGTGGTGCCGGCGATCTCGGCGGCGACGAAGGTGCCGTGGCCGTTGTCGTCATGGCCGTCGGTGTTGGGCGCGCACGACGGGTCCGCCGGGAATGTCGCGGACCAGCCGTGCTTCAGGCCGGGGTTGCCCTGAAGATCGGCCGCGCCGGCGTTGATACCGGTGTCGAGCACGTAGACGTTGACGTTCGTCGTGTTGACCGGGTAGCTGTACCGGTGGTTGAGCGGCAGGAACGGCTGGTCGAGCCGGTCCAGAGCCCACAGGTTGAGCCCGTTGGCCGAGGTGGTGACGGTGTTCTGCGTTTCGGCCGCGGTGACGTAGCGGTTCTGCTCGACGTAGGCGACGCCGGGATCGGCGGCCAGTTGCTTCGCGTCGGCCTCGGTCAGGGTGGCCGTGAAACCGCGCAGCGCCTTCGAGTAGACCTTGCCGACCTTGCCGCGGTGCGCCCTCGTGAGGCGGTCGGCGCTGTCGGTGACGTCGGTCGGCGTCGCCTTGGTGTCCTTCAGGACGACGATGTAGCTGTTCGCCACCGCACCCGCGGCGGCGGCCCGGAACTTGCCGGGCGCGGCGTCGAAGGCGAGGGGCCGGTGGAGGAGCGAGTCGGCCGATCGGCCGGAGGAGCCGCCCGGCCCGGCGAGCGCCGGAGTGGCGAAGGCGGCGATCAGAGCGGTTGCGGCGACGCCGATAGCGGCGAGGCGCACGGTGGTGGTGCGCCCGAACGGGCGCATTGCAGTCACTGTTTACTTCTCCCCGTTGAGTGAGACCCAGGTCCGAAGCGGACGAGGGATGGGTCACAACACAGTTATGATCCTCAACGGTTTTCCCCCGAAACTCAATCGATCCGTCAGATTTTGTGACCCGGGTCGCCGAGCCACGTAAGTCCTATGTGGACCGTTCGCTCCAGAGTCACCGGGCGGACACGGGGGGCTTCCGGATGCGCTCGCGGGTCAGGATCCACAGCGCCTCGACGCCGTCCTTCCACGTGATCTTCTTGCCTTCCTCGCGGGACCGGGCCCGGTAGCTGATCGGCACCTCGAACGGGCGCACCCGCCGGCGCAGCAGCTTGCCGGTGACCTCCGCCTCCATGCCGAACCCGCGCGAACGGACGTCCAGCGAGCGGTACAGCTCCAGGGGCATGAGCTTGAAGCAGGTCTCCAGGTCACCGAGGTAGCAGTTGTAGAGCATGTTGGCCGCGGTGGTGACGGCCTTGTTGCCCATCACATACCAGAACGAGAAGGAGCTGTGCGAACCGAACGTGCGGTTGCCGTAGACCACCTCGGCGCGCCCGTCGAGCACCGGGTCCAGCAGCCGGGGGATGTCGTTGGGGTCGTACTCGAGGTCCGCGTCCAGGATCACCATGTAGTCGCCGGTCGCCGAGGCGACGGCGGTCTTGATCGCCGCGCCCTTGCCCTGGTTTCGCGGATGCGTCACCGGGCGCAGCCGGGCGTCGTCCGCCCCGGCCAGGATCTCCGGCGTGCGGTCCTTGCTGCCGTCGTCGACAACCACGAGCTCGATCTCGCACGGGTAGTCGACGGCCAGCGCCTGCTTCAGGGCATCAGGGAGCCGCGCCTCCTCGTTGTACACCGGCATGAGGATGGAGAGCTTCACGGGGAACTCCAGCGGTTGGTGACAAAGTCCGGCTCACACTACGCTGTTCCAACGCCGGGGTCACCCGCGCCCGGCATCCAATTCCATCGAATCGGCCCCCGGGCCGCTTCCGTCAGGTAGGATGACGTCCCTTTCGGCCGGTCGCCCGGGCTCGGTATATATTCCGCCGGTAGTCATCGGAGGGGCAGAGTTGCAGACCGACACCGTCGCGGATCCCGCTCGGGAGGCGCCGTCCGCCGCTCCGGGAGCACGGCGGGGCAGATTCGCCGGCGCCACCTCCATCTGGACGGCCGCCGGGCTGGTCGTGCTGGGCTGCCTGATCCGCATCGGCCTCATCGGCCAGGGCTGGCCGGCCACCAACAGCGACGAGGGCTTCCTGGGCGTGATGGCCCGGCACATCGCCTACCGCCACGAGCGCCCGATCTTCTACCCGGGCCAGAACTACATGGGCCCCCACGAGGCCGTGGTGGGTGCGGTCCTGTTCCGGCTGTTCGGCGAGTCGCTGTTCATGCTGCGCTTCGGCCTGGTCCTGATGTTCGCGGCCTTCCTGGTCAGCAGCTACCTGCTGGCCCGGCTCGTCTACGGCGCGCGGTGGGCGCTGGTCTGCCTGACCATCCTGGCGCTCGGCTCACCGTATGTGATGGCCCGCGAGCTGACCGCCATCGGCGGGTACGGCGAGACCCTCCTGTTCGGTGCGCTGCTGTTCCTGCTGACGAGCTGGCTGGTGCTCACCCACCGGCCGTACCGGCTGCTGCGCGAGTGCCGGTGGCGGCTGGCCGTGTATGCGGCCTGGGGCGCCGTCGCCGGCACCAGCCTGTGGGCCGACCTGCTCGCCGCTCCCTTCGTGCTGATGTCGGGCGTCGTGCTCGCCGCGGTCTGCTGGCGCGAGTTCGTGCGGGTGCTGGCGCCGCTGGTCGCGGCCGCGGGCCTGGTGCTCGGCATGTACCCGGCGATCCACTACAACCTGCACGCCGCGCCCGGCGCCGACACGCTCACCGCGCTGCAGGTCGTCCGCGGCGAGCCGCCGGCGACCCTGGACGCGAAGCTGCACGCGCTGTGGAACGCCGTGCGCACCAGCGTGCCGATGATGACCGGCGAGCCGTTCTGCGGCGTCAACGAGTTTCCCGCGCTGGGGCCGACGACGTCCAACGCCCGGTCCTGCGTCCTGGTCCGCGACGCCTGGGGCACCGGTTACATGCTGCTGCTCGGGGTCGCGATCCTGCTGGCGGCCTGGGGGCTGTGGCGGGCCTGGCGCAACCGGCGGCCCGCCGGCGCCGACCGGCCCGCGCCCGAGGCGGAGCCGACCCGCCGGCTGCGGCGCCAGGCCATCCACGCGGCGCTGCTGGCGAGCGCGGCGATCACCTTCTACCTCTACGCGTTCAGCGACGCGGCGGTGGAGTGGCCCGGCATCCACGCCCGGTACCTCATCGGCTTCGTGATCGCGGCCCCCGCCGTCTTCTGGCCCCTCTGGCAGGGCGTCACCGCGGCCGGGCGGCGACCGGACGCGCTGCGCCGGACGGTGCGCGTCGCCTGCGCCGCGGTGCTGGCCGCCTACTGCGCCTTCCTCGCGGTCGGCACCGTTGCCGCATTCCGGGAGGTACCACAGGTCAAGGCGGGCAACCAGCGCGACGCGGCGCTCATCGACACCCTGGGTCGCCTCGGGGTGGCGCACATTTACAGCGACTACTGGGTCTGCGGCAAGATCAGCTTCCTCAGCCGCGAGCGGGTCACGTGCGGGACGGTGAACGCCGGCCTGGAGGGCGGATGGAACCGCTACTCGGAGTACTGGGTGCAGGCGTGGGCGGACCCGCGGGCCGCATACGTCTTCGACACCCTGCCGTGCCGCTCGCTGGTGACGTACGACTGCAAGGACGGTTCGCTCGTCGTGCGGCGCGACGGGCGCCCCACGGTGCCGGTGGTCGAGGAGAAGCTGCGCAAGGCGAACCGGACATTCCAGACGGTCACCATCGACGGCTACGTGATCTACCTGCCCAATTGATCGGCCCCGGCGGATCACCCGAACGACCGGCGGCGGCCGGGTCAGGGTCGACAGACCGGCGCCCACGGGTTAGGGTTCCCGGTGCTCAACCTCCAACCGTCCGCCCGTGTCTCCCCCAAGCGCGAAGGCCGACTGGCGGCACTTGACGGCCTGCGGCTCGTCGCGGCCCTGCTCGTGGTGTCCTACCACTACGTGGGAACCGAGCGCTCGCACCTGTGGGAAAGCCCGAATCACCAGGTGTTCTCCCACCTCTACGGTCTGGCCACTTACGGCAACCTCGGCGTGCAGCTGTTCTTCCTCGTCAGCGGGTTCGTCATCTGCATGAGCTCGTGGGGCCGGAAGCTGAGCGATTTCCTGATCTCGCGCATCGTGCGACTTTTCCCGATGTACTGGGTCGCGATCGTCGTGTCGTTCATGGTGGTGCGCCTCAACCGCGACACGGCCGACCAGGTGCAGGTCATCTTCCACGTCGACACGCTGTCGGACCTGCTGACCAACTTCACGATGGCGCAGGACGCGCTCGGCGCCCCCAACGTCGACCAGGTCTACTGGACGCTCTGGGTCGAGCTGCGCTTCTACCTGCTGTTCGCCGCCGTGGTTGCGCTGGGCGTGACGTACCGCCGGGTCCTCGCCTTCTGCGGGCTGTGGATGGCCGCCGCGATCCTGACCGGCGCGTTCCACTACCCGATCGTGGACCTCATCGTGCAGCCGGCATACGCGCCCTACTTCGTGACCGGCATCCTGCTCTACCTGGTGCACCGCTTCGGCTCGACGCCGCTGCTGTGGGGCCTCATCGGGCTGTGCCTGCTGGTCGCCCAGCACCAGTTGCTCATCGACGTGCGGGTGAACAGTATCTACAACGGCCACTCGCTGCACTGGCTCTACGCGGTGGCGCTCGTCGGCGGCTTCTTCGCCCTCGTGGCGGCCGTCGCGCTCGGCTGGCTGAGCTGGGCGAGGTGGCGCTGGCTGACCGTGGCCGGGGCACTGACCTACCCGCTGTACCTGATGCACCAGGACATCGGCATCATCTTCATCTACTCCATGAAGGGCATCATCGCCCCCTGGCCGCTGCTGGCCATCACCGTCCTCGGCATGCTGGTGATCGCCTACCTGGGCCACCGCCTGGTCGAGCGCCCCTTCGCGCCGATGTTCAAGCGGGCCCTGCGCCGGGGCTTCGACGCGATCGACCGGGCCGACGGCCCCCGCCGGCGGGAGGTGGTCACGCCGAAGCCCGAGCCGCTCGTGGCCTCGGCCGACCGGCAGTCCGTCGAGCCGCTGCCGGCGGACCCCGATCCCGGCCCGGACCCGCGGGAGGAGTCCCGCCTCGTCGCGAACAGCGGCTAAAGGACCGCGGCGGGCAGGCCGGTGTGTCGGCCACCTCGATCGTCAGCCGGTCACCGCGCCCCTCGACCCGCATGGTGACCGTCCCGCCGGGCGGGGTGTGCCGGATCGCGTCGGCGACCAGGTGCGCTGCGGGACTGGGTGACCTGGTTCCGCTCGCACGGCATCGACGCCTGGGAGCAGGACGGCTTCATCACCTCAAGAGCCTGCCCGCGGACGACCAGTTCAAGGACGTCCAGGAAGGCATTCGCTTCTGTCGGTTGAACGTAAGTTTCAGGCTCGTTACCCGTCACTTACGAGGTAGGCGGCTTGCGCCTGGTCGGTCTCCTTGACGCGCCGAAGGGCCGGTACGGACGGTGATTTCGCCCAAACCCCGGTTCGTCAATGTAAGGAGAGTCGATGAGGCGCAAGCTCGCCCTCATATCGGCCGCCGCAGTCGTGGCGACCACCGGTGCCGTCGCCGTCGCCACCCAGGCGTTCGCGGCGTCCGGATGTTCCGCGAAGTACACGGTCGTGAACCAGTGGCCCGGCGGCTTCCAGGGCCAGGTCGACGTCACGAACCTCGGCGACGCGCTCACCAGCTGGACCGTCGGCTGGGACTTCGGCAACACGTCGCAGACGATCACCCAGATCTGGAACGCCGACAAGACCCAGTCGGGTGTGCACGTCAACGCCACCAACCTGAGCTGGAACGGCAACGTCGCCACCAACGGGGCGATCTCGTTCGGGTTCACCGGCAACTGGAGCGGCAGCAACCCCAACGGCACCAATTTCACGCTCAACGGGGTCGCCTGCACCGGCTCGACCGGCGGCAGCCCGTCGCCGTCGCGGACCTCGGCGTCGCCGTCGCCCTCGACGTCGACCAACCCGACCGCCCCGACGGTCGCGCTGACCAGCCCGACGAGCGGCTCGACGTTCACCGCCCCGGCCACGGTGGGCCTGGCCGCGTCCGCGACCGCTCCCGGCAGCACGGTCAGCAAGGTCGAGTTCTACAACGGCGCGACGCTGCTGGGCACGGACACCTCCTCGCCGTACACGTTCAGCTGGGCCAACGTCGCGGCCGGCAGCTACTCGCTGACGGCCAAGGTGTACAACGCCGCCAACGTGACGGCCACGAGCGCGCCGGTGTCGATCAGCGTGACGACCACCGGCGGCGGCGGGAGCCACGTCGACAACCCGTACGTCGGCGCGAAGGTCTACGTGAACCCGGACTGGTCGGCGAAGGCCGCCGCCGAGGCGGGCGGCAGCCGCGTCTCCAACCAGCCGACCGGTGTCTGGCTCGACTCGATCGCCGCCATCACCGCCCCGGCCGGCTCGGGCTACGCCACGAGCCTGCGGGCCCACCTCGACAACGCGCTGGCGCAGGGCGCGACCCTCGCCCAGTTCGTGATCTACGACCTGCCCGGCCGCGACTGCGCGGCGCTGGCCTCCAACGGTGAGCTCGGCCCGACCGAGATCGACCGCTACAAGACCGAGTACATCGACCCGATCGCCGCGATCGAGGCCGACTCGAGGTACTCGTCGATCCGGATCGTCAACATCATCGAGATCGACTCCCTGCCGAACCTGGTCACCAACGCGGACGGCCAGGCCGGCGCGACCTCGGCCTGCGCGACGATGAAGCAGAACGGCAACTATGTGACGGGCATCCAGTACGCCCTGAGCAAGCTGCACGCGGCCGGGACCAACAACTACGAGTACATCGACGCCGCCCACCACGGCTGGATCGGTTGGGACACCAACTTCGGCCCGTCCGCCCAGCTGTTCGCCAGCACCGCCAAGGGCGCCGTCGGCGGCGTCGCCACGGTCGACGGCTTCATCACCGACACGGCGAACTACTCGGCGCTGTCCGAGCCGTGGATCCAGCCGAGCGTCACCATCAACGGCCAGACCATCCGGCAGTCGAAGTGGGTGGACTGGAACCAGTACACCGACGAGCTGACCTTCGCCCAGGCGTTCCGCCAGCAGCTCGTCTCGGCCGGCTTCAACGCCAACATCGGCATGCTGATCGACACGTCCCGCAACGGCTGGGGCGGCTCGGCCCGGCCCACCGCGGCGAGCACCTCGACGGACATCAACACCTACGTCGACCAGTCCCGCATCGACCGCCGTATCCACGCCGGCAACTGGTGCAACCAGAGCGGCGCCGGCCTGGGCGAGCGTCCCCGCGCCACCCCGGCCACCGGCATCGACGCCTACGTGTGGATCAAGCCCCCGGGCGAGTCGGACGGCTCCAGCTCGCTGGTCCCGACCGGCCCGAACAACCCGGGCGGCAAGGGCTTCGACCGGATGTGCGACCCGACCTACACGGGCAACGGCCGCAACGGCAACAGCCTGACCGGCGCCCTGCCCAACGCCCCGATCTCCGGCGCCTGGTTCTCCGCCCAGTTCCAGCAGCTCATGCAGAACGCCTACCCGGCCCTGTAACCACCACCCACCGCACCGGGAGGGCCCCCGACCGCCTCGGGGGCCCTCCCTCGTGTTGCTACACGGGCTTGGGCGGGCGGCTGGACAGGGCGCCGTCGACGAAGGCCAGGGCGGCGGCGTGGACCCGATCGTCCCGGGTGAGGGCGGGGTCGTACTGGCACTGCATGGCGATCCCCCGGATCAGCCCGACAATGGCCACGGCCGTCGCCGGCGGGTCGATGTCGGCGCGGATGCTGCCGTCGGCCACGCCCTCGTTGATCGCGTCCTCGAAGTAGTCCCGGAAGAACTTGTCGCGGCGGGTGAAGGGCTCGTCGAGGCTCGGCTCGTCGTTGCCCACGACCGCCGCCCACAAGCGCAGGAAGACGCGCAGGTCCGCCGGGCTCGAGTGGAGCAGGGCGAGGTAGTCGTCCACGACGCTGAGCACGTGCTCGCGGCCCCGGCGCGGGCCCGGGTCGGGAACGAAGTTTCTCTGCGTCGCCTCGGCCAGGCGCACCATCAGCTCGGCGCGGCTGCCGAAGTGATGGTTGACGATGCCGCGCGAGTAGCCGGCCAGCTCCCCGACCGCCGCGGTCGTGACGGCGCGGACGCCCTGATCGGCGACGATCCGGTACGCCGCCGCCAGCAGCCGCGCCTCGGTGGTCGCCCGGCGCTCGGCCTGGGTCCGCGACCGCTCGGCCGGCGGCGTCGCATCTGTTGACACCCGGCAACCCTACCCCGATAGTGTCACTTGCTAAGTACTTAGCAAGTAACCTCCACGAGGAGAGACCACATGAGTGCCGCCGACGTTCTTCGGAAGCTCTACGCGGCGTTGAGCACGGGCGACGTGCCCGGGCTCATCGCCTGCATCGACCCTGACGTGATCGTCGACGAGCCGCCGGCGCTGCCGTACGGCGGCGTCCATCACGGCCGCGACGTGTTCCTCCAGTCGATCCTCGGCACGATGATGGGCCACGCCGCCATCGAGCTCACGGAGTACGAGGTCTTCGAGAACGAGACCGGCGCGATCGGCAAGCTCGTCGGCACGCTCACGGCCCACACGACCGGAGAGGTCTTCCCGCTGACGATGATCGAGGTCCACGACATCGTCGGCGAGACCAGCCGCAAGATCGACGTGTACATCAAGGATCCGGCGGCCCTTGCCGCCTTCTACGCCCGCTCCGAGAAGACCTCCGCCTAAGGCGACCCACCAGGCGAACCGGAGCGGCGCGTAGGCTGGCGTGTCGGTGCCATGTCGTTGCCGTGTCGGTGTCACGACGCATGCTCTGAGGCATGACAGGTGAACCGATGGCCGAGGGCCTCGTCACGATCGTTGGCGCCGGGCTCGGCGGTCTCGTCCTGGCCCGCGTCCTACACGTCCACGGCATCCCGGTCACGGTGTACGTGCCGGCGTCGTCCGGTGGGGCCACCGGGTCGGCGGTGTGCGCGCCCTCGGCGGGGGCCGTCATGAGGTGACCTTCGCCGATGGCACCACCGCCGTCACGAACCTGCTCGTCGGCGCGGACGGTGCGTGGTCGCGGGTCCGGCCACTGCTCACCGGCGTCACACCCGAGTACGGCGGCAGCTCGTCTGTCGAGACCTTCCTGTTCGACGGCGACAACCGCCATCCCACCACCGCGAAAGCGGTCGGTGGCGGGTCGCTGTTCGTGTTCGACACGAGTGAGAGCGGCAAGATTTTCCTGGCCCACCGGGAGAGCGACGGGAACCCGCACGCCTACCCGTGGCTGTCCAAGTCGCTGGACTGGTTCGCCGGCATCGACTTCACCGATCCCGCCGCGACGACCGCCCGGATCGCGCAGGAGGTCAACGGCTGGGCCCCCGAACTGACCGCGCTGATCACCGACACCGACACCGCCCCGGTCCACCGCCCCCACTACGTGCTGCCGATCGATCACCGATGGGACAGGGTGGCCGGGGGTGACCCTGCTCGGCGACGCCGCTACCGGCCGGCGATGCCCGGTGCCCACAGGGGCGGGTGAGCAATGATGGTGGCGTGCGGATCACGACGCTCGGCCCCTGGCGGTGGACGGCCGCCCGGTGCGAGGCGACCGCCGTCCACGGCCGCGTCAGCGAGCTGATGGATGGCCTGGTCCGCTGAACCGTAGCTGGTCGCGGCGGCGGGTCAGGTAGGCGGTCTCGGCGGTGTTGCCCGCGAGCTCGATAGCTTTGTCGTAGGCCGCGCGCGACTCCCGAGTGCGGCCCAGCCGGCGCAGCAGGTCGGCACGGGTCGCGTGGTAGGCGTGATAGCCGGCCAACGTGTCCTCGAGACGGTCGACGGCCGCCAGTGCCACCTCCGGGCCGTCGAGCTCGGCGACCGCGATGGCCCGGTTGAGGGCGACGATCGGCGCGGGGTCGAGGCGGACGAGCTGGTCGTACAGGGCGACGACCTGTGACCAGTCGGTGGCGCGGACGTCACGGGCGGAGGTGTGCACGGCGTTGATGGCGGCGAGGATCTGGTAGCGACCCGGGGCCACCCCGGCGGCCAGCCGCTCGCGCACCAGCCGGTGCCCCTCGGCGATCAGCGCCGCGTCCCAGACCCCGCGGTCCTGCTCGTCGAGGGTGACCAGTTCGCCGGTCGCCGAGACGCGGGCGGCCCGGCGGGCCTCGGTGAGCAGCATCAGCGCCAGCAGCCCGGCCACCTCGCCGTCGTCGGGCATGAGGACACGGATCAGGCGAGTGAGCCGGATCGCCTCGGCGGTCAGGTCCTGACGTACGGGATCGGTGTCGGGGCCGGTCGCCAGGTAGCCCTCGTTGAAGACCAGGAAGAGGACGGCGAGCACGCCGGAGACGCGGGCCGGAAGATCCTCCGCGGACGGCACCCGATACGGGATGCGCGCCGCCTTGATCTTGGCCTTGGCCCGGGTGATCCGCTGCCCCATGGCGGTCTCCTGCACCAGGAAGGCGCGGGCGATCTCGGGCACGGTGAGACCGGCGACCATGCGCAGCGTGAGCGCGACGCGAGTCTGCATCGCCAGCGCCGGGTGACAGCAGGTGAAGATCAGCCGGAGCCGCTCGTCGTCGATGGCGCCGAGAGGCTCGGGCGGGTTGTCGTCGTACAACAGCCGAGCCTCCCGCTGCTTGTCGAAGCGTTTGTTCTCGCGCCGGATCCGGTCGATGGCCTCGCGGCTGGCGGTGACGGTCAACCAGGCGCCGGGATTCGGGGGTACACCGTCGGCCGGCCACCGCTCGGCGGCGGTCGCGAACGCCTCGGCCGCCGCCTCCTCGGCGACGTCGAGGTCGCCGAAACGCCTGGTCAGAGCGGCGACCACCCGCGCCCACTCCTCGTGATGCGCCCGGGTGATCGCCTGCCGGACGTCGACCCCGCTCACAGGAACGGCCGCACCTCGACCTTCCGATTGCAGGCCTTCGACCCCTCGGCGGCGAGCTTGAGCGCCACGTCGAGGTCATCGGCCTCCATGATCCAGAAGCCGATGATGTGCTCCTTCGACTCCAGGTAGGGCCCGTCGGTGAACAGCGCCTCCCCGCCCCGGTTGTCGATGACGGTGGCCGAGCCGGGCCCGGCGAGGCCACCGGCGAAGACCCAGTGACCCTCCGCCTGGAGCCGGTCGTTGAACACGTCGATGGCCGCCATCTCCTCCGGCGTGGCGAGGTCGGCCGAGTCGTGGATCACGGAAACCAGGTACTGCATCTCGGATCATCTCCTGAGGTTCGGGATGCCCCTCGTGGGCGCCGCTCACCCCTGCTACGAACAGCCTCGCCCCGATCCGACACCGCCGCCCAAAGTTTCTTCAAGAACTTTCTGGTACTCCGGCCGCGCCGCGCATTGAACCGCGTAATAATCTGCCCGCGTGCGCAGACATCTCCTCCCCGGCCTCACCGTTCTGGTGGCGGTCGGCGCAGCACTGGTCGCGGGGGCCGGTCCTGCGGCAGCCGGGACCACCCCGCCCCGTACCGCCTCTGGCCAGGGCGCCCACGGCGCGGAGTCGGTCCAGGGTCCGCTCGCGGCGCTCCAGCTGCGACCCGACTACGCCGCGAACTCGATCGTCGCGGACGCGAGCGGCTCGACGCCCGGGTCCTCGCCCATCGTCACCTACGCGTTCGACTGGGGCGACAGCACCACGACGACCCAGTCGACGGCGGTCGGCACGCACCACTACGCCCGGCCCGGCACGTACACCGTGGTCGTGACGGTCACCGACGCCAACGGCTACAGGTGGCTCGCCAACCAGTCGGCGTCGCTCTGGCCGACGGTCCGCACGATCGCCCTGATGGCCCACGAGAACAACCGCTACATCACCGGCGGCGCCGAGGGGTACAACTGGCTCAACAGCAACCCCTACTCCTGGTCGATCGGCGCCCCCGAGCTGTTCGACGTGGTCGAGCCCGGCAACGGGCACGTGGCGCTGCGCTCGCGGCTCAACGGCACGTATATCGCCGTCAACTGGGGGACGGTGCCCCTGCTCTCGGCGGGCGACCCCGTCACGGACGACATGGCCCAGTTCGCCCTGACCACCAACGCCGACGGCACCATCAGCCTCTGGTCGGTGGGCAAGCAGGCGTACGTCAGCAGCAACAGCGGCACGGACCAGGTGCTCACCGCGGACCGCACGGCGATCGGGCCGTGGGAGCGGTTCGGCGTCGTCAAGCAGGCCGACGCCGGGGTGACGCTGAAGGCCCACGCCAACGGTAAGCACGTCACCGCCGAGAACGGCGGGAACTCGCCGCTGATCGCCAATCGCGCGACCCCCGGCCAGTGGGAGACCTTCGACCTCGTCGACGCCGGCAACGGCTACGTGGCCCTGTACTCACACGCCAACGCCACCTACGTGACCGCGGACAACAACGGCAACTCCCCCCTGATCGCCAACCGCACAGCCGTAGGCCCATGGGAGAAGTTCAAGGTCATCAAGAACACCGACGGCAGCCTCACCCTGCAGGCCAACGCCAACGGCAAGTACGTCACCGCGGACAACAACGGCAACTCTCCCCTGATCGCCAACCGCACCGCCATCGGCAACTGGGAGAAGTTCAACTAACCGCGCACCGCGAGGACGCCCGGCCCACTCGGCCCGGGCGTCCTCGCGTTTAGGCGACGCGGCGGTAGCGCTGCCCAACCACCCCCGGACCTGGCAGGGAGCGCAGCGACCGCTGTCTGGCGGGAGCAACGGTCCGCAGCTGAAACGGACCCGAGCCAACAGCAAGAGCAAAGGCCGAAGGCCGAGCCGAAGAAGCGTTCTGGACGAGGCCGAGCTCTCGTGCTCGTGCGCCGGCCTGGAACCGCGGATGCGGGGCGAGGTCGTTGGCCGCGCAGGCGACGTCGGTCGCGGTCGCGAACAGGTGCGCCGTCCGTCGGAGCAGTTCCTGCTCGCCATGCACGATGGTGACCGCCTCGGTGGCCCGCATGACCTCGATTTTGCCTGGCACCCCGGTCGGCAACAAGCTGCCATCCCTGGGGGTCCGGGCCGTTGCAGCGCCATCGTCGTGGCATGACGACCAACACGCCTGGAGATGACCGCCAGGCCCAGGGTTCGCTGACGTAGATGGGGACCTCACCAGTGATACCGACATTCTCGATGGCCGAGCGTGATCGCCGATGGAGCCTGGCGCGCGCGTTCATGGAGCGCGAGGGCCTGGACGCACTACTCGTCTTCGGCGAGCACGAAGACGCCGGCCCGGCAGCGGTCGCCTACGACACCTGGTTCACCAACGGCAGGCCAGGGACGACGGTCGTCTTCCCGCGGCCCGGCGAACCGATCTCGTTGCTGCCCGCGCCGATGTTCATCCTGGACCACCTGGAATCGACCCGCCAAGGCGACATCATGTGGATTCCGCCGAAGAATCTCCGCAGCTTCCGCGCCTCCGGCGCGCTCGTCGAGACGCTCACCGAGCTCGGTCTGGCGAAGGGCACCATCGGCGTCGTCGGCCTGGGGCCGCACCTGCCGTGGCACCCCGAAGGCATCGTGCCGTTCCAGCTCTGGAACAACGTTCTGACACGGCTCCCAGAGGCCGAGTTCAGGTCGGTCGACTCGGCCCTGGCGGCGATCACGATGCGGCTGAGCGATGAGGAGGTCGCTGCCGTGCGTCACTCCGCGGGTATCGGCGAGGCCATGGTGCGGGCCATGGTCGAGACCGCCGCTGCCGGAGTCTCGGAGAGCGAGGTGTACGCGGCGGGCATGGCCGCCGGGTACGCGCGCGGAACGATTCCCGCGGCCATGATGTTCTCCTCAGGTCCGAATCCCATTTCCTCGGGCTGGCCGCGGTGGGGCTACCGGCCGCAGGCCCCCCGCATCCTGCGGGACGGCGACGTCATCTACTCCGAGGTGTTCTGCAACTTCGGCGGACGCCACACACAGCACCAAGTCACGATCACGATCGGCGACGTGCACGAGGACTTCCACCGCGCCGGCCGGGTTGTCCGTGAGTCCTACGACGCGGGCCTGGAAGCATTGCGCCCAGGCCGGACGTTCGGCGAACTCGTCGACGCGATACACAAGCCGCTCGACGCGGCCGACGGGTCGATGTTCCTCATCGCGGTCCACTCGCTCAACCCGGGCCTCGCGGTCGGCAAGGGCCGCGGAGACATCGGCAGGCTCCCTGGCGCCGAGACCTACCCGCCCGTCCCGGACGGTCACCCCACATTCATGGCCGACCTGGAGCTCGCCCCTGGCATGACCTTCGTCCTCGAGCCCCAGTTCGCCGTCGGTGGCCACCTGGTCCACATCGGCGGCACGGTGATCGTCGGCGAGGACCAGCCGATCGAGCTCAACCCGTATACGGCCCAGATTTTGCCGGCCGCGGGAACGACCAGGCCCACGCCGAAGTAACCTTCGCCGACGGTCGCCAAACAACGCTCGTGACGTCCGCTGGCATGGTGCATGAGGCCAGGGCCCTGATCGTGCTGGTTGATGTCAGGCGACCGCCAGCGGCTGCCACAGGCTGGATGTCGGTGGCCGCCGGTGGGGCACAAGCGGGTCATCGGCGCCGACCCCGGCGACGGTGCGGATGTCTCTCCCCCCGGGCGCAACCGCCGGTCTGCGCGGCCGGGCCGGACGTATGTCTCCGTGATCATGCTGCCCGCGGTGACCGCACCACGGGTTTGCCATGATCCCGGAACCTTTCGGTACACAGGGGTACATCACCACTCCACGATCATGAAAAACCGATGGTGTCGACGCCCTGTTGCGCATGATCACGGAGACTTCCGGTCGGGACGTGATCGCCGACCGCGCCCGCCCAGCGTGTTGCGACGTGCAGGCCGGGCACCGCGTGGTCGTCGACAGGCATGGCGGCCGGCGGTGCCGGTTCCCGGGCGGCAGCGCGGCCGGTGCCGGGTAGCGGGCGGAGCGCGGCGGCTGCGGGCCAGCCGCCCGGACCGCACGCGCCGTGGCACGGCCGTGCCGGCGCCGGTCCGTGGCGGACACGCCAAGCTCATACAACACGTCTGCGGACGCGACCGAAACGGATAGCGAGTAGGCCGCGGCGAAGGTGCCACGCGAGCGAAGCGAAGTGCGGCATCGGGGGGCGCGGGGTGGCGCAGCCCCCCGCCTGGAGCGAGCGAAGCGAGCGCGAAACACCCACGAATCACGCAGCGAAAAGCGCACCCCGCGCTTTGAGCAGGGTGCGCCTTGATGAGTGGGCCGGACGCGTCGCTGCGCGAACCGCGCCTTCTGATCGCTGGTGACCCGCTCCCGGTACGTTTGAGCAGGTCACGGGCCAAGGGTGCGCGTCATGACCGCCGCGCCGATGCGCCCGGAAATGCCCACAGCTGATGTTGGTACCCCCGACGTGTTCACTTCGACGGCCTCGACCGCGATCTCCCTGCCCAACCGGCCGCGCGCCTTGATGAGGCTCAAGCGATGATCGCCAGCGAACCACTACAGCCGCGACGGCCGGGCCGTCCCTGTAGGCGCTCTCCTGCCAACGACGGCCGTGCTCGTCGCCGGCCAACGGTCGTCGACCTGTCGAGCGTAACGCGTCCAATGTACAGTGGAATGTACATGCGGGAAGGACATGCCATGCGTCACGTTACGTTCAGCGAAGCGCGCCAGAACTTCGCAGCTACCCTTAACCGCGTCGAGGAAGACGCCGAACCGGCTGTGATCACCCGCGTCGGCCACGACCCGATGGTCGTCATTTCCCTACGTGAGTACGAATCACTGCGCGAGACGGCATACTTGCAGGCCAGCCCGGCGAACGCACGACGACTGGAGGCCGCCATCGAGCGGCACCGTAGCGGTCAGGTCGAGGAACATGAGCTGGCCGGGAATGCCGAGTGAAAATCACCTGGGATCGGGACGCCTGGGACGACTACCTGTGGTGGCAGGGCAATGATCGCCGGCTGCTTCGCCGGATCAACCAGTTGATCGAAGACGTCCTACGCAACGGCAACGCGGACGGCATCGGCAAGCCGGAGCGGCTGCGGCACCAGTTCGACGGTTATTGGTCGCGGCGGATCGACGAGGAGCATCGGCTGGTGTACGTGGCCACCGCCGATGGCGTGCATATCATCGCCTGCCGGTACCACTATTCCTGAGCATCCGGACCGTATCCCGGGCCTGGAACGGCGCCGCCGAGCTCTGGCCGCTGGCGGACCCGAGCACCCGCCGCGGCCTGAAGGAGGTCGACGCCATCGTCAACGATCTCGCCTTCAGCCCTGACGGTTCAACCCTCGCCACCGCCAGCTGGGACGGCTCCGTGCGGCTGTGGGAGGTGGTCAGCGGGCGGAAGGTGGCGACGTTCGACACGGGCACCGACCGGGCCAACACGGTCACCTTCAGCCCTGACGGCAAGACCCTCGCGAGCGCCGGATCCGACAAGACCGTGCGGCGACGGACCTTGCGATTCAACCCCGACCATCATGATCATCAGGATCTTCCAGCCTCGGTCGTGAACCGAGGCTGTGAATGGCCCGTTGTTGGGCTGCGGGAAGGCAGATGCCCCTGTCAACGGTCAGGCCATTTTCAACGCCCGCGAGCAGTCGGTGAACCGACTTAGGGACAGCGACGTTGTTGCAACGTCTACAGAACGTAGATTTCTGGAAATTGGAGGGATCCATGCCACGTCGGCAGATGAACCGTCTCCCGTTCGGTCACTCCGCCCTGACGATTGGGGCAGTAAAGGGCGGTAAGGCGTGAGTGACTCCGACAGTCGCGTCGACGGGAGCTGGAGCCACAACAGTTCCTCGGGCACCAGCCCGTACAATTCGGATTTGGCGTACGGCGGGTCGTCGTCGGACAGTTCACTCGACGAGACCGCCTGGCACGGGGTAACCGGGCAGATGCGCTTCCAGACGGCTTTCGATGGCCGGACGATGGAACGACTGCAACGCGACCTTGCTGCCTTGCCTGCGGACTTCCAAGCGATACGTCGAATGGCCGGTGATGTCATTGTCACGTTCGGCCTTGCCGAAGATGGAGGGGCTGGAGTCTTCCGTGAGGGCGGCGCTGGGCGGCCTGGCGAGATCGTGCTGAACCCAAACCATAGCTCGGTGAGAGGCGAGGGGAGCTCGCGGCTGCTGGGCACCGCCATGTTCGAGATCCTAAACGCCGCTTCAGCGCCGCGGTTGGCGGAGCTGGATGCGTCAGCCCGCCGCGGAGACGTGGCGCGTGCCGCCGCGAGAGCTGGGGTCTCCCCCGCGCAGTACTACGGCAGAGAGGTGGAGAACATCGAGTTCGACAACGCCATCACACATCGGCGACTAGTCGCCGATATGGACAGAACGGGAACCCACATGGATCTGTTGGACGGCACCGTCCCGCTGCTCGATACGAGCGCTGCGCGCGGCAGCCGCCGGTATCAGGCGGCCTTCCAGCAGTATTACAACTTCCAGGTGGAATCCGGGCACACCTTTAGCTACGAGAATCGCTATCAGGTTGTCCGGCCGCCGAGGCCTATCGTTTCAGCAGCGGCAGCTCTGCAGAGCAGTTCGGACACTCGGAGGCACGGGCCCAGCAGCGGCGGAGAAGGTAGCCATCGGCATCAGAGATCCGATCATCGGTCTAGCCGTCGCCGCTAGTGCCTCGTGATCCTGGTTTCGTTACTTCGCGTTGTTGTCGACGCGTTGCTTTGACGCTGGTCTGGACCCAGCGAACCTTGGCGAGGATCTCCTCGCGGTGGCGGTCCAGGTGAAGGGTTTGGCGGTCTCAATCTGCGGCATCGGCTGTTCCCCCCTCAGCGGGCGGCGCCCCGCTGAGATCAAC
The DNA here is from genome assembly GCF_050948465.1 of Dactylosporangium sp. CA-092794. Classification (NCBI taxonomy): domain Bacteria; kingdom Bacillati; phylum Actinomycetota; class Actinomycetes; order Micromonosporales; family Micromonosporaceae; genus Dactylosporangium; species Dactylosporangium sp. CA-092794. Next base: position 840,243 of record NZ_CP192044.1, on the reverse strand, counting down.
ACCACCATCACTGGGCGTAGTTGCCTACGTGTCACCTCGTGGGACCCTCGCGATCGCCGCGAAGGCGGTGCTCCCAAATGGGGGTGCTGGATCAGACGCGAAAGGCCGTCGACCTGTGTATAAGCAGGTCGGCGGCCATACGCCAAGGGTGGAGCTGAGGGGACTCGAACCCCTGACCCCCTCGATGCGAACGAGGTGCGCTACCAGACTGCGCTACAGCCCCAAGGTCCGCTTAGCGGACCGGCGCTAAGAGTAACAGGTCCGTTGTCGCGGGCGCGAATCGGTTCACTGGCCCGAGGCGCGCGTGTCGTAGGGGCGGCCGCGGAGGGCGGACAAGCGGGCGGCCTCGCGGCGGGCGCGGTCGCGTTCGGCCAGTTGGCGGGCCAGGGCCTCGCGGCGGGCGGCGGCGCGGCGCAGCTGCTCGCGGCGGACCTGGGCCTGGCGGCGGGCGATCCAGGCCGCGTAGCGGGCCTCCTCGCGGCGGCGCCGGCGGTCGGCCAGGGCGCGGGTGCGCAGGTGGGCCAGGTACGCGACCAGCAGCACGCCGGTGACCGCGAAGCCCACCCAGAAGCCGGGGCTCACCAGCGTGATGCCGCACACCTCGACCAGGTTGAGCAGCACCAGGGCGAGCAGGACCCGGCGGCGGCGGTACATGGCGCGGGGGGCCCGGTGCACCCGGCGGCGGGTGGCCGGCGCGACCGGGGTCAGCTTGCGCCGCGGCGGGGGCAGCGGGGCCGAGGACGACGACACCCGCTGCACCAGCAGGCGGGGCGGGTTGACCGGGCGGCGGCCGGGCACGGTGCGGCGGCGCCGATCCGCGCGGGACAGCACCCGCGCCGTCGACAACGCCCGCTCCGCCACCAGCCGCTCTGTAGCGTCGTATCGGCGCACCAGGGCGGGCGCCAGGGCGAGGAGCCCAGCAGCGGCGAGGACGGCGAGGAGCACCGAGGTCGGCACCCTCACCCCTCCTAATCCAACCTCCGCGCCGAATTCCCCCAGGCGCGCGAGTCATCCAAGTCTGTGGAAGTTACAACGCGGTAACTCCCGACTCATGACCATACGTGCCGCGGGGACTAATACCACGTCAACACGCAGGAAGAAACGCCCGAACGAGCAAATCGGAAATATCCGGAAGGCCGGAAAGCTAGGCGTTGGCGGATGACTTGTGCCAGCGGGCGAGCAGGCCCTCGTGCTCCAAGTCCTCGGTGGTCATGGCGTATCCGAGGTGGTCTCGCCAGTCGCCGTCGATGTGGAGGTACCGGTGGTGGTAAGCCTCCTGGCGGAAACCGAGTTTTTCCACGACCCGGCGGCTGGCCAGGTTGTCGGGGCGGATGTTGACCTCGATGCGGTGGAGGCCGCCGGCGGTGAACGCGTGGTCGACGACCAGGGCCAGCGCGGTGGGAATGATGCCTTTTCCGGCGAACCGCGAATCAACCCAATATCCGGCATATCCGGAACAGAAGGCGCGGCGCACAATGTTGCCGAGGGTGAGCTGGCCGACCAGCCGATCCTGATAGCAGACCGCGAACGGCATCGCGGTGCCCTGGCGGGCCGCGCGGCGCAGGTCGGCGTGCACGGCGCGGAACGCGGCCACGGAGTTGAGGTCGTACCAGGTGCCGTACGGCGTCGGCTCCCACTTGCCCAGCCACTGCTCGTTGGACCGGCGCACCTCGGACCAGACGCGCGCGTCGGAGCGGCGGTACGGCCGCAACATGACCGGCCCGTCGGTGAGGATCGCAGGCCATCCTGGCTGACTCATCGCCGCCTATCCAAAAGTATGACGTCCACGGTCGAGCCGGCGGCCGCGCTGATCACCTTCTCCCCCAGCACCATCAGGCCGTTGGCGTCGGCCAGGCCGGAGAGGGTGTACGGGCCACCGGCCAGCGGAGCGACAGTGTACCCGCCTCCGCGGCGTTCGGTGATGTATGCCGGTCGGAACTCGCGCATGCCGGACGGAGAGTTCACGGTTTCCAGCAGATGGGCGCGCACGCTCGGGCGGAAGACCGGGTCGGCGCCGGCGAGCAGCTGGATGACCGGGCGGGCGAGGACCTCGAAGCCGATGAGCGCGGCGCCGGGGTCGCCCGGCAGGCAGACGATCGGCACGCCGTTGGGGCCGCCGACGGTTCCGTAGCCCAGCGAGGAGCACGGGTACACGGAAAGATCCGAGAAGACCACGGTGCGCGAAAGTATCCGGCGGACCATGTCGCCCGGGCCGGTGCCGGTGCCACCGGTGGTGATGATCAGGTCGGCCCGCAGCAACTGGTCGTCGAGCAGGCCGCGCAGGCCCTCCGGGTCGTCGTCGCAGATGCCGACGCGGTACGCGTGCGCGCCCGCCTCGGCCGCGGCGGCGGTGAGGGCGTGTGAGTTGGCGTCGACCACCTGGCCCGGCTGGCTGGCCCGGCCCACGTCGACGAGCTCGTCGCCGGTGGCGATGACCACCACCCGCGGGCTGGGACGGACCACAACGTGGCCGATGCCGCTGGCGGCCAGGACCGAGACCAGCGGCGGGGTGACGTAGGCGCCGGCCCGGGCCAGGACCGCGCCCGCGGGCAGCTCGTCGCCGGCCCGCCGCACACCGTGGCCGCGTTTGGTCGGGTGGTACACCTCGACCGCGGCCATCCCCTGGTCGGTCATACCCGGCGGCACGACGACGTCGGCGGAGACCGGCATGAGCGCGCCCGCGGCGACCGAGAAACAGGTGCCGGGGGTGAGGCGGACCGGGCGCCAGCTCGAGGCCACCAGGTCGCCGACGACGCTCAGCCGGACCGGCCGGCCCGGCTGAGCGTCGCTGATGTCGTCGAAGCGCGCCGCGTAGCCGTCGATCGCGGCGTGGTCGAACGCGGGCACGGGGCCCGGCCCGACCACGTCCTCGGCGAGCACGTTGCCGTGCGCGGCGGTGATCTCCAGGTCCAGCGGGGGCAACGGGCGCAGCCCACGAAGCACGCCGGCGAGGTAGTCGGCGAGGGGGACGCGCGCGTTCGACCCGACACCGGCGTCGCGCGCCGCGTCGTGGTGGGAGCCCGTCGCTGGAACCGCTGTCACCCGCGCAATTCCTTCTCCACGAACTGGGTCAGCCACTGGCTGAACGCCGGGCCCAGATCGTCACGCTTGACCGCGAGCTGGACCACCGTCTGCAGGTACCCCAGCGGCATGCCGGTGTCGTAGCGCGTGCCGCGGTAGACGATGCCGTGCACCGGCGTGCCCTCCGCCAGCAGCAGCGCCATGGCGTCGGTGAGCTGGATCTCACCGCCGGCGCCGGGGCCGATCCGGCGGATCGCGTCGAAGATCTCCGGCGGCAGGACGTATCGGCCGACGATGGCGAGGTTGCTCGGCGCCTCCTCCGGCTTGGGCTTCTCGACCAGCGCGGTGACCTTCACCGTCTCGCCGGACTCGACCAGGTGGTCGGAGGGCTCCACGGCGGCGATGCCGTAGCGGTTGGTCTCCTCCGGGTCGACCTCGATGAACGCCAGCACGATGCCGCCCGTCCGCGCCTGCAGGTCGAGCATGTCCGGCAGCAGCGGCTCGGTCTCGTCGCAGAACTCGTCGCCGAGCAGCACCGCGAAGGGCTCGTTGCCCACGTGGGACTCGCCGTAGGAGACGGCGTGGCCCAGCCCGAGCGGCTCGCCCTGCCGGCAGGTGTAAATTTCGGCGAGCTCGGACGGCCGCTTGATCGCCTCGAGCCGCTTGGTGTCGCCCTTCTCCAGCAGCCGCGCCTCGAGGTCGGGGCGGCGGTCGAAGTGGTCGACCATGGAGGTCTTGCCGCGCCCGGTCACCAGCAGGATGTCTCGGATCCCGGAGGCGGCCGCCTCCTCGACGATGTACTGCAGAACCGGCCGGTCGACCACCGGCAGCAGCTCCTTCGGTACGGCTTTGGTCGCCGGGAGGAAGCGGGTGGCCAGACCCGCCGCCGGGATCACGGCTTTGACAGCCCGCTGGCGCGGAGCGGACTGGTGAGGAGTCGTGTCAGGCATGTAGAAAGGCTAGCCGCCCCGGCTCTGTCGCGGTGGTTGCGCCGCCTTTGGCGCGCCGGGCGTCACCTCGGCGCTCGCCTTCGCGCCGCTTACGTCCGTCGCCAGGCGATATGCGTCGCGACCGCCGGCCTTGGCCGCATACAGAGCGTCGTCGGCCGCCTCCAGAACCGCCGCGCCGGTCGCCCCGTGCTGCGGAAACACAGCGATGCCGATCGATACGGTCACCGGGATCCGGCGGGGCGGCTGGCCGGCCGTCGAGGACACGACGATCACCGGGCTGCGCCGCACGGCCACGCCGAGCCGCTCGGCGAGCACCGCGGCGCCGGTCGCGTCGGTCTCCGGCAGCAGCACCACGAACTCCTCACCGCCCTGGCGGAACGCGAAGTCGACCTCGCGGATCTCGGCGCGCAGCCGCCGGGCGAACTCGGCCAGCACCGCGTCACCGGCGGCGTGGCCGTAGGAGTCGTTGACCTCCTTGAAGTGGTCGAGGTCGAGGGCGAGCACGGCCAGCGTGCGGCCGAACCGGCTGGCCCGCTCGACCTCGCGGCGCAGCGACTCGCGCAGGTACCGGTAGTTGGACAGCCCGGTCAGCGGGTCGGTGAGCGAGAGCCGCTGGGCCTCCTCGTGGACCCGCACGTTGTCGACGGCGACGGCGGCCTGCCCGGCGAACGTGCGCAACGTGATCAGGTCGGCGTCGTCGAACTCGTCGAAGCCGTGGCGGTCGTAGAGCGCCAGCACCCCGCGGGCGGCCGGCGGGCGGTCCGGCTGCACCTCCAGCCCCGTCGTCGGCCCGGCGGCCGGCGCGGCGATGGGCACGGCGACATAGGTGACGCAGCGCGGCTCGACCGGCGAGAGCACCGGGCCGTCGCGCTCGACCCGCCCGCGTCGCGGCTCGCCGGAGGCGGCCACCGCGCCCAGCAGCCCCTCGCCCGGCTGGAGCCGCAGCTCGCCGACGTCAAGCCCGCCGAGGCCCTCGCCGACCTGGCCGCGCAGCTCGCCGCCGGCCGGGTCGGCCATCAGCACCACCCCGGCCTGCGCGCCGGTCGCGGCGGTCGCCGTCTGCAGGATGACCTGCAGGATGCGGTCGAGATCATGGGTGCCCGCCAGGGTGTCGCCGAGCACGCCGAGCTGGCCGCGCAGCTGGTCCCGGCTGGCCGTCAGCGCTTGGACGTACCCCTGCATCTCCCGGGTCATCCGGTTGAACGTCTGGCCGAGCCGGCCCACCTCGTCGGGGCTGCGCACCGGCACCCGGGCGCTCAGGTCCCCGTCGGCGACCCGCTCGACCGCCGCCGCCAGCTCGGTGAGCGGGTGCGTGGTGGAGCGGGCCAGCCACCAGGCGACGCTGATCGCGACCAGCCCGGCGCAGACGACGACCGCCACCAGCACCGCGTAGAGCCCCTGCGGGTCGGGCGCGGGCACGCTGATGGCCAGCGTGAGCGGCTGCCCCGGCTGCGGGTCGAGCCGGCGTACCAGCCGCCCGGCCATCGTCGTCCCGGTCGCGCCCGGCACCAGCCCGCGGGCGACCTCGACGATGCCGGCGTCCTCGGCGGTCGGCTGCGCGCCCGCGGCCAGGGAGTTGATCCGCACGCCGGTGGCCGAGGCCAGCCAGCCCAGCAGGGTCGAGTCGACCGGTTCGACGGCATACGCCCGGCCGACCCGCTGCCCGCGCGCGTCGAGCACGTCGACGGAGGCGGACACGGCGGCGTAGGCGGACGCGGTCGGCGCGGCGCAGTCGGCCCACGGCCGGGCCGGGAGGTCGCCGGCGCTGGTCAGCACGGTGCTGTCGGCCCGGGTCACCTCGACCGCGCGGGCCAGCCCGCGGCCGATCGCGGTCTGCGCCGCGTCGGGCCGGTCGGCGAGCAGCGCGGTCGTCTCGGCGGCCAGCCGCAGCCGCTGGCAGGTGACGGCGAGGGCGGCGCGCAGGTTGTCGGCGCCGGCGTCGAGCCGCTCGGAGGCGCGCTGCTCACTCACCTCGCCGACGGCGATGCCGACGAACACCGCGCCGAGCAGCACCGGCCCCAGCACGACGGCGAGGAAGGCCGCGGTGAGCCGCGCACGCAGCGTCACGTCCCGCCCTCCCGTATTTCGGTTGATGCGATGCTGTCACAGATAAGGAGGAATCGAGTGCCGCTGCCCGGGGTGTCCCCCAAATCCGAACTCAGGGCGCACATGCGGTCCGTCCGGCGGGCCATGCCGGCGCACGCGCGGACGGCCGCGGACCGTGCCCTGGCCGATGCCGCCGCCGATCTGGTACGCCGAGCCGGCGCCGCCACGGTCGCCGCCTACGTCCCGCACGGGCCGGAGCCGGGCGGGGAGTTCCTGGTCCCGGCCCTGGCCACGGTGGCCGAGCGGCTGCTGCTGCCGGTCCTGCTGGCCGACAACGACCTGGACTGGGCCGAATACGACGGCACCTTCACCACCGGCCGCTTCGGCCTGCGGGAGCCGGCCGGCCCGCGGCTGGGCCGCGACGCGGTCGCCGGCGCCGGCCTCGTCCTGCTGCCCGGGCTCGCCGTCTCGCCGGCCGGGACGCGGCTGGGCCAGGGCGGCGGCTCCTACGACCGGATCCTGCCCCGGACCCAGGCAACCACCATCGTGCTGCTCTACCCGGGCGAGTACCTGGCCGACCTGCCGGCGGAGCCGCACGACCAGCGCGTCTGCGGGGCGGTGGAAGGTTATGACACCGCGCACGTCCACTGGACGAATGGGTGTTCAATGACGCAACATTGGCACTCGAAGTATCGGAGTGCCAACGATGGAGGCTGAGCAGTGCCTACCTATCAGTACGCCTGCACGGTGTGCGGCCACCAGCTCGAGGCTGTGCAGTCGTTCACCGACGAGCCGCTGACCGAGTGCCCGGAGTGCGCGGGCCGGCTGCGCAAGCAGTTCTCGGCCGTGGGCGTGGTGTTCAAGGGTTCGGGCTTCTACCGCACCGACTCGCGCTCGTCGTCGAAGTCGCCGTCGTCGGGCTCCGGCACCAAGACCGAGGGCACCAAGACCGAGACCAAGTCCGAGTCGAAGAGCGAGACGAAGACCGAGTCGAAGCCGGCCGCGAGCACATCGTCCACCGGCTCCTCACCGTCGAGCTCGGCGGCCTGACCAACACGGCGAAGCGCCCGGTCCCCGCTGCGGGTGGGGGCCGGGCGCTTCGGTTTGCCGATGTGATCTCAGTCCCAGTGCGGCGGCCGGTCGGCGAGAAGGCGGTCGTCGTTGTTCGACGCGCGCTCGCCCCAGCCCGAATCCGTGTCATCGGTCGTGTGGTCGGGGAGCACGACCAGCTCGTCGGCGAAGTCCTCGAAGCTCACTTCTCGCTGTTCATCGGTGGGAGCCCACCCGTTCGTACCTGCCACGGCTGCGAGACTACCCCTGGCAGTTTGCGGGAAAGTGGCCGAATGACGACAGTCGCCTTCGCGGTACACCTTCACACTCGGCGACATGACAGAACCCACCCCCGAACCCTCGTTCGACGGGCCGCTCGGCGAGTCGCCCGCGGACAACCAGGACACCCAGCGGCTGGACAAGCCCGACCCTGACGCCACCCGACCCATGTCCCTCGCGGAACTGCGCGAGCTCAACCTCGACTGAGCCGGCACAGCGCCCCACACTCACCCCGGGCCACCAGCGGGCCCGGGGTGGGTATGGTCGAGGCGTGAGCGACGACGCGTACTGGCGACGCCCGGCCGAGGGCGCCGAGGCGCCCCCTCCAACGCCCGCCGCACCGCGCAGCGTTCCCTACACCGGCGCCCCGCGCAGCGCCCCGCCCCCGCACGGCTGGCGCCCGCCGGTCATCGAGTCGCCGCCGCCGCCGCGCGAGCTGCCCGCCCAGGACGTGGAGCGGATCGAGCGCGAGGAGCAGGCCGCCACCATCCTGACCAAGGGCATGGGCCTGGTCACCGGCGCGATCCTGCTCGTCGTGCTGCTGATCCTGTGCGGCCGGGTGCTGTTCTAGGCCGCCGCCCCCGAAGTCCGGCCGGCCGCTAGAAGCCCGACCAGACCATGTGGGCGCCGCTGTCGCCGGTGCGGTAGACGTAATACGCCGACAGCGCCGCCAGCACCACCGCCACGACCGAGAGGAGCCAGTGGGCCGGGGCCGGCGCCTTGATCCGGGCCCTGGCACCCGCGGTCACCGGCAGCATGAAGGCCATGACCAGGGCGACCACGGCGAGGACGACCACGAACAGCGTCAGCATGTTCGCGTAGTCCTCGTGCTGGGCGATGGCCGCTTTCAGCTCCGCCGACTGGAAGCTGCGGTTGCCGCTGAAGGTCTCACCGGACTCCTTCGCGAAGAAGACCGCCCCCGGAGCGGCCAGCGCGAAGGCCACCAGCGGCCAGCGGATGTGGCGGCGGCTGGCCGGCCAGATCGCGTAGAGGACCGCGACCAGCACCAGCAGCGGCACCAGGACGACCGCCGCATGGATGTAGAGCGGGTGCGCCGGAATACCTAGGACACGATCGAACAACTGGGCCTCCTCGACGAAGACGACGTGGATCCTCCCCCGGGGGTGGTTACCGCCGCGAGAGGTCCGAGGTTCAAGAGCTTAGAAACATTTGAACGGTTCCAGGCTGCGTGGTCTTATTGGAGCTGTGTCGGGTGAGGATCTGCTGCGCTCCCGGGGTCTGCGTGTGACGCGGCCCCGGCTGGCCGTGCTGGAGGTCCTCGAGAGCTCCCGCGGCCACCTTGACGTCGAGGAGATCGCGGCGCGGGTGCGCCAGCGCCTCGACGCCGTCTCCACCCAGGCGGTGTATGACGTGCTCAGCGCGCTTTCCCGGGCCGGCCTGGCCCGGCGGATCGAGCCCGCCGGCAGCCCGGCGCGATACGAGGCCCGGGTCGGCGACAACCACCACCACGTGGTCTGCCGGGGCTGCGGGGAGATCGCCGACGTCGACTGCGCGGTCGGCGACGCGCCCTGCCTGACCCCGTCGCAGGCGCACGGCTTCGTGCTGGATGAGGCGGAAGTCACATTCTGGGGCCTGTGCCCGGCCTGCCAGCGCAAGCGCGACGAGGAGACCGCGGTGCCGCACCAGCGCGGCGACGACCAAGCCCTACCGCTGTGAGCGACCCGGCGGCGGACCCGGGCCTGTTCGGCCCCGACTCGGTCACCTGGCGGGTGCACCGCGAGCCGATCATCACCGTCGGCGGGCTGCGCAGCCTCTACCTGCAGGCCCTGCACCCGCGGGCGGTGGCCGGGGTGGAGCAGAACAGCCGGTATCGCGAAGATCCCTGGGGCCGGCTCGCGCGCACCAGCACCTACGTGACCACGGTGGTCTACGGCACCACCGAGGAGGCGGAGCGAGCCGGCAAGCGGGTCCGCGCCATCCACGGCCGGATGACCGCCGTCGACCGGCGCACCGGCGAGCTGTTCCGGATCGACGAGCCCGAGTTGCTGCGCTGGGTGCACGTGACCGAGGTGGAGTCGTTCCTGACCGCGGCGCAGCGCGGGGGCCTGCGGCTCACCCCGGCCGAGGCCGACGAGTACTACCGCGAGCAGACCCGCACGGCCGCGCTGGCCGGGCTCGACCCGGCCACGGTGCCGGACTCGGTCGCGGCGGTCACCGACTACTACGCGCGGATGCGGCCGTCGCTCGAGCTGACCGTCGACTCGGCGGCGACCGGGCTGTTCCTGACCGTGCCGCCGCTGCCGTGGGGCCTGGGCCTGACCCCGGTGCGCGGCGTGTCGTTCGGCGTGTCGGCGCTGGCCATCGGGCTGCTGCCGGGCTGGGCGCGGCGGCTCTACGGCCTGCCCGGCCTGGGCGTGACCGACCGGGTGGCCTCGGTGAACGCGCTGATCCTGGGCCGGCTGATGCGCTCGGTGCCGATCGAGTGGATCGAGTCGCCGGCCCGCAAGCGCGCGATGGAGCGGCTGGGGCTGCGTCACTGACCCCGGCGCGGGCGCGTTCAACCGGACGTGACCCGCTGGCTGCCCGCGCTCACCGTCGCAACGGCCGTGGTCGCGACGCTGCTCGCGATAAACACCGGAATTTCCGATATTTTGGCGTACGTCGCTTATGCGGCCGTCGCGGTGGTGATGCCCGGCACCCTCATCTACCGGGCGCTGCGCCAGCGGCCGCACAGCCTGGTCGAGGACCTGGCGTTCGGCACCGCGATCGGGCTGATCGCCGAGACCGCCGTCCTGGCGCTGTGCCGGCCGGCGCTGTGGGCCTGGCCGATCCTCGTGGTCATCGTGCTGCGCCGCCGCCTGCGCCCGCCCGACTACCCGCACCGGCCGACGCCGGCCTGGTCGTGGGCGGTGGCGGCGGTGGCGCTGGGCCTGGTCGCCTACCTCGCCTGGGCCTTCCTGCGAGTGAACCAGCCGGTGCCGGTGGGTGCGCCGCAGGAGTACATGATCGATCAACTGAACCTGCTGGCGGTCGCGGCCGACCTCGCGCACCACTTCCCGCCCGCCGTGCCGGAACTCGGCGACCGGGCGCTGAACTACCACTGGTTCGCCTACGCCCACCTCGCCGCGGCCAATCGGCTCTCCGGCGTCGACCTGCCGGTCCTGTGGTTCCGCCTCGACCTGCCGGCCCTGGCGGTGCTGGCGGTCGTGCTGCTCGCGGTCGCCGCCTGGCGGGTCACCGGCCGGGCGTGGGCGGGCCCGGTCGCGGCGGCGCTGATGTACACCGCCGGCGAAACGGTCCTGCCGGCCCGGGCGCCGGCGTTCTTCGGCACGATCACGGCGTACTACAGCTGGTCGAGCCGCTCGGTGCTCTACGCGTCGGCGCTCACCATGCCGCTGATCGCGGTCCTCGCGCAGGTGCTGCGCCGCGAGCACACCACCCGCACCTGGCTGCTGCTCACGGTCCTCGCCGCGGGCGTGGCGGGCGCGAAGTCGACCGTCCTGCCGCTCGCGCTGGTGGGGCTGGCCTGCGCGGGACGGCGGGCGTGGCGGGCGGCCCTGGTGCTGCTCGGGGTCGAGGCGCTGGCGGTCTGGTTGCTGTACCACTTCGAAAGCCAGGGCCTGACCTGGGCGCCCTTCGGGATCATGGCTGACTTCGCGCACGGCCGGCCGGCGGCGATCGCGGCGGGCCTGGGCGCCTACGCGATCGCGATGGGTGCCCGGCTGGCCGGCGCGCTCGTCCCGCCGCGCCGCTGGGGCCCGGTCGAGCGCCTCCTGGCCGGCGCCGCGCTGGCCGGGCTGGCCGGCACGGTGCTGGTCTGGCACGTCTCCTGGGGCCAGCATTTCTTCGCCATCGCCGGTTGGCCCTTCGGCGCGATCCTGTCCGCGGACGGCCTGATCCGGGCCCATGGCCGGCTCCGGCCGCGCGCGGTCGCCCTGGCCGCGGTCGCCGTCCTGCCGGCCGTCGCTTTCTTCGCTTCGGTACCGCACGTGCGCCGGCCCTGGGACGCGGTGTACCCGACATACCTGTTCGGCGGGCTCGTCCTCGCGGCCGCCGGGCTCGTGTGGCTGCTGGCCCGGCGCCGCGCGGGGCGGGCCGCGGCGCTGACGGTGGTGCTGTTCGCGGGCGGCGCCGGGCTGCCCTACGACGCCGTGCACCACGCCAACCTCGGCACCGCCTACCACGTGCGGGTCACCCCCGACCAGGCGGCCGCCGCGCGCTGGCTGCGCGCGCACAGCTCCCCCGAGGACTACGTGGCCACCAACGTGCACCGGGTCGGCTCGGGCGAGCAGGCCGGTCAGAGCCTGGCCTACTGGATCTCCGCCTACGCCGAGCGGCGGGTGCTGCTCGGCAGCTGGGGCTACTCCCCAGAGTCGACCCGCATCCAGGCCGGGCGGCGGCGCGCCGGCCCCGCCCTGGACTACTGGGACCCGGACCGGCTCGCCGCCAACGACCTGGCCATCTACGACCCGACGCGGCAACGCCTGGCCCGGCTGTGGGACCAGCGGGTGCGCTGGATCCTCGTCGACCGGGCGCAGGGCCGCGAGTCCCCGCGCCTGGCGGACCTGGCGCCGACCGCCTGGTCCGCCGGCGACGTGGTGGTCTACCGCCTGCGCCCGCCCGATCAGCGGGCCGTGCAAGTGAGCGTGGCCGGTGCGGTGTTGGTGCCCGAGTAGCTCGCGCCGAAGCCGGCCGCGACCGACGCGGTGGGCGCGACCGCGCCGTTGTAGTCGGCGTTGCGGACGGTCACCGCCGTGCCGGTCTGGCCGAACACCCCGTTCCAGCCGTTGGTGATCTGCTGGTTGCCCGGGAACGTGAACGTGACGGTCCAACCGGCCAGCGCCGCGGTCCCGGTGTTGGTCACCGCGACCTCGCCGTTGAAGCCGTTGCCCCACTGGTTGGTGACCTTGTAGGCGGCCGAGCACGACGGGCCGCCGCCGCCCGGGTTGCCCGGGTTCGCCGAGGTGGTCACCGAGACCGCCGCGGACGTCGCGGAGACGTTCCCGGCCGTGTCCCGGGCGCGCACCGCGAACTGGTAGGCCGTGCTCGGGGTCAGGCCGGTCAGCGTGGCGGTCGCACCGGTCGGGGTGGCCACGACGACCGGGCCGCCGGTGCCGCCGAGGCGGAGCACGTCGTAGCCGGCGATGCCGCTCGCGTGGCGGAGCACTGGTTGTAGGCGCTGGAGAGGGTGATCTGGCTCGGCGTGGTCGTACCGTCAAGCGTGAAGTAATAGCGGAAAGAGCCCTGGGTCAGCGCCCGGGCAGGCCAGGCCGACTTGTTGTAGACCAGCGCCTTGACCTCGGTGAAGTTGCTGCCGGAGGCGTTGATCGAGGACTCGATGAAGAGCTCCGGCCCGTCCGGGGTCTCGGCGGCCGGGAAGTTGGCCAGGGCGGTGCCGCCGAACTCGCTGTACATGCGGACCAGGGCGCTGGTGAGGCCGGCGTTGTAGTCGGTGGCGACCTTGTTCATCGTGAACGCGGCCGCCGCGTGGGCGACGGGTTGCCGGACCGCTGCCCCGAGCGCCGCGACCAGGACGGCGACGACCGGCATCCTATCGAGTTGCGCATCGACTTTCCTCCCTGTGGCGGCTGGTGGGATTGAACCCGCCGCCGCCACTGGTTATCGAGGAAAGCCGGACCCGAGCCCTATCCGCGCAGGTCGGAGCCTGAAACTTGCATGCCCGCTCAGGTCTGGACCATGCAGCCCCAGCCGTCGTAGAGCCCGTCGTGGGCCTCGACGATGCCGCGGACCTTCCAGGTCGTCTCGTGCAGGGTGGGCGGCTCGACCGGGTCGCGGCGGATGGCCTGCAGCACGAAGTCGCCCTCGTCGCCGCGCTCCACCGTGACCGCGAAGCCGTTCTCGCGCAGCTCCTGCGCGGAGAGCTCGGCGCGGTCGGGGTCGGGGAAGTAGGCGAGGAACTCCACCGCGCGGGGCGCGCTCAGCCGGTCGCCGTGGGCCTCGAGCTCCTGGACCACCTGGTTGTCGTCCATGATGTTGCGCTGCCACGCGTCGGGGGTGAGCTCGTCGCGCACGCGGGTCCAGCCCGGGTCGGCGTGCACGGAGACGACCGGAGTGAGCGTGTCGACCGGGGTGAGCGGGGCGGGGGTCGTCTCGGCCGGCAGGTAGCCGGTGATCCGGCCGGCGTTGTCGGACAGCACCCGGCCGACGAGGGCGCCGCCGGCGGAGCGGAGCACCTGACGTACCGCCGCGTCCAAGGCGTGAATGGCGGTCAGCTCCTCGGCTGCCGGCATACCGCTCGCGCCGTCGCCGGTGTAGGTGAACTCGACGTCGTAGCGCTGCGGGAACCGGTCGACCGGGGCCGCCTCGACGGCGCCGAGGTCGATGTTGTACATCGCGAGCTTGCCGCCGACCTCGCCCGGGTACACCGCCCAGCGCTCGGTCCACGCCTGTTCCCGCCCCAGCAGCCTGCGGAGCAACCCCACGCCGTCCTCCTTGAGACCGGGTCCGCTTTTCGATTTCGCCGTAGATGGTGTCGCCATCGCCCGGAAATCGGTAGGGGTAAGCGGCCCGGGGCCTGAACGCAGCAAGCGGCGGGGCCCTCCCTGGCACCCGCCGCCCACGCTCTGTGCTGAGTATCTTGGTACCGCCACCCGCCCGATCGCAACGCTCCGTATAGAGACGCGCGTCACATTCTGGCGAAATCGCGCCAGTCCCCTACTGTCTGTGACAACCATCTCACTACGCAGAGTGATGCGGTAAAGTACGGCGCCGATGGATCGATTGACCACGCGGGGGCGCGTGCTGCGGATCGGTGCGACGCTGGTCGTCGGCGCGCTGACGCTGGCCGGCACGGCCTGGGGCGACGACACGGTATTTCCGTTCGCGCCGTTCCGGATGTTCTCCACCGCCGACAAACCCAACGAGCCGGTGCTGGTGCTGCGGACCGACGGCATCGACACCACGGGCCGGCGCCTCGAACTCGACGAGCGCAACGCGGGCGTGCGCCGGGCCGAGATCGAGGCGCAGATCGAGCGCTTCAAGGCCGACCCGTCGCTGCTGCACTCGGTCCAGGAGGCTTACGCGCAGCGCAATCCCGGCCGCCCGCCGCTGGTCGAGGTGGACGTCGTCGAGGTGCGGCACCACCTGCACCACGCCCAGCCGACCGGCGAGATCACGGAGGTCGTGCTGGCGAGGTACCACCCGTGACCCGCTGGCTGTTCTCCCCCGTGCCGAGGGCGCGCATCGCCGCGTTCCGGACGCTGGTGTATCTGTTCATCCCGCTCGACCTGGTCTTCTTCAGCGCCTGGATCCGCAGCCACGGCAACCTGCCCGGCAACCTCTACCAGCCGCTCGTGGCCGGCCGCCTGCTGCACCTGCCCACCCCGACCCACCTGCTCGTCAACGCCATCTACTACGCCCTCATCCCGCTCTCGCTGCTGGCCGCGACCGGCCGCGCCCATCGCCTGCTCGGCTGGACGGTGTTCGCCCTCTACTTCGAGTGGATGATCATCGCGATGAGCTACGGCAAGATCGACCACGACCGCTACGCCCTGCTGGTCGCCCTGGCCGCCCTCCCCACCGCCGGCCGCGCCCGCCACGGCGACCAGACCGAAACGGAGGCCGGCGGCTTCGCCCTGCGCGCCACCCAGATCGCCGTCATCTGCACGTACTTCCTGGCCTCGATCGCCAAACTCCGCTACGGCGGCCTATCGTGGCTCACCGGCGCAACCTTGACGAGATCCTTCATCCGCCGCGGCACGAAGCTGGCCCGGTGGCTGCTGCAGATCCCCGGCTTCACGACGGTGTCGCAGTTCGGCATCATGGGCTTCGAACTCTTCAGCCCCGTGGTCTTCTTCGTGAGGCCCCGCCTGCGCTACCTCATCGTGGCCGGCTTCTACCTCTTCCACCTGCTGACGTTCTGCCTCATCACGATCTCGTTCATCCCGCACCAGGTGGCGATGGCCGCGTTCCTGCCCCTGGAAAAGGTCACCCCGATCGTCTGGCTCCGCCGCCTACGCTCCCGCCTCTCGCCCGACGCCCCGACCGCCTCAACCCCCGCCAACCCCACCGGCCAGCCCGCCACCTGACGCCCCCGCCCCCTGGCCCCGCCCCTGGCCCCTGGCCCGCCCCTGGCCCGCCCCTGGCCCCGGCCCCGCCCCCGGCCCCGGCCCCGCCCCCGGCCCTGGCTCCGGCCCCGGCAGCATCGCCCGGGACATCGCCACCCCGGCGCACGGTCGCGGCAGCGAACAGGTGGCCGATCCGGGCCGCCCGGACACCACCATCCGCTGGCCGATCCGGGCCGCTCCGACACCACCATCCGCCACCGGATCCGCATCCGAACCTGGGCCGTCGCCGGGCCGGCCGCCCACGACCGGATGATCGGCCCGCAACTGCCCGAAGGCGGTGGTGGACGACCGCACCACCAGGCCGTCAGCGCCGATGCCCTTACCGGAGAGCGACCGAATCTCTCCGTGATCATGCGCCTCTCGCCGGCGTGCGCGCGGTTTTCCATGATCACGGAGACATATGGTACCCATGTGTACATACTTCTTCCGTGATCATGGAAAACACGTGGTTCGGCCGGCGAGAGCTGCATGATCACGGAGAGTTCTGGTCGCCGATGCCCGGTGCCGCTGAAGTCAAGGGGATCGAGGCCTCGCCCGAGGGCGACACGATGTAGCGCGGCATTGGCAAGGGCGGCCGACAACGCTCCGTGGCCACCGCCGTCGGCGATGTCCCGCTCGCGGTGGTCGACGCCGGCCCGAAATGCCACGACGCGCCGCTGTTCGGCCCGACCCCTCGACACCTTCCGCGCAAAACCAACCCATCACCCAACGCCTCAATTGAGCCAAACCAACGGCCGCCTCAGCAGCGCCCCACCACTCCGTCGTTCTCACCCGCAGCCGCTCCCGGCGACCCCCGCGCCCACGGCCGCCACCAGAATCCGCTGGCCAGCCAGACCGCGACCCGCCCATCGTGATCGCGCCGACCTTGACGCCGACCTCCTCGAGCACCTCGCGGGCCACCGCCATCTCGGCCCGACTCGCCCCGCACGAACCGCGCAGCGCACTGCGGCCGGCCCCACCGCCCGCCAACAGCACGGTCGGCCGCGCAGCAGCACCGACACTCACCACGGCCCACCGCCGCGACCCACGCATCACGCACCCGCGCCGTCGCCCAGCCCGGCGCGGCCCAGCGCGGCGCGGCCCAGCGCGGCGCGGCCCGGCGCGGCGCGGCCCGGCGCGGCGCGGCCCGGCGCGGCCCAGCGCGGCGCAGCGCCGGCCCAGCGCGGCGCGAGCCGACGTGACTGCGGCGCCGCCAGCCGTCCGCAACCCGGCCACGGCGGCCCCAAAGCGGCCGGGCCCAAGCAGGCCGGGCCCAAAGAGGCGCGGGCGGAAGCTCACAGCAAGGTCAGTTGCTCGCCGATCGCCTCCTGGGTCTTGGGCGGCGCGGCTCGGCCGGCCGAGGGCATGCGGGTGGTGCCGGTGCCGCCGGTGGACAGGCCGTGGCGGCGGGCGGCTAGGCGGACGCGGGCGGAGATCTCGCGCTGGTACGACTGCGGGGCGTAGGAGCCGTCGCCATACAGCTCGCGGTAGCGCGGCAGCAGGGTCGGGTGCTCGCGGGTCAGCCAGGCGCGATACCACTCGCGGGCGCCGGGGCGCAGGTGCAGCACGAGCGGGACGATGCTCGCCGCGCCGGCCGCGGTCAGGGCGGCGACCGTGGCGTCGATCGACTCCGGGGTGTCGGTCAGGCCGGGCAGGATCGGGGCCATGAGGACGCCGACGGCAAAGCCGGCGTCGCTGAGCCGGCGCACGGCGTCGAGGCGGCGCAGCGGGCTCGGCGTGCCGGGCTCGACCGAGCGCCACAGGTGCTCGTCGACGAAGCCGATGGACATCGACAGGCTCACCGTGGTGACCTCGGCGGCCTCGCGCAGCAGGTCGAGGTCGCGGGTGATCAGCGTGCCCTTGGTCAGGATGGAGAACGGGTTGGCGTGGTCGCGCAGCGCGGCGAGGATGTCGCGCATCAACCGATACCGCCCCTCGGCCCGCTGGTAGCAGTCGACGTTGGTGCCCATGGCCAGGTGCGCCCCGGACCAGCCGCGGGCGGACAGCTCGCGGCGCAGCACCTCGCCGGCGTTGACCTTGACCACGATCTGCGTGTCGAAGTCGTGGCCGGCGTCGAGGTCAAGGTAGGTATGCGTGCGCCGGGCGAAGCAGTTGTGGCTGACCACGCCGTTGGCGATGAAGTCGCCGGTGCCGGTTGTGATGTCATACATCGGCAGGTCGACCCCGAGCGGCTCCACGCTCACGACCCGCAGCGCGTCGTCGCCGCGCACGAGGTCGCCGGCGGCGGTGGCCATCGGCCTGGCCGGGCCGACCATCAGCCCGAACCGCACCCGCTCGCGGGTCCCGCCCAGCACCCGAACCCCGCCCGGCCCGTCGCACGGCTCGTCGACGACGGCGGCGAACCCCAGGACCGTCAGGCACTCGACCAGCCAGTCGACGACGACCTTGTCGACGGCGTTGAACCGGGGCAGCCCGCCCACCGGTCCGCCGTCGGCGTCATACAACCCGGCGACGAAACCGAGCCGCCAGTCCCGCTCCGGCTCCTCGGGCCAGTCGAGCACGGCGCTCGCATCGCGGACGCTGGCCCCGGCGAACTCCCGCCCGGCATCGCCGGCCAGCGCGTGCAGCCCCCCGCAGGCCGCCGCATACTCGTGCGCCCGCTCCAGCGCCGCCGCCGGCACCGGCCCGACGTGGCCGTCGCCGTTGACGAATCCGCACAGATAGCCGCGGCGATACGCCGGCGACCCGGTCGGCGCCGCGACCGGCAGCCGCCCGAACCCGGCGAGCCGGTTGGCGGTGGTCAGGTGGGGCCGCCGGCTGCGCCCGTGCCGCGCCCCCGTCACGTGCTTCCAGCCGCGGTCGGTGAGGAATCGGTGCTCGGCGGAGGCGACCAGCTCCGTGCCGTCGGCGAGCGTCACCCGCCACCCCGGCTTGACCGTCGACCAGTGCGCGAGCACGCGGGTGGTGGTGTATCGGCGCAGCCGCCCGTCGCGGACGGTCCCGACGATCTCGTCGCCGACCCGCAGGTCGGCCAGCGGCCGCGTGGTGCCGTCGGCCATGAGGATCGCGGCGTCGCCGGTCAGGCAATAGACGCAGGCGTGCGAACACCCGCGGTAAGGATTCAGCGTCCACTCGAAGGGCACCCGGGAGGCCCCGGGCACCCGGTTGATCAGGGACTTGGCCTGCACCTCATAGAAGGTGACGCCACGAAACTCCGGCGTGTCGAAGGTGCGGGCGACGGCACCGGGCAGCGCGAGCGGAAGCACCCGCGGCTGCCCGGCGTCGCCGGCGCCAGGACTGCCAGTCGCCTTGAGGTTGTCCCATCGCACGGGGTAATTCGAACACGCGTACGAAGGGATTTCAAGCAAGGGCGAGGGTGAACTACCTGGCGTTACGCGTTGACTACGCTGTCGTCAGTGCCGCTCGCCTTCGCGGCGGACTGCGCCTCGGCGACCTTGGCCCGCACCTCGTCCATGTCGAGGTCCCGAGCCTGCTGGATGAGCGACTCGAGCGCCTCCTGCGGCAGCGCACCGGGCTCCGAGTACAGCGCGACACCGTCGCGCACGATCATCAGCGTCGGGATCGACCGGATGTTGAACTCGGCCGCGAGCATCTGCTCCGCCTCGGTGTCGACCTTGCCGAACGTGATGTCCGGGTTCGCCTCCGAAACTCGCTCGTAGATCGGCGCGAACATCCGGCACGGCCCGCACCAGGACGCCCAGAAGTCGACGAGGGTGATACCGTCGCCACCGATCTCCTCGGCGAAGTTCTCCGCGGTCAGCTCTACGGTTGCCATGCTTTCAGCTCCGATCCTTCATGGCCTCGCATCGGGTATGCACCGTCATAACGACGTACCCCTTACCCGCATTCCCAACCGGTGTCCCGGCTCACCTCTTGAGATCCTCCCGGGTGAGCGATGATGGGATCCGTGGAACGCCCGACTTTCGTCTACGACGGTGACTGCGCCTTCTGTTCATCATGCGCCCGCTTCATCGCCAGGCGCATCAGGCCCGACGCGCAGGTCGTGGCGTGGCAGTTCGCCGACCTCACCGCGCTGGGCCTGACCGAGGAGCAGGTCAGCGCCGCGGTCTACTACGTGGCCGGGCCCCGCACCACCGCCGGCCCCGCCGCCATCGCCGATCTCCTGCGCCGCGCCGCCCTCCCGTGGCGCGCCGCCGGCGCCACGCTGGCCCTGCCCCCGATCACCGCGGTGGCCTGGCCGATCTACCGCTGGGTCGCCCGAAACCGCCACCGCATGCCCGGGGGCACGGCCGCGTGCGCGCTCCCACCGAACCACCCGGCCCGCGCCGCGTAGATTTTTTCGGGACTCGGGCCGCGTCACTTGCAGACCGTTCCTCCCGCGAGACACCGCACCGGGCCTGCCCTGAACGGGCGCCCCGGCGCTGCCAGGCCCGCCGTGCCAAGACCCCGGATAAATCCAGCCACTCCGTGGCCGGATTTATCCGACATTTCGCCTATATCGTGCCTGGGAGCGAAAAGTCCCAACGGACACCACCCACCCCGGACAGAAGTCTCCGCGATCATGATGCCACCAGGTCCGCGACGCGGATTTTTCATGATCCCGGAGACTCCTGGTACACGGGTGTACACCAACACTCCGTGATCATGAAAAACCGTTGATGCCGACGGCGGGCGGAGCATGATCACGGAGGCTTTGTGCTGCATTTGTGCCGCTGCGCTGTGCTCCGCGGCGTCCAGCGCCCCACGCGCGTGATCTGATCGCGGATCCCGTTCGCCGCGGGTGCCCGAGGCCACGGCCCGGGACCCGGCGGCTGAACGAAGTGACAGCTGCCCCCGACGCGCGCGTCCGCCGAACGACCTGACAGCTGCCCCCGACGCAGGCGGCGGCCGAACGACGTGACGGCTGCCCCCGACGCGCGCCGGGCGGCCGGGTCCGGCGATGCGGAGCCGAGGGGCGACGAAACGGGTGACCGCGCGCGGCGAAAACCCGCAATAGCCGGATTTTTCGGCATACGCTCGCAATGGGAGGTTGCCATGCCGAGCCAGCCCGCGTCCCGCCCGTCCGGTCGTCCGGGCGTCGGGATCGACCTGCCCCTGCAGCGGGCGGAGTGGGACCTGCTCGTCCGGCTGCCCCGCGCCGTGCTCGTCGTGGCGTGCGCCGGCGACGAGGGCGTGGACGCCGTCGCCGGGGTCGAGGCCATCGCCGCCGGGCAGCGGTCCCGGGCCCTGCTGGTACGCGGCGTGGTCGCGGCCATCTTCGCCGAGCAACTGACCGACAACGACATCGACCGTGACGCCGGTCCCGGCTCGGTCCTCGCCGACTGCGGGCGCGCCGTGCGCCTGCTCGCCGACCGCCTGGGCCCCGACGTCGCCCTGGCCTACGGCGAGTGGCTGATGGACATCGCCGCCAGCATCGGCCGCACCGCCTGGCACCCCGCCCACATTCGCCTGGCCGGAGTGGACATCCACCTGGCGGAGCGCCGCTTCGTCAACGACATAGCCCAAGAACTGGCGCGCGCTCTACACCCCTGAGCAAACGCCCCGAAGCGCCGGCCGGGCGCGCTGAACACCCTTCGCGCCCGGCCGGCCTCCAAACCCGACAAAAGTGCAAGAAAGTAGTGACCGCGCAGCGATCATGAGGGATCTGAGGTGCGACCCCAGCCGCGCCCCGCACAGCCGCACAGGCGCGAAGCGCAAAAGACGTGGCCGCACAGACGCACGGACGCGAAGCGCGGAGAAAATAGCCGCACCGACGCACGGGCGCGGAGCGCAAAAAACGTGGCCGCACAGACGCAGGGGCGCGAAGCGCGACAAAAGTGACCGCGCAGCGGTCATGGGGGGTCTGGGGTGGGAACCCCCCAGCCGCGCCCGAGCGGAGCGAGCGCCAAGCTAGGAAACAGCGCGCCCGAGCGGAGCGAGCGCCAAGCTAGGAAACAGCACAGAGTACCGTCGCGGCAAATGGAACCAGAGACGGAGCTTGCGGTCGGGGTCGGGCCCTGGGCCGGTCCATGGCCGGCCGAACCGCACTACGACCCCCAGCTGCTCGCGGACGGTGACCGCCGAAACGTCGTCGACCGCTACCGCTACTGGCGGCTCGAGGCCATCGTGGCCGACCTCGACCGGCGCCGCCACCCGTTCCACGTGGCCATCGAGAACTGGCAGCACGACCTGAACATCGGCACCGTGGTGCGCAACGCCAACGCCTTTCTCGCCGCCGAGGTGCACATCGTCGGGCGGCGGCGGTGGAACCGGCGGGGCGCCATGGTTACCGACCGCTACCAGCACGTGCGGCACCATCCGGGCGTCGCGGAGTTCCTGGCCTGGACCGCCGAGCACGATCTGCCGCTGATCGGCGTCGACAACCTGCCCGGCGCCCGGCCGCTGGAGCGCGCGGAGCTGCCGCGCCGGTGCGTGCTGCTGTTCGGTCAGGAGGGGCCTGGCCTGTCGGAACCGGCCCGCGAGGCGTGCAGCGCGGTGTACTCGATCGCACAGTACGGTTCGACCCGCTCGATCAACGCGGGCGTCGCCAGCGGCATCGCCATGCATGCCTGGATCCGCCAGTACGGAGGCGTGAATCCCTGAGCGGCCTTACCGTGGGTATATGGGCGTCGCTGTCAGCTGTCCCCGCTGTGATGGTCCGGTGCGACCGCCGGACCTCATGCACTCCGAATGGCGTTGCGACACCGACGGCGCGGTCCTGCCGCTGCACGTCGCGCAGCACATCGGGCCGGAGATCGTCGACGCGGTCAAGACCAAGCTGGTCGCCGCCGCGCAGCGGGCCGGGGACAAACGGCCGACGCCGCTGTGGTGTCCGTGGCCGCTGCCGAGCGGCTGGACCGTGACCGGGGTCGGCTGGGTCGGCGACGAGCGCTCCGGCGTCCGGGCCTCCGCCGTGGCCTGCAGCGGGCCCGGCCCGGTCGAGCACGGGCCGGCCGACTGCGTGATCATCGCCGAGGAGCCCGGCATCGGGCTGGGCACCCGGTTCGCCGGCCTCCCGGGCACCGATCCCGGGCCGTTCTTCGACGGCGACCTCGCCACGACCACCGCGCACGCGAAGGTCCGGGCCGCCGGCTGGCCCACGCCGCTGTGGATGGCGAAATCCCCGGAGGACCGGTGCGCCTACGTCGGCGAGGCGGCCGGCATGTGGATCTACGTCGTCACCTGGCCCGCGGCGGCCGGATATCTCCTCGAGGAAGAGCTGGAGCTGCACGATCTGTCCGAAGATGTGCCGACCCATCTCGTCTACGGCGCGCCGTCGCCCTATCTTCACGGCAAGGCGTAGACCACCGCGACTAAGATCAAGCTCCGGGTCAAGGCTCGGCGCGGCGCAACTGCACCCTGAGCCGTGCAGCTGATACGCTGAGTTTGCCGGCGGCGCTGGTGCGCAACGTCGCGGGGAGGGGATTGACGGCGATGGTCAAAAAGGTCCTCACCTGGGGAAGCATTGCCTTCCTCATCTTCTTCGTGGCATATCGGCCACAGTCGGCCGCCGAGGTGTTCAAGTCCATCGGCGGCGGCATCATGGACATCGCCACCGGATTCGGCGACTTCTTCTCCAGCCTGGTCGCCTGAACGGTGACTGACGCCGATGTCGACCGGACCTGAGTCTCCCGAGGAAGACCCGAGCCGCCGCAACCAAGACCGGGACACGGAGCCGATTCCGCGCGCCCGCCCCGAGTTCGCCGCGGAGTCGAGCGAATACTCTGCGCACGCCGACTACACCGCCGACGCGGATGACTTCACCTCCGACTCCTACGCCGACCCGATGACCGACGGTGCTTACGCGCGCGGCGGCGGCGGCCGGCAGTACAGCGACGCCCCGCCGACCTTCTCCCAGGACGAGTTCGCCGGCCTGCACGGCGGCGACGCGGGCCCGGCGGTGCCGCCCGGCAGCCGCGTGGCGCCGCTGGAGGACGAGGCCAGCCGGCATGCGGCCCGCTATCTGTTCCCGACCGAGAAGTTCCGCGGCGAGTGGAAGCGGCACTGGATTCAGCTGGCCAAGGAGGGCCTGATCGCGATCTTCGCGACGATCGCGATGGGGTACATCGCCGGCTGGCTGACCAAGCACAACCAGACCCAGCTGCGCACTGCCGTGCTGGTCATCTGGGCCGTGGTCATTCTGTGGTGTGCCTGGCAGGTCGCCGATTGGTGGTATGACCGCTTCATTCTGACCAACAAACGGGTCATGGTCGTCTCGGGCATTTTCACCCGAAACGTCGCCATGATGCCGCTGGGCCGGGTCACCGACATGAAATACGTGCAGTCATTGACCGGCCGCATGTTCGGCTACGGCCATTTCGAGCTCGAGTCCGCCGGCCAGGACCAGGCATTGCGCAACATTCGCAACCTGCCGAATCCGAATGAGCTGTATCTGCGGATCGTCGAGGAGATGTACGAGCCCGAGGCAGTCGAGGCCCGCCTGGGTCGGGCGGCCGCCGGCGACGACGACGGCACCTGAGAGTTCGCTGAAAACCATCGGTCGGACGCAACCCGGGCCACCCCTCATGGCGTCTACGTACGTGGGCGGAGGGGGAGGGGGCGGCCGGTGCCGGACGACGCAGGGTTCCGCGAGGAAGACTTTCGTGAGTTCGTCGCGCTGCGCTCCAAGGCGCTCCTGCGTACCGCCTACCTGCTGGCCGGCGACTGGGCGACCGCCGAAGACCTGCTCCAGATCACGCTGACCAAGACCTTCCTGGCCTGGAAGCGGCTCGGGCACATCGAGGCCGTCGAGCCGTATGCCCGCCGTGTGCTCGTCAACACCGCGACCAGCTGGTGGCGGCGGCGCTGGCACGGCGAGCGGCCCACCGAGGTGCTCCCGGAGACCGCCGCCGCCGACCACGTCGAGGAGAGCCTGGAGCGCGACGCGATGTGGCGGCACGTGCGGGCCCTGCCCAACCGGCAGCGGGCCGTGCTCGTGCTGCGGTATTACGAAGACCAGTCGGAGGCCGAGACCGCCCGCCTGCTCGGCGTGTCCGTCGGTACCGTCAAGAGCCAGACCTCCCGCGCCCTCACCACGCTGCGCGAACGGCTCAGCGCCGAGGGTGTCCGCCCCGCCACCCGCACCCAGCCCGCCCGGCCGCCCACCGTCCCCGAGCCGGCCGAGCCGCCCGGCGCGGCCGAGCCGGAACAACCTTTCACCGAGGCTGAGGCGCTTCTACCGGCGGAGACCGTGCTCGAGGAGCCGGTCGAAGTCTGACTGGGGACGTGACGACATGCTGGAAGACGAGCTCCGCGAGACGCTCGCGGCCAAGGCGGGCAGCCCCCCGCCCGGGTCGCTGGCGTCGCTGAACGGGTTCGCCGACACCGCCATCCAGGGCGCCGCGCGGATCCGCCGGCGGCGGCGCGCCGCGGTGACCGGGCTGTCCGGGTTCGCCGTGGTCGCCGCGGCGGCGGTCGTCGTCCTGCACACGCTCTCCCCGGGCGGCCCGGTCAACGCTCCGCTGGCCGAGGGCCGGCCGCAGACCGCACCCGAGTTCAGCTCCGGCCCCAGTGGCCCCTCCTCGCGCACGTCGCCGGAGGAGGAGATGCGCGAGGTTCCCGCCATCGGCCCGAGCGCGCAGGCGGCCACCAAGGTCCGGCTGCAGGCGCCCGCCCGCAGCACGGTCACCGCGGCGTACCAGGCCAACGACGGCTATCTGATGGTCAACACCCAGCCCGACGGGGACAAGCAGCTGGTCCTGCAGAACGATGACGAGCAGCAGCAGGTGCTGGTCGACGACGCGTCGAACATCGCGGTCGCCAAGGACGGCCGGACCGTCGCCTGGGCCTCGCAGGGCAGGATGAACGTCGGTACCCGTAGCGACGACAACTCGAAGAAGATCGCCCAGAACTACTCGGCCCCCGTGCCCGAGGACACCGACCCGGTGGTGTTCGTCGGCACCACGCTGGTGATCAGCAGCGACAACCAGGGCTTCGACGCGTGGCACACCGAGCGCGAGTACAAGCCCCGCTGGGACAAGACGGTCGTGCGGGTGTTCGGCGGCACCGCGGACAGCGCCGGCGTCTACGCCGAGATCGACCCGGCCGCGGGCCCGAACGCGACCAAGGGAGCCTCCCCGTCCGCCGGCGCGAGCCCGCCCGTCGCCGAGCCGCCCATGTGCCTGGCGCTGCTGCGGTTCGACCAGCCGTTCAAGGTCGCGGACCACGTCTGCGGGCTGCCGATCGCCGCGGAGGAGGGCGCGCGGATATCGCCCGACGGGCACTGGCTCGCCTACCCGATCCTGGGCGACAAGCAGGTGGCGATCCTCGACCTGACCAGCGTGTTCAAGAGCGGCAAGGCGAAGACGTGGGACCTCACCGTCACCGGCAAGACCGCCTGGCTCAACCCGACGACGTTCGTGGTCGACGACGGCAAGCAGTTCCTCAAGCTCGATCCGGGCGGCAAGGACAACGCTTCGGAGACGCTGGACGCCGACAGCGACGGGGTGGTCCTGATCGAACCGCTGGCCGCCCAGTAGCACCTCGATAGGCTGGGAGCGTGCGGATCGATCTTCACGCCCACTCCACCGCCAGCGACGGCACCTCGACCCCGGCCGAGCTGGTCGCCGAGGCGGCCGGCGCGGGCCTCGACGTCGTCGCGCTGACCGACCACGACACGACGGGCGGCTGGCCGGCCGCGATCGCCGCCCGGCCGGCCGGGCTGACCCTGGTGCCGGGCGCCGAGCTGTCCTGCCGCTGGCACGGGGGTCCCTGGCCGATCGCGCTGCACATGCTGGCGTACCTGTTCGATCCGTCGGAGCCGGCGCTGGCCACCGAGCTGGCCAGGGTCCGGCTGGCCCGGGAGACCCGCGCCGAGCGGATGGTCGAGCTGATGCACGCCGACGGGATCGATGTCACCTGGGCAGAGGTACTGCAGGATGCCGCCGGCGGCACCGTCGGCCGCCCGCATCTGGCCCAGGCGCTGATCCGCCGCGGCCTGGTCGGCACCGTCTCCGAGGCGTTCGAGCCGCAGTGGCTGGGCCGGCGCTACCGGGTGCCGAAGGAGGACATGGAGGTCTTCACCGCGCTGCGCCTGGTCCTGGGCGCGGGCGGGGTGCCGGTCTTCGCCCACCCGCGGGCCAGCGTCCGCGGCCCGATCGTCCCCGATGTGCTCATCGTCGAGATGGCCGCCGCCGGGCTGTTCGGGCTGGAGGCCGACCACACCGACCACAGCCCCGCGGAGCAGGCGGACGTGCGGGCGCTGGCGGCCCGGCTGGGGCTGGTCGTCACCGGCAGCAGCGACTATCACGGCACCAACAAGACGGTCCGGCTGGGCGCGCGGACCACCGCGCCGGAGGTGCTGGAGCGCATCACCGCCGCCGGCCGGGGCAGCTCCGTCGTGGGGTGAGTGCGGTGGGCCGCCGCCGGTGAGCGGCGACGGCCCCACGCGGGTCAGTGCAGGGTCGTGTAGATGGTCTTGGTGAGCGTGCCGTTGGCGTCGTCGCCGTCGAGCGACCAGATCATCGCGCCGCCGTAGCCGGACAGGCGCACGAAGAGGCCCTTCTGCGCGACGACCACCGGGTCGTCGAAGGTCCAGAACGTCGTACCGTTGAACAGCCAGGCGTGGCCGGAAAGCAGGTCGTGGTAGACCTTGTAGCCCTGCTGCGGCAGCGTCGCGAGGACCTTGTAGTCCTCGTTGCCGGCCGCCCAGGTGCCCGGCGCCGGTCCGGTCGCCGACTGGAACAGGCCGTGGTTGGCGTTGGTCACGCCGGTCCAGCCCTGGCCGTAGTAGGGCACGCCGAGCACGAGCTGCCGCTTCGGCGCCCCGCGGTCGGTCCAGGCCTTGAGCGAGCTGGCCCCGCTGAAGTCCGGCGTGGTCGGCGCGCCGCGCGGCACGTAGAGCGCGGACTGCTGGTTGGTGGTGGTCTCCCAGGTGCCGTGGTAGTCGTAGCCCTGGACGGAGCCGAAGTCGAGGTACTTGAAAATCTTCTTGACCTCGAAACCGGCGTCGATCTTCGCGGGCGCGGCCGGCAGGAACGCCGACAGGATCGCCTTCTTGCCCAGCTCCTTGCGGAACTCGGCGACCAACAGCGTGAAGTTCTGCTTGTCCTCCGGGCGGATCACGTTGCCCGGGTTGCCCTCCGAGCCCGGCCACTCCCAGTCGAAGTCGAAGCCGTCGAAGACGCCGGTGGACATGAACGTGTCGATGCACGACTTGACCAGCGCCTTGCGGGACGCGTCGGTCAGCGCGGCGTTGGAGAAGTTCGCCGAGAGGGTCCAGCCGCCCAGCGACAGCAGGACCTTGAGGCCCGGGTGCTTCTTCTTGAGCTTGAGCAGCTGGTTGAAGTTGCCGTTGAGCGCCTGGCCGGGCGCGTCGGCGACGCCGTCCACGCTCTCCTCGGCGGACACCGGGCGCTGGTAGTCGGCCCACGGGTCGGCGGAGGCGCACTGGCCGGAGGCGTCGACGTTGCCGAAGGCGTAGTTGATGTGCGTAAGGCGGGCGGCCTGGCCACTCGTCTCGAGGTTCTTGACGAAGTACTGGCGGCCGTAGATGCCCCACTGGATGAAGTATCCGACGCGTTTGTACTGGTCGGAGTGCGAGACGCCGTGGGCGCCCGCCGCCGTTGCGGGCACGAGGGCCAGCGACGTCGCCGCCAGTGCGGCCGCGAGCCCCGCCAGGACACTGCGTTTGCCCATAAACCCTCCATCTGTAAGGAAAGTTTGCTGTTCTTCAGGCAACGTAGGGGCGCGGTTCGATGACGTCAAGACCCTGGTTTCCGCTCGATACGGGCCTGCTACGACAATCCGGTCGTGAATGTGAAGCTGCTCGGGGAAGTGTTTGTGACGCTGCTCGTCATCCTGGACCCGTCCGGGGCAGTACCGATCTTCCTCGCGCTGACCGGGCACATGGAGCCGCGCCACCGTCACCGGGCGGCGCTGCAGGCGGTCGGGCTGGCCTGCGGCGTGATCGTGGCGTTCGCGCTGGTGGGCCGGCAGATCCTGGCCTACCTGCACATCGACCTGCCCGCGCTGCAGGGCGCCGGCGGCCTGCTGCTGCTCCTGGTCGCGCTCGAGCTGCTGACCGGCAAGACCGACGATCCGCGGCGCGAGGCGACGTCGAACGTCGCGCTGGTGCCGCTCGGCACGCCGCTGCTGGCCGGCCCCGGCGCGATCGTGGCGACGATGCTCTTCGTCCGCCGCTCCCACGACTTCCCGGCCTATCTGGCCATCACGGTGGGCATTGTCGCCGTCATGGTCGTCGTGTACCTCACGCTGCGCTTCTCCGGCGTGCTCGTGCGCATCCTGCGGCCGAGCGGCATTGAGGTGCTGACCCGCATCGCCGGTCTGCTGGTCGCGGCGATCGCGGTGCAACTGCTCGCCGACGCGGTCGGGGCGTTCGTGACGGAATACCAGCATTCACCGCACTGATTTTTTTGTCGTACCCGGATGGCAGGATGCTCCCCGTGGAGCAGTTGGGACTATTCGCAACACCGCGGCGGCTGTTCACCTGCACGCCGAGCAAGCTCGGCAGCTACGAGGACTGTCCGCGCCGCTATCGGTATTCGTATGTCGACCGCCCGGCCCCGCCGAAGGGCCCGCCGTGGGCGCACAACTCGCTGGGGGCGTCGGTGCACACCACCCTGCGCAACTGGTATGCGTTGCCCACCGAGCGGCGCACCACGGCCGCCCTGCCCACGCTGCTCAAGTCCACCTGGGTCCGCGAGGGCTATCGCGACGATGCCCAGGAGCGCGAGGTCTATCGCCGCGCCCTCGACTGGCTGGAGTCCTATGTGGATGGCCTCGACCCGGCCGACGAGCCGGTCGGCGTCGAGCGCACGGTGGCCGCCCGCACCGAGACCCTGGCCCTGTCCGGCCGCGTCGACCGCATCGACCAGCGCGGCGAGGAGCTGGTGATCGTCGACTACAAGACCGGCCGCACCGGCCTGTCCCCCGACGACGCCCGCGGCTCGCGCGCGCTGGCCCTCTATGCGATCGCCGCGGGCCGGGTCTTCCGCCGCGAGTGCCACCGGGTCGAGCTCCACCACCTGCCGACCGGCACCGTGGCCGCCCACGACCACACGCCGCAGTCCCTGGAGCGCCACCTGCGCCGCGCCGAGGAGACCGCGGCCGACATCATGGCCGCGGAGCAGGCGGTCGCCGCCGGCACCACGGCGCCCGACAAGGCCTTCCCGCCGTCCCCCGGCCCGCAGTGCTCCTGGTGCGACTACCGCAAGACGTGCCCGGTGGGCCAGCAGTCCCCGCCTCGCGACCCCTGGACCGCCGTTGACCGCCCACCGGCCAACGACGACCCCGAGTAAGGCCGGCGGCGCTCATGGCTCTGCTGCGTCCCCCTCCGCCGGCTCCGTGGCCACCGCACGCAGGCGGGCGAGCGCCCCGGTCCAGTAAGCCTCATATCGGGCCAGCCACGGCGCCAGCGCCTGCGACATCGCGTCCGCGTCGATGGCGTAGAGCTGGTTGCGGCCCTGGCGGGTCGCCGTGACCAGGCCGGTCGCCCGCAGCGCCATGAGGTGCTTCGAGATGCCCGAGGCCACGAGGTCGGGGAAGTGCCCGGCCAGCTCGCTCACGGTCAGCGTGCCGCGGTCGGCCAGCAGATCGAGGATGCGCCGGCGCGTCGGATCGGCCAGCACCCGGAACAGGTCGTCGCTCGTGCCGGCGGCCGGCCCGGGGCCCGCGCGGTCATCA
The DNA here is from genome assembly GCF_050948465.1 of Dactylosporangium sp. CA-092794. Classification (NCBI taxonomy): domain Bacteria; kingdom Bacillati; phylum Actinomycetota; class Actinomycetes; order Micromonosporales; family Micromonosporaceae; genus Dactylosporangium; species Dactylosporangium sp. CA-092794. The sequence goes on along the minus strand of NZ_CP192044.1, from coordinate 810,305 downwards.
GACACCGCCGGTCGCCACCGCGTCGGCCAGTCGCTGGAGCACCTGGTGCTTGTCGGTGCCGCGTTCGTAGGCCTCCAGCGTCCGGGCCCAGGTCGGCGTGCCGATGCCGGCGAATCCGTCGTGGACCAGCCCGACCCGGGTGCCGGACGCGATCGGCTCCAGCGTGATGACCAGGCGACCCGGGTGCACCCAGCCGGAGCCCTCCTCCAGCCACGACAGCACCAGCCGGCCCTCCGGCACGAGTTCCAGCACCGTGCCGCTGACCCAGGTCGCTTCGTCACCGCTGCGCATCCGGTAGGCGCCACCGACGCGCAGGTCGATCTCGACGTTCGGCGCGAGCCAGCGCCGCAGCCCGTCCTGTGTGGACAGCCACCGCCACACGCTGCTCGGCGGCGCGGGTATCTCGATGAAGCGGACAACCTCGGGCATGTGAACCTCCTCAACGTCTTACCGCATAGTAATACATTACCGCACAGTAAGGCATCCCCAACACCGAGGGAGTTGGCCGTGACCGCGGAGGAGGCGGGCACGGCGACCGACGGCGCCCGGCCCGCGCGTCCCGACGTGCCGGGCGGGCATGGAGGGCATGGCGGTCGACGGTCACGTCCCATCCGCCATCCGCCATCCGCCGGACGCCATCCGCCGGACGCCGGACGCCGGACGCCGGACGCCGGACGCCGGACGCCGGACGCCGCAGAGCATGGCACACCGACCGGAAGTCTCCGCGATCATGCGCAACTGGCACCGACACCAACGGTTTTTCATGATCACGGAGTGCTGATGTACCCCCGTGTACCGAAAGTCTCCGGGATCATGGCAAACCCGTGGTGCGCCCACCGCGCACAACATGATCACGGAGACATACGTCCGCCCCCGCCCCACGCGGATCGGATGGTGCGCCCGACGGGTGCGACATCCGCCCGCCGCGCCCCGCCGCGCCCCGCCGCGCCCCGCCCGCGCCCCGCCGCGCCCCGCCGCACCCCGCCGCACCCCGCCGCACCCCGCCTCGCCGCCCGGGTTGGGGGCGATGGCCGTTGCCATCGACGACCGGCCTGCGGGAGCCGTCCGACATGAACCGCCACGGTCACGCGGTGCCCTCATACACCACGCCAGCGGGCACCCTCGGCCAACTGGCCCCTGCGCCTGTCGCGACCCGACCGATTCCACCGCCCAGGCCCCACGGTCACGAGCCACCACCCCGGGCCGCTGGGGCAAAACGGCGGGCCGCCGGACCGGGGACTAAGCAGCGTCGGGGCCGGTGATGGCGTGGACGGCGCGGACGACGGCGATGCAGGTGTTCTCCAGGTAGTCGACGCCGGCCGCCTCGGCCAGGGCGCGGCCCTCCGGTGAGTAGATGTCCTGCTGCAGCCAGACGGCCGGGGCACCGATGGCGAGCGCCTCCTTGACCACCTGGGTGGCGTCGGCGGACGGGCGGAACACGTTGACGAGGTCGACCGGGAAGGGGATGTCGGCCAGGGAACGGTAGGCGCGCTCGCCGAAGATCTCGGTGGCGAAGGGGTTGACGGGGATGATGCGCCATCCGTGTCGCTGGATCTGCCTCGGCACCGAATGGGCGGTCTTCGACGGATTCCGGGAAGCGCCCACGACCGCGATGGTCTTGGCCTGGCGCAGGATCTGCTCAGCGGTGCGCATGTCTCGACGTTAGCTCGCCTGGCGGGCGACGGCGCCGCGTAAGCGCTGCAGCTCATCGGGGGTGCCGATCGCCGGGCGGCGCTCCGGGTCGGCGACGTAGGAGTGGATGGCGCGGAACAGGAACCACAGCGACACGTCGAGCGGCGTGACCTGGCCGGGCTGGAACCGCTTGATCGAGCGGCCGCGCACCAGCGCGGGGTGGGCGAGCGTCCACTGCGGACTCTCCGGGCCGGGCTCCAGCGCGGTCCAGGGCACGAAGGTGCGGCCGCCGTCGATGGCCACGCCGTCGGGGGTGATCACCAGTGGGCCGCTGCGCAGCATGCGGTAGATCAGCATGCCCATGGCGACGGCGTTGAGTGCGAAGATGGCCCAGGCCAGGGTGGGGACGATCCGGCCGGTGACCCGGACGCCGTTGAGGGCCATGAGCAGCAGCGCGGCGCTGAGCAGGCCGTTGAAGATGCACTGGCGGCGGAAGGCGGGCGCGGCGGCGAAGGCCGGCAGGCCTTGGTACACCGTCAGGCGGAACGTCGACGGGCCGCGGGTGCTGCGGGTCAGCTGCACCAGGCCGACGACGATGCCGAGCGTGGTCAGCGGCTGCAGGACCAGCAGGAGCGGGATGAACGCGTCGGGCTCGTCGGCGAGCAGCACGACGCCGACCGCCGAGCCGACGACGGCCGGTGGCCCGAGTAGCACCGCGTAGTCACCGGCACGCGCCCCCATGCCGCAGAGCGTAGCCAGCCAACCTGGTGATTGGCTGACCGCTCGGCTGTGGACAAACTAACGGTACTGGGCCTCGCGGACGCTGTTGCCGCCGTCGATGACGAGCATCTGGCCGGTGATGTACGAGGCGCCGGGCGAGCACAGGAACGCGATCGTGGCGGCGACCTCCTCCGGCGTGCCGGGGCGCCCCATCGGCGTGCCGAAGCCGTGCTTGAGCTCGACCAGCGTGGAGGCGCCGGTGTGGATGATGCCGGGGGCGACCGCGTTGACCGTGATGCCGTCGGCGACCAGCTCCATCGCCAGCGCGCGGGTCAAGCCGACCACGCCGGCCTTCGCCGCCGCGTAGCCGGCCTCGGCGGGCAGCGCGTTGACCGGGCCGGCGGTGGCGGCGAGGTTGACGATCCGGCCCCAGCCGTGCTCGGCCATGCCGCCCACGAAGGCCCGGCTGACCAGGAACGCCGTGGTCAGGTTGCGGTCGATCTCGCCGCGCCACTCGTCGTAGGTCAGCTGGGCGACCGGGCGCAGCACCTCGGGGCTCGCCTTGCTGGCCAGCCCGGCGTTGTTGACCAGGATGTCGACCGTGCCGACCTGGTCGGTGATCGCGTCGGCCAGGGCGCCGACCTCGGCCTCGACGGTGAGGTCGGCGACGAACCCGGTCACGCCGAGCTCGCTGGCCCGGTCGTGGATGCGCCGCGTGGTGGAGACGATCGCGACCGCCGCCCCCATCTGCTTGAGCCGGCGGGCCGTCGCGTAGCCGATGCCGTCGGGGCTGCCCGCGCCGGTGACCAGGGCCACCCGCCCGTCGAGCCGGTCGACCGCGGTCGGTGCCTCCTCGCCGGCGGGGTCGCCGACGAGCTCGGTATCGCTGGACGGAACCGCCCGCAAGGTGCGTCGCGCGGAGGACGGCCGGCTCGCGTCGCGCCGGCCGCTCTTCCCGGCGGGGCCGCTGGAACGTAGGTCGGGTGCCATAGGGCAAATCCTGCCTTCCGGATCCGCCGCCGGGCAATCCGACGCGCGTTTCTCAGTTCGGCGGGGTGAACGCGGTGGTGCGTTTCATCCCGGCCGCCCGGCCCTTGGCCGAGACGACCAGCGCCATCTTGCGGGACGCCTCGTCGATCATCTCGTCGCCGAGCATCACGGCGCCGCGCAGACCGCCCGCCTCGGAGGTGGCGTGCTCGTACGCGTCGAGGATGAGCTCGGCGCGGTCGTAGTCCTCCTGCGCGGGCGAGTAGATCTCGTTGGCCGTCTCGATCTGGCCGGGGTGCAGCACCCACTTGCCGTCGAAGCCGAGCGCGGCGCTGCGCCGGGCGGCCGCGTGGAACCCGTCGAGGTCGCGGATCTGCAGGAACGGGCCGTCGATGGCCTGCAGGTCGTGCATGCGGGCGGCCATGAGCAGGCGCATGAGGATGTAGTGGTACGGGTCACCGGGGTAGTCCGGGATGAGCGCGCCGACGGTGAGCGATCGCATGTTGATCGAGGCCATGAAGTCGGCGGGGCCGAAGATGATGGTCTCCATCCGCCTGCTGGCCGCGGCGATGGCGTCGACGTTGACCAGGCCGGCCGCGTTCTCGATCTGCGCCTCGATGCCGATCCCGCCGACCGGCAGGCCGATCGCCCGCTCGATCTGGGTCAGCGTGAGGTCGAGCCACTCGACGTGGGCGGCGCTTTGCACCTTGGGCAGGATGATGCAGTCGAGGTTGGCGCCGGCGCCCTCGACCACCTCGATCACGTCGCGGTAGGTCCACGGCGTGGTCAGGTCGTTGACCCGCACGGCGCGGGTCTTGCCGGCCCAGTCGCCGTCGTTGAGGGCGGCCACGACGTTCTTGCGCGCGTCGGGCTTGGCCAGCGCCGCGACCGCGTCCTCCAGGTCGAGAAACACCTGGTCGGCGGGGAGCCCCTGGGCCTTGCCGAGCATCTTGACGCTGGATCCGGGCACGGCCAGGCACGAGCGGCGCGGGCGTCCGAGGGCGGCCATGGCGGGGCTCCTTAGGGAAAGTTCAGCCGATCACCACACGCTAACCTCGTGCCGTGAGTACACGGCATGTACCTGTGGGCGATCTCACCGGGCGCACGGTGGTCATCACCGGTGCCAGCTCGGGCATCGGGCTGGCCGCGGCCGTCGAGATGGCCGGCCGCGGCGCCGGCACGGTGCTCGTGGGCCGCAACCCGGCCCGCCTGGAGGCCGCCGCCGCGGCCGTGCAGCAGGCCGGTGGGCGGGCCCCGGCCGCGTACCGCAGCGACTTCGCGAAGCTCGACGACGTGCACGTGCTGGTCGATCATCTGCGCCAGCGGTACAACCGCATCGACGTGCTGGCGAACAACGCCGGTGGCCTCGTGCGCGGGCACCGGATCACCGCCGACGGGTTCGAGGAGACCCTGCAGACCAACCACCTGGCCGCGTTCCTGCTCAGCAGCCTGCTGCGGGAGCAGCTGCGCGGCGGGCGGATCATCAACACGGCGTCCGTGGCGCACGCGGCTGGCGCGCTGGACCCGGGCGACCTGCGCGGCACCCGCGGGCGCGGGGCGTGGCGGCAGTACTGCTCGGCCAAGCAGGCCAACATCCTGTTCGCGGCGGAGGCGGCCCGGCGCTGGCCGGACATCATGTCGGCGGCGTATCACCCCGGCTATGTCCGCAGCCGGTTCGGCTCGTGGTTGGGGATCCCCGTGGTGAGCAAGGCGGTGCCGTTCGCCCGGACCCCGCAGCAGGGTGCCGACACGTTGGTCTGGCTGGCCGCGACGCCGACGTCGCAGCTGACCTCGGGCGGCTACTACGTGGACCGCAAGCTGTCACGGCCGATGCGGGAGACGGCCGACCCGGCGCTCGCCGCCCGTCTGTGGGAGGAGAGCCTCACCGCCGTGGGTCTCGGGTAGCCCCGCGGACCTTGTGCAGGCGGAACGGCCGGCGCGGGATGCGCGTGGCCGGGGTCGGGCGGGGCGGGGCGGCCTGCGCGTCGTCGGGCAGGGCGGCGCTCACGCCGTCCGGGGTCAGCCGGCTGACCACGCACCGCTCGGCCCACGCCCGGGCCAGGTCCTCGGCGCCGGCCGCGCCGTTGAGCCGCTTGCCGGCCAGCGGCACCACGAGCTCGGCCCACGCCTCGTCGTCGGACGCGATCCGGCTCACACCGGCCGGGAAGGTGACGATCCGGCCGCCGTGATCACCGCGCAGCGTCACCTCGGCCTCGGCGGCGTCGGCCAGCCCGGGCACGGCCTGCTCGCCCTCGCCGCTCACCACCAGCAGCGACCCGCCGAGCCAGGCGCACCACACCAGGGTCGAGGGGCGGCCGCCCACGGCGATCCAGGCGACCGCGGCCTTCTTCGCCGCCTCCTCGATCAGCGCGTCCATAACCCCATCCAACCACGACCAGCGCGTCCACGCGGCCGGCCGATCACGATGGCGCCGGCAGGGCCGCGCGCGGTGATCGGTCCTGGAACTCGGTCGAGCCGTAGCGCAGGGCGGTCAGGCCGGTCGGCCACTCGGTGTCCGGCCAGCCGCCCTTGCGCAGCAGCGCCGCGACGAACAGCTCCGGCTCGGCGAGCTTGGCCCAGACCGAGGGCAGGAACGTGGCCCGGCGCCGGTCGGCGTGCAGGATCAGCCCGTCGACGCCCGGCCGCAGCGCGGCGATCAGCTCCGCGCGGCTGCCGGCCGGGATCGGCTCGGGCGGGTCGAGCACCGAGACCTTGACGTCCAGCGCCGGCCAGTCGGCGACGGTGACCGGGGGCAGCCGCGGGTCGCTCATCGCGCGCACCGCGTTGTGCACCACGTCGCGGTGCAGCGGCCGGACCCGCTCCAGGGTGCCCACGCAGCCGCGCAGCGCGCCGCCGCGCTCCAGGGTCACGAACGAGGCGCCCTCGGCGTGCAGCGGGCCGCCGGCCGGTAACGAGGCGATCAGGCGGATGCCGCTGAGCCGCGCATGGACCGCGTCCGCCGCCAGGCGGGCGAGGATCCGGCCATCCGCCGGCGTGAGCGCCGCCGTCACGGTCACGCGACCAGCATAGGCGCGCTCACGCGGCGGATGGCCCGCACGAGCTCGAGGACCTCGGCGAGGGACTCGACCGCCGCGCCGCGCCAGTCCGGCTCGGCGTCGAACGTGAGGTGTTCGCCCAGGTCGGGCGCCTGCAGCTGGACGGCGGTGAGCCCGTAGCGGGCGGCGCCGGTGAGCTCGCGGCCGCCGCCGTCGCCGACGTACAGGCAGCGACCGGGGTCGACGTCGAGCAGGTCGCAGGCGGTGGCATACATCGCCGGGTGCGGCTTGGCGTGGCCGACCTGCACGGAGTAGACGGCCACGTCGTAGACGCCGGCCAGCGGCGAGCAGGGCAGATACAGCGGCAGCTCGAACCAGCAGTCGCTGACGATCGCGATGCGCACCCCGGCCGCCCGCAGCGCGCGCAGCACCGGGATCGTCTCGGGGCGCAGCGGGGCGTCGTCGCGCAGCGCGGCGCGGCGCAGCTCGACGGCGGCGCGCAGCTGGGCGGTGGTCGGCTCGACGCCGAGCTCGGTGCAGAGCCGGCGCAGGCCCGCGAAGTGCCCCCCGTAGGCGCCGCGGATCCGCTCGTCGTAGGTGCGGTCCAGCAGCTCGACCCAGGCGGCCGGGTCGACCCCGAGCACCTCGGCGGTGCGCCGGTGCGCGTTGCCGCGCCGGACGGCGCTCGTACACGTGTTGAAGTAGTCAAAACAGACGGCTTGTAACAACGTTCGGCCCCCCTTGCCTCCTCCGAACGGTCTACCTGGTCGCGTGAGCGCCCAGTGTCGGATCAACGACAATTCGCACCATGCGCCAGGTCGGTCTCACCACCCTCATCGCCCTCACCGTCGCGATCGTCGCCGTGTCCGCCTCGGCGCCGCTCATCGCGTTCGCGGCGGCGCCGGCCCTGGCCATCGCGTTCTGGCGCAACGCGCTGGGCGCCGCCGCGCTCGCCCCGGTGGCACTGACCCGGCGCCGGTTGGAGGCGCGCGAGCTGCTGCGCGCGGGCGCGGGCCGCCGGACGCTCGGCGTGACCCTGCTGTCGGGGGCGTTCCTGGCCGTGCACTTCGGCACCTGGGTACCGAGCGCCAAGCTGACCAGCGTGGCGATGTCGGTGGCGCTGGTCAGCACCGTGCCGGTCTGGACGGCGCTGATCGGGGCGGCCCGCGGGATCCGGGTCGCGGGCAGCACCTGGGCCGGGATCGCGATCGCGATGGCCGGTGTCGCGCTGGCCACCGGCGCCGACCCGGACCTGTCCGGCCGGGCGCTGCTCGGCGACGCCCTCGCGCTGGCCGGCGGGATCGCCTCCGCCGTCTACACGCTGCTCGGCGAGCGGGCCCGGGCCAGCATCGCGACCACCACGTACGCCTCGATCTGCTACTCCGTGTGCGCGGTGCTCCTGCTCATCGGGTGCCTCGTGGCGAAGGCCGAGCTTTGGGGGTACCCCCGCCAAACCGTCATAGCGATCGCGGGACTGACACTCGGGCCCCAGCTGCTCGGCCACACGCTGGTGAATTACGCATTGCGCCGGGTCAGCGCCACGACGGTGGCCGTGCTGCTCCTGCTGGAGGTGCCGGGCGCGCTGGTGATCGCCTGGCTGCTGCTCGGCCAGCTGCCGGCCGCGCGCACGCTGCCCGGCATCGCGGTGCTCCTGGCCGGCGTGGCGGTGGTCGTGCTCGGCGGCCGGCGGCGTCAGCCCACGAACGGGGGCACGGTCATCTCGCCGGAGGCGATCGGCACCACGTGACCGCCGACGGTCGCCGACACGGCGGAGCCGCCGCTTGCGGTGATCGTGCAGTGCAGCGCCGAGGGGCGGTGCATCTCCGAACCTTGATCGATGTGGTACTCCGAGAGCCCGTCGCCGGGCAGCAGCCCGCTGCCCACCAGCCAGACGCCCAGCCCCATCGCGGCCGACCCGGTCGCCGGGTCCTCGGCCACGCCGACCTCCGGCACCAGCACCCGCGCGTGGGCGGCGCGCCGCTGCGCGTCCCAGTGCAAGACGCTGAGGTTGTCCACCGGCCGCTGCAGCCGCACCCGGCCGACCGCCTCGTCGGTCACCGACAGGAACGTGAACTCCAGGCCGCAGCCGGCCTGGCGCGGCGCCGGCCCGGCGAAGTCCGCCCCGGTGAGGCCGATCGAGGCGAGCAGCGGGCCCGGGTCGAGCTCCGGGCCGATGGTCGGCCGGCCCCCGGTGACGGTCGCCGTGCCGTGCACCTCGTCGATCCGGATCGGCAGCAGGCCCGCGCCGCACTCCTGGACCACGTCGGGGCCCTTCACGAGCCCGGCGCGCAGCAGCGTCACGGCGCAGCCGACGCTGGGGTGCCCGGCGAAGGGGAGCTCGGTGCCCGGGGTGAAGATGCGCACACGGTACGTCGCCTCGCCGGTCGTGGGCGGCAGCACGAAGATCGTCTCGGAGAGGTTGAACTCGCGCGCGATCGCCTGCATCTGCTCGCCGGCCAGCTCCTGCGCGTCGAAGACGATCGCCAGGGGATTTCCGGTGAAGGGCCGGTCGGTGAAGACGTCGACGACGGAGTACCGCACCATGCTCATGAGCCACAGCGTAGGCGGCGCGCGGCACACAGGTCCGGTCCAACGGCGAGCCGGTGGATATCTTCAGTAGGCTTGAGGATCGTGAGTGCTGCGCCGCGGGTCTACATCGCGCGTCTCGCGGGCCTGAACGTGTTCGATCCGAACGGCGACCAGGTCGGCCGGGTGCGTGACGCCGTCGCGCGCGCCCGCCCGGGCAACCAGCCGCCCCGCGTGGTCGGGCTGGTGGCCGAGATGCCCATGCGCCGGCGCATCTTCCTGCCGATCGGCCGGATCACCGCGATCGAGCCCGACGCCGTGGTGCTCAACACCGGCACGCTCAACCTGCGCCGCTTCGAGAAGCGCCCGGGCGAGCTGCTGGTACTGGAGGACTTCATGGACCGGCACGTCACCGTGGCCGCGACCGGCCGCACCGGGGCGGTGGTCGACGTGGCCATGGATGCCGACCGCACCGGCGAGTGGTCGCTGTCGCGGGTCGCGGTGCGCGAGTTCACCGGCCGGCTCACCCGGCGGGGCCACCTCAACCAGCTCGAGTGGGGCGAGGTCACCGGGCTGACCGGCGCCCCGCAGAGCCAGGGCACCGCCGGCATCCTGGCCGTGCTGGACAACATGCGGGCCGCGGACCTCGCCAACGTGCTGCAGGATCTGTCGGAGAGCCGGCGCGTCGAGGTGGCCGCGGCGCTGGACGACGAGCGCCTCGCGGACGTGCTGGAGGAGCTGCCCGAGCACGACCAGCTGGAGATCATCGCGGCGCTGGAGCCGCAGCGGGCGGCCGACGTGCTGGAGGAGATGGACCCGGACGACGCCGCCGACCTGCTCGCCGAGATGCCCAAGCCCGAGCAGGAGGTCCTGCTCGACCTCATGGAGCCCGACGAGGCCTCGCCGGTGCGGGCCCTGCTGGAGTACGCCCCGGGCACCGCCGGCGCCGTCATGACCTCCGAGCCGATCGTGATGGCGCCCGACGCCACGGTCGCCGAGGCGCTGGCCCGCATCCGTGAGCCGCAGCTGTCCCCGGCCGTGGCCGCGGGCGTCTTCGTGACCCGGCCGCCGATGGCCACGCCGACCGGGCGGTACCTCGGCGTGGTGCACTTCCAGCGGCTCCTGCGCGAGGCCCCGTCGGCGTTGCTGGGCGGGGTCGTGGACAACGGCATCGACCCGCTGGCGCCGGACACGACGCTGGCCGAGATCACTCGCCGCATGGCGACCTACAACCTGGTGGTGATGCCCGTGGTCGACGACAACGACAAGCTGGTCGGCGCCGTCACCGTCGACGACGTGCTCGACCACCTGCTGCCCGAGGACTGGCGTGACCGGGACCACGCCGAGCCGCTGACCATCGCCGTTCCCGACTCGGCTGGCGGCGGTGGCCGTGGCTGAGCGGCGGCGCCTGGACCAGCCGCGCGAGAGCCGGATCACGCTGCCGCGCTTCGACCCCGAGGCCTTCGGGCAGTGGTCGGAAGGCATCGCCCGGTTCATGGGCACAGCGAAGTTCCTCGTCTACATGACGATCGTGATCCTGGCCTGGATCGCGTGGAACACGTTGACGCCCCGAAGCTGGCAGTTCGACCCGTACACCTTCACGTTCCTGACCCTGATCCTCTCCCTGCAGGCCTCCTACGCGGCGCCGCTGATCCTGCTCGCGCAGAACCGGCAGGCCGACCGGGACCGCCTGGCTTCCGAGGAGGACCGGCGGCGGGCGGCCGCGCAGAAGGCGGACACGGAGTATCTGGCCCGCGAGATCGCCGCGCTGCGCATCGCGCTCGGCGAGGTGGCGACCCGCGACTTCCTGCGCTCCGAGCTGGCCCGGGTGGCCGAGGAACTGGACGAGGCGGCCGACCGGCGGGCCAAGGCGGAGCGCAAGAAGGTCCGCAAGGCGCTCGGCTCGCTGTCCGACCCCGCTCAGGATGAACCGGATGATTCGGTCGATACCGATAATCCGGGACTACGCCGCCGTTGAGCGATCCCGGCCGTGTGACGCGTTCCTCCGCGCGGCCGTTGCCTGGCGGGCGCGCGCTTCGCCCGACGTACCATGGCACCCATGTCAGCCCCGGCCACCACCGTCGAGGACGCGATCGCCGCCGCGCTCGCAACCGTCGACGACCCTGAGATCCGCCGGCCCATCACCGAGCTGGGCATGGTCCGCGACGTCACGCTGCGCCCCGGCGGCGTCGCCGCGATCGGCATCCTGCTCACGGTGGCCGGCTGCCCGCTGCGCGACAAGCTGCGCACCGACATCACCAGGGCGGTCGCCGCCGTCGCCGGCGTCACCGCGGTCGAGATCGACTTCGGCGTGATGACCCCCGAGCAGCGCAAGGACCTGCAGACCAGCCTGCGCGGCGACGTGCAGGAGCCGGTGATCCCGTTCGCCCAGCCCGGCTCGCGCACCCGCGTCTACGCGGTGGCCAGCGGCAAGGGCGGCGTCGGCAAGTCCAGCGTCACGGTCAACCTGGCCGCCGCCCTGGCCGCCCGCGGCCTCTCCGTCGGCGTCGTCGACGCCGACATCTACGGCCACTCGGTCCCCCGCATGCTCGGCGCCGACGGCCGCCCGACCCAGGTCGAGTCCATGATCATGCCCCCCTCCGCCCACGGCGTGAAGGTCATCTCGATCGGCATGTTCACCCCCGGCAACACCGCCGTCGTCTGGCGCGGCCCGATGCTGCACCGGGCCCTGCAGCAGTTCCTCGCCGACGTCTACTGGGGCGAGCTCGACGTCCTGCTCCTCGACCTGCCACCGGGCACCGGCGACGTGGCCATCTCGCTCGCGCAGCTGCTGCCCTCGGCCGAGATCCTGGTCGTGACCACCCCGCAGGCCGCCGCGGCGGAGGTGGCGGAGCGGGCCGGCTCCATCGCCCTGCAGACCCACCAGCGCATCGTGGGCGTGGTGGAGAACATGTCGTGGCTGGAGCTGCCGGACGGCCAGCGCATGGAGATCTTCGGCGCCGGCGGCGGGCAGACCGTGGCGGATTCGCTGACCCGCATGGTCGGCGCGAAGGTGCCGCTGCTGGGCCAGATCCCGCTCGACACCCGCCTGCGCGAGGCCGGCGACTCGGGCCTCCCCCTGGTCCTGGCCACCCCGGACGCCCCGGCGGCGGCGGCTCTTACGTCGGTCGCCAACAAGCTGGCCCTGCGCCGCGAGAGCCTGGTCGGCAAGCCGCTGGGCCTGAAGCCCGCCGGCCGCTGACCGTCGCCGGCCACCGACCACGCCGAGTGGCCACCACCAACGCCTCGCCCACCCGCCCGCCACCACCACGGACGCCTTCCGCCCGCCGCCACCACGCGCCTCGACCGCCCCCACCGCCAGGCGGCTCGACCACCCACCACCACGCGGCTCGACCACCCACCACCACGCGGCTCGACCACCCACCACCACGCGGCTCGACCGCTCGCCACCGCCAGGCGGCTCAAGCGCCCGCCGGCGGCAGACGCGAGCCGACCGCCGCTCTGCCAGCCGACACTCTGTTGGCCGACCTGATAACTCGCCCCTGGCGCGCCATCGGTCGGCGGGCCGGCCTCTTAGCCGGCGGCCCGCGCCTCAGCGTCAATATCCGAAATATCACCCGCCGAGGGAAATTTCGGGTGAATCGGGCCGCAGAGACGTCCAGGCTTCTCAGCGCAGCGGCCGGAGCGGACGAATCGCTCCGCGATCATGCGACTCCCGCTACCGTGCAGCGGGTTTCTCATGATCGCGGAGACATATGGTACCTATGTGTACATAATCCATCCGTGATCATGGAAAACGCATGATACGGGCAGCGACTACGGCATGATCACGGAGAGTTCTGGTCGCGAGTCCCGATGCCCATGCGAGTCAAACGCGAGTCAAGCCGATCGAGCACACCCGCGCGGCCGCACTGCCGATGGGACGCAATCTGGCGGCTCGAATGAGGCAGCTGCCGGGGACGGGGCGTCAGGTGACGTCGTCCCAGGAGGCGCTGATCGCCGGGGGCTGTTTGGGCTGGGCCGGGGTCGGGGTGGTGGCCGCGTTGGCGGCGGAGGCGGCCGACTGGGCGTCGCGCTTGACCTGGTCGGCGACGCCGCGCACGTCGTCGTAGATGCCCTGCAGGGGCTTGCGGAGCGCGGCCTCGTCCTCCTCGCTCAGCAGGTGCTTGCGCAGGAAGGTCTTCGGGTGCAGGTCCTCGAGCTGGATGTCGGTGCCCAGCTCCTTGCTGAGGTCGCCGGTCGCGTTGCGGGCCATCTCGCGGACCTGCCGCAGCATCTTGACGCCGTCGCTGATCGCCTTCGGCAAGCGGTCGGGGCCGAAGATGAACAGCCCGACCAGGATGATCACGATGAACTCCCAGCCGCCGATGTTCTCCAAGCCCATGTGCCGGCCCTCCCCTGCTCTCACGCGCAAGACTACGCACCTACCGGGCGGTTCCGGGAGGGTCCGTCAGGTCACTTCGCGTCGGCGACCAGCGTGACGGAGGCCTTGGCTCGTGAGGTACCCCTCAGATATTGAATTTCGACCGTGTCACCGGGCGCGTATTTGCGCACCAGCGCGGTGAGGTCCCAGGACTCCTCGATCGGTTTGCCGTTCACCGCCATGACCACGTCGCCCGCCTTCAGGCCGCCGGCCTCCGCCGGGCCGTTGGGCTCGACGGTGGACAGCCGGGCGCCGCCGAGCGGGTTCTGGTACGACGTGTCGACCTGCACGCCCATCACGGTCCGGCGGGCCTTGCCGGTGTTGATGATGTCGGTGGCGATGCGCCGGGCGTGGTTGATCGGGATCGCGAACGCGAGGCCCACGTTGCCGGCGCTGGCCTGGTCCTCCGACAGTGTGCCGATGACCGAGTTGATGCCGATCACGCGGCCGGCGGCGTCGAACAGCGGGCCGCCGGAGTTGCCCTGGTTGACGGCGGCGTCGGTCTGGATGGCCGCGTAGTAGCGCGCCGTGCCGCCCTCGCTGGTGCGGATCGGCCGGTCCAGGTAGCTGACCACGCCGTAGGTGACGGTGCTGGTCAGGCCCAGCGGTGCGCCGATGGCCACGACCGGGTCCCCGACCTGCACCTGGTCGGAGTTACCGAACTGGACGGGCGCGAGCTCACCGTCCGGCAGCCCGTTCGTGTCGATCTTGAGCACCGCGATGTCGGACTCCTCGTCGGTGCCCACGACCGTCGCCGTGGCCACGGTGGCGTCGCTGAAGCGGATCGTCGCGGTACCCGCGCCATTTTCGACAACGTGATTGTTGGTGATGACATGGCCGTCGGCCGAGACCACGAAGCCCGAACCCAGTGACGTGCCGTTGCCGACCCGGATGCTGATCGTGACGACGCTCGGGAGGACCTTCTTGACGAGGGCGGCGATCGAGTCGGGGGCGCGGTTGTTCAGGGGCGCGTTGCCGACCTGGCCGCCGCCGAGGATGGTGCCGCCACCGCCGCCGGCGAAGACAAACCCGAGAGTGCCGCCCAGCGCGCCGGCCAGCAGCGCGGTGACGATCGAGACGACCAGGACCAGCCCGATGCCGACCCGCGGGCCGTTCGACGGCGGCGGCGGCTTCTCCAGCTCCGGCGGCTCCTCCTCCGGCGCCTTGACCACGACGACGGGCGCGTCGGGGTCGCGCCAGGGGTCGGCCAGAGCGTCGGACCACCAGCTGTTCGGCGCCGGCTGCGGCGCCGCCTGGGGCGAACCCGGCGCCGCCCATGCGGGGCGTGCTCCCCAGCCGCTGTTGCTGGCCGGCACGCCTGGGCCCGGCTGACGCCAGGCCGGACCGTCTGTCACGATCGGCTCCTCCGTCCGTTTCGCATCCAGCATTACACGCCCCGGCATGAAGCATGCGGGGGCGAGGTCTCCTAGGCTTGCGGTCGATCGATTCTTCTAAAGGGGTGTCCCATTACCGCTTCCGCTCGGACCGCTGATTTCATCGACGGGTATGTGGCCGAGGACCCGGTCCTGACGGCCGCTCGGGAGCAGGCATACGAGCTGGGCATCAGCGCGGTGAGCCGGGGCTGCGGCGCGGCACTGCGGGTGATCGCGGCGGCGAGCAACGCCAAGGCGGTGGTGGAGGTCGGCACCGGCACCGGGGTGAGCGGCGGGTGGTTGCTGCGCGGGATGCGCCGCGACGGCGTGCTCACCACGATCGACCTGGAGGCTGAGCACCAGCGCGTCGCCCGGCGGGTGTTCTCGGCCGCCGGCAACCCGCCCTCGCGCACCCGGATCATCACCGGCCGGGCCCTCGACGTGCTGCCGCGCCTGGCCGACCGCGCCTACGACCTGATCTTCGTCGATCATGACCCGAGCGAATACGGGCCGGTGGTCGCCGCGGCCGAGCGGCTGCTGCGCCCCGGCGGCACGCTCGTCCTGGCCGACGCCCTGGCCGGCGGAAGGGTTTCCGATCCCACGATGAGAGATGCGGAGACGGTACTGCTCCGTGAGGCCGTCAAGTCCCTCCGCGACAGCGAGGCGTGGATCCCGGCGCTACTCCCCCTCGACGACGGGCTGCTGCTCGCCGCTCGCGCACAGTGACCGCCGCCAAAAACTGTCGTACCCCCGTTCGAAAATTCCCCCCATGACCGAACTCATCACCACCACCCAGACCCTGCTGACCGCCACGGCCCCGTTCGACCTCGGCTGCACGCTGCGCGCGATCGCCGGCTTCCAGCCCGGCCTCCGTGACGTCGTGCTGGAGGAGCGCGGGGTCCGAAGAGCCTTCACCCACCCCGGCGACCCGTCGGCCGCCGTGGTGACGGAGGTCACCGACCGCGACGACGGCGCGCCCGGCGCACGGCTCACCGTGTTCAGCGAGGAGCCGCTCACCGGCGGCGAGCTCGCCGACATCTGCGCACGGGTCACGGCCTGGCTGGGCCTCGACGACGACCGGTCGGAGTTCCTGCGCATCGCCGAGACCGACGCCGCCGTCAGCCCGCTCGCCGCCGCGGCCTCGGGCCTGCACCAGGTGCGCTTCGCGAGCCTGTCCGAGGCCGTCGTCTACTACGCGCTCGTGCAGAACTCGGCCCAGTGGTATGCCACCCAGCGCAAACGCCGCCTCACCCTGCACCTGGGCCCGACGGCCAGCGTCGAGGGCGTCGACTACGTCGCGCTGCCCGACCTGCCCACGCTGTCCACGCTGACCGCCGAGCAACTGCTGCCCTTCACCGGCGGCCCGCACCGAGCCGCCCGCCTGGCCGCGATGCTGTCCGGCGTCGCCGCCCTCGACGAGGAGTTCCTGCGCACCGGCCCGTATGACGAGGCCCGCGCCGACCTGCTCGCGGTCCGCGGCATCGGCACCTTCACCGCCCACGCCCTGCTCCTGCGCGCCCTGGGCCGCCCGGACGCGGTGCCGCTGGAGCTGGAGCAGTTCGCCAACCTGACAACCACCGTCTACGGCGCCCCGCCCCCATCCCCGGCCGACCTGCGGGCGCGCTACGGCCCGTGGATCGGCTGGTGGGCCTACACCTGCCGCACCGCCCTGTCCTGGCAGAACCAGGACAGGAAGTCCCAAGAACGAGCCGACCGCGCCCGGCAACGTCCCCCGGCCACCCGCCGCCCACGCCAGCCGGCCGCCTCAACCCGCCCCCGCACGACGGCCCGCGACCGCCAGTCGGCCCCGTGGACCCCGTCCGACCCAACCGCAACCCCAGCCGCCACCACCTGACCCGCCGCCCGCCGCCCGCCGCGCCCGCCTCCAGCGGGCGCGGCCCCGCGGCCCCGCAGCCCCGCGGCCCCGCAGCCCCGCGGCCCCGCGGCCCAACTCGGCCCGCACGCCATCACCCGCCGACCCCACCGCCGCACCCGCCCACGCCGTTGCATGCAACTGCGCGGCGGCAACTCCAAGGGCGCCTACTTCCTGCACCCACACCCGCGCCCGCCCGTGCCGGACCCGCGCACGCAGCGCCCGCAGCGGCCGCGACGCGTGCCGTCGGCACGTGCGCGGACGCCGAGCGCACGCCGCGCCCGCGCCGCGCGGCGTTCACCGTGCGGGGTTCACCGTGCGGGGTTCACCGCGCGGGGTTCACCGCGCGGGGTTCACCGCGCGGCGTTCACCGCGCGGCGTTCACCGCGCGGCGTTCACCGCGCGGCCGGCCCACAGCCGGCGCGCGGCTGGCGGGGCCGCGGCGGTGGGCGGGCGGACGGGCCGCGGCGGCGGGCGGGCCCCGGCAGGCGGCGGCCAGCGGCCTGGACCGGGCGGCGAGCCGGTGCGGCCGCAGGCCTTGCCTCTCCCGGCTTCAGCCCCGACCCGATCGGGGAGCCCAAATCACCCAGTCGCACACCCAGCCGGTGGCGGACGCGGCACCCCGACCGACGCAGCACCGCGGCCGTCGCGGGCTTACCACCTACTGCGGGCACGGTCCGAGCGACGGGAGGACGTCGCGGCGGACGGAACTCTCCACGATCATGCGCGTGGGCGTTCGGACATCACGGTTTTTCATGATCATGGATACATATGGTACCTATGGGTACATAAATACTCCGTGGTCATGGGAAACCTGTGGTGCAGGGTGGGGGTTCGGCATGATCACGGAGGCTTTTGGTTGCGCGACCGCGGCTTGCTTCGGTGGGCTACAGGATGCCTTCTAGGGGGGTCTTGTAGCCGAGGATCTGTTCCGGGTCGGCGGCGAGGACGTCGCTCAGGAGGGTGGCGTAGACGGCGCGGAAGTCGGTGGTGAATTTCAGGTCGCCGTTGTCCAGGTCGGAGAGGGTGGGTTGTTCGCCGTAGAGGCCGCCCTTGACCGGGCTGCCCAGGATGAACATGTTCGAGGCCGTGCCGTGGTCGGTGCCGTCGGAGCCGTTGGCGGCCACGCGGCGGCCGAACTCCGAGTAGACCGCTGTGACGACCTTGCGGCCGGGCTCGGTCTTGGCCATGCGGTCGGCGAAGGTGGTGAGGGCGTCGTCGAGGATCTTGAGGAGGATCTGCTGGGAGTTGCGTTCGTCGGCGTGCAGGTCGAAGCCGCCCAGCGACACCGAAAATACCCTGGTGGCCACGCCGGCCTCGACGCAGCGGGCGACCAGGTCCAGCTGGGTCTTGAGGTCGGAGCGGCCGCCGGTGCCGGTGCCGGAGGAGGTCGACGGTGTGCCGTCGGTGTCGTGGGTGTCGACGCTGTGGATGAGGGCGTCGACCTCGACCAGGTCGGCGAAGGCGCGGGCGGCGCGGGCCTGCAGCGGGGACTCGCCGGTGGACGGCTTGCCGAAGGCGGTCAGGGCCTCTGGCTTGACGCCGCTGGGGAGGGAAAGGCCGGAGACCGGGATCGCGGCGCCGGCCGTGGTGGCGCCGGCCAGGAGCGGAGGGAGGACCGGTTCGAAGGAGACCGCGTGGCGGGGGTCGCCGCCGAAGGTGTCCAGCCAGCGGCCCAGCCAGCCGGTATTGCCGGGGCGGTCGGGCTGGGCGGTCTGCCAAATGTCCATGGACCGGAAGTGGCTGTGGTCGGGCTTGGGGTAGCCGACGCCGCGGACGATGGCGAGCTTCTTCGCGTCGTACATGCGCTTGAGGCCGGCGAGGCCCGGGTTCAGGCCCAGGGTGTCGTCGAGGCGCAGGACCTCGTCGGGCTTGTAGGCGAGCTCCTTGCGGGCCGGGGCGTAGGCCGGGTCGGCGAAGGGGATGACGTTGGCCAGGCCGTCGTTGCCCCCGTACAGGGTGACGAGCACGAGCGTCCTGGCGTCGCCGGGGCGGTCGTCCCAGCCGGCGGTTTCGAGGAGGTCGCGGATGGTCCAGGACGCGCCGGCGACCAGGGCCGTGCCGCCGACCACGCCGCTGGCGAGCAGGAACCTCCGGCGGGTGAGGGCGTCCATGGCGCCTCCTTCCGGGCGAACTTCCAGATGAACAAGCCGCGTGAACAGGTAAGACGTAGAACAGGCAGGCAGAGCCGTCAGTTGACGGCGTACTCGGGGCTGACCAGGCCTAAGGCGAGCAGGCGGCGGACGTCCCCGGCGACCGGAGTCAATGCCGCCAGGGTGCGGTCGGTGAACCGGTCCACGACGAGCAGGCGGGCGAGGGCCGTGGGGCGCTGGGCCGGCGGCACGGCGGTCAGGCGGTCCAGGAGCGACTTCGGCGCGCGGGCGGCCAGGGTCTGGGCGACCTTGAGCCGGGCCTGGGTGGCCGCGGTGGTCAGCCAGGCGGCGCCCGCGGGCCAGCCGCCGACGCTCGGCGGGTGCAGCGGCTGCTGGCCGAGCTGGGCGAGGACGTTGGTGAGCTGCCGGCGTTGCGCGTCGGGCAGCTCGCCGGGGCGGATCCGCAGCTGGCGCAGCGCGCCGACCAGCCACTCGACGGGCTGCTTGACCAATTCTGCGTGGCCGTCGGCGGACAGCAGCTCGCGCAGCATCGCCGCGGTCGTGGTCCGCGTCTTGGCGCGGTCGAGGACGTCCTGGGGAATCGGGGCGTCGCTGCAGTACCGCAGCCAGAGCCTCCGGACGATGAACTCCGGGCTGGCGGGCTGGGCCAGCAGGAGGTCGGCGTAGGTATCAGCATCGAAGTTGGCCGTCTTGCCCAGGATGGTCTTGGGGCCGTCGTCGTGGCGCTTCGGGTTGACCGTGGCGGTGCCGGACTTGGTGTCGACGACCCAGCCGGTCAGGGCCCGGGCGCCGGCGCGGACGTCCTGCTCGGTGTAGTGGCCCACGCCCAGGGTGAACAGCTCCATGAGCTCGCGGGCGAGGTTTTCGTTGGGGGCCTTGACGGTGTTCTTGTCGCCGTCGAGCCACAGGATGAGGGCCGGGTCGCGCAGCATCGTGTGGACCTGGGTGGCGAAGTCGTCCAGGGCGGTGCTGAACAGGGTCTGCTGCTGGGCGAGCATCAGCGGGCCCGACCTCACTTTGTCGGCGGAGGTGGCCCAGTGGCCGTGCCAGAAGAACGTGAGCTTCTCGTGCACCTGGTGGTCGGCCTGCACCATCCGGTCCAGCCACCAGGCGCCGACGACGCGGACCTGCTCGGTGCGGTCGGTCTTCTCGTTGATGACCGGGCCGAGCTTGGGCGGCGGGGTGCGGGCGGCGCCCGCGTCGGGGGACGGCGGGTCGAACAGCGCGTCGAGGGTCGCCGCCGGGCCCCGGGACTCGGCGGCGTCGACCTCCTCCGCGGTGGGCCCGAACGTCGCCCGGCGCAGCAGATGCGCAACCTTCTCCCGATCGGCCATGGACCTCAGACTATGCCGGGATTGTTCGGGGCG
Source organism: Dactylosporangium sp. CA-092794 (assembly GCF_050948465.1). Classification (NCBI taxonomy): domain Bacteria; kingdom Bacillati; phylum Actinomycetota; class Actinomycetes; order Micromonosporales; family Micromonosporaceae; genus Dactylosporangium; species Dactylosporangium sp. CA-092794. The sequence continues at coordinate 790,333 of NZ_CP192044.1, read as the reverse complement.
GGTAAAGCGGAGTTCAGGCTCCCTTGAAGACGGGGCGCTGCTTCTGTACGAAGGCGGCGGTGGCGTTGCGGTGGTCCTCGGTCGCGCCGCTGAGGTTCTGGGCGGCGGCCTCGACCGCGAGGGCGTCGGCGAGCGAGCCGGAGCCGCCGGCCGCCAGCTCGCGCTTGATCTGGCCGTAGGCGACGGTCGGGCCGGCGGCGAGGCGGTCGGCCAGTTCCCGGGCGGCGGGCAGCACGTCCTCGTCGGTGTCGGTGAGCCGGGTGAGCATGCCCAGGCCGAAGGCGGTCCGCGCGTCGACGGGCTCGGCCAGCAGGAGCAGCTCGACGGCCTTCGCGTGGCCGACGATGCGGGGCAGCGACCAGGAGATGCCGGTGTCGCCGGCCAGGCCGACGTTGGCGAACGCCATCAGGAACGCGGTCTTCGGGCCGCCGACGCGGAAGTCGGCGAGCAGGGCGAGCGACGCGCCGGCGCCGGCGGCCATCCCGCGCACCGCGGCGACGACCGGCTTGGGCATGCCGGCGAGCAGCGTCGCGATCGGGTTGTAGTGCTCGGTGACGGTCGACAGCGGGGCCTCGGACCCGGTCGCCAGCGAGGCCGCGTGCTCGCGCAGGTCCTGACCGGCGCAGAAGGCCCGGCCGGCGCCGGTGAGCAGCACCGCGCGTACCGAATCATCGGCCCCCAACTGCTCCAGCGTGTCCCGCAGGGCCACCTTCAGCGAGTCGGTCAGCGAGTTCAGCGCCTCCGGCCGGTTGAGGGTGACGATCGCGACGCCGGTCTCGGTGCGTTCGACAAGCACATCCATCGGTACTCCCAATCAAAGGCAGGCATCCACGAACCGGTCCGCGGCGGGGCGGAGCCGGGCGGCGTGGTGGTCGAAGAAGGCCGCGGCCGTGGTGCCGGCCCAGCGCTCGGGCAGCAGCGCCGGCGGCAGCTGCGGGTCGCGGAACAGGAATGTGCGCCACGCGTGCACCAGCGTGCACCGCACCGCATACGCCTGCTCGTCCGGGGTGTCCGGGCCGACGCCGTCGACCAGGGGCGTGAGGCGGTCGACGAACTCGCCGTAGGCCGCGGCGATCCCGGCGAGGTCCCAGGCTCTCGCGACGAGGTTGATCGCGCCATCGGTACCGCCGCAGTGCTCGGCCCGGAACCGTTCGTAGCGGACCCCGGCCTCGGTGAGCAGCGCGTCGACGCCGTCGCCGGGGCGCGGTGCGATCCAGGTCGAGCCGTCGATCGCGCCGTAGCCGAGGAATCCCAGGTTCGCCACCAGCCTCGCCCGCGCGCCGCGGTGCGCGGGCGGCTCCAGCGTGATGAGATCGAATCGGCCGGTCCATGCCTGTCCGGGGGCGCCGCCGGGACCTTCGGGGCCCCGCGTGCGGTAGATGCGGGCGCCCGCGGCGTCGAGGCGGCGTGCCGCCTTGGGGGTGATGCCGTAGCCCGGGCCGGTCGGTAAGCGTAGAGGATGGAGCCAACCCTGCCGGACCATCCGCGACACCGCGGTGCGCACAGCGGGCGCGGCGATGCCGAGGGGAGCGAGCAGGCGCACGAGAGCCGCGACCGCGGCCCGCCCACCGCGCGGGCGAAGATGGTCGCCGTAGAGATCAAAGAGGGCGGACCGTGCCTGCATGGCCGCTTATTGTGACAGTTGACCAGCAGTTATGGCTAGGAGTTGTCACATGTGCGGGCCGGCAGTTGCGATCGGGTTCGCGTCCCGGTTTGGGTCTTGGGGCCATCATCAGGGAAAATCATCGGTTGGCGCGTACGTCACGGAGCCGGAAGGTCCGGTCGAGGCCCCGTGAGCAGGCGCGCCGGGCATGCGGGGACGGCTGTGCCACCTGGTGTCTGGGACATCAGGAAGCGAAGGGAGACAACATGGCGGCCATGAAGCCGCGGACAGGCGACGGTCCGCTGGAGGTCACCAAGGAGGGCCGCGGCATCGTCATGCGCGTCCCACTCGAAGGTGGTGGGCGGCTCGTCGTCGAGATGACCAAGGACGAGGCCAACGAGCTCAGTGAGGCACTGAAGACCGCCACAGGCTGAGTCTTCCGGCAATCGGCTCTGCTTTCGGTTGATCTGGGTGGCCGCGCGTGGTCGCTCTCTTCGGTGTGCGCGGGAATAGGGAGTGTCTTCGTGCTGGACATCAGGTTCGCCACAGGCCGCGGCGCCTCCGGTGCGGTGGCCGTCGTCGTGCCGTCCGGCGCCCCCTCCGCCGCGCTCGACCTGTTGAAGCTGGGACCGGCCGACCTCGCCGAGTGCGCGGCGTTCCTGGAGGACGTCGAGCACTCCGGGTCGGCCGGCACCGTGCACAGCCTGCCACGGCCCGGGCGCAGGCCGTCGCGGCTGCTGTTCGTGGGCATCGGCGACGGGGACGAGGCCGGCTGGCGGGCCGCCGGCGCGGCACTGGCCCGCTCGGCGCGCTCCGAGACGTCGTTGCGGGTGGCGGTACCGCCGGAAACACCCCCCGAAGCGGTCCGCGGTGTGGCCGAGGGCCTCTGGCTGGCGTCGTACCGGTTCCGTCTCGGCGAGGACGAGCCCGACCCGCTGCGCCGCGTGACGGTGTCGCTGACCGCCACCGGCGAGCACGCCGAGGCGCTGGAGCAGGCCCGCGCGGTCGTCACCGCCACGATCCTGGCCCGCGACCTGACCAACATGCCCAGCGATCGCAAGACGCCGGCCTGGTTCGCCCGGCAGGTGGTCAAGGCCGCCACCGGCGTGCCGGGCCTGACGGTCGAGGTGCGCGAGCCGGCGTACCTCGCCGCACAGGGCTTCAACGCGATCCTGGCCGTGGGCCGTGGCGCCGGCGCCGACCGGGCCGAGCGGGGTCCCCGGCTGGTGGAGCTGTCCTGGCGGCCGCGCGGCGCGCGGCGGCACGTGGTGCTGATCGGCAAGGGCATCACGTTCGACACCGGCGGCATCTGCATCAAGCCGGTGAGCGGCATGAAGCTCATGCGCAAGGACATGGGCGGCGCGGCCGCGGTGGTCGGCGCGACCCTCGCCGCCGCCGCGCTGCGCCTGCCGGTGCGCATCACCGCGCTGGCCCCGCTGGCCGAGAACGCGCTGGGCGCCGACGCCATGCGCCCCGGCGACGTCGTCACCCACTACGGCGGCATCACCTCGGAGATCCTCAACACCGACGCCGAGGGCCGGCTGGTGCTCGGCGACGCGATGGCCTACGCGGTGCGCCGCCTGCGCCCCGACGTGCTCGTCGACCTGGCCACGCTCACCGGCGCGCAGGGCGTCGCGCTGGGCAAGCGGACCGCCGCCCTGTACAGCCACAGCGACACCCTGGCCGGCGCGCTCGCCGAGGCGGCGGCCACGGCCGGGGAGTCGGTCTGGCGCATGCCGCTCAGCGAGGACTACGCCCAGGAGATCGACGGCGAGCTGACCGACCTGATCAACTCCACCGACATCGGCGCCGGCTCCCTGCTCGCCGCGCTCTACCTGCGCGAGTTCACCGGCCCGCTGCGCGCCAGCTGGGCCCACTTCGACATGTCCTCGCCCGCCTGGTCCGACAGCAACGACGGCGAGCTCACCAAGGGCGCGACCGGCTGGGGTGTGCGCACGCTCATCCGCTGGCTGGAGACCACCACCGCCGAGACGGCGGCGGCGGTCCCCGTGCAGGCGTAGCCGCGGCCCAGTTACAGGATCGTCCAGGTGTCGCCGCTGTTGAGCAGGGCGCCGAGCTCTTCCTCGGGCGTGCCCTTCGCCTTGGCCTTCGCCGTGGCGAGCTGGTCGCGCACGATGTCGTCGTAGGCGGCCCGGTCGACCGAGCGGAACACACCGATCGGGGTGTTGCGCAGGTCGAGGCCGGGCAGCCGGGACAGCGCGAACGCGTAGGCCGGCTCGGCCACGGTCTCGTCGTGGACCACGATCTCCTCGGGGGCCACCGAGGCGGTCGGCACGACGGACAGGCCGAAGCCGCCGGGCGGGTGGGTGACCGCCCACTCGCCGTCCTTGCCGAAGGTGATCGGGCGCCCGTGCTCCAGCCGGATCAGGAAGTCGTCGCGGGTGCCCGGGTCCTTCAGCACGTCGAACGCGCCGTCGTTGAAGATGTTGCAGTTCTGGTAGATCTCGACGAACGCGGAGCCGCGGTGCTCGGCGGCGGCGCGCAGGACCGACTGCAGGTGCTTGCGGTCCGAGTCGATGGTCCGGGCCACGAAGCTCGCCTCGGCGCCGAGCGCGAGCGAGATCGGGTTGAACGGCGAGTCGGCCGAGCCGGCCGGCGTCGACTTCGTGATCTTGCCCAGCTCCGAGGTCGGCGAGTACTGCCCCTTGGTCAGGCCGTAGATCCGGTTGTTGAACAGCAGGATCTTGAGGTTGACGTTGCGGCGCAGCGCGTGGATCAGGTGGTTGCCGCCGATGGACAGCGCGTCACCGTCGCCGGTGACGACCCACACGGACAGGTCGGGGCGGGACACCGACAGGCCGGACGCGATCGCCGGCGCGCGGCCGTGGATCGAGTGGATGCCGTAGGTGTTCATGTAGTACGGGAACCGGGAGGAGCAGCCGATGCCGGAGACGAAGACCATCCGCTCGCGCGGGATGTTGAGCTCCGGCATGAACGACTGGACCGCGGCCAGGATCGCGTAGTCCCCGCAGCCGGGGCACCAGCGCACCTCCTGGTCGGACTTGAAGTCCTTGATCGTCAGCTTCAGGGCCTCAGGCATTCTTGACCACTTCCTCGAGCACGCCCTCCAGCTCGGCCGCGGTGAACGGCAGGCCGCGGACCTGGTTGTAGGCGATGGCGTCGACGAGGTACCGCGACCGGATGACCCCGGCGAGCTGGCCGAGGTTCATCTCCGGGATGACCACCTTGTCGTAGGACTTGAGCACCTCGCCGAGGTTCTTCGGCATGGGCGAGAGGTGACGCAGGTGCGCCTGCGCGATCGCCAGGCCGCGCTGACGCAGCGCACGGGCGGCGGCGCCGATCGGGCCGTAGGTGGAGCCCCAGCCGAGCACCAGCACGCGGGCGGTGCCGTCCGGGTCCTCGACCTCGATGTCGGGCACCTCGATGCCCTCGATGCGCGCGGCCCGGGTGCGCACCATGAAGTCGTGGTTGGCGGGGTCGTAGGAGATGTCGCCCGTCTTGTCGGCCTTCTCCAGGCCGCCGATGCGGTGCTCCAGGCCCGGGGTGCCGGGCACGGCCCACGGGCGGGCCAGGGTCTGCGGGTCGCGCAGATACGGCAGGAAGCTCTTGCCGTCCTCGCCGTTGGGCTCGGTGGCGAACCGCACCCGCAGGTCGGGCAGGTCGGCGACCTCGGGCAGCCGCCAGGGCTCGGAGCCGTTGGCGATGTAGCCGTCGGAGAGCAGGATGACCGGGGTGCGGTAGGTCAGCGCGATGTGCGCCGCCTCCAGCGCGGCGGTGAAGCAGTCGGCGGGCGAGCGGGGTGCGAGCACCGCCACCGGGGCCTCGCCGTGCCGGCCGAACAGGGCCATGTTGAGGTCGGCCTGCTCGGTCTTGGTCGGCATGCCGGTGGACGGGCCGGCCCGCTGCACGTCGATGATCAGCAGGGGCAGCTCGAGCGCGACCGCGAGCGAGATCGTCTCGCCCTTGAGCGCGACGCCCGGCCCGGAGGTGGTGGTCACGCCGAGCGCGCCGCCGTAGGAGGCGCCCAGCGCCACGCCGATGGCGGCGATCTCGTCCTCGGCCTGCACCGTGGTCACGCCGAACTTCTTGTGCTTGCTCAGCTCGTGCAGGATGTCGGAGGCCGGGGTGATCGGATACGCGCCCAGGAAGACCGGCAGACCGGACCGTACCCCCGCCGCGACAATGCCCAGGGCGAGCGCGACGTTGCCGGTGATGTTGCGATAGTTGCCCGGCACCATCCGGGCCGGCTTGACCTCGTAGCGGACGGCGAAGTTCTCCGTCGTCTCGCCGAAGTTCCACCCGGCCTTGAACGCGGCGATGTTCGCCGCGACGAGCTCGGGGCGGGCGGCGAACTTGCGCTCCAGGAAGGCGATCGTGGAGTCGTAGGGTCGCGAGTACATCCACGAGAGCAGGCCGAGCGCGAACATGTTCTTCGCCCGCTCGGCATCCTTCTTGGAGATGTCGAACGACTCGAGCGCCTTGACCGTCATCGAGGTGAGGCCGACCGGGGCGACGTTCCACCCGACCAGCGAGCCGTCCTCGAGCGGGTTGGCCGAATACCCCACCTTGGTCAGGTTGCGGCTGGTGAACTCGTCGGTGTTCACGATGATCGAGGCGCCCTTGGGCAGGTCGGCGAGGTTCGCCTTCAGCGCGGCGGGATTCATCGCAACCAGCACGTTCGGGGCGTCACCCGGCGTCAGGATATCGAAGTCGGCGAAGTGCACCTGGAAGCTCGACACGCCGGGCAGGGTGCCGGCGGGAGCGCGGATCTCGGCGGGGAAGTTGGGCAGGGTGGATATGTCGTTTCCGAGCTGTGCGGTCTCGGAAGTGAACCGGTCACCGGTGAGCTGCATGCCGTCGCCGGAATCGCCAGCGAACCTGATGACCACCCGATCCAGCTGGCGGACCTGCTTGGTCACGTGAGCTGACCTCCTAAGCGGCGGGCGTGATGTGCTTACTCCCTGAGGGTACGTCGCAGGGGGCTGACGATCTGCGGCGCATATCGGTGTTCAACGGTCGCGGGCATGCGAGATTTGTCATTGCGCGGCCGCGGCGGTGTGTGCAGGTGGCTCTACTCGTCGTCGCGGTCACGGAACGTAGAACCGGCCACGGGCCCGGTGGGCAACCGCGGCAGCATATCGGCGCCCAGGGCCGGCACGAGCACGACGTCCTCCACCTCGTCGGGGCCCAGCGCGTCGTCGTCGTCGCGCAGGCGGCGGCGCAGCGAGAGCACGGCCAGGACGCCGAGCACGGTGACCAGGCCGATGACGGCGGCGAGGTACGGCACGCTGGACAGCTGATCGCTGCCACTTCCCGGCCGGCGCAGGCTCAGCCCGGTGCCGATGCTCGGCGGCGGGGCCGGCGACGCCGGCGCCGAGGTCGGCAGCGGCGCGTCCGCGCTGGTCAGCGGCGGTGCGGTGAGCTGGAAGTCGTAGCGGGTCTCGACGGTGGCCAGCCCGGAGGGCGTGAGGTACCCGTGCACGGCGCCGGTCAGCGGCAGCTCGCCGCGGGCGGCGGCGCTCACCGTGAGGCCGAACACGGCCGAGACGTCCCGGCCGCCGGCGATGTCGCCGAGCTCGCAGCGGTCCCGATCGGCCGCGACGCGCCGGTGCGAGCGGCAGACCGGCGGGAACGCGACCAGGTCGACCCCGGGCGGCGTGACCACCTCGACGGCACCGGCCGCCTTGGCCCCGCCGGTGTTGCGCAGCCGCACCGAGAGCTGGGCCGGCTCGTCCTCCGCCGCCGCGGCGGGCGGCAGCTGCGGCGCGGACGCGCTCAGGTCGATGCCGGGCGTGGGCGGCCTGGTGAAGGCGAACGCGATCGGCGCGGTCCGCTGCTGCGCCCCGATCGCCGCCGTGACCAGCCCGGTCGTGATGATCTTCCAGGCCCCCGGGTCCACGTTGACCTTGACCACGACCTGCCCCAGCGCCGCCTCCGGCAGCGTGCAGCTGAAGCTCAGCGACCCGTTGGCGACGCTGCAGCCCCCGGTACCGTAGGCGCTGGTCGCCTGCGCGCCGCTGGGGAACGCGTAGAAGCCGGTAATGGCGTCCCGGCCCACGTGGTCGCCGGCATTCTTGATCGAGATGACCATCTCGGCGGAGCCGTCGCCCTGCCAGTACTCGTCGCCCAGCGACACGGTGCTCACGGTCATGCGGAACCGGTGCACGGGCGGGGGCGGCGGAGGCGGGGCGTGCGTGGTCGGCGGCGGGATCTGCGCGTGCGTGGTCGGCGGTGCCTGGGTCGGGGCGTCGGTCGTCGGTTCCCGCGTCGGTACCTCGGTGGTGGGAGGCACCTCCACGGGCGCCGAACTGGTCTCACCCTCCTCCGGCCCGGCGAACGCCGGTGGGGCGAACAGCACCGAGCCGATGGCGGCCAAGATGACGAAGGAGCCGGCCCGCAGCCGCCAACTGGTTCGGCGGCCGGTGGGTGCTTCCATGAGGGGTGTCCTTCTAGGCTGGTCCTGGAGCGAGCCGGATGACGGCTTGGTTGCGGTCCGGCGGCCCATTATCCAAAGAGTTTCACGTTTCGGCATGTCGGAGATGGTGACGAAGCGGGTACGGTGCGTGCGATGAGCGGTTATCTGGGCGGATATGCGACGCTCGGCCTCCTCCTGCTGGTCGGAGGCGGGGTTTTCGTCGCCGCGTTTACGGCCAACCGGCTGCTGGGCCCCCGCCGATCGGCCGACGCGACTCCGGCTGGCGGCGCGAAGTACGAGACATACGAGTGCGGCCTGGACCCGGTCGGCGGGGACTGGGCGCAGGCACAGATTCGTTACTATGTGTACGCGTATTTGTACGCATTGTTCGCGGTCGAGAGTGTGTTCCTGTTTCCCTGGGCGGTCGTCTTCGATCTGCCGGGATACGGCGGGGCGGCCGTCGTCGAGATGGCGATCTTCGTGGCCGTGTTGTTCCTGGGGATCTTGTACGCCTGGCGCAAGAACATCCTGCGCTGGACCTGAGGCTCGTTTGCTGGTCTTTGTCCGGATAAATCCAGCCGCTCCGCAGCCGGATTTATCCGACATTTCATATATGCGAGGTTGTGCCGATCGCGCCAGGCCACCGCTGCTCGCCGCGGGGCATGGCGCAGCGACCGGAAGTCTCCGTGATCATGCGCAACCGGCATCGACACCAACGCTCTTTCATGATCGTGGAGCGGTGATGTACCCCCGTGTACCGAAAGTCTCCGGGATCATGGCAAACCCGTGGTGCGGTCAGCGCGGGCAGCATGATCACGGAGACTTTCGTCCGCCGGCGCGGACGCGCAGATCGCGAGGTTGCGCCCGGCGGGTGCGACATCCGCACCGGGCCGGCGCGCCGCGCCGCCCCGGGGGTCGACGCAGGCCGCCCGCAGCGCACCGCCGGCCCTCGACCGCGCTCCGCGCGGCTCCGGGCACGGCGGGCTGGTGCACGCCGCGGGTCGAGGAGTGCGCCGGTCAGGCCAGGCCGCGGCGGGCCACCGCGGGCTGGCGCTCGCCGCGGATGGCGGCGACGGTGTCGAGGACGCGGCGGGTGGCGCGTACCTGGTGGGCGCGGAACACCCGGGCGCCCAGCCAGGCCGACACGGTGGTCGCGGCCAGGGTGCCCTCGAGGCGCTCCCCCACCGGCAGGTCGAGGGTCTCGCCGATGAAGTCCTTGTTCGACAGCGCGACCAGGACCGGCCAGCCGGTGGCGACCAGCTCGCCGAGGCGGTTGGTGATGGCCAGCGAGTGGCGGGTGTTCTTGCCGAAGTCGTGGGCCGGGTCGATGAGAATGCCGTCGCGGCGCACTCCGAGGGCGAGGGCGCGATTTGCCAGGGCGGACACAGTTCGTACCACATCGGCAACTGGATCTTGAAATGCCGTCCGGTGCGGGCGGGTGCGGGGGGTCAGGCCGCCCGCGTGCGAGCAGACCAGGCCCGCTCCGGTCTCGGCGGCCACCTCGGCCAGGGCCGGGTCGGCGCCCGCCCACGTGTCGTTGATGAGGTCGGCGCCGGCCGCGACCACCTCGCGGGCCACTTCCGCCCGCCAGGTATCGATCGAAATGACCACCTCGGGGAACATTGCCCGGATCTTCTCGACGGTAGGCAGGGTGCGCCGCAGTTCCTCGGCGGCGTCCACGGTCTCGCCCGGTCCGGCCTTCACGCCGCCGATGTCGATAATGTCCGCTCCCTCCGCGACCGCCGTCTCAACGGCGCGCAGGGCAGCGTCCTCCATGAATGTCGCACCCTTGTCGAAGAAGGAGTCCGGGGTCCGGTTGATGATGGCCATCACCGCGTACTCGCCCTCGGCAAACTGCCGGGCGCCCAGACGGAACATTGCTTGACCTCCGCGTTTCCTTCAGATGGGTGTGCCGGGCTCGCCCAGGCGTACTCAGCGTGCCACGATTCCCCCTATGGCTGAGTTCCTCCTGGTGTTGATCGCCGCTGTGGTTGTCGGGGCCATCGGGTTCGGCGTGTCGTTGTTGATCACCGGTGATGACCCGGGGATCGAAGGACACGAACCCGACGGGCGCTCCGTGCCGCTGCCGTCGTCGCGGCCGCTGGTCGAGGGCGACGTGAACCAGCTGCGGTTCGACACGGTTGTCCGGGGGTACCGGATGAATCAGGTCGACACCGCGCTGCGGCGCGCCGGCTACGACATCGGATACAAAGAGGAGCTGATCCAGGTCCTCGAGGCCGAGATCAAGGCGCTCCGCGAGGGCCGTCAGGAGGACGCCGACGCCCTGCGCGACGCGCGCCTGGCCGCGGCCGCCGGCGCCGGCACGATCACCCCCGATCCCACCTCGCCCGCCTCGGCCGAGACGCCCGAGGACGGCGAGACCGCCGAGGGTGCCGACAAGCCCGAGGAGTCGGTGATCGACCTGGACGAGAAGCCCGACGACACCAACTGGGGCACCGCCGCGGACGACTCCTGGGGCCGCCCATCGCCGGTGGTGAAGTGACCTCCGCCGACTTCACCGAGGCGGAACGTCCCGGGCCGGGCGAGGTCACGGCCACCGTGATCGTGGCCGCGCCGGCCGGTCGGGTGTTCGCCGCGCTCACCGACTGGGCCCGGCAGGGCGAATGGATCCCGTTCACCACGGTCCGGGTGCTGGAGGGCGACGGCGGCGAGGGCAGTCAGATCGAGGCGGTGACCCAGGTCGGCCCGGCGGTCGTGCGCGACCTGATGCGCGTGGTGAAGATCGACCCGCCGTTCGAGGTGCGCGTGGTCCACTACGGCAAGGTACTGCGCGGGCCGGGCGTGCTGCGCTGCACCCAGCTGGGCACCGACCGCACCCAGGTGGTGTGGCACGAGTGGTTCCACCTGCCGGCCGGCTCGGCGGGGCGGTTCGCCTGGCCGCTGCTCTGGCCGGGTTCGAAGGCGGGTCTGACCACGGCGCTGCGCAGGTTCGCCCGGCAGGTGGAGTCGGGCGGGCTCGCCTGAGCCCATTTTTGTCGTACCCCCGGAGTACCTTCCCACCCATGGTCGACGTGCTAATAGGAGACGACGGGCTGGCCCGGTGCCGCTGGGGCGGTTCGACGCCGGACTACGTGGAGTATCACGACAACGAGTGGGGCCGGCCGGTCCGCGACGACGTCGGGCTCTACGAGCGCATGACGCTGGAGGCCTTCCAGTCCGGCCTGTCGTGGATCACGATCCTGCGCAAGCGACCGGCGTTCCGGATCGCGTTCGCCGGCTTCGACCTCGAGAAGGTGGCCGCGTTCGACGAGTCCGACGTCGAGCGATTACTCAGCGACGTGGGCATCGTGCGAAACCGCTCGAAGATCGAGGCGGCCATCGCCAACGCGCGGGCGGCGGCCGACCTCCCGGACGGCCTCGCCCAGCTGCTGTGGTCGTTCGCCCCCGACCCGGCGCCACCCCGCCCGGCGGACTTCTCGATGGTGCCGGCGGTGACGGAGGAGTCGCGGGCGATGGCGAAGGAGCTGAAGCGGCGCGGCTTCCGGTTCGTGGGACCAACGACGGCGTATGCACTGATGCAGGCCACCGGGATGGTCAATGACCACGTGGTGGGGTGCTTCGTGTCGCTGTGAGTCCCCGGGCAAGACACGAACGACGAGGGCGGCGGGGGTGGGGGGGAGGGGCCCCGGGGGACTCGCCCTCGAATGACCTAGATCGCCGCGGTCGGGTGGCAGCGCGACGAGTTCCTGCCAGCTCGGTTCCAGCAGCGATGATGGGGGCGGGCGCAATGCGGCCGATCGATCACGGAGTGTTGATTACTCGCATGATCGATGGCGTCCGTGCCGGCCCCCGTGACCAACACGTCCCATTTGATCGCATTCGCCCACGATCTGACTCTCGAAGTCATGACGTCGCCAGGCGTCGGGGCTTGCCGGCGGCGGCTGGAGCGAGCGAATCTCTCCGTGATCATGCAGCTCCCGCTGGCGCGCGGCGAGTTTTTCATGATCGCGGAACCTTAAGGTACCTATGAGTACAACATCCTTCCGTGATCACGAAAAACGCGTGGTACGGGTAGCGACGTTGGCATGATCGCGGAGAGTTCTGGTCGCGATGCCCAATGCGGCGCGCCCACTGCGGGCCGTTCGGCGTGAGGGTCCGCAGCGACGCCGGGGCCGGTCGAAGTCGATGAGCGAGCGCGGGCCAAGTCGCGCCCAGACGGTGCCCGGCTCGGCGTCGGACCAAGGGGGCCAAGGGGGCCAAGGGGGCCAAGGGGGCCAAGGGGGCCAAGGGGGCCAAGGGGGCCAACCCGGGCTGGCGGCCACGCTGAATCGAGCGCCGATCGACGGCCTGGGCAAGGGTGGCGCGCGCCGCTGGGTTGCCGATCGCGTCCGCGCCTGGAGGAGCGCCTCGGCAAGCCGCTCACCGACCACCACCCGGTGGCGGCGTCCGGACGAAGGCGCCAGCGCTTCCGGCGGGGTCCGGCGCGGAGCGCGGCGACCGATCCGAGCGGGTGCGGCGTCCGGCGCGGGGCGCGGTTACGGCGGCCGAACGGCGGCGCTGCGTCTTGAGGCGGGGCGCGGTGGCGCTGCGTCTTGAGGCGGGGCACGGCGGCGCTGCGTCTTGAGGCGGGGCACGGCGGCGCTGCGTCTTGAGGCGGGGCACGGCGGCGCTGCGTCTTGAGGCGGGGCACGGCGGCGCTGCGTCTTGAGGCGGGGCACGGCGGCGCTGCGTCTTGAGGCGGGGCACGGCGGCGGAGGCGGGGCGAAAGTGCTGGTGTTCCGGCGGGAGCGGTTTTGGGGAGCCGTGGGTGTCGGAGCTGGGTTGGTGCGGGGCGTAGGGGCGGGTGGGCGGCGTGATGCAATGACCGCATGGCGAAGTGGGTCGTGGTTGTGTCTTCCGAGGAGTACGCGGCGGAGCGGGTCTATGGGACGCTCGACATCTCCGTCCAGCCGGGGGTGCTGGGAGTTGGGGATGAGGCGCTGCTTGTGGTCGGTGGGGACGACGACGTGGTGTTCGGGGTGGCTCGGGTCGATGGGGCGGGGCGGTTGCAGTACACGGTGAATCTGCTCGACTCGCCGTTGGCGGCGGGGGGTTTGGGGGGTGACGGCTCGCCTGGGGTGCGGGCCGTTGACCAGGCGGCGTACTCCCTGGCCGTTGAGCGGGTGCGGCAGGGGCCGGTGGCCAAGCGGACCTGGCTGGTCAGCGTGGACATGCCGATCGAGGCTGGGTCGCCCGGCGAAGCCGTGCGGGTGTTCTGGAACTACGTGCGGGAGCTCGGGCCGGCGGAGCTGCCGGCGTTTGTCTGGCCGGCCGGGGATGAGCTGGCGATGCAGGCGTTCGTGCTGGGGGCCGAGGCCAACCAGGACCCCGAGGAGGAGTGAGGTCGGCGGGCTACTCGACGGTGGAGAAGCGGATCGAGCCGGCCATGAGGTCCGGGTGTTCGATCGTCAGGGCCAGCGCTACCGACTCCTCCAGCGACAGCGTGCCGCCGGTGGCGTAGGCCGCGTCGAAGTCGGCGTCGCCCATGTTGGTGCGGAGGGTGGCCTGCTGTTCGGTCCAGTAGGCGGCGAAGCCGCCCGCCGAGCAGCGCAGGCGGATGCGGGCGGCCTGGGCGGCGCCGAACAGGCGGGCGGCGGTCTGGGCGTCGTCGGCCAGCGCGCAGCGGACCGCGACCGCGTTGAGGGTCTCGCAGACGCGCAGGTGGAAGCCGTGGGTCATGCGGGAGCGCAAGGCGACGATCAGGTGGTCGTGTGCGGCGACCAGGTCGCCGCGGGCCAGGGCGACCATGCCCAGCAGCATGTCGACCGTGCGGCGGCCGCGCTCCAGGGGGCGGCTGTTCTCCAGGGGGCGGGCGCTGGCCAGCAGGTCGGCGGCCTCGTCCAGGGCGCCGTGCCGCCACAGGAGCTGGGCCTGGGCATAGACGGCTGACAGGGCCTCGCCGGCCACGCCCTGTTCCTCGGCCCAGGTGATGACGTCGCGGGTGAGGCGTTCGGCCTCGTCGGTGCGGCCCATGTCCAGCAGCGGGGCGCCGCGGGCGGACAGGATGCGGGCGATCAGGCCCGGATCGCCGGCGCGGCGGGCGGCCGCCTCGGCGCGCTGGGAGAACCGCAGCTCTTCGACCGTCTCGCCGTCGGCGCCGGCGTGCAGGGAGTGCATGTGGTAGGCGGCGGCGAGCTCCGCGTCGGGGACCGGCTCGCCGGTGGCGCTGACCCGCTCGTACAGCCGGAAGAGCCACATCCGGCCCTCGCGCATGAGGCCGCGCTCGCGCCACCACTGGTCGAGCGAGCCGGCCAGCGCCAGGCCCTGGCGGGCGCTGCCGCGGGTGACGGTCCAGTGCAGGGCGGCGCGCAGTTCGTCGGCGAGCGGGTCGAGGGTGTAGAGCGACAGCGTCACGGGGCGGCCGTCGGCGTCGAGGTAGGCGTCGTGGGCGGCCTGCAGGCACCAGGCGACGTGCCGTTCGCGGGCCGACTCCTCCTCGCCGGCCTCGACCAGCAGGCGGGCGGCGTAGGCGCGGATCGGGTCGAGCATGCGGTACGTCGCGTTGGTGGCGCCGGCTTCGGCCTGCAGCAGGGACTTGTCGACGAGGGTGGCCAGCGGGTCGAGCGGGTCGCCGTCGTGCAGCCACTCGATGGCGGGCAGGTCGACGGGGCTGGCGAACACCGACAGCCAGCGCAGGAGTCGGGCCGAGCGCGGGTCGAGGGTGCGGTACGACCAGCCGACCGCCGCCTGCATGGTGCGATGCCGGTCGGAGGCATCCGCGCCGGCCGAAGCGGCGATACCCGAAGAAACGGACACATCCGAAATGTCGGACACGATCCCGGAAGTGCCGGAAACAATGCCGCCAGGAGTAGCGCCGCCGGCCGCGGAGGCAGAACCGCCAGGAGCGGAGGCCGAGCCACCAGGAGCAGAGACGGAGGCCGAGCCGTTGGGGACGGAGGCGTAGGCCGAGCCGCCAAGAGCAGAGGCCGGGCCGCCAGGGACCGAGGCGGAGGCGGCCGAGGGGGTGGCGGCCGAGGGGGTGGCGAGGGAACGCGGCGCCGAGGAGCCGGCGTCCAGAGTGCCCAGGACGTCGCTGATGCGGTCGGCGAGCTGGGCGGCGGAGAGCAGGCGCAGGCGGGCGGCGGCCAGTTCGAGGGCCAGGGGCAGGCCTTCGAGGGCCTCGGCGACTCGGGTCAGGTGGACGATGTCGCCCGGCTCGACCGGGCGGCCACCGCGGGCGGCCGAGGCGCGGTCGACCAGCAGGGCCACCGCGTCGCTGAAGCCGCCACCGACCGCGGCCTCGACCGACAGCGGCGGGATGCGCCACACGACCTCGCCGGCCAGGCCCAGCGGCTCCCGGCTGGTGGCCAGCACGGCGACGTCCGGGCCGGCGGTCAGCAGGCGGCCGACGAGGCGGCGGGCCGCGGGCAGCTGCGCGTCGGACGTGTCCAGCACGATGAGCAGGCGGCGGTCGCGGACGTGGTCGGCGATCGTCTGGATCACCGCGCGGCCCGGCTCCGGGCGCAGGCCCAGGGCGGCGGCGACGGCCACGTCGACGAGGTCTCCGTTGGCCACCGCGCTGAGGTCGGCGAACCACACACCGTCGCGGAACTGCTCGACGAGCTCGCCCGCGGCCTCGACGGCGACCCGGGTCTTGCCGGCGCCGCCGGTGCCGACGACGGTGACCAGGCGGTGGCGGTTGATCAGGTCGCGGACCGCAGCGCGCTCGGCGGCGCGGCCGATGAAGCGGGTGGTCTGGACCGGCAGGTTGTGGGCGGGGGCGTCGATGGTGCGCGGGCGCGGGAACTGCCGGTCGAGGCCGGGCGCGACGAGCTGGAAGATCCGCTCGGAGCCGTCGAAGCCGCGCAGCCGGTGCAGGCCGAGGTCGAGCAGCCAGGTCTCGGTGTCGGGCGAGCCTTCGCCGGGGCCGGCGCCGGCCGGGAACGGGCCGGTCGGGAAGGCGCGGGCGGCGGTGGCGGCGGAGCAGAGCACCTGGCCGCCGTGCGCGGCGGCGGCGACCCGGGCGGCGCGGTGGACCTCCGGCGAGGTGTACTCCCCGCCGTACGGCTCGGCGAAGCCCGTGTGCAGGCCCATCCGGACCCGGGGGCGAGCCTCGGGGCTGGGCCACTCGTGCGCGGCGAGGGCGCGTTGCGCCTCGGCGCAGGCCTCGAGGGCGGCGGCCGCGTCCGGGAAGGCGACGAAGAGCGAGTCACCCTCCGTGAACAGCTCCACACCGTCCGCTTTGGACAGCGCGCGGCGAATGACCTCCCGGTGCTCGTGGAGCACCGGACGGTATCCTGCACCGAGCATCTGGGCCAACCGGGTCGAGCCCTCGATGTCAGTGAAGAGGAATGTCACCAGCCCGCTGGGCAGGTGCGTCCGCCCCGACACGTGAAACCTCCGCCTCCTTTTTTCAGGCGTGCCCCATATTTCCCCACCCGGTTGGTGCGCACATCGTTAAAACGGTCCCCACCGGCAACCCTCAAGGGCGATCCCGGCTGGTCAGCAGGGTGGGGGGCAAACCTTGAGTGGTTTTCGCGTGACGTAACGACAACACTCCAGTGGCGGTTGTGGGACGACCGGCCACAACATCACTGCGGTTTTACCGCACGTATTACGAGACCGACTCGTAACAATATCTCAACAGCCGCACGCGCCGCCGCAGCAGCCCCCACCCGACGGGCCGGCCGGAACGCCGCGCGGGGCGTTCAGGGCGGAGCCGCCGACGGCGATCGTGGACAGCAGCTTCACGGTGTCGTCGTGGCCGGCCGGACAGGCGGTCTTCACGTTCGCTTCACTCATCGGGCGTTGCACTTCGAAGGTGTCGCCGCAGGCGCGGCAGCGGTACTCGTAACGTGGCATTGGAACAGGTTAGGTCACGGTGACACGCTCGCGGGAATTGCGGAATACTCAGCATCGTGGCGAGCGACGACGAGGTGCCGGAGGCGGACCGACCGGCCACTGTGGACGATCCGGCGGCGACGGTGATCCGCCCGCCGGTCCCCCGGCACGCCGCGGACGAGCAGCGCCTGCCGGTGGAGATCATCGCGCCGAAACCGCAACCGCAGCCGAAACCGCAGACGCAGACGCAGACGCAGACGCAGACGCAGCTGGCGGCCACGGCGGGGCCGCAGACCCCGCACCAGCCCAAGCACGCCGTGCCCGACCCGCCGGCCGTCGACGTGATGGAGTCGCGGCGGCGGGCGCTCGACGAGCGCCGGGAGCGGTTCAACCGCGCCCGGTCCCGCCCGGGCGCACGGTTCCTGCTGCCCGGCCTGCTCATCGCCGTCGTGCTGGCCGCGGCCGGCGTGGCCGGCGCCGTCGTCGTCCCGGCCGCGTCCCGCCCGCAGGCCGACCCGTCGTTCTCCGCGCCGCCGCCCGAGGGCACCAACGGCGCTCCCCCGGCCACCGACGCCCCGGCCACCGGCGAGGCGCCCCGGCCGGAGACCCCGTCGGGCTCGAGCTCCTACAGCCCGCCGCCCGGCACGAGGCAGCGCCCGGCCGACGTCTACGGCGCGTGGGCGGGCGCCCGCTCGGTGCGCCTGGACATCCCGGTGGTGGCGCTGCAGGCGTACGGGTACGCGGAGGCCGTCACCGCCCGTACCACTCCCAAATGCAAACTGACGTGGACCACCCTGGCCGGCATCGCCAAGGTCGAGTCGAACCACGGCCGGACCGGCGGCTCGGTCCTGCAGGACGACGGCCGCTCGGTCCCGCCGATCGTCGGGCCGCCGCTGGACGGGCAGAACAACCGCCAGGCGGTCGCCGACACCGACCAGGGCGCCCTCGACGGCGACCGCAGCTGGGACCGGGCCGTCGGGCCGATGCAGTTCCTGCCCGCGACCTGGAAGCAGTATGGCCTGGACGCCGACGGCGACGGCACGGCCGACGTCAACGACATCGACGACGCGGCGCTGACCGCCGCCGCCTACCTGTGCGAGGGCGGCCGCGACCTGTCCACGTTGGACGGCTGGAACGCCGCCATCCACGCCTACAACGTGCCGGAGGAGTACCGCGCGGCGGTGTTCAACGCCACCAACGACTACGGCCGGCGCGACCGGCAGAGCTGAGCACCGACCGCGAGCAAACCACCCGCGAGTAGATCAATGCCACGCTCTGCGCGCTGGTACTTCCGCTCAGCCACAAACAAGGGCAGGCTTATGGCGTGAAGGTGCGCGAGTGGGACCCAGGTACCGCGCCCGCGGACGAGCTCGAGGCAGTACTGCGGGCGCTCAACGACATCGTCGCGTCCGACGTGCCCGAGGATCCGCCGTGGCGCGAGACGATGTTCCGCGAGTACCTTGCCGTCACCATGCCGGGTGAGCGGCGCACGTCCTGGCTGGCCACCTCCGACGCGGGTGAGATCCTCGGCCACGCGAGCCTGCTGGCGCTGGAGGAGATCGGCGTCCTGGAGCTGTCGGTCGTGCCGGGTGCGCGGCGCGGGCGGGTCGGCACGGCGCTGCTGGCCGCCGTGGCCCGCCGGGCCGCCGAGGAGGGCTTCGAGTCGGTCGGTGTCGAGGTCATCGGCGGGACCCCGGCCATCAAGTTCTTCGAGGCGCACGGCTTCGAGTGCGCGTTCATCGAGATGCGCAACGTGCTCGACCTGGGCGGCGTCGACTGGCTGCGGCTGGGTGAGATGGCGGCCGGCATCAGCGCCGGGTACCGCATCGAGTACTACCCCGGCGGCCCGCCGCCGGAGCTCTACGCCGGTTACGCGGCGGCCAAGGAGGCGGCCCGCGCGGCCGTGGTCGAGGACCTCGAGCTGCGGCCCAGCTCCTACGACGCGGAGCGGCTCGCGGCGAGCCTGCGCACGCTGCACGGGCGCGGCCTCAAGCCGTACATCGTCCTCGCCGTGCACGAGCAGACCGACACCATCGCCGGGCTCACCGAGGTCGTCGTGCCCGCGCAGCGGCCCACCCGGGCCGACCAGTACGACACCATCGAGGTGCCGAGCCACCGCGGCTACGGCATCAGCCGGGCGATCAAGGCCCGGATGCTGTTCGAGCTGCGCGCCGCCGAGCCGCACCTGGTGGACGTGCAGACCTGGAACGCGCTGGAGAACGAGCCGCTGCTCAAGGTCAACGCCGAGCTCGGGTTCAAGCCCGACCGGGAGTGGCGCGAATACGAGGCCGGCGTGCCGGACCTGCTGCGCCGGCTGAAGGCTAGCTAGCCGCCCAGGGGCCCTGCACGAACGTGCCGTCCTCGGTGAACGGGTAGGCGTTGGGCTTGCAGCCGTTGAGCGCGATCGTCTGCGTCTGCATGACCGGGGCGACCTGGCCGGCGCCGGGGCACTTCATGTGGTCGAAACCGAGGAAGTGGCCCATCTCGTGCAGCACGGTCATGGCGTGGAAGTCGATGCCGGCCGGGAAGCCGTCGATGCCCTTGAGCCAGCGGCGCAGGTTGAGCAGGATCGTCTTGCCGTAGCGGCAGGAGTAGATGCCCTGGGTGGAGACGCCGACGGCCTTGCACAGCTTGTCGACGGTGCCGGGGGTGGCCAGGCGCAGCACCACGTTGTAGTCGTCGCCGCTGACCCGCTGGAACTTCCAGCTCGCGTCGCTGATCTTGTTGGGCGCGTAGGTGACGTGCTGCTCGGCGGACTTCGTCCAGCCCAGCGGGCTCGCGACGGCGCGGTCGACCTCGGTGGCGAGCGAGGACGTCGTCCACACCTGGTTGCCGCCCCACTGGATGCCGTTCTCCAGCTCGACACGGTATTTCACCAGGGTGGCCGCATCGGGTGACCCGACCACGTCGGTGCCGCCCTGCGCGACGGTGAACGTGCCGCTGCCCAGCTGCGGCACGCCGTCGTTGGTGCTGACCGGCTTGGCCCCGCCGGTGTCGCCGCCCGGGTTGACCTGCTTCACCGTCGCCTTGACGCTCGGCTTCTTCGACGCGGACGGGGACGGGGACTTCGGCGGCGCCGCGGCCAGGCCGCTGTCACCCTCCAGCTCACCCGTCGGGAACGGGTCGGTGCTCGACGGAGGGTCGATGGCGACGTCGGCCGGCGGTGGCGCCGACTCGGCGTGCTGACCGCACGCGGCCAACCCCGTCACCAGCAGACCGGCCAGCAGTATTCGCACCGTTCGAGTCCCCAGCACTCGGCCGAGCCTAGGCGATGGGGGCCAGGATCGCTGCCCCGCCGTCGGATCCGTCACTGTGTGCAACCGTGCGCCGGGACCATCCGTCTTTGCTTGGTCCCGGCGCACGGCGGCCGACCGTTATGCCGGCAGTGTCCACTTCTGCGCGGCGGTGCCGTTGCAGGTGTAGAGCTGCACGACGGTGCTGTCGGCGGTGTTGGCGCCGGCCACGTCGAGGCACTTGCCCGACTGCGGGTTGCGCAGCGAGCCGTCGGCCTGGGCGGCCCAGTTCTGCGCGCCCGTGCCGTTGCACGTGTACAGCTGGATCTTGGTGCCGTCCGCGGTGCCGCCGCCGGAGATGTCGAGGCACTTGCCCAGCGCCCGCAGTGTCTGGCCGCTGACCGTCCAGCTCTGCGCGGCCGAGCCGTTGCAGGAGTACAGCTGGATCTGCGTCCCGTCGGCGCCGGTCGCGCCGCGCACGTCCAGGCACTTGCCGGCCAGGCCGGTGACCGGGCCGGTGCCCGTGCCGGCCGGCCGCACGAACGTGAAGTCGTCCACGTCGAACAGCCCGGTCCCGGTGCCGGTGAAGGTCAGGAACACCGTGGCGCTGCCCGCCGGGACGCCGGTGAGCGGGGCGGACACGTCGGCGTAGGTCTCCCAGCCGCCGGTGTTGGGCACCGTCACCGTGCCCAGGATCGGGCCGGTCGTCGAGCCGGTGCGGACCTGGATCTGCCCGCCCGGGCCGCCGGAGACCACGCGGGCCCGGAAGGTGGTGGCGCCGCCGACGGTGACGTTGTCGTACCGCGCCCAGTCACCCGGGTCGACGAAGCCCAGCGTCTGGCCGTTGTTGGCGCCGGCCTTGGTGTAGGGCTGCACGCCGCTGGCCGCCGAGTACGACTCGGCCTGCACGGAGCCGGTCAGCTCCTTGATCCGGACGTTGCGGAACGAGACCTGGTCGCCGGCGCCGTGGTTCTGGATGCCCACGTAGCCGTCGAGGTTGCGGTTCGGATCGGTGTTGGTGAAGTCGTTGATTCCGGAGCCGTTGAGGTACACCCGGATCCGCTGGCCCTCGACGAGGATCTCGTAGGTGTTCCACGCGCCGGGCGGGTTGAGCGCGGCGTCGCGGGCGGCGAGGTTGGCCGACTGGAAGCCGTAGATCGCGCCCGTGGTGTGGTCGGGCGTGTCGGTGGCGTCGATCTGGATCTCGTAGCCCTGGTTCACCGCGATGTTGGGGTCGTTGCCCGGGTTCGGGAAGCCGACGTACACCCCGGAGTTGCTGTCCCCGGTGATGCGGAAGTCGGCCTTGAGCGAGAAGCTGGTGTACTGCTTCGCGCTGTACCAGAACAGCCCCATGCCGCCGGTCGAGCTCAGCGTCGCGTCGGACTCGGTGAAGCCGCCCGGCCCGGACTGCGACCAGCCCGCGGTGGAGCCGTTGTAGAGGGCCGTGTAGCCGGTCTCGGGCCGGCAGTCGGCCTGCGCCCGCCGGGCCGCGTACCGGATGCCGCCGAGCAGTTCGGCCCGGAAGTTGGCGTCGGCGTACGACTCCTGGGTGTGCCCGAAACCGGTGTAGAACGACCGGCCGCTGTCGATCGTCTTGCACCAGGTGATCGGGTGATCGGCGCCCATGGTGCCGCCGGAGTACGACGACTCGTCGAGCGTGGCGAGCACCTTCGCGCTCGAGCGCGGGTTGGTCTGGTAGTTGTACAGCTCGTCGGTGCGGGTCCAGACCTGCGGCAGGTGCGCGGTGGCCGGGTTGGCCCGGTCCTCGGTGCGCGAGTTGACCGACTGGATCGCCGGGTGGCTGGCGAACCAGGCCCCGACGAGCTGGCCGTAGAAGGGCCACGAGTACTCGGTGTCGGCGGCGGCGTGCACGCCGACGTATCCGCCGCCGCCGCGGATGTAGGCCTCGAACGCGGCCTGCTGGGTGTCGTCGAGCACGTCACCGGTGGTGCTCAGGAACACCACCGCCTCGTACTGCGCCAGGTTGGCGGCGGTGAACGCGGCCGCGTCCTCGGTCGCGGTCACGGTGAAGCCGTTCGCCGCGCCCAGGTCCCGGACGGCCTGGATGCCGGCCGGGATCGAGTCGTGGCGGAAGCCCGCCGTCTTGGAGAAGACCAGCACGTCGTAGGACGCGTCGGCGGCGAGCGCCGGGGTGGCGGGCAGGGCGGCCGCGGCGGCGATCACCGCGGCCGCGAACAGGGTTCGCATCCTCATGGCAGGGTCCACTTCTGCGCGGCGGTGCCGTTACAGGTGTAGAGCTGGACGACCGTGCTGTCGGCGGTGTTGGCGCCGGCCACGTCGAGGCACTTGCCCGACTGCGGGTTGCGCAGCGAGCCGTCGGCCTGGGCGGCCCAGTTCTGCGCGCCCGTGCCGTTGCACGTGTAGAGCTGGATCTTGGTGCCGTCGGCGGTGGCGCCGCCGGCGATGTCCACGCACTTGCCGAGCACCTTCAGCTGCTGGCCGGAGACCACGAACACCTGCGCGCCGGTGCCGTTGCAGGTGTAGAGCTGCATCTGGGTGCCGTCGGCGCTCGCCGCGCCGCGCACGTCGAGGCACTTGCCCGAAAGGCCCGTCACGGGGCCGACGCCGTTGCCGGTCGCGCTCGTGGTGAACGTGAAGCTGTCGAGGTCGAACAGCGCGGCGGTGGTACTGCCGGAGAAGGTCAGATACAGCGAGGTCGTCCCGGCCGGCGCAGCGCTGATCGGGCCGCCGACCGTGGTGAACGTCTCCCACGACCCGGTCACCGGCACCGTCGCCGAGCCGATCACCGTGCCGGTCGGCGACCCGGTGCGCAGCTGCAGCGTGCCGCCGGTACCACCGGAGGAGACCCGGGCGGTGAACGCGGTGGCGTTGTTGAGCTTGTACGGCTCGAAGCCGATCCAGTCACCGTTGTTGATGTTGCCGACCGTCTTGCCGCCCTCGGCCGCGGGCTTGGTGATCTGGTCGACGCCGGAGGAGGTCTTGAAGAACTCCGCCTGGCGGTACCGCGGGGCGAGGATGCTCTGCGCGTGCGTGGTGAGGCCGCCCTTGTCGGTGTACTGCGCGTCGAAGATCGGGAAGATGTTCGACGCCGAGTCGTGCTCGCCGTCGACCGGGATGGTGATCGTGCCCGCGCAGCCGGTCTGCGAGGTGATCTGGTGCGCGTGCTGGTCGTGGCCGAGCACGTAGGTCATCGTGACCTTGCCGCAGTCGATCGCGCCGTCCTCGGGGTCGGTGACCGTGACGCTCCACGGCACCGCGTCGCCGAACGACGTGAGCCGGCCGGGCGCCGGGCCCTGGATCGTCACCGTCGGCGCGGTGTTGCCGACGCTGATCAGCACGTTGGCGGTACCGATCGCGCCCTGGGTGTCCTTGACGGTCAGGGTGACGGAGTAGGTGCCGTTGGTCGTGTAGGTGTGCGACGGGTTCGTCGCGGTCGAGCTGCCGCCGTCGCCGAACGTCCACGAGTAGGTCAGCGCGCCGCCCTCGGGGTCGCTGGAGCCGGCCGAGGAGAAGGTCACCGCGAGCGGCGCCGCGCCCGAGGTGACGTTGGCACCGGCCACGGCGGTCGGGGCGCGGTTGCCGCCGGCGCCGACGTAGTCGTAGCGGTACAGCGCCGAGTTGATGTCGCCGTTGAAGTACCCGGTGCCGTAGTCCAGCACGTAGAGCGACCCGTCCGGACCGAACTGCATGTCCATGACCTGTTTCCCGTTCCACGGGAAGTTGTCGATCGCGCCCGGCGAGCCATCCGCGTTGATCTTGATCGGCTTGATCCAGCCGCGGCCGAACTCGCCGGCGAAGAACATGCCGTCCAGCGCCGCCGGGAACTTCGTGGTCGAGGCGTTGGCGGCGTCGTAGTGGTACACCGGGCCGCCCATCGGCGACTCCGAGCCGCTGCCGAACTCCGGCGGGCTGCCGGCGTCGCCGCCGTAGCGGATCCAGGCCGGCTTAGCCGGCGGCAACGTCGTCAGGCCGGTGTTGCGGAACGAGTTGTTCGTCGGGCCGCCCGCGCAGTTGAACTTCGGGCCCGTCGCGTTGGTCGCGAAGTTCCACTCGTTGTAGGTCTCGGCGGTGGTGTTGGTGCCGGTGCAGTACGGCCAGCCGAAGTTGCCCGGCGCGGTGATCCGGTCGAACTCGACCTGGCCGGACGGGCCGCGGTTGGGGTCGCTGGTGCCGGCGTCCGGGCCGTAGTCGCCGACGTAGACGATGCCGGTGGCCTTGTCGACGGTCATCCGGTACGGGTTGCGGAAGCCCATGGCGTAGATCTCGGGCCGGGTGCCGGCGGTCCCGGGCGCGAACAGGTTGCCGGCCGGGACGGAGTACGACCCGTCGGCGTTGACCTTGATCCGCAGGATCTTGCCGCGCAGGTCGTTGGTGTTGCCGGCGGAGCGCTGCGCGTCGTACGCCGGGTTGCGGTCGGTGCGCTCGTCGATCGGCGAGAACCCGGCGGAGTCGAACGGGTTGGAGTCGTCGCCGGTCGACAGGTACAGGTTGCCGGCCGCGTCGAAGTCGATGTCGCCGCCGACGTGGCAGCAGATGCCCCGGTTGGCCGGCACGTCGAGGATGTTGACCTGGCTGGCCAGGTTGACGGTGTAGTCGGCGTTGAGCGTGAACCGGGACAGGCGGTTGACTCCCGTCCAGGTGGTCCAGTCGGCGGCGGTACCGCTGGCCGGCGCGTCGCCCGCCGGGGTGCTCAGCGGCGGCGCGTAGTACAGGTAGATGTAGCGGTTGCCGGCGAAGTTCGGGTCCGCGGCGACGCCCTGCAGCCCCTCCTCGTCGTGCGTGTACACCGGGATGTTGGCGATGACGCTCGTGTTGCCGCTCGCGTCGGTGCGCCGCAGGGTGCCGCCGCGGGCGGTGTGCAGCACGGACCGGTCGGGCAGCACCGAGATGGTGAGCGGCTCGCCCACCTCCGGCTCCCCCTTGGCCAGCGTGACCTGCTGGAAGTCGGCCGCGTTGATGGCCGCCGCGGCGGGCGCGGCGCCAGCGAGGACGGCGGCAGTGGTGGCGACGAGGCTGGAGGAGGCGAGCAGGAGCGTGGCAGCAATTGGCCGCCATCGATGCCTTGAGGGCTGCTGGTTCACTGGGTCCCTTCCTGACGTGACGTGCCAGGCAGGGCGCGCGCCGCCGCGCCGGATGCCGTAGCCGGGGGTGCGGTCGACCTCCGGGTGGGCATCGCCGTGTCCGGCGCCGAGCCGGATACATTGATGAAACACCCTAGTGTCGTGTGGGACACACTAGGGTCTTTGGCTGAGACTGTCCATACTTTCCGTCGCCACCCCACAAACTTTTGCTGGCCCAGCCGAAAGACCCTACAGCTCCCCTGGCCGGTTTCGGGAACAGATAAGTCCAGACACTTCGTGTCCGGACTTATCCGACTTATACCCTGACAGGGGATTTGTCAGCCTCTATCCGCTTTCGCCGGCCGCCGGAGCGGACGAATGTCTCCGTGATCATGCGTGGCGCCACGGCCGCACCGCGGGTTCGCCATGATCACGGAGACTTGTGGTACACGGGTGTACACGATTACTCCGTGATCATGAGAAACCGGTGGTGCCGGAGCGGATCCGGCATGATCACGGAGACTTCCGGTAGTGGACCGACGGGGGGCGATTTGTCGGTCGCATCCTGGAGCCGGACACGCACGGCCAAGCATGTTCAACCGAACGTGAGTGGGTGCGAGCACGGACCGTATTCACGAGGCTCGTGGGGATGCTGGGAACTAGAAGGATGAAAAATGGTGATATAGGGGATAAGTCGGGTGACGGAGTCGCCCGACTTATCCCCTCAAAAGGGGTAGAGAAGAACCGCTCGCCATAAGCAAAACGCGACATCGGACAGTAAGAAGCATTCAATGCATTGCATATGCTGTGTGGCCATGGGGGCGCAGGGGGTTTTGCGGAGAGACGCCGCCCGGAATCGGCGGCAGCTGGTCGAAGCGGCACGCGCCGTGTTCGGCGAACGGGGGTTGGAGGCGCCGCTCGACGAGATCGCGCGGCGGGCCGGGGTGGGCAACGCCACGCTGTACCGGCGCTTCCGCACGCGCGGTGAGCTCGTTGCCGCCGTGTTCGGCGAGGCGCTGCGCGACGTGGTGGCGGCGACCGAGCGGGCGCTCGCGATCGAGGACCCGTGGGCCGCGTTCGCCGGGCACCTGACGTTGCTGTGCGAGCGGCAGGCGCAGAACCGGGCGTTCGCGGACCTGCTCACCGCGACCGTGTCCGCCGTGCCCGAGCTGGAGCGGCTGCGCACCGCCGCGTTCGGCGGGCTGGCCGCGCTCGCCGAGCGGGCGCGGACGGCCGGGGTGGTGCGGGCCGACTTCCGGCCGGAGGACCTGATCCCGGTCCTGATGGCCAACGCCGGCCTGGTCGAGCGCACCTGCCCGACGGCGCCCACGGCGTGGCGGCGGCAGCTCGCCTTCATCCTCGCCGGGCTGCGGGCGCCGGCCGGCACTCCGCCCGGGCCGGAGCCGCCCGGGCCGGAGCCGGACGACGCCGGGATCCGGCAGGCGATGCACGCGATCGCGGAGCGCAACGGCCTCACCGCGCTCGACGCCGAAGGCGACCGCCCCGACCGCCCCGAAGACCCCGAAGGCCCCGACCGCCCTGACGGCCCCGAAGGCCCCGACGGGCCGGTGCCGGCCGGGAGCTAGCAGGGCTCGCGCCAGGCGTCCAGGTCGAGCTTCTTCTTCATCGAGGAGAAGCGCAGCGACCGGGTCTTGGCGCAGAACGCGGACGTGGAGCCCTCGTACTCCACGTGGAACACCGGCTTGCCCGCGTCGATGAAGACCTTCAGCGCATCGCACTCGTCGTAGTGCGCGCACTCCTCGTTGACCGCGAAGTCGAAGGCCGGTGCGAGTACCGCCGCCTGCTCGACATCGTTCTTGAGGCCGACCGCCAGGCCGGTGCGGTGCGCCAGGTCGGCCACGCGGCGGTTGAACTTCAGCTGGTCGTCGGCGGTGAGCGGGAAGCCGCTGTTGTTGCTGTAGCCGTCGACGTTGTCCGGCTCGACCGCGTCGAAGCCCTTGTCCCGGCAGGTCTTGAAGCGCGCCGCCAGCAGCGGCTCCAGCACGTCCCAGCGCCGCACGTCCAGCCACTGCTCCCCCGGCCAGCCGTCCAGCGCCTTGCCCCGCACCGACTCCGGGTAGTTCTTCGCGTCGGCGCGGAAGTCCTCGTGCGCGCCGGCGTTGACGTAGCAGATGACGTGCCGGCCGGCGGCCTTGAGCGCGGCCACGTCGGCGGCCGAGGTGTTCGCGCCGTCCACGTCGTAGACGTCCGCGGCGACGGCCTTGTCCAGCGGGCCGCTCAGCTGCCACTGCCAGCTCAAGCCGACCGCCGGATGCCACCAGCCCGCCGCGGCGGCCGGCGAGGCCGGTGGCGACGGCGATGGCGGCACCGAGCCCAGACCATCCGCGGAGGACGGAACGACGGCGCCGGTCTGCGGGGCGCGCGAGCCGTCGCCGCGGATGTCCCGGCCCGAGCCGCCGCCGGTGCAGGCGGCGGCGGAGAGCACGGTCAGCGCGAGGAGGCCGCACAGCAGCGCGCGCAGCCCGCGCGGGGTCACCGCGCGGCCGCCCGGGCCCGCAGCGAGCTCGGCACGCCGCGGTACGGCAGCGGCGCCGCCAGGTCGGTCACCAGCCCGTGCGCCGCGCGGGACAGCAGCAGCGCGGACGCCTCGCCCAGCCGCGCCGCCGGCACGCCGTAGACGAGGTGCGCGGCGTTCGGCCAGTCGCGGCCCAGGTCCGGCAGGGCGGCGTAGGAGGTCCACGGCCCCTCGAAGGTGCACACCACGTCGGCGAGGGAGGCGTACCCGGGCAGGCAGCGGGTGCCGGGGTTGAGCACGACCGAGCCGCGTACGGCGCGCACGACCTGGGCGACGTAGGCGAGCCCGGCCGCGTCGGCGGGCACCTGGTCGAAGAAGATGCCGCCGACCGGGTACTGCGACCAGCCCACGATGTCGCACCACACCTCGCCGTTGGCGCGCGCGCCGTAGCCGAGGTCGACGTACCCGAGCATGCGCACCCCGGCCGCGTGCAGCCGGGCGGTCGCGGCGGCGTAGACCTCGTCCCGGCCCGCGCCCGGTCCATTATGGACGTTCACGATCGTCAGGCACGCGCCACCGCGCGGCAGGGCGTCCCACGCCTCGGGGTCGTCGAGCGGGTGGACGTACAACGGCAGCAGCATCATTATCGGTAACTCTCCGGATCGCGCAGGACGAGCGCGGCGACGGCCAGGCCCGGCAGGCCGGCTCCGAGCAGGGTCGCCACGGCGAGGGTTTCGGCAAACGTGGGCGCCACGTGGACCAGCGCGGGCGCCCAGTGCCCGACGCCCGCGATGAGCAGCGTCGGCCACCACACGACGATCGCGGCGGTGCCGGCCCGCCCGTGCGCGGCCAGCACCAGGCACAGTGCGTAGACGCCGGTGAGCAGCACGGCCGCGGCGAGGGGCTGGCCACCCCGCACCGCGCCGAGCCACACGGCGCCGGCGATCGCGGCGCCGGCCGCCACGGGCGCGGCGAGCACCGCGACGGTGCCGGCGCTGATCCGGGCCAGCCGCCGGTCGAAGGCGAACCGGTCGGCGAGGTGCGCCCGCGCGGACGCGATCCGCCGCCGGTGCCACACCAGCGTCAGTTCGATGAGTGGTACTCCGAGCAGCAGCGGCATCGCCTCGACCGGCACCCGGTGCGGGGCGATGCCGTCGAGGGCGACGCTGTGCAGTAACGCGGCCTGGCCGGCGCCGACCAGCCCGTAGAGCGCGGCGTAGCGCAGGTCGGGCCGCAGCGACCGCCAGGGCCGGCGGGCGGCCCGGAGGTTTCGCCGCAGCACCGGCCGGTACGCCACCGCGACGAGCCCGGCGACGCACCCGAGCAGCATCAGCGGGCTGAGGCCGAACCGCAGCCCCGCGGTCGCGAGCCAGCACGGCACGACGGCGCCGATGACTTCGCGCTCCCGGTTGGTGACCAGGGTGACCCCGGCGACCGCGAACAGGGCCAGCTGCACGGCCGCGACCAGGTACGCCCGCCCGCCCGCGCCCAGCAGCGCGAGCGACCACAGGGCGCCGACCACGAGGTAGCCGGCGCCGATCAGCCGGGCGGCGGCCGCGCGGCCGCGCTCGGCCAGGGCGCGGTAGCCGAGGTACGACAGCGCCTGCCCGCAGCCCCAGCCCACGACCAGCGTGCCGGTGGTGGCCAGCCGCGGCACGCCGTCCACTTCGGACGCGGCGCCGAGCCCGATCGCGAGCGGGGTGAGATAGACGACCGCGCGCAGCAGCGTGTCGGCGACCGCCCGGCCGGCGCCCGGGCCCTCGGCGGGCACGGCGCGCAGCTGCTGGGTGTCGGCGTCGGTCAGCGTGCGGGCGACGACCCGCCCGGCGAGCACAAACACCGACGGCGCGCCGTATTCGCGGTCGGCCACCCGGTCGTTGATCCCGTTGGCCTCGAGGATGGCCGCGATCTCGTCGATGTCCACCGCGCCGAGGCAGTCCTCGCGCAGCTTCTCGGCCAGCGCGGCGACGGGATCGGTGTCCACCCGGCCGACGTAGCGCAGCGAACCGGGCCGATCGAGCTCGCTCGGCCGGGCCCGCCGCTGCGCCGGCACGACGACCAGCGAGTCCCCGCTCACCGCGCGGTCTCCGGGCTCATGCCGGCACCAGGGCGCGCGCGCCGGTCAGCGTGCGGTAGCGGGCGCGGTAGGCCGATACGCAACGGTCCAATGTGTACTCGGCGAGGGCGCGCTCCCGGGCGCTGCGGCCGATCGCGCGGCGGAACTGGGCCGAGGACAGGAACGCCACGCACGCGGCGGCGAACGCCTGCGGGTCGCGGGGCGGTACCACCAGACCCGCGCAGCCGACCGCCTCGGCCACGCCGCCGACGTCCGTGCTGACCGTCGGTCGGCCGCACATCATCGCCTCCAGCACGGTGTACGGCATGCCCTCGGAGATGCTCGACAGCGCCGTCAGCTGGCCCGCGGCGAACGCGTCGCGGCTCGACGCGCACGGGCCGGCCCAGGTGACCGCGTCGGCCACGCCCGCCTCGGCGGCGGCGCGGCGGCAGTCGGCGGCGTAGGACTCGTTGCCGGGCGGGACCGGGCCGGCCAGGTGCAGGCGCGCGCCGGGGATCGAGCGGCGCACCAGGGCCAGGGCCCGGATGAGCGTCTCGAGGTCCTTGAGCGGGTCGATCCGGCCGACCCAGGAGATGACCGGCTCGTCGGGCTCCGCGGTGAGCGGCGGGAACCGCGACGGGTCGACGCCGTTGGCGATGACGGTGAGCTTGGCCGGGTCGGCGCCGTGGCGCACCGCCCAGCGGGCGTTGAAGCCGCTGACCGGCGTGACCTGGGCGGCCTCCCAGTAGGCCAGCCGAGCCAGCGCGCGGTGGAAGCGCAGTAGCGCGGTCTTGACACCGGGCGACTGGGTGCCGGCGGCGAGGTAGCGCTCCCGCAGGTACACCCCGTGCTCGGTCATGACGAACGGCACGCCGAGGCGCCACTTCGCGGCGAGCGCGACCATCGCCGAGAGGCCGTTGGCGTTGGCGTGGACCAGATCCGCGTCCTCGGGCAGCGGCGCGGCGAGCGGGCGGAGGGCGTGCTCCAGCAGTACCGCCGCCTCGTCCGCCTCGCGCAGGGTGAGTCTCGGCAGCCGGATGCCCTCCGCGCCGGCCCGGGCCCAGGCGTCCAGCAGCACGTCGGCGAGGCCGGCGCCGGCGAGCGGGTGGCGGCCCGCGCGCCGGCCGAAGCGGGCCCGGCCGGCCGCGAGGCCGGCCAGCGACCGCAGGCCCTCGGCGAAGACCACCAGGTCCGCCGGCGTGTCGCCGAGCATGCCGCGGCACAGCAGGGCCGCGGCGCGCTCGGGGTGGCCCCGGGCCGGGCGTGCGGGGCCCCAGATCGGCACCGCGCGCAGCGACCGGACGTTGCCGGGCAGCGCCAGCGCGGGCCGGTCGGGCTCGGTGCCGACGATGGACACCAGGTCCCACTCCACTTCGGACAGTCCGCGCACCAGCTGGTCGCACCAGGTGCTGACCCCGCCGGTGGCGTACGGATAGGTGCCTTCGTTGACCAGGACGACGCGCACGGCCCGGGCCCGCTCAGTTCGCGACGCGCAGCTGCTGCTGGCCGCCCTTGCCCACGGAGCGCCAGGCGGAGCGCTCGCCGCCGTAGGCGTCGCCGAACGCGGCGCCGGTCACCTCGACGCCGAGCAGCGAGGCCGAGACGAGCTTGGTGCCGTTGGGCGCGGTGAGGGGTACGTCGAGCGCGGCGGTGCCCCGGTTGGTGACCGTCACCTTGCCGTCGAGCAGGTAGGCCTCGACCGTGCGGGCGCGCACCGCCGCGCTCCACGCCGCCTGGCGCCGGTTCTGCTGGGCGACCTCGGCGAACTTCGGGTTCAGCACCGGCGTGGCGGTGGTGTAGGTGGCGCGGTAGCGGGCCAGCACCGAGTCGAGCACCGGGTAGAGGATGCGGTCCTCGGCGAGGTTGGACTGGTGCGCGTAGTGCGGGGCGGGGTCGGCGGAGACCACGTGGTCGTAGGCGATGCGCGACTCCAGCGGCACGATGTATCCGGCGAACCCGCTGGCGGCCAGCGGCGCGATGCAGGTGGAGGCCGGGTTGTCTGCGCAGAGGCCGCTGCCGCCGTTGGCCGTGCTGGTGTAAAGCCAGTTGTACTCGTCGACCTCTTCGGCGACGGTGGCGACGTTGTAGTAGATGTTCATCGGGTGCCGGGGCACGGTCGTGGCGGCGCCGACCGGCCGGGCGGCCGGCTCGCGCGAGGCGTCGGAGGCGACGTCCTGCACCTTGTTGGCGGCGAGCGCCGGCGCGAGGTTCGGGTTGTCGGCGGGCATCTGGGGCAGCGTCTTGAGGCCCGAGTGCTCGCCGGTGACGAGCTCGCCCGCGTCCAGCGGGATGCCCTTGGACCGGGCCCAGTCGACGTTCTGCTTGATCTGCGCGGAAATGTCGGCCTGCGACACCCACTGCGTGGCGCCGCGGGCGTCGGTGGTGCAGCGCCAGGGGGTGACCGAGAAGTCCTGGACGCAGCCGAGGTACGCGTGGTCGTAGGTGTGGTTGATCCAGCGGAACTGGCCCTTGGCGGCGAGGTACGCGGCGGTGAGCGGATCGCCCGCGCCGGCTTCCACGCTGCCGCCGCCGTTGAACACCATGTCGAGCTTGATGCCGCGGGAGTTCTGCCACGCGACGAGGGCGCTCACGTCGTCCTTCGTCATGCGGATAGTGGTGTTGAAGGGCTGGACGGCGGGGTCCCGCTGCGGGTTGCAGTCGTCGCCGACGGTGCAGTTGTGCACGGTGTCCCAGCGGTCGTCGGGCAGGAAGACGTCGTCGACGTGCACGCTGAGCCAGTTGCGCGTGTAGCCGAGGTGGACCCCCCGGGTGAGCCAGGTGATCAGGCCGTGGCCGAGCTCCAGGGCGTGCGTCTGGTAGCGGTTGGCGGCCAGCGTGATGGCCAGTTCCTCGCGCCCGTCGTGGCTGTAGACGCCCATCAGCGAGCCGGTCACGCCGCCGCCGGGCGGGGTCGCGGTCACCAGCGGCGTGAACGTCGCGCCGGCGGCCGGGGCGGAGGCGCCGAGGTACCCGAAGGACTCCGGCGTCGCCGGGTCGCGGTCGTCGATCGGCACCGCGCCGGTGAGGTAGCCGAAGCCGGCGGCCTTGCCCGCGTCGGTCACCCGCATCGTGGCGCCGTCGAGCACCCCGCTCCACCCGGTGCTCTCACCGACGTTCGGGTTGGCCCAGGTGTACGCGTCGATCTGGCGCACCTTGAACTCGCGCTCGAAGTCGGCCAGCGCGGTCGCCTCGGCGCCGGTCACCGAGCCCTCGTTGGGCAGGATGACGCCCTGGTACTTGGCCCGGCGCACGCCGCCGGCGGTGTCGGCGAGGAAGGCCGGGGTGATGGCCGGGCGTGTGTCGGCGCCGAGCGTGAGCGCGTCGTAGGGCACGCCCTCGCGGTCGAGCTGGGCGCGGAGCGTGTCGACGCCGGTGGTGCCGTCGTCGAGGACGAGCACCCGCAGGTCGATGCGCTGCTTGGCGGCGGTCGCGGCGAGCGCGGGCGGTGCGAAGATGCCGGCGAGGCCCAGCAGGGCGGTGGCGACGGCAGCGGCGACGATCCGGGACTTCACGGGGCTGCGCTCCTTCGGGTGGAGGGATTCAGGCGGCCTTGGCGGGTTCGGCGTCCCCGCCGCACCCCACGCGGCTTACGCGGGTTCGGCGTCCCCGCCGCACCCCACGCGGCTTACGCGGGTTCGGCGTCCCCGCCGCAACTCACGCGGCTTGCACGGGTTCGGCGTCCCCGCCGCAACTCACGCGGCTTGCACGGGTTCGGCATCGCCGCCGGACCTCACGCGGCTTGCGCGGGTTCGGCGAGCGAGCTGTGGACGATGTCGGGCAGGTCGTGGCGGGCGCGCCAGCCGAGGCGGGCAAGGATGCGGGCGGGGCTGGCGACCACCGCGGCGGGGTCGCCGGGGCGGCGCGGCGCGGCGGCGTAGGGCAGCGGGCGGCGGACGGCGGCGGAGACCGCGGCGATCATCTGCAGCACCGACGCGCCCTCGCCGCGGCCGACGTTGAGCACCTCGCCGTCGAGCTCCCGCTCGTGCAGCGCGAGGGCGGCGCGGACGTGCGCGTCGGCGACATCGCACACGTGCACGTAGTCGCGGACCGCGGTGCCGTCGGGGGTCGGGTAGTCGGTGCCGTAGACGGTGGCCGGGATGCCCAGCGCCGCGGCGCGCAGCAGCCGGGGAACGAGGTTCGTGCCGCCCTCGTCGCGCAGGTGCGCGGCGGCGGCGCCGGCGACGTTGAAGTAGCGCAGCGCGGCCCAGCGGAAGCCGCCGCCGGTCGCGGCGTCGCGCAGCATCCACTCGCCGACGAGCTTCGTGCGCCCGTAGGCGTTCTCCGGTTCGGCCGGGTCGTCCTCGCGGACCGGCGAGCGGCGCGGCGTGCCGTAGACGGCGGCGCTGGAGGAGAAGAGCACCGATGGGGTACGACCGGACGCGGCCGCCGCCAGCACCGCGCGCAGGCCGTCGAGGTTGTCCCGGTAGTACCGCAGCGGGTGGGCGTGGGACTCGGCCACGTCCTTGCGGGCGGCCAGGTGGATCACGCCGTCCGGGCGGTGCCGGCGGACCACCTCGCGCACGAGCGCGGCGTCGCGCACGTCGGCCCGCACCAGCGGCACGCCGAGCGGCACCCGGGCGGCGCGGCCGGTGGAAAGGTCGTCGAGGACGACGGTCTCGACGCCCGCCTCACTGAGCGCGGCGACGACGTGCGCGCCGATGTATCCGGCGCCTCCGGTGACGAGCCATCTCACGGTGGGGGCAACGACGGCCCCCGCACCCGATCAGGGAACTGTCATTTTCCTGACAGTTCCGGCGCGCGCGGATTCCCCCGCGCGGTGCCGTAACCGGGGCGGTGAGCTGCGGGAACAATTCTCCCCCGAGCGCCGCGCCAGAATCGCCGCAACACGCCCAATATGCCCGAATTAGGCGATTCGTCGGGCGGCCGCCGCCAACCGGTCGCGGCCGTTGCGCTTGGCGGCGTAGAGGTGGCGGCCGGCGAGGTCGTAGAGGTCGCGGCCGGTCATGCCGTCGGACCGCGCGGCCCACGCCCATGCGCAGCGTCACCCGCAGGCCCCGCGCCAGCTCGTTACGGCCACAGGGGCACCGGCAGCCGCGCCGTCGCCATGAGGTGCCCCCCGTCCGATCGCTCGTTCTCCCGACTATTTGTCGGCAGGCAACCGAATCGGATGGGGTTATGCGAGGCGGCGCAGCAGGCGAGCCGCGTCACTCGCCCAGTAGGTCAGGATCAGCTGCGCACCGGCCCGGCGGATCGAGGTGAGCGTCTCCAGCACCACCCGCTCGCGCTCCAGCCAGCCGTTGGCCACCGCCGCCTCGACCATCGCATACTCGCCGGAGACCTGGTAGGCCGCGACCGGCACGTCGACCGACTCGGCGACGCGGGTCAGCACGTCCAGATACGGCAGCGCGGGCTTGACCATGACCATGTCCGCGCCCTCCTCGATGTCGAGGGCGACCTCGCGCAGGGCCTCGCGCAGGTTGGCCGGGTCCTGCTGGTAGGTCTTGCGGTCGCCGGTCAGCGCCGACTCGACCGCCTCGCGGAACGGGCCGTAGAAGCCGCTGGCGTACTTCACGGCGTAGGCCAGCAGCGCGATGTCGGTGTGGCCGGCCCGGTCCAGCGCCGCGCGCACCACGCCGACCTGGCCGTCCATCATCCCGGACGGGCCGAGCACGTGGGCGCCGGCGTCGGCCTGGGCCAGCGCCATCAGCTCGTACTGCCGCAGCGTGGCGTCGTTGTCGACGGAACCGTCGGCGCCCAGCACGCCGCAGTGCCCGTGCGAGGTGAACTCGTCGAGGCAGAGGTCGGACATGACCACGGTCGCGTCGCCGACCTCGGAAACCACGTCGCGGATGGCGACGTTGAGGATCCCGTCCGGGTCGAGGCCGCCCGAGCCGGTCTCGTCGCGGGTCTCCGGCACGCCGAAGAGCATGATGCCGCCGACGCCCTCGGCGACCGCCTCGGCGGCGGCCTTGCGCAGCGACTCGCGAGAGTGCTGCATGACGCCCGGCAGGGAGCTGATCGGCCGCGGCTCGGTCAGCCCCTCCTTCACGAACATCGGCAGGATCAGGTTGGACGGCTGCACGTGCGTCTCCGCCACGAGCCGGCGCATCGCGGGGGTGCGACGCAGCCGGCGCGGCCGGACCTCAGGAAAACCCACGGGAGGGACCCCCTCTAGCGAAACCTCAGGGCGGTTGGGCCCTGCACCTTCGAGCCGCGGCGCTGCTTCGCGGGCATCGCGGCGAGCTTCTCGCGCAGTTCCACAGCGTAGCCCGCGAGCGCCTCGACCAGATCGGTCACCGAGGCGTGCGGCGGCTGCACGTCGACGCGCAGGCCGAACTCGACGGCGGTGTCCGCCGTCTTCGGCCCGATGACCGCGACGACGGTGCGGGCGTGCGGCTTGCCGGCGATGCCGACCAGGTTGCGCACGGTCGAGGACGACGTGAAGAGCACCGCGTCGAACCCGCCGGACTTGATCGCGTCGCGGATGTCGGCCGGCGGCGGCGCGGCGCGGACCGTGCGGTAGGCGGTGACGTCGTCGACCTCCCAGCCCAGCTCGGTGAGGCCGGCGGCGAGCGTCTCGGTGGCGATGTCGGCGCGCGGCAGCAGCACCCGGCCGACCGGGTCGAGGATCTCGTCGTGCGGTGAGAACTCGGCCAGCAGACCCTCCGAGGACTGCTCCCCGGCCGGGACCAGCTCGGGCACGATGCCGAAGCCGCGGACCGCCTCGGCGGTGGCCTCGCCGATGCAGGCGACCTTGACGCCGCCGAAGTGGCGCGCGTCGAGGCCGTGCTCGGCGAACTTCTCCCACACCGCGCGGACGGCGTTGACCGAGGTGAAGACGGTCCAGGCATACCGGCCGTCGACCAGGCCCTTGATCGCGCGCTCCATCTGGGCCGGGGTGCGCGGCGGCTCGACCGCGATCGTCGGCACCTCGCACGGGATCGCGCCGTAGGCCCGCAGCCGCTCGCTCATCGCGCCGGCCTGCTCCTTGGTGCGCGGGACGAGGACCTTCCAGCCGTACAGCGGGCGGTTCTCCCACCAGCCCAGCTTCTCGCGCTGCGCCACGCCGGCGCCCAGGCACAGCACCACCCGGCCGGCGAAGCCGAGCGCGGCGGCGACCATGCTCTCCACCGAGGAGGCGGAGCTGTACTGCGTCTCGCCCGTGCCGTCACCGGTGATCGACACCGGCGTGGCCGGGTCGAGCCCGGCGGCCAGCAGCCCGTCGCGGACGGCGGCGAGGTCGCCGGCGTCGACGGCGAGCGCGGACGAGCCGCGGGAAACGGCGGCGGCGATGGCGTCGAAGTCGACGGACTGCACGTCGTCGACGTCGGCGGTCACCCGCACGCCCGGCAGCGGCACGCCGGCGTAGGTGGCCACCCCGGCGGCCTGGCCGATGCCGGGCACGACCTCGAACGGCACGGCGGTGCGGGCGACCGCCTGCACCTCCTTGAGCACCGTCTCGTGGGCCAGCGGGTCGCCGCCGACGAGGTGGACGGCGCGCAGGCCGGAGCGGGCCGCCGACAGCAGGACCTTGGCCACGTCGCCCGGCGCCCCCTCGGCCGGGCTGAACTGGGCCTCCGGGTCAGCCTCGGCGCGGATCGCGGTGAGCAGCGGCTCCGGGACGTTGCGGTCGTGGACGACGTGGTCGGCGGATACAAGCGCCTCGTGGGCGCGACGGGTCAGCAAGCCTGGATCGCCGGGGCCGGCCCCGACGAAGGCGATCCGGCCGGTGCCCTTACGGCTGCGGGTCATGGTGCACTCCCAGTGCGTTGTCGGCGCCTTCTTCGCGCAGGTCGCGGGCCAGGGCGCGGCCCACCTCCGCGGCGTCGGCGAGCGTTCCGGTGCGCGAGAGCCGGAGGGCGAAGCCGCCGTCCGGGCTGAACACCGCACCGCGCAGATAAATCTCCGGCCCTTCGTCGCCCTCGGCGACCTCGGCCAGCGCCGCGATCGGGGCGGAGCAGCCCGCCTCGAGCTCGGCCAACAGCGCCCGCTCGGCGGTGATCGCCGCGCGGGTGTATTCGTCGTCGAGCGCGGCGAGAAGCTCGCGCAGCTCGACATCGTCTTCGCGGCACTCGACCGCCAGCGCGCCCTGCGCCGGAGCGGGCAGCATCAGCAGCGGATCAAGCACCTCGGTCGCCTCCCCGCCGCGCCCGAGCCGGGACAGGCCCGCGTGGGCCAGCACGATGGCGTCGAACTCGCCATCGGCCAGCTTGCGCAGACGGGTGTCTACGTTCCCTCGCAACGGTACCGCGGAAAGCCGCCGGCCCAGCGCGTTGATCTGGGCGATCCGGCGCAGCGCCCCGGTGCCGATCCGGGCGTCGTCGGGCAGCT
This sequence comes from Dactylosporangium sp. CA-092794, assembly GCF_050948465.1. Classification (NCBI taxonomy): domain Bacteria; kingdom Bacillati; phylum Actinomycetota; class Actinomycetes; order Micromonosporales; family Micromonosporaceae; genus Dactylosporangium; species Dactylosporangium sp. CA-092794. Next base: position 752,453 of record NZ_CP192044.1, on the reverse strand, counting down.
CGTTGAGCGTCATCCCGTCGCGGGCGACCAGCGCGTCGCGCGGGTCCTCGCGCAGCGGGACGGCGGCCACCACCAGCCCCTCGGCCGGCCCGGTCGGCAGGTCCTTGTAGGAGTGGACGGCGAAGTCGATCTCCTTGGCCAGCAGCGCGTCGCGCAGGGCGGAGACGAACACGCCCACACCGAGCTGCTGGATCGGCGCGCTCGAGCGGTCGCCGGTCGTGACGATCTCGACCAGGTCGACGTCGCGCCCGGTGCGCTCGCGCAGGGCGTCGGCGACCATCGACGACTGCGCCATCGCCAGCGCGCTGCCGCGGGTTCCCAGCCTCAGCGTCACGGGTGCACCTCGGAAGCGTCGGCCGGATTGATCTCGGAAGTCGGAATCTGCAGGTCGAACAGCTCACGCAGCGCCTGAGCATAGGCCTCGCCACCCGGCGAGGCGGCCAGTTGCCGCACGCGAACGGTCGGTTGGTGCAGCAGCCGCTGGACGATGCGGTGGATGCTGTGCGACACCTCGGCCCGCGCCGTGTCGCTGAGCTCCGGGCAGCGCTGGGCGAGCCGGCGCAGCTCGGCCTCGACGACCTCGTCGGCCCGGGCCCGCAGCGCGGCCACCGTCGGCGCCACATCGGCGCCGCGCAGCCAGGTCAGGAACGCCTCGACCTCGGCGGCGACGATCTCCTCGCCGGCCCGCTCCTCCGCCTCGGCGGTGGTGGACAGCGACTCCGACAGCAGCTCGAGGTCGACCAGCGTCACGCCGGGCAGGTCGTGCACCTCGGGGGCGACGTCGCGGGGCAGCGCGAGGTCGAGCACGAGCAGGTCGCGGCCGGCCCCGGCGAGCAGCGGCGCGTCGAGCACCGCCCCGGGCGACGCGGTCGCGCTCACCACCACGTCGACCCGCTCGAGCAGCGACGGCAGCTCGGCGAACGGTACCGCTTCCGCCCCGTGCAATTCGGCGAGACGCTCGGCCCGGGCGTGGCTGCGGTTGGTGACGAACAGCGGCGCCGCCCCGGCCCGGCGCAGCGTCGCCAGCGACAGCGCGCCCATCGCCCCGGCGCCGATGACCAGCGCGGGCCGCCCGGCCACCGGCGCGGTCGCGCCCTGGCCGTAGGCGAGCGCGGCGCTGACCACGCTCTGGCCGGCGCGGTCGATCTCGGTCTCGGCGTGCACCCGCTTACCGACCCGCAGGGCCTGCTGCATGAGCTCGTGCAGCACGCGGCCGGCGCTGCCCTGCTCGCCGGCGATGCCGTAGGCGTCGCGGAGCTGGCCCAGGATCTGCGCCTCGCCGACCACCATCGAGTCCAGCCCGGCGGCGACCCGGAAGGCGTGGCGGACCGCGTCGACCTCGTAGTGCACGTAGAGCTGGGGCGCGAGCTCGTTGACCGGCAGCTCGGCCCGCGTGGCCAGCACCCCGCCGATGTCGGCCAGGCCGCCGTGGAACGCGGTGACGGCGGCGTAGACCTCGACCCGGTTGCAGGTGGAGAGCACCACGGCCTCGTCCACATACGGCTGGGCCATCAGGTCGGCGAGCATCTCCGACGCCTCGCCGTTGGTCAGGGCGAGCCGCTCCAGCAGGGGCACGCCGGCCGTGCGGTGGGAGAGTCCGACGACGAGCAGGTTCATGATCCGACCGCCTCCCCGCCGAGCCGGTTGGCTCGTTGTAGATCCTGGCCGACCCGCCCGGGCTTCTGCACCGCCGGCAGCGCCGTCAACGCCGACTTACGGTGCTCGTGGAAGGACAGGATCTGCAACTCGATGGCCAGGTCGACCTTACGCACGTCGACGCCATCGGGGACACTCAAGACGCAGGGTGCGAAGTTGAGGACGCTCGTGACGCCGGCCGCCACCAGCCGGTCGCACACGTGCTGGGCGGCGTGTGCCGGGGTGGCGATGACCGCGATCGAGATCTGCTCCTGGTCGACGACCTCGGGCAGCTCGTCGACGTGCCGCACGACCAGGCCGTTGATCTGCTCGCCGACCCGGCCCGGGTCGGCGTCGAAGAGGGCGGCGATGCGGAACCCGCGGCTGCCGAACCCGGCGTAGCCGGCCAGGGCGTGACCGAGATTACCGACGCCGACGAGCGCGACGGCCCGCCGGTGGGTGAGGCCGAGCACCTGCTCGATCTGGTCGATCAGCAGCGTGACGTCGTAGCCGACGCCGCGCGTGCCGGTGCGGCCGAGGTGGGACAGGTCTTTGCGAAGCTTGGCGGAGTTGACGCCCGCGGCCGCGGCCAGACCCTCCGAGGAGACCGTGTCGTGCCCTTCCTCGGAGAGGTGGTGCAGGGCGCGCAGGTACTCCGGAAGCCTGGCGACGGTCGCCTCCGGAAGGTCCGGAAATTCCGGTCCGTCCGTGGGGCCGGTGCGCTGCTGGCTCATGAGTCTCCGAGACGACGACGGTTTGCGAGTCCGCTCGCCGGGCCGGTGGCCGGGCCGCTGGTGGGGCCGGTTGCCGCCTGTGCTAGCGGGGTTCGTCGTTGCAACAGAGTAGGCGCTTGTGAAGCCGTGCACAAATCGCGATCTTGAAGGCTCCGCACCGACCAGGTGGAGGTCAGCGCCCGCCCGTGCGGATCGCGCTCGCGAGAAAAGCCCCCGCGGCACGTGGTGCCCCCTTTCTCCGACGCGGTCGGCAGCGGGCGGGCGCTGTGGCTAGTATCACCGCAATCCAGGCATTTCACGCACCCGACACGCTTTATGTAGCGACACTACCCGTTTTTGCCGGTAGGGCTGCCCCTACCATCAAGTGGCCGGAGCGCGGGATGGGAGGCGGCGGGCGTCGTGCCTAGCGTCGATGACATGACGACGACCATCACCCCGCTGGGTCCGGGCCGGTTCTCCCGCATCTTCCGCCAGCTGGGCATCGACACGCAGTTCGCGCTGCTCGGGTTCCCCCTCGGCATCATCACCATGGTGCTGTGCGTCACCGGGTTCGCGCTGGGCGTCGGGCTCGTGGTGACGGTGGTCGGCTTCCCGATCCTCTTCGTCACGGTGTACCAGGCCCGCGGCTTCGCCACCCTGGAGCGCGCCCGGATCGGCCCGGTGCTGCGCGTCCGGCTCCCGCACCCGTATTACAAGCGGGCCGAGCGGGGCGCCGGCTTCTGGCGGCGCACGTTCGTCCCGCTCACCGACGGGCAGTCGTGGCTCGACCTGGTGCACGCGGTCTTCCGGATCATCCCCAGCACGATCGCCTTCGCCTTCGTGGTCACCTGGTGGGCGGGCACGCTGGGCGGCCTCACCACGGTGCTGTGGGACTGGGCCATCCCCCGCGGCCCGGACGACCAGGACCTGCCGGAGCTGCTGGGCCTGGGCTCCAGCGACACCGTGCGGGTGCTGTTCAACACCGGCATCGGCGTGATCTTCGCCCTCACGCTGCTCCCGGTGGTGCGCGGCGTGGCCCTGCTGGAGGCGTGGTTCGCCCGCGCCCTGCTCAGTGGCGTCAGCGAGCTGCGCGAGCGGGTCATCGTGGCCGAGGCGAGCCGCGACCGCGCCCGGGCGCAGACCTCCGCCGCCGTCTCGGCCGAGACGACCGCCCTGCGCCGGCTGGAGCGCGACATCCACGACGGCCCGCAGCAGCGCCTGGTCCGCCTGGCGATGGACCTGGGCCGCGCCGACCTGCAGTTCGACAACGACCCGACGGCGGCCCGCGCGACGGTCGCCGAGGCGCTCGCCCAGACCCGCGAGACGCTCGACGAGCTGCGCGCGCTGTCGCGCGGCATCGCCCCGCCGATCCTCGTCGACCGCGGCCTGCGGGCGGCGCTGACCGCGCTGGCGGCCCGCTCCATCGTGCCGGTCGACCTGGACCTGCCCGAGATGGAGCGGCTGGAGGCGACCGCGGAGACGACCGCGTACTTCGTGGTCGCCGAGGCCCTCACCAACGTGGCCAAGCACAGCCACGCGAGCGAATGCAAGGTCACGCTGCAGCGCTCCGCCTACGGCATGCTGGTCACCGTCGAGGACGACGGGGTCGGCGGCGCCAGCCTGGCCAAGGGCCACGGCCTGACCGGGCTGTCCGACCGCGTGCGCGCCGCGGGCGGCGAGCTGACCCTCACCAGCCCGGCCGACGGCGGCACCCGGCTCGTCGCCATCCTGCCGATTCCTGGCTAGCGGCGCCTTTCGGCGCGGCGCGGTGGGGGGTTCCCACCCCACACCCCCCATGCCGCGCAAGCGCGGCACCTTTCTGCGCCTCGCACCCGTTCTCGGCTAGCCTAGGATCGGCGCGTGCGGGTTGTCGTGGCCGATGATGCGGTACTGCTGCGCGAGGGGCTGGTGCGGCTGCTCGGCGAGAGCGGGCACACCGTCGTCGCCGCGGTCGGAGACGGGCCGAGCCTGGTCGCGGCGGTGGTCGAGCACCGGCCGGACGTCGCGATCGTCGACGTGCGGATGCCACCGTCACACACCGACGAGGGCCTGCGCGCCGCCGTCGAGGCGCGGGCGCTGGTGCCGAAGACGCCGATCCTGGTGCTGTCGCAGTATGTCGAGGTCTCCTACGCCGACGATCTGCTCGCCGACCGGGCCGGCGCGGTGGGGTACCTGCTGAAGGACCGCGTCGCCGACGTCGCGGATTTCCTCGACGCGGTGCGGCGGGTGGCGAAAGGGGCGACCGTGCTCGACCCGGAGGTGGTCGGCCAGCTGCTGGTCCGCCGCCGGCGGGACGACCCGCTGCGCAGCCTGACCCCGCGCGAGCGCGAGGTGCTGGGCCTGATGGCGGAGGGCCGCTCCAACACGGCGATCGCCCGCAAGCTGGTCGTCACCGACGGGGCGGTCGAGAAGCACGTGAAGAACATCTTCACCAAGCTCGACCTGCACCCCGACGACGAACAGCACCGCCGCGTCCTGGCCGTCCTCACCTACCTCCAGGGCTGAGCCGCCTCCACCACCGCCCGAGCTGCCAGCCCCACGCCGCCACCCGCCGCGGTCCCGAAAAGTTGGGCGCTCCGCGCCACGACTTTTCGGATTTATACCCTGACAGGGCATATATCCGATTTGGCGACGACAACTCTCCGCGATCATGCACGCCGCCACACCGATACCCCGGGTTCGCCATGATCCCGGAGACATACGGTACCCAGGCGTACATCCATCTTCCGCGATCATGAAAAACGCGTGGTGCACGCGGCCGATCCAGCATGATCACGGAAACATCCGGCGGATCGTCCCAGCGCATGCCGACGGTCAAGCCGCGGGCACGCCGCCGCCGCGAACTGCCGGCGGTGACTTTCGCGGACCTGACGGCGGACCGCTCCGCGCCCGGCCCGCCCTGGATGCGCAGAGCGACCCGACCGGCGGTCGCTCCGGCAGCGACGGCGGCGCGGGCCGCGGCCCAGGCCACCGGCCACCACTACCGCCAGCCACCCGCCGCCGCCGGCCACCACCGCTGGCCACCCGCCACCCGCCACCGACCACCCCGACCACTACCACCGGCACCGGCCACCGCCGCGACCGCGACCGCGACCGCGACCGCGACCGCGACCGCGACCGCGATAAGTCCGGCACCTCCGGCGCCGGACTTATCGGACATTTCACGATTTAACGCCATCGGAACAGGGGCTGGCCATCGCGTCAGTCGGAGAGGGCGAAGTCCACGGCCTCGACCAAGGAGTGGGCGACGGGCAGGCCGGTGGCCTTGAGCAGGGCGATGTCGGTGAAGCCGCCCGCGTAGAGCACCGCCGAGGCGCCGACCGAGCGGGCCGCGTCACCGTCGTCGACCGAGTCGCCGATCAGCACCACGTCGGTCGGGTCGATCGACAGGGCCGCCAGGTGCCGCTCCAGGTAGGCGCCCTTGCGCTGGCCGGCGATCTTGCCGGGGAGGCCGTCGACGCGCACCAGGTGGGCGCCGAGGCTGTGCCGCTCGACCTCCACCAGGAGCTCGTCGTGGAAGAACATGGACAGCAGCGACTGCGTGCCGGGCCACTTCCCCATCGCCTCGAGAGCGTCCGGCGCCAGCCGCAGGTCGGCGATGCCGCGCCGGTAGGCGTCGTGGAAGGCGTCGTCGAGCAGTTGGAACTCGACCTGGTCGACCGGGCGCTCCAGCACGTGCGCGTAGTAGTCCGCGATCGGGCGGCGGAAGTCGCGGCGGTGCTCGTCCGCGGTGATGACCGGGCCGCCGACGGTGGCCAGGCAGACGTTCGTGGCGTCGACGACCAGCTTCAGGTCGTCGACGAGGGTTCCGTTCCAGTCCCAAACCAGGTGCTTCACCCGGGTGAGGATAGCCGCAGATCGTTCAGCAGCCGCTCCTCCTCGACCCGCCAGTAGCCGTGCTCCTTGCCGTCGAGGAGCAGCACCGGGATGCGGAAGCCGTACTCCTCCTCGAGGTCGTCGTCGCCGGTGATGTCGATCTCGGCCCACGCCTCGCCGGTCGCCGCCTCGACCCGGGCCAGGGCCGCCTTGGCGTCCTCGCACAGGTGGCAGTCGGGCCGGGTGTACAGCACCAGTCTCACTGCAACGCTCCCTTGCGGACCTTGCCCGTGGCCGAGTGCGGCAGCTCCGCCACGAACTCGACCGCCGTCGGGCACTTGAAGCGGGCGAGGTTGCGCTCGCAGTGCGCGATGAGCTCCTCGGCGGTCACGTGCGAGCCCGGCTTACGCACCACGAGGGCTTTCACGGTCTGCCCGGTGTATGGATGTGGTACCCCCAGTGCCGCCGCCTCCACGACCGCCTCGTGCGCGGCGAGCACGGACTCGACCTCGTGCGGATAGACGTTGAACCCGCTGACCAGGATGAGCTCGCCGAGCCGGTCCACGATGAACAGGTCGCCGTCCTCGTCGGCGTAGGCCACGTCGCCCGTGGCCCACCATCCGTCGGGGCCCGGGCCCGAGGCGCCGTCCGGCCAGTACCCCCGGAAGAAATTGCGACCCCTCGCCACGATCTCGCCGGGATCGCTCGTGCCGTCCTCCTCGTCGGGCACCACGTCCTCGCCGTCGGCGTCGACCAGGCGCACCTCCACGCCCGGGATCGGCCGGCCGATCGAGCCCGGCTTCACCGACGGGCTGGCCAGAGTGCTGGTGAGCACCGGTGCGGCCTCCGTCAGCCCGTAGCCCTGCTGCACCGGGCGGCCGGTGGTCTCGGCGAAGCGCCGCTCGGCCGCGGCGTCCAGCGGCGAGGCGCCGCACACGGCGAGCCGCACGCCGGCCCACGCCCGGGCGAGCCGCTCCCCCATGAGCGACCAGGCGATGAACATCGGGGGTACGCCGACGACCGCGGTCACGCCGTGCCGCTCGATCGCCTCCAGCGAGTCGGCCGGGTCGAACCGCTCGACCAGCACCCCGCACGCCCCGTGGTAGGCCACGGCGCCGAGGCCGGAGTTGAGGCCGTACGCGTGGAACAGCGGCACGGCCAGCAGCAACACGTCGTCGCCGGTGACCGGCGCGGGGTCGATCGCGGCGAGCTGTTCGTGGTTGGCCAGCAGCGCCCGGTGGGGCAGCATGGCACCCTTCGGCGGGCCGGCCGTCCCGGACGTGTACAGCAGCACCGCGAGGTCCTCGCCCCCGCCGACCGTAAGTACCTTCGCGTCGCCATTGAGTAATTCGCCGAGGTTCTCGCCGAGTTGGTACCGCACCGCCGGCGCGTCGTCGCCGAGCGCGTCCAGCACCGGGCGGGTCGCGACCAGCACGGCGGCGCCGGAGTCGGTGAGGACGTGGCTCAGTTCGCGGGCGGTATAGGCCGGATTGACCGGTACGGCGACCAGCCCGGCGCGCAGCACCCCGAAGTAGGCGGCGGCGAACTCGGGCACGTTGGGCAGCGCGATCGCGACCCGGGGCCGGCCGCGGCCGTCTTCGGGCAGGCCGAGGGCGGTCAGGCCGGCGGCGACCGCGTCGACCTGGCGGTCGAGCTCGGCCCAGCTGAGCACGGTGTCGTGCGATCGCAGGGCGGGGCGCGCGCCGCCGTCGGAAGCGGCGCGCCGGACCAGGTCGGCGACGTTGGAAACTTCCTGCACGGTCGCCGAGTGTCGCACAGCGCCCCGCTCGGCACGCACCGCCCGCGGGTGGGGACGCGGCTCCGGAAATATCACCCGTCACCAATCACACTGTCGCGTGGCAAGGTGCCTCCTGCGGTCGGCGTGGGCGTGCACGCCGGCCGACACGCCGACTGAGTAATGGTCCACTCGTTCGTGTGCAATGCCCGTGTCTCACCTCAGCAACAGCATTGCCAATACGTCCGATTTCGTCCGGATTTCCGGCGTGTCGTACGGCGTGTTGCGGCGAGGTGACGGACAGCATGTGCGCCGGACGGACGCTGATCCGTGGAGAGAATGTGCCCTCACGCCGAGAGCCGCTCACACGCGGGTGAGGCCGGACCTATTATCACCGAAGTCGACTCACCCCATTTGTTGCGAGTTGATACCCCTCACCCCGAGGAGGCCGAAGTGCCCGTGATCGCCGTGTCCGTAGTGGTTTGCGACATATGAGCGGTTACCAGCACGTGTTCGACGCCGAGCACGCACTCGCCGGTGGGCTGGGGATGCTGCGCGACTCGATGCGCGACATGTTCAGCACGGTGATCCGTGGCGAGGGAAACAGCGTCCCGCGCACGCGCGGACGCCCCCACACCAACGAGGCACCGACCCGACCCGGCCCGGCGCCCAACGCGAGACCCAACGCCGGGATGAACGGCAAGCCCGCCGGCGGCGCCGGCGCGGGGCTGCTCGGCGAGGAGACGGTGCCGATCCCGCCGCTGGCCGAGGTGCTCGGCGGCGGCACGGACACCGAGGCGCTGCGCGGCGGCACGGACACGCTGACCGACACCGGCCCGCGCGAGCCCGTCCCGCCGCAGCCGACCCGCCCGGAGCGCGGCGACCCGGCCTCGGAGGTCTGGGCGCTCATCGAGCGCGCCCAGGCCGGAGACGGTGCGGCATTCGGGCTCCTCTACGACCGGTACTTCGACACGGTCTTCCGTTTCGTGTACTTCCGGGTCGGCAACCGCCAGCTCGCCGAGGACCTGACCGCCGACACGTTCCTGCGCGCGCTCAAGCGCATCGGCAGCTTCACGTGGCAGGGCCGCGACCTCGGCGCCTGGCTGGTCACCATCGCCCGCAACCTCGTCGCCGACCACTTCAAGTCCGGCCGGTACCGGCTGGAGGTCACCACCGGTGATGTGCTCGACGCCGACCGCCCCGACCGGGGGCCGGAGGGCAGCCCGGAAGCGGCGGTCATCGACCACATCACCAACGTGGACCTGCTCAAGGCCGTCAAACAGCTCAACCCCGAGCAGCAGGAGTGCATCGTGCTGCGGTTCCTGCACGGGTTCTCCGTGGCGGAGACCGCGCAGACCATGAACAAGAACGAGGGAGCGATCAAAGCGTTGCAGTACCGCGCCGTCCGCGCGCTCGCCCGGCTGCTGCCTGACGGATTCCAGCCGTGACGGTTGTCACCTTCGGTTGCAGTGCCCTGCCAGGCGCCGTAACCAGCCTCCGCCTTACACCGTTGGACCTGGTGCGACCGTCGGCATGGCGCACGGCGGACGCGGTGGCCCACCATCCCGCTGCCCTGCCGCGCCTGAGTGACGCGATCAGCGAAGGGGGGTGCCTCTGGTGATTGGCTCCGTCTTCCAACGTCGACGGGCTGAGCGGTTCGCCCAGCTTCTCGACGAGGCCACTGGGGCTCGACGACACCGCATGAGGTCCACGCTCGACGACTCCCTCACCGACCTGGTGTCGGTCGGCCAGCGGCTCGGAGAGCTGCCGGTCCGGGTGGAGGCGCAGCCGGAGTTCCGCGACGGTCTGCGGGCCATGCTCATGGCCACGATCGATCGCGAGGGCATCGGAGCCACCGCGAAGGAGACCGCACCCGAGCCGGCCGGCCGGCTGAGCCTGCGCTCGCTGCGCCGGCCCGCGGGCAGCCGCCCGGCGGTCAGCCGCCGGACCCGCACCCGCGGTGCCATCGTCGTCGGCCTCGCGGCCGGCACCCTGGCCCTGTCCGGAATGTCGGCCGCGAGCGGCGACGCCATCCCCGGCGACGCGCTCTACTCGGTCAAGCGCTCCACCGAGAAGGCCCAGCTCGCGCTGGCCGGCTCGGACATCAGCAAGGGCCAGCTCTACCTCGAGTTCGCCCGCACCCGCCTCGACGAGGCCCAGGCGGTGAAGGACCCGACCGGGCTCACGTCGGTGCTGGACGACATGGACGGCGAGACGCTGGAAGGGGTACGCCTCCTGACCGCCACCGCCGTGGCCCGCAAGGACACCGCCGCGCTGGACGCGATCGACGGCTTCGTCACCAACCAGCGCGGGGCCGCCGAGAAGCTCAAGGCCACGACCGGCGGCGACGCCCGCGCCCGGGCGACCAAGTCGGTCACCCTGCTCGACCAGATCGACCGCCGCTCCAAGGCCCTGCGCCCCCTGGTCAAGTGCGGCTCGACCGCGGTCACCGCCCCGGACACGCTCGGCCCGGTGCCGGGCGGCGCCGCCTGCCGGACCGGCAACAAGCCCGTCGGCAACGGCGCCACTACGACCCAGCCCCCGAGTACCCCCGTCCCGAACAACCCGGGCCAGGCCGGCGCCGTGCCGACCACCAGCGGCCCGGCCGCCGTGACGGTGGACTCCTCCGCCACCGAGTCCGCTCCGGCGGACAAGAACGCCGGCACCACGCCGGCCCCAACCCCAACCAAGTCGGAGAAGCCGGGCCTGATCGACTGGTTGCTGCACTGATTCAACGCACCGACACATAAACGACATGACAGGGCCCGGTGAGCGTCACCGGGCCCTGTTGCTGTTCGTTGCCGGTACCGTTGGTCAGTCCGATGAAATGTTCGATCAGCGCCGCCGATGAAGGGAGCAGAGAGCAGATGCCGATCCGACCTTCGGTCCTGCGGCGCAGACGGCCGAACGGCCGCATCGTCGTGTCCGCCGCCGGCTGGGCCGCCGCCGAGGTGGAGGCCGCCCTGGAGGTGCCGGCCGACCCCGCCGCCGCGGCGTTCTTCGACGTCGACAACACGATGATGCAGGGCGCGTCGATCTACTACTTCGCCCGCGGCCTGGCCAAGCGCAAATACTTCACCAGCCGCGACCTGGCCCGCTTCGCCTACCAGCAGGCGCGCTTCCGGCTGCTCGCCTCCGAGAACGCCGGCACGGTCTCCAACGCCAAGTCCACCGCCCTGGCCTTCATCGCGGGCTGGAAGGTCGAGGACATGGAGCGGCTGTGCGAGGAGATCTTCGACGAACTCATGGCCGACCGGATCTGGTCGGGCACGCTCGCCCTGGCCCAGTTGCACCTCGACGCCGGCCAGCGGGTGTGGCTGGTCACCGCCGCTCCCGTCGAGCTCGGCCGGATCATGGCCGCCCGCCTGGGCCTGACCGGCGCTATCGGTACCGTCGCGGAAATCTCCGGCGGCGTCTACACCGGCCGCCTGGTCGGCGACCTGATGCACGGCCCGGAGAAGGCGTCCGCCATCACCACCCTGGCCCTGGCCGAGGGCCTGGACCTGACCCGCTGCGCGGCCTACAGCGACTCGATCAACGACGCCCCGATGCTCTCCACGGTCGGCTACGCGGTGGCGGTGAACCCCGACCCGGCCCTGCGCCGGGAGGCCCGCAAGCGCGGCTGGGAGATCCGCGACTTCCGCACGGGCCGCAAGGCCGCCAAGATCGCGGTCCCCGCCGCCCTGGCCACGGGCGTCCTGATCGGCGGCGTGGCCACCTACAGCGCCATGCGCAAACGCCGCCGCCGCGCCATCGGCGTGGTCCCGCGCCCACGCTCCGGCTCCGGCAAGTCCGGGCAGCTCCCCACCCCACGCCCCGGCAGCGACTCAGAAACCCCCTAACCCTCCCAGCCCGCCCACCCTGCCGCCCCACCCCTGCCGTCGGGAGAGGCGGTCGCGGGGTCGGCCGCGAAGGCGGGGGTGTCCGCGGCCGGGTCGGCGGGGGTCTCGATCGGTGGGCGGCCGCCGCCCCGGGCCGCCCCGCCACGTCCGCTCCACCCGCACCCGCCTGCGCCGCACTCGCCCGCGCCCCGCCCGGCCGTGCGTCGCCGCCGTGCGCGCTTCACGCTGCCGCGCGAAGTGCAAGGGGCAGCCCCAGTCGTCCGGGGCGCCGAGCAGGGCCGGTTTCCGTTAAGTCGGGCGCTCCGCGCCACGACTTAACGGATTTTTCGCCTGTCAGGGTATAAGTCCGAAAAGTCGCGGCGCGGAGCGCCCGACTTTTCGAAAACGACAGGCCGCGGATGGGGCAACCCGGCGGCTGAGCACGCAAGCGCCGGAGTGGGCGACCGTAAGTCTCCGTGATCATGCCGAGCCCACCGCCGACACCACCCGTTTTCCATGATCACGGAGCGAACATGTACACCCGAGTACCGAAAGTCTCCGTGATCATGGCAAACCCGTGGTGCGGCGCGACAACGCGCATGATCACGGAGACATCCGTTCGCGAGGCTCACGTGAGCCAATCGGCGGTCGCCCGAAATCGGGCGCGGATGCCCGATTTGCCCCCCTCGGGACACGCCCGCGCGGGAGCGGGCGATAAGACGAGGCGGCAGAGGTCAGGCGGAGAAAGCGTCAGGGCGGCGGTCCAGCAGCTTGTAGAGCGTCTGCTGGATCGTCTCGCGCACCTGGTCGGCCAGGTTGAAGACCACCATCGGGTCGTCGGCCGAGTCGGTGTAGTCCTCGGTCTGGATCGGCTCGCCGAACTCGATCAGCCACTTGCTCGGCAGCGGCACCAGGCCCAGCGGGCCGAGCCACGGGAAGGTCGGGGTGACCGGGAAATACGGGGCGCCGAGCAGCCGGGCCAGCGGGCGGATGTTGGCCAGCAGCGGATAGATCTCCTCGGCGCCGACGATCGAGACCGGGACGATCGGGGTGCCGGTGCGCAAGGCGGCCGAGACGAAGCCGCCCCGGCCGAAGCGCTGCAGCTTGTAGCGCTCCGCGAAAGGCTTGCCGATGCCCTTGAAGCCCTCCGGGAAGACGCCGACGAGCTCGCCCTCGGCCAGGAGGCGCTCCGCGTCGGGGTTGCAGGCCAGCGTCGCGCCGGACTTGCGGGCCACCTCCGACAGGAAGGGCAGGCGGAAGACCAGGTCGGCGCCGAGCAGGCGGAGGTGGCGGCGGGCGGCGGTCTCGTCGTGGACGGCGACGGAGAGCATCATGGCGTCGAGGGCGAGCGTGCCGGAGTGGTTGGCCACGACCAGGGCCGCGCCCTCCTTCGGCAGGTGCTCGGTGCCGAAGACCTCGGTGCGGAACCACTGCCGGTAGATAGGGCGCAGCAGCGGCAGGAACACGCCATCGGTCAGGTGGCGGTCGAAGCCGAAGTTGTCGATCTCGTAGTCACCGGTCAGCCGCTCGCGGAGGAAGGCGAGCGCACCGGCAACCCGGTCGTCCCAGACATCAGGGAGACCAGGATCAGTCATCGCCACTCTCCAACGCGGCCCGGGCCGCTCGCGTCCGGCGGAAGCCGTCGAGCAATGCTTGCTCAACCGACCGAATCGTATCCGCGCTGAGCAGCTCCCGCTCGCGGCGGCTGGCTACGAACTCGGTGAACGCCTCGGCTGTCGTGCGCGGCACGAAGCCGAACTCGCGGATCAGCTTCGCGGTGTCCACCACCCGGCCGTGCACGAACAGGTCGAGCTGGTCCAGCGTGACCCGGCCGCGGCCGAGGCCGGCCAGCGCGTTGAGGCCTGGCTCCAGGACCGGCATGGTGACCCGGCCGGCCCGGCGCACCGCCTGCGACAGGGTCAGCGTGCCGGACCCGGCCACGTTGAACGTGCCCGGGTGCGCCTCGGTGACCGAGCGCTCGAGCACCTCGAACGCGTCGTCCACGTGCACGAACTGCAGGCGCGGGTCGCGGCCGAGCACGGTCGGCACGATCGGCTGGGCGAAATACCGGGTCAGCCGGGTGTCGACGGCCGAGCCGATGAACGGCGCGAACCGCAGGACGGTGGCCGCCACGTCGGGGCGGCGGCGCCGGAAGCCGCGGACGTACCCCTCGATGTCGAGCACGTCCTTGGCGAACCCGCCGCGCGGCACCTCGCGGGGCTCGGTGTCCTCGGTGAAGATCGCCGGGTCGCGGAAGGAGGCGCCGTACGCCGCCGTCGAGGAGCGCACGATCAGCTTGCGCAGCCGGGGCGCCTGCTGGCAGGCGGCCAGCAGCTGCATCGAGCCGATGACGTTGAGCTCCTTCATCGCCGCCCGGCCGCCGTGCTGGTCGGTCGCGGTGGCCACGGCGAGGTGCGCGACCGCCTCCACGCGGGCATCGACCATCACCCGCAGCACCCCCGGGGTGCGCAGGTCGAGCTGTTGCACGTCGATCTTGGACCCGCCCGCGGAGAGCACCTCGGCGAGGTCGCCAGCAGGTGCCGCGGTGTCGATGGCGACAACGCGGTCGATGCGCGGGTCGGCGGCGAGCCGGGCGGCCAGGTGGGCGCCGAGATAGCGGCTCACTCCGGTCACCAGCACGACGCTTGGCGGCGCGGTCACGCGGCTCCGATCGCACAAACCACGGCACGACCCGCGGCGACCCGGCCCCACATCGGAGGGCCGGTCACCGCGTGACGAGCCGGAACGCTACTTGCCGAGACGACGACGCTGGACGCGGGTCTTGCGCAGCAGCTTGCGGTGCTTCTTCTTGGCCATACGCTTGCGGCGCTTCTTGACCACCGAGCCCATACGAGCATCTCCTCGATACAGCGGAACGCGTGCCATCGCTGGCACGCCGAAGACATGGTTAGCCGTTCAAGGGTAGCCGCACCGCCGCGAGATCGGAAAACGACCCCGCTATGCGCTCTCACGGAACGCTTCACGGAGGTACGCGTCGACCGCGTGCTCGGGAACCCGGAACGACCGTCCAACGCGTACCGCGGTGAGGTCGCCGGCGTGTACAAGGCGGTACACGGTCATCTTCGACACCCGCATCAGGGTGGCCACCTCGGCGACGGTCAGGAACCTGACCTCGCCCAACCGGCCTTCGGTGGTGTGTGGCGTGCTCGACATCGCGACCTCCGACCAGCGTGCTCGCCCATACGCTCCGTGCAGCCGACCTGCACTGAGCGTTACTCAATCAGCGTGTTATCAGTACGGTAACGGTACTGCTGTGACTTGCACCCTGACTTCGTCGGAATCTTTCCGAAGAAGATCATTCCGTTCTCAGCGCCACAACCGGGTCCAATCGCCCGGCGCGCTGTGCGGGTACCACTCCGAAAATGATCCCCACCCCGGCCGAGACACCGAACGCGAGCGCGAGCGACCACCACGTGATCGCGGCCGGCACCGGCGACAGGGCGGCCACGAGCAGGGCCGCGCCGATGCCCAGCGCCATCCCGGCGAACCCGCCCAGCGTGGTGAGCAGCACCGCCTCCAGCAGGAACTGCACGCCGATGTCGCGCGGGCGGGCCCCGACCGCCTTGCGCAGCCCGATCTCCTTCGTTCGCTCGCGCACCGAGACGAGCATGATGTTGGACACCCCGACCCCGCCGACCAGCAACGAGATGCCGGCGATCGCGGCGAGCACGCCGGTCAGCACGCCCAGGATGTCGCCGAGCACGCCGAGGATCTGCTCCTGGGTGACGGCGCTGAACTGGGTGCCCGGGTGCCGGCGGCTGAGCTCGGCCACGATCCGCGCGGACAGGTCGGGGATCTCGTCGCGGTTGGGCGCCTTGACCGCGATCCCGTCCACGCGGTTGGTGGACAGCAGCCGCTGCGCGGTGGTGATCGGCACGTGGATCTCGGTGTCGCGGTCGATGCCGAGGCTCTGCCCGAGCGGCTCGAACACCCCGATGACCCGGAACCGCACGCCGGCGATGGTCATCTGCTGGCCGACCGCGTCCCGGTCGCCGAAGAGCGTGCGGGCCACGCTCCAGCCGAGCACCGCCACCCGGCGCTGGGTGTCGACGTCGGAGCGGGTGAGGTACGTGCCGCGGGCCAGATGGCGGACGAACACCTGCGGCGTCGTCTCGATGACGCCGTTGATGCTGGCGAACATCTCGGCGTTGCCGGCCGCCACCGTCTCGCCGGAGGCCACGGTGACGGCGACCCGCTGGCGGTCGCCGACGATCTTCGACACCGCGTCGACGTCGGAGAGGTCCATCCGCGACACCGTCGGCGCCGCGCCGATGTTGACCTCGCCGGGCACGACGATGAGCAGGTTGGAGCCCAGCCCCTCGACCTGCTGCTCGATCTCCTGCTTCGTGCCGGTACCGATGGCCACCAAAACGACGACGGCGGCGACCCCGATGATCACGCCCAGCATGGTCAGGATGCTGCGCAGCCGGTTGGCCCGCAGCGCGTCGATGGCGACCCGCCATGCCTCGGCCAGCCTCACGGCGCCGCCTCCACGACCTCGCCGTCGCGCATGACGATCTGCCGCCCGGCCCGGGCCGCCACCTCGCGGTCGTGGGTGACGATCACCAGGGCCACGCCGTGCTCCCGGTTGAGCGTTTCCAGCAGCGCGAGCACCGCCTGCCCGTTCTTCGTGTCGAGGTTGCCGGTCGGCTCGTCGGCCAGCAGCACCTGCGGGTCGGTGACCAGCGCCCGGGCGATCGCGACCCGCTGCTGCTCGCCGCCGGAGAGCTGGTTGGGGCGGTGGTCGAGGCGATGGCCGAGGCCGACCCGCTCGAGCATCGCCACCGCGCGCCGGCGCCGCTCGCCGGCCCTCATCCCGCGGTACACCAGCGGGAGAGCGACGTTGTCGACCGCGCTGGTGCGGGCCAGCAGGTGGAAGGACTGGAAGACGAACCCGATGGTCTCGTTGCGCAGCCGGGCCAGCTCCTGCGGGCCGAGGCCGGCCACGTCGCGCCCGCCGATGAGCAGCCGGCCCGACGTGGGCCGGTCCAGCCCGCCGAGCAGGTGCATGAGCGTGGACTTGCCCGAGCCGGACGGGCCGATGATCGCCACGTAGTCGCCCGCGTCGACGGTGAAGCTGACCCCCTTGAGCGCGGGCACGCTGACCCCGTCCAGCGCGTAGTGGCGGGTCACGTCCTGCGCGACGAGCGCCGCGGTCATTGCGGCAGTTCCATGCCCTGCTTGACCTTGTCCGTGCCGCGCACGACGAGCCGGTCGCCGTCGCTCAGGCCGCTGACCACCTGCACCCGGTCCTGCCCGGAGACGCCGATGCTGACCGGCTGCTGGACCGCCCTGCCGCCGCGGACCAGCCACACCACGTCCTTGCCGCCGACGTTGAACACCGCCGCGGCGGGCACGGTGACCGCGTCGGTGATCGAGCGGACCTGCAGGTGGGCCACGGCGTTCATGCCCGGGCGGGGCGCCGGCGCGGGCCGGCCGTCGTCGTAGCGGCCGGGGCCGAGGGTGAGCCGCGAGCGGTAGGCGACGCCGCCCCGCGCGGACGTGGTCGGCAGCACGTCGGCCGAGGTCACCGTGGCCTCGTAGGACGCGCCCGGTGCCGCGTCGAGCTCGACCCGGGCGGTCACGCCGGGCTGGACCAGCAGGACGTCGGTCTCGTCGATCTCGGCCATCAGCCCCAGCTGGGAGGTGTCCACGACGGTCAGGATGGCCGTTCCCGCCGCCACTTTTCCTCCGATGGGTACGGCGGGATCCACCCCGAGCCCGGCCCCGCCCGTCGGCACCGCGGCGGGCGCCTGGCCACCGCTCGCCGCGCCGAGCAGATCGGTGATCGAGGGCGCGCTCGCCGCCGAGGTGCCACCGAGCTGTACCACCCCGGCGACCGGCGCCCGCAGGATCAGCTCGTCGACGGTGGACCTGGCCAGGTCGTAGGCGGACTGCGCCTGCGCCTTCTGCGCCTGGGTGAGCGCCGCCATCGCCTGCGAGACGCTGGCCAGGCCGCGCTGCACGCTCTGGATCACGGCCCGGGCCGAGGCGGCGGCCTCCTGGTAGGTCCGCTCGGCCAGGTCGATCTGGGTGGTCAGCGTGGTGCGGACGGTGACGTCGGCGATCTGGGCGGCGGCCGAGCGCGCATCCGCGAACGCCTTCGCCGCCGCGTCGTCGGTCCGCTTCTGCTGCGCCGAGAGGTTCTTGACGCCGACCGTGCCGCCGCCCGAGCGGTTCAGCGCGTCGAGGGCGTCGCTCGCCGCCTTGAGCCGCTGCTGGGCCGAGGGCGAGTCGACGATGCCGAGCACCTGGCCGACGGCGACCGTGTCGCCGGGCTTGACGCTGAGGCTCGCGAGCGTGCCGTCGGCGGCCGCGGTGAGCGTCGCGGCGGCGCGGGCGGTGACGGTGGCCGGCGCGTCCACCACCTCGACGACATCGCCGCGCGCCGCGCTGCCCAGCCCGACGTCGGTGTCGTGCCCGGTGCAGGACGCGCCGGTGAGCGAGACGACGATGAAGAGGGCCAGGGCCGTTGTGCGCGGGGGGACGCGGTGCACGCCGCAAGTCTAGATACGCCGGCGACTCAGATTCGGCCCCGCACCGCCTTGGCGCAGTCCGCCTCCAGGTCGTCCCAGCTCACGCCGAGCGCCTTGGGCGCCGCGTCGCTCAGCGGCAGCCCCTGCCGGGCGGCGTAGTCGAAGAAGCTCAGCAGCCGCTCCTCGCCGAAGCGGTCGGCGATGTGCTGCAGCGACAGGTACGCCACGCCGTAGCGGCCGCTCACGTCGGCGGTGGTCGACCCGTCCGGCGGGTCGTCCATGGCGATCTCGCCGTTCCAGTGCCCGCTGCGCACGTAGGTGCGCACCTCCCCGAGCCCGTCGAACGACTTGCCGCCGCCTTTGACCCGCACGTACTCCGCGATGCCCTCGACCAGCCACCAGGTGTGCGGGTAGGCGCGCTCCACCCCGGCCAGCGTCACCACGTGGGTGAACTCGTGGCGCAGCACGTCGACGGTCTGCCGGGCGTCGACCCGGGAGGCGTTGAGCACGATCTCGGTCGCGCTCGCGGTCAGCGGCAGCGCGAAGCCCGCGACCCAGGGCTGCTGATGGATGCCGTACCACGACGACCACTCGTCCGGGCCGGCCAGGTAGACGACATAGCGCGCGGGCGGCTCGCCCCAGCGGGCGAACGTGTCGGTCAGCGCGGCGGCCCGCTCCGCGGCGGCGAGCATCGCCGGCAGCCGGGCCGCGTACTTCGCGCTGGCCGCCATCACGACCCGGTTGCCGACCACCGCGTGCAGCTCGGCGGCCTCCCACGGCCGCGGCCCGAGCTGGTCGGCCGTGCCGAACTCCAGCAGCGTCACGGATTGCCCGGCGACGTTCCACTTCGTGGTGGTCTCGAAGTCCATCGGGTCACAGGTCGTGACGACGAAGCAGTACTTCACGTAGACGGTCGCCGTCGCCGTGCCCCCGGCGGTGCGCGGCTTGCCCGAGAGCACCGCCTGCCAGAGCTTGACCTGCAGCTGGCGCAGTGAACCGAAGCGGCGGGCCAGGTCTTCGCGCAGCCCGGCCGCGCTCGGGTCGACCACGGAGAGGAACGCGTCCTCGTCGCCGGTCAGCAACGCCGCGCTCTGGTCCTGCAGGGCCAGCTGGATCTTGCCCTCGGCGGTGGTCGGCGCCGGGCCGCGGGTCGCGCCCGGGCCGGGCTGCCGGCCGGCCCCGGCCGCCGCGTCGGGCCGCCCGGCCACGTCGCGCCCGGGCGCGCCGGCCAGGCCCTGCCCGGTCAGCGTGACGGCGCGGCCCTCCCGCGCGGTGGCGTAGGCGACCGCGGCCGGCGGGGCGAGCAGCAGCACGGCGATGGCGGCGACGAGGGCCACCCGGAAGGCGGCCCCGCTCGGCGCGGCGTGCGCCGGTCGGCGGCCCCGCGGCCGCGGAGGGATCGGCTGACCCGCCACGGCGTCGTGCTCGCCGGGGTATCGGAGCCCGTCCCTGTCCATCACCGCCGGACCGTACGCGACCCGGTCAAGAGGTCGCGTCGCCCTTACGGACGAGAACCGGTGCGTTCCGGACAGGCCGCCGTTAGCTCTTGGAGCGCAGGGCCCTGGCCAGGAAGCCGACGTTCGCCGGGCGCTCGGCGAGGCGGCGCATCATGTAGGGGTACCACTGGGTGCCGTACGGCAGGTAGACCCGGACGGTGTAGCCCAGCCGGGCGAGGCGCCGCTGCTCCTCCGGGCGCACCCCGTAGAGCATCTGGAACTCGAACTCGTCCGCGGAGCGGTCGAACCACTTGGCCCGATCCTCGCCGATGGCGATCAGGCGGGGATCGTGGGTGGCGACCATCGGGTAGCCGTCGCCGGACATGAGCACGTTGAGGCAGCGCACATAGGACTTGTCGACGTCCAGGCGGCTCTGGTACGCCACCGACTCGGGCTCGTTGTAGGCGCCCTTGCACAGCCGGACCCGGGAGCCCTCCCCGGCCAGCTCCCGGCAGTCGGCCTCGGTGCGGCGCAGGTAGGCCTGCAGGACCGCGCCGGTGGTCGGGAACTCGGCGCGCAGCCGGGCCAGCATCTCCAGCGTGGAGTCGGTGGTGGTGTGGTCCTCCATGTCGAGCGTGACCGTGGTGCCGGCCTCGGCGGCCTTGGCGCAGATCGCACGGGCGTTGGCGAAGCCGAGCTTCTCGTCGAAGGCCTGGCCGAGCGCGGACAGCTTCACGCTGATCTCGGCGTCGGGGGTGAGCTCGGCGGAGTGCAGCGCGTCGAGGAGCTTGACGTACTCGTCCCGGGTCGCCTCGGCCTGTTGCGGGTTGGCGGTGTCCTCGCCCAGGTAGTCGATCGTGACGGCGAGGCCCTCCGCGGCGAGTTCGCGGGTGCGCTCCAGCGCGTCCGCCGCGTGCTCCCCGGCGATGAAGCGGCGCACGATGGCGCGGCTGACCGGGGCGGTTTCAACGAGCCGCTCCACCCGGTCCGAGCGGGCGGCGGCAAGGATGGCCGATCTGAGCATGAGCCGAGCGTAAACAGAACCGGAGACGTCCGGTGACGCCTGGTCGCCAGTGTGGCATTTCTTGACTACCTTGGTCGGGTGGACTTCGACGCGTATGCGCGGACCGCCGTCGACATCGTCAACGCGCCGCTCGAAAGCATGCAGGACCTCGTCGCACTCTTCGGCGAGGACAGTTGGCAGACCGCGGAGGCGACGGAGCGCGATCTGGTCGCCTTCCGCCGCGCCCGCAAACGGCTCCGGGAGGTGTTCGAGCACGGCTCCTCCGGTCGCGACGTGGCCGCGGTGGCCGAGCTCAACGCGCTGCTGGAGGCCTACCCGATGCAGCCGCGGATCTCCGGGCACGACACCCACGACTGGCACATGCACGTGACCGGCCGGGGCTCGTCGGTCAGCTCGGAGCTGCTGGCCGGCGCCGCGTGGGGCCTGGCCGTGTGGCTGTGCGAGCACGGCAGCACCCGCTTCGGCGTGTGCGCCGACGAGCGCTGCGGCAACGTCTACCTGGACACGTCCTCGAACTGCTGCCGCCGGTTCTGCTCGGAGCGCTGCGCCACCCGCTCGCACGTCGCGGCCCACCGGGCCCGCAAGCGCGCGGCGGAGACGGGCGCCTCGCCGGTCGCGCCGCAGCTGGCGGTGGACGAAGCCGATCGGGCAGTCGTCACCGCGTAAGTACCGGAAAACCACTCCGACGCTGGTGACTTCGGCATATCTTGCGTCATGTGGTTCGCTTTACCGCGCGTCCGACAAGTCGGACGTGCGCGTTTGGGCGATGCGGGGCCGGAGATTGGTTGGCCGGCCCCCGACACCGGGTACGTCACCGGATCACAACGCCCTACGAAGGAGAAACAGCACCATGGCCCAGGGAACCGTGAAGTGGTTCAACGCTGAGAAGGGCTTCGGCTTCATCAGCGTCGACGGCGGCAACGACGTCTTCGTCCACTTCTCCGCGATCGTCGCAGAAGGCTATCGCAGCCTCGACGAGAACCAGCGCGTCGAATTCGAGATCAAGCAGGGTCCCAAGGGCCCCCAGGCCGAGTCCGTCCGCAAAATCTGATATCCGACTTCCCGGCCCCGGCCCGCGCCACCCGCGGCCGGGGCCGCCCCCTAGCACCCACCTCACGGCCGGAGCCCGTCCCGGCTTCCCCGCCCGGCCCCGCCTGCCCGGCCCCGCCCGGCCCCGCCTGCCCGGCCCCGCCCGGCCCCGCCTGCCCGGCCCCGCCTGCCCGGCCCCGCCTGCCCGGCCCCGCCCGCCCGGCCCCGCCCGCCCGGCCCCGCCCGCCCGGCCCCGCCCGCCCGGCCCCGCCCGCCCGGCCCCGCCCGGCCCGTCCCGGTCCAGCCCCGCCGGTCCCAGCCCGGCCCAGCCCAGCTCCTCGCCTCGCACTGCGCCGTTTTGCCCCAAATGGCGCCGATTTTGCCCCGTTCGACGAACCCGGCAGCGTCCGGCCGGAACTGGCGCCGGCTTCCTGGCCTGGCGATCCGGCCCCACCGGCCTCACTCCGCGGGCAGGGTCCGCGTGGGGAGCGAAGCGGTAGCCGGCATCGCGACCAGAACTCTCCGCGATCATGCTGTAGTCGCCGCCGTATCACGCGTTTTCCATGATCCCGGAAGAAATATGTACCTATAGGTACCATATGTCTACGTGATCATGAGAAACCCGCCGCACGCCGATGAGATTCGCATGATCACGGATGGATTCGTTCGCTCCGCCTGCGGGCTGCAAGTCAAATGCGGCCACAAGTGGGCCGATAAGTCACGACGCCTGGCGACGTCATGACTTACCGGATTTTTCGCCTGTCAGGGCATAAGTCCGAAAAGTCGTGGCACGGAGTGCCCGACTTTTCGAAAGGGCAGGTGGACTGGTCGGAGTCAGGCGACCGGTGACGGGGTGGCCAGGTGCTGGCGGGCGAAGCGCAACGCCTCGGCCAGGTCGGCCTCGCGCTCGGCGCGGCTGCCCGCCCGGCGGGTGCCGACCTCGACCGCGACCGAGCCGGTGAAGCCGCGGGCGTCCAGCGAGGCCAGCAGCTGCGCGCAGGGCTGGTTGCCGCGGCCGGGGACGAGGTGCTCGTCGCGGCCCTTGCCGGTGCCGTCGCCCAGGTGGACGTGGGCCAGGCTGCCCTGCATCGTGTCGGCCATGGCGATCGCGTCGCTGCGCGAGGCGGCGCAGTGCGACAGGTCGAGCGTGTAGGCGTCGAACCCGGTCAAGGTCGGGTCCCAGCCCGGAGCGTATGGCACGAACTCCCGGCCCACGCCCCGCAGCGGGAACATGTTCTCCACCGCGAAGCGGATGCGTGGGTACTGCCGGCCCAGCCGCAACAGCCCGGACTGGAACGAGCGCGCGTAGTCGCGCTGCCAGGCGAATGGCGGGTGCACGACCACGATCGGCGCGCCCAGGGCGTCGGCCAGCTCGGCGGCGCGGCGCAGGCGCTCCCACGGGTCGGGGCTCCAGACCCGCTGCGTGACCATCAGGCAGGGCGCGTGCACGGAGCGCACCGGCACGCCGTAGTGCTTGATGAGACCGGTCAGTGCGCCGGCGTCCTGGCTGACCGCGTCCGACCAGACCATGACCTCGACCCCGTCGTAGCCGAGCGCGGCCGCCACCTCGAAACCGGCGGCGGTGGGCTCGGGGAAGACCGAGGAGGTGGACAAGAGGACCGGAACTTGACGACTCACACCACCAGGCTAGCCCGAGCCAGGTAGCGTCTCCTGTCGATCAACTCGACTCCAAGACTTCCAGCCGGCGAAGAATCACCCCTTCACGCAGGGCCCAGGGGCACAGCTCGACCTCGTCGATGCCCAGGGTCCGCATCGTGACCTCGGCGACCACGGCGCCGGCCAGGATCTGGTGGGCGCGGCCGGGGCTGACCCCGTCGATCTCGGCGAGGCCGGCCGACGGGATCCGGCGGATGAAGGACAGCACCTGGTGCAGGCCGGTCCGGGTCAGCTTGCGCACGGCGCGCGGCCCGGCGCTCGACGGCGCGGCCCCGGCCAGCCGGGCCAGGGTGCGGAAGGTCTTCGAGGTGGCGACCGGGCGGTCCCACCCGCTGTCCAGCAGGCGCTTGGCCGTCTTCGCCACTTCGGCTTGGGCGTACTCATACAGCGCGTCGACCGACGCCGCCGGCGGCGGGTCGCCGTGCAGTCGTTCGCGGGTCAGGCGGCCGGCACCGAGCGGTACCGATAACGCCACATCCGGCTCCTCGTCGATCCCCGCCGCCAGCTCGAGGGACCCGCCACCGATGTCCATCACGAGCAGCCGCCCGGCCGACCAGCCGAACCAGCGGCGCACCGCCAGGAACGTCATGATCGCCTCGGCCTCGCCGGAGAGCACCTGCAGGTCGACGCCGGTCTCCTCGCGCACGCGCTTGAGCACCCGGGCGGAGTTCTTCGCGTCGCGCACCGCGGAGGTGGCGAAGGCGAGCAGGTCGTCGGTCTTCAGACTGGCGGAGGCGTCGCGGGCCTGCGCCACGCTGGCGATGAGGCTGTCGGCGCCGGCCCTGGACAGCTCGCCGTCCTTGCCGATGCGCTCGGCGAGGCGCAGCTCCGCCTTCTGCGAGTGGGCCGGCCACGGATGTGCGCCGTGGTGTGCGTCAACAACCAGGAGATGGACCGTGTTGGAGCCCACGTCGAGCACGCCGAGTCGCATCCGTTCACGGTAGCCGCGTGGGGTTTCGGTCCCGTTCGCAGGACGGCGTAGGCTTCGTCGAATGGACATCTACGTCGAGGTAGAGGTCGACGGCGACGGCCCGGACCAGGACGACCCGCGCAGCCTCGAGGTCGACCTCGACTTCCCGCGCGAGTGGCTCGAGTTCGCCGACCCGGCCGACGCCGACCACCTCGTCCGCGCCGACCTGACCTGGTTGCTGTCCAAGTGGACCTGCGTCTACGGACGCGGCTGCCACGGCATCATCGAGGGCCGGGCCGAGGAGGGCTGCTGCTCGCACGGCGCCTTCTTCACCGATGACGACGACCAGCAGCGGGTGCGCGCCGCGGTGAAGAAGCTGACGCCCGAGCACTGGCAGTATTACCGCCGGGGCTTCAAGCGGTATACGGAAGTCGACACCATCGACGGCAAGAGCAAGGCCCTGCGCACGGCCACCCGGCCCGACGGCGGCTGCGTCTTCCAGAACGACCCCGACTTCCCGGGCGGGGGCGGCTGCGCCCTGCACGGCCAGGCGCTGCGCGACGGCGTGCACCCGCTGGAATACAAGCCCGACGTCTGCTGGCAGCTGCCGGTCCGCCGGGACCAGGACTGGCGCAAGCGCCCGGACGGCACGAAGGTGCTGGTCTCCACGCTGGGCGAGTTCGACCGCCGGGGCTGGGGCGAGGGCGGCCACGACCTGCACTGGTGGTGCACCTCCTCGCCGGAGGCCCACGTGGGCGCGCGGCTGTTGTATCAGGAGTACGAGCCGGAGCTCACCGCACTGATCGGCAAGGCGGCCTATGCGCGGCTGGCCGAGCTGTGCGCGGCCCGCGCCGCCCAGGGCCTGGTCGCCCCGCACCCGGCCACCACCGCAGCGCTCAAACTCATCCCGATTCGTCCCGTCTGACCGCGAGCGCCCGAGCGACACGGCCGGGTCGTTGCGGCGCGACTCCTCAAGTCTCGCCCGGGTGCGCCGAAGGTTCTGGGGTGAACGATTCGGGAAAGGA
Organism: Dactylosporangium sp. CA-092794; assembly: GCF_050948465.1. NCBI lineage: Bacteria > Bacillati > Actinomycetota > Actinomycetes > Micromonosporales > Micromonosporaceae > Dactylosporangium > Dactylosporangium sp. CA-092794. The sequence continues at coordinate 727,135 of NZ_CP192044.1, read as the reverse complement.
CGGGCTGCCGGCGATCAACACCCTGGTCGACGTGGTGCTGATGGACGGCGAGGCCTATCAGTCCCGCGTCGAGGACGCCGACGGTAAGCGCCTGACCGTTGCCGCCCCCTTCGGGGTGAACTCCGCCGACGTGCCCGAGGTCGGCTCCATCATGGAACTGGCCTGGGTCGCCGGCGACCGCCGGCACGCCGTCGACGTCCGGCTGGCCGAGCTCACCCGCGAGCGGCCGCCGCGCTGGTCGCTGGAGGCGGTGGGCTCGATCCGGCTGCAGACCCGGCGCAACTACGTGCGGGGCGGCGGCGGCGAGGAGGTCGAGGTGACCCTCGGCGGCGTCGCCTACCAGGGCAAGGTGGTCGACCTGTCCGAGGGCGGCGTGCGGTGCCGGATGGAGGACGACCGCTTCGACCGCGACGACCGGGTCGACGTGCGGGTGCAGCTCGACACCGGGGCGCTCGCGCTGCGCGGGATCGTGCTCTTCGTCCGCCGGGATCACGAGAACGCCACCTACGACGTGATCATCACGTATGAGACGAACGAGATCATGGGGCGCGCGATCCGCGGTTACGTCCTGCGCCGCGAGATGGAGGAGCGCAGGCGCAACCGCGAATCGGTGGCGAACGCGGGCTGAGCGATCCCTACGGCTCGAACTTGTAGCCCAGGCCGCGGACGGTGACGATGTACCGCGGCGCGGAGGGCTCCGGCTCGATCTTCGAGCGCAGCCGCTTGACGTGCACGTCGAGGGTCTTGGTGTCGCCCACGTAGTCGGCGCCCCACACCCGGTCGATCAGCTGGCCGCGGGTGAGCACCCGGCCGGCGTTGCGCAGCAGCAGCTCGAGCAGCTCGAACTCCTTCAGCGGCAGCTGGACCGCGTCGCCGGCGACGGTGACCACGTGCCGGTCGACGTCCATGCGGACCGGGCCGGCCGACAGGGTCGGCGGGGCCAGCTCGCCGACGGTGTCGACCTGGCGGCGCAGCACCGCGCGGATGCGGGCGACGAGCTCGCGGGGCGAATACGGCTTGGTGACGTAGTCGTCGGCGCCGATCTCCAGCCCGACCACCTTGTCGATCTCGCTGTCCCGCGCCGTGATCATGATGATCGGGACGTTGGACTTCTGCCGCATCTGCCGGCACACCTCGGTGCCGGACATCTCGGGCAGCATCAGGTCGAGCAGGACGATGTCCGCGCCGGTGCGGTCGAACTCGGTCAGGGCCTCGGTGCCGGTCGCCGCGATGGACACCTCGAATCCCTCGCGACGGAGCATGTACGACAACGGGTCGGAGATCGATTCTTCGTCCTCGACCACGAGTACGCGCGCCAACGTGCTGTCCTTTCGTAGCTGCCGGGGAGCCGCACTGCGCTGCGAACCGCGGGGTGGAGATTGCTGTTGCATAACGATCATGGGGACCCTCCGATCTCAACTGACGGCGGTAGCGCCAGCGCGGCCTCCGTCGGACGCGATGGCAGCCGCAACGTGAACGTCGAGCCAACTCCTACGGTGCTGGTCACCGTGACCCGGCCACCGTGGTTGGTGGAGATGTGCTTGACGATCGCGAGGCCCAGGCCGGTGCCGCCGGTGGCCCGGGAGCGCGCCCGATCGGCGCGGTAGAACCGCTCGAAGATGCGGTCGATGTCGCGCGGCTCGATGCCGATCCCCTGGTCGGCGACCGCGATCTCGACATAGCCCTGGTCTTCGCTGGTGGTCACGGTGACCGTGGTCCGCTCCGGCGAATACGCGATCGCGTTCTCCAGCAGGTTGACGATCGCGGTGACGAGCTGATTCTCGTTGCCGTAGACGGTCAGCCCGCGGGTGCCGGTGAAGCGCAGCTCGATCTCCTTGGCCGCGGCCGGGGTCTTGGCCCGGTCCAGCACCTCGGCGGTGATCTTGTCGACGTCGACCGGCTCCGGCTCGGGCAGCGGCTCGGCGCCCTGCAGCCGGGACAGCTCCAGCAGCTCGGAGACGAGCCGGCCGAGCCGGGTCGACTCGTGCTTGATCCGCTCGGCGAAGCGGATCGCCGCGGCGGGGTCCTTGTCGGTGGCGTCCAGCAGCGCCTCGGCGAGCAGTTGCAGGGCGCCGACCGGGGTCTTGAGCTCGTGGCTCACGTTGGCGACGAAGTCCCGGCGCACCCGGGCGACCCGGTGCGCCTCGGTGACGTCGGCGGCCTCGATCGCGACCCGGCCGCCGTCGAGCGCGACCGCGCGCACGTTGACGCCGAGGGGCTCGCCGTGGGTCAGGCGGGGCAGGTCCAGCTCGACGACGCGGGTGATGCCCGTGCGCCGCACCTGGCCGGCGAGGGTCCGCACGATCGTGTGCGCCTCGTCGGTGGGGGTCGAGCCCGCACCCTGACGCTGGCGCACGAGACCCATCTCGCGCGCCGCCGCGTTGACGAGGACGGGTTTGTCGTCCTCGTCCAGGACGAGCACCCCGACCTGCAGCGCGTCGAGGACGTCGGTCATCGCTGGACCGTCGGCCTTCGGCTGCCGGAACTTCCAATCCACGATCCGATGGTAGGAGACCTGTTACCGCATCGAGAGCGCACAGAGGCACGAATCGGGCTCACGATGCCCAGTGTTCACCCTGGTGGCGGTCAGCGTTCATCGGCACCGACAACCAAGGGCCCTACGGTGAGGTACCACAGGATTGGAGCATTATGCGCGACGAATACCGTGCCGATCTGCTGCAGGTCAACAAGCTGCTCGTCTGGATGGCCGACGCCGTCCGCTCGGCGATGTCCCGGGCCACCAACGCCCTGCTCAACGCCGACCAGACGGACGCCGAAGAGGTCATCGCCCGCGACGCCGAGGTCAACGCGCTGTACCGGCTCGTCGAGGACAAGGTGTACGACCTGTGCGCCCGCCAGGCACCGGTCGCCTCCGACCTGCGGGTCGTGCTGACCGCCCTGCACCTCGCCGCCGACCTCGAGCGGATGGGCGACCTCGCCGACCACGTGGCCAAGACCGCCCTGCGCCGCCACCCCGCCCGCGCGGTGCCCGAGGCCCTGGTCGAGACATTCGAGCAGATGGGAGCGATCGCCGACCGGATCGCCGGCAAGATCTCCACCGCCATCTCCACCCTCGACATCGTGGCCGCCGCCCAGCTCGAGCGCGACGACGACGCGATGGACAAGCTGCACCGCGACCTGTTCGCCACCATGTTCGGGCCGAAGTGGACCGAGGGCACCGAGGCCGCCGTCGACACGGCGCTGCTCGGACGCTTCTACGAGCGTTACGCCGACCACGCGGTCAACGCCGGCCGGCACGTGGTGTTCCTCGTCACGGGCGAGACCCTGGACACCCGGGGCCAGTGAGCGCAAAGGGGAGGGGCCGCGGCCCCTCCCCTGCCGTCGTGCTGCCGTGCCGGACTACCGGCCCTGGTTGGCCACGGCCGCGGCCGCCTCGACGGCCGCCTCCGGGTCGAGGTAGGTGCCGCCGGGCGTCACCGGGCGCAGCGCCGCGTCCAGGTCGTAGCGCAGCGGGATGCCGGTCGGGATGTTGAGCTTGGCGATCGCCGCGTCGGAGATGCCGTCGAGGTGCTTCACCAGCGCACGCAGCGAGTTGCCGTGCGCGGCGATGAGCACCGTCTTGCCGTCGAGCAGCTGCGGGACGATCTGGTCGTACCAATAAGGCAGCATCCGCGCCACGACGTCCTTGAGGCACTCGGTCCGCGGGCGCGCCTCCGGCGGCAGGACCGCGTAGCGCGCGTCGTCCACCTGCGAGTACTCGTCGTCGTCGGCGATCGGCGGCGGGGGCACGTCGTAGGAACGGCGCCAGAGCATGAACTGCTCCTCGCCGAACTCCTCCATCGTCTGCTTCTTGTTCTTGCCCTGCAGGGCGCCGTAGTGCCGCTCGTTGAGCCGCCAGGTGCGCTGGACGGGAATCCAGTGCCGGTCGGCGGTGTGCAGGGTGATCTCGCTGGTACGGATGGCACGGCGCAGCACTGACGTGTGCACCACATCCGGCAGCAGACCGGACTCACGGATCAGCTCGCCGCCCCGCCGGGCCTCGGCCTCTCCCTTGGCGCTGAGGTCCACGTCGACCCAGCCGGTGAACAGGTTCTTCGCGTTCCACTCGCTCTCACCGTGCCGCAAGAGCACCAGCGTCCCGACTTCGCTCATGACCTCATCCTCCCGCACCGAATCCCTTCGACATCACAGGGCTCCGGGTGTAAGGATGCGTCACCGTGGCAGGCATTACGCGGACACCGGCGAAGCGGCGGCTGCCGGGCCAGTTCTGGGTGTTGTGGGCGGCCACGCTGATCAACCGCGCGGGCGGGTTCGTCATCATCTTCCTGACGATCTACCTGACCACCCGGCGCGGCTTCAGCGAGTCCGCGGCCGGCCTCGTGATCGGCCTCTACGGCGTCGGCGGCGCGGTCGGCGTGACCGTCGCCGGACACCTCACCGACCGCTGGGGCCGCCGCCCGGTCGCGCTGCTGACCCTCGGCGCGTCCTGCGTCCTCATGCTCGTCCTGGGCCTGGTCCACGCGCCCGCCGCCATCATGGCGGCCGCACTGCTGCTCGGCGCCGCCGCCGAGGGCGCGCGCCCGGCGCTGGGCGCGATGATCACCGACATCGTGCCGGACGAGGACCGGATGCGCGCGTTCGGCACGTACTACTGGGCGATCAACCTGGGCTTCACGGTGGCCGCGGTGGCGGCCGGCTTCGCGGCCCGGGCCGGATACTTCACGCTCTTCGCCGTCGACGCCGCCACCACGGCGGCGGCCGCGGTGCTCATCGCCTGGCGCATCCGCGAGACCCGGCCCGCGGTCGTCGAGCACACCCGCGAGCAGGGCAGCGTCCGGACGGTGCTGCGGGATCGGGTCTTCCTCGGCTTCGTCGCCTGCAACCTGCTGGTCGCCCTGATGATGATGCAGCACACGTCGATGCTGCCGCTGGCGATGATCTCCGACGGGCTCTCCAGCGAGACCTTCGGCCTGGTGATCGCCGTCAACGGGGTGCTCATCGTGGCTGGGCAGCTGGGGGTGAGCCGACTGCTCGCGGCCCGCCGCCCGGCCCTGGTCATGCCGCTGTCGGCGGTGATGATCGGGCTGGGCTTCGGGCTCACCGCGTTCGCGCACACCCCGCTGGCCTACACCGGGACAGTCATCGTCTGGACGCTCGGCGAGATGCTCAACGCCCCCTCCAACGCGGCTCTGCTCGCCGGGCTGTCCCCGGTCGCGATGCGCGGGCGCTACCAGGGCGCGTTCAGCCTCTCCTGGCAGGTGGCGTCGTTCCTCGCGCCGACCGTCGGCGGCGCGGTGCGCGACCACGCCGGCAACACCGCGCTCTGGCTGGGCTGCCTCGGCGCCGGGCTCGTCGCCGCCGCCTGGAGCCTGCTGGCCGCGCCCGCGCGCGACCGGCGCATGGCCGCCCTGGCCCCTCCCGCCGCCGAAACCGCCCTGACTAAGATCGAACTGTAAGGAGCCTTAACGATTCTGGGGGCTGACACGTGCGCAACTGGTACCGATCCACGATCGGCGGGCTCCCCAGGCTGTACTGGTACCTCTGGACCGGCATGCTCATCAACCGCGTCGGCGGCTTCGTCGCGCTGGTCCTGTCGCTGTACCTCACCTCCGCCCAGCACCTGGCGCTGCCCGTCGCCGGCTTCGTGGTCGGCGCCTACGGCATCGGCGGCATCGCGGGCGTGCTGCTCGGCGGCGTGCTGGCCGACCGCTGGGGCCGCCGCCCGACGCTGCTGCTGGCGCACTTCGGCGCGGTGGCGGTGCTGGCCGCCCTCACGTTCGCCCGGCCCGTCCCGCTCATCGCCGGGCTGGCCGCGCTGCTCGGCCTGATGCACGCGATGCCGGGCCCCGCGTTCGTCGCCGCGATCGTCGACGTGACCCCGCACGCGGACCGCAGCCGCGCGTTCAACCTGCAGTTCTGGGCGTTCAACCTGGGCATGGCGGTCGCCTCGGTGCTCGCCGGCGCCCTGGCCGAGGTGAGCTTCACGCTGCTGTTCACCGTCGACGCCGCCGGCACCCTGGTGACCGCGCTGTTGCTGCTCTGGACGGTGCCGGAGACCCGCCCGGCCCGGGCCCGCTCGCACCACGCGCCGGGCGGCCTGCACACGGCGCTGACCGACCGGGCGTACCTGCTCTTCGTCGGCCTGTCGCTGCTGCTGGCCGTGCTGAGCACACAGACCTCGACGATCCTGCCGCTGGCGATCACCGGCGACGGGCTGCGGCCGTCGGCCTACGGCTCGGTCGTCGCCTACGCCGCCCTGCTCATCGTCGTCGGCCAGCTCTTCGTCCCCCGGCTCATCGACCGGTGGCGCAAGGGCACCGCGCTCGCCGTCGCCAACGTCTTCCTGGGCCTCGGCTTCGCCGCGGTGTCGCTGGCCGACCGCCTGCCCGGCTACCTGGCGGCGGCCTCGGTGTGGACGATCGGCTCGATGATCGCCGCCCCGCCCAACGCCGCGGTCATCGCCGAACTGTCGCCGGAGGCACTGCGCGGGCGGTACCAAAGCGTCTTTTATCTGGTCTTCCCGGCGGCGGGCTTCATCGCGCCGGCCACCGGCGGGCTCAGCCTGCGCTACCTCGGCGACTGGCACTGGGTCGTCTGCGGCGCGCTGGGCCTGCTCGCCGCCGCCGGCCACCTGCTGATCCAGCCCGCCCGCGAGCGCCGGGTGGCAGAACAGCTTGCGGCGGAAAGGTTTGCGGTGCCGGTGGCCGGGTAGTGGCGCCGCTCCACGATGAGCGGAGGCGGAGTTGGACGGCTTGTCGGCGACCCTGGAGACCACGCCACCGGCCACCGTCGTGATCCGGCTCGCCGGCGAGCTGGACCTCGCCACCCGCGAGCAGGTGACCGAGGCGGTGCGCGCCGTCCTGCCGGCCTTCCGCCCCGCCGCCCTGGTCCTGGACCTCGACGAGGTGACGCTGCTCGACTCGGCCGGCATCGGCGCCCTGGTGGGCTGCTGGAAGCTGGCCAACGGCGCCGGCTGCACGCTGCGGCTGCGCAACCCGCGCCCGCTGGCCTACGCCCAGCTGGAGCTGACCGGCCTGCTGGACGTCTTCGCCCTGCCCCGCGCCTGACCGCCGCTCACAGGTTCCCCTCGTACTTCGCCACGCCGCTCACCGTGGCCTCGCCGCGCAGCCGGGACTTGGCCGCGGTGTCGCCGTAGAGGCTGTACCGCAGGAAGTCGAGCACCGTCTTGCTCACCGCCGTGGCGGCCGGCGTCTTGCCCGTCAGCGCGGCCGAGTGGTCCCCGCCGAGCAGCGTCAGGAAGCCCTTCGGCCACACACAGCTGTCATAGAGCGATTTTCCGTTGCTGTACGCCACGGTGGCGTCCGCATCCCCGTGCACGAACAGCACGGGCGTCGAGGCCCCGGAGAACTTGCCGCCCAGCGCCCCGCCCGAGACGATGACGGCCCCCTTGAGCCGCGCGTCGCGGGTCTTGCCCGACAGCAGCCCGGCCGTGGTGTACCCACCCGCCGAGTGCCCGGCCGCCCCGACCCGCGCGGTGTCAATCTTGCCGGCCAGCGGCGATCCGGCCTGCGCATCGAGCTTCAGCACCTCGCTGATGACCGCCGACGCGTCGGCCGGCTGGTTCGCCACGTCGTTGCCGTCGAACGGATTGGCCTTGTCATTGGTCCCCGGGTACGCCGGCGCCGCCACCACGAATCCGGCCACCGCGATCTTCTGAATGATCTCGGCATACACCTCCGGCGACCCGTGCAGCCCGTGACTCCACAGCACCAGCGGATACCGCCCCGCCACCTTCGGATACCAGACGACGGTCCGCAGCTTCCGCCCGTCGCGCGAGAACGTATACGAGACGGACGTCACCGCCAACGTCTGCGTGGGCGCCTTACCCCCCGCCGCCGGCGACGAGCTACCAGCCGACGGCTTCGCCCCAGCCGCCGCCAACGCACCAGACCCGCCGTCCTCAGTATCGGACGGCACCACCGCCCCAGCACCCCCAGACGGCGCCACCCCACCAACCCCGTTCCCCCCACACCCCGCAAGCGCCCCCAGCAACAGCCCAACCCCCACCAGCCACCCCACCCGAACGCTAACCACCCGAGGAACCTACGACGAACACCACCACCAGGTCTTTACGCCCCCCTTAAGTTTCCACCCCGAGACACCCAGCATCTGCCGCAAGGAAAACGCACAGAGCGCAACCCGCGACAAGGACCGTCACGTCCGCCAGCGTGGCGTATGAGGTGGCCGGCCGCTCTTCGTGGTGGTCGCTGTGCGGCGGCGGTCGATTCGGTGGCGGTTGCGCTCCGCCGGTGGGGCGGTGCCCGACGCGGAGCAACCGGAAGTCTCCGTGATCATGCGCAACTGGCACCGACACCAACGGTTTTTCATGATCACGGAGCGCTGATGTACCCCCGTGTACCACAACTCTCCGGGATCATGACAAACCCAGTGTGCGGTCACCGCGAACATCATGATCACGGAGACATACGCCCGGCCCGCCGCGCGGATCGGAGATCGCACCCGGCGAGTGCGACATCCACATCCGCCCAGCCCTCCCACACCACACCACACCACACCACACCAGCGAACACGCCCCACCCAGAGCGAGCAAGAAACGCACGAAGACCGACCACGACAAGAGGACGCCCACCCGGAGCGAGCAAGAAACGCACGAAGAGCAACCCCGACAGGAGGGCGCCCACCCGGGGCGAGCGAGAGAAGCACGAAGAGCGACCGACGACATGGGGGGCGCGGGGTGGCGAAGCCCCCCGCCTGGAGCGAGCGAAGCGAGCGCGATAAATCCGCCGGCGAACCGGCGAGCACGCCGAAGGCGCGCGAGCAGGGTCCACCCACGCCGGCGGCCGGGTGTCGTGCACCCCCAGTCCACGACACCCGCTTTGCGACAGTCGAAAAAGACCGCGCGTGCCGCCGGTTGGCGATGACGTGCCCCGCCCGGACGCGTCACCGCAATGTGGGCCTTGCGGCCCGGAACACCCCCGCCGCTCCCCAACTTCAGGAATCGTCGGATCCGAGGACGACGTTACTGGGGGCTTGATTCGAGCGACAAGTAAACGGGATGTCGGCTCGCTCACATACTCGAAATAATCCAAATCAATCGAAGTGTTGGAAGCGTGGCCACAGGTCGGGCCAGGTGCCGGTGCGGTCGCGGCAGACGTAGACATGAGCTGTTTGCTCCTCGTTGTCTACGCCGTAACCATTGTCGAGGGCCGCGCGCTCGACGCAAGAGCCGAACGCCGGCGACCTGGTCTCGTCACCCTCCGAGACCCAGATCACGATGGTTGCCGACTCGGGCGGCGGGCCCTGGTACCACAGCTCGTTCTGTCCACTGTAGACAGCGGGCAGGCCGAGCGGGCGGCCGTAGCGGTCCAGCGCGCCGGCCTCGCCGTAGTTGCCGGTGAGCAGCACCGTGTTGGGCTTGTCCGCGGCCGGCAGGGCGTCGTACACCGCCTTGATCTGAGCGACGTACCGTGGCCAACCGACCTCGTCCGAAATGCCCTGGTTGATGGCCGGGATCGGCGTGCGGCCCACGACGTCGATCGGGAGCACCGGCAGCGCGGTGAGCAGCGCGAACACGATGTTGAGCCCGACCGCCGTGCCGAGCAGCGCGCGGCGGGGCCGGCTCGCGGCGAGCCAGCGCTCCGCCGCCACCGCGCCGATCGCGTACATCATGGCCAGCAGGCCGAAGCTGTAGTACGGCTGCCCGGCGATGACGAACAGCAGCACGAGCATCAGCGGGTAGGCCGCGCCGAACGCGCGGATCGGGCGGAGCTCCGGGCGGCGCAGCAGGGCCACGATGCCGGAGATCCACACCGGGGCCAGGAACACGCCCAGCCAGACGATCTGCAGGGGTACCAACGTGATGCGGGCGTCCTCGCCCTTGTCCTCGGCGAGGGCGTTGGCCATGGACACCTGGGGAAAGTCGTTGGCGATCTGGTACAGCAGGTTGGGCAGCCCGACCACGACCGCGATCCCGGCGCCCGCCCACAGCCAGGGCGAGGCCAGGGCCCGGCGCGGCCCGGCGATCAGCAGCCCGGCCGCGAACGTGAGCAGCAGCAGGATGATGAGGTGCTTGTTGTACAGCGCGAGGCCGGCCAGCAGCCCGGCCAGCAGGTAGTACCGCGGCCGGTCCCGCAGCAGCGCACGCATCAGGCACAGGATGACCAGCAGCCACAGCACCAGGTCGGGCGCCGCGGTGATGGTGACGTGCCCGGCCACGAGGGGAAACGTGGTGAGCGTGCCGGCCGCGGCGAGGGACTGGGCGACCGCGCCGCCGCCCACCTCGCGGGCGACGCAGGCGAGCAGGATCGCGGCGGCGGCGATATACAGCACGCCGGGGATGCGGATCGCCCACACGGTGTCGCCGAAGACGGTGATGCAGAGCCGCACCAGCAGGGGCGTGAACGGCGGCTGGTCGACGTAGCCCCACTTCGGGTGCGCGCCGACCATGCGGAAGTACAACTCGTCGCGGTGGTAGTCGTACCGGTTGATGGTGAGTAGCAGCGCCAGTGCCACGCCGCCGGCGACCGCGCCGACGGGCTTCCACGCCAGAGGGGGCCTCTCGATCACACCCCAAGAGCGTAGCTAGGCCGGTCGATGCACGAACGCGGTGAAAGCCCGGAGATTGTCCAAGGGTTCCCCCCGCTTGACCCGCCACTCCCACTCGCGGCGGATCGCCGAGCCGAAGCCGATCTCCAGCATCGGGTCGAAGCTCTCGTCGGCGTAGGTCAGCACCGCGCCGAGCAGCCGGTCCAGCTCGTCCTCGGTCACCGCGTGCAGCGGCAGGCGGCCCATGAGGTAGACGTCGCCGGCCGCGTCGACGCTGAACGCGACGCCGTACATGCGGGCGTTGCGCTGCAGCAGCCACTCCCACAGGGCCTCGCGGTTCTCGTCGGGGTGGCGCATGACGAACGCCTCGATGCGCAGCGTGTGCTCGCCGACGATGAGGTTGCAGTTCGTCTTCTGCTTGTGCGTCCCGGGCAGGGTCACCACGTAGGCGTGCTCGCCGGTCTTGTCCCAGGCGATGTCGCGCTCGGTCGCGACCCGCTCGATGAGCGCGCAGATGTCCGGCTTGCCGGTCATGCCGCCACCATCTCGCGGTGCAGTTCCAGCGCGTCGCGGTAGGCCGCCAGCAGGCCGCTCGCCGTGTGCGCCCAGGAGAACTCCCGGGCGTGGCGGACCGCGCCGAGGGACATCGCCGCGCGCCGGGCCGGCTCGGCCAGCAGCGGCCCCAGCACCGCCGCCCAGTCGACCGGCTTGTGCGTGTCCACGAGGATGCCGGAGACGCCGTCGCGCACGGCGGTCACCAGTCCGCCGACCGATGCCGCGACGACCGGGGTACCGCACGCCTGCGCCTCGATCGCGACCAGCCCGAACGACTCGTTGAAGCTGGGCACCGCGACCACGTCGACGGCGCGGAACAGGTCGGCCAGGGCCTCGCGCGGCTGCGGCTGCAGGAACCGCACGATGTCGGCGATGCCCAGGTCGCGGGCCAGGTCCATGAGCGCGGTGGGGCGGTCCAGCCCGGAGCCGCTGGGCCCGCCGCAGATGACGATGAGCAGCTTCGGGTCGCACGGGCGCAACTCGGCGGCGGCCCGCAGCAGCACGTCGGGGGCCTTCAGCGGCTGGATCCGGCCGGCGAACGCGACGACGTGCGCGTCGGCGGGGATGCCGAAGCGCTCCCGGAGGGCCCGCTTGAGGTGCGGGCGCGGCGCGAACCGGTCCAGGTCTACGCCGGGCGGCACGACGGACACCTTGCGCGGCTCCGCGGCGTACAACTGGATGAGATCCTCCGCCTCGGCCGGCGTATTGGCCACCAGCCCGTCGGCGGCGGCGACGACCTGCTCCTCGCCGATCACTCTGGCCATCGGCTCGGGCTTGTCGTCGTCGGCGAGCAGCAGGTTCTTGACCTTGGCCAGGGTGTGCGCGGTGTGCACGAGCGGCACGCCCCAGCGGTCCTTGGCCACCCAGCCGACCTGGCCGGAGAGCCAGTAGTGGGAGTGGATCAGGTCGTACCACCCGGACGGGCGGGCCGCCTCGGCGCGCAGCACGCCGCCGGTGAACGCGCACAGCTGTGCGGGCAGGTCCTCCTTGGCCAGCCCCTCGAACGGCCCGGCGATCACGTGCCGGACCAGCACGCCGGGTGCCATCTCGACGACGGGGGGCAGCTCGCTGGTGGTGGCCCGGGTGAAAATCTCGACCTCGACGCCGGCCCGGGCCAGCCGCTGGGCCACCTCGACGATGTACACGTTCATGCCGCCGGCGTCGCCGGTGCCCGGCTGGTCCAGTGGTGAAGTGTGCACGGAGAGTGTGGCTACGCGTCTGGGTAGGCTACGGCGGGACTGCGGGGTGTGACCATGCAGCGAGTCGACCCGCGCCACGTCGTGCTCCTGTCTGTTGCCTGAGGGTTACATCTTCCCAACCGTCCATGTTCCCTCGCGGGCGCCGGTCTACCCACCGTTGCGTTGGTCACTGCGCGGCGGACAACTTCGTGCAGGATGGCCACATGTCTACTCGTATCGCCGTGGTCACCGGCGCCTCCAGCGGCATCGGCGCCGCGACCGCCCGCCGCCTCGACGCCGAGGGCTTCCACGTCGTCGCCGTCGCCCGCCGGGAGGACCGGCTCAGGGACCTGGTGGGCTCGCTCGCCGCGGCGACCGCCGTGGTCGCCGACGTGACCTCCGACGCGTCCGTCGCCGCCCTCGCCGACACCGTCGCCGGCCTGGCCGCCGAGCACAACGGCATCGTCGAACTGCTGGTCAACAACGCGGGCGGGGCCGTCGGCGCGGACCCGGTCGAGGGCGCCGACCTGGCCGGCTGGCAGTGGATGTTCGACGTCAACGTGCTGGGCACGGTCCGGGTCACCAAGGCCCTGCTGCCGCTGCTGGAGCACTCCGGCCGCGGCACGATCGTGGTGCTCAGCTCGACCGCGGGCCTGATCGTCTACGAGGGCGGCGGCGGGTACACCGCGGCCAAGCACGCACAGACCGCGGTGGCCGAGACGCTGCGCCTGGAGCTCAACGGCCGCCCGGTCCGGGTCGTGGAGATCGACCCCGGCATGGTGCGGACCGACGAGTTCGCCCTCAAGCGCTTCGACGGCGACGCGGACAAGGCCGCCGCGGTGTACGCGGGCGTGGCCGAGCCGCTGGTGGCCGAGGACATCGCCGACTGCATCGCCTGGACGGCGACCCGCCCGCACCACGTCAACATCGACCGGCTCGTGGTGCGCCCGCTCGCCCAGGCCGCGCAGCACAAGGTGCACCGGGTCCATTGACGGCCCGGCATCTCGGGTCGATCACGCGGGGGACCACCAACCCCAACCGCCTGCGGAGGGTCGACAACTGGATCGCCGCGACGCTCGGCGGGGTGCTCCGCCGGGCGCCGGACCCGCTCGTGGTCGACCTCGGCTACGGCGCCTCGCCCATCACCGCGATCGAGCTGCACGCCCGCCTCGGCGTCCCGGTCGTCGGCCTGGAGATCGACCCGGCCCGGGTGGCCGCCGCCCAGCCCTTCGCGACCGATACCCTGCGGTTCCGCCGCGGCGGCTTCGAGCTGGCGGGCCTGCGCCCGACGCTGGTCCGCGCGTTCAACGTCCTGCGCCAGTACGACGAGGCCGACGTCCCGGCCGCCTGGGCCGCCATGACCGCCACCGGCGCGCTGCTGGTCGAGGGCACCTGCGACGAGCTGGGCCGGCTGGCGTCCTGGGTGCTGGTCTCCCCCGCCGGCCCGCAGACCCTCACGCTGGCCGGCCGCCTGGCGTCGCTGGACACGCCGAGCACCCTCGCCGAGCGCCTGCCGAAGGCGCTGATCCATCACAACGTGCCGGGCGAGCGCATCCACGCCCTGTTCACGGCCCTGGACGAGGGCTGGCGGGCGGCGGCGCCGCTGTCCGTGTTCGGCCCGCGGCAGCGCTGGCGGCGCACCGTCGAGTCGGCCAAGGCCGCGGGCTGGCCGATCCTGGACCGCCCGTCACGGTGGCGCCTCGGCGAGGTCACGCTGCGGTACTCGTCGGTCGCCCCCTGATTCCGGATATGTCCGCCACTCCGTGACTGACATATCCGACATTTCGGTTATGCGAGTTTATGCGCGGCTCGCCCACCACCGCCGACTTGGAGCCCGCCGCGACCGAAAGTCTCCGCGATCATGCCGGACCGGCGTCGACACCACCGGTTTCTCATGATCACGGAAGAAACATGTACACCCGTGTACCAAATGTCTCCGCGATCATGGAAAACCCGCGGTGCGGCACGGCACCAGCCATGATCACGGAAACATCCGCCCGCGCGGGACTCGCCGGCATCGAGGTCGGAACATCCGTGTGCCGCGGGCGGAATGCGGGGTTGACCGGTGCCGAGCGGGCGTCAGAGGGCGCAGTTCACCAGGACCGGCTCGGGGTGGAGCTCGACGCCGAAGCGGGCCCGGACGCCGGCGCGGATCTCGCGGGCCAGGTCGAGCAGGGCGGCCGTGGTGCCGGTGCCGCGGTTGGTCAGCGCCAGGGTGTGCTTGCCCGACAGTGTCACGCCGGTGGCCTGGTCGCCGTACCCCTTGACGAAACCGGCCCGCTCGATCAGCCACGCCGCGCTCAGCTTCACCGCGTCGCGCGCCGGCCACGACGGTGGCGTGCCGAACTCGGCGGCCAGCGCGCAGACCCGCGGGAAGTCCACGGCCGGCACGATCGGGTTGGTGAAGAAGGAGCCGACCGAGTAGGTGTCGGGGTCGGCCGGGTCGAGGACCATGCCCTTGCCGGCGCGCAGCTTGAGCACCGCCGAGCGCACCTCCTCCAGCGGCGCCGTGGCGCCCGGCTCGACGCCCAGGGTGCGGGCCAGCTCGGCGTAGGCGATCGGCCGGGAGTCGGCGGCGACGGTCAGCCGGAAGGTCACCGCCAGCACCACGAACCGGGCGCGATGCTTGAAGATGCTGCTGCGGTACTCGAACCCGCACCCGGCCGCCGGAATCGCCACGATCTCGTCGCGCTCGCGGTCGTAGACGCGGACCTCGGTGATGGTCTCGGCGACCTCCTGGCCGTAGGCGCCCACGTTCTGGATCGGGGTGGCGCCGGCCGAGCCGGGAATGCCGGACAGCGACTCGATCCCGGACCATCCGCTGGACACCGCGGCCGCGACGACCTCGTCCCAAGGGTGGCCGGCGGCGACCGTCAGGCTTACCCCGCCGTCGTGAATCTCGGTGCGCATCCCGCGCTCCCGCAGGAGCACGACGGTGCCGGGGAAGCCCTCGTCGGCCACGACGACGTTGCTGCCGCCGGCGAGGATGAGCTGGTCGCCGCCGAGGCGAAGGGCGGCCAGCGTCTCCGCCTCGGTCGTGGCCTCGATCAGCCGGCCGGCCGGGCCGCCGAGGCGCAGGGTCGTGAACGCGGCGAGGGTCGCGGGTTCGTGCACGGCACCAGCCTAGGCGGTGCCCTAATGTTGTTGGCTATGAGCAAGCCTCAGCTCACCAAGGACATCTGGCTGGCCGCCCTACGCGCGGAGGGCGACGCCTTCCGCGCCGCGCTCAACAGCGGCACGCCCCTCGACGCGCCGGTGCCGAGCTGTCCAGGGTGGAGCCTTGCCGATCTCGCGTGGCATTTGAGCCTGGTGTATTCGTACGTCACCGGTCATGTCGCGCGCGGCGGGCTCGAGCAGCCGGCGCCCCGGCGCACCGACCCGCTGCCCGAGGGCGTCGACGCGACCGTGGCGTGGACCGACGCCTTCACCGAGCTGGTGGCGACGCTCGACGCGGTCGACCCGGAGCTGCCGGCGTGGAACTTCGCGCCCCAGGCGAAGAAGGCGGCCTTCTGGCACCGCCGCATGGCGCACGAGACCGCGATCCACCGCTGGGACGCGCAGATGGCCGGCGGCCTGGCCGAGCCGATCGAGGCGCGGCTGGCCGGCGACAACGTCACCGAGGTCCTCGACACCTGGCTGCCCGCGGGCCGGCGCAGCGGGCCGGTCGACCGGGCCGGCATGATCGCGCTGCACGCCACCGACCTCGACCAGGTGTGGTATGTCCGGCTCCGCGGCGCCGGCATCGCCCTGCTGGACACCGACACGCTGCTCGACTCCGACGACCACCACGAGCGGGCCACCGCCAGCGGCCCGGCCAGCGACCTCGCCCTGGCCCTGTGGGGCCGGGTGCCGTTCGACACCCTGCTGGTCAGCGGCGACGCGACCCTCCTGCGCGGCCTGCTCGCCTGATCAGCCGAGCTCGAGGCGGATCCGCTCGGCCCGGCGGCGCGTTTGCTCGTCGTAGAGCACGAGGAGTACCACTCCCGGAAATGGCTCCTCGGCGATGGCCGTGAGGGCCTGGCGGATCGCGTCGTCCACCGGCCAGGCGAAGGCGCCCGACGAGATCAGCGGAAACGCGATCGACTCCGCGCCCAGCTCCGCGGCGAGGCGCAGCGAGTTGGTGTAGCACGCGCGCAGCGTCGGCGACCGGTCCTCTCCGGCGCGATAGACCGGCCCGACGGTGTGGATCACCCAGCGCGCGGGCAGCCAGCCGGCGGTCGTGGCGACGGCCTGGCCGGCGGGCAGGCCGTCGGGATACTCGCCCTCGCGCAAGGCCCGGCACTCGGCCAGGATCGCGGGGCCGCCGCGGTGGTGGATGGCGCCGTCCACGCCACCGCCGCCGAGCAGGGTGGCGTTGGCCGCGTTGACGATGGCGTCGACGGACTGGTGGGTGATGTCACCCCGCAATAGCGTGAGGGGCACGGGCCGGCTCCTCCTCTGCGATGCTCAGGCCGAGCGTGCGGCGGGTGAGCAGGGTGCCGCCGCTCACCGCGGCCGGCATGACGATGATCGCGACCACGGGCAGCAGCAGCACCAGGAAGACCGGGATGCCGAAGCCCAGCGCCATCGCCCGGTGGGCGCGCAGGATCTTGCGGCGGTCGCGCAGGCGCAGGCCGCGGCGGTTGAACGGGATGCCGGTCACCTCGACGGCGATCAGCCAGCCGCCGATGATCGCGTTGAGCACCGGCACGACGGTCTGCCCGACGATCGGCACGAAGCCGAGGAGGAACATCGGGATCGCGATCGCGATGCCGAGCAGGATGAGCCGCAGGGAGTCGACGAGGTTCGGCCAGAGGGTGCGGTACCACGGAAGGTCGACCGCACCGGGCGTCCCACCCAGCCCGTCCTCGATCTTCTCCGAGATGACCTCGTAGAACGGGTCGCCGATGAGCAGCGTGAGCGCGGTGAAGGTGAGCGCCGAGAGCAGGGCGGCCGCCACGAGGATGCCCAGCCCCGCCCCGAACCGGATCACCTGGCGCAACCCGTCCGCCCAGCCGTCGGCGAACCACGTCACGACCGCGGCCAGATCGTCGATGTAGATGATCAGGAAGACCCAGCCGACGGCGAACAGCACGAACGTGATGAACGCCGGGATCGCGCCGAGCAGCAGCAGGCGCGGATTGCGCCCGTACCGCGCGAAGCCCCGACCCAGCAGCTGCAGCCCCAGCAGAAACTCAGACCCGGCCGATCGCACCTGTCCCACGGACACGGAGCCTACGCGAGAACTCAGGTTTCGCCCGGTACGGCCAGTCCGTTGCGATAGGCATAGGCGATCGCCTGGGCTCGATCCCGCGCGTCGATCTTCGCCAGCAGATGGTTGATGTGGCTCTTGACCGTGGCCTCGCCGATGTACAGCCGCCCGGCGATCTCCGCGTTGGACAGCCCCTGCGCGATCAGGCCCAGCACCTCGGCCTCGCGCGGGGTCAGCCGCTCGTGCGGCTCGGGTTCGGGGCGGGCGAGCGCGTTGAGCACGTGGTGCTGCACCGCCGGGTCGATGGCGGCGCCGTCCTCCAGCACGCGGCGCAGCGCCGCGCTGATCTCCTCGCCGCCGGCCTCCTTGGTGAGATACCCCCGGGCACCGGCCCGCAGCGCGTCGAGCACCGAGCGGTCGTCGGAGTAGGTGGTGAGCACGACGACCCGGACCTCGGGCCGCCGCTCGCGCAGCAGCCGGGTGGCCTCGACCCCGTCGCAGCGCGGCATGCGCAGGTCCATGAGCACGATGTCGGGGCGCAGCCGCTCGGCCAGCGCCACCGCCTCGGCCCCGTCCGCCGCGGCCCCGACCACCTCGATGTCGGGCAGCAGCCCGAGCACGAGCGTGAGCCCCTCGCGCACCACTCGCTGGTCGTCCGCCACCAGCACCCGCACGCTCACCGCCCACCCCCCACCGCAGCCAACGTCGGCAACGACCCACCCGCCCCGCAGGGCCCCTCGAACACCGACATATCGGAGATATCCGTCACGAAGTGGCGGATATCTCCGGGCCACAGATGGTCGATGCCCGGGCGCGCGGTCATGCCGGCACCTCCAGCTCCACGCGGAAGCCGGTGCCGGTCGGGGCCGCCGTCAACGTGCCGCCCAGCAGCTCCGCCCGCTCCCGCATGCCGGTCAGCCCGTAGCCGGCACCTGGTGCGGGAGCGGCGGCCGGGGCGCCGAAGTCCTCGACGATCAGGCGTACCGCCGCCGGGAGGTGCGACAGCGAAACCGCGACGCGCTCGGGGGCGGCGTGCCGGGCCGCGTTGGTCAGGGCCTCCTGCGCGACCCGGTAGACCGCCAGCCGGGCCGGTGACGGCAGCGGGCGGGGCGGCCCTGCCTCGGTGTAGTCGCACGGCACGCCGTGGTCGTGGGCGAAGGCCGCGGCCAGATCGGACAGCCAGGGCAGCCCGTCGTCGCGCAGCAGGCCGATCGCCCGGCGGGCCTCGTCCAGGCCGGCCCGGCCCAGCTGCTGGGCGCGCTCGATCGCGGCCGGCAGGCGCGGGTCGTCCGGGCTGCGCCGGGCCAGCAGGCGGGCGCCCTCCAGCTGCAGCATCAGGCCGGACAGCGAGTGGGCCAGCACGTCGTGCATCTCGCGGGCCAGGCGCTGCCGCTCGGCCAGGCTCGCCGCCTCGGCCTGCGCGGCCCGGCCCCGCTCCAGCTCCTCGACCAACCGCTCGGCCTGCCGGTTGGCCTCGCCGAGGCGCATCGCGAAGACCAGCATGCCGTAGAACGCGCCGACCATGACCGCGTCGAGCAGGCCGCTCACGAGGGAGTCGTGCCGGGCGGTCGTGATCGCGACGGCGAGCAGCACCAGGGCGATCACCGTGATCGGGATCCACAGGTGGCCGCGCAGCAGGCCGGCCAGGAAGGAGACGCCGATGAAGATGCCGGCCACGCCGACGCCGTCGGGCTGGAGCCAGACCAGGGCGGCCGAGGCGGCCAGCAGCGCGGCGACGCAGACCGCGTGCACGGGACCGCCGCGGGTCGAGCCGGCCAGCGCGCCGAGACCGGCCAGCACGAAGGCGATCAGGGCGAGCAGGACCGGGCGGCCGGCGCCGGTGAGCGCCGGGTGGGGCCGCGCGGTCCAGGCGGCCCAGACCACGGCGGCCATGACGAGCGGGACCAGCGGCCGCAGCCAGCGCGCGACGGCGGTCCGCTGCGCCCGGACCGCGTCCAGCGTGGCGAGCGCGGGAGAGGTCACACCGGCCATTGAACCCGCACCGGGCGGGCGCCCGCATCCAACCGGGGTTGGAGCCGCGCCTCTACCCGGGCGCCGATGCGCGGGGGCGGCGCCGGCAAGCAGGCTGGCGGCCATGATGCGAACCCCACGACTGCTCGCCGCCGGCTACCTGGTGCTGAGCCTGGCGACCCTGGCCGTCATCGTCGCGCTGCGCCACCATCCGGGCGTGGTCACCGACGCGGTGTGGGTCCGGGCCACGATCGTCGCCGCCAGCGCCGTGGTCACCAACGTGCTGGCGGCCCGGGGCCAGGCGCGCCGGCTGCGGATCTTCGCCATCGTCATGGTGATCGCGATCACGGTCATCGTGGCGATCCCCGGGCTGTTTCCACTGTGGCTGAAGCTCGAGCAGGTCGCGTGCGGCCTGCTGCTGCTCGGCGTGGTCCTGACCCTGCCGCGGAAGCTACGAGGAGGCCAGGCGGCGTAGGGCGCCGCGGGCGACGTCGGGCTTGGTGGTATACCAGAACGGGGGCAGCGACTTGCGCAGGAACGGGCCGTAGCTGGTGGCGTGCTCCAGGCGCGAGTCGAGAACCGCCACCACGCCCCGGTCGGCCCGGGAACGGATCAGCCGGCCGACCCCCTGGGCCAGCCGGACGGCGGCGATCGGCACGCTCACCGCGGCGAAGCCGGAGCCGCCCGCCGCCTGCACCGCGTCGGAGCGGGCCGCCGACAGCGGCTCGTCGGGGCGCGGGAACGGCAGCCGGTCGATGACGACGAGCTGGCAGGCGTCGCCGGGCACGTCGACGCCCTGCCACAGGGACATGACCCCGAGCAGGCAGCTGGTGCGATCGTTGCGGAACTTGCGGACCAGGATCGGCAGCGACTCCTCGCCCTGCAGCAGGATCGTGATGCCGGGCGTGCGGGCGCGCAGCACCTCGGCGGCCCGCTCGGCCGCCTTGCGCGAGGAGAACAGCCCGAGGGTGCGGCCGCCGAGCGCCTGCACGAGCTCGACCATCTCGTTGGCGGCCGGCTCGGACAACCCCGAGGTCTGCGGCTTCGGCAGGTGCGCGGCGACATACAGGATGCCCTGCTTGGCGTAGTCGAACGGGGAGCCGACGTCGAGCGAGCTCCAGGCCAGGCCGGCCGTGTCGCGGGCCTCGTCGGCCCGCACGACCGCGGCGCGGGCCTCCTCGGCGGGGCTCGCCGCGGCGGCGGGGCGCTCGACGGCGACCGGCAGGCCGAGGGAGCGGGCCACGGTGTCGAACTGGCCGCCGAGGGCCAGCGTCGCCGAGGTGGCCACGACCGTGCGCTCGCTGAACAGGTGGGAGCTCAGCGTGCCGGCGACGGAGAGCGGGGCGATGACGACCGCGCGGCGGCCTCGATCGTCGCGCTCGACCCAGGTGACGTCGTGCTCGGCGTTGGCGATCATCCGCTGCGCGACCTTGGTCAGGTCGGTGACCATCGTGCGGGCCTGCTGCTTGCGGACCGGGTCGGCGTCGTCGGCCCGGACCTCGCCGATCGCCTCGACCGCCTTGCGCCCGCCGGCGTCGAGCAGGGTCAGCGCCTCGGCCAGCACGTCGGGCAGGTCGCCGACGACTCGGCCGGCCGGGGCGTCGGCGAGGGCGACGGTGAGCGTGTCGCCGGCCTCCATGAGCCGGTCGGCGACCTCGTCGTCGACATACGGCCGGCACCGGCGGGCGGCCCGCTCCAGCAGGTCGGGGGTCAGCTCGGCCTGCGACGCGGAGCTGACCCGGTCGGCGAGCTCGTGCGCCTCGTCGACGACGAGCAGCTCGTGCGGCGGGATGATCTGCCGCCCGGTGAGCATGTCGACGGCGAGCAGGCTGTGGTTGGTGACCACGATGTCGGCCTCGCGGGCCCGGGTGCGGCTCGCCTCGGCGAAGCACTCCGCGCCATACGGGCAGCGCTGCGCCCCGACGCACTCCCGGGCCGGCATCGAGACCAGCTTCCAGGCCGCGTCGTCGACGCCGGGGTCGAGCTCGTCGCGGTCGCCGGTCTCGGTCTCCATCGCCCAGTCGCGCAGCCGGTCGACCTGCTTGCCGAGCCGGCCCGCCTCGCCGAGCCACTTGGTCGGCTTCGCCTCGCCGACGTCGAACAGCGCGTCCTCGGGCTCGTCGGCCGAGGTGCCCTCCAGCCGGGCCAGGCAGACGTAATGGTGCCGGCCCTTGAGCACCGCGTAGGTCGGCCGGCGGCCCAGCAGCGGCTCGACCGCCTCGGCGAGGCGCGGCAGGTCGTGGTCGACGAGCTGGGACTGCAGCGCCAGCGTCGCGGTGGAGATCACGACCGGGCCCTCGACCAGCAGGGACGGCACCAGATACGCCAGCGACTTGCCGGTGCCGGTGCCCGCCTGCACGAGCAGGTGCTCCTCGCGCTCGGCCGCGGTCTCGATCGCGGTCGCCATCTCCTGCTGGCCGGGGCGCTCGGCGCCGTCGGGCACGGCGCCGACGGCGGCGGCGAGGAGATCGATCACTTGCGGCCGGGCGCGGCGGGCCTGAGGGGAGGCTGTCACGTCCGAGCACGCTACCCCCTGCGTACGACAGAATCCGGCGGCCACGCCCCCGTCGGTACCGTGTGCCCATGAAGCGCGTCCGCGTGGTGTACCGCAAGTTCGACGGTTCCCTGCACTGGAACTACGAGACCGACCTGCTCGGCGAGGACGAGCACGGCATCTGGCTGGGCGCCGGCACGGGCACGCCGGTCTTCCGCGGAACCACCCGGACGGGGCCGGTCGAGGCGCCCCACGTGCTGCTCTTCCCGCGGCGCGCGTGGTGGACGGCGTGCTTCAACGCCCACCCGCACCGCACCGAGATCTATTGCGACATCACGTCGATCCCGCACTGGCCGAGCGAGACCGAGGTCACCGCGATCGACCTCGACCTGGACGTGCGCCGGCGCCGCGGCGGCGGGGCCGAGCTGCTCGACGAGGACGAGTTCGCCGCGCACCAGGTCCGCTACGGCTACCCGGCCGACGTGATCGCGGAGGCGGAGGCGAGCGCCGCGTGGCTGCTGGCGGCCGTCGGCGACCGGCGGGAGCCGTTCGGCTCGGTGTACCACCAATGGCTGGACCAGGTTGCGTAGCCGATTCGACCAGCGCGGGAAATACACCTTAAGTACCATTTATCCATGGACAGCGCCCTGGCGACCGTCGCCACCGGACTCGCGGGCCTGGCGACGTGCGGGACGCTGGGCGCGATCGCCGCGGCCCGGGCCCGCCGGGGCCGGCCCTACCTGGCGGGCGGCCTGCTCGTCGCCCTCGACGGCCCCACCGACCCGGCCGCCACCGCGGCCCGCGCCGGCTTCGCCGGGGTCGAGGTCGGCGTGCGGATCGACGCCGACACCACCGCGCCCACACTGCGGCTGACCTGTGCCATGCCGCCCGGCGAGCCGGCGCCCACCTTCGACCAGGCGGTGCTGACGCCGCTGGCCACCCGCGTGGCCGGCAACCGGCTGGGCCGGGTGCACCCCCGGCGGGCCGAGCCGTTCCTGCTCATGGTGCGCGCCGAGCCCGAGCCCGACCCGGAGACCGGCGAGGTGCGCCCGACCGGCCGGGAGTACGAAACCCTCGACGAGCTGCTGCGCCCGCACGCGGCCATCCTGACCACGTTCCTCGGCGGCCGGGTGATCCCGGGCGCGATCACGGTGGTGCTCACCGGGGCGCACTGGTCGCGCGCCGACCTGCTGGGCGCCTACGAGCGCCATGCCTTCCTCGAGGGCCGCTTCAGCGACCTGGAGCCGGGCGGGCTGCCGGTCGGCGTGGCGCCGATGGTCAGCGCGCCGCTGGCCGCCCGGCTCGGCTTCGACGCCCGCGAGGAGTGGCCCGAGTTCCCGGCCGAGGCGCGGCACATCCTGCGCTCGCTGGTGCGGGCCGCGCACGCGGACGGCCGGCGGGTCCGCTTCGCCGACGTGCCCGAGTCGCCGCGCCGGGTGCGCGACGTCTTCTGGCGCGAGCTGCGGGCGGCCGAGGTCGACGTGATCGCCAGCCGGCACCGCGGGCCGCTGGCCCGGTTCCTGCGCCGGCCGGTCCGGCGCACGCACAAACACCGGGCGGTACCGGTCCAGTACGCCACGCAACGATCGCCCGGGCTGAACTGAATCTTGGGTTAACGGTAGATGAATCGCCGAATGTCACACCGGTCACAGTTCGGTGAAGCCGATCCCTGGGCCTTAGGATTTTCGGTTTAAGGGTTTCCCGGGCTACTTGACGTTTCGAGGTCGACGTGCGGTTGAGGCTGCGTCCCAGCGACGATTCGTTCTACGAGCTGTTCAGCCGCGCCGCGCAGAATCTGGTCAAGGGCACCGACCTGCTGTCCGAGCTGGCCCTGCCGGGCGTCGACGTGGCGAGCGTGAGCGAGCGGCTGGTCGAGGTCGAGCACGACAGCGACGCGATCACGCACGAGCTGTACAAGAAAATCAACTCGAGCTTCATCACGCCCTTCGACCGCGAGGACATCTACCGGCTCGGCTCCCTGCTCGACGACGTGATGGACCACCTGGAGGCGGTCGGGAGCCTGCTGTATCTCTACGGCCTCACCAAGCTGCCGTCGCTGCCCCGCGAGATCCACGAGATCGTCAAGGTGCTCGACCAGCAGTCCCGCCTCACCGCCGAGGCCATGCCGCGGCTGAAGTCGATGAAGGACCTCGAGCAGTACTGGGTGGAGTGCAACCGGCTGGAGAACGAGGGCGACAGCGCCTACCGGATGGCGCTGGTGCGGCTGTTCTCCGGCGAGTACGACGCCCTGACGGTGCTGAAGATGAAGGAGGTCGTTGACGAGCTGGAGGCGGCCTGCGACGCGTTCGAGCACGTGGCCAATACGATCGAGACCATCGTGGTCAAGGAGTCGTAGCCATCAGCGCGCAGCTCGCCGCCGTCCTCGCCGTCATCGCAGCAGCACTGGTCTTCGACTTCACCAACGGCTTCCACGACGCCGCCAACGCGATCGCCACCTCGGTGTCGACCCGGGCGCTGAGTCCCCGGGCCGGGCTCATCATGGCCGCGATCGGCAACTTCGCCGGCGCCCACCTGGGCGGCCAGGTCGCCGCCACCGTCGGCGGCGGCATCATCGACCCGCCCACCGGCCTGCCGGGGCTGGGCCTCGTGTTCGCGGCTGTGCTCGGCGCGATCGCCTGGAATCTCCTGACGTGGTACTTCGGGCTGCCGTCCTCGTCGACGCACGCGCTCTTCGGCGGCCTGGTCGGCGCGGCGCTGGCCGCCGCCTGGTTCGGCGCCGACGCCAAGGTGCTGTGGTCCGGCATCGCCGACAAGGTGCTGGTGCCCATGGTCGCCTCGCCACTGGTCGGCTTCGTCCTCGGCGGCCTGTTCATGCTCGCCATCGTGTGGGCCTTCCGCCGCGGCAGCCCCCAGCGGCTCAACCGCCGCTTCCGCCGCGCGCAGACCGTCTCGGCGGCCGCGATGTCGCTCGGCCACGGCATGCAGGACGCGGCCAAGACGATGGGCATCGTGGTGCTCGCCCTCTACGCGGGCGGCTACCAGCACGACCGCACGCACATCCCGGAGTGGGTGTTCCTGGCCTCCTCGACGGTGCTCGCGCTGGGCACGTACTCCGGCGGCTGGCGGATCATCCGCACCCTGGGCCGCCGGGTGATCGACCTGGACCCGCCGCAGGGCTTCGCCGCCGAGACGGTCGCCGCCGGCGTGCTGTTCACCACCTCGCAGCTGGGCCTGCCGATCTCCACCACGCACACCATCACCTCGGCCATCATGGGCGTCGGCGCGACGAAGCGGCTCTCCGCGGTGCGCTGGCAGGTGGCCGGCAACATCGTGATCGCGTGGGTGCTCACCTTCCCCGGCGCCGCCCTGATCGCGATCCTGGCCTACCTGCCGGCCCGCCCGCTGTTCCGGTAGGGCCTCAGTCGTAGGCGTAGCGGTCCCGGTGCCGCAGGCCCATCTCCGCGCGCAGCCCGTTCTCGGTGAGCTCCAGCGGGTGGTCGGGGTCGATCCGCTCCGGCGTGGCCGGGTCGCCGTCGTCGTCGATGGGCAGCCCCGCCGCCTGCCGCTCGGTGTTGGGGACGGCGGAGCCGTCGGCGAAGTGGTCGGAGCCGCTGCCGCCGTCGTACGTGCCGCCGGCCGACGTGTCGTGCACAAAGTCCCAGGCGTGCGCCAGCTCGTGGAAGAGCACCACCACGGGCGGGGTGTCGGTGAGCATCGTGTCGTATTCGGGGTTGTACCGGATGAACGGCTGCCCGTCGCCCGGGTTGGCCCAGCCGTTGTTCTCCCCGGTCGGCACGATCCGCAGCGGCTCGCCGGAGGCGCGCAGCTCCTCCAGCATCCGCCGGCCGTCCGGCGAGGCGGCCAGCAGCTCCAGGTCGGCCCGCACCCGGGCCTGGTACGCCGGATCGCCCTCGACCGTCACGAACCCGGCGAGATCCCCGCCGGCCGGCGCCGCGGTCAGCCGCTCGACCCCGGTCGCGGTGTCGGCCGCCTGCCCGAGCAGCCGGTCCACGCCGGCGCCGCCGGTCACCGCGTCGCGGCCCTCGCCGGAATACAGCGTGTCGTCGCCGGAGCCGCCGTCGATCGCGTCGTCGCCGCGCCCGCCGGACACCACGTCGGCGCCCGTCCCGCCGTCGAGCCGGTCGTCGCCGGCGCCGCCCTCGAGGTAGTCCGCGCCGTCGCCGCCGCGCAGCGCGTCGGCCCCGCCGAGGCCGTAGAGGGTGTCCGTGCCCCCGCCGCCGTCGAGCCGGTCGTCGCCGGCCCCGCCGTCGAGGTAGTCGCGGCCCGCCCCGCCGCCGAGCGTGTCGGCGCCCGCTCCGCCGGCCAGGTGGTCCGCGCCGGCACCGGCGAAGAGCAGGTCGTCGCCCGCACCGCCGGCGTCGGCCTCGTCGCCGAGGCTGCCCCAGAGCCGGTCGTCGCCGTCGCCGAGGTCGGCCCGCTCGACGCCGCCGGCCTTCGCCGTCGCGCCCAGGCTCACCCGGTCGTCTCCGCCGCCGGCGACCACCGCGTCCAGGCCGGCGCCGGCGATGAGCACGTCGTCGCCCGCACCGCCGAACAGCCGGTCGCTCCCGTCCCCGGCCAGCACGGTCACGCCCGCGCCGCCCGGGCCGGCGTCGGCGCGCACGGTGTCGTCGCCGGCCCCGGTGCGCAGCACGAGCCGCGCCCCGGCCGGGATCGCGATGCGCTCGCCGTCCACGACCACGTGGCCGTCGCCGACCACCACCTCGTCCGCCCCGGCCCCGGTCTGCACCACAAACAGCCCGCCGACCAGCCGCGCGTCGATCCCGCCGGCCTCCGCGGGCGGGGTCCAGGCGGGGATCCGCCCGGTGGCCACCGCCGCCCACTCGCTGCCCAGCAGCTCCCAGTCGGACTGGCGCGCGCCGAGCAGCCCCTCGTAGCGGGCCAGCCCGCGCTCGACGTCCTCCCGGATCGCCGCCGCCGCGGCGATCGCCGCCCGCACCGCCGCGGCCTGCGCCGCGTCGGTCGGGCGGAACGTCACCGCCCCGCCGCCCCGCCGGCCCGGCACGGCGGCGGCCACCCGCTCCCACGCGGTGTCGAGCTGATCCTGCCCGGCGCGCAGCAGCGCCGCCGCCCCGTCCAGGGCCGTCGCCGTCTCCTCCGCGGCCCGCGCGGCCTGCTCCAGGCTCTCGCCCAGCCGCCC
This sequence comes from Dactylosporangium sp. CA-092794, assembly GCF_050948465.1. NCBI lineage: Bacteria > Bacillati > Actinomycetota > Actinomycetes > Micromonosporales > Micromonosporaceae > Dactylosporangium > Dactylosporangium sp. CA-092794. The sequence goes on along the minus strand of NZ_CP192044.1, from coordinate 700,136 downwards.
GGCGTGGGCGCGGTAGCCCTCGGCGGCCTCGCCCTCCCAGTCGCCGCCCACCACCGGCGCCGCGGCCCGGTCGAAGGCATCGAGGGCGATCCGGGCGTCGACGGCCACGGCCCGCCACGCCAGCGCCGCCCGCCCGAGCACCCCGGGCCGGGCGGCCAGCTCCCACAGGTCGTCGACCGCGACCGGGGCGGCCTCGGCGCCCATCACAGGGCTGGGCGGCGAGAGCCGCCCATCCGCTGGTCGGCGGCCCGGTCGGCGGCGCGGTAGGCGAACGCGGCCTGCAACAGCCGGTCGGCGTCGCCCTCCAGCACCTGGACGTGGCCGCAGACCGCGTCGCCCGCGGCGGCGTGGGCCAGCTCGGCGGCGCGCGCCGTGCGGGCCGACGCGACCGTGTTGCCGAAGGCGGCGACCGGCGGCAGCAGGTCGCCGAAGGCCGTGCGGTAGTGCTCGCCGAGGTCGTCGGCCGCGGTGAGGCAGGCGTCGGCGAGGACGATCAGCGCGTCCGGGTCCACCCGGAGGTCCTGAGCCATACGCCGGAGGGTAGTAACGCCGCGACGGTCGGTCCGCCCCGTTCAGCCCTCAGCTGGAATAGTCAAGTCCGATTTTCCCGGAAATTTCGTGAAGGATCCGCAGAATGGCCAGCGTGTCGGACAGCGGGACGAGCGGGCTCTCCGGCAGACCTTCACGCAGGCAGCGGTGTACCTCCGCGGCCTCGAACTGGTATCCGCGCCCCTCGAAGGGCAGGTCGATGTGCTCGGCCGACTCGCCGCGCCAGAGCGTGAATCCCGCCGGGTGGAAGAAGTCGCGCGCCACCTCCATGCGCCCCAGCGTGCCGGTGACGGTGGCGCGGCGGGCGCTGTCGCCCAGCAGGGAGCAGGTCAGGGCGGCCACGGCTCCGCTGTCGTAGCCGAACAGCATCCCGGTGTTCTCGTCCACCCCGCCCGCGCTCATCCGCGCCCACGCCTGCACCGAGCTCGGCCGGCCCAGGAACAGATCGGCAAAGGTCACCGGGTAGATCCCGACGTCGTAGAGGGCGCCGCCGCCGAGCCGCCGGTCGCGCAGCCGCGAGGTCTCCGGGAACGGACCCTGCATGCCGAAGTCGGCGTGCACCGAGACGACCTCGCCGATGGCGCCGTCACCGGCCAGCTCGATCATCCGCCGGACCGCCGGGATGCAGCGCATCCACATGGCCTCCATGAGGAACACGCCGCCGGACCGCGCGGTCTCGACCAGTTCCTCGGCCTCGCCGACGGCGAGCGTGAACGGTTTCTCGCACAGCGTCGCCTTGCCGGCCCGCAGCGCGAGCATGGCGGCCTCGTAGTGCGCGGTGTGCGGGGTGGCGACGTAGATCGCATCGACGTCCGGGTCCTCGACCAGGGCCCGCCAGGAGCCGTGCGCCCGCGCCGCGCCGTGCTTCGCCGCAAAGGTCTCCGCGGCTTCGGTACTGCGGGATCCGACCGCCGCCAGCTCCGCATCCGGCAGGAGCCGGAGGTCCTCCGCGAAGGCGGCCGCGATGTTGCCCGTCGACAGGATGCCCCAGCGGATGCGATCACTCATGCCCGTAGCTTAGGAGCATGGCAAGCACAACCAGTGACGGCCCCGACGCCGCGCACCGCCGCCCGGCCGGCGTATCGGACAAGTCGGTCGAGGCGCTGGGCAAGCTCAGCGAGGCCCTGGAGACGGTCGAGCGGGCCCGCGGCCGCCTCTACGACCTGCACCAGCTGATCGGGCACGCCGACCTGATGCTGGACGACGCCGTGGCCCTGCTGCGCGAGGCCGGCCACACCGAGCTGGCCGGCCGGGTCGAGACCGAACTGCTCGGCCGCAACGTGGTCGCCGGCCGGTGGACGTTCCAGCTGGTCGAGGACTTCGACGACGGGTACTACGCGCTGTTCCGCGAGCTCGACCGGGCCGCGCGGGAGCAGGTGGCCGGCGGCCGGCGGCACCTGTTCGAGGCGGAGATGAAGGAGCGCCGCCGCACCCACGGCCGCGCCGGTCATGAGGCCACGCCGTAACGTGGGGCCATGGTCGAGTTTCACCTGCCGCCGGCGCTGTCCGAACTGGCCCGGCGCTTCGCCGCGGAGGGCGGCGTGCCGGCCACGCCCCGGCTGGCCAGCACGGTCGTGCTGCTGCGGGAGCCGTTCGAGGCGTATCTGATCCGCCGGGTCGCGACGATGGCGTTCGCCGCGTCGATGTATGCCTTCCCCGGCGGCGGCGTCGACCCGCGCGACGCGGCCGTGCATCCCGGCTGGGCCGGGCCGTCGCCGCAGGAGTGGGCGGCGCGGCTGGGGCTGGCGGAGTCGGTGGCCCGCTCGGTGGTCTGCGCCGCGGTGCGGGAGGTCTTCGAGGAGTCCGGCGTGCTGCTGGCCGGGCCGGACCCGGCCACCGTGGTCGGCGACGTGAGCGGGCCGGACTGGGAGGAGGCGCGGCTGGCGCTGATCGCGCGGGAGCTGGGCTTCGCCGAGTTCCTCAGCCGGAGCGGGCTGGTGCTGCGCACCGACCTGCTGGTGCCGTGGTCGCGCTGGATCACGCCGGAGTTCGAGCCGCGGCGCTTCGACACCTACTTCTTCGTGGCCCTGCTGCCCGAGGGCCAGGTGCCCCGGGACGTGGGCGGCGAGGCCGACGACACCGTGTGGTGCGCGCCGGCCGCGGCGGCCGACGGGCGCTTCACGATGATGCCGCCGACCAGGCACACGCTGCGGGAGCTGGCCGAGACGGGCGGCATCGACGGGGTCCTGGCGGCGGCGCCGGCCCGCAATCCGGCCGACGCCATCCGCCCGACCGCGTCCTAACCGAAGCGGCCCGTGATGTAGTCCTCGGTCTTCTTGACCGAGGGGTTGGTGAAGATCTTCGCGGTGTCGTCGTACTCGATGAGCCGGCCCGGCTCACCGGTCTTGTCGATCGAGAAGAACCCGGTGCGGTCCGAGACGCGGGCCGCCTGCTGCATGTTGTGCGTCACGATCACGATCGTGAACTGGTTCTTCAGCTCGGTGATCAGGTCCTCGATCGCCAGGGTCGAGATCGGGTCGAGGGCCGAGCAGGGCTCGTCCATCAGCACGACCTGCGGCTCGACGGCGATCGTCCGGGCGATGCACAGCCGCTGCTGCTGACCGCCGGACAGGCCCGCGCCGGGGCGGCCCAGCCGGTCCTTGACCTCGTTCCAGAGGTTGGCGCTGCGCAGCGCCTTCTCCGCGACCTCCTCCAGCACCGACTTCTTGCGCACGCCGTTGAGGCGCAGGCCGGCGACGACGTTCTCGAAGATCGACATCGTCGGGAACGGGTTGGGCCGCTGGAAGACCATGCCGATCATGCGGCGCACGGCCGTGACGTCGACGTCGCGGTCGTAGATGTTCTGCCCGTCGATGAGGAGCTTGCCCTCGATCCGCGCGTTGGGCAGGACCTCGTGCATCCGGTTGATGGACCGCAGGAACGTGGACTTGCCGCAGCCCGACGGACCGATGAGGGCCGTCACCGACTTGGGCTCGATCGTCATCGACACCGAGTCGATCGCCTTGAACGACCCGTAATACGAGGTGACGCCGTGGGCTTCGATGCGTTTTGCCATTGGGGGCGCTCCAGTAGTTATCGGGCGAGCTTGTTGCGGCGGGCGAGCAGCTTCGCCGCGACGGTGAGGACGAGGACGAGCACGACCAGGGTGAGGGCCGCCGTCCAGGCACGCCCGGGCGCGAACTCCGAGGCGACGCCGGCCTGCTCGAAGATGAACAGGGACAGCGAGGACTGGTTGCCGCTGAACACGTTGAAGTTGATCGAGTTGAGGCCGCCGGCGACGAGCAGGACCGGCGCGGTCTCCCCGGCGGCGCGCGCCACAGCGAGCATGACACCGGTGACGATGCCGGGCAACGCGGTGGGCAACACGATCCGGGTGATCGTCTTCCACTTCGGCACCCCGAGCGCGTAGGAGCCCTCGCGTAGCGCCCCGGGCACCAGCCGCAGCATCTCCTCGCAGGAGCGCACCACGGTCGGCAGCATCAGGACGCTCAGCGACAGCGCCGCCGCGAAGCCGGAGTAGGCCGCCCGGCCGTGGTTCCACAGCGGGGTGATGGTGAACACCCAGAACGACAGCACGAACAGACCGGCGACGATCGACGGGATACCCGTCATGACGTCGACGAAGAAGCGGATCAGGTTGGCCAGCAGGCCGCGGCCGTACTCCACGATGTAGATCGCACCGAGGATGCCCAGCGGCACCGTGATGAGCGTGGCGATGCCCGCCTGCTCCAGCGTGCCCACGATGGCGTGGTACGCGCCGCCGTTCTCGTCGAACGCGCCGATGTTGTTCATCGACGTCTGGAAGAAGTTGAGGTCCAGACGCTCGCTGCCCTTGGTGAGCAGTGTCCAGACCACCGACAGCAGCGGCAGCAGGGCCAGGATGAACGCGCCGTAGATGAGCACGGTCGCCATGCGGTTGCGCGCCGACCGTCCACCCTCCACGACGCTCGCCGCGATGCCCATGAACGCCACGAACAGGATCGCCGCCACGACGCCGGTGAGCACCCACCCGCCCGCGCCGGTGAGCTTGATCAGCACGAACGACACGGCGATCGCCACCACCGCGGAGGCCCAGGGGCCCCATGCCGGCAGCGACTTGGTCCGCAGCTGGTGAGCGTCGGTCACGCCCAGGCGGGCAGGAGATTCGACGGCCATTACGCGGCGCCTCCGACGAACTCGCGGCGCCGGTAGACGATCGCGCGGGCGCCCATGTTGACGATCAGGGTGATGACGAACAGCACCAGGCCGGAGGCGATGAGCGCGCCACGGCCGACGTCGTTGGCCTCACCGAACCGGTTGGCGATGTTCGAGGCGATCGTGATGCCGCCCGGCCCGAGGAAGTCGAAGTTGATCGCGAAGACGCTGCCCAGGGTCAGCGCGAGGGCGATGGTCTCGCCGAGCGCGCGGCCCAGGCCCAGCATGACCGAGGCGATGATGCCGGCGCGGCCGTAGGGGATCACCGAGGTGCGGATCATCTCCCACTTGGTCGAGCCGAGCGCGAGCGCCGCCTCCTGGTTCTCCGGCGGGGTCTGCAGGAAGACCTCGCGGGACAGCGACGTCACGATCGGCAGGACCATGATCGCCAGCACGACGGAGCCGAGCAGGACCGACTTGCCGTAGGGACCCTCGCTGCCGAAGATCGGCAGCCAGCCGAACACGTCGTGCAGCCACTTCGACAGGTTGGTGATCGGGTCGTAGAAGTAGTCGCGGCCCCAGAGACCGAACACGACGCTTGGCACCGCCGCGAGCAGGTCGATGACGAAGCCGAGGGTGGTGGCCACCCGCCGGTGCGCGTAGTGCGACAGGCACAGCGCGATGCCCAGCGCGACCGGCACCGCGATGATCAGCGCCAGCGCCGCGGTCAGGATCGTGCCGAACACCGTCGCGGCGATGCCGAACTTCGGCGAGTCACCGTCGGTGAACCACTCCTTGTAGGTGAAGAAGTTCGCCGTGTCCTTGTTGATGGCGGGGATGGCCTTGACGATCAGGAAGATGGCGATCGCGGCGATGATGACGAGCACCATCGAGCCGGCGGCCGTCGCGGTCCCGCGGAAGAACATGTCCCCGCTGAACCGCTTGCGCGGCGGAAGACCGCCACCTCCGCCGGGCTGACCGGCGGAGGTGGCAGGCAGAGTCTGCTGGCTCAACGAGTCTTCCCGTCAGGCCAGGTTCTTGATCGAGGTCTCGACCTTGGCGCGGACCGTCTCCGGCAGCGGGGCGTAGCCCAGCTTCTCCAGCGAGGCCTGGCCGGCGGCGCTGACCGTGTAGCCGAGGAAGCCCTTGACGAGCGGGAGCTTGTCGGCCGGGGTGCCCTTGCTGCAGACGATCTCGTAGGTCACCAGGACGACCGGGTAGGCGCCGGCCTCCTTGGTGGCGTAGTCGATCGACAGGGCCAGGTCGTCGCCGGTGCCGGTGACCTTGGCGCCCGCGATGGTCTTGCCGGCCGCCTCGGCGGTCAGCGCGGTGTACTCACCGGAGCCGTTGTAGATCTTGGCGGTGGGCAGCGAGTTGGCCTTGGCGAACGACCACTCGACGTAGCCGATCGAGCCCGGGGACTTCTTCAGGGCGGCGGCGACACCGTCGGAGCCCTTCTCGGCCTGGCCACCCTGGGCCTTCCAGACCTTGTCCTTGCCCGCGGTCCAGGCGCTGGCCGCGGTCGAGGTCAGGTAACCGGTGAAGTTCTCGGTGGTGCCGGAGGAGTCCGAGCGGTGCACGGCCAGGATCACCGACGACGGCAGCGTGGCGCTCGGGTTGTCGGCCTTGATCTCGGGGGCGTCCCACTTGGTGATGGCGCCGCTGAAGATCTTCGCCAGGGTCTCGGGCTTGAGCTGCAGGTCCTTGACGCCGTCGATGTTGTAGGCGATCGCGATCGGACCGGTCACCATCGGCAGGTTGAGCGCCGGGGCGCCGCCGCAGCGGGTGGCGGCCTTGGTGGACTCGTCGCCCGCCTTCAGCGAGGAGTCCGAGCCGGCGAAGTCGGCGGTGCCGCCCTGGAAGGCGGTGATGCCGGCGCCGGAGCCGGTGCCCTGGTAGTCAATCTTGGCGCCGGAGCAGCTGCCCTGGTAACCCTTGATCCACTCGTCCATCGCGTTCTTCTGCGCGGACGAGCCCTGAGCGGTAAGCGATCCGGTCGCACACGTGGGGCCGGCCGCAGCACTGCCGCCGGTGCCACCCGTGGGCGAGCTCGAGGTTTCGTTGTCCGAGCCGCACGCGGCGAGAGCGAGCGTCGCGGTGAGCGCGATGCCGGCGATGAGGCCGTGCCGCTTGAGGTTCACTGCGGTCCCTTCGTCGGGGATAAGACCGACTTCCGTTGCCTGGGGAGGTGTCGGGAAGGCCGACGCAGGTGGTCGACTCCAAGGGACGCTAGGAGGGTGAGGTAACCGGGCCTCTGGAGAGGGGTGAACGCAGGGTGAACAGGTCAGGGGCTGCGCATGACGCCTGGTCGGAGGCGAGTTGGCCATTGGGTGAACTGCCCAACGGTGATCCGTGGTGTCCGGATTCGCCCCTAAAGGGCGCGCTGGAACGACACGTCGTTGGACCAGCGGACGAATCCCAGGCGCTGGTAGAGCTGCACAGCCCGGGTGTTGCTCTCGTCGACATACAGCATGACCTGCGACAACCCGCGGTTGCGCAGGTGTCGTAGCCCGGCCAGGGTCAGCGCCCGGCCGAGGCCGCCGCCGTGCGCGCCGGGGGCCACCCCGAGAACGTACACCTCGCCGATCGCCTCGTGTACACGCGGCTCCTCACCGTCGTGCGGGTCGGCGGTTCGCTCCCCGTGGACCTTGGTCCAGTGGAAGCCCAGCAGCCGGCCGCCGGCCCCCTCGGCGAGCAGGAACCCGGCCGCCTCGAACCACGGCTCCTCCAGCCGCAGGTGCAGGTCGTCGAGCGTCCACTTGCCCTGCTCGGGGTGGTCGGCGAAGGCCGCGGCGTTGAGCGCGAGCCACGCCTCGTCGTCGGCGCCGGGCCGGAACGCGCGCAGCCGCACCCCGTCCGGCAGCACCACCTCGTCCAGCGGCGCGAGCAGCGAGCGGCGCAACTGCAGCAGCACCCGGACGCGGTCGAAGCCCAGCCGGATGGCCAGCGCCGAGGCGGAGGGATGATCGCCGTGCGCCCACACCCGCAGCCGGCCCGCGGAGCGCTCGTCGGCGACCGCCATCGCGGCCGTCGCCAGCTCGCGGCCCAGCCCCCGGCGGCGGTGCAGCGGGTGCACCACCAGCTCGGCCGAGGCGCCCTCGACGGCGTCCGTCGTGTCGACGTGGGCGTACCCCACGATCTGCCCCGCCGCGTCATGGACGAGCAGATGCACGGCCGGGGTCTCGCCCCCGTGCCGCAGGTGCAGGACCACGTGCTCGGACAGCGGCGCGACGCCGTCGGTGTCGCCCGCCGCACGCATCAGCGCGAGCACCTGCTCGACCTGGTCGGGAGAGAGCTGCTCGGCGCGATGCACGGTCATTCGATCAATGTACCGAGACTTGCGGTAACTTACGAACGGTCGTCAGACCCTTACGGGCTCCGAATCGTGCAGCGGCCGGGCCGGCGGGACGACGAACTTGTAGCCCACCTGACGGACCGTGCCGATCATCGACTCATACTCCGAGCCGAGCTTCGCCCGCAGCCGCCGCACGTGGACGTCGACCGTGCGGGTGCCGCCGAAGTAGTCGTAGCCCCACACCTCGCGCAGTAGCTGGTCGCGCGTGAAGACCCGGCCGGGGTGCTGGGCCAGGAACTTCAGCAGCTCGAACTCCTTGTAGGTGAGGTCGAGCGGGCGGCCCTTGAGCTTGGCGGCGTAGGTGTCGGGGTCGATGGACAGCTCGCCGGCCTTGATCATGCCGCCGCTCGCCGCCGCGGCCGAGTTGAGCCGGCCGACGGCCAGGCGCAGCCGGGCCTCGATCTCGGCCGGGCCGGCGGTGGCGAGGATGACGTCGTCGAGGCCCCAGTCGGCGTGCAGGGCCACCAGGCCCGCCTCGGTGACCACGGCCAGCAGCGGAACACCCAGGCCGGTGGCGTGCAGCATGCGGCAGGTGGCACGCGCGTCGGCGAGCTCGGTGCGCGCGTCGACCACAACCGCGTCGGGGCTCGGCCCGCTGACGAGTGTGCGGACGTCGCGGGGGGCGGTGCGCACGGTGTGAGGCAGCAGGTCCAGGCCCGGCAGCACAACCTGGCCCGCTGGAGCCGCAGTCAGCAGCAGAATCTCCACGAGTCACCTCCGTGGGCCGCGGCGCACCTGGTCAGTGGGGCGCGGTAGCGCCCTTGCGCAGGGCGGCGGCTCGATGTCGTCCCGGCAACTCTGACGGGAGGTTATGGGTGTATCCCGCACGAGGATATCGGAGTATTCACGTTTTGCGACCGGTCGAACCGCAGTTCGAGACAGTCGGCTGAGCCACACCCCACCGTTTCCGTCATCATGATATTCGCGCGCGGGGGGCAATTCGTGCGGGTGAGCCCGGTCCGTCCTCCCCGCGCGGGGCGGATCGGTCCGGTTCTGGCACGATCGGTGCGTGCCCGCAACCCCGCCGCCCGCCGAGGACTTCGGCTCCTGGCCCCCGGCCACCGAGCCGGCCTCCCGTCGCCGCCGCCGCGAGGAGAATGGCCGGGCGGGCCGCCGGGAGGATGCACTTCGCCGGGATGACGCCGGGCAGGGTGACAACGGGCGGGCCGGGCACCGCGGCAACGGGCCGCACCAGCCCGACGGCGCTCAGCCCGACGGCGGCGCGGACGACGACACCGAGGTCACCGGCGACACGGGGCCGATGCCGCCGGTGCGCCGGTTCGTGTCGCTCGCCGTGGCCGGCTTCGCGGCCCTGGTGGCGATCGCGCTCATCGTCGGCGCCCAGACCACCCACGGGTCGTACGCCATCATCATCTTCGGCGTCCAGGCCCTCTTCGTCGGCGTGTGGACGATCGCGAGCCGCCCGCCGGCGCCGCGGGTGGTCGGCCTCGTGGGCATCGCGGTGGCCGTGGGCACCGACGTCGCCGCGGTGCTGACCCGCCCGGCGTCGCTGGCCCCGCTGGCCTACCTCACCGCGGCCGGCTTCATCGTCGGCGTGGTCGGCCAGCTCACCCGCCCGGCCGGCCGGCAGCGGGTGACCGAGTCGCTGGGCTCGTCGCTGCTGGTCACGCTCGGCGTGGTCGCGTTCGCGAGCCTGATCGTCCTCGGCCGCATCCCACACGGTACCCAGGCGATCGTGGCCTGCCTGGCGGCGGCCGGACTGGCGCTGTTCGTCGCCCGCTTCACCGACGCCATCGCCGCCCTGCCCCGCATCGCGCCGCAGGTCCCCCGCGGCGGGGCCGGGGTGGTCCTGGGCGCGATGGTGGGCACCGCCGCGGCCGGCGCCATCGGCAACTACCTCGACGGCCTGAGCCCGCTGCCGAGCGCCCTGGCGGGTCTCGCCACGGCCATCGTCGCGGTGATGATCGACCTGTCGGTGGGCTACGCCGAGGCCAGCCGCATCATCGACGGCGACGAACCGGCCCTCTGGCTGGCCCGCCACATCCAGGGCCCGATCGGCGCGATCGCCTTCGCCGCCCCCGCCGCCTACGTCGCCAGCACGTTCCTACTTCTTTGATCCCGGCCCTTTCTCCCCCGGGTTCGCGCCACAATGCGGTGCCCGGGGCCGGGTGGTTGCCGCGATAGGAAATCCTGATGCTTGGGTACGACGGGCAGGAACCGAAACCGGAGGGAGCGCCGTGGCGGCGAGTCGAGGGGCCAAGATCGGCATCACGCTGGTCGTCCTGGCCGTTGTCCTGATCGGCGCGTTCTTCGTCGTCGACCGGATCGCGGCGAACGCCGCCGCGGATCGCATCACGCAGGAGACGCGCACGCAGCTCGCGGCCAACGACGTGCACTACGACGGCGATCCGCAGGTCTCCATCGACGGGTTCCCGTTCCTCACCCAGGTGCTCGCCGGGGAATACAAGAAGATCACCATCTCGCTCACCCGGCCGCAGGTGAACAACGTCAAGCTCGACACGCTGACCGTCGAGGCGCGCTCGGTCAAGGCCGACGCGCAGGACCTGCTCAACGGCCGGGGCGACGTCGTGGCCGGCGAGGTGGTCGGCAACGCGTCGATGAGCTGGGACAACGTGCGGCCGCTGCTGGAGGTGGCGGGGCTGCCGTCCTCGATCGACCCCTCGCAGGTGGACCTGCGGGTCGTGAACAACCAGATCGAGATGCGGGTACCGCTGCAGTACCAGAACATCCACGTGACGCTCATCGCCAAGGGCAGCATGATCGTGGAGACCGGCAAGGTCCGGCTCAAGCTGGAGTCGGTCACCACCGACCAGGGCAACCTGCCGCCGCAGGTCAACAACTTCATCAAGCAGTACCAGAACCGGCTCCAGGTCACGGTGAAGTTGCCCGGCCTGCCGTACAACCTGGTGGTGAACTCGGTCCGGACCACCGACGCCGGGCTGCAGGTCAACGCGTCCGCGGCGGACGTCAAGCTCACCGGTCAGTGACCGAGCGGACCCTGGGCGGCCACGCTCGGCGATGCTAGGCTGCCAGACCATGAGCATGCTGCTCACCCGTCGGCGCGCGGTCGACCTGTGCCGCGTGGCCACGTGCCTGTGTTGCCGCCCTTGATGGTGCGGCCCTGCAGCGTGCTCTTGTAACGGCTCGAGGCAGCGGCGCCCCAGACCGATGGGTCTGTCCGGCGAGCGAACACCGGTCCGCACGGACCCATCGCCGAAACCCGTGATCCGTCCCCTCGGGTCGCGCGCGGCTTCCCCTGCCCGTGTGGCGACTCGAACCCACCACAACGTTTCTGGGAGAGAGAACACCCATGAGTCGCGAATCCGCCCTGGTCACGGCCGACTGGGCCGAGCAGAACCTCGAAGCGCCCGGCGTCGTGTTCGTCGAGGTCGACGAGGACACCACCGCCTACGACGGCGGCCACATCCCGGGTGCCGTCAAGATCAACTGGAAGACCGAGCTGCAGGACCCGGTGCGCCGGGACTTCGTCAACAAGGCCCAGTTCGAGGCGCTGCTGTCCAGCAAGGGCATCGGCAACGACGACACCGTCATCCTCTACGGCGGCAACAACAACTGGTTCGCCGCGTACGCGTACTGGTACTTCAAGCTCTACGGCCACGGCGACGTCAAGCTGCTCGACGGCGGCCGCAAGAAGTGGGAGCTCGACGCCCGCCCGCTGAGCAAGGACGAGGTGAGCCGCGCGGCCACCTCCTACACCGCCGCCCACGACCAGGACCTGTCGATCCGCGCCTTCCGCGACGACGTGGTCAAGGCGATCGGCGTCGAGAACCTGGTCGACGTGCGCTCGCCCGACGAGTTCGCCGGCCGCCTCCTCGCCCCGGCCCACCTCCCGCAGGAGCAGGCGCAGCGCCCGGGCCACATCCCGACCGCGCTGTCCGTGCCGTGGAGCAAGGCCGCGAACGAGGACGGCACCTTCAAGTCCGACGACGAGCTGAGCGAGCTCTACGGCGCGGCCGGCCTCGACAACGGCAAGGCCACCATCGCGTACTGCCGCATCGGCGAGCGCTCCTCGCACACCTGGTTCGTCCTGAAGGAGATCCTGGGCCACGACGACGTGCGCAACTACGACGGATCGTGGACCGAGTACGGCTCGCTGGTCGGCGTCCCCGTCGCCGTGGGCGACGAGCCCGGCCAGGCCTGAGAGGGAGAAGATTGACCATGAGTGTTGCTGACAGCTGCGCCGCGCCCGACCAGAGCGCACCGATCCCCGCCTCCGTGGACGTCGAGAAGGAAACGGTGATCACCGGCGTGGTGAGCTCCGGCGACGGCCCGATCGGCGGCGCCTACGTGCGCCTGCTCGACTCGACCGGCGAGTTCACGGCAGAGGTCGTCACGTCGGCGGCCGGGCAGTTCCGGTTCTTCGCCGCTCCCGGCACGTGGACGCTGCGCGCCCTGTCCCGGGTCGGCAACGGCGACGCGACCCTGGCCGCCAACCGCGGGATCAACGAGGTCGCCCTCTCCGTCGGCTGAGGCTCCTCCAGGCCTCCGCTGCGGCTGGGACGTATGCGGGATATCCGATAAATCCGGACTCGTGCCGAGTCCGGATTTATCGGATTTTTCGGTTATGGGGGGGGTTGGGCGGCTTTGCCTCGGGCCTGACCGTTTGCCGAGGCCGAGGGCGAGGCCGAGGGCGAGGGCGGATCGCGGACACCCGGCGCGCCGCCGCCCGTCCGCCGCGGCCGAGGCCGGGGCCCGCGGCGGGCGGATCGCGGACGCCCGGCCGCCACGCACCGCGGCGCCGGGCTCCGCCGCGCACCGCCGGGCCCTCCACTACGCACCGCCGACCGCCCGCCGCACCGCCCGGCCCTCGGCCGCGCACCGCCAGCCCGCCACCGCGCCGCCGCGCCGCCCGCCGCCGCGCCCCGCCGCCGCGCCGCCCGCCGCCGCGCCCCGCCGCCGCGCCCCGCCGCCGCGCCGCCCGCCGCCCGCCGCCGCGCCGCCGCCCGCCGCCAGCCCACCGCCCGCCGCGCCCCGCACCGCCCCAGCCCACCTGCCGCCGCGCCCCGCACGCCGCCCGCCGCCGCGCCGCCAGCCCGCCGCCGCACCACCCGGCCTTCGGCTGCGTAGCGTCGGCCCTCCGCTGGGCCGTCCGCAGCGCTGGCCCTCCGCTGCGTGTCGGTCGGCTCTGTCCGCCGCTCTTTGCGGGGTGCGGGGAGGGGCGACTGGGCGACGTTCGTCGGGCCCAACCCCCGGCGGGCGGTGTCGGGCGTTCCGGCTGGGAGGATGGCCGCCGTGAAACGTCGCTGGATCATCGCCTTGGTCGTCGCGTGGGCCGTGGTCGTGGGCGGGCTGGCGCTCTACTCGTCCTTCCGCGGCCGGCCGACCGCGCGCGAGCAGACCACGATCGCCGAGGCGCTGCCGACCGTCGACGGGGCGCTCGGGCGGGTCTACGCTGCGCTCGACCCGGGGACGTCGGTGGCGGCGCTGGGCGGATACCGGCGCACGGAGACGTCCTGCCGCGTGACGACGGCCCGGGAGGGCACGCGGTTCGTGCGTGAGCTCATGGTGTACGTCAAGCCGACCACCGAGCGCGATGTGCTCGAGCGGGTCAAGGCTGCCCTGCCGGCGTCGTACAAGGCGGAGATCGTCCACAGTACGACCGCCGACCTGCTGACCTTCGACGCGGGCAACTTCGTCGGGGTGCGCGGGAGCGTGACGGCGCCGGGGCAGCTGACGTTCACCGCGGATACCGGCTGCCGGGTGCAGGACGCGGCCGTCGCCGAGGCCACGGCGGGCGCGCCGGACGCCGACCAGGCCTTGGTCCAGGCGGTCCTCGACACCCTGGGCACGCCGGCGTCGCAGTGGCGCACGCACCGGCTCACCTGCCCGGCGGGCGGGACGCTGTGGACCGTCGAGGCGGTGACGACCGGCGACGGCGCCAAGGCCCGGGCGGCGGTATCGGCCTCGGCGGTGGTGCTCGACCAGCCGAAGCTGTTCGCCTACCGCTCCGGCCCGGCCGGCATCGCCTTGCACGCCGAGGGGTCGTCGCTGGTCATCAGCTCAACCGCCGGTTGTTAGCGCTGCCGCGATCCGGGCTGATGACGATAAATCGTGAAATGTCCGATCCTGGCGAGCCCGCGGCGCGACCGGAAGTCTCCGCGATCATGCCGGACTCGCCACCGGCACCCCGGTTTTTCATGATCGTGGAGTGAACATGTACACCCGTGTACCTTATGTCTCCACGATCATGGAAAACCCGCGGTGCGGCCGTGGCGACATGCATGATCACGGAGACATCCGGTCGCTCGGCCGCCCGGATCGAGGACGCGCCCGCCCCGCCCGTTTGTTCTTGGCGCCGCGGACCTGGCAGGGAGGCGCGCCAGCGCCGAGCGGTGTCTGACGGGAGCAACGGTCGTGCGTTGCACGGGCCTGAGTCAATAAACCAAAGCTTGTGCGTCATCGTGGAGCGCTTCCTCGACGAACGCGGCGGCCCCGGCGATGCGGATGCCTGGGATCACGTCGTCCGGACCGATACCACGGCGGGCAGCACACTGGGTGCACAGCGTGACGGTCCCGCCGGCCAGGACGGCCTCGAGCAGGTCCTGCAGCGGCGCGGCATGCGCGAGCTCGAATGTGGCGGCGCGGCCCGGCAGCGCGAACCACGCCGACTCGCCGGTGAGCCAGAGGGAGGTCGGCACGCCGCCGGCGACGGCGGTCGCGGCCACGGTGAAGGCCTGCGAGCACCGCTCCGGGGCGTCCGCTCCGGCGGTTGCCTTGACGACGAGAGAACGTGTCATGCCTCGCAGCATAGGATTCACGGGATGGTTACCGAGATCGGGTTCGTGAGCCTGCTCGTCGCCGGCATGGGTGCGCTGGCCGGCGGGCTGATCTACGTCGCGGTGCGAGTGTCGAGGGGGCGTTGGTGACCGACGTGCAGCCGCCACCATGGGCCGGGCTGGCCCAGGTCGGTGAGTATCCGTACGAGGAGACGCACGACCTGCGGCACGGGCCGGACCTGCACCCGGCCCTGCTCGGGCTGCTGCCGCTGGTCGGCGTGTGGCGCGGCCGGGGCCAGGGCGACTACCCGACGATCGAGGGCTTCCACTACGGCCAGGAGGTCCGGTTCAGCCACGACGGCCGGCCGTTCCTGTTCTACGAGTCGCGCTCCTGGATCATCGACGCCGACGCCAACCCGATCCGCCCGGCCCAGCGCGAGGTCGGCTGGTGGCGCCCGGTGATCGTGGACGGCAAGGCGACCGACGAGCTCGAGGTGCTGCTGTCGGCGCCGACCGGCATCGTGGAGCTGTACACCGGCCAGCAGCGTGGCTCGACCCAGTGGCAGATGGCCACGGACGGCGTCGGGCGCACCGGGACCGCCAAGGAGGTGCGCGGCGGCCAGCGGCTCTACGGCGTCGTCGAGGGCGCGCTGCTGTATACGTTCGACCTCGCCGCCGTCGGCCAGCCCCTCCAGCCTCACCTGTCCGCCCGCCTGGAGCGCGTCGCGGGCTAGTCGCGGGCGGGGACCGCGGGCGCGCGGCAGGCGCTAGATTTAGTGTCGTGGACCTCGCGGAGATGCTCCGATCGCGTGGGCTGCGGCTCACCGCGCCGCGCCAGCTCGTGCTCGAGGCGGTGTATGAGCTGCGCCACGCGACGCCGGACCAGATCCACGCCGCGGTCGCCGAGCGGGCCGCCGGGGTCAACATCACCACCGTGTACCGCACGCTCGAGCTCTTGGAGGAGCTCAAGCTGATCACCCACGCGCACCTGACGCACGGCGCGCCCACCTACCACGCGGTCGACGAGCACCAGCACGCCCACCTGGTCTGCCGCTGCTGCGGCTCGGTGCAGGAGCTGCCGTCGCCCGCACTGGAGGGCCTGGCCGGCGAGCTGCAGGCAACCCGCGGCTTCCGGCTGGACATCGGGCACGTGGCGCTCTTCGGCGTTTGTGATGGCTGCGGTACTTCCCGAGAAGAGGCATGTTGAGCGCCGTACTCGTCGCCACCCTGGACCCGACCGACCCCGACGCCGGCGCCGTCGCGCACTACGGTGACCCGGCCCGCGAGCAGCGCCTCCTGGAGACCGCGGCCGGCCTGGTCGACCGCTCGCACCGGGGGATCATCACCATCCCCGGCGCCGACCGGCTGGGCTGGTTGCACAGCCTGACCACGCAGTACCTCACCGATCTGACCCCGATGACCGGCTCCGAGCTGCTCGTGTTGTCCCCGCACGGCCACGTCGAGCACCACGCCGCCCTCACCGACGACGGCACCGCCACCTGGCTCGACACCTCCGACGCCCCCGGGCTGCTGGGCTTCCTGGAGCGCATGCGGTTCCTCATGCGCGTCGAGCCCGCCGACGTCACCGCCGACTGGGCGCTGCTGTCGATCGTCGGCCCGCAGACCGACGAGGCCCTGATCTCCCTCGGCGTCGGCCCGCTGCTGCCGCCCGACCTGCTCGCGGTGCCCGACGCCAAGTTCGCCACGGGCTCGGTGCCGCCGCGCCCGACCGTGGTGTACTCCGCCGCCCCCCTGCCCTTCGGCGGCTGGGTGCGCCGGATGGACTACGGCGCCGATCTCCTGGTGCCCCGCCAGGCCGTCCCGGAGGTGATCGCCGAGATCGGCCTGCCGCAGGCGGGCATCTGGGCGTTCGAGGCGCTGCGAGTGGCCGCCCGCCGCCCGCGCGCCGGCTTCGAGACCGACCACAAGACCCTGCCGGCGGAGGTCGGCTGGACCGCCCCGGCGGTACACCTGGAAAAGGGCTGCTACCGCGGCCAGGAAACGATCGCCCGCGTCCACCACCTGGGCCGCCCACCCCGCAAGCTCGTGCTGCTCCACCTGGACGGCATCACCACCGACGAACTGCCCCCCCGCCACACCCCGATCACCCTGGAGGCCGGCGGCGACCGCCCGGTCGGCTTCATCGGCACGGCCGTCCGCCACTACGAGCTGGGCATGATCGCCCTCGCGGTCGTGAAGCAGAACCTCGCCCCCGACGCCGCCCTGCGAGTCGGCCCGTCCGCGGCCGCCATCGACCCCGACGCGTAGCCCTCCCCCCGCGGGCGCCCACCCGCCCAGCAGCCACCCGCCAGCAGGCCCGGTCCGCAGGCGTCCGGTCCGCAGGCGGGAATGCCTCCGGCACACAGGCGACCGGCCACGGCACCCAGCAGGCGGCCGACGGCAGGGCACCCCGATGCGCGGCCGACACGCGGCGGACGGCAAGGGCGCCCAGGCACGCGACCGACGGCAGGGCACCCGGACCTGCGGTCGGCGCGCGGCGGGCGGCAGCGGCACTCGGGCATGCGGCCAACGGCCAGGGCCGCACACCCGGCAAGCGGCCGACCGGACAGAGCGGCACACGGCACCACCGGCACTTAGTGTCTGATTTTTCACCCTACAGACGATAAATCGGATATGTCGCCTCTAGCGTCGCGGCTTGAGCAGCAGCCGGCGGGCCCGCGGCCAGGTGCTGCCGGGGGGCGCTGCCGGGGCGCGGGCGGGGTGGGCAGGCGGAGGCGGGCGGGGTATGCGGGCGGGGCGCTGCCGGGGCGCTCCCGGGGTCGCGGGCGGGCGGGGGGGGCGCACGAAGTCTCCGTGATCATGCAGCTGGCCGTTGCGCGACAGGGGGTTTGCCATGATCGCGGAGACAAATGGTACCTATGAGTACACTTTCGCTCCGTGATCATGAAAAACCGTGTGACGCAGGTGGTGGTTGGCGTGATCGCGGAGACTTACGGTCGGGGTGCGGGTTCGGGAACGCGGTGGTGACGGGGCGGGCGTGGCAGGATCGGCGGCGTGATGACGACGACGTTGATCACGGTGGCTCCGACCGGCGCCGAGTCGCGCAAATCGGACGTACCCGCGCTGCCCGTGACGCTGGAGGAGCTGGTTGCCGCCGGGCGGGATTGTGAGGCGGTCGGGGCCGGTGTGATCCACGTCCACCTCCGCGACGACGACGCGGAGCCGACGCTCGATCTTGGGCGGCTCAAGGATGCGGTCGCCGCGCTGCGGGCCGAGACCGGGCTCATCGTCCAGCTCAGCACCGGCGGGGCGGTTACGGACTCCGAGGAAGACCGGCTCCGCGTGCTCGACGCGCGGCCCGACATGGCGTCCTGCACCATGGGTACCGTCAACTTCGCAGACGACGTCTTCCTCAACCGCTGGGCGTTCATCGTCGAGCTGCACACGAGGATGCAGGAGCGGGGGATCGTTCCGGAGTACGAAATCTTCGACCTGGGGCAGCTGACCAACCTCCGCCGGCTGCTCGACCGGCACGGGCTGCCCGCCGGCGGGCACGTCCACGTCGATCTGGTCATGGGCGTGCCGGGGGGCATGCCGGGGACCGTCTCCGCGCTCGCCGCGTGCGAGGCGGCGATCAAGGATCTGCCGGAGGGGACCACGTTCTCCGCGACCGGGATCGGGCGGGCCTCGCTGCCGGTGCTGCTGGCCTCGCTCGCCGCGGGCGGGCACCTGCGGGTCGGGCTGGAGGACACGATCACCTACGCGAAGGGGCAGCCCGTCGAGAGCAACGCCCAGCTCGTGGCCCGGGCCAGCGGGTTCGCCCGGCTCGCGCAGCGGCCGCCGATGAGCCCCGGCGACGCCCGGGAGCTGCTGGGGATCGCGAATGTCTGACCTGTACGCGGGCGGGGAGCTCGTCGCGGAGGTTGTCCGCAGCGAGGTCGTGGAGAGCCGCCATCGCGGGTCGGTCGTCGTGCTCGGCGCCGACGGCGAGGTCGAGGCGTGGGCCGGCGACGTGCTCGGGGCGGTCTTTCCGCGCTCGTCGGCCAAGCCGCTGCAGGCCGTCGGCATGCTGCGAGCGGGACTGGTCGCAGCCCAGCCCGAGCTCGCGCTCGTCGCCGCGAGCCATCGCGGTCAGCCGCGTCATGTGGCGGCGGTACGCCACATGCTCGCCACATCCGGCATCCCCCTCGAAGCGCTCGGGTGCCCGCCCGACTACCCCCTCTCCGAGGACGCCCGCGACGAGCTGGTGCGGGCCGGCCACGGCCGGGAGCCGCTGTTCATGAACTGTTCGGGCAAGCACGCCGGCATGCTGCGCACGGCGAAGGCCAACGGCTGGCCGCTGGCCACGTACCTCGACCCGGCCCATCCGCTGCAGCAGCGCCTGACGGCCACGATCGAGGAGCTGGCCGGCGAGCCTGTTCGGGCGACCGGGGTCGACGGGTGCGGCGCGCCGCTGCTCGCGTACTCCCTGCGCGGGCTGGCCGGGGCGTTCCTGCGGCTGGTCGGCGCGCCCGACGGCAGCCGGGAGCGGGCCGTGGCCGACGCGATGCGGGAGTACCCCGAAATGGTCTCCGGCGACGACCACGGCGACAACGACACCCGGCTCATGCGTGCGGTGCCGGGCCTGCTGCTCAAGGGCGGTGCGGAAGGCGTTGCGGCGGCGGCGCTGCCGGGCGTGGGAGCGGTGGCGCTGAAGATCGACGACGGTGCGGCACGGGCCCGCCTGCCCCTGCTCGCCGCGGCCTTCGCGCGACTGGGTGTAACCCTGCCGGGCCGGGTGGATGTTGCCGTTTTCGGGGGCGGACGCGAGGTCGGCGTGGTTCGCTCAGTGTGGTGACTGGGTTCACGCTAGCTAGCGCTAGCGTTTTGCTTGCAACAGTTAGCAGCCCGCGCTACCGTCGGTAAGCGTGACCGAAGAGCCGCGCGACCTGGGTGGGTTCATCCGTGACCTGCGCCGCAACGCGCGCATCTCGCTCCGCCAGCTCGCCGAGCAGGCCGGGGTGAGCAACCCGTACCTGAGCCAGATCGAGCGTGGCCTGCGCAAGCCGTCGGCCGAGGTGCTGGCTCAGCTCGCGAGCGCACTGCGGGTGTCGACCCCGCTGATGTACCTGCGGGCCGGGTTGCTGGAGCGGGAGGGGCACGACGTGCTTGCCGCGATCGCCGCGGACAGTGACCTCACCGTGGCCCAGAAACAGTCCCTCACGCAGATCTACGAAACGTTCCGCAGGGAAAACGCGCGGAACTCGACGGACGCCGAGGCCGGCACCGATGCCGGCCCGGAGCCCGGGCCGGAGCAGCCGACACGTTCCCACAAGGAGTCGCAGTGACCACGAACACCACCTCGAAGAGCACCACCCGCAAGATCCCGACCCCGATCTACGCCGCGGCCGGCGCCGGCGACCTCGCCTACGAGCAGCTGCGCAAGCTCCCGGCACAGGTCGCCCAGCTGCGCGCCCGGGTCGAGGAGCTGCGCCCGGCGGTGTCGGAGGCCACCCTCCGCACCGACATCAACCGGCTGCGCGGCGTCGCCCGGCGCAACGCCGCCAACTTCCTGGCGAGCGCCCAGTTCGCGCAGGACCGCGCGATGGCCGTCTACACCGGCCTGGTCGCCCGCGGCGAGAAGGTGGTCAGCACCGCCCGCACCGCCGAGGCCAAGGTCGAGCTGGAGCCGGCGGGCAAGACCGTGACGGCCGAAGTGACCGCGACCGAGGCGTCTGCGGCGAGCACCCCGCCGGCCAAGAAGACGGCCGCGAAGAAGGCCGCGCCGAAGACCGACACCAAGAAGTAACGGTGATTCTCGGTAGCCCCCTGGCACCGTCTCGCACGGGCCGGGGGGCTTCGGCATAAGCTCGATGCATGCTGAGTGCCGTCCCGATCTTCTACCAAGACGTCGAGACCTACATCTCGATCGTTGTGTGGATCTTCTGCCTCGTGCTCGGCGCCGCGGCCTTCCTCCACTGCGTCGTGCAGCGCTCCGACGCGTTCCCGGCGATCGGCACCATGTCCAAGTCCATCTGGCTGGCGCTGATCGGCGGCGGCGAGTTGCTCACCGCGGTCTCCCCCAACCTGGGGCTGGGCTACCTGGGCATCTTCCCGCTCATCTCGGCCGGCATCTTCGCGGTGTATCTGCTCGACATCCGGCCCGCCCTGCGCGACGCCGTCGACGGCCACGGCTCCTGGTGAGCTGATGGACTTCCGCTGGCCGCCCCCTCCGGACGGGCGCCCCGATCGATTCCGCCCGCCCGTGACCCGGGGGCCACAGACCGGCCGGCCCACCCTCCCCTCACCACCCACCGAGCTGGTCGCCACGCCGCACGGCGTGGAGCTCGAGCAGCTGATCACCGGCGAGGACAGCCCGGTGACCGTGTTCGCGCACGGGCTGGGCAGCGGCATCGCCGAGACCCGCCCGCTGGGCAGCGCCGTGCACGGGCGCAAGGTGTTCTTCCAGTTCCGCGGCCACGGGCAGTCGGCGGCGCCGGGGGGCACCTGGACGTATACCGACCTGGCCCGCGATCTTCGGGCGATCGCCGATCTGTCCGGGGCGACCCGCGCGCTCGGCGTCAGCATGGGCGCCGCCGCGCTCACCCGGCTGCTGGCCGACAACCCAGGCCGGTTCGAGCGGGCGGTGTTCTTCCTGCCCGCGGTGCTCGACGCGCCGCGCCCGGCCGCCGCCCACGAGCGGCTCACCGCCCTGCTGGAGGCGATCGAGGCCGGCGACGCGGCGGCGGTGGCCGACGTGATCTCGCAGGAGGTCCCCGCGCAGCTGCGCAACACGCCCCCGGTCTGGGCGTTCCTGCGCCAGCGGCTCGACCAGCTCATGCGCGACGGCCTGGCGGCCGGCCTGGCCGACCTGCCCGAGCAGGCGCCGATCGCGGACCGGGCCGACCTGGCCACGGTCACCGCCGACTGCCTGGTGATCGGCTGCCGCGGCGACGACCTGCACCCGGTCACGGTCGCCGAGCAGCTCGCGGCCGCGCTGCCCCGGGCACAGCTGCACCTCTACGACCGCCCCGGCATCGTGTGGACCCAGCGCGCCGACCTGCGCACCCGGATCTCCACGTTTCTGAACGCCTGAACGGCCGGCACCTCCTGACCGAACGGGCGACCCGCTGACGCGTATCAGAATGGCGTCTGACGGGATCTACATTGCATGAACAGTTCGCGGTACTGGGCGGGGCCGACCCGCCGCATATAGTCGGCTTCCATGGGTGTCACACATCACGGCCGCACGTACCGGCTGGACCTGGCCGACCCGACCCTGCGCGAGTGGACCTGCACGGTCCTGCACTCCTCGGCCGAGGACGGCATCGTGCTGGACCGCTCCGCGTTCTACCCGGGCGGGGGCGGCCAGCCCCCGGACCACGGGGTACTCCTTTGGCAGGGCGTGCAGACCCGCATCGCCGGCACCCGCAAGACCGCCGACGACCTCTACCTGCAGCCCGTTGACGGCGACCCGCTGCCGCCCGCGGGCACCGAGGTGACCGGCGCGGTCGAGGACGACCGGCGCACCAAGCTCATGCGCACCCACTCGGGCCTGCACGTGCTCTGCGGCGTCGTGTTTCGCGACTTCGGCGCCATGGTCACCGGGGGCTCGATGGAGCCGGCGGAGGCCCGAATGGATTTCAACCTGCCGGAGGTACCGCCGGACTTCAAGACTCGGCTCGAAGAGCTCGTCAACGCCGAGGTGATCGCCGACCGCAAGGTCGTGACCAAGGTCCTCGGCCGCGAGGAGGCGCTCGCGCTGCCGGACATCATCCGGACGCAGTCGAACCTGATCCCCGCCGACGAGGAGGAGATCCGGATCGTCGACATCATCGGCCTGGACACGCAGACGGACGGCGGCACGCATGTCGCGTCGACGGCCCAGATCGGGCGGTTGCAGGTCGTGAAGGTGGAGAGCAAGGGCAAGGCCAACCGGCGCGTCCGCGTCCGCCTCACGGACTGACCGCTCGGGTCCACCGGCCGCCGTCGCCGCAGGGGGACGCGGCCGGAGCGCCGCTCGGACCGAACGTTGCGATCGATAAGTCGGGCGCTCCGCGCCACGACTTATCGGATTTTTCGCCTGACGGGGGAAATATCCGATTCATGCGCGATGACGACAGGCCCGGCGAGGTCGGTCTCGGCCCGCGGGCAGCGCGGGCAGCGCGGGCAGCGCGGGCAGCGCGGGCAGCGCGGGCAGCGCGGGCAGCGCGGGCAGCGCGGGCAGCGCGGGCAGCGCGGGCAGCGCGGGCAGCGCGGGCAGCGCGGGCAGCGCCCTGGCAGAGTCGGCGGCGCGGTGCCCGGACCCGATCTGGTCGGGGATGTTGCGGGAAGTGGTGGCGCAGCGGGTGGGCAGGTGGTGGTCGCCGCGATTGGGCGGCGGCGCAAGCGGCGGGTTCCGGCCTGGATCGGCGCCGGCCGCACGGGCGCGGAACGTCCCGCCGGTGACGCGGTAGCCAGGGCGAACGTATGTATCCGTGATCATGCACGTTGCCGCGGCCGCACCGCGGGTTTGCCATGATCCCGGAGACTTTGGGTACACGGGTGTACATCAGCGCTCCGTGATCATGAAAAACCGGTGGTGTCGGCGGCCGGTCAGGCATGATCACGGAGACTTCCGGTCGTAGGGGGCTCCGGGATGACGCTCGCGGCGATCGGGTGGCAGCGCAGCGGATCCCGGCGGGCCGGTTCGCGCGGCAATGCAGGAGCCGACGGAGCTGCCCGAGGCCATCAGCGGCGGCGGCCGCCAGATCAGGCCGGGGCGGGCGCCGGAGTTTCGCCCGTATCGGATTTTTCGCCTGTCGGGGTATAAATCCGAAAAGTCCGGACACGAAGTGTCTGGACTTTTCGGACCCTTCGTCGTGAACGGGGCGCGGGGAGGACGAGTCAGTCGGAGGAGGCGATCACGGCGTCGGGTGGGGGTTCGCTGCGGTGCTGGACCAGGTGCCGGATGCCCGTGTTCAGGACCGCGACCAACGGTACCGCCACCAGCGCCCCGATGATGCCGGCCAGTACCACCCCGGTAGCGATCGCCACGATGACGGCGAGCGGGTGGACCGAGACCGCCCGCCCCATGATCAGCGGCTGCAGGACGTGTCCCTCCAGCTGCTGGATCGCGATCACGCCGATCAGTACCACCAGCGCGGTCAGGGGGCCCTCGTCGACCAGGGCGACCAGGACCGCCACCGCCCCCGAGACCGTCGCGCCCACGATCGGGACGAAGGCGCCCAGGAACACCAGCGTGGCCAGGGGGAACCAGAAGTCGACGTGGAGGATCAGGAGCAGCAGGCCGATGCCCAGGGCGTCGATGAAAGCGACCAGCACCGTGGCCCGCACGTAGGCGACCAGCGTCCGCCAGGCGGCCTCGCCGGCGCGGCGGATCGGGTCGCGGGCCGGGGTGGGCAGGATGCCGGTGACGAAGTACCAGATTCGCTTGCCGTCGCGCATGAAGAAGAACGTGACGAACAGGATCAGCAGTAGCAGGGCGAGGAACTCGACCGTCGCCGTGGCCGTGTTGACCGCGCTGTTGGTCAGGGTGCCGCGGTTGTCGCTGAGCCAGGTCGTGGCGGCCTGGAAGGTGGCGTCCAGCTGGCGGCCGCTCAGGTGCAGCGGGCCCGTGGTGAGCCAGTCCTGGATCTGTTGTACGCCGATCGACGCCTTGTCCGAGAGCTCCGGGAAGCCGTTCACGAATTCGCTGATCACCAGGGTCAGCACGCCCGCGACCGCGGCCAGGCCGGTGATCAGGACCACGAACGCGGCCAGGGACGGGGGCAGCTTCACGCGGCGGCGCAGGACGCCCATCATCGGGGCGAGCAGGGCCGACAGGAGCAGGGCGATGCTGAGCGGGATGACGACGGTCTTGAGCCGGCCGATGAGAAAGAGCAGTATCGCGGCCGCGGCGATGAGGAGCAGCAGGCGCCAGGACCAGGCGGCGGCGATGCGCAGGCCGTAGGGCACCTCGGCGTCGTCCCGGCTGGCCGTCGTGGCGTGGCTGAGCTGCTCCTCCGGCTCGGGATCCGGGGGGTCCTGCGCCCGGGCCTCCTCGAGGGCGGCGGCCGCCTCCCGCTCGGCCTTGGCCGTCTCCAGCCGCTGGAGGTAGGCGCGGCGCAGGTTGGCCCGCACCCGATCGAACCGGCCCACGTACATACCTCCTGCATGCGGCCCCGTCACCCCATTCGGACTCCTCACGGTAGTCCGGGTCGCCTGAGGGTTGCACGCACCAAAGCGGTAGCGTCGCAAGCGTGACAGCGCAGCCCGCCGCCGGTTACCAGCCGGCCACCACCCAACCGGATGAACCCCTGCCGATCCGGCTCCTGCACGACCGGGTGCTCGTCCGGCTGGAGGGCCCCGAGGGCGAGCGCCGGCACGTCTCCGGGATCGTGATCCCGGCGACGGCGTCGGTCGGGCGGCGGCTGTCGTGGGCGACCGCGGTCGGGGTCGGGCCCAACGTGCGGTCCATCGTCTCCGGCGACCGCGTGCTGTTCGACCCCGAGGAGCGCTCCGAGGTGGAGTTACAGGGGCGCGACTACGTGCTGCTGCGCGAGCGCGACGTGCACGCCGTGGCGGCCCGGCGGGTCGAGCCGGACTCGACCGGCCTTTACCTGTAGAGCGGCACCGGCACGGGCACGACCGGGGTCGGCGGGGCGTCGAGCACCCGCACCACGCCGTCCGGGAAGGTGATGTGGTACCGCGACCCGTCCCACACCGCGCGCGGCGACTGCGGGTCGCGCCCTGCGAAGACCTGCCGGTAGGCGTCCAGCGCGACGAGCAGCCGGCGCTCCTCGGCCAGCGCCTCCGCCCGGCGCGCCGGCTCCTTGTCCAGCCCGCGGTGCAGGCCGTCGCGCAGCAGCGCCAGCCGGGTGGCGTCGAACTGGAAGGCCCGCATCGCCTTGGCGCCGGCGTCGCCGGCCACCCGGCGGGCCCAGCGCCGCGCCGACAGCCGCCGGCCGAGCGTGCCCAGGGCGGCGACCTCGGGCGGGGCGAACCAGCCGGCGCGCGCGTACTCCCCCAGCACCCGCTCGGTGAGCCGGCCCTCGTTGGAGCGCAGCCAGAGGGCGAAGCCGACCATGCACAGGAAGATCGGCATCATCACCGCGAAGTAGCCGTACAGCAGCACCCACGCACTGGTCGAGGCGGTGACCGACATGAGGTTCCACGAGCCGTGCAGCACCATGGCGGTCAGCAGGCCGGCCACCGGGGCGACGAACCGCACCGCCCGGCCGGACGAGCGCGACGCGACGCCGAGCCCGATGCCGGTCATCGAGGTGAACAGCGGGTGGGCGAAGCCGGTCATCAGGATCCGCACGATGAAGATGGCGACCAGCGCCGCGGCGCCCCGCACCGGCCCGGACTGGTCGGCGGTGTCGCCATAGCCCTTGAATCCGAGGTACAGGATGTTCTCCACCATCGCGAACCCGGTCGCCGACAATCCACAGTAGACGATGCCGTCGATGATGCCGGAGTACGCCCGCGGCCGGCGCCAGAACAGCAGCACCGGGCCGAGCGCCTTCATGCTCTCCTCGATCAGCGGCGCGACCAGCACCGCCACGAGCGCGTCGGACAGGCCGGCTTTCTCCGCGAAGTAGCTGCCGGCCGTGTTCACCACGAGCGCCACCCCGGTCGCCACGCAGGCGCCCCAGCCGAAGACGAAGACGAGGTACTTCACCGGCTCCGGCTCGTACCGATCCAGCCAGAGGAAGCAGGAGACCAGCACCGGCACCGGGATGACGGCCGCGCCGACACCGACGGCCAGGGCGGTCCAGCCGCCGCTGAAGCCGAAGAACGTCAGCACGGCCACGCCGCAGAGGGCGATGAACCCCATGACGCCGATGAGCGTCCACAGCCGCCGCCGGTCCGAGCGCTTGGCGGGCGGGGCGGCGGCCAGGGCGAGCGCCGCGGTCGGGTACTGCTGCTGCCCCGTGTCCGGCTCCGCCGCCTCGGTCACGTTCGGCACTCCGACGCCCGGCAGCACGGGCGGCCACGCCGAGGGCGCTCCGGGCCCTGCGGCCGGCGCCGAGGGACCCCCGCCCGGAAACGCGGGAGCGGCCGGAGCCGCCCACGGGCTCCGCTCCGGCCCGGCCGAAGGCGCCGGGGAACCCGAAGCAGCAGCCGGAAAGCCGGAAGGCGCCGGAGAACCCGAAGGAGCCGGAAAGCCCGAAGGCGCGGGCGGACCGGACGGCGACGCCCAGGGGCTGGGCTCCGGCGGTGTGGCGGGCGTCCCACTCGGCGGGAGTTCGCTCATGCCGTCACTGTATCCGCGGTACCGTCAGCTCAGGTCATGAGTGCCAGCGCACAAGCCCCGGCTTGCTGGCCGGCAACCCTCGCGTTCGCGGCGGGGTGCCCCGGGTGATGACCCGGCCCGGCACGTGGTGTGCCCGGGCAAGCGCGAGCGAGAGGACTCTGTCCCGTGTCCGAGATCCTGTCCCCCGGTGAGATCAAGCTGCGCGACGGCCGGTCCGTCGACTTCGCCAACCTCGACATCGCCGCCACCGCGCCCTGCCTGCGGGTGGTCGCCGACGCCGTCGCCGACCTGCTGCCCTACTACGGCAGCGTCCACCGGGGCGCGGGTGCGCTGTCGGAGCGCTGCACCCGCGAGTACGAGCAGGCCAGGGAGACGGTCGCGGACCTCCTCGGCCGCGGCCCGGACGACACCGTGATCTTCACGCGCAACACCACCGACGCGTTCAACCTGCTCGCGCGGGCCTTGCCCGAGGACACCACGGTCATCACGTTCGACACCGAGCACCACGCCAACCTGTTGCCCTGGAGCAACACCGTCCGCCTCGCCGCGCCGAGGTCGCCCGAAGAGGCCATCGAGGCGCTGGAGATTTCGTTGTACCGCCGCCAAACCGGCAATGTCCTGGTCAGCGTCACGGCGGCGAGCAACGTGACCGGCGAGGTGTGGCCGGTGGCCCGGCTGACCGAGGTCGCGCACCGCTTCGGCGCCCGGATCGCGGTCGACGCGGCGCAGCTGGCCCCGCACGCCCCGGCGAGCCTGGCCGGGCTCGGCGCCGACTACGTGGCGTTCTCCGGGCACAAGCTCTACGCGCCGTTCGGGGCCGGGGTGCTGGCCGGGCGGGCCGACTGGCTCGACGCCGCCGAGCCGTATCTGGCCGGCGGCGGGGCGAGCGCACACGTGGCCGACGACGGCGCGGTCCGCTGGGCGACCGGCCCGGCGCGGCACGAGGGCGGCACCCCCAACCTGCTCGGCGCGGTCGCGATCGCCACCGCGCTGCGGGCGCTGGTCCGCGACGCCGCGCCGCGGGCCCGGGAGGCGGGGCTGGTGCGGCGGCTGCGGGCCGGGCTCGCGTCGTTGCCGCACGTCGAGGAGCTGCGGCTCTTCCCGGCCGACGCCGAGCGGGTCGGGATCGTGTCGTTCGCCGTGCTCGGCGCCGACCCGGGCGACCTCGCCGTCACGCTCGGCCGCGATCACGGCATCGGCGTGCGCACCGGCCTGTTCTGCGCGCACCCGCTCACCCGGCGGCTGCTGGCCGAGGCCGCCGACCGGGCCGGCGCGACGGAGGCACCGGGCCAGGCGGTCAGGGCGAGTTTTGGCATCGGTACCACGGAAGCGCACATCGACCGGCTACTGGCCGCCCTGCAATAGGTCACCCAGCGTCGCGACCCGGTCGAGCACGGCGGACGGGGTCAGGTCGGCCGCGGTCAGTCGGCCGGCCTCGACCTCGTCCCAGGTCAGCGGCGCGCTGACGGTCGGTGTCGGCCCCGCCCGCAGCGAGTACGGCGCCACCGTCGTCTTGAACGCGTTGTTCTGGCTCCAGTCGATGAACACCTTGCCGGGGCGCAGCTGCTTGGCCATCTTCGCCACGATCCGGTTCGGCCGCCGGCGGGCCAGCTCCTCGGCGAGGCTCTTGGCGTAGTTGCTGACCGTGTCGGCGGACTCGTCGCCGGGCAGCGGTACGACCAGCTGCATACCCTTCTTGCCGGAGGTCTTCGGGCAGCAGGCCAGCCCGTCGGCGGCCAACCGCTCGCGCATGAGCAGTGCCACCTCGTAGCACTCGGGCAGCCCGGCCGGCGGCCCCGGGTCGAGGTCGACGACGAGCTGGTCCGGGTCGAGCGCGGTGCCGTCCTCGTCCACCCGCCACTGCGGGGTGTGCAGCTCCAGCGCGGCGAGGTTGGCCAGCCACACGACCGTGGCCAGCTCCTCGACGACGATGAAGTCGATCCGCTCGCGGTTCTTCGACGAGCCCGGCACCGGCAGCCGCGCCGTGCGCACCCAGTCCGGCGTGCCGGCCGGGGCGTTCTTCTCGAAGAAGCTGGCCCCGTCGACGCCGTTGGGATATCGGGTACGGGTGAGCGGGCGCCCGGCCAGGTGCGGCAGCAGCGTCGGGGCGATGCGGGTGTAGTAGTCGAGGACCTCGCCCTTGGTGAAGCCGGCCCGGGGGTAGAGCACCTTGTCGAGGTTGGAGATCTCGAGCTGGCGGCCGGCGACCTCCACGCGTAGCCGGTCAGGCATCGTGGACCTCCTCGGGGGCGAGATCCGGGCGGATCCGCACGAAGCGGGGGAAGCGCAGCCGGCCGTCGCGCGTGCGGTGACCGAACTTCACCTCGACCACCAGGTGCGGATCGACCCAGTGCGCGCCGCGGGCGTCCTCTCGCGGCACCGAAGCGCCGAAGGGATTTCGGCCGGTGGACAGCGGCTCCAGCGCGGCCAGCAGCGTCCGCTCCGACGCGCCCGAGATGCCGCCGCCGACCCGGCCGCGGTATTCCAGTCCGGCGGGGCCCGGCACGCCGACCAGCAGAGCGCCCAGCGCGCGCTTGCCGGGTCGCCAGCCGCCGACCACGAACTCCTGGCTCTCCTCCAGCTTCACCTTCACCCAGTCGGGGGTGCGGATCCCCGGGTGGTACAGCGATTCGGCCCGCTTGGCCACCACGCCCTCGAGCCGGTTCTCCCGGCTGGCGGCCACGGTCGCCGGGCCGTCGTCGAAGGACGGGGGCACCATCGCGCGGGGCCCCAGGGTCAGGTTTTCCAGGCGTTCCCGGCGGATGTGGTACGCCCGGCCGGTGAGCTCCTCGCCCTCGGCCCGCAGCGCGTCGAAGACCAGGTAGGTGACCGGCACGGCGGCGGCCAGCCGGGCGGCCCGGTGGGGCTCGCGCACGTGCATGCGCTCGGCGAGCACCTGGAACGACGGCTGGCCGGCCTCGTCCATGGCCACGACCTCGCCGTCGAGCACCGAGTCGGTCAGGCCCCGCCCGATGCTCGCGAGCTCCGGGTAGGCGGCCGTCACCTCGGCCCCGCTGCGCGCGAACAGCCTGGTCCGGCCGTCGCTGACCACCGCGATCGCGCGGATGCCGTCCCACTTGAACTCGAACGCCCAGCCCGGCCCGGCGGGCAGCACGCCGGGCGAGGCGAGCATCGGAGCCGGCGGGCCTGCCATGCCCCACACCATAGTTCGCCTGTGAGTTCCTCGCGCCCGGCTCGAAACGATGCGAAGCTGATGGTTGAAGGTCCACAACCTGCGGAAAGGGATCCTCATGCGCGCGATCTGGAAGGGCGCGGTCTCCTTCGGGCTGGTCTCGATCGCCGTACGGCTCTACTCGGCGACCGAGGAGAAGGACATCCGCTTCCACCAGGTGCACCGCGACGACGGCGGGCGGATCAAGTACAAGCGCGTCTGCTCCGTCGACGGCGAAGAGGTCGCCTACGACGACATCGCCAAGGGCTACGACCTGGGCGGCGGCGAGATGGTGATCCTCACCGACGACGACTTCGCCGACCTGCCGCTGACCACCAGCCGGGCGATCGAGGTGCTCGAGTTCGTGCCCACGGAGCAGGTCGACCCGATCCTCTACAACAAGGCGTACTACCTCGAACCGGAGCAGACCGCCGCGAAGCCCTACGCGCTGCTCCGCGACGCCCTGACCAACACCGATCGGGTCGCCGTCGTGAAGGTGGCCCTGCGCCAGCGCGAGCAGCTGGCCACCCTCCGCGTGCGCGACAACGTGCTGGTCCTCAACACGATGCTGTGGCCCGACGAGATCCGCGCGGCGAAGTTCGACATCCTCGACGAGGACATCACCGCCCGCCCGGCGGAGCTGGCGATGGCCGGCTCGCTGATCGAGTCGATGGCGGCCGACTTCGACCCGTCGACGTACACGGACAACTACCGCGAGGCCCTGCAGGAGGTCATCGAGGCGAAGGTGGCCGGCCGCGAGGTGGTCCAGCCGGAGGAGGCCGAGGAGGCCCCGGCCGCGGCGGTCGACCTGATGGCCGCCCTGCGCGCCTCGGTCGAGCGCGCCCGCGCCGCCCGCGGCGAGGAGGCCCCGGCCGCCCCGGCCGCCGAGGCGGAGTCCGACGCCGAGGAGCAGCAGCCGACGCCGATCAAGAAGGCGGCGGCGAAGCAGGCCCCCGCCAAGAAGACCGCCCCGGCGAAGAAGACCACCGCCGCCAAGAAGACCGCTACGAAGAAGTCCGCGTGAAGTAGACCGTCGCGGAGCCCGGGTCCAGCAGCAGGCCGTCGCCGATGCTCTGCCAGTGCGGTTCGGCGGGAGCGAACGGGCGTAGGTCCTCGGGGACGTCCGGACTGGTTGACGCCCCGGTCGTGGGCAGTTCGGCAGCACGGGACGAATCAATCACGGCGAAACCCGACATCACGTAGTCCATCGGGCCGATCTCCGGGCAGCTGCGGGCCCGGGCCTCACGCTCCTGCCAGTGGACGGTGCGGATCGGCTTCAGCCGGGGGTACAGCTGCTCGATCCGGATCGGCTCGGTGAACACCGACGTCTTCGTCGGCTTGGTCGGGTCGGCGCAGCCGGCCAGCCCCGGCACCCAGTCGCGCAGTGCCAGGGCCGCGCCGCAGCCCGCGATCACGCACGCCGACAGGGCGGCGGTGATCAGCAGGGCGATCTTGGCCGGGCGGGTCACCCGTAGATCTGTACCACCTCAAGCTCCCCGCCCGCATAGTCGGCCCGGACCCGCTTCTTGTCGAACTTGCCGACGCTCGTCTTCGGCACCGCCTCGATGAACGACCAGCGCTCCGGCACCTGCCAGCGGGCCACCTTGTCGGCCAGGAACTCGCGCAGGGCGGCCGCGTCGACGGTCTCGCCCTCGCGGAGCACCACGGTCGCGAGCGGTCGCTCGCCCCACTTCTCGTCGGGCACCCCGACCACGCAGGCCTCGAGCACCGACGGGTGGGCCATCAGGGCGTTCTCCAGGTCGACCGAGCTGATCCACTCGCCGCCGGACTTGATGACGTCCTTGGCGCGGTCGCTGAGCGTCAGGTACCCGTTCGGCGAGAGCGTGCCGACATCGCCGGTGCGCAGCCAGCCGTTGTCGAACTTGTCCGGATCGGGGCCGTCCTCGCCGAGGTACTGCGCGGTGATCCAGGGCCCGCGGACCTCCAGCTCACCGACGGACTTGCCGTCGCTGGGCATGATCTCGCCGGTGGGGCCGACGATCCGCCCCTCGACGCCGGCCGGGATGCGACCTTGGGTGTAGCGGTACGCCCAGTGCTCCGGCCCCTCCAGCCCGTGCGGCGCCCGGGCGATCGAGCCCAGCGGCGACATCTCGGTCATGCCCCAGGCGTGGATGACCTGGATGTCGTACCGGTCGGCGAAGGCGTGCATGAGCGACGGCGGGCAGGCCGACCCGCCGATGACGACCTCCTTGAGCGAGGAGGTGTCGGTGGGGTGCGTGTCGAGGTACGCCAGCAGATCCGTGAAGATCGTCGGCACCGCGCCCGCGAAGGTCGGCCGCTCCACCTCGATCATCCGGGCCAGCGGCGCGGCCTGCAGGAACCGGTCCGGCATGACCAGCGAGGCGCCGCTCATCAGCGCCGCGTAGGGCAGGCCCCAGGCCATGGCGTGGAACATGGGGACGATGCACAGGTCGCGCAC
Source organism: Dactylosporangium sp. CA-092794 (assembly GCF_050948465.1). Lineage (NCBI taxonomy): Bacteria > Bacillati > Actinomycetota > Actinomycetes > Micromonosporales > Micromonosporaceae > Dactylosporangium > Dactylosporangium sp. CA-092794. Next base: position 667,625 of record NZ_CP192044.1, on the reverse strand, counting down.
CTGCGGCCCGAGGCCGAAGCTCTCCGCCATGCACACCTCCATCGAGTGGAGGTAGATCGAGCGGTGGGAGTAGGCGACGCCCTTGGGGTTTCCGGTGGTACCACTCGTGTAACACAACGCGGCGGCGTCGTCCTCGTCCACCGCGGGCCAGTCGAACGTGTCCGGCTTGCCCTGCAGCAGCTCGTCCCACCGGTGCACCTCGACGCCGTCCTTGCGCAGCTTCTCGACGTCACCGTCGCCGGCCACCACGATGTGGCGGAGCGTGGTCAGGTGCGGCAGCACGCCCGCGAGCAGCGGAATCAGCGTCGAGTCGACGATGACGACCCGGTCCTCGGCGTGGTTGGCGATGTAGATCAGCTGCTCGGGGAAGAGCCGGAGGTTGAGCGTGTGCAGGACCGCGCCCATGCTCGGCACCGCGAGGTACGCGACCAGGTGCTCGGCGTTGTTCCACATCAGGGTGCCGACCCGCTCGTCGCCGGTGACGCCCAGCCCGCGCAGGCCGTGGGCCAGCCGAGCGGCCTGCCGGCCGACCTCGGCGAAGCTGGTGCGGCGGGAGCTCTCGCCGGTCCAGGTGGCAACCTCGGCGTCGCCGTGGACGGTGGTGCCGTGCTGCAGAATGCGGGAGATCAGCAGGGGTGTCTTCATCATCGTGCTGCGCATGAGATGAACGCTAATGTGCCCTGCGCCACATTGGAACCGTCACCTTCCTGACGCCGCTCTCCGCAGGGCCGCGCGCTCAACGCTTTTCGAAAAGTCGGGCGCTCCGCGCCACGACTTTTCGGATTTATACCCTGACTGGCGAAAAATCCTGGTAAGTCGTGATTCGCTCGGCTTCGTCGCTTATCGGTAGCGGCTGGAGCGAACGAATCTCTCCGCGATCATGCGGCTCTCGGTGGCGAGCGGCGGGTTTCTCATGATCGCGGAGACATATGGTACCTATGGGTACATAGATCTTCCGTGATCATGGGAAACGCGTGGTACGGGTGGCGACTACGGCATGATCGCGGAGAGTTCTGGCGGCTTCGGCGCGGTGGCTGGGGTTTTGTTGCGCCTCCGGCGCGGTGGACGCTTTCCCCTGTGGCGCCTCCGGCGCAGTGGGCGCTGTCCCTTGTCGCGCCTCCGGCGCAGTGGCGCGGCTCCTTGTGGCGCCTTCGGCGCAGGGGCTGGGCTTCTTTGTTGCGCCTTCGGCGCAGGGGCTGGGGTTTCTTGTGGCGCCTTCGGCGCGTTTGGCTGGGGTCCGAAATCCTAGCCACGCGCGACTCCGTCGCGGCGCTTGCCTGGGGGGTTCCCACCCCAGACCCCCCATGGCCGCTCCGCGGCCACTCTCTTCCGCGCTGCGCGCCCCTGACGTCCTGGGCACGGTCCCCCATTGCGCCTCCGGCGCAGTGGTCCTGCTCCTTGTGGCGCCTTCGGCGCACGGGCTGGGGTTTTTGTCGCGCCTTCGGCGCGGTGGCTGGGGTTTCTTGTTGCGCCTTCGGCGCATTTGGCTGGGGTCCGAAATCCTAGCCACGCGCGACTCCGTCGCGGCGCTTGCCTGGGGGGTTCCCACCCCAGACCCCCCATGGCCGCTCCGCGGCCACCTCTTCCCGCGCTGCGCGCCCCTGACGTCCTGGGCACGGTCCCCCATTGCGCCTCCGGCGCAGTGGTCCTGCTCCTTGTGGCGCCTTCGGCGCAAGGGCTGGGCTTCTTTGTTGCGCCTCCGGCGCAAGGGCTGGGGTTTCTTGTTGCGCCTTCGGCGCATTTGGCTGGGGTCCGAAATCCTAGCCACGCGCGACTCCGTCGCGGCGCTAACCTGGGGGGTTCCCACCCCAGACCCCCCATGGCCGCTCCGCGGCCACCTCTTCCCGCGCTGCGCGCCCCTGGCGTCCTGGGCACGGTCCCCTATTGCGCCTCCGGCGCAGTGGGGTGCGCTGCGCGGGGCTTGGGGCGGATAAGTCCGGGCGGAACGCCGGACTTATCCGCCATTTCGGGTCTGCCTAGAAAGCGGCTGCCTTTGCCTCCATGGCTGCGGCGGCATCCTCGGCCGAATCCGGCTGGGACGCCGAGTCCGGTGATGGCTGTGGTGCTTCGGTGGCGCTCTGGAGGGACTTGTTGGGGAGGGCCAGGGTGATCAACGTGCCGACCAGGGCGACGATCGCGGCCGCGAGGAAGACCGGGTGCAGGGCGTTGACGAAGATGTGCTCGACCAGCTGCAGCTGGGCCGTGGGTAGTGCGCGGACCTGGGCCGGGGCGTTGATCGAGACGCCGGGGCCGGCGCCGGCCATCTGCTTGGCCAGCTGGTTGTTCATGACGGCGCCCAGCGCGGCTACGCCGACCGAGCCGCCCAGTGAGCGGAAGAAAGTGGCGGCCGAGGTACCGGCGCCCATATCACGAAGCTCGAGCGAGTTCTGCACCGCCAGGATCAGCGGCTGCATCGCCATGCCCAGGCCGACGCCGATGGCGGTCATGTAGATGAACGCCTGCCACAGCGGAGTGTCCACCTGCAGGCTGGTGAACAGCAGCAGCCCGGCGGCCATGATGATGGTGCCGGCGACCGGGAACCACTTGTAGCGGCCCAGCCGCGCGATGACGCGGCCGGAGACGATCGAGGTCACGATGACGCCGGCCATCATCGGCAGCATCAGCAGGCCCGAGCGGGTCGGCGTGGCGCCCTTGACGATCTGCAGGTAGAGGGGCACGTAGATGATCGAGCCGAACATCGCGAAGCCCAGGATGAACGTCGCCACGTTGGACAGCGAGAAGGTCGGGCGGCGGAACAGCCGCAGCGGCAGGATCGGCTCGTCGGCGCGGCCCTCGACCGCCACGAAGGCCACGGCGAGCACCGCGAACGCGGCGAGCAGGCCGAGGATGGTCACGGAGTTCCAGGCGTACTCGTTGCCGCCCCACGACAGCGCCAGCAGCAGTGCGCTGCAGCCGGCCACCATCAGCGTCGCGCCGAGGTAGTCGACGCGGTGCTCGCGGCGGGTGTGCGGGACCAGGCGCAGCACCCGGGCGCAGACGAAGAGTGCGAAGATCGCCAGCGGGACGTTGATGTAGAAGATCCAGCGCCAGTCGTTCTCGGCGAAGTAGCCGCCGACGAGCGGGCCGGCGACCGAGGAGATGCCGAAGACCGCGCCGAAGAGGCCCTGGTAGCGAGCCCGCTCGCGGGGCGCGACGACGTCGGAGACGATCGTGAAGGCGAGCGTCATGAGGCCGCCGGCGCCGATGCCCTGCAGCGCGCGGGTGGCGATGAGCTCGGGCATGTTCTGCGAGAGGCCGGCCAGCAGCGAGCCGGCCAGGAAGGTCGCGATCGCGAACAGCAGCACCGGGCGGCGCCCGTAGAGGTCGCTGATCTTGCCGTACAGCGGCGTCGACGCGGTCGAGGCGAGCAGGTACGCGGTGACCACCCAGGAGTAGTGGTCGAGGCCGCCGAGGTCGCCGACGATCGTCGGCAGCGCGGTGCCCACGATCGTCTGGTCGAGCGCGGCGAGCAGCATCCCGGTCATCAGGCCGCCCATCAGCAGCAGGATCTGCCGGTGGGACAAGGAAGGCCGGGCCTGTTGCTCCGGCGGCGCGGCGGTGGTCATCGAGCGTCCCTTTCGAAGGTTGTACCGTGCGGGAGCCGGTCGGCGATCGACTCGTTGAGGCGGGTGAAGAGCTCGGCGAAGAGCCGCCGCTGCTGCGGCGTCCAGTCGGCGAGCAGTTCTTCCCAGATGGACAGCCAGCGGTCCCGGTTCTCGGCGTAGACCTCGTTGCCGAGGTCGGTGACCTCGACCAGGCTGGCCCGCTTGTCGGACGGATCCGGGTAGCGGTGCATCAGCCCGGCGCTCTCCAGGGCGGCGACCTGCCGGCTCACCGTGGAGAGGTCCAGGCTTACCTCGGCGGCGAGCGCCGACAGCCGGATGGGTCCCTCGACCGCGACCCGGCTCAGCAGTACGTAGGCGGGGCGCTCGAGGCCACGGCCGGCCTCGTTCCACTTGAGCGTCGCGAAGAGCAGCTCGGACAGCCGGATGAACCGGCCGACCTGCCGCCCGATGGCGGCGTGCTCACTGTTCTCGTCCACGCTCGTGGCTCCCCCGTCGGTCGATACTTGCTTGCCACAAGCATCGGTTCGACGGGCGGCCGGCGACAACGTTTTATAGCGTGACGAGTGTTACGGGGTGAGGTGCGTTACTCCGCGTCAGGTTCGCGGCCGAACTCGTACCGGTCGGCCGGATACGCCTTCTCCCCCACAACGAGCACCGGCACGCCCTCCTGCATGCTGTGCTCTTTCTTCTCCGCCGGCGTGGGCATACGGGCGGTGACCATCTCACCCGGGTGCAGCCAGATCTGCTCGCGCGGCTGGAGGGCCCGCACGCGGCTGCGGTACCCACGTTTGCTCTCGACAAGACCCTCGCTACGCAGGTGCGCCATCGCGTCGCGAATGGTGTCGCGACCGACGTCGTGCTCCTCGGCGAGGTACTTCTCGGAGGGCAGCAGACTTCCCGGCGGCAGTTCACCGCTGATGATCTGTTGCCGAATCGCGTCCGCGACCTGCCGATAGAGCGACAAGCCGGAACTCCGGGAGATCATGCTGGCGACCATACGAAGGTCAATCGGCAGTCATTATTGTGGCCTTAGGGCCACTCGGTATAGGCTGTTGCTCCTGGGTGCGGTACCCGTCCGCTGCGAGCTGCGCGGGCACCGCACTCGCCCAACCTACGTCGCCGCGCGCGCCGTCGCCGCGTTTCCGGGGAGGCCACCGCATGGAGGAGCCGCTGAGTCCCATCGTCGCGCTCGACCTGCGTTTCCTGAACGCCGAGATCACCGAGGACGAGGGCGATCTCATCATGCTCGTGGACGACGGCGACGTGCAGATCGAGTTCACGTCGGGCATGAGCGGCAGCCGGGAGCGGGCCATCCTCGGCGCCCAGCGGCTGGCGTCGACGGCCCTGGAGTTCGCCGCCTCGATGCGCCGCTTCACCGCGACCACGTAGCGGCCACAGAAGAAAACACCGCCCGGGCAGCGCCGGTGGGGCGCTGCACGGGCGGCGAAGGGGTCGATGGGAATCAGGTGGTCGAGCGGCGCCGGGACAGCACCACGAACATGCGGCCGGCGACCACCAGGAGCAGGCCGGCGCCCAGGATCAGGGCGGCCCGCGAGCCCGTGACCGGCAGGGTGCCGCCGGTCTCGCCGCTCACCCCGCCGTAGCCGGCGCCGGTGCCGCCCGGGCCGTAGCCGCCGGTGCGCGGGGTCGCGGCGGCCGCCTCCAGGGAGCAGATGCCGAGGTCCAGGATGGTGGTGCCGTCGGCCTGCTCGCCGTACCCCCCGGACTTCCACTTGGTGCGGACGATCAGCTTGATCCGCACCGACAGCGCCTTCGCGTAGATGCCGGTGGCGTTCGTCTGGCGCTCCACCGAACCGATCTCGACGCGCAGGACGACGACCCGCGACGGGTGAGCGCGCGAGCCCTCCGGCGCCTGAACCGTCGACTCGCCGCGGCCCACCGCGGGCAGGCCGGGCAGCAGCGCGTCGAGGATCGACTCGGGCACCGCGCGCACCCCGGCCAGCGTGCCGGACAGCGCGCCGGTCGCGCCGCCCAGCACGTCGAGCAGCGTCGTACCGGTCACCACCGGCAGGTCCTCGGCGCGGCCCAGATCCTCGGCGGCGGCCCGGGCACCCCCGTCGACCGGGATGACCACGTCGGCGTGGGAGCCGGCCGAGTCGACCCGGATCGCGTCGCGACCCGGCACGCGCACTTCGAGCACCGCGGGCTTGTAGTCGACCGTCTTCTTGGTACCGGCGGTGACGCGCAGCGACGGCGCGCTGAGCACCTTCACGCCGAACGCCGCCGGCCCCCCGGCCAGCAGCGTGAAGTCCGCGACGCCGCCGGTCGCGCCCGCCGCGGCGGCCGGCTTGCCGTCGACCTGGTCGACCGCGGTGGCGGTGCCGCTCTCGATCGCGCCGAGGCGCAGCAGCGCACGGCCGCCGCGGCCGGGCAGGACCGTGAGCCCGGCCAGCCGGGCGGCGGCGTCCGCGTGCGGGCCCGCCGAGGGCGTGCAGCGGGCGGCGTCCTGCCAGGTCGCGGCGGCGCGCAGGCCGCCGGTGCCGGCCGACAGCGCGCCGAGATTCACGCCCTGCACGGGTACCTCATCCGCCTGATCATGCGGCGGCGGCGCCTGCTGATAAGCGCTCGGCCCGATCAGGCCCGGGGGCAGAATCCCGCTGCTTTGGATGTACCGCGCATCAGCCGCCGCCCGCGCCGGCCCGCCGGCGAACCCGGAGTGCGCGGTCGCGACCCGCAGCTCCGGCAGGGGCGCCTCGTCGCGCCCGAGCGCGCGCAGGTCGACACCGCCGAGCGCGATCGTGTTGGCGGCGGCCGTCGCGCCGAACCCGTCGGGGCAGCCGGAACTCTCCGCCACCCCGGCCGACGCGGGTGCCGCTGACGCGACCGGGCTCACGGCTGCGAGCACCCCCGCGGCGGCGAGGGCGGCGAGATACCGGGCTGTTTTTGGGCGCGCGAAAGCAACAGGTTCCGTCATGGCGTTGGGGTCCTCCGAGACCGGGGAGTACAGGAAGCTCGCCGTCAGGCGTGCCACTGCTGCCCCCAACGAGCCCTTCGCGGCCGGAGTTACGCCCCTTTTTACGGTCTCATCCGCACTAGTAACGACGAAAGCGAAGCAATAGTTACGGGGTCCCACAAAAGTGTCGAGTCGGACTTTTACCTACTTTTACCGTCATCTCGCCGCGGCCGTAGGCGGTCGGCGTGACCCGCGTTACTGTGATCGCCATGGGCATGCTGTGCGCGGTGAGCTTCAACCGCTACGGACGGCTGTTCTACTTCGACCCCGGTGACCTGCGCCCCCAGGTCGGCGACCGGGTGCTGGTGCCGACCGACGACGGGCCCGAGGTGGCCGAGTGCGTCTGGGCCGCCCAGTGGGTCTCCGACGACACCGAGGGCTTCCCGCGGCTGGTGGCCATGGCCGCCGACGACGACCTGCGCCGCGACGAGCTGCTGCGCAAGCGCAAGGCCGAGGCGAAGGTCGCGGCCAAGAAACTGATCCGCGAGCACGAGCTGCCGATGAAGGTCGTCGCAGTAGACCACGTCCTGGACTCGGCGGGCGGTCAAGGCGCGCGGACGACCATCTACTTCACCGCACCCCATCGGGTGGACTTCCGCTCGCTGGTCCGCGACCTCGGCGCCACGCTGCACTGCCGGGTGGAGCTGCGGCAGCTGTCGGCCCGCGACTCGGCGCGCGTGCAGGGCGGCATCGGCTCCTGCGGGCGCGACCTGTGCTGCGCGACGTTCCTCAACGACTTCGAGCCGGTCACCATCCGCATGGCCAAGGACCAGGACCTGCCGCTCAACCCACTGCGCATCTCCGGCGCGTGCGGGCGGCTGATGTGCTGCCTGAAGTACGAACATCCTTTGTATCAGCAGTTCCAGGCCACCGCGCCGGCCATCGGCGCCCGGGTCAGCACCCCGGAGGGCGACGGGCGGGTCGTCGGCCACAGCGTGCCGCGCGACTCGGTCATCGTCCGCATGGACGCCGACGGCTCCCGCTGCTCCTGCAGCCGCGCCTCGGTCTGCGGCCCCCGCCAGGCCTACGAGGAGCACCACGGCTGACCCGCCCGGTGCCTTGCCTGTGGTTCTTCGTGGTGGCGCGACGGCGCCGATCGGCCGGACCGCCCGGCCAGCTGGACCGCCCGGGTCCGCGCGGTCGCGGCGACGAGCCGGCCGAGTTCGTCCTCGCGGCCGGTGAAGTGCGGGGTCAGCCGTGGAGCGCCCGAAGCACCGGCTGACGGCGCGAGGCCGCCCCGGACCGTCGCGGCGCGCCGGCCCGGCCGGCCCCTCGCTCAGCCGGCTGCGCAGATCGTCATCGAACAAGCCAACGCCCCGGCCAGGTATCCCCTGGTCGGGGCGTTGAGTTGGAGCCGCCTGACGGAATCGAACCGTCGACCTATTCATTACGAGTGAATCGCTCTGCCGACTGAGCTAAGGCGGCAACGGTTCCCCAGTCTACGACATGCCCCCGGCGGGTGCGCGAGGGGTTTCCCGGTGTGCCGCGCGCGGGTAACGTCCCGCCGGTGATGCCCGACGATATCCCGCCCGCTCCCGGGGAGCTGACCGCCGAGCCGGGCGAGCCGCTGCTGCCGCTGCCGCAGGAGGACGAGGCGGAGGCGGCGCCGGTCCCCGGTGGGCGGCCGACCGCGCTCGACCCGGATCAGATGGGCTTCACGCCCCGCCGGGCGGTGCCGTGGCTGAGCCCGGTGCTGCTGAGCGGGACCGCGGTGCGGGTGCTGCTCGCCGACCTGTTCGGCGCCTACCTCGACAAGCGCGAGCTGCAGGACGCGCTGCCCGGGCGGATCCTGCGGGAGAGCGCGAACTACAGCGGCGAGGCGAACAGCGAGGACGAGTGGCCCGAAGGCGACGAGCTGTGGGTCGACTACGCGGCCGACACCGGCGACGGGTTCAACGCCACCTACTCCGTCGCGTACCTGCTCGCCCAGCCGTCACTGACCGTCGACGGCCACGAGCTGCCGCGGGGCGAGGTGCTGGTGCTCGGCGGCGACCAGGTCTATCCGACGGCGAGCGGGCAGCAGTACGAGGACCGATTCAAGGGCCCGTTCCGCGCCGCGCTGCCGGAGCCGCCGAGCGAGGGCCCGCGACCCCGGCTCTATGCGGTGCCGGGCAACCACGACTGGTACGACGGCCTCACCGCCTTCCTGCGCCTGTTCGTCCGCGGCAACGAGGGCGCGGTCGGCGGCTGGCGGACCCGCCAGACCCGGTCGTATTTCGCGATCCAGCTGCCGCACCGCTGGTGGCTGCTCGGCCTCGACGTGCAGGCCGGCGCCTATATCGACGACCCGCAGCTGCGGTACTTCACCGCCGCCGCCGCGCGCATGGGCCCCGGCGACCGGGTCATCATCTGCCCGCCCTCGCCCAGCTGGGTCGAGGCGACCGACGACCGCAAGGCCTACGACAGCCTGGACTACTTCGTACGCACGGTCATCGCTCCCACCGGCGCCGACGTACGCCTGATGATCTCCGGCGATCTGCATCATTACGCGCGGTACTCCCGCCCGGAGCGCGAACTCATCACCTCCGGCGGCGGCGGTGCGTACCTCTACCCGACCCATGAGCTGCCGGAGCAGATCGAGGTGCCGCCGGCCCGCTCGCTGGTCCGCAACGCCTCGCCCTCGCGCACCTACGCGCTGCGCCGCACCTTCCCCACGAAGCCCCAGTCGCGCGGCCTGTCCGCCGGGGTGTTCTGGCGCCTGCCGTGGCGTAACGCGGTGTTCCTGGGCCTGCTCGGCGTGCTGCAGACGCTGACCATGCTCGCTTTCGTCAACGCTGCGGACCGCGTGGTGTCGGGCGTGGAGCAGCGCCTGGTGACGGTGCCGGCCGTGCTCATGATCCTGGTCGATCTGGCCGGCACCTGCCTACTGGCCATGCCGCGCGCCGCGGGCCAGCGACGACCACGCCACTGGGTGCTGGGTCTGTTGCACGGCGCCGCATTCGTCGCCCTGGCCACCCTCGGCACCTGGGCCTGGCTGAACCTGCCGTTCGTCGGCCTGTCTTGGCCCCTGCCGCTGCTGTTGTCCATCGTGTTGTACCTGCCGTTGTCCGCCGTCGCCTCGGGCGAGCTTTTCGCGCTGTACCTGCTGATCGCCGCCAAGTTCAACGTCAACCTCAACGAGCTGTTCGCCGGCCAGGGCATCACCGGCTACAAGGGCTTTCTGCGGCTGCACTTCACCGCGGACGGCGCCGTGACCATCTACCCGATCGGCGTACGCCGCACCGCCCACCGCTGGCACGCCCGCCCGGCCGCCCCACCGGACGCCCCCTGGTTCGAACCGCACGACCCGATGGAGCTCCACCTGATCGACGACCCGATCCGCCTCCGGTGACCGCCCGCCTCCCCTGGGCGCCTCCGATCATGCGCGCGCGGGAGTTATCCACAGGCGTTGCATCGGTCTTCCGCGCTGACCGCCGGGTGCCGTACGGTCACGCAGGGAGGTCGCATGGGGCGTGACATCGATGGGACGTGACATCGACGAGGCGTGGATCGAGGAGGCGGTCGAGCGTTACCGCCGGATCGAGGCCCTGCACGCCGAGTTCGACAAGGCGGTGAAGACCGTCGAGGTGACGGTCCGCTCGGCCGACGGCCTGGTCGAGGTCCTGGTCACCGCCGACGGCACGATCCGCGACGTCCGCATCGACGGGTCTCTGCACAACCGAACGAGCGAGTCCTTGTCGCGCTCGGTCCGCGAGGCGGTCACCGCCGCCGCGGACGCGGCCGCGTGGGCCCGCCGCAAGCTCCAGGCCGAAACCTTCGGCGACTACCGCACGCTGGAATGACCACTACTGCGCGCCACATGACGATCGGGGGTGTGATGGTGCCACCACTACCGCGCGACCACCACTCCGCCACCCTGCCCTCGCCCGGCGCCCCTTCCGCCCACGCGCCGTTCTCCCACGCGCCGTTCTCCCACGCGCCGTTCTCCCCACGCGGTGGGGGACATGCTCCAGCCGCCGGGTGCCGCGGCGGGCACGTTCCGGTCCCAGAGCGCCGTGACGAGCATGTTCCGGTCTCAGGGTGCCGTGACGAGCATGTTCCGGTCTCAGGGTGCCGTGGCGGGTGTTTTCCGGTCTCGGAGTGCTGCGGCGGGCATCTTTCGGCAGGCTGGGCGGCGGTCTAGATGCGGCTCGAGGATCTGGCGCACCGTCTCGACTCGGCCGGCGATGATTTGGCCGCGGCGAGCACCACGCTGAGCATCATCGACCCCGGCGCCCGCGCGCTCGGCGCCGACGCCTCCGGCGCGCTGGGCGAACTCGGCCGTGACCTGCACCGACTGCTTGCGACGGCACTGACCGCCCGCGGCGCGGAGGCGGCCGCGCACGGCGCACGGCTGGCCGAGACGGCTCACGCGCTGCGCCAGGTCGTGGCCGGATACCGCACCGCCGAAGCGGACTCCCGGACGCTGCCATGACGGACGCCCTGGATCGGCTCGCGGAGGTGGGCGGGGACCTGTTCCGGCGGGTAGGCGACGTGCTCGCCGTCACCGGCATCGCGGCGGACAGCCCCGTGTGGCCGCTCGTGCGGCGGGTCCGGGGGCTGCCGGCCGACGTGCTGGACTACGGCCTCCGCCTCGACGTCGACGGTCTTCAGGCCGGCGCCACCGAGCTGCAGGGCATCGCCGAGCGCTTCGGCGAGCTGCCGGAGCAGCTGGGCACCGACGTGACCCGGGCCGCCTGGGAGGGCGGCGGAGCCGACGCGTTCGGGATCGTCTGGGAAGCGCTGGCGGCGCACATCGGGGACGGAACCGAGCCGGCCACGATCGCCGGGCGGGTGCGGGCGACCGCCGGATACCTGGAAGCGGTCGCCGGGTGGGCCGCCGGATTCCGGCATGAGCTCGCCGAGGCCATCGCCCGGGTGGCCACCTCGGCCGAGGCCGTCACGCTGGTCACCGCCAACCCCGCCAACGCCGGCAGCGGCGCCAACGTCGGCAGCGGCGGCAGCGGCGCCAACGTCGGCGGCGGCGCCTCGATCGGCGCGGAGGCGGCCGCGGCCGCGACCCGGATCACCGGCCGGGTGCTGCAGCCGGCCGCCGATGCGCTCGATGCCGCAGACGACCTCCGGGCCTGCTGGGCGGCGTCACTGGCCGGGCTGGAGTATCACCCACCGCGGGTGCCCCTCGGCCCCGCCACCATCGCGAGCGTCACCCGCGTCAACCTCTAGCCCCGGCCGCCTGCCCGCCGCCGGAGCACGACGGTCATCCGCCACCCCGGCTGCCCGCCACCCCGCCACCCCGGCTGACCGCCACCCCGCCACCCCGGCTGCCCGCCACCCCGGCTGCCCGGCTGCCGGCTGCCCGGCTGCCCGGCTGCCGGCTGCCCGGCTGCCGGCTGCCCGGCTGCCGGCTGCCCGGCTGCCGGCTGCCCGGCTGCCCGGCTCATGGCTCGCCGCGCGCGGGCCGCGTAGGCCGCGGCAGATGACAGCCCGCGCGATGCGGATGTTCACCCCGTCGGACGACCATCCGATCGGTGCGGTCGGGCCGGACGTATGTCTCCGTGATCATGCTGCCCGCGGTGGCCGCACCACGGGTTTGCCATGATCCCGGAGACTTTCGGTACACGGGTGTACATGATCACTCCGTGATCATGAAAAACCCTCGGTGTCGATGCCGAGTGCAGCATGATCGCGGAGACTTATGGTCGCTGCGACGCGCTGCGCTCCGCGGCGTGCAACGCCGACCGTGCAACGCCGACCGTGCAAGGACCTGATCGCGGCCCGCCGTGCAGAACCGTGATCGCGGATCGCGCTCGCCGTGGGCGCCGGAACGCGCAGGCCGGGGCATCGCGGTCACCGCCGGGCATCGCGGCGCCGGCGGCGCCGGTCCGTGGCGGGCACGCCATGGTCGCTCGGCGAGGGGTACCGCAGCACCCGGCGGGGCATCGCCAGCCACGGAACCTGACCGCCGTCTGGCGGCGACCACCACGAACAACGGCTGGTCAACTCACACCGCCGCGCCGGCGGAGGTAGGTGGCGTTAGGCAGGTGGGGCGGGGCTAGCCGCGCCAGAGGGAGAGCATCAGGGCCTCGACGGCGATTCGGGGCTTCACGTTGGCCTCGATGGCGACGCGGCACTCGAGGACGGCCTCGAGGCGGCGCAGGGCGCTCTCCGGTGCCCACTTGTCGGCGGCGGCGACCGCGAGTTCGGTGGTGTCGCCGTGGACCGGGGCTACGCCGGCGGAGAAGCTGTGGCCCAGCACGTCGCGGTAGAAGCCGGCCAGGTCGACCAGGGCGCGGTCGAGGGAGTCGCGCTGGGCGCGGGTGGCGCGGGACTTCTGGCGGCGCTCCAGGTCCTTGAGCTGGCCGGCCGAGCCGCGGGCGGCGCCGGCCGCGCCCTTGCCGGTGCCGCCGGCGCCCAGGGCCGTCTCCAGGGCGGAGCGCTCCTTGGCGTCGATCTCGGCGACCGAGGCGACGGCCTCGGCCTCGGCGGCCTCGATGAGCGCGCTCGCGGCGTCGAACGCGGCGCCGATGCCGGTCAGCCGGCGCGGCACGGCGAGCACCGCGTCGCGGCGGGAGCGGGCCTGCGGGTCGCGGGCCAGCCGGCGGGCGCGCCCGACGTGGCCCTGCGCCGCGGCGGCCGCCCAGGCGGCGGTCGGCTCGTCGACGCCGTCGCGGCGCAGCACGGTGGCGATGGCGTCGGCGGGGGGCTGGCGCAGCGGCACCACGCGGCAGCGGGAGCGGATGGTGACCGAGATGTCGTCCGGGTGCGTGCTCGGCGTGCACAGCAGGAACACGGTGCGCGCCGGGGGCTCCTCGACGGCCTTGAGCAGCGCGTTGCCGGCCGCCTCGGTGAGCCGGTCGGCGTCCTCGACCAGCAGCACCTGCCAGCGGCCCTGCGTGGGCGAACTGGCCGCGCGCAGCACCAGCGCCCGCATCTCGCCGACCGCGATCGACAGCCCCTCCGGCACGACGAAGCGCACGTCCGCGTGCGTGCCGGCGAGCGCGGTGTGGCAGGCCTGGCAGGTGCCGCAGCCGCCGTTGGGACACTGCAGCGCGGCGGCGAACGTCCGGGCGGCGACCGACCGGCCGGAGCCGGGCGGCCCCGTGAACAGCCAGGCGTGGGTCATCGCCTGCTGCCTGGCCGCGTCGGGCGTCTCGCCGCGCACGATGACGTCGGCCGCCTCAACCGCCCGGGAGAGCGTCGCGACCGCGTCCGGCTGCCCGACCAGTTCGTCGAAGATGGGCGGCGTCAAATCCGCGCCCCCTTATCCGACGAATCTGACATGTCTGACTCGCCCGCGGACCGCACCACGGCCGGACCGTGGCCGGCGCGGGAGCCGGCGCCGGGGACGCCGTCAGGGCCGGCGTCGCCGTCGGCGTCGCCGATGAGGGCGGCGGCCACCTCGGCGGCGTCGTGCAGCACCACGTCGATGGAGGACTCGGCCTCCGGAATGAGGTGGCGCACCCGCTGCAGGATGCCCTCGGCGAGGGCTTCGATCGAGTTGGTGGCGTCGAGCACCAGGTAGCGGCTCGGGTCGGCGGAGGCCAGGTCAAGGAACGCGTAGCGCACGCGCTCGTGGAAGGCCAGCGACTCGCTCTCCAGCCGGTCGGCGTCGCCGCGCCGGCCGGCCCGGGCCAGGCCGATCTCCGGGTCGAGGTCGAGCAGCACGACCAGGTCGGGCTTGAGGCCGCCGGTGGCCCACTTCGACAGCCAGGAGACCTCCTCGACCGGCAGCGTGCGGCCGGCTCCCTGGTAGGCCAGCGAGGAGTCGACATACCGGTCGCTGATGACCACAGCGCCGCGCTCCAGCGCCGGGCGCACGACCGAGGCCACGTGGTGCGCGCGGTCGGCGGCGTAGAGCAGCGCCTCGGCGCGCGGGGTCACCGGCTCCGCGCCCTGGGCCGGGCGGTCCAGCACCAGCCGGCGGATCTGCGCGCCGACCGGGGTGGCGCCCGGCTCGTGGGTGACCACGACGTCGCGGCCGATCCGGCGCAGCGCCTCGGCGAGCTGGGCGACCTGGGTCGACTTGCCGACCCCCTCGCCGCCCTCGAAGACGATGAAGAGCCCGCTGGAGGCCTTGGGATCGCCGGGGCTGAGCGGGCGGCCGCGCAGCGAGCCGAACAGGTCGGCCAGGATCGGCACGCCCCGCTTGTCGTCCATCTGGCGCAGGGCGAAGGAGCCCGCGAGCACGCCCAGGACGCCGGCGATGGCCAGCAGGGGCCGGGTGCTGGAGACCTCGAAGTCGTAGAAGCCGAGGTCGATCTTGCGGGTGCCGCCGGCGCCGACGATGACGCTGGAGAGCGAGATGGTGAGCATGAGCACCACGCGGGTGCCCATCTGGACGAAGGCGAACGCGCGGCCGCGCATGTCGTCGGCGACCTCGCCGCCGAGCAGCGTGGTGCCGGACAGGAAGGCCATGCCGGCGCCGACGCCGACCAGCAGCGCCCCGCCCACGGCGACCGACAGATGGGTGGCCAGGGCGAGGATGACCACGGAGCCCGCGGCCAGGATGATCGACAGGCCGAACCAGCGCCGCCGCGACAGCGCCCCGACCAGCCGCGGCCCGGCCGCGATGCCGACCCCGAGCCCGACGAACAGCACGGCGAAGAGCAGGTAGAACGCGGCGTCGCCGGCGCTGAGGGAGACCGCGTAGAACTTCGCGGTGCCGACCACCACGCCGCCGCCCGCGAAGGCGCCGAAGATGCCCAGGACCAGGCCGCGGACCAGCGGCGTCTTGCTGACGAACGCCCAGCCCTGGGTGAACTCGCCGATCATGCCGGGCCGGCGCTCCACGCCCGCGGTGCGCCGCCCGCTGATCTCGCGGATGCCGAAGAACACGGTGAGCGCCGTGGCCAGGAACGTCAGCGCGTTGAACCACAGCGCGATGTTGCTGGGCGCGGCGTAGGTCGGCTCGTCGCTGCCGAAGACGGCGAGCACCAGCCACTGCAGGCCGATGAGCACCAGCGCGGCGGCGACCGGCGTGATGCCGTAGGTCGTGGCCAGGGTGAGCTGGTTGGCCGTCTCCAGGCGGGCCCGGGGCAGCAGGTTGGGCACCGACGCTTCCTTGGCCGGCGTCCAAATCATCGCGACGGTCTCGATGATGAAGGTCGCGACGGCCGTCCAGGCCACCACCAGCGCGCCGTCGTGAACGAACAGCGCGGCGGCCGGGATGGAGGCGAAGAACACGAAGCGCAGCAGGTCGCAGACGACCATCGTCAAGCGGCGGTCGAACCGGTCGGCGAAGACGCCGGCGACCGGGCCGAGGATCAGCGCGGGCAGCAGCCGCACCGCGATGACCGAACCGAACGCCACGCCCTTGGCCGCCGAGTTGGACACCTGCGAGGCGGCGAAGGTCGAGGCGGCCAGCAGGCCGAGCCAGTCGCCGAGGGAGGACAGGCCGAGCACCGCCCAGAGCCGGCGGAAGGCCCGGATGCGCAGGACGGCCTGGAGTTCCCCGAAACCGGAGAGTTCGCTGCTGGCGATGACGGCACCCCCTTCACTCCGGTCTCACGCTACAGGTCACCTCTGACAATTCTGGAAGCGCGCCGGGTACGCGAGGTTGTTTCATATTCCCCCCGGTCTCGGTACGGTAAAGCGTGTCCACCTCCCGTGCCGACCTGCGCGCCCGCTACGACCGGGCCACCGCCGACCTCGATCCACCGTTCGCGATCGTGGACCTCGACGCCTTCGACGCCAACGGCTCGGCCCTGGTCGGCCGGGCCGCCGGCAAGCCGCTGCGGGTGCCGAGCAAGTCGGTGCGGGTGCGGGCACTCATCGACCGGACGCTGCAGCACCCGGGCTGGCGCGGGATCATGGCGTTCACCCTGCCGGAGGCGATCTGGCTGGCCGGGCACGGCACCGCCGACGACATCCTGGTCGCCTACCCCACCGCCGACCGGGCCGCGCTGCGCCGCCTGGCCACCGACGAGAAGCTGGCCCGCACGATCACCGTCATGGTCGACGGCGCCGACCAGCTCGACCTGGTCGACGCGCTGGTGCCGGCCGCGCAGCGGGCCGCGCCGGTGCGGGTCTGCATCGACCTCGACGCGTCCTGGCGGCCGCTGTCCGGGGTGCACATCGGCGTGCGGCGCTCCCCCGTGCACACCCCGGCGCAGGCCGGCGCGCTGGCCGCCGCGATCGCCGACCGGCCCGGATTCCGGCTGGTCGGACTGATGTCGTACGAGGCGCAGATCGCGGGCCTCGGCGACGCCCCGCCCGGCCGCCCGGCACGCGGCGCGATCATCCGGGCCATCCAGGCGCGCTCGATGCCGGAGCTGGTGGCCCGCCGGTCCGCCGTGGTGGCGGAGGTGCGCCGCCACGCCGAGCTCGAGTTCGTCAACGGCGGCGGCACGGGCAGCGTCGCGGCGACCGCCGCCGATCCGGCCGTGACCGAGGTGGCGGCCGGCTCCGGGCTGTTCGGACCGTGGCTCTTCGACGGGTACCGCCGCTGGCGCCCCCGCCCGGCCGCGTTCTTCGCGCTGACCGTGGTGCGCCGCCCCGACCCCCGCATCGCGACCGTGCTCGGCGGCGGCTGGATCGCCTCCGGTGAGACCGCGCCGACCCGCCAGCCGCTGCCGTGGCTGCCCGAGGGGCTGCGCCTGATCCCCACCGAGGGCGCGGGCGAGGTGCAGACCCCGCTGACCGGGCCGGGCGCCGCCGGCCTGCGGGTGGGCGAACGGGTGTACTTCCGCCACTCCAAGGCGGGCGAGCTGTGCGAGCACGTCAACGAGGTCCACCTGGTGCGCGGCGAGCGCATCGTGGACACCGTGCCGACCTATCGGGGCGAGGGCAAAGTATTCCTGTGACGCGCTGGCGGCAGGCGATGGAGGCGGCCCTCTACGGCCCCGGCGGCTTCTTCGTCCGCTCCGCACCGGCCGAGCACTTCCGCACCAGCGTGCACGCCTCACCGCTGTTCGCCGGCGCGATCGCCGCCCTGCTGGGCCGCCTCGACGAGGCCCTGGGCCGCCCGGAGCGGCTCGACCTGGTCGACGTCGGCGCCGGGCGCGGCGAGCTGCTCATCGGCGTGCTGGCCGCGCTGCCGGCCGGCGTGCGGGATCGGGTCCGCCCGATCGGGGTCGAGCTCGCGCCCCGGCCGGGTGAACTGCCCGCCACGATCGGGTGGACCTCGGCGCCGCCCACGGGCCTCGCGGGGCTGCTGATCGCGACCGAGTGGCTGGACAACATCCCGGTGGACATCGTCGAGCTCGATGCCGGGTTTCGGCGGCGGTACGTCGAGACGACGCCGGACGGCACGGAAACGCTGAGCGCGGCGGACCTGAGCCCCGCCGACGCCGCCTGGCTGGACCGGTGGTGGCCGCTGCGCGACGCCCCGCCCGGCGCCCGGGCCGAGATCGGCGCGCCGCGGGACGCGGCCTGGGCCGGCGCCGTCGCCGCGGTCGAGCGCGGCCTGGCCCTCGCCGTCGACTACGGCCACTTCGCCGACGCCCGCCCGCTCTTCGGCACGCTGACCGGCTTCCGGGCCGGCCGCCAGGTGCCGCCGGTGCCCGACGGCTCGTGCGACCTCACCGTCTCGGTGGCCCTGGACTCCCTCGGCTCGCCCGCGTTGCCGCAGCGCGAGGCGCTGCGGCTGCTCGGCGTCGACGGGAGACGGCCGCCGCTGGCGCTGGCCTCGTCCGACCCCGGCGGATACGTGCGCGCGCTGGCCCGGGCCTCGGCGGCGGCGGAGCTCACCGACCCGGGAGGACTGGGCGCACAGCATTGGGTCATGCACTGGGTATGACTTCTGGTCATACCGAAGGTACACTCAAAGGCATGACGACCAAGGTGACGCTCTCCTTCGCCGACCAGACCATCGCCGACGCCCGCCAGTGGGCCGAGCGCGACGGGGTGTCGCTCAGCTCGTGGATCGACCGCGCCGCTCAGGATCGCGCGCTGCGCGAGATCTTCTCCGCCCACGCCGAGGCGCTGCGCCGCGCCAAGGTCGATCTCGACGCGGCCGCGCTCGCCGACGAAGAGGAGATCGCGCTGGTGGACGCGGACCTATACCGTAGGCGGCGTGCAGCGCGGTGAAGTCTGGCTCATCAAGGGTGCCCGGGAGCGGCTCGGCCTGATCATCAGCTCGGACGTGTTCAACAGCACGGACGTGCCGGTGGTGATCGTCGCGGAGGTCATCGACGCCGAGGAGCTGCGCGACTCGCCGCTGGCGGTCGAGCTCGACGACCTCGTGGTGATGCCCGACCGGCTCTCCTCGCCGCTCAAGCGCTGGTTCGTGGAGCGGGTGGCGGTCGCCGACACCAGCACCATGCACAACGTGTCGCGGGCCCTGCGCATCCTGCAGGACCTGTAGCGCCGCGCTCTAGGCTTGGCCTATGACGTCCGAGGTGACGGTCGGCACGGGCGCGGGCCTCGACACCGCCGACATGGTGCTCAACATCGGCCCGCAGCACCCGTCCACCCACGGCGTGCTGCGCCTGCGGCTGGTGCTCGACGGCGAGCGCGTGGTCAGCGCCGAGCCGATCATCGGTTACATGCACCGCGGCGCCGAGAAGCTCTTCGAGGTGCGCGACTACCGGCAGATCATCATGCTCGCCAACCGCCACGACTGGCTCTCGGCGTTCTGCAATGAGCTGGGTGTGGTACTCGCGGTGGAGCGCCTCATGGGCATCGAGGTGCCCGAGCGCGCCGTCTGGCTGCGCACCGCCCTGGCCGAGCTCAACCGGGTGCTCAACCACCTGATGTTCCTGGGGTCGTACCCGTTGGAGATCGGCGCGATCACGCCCGTCTTCTACGCCTTCCGCGAGCGCGAGACGATCCAGGCGGTGCTGGAGGAGGCCTCCGGCGGCCGTATGCACTACATGTACAACCGGGTCGGCGGCCTCAAGGAGGAGGTGCCGGCCGGCTGGACCGGCCGCGCCCGCGACGCCATCGACCAGGTCCGCCGGCGCATGCCCGACCTCGACTCGCTCATCCGGCGCAACGAGATCTTCCTGGCCCGCACGGTCGGCGTCGGCGTGCTCTCCGCCGCCGACGCGGCCGCCTACGGCGCCTCCGGGCCGGTCGCCCGGGCCAGCGGGCTCGACCTGGACCTGCGCCGCGACGAGCCGTATCTGGCCTACGGCGAGCTGTCCGTGCCCGTGGTCACCCGCACCGCCGGCGACTGCCACTCGCGCTTCGAGGTGCTGCTGGACCAGGTGTACGTCTCGCTCGACCTCGCCCAGCAGTGCCTGGAGCGGGTCGACCGGCTCACCGGCCCGGTCAACGTGCGCCTGCCCAAGGTGGTCAAGGCGCCGGAGGGCCACACCTACGCCTGGACCGAGAACCCGCTCGGCGTCAACGGCTACTACCTGGTCTCCCGCGGCGAGAAGACCCCGTGGCGGCTGAAGCTGCGCACCGCCTCCTACGCCAACGTGCAGGCCCTGTCCACGCTGCTGCCCGGCACGCTGGTGCCCGACCTGATCGCGATCCTGGGCTCGATGTTCTTCGTCGTCGGCGATATCGACAAGTGACGCTTCAGCGCCAGCGGTCGTCGTTGCCCTCGAAGTCGACGATCTGGCGGGCGGCCCGGCCGCGGTGCTCGTCGCGGCCGCCGTTCCAGCCGTAGTCCTCGTCGTCGTCGCGCTGGCGGCGCCCGACCCGCTCCTCTTCCCGAGCCGGGCCGGCGAGGCCGCCGAGGCTCGGCGTCCAGCGCGAGGCCGGCTCGGCCGGCGAGGCCGGCAGGGCGCCCGCCGGGCCGCTCAGGGCGGGCCGGTCGCGGCGCACCTCGGACCAGCGCGGGTCGCCGCCGGACTCGTCGCGCCGGGCCTCCTCGTAGCCGCTCTGCGACCACTGCGCGTCGGGCCGCCGGTGGCCGCCGGTGTCCGGCTCCTGGCCGGCCCAGTCGCGCTCCCGCTCCCGCCGGGCCGCCGAGCGGCGCGGGCTCTCCGTCCCGGACTCGTAGCGCTCCGGCTGGTGCCGATCCGGCGGGTAGCCGTACTGCCCGGATTCGTACCGCGAGTCGTCCCGGTCCTCGTCGTGCGCCCGGTGGCCGCCGGTGCGGGGCTCGTCGGCGTAGTAATCCTCCTGGCGCACGCTCGCCCAGCGGTCCTCGATGCGCACGTGGGTGCCGGTCTCGTCGGCGTGCACGGCGGAGCGCCGCTCGCCCATGCGCAGCTCCCGGCCGCCGCGGTCGTCGCTGTGCACGGACGCCCAGCGGTCGGTCGTGCGCATGCCGTTGACGTTGCCCTCGTCGTCGGACTCCCGCGCCCGGCGCCGCCCGCCGCCCCGCTCGACCTCGGCGCGGGGCTGGGTCTGCGGCCAGTCGCCGCTGTCGGCCCGGGCCATCCGCTCGCGCAGCAGCTGCTCGGTCCAGGACTCCTCGCGACCGCGGGGCTCGTCGCGGCGGTGCTCGTCCCGGCCGCGCGGCTCGTCGCGGGCCGGCTGGCCCCGCTCCACCCACTCCGAGCGCTCGCTGCGTTCGCTGCGCTCGGTCCACTCGGTGCGCTCCGAGCGGCCGAACCGCTCGCCGCGGTCGAAGCCCCGCTCGGGCTCCGGGCCGCGGCCGGGCTCCGGGCGCGGCTCCGGCCGCGGCGGCTGGCGCTGCTCCTGCCAGGGCTCGGGGCGCGGCTCGGACCGGCCCGCCGCCCGCTCCGCGCGATCCGCCCGCTCCGCGCGATCCGCCCGATCCACGCGGTCCGGCCGGCGCGGCTGGGGGATCTGGGCCCGGGCCTCGACCGGCGCGGCGGCGCCGTAGACGGTGCCGGAGCGGGTCTCGGTCGGATCGACCACCATCGTCTTCGTGGTGACCTGCACGGTCTCGGTGTGCCGCAGCACGCCCTGGGGCACCGCGGCGGCGCCGGTCGGGTGCGGCGCGGGCGGCGGCTGCGCGGCGGCCCGATCCAGCTGCGTGCGCATCATGTCGACCTGGTTGCGCAGCGCGTCGACGGTCTCGTGCAGGGCGCCGATGCGCTCGATGAGCTGCCCGTGCGTGGCCCGGGCGGCGTGCGTGATGTCGCCGCGCACGTCGTCGCGGAGCTGGTCCATCTCCTCGTAGACGAGCTCCTCGACCTCGCCGCGCACCGCGTCGCCGTCACGGCGCAGCGCGATCGACAGGCCGATGAGCAGCACCACGAGGACCGCGAGCACGGCCGCGACCTGCAGGACGAACCCGCTGCCGACCAGCAGCAGCAGAGCGGCCAGCGGAGACAGGCCGACGCCAGCCCAGAAGAGCAGCTGGAGCAGCTTGGTGCTCCGCTTTCCCCCGGTCGTCCCGGTGGTCTCAGGGGCCGGCATGAGCAGAGAACTTACCCGCTCTGGATGACAAACGAAATGTCCTCCCGTTCCGCTGCGGCGAAGCGGGACGGGAGGACCAAATCGGTCGGCGAACCGGCTAGCTGAGCGAGGCGTCCGAGGAGAACACCAGCACGATCGAGGCCGTGCCCTTCTTCAGCGCGTCCTTGCTCTGCGGGCCGCCGGCGTCCAGGCTGAGCACCTTGCCGAACTGGATGCTGTACGTCTTCTCCAGACCCGGCTGGCAGAAGGGCCGCTGCGGGCACTCCGCCGGGCCGCCCAGGATGGTGGCCTGCCCGGAGCACTTGGCGCCGAAGTCGCTGAGCGTCTTCAGCCCGTACTTCGTGGCGAACTCCGAGGTCACCGCGAACGCGTTGCCGTCGGTGGCGGTGGAGGCCTTGCCGAAGGACAGGCCCTGCTTGCCGCCGATGTCCTTGAGTGCCGTGACGGTCTTGTCGACGTCACCCGAGGCGAGCGTCGTC
The DNA here is from genome assembly GCF_050948465.1 of Dactylosporangium sp. CA-092794. Classification (NCBI taxonomy): domain Bacteria; kingdom Bacillati; phylum Actinomycetota; class Actinomycetes; order Micromonosporales; family Micromonosporaceae; genus Dactylosporangium; species Dactylosporangium sp. CA-092794. The sequence continues at coordinate 645,441 of NZ_CP192044.1, read as the reverse complement.
GCGCTCTTGCCGTTGACCGCCTGGTTGATGAACTCGGTCAGCGTCGCCGCATACTCCGGGACGACCTGGATGTCGCCCTTGGTGAGCTGGCCGTAGTACACCTCGCGCTGACCGATGGTCTGCACCGAGGCGTCGTAGCCGGCGGCGTCCAGCGCGATCTCGTAGAGCGCGCCCAGGGTGGCGCTCTCCGAGAAGTTCGCGGCGCCGATCTTGATCGCGCCGCCCTTGCCCTTCTCGATACCGGTGGTGAGGTTCTCGGCCTTGGCGAAGTCCTCCGCCGCGACCTTCGAGGTCTTGCGGTCCACGTCGACCGCCTTGTTCAGTGCGATCAGCTTCTCGGGAGTGAGCGCGTCGGAGACCTTGTCCAGCGCGGCGACGAGGGCCGGGTCGGCGGCCTTCGTGTTGATCGCCGGAATGACGTTGTCCGCCAGCTGGAGCTTCTTGTCGTCGTCGAGCACGACCAGTTTGTCCCCGGCGACCGGGGCGCAGCCAGCCCCGCTGACGCTCGGCGGCGCCGAAGTGCCCGAGGAGCCCTCCTTGCCACAGGCGGCGAGGCCCAGGGCGGCAAGACTGAGGACTATCCCGAGCGTGGCGCGCATGGCAGTTCGCAAAATGGCCCGCCTTCCGTGTCCCGGCGCGATCACTGTGACCGGCCGCGTGTCCGACGGGCGGCGCTATTGGCTTACAGCCCGCCCGCTTCAGATAGGCAACTCCGGCGATGGAAATTCGGCAACCGCAACCAGGCACGTTTTCGTAACGACCGGTTACAGAATCCTTGTGCCCCAGCTCAGGAGCGACCCGCGGCCCGGCGGAGGACCTTCGGTGTGAGCTTGCGCTCTATGAGCGCCATCACGCCATCGATCAGCAGCGCGAGCCCCGCGACCAGGATCGCACCGGCCAGGATCTGCCCGCCGTGGCCCGGGCCGAGGCCGAAGCCGGTCGAGATGATCATGCCGAGGCCGCCGCCGTTGACCGCAGTGGCCAGGGTCGCGGTGGCCACCACCGTCGTGGTCGCGATCCGCAGGCCGGTGGCCAGGAACGGCACCGCCAGCGGCAGCTCGACCCGCAACAGCCGCTGGGCCGAGGTCAGGCCCATGCCGCGGGCCGCGTCGCGGACCTCGGGATCGATCTCGCGCATGCCGGTGTAGGCGTTGGCCAGCAGCGCCGGCAGCGCGAACACGGCGAGCGCGATGATGACGGCCGGTTTGCCCAGGCCGAGCGGGGTGAGGGTGAGGATGGTGAGGAGGGCCACCACCGGTACCGCCTGGGTCAAATTGGACAGCAGCACAATGACGCCGGACGCGGCGCCCCGCCGGCCCAGCGTGATGCCCACCGGCCAGGCCACCGCGCAGCCGAGCAGCACCGCGCCGACCGAGATCTCGATGTGCTCCTGCAGCCGCTCGAGGATGCCGCCCGGATTCGTCCAGTTCAGCGGGTCGTTGAACCACACGATGGCGTCGCCGATCACGCTCATGCCGCCCGCCTCCTCGTCCACGGCGTCAGCACCCGGCTGAACAGGATCAGCACCACGTCGAGCACGAGCGCCAGCGCCACGCACAGCACGGCGGCGGTGGCGATCTCGGCCTTGTAGTAGTTGTTGCGGAAGCCGGCCAGGATCAGCCCGCCCAGCCCGCCCTGCGAGCCGACGATCGCGCCGACGGTGACCAAGGCCACGGTCGACACCGTCGCCAGCCGCAGCCCGGTGAGGATCGCCGGCAGCGCGAGCGGCAGCTCGACCCGCCAGAGCCGGGCCAGCCGGGTGTAGCCCATCGCGGTGGCGGCCTCGCGCACGTCGTCGGGCACCTGCAGCAGGCCGGTGAGGGCGTTGCGGATGAGCACGATCAAGGCGTACGACGTGAGCGCCAGAATCACCGGGGAGCGCCCGGTGCCCATGAAGGGGGCCAGGAAGGCCAGCAGGGCCAGTGACGGGATCGTGTAAAGCACGCCGGCTGATGTCAGAATCGGCGTGGCGAGCGGGCGTACCCAGTAGGCCAGCACCGCCAGCGGAATCGCAATGACCACGGCGATCGCCACCGACCACACCGTGATCACCACGTGGTCGAGGAGCGCATCCCGGAGCGTGTCGTAGTTGTCCTGGACATACGACCAGGAGAACCAGGGATTGCCCACCTCACCGCGGGCCAGGAAGGACATGCGTGGACGTTACCGCGAAGCACGACGCCGCGCCGATAGCGCTCGATCGGCTGCGCAAGGTGTATCCGGACGGCACGGTCGCGGTCGGCGAGCTGAGCCTCGAGATCGGCAGCGGCGAGGTCACGGTGCTCATCGGCCCGTCCGGCTGCGGCAAGTCGACGGTCCTGCGGATGGTCAACCGGCTCATCGAGCCCTCCGACGGGCGGATCCTCATCGACGGCGCCGACGTCACCGCCGCCGACCCGGTCAAGCTGCGCCGCACCATCGGCTACGTGATCCAGAACGTCGGGCTCTTCCCGCACCAGACCGTGCGGGCCAACGTCGGCACCGTGCCGCGGATGCTCGGCTGGGACCGCCGGCGCATCGCCGCGCGCACCGACGAGCTGCTGGAGCTGGTGGGCCTGGAGCCGGACCGCTACGGCGCCCGCTACCCGCACGAGCTGTCCGGCGGGCAGCGCCAGCGGGTGGGGTTCGCCCGGGCGCTCGCCGCCGACCCGCGGGTGCTGCTCATGGACGAGCCGTTCTCGGCCGTCGACCCGATCAACCGGAGCCGGCTGCAGGACGAGTTCCTGCGGCTGCGCGACGCGGTGCGCACCACGACGATCGTGGTGACGCACGACCTGCAGGAGGCGATCAAGCTCGGCGATCGCATCGCGGTGCTGTCCGACCACGCCCAGCTGCAGCAGTATGCGACCCCGGCGGAGCTGCTGGCCCGGCCGGGCAACGAGTTCGTGGAGCGGTTCATCGGCGAGGATCGCGGCATCATGCGGCTCTCGGTGACCCCGATCCCGGTCGACGGCCTGCGCCCGGTCGCCGAGGCGGGGGCCGGCGCGCCCGTGGTGGCGGTGGGCGCGACGCTGCGCGAGGCCTTCGGCGCGATGCTCGCGGCGGGCCGCGGCGCGGTCGTGGTCCGTGACGGCGACGCACCCGTCGGCGCGCTCACCGCCGCCGACGTCCAGGTGGCCCTGGCGTCGGCGGCGGTGGACCCGTCCTGATCGCCACGTTTTTTTCGCGGGGGTACGGTCAGGTGCCCGCCCGGGCTCGGCACGTGCCCGGGCGAGCTCAGGGCCGGCGTCCCGCCATGGTCGCGAGCCCGATGATCCAGCCGACGATCAGGCCGTAGCCGGCTCCGCCGGCGGCGTTGAGCGTGGCCTGGCCGAGCGAGGCGTGCGGCAGCAGAAACGTGGTGAGGAAGGCGGCCAGCGCCGCGGCGAACATGTAGGCCGCCCAGCCGGTGAAGATCGCCGAGAGCGTGCCCCGGGCGCTGGCCAGCTGCGCACCGACGAGCAGCGTGAGGAACAGCGCGGTGAAGACGACGAGCAGGATGGCCTTGAGGTCGGCGCCGAGCACGTCGCGCACGGACGCGTCGGTGTCGAGGTTCCAGCCGGGCCAGGCGAGCGTCTCCAGGAAGACGCCCCGGTCCCCCTTCTGGGTCCAGTCCACGTACCACGGGCTGCCGAAGATCAGCACCAGGAGAAAGGCGACGAACGTGCCGACGCTCGTCGCGGTGCGATACCGGGATCGAGTGATTGCCATGCCCCGATTAGGCCCGGGGGCGGCGAAAACTAAACCGGCTGCACGTGCGGGTGCTGGAGGATGTAGTCGATGAAGGCGGCCCGGACCAGCGGCTCGGCGTCGCCGTAGTGGTGGCCGGTCACCTCGCGCCACAGGGCCACCGCGTCGTCGATGGTCGCGTCGAGCGAGCCGATCCAGCCGTCCTGCGTGTCGTCGTCGCTCTGCGTGACGTGCGTGAACAGGTCCCAGAAGAACTTGATGTCGCGACGCCGGCGGGCGATGGCGAACGCGCGGCCCCGCAGCTCCTCGGTCGGCAATGCGTCGAGCTCGGCGAGCGTGGCGTCGGTCATGGACAGGATTTTATCGGGTACCCCAACGCTCCTCGACGCCCCAGCCCCCGTCGGCGCCGTAGCCGCCGTCGCCCGCGGACGACGGCCAGCTGCCGGTCCGGCTGGACGGCGGCGACCACGAGTCCGCCGGCTCGGCCGGCCCGGTGATCGACGGTGGCGTCCAGCTGACCGGCTCGCCGTCGTCGGGCCGCGTGCGCGGCCGGCCGAAGGTCTCCACCAGCCGGGTCACCACCAGGCCGATCGCGATCGCGCCGGCGGCCAGCGCGAACTGCGGAAGCTTCCAGCCCTCCGCCGCGGTGTAGCGCAGCAGCAGCGTGATCACGGCGGCCGCGAGGACGGTGCCGAACACCCCGCCGCGGCGGCCGAAGGCCGAGGTGCCGCCGACCAGCGCCGCGCCGAGCGCCAGGCCGGTCAGCGTGAGGGCGCCGAGCGGGGCGGAACCGTCGCTGATGGTGACCGAACGCTGATCGAGCGCGATGAGCACACCGGCGATCGCGGACAGCAGCGCGGAGCCGGCGATGGCCAGGCCGGTGAAGGCGGCCGCCCCGCCGCCCCGGCGCGCCGCCGGGTCGCGCACCGGCCGGAACCGGCCCAGCGCCCGGCGCAGCGGCCCGATCAGGCCTAGCGCCCCGCCGGCGACCGCGACGAGGGCGACCGCGATCGCCCACCACAGCGCGTGCGGGTGCGGGTCGTAGGCGCCGGTGACGACCTTCTCGTCGTGCTGGTCGGAGAGCCAGGAGATCAGGCCGAACGCGACGGCGAGGCTGACCGCCCAGCCGGGCACGTGGAAGGCGACGACCAGCACCGCGATCACCACGCCGACGCCGACCGCGATCAGGCCGGTGATCCCGGCGGTCATCAGCAGGCCGCGGCCGGAGTTGCTGGTGAAGAACAGCGCCGCGGCGAACGCGATCGGCCCGACGGCCAGGTTGGGCGCGCCGGCCCGCACGGTGAGGCCCATGGCGACCGCGACCAGGCCCAGCTCGGCGCCGGACAGCAGCAGCGACTCCAGCTCGCCGCCGGACAGCGCCGCCGAGCGGGCGTCGTGCAGCAGGTAGAGCAGCGCGGCGGCGCCCAGCAGCAGGACCAGCTCCCACAGCACGTGGACCGCCATCCGGTCGCGGCCGGGGTCGCCGTGCTCCGGGTCGTCGAAGACGTCGCCGAGCTGCTGCGGGGTCGGCGCGGCCCGGCGGGCGCCGCCCAGGCCGAGGGTGCTCTCGGTGGCCGGCGCGCCGTAGGCGGGCGAGACCGGGTAGTTGCCGGGCGTGTAGACGGACTGGCCGGAGACGCCCAGCGTGGGTGCGTCCTCCGGGACGCCTCCGGAGCGGAAGTCGGGCTCCTCCCGGAAGCCCGGCTCGCCGCGGAACCGTGAGTCGTCGTACGCCATGGCGCGCGCCTCCTGCCAACCAACCGGTACGGGTCGCACAGTAACCGCGGATTGTGACCAGCGACAGACCCCGGAGTACCCAAACCGCGTTCTTTGTGCGATCCCCGCCGAACGGCCGCCGGCCGGCGCCGGCGCCTCAGGCGATCTGGTCGTCCGGCGCCCGGTCGGCCCCGTCCTTGCGGCCCTGCCTGGGCAGATCCTTGTCCCGGTCGCTGGGCGGGACCCGGCAGGCCCGCTCCAGCCATAGCGCGGCGGCGATGAGCACGATCGAGGCGGCCACGCCGAGCAGCGCCTGGGGCAGGTTCTCGGAGACCTTCTGCAGCACGCCACGCTGCGTGAGCAGCCAGGACGCCATCCCCACGTAGATCCCGCCGAACAGCGCGGCGACGAGCGCGGAGGCCTTGCCGAGCACCGCGTAACGGGCGATCACCAGCGGATGCAGCGGCCCGGCGCCCTCTTTGCGCAGGATCCGGTTGCGCGTCGAATACGCCTCGATGCCCTCGAAGATCGCCAGGCCGATCAGCGTCAGCGGGGGCAGCCACGGCAGGGTGGGCAGGAGATTCCAGAAGTTGCTGATGACGATCCAGGCCAGCGCGGTGGTGGCGAGCGCCGCGATGACCAGCGTGGCCGGACGGGTCGGCTCCATCCGGCCCTTGGGGCCGTTCGGTCCGTTGGCGTGGGGGTCTTCGGGTGACGGCGTTGCCATCGGTTTCCGCTCCAGATCACGAATCGAGGTGGACGTCAACTCTCGGGCGCAGATCGGCGAGATCGCCGGCGACTTCGTCGGTGCGGAGGAGATCGTTGACCCATCCGCGGCCCGGCAGCTGGGCATACGGCTGGATGTCGAGCCACGGCCGGAGCACGAACGCCCGCAGGTGGGCGCGCGGATGCGGCAGCGTCAACTCGGGATCGTCGGAGGTCACCGGCTCCCCGTCGTCGTTCCACACGGCAATCACGTCAACGTCAAGGGTACGCGGGCCGAAGCGACGGCCGGGGTCGCGCGCCCGACCGGCCGCCTCCTCGAGCCGCCGCGCGGTGCTCAGCCAGTCCCGCGGCTTGGCCGCCGGGTCGGTCGCGAGCAGCACGGCGTTGAGGTAGTCCGGCTGGTCGGCGTCGCCCCAGGGCGGCGTCTCATAGACGCCGGAGACCACCACGACGGCGTCGCCCAGCCCGGCGACGGCGCCGCGCAGATTGGCCTCCCGGTCGCCCAGGTTGCTGCCCAGCGCGAGCACGGCCCGGGTCATGCCCGCTCCCGGCGGATCACGACCGCGACGTCGGCGAACTCGAGCGGGATCGGCGCCTGGGGCTTGTGCACGGTCACGGTGGCCGCGATTACCCGGGAGTCGGCCAGGCACACATCGGCGAGGCGCTGGGCGAGAGTCTCGATCAGGTCGACCGGCTCGCCGGCCACCACCGCCGCCAGGCGCTTGGCCAGCTCGCCGTAGTGCACCGTGTCGACGACGTTGTCCGAGGCCGCCGCCGGGCGCAGGTCGAGCTCGAGGACGACGTCGACGACGAAGTCCTGGCCCTCCCGGCGCTCGAAGTCGAACACGCCGTGGTACCCCCGGACCTTGAGCCCGCTCAGGGCGATACGGTCCGTCACCGTCATTGCGCCGCCTTCGTCGCCTGCCACACCTTGATCGCATCCACATTCCCACGGACCTCGTGCACGCGCACGCCCCAGGCGCCCGCGGCGACGGAGAGCACGGTCGTGGCGATCGTCGCCGCCTCCCGCTGGGCGGTCGGCCGGTCGTGCCCGTCGGCGTCGGCGAGCAGCCGGCCCAGGTGCGACTTGCGGCTGGATCCGACCAGGACCGGATGGCCGAGCCCGATCAGGTCGGGCAGGTGCGCGGCGAGCCGCCAGGTGTGCTCGGGCCGCTTGGCGAAGCCCAGGCCGGGGTCGAGGATCAGCCGGGCGGGGTCCACGCCGCCGGCAACGGCGGCGTCGACGCGCTCCAGCAGCTCCGCGGAGACCTCTTTCACCACGTCGTCGTAGACGGCCAGGTCGGCCATCCGGCGGGAGTGGCCGCGCCAGTGCATGAGTACCCACGGGCAGCCGGCATCGGCCACCACCCGGGCCATGCCGGGGTCGGCCAGCCCGCCGGAGACGTCGTTGACCAGCTCGACCCCGGCCTCCAGGGCGGCCGCGGCGACGGCGGCCCGGGTCGTGTCGATGCTCATCGGCACGCCGTGGGCGGCCAGCGCCCGGATCACCGGCAGCACCCGGGCCAGCTCGGTCTGCGCGTTGACCCGGTCGGCGCCCGGGCGGGTGCTCTCCCCGCCCACGTCGATGACGTCGGCGCCCTCATCGCACATCCGCAGCGCGTGCGCCACGGCCGCGTCCAGGTCGGCGTAGCGGCCGCCGTCGGAGAAGCTGTCCGGCGTCACGTTGAGCACACCCATCACCACGGGCGAGGGACGTAACAAGAGCGTCACTTGAATGAAGGTACTCAACTCAACGCAGGCACTCGGTGGCGACCTGCGACAACCGCAGGGGGACAGCTTCGAAACGCCCCATGCGTCACACTGTGCACACTGACCTCGCACCGGTCAGCTTGTTGGAAAGAGGGCCGCAACGTACTCTCTGCAAGTGAACGTTATTCGGACCGTTAAACCCGACAATGGGCATTTAGCAGGGCAAACACCCGGATAAGGTTCCGCTGGAGGGCGACACAGCAGCCGGGGTTGTACCACCGGGTCGTCTTTTCGGCGAGGCTTAACGCGCGGCGTGCAACCTCGCCCGTCGCGCCTCCGGGGAGGTCTGATGATGTTGGTGGAGATCGGCCAGGCGATGTGGGGCTCGGCCGCACGCGCCGTAGCGGCGATCGCCCTCGCCCCCAGTCCTGGACCCGATCCGGGCACCACGCTCAACACCGACGGCATCGTGAAGTTCTTCACCACCAAGATCGTGCCGATCCTGCTGGCCGCGCTCGGCGTGATTTTCATCGGGCGGGCGAGCAAGGGTGAGGTGTCCCGGGTCCTGACGAGTTCGGCGATCGCGATCATTGGGCTGGCCTTCGTGGCCGGCGCCGCGTCGCTGTTCTTCTTCGGCGACTCGCTGGTCAGCCTGATCTTCACGAAGTAGGCCTGAGCGACCATGCGGCTGCGCACCGACGACGACATCTACCGGGCTCGCCTGGTCTATCTCGGGCCGCCCGGCTACACGTTGCCCATCCAGCTGCCGTATGCGCAGTACGGTGTGTTCGCGTTGCTAGTGCCGTTGTTCATGTTCATCCGTTACCTGATCACGCTGCACGTCGACTACTTCCCCGCCTACGAGATCGCACTCGCGATCGTGGCGACGTCGCTGATCTTCCGTTACGTCGACCCCGATCGACCCGCCCGCATGGTGGTCCGCACCGCCCTGACCGACTGGCGTCACACCCGCGAGCCCAGCTCCGAGCTGCGCGACGCCCGCCTGGTCGGCTCGAAGGTGCGAATCCGCCCGGAACTCACCGGTGATCTTGTATGACAACACCGCCTCCCCGACGGTCCGGGGGCTATTCAGACCGCCAGGACTTCGATGACGACGCTACGCAGTCGACCGATTACGATGGCGGACTGCGCGCGGTAGCCGAGGGCGGCCGGGTCGCGATGTTCCGCGGCACCGGCCCGGCGACCGGCGCGCACGCCCTGGGCGGCCCCGAGCGGCCGGTGAGCGCCCAGCCCGCGCCCGACGTCGACTCGCCGTTCCTGGGCCTCTTCGACGAACCGCCGGGCGGTCCCTCGCGCGACCGGCTCCGGGCGCTCGAGCCCGGCCGGACCATCGAGCCCGGCCGCGCGGAGGGGGTCCGGCCGATTTCCGGCATTCCGATCTCCGCGGCACCGTCCTCGGGCGCGCCGCGCGCTCCCGAGGATCTGCGCGCCCCGAAGCGGGCCGTGCCGCGCACCCCGGCCGAGCCGCTGCGCACCAACGGCGAGCGGCTGTCCACCAGGCCGGTGCTCGGCGACCGAGCGCTGCCGCCCGCGCCGGAGCGGACCCCGGCCCGCGCCCCCGAGCGGACGCCGCCCCGGGTCCCCGAGCGCACGCCGCCCCGGGTGCCCGACCGAATGCCGCCCCGGGCGCCGGAGCGAGCCCCGGCCCGCGTGCCGGAGCGCCCGGTCCAGCCGGGCGGGCGGCCCGGCGGCGCAGGCACCGGAAGTACCCCCCGGAAAAACACGACGGCGGTGACGACGGCCCCTCCGCCGCCGGCACGCCGCGCCGAGCCCGCCCGCGGCCTGCCCGCACAGCAGCCCCCCCGCCCGCCACGCATGGTGCCGCCGCCGCGCGGCCGGACCCCGCTGGACCGCACGCCGAAGCCGCGGCAGAAGGACCGCAGCGCGTCGATCGACCTCGCGATCACCGAGATCGCCGGGCACCTGACGTTCACGCCCAACACCGTCACGGCGTGGTACTGGCTGCCCGAGGTCCGGTGGTCGTTCCGGCCCGACGCCGAGCGGGAGGCGCTGCTGTCGGCGATCTCCGAGCAGTATGCCGGCCTGGCCGGCTTCCGGCTGCACCTGCGGCGCACCACCCGGCCGTTCGCGGCCGACCAGTGGGCCCGCGTCGTCGACGCCAACACGCCGCGCCCGCTGCCCACCGCGGGCGGCCCGAGCTGGGCCGACCACCTGGTCGCCGCGCAGAAGCACCTGTTGTCGATCAACCATGCCGAGGGCCAGACGTATCTCGGCATCGCCTTCGCCCGCCGCACGCTCGGCGACACCTTCACCGAGCGCATCGGCGCCCTGTTCAAGCGCGGCGTCGCCGACGCCGAGCGGCGCCGCATGGCCCGCACCGTCGAGCAGTTCGACGAGGTGCTCGGCGCCTTCGGCATGCGCGGCCGGCGGGTCACCTCCTTCGAGCTGGAGTGGTTGCTCTACCGGTCGGTGGCGCTGGGCATGTCGCCGCCGGGGAACATCACCACCCTCGACGGCGGCTGGGACGCGGGCGACCTGCTCGCGCTCACCGAGGCGGTGGAGCGCTACCGCACGCCCTACGGCTCGACGGTCAAGCTGGTCAACCGGGTCACCGGCGAGGAGCGGCACGTCGCCGTGCTCACCGTCGGCCGGATGGAGCCGCTGGAGATCCCCGAGCGGCACGAGCCGTGGCTGCACTTCCACGAGCGCCTGCCGTGGCCGATGGAGATCTCGTCGCGGATCGACATCCTGGGCCCGGGCGACTCGTTCCGCAACCTGGAGCACCGGCTCCGGCTGATCCGCTCCCAGCAGGCCGACTATTCCGAGCACGGCATCGACGCCCCGCCGGAGCTCGAGCGGCTGGCCAAGCGCGCGCTCACGATCGGCGACGAGATCAGCACCGGCCTGCCGGTCGACTCCTCCCGCGCCCACGGCTGGCACCGCATCGCGATCGGCGGCCGCACCCGCGAGGAGTGCCTGGAGCGGGCCCGGCGGGTCACCCAGATGTACTCGCGGGAGATGCGCATCGCGCTGCAACACCCGAAGAACCAGGACTGGATGGCCCGCGAGTTCATCCCCGGCGAGCCGCTGGCCAACACCGGCTACCTGCGCCGCATGCCGGTCAAGCTCTTCGCCGCCGCCCTGCCCCAGGCCGCCTCCACCGTCGGCGACCGCCGCGGCGACCTCATCGGCCGCACCGCCGGCACCTCCCGCCGCCCGGTCTTCCTCGACCTGCACTTCCCGATGGAGGTGCGCGAGCGCTCGGGCCTGGCCGTCTTCGTCGCCGAGCCCGGCGGCGGCAAGTCAACCTTGATGGGCGCCCTGGGCTACCTAGCGGCCCGCCGCGGCGTCCAGGTCACCCTGCTGGACCCGTCCGGCCCGCTGGCCCGGCTGTGCAGCATGCCGGAGCTGGCCCCCTACGCGCGGGTGCTCAACCTGACCGGCTCCGAGCAGGGCACCCTGGCGCCGTACGCCCTCATCCCGACCCCGCAGCGCGGCCACTACACCCTCGGCCCGGCCGGCGACCGCGAGTTCGAGATCGCCGTCTCCAACGCCCGCGCCGAGCGCCGGATGCTGGTCCAGGACATCTGCATGATGCTGGTACCGCCCCAGGTGGCCCGCGAGGCGTCGACCGCGACCATGCTGCGCCACGCCGTCCGCCAGGTCCCGGCCGAGGAGTCCTCGACCCTCGAGGACGTGATCCGCTCCCTGCGCGACACCGGCGACCACGACGCCATGGAGCTGGGCAACCTGCTGCTCGACACCGCCGAGATGCCGCTGGCCATGCTCTTCTTCGGCTCCCCGCCCCCCGGCCTGCTCGGCCCCGACGCGGCCCTCACGGTCATCACCATGGCCGGCCTGCGCCTGCCCGACCTCAAGATCGAGCGCGAGTACTGGTCGGCCGAGGAGTCACTGGCCCTGCCCATGCTCCACACCGCCCACCGCCTGGCCGTGCGCCGCTGCTACGGCGGCGACATGTCCACCCGCAAGCTCGTCGGCCTCGACGAGGCCCACTTCATGGAGGGCTGGCGCTCGGGCCGCTCGTTCCTGGTCCGCCTGGCCCGCGACTCCCGCAAGTGGAACCTGGCGGCTCTCGTCGCCTCGCAGAACCCCAAGGACATCCTCGGCCTCGACGTGCAGAACCTGGTCTCCACGGTCTTCGTCGGCCGCATCGCCGAGGACTCCGAGATCGCCGCCGAGGCCCTCCGCCTCCTGCGCGTGCCCACGGACGTGGGCTACGAACAGACGCTGGCGGCCCTTTCCCAGGTGGACACGTCGTCGAGCTCCCGCCTGGGCTTCCGCGAGTTCGTGATGCGCGACGTGGACGGCCGCGTGCAGAAGGTCCGGGTGGACGTCTCGTATGTCCCCGACCTGCTCCGCTACCTGGACACGACACCGGGGGGTGCAACGACCGCCGGCACCGTCGGCGGCGAGGTCGTGGACGTTCACGACGACGACCCAGAGGATGACCGGTGAGACGCCTTCCCGTCTACGCGGCCGTGACGGCCGTAGCGGCCGTGGCGACGCTGTTCGCGGGCCCAGTTTCCCCAGCCTCCGCCACCCCCACCCACGCCCCCGGCGACCCACTGTGCACGGTCGAGGAATGGCGCGTACCAAACAACTTCCAGAACTGCGCCAACCGGCTGCAGGTAGATGTGCAGGGCAAATTGAGCTGCCTAGACGCTCCGACACCCAGCGCCCCGGACTCCGGCATGGCGGGTTGGTTCGCCCAGCAGCCAGACCCGAACCGCGGCTCTCGCCTATTGTTCCGCTACAGCGAGTACGGATATGCGGGATATGATTTCACGACGTATGATCTCAAATGCGCTGCCGTTGTAACGAATCCGAGTGCAGAATTCGAGAACACGGTGGCGAACGGCGAGTTCCTTTTGGCCACCTCAATTACTGGGGCGTCTAACGCACTTCGGGAACGAGCGTGGGATCCATCTTACATGTGGGGATGGGCAGACCCACTTGTTGACACTGCAACCAAGGCCGTCTACTCGAAGGTATTTACGGCGTTCGGCGTAGTTACCCTCGTAATCGTAGGGTTGTATCTGCTGTGGCGCTCACGCCAATCGGACCTGTCGAACGCAGTGACCACTGCGGGCTGGGCCATCTTCGTGATGGTTCTGATCACAGCACTCGCGAGATGGCCCAGCTGGTCAGCTGGCCTCGCGGACCATACGTTGATCAGCAGCTTGGGGATTATTCACAATGCGGTTGGACCACCCGACCAGAGCATCCCTCCGAGCGAATGCCGAAACATTGATCCTCAGGCCTGTGTTGACACCCGTCCGCCAGCCGTACGCGCCAGTGACACAGTGGTTGATGGCTTGCTCTACGAGAACTGGCTTCGCGGAACTCTAGGCTCGGCGGACAGCCAGACTGCGCAGAAGTACGGTCCCGCCCTTTACGACGCAAAATCGTTCAGCTGGGATGAAATACAACGAATCCGGGCGTCTGAGCAACGCGCACGCGACGAAGAGGATAAGCGTATTCGGGAGCATCGCCCCGGACCACCGATTGAATCGAACGAACGCAAGATCCTTACCGAACAAAAGCAGCAGCGATGGATGAAGATCGCGGAACAAATCCGCACTGAAGACCCAGAGGCGTACGAACACCTACAGGGCAGCCATGGAATGGACCGAATCGGCACGGGGCTCCTGGCAATCATCTCTGCACTGTTCTTCGCATTGTTCGACATCACGGCGTCCGTGCTGGTGATTCTCGGGTTTCTCATCTTCCGATGGGCGGTCATCGCCTCGCCGATTCTAGGCACCATCGGATTGTTGCGGCCCGCCAACGCTGGGTTGCGACGGCTCGGCAATGCGGTCATCGCGGCAATGTTCAACATCATTATCTTCGGGACCGGCTCTGCGATTTATCTGTTCGCTGTTACGTTGATTCTGAAGACCGCGTCGCTGGCGCCGTGGTTGCAGGTGTTGCTTATTTGGCTTACCGGGGTGGTTGGGTGGCTCCTGCTGCGGCCGTATCGGCGGATTACGCAGCTTGGGGGGAAGGACTCCACCCGGGCTATTACCTCGGCCGGCAACTGGCATCGGCTGTTTTTGCGGGACGTGCGGCAGGCGGCTGTGCTCAAGGTTGTTGATGCCGGTGGTACCAATGAGCCGTCATCACAGCGGCGGGCTGCGGAGAATGTGCAGACGCAGCAGCGGCCCGAGTCGCGGAGTGAGGACCTTGTGTCGGCCGGCGGGGGCGGTGGGGCTTCCAGCGGTGAGCGGCCCGAGACCGGGCGGCCGGCGCGTGGGGGTTCGCAGCGGCGGAGGGAGCCGGCCTGGGAGGAGCCGGACGTGCCGGCCGAGGGTGCGCCCTCGTACTCGATCTACCGGCCCGACTCCGATCGGTCCGGTGCCGCGCGGCCGCCCGTGCGGCGGCCGGAGTCGGCGAGCCTGCCGAGGTAGGGGCTATGCGTACGGTCCTGCGTCTGCTCGGTACGCGGTACGGGATCGCGTTGGTGTTGGTCGTCTTCGTGCTTGTCGTGGTTGGGCTGGGGCGGACCTTGCTCAACAGCGGCGGTGAGCGGTCCGCCAATGATGCGCTCGGGCCGACCGTCGCGCCGGTGCCGACGTCGGCCGATCCGTACAGCTCGCTCGGGGACGACGGGGTTGATGAAGCGGCAGGGCCGGCGCCGTCGCTGAGCAAAGGGGCGGCCGACGTTTCCGTTGTGGCCACGCGGTTTGCCAAGGCGTGGCTGCGCAAGCCGGGGATCACCGGGGAGCAGTGGCGGGCCGCGCTGAAGCCGGATGCGTCGCCCGATCTCATGGCGGAGCTTGCCGACACCGATCCGGCCGATGTGCCGACCGCGACGATTACCGGGCCCGTCGAGCTGCAGAATGCCGGGCCGGCGACGGTCGCCAAGTTTCCGGCCGAGGGCGGCACGATCGTGCTTGAGCTGCAGGTCGTGGACGGGCGGTGGCAGGTCACCTCGCTGGACTGGGAGACGGCGTGAGCGTGCTCGGGGTTGACGACGATTTCGAGGTACCACATCGCAAAAGACGGATCCGTCCGGCGTTGTTGGCGGCCTTGGGCACAGTGCTGTTGCTCGTGTGTTGTGGTGGCGTGGCCGTGGCGTTCTTCGCCGATGCGGCGCGCAACACGCAGACTTACGATGCCGGGTGCGGAAATGGACAACTCGTCGATGCGGCCGCCAAAATGCCGAGCCACCACGAGCTTTCCGAGGAGCAGGTGCGCAACGCGGCGATCATCGTGCGGGTCGGGCAGGACATGAATGTGCCGCCGCGGGGGTGGGTGATTGCCGTCGCCACCGCGATGCAGGAGTCCAGCCTGCATAATCTGCCGAATCTCGGTGCGCGCAACGACCATGACTCGCTGGGATTGTTTCAGCAGAGGTCGAGCACCGGATGGGGTACTCCGGAGCAGATCATGGATCCGCAGTACGCCGCCCGGAAATTCTACGAAAGACTCCTGACCGTTCCTGGCTGGGAACAAATGAGCCTGACCCGGGCCGCGCAGCGGGTGCAGCGCAGCGCTTATCCGAATGCGTACGCCAAGCATGAGCAACTGGCGAGCACCGTGGTCAATTCGCTCACCGGCGGGGCCGCGCGCGCGGTCGGAAACTCGACGAAGCTGCAGTGCGTCAGCGGCGACCAGATCGCGGCGTCGGGCTGGACGGCGCCGGTGAACGGCGAGGTCGGCTCGGGCTTCCGTACCGCATCCCGCCCGACCCACCAGGGCGTCGACCTCATCGTGCCGAAAGGTACCGTGATTCGCGCCGCGGCCGGCGGCATCGTCGTCAAGGTGCGCTGCCAGGCCCACCTGGCCAACGGGACCGATTGGGGCTGTTGGCGCGACGGTTCGCCCACCGTGCTTGGCTGCGGATGGTACGTGGAAATTCAGCACGCCAACGGCTTGCTCACGCGGTACTGCCACATGGTGAAGCAGCCGTCGGTCGTCGTGGGCCAGAATGTCGCACCCGGGCAGGAAATCGGATTCAGCGGCTCCACGGGTCACTCGTCCGGGCCGCACCTGCATTTCGAGGTACACATCAACAGCGACCCGAGCAATAATGGCGCCATCGACCCGGTGCCGTTCATGCAGCGCATGGGGGCGCCGCTGGGGGTGAAGCCGTGAGCGGGCCCGAGCCCGACGGCGCGGATTTCCCGGACTGGGACCTGCTGGCCGGCGACACTGAGCGCACGCCGGCCGGGGTCGAGCTCGTGCCCGCCTCCACCTTGCGCGACCTACGCGGCCGCCGGGCCGTCGTGGGCCTGCCCGGCCTGGGCTGGCGCGGCGACCTGCGCATCGACGACGTCGTGGTGCAGGCCAGCCGGACCTATGTGCCGGCGTTGCCGGAGCAGGAGTGGTACCGCGCGGAGTCCGAACAGACCGAGGTGTTCGCTCCGCTCGTACCACTCGAGCGCGTGTGGGTCGAACGCGTCTCCGCCGCCGTCGCGCCCTCTGCCACGTCGGGCGGTCTGGGACTCGTGTCGCTCGACGCGCCGCCGAACCGGGGCCCGCGGCGGGCCCGGGACGTCGCGATCCTGACCGGACTCCGGGTCGTCCGGGTTCCCGGACCCGATGACAAGACCGGCAAGGATCAACGTGACTTGCGGGCCGTTACGGAGGCCTACAGCGGCGTTGAGGGCGACATCTGCGTCCGGGTGTGCCGCGAGGTGGACTGGTATCGGTGGGCGTGGAGCGGCCAGGCCCCGAAAACCCTGGAGGTACCAATCCACCTGCTCTGGGCGGAATAGCTCAGCTCAGCTTCTCTGCCTTGCAAAGAAGCCAGGTTCGGGTCTTGGAAAGATGAAACTGCCATTTTTGTTCGGTGATGGACTGGCCGCCATTTGATTCGGTCACAACAATATTTAGCGTGCTGCTGACGTCGGCCTCGTTTCCGTTCGCCGACACGGCGAAGCTTCCGGGCCTAATGGTTGCCGAAGTTGAAAACCGAGCCTCTAGAGCCTTCACATCATTCAGGGTCTGGTCAAGGTCAGCTACATCCGCCGACGGGCATTCAAACAGCTTGGCACGGCTATCGTCGCGAATGTTGAACTTCAAATCCACATATTGCTCTATGACGCCTTCGGGCGTGCTGCGGTCCGGTTCCGTGGCCTTGTCGTAGAGGACGTAGGCGGTTATTGAGCCGCCCAGGCAGATGAGTAAGGCCGCCCCCGCCAAGATGAGGAGGACGACTCGGCGGGTGTTGCCGCGTTGGGGTGGTGCAGGTGGGGGTGAGGGGGGCGGTTGTGGGCCCGTGCGGGGTCGGCCGAGCGGTACCCCGCGATCAATGATCTCGCCCTCCAGGACCTCATCGTCGGCCGGGCGGGAGCGGGGGATCGGTTGGCCCTGGTTCACCCGCGGGTCGTTCGGCTTCGATGGGTCCACGGTGCTGAGGCTAGCCGCCCCGGGCCAGGCGGGCACTATTCCCGCGCCGCGGCGAGTGAGCGGCGTCCCGAGGCGGGGCGGCTACCAGCCACAACGCAGGAGCACCAGTGTGCCTGCTGACTGGATTCTCCGTCTGCGTTACCGTTCCCGCATCCGGCTTGCATCGGCAGGCGCCCGGTGGCAGCGAAACAGGGGCGCGCCCGGTAGAGCGGATGCGCTTGAGTTGGATCGGAAGGGGCACGGTGGCACGCCTGCGGGCACGGATCGAGCGAGCGGCTGCGCAGCATCGGCACACCGCCGCGCTGGTCGCCGCGGCCGGGCCCATTCTGGACAGCTACTCCCCCAACGCCGCGCCCGCCGAGCAGTATGCGGAGCAGCACGATCTCGCGGCGGGGCTGCGGGCCAACGCGGCGGTGCTGGCGCCCGGCTGGCTGGGGGCGCAGCTGGACGCCATGGCGCCGGCCACGCCGCTGGGTGGGCCGTTACCGCCGACGTTCGTGCGGGTCGGGCAGGCGCACCCGCTGGACGACGCGCGGTTCCCGGTGATCGTGCCGCTGTTGCGGGCCGGGCACATCGCCATCGACGCCGATGCGCGGGACAGTCGGGTCGCGGGGCTGCTGCGGAGTCTGGTGCTCAGGCTGCTGGCCTCGTCGCCGCCCGGGTCGGTGCGGATCCGCACGATCGACGCCGTGGTCGACGGGG
Organism: Dactylosporangium sp. CA-092794; assembly: GCF_050948465.1. NCBI lineage: Bacteria > Bacillati > Actinomycetota > Actinomycetes > Micromonosporales > Micromonosporaceae > Dactylosporangium > Dactylosporangium sp. CA-092794. The sequence continues at coordinate 627,561 of NZ_CP192044.1, read as the reverse complement.
CGACGTTCGGCTGGTTCAGCGGGATCGATGCGATCATGCCGCCGCCGGCCACGGATGCCGAGGGGCTGCGGGCGGTCCTGGACGAGGGCGAGCGTTGGCTCGCGGCGCGGACCGACGGGCCGGCGCCGACGCTGCTCATCGTGATCGCCTCGCTGCCGGAGCTGACCGAGGGGCGCGACCTGGCGCGGATCGCGCAGCTGGCGCACGCCGGGCCCGCCGGGCGGCTGCACCTCATCGCGGCCGGGTGGCCGCCCCCGCCGCTGACCCAGGAGACGACGCAGGCGCCGCTGCCGCACGCCACGCAGATCGCGATCCGCAACCCGCACGCGTGGGTGGGCGACCCGCCCGGTACCACCTTCTCCGGCACCGGCACCGGCCCGAGCCGCCTCAACGCACCGGTCTACCTCGACCCGGACCCGCCGGCCGAGCTCGTCCGCCGGGTGTGCGCACAGCTCAGCGGCCCCTGGGCGGCGCCGCCCGCGCCCATCGGCGAGCCGAGCCGCACCGCGTGGCTGGACTACGTCACCGCCGGTCAGCGACTGGACGCCGTCCGCCGCGAAGTCATCGCGGTCGTGGCCGAGCACAAATCAGCGCTCAAAGCCGCTCAGCATGATTTGGCGGCGGTACGAGCAAAGCTCGCCCAACACCAAGCATTCCTCAACGAGGTCATCAGCGAGGCGGGTGGCCGCCCGGTCGACCTCGTGCCCGCCTGGCAGGAGACGCAGGCCGCCCACACCGCGCTGACCGGCGCCCCCCGGCCCGCGGACCCTTACCGGAACGCGCCGATGGCCCCGCCACCGCCCCCGGCCGCGCCGGGCGCGCCTCTGGGCGGCTGGCCACCGGGGCAGCGCCCAGGGACGGTACCGGTCAGCGCCCCTCCCTGGCCCCCGGCGATGCCCGGGACGCCGGCCGCCGCGATGCCTGGCACGCCGGCGGTGGCGGGCGTCCCCCGAATGCCCCCGGGTATCGGGCCGGCCCAACCGCCCCGCGCGCCGGGGCTGCAGCACACCGGCGGCTACCCGGTCGTCGTGCCCCGCAGCGCGCCTCCGAACCTGCACAACACCGGCAGCATCCCGCGGGTGCCGGTCAGCGGCGTGCCGAACCGGGTCAGCGGCATCCCGGTGTCCGGACCGGGCGGCGCGGTCGGGACCGGTGTGGTGCCGCTGAGCCCGCCCGTGCCGGATTCGGTACCCGGGAGGGTCTCCACGGCCCTGCGGGTCGCGGCGGCCGGTCTGAAGCAGTCTGAGGCGGCGCTCGCCGAGCCCGGCCGGGAATCGGCGTCGAACCGGCGGGTGTGGGTCAACGCCTCGGTCTACTTCGGGTTCGCGCTGCTGGCCGCGATCGTGCAGATCCCCACGCTGCTGGCGAGCGAGCAGGCCTCCGGGATCGGCCTGCTGGCGCTGCCGTGCTCGCTCATGCTGCCGGCGATCGCCTTCGGGCTGGGCTGGCTGACCATCGGGGCGATGACCCGCCGGACGACGTCCCGCACCCCGCTGCTCGGCCTGGTCATCAGCCTGCTGGCGCTGATACCGGTGCTGGTCTTCGGCGGCGTCCTGCTGTTCTGAGCCCCGGCAAACCGGCCAGATCACCCAGTGCCCGGAGAAGCTAACCGTGCAGAATGAGCGACATCGCCTCGGCGCGCGACTTCGCGTCGTCGCGTAGCAGGCCGCGCACCGCCGACGTGATCGTGCGCGAGCCGCCCTTCTGGATGCCCCGCATCGACATGCACATGTGCTCGCACTCGATGACCACGATGACGCCCCGCGGGCCGAGCTGTGACATCAGCAGGTCGGCGATCTGCGAGGTCAGCCGCTCCTGCACCTGCGGGCGGCGCGCGTAGACCTCGACCAGGCGGGCCAGCTTCGACAGCCCGGTGATGCGCCCGTCGTGGCCGGGGATGTAGCCGATGTGGGCCACCCCGTGGAACGGCAGCAGGTGGTGCTCGCACATCGACTGCACCTCGATGTCGCGCACGAGCACGAGCTCCTCGTGGTCGGCCTCGAAGGTGGTGAGCAGCACCTGCGACGGGTCCACGCGCAGGCCGGCGAACAGCTCGGCGTAGGCGCGCGCGACCCGGGACGGGGTCTTGCGCAGCCCGTCGCGGTCCGGGTCCTCGCCGATGGCGATCAGGATCTCCCGGACCGCGTCCTCGATGCGCTTGAGGTCAACGGCGCGCTCGACCTCGACGCCGCCCAGCCTTCCGCTGACCAGTCGCGCGGCGACGTGGTCGAGCAGCTCATTGTCAGCAACGAGCCCGACGCCGTTGTCGGCGTCGGGCTCGGTGCTGCTGATCTCGCTCAGTGGGTACCGTCCGGCGTCTCGCCGCCGATGCGCACGTGGTCGTCGCCGCCCACGCCGACCGGCTGGGTCACCTCGGCGCCGTTGGCGCCGACCTCGGGCACCGCGCGCCGGCGGCGGCCGTTGGTGCTGTACGGCGCCATCGGCGGACGCTTGACCACGCGGGCGCAGATGCGGGCCATGTCGGCCTGGGAGATGGTCTCCTTCTCCATGAGCTCCTCGACGATGTTGTCGAGGACGTCGCGGTACTCCACGAGAATCTCCCACGCCTCGTCGTGCGCGATCTCGATCAGCGACCGCATCTCGGCGTCGATCTCGGCGGCGACCTTCTCGGAGTAGTCGCGCTCGTGCCCCATGGTCCGGCCCAGGAACGGCTCGCCCTCGCCGGTGCCGTACTTCACGGCGCCCAGCTTGGCGCTCATGCCGTACTCCGTGATCATCGAGCGGGCCAGCGCGGTGGCCTTCTCGATGTCATTGCCGGCGCCGGTGGTCGGCTCGTGGAACACCAGTTCCTCGGCGGCCCGGCCACCCAGCGCGTAGGCGAGGGTGTCGATCATCTCGGAGCGGGTCTGCGTGTATTTGTCCTCGGTGGGCAGAACCAGCGTGTGCCCGAGCGAGCGGCCGCGGGACAGGATGGTCACCTTGTGCACAGGCGCTGAGTGGGGCAGCGCCCAGGCGACGAGCGCGTGACCGCCCTCGTGGTACGCGGTGACCTTCTTCTCGTGCTCGCTCATCACGCGCGTGCGCCGCTCCGGGCCGGCGATGACCCGGTCGATGGCCTCTTCGAGGAAGTCGTTGGTGATCGCCCGCTTGTCGTTACGGGCGGCCAGCAGCGCCGACTCGTTGATGACGTTGGCCAGGTCGGCACCGGTGAAGCCGGGCGTGCGCCGGGCCACCGAGTCCAGGTCGACGTCGGGCGTGAACGGCTTGCCCTTGGCGTGCACCCGCAGGATGGCCTTGCGGCCCTCCATGTCGGGCCGGTCGACGGCGATCTGCCGGTCGAAGCGGCCCGGGCGCAGCAGCGCCGGGTCGAGGATATCGGGCCGGTTGGTCGCGGCGATCAGGATCACGCCGCCCTTGGTGTCGAACCCGTCCATCTCGACGAGCAGCTGGTTGAGCGTCTGCTCGCGCTCGTCGTGACCGCCGCCCATGCCGGCGCCGCGGTGACGGCCGACGGCGTCGATCTCGTCGACGAACACGATCGCCGGCGCGTTGGCCTTCGCCTGCTCGAACAGGTCGCGGACGCGGGACGCACCGACACCGACGAACATCTCGACGAAGTCCGAGCCGGAGATCGAGTAGAACGGCACCCCGGCCTCGCCGGCGACCGCGCGGGCCAGCAGCGTCTTACCGGTGCCGGGCGGCCCGTAGAGCAGCACGCCCTTCGGGATCTTCGCGCCGAGCGCCTGGTACTTCGCCGGGGCCTGCAGGAAGTCCTTGATCTCGTGCAGCTCCTCCACGGCCTCGTCGGAGCCCGCGACATCGGCGAACGTCGTCTTCGGGGTGTCCTTCGAGATCAGTTTCGCCTTCGACTTGCCGAAGTTGAGCACACGCGACCCGCCGCCCTGCATCTGCGACATGAACAACAGCAGCAGGACCACGAGCACCGCGATCGGCAGCAGGTTGATCAGCAGGCTGAGGAAGATGTTGTCCTGGGTGACGTTGACGTTGTATTCGTCGAGCTTCCCCTGGGACTTCAGGTTGCTGAGCTCGGTCTGCAGCCCGGCCGCACTCTGCGACGAGAACTGACCCTGGACCTTGTTCGTCTGCGAACCCTTGACCGTGATCTTGTTCTTGAGGTCAAGGTTGAGCGTCTGCTCCTTGTCCTGGATCACAGCCTTCTTCGCGTTGCCGCTGCGAAGCTGCTCGAGCACGACGGAGGTGTCTGCCTTCGTGTAGCTCGGGCCGGAGGTGAAGAAGGAACTGAGCACGATGGCACCGATGATCACCAGAAGGATCCAGACCACCGGCCGGCGGAACAAACGGGTACGTTCCATGTTGTCGTCGGGCACACGCGGCGCCCGGCCCCTCCATCCGTAAGGCCGTCGACCGCGCCGGACCCACTTTCCGACGCGGTGCCGAAAGCGCCGCCAAGGTTGGGCTCAGTTGACGCTTGCGACCATTTGACGGTACACCGTGGCACCGACAGTCGCGGATCGGCGTCGGCCGGGGAGGATGTGCTCTCAGCAGACTCTCAGGAAAGCCCAGGTCAGCCGCGCCCGTAGACCGAGGGCTTCAACACGCCGACAAACGGCAGGTCACGGTAGCGTTCCGCGTAGTCCAGACCGTATCCGACCACGAACTCGCTCGGTATGTCGAATCCGACATACCGCACCGGAATGTTGACCCGCAGCGCGTCGGGCTTGCGCAGCAGCGCGACGACGTCCACCCGCGCCGCGGAGCGGCTCTCGAGGTACTTCAGCAGCCAAGACAGCGTCAGCCCGGAGTCCACGATGTCCTCGACCACGATCACGTGGCGGCCGGCGATGTCGCGGTCCAGGTCCTTGAGGATGCGCACCACGCCCGACGACGTCGTGCCCTGCCCGTAGGACGACACGGCCATGAACTCGAGCTCGACGGGCGGCCCGATGCGGCCCAGCGCGCGGGCGAAGTCGGCCATGAACATCACCGCGCCCTTGAGCACCCCGACCAGCAGCACCGACTCGGCGTCCGCGTGGTCGGCCGCGACCTGCTTGGCCAGCTCCGCGGTCTTGTCGCGGATCTGCTCCTCGGTGACGATGACGTGGTCGATGTCGGAAGAGTGCCAGGTGGTGCCGTCGGCCATGGGTCAAGCCTGCACCATGGGCGCCTCGGGATCGACGGCGGGTCGCCCCGGAAGAGACCAATCGCACTGGGGTTTTCTCGATGGTACTTCCCTGTCGCCCGCTTCGCCGGCGCGTCCTTTCAGCCTGACGGGTGTATCCGAGGCTCGCGGCCTGGCGGCCAGCGGGCGTGGTCCGCTCTGCCCCGGGCCGAGGGCCTGAGGGATCGACCGGTTCACGGTTCTTCGACGACCCGCGGCCTGACCTGGGGCGGGAGGCGGGCCTATCGACCCGTTCGCGGACCGTCGACGGCCCGCAGCCGCCCCGCCACCCGGACGACCGCGAACCCGCCCGGCAGCGCGACGGCCCCCTGCCCGCGCCACGCCATGACCAGCGCATCGAGCGCGGCGACGTGGCGGTGCGACAGCACGCCACCGGGTGCCCCGAGCCGCAGCGCCCAGGCATGCAGGACCCGGCTCCGAATGGGCCCCGGCATCCCGGCCAGCGCCGCGACCGGCAGCGTCGCCCCGCCGTCGAGGGCTTTGGCCAATGCCTCGTCGGCCATCGCGTCGAGGAAGTCGGAGTCGGCCCGGACCAGCCGAGCGGTACGCGCCAGGTTGTCCACCACCCCGCCCCCGAGCGCCTCGACGAGCGGCCGGATCCGCGACCGCGCGTAGGCGTGGTCGACGTTGTGCGGGTCGTCCCAGACCGGCAGCCCGTCCACCGCACACGCCGCCCGCGTCTCGGCCCGGCTCACCCCGAGCAGCGGCCGCACGAACAGCACCCCGTCCCGCTCCCGCCGCTCCGGCATCCCCGCCAGCCCCCGGGGCCCACCACCGCGCGCCAGCGCGAGCAGCACCGTCTCGGCCTGATCGTCCCGGGTGTGCCCGAGCAGCACCATCGCGGCCCGATGCTCCCGGGCGGCCGCCACCAGCGCCGCATACCGCGCCTCGCGCGCCGCCGCCTCGGGCCCGCCCGCGTTCCCCACCCGCACGGTCCGCACGTCCACCGGCGCAAACCCCCGCTCCCGCGCCCACTCCGCCAGCCGCGCCGCCCGCTCACCCGACCCGGCCTGGAGCCCGTGGTCCACGGTCACCAGCCCGCAGCCCACCTCCATCCGCCGCGTGACGAACCGCGCCGCCACCGCCAACGCCAACGAGTCCGCCCCACCCGAACAGGCGACCAGCACCGTGTCTCCGGCCGCAGCCCCCACGCCGAGGGCCGCCGGTCTGACGTCCCCGCCGACCGACACCGGCCCGACCTCCGCACGGCCCGCAGCAACCCCGGACGCGGGCCCAGCACCGCTGGCCCTGATCGCAGCCCCGCTGGCTCTGATCGCAGCGCCACCGCCCTCGGTCCCAGCCCCGCTACCCTCGGTCCCAGCCCCGCTAGCCCCGGTCGCAACGCCACCGCCCCCGGTCGCAGCGCCACTGGTCCCGGTCGCAGCGCCACTGGTCCCGGTCGCAGCGCCACTGGTCCCGGTCGCAGCGCCACTGGTCCCGGTCGCGAGCTCCGCCGCGGGCGCGACGCCACCGCCCGCGGACGCGACGGCTCCGATCGAGGGCGCAACCGATCCGGCCGCGGGCTCGGTGTCCGCAGCCGGTGGCCGAGCGGTCTGGGCCGTTCCGGCCGCGCCGCCCGCCGGAGCCGTCGTCACGGCCCCGGGCGCTCCCCCGCGCAGACTCCGCCGCACCGCGTTGCGGACCGCGGCGACGGCCGGCGCGAGCGCGGCCACCCGCTCAGCCGCTGCTGGCAGGCTTGCCCGGCCCGTCGCCGCTCGCCTCGCCATCCGCCGTCGTCTGGCCCGGCTCCGCCTCGTCACTCTCGCTCCCAGGAGCAACGTCGTCACTGTCGCTCACCGCAGGAGGGACGTCCGATTCGCCACCGGCGGCCTCGGCGGGCTCGAAGGCCCCGATCGGCTCCGGCGCGCCGGCCACCTCATCCTCCGCGACCGCGGCCTCGGCGCCCTCAGTCACCGGTGCCGCGGCCGGCTCGTCGACCACCGGCTCCGCCGAAGTCGCCGTGGCCGAGGGCTCGTCGTCGGGGGCCGTGTCGGTGGCGGGGGTGGCGCCGGGCTCGATCTCGGCCGGCTCGTCGCCGGTGCCGGCCGCGGCGGACTCTTGCAGTACCGAATCGGGAGCGGCAACGGCCGAGGACTCTTCCGCGGTCAGGCCCGCCACCTCGGTCGACTCGGCGACGCCGGCCTCCGCGGGGGCGCTGTCGGTCGGCTCGGGGACGGTCGGGACGGGTGCCGGCGGGGGCTCCGTGACCGGCGAAGCTGCGGCGGCCGGGGCGATCGGAGCGGCCGGCGACGCAACGGGGTTCGGGCGGAGGGTCAGCGCGCTCGGGCCGAGGACGCGCACGATCCAGGCCTCGGGGTCGCTCAGCTCGTCGAGGCGCGGGATGGTCAGCGGCGACTGCCAGATCCGGTTGAAGCCCTCCATGCCGACGCGCTCGACGACGGCGTGGACGAACTTGCGGCCCTCGGCATACTGCCGCAGCTTGACGTCGACGCCGAGCAGCTTGCGGATGACGCGGTCGATCGGGTTGCCGGCCTCGCGGCGGCGGTTGAACTTGGAGCGGATCTCCTCGACGCTCGGCACGACCTCCGGGCCGACGCCGTCCATCACGAACTCGGCGTGGCCCTCGAGCACCGTCATCAGCGCCGTCAGCCGGTCGAGCACCGCCTTCTGCCCGGGCGTCTGCACCAGGTCGAGGACGGAGACCCGGCTGTTCGGATCGCGCACGACGTCGGCGAGGGCGCTGACACCGCGACGCAGGCGCTCGGCCATCTGGTCCTGGTTGAGCTGGGAGGCGTCGACGAAGGCGCCGACCTCGCCCAGGAAGTAGCCGCGCATCCAGGGCACGGCGGTGAACTGCACGCGGTGGGTGACCTCGTGCAGGCAGACCCACAGGCGGAAGTCGCGGGCGGGGGCGTTGAGCTTGTGCTCGGCGTCGACGATGTTGGGCGCGACCAGCAGCAACTGCCCGGGGTCGGCGGAGAAGACCTCATATTGCCCGAGGACCTTGCCCGACAGGTAGGCCAGCACGGTGCCGGCCTGCACACCGGTCAGGCGCGAGCCGATGGCCCCGACGATCGCATTCGGCGTCTTGCCGCCGGCGAGCCGCTCCGCCAGCGGCTGAATCACCTGGCGGAGTCCCTCGATGTTGGTGGCGGCCCAGTCGCGGCGGTCGACGACGCGCACCGGCGGGCCCTGGATCATGGCCTTCAGGCCGGTGAACTCCCGGACGTGCCCGGCTGCCTCATCGGCCAGGTCACGCAGGTCGGTGACGGCGTCGGCCGCCTCCTCGTAGGAAACGGCGGGGCCGCTCTTGCCCAGCGCCGCTGCGGTTGCCGCGGCCAGATCCCAATCGACGAACTGCGCCATGAATCAACCGTACCCGCGCGAGGCCAGCGATGCGGGGGGAGGAAACCCTGAGTCAACCCTGATCGACGGCGAGTGAGCCGGGCCGCGCTCAGTGACATCCACATGCGGCAAGAGCTGCGGCAACGCGGTCGAGCGCGATCACGGCCTGGTTGGCGTTGGTGGTCTGGTCGGCCATGAACGCGAACGCCAGGGTCCGCCCGTCGACGTCCACCACGATGCCGGTCAGGGAGTTGACGCCGGTCAATGTCCCGGTCTTCGCGCGCACCAGCCCGGCCGCCGAACCGCCCTCCTGCGCCTTGAGGAACCGCGTCGCGAGCGTGCCCGAATACGCCGCCACCGGCAGCCCGCTGAAGATCGCGTGCAGGTCACCCCGGTCGGCCCGGGCGGCCATGGACAGCACCCCGGTCAGCAACGCGGGCGAGAGCCGGTCGTTACGGGAGAAGCCGCTGCCGTCGACCAGCCCGTAGCCGGTCACCGGCATGCCGAGGTCCTGCAGGACGCCCTTCATCGCCGCCGCCGCGCCGTCGAACGACGCCGGCTGGTTCTTGGCGAGGGCGACCTGCCGGGCGAGCGAGTCGGCGAGCACGTTGTCGCTCTCCTGCAGCATGAACTCGACCATGCGGGCCACCGGCGCCGACTCGACCTTGCCCAGTTGCTTCGCGCCCTGCGGCGCCGTGCCAGGCCCGACGGCGTTGGTGGGCACCCCGAGGAGCTTGGCGAACGCCTGCGCGGCCTGCAGGTCCGGCTGGGCGTACCGATCGGAGTATTTGGTGGCTTTTGTCCGGCCACCTTCGGTCATGAGTGGCGTGATGACCGCGCCGGACCCGCCGGTGGTCGCATCGGCGTCCCAGCCCGGCCCGATCCCAGGCCCGCTGAACACCGATACGTCGTAGGTGACCTTGGTGGATACGACGTCGCCGAGCGACTGCTTCACCTGCGCGGCGAGGTCGTCCAGACGGGCCGCGCCGGGATAGTACGACGTCGGGAAGACCCCCAGCGTCGGGTCGCCACCGGCGATGATCACGACCTCGCCGGGCTGCGCTCCGGCCACCACCCGAGTTTGGATACGGTACGCCGGGCCACGCGTCGCCAGCACGGTCGCCGCCGTCACCACTTTGGTGGTCGACGCCGGCGTCATCGCGGCGTCCTGCTCGGCGGAGAAGATCGACTTTCCGGTCGTCACGTCAACCACCGACGCGGTGATGTGCGGCCCGAGCGCCTGCGCGCCGAGCAGCGGCGTGAGCGCCGCCGAGACTCCCGACTGGGTCGGCACCGGCGCCTGGCCGTCCGTCGCGGCGAGCACGGGCGGCGGCGCCTTGGGCGGGGTACCGGCCCGCCAGGCCGCCGCCGGCGCGTCCGTCAGCCCGAGCGCGCGGACCACCTCCGGCCCCGCGAACACGCCGGTCAGCGCCGCCGCCAGCGCCACGACCAGCGCGACGACAGCGGCGACCAGGCCCGCCCGCCCGCCCGGCTGTGGTGTTTCCCTCGCCACCAGACCCTCCCCGTATCGCGTCACGGTGCTGTACGGGAGACTAAATGGTCGGCGCAGCGGTGCGAAGGTGAGGAGTCGTCATGGACTTCGACGTCACGGTCGAAATCCCCAAGGGTCAGCGCAACAAGTACGAGGTTGACCACGCCACAGGCAGGATCCGTCTGGACCGGACGCTGTTCACCTCCACGCAATACCCGGCCGACTACGGCTACATCGAGGGCACACTCGGTCAGGACGAGGACCCGCTCGACGCTCTGGTCCTGGTCCAGTCGCCCACCTTCCCGGGCTGCCTGATCCGCTCCCGCGCGATCGGTATGTTCCGCATGACGGACGAGAAGGGCGGCGACGATAAGGTCCTGTGCGTCCCCGCGGACGACCCCCGGCTGGAGCACCTGCGGGACATCCACCACCTGGGCGAGTTCGACCGCCTCGAAATCCAGCACTTCTTCGAGGTCTACAAGGACCTGGAGCCCGGCAAGAGCGTCGAGGGCGCGACCTGGGTCGGCCGCGTCGAGGCGGAGGCCGAGATCATCGAGTCGCGCCGCCGCTACAAGGACGCCATCGCCTCCGGCACCTACCACGACCCGGGCGTCGCCCCGATCGCCCGCCCGATCGAGTAGCCACCGGTCCCCGATGAGCGCCCGGCCCCGCGGGACCCGGGCGCTCATTCTTTTTCTCTCCGCCCTGCACATCCCGCCGCTCACCCAATTCATTCGCACCCGCAGACCTCGCCGCTCACAATTCCTTGGCACCCTGTAGACCTCGCCGCCTCGCAATTCCTTGCCCCGGCAGACGTCGCCGCCCTCGCAATTCCTTGGCACCCGGCAGACTTGGCCGCCACCCAACTCCGTCGCATTCGGCAGACCCCGGCGCTCGCCGTTTCCGCTCGGCTCCGCAGAACCCGGGCGCTGCCTCTGCGCCCCGCGGACCCTGATGTTCACGGTTTCCCCCGGCTTTACGGACTTCGGGCCTTCGCCCTTCCGCCACGCGGACCCTAACGCTCACCGCTTCGCCCGAACCTTGCGGAGCACAGGCGTTCACCCGTCCCCCCACCCGGCGGCCCGGACAGATATGGCCCTAGGTAAACAAGCCATACAGCCCCAGGACGGCACAGGCGAGCGGCACCACCGCCACCACACACAGCGTGTCCAGCAGATCGGCGGCCCGCCCCGCGTAGGGCGACGCCGGCCGCACCGCCGCTCGGGCGCCCGCGACGACGATGATCAGCGCCACCACCGGCACCACCGCCGCAATCAACCGGACGCCGATCGGCGCGAACAACGCAAGGAGCACAAACCCCGCCGCACCGGCGAAGATCAGCGGCAAGCGCTGGCGAACGGTGAGGAACGTCCGCGCCCGCAACAGCAGCGCCGCGCCCGCCACCGCGACGAGCACCATGCCCGAGATGTCGCCGGAGCGGGCGAGCACGAGCGATGCCGCGGCGCCGGCGACCGCCAGGCCGAACAGCATCCCGGTGAGCATCTCGTCGGTGCGGGCGACGGCGGCGAAGATCTGGAAGCGGTTCGCCGCCCCCGACAGCCCTCGGCCGCTGGCGGCCAGGTCGCTGGGCAGGGCAACAATCGGCATAGGCAGCTTGCCGAGCCGGATGGCCAGCAACGGTATCGCCGCCACGCCCGCCACCAGCACGGCAAGGACGACCGCGGCCGCCGCGGCAGGTCGGGTCGCCGTGGCGAGCAGGCCTCCGCCCGCGCCGAGCAGGCCTGCGGTAGCGCCGGCCACGAAAATGCGTAACAAGTGGGCGACACCGACCGCGGCCACCAGCGCGGCGAGCAGGAGTGCGACGGCGGCGAGCAGCGCACGGCCGGCCGGGGTGGCGGGCTCCGGCGCGCCGAGCCATCCCCCGGCCGCCGCGAAGGGCAGGGCGAACGCGGCCAGGCAGCCGCCGAAACCCGCGTCACCGTAGGCGCGCGAGGCCGTGATCCCCGCGAGGACCAGCCCGACAGCGACGGCGGCGGCCACCAGCGGCAGGTCGGACCGGACCGCCGCGACGAGCGCCACCGCGAAACCCGCACCGGCCACCGCGAGCGCCGTTGCCCTGGTGGCGGCCGAACTCCAGGCCACACCCTGCCTGCGGGCCCCGGCGGCGATCGCCTCCACCATGTCGTCGTATTCGAGCTCGGGCCAGCCCGTCCGCGCCGGGACCAGGTGCAAGACAGCGCCGTCGCGGATGCCCTGCGCGGCGAGCCCCACGGCGGTCGACAGCGTCGTGCCATCGGCGCGGCGCAACAGCCAGCCGCCGTGCCGCTCCCCGTCGTCGGCGAGCCCGTCCCCCGCATGCTGCAGCAACTCGGGAAGCAGTTCTGCCAGCGGTACCCCATCAGGCACCGCAACATCGACGCGCCGCTGTGGCGCGTTGATCGTAATGCGGGCCAATCCGGCCGCGGCGATGGACATGGCGATAGAGGTATCACGATGCCAGGGCTCGCGGTGTCCCGAGCGCCCGACGACTTCACACAGTGACGAACTCGTCACGAATCCTCGGCCGGGACTCGAAACTGTCGTACCCCGGCCCTAAAGTCCCCGGCGTGACAACGATGGTCGTCAAAAGATCGCCGCGCCGGCCCGCTCCGGAGATACCGAGTGGGGAGCTCGTCGTGCAGGCGCCGCCGGAGATCCCGTCGGCTCCCGCATCACGGTGGCAGCAGATGATCCAAGTGGTGCCGATGCTGACCGGGACGATCGCGACGGCGCTGCTGTTCGCGGGGCGCGACGGCGGTGCCTATTCGTATGTCATCGGCGCGATCTTCGGCTTCTCCACGCTGGGCATGCTGTTCACCTCCGCCGGCACCGGCACCCCGAAGAAGGCGGAGATGATTGCGGCCCGCCGCGAGTATTTGCGTCATCTGGCCACGCTGCGGGCCCGCGTCCGCGACACGGTCGCCAAGCAGCGCGTCGGCTTGCACTATCGCCAGCCCGATCCGCACTCGCTGTGGTCGGCGGCGGACAGCTTCCGGCTGTGGGAGCGCCGGCCGGCCGACGGCGACTTCGCGGTCGTCCGGGTCGGAGTCGGGCCTCAGACGCTGGCCACGCCGCTGATCCCGCCCGTGACCCGGCCGCTGGAGGAGCTCGAGCCGATGACCGCGGCGGCGCTGCGCCGGTTCCTGGATGCGTATTCGGTGGTCCGCGACCTGCCGGTGGCGATCTCGATGCGCAGCTTCGCGCGGATCTACCTGCGCGCGGACCGGGCCCGCCCCGGATCCCACGGCAGCATCGGCCTGTCCGGCCTGCACGACCCGGCGCGGGCGCTGGCCAGGGCCGTGCTCGCCCAGCTCACCGTGTTCCATGCGCCCGACGATCTGCTGGTCGCGGTATGCGTGGCGCCCGAGCGGCGCGACTGGTGGGAGTGGACGAAGTGGCTGCCGCACGCGCTGCACCCGAGCCGCACCGACGCCGTCGGACCCGTCCGGCTGTTCGCTGACACCGCGAAGGAGTTGGAGGAGCGCCTCGACGACCTGCTGCGCAGCCGCGGCCGATTCGACGCCGGCCCGGTCCGGGGCAAGGTCGCCGCGCCGCACGTGGTCGTGCTGCTCGACGGCGGCGACCTGTCCGGCAGCGGCCACCTCGGCACCGACGGCGGCATCGAGGGCGTGACCTTGATCGACGTCGACGGAGAGCCGCCCCGGCTGCTGGACCGGTCGGCGATCATCCTCGACGCGTCGGACGGCGACCTCACCACGATCTCCGCCGACAGCGACATCGCGGAGCCCGAGCCACCGATCGGCATCGCCGACGTGCTCGAGCCGGCCGAGGCGGAGGCGGTGGCGCGCCGACTGGCGCCGCTGCGGCTGGCGCATACCGGCGGCGGCGAACAACAGGCGGGAGACACCCGGGAGTCCAACGCCGACGCGGACTTTCCCGCGCTGCTCGGCATCGGTGACCCGGAGACACTTGACATCGCGTCGGCGTGGGCGCTGCGGCCACACCGCGACCGGCTGCGGATCGCGATCGGCGTCGGGCCGCAGGGACAGCCGGTCGACCTGGATCTCAAGGAGTCGTCCGAGGACGGCATGGGGCCGCACGGGCTGCTGATCGGCGCCACCGGCTCCGGGAAGTCGGAGTTGCTGCGCACGCTGGTGCTCGGGCTGGCGGCGACGCACTCGTCCGAGACCCTCAACTTCGTGCTCATCGACTACAAGGGCGGGGCGACGTTCGCGCGGATGGACCGGCTGCCGCATGTGGCGGCGTTCATCTCCAACCTGCGCTCCGAGTTGCTGCTGGTCGACCGGATGTCCGACGCGATCACCGGTGAGGTGGTCCGCCGGCAGGAGGTGCTGCGCCGGTCCGACTACGACTCGGTGCGTGACTACGAGCGCGCCCGGGCCGGCGGGGCGCCGCTCGCCCCGCTGCCCAGCCTGCTGATCGTGTGCGACGAGTTCAGCGAGCTGCTGGAGGCCAAGCCCGACTTCATCGACCTGTTCGTGCAGATCGGGCGGGTCGGCCGGTCGCTGGGCATGCATCTGCTGCTCGCCTCGCAGCGGCTGGAAGAGGGGCGGCTGCGCGGGCTGGACACGCACCTGTCGTACCGGATCGGGCTGCGCACGTTCACGTCGCTCGAGTCGCGGACGGTGCTGGGTGTGCCCGACGCGTATGAGCTGCCCAAGAAGCCCGGCGGCCACGGCATCCTCAAGTCCGGCACGGAGCCGCTGACCAGGTTCAAGGGCGCCTACGTCGGCGGCCCCTGGCGACGGAGCGGGCGGGCGGCGACCGTCTCGGTCGGTGGGCGGCCACGGGTGATGCCGTATGGCACGCGGTTCGTTCCGCCGCCGCCGGCACCAGCCGCCGAGGTGGAGACGGTCGAGGCGCCCGAGGGCGAGAGTTTGCTGGACGTTGTGGTCGAGCGGCTCGCCGGCCAGGGCGTGCCGGCGCACCAGGTGTGGCTGTCGCCGCTGGCGAGCTCAGCGCCGCTCAACGACCTGCTGGGGCCGGCGGCGGCCGACCCGGTCCGCGGGCTGACGGTCGCCGACCGGCAGCTGCACGGGGCCCTCCAGGTGCCGCTGGCGCTCATCGACAATCCGCTCGAGCAGCGGCGCGACGTGCTGTGGTTCCGGCTCGACGGCGCGCAGGGGCACGTGGCGGTGATCGGCGGTCCCCGCAGCGGCAAGTCCGTGGCGCTGCGCACCCTGGTCACCGCGCTCACGCTGACGCACACGCCGGCCGAGGTTCAGGTGTATTGCCTCGACTTCGGCGGCGGGCAGCTGGCCGGGCTGCGCGACCTGCCGCACGTCGGCGGCGTCGCCGGTCGGCTCGACACCGCGGCCGTCCGGCGCACCGTCGGTGAGGTGTCGGCGCTGCTCGCCGCCCGGGAGCAGCTCTTCGCCTCCGCCGGGATCGACGGCATGGCGACCTACCGCCGTCGGCGGGCCGCGGGTGGTGGCGTCGACGACGGCTGGGGCGACGTCTTCCTCGTGATCGACGGCTGGCCGAGCGTGCGCAAGGACTACGAGGAGCTCGAGTCCGTGCTGCTCGACATCGCGACCAGGGGGTTGTCGTATGGAATCCATTTGGCGGTGTCCGCGTCGCGCTGGATGGATCTCCGCATGAACTTCCGCGACCTGTTCGGCGCGCGCGTCGAGCTGCGCCTCGGCGACGTGTCCGACTCGCTGGCCTCGCGCAAGGCGGCCGCCGGCGTGCCGCAGGACGCGCCCGGGCGCGGCATCACCGCCGAGGGGCTGCACCTGCTGGTGGTCGAGCCACGATTGACCGGCGGCGAGCCGGCCGGTCTCGTGCGGTCGATCGCCTCGGCGTGGCCGGGCGCGCCCGCGCCGCGGGTGCGGCTGCTGCCCGCGGAGGTGCCGCACTCCGAGATCGCCGGCGACGCCGACCCGGCGAACCGCTTCGCGCTGCCGATCGGCATCGCGGAGTCCGACCTTCGGCCGGTCCGGGTGGACTTCGCCAGTGAGCCGCACTTCATGGCGTTCGGCGACGCCGAGTCGGGCAAGTCGACGCTGCTGCGCGGGATCGCGACCTCGATCAGCACACGGTTCACGCCGGAGGAGGCGCGGATCGTCCTGATCGACTACCGGCGCAGCCTGCTCGGCGCGGTGCGCACGGAGCACCTGATCGGCTACGGCACCGGCGCGCAGCAGACCGAGGAGCTGATCGCCTCCGTCGCCGACTACATGGAGCGCCGCCTGCCGGGCCCGGACCTCACCGAGGAGCAGTTGCGCACGCGCAGCTGGTGGAGCGGGCCGCAGTGCTTCGTGCTGGTCGACGACTACGACCTGGTGGCGACCGGATCGAGCAACCCCCTACAGGCGCTCGTGCCGTATCTCGCCCAGGCCCGCGACATCGGCCTGCACCTGATCCTGACCCGCCGCAGCGGCGGCGCCGCCCGCGCGCTGTACGAGCCCGTGCTGCAGCGCCTGAAGGAGCTGGCCTCGCCCGGCCTGATCATGTCCGGCGACCGCGACGAGGGCGTGCTGCTGGGCAGCGTCCGCTTCGGCCCGCTGCCACCGGGCCGCGGCCGCCTCGTGACGAGACGAGAGGAGGGCACTCTGATCCAGGTAGCGAACCTCCCGCCCGCCTGACCGCGGTCCAACCCACGCCCGCCTTCTCGCCGCGAGCGCACCGCCGACGCACCTGCGGCCCCGCCGAAGAACCGCACGGCGGGGACCACGTCCGCGGGCGTGGTGTATGAGGTGGCCAGCGCTTGATCGTGGTGGTCTGCTGTCGAGCAGCGGCCGGTTCGGTGGGCGGCCGGTGCCCTGCCCGTGCGGTAGTGCTCGGCGCGCAGCGACCATGGGGTGCCCGCCACGGACCGGGACCGGCATGGACGGGGGACTCCGCGTGCGGCCGGGCGGCCGGGCGGCCGGGGTGCAGCCACGGTGCCGCGACCGCGCCCCGCAACCCCGCGCTGGCCTGTGCCGCCCACGAGCCGGCACCACCAGCGCCGCCATGCCGCCGGCGACCGCGCTACCCGCCGGCGACCGCACCGCCCGTCAGCGACCGAGCACGCGGCAGCGCGACACAGCCCGGCGACCATGTCGACCGGATAGCCGCCGGACCGGTGGGCGAGCAGGCCGGTCGTCCACTCGCGCTGTAAGTCGGCGACCGCGCTACCCGTCCTGCCCGTCCAGGCGAGCGCGATCCGCGATCCGCGATCACGGTTCCACACGGCGGGCCGCGATCAGGTCCCACACGGCTGGCGCTGCGCGCCGCGGAGCGAAGCGGCTGAAAGTCTCCGCGATCATGCCGCACCCGCTGCCGACACCAACGGTTTTTCATGATCACGGAGTGATCATGTACACCCGTGTACCACAAGTCTCCGGGATCATGGCAAACCCGGGGTGCGGCCACGGCGGGCAGCATGATCACGGAGACATACGTCCGGCCCGGCTACACCGATCGGGTGCTCGCCCGACGCGGCGGGGCATCCGCAACGTCCGCCCCTGCCGGGCCGCCCCGGGGACCGGTCGAGCGCCGATGACCGCGGTAACCAGCGGCGGACAGCGGGGTGCAGTTGCGGTGGTCGCCGGATGCCGACTGGCAGCAGCCGCCACGATCAGGCGTGGGCCAACTCATGTACCACGCCAGCGGGCGCGATCGGGGTCGGGAGGGTGCCGGGGGGACTCGTGGTGGCCGGAGGGTGACTCAGGTGGGATCGACGGGGGTGGGTGTGCCGTCATGGTGCCGGTGCTGTCCCACGTTTTGGCGAGGTCTGTCGAGAGGCCTGACAGATCGGGGCAACACGGTCCAGAATGGCTCCATCGCGCCTACCTTCGTCGCCCGCGCCGCCGGCCGTGTCCTTGCTTTGGGGCTGTCGGCGGCGCTCGGCTGTGCGGTGGGAGTTGGGGTGGCGCCGGGGGTGGCGGTCGCCGATCAGGTGCGGAGCGAGCAGTGGCAGCTCGCCGCGCTCGATGCTCGGGACGCCTGGAAGGTGTCTACCGGTAAGGGCGTGATCGTCGCGGTCATCGACAGTGGGGTTGACGCGCGGCATCCCGATCTTGTCGGGCAGGTGTTGCCGGGGATCGATCTTGTTGATCCGGGGAGCGGGGATGAGGCGGCGGTCGATCCCGTCGGGCATGGTACGACCGTTGCGGCGCTGATCGCGGGGAGTAGCCGGGACAACGCCGGGGTTGAGGGGATCGCGCCCGAAGCCAAGATCCTGCCGATCCGGGTGCTGGACAAGGAGAACAAGTACGACGACCCGGCCGTTGTCGCGCGGGCCGTGCGGTGGGCGGTGGATCACGGGGCCTCGGTGATCAACCTGTCGCTGGGTGGGGCGTTGCGCAGTGAGGCCATCGCGGCGGCGCTGCGGTATGCGGCGCTGCATGACGTGGTGGTCGTTGCCTGCACGGGGAACACCGCTACCGATCCGTCGATCCACCAGGTCTGGTACCCGGCGCGGGAGCCCGGCGTGATCGCGGTGGCCGGGCTCGGGGCGACGCGGGCGGGCAAGGGTTCCGACGCGCTCTGGTCCGGGTCGCTGACCGGGCCCGAGACCGTGCTGACGGCGCCTGCGGTGAATCTCACCGGGGCGAAGCCCGGCGGCGGGTACTGGCAGGTTCAGGGCACGAGCTTCGCGGCGCCGCTGGTGGCGGGAGTGGCCTCGCTGGTGCGGGCGCGGTATCCGGGGATGAGCGCGGCGAACGTGATCAACCGGCTGATCGGCACCGCCAAGGATCTGGGGCCGAAGGGGCGGGACGATCAGTTCGGGTACGGCGAGGTGGACCCGGTCGCGGCGCTGCGCGACAGCGTCCGGGAGGTGTCCACGAATCCGCTGAACCATGCGCCCGGGTGGCCGGGCGTCGGGCCGAGCGGGAGTGCCGGCGCGGACGATGACGCGGGCGGGCGGGGGCCGGGGTCGCCGATCCGGCAAGGCGGCGCGGCGCCGATGCCGACCGCTTCGGCGGGCGAGCTCGACATCGACGGGCTGGCCGGCGATCGGGCCGGGGCCAGCGCGGTCGCCGGGCTGGCGGCCATGCTGCTGATCCTGGTCGGCGGTGCGGCCGGGGTGTTACTGCACCACCGGCGCCGCACCAAGCGCGCGAAAATCCTCTAGGAGCGGTCAGGGCCGGAGCAACGAAGCGCTAGGCGCACTTCCCGGTGCTGGTGCCGTCCGTGTGTTCCTTGCCGGCCTCGGCGACGACCGCGGCCTCGTCCGCGGTCACCGCGAAGCCCGTCTGCGGGTCGTCCGCCGCCGCGGCGAAGATGATGCCCAGGACCTGGCCGTCGGGCGACAGGAGCGGGCCGCCCGAATTGCCGGAGCGGACCAGGGCGCGGATGGTGTAGATCTCGCGGGTGACCTTGCCGTCCTCGTAGATGTCCGGGCCGGTGATGTTGCGGTGGTCGCGGATGCGGGCGGACTGGGCATCGTACGGGCCGTCGAGCGGGTAGCCCAGGACGATCGCGTCCGCGTTGGAGTCCGACTTCTTGGCGGCGAACGGCATGATCGGCGCGTTGAGGTTCTTCACGTAGAGGACCGCGATGTCGCGCTCCGGGTCGTAGGCGACGACCGTGGCGGGCAGCGGGCGCGACGAGCCGTCGACCAGGATGCTGACCGTCTTGGTGCCGGCGACGACGTGGGCGTTGGTCATCACGCGGTTCTGGGCGTAGACGAAGCCTGAGCCCTCGATGCGCCGGGAGCAGCTCGGGGCCTGGCCCAGGACCTTGACCACGGACTTCTTGGACTTCTTGACCAGCTCCGAGCCGGCCAGCTGCGGGTCGGGCGGCGAGACGTCCTTGACCCGGGTCGGGGACAGGCCGTCGAAGACATCCGGGAAGCCTCGGGTGTCGACCGTGTCGCGGAGGGCCTGCGACAGGGCGTCGGCCTGCGCCGGCATGGCCTTGTCGACGACGTTCAGGATGATCGAGTTGCTGACCGAGCGGGCCAGCCAGGGCAGCGACGAGGCGCTCAGCGGCGCGGCGACGAGCCAGACGACGAGCAGGACGGCGACGACCGAGACGACCGCGCCGCCGGCGTTGTCGATGGCCTGGGCGTTGCGGCTGACGATCGCGCTGCGCAGCCGGTTGCCGACGAAGCTGGCCAGGGCCTGGCCGGCGACCGCCAGGCCGAAGACCGCGGAGAGCGAGATCACCACGCGTGCCGCGTCGGACTCGAAGTAGTCGGCGACCAGCGGGCCGAGCTGCAAGCCCAGCAGCGCACCGCCGAAGAAGCCGACGAATGACAGCAGACCAACGAGGAACCCCTGGCGGTAGCCGTTGATGGCAAACATCACCACGAGGAGCAAGAGGACGATATCGATCACGCTGCCAGACACGCATTCACGGTACCGGGGCGGCACCAGATGTCGGCATCTCCTCCACCCGGCCGGTCGGCCAATCCACCGCCCACCCGCCGAGTTCCAGCAGCGTAGAGAGCACTCCGGCGGTAAATCCCCAGACCAACATGTCGTGAATCCGAAACGCCGGGCCGATCCAGCCGCTCGGGTGGCGCAGCCGCAGCCGGTGCGCGGGGTCGACCAGCTCGCGGATGGGCAGGCGCTCGACGCGGGCCACCTCGCGCGGGTCGGCGGGGCCGACCGGGTGTGGCGCGCGCCACCAGGCGAGCACCGGCGTGACCAGGAAGTTACTCACCGGGATCCATAGCGTGGGCAGGGTCGCGACGACCTCGACCGTGCTCGGGTCCAGGCCGACCTCCTCCTCGGCCTCGCGCAGCGCGCAGGCGACCGTGTCGGCGTCGCCCGGGTCGACCGCACCACCGGGGAAGGCCGGCTGGCCGGCGTGGTTGCGCATGGTCGCGGCGCGCTGCAGCAGCAGCACGTCGGGGCCGGTGGCCGGGTCCTCGCCAAAGAGGATGAGCACCGCGCTCTGCCGCCGCCCCTCGCCGTCCGGCGTGGGCAGCCGCGTGTAGTCGGACGCCGCGCTGTCGCGGACGCGTGTCAGCAACGGCTCGAACCAATCCGGCAGATCGGTCATACCGCCACCCCGAGGTACCGCTGCGTCAGCTCCTGCAACCGCGCCTCCGTGAGCGGCTCGCCCTGATATGTGTAGGCGATGCGGCCGCCCGGCGTGACGAACAGCGTAGCGGGCAGGGTCACCAGTGCCTTGGACACCAGCGGGCTGGCCGCGATCGCGAACTGCTGCCCCTGGTCCTCGAGCATCGGGAAGGTCAGCCGCTTGGCGTCGATGACGGACTGGGCGGAGGCGTGCCGGTCCTTCGTGACCACCCCGACGACCCGCACCCGGCCGGCGCCGTCCGTGGCGAACTGCTGCAGGGCGGGCAGCTCGTAGCGGCACGGGTCGCAGTAGGAGGCCCACAGGTTGACCACGGTCGGCGTGCCGCCGAGGTCGGCGACGTCGGTGTACCGGCCGCCGGAGAAGCACGGCAGCGCCATCGCCGGCAGTGCCGGTCCGGATTCGGTACCCCCGGAAGGCGCCGCCGAGGGCGCGACGCGCTCGATGCAGCGGGGTCCGGCCGGCGCGCCCGCGTCGGCCGGGGCCTGGACATCGGCGGAGCAGGCCGGGAGCGCGAACAGCAGCGCCACGACCACCAGCAGCGGCGCCCTCATAGCACCAGCTCGGCGAGCTCGGCGGCGCGCGGGCCCTTGAGCAGCTTGACCGCCTCCTCGACCGCGGTCGGGCCGATGCCGTAGGACGGGCAGTCCTTGCGCAGCGTGCACGCCCCGCAGGCGGGCTTGCGCGCGTGGCAGACCCGCCGGCCGTGGAAGATCACGCGGTGCGAGAGCATGGTCCAGTCGCGAGGCTCGACGAGTACCGCCACCCCAAACTCGATCTTCACCGGATCGGTCTCGGTGGTCCAGTGCCAGCGCTGGGTCAGCCGCGAGAAGTGCGTGTCGACGGTGATGCCGGGCACATCGAAGGCGTTGCCGAGGATCACGTTGGCGGTCTTGCGGCCGATGCCGGGCAGCGCGGTGAGCTCGGTCAGCGTGCCGGGGATCTCGCCGTCGTGCCGCTCGACGAGCGCCCGGCCCAGCTTGATCAGCGAGTCGGTCTTGTTGCGGAAGAAGCCGGTCGGCCGGATCAGCTCCTCCATCTCCATCCGGTCGGCCCCGGCATACGCGACGGCGTCCGGATAGCGCGCGAACAGCTTCGGCGTCACCTGGTTGACTCGCTCGTCGGTGCACTGGGCGGAGAGGATCGTGGCGACGGCGAGCTCGAGCGGGCTGGTGAAGTCCAGCTCGCAGTGCGCGTCGGGGTGGATGGTCGCGAGGGCGCGCGACATCCGCCGCGCCCGTCGCTTCAGCGCCAACGCGGTCTCGGTCACGCAACGACAATACGTCGCCCGCGACCGAGACCCCGATCGAGCGATGGCCGCGAACCTCAGGCGGCCGGCGGCGTGATGGTGCCGTCGTCGGCGATCTTGGCGCCGGTGCTGGGGAAGTCCTGCTTGGTCAGGTTGGACACGAACGGGATGGCCTGCTTTTTCGGGTCAGGCTTGGGCAGGCCCGGGGAGACCATGTAGGTGGCGGTCAGCGAGCCGCTCTTCCACGTGCCGTCACCGAGCAGCTGGACCTTGAGCACGCCGCCGATGCCGACGGTGCCGTTGTAGCCCAGCGCCTTGTAGCCGGCGAAGTTGCCCAGGCTGTAGGCGATCAGCCGGCCCTTGTAGAACTCCATCGCGCGCATGACGTGCGGGCCGTGGCCGATGACCAGGTCGGCGCCGGCGTCGACGACCCGGTGGCCGAAGGCGATCGGGTCGCAGCGGTTCTCCCCGAGGAACATCTCGGTGCCGGGCTTGACGTGCGTCTTGTCCGCACCCTCGGCGCCCTGGTGGACCTGGACGACGACGATGTCGGCCTTGGTCGCCGCCTCCTTGATGATCTTCTCGGCGGCGTCGAGGTCGTAGCAGAGGTTCGACCACTTGTAGGAGGCGAACCCGACCACGGCGATCTTCACGCCCTTGGCCTCGCCGACCGGGATGTCGCCCGGCCAGCCGGTGTACTTGATCCCGGCCCCGTCCAGCGTCTTCTGCGAGTTCTTGTAGCCCACCTCGCCGTAGTCGTAGGCGTGGTTGTTGGCCATGTTCATCAGCTTGAAGCCGGCGTCGGTGAGGTTCTGCACGAAGGCGGGCGGCGTGCGGAAGGCGAAGCAGGTCTTGCCCGCGCTTTCGGCGGAGCACTTGCCCACGCCCGTGTCGTCGGTGAGCACCTGCTCCAGGTTGCCCATCTGGAAGTCGGCGGTGAGGTACTGCTTGACCGGGTCGAAGAACCCCTTGCCGTTGTTCGGCGGCAGCCCGCCGGGGGCCATGCCCATCACGATGTCGCCGGTGGCGCTCAGTGTGATGCCCTCGGCCGGGCCGGGGACGGCGCCGCCGTTGGCCGCCGGCGAGCCGCCGGGCGAGGAGCTGCCGCCGTCCGTCTGGGTCCGGCTCGGGCCCTGTCCGGCGGCCGCGGGCTCCTTGTTGTCGTCGCCACCGAGGAACGTGGCCGCGCCCGCGGTGCCGGCGCCGATGACCACGGCCGCCACGGCGCCGAGGATGATCGCGGTGCGCCGGCCGCCGCCGCGGCGCGCGGGCGGGGGCTCGCCGGGCAGTGGCAGCTTGCGCCGGCCGGCGCGCTCCTCCGGCTGGTATGCCTTGGCGGAGTAGAGGTCCTCGGGGCGGGTCGGGCCGGGGATCGGCTCTCGCCCGCCGCCGTAGACCGGGCCGGTGGACTGGCCGCCGTAGACCGGGCCCGTTGCCTGGCCGCCGTAGACCGGGCCTGTTGCCTGGCCCCCGTACACCGGGCCGGTGGACTGGCCGCCATACACGGGGCCGGTGCCATCCGAGGCTCGGCGCCCTGCGGCAAATCCGTCGAAACGCCCCGAATCCTGGCCGTAACCGTCGTCGGGGGCGCCGCGTTGCCCGTATGAGGGACCTGCGCCGTAGCCGGTCCGCTCGTCTTGCCGCTCCGGCTCGTCCGGCCAGCGGGAGGGTCCGCCGTACACCGTCATGCGAATCCCCACTCCAGCCCTCGGCGACTTGTCCGAGGGGAAGATATCGCACGGCGGCCCGCCCGGGACCACGCTCGCGCGCCACAGACGCGACAGACTCGCCGCAGGTCGGCGAGTATCATGGTCATCCCGCCCAACGTCGGAAACACGACCTCGTATGCATAAACTGACGATCGCGTGGTCGTTTCGAATGCGGGCGACGCGCCGACGGATGTGAGGTGGACACGATGGACGAGGTACTGGCGCGCAGCGGCATCTTCCAAGGAGTCGAGGCCGACGCCGCGGAGTCTCTCGCCAAGGAGATGGAGACGATCGACGTCCGCAAGGGCGAGGTCGTGTTCAGCGAAGGCGAGCCGGGCGACAGTCTTTACATCGTGCTGTCCGGCAAGATCAAGGTCGGGCGCCGGGCGGCGGACGGCCGGCAGAACCTGATCGCCGTAATGGGCCCGAGCGACATGGTGGGTGAACTGTCGCTGTTCGACCCCGGGCCGCGCACCGCCACCGCGACCGCGGTGCTCGACACCCGGCTGGCCCGGCTGCGCAAGCAGGCGTTGCGCCCCTGGCTGACCAACCGGCCGGAGATCGCCGAGCAGCTGCTGCGCGTGCTGGCCCGCCGCCTGCGCCGCACCAACGACTCGCTGGCCGACCTCATCTTCACCGACGTGCCCGGCCGGGTGGCCAAGACGCTGCTGCAGATGGCCGGCCGCTTCGGCACCCGCGACGGCGGCGTGCTGCGGGTCAACCACGACCTGACCCAGGAGGAGATGGCCCAGCTGGTGGGCGCCTCGCGGGAGACGGTCAACAAGGCGCTCGCCGACTTCGCCTCCCGCGGCTGGCTGCGCCTCGACGGCAAGAGCGTGATCATCATGGACCCCGAGCGCCTCGCCCGCCGCGCGCGAGTCTGACCCCCTCCCGATCGGCCGACAGACACCCCTGAGCCGCCCCACCCCAGGGCGGCTTAGCTTTCGGCCAAAAACAAGCAGGCTTGACTGTTTGTTTTTCGTGGTACACCCTGGAAATCATGACCGCACAGCAGGAGCGCAGCCGCGTCACGCAGCGCCGCCTGCTGGAGGCCACCGTCGAGTGCCTTTACGAGTTCGGCTGGTCCGGCGCGACCACCACGGTCATCGCCGAGCGGGCCGGCGTCTCCCGCGGCGCCCAGCTGCACCACTACCCCACGCGGGCCGCCCTGGTGCTGGCCGCCGTGCAGCATCTGGCCGAGCGGCGCGCCGAGGAGATCCGCACCGAGGCCACGGCGCTCAGCGGCGACCGCGCGGAGCGCCTCGACCAGGTCATGGAGCTGCTCACCGCGGCGTTCACCGGCCCGCTGTTCGTCACCGCGCTCGAGGTCTGGGTCGCCGCGCGCACCGACGCGGAGCTGCGCGACGCACTGGTGCCGATCGAGGCCCGGGTCGGCCGCGAGCTGCACCGGCTCACCGTCGAGCTGCTCGGCGCCGACGAGTCCCGCCCCGGCGTCCGCGAGGCGGTCCAGGCCACCCTCGACCTGCTGCGCGGGCTCGGCGTCGCCAACCTGCTGACCGACGACGCGCCGCGCCGCAGGCAGTTGCTCGCCGCCTGGAAACGACAGCTCGCCACGATCGTCTAGGAGCGGCGATGGTACTGCGGATCGGCAACGCCTCCGGCTTCTACGGCGACCGGGCGACGGCCTGGCGCGAGATGCTCGACGGTGGCGAGCTGGACGTGCTGACCGGCGACTACCTCGCCGAGCTGACCATGCTGATCCTGGGCCGCGACCGGCTCAAGGACCCGGCGACCGGCTACGCGAAGACCTTCCTGCGCCAGCTCGAGTCCGTCCTGGGTACCGCGCTGGAGCGCGGCGTCCGCCTGGTGACCAACGCCGGCGGGCTCAACCCGGCCGGCCTGGCCGAGGCGATCCGGGCGCTGGCCACGCGGCTCGGCCTGGCCCCCGCCGTCGCCCACGTCGAGGGCGACGACCTCACCGGCCGGGCCGGCGAGCTGGGCCTGGGCGCGCCGCTGACCGCCAACGCGTACCTCGGCGCGTTCGGCATCGCCGAGTGCCTCGCCGCCGGCGCCGACATCGTCGTGACCGGCCGGGTCACCGACGCCTCGCTGGTCGTCGGGCCCGGCATCGCCCGCTTCGGCTGGACCCGCGACGACCTCGACGCGCTGGCCGGCGCCACGGTCGCGGGCCACGTCCTGGAGTGCGGCGCGCAGGCCACCGGCGGCAACTTCGCCTTCTTCACCGAGCTGCCCGACGGCGCCCGCCGCCCCGGCTTCCCGCTGGCCGAGCTGCATGCCGACGGCAGCGCCGTGATCACCAAGCACCCGGGCACCGGCGGGGCGGTCACCGTCGAGACCGTGACCGCGCAGCTGCTGTACGAGATCGGCGCCCCCGCCTACGCCGGCCCCGACGTCGTCGCCGACTTCGCCAGCATCGCCCTCTCGCCCGACGGGCCGGACCGGGTCCGCATCGGCGGCGTGCGCGGCCTGCCGCCCCCGCCCACGCTGAAGGTCGGCGTCAACGCGCTCGGCGGCTTCCGCAATGCGATGACGTTCGTGCTGTGCGGGCTGCAGATCGAGCGGAAGGCCGAGCTGGTGCGCGCGCAGCTGGTCGAGGCGCTCGGGCCGGACGGCCTGGAGTTCGCCCTGGCCCGCACCGACCGGCCCGACGCCGCGGATGAGTTCTCGGCCAGCGCGCTGCTGACCGTGCACATCAAGGATCGCGACGCGCGGCGGGCCGGGCGGACGTTCTCCCAGGCAGCGGTCGAGCTGGCGCTTGCCTCATACCCGGGCCTGGCTCTCACCGCCCCGCCCGGCGACGCCACCCCGTTCGGCGTCTTCACCAGCCATTTCGTTCCCCAGGACGCCGCTTTCCAGTTGGCGGTACTTCCGGATGGCACCCAACGCGCCATCGATGCGCCGGTAACCACAAATTTGGTGAAATGTCCGAAAAATCAGGACACGCCAGTGTCCGGATTTTTCGGACCTGAACGCAAACGAGCGCCGCTCGGGACGCTGTTCGGCGCCAGATCAGGCGACAAGGGCGGAGACGCCAACATCGGCGTCTGGGCCCGCACCGACCGAGCCTACGAGTGGCTGCGGACCGAGCTGACCGGGGAGCGGCTCAAGGAGTTGCTGCCCGAGACGGCGCCGTTGCCGGTCGAGCGGTACGAACTGGCCAACCTCCGCGCCGTGAACTTCGTGATCCACGGGATCCTCGGCGAGGGCGTGGCGGCCAGCACGCGGTTCGACCCCCAGGGCAAGGCGCTCGGCGAATGGCTGCGCTCCCGGGTGGTCGACCTGCCGGCGGAGCTGCTGCCGTGAGCGATCCGGCAGGTGGTGCGGCACCGGCTCGCCGAGATGGCGCGGTGCTCGGCGTGACCCGCACATATGTCCGCCACGTCGCGGCGCGTGTCGCAAGCGGCGAGCGGCTCGTTACGGAGGTGGCGATGGCGAAGAACACCGCGGTCGCGGCCTGCGACCAGGTCGTCGACGCAGATCATGAACGAGATCATCGCGAAGCAGTTGGGGGTCTGAGGCAATGCCGGTGTTGACGAGCAACCTCGACCCGCGCGGCAATGCCTATGCCGAGAACCGGCAGGCGATGCTCGAGCGGCTGACCGAGCTCGAGTCGGCGCTGCGGCAGGCGCGCGCCGGCGGGGGCGAGAAGTACGTGACCCGCCACCACGCCCGCGGCAAGCTGCTGCCCCGGGAGCGCATCGAACTGCTGGTCGACCGCGACTCGCCGTTCCTGGAGCTGTGCCCGGTGGCCGCGTGGGGCACCGACTACCCGGTCGGGGCGAGCGTGGTGGCCGGCATCGGCATCGTCGAGGGCGTGCCCTGCGTGATCGTGGCCAACGACCCGACCGTGCGCGGCGGCGCGGTCAACCCGTTCGCGCTGAAGAAGACCCAGCGGGCCGGGCAGATCGCCCGGGAGAACCGGCTGCCGCTGGTCAACCTGGTCGAGTCGGGCGGCGCGGACCTGCCGCAGCAGGCCGAGATCTTCATCCCCGGCGGGGCCGCGTTCCGGGACCTGACCCGGCTGTCGGCGGCGGCGATCCTGACGGTGGCGGTGGTGTTCGGCAACGCGACCGCGGGCGGCGCCTACATCCCCGGCATGTCCGACTACACGATCTTCGTGCGCGACCGGGCCAAGGTGTTCCTGGCCGGGCCGCCGCTGGTGAAGATGGCCACCGGCGAGTCGGTGGACGACGAGACGCTGGGCGGCGCGGTGATGCACGCGACCCGCTCGGGCCTGGCCGACTTCGTCGCCGAGGACGAGCGCGACGCGCTGCGGCTGGCCCGCGGCTGTATCCGCAACTTCGGGCAGTTCGCGAATCGGAGGTTCGGCGCCGACCCGAAGTACGACGCCGACGACCTGCTGGGCATCCCGAGCGCCGACCTGCGGGTGCCGTTCGACCCGCGGGAGATCCTCGCCCGGGTGCTCGACGGCAGCGAGTTCGACGAGTTCAAGCCCGCCTACGGCACCGCGCTGTGCACCGGCTGGGGCGCGATCCACGGCCACCGGGTCGGGGTGCTGGCCAACGTCCGCGGGGTGCTGTTCTCCGCCGAGGCGCAGAAGGCGGCCCAGTTCATCCAGCTGGCCAACAGCGGCGGCACGCCGCTCATCTTCCTGCAGAACACCACCGGCTACATGGTCGGCAGCGAGTACGAGCAGGGCGGCATCATCAAGCACGGCGCCCTAATGATCAACGCGGTGGCGAACTCGCGGGTCCCGCACCTGACGATCAACATCGGGGCGTCCTACGGCGCCGGCAACTACGGCATGTGCGGCCGCGCCTTCGAGCCGCGGTTCCTGTTCACCTGGCCCAACGCGAAGTCCGCGGTCATGGGGCCGCAGCAGCTCGCGGGCGTGCTGTCGATCGTGGCCCGGCAGGCCTCCGAGGCCAAGGGGCAGGCCTACGACGAGGAGCAGGACCGCACCATGCGGTTCATGGTCGAGCACAAGGTGGAGCAGGAGTCGGCGGCGCTGTTCCTGTCCGGCCGGCTGTACGACGACGGCGTGATCGACCCGAGAGACACCCGGACCGTGCTGGGCATGTGCCTGGCGCTCGTGGGCACCGGCGAGCGCGCCCAATTCGGCGTGTTCCGGCACTAGGGGGATAGCGACAGTGATCAGAAGGCTGCTGGTGGCCAACCGCGGCGAGATCGCGCGGCGGGTGTTCGCCACCTGCCGGGCGATGGGCATCGAGACGGTCGCCGTCTACTCCGACGCGGACGCCGACTCGCCCCACGCCGGCGAGGCCGACTACGCCGTGCACCTGCCGGGCAGCTCGCCGGCGGCGACGTATCTGCGCGGCGATCTGCTGATCGCGGCGGCCCGCAAGTGCGGCGCCGATGCGGTACACCCGGGATATGGCTTTCTCTCGGAAAACGCCGAGTTCGCCCGGGCGGTGATCGACGCCGGCCTGACCTGGGTCGGCCCGTCGCCGAAGGCGATCGCGCTGATGGGCTCGAAGATCGAGGCCAAGGCGCTGCTGGCCGAGGCCGGGGTGCCGATGCTGCCCACGGCCCTGGAGCCGGAGGCCGTCGACGCCTTCCCGGTGCTGGTCAAAGCGTCCGCGGGCGGCGGCGGGCGGGGCATGCGGATCGTGCGCGACCGCGAGTCGCTCGCCGAGGCGGTGGCGGCCGCGCGGCGCGAGGCGGCGTCGGCGTTCGGCGATGGCACGGTCTTCTGTGAGCGGTACATCGAACGCGCCCGCCACATCGAGGTCCAGATCATGGCCGACGCGCACGGCACCGTGGTGCCCCTGGGCGAGCGCGAGTGCTCGATCCAGCGCCGGCACCAGAAGATCGTCGAGGAGACCCCGTCCCCGGCGGTCGACGCGGCCCTGCGCGAGCGGCTCTGCCAGGCCGCGATCAGCGCGGCCCGCGCGGTCTCCTACGTCGGCGCCGGCACGGTCGAGTTCCTGCTGGCCCCCGGCGGCGAGTTCTTCTTCCTGGAGATGAACACCCGGCTGCAGGTGGAACACCCGGTCACCGAGTGCGTGGTCGGCGTGGACATGGTCCGGCTGCAGCTGGTCGTGGCCGAGGGCGGCGCGCTGCCGTTCAGCGGGCCGCCGCCGCTGCGCGGGCACGCCATCGAGGTCCGGCTGTACGCCGAGGATCCCGCCTACGCGTGGATGCCTTCCACCGGTACCCTCCACCGCTTCGACGTGCCCGGCGTCGCGCACAGCTTCGGCCCGCTGCCCGCGCCCGGGCTGCGGCTGGACTCCGGCGTCGCCGACGGCTCGGTCATCGGCGTGCACTACGACCCGATGCTCGCCAAGCTGATCGCCTGGGCGCCGACCCGCGCCGAGGCGGCCCGGATGCTCGCCGGCGCGCTCGCCCGGGCCCGCATCCACGGCGTGACCACGAACCGCGACCTGCTCGTTCGGGTGCTGCGGCATCCGGCGTTCCTGTCCGGCGGTACCGACACGGGCTTCTTGGACCGGCTCCCCGAGGTCTTCGCGCCGCTGCTCTCCTCCGTCGACGCGGTCCGCCTGTCCTGCCTCGCCGCCGCGCTGGCCGGCGCCGCCCGCCGGGCCAAGACCGCCCTGCTCCCCGGCCTGCCCTCCGGCTGGCGCAACGTGCCCAGCGCGCTGCAGACGGTGGTGTACGAGGGGCCGACCGGCACGGTCGAGGTCGGCTACCGGCTGGACCGGGCCAACGACCTGGCCGCCTGGGCGGTGCGCCGGATCGACCCGGAGGACATCGGCCTGCCCGGCGCGGCACTCGACCCGGCCGGCGCCACGGACCACCCGCCCGCGGCGATCCTCACCGCGACCGGCGAGCGGGTGGTGCTCGACGTCGGCGGCGTGCGGCTGCAGTTCGCGGTGCACGAGGTCGACGGGGTGTCCTTCGTGGACAGCCCGGAGGGCTCGGTGGCGCTGACCGAGCTGCCGCGGTACCCCCTGCCCGCGGCCGAGCAGCCCGAGGGCTCGCTGATCGCGCCGCTGCCCGGCGCGGTCGGCCGGGTGCTCGTCGTGCCCGGCCAGCGGGTCGCGGCCGGCGAGCTGCTGCTCACGGTGGAGGCGATGAAGCTCGAGCACCCGGTGCACGCCCCCACCGACGGCGTCATCAGCGACCTGCGGGTCGCGGCCGGCTCGCAGGTCGAGTCCGGCGCCCTCCTGGCGGTGCTCACCCCCTCATAGTCGTTTGGAGCCTTCCCAGTGGACTTCGACTACACCCCTCAACAACAGGACCTCCGCGACGCCGTGGCCAAGCTCGGCAAGCGCTACGGCCACGACTACTACGTGCGCAAGGCCAAAGCCGGCGAGCACACCGACGAGCTGTGGGAGGAGGCCGCCCGCCTGGGGTACCTCGGCGTCAGCGTGCCCGAGGAGTACGACGGCGGTGGCGGCGGCATCACCGAGCTCGCGATCGTCTGCGAGGAACTGGCCGCGGCCGGCGCGCCGCTGCTGCTGCTCGTCGTCTCCCCCGCCATCGCCGCCACGATCGTGGCCAAGCACGGCACGCCGGCCCAGCGCCAGGCGATGCTGCCCGGCTTCGCGGCCGGCACGCTGAAGGTCTGCTTCGCCATCACCGAGCCCGACGCCGGCTCCAACTTCCACAAGCTGACCACCGTCGCCCGCCCGTTCGACGGCGGCTACGCCTTGACCGGCCGCAAGGTGTACATCTCCGGCGTCGACGAATCCGACAAGATCATGCTGGTGGCCCGCCTGGAGGACGAGCGCACCGGCAAGCTGAAGCCGGCCCTCTTCGTCGTGCCGACCGACGCGCCGGGCCTGACCGCCACCAAGCTCGACATGGAGATCGTCAGCCCCGAAAACCAATTCCTGGTGTACCTCGACGACGTGCGCGTCCCGGCCGAGGCCCTGATCGGCGAGGACCCCGAGGCCGGCCTGCCCGCGCTGTTCTCCGGCCTCAACCCGGAGCGGATCACGGTCGCCGCGATGGCCTGCGGCACCGCCCGCTACGCGCTCGAGCGGGCCAGCACCTACACCGCGACCCGGGCGGTGTGGGGCCGCCCGATCGGCACCCACCAGGGTGTGGCCCACCCGCTCGCGCACGCCCAGATCCAGGTCGAGCTGGCCCGCTTGATGGTCGCCAAGGCGGCGGCTTTGTACGACGCCGGCCGCGACCTGGAGGCGGGCGTAGCGGCCAACATGGCGAAGTACGCCGCCGCCGACGCCGCCGCCCTGGCCGTCGACACGGCGATCCAGGCCCTGGGCGGCAACGGCATGACGACGGAGTACGGCGTGGCAACGCTGCTGGGCGCGACCCGCGCCACCCGGATCGCCCCCGTGTCCCGCGAGATGATCCTGAACTTCGTCGCCCAGCACCTCCTGGGCCAGGAGAAGTCGTACTGACGACACCACCGGGGAGTGACCAGTCCATTGAGGCCGGTCACTCCCAGTCGCCGTCGAACCGCCTTTGAGCTGCGCAAACACGACCGAGGTACGCCGATCGATCGCGCACTCCGCACTGGTCGTTCGGTGTCGAACCGCGCCTGAGCTGCTCAAACTTCTGGGTGTCAATGTTTTGCGAACCACCCGGAAGGCAGTCGCGCCGTGCGCCTCCACTTCTCTGCTGGGCATCCCGCAGCCGGTCATCGTTCACCTGCCCGCCACGCCGCCATCGCCGTGACCGCCTCGATCGCCGCCCTGGCCTGGACCGCCGTCCCCGCCGTCGCCCGCGGGGGCTGGACCGCCGTCACCGACGTGCTGGTCCTCGGCCGCGCCGCCCAGTTCGCCCCGACCACTCCCCAGCCCCGGACGGACCCCACCACCGCGCCCGCCCCCGGCTCTGCCGGCCCCGCCTCCCCCGGCCCCGTCTCGGCCGGCGGCCAAGGCGGCTCGGCCGCTCATCTCGCTCCGGTGTTGATCGCCCAGCCCGTAGCGTCGTCGACCAGGTCACCCAACCTGGAGCGGGGCGGCCGGATCATCGGCATCGGCGCACCGCCCGCCCAGGCCACCGAGCCGGCCCCCACCACGCCGCCACCCGCCGCTGCACCACCACCCGCCGCCACACCGCCGGCGGCGACTCAGCCCGCCACGGCGCCCCCCACCGAAACCGCTCCCGCCACCGCCCCCTCGGGCCCCGCCGACTCCGGCAGTTCCGGCTCGTCCGGCTCGGCCGGCACCTCCGGCTCGGCGGGCACCTCGGGGGGTTCGGCGGGCACCTCCGGGGGCTCGGCCGGCGACTCCGTCAGCGCCCCGCAGACCGAGTCCGTGCCGGCCCCTCCCGCAGCGGCATCGGACTCGACCACGCCGGCCGCCACCTCACCCACCACGGCATGAACCGCGCCGAACTCCGCGTCCTGGCCACCGCCACATCACTGGCCGCCACCCTGGGCGGCGCCGGCTTCGCCTTCGAGGGCGTCCTGGGCACCACGGACACCAGCCCCATCAACGGCCGCGGCGGCGGCCTGCAGCCCCTGGTGGTACAACCGGACAGCGTACGGTCCCTGTTCGACAGCGAGGACGGCCTGTTCCCGGGCCACAGCGCCGACATCTCGATGCGCGTCGCCAACCCGAACCGCGTGACGATGACCATCACGTCCATCACCCCCGCCGCGGCATCGGCGAGGACGGTTACCGGAGGCACCACCCCGGACGACTCCCCAACACACGAATACTGCACCGCCCAGCTCACCCTGGACCCCGCCCCGAGATTCGCCATCGACAACCACCCGGCAACCCACCGCATAGCCCCCAACACGGAGGCGACAATCGTCCTCCGCTCCGCGGTGACCCTGGCCCCGGACACCGACGACCGCTGCCAGCGCATGCAGTTCCAAACCCGCTGGACCGTCGCCGGCCAGAGCACCTGACACACGCCCACGCCGCGCTCGCCAACCGCCCCGACCCGGTCGGTCGGGCGGCGGGCACGTGCCGCGCGGCCAGGCGGCAGCCAACGACCACCGCAGGCTGAGCGTCAACGCCCGCTGGCGGGGCACAGCGCTCACCGACGCCGACTCCCAGGCCGGCACCGCATGACGGATGGTCCGATTTATCCCCCGGCGAGCGAAATATCCGACACACCCGACACGGCGCGGACGAATGTCTCCGCGATCATGCTGCCCGCCACGGCCGCACCACGGGTTTGCCATGATCCCGGAGACTTTCGGTACACAGGTGTACATGGACACTCCGTGATCATGAAAAACCGTTGGGGTCGACAGCGGGTGCGGCATGATCGCGGAGACTTCTGGTCGTGTTCTGGTCGCTGCGCAGTGATCTGCGGCGTGCAGCCCCCGACGTGTAGGACGCAGCCCGACCCGACCCGACCCGACCCGACCCGACCCGACCCGACCCAGCGCAGCCCGGCGCGGCGCGACGCAAACCCGGCGCGGCCCAGCCCAGCCCAGCCCGGCGCGGCCCAGCCCGGCGCGACACGGCGCGAACCCGGCCCGGCGCGAACCCGGCCCGACGCGGCCGGGCCTGGCGCGGACCCGGACTCGGCGGCGGCGGGCTGTGGGCGGCGGCTAGCGGGACTTGTGGAGTTGGTCGCCGGTCAGGGCATTGGCGCCGCGGCCGGCCAGGCAGCGGAAGGTCGTCGGGTGGGAGCGCTGGTCGGCGAGGGTCGGTAGGAGCACGTCGATGTCCCAGGTCGAGGCGGTGATGTTGACCAGGGCCAAAGTCGGCGGGCTGCAGACCGTGGCCACGGCCGGGTCGGACTTGTCGGACACGTGGCTGCCGCTGGGGAGGTCGCCGTAGGCGAACACCTCCCACGTGTGCCGGCCTCCGCAGTCGACCGGGGCCGGCTTCGCGTCGTAGCACTCCGAGGTGGCCGAGCACAGGGCGCCGGCCGGAGCGACCAGGCCGCAGGGTGTCGTCGACGGCGTCGCGGTGGCCGTCGTGGGGGGTGTGGAGGGGCCGGCGGCGGCCGCCGTGGCCGTGGAGGATTCGGTTGGATCCGGGGTGCCGCCGCCCGTGCTGAACGCGATGGCCACCGCCGTGAGCGCCGCAACCGCCAGCAAACCGCCGATCACGCCGACCCAGAGACCGGTCCGTCGCCCGGCGAGCGAACCACCGGGCGAATCGGACGAATTTGCCCCAACCGCCCCGGAACCCACCGATCCCTCGGCAACCCCCGAGCCACCAGAACCCGCCGAGCCACCAGAGCCCGCCGAGCCACCAGAGCCCGCCGAGCCACCAGAGCCCGCCGAGCCATCAAAAGCCCCCAGGCCGCCGGAAGACGCAAAGCCGCCAGAAGACCCAGAGCCGCCGGAAGACGCAAAGCCGTCGGAAGACGAGGTGCCGCCGGAAGGGGCGAGGCCGCCGGAAGACGAGGGGCCGCCGGAAGGCCCGAAGCCGCCGGAGGACGACGAGCCGGCGGAGGGCACCGCGCTGTCAGCAGACGGGCCGCCGACAGCGCCCAGCCCGCCGGAAGACCCAAAACCGCCGGAAGACGAGGTGCCGGAAGACGAGCGGCCGGACGACGACGGGGCGGGTGGGGTGGAGCGGGCGGCGATCGGGTCGGTCGGGGGCTCCTCGGGGCCGGGCTCGTGCGGGACGGTCTGCTCCGGGTCGCGCGGGAAGCCGCCCAGGAACGGCGAGTCGAGCAAGCGGTCGGCCGGAGGCGGTGGCGGTGGCGGGGATGAGGACGAGGGCAGCGGCGGTGAGGTGTAGACCGGCTCGAGCGGGGGCGAGCCGAGCGGGGGCACGGTGTTGGGCGGGGGCGGCGCCAGCCGCAGGCCGATGAGGGCGTCGCGCAGCTGGAGGGCCGTGGGGCGGGCGGCGTCGTCGTTGGCCATGCCGGCGCGGAGGATGGCCATCAGGTCGGCGGGGCAGCCGGGGACGTCGGGGATGTGCTCGTTGAACATGTCGACCAGGGAGAGCAGGCTCGGCATGTGGTCCTCGCGCCAGCGGGGTGGGCGGCCGCGCATCAGGGCATAGAGCGTGGCGCACAGGGCATAGACGTCGGCGGGTGGGCCGGGGGGTGCGTGGCGGAAGGTCTCGGGTGGGGCGTAGGCGGGGGTGAGCACGTCGAGGGTGATCGACACGTCGCGCCACTCGGCCAGGATGGCCAGGCCGAAGTCGGCCAGGGCGGGCTCGCCGAAGCGGCTGAAGAGGATGTTGGCCGGCTTGACGTCGCGGTGGAGGACGCCGAGGGAGTGGGCGTCGGCCAGAGCATCGGCAATCTTGAAGCCGACCTCGCGGGCCTCGGCGGGGCTGAGCGGGGCGGTGCGCATGCGCTCGGCGTAAGAGCCGTCGCAGAGCTCCATGACCAGATATGGATGGCCGTCGCCGGTGACGCCGGCGTCGAAGAGGTCGACCACGTGCGGGTGGCTGGACATGCGGCCGGCGGCGCGGGCCTCGCGCAGGAATCGGCGGCGGTCGCGCTCGGTCTCGATCGTGCGGTTCTCCACCTTGACGGCGACTTCGCGGCCGACCGACTCCTGCTGGGCCCGGTAGACGGTGGCGTAGCCGCCGCGGGCCAGCACGGAGAACCCGGTCAGGCCGGGCACCGTGGGCAGGGGGGCCGATGCGGTCACGGCTAAGACGGTACGGCAGGGGTATGACAATTCCTCGTCACGGCCGACCTCAGGACTCGGCCACCACCGCAACGGAGCCGGACGTGTACTCGCTGTTGGCGTCGAGTGCTTCGGCGAGTACCGCCGCCGCATAATCCCGGCTGCGAACGTCCTCTGCCGGCAGAGTCTGCGCCTGCCGGGCCCAGTCGAGGGCCTCGGCGTTGCGCCCGGCCGCCAGCAGCGCCGCGGCGTAAGCGGCCACCGCGTGCCGGCGGGAGAAGATCACCGACGGGCCGGGGCGGTCCGCCGCGACGCAGCCGAGCACCTCCAGCGCCGCGCCCTGATCGCCCTGGGCCAGCCGGGCCAGGCCGAAGAGCACGCGCGGGCCGACCTTGGCCGGCTCCAGCACATCGCCGGTGTCGACCACCTCCAGCACCGCCCGGGCGTCGGCCTCGGCGGCCACCGGGTCGCCGCGGTCCAGGCTGACGAAGCCGCGGATGGTCCGGGACATGCCGAGCAGCAGCGGGTGGCGGGTCTTCTCGGCGTACTCCATGGCATCGGAAAGCAGGTCATAGGCGTGCGCGTGCTCCGACAGCTCGCGCGCGACCACGCCGCGGACCACCAGCGCCAGGCCCCGGCCCCAGTCGTCGCCGGCCGCGGCGAACTCGCGGTAGGCCCGCCGGGCCTCGCGGTCGGCCTCGGCCAGGTCGCCGCTCTCCGCCGCGGCGAACGCCTCGACCGCGCGCAGCGTGCCGACCGCCCACGCGTCGCCGACCCGCTCGCCGAAGGGCAGGAAGGCCTTGGCCAGGCGGCGGGCCTCGCCGAGCCGGCCGGCCAGCAGCCGCACGAACGCGGTCGTGCCGCGCAGCCAGGCCCGCCCGACCGGGTCGCCGAGCTCGGCGAAGCGGCGGGCGGCCCGCCCGAGGGCGGCGTCGGCGCCGGCGAAGTCGCCGCGGGTGGTGGTCACCCAGGCCAGGTGCTGCAGCGACCAGGCCTGGGCGCGCCGGTCGCCGGCGGTGACCGCGATCTGGAACGACTCCGCGAACCGGCCGCCGGCCTCGGCCAGGCGGCCCTCCAGGAAGTCGGCCATGCCGAGGCGGCGCATGGCGTCGCCGCGCTCGTAGGTCAGGTGCGCCTCCGTGGCGGCGTCCAGCGCCTCGGTGAGGGTCCGGTAGCTGCGCCGGTGGTCGCCCATGGCCCGGTAGGCGCGCCCGGCCACGAGCAGGGCGCCGACCCGCACCGTGGCGTCGTCGCCGGCGTTGGCCGTGATCTTCTCGGCGTACCCCAGCGCGTCGGCCGAGCGGCCCAGCTGGAGCAGCGCGCGGGCGTGCACGAGCCGGTCGGCGGCCGGCAGGGTCCCGCCGCCCAGCGCGGCGGCCCGCTCGGCGGCCTGCGCGGCCTGGGCCGGCTCCCCGCCGGCCAGCGCCGCCCGGGCGGCCCGGCCCAGCGCCTGCACGCCCAGCGGCGCGGCGGAGCGGGCCAGCGAGTCGGGGCGCAGCCCGACGATGTCGGCGAGCTTGCCGGCCCGCTCGGCGTGCTCGGCGATGAAGGCGTCGGCGGTGCCCACGGTCATGTTGAGGCCGGAGACGTTGCCCGTGCCGCCGGCGGCCAGGAAGGCGGTGACGGCGGCCGAGGCCCACCGCGACAGCGCGGCGTGCCGCTCGGCCAGGTCGGCCTTGCCGATGCCGGCATACGCGGCCTCGCGCAGCAGCGGCGTGGCGAAGGCGAACCCGCCCCGGCTGCGGCGCAGCATGCGGCGCTGCAGCAGTTCCTCGACGGCCCGCTCCAGCTCGACCGCGGCGACGACCGCGGGCCGGGCCGGCTGGCCGGGCGGGTTGAAGCGCAGCGCCTCCAGGGCGCGCGCGGGCACGGTGTCGCCGATGACCGCGGCGTCGCGCAGGACGGCGCGGGTGTCGGCCGGCAGCGCGTCGATGCGGGCGGCGAGGACCGCGGCGAGGTCGCGGGAGAGCAGCCGGCCGCCGAGCGAGCCGGGCGCGAGCCGCCAGCCGGGCGGCTCGGTGCCCGCCACGGTGGTCAGCGCGCCGCGCTCCTGCAGCAGCGTGACCAGCTCGGACAGGTAGAACGGGTTGCCCTGGGCGGTGGCCAGCAGCCGGTCCTCGTCGGGCGCGGCGAGGCGTCCGCCGCCGAGGTACGCCGAGAGCAGCCGGGCCGCGTCGGCCCCGCGCAGCGGCGGGATCGGCACCACCTCGGCGTCGGCGATGCGGGTCAGCACGCCGGCCGAGCGGACCAGCTCGGGGCGGCCGAGCAGCACGATGAGCACCGGGCCGGTGAGGCCCTCGATGGTGGCGCCGAGCGCGTCGAGCGTCTCCGGGGTGGCGTCGTGCAGGTCGTCGACGATGACCACCAGCGGCGTCTCCGCGGCGAGCCCGGAGAGCAGCTCCGCGACGGCGTTGGGCACGGCGTCCAGGTCGAGCTCGTCGGGCTTGCCGCCGGGCGCGACCCACGCGGTGTCGCCGATGTCTTCGGTGTACCCGATGAGCGTGAGCAACAGGTCGCTGTTGAACCGTGGCGGCTCCGGGCGCCCGCGCGCGGCCCGGGCCAGGCGCTGGGCGAGCCGGCGCAGCCGCTCCTCGACGGCCTCACGGGTCAGCGCGGCGTCGGGCGGGAGGCCCATCGCGGCGCGGACCAGGTCGGCCAGCGGGGCGAGCCGGCGCCGCTCGCCGAACGCGGCGCAGTGCACCGAGAGCACCCGGGCGCCGCCGCCCGGGGCGAAGCCGACGCTGGGCGTGTAGCCGGCGCCGCCGAGGTATCCGGCGGCGAACCGCTCGACCTCGCCGGCCAGCCGGGTCTTGCCCAGGCCGGCCTCGCCGGTGAAGACCAGCACGCGCGGCTCGTGCCGGTCGGCGATCTCGGCGAGCCGGCCGGAGACCCGGGCCAGCTCCGCCTCGCGGCCGACGAACGGCGCCTCGTCGCCCAGGCCGGACCGGGTGCCGGGGGCGTCGAGCAGGCCGAGCAGCTCGAACGCCTCGACCGGCTCGCGCTTGCCCTTGAGCCGCAGCGGGCGCAGCGCCCGCCAGGAGGCGAGCCGCCGGGTGGACGACGCCGTGCGGTCGCCCGCATACACGGCGCCGATCGCCGCGGCGTCGGCCAGCCGGGCGGCGGTGTTCACGGTGTCGCCGATGACGGTGTACTCGATGCCGGCCTGCACGCCCGCGACCACCGGCCCGGTGTTGAGCCCGATGCGCAGCCCCAGCGGCGCGCCGCCGCCGCGCTCGTCGTCGAGCACGCGGCGCACCGCGCGCTGCATGGACAGCGCGGCGCGCACCGCCCGCTCGGCGTCGTCCTCGTGCGCGACCGGCGCGCCGAACACCGCCATGATCCCGTCGCCGGTGAGCTTGTCGACGTGCCCGCCGAAGGTCTTCACGGCGCCGGCCAGCGCGGCGAGCACCCGGTCGGTCACGGCGCCGACCCGCTCCGGGTCGAGGTCCTCCGACCAGGCGGTGAAGTCGGACAGGTCACCGAAGAGGACGGTGACGATCCGCCGCTCGGCCGCCGGCAGGGTGGCGGCCGCGGGCAGCGCCGAGCCACAGTGGTGGCAGAACCGCGCACCGGGAACGGCCACAGTCCCGCACACCGAACACGTCACGTTGCATCCAACCCGCGAATGGGTGGGTGTGATTCCCGTCGCAGGAAATCGAGCTGCGCGCGCACGCTGAGCTCGGCGGCGGGCCAGAGGCCGCGGTCGACGTCGGCGTAGACCCGGGCGACGATCTCGGGGGCGTCGGTGGCGCCCGCCGCGAGGGCCGCGCGCACCTGCTCCAGGCGGGCCTCGCGGTGCGTGCGGTAGAAGCGGGCGGCGACGCCGGTGTCGTGCAGCGCGGGGCCGTGCCCGGGCAGCGCCGGCCGCCCGTCGAGCGCGGCCAGCCGGGCCAGGCTCGCCAGGTAGTCGCCGAGGTCCCCGTCGGGCCAGGCCACGACCGTGGTGCCCCGGCCGAGAATGGTGTCACCGGTCAGCACGATTTCTTGGCCGCGGTACCGCACGACGAAGCACACCGAGTCCTTGGTGTGCCCCGGCGTGGACAGCGGTTCGACCACGACCCCGGCGATGTCGAGCCCGTCGCGCACCGGCGGCCGGTACACCGGCGCCCCGGTCAGCTCGGCCAACCGCGGCACCCCTTCGGTGTGGTCCTGGTGACCGTGGGTGAGCACGATGGCGGCGACGGGCGCGTGCGCGGCGACGGCCCGCAGGTGGCCCTCGTCGAGGGGACCCGGGTCGACCACGATGGCCGCGCCGTCGGGGGCACGCAACAGCCAGGTGTTGGTGCCGTCCAGCGTCATCGGCCCCGGGTTGGGCGCGCGGACCAGCGTCACCCACTTGGGCAACGTTTCCAGCAATTCGGCGGCGGGGGTGGTGACGTGGCTTACCACGAAAGAATCGTACGGCGGGGCCGAACGTGCGACACGTCACCCGACTGGCCAATGGATCACAGGCCGGGCCCGGAAATGCCCGCCATCCACCATGACGGACATTTCCGACATTTTCGCTATGGAGGACTCAGGCGATCTCCAGGATCGCCTCGACCTCGACCGGCGCGTTGAACGGCAGGGCGGCCACGCCGACCGCGCTGCGCGCGTGCCGGCCCGCCTCCCCGAACACCTCGGCGAGCAGCTCCGACGCGCCGTTGACGACCGCCGGCTGGGCGGTGAAGCCCGGCGAGGACGCGACGAACCCGAGCAGCTTCACGACCTTCACCACGCGCCCCAGGCCCACCAGGCCCTCGACGGCGGCGAGGATGTTGACGGCGCAGGTGCGGGCGGCCTGCTTCGCCTGCTCGGGGGTGACCTCGCCGCCCACCAGGCCGGTCGCCGACAGGGTGCCGTCGACCAGCGGGAGCTGACCCGAGACGTACACATAGTTACCGGTCTGCACGGCCGGGATGTAGGCGGCGGCCGGCGGTACCACGGCCGGAACGGTGATCCCGAGCTCCGCGAGCCGGGCGTAGACGTCGGCCATGCTCAGCCTGCCTTCGGACGCTTGAAGTAGGCGACGAGGTTCTCCGGGTTGGGGCCGGGCACGATCGCCACCAGCTCCCAGCCCTCCTCGCCGAAGTTGTCCAGGATCATTTTCGTGTTGTGGACCAGCAGCGGTGCGGTCAGGTACTCCCATTTCTGCATGTGGGGACAGTATCGCCGGGCGGAGCGGGCCCGTCGGGCACAGCCTGATATCGAGGGGCCCCGCGGGTCGCCCCGTGACGCTACTGTGAGGGCCGCCGTCGCGCATATATCGCACAGAGGTGGGAGAAATGACGCAACCGCCGCCGTACCCGGGCCAGCCGGAGTACCCAGGCCAGCCGGGTCAGCCGGTTCCGGGCTGGCCGCCGCCGCCCGGGCAGGAGCCGTTCGCGCCGCCCACCTCGGCCCCGCCCACCTCCGGCCAGCCTTACGCGGCGCCGTATCCGCCCACCGGCCAGATCCCCGCGACCGGCGCGTTCGGCCAGCCGACCAGCCAGTTCCCGCCGCCGACGGGGCAGTTCCCGACCGGGCCGGTGCCGCAGCCGTTCTCCGGACCGCCGGCCTCCGGGCCCCCGTTCGCCGGCCCGCCGCCCGGCTACCCGATGTATCCGCAGGCCGCACCGCCCAAGAAGGGCCGCGGCCTGATGATCACGCTGATCGTCGTGGTCGTGCTGCTGGTGCTCGGCGGCGGTGGCGGCGCCGCGGCGTATTTCGTGATGCAGAACAACGAGGGCACCGGCCAGCCGACCCCGGTCGAGGCGGTCAACGGGTTCCTGACCGCGGTGTACAAGAACAAGAGCAGTGCGGAAGCGCTCAAGTTCGTCTGCCCGACGTCGCGCGACAAGGACAAGCTCGCCGCCCGGGTCGACGAGATCCGCCGGTTCGACGCCGGGCTGAGCAGCCCGACCTACACCTGGCCGGCGCCGACGGTGGAGAAGCAGGACACCAAGGAGGCCACGCTGGTCGTGCCGGTCAAGGTGACGACCACCGACGAGAAGGTCTCCGAGACGAAGTACAAGTACCTCGCCACGCACGGCAAGGGCTGGTGGGTGTGCGAGATCACGGCGGCGTGATTCGTCGCCGGCACCAGGTAGCGTCGAGGGCGTGACGGCGCGCGACTCGACCGACGGGCGTGGCGGCTACGGCTGGCCCGCCCGCCTGCATGTGGTCACCGGCAAGGGCGGCACCGGCAAGACGACCGTGGCCGCCGCCCTGGCCCTCGCCCTGGCCCGCGACGGCCGGCGGACGCTGCTCATCGAGGTGGAGGCGCGGCAGGGCATCGCCCAGTTGTTCGACCGCGACCCGCTGCCCTACCGGGAGCTGCGCATCGCCACGGCCCGCGGCGGCGGGGAGATGCGGGCGCTGGCGGTGGACGTCGAGGAGGCGCTGCTGGAGTACCTCGAGATGTTCTACCGGCTGGGCATGGCGGGCCGGGCCCTGCGCAAGGTCGGCGCGGTGGACTTCGCCACCACGATCGCCCCGGGCATGCGCGACGTGCTGCTCACCGGCAAGATCAAGGAGGCGGTCACGCGGACCGTCGACGGCCGCCGGGTCTACGACGCGGTCGTGCTCGACGCCCCGCCGACCGGGCGGATCGGCCGGTTCCTCAACGTGACCGCCGAGACGGCCCGGCTGGCCAAGGTCGGCCCGATCAAGACGCAGAGCGAGGGCGTGGCGGCCATCCTGCGCTCGCCGATGACCGCCGTGCACGTGGTCACCCTGCTGGAGGAGATGCCCGTGCAGGAGACGGCGGACGCCATCGACGAGCTCACCCGGCTCGGCATTCCCATCGGTACCGTCGTGGTCAACGCCACCCGGCCACCCATTCTGGCGGGCGTGAAGGTGACCCAGGCCGACCTGCGCCGGGGGCTGGCCGCGGCCGACCTGCCGCCGGACAAGGAGCTGCTCGCCGGGCTGGTGGGCGAGGCGCGGGCCTATCAGACCCGGGTGGCCGCCGAGGCGTCGCTGCGCGCCGACCTGCAGGGCCTCGGTCGGCCGGTGGTCGAGTTGCCGGTGCTCCCCGAGGGTGTGACGCGGGACGCGCTGGAGTCCCTCGGTGATCTGCTCCTCATGACTGCTTGAGCAAGCGCTCAGCGGATACGCTCGCAGAGTGCCTCCCACTGCTCAGCTGCCCCGGCCGCCCGATCTGGATCTTGACGCGATCCTCGCCGACCGGGCGATCCGCATCGTGGTGTGCTGCGGATCCGGCGGTGTCGGGAAGACGACAACGGCCGCGGCGCTGGCGCTGCGGGCCGCCGAGGAGCACGGCCGCCGCACGGTGGTGCTGACCATCGATCCGGCCCGCCGGCTGGCCCAGGCGCTCGGCCTCACCGAGCTGGACAACACGCCCCGGCAGGTCAAGGGCCTGCAGCCGGACTCGGCCGAGCTGCAGGCGATGATGCTGGACATGAAGCGGACCTTCGACGAGGTCGTGCTCGCGCACACCGACCCGAAGAAGGCCGAGGAGATCTTCGCCAACCCCTTCTACCAGGCGATGAGCTCGACGTTCTCCGGCACGCAGGAGTACATGGCCATGGAGAAGCTGGGCCAGCTGCGGGCCCGCGACGAGTGGGACCTGATCGTGGTCGACACCCCGCCGTCGCGCTCGGCGCTGGACTTCCTCGACGCGCCGGCCCGGCTGTCGCGGTTCCTCGACGGCCGGATGCTGCGGCTGCTGCTCGCACCGGCCCGGGCCGGCGGGCGC
The DNA here is from genome assembly GCF_050948465.1 of Dactylosporangium sp. CA-092794. NCBI lineage: Bacteria > Bacillati > Actinomycetota > Actinomycetes > Micromonosporales > Micromonosporaceae > Dactylosporangium > Dactylosporangium sp. CA-092794. The sequence continues at coordinate 583,643 of NZ_CP192044.1, read as the reverse complement.
AGCGTGTTCAACCTGGTCTCGGCCTCGTTCGGGCTGTTCGCCCGGACGGTGACGAAGATTCTCGGCGCGCAGCTGCTCAGCGACCTGTCGGGCTTCGTGGGCGCGCTCGACTCGATGTTCGGCGGGTTCCGCGAGCGGGCCGAGCAGACCTACCGCGTGCTGCAGGCGCCGGAGACGGCGTTCCTGGTGGTCGCGGCGCCGGAGCCGGACGCGGTGCGCGAGGCGGTGTATTTCGCCGGCCGGCTCGCCGCCGACCGGATGCCGCTGGCCGGCCTGGTGCTCAACCGGGTGGCGTCGGTCGGCGCGGCGAAGCTGTCCGCGGCCGACGCGCGGGCCGCCGCGGAGCGGCTCGAGGAACTCGGCGAGCACCCGGCGACGATCGACGTCCTGCGCGTGCACGCGGAACTGGCCGACCTGCGCGACCGGCAGTCGGCGGTGTCCGGGCGGTTCCTGCGCGCCCATCCCGGCGTGCCGGTGGTGCGCATCCCGGCACAGCCCGCCGACGTCCATGACCTCGACGGGCTGCGCGCGATTGGTGTGACCTTCGGGTAACTGCGGTAACTGACCTGTATGTGATGCTCAGCCGGTCGGAACCAGCTCCTTGGTGGTGTCCTTCTCGTCGCGGTCCATGGCCGCTTCGAACATCTTGCGCCAGCTGGGCACCTGCGGGTGACGGCGCAGCAACGCACGGCGCTCGCGCTCGGTCATACCGCCCCAGACTCCGAACTCGATCCGGTTGTCAAGGGCGTCCGCCAGGCACTCGTACCGCACAGGGCAGCTGCGGCAGATCCGCTTCGCCACGTTCTGCTCGGCGCCCTGGACGAACAAAGCGTCCGGGTCGCCATTGCGACACGCGGCGATGCTGGGCCAGTCGACGACCATGCTCATATTTCCTCTTCCCCCCTTGGACTCCCCCCGGGTCCATCCGCCGTGCTTGCCCCGGCGAAAAGCGCCCAAACCACGTCCCCCCATGGCATTCGGGTGCAGTTCGCCGGATTGCCCGGCGCGACAGCAGGGTCCCCGGCCACGGGAACCCCGAGAGGAGCTTTCCGGAACATCATGCTCTGTAGTCGTCCAGTTACGCAACGTTGTTGCACCAGGTTAACCGGCCTTTTGCGATCCACCAAAGGGACGATGGGTGCTACCGCTGCGTCACTCCCGGGTGCGATTTGCCCAGAATGCCGACGCCCCCGTGCCGCGTGCAGCACAATCGGAATCGGGTCAACCTCACGCTCGGTGTCACGCGTCTAGGACAACGAGGACGCGTCCATCTGGACGTGGCCTCATGACGTCGTCCCGTAGTCTGAGGCGGTGACCTGGATGCGCAAACGCGAGCACGGCCTGCTGCCCAACGCGGCTTCTTTGCTGCTGTGTGGGCTCTTGGCAGGGCTGGTGGTCGCTGCGGCCGCGTTCCCTGCGGTCGCAATGTCGGGCCTGGCGGCGAAGGCCGGCTCCGACACCTTCGAAAACCTCCCTACCGACATCGACGTGCTGCCGTCGCCGCAGATCAGCTACGTCTACGCGTCCGACGGCAAGACGCTCCTCGCGATGATGTACGACGAGAACCGCCGCGACGTGAAGATCGACGATGTCGCCCAGGTCATGCAGCAGGCGATCGTCGCGGCCGAGGACAACCGCTTCTACGAGCACCGCGGCGTCGATGTGAAGGGCGTGGCCCGCGCGTTCGTGGCCAACCAGAACGCCGGCGGCCAGACGGAGCAGGGCGCCTCGACGCTGACCATGCAGTATGTGCGCCAGGCGATCTCCTACTCGGCCAAGACGCCGCAGGAGGTCGTGGACGCCACCGACAAGACGCCCACCCGCAAGCTGCGCGAGATGAAGTACGCGATCGACCTGGAGAAGAAGCTCTCCAAGAAGGAAATTCTCGAGCGGTACCTCAACATCGCCGCCTTCGGCCACGGCGCCTACGGCGTCTACGCCGCCTCGCACGTGTACTTCGAGAAGGACCCCAAGGACCTGACGCTGCCCGAGGCGGCGCTCATCGCCGGCCTGGTGAAGGCGCCGGGCACCAACGACCCGGCCACGGCCGAGGGTCTGCCGCGGGCGCTGGACCGGCAGAAGTACGTGCTCAACCAGATGGTGACGATGGGGTACATCGACCGCGCCGCCGCCGACGCGGCCGCCAAGGAGAAGCTCAACATCGTCGGCAAGCGCACCCCGGAGGGCTGCGAGTCGGTGCAGCGCCCCGAGCTCGGCGCCGGCTTCTACTGCGACTACCTGCGCCGCTGGTGGATGGACCAGAAGGTCTTCGGCGAGGACCAGTACCAGCGCGCCAACCGGCTGCGGGCCGGCGGCTACACGGTGATCTCGTCGCTGGACGTCAAGACCCAGTCCGCCGCGTTCAAGTACGCGCAGCAACAGCCGCTGGTCTCCAAGGACCAGCAGGTCAAGCTGGGCCAGTCCAACGCGATGATGCTGGCCGCGATCCAGCCCGGCACCGGCCGGGTCCAGGCGCTCGCGACCAACCGCAACTTCAGCAACGACCAGTCGCAGAACGGGCCCAACACCAACCCGGACAAGAAGGGCCAGAAGGGTAACTGGCCCAACACCACGGTCCCGATGATCACCGGCGACTCGGACATCCCGGGCTACCAGGCCGGCTCCGCGTTCAAGATCTTCACCGCGGTCGCGGCGCTCGAGGCGGGCTACCCGCTGGCGACGACGATCAACACCGAGAAGCAGTTCGTCTCCAACTTCCCCATCGACCCGAAGAGCCCCGCCGCCTGCAACGGCCCGCACTACTGCCCGAAGAACTCCGGCGGGCAGTCCGGGCCGTACAACATGTGGACCGGCTTCGGCAGCTCCATCAACACGTTCTTCGTGCCGCTGGAGCAGATGGTCGGCGTCGACCACGTCGTCGACGTGGCCAAGCGCATGGGCATCCAGTTCAACGCGAGCGGCGACGCGGCCCTCGCGGCCAACCCGAAGCAGTGGGGCGCCTTCACCCTCGGCGTCAGCGCGACCACGCCGCTGCAGCTGGGCAACGCCTACGCCACGCTCGCCGCGGACGGCGTCTACTGCGAGCCGACCCCGATCCTCGAGGTCCGCGACAACAACGGCAAGAAGGTCGACGGGCTCGACCCGAAGTGCCGCCAGGCCATCGACCCGGAGGTCGCCCGGGCCGCCGTCGACATGGCCCGCTGCCCGGTCGGCGACCAGTCCGCGACCGGCAAGTGCGCCGGCGCGACCGCCGGCTACGCCCGCGACTTCGTGAAGCGGCCGATCGCCGGCAAGACCGGTACCACGGACTCGGAGAAGAGCGCCACGTTCACGGTCATGACCAAGCAGCTCGCGGTCTCGGGCTTCCTCACCGACCCGGACTGGCCCGAGACGAACAAGGACATGAAGCACCCACCGGTCAACTACGCCGCGCTGGCCACCCTGCGCGACGGCCTCGCCGGCCAGCCGATCGCGCAGTTCACGCCGCCGACGAAGGACAAGGCGCAGGGCAAGCTGGTCGACATCCCGTCGGTCAAGTGCCTCTCCGTCGACCAGGCCCGATCCAAGGTCAAGTCCGCGGGCTTCTCCGTCTCGGTCGCGAGCGCGCAGGTCGCGTCGCAGTGCCCGCCCGGCACCGTGGACCGCACCGAGCCGGCCGGCTCGACGGTCAAGGGCGGCCCGGTCGCGCTGGTCATCAGCAAGGGCCCGGGTGCGCAGGCCCCGCCGTTCGCCGGCGGGAACCAGAACGGCGACGTGCCGCGCGGGAACGGCAACGGCAACGGCCGGGGCAACAACTGCCCGCCGCCGTGGGTCTGCTGAACCACCGAGCACGACAACGGCGGGCGTCCCCGATCGGGGGCGCCCGCCGTTTTGCCGGGTGTCGGATTCCGGTCAGCTACCGGTGAGCTGAGCCTTGACGAGGGCGGCGACGCGGCCGCCCTCGGCCCGGCCGGCGACGGCGGCCTGCGCGGCCTTCATCGCCGGGCCCATGCTCTTCGGCCCGCTGAGCCCCGTGGCGGCCAGGGCGTCGCGCACGATGCCGGCGAGCTCCTCGTCGGACAGCTGCTTGGGCAGGTATCCGGCGATGACCTCCTCCTCCGCGCGCTCCTTCGCCGCCTGGGCCTCGCGGCCCGCGCCCGCGAAGGCCTCCGCGGCGTCGCGCCGCTTCTTGGCCTCCTTGGTGAGCACCGACATGATTTCGTCGTCGGAGAGCTCACGGGCGGCCTCCCCGGCGACCTCCGCGTTGCGCACCGCGGTGAGCGTCATCCGCAGGGTCGACGTCACCAGCTCGTCCCGAGCCTTCATGGCGTCGTGCAGATCCGACTGCAGGCGTGCCTTCAACATGAGAAAAGTCTATCCGTCCGATCTTGCTCATATTCCGTTGCTTTCCCGCCGGTACGCTGAGCTAATGCGCTCGAAGACCGTTCTGCGACTCGCGGCCGGCACCGTCGCCGCCGGCGCCGCCGCCCTTGCCTACGCCTCGCTCGTCGAGCGCAACATGTTCACGCTGCGCCGCTTCGACGTGCCCGTGCTCGCCCCCGACGCCGAGCCGCTGCGGATCCTGCACCTCAGCGACCTGCACATGACCCCGGGCCAGCACCGCAAGCAGCGCTGGGTGGCCGAGCTCGCCGGCACCGACCCCGACCTGGTGATCGTGACCGGCGACAACATGGCCCACGTCGACGCCGTGCCGGCCGTCGTCCGCGCGCTCACCCCGCTGCTGGACCGCCCCGGCGCGTTCGTCTTCGGCTCCAACGACTACCACGGCCCGGTCTTCAAGAACCCGTTCGGCTACTTCAACAAGAACAAGCCCTACGTCCAGGGCGCCACGCTGCCCGCCGAGGAGCTGCGCGACCTGCTGACCGGCTCCGGCTGGGCCGACCTCAACAACGCCCGGACCACGCTCAAGGCCGGCGGCCGCAGCATCGAGCTGGTCGGGGTCGACGACCCGCACGTCGACCGCGACGACTACGACGCCGTCGCCGGCCCGGCCTCGGCCGACGCCGACCTGCGCATCGGGCTCGCCCACTCCCCCGAGCCCCGCATCCTCGACCGCATGGCCGACGACGGATTCGACCTGCTGCTGGCCGGCCACACGCACGGCGGCCAGGTCGCCGTCCCGTTCTACGGCGCCCTGGTCACCAACTCCGGCCTCGACCGCCGAATGGCCAAGGGCCTGCACCGCTGGCCTTATTCCGAGGCGTACCTGCACGTGTCGGCCGGCCTGGGCACGCACCCGACAGCCCCGGTGCGCTTCGCCTGCCCGCCCGAGGCGTCGATCCTGACGCTCATCCCGCGATGACCGCCGCGCCCGCCCGGACCCCCGCACCGCCGACCCCGGCGGCACGCAAGTGGCCGCGCCGCGCCGCCTACGCCGGCCTGGCGAGCGCCGCCGGCCTGGCGGTGCTGCTACCCACCGGCACCGCCGGAGCGGCCTGGTTCCTGGCCGGGCAGGCGCTCAACGTCAACGGCAACCGGGTGTACCCGGTGCGCGTCCGAGCGTTCGCCGGCAACCGGGTCACGCTGACCCGCACGCCCGACACGGCCCGCTCCATCCCGCTCTCGTTCGTCTGGGCCACCGGCCACGCCCGCCTCGGCGCCGTGATCGCCCAGGACCGCACCACGGTCACCCGCGAGGTCACCACCATCACGCGCGGCTCCCTGGCGGCGGGCATCCGGGGGTACACCTCAGGATATGTCTTTGAAGGCGATCCGCTGGAGGCCCGCGGCCTGCCGTTCAACGAGGTGCTGGTCCAGGGTGAGCTCGGCCCGCTGCCCGCGTGGCTGGTCCCGCCCACGGACGGCCCGGCCGACGACACCTGGATCATCGCCGTCCACGGCCGCGGCGCCCCCCGCGGCGAGGCCCTGCGCGCCTTGCCAACCTTGGCCGCCTCCGGCCACAACACCCTGGTCGTGTCATACCGCAACGACCTGGACGCGCCACCGTCCCCCGACCACCGCTTCCACCTCGGCCACACCGAGTGGCACGACCTCCGCGCGGCGATCGAGCACGCCCGCGCGTCCGGCGCCCGCGACATCATCCTGGTCGGCTGGTCCATGGGCGGCGCCACCATCCTCAACCTGCTGCGCCACTGGCACCACGACGGCTTCCTGCGCGCCCTGGTGCTCGACTGCCCGGTCGTGGACTGGATCGAGACGCTGCGCATGAACGCCCGCCAGCTCAACGTGCCACCCGCGTGGACCTGGACGGCGATCAAGCTCATCCAGCACCGCCTGCACGTCCGCGCCGCCGACCTGGACTACCGCCCGCTGGCCACCCGCCTGGACGTCCCCACCCTCATCTACGTCGACCACGACGACCGCACGGTCGCCCCCGGCCCCACGGTCGACTTCGCCCGCGCCGCCGGCGACCTGGTCACCCTGGTGGAGACCCGTGAGGCCGGTCACTGCCGCGGCTGGAACCTGGACCCTCAAACTTACGAGGATCACCTGGCCCGCTTCCTGAAATCGGTATAACCCCAGCTCAGCCCACCCCCATCCAACACGGGGGATACCGAGTTTGCGGCGGCGCGGGCGTGGGCTACGATAAGTCGGCACGCCGGGGTATAGCGCAGCTTGGTAGCGCGCTTCGTTCGGGACGAAGAGGCCGTCGGTTCAAATCCGGCTACCCCGACTCGAAAGAACCACAGCTCAGGGCCGATTTCCTGGAGACAGGAAGTCGGCCCTGAGTCGTCTCTCGGCTCTCCCGGGAGAATTTCGGAGAAGATCTTGCCTGGAGCAGTTCGTCGAGGACCCGCACCGGGGAGCTGGGCCTGATCTTGCGTCAGGCGTCCAGCGCGGCCGGCCAGAGATCCGTCAAGCCGTCCGTGAGCCGCTGCCGCATCGTCCAGGTGGCCTCGTCTGCCGCGGCCGGCGATCACGTCCCGGCTATCGGGCGCTGGCCGTCGTGGAGCACGGCGCAGCGGCCGGAAGTCTCCGCGATCATGCTGTCCCGCCGCCGACACCAACGGTTTTTCATGATCACGGAGTGCTGATGTACCCCTGTGTACCGAAAGTCTCCGGGATCATGGCAAACCCGTGGTGCGGACACCGCGCACATCATGATCACGGAGACATAGGTCCGCCCCGCCCCCGCGCGGATCGGTGGTGCGCCCGGCGGGTGCGACAGCTGCACCGTCCACCGTCCCGCGCGCCTGGGGGGCGGCGCGGCGGGGCGGGGTCAAGCCCGCGATCGGCCGTCGGTGGCGGTCACCAGTCGTCCTCCTCGGGCGCGTGCAAGCGGCGATTGACCTCCGTGAGGTCGAACGGCTCCGGGTCGCTCGGGTCGTCTTCGGACCAGTACTCGACCGGCGAGTCGCTCTTGAACGCGGTGCAGATCGGATAGGTCCGGGCGGGGTCGCGGGCGAGCGTCTTCTCCAAGGTGATCTCGTGGCGCCAGCCCGCGCCGAAGTCGTAGTCGTAGCCGATCGTGCCGCTACCTCCGGCGAGTGCGCTGTGGAGGCGGACCGAGTACTCGTCGTCGGGGCCTTTGAGACCGTAGAACGGGTCGCTGTAGCGGTTCCGGCCCACGGTGAAGGCGTGCAGGTGTTCACCGTCCCAGCCGAACAGCACCTGGATCGCCCGGTGCAGGTCGCCAAGGCTGGCGCTGGCCGGCATCAGCACGCGCCGCCAGATCGGTGGTCGCCATCGGGTCAGGGTGACCTTGAGCTGGAGCACCTGGTCGATGGTGCGCGGCGCGCCGGAGGCGACGAACGCCGTCAGCGCCTCGGCGAGGGCCGTCGCCTCAGGGTGTCCGCTGGCGTGCACGGCGAGCAGGCGGGAGTCCAGATCCGCGCCGGGAACGGTGTCATAGACGCAGCTGAGCGCCTCGTCCGGGCCGGCGCTGGTCAGGGCGCCGGCGGCGTACTCGATCGCGAGCCACAACCGCTCCCCGACCGGTACGTCCGCGTCATCCCAGCCGGCGAGCACCGCGCGGACGTGCGGGCCGAGGTCAGGCAGCGTCGCCGCGCGCCGCCAGGCCGGCAGCGCCGCCTCGCCGATACAGTCCACCACGTCGACCGCCGCCAGCCGCCACGCCGCGCAGGTGCCCGCCGCAGCGGCCAGCAACTGATCCGCCGCCACCTCGAGTGGGCGGGCCAACAGCCATGGCCGCGCCGCCGCCCACCGGGCCTGCCCCTGCGCGATGCCGGCCAGCCTGGCCAGTACCTCGTCGGCCGGAGCATCGGCCTCGATGGTCGCCGGCTCCTCACCCATCAGGTGGACCGCGGCCCAGCGGCCCAACTCGGTGGTCCGTTCCTCGCCGGGGCCGCCGGTCACCATGCCGAACGCCGCGAGGAGATCCAGCAACCCGCGCAAGCGTCCGGTGCCGGCGTCGATGTACCGGTCGGCGGTGATGGAGTAATACCGCTCGAACAGGTTCGGGTTGCCGTACACCGTCGCGTGTACCAGGCGTTCCAGGTCACCTTCGGCGGACACCGAGTCCAGGACCCTCAGCGCCGCCGTAACCAGGACGGCCACGCTGTCCGGAAAGCGCCGGTCGGACTCCGCGGCACACGCCGACCGCAGACCGGCCAGCCATCCCGCGAGTACCGTTTCGTCGTCCAACGCCGGCCACCGGTCCAGCACCGGTCCCGCACCGGCCTTACCCGCATCAACGCTGATCAGCCCCAGGCCCACCGCCATACACCACGGCCGGTGCAAGTCCGGTATATCCGAGGCGGTCCGCAGCCGTGCTGGCACCGCAACAGCCAGCACCGCCCCGGCCGCGGCCACGTCCGGGCGGCGCACCACTCCACCGGCCGTCACCGGCCGGGGCGCCGCACCTATCCAACCGGCGAGCCGGACCGCCTGCTCCGCCACGCGGCAGCCCCGCGCCAGCCCAGCGGCCCGACCGACATCAACCAACCCGGCACCGGCATCCCCGGCCGCAGCATCCACCCGCCGGACCCTACCCGGTCGCACGGTAGGGTGACGGGTCGTGCCGGAGACATTGACCGCCCGGGACCGGGCCGTTGCGCTGGAACAGGATGCGGTGCGGTATCCCGAGGAGCGGGGCGAGATCCTGCTGGAAGCCGCCGACCAGTGGAAGCAGGCCGGCGAACCGGACCGCGCCGTCGCGCTGTGGCATGAACTGATCGACGCCGGGGGCGAGGACGCCGGCTACGCCCGCTACGGCCTGGTCGAGCTGTACTTCGAGCAGGGCCGCGACCCCGAGGCGCACGAGCACCTGAAGGCGCTGGAGGCCGGTCCGGTGGCCGGCGGCCCGGCGGGCCTGGTGGCCGAGCTGCTGGCGGAACGGGGCGACGACGAGGCCGCGCTGCGCTGGTTCGACCGGGCCATCGCCACCCTCGGCGAGGACGACGTGGCGGCGATCGGCGAGCCCGGCGGCAGCCCGTCGATACACGCGCCGTTGTTCTTCGGCCGGCAACGCTGCCGGCGCGCGTTGGGGCTGCCCGCCGACGACTGGGACCGCGTCGCGGACGTGGCCGAGCGGAACCGTCTCGAGTTCGTCCGGCTGCTGGAACGAGCGGCCGGCGCTCACGGCCGCCGAGGACCGGCGGAGGGCACGATGCTGGTCTGGCAGCGGGACGAGCAACAGCGGGCCGCGCGCCGGTGGCCGTCGGTGTTCACACCCGACACCATCGGCAATCACCCGGGGTTGGAGCAGCGGCTGCACCAGCTGACCCGAGAGTCAGGGCTTTCGAAGATCACGCTGATTCTCGGCTCGGTCGACGGGTTCGCGGCCTACCTCGACGAGACCGGCGGGGATCCGGACGAGGAGCAGGTTCGCCTGGCCTATGGCGAGCGGGCACGCGCGGAGGGCCGGCACATGTCGTGGCCGCCGGGCCGGAACGAGCCATGCTGGTGCGGCTCCGCGCGCAAGTACAAGAAATGCTGCGGCGTCCCTCAGAACAGCGCCTGAACCCGCCGGTGAACTGCGTCTGAAGTGCGGCGGTGCGGAGCCCGGCCTAGGCGACCAGGCTCCGTCCGGGGGTACCTACGTCCAGCGCTGCGCGGACCAGCTGCTGGAGCTCCAGTAGTGCCCGCTCCAGTAGTGCCCCGTCCAGCTGCCGCCGGACCAGTAGTGGCCGGACCACGTGTCGTCGTACCACGCCTCGGCCGCCCAGCTCTGGCCCGACCAGGTGGCCGCGGCCCAGGTCTTCGACGCCCAGCTCGTGCCGGTCCAGCCGTCGCCGGCCATGCGGCGGCCCATCCACACGCCGCCGACCCAGGCGTTGCCGCCGCGGGTGGTCTGGGCCCAGACGGCCGGGTTGAAGGGGCCGAAGATGTCGTACTCCCCGATCAGCGGCTGGTTGTCGTGCACCACGTGGTTCGTGCCGCGGGCCGTCTCCAGCGAGCCCACGCCGGCCGACGGGGTGCCGGTCTGCGCGGTGGACGGGGTGGCGGCCTTCACCGCGGCGGCCAGGTTGAGCTCGCCGGCGCCGCCCGCGATCGGTGTCGCGGTCGCCTTCAGCACGGCCTTGACCTGGTCGGGGGTGAGGGTCGGGCGCTTCTGCAGCAGCAGCGCGACGGCGCCGGTGGCCACGGCGGAGGCCTGCGAGGTGCCGCTGCCGCGGAAGTAGGCGTCGCCGACGCGGGCGCCGGGGTACGTCGTGTCGAGGTACGAGCCGGGGTCGCGCAGCGAGACGATCTGCTCGCCGGGGGCGGTGAGGTCGATGTTGCGCGACGTCGAGCGGGAGTTGAAGCTCGATGCCGTGTCGTCGGTGGCGGCCACGGTGTTGTTCACCGAGTTCGAGCCGACCGCGAGGACGAACGGGTCGTAGGCCGGGTTGGTCAGCGACGCGGTGGCTCCGGCGTTGCCGCCGGCGGCGACGACCACGATCCCGTTGCGCCACGCGTTCTCCACGGCGTAGTTCAGCGGGTCGTACAGCGTGATCTGCGTCCCGTCGGTGCCGTACGCGAGGTTGATGACCCGGATCGGGTTCGCCGGGTCATCGCCCCGGTGCTCGACGGCCCAGTCGATCGCGGCGATGACCTGGGACACGTCGACCGCGCCGCCGGAGGCGCCGACCTTGATCGAGGTCAGCTTCGCCTTCGGCGCGATGCCGCGGAATCCGGTGGCGGGGTCGCTGCCGACCATGATGCCGGCCAGGTGCGTGCCGTGGCCGAAGGTGTCGAGGTACCGCAGATTGTTCGACTGCGACTCGAACGAGAGGTCCGGGCCGTTGACGATCTGCGCCGCCGGCAGGCCCGGCACGTTGACCACGCCCGTGTCGATGAGCGCGATGCCGACGCCGGTGCCGTCCGCGCCGCCGGCCTGTGCCGAGTACGCGGTGCCGATGTCCGTCGCGGTGAGGCCGCTGCCGCCGGCGTTCGACCACGCGTCGGCGTGCCACAGCGCCGAACCGGCGTCGTGTGCCGGTACCGGCGCGGAACCGGCCGCCGCCGCCGGAGTGACCGCGACGAGCGCGCCGAGGGTCAGGCCGAGGGCCGCCGCACCTGCGAGGACAGTCCTGTGAGCTGCCACCAGTGCTCCTTCCTGGGGTCCGGCCCGATCGGTACCGGCTCACCCAACATGCGGCCCGGCCTTACGGATAGTCACGCCTCGCGGACGCAAAGGGACGATCGGCGGCCGAGGACGGTCCGGCCGCCGGACACCGACGGCCCGACGCCCTGTCCCCCGAAGCGCCAAATGCCGCCGAACCCCTTCAGCGCGCCCCCGCCGAGGCCGATCAGGCTGGCAATGAACCCGGTGACACTGGATCCAGTCACCGGTGCCCATTCGCGCGCCGCCCTCGACGCGGCGCTGGCGGAGGTCACCGGCAGCAGCCTGCTGCTGTTCGACGTCGACCACTTCAAGACCGTCAACGACGCGTTCGGGCACCTGCGCGGCGACGTCCTGCTGCGCCAGCTCGCCGAGCGCATCCAGGACCTGATCCGGGCCGGCGACGTGCTGTTCCGCTACGGCGGCGACGAGTTCGTGCTGCTGCTGCCGCGCACGGGGCCGGAGGAGGCGCTGCGGCTGGCGATCCGGCTCACCGACGAGGTCCGGGCCCGGGAGTTCGCCGGTACGCCGCCGCTGCACCTGTCGATCAGCCTCGGCGTGGCGAGCAGCCCGGCCGACGGCGCCGACGGCGCGGCCCTCATCGCCGCCGCGGACCGGCGCAACTACCTGGCCAAGCGGCGCGGGCGGGGGCAGGCGGTCGGCGACGACGCCGAGACCGCGCCCGCGCCCGGTGCGTCGCGGCTGTGGGAGCGGGACGCGGCGCTCAGCGCCACCCAGGAGTTCCTGACCCGGGTGTCGGCCGGCCTGCGCGGCGCGCTGCGGGTTTCGGGCCCGAAGGGTGCGGGCCACACCCGGTTTCTGCGCGAGGTCGCACAGATCGCCCGGATTCGGGGCTTTTATCCGGAACTTTCGCCGGGAAAGCGGACCAAAGCCGTCGTCCTCATCGCGGACATCGGCGATCCGATCCCCGACCTGGGCGAAGCCGTGGCGATCGTCTACGCCACGACCGGCCTGCACGACGATGACCCGCGCCGGACCGGGCTGGTCGAGTCGACGGTCGAGCTGACCCCGTGGTCGCCGGCGACGGTGCGGATCTGGCTGCGCATCGCGCTGGCCGGCGAGCCGGATCAGGCGCTCATCGACCGGCTGATGGAGCGCTCCGGCGGGTTGCCGGCGCGGGCCGAGGCGGAGCTGCAGCGCCTGCGCGCGCACGGCGAGCTGGTGGCGGCCGGGAACGGCACCTGGGGCGTGAAGCCGGCCCCGCCGAAACGCCGCAGCCGGCTGCCGGTGCCGATGACCCGCCTCGTCGGCCGCGATCGGGAGACCGCCCGGGTGGCCGGCCTGATCCGCGACGGCCGCCTGGTGACGCTGGTCGGGCCGGGCGGCATCGGCAAGACCCGCCTGTCGCTGGCCGCGGCGGCGCAGGTGGCCGACGAGTTCGCCGACGGAGCGGTGTTCGTACCCCTGGCCGACACGACAAACGCCGGCCTGCTCACCGCCGCGCTGGCCCGCGCGCTGCACGTGACCGAGCGGCCCGGCCAGCACCTCTTCGACACCGTGCTCGACCACCTGGCCGAGGCCGAGCAGCTGCTGGTGCTGGACAACTTCGAGCAGGTGGTCGACGACGGCGCGACGCTGGTCGGCGAGCTGCTGGCGGTCGCGCCCGGGGTGCGCGCGGTGGTCACCAGCCGGGAGCGGCTCGCGTTGTACGGCGAGCAGACCTACCAGGTGCCGCCGCTGTCCGACTCGCCGGCGGTGACCCTGTTCGAGCAGCGGGCCCGGGCCGTCGACGCCGACTTCGAGATCACCGCCGACACCGCCCTGCCGATCGCCGCGCTGTGCCGGCGGCTCGACGGCCTGCCGCTGGCGATCGAGCTGGCCGCGGCCCGCGTCGACCGGTGGACGCCGGACGAGCTGCTCGACCACCTGACCGGTCACCTGGACCGCGACCTCGACGCGCTCGGCGGCGCCGGCCCGCGCGACCTGCCGGCCCGCCAGCGGACCCTGCGCGGCGCGATCGAGTGGAGCTTCGCGCTGCTCGACGCCGAGGAGCAGCGGCTCATGGCCGAGCTGTCGGTGTTCGCCGGGGGCTGGACCGGCCCGGCCGCGCTCGCCGTGACCACGCCCGGCGGGGACCTGGCGCTGCTGGAGAAGCGGCTGGTCGCGCTCGTGGACAAGCACCTGGTGGTGCGCGACGATGGCGACGGGCGGTACCACCTCCTCTCGACGATTCACGCCTATGCCCACCTCCGCCTCGCGGACCCCGCCGGCCCGGCGGATCGGCACGCCGGCTTCTACGCCGCGTTCGCCGAGGCCTCCGCGGCCGGGCTGAGCGGGCCCGAGCAGGTGGAGTGGATCGCCAGGATCGAGGCGGACTACCAGAACGTCCGGGCGGCGTTCGGCCACGGCGACGCGACGACCAAGACCCGGATCTGTCTAGGGCTTTGGCGGTACTGGCGAAACGGCGCCCACATCGGCGAGGGCCGCGACTGGCTGGCGGGCGTGCTGGGCCTGCTGGGCGCCGCCGACGCGCCGGACGACGCCACCCGGGCCCGGCTGCTGCACGCCGCCGCGATCCTGGCCGCGACGCAGGACGAGCACGAGGCGGCGTACCGGCTCGGCGAGGAGAGCCTGCGCCGGGCGACCGCGGCCGGCGACCGGGCGACGATCGGCCACGCGCACAACGCGCTGGGCATCGCGGCGATCGGCGGCGGCGACCACGCGGCCGCCACCGGGCACTTCGGGCAGAGCCTCGCGGTGTGGCGGGAGCTCGGCGTGCCCCAGGGCGTGGCCGCCTCGCTGGGCAACCTCAGCAAGGTCGCGCTGAGCCGGGGCGACACGGACGCGGCGGAGGAGTACGCCCGAGAATGCCTCGACCTCGAACGGGCCGGCGCCAACACCCGCGGCATCCTGCTCGCCCTGGAGTGCGTCGGGCAGGCCCGGCTGGCCCGCGGCGACCTGGCCGCCGCGCGGGCGGCGCTGGACGAGAGCCTGGCGCTGAGCCGGCAGATCGGCGACGCGTTCGGCGCGGCGATGGCGCAGCACCAGCTCGGGCTGGCCGCGCGGGCCGAGGGCGACCGGGTCGAGGCGCTGCGGCTGCTGGTGGCGGCGCTGCTCACCCGGCACGAGGTCGGCGACCGGCTGGACCTCGCGATCTCGCTCGACGTGGTCGCGGCGATGCTCGCCGGCGCCGATCCGGCGCACGCGGCCCGGCTGATCGGGGCCGCGGACGGGCTGCGCGCCCGGCACCGCCTGGCCGAGCCGCCGGACGCGCAGACGCTGCGCGCCGAGACGCTGCCGCGCATCGCCGCGCACCAGCGCGACCGCGCGGCCGGCCGGGCGGCGAGCCTCGACGAGATCGTGGAGAGCGTGCGGCATCTAGGCTCATAGCGTGATCGAGGCGTGGCAGCGAATCTTCCCGGGCGAGGAGCGGGTGGGGCGCGACCTGCTCGCGCGGTGGTCGGAGCCGCATCGGCGGTACCACACGCCGGAGCATCTGGCGCTCATGCTGCGGGTGATCGACGAGCACGCCGGGCTGGCCGACGACGCCGACGCGGTGCGGCTGGCGGCGTGGTTCCACGACGCGGTCTACGCGGTGTTCGCCGCCGACAACGAGGAGCGGAGCGCGCTGCTGGCGGTGCGGGCGCTGTCCGGCCTTGGTTTCTGCGAGGCGCGGGCCGAGGAGGTCGCGCGGCTGGTGCGCCTGACCGCGGGGCATGCCGTCGCGCCCGGCGATCGCAACGGCGGGCTGCTCGCCGACGCCGATCTGGCGATCCTCGCTTCGGAAAAGCCGGACTATGTCCGGTATGCCGCGGCCGTGCGGGACGAATACGCCGCGGTGCCCGACGAGGTGTTCCGGCCCGCTCGTGCCGGGATTTTGCGGAAATTGGCGGATTTGCCGGATATTTTCCGAGTGGTACCGGCACGGGCGGAGTGGACCGCCCGTGCGCGCGCGAACCTCGAGGCGGAGATCAGGACGCTTCTGGATGCTCCGTGACGTTCTGCAGGTAGAGCGGCTCGCCCAGCTTCTCCACCAGCTCGAGCTGCGTCTCGAGGTAGTCGACGTGGTGCTCCTCGTCGGCCAGGATGTCCTCGAAGATGTTCGCCGAGGTCACGTCGCCGATCGAGCGCATGTACTCGATGCCCCGGCGCAGCCGGTCGACCGCCTCGAGCTCGATCTGCAGGTCGGCGCGGAATTGCTCCGGCACCGTCTCGCCGATGCGCAGCGGGTTGAGCCGCTGGTAGTTGGGCAGGCCCTCCAGGAACAGGATCCGATCGGTGAGCACCTCGGCGTGGCGCATCTCGTCGATCGACTCGTGCTTGGTGTGCTTGGCCAGAATCGTGTATCCCCAGTTCTCCTGCATCTTGGCGTGCAGAAAGTACTGGTTGATCGCCGTAAGCTCGGCGGTGAGCTGTTCGTTGAGAAACTCGATGACGCGTGCATCCCCCTGCATGCTGGCAGGCTACGCCCTATCTGCCCGAATCTAGGTGAAAACGGGCAGAGCGTCGGCGTTTTCGGTGTCGATCAGATCCGCGATCCGATCGAGGCACGTGCCGCAGCCGGTGCCGGCGCCACACTCGTCGCCGACGGCGTCCTCGGTGTGGGCGCCGGCCTGGATGATCCGGCGGATCTCACACTCGCGGACGCGGTGGCAGATGCAGACGTACACGCTCGCTCCTTGCTGAGTCTTACCTAAGCAAGGGTTACCTAATCTTTCCGGCTAAACAAGCCTTGAGCTGGTCTTTTTCTTGCCCCGCGATTCGGACAAATGGCGTGGACGGCGCAGCCCGGCGGCAACCAGCCGCGCCACGATCTCCCGCGACGGCACCGCCCTGGCCCCCAGCCAGACGGCGATCCGCGCCCGATCGGCCGGAATGTCGTAATGGTCCCGCTCGAACGCCCGCCGCGGCGCGCCGATCAGCTCCGCGAACGCGTGCAGCTCCGCCGCCGATACGTCGCTGATGAGATGGGCGAAGAGTCGCCCGTGCGCGGGCCACCTGGGGGTGTCGATGTAGAGCACAATCACTAGCGTGCCAGGTATGGATCTCAACTTGGATCTGGTGGACGAGCTGCGGGCGGCCCTGCCTCACGAGGGTGTGCTGACCGATCCGGACCTGCTGCGCTCGTATGAGCACGACGAGGCCGATCTGGTGCCGTTCGGCACGCCCGCCGTGGTCGTGCGGCCCAAGACGACCGGCCAGGTCGCGGCCGTGCTGCGCGCGGCGAGCCGCTACAAGGTCCCGGTCATCCCGCAGGGCGCCCGCTCCGGCCTGGCCGGCGGCGCCAACGCCATCGACGGCGCGATCGTGCTGTCCCTGATCGGGATGAACGAGATCATCGACATCGACCCGCTGAACCGCATCGCGGTCGTCCAGCCCGGCGTGGTCAACGCCCAGCTGCGCCGCGCCGTGGCCGAGCAGGGCCTGTACTACCCGCCCGACCCCGGCTCCTGGGAGCTGTCGACCATCGGCGGCAACGTCTCCACCGACGCCGGCGGCATGTGCTGTGTGAAATATGGGGTGACCAGCGACCACGTCATCGGCCTGGAGGTCGTCCTGGCCTCCGGCGAGGTGCTGCACTGCGGCCGGCGCACCGCCAAGGGCGTCGCCGGCTACGACCTGACCAGCCTGTTCGTCGGCTCCGAAGGTACCCTCGGCGTCATCACGGAGATCACCGTCAAGCTCCGCCCGGCCCCCGAGCCGGCCCTGACCCTGGTCGCCGTCTTCAACACGTTCGCCGCCGCGGGCGCCGCGGTCTCCGCCATCGCCACCTCGGACCTGCAGCCCAGCCTGCTGGAGGTCATCGACCGGGTCGCGTTGAGCGCGATCGAGGCGTACCGCCCGATGGACCTCCCCACGACCTCCGCCGCCCTGCTCATCGCCTCGGTCGACTCGGGCACCCGCGCCCCGGACGACCTGGCCCTGATCTCCACGATGTGCCACGACGCCGGTGCCGCCGACGTCTTCGTGGCCACGGACGCCGCGGAGGCCGATGCCCTGCTGACCGCCCGCCGCCTGGCCCACCCGGCCCTGGAGCGCTTCGCCGCCCAGCTGTTCCCGCAGGGCGGCGGCGTCATGGTGGACGACGTGGCCGTCCCCCGGACCCGATTGGTAGAACTGATCGAGGGCATCGAACGCATCGCCACCGAACACGGCATCGTCGTAGCCACGGTCGGCCACGCCGGCGACGGCAACCTGCACCCGATCATCGTGATCGACCGCTCCGACCCGGTTAGCATGGCCCAAGGCCAGAAGGTCTTCGACGCCATCATGTCCCTGTGCCTGTCCCTGGGCGGCACCTCAACCGGCGAGCACGGCGTGGGCCTGCTGAAACGCGACTGGCTGGCCCGCGAGATCGGCCCGACGGGCCTGAAGGCCCACCGCTCCATCAAGGCCGCCCTGGACCCCGACAACATCCTCAACCCCGGCAAGGTCTTCTAGCCTGGCCGAACGGGCGGTCCCGACTATCCATTCCTCACTGTGATTCCGTTGCGACCGAAGGTCACAATTGCCGTCATGCGAGGGTCGAGGCGCTGGTGGGCCGAGCGGCGGGTCGGTCGGCCCGTAGCGGCGACGGACGCGCCGTTGCAGGTGATGCAATGGTGGTGGCCGATTGTCGTCGTAGTGTCCGTCGTCGCCGGCGGTCTGCTGGCGATGTGGTTGCTGGGGGTGTGGTCGCCCACGGCCAAGGTCTCGGACGCCGACCGGCTGCGGCTGGATCGCATCAAAACCGGCCTCACCGTTGTGGCGGGCCTCGCGGCAGGCGTGACCCTGCTGGTCACACTACGTCGGCAGATGGTGAGCGAGCGGGCGCAGCGATTTGCCGAGCAGGAGGCGCTGGAGCAGCGCACCACCGCCTTGTACGTCGCAGCGGCGGAGCAGCTGGGCAGCGACAAGCCCGCGGTTCGGCTGGCCGGCCTGTATGCACTGGAGCGGCTCGGCCAAGACAACCGGAAGCTGCGCCAGACCGTGGTCGACGTGTGGTGCGCGTATCTGCGGATGCCGTACACGCCACCGGCGGAGCTACTGCTCACCGGCTCTTCGCCGGGTGCGGCCGGAGAGGAGCCCCACGAAGCCGTCGACGCGGAGCGCCGGCAGGAGCTCCAAGTCCGCCGGACGGCCCAGCGGCTCCTTGCGGCGCACGTCAGCCGAGCGCTCGCCGAGGCCGGTGAGGCCACGTACTGGGTCGACGCGAAGGGCGACCGCCTCACCATCGATCTGGCCAGTGCCGTGCTCGTCGACTTCGGTCTTGCCGCTTGCGATGCCGGGCGTTGCGACTTCAGCCGGGCGCGGTTCCATGGGCACACCGATCTAGGCGCGGCGCATTTCCACGGAAACGTCCGCCTGTCCGGGGCTCACTTCCACGGCTCCGCCGACCTGCGCGAGACGCGATTCCACGACGGGGCCGACCTGACCGAGGCGGAGTTCCACGGCCGGGCGGAGCTGCGCGGGGCGGAGTTCCACGGTCGCGCCTCACTGGCGCAGGCGCACTTCCACGCCGTGGCGGAGCTGCGCGGAGCCGAGTTCTACGACGGCGTGGCGCTGCGGGAGGCACAGTTCGACGCCTTCGCCAACCTGCACGGCGCGCGGGCGGGGGGCGTCGCCGATCTCGGCCGGGCGCGGTTTCGCGGTAATGCCGACTTGTCCGAGATGCAGTTCGACGGCGACGCCTACCTGGAGCGCGCGGAGTTCCACGGCAACGCCTATCTGAGCGGCACGCGGTTCCACCGTCGCGCGCTGCTCGGCCAGGCACAGTTCCACGGCCGGACCACGCTGCGCGAGGCGCGGTTCGACGACGAGGTCGACCTGGTAGGCGCCTTGGCGACCGCGACCACGTCGCTGCCCGAGGGCTGGGTGCTGTCGGACGACTCGGGGATGGTGACGCTACGCGAAATCCTCACGGGTGAGCCGGACCGCGGGTGATATGGGTTGCTTCGGAGGTTTACTCACCGATGAACGGGTAGCTTCTGTTCCTAACCGCCGATAGCAAAAATGTAGGCGGAACTCGATCGACCCTTTGGCCAATCTCGGTGGTTATCTCACCCTTTTGTATACGTTCACCATGGTAGATACTGGCACCGTGAGCGAACCGGCGCGCGTCACGACGCAGGCGAGCCGCGACGCTCTCGCGCGCCTGTTGGAAGGCATTCCCGCAGGCAGGCTTGCTGCGGTCGCACAGGACACATTTACGTTCCTGCCGCTGCCCGCCCGGTTCCCCTGGCACGACGGCGGCGCCGTGGTTGACGAGATCGACATGCTGCCGCAGCACGAACCAGGCATTTCGCCGCTATTGCTGTACGCGGCGCGGCTCGCTTACGAGGTAGACGACCTTCGATCTATCGAGATCAATCGGTGGATCGACGCGACGGGCCACGCCGGCGGACTCAGCGACGCGAGACTGAGACGGCTGTTTGTTTCGTCACAGCCCACCCGTATAGAGCATTCCCAGGAGCACGCAAAGTCATCAGCCGAACACGGTGCGACACCAACGTCTGGACGCTACGATCCAAAAACCAGTAATCCGGACATATCTGCGAGTCAGAAGGACGTGATCGTGTCAGGCCAGGGCGTCGCCGACCTTGTCCGAGAAACGCTGGAGCGCTCGGAGGCGCCACGGATCTGGGGCGGCATCCCGCTGCGGAACCCGAACTTCACCGGCCGGGAGACCCTCCTACTGACACTGCAGCGCTCGCTCGAGACGCGATCCAAGGCATCGGTGCTGCCGCACGCCCTGCACGGCCTCGGCGGCGTCGGCAAGACACAGCTCGCGGTCGAGTATGCGTACCAGTTCCAGGATCGCTACGATCTTGTCTGGTGGATCCCCGCAGAGCAGCAATCGCTGGTCCTGCAATCCCTGGTCGACCTGGGCCGGGTGCTCGGCGTGCCCAACACGGAGGACAGCGTCCAGGCATCCTCGCTAGTCCTCGACGCCCTGAACTCCACAGGCCGCCGGTGGCTGCTGATCTACGACAACGCCACGGAGCCGGACGACCTGGCCCACCTCATTCCGTCCAGCGGTGGCCATGTCATCTTGACCTCTAGGAACCAGACCTGGTCAAACGTCTGGGACGCCATCGAGGTCAACGTCTTTGAGCGTGCCGAGAGCATCGCCCTGCTGCGCAAGCGCAGCGACGCCATCTCCCTCGACGACGCCGACCGCCTCGCGCGCACGCTCGGCGACCTGCCCCTGGCCCTGGACCAGGCCGCCTCCTGGCAGGCCGCGACCGGTATGTCGGCGGCGGAGTACCTGGACCTGTTCGAGCAGCATCACCGGGAACTGCTGTCGGAGGGCAAGCCGGTCGGCTATCCGAGCACCATTGCGGCACTCGTGGCGCTGGCGTACCGCGGCCTGCAGCAGACGGCGCCGGCGGTGGCACAGCTGCTGGAGCTGTTCGCCGTGTTCGGCGCCGAGCCCATCACGGTTGACCTCCTACGCCGCGGCAAGCGTGCCGACATCCCGGCGCCCCTCGGCCCGGCCCTGAACAATCCCATCCCGCTCGGGCGGATGGTGCGGGACCTACGCAAGTACGGCCTGGCGAAGGTCGATGGCGAGCAGCGGATCCAGGTGCACCGGCTTTTCCAGCTGGTGCTGCGCGACGAGCTCGGCGAGGACCAGGTGACCCGCGTCCGGCATACCGTCCACCGGCTGCTCGCGGAGGCCAATCCGGGCTATCCCGACGAACAGGAGCACCGTCGCCTGCACGCCGAGATCGGTCCCCATGTGGAGCCGTCCGGGCTCGTCAACGCCGCGTCCGAGCTGGCCCGCCGGGTCGTACTCGACCAGATCCGCTACCTATGGGTGGTCGGCGACCACGAGGGCTCGCGCCGGCTCGGAGAAGCCGCAGTGAGCGCATGGTCCCGCATGACCGGCCACGCGGACGTCGGCCCCGACGGCGAGTTGACGCTCCTGGTTACGCGGCACCTCGCCAACGCCTTGCTCTCGCTGGGCATCAACGAACGCGCCCGGACGCTCGCCGAACAGACGCTCGCGAAGCTACGGGCCAACCGGCAGTTCGGCCCCGATCACGAGCACTCCCTGGCGACCGCGATCACGGTCGGCGCCTGCCAACGGGTGGCCGGTGAATTCCAGCAAGCCCTCGAACTCGATACGGACACCATCGAGCGGTACGGCCGCGTCTACGGCGACGGCGACCCGGAGACGCTGAAGAACCAGGGAAACCTGGCCGTGAATCTCCGGATGCTGAGCCGCTTCAGCGAAGCCTTCGACCTGGACTCGGAGATCGTCCGGACGCTGGAGGAGAGCGTCCCCGAGCAGCATCCGCAATTACTTTTCGCGCAGGCCAATCTCGCCCGTGACCTGTACGGCCTCGGCCGCTATCCGGAGGCACTCGACCTCCAGGAGCGCATCCTGCCCACCTACCGCCAGGTGATGCCGAATCCCAAGCACCCCAACATCCTGTGGGCCTCCCGGACTCTCGCCATTTCCTTGCGCAAGAACGGCCGGTACGACGACGCGGTCAAGATCGCGCGCGAGAATTACCGGGACTGCGCCGCCCGGTACGGACAGGATCACCAGCATTCCCTCGCGGCCACCATGACCTACGCCAATACGTTGCGGGTGGTCGGCGATCTCGGGGAGGCCCGGGGGCTTGCTGTCGACGCGGTGGAACGGTATCGGGCAATCTTCGGCGACAAGCATCCGCTGTCACTGACGGCGGCGATCAACCTCGCGATTCTCCGGCGCGCCATGAACGACGTGGAAGGCGCCCGCCAACTTGATGAGTCGACACACTCCGTCATGGTGGGAACGCTCGGCCTTGAGCACGGATACACGCTCTGCGCCGCCAACAACCTGGCCAACGATCTGGCACTGGCCGGTGACGCGGCAGGTGCCCGGCGGCTCTCCGCGGAAACGCTGGATATCTCGCGGCGCTCTCGCGGCCCGCAGCATCCCTATACCCTGCTTTGCGCCGTCAACGCCGCCTTCGATCTCTTGGCGAAGGGCGACACCGACAGCGGCAGAAACGAACTGGCGTCAGCCGTCGACGCGCTCTCCGGGGTGCTCGGGCCCGGACACCCCGAGACCCTCGACGCCCGCCGGGGCAAGCGCGCCGAGTGTGACATCGAGCCGCCGCCCACCTGATTCGTCCGCGCCGGGACTCGGCTCAGCCGGAGCATTGCCGAACGCAGCATAGTAGTTCTCCCCCTTCAGGTCTTTCACCGCTCGACGGACGGCGTTGGCCAAAGCGTCGGACCGCATCAGCAGCCGAATCGACAGGGCAGCAACGTCGGGCGGCGCGCCGTGCGAATCCGAGTACGATGCAGGATCATCGATCATGAATGGCCTCCAACGGCCGCAGTAATCGGACCGATCCGACGATCGACCGCGACGGCGACCGTGGATTGCGACGGCGGCCCACACGATCAGGGCGACCGGCGCCGTGGAGATCCGGGCGCACCCTCGGCCTCCCCGGTTTCCAACTACCACGATACGTTGGCATACACCGCTTTCCCAACCCGCGCGGAGCCCGGGTCGGTAAGGTTCTAAACGGGAGTCGGGCTACTTCCGTGGGCGGCGTAGACGGATTGCCCGGCCTGCTCGGCTACCCGCCGTGCGGCATGCGCGAGTGCGGAATCGTCGTGGGACAGCAACTCCGCAATTGATCGGCCAGCGACGTCAGGTAACTTGTCGACGGGTGTATGCGACTTCTCGTCGATCGCACGAACGACGACGCTGTCGCCGGGCTCCAGCATAAAGCTTCCTTTCGAGCCGAGAATTCCTCACCGAGTCACACGATATGGTGCAAGGGCAGTCGTGCGCCGCACTTGTCCGATACCGCGCCCACGAGAGTCTCGCAGACGCGGCGGATGAACCGACGGGTAGGCCGCGCTAAGACCCGAGGTTCTTCTCCCACACAGCCCGGCGTTGCTTCAACGCAGCACGCGCGCCTGCTACTGCGGCATCCGGTACTGGCTCGGCGAGTAGCCGGTCGACCGTGGCCCGCATGCCCGCGGTGAGGCTTCGTCCGTCGCTGGTCAGTTCCCCCGACGACTCAAGCGCCTCGAGCCCGACCCGGACCTGTTCCCGCGCCGTGGCGAATTGTGTCGTCGCGACCTCGGCGAGCCCGGGGGCAGCACGCAGGGCCCGCCATACGTCCGCAACTCCGAGAAATGCGTAGACGCCCTGGATGAGACCGGCCGTTGGACGGGAATCGGATCGCCATGGGGCGAAGTGGCGTTCGGTGCCGCCCGGCTCATACAGCCTGACCAGGTGCTCGACGGCGGTCATCTTGGAGTGCTGGAACTCATGCACCATCGTGATGGCGAGGTCCGGGGGTGAGGCCGGACGGGTCAGACCGAGTGCGGCGACCGAATCGTTGGCGGTGGCGCTACGCGCCGCCCCGTCGCCTTGGTCGATCAGGGGCACCAGCACCCGCAGCCCGGTCGCGAGTTCCGCCGCACGATCCGGCAGATGCCGACCGAGCAACTCCCACGCCTGCGCGAAGAGTGCCTGCCAACGGCGGAAATCGCCGGGACTCAGCCGGTCGGCCGCCGGAGCATGATAGCGATCGCGGTAGGGGTCCCCGTCGTCCAGCCGGACCGCGATGCCGCGGCCGTCACAGCATCCAGAGAGTTCACGCAGGGCGCTCCAGCGGTCGCCACCCTCTCGGGCCATGACCGCCATTTCGCCCATCGGCCCTGACACCGTTACGCCGCTGTCTGACACGATGATGGCAACCGGAGCGTTCACGTTGGCGGAAAGAACGATGGCGCCGAGGGCCGGTAACGCGATCCGGCCGTTCCTCGCGTAGGCCGTTACCCTGCCCTCGACCCCGCAGCTGAGCGCGGCGCTGGCCGCGACGGCGCCGAGATGCAGCAGGTCCGGCGCAAGCGACTCGGCCCCGTCGCTCGCATCTCGCAGCCGACGCGTGATGTGTCCGAGCCAGGCTCCCACCATCGGATCGCTCAGCAGTCGCCCGAACGCGTCCGGCGCTTGCCGCTGGGCCCGATCGAGAACTTCGATCGCGACATGCAGATCCTGCAGCCGGCCAACCCAGCAATCGCTGACGAACCTCAGCAGAAGTAGGTGCCGACTCAGTCGGCTGGCGTCGAGCTCCAGGATCGCGGCCCTCCCACCGAGACCGGCGGCCAGGTCCGCAAACGCTCCATCAGCGAGCTGGTGATAACGCATCATGACGGCTGCAGCGCAGAGAGCCGGTGCAGGTCAGCCGTCATCCGGCCGCTGATGTGACGGATGAGCCGCAGCATGTCCGCGCAGTAGATCGACGGGTTACGGAATCCCGTTCCTGGCCGGTACCGATGGGCGTAGTGACCACCGCCGCAAACGGCGTGCACCGGGCATGCCAGGCAAGTCTCACAGAGCGCCGCTATACCGATCTGCCGGGCAACGACGCCGGGATGCGCGAGCGCGGCATCCAGCGGGTCGGTGAAGACGGAACGACCGGTTGCGCAGGCATTCGGGTACGACGACTTCAGGGAGTCAACCTGTTCGATCGCCCCGTCGGTCTCCACCACCAGGACGGCGACCGGGCTGAGCCCCACCTGCTCCGAACGGCTCGCGCCGCCCAGCAGGATCGTCATGATGTCCTCGAACAGCCGCACGCCTGTCTCTTGCCGAGGCGCCGCATACCAGCGCTCAAACACCGCGATCAACCAATCGGCGTAAGGCGTCGGGCCCGTGGACCGGTCGGGTGGCGTCGCCCAGTTGGCATGCGGGAGCAACAGGTCGAGCGTGGGCGGGGCGTATTCGAGCAGCGCTTCGTAGCACGCTATGGGGTCGGTTCCCGGATCGATCGTGCAGAGCAGGCCCGCAAAGGCGTTCCGGTGTTCCGGCGCGGTCAGCAGTCGCAGTGCCCGGGCGACGGCAGCGTGACTGCCGCGCCCGTCCGGCCGCCGGCGACGCCGATCATTGGCCTCGGGCGTGCCGTCCAGGCTCACGCCCACGCGCACGTCGCGGGACAGAAGCACGGCGAGCGTCCGCTCGTCGAGCAGAACGCCATTGGTCTGTATCACGACGTCGAGCCGGCATCCACCCGAGAAGGCCGCACGGAAGTCGTCGACCAGTTCGGCGAGCCGGTCGACGCCGGGCAGCAGCGGCTCACCGCCGTGCAGCACCAGCCGCATTGACGGCAGTGCGTGCAGCGCGGCGTGCTCGGCCATCCGCCTCGCGGCCGTACGCCAGGTGCGGCGCTCCATCACCAGCGGTCGATCGCGCCAGCTCTGGTCGGCCATGGTGTACACGTAGCAGTAGTCGCAGGCCAGGTTGCAGCGCTGGTGGACCTTCAGCACCACATCGCGAATCGGTATGGGTTGCCAGCCCTGCGCCAGCAGCGCCTCGACATCGAGATCGCGGTGCGGCCAAGCCGGCGGCTCGCTGACGATCGGCAGTACAGGCATGCGCTGGGTCGGCATCCGGCCTACTCTCCCGTCTGGCGGCGCGCGTTCCGATGCTAAAGCGGCGGCGGTTCGATGTCACATTCGCCACGTTCGTCCCGCTGAGCCGCCTCCACCAACGGATGACCCGCGCCGACAGCGTCGCGAAGGGACGCGATCGAAGATCCCGCGGCGCCGGACTCGTGGCTGATGAGCGCGAGGTTCACGGCGCAAACGAGCATATCGGGATGGTCGGCGCGGCCGGCGTCGCGTGCGCTGTCAAGGGTGGCTCGCAACAGCCGGACGGCGTCGTCGTCCTCGTGCGCGGCGAACAGGTCGTTGGCCAGGCCAACGGCGGCGGCCTGGGTGTAGGGATGACCGGCGCCGAGCTGCCGGTACAGCGCCTGGTAGGCGGGCTCGCCGACATACCGGGCTCCCCTGCGTTCGCCCATCGCTCGGAGAATGGCGGCGTGGTTGATCGCGGCGACGAGGGCGAGGGGATTGCGTTCCCCGAACCGGCGATAGCGCCGCATGGTGTCCACGCTGAGGTTATAGGCACGGTTCAGGCTCTCGCCTCCGCCGGTCGGCTCGGCGGCGATCCTGGCACGCACGGCGTTGGCGTAGGTCATGGCTGCGGCGAGGGTGTTCGCGTGGTCGGAGCCGAATTCTCCCTGACATTTGTAGAAATGCTCACGGCTGGCATCCAAGGCTTCGGCGAGCTGGCCGGTCTTGCGCAGCCCGAGGCAGATCGTGCGGGTGGCGAGCATGACGAGCGGGTGGCGGGAGTTGAGCCGCTCCAGCATCGCGGGCAGGCTTTCTGCCTGCACCCGCAGCGCCTCGGCGAACTCACCCAGCCCGTACAGGTCCCGGGCCAGGTTCGACACCGACAGCAGCGTGCGGAAATGGTCGGCGCCGTTGGCCTGCGTCCGGTCGTCCACCAGCTGCCGGTCGATGTCGTAGGCCTGCCTGAAGTCACCGACCGCGCGCAGGTTCACGGCCAGGTTGTTCCGTGCGTGGAACAGATCCTCCGCTACGCCCGGGTTCGCCTGCTCGTAATACCGCACCCGGTACTGCTCCAGTTTGAGCGCCTCGGCGTAGCGGCCCAGCAGTCTCCGGGTCGCGGCCACGCCGTTGGCGAGGCGCGCGGTGCGCCGGTGATCCTCGCCGAAGCGCTGGTTGACCCGTATCCAGGCCCGCTCGTACAGATCGCTTGCCTCCTGGTAGCGGCCCAGTCCCTGCAGCGCGTTTGCGACCCGGTCGACGCAGATGAACATCTGCTCGTCCGCCCAGTCATCCTCCGGTCCGGCCCAGGCGCGGCGGGCCCGCTGACTCAGCCGCAGACTGCCGTCGAAGTCGCCACGCATGTACAGATAGCGGGCCTGGTCCAGCACCACCCCGCGCGCGGCCGGGTCTGTGCTGTCCACCAGCCGCGCCGGCTCCACGTGCGGGCCAATCTGGGCGTGCATCTCCCAGGTCAGGGTCTCGTCGGGCTGGCCTGGATTGGCCGCGACCAGCAACCGGCGAGCGTTGTCATAGGCCAGTTCCCGCTCCGCCCGGCTCAGCGAGTCACGCACGATGAGCTGCACCAGGCGGTGCACCAGCACCCGTTGCCCCTCATCGATCGCCGTCAACAGGCCGTACCGGCCGAGCACTCGGATCGCGCCCTGCAGATGCTCGTCCTGGCCCAGCAGCCGACCCAACGGCGGCGGGATCGCCCCGTTGTCCGCGGCCCGCAGCAAGGTCAGCGAGACCGGCTCCGCGCTCAGGCAAGACAGCATCGCCAGCAGCTGAGTGGCGACAGCGGACTCCCGCCGCAGCTGGTTGAAGGTGACGCCGAAGGCGTTGGCCACCGTCTTGGGATAGTCGCCCGGCCGGCCCTGATCGAGCACGGCGGTGGCGTGGACGTCGAGCCGGGCCAGGAACTCCTGCACGGTGATCCCGGCGGCGGCCCGCATCGCGGCCGCCTGCTCCAGCGCCAGCGGGAGATCACCGAGCCGCTCCGCGAGCTGGTCGGCCTCGTCGAAGGAGATGCCGCCCCGGCGCTGCAACAGCCGGATGCTCTCCGCCCGGGACAGCACCGCCACCGTCACGCCGCGGCCCCGATCCAGCCAGGCGGCGTCGCGGGTGGTGACGATCACCGCGCCGCCGGCACCCCCGGCCGCGGGGACCAGGTCCTCGATGTCCTCCGGGCGTGTGGCGTTGTCGAACACGATCAGCCACCGGAAGTCGGCCGACTCAAGCCGGCTCAGCACGCCGCTGATCGTGCGGCGCATGTCCTGACTGGCCTCCCACTCCCGGCGCTCACCCAGCGTCACCAACGCCGAGCGGACCTGGGACACCTGCTCGGCCGTAATCCACCAGACCAGGTCGTAACCGTCCCGCTCGCGGTACACGAACTCGGTGGCGATGCTGGTCTTGCCGACCCCACTGAGACCATGCAGCACCAGCGGCCGCCATGGCTCGCCGGTCAGCTTGGCCCGCATCGCGCCGAGCACGTCTTCGCGGCCCGTGAACTCCGGGTTCCGCGGCGGTAGCGCACCGAACTGGAGGTCTCCCGTGGACGTCGGGTCTGGCGGCGGCGGACGCTCCGCCGTGGCCATCGGCGACACCCGCCGCACCATCGGCGGTCGAGCCGGGGCGACGTCGCCGGGCGCCCGCTCGTCGGGCACACCGTCCTCGGGAGAGTCGCCGAGCGCCGCCCACAGCTCGTGGAAGCGCAGCACCTCGTCCTCCACGTCCGGATGATGCACCGCCATCGCGGCCATTTGGCGAACGACGGGCTCGACCTTGCTCCAACGCGGGATCACCTCGCCCGCCAGCAGGCTGCCGACGGTCTCATGGCTGACCTTTTCCGGAAGGTCCGCGCGCTCGCGAATCTCGTTGCTGATCCGGCGATACGACGGGCGGCCGGCAGCGCGCCACAGCAGCTGAAGTTCAGCGACGAAATCGCCCTCCTCTGCGGGCACTGCCACACCCTCTCCAGTTGCGCCCGCTGATCTCGATCGATGCGTCGGCGAATGTGCCGGATCGCACCAACCCGGGCCGGGCCTGCCGTCGTGCCAAGAACTGTCAAGTTATGTAAAGACAGGATTCCATAGGTAGGCCATCCAACAACAGTCCGTAAATCTACCGCCGCAATGAGTAGAAATTGATCTGCCTAGCTGGCTACCATCGCCCGGCCCCGCCAGCAAGTCGGCGTAAAGGCGATACTGGAAAGGCCACTCGACCGAACCATTCCGGGAGCCTGCCGGGGCGTGACGGAAGGTGCGAAAGACCGCGCCACGGTGTCAAGCACCGGCAAGTAGGCAGGTGCCGGGCCTTGATCCGGGCGACTGGTGTCTGCGTGACACTGGTAGGCCGGTCCGGTTTGTGTGCCTCGAGTAGCCTCACGGCGGCATCGATGGGTACACAACGGGAGGTATTGGTGCGGGACAGACAAGCGACCGGCCGGCCGGGGAAATGGCGGCGGCTGGCCGCCGCGGTAGCGGTGAGCGCCGGGCTGGCGGTGGCGGCGCCGAGCGCCGCGCACGCCGGAAACGGCTTCTTCACGAGCCAGGATCTGACCGCTTCGGGCGCGCCGGTCGGCGCCTCCGGCAAGACGACCGGGTGGTACACGCCGTGGGACCGGGTGCGGCATGTCGCCTATTTCAACACCAGCAATGTCATCACGATCGCCTCGCTGGCGCCCGGCGCCTCGACGTGGTCGTCGGCCACCGCGCCCAACGTGTCGCCGGTGGGCCTCGTGCTGACCGGCTATGCCTACGCGTGGGACCGCAGCTCGCACGTCATCTATCTGGGTTCCGACAATCATGTCCACGAGTTGTGGTACACGCAGGACAGCCCGGTCTGGCACGACGCCGACCTGACGGCGGTCACGGGCGCGCCCAGCGGGCTGTGGCCGACCACCGGCTATGAGCAGGGCGGTGCCCAGCACATCGTCGCCTCCACGACGAGCACGCACGTGCTCTACCACCTGGTGTTCACCCCGGGGACCGGGTGGCAGGCGCAGAACCTGACCACGTTCACCGACGGCGGGCCGTACACCACCCTCCTGCCGGTCGGCGTGAGCCGGGGCGACGGCCAGACGATCGCGTACCTGGCCCGGGACGGGTTCATCCACGCGCTCAGCTCCACCACCGGCAGCGGCTGGTCCGACGTGGCCATCCGTCAGGCGGTCGGCGCGAACAACGTGTACGCCGGCCTGGGCATCTTCTTCGACGCGGGCGGCTCGCGGCTGGCCATCACCTACGTGGGGCCGGTCAACCCCACACCCCGGCACCTGCACGAGCTGACCTGGACTCCGAGCGCCGGTTGGAGCGACTCGGACGTCACGGCGGCCAGCGGCGGCCCGGCCTTCACGGGTGCCGGCATCGGCGGCGGCCTGTCCTTGGCGTCCGACGGGTCCGACCGCATCTTCACCGTGGACGCGGCCAACGCGATCTGGGAATACGTGCGGGTCCGCGGCGGCCGGTGGTTCGCCTGGAAGGACACCGGCGACGGCACGGTCCAGGCAAACAACGACGTCACCGCGTTCGCGGCGCCCGATGACGCCGCCGGCACCAGCTACACCGACTATGTCGTGTACCTCGACGGCAGCGGCCACCCGCACGTCATGGACATGACCACGCCGACGTCCTGACCCAGCGGCAGCCGGTCCCGCCGCCCTCGCCGCACGGCGAGGGCGGCGAGCGCGGCGAGGGCGGACAACCCGGTACCGCCGCCGCCGGACCTCATTGATTACGATGCTGTCTTCCGACCGGGAGACCGTGATGATTGACAAGCTCGACACCGGAGTCCCGCACCCCGCCAGGCGATACAACTACTGGCTCGGCGGCAAGGACAACTTCGCCGCCGACCGGGAGTCCGGCGACCTGCTGGCGAAGTCCTATCCCGCCGCCCGGATCGCCGCCCGCGCCAACCGCGCGTTCCTGCAGCGTGCCGTGCGGTATCTGGCCGGCGAAGCCGGCATCCGCCAGTTCCTGGACGTCGGCACCGGGCTGCCGACCGCCGACAACACCCACGAGGTGGCGCAGCGCGTCGCCCCGGACGCCCGCATCGTGTACGTCGACAACGACCCCATGGTCATGGCCCACGCCAGGGCATTGTTGAGCAGCACGCCGGAAGGGCGCACCCGATACATCGAGGAAGACCTGCGCAACCCGGAGCGGATCCTCGCCGACCCGGAGGTGGCGGAGACGCTCGACCTCGACCGGCCGGTGGCGCTGATGCTCGTCGCGATCGTGCACTTCCTGCCCGACCAGGCGGCCGCGCGCGACGTCGTGCGGACGCTGCTGGACGCGCTGCCCTCGGGCAGCTATCTGACCATGTCGTGTGCCACGACAGAGTTCCTCACGCCGGCACTGGCCGCCAACTGGGACGAGGCGTTGCGCACCGGTAAGTCCGACGTCTACCCGCGGGACCGGGCCGGGTTCAGCGAGTTCTTCGCCGGGCTCGATCTCGTGGAGCCCGGCGTTGTCGCGGTCAGCGAGTGGCGGGCCGACCCCGCCGCCGAGGAGCATCCGTTGCCGGTGGACGCGTCGATCTTCGGCGCGGTTGGAAGAAAACCCTGACGGGGGCGGCCGGCACCGATCGTCAGACGGCGGCGCGGTCGGCCTGGAAGCCGCGCACGTCCGGGGCGCCCAGGCGGGCGGCGTCGGCGGTCAGGTCGTCCAGCATGCGCTGGGACTCCTGCTCGGCGGCGACCCGGGCCAGGTAATGGTCCACCTCGCGGGCGCGGGTGGCCGCGTCCCAGCCCAGGACCTCACCCATCACGGCGGCCGCGTCCATCGCCGAAGCCGTGCCTCGGTGGTCGGTCTCGAACGAGATCCGGGTCCGCCGGGTGAGCACGTCCTCCAGGTGCAGCGCGCCCTCGGCGAGGGCGGCGTAGGCGACCTCGGCCGCCAGATACTCGGGCGCGCCGGCGACCGGGCGGCGCAGGTCCGGGTCGAGGGCCAGGACCTCGAAGGCCAGGGCGCCGTAGCGCTCCAGCAGGTGCTCCAGCACGCCCACCGGGACGCCGTGGCGGCGGGCCAGGTCGGCTCGGTTGGTCCACAGTGGATGGTAGCCGTCGGCGCCGAGCAGGGGCAGGTCGGCGGTGCGGGAGGCGGGGACCAGGCCGCCGTGGCGGCGCAGGCCGCCCAGGCGGTGGGCGACGCGGTCGATGACGTCGGCGGCCATGACGCGGTACGTCGTGTACTTGCCGCCCGCGATCAGCATCAGGCCGAGCATCGGCTCGACGACGGCGTGGGTGCGCGACAGCGCGGACGTCTGCTCGTCGCGGCTGTGCGGCTGGCGCTGCTTCGCCTCACGCGAGAGCAACGGCCGGAGGCCCGCGTAGACGCCCTCGATGTCGTCCGTGCCGAGTGGGCGATCGAGGACGGTGTTGACCTGGGCGAGCAGGTAGGCGATGTCGGTCGCGGAGGCGGCCGGGTGGCCGCGGTCGAGGTTCCAGTCGGTGTCGGTCGTGCCGATGATCCAGTGGCCGCCCCACGGGATGACGAAGAGGACCGACGTCGGCGTGCGCAGGATGAGCCCGGCCTCGCCGGTGATGGCTGAGCGCGGTACCACCAAATGAACGCCCTTGCTGGCCCGCACCTGCAGGCCGGCCCTCTCGCGCGGGCCCTGCGCGGACAGCATGCCGGCGATGTCGTCCATCCACACGCCGGTGGCGGCGACGACCGTGCGGGCCTGGACCTCGAACTCCTCGCGCGTCTCAAGATCGCGGACGCGGACGCCGGTGACCTCGCGGGCGTCGCGCAGCAGGCCGACGGCGCGGGCGCTGGGCACGATGGCGGCGCCCAGGCTGGCCGCGGTGCGGGCGAGGGTGGCGACCAGGCGGGCGTCGTCCACCTGGCCGTCGAAGTACTGGATGGCGCCGCTGATCGCGTCCTCGCGCAGCGACGGGAAGCGGCGGTGGGTCTCGGCGCGGCTCAGGTGCCGGTGCAGCGGCATGCCGGGCGGGCTGGAGCGGCGCAGGCGGGCCGAGGCGGCGAAGGCGTCGTAGAGGCCCACGCCGGTGCCGTAGTAGGCCCGCTGCCACACGCGCTGGGCGAGGCCGGTGAACCCCGCATGGGCCGGCAGTGGCACCAGGATCGGCACCGGCCGGACAAGGTGCGGCGCCAGGCGGGTCGCGAGCAGCCCGCGCTCCTGCAGGGCCTCCGCGACCAGGCCGAACTCGAGCTGTTCGAGATACCGCAGGCCGCCGTGAATCAACTTCGACGAGCGGCTCGACGTGCCGGAGGCCAGGTCGCGCGCCTCGATGAGGGCCACCGACAGGCCCCGGGACGCGGCGTCGAGCGCGGCGCCGGCGCCGGTGACGCCGCCGCCGATGACGAGCACGTCGAAGCGCTCGCTGCGCAGCCGGGCGACATCGGCGGCCCGGCGGGCGGGCGACAGGCGGGCCGCCTCGAAGCGGGACGTGGAGGGTTCACGACGCACTACTACACGGTAGCCGCGCCCGTCACGCCGGTGGTGTGAGATGCATTGCCAGGGGCATCACACTCGACGTGTCCATCACCGAACGCATCGTCCGCGCGCCGGCCGACCGGGTGTACTCCGTGCTGTCCGACGGCTGGTCATACGCCGACTGGGTGGTCGGTACAACGCACGTCCGGGACGTCGACGCGGGCTGGCCCGCGCCCGGCGCGCGGGTGCACCACGAGGCCGGGCCGTGGCCGGTCGCGATCCACGACCGCAGTGAGTCGCTGGACTGCGACCCGGGCCGGATGCTGCTGCTCAAGGTGCACGTGTGGCCGCTGGGCGCGGGGCAGGCGAAGTTCACCCTCGACCCGCTCGACGACCAGGCGACCCGGGTGACGCTGCAGGAGCAGTTCACCGAGGGGCCGCTGCTGGGCGTGCGCAACAAGGTCGGCGACGCCTTTCTGCACTTCCGCAACACGGAGGTACTGCAACGCCTGGCCGACATCGCCGAGCACGGCGACTGACTATCGCGGGTAGATACGGCGCATCGCCGCGCCGATCGCGGCCCGGTAGGCGTCGCCGAGCACGGGCCGGTGCCGGGCCAGCGCCGCGCGGGCCGCGTTGGCGCCGGCCGCGCCGTGCACGCCGCCGCCCGGGTGCGCGCTGGAGCCGGCCAGGTAGAGCCGGTCGATCGGGGTGTCGGCCCGGCCCAGCCCGGTCGTCGGGCGCCAGATGAGCTGCTGGTACGCGCCGGCGGTACCCCCGTTGATCGCCCCTTCGACCAGGGACGGATTCTTGCGCTGCAGCTCCGCCGGGCCGGCCACGTAGCGGCCCAGCACCAGGTCGTCGAAGCCGGGCGCGTGCCGGCGCAGGGTGTCGGTGACCCGGTCGACCTGCGCCGCGACGTCGGCCGCGGTCGCGCCGCGCGGCAGGTGGGTGTATGCCCACAGCGACTCGGTGCCGGCCGGCGAGCGGGTCGGGTCGGCCGTGGTCATCTGGCCCACGAGCAGGAACGGCTCCTCCGGCGGACGGCCCATGGACAGCTCGGCCGCGGAGCGCACCGGGTCGGCGCCGAGGTGGATCGTGCCCGCCCCGGCCACGTCCGGCGAGATCCACGGCACCCTCCCGGCCAGTGCCCAATCGATCTTGAGGGTCGCGTTGTCCCAGCGGAAGCCGGCGAGGTCGGCCAGCAGGCGGCCGGGCAGATGCTCCGGTTTGATGAGGATTTGGTACAGCATGGGGGCCGGCACATCCGCGAGGACCGCTCGGCGGGCCCGGAAGAGCCGCCCGTCCGCGCACCGCACGCCGAGCGCCCGGCCACCGGCGACGACGATCCGCTCGACGGGGGCGTCCCGGTGCACGACGCCGGGGAACCGGCGCAGCAACGCCTCGGTGAGCTGCTGGGCGCCGCCGACCGGGACCGGGAAGCCGTACTGCTGGGCGAGCATGGCCAGCAGCCAGCCGAACCCGCCGCCGGCGGCGTCGTCGGGCGCCAGGTCGGTGTGCATGGCGAGCCCGGTGAGCAGCATGCGGGCACCGTCGCCGGCGAACAGCTCTTCCCCCAGGACCCGGGCCGGGACCAGGAACCGGCGGCCCAGCCGCAGCGCACCGCCGAGACCGGCCCGCGCGGCGAGGCGGGCGCCGGCGCGGATCGGCGGGAACGGGGTCAGCAGCGACGGGATGAGGTCTGGGGCGAGGCGGCGCCACTCGGAGTACCACTGCCGCCAGGCCTTTCCATCGCCCGGCGCGAAGCGCTCCAGCGACTCGGCGGTCAGGTCGAGCTCGCGGCTGAGCACCGCGGACCGCCCGTCGGGGAAGAGGTGCGCGACCACCTCGGGTGCGTGGGTCCAGCGCAGCCCGTGTGCCTGCAGGTCGAGCGCGAGCAGCGGGGGCGAGGCGGCGGCGAGCGGGTAGAACGCGCTGCACAGGTCGCTGATGAACCCGGGCGCGGCGAGCTCGGCCGACCGGACGGCGCCGCCCGCGTGGCCGGTGGCCTCCAGCACGACCACGTCCCAGCCCGCGTCGGCGAGCAGGTTGGCCGCGACCAGGCCGTTGTGCCCGGCCCCGACGACGACCGCGTCGACCGTCTCCGTCATGCCCCCAACTCTCCTTCCCGCGCCGCCTGGTTTTGTCATACCCGCCACGTAAAGTCCCGACCATGGTTCCGCCCCAGCCGGCCTACCCGGTTCCGCCGTCCGCGACGCCGTCGCGGCGCGCGTTCGGCTGGTCGCTGGCGCTGACCATCCTGCTCGGGCTGTGGATCGTGCTGGTGGTCGTCGTCCCGCACGCCGTGGTCTGGCTGATCGGCGACGCGCTGGTCATCGAGGGCCGGTCCGTGCCGACGGTGGTGTGGCTGTTCGTCTCCATCCTCACCACGCTGCTGACCGGAGTGCCGGCCCTGCTGCTGGCCCAGCTGTCGCCGGTGCCGTTCGCCCGCACGGCGGGCCGGCAGTGGCTGCTCACCTCGCTCTTCGGCGGCCTGCTGGGCGTGGCGCGGCTCGTCCCGCTCACCTACCACGAGGTCTATCTGGCACTCCTCGCCGCGCTCGCGGCGATCGCCGCGGCCATCCACACGACCGTCACCGGGCGGCTGGAGCGGCGCGATCCGCCGGACCGCTGGATGTTCTGGCTGTCGCTCGCCGCCGGCCTGCTGCTCCTGCTGCCGTGGCTGTGGGTGGGCGCGCTCGGCGGCGCGGTGGAGTCCGTGCTCGCCCTGGCCGCCGCACTCGCCGTGGGCTGGCTCGCGACCCGCCCGCTGCTGGCCCTGACCGGCCGGGCCGCCACCGGCCGCAATCCGTGGGGCCGGGCCGGGCTCGCCGGCCTGCTCGCGGGCGTGGGGCTGGTGCCGCTGGCCGCGGGGGTC
This sequence comes from Dactylosporangium sp. CA-092794, assembly GCF_050948465.1. Lineage (NCBI taxonomy): Bacteria > Bacillati > Actinomycetota > Actinomycetes > Micromonosporales > Micromonosporaceae > Dactylosporangium > Dactylosporangium sp. CA-092794. Next base: position 547,617 of record NZ_CP192044.1, on the reverse strand, counting down.
GGCGAGCCGGCCGTGCAACTGCTCGCCCTGCTGTGCGTGCCGCCGGTGGCGTTCGCCCTGGCCGCCCTGCGCAGCAAGGGCGAGCCGTCGGTGGTCGCACTGCTCACGCCGGTGCTGTTCGGGCCGCTGGGGCTGATCGACCCCGACGAGACCTCGCTCATCCTCGGCCTGCGCGACGGGCTGTTCTGGGGCGCGGTCGGCGCCGTGGCGGCCGGTGTCCTCGCGGTGCTGGCCGCGATCGCGGTGCTGGTGGCGTTCCGGCGGGTGCGCTGGCGGCCGTGGCTCGCCGCCGCAGTGGCCGCCGCCGTCGCCGCGGGCGCCGCCGCCGTCTACGCCACGCTCGGGCAGCCCGGCCTCGCCGGCGAGCGGCTCTTCGTGGTCATGCGCGAGCAGGCCGACCTGTCCGGCATCTCCTCCGTGGGCGACCGCACGGAGCGGGTCCGGCAGACCTACGAGCGGCTGGTCGCCACGGCCGAGCGCACCCAGGCCCCGCTGCGCGCGGCGCTGCGCTCCCGGCACCTGTCGTTCACGCCGTTCTACCTGGTCAACGGGGTGGAGGTGGACGCCGGTCCGGTCGCCCGGCAGTGGCTGGCCAGCCGCTCCGATGTCGCCCACGTGCTACTCAACCCGCGCCTGCGGCCGCTGCCGGCCGCCGCGCCGCCGATGCGGGGCTCGGTGGCGGCGCCGGCGTCGCCCCAGTGGAACCTGACGCTGATCGGGGCGGATCAGGTGTGGTCGCGATACACCACCGGCAAGGGCATCGTCGTCGGCAGCTCCGACTCCGGCGTCGACGGCACCCACCCGGCGCTGCGCGGCAACTTCCGGGGCGGCGACGACTCGTGGCTCGACCCGTTCGGCGGGTCGCCCACCCCGACCGACAGCAACGGCCACGGCACCCACACCCTGGCCACCGCGGTCGGGGCGGGCGTCGGCGTGGCCCCGGGCGCACAGTGGATGGCCTGCGAAAACCTGCCCCGCAACCTCGGCAGCATGGCCAACTATCTGACGTGCCTGCAGTTCATGCTGGCGCCGTATTCGCCGGGCGCCGACCCGTGGCACGCCGGCCGCCCGGAGCGCGCGCCCCAGGTGCTCACCAACTCGTGGGGCTGCCCAGCGGTGGAGGGCTGCGACCTGTATTCCATGCGCCCCGCCATCGACGCCTTCGCCGCGGCCGGCATCTTCTTCGTCGCCGCCGCCGGCAACACGGGCCCCCGCTGCGAGTCGATCACCGACCCGCCGTCCAACTACGCCGCCACCGAAACGATCGGCGCCGTCGACCGCGCCCAGCGCGTGGCGTCCTTCTCCAGCCGCGGCCCGACCCCCGACCACTTGCAGAAGCCCGACGTCATGGCCCCCGGCGTCGACGTCCTGTCCGCACTGCCGGGCGGCGGCTACGGCTACCTGAGCGGCACGTCGATGGCCACTCCGCACGTGGCCGGCGTGGTCGCCCTGATGTGGTCCGCCAACCCGTCCCTGACCGGCGACATCCCCCGCACCCGCGAGCTGCTGGCCTCCACCGCCCGCCCCCTCAGCGCCGCGGGCACCATCTGCGGCACCCCGACCGACACCGTCGGCGCCGGCCTGGTCGACGCCTTGGCCGCGGTCCGCGCGGCCGTCGCCCTCAACCCCTCCCCCTGACCCACCGCCCACGCCGCCCGCGCCACCGCCCGCCCGCCCGCCCCGCCGCCCGCCCGCACCACCCCGCGCCACCCGCCCGCGACGCCCTGGCGGCACCGTCGGCGCCGGCCTGGTCGACGCCTTGCCCGCGGTCCGCGCGGCCGTCGCCCTCACCCCCTCCCCCTGACCCCACCGCCCACGCCGCCCACCACGCCGCCCACCACGCCGCCCACCACGCCACCCGCCCACGCCGCCCGCGCCACGCCACCGCCCGCACCGCCCCACAGCACCCGCCCGCGACGCCCTGGCGGCACTGTCGGCGCCGACCTGGTCGACGCCTTGCCCGCGGTCCGCGCGGCCGTCACTCTCAAGACCTCCCCCTGACCCACCGCCCCGCCCGACCTCACCGCCCGCCGCCCGCGCCATCCTGGCGGCATTGCCGCGCCCGGCCGCCCCACCGAGGGCGGCCGGGGCGGACCCGGACGTATCTCTCCGTGATCATGATGCCCGCCGTGGCCGCACCACGGGTTTGCCATGATCCCGGAGACTTGTAGTACACGGGTGTACATGATCACTCCGTGATCATGAAAAACCGTTGGTGTCGACAGCGGGTGCGGCATGATCGCGGAGACTTCTGGTCGCTGCGCTGGCCTCCGCAGCGTGTAGCGCCGGCCGAGTGGGCCCGATCGCGGCGCCACCGTGTGGATCTGATCGCGAATCGCGCTCGCCGTGGGCGGACTGGACGGGCACGCCGGGCCTCGCGGTTGCCGGCGGGCCCGGACGGGTGCGGGTTCCGGAGCGGCGGTTCCGAAATGCGCGTTTTGCCCCCAGCATGCGAACCATCCTCATATGGTGAGGCTGACTGACATGAGGGGGAGCCATGGGCAAGTCACGGCAGAACGACTTCTTCGACCGCGGCATGCATCGCAGCGAGGACGACCTCGGGTACCTGGACCCGGACATCTCCGACGAGATGGGGATGCCGGCCGACTCGACCATGTCGGGCCAGTCCAACAACCCGAACACGGCCACGATGCGCGCGAAGACCAAGGCGCAGCAGGAGACGTCGACGCGGAAGAAGCGCGGCAACCAGCCCGACATGTGAGAACGACGCCGGCGCCGACCTCGCCATCCCGCTCTCGGCGGTGGAGCGATCGGTACCGGCTTTGACGCCGCCCGTGGCACGACGGGGGATCACGGGCGGCACGGCACGTGTGCGGGGCAGGACCGCGGCGAACCCGCGCCCTGCCCCGCATACGCGCGAGACGCACCGCAATGCGGCGCCGAAGACCGGCTGGGCGCGGCGCACCGCTGCCTTCGCCCGCGCTTCGCGCGAACACGGCCAGCATGCGTCGCTCGCCGCTTCGCATCATGAAATTTCGTGATAAAAGCGGATAAGTTGGGGCTCCGGAGGAGTCAGGACTTATCCGCTTTTGTCGTGCTGAGGCCGCTACAGCGACTTGGTGTAGATCCAGAAGATGCGTTCCAGGCGAGCGGCGACCGCCTTCGAGTAGAAGCCGATGGGGCCTGCCCAGCCGATCTGCGCGGTCGTATGGCCCGCGGCGTGTTGGTCGGCCAGGCAGCGGCGGAGCAGGACTCGGCCTACGCCCAGGCCCTCGGCGGAGGGGGCCGTGCCCATCGGGCCGAACCAGCTCGGGCGGTTCGCGCCGTATGCGGCGAAGCCGAGGATCTCGCCGTCGCGCACCGCGACGTAGCAGCCCGCGCCCGGGCGGTCCAGGGATTGCTCGACCTCCCATGCCCAGCCCTCGCCCCAGATTGAGCGGACCCAGGCGGGGGTATCGGCGTCGGCGGGCAGGACCTTCGCGCCGGTGGCCTCCAGGCGGGCCTCGTCCGCGGCCGCGGCCTCCGGGTCGGCGCGCGTCAGGTCCGCGGTCATGTTCCAGGCGGTGTCCGTGAGTCTGTACCCGGCGCGGCGGGCCAGGCAGACGGCCGGGGTGTACCGCACGTCGATGCCGGGCCACGCGTAGCACGGCGGGTTGCCGCCCAGACGGACCTGGGTCGCGCCCAGGGCGGCCAGGCGCTCCTCCGCGGCGCGCAGCAGGGCGGCGCCGGCGCCGTGGCGGCGGGCGGCGGGCAGTACGGCGAGCAGTTCGACGTGGCCGAGCTGTGGGTCGGTGTCGTTGATCGAGGCGAAGGCGACGCCCGTGCCGTCGGGGGTGGCCAGGCGCACGGCGGTCCGGCCGGACGGGGGCGTGGCGAGCCGGGCCGCGAGGACGTTCGCCTCGGCGGCATCCTCGGGCAGGTCCAGCGACCGGGCGAGCAGAGCGCCCGCGGCGGCGACGTCCTCGAGATCCACAACCATTCAGTAAACATACCTAACTGAAAGGATGGCCGTGGGCGGTACCGCGTCGGTGTGACATAGCACCGAAAAGCAGACGGCGGGCCGACCCGGAGGTCGGCCCGCCGCGTGAAGCGCTGGACTCAGAAGTCCATGTCGCCGCCGCCCGGCGCACCGGCCGGGGCCTTCTCCTTCTCCGGCTTGTCCGCCACCACGGCCTCCGTGGTGAGGAACAGCGCCGCGATGGAGGCGGCGTTCTGCAGCGCGGAGCGCGTCACCTTGGCCGGGTCGATGATGCCCTCGGCCAGGAGGTTGACATACTCGCCGGTCGCCGCGTTGAGGCCGTGGCCGGCGTCAAGGTTGCGGACGCGCTCGACCACGACGCCGCCCTCGAGGCCGGCGTTGACGGCGATCTGCCGCAGCGGGGCGTCGAGCGCGATGCGCACGATCTGCGCACCGGTGGCCTCGTCGCCGACCAGGTCGAGCTTGTCGAACGCGGTCTTGCCGGCCTGCACCAGGGCCACACCACCGCCGGGCACGATGCCCTCCTCGACGGCCGCCTTCGCGTTGCGCACGGCGTCCTCGATGCGGTGCTTGCGCTCCTTGAGCTCGACCTCGGTGGCCGCGCCGACCTTGATGACCGCAACGCCGCCGGCCAGCTTGGCCAGGCGCTCCTGCAGCTTCTCGCGGTCGTAGTCCGAGTCGCTCTTCTCGATCTCGGCGCGGATCTGCGCGACCCGGCCGTTGATCGACTCGGCGTCGCCGGAGCCGTCGACGATGGTGGTCTCGTCCTTGGTCACGACCACCTTGCGAGCGCGGCCGAGCAGGGACAGGTCGGCGTTCTCCAGCTTGAGGCCGACGGTCTCGCTGATGACCTGACCGCCGGTCAGGATCGCGATGTCGGTCAGCATGGCCTTGCGGCGGTCACCGAAGCCGGGGGCCTTGACAGCGACCGACTTGAAGGTGCCACGGATCTTGTTCACCACGAGGGTGGCCAGGGCCTCGGCCTCGACGTCCTCGGAGATGATCGCGAGCGACTTGCCCGACTGCATGACCTTCTCCAGAACCGGGAGGAGGTCCTTCACCGCGGAGACCTTCGACTCGACGATGAGGATGTAGGGGTCGTCGAGGACGGCCTCCATCCGGTCGGTGTCGGTCACGAAGTACGGCGAGATGTAACCCTTGTCGAAGCGCATGCCCTCGGTGAGCTCGAGCTCGAGGCCGAAGGTGTTGCTCTCCTCGACGGTGATGACGCCTTCCTTGCCGACCTTGTCCATCGCCTCGGCGATGATCTCGCCGACCGTGGAGTCACCCGCGGAGATGGAGGCGGTGGAGGCGATCTGCTCCTTGGTCTCCACGTCCTTGGCCAGGTTGGCCAGCTCGTCGGCGACGGAGGAGACCGCCGCCTCGATGCCGCGCTTGAGCGCCATCGGGTTCGCACCGGCGGCGACGTTGCGCAGGCCCTCACGGACCAGCGCCTGCGCCAGCACGGTCGCCGTCGTCGTGCCGTCGCCGGCGACGTCGTCGGTCTTCTTCGCGACCTCCTTGACCAGCTCGGCGCCGATCTTCTCGTAGGGGTCCTCGAGCTCGATCTCCTTGGCGATGCTCACACCATCGTTGGTGATGGTGGGCGCGCCCCACTTCTTCTCGAGGACGACGTTGCGGCCCTTCGGGCCAAGCGTCACCTTGACGGCGTCGGCGAGGGTGTTCATACCCCGCTCAAGACCGCGGCGCGCCTCTTCGTCGAACGCGATAATCTTGGCCATTCGGCGTTGTCCTCCTGGACATCCACGATTCGCCTCGACCCACGTGGGGCCTGCGGCTCACCGCCTGCTTTCGCACCTACGAGGACCCAGCGGAATCCCCGGGCGGTCGGGCCGGATGAGCCCGCGACGACCAGCCCCGCGGCGGTTGCCCACCCGAGGCTGCACCGTCCCGACCGTTGGCACTCGCATGTTACGAGTGCCAACACCCTGTTTAGCACTCAAGCGTGCCGAGTGCAACCAAACCCCAAAGCCCACGAGGTGAACCCAGAGAGCTAGCCCCGAGGCTCACAGCAGCCAAAGCCCTGCGCCTGAGGCCCGACAAGGACGAGCAACCACTGCGCCGAAGGCGCAATAGGGGGCCACAACCAGGACGTCAGGGGCGCGCAGCGCGGGAGAAGTGGCCGCGCAGCGGCCATGGGAGGCCTGGGGTGGGAACCCCCCAGACACAGCGCCGCGACGAAGTCGCGCGTGGCTAGCTTTCGGACCCCAACCAAACGCGCCAAAGGCGCAACAAAAACCCCAACCCCAGCGCCGAAGGCGCAATAGGGGACCTAAGCCACTGCGCCGAAGGCGCAACAAGGCACCCAAGCCACTGCGCCAGAGGCGCGACAGAAGACCCCAACCACCGCGCCGGAGGCGCAACAAGGGCCCGCACCAAGACGCCAGGGGCGCGCAGCGCAGAAAAAGTGGCCGCGCAGCGGCCATGGGGGGCCTGGGGTGGGAACCCCCCAGCCACGCCCGAGCGAAGCGAAGGGCTAAAGACTAGAAACAGAAAACAACTCAAATCGGGCAACAATCCCCGCACCGACAAAACGGTCGCAGGGCACCTTCCTCAGCAATGAGGACGGTGCCCCGGCGGGGTTTTCCGGATTTCGGTCAGGCGAGTAGACGAACCTTCTCCGCCTGCGGGCCCTTCTGGCCCTGCGCGATCTCGAACTCCACGCGCTGTCCGTCTTCCAGCGACTTGTAGCCGTCCATCTCAATCGCGGAGAAGTGGACGAACACGTCCTGCCCCCCGTCGACCGCGATGAAGCCATAGCCCTTCTCGCTGTTGAACCACTTGACGGTGCCCTGTGCCACGGTGCACTTCCTCTACTTCGGTCCTGCTGCATCACTCGGCTGGCTGTGGGGACCAGCCCCCAGGTCTTCGGCCCACAGCCGCCGGGTCCGGGGGTGGCTCCGGCGAAGGAACGACGACCGAACCGCACGGTACACGAGATAACCCGAGCCCCGACAGGCCCAAATCGGACAGCAAGGTCACGAATCATGTAGCTCGAAAAGGTCGCCGAGCATGCCTTCTCGCTCCCGATTCCTTGCAGCGTCAAACATCGCCCGGCGACTACGTGTTAGTAACCTCGGAAGCTACACGTGACGGCGGGACTGCACGACGCGGAACCGGCCGGCTACGAAGGCACCGTCGGTGAGCGAGGCATTGGCCGCCGGATTGGCGCCGGTGGCGTGGAAGTCCGAAAACGCGGCCGACTGGTTCACGAAGACGCCACTGGTAAGGTTGACTGACAAATGCACACCAGCAAGCAGAGCGGCCTCTTCCATCGCCGCGAGCACCCCCTCCGATGTCGAATACACCGAAGCGGTCAATGCGCCCTTCTTGCCCACGGTGTCGGCGAAGATCCGCAAACTGCGCTCCGTGGAATCGGTTTCGACAACGAACGAAATGGGGCCGAACCACTCGGTGCCATACGTTGTTGCGTCAGCCGCGCCGAGTTTCCGGATGAGCGGTGTGCGGACCGTCGCGCCGGCGTAGGCGGGGTGGGAAACGTCTGAGGATTCCAGCACCGGGGCGCCGGCGGCGGCGGCTTTCTCCAAGCGCTCGAGCACGCCGTCGTTGACGATGGCGCCGGTGAGTTCGACGCCCTTCGCCGGGTCGCGGGTGAGCGCGCCGACCGCGGCCGCGATGCCCTGGGCCACCTCGTCGAGGCTCTTGTGCCCCTCGTCGGTGTCGATGCCGGCCGCCGGCACCAGGATGTTCTGCGGCGTCGTGCACATCTGCCCGGAGTACAGCACCAGGGAGAACCCGATGTTGCGGCACATGCCGGCGAAGTCGTCGGTCGAGTCGACCACGACGGTGTTGACGCCGGCCTTCTCGGTGTAGACGGCGGCCTGCCGGGCGTTGGCCTCCAGCCAGTCGCCGAACTCGGTCGAGCCGGTGAAGTCGATGATGCGCACCTCGGGGCGCAGGGCCAGGGTCTTGGCCAGCCCCTCGCCGGGCGCCTCGGCGGCGAGCAGCACGAGGTCGGGGTCGAAGCCCGCGTCGGCGAGCGTCTCCCGGGCGATCTTGACGGAGATCGCCAGCGGCAGCACGGCGCGGGGGTGCGGCTTGACGATCACCGGGTTGCCGGTGACCAGCGACGCGAAGAGGCCGGGGTAGGAGTTCCAGGTCGGGAACGTGTTGCAGCCCACGACCAGGGCGGCACCGCGCGGTACCACATGGAAGGTCTTGGACATGTGCAGCGTCTGGCCCTTGCCGGCGGGCTTCTCCCAGTCGGCCGTGGCGGGAGTGCGGGTCATCTCCCGGTAGGCGTAGGCGACCGCCTCCAGCGCGCGGTCGAACGCGTGCGCCGCGCCGGCCTGGAAGGCCATGACGAAGGCCTGGCCGGTGGTCGCGTGCACGGCGTTGGCCAGCTCGAACGCGGCCTGGTGCAGCCGGGCGAGGATCTCGGCGCACACGCCAGCGCGGGTCTGCGGGCCGGCCGCGCGCCAGGCCGGCATGCCCGCGGCCAGCGCCGGGAACGCCTGGTCAGGGTCGAGGTGCGGGTACCGCACGTCGAGCGCGACGCCGAACGGTGAGCGCTCGGTCGACACCCAGTCGGTGATGCCGGGCTGGTCCGCGAGCGGGAAGTCGGCGCCCAGGTAGGCGCGGAACGCGGCCTCGCCCTCGGCGGCGGCGTGCTCGCCGTAGACCCGCGGGCTGGGCGACTCCGGGTAGTTGGACCAGTACGCACGCTCGGCGATCGCGGTCAGCGCCCGCTCCAGCGTGTCGGCGTGGCTGGCGAACATAGGGTGCGAGTTCTCCATGGGCGCCATCCTGCCACCGGCACGCCGGGTGCGGTTTTAGATCGCGCCCTGCCAGTTGGCCCAGAGCTCGGCCAGGCGGAAGCCCATGGCCTCGTTGATCGCGATCATGTGGGAGTTCTCGACGGCGTTGAAGGTGTGGATCGTGGCCACCGGCTCGTGGGCGAGCAGGAACCGCAGGTTGTCGACCTTCACCCGCAGGCCCAGGCGGTGGCCGCGGTGCGCCGGGTGGACCAGCGTGATGAGCTGCCAGGCGTGCTCGCGCACGGTCCGCCGGACGCGGATCGCGCTCCAGGCCACGACCCGGCCGGTCGCCTCGTGAATCACCACGCTCTGGTACCGCCGGGAGTCATACACCACATATGCCTCGTGCTGGGCGCGCAGGAGCTCGACGTCGATGTTCTGCGGCTCGTAGTCCAGCTCGCCCATGGGCGCCTCGGCGAGGAACGAGCTGTCGAGCCCGGCCAGGTCGGCGATCAGGCGCTCGGGCGGCATGCCGATCCACTGCTCGGCGGTGTAGCCGGGCGACTTGGCCAGGCTTTCGTCGTACAACCGCTGGATCGACGGCTCGTCGAGGTCGGCGATGCGCAGCTTCCGGCGGGCGTCGGTGAGCCCGTTCTGCAGGCCCATGGCGGCGGCGAACCCGCTGGGCGCCGGGGCGAGCGGGCTGAAGCTGAGCGCCGAGGTGCGGCCCCGGTCGCGGGCGAGGCCGGCGGCGTGGGCATAGAGAGCCCGGCCGATGCCCCGGCCGCGCAGGCCGACGGGGACGGAGACCTCGATGTGGGCCTTGTCAAGGTTGTCGCGGGTCGGCAATTCGAGGGCGACCGTGCCGACCGGCTCGCCGTCGCGGTGGGCGAGGAAGACCTGCCGATCGGCGCCCGGGCGCGGGTGCACCAGCTGCATGCCGAAGGCGTAGCGGCACTCGGGCGGGAGGTCCGGGGCATCGCTGCGGATCGCTTCGTCGGCGATCCGGTGCGCCGCGTCGACCGCCGCCGGGTCATCGACGGGCAGCTCGACGATCTCAAGGGTTTGCAGGGCCATGCGCCTCAGCGTGGCGGCCGGAAGACTTCCCGGCAAACCATTAAAATGCCGGAGAATTGGTCGAGAGGACGCTCGCCAACACCTCCGGTGTTGTGGTCGCGGGCTCCCACCGAGAAAATCGGCTCAAGCCTCGCGGCGACACGTCCTCCCGCACCGAGCATCCTGGCGCTCGGGTCTTAAGGCGTCAAGTCCTCAAACGGACGCTCGGCGCGCCACCAATTACGCACCGTATAGATCACATCCGCCGATCGGACGACCCGCCCCTCATCCGAGCGAGAAAGCGCTCTCAGATTGTGAACCCACCGTAACGGTGGGAGCCGAAAAAATCATCCGAGCAGGCCGGCCTCCCGGGCCGACTTCAGCGACGGCTTCACCCGATGGGTGGGGCCCACCAGCTCCGCCACCGCATCGAGGGTCTTGAGCCCGTCGCCGGTGTTGAACACCACCGTCTCCGCGCTCGGGTCGAGCCGGCCGGACTCGACGAGCTTCTTGAGCACCGCCGCGGTCACCCCGCCGGCCGTCTCGGCGAACACGCCGGTGGTGCGGGCCAGCAGCTGGATGCCGGCGCGGATCTCGTCGTCGTCGGCGTACTCCATCCAGCCACCGGAGCGGCGCACCGACTCGAGCGCGTAGAGCCCGGCCGCCGGGTCGCCGATGTTGAGCGACTTGGCGATGCCGGTCGGCTTGACCGGGATGATCTCGTCGGCGCCGTCGTGCAGGGCCTTGGCGATCGGGTTGCAGCCGGCCGACTGCGCGCCGAAGACCTTCCAGGGCGTGTTGGGCACCAGGCCGATCTCGACCAGCTCGGCGAACGCCTTGTCGATCTTCGTCAGCAGCTCGCCGCTGGCCATCGGGATGACCACCTGCGCCGGGAGCCGCCAGCCGAGCTGCTCGGCCACCTCGTAGCCGAGCGTCTTGGAGCCCTCGGCGTAGAACGGCCGGACGTTGACGTTGACGAACGCGGTGTGCTCGAACTCGTCGGTCTCGGTGAGCTCCGAGCAGAGCCGGTTGACCTCGTCGTAGGAGCCCTCGATGGCGACGACCTCGCCGCCGTACACCGCGGTCATGACGATCTTGCCGGGCTCCAGGTCGGCCGGGATGAACACGGTCGAGGGGACGCCCGCCCGGGCCGCGTGCGCGGCGACGGAGTTGGCGAGGTTGCCGGTGGAGGCGCAGGAATACCGCGTGAAGCCCAGCGCCTTGGCCGCGGTCAGCGCGACCGACACGACCCGGTCCTTGAACGAGTGGGTCGGGTTGGCCGAGTCGTCCTTCACCCACAGCGGTGCGGTGAAGCCCAGCTCCGCGGCCAGCCCGTCGGCCTTGACCAGCGGCGTGAGGCCGGGGTCGAGCGTGACCCGGGACTCCGGGTCGACGCCGACCGGCAGCAGCGGCGCATACCGCCAGATGTTCTTGGGGCCGGCCTCGATCTGCTCCCGGGTCACCTTGGCCAGCGCCGCCGGGTCGTAGCCCACCTCGAGGGGGCCGAAACACTCGTAACAGGCGTGCTGCGCGGCGAGCGGGAACGTCGCTCCACAGCCGCGGCAGACCAGGTTGCGGGCCGGGGAGTCGGTGAAGACGCTGAGCGTCGAGGTCATGACGGGAGGCCTTTCCTCTCATCTTTCCCAAGCGCACGGGCGCGCGCCGGGACGGATTTGGCACCTACCGCGGAGAGCCTCAACATCGAGCCACCGCAGGGGTTGCCGGGGCTTCATCGGGCCGTATCCCTCTGCCCCTCTGGATGAGGTATTCAGTTATAAGCCGAGTGTAAGGGGCGCCACCGGCCTCTGGGTATGAGTCATCTCACGAGGTGGACAGGGCTAGCGTTTCATTCATGCACCCGATCGCGGCCGAGTGGTTCTCCCGGCACACCTCGAGCTGGCGCGACTGGCCGGCGGAGGAAGTCCTGGCCGCGAAGGGTGAGACCCGAGTGAGCGTGGTCCTGCCCGCGCTGGACGAGGAGCCGACGGTCGGCGAGATCGTAACCGGCGTGCGCATGCTCGGCCCGATCGTCGACGAGCTGGTGGTGGTCGACTCGGGCTCGGTGGACCGCACCGCCGAGGTGGCCGCGGCGGCCGGCGCGACCGTCCACCACCGCGACAACATCCTGCCGGCGACCGGCTCCCGGCCGGGCAAGGGCGAGGTGCTGTGGAAGGCGCTCGCCGTCACCAAGGGCGACATTTTGGTGTACGTCGACGCCGACCTCACCGACTTCCGCCCCCACTTCGTGACGGGCCTGCTGGGCCCGCTGCTGGCCGACCCGGCGACGCTGATGGTGAAGGCCTTCTACGACCGCCCGCTGCTGGACGTCTCCGCGGCCGGCGGCGGCCGGGTCACGGAGCTGGCCGCCCGGCCCCTGCTCAACGCGCACTTCCCGGAGCTGGCCGGGGTGGTGCAGCCGCTGGCCGGGGAGTATGCGGCCCGCCGGAGCCTGCTGGAGTCGCTGCCGTTCGCGGCCGGCTACGGCGTGGAGACGGGCCTGCTCATCGACACCTACGCCCGCCACGGGCTGGACGCGGTGGCCCAGGTCGACCTGGGCCAGCGCACCCACGGCCATCAGGACACGGCCGCCCTGGGCCGGATGGCCGCGACGATCGTGCACACGATCAACGCCCGGGTCGCCCCGAGCCACCCGCTCTGGCCGACCTTGACGCAGTTCGAGCGGCATGATTCCGCCGTGGTACCGCGGGTGACTCCGGTCGCCCACCCGGACCGTCCCCCGATGGAGACGGTCCCGGGCTACGCACCGGCCTGAGCTCAGCTCACCACGTCCTTGCGCAGGAACCGCCACCAGCCCAGGGCGAAGAAGACGGTGGCATAGGCGAGCGCCGCCACGCAGCCCTTGACCAGGTCGTCGGTCTGCATCGGACTGGACAGCAGGCCCAGCCAGGCGTCGGCGTAGTGCGTCGGCAGCACGGTGCGCAGGTTACCCAGCGCGGTGATCTGGTCGAGGATGTTGGACAGGATCTGCAGCAGCACGGCGCCGCCGACCGCGCCGAGCGGGGCGTCGGTCGACACCGACAGCAGGAACGCGAGCGAGGCCACCACCAGCAGCGTGACGCAGAGGTAGGCGACGATCTCCAGCAGCCGCACCACGCCCGTCCCGGCCGGGATCTCCCCGCCGATCGGGGCGCTCAACGGCGCCCAGCCGTAGCGCAGCGTCCCGGCCAGCAGCGCGGTGCCCACCAGGGTGACGATCGCGAGCAGGCTGTAGAGCAGCGCGACGACGAGCTTGATGCCGAGCAGGCGGGCCCGCGGGACGGGCATCGCGAGCAGGTACCGCAGGCTCCCCCAACTCGCCTCGCTGGCCACCGTGTCGCCGCAGAACAGCGCCACGATCACCACCAGCAGGAAGCTCGCCGACACCAGCAGGGTGAACAGGGTGAAGTTCGGCCCGCCGGAGGTGGCCAGGTCGGACAGGCGGGAGAACTCCCCGCCCGCGCCGCCGTCGTCGCCGCCCCCGCCGGTGTCCAGCTGGAACGCGACCAGGATGATCAGCGGCAGCAGCACCATGAAGCCCAGCGCCAGCTGGGTCCGGCGGCGGGAGGCCTGCCGGCGGATCTCGGTCCACAGCGAGAGGGTCGCGCCGGGGCGGTACCCCACGGCACCCCCGATGACGTCGGTGCTCACGATCGCTCCCCACTCGCCTTGGTGTCCCCGCCCACCAGGGACAGGAACGCGTCCTCCAGCCGCCGCCGCGGCGTGACCCGGTCGATGCCGACCCCGGCCCGCACCAGCGCCGCCACCACCTCGGCGCGCGGCGTGCCGTCGATGTCGACGACCAGGCCGCGCCCGCCGGACCAGGCCACCGCCTTCACCCCGGTCAGCTCCTCCAGCACCTTCTCGGCCGCGTCCACATCGGACACGTCCAGCTGCACCGACGGCGAGTCGCCGACGATGTCCTCGACCGGCCCGGCCGCGACCACCTCGCCCTTGTGCATGACGACGACGTCGGTGCAGGTCTGCTCCACCTCCGCGAGCAGGTGGCTGGAGACCAGCACGGCCCGCCCACCTGTGGCATAGCGGCGCAGTACTTTGCGCATCTCGGCGATCTGCGGAGGGTCGAGCCCGTCCGTCGGCTCGTCGAGGACCAGCAGCTCGGGCAGGCCGAGCATGGCCTGGGCAATGGCCAGCCGCTGCCGCATGCCGTGGCTGTAGGTGCGCACCCTGCGGTGGACGGCAGTGCCGAGGCCGGCGATGTCGTAGGCCTCCTCGAAGTGCGCGTCCTGGGCCGGGCGGCCGGTGGCCTTCCAGTACAGCTCGAGGTTCTGCGCGCCGGTGAGGTGCGGCAGGAAGCCCGGCCCCTCGACCAGCGCGCCGACCCGGGACAGCACCGGCGAGCCGGGCAGCAGCCGGTGGCCGAAGACCAGGATCTCGCCCGAGGTCGGCCGGGTGAGGCCCATGAGCACCCGCAGCGAGGTGGTCTTGCCCGCGCCGTTGGGGCCGAGCAGGCCGACCACCTGCCCGCGCCGCACGGTGAAGTCCACCTTGGACACCGCGACGAAGTTCTTGTACTCCTTGCGCAGCCCGCGCACCACCAGCGGCATGTCCACGAGCTCGGTGTCCACGCTGCGGTCGATGCGCCGGGCCCGGCCGCGGGCCACGAGCAGCACGACGAGCAGCGCGAGCGCGAGCGCGGCGACGAGTCCGGCCAGGATGTACCGCCAAATGATGTCGGGATTGGCGATCGGCGTCCCGGCGATGGCGGGCAGCGTGATCGCGCCGTCGACCGCGACGGAGTAGACCACCGGGTCCGGCGGCGACCAGTAGGCGGTGTCGGCCGAGGCGACCGTGACCCCCACCCGGCTGCCCGCCTCGAAGCGGTGCACCACGGCCGGCAGGGTCACGGTCACCGGTACCGCATCCGCGATCGACTTCGGCAGCCCGGTGAGGTGAACGGGCGCGATCAGCCCGTCCGGGATCGACGGCGCGCCCTTGGCCGGCACGTCGTAGAGCTTGACGAACAGCGTCGCCTCGCCGGTCGGCGACGCCGCGCGCAGGTGCACGACCGGGGCGCCGGCCGCGTCGTAAGCGGCGGCGAGCGGGGCGGAGACGAAGTCGGCGTGCTGGCCCGGGATCTCCTGGGTCACCGCGACGCCGCTCCCCCCGGCCAGGCCGGACAGGCCGGCGAGCGGCAGCGAGGAGATCCCCGCCGGGTTGCCGTCCGGCGGGCTGGCGATCTGCTGGGCCGGGCCCTGCAGCTCGACGGCGGCGCCGGGATCGTTGAGGCCGGGGTAGGACGGCACCGACGACGCGGCGGTCACCAGGCCGCGGCCCTGCGCGTTGAGCCCCGACACGCGCGAGTAGGTGAAGCTGTTCTCGGGCGCCTTGCCGTTGCCCTTGAGGTAGTGGTCGAGCCATTGGCCGGTGAGGTACCGCAGCCGGTCGACCTCGGACTGCGGCCCGGTGCCGCCGTCGTGCCCGCCGGTGAACCAGGCCACCCGCACCGGGGTGCCGTTGGCCGCGATGCCGCGCGCGTTGGCGTCGCCCTCGCTCAGCGGGAACAGCGTGTCGACCTGGCCCTGCACGAGCAGCGTCGGCGCCTTGATCTTGTCCAGCACCGGCGCCGGCGACGACTTGCGCAACAGCGCCTCGGCGGCCGGCGTGGCCTTGCCAGTCGTGGCGATGGACAAGTACGCCTGGCAGATGTCCTCGGCGAAGCGCCCGCACTGGGCGTTCTGCGGATTTTCCGACGAGCCGAAGAACTGCCCGGCCCACTGCTTCTTGAACACCCCGCCCGGCAGGAACGACGTGACCAGGTCGTTCCACGTGATCATCGGTACGATCGCGTCGACCCGGCTGTCCTGGGCGGCCAGCAGCAGCGACAGCGCCCCGCCGTAGGAGCCGCCGACCGCGGCGACCCGCGGATCGCCGCCGTCCTTGCGGATCTCGGGCCGGGCCGCGAGCCAGTCGATGAGCCGCTGCGCGTCCTTGACCTCCCAGTCCGGGCTGTCCAGGTGGATCTCGCCGGTCGAGCGGCCGAAGCCCTGCGCGGTCCAGGCGAGCACCGCGTAGCCGAGGTCGGCATATTGCTCGGCGTCGGCGCGCACGCTCTGCTTGGTGCCGCCGAAGCCGTGCGCGAGCAGGATCGCCGGGACCGGGTGCTCGGCGCTCGCGGACTTGGGCAGGTACAGCGTCGTGTCGAGGGTCACCGAGGCCGAGTCGTCCGGCCCGGTCCGGACCGAAATGAGCTGGTCGACGGCGCGGAAGCTCTTCGGCGTCGGCCACGCGGCCCAGCCGACCAGCCCCGCCACGAGCACGATCACGGCGGCGCCGGAGATGACCTGGCGCCGGGTGAGGCCCGGCAGGCGAAGTCGCATTGACCAAACGTACGCACCCGATGTTGCGCCCCGCCGAAAGACTCAGGCCCTTCTCAGCAACGGCTACGCTCGGTTTCGTGTCGGCGACCTTGACGCTCACTGCCAGCCTCCGCCCGGCCGCGCTCGACGCCCGCCGCGGCGTGGTGCGCCTGCACCCCGAGGTGCTCACCGCCCTCGGCCTGCGCCCCGGCGACCCGATCTCGCTCACCGGCCGGCGGGTCTCGGCCGGGATCGTCGCGGTGGCCGAGCCGGGCGCCAGCCGCGCCCTGCTCTACGCCGACGACCTGGTGCTGGGCAACCTGGGCCTGCGCGACGGCGGCCAGGTGGCGGTGGCCGCCGCCCCGCTGCGGGCCGCGCAGAGCGTCACGCTGTCCGGCCCGGCCGAGATCATGGCGGTCGTCTCCCCGGAGATGCTGCGCCTGGCCCTGCTGGGCAAGGTGGTCACGGTCGGCGACAACGTCTCGCTGCTGCCCCAGGACGTGTCGCTGGGCACACTGTCGGTTTCCACGCCGGCCGTACACATGGTCGACCGCGGCCTGGTCGAGGCGGCCCGGCGGAGCCTGTCCAACACCGTCGGCTACGCGTGGACCAGCGCCCTGCTGACCGTCGTCGCCGCCGAGCCTGACCCGGGCGCCCTGGTCACCATGGACACCGCGGTCGGCTGGGAGCACGGCCAGGCCACGCACGCCCCCGGCACCGTCATGGCCCCCGCCGCCGCGGCCCCGGCGGCGGCGCCCGCGTCCGCCGGCCGCGCCGCCCCGGTTGTCGCCCTGGCGGACCTGCCGGGCCTGCGGGCCCAGGCCGAGCAGCTGATCGAGCTGCTGGACCTCGGCTTCCACCACGGCGAGGTGCTGGCCAAGCTCGGCACCTCCGTGTCGCTCGGCGTGCTGGTCACCGGCCCGGCCGGCTCGGGCAAGTCCGCGCTCGTGCACGCCGTCGCCGGCGAGGTCGAGGCCCAGGTGATCGCCCTGTGGGCGCCGGAGATCGCGGCGCTGACCAACAACGACGCCGCCGGCCGGCTGCGCAAGGCGGCCGACGAGATGCGTGCGCCCGGCCCCGCCATCCTGCTCATCTCCGACGTCGACGCGCTGGCCCCGCGCGACCAGCCCGGCCCGCTCGCCACCGTCTTCCGGCAGCTCCTGGCCGGGCTGATCCGCGAGGGCGAGGCGGTGGTGTGCACGACCAGCCGCCCGGAGGCCGTGGATCCGGCGCTGCACTCCCCCGAGCTGCTGGCGCACGAGATCTCGGTACCGCTGCCCGACGCCGCCCTGCGCCGCGAGGAGCTCGCCGTGCTCACCCGGGGCATGCCGCTGGCCGAGGACGTGCGCCTCGACGACGTCGCCGGCCGCACGCCCGGCTTCGTCGCCGCCGACCTGGCCGCGCTGGCCCGCGAGGCCGGGGTCCGGGCCGCGCTGCGCCACCGCCGGGAGTCCGAGACCCCGCAGGTCGTCATGGCCGACTTCGACGCCGCGCTGGAGGTCGTCCGGCCGACCTCGATGGCGGAGAGCTCGCTGGAGCTGGCCAAGGTCACCCTCGACGACGTCGGCGACATGGTCGAGGTCAAGCAGACGCTCACCGAGTCGGTGCTGTGGCCGCTGTCGTACCCGGACGCCTTCTCCCGCCTGGGCGTCGAACCGCCGCGCGGCGTGCTGCTCTACGGCCCGCCCGGCTGCGGCAAGACCTACCTGGTCAAGGCGATCGCCGGCACCGGCAAGGCCAACGTGCTCTCCGTCAAGGGCGCGGAGCTGCTCTCCAAGTGGGTCGGCGAGTCCGAGCGGGCGGTGCGCGAGCTCTTCCGCCGGGCCCGGGAGGCCGCGCCGACGCTGGTCTTCCTGGACGAGGTCGACGCCCTGGCCCCGACCCGCGGCCAGGCCACCGACGGCGGCACCACCGACCGCGTGGTCGCCGCGCTGCTCACCGAGCTCGACGGCGTCGAGTCCCTGCGCAACGTCGTGGTCATCGGCGCCACCAACCGCCCGGACCTGGTCGACCCGGCCCTGCTGCGCCCCGGGCGCCTGGAGCGCCTGGTCTTCGTGCCCCCGCCGGACGCGGACGCCCGCGCGGAGATCCTGCGCGCGGCCGCCAAGTCGGTGCCGCTCGCCGCCGACGTGGACCTGGGCGCGCTGGCCGCGTCGCTGGACCGGTTCTCGGCCGCGGACTGCGCGGCCCTGGTCCGCGAGTCGGCGCTGGCCGCGATGCGCGAGTCGCTGGACGCCACCGAGGTGACGGCCGCCCACGTCGAGCTGGCCCGCGAGCGGGTCCGCCCGTCGCTGGACCCGGTCCAGGTGGCCTGGCTGGCGAACTACGCGGAGCAGCAGCGGGTGCGCTAGCGGCGGCGGGTGCGCTAGCGGCGGCGGGTGCGCGAGGCGCGGAGGCGGCGCAGGCGCTGCACCACCAGCGGGTCGTGCGCCAGCGCCAGCGGGTCGTCGAGGAGGACGTTGAGCAGCTGGTAATACCGCGTGGCGCTGAGCCCGAACGCGTCGCGGATCGCCTGCTCCTTCGCGCCCGCCTGGCGCCACCACTGCCTCTCGAACGCGAGGATCCGCTTGCCCCGCTCGTCGAGCTCCGGCGGCTCCTCGGCGACCGCGATGTCGCCGCGGGGGGCGTCGCCGTCGAGATCGTCGAGGTCCTCGACGTCCTCGGTGGAGGGTTGCGCGGGAACGCGGGTCGCGAGATCGTCGCGTTTCATCGTCGCTCCTGGGCGGCTCGGGGGATGCGCCCAGCCTAACCGTTTCGCGCCCAGTCGCACCCAGCACGCAACACCCGGCGCAGCCGGCACCAAATACGAAAAATCCGGATCCGTCCGGGCCGGGGTCAGGCGGTGACGATCTTGACGCTGGCCTCGCGGAAGGCGTCGAGGGTCGACTGGGTCGCGTTGGAGTCGGTGACCAGCGTGTCGATGCGGTCGATCGGGCAGATCCGGGCGAAGGCGTGGCCGCCCAGCTTGGAGCTGTCCGCGATGATCACGACGCGCCGGGCGCGGGCGACCATCAGGCTGTTCATCGCGGCCTCGCCCTCGTGGTGGGCGGCGGCGCCCAGGGTCACGTCGAGCGCGTCGACGCCGAGCAGGGCGATGTCGAGGGTGACGTCGCGCAGGATGTTGCCGCCGAGCGGGCCGACGAGCTCGAAGGACTGCGGCCGGACCACCCCGCCGGTGACGACGATCTTCATCCGCGAGCGGACCAGCAGCTCGTTGGCGATGTTCAGCGCGTTGGTGACCACGGTGAGCTGGGCGTCGTCGACCCCGCCGGTGAGCTCGGGGCGCACCGCGAGCGCGCGGGCCACTTCGGTCGTGGTCGTGCCGCCATTGAGCGCGACGACCATGCCGGGCGAGACCAGCGCGGCCGCCGCGGCGCCGATGCGCTGCTTCTCCGGGGCGTGTTTGGCGGTTTTGTACCGCAGGGGCAGGTCGTACGACACGCCGTTGGCCACGGCGCCGCCGCGGGTGCGCGTGATCATCTGCTGCTGGGCGAGCTGGTCGAAGTCGCGGCGGATCGTCGCCTGCGACACGTCCAGTCGCTCGGCCGCCTCCTCCACGCTGATCCGCCCGCTGTCGGTGAGGATCTCGAGGAGCGCGTTCCAACGCGCATAACGGTCCACGCGACCCCCTCCTTTGCGCGTACGGTGCGAGATGTGTGCACAATGATGCGCGAAACAGCGGGTAAACGCAAAGGCAACTGCTTGAACTAACCATCGGGGTACGGTTGCCAGCCAGCCCACCGGTGCGCAATGATGCGCGAACCGCCCAGGTTTGGCGCCGGAACGATCAGTCGAGGACGAACCGCACATGACACAGACCGTGATCGCCCTCGATGTCGGGGGCACCGCGATCAAATGTGCCCTGGTCGGCGCCGACGGTGACGCGCTGCACGAGGTGCTGCATGCGGAGCGCCACCCGACCGGGGCGGACCGGGGCGGACCGGCCGTGATCGAGACCATTCTCGGCATCGCCGAGGGGCTCGCCGCCACCGCCCGCGCCAAGGGGCTGGAGCCCGTCGGGGCCGGGCTGGTGGTGCCGGGCGTCATCGACGAGGTCAACGGCGTGGCCGTGTGGGCCGCGAACGTGGGCTTCCGGGACGTACCGTTGCAGGCTCTGCTGGAAGAACGCCTCGGGCTGCCCGCCGCCCTCGGCCACGACGTGCGGGCCGGCGGCCTGGCCGAGGCGCGATTAGGCGCCGGGCACGGCCACGACTACGTCCTCGTCGTCCCCATCGGCACCGGCATCGCGGCGGCCAACGTGGTGCACGGCCAGGTGTATTCGGGCGCGCACGGCGCCGGCGGCGAGATCGGCCACATCATCGTGCGCCCGGGCGGCCCGCCGTGCGGCTGCGGCCAGCGCGGCTGCCTGGAGTCCATCGCCTCGGCGTCGGCGGTCGGCCGGCGCTACTCCGAGCAGGCCGGCCGGGCCGCCACCGCCGAGGAGGTGGCCCGCCTGGCCGCCGAGGGCGAGCCGATCGCGGTCGCCGTCTGGCAGGAGACGATCGACGCGCTCGCCGACGGGCTGCTGGTCGGCATGGCGCTGTTCGACCCGGCGATAATCGTGGTCGGCGGCGGCCTGGCCGAAGCCGGCGAGGCGCTGCTCGCCCCGCTGCGCGAGGGCGTGCACGCGCGCGTGACGTTCCACCGCGAGCCGGTCATCACCCGCGCCGCGCTGGGCGACGAGGCCGGCTGCCTGGGCGCGGCCCTCATCGCCTTGGACAACCTGATCACGAAGGGGAACACGCAATGACGGTGGTGTCCGGTGTCCGGGTGGTCGCGGGTGACCGCGTCATCGACAACGGCTTCGTCCGGATCGAGGGCTCGCGCATCGCCGAGGTCGGTCCCTCAGCTTCCGGTGCCGTGGATGCGTCGGCCGCCGTTGTCGTACCCGGCTTCGTCGACATCCACGTGCACGGCGGCGGCGGGGCGACCTTCACCACCGGTGACGTCGAGGAGGCGCGCACGGCCGCGCGGTACCACCTCGGTCACGGCACCACGACCATGCTGGCCAGCCTGGTGACCTCGCCGCCGGAGCTGATGATGAGCGCCACCAAGGCCTTCGCCCCGCTCGCCGCGGAGGGTGTGATCGCCGGCATCCACTTCGAGGGCCCGTACCTGTCCCAGACCCGCTGCGGCGCCCAGAACCCGGCCCACCTGCGCCGCCCGTCCCTCGACGAGCTCGAGTCCCTGATCGATGCCGGCGAGGGTGCGGTACGCCTGGTGACGATCGCCCCGGAGCTGCCCGGCGCGCTGGAGGCCATCAAGCTGCTCGTCGCCCGCGGCGTCGTGGCCGCCATCGGCCACACCGATGCGACCTACGAGGAAACCCTCGCCGGCGTCGCGGCCGGCGCCACGGTCGGCACCCACGTCTTCAACGGCATGCGCCCGCCGCACCACCGCCAGCCCGGCCCGGTCTTCGCGCTGCTCGGCGCCCGCGAGGTGATCTGCGAGTTCGTCGCCGACGGCGTCCACCTGCACGACGGCACCCTGGCCTTCGCCACCACGGTCACCGGCCCGTCCCGCGCGGCCCTGATCACCGACGCGATGGCCGCCGCCGGCATGCCCGACGGCTCCTACGACCTGGGCGGCCAGAGCGTGGAGGTCGCCGCCGGCGTGGCCCGCCTGACCCGCGACGGCTCGATCGCCGGCAGCACGTTGACCATGGACAAGGCCTTCCGCCGCGCCGTCGGCGCGGGCCTGTCCCTGCCCGCCGCCGCCCAGATGGCCTCGGCCACTCCCGCCGCCGCCCTGGGCCTGTCGGAGGAACTCGGCGCGCTCCGCCCGGGCCTGCGCGCCGACCTGGTCCTGCTCGACGACGCCCTGACCGTCCAGCGCGTGATGCGCGCCGGCGACTGGGTCGCCTAGCCTCTCCCGCCCCACCGTGCAGCCCGGGCGGGCGTAAGTCTCCGTGATCATGATGCCCGTCGTGACCGCACCACGGGTTTGCCATGATCCCGGAGACTTTCGGTACACGGGTGTACATGGACACTCCGTGATCATGAAAAACCCTTGGTGTCGGTGGCGGGTTCGGCGTGATCACGGAGACTTGTGGCCGCTGCGTCGTGCTCCGCGGCGTGCAGCGTCAGCCGTGTAGATCTGATCGCGGCCCGGCCGTGTGGGATCTGTTCGCGGACCGCGCTCGTCGTGAAAGGGCCCGCCCGCGCCCGCCCGCAGGCCCGCCCGCGCCCGCCCGCAGGCCCGCCCGCAGGCCCGCCCGCAGGCCCGCCCGCACGGCCCCGCGCTTCGCGCGAGCCCGCCCGCAGGCCCGGCCACGGCCTGCCCGCCACGGCCTGCCCGCAGGCCCGGCCACGCCATGGCCCGCAGGGCCGGCCATGGCCCGCCCGCGCGGCGCCGCAGATGGCGCGGGGGCGGTCCTGGAATCGGATCGGGCTCGGTTTTGCGCATATACGAAATGTCGGAAATATCCGGCCACGGAGTGGCCGGATATTTCCGTGCGAAAAGGGCCGAACGTGCGCCGTGGTTAGCCGACGATGCCGCTGAACAACGGCAGGGCGCCGGCCGCCAGGCCGCCCACCGCGGGCAGGCCGGTGAGGACCGGCAGGGCTTCGGGCTGGGCCTCCGTCTGAGCGTGGCGGGGGCTGTAGGTGGTCGCGTGCTTCGGGGCGTACGCCTGCTCCGTGACCAGGGGCAGCTGGCTGGCCGCCTGAGGCAGGGCGCCCGTCGTCGGGACCAGCCGGTTCGCCACCGCCGTCGTGCTCACGCCCGGGGTCGGGCCGATGCCGCCGATCACCGGGACGCCGGTGACCGAGTCGTTCCTCAGCACGTCGCTGCCGCCCAGTGGCAGATCGCCGACCACGGGCAGGCCGTCCGCCTCGGTGGCCGGCAGGGCCGCGAACGAGCCGCCGATCGGGATGGCGTAGTCGTCGACGGGCTTCAGCGTGCCGCGGACCGGCAGGCCGTTGCCGAGCAGCGGGAGGCCGCCGACGACCGGGAGGGCCTCGGTGCCGGGGCGGGGGATGGCCGGGAAGGCGGTCGAGGTGTCGGCGATCGACGTGCCCGGCAGGCCCACCTGGTTGAGGTTGGCGAGCCGGCCGACCAGCGGGAGCGAGGCCAGGGAGTCCTCGGTGGCGGCCAGGGACGGGGGCTGGCCGTTGGCCGGCAGGGCGTTCGTGGCCAGGGCGTCGGTGGGCAGGGGCGGCAGGTTCGGCAGCCGGCTCGACGTGGTGCGGGGCAAGCCCAGGCTGTCGGTCGGCACGAGGCTGGTCAGCGGCAGGCCGCGCAGCACGCTCGGTACCTTCCGGCTGTTGAGGCTGTTCGTGGACAGCGACGTCGACGTGGTGCGCTTGCCGGCCTCGACGCTGGAGGCGGCGCTGGTGTCGATCCGGTCGCCGCGCGCGTGCAGCGATAGCGACTGGTTGTTGGGGCCGCCGGCCGGCGAGAACAGATCGTCCAGCTGGCCGGGTGCCAGGGCGGTGTCATCGGCGTGTGCGGCGCCGGCACCGAGCAGCAGCATGCCGCCGGCGACTCCGACGGTGCCTACCGCCCGGCGAAACCACGTGTTCATCGGTGAAAACCCCATCTGGTCGACAATGCGATTCGCCGGGTCCAACGAGATCGGCGGTCATCGGAAACTGGTGATCTTCGCTAGGATCGCCCGGTGACGTCCGAGTCGTGGCTGATGCGGCGGCTGCGCGGCAACCTGCCACGCGTTCAGGCGATCACCCGTTCGTGGGCGGTGGAGCAGGCGGAGCAGCCGGCCCGGCACGTGGTGCACGGGCCGGCGAAGCGGATCGTGATCTGCGGCGACGACCCGCTCGCGCTGCGGCTGGTGCGGGAGCTCATCGGGCAGTATGGCGTCCACGTCACCGCGATCCTGCCCAGCGCCAAGCGGCGATACGGTCCCGAGATCGCGCGCCTGCTGGCCGCGAGCGGCGGGCGGATCGTCGAGGCCGAGCGGCCCGACACCGAGGCGTTCGAGCGGGCCGAGCTGGCCGGCGCCGACGCGCTCGCGCTGGTCAAGCAGGACGACATCGGCAACATCGACGCGGCGCTGCAGGCGCAGGAGATCAACCCCAAGATCCGCCTGGTGATCCGGATGTTCAACCTCCGGCTGGGGTACAGCGTCCGCCGCAACTTCGCCGACCTGCGCGTGCTCTCCGACGCGCAGATGGCCGCGCCCGCGTTCGTGTCCGAGGCGCTGGGCGAGGTCGCGCCGGTCCACGTGCGGGTCGCGCAGCGCACGCTGTTCGTGGCCCGCCGGTCCGAGGTGCGCCCGGACGACGTGGTGTGCGGGCTGGCCCGCACCGTCGGCGACGAGCCCGAACTCCTGCCGCAGCACGACGCCGATGCCGACCTGGTCCTCGCCGTCGCCAACGGCGAGCGGGCCGCCACGGTCGTCGCCCGGGGCGAGCGCTCCGAGCGGCGGCGGTCGGGCGCCGACGACCGGCTGCGCCGCTGGTGGCGCCGCCAGCTGCACAGCCCGCTGCACACGCTGCGCAGCCTGGTCAGCCGCCGGCTGTGGGTCACCGCTCTGGTGCTGATCGGCATGCTCGCCGCCGGCACGGCCGTCATCGCCCACTACAAGCACGTCAGCTGGTGGAACGCCGCCTATGTGACGCTGCTCTCCGAGCTGACCGGCGCGAGCCCCGACCTCGAGTCGCACTGGCCGGAGAAGCTCGTGACCACGCTGCTCGGCCTGGTCAACGTGGCGCTGATCCCGGTGATCACGGCCGCGGTCGTCGAGGCCGTGGTCAACGCGCGGCTGGCGATCGCGCTCGGCCGGCTGCGCGAGCCGCTGTCCGACCACGTGGTCGTCGTCGGGCTGGGCAACGTGGGCACCCGGGTCATGCACTCGTTCGTCGACCTCGGCGTGCCGGTCGTGGCCATCGACCGCAACCAGAACGCCCGCGGCGCGCAGGCGGCCCGAGACCGCGGGGTGCCGTTCATCGTCGGCGACGCGAGCAACGTCGAGACCCTGAAGGCCGCGTCCGTGGACACCTGCCGGGCGCTGGTCGTGGTGTCCACCGACGACCAGGCCAACCTGGAGGCCGCCCTGGAGAGCCGGGCGCTCAAGCCCGACGTGCGGGTCATCCTGCGGCTCTTCGACGGCCGGTTCGCCGATCGCGTCCAGCGCGCCTTCGGCATCACCGCTTCGCGCTCCGTGTCGTACCTCGCCGCGCCCGCCTTCGCCGCCGCCCTCCTGGAGCGCGAGGTCATCGGCACCATTCCGGTCGACCGGCGGGTGCTGTTGCTGGCCGAGGTACCGGTGGTGGCCGGCTCCAGCCTGGACGGCGCCCCCGTCGCCGCGGCGCAGGACGTCGGCGAGGTCCGGGTGCTCGCCGTGTCGACCGACGGCGAGCGGCAGACCGTCTGGGCTCCTCCCCCCGCTTATGTACTACGGGCAGACGACCTGGTCACCGTGGTAGCGACCCGGCTGGGCCTGGGCAACCTGTTGGCTCAGACCGGCGGGACGGTCGACGGATCCCGCTGAGTTCCCGATCCCTGGCCCCGGGATCGCTCGTTGAATGGGCGGATCGCCCGATTTACCCCTAACACCCGGGCGGTGCCATTCGGCGAACCCATCTGGAGGACGCGCTCATGCGGCGTAGGTCGTTGCTGGTAGCAGGGGTGTGTGCCCTGCTCGCACTCACCGGGGCAGGTGTCGCCGTGGCGGCGGCCGATCCGGCGGCCAAGACTGCGGCCCAGCCGCAGCGGGCGCCGGCGAGCGCACCGCAGCTGCGGCTGCACCACGACGTCTCGGGGCTGCAGGAGCCGGGCGGGGAGACCACTGGCGTGCTCGAGTCGGTGACCGCCGGGACGATCGAGCGGGCCGCCAGCCGCACGTTCACGTACTCCGGCGCGGACTACGTCAAGGTGCACTTCTCGCGGCTCGCGCTCGACGCCGGCGACCGAGTGGTCGTGAGCGATGCGCGCGGGGAGGAGCACTACGAGTACACCTCGAAAGAACTCGGCGAAGCGGACAACTGGTCGATGTCGGTCTCCGGTGACCGCGCCGTGGTGCGCGTGGTCAAGGCTCGCGACGACGTGTTCGGCATCCGCTCGCGGCTGGCCGGCATGGGCGTGACCGTCGACCGGGTCGCCCGCGGCCAGACCACCGCCGAGCGTGCCCGGGCCGACGCCGACCGCCGGGCCGCGCTGGCCGCCGCGCCGCACGAGGAGAGCATCTGCGGGCGGACCAACGAGACGGAGAACGCGGCCTGTTACAAGTCGTCGGACCCGGTGGCGTACGCCAACTCCAAACCCGTCGCCCGAATCCTGATCAACGGCGTCGAGCTGTGCACGGCCTGGCGGGTCGGCACGCAGAACCGCATGCTGACCAACCACCACTGCTTCACCACGACCCGCGAGGCGCGCACCACCGAGGTCTGGTTCAACTACGAGTGCGCCCAGTGCTCGGGCGGCGCCACGCTGCGCCCGACCAAGGTCATGGGTGACCAGGTGCTGGCCACCGACGACATCCTCGACTACACGCTGTTCAGCGTGCGCAACTTCAACCAGATCACGCAGTTCGGCTACCTGCAGATCGACGACCGCGCCCCGGTCCGCGGCGAGGAGCTCTACATCCCGCAGCACCCGCGCGGCGCCCCGACGGTCATCACCACCGAGGACAGCACGGAGCGCAGCGGCAACTGCGCGGTCAGCGACCCGTCCTACGACGGCTACGCCGCCGGGACCGACATGTCGTACTACTGCGACACCGACGGCGGCTCCTCCGGCTCGCCGGTGATCTCCCGGCGTACCAACAAGGTCATCGCCCTGCACCACTTCGGCGGCTGCCCGAACTCCGGCGTGCGCATCGACCGCATCGCCGACCAGCTGCGCAACCTGATGTAGAGATCGTGTGTGGAAAGGGCCCGGGAGCACCGGGCCCTTTTCCGTATTCGGGTACCGTTGCCCCTCGTGCGCATCGAGTTACGACCCGTCCGTCCCGCCGGCTGGTGGCTCGACGCGCTGCTGGTGGCGGGCTTCGCACTCATCACCGTGCTGCTCGCCGCGAAGACCCCGCTGCTGCGCGTCGACCTGGCCGTCCGCGACTTCGTCGACGCGCACCGCCCCGACTGGGCCGACACTCTGCTGCGCTGGTGCAACCGGCTCGGCCAGGGCGGCCAGGTGCTCACCCCGCTGGCCGTGATCACCGCGTTCTTCATGAGCCGCGCCCGCCACACGGTGCGCCCGTTCCTGCTGGTCGTGGGCGCCTACGTGCTCACGTACGTGACGATCGGCCCGCTGAAGATCTGGACCGACCGGCTGGCCGCGAGCGAGCACAAGCACGCCCACCCCGAGTACCTGTTCTACGCGCACGAGGGCATGTCGTACCCGTCGGGCCACGTGGTGAACGCGATCGTCTGGTACGGCGTCCTCGCCACCTTGCTGACCGGCGTGCTGAGCCAGCGCCTGGTGCTCGCGATCCGTTACACCATCCCGCTGGTACTGCTGTTCACCACGACGTACCTGAGCTTCCACTGGCTCACCGACGGCCTGGCCGCGCTGCTGCTCGGCCTGTTCCTGGACCGCCTGCTCAAGCGCGTGCCGTGGGACGCGATCCCACTGGGCCGCCGCCTGACCACCGCCGGCTGGGCCGGCCCGTTCTACACCCCAACCCCCGCCGAACCCGCCAGGATCTCCTGACAACCCCGCCGCGACCGAAAGTCTCCGCGATCATGCCGGAGCCGCCGCCCGCACCACGCGTTTTTCATGATCGCGGAAGGTCAATGTACCCACAGGTACCTTAAGGTTCCGCGATCATGAAAAACGCGCCGCACGCCAGCGGGAGCTGCATGATCGCGGAGAGATTCGTTCGCGCCAGCCGCTGCCGGCACGTCGCGATGCCCAGATCAGCCCAATTGTCGCGCTCCGCACGAACCAATAAGTCGGGCAATCCGCTGCAAACCGATAAGTCGGGCGCTCCGCGCCACGACTTATCGGATTTATCTCCTGTCAGGGTATAAGTCCGAAAAGTCCGGACACGAAGTGTCTGGACTTTTCGTGACCCATCGCGGCGCCGCGCGATTACGCCGAGTGGTAGGTCAGCTCGCCGGCGCGGATCTCCGCGGTCAGGCGGTTCTCGTACGGAGCGAGCGGACAAGCCCAAGCGTCGTCGTAAGCGCACGACGGGTTGTAGGCGTAGTTGAAGTCGAGCCGTACCCGGCCGTCGGGCAGCAGTTGCAGGCCGCGGCCGTGGGTGCCCTTGATGGTGTCGGTCAGGTAGCGGCCCGCGCCGTAGGTGGTCTTGCCGCTCGTGCCGTCCCGGAACGGCAGGAACAGGCCGCCGCCGTAAGTGGACAGCCAGAAGAGGGTCAGCCGGCCCCACGGTGTGGGCAGGATGCCGACGCGGTCGTACCGCAGCACGCCGTCCTCCCCGCCCGTGGCGATCTCCAGAGTGCCGCCGGCCGGCTCCAGCGGTACCGATGCGATGAAATCCTCGGTGGCGGGGAAGTAGCGCAGCGGGCCCGGCGCCGCCGACTGCGGGTGGGTGGCGAACAGGTCGTCGCGCAGGGCCCGGAAGCCGGCAAGGTCCGCATCGGACAGGTACATCGCGGCGACCCGGGCCCGGTAGTCGGCGAGGGAGAGAGCGTCCACGAACCGAAGCTACCGCCGCAGCGGCGCGCCGGCCGCATGCAGGTGGCGCAGCGCCTGCGCGTAGGAGCCGGCGAAGCTCGAAGCGTGGTAGGGCACGCCGATCTCGGCGCAGAAGCGCTCGACGATGGGCTGGGCGCGGCGCAGGTTCGGCGTCGGCATGCTCGGGAACAGGTGGTGCTCGATCTGGTAGTTCAGGCCGCCCAGCAGGACGTCGAGCCAGCGCCCGCCGCGGACGTTGCGCGAGGTGAGCACCTGCTTGCGCAGGAAGTCGAGCTCGTCGGCGGCGGTGAGGACCGGCATGCCCTTGTGGTTGGGCGCGAACGTCAGGCCCAGATACAAACCGAACAGCGCCTGGTGTACCAGCACGAAGGCGATCGCCGCGCCCGGCGGCAGCAGCAGGAAGACGGCGGCCAGGTATGCGGCGAAGTGGGCGTACAGCAGGAAAGCCTCGCGAAGCCGCAGCGAGCGCACCGCCCGGGCGCTCTGCACGTGGAGGTTGAAGCCCTCCAACAGCAGGAGCGGAAAGAACAGCAGCGCCTGGTGGCCGCCGATCAGCCGGGCCACGCCCCGCGCCCGTTCGGCCTGCCGGGTCGACCAGACCAGGATGTCGGGCGCCACGTCGGGGTCGTGATCCTCGTGGTTGGGGTTCGCGTGGTGGCGCGTGTGCTTGTTCATCCACCACCCGTAGCTCATCCCGATGCCGGCGTTGCCGGCCAGCAGGCCCAGCGCCGCCGACCAGCGCCGGCCCCGGAAGACCTGCTTGTGGGCGAGGTCGTGGGCGACGAGGGCGACCTGGGCGTAGGCGACGGCGAGGACCACGGCGAACCACAGGCTGTGCGTCAGCGCCAGGCCCGCCCACCCGCCGGCGTAGAGGGTGGCCACGAGGGCGAGCCGGAGGGTGTAGTACCCGGGGCGCCGCTCGAGCAGCCCGGCCGCCCGGATCCGCCGGGTCAGGGCCGCGAAGTCGGACCGTGCGTCAACCAGAACCGTCATGCGGATGAGCTTCGCGAACCGGCCGCCGAACTTCGAACCCGTCAGCCCCCGCGGTTCGTGGTGGTGCTGCCCCTACCCCTAAGGGTGTCTAGGCTTTGACAGGTGCCAGTGCTCATCGGCTCCTACGCAGACCAGTACTCCACCTACGACGACGACTTCAAGCCGCTCGCCGCGCCCGTGCGCACGCCCGCGCCCAGCTTCCTGGCCGTCGGGCCGACCGGGATCCGGTATGCCGTCGGCGAGCTCGACGCCGGGCAGGTCTCGGCGTTCACCCCGACCGGCGAGCTCATCAACACCCTGCCGACCGGCGGCGGCGGGCCGTGCCACCTCGCGGTCGACGGCGACCGGGTGGTGGTGGCCAACTACGGCGGCGGCAGCGTGGCGGTCTTCGCGCTGCGTGCGGACGGCGGCCTGGACCGGCGCACCGACCTGGCCCAGCACGCCGGCGCCTCCGTGGTCGCGGACCGCCAGGAGGGTCCGCACGCCCATCACGTGACGATCCGCGGCAACCTGGTGCACGCGGTCGACCTCGGCATGGACGCGATCGTGCACTACCGGCTCACGCCCGAGGGCCGGCTCGATCACGTGCGCACCACGACGGTACAGCCGCTGGGCACCGGCCCGCGGCACCTGGTGTTCCACCCGGGCGGGCGGGTGTTCGTCGCCAACGAGCTGAGCTCGACCGTTTCGACGTACACCTCCGGCTTCGAACAGCTCGACGAGAAGCCCTCGTGCCTGGTCCAGCCGGTCGGCGACAACCTGCCCAGCGAGCTGGCGCTGTCCCGGGACGGGCGGCGGCTCTACGTGGCCAACCGCGGCAACGACACCATCACGACGTTCTCCGTCGAGGAGGATGGGCTGTTGCCGATCGACGAGGTCTCCACCGGCGGCACCTGGCCGCGGCACTTCGCGGTGCTCGACGGCGCGCTGTGCGTGGCCAACCAGCACTCCGGCACGGTGGCGCTGCTGGACCTGGATGCGGAGACCGGCGTGCCGAGCCAGGCCCGCGTGGTGCTGGAGCACCCGTCGCCGAGCGCGGTGATCCCGATCGATTGACCCATCGAGGCGAGATCCGGGATGACGCGGCACTGAACGCTTGCTGAACCAACGTTCAGTGCCGCAGCATGGCTACATGGGTGAGCTGGTGGCGCTGCCCAAGACGGGCGACGTATTCGAGGACGTGCGTGCGGGCGACCGCACAATGCGGGTGACCTGCCATCCGCAGCGCGGCACGGTGGTCGTGTCGCTGTGGGTGGACCGGATCTGCCGGGCGTCGTTCCAGCTCGCCGAGGCCGACCTGCCCCGGCTCCAGGCGGCGCTGGCCGAAATGCACTTCCCGCCGCCCGATCTGTCCGAGAGCGCCTAAGCCGCCTCGGGAGTGCGCAGCGCCTGCTTCTCCGGTGCGGATGCTTCCGAGCGCAGGTTGCGGGCGCGCTGGCGGGGGACGCGCTGCCTCGGCCGCATCGTCGCCGCGGTGATGCCGGCCTGGCGGGCCGCGTCGAGGGTGTCGCGCAGCTCCGCCGCTTCCTCGGCGACCTCGGCCGCCTCCTGGGCGAGCGCGGCGGCGGCCACGACGGCGACATCGGCGGCCTTGACCGCGGCGCGCTCCGCGGCGGCGGCCGCCTCGTAGAGCCGGCGGGCCCGGCTCTCCGCGGTGCGGCGCAGCTCGACCTCGCGGGCGGCCAGCTCCTGCAGCGGGTCGGCCCCGCTGACGCCCTTGAACACCTGCTCCAGCGCGTCGACCGTGATGTCGCCGCGCTTGAACGCATCCAGCGCGGCCCGGGAGACCTCGCGCTTGTTCGCCTCGTCCTGCTCGCCGGCCGGCAACTCCGCGGAGACCTGGCCGGCCGCGCGCAGCGCCTCCTGGTAGGCCTTCTGGGCCACGTCGAAGGTGACCCAGGCCTGCTCCCGGGCCTGCTGGGCGGCGGCACTGCTGGCCCGAGCCTCGACGACGGTGATCTGCGCGCGCTTGGCGGCGGCGGCGGTCGCGGCGGCCTGCCGGATGAGCTCGCCGGCCTCGGTGCGCAGCCGGGCGCGCTCCGCCGGGCTCAGGCTCGCCTGTGCCTCCTCAACCGCGGCGCGGCGGTCGGCGCGGTTGAGCCGATACAGCGTCCAGCGCGAGATCGCGGCCGCGAGCAGCACGAACAGCACGATGAAGGCCATCAGCCCGAGCCACAGCACGATGGCCCCGGTGACCGGGTCGAGCCCGAAGATGCCCCGACCCCCGGTGAGGGTCCAGGGCAGGTCACTGCGGGATTGCGCCAACGTGGCGGGGGCGGGAAGGGCCACGGCGACCTCCGGGCTGTGCGTGTCGCTACAGCGTAATCGTCGCCGACCACCCGGGCATCCCATCGAGGTATGACGATTCAGCGAAATCGCGTACACGAATAGTGACGACGGCGCAAGAATTCCCTCGTCAGCGGCGTGTCGCGCGGTGTGTCACGGTCGCTTTCCGTGGTGATCATCACGGGACTGTCGGGGACTTGTCATCACATCGTGATGGGGAATGGAAATTCGGATGTACGCCGGGCGGGCGATCGTTAAGGTCCGCGCCATGTGCTTGCGTGTCGTGTGCCCGCCGCCGCTGCGGTAGCGGGCAGGCGGAGATCCACAGCCCGGTGAGGTGATCCCGGGTCGATGGCGGCTGCCCGCGTTCAACGCCTCCAGTCGACACGACACGAACCGGGAGAAATCCACCAATGGCACTGCTGTACATAGCATTCGCGGCGATCTCGTGGGGCGTCGGCGGCTTCGTGGCCGCCCTGCTCTACCGGCACAGCGGCCTGGGGCCGATCGCCGTCACGTTCTGGCGGTACGCCGGCGGCCTGGCCGTACTGGCCGCCCTGCGCCCGACCAGAATCACCCCCAACGTGGTCAACGGGCTCGGCATGGCCCTGTACCAGACGGCGTACTTCGTCGCCATCGACCTGGCCGGCGTCGGCATCGCCACCGTCGTCACGCTCGGCTCCGGCCCTGTCCTCATCGCGATCGGCGCCCGGCTGTTCCTCGGCGAGCGGCTCGGCCGGGCGGGCCTCGCCACCGTCGCGGTCTCGGTGCTGGGCCTGGCCCTGCTCGTGACCCAGAACCCGCACACCGGCCGGCACCCGCTGGCCGGCATCGCGGTGGCGCTGGTCTCCGCGGCCGGCTACGCGGCGGTCACGCTGATCAACCGGGCCGCGACCGGCGATCCGTACGCCGCCGCGCTCGGCGGCTTCGCGGTCGGCTCGGTCGTTCTCCTGCCGCTCGCCGCGGCCGAGGGGCTGCTGCCGCGCGCCGACGGCCTCGGCCTGACGATCGGGCTGCTGGCATTCCTCGGCGCGGTACCGACCGCGCTGGCGTATGCGCTGTTCTTCCGGGGTCTGAAGGTCGTCAGGGCGACCACCGCGTCGGTGGTCGCCCTGTGCGAGCCGCTCGCCGCGGTCGCCCTCGGCGTGCTGGTGCTGCACGAACCGCTGACCCCGTGGTCCGCGGCCGGCGGCGGCCTCCTGCTGGCCTCGGTCGCGGCCCTCGCCCTTCAGGAGCGCCGCAGCCGGACGAACGCCACCGCCGTGAACACCGCGGCAACACCCGCCGCCGCCAGCGCCCACGGCCACAGCGGGGCCGGCGACGACGGCGGCGGGGGCGCGGCGGCCCGTGACGACGGCGCGGGCGGGCTCTGCGCGGCCCGGGCCTCGACCACCGCCTCGGTCCGCGCCGCGTCCGACCCGGGCGAGGTGACCACGACCGTCCACCGGCCCGGCGAGAGCACCGGGCCGGAGGTGTAGAAGCCGCGGCCCTCGCCGGCCGGGTTGAGCTGGATCGGGCCGACCGTCCGGCCGCCCAGCGACGGGTCGGCCGTGGCGGTCAGCACGAGCCGGACCTCGGTCTCGACGGGGCGGCCGTCCGCGCCGAACGCGCGGACGGTCACCCCCGTCGCCCCGTCCCCCGCGACCTCCAGCCGGAGGCCGCCGGGGCTGGGCGCGAACAGAGCGAGGGTCATCAGCAGGTACAGAACCCTCACAGCTTTCCGTTCTTCGACAATCGCTTCGGGTCGGCGTCCAGCCGCCCGGTGCCCTTCAGGGTCTGTCCCGCGTTCGCCGTGACGCCGGCGGTGCTGGGCGGGGTGCCGCCCAGCCGTAGGGTCATCGCGTCGGCGTCGCGGATCAGCGTGTCGCGGATCTCGGCCTCGGGCACCAGGGCGGCCGTGAGCAGCGCGCGGAAGTCCGCGAGCGCCTTGAGCGCCTTGGTGTCGTTACCGTTCGCCTCCGCCTTGCGGGCCTTGGCGAGGGCGTCGGAGAGCTGGTTGTACACCGTGTTCGTCAGCCGGCCGGTCGCCTTGAACCGGTCGAGCAGGTTCTGCATGTCCCGGAACGAGGTGGTGACGAAGAACGTGACCGTGGTGGTGGTCGCGTTCCCGGCATTGTCGGTGCCGACGACGCTCAGCCGGTGCATGCCGAGGGTCAGCTCGTACATCGCCTGCAGCGTGCCGGTCTGATAGGCCCCGCCGTCGAGGGAGCCGCTGACCGAGCGGATCCCCGACGTGGTGTCGACCGCCTGCCAGGTCACCCGCACGTCCTGGCTGTCGCCGTAGAGCTGGCCGTCGGCCAGGCCCGAGACGATGACGGTCGGCGCGGTGGCGTCGATCTTCAGGATCGCCGACTTGAGCGTCTCGACGTTGCCGGCCGCGTCGGTCGAGCGGTACAGCAGCTCGTGCTGGCCTTCGCCGGTCACGTTCACCGGCGCCGAGTACACCGTCCAGGCCCCGCCGTCCAGCGCCCACTCGATCCGGGCCACCCCGGAGCCGGCGTCGGTCGCGGCGAGCGTGACCGGCGTGGCGCCGTTGTGCCAGCCCGCGTCGGAGGCCGGCGCGAACGCGGCGGTGGTGACCGGCGCGGTGGCGTCGATCCTCACCTCCTGGGTCTTGGGCTCGCTGACGTTGCCCGCCTTGTCCGCCGCCCGGTAGCGGACCTGGTGGGTGCCGTCCCCGCTGACCGCGATCGGTGCGGTGTACGGGGTCCAGGTCGAGGCCGAATCGAGCTGGTACTCGACCTTGTCGACCCCGCCGTCGTCGGTCGCGGTCAGGGTGACGGTGACCGGCGCGGTGTAGTAGCCGCCGGTCGCGGTGCCCTGCACGCTCGCGCCGACCACCGGCGGCGTGTGGTCCGCCGCGGCCGTGGTGAGGTGGAAGTAGTCGAACGCGGCCGGCTTCGACGCCGTCTGGCCGGCGCCGAGGGTGTAGAGGCCCACCTTGGCACCGGTGCCGACCGCCGCGTTGGTGAGCGTGGCGATCGTGGTCCAGGTGCTGCCGTCGGCGGAGTAGCTGCCGGTGTAGGCGTTGCCGGCCTTGGCGATGCGGAAGTACCACACCCCCGAGGTCAGGTTGCTCACGTTCGGCTGCGGATCCTGCACCACGCCGGCGACCTCGCTGCGGAACTCGATCCGCCGCACCAGCGCCTGGCCGGGCGGGTTGTCGGCGAGGTAGTCCAGCTTGATGTAGTTGTCGTCGTCGACGTAGACGATCGGGCCGCCCTGCTGGTACTGCTCGGTGAAGGCCGAGCCGTCCACCTTGGTCTCGATCGTCCAGTCCCCCGGCGGGGCCTGCTGCAGGATGAAGTTCTTCGGCCCGCTGTTGCCGGTGCCGTAGATGTCCCCGCCCGGCACGTCGACCTGCAACGCGCCGCCGGTGATGCGGTAGCCGGCCGAGTCCTCCCGCACGACCGCGTTCCACCGGCAGTGGTCCAGCGTGGGCCCGGTGAACTCGTCGTTCGGGTCCAGGCCGGCCGGCGGCTGGTCCGGCGCGAGCTGGAACCAGTCGAAGGCCGCGTCGACCACCGGCGCGGTCGTGCCGCCGTTGAGCGCGTAGAGGCCGACCCGCGGGTTCGCGAGGCCGGCCAGCGCCGCGGGCCGCCCGACCGGGGCGAACGTGGTGCCGTCGGCGGAGTACGCCGCGGTCAGGTTCGTGCCGTCGGAGATCAGCCGGACGTAGTAGGTGTCGCCCGGCTGGGCCGCGGTCGCGTCGGCGCCCTCGTTGCGCGGACTGCCGGCGGTCTCGCGGATGAACTCCACCTTGCGCCCGTCGGCGTGCAGCAGGTCCAGCTTGGCGTAGTTGTCGTCGTCGCCGTACAGGATCAGCCCGGCCTGCTGGTAGTTGGCCGTCGTCGGCAGGGTCACCTTCGCGGTGGCCTGCCAGGCGCCGGCCGGCGCGGGCTGGAGCACCAGGTTGGTCGCGCCGTTGGTGGCGCCGTACAGGTCACCGGAGGCGGTCGGCAGGTGCAGCGCCCCGCCGCTCACCGACAGCGTCTGCGTCTCCCGCACGACCGTCCACCTCGTACGGTCCAATGTGGATCCGAGGAAGTCGTCCGAGCGGGCGCCGAAGCACTGCGTGTTGGGCGCCTCCGCGCGCACCGTCGCCGAGGCGGTCCCCTTGGCGCCGCGCGCGTCGGTGACCGTCAGCGTCGCGGTGAAGGTCCCCGGTGCGGTGTAGGTGTGCGTGGCGTTCGCCGTGGCGGCGGTACCGCCGTCGCCGAAGTCCCACGCGTAGGTCAGCGGGG
Organism: Dactylosporangium sp. CA-092794; assembly: GCF_050948465.1. Taxonomy (NCBI): domain Bacteria; kingdom Bacillati; phylum Actinomycetota; class Actinomycetes; order Micromonosporales; family Micromonosporaceae; genus Dactylosporangium; species Dactylosporangium sp. CA-092794. The sequence continues at coordinate 511,481 of NZ_CP192044.1, read as the reverse complement.
TGTCGCCCTCGGCGTCGGTCGCCGAGCCCGCGAACGAGGCCACGAACGGCGTGGTGCCGCTCGACGGCGTGACGGTCGCGGTGACCACCGGCGGCGCGTTGTCGGTCACGCCGCGGCCCAGGAAGTCGACCCAGTTGACGTTGTAACCGGCCCCCGAGCCCGTGGCGATGAAATACAAGGGCCCGGATGTGGTACTCCCGGTGAGCGGGACATTGAGGTCGGCATACGTCTGCCACCCGCCCGTGCCGGGCACCGCGACCGAGCCGACGATCGGCCCGTCCAGCGAGCCGGTGCGGATCTGGATCGTGCCGCCGGCGGCGTTGTTGGTGGCGGCCCGGATCCGCAGGCTGTCGATCCCGGTCAGGTTCGCCGGCGCGAAGGAGAACCAGTCCCCCTCCTCGACGAACCCGATGTTCTGGAAGCCGCCCTGCGGGTCGCCGGTGTTCTCCCGCTGCACGCCCGGGGTGCCGCCGGAGTTGACGCCGGGCACCCGCCCGGTCGCCGCGAAGTACTCCGCCTGCTTGCGCTTGGGCTGCAGCTGCACCAGCGACCGCCCGGTCAGCGGCGCCGCACCGCCGGCCCCGCCCCCGTCCACATAGGACGCCTCGATCACCGCGAAGACGTTGGCGTCGGCGCCGTGCCCGCTGGCCAGCGCCGTCTGCACGGTGCCGGAGCAGCCGGTGTACTGCTGCAGCGGGTGGGCGTGCTCGTCGTGCCCGAGCAGGTACTGGACCTGCACGCGGCCGCAGTCGATCGGGCCGTCCTCGGGGTCGCTCACCTCGACGGTGAACTTGACCTGGTCGCCCCAGTCGTAGAACCCGCCGTCGGGCGGCAGCGTGATCCGCACCGTCGGCGCCGTGTTGCCCACCGTCACCGGCACGTTCGCGGTCGCGGTGCGCCCGCCGGCGTCGGTCACGGTCAGCTGGGCGGTGAAGTTGCCGTTGGCCGTGTAGACGTGGGCCGGGTTCGCCTCGGTGGACGTGCCGCCGTCGCCGAACACCCAGGCGTAGGTGATCGCCTGCCCGTCCGGGTCGCGCGAGCCCTGGCTGGAGAACTGCACGGTCAGCGGCGCGACGCCGCTGGTCGGCTGGGCCAGCGCCTGCGCGATCGGGGCGCGGTTGCCGGCCACGTAGTCGATCCGGTAGACGCCGGAGTCGTCGTTGTTGCCGCCGAAGCCGGTGCCCCACTCGATGAGGTACAGCGCCCCGTCCGGGCCGAAGTCCATGTCCATGGGCCGGATGAACGGCATGCCCGCCAGCAGCTGGTTGATGTCCACCAGGGACCTGCCGTCGGCCGAGACCTGCATCGTGTAGAGCTTGTTCTGGTTCCACTCGCCGAAGATCGCCTTGCCGTCGTAGTACGCCGGCCACTTGTTCTCCGCGGTGTTGTTCTCGTCGTAGCGGTACACCGGCCCGCCCATCGGCGCGCCGCCGCCCCCGATCTCCGGGAAACGGGGGTTTCCGTCGTAGTCGTAGTCGACGGTCGCCGGGATCACCGGCGGCAGGTTGGTCAGGCCGGTGTTGCTGGGCGAGTTGTTGACCGGCGCCGCGCAGTCGAAGGCGGCCCCGGACGGCCCGGACGGGAAGGTGAAGTCCCGGTAGGGCACGTTGTTGCCGGTGCAGTACGGCCAGCCGTAGTTGCCCGGCTGGGCGATGATGTTCCACTCCACGGTGTTGCCGGGGCCGCGGTTCGGGTCGGCCTGCGCCGCGTCGGGCCCGTAGTCGCCGAGGTACAGCGTGCCGGTGAGCGGGTCGACGCCGATGCGGAACGGGTTGCGGAAGCCCATCGCGTAGATCTCGGGCCGGGTCTTCTCGGTACCCGGCGCGAACAGGTTGCCGGCCGGGACGGTGTAGGTCCCGTCGTCCTGCGGCGTGATCCGCAGGACCTTGCCGCGCAGGTCGTTGGTGTTGGCCGCGGTGCGCTGGGCGTCGTAGTCCTCCCGCCCGGGCCGCTCGTCCAGCGGCGCGTAGCCGCTCGACTCGAACGGGTTGGTGTTGTCGCCGGTGGCGAGGAACAGGTTGCCGTGGTTGTCGAACGTCATCGTGCCGCCCTCGTGGCAGCACGTGTTGCGCTGGGTCGGCACGGTCAGCAACTGCCGCTCGCTGGCGGGGTCGATACTGTCGCCCGCGACCGTGAACCGGCCGAGGATGTTGCGGGGCGGGCCCGCGGCCGGCGAGTAGTACAGGTACACCCAATGGTTCTGCGAGAAATGCGGGTCGAGGGTGATGCCCAGCAGCCCGTCCTCGTTGCCGGTGAAGACCGGGACCGTGATGGCGGTGACCGTCGTGTGCGTGTCCGGCTTGACGATCTGCACCCGCCCGTCCCGCTCGACGTAGAACACGCGGCCGTCCGGCGCGATGTCGAGCTCCATCGGGTTGTTGGTGTTGCTGTCGAGCGTGACCTTCTCGAAGCTGCCGGTCAGCGAGGCGCTGCAGTCGGCCTTGACCACGCCGGCCGCGGTCTGGATGCCGCCCAGGAGGTGGCCGAGGAACAGCGGGTCGGAGTACGACTCCTGGGTGTGCCCGGCGCCGGTGTACCAGGCCCGCCCGCCGTCGTAGTCGTGGCACCAGGCGAACGGGTGGTCCGCGCCCATGGCCCCGGTGCCCGGCGTGTAGCTGGACTCGTCGAGGCTGGCCAGGACGTGCACCTTGCCGCGCGGGTTGGTCCGGAAGTTGTACCACTCGTCGAACCGGCTCCACCGGGCCGGCAGGTCCTTCGTGGACGGATGCGCCGGGTCCTCGACCTTGATCGTCGCCTGCTGCTGCGCCGGGTGACTGGTGAACCAGGCGCCCATCAGGTCGCCGTACCACGGCCAGTCGTACTCGGTGTCGGCCGCCGCGTGCACGCCGGCGTAGCCGCCGCCGCGCTCGATGTACCGCTCGAACGCGGCCTGCTGCTCGCCGTCGAGCACGTCGCCGGTCGTCGACAGCCAGACCACGACCTCGTACTTGGCGAGGTTGGTGTCGGTGAAGAAGGCGGCGTCCTCGGTGGTGTCGACGGTGAACCCGTTGGCCACGCCGAGCGCCTGGATGGCCGCGATCCCGGCCGGGATCGAGTCGTGCCGGAAGCCGGCGGTCTTGGAGAACACCAGCACGTCGAACGGCCCGGCGGCGGCCCGGACCTGGGGAATCGTCGGCTGCTGAGGAGGGGCCTGCACCGGTGCCGCCTGCGCCGGCGCGGGCAGCGCCACGACGACTCCGGCGACGAGCGGCAAGGCCGCGGCGATGAACGGCACGCGGGACGCGCGCCTCCGAACGTTGAACACGGAGCTCCTTGGGCGGGGCTTCGCGCAACGGCCGCCGATACCGCTGAGCGGTACTTTCAGTTGCCGGGATGTCACAGGGGCAGAACGCGGCCGGAGGCACCCCGCCGAGGGCACCCCCACCCGCCGGGGTGGTTCGTTTCGACCCCTAACAAACTACCGATCGACCGCTCCCCATGGAAGCCGCAATTTGCCTCAGCTTGGCCACACTTGCGGCGCCGTGGGCACGAAAAGTCGGGCGCTCCGCGCCACGACTTTTCGGACTTATACCCCGACGGCCGATATATCCGTTAAGTCGCCCGGCGCCGCCGGCCGGCCGGTCATAAGTCTCCGCGATCATGCTCCGATCGCCCTCGACACCAACGGTTTTCCGTGATCACGGAGTCTTGTGGTACCAGGAGGTACGTTTCCGCTCCACGATCATGAAAAAGTGGGTGAACGGCGCCGCGTGCCGCATGATCGTGGAGCGTTATGGTCGCGAGTCGGGTCGGCGCCACCGCGCCGCGCGAAGCACCCGCCCCACAGCGCCTCGCCCGGCGAAGCACCCCGCTCCGCACCGCAGCGCCCCGCCGCGCGAAGCACTCCGCCCCACAGCGCCCCGCCCCGCGAAGCAAGCGCCCGCCCCGAAGCGGCCCACCCCGCAGCGCCCCGCAGCGCAGAGCGCCTCGCCCCGCCGCGCAGAGCGCCTCGCCCCGCAGCGCAGCGCCTCGCCCCGCAGCGCAGCGCCTCGCCCGGCGAAGCGGCGCGTCCGGCGGAGCGCCCCACAGCGCCCCGCCCCGCGAAGCACCCGCCCCGCGAAGCACCCGCCCCGCGAAGCGGCCCGCCCCGCCCCGCAGCGGCCCGCTGCGCGAAGCGGCCCGCCGCGACCGCCGCATTCGTGCCTCCCCGCGGGACGGGCGCGCATCACAGCACAGGCGGCCAGGGCCCCGCGGCGTGCCAACGCCGGCCCAGCCCGCCCGCGGCTCTGGTGCTGAACCCGGCGGTGGAGCGGCGCGGCGGCGCGGTCGCGGGCGATCCTGCCGCCGAAGCCGTCGCGGAACTCGCGTCGCAGCGGCCCGGGCCGGCCGGCCGCTAGGAGCCGCGGACCAGGACGGCGATGACCCCCGGGGGAACCGGCCTCAGGCGACGCTCCAGAGCTGGCTGATCAAGTTGTTGCTGCAGTCCCAGATGACGATCTGTGTGCCGGCGCCCGTGCCGTTGTTGGCGGCGGTCAGGCAGCGGCCGGCGTGCGGGTTCTGCCAGCGGCCGTCCGAGCGGCGCACAAATGTCTGGGCCACGGAGTTGTTGCAGGGGAAGATCCAGACCGCGTTGCCGTTGCCGGTGCCGGCGTTCTGGACGTCCAGGCAGTAGCCGTTGTCGGCGGTGATGGTCGCGCCCTTGGTGGCGTCGCCGTGGATCTTCCAGACCTGGTTGGTGTTGGTGTCGCAGTTGTCGATCACGGTCTGGTTGCCCTGGCCGCTGCGGTACTCCAGGCACTTCTTGTACCGCGGCTGGAAGCTGTACAGCGAGAAGTGGGCCGTGGTGACCGGCTGCCCGGGCGGGGGCGGCGCCGCCGTGGTCGCGACCGAGGTCGGGGTGGGCGCGCCCGGGACGTCGGCCGAGGCGGCGAGGGAGGTCGACGCGGACGGCGGCAGGGCCGAGGCGGGGTGCGAGCGGGGACCGCCCGGGTTTGCCACGGTCACCCCGGGGGTCCACTCCTCCTCCGGCGACGGGTCGGCCGCGGCGCCGCCGACCGGCTCCGGCATGTCGGAGAGGTTCACGCCCGGCACGCTGGCGGGCAGGGCGTTGTCCCGGCCGCCGCCCGAGCCGCCGCTGTTGACCAGCTGGAAGCTCACCGCGCCGGTGACGAGCAGGATGAGCACCGCGACGGCGACCGCGCCCATCGGGTAGCGCCGCCACGGGGCGCCCTTGCGGCGGCTGCCGCGATACGCGCCGTCCTCGTCGTCGTCCTCGGCGACGATGGCCAGGGCGGGCGCGGGATAGTCGGCGACGGTAGGCGAGTCGTCGGCCGGCACCGTCGGGCCGGCCGGCATCAGCTCCCCGTCGACGACCTCCATCTCGGCGGTCTGCGCCGGATCCGCCGCCGGCGGCGCGGGCTCCTCGGCAGCGGCGTCGGAAACGGCCTCCGGCTCGGGCTCCGCGGCTGGGGCCACGTCGGGGTCGTTGGTGACGTCGGTGCCGGGCAGCGTCACGATGAACTCGAGATTCTGCATCTCGGCGGTCTCGGCCAGGTCGGCGCGGGCCGCGCCGCCCAGGGTCCCCACCGTCGCCGGGTCGGGCGCGTCGGGATCGTCGTCGTCCTCGAGCACCGTGCCGGTGCCGGCGGCCGGGATCGCGGCGGTCGCGACCGCCGTCGGGCCGTCGGGGCGGCGCTGGCGGGGGATCTGCGGGATGGTCGGCTTCGCCGGGGTGAACGGCTCGGGCAGGACCGGGACCGCCGCCGACGCCGTGGGTGGCACGCGGTGGCGAGCGCGGGGCGAGGCCGCGGGGGGCAAACCGCCCGATTCGCCCGCGTCTTTCCCGTCTCCATCGACGGACATGCCGCCTTACCCCCTCAATCGCCGGTGGTGACCGGAGCACCGTAGCCTGCCTGACCGACAACGCGCGAGCGGCCATAAGTCCAATGCGTGTCACAACCCGAACTCACGCAGGGGTATTGGGCGCAGCGCGTTGCGGTCGGCCGGTAAGTTTTCCCGCATGGTGCCACAGGTCTGGGGAACGATCGTCGCGGAGCATACGGTGTGGGATCGCGTTGCGCACGCGCAGACCTACCGTGATCGAGCCGTCACGCTAGCCCAACGGCTCCAAGCGGCGCGGGAGCGATCCGCCGGGGCGCTTGGTGACGATCCGTGGCAGGACGACGACTTCGCCGCGCGCATGTCGCGGCAGGTGGGGCGGCTGATCGACCTGTTGCCGGCGGACCTGACGCTGACCGGCGATGAGGCGTCGCTCTTGGTGACGGTACCGCTGCTGCATGACGCCCTCTGGTCCGGCCTCGCCGCACAGGAGCGCGGCGTGGAGCCGGGCGACCTGGAGCCCTCGCAGGACGCGACGAGCGACCGGGCCGCGTTCGAGCGGTTCACCCAGACCTACGCCCAGCCGCACCGCCGGGCGCTGGCCGCGATCCGGGCCGGGCGCCGGGAGACGGCGGCCGAGCTGGGCTGGTGGCTGCTGCACCGGTGGATCGGGCGCCGCCCGCAGGCCTATCTGCCGGCCACCGTCGCCACGCTGACCGGCGCCGCGGAGGACCCGCGCACGGCCGAGATGCTCCGCGCGATCCGGGCCGACCCGGCCTTCCTCAACCGGCACGACCGGCCCGAGGCACTGCTGGCGCACAACGGCGAGGTCCGGGAGCGGCTGGTCGCCTTCCTGCTCGCCATCGCCCGCGGGCTGGCGATCGAGGTCACGGTGCTGCCCGAGGTCGTCGGCGAGCACCTGGGCATCGGCGACCCGGTCACCGCCGGGCAGGTCCTCGACACCGTCCGCAACGGGCGGTGGGAGCCGCGGGGCGCGACGCTGGTGCTCAGCGCCGCCTGCGCGCACCCGTCGATCGAGGTCGCGCTCCGCGCCCACATCGACACGCTCAACCAGCTGCTGGCCGAGGCGCAGCGGGCCGCGGCGCGCGACGAGTCGCTGGTCGCGCTGCGCCAGCTGCCCAACCGGGCCGCGACCGACGACGTCGGGCCGCTGGTGCGCGACGGGGTCCCGGCCTACCAGTCGGCGGGCGTGCGCTTCCGGCTCGCCGAGGACCGGGTCCGCGAGCTGCTGATGGGCGAGCAGCTCTACGGCGACCCCGCCCTCGCCATCCGCGAGCTGTACCAGAACGCGCTGGACGCCTGCCGCTACCGGGAGGCGCGCACCGAGTACCTGACCCGCGCGCAGGACCGCAAGCTGCCCTGGGACGGGCGGATCCGGTTCGCGCAGGGCCTCGACGAGGACGGCCGGGCGTATCTCGACTGCTCCGACAACGGCATCGGCATGGGCGTGCGCGAGCTCAGCGAGGTCTTCTCGCAGGCCGGCGTGCGCCTGGCGGACCTGCCCGAGTTCCTGGAGGAGCAGGCCGAGTGGGCCCGGCTCGACCCGCCGGTGCAGCTGTACCCCAACAGCCGCTTCGGCATCGGCGTGCTGAGCTACTTCATGCTCGCCGACGAGCTGACCGTGGAGACGTGCCGGATGGGCCGCGACGGCCAGGCCGGCGAGCGGCTGCGGGTGTCGATCGCCGGGCCGGGCAGCCTGTTCCGCATCCAGGATCTCGGGCCCGGCACCGAGACCGGCACCACGGTCCGGCTGCACCTGCGCGAGGGGGTGACCGTCAGCTCGGTGGAGGAGCTGCGCAAGCTGCTCTGGGTGGCCGAGTTCGCCACCGAGGCCGCCGACGGCGTGCAGAGCCACCACTGGGCGCCCGGCGAGCTGTCCGCGGCGGCCAGCGCCGCCGACGATGAGGACGACGAGGAGGAGGGCGTCGGCCCGGGCGTCGTGGCGGCCGAGGGGTCGCGGGTCTGGTGGTGCCGGGGCAACGGCGCGCTGCTGGCCGACGGCCTCTACGCCGGCAAGGAGATCTTCGGCGCGGTGGTCAACCTCAACCGCGACCTCGCGCCGCGGCTGTCGGTCGACCGGACGAAGATCCTGGCGTACCGCGAGGACGACGTCGACCGCCTGCTCTGGGAGGCGGTGCCGGCCCTCACCGCGCCGGGCACGACCCTGCTGGGCTACGACTGGCTGTGCCGCCTCGCCCCGGTGCGCCCGCTGGTCGCCGACCTGATCTTCGAGCAGGCGATCGAGCGCGGCCACGGCAAGTGGGAGATGGACGGCGAGACCGTCGACGCCGCGGTGACCGGCTGCTTCGTGGCCAACGACGGGCCGGTCGGCGGCCCGGACGAGCTGGTCGAGTGGCGGCTGACCGCGCTGGCCGCGGGCGGGCGCTACCGCAAGGTGCTCAAGCCGGGGCCGGACTGGAAGCGCGCGCTGCGCGCCCGGCCGTCCGACGCGCTGCTGCTCAGCGTCGACGTGGACGGCACCGGGCCGTGGCTCGATCCGGTCGACATCGTGCCGCTGGTACACCTGGTCCGCGCGGCCCGCAAGACCGGCCGGTCGGCGCCGGAGGTGGCGGCCCGGATCGACGCGCTGGGATTCGAGCCCTCGGTGGGCGCCGAGACGGTGGGCGTCGACCCCGACGACCTGATCTTCACCAGCCGCGACGTGGACGGTACCCGCCCGTGGCTGCAGCCCGACCAGCCGGTGCACCTGGTCCACCTGCTGCGGGCGGCACACAAGAGCGGCCGCACGGTGCACCAGGTGGTGGCCCGGCTGCGGCAGCTGGGCTTCACCGTGGACGTCGACGTCGAGGTACTGCCGCTGGAGCAGTTCGGGCCGAAGGACCTCATCATCGCCAGCCGCGACCTCGACGGCTCACACCCGTGGCTGGACCCGCGCGAGCCGGTCACCCTGCTGCACCTGCTGCGGGCGGCGCACAAGGTGACGCTGCCGGCCGACGAGACCGCGGCCCGCCTGGCCCTGCTGGGCTACCAGCTCGACAGCGGCTGGGACTCGCTGGTCACCGAGCCCGACGACCTGGTGATCATCTCCCGCGACCTGGACAGCACGTCGCCGTGGCTGGACCTCGCCGAGGAGGTGGCGCCGGTGCACGTGCTGCGCGCCGCCGAGCGCAGCGCGCGGCCGGTCGCCGAGGTGGTGGCCCGGCTGCGCTCGTTCGGCTTCCGGCTGGGCGGCAACCTCGACGCGATCGAGGTGGTCAAGCTGGAGCCGGAGGACCTGCAGCTGGCCAGCCGGGACCTGGACGGCTCCCAGCCGTGGCTGGACTCCTCGCGCCCGGTCCCGCTGATCCACCTGCTGCGCGCCGCCGAGTCCACCGGCCGCGAGCTGCGGGAGGTCGCGGCCCGGCTGTCGGCGTGCGGGTACCGCGTCGACATCGACCCGGACGCGATTCTCATCGATCACCTGGAGCCCGACGACCTCACCATCACCAGCGAGGACCTCGACGGCTCCGACCCCTGGCTCGACCCGATGAAGCCGGTGCCGACGATCCGCATCCTGCGCGCCGCCCAGCGGACCCGGCGCAGCGTGCACGACATCGCCGCCCGGCTGACGTTCCTGGGATACGCGGTCAGCCTGCACGGCGCGGGCCCGTCGCTGGACCAGGTCGAGCCGGACGACCTGCTCATCACCAGCCGCGACCTGGACGGATCGCAGCCCTGGCTGGACCTCGAGGAGCAGGTACCGCTGCCGCACCTGCTGCAGGCGGCCCGCCGGGTGCGCCGGCCCGTGCACGAGATCGCCGCCCGGCTGGAGACGCTCGGCTACACCGTCGACGTGGACCTGAGCAGCATCGCGGTGGAGTCGGTCAAGCCAAACGACCTGCTGCTGGCCAGCACCGACCTGGACGGCTCGCGGCCGTGGCTGGACGCCGGGCAGCCGGTGCCGCTCAACCACCTGCTGGCCGCGGCACAGAAGATCCGCAAGCCGATCGAGGAGGTCAGCACCCGGCTGCGGGCGCTGGGCTACTCCGTGCCCGACGTCGACACCCGCCTGCCCCGGCTACGCCCCGGCGGCGTTTAGGGCGGGCAGCAGCTCGGCGCGCGACCACTCGATGAACTCGTTCTGGTGGTCGCCGCCGATCTGCAGCAGCGCGATGTGCGTGCAGCCGGCGTCGATGTACCTCCTCACCGCCTGCACGTGCTTGTCGAGGTCCGGCCCGCACGGGATGGCGGCGGTCACGTCGTCCTCGGTGACGAATGAGGCGGCCGCGTCGAACGCGCGCGGGTCGGGCAGCTCGGCCATGACCGGCCACTGCAGCCCGAACCAGCGGAACTGGTCGAGCGCCCGCTTGCGGCACTCCGCCTCGTCGCGGCCGTAGCACAGCGCCACCTGGCCGAAGAACGGCTTGCCGGGGCGGCGCAGCGACGGGTCCGGCGAGATCGAGACGGTACCGTCGGCCAGGTCGGCGATCTCCAGCGACTCCTCGCCGGAGACGGCGACCACGACCGGTACGCCGTCCTCGGGCACGTCCCACAGCCGCGCCTCGGGCACCTCGTAGTAGGTGCCGGAGTGGCGTACCGTCTCGCCGGCCAGCAGCGGCTGGATGATCTCCATCGCCTCGGCGAGCAGCTCGTGCCGCTGGTTGCGGTGCGGCCAGGCGCCGGCGACGTGCTCGTTGAGGTTCTCCCCGGCGCCCAGGCCGAGGGTGAAGCGGCCGCGCGACATGACCCCGATCGTCGCCGCCTGCTGGGCGACCACGGCCGGATGGTAGCGGCGGGTCGGGCAGGTCACCATCGTCATCAGGTCGATGTCCCGGGTGGCGTGGGCGGCCGCGCCGAGGACGGACCAGGCGAACGGCGAATGCCCCTGCTCGGTCAGCCATGGGTTGTAGTGGTCGGAGATCGCCGCGAACTCGTAGCCGGCCGCCTCGGCGCGCACCACGTGGTCGACGAGCTCGGTCGGGCCGCTCTGCTCGCACATCATCGTGTACCCGAATTTCACCATGTGCTCCGCTTACCCGCTGTGGCGTGGGTTACGCAGTTGTCGACCCAGGGCCAGCCCATGGGACAGAATCAATCGATGTCTCCCTATTGGCCGGTGGTTCGCGACCGGGTCTTCGGGCGGCTCGTGCCGGGCCTGGCGCTCTCGGCGGTCGGCGACGGGATGAGCGCGGTCGCGATCGGGTGGCTCGCGCTGCAGTACGCGCCGGCGCACCAGCGGGGGCTGTGGGTCGGGCTGGCCGTGGCCGCGTACACGCTGCCCGGCGCGGTCGGCGCGATCGGGCTGGCGCCGCTGCTGCGCGGGCGGGGCGGCGCCCACCTGGCCGCCCTCGACGCGGTGCTGCGCGCGGTCTTCCTCGGCGCCATCGCGGTGCTGGCCTACGCGCACGCGCTCACCATCGGGCGATACGCGGCGCTGCTGGCCGCCTCGGCGCTGCTGTCGGCGTGGGGCTCGGCCGGGCGGTACACCCTCGTCGTGCAGGTCCTTCCGGCCGACCTGCACCTGGCGGCGAACGCGCTGCTCACGGTCATCACCGAGGCCTCCACCGTGGCCGGCCCGGTGCTGGCCGGGGTGCTGATCGGCGCCCTGGGCGCGCCGGCGGTGCTGGCGGTGGACGCGGCGACGTTCGCGGTCCTCGCCGTTTCTTTCTTATCGGTACCTCCCCGAGCCGCCCGACCGCGCCGCGATCGCTGCTCGGCCGGGCTCGCCGCCATCCGCCGCGACCGGCACCTGCTCGGCCTCATGGTGCTGTCGTTCTGGTTCTTCCTGCTCTTCGGCCCGATCCCGGTGGCCGTGCCGCTGTTCGCGTCGACGGCGGCGGAGGTCGGCCTGCTGTACACCTCCTTCGGCATCGGCGCGGTCACCGGCGCGATCATCACCGGACACCTGCGCCGGCTGCCACTGTGGCCGGCCGCGATCGGCGCGGTGATCGCCTTCGGCCTGCTGCTCACGCCGCTGGGCCTGGGCCTGCCGCGCTGGGCGGACCTGCTGACGCTGGCCCTGGCCGGCCTAGCCTGGGCGCCCTACCCCACCGCGAGCGTGTCACTGTTCCAGCGCGCCGTGCCCGCCGAGCGACTGGCCCCGGCCCTGGCCGCCCGCGGCGCGGTGCTGGTCGTCTCCACCCCACTGGGCACACTCCTGGGCGCACCCCTGGTCCAGGCAGCCGGCCCAGCCCGCGCATTCGTGGTATGCGGCATGGCCACCGCAGCGCTAGGCACGATCGCCCTACTGATAGCCCGCTTCCACCACCCATGCCCCGCAACAGGCTAAGGCCGCCAAGACGCCAGGGGCGCGCAGCGCAGCAAAAAGTGGCCGCGCAGCGACCATGGGGGGTCTGGGGTGGGAACCCCCCAGGCACAGCGCCGCGACGAAGTCGCGCGTGGCTAGCTTACGGACCCCAACCAAACGCGCCGAAGGCGCAACAAGCAACCCCAACCACCGCGCCGCAGGCGCAACAAGCAACCGCACCCAAGACGCCAGGGGCGCAAAGCGCAGCAAAGAGTGGCCGCGCAGCGGCCATGGGGGGTCTGGGGTGGGAACCCCCCAGGCACAGCGCCGCGACGAAGTCGCGCGTGGCTAGCTATCGGCCGCAACCAAACGCGCCAAAGGCGCAACAAAAACCCCAACCCCAGCGCCGAAGGCGCAACAAGCAACCGCACCCAAGACGCCAGGGGCGCAAAGCGCAGCAAGAAGTGGCCGCGCAGCGGCCATGGGGGGTCTGGGGTGGGAACCCCCCAGGCACAGCGCCGCGACGAAGTCGCGCGTGGCTAGCTATCGGCCGCAACCAAACGCGCCAAAGGCGCAACAAAAACCCCAACCCCAGCGCCGAAGGCGCAACAAGCAACCGCACCCAAGACGCCAGGGGCGCAAAGCGCAGCGCAGAGTGGCCGCGCAGCGGCCATGGGGGGTCTGGGGTGGGAACCCCCCAGGCACAGCGCCGCGACGAAGTCGCGCGTGGCTAGCTTACGGACCCCAACCAAACGCGCCGAAGGCGCAACAAGCAACCCCAACCACCGCGCCGCAGGCGCAACAAGCAACCGCACCCAAGACGCCAGGGGCGCAAAGCGCAGCAAAAGTGGCCGCGCAGCGACCATGGGGGGTCTGGGGTGGGAACCCCCCAGGCACAGCGCCGCGACGAAGTCGCGCGTGGCTAGCTATCGGCCGCAACCAAACGCGCCAAAGGCGCAACAAAAAACCCCAACCACCGCGCCGCAGGCGCGATAGGGTCACGTCCGCTCGCGCGACGTATGAGCCCCTCGCCCGACCGCGCTGGTCGATGGCCAACTGGCCGCCGCATGCTGGGCGTCGGTGGCGGACGGTGGGGCACAGCGATCATCGGCGCCGCCCCCGGGCCGCGCGGCGGGGCGGGACGGCGCGGACGCTGCGGATGTCGCACCCGCCGGGCGCAACCTCCGATCTGCGCGGCCGAGCCGGACATATGTCTCCGTGATCATGATGCCCGCGGTAACCGCACACCGGGTTTACCATGATCCCGGAGACTTGTGGTACGCGGGGGTACATCAGCACTCCACGATCATGAAAAACCGCCGTGTCGATGCCGCGTTGCGCATGATCACGGAGACTTCCGGCCGCTACGCCGCGCTGCGCGGCGCGCAGCACCCGACGGGTGGGACCTGATCGCCGCCCGCGCCCGCCCACAAGCGTTGGGACGCACGCCTGCGACAGCGACGAAGTCGCGCGTGGCTAGTCAGGCCACCTCGTCGAGCACGTTGCGGTAGGAGCACAGCCGGCGGGTGTACTCGCGCAGCGCGGCGATCGCCTCGTCGATGTCGTCGGTCAGGACGTCGGGCAGGTCGATCAGCAGCCGCCGGCCGTCCACCGTGCCGTAGCCGCTGACCTCGAACGCCCCCTCCCGCACCCAGACGTCGACGCCGAGGTCGACGGTGGTGCGCTCGTAGCGCAGCACCACCCCGACCAGCGCGAACGGCGCCTCGCCCGGGCCGATCCGGCCGATCAGCTCCCAGTGCAGGGGGCCGTGCGTGGCGGCCACCTGCTGGCCGTACCGATGAAAATCCTCACAGGCGTCGTTGAGGGCGCCGAGCAGTGTGGCGGCCCCAGCCGATCTCGCGTCCACGGTCATCCTCCTGCGGCTCGATAGGCGGCGCCCACCTGTGTCGGGGTGGTGCCGTTGCTGTAGAGGCCGGTGTCGCCGGACTTGCTGGTGTAGAGCAGGAACCAGCTGTAGCGCTCGACGTAGGACAGCCCCTGCAGCATCGCTGTGGAGCTGTTGACGAACGCGACCTGCTGATCCGTCGACGGGTAGACCGTGCCGTTGTCGAAGCGCATCAACGCGTACTCGGTCAGCCAGATCGGCAGGTGGTAGCGGTTGTAGACGTTCTGGATGTAGGTCTTGAGCTGGCCCGCGGCGTTGGCCGAGAAATCTCCGCCGTACCAGTGCAGGGTGATGAAGTCGACCCGGTAGCCGCGGTCCTTGATGCCGGTCATGAACTGGTCGAACCAGCCGCCCGGGGTGTCCGCGCCGTAGGCCGGTGCGGGGCTGCCCAGCCGCAGGCCGGTCGCCTGCAGCTGCGGCCACAGGTCCAGCACCTGGGCTGGGGTCATGTTCGACTGTTCCTTGAGATCCGGCTCGTTGAACGCGAGCAGGGTCTTGCCGTTGGCCTTCGCCTTGGCCAGGTTGGCGCTGAGGTTGTCGCCGTTCCACACCATCGGCACGAACTCGACGCCGGAGACGGTCGCCACCGGGTTGGGCGACCAGTCGTAGTACCAGGCGGCCTTGACGTCCTTGAGCGCGGGCGCGTTGTTGGCGCCGAACTTGTCGTTGGTGCTCACGCCCTTCTTCGCGCTCTTCGTGGCCGGCGGCAGGGCGGCGACGGTGGTCTTCGAGGGCGTCGGGGTCGGCGGCGCGCTGCTCGGCGGGGGCGCGCTGGGCGCCGGCACGCTCTGGGCCTGCAGCGGCTGGGCGGCCGACGGCGACGAAGACGGCGCCTCCGCGGCGACGACCGGCTGGCTCTCGCCCTGCGTGGCGACATACACCGCGCCGGCCGTTCCGGCGAGCGCGACCGTCGCCGCGACGCCCACCAGCGCCGGCTTCGACGCGGCCACCCAGCCGAACAACAGCGCCTTCAGCCCGCCCGCTTTGGCGGTGGTACCGCCGGCCGCCGCGGCACCGGCGACGACCGTGCCCGTGCCGGCCGCCGTGGCGGCGAACACGAACGGCACCGGGACCAGCGCGACGCCGGCCAGCAGCCGCTCGGCGGCGATCAGGTCGGCCCAGCTGCGGTCGCACTGGCGGCACTCGCGGGTGTGCCGGGCCAGCCGCTTGCGCCACAGGGCGCTGGGCCGGCCGTCCCAGCTGTGCAGCACCGCGGTGAGCTCGGGGCACCGGGGCCGGGCGGCGAGCGCGCGCACGACCGCCCGCGCCGCGTCCAGCTGGGCCTTCATCCGCTGGATGCGGACCGCGGCGTGCTGGCGGGTCAGGTGCAGCGCCTCGACGACCTCCTCGCGGTCGAGCTGGCCGGCGGCCTCCAGCCACCACAGCGACAGCAGCTCGCGGTCGTCGTGGTCGAGCCAGCGGGTCGCCTCGGCGACCTCCTGGCGCTGGCCGGACAGGCGCAGCCGGGTGATCGCGAGGTCGGCGAAGTCGGCGCCCGGGTCGGCGGTGTCGGTCGGGTCGGCCCGGTCGCCGACCAGCGGGGCCTGCACCTGGCGGCGGTGCCGGTCGCGGACCTGGGACATCGCGATCGCGACCGCCCAGGACCGGAAGCTGTCCGGCTCGCGCAGCCGGGGCAGGCCGTCGACAATGCGCAGCATCGTCTCCTGCACGACGTCGTCGACGTCCGCATGCCCCTGCAGCGCCCGCCCGACGATGTTGTAGATGAGCGGCAGGTACTCGCCGACCAGGGCATCAAGTGCCCGTTGGTCGCCGGCCCTCGCCGCGATCACCGTGGCCGTGCTCATCAGCGCCTCCTGTCGAACCTATTGAGGAGACGCGGCTGCGCAGGGTCAATAACAGGTTCCGAAAAACTACTTTCGGTTACGACGTCGAAGCAGATAGATGCCGAGCGCGGCCAGCCCGACCACGCTGCCGTAGCCGACGGCCAGCACCGTGATCGAGAACCCGTTGAGCGGGATGTGGGCCTCGGGGTCGCTGTCGTCGACGACCAGCAGCGTGAAGAACCCGCTGCAGCAGATCGCGAGCACGGAGAACACCAGCGCCACGATCGCGCCGACGAGCAGGCCGATCCCGTCTCCGCCCGGCCGCGGCTTGGCCGCCGGCTCGCCGGTCGGGATCTGCCCCGGCTCGCGGGGCGGCTGCGGGACCGTCACCGGGGCGAGGGCCGCGTCGACCTGGGCCAGCACGGCCGGCGGCACCGGATACACCGTCGGTTCGATGCGGATCGTGAGGCTGTCGTTGCCGATGAGCTGGCGCCCGCCGTCGGGGTAGGCCAGCGAGACGGCGCACTCGGCGAACGGGATCGCCACCGGCGGCCGGCCGGGCCGGTCGATGCCGACACCGAGCGGCCCGACGATCAGGCTGACCTTGTCCGGGCCGTCCCCGGCGCGGGAGGGGAACCGCTGCCCCTCGATCGGGTGCTCCGACCACATCGGCGCCGGCTCGAAGCCGGCCCACCGCGCCTCGTGGCCGCCGGGCACCCGCAGCAGCCCGGTGCCGAGCATCTCCAGGGCGGTGGCGTGCACGTCGGCGACCGTGAGCCCGAGCAGCTCGGCGCGGACGTCATCGAGCGCCCGCAGCGGCGCCCCGACCAGCAGGTCCATCGCCTGGGCGGGCAGCCGGCCGACGGCCGCCGACGGGTCGCGCATGGCGTCCTCGGCCTTGGCCTTGACCGCGTCGAGGTCGGCCGGCTCGATCCGGCCGGCGCGCAGCTTGGCCAGCACGTCGACGAAGCCGCCGAGGACGGCGTCCTCCTTGTCCGGCACGGCGTCGGCGACCACGGTCACGCTCGCGTAGCCGTCGCCGCGCGGCTCGTAGGCGGCCGCGGCGGTGTAGGAGTTGCCGTCCTCCTGGCGCAGGCTGCGGTACAGCTCCCGCTCCAGCACACCGGCCAGGGCCGACCCGGCGACGCTGCGCCGGACGATGCCGTCGTAGGCCACGTTCGGCCCGTCGCCGCCGAAGAACGCCGGGGTGCCGCGCAGCGCGGAGGTCGGCGCCGGCACCGGGCGGCGGACCCCCTCGGGCAGGGCCAGCTTCAGCGCCGGCGGCACCCGCTCGCCGGCGACCCAGAGCACCGCGTTCTGCCGGGTGAACCAGGCCTGGGACCAGCGCCACAGGTCGTCGCCGGTGATCCGGGGCAGGCCCAGTTCGTTGTACGCCGGCAGGCCGTAACCGCGCGCGCCGTAGCGCCACAGCGCCAGCGAGTCGGTGATCCCGCCGCGCCGGCTGCTCTCCTCCGCCCGCAGCACCTGCCGCTCGGTCTCCAGCCGGTGCAGCGGCAGCGCCTGCAACGAGGCGCACACGCCGTTGAGGAACGCGACCACGTCCTCCTCGCCGCCCTGCAGGTGGAACATGGTGATGACCACGCCGGTGCTGCCGTTGTAGTGGTAGTCGGTCAGCCCGTGCCCGTGCAGCATCAGGTGCTCCAGCAGGTGGGTGATGCCCCGGGAGGCGAGGGTCTCGTCGGCCTGCCCGACCCGGAAGGTCAGGCCGGCCAGCGTCGGGCCGTCGTGCCGGGCGAACAGCGTCGGCACCCCGTCGATCTCGAGCTGCTGCGGAATGCTCATGCCTTCATCGCCCTCGCCATGGCCGCCTTGAACGCGGCCGTCTCGTCACCGCTGATGTACTGCCAGTAGGCGCCGGCGCCGTGGCCCCCGGTCGCCTCGAAGTGCGGCCGCGCCGCGGCGCGGTCGCCGGCGAGGTGGTAGGCCAGCGCGAAGGTGCCGTGGGCGGTGCGGGCCCGGTAGCCGGTCGCGCGGAAGGCCGGGTGGCGCACCGAGCGGTGTGCCGCCTCGTCGAGCTCGGCGCGCACCTGCGGGCGGCGCCAGTAGCCGTCCCGCTCGACGCCGCCGAGCTCCAGCGAAATCTCGAAGTGAGCCTCGAGCAGTGCCAGCGCGCCGAGCGACCCGTCACGGCCGCCGCGCATGCACTCCATCCCGAAGGCGTAGACCTTCTCGACGCTGCCGCTCCACTTCGGACAGAACTGCTGCACGATCCCGCTCTGGGCGGCGTAGAGGTCGGGCACGTGGCGGCTGAGCCGGTCGTAGCGGCGGCGGGCCTCGTTCTGCCCCAGCTGCAGGCCGCGGTTGGTGGTGATCCGCCGGGCCCAGGCCGGCGCGTTGGCCGGATCCTCGGCGGTGACCTCGATCAGGACCCGCTCGGCCCGGCGCAGATGGTCGTGGAAGGCCTCGAACTGCTCCCGGCTCACGTCCTTGGCCCGGGCTGCGGTGCGGATCCTCCAGCCGGCCACGATGAGCCGGGCGCCGTAGAGCGTGCGGGCCAGCGTGCCCGGCTCGCGCTGCGCCGCCTCGCCCAGGAAGCCCTCGCTGCCGGGCACCTCGGCGACGATGCCGGCGGCGAACGCCTGATCTTCGGGGTCGGTGAGGCCGGCGAACAGCGCCGCGATCGCCGGCCAGTCCCGGCGGGTCACGGCGGCGCGCAGTTCCAGCAGCTCCGGGAAGGCCGCCGCGGGGTCGAAGTCGGTCACGACGCGAGAGCATAGGTGAGAGCGATTCGCGACGGGGCCCCGTTTCGGGGTCTGGTCTGTGGCTGCTGGGCTCCGGGGTGCCGGGTGGGGCAGAATGCATCTTCGTGACCACCTCGATTCACCAGCGCATCGCCGAAGAGCTCGGCGTCAAGGAGCGGCAGGTGGCGGCGGCCGTCGATCTGCTCGACGGCGGGGCCACGGTGCCCTTCATCGCCCGGTACCGCAAAGAGGCCACCGAGACGCTCGATGACGCCCAACTACGGACGCTGGAGGAGCGGCTGCGGTACCTCCGCGAGATGGAGGAGCGGCGGGCCGCGATCCTCGAGTCGATCCGCAGCCAGGGCAAGCTGGACGAGGCGCTCGAGGCACAGATCATGGCGGCCGACTCCAAGGCCCGGCTGGAGGACATCTACCTGCCGTACAAGCCCAAGCGGCGCACCAAGGCACAGATCGCCCGCGAGGCGGGGCTGGAGCCGCTGGCCGACGGGCTGCTCGCCGACCCCACCGTCGACCCGCAGGCGGCCGCGGCCGTCTTCGTCGACCCGGAGCAGGGGGTCGCCGACACCGCGGCGGCGCTGGACGGCGCCCGGGCCATCCTCGTCGAGCGCTTCTCCGAGGACGCGGACCTGATCGGCGAGCTGCGCGAGACGATGTGGGGCCAGGGCCGGCTCGTGTCGAAGGTCCGCGAGGGCAAGGAGACCGACGGCGCCAAGTTCGCCGACTACTTCGACTTCAGCGAGCCCTACACCAAGCTGCCCTCCCACCGGATCCTCGCGATGTTCCGCGGGGAGAAGGAGGAGATGCTCGACCTGGTGATGGAGCCCACCACCGACCCGGAGGCGCCGTCGCTCTACGAGCCCACGATCGCGTCGAAGTTCGGCATCCGCGACGAGGGCCGCCCGGGTGACAAGTGGCTCGGCGACACCGTCCGCTGGGCCTGGCGCACCCGGATCCTGGTCCACCTCGGCATCGACCTGCGGATGCGGCTGTGGCAGGCGGCCGAGGAGGAGGCGGTGCGGGTCTTCGCCACCAACCTGCGCGACCTGCTGCTCGCCGCGCCGGCCGGCACCCGCCCCACGATGGGCCTCGACCCCGGCTTCCGCACCGGCGTGAAGGTCGCCGTCGTCGACGCCACCGGCAAGGTGGTCGACACGCACACGATCTATCCGCACGTGCCGCAGAACAAGTGGAACGAGTCGATCGTGATCCTGGCCGCGCTGTGCCAGAAGCACAAGGTCGAGCTGATCGCGATCGGCAACGGCACCGCGTCGCGGGAGACCGACAAGCTCGCCGCCGACCTGCTCAAGCAGTATCCGCAGCTCAGCGTGGTCAAGGTGGTCGTCTCCGAGGCGGGCGCGTCGGTGTACTCCGCCTCCGCCTACGCCTCCCAGGAGCTGCCCGGCCTCGACGTGTCGCTGCGCGGCGCGGTCTCCATCGCCCGGCGCCTGCAGGACCCGCTCGCCGAGCTGGTCAAGATCGACCCGAAGTCGATCGGCGTCGGGCAGTACCAGCACGATCTGTCCGAGTCGAAGCTCAGCCGCTCCCTCGACGCGGTCGTCGAGGACGCCGTCAACGGCGTGGGCGTCGACGTCAACACGGCGTCGGCCCCGCTGCTGACCCGGGTCTCCGGCATCGGCTCCAGCCTCGCCGACGCGATCGTCGCGCACCGCGACGCCAACGGCCCGTTCCGCAATCGCCGGGCGCTCAAGGACGTCGCCCGGCTCGGCCCGAAGGCGTTCGAGCAGTGCGCGGGCTTCCTGCGCATCCCCGGCGGCGACGACCCGCTCGACACCTCGTCCGTCCACCCGGAGGCGTATCCGGTGGTCCGGCGCATCCTGGCCGCGACCGGTGGCGACATGAAGACGCTGATCGGCAACGGCACGGCGCTGGGCAAGCTCAAGCCGGCCGACTTCGTCGACGACACCTTCGGCCTGCCGACCGTCACCGACATCCTCAAGGAGCTGGAGAAGCCCGGCCGCGACCCGCGCCCGGCGTTCAAGACCGCGGTGTTCGCCGACGGCGTGGAGAAGATCTCCGACCTGACCCCCGGGATGCTGCTGGAGGGCGTGGTCACCAACGTGGCCGCGTTCGGCGCCTTCGTGGACGTGGGCGTGCACCAGGACGGGCTGGTCCACGTGTCGGCGCTGTCCCGCACGTTCGTCAAGGACCCGCGCGAGGTCGTCAAGCCCGGCGACATCGTGCGGGTCAAGGTCCTCGACGTCGACATCCCGCGCAAGCGCATCTCGCTCACGCTCCGCCTGGAGGACGAGGCCACGCCCGGCCAGCGCGACGGCGGGCGCCCCCGCGGCGAGCGCGGCGACCGGGACCGGGGCAACGGCGGTGGCGGTGGCGGTGGCGGTGGCGGACGGCCCCGCGGCGGCGACTCGCGCTCCGGCGACTCGCGCTCGGGCGGCGGGCGCCCGTCCCGCGAGCCCCTCACCGGCGGCGGCGCGCTGGCCGACGCCCTGCGCCGGGCCGGGCTGGACAAGGGCCTGGACGGGCTCAAGGAGCAGCCGAAGCAGCGCCGGAAGTAGGCGCGAGCCGCCAGACGCGCGTGCGCATGACGTCCCCGTCCTCCAGCTCGGCCCGGACGGGGACGTCGTAGCTCCCGAGCTCCTCGAACAGCCGCTCGGGCAGGAACCCGCGCCCGGGGTCGCCCACGATCGCCTCGGCTCCCGCGCCGCGCAGCACCTTGAGCACCGCCCTGCCCACCGGCTCGGAGTAGAACACGTCACCGGCCACGATGACCTCGGCCGGCACCGGCTCGGCCGCGGTCGCGAGCGTCACACCGTTGCGGGCGGCGTTGCGCACCGCCGCGGCGAGCGCCGCCGGATCGGTGTCGACGGCGGTGACCCGGCGCGCCCCGGCCCGGGCCGCGGCGATCCCGACCAGCCCCGATCCGGCCCCGAGGTCGACCACCGTCCGGCCGGCGACGAGCCCGGGGTGGTCGAGCAGGTGGCGGGCCAGCGCGACCCCGCCCGGCCAGGCGAACGACCAGAAGGGCGGCGGCCGGTCGCTGCGGTAGCCGCCGGTGGCGTCGAACAGCCGTACCCCTTCATCGGCCAGCTCGAGGTCGAGCTCCGGCAGCAGCGGCACGCGCAAGGTGTCCTCCGCAAAGGTCGTCATCACGGGATTGTGGGCCTGACCGACTAGTCTGGTGGACTACCCGGCTTGGCCGCCCCGCCCGCCCGCTCGGAGGTTCACCGTGGATTGGCCCGCGATCCTGCAGCTCAGTGTGGCCGTCACGCTGGCCGTGTGGGTCGGGCTGACGGCCACCGCGCTGGGGCGCTCCCGCACGCGGCTGCCGGAGGCCGGCCCCGCGGTCGACACCCCTCCGGGTGACGAGCCCCCGGCGGTCGTCAGCCTGATGGTGAACCGCTGGCACTCCGACGAAGACGCGATCGACAGCACCCTGCTCGACCTGGCCGCGCGCGGCTTCCTGGAGCTGCGCCAGCCGGGTGAGGATCCGGCCGAGACGACGGTACGGCTGCGCAAGGGCGACGGTCGCAGCCTCACGCCCTACGAGCAGCAGGTCCTCGACCGGGTGCAGAAGCTCTCCGTCTCCGGCGAGGCGTCACTGGCCAGCCTGGCGTTCCGCAGCTGGTCGGAGGCCCGCCGGTGGCGCGGCGAGTTCTACCGGGCGGTGATCTCCGAGGCCCGCGACCGGGGCCTGGCACGGCCCCGCCTGGCCCCGCGGACCCGGCGCATGCTGCTCGGCGTGGCGATCGTGCCGGCCGGGTTGATGTTCGCCACCTGGATGGTGACCTCGGCCATGCTGCACGCAAGCCTGACCGACCAGATCACCGGCTCGCTCATGGCCGCCGGCGCCGTGTTCCTCGCCCTGTATCTCGGGGTCGAGCTGCGCTGGAGCGACCGGAGCACGCCGGAGGGCATGCGGGTGGCGGCCGACTGGCTCGCGTACCGCTCCCATCTGGTGGCGGTCGAGGGCGTCAGCGACCTCGCTCCGGCCGACGTCGCCGCCTGGGGCCGCGACATGGCGTTCGCCTCGGCACTGGGGGTCCTGCCCACCGAGGAGGCCCTGATGCGCTCCCGGGTGGCCCTGTAGCGGGCGCTCACCCGGTGCCGGCCGGCCCGGGTCAGGCCTGGCCGCGCAGCAGCAGCGTGAGGAACTCGGCGTTGGACTGGGTCTTGGCCAGCCGCTCCAGCAACTGCTCCGTGGCGGGCTGACCGTTGGCGCCCAGCGCCTTGCGCAGGCGCTGCACGGCGAGCAACTCGTCCGGGTGCAGGATCACGTCGTCGCGACGGGTGCTGGAGCCGTCGATGTCGATGGCCGGGAAGACGCGCCGGTCGGCGAGCTTGCGGTCGAGCTTGAGCTCGGCGTTGCCGGTGCCCTTGAACTCCTCGAAGATCACGGTGTCACCGGTCGAGCCGGTCTCCACCAGCGCCGAGGCGATGATCGTCAGGGAGCCGCCGTTCTCGATGTTGCGCGCCGCGCCGAGCAGCCGCTTCGGCGGGTAGAGCGCGTTGGCGTCGATGCCGCCGGTGAGGATGCGGCCCGAGGCCGGGGCCGCGTTGTTGTAGGCCCGGCCGAGCCGGGTGATGGAGTCGAGCAGCAGGACCACGTCGTGGCCCAGCTCGACCAGCCGCTTGGCCCGCTCGGCGGCGAGCTCGGCGACGCCGGTGTGCTCGTTCGCCGGCCGGTCGAAGGTCGAGGCGATGACCTCGCCCTGCACGGAGCGCTGGATCTCGGTGACCTCTTCGGGCCGCTCGTCGATGAGCAGCACCATGAGGTGGCACTCGGGGTTGTTCTGCGCGATGGCGTTGGCGATTGCCTGCAGCACCATCGTCTTGCCCGCCTTCGGCGGCGAGACGATGAGCGCCCGCTGGCCCTTGCCGATCGGCATGACCAGGTCGATCAGGCGGGTGGTGAGCTGCCGCGGGCCGGTCTCCAGGCGCAGGCGCTCCTGCGGGAACAGCGCGGTCAGCTTGCTGAACTCGGGGCGGTTGCGGGCCCACTCGGGGTCGTTGCCGTGGACCGTGTCCAGCCGGGTGAGGGTCCCCCCGTTGGAGCCGCCGGTGATCGCGTCGCCGTGGCGCAAGCCGTAGCGGCGGACCATCGCGGCCGGGATCGTGACGTCGTCCGGGCCGGGCAGGTAGCTGTCGACCCGCAGGATCATCTTGTCGCGGTACACGTCGACGATGCCGGCGACGTCGCGAGCCTCGCCCGAGGTGGGCAGCTGAGGCTGGTTGCCCGGGCGGCTGTGGTCTCGATTGCGCTGCGCGGAGCGGGTGCGCCGCCGGCCCTGGCTCTGGCCAGAGGGGCTCTGCTTTGTGGTGGTACGTTCCAACACTTCGGTTGGGGCCATATGCGTCCTCCTAAGGACTGTGCGGCCGTTCGGAAAGGAATCTCCCGCGAATCGCGTGTTTGCCGTCTCCCGAGTCGCGTGGTTGCCATCTCCCGATGCCGGCGAACCGGATTGCGCTGCGTGTGCGGTGGCCGCCTGGCTTCCTGCGCGAGAGCGTGACACGCGGTGGCGAAGGGCGTCCCCGGGCGGCAGATCGCCGACTTCCGCGGGACTGGATCGACCGTAACCCGAACGGCAACCGTGGGCAAGCCCTGCGGTGGCGTGGCGCGCTACCGGGCGGCAACCGAACGGGTCCTCGACCGGCACCAGTGCGCCGGTTCCCTGGATGGTGTCAAGGAGCACACCAACCGGGGGGTTGACATGGACACGACGTTTAACACTGTACGCGCCGAGGCCCTCTTCGCCTCCACCCTCCAGGCCTCGCAGGAGCCGACGCCGGCGCAGGTCCGCGCCGCGGTCACCAGCACGCTGCGCCGCCACGGCATCGGCGGCTGCGCGGCCCGGGTCGCGGGCGAGTTCGGCGAGTACCCGGAAACGGCGGCCACGCGCATGGCCTGGGCGCTCGGGATGATCCGTAACGCCTACGAGGATCTCGCCTCCCGTGAGTTCGCCTACGCCGGCTGACCTCGCGGTCCCTTCCGGTGGGACGCGGGTGTTTTCTTCTGCGGCCGACGCGGTATCAGTTGAGTTGTGGACCTTCGCCTGACCGTCGACCTGCCGCGCGACCTCGATCGCATGAACACCCTCCGGCACGTCCTCGACGGGGCGCTGGCCGGGCTGGGCGTCGCCGAACAAGCTCGCACGGACATCGCCCTGATCGTTAACGAAACGTGGGCGAACGTGATCGCTCACGTGCGGGTCGGCGTGGCCTTCCAGGTCCGGGCGACGGTCGACGAGAAGCGATGTGTGATTGAAGTCACGAATCCCGGCGAGTCCGCCGCTGACACTGTCAACGCCCTGACCGCCTCCGGACATTCCCTCCGGGTCGTGCGTTCCCTGGCCGACGAGGTCGACGTGGACAGCGACGGCCTGCTCATGAAGGTGACGAAGCTGCTATGACGCCCTTCGCCGCCGTTGTCGGTGCCACCCCGAGCCCGGACGGTACCGTCACCATCACCGTCTCCGGCGAACTCGACATGACCAGCGCCCCCGAGCTGATCACCGTGCTCCGCGAGGCGATTCACTCGCACGGCCCGTCGCGCGTGGAACTCGACCTGACCGCGGTCACCTTCATGGACTCGACGGGCCTGCAGGTCCTCGTGGCCGCAAACACGGACGTCGGCGGCGGCCTGCACATCACCGGCGCGAGCCCGCCGGTGCGCCGGCTGCTGCAGATCACCGGCGTCCTGTCGGAGTTCGGACTCGCCGATGAAAACACGACCTAACCATTTAGCAACCGAAGGTCCCCGCACCGGCACCTGGACAGGAGTTAGCTGGACCACAGCAGGGAGTTGCCAGCAGGAGGTCTCGACGATGGAGTCAACGTTCGAAGCGGTGCGCGCCGAAGCGCTCTTCGCCTCCGCGCTGCAGATGTCCCAGCGCCCGGTCGCCGCCGACGTGCGGCTGGCCGTGACGGGCACCCTACGGCGGATCGGCGTGCAGGGCTGCGCCGCCAGCATGGCGACGGAGTTCGGCGACCACCCGGACACCGCCATCACCCGGATGCGCTGGGCGCTGCGGATGATCAGGCACGCCTACGCCGAATCATGCACCCCGGAGGTGTTCGCCCGGCCGAAGGCGGCACTCACCTGAGCGTCGCCGCACCCGCCGTCCCCCGGCCCGGCCCGCTCCACCAGCGGCCGGGCCGCTTCGTGTCCGGCCCCTTGGCCCGCCCGCTGGAACTTGGCCCGCCCGCTGGAACTTGGCCCGCCCGCTGAAACCGCAAAGCCCCCGCCGAGGGTGTCTCGGACGGGGGCTTGCTACTCCTTCGGCCGTGAAGCGGGTCTCGGCCTACGACTCGGGGTGCTGGTGTCAGACCGCGCGGATGTTGTCGGCCTGCGGCCCCTTTTGGCCCTGCGTGATCTCAAACTCGACCTTCTGACCCTCGGTCAGCTCGCGGTAGCCGGTGGCCTGGATCGCCGAGTAGTGCGCGAACACGTCGGGCCCACCGTTGTCCTGCGAGATGAAGCCGTAGCCCTTCTCCGAGTTGAACCACTTCACCGTGCCTGATGCCACGTGTAACTCCTTAGCGACGGCGCCCCGATCCGCACCTCACGGATCAATGTTGAAACAGGCACACGCCACGATGGAGACGGTAGCCTGCGCGCTGCGAAAACGCAGCCCCGGTATCGCCATGCGGACCCGATCGACTACCAAACTGAAATGCACACCCGAACCTTTTGAACACTCAGCGTATTGCCCTACTGAACGGCCAGTGATAGAGCGACCAACTTCAACGCTCGGAAGTCGCGTGTTCGGGCAATATCTAGTACAGTCGGCTCAGCTCACGTCGTCCGAACGGTCCGCCGATCGCGGGACGTTCGGTGTGGGGCACCGTCCAGCAGCGGCGGGTCGGCCCCGGTGAGCCTCGCAGGTCTTGCACCGGCGCTCAAGAAACGGGTGCCGAGAGCGATTCCCGACCGGCGTGGCGGCGCTTGCCTTTCTTTACCCTCTCCTGCCGCAGCATCCGTCTGCGCTTCGGCCGCCGCCGGTCACCGCACCAGAAGGGTCGAATCCCGTGACCGTCTCCGTCGACCGTGCCATCGACCGCGCCCTCGCCGAGCACGCCCCGAGCGCCGCCGGCTCCGCCGATCAGAAGGCCACCAGCACCCGCGCCACCGACGCGCAGGCCAGGGCGCTGCTGTCCCTGATGGCCGACCTGCCCGCCGGCCCGGACCGCGACCGCGTCCGCGCCCGGCTGATCGAGCTGTACATCCCGCTCGCCGAGTACCTGGCCCGCCGCTTCCGCAACCGCGGCGAACACTTCGACGACCTGGTCCAGGTCGCCAACCTGGGCCTGATCAAGTCCGTGGACGGCTACGACCCGACCCGCGGCGCCGCGTTCACCAGCTACGCGATCCCGATGATCGTCGGCGAGCTCAAGCGCCACTTCCGCGACAAGGGCTGGGACGTGCGCGTGCCGCGCCGCCTGCAGGAGCTGCGCCTGGAGATCAGCAAGATCTCCGGCGACCTGGCCCAGGACCTGGGCCGCTCCCCGACGGTGACCGACCTCGCCGAGCGCCTGGGCGTGAGCGAGGAGGAGGTCATCGAGGGCCTTGACTGCGGCCAGGCCTACCGCGCGCTCTCCCTGGACGCCCCCGCGGGCGACGGCGGCGAGCCGGGCGCGGCCGGGCTGGGCGACCTGCTCGGCGCCGAGGACCCGGACATGGCGAACGTGGAGAACCGCGAGGCGCTGCGCCCGCTGCTGGCCAAGCTGCCGGATCGCGAGCAGCGGATCATCGCGATGCGCTTCCACGGCAACCTGACCCAGTCGCAGATCGCCGCCGAGCTGGGCATCTCGCAGATGCACGTCTCCCGCCTGCTGGCCGCCGCCCTCCGCACGCTGCGCACCGAGTTGAGCGCCCTCGCCGAGCACTAAGGCGTCGCTCCCTCGCACCGGACCGCGGACCCGGCCTCCCGCCCAGGCCGGGTCCGCCGCTTGCCCACACCGGGCGGCCGCCGCACCGCACAGCGACCAGAACTCTCCGCGATCATGCAGCACCCGCCGCCGACACCAACGGTTTTTCATGATCACGGAGTGTCCATGTACACCCGTGTACCGAAAGTCTCCGCGATCATGGCAAACCCGTGGTGTCGGCGGCGGGTGAAGCATGATCACGGAGACATACGTCCGCCCCGGCCACACCGATCGGATGCTGGCGCGTCCGTCCGGCCGGCCTGAGCGCCGCCGGCCGCAAGCAGACGTTGGCGAGACATCCGTAAACGCCCGGCCGGGGGCGGCGCCGACGACCTCCGTGCCCACCAGCTGCCAGCGACGCCCAACTGCGGTGACCGCCCACCTCCTCCGCCTGACGCCAACCTCCACGATCAGGCGACGGGCACCTGCACGTCGACCCCGGCTCCGCCGCCCGCAGCCTCACACCTGACAGGGTCCGCGCGCCGTCCTCGCAGCCGGCCTTGCGGGCCGCTTTCTCCCGCTGGGCCGCCATTTTCTGGCCCGGCGACAACGCGCGTGGACAAAGCAGCGAAGAATCCGGAGAAAGCCGTGATTCAGACCTATGCCCTGTCGGGCGAAAAATCAGATAAGTCGTGGCGCGGAGCGCCCGACTTATCGAGATCAACAACGCCGCGGCGGGGCGGAAATGCGACAAATCGCGGCGGGCGGCGATCTGCAGAGACGGGCTTCGCCGGCCATCACCTTGCGTCACGAGGATGATGCCGCAAAGGACCGTAGCGGGAGGACGCGATATCGTCACGTCGCAGGGGCCGATGCGATTGCCGATACGGAGAGTGCCTGTGGTGACGGTGGTCGAGCCGGAGACCGGCGACGGCGTCGCCGCTCGCACCGGCCGGGGGGCCCGGGTCGCACGGATCGTGGCCGGGCTGGCGTTGGCCTGGATCGTGCCGCTGGTCGCCCACCCGCTCCGCCTCGATGCCGTCCTGCCCTTGCTGATCCTCGCGGGCACGATGGCCGTGCAGCGGGGGGCCTCCGGGCTCATCGACCGGTTCGTGCTCGCGTGCGCCCAACTGTTCGGCGCCGCCTGTGTTTTCGGGCTGGCGATCACGCTGTGGCCGGGTCACCTGCACCCGACGCTGGTGGCCGGCGTGGCGCTGACCGTCCTGGTGCTCATCGCCGCCGGCACGAACCGACTTAACCGAAATGTCGGAAATGTCCGACGAATCGCGCGCGGGTGCAACGCGCTGCTCGGGCTGGCGTTCGGTGCGGTCGCGCTGGTCTCGCTGGTGCCTTATGCGGCGCGGGACCTCGGCGGGCGGCTCGGGCTGCCGCTGGCCGGCGAGGACATCGCCCGCCACTACCTGATCTTCGACGCCATCGGGCGGACCGGTGGCTACCTCTTCATGCGGCCCGAGCAGCTGCGGCCGTTCGTGCCCGACGAGGAGCTCTCCGGCATCGCGAACTACCCGCAGGGGCTGCACTTCGCCTACGCCGTGGTGGGGCGGTTCGTGTCGTCGTCGACCCGCGACACTACGGCCGGCGCCGCCGTCGACGTCATGGTCTGGCTGCTGGTCGCCACCTTCCTGCTGCTCGCCCTCGCCGTGCTGTGGGCGATCCGCCGGCTGGCCGGGCC
The DNA here is from genome assembly GCF_050948465.1 of Dactylosporangium sp. CA-092794. NCBI lineage: Bacteria > Bacillati > Actinomycetota > Actinomycetes > Micromonosporales > Micromonosporaceae > Dactylosporangium > Dactylosporangium sp. CA-092794. The sequence continues at coordinate 482,545 of NZ_CP192044.1, read as the reverse complement.
CGGCGTGCCGACGCTCCGGCTGCTGCCGGTCTACCTCATCGCCGGGGCCTGGCTGGTGTTCGGCGACCCGGTGACCGTGCTCTCCCGCGGCTACCCGAACGAGCTGGCCGGGCTGGCCTGCGCCGCGGTGCTCACCGCGATCGTCGCGCGCCCGCTCACCCGGATCGGCGAGCAGACCGTGACCGTCGCCCTGCTGCTCGTCGGGACCTCGTTCAGCTACCCGCTCTTCCTGCCCTACGGCGGGCTCGCCGCGCTGTGGTGGATCTGGCAGGCGCGGCTGTGGCGGTTCTGGTGGGGCTGGCTCGCCGCCGCCCTGGTGGCGGTGGTCACCGCGATCGGGCCGCTGACCGCGGTGATCGCCTCGAGCGGCTCACAGCTGCTGCTCAACGGCACGGCCCGGGTGGTCGACCGGCCGGCGACCGCGATCCTGCTCCTGCTGGCCGTGTTCGCCGTGGTGCTGCGCCGCGGGCTGCGCGCACCGAGCCACCGGGCCGCCCTGTTCACGCTGGCCGTGGCGTTCGTCATGGCGGCCGGGCTGGGGCTCTACCAGACCGCCACGATCGGCCGCCCGGTGTACTACTTCGACAAGCTCCTGCACCTGGTGATCGTGGTCAGCCTGGCCGCGCTCGGCGGTCTGGCCCGGTTCCTGCCGGGGCTCGGCGCCGCCGCCCGGGTGGCGGTCGCGCTGCCGATCGTCGCCCTGCTCGCCGTGGCCGGGGGCGAGTGGCACGCCACCCCGGTGGCCCCGGGGGTGAAGCTGGCCCTGGGCAAGGACCGCGGCTCGCCGGAGGCGGCCCGCGACGCGCTGCTGATGGCCCGGATGTTCCCCGACGGGGGCGGCGCGGTGAACGTCGACCTCATGGGCAGCCCATGGCGCAACTGGTCGGCCACCCTGGGCGCGGCCGCGCTGCAGCACCAGTACCGCTACTTCCCGGCGTGGTCCGGGCTGCTGTACCCGGGGTCGGCGGGCAAGGCCAGCACCATCGACGACCTCGACCGGCTGGTGCGCGAGAGCCCGGTGCCGATCCGGTTCTTCGTGCACGACCCACAGGCGAGCCTGCTCGTTGTCGATGCGGAGCACCCGCACCGGCCCAACGTCCGGCCCGGTCAGCCGCTCCCGGTGGCGTTCGGTGACCCGGCCGCGCCGACCAACATCGCGGCCGCTCAGGCGCTGGAAGCGAAATATCCGGGCAAAGTGCAGGTCGTGTACGCTACGCCAGCGAACCCGTGAGGCGGATAACTCATCGTGCAAAGACCCGAGGTCAGCGTCGTCATCCCCACCCGCAACCGCCCCGAGCTGGTGGTGCGGGCCGTGCGCAGCGCCTTGGCCCAGACCGTGCCGGACATCGAGGTCGTGGTCGTGATCGACGGTCCGGACCCGGCGACCGTCGATGCCTTGCGGGCGGTCGGTGACGAGCGGATCCGCCCGGTGGAGCTGCCCTCGTCCGGCGGCGCGCCCAACGCGCGCAACCGGGGCGTCGACCACGCGCGGGCCGACTGGGTGGCGTTCCTCGACGACGACGACGAGTGGCTGCCGGAGAAGCTCGCCACGCAGCTCGAGCGGGCCCGTGCCTCGGGAGTGGCGCTGCCGATCGTGGGTAGCCGGCTCTACATGCGCACGCCCCGAGCCGAGCTCATCATGCCCCGCCGGGTCCCGGCGCCGGGCGAGCCGATCAGCGAGTATCTCGCGGTCCGGCACGGCCTCTTCCACGGTGACGGCTTCATCCAGACCTCGACGATCATGGCGCCGACGGCGCTGCTGCGGAAAGTGCCGTTCGCCGACGGGCTGCGCCGGCTGCAGGAGCTCGACTGGACGCTGCGCAGCCTGCAGGAGGACGGCGTCGACCTGATCTACGCCGAGGAGCCGCTCGTCATCTGGTATGCCGACGAGAACCGCCCGCGGATCAGCTTCGACGCCCCCTGGAAGCAGTCGCTGGAGTGGCTGCACCAGACCCGCCCGCGGGTGACTCCGCGCGCCTATGCGGCGCTCGCGATGAGCGTCGTCGGCTCGATGGCCGCCGCCAGCCGCAGCCCGAAGGTCTTCTTCGGGCTGCTGCGCGAGGCCCGCAGGCACGGCAAGCCCAGCCTCACCGACTACATCACGTTCCTGCAGGTCTGGCTGGTGCCGGCCGGGCCGCGGCGCGTGGTGCGCGACTTCTTCCTCAGCCGCCGACGCACAGGGGCCGACGCCGGATGACCGTTTCCAAGGGCCGCGCGGCGGGCGCCGCCGCGGCCGTCGTGATCGCCCTGCTGGCGGGCGTGCTGGAGTACTCCCGAACGGACTCGATCGGGCAGTCGGCCGAGGCCTTCGCGGCCGGTCTGATCGCGATGGCCGTGGTCGGGCTGGCGCTCAGCCTGCCCGGGATCACGCCGCACGGCCTGGTCCTCGGCGGGCTGTTCACCCTCGCCGGCATCCTGACCTGGACGGCGACCACCCGCCCCGGCATCATCTGGGCGGTCCTCGCGGTCGAGGTGGTCGTGTTCGCGGTGTGGGCGTGGCCGTGGCTGCGCTCGGCCCGCTCGCTGTCGCCGCTGGGCGCGTCGTGGCTCGGCCTGGCGTACTGGATCTTCGGCGTCCTCGGCGCCGTCGGGGTCGCGCACTGGAAGGTGGCCGGGCAGCGGGTCGCCTACGCCGGCGTCTTCACCCTGGCCGTGCTCGCGATCATCGCGCTCACCCGCAGCCCCCGCCGCGGCGGCAAGGACCTCTCGATCGGCATGGCCGCCGCGGTCCTGCTCGGCATCGCCGCGCTGCTGCTGGTCGGCTCCGGCAGCCTCTTCGACAAGGTCCACGCCATCCCCGACAACGCCTCGGCGCGGTTGATGACCGACCGGTTCTGGGGCGGCCAGGGCCTGTTCTACCACCCGAACTCGCTGGCCGGGCTCATGGTCGTGGCCGGCATCCGGATCGGCTTCGACCGCGCGCTGGCCGCCTGGCAGCGCCTCGGCGTGGCCGCGCTCGCCGCGCTGGTGCTCTCGATCAGCGACTCCCGGACCGGCTTCGTCTTCGCCGCCGCGGCCGCCGTCGTGCACCTGGGCCTGGTGCTGTGGCGGCGCAACACCGACGTCGACCGGCTCCCGTCCCGTTCGGCCTGGGTCGCCGCCGCCACGCCGTTCGTGGTGCTGGCCATCGTGGTGACCATCGGCGGGGGGTACCAATTCCTGCTCCGCGACCGGTTCAATGACAACGGGAGCGACGTGACCAGCGGCCGCACCGACACCTGGCGGCAGGTCTGGGTCGACTGGAAGGACGCCGGCCTCGCGGAGAAGGCGTTCGGCGACGCCCGCACCTCGCGGGCGGTGGTCGAGCGGATCAACGACGGCAACCCGCCGGAGGGCCCGCGCCGCCAGCTCAACACCGACAACGCGGCCGTGGGCGCGTTCCGCCGCGGCGGCGTCTTCGGCGCGGCGGCCTTCGTCGTGGGCCTGGCCCTGCTGCTGTGGCACGCGCTGCGCCGCCGCCGTGACGGCACGCTACCCGCGGCCTGGTTCACCATCGGCGCGCTGGCCGTGGTGCCGACGATCGCCACGGAGGACTGGCTGATCGGCGGCACCAACGGCGCGATCTGGCTGCTGCTGGCGGCCGGCGAGGCGCGCACGATCCTGCGCCGCGAGGAGCCGGCGGAGGCACCCGAGCCGGCCCCGCAGCCCGAGCCGGCGGTCTCCTAGCCGGCCGTAGGGTGCAAATCAGGTGCGAATCGGGTGCGGGGCGCCGCCCACGCAGACGGTCACACTAGACAAAATGGTGTGACACCACCGGCGCCACTCCCCCGAGTCCTGTTCGTGGACGACGAGCCAAACCTGCTGGACGCGTTCAAACGCCAGTTGCGGCGCGAGTTCTCCGTGGAGACCGGGGTGGGCGCCACCAACGGCATGGTCACCCTGGGCCGGGCCGGGCCGTTCGACGTCATCGTCTCCGACTTCCTGATGCCGGGCATCAACGGCGCCGAGTTCCTGGCGATGGTGCGCAAGGCCGCGCCGCTCGCCACGCGCGTGCTGCTCACCGGCCACGCCAGCCTGGAGGGCGCGGCGGCCACGGTCAACGAGGGCCAGGTGTTCCGCATCCTGCTCAAGCCGGTCGACACCGAGGTCATGGTCAACACGCTGCACGAGTGCGTGGCCCACCACCGGCGCCTGGTCTCCGAGCGGGAGCTGCTGGAGCAGACGCTGACCGGCAGCGTCAAGGCGCTCACCGACGTGCTGTCCCTGGCCAGCCCCACCGGCTTCGGCCGGGCCACCCGGATGCGCCGGCTCGCGACCCGCCTGCTCGACAAGATCGAGGTGGACGAGCGCTGGCCGATCGAGCTCGCGGCGATGCTGTCCCAGCTCGGGGTGATCACCCTGCCGCCGGTCGTCCTGGCCAAGGTCGAGGCCGGCGAGCCGCTCAGCGAGGCCGAGCATGCCATGATCGACCAGATGCCCGACGTGGCGGAAAGCCTGCTGTCGCCCATCCCGCGGATGGCACCGGTGGTCGAGGCGATCCGCTTCTCCCGCCGCGGGTATGACGGCTCCGGTCCCCCGCAGGAGGCCGCCGCCGCCGGGGAGGGCATCCCGCTCGGCGGCCGGATCCTGCGGCTGGTGGAGGACTTCGACGAGCTCACGGCGAGCGGGATGGGCTCGACCGAGGCGCAGTTCCAGCTGGAGAACCGGTCCGGCCGCGACTACGACCCGCGGCTGCTGGACGCGCTGGGCTCGGTCCTCAACGACGACGACGGGGCAGAGGTGCGGCCCGCGCTGATCGCCGACCTGACCCCGGGCACCGTGCTCGGCGCGCCGGTGCGCACCCGGTCGAGAAAGCTCCTGCTCGCCGCGGGTCAGGAGATCACGCCCAGCCTGATCATCCGGCTGCGGAACCTCGCCGCGACCGACGACCCGGTCGCCGAGCCGCTCATCATCCGGACCTAATCACCGCACCGGCCGCACACCGGCCGCAGGTCGCGCTCCACGAACGCGTGCGCCTGCGCGACCGCCGAGGCGACGTCGTGGGCGCCGGCCGGCGGGGCCGGCGAGCCGTGCCCGGCGACCGCGTCGGTCACCACGCCGCTCAGGCCCCACAGGCCCAGCAGGCGGGCGCCGATCTCGCCGTGGCCGAGGCCGAACCGGTCGACCTCGAGGTCGGCCAGCGGCTCCTCCTCCGGCCGCCAGGCGCCGAGCACCTCGGCGAAGGCGGCGGGACGGGACGAGGCGAGCACCAGCTGGCCGATCTCGTGCAGCAGGCCGGCGACGAACGCGTCGCCCGCCCATTCCTCCCGGCCGGCGAGCCGGCGGGCCACCCGCGAGGTCTCGACGGCGTGCACCGTCATCCGGTCGATCCAGTTGCCCGGCATGACCGCCGCCGGGTCGAGCATGCGCACCAGGTCGTGCATCAGAACCAGGCCGCGGACCGTCTGCAGGCCGAGCAGCGACACGGCATGCGCGACGTGGACGATCGGGCGGGGCAGCGCATACGTCGAGGAGTTGACCAGGTGCAGGATCTTCGCCGCGACGGCCGGGTCCCGCTCGATCACGTCGGCGATCGAGGCGGCCGAGGAGGTCTCCGAATCCAGCACCTCGATCAGCTCGTGCAGCGACCGCGGCGGGCTCGGCAGGGCGTCGATCAGCTCGAGGTCGCGGCCCGCCGGGCGGTCGGTGCCGTGCTCCGCGTCGCGGACCAGCTGCTCGATCGTGCCGACGATCTGGTCCTCGGCGCTGGGCTTGTTGAGGAACCGGTGCGCGAGCATCATGACCTTCACGAGGCTGTTCTCGTCGGTCTGGCCGGACAGGATCACCCGCGCGGTGCCGGGGTGCCGCTCGCGGACGTGCTGGAGCAGCGCCGCGCCGTCCATGACCGGCATCCGGTAGTCGCTGAAGATCACGTCGCACGGCCGCTGGTCGAGGATGGTCAGCGCCTCCGCCCCGCTGTCGGCGAAGGACATGTCCCAGCGGTGCCGGTGCGCCCGCAGCATGCGGCGCAGGCCGCTGAGGATGTGTGGATCGTCGTCGACGAAGACGATGTGCGGCCGGTGGTTCATCGGCCCGCCTCCACCAGCTCCGCGGTCCGGGCCGCGGCGCCGACGATGGGCATCCGCACCGTGAAGACGGTGCCGGCGCCCGGCTCGGTGGTGAACCCGATATGACCGCCGTGCCGCTCCACCACGAGGGTCCGCACCAGCGACAGGCCCTGGCCGGTGCCGGTGCCGACCTCCTTCGTGGTGAAGAAGGGGTCGAAGACCTTGTCGGCGATCTCGGCCGGGATGCCCGTGCCGGTGTCGGCCACCTCGATCACCGCTTGCCCGTCGGCGACCCGGGTGCTCACCCGGATCACCCCGCGCCCCCGGTCCGCGGCGGCGATGGCATGGGCGGCGTTCACCACCAGGTTGAGGATGACCTGGTTGATGTCGCTGAGGTGGCAGCGCACCGGCGGCAGATCGGCGAGGTCGAGCTCGACGTCGGCCACGTACTTGACCTCGTTGTTGGCGACCACGAGGGTGTTGACGATCGCCTGATTGATGTCGGCCTCGGACTTCTCCTCCGTGCCGGGATGCCCGAAGGCCTTCATGGCCTGGACGATCTTCGCCACGCGGGCGACGCCTTCGAGCGTCTGGGAGACCGCCGCCGGCACCTCCTCCAGGAGGAAGTCGATGTCCGCCCCGGCCGCGACCGTCTCCACCTCGCGCAGCGGCCCGGCCGTGTCGGTTCCGGCCCCGACGGCGCCGGCCAGCACCGCGTACGCCGCGCAGAGCTGCTGCAGATCGGCGAAGGCGTCGCGCAGGAACCGCACGTTGTCGCCGACGAACTGGACCGGCGTGTTGATCTCGTGCGCGATGCCGGCCGCGAGCCGGCCCACCGACTCGAGCTTCTGCGCGTGGCGCAGTTCCAGCTCCAGCCGCTCCCGCTCCGAGACGTCGCGCGCATACACCACCAGGCTGTGCGAGCCGTCGTGCTCGGTGACCCGCTCGGCCATCACGTCCACGTCGGTCCACTCGGCGGCCTTGCCGGTGGGGATCCGGCAGCGGACCGGCTGCCGGCTCGCGCCGCCCGGCGCGGGCAGCACCTCGGCGATGTCCGTGAGGCTCAGCAGCGTGCACAGGTCGCCGCCGGTCAGCAGCACGCCGTCGCGGCCGAGCAGCTGCCGGGCGGCCGGGTTGACGAACCGCACGATCCCCGCGTCGCTGGCCAGGATGACGGCGTCGGGCGAGTTCTCCACCACGACGCTCAGCCGGGAACGCAGCAGCAGGTTGTCCAGCGCCAGCGCGACCTCGTCGGCCAGCGTGGTGAGCAGGCCGGACGGGTCGTCGGCGCGCCGGTCGAAGACCAGCGCGAGCAGGCCGAACACCTTGCCCTCCATGGCCAGCGGGGCGAGGACGGCCCGGTCGGCCGGGCGCAGCCCGACCGCCTCGGCCAGCGCCCGGGCGTCGGCGCCGCGCAGTTGCGCCGGCCCGTCGCCGGCCAGCACGCCGCGCACCCCGGGCGGCAGGGCGTCGATGCGCGACCACAGCTCGTCGCTGTTGGCCTGGCTCGCCGCCTCCGCGGCGCCGCGCCGGCGGGCCCGCGCCGCCACGCGCAGGGACGGGCCGTTGACGGTGGCGATCATGGCGTCCGCGTCGCTCGTCATGTCGACGGCGGCCTGGACCGCCACCTGCATCGCCTCGGCCCGGGTGGCCGCCGCGGCCAGGCGGGCGCCGGCGGCGGCCGCGGTCCGGGCCCGCCCGGCGGCGATGTCGCCGGCGCGGGCGGCGCCGGCCAGCGCGTGCGCGGCGGCCAGGACGGCCAGCGCGATGACCACCGACCGCGCCGTGGGCAGCGCGCCCACGCCGGCGATCGGCACGCCGGCGGCGAGGATCGCGGTCACCATCCCGGCGCCGAGCGCCCTCCCCGGCAGGCCGCCGTAGAGCGCGCGAGCGCCGACCCACAGGTACAGCACCACGGCCGGGACGGCGTAGTGCGACGCCCACGCGGCCAGGAACAGCGCGCCGCCCTCGATCAGCCAGCTCCAGGCCGGGAAGCCACGGCGGCGGAAGCCGATGCAGAGCCACGCCTGGGTGGCGACGACGGCCGCGATCGCCGCCCGCTCACCGGGAGTACCCCCCAAACCCCACAACGCGGCCAGGGATCCGGCCACGCAGATCGCCATGAACAGCGCCCGCAACTGCCCCACCATCATCTCGCTCCTCCCCCTCCGCCCAGGTCTCCTGCCTCGGCGATGCCCAGGTCTGCCGCCTCGGCGATGCCAAGATCTGCCGCCTCGGCGATGGCCAGGTCGAGGGTCAGGACCTTGCCGATGGCGATCGCGGCCCGCAGCCGCTCGCCGCCCAGCGCGGTCTCCAGCGCGGCGCGCGTGGACCGCCGCTGCTCGGCGATGGCGGCCGGCACCGGCAGCCGGTGCCGGTCCCGCAGGGCCTCGGCCGCGCCCAGCAGCCGGGCGGCCAGCTCCGGCCGGGCGGCAACGCCCAGGATGCCCAGCGTGTCCAGCGACACCGCGAGATCCTCCCGGTCGCCGACCTGGTGCCGCAGCACCAGCCCCTGGTAGGTCAGCGCGACCGCGGTGGCCTCGTCGCCGGTGAGCCGGGCCGCCTCGCCGAGGTGGTGCAGGGCCATCGCCTCGCCGAAGGCGTCGCCGAGCCGGCGGCTGAGCTCCAGGCTCTCCTGCAGGGCCTCCCGCGCGCCGGGGACGTCGCGGCGGGCCAGCATGATCTCGCCCACGCAGGACAGGCCGATCTGGATGCCGCGGGTGTTGCCGACGCTGCGGTCGAACGCCAGGCAGTGCGCCGCGTGCTCGCTGGCCGCCTCGACGTGCCCGAGGCGCAGGGCGACCTTGGTGAGGTTCCCGTGCGCCATGGCCATGCCGAGCGGGTCGTCGAGCCGCTGCCAGGTCTCCAGGCAGCGGTGGAAGTAGCCGTCGGCGGCCTCGTAGTCGCCGGCGCCGAGCGCGGCGATGCCCAGCGCGTTGCAGGCGTGGGCCTGGGCCGGTCGGTCGCCGGCCCCGGTCGCCTCGGTCAGGCTCTCGCCGGCCAGCGCGGTGGCGGCCTCGTGCTCGTCCTGCGCGGCGGCGAGGACCGCGGCGGCGTGCAGCAGGCGGGCGCGGGTGAGCGCGTCGAGGCCCGTGGCGAGGGAGCAGGCGACGGCCAGCCGCTCGCGGCCCTCGCCGAGGTGGTCGCCGTTGCGCCAGTACCGCCACAGCCCGAGCGCCATCGTGGCCACCTCCGCGGCCCGTCCGGCCTCGGCCAGCAGCGTGTAGCTCGCCCGCAGGTTGGCGTACTCCCGCGCGATCTGCGCCATCGCCGCGCCCTGGTCGGGCCCGGTGAGCCGGGTGCCGCACGCGTCGGCCATCGCGACGTAGAGCTCGGTGTAGCGGCCCTCGAGCTCGGGCCGGCGCGGGTCGGCGCGCAGCAGTTCCGCCGCATACACGCGGATGGTCTCCAGCATGCGGTACCGCGCCTCGCCCTCGCCGTCCGGTTCGGCCTGCACGAGGCTCTTGTCAACCAGCGCGGTCAGCATGGCCCGCACGTCCTCGGGCGGCCCGCCGTAGACGTGCGCGGCGGCGTCCAAGCGGCACCCGCCGGTGAACGCGCCGAGCGCGGTGAACAGCGCCAGTGCGTCGGGCGACAGCAGCGACAGGCTCCAGCCGATCGCGTTGCGCAGGGTCTGCTGCCGCCCGGGCAGGTCCCGCGGCCCGTGGTCGAGCACGTCGAGCCGGTCGGTCAGCTGGGCGAGCATCTGCGCGGGGCTCAGCGTGTCGCTGCGCGCGGCGGCCAGCTCGATCGCCAGGGGCAGGCCGTCGAGGCGTTGGCAGAGCTCGATCGTCGCGGTCAGGTTCTGCTCGGTGAGGCTGAAGTCGTACGTGGCGGCCAGGGCCCGGACCTGGAACAGGGCCAGCGCCGGGGAGCTCGCCAGCGCGGCCGCCACCGCCGCCGGACCGGCCGGCAGCGTGGCCGGATCGGGCAGCGGCAGCGGGGGCACCGGGAAGATCCGCTCGCCGTAGAGCGAGAGCCGCTCCCGGCTGCTCACCAGCACCCGCAGCCCGGGCGCGGCGCCGAGCAGCTCGCTGATCACCGGCGAGGCGTCCAGCACCTGCTCGAAGTTGTCGACCACGAGCAGCACGGACTGCTCCGCGATCTCCTCGGCCAGGGTGGTCATGAGCGGCTGGTACGGCACCTCGGCGACCTGGAAGGCGCCGGCCAGCGCCTGCACCACCATCTCCCGGGTGGTCGCCTCGGCGAGCGGGGCGAACACCACGCCGTCGGCGAAGGAGTCGGCCACCGCCGAGCCCACCGCGAGCGAGAGCCGGGTCTTGCCGATCCCGCCGGGGCCGGTCAGCGTGACCAGACGCCCGGCGGTCAGCAGCCGCGCCACCTGGGCGGTCTCCTGCTGCCGGCCGACCAGCTCGGTGAGCGGCTGCGGGACGCGGCGGCGGGGCTTGAGCTGCCGCTGCAGGATCTCGGGGGCGATCGTCCAGCCGTTGGTGCCGGCGGCGACCAGCCCGCCGCGCGCGGTGAGGCGGTCCAGCTCCTTGTGGACCCGGGCGGGCATGCCGCCGCACTGGGAGGCGAGCCAGTCGATCAGGTGCGGGCTCGGCTCGCCCTGCAGGTGCAGGCGCAGCCAGACCCGCAGCGCCGCGGTGGACCACGGCAGCAGCTCGGCGTCGTCGACCGCGGGCAGGTCGAGATCGAGGCCGGGGTCGGCCCAGCCGTCGGCGCCGTACACCACGCCGACGACCGCGTCGGGCTGCTCGGCGTGCAGCGCGCGGACCAGCTCGGCGGCCCGTGGTCCCTCGCCGCGGTCGGCCACGACCAGCACCGGCGTGGGGCCGGCGGGCAGGGCCGGCGCGCCGGCGTCCGCGGCCACGACCTGGAAGCCGCGCAGCCGGCCCAGCTTCACCACCTCGGCCAGGAAGCGGGTGTATCCCGCGCCCCGCTCGCCGGTGACGCGCAGCGCGGCGCTGGACCGCGCGAGCAGGCGGTTGAGCAGCTCCTGCACCGATGAGAGCGGAATGTCCCGCTCCAGCAGCCGGGACGAGACGGCCTGCTCGCCGCCCTCGACGTCGTCGGCGACGGCGCACGCCCGGCCGCGCCGCTTCGCCAGGTAGTTGCGCCGGTCGGCGCACTGCATGAGCGCGTCGCCGTCGGCGCCGTCCTCGGGGAAGGAGGCGACGCCGAGGCTGACGGAGACCGTCAGGGGCGGTTCGCCGGGGTACGGCGTGCCGCGGACCCCGTCCACCAGCCGCAGCGCCACCCGCACCGCGTCGGCCTTGCCGGTGTCGGGCAGGAGCAGGACGAACTCGTCTCCGCCGTACCGGAACAGGGCGTCGTAGCTGCGCACGAGCCCGTTGACCCGCTCGACGAGCTGCTTGAGCACCTCGTCGCCGCGCTGGTGGCCGTACGAGTCGTTGATGCTCTTGAAGTAGTCGACGTCGAACAGGAACAGCGAGCAGCCGACCCCGCTGCGGGTCGCGCGCCCGAGTTCCTCGGTCAGCCGATGGACCAGCAGCGCGCGCGAGTACGCGCCGGTCAGCGGATCGGTGATCGACTGACCGAGGTCCGGCCGTTCGTCCTGCATTACCAAGGTCCATTCGCCCGATACGTCCACAGCACGGGCCCATCGGCAGCCGCGGACGGTTCCTGAGCGCGACGACGGCGATCACAACGGCGGCGCAACGGCCGTGTCGTCCCACCGGTCGGAGCCGGCTCACCGGTCGACCATTCCGCCACCCATCATATTCACTCTTCGTAGTCGCGCGGTCATGCTTCGTAGCGAAATGAAACCGAAGGAGCCTGCATGACCCCGAAGATCTCCCCGTCCCGCGGCGGCGCGCTGCTGCTCGGCGGCGCGCTTGCCGTGCTGGCCACCGCCGTGGCACCGGGTGTCGCCGCCGCGGCACCGGGCAACGACGCGGCGCCCGGCTACAACCGGTCGCAAGGCCGCGACGCCTCACCGGGGCACCGGGGGAACCCGCGCTGGCGCTACGACACCACGGCGAGCACGACCGTCGCGGAGGCGGCCAGCGCCGTCGGCGCCGACCGCCTCTGGGCGGACGGTGTGACCGGCCGCAACGTGGGCGTGGCGCTCGTCGACACCGGCGTCGTCCCGGTCGACGGGCTGCGCGGCACCAACGTCGTCAACGGGCCGGACCTGTCGGTGGAGAGCCAGAGCGACGCGCTGCGGCACCTCGACACCTACGGCCACGGCACGCACCTGGCCGGCATCATCGCCGGCAACGACTCCCGCACCGGCTTCCGCGGCATCGCCCCCGACGCCACGCTCACCTCGGTGAAGGTCGGCGCCGCGAACGGGGCGAGCGACGTCTCCCAGGTGATCGCCGCGATCGACTGGGTGGTCGAGCACCGCAACGACGATCCCCGCCGGCCGATCCGGGTGCTCAACCTGTCCTACGGCACCGACGGTGTCCAGAGCTACCAGATCGACCCGCTGACCCACGCGGTGGAGAACGCCTGGCGGGCCGGGATCGTGGTCGTGGTCGCGGCCGGCAACGGCGGCACCGATCGGCCGGCGCTGAACAACCCGGCGACCGACCCCTACGTGATCGCGGTCGGCGCGGCCGACACGGCGGGCACCGCGAACACCGCGGACGACACCGTCGCCGACTTCAGCAGCGCCGGTACCGCGTCCCGCCGGGTCGACCTCGTCGCGCCCGGCCGCTCGATCGTCTCCCTGCGCGACCCCGGCAGCTACGCCGACACCGAGTCGCCGGACGCCCGGGTGGGCGACCGGCTGTTCAAGGGCAGCGGCACCTCCCAGTCCGCCGCCGTCGTCTCCGGCGCCGCCGCGCTGCTGCTGCAGCAGCGCCCCGAGCTGACCCCGGACCAGGTCAAGGCGCTGCTCGTCGGCACGGCGCGGCAGCTGCCGAAGGCCGGCCCGGCGGCCGGCGCGGGCGAGCTGAACCTCGGCCAGGCGGCGCGCGCGAAGCGGCCGGCCGCGGTGCAGACCTGGCCGGCGAGCACCGGCGTCGGTTCGCTGGAGGCGGCCCGCGGCAGCTGGCACCTCTCCGCCGGCGACGCCGTGCTGACCGGCGAGAACGACCTCTTCGGCCCGTTCAACACGGCCGCCTGGGCCAAGGCCAGCTCCGCCGGCACGGCGTGGGTCGGCGGCACCTGGATGGGCCGGCGCCTCACCGGCTCCGGCTGGAGCGCCGCCTCCGCCTCCTACCCGGCGTGGTCGGGCTACACCTGGTCCGGCTACACGTGGTCCGGTTACACCTGGTCCGGCGACTCGTGGGCGGGTTACACCTGGTCTGGGTACACCTGGTCGGGTTACACGTGGTCCGGGTACACCTGGTCCGGTTATACGTGGTCCGGCTACACCTGGTCCGGCGACGTCTGGGCGGCGGACGTCTGGGGCGACTGACCGTCAGGACTTGGGCCGGATCGCATAGGTCACCGAGCCGTGCGTCTGCGGGTTCCACTGGGGCGGGATGTAGAACCAGCATCCGATCGGTGGATCCACGCAGACCACGGCGTCGACCGAGTCGACCGGCGGCGCCGGCAGGTCGGGCTGCAGCGACTGCAGCGACACCAGGTCGTCCCCGCGCAGCAGGACCCACCAGGGGTACTCCCACGTGTTGTACCCCTGCACGATCCCGACCCGCTTCGCGCCCGACGCCCGCACCGCGTCGGCGGCCCACCGGTAGTCGGTGCCCCACTCCGGCCGGCGGATGAACCGCTCGTCCTGGTCGCTGGTGGTGAACACCGAGCCGTGCCCGACCAGCCGGCGCGGCCAGCCGTAGGACACCGCGAACGCGCCGGCCACCGCGCCGGCGGACAGCGCCAGCACGGTCACCCCGGCGACCACCCGCCGACCGACCGAGATCAGGCTGTCGGCCCACAGCGCGGCCAGCGGGGTGCCCAGCAGGATCAGGAACACGACCAGCCGGTTGCCCCAGGGCTGCCACTTCACCGTCACCACGTAGGCGAGGACGGCGAGCCAGAACACCGCCGCGTAGAGGCGGGCCGGCGAGCGGCGCCACAGCAGCACGGCCGCGCCGATGAGGATGAAGGCGCCCTGCACGGGGAACGAGACGCGGTCCTCGTCCGGCGGCCAGGACTCGTAGGGGTAGGTCGCGCCCCAGTAGGTGATGTCCCGCGCGGACGGGTCGACGCCGAGGGCGTGGGCGAGGCCGACGATCGCGCCCGAGCCGACCGGGCCGGCCGGGGTCTGCAGCGCCGTCTCGGTGATGCGCAGCGCGTTGACGAGCACCGAGGCCGGGTCGTGGCGCTGCATCGAGATCGAGTCGCGCAGGTGGCTCGGGCCGAGCGGGTTGCTGTAGGTGGTCTGCACCCGCCACAGGTACGGCCCGGCGATCAACGCCATCACCCCGGCGACGATCGCGGCACCGGCCACGGCCCGCCAGATCGGGCGCTGCCTGACCTGCGCGCCGAACCAGAGCAGGAGCAGCGGGCCCACCGCGAGCAGGCCGGTCGCCTTGGTCAGCAGGGTCAGCCCGGCCGCCGCGCCCAGCAGCAGCATCGCCGGCCACGCCGTGCGCCGGCGCAGCTCGTCGAGGACGAGGGTGGCCACGCTGCCGACCCAGAGCGCGACCACCAGGTCGGTCTGGGTGCTGGTCGCCTCCAGCACGACGATGGGAGTGGTACCGAAGACCAGCGCGGCGATCAGCTGCGCGCGCCGGGAGCCGCCGAGCTGCGCGGCGATCCGCGACGCGATGATCGCGCCGCCGATGCCGGCGGCGAGCTGGAGCAGGTTGTAGAGCCCGTCGCCGCCGGTGAGCAGGCGCAGGTGCAGCAGCAGGTACTCCGCGCCGGGCGCCATGGCCAGCTGCCGGTCGATGACGGTCGGGTAGAACCCGACGCCGCCCTGCGCCACCCAGTGCTCGATCTTGGGCAGGTGATAGGTCTGCGAGTCGAAGTTGTTCGGCGGCGCCAGGACCGCGACGAGCAGGTCGGCCAGCAGCATCGCGCCGAGGAACCCGGCGACCACCCGTTCGGACCGCGCGGCCTTGCGCCAGGCCTCCGGCACCATCCGGACAATTCCGAAAAGCCGCTTATATCCGAAAAATCCGATCGCCAGCGCGGCCGCGACCCACAGCGCGATGATCGCGGCGCGATTGAGCAGGCCAACCGCCGACAACAGCTCGACGAGCAGCACCCCGGCGCCGCCGAACACCACGCCGGCTCGCACGAGCAGCAGACGGGTGGGCGCGACGATCACCGCGGCAGGCTACCGAACCAAGCTGGGTGCCGCCCCGCACGGTGGCTACAACCGCTCTACCACCCGCCCGGAGGTGACCCGGAAGCGGTTGCGGGTGTCGAAGATGTACTGCGCGTTCTCCTCCACGAGCGCGTAGTCGAAGTCGTCGTGATCGGTGAGGACGACGACCGCGTCGGCCGCCATCACCTCGACGGCGGTCAGATCGACCAGCGTCACCCCGCCGAGCAGTCCGAGGTCCCGCGGCAGCGCGTGCGGCTCGACCGCGCGCACGTCGGCGCCGAGGTCGACGAGCAGCTCCGCGACCGCGCGGGCCGGCGACTCGCGCAGGTCGCCGACGTTGCTCTTGTAGGCAAGGCCCAGCAGCAGGATCCGGCTGCCGTTGATCGGTTTGAACCGGGCGTTCAGGCCGGCGGTCAGGCGCTGCACCACGTAGTGCGGCATGCCCTCGTTGACGTCGTTGGCCAGCTCGATGAACCGGAACCGCTGCCCGACCTCCCGCTTGACCTGCCAGGACAGGTAGGACGGGTCGATCGGCAGGCAGTGCCCGCCCACGCCCGGGCCGGGGTCGAAGGCCATGAACCCGAAGGGCTTGGTCGCCGCCGCCGCGATCGCCTCGCGCACGTCGACGCCGAGCTTGTCGGCCACGATCGCCAGCTCGTTGACCAGCGCGATGTTGATGTGCCGGAAGGTGTTCTCGAAGAGCTTGGTGAGCTCGGCGGTACGCGGGGCGGAGACCGGCACCAGCCGCTCCACGAACCGCTCGTAGAACGCGCGGGTCGCCGCCAGCGAGCTTTCGTCGATGCCGGAGACGAGCTTCGGCGTATTCCCCAGGTGCCAGGTGCGGTTGCCCGGGTCGATGCGCTCCGGGCTGTAGCCGAGGTGGAAGTCGTCGGGGGTGCGCAGGCCGCTCGTGTGCTCCAGCAGGGGCCGCAGCACCCGCTCGGTGGTGCCCGGATACGTGGTCGACTCGAGGATCACCGTGCAGCCGGGCCGCAGGTACGGCGCGATCTGCAGCGCGGCGTGCTCGATGTGGCTGATGTCGGGCACCCCGTCGGTGAGCGGGGTGGGCACCGTGATCGCGCAGGTGTCGAAGCCGGCCGCGTCCGTGTAGTCGTCGCTGGGCCGGTACCGCCCGGTCGCCAGCGCCCGGGCGAGCCGCTCGTCGGAGACGTCCTCGACGAAGGAGAGCCCGGCGCCGAGCGACTTGATGCGGTCGGTGTCGGTGTCGAGCCCGACGACGTCGTCGCCCGCCTCGACGGCCCGGATGGCCAGCGGCAGGCCGACGTACCCCTGCCCGATGATGACGACTTTGCCCATGATCATCCTATCTGGGAAGTCACCGGCCCGCCGGGCGCTGATCGCACCGACGGGCCGGGATACCCTTAAATCGTGATATGTCGGATTTATTCGGGCACGAAGTGTCTGGATAAATCCGAGACAGCGACGGTGGAAACCGGGAACCCGCATCCGACGAGGTGGTCGGTGACCTGGCCGGCGGCAGCCGGCAGACGCGAGCGCGGGGGAACCCGGCGAAGGATCAGTGCGTCGGGCGACGGCGGCGGTAGGCCAGGACCGTGCTGCCGACCAGGGCGGTCAGGCCGAGCAGGCCCGGCAGCAGCTCCGCGCCGTAGGTGCGCGGCCCGTCGTCCTTGGCGGCCGGGGCGGCCACCTCGTTGGCCTGCAGCCGGAACGGCGACCAGCCGCTGCGGAACGGGCCGAAGAAGCCGACCGGCCGGTCCCCGCCATCCCAGTGGCCCGCGCGCACCGGGCTCGAGCCCAGCGGCGTGCCGTCGAAGATGTCGTCCGGCCACGGGTTGCGCCAGGCCTGGACCCGCACGGCGGCCGTCAGCGTCTTGTGCGACTGCTTGCCGGTGACCTTGATGATCGCGTAGCCGGGCATCGACAGCCGGATCCGGGCCGAGAACCGGCCCTGGTCGTCGGCGCGGCGGTCACCGTTGACGCTCACGCCCCACGGGTTGTCGAAGCCACCGGAGTTGCGCGTGATGCGGTACTGCACACGGATCGCGATGGGCTCGCCGGCGACGAAGCTTCGCCCCTGCAGCCGCACCGCGTCGCCGACCGAGATCGACGCCGCGCTGACCCGGATGGCCGGAGCCGGCGCCGGGTATGCCGCCTCGGGGGCGGCCTGGGCAACGGTCGGTGCGCCGAGCACGGCCGCCGCGACGGCGGCGCCGGCGAGGCCGGCGAATGTTGTCAGCGCCGTTCTTGTTCGGCTTCGCATGGCTCTCCCTCTCCTCTCCCCGATCCTCACCGTAAACCCGCAAATCCCCTCGATAGGGGTGAACCGGACTTTTCCTCGCATGCTCATTTGTCGCAGGGCGGGCCCGCCGAAATCCGCGAGTTCCACGGCGCGCTGCCGGGCGTCAGCAGCAGCCGCGGGGTCACCGCGCCCTGGTTCGGCAGCGGCCCGGTCACCAGGTCGACCACGAGCGTGCTGTGCGCGCCCGGGGCCAGGTCCACGGTGAACACCGCGACCTCGCGGCCTTTCTCCAGCCCGGTGCCGAGGTCGACCTCGGCGCCGTCCTGCCGGGCGGCGACGGGCGAGCCGCCGGTCGGCGCGTACACCAGCACGTTGGTGCGCACCACCGACGGCCCGGCCAGGCCGAGCCCGAGCACGCTGGGCGGCAGGCCGCGGGCCGGCGCGTTGGAGCCGAGGGTGACGGTCACCCGCAGCGGGCGCGCACCGCCCGCAAGGCAGCGGCCGGTCTGCACGCTCACCGAGCGGGTCAGGTAGTAGCCGAGCTTCGCGCCGGTGCCGTCGTTGAGGAACACGCCGACGGTGGGGCGGGCGCCGTCGTCGTCGGGCAGCGTGCCGGCGAACACCGTCCCGGCGATGTCGGCCTGCTCCTGCGGGTGCGCGCTCCAGGCCAGCAGCCGCCGCTCGGCTGCCGCCCGCGACAGGGCGGAGGCCAGCTCCCGGCTGATCGGCACGCCGCCCATGAGCCGCTCGAGCACGGCCTTCGCGGCCCCGGCGAAGTAGGCGTCCTGGTCCGGCTCGGCGGCGATGGTGAGGTACACCTCGGAAAGCAGTTGGCGGACGGCGTTCCCGGCGGTCAGCTGCCCGCCGGTGGGCAGCGCCACCGGTCCGGTCGCGCCGAGCAGGTAGGCCAGCGCGACCGGGTCGGTGGCCAGCACCCCGTCGACCGAGCGGCCGGAGCGCTGCCGGTACATCTCGCGGATCAGCGCGGCGGCGGTCGGGAAGTCCGGGGTCAGGTTCACGTCGGCGGGATAGGTGCCGAGCCGGTCGGTGAACAGGTCCTCCTGGTCGGCGTCCAGCGGCAGCACCGGCGCGTCGAAGGTGCGCAGCGTCTTCGCCGCGGTGCCCTGCTCGACCAGGCTGAACCGGCCGCGGTCGGCCCGCACGACGGCGAACGCGCCGGGCATGCCGCCGGTGGCGCGGATCTCGGCGAGGTTCTGGAACAGCACCAGATAGGTCCGCGGTCCGTCGGCGCCGAGCAGCCGGGGCAGCAGCCGGGCCGCCCGCGCGGCCGGGTCCAGCAGCGGCACGACCCGGTCCAGGCCGTCGCTCACCTGCCGCACGGCGTCGCGGACCGGGCCGGTGAGCCCGGCGCGGTCGAGCGCGGCGAGGCGGCGCTGGGCGGCGCGGGCGGTGGCGGCGCCCGCGGCAATCCTGGGCGCCGCCGCCTCGACCGTTTTGAGATCCGCATCGGTACCGGACGAGCCGCGCCCCATCGCCTTGCTCAACCCGTCGGCGGCGTCGAGCAGCGGCGGCAGCACCCCGGCGGCGACGGCGTCCACGGCATCGGCGACCGCGCCGACCGCGGTGAGATCGTCCCCGGCGCCCGGCAGGCGCCGGCCGGCCCACCAGCTCGGCCCGTGCGCGTCGGCCCGCGCCGCCTCGGCCTGCCGGCGCAGGTCGCCGGCGGTGACCCGGGCCCCGGCCAGGTCCCCGGCACGCAGCTGCCGCTCCAGGTCGCCGACCAGGGCGATGGCCCGCCGCAGGTGCCCGGCCGCGTCGGCGCCGACCGCGGCCAGGCGCAGCCCGAACCCGGCGAGCAGCACGACCAGCGCGACGGCGGCCGCGACGAACCGTCGGCGGCGGGTGCGCAGCGGCCACCGCAGGCGCTCAGTCCGCACCGCTCACCACCTCTTCGACCCGATCCGGGGCGGTGACGACGAGCAGGGCGCGGTAGAAGTCGGCGCGACGGCGGGCCAGGGTCTCGGCGGCGTAGTTGCGGGCCCGGGCCAGGTTGCGCGCGGACGCGGCGGCCAGCGCGTCCGGGTCGGCCGCCAGCGCGGTGATCGCGCAGGCCAGCGCGACCGGGTCGCCGGGCGGCACCAGCTGCGCGCCGCCGAGCAGTTCGGGCACGCCGCCGACGCGGCTGGCGACCGCCGGCAGGCCGCGGGCCATCGCCTCGATGAGCGCCCGGGGCAGCCCCTCCGTGCGGGAGGGCAGCACGAACAGGTCGGCGTCGTCGAGGAACAGCCGGACCGGGGCGCCGGGCGGCACGGCGCCGGCGAAGGAGACCCGGCCGCCGAGGCGCCGCTCGCGGACCAGCCGCTCCAGGCCGGGGCGGCAGCGGCCGTCGCCGACGTGCACCAGGCTCGCCGACAGGCCCGCCTCGACCAGCAGCGGCAGCGCCTCGATCAGCACGTCGACGCCCTTGTACGGCTGCTCCAGCGAGCCGACGCTGACCAGCCGGACGGCGACCTTCGCCGCGCCCGGGGGCCGGCGCGGCCGGTCCGCGAACGCGCTCCGCGGCAGCTCGATGCTCGAGTAGGCGGCGCTGACCGCACCGGGCCCGGCCGGGTAGCGGGCCTGCAGCTCGCGCTCGGTCACGTAGGACACGGCGGCCGCGGCCCGGCACTGGGCCCGCAGCCGGCGGGTGAACCACCAGCGCAGCAGGGGGCGCAGCGGGTGCCGGGACGCGCCGGGGGCGAAGACGTCGTACGGGTCGCCGACCACCTCCAGCCCGAACGGGCTCCGCCGGCGGCGCAGCGCCCGGTGCAGCAGCGTGCCGATCGCCGACGGCACGCGCAGCAGCACCGCGTCGCCCGGCCCGGCCGCGGCGCGCACGGCGGCCCGCAGGCGGGGCAGGCGCAGCAGGTACCGCACCGGCCCGAGGTAGTACGGCAGCCCGTACACCTCCACGCCCTCGCCGTCGACGCGCTGGGCCCGCGGCGGGCGGCCGGGTGCGTCGGCGACCCGGGCCACGACCCGCACCTCGGCGAAGACGGCGCGGTACCGCTGCCAGAAGTCGTTGGCGGTGCCGGTCGTCGACCACACCCGCCCGTCGGGGGTGCGCTGGTACCGCTGCTCGCTGGTCACGACCAGGCGCACGCCGGCTCCTCCTCCGCGCGCGGGGCGGCCTCCGGCGTCACCCGCACCGAGACCAGCCGGATCACGCCGTAGAACACCGCGCCGTAGAGGCAGGTCTTGAGCAGCGACGCGCTCTCGCCGCGGAAGCCGTACATCCAGGCGACGGTGAACAGCAGGCTGCCGTAGGCGTAGACCGGCGCCCGGTCGATCCGGTTGGCCAGCCACCGGTGCACCAGGGTCAGCAGCGCGAACAGCACCGGGATGCCGAGCAGGCCGAAGTTGAGGTACGCCTCCCCGGTCAGCGAGAAGCCGTAGCCGGAGGAACTGCCGGGCGCGTAGCGGTCCACGAGCCACTGCGACAGCGGCTCCTGCGGTTGTCCGGGGACCAGGTTGAGCAGCGCGTGCAGGTAGCTCAGGCCGTGCTGGAAGGGCTCGGCCGACGGCACGTGCGTCATGACCCAGGTGTCGACGAAGAGCACCGAGCCCTGGTTGAGCACGCTGGCCTGCCCGCCACCGCGCAGGCCGAACAGCGCGGTCGCGCCGAACAGCAGCGCGGCGCCCCACAGCACCGGCCGCGGCAGCCGGCGCCCGCCGCGCACCAGCTCGCGGTGCAGGACCAGCGCGAAGAGCACGAAGATGAAGTCCCGCTCGCCGGTGGCCAGGCAGTAGGCGATGTAGACGGCGAGGTTGAGCCGGTAGGCGAACCGGCCGGTGGAGGTCTCGTACGCCACGAAGTACAGCGCGCACGCGCACATCTGCAGCAGCAGGTAGTCGTAGTGCAGCGGGCCGGCGACGGCGACGCGGTCGAGCTTGGTCCCGCTCAGGAACGCGCCGCCGCCCCAGGCGAGCACCCCCAGCCCGTAGAGCGCCAGCGCCGCCAGGACCGCCGGGACCAGCGGCAACCGGCGCTCGGCCGGGCGGCGCATCGGGTCGGCCACGTCGCGGCGCTGCCGCACGAGCAGGCCGGCGCCGGCGACGCCGGCGAAGGCGAGCAGCAGCCCGAGCGCGGCCCGGCCGATGAGCTGCGGGTTGGTGCCGCTGTAGATGGTGCCGCCGGTCAGGTAGCTCACCACCGGGCCGAAGCCGAACAGGAAGAAGTACAGGGTCAGGTAGCCCAGCGGGTCCCGGCGGCCCCCCGCGAACAGCAGCACCGGCCCGGCGACGGCCGCGAGACCGACCGAGAGCCAGGGCTCCTGCGCGAGGTCAAAGGGCACGCCGCAGCACCTCCAACTTGAGCGCGCAGTGCACGGCCGCGGCCGCTACCGTGGCCCAGGCCGCGCCGAGCGCGCCGTAGCGCGGCACCAGCAGCAGCGCGGCCAGCCCGGCGGTCACCAGCACCGCCGCGTTCACGGCGAGCTGGCCGGTGAAGCGGCGGGCGGCGGACAGGCCGGCGTCGAGCACGAAGCAGGCCCCGCCCAGGACCATGGCCAGCGCGAGCACGGCGAGCACGCGGCCCTGGCCGGCGTACTGCTCGCCGTACAGCCGCCGCAGCAGCCCGGAGCCGAACAGCCAGGCCGCCCACACGCCCAGCCCGCCGGCCACGCCGACGCCGAGCAGCGCCTGGCGCAGCAGGCCGCGGAAGCCCTCCGGGGTGCCGTTCGCGCGCAGCTCGGCCAGGCGCGGCAGCAGGGTCTGCGCGACGGCGGAGAAGAAGACGTTGCCGGTCAGCACGAGGTACCCGGCGGCGGCGAACGCCCCGAGCGCGGCGGCGCCGAGCCGGTCCTGCAGCGCGTAGCGAGGCACGTTCACGGTCAGCGAGGCGAGCCCGGAGGCCAGGCCCAGCGGCAGCGCGACCCACAGCAGCTCGCCGACGCCGCCGGCGGCCCGGTGGGTGCGCCGCGGCGGGCGCGGGCCGGGCCGGTTGTGGAAGCGGCCGGCGAACGGGGCGCAGCACATGAGCCAGGTGATCAGCGACGCCGCCGCGGAGCCGGCCGCGGCCCAGGCGATGCTGCTGGTGCCGTAGAGCAGCGCCGCGGTCAGCGCCACCGTCAGCCCGCCGTTGACCAGCTGCGCCGCCGCGATGCTGCGCTGGTCGTGGTGGCGCTGCAGCAGGCCCAGGTAGATGTCGCCCACGCCGTCGAAGGCCTTTGCCGCGCCGACGAGCAGTACCACCGCCGCGGGCAGGCGGAAGAGGACCACGATCGCGGCGATGACCAGCAGCGCCACCGCCATCGCCGCGAGCCGGATGCGCAGGTAGCGCCGGAACGGGTGCTCGCCGTTGGGGTCGGTGACGAGCACGGTGCGCAGCGACAGGCTCGCCAGCAGCACCACCGGGGCGCCGACCGCGAGGCCCAGCGCATACTGCCCGACCATCTCCGCGGTGCCCAGCCGGGCCACGACGACCAGGACCAGCCACTGGCACAGCGCGTAGCCGCCGTTGCCGGCCACGCCCCAGATCACGTTGCCGGAGAACGAGGGGCGCACCCGGCCCGCGCGATGCCCGGTCGCGGTCATCGAACGCCGGCTCCGCGCGGGCGGCGCCGTTCGCCTCGGCGCCGCTCGGCGCGCTCCAGCACGTCGGCGACCGCGCGGGCGGCCGGGCGCTGGGCGAACAGCCGGACCGCCCGCTCCCGGGCCGCCTCGCCCCGGCGGGCCAGGGTGCCGGCCCGGAAGTCGGCGTAGGCCTCGCGCAGGGCGGCGGCCAGGGCCGCCGGGTCGTCGCGCGGCACCATCCAGCCCGACGCCGGATCGACCGTCTCCGGCAGCGCGCCCGCGTCGGAGACGATGCTCGGCACGCCCATCGCGGCCGCCTCCAGCGCCGCGCCGTGGTTCTCCGACAGCGACGGGCTCACGCTGCAGTCCGCAGCGGCGTAGCAGTCGCGCACGTCCAGCGCGGACTCGTGCCAGTCGATGGTGCGGTCGGCCGGGACGTCGTAGCGCTCCAGCAGCCGCCGCTTGTGGGCCGCGCCGGCCGCGTCGAAGCCGCCGCCGAGCAGGACCAGCCGGGCGTCCGGGCGGTCCCGGGTGAACTCCCGCCAGGCGGCCAGCAGCACGTCGTGGCCCTTCACGCCGCGGCCCCGGCGGACCAGCCGCTTCGGCGCGTAGACGTAGGCGACCATGCACACCACGAACGTGTCGTCGCCGGCGCACAGCGCGTCGCGGGACGCGGCCCGGTAGACGGCCGAGGGCGGGGTGAACCGCTCGACGTCGACGCCGTACGGGATCGCCGGGGTCCGCTCCTCGCTCAGCCCGATCTCGCGGTAGAGCCCGGCGATGTGCTCGCTGCCGCCGATCGTGACGTCGTCGAGCCGGCACAGCCCCCGCTCGACCGCCCGGATCAGCGGGGACTCCAGAAACAGCGGCCCCGGCACCATGTGCACCCGGGCCGGCGCCGCGCCGCGGCGGCCGAGCGTGGCCAGCCGGCAGGCCAGCGCCGAGGCGTAGAGGTGGTAGTGCACCACGTCGGGTGCCAGGCCGCGCAGCTGCCGGCGCAGCCCGAGCAGGCCGCGCAGCGTCCCCGGGCCGGGCCGGAAGCGGAAGTCGAACGCGGACTGCACCACGTCGACGCCCCGGTCGTGCAGCGCCTTGCGCAGCTGTCCCTCGCTGCCCGGCGGCAGCACCGCCACCACCTCGTGGCCGCGCTCGCGCAGCTCGTCCACGTGCGGCAGGGTCCACCGGCCGCCGTCGGCGGTCTTGATCACCAGCGCCACCCTCATCGCGCGGGCACCCCCTTCACGGTCGTCTTCGGCTTGACGTCGCGGGTGACGCACGCGGCGGCGCCGACCGTCGCGTCGGCGCCGACCCGCAGCCCCTGCAGCACGCAGGCGGTGGTGCCGATGTACACCCCGGAGCCGATGTGGCAGTCGCCGGAGATCGCGGCCAGCGGGCCGACCTGCACGAAGTCGGCGAGCACGCAGTCGTGCCCGACGGTCGCGTTCTGGTTGAGATGCACGTGCCGGCCGATGGTGACGTTGGTGGTGACCCGCGCGCCGGCGAACGCCACGAATCCCTCGCCGAGCACCGCGTCGGGGCCGATCGTCGCCGCCGGGTGGATCAGCGTCGCCGCGGCCAGCCCGTGCAGGCGCAGGTCATCGTCGATGCGGGCGCGGATGCGCGGGTCGCCGATGCCGATCACGTAGCCGATCGACGGCCGCTCGTCGCTCAGCCGGCCCGTCGGGCCGAGGAACGGCACGCCGAGGGCGGCGACCCGGTCGAGGTTGCGCTGGCTCGGCCCGTCGTCGACGAAGCCGCGCACGGGCAGGCCGGCCGCCCGCGCGATCATCAGCAGCTCCCGCCCGTGCCCGCCGCAGCCGACGATCACCAGCCCGTTCTTCATCTGTTCACACCCTGGAACTCGTGTGCGGTCGCGGCGCCGGGCGCCGTGATGCCGTCGCGGCGCAGCACCGCGCGGGCGGTTTCGGCGAGGATGCGCAGGTCGAGCCCGAGCGAGCGGCGGCGCACGTACTCGAGGTCGTAGGCGAACTTCTGCTCCCAGCTCAGCGCGTTGCGCCCGCGCACCTGGGCCAGGCCCGTGATGCCGGGGCGCACGTCGTGCCGGCGCCGCTGCTCGGCGGTGTAGCGGCTCAGGTAGGCCACCGGCAGCGGGCGCGGCCCGACCAGGCTCATCTCGCCGCGCAGCACGTTCCACAGCGCCGGCAGCTCGTCGAGGCTGCTCGCGCGCAGGAACGCCCCGGCCGCGGTGAGCCGCTCGGCGTCGCTGCCCGGCCCTTCCCGCATCGAACGGAACTTGACCAGCGTGAACGGCGCGCCGTGCCGGCCCGCCCGCTCCTGGCGGAACAGCACCGGCCCGCCCAGCGTCGCCTTCACGAACACGGCGGTGACGGCCATGAGCGGCGCGAGCAGCACCACGGCGACGCCGGCGCCGACGAGGTCGAAGGCTCTTTTCATCGGGTACCCAGGAAATCGCTGATCGCGTCGAAGACCCGCCGGCGGGCGTCGTCGCGCAGGCCCGAGCCGCTGGGCAGGTTGAGGCCGGTGGCGAAGAGCCGGTCCGCGACGCCGGTCAGCCAGGCCCGGCGGTCGCGAAACACCGGCTGGGCGTGCATCGGCTTCCACACCGGGCGGGTCTCGATGTCCCGGGCGGCCAGCCACGCGCCGAGATCGGCGGCGGACCAGCCGGCCCGCTGCTCGTCGACCACCAGCGTGGTGAGCCAGCAGTTGGCGCCTGGGTCGCCCTCGCCGAGCAGGCGGGTGCCGTCGACCGCGGCGAACTGCTTGAGGTAGCCCTCCCGCAGCATCCGGCGCCGGGCGATCATCTCGTCGAGGCGGGTGAGCTGCGCGCGGCCCAGCGCCGCGAGGACGTTGCTGAGCCGGTAGTTGTACCCGACGTCGCGATGCTCGTAGTGCGCCACCGGCTCGCGGGCCTGGGTGGCCAGGTGCCGGCAGCGGGCGGCGAGCGCGCCGTCGCCGGTGAGCAGCATGCCGCCGCCGGACGTGGTCAGGATCTTGTTGCCGTTGAAGGACAGGGCCGCGACCCGGCCGAACGAGCCCGCCGGCCGCCCGTCCCGGCTCGCCCCGAGCGCCTCGGCGGCGTCCTCCACGATCGGCACGCCGAGCCCGTCCAGGGCCCGGTAGTCCGCGCAGGCGCCGAACAGGTCGACCGGCACGACCGCGCCCACCGTCCGGCCCTCCCGGCGCAGGTCGGCGGCGGCCCGGACGACCAGCTCCGGGTCGACGTTGCCGTCGCCGGGGAGGCTGTCGACGAAGACCGGTTCGGCGCCGGTGTACACCACCGCGTTCGCGGTCGCCGCGAAGGTCAGCGTCGGCACGATCACCGCCTGCCCGGGCCCGACGCCGAGTGCGAGCAGCGCCAGGTGCAGCGCGGCGGTGCCGGAGCTGACCCCGACCGCGTGCGCGACGCCGCACCGCCGGGCGATCTCGCTTTCGAATGCGTCGAGATCCGGCCCGACGGGCGCGACCCAGCCGGACCTCAGCGCGTTGACCAGATAGCGCTCCTCGACGCCGGAGACGTCCGGGGCCGAGAGATGGATACGCGTGTTCACCGCACACCCCCGCTGGAGTCCACCCTGATGCTCTTCGTCTGCCGGGCCAACCTGTGCCGGTCCCCGATGGCCGAGCGGCTGGCCCGCGCGCTGGGGCTGGCGGCGCAGAGCGCCGGCACGCACGCGGTGCCCGGCCGGGAGCTGCCCGCGCACGCCGCGACCGTGCTGCGCGAGCTCGGCGCCGACCCGGCCGGCTTCCGCAGCCGGCGGGTCACGCCGCCGCTGCTGACCGGGGCCGAGCTGGTGCTCACCGCGAGCCGGGCGGAGCGGGCGCACTGCGTGACGCTGGCCCCGGCGACCGCGGCGCGGACGTTCACGCTGCGGCAGTACGGCCGGTATCTGGCCGCGCTGCCGCCCGGTCCGCTCACCCCGGCCGCGGTCGCGGGAGTCCGCGGGCGGCTGCAGCCTGGCACGCCCGCGGACGACGATCTCGACGACCCGTTCGGCGGGCCGATCGAGGGCTTTCGGGACTGCGCCGAGACGATCACCGCCATCCTCAGGCTCCTCGCATCCCGGCTCTGACCGGTATGGACTCCGCCGCGGCCGGCTCCGGCGGTGCCGGTAAGCGCCGGCCCGGGCGCTCGGCGTCGCGCGGGCCGTAGTACGTGTACGTGTAGCCGTCGCCGGTGCCGCCCTTGGCGGCGTTGAGCACGCAGCCGAACAGCCGGGCCGACACCGCCTCGATCGCCTGCACCGCGGCCTGCGCCTGGGCCACCGTGGTCCGCCCGGCCCGGGCCACCAGCACCGCACCGTCGGCGCGGCTGGCCACCACGGCGGCGTCGGTGACGACCAGCAGCGGCGAGCTGTCCACGACCACGTAGTCGTAGGCCTCGCTCACCTCGGCCAGCAGCCTGGTCATCTGCTGCGAGCCGAGCAGTTCGCTCGGGTTGGGCGGGATCGAGCCGCTGGGCAGCACCCACAGCTCCCGGTCGCCCCAGCGCTGCACCGCGGTGTCGAGGTCGACCTGGCCGACGAGCACGTTGGTCAGGCCGACCGCGCCCTCCAGGTCGAGGTACCCGGCCAGCCGCGGCCGGCGCACGTCCGCGTCGACGAGCAGCACCCGGTGCCCGGCCTCGGCGAGCACGATGGCCAGGTTGCAGGCGATCGTGGACTTGCCCTCGTCGGGCAGCGCGCTGGTCACCACCACGCAGCGGGCCCGCCGGTCGGGGTCGACGAACTGCAGGTTGGTGCGCAGGTGCCGCATCGCCTCGCCGCGCGGCGACCAGGCCGCGTCCTCGACGAGCAGCGGGGATTCGATGGCGTGCGAATCATGGGGTACCGCCGCCAGAACGGCTTTTCCGGTCGCCTGACGAAGGCCCGCCGCCGACCGGATGCTGGTGTCCAGGACCTCCCGCACGACCGCCGCCGCGGCCCCGGCGACCAGCCCCAGCAGCAGCGCGATCGCGAAGTTGCGCACCGGCTGCGGGCTGATCGGCGTGGTGCTGACCCGCGGCCCGGTGACCACGTCCACGCGCACGGTCGGGTTGCTCGCCCCGGGCGGCGTCTCCAGGGTCGCCACCAGCGCGGCGAAGCGGGTCGCGACCGCCTGGGCGATGCGCAGCGCCCGGGCGCTGTCGGTGTCCACGACGGTGATCTCCAGCAGCACCGTGTCCGGCACGGTCCGCGCGCTGACCCGCCGCTGGATGCCGGCCGCGTCCAGCCCGATCGCCGGGTCCGCCGCCACGGCGCCCGCGAGCCGGTCGCTGTCGACGAGGTCGGCGTAGGAACGGGCGCGCTGCTGCGAGTACAGGCCGCCCTGGTACGCATCGTTGGCGCCGGTGTTGGAGGTGCTGACGAAGAAGGTGACCCCGGCGGCGTAGGTCGGCGCCGTCCGCGCCGTCACCACCACCGCCCCGACCAGCGCCAGGCACGCCGTCGTGGCCACCAGCCACCAGCGTTTGCGGACCGCGCTGACGTAGTCGCGCAGCTCCATACGCCATGACCTCCTGTAGCAGATCGTTAGACTCAGAGTGACATCCGCCTTGCGGTTTTGGGGTGCGATACGGCTTTTACGCCGAAATAAGCGGCTCATTCGTGAAGAATCGTCGCGTGGACGATCACCGACCCGCAGGGCCCGGGGACTGGCCCGCTGACCTCTACGCCTGGACCTGCGGGCTCGCGCTCGCCCTGTCGCTGTCCGCACCCCGCCCGCCCCTGACCGCCGCGGCGGGCACCATCCTGCTGGCGGCGGCCCTGCACTCGGCGGTGGCCTGGCCGGTGCGGCTCTACCGGCGGCGATACGAGTACGGCTCCGCGGCCGAGCTGCGCGCGCTGATGGCGACCGCCGCCATCGCCGGCGGCCTGCTGACCGCGCTGTCCCCCGTGCGCCAGACCGTCGCCCTGGCCGGGGGCGCCGCGGCACTCCTGCTGATGCTGGCCGTGCGCCTCGCCCGCCTGACCCGCCGCCGCGCCTCGCGGGCCACGGTCCCGGTGCTCATCTACGGCGCCGGCTCGGCCGGGCACCGCCTCCTGCGCGCGATGCGGCACGACCCGCACTGCCGCTACCGGGCCGCCGGCTTGCTCGACGACGATCCCTACAAGCGGCGGCTGCGCATTTCCGGCATCTCGGTGCTGGGCGGCATGCCCGAACTGCGCGACGCCCTGGCCTCGACCGGCGCGGCCGGCATCATCTTCGCGGTGCGCAACGGGGACGGCTCCCTCCTGCGCCACCTGCGCTCTGAGCTGGCACGGATAAGTCCGGACGCTTCGCGTCCTGACTTATCCGACTTATCATCATATTTTCTCAAGGTATTGCCCTCGCTCGACGACTCCCTCGACCGGCCGGTCAGCGTCAACGAGGTCCGCGACGTGCGGCTCTCCGACCTGCTGGGCCGGCGGCAGATCGACACCGACCTGGCCGCGATCGGCGACTACCTCACCGGCCGCCGCGTGCTGGTGACCGGCGCCGGCGGCTCGATCGGCTCCGAGCTGTGCCGGCAGCTGCACCGCTTCGCCCCGGCCGAGCTGATGATGCTCGACCGCGACGAGTCGGCCCTGCACGCCGTGCAGCTGTCGATCCACGGCCGGGCGCTGCTGGACGACCCGTCGCTGATCCTGGCCGACCTGCGCGACGCCGCGACGATCCGCGCGATCTTCGCCGCCCGCCGCCCGGAGGTGGTGTTCCACGCGGCCGCGCTCAAGCACCTCACGCTGCTGGAGCGCCACCCGGCCGAGGCGCTGCAGACCAACGTGCTGGGCACGCTCAACGTGCTGGAGGCGGCCGCGGCCATCGGCGTCGAGCGGCTGGTGAACATCTCCACCGACAAGGCGGCCAACCCGATCAGCGTGCTCGGGTACTCGAAGCGGATCACCGAGCGGCTCACGGCGTACCACGGCCATCTCAACGTCCGCTTCGGCAACGTCCTGGGCAGCCGGGGCTCGGTGGTCACCGCCTTCCGCGCGCAGATCGCCGCCGGCGGCCCGGTGACGGTCACCGACCCGCTCGTCACGCGCTACTTCATGACCGTCCCCGAGGCCGTCCAGCTGGTCATCCAGGCTGCCGCGCTGGGCGCCGGCGGCGAGGCGCTGGTCCTGGACATGGGCTCGCCCGTGCGCATCGCCGACCTGGCCCGCCAGCTCATCGGCGAGGCGCCAGTCGAGGTGGTGTACACCGGGCTGCGGCCCGGCGAGAAGCTGCACGAGGAGCTGTTCGGCGCCGGGGAGGCCGACGTGCGGCCGCTGCACCCGCTCATCTCGCACGTCGCCGTGCCGCCGCTGGACCCGGTGCTGGCCCGCGCGCTGACCGCCGTCGCCGCCTCGCCGGCCGGGCTGATCGGCGCGATGGCGGACCTGTGCGTCGTGCCGAACGTGGCTATCGACGTGCCGACGCTATCTGCCGCTCGTACCAGCTGACCGTCTCGGCCAGGCCTGCGTCCAGCGGCACCGGCCGGTGGTCGGGAAACAGCTCCTCCAGCCGGCCGGAGTCGGCCTGGGAGTCGCGCACGTCGCCGGGGCGGGCCGGGTCGAAGACCACCTCGACCGGCCGCCCGGCCAGCTCGCGGATCCGCTCGAGCAGCTCCAGCAGGGAGGTGCGCGTGCCGAAGGCCAGGTTCACCGGCGTCGGGCTGGTCACCCGGCGCACGGCCGCGTCGGTCAGCAGCCGCGCCACCGACCCGACGTAGGTGAAGTCGCGCGTCTGCCGGCCGTCGCCGTGGATGTGCACCGGCTGCCCGCGCAGCGCGGCGTCGGCGAAGGTCGGGATGACCGCGGCGTAGGCGTGCCCGACCGACTGCAGCGGGCCGTACACGTTGAAGAACCGCAGCGCGAGCACCGGCAGCCCGTAGGTGGCCCCGTAGGCCAGCACCGCCGACTCGGCGGCCAGCTTGCTCGCCGCGTAGGGGCTCTGCGGCCGGGTCGGCAGTTCCTCGTGCTTGGGCAGGATCCGCGTCGGGCCGTAGACCGACGACGAGGAGGCGGCGATGATCGGCGTGTCCCGCCGCCGGCACGCCTCGAGCACGTGCACGGTCCCGGTGGCGTTGACCAGATGGCTGCGCACCGGGTCGGCGACCGACCGCGGCACGCTCGGCCGCGCGGCGAGGTGGACGACCACGTCCGCCTCGGCCACCGCCGCATCGATGGCGGGCCGGTCGAGGATGCTCCCGACGACCAGCCGCGCCTCGACGCCGTCAAGGTTGCGTTCGCTACCCGTGGTGAGGTCGTCGAACGCCACGACCTCCGCGACGCGCGGATGCGCCGCCAGCTCCCGGCACAGATTCGCGCCGATGAACCCCGCTCCGCCCGTGACCAGAACTCTCATCGTCCCAGTCCAACGCCCCAAAAGCGGGTGAGTGACGCTTTTGGGGCGATTTGGACGATTCGGCCGGGATTTCTCCGCCGTTCAGCCGATCGAAGCGAGCCGGGGCAGGACTTTCTCGGCCAGTTCGGTGGCGAACTCGACCGGGTTGCGCTCGGGCATGGTCTGCACCTCGGTGATACCGAGGCCGGCGAGCTGCTCGACGTAGGCCAGCCACCCGTCGACGTCGGCCAGCGGCGGGCGCACCGCCAGCGCGGTCTTGACGATCGAGTCGTAGTCGCGCCCCTCGGTAGCGCAGTGCTCGCGCAGGATGTCGAGCTTGCGGGCCACGTCCTCGGGCGAGGTGGCGAAGAGGTTGCAGGCGTCGCCGTACTTGGCGACCAGGCGCAGCGTCTTCTTCTCGCCGCCGCCGCCGATCATGATCATCGGGTGCGGGCTGGTGATGGCGGGCGGGGAGTTCAGCGTCTCGGTCAGCTGATAGTACTGACCGTGGTACTCCTCGACCTTGCCGCTCCACATCTGCAGACAGATCTGCAGTGTCTCCTCGAGCCGCTCGAAACGCTCGGCCACCGGC
The DNA here is from genome assembly GCF_050948465.1 of Dactylosporangium sp. CA-092794. Classification (NCBI taxonomy): domain Bacteria; kingdom Bacillati; phylum Actinomycetota; class Actinomycetes; order Micromonosporales; family Micromonosporaceae; genus Dactylosporangium; species Dactylosporangium sp. CA-092794. The sequence continues at coordinate 450,797 of NZ_CP192044.1, read as the reverse complement.
ACGACCGGAACGCCCAGGCCGCGCTGCTCGCGCTCGTACCACGACGCGCCGATGCCCAGCCGCGCGCGGCCGCCGGAGAGCACGTCGAGGCTGGTGACGATCTTGGCCAGGAGGCCCGGGTGGCGGTACATCACGCCGGTGACCAGCACGCCCAGGCTCATCCTGGAGGTAAGGGCGGCGACGTAGCCCAGCGTGGTGTAGGCCTCCAGCATCGGCTCCTCGGCCGGCGCGGAGGCCTCCATCTGGAAGTAGTGGTCCATGACGGAGAACGCGGCGACCCCGGACTGCTCGGCGATCAGGGCCGTCTCGCGCAGGGTCGGTCCGATCTCGATCGGCTCGGCAGGCTTCGCGTAGTTCCAGTAGTGCAGACCCAGCTTCATGCGCCCATTCTTCCTCGCCTCCCGCGGCCCCGCCCATTGCATCGACTTACCTGGGGGCGCGCTTCGGCCCGTCGTCCGATAGGGTGCCGAACCAGGAGATTTCGTGCCAGACAACAGGGGAATGCCAGTGCCAGCCGGGCCTCAGCGGATCACCGTCGTCGTGCCGACGTACAACGAGCGAGACAATCTGCCACAGCTGGTGGAGCAGCTGGCGGCGTTGTCGATGCCTAACCTGCGGGTGCTGGTCGTCGACGACAACTCACCGGACGGTACCGGTGAGGTCGCCGACAAGCTGGCCGCCCAGTCGCCGAACCTGGTCGGCGTGCTGCACCGCACCGCGAAGGACGGGCTCGGCCGGGCCTACATCGCGGGGCTGTCGCAGGCGCTCGAGGAGGGCGCCGACGTCCTCATCCAGATGGACGCGGACCTGTCCCATCCCACCTCCGCCGTCCCGGCGATGATCGATGCGCTGGCCGGCGAGGGCGTGGGCGTGGTGCTCGGCTCACGCTACGTGCCCGGCGGCAGCGTCGCCGGCGAGTGGCCGTGGCACCGCAAGGCGCTGTCGGCGTGGGCGAATTTCTACGTCAACGCCATCCTGCGCATGGGCGTGCGGGACGCGACGGCCGGCTTCAAGGCGTGGCACGCCGACACGCTGCGCCGCATCGACATCGCCTCGATCCGCAGCAACGGCTACTCGTTCCAGGTCGAGATGAACTACCGCACCGTGCGGCAGGGCCTGCGGATCGTCGAGGTGCCGATCCGCTTCAGCGAGCGCACCGCCGGCGCGTCCAAGATGAGCCTGCGCGTGCAGCTGGAGTCGGCGCTGATGCCGTGGAAGCTGCGGTTCGGCGCTCGACCGTAATCGTTCGCGCCTCCCGACGGCCGCGGCACCTCCGGGTGTCGCGGCCGTCGGCGCATTCGGCGCTCTTGTCATCCTTGTTCGGCGCGCTTTGTCATCCTTGTTCGGCGCTCTTGTCATCCGACTGGCGGGCGGTTGGGTCCCGCGCTGCCGACAACGCGGCTGCAACCGAGCCGCTACCTTAAGTGGACCAGCCCGGCGACGGGCTGTCGGGAAGGCAGAGATCCGCCGGGCGTCCTTTGGTCGCCGTATCGGCCCGGCGGGGAGCCAGTGGCGAAACCGGCCCCGAACAACTCATGTTCCAAGGGGAGATCCGGTGGGTTCGTTCTTGCGTGCGACAACGCATTCCTGACGCTCTCTCGATTTTCTCGCCAATCCGACCCGCTTTTTGGCGGTCGCTGCACCCTGCCCGAGAACTGAGGAGTCACCCGTGCACAAAAAGGTCGTCCTCGGCATTTCCGCCGGCGTCGCCGTGGTCGCGCTGGGCCTCGGCATCGGCTTCGGCGTGGCACACCACGGCCCGTCCGCGCCGGCGCCGGCCGCGGAGAGCCGGCCCGCGAAGAACGGCGAGGTGCCGGCGCCGCCCGCGCCACCGCAGCTTCGGCCGTCCGAGCGCGTCGTCGTCATCGGCAAGTAGCACCAGAGATTCGGGAGAGCTCGTGTTCCAGTCCAAGAAGCAGAAGATCGCCGCCATCGGCGCGACCGCGGCGGCCGTGCTCGTCGGCGTCGGCGCGGCCGCTTACGGCGCGGTGCCCGACAGCGGCACCGGCGTGATCACCGGCTGCCGCAACACCGGCACGGGGGCGCTGCGCGTCATCGATTACCAGGGCGGTGAGCGCTGCAAGAGCGGCGAGCAGCGAATCCAGTGGAACAACCAGGGCCCCAAGGGCGACAAGGGCGCGACCGGCGCTCAAGGCGCGACCGGCGCTCAGGGCCCGGCCGGCGCGAAGGGTGCCACCGGAGCAACGGGCCCGGCCGGCGCCAAGGGTGCCACCGGCGCGACGGGCCCCCAGGGCCCCGCGGGCGCGAAGGGCGCGACCGGCGCCACTGGCCCGCAGGGTCCGGCCGGCGCGAAGGGCGCGACCGGCGCCACGGGTGCTACGGGCGCCACCGGCCCGGCCGGTCCGAAGGGTGCCACCGGCGCCACCGGACCCGCCGGCGCGACGGGCCCGGCAGGTTCGGCCGGTGCGACGGGTCCCGCAGGTCCGGCCGGCACGACCGGCCCGGCAGGGCCCGCAGGCGCCACCGGCCCGGCAGGGCCCGCAGGGCCCGCGGGGCCCGCGGGCGCCACCGGTCCGGCCGGAGCGACCGGCGAAACCGGTGCGAAGGGTGATAAAGGCGACAAGGGTGACACCGGCGCGACCGGGGCCCAAGGCGAAAAGGGCGACACCGGGGCCACGGGCGCCACGGGCGCGCAGGGCGAAAAGGGCGACACCGGCGCGACCGGCGCCAACGGCGCGACCGGCGCCAACGGCGCGCAGGGCGAAAAGGGCGACACGGGCGCGACCGGGGCCCAGGGCGAAAAGGGCGACACCGGGGCCACCGGCGCCACAGGCGCTCAGGGCGAGAAAGGCGACACCGGCGCCCAGGGTGAGCAGGGCGAAAAGGGCGACAAAGGGGACCAGGGCGAGCAGGGCATCCAGGGCATTCCCGGCGTCAACGGCAAGGACGGCGCCCCCGGCCCGCAGGGTGAGAAGGGCGATAAGGGCGATAAGGGGGACAAAGGCGACAAGGGCGACCAGGGCGAGAAGGGCGACGCCGGCGTGCAGGGTCTGCCCGGTATGCCCGGCGCCAGCGCGTACGACATCGCCAAGGCCGCCGACCCCAGCATCGGCACCGTCGACGAGTGGCTGCAGTCGCTCGTCGGCCACGGCACCGACGGCAAGGACGCCTACCAGATGGCGGTCGACAGCGGCCTGTTCACCGGCACGCCGGAGGAGTGGCTCGCCTCGCTGAAGGGCGACAAGGGCGACAAGGGCGACACCGGCACGGCCGGTGCCATCGGGGCCAACGGCGCGACGGGCGCGAACGGCGCCGACGGTGCCACCGGTGCCGCGGGCAAGGACGGCAGCAACGGCAAGGACGGCTCGAACGGCACGTCGATGCTGACCGGCGCCGGCGCCCCCGACGCCGCCCTGGGCTCGCTCGGCGACGTGTACCTGAACACGGCCGACTTCACGCTGTACAAGAAAACCGGCACCGGCACCTGGTCCAGCATCGGCAGCATCAAGGGTGCCGCCGGCGCCCAGGGCCCGGCGGGGGCCACCGGCGCGACCGGCGCGCAGGGTCCGGCGGGACCGGCCGGCACGGTCAAGGTCGCCAGCGCACCGGTCCAGTTGTCCAGCGGCAACAGCTCGATGACGCTGTCGTGCAACAGCGCGAGCTACATCGTGCTGGGCGCCGGCTACACGTCGGCCAAGACCGGGTCGGCCAGCTTCTCGCAGACCGCCTCGGCGAAGGTGCAGACCGACGAGGCCAACCAGCAGTGGTCCATCACGTTCAGCAAGACCGGCAACGGCACCGTGACGATCACGCCGTTCGTCATCTGCGCGCCGGTCGGCTGATCCATCCGGAACCGCCGAGGGCCCCGGTCGGCGCCGGGGCCCTCGCTGCAGCCGATCCGCAAACAAAGCCGCATATACGAAGTGTCGGATAAATCTGGTCACGGAGTGGCCGGATTTATCCGGATAAACCGGAGCCATCCGGAAGCAGAGGAGAGCGAGCAGTGCGCACTGTGGTGAAGCTGGTGGGGTCGGCGATCGCCGGCGCCATCGCCGCGGGCGGGCTCGGGACGGCGGCACACGCCGCGGCCCCGGGCGTCGCCGCGGTCACCCCGAGGAACGGGGCGACGGCAGTACCGGTCACCGCCCACCCGACGATCACCTTCAACGACGCCACCGACCCGGCGTCGCTGCGGTACTCCTTCGTGAAGACCGCCGGCGGCGCGGCCGTGCCGTCGTACTACACGTACGACGCCCCGGCGCACACGTTCACGTTCGTGCCGCGGGCCGGGCTCGCCGACTCCACTCGCTACACGATCACGATCAAGGTGAAGGGCGCCGACGGCGTGCTGAGCGACCAGTACCTGTGGTCGTTCACCACCGGCGTCGCCGACCGCACGGCGCCGGGCGCGCCCGGGGCGCCGACGGTCAGCGACGTGACCACGACGGGGGCCACGGTGAGCTGGCCCGAGGCCACGGACGACACCGGAGTGACCGCATATCGGCTGTTCGACGGTACGGCCACCACGCCGATCGCCACGCTGACCGGCGCCCCGCCGGCGACGAGCACCACGCTGTCCGGCCTGGCGCCGTCGACCGGGCACTCGATCACGGTCCGGGCCGTCGACGCGGCCGGCAACGTGTCGCCCGCCAGCGAGGCGGCCGCGTTCACCACGCTGACCCCGCCGCCCCCGCCGGACGTCACCGCGCCGACCGCGCCGGGCGCGCCGGTGGCCGGCGAGGTCACCGCGACCAGCGTCGCGCTGTCGTGGGCGGCGTCCGAGGACGACCGCGGCGTCACGTCGTACCGCATCCTCGGCGGCCCCTCGGCGCTCACCGTGACGGCGACGAGCGGCACGGTCACCGGCCTGGACCCGAAGACGCAGTACTCGTTCACCGTCGAGGCGCTCGACGAGGCCGGCAACGTCTCGCCGGCGTCGGCGGCGCTGGTGGTAAGCACGCCGGCCGTCCCGCTGGTCGACGCCCGCAGCGGCGCCGGCATCCCCGGCGCGACCGGGCGCACGCTGGTGCTCTACGACACCACCGGCCCCTACGGCTTCCTCGGCGAGCAGTACGCCATCGCCACCGCCAACCTCGCCTCGCACTTCGGCGACTGGACCGCGCAGCCGGTGGTTGACTACGTCGCCGGCGAGCTGAATGACTATCAAGCGGTCATCTACATGGGCTCGACGTACGACGAGCCGGTCCCGCCGGCCTTCCTCGACGACGTCACCGCGACGAGCAAGCCGGTGATCTGGGCGTACGACAACATCTGGCAGCTCACCGCCCGGGACCCCAACTTCGCGGCGAACCGCGGCTTCACCTGGACGCAGTTCGACGTCTCGGCCGTGTCGAAGGTGAACTACGAGGGCAAGACGTTCACCCGCGACCCGCAGAACATGGCCGGCATCATGGGTACGACGATCACCGACGCGACCAAGGCCAGCCCGATCGGCGACGCGGTGCGCGACGCGGACAGCTCGGCGCTGCCCTGGGGCGTACGCTCCGGCAACTTTACGTACCTGGGCGAGATTCCATATGCGTACATGAGCGCCGACGACCGCTACGTAGCCTTCGCCGAGGTCCTGATGGAGGCGCTCGCGCCGCAGACCGCCGAGCGGCACCGGGCCCTGGTGCGCATCGAGGACGTCGGGCCGGACGCCGACCCGGCCGAGCTCAACGCGATCACGACGTACCTGTCCAGCCAGAACGTCCCGTTCACGGTCGCGGTCTACCCGCGCTACGTCGACCCGAAGGGCGCCAACAACGGCGGCGTGCCCGAGGACTACACGCTCGCCGACCGCCCGCGGGTGGTGGCCGCGCTCAAGAACATGGAGGCCCACGGGGGCACGCTCTTGATGCATGGGTACACCCACCAGTACGCGACGCAGGACAACCCTTACAACGGGGTCAGCGCCGACGACTTCGAGTTCTACCTGGCGCACGTCGACGCCGTGACGAACAACGTGATCTACGACGGCCCGGTCACCGAGGACTCGCAGGACTGGGCGCAGGGCCGCATCGACGCGTCGTTCGCCGCGTTCGCCGCGGCCGGCCTGCCGAAGCCGACGATCTTCGAGTTCCCGCACTACGCCGGCAGCGACCCGGACAACCGGGCGGTCGCCGCGAGCTTCGCGACCCGCTACGACCGCGGGCTGTACCCGGTCGGCGCGCTGCGCGGCGGCCCGCTGGACAACACGCGGATCATCGGCCAGTTCTTCCCGTACACGGTGCGTGACATCTACGGCGTGCTGACGTACCCGGAGAACCTGGGCAACATCGAGCTCGAGCCGTTCAACAACCACCCCGCGCACCTGCCGCCCGACATCATCGCCTCGGCCCAGCTGAACACGGTGGTCAAGGACGGGGTGGCCAGCTTCTTCTTCCATCCGTACGTCGACGTCAGCTACCTGCGTACGACGGTGGAGGGGGTGCTGGCCGCCGGGTACACGTTCGTACCGGCCGCTGCCATGTAGTACCGATAAATCTGAAACATCCGACAAGTCCGGTGACGCCGTCGCCGGACTTGTCGCATTGCTCCGCGGAAAAAGTCCGGTGAAGCTGAAACCGGCCCAGACGCTGCGCCCGTCTAGTCCCCGCGACGATTGGAGTCCTGACCGGTGAACAGTGACGACGAGGCGGCGTTCCGTGAGTTCGCCACCGCGCAGATGGATCAGCTGCGCGGCCTGGCGTACCTCACCTGCGGTGACTGGCAGTTGGCCGAGGATGCGGTGTGCACGGCGCTCGCGAAGCTGTACACCCGCTGGCGCAAGGTCGACAGACCGGACAGCTACGCCCGCACGATGGTCGTGCGGGCCGCGGTCGACGAGGTGCGGCGCCCCTGGTGGCGGCGGGAGCACACGGCGGGCGACGCCCTGCCCGAGCCCCCGGCCCACGACGGGACGTCGGCGATGGTCGACCGGCTGACGGTGCTGGAGGCGCTGCGGGCGCTGCCGGTGCAGCAGCGGGCCGTGCTGGTGCTGCGCTACCTCGAGGGACGAAGCGTCCAGGAGACCGCCGAGGCACTGCGGTGCCCGGAGGGAACCGTCAAGACCAACACCGCACGCGGTCTCAACCGGCTTCGCCAGTGGCTCGGCGTCGACGAGCCGCTGGGCACCGCCGTGGGACCGGGCCATTTCGAGAGGGCGTCATGAGCCAGAACATGCACGATCTGATGGAGCAGGCGCGCAGCGCCGCCCTGACCGAGGCGCCCCCGATGCGCCGCGACGTCGACGACGTCGTGGCCGCCGGCCGCCGCTCGCAGGTGCGGCACCGGCTGCTCAAGACCGGTGGCGCGGCCACCGCCGCGGCCGTCGCCGTCGCCGTGGCGGTGACCCTGCCGCAGGCGTTCGCCGGCCAGGGCACGGTCACCGCGGGCGCGTCGGGCGCCGCCTCCGCGCCGGCCACCGTGCCGGCGACGGCGCTGCCCTCGGCCGCGGCCGCCGACCCGGCCACGGCCGACACGGCGGCGGCCCCCGGCTTGGCGTACCCGGCGGCGAAGTTCTCCTACGGTTTCCGCGGCTACACCACCGGCCCGTTCACGATCACCGGCCCGATCCTGGTCACCCCCGGCTACCAGGAGCTCTACGTGCGGCGGGGCAACGCGGTGGACGACCTCTACGACGGGAGCCAGAACGACAAGGTGGTCGCCTCCTCGCCTCGCATGAGCGCCCTCGTCACCGTCTTCCGCCCCGGCGTATTCCAGCCGTCGCGGTTCGCCGACGGCCAGTCGGTGCAGGTGAAGGGCCGCCCCGGCCGCTACGCCCCCGACGTGCACTACCAGCCCGGCGACGACTCGCCCTCGCACGGCGCGCTGGCCTGGCAGTACGCCGACAACGCGTGGGCGGTCGTGGCGGCGGTGACGCCGGACGGCTTCACCAAGGCCGAGTTCCTGCAGATCGCGTCGGGCCTGGCCGCCGCGCCGGCCGCGCCGGCCACCGTGCCGGTCAAGCTGACCTGGGCGCCGGCCGGGTACGTACTCACCTCGGTGGGCGCTACGGATGACTACCCGAATGGCGCGACGTACATGACGTCGAGCCTGCGGCTGATCAAGACCCGCCCGTCGTACACCGACCTGAAGGCGACGGTGGACGCGTCGGCGACCGGCTCGCCGACGCTGCGGGTCGCGGTCTACCCGATCGAGTTCACCGACTCGACGCACCAGAAGCCCGGCCCGGCCTCGTGCAACGCCGGCAACGCGAACCTCTGCTACAAGATGACCGCCGACGGCAAGTACCTCGTCGAGATCGACACCAACGGCGGCCTGTCGACGAGCGACCTGCGCAAGGTCCTCGACAGTGCCCAGCTGGCCAACCCGGCCGACCGGGGCACCTGGTTCCCGATCACGCAGGCCGCACCGGGCGCCACCGGCTGACCCCCCGCCGCCCGCCCAACGCCGGCCGGTGTCCCCTCGACGGGGCGCCGGCCGGCGCCGTTTCGGCTGACAGAACCGCACCCGTTTTGCACCTAGCCTGGATTTGTACCGAATGAGCCGGAATGGAAGCGGGGACGCCAGTGGCCACGATCGTCGACCAGCCCGAACCCAAGACCGAGGCCGCTACCCCACGCCGGCCCCGGCTCATCCTGGGCGCCGTAGCCTTGGCCGCGGCCGCCGGCCTGGCCGGATGGCAGGCCCCGCACGCGATCGGCGCGCTGACCAAGCCGGCCTACCTGGGCGAGAACGCCGACAAGGTCGCGGCCGCGATCGGCTGCGACGGCTACACCCGGGCCACTAAGCACGAAGATGCTGTCTATCAGTATCGCGACCAGGGCACCTGCACGATCGACGGCACGGTCGTCACCATCACGACCTTCGACACCGTCGCCGACGGCCACACCTTCGAGGCCGTCATGCAGGCGGTCATCCCGGTCCTGCACCCGACTTGGTCCGGCGCCACCTACGCGGCGGGCGACGGCTGGAACGTCGCCGACGCGCGAAACCTGACGCCGGAGATCGCCACGTTGGTCGTACAGCGCCTGGGCCTGGGCGCCACCCACGTAATCCCGTCCGGCGCCGCCGCGTAGAGTCCCCGGCTCGGCGGCGCGGCCTGGCCTCCGGTTGAGCGCCATCACGCAACCGCGCGGCCAAGCACTCCGGTGGCCACCGAGCGTTGCCGGCCACCTTGCCAATGCCGCGCCACTTCGTGCCGCCCTCGGGCGAGCCCTCGATCGGCTTGATTCCAGCGGGCCTCGCGGCCGCGCGGCCAGAACTCTCCGCGATCATGCTGTAGTCGCCACCCGCACCACGCGTTTTCCATGATCGTGGAAGGTCTATGTACCTATAGGTACCATTTGTCTCCGCGATCATGGGAAACCCGGCCGCGCGGCGGTGGGAGTCGCATGATCGCGGAGACAAATGGTCGCTGAATCCGACATATGCCCCGTCAGGCGAAAAATCCGATAAGTCGTGGCGCGGAGCGCCCGACTTATCGGTTCCAGCACCGACGTGGCGCCGCTATGTACAGACGTACATAGCGAGCGTACGTTTGTACATATGACCGAGAAGTCGATGCGCCAGCGCATGCTTGACGGCGAGTTGTACCGGGGCGACGAGGAGACCGCGCGCGAGATCGTGCGCGCGCAGGAGCTCACGCACCGCATCAACGCGCTGGCCCCCGGCGACCACGAGACCAAGCGCAAGCTGCTCACCGAGCTCCTCGGCGGCCTCGGCGCGGAGACCGAGATCCGCGCGCCGATGCAGTTCGACTACGGGTACCAAACCTTCATCGGCGCCCGCAGCTTCGTGAACTTCGGCCTGGTCTGCCTCGACGTGGCCCGCGTGACGATCGGCGACGACGTGCAGATCGCCTCGAACGTGCAGCTGCTCACCGCCTGGCACCCGCTCGACCCCGAGCAGCGGCGGGACAAGTGGGAGGCCGGCTCCCCGATCACCATCGGCGACAACGTCTGGCTCGGCGGCGGGGTCATCGTCTGCCCGGGCGTCACGATCGGCGACAACACCGTGGTCGGCGCCGGTGCCGTGGTCGTCAAGGACCTGCCCGCCAACGTGGTCGCGGTCGGCAACCCGGCCCGGATCGTGCGCGAGCTGCGGTGACGACCCGCCGGCACGACCCCGACCGCAAGGACCGCATCATCGACGCGGCCATCGAGGTCATCGCCGAGCACGGGGTCGCGGGCACCACCCACCGGCTGATCGCCAAGGCGGCGGACGTACCGCTGGGCTCCCTCACCTACCACTTCACCAGCCTCGAGGACCTGCGCGAACAGGCGTTCCGGCGCCACGCGCAGCGCATGTCGGTGATCTACGAGGCCCACTTCCACGACGTACGCACGCGCGAGGAGCTCGTCGCGGCGGTCACCGACCTCATCGACGGCGACGCCGGCGCCGACGACACGGACTGGACGATCGCCTACGAGCTGTACCTGGCCGCGCTGCGCGAGCCGGCCCTGCGCGAGGTCACCGAGGCCTGGATGCGCACCAGCCGCTCCGTGCTCGAACGGTACGTCGACCCGACCACGGCCCGGGGCGTCGATGCCCTGATCGAAGGCCTGGTGATGCACAAGACCCTGTCGACCGGCACGGTGTCCCGGCAGGACATCCGCGCCATCGTCGACCGAGCGATCGGACCCGCCGCATGACCGCCGCCCCGGAAACCGCCACCCACACCGACCTCCGCCCCGCCACCCGCGCCACGTACGCCGCCTTCATCTGGTCCGGCGTGGCGATCGCGAGCTGGGCCAGCCGCATCCCGCAGGTGCGCGACGCGCTGCACCTGGCCCCGTCCCGGCTCGGCCTGGTGCTGCTCGCCATCGCCGGCGGCTCGATCACCTCGCTCGTCGCCTCCGGCGCGATCGTGGCCCGCTTCGGCTCCCGCCGTACCGTCACCGTCATGGCGACGCTGATGACGGCCGCCCTGATCGGCGCGGCCTTCGGCTACCGCCTCGGCGTCGCCCCGGTGGTGCTGGCCCTGTTCGCGTTCGGCTTCGCCAACGGCGCGTGGGACGTGGCCATGAACGTCCAGGGCGCCGCCGTCGAACGCGGCCTGGGCCGCTCGATCATGCCGCGCTTCCATGCCGGTTACAGCGTCGGTACCGTCGCGGGAGCCCTCCTCGGCGCCGCCATGGTGGCCGCGCACGTGCCGGTCACCCTGCATCTGACCGTGATCGCCCTGCTCGTCGGCGCGAGCACCGTCACCGCGGTGCGCAACTTCGCCCCCGACGGCCCCGCCGAGCAGCCCGCACCGGGCGGCGGCCTGCGGCACACGCTGCGCTTCTGGCGCGAGCCCCGCACCCTGCTGGTCGGCGTGTTCGTGCTGGCCTTTGCCTTTGCGGAGGGTACCGGTATCGACTGGATCGGCATCGCGGTCATCGACGGCTACCAGGCCCCCGCCGCCGTGGGCACGCTCGCGTTCGCGGTGTTCCTGGCCGCGATGACCGCGGGCCGCTGGTTCGGCCCCGTCCTGCTCGACCGCTACGGCCGCGTCCCGGTCGTCCGCGCCATGGCCGTCGTCGGCCTGGCCGGCCTGCTGCTGTTCGTGTTCGGCCCGGCCACCGCGGTCGCCTTCGCCGGCGCCCTGCTCTGGGGCATCGGCGCCTCCCTGGGCTTCCCGGTCGGCATGAGCGCCGCGTCGGACGACCCGGCGGTGGCCGCACCCCGAGTCAGCGTCGTCGCATCGATCGGGTACTGCGCCTTCCTGAGCGGCCCGCCGCTGATCGGCTTCCTCGGCGACCACGTGACGGTAGTCCGCGCCCTGACCGCCGTCGCGGTCCTCCTGGCCCTGGCCACAGCCGTCGCCGGCGCCGTCCGCCCACTGCCCACGGCCCGCGACTGACCTCCCAGCGCCAGGCACCCAGGCGGCAGGCACCCAGGCGGCAGGCGCCTGGCGCCTGGCGGCGGGCGGCGGGCGGCGGGCGGCGGGCGGCGGGCGGCGGCGAGCCGGCCACCTTCGGCCGAACGCGCGGCCACCCCGCCCCACCCGCTGCGACCGGAAGTCTCCGCGATCATGCTGCACCCGCCGCTAACACCAAGGGTTTTTCATGATCACGGAGCGACGATGTACACCTGTGTACCAGAAGTCTCCACGATCATGACGAACCCGCGGTGCGGCCACGGTGACACACATGATCACGGAGACTTGTGGTCGCGGTGGCGCCCAGCGCACGATCCGCCCGGCGTCCAACCCGCCCGGCGTCCAACCCGCCCGGCGTCCAACCCGCCCGGCGCTTGACCTGCCCGGCTGGAGCCGCCGCCCGAGGGCTTGCGCGAAGTGCGGCGGAGGCCGGCGGGTGCGCCGCGGCGTGACAGGTTACTCGGCGGCCGTTTCGCCGCCCGTCAGGGTATAAATCGTATATGTCCGGACACGGAGTGTCTGGACATATACGCTCAAGTCTTCCCAAGACCGCTCAAGTCTGCCCAGGACCGATCGAGCCGATCGAGCCGGTCGGGAACGTCAGGCGGCGACGGGCTCCGGGTGGAAGGTGCGGTTACGCAAGGCCCACGCCACCACCGGGGGCATCGCGGCGCCGGCCAGGGCGAACGTCGCGCCCAGCAGGAGCCAGCCCGGGCCGCCCCAGCCCAGGGCCAGGGTGGTGACCACGAGCGGGGCGAGCATCTGGCCGAACTGCATGCCGATCGCGTACGCGCCCTGGAACTGGCCCTGCGCGTCCGGTGGGGCGAGGCCGAACGAGATGCCCCAGCCCGACGCCGAGTGCCACAGTTCCCCGACGACGTGGGTCAGGGCGCCGACGACGAGGAGTGTGATCGTCACCGTGTGGTGGGCGTGGCCGGACAATGCGTAGAGGGCGCATGCGGCGAACAGGGCCAGCCCGGCGCGGCGGGCGGCGCGGGCGGCGCCGGTCGGGTGGTCGGTGCCGCGGGCGGCGCGGACCTGCAGCAGGACCACGACGGTGGTGTTGGTGAGGAAGACGACGGCGATCAGCCAGTGCGGCGCATCCGTCCGGTGCGCGATCCACAGCGGCAGCGCGACCTCGAACACGCCGAAGTGGGTCGACAGCAGGCCGTCGAGGGCGACGAAAGCGAGGAACGGCCGGTCGCGCAGCGCGATCAGGCGCGGGCCCTCCGGCCGCTTGGCCGTGCGTGGGACCGGGGCCAGGCGGCTGAGCAGCGCAGCGGCGATCAGGTAGGTCAGCGCGTCGGCGAGGATCAGGGCCATGAAAGCCGGGCGGGTGTCCACCGCCAGGGCCACGCCGGCGAGGGCCGAGCCGGCCGCGATGCCGACGTTGGTGACGGAGCGCAGGTACGCCCGGGTGTGCACGCGCCGGTCGGCCGGCACCGCGACGGCGATCACCGCGCCCTTCGCGCCGCGCTGGGCGGCGTCGGCGATGGCCAGCGGGACGGCGACCAGCAGGTAGGTCCAGACCGAGTCGACCAGCACCAGGGCGGCGGTGCCGACGGCCTGCGCGACCAGGCCCGCCACGAGCACGCCGCGGGCGCCGGCCCGATCAGCGAGGTACCCCATCGGCACGCTCGCCAGCAGGCAGACCAGGGCCGCCACGGTGAGCGCGGCGCCGGTCTGGGCGATCGTCAGGCCGGCGAAGCGGGTCAGGTACAGCGCGCTCGTCACCATCCACAGGCCGGTGCCGAGCGTGTTGACGAGCTGGGCGACCACGAGCAGCCGCAGCGGTCCGGTTGGCATGGCACGACCTTAACAAGACGTACGTACGGTTTGCTATCCGGTATCAGGCTCAACCGACCCTTAACAGTTCGTTGGATCGCGTTGACTTCCGTTGACGGGCGTAGGTATCGCCGCGATCCTCCTGAGAGCGCTCTCAGAGGGATTGGGGTACATCGTGCGATTGAGGACGAAGCTGCTCGGCGTCGCGGCCGCGCTCGCGGCAGCGGTGCCGGTGGCCATCGCCGCCATGCCGTCCGCCCGGGCGACCGGGCCGTCGCTGCTGCCGTTCACCGTCACGAACACGACCGGGCGCGGGGACTCGGTATACCTATACGTACTGGGAACCAACCTCAGCACCGGCCGGCTCGGGTACGTGTCGGCGGACGGCACCTTCACCGCCTGGTCGCCGGGCACCAACCCGCCGATGCCGGCCCCCGACGTGTCGATCCCCGGGCCCGGCAACGGCGCCACCAAGACCATCCAGCTGCCCCGCGGGCTGTCCGGCCGGGTGTACATGTCGCTCGGCGAGAAGCTCAAGTTCTTCCTGACCCCCGATGGTCTGGTGCAGCCCGCGCCGTGGGCGGCGGGCGACCCCAACCACGACATTCTCTTCGACTGGAGCGAATTCACCTACAACGAAGCCGGCCTGTGGCTCAACAGCTCGCAGGTCGACATGTTCGCCGTGCCGCACGCGGTCAGCGTCACCGGCGCGGACGGCGCGGTGCACACCACCGGCGCGCTGGTGGCCAACGGCCGGCAGAACGTCATCGACCAGGTCAAGGGCCAGGCGGGCTGGGGCGGCACGGTCGTCACCCGCGCCGACGGCACGGTGCTGCGGGTGCTCGCGCCGGGCAAGGCGGCCGACGCCGGGCTGTTCAGCGCGACGTACCTCGATCCGTACATCGCCAACGCCTGGGCCGCGTACACCGGCAAGACGCTCACCGTGCGCCCGTTCACCGATCAGCCCAACGTGCAGTACTTCGGCCGCACCAACGGCAACGTGATGACCTTCACGAACGGGTCCGGCCAGGTGGTCGCCTCGTTCAACCGGCCGTCGACGAGCAACGTGTGGGGCTGCGACGGCGCGCTCGCCGCGCCGAACGACCAGGTCGTCGGGCCGATCGCGCGCACCCTGTGCGCGGCGCTGCACCGCAGCACGCTCGGCACCATCGACACGCAGCCGGGCGGTACCGCCGCCGATTTCTACAAGAGCGCGCTGACCAACCACTACTCACGGATCGTGCACGCCAACATGGCCGACGGAAAGGCCTACGGATTCGCCTTCGACGACGTGCTCAACCAGGAGTCGCTGGTGCACGACGGCGATCCGCGCGCGGCCGGCATCACCCTGAGCCCGTTCACCGGCGGCGGTTCCGGCACCGGCGGCGGTTCGGGCGGTGGTTCCGGCGGCAGCACCGGCCCGGCCAACCCGCCGCCCCCGGCACCGGGGCAGCAGACCAGGTCGATCGTGAGCAACTGGCACGGCAAGTGCATCGACGTGCCCGCCCGCAACTTCGCCGACGGGCAGCGGCTGATCGCCTGGAGCTGCAACGGCGGTTCCAACCAGCAATGGACGTTCGTCGACGGCACGCTGCGCACCGAGAACAACAAGTGCATGGACGTGGCGTGGGGCTCCACCGCCAATGGCGCGGCGATCCAGATCGCCAACTGCAGCGGCAACGCGGCGCAGCAGTTCGTGCTGACCGCGGCCGGCGATCTGGTCAACCCGCAGGCGAACAAATGCGTCGACATCACCGACTGGAACGCCTCCGACGGCGCGCCGCTGCAGACCTGGGAGTGCTCCGGCGGCGCCAACCAGAAATGGCGAACGGCCTGACCAGCCCAACAATGGCACACGGCCTGACCAGCCGAACCATGGCACACGGTCTAATAGGGGCGTGACCAACCACGTCGAGATCTACACGGACGGCGCCTGCAGCGGAAATCCCGGTCCGGGAGGCTGGGGCGCCGTCCTGCGGTACGGGACCGTGGAACGGGAGCTCTTCGGCGGCGAGGCCACCGCCACCACGAACAACCGGATGGAGCTGACCGCCCCGATCCGCGCCCTGGAGAGTCTCACCCGGCCGGTGGTCGTGCACCTCTACACGGACAGTTCCTACGTGCGCAACGGCATCACCGCGTGGGTACCGCGCTGGAAGCGCAACGGCTGGCAGACCACCGACCGGCAGCCGGTGAAGAACGTCGACCTGTGGCAGGAACTCGACGCGCTCGCCGCGCGGCACCAGATCGAGTGGCACTGGGTGAAGGGCCACAACGGCCACCCGGAGAACGAGCGGGCCGACCGGCTGGCCGCCCGAGGGCTGCAGGAAGCCCGGCGCCGGGCATGACATATGTACTGGACAATGCCTGAGATCTGATCCTGCTGCCGCCGCCCGGCCGGTGGTTCATTCATAGACATGATTCGTCGCATCGCCCCCGCCGCCGGGCTGTTCTTCCTCGCGCCGCTCGTCGCCGAGTTTCTGCTCGGCAACCTGCCCATCACCATGCTGTTCGCGCTCGTCGCGCTGGCCCCGATGTACGGCGGCGGCGCGCTGCTGATCCGCGAGCTGGCCCGCCGCCGTTCAGTAGCCGGCGGCGGGCCCCTCGACGCCGGTCATGGGGTCAGCGTGCGCACGAAGCGGCCCATCCGCTCCAGGGCCTCGTCCAGCAGCGGCAGGGCGGTGGCGTAGCTGCAGCGGACGTGGCCCTCGCCGGACGGGCCGAAGACGCTGCCCGGGACGACCGCGACGCGTTCGGCCGACAGCAGGCGCTCGGCGAAGGTCTCCGAGTCCAGGCCGGTGGCGCGGATCGACGGGAAGGCGTAGAAGGCGCCTTGGGGCTCGTCGCAGGTCAGGCCGATCTCGTTGAGGCCCTTCACGAAGAGCCGGCGGCGGCGGTCGTAGTCGGCGACCATCTCGATCACCTGCGGCTCGCCGGAGCGCAGGCCCTCCAGGGCGGCGGCCTGGGAGACGTGCGGGGCGCAGAGCATCGTGTACTGATGGATGCGGCTGGCCAGCTCCAGCACCGGGGCCGGGGCGCACACGTAGCCGACCCGCCAGCCGGTCATGGCGTGGGCCTTGGAGAAGCCGCCGAGCACGATCGTGCGGTCGCGGGCGCCGGGCAGGGCGGCCACGCACGTGTGGGCGGTGTCGTAGCTCAGCCGCTCGTAGATCTCGTCGGAGACGAGGTAGAGATCGTGACGTACCGCCAAATCGGCCAGCGCGGTGAGCACCTCGCGCGGCTGGACCGCGCCGGTCGGGTTGGACGGGGAAGAGACCAGGATCGCCTTCGTGCGCGGGGTGATCGCCCGCTCGATCTCGTCGATCAGGATGTGGAAGCGCGGATCCGACGGTACGTAGACAGGGGTGCCGCCGGCGAAGGTGACGCACGGGCCGTAGGCGACGTAGCACGGCTCGGGGATGATCACCTCGTCGCCGGGCTCCAGCAGGGTGCGCATGACGAGGTCGAGACCCTGCGAGACACCCGACGTGATCAGGCACTCGGCGCCGGCGTCGAAAGCTACCGAGTACCGCCGGGAAAGGTCCTCGACGATCGCCCGGCGCAGCTCCAAGAGCCCGGCGTTGGATGTGTAGGTCGTGTAGCCCTGCTCGAGTGCGTAGATACCGGCCTCGCGCACGTGCCAGGGGGTGACGTAGTCAGGCTCACCCACGCCCAGCGAGATCACGTTGTCGAGAGTCGCGGCGATGTCGAAGAACCGGCGGATGCCCGAGGGCGGGCAGGCGGCGACGATCGAGTTGAGCGGCTTCATGGCGTGACCGGGAGGCGCCGGTCGACCTCGGCGGTCGCGTAGAGCTCGTCGTCGTCCTTGTACGTCTTCATCACGAAGTGCGTCGCGGTCGCGGTGACCCGCTCGATCGTGGAGAGCTTCTGCGCGACGAAGTCGGCGATGTCGTGCATGCTGCGGCCGGTGACCACGCAGCGCAGGTCCTGCGCGCCGGAGACCAGGTAGACCGAGCGCACCTCGGGGAAGCGGGAGATCCGCAGCGCCACGTCGTCGAAGCCGAACCCGCGGGCCGGCATCACGGCCACGTCGATGAACGCGGTGATCTGCTGCGCCCCGGTGAGCTCGCGCAGCCGGTCGGCGTCGACGACGGCCTTGTAGCGGCGAATGATGCCCTGCTGCTCCCACTCGGCGATCTGCGCCCGCACCTCGTCGGCGGCGATCCCGGTCATCGCCGAGATCCGCTCCGGCGTCGCGTGCGCGTCGGCCCGGAGGATCTCCATGATCTCTAGCACCGGGCAATCTTACTGTCCGTGGTACCCCGCTCTCCAACTACTATTGCCCGACATGGACCCAGTCCCGGTCACCGAGGTCGCGTCGATCATCGGCGGTACCGTGCACTTTCCGGCGGAGGAGCGCGAGGTCGGCAGCGTCGCCATCCACTCCGACCGGTTGCAGGCCGACAGCCTCTTCTTCGCGCTCGGTGGCGCTACGGACGGTCATCGGTTCGTGGGCCGGGCGCTGGCCAACGGCGCGATCGCCGCGGTCGTCGCCGCCGACCGGCTGGCCGAGCTGCCCCGCGACGCCGGTCCGCTGATCGCCGTCGCGGACCCGCTCGCCGCGCTGCAGGCGATGGCGGCGTGGTGGCGCGCCCAGCTCACCGCGACGACGTTCGTCGCGGTGATCGGCAGCAACGGCAAGACCGTGACCAAGGACGCGCTGGTCGGGCTGCTCACCGGGCACCGCACCACCTACGGCAGCCCGGGCAGCTACAACAGCCAGCTCGGCGTCGCGCTGTCGGTGCTGCAGTGCCCGGCCGACGTGCCGATCGCGGTGATCGAGGCGGCCGCCACCGAGCCGGGCGAGATGGCCCGGCTGGCCCGCATCGTCGCGCCGGACGCGGTGGTGTTCACCAACCTCGGCTCGCGCAGCGTGCAGAGCTTCGGCAGCCGGGAGGCGCACGCGCGGGAGCTGCTGATCATGGCCGCCGGGCTGCCCGCCGACGGATGGCTGATCATGGGCGAGCCCGATCCGGCGGTACACCTGCAGGCTCGGGACATCACGAAGGCGCGAGTGCTGCCGGTGGGCGACCCCGCCCTGCCGCGGCTGACCCGCCTGCGCCACGTCGAGCACGCCTCGCTGGTCCGCGCCGCGCTGCCCGACGGCGCCGCCGAGGACCTGCTGGTCGCCACCCCGTCGCCGGAGGTGCTCACCGACCTCGAGCTGGCCATGGGCGCCGCCACCCTGCTCGGGATGGGCTCGGCGGAGCTGCTCGCGGCGGTCGCGGAGTACACGCCGCCGTCGACCCGGATGCAGATGTGGCGCCGGCCGGACGGGGCGACCGTCGTCGGCGAGCTGGCCAACACCGACCCGCTGGCGCTCAGCAGCGCGCTGCGCACGGCGCGCTCGCTCATGGGCGCGCACGGCCGCACCCTGATGATCATCGGCGACCCGCTGGCCGGCCTCGACGCGGAGCGGGCCGAGGCGATGGCCCGCTGCCTGCGCGCCGAGCACGTGCAGGTCGTGTGCGGGCTGACGGCCGAGGCGCACGGGCTGATCGAGGCGGCGCTGCGCGGCGCCGGCGTTGAGGTGCACCGCTTCCCCGACGAGGACCGGATGCGCGCGTTCGTGGCCACCGAGCTGCGCCCGGAGGATGTCGCGCTGGTGCACGTGCCGCGCGACACCATGGTCACCGACGACTGGATGCACCTCGTCGAGACCGCCGCCGCCACCCGGCTCTACGTCGACCTCGCCGCGGTGAAGAGCAACGTCGCGGCGTTTCGCAAGCTGGTCGGCCCGCACACGAAGCTCATGGGCGTGGTGAAGGCCGACGCGTACGGTACCAATCCGGTGATCGTCGCCCACACCCTGCGTGAGGCCGGCGTCGACTGGCTGGGCGTGGCCACCACCGAGGAGGGCGTCGCGCTGCGCCGAGCCGGCGTGCAGATGCCGATCCTGGTCTTCCTCGCCGTCCCCGGCGACGTGGAGCGGCTGGTCCGGCACCGGCTGACGCCGTCGCTCTACTCCGTCGAGATGTACGACGCCGCCTGCCGCGCCGCCGCGGTCAGCGGGCGCCGCCTCGACGTGCACGTCGAGGTCGACTCCGGCATGCATCGCAGCGGCCTGTATCCGGAGGCGGCCATCGACCTGCTGGCCAAGCTGCGCGACAGCGAGCACCTGCGGCTGGCCGGCCTGATGAGCCACCTGGGCTGCCCCGACGACCCGGCCGAGGACGACCTGACGCGCGAGCAGCTCAAACGCTTCGGCACGGTGTGCGCGGCCGCCGCCGACATGGGTTTCGAGGATGTGGTACGCCACACCGCCGCCACCGCCGCGACGATCCGCTTCCCCGAGGCGCGCTACGACATGGTCCGCATCGGCCTCGGCCTCTACGGCATCCAGCCGTCCACGGCGACCAGCAGCCTCATCACCCTGACCCCGGGCGTTGGCCTGGTGAGCCGGATCGTGGAGATCCACGACATGGCGCCGGGCGAGCGGGTCGGCTACGGCGGCCTGTTCCGCGCGCAGGCGCCCGGCACCCGCATCGCGCTGATCGCCGCCGGCTACTACGACGCGGTGCCGCGCGCCTTCCGCAAGGTCGGGTTCGTGCTGGTCAACGGCCGCCGCTGCGACATCGCCGGCACGATCTCGATGGACTCGATGGCGATCGACATCACCGGCCACCCCGACGCCCAGGTCGGCTCCGACGTGCTGATCTTCGGCCAGTACGCCGGCTTCTCCTCCCCCGTCGAGCAGGCCGCGGCGGCCATGGACACCGTCTCCCACGAGCTCCTCAGCCAGGTCGGCCCCCGCGTCCAACGCATCTTCACCCAGCACTGACCCCGGGCATGGGAGCCGGGCTTGCACTACGTGGAATAGTAGTGGCGTGCAGGGGTTCGGGGATCTGGAAGCGGCGCTCATGGAGCTGCTGTGGCGCCGCGGCACCGCCACGACGGTGCGCGAGGCACTGGCCGGGCTGACCTGGCACCGGGAGCTGGCCTACACCACGGTCATGACCGTCATGGACACGTTGTACCGCAAGGGCTGGCTCACCCGCGAGCCCGACGGCCGCGCCTACCGGTACTCCCCGGCGATGACCCGCGACCAGTACGTCGCCCACACCATGCATGAGGCCCTGGTCGACAGCGGCGACCGGACCGAGGCGCTGACCCACTTCGTCGGCCGGATGACCCTCGACGAGGCGGCGGCCCTGCGCGCGGCGCTGGAGAGCTACGAGCGCCGGATCGCCGGGCGATGAGCCCGCTGCTGCTGGCCGGTTACGCGACGCTGCTGATGCTGGCGGCGCCGCGACTGGCCGGCGCCGGCTGGGTGGCCCGCGCGCCGCGGCTCGCGGTGGCCGCGTGGCTCGCCCTGACCGCGGCGCTGCTGCTGTCGGGCGTGCTGGCCGGGGTCGGCCTGATGCTGTACTGGGACTGCACCCACGACTTGGTCGCCGGCGCCTGGCATGCCTGCCTCGACGCGCTGCTGGGCCGGCACCACCGGCGCGCCCACGCGGCCGCACTCGCCGGCCTGGCCGCCCTGCTGCTGCTCGGCGCGCGCCTGGCCCTCGGCGCGGACCGCAGCTACGCCGCGCGCCGCGCCCTGCGCAGCCGGCTGCGGCTGCTCGTGCGGATGACCGCGCCCGACGCCATCCCCGGCGCCACCGTGGTCGCCCACCCGCACCCCGCCGCCTACCTCGTGCCCGGCCGCGCCGCGGACATCGTCATCACCACCGCGGCCGTCAACCGGCTGGCCCCGCCCGAGCTGTCGGCGGTGCTCGCACACGAGCGCGGCCACCACGCGGGCCGCCACTACCGGGCCGTCCACTGGACCCGCCTGCTCGCCGAGGCCTTTCCGCGGGTGCTTTGCTTCCGCCTCGCCCGGCAGCAGGTCGACCGACTGGTCGAGCTGTGCGCGGACGACACGGCGGCCCGCAGCACCCGCCGGATCGACCTGGCCCGCGCGCTGGTCGCGATGTCCTCCCCGCCCCCACCGACCGCCGACGGCGCCCTCTGCGCCCAGGGCGGCGACGCGCTGGAGCGGCTGCACCGGCTCCTCGCACCACCGCGGCCGCTGTCCCGGACCACGCGGGCCGGCATCGCCGTCACCTGCCCGCTGCTGCCGCTCGTCCCCCTCACCCTCGCCCTGATCGACCGCCTGGCCTAACCCGCCCGACCGGAACTCTCCACGATCACGCCGGACCACCGGAGACAGCACGCGTTTTTCATGATCACGGAGTGAACATGCACCCCTGTGTACCAAATGTCTCCACGATCATGGCAAACCCGCGGTGCGCCCGCGGCAACCCGCATGATCACGGAGACATCCGTCCGGGCGGCCGGGCCGCGCTGCTGCGGATCAGGCCGTGACTCGCCGATGGCCTTCGGGCAATGGCGCTCGGCTCATGCCACGGCGTTCCGATCGCGGAACACGAGCCCGGGCGTCGGGGCGACCGCGGACCCGCCATCGAAGCTGACGCTCCGGGTCATGCGGCGGAGTGCTGGGGCTTGCGGCGGGGCGAGCCGAGGCGCTTGGTCAGGGGCTTTTCCACCACGCGGTACATGACGGCCGAGGCGGCGATCGAGATGGCCACGATGGCCAGGGCGACGGCGGCGGCCTTGAGGGTCGGCCAGTCGTTGGCGTGCAGGAACTTCTGGATGTAGCGCAGCACGATCTGGTGCAGCAGGTACATCGCGAAGGAGATCTCGCCCAGGTAGACCATGATCGGGCGGCGCCAGAAGCTTGGGGCGCCGGTGACGTCGCGGGCGGCCAGGGCGGTGATCAGCAGGGCGAAGGGGATGACCGTCGCCGCGGCCGGCTGGAACTGGTCGGGGACGAACTTCGAGGCGATGTAGGCGGCGACCACCAGGACCGCGGCGACGCGGGGGCCGGGGCCGGCCCACCGATTCTCCCGCAGGATGCGGGCCATCGCGATGCCCAGCGCGAACTCGAACCATCGGGTCACCGGGAAGACGAAGACGAACCAGTACCGCAGGTGCTCCGGCAGGGCCAGCGCCACGACCGGCATGAGGACGACCGCGGCGGCCGCGGCGGCGGCGTAGAACCACAGGGCGCCGGGGCGGACGCGGCGCAGGAGGGCGAAGATCAGCGGGAAGGTCAGGTAGAAGAACGCCTCGGCCGACAGGGACCAGCTGGGGGTGTTCACCGCGAAGTACACCCGCTCGGTCGGCCACCACGCCTGCACCAGGAACAGCGTGGCCAGGCCCTGGTCGGCGGCGATGGCCTTGCCGGCGGCGACCATGCCGCCCAGGGCCAGGACCCAGGCGACGACGTGGCTCGGGTAGATCTTGGCCCAGCGGCGGCGCCAGAAGCGGGCGGGGCGGTCGCCGGGGCGGGCCGACCAGGTCAGCACGAAGCCGCTGAGGATGAAGAAGAACGACACGCCGCTCGCGCCCTGGGCGAAGATCGCCGTCAGGGTGTCCTGGGCCAGGCCGGGGGCGAACAGGCCGGAGATCGAGACGTGGAAGCCCAGCACCATGAACGCGGCCAGGAAGCGGGTGCCGGTCAGCGACGGCAGGCGTGCCGGGGCGGCGGTGCGGGCGGGGACGACTTCGTCGGTCTTCGCTGCCTCAAGCGTCATGATCCACCCGTCGGTCGAGGTCGGCTCCCACGGAACGCGCCGATTATGCCAACGGGGCGGGCGCGGCGACTGGCCCGAACGGGCGGAGTTGGCCGCTACTGTCAACCACCTGACACCAGGTCGCCCAGGAACCGCAGGTCGCGCCAGTCCCCGCGGGCGCGGGCCACGCCGGCCGGGTCGGCGCCGTGGACGGTCTCGGCGTGCGGGTCGGCGCCGGCGGCGAGCAGGGCGCGGACCAGTTCCGGATCGGCGCCGTTCATCACGCAGGTGTACAGCGGGGTGCGCCCGATCCGGTCCCGCGCGTCGACCGGCACGCCGGCGG
This sequence comes from Dactylosporangium sp. CA-092794, assembly GCF_050948465.1. NCBI lineage: Bacteria > Bacillati > Actinomycetota > Actinomycetes > Micromonosporales > Micromonosporaceae > Dactylosporangium > Dactylosporangium sp. CA-092794. The sequence goes on along the minus strand of NZ_CP192044.1, from coordinate 427,357 downwards.
CCAGCAGCGCCGGCAGGGCCCGCGCGTGGTCGACCCACATCGCCATGTGCACCAGCGACCAGCCGTTGCCCGCGCGCATCCGCGGGTCGATGCTCCCGTTGCCCAGGCCCTCCATCAGGTACTCCGTGTCGCCGTGCTGCAGCCGGTGCAGCACCTCGCGGCGGTGGGCCGCCAGCGCGCGCGGCAGCCGGCCGCCCGTGGTCCAGGCCTGCTGGGCCGCGTAGCAGCCGCTGCTGGAGCCGCCCAGCGAGCGCAGTGCGGCCTCGCGCAGCTGCTCGGCCTCGTCGTGGTCGGGCAGCCGCAGCGCGCCGCCCTCGATGGCGAGCCGGTGCCAGTCGGCGCCGCAGCGCACCCGGAACGATCCGGGATATCCCACAAAACCGGCATTCTCCGCAAAACTCGGCGCGTCCGGGTACAGCGCCTCACGCATCAGCGGGTGCAACCGCGAGGGCGACATCAGGCCCGCCTCGATCAGGGCGAGGTCCGGCGGAATGGTGCCGGTCGGGATGCGGACCGGGACCTCCATCCACTCGCTGGGGTCCGAGCCGGTCGCGGTCAGGTCCGAGACGTTCAGCCTGAGGTAGGCGCCGAACAGCGTCGCGACCTCGTCGACGCCGAAGGCGGCGGCCGCCGCCCGGGCCTGCTCGGCCACGCCGAGCGGCGAGGTCGGCGCGGTCGTCGGACGCTGGAGCGCCTCCGGGTCGATCGAGTCCACCGCGATCCCGCACCGCCGCCAGGCCGACGCATGGTCGCCGGCCGACAACAGGGAGTACACCTGCGAATCCTGCCAAACGTTGGCCAGTTCGGCGGTCTCGCGCACGTCCCAGGTGTGGCGCGGGGCGAGATACCAGCGGTCGTACTGCAGGTCGGCGAGGCTCGCCACCTCCAGGCGGACCCGCTGCGGCCCGGTCGGCGACCGCGGCAGCCGCAGGCGCAGCAGGGGCGCGGTGTCGGCCCCCGTGCGCGGCGCGAGGATCGCGCTGACCTGCGCCTGCAGCGTCGTCATCCCGCCCCGGTGCCGGGGCAGGTGCCACCACAGCAGGTCGAGGCACAGGTGGCGCAGGTCGTCTTCCAGCGCGTCGGCCGCCGCGGCGCCGAAGCGCGCGCGGACCGCGGGCGGGTCGACGACGACATCGACGGGCATGAGTGTGGCTGCGGCGCGCCAGTCGCCGGCGGCGCGGGCCTCGGCCGCCGCCGCGACCACGGACGGCGACGGCATCTCGGCGCGGATCCGCCGCCACTGGGGCAGATCACGGGCGAGGAAGGGCAGACCGGCCGGAATCGAACCGGCGTCCTCCATCTTCGCAAGGTGGCGTGTCGACCTCTGCACTACAGCCTGCCGTGGCCGAGCGTAACCGGTGTCGATCGCATGGGGAGCCTCCAGGGGGTACGTCACCGTTCATACATGAAGCTTGCCGACAGTGCGTGATCAGGGCGCGGTGTAGAGTGGCCGGGTCGAAAGTGGCCCTGAAAACGCCGGCGAGGCCCCCGAAAGCTGAAGAGGAACCGATGGTCGACGTTGCGCTACTGCTCGGCGGTCCGTCCGCGGAGCGCGGCATCTCGCTCAACTCGGCACGCTCCGTAGCGGACCACCTGGCCGGTGGGGTCATCGACCTGAAGGAGATCATCTTCTTCGATCGGCAGACGCGGCCCTTCGCGATCTCGCGCGGCCTGCTGTACTGCAACACCCCCTCCGACTTCGACTTCAAGCTCGCCCACGAGGGCCGCCCGCTGACCGAGGACGAGCTGCTGTCCCGGCTGCGCGGCACCGACCTGGTGTTTCCGGTCATGCACGGCGAGTTCGGCGAGGACGGCGGAGTCCAGGCGCTGCTGGAGCGGGCCGGCGTGCCGTATGTCGGCACCGGCGCGCAGGCGTGCGCGACCGCGTTCGACAAGTACAAGGCGAAGCAGGCCCTCGACGCCGCCGGCATCGGCGCGGTGCCCTCGGTGCTGGTCGACGCCGCCATGTCCGACGCCGAGGCCGAGCGGGTCGTCGCCGAGGCCTTCCCCGACGCCGCCAAGCTGGTGCTCAAGCCGGCCCGCGGCGGGTCCAGCATCGACGTGTTCGTGGCCCGCGACCGGGGCGCCGCCGCCGACATCCTGCGCGGGCTGCGCAAGCGGCACGACCGGATCGTGGTGCAGCCGCGGATGGGCGGCGTCGAGGTCACCACGATCGTGCTCGAGGGGCCGGACGGGCCGGTGGCCCTGCTGCCGGTCGAGATCGAGCTGCACAACCGGGCCGGCGACCACGAGATCTTCGACTACCGCCGCAAGTATCTCGCCAGCAACGACTCGCACTACCACTGCCCGCCGCCGCGCGACGACGCGACGATCGCCGGGATCCAGGCCACCTCCGAGGCGGTGTTCACCGCGCTCGGGCTGCGCGACTTCGCCCGCATCGACGGGTGGCTGCAGCCGGACGGCTCGGTGCTGGTCTCCGACGTCAACCCGATCAGCGGCATGGAGCAGAACAGCTTCCTGTTCATCCAGGCGGCCCAGCTGGGCATGACCCACGCCGACGTGCTGCTCGAGGTGCTCAGGGCGGCGGCGCGCCGACATGACGTACCATTCCCGGAAATTTCCGCACAAACGGACTCGTCGGCGGCCAAGCAGCCGGTGGCGGTCCTCTTCGGCGGCTCCACCGCCGAGCGGCAGGTGTCCGTGCTCAGCGGCACCAACGTGTGGCTGAAGCTGGCCCGGTCCGGCAAATACGCGCCGGTCCCCTACCTGCTCGACCCCGACGGCTCGGTGTGGCAGGTGTCCTACTCCTCCGCCCTGCGCCACTCGGTCGAGGAGATCGTCTCCGCCTGCCGCGACGGCGTGCGCCTGGAGGAGCGGCGGGGCCGGCTCGCCGCGCGGATCGTCGAGCGGCTGCGCCTCGCGCCCGGCGCGATCAGCACGCGGGTGACCCCGCCGGTGCAGCTGACCATGGAGGACTTCCTCGGGCGGCACGACCTGGTGTTCATCGCGCTGCACGGCGGTGCCGGCGAGAACGGCACCCTGCAGGAGGTGCTGGACCGGCACGGCATCCGCTACAACGGCTCCGGGCCGGCGGCGTCGCGGCTGTGCATGGACAAGTACGAGACCGGCAAGGTCGTCGCCGGGCTCGCCGCCGAGGGCATCCACACCGCCCGCCGGATCCGCGTCGCGGTGCCCGAGACGCTCGACGACGCCACCATCGACACACTGTGGCAGGAGATCGTCACCCAGTGCACCGACAGCCGGGTGGTGGTCAAGCCGCTCGACGACGGCTGCTCGGCCGGCATCCTGCCCCTGGGCAACGCCGCCGACCTGCGCCGCTACCTCGAGTTCATCCACGCCGGCGCGGCCCGCCTCTCCGGCGCCGGGTTCTCGCTGCTCAGCCCCGAGCAGCTGGTCGAGATGCCGACCAGCCGGCCGTCGTTCCTGCTGTTCGAGGACTACATCGACACCGACGACGTGCGGGTCGAGGACGGCTCCGGCGCGGCCGAGCTGATCTGGGGCCGCGACCGCGACACCGGCTGGATCGAGGTCACCGTCGGCGTCATCGGCCCGAAGGGCGCGATGGTCGCGATGAACCCGAGCATCACCGTGGCCAGCGCCGGCATCCTCAGCCTCGAGGAGAAGTTCATGGGCGGCACCGGCATCAACATCACGCCGCCGCCCGGGCCGCCGCTGGGCCGCGTCGAGCCGGGCGCCGTCGAGGCGGTCCGCGCCCGCATCGCCCGCACCGCCAACGTGCTGGGCATGGAGGGCTACGGCCGGATCGACGCCTTCATGCACCGCAAGACCGGCGAGATCATCGTGATCGAGGCGAACGCGCTGCCCGGCCTCACCCCGGCGACCGTCTTCTACCACCAGGGCCTGGCCGAGGAGCCGCCGGTGCCCCCGCAGCAGATCCTCGAGCGCATTCTCGACCTGGCCACGCACTCGTAGTGGTGTAGCGCACGGCCTTTCACCCTTGCTACCGGACAGCCGGTAACGGGGTCGTACCGGCACCGGGCCTCGGCGACGGGCGGTGGCAGCGATGTCCGGATTAGGCGGTTTCCGGGAGGCTGGTGGGCGTCCGGTCCTCGGCCCCCGATTGGCGCTCCCCACTCATGACGACCCGATCACTGAACGCCGCCCGCACCGACTCCGCGTGGGCTCCGCTGCGCTGCCGCGCCTTCCGCGCGCTCTGGCTGGCGATGTCCGCGGCCAACGCCGGCACCGCGATGCAGGTCATCGGCGCCCAGTGGCTGATCTCCGGCGGTTCCGGCCGCCACCCGGTCGCCGACATCCTCGTCACGCTCGTCCAGGCGGCCGGGATGCTGCCGGTACTGCTGCTCGGCCTGCCGGCCGGCGTCCTGGCCGACCTGGTCGACCGCCGCCGGCTGCTCATCGGCGTACAACTGGCCACGGCCCTGGTCGGCCTGGTGCTCGCCGGGCTGGCCCTGGACGACCGGATGGCGTCCACGACACTGATCGCCCTGCAGTGCGCCCTCGGCATCGGCGCCGCGTTCACCATGCCCGCGTTCGGGTCGCTGACGCCCGAGTTGGTACCGCAGCAGCACCTGCCGCAGGCGTCGGCGCTCGGCGCGGTCAGCGCCAACGTCGTGCGGGCCGTCGGCCCGGCCATCGCCGGGTTCGTCATCGCGCGGGCCGGCGCGTCCGCCGTGTTCGCGCTGCACGCCGTGACGGTGCTCACGTTCGTCGGCGTGCTGGCCGCCTGGCGCCCGTCCGGCGTCGGCGCGCCGCGCTGCACGGAGCCGTTCGGCGCGGCGATGCGCACCGGCTGGCGGTACGTGCGCGGCGCGCCCGTGGTACGCCGGATCCTCGGCCAGGCGATGCTGTTCCTGCTGCCCGGCTCGGCCCTGCTCGCCCTGCTCCCGGTGCTGGCCGGCAGCCGGCTCGGGCTCGGCGTCAGCGGCTACGGCATGCTGCTCGGCGCGCTCGGCGCCGGCGCCGTGGCCGGGGCGCTCCTGCAGCCGCGGCTGCGCGCGGTGGCGGCCCGCGACCGGATGACCGCCGCCGCCGGCGTCTTCCTGGCGGCGATCGTGGTCATCGCGGTCGACCGCGACCCGTTCAGCGCCGGCGTGGTGCTCGTCGCCGCCGGCGCGGCCTGGGTGATCGCGCTGGCCTGCACCAACGCCGCGATCGACAGCTACCTGCCGGACTGGGTCCGGGCCCGGGGCCTCGCCTTCTACCAGGTGGTCCTCTTCGGCGGGCAGGGCCTGGGCGCCATCGGCTGGGGCTGCTGCGCGCACCGGTTCGGCCTGCAGGTCACGCTGCTGCTCGCCGCCGCCTGCCTCGGCGCGGGCGTACTGGCCGGGCGCGGGTGGCCGCTGCACGAGCACCGCGTCGAGCACACTCCCGAGCTCGCCCCCGAGCCCGCTTTGGTCTGACCGCTGGTTTGCGGCGGGGCGGCGGCGGGCAAGGCAGGGCCGTGAACCGGTGGCGGGCGATGAGCGTGGCGCTCGTCGCCGGGTTCATGACCCTGCTGGACGTGAGCATCGTCAACGTCGCCCTGCCGTCCATCCGCTCCGGCCTGCACCTGAGCTCCGGTGAGCTGCAGTGGGTACTGTCGGGCTACGCGCTCACCTTCGGGCTGCTGCTGGTGCCGGCCGGCCGGTTCGGCGACGCGCACGGCCGGCGCAACGCCTTCATCGCCGGCCTGGCCGCTTTCACGCTGTCCAGCGCCGCCGCCGGGGTGGCCACCGGCCCGACCTGGCTGATCGCCGCCCGGCTGGCGCAGGGCGCCGCCGCCGGCGTGGTGAACCCGCAGGTCTCCGGCCTGATCCAGCAGCTGTTCGACCCGCCCGAGCGGGGCCGGCCCTTCGGCCTGCTGGGCGCCACCATCGGCATCTCCACGGCGGTCGGCCCGCTGCTCGGCGGCCTGCTCATCCAGGCGTTCGGCGCCGCCGACGGCTGGCGCTGGATCTTCTACATCAACGTGCCGATCGGCGCGGTGGCCATCGCGCTGGCCGCCCGCTGGCTCCCCGGCCGCCCGGCGGAAGCACGGGAGCGGGAGAGCCTCGACCCGGTCGGAGTGTCCCTGCTGGGAGTAGGCGTCGTACTGCTGCTCCTGCCGCTGGTGCAGGAGCGGTCGTGGCCCGGCCACGGCAAGTGGCTGCTGGCGCTGGCCGCCGTGGTGGTGCTGGCCGGCTTCGTGCTGTGGGAGCGGCGCTTCGGCCGCCGGGCGACCTCGGTCATCGACCTGTCGCTGTTCCGGGTACGTTCCTATGCGCTCGGTGCGCTGGTCGGGCTGTTCTACTTCGGCGGTTTCACCTCGATCTTCTTCACCTTCACGCTCCTGCTGCAGAACGGCCTGCACTACACCGCGCTGCTGGCCGGCCTCGCGACCACGCCGTTCGCGCTGGGCTCGGCGGCCGCGTCGGCGATCGGCGGCCGCGCGGTCAACCGGTACGGCCGCCCGCTGGTCGTCACCGGCCTGATCCTGGTCGTCGCCGGGCTGGCCGCGACGGTGGCCGCGCTGCACTTCGTGCCCGGGACCGGCGCCGGCTGGGCCACCGCCGTCCCGCTGCTGGTCGCCGGCCTGGGCAGCGGCCTGGTGATCAGCCCGAACCAGGCGCTCACCCTGTCGGAGGTGCCGGTCCGCCGGGCCGGCAGCGCGGGCGCGGTGCTGCAGACCGGCCAGCGGATCGGCACGGCGATCGGCATCGCGGCGGTCGGCTCGATGTTCTTCAACCAGCTGGCGTACAACGGCGGCAGCTGGGACCTGGCGTTCCGCGCCTCGCTGTGGGTGACCATCGCCTTCGTCGTCGTCGCCCTGATTGCCGCGATCACCGACGTACTATGGCCGGTCGTAAATCCCGACCCTGCTGGCACGAACAGGGGATAGCTTCTACTACCAATCCTAGTAGCTTCATGGGTACCGGCGAACGCGCCGCAACAATCGGAAGCGAAGGGATCGGCACCATGAGCGAATACGGCGATTTCTCCACCGGGCACGAGGCCGGCGAACTCGAGCAGCTGCACCAGGAGTCGGGCAGCGAGCAGGACTACAACTCCCAGTTCGGCGTCTACGCCCAGGACCACTCCGCGGCCGAATCGACCGACTTCGAAACCGGCCGGCACGTCGAAGTCACCGGCGCGGACGGCAGCCACTACGAGTCGACCGACTTCACCAACTACTCCCACGACACCGAGGAGTCCGACTCCGTCTTCGCCGCGCAGGGCAGCGAGTCGGCGCACTTCTCGGAGTACTCCGGCCTCGACGCGCTGCGTGCCCAGTTCGAGACCGACTTCACCCAGGCCACCCACCTCACCACCGGCGACCCGGGCCCGGCGATCGCCTCCAGCTAGGGCGCTTGGTCGTAGCGGTTGCCTGCCGTCAGGCGGGGGCCGGTCCGGTGGGCGGGGGCCGGTCCGGTGGGCGGGGGCCGTGGCCGTGCGGCGGTGCCCCGCGTGCGGCCAGGGGTGGCCGGCCCGCAGCCTCGGTGCCCACTCGCACCCCGCACCCGCAGCGGCCGGCGCCACCAGGCACCGGCCGCTGTCAGCCTGGCCGCCCCGCCGCCGGGGCTGGTCGCCGCCGAGCAGGCCGCCACGCCCGGCGGCGGCCGTCCTTCGGCGGGCACCGATCCGCGATGCAGGTCCCCGCACAGCGGGCAGCGCGCGCCGCGGAGCACGGCGGGCAGCGCGCGCCGCGGAGCACGGCGGGCAGCGCGCGCCGCGGAGCACGGCGCAGCGACCAGAAGTCTCCGCGATCATGCCGTACCCGCCGCCACACCAACGGTTTTTCATGATCACGGAGCGTCCATGTACCCCCGCGTACCGAAAGTCTCCGGGATCATGGCAAACCCGCGGTGCGCCCACCGCGGGCATCATGATCACGGAGACATTCACCCGTCCGGAACGCTCACCGGCTCGGCATACTGGGGGCATGCGGGAAGGGTTTGCACACGTCGCGGTGCTCGAGATGGCCGACGAGGGTGACACCCGGGCCCCCGGCGGCGCGATCACGCTCGCGCTGTGCGGAGGCTGGGAGCACGAGCCGCCATGCCCGCTCGCCGCCCACCACACCGCCACCGAGCAGGCCGGCGACCTGGTCCGGCTGCGGATACTGTTCGCCGCCGACCCCAGCGACGAGCCGGAGGTACGCCGCCGGATCGACACGGCGCTCGGCGACGGTCAACTGCACGGACCCGACGGGACCATCACCCGCTGGCGCCTGCGGGAGAGCCGCGCCGACACGGTCGCGCCCGAGGAGACCGCCCACGCCGCGCGACTGGCGGGCGATCCCCGCGGATAGCGATCCGAGCGGGTCGGCGCGGTGGTGAGGCCGATGCCGCCGGGGTGAGCCGGCGCGATCGTCACCGCCCGGCGATGCCCAACTCGACGAGGAGCTGCCAGACGTCGGTCGACGGGTCTCGTCGGAGGGCATCGCAGGACTGGACGTGGCCGTCGCTCGCCGAACACGCGCCGGAGGGGCAGTCGTCAACCAGCCTCTTTGCCCGCCGGACGGCGTCGAGATACCGGCCGTGCAGCGCCTGCGCCCGCGGACCGCTGACGCTCTTGTCGTTGTGCAGGTCGAAGGTCTCGAAGCCAGTGCACTGCCGTAGCTTCTGGTGGACTATCCGGCTCGATCCGTCCTGTTGACCGGAAACGTCGGTGAAGTGCAGCAGCAGCCACAGGTCGAAGGACGGGTGGGAGAATGCGACCCGCACGCCACCGGCCCTGGCGGCGCGCATCGCTTGTGGAATCTCATGGTGCTGGTCCCGGTCGAACAATGCCCAGAGCTGGACCCGGCCGTCGCCGCTCGCGACCTCGTCTCGCTGCTCCAAGGCCTTCGCGACGACGCGGGTGGGGGTCATCCCGTTGCGCTTGTAGAGCGGGTGGATGAGGAACTGATGGTCGGATCCGAACTCCCGATTGAGCATGGCGAGGTAATCCGGCTCGGTCGCTTCGCCCTCGACAGCCACATAGAACACGCGGTTGCCGCGCCACGCCGGTGCCGGGCCGCGGTGAAGGCGCCGTTCCGCGTTTGGGTTGCTGCGGCGGCGCGGGCTCATCCGGCCTCCGCCAGTACCTGCATGATCTCCCTGGCCAGCTCGCCGCTGGTCACTCGCGGCACGCCGCCGTAGCGCCCGCGGAGGTAGCCGCGCTCCAGGTTCTCCTCACGACGTGGCCTCGCGTCGATCAACGGGTACAACTCGGTCTCGCCGGTCTGGCGCTTGGCGGTGATCCAGACCTGGTCGCGATCGATCGGCCGGTCGACCATCGACGTGCCCAGCAGCGTGGCGTCGTGGGTCGTGAAGATCAGCTGCGCGCCGCGCGGGTTGGCCGCCGGATCCTGGAAGAGCCGGATGACCTCGGCCGCGAGCATCGGGTGCAGGCTGGCGTCGAGTTCGTCCACCAACAGGACCGACCCGCGATCGAGCACATCGAGCAGCGGACCCAGAAAACCGAACCACGCGAACGTGCCCAAAGACTCCTGCCGCATGAAGTCGAGCGGGACGGGTTCACCCGAGCCGCTGTAATGCAGCAGCCGCACCTGCTGCTCGGCCGGCAGAGACGGGTCGACCTGGAGCCCGACCACCCCCAGGTCCGCGACCCGCAAGAGCGCCTCGATCTGCTTCCGGCGCCCTTCCCTGCCCCGAGCCTCGGTGAGCAGCCGGCGGGTGTGCTCCCCGCGCCGGGCGATGTCAGCACCCGGCGTGACGATCTCCAGGTTTTCGAGGAACCAGCGATGTATCACGCTGAGCTGCGGCTGATTCAGGCTCGCGGCGACGGTCAGGAACAGGGAATTCGGCCGGGTGAACTCGGCGAGCCTTTCCTTGCCGCCTTTGAGCCCGTCGCCCGGGAAGGTGAACTCCTCCCCGTGCTCACGGTCGGCCTCGCGGTCGAACCAGACCTGCTTACGACCGTGCGGATACGCATGCAACCACTCGGCCTCCACCCGCTCGTCGGATAGTTCGAAGCCGTAGGTGTAGCGGACGGGTCGCTGGCCGAGGAGCAGGTCGACCTCGAACAGCGACGTGTCGTCGCGGGCCGGCGGATCCAGGGCGAACGGCTCGCGCGGCACCCCCGCGCCCTGCGCCCAGTCGGCCAATGAGCCGCGGACCGCCGCCTGCATGGCGCAGAGCGCGGCGAGCACGTTGGACTTACCGGAGGCGTTCGCACCGAAAATGCCGGATACGGGGAGGACACCGATCTCTCGACCCTCGGCCCGCACCCCGGTCGATCGGGCCGTGCCTTCGTTGAACTCGGTGGAGACCAGCGACAGCTCATGCTCGGCCCGGATCGAACGGTGGTTCGCAACCCGGAAGCGCAGAAGCACCGCAACCCCCTCGCTTAGACCTCTTCGTGCAGAAAATCCGCACCAAAGGACTCGAAGCTCCACATCGCTGCCCGTAAGCATAGCGCGCGGATAGCGATCCGGCCGGAGCGGGTCGGGCGTTCGGGTTGTCGAGTGCGTCCGTGCGGGCGTGCCACCTGGCTGTCGGCCTTCCCTAGGGTCAAAGGGTGAGCGGCGCATACCGGCTGGGCATCGACTTCGGCACGTCCAACACGGTTGCGGCGCTGGCCGGGCCGGACGGGCGGGTGCGGCCGCTGCTGTTCGACGGCTCGCCGCTGCTGCCCTCGGCCGTGTTCGCCGGGCCGGACACCGGGCTCCTGGTCGGGGCCGACGCGGTCCGGGCGGCGATCGGGGCGCCGGCCGGGTTCGAGGCCAATCCGAAGCGGCGCATCGACGACCGCGCGGTGTGGCTGGGCGAGCGGGAATTTCCAATCGAGCACCTCGTCGCCGCCGTCTTGCATCGGGTGTACTCCGAGGCAAACCGCGTCGCCGGTGAGCCCGTCGGTGACGTCGTGCTCACGCATCCGGCCGCGTGGGGCCGGCCCCGGCTGGCGGTGCTCACGGCCGCGGCGCAGGCCGCCGGGCTGGGGACCGTCGGGTTCGTCCCCGAGCCGGTGGCGGCCGCCGCGTACTTCGCTACGGTGCTCGGGCAGCGGATCCCGCCGGGGCGGAGCATTGTGGTGTACGACCTCGGCGCCGGAACCTTCGATGTGAGCGTCCTGCTGCCGTCGCCGGGCGGGTTCGAGGTGGTGGCGTCGGCCGGCCTGCCCGACGTGGGCGGCCTCGACCTCGACGCCGCCGTCGTCGACCACGTGCGCACCCAGACCGCGACCGCCACCGAGGCGTGGCGCCGGCTCGACTGGCCGCAGACGCCGGCCGACCAGCAGGCCCGCCAGACGCTGTGGCAGTCGGCCCGGGCGGTCAAGGAGCAGCTGTCCCGGTACGCCAGCGGCGACCTGCACCTGCCCCTGGTCGACCAGCAGGTGCGCCTGACCCGCGAGGAGTTCGAGAAGGCGGCTCGCGTGCAGCTCGAGCGCACCGCTTCGATGACGCTGCAGGTGTTGCAGGAGGCCGGGGTACCCCCGGAACGCATCGCCGGCGTCTTCCTCGTCGGCGGTTCGTCGCGCATTCCGCTCGCCGCGACGCTGCTGCACCGCACGCTGCGGATCGCCCCGACGGTGATCGACCAGCCGGAGCTGGTGGTCGCGGAGGGCGCCTTGCGGTTGGGGGCTCCTGCGGAGGGCACCCTGAGCGGTCAGCCGACCGCCCAGGTCAGCGCGCCTCCGTCGGCCCCCGTCTCGCCGGGCTGGGCTGCGGTCGGCCCGACCGCCGCTTTCCCGGTCAGCGCCCCGCCACCGGCCGCCTCCCCGACGTCGGCGCCCTCAGTCTCGGCAGCGCCGGTGGCGGCGGCCCCGGTCCTGCCGCCCCCGGTTCCGGTGCCCCCGGTGTGGTACGGCGCTCCGACGGCTCCCGCCCCGCCACGGCGGACGGGCGCGATGATCGCCGTCGCCGTGGTGGCCGCCCTGGTCGCCGTCGGCGTCGTGCTCGCGGTCATCCGCCCGTGGCAGCCGGCCGCGTCGACGGCGGCGAGCCAGTCCCAGCCCGCCGCGGCGGCCCAGACCACGCCCGCCGCCGCAGCACCACCCCCGGTGACGACGGCCGCGGTCGCGACCCAGCCGGCCGCGCTCGAGTACCCGGCGGGTTGGGCCGGCTCCTGGACCGGCGAGTACCAGCAGGACAACGCCAAGTCCCACCAGATCAACCTGGACATCACGGCCGGCGCGAAGACCGCACAGGTCCGCTACCCCGACATCCCCTGCCAGGGCACGGTGACGGTGCTGTCACGCAGCGGCGACGTGATCCGGGCGCAGGAGGCGATCACGTCCGGCCGCTGCACGCCGACCGGCGTCATGACGATCCACCTCGGCCCGGACGGCCGCCTGGAGATCGCCTACCGTCCGGACGGCTCGACCTACACGGCCACCGCCGTCCTCACCCGGTGAGTTTCTAAGGTGCCACAACGGTTCCGGCGGCCCGCCGGGCGTCGCTGAACGCGCGGCGGCAGCCCTCCGCGTCGCGGTACACCGCGGGTGATGCCGCGACCAGGTCGCCGTGCTCGTCGGTGAGGATCCAGCCGTACTGGCCGTCCTCGCCGCAGACGACGCTCAGGGTGCCGGCGGTGTCCCGGATGCACTCGACCGCTCGTTTCCAGCCGCCCGGCTGCGGGACGTACGCGAGCAGGTCGGCCCGGCCATCGCCCCGGCAGATCAGCCGCCAGGCCGGGCCGCTGCGGACACGCCCGGGCAATACGACGATCACCGTCACAAGGTTCCCCCGGCACCGCCGACGTAACGGCCGCGGCCATCACCCCATGGACTTCGCCCCGTCGATCGCCTCCCGGATGACGTCGGCGTGCCCCGCGTGCTGCGCGGTCTCGGCGATGATGTGCTGCAGCGTCCGCCGCGCGCTCCACCGCGCCCCCGGCTCGAACCACGGCGCCGGCGGCAGCGCATGCCCGGCGTCGAGATCGGGCAGCGTCCGCACCAGCTCATCGGTGGCGCCCGCGACCCGCTCGTAGTCGTCGAGCAACCCGGCCAGGGTCTCGCCGGGCAGCATGCGGAAGCCCGACGCGTACTCCTCGAAGGCCGACGGGTCATCACCGCCCGGCATCACCCCCGGCCCCTCCACGATGAACCGCGCCCACTGCCGCTCGACCGCCGTCACGTGCTTGATCAGGCCGCCGACGCAGAGCTCACTGACGGTACTGCGGGTAGCGGCCTGCTCGTCGGTGAGCTCGCGGGCGGTGAAGCGGAGGAAAAATCGCGCCTGGCCGAGCGATTCGAGCAGGTCGGCCCGCTCACCGGTCACGGTCTGGTTGATCGCCGCGGTCATCTTGTCATCACCCTCGTTCGGAGTCGCCAACTTGCTGACACCCCCAACGCTATGGCCGATTGCGGCCAGCTTCTGTCCGCAACCGCCGAGGTTCTCCAGCCTCACCCCATCGTGGCGGCGTCCAGCGACGATCGACGCCGGCCCCGCGTTCGCCAGAGCGGTGCATGGTGAGGAGCGGGTTGCCGCTCAGGAAGGCTCGGTGCCCCGGGCCCACATCTGCGGCCACTTGAACTGCACGCCGTTGACCAACGCGGACACGCGTACGTCCGCGAAGGGATCGCGCACGTAGCGGACCCGGTCCGCCGCCGGGTCCTGCTCGTCCACCTCGACGAGCGCCAACCGATAGTTGTCCGCGTTCTGCCCGGCGCGGATCTCGCGGTTGGTGACGAAGAAGCTGTCGTGACCGGCCGCCCGGCCCTTCACCTCGATGTGGACCAGGTGGCCGTCGGGATCGGCCGAACGCACGTCGTATCCGGGGTTGTCGTGGGCCATGACCTGCGGCACGCGGCCCAGCCGGCGCTCGGCCTGTACCACGGCCTGGACGGCCCGGCGCTCGACGGCGGCGAGATCCTCCAGGTACTCGGCGGCCAGATCCGCCCGGCGGCCAGCCCGCCGGTCGATGAGGCCCTGCGGGACGACGAGCGCAACGGCCGCCACTGCCGGCGGGCGCACCTGCGTGTGCGCCTCCTGATCCAGCTCGGCCATCCGGCGCGAGAGGCGCCGACGCAGATCCTGGGCACGCTGCTCCGCCGTCGTCGGCTGCATCGCCGGCTTGCCGCCATGCCGCACGATGTTGGCCAGCCGGGCCGCTTCGTCCCGCCAATACTGGATTTCCTGCTCGAGCCGCTCGCGCACCAGGCCCGTCGTCCGACGGACCTGGTCCCGGCGGCGTTCGCTGATGGTGGCGTACCACTGAGGCAGGTCTTCGCTCGCGGCCCAGTGCTCGGCGGTACGCCGTGCGCCCGACAGCCACGGCGCCGTGAGCAGGTCGACCGTCAGCTCGAGTTCGTAGGCCGTCGGCGCGTCGTAGTCGAGAAACGGCGCGGCGCTCGGCCGGGCCCGCCCGTCGTGCCACAGCTCGACGTACTGGAAGCGCTTGGCGACCGCGCGTTCCATCCCGTCGATGATCTCCTCGTCCAGGGCAACCAGCAGCCGCGGGTCCTCGCTCGGATCGAGCCGGTCGACCATGACGGTGCCGCGTTCCAGTGCCTGGCCATACTGCTCGACGGTGAACTGCACCAGGCCGTCCAGCAGTGGGTGGCCCGGTGCGAGCAACTGCGCGGGAAGCCCTCCGTCGACCCGGATGGCCGAGCGGTCGAAACAGACCCGCTCGTACCTCAGGTTGATGGGAGCCGTCGGCGTCCGCAGTTCGCGAACCTGCTGCGGCACGGACGGAATCTCCCAGCGACTCGCCTCGCGCTCGCGTATGCGCCCACCCGCGCGGCCGAACGCGTCGCGGAAGAAGCCCTCGATGTAGTGCGGCTGCAGCCGCAGCAGGCGCGCCTCTTCCATGTCACGGCGGGCAGTGTCCACATCGGACACCGATCGTAGATCTTGGTGCAGCGCCCGCTCCTGGACGAGCTTGACGGCCCGGTCGCCGACGCGCTCGTCGATGATCCGATCGAGGTGCGCCCTTACCTTCGGGTCCTGTCCGCGGCGGATCGCGGCGAGGAGGAGCTCGTGTAGGGGTTCGCCCTCGAACGCCTCGCCGAGCACGTCGAACACCTTGCCGCCGAGGGCCGCGTTCTGCTCCTCAATCTTGGCGAGCAGCCGCTCGAAGACCGCGCCCTCACGAGTGTTCACGGCGACGAGATTCCACAGGTGGCACATTTCGCGCTGGCCGATACGGTGGATACGGCCGAAGCGCTGCTCGATCCGGTTCGGGTTCCACGGCAGGTCGTAGTTGACCATCAGGTGGGCCCGCTGCAGATTGAGACCCTCGCCGGCGGCGTCCGTCGCGACCAGCACCAGACAGCCGGGGTCGGACGTAAAGCGGTCCTGCACGGCGCGGCGCGCCTCGCGGGACATCGCTCCGTGGATGGCGACCACGGCATCCTTGTTCAGCACTCCGGCAATGCCTTCGACCAGGTAGGCCAGGGTATCGCGGTGCTCGCTGAAGATGATGAGCTTATGGGTGGCGTGCCGCTGCAGCAGCACCTTCAGCTCGGCCCACTTACGGTCGGCGCCCGATGCGCGGACCTTCGCCGCCAGTGCGACCAGCCCCTGCAGTACCGAAATCTCGAACCGCAGCTCGTCGGCCGAGCGGGCCGCCGTCGCCGCGTCGACCACCTGCTCCTCGGTCTCCTCCATGGAGTCGGTGAGGTCGTCGTCGAGGAGGTCGGCCAGTTCGACGTCCGGCAGGCGCTCCTTGTCCTTCGCCGCAGGTTTCGTCAGCAGCTCGTTGAGGCGCCGCTCGAGGCGCTCCTGCCGGCGCTGCAGCGAGCGCAGGATCGCCTCGGGGCTCGACGCCAGCCGGCGTTGCAGCACGGTGAGCGCGAAGCCGACCCGGTTGCCGCGGACGATCTCGCCGGCGCTGCGCAGCTGATCGACCCGATCCCACTCCTGACGCACATACTCGGTGACGGCCTCGTAGAGCTCGGCCTCGAGATCGGAGAGCTCATACGGCACCGTGTAGGCGACCCGCTGCGTGAACAGCGGCTTACCGGCGAAGGTAAGCAGGTCCTCCTTGACCCGCCGCAGCATCAGCCCGTCGGCGTCGAGCACGTGTTCGTTCTTGCGGTACTTGCCCTCGAAGCGGTCGGGGTCGAGCAGCGCCAGGAACAGTTGGAAGTCCTCCTCCTTGCCCGCGTGCGGCGTCGCCGTCATGAGCAGCAGGTTCTGCGCGGACCTGCCGAGCATCTGGCCGAGCTTGTACCGCTTGGTGCTCTGCAGCTTCTTGCCGAAGTAGTGGGCCGACATGCGGTGAGCCTCGTCGACCACGACCACATCGAAGCTGGAATGACTGATCTGTTCGACGAGCGTCTCGTTGCGCGAAAGGTGATCCATCCGCGCGATCAGCCGGGGGTACTCCTCGAACACCGACTGTCCGGGCGGCACCGCGGCCGCAGTGTCGGCGGTGAGCACGGCGAAGCGCAGGCCGAACTTCTCGCTCAGCTCGTCCTGCCACTGGCCGACCAGCCCGCCGGGCGCGACGATCAAGCAACGGGAGAGGTCGCCGCGCAGCATCAGCTCCTTGAGGTACAGCCCCGCCATGATCGTCTTGCCGGCACCCGGGTCGTCGGCGAGCAGGAAGCGCAGCGGGACCTTGTCCAGCAGGTGCCCGTACACGGCCTCGATCTGGTGCGGCAGCGGCTCGAGGTCGCTGGTCGTGACGGCGAGCATCAGATCGGACTGTGCCGCGGCGCGGATTCGCATGGCCTCGGCGGCGAGCTTGAAGTCCTCGGCCGCCGCGTCAAACGGCGTCCGCTGCGTCTCGACGAGTTGCAGCGACGGCTCGCTGACCCGCATCAGGATCTGCTCGCCGAGGGCGCCGGCTTCCGTGCGGTACACGAGCCGGACCGTGTCCGGCCCCATCGGCGCCACGGCGATCACCTCGACGGGGCCGCCCGGCACCACCCCGATCACGGACGCTCCGGGCACCAGGTCTTCGAGCCGCATTCTGTAGAGCTATCACGCCTCTCCGCGGAATCACGGGTCCATAAGTAGCGGAATGACTCGGCCTAACGGTTGGTGGCGACCTTCCGTTCGAGTGGCCTACGGTCGATCGGTGCAGGTGGTGTCGGTCATCAATTACAAGGGCGGGGTCGGCAAGACGACGCTGACCGCAAACCTTGGCGCCGAACTCGCCCGCCGCGGCCAGCATGTGCTCTTGATCGACCTGGACCCGCAGAGCAGCCTCACGTTCTGCTTCTACCATCCGGACGAATGGCGCGCGGAGCTTCGCGGCGGACAGACCATCAAGCGCTGGTTCGACAGCATCAAGGACGGCATACCCAGCGTTACCCTGGGCGAACAGGTCGTTTATCCCCGTCCGGTAAACGCGGCACTGCCGGACGGCAGCGGTCGGCTCGGCCTCATCGCATCGCATCTCGGGCTCATCGACGTCGATTTCGAGCTCGCGCGACGCATCGGCGGAATCGAACAAAAGTTCGATCCGGCGCTGTTCCGAATGCGCGGTGCGCTGGCCGACGCACTGCACGACGAGTCATTTGCGGAATTCGACTGGATCTTCATCGACTGCCCGCCCAGCTTCAACGTGGTGACGCAGTCGGCAATCATCGCCAGCGATCACATCGTCATCCCGGCAAAGGCGGACTACCTCTCGACGCTGGGCATCGAATATCTCTACGGCAACGTGCAGGAGCTCGTGGAGCGGCACAACGAGCACTCGCTCAAACACGCGAAGATGCGGCACAGCCGGATCGAGCCCAACATCGCCGGCGTCGTGTTCACCATGATCCAATTCCGCAACGGCAGTCCGATCTCGGCGCTGCAGAACTACATCAACCAGGTGCGCGGCCTCGGCATCCCGGTCTTCAGCACGTACATGCGCGAGAACAACACCCTCTTCGCGGGCTCGGTGCCCCGCGGCGTGCCGGCGGTGCTCCGTGAACGGGTCACCTCGCAGATCAACATCGAGCTGCGGACGCTGGCCTCCGAGTTCCTTAACACCATCCACGCCGAAGGAGCAGCCGCGTGAGCGACGTCGCAAAGCTTTCCATGACCGTCCTGCAGCGCGTCTCCGAGTTCCTGGCTTCCCTGCCCGAGGATCATCTGGCCGACATCGCCGAGGGCCGGGCGACCATCACATACCACCCCTACGGCGCCAGCAAGCCGGTAACGCCTACCCGGACGCCCGCGAAACGCACCGCGGCTAAGCCGGCACAGGACATGACCCACGTCGTCGAAGCGCTGGAACAGATGCACACCCGCGAGGAGGGCGAGCGGCGACTGACGCCCATGTCAGTCGCCGACCTTCGCGCCGTGGCCGGCGAGCTCGGCATCTCCGGTATCAGCAAGACGAAGAAAGCGGATCTTGTCGCCATGCTGGTCGAGCGGACGATCGGGGCCCGGCTCAACTCAGCGGCCGTGCGGCGGCTCTGACGTTCATTGCGGGTGCTCGGCGGCATAGGCGGCGAGTTGCACGCGGGAGCTGATCTGCAGCTTGCGGAAGATCTGGCGCAGGTGGAAGTTCACCGTGTGCGGCGTGATGTCCATGCGGCGTGCGATCTGCCGGTTGGTCAGTCCCTGACCGGCCAGGCGCGCCGCGGTCCGCTCGCGGTCGGTGAGTAGGTCCCAGCCGGCCTTGGCCGTCGACGTGGCCGGGTCGTTGCGGATGACGGCGACCACGACCAACTCCGTGTCGCCGGACAGTTCGGAGAGGAGCACCGGGTGCAGGCCGGAGGCCCGAAGGCCGCGCAGCACCGTCTCCAGTGTCAGGTCTTTGTGCAGCTCAAGCATGGAAACCCCCGGCTCCCGCCCACGCATTGGCGCTGGCTGATTACTGGAACTTAGTGGAACATAGTGGAAGGTAACTCAGGGCTGCAAGGGGATTGCTGGAAATTACTGGAGCACGGTACTGTCCGTGTGTGGGCGACACCGTTGAGGAGTTGGAGCGGCAGATCGAGGCGTTGCGCGCCGAGGTCCGCCAAGCGATGTCCGCCGGTGATCGGCCACGGGTTCGGGGGCTCAAGGCGGAGCTCCATGCGCTCGAGCGGGCCTGGGAGGAAGCCTTGGAGGAGCTCGCCCCGGATGCGGATGCCGATCGGATTCCCCAAGGCGCGGCGCCCGCGCTGCTGCCGCTGCGGGAACAGGTCCACAACGCGCTGACCCTGCTCACCGTGCCCACGGCGCCGCGGTTGATCGCCCAGGTGTACAACGCCTGCTTCGGCGGCGACATCCAGAGTGCCAAGCTCACAAGCCTGCGCCGCGACGAGGAGCGGTCGTTCCGGGTCGCGCCGTTCTCCCGGCCGTACTACCTCTGCGCCGCGCTCAACGCCGACCGCCTGACGCCGGCCCGTGCGCTGCTCGCGCTGTCGACCTGGCCGCTGGAGCGGCGGATCATCGGCGCGCTCAGCCCGCGGGTCGACTTCCTCAACGCCGCGGTCAGCATCGCGGAACACGTGGCCCGGCTGCCCGATAGCGATCGGGCCACGGCGCGCCTATTGTGGCTGTTCGCCGAGAACATCCCCGGCGCCGCGGACGGCATCGGCTCGGCCAAGCCCGACGCGGTCATCCGCGCCGCGCAGGCCGAGCTGCAAACCCACCAACCGGCCGACCGGTCGCACCGCGAAGCGGCCGCCGCCCGGGCCCGCGCCCAACTGACCGATGCCGAGCAGCTCTTCGGCCCCGGGCCGCTCAAAGCGGCGGCCGGCCAAGAATAGAAAAGCCGCGAAGGAAGTACGGACGTGAACAGCACCGAAGATCGGCTTGCGTCACTGCGCGGACCGGTGCCGCCGCAGGCCCACAACGCCCGCACGATCGCCGCGCTGACCACCAACCCGGGGTGCGTGCGCCGGGCGGTGATGGACGCCGCGGGGGTCGACAAGCGCGCGGTCGCCGCCCGCGTGGGATTCCCGCCGCCCTACGGCCAGTCGCCGTTCGCGATCACCCGCACCCGGGCGTTCATCGCGCAGGTCAAGGCCAACGGCTGCGCCGAGCTGCTGCGGATGCTGCGCAAGGTGCTCGACCTGTCGATCGGCGAGGCGGCGTACCTCGACCTCGAAGACGCCGGCGGCAACGAGACCCAGGAGGTCCGCCACGCGTTCGCGCGGCAGGTGCTGGGCGCCGCGGCCGAGCACGCCGACGACGCCGGCACGCTGTTCGACCATCCGCTGCTGCGCCTGCCGGTCGGCGGGCGGCAGGTCTTCCTGGAGCCGGACCTCATCGCCTTCCGGTACCGCGACAAGTTCTACGTCATCGAGATCAAGTCGTTCGCGGTGATCGACGGGCAGGCCGACGGCGGCCAGGTCGCGGTGGCCGCCGTGCAGTCCGCGGTCTACGTCGTGGCGCTGCGCCGGCTGATCGAGGAGCTCGGCCACGACCCGAATTGTGTCTCGCACGAGGTCGTGCTGGTGTGCCCGGAGAACTTCTCCAACCGCGCGGTCGCCACCAAGCTCGACGTCCGCCGCCAGCTCACCGTGCTCAAGCGCCAGCTGGGCCGGATGGCCCGCATCGACGCACTCCTCGACGAGCTGGACCCGGGGCTCACGCTCGACCTGCGGCCGGACCGCGACGGCGCGCCGACCCGCCCGGTGGGCGAGCTGTGCGACACGCTGGAGAACATCCCCGCGCGGTACTCCCCCGAGTGCCTGGCCACGTGCGAGATGTCCTACTTCTGCCGCCGCGAGGCGCACCGCACGACCCTCGCGCTGGGCAAGTCGGTGAGCGAGGAGCTCGGCAGCGTCGAGTCGATCGACACGGCGCTGGACCTCGCATCCGGCAAGCTCACTCCCGCTCCGGAGCAAATCGAGGCGGCAACGGTACTGCGGGAAGCCCTCCGAATACGCACCGAGCTCGTCGGGGCACCGGCGTGAGCTCCCTGACGTCGCTGGCCCGTGCGCTGGCCGTCCGCCACGAGGCGGCCCAGCAGATCACCACCGTCCGGCACACCCACATCAGCGCTCGCCCGCTGGTGCTCATCCCGCTCACGCTGGCCGGCGAGGCCAACGCCCCGCTGGCCGCGATGGTGGGCGACCGCCCGGACTCGGCCCGGCTGTTCGTAGTACCACAGCCAAAAAACCGTGACCAACGCTTCGCTTTCGCCGCCGAGCTCGGCCGCTATTTCATGTCCTATGTGGACGGTTTCGCCCGGCAGCAGGAAGAGGTGCGCGGCAACCGGCGACGCTTCGCCGACGCGCCGCAGCTGCTCGTGCCCAACCCGGGCGGCATCGGCTTCGTGCGCCTGTTCGGCCGCTCCACCCGCCTGCGCCGCACCTTCGGCGAATACGCCGTGCCGAAGGTCGTGCCGCTGTTCGGCCGGTGGCTGACGTTCTTCGCCGAGCGCGCCGAGTATCCGGGCTCGTCGCTGATGCCGGCCATGACCTCGGTGCTCGGCGCGCACTGGGCCACCGGCCAGAGCTCCGTCGAGGACGCCAACCTCGCCGCCCTGATGGCCTGGCTGGATCCGCCGGCCGGCCGCTCGCCGTTCGAGGCCGCGGCCGAGGCGGAGGACCCGGAGCTGTGGCCGCCGGCCGGCCCGACCACCGACCCGACGTTCGACAAGTCGCAGCTCGAGCCGGCCATCAACCGCTACGCGCGCACCGACGCCGACCCGGCGGCCCGCCGCCACGCCCTGGCCCACCTGGAGTCGACGCTGCGCGGCCAGCTGGAGCCGACCTGGCGGCTGATGTGGCGCGGCGTCGAGCTGCTGCGGGCGCTGCCGCCCGGCGTTCACGTCGTGGACCGCTGGGCCGAGGACCGCGACGCCTACACGGACTACGTCGAGTATGTGAGCACGCCGGGCTCGCTGCCCCAGCCCCGCCGCGACAGCGCCGTGGCCGCCGCCCGCCGGCTGAACCGGCTGGAGCGCGCCCAGGCCCGCTTCGACGCGCAGCGGGCCCTGGACGACCCGCTGGTCATGGCCGAGTTCCGGCTCGCCGGCGAGGCCTTCGCGGGCACCGTCGTGGCGGCCGAGCCGGACCGGATCGACGCCGGCGGCCCGCGCCGCAAGCTCCGCCCGCACATCACCGTGCGCACCGCGGACCCGCTGCGCCTCGCCCCGCGCACCGGCGTGCAGTCGCCCGCCCGGCCGGGGCAGAACGCCGAGATCCTCGAGGTCACCCCGGTGCCCGGCGGCGGCTTCGACGTAGTGCTGGAGCTCACCGGCGGCATGGGCAAGTCGCTGACCGCGGCGCCGGGCAGCGTCCCGGCCGTCGGCGAGCGGATCACCTACAGCCCGCTCACCGCCGGTTTCCAGCCCAACGGCAACTTCCCGAGCGCCGAGGACACGCCGTGGACGCACGGCGGCCCGCCCGCCCCGCCCGAACCGACCGAGGAAGACGCCGTGGAGGCCTGGTCATGACCGTCGACGTGTTCCCGGCCGTGCTGGAGGACCTGCAGTTCGGCGCCGCCCCCGGCGTGGTCGTCGACTCCCCGCCCGGCGCCGGCAAGTCGACGCTGGTCGTCCGCGCGGCCCGGCACATCGCCGGCTCCGGCGAGCCGCTGGCCGTCGTGGCCCAGACCAACGAGCAGGTCGACGACCTCATCGCCAACCTGTCCCGCGCCGAGCCGGCACTGCCGATCGGCCGCCTCTCCGCCCAGAACTACGTGCCAGTCCCCCGCATCAGCGAACACGGGACCGTGCAGGTCGACACCGCCGTGGCGGGTTTGGCCGGTTGCCGGGTCATCATCGGTACCGCCGCCAAATGGGCAACCCTCACCGAGGGCTCCTGGCCCTGGGCCATCGTCGACGAGGCGTATCAGATGCGCTCGGACGCCTTGCTGCAGGTCGCGGGCCGCTTCGAGCGCACCCTGTTCGTCGGCGACCCGGGCCAGCTCGACCCCTTCTCGACGGTGGAGACGGAACGCTGGGCGGGCCTGTCGTGGGACCCGCAGCTCAGCGCCGTGGCGGTGCTGCTGCGCCACAATCCCGAGGTCAAGGTCCACCGCCTGCCGATCTCCTGGCGCCTGCCGTCCAGCGCCGCCCCGGTCGTCTCCGAGGCGTTCTACCCGTTCACCGGCTTCGCCGCGGGCACCGGCCCGGCCGACCGCTGGCTCACGTTCTCCACGCACGCCTTCGGCGCGTCCCCGCTGGACGACACGCTCTCCACCGCGGTCATGTCGGGCTGGGCCCTGCACGAGCTCCCCGCCCGCCACGCCATGCGCACCGACACGGAGGTCGCCCAGTCCTGCGCGGACCTGGCCCTGCGCCTGCTCGAACGAGGGGTCGTGGCCACCTCGGAGAAGACCCCGGCCGGCTCGCTGATCACCGCGGACCGCATCGCGATCGGCACCGCCCACCGCGACCAGGCCGCCGCGGTCCGCCAGTACCTGCCGCCCGACAGCGGCATCACGGTCGACACCGCCAACCGCCTCCAGGGCCGCGAGTACGACGTCACCATCGTCTGGCACCCTCTGTCCGGCCGCCGCGACGCCACGGCGTTCCACCTGGAGGCCGGCCGCCTGTGCGTGCTGACCTCCCGCCACCGCCACGCGTGCATCGCGGTGGCCCGGGCCGGCATCACCGAGCTGCTGGACGCCCACCCGTCGACCGGCCGCATGTACCTCAACGAGGTCGTGAAGTTCCCGGACGGCTGGGAGGCCAACCAGGCCGTGATGTCCCACCTGGAACGCCACCGGGTCGCCGCCTCCGACCACCCCGGCCGCCACCGCCGCACCGGCTGACGGACGTCAGTCTTCCGCGCTGGGTACCCGCAGGGTCGTCGCCGCGCCAGGAAAGACATCGACGTATCCGCCGCGGCGACGCACTTCGAGGATCGGCTCCCCGACCGGCAGGCCCAACGACCGCCGCTCCGCGTCGTTCGGCATCCGGCCGCTCACTTCGTCGCCGGGCTCCAGCAACACGACGTCACGCGGTGACTGCTCGCGCACCGTGGCCCGCTGCCCCTTGTCTCTGGTTACGAGGCCCTCATTCTGCAGAACTTCAACCGCTCTCCGGACCGTTCCTCGGCCCAACCGATGCATCTGCGACAGATAGAGATCGGATGGCAGTTGCTTACCCGGCGGCACGGCGCCGGAGTAGATCTGATCCCGCAAGATGTCCGCAAGCTGTTTGTACACGGGCCGGTCCCCATAGTGATCGATCACCGCATCACGATATGCCAATCTATAGCCCTGTGGCCACTATCATATGTTGTTAGACAAATTCTCCCCCGCCCAACGCGGCCGATACGCGGCATCGATCGGGTCGGCCTTCGCCCCCGGCCGCCGCTGGTGGTCGCGCCTGCGGCCAGGGCGGACGAAAGTCTCCGCGATCATGATCACCGCCGGGACTGCACCACGGGTTTGCCATGATCACGGAGCCTTGTGGTACACGGGTGTACACGTTCACTCCGCGATCACGAAAAGCCGTTGGTGTCGGTGTCGCGTGCAGCATGATCGCGGAGACTTCCGGTCGCTGCGCGGCGCACGGCGACCGGCGTATGGGACATGATCACCGACCATGCCCGCCCCGGCGCATTGCGACGCACCGGGGGCGGGCATCGCGGCCACCTGCGGGCATCGCGGCGCCAGCGGTGCCGGTTGCCGGGTGACGCCGGCCGTGCCGTCACGGCCGCGCCGGCGCCGGTCCGTGGCGGGCACGCCACGGTCACCACGCGCCGGACAGCACCGCGGCCGGTCGCCCGGTGCCATCACAGGCTTTGCCACCGGGCTCGGGCGACATTGACCGTGGCGACTGGGGCTGGGTATCGTCGTGACAGGAAACCGTAAAGATTCTTAAGAGTTTCCTAAATTGGCGGCAGGGGGCACTGATGAGGATTCGTCGGGACGGGCGGCGCTCGGTGCGCCGGGCGGCGGTCATCGGGAGTGTGGCCGCCGTCCTTGCCGGCGTGATCGGGCTGGCCGGGGCGGCGCTCTCGGCGGAGACGAACCTGCTGACCAACCCCGGCTTCGAGAGCGGCACCCTGTCGGGGTGGTCGTGCGCATCGACGGCCTCCGTCGTCGCCGGCAACGCGCACGGCGGCGGCTACGCGCTGGCCGGCGGGGCCACCGCGTCCGACACCGCGCAGTGCACGCAGACCGTCGCCGTCCTGCCGAACTCGCACTACACGCTGACCGCCTGGGTCAAGGGTGCGTACGTATACCTAGGCACCAACAGCGGCGCGACCATCTGGACGCCGTCGGCCGGCTCGTGGACCCAGCTGTCCACGTCCTTCGACACCGGGTCCGCGACGAGCGTGCAGGTGTACCTGCACGGCTGGTACGCGCAGGGCACGTACTACGCGGACGACGTGGCGCTGTCCGGCCCGGCGCCGAACGGCAGCCCTTCGCCGTCGAGGTCCGCCTCACCTTCGGCCTCGTCGCCGGCCTCGCCGTCGCCGTCGGTCTCGCCCAGCCGGTCGGCGTCACCGTCGCCGAGCACTCCGCCGCCGCCGGGCACCTGGCACCCGAGCTACCTTTCCATCGGTACCGTCTACGCCCCAGGATCCACAGTGGACGGCTTCTTCTCGCAGCTGGCCACGCACGGCAAGCTGCCCGACTACGGGTACAAGTACCTGCTGGGCAACGAGCTGTCGAACTGGGGCAGCGTGGCGGGCACCCAGGTCAGCAGCGCCAAGCGGCTCGGCATGACGCCGGTGCTCGTGGAGTACGGCATGAATGGCAACATCGACGGCGCCGACGCGGCCTGGAACAACATGCAGAGCGCGGCCTGGGTGTCGCAGTTCTTCGCCGCGCTCCGGTCCGCCGCCCAAGGCGCCACGAGCAGCTCGGGCGGCAGCCCGGTCGGCTGGATCATCGAGCCGGACATGCTCGGCTACATCCAGCAGGGGCACGGCTCGGCCTACGGCAACGACGCCACCCGCATGCCGGCGGCCACCTCCGCCGCCTACAGCTCCGGCGTGCTGGGCGCCGGCGACCCGACGTATCCGAACACCCTGGCCGGGCTGGTCCAGGCGATCAACCACACGATCAAGAAGTACAACCCGAGCGCGTTCCTCGGCTGGCAGGTCAACACCTGGGCGGTCCGCAGCACGATCAAGGACACCGACACCATGGGTGTGGCCGCCGGTCACACGTCGATCGTCAACACCGCCAACCAGGTCGCCGGATTCCTTGGTACCGCGAAAATCACCAGCGAAGCGAACCTGGTCGCCTTCGACCAGTGGGGACAGGACTTCGGCATCTTCCGCGACCCGAACCCGGCCGGCAACGTGCGTTACCTCAACGCCACCCACTGGAACAACTATTTGCTCTACGTCAAGACGATCCGTACGTCGCTCAACCTCCCCGCCGTGCTGTGGCAGATCGCGGCCGGCCACCTCAACTCGACCAGGACACCCAGCCCGACGTACTGGAACGCGAGCGGCCAATTCCCCAACCTCGACGACGTGTCGGCCAACCGCTACGAGGACTCCGCCGCCAGCTACTTCTTCGGCGACTCCATGACGATGAGCGGCAACAACCTGTCGTTCTTCGGCTCCAACGCCGACGCCGACCCGAAGGTCTCGGTCAACGGCAGCACGGTGACGTGGGGCTCGCACCTCCCCGACGCGAAGAACGCGGGCATCGTCGCCATCATGTTCGGCGCCGGTACCGGAACCGGCACCTACGGCGTGCCGGAGATGGTCGGCACCTACCAGAGCACTCCGTCTGACTACGACTACTGGGTCACCCGTACGCAGTCGTATCTAGCCGCTCCGGTACCCCTATGAGCGCGACAGGGCGTACAACTGACCGACCGTGACCGGCCGCGAACGCCGCTCCAGTCGGGTGGCGAGCGCGAGTAGCAGCTGCGCGGTCGTGAAGGCATCGCCGAGTGCGTGGTGCGGCGTGTGGACGGGCAGCCCGAGCCGCGTCGCGGAGGACTCCAGGTTCGGTTCGCGGCCGGTGTCGCGGTCGGCGAGGTGGCAGGCGCGTAGGAGCCCCGCGGTGTCGATCATCGTCCGGCCCAGCCGGCGACCGCGCGGGCGCAGCGCCCGGTCCAGGAACGCGCGCTCCACCCAGGCCGCGTGGGCCACCGGCACACGGCCGGACAGGAGCTCTACGAGCTCGTCGACAACGTCGCCGAGCGGCGGGGCGTCGGCGAGGTCGGCGCCCCGCAGGCCGTGCACGGTCATGGCGGCGACGGAGATCGGGCGGGCCGGACGCAGCTGCCGGTACACCACCTCCGCGCACGGGATCCGGGCGTGCCGGACCGGCACCGCGCCGTACGACACAATCTCGTCCCGGCGCAGGTCCAGCCCGGTTGTCTCCAGGTCCACCACGCAGAACTCCGCCTCCCGCCAAGGTGTGCGCGGGTCGGGCGCCGGCAGCGGCACGCGCCTCATTCGGGCAGCCGGTTGAGCCAGTGCCGATCGACCCGCGCCTGGACGAGCGCGATCGCCCGGAACGTCTCGCGCAGGTGCCGGCGGGTGAGCGAGTCCAGCTCCTTCGGCGCGATGAACGTCGACGTCGGCGCGCCGCCGGAGCGCAGTGCGTGTACCTCATGGTGCAGCAGCAACCCGTAGACGTTTTCGAAGCCGCCGGCCAGCGTGTCCGCCTCGTCGGTGGTGAGCAGCCCGAGGCCGGCGCCGCGGTGCAGGCGCTCGACCGTGGTACCGCTGGCGTCGCCGGCCGCGATGGCGATCCACCGGGCCAGCGCGACCACCGGGGTGAGCCCGCCCGGCTTGAGGTCGAGCTGCCCGCGGTGCTCGCCGCTGTGCTGGACGACGAAGTCGCGGATGAACCCGGTGGGCGGCCGCCAGCGCAGCGCCTCATCGAGCAGCGCGCGCAGGAACTGGCTGGTCCGGGTGTGGGACCGGATGGTCTGGGTGAGCGAGTCGCCCAGCTCCGGGTCGGTCAGCGGCCGGCTGTCCGCCACCATCGCCGACAGCAGCAGCGCGTTGTCCTGGGTCGGATCGTGCTGCCAGCCACGGGCCGCCGCGATCCAGTCCGACCGGGCCCGGCTGAAGACCGGGTTGTGCGCGTTCGCCCCGTTCGTACACAACGAAAACCCGCACCGTTGCAGGCCGCGCAGCACCTCGCGGGCCTCGGCGCGAATCGCCTCTTCCTCCCGGCAACCGTCCGCCCAGATCAGCGCGGTGTCCACATCGGACAGTGGCAGCGGCTCCTTGCGGGCCAGGGAGCCGAGCAGGACCCACGAGTGCCGCAAGCCGTCCATTGCCGGGTGGGTTTCGAGCTGGAGGGTACGCCGGACCGCCGCATCGACCACCGCCGCGTGGATCGCCCCGATCTGCCCCGCGGGTACCCCGTCGTCGCACAGCTCCACGAGCATCGTGGGCAGCAGCCGGCACGCCGCGGCCAGCTCCTCGATGTCCCGGGCCTCGCCGATCGCCGAGCGGACCAGCAGCGAGTCCCGCACCTCGGCCCCGGCCAGGTCGACCGCCCGGAGTACCCCCACCGGCCGCTCCGCGTGGTCGACGACCACCAGGTGGTGTACCCCCCGCTCGATCATGCGCAGCAGCCCGGCCGACTGCGCGGCGCCCTCCTCGATGGTCAGCGCCGGCACCGTGGCCAGCGCCGTGATCGGGGCGTCGACGCCGACCTCCCCGGTCCCCACCTGCCGGCGAAAGTCGAGATCGGTCACGATGCCGAGTTCGCCGCCGGCCCGCACCAGCGCGCACGACTGCCGCGCCGCGCCGATCCGCTCCGCGACATCCCGCACCCGGTCCGTCCCGTCGCACCAGACGATCGGGCGTACCAGCCGGGCCAGCGGCTGGGCAACCCGGCCGAGCCCCCGGACGAGCCGCAGCCCCGCCGGCGGATCCGCGATCCGCAGGCACAGGCTCTCCTCATGCGCCCGGACCAGCACCGGCGACGGCAACCCCGACCGCACCCACTCCAGCCCGAACATGTCACCCGGCCCCAGGAGGTCCACCACCCGCCCGCCGTCAACGACCTCGAGCGCACCGGTCCGCACCACCCACACATGCGTCAGCGATTCCCCGACGGCGACAACGGTGGCGCCGGCCGCGAAATACTCGACCTCAAGCCGCCGGACCACCCGCTGCAACTCGTCGGCGCTCAGCGCATCAAACGGCGCATGACCACCGAGAAAATCCGCGAACTCCTTCACCGCTCAAACCGCCTCAACCTCGCGGATCCCGGCCGCGGTGAGCTTTCCGGCCCACCCCGCGATCTGCTCCGGCGTCGCCTCCGCCCACCGCCGCCCGGCGGCCCGCACCCCGTGCCGCCGAAACCCGATCACCTTGACCCGCACGCGAGAGTCGACGGAGAGCAGCCATGCGGCGGTCTTTTCCAGCGACGAGTCATCGTCATTCACATTTGGCACAAGCAGCAGTCGTACTTCATAAAGCCTCCCGGCCCCCGCGAGCTGGCGGATCGAGTCGAGCACGCGGTCGTTCGGCCGGCCGGTCAGCCGGATGTGCAGATCCCGATCGAGGGCCTTGAGGTCGATCATCGCCTTGTCCAGCACCGGAATCAAACTGTCCCAGACAGTCTGCGGCGCGTCGCCGTTGCTGTCGATGTATCGCGTGAGCTGTTGCTCGCCTTCCCGCAGCGCGGCGAAGAAGTCCCGCACAAACCCCGCTTGCCGGGTGGCCTCCCCGCCGGACACGGTGACGCCGGACAGATACGGCGCCGCCGCGCGCACCTGTTCGACGAGTTCCGCCACCGACCACATTCGGGCCGCGCGCGACCCGGCCGGGATCGTCTGCGGATTGTGGCAGGCCAGGCAGTCGAAGTCGCACCCTTGCAGGAACACGACAAACCGATTGCCCGGCCCGTCCACGCACGAGAAGCGAATGACGTCAGCGACCAGCCCGCGGGTCGCTCTCATGGCTGATCACCCGCTTGACACTCCGCCGGTCCACATGCGAGTTCCGGATGGATCCGGCCCCGAGAACCGTCGACTCGTGCCGCGCATTCTTGGCCAGGTCCGACTTGCGCACCAGGTAGCCGGTGATCCGGATGAAGTCGTTGCTGTCCAGGTTGAACGTGAAGTCCCGCATGCCGTTGCTGAACACACCCCGGATGATGTCGACCACGGCCCGCGGATTCCGCCGTACGGTGTCGTCGAACGCCAGCACGTCGCTGACCCCCGCCGCGAACAGCCGATGGTGCGGCGCCACCGCGCTGAGATGCTCGAACAGCGCCGGCTCCCGCCCGACGGGAATCCGCGTCCCGGCGGTCACGCCCACGTCGCTGTCGATCCCCGACTGCGCGTGCAGGAACGCCCGCCCGCCGTTCCCTTCGCAGTACGGCAGCGGCCTCGCCGCAACCAACGCGGCGACCGTCTCGGTGATGCGGTACGACAGTTCGTTCGCCTCGGCATCGCGCCCGTAGGCTTTGTGGTCGAGCAGTCCTTCGACCGCCTCCGCCAGACCGTAGATCCCGAACATCGCCGAGAACCGGTCCAGCGAGATCAGCCCCTCGTCAACCAGCCAGTCATGCTCGTAGAACCCGGCCACCTCGACGAGATACCGAACCCGCGCCTCGATCAGCTGGGCCGTCAACTCGACATAATGCGGCAGCGTCTCGGTCAGGAACGTCTCCGTGGTGCCCCCGCACTGCCGGGCCACCTCGGCCAAGTTCAGGCGGACCAGCGTATGCGACCCACCCCCGACTTTCAGCGAGTTGTAGCAGCTGACCACGGCATAGTCCGCGCCCAGATCCCCAACCATCATCGGATGGTTCGCGAAGTGCGGCTTCGCACACTCGAACACCGTCCGCACCCCATCGAGCACCAGGTCATCCGGAGTGCTTGCGGGGTCAACTTTGAGCGTCAAATTGGGCACCACTTGCTTGAGCTCCCGCTCCAGCCGCAGAATCGTCCGCCCAACCCGCGTGTCCTCCGGCCCGATATTGGTATGCACGAAGGCATCCGGCAACATCCGATCGAGCGAGATCCAGAACAGCCGCAGCCGCTTGTACAACTCCTCGTCGCCGACCCCGTCCACATAGGGCGCCAGCAGCTTGTCGAGATCCCCGAGATAGACGGGGTACGTCGTGATGGACGGCACCGCGGTGTAGGCAATCAGCAGAAACGCAAGCGCCTCATCAAGGTCTCGCGCCGGCTCAAGCTCCAGAAACGCGGACCCCTGCCGCAGCAGAACCCCGTAGTCCGGAAGCACGTAACGAGGCCGGTACGGCGCATGCCCCTCGGCGAGATCACAGATGACGCCCTTCTCCAGCGCCTCCCGACACGCCTCACCGACCGCCGGCCCGTCAACGGCTTCCTCGGCCAGCCCAGCCAGCCGATGCAGCCGCTGCCGGTAGGTCAACCCCGCATCAGCAACGGTCCCCCGCACGCGAAACTGCAGCTCAGCCATGTCCACACCTTGAAGCTAGGCCCGCCCCCTCCGCCCGCGTAGTGCCCAAAGTCCCGAGTGTTTCATCGCTTAGGCTCATACCATGGCGCTGTCCCAGATCGAACAGTCCGCCGTCGAGGCGGCGCTTGCCGAGTACGACGAGCTCGGCCGGCAAGCGTTCCTCAGCAAGTACGGCTTCGGCGTTGCTACGACGTACTTGCTGCGGCATCGCGGTCGCTTCTATGACCCCAAGGCAATCGTGGGCGCGGCCAACCAATACGCCCCGGATGGCCGTCCGCTGAAGCCGAACGAGTTCGACGCAACCAGCGCCATCGCCCGATTGGAGAGGCTTGGCTACGAGGTAGTGCCCTTCTCCGGCTTGTGGTGGGTGAATCAGGGTGCCACATACAAGGCCGAGCGGGACGGCGGCTACCTATGGGCACCGCAGCAGACGAAGTCCGGCCGCTCGGTAGCTCACCATAAAGACGTCAACAACCTGACCGTCGGACAGCGGATCATCCACTACGCCGATAACCGCATCCGCGCGGTCGGCACGGTCGCGGAGGCTCCGTACGAGGCGCAACGCCCGGCCGAGTTCAATACCGACGCGTGGGGCGACCTCGGCTACCTCTGCCCGGTCGACTATTACGAGCTGCCGACCCCGATCCCGCGTGACGACATCCGGGACCGCGGCCCGGACGTCGGCCCGTTCACGAAGGACGGCAACGTCAAGCAGGTGTATCTCGTGCCGATCAACCATCCACACGTGTGCACCATGCTCGAGTTCCTCAACAGCCGGATCCCGGACTTGTTCCAGAGCCCGATCACTCACCCGCATGCGAGCGCAGCGCCGAGTTCTATGGCGGAGCCGTCCGGACCGACAGATCCGATCCTCGAAGCGCTCCTGGCCTTCAAGAATGTGGTTCTGGAGGGTGTACCCGGAACCGGCAAGACGTATGCGATCCAGCGCCTCGCAGAAATGTGGCGTGGTCGGACCGGACGGGAGTTGCTCTCCTCCGACGGCCGGCCGTATCGGGCAATCGTCCTGCACCCAAGCAGTTCTTATGAGGACTTCGTCGAGGGCTTGCGACCCGGCGTGCACAAACCGGATAGTTCGCCCCGAATGTTCGATCAACCGGTCGTTGTAGACGGTGGCTTCAGCATCCAGGACGGCTTTTTCCTCGGCGTGTGCGCGGCGGCCGCTGCCGCACCGGATCGGGATGTCCTGGTGCTCCTCGATGAGCTCAATCGATGCAACGTGCCGAGCGTGTTCGGCGATCTGCTCCTGACGCTTGAGGCGTCACGGCGGGCAACGTTCGTCGGTAGTGGTGGGACGCCGTCGACCGCCGAGCATTGGCGCGTGGACACACCGGCCCAGCTGACGTACTCGGGCCGGACCTTCTTCGTGCCCGACAACGTCTACGTCATCGCCACGACCAACACCACCGACCGGTCGGTGGCACCGCTCGACGCCGCCCTGCGCCGCCGATTCGCGTTCTATCGCCTCGAACCGACAATGCCGGACGGTGACTCGCTGCCCGCCTCGGTGGCGAGTCCAGCGCGCGATTTGTTCATTCAGTCCGCGAAGGTGCTACGAGACCTCAACGATCACGCTCTCCGGCCATGCCTAGGCCCCGACGCCATGCTTGGTCAGTCGTATCTCTACGCGGTAGCGGACGCGCTGCAGCAGGCCTCGAGCCTGGAGGCAGCAATGCGCCTGCTTCAGCTGCAATGGCGATACACGATTCTGCCGCAACTCATCGACACCGTCCGCGGCCTCGGCGCCGACGATCTGCTTGACACGAATACTCGCGAGAGCTGGTTCGCGCAGCATCGTGAGCTAGACCAGGTCCGCAAGACCGCCCTGCCGGCGCTGAGCCAGCTCGACAGCTTCTTGCAACAGTCCTTGGAGCTCCAACTGGTCGTCGACGGCACCGGGCTGGCGCGCGGTGCACGGATCGCCACGTTCCGAGTGAGCGCCTCCACCCCTCTACCATCTGACGCGGATACCGAGGACGACGACACGGAAGGAAGCGTCGAAGAGTACCTCGGGGATGTCCTCGATGGACTGGACGACAACGCGTGAGCATCACGCTGACGGCAGCGCCTCGTGGTGCACGAATCGGCTTCACCGCCGCGGGCAACTCGGATCATCAGATTGTGGTAAGCGTAGCGCCGAAGCTGTGGCGACCACCGGAGACGGCGCGGACCGTGCACGTCACGCAATGGCCGCAGCGGCGACATCACGAAGTTGTCCTGTATGAGCTGGACCGACTGCACGTCACCGCGGACGAACCGTCGATGGAGGACCTGCTAGAGCGCTGCCTGGAGGTGTCTCGGCGGACCCACCTCGGCGCCGTGCGCTGGGATAGCAGTTTGTTGGCTCCGGATGTACGGCCAAAGCAGCTTGATCCCGCAAACGTCCGCGGGCTGGATCCGGAACACCGAGGAGTTACGACAGAGCTGCTGCAGCTCTTCGACCGGCTCGATTTGCTGACCCCGCCGCCGGCGATGCTGCATGCGATGCCGCAACGCTCCCCGCTGCATCGGCCGCTACTCTGCCGACGCTTCTTGGACGAGATCGTCGCCCGACGACACGCAATCCGCCGCGGCTACCGGCCGGTCGTAGCGACCCGCGCATCCATTCGCGGCCAAATCAGCGCGACCAGTGCGGTTCGACACGTGGCGACCGGCGATCCGCGACTCGTCTGCCGATACGAGGAACTCACCGAGTCCACCGAACTGCTCGGCATTTTGTGTGCTGCGCTCGAACGCATCGCCGACGGCATTGGCGTACGTTCAGTCTTCCGGGGTCGCTTCAGCGAGCAGCAGCTCCGGCACGACGCCGTAACCCTGCGCCGAGTCTTCGCCACCGTGACGACGATGCCCGTCACCGCGGCGCTGCGCATTGGCCCTAGGCTGCACCTCAACCGCCTCGACCGCCCCTGGGCCGATGCGTTGCGCCTGGCGCTCGCGATCCTAGCGAGCACGGAGCTCACTCCGGACCATTCCGGCCGACCAAACGCGGACGCGGTTGAGCTGTCCATCCCCACCGACAAGCTGTGGGAAGAGATCGTCCACCGAGTCCTCACTCGCAGCCGATTCACGCAGGTCATCGCCCAGTCGGAGTTGCCCGTTGACCTCGTCGCGGACCCGTGGGTCGACGATCCACCAAAGCCGAGCGAGAGCCGCCCCGACAACGTGGCCTGGCAGGACAACGCCATCTGGATCGCCGATGCGAAGTACAAGACGCTCGCGGCAAGCAAGCCACCAGACCGCGGCGATCAGTACCAAATGTTCTCCTACACCCATCTGTTGGAGGACGTCGACGGCACCGTCGCACGCGCCCTGCTCGTCTACCCCGGCGAGGGCAACATCCGCAGTTGGCGCCGCGGCCGCGACGGTATTCAGGCACCGGTCCGATTGGCAACGGTACGAATTCCGTTCCCTCAGCCGCCGGATGCGCAAACACCGGCGGCGTGGGACAACTACCTCGACACAGCCGCCGAACGCTTCCGCGACGCGATCGCCGCCGTCCGGTAATCCGACCTCACGCTGAGCGTTTTGTGGATGCTGTTTCGAGCTGCGGAATGAGCAACGTGACGTCGCGGAGCCAACCGTCGAGTTCCGCAATCGTCGGAGCCAGCTCATACGCGTGGTGATGCATCGCCCGAGACAGTCCGTACCACGCGGTGCGGGCCGCCGCGGCCGTGTCTGAGTCCGCGAAGGCCGGCAGGGCGAGAAGCTGGTGACGCATGGGTCTGCCGTTCACCGACGGGGCGACCCGGTCCCAGTACTGTTCCAGCGCCGTTTCGAGGGCAACGCGTGTGAGGCAGGCGCACCCACGCTGCCAGCAGCGGCGCATGCTCGGCGTCGGCTGGGCCAGCAGGTGAGCGGCCGCGTCCAGAAGCTGCCGCGGAGTCATCGCTGGCTCAGCCTCCGTATCACCTGTCGGGCGTCCTCGACCAAGGCGGTGAGGTCGCCGCCGCCGTCACCGTGTGCGCCGCTGTTGGCCGTAGCGACGACCCGTGCGGCAGCAGGATGCAGCTTGCCCAGCGCAGTAGACACCTCCCCGACTCGTTTCGCGTCGGACAGCAGCGCCAGCGCGAGCACCGAACGCAGCCCTTGGGTCTCGCTGATCGCCGTCTCGGTGTCCACGATAGCCACGCCGGCGAGGAAGTCCCGCGACCGGATGCGCTCGTGGCACGTGTACTCGATGGCATCGCGGATCAGGTTGCACACGACCGGAATCCGCACCGCCAACGACATCTCGTCGTCGTGCGCGATCGCCCACGCATCGCCCAGGTAACGCTGTGCCGGATCGCCGTGCCGGTCGTCTGTGACCGTAACCTGTGAGCGCGCCAGCCTGCTGACCCCGACGATGCGGCCCTTCAACTGCAGGTGCCGCACCGCTGCCGGCAGCCGGTCATCGTGGGTAAAGACGATCACCTGACGGTGCTCGGCGACCTGTGCAAGCACCTTGGCCAGGCCGTACACCTTCGCCGGGTCCATGGACTGCACCGGGTCGTCGATAACGAGGAAGCGGAACGGGCTCTCGGGCATCGTGGCACGCGGCAGGAAGAGCGCAAGCGCAAGCGAGTGCAGCTCGCCCTGGCTCATGACGCCCAGCGCCGCCCCAGGCACACCGTCGACGTTCACGTGGAGGTCAACCCGCCGGCTGGTGCCGGTGCCGGCCAGCCGGATCGCGCCGAGTTCCACGTTGCTCTCCTGCCGCAACATGTTCCAAATCTCGGTCGCGTCGTTCGCCACGGGCGCCAGCTTGTCGTTGCGGATCTGCTCGCCGACCTTCTGCAGCCAGCTGATCGCCTTCCGCAGCACCGCGAACATCTCGGCGGCGTGCCGGCTGGCCCGCTCGGTGTCGGCCCAGGCCCGGATCTGATCGGAGAGCGGCTGCCAGGCCTGTTGACGGCGCTCTAGCGCCCGCCGCGCGGCGGCCTGAGCGGGTTGCAGGGCGGCACAAAGAACGTCGAACGTGGCGAGCCCGGCTTCCGCGATCTTGCCCGCGTCGTCGGCGCCGACCAGATCGTCCCAGTGCTGCCACGCCATTCGAGCGTCACCGGATTCCACGCCCTCGGCGCCGAGGTCGACTCCAAGGACGGGCGGCAATGCGGGCACAAGATCGCGCAGCGCCCGGCGCGACTCCAACTCGGTTCGATGAACCTCATCCAGCCGTTCGGCCCGCTCGGTGAGTCGCACCAGTTCGCCCTGCGCTCGCAGCGCCCAAGCCTCGTCCAGGGTGCGACCCCCGCACACCGGGCAAGGCTGGTCCGGGCTGGTGTGGTAGTGGCGAAGCGCGTCACGCAGCAGTCCCGCGAGCGCTCGGGCCTCCTCTGCGGGGGTACCGGCCAAGTCCTCGATCTCCCGCAGTGCTCTGCCCAGCCGCTCGACCTCGGCGGCCACGTGGTCGTGGCTGACCAGTTCCAGGACGTCGAGCTGGCGCAACGGCACGACGTTCGCGTCGTCGGCCGGATCATCCGCGGTCGCGAGGGTCTCGAGCTGGTCGAGGTCGGCGACCTTGCCGACGAGTGCCCGTTCGGCGAGGCGGGCCCGCGGATCGGCATGCGCGGCCAGCGCAGATTGCAAGGCCGGCAGCTGATTGCCGGCCAGCTTCCGCCGATCGTCCATCTCCTTACGGGCAGACTTCAGCATTGCCTCGATCTCGACGAGTCGACCAAGGCCAAGGATGCGTTGGAGGGAGTCGTGCATCTCGCTGGGCCTGCCGCCGACCAGGCCGCCGAGCTCGGCATAGGACAGAAACGGGCGGTACAGCTCCAGCGGCTTATCCCAGCCAAGCTCGGCAACCGACTGTCGGCCCTGCCCAGCGACCTGCAGATATGAGGTGTAGTCGGCGAGGTGGTCCCCGCTCTGCCAGGCGTATTCAACGGTGGCCCCGTTGCGATGGCCTTCCACACCGAGCCGTACCCGAATATGCGGATTCTCCGTGGCATGCAGATTGCGCCAGCCGTCCTGCCAGATCATGCTCCGTCCGGCCCAGCGCTTGTTGTCGCCGGTCAGGGCGAACTCGGCGGCTTCGGCGAAACTGGACTTTCCCGAACCGTTTCGCCCGGTCACGATCGTGAGTCCCGGGCCCGGCACGAGGTCGAGCGTGGCGGTCTGGCCGATTCCGCGGAATCCGGTCACCTCGATGCTGGCGAGGTAGGTGCCTATCGGCTCCGACGACGCAGCCTCGCTCGGTGGGGGCGGCGGTCGGTGGGGCGGCCCTCCACCAAGCGCCGCCCGCAGATCCTCCTCGCCGAGCAGCGCGGCAATGATCAGATTTGTGGCGGCATCAGGTAGCTCGGCCTGGTCAAGGTATCCGAGGATGAGCTGGTCGACGGTGTCGGTGTGAGGAACTGCCATGTCATATGCCTCCTCACGGCCAGGTACCGCGCGTCAAAGGTCCGTGCGGACAGCGCGCAGCTAATGACGAATACGGCAGATCAACCCATGTTCCGCGCACCCCGTGCACACCACAATCGGCCGGTAACCCGGTGCCATTCCGGGTCCGCCGCCCACTTGTCAAGACTGTAATCGAGCAACTCCAATGCGTAGCATGCAAGCAGACTATTCGGCGACGATGGGGGTCGGTCTTGCCGGATTGGCGCGACGAAGTGTGCTCCGCGTTGGATTTCTGGATCAATGCCGTAGGTGGACCCACCCGCGATCCGAAGGCTCCAGTGCGTGTCGGACGCGCACGCCAGCAAGCGGAACGGGGCTGGTACGCGGTCGATTTGCGCGACGGCCGTGCGGACGCCGACCAAGTAGAGACGCTCCGCTTGGCCGGGGCCCAGGGGCCAACCGCCGGCGGCGCCTACCAGGTCATGGAGGCGGTACAAGACGGCCCAGTACTGCGGGTGCGGGTGGCCGAATTCGTCGACATCGCCGACGCATATTTGTGGCAGCAGAAACAGCCTGCCACCCACCTGATGGTGAAGCTGCGTGAAGGCATCGCAGAACTCAGCGATGCGGGCCTCGCCCATGACCTGGCGCTGGGCAGGCTAACACCGAAACCGCGCGCGGTTCGGCAGATAGCCGGCTTCACCCCACGACAGAACGAAGCCGTGGCGTCGTGTTTGGCACCGGGCGTACGGCTGGTGTGGGGACCGCCGGGCACCGGCAAAACGCGAGTCCTCTCCGAGGCGATCGGCGCCCTGCTCGCCTCCGGTCAACGCGTCCTGCTGGTGTCATCGACGAATATCGCCGTGGACAACGCCCTCCTGGGCGTGGTGCGACAGCGCCGGCACCGGCCGGGCGACTTGCTGCGCGTCGGGCCGCCTCACCATCCGGAGGTACTCAACCATCCGGATCTCTGTCTTCCGCAGTTGGTACGCGAGCGTCTCGCTCAGGTCGAGAATGAGCGACGGCAGGTTGAGCAACAGATCCTCCTGATCCGGGACCGAGAGGCAGAACTAACCCACCTGGATGAAATCGTCGCCGAATTCGACCGAGCGGCCTACCAACGCACGAAGGGACGAATTCTCGCGGAGGCCGCCATCCCCGAGTTGGCCCGCAAGGTCACCGCCGCGCAAGGCGGTGTCCGCGCCATCGATCGCGACGCCGAGGAACATCTTCGGGCGCTGCACGAGATCCGCAGGCAACTTGCCGACATGGCGTCGGCGCGGGCCGCGTACAGCAAAATCGACGCTCTTGAGCGCGAGCTCCAAGACCTGATCACGGCCGTCGACGCGGTGAGCGGACAAGCACTCACTGCCCGGCATGCAGCCGATCTTGCCGAGAGCGAGCTGGAAAGACTCGCACAGGGTGGCCTGCTCGCACGCATGCGCGCCGGCTCGACCATCCGCCGCCAACAGGAAGTGGCGAACACAGCGCGGACGAGGGCGGAGCGGCTTGCCGACGAGGCCAAGCAGGCGAACGCACTCGTCGAGCGCCGGCGTGCGGCGTTGCGCAGCGAGGCCAGCCGTTGGACTGCCGCGGCGACGTACAGCCGAGCGAGGATTGCCGAAGCGGACCGAGCACTGCGCGTGGCCGAGCGCGCCGAGGCCGATGCGCGGGCGCGGCTACGCCACGCCCAGGAGCAACAGGACCATGCGCAGCAAGCGCTCCTTGCGGCAGAGGCCCAAACACGTGCGACCAATGAGGAGCGCGCCATGGTCAGTGACGCGGACGCGCGCGACCTCCCGGAAATGGCGCAGAAGGCCGACAGATTGCGCCAAGAACTTGCTGGAGTGCAGCAGGCGCGAGCCGGGCTCGAACAGCAGCACGCCAAGATTTACGAGCAGTTTGAGCGGCTGCGGCGGGATGCGGAGGGCGAACTGATCCGGCGGGCGAAGGTGGTCGCCACCACGCTCGCGCGGCTCCGTACGAACAAGGTCCTGATGGACGGGCCGTACGACGTGGTCCTCGTCGACGAGGTCGGCGCGGCGAACGTGCCGGAGGTGCTGTTGGCGGTTTCTCGCGCCGGCCGCACCGCCGTTCTACTCGGCGATTTCATGCAGCTCGGCGCGATCATTCCCACAGCCGTTGAACGCGCCAACCGTCCGGATGTGGGTCGCTGGCTGCAACGGGACCTCTTCGAGCACTGCGGCATTGCGACGCCGGACGACGCACAGGCGCACCCGGGCTGCACGGCGCTCAACATTCAGCACCGCTTTGGTCCGGACGTCATGGGGCTGGCAAACGCGGTCGCGTATGGCGGCCTGCTGCAGGCGGGCTCCAATATTCGCGCCCACATCCCGGATGACCCAGAAGTCGTCTTCATCGACGTTGACGGCCTGGGCGACATCGCTCAGGTCCGTGCGACCGGCCGAAAAAGCGGTTGGTGGCCAGCCGGTGCGCTGATCAGCCGGGTTCTCACCGACTACCACCGCGTCCGCGGAGAGCCGGTCGGCGTCGTCACTCCATACGGGTACCAGGTGGATGCCACGCTCGAAGCGCTCCGCGACCAGGAGGTATCCGATGGCGTCATGACCGAAGTGGGCACTGCTCACCGGTTCCAGGGACGCGAATTTCCGATCGTCATCTTCGACCTCGTCGAGGACGAGTTCGACCGGCGATGGATGGCCTGCGCGACGCTGGCCGCCGGCCGTTGGGAACGCAACGGTGTCCGCTTGTTCAACGTGGGCGTCACGCGGACCCAGACCCGGCTGTACCTCATCGGCAGCCGCAAGCAAGTGAACGCGGCACCGAACGGCACGCCGCTCGCCTACGTGGCCGAACTCCTGCAGAACCGGCAGGCTCGCACGGTAAGCGCTTCCCGCCTCATCACGCCCACCGGAACTCCGCTACCAGCCGAACTGGGCCCGTTCACCAAGGAATTCGCCGAAATACTGGCGGCCCACGTGCGGGTGGACGACATTCATGACGAACGCAGCTTCTACGACGTCTTCGCCGGCTATCTGGCGGCGGCCCGTCGCTCCCTCTGGATTTGGGCTCCGTGGACCACCGGCCGCGTAAGGTCACTTTTGCCCGTGCTCGCTGACGCCAGTGCGCGCGGCGTGTCCACAGTCCTCTTCGTGCGGGATCCTGGCGACGACCTACAGGGCAAGGCCGCCCATCAACAGTACTTGGCCGATTTGCGGGGCACGGTAGATGCCGTGGTTGAGGTAAACGTCATGCACCAGAAGATCGTCGTCATCGACGAAGAAGCGGTGCTACTCGGCAGCCTCAACGCGCTTTCCCAAAGCTGGACCCGCGAGGTGATGCTCACCATGCGAGGGAGCCACTTCGCCCGAAAGATCCTCGAACACGAGCACGCGGCCGAGTTCGCACGACCACCGCAGTGCGGCGCGTGCAACGGCACAACCGTCGACCTCCGTCGACGCCACAACGGCGAGTGGTACTGGCGCTGCTACTCACGGACGTGTCCGCAATGGGCTCCGGGCGGCCGGAAGAACTGGACCACTCCGGCGCTCGATACGAAGCGTGCTTGACGAGCAGCCTAAGCGAGACGACAGAATTCCGACGGGTAGACTTCATGGGAATGATCGCGTATGTCGACGGGATCCCGTTCTGGGAGCCTGGCCAGTCCACCGCCCAGATGTTCTGCACGCAGGTGCGGGCGCTGGAGCATTGGATCCAGCGGTCCAGCGGGATCGTGGGCCCCGAGTCCGACGAGCTGTTCATCGACCCGCTGAAGCTGCGGGAGTTTCTGGTCTTCCAGCTCAACGCCTGGAACCGTCAGGGTTCACCGACCGTCAAGGCGATGATGCTCGGCGCAATGCAGGTGCTCGCCGCGCTGGACCATCACCTCAACGGATCACTGCTCGAGCTCAGCGGCAACCCCGAGATCCACAACGGCATGCACGGCGCCCTCCCGCCAAGTGGGTTGCGCCCGGCTCCGTGGGGTCCGCCGGCCGCGGCCGACCTGCCCCAGTCGGTACGGTTCGAACTGGCCGCCATCGTTCAGGACCTGGTCCGCGGCTGGTACAAGACCCTGGCCGAGCGCACCAGCGGCGGCTGGTCCACCGACCAACTCCAGACAGTCGTGGACGCATACCCGGTACCACTGCTCATGCCACCGCAGCGCATCCCGCCGGACCTCATCAGCACAGTCGACGCGGGTCCTGACGGACCACGCCGGACCAGCGTGATGTCGCTGTGGGACACGGTGTACGGCGTGTCGCGGCTGCGCCTACAGGTCGTTCACGACACCACCGGCCACCGCATCACCTGGCTCGGCTTCGGCGATCCGCCCGCCACGTAGGCGGCATTCATACAGCCCACTCAGGGTAGTCGGGATGGTCGGACCAGACCGATGCGTCGTTGCGAAGCTCCCGGCATGGAGCCGGCTCAGCACAGGTTCGGCACCAGTTCGGCTCGCGCGGTTCGTCGTCCTGAACCAGCACCTCGATCGTCTTGCCGTCCTCACGCCGGTACACCTCGTGGTGTTGGCCGTATTCGACCTGACCGCTGGCATAGTCCGGCTTGTGCCGCTCGATCCGCCGCCGCTTGGCCGCTACCTCGCGAATCACCCGCGCAGGATCATGACGGGCGATATGGATGTGCTGGTTGCGACTGCCAGGCACCACCGCGACCAACCCAACGCCTTCGTCGTGCGTCGGTGAAGGGCTCATGACGTTGGTACCGTCAAACGCTCGGACCTCCCGCCAGCCGCCGGGCTGGTCCGGTTTGACGTTCCACACCTGCGGTGCGTAGGCGCCGGCCGAGATAATGCTGGCGAGCGACTCGTCCTCGGCAAGCCGCGCCTCGATGAACTCCACCAGGTCGTTGGTCATGCCTCGATTCTCCCCAGCCGGCGCCGTCTGCGATGGCGGACCGGATTCTGGTGCTGCCGGCCGTCCGGTTCGTGCAGGCGGAATGACGTGCATCGGGCGGCCGGTATCCTACGATGCGCGCTTGCCCCGCG
Source organism: Dactylosporangium sp. CA-092794 (assembly GCF_050948465.1). Taxonomy (NCBI): domain Bacteria; kingdom Bacillati; phylum Actinomycetota; class Actinomycetes; order Micromonosporales; family Micromonosporaceae; genus Dactylosporangium; species Dactylosporangium sp. CA-092794. The sequence goes on along the minus strand of NZ_CP192044.1, from coordinate 384,990 downwards.
CCCTGACCCCGGTGCTGCTGCTGGGCGGCTGATCCGCGCCCAAGCCCCACGCCGCAGTGGCCGCCCCACCCTCGGCCGGTCCTTCCTCCGCCACCCCGCCTCGGCCGCGCGGTCACCCACGCCGAGCGCAGTTCCTCGCCGCCGCTGACGACCGCCCCGGCCACGAAGTCCACGGGCGGCGGCATCCCGCGGCCAGCGGCTCGCGTCCCCGAGCACTCCTCGAGACGTCGAGGGTGGGTCAGCTACCTTCGGCCCAGTACTGGTTCAGCCGCGTGATGGCCTCGTCCTTCGTCATTCGGGCCACGTCCGGTTCGGTGAGGCCGACTCGGGTGATAAGTAGGTGCACCACCTCGGCCGGGATGGGTTCGGCCGTTGGCACTTCAGGCCTGCCCCGAGCCGGTTTGACGCCATCGCGCACACAGGTCCAGAAGACGTCCTCGGTGACGTCGAGCTGGTCACGCAAGATGTGACTCCAGATGCCCGGACCGTAGGTGCTGCGGTCCGGCGGGTGGGAGATCCGGGTTCGCAGAATCCGGCCGTCCGGCAACGCCAGCTCGTACGTGAGGTGATGGGTGCCGGTCCGGCCGCGAGCGGTCCGGACGGGTTCCCACCCTTCGATCTCGCAGAACTTCTGGTGGTCTTGGCGAGTCGGCGTCGGCCAGCTCATGGGGCCGAGCCCACCAGCCACTCGCGCAGTTGCGCATCATCGCTGAGCTCGATCACCTGGACCAGCGCCCAGTTGTTCCGGTGGTTCGGGGCGTCCAGCAGCCGCTCCTGCCAATCGTCGGCGTACTCACGAAGGGCGAGGACCATCTCGTCGACCGCGTCGTCGAACGTCGAGGCGTCCGCGGCCACCGGTACCCCTGGAAGGAAGACGGACCATCCGCCGTCCTCGGCCACCACCTGTGGCGGCGGCAGAACACCGACGAGGCTCGCCCTCAGGCGGTCTGCGTCCACGACCGCTGCCCGGCCTGTCTCCCGCTGTACGGTTGCCACCCGGCCGCGGCGAGCAGCGTCGAGGAGATCCTTGAAGTGCGCTCGAGCAGCCGAGTAGCTGTCGAAATGCGCGGCAATGGACATGCGCCCTCCAACCGTTCCCAGTCCAGCATGCGACTCACCCACACGTACGTCAAGTACGTGACGTACGTGCGGGTTACGGCTCTGCGCTCATGTGGCCATCTCGTCGGCGGCGCTCGCGATGAGGCCGGCGCGTTCGAGGCGGTCCAGCAGGCTCGGCTTGCGGGCGTGTTCCAGCCGCAGCTGGTGCATCCGGCCGCGGAACGCCTCGCGTTGGCCGTCGCGTTCGCCGAGCGCCTTCAGGTCGGTCAGCAGTTCGACCGCCGAGTCGTACTCCTTGGGCTTCTTGGTCGCGATCAGCTCCGCCACCTGCTGCCACGCCCGCTCGTGGTTGGCGGCCAGCGAGTCGAGGCGCTGCTCGCGGGCGGCGGCGGCCGCTGCCTCCCGGCGCGCCTGTTCGGCCGCCGCACGCTCCTCGGCCTGCCGCTGCCGGCCTTCCCAACGCGTCTCGGCACCGGCCAGCAACTCGCTCACCGTCCGAGCACCACCCACGGCCTCCGTCGGCGTCCCGCCGCCGTACCGTCGCAGCAACTCGGCGCGAAGGTGGGCGCCGTCGCCACGCAGCAACCGCACGATGACCTCGTCCTTGTCAGCCGCCGGCAGCCGCTGTACCCACTCGGCCAACACTTCCACCGAAGGAGCCTGCGTGGTCAGGGGCGCGCTGGCCTGGGCCGCCGTGTCGAGCAGATCCTCGTCCAGGCGCAGGAAATCGGCGAGGCTCTGCAACGGCCCCGACAGCTCGCCCAGGCCGGGCGGGACCGGCGGCTCCAACTCATCCTCGTCCAGCTCCAGGTCCTGCACGCACAACAGCCAGGCCAGATACAGCAGCCGGGTGTCGCCGGCGGCCAGTTCCGCCCGGACGGGAACGATCGACGCGAGCCCGGCTTCCTCGTCCCACCACTCTTCGTCGCCGTCCTCGTCCCTGCTGGACAGGTAGAGGATCACATGCTCATCCGTCGCCCACGACGAAGCGGAGCCACCCATGCAGTACGTCGCCGCGAGATCCGGATCCAGCAGTTGTACCGGCAGCCGCAGTGCTATCCGGCGAGTGCCCCAGTTCGCCAGGTAGAGGTGAGCATCGAAGTACCGCTCCATCCATTTGCGCGGATCGGCCTTCAGGTCACCCCACTGGTAGTCGTTGACGAAGCTCGACGCGCTGATCCGGCCACGCGTCGACACCGCCCGCAACTCGCCCTGCTCGGCCAAGGTCAATGGCCGGTCGATCGCCACGAACTCGTAGTACTGGTACTCGCTCACGCGTCATCCACCCCAGTGCCGGTATGCCTCGATCCACTGCACGCCGTCGGGCGGCGGCTCCGGCAACGGCAGGTCCAGGATCGCGATTGCTTGCCGCTCGCGACCCCGGTGGCAGATCGCCACGATCCGGTCACCGCGCAGATCGACTCGGCGCACCGTGACCTCGACGCCGAGGACTCGCGTCGTGAACGGCAGGGCGAGGTTGTCCTCGATCATGGTGAACAGGCCCGTCAACTGCTCATCCTCGTTGTAGCAGTCAACGGTCGCCTCCTCGACCAGAGCATCGAGGTGTTGCCGACTTAGCGAACTCACCGCGGCAGAGTAGCCCGACCATCGACAGACTCACGCGGGAGGACCGGTCTTGTCGAGGCGGCGCCGAACGTCGATGGACGACCGGGCGCGGCGCTGCCGACGTCATTGTGCTCCGAGGGCGAGGTGAGGAGCGCCGCCGCCAGCGCCTCCTGACCGAATGGCCACCGGTTACCGCGCCAGCGGATCGTCACCAGCCAGCGAGGTGCGGGCAGTCGCCTCGCTGAGTTCCCCGCTTCTTGATCCGTTCACCAGTTGGCCGGCGTGTGCACCAGGCCGCCCGGCCTGGGCAGCGCGATCGCCTCCCACCGCCGCTCAGGCAGCCCGCCCGCGAACGAGGCAGCATCCTTCCCGGCGTCGATCTCGAACCCGATGACCGCGCAAGCGATCCCGACCTCCGCATGAACGGCATCCGCGACGGTACCCAGCCAAGCGTCGAGCGGATGCCGCCAGCGCAACGACACGGGGCCACCGTCGTCGCCGAACGGGAACGCGCCGACACGCCGATCGACACGACCAAGAGCGCCGAGCGGCAGGTTCAAAGTCAGCCACCGCTGGCAGCCATCCAGCTCGACCGACGTGCATCCACACACCACGCGGCGGCCGGAATGCAACGCCACGATCCCCGCAAGCAGTCCATGCTCCTCGAGTGAAGACACCTGCAGCGGTACCGCAACCGGCTCGTCACTCGCGATCCTGCGCGGATCGGCATAGCAGCCCTCAACACGCGCGGCCGCCCACAGCCGCACCAGCGCCGACTGCAGGCGCTCCGGACCGGCCCGTCCAAGCTCGATGTCGAGCTCGTAGAAGCCGCCAGACCAGTTCTCGCGATCATCGAGCCTCGTGGGATCACGCACTCCGTCATGGTCGCTCAAGGTCGGCCGGATGGGCGTTCGGGGCGGACTGCCGGTAGACGCCCCGCGCGGCATGCTGGGCGTTGCCGCCAAGGGAAACTCGCTGACCGACGACGGTGAGTGTGCGGTCAGGCGGCCTGATACACCGCGTCGACATGCCACTCCAGGAATTCCCGGTGCGGCCGATCGGCTTTCCGCTCCGGAAGCGCAATCTGCGTCCCGCTTCGGGAGTAGAACTCCTCGCCGTTGCCGAAGTCCTCGCGCAGCCGCGGGCTGACCAGCAGCCGGTGCTTCGGGTCGATGCTGAGGTACCCGCGGTCGAACATGATGTGAACGTCGGAACGCAACAGCAGGCCGTTGTCGATTCGGTGCTCACCGCCTTGAGGCAACGGCAGGATGTGCGCCGCCTGAAGCACGGGCCGGATCTTCGCACCAGTAATGGCGCAGCGATGATGATACGCGTCGAGCACGACACCCTTGAACGCCTGCTGGCCGAGCCGTTGCGGCTGCAGCCGCGGGTCGCCGTACACAGGTCCAGCGCGATGCCACGGCGCACTGAGATCGACTTCGAGAACCGTTCCGGTAAGCCGGTGCAAGAGGTCCATGAAGTACCCCGAGTAAGCGCCCTCGGCCAGGTCGTAGCTCTTGCCCTGCACGACGTTCGTAGCGAAGTCGGGCGGCGCCGGGGCATCCAATGCCGGCCCGAAGAAACGGGTATCGCGGATGAACAGGCACCCGATCAGCGGATCCTCGCGCGGCGAGATCGGCTCATTCCGGTAGCGGCTGATCGCCTCGCGCATCTGCTGAAGACTCGAAGCGCCGTTGCCCTCGCCGAGTAGTTCCCATGCCTCAGAGATGGTCAGCCGCGCGAAGCCGCTGAAGAAGCCTCCGCCGACGACACGGTTGTATGGGTGGTGGCTCTTGAAGAAAAAGGGCTCGCCGATCTCGACGGCTCCGAACCCATGCCTGCTCGACGGCCGCCAGAAGTTGACCTCCTGCAGCTGCGGCCGGTCGGCAAGGAACCGGTACCAATTGCCGTCCGTCACACCGACATAGGCCTTCACGACCGACCAGTCTGCCGTATGAACCGACCTCGTCCGAGCACAGAATGAGCACGGTGCGCCGTCCGGAAGCCCATCAAAATCGCCAGATCGCGAAAGGCCAGTTCAGGGGCATGATCAAGAGAGCCGACGGGGGGGGACTTGAACCCCCAACCTTCCGACTACAAGGCGAGTTCCGTTCGGTTTACGAGTATTGTGGCCGCCATTTAGTGCCGTCTTGTCCGGATTCTGGTCCAGCCTGGCGGACCGAGTCCAAGACGACAGAGCGGCGTCCAGAAACGGCGGAGCACGCGTCGAGCCCCGGCCTGATCCACAGTGGACGGTCCTACGCTCGGTCGCTGTCGATCAGTTGGCTGGGCACGGACGGTGCCCCCTTCCGCCGGAACGGATCGGACCGTACAGTTGCGTCGTTCGATCGGTTCGTCGCTCCTTCGATCTGATCTTTCGCACCTTGCCGCATCCGAAAGCGGAGCCCACATCACGGCGATCGTTTCGCCACCGGGCTGAGACCCCGCACCGCGGCTTCTCCTTCACCTGTCTTCACGTGCTGACGGACCTCGTTCGCCCTCACCTGCCATGCGTGCCCCGCCCGGGGCGCATGCCACCAGGTGCATGCCGTTCCGAGGAGGAGCCTCACCATGTCCCATCCGCAATCGCCGCGCCGACCGCGTTGGCTGCGTGCGCCCGTTCGCGACCGTTGCGACTGGCTCAGGCACGCCCGCAGCCTCGTGCGCCGAGCAGCCGCCGTGCCGACCATGGCACCCCACGGCCAGCTCTTCGGGTCCACGTTTGAGCTGTGCACCGTGCTGGATCTCGCCGAGCGCATGCCCTACCCACACCTACTGGACGCGTTGCCGACGTTCGAGGCGATCTGGACCGCCTGGCGGACCGGATTCGCGCCACCATTGGATGATCCAGCCGCGGACTTCGGCCGCTGGAACCGACGGGAGGAGACCGCGCCGGCGTGGCTGCACGCCGCCGGCAGCAACCTCGCTCAGCTCATGCCGATGCTGTACCGCTTCGGCGACACCGCCGAAGCGAGCCGGGCGTCACTGGAGACCTGGAACTCCCGCGTCGAGTCCTTCGCCACCCGCCGCCGAATCGCGGCGACCGAGGCCCCGGCATTCCGCGCGTTCTGGCGCGAACATCTTGCCGGACCTCGAGAGATGCTCCAGGCGCTCGGCCCGGTGCGCGCTGCGGACGTACCGTTCCGGGGCGGGCGCCGAATGGGCGACCTGATTGCCGGCACGAGCATGGTCGAGATCAAGACGGGACGCATGGAGGACCAGCAACTCGCCGAGGCAGTGGTCCAGGCCGTCGAGTACGCCTTGCTCGCCGAAGCCGAGGGGTACGACGTCAGCGATGTCGTGATCTATCTGGCGCGGTACGGGCTGGTCATCCAAACTCCGCTACAGGAGCTTGCCGATGACCTGGCGGGCTGCCGGACCGACCTCGCCGACGTCCGTCGCGCGCTGGCTCATGACGACTCGCCATGGCCTCCCAATGCCCGAGGACCCCACCACCAGGGACGCATCGAATAGCTACCGCTGCGTTGTAACCCACCTAGATATTTTCTAGGTGGGTTACGACCTTCCAGCAATTCAGGCGGGTGGCATGGGACCCCACCACAGCCGGACCCGGACGTCGTGTTCGAGGCCGGTGTCGAGCTGATGGTGGAGACCGAGGTCGACGATTCGGTCGTCAGAGGCGTTGAACGGGTTGGCTGCGCGCTCACCGAGGATCGGGCCAAGCGAGTCGATCAACGGCTTCCAGAGGTTGGTCCAGACTCGGCCGGGCCCAGTGGCGATCGCGACGGTGAGCCAGATCGGGGCGGCCGGGACTTCCTCGACACCGGCAGCGACGAGACTGTTGCGAAGCTGGTACTTCCACGCGCTGCTTTCCGACGACCCGCGAAGCAATGCGACGTGCCGACTGCCGACCGGCTCGTCCGTGGCGCTCGCCGGTTCGATCGCCAGTGTCGAGGTCGGCTGGTGGCGCTTCGTGGCGAAGGCGGCCGTGACCGTTCGCGCGCCGAGCCGCTGTACGACCGGCAGCAGGTAGTTGTCCAGATCGCGGCCTCCGCTATCGAGCGGCGTCGCCGCCGGGAGGGCAACGCCAAGCGCCAACGCGACGGGACCTGATGTCGGAGCTACCCGCTCCGCAACAACGTCGACTTCTTGCAGCCACCTGGCGAGCCGGTGCTGCCCAGGTGAGCCGGCCTTGTCCCAGCTCGCGAGTTCCGGCTCGACCTCGACGTTCACGGACCTAGACGGGCGCCGATACAGCACGAAGCTCGACGATACGCCACACCTTCCCGATCGATGCCATCCATGTCAAGCTATACAACATTGGGTAGTCGATTGATCACCAAAAGCGACGAGGAGTGCCGATGACGCAGTTGTCGCTCTTCGGGCTCGGCGACGGCGAGCCGGAGCGCAAGCCCGAGTCCGACGACGTGGTGCGGCTTCGGGTACTGATCACGGTAAAGGCGGCACCGAATCCGTCGGAGAAGTACGGCGAGACGGTCTGCATCGCCGGCCTCAGCGTCGACCTGAGTCAACGACGGTGGATCAGGCTGTACCCGATCAACTTCCGCGATCTCAGCTTCAACGACCGGTTCCGTAAGTACGACATCATCAGCGTCGACGCGCGACCCGCCCGCCAGGACCAGCGCCGCGAAAGCTGGAAGCCGTACCCGGAGACAATCGTCAACAAGGGGCACCTACGAGCGTGGGAACCACGGCGACCGCATCTGGACCCGCATATCGAGCACTCGATGTGCACACTCTTCCGCAACACTCGCGACCACGCCGACGCCCAGTCGCTCGCGCTCGTTCGGCCCAAGGACGTCAGCGGTTTCAAGGTGGAGCCGCACCCGGGCTGGATTCCTGAAGAGCAGAAAAGAGATCGACGCGTACGTTAATCAGCCCGATCTCTTCGACAGCAAGAACCGCACACCGCTAGAGGCGCCGCGGTTCAGGGGCCACTACCAGTACCGTTGCCATGACCCGCGCTGCAAGGGCCACAATCAAGGTCTGTTGGACTGGGAGTTCGTCGCCTTCCAGCGCAACCTCGGCGACATTACCGACGACGAAGCCCGCCGAGCGATCGAGGACAAGTTCTTCGGCCAGATGTGCGCCGCCGACCGTGAGGTCGCATTCTACGTCGGCAACCAGGCCAAGCGAGTGAACGTCTTCAGCGTGCTGGGGGTGTACTACCCGAAGCGGTAGACCTACGACGCTCCACTTCGCGGAGGACCACGTCGCGGTGGCACTGGCTCTGGTCGGCTTCGAAGCACAGCACGGCGACCATCTCGCGCCCGCTCGCGTCCGCCAACGCGTCGAGAGCATCGGCGGCGTCCTCGACCTTTAGCAGGCCGGCGAAGACGGCCTTCGCCTCTTGGCGCTCCTCGGACGAACCGCCGAAACCCGCCCGGTTCGACTTCGGGTTGCCCAGCTCGCGTCGATGCTCGTACCGAATGCCGGCCTCTGCCAATGCGGCTCCGAGCGCCGTTTTGCTCAACCCGCGCTTCCTGGAGATCGGCGTCATCCGGACGTCCACGAGCCGAGAAACGCCCGCGGCGACGAGCCGCTCGACGAGTTCTTCGAGCGTTTGTCCTTCGTACCCGACGCCCACGATGCCAGGCGACACGGTCCGTACCTCCGATTCCTTAACTTGCCGAGGCTATCCAGGTCAGCATGCGCTGACGCAGGACCGCGGAGACGTCCATCGCCTTGATGCGGTCGGCGAGGGTGTCGGCGTCGATCAGGTGCGCCTCGAGCAGCGCAGAGACGAAGACGAGGTCCTTCTCGCGGCCCGCGGCGAGCTTGGATGCCGCGCAGTCGTGCGGTTCCAGGCAGCGGGCCTGCGCGGTACCGGTGTTGGCGTTGGCGACCACGACGAGCCTATCCCGCCAGCCGTCCGGCAGGATCGCGGTTGAGGTGTCGACACCCTGGGCGTAGTAGCCGTATGTGCTGTCGAACGCTGACATCTCCCCGATGCCACCGTCGACCAGATCCGCCTTGCGCCCGTCAGGATCGTCGAAGAACGCGATGTCGACTTCCGTCGAGCGGGTGACGACCGGCGGCAGGAGATGCTCCGGTATCGCGCCGAGGATCGACTGGCTGCCGATTACCAGCACGTCGGGATCGCCGACGATCGCGGACACCGCCCGCAGCACGTGTTCGAGCTGCTCCCGTCTCATGCGGACAACGCCACCCGCGGGTGGGTTGCGTCGAACGCCGCCAGCACCTTCAGCCGCTCCCGCTCGGTCAACAGCCCAGCGAACGGCGTGTTCTGCCGGAGTTCTGCCGCCACCTCAGTACGCGAGGTGATCATGTCAACGACGGCGTCCACACCGTCATCCAGCAGTCGCCCCCAGGCGTCGAACCAGACGTCGGCGCTGCCGTCCGAGTGGACCTGCCGGCGGTGAGCGAGATTGCGGCGCGCCAGCACCATCCCGCGTTGCGGGTCGGCGACGAGTTTGCCCGCGACGGCGCGATGGAGCCACAGCGACTTCTCCACCTCACGCCGGAACGGCGGCCGCAGGATTTGCTCGACGTCGTCGCGGCGGATACGCCGATGCGTGCCGGCCCGGACAGACGGCAGCGTCCCGTTGTCACACAGGTCGACGACGTGCTGCCGGGAACAGTGCAGCAGCGCGGCGGCCTCGGTGGTCGTCAACAGGACGTGCGGGGTGGCGCTCACACCTCCATCGTAGTTCCAAACACCAAAAACGCTAAGGATTCCGACCAGCGCCCCTGCTTGCGCCTTAGCTTCGCGCAGCGCAGCCCCCTCGCTGACGACTTGACCTTCACGCGAAGGCAAGCGTTGATCGACCTCCACCGTTTGTTGCGAGCGTCGATGGACACCGCCTCCGCCAGCACCACCCTTGGTGCGCTTATTGCCGACCGCCGTCGGGGTCGGCCAAATCCCGCTGACTCAGCCCGAGCGACGGGCGCACGCCAATCACGCGGCGTGAGCTGTCACGGTACGAGCGCGGGTTGCGGCTACCCGGCGGCGCGATGGTGGCCGTGTTGGCCGAGTCGCTCGGGCGTGCCGGTCACAGTGCTCGCCGGGGCTGCCACTGCCACGCAGGAGCGCCGACAGCGCCGTGACAGGACCGCGACGCGGACACGATGACACCGCGCCGGAGGTGTCAGGGCGCTTGTCTTGTGTCATGACATCCCGTCGGCCTGGGGGTCAGCCTTCAGACTGACCGGCTGCCTGACCCTCCTGACCGCTCACTGGCCAGCGCAGGGCCGCTGTCACCGCCGTACCGATCAACTCCGACAGACCCCCCCAATGGGGGTCTGCGGTGGGATGGGGCGACCGCACGGTGCTCGGCTGGCTCTACGACTGGCGTGCTCACGACGTTTCAGATCGCCGACGCGGTGTTCCCGTCGTGGACTTCTGCCAGCGCAGGCTGCGCACCTCGCACGCCGCTGCCTGCTCGGCGGTCAGGTCGATCTTCTTGAAGGCGCCAGGTGCCTCCTCGACGCACAACTCCCAACCATCGCCCGCAACTCCTACGACAGCCCGACGGGTACATGCAGCGCCTACGCCACGCATTGCCAAAAGCCACGTTCATCGCCTTACGGTTACGCCGATCTCAAAGGCCGAGGCCGACACCCGCAAGGCCCTCGACGACACGTCGGCACATTGACAACCAGGTCTTACGGTGGTCAGTCCAGTTAGAGGCCAGCTCGCGCCACATCTGATGAGCCCGTCCGAGCGCAGAATGAGCACAAACCACGGCCGACCGATCCGCCACTAGCCACCAATGACCGAGAAAGTCCAGCTCAGGGGCTTGATCAAGAGAGCCGACGGGGGGACTTGAACCCCCAACCTTCCGATTACAAGTCGGGTGCGCTGCCAGTTGCGCCACGTCGGCTGGACCCCCCGATGGTACTTGGTGGGCTGGGGTGGCGTCGCTGGAGATCCTGGTCGGGCTTATCGGGCGGAGCTGGGCAGAACGGTACCAATTTGGGCTCCAACCTTGGCAGCGGGGGCTTAACCGCTTACTGTTGCCCTACTCCGCGTCCTGCACCGCCGCAGGCCGGTGACTTCTACTCGGATCGTCCGGCACGTTCCTGCCGGTGGAAGGTGGCTACCCCATGGCTACGGTCACGTACGCTAAGGCGTCCCGGATCTATCCGGGCACCCAGCGTCCCGCGGTTGACCAGCTCGACCTCGAGATCGGTGACGGCGAGTTTCTTGTGCTCGTCGGGCCGTCCGGTTGTGGCAAGTCGACGTCGCTGCGCATGCTCGCCGGGCTCGAAGATGTCGACGCCGGTGACATTCTGATCAACGAGCGTAACGTTACGCATCTGCCGCCGAAGGCGCGGGACATCGCTATGGTGTTTCAGAACTACGCGCTGTACCCGCACATGACGGTGTACGAGAACATGGCGTTCGCGCTCAAGCTGCGCAAGACGCCCAAGCACGATATCGACCGGCGGGTGAAGGAAGCGGCCGCGATGTTGCAGCTCGAGGACTACCTCGGGCGCAAGCCGAAGGCGCTGTCCGGTGGTCAGCGGCAGCGTGTCGCCATGGGTCGGGCCATCGTGCGGGAGCCGCAGGTGTTCCTCATGGATGAGCCGCTGTCCAACCTCGACGCCAAGCTGCGCGTTCAGACCCGGTCGCAGATCGCGACGCTGCAGGCCAAGCTCGGCATCACCACGGTGTACGTCACGCACGACCAGGTCGAGGCCATGACCATGGGGCACCGGGTGGCCGTCCTCCTCGACGGTGTGCTGCAGCAGGTCGACAGCCCGCGGGAGCTGTACGACCGGCCGGCCAACGTGTTCGTCGCGGGCTTCATGGGCTCACCGGCCATGAACATCAAGACCGTTCCCCTCTCCGACCAGGGTGGGCGGTTCGGCGACGTCATTCTGCCGCTGACCCGCGAGCAGATCGCGGCGGCGCAGACCGATGGGGCCAACGGGCGCGTGACCGTCGGGTTCCGGCCGGAGGACACGGACCTGGTCGGGCCGAACGACGGTGGCATCCCGATCACGGTCGACCTGGTCGAGGAACTCGGCTCCGACGCCTACGTGCACGGGACCGTCGCGCTGGAGGGCCAGGACGAGCGGTTCGTCGTCCGGGCCGACCCGCGCCGCACGCCGCGGCTGACCGAGATCGTGTACGTCCGGCCGCACGCGAACACGCACCACGCGTTCAACGCCGCGACCGGCCGCCGGATCTGATCCAACCGCTAGACCGCACGTCTACAGGGGGCGGCGCCGCGATGGCGCCGCCCTCTTCCGTGCCGCAGGATCGCGTAAAATCATGAAATGTCCGATAAATCCGGTCGCGGAGCGGCTGGATTTATCGGAGAACAGAGCGAAACTAGGCGAAGGACCAGACCTGCAGCTTGCCGGCGCCGACGCAGGCGATCCTCGAAGCGTTCCACGAGCAGCTGGTGCCGGTCACCTTCGAGAGCGTTCCGAGGGCCACGCGGTCGCCCGATGACGCGGTCACGCCGACCAACGAGACGTCGCCGTCGTACGAGCTGGGTGGCTTGGTGAAGAACAGCAGGCTGCCGTTGGTCACTCGTACGCCGGTGGCGGCCTGGTCCTCGGACTTCAGCAGCTGCTTGCCGTCGTTGCCGAACAAACGGCTGAAGCCGCCGCTCGAATACGCGGTGGCCAGGATCTGCTTTCCGACGGGTACCAAAGTGTCGGTCTTCGGGGCGGCCTCTTCCCACACCTGCTGCTTGTCGGCGATGGACACGGCGCGCACGACGGTGTCCGTGCCGTCCGACGACGAGCCGTCGAGAATGCAGATTCGGCCGGTGCCGCAGGGCTGTAGGTCGGCGATGCGGCGCTTGTCGTCGGGAGTCGTAAAGATCTGCTCCGGTTCGCTCTGCTTGGTCAGATCGTAGACCTTGACCGTGTAATTCGCGCTCGTGCTGTAGACGAACAGCAGGTTGTCGAAGACCACGTAGGTCGCGTAGGAGTCGGAGGTGTCGTTCCAGGTGCGCGTAATGGTGCCCTTCTTGCCGACGTCGCGCAGGTTGATTTTGCCGCTGTCGAGGGTGACCAGGCTGCTGCGGGACTTCACGTCGCGGTTGGACGGGTTGCCGGAGAGGTCGGACGGGCCTCGACCGTCGGCCGTGGTGATGGAGCCGACGACCTTGGTACCCCGCTGCTGGTCGTCGGGGATCGACCATCGCTCGGCGCCGTTCCAGGCGTATGCGGTGGTCTTCTTCGCGGCGGTGGAATGCAGCACCCACACGTCGGCGAAGAAGTTGACGCGGTCGTCCGAGCCGAAGTCCAGGGTCTTGAGCAGCGCCCCGTTGTCGGGGTCGTAAAGCTTCACCGCGCCTTTGGTACCGCCGGATCCGATCGCGATCAGTCCTCCGGGATTCGGATACAGCTGCCAGCGATAGTTATCGCCGTCCACATCCTTGGTCCAGATTTGCTTCTTGTCGTCGAGGTCGTAGGCGGCGAAGTGGAACTTCTTGTCCGCCATCCAGCCGGCGTAGACGCGCGATCCGCGGGTGGCGGTCACGGGATAGGTGATCGCATTGGCGGCCGCGAGATCGAGCGAGCCATCGACGGCGAACGTCTTGAACGGTACCGCGTTGATCCGGTCACGGAAGAGGAACCAATATCCGCCGGCGGCCACCAGCGCCAGCACCACAATGGCCGCGATGACGCCGACCAGCAGTCCGGGCCCGCGCCGCCGTCCCGGCGGAACAGCAACCGGCGAGCCACTAAAACCGGGCGAAACCGGAGCAGAAAGCCCAGGAGCCGCATAAGCCGGACCAGGGGACGCAGGAGGCGCGGAAGACGGCGCGGCAGGGGCTGGAACAGACGGCACAAACGCGGAAGAAACAGGCACGGCCTCGGTCTGGTAGCCGGCGGGGGCGAATTCCGCGATGGCGCCCTCGGCGACGGGCAGTTCGGGCTGCTCCAGCACGGTCGGGGCGATGCCGAGCTCGGCGTGCAGCAGGCGGGCGGCGAGCGGCAGCCGGGACGAGCCGCCGACCAGGAACAGGCCGGCCAGCTGGTCGGGGCGCAGGCCGGCGGAGTGCACGACCTTCCCGGTCTCCCACACGGCGCGGCGGATCAGCGGCTCGGTGACCCGTTCGAGCTCTTCGCGGGTCAGGTGGATGGCCTGGTCGCGGCCGGGCACGGTGATCGGCGCGACGGTGGCCCGCGACAGCATCTCCTTCGCGCCCCGCACGTCGTCCCAGAACAGCCGGCGGTCGCGGCGCTGCGTGGTGGTCTGCGGCTGCTGCAGCGCGGCCCAGGCGGCGGGCGACGTCGCGGCGATGACGGCGCCCAGGTGCTCGATGACGGCCGCGTCGACGTCGAGGCCGCCGAGGTCCTCGATGCCGCCGGAGCCGACGACGGAGAACCTGCCGCCGTCGTTGCGCACGACGGCGATGTCGAGGGTGCCGCCGCCGAAGTCGAAGACGGCGATCGCGGCGCCGACGGGGACGGGGCGGCGCAAGACGTCGGCGAAGTACCGGGCGGCGGCGACCGGCTCGGGCACCAGCGTGACCGGCGGCCAGCCGGCCCGGTGAGCGGCGGCGGCGAGCGTCTCCCGGCGGCGGCTGCCCCACGCCGCCGGGTAGGTGAGGACCGCGGCGGGCAGGAAGCCGACGGCCTCGACCGCGGACCGGGCGACCGCGGCCAGGATCGCCGCGAGCAGGTCGACGGTCGGGATCTCGCGGTCGCCGAGCAGGACGGCGGGCTCGTCGATGCGCCGCTTCGGGTTGGGCTCGAAGCGGGACGGGTCGAGCCCGGCCATGCGGTAGGCGTCCCGGCCGACGTGCAGCCGGCCGGCCTCGTCGACGTACACCCCGGACGGCATGATCGGGGCGCCGTCGACGAGCAGCGGGCGGGTCCGCCCGTCGGGGTGCCGGATCACCGCGACGGTGTTGGACGTGCCGAGGTCGACGCCGATCGCAAAGCCCTGCTGAGGCTGAGTCACCGGCCCATACTAGGAGCCTTGATCGAGACCTACAGCGACCGACGGCGCGCGACCTCGGCTAGCGTGACCGCGGCGGCGACGGAAGCGTTGAGCGACTCCACGTCGGACACCATCGGGATGCCGACCCGCAGGTCGCAGGTCTGCCCGACGAGCCGGGACAGGCCGCGGCCCTCCGAGCCGACGACCACGACCAGCGGGCCGACCGCGGCCTCGAGCTCGTAGAGCGACGTCTCCCCGTCGGCGTCGAGCCCGGCGACGACGAAGCCCTCGGTCTGACACTGCTTGAGCGCCCGGGTCAGGTTGGTGACCTGGGAGACCTTGACCCGGGCGGCGGCGCCGGCGCTGGTGCGCCAGGCGGTGGCGGTGATCGCGGCCGAGCGGCGCTCGGTCAGAAACACGCCGTGCGCGCCGAAGGCGGCCGCCGAGCGCAGCACGGCGCCCAGGTTGCGCGGGTCGGTGATCCCGTCGAGGGCGATGAGCAGCGGCGCCGAGGACTCCAGCGAGGCGGCGAGCAGGTCGGCGAAGGGTTCGTACGAATACGGCGGCACCTGCAGGCCGACGCCCTGGTGCAGCACCCCGCCGGTCATGCGGTCCAGCTCGTTGCGGGTCACCTCGAGGATCGCCACGCCGCGGTCGGCGGCGGTGCGCACCGCCTCCTTGACCCGCTCGTCCATGTCGATGCCGAGCGCGACATACAGCGCGGTGGCCGGCACGTGGGTGCGCAGCGCCTCGACCACCGGGTTGCGCCCGACCAGCAGCTCCGGGCCGTCCTTGGGCTGGGCCGCCTTCCGGCCGGGCGAGACCCGCGGGGTGGACGAGCGGGCCGGGGTCGCCTTCTTGGCGCCGAAGGGCCCCTTGCCGGCCGTCCGTTTCGTGCCGGGCTGACCGATCTTGGGGGCGCGTCCCTCGGCGGCCGCCGCCCGGCGCTCCTTGTCCTGCTTCCAGGCGGTGCGATCGGGGAGTTGCTCGTCTCCGGAGTACCCCTTGTGCCACGGACGCTCGTCGGCGGGCAGCGTGCGGCCACGCCCGGACAGGGACTGCCGGTTCTTGCCGCCGGAGCCCTTCGGGGCGCCCTTCTTCGACGCGACCCGTTTGCCGCGCCGCTCGGAGTTTCCTGGCATCGCTTAGTGCTCCAACGTCCATCGGGGCCCGGTCGGGGTGTCTTCCACCGCGATGCCGGCCTGGTTGAGCTGGTCACGGACCGCGTCGGCGGCCGCCCAGTCCTTGCGGGCGCGGGCGGCGGCGCGCTGCTCCAGCGCGAGTGCCACCAGCGAGTCGACGACCCGGGTCAGGTCGCCGGTGTCGGTGGAGCGCCACTGCGGGTGCAGCGGGTCGACGCCGAACACGTCGAGCATGGCGCGGACCGTGGCCAGCGCGGCGCCGACGGTGGTCTTGTCGCCGGCCGCGAGCGCCGCGTTGGCCTCGCGCACCGTCTCGTGCACCACGGCGAGCGCCCGCGAGGTGTTGAGGTCGTCGTCCATCGCCTCGGCGAACTCGGCCGGCAGCTCCCCCGGCTGGCCGTCGCCGACCAGCTCGGCCGCGCGGGTCACGAAGTTTTCCAGGCGGCGGTACGCCACCGTCGACTCCGCCACCGACTCGGACGAGTAGTCGATCACCGACCGGTAGTGGGGCGCCAGCAGGTAGTAGCGGACCTCGACGGGTCGTACCCCCGACTCCTCAAGCGTCTCGAGTGACACGACGTTGCCGACCGACTTGGCCATCTTCGTGCCGCCGAGGTTGAGCAGCGCGTGGTGCACCCAGAACCGGGCGAAGCCGTGCCCGGCCGCCTTGGACTGCGCGATCTCGTTCTCGTGGTGCGGGAACTGCAGGTCGAGGCCGCCGCCGTGGATGTCGAACTCGGTGCCGAGGTAGCGCCAGCACATGGCCGAGCACTCGATGTGCCAGCCGGGCCGGCCGGGCCCCCACGGGGAGGGCCAGTTGGCCTCGGCGGGCTCGCCAGGCTTGGTGCCCTTCCACAGCGCGAAGTCGCGCGGGTCGCGCTTGGCCCGCTCGGGCCCGTCGGCGGCCGGCTCCATCGCGTCGGGCTTCTGCCCGGACAGCGCGCCGTACTGCGGATACGACAGCACATCGAAATACACGTCGCCGCTGCCGTCGGTCGCCTGGTAGGCGTGGCCGGCCTCGATGAGCAGCTTGATCAGCGAGTGCATCTCCGGCACGTGCCCGGTCGCCCGCGGCTCGTAGGTGGGCGGCAGCACGCCGAGCTTGTCGTAGGTGGCCGAGAGCACGCGCTCGTTGGCGTAGGCGATCGACCAGAACGGCTGCCCGGCATCGAGCGCCTTCTGCAGCACCTTGTCGTCGATGTCGGTGATGTTGCGGATGAACGTCACCGCGTAGCCGGACTTGAGCAACCACCGGCGCAGCACGTCGTAGTTGACGCCGGAGCGCAGGTGGCCGATGTGCGGACCGGCCTGTACCGTGAGCCCACACAGGTAGATGCCGACCTGCCCGGGCGTCTTCGGGACGAAGTCCCGGATCGATCGGGTGGCGGTGTCATACAGGCGTAGGGTCACGCACACAAGGGTAGCCGCCGCCGGGGTCCGGCATTGTATCCGGCTGGCCGGACGACGGCCGTGTCAAGATCCGCCGGGCGTCACATAGCCTTGGCCAGTGGCAACCGAGACGGCGCAGACCCTGGACCGCGGGCTGCGCCTGCTGCACCTGGTCGCCGACGCGCCGGCCGGCCTGACCATGACCGAGGCCGCCACGCGCCTGGGCGTCGGCCGGGCCGTCGTATACCGCCTGGCCGCGACCCTGGCCGAGCACGGCATGCTGCGCCGCGACCGCGCCGGCCGGCTCCGCCTCGGCGCCGGCGTGCTGCGCCTGGCCCGCCGCGCCCAGCCGCTGGTCGCCGACGCCGCCCTGCCGGCCCTGCGCCGCCTGGCCGAGACCGTGGGCGCCACCGCGCACCTGACCATCGCCGACGGCGGCGAGGCCTACGCCCTGGCGGTCGTGGAGCCGAGCTGGACGCAGTTTCACGTGGCGTACCGCACCGGTTCCCGCCACCCGCTGGACTCCGGCGCCGCCGGCAAGGCGATCCTGGCCGGCCGCCGCGGCGACTTCGCCGCCGTCACCACGACCGGCGAGCTGCAGCCGGGCGCCCACGGGGTCGCCGCCGCCGTCCCGGACGTCGAGGGCCTGGAGGCGAGCGTGGGCGTGGTCGCCCTGACCGACCTCGACCCGGTCGCCGTCCCCGCCGAGGTCACCGCGGCCGCCCAGGCCGTCGCCGACGCCCTCGCCTGAGGTGTACCACCAATTCTGGCCAGCGAGCGACCCGTTCAGCCGGCGCCCGCCCTTGGGGCTCCCAAGACCTCGGCTAACCACCGCTTCACCTCGTCCGTGATGAGGCCGCGCGCCTGGGCGGGGCGCGGTCGGCGATCACGTCCCGTCCGCCGGGTGCTGGCCGCCGCGGAGCACGGCCGTGGCGACCAGAAGTCTCCGCGATCATGCGCAACCCGGCACCGACACCAACGGTTTCTCATGATCACGGAGTGGTGATGTACCCCCGTGTACCGAAAGTCTCCGAGATCATGGCAAACCCGTGGAACGGCCACCGCGCACATCATGATCACGGAGATATACATCCGCCCCGCCCCGCGCAGATCGGATGGTCCGCCCGACGGGTGCGACATCCGCAGCCAAAGATGTCGCACGCGAACACGCCCTTGCCCTGCTCCGCATGCTCGGGGCCAGTAAGCGCAAGAGCCTCGTTCGCCGCTCTGAGCTCGGGCCTTGACGGGCCGGGTGAACGGCCTCGGCCCCTGAGCGTGGTTAGGGTGGGGGCATGGCGCACAAACACCGCAACGAGCTGGGGCCGGGCGACGACGGCTTCTGGCCGTTGACCAATGCCCAGCGGCTGGCCCACGCCGACGCGCTCCGGCGGGAGCATGCCGGTCATCGCTGCGTCGAGGAGGCCAGCAGCCTCTGCCAGGCCGGCGACTTCTACGCCATGGCCGGCGACCACGACCGGGCCGAGCAGGCGTATCGCGAAGCGATCGACATCGAGGCGGCCGAGCCGGGCGCCCCGCAGGCAGCGTACGCCGCGTTCCTGCTCGACCATGGCCGCACCGACGAGGCGCTCGCCGTGATCGACGCCGCGCGGCGGCTCCGTCCGCAGGCGGCGGAGGTGTTCACCACCATCGGCGAGGCGCTCGCCGAGCACGACCGCCCGCAACAGGCCGCGCGCTGGTTCACCGCCGGCCTGGTCGCCCGCCTCGGGCAGCTCACCGACCTGCAGGGCGACGACCTGCGGCTCGATGCCGAGGTTGCCTTCCTGGCCGGTGGACGGTACCGCGCCCGTCAGGACCTCGGCCTGCCGTCGGACCACATCGACGCCCTGGTCCAGGAGTTCCAGCAGACCTAACGACGGCGCAGGAAGGCGAGCTCCGGCCGGTTCGTGTGGAGCGGCATGCGGCCCCAGCGACCGGCGGCGCGCGGGTCGGCGCCGGCGGCGAGCAGGGCGGTCACCAGCTCGGGCGAGCCGTCCTCGACCGCGGCGTGCAGCGGCGTGTCGCGATGGTTGTCGCGGGCGTGGATGTCGAGGCCGGCGGCGAGCAGACGGGGCAGCAGGTCGGCGCCGGACAGCCAGGGCAGCAGGTGCAGCAGCGTGCGGCCGCGCTCGTCGCGCACGTGGGGGTCGAGGCCGCGGTCCAGCGCCGCGGCCACCGCGGGGGCGTCGCCGTGCAGGACCAGCGCCATGAGGTCGGCGCGCAGGCGGCGCATCGGCGGCGGCATCCGCACGGCCGGGTCGCGCCAGCCGTCGCGGGCGGCCACGCAGCCCTGGACCTGGCCGCCGAGGACGGCGATCATCCGTTCCCGGTCGATCTCCGCCGGCGGGTGTGGCAGGACGAAGGTGCCGTCGCGCATCGCGACCTCGTGGGTGGCGTGGTCGCAGTGGACGCGGACCGCGGTCGGCAGCGGCGGACCTGGCCCGTCGGCCGCGGACCCCGGGAACAGCAGGGCGCGCACCAGCGGGTGCAGCTCGCCCGGGGGCTGGTCGAGCTCCTCCGGGCGGCGGGCGAGGACGTGCGGGATTCGCGGTACCCGGGCCAGCTCGACGCCGAACTCCGCCCGCTCGGCCCGGCGCCGCCGCTCGTCGGCCCGCCCGTAGGGCGCGCGGGTCACCAGCCGGACCCGCGGCCGGGCCGTGTCGAGCCGGTCCAGCACCAGGCAGCGGCCGCGCAAATCAATGCGGAACAGCCCGCGGTCCTCGGTCACGTCGTCGATCCACGGCGGGCCCTGCCAGGCCCGCTCGTTCCAGGGCGCGGTACGGCGCCGATCGGCGAGGTGCGCGGTGACCCGGCGCGCGGCCTCGGCGAGCGTGCCGTGGACGGGCCGCAGCCAGGCCAGCGACCGCTCGACCGCGGCGCCGCGCCGGGCGTGCGAGGCGAGCGCGGCCGGGTCGATGCCCTCATGCCCCCACCGCGGGTCGAACAGCAGGATCTTGAGCTCGAACCCGGCGGCGCGCCAGGCGGCGGCGTGCCGCCCGTGCTCGTCCAGATCGGGCCGGTTGCCGCCGCAGCGGGTCAAGATTTCGGGGGTACACCTGGAATCCCAGCGATCCCGCACGAACATGAGCGTGTCGTCGCGCCGGCCGGTCGCCGTCCCGTCGAGGCGCTCGAAGCGCAGGGTGATCCGCTGCGGGCGGTCGTGCCAGACCGGCGGGTGGGCGACGAGGGCGTGGCCGTCGGGGAAGAGCTCGAGCGGATACCGGAAGCCTTCGCGCAGCAGCCCGTCCTTCGGCCGCCGCGGCAGGCGCCAGCGCAGCAGGTCGGGCACGAGGTGGCGCAGGTCGTCCTCGACCCGGTCGGCGACCTCCGCGCCGTGCACCCGGCGCACCGCGGCCAGGTCCACGTCGACGTCGACGCTCGCGGCCGCGCACGCGCCGCGCCAGTCCCCGGCGAGCCGGCGGGCGGTGGCCCGCTGGAGCATCCACGCCGGCACGGCAGCGGGGTGCACGGGCCGCCCCTTCCTGCGCGCCGCTTCGGGGGCAGTGCCGACCGGATTCGAACCGGCGTTCTTCCGATCCGGAGTCGGATGCGACGACCTCTGCGCTACGGCCCTGCCGCCGCGAGCCTACCGACGGCCGCCTCCAGCCGGCGCGATGGGTCAGCGAGCCGGAACATGCTGGCCGTTTGCCGGTGACATGCCGGTTCGCGGCTGGTTACCGTGCCGACGTGGCCAACCAGGACAACCGCCCGCTGTTCATCGTGCTCGGCTCGGTCGTGGGCGTGCTGTGCCTTGTCATCTGCACCTGCGTCGGGATCGGGCTGGCGAACAGCCCGGACAAGAACGACCCGGAACAGCGGCGGGACGCACCGGCGGTCGAGACGCGGGCCCCGGCGGCGGTGTCGCCGAGCGTGGTCGTGACGTCGGCCGCGCCGCGGGCGACGACCGCGCCGCCCGTGGTCACGGACACCGAGCCGCCGGTCGCGACGCCGCCGGTGGTCGTGCCGACGACGGCGGAGCCGCCGGCAGAAGAAGCGACCGACGACCCCGGGACCGACGTCTACTACAAGAACTGCGCCGAGGCGCGCTCGGCCGGCGCCGCCCCGCTGTACCGGGGCGATCCGGGCTATCGCAAGGCCCTGGACCGCGACGGCGACGGCGTCGCCTGCGAGTAGTCGCGCAGCATCGGGTACAGCGACGGGCCCTCGCCGACCGGGAACGGGGTGCGGTAGCCGTAGTCGTGCCGGGCGTACAGCGCGGCGTTGCGCGGGCCGGTGGCCTCAAGGTAGGCGGGCACGCGGTCCCGGTCGCTGACCCGATGATGCTCGCTCAGCAGGCGCGAGCCGATGCCCCGGCCCTGCCGGTCCGGGTGCACGCCGAGGAACGCCAGGTAGTCGTGGGTGATCCAGTCCGGGTGCGCGGTGTCCATGGCCACGTCGAGGCGCAGGAACCGCGGGGTTGCCGGGCCGCACGCACGGGTCAGTCCGCGCTCGTAGTCGGCGATGTTGGGGGCGAACTTGCCGGACAGGCGCACCCAGAGCGCGGCGGCCGAGCCGTCCGCGGTGACGTACGGCGTGCCGTGCTCGAAGAACCACGGCGTGACCAGGGCGAAGTACCGCCGGTAGACCTCGGGCCGCGCGGCCGGGTCGGGCACCAGCCAGCGCGCGATCTCGGTGTCGTCGAGCGCCGCGGCGAGGACGGCGATCACGGCGGGCAGATCGTCCGGGCCGGCCCGCCGGATGGCCGGGGTGCCGGTCATCGGGTGGCCGCCGGGGCCGCTCGGTGGGCCGCGCCGCCGGCCGGGTGCATGGCGAGCAGTTCGGCGGCGGCGCCCTGGCCGATGCCGCGGTAGACGGCCGGTCGGGTGGCCCGCAGGACGGCCGCCCAGCCGGCGCCGAGCGCGGCGGCGGCGACGAACGCCGCGGGGAAGATCCAGCGCCACCGGTTGCCGGCGGGCACGCCGAGGAGGGTGTCGTACTCCTGGACCGTGACGATCAGCACGGCGAGCAGGACGAGGAAGCCGATCATCGGGGCGATGAACCGCCGCCAGGAGGGCACCTGGGCCGCCTCGCCCGTGCGGTACCGCAGAAAATAGACGACCACGGCGAGCGAGGTGAACGTCATCAGGATGAGCACGCCGAAGCCGCCGGTGACCGTCCACCAGAAGAACAGGTTGACGAACGGGTCAAGGCCGGTCGCGGCGAAGACGATCAGGACCACGAGCGCGAGCAGGGACTGGGTGATCGAGCCCCACAGCGGGGCGCGGAACCGGCGGCCGGCCAGGCCGAACCAGGCGGGCAGGACCCGCTCCCGGCCGAGGGCGAAGCTGTAGCGGGCGGCGGTGTTGTGGAACGACAGCAGCGCCGCGAACAGGCTGGTGATGAAGAGCGCGTGGCCCAGGGTCAGCCAGATCCGCGCGAGGTGCGGGCCGACGAGCACGAACATCGTCTCCGAGCCGTGCTCGGTGGACAGCGCGACGATGCCGTCCGGGCCGGCCGCGACCGACATCGCCCACGAGCACAACGCGTACAGCAGGCCGATGATGAGCAGCGAGAGGTAGGTGGCCCGGGGGATGTTGCGCCGGGCGTTGCGGGTCTCCTCGCTGTAGACCGCCGTGGACTCGAAGCCGACGAACCCGGCGACCGCGGTCGCGAGGGCCGCGCCGGTGCCCTGGCTGAACAGCCGGGCCGGGTTGAGCGCGGCGCCGGTGACGGCGCCGCCGGCCGGGTGGATCAGCTCGACGGCGGCGAAGAGCAGCGCGATGACGACCTCGGCGCCGAGCAGCACGCCGAGGAGGATGCCGCTGAACTCGATGCTCAGCACGCCGAGGACGGCGACGATCGCCCAGCCGAGGATGGCGTACACCCACCAGGCCGCGTGCCAGCCCAGCTCGTCGGCGAGGAAGCCGCTCAGCACCACGCCGAAGCCGCCGAACAGGCCGATCTGCATGAAGTTGTATGCGGCGACCGCCACGCCGGCCGCGCCGAGGCCGGGGATCCGGCCGAGGCCCTGCGTGACGTAGGCGTAGAACGCGCCCGAGTTGACGATGTGCCGGGACATCTCGGTGTAGCCGACGCTGAACACGCCCAGCGCGGCGGCCATCGCGATGTAGGCCACCGGGATGCCCAGCACCCCGGTGACGGCCCAGCCGGCGGTCGCGCCGCCGCCGATCACGGTGAACGGCGCCGCGGCGGCGATCACCATCAGGATCACGGACAGCGCGCTGAGTTTGTCGCGGTTCAGCGCCGCGTCGACCTTGCTCACGTAGCCGTCCGGCGGCATCGCGGCAACAGCCATGACGTCCTCCACTACATAGGGGGAAGAAGGGGGTGCGGTGCGAGCCGCGCCGGGCGCCGGATCAGCGCCGGCCCAAGACTTTGTTGCCGACCACGGCCCTGGTCTCGCCGATCAGGGCCTGCACGTCGGGGTGCGCCGATTCCCAGTGCGCGGCGAACCAGTCGTGCGCCGCGGTGCCGCGGCCGTCGACGATGATCGGGAGCAGCCCGATGGCCTCGGCGATGCCGAGCAGGTGCACGTCGTGCGGGCTGAGCGGCCGCCGGTGGCCGAGGCTCGTGCCGAGCCGGGCCCGCGGCCACACGTGACGGTTCCGGTCGGACGGCAGGTAACCGGTGAACCGGTGCATGCGGCGCCGCCGCTGCGGGATGAGGTGATGGCCGGCGACGAGCCGGCGGGCCACCCGGTCGTACGCCTCCATCGCGAAGTAGCGCAGCCAGGTGGGGAGGTCGCGGCGGACCGGCTCGCCGAGGATGTCGGCGAGCGCGGCCTGCGCGAGCGTGTCGCGGAGCGGGGGTCCGGGGCGGGCGTAGAGCAGCCCGCCGTCGATCGCGACCCGGCCCGCCCAGCCGAGCTCGCCGATCAGCGCGGAGGCGAGCCCGATCCGGACGGCCGTCCCGTCGAGCAGGGGACGGCCGTCGCGATCGTCGTGGCACAGCCGGAAGACGTCGTCGGCCAGCGGCCCGGTGACCCAGCCGGCGGCGCGCAGCACGTTGGCCATGCGGAGACCCTACACATTGGGGCCATGTGGCCACAATAGAATTCCATCAGGCATGCAAAGTGGCGACAACAAGATCCAGGGGCGGCCTCGGCCGCAGCCGGACCGTGAAGGCGCTGGGCCGCGTCGACGTGGCTCGGGCGTCGCCCAGCGACGTGCGGATGTCCCACCGGCCACGTCGGCCGGGTAGTGCGTGTCCGCGTCGAGGCGGCGCACGCGGTGCGGGATGGTGTGGGGAGCTTGAGCGCGAAGCAGCGGCGCGGCCCGCCGGAGTGTTACACGGTCGTCACCGCGTCGGGTGGACCGGATGGCTGGGCTTGGGCTTCTTGCCGTTGTCCGACGGCGTGACGCCGAGCAGCTGCCGGCAGTACCCCTCGATGGAGGACTCGTCGCCGGCCAGGCGGGTCAGCTCCTTGCGCTCGGCGGCGGTGATCTGCCGGGCGTGCGGGTCTTCGCGGTGGGCGAGATAGACCCGGCAGGCATCGGCGGGCACGACGGTCTCGCCGCGCGTGGGCGTGGCGGTAGGTGCCGGCGGGCGCGCGGTGGAGGGCTGGCCGGGGCGCGGGGCGGCGCCGGTCGCGGGCGGCCGGTCGGCCTCGCCGAGCCACTCGCGGACCGGGCCGGGCAGGTGGCCGGTGCCGGCCGCGTAGGCCGTCCCGCCGACCGAGGCGGCGGCGAACGCGGCCACCGCGGCCAGGGCCAAGCGGCGCCGGCGGCGGTTCACCGGGCGGTACTCCCGGCGGAATCCGGCGATCGCGGCCTCTTCGCCCACGAGCTCGTGCGGCCGGGCGGGCGCGGCGGCCGCCGCGAGCAGGGCGCGTAGCTCGGGAGTTTCGTCAAGTTCCATGTCAGGCGTCCTCAGCGGCGTCATTGTGCCCCCGCAGCTGCGGGTGTTCGGCCAGGCGGCGCAGGCCGCGCATGGTGGCGATGCGCACCGCGCCCGAGCGCTTGCCCAGCACCCGCGCGGTGCCGGCCACGTCGAGGCCGGCGACCACCCGCAGCATCACGGCCTCGGCCTGCTCGCGGGGCAGGGTGGCGATGAGCCGGACGGCCCGGTCGGTGTCGGCCAGCTCCACGACCTCGTTGGCCACGTCGGGCGCGGCCGGCGTGGCGCGCAGCTGGTCGACGGCCTCGTAGGGTTCCTCGTGCCGGCGCCACGCCCGCCGGTTCTCGTCGATGCCGCGGTGGCGGGCGATCCGGAACAGCCAGACCCGGAACGCCGTCGCCGAGCCGCGGAAGCGCGACAGGTCCCGCGACACCTGCAGCCAGGTCTCCGAGGCCACGTCCTCGGCCGCCTCGCCGCACACGACCCGCAGGTAGCGCAGCACCAGCGGGTGCAGCGCGCGCCACAGCACGGCGAAGGCCGCCGGGTCGCCGTCGATCGCGGCGGCCAGCGGGCCGGCGAGGTCTTCGTCGTCGCGCAATCGTTGCGCCGAGGCCGTCATCGCGCCGCGGCGGCAACGCCGGTGCGGGCCATCGCCCGCCACCGCTGCCGTCCGCCCAGCAGTGCCGCTACTGTTCCCTGCACTACGACAAGGTACAGAAGTTGCCGGTATACCACCTGCTGCAGCGGTACCGTCCACACCGGCCCGATCCGCTCCCCGTCCAGCCGCAGGGCGAATGCCGTGGTGGCCATCTGCAGGACGGTGAACCCGCCCCACACCGCGACGACCTCCGTCCACGGCAGCGCGAAGGCGCCGTAGATCGCATACACGTCGACCAGCGGGGCGGTCAGCGGCAGCAGCATCTGGAAGAGCACCAGGTAGAGCAGCCCGCGCCGGCCGAGGTACCCGCCGCCACCCCGCTCCAGGACGCTCCGCCGGTGTTTCCAGGCGGCCTGCATGGTGCCGTAGCACCAGCGGTACCGCTGCCGCCACAACTGTCGCAGCGTGCCCGGCGCCTCGGTCCAGGCGACCGCGTCCTCGGCGTAGACGGCGCGCCAGCCGGCCCGCAGCACGGCCATGGTCAGGTCGGTGTCCTCGGCCAGGGTGTCCCGGGGCACGCCGCCCACGGCGCGCAGCACGGAGCGCCGGAAGGCCCCGATCGCGCCGGGAATGGTCGGCATGCACTCGCCCAGATCGAACAGGCGCCGGTCGAGATTGAAGCCGACCACGTACTCGAGGTGCTGCCACCGCCCGAGCAACCCGCCCCGGTTGGCGACCTTGGTGTTGCCGCTGACCGCGCCGACCCGCGGGTCGGCGAAGGGCTGCACGAGCCGGCCGATCGCGTCGGGCTCGAACACCGTGTCGCCGTCGACGAGCACCAGCAGCTCGCCGCGGGCGGCGGCGATGCCCGCGTTCAGCGCCGCGGGCTTGCCCGCATTGGCCTGTCGCAGCAGTCGTACTCCGGGCAGTCGCAGCCGCAGGCGCTGCACGATGGACGCCGTCGCGTCGGTCGACCCGTCGTCGACGACGATGATCTCCAGGTCGGGATAGTCCGCGGCGGCGAGGGAGTTCACCGTCTCGGCGATGTTCGCGGCCTCGTTGTAGGCGGGCACGACGACCGAGACGGAGCCGAGGTACTGCCGCCGCTCCCGGCGCCGCCGCCGGGCCATGCGGGCGTGCCGGGCGGCCGCGGCGACCTGCACGATGAGCCGCAGCAGGGCGAGCGCGGTGGCGGCCACGACGATCCACCGGATGGCGACGGCGAGCAGGCGGCCGATGGCCTGGCTCCAGCGCAGGGCGGCGCCCCGGGCGACCGTGCCGGCCTCGGCGGTCGGCGCGGCCGGCAATGCGAGGCCCTCCGGCACGGTCACGAAGCGGTACCCGGGGGCGGCGGTGAGGATCCGCCGGGTCGCCTCGACGGTCTGCGAGCGGTCGCCGCCACCGTCGTGCAGCATGACGACCGCGCCCGCGTCGGGCGGTCCGTCGAGCGCGGCCCGCACGATCGCGTCCGCGCCCGGCCGCTCCCAGTCGCGGGTGTCGCGGTCGGCGAGGACGGTGAGGTACCCCTCCCCCGCCGCGGTGCGCAGCGGGCCGAGCCCGGCGGCGTCGAGGGCGCCGGGCGTCGAGGAGTACGGCGGACGCATCAGCCGGACCGTACGCCCCGTCGCCCCGGCGATCGCGCTGGCGGTCAGGCCGAGCTCGAGCCGCTGCCGCCACACGGGCAGGCCGGCCAGGTCGGGGTGGGTGAAGGTGTGCACGCCGACCTCGTGGCCCTCGGCGACCATCCGGCGCACCAGGTCCGGGTAGCGGTTGACCTGCGCGCCGATGACGAAGAACGTGGCGTGGGCGTGGTGCTCGCGCAGCAGGTCGAGCAGCTGGGGCGTCCAGCGCGGGTCGGGGCCGTCGTCGAAGGTGAGCGCGAGGGCGCCGGCCGGCATCCCCGCCGCCTGGATCGAGCCGTCGGCCGCCGCCAGGAGCACCGGCCCGCCGGCCGGCGCCGCGGCCGGCCCGGCGGCCGGCGCGGCGTCGTCGCGGTGCCCCTCCCCCGCCGGCCGCCCGGCGTAGCCGTCCAGGGCCAGCTCGGCCAGCAGTACCAGGACGGCGAGCAGGAACAGCAGCCAGTGCGCCCGCGGTTCGCCCCGCGCCTTGT
The DNA here is from genome assembly GCF_050948465.1 of Dactylosporangium sp. CA-092794. Lineage (NCBI taxonomy): Bacteria > Bacillati > Actinomycetota > Actinomycetes > Micromonosporales > Micromonosporaceae > Dactylosporangium > Dactylosporangium sp. CA-092794. Next base: position 357,475 of record NZ_CP192044.1, on the reverse strand, counting down.
GCCGCGCCATGCGCTACTTGGTCCGGCTCGGCTTGGGATTGCCGTGCGAACTGCTGCGGCCCCTGCCGGGCCGGTCGGTGGTCGGGGCCGGCGGCGGGCTCACCGCGGCGGTCGCCGAGGGGCGGGGCCGCGGGGTGGCGGTCGGCGGCCGGGGGGCCTCGGCCGGCGCGGTGCCGAGCCCGGCCCCGCTGTCGTCGTGGCGCTGCACCAGGCCCTGCCCGTTGTCGGGCAGGCCCGGCAGCGGCACCGGGGAGGAACCCAGCAGGCCGGCGATGAGCAGGCCACCGCTGGCGGCCACCAGGACGCCGAACGCCGCACCGAGCGCGGTGAACAGCGGCCGCCGCCAGCCGCTGCGATCCATGAACACGGGTTCCACGCAGCAAGCAGCGGCCCGGCCGGCGGGCGCGTTACGGGCCGCTCAGCGCGCGTTGGCCATGCCGAGCAGGTCGAGGGCCTCGTCCAGCTGCCGCTCGGACAGCGTGCCGCGGGCCACATGGCCGCGCTCCAGCACGACCTCCCGGATCGTGCGGCCCTGCGCGAGGGCCTGCTTCGCGACCGCCGCGGCCTCCTCGTAGCCGAGGTAGCGGTTCAGCGGCGTGACGATCGACGGGGAGCCGGCCGCGTAGGACTCGAGCACCTCGCGGTTGGCGGCCAGCCCGGCGACGCAGCGCTCCGCGAACAGCCGCGACACGTTGCCCAGCAGCCGGATCGACTCCAGCAGGTTGCGGGCGATCACCGGCAGCATCACGTTGAGCTCGAAGTCGCCCTGGGTGCCGGCGAAGGCGACCGCGGCGTCGTTGCCGATGACCTGCGCGACGACCTGCCGGACCGCCTCCGGGATGACCGGGTTGACCTTGCCGGGCATGATCGACGAGCCGGGCTGGAGGTCGGGGATGGCCAGCTCGCGCAGGCCGGCCCGGGGGCCCGAGCCCATCCAGCGGATGTCGTTGGCGATCTTGTACAGCCCGGCCGCGACCGTGCGGACCACGCCCGAGGCCTCGACCAGCGAGTCGCGGGCGCCCTGCGCCTCGAAGTGGTTGCGCGCCTCGGTCAGCGGCAGGCCGGTCGCCTCGGCGAGCCGCGCGATGACCTGCGCCGCGAAGCCGGGCGGGGTGTTGATGCCGGTGCCGACCGCGGTGCCGCCCAGCGGCAGCTCGGCCACGCGGGGCAGCACGGCCTCGATGCGCTCGATGCCGTGGCCGACCTGTGCGGCGTACCCCGAAAACTCCTGACCGAGCGTCACCGGAGTGGCGTCCATCAGGTGGGTGCGCCCGGCCTTCACCAGCGGCGCGAACTCCTCGGCCTTGGCCCGCAGCGCGTCGCGCAGCCCGGCGAGGGCCGGCATCAGCGCGTGGGCCAGCTCGCCCGCCACGGCGACGTGGATCGCGGACGGGAACACGTCGTTGGACGATTGCGAGGCGTTGACGTGGTCGTTGGGGTGCACCGGCCGGCCGAGCGCGCGGGTGGCCAGGGTGGCGACGACCTCGTTGACGTTCATGTTCGACGAGGTGCCGGACCCGGTCTGAAAAACGTCGATCGGGAACTGGTCGGAAAATTCGCCTTTTACAATGATTGAGGCGGATTCGGCGATCGCCGCGGAAATGTCCGGATCGACGACGCCCAGGTCCCCATTCACCCGCGCCGCCGCCAATTTGATCTGTGCGATGGCCCGGATCAGCGAAGGCTCGAGCCGCCCGCCGGAAATGGGAAAGTTCTCGACGGCCCGCTGGGTCTGGGCCCGCCACAGCGCGTCGGCGGGAACGCGCACCTCGCCCATCGTGTCGTGCTCAATGCGGTACTCCATGAAACCCATCCTGCGCCGAGTTGCCGCGTCGTGGACTGCGGGGCTCGCAAATCAGCGCGAAAGGGCAGTGAGATCGCGCGCACCCAGCGAGGCGAACAGCGCCACCGCCTCGTCCATCCGGCCCAGCCCGGCCAGCGCCCGGGCCAGCTCGTAGCGGTCGCCGATGCGCGAGGCCTTGGCGAAGGCCTCCTTGTTGAGCCAGTCGGCCTCGTTGTCCTCGCCGGCCGCGCGCAGTGTGAGCGCGAGATCGTTGGCGGCCAGGCACTGCCCGGCGACGTCGGCGACCCGCTCCATCTGCGCGCGGGCGGCGCGCTGGCAGGTGATGGCGTCGGCGAGCCGGCCGCGCAGCCGGTAGGCGATACCGAGCCGGCTCAGCGTCTCGGCGACGCCGTACTGGTTGGCCGAGTCGCGCTTGAGCACCAGCGCCCGCTGCAGCAGCGCGGTGGCCACGGTGAGGTGGCCCAGGTGCAGGTGGACCAGGCCGAGCTCGCCGATCATGATGGCCACCGCCCGGATGCCGCCGAGGGTGCGCGCCACGGCGAGCCCGCGGCGGTTGGCGGCCAGCGCCTGCGCGTAGTTGCCGGCCTGCGTGTGCACCAGGCCGATCGTGCTGTGCAGCTTGAATTCCAGGATCGGGGGTACCACGTCCAGCGTCACCTCGGCGGCGGCCTCGGCCGAGGCGATGGCCTCCGGATACTGCCCCAGGCGGCTGTGCAGCATGGCCAGGTTGGTCAGGGCGGTGAAGACGAGCCGCGGCAGCCGCTCGCGCTCGGCGATGCGGATGACGGTCTGCAGGGTGGCGAGGGCGTCATCGTTGCGGCCGATCCGGAAGTACATCCCGGCCAGATGGTTGCGCGACTCGGCCTCCAGCTCGGCGTCGGGCAGCGCCACCGAGGCCTCGATCGCGTGCTCGTAGAGGTCGAGCTGCGCCTCGCTGAAGCCCATGCCGAACAGGAACGGCGAGAGCGCGCGGGCGAGCAGGCAGGTGTGCCGGTGCCGACCGGTCTCGGCGGCCAGCCGGGCGACGCTGAGCACGTTGGGCAGCTCGCGCTCCAGCCAGCGCAGCGCGTCGGACGGGGTGGTGAAGTCCAGTGCGGTCGGCGGCAGCTCGCCCGGGCTCAGCACCGGACGGGCGTCGGAGAGGTCCATGAACCGGGCCGAGTTGACCACGCTGTAGAGGTAGTGATCGAGCATCCGCCCGACCGCCGCGGTGTCGTCGCGGGCGAGCTGGGCGGCGTAGTCGCGCAGCAGGTCGTGGAGCCGGTAGCGGCCGGCGGCGGGCGACTCGACCAGGTGGACGTCGACCAGGTCCTCCAGCCGCGCCTCGGCCTCCGCCACGCTCAGCCCGGCCAGCGCCGCGGCCGCCGCGGGCTCGAAGTCCCCCGACGGGTGCAGCCCGAGAAACCCGAAAAACCGCCGCAATGGTACGGCGAGCTGCTGGTACGACAGCGTGAACGCGGCCGCGACGGTCCGCCCGTCGATGGCCAGCTCGGGCAGGCGCCGGTCCGCGGTGCGCAGCCGCGCCGCCAGGTCGGCGACGCTCCAGCTGGGCCGGTGCTGCAGCCGGGCGCCGGCCAGCCGGACCGCGAGCGGGAGCCGCCCGCACAGCTCGGCGACCTCGACGGTGCGGGCCGGGTCGGCGTAGGCGCGCTCACCGACGGTGCGCCGCAGCAGCTCGACGGCCTCGTCCAGCGGCAGCACGTCCAGGGACACGGTCTGCGCGCCGTCGAGCCCGCCGAGGCGCCGCCGGCTGGTGATGACCACGCCGGTGTGCGCGGTGCCGGGCAGCATCGGCAGCACCTGGGCGGTGTCCAGCGCGTTGTCGAACAGCACCAGGACCTGGCGGTCGGCCAGCTCGGTGCGCCAGAGCACGGCCCGGTCGTCCAGGCTCGGGGGCACCCGCTCGGCCGGCACCCCGAGCTGGCGCAGCAGCGCGCCGAGCGCCTCGCCCGGGTCGAGCGGCGCCCGGTCGCTGTGCCCGCGCAGGTCCAGGTACAGCTGGCCGTCCGGATACCGCTCGACCGCGGCGTGCGCGACCCGCACGGCCAGCGTGGTCTTGCCGGTGCCGGCCATGCCGTCGATCGCGATGACCTCCGGCCGCTCGTCGCGCAGCGCGCCGACCAGCCGCTGGACCAGCTCCACCCGCCCGGCGAAGTCGGTGATGTCGCGGGGCAGGCAGCGGGCCGCCCGCCGCCCCAGCGACCGCGGCGCCTGCGGCAGCAGCAGCTCGGCGTCGCCGTTGAGGATCCGCCGGTGCAGGTCGGCGAGCTCGGCGCCGGGCTCGATACCCAGCTCCTCGGCCAGCAGCGCCCGCCCGCGGCGGAACACGGCCAGGGCGTCGGCCCGCCGCCCGGTGCGGGCCAGCCCGGTCATCAGGTGGCCACGGAACTGCTCGTGGTGCGGGTAGCGTTCGACCAGGTCGGCGGCCTCGGCCAGGATCTCCTCGGCGAGGTCGAGCTGCAGCTCCAGGTCCAGGCAGAAGGCCATGGCGGCGGTCCACTGCTCGTCCAGGTGCGCCGCGGCCGCGCGGACCACGTCGGAGTCGACGTCGGTCAGCGGCCGCCCGCGCCAGAGGGCCAGCGCCGCCCGCAGCTCGTCGCGCCCGCCGGCCAGGTCCCCCTCGGCCGCCGCGGCCCGCCCCCGCTCGACCCGCGCCGCGAACAGCGCGGCGTCGAGATCCTCGGGCCCGACCTTGATGCGGTAGCCCGCGGGCTCGGTCACGACGAGGTCTTCGGCCAGCCCGGCCCGGCGCAGCAACTGCCGCAGCCTGGAGACGCAGCTGTGCACCTGCGCCCGAGCGGTCGGCGGCGGGCTGGTGTCCCACAGCGCGGTGATGACCTGCTGGACCGGCACCAGTTGCCCTTCGCGCAGCAACAGGAGCGACAGCAGGATCCGCTCACGCGGTGCCGCGACCGTGATCTCCGCGACCGGCGTGCGAATCAGCACCGGCCCCAGAATGGAAAAACGGGTCGAATCGCGCATAACCACCCTCTGTGCTGCCGCCGCCTCCCCTCGAAGCTGCACGTGCGAATACCCGATGGTAGTCAGATGAGAGCGCCGAAAGAGCAGGGGCGGCGACCCTTTTTCAACGGAGCGCATGCGCGCGCCGGAATGCGTCCAGAGTTTGCGCGGATCTTGCTCAAGACCTGCGCAGGTCTTGCTAGTGAGGCTACCTCCATTGCTCTGGACGAACGGGGACATTTCGGCCGCAACCGCGATCCAAAGAGGCGGGGCTGCGCGCAGCGATGCGTGCGGCCCCTTTGCGCCCTCCCGCCGGCGTCGCGCACGAGGCGGCCGGCGTCCGACCGCGGTGGTCGGCGGCAGCCAGCGGACACCGCAGCCGGGCGTCGCCGGCCACCGGGTGGGGCACGGCGGTGATCGGCGCCGCCCCTTGGGCGCCGGCCCTGGGCGGTGCGGCGGGGCCGGCGTTGCGGATGCCTCGCCACGTCGGGCGGACCCTCGCCACGTCGGGCGGACATCCGATCGGCGTCGCCGGGCCGGATGTATGTCTCCGTGATCATGACCCCGCCGTGACCACACCACGGGTTTGCCATGATCCCGGAGACTTCTGGTACACGGGAGTACATCAGCGCTCCGTGATCATGAAAAACCCTTGGTGTCGACGGCGCGTGCGGCATGATCACGGAGACTTCCGGTCGCTGCGCCGTGCAGCGCCCGGCCTGTGGGACCTGCATTGCGGATCGCGCTCACTGTGGGCGTCTGGTCGCCCAGGCGGGCGGCGTAGCTAGAGTCCCTCCTTGCCGGTGGCCCAGTACGGCCGCGTGGTGATCGCGCGGCGCGGCAGGATCTGGGCGTCGATCAGTGCGCGCCGCTGGCGCTGGATGGACTGGGCGTGGCCCAGCAGCACGGCGCCGTCGAGGCCGGCGAGCTCGCCCGCGTCGGCGGCGCGGGCGAGCCACGACTGCAGCGCGTCGCCCGGGGCGGCCGCGGCGGGTAAGCAGCGGTATCGGGGCCAGCGGGCGGCGAGCGGGGAGACGGCATCCGGGGGTACCTCCACGGCCACGACGGAATCGTCGCCGGGCCGGGCGTAGGCGTCGATCGTGCCGAGGGCGGAGCCGTCGCCGAGGTAGAGGCGCCGGGTCCCGGTCGCGCGCAGCGGCCGGTGCCGGGCGGCCAGCACCGTCGTCTCGGTGCCGGCGCGCAGGCGGCGGATCCACGTCGTGCCGGGGGCGGCCGCGTGAATGGTGACGAGGATGGCGATGCGCTCCGGGCCGCTCACGGCGTGGACGGTGTACCGGCGGCCCAGGGTGGGTGCGACGCGGAACTGAATCTCGTGGCCGGGGTGCCAGCCGCCGGGCGGCGCGGCGGCGCGCAGGTCCAGCTCGAGGAAGCCGGCGGCGGGCTCGTGGACGCCGAGCACGCGCGCCGGGCGGCCCATGGTCGATTCGACGAGGTTGCCGATGACGGCGGGTGCCTGGGGCATGGGGATCCTCCGCTCAGGTGCGCCGCTTCGCGGGGATGAAGGCGGCCAGGAGTAGCGGGATGGCGCTGAGGCCGAAGGCCCACCAGAAGGCGCCGGAGAACGCGGTCAGACCGTCCGACGCGCCGAGCCGGCTCTGCAGGATCACGGCGATGACCGCGACGCCGAAAGGTGCGCCGACGCGCTGCACGATGCTGAACGCCGCGCTGCCGCGGGGGGCCTCGTCGTGGGTCAGGCTCGCGAAGGCGAGCGTCATCACCGGGAAGGTGGTCAGGCCGAAGCCGAGGCCCTGGACGAACTCGGCGGCCAGCAGCAGGGCCGGGCCGCCGTGCGCGTCGGCGAGGGCGAACGGCACGATGCCGAGCATGCTCAGCAGTACCCCGGCGGCAATGACGAGACGGCCGTCGAAGCGCGCGACGAAGGTGCGGGCGAGCAGGAAGAACGTCATCGTGCCGAGGCCCTGCGGGACGAGCAGCAGGCCCGTGTTCAGCACCGACTCGCCGCGGATCTGCTGGTAGAACAGCGGGAGCAGGAACATGAGGGCGTAGATCGAGAACCCGCCCACGAAGGTGACGATGCTGCCCAGGCCGAAGCCGCGCCGGGCGAACACCCGGACGTCGATCAGGGTGGCACGGCGGGAGCGCAGCGAGTGCAGCGCAAACGCGGCGAGCAGCGCGGCGCCGGCGGCCAGTGCAAGCCAGGCGTCGACGGCGGCGAAGCCGTCGGGGCCGGGCGCCTGGCTGATGCCGTAGGCGATGGCGACGACGCCGGGCGTGAGCAGCAGGAAGCCGAGGACGTCGAGCCGGTGACCGCGCTGTCCGGCGGTGGCGGGCAGCAGGATCGGGCCGAGCACGAGCGCGGCGAGGCAGATCGGCACGTTCACGAAGAAGAGCCAGTGCCAGCTCAGTGACTGCAGGATCGCGCCGCCGAGCACCGAGCCGAGGATCGGGCCGAGCAGGCCGGGCACCCCGACCGCGACCATCGCGTGGTCGATCCGCTCCGGTCCGGCCGCGCGGGTGAGGATCGAGATCGTGATCGGCATCACCATGCCGCCGCCGGCTCCCTGCAGTACCCGGAAAACGATGAGGGCGGGCAGGGAACCCGCGATGCCGCAGAGGACCGAGCCGACCAGGAAGGTGCCCACGGCGAACAGCCATGCGTTGCGGGCGCCGAACCGTTCGGAGACCCAGCCGCTCGCCGGGATCACGGACACGAACGCCAGCAGGTAGCCGGTCGCGACCCACTGCGTCTGCGTGACCGAGGCCCGGAACACCGTGTGCAGATGGTCGAGGGCGATATTGACGATCGTCGTATCCAGCAGCGTGGTGCTCACGCCGAGGACCAGGGCGAGGCTGATGAGGTTCAGCCGGCGCTTCGTCACTGCGGCGGCCGGCGCGGCCGCCAGGGTCGTGGTCATGGCTGGACACTACACCGTGCAGTGTAGTAGGTAAACCGGCCGGTGTAGACTGCCCGCGGAGGTGCGATGAGCGCTGTCGGCACAGAGAAGGCCGTGCGCGAGGGCTCCCTGGTCAAGCGGAGGGCGATCCTCGCCGCCGCGCGGGAGCTGTTCCTGCGCCACGGGGTCGACCGGGTCAGCATGGACGCCATCGCGGCCCAGGCCGCGGTGTCCAAGCGCACCGTCTACGACTACTTCGGCGACAAGCGGCGCCTCTTCCTCGCGATCCTCTCCGACGCGGCCGAGTCGCTGAACGCCTCGGTCCGCCGGGTGGTCGACACGTACCTCGCGGACGACGCCGGGATCACGACGGTGCCGCAACTGGAGGAGGCGCTCACCGCAGCCGCGATCGATCTCGGCACGACGATGCTGGGCTCCGCCGACTACGCCGCCGTGTTCGCGCTCGTCATCCAGCAGCGCTGGCAGTCGCCGGAAACCGACGACGACCTGCCGACGGCGGCGGCGCAGGAGGCGCTGGCGGAGCGCATCACCCACTTCGCCGACGCGGGGCTGCTGGACACCGACAACCCGCTCCTGGCCGCCGGCCACTTCGCCGCCCTGACCATCCTGCTGGCCTTCGACGAACAACCGAACCCGGCCAGGACGGACCTGGGCCGGGTCCGCCAGGGCATGATCGACGGGGTGCACGCGTTCGTCCGCGCCTACGGCGCGCGCTAGGGGCTTCCCTGGGGTCGGCTGACGGCTGCCGTGCTGCGGGAGGGCAGTGGCTCCGGCGGATACCACCTGCCGTCATACCGACCCCACGGCATAGCCCATCACCGTGACGGGCGCCTGGGAGCCCGGCAGACGGTCAGTGCGCGGCCGATGATCGGCGCTCGAGGGTGGCCGTACCGGCGAACCACTCCGGCTCGCTCACCCGCTGCGGGTGAAAATCGCCCGACACGGGCAAAAGCGGCCATCCGCCGCCGTATCATGCCGCGGCGCTACGCTGCCCGGCGTGGCTAGGGGAGCGGTCCGCAACTTCGAGACGGCGCTCGGCGCGATCGGTGTGCTGGCACTCATCGTCACCGGCATCCTCATCACCGGCTGGAATCCGGTACCCAAGGTCACCGACTGGTGGCAGAAGGTCGCCTCGAGTACCAACAAGCTCTCCACCCCGGACACGACCTGGGTGGAACGGGTCGGCGGGCAGCCGTCCTCGGCCGTGGTCGCCGGCAACGCGGTGGTGATCAGCATGCGCGGCACCATCGAGGCTCGCTCCCTGTCCAACGGCGCCGTGCTGTGGCAGAAGGAGGCCGACTGGGCCGGGGTCGCCGGGGACGGTTCGAACGCGATCGCCGTCGTCGGGCGGCGCGGCACCGGGCTCGAGGCGCTCGATCCGGCCAGCGGGGCGCAGCGCTGGAAGGACGGCGGGGTCGTCGGGGCCTGGACGTACCGCGACACGGTGCTCACCCTGGCCTGCGGCGGGCTGTCGGACTGTACCCTCGCCGCGCGGGCGCCCCGAGACGGTGCGCAGATGTGGAAGCTCACGCTGCCGGGGATCGGGCGGGTGCTCAACGGCGTCAACAGCGACCTGCTCGGCACCGATGTCATGGCCGATGCGTACCGCGACGCCATTGCCGCCATGCCGCGCGCGATCCCGGCCATGCTCGGCTTCCCGGTCGAGCAGAAGGTCCAGGTCGTCGACACCGTCAACGGCAAGCGGCTGCCGGAGCAGACGCCCACGAACACGGCCCGGGTGGTGGTCGCGGGCGGGCGCGTGCTGGTGTCCACCGCGACGCCCAAGGACGGCAGCTGCCGCTACAGCCTCGAAGGCCGCGACGCGAGCACCGGCAAGACGCTGTGGAAGAAGGATGGGTACGACCTGCGCACCGCCTCCGGCGCCGGTTGCGAGCAGCGGCGCGATCCGGCCGGCGCGGACACCGTGCTGGTGGCGACCCGCGGGGACAACCGCGAGGTGTTCCTGTCCCCGCGCGACGGGCACGAGCTGTGGGCCGGCGCCGAGGGCGACGTGATCGTGGCCGCCGACAGCCAATACGGGCTGGTGCGCACCAACGGCGGCAAGAGCCTCGCGGTCGTGGGCTTCGAGCGGGGCGGGCGGCTGTGGGAGCAGCCGGTGCCGGCCAAGGCCGACGTCGCCGTCTCGCGCTATGCGGTGCTGGTGCGCGACTCCGGCGAGGGCAAGCTCCTGGCGTACCAACCCTCGGACGGCAAGCAACTGCTGGAGGCCAAGACCTCCGCGGACGTGCTGGGGGTCGGCGAGCACGGGCTGGTGATCGGCCGGGGCCGCACGATCGGATATCTGCCCTTCGCTTAGCGGTACTCCATGATGAGCGCGAACGATGTGCCGGGAGCGAGCGCCTCGTAACCGTGGGCGACATCACCGGCGAAAGACGCATAGTCGTGCACCTCGAGGTCGACCGGGCTGTCCTCGGGGCCGACCCGCAGCCGCCCGCTGATCATCACCACGTGCTCGATCGTGCCCGGGTTGTGCGCGTCGGCCTTGCGGGCGCCGACCGGCTCGGCGTGCATCAGATAGATATCCCGGCGTACCCCGGGCGGGCTGGTCGCCAGCAGTGTGCCCACGAAGTCGGCCTGCTCGGACCGCACCGTCGGCCCCTCGCCGGCCCGGATCACCCGGGGCGCGGTCGGCGGCGGCTCGACCAGCCGGCTGAACGGCACGTTGAGCGCCATGGCGAGCGCCCACAGCGTCTCGATGTTCGGGTTGCCGGCGCCGGACTCGAGCTGGCTGAGCGTCGACTTCGCGATGCCGGCGCGCTTGGCCACCTCACTGAGCGAGAGGCGCTCACGCTCACGCTCGCGGCGCAGGGCGGCCGCGATGAGGTCGATCGGCGGTTTGCTCGGGTCCATGGGCAGTCCGTTCAATTTATCGAACGAAGTATTCGGCTTGACGAACGTTACGTCAGGGGTCCAGCATACCGAACTATGCGTTCGATTCTTCGAACAGATCCGATCGCCCGCGACGTGGCGGCGCTGTGCGCGGCGGCCGCGGTCGTCGGGCTGTCGTTCGGCGCGATCGCCTCCGCCGCCGGCCTGCCGCTGTCGCAGATCGTCGCCATGAACGCGCTGCTGTACGCGGGCGGCGCGCAGTTCCTCGCCGTCGGGCTGGCCGGCGCCGGCGCCACGGCGGCCGCGATCGTGCTGGCCGGGCTGCTGCTCAACGCGCGGCACCTGCCGTTCGGCCTGGCGATCGGCAACGAGGTGCTCGGCGAGCGCCGCTCCGCGCGGCTGCTGGGCAGCCACCTGCTGACCGACGAGTCGGTCGCGTTCGCGCTGGCCCAGTCGGACCCCGCGCACCGCCGCCGCGCCTACTGGCTCACCGGGATCAGCCTGTTTCTGACCTGGAACGTCTCGGCCGCGGCCGGCGCGATCGCCGGCTCCGCGCTGGGCGACCCCGACACGTTCGGCGTCGACGCGGCGTTCCCGGCGGCCCTGCTGGCGCTCACCTTGCCGTCGTTGAAGGACCGGCCGGCGGTACTCGTGGCGGTCGGCGGCGCGGTGCTCGCGCTCGCGACCACGCCGTTGCTGCCGGCGGGGCTGCCGGTGCTCGTCGCGCTGCTCGCGGTGGCGCTGGCCCTACCGGTACCGAAGAAATCATGAGCTGGATCGTGATCGCCGCCCTGGCGGTGGGGACATATCTGCTGCGCTTCGCCGGCCCCGTGCTGCGCGATCGGATATCGGTGTCCGAGCCGGTCAAGCGGTACCTGACGCTCGCCGCAGTGGCGTTGCTGGCCGCGCTCATCGCGACCTCGGCGCTGCTGGACGGCACGCATTTCGTCGGCATCGCCCGGCCCGCCGGCGTGCTCGTCGGCGCCGTGCTGGCCTGGCGCCGCGCGCCCTTCGTCGTGGTGGTCGTCGCCGCGGCCCTGACCGCCGCGCTGCTGCGGGTCGCCGGCGTCGAGTGACATTTCGCGCCGCCGCCCTGCCCAGGCTCGCGGCGTGCGGGTTACTACAGTCGAGGCATGCCCGAATTCGCGTTCTCGCCGCTGCTGCCGCTCGGACCCGACACCACCGAATACCGCCTGGTCACCAGCGACGGGATCGGCCGCGACGGGCGGTTCCTCACGATCGAGCCGGAGGCGCTGACCCGCCTGACCGACGAGGCCATGCACGACATCGCGCACTTCCTGCGCCCGGCCCACCTGACCCAGCTGCGCACCATCATCGACGACCCGGCGGCCTCGGCCAACGACCGGTTCGTCGCGCTCGACCTGCTGCGCAACGCCAACATCGCGGCCGGCGGCGTGCTGCCGATGTGCCAGGACACGGGCACCGCCATCGTCATGGGCAAGCGCGGCCGTTTCGTGCTGACCGACGGCAACGACGAGGCGGCGATCGCGCGGGGCGTTTTCGACGCGTACACCCGGCTGAATCTGCGCTATTCGCAGCTCGCCCCGCTGACCATGTGGGACGAGAAGAACACGGGCTCAAACCTTCCGGCGCAGGTCGAGCTCTACGCCGAAGGCGACGATGCCTACAAGTTCCTCTTCATGGCCAAGGGCGGCGGCTCGGCCAACAAGAGCTACCTCTACCAGGAGACCAAGGCGCTGCTGAACCCGACCCGGATGATGCAGTTCCTGGAGGAGAAGCTGCGCCTGATCGGCACGGCCGCCTGCCCGCCCTACCACCTGGCCATTGTTATCGGCGGCACCTCGGCCGAGCACGCGCTGAAGACCGCCAAGCTCGCCTCGGCCAAGTATTTGGACACCCTCCCCACGTCCGGCTCACCGGTCGGGCACGGTTTCCGCGACCTTGCTTTGGAGGCGGAGGTACTGCAACTGACGCGCGAATTCGGCATCGGCGCCCAATTCGGCGGCCGGTACTTCTGCCACGACGTCCGCGTGGTCCGCCTGCCCCGCCATGGCGCCTCCTGCCCCGTCGCGATCGCCGTTTCCTGCTCGGCCGACCGCCAGGCCGTGGGCAAAATCAACGAGCAGGGCATCTGGCTCGAACAACTCGAACGCGACCCGGCCCGCTTCCTGCCCGACGTGACGGACGAACATCTGGACGACGACGTCGTCACGGTCGATTTGAACCGCCCGATGTCCGAGATCCGCGCCCAGCTCTCCGCCCTGCCGGTAAAGACTCGGCTGTCCCTGACCGGCCCGCTGGTCGTCGCCCGCGACATCGCCCACGCGAAGATCGCCGAACGCCTCGACGCCGGCGAGCCGATGCCCGCCTACCTGCGCGACCACGCCGTCTACTACGCCGGCCCGGCCAAGACCCCCGACGGCTACGCCTCAGGCTCCTTCGGCCCGACCACGGCCGGCCGCATGGACGCCTACGTGGAAAAATTCCAGGCCGCCGGCGGCTCCCTGGTGATGCTCGCCAAGGGCAACCGCTCCAAGCAGGTAACGGACGCCTGCCACACCCACGGCGGCTTCTACCTGGGCTCGATCGGCGGCCCGGCCGCCCGCCTGGCCCAGGACTGCATCAAGCACGTCGAGGTCATCGAGTACCCGGAACTGGGCATGGAGGCCGTCTGGAAGATCGACGTGGTCGACTTCCCCGCTTTCATCGTCGTCGACGACAAGGGCAACGACTTCTTCGCCGAGGTCACCAAGCCCACCCTGACCCTGCAGATCGGCCGCCGGTAGTCACGCTGCCCCGGCGGGCATCGTCTCGCCGGGGCGTCACGGCCCAGCGTGCCGTGCATCCTCCGCCGACCGCTCGGCCTCGGAGGATCGCCCATCTGACCTCAACGACGTAGTCAGCCCTCGTAGTTCCGGTCGTCCGCATGCCACCGCCCGACCCGCTGCAGCACCTCCAGCGGGTCGACCCCGGCCTGTTCCCCCGCCCCTAGGTTCGCTTGATGGCGATGGCCTCAACCGGGAGACTCTCAACGTGTGAACCCGCCTCGGCGACACGCAACGCAGATCCAATCACGAACCGGTAGCACCATTCGAAGTCTTCCAACCTCGGCGCGTACTCCCTTGCGTGGTAGATGCGACGTCCGCCATCGTGGTGACGATCCACCCCGGGCGTCATAACTCCGAACCGGTGATACTCGGCGTAGTCGATACCAAGTGCGACTACACGCATGTCGACCTGCAGGCTCCGTGTTGCCGCCGAGATCCGGAATTGCTCCTTCGCGATCTTGTAGGATTCGGTCCTGCCCTCCAGATCGATGTGCGAGGCAAGTCTCAGGTAGTCCTGCTCGGACGGCGGGTACGTCTCGTCTGTGCCAAAGCTGAAGGGCGTCTCCCGAAGCCAGTCCGGTTTGGTGCGGGCATCGAGCACCAACCGGAATGCCTCCTTGAGCGAGGCCATAGCCTCGATACGGGCTCCGGCGTTGTTTTCGGCGCTTGCCTGCTTGAGTCTGGTGCGGACGTCTGCCTGCGGCGCGACATCAGCCATGTCGATGTCGGCGAACGCAATGCCGAACACGAGCGGGGTCGCGTCTTCCAGAAAGGCCGTCGTCTCAGCTCGGGCCTGCTCGACCGCCTGCACCCCCAGGCAACGTACCGGCGTGCTTGAAGCCGTTCCGAAGCCGGTTCAAACGGTCCATGCCACCCTTGCCCGGCAGACATCATCATCCCGATCTACATGTTCCCCGGTGCGGCCGAATACGACCGGTTCGTCCTCTCGGCCGCGGAACAGGACAAGTCGGCCCTAGCGAAGATCGTCAAGGGTGGGGACAAGCGGCTCGGCTACGCCGGCTGACAAACCCGGAACAGGTCGGCCAATTGGGCGGAACCGGCAACCCGAACGAGCGGATCCGCCCGCCGGGGGCTGGTGGGCGCGGGCGGGCGTAGGCACGCTACGGCGCGTAGCCCGTCAGCTAGTGCGTTCGCGTGGTGCCCGGCCGTCGTCGTGACGGGCTCCGGCCGCGAGGAACGCGCGAACCAGCGGGCCGCGCCCCGGCTGGTGGCGCGGCCCGCTCCACCTGTGGAGACCTCCGTGACCTACCCAGATCCGCGCCGTCAGCCGCCCGGCCCGCTCCCGCCGCAGCCACCCAGCTACCACCCGCCAACCGGCGGCTTCCCCGCCACAGGACCCTTGCCTGCGCCGTACCCGCCGCAGCCGCCGAAGAAGAAAGGCCTGTCGACCGGCGCGATCATCGGAATCGTCATCGGCGGGATCGTCGCCGTGTGCTGCCTCGGCGGGATCATCGTCGCCGCGACGTCCGACAGCGGCAAGAAGCCCGGCAGTCAGGCCGCCGACCAGGAGACGGCGGCTGCGCAGCCGGGCGGGAACACAACCCAGCCGGCTGGCAACACGGCCGTGGCCCCGAAAGCCACGACCGGCGCGCCGGTCAAGACCTCGAACGTTGCCGCCGCGGGCAGCGCCGTCCGTGACGGCAAGTTCGAGTTCAAGGTCACCAAGGGCCCCGACTGCGGCAAAACCCAGATCGGCGGGCAGAAGGCGCAAGGCCGCTACTGCCAGATCACCCTGTCGATCAAGAACATCGGCAACGATGCCCGCACCTTCGACGACTCCAACGTCGTCGCCTACGACGCTGCCGGCGCCCGCTACGAAACCGACGGTGTTGCCGGCATGTACGCCAATCCGAACGGCGAAAGCTTCCTCGAAAAGATCAACCCGGGGAACCAGGTCAGCGCCGTCATGGTCTTCGACGTCGCCGCCAGCATCACCCTGACCACCCTCGAACTGCACGACTCGATGTTCTCGGGCGGCGCGAAGGTCGCCCTGGCATAGCAGCTGCTCACCGCGCACCCTCGACAGTCAGGTTGGAGGTGCGCGGTGACGTTCTGGCTTGGCAAACCCGGCGCCCTCGCCACACTGCCCCACACGGCGCGGCGGCCAGGCGGCTCCCGGCCGGGACCACCGCCTTTCGCAACAGCAGTAGGCGTGTCACCCTACGGCCGAACGATGCCGCCGCCCAGCCATGCCCGGCCGAAGATCTGCGGAACGACAACACAACACAGAACCAGCAGGATCACGACGATAAGCGCGGTTACCGCCCGGGCAACTCTGGTCTTCTGCCTTGCCGCACGCAACTCCGCCTGAGTCGGGTTCGCCCAACCGGTGCCTTCGCAAGCGTCGCAAACTGTCGTGTACGGCTGAGGGCTTCCGCCAGCACCGTACGCTTGGTGGGTCACGTACCCAGATCCATCGCAACGGCAGCAAACCGGTCGTTGCGGTGGTGGGGTGCCGTAATACATCACACCCTCGCCACGTCGTCAAAATGGATGAACACTCACGATCATCCATTTGCGGCGACCCGGACAGGCTCGGGCATCCGCACCAACTTCTTCGGCGAGTTGCCGACGGGTGTCGCCAGCCGTCCAACCCGATCAGCTATCGGTCCCGCGGCACCGACCGAAGTGTTCGTGGCGTTTGTGGCGCACCATGGGCCGTGACCAACGGCGACAGCCAGTCCTGCGGCAGACCCACCACGACGCAGCGCCGACGTCCACCTCAGCCGCTGGCGACGGCTCCTCGACGAAGGTCCCGCCGCGGTCCTCGCCCTCATGACCGCCCACACGTAGGACGCGGTGGCGATGCGCTCCGCATCGCCTATGTCCGGCCTCGCGCCACTCGCGGCGTTTGAACAGCCCCACGTCCAGTCAGACGAGGGCGATCCGGCAGCACGGCTGCCACACTCCGGAACCATGGCAGACCCCTACCAGCAGCAGCCCTCCTGGCCGCGGCAGCCCACCCCGTCCGCGCCGCAGCGCTCGAAACGCAAAGACCGGACGCCGCTGATTGTCATCTGGCTGGTCGCTGGCGCGCTCGTGCTGGGCCTGGTGATTGCCGTCGCCGCCGTGTTGGCCGGACGGAGCGACCCGGCGGCCCCGCAGCCGGCGATCAGCCCCAGTGTGGACCCGTCCATGGCCCGCCCGGGAATCGACATGGGCGCTGGTACGCCGGGTGCGCCGTGCGCAACCAATCGGCTCGGCAAGTACTTCGTCAAGGACGGCGTGACCTACACCTGCAAGGGCCCGAAGCCTTACAGCTGGCAGCCGTAGCCGCGCGAACACGACGGATGGTGGCGTCGTCCACGGCACGGCCTTCAGGCGGCGGTGCGCGGGTAGAGGGCGTAGGTGCCAGCAACCCGCCTACGAGGCCGAGGTCTCGACATTCGTCCCATACTCGTGGCCGGGCGACGTACGAGACCGCGTCGCCCGCGAGGTTGCCAGCGAACTCTGGATCATGCGGGACGAGAAGGGCGCGGAGGCGCTGCGTAGGCTCGCAGAAGACGAGAGCCAGTGGCGCCGGGAAGTCGACGGACTTGTCCATAAGCCTGCAGGTTGACACCAATCCCGATCGGCAAGGCGGTCCGGGCTGTCGCCGCGTTGCTGGGTCGGGCTGACCAGTGACCAGCGATGAGCACCTCGAGGCCAAGAACGCGGCCTTGGCGCGGAGGCGGGAGAAGATGACCGGCGGCAGGGCCGTAGACCGTCCACGGACGCCCGACTTCCTCAAGCGGTTCGTCCACGACCTGTACGACCAAGCCGCTGGAGGAGTGGGTCCGTAATGCCGCCCTCGCTGGCATCTTGCCGGCACCGCATCGCTTCTACATGCGCTGGGGCGGTATTCGCCTGCTTATTGACCTCGCCGAGATGTCGCAGCTCGTTGTCGACGACGAAGTCGAGCCTCTACCGACCTGGAACGGACGCCGGTTCCTGGAACCGTGATCTGGTCGGCGGTCACGACCGCCAGGAGCCAAGCGTCGAAACCACCCAGTGGTTACTTGTCCGGCTTCATCTTGCCGACAGCCGCTCGGAGCAGGTCAACCGCCTCGGCGAGCATCCCATACTGACTACCGGCAGCGTCGACGCCAGCCATTGGACTGGCGAACAGTGACATGCCAAGCGCCGTCAGCACTTGCTGTCGCTGAGCTTCGGATAGCGCCTGTGTGAAGGCTGGAGCCGTTTTCACCTGCACGGCCGAGCGGCGGCTCTGGGCGCATTCGGTTCGGTGGAAGTGGGCTTGACGGGAGCAGTAGACGGCGAAAAGAATCAGCGGAATGGTGACGCTGAGCTGCGCGATTTCACGGCTCGACAGCGGAGCACGCCCGAACTGCGCAACCATTACGGCATAAGTGATCGAAACGACGAGGACCCCTACCGTAGCGGACAGCCAAAGGCGGGCCTTGGTGTTCTCCTCGTTCGCGTGTTTGTCGTACCACTCCCCTAGCTCCTGTGCGCTGACGGCGTTGAGGACCTGGCGGCCTTCCTCGACAACCTGCACGATCTGCGGCAACTGGTTGAACAGCGCCTGGTCATAGGTCATTCGTACGCGGTCGCGGTGATCTGACGGCTCACAGCCCGTCGGGCCAGCAGAGCCCCACAGGTCGTCGCCGTCGTTACGCGGCTGGAAGTCCGACGACATCCACAGCGAGGTGAGGGCGTGCTGGGCGAGCATCGCGTACGCCTCGACCCGCGAATTCGGACCGCGTGGCAGGAAGATCGTCACGGACGCCCTCTCGCCGATTACCGGGAAACCGAATATCAACCAATCACAACGACCCAACCTGCTCCCGAAAGAACCTTTGCCGAGCGCGGGGCCATCGTCGCGGGTCATCGCGTTAGCAAGATCATACTAAAGTTCAGTTTTTGCAGGTCAGGCGGGTTCAACGTAGATCGGCATAGCGTCTACCCCTAGATGTAGCTTGATGAGGAAGACACGAAAGCGACCCAGGGGTCTGGGGCCCCGAAATGGGTCGCTCAGTGCTGCCCAAAACAACAACCACGGCAGGGAGAAAGGCGCATCTGGACATGGCCGGTGTAACCACGCAGCGCCGTCGCGGCACCACAGAACACATCCCCGGCCCGATCCCCCTCGCATGGCTCGTCATCGGTGCCATCGCGATCGGGATCGGTGTCGAAGCGCACCACGAAACGGGATCGGCGACCGTCAGCATTCTCGCTGGGATCACCACGGCCCGTGTACTGTACGCCCTACTGCGGGCGCGGCGGCCATAGCGGTCGGCACCGGACGTCAGAAGCCCTCGGAGTCGCAGCCGGGGGCTCTTCAGTGCAGTGGCGCGACCCACAACGACAAGTCCAAGAGATCCAGCATGACGGCTGGGAGCAGATCGACTACCTGAACCAGCTCAGCCCGGACGGCTGGGAGCCGGTTGCTTTCCTTACTGACGGCAGCTCACACAGCCCTACCACCAGCTATGTAATGGTCACCCGCGTCGTTGTCCGGCGGCGGACTGACGAGGGCCGGTAGGCCGCTGCCCGCGAGGCGACGTGGCCGGGCCACACGTTTCCGTTTCTGTGCTACTACGCCGCGCCGATCCGCCGCACGTCGTAGATGCTGAGGTCGGCCCAGGCCCGCGCGTGCCTGGCCCGGTGCCGCCACCGCCCGACCGGCCATCGACGGCGCTGTCGACCTCCGCCTCGATGACCACCGCCCGGCCGGACCGCCATATACGGCAGGCGGCCACGCCGGCTGGAAGGGCCGGTCAGGCGGCTGGGCGGAGTTGGGTGAGGGCGCGGAGGGCGTCGGTGAGGGAGATCGGGCGGTCGTTCTCCTCGGCGGCGACGCCGATTTCGATGTACTCGCGCATCAGTGTCGCCGGCTTGACGCCCTTGGCGCGGGCGATGGCGGCGATGCGCTCGGCCAGCGAGGTGGGCAGGCGGGTCGAGTAGACGGCCATCACCTCGGCCTCGGGCTTCGGGGGGAGCTCGGGAGTGGGGGCGTCGCGGTCGAAGACGAACTGGCCCGCGGCGACCGCGGCGACGAGGTCGTCCATCTGGCGCTCGGTGAGTGGTTCGTTGCTCATGACCCGGCCTCCCATTGCTCGAACTCGGCGAGCTCGGCGGGGGTCATGTCGCGGGCGCCGACGATGCCCCATTCGAATCCGCCCTGGTGCTTCACGGTGACGATGAGAGGTCGTCCCGCGTCGGTACGTGCCCAGACGCTGAGCGCCGGTATGCCGAGGGCCTGGCCCGGCACGGGTCGGCGCCTAGGGCCTGGAGGACTTCGGCGGCGTCGATGCCGACCAGGGCCGCGAGCGTTGCCGGCCACCAGCGGTAGGGCACGATCCCAATGTACAACGACCGTCATACGCGCGCGAGGGGCTTACACCTCGTCGGGCACGATCATGTGGTGGTAGCCGGGGCCGCCCGGGTCGTCGCCCGACCGGGTGCGCAGCGCGTAGTCGACCGCGGCGACGGCCAGGGCGTCGTCGGACGGGTAGCGTACCCGCAGCGCGCGGTCGCGGTCGTCCGGTCCGAGGCGGGACAGCTGCCGCACCTCCGGGTCGGTCAGCGGGCCGGCCTCCTGGTAGTCGGCGTGCATGCGCTCGGCGCGGTCGGCCGGATACATGCCGCGCAATGCCTTGCGCAAGGCGTCCGGACGCTGGAACAGCTGCCACATGTCGCCACCTCGTCGATCTAACGTTTGCCGCACGGCAAACGCTATATGTCCATCGTCCGCCTCGCAGAGCCGGAACCGATCGGCGAACCAGGCGCGATGTGCTGTCAACCGGCGGCAGTCGGCGGGCGGGCCGTCGCGGTGGCCTCGACCAGGGGAAGGACCCGATACGGGATCTGTTGGGCAAGGGCGATGATCGTGGACGACCGCACGATGCCCTCGTGGCTCATTACCCGGTCGATCACGCGCTGGAGGTCGGCGTTGGAGCGGGCGACCATCCGGCACAGCAGGTCGCCCGAGCCGGTGATCGTGTGGACCTCCAGCACCTCCGGGATCTGGGCGAGGTGGGCCGCGACCGGGTCGTGGCCGAAGCGCTGGCGGATCTCGAGGGTCACGAACGCGGTGACCGCATAGCCCAGCGCCGCCGGGTCGATGTCCGGGCCGTGACCTCGGATGACGCCCCTGGCCGCCAGGCGGTCGAGACGGGCCTGGACGGTACCGCGAGCGACCTGCAGCCGGCGGGAGCACTCCAGCACGCCGATTCGGGGCTCGGCGGAGAGCAGCGCGATCAGCCGTGCATCCAGAGTGTCGATTTCGCTGGGCAACTTGTCCACCCGTACCCCCCAAACTCTGGATCGATTGTGCAACCTGACCACGCAGATTAGCCTTCCTTGCCCAACCGCGGAATCGCGGGCAACGCTGAAGGCATGACCCGCGCCATCGAAGACCTCAGCGAGCTCATCGGGGCCGTCGAGCACGACGCCTCCCACGACCCCTTCCCGCTCACCGGCCTCGATCACGTCCGGTTCTACGTCGGCAACGCCAAGCAGGCCGCGCATTACTACTCCTCCGCGTTCGGGATGACGCTGATCGCATATCGCGGGCCCGAGCAGGGATATCGGGATCACGCCGAATATGTGCTCAAGGCCGGCTCGGCGATCTTCGTGCTGGCCGGCGGCGTGCACCGGCAGGCGGCGGCGACGCAGCACTACGAACGGCACGGCGACGGCATCGTCGATATCGCGCTCGAGGTGCCCGATGTGGACACCGCATATGCATATGCGCTCGCGCAGGGCGCGACGGGCCTCGAGGCGCCACACGAGGAGAAAGACGATTTCGGAGTGGTACGGCGGGCAGCCATCGCCACGTACGGCGAAACCCGCCACACGCTGATCGACCGTTCCCGCTACAGCGGCCCGTTCCTGCCCGGCTTCGTCGCCCGCCGGGCGATCGTCGCCCCGCCCGCGAAGCGGTTCTTCCAGGCCGTCGACCACGTGGTCGGCAACGTCGAGCTGGGCCGGATGGACGAATGGGTCACGTTCTACCGCCGGGTCATGGGCTTCACCAACATGGCGGAGTTCGTCGGCGACGACATCGCCACCGAGTATTCGGCGCTGATGAGCAAGGTCGTGGCCAGCGGTACCCGTAAAGTGAAATTCCCGCTCAACGAGCCCGCCGTGTCGCGGAAGAAGTCGCAGATCGACGAATATCTGGAGTTCTACGGCGGGCCGGGCGCCCAGCACATCGCGCTGGCCACCGGCGACATCCTGCGGACCGTCGACGAGATGAACGCGGCCGGCGTCGAGTTCCTGACCACCCCGGACTCGTACTACGACGACCCCGAGCTGCGCGCCCGCATCGGCCAGGTGCGCGTCCCGATCGAGGAGCTCAAGGCGCGCGGCATCCTGGTGGACCGCGACGAGGACGGATATCTGCTGCAGATCTTCACCAAGCCGGTGCAGGACCGCCCGACCGTCTTCTTCGAGCTCATCGAGCGGCACGGCTCGTTCGGCTTCGGCAAGGGCAACTTCAAGGCGCTCTTCGAGGCCATCGAGCGAGAGCAGGAACTTCGCGGGAACCTGTAACACTGTCCGGGTGACGTATCCGGGCCAGCCTCAGGAACCGGGTGGTGTCCCGAACTATGGGCCGCCACCCGGGTATCCGCAGGGATATCAACAGGGTTATCCACAGGGAGCCCCCACTTCCGGGGGTTATCCACAGCCGATGGCCTACCCACCAGCTGCTTATCCACAGCAAGGGCCCCCCGGCCCGGGTTATCCACAGCCCAGTTATCCACAGGGCAACTACGCCGTTCCGCTCCCCCGCCCGTTCGTGCCGCTCGCGCCCAACGGCATGCCGCTGGCCGGGTTCGGCGACCGGCTCCTCGCCTTCCTGATCGACGGCGCGGTGCTCTTCGGCGTCGGCCTGGTGCTGGCCATTCCCACCGTCATCGGCATGGTCGCGGTGTTCGCGGGCGCGGCGTCCTCCCTGGACACCGACCCGGTGACGGGTGAGGTGACCGGATCGCCGAACGTGGGGCTGTTCTTCGGCGTGCCGCTGCTGATCGAGTTCGGATATCTGCTCGTGATGCTCGCCGCCGGGTACATCTACCACGTCGAGATGTTCCGCCGGACCGGCATCACCTGGGGCAAGCGCGCGATGAAGCTGCTGCTGATCCGCGCCGACGACCCGGCGGCGCCGATCAACCGCGGCGTGCTGGTGAAGCGCTGGGCGGTGCAGAATCTTGGCGGGTTCGTCATTCCGTTCTTCTCGTACCTCGACGGCCTGTGGCAACTGTGGGACAAGCCCTACCAGCAGTGCCTGCACGACAAGGCGGCAGGCACCATTGTGGTGAAGGCCGGATAGGGTCTTCATGAACGGCTCGAAGGCGGAGGCGGCGTGACAGCGCCTGGGTGGTACAAGGACCCTGCGGACCCGGACGTCCAGCGGTACTGGGACGGCGAAGGCTGGATCGGTGAGTCGATCCCGGCCTCGGCACCGACCCCCACGGAGCCGCCGCCGGCGACACCGCCCGCTCCACCGCCGTTCCCCGGCGCCCAGGGCCGGCCCGGCAAGCAAGCGGACCAGCCGGTCGTGACCACGCCGGGCACACCGCTGCCGCAGGGCGCCGTGGTGCTGCCGCCCGGCACGCCGATCCCGCCGGGCGGGTTCCCGCCCGGTCAGCTGCCCCCGGGCGCGATCGTGCTGCCGCCGGGCACCCCGCTGCCGCCCGGACTGCGGCCGCAGGGCAACCTGCCGGCCAGCGCGGTGCAGGTGCTGCTGCCGCCGCGGGCCGGGCTGCCGAGCGCCGCCGCGATCCGCCCGCACGGCCACGCCCTGGCGCCGCTGGGCGCCCGGCTGGCCGCCCGGATCATCGACATCCTCGCCGTCGGGGCACTCAGCACGCTGGTCGCCGGCTGGTTCGTGTACCAGTACATCCGCGAGGTCGGCCCGACCTTCGTCGAGGCGATGCGCCGCGCGTCGAGCGGCCAGCCGATCGACGACCTCGCCACCGCCTCGCAGCGGACCAGCTGGCTGGAGATCGTGATCCTGCTCCTGATCGCCGCGCTGTGGTTCGCCTACGAGGTGCCCGCCATCGCCGGCAGCGGCCAGACGTTCGGCAAACGGCTACTGAAGATCAAAGTGGTCGGTTTGGACAGCGACCAGCCGCTCGGCTTCGGCCGCGCGATCCGCCGCTGGAACCCGCTCGGCCTGTCCGTGCTGCTGTGGACGTGCGGTCTCGGCGTGGTCATCCAGTTCATCGACAGCCTGTCACCGGTCGTCGACTGGCCGCTGCGCCGCGCGCTGCACGACCGATCCGCCGGCACCGTCGTCGTGATGGCCGAGCCGACCCCCGTCCCCGCGAGCCCCGTCCCCGCGAGCCCCGACCCCGACCAGAACCACAACGCCGGAGAACAGTCATGAGCCTCACCCGCCCGGATCTCGACGCCCTCCCCGCCTACGTCCCGGGCCGCAGCGTGCCCGGCGCCATCAAGCTGGCCAGCAACGAGGTGCCCTACGGCCCGCTGCCCGGCGTGGTGGACGCGGTCACCGCCGCGATCGAGGGGGTGCATCGGTACCCCGACATGGGCGTCACCGCACTGCGCGAGCGCCTCGCCGCCCGGCTCGGCGTCGCCCCGGAGCGGATCGCGACCGGCTGCGGCTCGGTGGCCCTCTTCGAGCACCTGTTCCGCGTCACCTGCCTGCCCGGCGACGAGGTCGTCTACCCGTGGCGGTCCTTCGAGGCGTACCCCATCATCGCGGCGACCACCGCGGCCACCAGCGTCCGGGTCCCGAACACCGCGGACCACGCCCACGACCTCGACGCGATGGCCGCCGCGATCACGGAGCGCACCCGGCTGGTCATCGTGTGCAGCCCCAACAACCCGACGGGCACCGCGGTGCGCAAGGCCGACCTCGACGCGTTCCTCGACAAGGTGCCGGCCAACGTGCTGGTCGCCCTCGACGAGGCGTACCGGGAGTTCGTCACCGACCCGGACGTGCCGGACGGCCTGGTGGAGTACGGCGACCGCCCCAACGTCGTCGTCCTGCGCACCCTGTCGAAGGCGTGGGGCCTGGCCGGCCTGCGCGTCGGCTACCTGATCGGCACCCCCGAGGTCGCCGGCGCCGTGCGCAAGGTCGTCACGCCGTTCTCCACCTCGCTCGCCGCCCAGGCCGCCGCGCTGGCCGCGCTGGACGCCGAGGACGAGATGCTCCGCCGCGTGGCCCTGATCACGGCGGAGCGGTCCCGGGTGGTCGAGGCGGTCCGGAAGGTGTATCCGGAGGTGCCCGAAACCCAGGGAAACTTCTTCTGGCTGCCGCTGGGCGACCAGGCCGCGGAGTTCGCCGCGCAGTGCGAGCGCGCGGGCGTGATCGTGCGCGCCTTCCAGGGCGACGGCGTGCGCGTCACCCTCGGCACCCCGGAGGAGAACGACGCTTTCCTCGGCGCGCTGTAGTTCCTAGCCGATGCCGACCAGGACCACCGTGTCCTGGCTGAAGTAGTACCGGTCGTCGATCTCGGATTCCTTGGTGGTCTGCAGCCGCTCGATCACCAAGTAGCCGGCATGCAGGTAATACAGGCTGTAGACAAACCGGTCCGCCGGCCGGATCCGCAGCTCGGTGCTCGACGTGACGGCCCCGGTCTCCAGGTTGAGCACCAGCAGCTGGTACTCGTTGTTGATCAGGTAGACGTTGCGCTGGTCGCCGCCGATCAGCCGGCCGGCGACCTCGGACATCCACAGCCGCTGGCCGGTGCTGCGGGAGAACGCCCAGATGTAGCCGCCGGTCATCTGCTGCGCGACCACGTCCCCGACCACGACCACGTTGTCCTTGTCCAGGACGGCCTCGGGCTTGACGGTGTGGTCGGCGGCGAACGACCAATAGGCCGGGGTGTTGGTCCCCACCCCCGAGGCGGCGTCGGTGTACGTCACGACGTCGCCGGTCGGCGCCGCCTTGAACAGCGCGCACCCGGACCGCCCGAGCTGGCAGGAGGTCGGCTCGATGTACCAGTTGGTCACGGTGTCGGTGCCGATCGACGCGCCCGGCGGCCGCCAGGTGGTCAGCAGCACCCCGCTCGCCGCGTCGTAGATCTCCAGGGTGGCGGGCTTGGCGCAGGTGTTCTTGACGAAGTACGCGTCGGCGCCGGTCCAGTCGTTCGCGCGGCACCCGGGCTCGGTGGCGAACGATCGGGTCCACTTCACCTCGCCGTCGACGGGATCGATCCCCTCGGCCACGTCCTTACCGGTCGCGATGACGACCGGCTGCTTGTCCACCGCGGACGCGCTCACGAACAGGTCCTCGGGCGCCCACATCGTCTTCGCCCCGGTCCGCCGCCCCTTGAACGACTCCCCATCGGCCGGCTCGATCTTCGTCTGCCAGACGATGTCACCCTTCTCGGCATCCAGGGCAACAATCTCCCCGTCCGACCACTTCGTGATCACGACGGACATCCCCACCCCGCTGGCCGGCTTCTCCACTTCCACGATCGACACGATCTCGGCCGGCCACCGCCGATACGACCAGTGCGGCGTGTTCATCCGCTGCGCCGTCACCGGCGTGTCCGCGAACACCCGCCGCTGCTCGGTATACACCCGAAGCCGCCCCTCCACGATCAGCGGCGCCGAGGGCAATTCGGCATACTGGATCGACTTGATCGGCTCCGGCGACGGCACGGGCTTGTCCGCCCGACTCACCGTCTCGGCCGGCTTCAGCGTGCGGTACGCCGTGATCCCCATGGCCGCGACCACGACGAGCACCAGCACTCCGGTGAGCACGAAGCGCACCGGCCGCGACCAGCTACGCGGCGACACCAGCCGCCGCAGCCACGCCCAAGCCGACCCCATAACCACCTCCGCGGGGCACCATACCCGGCGCATGTCGCAATCCGCTCACGGCGACGGTCGATCCGCAGCAGACTCACACCGCCCGCACACTCCCCACCCACAACAACCCCATCCACCCAGCTCCCGCCCCGCGACGGCGAGCGCCCCGCCCCGCACCCCGCCAACGGCCCCTTGGCCACCGAATGTCACCCGTCCGTGTCACGCCTCACACCACCTGCCACCGAACCTCAGCCCGAACCACGTCCACCCACCAGGCCCGGCGCGGAAACGGGCGCGGCGCAACCCGAGCGCGCGTCGCGTTCGCCGGCGTGCTGTATGAGGCCGATGCTTGATCGCGATGGTTGATGCCTGGCGGCAGGCGGCGCCCACCACGGGCTGGGCCTCGCCGGGTGAATGTCTCCGTGATCATGATGCGCGCGGTGGCCGCACCACGGGTTTTTCATGATCCCGGAGACTTTCGGTACACGGGTGTACATGGACACTCCGTGATCATGAAAAACCCGTGGTGTCTGCGGCGGGTTCGGCATGATCGCGGAGACTTCCGGTCGCTGCGCCGTGCTTTACCGCGGGCAGCGCCTCGCAATGTGGGACCTGCGTCC
Organism: Dactylosporangium sp. CA-092794; assembly: GCF_050948465.1. Classification (NCBI taxonomy): domain Bacteria; kingdom Bacillati; phylum Actinomycetota; class Actinomycetes; order Micromonosporales; family Micromonosporaceae; genus Dactylosporangium; species Dactylosporangium sp. CA-092794. The sequence goes on along the minus strand of NZ_CP192044.1, from coordinate 330,777 downwards.
CGGATCGTGCCCGCCCCTGGCATGTGGGACGCGCGCGGCCATCGCGGCCGGCGGATCCGACGGGGCGTAGCGGCCGGCGGCGGGCATGGCGGTGCTCGTGGTGCCGGTTCCCGGGTGGCGCTGACCGCTACGGGTGCGGGGGTACGGGGGTGCGAGCGGGGCACGGTAGCTGCGGGCCGGACGCGTCGACCGCATGCAGCACCGCGGCTGCGGTTGTCCCGGCCTCGCGGGTCCGGTGCGGCGTGGCGCGGTCGCGGTGTGGGGTGCGTTACTCGGGCTTGGTTATCGTGCCGGTCACCTCCCCGAAGCCGACGCGGGTGCCGGATGGGCCCGGGGCCGTGGCGGTGATCGTGACCGTGTCGCCGTCGAGGAGGAAGGTGCGGGGGGTGCCGTCGGCGAGTTGGAGCGGGTGGGTGCCGTTCCAGGTGCGTTCGATGAAGGAGCCGGTCTGGTCGGGGGTGGGGCCGGAGACGGTGCCTGAGGCATACAGGTCGCCGGTGCGGGTCCAGGCGCCATTCACGGTGAGGTGGGCGAGTTGCTGGGCGGGGGTCCAGTACAGGCCGGCGAACGGCGGGCGGGAGACGAGCGTGCCGTTCCAGAAGACCTCGAGCTCGATGTCGTAGCCGTAGTGGTCCGCCGCCCGGAGGTAGGGCAGCACGGCCGGGTCCTGCGGCGGGGCCGGCGCCCGGGCGGCGTCCAGGGCGTCGAGTGGGACCAGCCAGGGCGAGATCGACGTGCGGAAGGACTTGCCCAGGAACGGGCCGAGGGGCTGATACTCCCAGGCCTGCAGGTCGCGGGCGGACCAGTCGTTGACCAGCACGGCGCCGAAGACGTGGGCGCGGAAGTCGTCGATGGGCACCGGGGCCTGTAACGGCACGCCGACGACGAAGCCGACCTCGGCCTCGATGTCCAGGCGGGCGGACGGGCCGAACGTCGGGACTGGGTCGTCGGGTGATTTGCGCTGGCCGTGCGGGCGGGGCACGTCGGTGCCGGAGACGACCACGGTGCCGGCGCGGCCGTGGTAGCCGACCGGGAGGTGCTTCCAGTTGGGCAGCAGCGGCTCGCCGCCGGGGCGGAACAGCCGGCCGAGGTTTGTGGCGTGCTCCTGCGAGGAGTAGAAGTCGACGTAGTCGGCGACCTCGAACGGCAGGTCGAGCCGCACGTCGCCGACCGCCAGCAGGAGCGGCTCGACCGCCTCCCGGTGCCGCGGGGTGGTGAAGAGCTCCGTGAGCCCCTCGCGCACGCGCCGCCAGACCGGGGGCCCGGCGCTCATGAAGCGATTCAGGGTGGCCTGGCCGAGGAACGCCCCGCCGGCATCGATCAGATCCCGGCCCTCGGCGGCGGCGAGGTTGAGGATGCGGTCGCCGATGCGGACCCCCGGCCAGCGGAACCGGTCCTGGCCGAACGCGCAGTAGGGCAGATTGTGCACGCCGAACGGATCCTCGTCGGCCAGTTCCAGCCAGGTCTCCGCCGCGCTCACGCCGCACCGCCAGGAACCACGCCGCCGGGACGCGACGCCGCGAACCAGACAGCGGTCATGACGCACCGCCAGGAACCACGCCGCCGGGACGGAACGGCGCGAACCGGACGGCGGTCACGGCGCACCCCCAGGAACCACGCGGCAGGGCCGGACAGGGACGGAACGGCGCGAACCGGACGGCGGTCATGAGGCACCCCCGGGCGAGGGAGGAGGTGAAGTAGGGCGGGGGCGGTCGAGCAGGCCGAGGGTGACCAGGTCGGCGACCGGGTCTCGGACGCTGCAGCTGCCGAAGCCGACCCACAGCGGGCGCTCGCGGTCCAGGGCCGGCAGGATGCGGTCCGCCAGGGGCGGGGCGTCGGTCGTGGCGAGGACGCCGCCCAGGTCGGCCGGCTCGGCGCCGTCGGCGGCGGCCAGGACGGCGACCAGGATGTTGAGGAAGCCGTGGTGGACCAGGCCGGTCTCGGCGTCGGTGTGGCGCAGCGCGTGGTGCAGGCCGGCGGTGAGCTTGAAGGGCAGGGCGCGGTCGCGGCAGGCGCAGATCACCGCGGCGAGCTCCATCGGCGTGGGGAACAGCTCGGCGGCCAGGCCGCCGGTGCGGAACTTCGCGGCCGCGGACAGGCCCTCGGCGCGCAGCGCCGCGACGGCGTCGAGCGCGGACATGAGGCCCCAGGAGAGGGGCACTTCGAGATACCACTGCCAAGGCTCTTCGTTCTTGCGCATGAGCGCCGCGAGCCGCTCGATGCCGGGCAGCGGGTCCTCGCCCCGCTTGGCGACCGGGCTCTCGATCTGGCGGGTGCCGGCGGGCAGGTCACCGAGCGCGGCCTCGACCGCGGCCGGCTCGCCGACCAGGCCGACGGCGGTGCCCGGCGGCGCGAGCGCGCGGAACTCGGCGCGGTCGGCGAGCGGGATGACCAGCGGGCCGACGAGCGGGGCATACCAGCGCGCGCGGTGCTCGGCGTGCGCCGGGACGGCGTCGGCCAGCGACGCGCTGCCCGGCGGGAACACGGCGGCGTCGTCGACCAGTGCGGTCAGCAGGGGTGGCACTGCGTTTGACACGGCTTCCGAATCTAGTGGACGCTTTACAGGGCGGACAACTTCGTCCGCTATCCGGACGCTCCTGTAGGGAGGGCCGTGATGCCGTACTACCGCCGCGTCGGCGAGGTGCCGCCGAAGCGCCACACCCAGTTTCGCCAGCCGGACGGCTCGTTGTTCGCGGAAGAGCTGATGGGGCAGGAGGGTTTTTCGAGCGACTCCTCGCTGCTCTACCACCGCCATCGACCGACCGCGATCCTCTCGGCAGTGCCCTTCACCCCGCCGGCGTGGGCGCGGGTGCCGAACCTGCCGCTCAAACCGCGCCATCTGCAGACGGGCAAGCTCGCCGGCGGGAAGGCGGACCCCGTGCTCGGCCGGCAGCACCTGCTGGCCAACGACGACGTGCGGATCTCCTACGTCGAGGCGACGGAGCCTTCGCCGCTCTACCGCAACGCGGTCGGGGACGAGTGTCTCTACGTCTCGGCGGGGGCGGTCACCCTGGAGTCGACCTTCGGCGCGCTGGAGCTGAGCGAGGGCGACTACGCGATCATCCCGACGTCGGTCATCCACCGCCTGGTGCCGGCCAAGGGCGAGCCGGTGAAGCTGCTGACGATCGAGGCTGCTGGACACATCGGACCCCCGCGGCGCTATCTGTCGGTGCGTGGACAGTTCCTGGAGCACGCGCCCTACTGCGAACGTGACCTGCGCGGCCCCTCGGCGCCCATACTCGTGGAGGGGTACGACATTTCTGTCCTGGTGCAGCACCGCCGTGGCTGGACTGAGCACATTTACGCAAATCACCCATTCGACGTCGTCGGCTGGGACGGCTGCCTGTACCCGTGGGCCTTCTCCATCCACGACTTCGAGCCGATCACCGGGCGGGTCCACCAGCCGCCGCCGGTCCATCAGACGTTCGAGGGCCCGAACTTCGTGGTCTGCTCGTTCGTACCGCGGAAGGTGGACTATCACCCCCTGGCGATCCCGGTGCCGTACAACCACCACAACGTCGACTCCGACGAGGTGCTCTTCTACACCGGGGGCAACTACGAGGCGCGGCGCGGCTCCGGGATCGAACTAGGCTCGATCTCGCTGCACCCGAGCGGCTTCACCCACGGGCCGCAGCCCGGCGCCGTCGAGCGCGCGATCGGGGCCGAGGCGTTCGACGAGCTGGCGGTCATGGTCGACACGTTCCGGCCGCTCGACCTGTGCGAACCGGCGCTCTCGATCGAGGACACCGGCTACGCCTGGACATGGTCACGAAACGGCGGCTAGGACCTCTCGCGCACGATCGGATAGATCAAGGCCACGGCGGTCGCGGCCAGGCCCTCGCCCCGGCCGGTGAAGCCGAGGCCGTCGGTGGTGGTGCCGGACACGCGCACGATGGCGCCGATCGCGGCGTGCAGCGTGCGCTCGGCCTCCGCCCGCCGCGTGCCGACCTTCGGCTTCACGCCGATGACCTGGACGGACACGTTGCCGATCTCGTAGCCGGCGGCGCGCACCTTCTTGGCCGTCTCGCGCAGCAGGGTGGCCCCGGAGGCACCGGCCCACTCCGGCCGCCCGGTGCCGAAGTTCGCCCCCAGATCACCCAGCCCGGCCGCGGACAGCAGCGCGTCGCAGATCGCGTGCGCCGCGACGTCACCGTCGGAGTGCCCGGCGAGCCCGTCCACTCCGTCCCATTTGAGCCCGGCCACCCAGCATTCGCGCCCGGATTCGAAGGCATGAACGTCAGTCCCATTGCCGATCAACATCACTTCCGGAGGGTACGACGAATCGGTGCACAACTGTGAACGTCCGGTTGCCGAAACGAATCCGGGGTCGGCATCTTGGCATCCGGGGCCTAGGCTGGGTCGGGTGCGCAGCGACCTGACGACCCCGACGAGCCACAAGCCGTGGTGGCGCACCGGAGCCGCGCTTCGCTTCGGTCTGCTCGCCCTGCTGGTGGCGACCCTGTCCGTGGTGATTCTCATCGCTCACCCCGACCGCGCCTCGCTGGTCCACGCGATCGGCCCGAACCACACCATGGCCCCGATCATCGCGATCGGCGGCTCCGCCGTGCTGACCACCGCCCTCGCGCCCCGCACGCTGCTGGCCGGCGTGGGCGGGTTGCTGTTCGGTTTTGTCGGCGGCGCGCTGTACACCATGCTCGGCCTCACCCTGGGCGCCCTGGTCGCCCACACCATCGGCCGCCTGCTGGGCCGCGACTTCATGGCGCGGCACCTCAGCGGCCGGCTGCTGGCGATGGAGCAGGCCGTCGCGAAGCGGGGGATGCTCGCGATCGTGATCTCGAGGATGATCCCGCTGGTGCCGTTCGGCATCGCCAACTACTTGTTCGGCACCACGAGCGTGCGCATGCGCTCGTTCGTGGCCGGCACGGTGCTTGGCGCTTTGCCCGCCACTTTGGCGTACTCCGCACTGGGCTCCGCCACCGCCCGCGGCGACGCGGTCGGCATGTCGATCGCCGGCGCGATGACCGTCACGCTCAGCGTCGGCGGCTCGATCGGCAGCTTCCTGCTGTGGCGCCGCCGCCCGCGCAAGGTCTGCGCCGGCTCGACCACCGCCGCGACCACTCCCGCCGCCGCCTGACCAGCCCGGGGACAAAACGCCCATTTTGCTGCGAGCCGGGGACGAAACTCTCCACGATCATGCTCGTCGCCATTCGGACACCGCAGCTTTTCCATGATCCCGGAGACATATGGTACCTATGTGTACATATTCACTCCGTGATCATGAGAATCGCCTGATGTCACCCGCGGTCCGAGCATGATCGTGGAGACTTCCGGCCGCTTCCACCCAGCGCCCAGCCGCGTCGGGCGGACGGGGGGCCACGCGGCACTGTCGGCGGATGCACGCAGCGGCCGAGCGCGCGACGGCCGAAGCTGGGGCGCAACGGCGGACGGTAGACCTGCCGGAACCGCAGGCCCATGGCGGCACGGCGAGCGGACGGCGGGCCGCGAACGGATGGCGACCGCGGCGGCCAGAGGGGCCACCGCACCGGCCAAGTCGGCCAGGTAGATCACAAGACCGGCCAAGGCGATCCCGGGCCGCCCCGTAGTAACGGTGCCGACACGGTGCCGGCTCAGAGCAGGAGCTGAGCGACGGCCAGGTCGAAGGGGCGGGTGATCTTCAGGGCGGCCTCCGCACCGGGCACGGTGTGGACGGTGACGCCGATCCGCTCCGCCAGGCCGGCGTCGTCGGTGTGGTCGTCGACGGCGGCCGCGTGGGCCTTCTCGAGCACCTCGCGCCGGAAGCCCTGCGGCGTCTGCACCGCCCGCAGCGACGACCGGTCGACCGTCTCCACCACGTCGCCGGAAGCCGAGACCCGCTTGATGGTGTCGACCACCGGCAGAACGGGTATGACCGCGCCGTGCCCCCCACGGACCGCCTCCGCGACCGACTCCACCAGCTCCGGTGGGGTCAAGGCGCGCGCCGCGTCATGGACGAGCACGATGTCGAAACCGTCGGGCACGATGGCGAGGGCGGCCGCGACGGAGGCCTGCCGGGTCGTCCCGCCGGGCACCACCGTGACCGGCGCCACAGGAGCGAGCAGCTCGGCCACCTCGGCCACGGCGTCGGCCGGCGCGGCGATGACGATGCAACCCACGCTGGGTGCGAGCGCGAGCCGGCGCACCGCGTGCACGAGCAGTGGCTCGCCGCCGAGCAGGCGGAGCGCCTTGGGGCCGCCGGGTCCGAGTCGGACTCCCATGCCGGCCGCGGGCACGAGGACCGCGACGTCACCACGCACAGTCGCGTGCGCCGTCACGTCGCGGTCCTCGATCGAAGGGATAGCCGGGCTGGAATGTCAGGCCTCGGTCAGCACCTTGTCGAGCAGCGTCTCCGCCTCGTCCTTGGTGCTCTTCTCGGCGAGCGCCACCTCGCCGACAAGGATGTCCCGAGCCTTGGCGAGCATGCGCTTCTCGCCGGCCGACAGACCGCGCTCACGGTCACGACGCCACAGGTCGCGCACGACCTCCGCGACCTTGAGCGGATTGCCGGAGGCCAGCTTCTCCAGATTCGCCTTGTAACGCCGCGACCAGTTGGTCGGCTCCTCGGTGTGCGGAGCGCGGAGGACGTCGAAGACCTTCGTCAGGCCCTCTTCGCCGACCACCTCGCGCACGCCGACGATCTCGGCGTTTTCGGCGGGCACCCGCACCGTCAGGTCACCCTGAGCGACCCTGAGGACGAGATACTGCTTCTCCTCGCCCTTGATGACGCGAGTCTCGATTGCCTCGATGAGTGCGGCCCCGTGGTGGGGGTAGACAACGGTCTCGCCGACACTGAAAACCATAGGTTCGAAACCCCTTTCGCTGTGTCTAGGGTAACACGGTCACGCGCCGTCGTCCCACCCCGGAGAGCAGCATTCGCGCAGGTCAGAACACATGTGAGTCCCCTTTCTCCCGCTTGACAGGAATCGTGGAACCTGCTGTGTAGCGGATCAACAACCGGGAGCACACACAAATGGCCTGCCAGCCGGACATATCCGATTGACTACCGCAAGTGTCTCGCGCCGCGCGGGAGCCGTCCAGCACCGACACGCTGAGTGACCTGACCAGCGGCGGAGCGTAGATGATACGCACACATCTCGATGGAGTCTCCCTCTGGCGCGCAGGCGCCGCGTGAGGGAAAGTTGAGGCAGGTGCGAGGAGAACAGCGATGGGCACGCTGCGCGGCGACAACGGCGGTGGTGAGCGACCACAAGAGGGCGGTGGACTGCCCGACCTGCCGCCTGAGTGGGGCACGATCATCATCCCCGACGATGCCGGTGCGCTCGATGCCGAAGGCGCACCGATCCGCAGGCAATTCCGCCGCGCGACAATACGCCGGCGCTGGCGGCGGCGGTTCCACCTGCGGCCCGAGCCCATGGGCCGGGCCACCGACGAGTCCCCCGGCCTGGCCGTCCCGCTGCTGATCATGTCGATCGCGGTGATCGCCACGCTGGTCAGCCTGTTCGCCGTGGCGTGGCCGGGCAACCACCCCAAGACCACGCCGCACGTCGGCTCCGCCTCGCCGCCGGCCCCCATCTCCCTGGCCGGCGTCAGCCTGCAGGGCGCCGACGGCGCGCAGGTGGCGCTGAAGGATCTCGCCCCGGCGGTGATCCTGCTGGTCGAGGGGTGCTCGTGCGAGAAGCTCATCGGCAGTACCGCTGATGCGGTGGCGGACTCGAAGGGCGAGGCCAAGGTCCTCGTCGTGGCCACCCGGCCGCCGACCCTGCCGAGCGGCCTCAACGAGAAGGTGACCGTGCGTGCCCTCGCCGACCCCAACAACGCGGTGCGAGCCACGGTGCCGGCGCTCACCGGCGAGCACACCAGCTCGGCGGTGCTGGTCGGCCGCAGCGGCGTCATGGTCCGGGTGGTCAAGTCGGTCACCACGCCCGACGCCTTCCGCGACGATCTGTCAAAGCTGCAGTAGCACGCCGTAGAGGGTGAGGCCGGGGCCGAAGGCCAGGGCCACCGTCGTGCGCGGCGGGCCGGCCGCGCGCCGGCGCAGGGCGTCGATGATCAGCAGTACCGTCGGCGAGGAGCAGTTGCCGTGCGCCGCCAGCGTGTCGCGGGACTCGGCCAGCGCCGCCTCCGGCAACTCCAGCCGGTCGCGGACGACGTCGAGGATCCGGGGGCCTCCGGGGTGTACCGCCCAACCATCAACTTCTGCGGGAGTGAGCCCGTGCGGCTCGATCAGCCGCGTCACCAGGTCGGCGACGTAGATCGACAGCACGTCGGGCACCTTGGGCGACAGCCCCATCCGGAACCCGAGGTCGGTGACGTCCCAGGTCATGTGATCCGCGGTGGCGGTGTCGGTCACCGCGACGATGTCGGACACGCCGGCGCCCGCCCCGCCGGGGACCAGCACGACCGCGGCCGCCGCGTCGGAGAACAGCGAGTGCGCCACGATCTGCTGCGGATCGTCGGTCGGCGGCTGTACGTGCAGGCTGGTGAGCTCCAGGCAGAGCAGCACCGCCGGCCGGCCGCGGGAGACCACGAAGTCCGACGCCGCGCCCAGCCCCGGCAGCGCGGCGTAGCAGCCCATGTGCCCGATGAACAGGCGTTGCGTGTCGGGCGCCATGCCCAGGTCACGGGCGAGGAGGATGTCCAGCCCGGGCGTGGCGTACCCGGTGCAGGAACACACCACGAACAGCCCGACCTGGTCCGGGCGCAGTCCGGCGGCGCTGAGGGCCCCGCCGACGGCGTCCTTGCCCAGCGGGAGGGCCTCGGTGAGATACCGGCTCATCCGCTTGGCGGTCGACCAGCCCGACGCGTCCTCCACCAGCGGGTTGACCGCCCCGTGCCGGGTGACCACGCCGGCGTTGGCGAAGATGCGCTTCGCCAGACCCCGCCTGGGCCCGTTGTAGTGCCGCTCGAAGAAGCCGTCCCATACCTCGTCCTGGCGCATCTGGCCGGGGAACGTCACGTGCATTCCCGCGATGGCGGCACCCGTCACCGGTACCCCTTCCTACCGCGCCCCTGGTAGAGGATCGCGGTCGAGAACGTCGGCACGATCGGCACAGGGTTACGGCGGGTGACCAGCCAGCGGGCGAGGGCGGGCAGGGCCGGTCGGACACCGCGCACCGCGAGCGGCACCCCGTGGCGGGCGCACTCGGCGCGCAGGCGCCGCGGGTCGACGAACAGGGCGGGGTCGTGGATGCCGCGCACCGCGGGCAGCACGGCCTCGGCGAGGCGCACGGCGATGAGCCGGGACAGCGCGGTGTCGGCGAGGGTGTCCAGCACCAGCCAGCCGCCCGGGCGCAGCACCCGGCAGGCCTCGGAAATCACCCGGGACAGGCCGGGCACGTGCTCCAGCAGCTCACCCGCGCTCACCACGTCGGCGCTGCCGTCGGCGAACGGCAGCCGCCGCACGTCGGCGAGCACCGGCGCGATCCCGTGCGCCGCCGACTGCTCCAGGCCGGACACGACCAGATCGACGCCGATGTGGTGGTACCCCTTGTCGGCCACGTGCGGCGCGAGCAGCCCGCCGCCGCAGCCCAGGTCGACCAGCACGGCGCCGGGGCGCTCGGCGGGCGGGATCAGCCGCGCGCGGGCGCGGGCCAGCCAGTAGAGCATCGACAGCGGGCTACCGGGGCGCCACCACTCGCCGGCCAGGTCGTCATACTGACCCGGATCGTTGCGAGCCCGCCGCACCGTCGGCATGAGATGAGCCTGACATGGAACCCTTCCAGCGGCCACACTTGCCGAATGTCGGTTGCGATCTCGCTGTTGCGGGCTAGCCATCCCGAACCGGCGGCCGGCGTCACGGCGGTGGCCGCCCTGCTGTCGATCGGCCTGGACCGGCCGTTACCGGGCGTGATTGCCGTTGCGGCGACGGTACTGGCGAGCCAGCTCTCCATCGGGTGGGTCAACGACGCCCTCGACGCGCCCCGCGACGCCGCGACCGGGCGCACCGACAAGCCGGTCGCGACGGGCGTGTTGTCCCGGCGGCTGGTGTTCACCCTCGGGGCGCTCGCGGCGGTGGCGTGCGTGCCGCTGGGCTTCCTCTCCGGGCCCGACGCCGGCCTGGTCTCCGCGCTGGCGCTGGTCTCCGCGCTGCTCTACGACTGGCCGCTGAAGTCGACGCTCGCCTCGGTGGTGCCCTACGCGGTGTCGTTCGGGGCCCTGCCGGCGTTCGTGGCGCTGGGCGCGGGCCGGACCCCGCCGGCGTGGCTGATCGCCGCGGGTGCGCTGCTCGGCGCCGGCGCGCACTTCGTCAACACGCTGCCCGACCTCGACGACGACGTGCGGACCGGGGTCCGTGGCCTGCCACACCTGCTGGGCCGCCGGGGTTCGCTGCTGGCCGCCGCCGTGCTGCTGCTCGCGGCGACCGCGACGCTCGCGTTCGGGCCGCCGGGTCCGCCGCCGGTGCTGTTCTGGCCGGCCCTCGCGGCCGCGCTCATCGCCCTTTCCCTGGGGTGGTACCGCATGAGCCGCGACCCTGCCTCGCGCGTACCCTTCCTGTCCGTCATCGCGGTGGCGTTGATCGATGTGGTGTTTCTGCTGGTCAGCGGCCTGCACCTGGACTGATCCGCCAGGGCGAGGGTGGCCGTTATCGGCAGATCAACGGCATCTAGGCTGTAGTGCGGCCACCCCTTGACTTGGAGGACCCAAGGTGACGCGTTCGACTCTGGCCACGCCGCTGGCTCGCCGCACCATGCTGCGCGCCGCGCTCATGGCCTCGGCCGCGCTCGGCGTAGGCCTGCTCTCCGCGTGCGGGGCGGGCCAGATCACGCAGACCGACACCCAGGTCCCGGCGGTGCCCGGGGTCAACGTCAACAGCACCGACGGGCAGATCGCGCTGCGCGACGGCCTCGTCACCTACGCCGACGAGTACAAGCCCGGCTCGACCGTCCCGATCAGCGTGCGCCTGTTCAACAACAGCCACCAGACGGCGAAGCTGACCGGCGTGACCAGCGACAGCGGCACCTTCGTGCTGGTCGGCCAGGGGTCCGCGAGCTCGGCGGCGGCCGCCGCGGCGCCGGCCCCGTCCTCCTCCGCCCCGGCCTCGGCCTCCGCGACGCCGTCGGGCTCCAAGAAGCCGTCGGGCTCCGCCCCGGCCTCCGGTGGCGCCTCCGTCCCGGCGTCGCCGTCGGCCTCCGCGCTGGCCGCCCCGGCACCGACCTCGGCCGGCACCGCCAAGATCAGCGTCAACCTGCCGGTGTCCGGCTTCGCCGTGCTGAGCCGCGACACCGAGACGTACCTCGCCGTCGACCGGCTGACCGGCAGCGCCCTGCGGGCCGGCGACGCGCTGAAGAACGTGGTCTTCACCTTCACCTACGCCGACGGCACGACGACCACGATCACCCTGCCCGAGCTGCCGATGACGCCGCCGCTCACGCCGCTGCCGAAGCCGAGCCCGGTCGTGCCCAACGGCGGCGAGTGAGCTTTTTTGTCGTACCCCTCCGCTAGCTTCTTGGTGTGACCAAAGCCAAGGGCGCGATCTATGAGTGCGACGTCTGCGGGCACCGGCCGCCCAAGTGGATGGGTCGCTGCCCGGAGTGCGGTGAGTGGGGCGCCATCCTGGAGCTCGCGGGCGGCGCCGCCGTCGGCCCGGCCGCCCTGCGCACCGTGCCGTCCCGTGCCCCGCTGGAGCCGGCCCGCCCGATCGCCGAGATCAGCGCCGCTCCCGCGAAGGCCCGCCCGACCGGCGTCGGCGAGTTCGACCGGGTGCTCGGCGGCGGCATCGTCCCCGGCGGCGTGGTCCTGCTCGCCGGCGAGCCCGGTGTGGGCAAGTCCACACTCCTGCTCGACGTGGCCCAGCAGTGGGCGAAGCAGGGCGACAGCCCGGCCCTGGTGGTCAGCGGGGAGGAGTCGACCAGCCAGGTGCGGCTGCGCGCCGAGCGCATCGGCGCCCTGCACGAGCGGCTTTACCTCGCCTCCGAGACCGACCTGTCCGCGGTCCTCGGCCACCTCGACGCGGTCAAGCCCGGCCTGCTGATCCTCGACTCCGTCCAGACCGTCTCCGCCCCCGGCGTCGACGGCGTGGCCGGCGGCGTCACCCAGGTCCGCGCGGTCACCGCCGCCCTGGTCGCCATCGCCAAGGAGCGCGGCCTGGCCACCATCCTGGTCGGCCACGTCACCAAGGACGGCAACGTCGCCGGCCCCCGCGTCCTGGAGCACCTCGTCGACGTGGTCCTCAACTTCGAGGGCGACAAGCACTCGTCGCTGCGGATGGTCCGCGGCCTGAAGAACCGCTTCGGCGCCGCCGACGAGGTCGGCTGCTTCGAGATGCACGAGGGCGGCATCACCAGCCTGCCCGACCCGAGCGGCCTGTTCCTCACCCGCTACGCCGACGCCGTCTCGGGCACGTGCGTCTGCGTCGCCATGGAGGGCCGCCGCGCCCTGGTCACCGAGGTGCAGACCCTGATCGGCGCCCAGATGCCCGGCTCGCCGCGCCGCACCGTCAGCGGCCTGGATTCGGCCCGCCTGGCGATGGTGCTCGCGGTGCTGCAGCGCCGCGCCGGCATCCAGCTGCACGACCGGGAGGTCTACGCGGCGACCGTCGGCGGCCTGCGGGTGACCGAGCCGGCCGCCGATCTGTCGCTGGCGCTGGCCGCGGCATCGGCGGCGCACGAGTTACCGATGCCGCCGGACCTGGTGGCGCTGGGCGAGGTAGGCCTCACGGGTGAGGTGCGGCGCGTGGGCGCGGTGCCCCGCCGACTGGCGGAGGCGGCCCGCCTGGGCTTCCGGTTCGCGCTGGTGCCACCCGGCTGCGGTCCGGCGGCCACGGGCGTCACGCCCCCAGGGATGCGGGTGCTGGAGGTCAACGATGTGCGCACAGCGCTGCACTACGCGGTGAAGGCTACGGCCGAGGAGGTGTAGCCCCGAGGGCGACGCCACCGCCGTCGCCAACCAAGCGTTTCCGGCCGCCTTGCCCCCGGCCGCCCGCGGACCGCGCCACCACCGACGGCCTTGGTCGGTCAACTGCAGCCCGATCAGCGCGTGCAGGGCCACGTCCGCCGGCGTGGTGTATGAGCTTGGCGTGCCCGTCACGGACCGACACCGGCGCGGGCCGGGGCGCGGCGCATGCGACCGGGGCGCGGCGCATGCGACCGGGGCGCGGCGCGTGCGGCCGACGTGGTTTGCCCGCGCCCGGCACCGGCCAGCGCCGCGCGGGAACCGGCACCGCTGGCCGCCATCCCGTCGGCGACCAAGCAGTGCCCGGCCCGCGCGCCCCACCACTCAGGGGTGGGCACGATCGGCGATCACGTCCTACCCGTCGGGCGCCGCACGCCACTTCGCACGCCACGCCGCACGCGCGCGGCGCGCTCCGGCCCCACGCCACTTCGCACGCCACGCCACGCCGCACGCCACGGCGCAGGGACCGGAAGTCTCCGTGATCTGCACACTCGCGCATCGACACCAACGGTTTTTCATGATCACGGAGTGCTGATGTACCCCTGTGTACCAGAAGTCTCCGGGATCATGGCAAACCCGGTGTGCGGTTACCGCAGGCATCATGATCACGGAGACATACGTCCGGCCCGGCCGCGCAGATCGGCCGTTGCGCCCGACGGGTGCGACATCCGCACCGGTCGGCCGCGCTGCCCCGGGGTCGGCGCCGATGATCGCTGGTGCCGCGCCGGTGGACGCCGACGCCCAGCCTGCAGCGGCCGCCGACGGCGAACCGCCGGGCGTTGTGACTTATCGGCCGCGCAGGGAGCGGACGAATCCCTCCGTGATCATGGAAAACGCCTGGTGCGGAGGGCGACTGCAGCATGATCGCGGAGAGTTGTGGCCGGCGCGGCGCTGGAAGCAGGGCGGGGGCGAGCGGGTGGTGGTGAAGGTCTAGACGTAGCGCTCGAGGATTGAGGCCTCGGCCAGGCGGGAGAGGCCCTCGCGGATGCCTCGTGCCCTGGCGTCGCCGACGCCCTCGACGGCCTGGAGGTCTTCCACCGTGGCGCCCAGCAGGCGCTGGAGGCTGCTGAAGTGTTCTACCAGGCGTTCTACCACCAGCGAAGGGAGCCTTGGAACCTTGGCCAGCAGGCGGTAGCCGCGGGGGGAGACGCCGGCGTCCAGGGCGTCGCTGGCGCCCGGGTAGCCCAGGGACTTCGCCACGCCGACCAGGTCGATCAGCTCGGTGGCGGAGAGGGCGTCGAGCTCCTGCAAGGCGTCATCGGAGGTGCGGCTGCGGCGGCTCGGCGGTAAGTAGTCGCGGATGACCAAGGTGCGGTCGGCCTCCACGCCGGCCATCAGCTCCTCCAGCTGCAGGGCCAGGAGGCGGCCGTCCGTGCCCAGCTCGACGACGTAGCCCGCGATCTCGTCGGCGATGCGGCGGACCATTTCCAGGCGCTGCACAACCGCGACGGCGTCGCGGACGGTGACCAGGTCCTCGATCTCCAAGGCGGAGAGGGTGCCGCTGACCTCGTCGAGGCGCAGCTTGTAGCGCTCCAGGGTGGCCAGGGCCTGGTTGGCCTTGGACAGGATGGCGGCGGAGTCGTCCAGGACGTGGCGCTGACCGTTGACATACAGGCCGATGATCCGCATCGACTGGCTCACCGAAATGACCGGGTACCCGGTCTGCTTGGCCACGCGCTCGGCGGTGCGGTGGCGGGTGCCGGACTCCTCCGACGGGATCGTCGGATCGGGCATCAGGTGGACCGCCGCGCGGACGATTCTCGTGCCGTCACTCGACAGGACGACCGCGCCGTCCATCTTGCACAGCTCGCGGAGGCGGGTGGCGGAGAACTCGACGTCGAGGGGGAAGCCGCCGGTGCAGATCTGCTCGACCACGCGGTCGTAGCCCAGCACGATGAGCGCGCCCGTGCGGCCGCGCAGGATGCGCTCCAAGCCGTCGCGCAGGACGGTGCCCGGGGCCATCAGGGCCAGGGTGGCGCGCAGCGGGTCGGCGCCGGGCAGGGCGGCGGCCCAGCCCCCGATGAGGCCGGTGTTGGCGCCGCCCCTGCCGGGCTCGCGGTCAATCGGCACCCGCCTAGTCTACGGATGGTCGGTCATCCGGTGCTGGTGCGGTATCGACCCAGCCCGTAGAGTGGGCGGATGCCATCCGCCGATGGATGGTGGTGCATACCTGAGGGGTCCAACCGGTGGCCGGTCCGGAGCGGATCGAATGGCGGCGGAGCTTCCCGTCCCGGTCCGTCGGGACCCTGGTGTGGTATGTCGTGTCCGTCGTCCTGCTGATCCTGCTCGTCCGGGCGCTGTTCGCCGACGAGCCGCAGACGCTGGGCTCCGGGGCGCACAATCCGCTGGCCGACCTTCCGATGTGGACGGCGGGGCTGGCGGTGGCCGGGGCGGTGCCGGTCACGCTGGCCGTGGTGCGCCGGCCGCGGGTGGGTGCGAACCACTTCGCGCTGACCGTGCGGCCCGGCTGGGTGCGCACGCTGGTGCTGCCCTGGTCGCGGGTGGGTGAGGTGGCGGCGGTCGAGGTGGGCGGCGAGCGGTATCTCACGATCCGCCTCCGCGCGGGCCTCGACCGCACGGGGACAAACCCGGCCTGGGTCGATCAGACGGTGCGGCGCGAAATGGCCAAAGCCGGCGAGGGCCGGGTGCGCGGGATCGACCTCGCGGTGCGGCTGCGCGACTTCACCGGCGGCCCGGAGGGGCAGCTGGCGGCGCTGGCCGCGTTCGCGCCCGACCAGGTGCTGATCGCGAACAACCTCGGCAAGGCGCGCTAGGTCAGCTGGATCTGGACCGGGTCGCTGATCTTCGTGGCGAGGCGGCCGACGAGCTGATATTTACCCGCCGGTGGTACCTCGCGGTTGACGCAGCTGGTGTTGGTGGCCTTGCCGTTCCAGGTGGTCTCGAACGACATCTCGATGCCGGGCTTCATGACCGTCGGCTTGCTGCCCTTCAGCGGGTCGCACTGGTC
This sequence comes from Dactylosporangium sp. CA-092794, assembly GCF_050948465.1. Lineage (NCBI taxonomy): Bacteria > Bacillati > Actinomycetota > Actinomycetes > Micromonosporales > Micromonosporaceae > Dactylosporangium > Dactylosporangium sp. CA-092794. The sequence continues at coordinate 314,960 of NZ_CP192044.1, read as the reverse complement.
CGACGACCAGACCTTGGCCGCGCCGACCTGCAGATACAGCTCCTGGTAGTCGGCGCCGAGGTCGCGCACGCAGTCCTGGGCGGAGACGTTCTTGACCTTGAGCGTGAATTTGAGGTACGCCCCGCGGAACTGCACCGGCTGGTCGGGCGCGGCGGTCAGCGAGAGGTCGGCGTCGGCGCACGGCGGGGCGATGGCCGCCACGGACGGTGGCGGGGCGGCGGCGGAGCTCGCGGGCGGCGGCGCCGATGAGGCCGGCGGCTCGCCGGTCGTCGGCACCTGAATGGTCACCGTCGGGTCCACGTCGGCCCGCGACCGCTGGTCGGCCGAGGCCGCGTCCGACACCTTCCGGTCGTCCGGGGCGCTGCCGCCGCCGCAGGAGGCCCACAGCATGAGCCCGGCGAGCACGACCACCCCGCCGACGATCGCCCGACGCCGCCAGTAGACGCCGGGCGGCAGAGGGCCAACCGTCAGCTTCATGATGTACTCACCGTATCGGGGGAACAGCCCGCAGTTGGGGCGGCACGCCGGGGCGAGCGCTCAGAGATAGACCTTGCGGGCGTAGACGGCGTGGGCGCCGGCGACCCGGTCGAGGAACAGCAGCCCGGCGCAGTGGTCGATCTCGTGCTGCAGGGCCCGCGCCTCGAACGCGTCGGTGGTGATCTGCACCTCCTCGGTCTCGCCGGGTGGGTAGCCGGCGACGACGAGCCGGTTGGCGCGCTTGACATCACCGGTGAGGTCGGGGACCGACATGCAGCCCTCGCGCCCCTTCTGCCACTGCGTGGCCTCCAGGATCCGGGCGTTGCACAGCACGAACGCGCCGTGCACGGTGCGCGCCTTCGGGTGGCCGGTGACGTCGACGGCGAACACCTGCGCGCTCACCCCGACCTGGGCCGCGGCCAGCCCGACGCAGCCGGGCGACACGCGCATGGTCGCGAGCAGGTCCTCGGCCAGCTGCAGGATCTCGGGCGCGGTCGGGTCGACCTCGGCGCCGGCGGTGCCGAGCACCTCGGCGGGCGCGCGGACCACCGGCAGTACGGCGCCGGTCACAGCAGATCCGCGTCGGCCGGGCGCAGCGACACCTCGACGCCGAGGCGCTGCGCGGCGGACTGCAGCGCGGCGTCGAGGGCGGCGGGGTCGACGACGTCGACCTCGGCGACGACCACGTAGAGGTGGCCGGACAACCGGGTGGTCAGGTCCGTGATGTTGCCGCCCGCCTCGGCGACGGTACGGCTCAGCGTGGCGACGATGCCGAGCCGGTCGGCGCCGTGCATGGTGAGCACGTGGTGGGAGCCGGCCGGCTCGTGCACCGGCTCCTCAGCGACCGCACGCACGGTGACCAGCAGCGTCCGGTCGGTGGTCAACGGCTCCAGGGCCGCCTCGATCTGCTCGGCGGTGGGCGGACCGGCGCACACCAGCGTCATCGCGAAGTGCCCGCGCAGGCGGGTCATGGTGGAGTCGGTGAGGTTGAGGCCGAGGCGGGCCAGGATCTCGGCCACGTCGGCGATGATGCCGGGCCGGTCGTGCCCGATGACCGTGACGGCGTACTCGTTCACGGGCCTTATCCTTGCGTATCGCCAATATCAGGAACGCACAGACCACCATCGCCGTCATCCTCACGCGGTGGTATGAGGCCAACGCCCGCGATCTCGCGTGGCGCCGGCCGGGCGCCTCGCCGTGGGGCGTGCTGGTGTCGGAGGTCATGCTGCAGCAGACCCAGGTGTCGCGGGTCGAGCCGGCCTGGCAGCGGTGGATGGAGCGCTGGCCCACACCGGCGCACCTGGCCGTCGACCCGCCGGGCGAGGCCATCCGAGCCTGGGACCGGCTCGGGTACCCCCGCCGCGCCCTGCGCCTGCACGCCTGCGCCGCGGCCATCGTCGAGCGGCACGACGGCGAGGTGCCCGAGGACGTCGACGCACTGCTCGCGCTGCCCGGCATCGGCATGTACACGGCCCGCGCCGTCGCCGCGTTCGCCTTCCGCCGCCGCCACCCGGTCGTGGACACCAACGTGCGCCGGGTCGTGGCCCGCGCCGTGGCCGGGGAGGCCGACGGCGGTCCGGCCACGACCCCGGCCGACCTGCGCGCCGTCGAGGCCCTGCTGCCCGAGGACGAGGAGGCGGCGGCCCGGGCCTCGATCGCGTTCATGGAGCTGGGCGCGGTGGTGTGCACGGCGCGGGCGCCCCGCTGCGAGGAGTGCCCGCTGACCGGGGTGTGTGCGTGGCGGCTGGCCGGATCGCCGCCGTCGGACGGGCCGATGCGCCGATCCCAGGGGTACCACGGAACAGACCGATATGTCCGTGGACTGCTCATGGCCGTCTTGCGCGCCAGCGACGAGCCGGTCCCGGCGCAGCGCCTCGACGCCGTCTGGCCCGACGCCGACCAGCGCGGCCGGGCGCTCGCCGGCCTGCTCGCCGACGGCCTGGTCAACCGCCGGGATCAGACGTTCACCCTGCCGGGTTAGGTTGCAGGTCGCCCGGGTGGTTTTCTTCACCGGAGTCAATACCCGCAATGGGTATCTCGGAAGGGGTACCGGCTCGCTAGGCTCTCCTCGTGCTCGCCTCCGCCAGGGCCCGCCGGCTCGCGAGGATCGTCGCCGCGGCCGCCGCGCTGACCATCGCGATCGCGGCCTGTGACGACAAGGCCGGCGGCCGGTCCCACAACGGAGCCGCCCCGGCCATGTCCGCGCCGGCCTCCGCCGCGCCCTCCGCCTCCGCCGGCGACGACGCCGGCGTTCCGGCCGATGACGGCTCGCCGCAGCCGTCGGCCAGCCACTCGTCGAGCAGCCCCACGCCGTCCAAGGGCCCCACCACGAGCCCGCCGCCGCCCGGCCACGCCTACGCGGGCCGCCTGCCGAAGTTCGGCCGGCCGCCGGCCCCGCACCGGGTCAACCTGCCGGAGGGCGCGAGCGCCGCCTACTACGCGCGCATCCCGACCGACCAGCCGGTGGCGTTCCTCACCATCGACGACGGCTGGATCAAGCGCCCCGAGGCCCTGGAGCTGCTGCGCGAGTCCGACGTGCAGGTCACGCTGTTCCTGACGATCAATGCCATCAAGGACAATCCGGGGTACTTCAAACAGCTGCGCGACGCGGGCGCCGACATCGAGGCGCACACGCTCACCCACCCCAACCTCAAGGGCAAGTCGTACGACTTCCAGAAGCACGAGATCTGCGGCTCCGCCGACCAGCTCGCCCAGCTGTACGGCAAACGCCCGACCCTCTTCCGCCCGCCGTTCGGCGACAAGGACGCCACCACGCTGAAGGTCGCCCACGACTGCGGCCTGCACGCCGGCTTCTTCTGGAAGGAGACGGTCGACAAGGGCATCGTGCGCTACCAGGAGGGCCACGCGATCAAGCCGGGCGACATCATCCTGATGCACTTCCGCGACCGCTTCGTCGACGACTTCATCGCCGCCCTCCAGGCCATCTCCGCCGCGGGCCTGACCCCGGCCCTCCTCGTCGACTACATGCCCGCCACCTGACCTTTGCCGGCGGCTAGGTGGCTGCCGCGTAGGCCTCCTGGAGGGTTGCGACCTCGGCGTCGGTCATCGGGAGCTCGCGCTGCAGTGGCCGTCGCCAACCGTCCGGGACGGCGAACCAGCCCGGCCTCCGCGCCACGCTCTGCACGAACGGCGCCACCGCCTCCAGGTCCTCGGTGAGGTCGAGCCGGTCGGCGAGCGCGGCGTTGACCCACGGCAGCCGGGCGAGGCGCCGCACCAGTTCCCGCTCCTCCCCGTCCAGCCCGGCGACGACGGCCGGCACGAGGTGCTCGCCCAGGTCCCCGTCGACCCGCGCGAGCGCCCGCAGCCGCTCCCGCCGCTCCTCCGCCGGCTGCTGCCCGAGCCACGCCCCGGCCAGACCCACGAGCGCCGGCCACCCATGCGTCAGCAGGTGCAAATCGGGCGCCAGCTCATCGGCCGCCTCCGCGTCGCCGAACACGCCCGCGAGCACCTGGTACGTCTCGTCCTCGGCAAACGCCAGCTCGGCCCCGGAAATCCGCACGGCCCCGCCCACCGCGACTTCCCCGGCAACGGCGACCGCCACCCCGCCACGCCCCAATATTCCGGACAGTCCGGAAAAATGATTCGCGGTCGCCCCGTCAATCCCCACCACCGCGCCTGCCCCGACGAACGCGGCGTGAATCCGCTCGATTCCGGTCCGATCGTCGGCGCGGGAAAGGTCGACCATCACACCGCCCCGCGCGGCGACCCAGGCGTCGAGCAGCGTGCTCTTTCCGGCCCCGGCGCCCCCAACCAGAATGACCGCCCGATCGGCCGCGTCGAGCCGAGCGAGCAGCCCAGGCCGCGAAATCGGCCGCACAATCGGCCGCCGCTCGAATCGTCCGGACCCGAACGATCGCCGCCCCGTACTCACGCGGGGAACATACCCGCCACCACACCCGAAGGAGTCCCCCAGTTCCCCTCCACATCGCCCTACCAGCAAAACGCACCATTCGCCGATGCGAGTCGCCGTCCCTCATTCCCGGCCACCGCCGCTCGCCACAGCGCAAAGCCTGCCCGGGAGCACGAAGGCCGCACAGCACACCGCGCGAAACCGCTGTCCGCCGCCCCGCCCTTCGCCCCGGGACCCGGGCCGCCGGGCGCACGGCGCGCAGCGGCGCGGGCGCGGGGCGCGGGGCGCGGGGCGCGGGGTGCGGGGCGATCAGGTCGAATACGGCGGGCACTGCACGCCGCGGAGCACAGCGCACCGACCGGAACTCTCCGCGATCATGCCGAACCCGCCACCGACACCAAGGGTTTTTCATGATCACGGAGTGTCCATGTACACCCGTGTACCGAAAGTCTCCGGGATCATGGCAAACCCGTGGTGCGGCCACGACGGGCATCATGATCACGGAGACATACGTCCGCGCCGGCAGGGCACGGGGCGCGGGGCCAGCGCGCGGACGCGGGGCCAGCGCGCGGACGCGGGGCGGGGCGGGGCCCGGAAGCGGGACGCGGGGCGCAGTGGCAGTGCGCAGGCACGGGGCGGGCGCGGAAGCAGGGCGCAGGGGCAGTGCGCGGGAGCGGGACGCGGGGCGCAGTGGCAGTGCACAGGCACGGGGCGGGCGCGGAAGCAGGGCGCAGGGGCAGTGCGCGGGAGCGGGAGCGGGAGCGGGAGCGGGGCGGAGGTATGGCGGGCGGGGACGGCGACGGCCGCGCGGGTGGAGATCACCTGCGCGGCCGGGGTGGCCGGGGTCGCTGTGGGGCGGCCCCGGCCGGACGTCGTTCTGCCGGGTGGCCGCTACCGGCCGGCAGGCGGCCGGTGGCGGTCGGGCGCCGTCAGGCGGCTGGCTCGTCGGCGGAGCCGCCGCCGGCCAGCTCGGCCGGGACCGCGTCGGGCACTGCGCCCGGGCGGTCGGCGCCGTTGAAGACCAGCTTGGCCTTCTCGAACTGGGCCGGGTCGCCCTCGCAGTCGATGACCACGATCTGGCCCGGGCGCAGCTCGTTGAACAGGATGCGCTCGGACAGGGCGTCCTCGATCTCGCGCTGGATCGTGCGGCGCAGCGGCCGGGCGCCCAGCACGGGGTCATAGCCCTTGTTCGCCAGGAACTTCTTGGCGTTGTCCGTCAGCTCCAGGCCCATGTCCTTGTTGCGGAGCTGGGTCTCGATCCGGGCGATCATCAGATCGACGATGCCGAGGATCTGGTCCTGCAGGAGCTGGTGGAAGACGATCGTGTCGTCGATGCGGTTGAGGAACTCCGGGCGGAAGTGCTGCTTCAGCTCGTCGTTGACCTTCTGCTTCATCCGCTCGTAGTTCGACTCGTTGTCCTCCGACGCCTGGAAGCCCAGGGACACGGCCTTCGCCACGTCGCGGGTGCCCAGGTTGGTGGTCAGGATGATCACCGTGTTCTTGAAGTCCACGATGCGACCCTGGCCGTCGGTGAGCCGACCGTCCTCGAGGATCTGCAGGAGGGTGTTGAACACGTCCGGGTGGGCCTTCTCGATCTCGTCGAAGAGGACCACCGAGAACGGCCGCCGGCGGACCTTCTCGGTCAGCTGGCCGCCCTCGTCGTAGCCGACGTATCCGGGCGGCGCGCCGACGAGGCGGGACACCGTGTAGCGGTCGTGGAACTCGGACATGTCGAGCTGGATCAGCGCGTCCTCGGAGCCGAAGAGGAACTCGGCGAGCGCCTTGGACAGCTCCGTCTTACCGACGCCGGACGGGCCGGCGAAGATGAACGAGCCGGAGGGGCGCTTCGGGTCCTTCAGGCCGGCCCGGGTGCGCCGGATCGCCTTCGAGACCGCCCTGACCGCGTCCTCCTGGCCGACGAGGCGCTTGTGCAGCTCGTCCTCCATGCGCAGGAGCCGGGCCGTCTCCTCCTCGGTGAGCTTGTACACCGGGATGCCGGTCCAGTTCGCCAGCACCTCGGCGATCTGCTCGTCGTCGACCTCGGACACGACGTCGAGGTCGCCGGCCTTCCACTCCTTCTCCCGCTGCGCCTTCTGGCCGAGCAGCTGCTTCTCCTTGTCGCGCAGCTGCGCGGCGCGCTCGAAGTCCTGCGCGTCGATCGCGGACTCCTTGTCGCGGCGCACCTGGGCGATGCGCTCGTCGAAGTCACGCAGGTCTGGCGGCGCGGTCATCCGGCGGATGCGCATCCGGGCGCCGGCCTCGTCGATGAGGTCGATCGCCTTGTCGGGCAGGTAGCGGTCGGAGATGTAGCGGTCGGCGAGGGTCGCCGCGGCCACCAGGGCGGCGTCGGTGATCGTCACCCGGTGGTGCGCTTCGTAGCGGTCCCGCAGGCCCTTGAGGATCTCGATGGTGTGCGCCAGCGAGGGCTCACCCACCTGGATCGGCTGGAAGCGCCGCTCGAGGGCGGCGTCCTTCTCGAGGTGCTTGCGGTACTCGTCGAGCGTCGTGGCGCCGATCGTCTGCAGCTCGCCGCGGGCCAGCATCGGCTTGAGGATGCTCGCCGCGTCGATCGCGCCCTCGGCGGCGCCCGCACCGACGAGTGTGTGGATCTCGTCGATGAACAGGATGATGTCGCCGCGGGTGCGGATCTCCTTGAGGACCTTCTTCAGCCGCTCCTCGAAGTCGCCGCGGTAGCGGGAGCCGGCGACCAGCGCGCCCAGGTCGAGCGTGTAGAGCTGCTTGTCCTTGAGCGTCTCGGGCACCTCGCCCTTGACGATGCGCTGGGACAGCCCCTCGACCACGGCGGTCTTGCCCACACCGGGCTCGCCGATGAGGACCGGGTTGTTCTTGGTGCGGCGGGACAGCACCTGCATGACCCGCTCGATCTCCTTCTCCCGGCCGATGACCGGGTCGAGCTTGCCCTCGCGCGCCGCCTGGGTGAGGTTCCGGCCGAACTGGTCGAGCACCAGGCTGGTGGAAGGGGCCGCCTCGCCAGGTGCGCCGGTGCCGGCCGCGGCCGGCTCCTTGCCCTGGTAGCCGGAGAGCAACTGGATGACCTGCTGGCGGACCCGGTTGAGGTCGGCGCCCAGCTTGACCAGCACCTGGGCCGCGACGCCCTCACCCTCCCGGATCAGGCCCAGCAGGATGTGTTCGGTGCCGATGTAGTTGTGCCCGAGCTGCAGCGCCTCCCGCAACGACAGCTCCAGCACCTTCTTGGCGCGTGGCGTGAACGGGATGTGCCCGCTCGGCGCCTGCTGGCCCTGGCCGATGATCTCCTCGACCTGCTGGCGGACACCCTCCAGCGAGATGCCGAGGCTCTCGAGCGCCTTGGCCGCCACGCCCTCACCCTCGTGGATGAGGCCGAGCAGGATGTGCTCGGTGCCGATGTAGTTGTGGTTGAGCATCCGGGCTTCTTCCTGTGCCAGGACGACAACCCGTCGTGCTCGGTCGGTGAACCGCTCGAACATCCCTGCTCCTCACGTGCCGTGTCCGTCGCCGCCGCTTCTACGCGGAACCCCGTTGTGTGGGGGTCGCCACGCCAAAGCTCTGTCGGACGCCAACGTGACCGTGCCATCACTCTATCGCCGTGGGCCGACACATTGCGGGGTGTGCGGCGTTGCCGCACCCCACATTCGCCAGGTCTGGACCCACGATCTGACGTTGCCTACCCTCCAGGCACCGCGTGTACCCGGTGCTTTGGCCCAACGTTCGCATCCGGCGTCCTGTTCCTGCATACCGGCCCGTACGCCAAGAGCGAAATCCGGCGCCCGGATGCGCTGCACCCACCGTAATCAGATCGCTACGGTGGGTGTCGGGGGCTCTCCGAGTTCGAGCGAGGCTTACCGAAACGTCCGTTCAGCGGACTCCCATTCCGGACGAAACGGTCAACCGGCGCTATCGACCCGCTTCGGCGTTATACCGGTCGACGATTTCCTGCTTGATCCGGCCACGGTCGGACACCTTGATGCCCTTGTTCTGCGCCCATTCCCGAATCGCCTTGTTCTGCTCGCGATCCGCAGCGGCACCGCCCCGGCCCCGCGCGCTGGCCGCGCGCCCGCCGACAACGACGCCACCCCGGCCGACCTTGGTCCCGGCGGCCAGGAACGGCCCGAACGCATCGCGGAGCTTCGTTGCGTTCTTCTTGGACAGGTCGATCTCGTACTGAACGCCGTCGAGCGCGAACTTCACCGTCTCGTCGGCTTCCCCGCCGTCGAGGTCATCGACCAGCACGTGGATGGTCCGCTTGGCCACTGTCATATTCCCTTCACGGAAGCCCGCTCGCGATGTGCGAAAGCAAAGATAACGCAGTAAGGGCGCGCCCCGTCAACGGTACGCCGAAACTACTCCAGCCGGGAAAGGCTCATCTTTGCGTCGATGACCTGCGAAGAGTGCGATTCCGGCGACGACGGACCGGGGCGGCAAACCGTACTCCGACACCCACACAAAGCCACACACCTCGCGCCCGGCCTGCGAGACCTGCCTCAGGAATAGCTCGGAAGCAATGTCCGGGATACAGTTTGCGTGTCGAGCACATTGCTATCTGTGACGAATGGTGCAGTCCCGCACCGGCATCTAGCAACTGCACCATGGTGAATTCTCCGGCGGCGTACGGTAGGCGCCGTGGACATCGCCAAACACGCGTCTTCGTTCGGCGCCGCCGCCGACCTCTACAACCGCATCCGGCCGAGCTATCCGGTCGAGGCGCTGCGCTGGGCGCTCGGCGACGAACCACGCCAGGTCGTCGACCTCGGCGCCGGCACCGGCATCCTGACCCGCCAGCTGGCCGAACTCGGCCACCGGGTGGTGGCCGTAGAGCCGGACGACAAGATGCGCGAGCAGATCGAGGGCGACGCCCGGGCCGGCAGCGCGACCGGCATCCCGGTCGGCGACGAGAGCCAGGACGCGGTCACCGCCGGGCAGGCGTACCACTGGTTCGCCGGCGACGCCGCCCACACCGAGATCGCCCGGGTGCTGCGCCCCGGCGGGGCCTTCGTGCCGATCTGGAACGTCCGCGACGAGTCGGTCGGCTGGGTGGCCGAGCTGTCCGAGGTCTTCGACGGCCACCGCGCCCGCTCGGTGCTGGACGAGCGCCGCATGACCCCGGACCAGTTCGGCCCCCGGTTCGCCCCGGCCGAGCTGCGGCTGTTCCGCTGGAGCGCCGAGCACTCCGCAGAGTCGCTGGTGGAGCTGATCCGCTCCCGCTCGTACTATCTCGTCTCCGACCCGGACACCCAGGCCGGCCTGGAGCGGCGGGTCCGCGAGCTGGCCGCCCGCACCTTCGGCGACCGGGAGAGCTTCCAGCTGCCCTACGTCACCTATACCTACCGGGCGGCGAAGCTCTAGGTGTTGCGCTCGAAGATCAGGCGGAGACCGATCAGGGTGAGCATCGGCTCGTGATGGGTCACGCTCTGGCACTCCCCGATCACGATCGGCGCGAGGCCGCCCGTCGCGACGACCGCCTTCACGGTGCCGCCGAGCTCGTTGGTCACGCCGCGCACGACCCCGTCCACCTGGCCGGCGAACCCGTACACCACGCCGGACTGCAGGCATTCCACCGTGTTCTTGCCGATCACCCGCGGAGGCTTGACCAGCTCCACCTTCCGCAGCTGCGCGGCGCGCCCGGCGAGGGCGTCCACGGAGATCTCGATGCCGGGAGCGAGCACCCCGCCGAGGAACTCACCCCGCGCCGACACGACGTCGAAGTTGGTCGAGGTGCCGAAGTCCACGACGATCGACGGTCCGCCGAAGAGGGTGTACGCCGCGAGCGTGTTGGCCACCCGGTCGGTCCCCACCTCCTTGGGGTTGTCGATGGCCAGCTGGACGCCGGTGCGCACGCCGGGCTCCACGACGACGGTGGGCACGTGCGGGTAGTACCGCTGCAGCATCGTGCGCAGCGAGCGCAGGGCGGCCGGCACGGTGGAGCACGCCGCGATGCCGGTCAGCGACACCGCGTCGGTGGCCAGCAGGCCCCGGTAGAGCAGACCGAGCTCGTCCGCGGTGTCGCGGGCGTCGGTCTTGATCCGCCACGAGTGGACGATCTTCTCGCCCTCGAACGTGGCGAGCACCGTATTGGTGTTTCCGATGTCGATGCACAGCAGCACCCCGGAAGCCTAACCAAAGGTTGTTCAATTACGATCGCGTCCCAATGATCCCCCACGCCCGCGCGCTCCTGGCGCTGCTGCCGGTGGCCACGCTGGTGTTCGCGGCCGTCGCGCTGCGCCCGCGGGACGCACCGGACCGCCGCCTCGCGGTCGTCCGCGCGGCCGTCGCCGTCGCCGTCGGGACCGTGCTGAGCGTCGAGCTGTTCTCCCTGGTCGACTGGATCGCGCCGGGCCCGGTGATCGCCCTGTGGGCGGTTGCCGCGGCGGTGACCGGCTGGCTCGCGTTCCGCGGCCGGCCGAAGGCGTGGGCGATCGGCTGGCGGGCCGCCTGGGGCGCGGGCGCGCGCGGCGAGCGGTGGGCCGTCGGCGCGCTGGCGGTCGTGGTGGGCCTGCTCGTGGCGGCCGAGCTGGTGCTGGCCGTCGCGTCGGCGCCGAACAACTTCGACTCCAACAGCTACCACCTGCCCAAGATCGAGCACTGGATCGCCGACCGGAACCTCGCCAACTTCCCCACCGCGCAGGCCCAGGAGCTGATTCTGGTGCCGGGCGCCGAGTTCCTGCTGCTCCAGCTGCGCCTGCTCAGCGGCAGCGACGGCCAGCTCAACCTGCTGCAGTGGGCGGCCGGGCTGCTCGGCGCGATCGCGGTGGCCCGCTGCGCCGCCCAGCTCGGCGCCGGCCGCGTGGGCCAGTGGCTCGCCGCCACCGTGTTCCTCACCGCGCCCGCGGTCGTGCTGGAGTCCACCAGCACCCAGAACGACCTGGTCGTCACCGCGTGGATCCTGTGCGCCGCCACGATCGCCCTGGACGGCCGCCGGCGCCCGGCCACGCTCGCCGACGTGCTCACCCTGGCCGGCGCCGCCGGGCTGGTCGTGGTGACGAAGTCCACCGGCCTGATGGCCCTGGTGCCGATCGTCGGCTACTGGACGGTCTGCCAGGCGAGACAGCGAAAGTTCCGGCCGATGGTGTACGGCGGGTGCGCGGTCGTCGCCGCCTGTGCCCTGCTGGCCGGCCCGTCGCTGCTGCGCGTCCAGGAGGCGTTCGGCTCGCCGTTCGGCCCGCCCGGCTACCGCGCCTCGCTGTCCACCACCCGCCACGACCCGCCGGCGATCCTGGTCAACAGCCTGCGGCTGGGCGCGTCCACGCTGCTCACCCCGATCCCGGAGGTCAACGCGGCCATCGGCGGCGCGGTCATCCAGGTCGCCCGGCTGGTCGGCGTGGACCCGAACGACCCGGCCATCACCCAGTGGCGCAGCGTCTTCCCGGGCGACCGGTGGAAGCCCGACGAGGACCGCTCGCCCTACCCGGTCCAGTCCGCCCTGGCGCTGGTCGCCACCGCGGCGGGGCTGTGCCTGCGCCGGACCCGTGGCTACGCCTTGCTGATCCTGGGCGCCCTGCTGCTGACCGCCGCGATCGTGAAGTGGCAGGACTGGGGCAACCGGCTCATCCTGCCCGCCTTCGCCGTGGCCACCCCGCTGGTCGGCGTATACCTGGAAACCGCGCTCATTCGCGGAAAAGCGCGATTTATCCGGCGTGGCGTGGCGAGCGCCGCCGGTCAGCGCGAAACGGAAGAAGTGGCCGAAAACCCCGAGGCGGGCGGAGCCGCCAAAGGCCGCGCCGGCGGCGTGGCGCGAGGAGCCGCCGGGGCGGTGGTCGCGCTCGCGATCGCGGCGGGCGCGGCGCACGGCTACACCGCCGTGTTCTACGGGCAGCCGCGCCGGCTCGTCGGGCCGTGGTCGGTGTTCACGCTGGACGACTGGCAGGAGCGGTTCGTCCGCATGCCGGACCAGGCGGCCGGCTATCGCACCGCCATCGACCGGGTGCGCGCTGGCGGGGCCGAGCGGGTCGGGCTGGTGCTGGAGGGGGACCTCTGGGAGTACCCCCTCCAGATCGAACTGCGCGACAAGAAGATCGTCGAACTGTGGTCGGACGTGCCCAGCCAGCCGGCGGGGGACGTCAGGTCGGTCGATGCGGTCATCTGCGTCTCCGAGCAGGATCGCTGCCGGGCGATCGTGCCGCAGGATTGGCGGTACGACCGCATCGACCCCTTTGTGACGGTTGCCTTCCCGCCCCGGTGAGGCGATCAGTGCAGCCGCAGGTCCATGGCGATGTCGAGGATCGGCGAGGAGTGGGTGAGGCCGCCCACCGAGAGGAAGTCCACGCCGGTGGCGGCATACTCCGCGGCCGTGGCCAGGGTCAGGTTGCCGGTCGCCTCCAGCTCCGCCCGGCCGCCGACCGCGCTCACCACCTCCCGCAGCAGCTCCGGCCGCATGTTGTCCAGCAGCAGGAACGTGGCGCCGGCGGTGACCGCCTCCACGGCCTCGCCGACGGTGGTGACCTCGACCTGCACCGGAATGTCCGGGAACGCGGCGCGCACCCGCTCGAAGGCCGCCGTGATGCCGCCCGCCGCCAGCTTGTGGTTGTCCTTGATCATGGCGACGTCGTAGAGGCCCATGCGCTTGTTGGTGCCGCCGCCCGCCCGCACCGCGTACTTCTCCAGGACGCGCAGGCCGGGGGTGGTCTTGCGGGTGTCGAGCACGAGCGCCTTGGTGCCCTCCAGCAGATCCGCCCAGCGGCGGGTGTGGGTGGCCACGCCGGACATACGGCAGAGCAGGTTGAGCGCGGAGCGCTCGGCGGTCAGCAGCGCCCGGGTGGGCCCGCTGACCGTGGCCAGGACATCACCGCGGGCCACCCGCTCTCCGTCGCGTTTGCGGACTTCCGCGGTGGTACCGCCCGAAGCCGTCTCGAACACCGCCACCGCCACCCACAGCCCGGCGACCACGCCGTCGGCCCGGGCCACGATGTCGGCCTCGTCGGTCTGTTCCTCGGGAATGGTCGCCACGCTGGTGACGTCCAGGCCCTCGGGGCCGAGGTCCTCGGCCAGCGTGCGCCGCACGATCTCGTCGACGGCCGCCGGGTCGAGCCCCACCTTGCGAAGCTCGGCCTCGGTCTGGATCCTCACGCGCCCTCCCCCGCGAAAGCGTCGGTCTGCGTCGTCACGCGTCCTCCCAGGTCTCGGTGATCGCGCCGGCGTCGTCGAGGGCGGCGAGGAAGTGGCCCCGGTAGACGTCGCTGGCGGCGGGAAAGTCCTCCCGCCAGTGGCAGCCCCGGGTCTCCTGCCGCGGCGCTGCGGCGGACACCAGGGCACTGGCGACGGTGAGCAGGTTGGTCGCCTCCCAGGCGGCCACGTTGGCGGCCGCGCGGTCGAGCGAGAGCTTGGTGAGCGCCTGCATGGCCTCGTCCAGCGACGCGGCGCTGCGCAGCACCGAGGCGTGCGCCGACATCGCGGCCTGCACGTGGGGGCGGATGGCCGGGTCGGCGGCCCAGGACGGCCGCTCGTGGGTCGCCGGGTCGGCCTGGCGGGGCAGGTCCCGGGCGATGTCCTCGGCGATGCGGCGGGCGAAGACCAGGCCCTCCAGCAGCGAGTTCGACGCCAGGCGGTTGGCGCCGTGCACGCCGGTGCAGGCGACCTCGCCGCACGCGTAGAGCCCGGGGATCGAGGTGCGTCCGCGCAGGTCGGTGCGCACCCCGCCGGAGGCGTAGTGGGCGGCCGGGGAGACCGGGATCAGGTCCTCGGCCGGGTCGACGCCCGCGGCCCGGCAGGAGGCCACGATCGTCGGGAAGCGGGCCTCGAGGAACTCCCGCCCCAGGTGCCGGGCGTCGAGCCACACGTTCTGCGTGCCCTCGGCGCGCATCACCCGGTAGATGCCCTTGGCCACGACGTCGCGCGGGGCCAGCTCGGCGAGCTCGTGCCGACCGACCATGAACCGGTTGCCGTCACCGTCGCGCAGGTAGGCGCCCTCGCCCCGCAGCGCCTCGCTGACCAGCGGCTGCTGGGAGTCGTGGTTGCCCAGGGCCAGCGCGGTGGGGTGGAACTGCACGAACTCGATGTCGGTGACCCGTGCGCCGGCCCGCAGCGCGAGGGCCACGCCGTCGCCGGTGGAGACGATCGGGTTGGTGGTGGCGGCGAAGATCTGGCCCATGCCGCCGGTGGCGAGCACCACGGCCCGGGCGAGGACCGCGCCGACGCCGTCCTCGGCGCCCTCGCCCAGCACGTGCAGGGTCACCCCGCAGGCCCGGCCGGCGTCGTCGGTGAGCAGGTCGAGCACGAGGGCGTGCTCGATGAGGCGGATCCAGGGGTCGCGGTGCACGGCCGCGTGCAGCGCCCGCTGCACCTCGGCGCCGGTCGCGTCGCCGCCGGCGTGAATGATGCGGTTGGCGTGGTGGCCGCCCTCGCGGGTGAGCATGAGCGACCCGTCGCTGTTGCGGTCGAACTCCGCACCCCAGCGGATCAGCTCCCGCACCCGGGTCGGCCCCTCCCGCACCAGCACGTCGACGGCGGACGGGTCGCACAGGCCGACGCCGGCGACCAGCGTGTCCTGCGCGTGGGCCTCGGGCGTGTCGAGCGGGTCGAGCACGGCGGCGATCCCGCCCTGCGCCCATCGGGTCGACCCGTCGTCGATGTTGACCTTGGTAACGACGGTGACGTGGAGGCCGGCCGCGCGGAGGTGAAGCGCGGCGGTCAGCCCGGCAACGCCGGAGCCGATGACAACGACATCGGTCGGCTCCGCCCATCCGGGCTGTGGCCCGGCGAGGCGGCGCGGGACGATCGGCCCGTTCATGCCTGCAGTCATCACTACAGTCAACCGCACTCACCCCTACCGCGGGTGGTGATAATGGTCGCCCTATGCGAGCGGCAGGGGCGCCGCGCCCAGGCCTCGGACACTCGCCTTGAGCGGCCGCGCGCTCATCAGATAGCAGGCGAACGCCTGGTCGCTGCCGAGCCACTCGTCGGCGCTCTTCGGGCCCACCGAGCCCGGGGCCAGGTCGTCGCGTGAGCCGTTCTCCGGCAGCCCGAGATACCGCAGGCCGACCGCGGTGCAGCCCTTGGTCGCCGCCGACTGCACGGCCGCCGCGTCGAACGGGGCCTCGGGCGGGGTGATGCTGTACACGCCCGTGTACTCCCCGTCGTGAACGCCGGCACACCGGACGTACCGCAGCAGCTCATTGTTTTTCGCGACGCATCCGATCGCGAGCTGCGAGTCCCGCCCGAGCGCGCCCCTGAGCCTGCCGGCGCGTTCGGCGAACTCGTCGCCGGCCGGCCCGGTCACCTCGGCGACGCCGCAGCCGAAGAACCCGTCGGCCGCCGGCTTGATCCACGCCGCCACGATCTGCAGCCGCGCCTCGTGCCACCCGCCGTCGAGGAAGCCCGGCGCCTGGACCAGGCAGGCGCGCCGGGCCTGCGCGTAGAGCAGCGCCTGGACGACCTTGACGTCGTCGCCCTCGGCGGCGTCGAGCCGGTGCAGCAGGTCCTTGCCGACCTGCCCGACGTGGAACAGCTCGACTGTGTGCGTCCCGGCGCAGTCCACCGGCGGGCCGGCCCACGGCAGCGCCGCCTTGGACCCGGCGGCGTCGACCCGGTAGCAGGTCCCAGCCTTCGGCGCCCCGGCCGGCGGCGCGCCGGGAATGTCGCGCCCTGCCCCGCGCCGGTACAGCCAGAAGAACCCGCCGCCGAGCAGCAGCACGACCACGACGATGACGGCCACCCGCTTCATGAGGAAGCAGTCTGCGTTACCCGCCGGTAACTGTCCAGATCGGGGCGAACGCGTCAGATGGTGCCGGTGCCCACGCCCTTGATGGTGCGGGTGACGGTCTTCTTGTCGAAGAGCATCGCGTAGCAGCGGGCCGCCCGGTTGCCCCGGTTCCAGGACTCCTCGTCGACCACCCAGAAGCCGATACCGACCTGCTGGTGGTTGGTCAGCTGGGAGGTGGTCATGCCGAGGTACTTCGCGCCGAGCGCCTCGCAGCCGGGGCGGATCGCGGTCTTGCGCTCGTCGGAGTTGGACGGGAACGGGCGGTCGGTCGACGTGTACGTCCCGACGTACTCCATGTTGTGCGTGCTCGTGCACGGCGTCGGGTTGAAGTCGAGCCAGGTCTTGCCGTCGGTGTCGTACACCTCCATGGCGCACGTCAGCGCGAGCGGCTTGTCGCCCTTGAGCCCGTCCTTCAGGCTGCTGGTCCGGCTGACCGGCTTGTCGCCGTCGCTGACCACCTCGGCCAGGTCGCAGCGCAGGTAGCGCGCGCCGCCGGACCACTGCGTCGAGGACGGCACCAGGGCGATCAGCTCCAGCCGGCCGTCGTGGTAGTCGCCGCCGAGGAACTTCTCCGCCTCGCTCGCGCACTTGGCCCAGCCGTCCTTGAGCGCCACGCCCTTGGGCGGGGCGGTGCCGGTGGCGGCCGAGCCGGTGAGGTCGCCGACGAAGAACGTCTCGCTCGCGTGCGCGACCGTGCAGGAGTCGACCGGCTTGAACGAGAACAGCGTGGTCGAGTCGGTGGCGAAGTAGTCGACGGTGGTCGTGTAACAGGCGCCGACCGGCGGCAGAGGGATCTTCGGCGCGGCGAGCATCGCCCAGTCGTCGGTGAGGTCCTTGTCGGTGCCCGCCGGCGCGCCGCAGCCCGCCAGCAGCGCCAAGGCCAGCACCGGCACCAGCACCGAGATCAACTTGCGCGCCATCGGTGTCCTGTCCCTCCCCCGGCCCGGCACGATGCCACGGCAGTCTGCCCAACCATAGAGCCGCTTGGCAACCCGCGCCGTCTACGACCGCACGAGGTCGCCGCGGTGCGGAGAGCCGGCCGTGCCCGGCGCGGCGCCCGCCGGGTCGTGGTCGAGGGTGATGATCCGGTTGGCGGCGTCGACGTGCACGATCCGCGGCCGGTAGGCGCGGGCCTCGGCGTCCTCGAGCTGCGCGTACGAGATCAGGATGACCAGGTCGCCCGGGTGCACGAGGTGCGCGGCGGCGCCGTTGATGCCGATCACGCCCGAGCCGCGCGGCCCGGCGATCACATACGTCTCCAGCCGCGCCCCGTTGGTGACGTCCACGATCGCGACCTGCTCGCCGGCCAGCAGGTCGGCGGCGTCCATGAGGTCCTCGTCGACCGTGACCGACCCGACGTAGTGCAGGTCGGCCTGGGTCACCGTGGCCCGGTGGATCTTGGACTTGAGCATGGTGCGGATCACGACTGTTCTCCTACCGGGCCGTTGAGTCTCACTCCGAGGTTGTCGATGAGACGGGTGCCGCCGACCCAGGCGGCGGTGAGCAGCCGGGCCGGGCCGTGCTCGGGCGCGGGGCCGAGCATCGGGTCGGTGAGCACGAGGTAGTCGAGCTTGACCTCGGGCACCAGCGCATACTCGGCCAGGCCGGCCTCGACCGAGCCGGCCTCGGCGGCGGCGCGCAGCGCGCGGTGCAGCACCAGCGCCGCCTCCCGCTCGGCCGGGGCCAGGTAGCGGTTGCGGCTGCTGCGGGCCAAGCCGTCCGGCTCCCGCACGGTCGGCACGCCCCGCACGTCGATCGGCAGGTCGAAGTCGCGCACCATGGCCCGGATCAGGCCGAGCTGCTGATAGTCCTTCTCGCCGAAGTACGCCAGATCGGGCCGGGTCAGCTGGAACAGCTTGTTGACCACGGTGAGCACCCCGTGGAAGAAGCCGGGCCGGCTGGCGCCCTCCAGCACCGAGCCCAGCGGCCCCGGATCGACCCGCACGGCGGGGTCGCCGCCCGGATACATGACCTCGCGCGACGGGGCGAAGACCAGGTCGACGCCCTCGGCCCGGGCCAGCTCGAGGTCGGCCTCCAGGGTGCGCGGGTAGCGGTCGAGATCCTCGGCCGGGCCGAACTGCAGTGGGTTGACGAAGACCGTGAGCAGCAGGGAGCCGGCCTCGGCCCGGGCCCGGCGCAGCAGGGCGGCGTGCCCGGCGTGCAGGGCGCCCATGGTCATCACGACGGCGACGTCACCGGTCAGCCCGGCGCGCCCGGCCCGCAGCTCCGGGCGGGTGGCGACGACCTTCACGCGGCACGCTCCCGGGCGGCCTCGCGCAGCACGTCCAGCAGCGGCTCGGCGTCGGTGGGCCGCAGCCGGCCGGCGGCGATGACCCGGTCGGCGGTGCGCCGGGCGAGCGCCAGATACGGCGGCACCGAGCCGGGCGCCACCTCGGCCAGCGCGGTGAGGTGCTTGGCCACGGTCCCGGCGTCGCCGCGGGAGACCGGGCCGGTCAGCGCGGCGTCGCCCAGGCGCAGCGCGTTGTCGAGGGCGGCGCCGAGCAGCGGGGCGAGCACCCGCTCGGGGTCGGTGACGCCCGCGTCGCGCAGCCGGTCCATCGCCTCGCTGACCAGCGTGGCCAGGTGGTTGGCGCCGTGGGCGAGCGCGGCGTGGTAGAGCGGCCGGCGCTCCTCGGCGATCCACTCGACGACGCCGTGCAGGTCGCCGACGAGCGCCGCGGCGAGCTCGCGCAGGTCGTCGGGGGCGGTCACGCCGAAGGAGACCCCGGCGGCCAGCCGGTCGAGGTCGGCCTCGGTGCCGGTGAACGTCATGGCCGGGTGCAGGGCGAGGGGGCGGGCGCCGGCGGCGGCCGCGGGGGCGAGCACGGCCAGGCCGTGCGCGCCCGAGGTGTGGGCGACGACCTGCCCGGCGCGCAGCGCTCCGGTCTCGCCCAGGCCCTTGACCAGGCCGGCGAGGACGTCGTCGGGGACGGCCAGCAGCACGAGGTCCGCGGCGGCGGCGACCTCGTCGGCGGGCAGCAGGCGCGCGGCGGGCAGCATGCGCTCCGCGCGGGCCTTGGAGGCGGCGGAGACGCCCGCCGCGGCGACCACTCGGTGACCGGCTCGCTCGAGCGCGGCGCCGAGTGCGGCACCTACTCGCCCGGCACCGATAATGCCGATGTTTCGCCTGTTCACAGCGCTGTTCATCTGAAAGATCCAGTCCTCGTGCGGGGTACCGGTCGACAGAAGTATGCGTCGCAGCGGGCAAAGCGGACAGCCGTTGTGGGATTGTCAACAACGTGTTTCGTCCGCCTCACCCGCCACGTAATGCGACTACAGGCGGTGGTGCAAGTACTCCCTGATCAGCGCCTTGGCCTCGCCAAGCACGACCGGATCCCCCTCGGGCGAGCGGCGGAACGCGAGCTTGATCAGCCCGTCGGCCGCCTCGACCGCGATCGCCAGCACGAACTGCAGGCGCTGCGGGTCGGGCACGCCGAAGCGCTCGATGAGCAGGTTGGCGAGCTGCGACACGATGACGTCGTTGTTGTCGCGCTCGTCGTCGAGCAGGTGAATGTCGACCACATCGCCGAAGTGCAGGGTGCGGAAACCCGGCACGGTGCGGTGCATGTCGATGTACTCGTCGATCGCCGCGTCCACGGCATCCCACCAGTGCGCGATGCCCTGGTCGGCCAGCCGGGCCCCGAGACGCTCCAGATAGCCCTCCAGGCTGCGCAGCGTGAGCGCCTGCACGATGGCCCGCTTGTCCGGGAAGAACTGGTAGACCGAGCCGATCGCCACCCCCGCCCGCTCCGCCAGTAGGGTCGTGGTGAGCCCGTCGTACCCCACCTCGTCGACGAGCTCGGCGCAGGCATCGAGCATCCGCCCGACCCGCGCCACGCTGCGCCCCTGCACCGGAACCCGGCGCAGCGGCTTCGTCCCGGCGCCGGCCACAGTCTGTGTCGCCACCCGGATGTCCCCCCTCCACTTCGTCGGGTCCGCCGGGAAGCTCCCGGTCGGTCCCGCCTTTGAAACCTACTCACGTCAACGACCGGGGACGATCGGCGGATAGCCCATTTCACCCGTGTGATTGAGCCCGGTGATTGACGGGGGGCATACGTGAAGGGTACTCAGATTTCGTGACTACTCCGTGGGCCAACTGGGCCGGCAACCAGACCGCGACCGCCACCCGCGTCGCTCACCCGGCCGACCCCGCCGAGCTGGCCGAGGTCCTCCACGCCGCCGCCGCGGAGGGCCTGCGGGTGAAGGCGGTCGGCAGCGGACACTCCTTCACCCCCACCGCGCTCACCGACGGCGTCCGGGTCGAGCTCGACCGGATGGCGTCCCTGGTGCGGGTCGAGGGGAACCTGGTCACCGTGCAGGCCGGCATGCCGCTGCGCGTGCTCAACGCGACCCTCGCCGCGAACGGGCTGGCCATGCCCAACCTCGGCGACATCGACGCGCAGACGATCGCCGGCGCGCTGTCGACCGGCACCCACGGCACCGGCACCGGCTTCGGCTGCCTGTCCACCTTCATCGAGGCCCTCACCCTGGTCACCGCCGACGGCACCGAGGTGGCCTGCTCGACGACGCAGAACCCGGACCTGTTCGCCGCGGCCCGGGTCAACATCGGCGCGCTGGGCGTGCTCAGCACCGTCACGCTGCGCTGCGCACCGGCGTTCACGCTGCGCGCCGACGAGCGCCCGGCGTCGCTGGCCGACGTGTGGTCGGGCCTGGATGAGCACGTCGGGGCCAACGACCACTTCGAGTTCTACTGGTTCCCCTACACCGACCGGGTGCAGATCAAGCGCAACAACCGGGTGCCGGAGGCGGACACGCCGCTGGCGGGCTGGCGGCGCTGGCTCGACGACGACTTCCTGTCCAACACGGTCTTCGGCGCGGCCTGCCGGATCGGCCGGGTGGTTCCCGCGGCGGTACCGCCGATCAGCCGCGTTTCGGCCCGGGCGCTCTCGGCGCGGGTCTACACGGCGCCGTCCCACGAGGTGTTCTGCACCCCGCGCCGGGTCCGGTTCGTCGAGATGGAGTACGGCCTGCCCCGCGCCGCGCTGCGCGAGGCGTTCGACGGGCTGCGGGCGGTGGTGGCCGGCCTGCCCTACAAGGTCCAGTTCCCGGTGGAGGTGCGCTTCACCGCCGCCGACGACATCTGGCTGTCCCACGGCCACGGCCGCGACAACGCTTACGTCGCGATCCACCAGTACGTCGGCGCGCCCTACGAGGAGTACTTCCGCCGCTTCGAGGCCGTCGCCGCCCCACTGGCCGGACGCCCGCACTGGGGCAAGATGCACTTCCGCGACGCCGAGTCGCTGTCCGAGGTCTACCCCCGATTCGCCGACTTCCAGGCAGTCCGCGACAAGCTCGACCCGAACCGCCTGTTTGCCAACGCCTACACCGAGCGCGTCCTCGGCCCCTAATCCGAAAATCGACGGTGAGTGGGCAGGCGGCAGCTCCCGGCGTAGCGAAGCGGAGCCGGGATGTCCAGGTCTGACGTGGTCAGGCGGCTGCGGGTTCGAGGGTGACTTTGAAGCCGAGGGCTTCGAGATGGCGGACGTGGTTGCGTTTGCGGCGTTCGGTACTGGTACGTGTGTCGTAGAAGGCGGCCCCGAGGTCGTGGAAGCGGGCCTCGGGGTCGTGCAGCAGGTGCCAGATGATGGTCAGCACGGATCGGCCGACCGCGACGATGGCGCGTTTGGCGCCTCGCCTGCGGGCGAGGCGGCGGTAGCGTTCGCCGAGGAACGTGTGGGTCCGGGCGGCGGACACCGCGATCTGGCCGAGGACTCTGGCCAGGTAGGGATTGCCGTGCCCGGTCGAGCCGTTGCCCTTCTTCCGGCCGGCGGATTCCTTGATCCCGGGTGCGAACCGGGCCCAGCCGGCCAGGTGCGCGGGGGTGGGGAAGCGGCTCATGTCCAGGCCGATCTCGGCGATGATCGCGTGGGCGGCGGCCGGGCCGACGCCGGGGATCTCAGCCAGCCGGACCGCCGCTTCGCCGAAAGGGGCGATATGGGCCTCGATCCGGGCATCGACCTCAGCGATGTCGGCGTTGATCGCATCGACCCGGGCCAGCATCTTGGCCAGGAGGAACCCGTGATGGTCGGTGAACCGCCCGACGAACGACTCCTCCAACTGCGGGATCTTGCTCCGCAGCCTGGAGCGGGCCAGCTGCGCGAGGATCTTCGGGTCTCGCTGCCCGTCGATCAGCGCGGCCATCATCGCCCGGCCCGAGGTGCCGAAGATATCCGAGGCCACCACGGACAGCTTGATCTGGGCGTCTTCAAGGAGCTTCTCGGCCCGGTTGCGTTCCGCGCCGGCCGCGGCGACCAGATCCACCCGGTAGCGGGTCAGATCACGCAGTTCCCGGATCGGTGGCGGCGGGACGAAGCTGGGCCGGATCATCTGCCGCTCGGCAACCTTGCACAACCACACCGCGTCGAGCCGGTCGGTCTTCGGCCGGCCCGGCAGGTGCTTGACATCCCGGGCGTTGACCAGCCAGGTGTCAAACCCGTACGCCTCCAGCAGATAGAACGCCGGCTTCCAATAGTCGCTCGTCGCCTCCATCACCACCCGGGTCACCCCGAGTTCCCGCAACCGCTCGGCCATCCCGGCCAGCGAGCGGGTCATCGTGGAATAGGTCCGCACCTCCTGCAACCGGCGTCCGGGGTTGGCCTCGTCCGGAACCCGCAGGCAACACACCACCTCGGCCTTGCCGATGTCCAACGCCGCGACCCGCTCGATGATCTCCTCACGATCCTGCGTCTCCTCCAGCACCCGCGACCTCCCATCAGCGCACATACCAGGGCGGTCGCCCGCGGCAGCCACAGGACGGGTGAAGCTAATCCGCGTGCTCGAAGCAACAGTGAAGGGCCCATGGCGCGGCTGCCACCGTCCGACTAGCCCACGACCTCAAACGGATCAAGGAGGCACGACGTCAGCGGGCGACCAGCATCACGCCACCACAGACCACCACGAACCGCAACCATCACGACCGATTTTCAGCCCGGAACGGGCCGCCCGGCAGGGAGACGGAGACTAGCCCCGAAAAGTCGGGCGCTCCGCGCCACGACTTTTCGGATTTATACCCTGACAGGGCATATATCCGATTTGACGACGACAACTCTCCGCGATCATGCACGCCACCACGCCGATACCCGGGGTTCGCCATGATCCCGGAGACATACGGTACCCAGGCGTACATCCATCTTCCACGATCATGAAAAACGCGTGGTGCACGCGGCCGATCCAGCATGATCACGGAGACATCCGGCGGATCGGCACGAGGTCGACGACCGGCTGGACCTCGCGATCTCGTCCCATCGCGCGCCGACGCCCAAGCCGCGAGCGCTCCACCACCGCGACCTGCCGGCGGTGGCTTCCCGACCTGATAGCGGACCGCTCCGCGCCTGACCCGCCCTGGATGCGCAGAGCGGCCGGATGGCGGACCGCTCTGTGCCCGACCCCGGATGCCGGACCGCTCCGTGCCTGCCCCCTAGATGCGCGAAGCGACCCGACGGGACGGTCGCTACAGGGGCGCGGGGCCGCATTCCAGGCCGGCAGCTGACGGGACGGCGGTCATCGGCGCCGGGGCGCCGCGCTCGGCCCGAGCCCGGCCTGGCCCGCGCCCCGCCCGGCCTGGCCTGGCCTGCGCCCCGCCTGGCCTGCGCCCCGCCTGGCCTGCGCCCCGCCTGGCCTGCGCCCCGCCTGGCCTGCGCCCCGCCTGGCCTGCGCCCCGCCTGGCTCGGCCCGGCGCGGGCGACGTCCGGGCGGCGCCTCGGTCGGCGCGGTCGTGATGCTCAGTCCTCGGAAGGGGCCGCCTTGCGCGAGGTGGCCTTCTTCGGGGCCGCCTTCTTCGCCGGGGTGGCCTTCTTGGCCGCGGTGGTGGTCTTCTTCGCCGCCGTCGTCTTCTTGGCCGCCGTGGCCTGCTTCGCCCCGGTCGCCGCCTTCTTGGCCGGCGCGGCCTTCTTCTCCGCCGGTGCGGCCTTCTTGGCCGCCGGGCGGGCCTTCTTCGGCGCCGGGCCCTTCGCCCGCTTGTCGGCCAGCATGTCGCTCGCCTCGGAGATGGTCAGCTCCTCGACGGACTGGCTGCGGCGCAGCGAGGCGTTGACCTCGCCGTCGGTCACATACGGACCGAACCGGCCGTCCTTGATGACCAGCGGCTTCTCGGTGCGCGGGTCGGCGCCCATCTCGCGCAGCGGGGGCTTGGCCGCCGCCCGGCCGCGGGTCTTCGGCGCCGCCAGCAGGTCCAGCGCCTGGGGCAGGGTCAGCGAGAACAGTTGGTCGTTGTTCTCCAGCGACCGCGTGTCGTTGCCGCGCTTGATGTAGGGGCCGTAGCGGCCCGGCGAGGCCATGATCGGCTCGCCCTCGGGGTCGTGGCCGACGAGCCGCGGCAGCGACAGCAGCCGCAGCGCCTCCTCGAGGGTCAGCTGGTCGGGGCTCTGCGTCGGGAACAGCGACGTGGTCTTGTCGCCGCTGGAGACGTAGGGGCCATACCGGCCGGACTTCACCACGATCGGCTCGCCGGTCTCGGGGTGCTCGCCGATCTTGCGCTCGCCGCCGGAGCCGCCGACGAACAGCTCGGCGACCTTGTCGGGCGTGAGCTCGTCGGGGGCGATGCCGTCGGGCACGGCGGCCCGCTCCGGCTCGTCCTCCTCGGGCGCGCCGGGCACGAAGCGCTGCAGGTAGGGGCCGAACTTGCCGACCCGGACCACCACGTCGCGGCCGGCCTCGTCGCGGAACAGCGGGATCGAGTTGATGCCGCGCGCGTCGATCTCGCCGAGGCGCTCGGTCACCATCCGCTTGAGCCCGCCCTGGCGGGGCACCGAGCCCTCGTCGCCGGTGTCGCCGCCGAAGTAGAACGGGCGCAGGAAGTCCACCGTGCTCTCGTCGCCGTTGGCGATCTCGTCGAGCACGTTCTCCATCGAGGCGGTGAAGTCGTAGTCGACCAGCCGGGGGAAGTGCTGCTCCAGCAGCCCGACCACGGCGAAGGCGAGGAAGGAGGGGATCAGGGCCTGGCCGCGTTTGAACACGTAGCCGCGGTTGTTGATCGTCTCCATGATCGACGCATAGGTCGACGGCCGGCCGATGCCCAGCTCCTCCATCGCCTTGACCAGCGACGCCTCGGTGTAGCGGGGCGGCGGCTGGGTAGTGTGGCCGGTCGGGGTCAGGCCCCGCTCGGTCAGCGGCTGGCCCTTGACCAGCACCGGCAGGCGCCGCTCGGCGTCGTCGGCCTCGGCCGACTCGTCGTCGGAGGACTCGACGTAGGCCTGCAGGAAGCCCGGGTCGGTGATCGTCTTGCCGCTGGCGCCGAAGTCGACCGACTCCTGGGCCGGGGTGACCGCGTTGATCCGCACCGACGTGCTGTTGCCGACCGCGTCGGTCATCTGCGAGGCGATCGTGCGCCGCCAGATCAGCTCGTAGAGCCGCAGCTCCTCGGCGTTGAGCTCCTTGGCCACGTCGCCGGGGGTGCGGAAGGCGTCGCCGGCCGGGCGGATCGCCTCGTGCGCCTCCTGGGCGTTCTTGACCTTGCCGGTGTACCGCCGGGGCTGCGGCGGCACCGACTTGGCCCCGAACAGGTCCTGGATCTGCTGGCGGGCCGCCGCGATCGCCGCCTCGGAGAGGTTCACCGAGTCGGTACGCATGTAGGTGATGTAGCCGTTCTCATACAGCCGCTGGGCGACCCGCATCGTCTGCGCCGAGGACAGCCGCAGCTTGCGGGCCGCCTCCTGCTGCAGCGTCGAGGTGATGAACGGCGGGTAGGGCTTGCGGCGATACGGCTTCTCCTCGACCCGGGTGACCGTGAACGGCCGGCCCTCCAGGCGCGCGGCCAGGCCGCGGGCGCCGGTCTCGTCGAGGTGGATGACGCCGGCGCCGGGGCGGACCTGGCCGGTCTCCGGGTCGAAGTCACGCCCGGTAGCGACCCGGTCACCGTCAATCGCGATCAGCGTCGCGTTGAAGGTGCGGGTCTCGTTCTCCGGCAGCAGCTTGGCGATGATGTCCCAGTACTCGGCCGAGCGGAACCGCATCCGCTGTCGCTCCCGCTCGACCACGATCCGGGTCGCCACGGACTGCACGCGCCCGGCGGACAGGCCGCGCTGGACCTTCTTCCACAGCACGGTGGACACGTCGTAGCCGTAGAGGCGGTCGAGGATGCGCCGCGCCTCCTGGGCGTCGACCAGCGAGCGGTTGATCTCGCGCGGGTTGGCGACCGCGGCCTGGATCGCCGGGCGGGTGATCTCGTGGAAGACCATCCGGCGGACCGGCACCTTGGGCTTGAGCGTCTCCAGCAGGTGCCAGGCGATCGCCTCGCCCTCGCGGTCCTCATCTGTGGCGAGGTAGACCTCGTCGGCCTGCTTGAGCAGGTCTTTGAGCCGGCTGATCTGCTTGCGCCGGTCGGCCGAGATGATATAGACCGGGGCGAAATCGTTGTCGATGTCGACGCCCAGGTAGGCCCACGGCTTGCTCTTCAGCGCGTCGGGCATGTCTTTCTTGCCCACCGGCAGATCCCGGACATGGCCAAAACTGGCCTCGACGAGGTAATTCGGGCCCAGGTAGCCCGAAATCGTCTTGGCCTTCGCCGGCGACTCCACGATCACCAGCCGCTTTGTGTTGGCGGAGTTCGGCACAGTTCTCCCCGGTGCGGACGGACAGACGTCAAACGTAACGCGCGCCTTCGCGCCGAGTTGCGCAATGGGACGCCCCGGCGGTCGGCTCGCGACACGCCGATCGGCGCCACGGTACACCCATGCACAACCACGACCTGCCCGATCTTGCGAACGTGTCGCAACCGCTGCGGTGTTTGTGGGGGTTTGTCGGCAGCTCGGCGGTCGCGTTTCCACCCCTGCGGAACGCGGATCCGCCCCGAATGGTCAGCCCGGCCAGACGCCCGCCGGCGCTTCCGCCGGGGGCTCGCCGACCAGCTCCGCGAGGCGGGTGATGCGGCGGGGGCCGACGATGCGATACGCGGGGCCGCCCGATTCCGCGGCGACCAGGACGGCCGGGAGTCCGACCGCCAGCAATGCGTCGCCGACGGCGATCCAGTTGTCCGCCACCTGCCGGTCGATGCCGGCCTCCCGCTCCGGCGGGTCGGGCGCCGCGGCCGGATCCGGCCGCGGCTCCGTCACCGGATCGAGCACGACGGTGGGCAGGTCGCCCACTCCCGAATCGGGCCACTCGTCGGTCGCTACGTCGCCGAAGAAGTCCTCGGCATCGGCGAACTCGTCGGGGCCCGGATCGAAGGCTGTGATTTTACTCTCGCTCTTGCGCTTTCTGACATTCGGCCGGTCGTCGCGCCGTGGCCGTTTGATCATGTGGAGGGCTTCGCCGTTCGACCCGTTTGGGGGACTTTGTGGGGTCAAGTCGACCTCGGACTCGAAGAAAGCTTCCGCGGTACCATATCCGGAATCTTCGCTAATATCCGGATCGACCGGTGCGGGGCGGGGACGCGGCGCGAGGCGCAGCAGGTAGGCGCGGGGGCCGTCGTAGTCGCCCGCGGCCGCGACCCACAGCCGCAGCCGCCGCCCGTCCAGCGCCAGCCCGGGTGGGCACAGCTTGAGGCCGTCCTCGTCGAGCCAGCGCGCGGCGAGCGGGGCCAGCGCGGCGGAGTAGGCCGTGCGCAGCGCCCAGCGCTCCTCCTCGGCCGGCTCGCAGGTCACCACCAGGCCGCGCCCCTCCAGCTCGGTGCGCAGCACGGCGCAGCGCCAGGCGTCGTCGACCACGATCGACACCCGGCCGGTGCCGCCCATCCGGCCGACCTGGCCGGCGCCGGCGAGCAGGCCCTCCAGGTCGATCGGCGCGGGCGGGCGCGCCTCGACCCCGAACAGCGACAGTTGCCGGCCGCGGGCCGGCGTCACCGGCACTCGGGCACCTCGTCGAACGCCCGCTGCAGGTCGGCCGGGCCGGTGTGGGCCGGGTCGATCGCGCTGCGCTCGTAGTCGTCCTTGAGCGTCGTGAACGCCTTGCCGACCGCCGCATAGAAGGCCTTCCCGTCGGCCGTGGGCAGCTCGGACACGGTGCGTTTGGCGTTGCCGTAGGCGTCGCGGGCCTTGGACAGCGACGCGGTGAACTGCTCGGCGACCTTCTTGCCGTCCTCGACGTCGGGCACGCCGGCGCCGTCGACGCCGGCCCGGGCCTTCTCGCTGGCGGACTCGGCGCCGTCCAGCAGCTCCACGATGTTGGTCTTGGTCTCGGCCGGCGTGCGGGCCGCCTGCAACTGCTGCTGCGCCTTCGCGGTCAGGTCGGCGATCTCGGCCCGCCACGGGGTGAGCGCGGTGCACACCGACCGGGCCCACTGCCGCGGCTCGACCCCGTCGCCGCCGCACCCGGCCGCCGCGCAGCAGAGGAGGGCGGCGACGAGGAGGCGGGCGGCGCGCATGACAAGCAGCGTAGATCCGATCGTCTGTTCGAGAAAACACGACGCTCCGGCCGGAATCCGGCCGGAGCGTCGCGGTGTCGCGCGTGGATCGGGTCAGGCGGTGACCTTCTCCGGCGCCTCCTCCTGCGAGGCGGCGCCGTTGCCGGCGTCGACGGCGACCGGCTTGCGCTTGCTCAGCACCACCGCACCGGCGATGACGAGCACCGCGGCGATCGCGATCACGAACCGGAACACCCGGCTGCCGTCGCCGACCGTAACCGTGACCACGGCCGGGGCGATGAGCAGGGAGACCAGGTTCATGACCTTGAGCAGCGGGTTGATGGCCGGGCCGGCGGTGTCCTTGAACGGGTCACCGACGGTGTCGCCGATGACCGTCGCGGCATGCGCGGGCGAGCCCTTGCCGCCATGGACGCCGTCCTCGACCAGCTTCTTCGCGTTGTCCCAGGCCCCACCGGAGTTGGACAGGAACACCGCCATGAGCGTGCCGGTGCCGATCGCGCCGGCCAGGTACGCCGCCAGCGGGCCGACGCCGAGGCCGAAGCCGACCGCGATCGGCGCCATGACCGCGAGCAGGCCCGGCGTGATCAGCTCACGCTGGGCGTCGCGGGTGCAGATGTCGACGACCTTGCCGTACTCCGGCCGCTGCGAGCCGTCCATAATGCCCGGGAACTCGCGGAACTGCCGCCGGACCTCGAACACGACGGCGCCCGCGGAGCGGGCCACGGCGTTGATCGCGAGGCCGGAGAACAGGAACACGACCGCGGCCCCGATGAGCAGGCCGACGAGGTTGCTCGGGTTGGCGACGTTGAGCAACGCGTCGGTGGACAGCTTCGACCCGGCATCGGCCAGCGCGTTGCGCATGGTGTCGGTGTACGAGCCGAACAGGGCGGTGGCGGCGAGCACCGCGGTGGCGATCGCGATGCCCTTGGTGATCGCCTTGGTGGTGTTGCCGACCGCGTCGAGCTCGGTCAGCGTGCGGGCGCCGCGCTCGTCGATGTCGCCGGACATCTCCGCGATGCCCTGCGCGTTGTCGCTGATCGGGCCGAAGGTGTCCATGGCGACGATGACACCGACGGTGGTGAGCAGGCCGGTGCCGGCCATGGCGACCGCGAACAGCGAGAGGGTGATCGAACCGCCACCGAGCAGGAAGGCACCGAAGACGCCCGCGCCGATGACGATGGCCGAGTAGACGGCCGACTCGAAGCCGACGCTGACGCCGGCGAGCACCACCGTGGCGGGGCCGGTGAGCGCGCTCTTGCCGATGTCCCTGACCGGACGGCGCTCGGTCTCGGTGAAGTACCCCGTGAGCGCCTGGATGATCGCGGCCAGCGCGATGCCGATGATCACGGCGATGATGGCGGTGACGTGCGGGCCGAACGGCGGGTTGTCACCGTCACCCAGGTTGAGCGTGGCCCGCCAGCCGTCGCCGAGCAGCTTGCTCCAGCTGGTCGGCAGGTAGAACAGCGCGGCGATGCTGACCAGCACCGCCGAGGCGATCGCGGAGATGTAGAACGCCCGGTTGATCGCGACCAGGCCGTTGCGGTCGGACTTGCGCAGGCGGGTGAGCGCAACGCCCAGGAACGCGATGATCACGCCGATGGTCGACACGATCAGCGGGAACACGAGGCCGTGCTCGCCGAACGCGGCCCGGCCCAGGATCAGCGCCGCGACCAGGGTCACGGCGTAGGACTCGAACAGGTCGGCGGCCATGCCGGCGCAGTCGCCGACGTTGTCGCCCACGTTGTCGGCGATGGTCGCCGCGTTGCGCGGGTCATCCTCGGGGATGCCCTGCTCAACCTTGCCGACCAGGTCGGCGCCGACGTCGGCGGCCTTGGTGAAGATGCCGCCGCCGACCCGCATGAACATCGCCAGCAGGGCCGCGCCGAAGCCGAAGCCCTCGAGCACGATGGGCGCGTCGCCCTTGAAGATGAGCACCACCAGGGCCGCGCCGAACAGTCCCAGGCCCACGGTGAGGAAGCCGACCACGCCACCGGTGCGGAACGCGATCTGCATCGCCTTCTCCCGGCCGCCGTCCTCCCGGGCCGCCGCCGC
The DNA here is from genome assembly GCF_050948465.1 of Dactylosporangium sp. CA-092794. NCBI lineage: Bacteria > Bacillati > Actinomycetota > Actinomycetes > Micromonosporales > Micromonosporaceae > Dactylosporangium > Dactylosporangium sp. CA-092794. The sequence continues at coordinate 284,549 of NZ_CP192044.1, read as the reverse complement.
GACGCGCAGGTTGGCGCGGGTGGCCAGCGCCATACCGGCGCCACCGATGAAGGCCGAGAAGACCGCGCCGACGATGAAGAACGCCGACCGGCCGATCTTGATCAAGGTTTCGTTGGCTCCGGAGTCGTTCACCGGAAGCAGGAACAGCAGCACCACCGCGATGACCACGAAGATGCCGAGGGTCTTGAACTGCCGCACGAGGTACGCGGTCGCGCCCTCCTGTACCGCCCCGGCGATCTCCTGCATCTTCGGGGTGCCCCGGCCGGTCGCGAGGACCGCCCTGACCAGCACCGCGGCGAAGCCCAACGCCACGAAGGCGATGACGAGCGCGACCACGATATAGCTCAGGTTGCTCCCGGAAAGGGAAATCTCGCCGGCAGCGGCGAGTGAATTGGACATTCGTTGTCCTCCTGTACCGACACATGACAGCGCCGCGAGCGGTCAGGCCGGCGGCGGTTCTCCACGCGGGGAGCCCGTGCTGAGCGACCGAGGTACCCAATGACCAGGGCCGTCATACACGATCGCCGTACTCTAGCCGCCCTGCGTGGTCGTGGTCACACCGACTTGCGCGATTGCACAAATCGCACTCGGTCGATCGGCGATGATCATCAATCGCCGGGGCGCTCCAGTGGCCAGGACATCCGGACCTCGGTGCCGACACCTTCGGATAATTCGGACACGTTGAGATCGTCCACGAGCCCGGCCAGCAGCGCCAGGCCCATCCGCGCGGCGACCGCCTCCTCCGCCAGCAGGTCCGGCGGGGCGGTCAGCGGCAGCGCCGGATCGGACAGCAGGACGACGGCCTCGTCCTGCGGTGCGCGGGTGACCATCGCGCCGTTGGCCGCGCGGTCGACCACCCGGACGGTGAACCGGTCGCCGTCGGCCATGGCGACGTCGACCAGGTCGTCGAGGCCGTGCGAGCGGTGCAGCGCGACCGCGCGGGAGCACGCCTCGCCGATCGCCAGCCGGACCTCCTCGAGCAGTTCCTCGGCCACGCCCGCCCGCCGCGCGACGGCCACGCCGACGAGGCGCGCCGTGCGGACGTGGGCGGGCGCCGGCGAGAAGGAGAGTCGTACCGTGGGCATGGACCTACCTATGCCGGGGGTTCGGTGCCCGCGCCGGTCGCGGCGGTCGCGGCGGCCACGGTGTCATACAGCGAGAACACCCGGTCCAGGGCGGTGATCCGGAAGATCTTGAGCAGCCGCTCGTGCGCGCACACCAGCCCGAACGAGCCGTTGACCGCGCGGAGCCGCTTGAGGGCGCCGACCAGCACGCCGAGCCCGGTCGAGTCGAGAAACTCCACCCGGCTGAGGTCGACGACGACGTGCCGGGAACCCTGCTCGACGAGCTCGACGAGCTTCTCGCGCAGCCGTGGGGCGGTGTAGACGTCCACCTCACCGCCGACTTCGAGCACCGTGTGGTCGCCGGAGTCGTACGTCGACAGCGACAGCTCCATGCGGACCTCCTCCTCTGGCGGCCGAAATGTGCATGCCCTCCACGGGCATCTAACCATCGACGCCCCGCTCAGGCGACGCTCCACCCCCTTTCCCATATCCCGCGCGCGTGTACCGCGCACCAGGTTTCGAACATCTGTTTTACAGTGCTGAGCGTGCTGCTCCACACCGAAACGCTCCCGCGCCGCGAGGGCGTCGTCGTCCCCTGGCCCGAGTGGGTGCCGGAGCCGCTCCGCGCGGCGTTCCGCTTCGCCCCCTGGCGCCACCAGGCCGAGGCCGCCACGGCCGCCTGGCAGGGCGTCCACACCGTGGTCGCGACCGGCACCGGCTCCGGCAAGTCGCTGGCCTACCAGCTGCCCGCGCTGTCGCGGCTGCTGACCGACCAGCGGGCCACGGTGCTCTACATCGCACCGACCAAGGCCCTCGCCGCCGACCAGCTGCGCTCGCTCACCGACCTCGGCCTGCCGGGCCTGTATCCGGCCACGTTCGACGGCGACACCTCCCGCGAGGAGCGCGACTGGGTCCGCCAGCACGCCCGGGTGGTGCTCACCAACCCCGACATGCTCCACCACGGCATCCTGCCCGGCCACGCCGCCTGGGCCCGGTTCCTGCGCGGCCTGCGCTACGTCGTGGTCGACGAATGCCACGCCTACCGCGGCATCTTCGGCTCGCACGTCGCCCACGTGCTGCGCCGCCTGCGCCGGCTGGCCGTCCGCTACCGCGCGCAGCCGTGCTTCGTGCTGGCGTCCGCGACGTCGGGCGACCCGGCGGCCTCCGGCGAGCGGCTCACCGGCCTGCCCATGACCGCGTTCACCGAGGACGCCTCCCCGCGCGGCGAGATCACGTTCAACCTGTGGGAGCCCCCGCTGCTCACCGACGACGGCCCGCGCCGCTCCGCCCTCACCGACACCGCTACCCTGCTGGCCGAGTCGGTTTCCGCGGGGGTACCCACACTGGCCTTCGTCCGCTCCCGTAAAGGGGCGGAGCTCGTCGCGACGATGGCCCGCCACCGCCTCGACAGCGCGGTCCCCGGCCTCGGCTCCCGCGTCGCCGCCTACCGGGCGGGCTACCTGCGCGAGGACCGCCGCGCGCTGGAGCGCGACCTCATGGACGGCCGGCTGCTCGGCCTGGCCTCCACCAACGCGCTCGAGCTGGGCGTCGACCTGACCGGCCTCGACGCCGTCATCATGTCCGGCTACCCCGGCACCCTCGCTTCCCTGTGGCAGCAGGCCGGCCGCGCGGGCCGCGCCGGCCGGTCCGCGACCTGCACCCTGGTCGCCCGCGACGACCCCCTCGACACGTATCTCGTGCACCACCCCGAGGCCCTCTTCGGCCGCTCGGTCGAGGCCACCGTCTTCGACCCGGCCAACCCTCACGTCCTGGCTCCGCAGCTGTGCTGCGCCGCCGCCGAGCTGCCGCTGACCGAGGCCGACCTCCCCCTCTTCGGCCCCGGCGCGGCAGATCTGCTGGACACCCTGGTCGCCGCCGGCATGCTCCGCCGCCGCCCCTCGGGCTGGTACTGGACCGAGCGCGACCGCCCCGACGTCGACCTCCGCGGCGCCGGCGGCGGCCCGATCGCCGTCGTCGAGTCGGCCACCGGCCGGCTCCTGGGCACGGTCGACACCGGCTCCGCCCACCACCAGGTCCACACCGGCGCGGTGTACCTGCACCAGGGCGCCACCTACGTCGTCGACAAGCTCGACCTCGCCGACTCGGCCGCCCTGGTCCACGCCGAGGACCCGGACTGGAGCACCCACCCCCGCGACGTCACGTCGATGACGGTGCTCTCGGTGCGCGAGAGCCGCGCCACCGGCCCGGTAACGCTCAGCCTGGGCGAGGTCGAGGTCACCAACCAGGTGGTCAGCTACCAGCGCCGCCGCCTGGTCTCCGGCGAGGTGATCGAGACCTGCCCCCTCGACCTACCCGAGCGCATCCTGCGCACGGTCGCCGTCTGGTGGACCATCGACCCCGAGGCCCTGGACGCGGCCGGGATCCCCGACGTCGAGTGGCCCGGCGCCCTCCACGCCGCGGAGCACGCCGCGATCGGCCTCCTCCCGCTCGTGGCCACCTGCGACCGCTGGGACATCGGCGGCCTCTCCACCGCCGCCCACGCCGACACCGGCTTGCCCACGATCTTCGTCTACGACGGCCACCCAGGCGGCGCCGGCTTCGCCGAACGCGCCTACGCCACCGCCGCGACCTGGCTGACCGCGACCCACCGCGCCATCACCACGTGCCGCTGCGAACACGGCTGCCCGTCGTGCGTGCAGTCCCCGAAATGCGGCAACGGCAACAACCCGCTGAACAAGCCCGAGGCCGCCCGCCTCCTCTCCTTGGTCCTCTCCCACCTATCCCGCGGCTAGGCCGCTCAGCTCACCAACGGCGCCCCCTCGTTCTCGGCCTCAGCCGGCCATGACCGGCCCGGCCCGCGCGGTGGCGTGAACGGTGAGCCCGGAGCTCGTCCGCACGTCGACGCTCACCGTGACGATCGGCCCGGCCACCGCGCAGGCCACCAGCCACGCGCCGTTCTCGCCCACCAGCCGCCCGGCCGCCGCGCAGGCCGCCACCTCTCCGTCGAAGGCGAACAGCGCCCCCGCCAGCGCCCCCGAATCGGCGGCGTTGCCCGCCCGATACCGGGCGACGAGCGCCCCGGCCACGGTGAGCATCCCGGCGGCGAGCACCGTCAGGGCCACCCCGGCGCCAAGCGTGATCACCGAGGCCGATCCCCGCTCCCCGCGGCGCCATCGCCTCATGGCCCGTCCCCCGGCTCGGGTTCGGCCATCGCCACCGCACGCTCCTCGACCATCAGGCCGGAGAGCATCAGCAGGTGCACCCGCATGCGCACCGTCACCCGCACCAGCTCTCCGTCGTGCTCGACGTTCACCTCGCTGCCCTCGGGCAGGATCTCCGAGCCGACCGCCGGCGCCGCCTCACCGCGCGCCACCGCCCGGGCAATGGTGCCGGCGACATACGTGCAGTCCAGCTTCGCGAACAGCGCCGTGTAGGCCGTCATGAGCCCGAGCAGGAACAACGCGATCACCGGCAGCACGAACGCCACCTCGATCGCGGCCGCCCCGCGCTCCCGGTCCTGCCGATGCCGCGCGCAATGCGTCGTCCGGCCGCTGTCGCGCCTCGCCTTGCTCTCGACCTCATCTTTGGGCAGCACGGCGAGCGGCCCCATGCCGGCGCCCTTCGCCGCCCTCGATACAAAAACCGTGCCGCCCGAGCCCCGGGCCGGTGCCGGCGGCTCGTCCCGCCTGGCATGCGACCCGACCGACACCAGCGACTCGTCCCGCCCAGCGACCGACCGAACCGCCGCCGGCGGGTCGGTTCGCCAGGCGTGTGACCGGGCCGGTGCCGGTCGCTCCTCGCGCCGGGTGTGCGACGGAAGCGCCGGCGGTGGGGTGGTGGGCCGGCGGTGCGCGGGGGACGACGGGCGCGGGGCCTGCTTGCGGTCCCGGGACGGCGTCCGGCCGAGCGTGCCGGTGCCTCTTCGTCGGCGGGCGCTCATCCGATGCTCCGCATGACGAGCGCGGTCAGGTGGGCGCGCATCGCGTCCGAGGACACGATCGCCAGCAGGATGCCGGCGAGCACGACGGCGACGACCATGACCATCGCGTACTCGACGCTGATCGAGCCCTGTTCCCGCCGGTGGACGGGCCAGCGGCGGGACTTCTTGACATACACGGGTAGATTCCTCCACTGCATCACGGACAGAACTCCTTCGGTCTCACAGCGCTCCTTCGGTCTCACAGCGCTCCTTCAGGCTCAAGCGCTCCTTCGGGCTCACAGCGCGACGAACACGTCGCGGATCACGGCAATCACCACCGGCACGACGCCGGCCAGCACAAACGCGGGCAGGAAGCACAGGCCGACCGGCAGCACCGCGAGCACGCCGACCCGGCGGACCGCGGCCTCCGCGGCGGCCGCCTTGGCCGTGCGCAGGTCGGCCGCCTGCCGGTCGAGGGTCCGGGTCAGCGCGATGCCGTGCTCGGCGCTGCGCGTCGCCGCCCGGGCGAACCGGGCCCCGCCCGGCAGGTCGGACAGGTGCGCCCAGGCCGTCTCGGGAGCGGTACCCAGGCGCAGCGCCCGGCCGGCCCGCCGCAGCCGCAGCCCGACCGGCCCGCCCAGCACCTCACCGACCGCGAGCGCGGCCCGGTCCGGCGGCGCGCCGGACCGCAGCGCGGCGGCCAGCAGGTCGGCCGCGAACGGCAGGTCGGAGCGGGCCGTCACCCGTTCCCGGCGGGCCCGCGACGACTCGACCCGGCGCAGCAGCATCCCGCACCCGGCCACGGTCGCCACCCCGGCCGCCAGGCCCCCGGCGCCCCGGATCGCCAGCGCAATACTCAGCCCGGCCAGCACCGCCGCCGACCAGCGCACCCATGCCCGCATCAGTGCACCTCCGCGGTAACGGCGTGGACCATCCGGCCGGTCCACAGGAACCCGCCGCACTGCAGGGCGACCGCGACGACCGCGCAGGCGGCGCCGAGCGGGGTGTGCAGCAGCTGGTGCGCCGGGTGGGTGCCGAGCGCGGCGCCCACCCACAGCCCGGCCACGGGCAACGCCAGCAGCACCCCAGCAGTGGCCTGGGCCGCGGAGAGCTGGGCGGCGACCCCGCCGCGCAGCGCCTGCCCGGTCCGTAGATCGGCGTCCACCCGGTCCAGCAGGTCCGCCAACGGCACGCCCAGGCTCTCGCTCAGCCGATACGCCGCCCTGACCCGCGCCCGCGCCACCTGCGCCGCCTCGGCCGACCGTCCCGGCCCTGACCCGGCGGGCGGGGTCGGCGGGGCCGGCAACAGTTCCCCGGCGGCCGCGGCGGCGTCCGGGATCGTGCCGGCGCGCAGCCCCTCGGCGGTCGCGTCGATCGTGTCGAGCAGCGCGGCCACCGCCCGCTCGCCGTCGCGCCGGAGCAGGGCCCGGCGGGCGGCGACGAGGGCCATCAGGGTGTAAAGCGCCGCGACGACGGCCGCCACCGGACCAGCGAACAGCACCGCCACCCCGGCGTTGAGCGCCATCACGGCACCGACGGCCGCCACCGGACGACGCAGCAGCGCCCGTCCCGCGCGCTCCGCCAAACGGCGACGCTGCATGCCGTTGCCGGCGGTCGGGCGGGTGCCCGAGGCGGCGCTCGCGGTCGCGGCGCCGATGCGGGCGGTGCGGGTCAGGCGGGCCAGCCGCGCCCGCGGGCCGCGGCGGTGCAGCCAGAACCAGACCCAGCCGGCGGTCAGGGCCACGCCGGCGGCGATGGCCAGATCGACGGCGCTCATCCCCAGCCCCTGCCCGGCGTGTACTGCCACTTCGTCTGCGGCCGAGGCGGGTTCACGCCGCGCCCGACGAGCAGCGCATCGAGCTCCGCGGCGGCCGGGCCGGGCCCGGTGCCGCGCCGCCACGCCGTCGCCACCACGGCCGTGTGCCGGTCGGGGTGGGCCGAGAGCACGCAGATCTCGGTGAGCTCGCGCCGGCCGTCGGGTGCGCGCCGCAGGTGCACGACGACCCGCAGCGCCGAGATCACCATGGCGTGCAGGGCCGCGCGGGACACCTCGCCCAGCAGCCCCAATGCCTCCAGGCGGGCCGGCACGTCGGCCGGCGAGTTGGCGTGCAGCGTCGCCGCACCGCCCTCGTGGCCGGTGTTGAGCGCGCCGAGCAGATCGACGATCTCGGCGCCCCGGCACTCGCCGACGATGAGCCGGTCGGGCCGCATCCGCAGCGCCTGCCGCACCAGGTCGCGCAGCGTCACCGCGCCCGCGCCCTCCACGTTGGGCGTCCGGGCCTGCAGCGTCACCACGTGCGGGTGCCGCGGCTGCAGCTCGGCGGCGTCCTCGACGACGACCAGCCGCTCCCGGTGCGGCACCGCCGACAACAGCGTCGCCAGCACCGTGGTCTTGCCGGTGCCGGTGCCGCCGGTCACCAGGTACGGCAACCGTGCCCGCACCACGGCCAGCAGCAACTCCGCCGCGCCGGGGTCGAACGTGCCGCACCGAACCAGCTCGTCGAAGGTGAACGCCTGCGGCCGCGTGGTGCGCAGCGACAGATACGGCCCGCCCGGCCCCACGGGCTCGAGCACCGCGTGCATGCGGGTGCCGTCGGGGAGCCGCACGTCCACGAACGGGCTGGCGTCGTCGAGCCGGCGCCCCGCGTTGGACGCCATTCGCTGGGCGAACTTGCGCACGTCCGCCGGATCGTTGAGCTTGCCCGCCACCCGCAGCAGCCCGCTGCCCCGGTCGATCCAGACGATGTCGCGGTTGACCAGCACGTCGGTGATGGCGGGGTCGGCCAGCAGCGACGCCAGCGGCCCGGCGCCCGTCATCTCGCCGACGATCTGCGTGGCGAGCTTTTTGAGCACGCTACGGCCGAGCAGCGCCCCATCCGGCTCGGCCTGGATCGCGGCGATGACCGTCTCCTGGCTCGCCTCCGCATCGACGTGGGCCAGCCGGGCCCGCACCCGGTCGGCGAGGTCGGTCGAGAACCCGGCCAGCGCTACGGCATCGGCGCCCAGTGCCGGCGCCTCCTCCGCCGCAACGGGCCCGGGCTCGGGCGGAACGGCCGCCCGGTTGCGCGGCGGGGCGGTGCGCGCGGCCCTCATGCCGCCGCTCCCCGCCGGAGGCCGACGTCGCCGAGGATGCGCCGGCACAGCGCGGCGAGCGGGCCCCGCCCGCGGGCGGCCGGCGGCGCGCCACGCTCCAGCCGCCGCGGCAGCCCGCGCTCCGCGCGCAGCGTGCCGGCCACCGGCAGGCCCAGCGAACGGGCGACGTGCCGGGCCCGCAGCCGGCCGGGCGCCGGGACGCGCACCACGACCTGCACGGCGTCGGTGTGCGGGGCGAGCGTCGCGGCGACCCGCCCGGCCGCGGCGCAGGCGCGCAACTCGGCCGGCACGACCAGCAGCACCCGGTCGGCGGCTTGCAGCGCGAGCACGGCGGCCTCGTCGAGCCGGCGGGGCAGGTCGGCGACGACCAGGTCGCGGCCCCGGCTGCCGGCATCCAGTGCGGTCGCCATCGCCTCGTGCGGCAGCGTGACCTGCGCGTCGCCGCCGCAGGACAGCACGGCCACGGCGCCGCGGCTGGGCAGGGCGTTGACCAGCGCGGGCGGGTCGACCGCGCCGCTGGTTGCCGACAGCGCGGGCCAGCGCAGCCCGGACACGTCCTCCCAGCCCAGGACCAGGTCGACGCCGCCGCCGAGCGGGTCGGCGTCGACGAGCAGCGAACGCAGGCCGATCCGGCCGGCGGTGATGGCCAGGCCGGCGGCGAGCACGGTCGCGCCCGCACCGCCGCGACCGCCGACGACGGCGACGATCCGCCCGCGCACCGCGGTCGCGAGGGCGGCCGGGGCCGTCGGGTTCAACAGCCGCCCGACGAGGTACCCCGCCCCCGTGGGGAACCGCACGACATCGCCGGCGCCGACCGCCTCGGCGAGCGCGGTGAGCCGAGCCATCCCATGACTGCGGGCGACGAGCAGCACCCCGGAGCGCCTCGGCAGCCGGGCCCGGGCACACGCCGGGGCCACCTCGTCGCCGATGAGCACCAGCGGGGCGGTGGGATATCGGCGGCGGGCCGGCTCGGGCCCGGGCACGACGTCGAGGTCGAGCGCGAGCCCGGCGGCGAGCGTGACGATCTCCTGCAGCAGTGCGGGATCGTCGGTGACGAGCAATGGTCGGTGCACGGCAGGCTCCACGGTCGCGAGCGGTTCGGCGAACAGCGCTCACCTTGACGTCATCCGGCGTCCGACTGCTGGCCGCCGAGGCCTGAACTGTGGATAACCTGCCGCTTGTGGATAACTCCCACGGAGGAAGTCGATCTGCTATGTAAACCCCGACAAATCGCCCCAGGACGGGCGAGGCATCCGGGAGTACCGAATCAAAAAAAAGTTGGGGCGTGCACCCCAGTTGGTGAAGTTTCAACAAAGCATCGGGCGTCAATGCTGGCTAACTTGCGTCGATAGTGATGAAAGTCAGCAGCCAGTGCCCGAAGGCCATGTGGCTGAAGTCCGGCAACCTGCGCAGATAGGCCCTGACCGGGCCGCGACGGCCGAAGTTGGCTACAGAGGGGACGACCCCCGCCGGGGGGTGACGGGGGTCGCCGGGGGGTTCGGCTCCGGGGGGGTCGAGCCGAACCCGCTCAGCGGTCACGGGGGGTGCAACCGCCGAGGGTCAATAACGGGTCTCAGTCTTGAGGACGTGAAACCTCGTCGCAAACATAAGCATGCCTGAGTCGACCGCCATACGTCGAGTAGGACCGGCCTTCAACACGCCCAGGACGCCAATCAATATTTCACTCTGAGGTAACTCCGGCGTGACCGGTTGCGAGCCGAGCGTGATCCAGTCGGGCTTTGGACCGTCTTGTGTCAACTCAGGACTCCACAGGTCGCCCCGCAACGCTACACTTGCCCGCCGTGGGGCGTAGCGCCGCGTTTTTCGACCTGGACAAAACGGTGATCGCCAAGTCAAGCGCCTTGGCGTTCGGTCGACCGTTCTATCGAGACGGCCTGATCAGCCGCCGCGATGTCATCAAAGGCGCCTACGCGCAGCTGATATTCCGGGTGGGCGGCGGCTCCGACGAGCAGACCATGGGCCGCACCAGGGATTATCTGGCCGCGCTGGTCAAGGGCTGGCGCGCCGAGCAGGTCCGCCAGATCGTGCGGGAAACGCTGGAAGAGCTGATCAGCCCGTATATCTACGCCGAGGCCGTGGCGCTCATCCAGGAGCACCGCGCGGCGGGCCGGGATGTGGTCCTCGTCTCGTCCTCCGGCGAGGAGATGGTCCGACCTATCGGCGAGCAGCTGGGCATCACCGACATCATTGCCACGCGCATGAACGTTGGCGAGGACGGCTGCTACACCGGCGAGATCGACTTCTATGCGGCCGGGCCCAACAAGGTGGTCGCGGCCAAGGAGCTGGCCACCGAGCGCGACTACGACCTGTCCGCGTGCTTCGCCTACAGCGACTCCGTCACCGACGCCGGGCTGCTCAGCCTGGTCGGGCACCCGACCGCGGTCAACCCCGACCGCGGGCTGCGGCGCATCGCGGCCGAGCGCGGCTGGCCGGCGCTCGAGTTCCGCCACCCGATCCCGCTGAGCCGGCGGCTGCGCGAGCGCCCGGCCGTGCCGGTGGCCGCGGCGGCGATCGGGCTCGGCGCGGCGCTGGCGATCGGCATCGCGCTCTACAGCCGCTACCGCCGCGCCCGCGCCGCCCAGCTCGCCGCCGCACCGGCCACCTGAGCCCAAGGCCCCGACCACCCCGGGCCTGAAGTCGCGGGTCACCTGAGCCAACAGGGGCCACGCGGACCACAGCAGTCACATTCTGCGGGGCAGGGGTTCCGATCGAGCCGAGCCCGGCGTAGAAAGGAAAGTGCGAGGTCGGACGGGAGAAGCGAGTCGGATCTCGTGCACGGCCACCGGGCACCCACGAGCGACCAGCCGCGGTAGGCGCGTTACAGCGGATCCGCGAGGACCGCTGCAAACGGACTTGATGTGCACGCCTGGTAACCCGGTCGGACGTGTGTGACGGCGCCTCCTTCCCATTGAGGCGCCGTTCACTGTGTGATCGACTCGCACACCTCGGTGAGCTCCTCCGCGGCCCGCTCGGCCGCCGCCGCATAGTGCCGAAGCCATGATCGGATTCCATCGGGGGTACCGGTGGCAAAGGCGTTGGCCGACCCGACGTACTCCGGCTCGCGGCCGCGGTGACCCACATCCATCGCGAGCAGCCCGCGCGGGTCTAGGCCGCCGGCCACCAGGGTCAGCCGGGCGGCGGCCCGCGCGACGACACCGTTGGGTCCGGCGAAGGCCTTCAGGGCCAGCAGTTCCGCGTGTACCACCGCCGCCTGCAACAGCACGGGAGCGCTGGTGCCGCCCGTGACCAGGCCGGCCAGCGCGTCCAGCCGGGGCGCCGCCTGCGGGTCGACCGGCCGGCCCAGCTCGTCCGGGCCCACCACGTCCCGCGCGGCCAGCGTGTGCAGCCTGGCCAGCGCCTGCCGGGGTGCGCGCGTCCAGGTGGCCGTCAGCCCGTCCAGGGCGGCCGTGGCGCGCAATGCGCCGTGCACGACGGGGTCGGTGACCACGCCGGCGCGCACGCCCTCCAGATCGAAGCCGTGCGTGTCGAGCGCGGCGCTGGCCACCGAGGTGCGCAGCGCCACCTCCGCGGCGACCTGGCCGCCGGAGCGGCGCAGGGCGCGGTGGCGCATGGCGGCGTCGACCGCCGCCCGAGCGCGGTCCAGGGCGGGGGCGACATCGGCGAGGTCAAGCAGCGGGGCGAGCAGGTCTGACGGCACGTTGAGACGGTATCGTGCCACTACTGTGAAGAAGGTTTAGAGAAAAGCCCGCTTCTTTTCTGTCGTACCCCCGAACTAGCCTGCTTGCGAGAGCTGGACCGCAGCGAGGAGCCATCACCGATGAGCGAAACCTTGGAAAACCTTCTCAACGAGACACGGCAGTTCCCCCCGCCTGCCGATTTCGCCGCCGCCGCCAACCTCACCGAGGGGGCCTACGCCGAGGCCCGGGCGGACCGTCTCGCGTTCTGGGAGCAGCAGGCACACCGGCTGAGCTGGGCCAAGGAGTGGGATCAGGTGCTCGACTGGTCCAATCCGCCGTTCGCGAAGTGGTTCGTGGGCGGGCAGCTGAATGTGGCGTACAACTGCCTCGACCGCCACATCGAGGCCGGCCGCGGCGCCAAGGTCGCGATCCACTTCGAGGGCGAGCCCGGTGACACCCGCACGATCACCTATGCCGACCTGCACCGCCTGGTCTGCCAGGCCGCCAACGCGCTGACCGACCTGGGCGTCACCGCCGGCGACCGGGTCGCGATCTACCTGCCGATGATCCCCGAGGCCGCGGTCGCCATGCTGGCCTGCGCGCGCATCGGCGCCACGCACTCCGTCGTCTTTGGCGGCTTCTCCGCCGACGCGCTCGGCGGCCGCATCGACGACGCGAGCGCCAAGCTGGTCATCACCGCCGACGGCGGCTTCCGCCGGGGCAAGCCCAGCGGGCTCAAGTCGATCGTCGACGAGGCCGTGGCCAAGACGCCCAGCGTGCAGAAGGTGCTGGTCGTGCGCCGCACCGGGCAGGACGTCGAGTGGGACGCCGAGCGCGACCTGTGGTGGCACGAGACCGTGGAGACCGCCTCCCCAGAGCACGCCGCGCAGGCCTTCGACGCCGAGCACCCGCTGTTCATCCTCTACACGTCGGGCACGACGGCCAAGCCCAAGGGCATCCTGCACACCACGGGCGGCTACCTGACCCAGGCGAGCTTCACCCACCACGCCGTGTTCGACCTCAAGCCCGACACGGATGTCTACTGGTGCACCGCGGACATCGGCTGGGTCACCGGCCACAGCTACATCGTCTACGGCCCGCTGTCCAACGGCGCCACCCAGGTCATGTATGAGGGCACGCCCGACACCCCGCACCGCGGCCGGTTCTGGGAGATCGTGCAGAAGTATCAGGTCACGATCCTCTACACGGCGCCGACCGCGATCCGCACCTTCATGAAGTGGGGCGACGACATCCCGGCCGGGTTCGACCTGTCCTCGCTGCGCCTGCTCGGCTCGGTCGGCGAGCCGATCAACCCCGAGGCCTGGATGTGGTATCGCGAACACATCGGCGGCGACCGCTGCCCCATCGTCGACACGTGGTGGCAGACCGAGACCGGCGCGATCATGATCTCCCCGCTGCCCGGCGTGACCGCGACCAAGCCCGGCAGCGCCATGCGCCCCCTGCCCGGCATCTCCGCCGACGTCGTCGACGACCAGGGCGAGTCGGTGCCCAACGGCGGCGGCGGTTACCTGGTCCTGCGCGAGCCGTGGCCGTCGATGCTGCGCACCATCTGGGGCGACGACCAGCGCTTCAAGGAGACCTACTGGTCGCGCTTCGACAGCATGTATTTCGCCGGCGACGGTGCCAAGAAGGACACCGACGGCGACCTGTGGCTGCTCGGCCGCGTCGACGACGTGATGCTCGTCTCCGGCCACAACATCTCCACCACGGAGGTCGAGTCGGCCCTGGTCAGCCACCCGAAGGTGGCCGAGGCCGCGGTCGTGGGCGCCACCGACCCGACCACCGGCCAGGCGATCGTGGCCTTCACCATCCCGCGCGGCGGCGTCGACACCGACGGCGACGCGGGCGAGGCCCTGATCCATGAGCTGCGCAACCACGTCGCCAAGACCCTGGGCCCGATCGCCAAGCCCCGCCAGATCATGCTCGTCCCGGAGCTGCCGAAAACCCGCTCGGGCAAGATCATGCGCCGCCTCCTGCGCGACGTCGCCGAGAACCGCAGCCTGGGCGACGTGACCACGCTCCAGGACTCGACGGTGATGGACCTCATCGCCTCGGGCCTGCAGTCCGGCAAGTCCGAGGACTGACCTTCACGACCGCCGGCCCGGCCACCCGGCCGGGCCAGCGGCGAGACGACCTCCGCCGGTCCGGGGGCCGACCCTCCGGGCCGGGCCGGGCCGAGCCAGGCCGGGCCGAGCCAGGCCGGGCCGAGCCAGGCCGGGCCGAGCCAGGCCGGGGGTCCGGGTGCGGGCGGCCCCCAAGCCGGGCCGGGGGCGGAGAGGCGGCACGCCAGCCGAGGCCCGGAGAGACAGCCCTCAGCGGTCGAGAGCGCAGCTGGCGTGGGGCCCGCCAGGACCTACCGCGAGGACCGCAGACACCGCCAACCGCCGCGGCTCCCGGTCACCGAGCGCCTGAGAGCCCCAGGCCGCGCCGCTCGGCGCGCGACGCTGATGCCGTGGGTGTCAACCGTCACGCGCCGCCAAACCGCAGTCACCGCCGTGTCGGCGACGCTGGCCGCACCACCGCGCCCCCGGCGGCGCCGCCCCGGGCCCTGCCACCCGACGCGCGCGTCCCAAGATCCCGCGGCCATCAGCGCGGCCCCGGATCCCGCGGCCGTCAGCTCGGGCCCAGATCCGCGGCCAGCAAGCATCGCGCTCCACCCGGCCAGCGCTGGCGGTCGGCGGGCTGGCGATGGCACTAGGCTCGGCGGCCATAAGTCTCCGTGATCATGGTCGACTCGTTAGTGGCACCGCGTGATTTTCATGATCACGGAGGGGTTGTGTACCTATGAGTACGCTTTCTCTCCTAGATCATGAAAAACACGCGTTTGCGACGAGGCTCCTGCATGATCGTGGAGACTTACGGTCGCAGGGGCGGTGGGCGCCAAGCGATCGAAGTGGCGCAAATCTGGCTAAAGCGGCAGGAGTGCGGCTAGGAGAAGGGCGGCCCCCGGGACCGAGGCCGCCCTTCGGGAACGCGTAGGTGGGGCTACGCGTAGATCTTGACCGGGGTGTAGGTCTGGCGCGGGAAGATCTGGCCGACCTCGGCGTCCGTCAGGCCGAAGCGGCCCTGGGCCACCGAGCCGAACACCGAGAACATGTTGTTCATCTCCGGCAGGTCGCCGTTGACCAGGGTGTCCAGGCCGTTCCAGGTGCCCAGGAGCTTGCCGGCCAGCTTCTTGCCGGACAGGACGACCACGCCGCCGCCGTGGCCGTGGTCGGTGCCGCCGCCGTTCTCGGCGACACGGCGGCCGAACTCGCTGGAGACCATGACGGTGACGTTGCCGGCTAGGTCGGGGCCGAGGTCGTCGAAGAACGCCGCCATGCCCGCGGCCAGCTCGGCGAAGTGCTGGGCCAGGTATCCGCCGCGGGTGCCCTGGTTCTCGTGGGTGTCCCAGCCGCCCATGCCGATCGTGGCGATGCGCACGTTCGCGCCGCCCTTGATGAGCTGGGCCAGCTCGCGGAAGGCGTTGCCCACGCCGGTGTACTTGGCGTTGTTCGCCGGGGTGTACCCCTGCTGCGCGAGCTTGCTGGCCAGCGTCAGCGCGTCGATGCCCGCCTTGACCGGGGCCTCGATCGGGTGGTTGATCCCGGTGAAGAGGGCCTTGATCGCGTCGACCGTCGGCTGGCGGTACTTGCCGTCGCCGTTGACGTTGAGCGACGCCACGCTGTTGAGCGCGAGTGCGCCGCCCCCGCCGACCAGCGAGCGCGGCAGGGTCGAGCCGATGCCGACCGCGCGGAAGGCGGTGCCGGGGCCGAGCTTGTCGGCCAGGTTCGTGAGCCAGCCCATGCCGCCGGTCTCGGCCGGCAGGCCGCCGAGCTGGCAGACGTCCTGGGCGGCGAAGTGGCTGCGGTCGAGGCGCCGGTCGCTCACCGCCGGGATGAACGCCAGCTGCCCGGCGTCCAGGTACTTCTTGAGCGGCGCGAACGACTCGTTGAGGCCGAAGCCGCGCTCGAGCGGGATCGAGGTGTTCGTCGGCAGCGTGAAGCTGGGCCGGATCCGGTTGAGTACCGCATCGTCCATCGGCGCGAACAGGGAGAGCCCGTCGGCGCCGCCGTAGAGGAAGACGTGGATCAGGGTGCCGGTCGGGGTGGCCGCGAAGGACGCGTGCGTGGTCAGGAACTGGCTGGTGGCGAGCGCCGTCGTGGTGGCCGCGGCGCCGACGAAGAAGCGGCGGCGGGTCACGCCGCGCCCCTCGTCCTGCGCGTCCTCCTGGCGCGACAGGTCGAGGTACCGATCCCGGACGTCCTTCTGCTCCTCCTGCACCGCCGCCGCCTCGGCGCGCAGCGCGGCCTCGAACCGGTTCGGGCCGAGCCGCAGCAGGTCCGGGCACTCCGGGTGGAGCGACTTGCGCTTCCGCACTGGCTTCTCCATGGTTGTGCCGCCTACCGCAGGTGGTGGTGGGGAGTGGCGAAGATCGCGCGCACGACCGCCGCGATGCCGCCGTTGAATGTGGCGTCCACCGGGGTGCTCGCGGTCATCGTCGGGCTGACGATGTGCAGGATCGCGGTCTTGCGATCGTTGTCCAGGGTCACGTTGATGAGCTTCTTGGTGAGCGCGTCGAGGTAGGCGCCCGCGGTCGCCGGCGGGTTGGCGATGAGCGCCTCGGGCTTGGTCCAGGTGAACTGGCGGCGCCCGCCGGTGATCGCGGTGTAGGCGTCGTTCCACTGGTTGACCATGGTCCCGGCGGAGGTCCAGGCGACGTACACGTCCGCGTACCCGTTCGGCGTCGGCAGCTCCATCGGCGCGTGCCCGAACTCCTCCAGCTTGCGCATGATCTCGCCGAGGCCCTGGACCATCGGGCTCACGTTCGTGTTGTTCGAGGTGAACCCGGCCGGCGCGTCGGCGCCGATGTCCAGGGCCCGGTAGGTGGCGGTGAGGTACTCGCCGGGCCGGCGCACCTTCTGCCCCACCGAGGCCCAGAACTCGGTCCGGCTGAGCATGGTCATGAGCACCGCCGGAATGTTGCTCTGCTTGTCCAGATACGTCTTGGCCATGGCGTCGACGAGCGTCTTCGGCGGCACGTCGGAGACGAACCGGGTCGCCAGGTTCTGCGCCATGTAGCGGGCGGTGTTCGGGTGCAGCGCGAGGTACCGGAAGTACGCCTCCTGCACCGCCTCGCCGCCGGCCGCGTCGCCGTTGGGGTGCGAGAAGCCCATGATCTTCACTGGGCCGACGTAGTGCTGCTCGGGCCGGTATACGTACTGGTTGTCGCGGATGCTGCGGCCGGTCTGCAGCATGGCGGCCTGGCGTACGTCGGTCTCGTTGTAGCCGTTGAACGCGCCGACCGTGTAGAGCTCCAGGTTCTCCCGGGCCAGGTTCTCGTTGATCCGGTCCTTGGTGGAGTCCTGCTGGTCGAGGTAGCGCAGCAGCGCCGGGTGCTTGTTCGCGGCGACGAACATGTCGACGTAGTTGCCCAGCGCGTACTTGCGGATGACGTCGCGCTCGAACGCGGCCCGGGTCAGCTCGTTGCCGTCGTGGAACGCGGCCACGTGCAGGTAGTCGCCGAAGAAGTCGACCATCATCTCGAAGAGCTGCCGGTCGGAGAACAGCTGTTTGGCGATGGCGTACTTCACGTTCTGGTCGTCGGCGTGGACGCCCTTCTTGTCGAGGTCGTCGCGCTGGGCCTTCAACTGCTCGTACGACATGTTCCACGTGACGAGCTCGGCGTCGGCCTTCTGCTCGCCGCGGGTCAGCGGGATGGTCTCCGGCTTGAGCTGCTTGTCGATCCAGCCGTTGACGCCCAGCTTGTTGATGTCGGCGATGACCTTGGCGTTCGGCCCGAACGTGAGCCGGCTGGCGAGGTGGCGGACCGGGTCCTGCTTCGGCAGCACAGTGCTGGCGGTCACGACCGCGTTCTTGGCGGCGTCGGCGGGTGTGCCGAAGGAGGACCCGGTGGTCGGGGTGTTCTTGCGGATGCCCAGGCCGGCCTGGCCGTTCATCAGGCTCTGGTTCTGGTCGACGTAGGCGGGCGGGGCGGTGTCGGCGGGCGACTCGGCGGCGTCGGGGGTCCCGCCGGTCGGGTGCGTGCCGGCGCCGAAGAACTGGGTGACCGCATACGCGCCGCCGCCGATGAGGGCGGCCGCTCCGCCGCCGATGGCGATCATCGCCGTCCGGCGGCGCCAGCTCGACGGCGCGTCGTCGTAGTCGTCGTCCTCGTCCAGGTCGGGCAGCGGTCCGCGGCCGCGGCCGCCCGGCATCACGCTCGGGTCGTAGAAGTGCGGGCCGGAGCCACCCCGATCGGCGGGCATCGAGCCGTAGGCCGGCCGGCCGTAACGACCGGTCTGGTCCGCGTAGCCGGCCTCGTAGTACGAGTCGACGTACGGGTCGTAACGCTCGTTCATCTACAGGTCCCGATCAGGCGTGTGGGGCGCGCGTGTTGTTAGCGGAAGGTAGTGGCTGGTCAGAAGCCGCTCAACCCACGACTGAAGCGCCCTGATCGGGACTTAAGGCAGCGCCGGTGACGCAAGGTCACCGGCGGCCCGAATCTCGTCCTTGAGCTGTACAAACACGCCTACCGAGGGACAGGTGGGCCGGACATCAGCACAGAGACATTTAAGCCTGCGCTGCATCTCCCCCAACGTCCTATTTATACCGTTTTACCGAGCCAGACGTCGTGGTACGCGCCGGCCGTGCACGGCGGCCCGGCGGCGATCGACATGCGCCGTTCGTCGAGATCGAGCACGAGCGAGCAGAGCGTCTCGCTGCGGTCGGCCTGGGCGAGCCCGGGCTCGTCGTGCCGGCAGATCGACTGCGGGTGGCCGCCGTGGTCGCGCAGCACCGCCCGCACCCGGTCCTCGCCGATCGGCCCGGCGCCGAGCAGCCGGCGCGCCCGCGCGGCGCGGAAGAACGACGAGCCGCCGATGGCCTTGAGCGTGTCGTGGGCGGACAGCGCCGTCTCGAAGTGGTTGGTGTGCGTGAGCACGCCGTCGACGGGGTGCAGGAATCCGACGTCGCCGGGCGCCACCTCGAGATCGATCGCCTCTCCCGGAGTACCCCCGGGAAAAGACTGACCCACGAGGAGGTTGATGCTCGCGCCACGCGGCGTCGCGCAGACGGCCTTGATCGCCGCGGCGAGGTGTCGCGCCTCCAGCGCGGCGCGCAGGAGCACGTGGTAGGGCGCGCCGCCGTCGGGGCGGTCGAGCCTGGTGCCCAGCATGTTGACGCAGACGCCCAGGCCGGCGTCGTTGAGCCCGGCCTTGGCCAGCATGCCGGCCTCGGTGAGGGCGACCACCTGCCGGCCGAGCTCGTCGGTGGTGGCCAGCAGCAGCGCGAACGGCCGCTGGTCGGGATGCCAGTCCCAGTTTTGCGCGAGCAGGGTGTGGCCGCTCGCGCTGCGCTCGCCAAGCACCCCGATCGCCGTGCACTCGTGCGGCTCGGCGGTGTAGATCAGCTCGGTGCGGCCGTTGAGCGCATATATCTCCTCGACCGGGACGCCGGAGCCCTCGGCTACGCCGTCGAGCATAGCCGCGACCCGCGGCGCGTGGCGGTGCGAGGCCGCCCGGAACAGCGCACCGTAACCGTGCACGCGCTCTGCGTCGAGGCCCGCAGAAGTGGAGAACCGGGCCATATAGTTCGCGGTGTTCGCGGCGATGAGGTCGGCGGCCGCGATACCGTACGCGATGCCACACTCACGGGGCGTGCCAGATACGGAGATCATCGGTAGCGGCAGGTCCATACGGAGAAAGCTATCGCCTCAGTCGGGGTGTTTTCGACCCACTTGGCCCTACGCTGACGGCATGAACCCCCCGGTAGACGACAGTTGCGTCATGATCGACGGGCCGTGGTCGCACCGTTTCGTCAGCGCGAACGGAACGCGCTTCCACGTGGTGGAGGCGGGCACCGGGCCTCTGGTGCTGTTCCTGCACGGCTTTCCGGAGTTCTGGTACGCCTGGCACAACCAACTTCCGGCGCTGGCCGGTGCGGGATTCCGGGCCGTCGCCGTGGACCTGCGCGGCTACGGCGCGAGCGACAAGCCGCCGCGCGGCTACGACGGCTACACGATGGCCGGCGACGCGGCCGGCCTGATCCGCGCGCTGGGCGAGCGCAGCGCGATCCTGGTCGGCGGCGGCTACGGCGGCATGATCGGCTGGGCCACCGCCGCTTTCCACCCGAAGATGGTGCGCGCGCTGGTCACGATGGGCGCCGCACACCCACTGCGGCTGCGCGCCGGACTGATCTCGGACCCACGCGGCCAGCTGGCCGCGGCCAAGCCGGTGCTGCGCTTCCAGGTGCCGCGCTTCGAGCACGTGCTGACCAGGAACGACGCCGCCCTGGTGGGATATTACCTGCGCCGCTGGGGCGCCCCGGACTGGATCACGCGCGAGGAATACCGCGACTACGAAGCGTGCTGCCGGGCGGCGATGCGCATCCCGCAGGCGTCGTTCTGCGCGATGGAGACCTACCGGTGGGCGGTCCGCTCGGCGCTGCGCCTGCAGGGGTACCGCTTCGTGAAACATCTGCAACAGCCCGTGACCGCCCCCACGCTGCAACTGCACGGCGCGCTCGACCCGGCGGTCCTGCCACGGACCGCGCAAGGCTCGGGACGCTACGTGACGGGCGAATATGAGTGGCGCCTGCTGCCCAACGCCGCGCACTTCCCGCACCTCGAACAGCCCGAGGTGGTCAGCGGGGAGATCATCAGATGGGCCAAAACCGGATAAATCATTGACTCCGGTCCGTGCGACTGACGACCGTTGCTCCCGTCAGACAACGGACCCGGCCTGCCCTGAACGGGCGGCCGGGCCCTGCCAGGTCCGCGGTGCCAAGAACCAACAGCACGCCGGGTTGCGCATCGCAGCCGCAGCGGCCGGCGCGCCTACACCCGATGTTCGCGCAGCTCGCTGACCTCGGCTCGCGGCGCCCAGCCCTGGTACACGCCGTAGTCGAACTCCTCGAGGCCGAGCTCGGCGGCGACCGGCGCGCGACCGCCCGTGTACTCGACGCGCAGCCAGCCGTCGTGCTCGCCGAGCACGATGAACGGCTGCTCCCGCCAGAAGCAGGTGGTCCGCACGTAGACCAGGTCATCGACGTCGTTGCGGTGCACGATCCGGCGGTACCGGCCGGGCCGGACCTCCTCGAAGCCGTCGCTCGCGTCCGGCCGGTAGAGGCGCACGTCGTCGCCGTCGGGGCTGGCCTCGTACTCCGCGCCCCGCCACCGGGCCGCGTAGCCGTCGCGGATCACGAGCCGACCTTGCGCCAGGTCGGCCCGTCGGCGTCGAGCCGGGCGATGAGCTCCTGCCGGCCGTCCCGGCGCATCCGCCACAGCTCGGAGTCGTGGGGCAGCCGCGCGCTGTCGACCTTGAACTCGGCGATCACGTCGCCGGTCTCGCTCGGCGCGAAGCCGTTGCCGCGGAACGGCGGACGCTCGATGACCCAGCCCTCCATGGCGCGCATCGCCTCGTGCGACGGCCCGCCGTAGGGAATCCGGTAGAGGTCGCCGCGGTAGGCGATCCAGCGCAGCACGTACGCCTCCTCGGCGTCCGGCTTGAACGACGAGCCCGCGTAGCCGAGCCCGAGCGCGTTGTACAGCTGCTCCGGCGTGTGCAGGTGGGCCACCTCGTGGGCCCGGTGGACGAACCCGGACACCCGGTCGTAGTTGCGCTCCAGGTAGTGCGACAGCTGCTCCGGCGACACCGGCTTCTGCATGACTTGCTGCCGCCCGGACTCCGGCGGCGCGTACGAGGGCCGGGGCGCCGGCTGCGGCTCCGGCTTGACGGCCTCGACCGGCTGGTCGTCCGGGTCGTCGACGCCGAGCCCGAGCTCCGTCGCCCAGGTCGCCAGCTGCACGACCTCCGTCCCCGGAAGTACCGCCCCGGCCGGCGACTCGGGATTGATCGCGAACGCCAGCTGGTCGCCCGGCGGCCAGTGCCGGATCAGTCGGGAGAATTTGATCCAGCTGCCCGACGCGTCCGGCCCGAGCCGCTGCGCCAGGAGCTCCTGCGACGTAAACACCACGAGGTGCGGCAGCCCGTTCATGTGCTCGGTGCGCCAGTTCGCCGGATCGACCGGTCCGTCGCCGGTCCAGAACGGGACCAGCACCTTGGCCAGCAGCAGCGTCGAGAGGAACCGGTCGGTGCTGTTGCCCTGCACCGCCTCGTACAGATCCCGCTCGACCGTGTTCGCCGGCCGGAAGTCGGGGTCGACCACCTTGACCGGCGGGGCCGGGGCCGCGACCACCTCAGCGTCGACGATCTCCCCGCGTGGGCGCACCGGCGCGTCGTCGACGATCTCCGGCTCGTACACCGGCTCATGCGTGGGCTCGCGGCTCGGCTCGACGTGGTAGGTGGTCGGCGCCGACTGCTCCTGGCTCTCGTACGACCACGTGAACGCCGGCTCGGCCTCGCCCGGCGCGGGGACCGGCACCTCGGCCGCGGCGGCCTGGAAGTCCGGCCGCTCGGCCGCGCCGTCCTCGAAGAACGACCGCAGCCCCGGCGACGGCTCCTCGGCCGAGCGCCCGCCGTCGCGGGCCAGCCCCGGCAGGAAGAACGACCCGGTGTTCTCCTTCTCGTCCCGCTCCGCCGCCGGCTGCTCGTCGTGCCCGACGCCGTCGGCGAACACGTCAGCACCGGAGGCGAACGACAACTGCCCCGGCTCCGGCTCGTCACCGTCGGGCTCGGACCGCAGGTCGGCCAGCGCCGCATACGGATCACGAATCGGCGCCTCGTCCGAATCGGCATGCGAGTCGGCGAACGCGTTGAACGGCTGCTGTTCCTCCTGCTGGCCGCCGAAGAACGACCGCGGCTCCTCCGGCTGCGCCGGGGAGTCGTCGTCGAAGAACGACCGCGGCGGTTCGGCCGTCTCCGGGAAGAACGACGACTGAACCTCGGCCCGCCCGCTGAAGAACCCGGACGGCTCCGGCACCACCGGCGGCTCCGGCACAGCGACCGGCTCCGGCGCGGGCTCGCTGACCAGATCACGCTCGGCCGGCTCCGCCGTCGCATCCAGATGGCGCTCGAACGGCCGCAGCCCCGCATACGGATCGCGATCGGCCGCCTGGGGCTCCGCGTACGGATCGCGATCGACCGATTGCAGCGCCGCATACGGATCGCGATCGGCCGCCTGCGGCTCCGTATACGGATCGCGATCGACCGATTGCAGCGCCGCATACGGATCACGGTCGGCCGGCCTCGGCGCCGCGCCCAGATCGGACCCACCCAGATCGGACCCGCTCAGATCCGACCCGCTCAGATCGGGCTCGTCGGCGAAGAACGGATGCTCGTCGAGATCGGACCGCCCAAACCCGGCGCTGCGCGCCCCGGCGGCCACGTCCCCGAACGGCGCACCGCCCGCCGGGCCCTCGTCCTCCATTGCCTCGCTCGCCGGGCTCACCGGCGCGTCGGCCAACCCGGCCCACCGCGACTGAATCGGCTGCGTGTCCTCGCTCGGCGCCCCGGACGTGAACCCCCGCCGCACCGGGTCCTCGCCCCGATACGACTCACCGAACGACGGCCGCGGCGGCAGCACCTCACCCTGATACGGCTCACCCGACGTGGGTCGCTGCGGCAGCGACTCACCGCCGCGATACGGCTCACCCGACGTGGGTCGCTGCGGCAACGTCTCACCGCCGCGATACGGCTCACCCGACGTGGGTCGCTGCGGCAACGTCTCACCGCCGCGATACGGCTCACCCGACGTCGGCCGTTGTGGCAGCGTTTCGCCGCCGCGATACGGCTCGCCCGACGTGGGTCGCTGCGGCAACGTCTCACCACCGCGATACGGCTCACCCGACGTCGGGCGCTGCGGCAGCGACTCACCGCCGCGATACGGCGCCGGCTCCCCGTCGCCCGGCCTCGAACCGGGCTGGTAGGCGGCCGGCGGCTGATATGCGCTCGGCGGCTGATAGGCCGCGGGCGGCTGGTAGGCCGCCGGGGGCTCGGCCTGCGGCTGGCGGGTCGGCAGCGGCGACCCGGACGCCGGCAGGTGCGGCGGCGGCTGCCAGGCGGCCGGAATGACCGGATCCGCATGCTCCGTGAATACTTCGCCCAGGCTGCGCGCCGGCTCCCGCCGCGGCCACCGCCGCGGATCGGCGGCCCCAGCCTCAGCAGCCTCAGCGCCGAATCCCTGCTCCGAGCCGCCGACCGGCCGCGACGGCAGCCCTTCGCCTGGCCGCGACGGCAGCCCTTCGCCTGGCCGCGACGACAAGCCCTCGGAAGGGCGCGACGACAAGCCCTCGCTCGGCCGCGAGGACAAGGCCTCGGACGGGCGTGACGGAAGCCCCTCGCTCGGCCGCGACAGCATCTCGCTCGGCCGCGTCGACAACCCCTCGGAGGGCCGCTGCGACAGCCCGGAGGCACCGCCCGCCGGGCGCTGGGGCAGCCCGGAAGCAGCGCCCGCCGGGCGCTGAGGCAGCCCGGAGTCGCCACCGTAGGGCCGCGGCGGCACGCCCGGCTCGCTCCCGCCCACGGGCCGCGTCGGCAGTCCGGACGCGCCCCCTACGGGCCGCGAAGGCAGGCCGGACGTCGCTCCCGGGGCCCGCGACGGCAGGCCCGGCTCGCTCCCGCCGGCCGGCGGGTAGCCCGGGGTGCCGTTCTGCGGCCGGGTCGGCAGGTCCCCGCGCGATCCCGGCTCCCGGTCCAGGCCGGAGAACAGCTCCCGCTCACCGGGCACGTCGAGCGACCGCCGGTCGAACTCGTCGAACAGTCCACGCCCGGCGGCGCCGGGGAAGGCGGCCCGCCCGCGCACCGCGCCGCCCCCGGAGGTCGGCGCGCCGGAGGTGGGCTTCCCGCCCTCGCCGCCGGCGCTGGGCGCCGACCCGGAATACGGCGGAGTTGCCTGATAACCGGGGGTGGGCTTCCCGCCCTCGCCGCCGCTGGGCGCCGGGCCGGAATGCGGCGGCGGCGCCTGATAAGCGGACCGACCCATGGTCGACTCGAACCGAATCGGGCGATCCGCGCGAGTCGGCAGGAAAGCCCCAGGGGGCGCCACGTCGGGCGGCGGCACGTCACGCCGCGGCGGCAGCGGCCCCGGCCGACCCGGGGACGGCGCGCCGGACGACGGCGGCAGGGACGACGGCGGCACGGGCGGTGCCGGGGCCGCGGGAGGCACGGACGGCGGGGCGGCGGCCGGCGGCGGGACGCTCGGGGGCGGCGGCGCGAACCCGCCCTGGCTCTCCCGCATCCGCTGGCGCTCGATCGGCGTGGGGGCGGGCTGGTTCGGCACGCTCCGCAGCGGTACCTGTGCGGTCGCCCGCGTCCGGGACGCCTGCTCGATGCGCGCCCGCGCCCCCAGGGTGCGGCCGGGCAGGCGCACGTCACCGCGGCTGATCTGCGTCACGAACCACGACGGCAGGTAGCCCTCGATCGGCAGGCCGGGGTTGACCGCCAGCCACCACTCGACGTTGGGCCAGATCCCGGCAAGATCATGGAACGGCACCCGGCGATGGGTGCCCGGGTGGCCCGCGAGGCACTCGTGCAGCGCCGCCGCCGACGTGAACGCCAGCACGTGCGTGCGCCCGTCGGTGGTCCAGGTCCCCCAGCCGCCCTCGCCGCTGGAGGGGTTGTCGGGCGCGACCGGCAGCAGGACGTCGGCGCGCGCCAGGATGCGGAAGTACTGCTCCTGGTCGTTCGCGCGCAGCGCGTCACGCATGGCGACCTCGGCCTCGGTGGCCGGCTCCCACTCGCTCAACGGCCACCCCCTCTTCGGGCTCGCAAACCGCCGCGTCGCCGAAACCTAACCTATACGGCCAGGACAATTCGAGGGGTGCGACGCGGGCAAGCGCTCGGGCCAGCATAGCGATCCAAGCCGCGACCCTCACAGCGCTGTCTCATACGCGGCACCCGTCCGGACTGCTCGACGGGGCAACCCATCGATATCTGACCACATAGCATATGGGCCATGTCGCGCAGGTACGCGATGTCCATTTTGGGGGTTTTGCTGGGCCTCTCGGCGGGTCTGGCCGCTGGCCCGGCCGCCGCCAGGGCGCCCGCGACCTGCCCCGGACCTTCCCGCGCCCCCGTCCGCGCCCCCTCCGGCGTGCCGTGGCCCCAGCAGCGGTACGACCAAAATCGGCTGAACGCCCTGGCCGACGGCCACGGCATCGTGGTGGCGGTGATCGACTCGGGTGTGGACGGCCGGAACGCCCAGCTGCAGGGCGCCGTGCTGGCCGGCCCCGACCAGCTCGACGCGGGCGGCTCGGCCCTGGACTGCGTCGGCCACGGCACCGGGGTGGCCGGCATCATCGCCGCCCGCCCGACCTCCGGATCACCCTTCCGGGGCCTGGCCCCGGCCGCCACGATCCTGACCCTGCGCGTCAGCGAACTAACGGAGAGCGACGACGGCACGTCATCGGCTCGCCGTGGCACCCCGACCGGCCTGGCGACCGCCATCCGCGACGCGGTCGCGCGAGGCGCCCGAGTGATCAACCTCTCCCTGGTGACCTACCGCGACGACCCCGTGGTCCGCGACGCCGTCCGCTATGCCCTGGACCACGACGTGGTCCTGGTGGCCGCCGTCGGCAACGGCGCCGAGCAGGGCAACAAGACCCCCTACCCGGCCGCCTACGACGGCGTGGTGGGCGTCGGCGCGATCGCCCCCGACGGCCAGCGAGTGCCGAGTTCCCAAACCGGCTCGTACGTCGACCTGGTAGCCCCCGGCACCCAAATTGTGACAACCGCAACACCGGACGGCTGGACGATCATGGACGGCACGAGCTTCGCGGCCCCGTTCGTGTCGGCCACCGCCGCTCTCCTGCGCCAGTACCGCCCCGACCTCACCGCCGCCCAGGTAGCGACCCAGTTGACCGCCACCGCCGACGGCGGCCATGCCGGCCCCGGCTACGGCGCCGGCGTGCTCAACCCCTACCGCGCCCTCACCGAACGCATCGACGCCTCCCCCGCACCCGCGGCGCAGCCCCTGGCCCAAGCCGCCCACGACACCGGGGCACCCGAGCAGGGGTCCGCCCGCCGCCGCACGATCACGCTGGCCCTGTCAACCCTGGCCGCGATGACCGTCGCCCTCGTGATCGCAACGACGCTCCCCCACGGCCGCCGCCGGCGATGGCGCCCCGGCCTGCTCCGCCTCCCCCAACCCACAACGCCGAACCCAGAACCGCCCGCACTACCATACGACTAAACGGACATTTTGGTAGTCGTTCTACGAATCGGGGAAGCGAGCTTTAGCGGCGCAATGGGCCGGGCAACGTAATCGCCCGACGCCGGGTGTGTTCCGGTGACGGACGGCCCAGCGGACAGCGGCTGGGGGCGCAAGCTATCTCGCGCGTAGAAGCATTGTTGTCGCTGAGATGGCGGCGTCCCGAGAAAGCTGCGGATCACCGCGAACCAGGCTCCGTGGCTGCGTTTGACGCCCGGCGCTTTCCCCCAAACGGACACAGCGGCGCGCTCTCCCCGGGGGCGGTCCGGGGAAAGCGCGCCACGCGCGGTGAACGACTCAGGCGCCGCTCCCACCCGGGAACAGATGCGTATTGCGCTGCTCGGTCTCCAGATATCGCCGCATCGACTCGTCAACGCCCACCTTGATGTCGCGCAGCACCTGGGCCAGATCGACCCCGGCGCGCTCCCAGTTGGCCTGCCGAATTGCATAGGCATCGCGGGCGTCGCCCTGCCAGCCCGCGGTCAGCCGCTTGCCCAGCTGGGAGACCTCGTCGAGCCGGGAGTGCAGCGTGTTGAGCGCGGACTGAATGGAGTGGCTCGCGTGCTCCAGCGCGCCGAAGTCAACGACCAGCGTGTCGTCCATGAGATTTCCTTCGGTCAGCCGAGCGCGGTCAGGTCGGTGCGGCCGACGCGGCGAATCGCGCCCGCCGCTTCGGTGTCCGTGGCGTCGTAGTTTCGGCCCGCTGTGCGGATGCCCTCGGCCGTCTCCAGCAGATTTCGGTTGAGCACTTCCTGATCGCTGTGGAAGGCGACCTTCACCGCCTCGAATGACCGCCCGCCGGCACCCTGCCAGCCCGCGCGCGTGACTTCCAATTCCCGCATCAGCGTGTTGAGCATGCCTTGCAGTTCTCCGTTGACCTGCTCGAACCGCTGAGCCGCCGAATTGAGCTCGGCCTGCTGGGCCTGCGTCGTCTGAGCCACTGGCGATCACCCCCGTTTCTCGATAGTGGACGTTGGAGCGCGGTGCGTCTCGACCGTATAGGCCGCGGACGATCGGGCACCAGACTGGATGTCGCCCTGTGGATAACTTCCGGCATTTCGGCCCTTAAGATGTCGGGCATGGCGGAGGTCCGGTCGTTCATCAAGTGGGCCGGCGGCAAGACCCGCTCCGCCGCGCAGCTGGTGGCCGCGGCCCCGCCGTATACCGGCCGCTACTGGGAACCGTTCATGGGCAGCGCCGCCGTCTTCTTCGAGCTGCGCCCGGCCAAGGCCGTGCTGTCCGACGCCAACCCGGAGCTCGTCGCCTGCTTCCAGGCGGTCGCCGCCGAGCCGGAGGCGGTGATGGCGCACCTGGACGCCATGCCGAACACGCCCGAGCGGTTCGAGCTCGTGCGCCGCCAGGACCCGGCCACGCTCGGCACCATCGAGCGGGCCGCGCGGGTGATCTACCTGAACAAGACGGCCTTCCGCGGCCTGTGGCGGGTCAACCGTCACGGCCGGTTCAACGTGCCCTACGGAGCGTACGACAGGCCGTACTATCGCCGCGAAACACTGCTCGAGGCCTCCACCGCCCTCGCCGGCGTCGACCTGCGGCAATGCGACTTCGCCGATGCACTGCGCGAGGCGGGGGCCGGCGACTGGGTGTTCCTCGATCCGCCCTATCTGCCGGAGGGCGGCTTCGCCGATTTCAAGCGGTACACCCCAGGTCAGTTCCGTGACACCGACCACGAACGGCTGGCGGCCGAGATGCACGCCGCCTCCGCCCGCGGCGTGCTGCTGACGCTCACGAACAGCGACACCGAGGCGACCCGGCGCATCTACGCCGGCTTCCGTACCACCCGGATGGCGACCCGCCGCGACATCAACCTCCGCGCCGCCGCCCGCGCCAGCGTCGACCTGGTGATCACCAACTACTGAATCCGAACTACGGAGCGACCTGCACCGCGGCGGCCGGATCGAGCGCCGGCCCGGCGGGCAGCAGCGCCACCACCTGGCTGGGCACGGCGACGAGCGGCCGACCGGCATACCCGAGCGCACCGAGTGCGTCGGGGACGGGCACGGCGTGCCGCCGGCCGAGGTCGGTGACCAGCTCGACCACGCCCGTCTCGGTGCGGACCAGGGCACCCGACCCGGGCGGTATGACGATCCGGTCCGCCAGCACGGCACCGTCCGCCGTGGCCGAGGCGGTCCGCAACGCCCGCGAGAGCTCGGGTAGGTGTGCGCCGACCGTGATGGCACCGGCGGTACACACCTCGTGCGGACGGCTGTCGTCAAGCTCCGGTGGCGCGGCGGGCAGCGCGCCGTCTCCGCCGGGATCGGGTGCGAACGGTTGGACCGGCCGGCCCTTCACCAGCGCCGAGAACTCGGCCGCGCTGAGCGGCACCAGCTGCCCGCCGCCCTGCACGCTCGCCGTTCCCGGCGCGGCCAGCAGCAGCGCGGCCTGCAGCGGCGTCACCGAGGCAAGGCCGTTCGCGGTGAGCAGAAAGGCGTCGGTGCGGGCGCCGGTCGTCACGCCGTACAGCTCCCCGATCTTGCCGCCCGGCACCGCCTTGCCGCGATCCGGCACGGCCGGCGTGACCAGGTCGGTGCCCGAGGGGATCGCGTGCAGCAGCGCCTGCGAGACCGCGACCTGAGGGCGCGCCGACCACACCAGGGCCGGCAGCGCCGCGCCCGGCTCGCGAATGAGATGTTTGTGCCCACGCCAGAGCAGATAGGTCTGCGGCCCCGGTCCGTTGACCAGGAGACCCTTTTCTGCCAATGGGGTACCGTCCGCAGGCCCGCCGCCAACGAAGAGTACCGATCCATCCGAAATTGAGCAGACCGTCCACGCCCCGGTGCGCAGACTGCCGGCGGCCGGCAGCGAGGCGGGGGCGCCCGGAATGCCGAGCGCCTCGCCCCGGGGCGCCCCGGCCAGCGCCGAGCGGGAGACGACCACGGTCGGCGCGCCGGGCGAGTTCACGACGAGCAGGGCGGATGCCTGGTTCAGTACCGGATGCAGCACCTCGTCGCGGTAGACGAACAGCGCTCCGGACTCCCGCTCGACGATGACCGCCTTGTCGTTGCGCCATTTGCCAGAACTCCCGGGGCGCAGCACCGCGAGCGCCCCCGCGCCGCCCACCCCGAGCGCCGCCAGCAGCACCCCGACCAGCGTCGCCCCGGCGACCCGCCGGAACGGCGGCTGAGCGGGGTCGGTCTCGCGCATCACGAGGGCGGCGACGACCCGTTGGACCATGAACTGGTACGACTGCAGCTGATCCTGCCGCGACGCCATCGGCCCCCCAAAATATGTCGTACCGGCGCCATACGATAAGCCCCGTCATTCCATCGGCGGGGGGCGATATGAGGGCGCGGACGCGAATCGTCCTGGTCCAGACCGCGATCGTGCTCGCGGTCGCGGCCTGGGCCACCGGCTCGGCGTGGGCGTTCGCCGCCCTGCCCTTGGCCGCGCTGGCCTTGGTCCTCGCCGTGGCCCAGGTCCGGCACCGGTCACTGGCCCGCTGGCTCGCCGACGGCGCGACCTACCTGGCCCGCCGCCGCATCCTGTCCCTCAATGCCGGCCCAGCCGGCCTGCTGGCTCTGGTCCGCCCGGGCGCGTCGACGTCGACGCTGGAGATCGACGACGCCGACGTGGGCGTCCTCGAGGACACCGACGGCCTGACCGCGATCGTCCGCGTCGGCGACCCGTCCAAGCTCCTCGGCACCGCGTCGCCACCGCTGCCCCCGCTGAGCGCCCTGCTCCCGGCCCCGGCCCGCGACGTCCCGGAGGTCCGGGTCCAGCTCCTGGTCACCGCCGCCAGTCCGCCGTCACGGTCGCCGACCCCGTCCGCCACGTCGTATCGCCAGCTGACCGACGGCCGCATCCTGGCCCACCAGCGCGTTCTGGTCGCCGTCAGGGTCCGCCGCGCGGGCGGATACCAGCGCCCCGACCTGGAGCAGTCCCTGACCGTCGCGGTCCGCCGTGCCTGTCGCGTGCTGACCAAGGCCGGGCTGCCGGCCCGTCCGCTCTCGGCCGCCTCCGCACTGGCGGCGATCGCCGAGGCGGCCCACCACGACCCGTCCCAGCCGCTCGAGGAGACCTGGACGGCCCTCCGCGCCGGCGGCCTGCATCAGGCGACGTTCCGCCTGCGCCGCTGGCCGGACGACGGCCCGCCGATGAGCCGGTTGCTCAACCTGCCCACGACGGCGACCACGGTCTCCCTGACCGCCGCCCAGCCCACCGCTTCCACCCGCACCCAGTCCGCCGCGCCCGCCGGTGCCCAGCCAGCGCCCAGCCGCGCCACACACGGCACCGCGGCCGCCGCAACCAGGGAGCCGACGGACAGGCCACCGGCACGGGCGGGTAGGGCCGCGGTCCAGATGGGCGGGGCTCCGAAGCCGGCGGGCACGGAAGTTGAGCCGACGGGCGGCGACGTGGTGCGAGCGGGCGGCGACGTGGTGCGGGCGGAGCTCGTGGTTCGGCTGGCGGCTCCGTCGGCGGCGGCGCTCGCTCAGGCCACGACGGCGTTGCAGGAGCTGTTCGACGGCCTTGGGGCGCAAGTGACCCGGCTCGACGGCGCGCAGCTCGACGGGTTGGCCGCCACGCTTCCGCTCGGTGGGGGCGCACCCGGTGCCGACGCGATGCTCGCCGGGCTGGTGGAGGGCCATGACGGGCTGGTCATCGGCGGGGGCAGTCCGGCCGCCGTGGGCGCGCCGCGCCTGGCCGCGATCGAGCCGGCCGTCGGCGGCGAGGGGCTGATGCTGGGAGTGAACCGGCACGGCGGCCCGGTCGTGGTCCGGCTGTTCCGGCCGACGCCGACCCGCGCGGCCCTGATCGGCGGGTTGCGCTGCGCCCAGCTCGTGATTGTGCGCGCGCTGGCCACGGGCGCCCACGTCGCGGTGCAGTCGGCCCGGCCGCAGGCGTGGGAGCCGTTCCAGCGGGGAGTGGGGTATGCCGAGCCACTGACGGTGCTGCCCCCCGGCCGTCTCGGCGATCCGCCGCCACCCAGCGCCACGCGCCCGCAACTGCTGGTGCTGGACGTCGGTCCGACGCCGGCCCGGGCCAACCCGATCCCGGAGTCGGCCTGGCGCACGGTGCTCCACATCCGCGACGACCTCACCAGCGCCGACACCGACCTGCTGGCCCGCTCCGACCTGGCCCTGCTGCAGCCGCTGAGCCCGCACGAGGCCGCCCTGGCCGGCGACGCCCTGGGCCTGGGCTCCGCCCGCCGCTCGCTGAGCCGAATCTCCGGCGAAATGCTCGGCATCGTGATCAACCGACGAACCGTCCGCTGGGCCCACATGTCCGCAACGCCAATCGAACACCAGCTAATCGGCAAGCCGTCCCGCTGACACCGGTGGTTGTGCCCCGAATCCGACGACGGAAGTCCGAACCTAACCGAGCCCGCGCCGCGAAGGGAGGCCGACCCTAGCCGAGAACGAAGCCAACGCCGCGCCACCGGCCGAGCCGGCATCCAGCCGGGAGGGCACGGCACCGAGCCGGGAGGGCACCCAGCCGAGAGCAAAGCCGACGCGCAGCCGCAGGCAAAGCCAGCGCGCAGCCGCAGGCAAAGCCAGCGCGCAGCCGCAGGCAAAGCCAGCGCGCAGCCGCAGGCAAAGCCAGCGCGCAGCCGCAGGCAAAGCCAGCGCGCAGCCGCAGGCAAAGCCAGCGCGCAGCCGCAGGCAAAGCCAGCGCGCAGCCGCAGGCAAAGCCGGCGCGCAGCCGCAGGCAAAGCCAGCGCGCAGCCGCAGGCAAAGCCAGCGCGCAGCCGCAGGCAAAGCCAGCGCGCAGCCGCAGGCAAAGCCAGCGCGCAGCCGCAGGCAAAGCCAGCGCGCAGCCGCAGGCAAAGCCAGCGCGCAGCCGCAGGCAAAGCCAGCGCGCAGCCGCAGGCAAAGCCAGCGCGCAGCCGCAGGCAAGGCTAGGGCCCAGCCGGAACGCAGCCGTGGGCAAGGCCGGGGCTGGCCTCGAAGCGAAGCCGCCGCCCGGCCGTGGCCGGGACCACCGCAGCCGCGGTGCTCCACCCGCCGCCGAGTTGGCCGGCCAGCAGCCACCGTGCCACGCCGCACCAGCCGTGGCTTGCGCTGCCCGCGAGGCCGGGACCACCGCTGCCGTGGTGCGGCCGCGGTGCTCCACCTGCGGCAGGGGGCCCGGCCCCCTGCGGCCGGGGGCCCGGTCCGCAGCCGCCGTGCCACCCCGCACCCCCGCATCCGCAGCGGTCAGCGGTCAGCGGTCAGCGGTCAGCGGTCAGCGGTCAGCGGTCAGCGGTCAGCGTCACCCGGGCGCCGGCACTACCAGCGCCGCCGTGCCCGCCGACCGCCGCCGTGCCCGCCGGCGGACGCGATGGCCGGCACGCGCGTCCCCAAAGCCACGGGCGGACACGATCCGCGACGCAGGTCTCACACTGCGGGCGCTGCTCGCCGTGGAGCACGGCGCGGGGCGACCGGAAGTCTCCGTGATCATGCCGTACCCGCTGCGACACCACGGGTTTTTCATGATCACGGAGAGTCCATGTACACCTGTGTACCGAAAGTCTCCGGGATCATGAAAAACCGTGGTGCGGCCGCCGCGCACATCATGATCACGGAGACATTCACCCGGCGCCGCCTGACCTGACATCGACCATGACGATCAAGCGCTGGCCATCTCGTGCACCACGCCTGGGAACGTGACCCCGAGCCGCGGGCGGAGCCGGGAGCGGCGCCGGGGGCGAGCCGGCAGCGGCGCCGGGGCGGGGCACGGGCGCGCGGGGACATGGAGCGGAGTCGGCCTCGAAGGTGGAGTCGGGGCGGGCTAGGAACAGGGCGGGCTGGGAACGGGGCGCGAGGGGGCGGTGGGGCGGGTGGACGATCGGGGGAACCCGGAGCTAACGATCGGGGGAAGAAGGGGTGATAGCGGGCTGTTCCGGGCTGGCGGCGGCATGACACCATCTCCGGCATGGGAATCCTCATCCGGCTTGCCGTGAGTGCGTTCACGCTTTGGCTGGCTACGTTGGTGATCTCCGGCATCACCGTGGGTGGCGATACCGGGCGCAAGGTGCTCACGCTGGTCGCGGTTGCGGCGATCTTCGGGATTGTCAACGCGGTGCTGCGGCCGATCATCAAGACGATCGGGTGTTGGGCGTACGTGTTGACGCTCGGGCTGGTGTCGCTCGTGGTCAACGGGGCGCTGTTGCTGCTCACCAGCACGATCGCGGACGCGATCGGGCTGGAGTTTCACGTCGACAAGTTCTGGCCTACGGCCGTGCTCGGGGCGCTGTTCATCGGGGTGGTCAGCTGGCTGATCAACTTCCTGATCCCGGACCGGGGGGACAAGGATCGTAAGCGGCGGGACTACGACTACGACCGTCGGCAGCCGCCGCCACGGCAGCAGTACGGCGGCGGGTACCAGAACTACCGGTGACCAACGCCATCCCGTGAGGGGTGGGCGACCGCCTGCCCCTTACCGGCGGGCTGCCTTAGCGTGTACGGCGTGGACCCGCTGCGCCGTGGATATCTCTCCGCCCTGCTCGCCAACACGCTCTGGGGCGTCTTCCCGCTGTACTTCCACGCGCTGCGGCCGGCCGGGGCGGTCGAGGTGCTCGCGCACCGGATCGTCTGGTCGCTCATCGTCGTGGCGCTGCTGCTGGCGGTCATGCGGCGGTGGCGGCGCCTCCGTGCGTTGCTGCGCGACCGGAGGCTGCTCGCCGGCATGACCGTCGCCGCGGTGTTCATCGCGGTGAACTGGGGCGTCTACATCTTCGCCGTGACGACGGACCGGGTCATCGAGGCGTCGCTGGGGTACTTCATCAATCCGCTCTTCGTCGTCCTGCTCGGCGTGGTCGTCCTGCGGGAGCGCCTCCGCACGGCCCAGTGGGTGGCGCTCGGCGTCGGCGCGGTCGCCGTCGTCGTGCTCAGCGTCGACTACGGGCGGCTACCCTGGATCGCGCTCACCCTCGCCGCCTCGTTCGGCTGCTACGGGCTGGTCAAGAAGCGGCTCGGGCCGCCCGCCGCGGAGGGGCTGTTCATCGAGTCGGCCGTGTTGACGCTGCCCGCCCTGGGCTACCTGGCGTGGCTGACCGCGCACCATCAGTCCACGTTCGGCACGGTGTCGGTGTCGCACTCGGTCATGCTGGCCGGCAGCGGGCTGCTCACCGCGGTGCCGCTGCTGCTCTTCGCCGAGGCCGCCAACCGCGTGCCGCTGACCGGGCTCGGCATCATGCAGTACCTGACGCCGACGATCCAGCTGGTTCTGGGCGTGACGGTGTTCGGCGAGCCGCTGCCGCCGGGGCGCTTGGCCGGGTTCGCGATCGTCTGGTGTGCCCTGGTGATCTTCACCTGGGATGCCTTGCGAGTTTCCCGGAGGAACCGGGCAGAACGCGACGGGGCGGCCGCCGCGGAGGGAGTTGCGGCGGCCGCCCCCGTCACGGTGAGTGAGTAGAGCGCCGAAAACCAAAGACCAAAAGACCAAAAACCAAGAAAGCGAGCAGAGTCTAGGACTCTAGCAGCGGAGTGCCGTCGCCCTTGCGGATCTCGATCCGCACGATATTTGTCCGGGGGATGGCGGTGTGGGCGGTGAGTTGGAGCTCGTCGCCGGAGCGGGCGCTCCAGGTGTCGATCTCCTCGGGCTGGCCCGAGCGGGGCACGACGACCAGCTTGTAGGTCCACGGCGTGGACGAACCCTGGCCCTCCTTGTAGGCGCAGCGCATCCGCACCAGCGTCCCCTCGTCGTCCGAGGACAGCGCGAGCGACGCCGTCACCGGCACGGTCGCGGCGACCTCCTGCATGGCGACGTAGTCCGGCTGCCCGACGCCGGCGGCCCGCACGCCGATGACCGCGACGACGCCCAGGAACGCCGCCACGAGCGCCGTGCCGGCCGTGCGCCAGCGACGGCGGCGGCGCTCGGTGCGCCGCACGCTGCGGGCCCGGTCGAGCACCCGCGGCAGGAGGGGGTCCACGGCGGCGCCGTTGACTTTCCCGGGGGTACCCCCGGAAGCCGCAAAGGTCGGTCCGGCCCACACGGCGGCCTCGTCCCCGCCGGGCGCGACGGTCGGGCCGGCCCAGCGCTCGGCGCCGGAGGCGACCGGCGAAGCATCGAGATCGGGCGGGTCTGACGCCAGGGCAATCCGCGCGGCGACCTCCGGATCCAGCCGGCCGAGCAGGCCCGGCAGGTCGGAGAACTCCGCCACCTCCGCACGGCACTCCGCACAACCGGCGAGATGCCGCTCGTATGCCTCGCGCTCGGGCGGCGACAACGCCCCCAGCACGTAGACAGCCGAGTCATGGAGGTGTTCACACCTCATTGCGTCACCCCCAACTCCTCCAATACGACTTTCAGCGAACGCAGTGCGTAGTAGGTCCGCGACTTGACCGTGCCGGCGGGCACGCCCAAGCGCTCTGCCGCCTCGGCGACGGAGCGACCCTGGTAGAAGCACTCCACCAGGACCTCGCGGTGCGGTCGGGACAGGTGGGTCAACGCCTCGGCGATGACCCAGGACTCCACCGCCCGCTCGGTCTCGTCGACCGTCACCGGTGTCTCCGGCAGTTGGTCGGTGAAGACCTCGCCCACCCGTGCGGAGCGTCGCCGCCACGCGTCGATGGCGAGGTTCCTGGCGGTGGTGAACAGCCAGGCACGGACCGAGCCACGGGCCGGGTCGAGCGCCTCGGGGTGTTGCCAGGCCCGCAGCAGGGTCTCCTGCACCAGGTCCTCGGCCCGTTGGCGGTCGCCGGTCAGTCGCAGGGCATGCGCGAACAGCGCGTCGCCATGCTCCGCATGGAGCGCCTTCAGCAGGTCAGCATCGTCTCTACTCACGCCTCGGTATGTTTCCGATCCCTTCCACCAGCTTCTACGCACTAATACGCAGAGAGGTTCAGCTCCGGCCCACATGTCACCGATGCGACATGACCTGCGCCGTCGCCGCGCGGGGCCCCGGCAAAGAGCCCTGCGACTGATGTTCCTACTCGGCGAGCGCGGTTGCCAGATGGTGGGCGGTGGCGAGCAGGCGGGTGCGGACGACCTTGGCCGAGGACATCAGCTCGGCGGGCGGCAGCGCGCAGGCCAGCACGACCCGGCGGTCCTGGTCACGGTCGTTGACGACCATGACGGCGGCGCAGGCCAGGCCCTGGCGGAACTGACCGATCTCGATCTGCATGCCGCGGCGCTCGCCGGCGGCCAGGTCGGAGTCGAGCGCCTCCGGCGAGGTGAGGGTGGCCGAGGTGTAGGCGCGCATGCCGTACTCCTTGAGGAACCGCCACCGCTGGTCGGCGCTCATCGTGGCGAGCAGCGCCTTGCCCAGCGCCGTGGCGTGCGCGGCCTCGTCGTAGCCGGGCACGAGCTCGTCCTGCGGCGGCGTGCGCGGCCCCTCCGCCATGGCCGTCACCGCGACCCGCCCGCCCACGAACCGGCCCAGGTAGTGGCTGTAGCCGGTCTCGGCGGCGGCGCGGCGCAGCCGGTCGATGACCGCGCTCGGTCCGCGGAAGGCGAGCACGAGCTCCCGATATCGGTCGGCGATTTCCAGGCCGACGACATAGGTGCCGTTCTCGCGGCGGATGACGTAGCCCTCGTACGCGAGCGTGCGCACCAGGTGATAGGTCGTGGCGACGGTGAAGTCACATCGCCGCGCGATCTGCTTCACGGTCAGGCCGCGTGGCGACTGACCGACCGCCTCCAGCACTCGTAGGGCCCTCGAAACGCTCCGGATGAGATCCGAGGGTTCGGCTTGTGGATCCCGCACCGCCGCCCTCCCCAGCCGCAGCAGTAACTGGAGTCACACCATATGAAATCGGAGAGGGTCGAGGGAACAATCTGATCATTTGTATCGCGAGGTGGGGGGATATCAGCCCGCTGCACATAGCGATGAATGCACCATACTGGACACCCAGATCGTGAAGGACCGTGCGCGACACGCCGGACAATATGAGTAGCCGTCGATTACCCACCGGTACACCTGAGTAAGTAATGACCATTCGACCGAGTACTTCGAAGCGTTGTCTTCACGGCTCGCTCCTGGCTGTTATCGCGTCGTCGCGACTTGTCGTCGGCTGGGGTACCGCGCCAGGTGGCATTGAGCAACGTGCACCTTGCGCGCGGAAATCCCCGCAATCGGTACCAACGCCAAAAAACCGGCGGACGCCCGGTGTGCACGACATTGACCGGAGTCGACGGTGGGGGTATGGAACGGAAACCGGCGCGGCGCCGCGTCAGTTGGTGCGGTCGGCGATGAAGTCGCAGAGCGACTCCAGCGCCATGCGGGCCGGCACCTCGGGCAGCACGGCGAGCGACGCCCGGGCGCTGTCGGCGTAGCCGCGGACCGTCTCCCGGGCCTGCTTGAGCGCCGCCGACTCGCGCAGCAGGCCGAGGGCCTCGGCGTGCAGGGCGTCGTCGGTCACCGGGCCGGCGGAAAGGATGTCGCGCAGGCGGACGGCGGCCGCGTCGTCGTCCGTGGAGGCCAGCGCGTAGAGCACCGGCAGCGTCGGCACGCCCTCGCGCAGGTCGGTGCCGGGCGTCTTGCCCGACTGGGTGCCGTCGCTGGCGATGTCGATGAGGTCGTCGGAGAGCTGGAAGGCGATGCCGAACGTCTCGGCGAAGGTCGCCAGGGCCTCCACCTGCTCCGGCGGGCAGCCGCCGAACATCGCGCCGAACCGGGCGCTGGTCGAGATCAGCGAGCCGGTCTTGTGCTTGAGCACGCGCAGGTAGTGGCGGATCGCGTCCTCGCCGTCCAGCGGACCGGCGGTCTCGTCGATCTGGCCGTGCACCAGCCGGGAGAACGTGCTCGCCTGGATCTTCACCGCCTCCACGCCGAGCTCGGCGGCCAGGTCGGCGGCCCGGGAGAACAGGTAGTCGCCGACCAGGATGGCCAGCGCGTTGCCCCAGCGCGAGTTGGCGCTGGGCGCGCCGCGGCGCACCGGGGCCTCGTCCATGACGTCGTCGTGGTAGAGGGTGGCCAGGTGGGTCAGCTCGACAACCGCGCCGGCGGTCACCACGTCGCGCGAGGTGGGGTCGCCGAACTGCGCGGCCAGGCCGACCAGCAGCGGCCGCACGCGCTTGCCGCCGGCGTCGACCAGGTGCCGGGCCGCCTCGGTGACCAGCGGGTTCGCGCTGTGCACGGAGTCGATCAGCACCGCCTCGACGTCCCGGAGGATCGCCATGACGCTGCGCTCCAGCTCCGGATCGGCGATGGTCAGCCCGACCGAGGCGCTCGACTGCACGGTTCCCGTACTCACCACAGCTCCAACGATGCCATACGTACTTCGGACTGCTGATACAGGGACGTCCCCGCGTGGCTGGACCACGGGGGACGTCCCTGCCGATACGACGTGCTACCTGCCGGACGAGCTAACTGAGGAACCGCCCCGCGTTCTGCGTCACCTCGAGCAACGGCCCCGGAGCGACGCCCAGCACGAGCGTCGCGACCGTGCCGATGACCAACGCGGCCGCCGTCATGGCGCCCGGGATGGACACGGCCGGCGTCGTCTCGCCCGGCTCGGACAGCCACATCATGACGACGACCCGCAGATAAGGGAAGGCCAGGATGGCGGAGCTCACCACGCCGGCGATCACCAGCCAGGTCTGGTTACCGTCGATGCCCGCCGCGAAGACGCCCACCTTGGCGGTGAATCCGCTGGTCAGGGGCAGGCCGGCGAAGGCCAGCAGGATGAAGGTGAAGAGCGAGGCGTAAAGCGGCGAGCGGCGGCCCAGCCCGGCCCAGCGCGAGAGGTGGGTGGCCTCTCCGTCGGCGTCGCGCACCAGGGTGACCACGCCGAACGCGGCCAGCACGGTGAAGCCGTAGGCCACCAGGTAGAACATCGAGCTGGACAGGCCCCGGTCGTTGAGCGAGATCACGCCGATGAGCACGTAGCCGGCGTTCGCGATCGAGGAGTAGGCGAGGAGGCGCTTGATGTCGGTCTGGGTGACCGCCAGGATGGCACCGATGATCATGGTGAGCACCGCGACCGTGCCGAGCACCGGCTGGATCGTCACCTTGGTGCCCTCGAAGCCGACGTAGACCAGCCGCAGCAGCCCGCCGAACGCGGCCACCTTGGTGCACGCCGCCATGAGCGCGGTGATCGGGGTCGGCGCGCCCTGGTACACGTCGGGCGTCCACACGTGGAACGGCACCGCGGCGGCCTTGAACAGCAGGCCGATCGCGAGCATCGCCAGGCCGATGTAGAGCAGGGTGTCGTCGTTGCCGCCGGTGCGGACCGCCGTCGCGATCGACTTGAAGTCGACCTGGCCGGCGTAGCCGTAGACCAGGGCGGTACCGAACAGGAAGAACGCCGAGGCGAAGGAGCCGAGCAGGAAGTACTTCATCGCGGCCTCCTGCGACAGCAGCCGCCGGCGGCGGGCCAGCGCGCAGAGCAGGTAGAGCGGCAGCGAGAAGACCTCGAGCGCGACGAACATGGTCAGCAGGTCGTTGGCCGTGGTGAACAGCAGCATGCCGCCCAGGGCGAACATCGCCAGCGGGAAGACCTCGGTCGCGCCGCCGGTGCGGGTCGCCTGCTCGCGGTCGCGGTCGGTATTGGCGGTGACCGCGGCCTGGGCCACGAACGCACCGCCCGGCTCCAGCGTCCGCTCGCCGATCAGCAGCAGCGCGACGATGCCCAGCACGATGATCCCGGCCGACAGGAACAGGCCCGGCTTATCGATGGCGACCGAGGTCGCCGCGGTGATCACCGGCTTGTCGCCCTGGCGGATCACCATGACGAGCGCGGCGACGAGCCCGGCCAGCGCCAGCGTGAGCTGGACCCGGTGGCGCACCCGGCGGGGCACGAAGCCCTCGACGAGCACCCCGACGCAGGCGACGCCGAAGAGGATCAGCATCGGGGCGAGCGCCGCGTAGTCCAGGTGCGGCAGTTGGAGTTTGTCGTTCACTTGCCGGCCTCCACGGTACCCACGGTGGCTTTCGGGTCGGTCTTGCCGACGTCCTGCATGGTCGCCTTCACCGCCGGGTTGATCACATCGGTGAGCGGCTTCGGG
Organism: Dactylosporangium sp. CA-092794; assembly: GCF_050948465.1. Classification (NCBI taxonomy): domain Bacteria; kingdom Bacillati; phylum Actinomycetota; class Actinomycetes; order Micromonosporales; family Micromonosporaceae; genus Dactylosporangium; species Dactylosporangium sp. CA-092794. The sequence goes on along the minus strand of NZ_CP192044.1, from coordinate 243,858 downwards.
TAGAAGCCGAGCAGCAGGATCAGGGCGATCAGCGGGGCCACGACGACGGCCTCGCGCAGCGAGAGGTCGCGGCCCATGGCCTTGATCTCGGCGAGCTTCGGGTTCGGGGTGCCCTGGGTGGTGCGCTGGATCATCCACAGCACGTATCCGGCGGCGAGGATGATGCCGGCGGTCGCGATGATCGCGACCGTCTTGTTCACCGTGAACGTGCCGATGAGCACCAGGAACTCGGAGACGAAGGGCGAGGTGCCGGGCAGCGCGAGCGACGCCAGACCGGCGATGAAGAACACCCCGGCCAGCACCGGCAGCGCCTTGCCCGCGCCGCCGAAGTCGGTCACCAGCGCGCTGCCCCGCCGGGCCACCAGCATGCCGACGACCAGGAACAGCAGGCCGGTCGCCAGGCCGTGGTTGACCATGTAGAGGACCGCCCCGGTGCCGGCCTGCGTGGTGAACGCGAAGACGCCGATGCCGATGAAGCCGAAGTGGGCGATCGAGGTGTACGACACGAGCCGCTTGAGGTCCTTCTGCCCGATCGCGACCAGCGCGCCGTAGATGATGCCGATCAGCGCGAGCGTGAGCCCGAGCCAGGCGAAGTCCCTCGAGGCGCGCGGGAAGAGCGGGATGCAGTACCGCAGAATCCCGAACGTCCCGACCTTGTCCAGCACCCCGACGAGCAGGGCCGCGGCACCGGCCGGGGCCGCGCCACCGGCGTCGGGCAGCCAGGTGTGGAACGGGAAGAACGGCGCCTTGATCGCGAACGCGACGAAGAACCCGAGGAACAGCCAGCGCTCGGTGTTGACCGAGAAGTCGGCGTTGACCAGCGTCTGCCAGTCGAAGGTCTGCCCGCCCAGCACCCACAGGCCCACCAGCGCGGCCAGCATGAACAGGCCGCCGAGCAGCGAGTAGAGGAAGAACTTCACCGCCGCGTACTGCTTGTGCTGCCCGCCGTAGGAGCCGATGAGGAAGTACATCGGCACGAGCATGACCTCGAAGAACACGTAGAACAGGAACACGTCCTGCGCGGCGAAGACGCCGATCATCGTGCACTCCAGCGCCAGCAGCAGCGCGAAGTACGCCGGCACCGACCGTTTGCTGTGCTCCGCGTCGTGCCAGGAGGCCAGGATGACCAGCGGCACCAGCAGCGCGATCAGCGCGATCATGACCAGGGCTATGCCGTCGATGGCAAAGGTGAACTTCGCGCCCCACTGCGGGATCCAGGTCCACGAGTCGCGCAGCTGGAACCGCGCGCCATCGGGCTTGAACTGCGTCCACATGCCGACGCCGAGCGCCAGGACCAGCACCGACCAGCCCAGCGCGGCGCGCTTGACGAGTTCGGGCCGGTCCTTGGGCAGCAGCGCGACCCCCGCCGCGCCGACGAGCGGCGCGGCCGTGAGGACGGTCAGGTAGGGGAAGTGGCTCATCCGAACCTCACCGCAAGCGTGGCGGCCACCACGAGCACCGCACCTCCGAGGATGGAAAGGGCGTAGGAGCGCACGAACCCGGTCTGGGCCCGGCGCAATCGGCCCGACCCGCCGCCGACGCCCGCCGCCAGGCCGTTGACCAGCCCGTCGATGCCGCGGTTGTCGAGGTAGACCAGGGCTCGGGTCAGGTAGCGGCCCGGTGCCTCGAACACGATCTCGTTGAACGAGTCGGTGTAGAGGTTGTTGCGCGCGGCGGTCACCAGCGGGCCGGCCGGCTGCTCCTGCAGGGCGGTGCCCCGGCGGAACAGGGCCCAGGACAGGCCGCCGCCGATCAGCACGACCACGACGCCGATGACGCTCATGAGCACCTCGTTGAGGTGGCGCGCCGGCTCGGGGTGCTCGGAGCCGTAGAGCGGGGTCAGCCAGTCGGGCACCGAGGTGGCCAGCAGGCCACCGGCCGCGACCGAGCCGACCGCCAGCACGATGAGCGGGATCGTCATGACCGACGGCGACTCGTGCGGGTGCTTGATGTCCTCGGTCCAGCGCTCCGGGCCGTGGAAGGTGAGGATGAACAGCCGGGTCATGTAGAAGGCGGTCAGGCCGGCACCGAGCAGCGCCGCGCCGCCGTAGAGCCAGCCAGTCCAGCCCGCCCGCTCGAACGCCGCGGTGATGATCGGCTCCTTGGAGAAGAAGCCGGACAGCGGCGGGATGCCGATGATCGCGAGCCAGCCCAGGCCGAACGTGACCCAGGTGATCCTCATGTACTTCCAGAGCCCGCCGAAGCGCCGGATGTCGGTCTGGTCGTGCATGCCGTGCATGACCGAGCCGGCACCGAGGAACATGCCGGCCTTGAAGAAGCCGTGCGCCAGCAGGTGGATCAGCGCGAGCGCGTAGGCCGCGCCGCCGAGCCCGACGCCCAGGAACATGTAGCCGATCTGGCTCACCGTCGACCAGGCCAGGACCCGCTTGATGTCGTCCTTGGCGCAGCCGATGATGCAGCCGATCAGCAGCGTCAGCGCGCCGACGGAGACCACCACGGTCTGCGCGTCCGGCGAGGCGTCGAAGATCGGGTGCGAGCGGGCGATCAGGTAGACGCCCGCGGTCACCATCGTCGCCGCGTGGATCAGGGCCGAGACCGGGGTCGGGCCCTCCATCGCGTCGGGCAACCACGCCTGCAGCGGGAACTGGCCGGACTTGCCGGCCGCGCCGAGCAGCAGCAGGAGCGCCATGACCAGGACCGTGCCCTGGCTCAGGCCGTGCACGCTGTTGAACACCTCGGCGTAATTCACCGTGCCGAAGTACGCGAACATCATGAAGATCGCGATGGCCAGGCCGGCGTCGCCGACCCGGTTCATCAGGAACGCCTTCTTGCCGGCCGTCGCCGCGCTCGGGCGCAGGTACCAGAAGGAGATCAGCAGGTAGGACGCGAGGCCGACGCCCTCCCAGCCGAAGTACAGCATCACGTAGTTGTTGCCGAGGACCAGCAACAGCATCGCGGCGATGAACAGGTTGAAGTACCCGAAGAACTTGCGCCGGCCCGGGTCGTGCTCCATGTAGCCCACCGCGTAGAGGTGGATCAGCGCGCCGACGCCGGTGATGAGCAGCACGAACATCGCCGACAGCGGGTCGAACAGCAGGCCCATGTCGACGTGGAAGTTTCCGACGCCGATGTAGTCCCACAGCTTCAGCTCGACGCCGTTGCGGTTCTCAAGGCCCCGCAGCGTGAAGAAGTACGTCAGCCCCAGCACGAATGCCACGGCGACGCTCAGCACGCCGAGCCAGTGACCCCAGCGGTCGGCCCGCTTGCCGAGCAGCAGCAGCACTGCCGCGCTGGCCAGCGGGATCGTCGGGAGCAGCCAGAACGAGCCCAGCCACCCGGTCGCCGCCGAGTAGGCGATTGGTTCCACCACCCGCTCCTTAGTACTTCAGCAGGTTCGCGTCGTCGACGCTGGCCGAGCGTCGAGTACGGAAGATCGACATGATGATCGCCAGGCCGACGACGACCTCGGCCGCCGCCACGACCATGACGAAGAACGCCATGATCTGCCCGTCGAGCGTGCCGTTGATCCGGCTGAACGTGACCAGCGCGAGGTTGGCCGAGTTCAGCATCAACTCGATGCACATGAACAGCACGATCGCGTTCCGGCGGATCAGCACGCCCACCGCGCCGATCGTGAACAGGATCGCCGCCAGGACGATGTAGTACGTCGGAGTCACTTCTCGGTCCCCTTTGGTGCGACGTCGGCGGACGTCAACTCCCGGGTCGGGAGGATCTTGGAGATGCTGCGGTCGGACGGAGTGCCGTCGGGCAGCCGGGCCGGGGTCGCCACCGAGTCGGAGCCGGCGAAGACACCGGGGCCGGGCTTGGGCGCCGGGTAGTTGCCCGGGCGGAACCGGGCCACCATGCGCTCCGGCTGGCTGACCTTGTCTTCCTTGCGCTTCTCGATGTGCGCCAGGATCATCGCGCCGACCGCGGCGGTGATCAGCAGGGCCGAGGTGACCTCGAAGACCCAGACGTACTTGGTGAAGAGCAGCCGGGAGATGCCGATCACGTTGCCGGCCGCGTTGGCGTCGGCCAGGCCCTTCGGCTCCATGCCGCCGAGGGCTCGGTAGAGCCCGATGCCCAGCAGCAGCGCCAGGCCCAGGCCCAGCACCATGGCCGCCATCCGCTGCCCGCGCAGCGTCTCGATCAGCGAGTCCGAGGAGTCGCGGCCGACGAGCATCAGCACGAACAGGAACAGCATCATGATGGCGCCGGTGTAGACGATGATCTGCACCATGCCGATGAACGGGCCGGCCTGCAGGACGTAGAACACGCCCAGGCTCATCATCGTGATGATCAGCGACAGCGCGGAGTGCACCGCGTTGCGGGCCCAGACCATGCCGATCGCGCCGAGCACGGCGAGCGGAGCGAGGATCCAGAAGGTGACGGCCTCGCCGCCCTTCACCTCGCCGGCGCCCGCGGCCAGCGTCTGCAGCGCCAGGGTGCCGTTGGCGGTCACGAGTGCACCCCCTTGTAGCGCTCCGCCCCGGCCGAGGTGCCGGGGTTCTCCAGCGCGCCGACGTAGTAGTCCTTGTCGGTGTCGCCCAGCCGCATGTCGTGCGGCGGGCGCTCCATCCCCGGCAGCAGCGGCGCGAGCAGCTGCTCCTTGGTGAAGATCAGGTCGCGGCGGTTGTCGCGGGCCAGCTCGTACTCGTTGCTCATGGTCAGCGAGCGGGTCGGGCACGCCTCGATGCACAGCCCGCAGAAGATGCAGCGGGCGTAATTGATCTGGTACGTCTGGGCGTAGCGCTCGCCCGGCGAGAACCGCGCCTCGTCGGTGTTGTCGGCGCCCTCGACGTAGATCGCGTCCGCGGGGCACGCCCACGCGCACAGCTCGCAGCCGATGCACTTCTCCAGCCCGTCCGGCCACCGGTTGAGAATGTGCCGGCCGTGGTACCGCGGGGCAGGCGGCTTGCGCTGCTCCGGGTACTCCTCGGTGACCACCTTCTTGAACATGTGCGAGAAGGTGACCCCGAACCCCTTGAGGGTTCCACCAATAGACACGTCAGTTCTCCTTGCCGGTCGGGACGGTTTCCCGCTCGACGATCACGCGCTTGACCCGCGGGCTGGGCGGCACCTCGAGGTTCAGCGGCGGCAACGGGAAGCCGTCGGCGCCGCCGACCCGGCCGCCCGGGCTCGGCTGGGGCAGGTCGGCCAGCGGCTGGCGGCGGGCGCGCTGGAAGGCGACCAGCACGAACACCAGCACCACCAGCGCGGCCACGCCGACGATCACGCCGGTGCGCTGGCCCGTGCTGAGCTCGTCGTGCTTCTGCACCACGCGGATGCCCGACAGGGCCAGGATCCAGACCAGGTTGGCCGGGATGAGGACCTTCCAGCCGAAGCGCATGAACTGGTCGTAGCGCAGCCGGGGCAGCGTGCCGCGCAGCCACACGAAGACGAACAGGATCAGCAGCACCTTGATGGTGAACCACAGCACCGGCCACCAGCCCTGGTTGGCGCCGTCCCAGAGCGAGATCGGCCACGGGGCGCGCCAGCCGCCCAGGAACAGCGTCGTGCACAGGCCGGAGACGGTGACCATGTTGACGTACTCGGCGAGGAAGAACAGCGCGAACTTCAGCGACGAGTACTCGGTGTGGAAGCCACCGACCAGCTCGGACTCGGCCTCGGGCAGGTCGAAGGGCGCGCGGTTGGTCTCGCCGACCGCCGACGTGAAGTAGATCAGGAAGCTCGGGATGAGCAGGATGGCGTACCACGCGGGCAGGTGCCAGGTCATGCCGAACACGTTCGCCGTGCCGTTGCCGGCCTGCGCCGCGACGATCTGCGAGGTGGACATCGAGCCCGACACCAGGAAGACCGACACGATCGACAGGCCCATCGCGACCTCGTACGAGATCATCTGGGCGCTCGAGCGGAGGCCGCCGAGCAGCGGGTACGTCGACCCGGAGGCCCAGCCGCCCAGCACCACGCCGTAGATGCCCATCGAGGAGCAGGCGAGCACCAGCAGTACCGCCACCGGAATATCAGTCAGCTGCAGCGGCGTGTGCGTGCCGAAGACCGACACCGTCGGGCCGAACGGGATCACCGAGAAGGCCGTGAACGCGCAGATGGTGGAGATCACCGGCGCGAAGAAGAAGACCACCTTGTCCGCCAGGCGCGGCATGATGTCTTCCTTGAAGGCCAGCTTCAGGCCGTCGGCGAGCGACTGCAGCAGGCCGAAGGGGCCGTTGCGGTTCGGGCCGGGCCGGACCTGCATCCGGGCGACGACCCGGCGCTCGTACCAGATGGCGAAGAGCGTCATGACGACCAGGAACGCGAAGATCACGATGACCTTCGCGAGCACCAGCCACCAGGGGTCCTTGCCGAACTGGTCGAGGTTGCCGTAGGCAATTGGCGTCATTTCGCGCTACCCCCAGTGCTGATCTCGACCAGGGCGCCCTCGGTCACGCCGAGCGTGCGGCGCAGCGTCGAGCCCGGTGAGTTCGTCGGGATCCACACAACCCCGTCGACCATGTCGGTGACCAGGGCCGGCAGGGTGATCGCGCCCCGCTCGGTGCCCACCGTCACCGGGTCCCCGTCGACCACGCCCAGGTCGGCCGCGGTGCTCTTGGAGATCCGGACCACCGCGGGGCGGGCGGTGCCGGCCAGGTGGCCGTCCCCGTCCTGCAGCGAGCCGCTGTCGATCAGGTGGTGCCAGGAGGCGAGGATCGCCTGGCCGCCGGCCGGCCTGGCGATCTCGGCCGGTGCGACGTCCGGCGCGGTGCCGCGCACCAGGCTCGGGTTGCCGGCGCCGACCGTGCCCACCGTGGCGGTGCCCGGCAGCGGCAGCTGGGCGAGCGCCGCCAGCTGCGCCCGGACCGCCTCGACGGAGGCGACCCCGAGCTGCGCGCCGAGCTCGCGGCCCAGGGTGTCCAGCACCCGGCCGTCGCTCATCGCCTGGGTCTTGAGCACGATGCCGAACGGGCGGACCCGGCCCTCCCAGTTGACGTACGACCCGGACTTCTCCGCCGCCGGCGCGACCGGCAGGACGACGTCGGCGCGCTTGGCGACGGCGCTCATCCGCAGCTCGAGGCTGACCAGGAAGCCGACGTTGTCCAGGGCTTCCTCGGCGGCGATCGGGTCGGCCAGGTCGGCCGGGTCGACGCCGCCGACAACCAGCGCGCCCAGCCGGCCCTCGCGGGCCGCCGTGACGATGCCGTCGGTGTCGCGGCCGGAGGCGCTGGGCAGCACGCCCGCGTCGAGGCCCCAGGCCGCCGCGACCTCGCTGCGCGCGGCCGGGTCGAAGACCTGGCGGCCGCCGGGCAGCAGGGTCGGCAGGACGCCGGCCTCGACCGCGCCCCGGTCGCCGGCCCGGCGCGGCACCCAGGCGAGCCGGGCACCGGTGGCCTCGGCCAGCCGGGCCGCGGCGGACAGGCCGCCGGGCACGCTCGCCAGCCGCTCGCCGACGAAGAGGATCGCGTCCTCGGCCGAGAGCGCCTCGCGCAGCTGCTCGGACTCGCCGAGCACCGCCGCCTCCGCGCCCGGGGCGGTGAGGATGACCGTCGCGCCGAGCTTCTCGAAGCCGCGGCTGACGAAGGGCGCCACCGCGTAGCTGGCCAGGCCGCGCTTGAGGTACGCCTTGCGGGCCCGCAGGAAGATGATCGGGCACTCCTCCTCGGGCTCCAGCCCGACGAAGGCGACCGCGGGGGCGCGCTCGATGTCGGCGTAGGTGACCCCGAACTCCCCACCTGCCCGCCCGACGACGTGGGAGCCCAGGAACTCGGTCTCCTCCGCCGACAGCGGCCGGGCCCGGAAGTCGATGTCGTTGGTGCCGAGCGCGACCCGGGCGAACTTCGAGTAGGCGTAGGCGTCCTCGACGGTGAGCCGGCCGCCGGCCAGCACCCCGACGCCGCCGTTGTCCTTCGCGGCGGCCAGGCCGGCCGCGGCCACCGAGAGCGCCTCGGGCCAGCTCGCCGTGCGCAGCTCGCCGGTCTTGGCGTCGCGCACCAGCGGGGTGGTCAGCCGGTCGGTGGCGGTGACGTACTGGAACGCGAAGCGCCCCTTGTCGCAGTTCCACTCCTCGTTGACCGCCGGGTCGTCGCCGGCCAGGCGGCGCATGACCTTGCCCCGGCGGTGGTCCGCCCGCTGGTCGCAGCCGGCCGCGCAGTGCTCGCAGGCGTTCGGCGTGGAGACCAGGTCGAAGGGGCGGGCCCGGAAGCGGTACTGCGAGCTGGTCAGCGCGCCGACCGGGCAGATCTGGATGGTGTTGCCGGAGAAGTAGCTGTTGAACGGCGCGTCGTCCTCGGGCGAGTCGGGGTCGCCGCGGAACACGCCGATCTGCTCGTTGGACGAGCGCTCCATCAGGTCGATGAACTTGTCGCCGGCGATCTCGTCGGAGAAGCGGGTGCAGCGCTGGCACAGCACGCACCGCTCGCGGTCGAGCAGCACCTGCGTGCTGATCGGCAGCGGCTTCGGGTACTCCCGCTTGTGCTCGACGAACCGGGACTCGGCCTGACCGTTGCTCATCGCCTGGTTCTGCAGCGGGCACTCGCCGCCCTTGTCGCAGACCGGGCAGTCGAGCGGGTGGTTGATCAGGAGGAACTCCATGATTCCCTCCTGGGCCTTCTTGGCCACCTCGGAGGTCACCTGGGTCCGCACGACCATGCCCTCGGCCACCGGCTGCGTGCAGGAGGCCACCGGCTTGCGCTGGCCCTCGATGTCGACCAGGCACTGCCGGCAGGCGCCGGCCGGGGCCAGCAGCGGGTGGTCGCAGAACCGCGGGATCGAGGTGCCGATCTGCTCGGCGGCGCGGATGACGAGCGTGCCCTTGGGCACCTCGACCTCGACGCCATCGATGGTCAGCTTGACCAGATCGGTCTTGGGAACCACATCGGTCATCAGTGCGCTCCTACCAGCTCACCGTGGAACATCGGCGCCTTGCGGCCCTCGATGTAGTCCAGGTAGTCCTGCTTGAAGTACTTGATCGAGGACGTCACCGGGCTGGTCGCGCCGTCGCCGAGCGCGCAGAACGAGCGGCCCAGCAGGTTGTCGCAGGCGTCCAGCAGCGTGTCGAGGTCCTGGTGGGTGCCCTGGCCGGCGAGGATGCGGTGCAGGATGCGGACCATCCAGTAGTTGCCCTCGCGGCACGGCGTGCACTTGCCGCACGACTCGTGGTGGTAGAAGGCGATCCACCGGTAGGTCGCGTAGACGATGTCGTCCTGGTCGGAGAAGACCTGCACGGCGGTGGTGCCGAGCATCGTGCCGGCCCCGGCCATGCCCTCGAAGTCCAGCGGGATGTCGAGGTGCTCGTCGGTGAGCATCGGCGTCGAGGAGCCGCCCGGCGTCCAGAACTTCAGCCGGTGGCCGGGCTGCATCCCGCCGGCCAGGTCGATGAGCTGGCGCAGCGTGACGCCGAGGCCGCACTCGTACTGCCCGGGGTGGTTGACCCGGCCGGAGATCGAGTAGATCTTCGGGCCCGGGGACTTCTCCGTGCCCATGCTGCGGAACCAGGCGGCGCCGCCGAGCACGATGTAGGGCACGCTGGCGATCGTCTCGACGTTGTTGACGACCGTCGGGGAGGCGTAGAGGCCGTGGGTCGCCGGGAACGGCGGGCGCAGCCGGGGCTGGCCGCGGTAGCCCTCCAGCGAGTCCAGCAGCGCCGTCTCCTCGCCGCAGATGTAGGCCCCGGCGCCGCTGTGCACGACCAGGTCGAGGTCGAAGCCGCTGCCCAGGATGTCGGTGCCGAGGTAGCCCTTGGCGTAGGCCTGCTCGACCGCGGCGCGCAGCCGGCGGGCGGCGTGCACCGCCTCACCGCGGATGTAGATGGCGGCGAAGTTGGCCCGGATGGCGTACGACGCGATGATGACGCCCTCGACCAGCGCGTGCGGGTCGGCCATCATCAGCGGCAGGTCCTTGCAGGTGCCCGGCTCGCCCTCGTCGGCGTTGACGACCAGGTAGTGCGGCTTGCCGTCGTTCTGCGGGATGAAGCCCCACTTCATGCCGGTCGGGAAGCCGGCGCCGCCGCGGCCGCGCAGGCCGGAGTCCTTCACCAGCTGGATCAGGTCGTCCGGGTGCGAGCTGAACGCCTTGCGCAGCGCGGTGTAGCCGTCGAGGCGCTCGTACACGTCGATCTTCCACGCGTCGGGCGACAGCCAGCGCTTGGTGAGCACCGGAGTGAGCTTCGACAGCGACTCCTGCGAGGGCTGGTACTGCAGGGAGGTGGTCATTACTTCGCCTCGTCCTTCTTGGCGATGGGCGTCTCCGGGTCGAAGCCCGGCACCGCGATCCCGAAGCGCTCGGCGAGCCGGTTGCCCGCGAGCGTCGGCGCTCCGGCCGGCCCGTCGGCGATGACCTCGTCGCCCCGGTCGTCGGCGAAGCCCGCGAGCTGCACCGCCATCTCCTTGAGCGTGCAGAGCCGGGTGCCCCGGGAGGGCTGCGGGCGCTCGCCGTTCTGCAGCTGCTTGACCAGCTCCAGCGCGCTGTCGTCGGTCACCTGGTCGAAGAACTCGTAGTTGACCGTCATGACCGGCGCGTAGTCGCAGGCGGCCAGGCACTCGGCGTGCTCGAGGGTGATCTTGCCGTCGGTCGTCGTCTCGTCGTGCCCGACCTCGAGGTAGTCGCTCAGGGCCTGGTACGCCCGGTCGCCGCCGAGCACGCCGCACATGGTGTTGGTGCAGACGCTCACCAGCCAGTCGCCGGTCGGCTTGCGCTTGTACATGGTGTAGAACGTCGCGACCGCGCCGACCTGGGCCTTGGTGATCCCCAGGATCTCGGAGCAGAAGGCGATGCCGTCCGGGGAGACGAACCCCTCCTCCGACTGCACCAGGTGCAGCAGGGGCAGCAGGGCGGAGCGCGAGCGACCCTCGGGGTAGCGCGCGACGATCTGACGCGCGCGCTCGCGCGTGACCTCACTGAACACCATTAACGATCACACCCACCCATGACGGGGTCGAGCGAGGCGCCACCCACGATGACGTCGGCGAGCAGGCCGCCCTCCGCCATCGCCGGGATCGCCTGCAGGTTGACGAAGCTGGGCTCCCGGTAGTGCACGCGGAAGGGGCGCGTGCCGCCGTCGGAGACCGCGTGCACGCCGAGCTCGCCGCGGGGCGCCTCGATCGGCACGTACACCTGGCCGGGCGGCACCCGGAAGCCCTCGGTCACCAGCTTGAAGTGGTGGATCAGGGCCTCCATCGACTGGCCCATGATCTTCGCGACGTGCTCCAGGGAGTTGCCCAGGCCGTCGCCGCCGATCGCGAGCTGCGCCGGCCACGAGATCTTCTTGTCGGCGATCATGATCGGGCCCGGCTCCAGCCGGTCCATCGCCTGCTGGACGATCCGCAGCGACTGGCGCATCTCGTTGAGCCGCACCTTGTACCGGCCCCACGCGTCGGCGGTCTGCTCGGTCGGGACCTCGAAGTCGTAGGTCTCGTAGCCGGCGTACGGCTGGGTCTTGCGCAGGTCCCAGGCCAGCCCGGCGGAGCGCAGCACCGGCCCGGTGATGCCCAGGGCCACGCACCCGGTCACGTCGAGCACGGCCACACCCTGGGTGCGCTCGCGCCAGATCGTGTTGCCCGAGAGCAGGTCCTCGTACATGTCGATGCGGTCCGGCATCCAGCCGAGCAGCTCGCGGATCTTCGCCGCGGCCTCGTCCGTCAGGTCCTGGGCCAGGCCGCCCGGGCGGACATACGCGTGGTTCATCCGCAGGCCGGAGACCAGCTCGAAGATGTCCAGGATGTACTCGCGCTCGCGGAACCCGTAGATCATCATCGACAGGGCGCCGAGCTCCATGCCGGTCGTGGCGAGCCAGACCAGGTGGGAGGAGATCCGGTTGAGCTCCATCATCAGGACGCGGATCGTCTTGGCCCGCTGCGTGATCTGGTCCTCGATGCCGAGCAGCTTCTCGACCGCCAGGCAGTAGCCGGTCTCGTTGAACATCGGCGCGAGGTAGTCCATGCGGGTCACGAACGTCGTGCCCTGGGTCCAGTTGCGGAACTCGAGGTTCTTCTCGATGCCCGTGTGGAGGTACCCGATGACGGTCCTCGCCTCGATGACCGTCTCGCCCTCGAGCTCGAGCACCAGGCGCAGCACGCCGTGCGTGGAGGGGTGCTGCGGCCCCATGTTGACGACGATGCGCTCCTCGGAGCCGACCTCGTTGACGACCGTGTCCCAGTCGCCGCCGGTGACGGTGAAGACCTTGCCCTCGGTGGTTTCGCGGGCGGCCGCGTAGTCGGTGGTCACAGGTAACTCCTCCGCTGGTCCGGCGGCGGGATCTCCGCACCCTTGTACTCGACCGGCACGCCGCCGAGCGGGTAGTCCTTCCGCTGCGGGAAGCCCTCCCAGTCGTCCGGCATGAGGATCCGGGTCAGGTTCGGGTGGCCGTCGAAGACGATGCCGAACATGTCGTAGGTCTCCCGCTCCTGCCAGTCGGCGGTCGGGTAGACCTGCGTGACGCTGGGCAGGTGCGGGTCCTCGGCGGTGACCGCGCACTCCAGCCGGATGCGGCGGCGGAAGGTCATCGAGGTGAGGTGGTACACCGCGTGCAGCCGCCGGCCGTCGGAGCCGAGGTAGTCCGCGCCGGACACCGACGAGCACAGCTCGAAGCGCAGCGCGGGGTCGTCACGCAGCGACTGGCAGACCTCGGCGATGCGCTCCGGCACGATGTACAGCGTGAGCTCGCCGCGGTCGACCACGATCCGCTCGATCGCGTCGTGGAAGCCGGGGTAGGCCTCCTCCAGCGCGTCGACGACCTCGTCGAAGTCGCCGCCGAACGGCCGCGGCGAGTCGAGGTCGGCCCGGCGCCGGCGGCGCAGGCCACCGAAGCCCGAGGTGTCGCCGGTGCCCTGGACGCCGAACATGCCGCGCCCCGCGCCGCCCGACGGCGGCGTCTGGGCCGCGGCGCCGAGCTGGGCGCCGACCGGCTCTACTTCAGTCACTTGTTGCCCCCCTTGGTTGCGGGGTTCGCCAGGCTCGCGCGCTCTTCCATCCACTTCTGGATGCGCAGTTGCTCCTCGCGACCCGCGGCGGCGGCCTTGGTCCACTCGGCGCGCTTGGCCTTGTCGAAGCGGTAGCTCGACGGCATCGCGCCGGGCGCCACCACGGGCGCGCCCTCGCGCTCGACCCGCGCCTCGATCGCGCGGCGGCGCCGGTCGCCCAGCGACTCGGCCATGACCTTGTCGTGCAGGCGCAGGATGGCGTCGATCAGCATCTCCGGCCGCGGCGGGCAGCCGGGCAGATACATGTCGACGGGGACGATGTGGTCCACGCCCTGCACGATCGCGTAGTTGTTGAACATGCCGCCGCTCGAGGCGCAGACGCCCATCGAGAGCACCCACTTGGGCTCGGGCATCTGGTCGTAGATCTGGCGGAGCACGGGGGCCATCTTCTGGCTCACGCGGCCGGCGACGATCATCAGGTCGGCCTGGCGGGGACTCGCCCGGAAGACCTCCATGCCGAAGCGCGCCAGGTCATAACGCGCCGCGCCGGTCGCCATCATCTCGATGGCGCAGCAGGCCAGGCCGAACGTGGCCGGCCAGAAGCTGGCCTTTCGCGACCAGTTGACCAGCTTCTCGACGGTGGTCAGCAGGACGCCGGTCGGTACCTTTTCCTCGATGCCCATAACTCAGTCCCAATCCAGGCCGCCGCGGCGCCAGACGTAGGCGAACGCGACGAACACGGTGACGATGAACAGCACCATCTCCACGAACCCGAACAGGCCGAGCGCGTCGAAGTTCACGGCCCACGGGTACAGGAAAATGATCTCGATGTCGAAGACGATGAACAGCATCGCGGTCAGATAGAACTTGACCGGGAACTTGCCGCCCCCGACGGGCTGCGGGGTCGGCTCGATGCCGCACTCGTAGGCGTCGAGCTTGGCTTTGTTGAATCGGCGCGGCCCGACGAACGGCGCGACCGCCACCGAGAACAGCGCGAAAGCGGCGGCTAGGGCGAAGAGCCCGAGAATCGGTACGTACGGCGCGAGCGACATCGTGCTGCTCCGTCCTTTCGGCGAGCCCGCGGGGCGGTCAGCTCCGGGGACCACTCTTTGCGTATGCGGTTTAACACTATTCGGTAATACGTGGACGGCATCGTCCGGGGCTACCCCAAATGTGGCCTTGGCCAGTGTCTTTGGGGGTCAAGCCGCCGGCGCCAGCCGGGTCATCGCGTTGATCACGCGGTCCATCGCGTCGCCGCCCCGAGGGTCGGTGAGATTGGCGAGGAGCTTCAGCACGAACCGCATGAGGGTCGGGTGTGGCATGCCGTGCTTGGTGGCGATCCGCATGACCTGCGGGTTGCCGATCAGCTTCACGAACACGTTGCCGAGCCGGTAGTAACCGCCGTAGCGGGCCTTGAGCTCGGTGGGGTAGTTGGCGAGCACGCGCTCGCGCGCGGTGCCCTGCGGGCGGGCCAGCGCCTGGACGGCGATCTCCGCCGCCAGCTCGCCGGACTCCATGGCGTAGGCGATCCCCTCGCCGTTGAAGGGGTTGACCATGCCACCGGTGTCGCCGACGAGGAGAACGCCCCGGGAGTAGTGCGGCACCCGGTTGAACCCCATCGGCAGCGCCGCGCCCTGAGGCTTGCCGTCGGCGTTGGCCGGGTCGGACAGGCCCCAGTCGGCCGGCGTGTTGTCCAGCCAGTCGGCGAGCAGCGTCTTGTAGTTGGTCTTGCCGTAGGCGACGCTGCTGTTCAGCACGCCCAAGCCGACGTTGACCCGGCCGTCGCCGAGGCCGAAGATCCAGCCATATCCCGGCAGGAGCTTGTCGCCGGACTCGCGGCTGCGCAGCTCCAGCCACGACTCGAGGTAGTCGTCGTCGTGACGCGTCTCACTGCGGAAATACTGCCGGACGGCCACGCCCATCGGCCGATCATCGCGCTTGGCGATGCCCAGCGCGAGCGCGAGCCGCCCCGACACGCCGTCGGCGGCGATGACCAGCGGCGCGCGGAACTCCAGCGGCTCCCGCTCGGCCCCGGTGGCGGTCACGCCGACGACCCGCCCGGTGCGGTCGAGGATCGGCCCGGTGACGTTGGTCCCGCTGCGCAGCACGGCGCCCGCGTCGGTCGCGGCCGTGGCGAGCATGTGGTCGAAGTCCATCCGGGTGCGGGTCAGCCCGTAGTCGGGGAAGCTCGCGAGATCGGGCCAGTCGAGCTCGAGGCGCACGCCGCCGCCGATCACGCGCAGGCCGCGGTTGTGCAGCCAGCCCTTCTCCGCGGTGGTGTCGATGCCCATCTTGATCAGCTGTTTCACCGCGCGGGGCGTGAGCCCGTCGCCGCACACCTTCTCGCGCGGGAACTCCGTCTTCTCCAGCAGCAGCACCCGCAGCCCGTGCCGGGCGAGGTGGAACGCCGCGGACGACCCGCCCGGCCCGGCGCCGACGACGATGACGTCCGCGTCTTTTCCGGTGTCGGTCACCACCGTCACACCTCCCACCTTGTGCCGCTGCTTCGTTCAGCTTCCGCTCAGCTTGCGTGCGACTTTGCGTCCCGTCCCGGGTTCGTGAAAGTCTTCACAAAGTCGTCCGTGGAGCAGTCTAGAACCGTGAAGTGCTGACCTGTCGGTAAGGCGACCCTAATTTTTCACCCGTACGGTCACCACGGCGGCCATACCACCCGACTCGGGTGACCCTGTCCACAGGCGCCATCTGGCCATCGACACAGCGTCACCGTCTCGACGATCCTGGGTCACTGTGGACACCGCATCTCGACACCTGGCGACCCGCCTGCTGCGCCGCGCCGGCCTGTGGTCCTGGCGGCCGGACGCCCCGGTCGCCGACGCCTGGGGCCCGATCATGGTGGGCGACGTGGTCTTCCCGTCCGCGCGCCTGGTCGTGGACTTCGGCTCGTCTTCCTACACGGACCCGGTCGACCGGGCGCGGCTGCGACTGCGGGCCTCGGGCTGGACGCTGGCGACCTACTCACCAACCGACCTGCAGCGCCGCCCCGTCACGGTCGGCCGCGAGATCCGCGCCCTACTCGACCACCTGACCCCAACCCGCTACCCCTGACCGCAGCCCGCCCCAGCGGCGATCGCCTACAGATATGTCCAGACACTCCGTGTCCGGACATATCCGATTTATACCCCGACAGGCCCGATATCCGTTTCGGCCGAATACCCAGCACCGGCGACCGGGCGCCGCGACCAAAACCTTCCGCGATCATGCCGTAGCCGCGGCCCGTTTCGCGGGTTTTCCATGATCACGGAGAGTCTATGTACTCATAGGTACCTTATGTCTCCGCGATCACGGGAAACCCGCCGTGCGCCGACGACAGTCGCATGATCACGGAGAGATTCGTCCGCTCCCACTGCGGCTGGTAGGTGCATCCGGTAAGTCACGACGCCTGGCGGCGTCACGACTTACCGGATATTTCGCCTGGCGGGTCATAAATCCTATTTGCTCGGGTTGGGCGGCAGGAGCGACTTCGGCGGCGAGGCGCACGGTGACTCGGCCGGGTCCGCGCAGACCAGCCGACCGACCACCACGCCGCCCCACCCGGCGCTGCCCGTCGAACCAGGCCGCGCCGCCGGACCACCCGGACCGGGAGCCCGACGCTGTCCGTCGAGCGAAGCCGCGCCGCCGGACCACCCGGAGCAGGAGCCCGACGCTGCCCGTCGGGCGAGGCCGCGCCGCCGGACCACCCGGGCCGGGAGACCAGCGCTGCCCGTCGGGCGAGGCCGCGCCGCCGGACCACCCGGGCCGGGAGACCAGCGCTGCCCGTCGAGCGAAGCCGCGCCGCCGGACCACCCGGGCCGGGAGACCAGCGCTGCCCGTCGAGCGAAGCCGCGCCGCCGGACCGGCCGGAGCGGGAGACCGGCGCCGATCCAGCCCGGGCGCCGGCGGCGGCGGGGCGTCAGGTGCGGAAGCCGCGGTGCAAGGCCACCACGCCGCCGGTCAGGTTGCGCCACGCGACCTTGCGCCAGCCGTGCTCGCCGATGCGGGCCGCCAGCCCGGCCTGGTCCGGCCAGGCGCGGATCGACTCGGCCAGGTAGACGTAGGCGTCGGGGTTGCTGGAGACGCGCTTCGCCACCTGCGGCAGCGCGCCCACCAGGTAGCCCTGGTAGACGGAGCGGAACGGCCGCCACGTCGGGGTGGAGAACTCGCAGATCACCAGGCGGCCGCCCGGCTTGGTCACGCGGGCCATCTCGCGCAGGGCCGCGTCCGTGTCGGCGATGTTGCGCAGCGCGAAGGAGATGGTGACCGCGTCGAACGTCTCGTCGGCGAAGGGCAGGTGCAGGGCGTCGGAGGCGAGCAGCGGCACCTCCGGGCGCTTGGCCCGGCCGGCCTGGAGCATGCCGACCGAGATGTCCGCGCCGACCGCATACGCGCCCGAGCGGGACAGCTCCAGCGTCGACACGCCGGTGCCGGCGCCCAGGTCGAGGACCTTCTCGCCGGGCTTGAGGCCCAGGGCGAGGCGGGTCTCGCGGCGCCACATGCGGTCGCGGCCGCCCGACAGGACGGTGTTGGTGACGTCGTAGCGGCGGGCCACGCCGTCGAACATCGCCGCGACCTCGCGCGGCTCCTTGTCCAGCGACGCGCGGGTCACGAGGTCACCGGCGTCAGCGGCAGGGAGCGGCCGGTGCCGCCGCCGGGAATGGCGATCGACGAGAAGTGCGACTGCACGCGCTCGTCGGTCGGGTCGTCGGCCTCGGTCCAGTGCACCGTGAGGTGGCGGTACTGCGTGTCGCGCTGCGCCGGAATGCGGTCCGCGCCGCGGATCATCCCGACCAGCTCGGTGAGGCGCGAGCGGTGCCGGGCGCCGGCGGAGGAGATCACGTTCTCCTCCAGCATGATCGAGCCGAGGTCGTCGACGCCCTGGTGCAGCGAGACCTGACCGACGTCCTTGCCCGTGGTCAGCCACGACGACTGCAGGTGAGCGATGTTGTCGAAGAAGAGCCGGGCGACGGCGACCAGCCGCAGGTACTCCAGGCTGGTCGCCTGCGTGCGGCCCTTGAGGTGGTTGTTCTCCGGCTGGTAGGTCCACGGGATGAACGACCGGAACCCGCCCACGGTGCCGGCGAGGTCGGCCGCCACCGAGTAGCCGTTGGCGACCGCCAGGTCCTGCACGTCGCGGATCAGCCGCAGGTGCTCGATGCGCTCCGCGTTGGTCTCGCCGGTGCCCATCATCATCGTCGCGGTCGACGACACGCCCAGCCGGTGCGCCGCCGCCATGACCTCCAGCCAGCGCGCGCCGGACTCCTTCAGCGGCGCGATCGCCTGCCGCGGCCGGTCGGGCAGCATCTCCGCGCCGGCGCCGGCGATCGAGGCGAGGCCCGCGGCCTTGATCCGGGTGATCGCGTCGGTGATCGAGACGCCCGAGACCTTGGCCATGTGCAGCACCTCGGACGGGCCGATCGAGTGGATGACCAGCTCGGGGAAGGCGGTGTGCACGGCCGAGAACATCGACTCGTAGTACTCCACGCCGTAGTCCGGGTGGTGCCCGCCCTGCAGCATCACCTGCGTCGCGCCGAGGTCGACCGCCTCGGCGCAGCGGCGCAGGATCTCATCGGTGTCGTGGGTCCAGCCCTCGGCGTGCTTCGGCGCCCGGTAGAAGGCGCAGAACTTGCACGCGGTCACGCAGACGTTCGTGTAGTTGATGTTGCGTTCGATGATGTACGTGACGATGTTGTCCGGGTAGCGCCGCCGGCGCACGGCGTCGGCGGCCTCGCCCAGCTCGTGGAACGGCGCGTCCGTGTAGAGCAGGAGCGCCTCGTCCGGGCCGATCCGCCCGCCGTCGGCGGCACGCTGCAGAATCTCGCTGATCACCGGAGTCGTCACACCCAGAGCGTACCCAGCGCGGGGCGGGCGGCGAGCGGGCGTGCCCAGGATCACGAGCTACCGCAGAACCAGCGGATCCCCGACAGGGTTGGTGGGCTCTTTCGACCCTCCCGCCGGCTCCAGGCTGAGGCCGAAAACAGGGTCCACACCGCGGATAAAAAACCGCCCGGTGCCGGAGGGGGTCTTGCCGACGTCCCGGGGAGTAGTACCGATCATCCACAGCTGGTAGATCTTGCCGTCGCCTGGAGCGGACAAGCCGTCGAGCACCGCGACGGCCGCGTTGCGCGAGGGCGAGACCACCACCGTCACCCGGCCGCCGCGCATCGAGGCGCTGACCAGCCGGGCGTCGGCCGCCGCCAGCACCGCGTCGACCTGGGCGTTGTCGCTTGCGTACCGCTGCTGCACGACGGCCCAGGTGCCGACGCTCGCGCCGGCCACCAGCACCACCGCGGCGGCCGCCGAAACGGCCCAGCGCCGCAGCCGGTTGCGGCCCGCACGCCCGGGCGCGGCCGCGTTGGGCCGGGCTCGTTCCTGGGGGGTACGCGCGATCTGCTCCAGCACCGACTCCCGCAGCCGGGCCGGCGGCGCCTCGGCGACCGGCTGGGCCAGCCAGGCCGCGGTCTCGCGCAGCTCGGCGACCTCGGCGGCGCACGACGGGCAGTCGCGCAGGTGCCGGTCGAACGCGGCGCGCTCCAGGTCGTCCACCGCGTCCAGCGCGTAGGCGCCGGCCAGCGCGTGAATGTCCACGGTCCCGGGCATCAGAACGTCACCCCCAGGCAGTCCCGCATCCGGATCAGCCCGTCGCGCATGCGCGTCTTGATCGTCGGCAGCGGGGTACCAAGCAGATCCGCGACCTCGCGATAACTGTTGCCCCCGTAGTAGGCCAGCGTGATCGCCTCCCGCTGGAGCTCGGTGAGCCCGTCCAGGCACCGGCGCACCTGCTGCTGCTCGATGCGGGCGGTCGCCGCCTCGACCACGTCGTCGTAGGGCGTCTCGGCGCTGACCGCGGCGACCCGCTTGACCCGCTCCACGCCCGCCTGCTCGGCGCGCACCCGGTCCACGGCGCGGCGGTGGGCGATCGTGAACACCCAGGCGGTGGCGGAGCCGCGGGAGGCGTCGAAGCGTCCGGCGGTACGCCAGACCTCGACCATCACCTCCTGGGTGACCTCCTCGGACTGGGCGGGGTCGCGCAGGACCCGCCGGATCAGGCCGTACACCCGGGCCGACACCAGGTCGTAGAGCTCGGCGAAGGCCCGCTCGTCGCCGCGGGCGACCCGGGCCAGCAGGTCATTGGCGTCGGGCGGGCGCTGCTGCGGCGGCGGGACGGCCACCAGCCGCTGGGCGGGCGGCTCCGGTTCGGGTCTCATGTCGCTCATTCGGCGCCGCCGCCGATCCGGATGGGTCCGACCATCCGAAGCCGATCGCTACCGGTCATGCATCGAAGTCCACCACAACACGGTCGGTGATCGGCATCGCCTGACAGGTCAGGACATATCCGGCGGCGAGCTCGCCGGGCTCCAATGCGAAATTTCGGGCCATCTCCACCCGGCCCTCCACGATCCGGGCCCGGCAGGTCGAGCAGACGCCGCCCTTGCAGCTGTACGGCAGCTCCGGCCGGACCCGCGTCGCCGCGTCGAGGATCCGCTCGTCGTGCGCCATCGTGAAGGTCGTCTCCCGCCCGTCGAGCCGGACGGTGACTTCGGCCCCCTGCTCGGGCTGCTCAGCGGGGGCCGGGCGCGCCGCCGGTGGGGCGTCGTCGACGTGGAAAAGCTCCGTGTGTACCGCCGAATCGACGACCCCGTGCACGCTGAGCGCCACCTTCGCGTCGAGGACCATGCCGTGCGGCCCGCACAGGAACCACTCGTCGACGCTGCCCGGCGGCAGCAGCGCGTCGAGGATCGCGCCGATCCGCGCCTCGTCGAGCCGCCCGGACAGCAGCGGCGACTCCTGCGCCTCCCGGGAGAGCACGTGCATCACGTGCAGCCGCTGCGGGTAGCGGTCCTTGAGGTCGGCCAGCTCCTCGGCGAACATCACCGTGCCGGCCGCGCGGTTGCCGTACACCAGCGTGAACCGGCTCTCGGGCTCGCTCTGCAGCGCGGTGGCGGCGAGCGACAGCACCGGCGTGATCCCCGAGCCCGCCGCCACGGCCGCGTAGTGCCGGGCCCGGCCCGGGTCGAACGCGGTGGTGAAGTGCCCGAGCGGCGGCAGCACGTCGACCTCGTCGCCGGGGGCGAGCCGGGACAGCGCGAACGTGGAGAACGCGCCGCCGGCGACCCGCTTGATGCCGATCCGCAGCACGCCCTCGTCGCGCAGCGCCGCCGGGGTGGAGCAGATGGAGTACGACCGGCGGACCTCCGTGCCGTCCTCGGCGTGCCGCCGGACGGTGAGGTGCTGGCCCGCGCGGAACGCGAAGACCTCCCGCCGCGCGGCCGGCACGTCGAAGGTGACCGCGACCGCGTCGTCGGTCAGCCGCTCGACGTCGACGACGGCGAGGCGGTGGAACATCGGCCGGCGCTTGGCGGGCCGGCGGATCGAAGAGACCGTCATATCGCCTTTACCTGCTCGAACGGCTCGCCGCAGGCGCGGCAGCGCCACAGAGCCTTGCACGCCGTGGAGCCGAACCGCGAGAGCTGCTCGGTGTCGGGCGAGCCGCAGCCGGGGCAGCGCACGGTCAGCGCGACCCTTACCGGGCCGGGCGGCGCGATGCCCGATTCGGCCAGTTTGGCCCGCCCCGCCTCGGTGATCCAATCCGTTGTCCACACCTGGCGGAGGTCGATGTCGACCGTGACGTCGCGATACCCCTCCGCATGCAGCGCGGCGGTGACGTCGGCCCGGATGGCGTCCATCGCCGGGCAGCCGGAGTAGGTCGGCGAGATCGTCACCGTCACGCGGTCGTCACGCTCCGCGACCCCGCGCAGGATCCCCAGCTCCTCGATGGTGACCACGCGCAGCTCGGGGTCGCGCACGGCCGCCGCGATCGCCCGGGCGCTCACCAGGTCGCCCCGGGGTGCGCCCGATGCAGCACCTGCATCTCGGCCAGCAGTTTGGAAAGCTCCTCGGTGTGTACCCCGCGCCGCCCGCCGGTCGGCGCCCAGCCGTCGGCCGGCCGGGTCAGCGTCGCCCGCTCCAGCACCGCGCCGACCTCGGCCAGCCAGGCCGGGCGCAGTTCGGCCGGCTCGCCCTCGAACAGCTCGTGCGTGTAGGGCCACAGCGCGTCGAGCGCGGCCCGCATGCGCCGGTGCGACTCCTCGGTGCCGTCGCCGAGGCGGACCGTCCACAGCGCCGCGTGCTCGGCGTGATAGGTGGACTCCTTGCGCGCCTTCCCCGCGATCCCGGCCAGCCGCGGGTCGTCGCCGGCGCTCAGCCGCTCGTAGCGCAGCCGCTGGTACACCGAAAGCAACAGCAGCTTGCCGATGGTGAGCGCGAAGTCGCCGTTGTCCAGCTCGACCAGCAGCGCGTTGCGGAACTCGCGGTCGTCGCGCAGGAACGCCAGGTCGTCCTCGTCGCGCCCGCGCCCCTCCAGCTCACCCGCGTAGGTCAGCAGCAGCCGCGCGGCGCCGAGCTGGTCGAGCGCGATGTTGGTCAGCGCGATGTCCTCCTCCACCTCCGGCGCGCGCGAGCACCACTCGGCCAGGCGCTGCGCCGCGATGAGCGCGTCGTCGCCGAGGGCGAGCACGGACTCGAACACCGTCATATGTGCTCCGCACCTTCCGGGACGGTGTAGAAGGTCGGGTGGCGGTACACCTTGTCGGCGGCCGGATCGAAGAACGCGTCCTTCTCGTCCGGGCTGCTCGCGGTGATCGCCGCGGCCGGCACGACCCAGATCGACACGCCCTCCTGCCGGCGCGTGTAGACGTCGCGGGCGTTGCGCACCGCCATCTCGGCGTCGGGCGCGTGCAGCGAGCCGACGTGCGCGTGCGAAAGGCCGCGGCGTGGGCGTACGAAAACCTCCCACAACGGCTCAGACATGGGTCACCGCCCGCTTCCCGGCGTGCGCCCGGGCGGCCTCGCGCACCCACGCGCCCTCCTCGTGAGCGCGCCGGCGGTGCGCCATGCGTCGGCGGTTGCAGGGCCCGTCTCCATTGATCACGCGCATGAGCTCGTCGTAGTCGGGCCGGGTGTAGTCGTACGACCCGCGCTCGGCGCTCCAGCGCAGCCCCGGATCGGGAATCCGCAGCCCGAGCACGCCGGCCTGCTGCACGCACATGTCCACGAACCGCTGCCGCAGCTCGTCGTTGGAGAACCGCTTGATCTTCCAGGCCATGGAGCGCTCCGAGTGCGTCGACTCGCCGTCGGGCGGCCCGAACATCGCCAGCGACGGATACCACCAGCGGTTCACCGCCTCCTGCGCCATCTCCCGCTGCGCGGGGGTGCCCTGGGCCAGGGTGTTGAGGATTTCGTACCCCTGCCGCTGGTGGAAGGACTCCTCCTTGCAGATGCGGATCATGGCCCGCGCATACGGCCCGTAGGAGCAGCGGCACAGCGGCACCTGGTTGACGATCGCGGCGCCGTCCACCAGCCAGCCGATCGCCCCGATGTCGGCCCAGGTCAGGGTCGGATAGTTGAAGATCGAGCTGTACTTCTGGCGGCCCTCCAGCAGCAGCTCGACCAGCTCCGCGCGGGAGATCCCGAGCGTCTCGGCCGCCGCGTAGAGATACAGCCCGTGCCCGGCCTCGTCCTGCACCTTGGCCAGCAGGATCGCCTTGCGCTTGAGCGAGGGCGCGCGAGAGATCCAGTTGGCCTCGGGCTGCATGCCGATGATCTCGGAGTGCGCGTGCTGGGCGATCTGGCGGATCAGGGTTTTGCGGTAGCCCGCGGGCATCCAGTCGCGCGGCTCGACCTTCTGGTCGGCCGCGACGATCGCGTCGAAGTATTCCCGCAGCTCACCGTCGGCCTCGACGGTGCGCCGGGAGGCCGCGTGCAGGTCCCGCCCGGCGCTGTCGACCTGCTCGAGGAGCGGGGCGAAGTCGTTGCCGTACACCTGTCCAGTGTTACCGCCTCCAGCAGGCCCGGCAAGCAGGTGTCACCCGGCATCGAGCCAACTACCAGGGACTTTTGAGCGCGTCCCGGTCGCGGCCTGTCCGGTTTGAGGAGAGACTGATCCGGAAATTTCACCCATGCCGGGTGAACCGCGATCGCTTACGACCTGTTAACGCCGGCAACACCTGCTCATGACCGGCGGCCGGTGGAATTGGCGCCGACCGCCCAGGGAGGGACCACCGACCTCATGCGTAAGCGCGTCGGATTTATCGTGTTCGTCCTGCTCGTCGCCGTTGTGCTGGTCGGCGTGCCGTTCATCTGGGGCAGCGACCTGCTCAGCCTCAACACGCACTCGGACGCCGCCGCGCCGGCCTCGGCGCTACAGGATAGCGAGAGCCCGGCCGCCAGCGAGGCCCCGACCCGCAAGGCGGCGCCGGCCGCCCCGACCGCGCCCACCTTGCCACCGGCGCTGCTGCACCCCGCCCCGGTGGCCGTCAACGCGACCGGGTTCTGGTCCTGGACGGTGCTGGACCGCCGTACCGGCGCCATGGCCGGCTCCCCCAACGCGAACACCGCCCAGCGGACCGCCTCGATGATCAAGGCCTGGCTCGCGTCGGACTACCTGCGCCGCACCCCCAGCCCGAGCAAGTCGAACCTCTCCCAGCTCAGCACCATGATCCGCAACAGCGACAACAACGCCGCGTCGTACTTCTGGGGCCTCGACGGCAAGTCGGCCAGCATCTCCCGCCTGGTCCAGATCTGCGGCCTGACCGACTCGAAGTACTACATCGACTGGGCCAGCACGCTGGTCTCGGCCCGCGACGCCGCCCGCATGGGCGCCTGCATCGGCGACGGCCGCGCGGCCGGCCCGCAGTGGACCGACTGGGTCCTCAACGAGATGCGCAACGTGGCCAAGGACCAGAAGTTCGGCATCACCCCGGCCCTGCCCCAGCCCGACCAGGCCGGCACCGCCGTGAAGAACGGCTGGATCGCCCGCAGCGACGGAAAATGGCACGTGAACTGCCTGGCCATCGGCACCGACTGGGTCCTGAGCGTCCTGACGGTGTACCCAGCCACCAAGGGCCAGGACTACGGCGCCGACATCTGCGAGTCCGTAACCCACCAACTCCAGGCCTGACCCGCCCCACCGACGGTAGTAACGGCGGTAGGACGCCGGTAGGATAGGGATATGAAGGTTAGCGTGAGCCTCCCGGAGGACGACATCGACTTCGTGGATCGCTACGCCCGCGACCACGGCACGACCCGTTCGGCCGCAATGCACGAGGCTGTCCAGATGCTTCGCCATCGCAACCTCGCCATGGATTATGCGGCGGCCAACGAAGAATGGGTGGCCAGCGGCGAGGCCGACCTCTGGGATGCCGTGACCGGCGACGGCGTGCGTTGAGACGCGGCGACGTCTTCCTGGCTGACCTCAGCCCGGTGATCGGCTCGGAGGCCGCCAAGCGCCGGCCCGTGATCATCGTCAGCAACAACGCGGCCAACCACAGCGCCGTCTCGCGAAGTCGCGGTGTCGTCACCATCGTGCCGGTCACCAGCAACACCGCGCGTGTCTATCCCTTCCAGGTGCTCCTGCCGGCCGATCCGATGATCGGCCTGACCATCGAGTCGAAGGGCCAGGCCGAACAGGTCCGCTCGATCGACGTCACGCGCGTCGCCCAGCGACTCGGCACGCTTCCCCCACCGTTGCTGCGCCAAGTCGACGAAGCGCTCCGCCTGCACCTCG
The DNA here is from genome assembly GCF_050948465.1 of Dactylosporangium sp. CA-092794. NCBI lineage: Bacteria > Bacillati > Actinomycetota > Actinomycetes > Micromonosporales > Micromonosporaceae > Dactylosporangium > Dactylosporangium sp. CA-092794. The sequence goes on along the minus strand of NZ_CP192044.1, from coordinate 218,466 downwards.
ACCTGTAGCCGGGCTCACAGCCCCCACGGACCTGGTGCTTATCGGAGGGTGAGTGGGGTTTGGGACTCGACGCGGGACAGTTTTGCCGGGTTGCGGACGTAGTAGATGCCGATGACGCGGGCGTTCTCGACGCGGGCCGCCATGATGCCGTCGATCTCGCCGTTCAGGCGGACGACGAGGGCCGGGTTGCCGTTGACCAGGCTGAGGGCGGCCGTGATGGTGCCCTCGGTCTTGCCGTAGGCGCCGACGAAGAAGCGCACCAGCTTCTCGGCGCCGATGATCGGGCGTAGGGCGGCGTGCTTGACGCCGCCGCCGTCGCTGACCAGGACGACGTCGGGGGCGAGCACGTCCAGCAGGGCCTGCGGGTCGCCGGTTTCCAGGGCGCGCTGGAGCGACTCCAGCGCCGCCCGGGTCTCGCCGGCCGAAACGACCTGGCGGGGGCGGCGGGCGTCGACGTGCTGGCGGGCGCGGTGGGCGATCTGGCGGACCGCCGCGGGGGTCTTGCCCACCGCGGCGGCGATGTCGTCGTAGCCCAGGTCGAACGCCTCGCGCAGCACGAAGACGGCGCGCTCCGTGGGTGTCAGGGTCTCCAGCACGAGCATCATCGCCATCGACAGGCTCTCGGCGAGCTCGACGTCCTCGGCGACGTCCGGCGCGGTCAGCAGCGGCTCCGGCAGCCACGGGCCGACGTACGCCTCCTTGCGCCGCCGCATGGTGCGCAGCCGGTTGAGCGACTGCCGGGTCGTGATCCGCACCAGGTATGCGCGCTGGTCACGCACCCGGCCCACGTCGACCTTGACCCACCGCAGCCAGGTCTCCTGCAGCACGTCCTCGGCGTCGGCGGCCGAGCCGAGCAGCTCGTAGGCGACCGTGAACAGCAGGTTGCGGTGGGCGAGGAACGTCTCGGTGGCGTGCTCGCTCATACGTGGTCCATCAACGGCAGACGCTGCTTGCGCTTGACGTCCTTGATCGGCCAGGTGTGCGAGCCGGGTTTGCGCGCCTCGGCCGACATCTGCTTGATGGGGCTCTGGCAGGCGGCCTCCTTGACCATCGCGGTGAGGCGCCCGCTCAGGTGGAGGCTCGTCGCGGTGTCGTCGCGGTGGGCGAGCTGGAACACGGCGGCCCGGCGGCCCAGGCTGATACACATGCCGGCGGTCCCCTTGGTGAGGTCCGCCGGTCGCTGCCCCGCGATCCGGCTGAGCACCGTGTCGGCGGCGTGCGAACCGAGCGGCAGCGCGGCCTGGCAGCTCATCCGCAGCGGCAGGTCGGACGGGGCCGCCGCGTCCCCGGTCGCGACGATGCGCTTGTCGTCCACGCTGGTCAGCGTCTCGTCGGTGCGCAGCCGGCCCAGGGCGTCGGTGCTCAGCCCGCTGCGCGCGGCCAGGTCCGGCACGGCGAAGCCGGCGGCCCAGATCGTCACCGCGCTCGGCACCTCGCGGCCGTCGCCGAGCCGCACGGCGCCGGCCGTCACCGCCGTCACCGCCGTGCCGGGGCCGTCGAGCACGGTCACGCCGAGCCTGGCCAGCGCCCTGGCCACCGCGCGGCGGCCCCGCGGGTGCAGGTACGGGCCGAGCACGCCGCCGCAGACCAGCGTCACGCTCCGGCCCAGCTCCGCGAGCTCGGCGGCGACCTCGATGCCGAGCGGGCCGGCGCCGACCACCGACACCGGGGCCGTCGCGGGCGCCGCGTCGAGGGCCGGGCGCAGCCGCTGCGCCTGCTCCAGGGTCGCCAGCGGGTAGGCGAACTCGGCCGCCCCGGGTACACCCGGGTCGGCGCTGTCGCTGCCCACCGCGTAGATCAGATAGTCGTAGCCCACCGTGCCGCCGTCCGCCAGCGTCACCCGGCGCCCGGCCGCGTCGATCCGGGTCACCGTGCCGACCACCAGCCGGACGCGGCCGGCCAGGATCTTTCGGTAGTCGACCACCGCGTCGTCGGACCCGCCCACCAGTTGGTGCAGCCGAACCCGCTCGACGAAGGCCGGGCGCGCGTTGACCAGGGTCACGGTCACATCGTCGCGCTGCGTCAGGCGGTTGGCGGCCATGACTCCGGCGTACCCGCCGCCGACCACGACCACATTCGTCATTCCAGTCATGCCCTCAAGACACCGCCCCGGCTTTCGTTGTGACATGCATGAGGCAGCCAACCTTTCGGGTTGTCGGACTGGTCTCTCACGAGCGTCTCGACTAGGTTTGGTCGGTCGATTCGAGGGGGTCCCGATGGCGCAGCCGAACCCGCCGTCGTTCGGACTGGACGACTTCGGTCTGGACGACCGGATGCGGCTCTTCAGCTACGTCACGGCTGACAACCGGACGGCTTACCTGTGGGTCCTGCGGTCCCTCGACGCCGCCCGCTCCAGCTACCAGGTGGTCCTGCACACATCCGAGGTGGCGTCCGCGATGGCGGGGCTGGCGGCAACCTACCCCGAGTGTCCGGAACCCGCCGGGCTGGAGCTGCCGCGACTCCTCGACGCGCTGGTCGACTGGGGTGTGCTGGACCGAGGGCAGGACGGCGCCCGCGCGGCGACGCTGGCGGAGTATCGCAACCGTCACTCGGTGTATCAGTTCACCGAGGCCGGTTACCGCGCGCACCGCGCGGTCGAGTCGGTGCTCGCCGCCGGTGTCGGCGACAGTGCCCTGTCCCGGCTGGTCTTCGCCGACCTGCTCGCCGACCTCAAGGCGCTGGCCGTGGCGAACGCCGATCGCGACGCGGAAGAGGTGTATCGCAAGCTCAGCCGGCTGGACCGCGCGCTCGCCGACATCGCCGAACGCGCCGCCCGCTTCTACCACATGCTGGGTGACCTCAGTCGCACGCCGGACGTACGCCCCGAGGCGTTCCTCGCGCACAAGGACGCGCTGCTGACGCACTTGCGCGATTTCCACGACGAGCTTCAGCGCTACACGCCACGGCTGCGCGAGGCGGTCCTCGAGGTGGAGGCCACCGGGCTGGACCGCATGGTGGAGGCGGCCGCAGAGGCGGACGAGCGGCTGTTCGCCACCCCGGCCGAGCGGCTGGACGACTGGCGTCGCCGCTGGGCCGGTCTTCGCTCGTGGCTCGCGCCCCAGGGCGACGGCGTGCTCAGCGAGGCGGACCGGCTCGCTGGTGCGACGATAGCGGCGATCGGTGACGTGCTGGCCTTGCTTCGGCGAGTCACGGAAGCGCGCCGCGGTGGGGTCAGCCGCGAGTCGCAGCTGCGTCACCTCGCCGCGTGGTTCGCCCGCGTCGGCTCCGTCGACGTCGCGCACGCCCTGTTCGACGTGGTCTTCGGTCTTGGCGCACCCCGCCACGTCGGCGTCGCCCATGCCGATCCGGACCTCATACCGACCCGCGTGTCGTGGTGGGAGGCGCCGCCGGTCGAGCTGTCCCGCACGCTCGTGCAGTTCGGCCGGGCCCCCGGACAGGGCAACGGCCGACCGGCCAGGCTCGAGCGGTCGCACGGGCAGCGCGACCGGCTGAGGGAACGCCAGCTCGCCGAGGAACGCCGCAGCGTGGCGGCCGCGGCGCGGCTCGTGGAGCAGCATGCCGGCGAGGACCTTGCCGCCGATGTACCGCCGCTCGACGAACCGCAGACGGCGGTGTTGCGCCGGCTGCTGGATGTGGCGCTGGCGGCCCGGGTGGCCGGACGCTCCGACGCACCGCTGGCCGCGGCGGCCTACGGGGTGCGGCTCACGCTGACGCCGGCCCCGGGCCGCTTCACCACCGTGGTGACGACCACGGGGCGGCTGCATCTGGACGGATACGCGCTGAGCGTGTCGCCCGCGGAGCACACGGTCGCGAAGCGGGCTGAACCGGCGGCCGAGCTGGCGAGCGTGTCGTGAGGTTCGCGGCGGAGGTTTCCGAACTGGACCTGGCCGATTATCAGCGAGCGGTACGGCTTGTCCTGCGCCACCCGCTGATCACCGCGGCGTATCCGGACGAGCGGGCGCTCATCCGGGTCCGGCGGTTCGCCGCGGAGTTGCGTCGCGACCTCGCGGAGGCATTCGGGTACCGGCTGGAGCTGCACGGGTCGAGCGCCCGGCTGGTGCGGACCGCCGACCAGCTCACCCCTGACCGGCCGGCCACCACTCACAACGGCCGCCCGTTCGACCGGCAGCGCTACGCGTACCTCGCGCTGTGCCTGGCGGCATTGGGCCGGGCCGGCATCCAGACCACGGTGAGCGAGCTCGCCGACGCCGTGTCCGCCGATGCGAACCGGATCGGCGGCCTCGGGCTCGACCCGGACTCGGGCGCCGACCGGCGCGCATTCGTCGACGCGGTCGCTTGGCTGGAGGAGCGCGGGGTGCTCCGGCTGGCCGACGGGTCGAGTGCGTCGTGGGCCAGCGACCCCACGGCCGGCGAGGCGCTCTACGACATCGCCCGCGACGCGCTGGTGGCCCTGTTCCACCCGCCGCGGGTGCTGCAGCACGTCGATACCGTGACCGCACTGCTGGAACGCTCGGCGAGCACGAGCGGCAACGCCGAGCGGCGGGCGGCGGCGCAGGCCGCGCGTCGAGCCGTTGTCGAGTCGCCGATCGTGTACTTCAGCGACATCGACCCTGCGGTCGCGAACCATCTGCGCGGCACCGTGCTGCCCACCGACCTGCACCGGCTGACCGGCCTGCGGGTCGAGCGGCGCGCGGAGGGCGTGCTGCTCGTCGACACGCTCGGGTTCTCCGTGGAACGGTTCCCGGGCACCGGTTCCGTGGCACAGGCCGCGGTGCTGCTCGCGGTGGACCTGGCCGAGCGGGCGCTGGATCCGGACGGTCGCCGGGCCAGGCGGATGCCGGCGCCGGATCCTCGCGAGCGGCAGGCCGCGCTCGTGGCCGCCGCGGACGCCGGACTGCCGGCGGCGGCCCCGAGCTTTGTCAGCGATCTTGAGTACACCGGCGACCCGGAGAATGCGGGCGGCACCGACGACGCCGAGACCGAGCCCGCACGGCTGCCGTTCGTAACGGACAGTTTCCTGCGCGAAGCCGTCGCGGCGATCCTGCAGCGGTACGGCTCGGCCTTCGGGGCCGCCTGGCACGCCGACCCGGACCGTCTCCGCGTCGAAGCGGTCGAGCTGCTGACCAGGTTCGGCGCGCTGACGCCGATGCCGGGCGGGGTGCTGGTCAGGCCGCTGATCGGCAGATACCGCGGGACGGTCGCCCGGGTGCGCCAACGGACCCTTTTCTAGGAAGACTCAATGACCCGATTTACCCCGACCCGCGCCGGGATCATCAACCTTTGGGACTACCGCGACGAGGAGTTCATCTTCGTCGACGGCTGGCTGGTGCTGCGGGGGCCGAACGGGTCCGGCAAGACCAAGGCCCTGGAGGTGCTGTTCCCGTTCGTGCTCGACGGACGGATCGAGCCGCGGCGGCTCAACCCGTTCGCCGGCGAGGACCGCACGATGAAGTCGAACCTGCTGTACCGCGGGCAGGAGACCGCGCACGCGTACGTCTGGATGGAGTTCAGCGACGGGACGTCGTTCGTGACAATCGGCATCGGCCTGCGCGCGCACCGGCACAACGACCGGGTCACCCGGTGGCACTTCGTCGCCGACGGCCGCGTCGGCGTCGACCTTTCTCTGCTGGATGCCGAGGACCGGCCGATCTCTCGCAAGGACCTGATCGAGCAGCTCGGCGTCGACGCGGTCCGCGACTCGACGGAGGAGTACCGCCAGCTGGTCGACGCGAAGCTGTTCGGTCTCGGCGCGGCCCGCTACGAGCAACTGCTGGACCTGGTGCTGACCTTGCGCAAGCCGCAGTTGGCGAAGGACCTCAACCCGGCCGAGCTGTCCCGCACCCTCCAGCGCGGCCTCCGGCCCGTCGAGGACCACCTGCTCACCGAGGCCGCCCGATCGTTCGACGACATGGAGGCGGTGGCCCGCACACTGGAAGGACTGGTCGCGGCGGACGGCGCCACGTCGGCGTTCCTCGGCGTGTATGCCACTTACCTGCGCACCCACGCCCGCGCCGCCGCCGACGCGCTGACCACGCGGCGCGCGGACGCCGAGCGGCGCACCGGAGAACTGGCCCGAGCCGAGGCGGCGGCCGGGGCGGCCGAGGCATCGGTACGGACCGCGCATCAGACGCTCCAGACCGCCGAGACCGAGCCCGGCCGGCTGCGGGCGCATCTCGACCGGCTGAAGAGCTCCGCCGCGTACCGGTCACACGAACAGCTCGCCGACCTTGAACGGCACGTTCACGACCTCGCCGGCAACGCCCGTGACGCCGGAACGGCCGTGCACGTCGAGGAGGACACCGAGCAGCGCCGACGGGGCGATCGGGAACGGGCGGCTGTCGCCGCCCGTGACAGTCAGGCGCTGGTGAGCCGGCTGGCTGACGAGGTCGCCGCCGACGCCTACCTCGCCGGCATCGACTGGGGCGAGGGTGCCGCCGACGTCGACGGGCTGCCGGCCCGGCTCGCCGCCCGGTCGACCGCCCGCCGGGACGATCTGCGCACCGTGCGCGAGCACGTGGCCCGGCTCGCCCAGGCCGACCGCGACCATGAGCGCACCGCCGAAGCCGACCGCGCCGCACGGGCCGCGTTGGACGACGCCACGCTTGCCGAGTCGCAGGCGGCCACCGCCGTGGAGGCGGAACACACCGCGCTGGCCGACGGCCTGCGTACCTGGGCCGCTCAATGGACGTCGCTGCTCACGCAGCTGACCGTGCCGGACGTGGCGGACGCGCTCATCGACGCCATCGACCAGGCGCCGCTCAAAGATGTTTACGCCGAGGCCGTGGCCGCGCCGCTCGCCACCCGCCGGGACACTCTGGCCGCGCTGGCCGTGGAGCGCGCCGCGGTCGAGTCCGAGCACGACGACGTCACCACCGAGCGCGAGCGGATCGCCGCCGAGCACGACGACGCCCCGCCGCCATCCACGACCCGCCCGGCGCACCGCAACGGCCGTCCCGGCGCGCCGCTGTGGCGCCTGGTCCGCTTCACCGATCACGTACCGGAGGCCGAAGCAGCCGGCATCGAGGCGGCGCTGCACGCCGCGGGACTTCTCGACGCCTGGCTGTATCCGTCCGCCGAAGCTACCGCCGACGCCCTCAGCACCGGCGTCGAGGACGCCTACCTCAGCGCCGGCCCGCCGGTCGACGGCCCCAACCTGGCCGACGTGCTCGTCGCGGAGACCCAGGAGTTCGTTACCGCGGCACGGATCGACGCGGTACTGGCATCGATCGCGCTCGGCGACCTGTCCACCCGTTCGGGCGTCGACACCGCCGGTCGGTGGGCGCAGGCGCACGGCACCGGCCGGCTGAGCAAGGACCGGTGCGAGTACATCGGGGCCACCGCACGTGCCGCGCGGCGCGCCGCGCGGCTCGCGGACTGCGACCGTCGGCTGCACGTCCTCGAATCCGACCTGATCCGGCTCGACGGTGCGCGCGCCGAGCTGCTCGACGTCATCGACCAGGCGGACCGCGCCGGCAAGGCGCTGCCGACCCTCGACCGGCTGCGGGCGGCCCGGCGCGACCACGACCGGACGGCCGCCGCGCTCGCGGTCCGCCGGGAAGCGGCCGTCGAGGCGGCCGGGCGTCTCGATGCCGCGATCGCGGTGCGGGCCTCGGCCGGAATGGCACTGCAGCGAACCGTCGCCGAGCGTTCCCTGCCCGTCGCGCAGCTCGAAGCCGTCGCCGAGGCGGTCACCCGGTTCGAACGGGCCGGGCTGCGCCTCGAGGCCGCATACCAGGCCGCGGCCACCGCCGCCGACCGGTCCGCCGAGGCCGGCGACCGGCACGAGGAAGCGGTCGAACGACTCGCGGCCGCGCGGGCCGCGGCCACCACCGCCACCCGCCGGCACACGGAGAAGGACGAGGAGTTGCGCACCCTGCGCGACGCCATCGGTGCGGAGGCACAGCAGATCCTGGCCGACGTCGCCAAGGCGGGCGAGGACATCGCCGCTGCGGAGGCCGCCCTGGTCGTGGCCCGCGACGCGTACACGGAGGCGGTCGAGCAGCGCTCTGCCGTGCAGGCCAGGGTTGAGCTCGGGCGGCAGGCCGTCGCCACCGCGCTGCGCGAGGCGCGCCAGGACGCGCTGCGGCTGCGACCGTATGCCCGGCCCGACCTCTTGGGGCTGATCCGCTGCCCGACGCACCTGCAGTGGCCCGCCGTCGACACCACGGCGGACGAGCTCGACCCGGCAGTCGTCGCCCTGCACGAGGCGGTGCTCACCGCCACCCGGGAGCTGACCCCGACCGAGACCTCGCTGAAGCAGAGCGCCACGCGCCTCACCACGGCACTCGGCGAGTTGCAGGCACAGCTACCGGCGGCCGGCCTCGACCATCGGCCGGAGTGGGACACCGACGACGGCGTGATCGTCGTGCGGGTCGCCGACGAGCAGGGACTGACGCCGGTCGCCCGGTTCGCGCAGCGCATCGCGGCGGACCGCCGCGACCAGGAACAGCTGCTCACCGACGCCGAGCAGCGGGTATTCGAAGACGCGCTCCTGGGCCAGCTCGCGGGGCAGATCCACCGGCGAACGATCGAGGCGCGCGACCTGGTCGCCGCCATGGACGCGCAGATGCGGGCCCGGCGCATGTCCTCCGGGCTCACGGTCGGCGTCGGCTGGCGGCTCTCCGACGACCTCGACGTCGAGCAGCGCGAGATCTGCAAGCTGCTGGAACGGGACCCGGCACGGCTCGGACCGGCGCAGCTGACCTCGATGCGGCGTCACTTCGCCGGCCGGATCAAGACCGCCCGATCCACCGCCCCGGAGAAGTCCTACCGGGAGCTGCTGGCCGAGGTGCTCGACTACCGGCAGTGGCGGGAGTTCGCGTTCACCCTGCACCGGCCCGGCGGTACCACCGAACCGCTGACCCGCGCCCGGCACAGCCAGCTCTCCGGCGGCGAGCAGTCCGTGTCGCTGCACCTGCCGCTGTTCGCCGCCGCGAACGCCCTTTTCGGCTCGGCCCGACCCGACGCGCCCCGCCTGCTCGGCCTCGACGAGGCGTTCGCCGGCGTCGACGACAACGGCCGCGGCGAGCTGATGTCGCTGGCCAAGCAGTTCGATCTGGACCTGTTCATGACCGGGTACGACCTGTGGGCCACCCATCCGGGGGTGACCGGCGCCGCGCACTACGACCTGTCCCACTCCGCGGTCGACCACACGGTCTCCGCCGTGCTGCTGGTCTGGGACGGCGCGATGAACATCGCCGACTTCGACGGCACGCTGGCGCGGGCGTTGGGCTCGCCGGAGACCCGACATGCACCCGCACTCGCCAACGACTGACCCGGCGACCGACCCGGGCTGGCGGCGGCTCCTCGGCGCGGCCCGCCGCAGCCTGGAACGGACCGGCGGCAGCCTCGACGGCAGCGTGTCGATCACCACGCCGAGCGACGACGAACGGCTGGTCGTCATCGGCATCACCGGGGTGTACCGCCCGATCGGCGTATCCCGCCTCACCGTGCGCCTGGACGACGTGGACGCGCACCTGCGGGCCACCCACGGCGCCGGCCTCGCCACGGTCCTCGGCCCGCTGCGCGACCGGCCCGGCGAGCGCCGACGTGCGGCTGTCGAACGTGACGCGCTGCTGACGCGGGCGGCCGGCAGCCGCCACGCCGGGTCACCGTGGTACCAGGACTGGATCGACGGGATGAGCCGCGACGGCACCCTGACCCGGATCGCCCGCGGCGGCATCGACTTCCAGGCGGTCGTCACCGTCCTCGACGCCCTTCCCGCCGCCGAGGAGCCGATGCCGGCGTTCGCCGAGCGGCTGCTCGGCGACACCAAGGCGCTCGCCGACGGCCCCTTGCGCGGCCTGACGCTGCGCGCCCTCGCGGCCTGGCACGAGGTGCCCGTGCCGGCCGGCGCCGAGGAGGAGCGCGCACTGTGGGATCTGGTCGGCGTCGTGCCCGACGACCTCGCCAGCCAGGTCCTGGTGCTGAACGTCCCGGCCACCGGCGGCCTGCTCGGCTCGTGGCTGACCGACGCGGCCGCCGCCCAGGTCCCCGTGCGCGTGACCCTGCACCAACTGCGGCTCGCTCCGATCACGTTGACGTGCCCGGAGGTCTTCGTCTGCGAGAATCCGGCGGTACTGCGGGCGGCCGTCGCCGCGACGTCACGCCCCCTGATCTGCACCGAAGGCGTGCCGTCAACGGCCGTTCACGCACTGCTGCGGGCCGGCGGCCCGGACACGGTGATCCGGTGGCGCAACGACCTCGACTGGACGGGCGTCCGCCTTACCGGTACCGCACTCGCCCGCTACCCGAACGCCGTGCCGTGGCGCATGGACACCGCCACCTACGCGGCCCACGCGGCGGGCGGCGTCCCGCTGATCGGCAGTCCGGCCGCCTCGCCGTGGGACCCGGCACTCGCAGACACGATGATCGCCACCGGTCGCGCCGTCATGGAGGAGCGCATCCTCCCACTGCTGCTGCGCGACCTGTCCTGACCAGCGCCCGATACCACCGGTTCCACTGACCCGACTTGTCACCCGGCGATGAGCAGGATCGCGGATCGCCATGACACAGCCACGACGTTGCGGTCAACGCGATCACATCGTTAGTGTCGGGCCATCTCGTCGAAGGTGTGGTCGAAGACATTGAGGCCGAGGCCGGCGGCACCCGAGGCGGCGGCTTTGAGCGTGTCGACGTTCTCGATTCTGGTCGAGTCCGACCTGCTCTCCGCGAGCCGACGCAAGCCCCGTCCGGAGCCGGGCCACCGGTCGGGACCGAGCCGATTCGGTGCCGACCGGCGACTCAGCCGACAAGCGCGGCCGGCAGCGGTTCACGGTCCGACCAGGCCCGTCGCGCCCGGGCATCGTCGCCGGAACCGTCCGCATGGCAGACTTTGTTTTGGCACCAGCCAGGAGGTGAGTCGTATGAGCGTGGCCGTGCTCGAGCACGTCGGGCCCTGGAGCGAGGACGAATACCTCGCGCTCGGTGAGACGCCGAATCGGGTCGAGCTGATCGACGGAGGTTTGTGGGTGAGCCCGGCGCCAAGCCTTCCTCATCAGGACATCTCTTTTCTGCTGATGGCGGTGATCCGTCCGGCGGCCCGGGCGGCAGGACTCAGGGCATACGAAGCGGCCAACGTCCGCTTGGGCAGCAGCCGGATCGTCATACCGGACCTGGTGGTGGCCAGCCCTGACCCGAAGAGCGGGATTATTGATGCCGCGGAGGTCGTTCTGATCGGCGAGATCGTCTCACCCAGCAATGCGTCGACCGACCGGGTGCAGAAAATGCACTTCTATGCTGTGGCAAGAATCGGCTGGTATCTGCTGGTGGAGCCAGACCTGGCCGACTTCGAATCGGTGACGTTACGGCTGTTCCGCCTTGAGGGTGATCACTACGTGCCGCATGCGGTCGCGGCCGGAGGCCAGACACTGACGTTCGACGGGCCTTTCAGCTTTCAGATCGATCCGAACACGTTGCTGGACTGGTAGCCGACGATCATCGTGGCGGAGCGGGACCCTGACGACCGGGAAATTCGGTGGAAGTGCCTGGGGTGTGGCGTAACATGGTTGGCCGCTTGACGGCCGCGGTGAGGTAGGCACCGCAGCGGACGTCCCCACGCGCCAGGAATCGCAGCCTGGATACGCGAGCGAGCCGACGCCCTCGAAGAGGATCACCGTGCCCGCAACCGAAGAAAGCCTTACAGCCGAGCTCGCCGCCGAGCGGGCTCACCTCGACGCCTCGCGGCAGGCGCTGCGGCGCATGCGCGAGCATGCCGAGGACCTCTACAGCACCGGCGACCAGGTCGCCGGAGACCCGTTCGCCGCCGAAACGCTCGGCCGGGCGCTCGCCCGGCGCATCGCCGACCTCGCCGACAACCCCGACACACCGCTGTTCTTCGGCCGGCTCGACCTCGACGAGCACCGCTACCACATCGGGCGCCGCCACGTCACCGACGCCGCCGGCGAGCCCATGGTGCTCGACTGGCGGGCGCCGCTGTCCCGCCGGTTCTACCAGGCCAGCGCCCGCGACCCGCAGGACGTCGACACCCGCCGCCGCTTCGGGTTCGTCAAGGGCGACCTCACCAGCTTCGAGGACGAGCACCTCGGCCGCGGCGAGGAGCAGGCCACCAGCCAGATCCTGCTCGACGAGATCGAGCGGCCCCGCGTGGGGCCGATGCGCGACATCGTCGCCACCATCCAGCCCGAGCAGGACGTCCTGGTCCGCGCCGACCTGGAGACCTCGATCTGCGTGCAGGGCGCGCCGGGGACCGGCAAGACCGCGGTCGGGCTGCACCGCGCCGCATATCTGCTGTACCTGCACCGCGAGCGGCTGCGCCGGGCCGGGGTGCTCATCGTGGGGCCCAACCAGGCGTTCCTCGGCTACATCGCGGCGGTGCTGCCGGCCCTGGGCGAGCTGGAGGTGCGGCAGTCCACGATCGAGGACCTGATCGCCCGGGTGCCGGTCCGCGCGGTCGACCCGGTCGAGGCGCAGGTGGTCAAGCACGACCCGCGGATGGCGCAGGTCCTGCACCGGGCGCTGTGGGCGCGGCTGGCCCGGCCCGAGGAGCCGCTGCAGGTGTCCGACGGCGCGTACCGCTGGCGGGTCAGCGTCGAGGCGCTGCGCCGGGTGATCGACGACGTGCGGCGGGAGGACCCGCCCTACGCGCTGGGCCGGGAGCGGGCCCGGGCGCGGATCGTGTCGCTGCTGCAGCGGCAGGCCGAGGCCAAGTCGGGGGAGTCGCCGCCGGAGAGCTGGGCCCGCCGGATGGGCAAGGCCCGGTCCGTGGTCGAGGTGCTCGACGCGGCCTGGCCGGCGGTGACCCCGGAGGGGCTGGTCTTCGACCTGCTGCGCGACCCCGAGACGCTGGCCCAGGCCGCGGAGGGCATCCTGACCGCCGAGGAGCGGGCCGCGATCGTCTGGGCGAAGCCCGCCCGTACCGCGCGCGCCGTCAAATGGTCGGCGGCCGACCTCGTGCTCGTCGACGAGGCGGCCGGGCTGCTGGAGCGCCAGGCCAGCGTCGGGCACATCGTGCTCGACGAGGCGCAGGATCTCTCGCCGATGCAGTGCCGGGCCGTCGCCCGGCGCAGCACGCACGGGTCGATCACGCTGCTCGGCGACCTCGCCCAGGGCACCGCCCCGTGGGCCGCGACCGACTGGCGCGAGTCGCTCGCGCACCTCGGCAAGCCCGAGGCGGGGGTGGTACCGCTCAGCGTCGGCTTCCGCGTGCCCGACGCCGTCGTCAAGCTCGCCAACAGGCTGCTGCCCGCGCTCGCCGTCGACGTGCCGCCGGCCGTCTCGCTGCGCCGCGACGGCGAGTTGACCGTCCTCGCCGTCGACGATCTCGCCGCGGCCGTGGTCGCCGAGGTCGGCAGCGCGCTGACGTACCCGGGATCGGTCGGCGTGATCGCCGCGGACCACCAGGTGGACCAGATGAGAGCCGCGCTGGCCGAACAGATCGACGACCGGCTCAGTCTGGTGCCGGCGAGCATCGCGAAGGGTCTGGAGTACGACCACGTCATCGTGATCGAACCGGCGCAGATCGTGTCCGCCGAGCCGCGCGGCCTGCACCGGCTCTACGTGGTGCTCACCCGCGCCGTGTCCCGGCTCAGCGTCCTGCACACCGAGCCGCTGCCGGCGCAGCTCACGGAAGTCGCAGCTCCGGCAGCATCTCGATGACCAGGAACGCGCCGCCGGTCGGGTCCATGATGTGGGCGGCGAAGCCGATGCCGGCGTCCACCGGGCCCGCCAGGACGCGGCCGCCCAGCTCGCCCGCGCGGGCGATGGTGCCGGCGCAGTCGTCGATCGACAGGATCGTGCGCCAGTGCTGCGGGGTGCCGGCCGGGTAGGCCGCGTCCATCTCGCTGATGCCGCCGACCACGCGGTTGGTGGAGAGCCATTCGTGGTAGTCGTGGATCGCGTCGGACGTGCCGGCCTGCTCGGTCCAGCCGAAGACCTTGCCGTAGAAGGCCACCGTGGCGCCCAGGTCGCGGGTGACGACCTCGCTCCAGCAGATCGCGCCCGGCTCGTCGACGACCTGGGCGCCGGCGAACCGGCCGCGCTGCCAGGCCCCGAAGGGCGCACCGGCGTCGTCGGCGAACAGGGCGGCGCGGCCGCGGTCGCCGGCGTCGGCCGGGGGCGCCAGCACGGCGCCGCCGGCCGCGGTGACCAGTTCGGCGGTCGCCTCGACGGCGTCGGTGGCGACGTAGGTCAGCCAGGCCGCTCGGCCGGCCGGAGCCGGCGCCAGGCCGGCGACGACCAGGTCACGCAGCAGGAAGGCGGTGCCGCCGCCGTCGGTCGGGGTGGTCGTCCAGCCGAGCAGGCCGCAGTAGAAGTCCGCCGCGGCGGCCGGATCGCCGCTGCTCAGGACCGACCAGCACGGTGTCGCGGGAGCGTAGCCTCGTACTCGCACCCGTTCGTCCTCTCTGCGCAGGTGGGCACACACTACGCAGAAATTTGGACGGCTTGATCGTCCGAAAGGTCAGTGCCGGGTCAGTAGCTGCTTCGTAACTTCGCGACAGGTCTTGGTGCCGTAGTCCTTGCCCAGCGAGCTGGGGTAGTGCGCCATGATCCCCAGGCTCCAGCCGTCGCCCACGGCCATGCAGGCGATGTGCCACTGCCCGTCGTCGCGGGCCAGCCAGCCGTTCTTGATCGCGGTGGTCTTCTGCACGTCCGCCGGGAGCACCTCGATCGGGCCGAAGCGGCCCGGGCCGCGCACGTTGCGCATCTCGTTGAGCAGCCAGGCGGTCCACTTCGGGCCGGCCGCGCGGCCGTCGCCGATGCACTTGGCCAGCCGGGCCACGTCGCGGGCGGACATCTGGGTCAGGCTCCACGAGTTCTGGGTGCCCTTAGTCTCGGTGAGGCCGCAGAGCGAGATCATCCGCTTGATCGAGGTGAGGTTGCCGTTCTGGACGTGGTACTTGAACGTGTTCTCCGTCTCGGAGTCGCGGATCATGCGGCTGAGCTCGGCGAGCGCGGTGCTGCCGGGCTGCTTGTTCTGCTCGCCCTGGCGGCGCAGCCAGTCGGCGGCCACCCACGCCTTGGCCATCGACGCGGTGTCACTGGTCGTGTACGGCGTCGACCCGTACATCGTGTCGGTCTTGTGGTCGTAGTAGGCCCACGACCAGTACCCCTTCACATTCATCGTCACCGGCTGGGTCGGGGTGAACAGCGGTCCGCTGAACGCGGGTGACGGCGCCACGCTCGGGCTCGCCGCGGGGCCCTCGGCCTCGGCGGCCGGCGAGTCGCTCACGGTCGACGCCGCGGGCACGTGGCCCTTGGTGGCGCCGGGCCCGCACCCGGCGAGCAGCAGGGTCGCCGCGAGAGCAGCGCCGAGCACAGCGAGGGGGCGTCGCATCCCACGAGGGTACCGGCTGTGACAATCGCCGCCCCGCCCGCGTGACCGGGCGCGGCTGGGGCAACATGGGCGTTGTGTCTGCACTGCAACGGCCCCGCGTCGGCCATATCCAGTTCCTGAACTGCCTGCCGATCTACTGGGGCCTGATGCGGTCCGGCGCGCTGATCGACGTCGACCTGTTCAAGGACTCGCCGGAGCGGCTCAACGCCGCCCTGGTGGCCGGTGACCTCGACATCGGGCCGATCTCGCTGGTGGAGTACCTCCGAAACGCCAACGATCTGCTGCTCCTGCCCGGCCTCGCGGTCGGCAGCGACGGTCCGGTGCTGTCCGTCAATTTGGTTTCGACGGTACCGCTGGAGGCGCTGGACGGCCGCCGCGTAGCGCTCGGCGCCACTTCGCGCACCGGCGTCCTGCTCGCGCAGATGTACCTCGAGTCGCACGTCGGCGTGCGCCCGGAGTACTTCGGCAGCCCGCCCGACCTGGCCCGCATGCTCGACGAGGCGGACGCCGCCGTGATCATCGGTGACGTGGCCCTGCGCGCGATGCACGACGCACCGCAGCACGGCTGGCAGGTCACCGACCTCGGCCAGGCCTGGCGGGAGTGGACCGGCCTGCCCATGGTGTTCGCCGCGTGGGCCGCCCGCCGCGACTTCGCCGAGGCGCACCCGGGCCTGGTCAAGGACGTGCACGAGGGTTTCCTGCGCTCGCGCGAGCTGTGCCTGACCGAGCTCGACGAGGTGGCCGCGGCCGCGGCGCGCTGGGAGACGCTGTCGGCGCAGAGCCTGGCCACCTACTTCCGCGCCCTAGACTTCTCCCTCGGCGAGCGGCAGGTCGCGGGCATGCGCGAGTTCGCCCGCCGGGCCGCCGAGCGGGGCGCCGTGCCCCCGCTGCCGCCGGGCGGGCCCGCCTTCTTCGAAGGGTGATCTTCCGGCGGTTCCCCAATGCTCCGCCGGATGGCACGATCGGCGCAGGCAGAGACGGAGAGGAACGGGCCATGCGAGTGCGGGGGTACGCACCCGGAACACCGTGCTGGGCGGAGCTGTTCAGCCCCGACCCGGCGACCGCCGCCGAGTTCTACGCCGGGCTCTTCGGCTGGGGCCGCAACGACGACGGGCACTTCACGCTGGGCGGCCGGGCCGCCGCCGGCCTGCGCCAGGGCCGCCCCGACGGGCGGGCGGCCTGGCTGGTCTCGATCTCCACCGACGACCCGGCCGGCACCGCGAGCACCGTCGAACGGGCCGGCGGCGCGGTGCGCGTGCCGCCGGCCAGCCTGCGCGACCTCGGCACCGCCGCCACCTTCGCCGACGCCGGCGGTGCGCTCTTCGGCACCTGGCTGCGCAGCCGGTTCGTCGGCGCCCAGGTCTCCTTCGAGCCGGGCGCCATCTGCTGGTACGAGCTGGCCTCGACCGACCTGGACCGCGCCGGCGCCTTCTACAAGGACGTGTTCGGCTGGCACCTGGTCCAGGCCGACAGCGAGGGCGAGCCCTACTTCGAGCTCCACCACAACAACGACACCGTCGGCGGCCTGGTGCCGATCGACGCCCGCTTCCCGGCCGGCACGCCGGACCACTGGACGGTCTGCTTCATGGTCGCCGACTGCGCCGACGCGTGCGAGCGGGCCACCGAGCTCGGCGGCTCGGTGGCCCGTCGCCCACTCCCGGCCTCGGCCGGCTACTACGCGCGCCTGACGGACCCGACCGGCGGCCACTTCGCCGTGATCGAGCTCTCCGACGACTGGCTGCTCTAGCGCCTGTTTCATGGCTGCGGCGGGGCTGCGTCGGGCCCAGGTCTCGCCCAGCGGCGTCCCGCGAAAGCCCGGTTACAACACCGGTAGCCTGGCTTCCGCGGGCCACCACTGGACGAAACCTGGACTCCGCCTCGCACCCACCCCAGCTATGAAACAGGCGCTAGCCGCGATAGCAGTACTGCCGCTGCTTGGCGATGGCGCGGTAGGGGCAGTCGGCGTAGTCGGCGAGCAGCAGCGACGCGTCCTTGTTGCGGGCCGTCTGCGCGGCGATCACGCTCGCCGACGGGTAGAAGCCGCCCTTGCCGGGGGAGTTCGGGTACATCTCGAGGGTGAAGGCCCAGACACCCTGCGTCGCCCAGAGCCAGTCGATGATCGAGCCGTCGGTGATGTACAGGCTGCTGGACTGCTCGGGCGTGTAGCCGTTGCTCTTGGCCATCTGCCCGCCGATCGCGGCGAACGTCTGCTGCTGGTCGGCGCCCAGCCCCGGCGCGGTCGGGCGCATCGTGAACCCGAACGGCCAGAGCACCAGCTCGGAGTACGAATGGAAATCGATGGCGGCCCGGATCTGCTGGACGCCGCCGATGCGCCGGCTCAGCACGAAGTCGCGCAGATGCTGGATCTCCGGCGCGGCGAACGCCTCCGGGCCGCGGTAGGTCTCCGACGACGAGACCGGCGACGAGCCGTCGCAGCAGCCCCACTGGTAGCCCCAGTTGCGGTTGAGGTCGATGCCGCGGAACGCGCCGCCGCTGACCGGCTGCCGGTTCTTGCGCCAGTTGTGGTAGCGGCCGCCGGCGATGTCGTACTCGCCGCCGTCGGGGTTCATGTCCGGCACGATCCAGATCTCCCGCCCGTTGACCAGGCTGGTGATCCGCGGGTCCTTGTTGTACCCCTCGGTGAACAGCCGGACCAGGTAGAGCGCCATCTCCACGGTGATGTGCTCGCGCGCGTGCTGGTGGGCGTCGTAGAGGATCTCGGGCTCGTTCTCGTCCACGGTGACGTTGTCCGAGATCTTGATCAGCGGCATGTCGCGGCCCTCGTACGACTTGCCGAGGCTCAGCTTCCGCATGATCTTCGGGTACGCCTTGGCCGCCTTGTCCAGCTCGGCCATCATCTCGGCGTAGTCGTGGTAGCCGGCGTCGGCGGCCGGGAAGCCCTCGGTCTCCGCGCGGGTGACCCGGTAGCCCAGGCCCGCGATGCGCCGCGCCTCGTCGGGCGTGGCCGTCACGGTGGCCCGCCCGTCCTCGACGGCGTCGATGGCCGCCCCGGTACCGCCGATCCGGTTCCGGTCGGCGCCGGTGGCGACCCCGCCGATGACGTACTGCGCCGATTTTTGCTGATAAATCGGATTTGTCGGACTAGCGCCGGCGTTCGGCACCGCGACCAGCGTCACCACCCCGACGACCGCGAGCGCCAGCAACGGACGGACCCTGCGACCCATCAAGCCCCCTTGGAAGAGCGATCAAGCACCATCCAAGGTTTAAGTGGCTTTAGTCCGCTTTGGTGGCGCTTTCGCCCTCATCATCATCCCCGTTGAGGGCGGCACGCAGCCGTTCGCGCTTTTCCGACCGTCGCTCGGCCATCCCGACGGCCTGCACGGACGCCTCCTCGCGCAGCCCCTTGAGCAGGAAGAAGGCCAGGCCGGCGGAGACCAGGATCGCGATCATCAACTTGAGCGGCACGCTGACGTCGATCGGCGCGACGAGCACGGCGAGCGCAACGAGCCCGAACAGCCCGAGCCGGGCCAGCGTGTACTTCAAAAACGGTGACATGGTCCACCCAGCGTAGCCCCGGCTCTGCCCGGCCCCGCCGGTGGCTCACATGAGCTGCGCCGCGAGCCCGGCCAGCTCCTCCCCGTCGTGCCGGCGCAACAGGTCACGCAGGCCGGCCAGGGCGCCGTTGTGCGCGGCGCCGGACAGCCCGAGCCGCGCCCGGGCCAGCTGCCAGTCCGCGTCGTCGCCGACGGCCGCCGCGAGCAGCTGCAGGCCGCGCCTGCCGTCCACGGTCGCGGTGAGGGCGTGGTGCAGGGCCGGCCACCGGGTCACGATCTCCGCGACGATGATCAGCAGGCGCGAGCGGCGCACGAGATCGGCCGGCTTGAGCGCCGGCGCGGTGGCGTCCATGACCCTGGCGTAGAACTGCCAGACGTTGATCAGCCGCTTGCCCTCCCGGATCGACCGGGCCGGCTGCGCGGCGAGGCGCTCCAGCAGCAGTGCGCGCACGTCCGGGTGCCGTTCGGCGGATCGCCAGGTCCAGGTGTCGACCGGGGCCCGCTGCGCCGGGATGGGCCGCCGGCTCGGTCGGGCCGCGGTCGCCGAGGCGGCCGGCGGGGGCGCCGCGCTCGGCGCCTGCGACGGCGATCCGCCGGTCGCGGCCGCGGCCGGGGAGCGCCGGTCGCCGGCCGGCGGCGCCTGCTCGGGCCCGGTGATCGCGTCGACGAGCCGCCGGACCCCCTCGTCGGGCACCTGGGGCACCGGGACCGGCAGCTGGATGAGCTTGCGCAGGAACGCCCAGCCGGGCGACGGGTCGTCGCCGTGCAGCCCGACGGGGGACGCGGCGAGTGTCCCGTACGTCGCGTCGAGGTGCTTGGCGACGATCGAGCTGTCCAGCCCGACGACGAAGTGCGCGCGCAGGCCGTCCCGGGCCGAGACGTTGGACAGGAAGAGGTTGAGCGCCTCGAAGACCTCCGCGATCGTGCCCGGGCGGCACCGGTCGACGTCGTCGACGAAGACGACCAGGTCGTACCCCTTGGCCGCGAGATCGTCGATGAGCTCCCCGACGTCGTGTTGATGCAGGTACAGCGCGCCCTCCCGGGCGTGGCGCAGCGGGTCGGCGGCGCCCTGGGCGGTGTCGTCCGTCCCGGCGGCCGGCGACTCCCCCTCGGTGACCGGCCCGTCGAGGAAGTCGCTGGGCAGGTAGTCGACGGCCCGGCCGAACCGGCGGCGGTGCAGAGTGTGCACCACACCGGCGAGCATGGTCAGCACGGCGACGCCGAGGGCGAGCAGGATCGGCGAGACGGCGTGGCCGAACAGCCGCACGGGGGTGTCGAGCTCGGCGACCGCGACGACCGCGGGGGCGACCAGCGCGACGATCGTCAGGCGGAAGATCGGCGAGCGGGTCCGGACCTGCAGGGATCGTTTGAGCGCGTAGCGGTCGACCCGGTCGAGGTTGCGGTTGAGCCAGTACCGCTCGCGCTCCGGTTCGGTCGGGAACAGCACCGGTGCGGCGGCCGAGATGATCTCGCGCGTGAGCCCGGCCCAGACCTGCGCCCCCGACTGATAGGCCCATGGATTGAACCAGGCGGTGACGACCCCGCTGGCGGGCCCGGCGGGAGTGCGGGAGCGGTTGGCCCGCTCGAGGCGGTACCGGCGGATCTGGCGGAACGCGGCGTCGACGGTGATGTGCCGCGCCGCCGTGCGCGGCCCCGGGGCCGGCGGCGCGGTCGCGGCGGGCTGGAGCGCCCGCCGGACGAGGTTCATCAGCGTGCTCTTGCCGCTGCCCCACGGGCCTTCGACGCCGATGACGGTCGGGCCCTCGGCGGCGAGGGTCGGCGACCCGCTGCCCCGGTCCGGACGGCGCAGCTGGTCGGCGATCGCGTCGGCCATGATCTGCCGGCCCACGACGTCGACGCTGGTCGGCGCGTCGGACAGGCCCCACAGCTCGGTGGGGCCGATCTCGACGGTGCGGACGGCGTGGCCCCGCTCGGGATCCCACAGCCGCACCGTGCCGTCGTGACCGGCCGATGCCAGGCGGACCCCGAAGGTGGCGTCGTGCCAGCTGGTCAGCGACCACACGCCGGCGACGTGCCCGGCGAGCGGCTCACCGAGCTGGCGGCGCGACTCCAGGTCCCAGATGTGGATCAGGCCGTCCCAGCCGGCGGAGGCGAGCCGGGCCCGGCCGTTCGGCGCGGTCCAGGCGGCGAGGGCGGCGACCTGGCCGAGGTGGCCGGCCAGCGGCGGGCCGAGCGGTTCGCCGGTGTCGGCGTCCCACAGGCAGATGTTGCGGTCGTAGCCGGCCGAGATCAGCACGGTACGCCCGTCGAACCGGTGGATCACCAGGGCCCGGACCCAGTCGGTGTGGCCGGCCAGCGGCGGGCCGGCCGGCTCGCCGGTTTCGGCGTCCCACAACCTGATCAGGCCGTCGTCGCCGCCGCTGGCGATGCGCGGGCCGGCCGGGCCCTCCCAGGTGACGGCGACGAGGACCCAGCCGGCGTGGCTCTGGATGGGCGGGCCGAACTGGGTGTGGGACGCCGGATCCCAGCGCCGGACGGTGCCGTCGATGCCGGTGGTCACCAGCAGCGTGCGGCCGTCGGCGCGGTGCCAGGTGGTGAGGCAGGGAACCCAGCCGGCGTGGCCGGTCAGCGACGGCCCGGTCTGGCGGCGGGAGCCGAGATCCCAGGTGCGGACGGTGCCGTCGTCGCCGGTGGAGGCGAAGTGCCGGATGCCGCCCGCGCTCCAGCTGGCCAGGCCCCAGACGCCGGCGGTGTGGCCGGTCAGGGCCTCGCCGCTGGGCCGGCCGGTGTCGGCGCTCCAGATCTCGATGACGCCGTCGTCGCCGCCGCAGGCGAGCCAGGTGCCGCTCTCGTCGCGCCAGCTCGTCAGGGTCCACATGCCGGCGACGTGGCCGACCAGCGGCGGTGCGGCCGCCGCGCCGGAGAGGGCGTCGCGGCTGTGGATGGCGCCGTCGCCGCCGACGAAGGCCAGCCGCGGGGCGCCCGAGCGGGCCGTCCACAGCGCGACGGTGCCCATCGAGGCGCCGAAGCTGGGTATCGGCGCGCCGAGCGGCTCCCCGGTGCCGGCGTCCCACTGCCGGACGGTGCCGTCCGTTCCCGTGGACACCACGCGGCGCCGGCCGTCGGGCGCGGTCCAGTTCAGCAGCGTGGGTACCCAGTTGGCGTGCCCGGCCATGGTCGTGAGCCGCTGACCGCTGTCCGGATCCCAGACGCAGATGGCGCCGTCGTGACCGGCCGAGGCGATCCGCGATCCGTGGTCGTCGTGCCAGCTGGTCAGCGTCCACAGCCCGCCGGGGTGGCGCATCGGCGGCGCGGCGACGCGGCCGCGTTGGTCGAGGTCCCACACGCCGATGTCGCCGGTGTCGTCGCCGACCGCGAGGCGTAACCCGTCGGGGCCCGGCCACACCGTGACGGCGGCCAGGCGGGCGTCGTGCTCGATCAGCGGGTCACCGATGGGCGAGCCGGTGCGGGGGTCCCACAGCCGCAGCGTGCCGTCGGCGCTGGCCGACGCCAGGCGCGGGCTGCCGTCGGCGTCCGTCCACAGTGCCAGCGACTGTACCCAGCGCTCATGGGCGCAGCGGGCCAGCCGCACGAGCGCGTCGGCGGTGGCGTCCCACACGAGGATCGCGCCGTCCTCGTCGGCCGAGGCGACGATCGTGCCGCCCGGCCAGACGAGGGCCGCCAGGCGCAGCACGGAGGCATTGTGGCCGCCGACCGGCGCACCGAGGGGCCGGCCCTCTTCCGGGTCCCAGAGCCGGACCGTGGCATCGGTGCCGGACGACGCCAGCCTCGGGGTGCCATCCGGCCGGCTCCAGCCCACGAGGGCACCGACGCCGCCCGGCTTCGGATAGAGCCATGGCGGCGACGCGGCGTGCTCGTCGGCGACCGTCACGAGGGCCCCCCTCCGCATAGGCGGCCCTCAGTATCGGATCAACTACGCTGCGACGACCAGATCGTTCAGCCGTTCGGCGTCGCTCGCGGCGGTGATATCGATCGCGCACTGCAGCGGCGACTCGCTCGCCTCGTACCGCAGCCGGATCCGGTACGTGGTGCCGGCCTGCAGTTCCACCGGCTCCGCCAGGTAGATGATCTGCGGGTTCATCAGGAAGTCCGTGGGTTTGTCGGATTCGATGCCCGGCGCGAAAACGATGCTGTAGCTGATCCGCAGGGCGTTGGCCGCACCGCTGCGCAAGGCCCGGACGGTGGCCTCGCCGTCGATGCCCGGGCCGGCCGGAGCGGCGAAGTCCGTCGCGAGATACGACTCGCTGGTGGTCATCGGCTCGTCGCCGGCGAGGTCCTGGAAGCGGGCGTCGAAGTTCATCCGCAGCCCGTAGATCTCGTCCTGCGCGGCGATCAGCCCGACGTCGTTGTTCATCGACGCCGGCACGACCCGGCCGCCCTCGCGCAGGAACCGGCTGAGGTTGCCCAGGATCTGCAGCTGCGGCTCGTAGAAGAACCCGGCGCTGATCACCTCGCTGATGATCACGTCGATCGGCTCCGGCGGCACGTAGGTGACGGCGTCGGCCGGCACGACGATGATCCGGTCGCTGAGCCCGTTGCGGACCGCGTTTTCCTGGATCACCTCGACGAACTCGGGATTGAGCTCGACACAGTAGACACGGGCGGCGCCCGCCTTGGCCGCGAACAGGCCGAGCAGCCCGGTACCGCTACCGGCATCGACGACGACGTCACCGGGCTTGACCGTCTGCTCGATCGCGGCGCGCAGCAGATGCACCCGCTCCTCGTCGTAAAGGCACGCCTGGACTTCGTAGGTGTTGAACGGCTTGTCGGTGGCGGCCTTGAGCTCGGTACCGGTCGATTCAGTGGGGGCCACGGGCGGTCTTCCTGCTTCTCCTAGGGCCAACGTTGGGGTCAAATGCGGGGTCGGGTCCGGTCATGGCCGCCGCGCGTAGCGCGCGGGGTGCTCAGAACCGGCGTCGCCCGCGGACGCCGGTGGCGAGCACCATGCCGTCCCATCCGTCGCGGAATGCCTCACCGCAGGCGATCGGCTCGATCGACAGGTCCTCGACAATGGTCCGCAACACCGCCCGGACTTCGTGTTCGGTGATCGCCACGGCCGGAAACTGCTGATCACCCACGGTGTACCCGGGCGAGTTCCGGATGAAGGCGGCGGCAAACGGCGCGTCGGGTTTCAGCGACCGGATGAACGACAGCAGCGCCCGCTCGAACTCGGCCGGCACGGCGGTGATCGACTCGGCGACGAAGAACATCGTGCCGACGTCCCACTCGGCCTCGGGCAGGTCGAAGATGTTTCCGTGCGTGACGATGCTCTGCTCGAACAGTCGCGCCCGCGGCCGGCGCATCGTCCGATACACCGGACTGGCGCCGGACAGCACGTCCCAATACTGCTCCCACAACCGCAGTTCCGTGGACGGGCGCACCCCGTGCTGCAGCCACCGGACGTTGGCGGCCGAGTATTCCCAGAACGTAATGCTCGAGGTCAGCGGCAGCATCGCCATGGCCGGATAGAGATTGGTGCCGGCACCGACATCCACCCCGCGCAGGCGCCGCCCGTTGACCCTGGAGCCGAAGAAGTCGGCGACCCGGGTGATGACCACCCGATCATCCGGATGCATCGACAAATAGTTATGATGTAGATACCACTCGGAGTCGAAGGTATCCCAGGGGTAGTCGGCATTGGTAGCGCCCGCAACGGCGAGCATCAATGCGTCACGACCCGCAGCTGGCATCCTACCGGCTCCCCACAGGCGACAACGATAGTTGGCATCGCGGGAACGCCGGTCGGCGCGAGCCTGCCGGGCTCTGCGCCAGCGACGGCTCAGTGTACATCGACATCCAACTCACTCGATCATACAACCAGACATTCCCACGTCTCGAACGGGTGCGAAAGCTTGCACTATCGTCGGCTTGCGTCCGACGGTGAGCAGATCGCGCCCCGGTCACGACAATATGATCTTGCAGAACCGTGGATTGCTGCCCGCTTCGTACCGCAACGCCACTACCACACGTTGCCCGACGCGGACGTCAACCGGTTCATCCAAAAAGATGATCTGGGGGTTGAGCAGGAACTCCGTCGGCGTCGCCCCGATCACCCCGGGCGCCAGGCCGATCTCGTAGGAGATCCGCAGCGCGTTGGCCCGCCCGGCCCGACGGCCGGTCGTCACCACCTCCGCAGCTATCTCCACGGAGTTGTGAACGTCGAAGTCCGTGCGGAGGTAACTCACCCGATCGGTCAGAGCGAGGTCGTCGAGCGCTTTCCAGCGGGGCTCCGCGGTAAATGTGAATCCGTACATATCCTCCTGTGCTTCGATCAACTCGACGAAGTTGTCCACGCGCCGCGGGACCATCTTCCCACCGGAGCGCAGGAAACGCCGGACATTGTTCATAATTTGCAGTTGCGGTTCGTAGAAGAAGCCGGCGCTGAGCACCTCCGCCACGATCACGTCCACCCGTTCCGGCAGCTCAACCCGGGCGGCGTCGGCGTGTATGATCGCTATTCGATCGGTCAGATCATTGCGCCGGACGTTCTCCGTCAGGATGTCGACGTATTCCGCGCTCTGTTCCACACAGTAGACCCGCGCCGCACCTTCCCGGGCGGCAATCATGCCGAGTATGCCGGTCCCGCTGCCGCAATCGGCCACCACCGCGCCCGGCCGCACCACGGCCCGCAGCGCCCGGGCGAACAACTCCACGCGCGAGCGGTCGTAGAGGCTCATCTGCACGTCGTAGGAAGTGAACGCTTTCGGCGGACCGGCCGCGCCGGGGGCTCGGGAATCGCCTGCATCGCCGCTCATCGTCCACCCCGCCCGTCGCCGCGCCACGTGCGCACACCGCCGGATCACGATCCCACGCCCGAACCGATCCCACCACCAGCGGGCGTGCGGGCGGCGGGCCTGACCGGCCGGTACGTCTGAGTTCGCGGATGGCGCACAGCCGGACGGTCGCCGCCCGGACCGCCCGCCGGCCGGCGATCATCCGGCCAATTGGAATGGGCCGTTTCGGGCCGCGGGAATACGGTCCCGAAACCGACGCGTTTCGGTGAACCTCGACGATGTTCGGCATACGCTGGAAAGGCTCGTTGATGCGATGACGGTCGAGCCGATATTCTCAGGCGGGCGGGAGAGGCCAAGCACTGAGCAACGGATGGGGGCCCATGAGGATCCAGCCGCGGCGACAGCTCATCGACACCTGGCGGGCCGTTGCCAAGTACTCCTATCCGAAACACAGCTGGGTCTGGGGCGGGCGCTCCGACCGCAATTCCATCAGCGACGCCGAGCAACTGCTGTGCGTGCTCGGCCCGGCGACCAGCGACGACGCCTTCGGCATCGATCAACCCGACCGGACCGCGCCCGACCTCGAGCAGTCGTTACGGCCGCTGGGTGACAGCATCGAGATCCCGCGGACGCTGCTGAAGATCATCCGGGAGTATCTCGGGACCTACTCCGACGACGATGGCATGCCGACGTTCGGTGGTGGCAGCTACTTCACCTCCGCCGAAGGAACGCCGGTCACCGACCAGCGCCGGCTGGACGTGGTCGACTCGTTCGCCATCTCGATCCGGTTGTCGCTGGCGGTCATCGGTTTCGCCCGGGTGTATCGCCGCTCCGTGCAGCGCTCGGACCTGCTCAGCGACATCGAGGACGTGGAGGCCCTGGCCAACCGCCGGCTGACCGCCGCGATGGTCGGCCTGCTGCGCGGCTTCACGATCAACGTCTTCGACGCCGAGCACGAGTTCGGCGAGCTGCTGCTCGACACGATCAATCAGGGCGGCCAGGCGCCGAGCCGGGTGCGCGCCGCGTTCCGGTCCCAGCTGGAGGACATCCGGGCCGGTCTGCGGGACATGACCATCGGCATCTCCACCTCCGACGAGCTGGCCAACCCCAACAAGCTGTTCGAGTGCGGCTGGTCATGGGGCGTCGCCCTGGAGGCGCCGGCGATCACGACCAGCGCGAAGGGCATCCGCCAGCCGGAGGGCTACTCCGAGCGGGCGCCGTATCTGTACTTCACCGTCGTCGCCCTGGACGCGATCGCGCACCTGTTCTCCCGCCGCACCCGCATGCTCACCCTCCTCGACGAGGAGCAGAACCGGCTGGCCCGGGCACTGCAGATCAGGTATGACCTGACGTTGTCGTACTGGTCGCGGCTGGCCCGCTTCGGTAGCGCACGCTGGCCGCTGGAGGACATGCCCTGGACCACGCTCGACGGCGCGCGGTCGGACTACCTGAGCCTGCTGGTCGCCTCGATCGTGGTGCTCGACTTCGCCAACACCACGCCGACCGAGGGCGACACCGTCCGGGTCGGCGAGGTGCTGCGGGAGCTCGCGCAGCGGGCCCGGATCACCCGCCGCCCGACGAACGAGTCCGACCCGGCGATCCAGCTGCACGACCCCGGCTACGCCTTCGAGCTGGAGGGCAGCGAGGGCATCGGCGGCGGTCCCCGGCTGCGCTGGCTGCTCACCGACTTCTCGACCCAGCTGCTGCGCCAGATCCTGCGCGTGGCGCTGCTGTCCAGCACGGTCGAGACCCGCGCGGCGCTCACCGAGCTCGCCGACGACGTGTGGTCGGAGCACCTGCTGCCGCGCCGCACGCGCGGCGTCGGCCTGTGGGACAGCCCCCAGCAGGTGTATCCGTCGCTCACGCCGCCGGACGACCGCCCGTCCTGGTACTACACCGAGCGGGTCGTCGGCTGCGTCATCGCCGCGACCGAGCTGATCCGGGACGCTCCGCTGCCCAGCCCGGAGCTCATCGAGCAGGCCCGGCACCTGCTGGCCGAGGCCGACCACCTCTACGACCGCGAGCTGATGCGGGTCTCGGCCTCCGGCCCGTCGATGCGGGAGGAGCTGCAGGACGTCGACGGTCTGCTGATCCGCGCGCACGAGATGCTGGAGCGGCTGCCCGGCACCGCGAAGTCGCTGGCCGAGCAGGTGCTGGTCAGCCTCGACCGGATCGCCGCCGCCCGCCACGACGGCGCCGAGGTGTTCTGACATGCTCGTCTTCGCCGTCTCCGACAAGGGTGGTACCGGGCGCTCGGTGACCAGCAGCAACATCGTGTACCGCACCGCGCTCAGCGGCCGGGACGCCTGTTACCTGGACTTTGACTTCGGCTCGCCCACCGCCGGCACGGTCTTCCAGATCGAGCGGCTGGTGACCGGCCTGCCCGGCACCGGCCTGCACTCCTACCTGCTGGGCCGCACCGACCGGCCGTATTCCGTCGACGTGTGGGCCGAGTCCGAGGGCGATACGCTGCGCCGCCAGCCGCCGGGCTCGGGCCGGCTGGCGCTGTTCCCCGGCGACCGAGCCGGCGGGGAGTTCCCCACCTCCGACGAGACGGTCGCGCGCTGCGCCGACCTGTTCCTGTCGCTCGAGGAGCAGTACGACGTCGTCCTGGTCGACCTGAGCGCCGGGCGCTCGTATGCGGTGGAGACCGTGCTCGCCGCGACCGCCCTGCAGCAGCTGCGGCACATCACGACCCGCTGGCTGGTCTTCCACCGCTGGACCCACCAGCACATCCGGGCCACCCACGACCTGGTCTTCGGCGACAAGGGCATCATCTCCGCCGGCAAGGAGCAGCGCCACGAGGAGGGTGACCTGCGCCGCTCGATCCGGTTCGTGCGCACCGCGGTCGTCCAGCCCGACTCGCCGTCGCTGTCCGGCCTGCGCGCGGCGCAGGTGGCCTGGCTGGAGGACTGCAACGCCTCCCTGCACGTGCTGGCCGGCCGGCTCGGGCTGGGCCGCACCGCGATGCTCGGCAGCGTCCCGCTCGACCCGGTCCTGCAGTTCCGCGAGCAGCTGATCTCCGACGACGACGTGCGCCGGCGGCAGACAGCCAACCGCGAGACGGTCGCCGCCTTCACCGACCTGGCCGAGAAGCTGCACGACGACCGGGCCTGGGAGCCGCTGTGACCGGCCCCACGACGGCGTTCCGGGAGGCGACCGCCGACCCGCGCCCGGCGGCGGTCCCGCTCGCTCACGTGTCGATCGAGCTCGGCCATCTGTATTTCGAGGACTTCCGCGGCGACGAGACCCGCCTGCCGCGCTACTTCGCCCGGGTGGCGCCCTGGGTCGAGGCGGCGCGCTCGGTGCTCGCCGCCGAGTTCGGCGAGCGGCGCCCGCGGATCAGCACCTGCTTCCTCATGGACGACTACTTCGGCCCCACGCTCGCCCCGCGCGACGTGCTGCCCCAGGTGATCGCCGCCGCCGATGCGGCCGGGCTGCACATCGACTACCTGGCACGCGAGTCCGGCTGCGCCGAGGCCGACGGCGTCGCGCTGGCCGAGCTCGTCCAGGAGCGGATCGTGGCCGACCCGCCGCCGGACACCAACGGCTCCCGGCCGCCGGCCAAGGACAGCGGCTGGCTGAGCAACGGTCAGCGCTCGCCGCAGCCCGGCTCGGCGATGAACTCGCTGCGCCCGTGGGGGCCACCGGCGGAGAACGGCACCGCCCGCCACTCCGTCTTCGTCGACGTCGAGCTGCGCGGCCGGGGCAAGTGGTCGTGCGCCTACCTGGCCGCGATCTGGCAGCTGCTGCGGCTCGGGCTGCTGCGCCACAACGGGGAGGCGGTGGCCCAGCCCCGGGAGTGGCCGGAGCCGTTCCCGCGGGACTGGGCCCAACTGCCGGCCGTCATCCGGCTGAATCCGAAGGCGGCGCCCTTCAGCGCCTACCGCACCCTCTCCGTGCTCGGCCCGCGCTTCCTGCCGACCGAGCACGCCGTCCGCACGATCCTGAGCCAGGTCGCCGTGGACCGCCAGGTCAACGAGGCGATCGTGGCTCGCGCGGCGGCCGAGGACCTGCCGTTGCCCCTCGATGTCGTCGAGCGTCTCGGGTACCTCTTCGTCTAGCCACCGTCGACCCTGCTCGCATGGTGCCAGAGGTCCCTGAAGCGGTCGATGCGGTCGCGCACCCGGGCGGCGCGCAGCTCCAGGCGGGTGTTGACGATCGCCGGTCGTACCGAACCGTCGATGCTGGACGCCGGGGTCATCTCGTAGCTGATCGTGTCGTCGAAGAGGATGAAGTCGAACAGCGAGCTGCGGCGGGTGCCCGGGATCGCCGTCGTGTCCAGCACCCGCACCTCGATGCCCAGGTCGTGCTGGAGCTTGCAGATCTCCAGGAAGGTCGGGTCGCCGACCAGGGTGGCGCGGTCCATGATGAACACCCGGCGCACCTTCACCCCGCGCTGGATCGCGTCGCGCTGGATCTCCAGGTAGCGCTGGCCCAGGTCACTGGACCACAGGCCGCCGTCGACGAAGCCGCCGCCCCGGGCGTCGACCGTGGTCAGGCTGGTGGCGTCGATGCTGCGCCGGCAGGTGCGGGCCAGCGTGAGCATCCACTCGCGGTCCTCGCCCTCGTAGGTGACGTTGCCGCCCTCGCTGAGCTCCTTGAGGAACTCCGACGTCCGGCCGATCTCGGCCTGCGCGAACTGCAGCACCAGGGGCGGCGCGTCCGCGGGTATCTGGGTCGCGTGGCGTACCAGCTGGGTCATCGCATCGGTCCGCAGCGCCGACGCCTCGACCAGCCCGAACAGCTCGGTGGCCTCGTTGATCTTCGTGAACCCGTGCTTGACCTCGTCGCTGATCCGGGTGAGCCGGTCGTCGACCAGCCCCTCGACGACGGACGCGTGCCGGGCCTCGGCCCGCTCGAGGGCGCCCATCCGGCCGTCCGACTCGTGCAGGAACTGTGTCAGGAACACCATCCCGCCGAGCAGCAGCGACAGGGTGATCACCCAGATCTGTTTCTCGTCGATGTGCTCGATCCAGACGTTGGTCAGCAGGTAAGCGAACACGCCGATCCCCACGGAACCGGCGAGCCTCCTCCATACGCGCGGCTGCGGCACCACGTCCAGCTGCCGCCGCGGCTCCCCCTCGATCATCTGCCCTCCCCCTACGGCTCACCCCGTGCCCGCTGGACGAGCGTCTCCAGCGTGCCGAGCGTGAGCTGATCCCTGATGCGGTCGACACACGAGCGCCATTGCCGTGCCAATCCGGGTCGGCGTTCGAGGCTGTCCCAGAGCCCCGAGATCGCGTCGGTGAGCCGCGCCTGGGGCATCCACAGGTGCAGCAGGTGTTCTACGGCGGGCCGCAGCCGCTCGATGCGTGCGCCGTGGTCGCCGCTGGGGCCGGCCTCCACGACGTGCAGGAGCGTGGCGAGCAGCCAGTCGTGCACGGCCACGTCGTCGCAGAAGTCTCCGACGTCGGCGAAGTCGGCCGGGTCGCAGCGCACGACCAGCGTGCGCAGGCCCCGGCGCTCGATCGCGAACCGCGCGCCGGCCTCGGCGGCGTCGGCGGCCGGCAGCGCGACCCAGCGCAGCGTCGTGCGCGCCGCCTTCATCGGCGCGCGGCGATCGAGGAGGTCCGAGCGCTGCACCGCGTTGAGCAGCCGGGCCGCGATCGAGCCCAGGTCCAGCGTCTGCGGGTCGCGCTCCTCGGCGACGAGCCCGTCGGCCAGGTCCTGCGCGTCGCCCTTGCCGATCAGCTCGACGTGGCCGGGCCGGGCGAGGTAGTGCGACCAGCCCAGCCGCCGCCCCTGCGCCCCGGCGGAGAGCCGGAACCGGGCGGAGCCCTGGACCAGGTGGCCTCCGGTGATCGACACCCGTCCGGCGACGGTACCGACCGCGCGGCTCCTGGTGCCGCTCCGGCTCGGCAGCCGGCAGTCGACGCCGGTGAGCACGTCGGGCGAGGCGACGTGCGCGATCGGTCGCAGCGACCGGCGGACGCGCTCCCCGCCGGGCTGGCGGACCAGATCCTCGGCCAGGTTCACCGGCAGCGCGGCCGAACTCTGCAGCAACGCGGTATGTACTTCACCAACCGCAAGAAGGGGCAACTCGGGCAAAGCTTCGTCCCCTTCACGTGTGACGTGCGGTTGTAGCATTCGATTCCACCTCATCAGAGCGGGTCTATGCAACTGCCCGTATTCACTTGATGACTCGATTGGCTTACTGTCGGCATATGCCTCAGCCTCGGCCCGTACTGGTGATAGGCGCGGGCGTATCCGGAATGACCTCGGCCATTCGGCTGGCAGAATCCGGCTACCCCGTCGAGATCATTTCGCGTGAGCCACCGCACCGGTCGACATCATGCTCCGCCGGCGCCCTCTGGGGTCCGTACCTGGCCGATGATGATCGCGTCATCCGCTGGAGCGAGCGGACCCGGGTGGTGCTCGAGTCGCTGGCCGAGCCGGGTGCCCTCACCGGCGTGCGCTGCCTGCTCGGGCTCGAGGCGGCGCGCGAGCCGGCCCCGGTGCCGGAATGGGCCCGCGGGCTGAAGGGCTTTCGCGAGGCCACCGCGGAAGAGCTCGGCGAATTCAGCAATGGTTGGTGGTACGAAGCACCGATCGTCGACATGCCGGTGTACCTGAAATATCTGCAGGGCCGGTTGGCGGATCTGGGCGTGCCGATCCGCGGCGGGGAGATCGATCGATTCGATCCCGATCTCGCGGCCGGGCGGATCATCGTCAACTGCACCGGGCTCGGCGCCGGGCCGCTCACCGGCGACGACACGCTGCTGCCGGTGCGCGGTCAGCTCGTGGTGGTACCAAATCCGGGTCTTGATCGGTTTTTCGCCGAACACGACGAAACACCCGAGCCGACGTATCTGCTGCCCCACGGCGACCTGCTGGTCCTCGGCGGCAGCATCGAGGACGGCGTCGGCGATCCGGTGGTGGATATGCGGGTCGCGGAGGCTATCCAGCGCCGCTGCGCGCTGATCGACCCGCGGGTGGGCGGGCTGCGGCCGATCGAGCACCGCGTCGGCGTGCGGCCCGGACGGCCGGCGATCCGGCTCGAGCACGAGCGGACCGCCGACGGCGTGGACGTGGTGCACAACTACGGCCACGGCGGCGCCGGCGTCACCGCCTCCTGGGGGTGCGCGGAAGAGGTCGCCGCGGTCGTCCGCGCACTGGACGGTTAGCTAGGCCCACACCTGCTGGGGCTCGCTGCGCCGCTGCGCGAGCGGGGTCGGCTTGTCGTACTCCCGGACGATCTCGTAGCGGGTGTTGCGCTCGACCGGCTGGAAGCCCGCGTCCCAGATCAGCTGCAGCAGGTCCTCGCGGTGCATCGTGTTCGGCGTGCCGTAGCTGTCGGCGTCGTGGGTGATCTTGTACTCCACCACCGAGCCGTCGAGGTCGTCGACGCCGAAGTTCAGCGAGAGCTGCGCCACCGACAGGCCGTGCATCACCCAGAAGCACTTGACGTGCGGCACGTTGTCGAACAGCAGGCGGGAGACGGCGAAGGTCTTGAGGCTCTCGGCCGGCAGGGCCATCTTGGTGCGGGCCTGCAGCCGGTTGCGGATCTTGCCGTCCGCCGAGTCGACGAAGTCGTGCTGGTAGCGCAGCGGGATGAAGACCTGGAAGCCGCCCGTCTCGTCCTGCAGCTCGCGCAGCCGCAGCACGTGGTCGACGCGGTGGCGGGGCTCCTCGATGTGGCCGTAGAGCATGGTGGACGGCGTGCGCAGGCCCTTGCTGTGCGCCAGGCGGTGGATGCGCGACCAGTCCTCCCAGTGCGTGGCGTGGTCGACGATGTGCTGGCGGACCTCCCAGTCGAAGATCTCCGCGCCGCCGCCGGTGAGCGACTCCAGCCCGGCGTCCATGAGCTCGTCGAGGATCTCGTCGGCGGGCAGGCCGGAGATCTTCTCGAACCACTGGATCTCGGTCGCGGTGAACGCCTTGAGGTTCACCCCCGGCAAGGCGCCCTTCAGCTCGCGCAGCACCTTGGGGTAGTACTTCCACGGCAGCGTCGGGTGGAGGCCGTTGACGATGTGCAGCTCGGTGAGCTGCTCGTCCTCCATTTCCTTCGCCTTGGCCACCGCCTCGTGGATGCGCATCGTGTATGCGTCCTTTTCGCCCGGCTTGCGCTGGAAGGAGCAATACGCGCAGCTGGCCGAGCAGACGTTGGTGAGGTTGAGGTGCCGGTTGACGTTGAACATCACCCGGTCGCCGTTCTTCTCGGTGCGCACCTGGTGGGCCAGCCGACCGAGCCAGACCAGGTCGTCGCTCTCGTAGAGCGCGACGCCGTCCTCCCTGCTCAGCCGCTCGCCGGCGGTGACCTTGGCCTCGAGTTCGCGCTTCAAACCAGCATCCACGCCGCCAGCGTACGTCGGACCTCGCGTTCCCCCTGCATTCACCCGCGCCTGACGAAGCTGACATTGATCGACACTCGACGGGCGACCGCTGCGTGCGGTAAGAAAAGTGAGGCAGAAACACGGTCGGGCGGCAGACCGACTGATCGATCGACAACGATCGACCATTGGCGTGGCTCCCGACTGGGGACGGTGGCGATGAACGGCGGGCTGGTGCTGCGAGCGGCGTATCCGGTGGAAGATCCGGTGTCGCCACCCGCACGGACAACCCCGAGCACGCTCGGGCGCAGGCGCATGCCGTCGCTGCGCCTGAGCCGCGGCCCAGTGGTGACCGCCACCGTGGTCTGCACGATGCTGTGCTCGCTGATCGCCCGGCCGGCGTATGGCGACCCCGGCACGGACATCCTCCCGGACACCGGCTCCCGCCCGATCGCCGCCGGCGAGCTGGTGCTGCCCGGCCAGGGCGCGACCACCGCGCCGCCGGCCACGACCACCACGGCGCAGGGCCCGAAGGCGGCCGAGCTGGCGCAGCTAGAGATCGCCGTCGCGCAACTCGGCGAGAAACGCAACCGGGCATCGCTCGACCTCGACACCGCGCAGAATGCGCTGACCGACGCCCAGGCCAAGCTCACCGCCGCGACCGCCAACGTGCAGGATCTCAAGGAGAAGGCCGACAACGCCGCCGCGGAGGCCTACAAGCGCGCCGCCGGCCTCGGCCCGCTCGACGGCTACGCCAGCGACCTGCACAAGTTCGGCCTCCTCGCGCCGGGCCTCGGCGACCAGCCGGGCGGCCAGGAGGCGGCCCGTGACCTGCTGCGCGCCCAGGAGACCCAGACCGCCGCCCAGCGCGAGGTCCAGGCCGCCCAGCAGTCCTTGCAGCAGGCGCAGGACACCTACACGCCCATCGACACCGACTTCCAGGCGCAGAACAACCACTACCTGCAGGTCCGCGCCGAGAACGACAACCTGGTCCTGCAGCTCGAGGCCGAGCAGGACGCGGCCGAGCAGGCGCTGAGCCCCAACCTGGTCGACAGCCCGACCATCGACGGCATGGTGGCCAACCCGAAGGCCGTCCAGGCGCTCAACTTCGCGCTCAGCAAGGTCAATATCGCCTGGTACGTCTGGGGCGACGAAGGCCCCGACACGTTCGACTGCTCCGGCTTGGCGTACTGGGCCTATGCCCAGGTCGGCGTGCACGTCCCGCGGGTCGCCGCGGACATGTACCACGGCACGCACGCGATCCAGGCGACCCGCAACAGCCCGGGCGACCTGCTGCTGCCCGGCGACCTGGTGTACTTCGCCACCGACATGAGCGACTGGCGCACGATCTACCACATGGGCATCTACATCGGCGGCGGCAAGATGGTCAATGCCCCGACGAGCGGCCAGAAGGTCAAGATCGCGGAAGTCCGCTGGTCCCGCCTCTTCGGCGCGACCCGCATCTTCGACGCCGTGCCGGGACCCGGCTACACCGGGCCGCCGATCGTCACGACGACGGCCCCGGGCGGCGGTGGCACCACGACCTCCCCGTCGAACTCGGCTTCCCCGTCGCCGTCCAACTCCACGTCGCCGTCGCCGTCGACGCCGCCCTCCACGCCGCCGTCGACCCCACCCTCTACCCCACCGTCGACGCCGCCTTCCACTCCGCCGACTACGCCGCCCTCGACGCCGCCGACCACTCCGCCGTCGCAGCAGCCGCCGTCGCCCGACCCGACGACCTCGGCGCCCACGCGGGAGCCGACCCAGCAGCCGTCGAGCAAGCCGGCGAGCTCGAGCCCGGCGGCGGTCGAGACGTCGGCCAACGCCGGGGCCAGCACCTCGGCCCAGCCGGCGAGCGCTTCCGCCGGGCAGTAGCCCCCTGCGCTCGGGACGGGCCGCCGGTTCGGACTGGTGGCCGTCCGTTTCGGGCGGGAATAATGGGTAGTGTCCGGTGGTGGATCGGCCACGCGGAGACGCGGGTGGATCGGCCAGGTGGAATCGCCCGGGTTCCGAAACCCGACGCACTCCGACCCAGCGCTGCGTGACTCGATGTGGCACCGTGGACCCGTTGCCTGGCGGAAAGGGGAGCCGCCGGGCGCGCGATGATGCTCGCGTAGGGCACCGGTTCATGGAGGACAGCGATGGACGAGCGGGAGACGCGGGACAGCGCACGCGGCGAGACGGTGCCGACCGGCCCGTCGCTAGGCACCTCCGCACCGTTCGGCGCCCCGGCGCCGTCGGGCGGCACGCCCACGGGCACCGAGCCACCGGCACCGGAGGACAGCGCCGACCTGCCACCGCTGCCGCCCCCGCCCCCGGTGGGCGCGGAGCTACCGCCGGAGCCGACCGACGAGCAACTGCCGGACCAGGCCTTCGAACTTCCACCGACCCCGCTCGACGGCGCCCTGTGGCCCGGCGCCAACCCGTTCGACGCTCCCGGCTCCGCCGCTTCCTCCTCCTCGGACGATGAGGACGACCCCGAGATGGCGGCGCTGATGGCCGCCTTCGCCGACTCCCCCGCCCCGACCTCGGACAGCGTTCCGGACAGCGCTCCGGTTGGCCCCCCGCCGGCCGTGCCCGCGGCCCTCTCCACCTCCGCGCCCGCTGCAAACCTCGCGGGCGCTCCTGCTTACCTCCCGCCGGCATCGGACCAAGCCTCGCCTTCGGACCTCCCCCCGGCCCCCGACCGCGCGTCGTTCTCCGGCACGGCGCCGGCCTCGGAGACCCCGGCGCCACCTTCTTCGGACCTCACCCCGCCAGCGGACCTCGCCCCGCCAGCGGACCTCGCCCCGCCAGCGGACCTCGCCCCGCCTGCGGACTTCGCCCCGCCTGCGGACTTCGCCCCGGCGCCGGCCTCGGCGTTCACCGAGCCGGACGAGCAGGTGATCGCCGCGGCGGTCGACGAGGCCCCTGCCTATCAGCTGCCGAGCCTCGAGCCGTCGCTCGGCGTCTACGGCCCGCCACCCACCGACCCGACCCCCCTCCCGGTCGCCCCGATCGCGGAACGCGCCGAGGGTGAGGACTCGGGCGGCCTGGCGGCCCCGTTCGGACCGGCCCCGCTGGTCGGCTTCGCCCCGGCCGCGGCCCCCGAGGAACCGGATCTCGAGCCCTCCGAGCGCGACGACCACGGCCCGGGCGACTCGCTGTCCCCTGGCGCGGGTTCCGAGGCCGCGGACGACGATGCTTCCGACCCTTCCGCTCCGGTGGTGGGCCGCGCGACGGTCTCCACGATCAGCTCCCCCGAGGGCGAGGTCCCGGAGCTACGCCACGAGGCCGGCACCTACCGCCGCGGCGACTTCTCCATCCCGGGCATCGACCCACCTTCGGGCGTGGTCCGGACGCTCTCCGACCCACAGCCTCCGCTCCAGCCGCCGGCCGCCTCGATCCCGCCCGCCGCGCCCACCTCCGTGCCGCCCCCGCCCGCCGCACCCACCGCGGCGCCGCCGATCCCGCCCGCCGCGCCCACCTCGGTGCCGCCGATCCCGCCCGCCGCGCCGGCTTCGGCCGCGGCCGTCTCCGCCTCGGCCCCGCCGGCCGCGCCCGCTTCGCCTCCGCCGCCCCCGCTGCCCAGCCGGCTGCGCACCCCGCGCCCGCCGCTGGAGTCGTCGTGGGACGCGTTCGCCAGGCCGTGGACGTCCCCGGCGGCTCCCGACGCGCCGCCCGCCGCGGCCGAGCCACCGGCCCCGGAACCGCCCGCCGTCCCGGCCCCGGCCGCCTACCAGGTGCCGGCCAACGACCCGTCCCCGTCATACGGCCCGCCCAGCGAGCCCCCGCCGTCCTACGGCCCCCCTTCGTCCTCCTACGCGCCGCCCAGCGAGCCGGCGCCCTCCTACGGGGTGCCCCAGAGCGCGCCGTCGTCGTCCTACGGACCGCCCAGCGAGCCCGCGCCGTCGTATGGCCTGCCCCCGAGCGCGCCGTCGTCGTCCTACGGGCCGCCCAGCGAGCCGGCGCCCTCCTACGGGGTGCCCCAGAGCGCGCCGTCGTCGTCCTACGGGCCGCTTAGCGAGCCCGCGCCGTCGTTCGATCCGGCCGGGGAGCCGCCCGCATACGAGCCGGCCATGAGTTCGCCGTGGGAGCCCGCCGCCGGTGGTCAGGCGCCGCCGCCGGCCGAGGTTGCCGAGTCCGACTCGGAGGCACCGGAGAGCGAGCCGGCGGCAGTCGAGCCTCCGGCGGTCGTCCACCCGTTCGCGATCCGGCCGGCACCGGCCCGGCCCGCGGCGCCCGAGCCGTCCGCGGCCGCGGAGCCGCCGGTCGTACCGGCGCTGCCGGGCACGTACCCGCCGCCGAACCCCGAGCTCAGCCCACCGGCCCGGCCGGATCTGGCGCCCGCCGCTTCCGCCGCGCCCGGCAACGGCTCGCCCGACGCCGGGCCAGACCTGAGCGCCGTGGCCGGGGGCGTGATTGCCGGGGCCCGGGCCAGCGCCTCGGTGCCGGGCCTGCACAGAGTCAGCGCCGAGGAGGCCGCACAGGCCGCCCGCGCCGCCTCGACGCCGCGGGTGTACCGCGCGGGTGCCTCCGCCGGCGAGTCGTCCGGCGCTGAGCAGGCGCCCGGCGACGACGACCCGGGCCGGCCGCTTCCCGGGCCAGAGCCCTCGCCGTTCCCGCACCCGGAGCCGGGTCCGCAGCCCGAGCCCGGCCCGTTCCCGCCGGCGCCGGCCCCCGAGCCGATCCCGCAGCCGTTCCCGCCGGCCCCCGAGCCCGAGCCGATCCCCGAGCCGGAGCCGACCCCGCGCCCGGGCCCGACGCCCGACCCGTTCCCCCACCCGCAGCCGCCGCCCCGGCCGTTCCCGTCGCCGTCGCCGTTCGGGCCCGGCCCGTTCCAGGCCCCGGGCACCGCAACGCCGCCGACCTCCGGCGCCCCGGCATACGGCATCCCGGACGCCCAACCGGCCCCGGCATTCGGCGCCGTGCAACCGCCGCCGCTGCCGACCTCGGTGCCCCCCTACGGTGCACCGGACGCCGTGCAGCCGCCGCCCTTGCCGGGTGCAACGCCACCGCCGCTGCCCGGAGCCACGCCGCCACCCCTGCCTGGCTCCACGCCCCCGCCGCTGCCCGGTTTCACGCCGCAGCCCGTGGCCGGCGCGACGCCGCCGCCCCTGCCGGGCTCCACCCCGCCACCCCTGCCGGGCGCCACGCCACCGCCGCTACCCGGCCCCGCGCCGGCCTACGGCGTGCCCGACGCCCAGCCGGCGCCGGCATTCGGCGCCGTGGCCCCGCCACCGCTGCCGACCAGCGCGCCGCCGCTGCCGGGCGCCACGCCACCGCCCCTGCCCGGCGCCGCGCCGGCCTACGGCGTGCCCGACGCCCAGCCGGCTCCCGCGTTCGGCGCCGTGGCCCCGCCAGCGCTACCAACCAGCGCGCCGCCGCTGCCGGGCGCCACGCCACCGCCGCTACCCGGCGCCGCGCCGGCCTACGGCGTGCCCGACGCCCAGCCGGCTCCCGCGTTCGGCGCCGTGACGCCGCCAGCGCTGCCGACCAGCGCGCCGCCGGCCGCTTACGGTGTCCCGGACTCGCAGCCGGCACCGGCATTCGGTGCGGTGGGGCCGCCGCCGCTGCCGGGGGGTGCGGAGCCCGAGGCCGAGGTGCCGCAGGCGCCGGTGTACGGCATCCCGGACGCTACGCCGGCGCCGCCGTTCGGTGCGGCGAGCGTCTCGGCGGAGGAGCCGCCGCCGCTGCCGGCCGACAGCACGCCGTCGGCGCCCGCGTACACGACGCCGTCCGCCGAGCATCCGTGGGGGCATGACGACGGGCCGGCCGACCAGTCGTCCGGCGCGCCGTGGCAGGGTGGCCGACCGCAGGGACAACCCGGGTGGAACCCGCCGCAGGGCCGTCCCGGCTGGGCGCCGCCGCAGGGTCAGCCGGGCTGGAATCCGCCGCCGGTGCCCGGGCAACCGGGCCAACCAGGCCAACCGTGGCAGCCGGGCCAACCCGCACAGCCGGGTCACCCGGGCTACCCGCCACAAGCCGGGCAGCCGGGCCAGCCGGGATACCCACCGCAAGCCGGACAACCGGGCCAGCCGGGATACCCGCCACAAGCCGGACAACCCGGACAGCCGGGCTATCCGGCGCCGGGGCAGCCGGGCTACCAAGGACAGCCGGGCCAGCCGGGATACCCGGGGCAGCCGGTGTACGGTGCCCAGCCCGGACAGCCGATGCGGCCGGGCTACCCCCCGCAACCCGGACAGCCCGGCTACCCGGGACAGCCGGGCTGGCAGCAGCCCCAGTCGGCCCCGCCGGCCCAGGGCTGGCAGCAGCCGCAGCCGGGGCAGCCGGGCTGGGGCCAGCCGCCCGCGCCGCCGCAGCCGGGCTGGAACCCGCAAGGTTCCGTGCCGCCGGCCCAGGGCTGGCAGCCGGGCGCCAACCCGCCGCCGCAGCCGCAGCAGGGGTGGGCGCCGCCGCCCGGTTCCGTGCCGCCGGCCCAGCCGGGCTGGAACCCGCCGCCCGCCCAAGGTCAGCCGGGTCAGCCGGGCTGGAACCCGCCGCCGGCGCAGGGCCAGCCGGGTTGGGGCCAGCCACCGGCCCAGGGGTGGACTCCACCGCCGGCCTCGGTCCCGCCCGCGCAGCCGGGCTGGGGGCAGCCGCCGGCATCGACCCCGCCCGCCCAGGGCTGGGGCCAGCCGCCGACCTCGACGCCGCCAGCGCCGCAGGGCTGGGGCCAGCCACCGACCTCAACGCCGCCGGCCCAGCAAGGCTGGGGCCAGCCACCAACGTCCACCCCACCCGCATCCGCGCCACCGGCGCCGCAAGGATGGGGGCAACCACCGACCTCAACACCGCCCGCACCACAGGGCTGGGGGCAGCCGCCGACCTCGACGCCACCGGCGCCGCAAGGATGGGGGCAACCACCGACCTCAACACCGCCCGCACCACAGGGCTGGGGGCAGCCGCCGACCTCGACGCCACCGGCGCCGCAAGGATGGGGGCAACCACCGACCTCAACACCGCCCGCACCACAGGGCTGGGGGCAGCCGCCGACCTCGACGCCACCGGCGCCGCAAGGGTGGGGGCAGCCGCCGACGTCCACGCCGCCGGGAGCGGCGCAAGGCTGGTCCGGCGCGCCGCAGCCCGTGGACCCGTGGGCTCCGCCCCCGATGCCGGGTGCTCCTCGAACGGAAAGCGACGATCATGAAGTACCAAATCCGGGATGGCATCAGCCGTCGAACGGGCCTGGGCGAGACGAGTTCCCGCCTCCGGCCAACCGCGCTCCGGGCAGCGTCTACCCATCGACGGGCGGGCCGGCCCAGCCCGCGCCCGAGCACCAGCAGCCGCCCGCGATCCCCCCGCCCGACGAGGAGGGCGAATTAGCCGAAGAGCCGGTGGCGGTATCCCCCGCCGCCGAAAGCTACGGAACGTGGGCCCGCAAGCAGCGGTCCTCCGAGGGCACCATCTATGGCGGGTCGTCCAGCGACCCGCCGGCCGTCGGAGGCAGCTCCCTGGAGAATTCGGGCTCGCTCACCGGGCACATCCTCAGTCAAGGCACCGAAGAGTCGGACGACGACGAGGCGCCCCAGCGGTCCGGCAACCTCCGGGTGATCATCATCATCGCGGTGATCGTGGTGGTGTTGATCGCCGGCGGGTACTTCGCCGTCACGCTCGCGCGGGACTTCATGGACAGCGTCTTCAGCGACTTACCGCAGAAGAAATAGCAACAACGTGAGCCGCGACACGGCCGCTGGGACCTGACGTCGGAGATCGGATATTGTTAAGCGTTCTCCAATCGGAAGGTCCCAGCTCCTTGCTGCTCGCTGACCCCAGCTCGTACCCCTCCATTTTCACTGACAACACCACCGCCGGGCCGGGGTTCGCCGGTCTCGGTCTGCCCAACAAGTTGGTCCGCGCACTGGCCAACCAGGGCATCACGGAACCGTTCCCGATCCAGTCCGCGACCGTGCCCGACGTGCTCGCGGGCCGCGACGTGCTGGGCCGTGGGCGCACCGGCTCGGGCAAGACGCTCGCCTTTGGGCTGCCCATGCTCACCCGGCTGGCCGCCGCGGGCCGCTCCCGGCCGCACGCGCCCAAGGCGCTGGTGCTGGTGCCGACGCGGGAGCTCGCGATGCAAGTCAACGACGCGCTGACCCCGCTGGCCAAGACGCTCGGGCTGTTCTGCAAGACCGCGGTCGGCGGCGTGCCCTACGACCGGCAGATCTGGTCGCTCGAGCGCGGCGTCGACGTGCTCGTGGCCACCCCGGGCCGGCTCGGTGACCTGGTCAAGCGCGGCGCCTGCCGGCTCGACGCGGTCGAGATCACCGTGCTCGACGAGGCCGACCAGATGGCCGACATGGGCTTCCTGCCCGAGGTCACCGAGATCATGGCCCAGACGCCCGCGGGCGGGCAGCGGCTGCTGTTCTCGGCCACCCTGGACAAGGACGTCGACGCGCTGGTCGCGCGGTTCCTGGTCGACCCGGTGACGCACTCGATCGAGCCTCCGGTGGCGTCGGTGAGCTCGATGGACCACCACGTCCTGCTCGTGCCGCCGCACGACAAGTTGGCCGTGGCCGCCTCGATCGCGGCGCGCCAGGGCCGGACGATCCTGTTCGTCAAGACCCAGGCCGCCGTCGACGAGCTCGTGGAGCAGTTCGCCCGGGTGGGCGTGCGGGCCGGCGCGCTGCACGGCGGCAAGACCCAGCGGGTGCGCACCCGCACGCTGGCCGAGTTCCGCGAGGGCACGGTGGACGTCCTGGTCGCCACCGACGTCGCGGCGCGCGGCATCCACATCGACGACGTGTCGCTGGTCGTGCACGTCGACCTCCCGCGGGACCAGAAGGACTACCTGCACCGGGCCGGGCGCACGGCGCGGGCCGGCGCGGCCGGCACGGTCGTGACGCTGGTGCTGCCGCGGCAGCGGCGGCGGGCCGCGGCACTGCTGGCCAAGGCCGGCGTCACCCCCAACGAGCTGCGCGTCCGCGCGGGCGATCCGGCGCTGGCCGAGGTGACCGGCGCGCGGCAGCCCAGCGGCGTGCCGGTGCGCATCCCGCACAACAACGCCGCGCCCGCGCCCGGACGCCGCCGGCCGGGTGGCCCGCGGCCACCGCGCAACCGGTAACCGATCGATCACACGCGACGCCGTCCCACGGAAACGCCCGCGGTCGGATACGGTCCGGAGATGACCGTGCTACCGCGGGCGTTCGCCTGGCAACGGACCGACACCACCGGCGGCGAGTTCGTCACCCTGGACGACAGGCGAGGCCTGCGCGCCAAGGGTGTTGCGTTCGCCGCGGACCACGCGCTGTATTCCTGCCGCTACGAGCTGTATACGGACGAGGGATGGGCGAGCACCCGGCTGGAGGTCGCCGTCGAGGGTGCCGGCTGGCTGCGCACGCTGCGCATGGAGCGCGCCGCCGGGCGCTGGCGGGTGACCACCAGCGAGCAGGGTGACCTGGGGCGGGTCCTGCCGACCGCGCCGATATCGGGCATCGAGGAGCCGGACCGGCTGCACGCGGTGCTCGACGTCGACCTCTACAACTCGCCGCTGACCAACACGCTGCCGGTGCGCCGCCTCGGCCTGCAGAAGGCCCAGCCCGGCACGATCGTCACGATAGAGGCCGCATGGGTACTCCTACCAAGCCTCGCCGTCCTCCCGCTCGACCAGAGCTATGAGGTGCTCGGGCCGCGGCGCGTGCGGTATCGCTCGGAAACCTTCACCGCCGAGCTGGAGCTCACCGACGACGGGTACGTGGCGGAGTACCCCGGCCTGGCGACGCTGGCGTGATGCGCTCAGCCCGCCGGCTGCACCCGCCCCTCCCATTTCGTGGAAAGCGCGATGGTCGTGCGGGTCCGAGCCACGCCCTTGACCCGGTTCAGGTCGACGATGAGCCGTTCCAGATCGCCGATGGTTTTCACCCTCGCCTTGCACAGAAACGATTCCTCGCCGGCCATGAAGTAACAGGACTCGATCTCCTGGCGGTCGCGCAGCGCCTCGAGCACGGAGTCGGTGTCACCGCTGCTGTCCTGGACGATGCCGATGACCGCGGTGAGCGGCAGGCCCAGCGTCTCGGGCTCGACTTCGGCGCGGTAGCCGCGGATCACCCCGGACGATTCGAGCTTTCCGACCCGTTC
This sequence comes from Dactylosporangium sp. CA-092794, assembly GCF_050948465.1. Lineage (NCBI taxonomy): Bacteria > Bacillati > Actinomycetota > Actinomycetes > Micromonosporales > Micromonosporaceae > Dactylosporangium > Dactylosporangium sp. CA-092794. The sequence continues at coordinate 174,689 of NZ_CP192044.1, read as the reverse complement.
GTGCACGGCCGGGGCGGAGAGGCCGACCTTCCGGGCGAGCTCGGCGTATGGAAGCCGGGCGTTGTCCCGGAGGAGGTCGATAAGTTGGCGATCGATCGCGTCCATCGCGACAAGCCTAACGGTCCGGCTTTTAACACAGCTAATTACCCAGAAGTGCGTTTTCCTCGTTTCCCGGACACGGCACGTGAGCGGTGCTGTAATGGGCGTACATCCCAGGATGACTCGCGCTTTCAGCTTCGCAGCATGGGGGTGCGCGAGCCCGGCGAGCCACCCAGGGTAAAGGAGGGGCCGTGGAGACGGGAGATCGTCTGCTGACGCCCGGTGAGGTCGCTGCCTTGTTTCGCGTCGATCCGAAAACGGTGACACGCTGGGCGGCGGCCGGCCGGATCAGTAGCATCCGAACCCCGGGTGGACACCGGCGGTTCCGGGAGTCCGAGGTGAGGGCGTTGCTCGAGGGCGACGAAACCCTGGATGACACCTCTAACGGGAATGGCCGAGCTCACCCGACCAACGAGTGAACAGGCTGTGCGATACGCCGGCGGCGTCGAGCACCTTACCGGCGACGAAGTCGACCAGCTGGGCGGCCGTGGCCGCGGCGCCAGCTGTATAAAAGCCGGGGCTCGCCGGCAGGATCACCGCGCCCGCGTCGTGGAGGGCAATGAGGTGCTCCAGGTGACTTCGGGTGACCGGGGTCTCGCGGGGCACGACCACGACCGGGCGGCGCTCCTTGAGGTTCACCTCGGCGGCGCGCTGCAGGAGGTCCTTGGACAGCCCGATGGCGATGCCGGCGCAGGCGGCGGTGCTGGCCGGCACCACCAGCATGCCCTTGGCCGGGTAGGACCCGCTGCTGGGCCCGGCGGCCAGATCGCCGGCCGGCCAGTGCACCACGTCGGCGCCCTCGATCGGCCGCCCTAGCCAGGCGGCGAGGTCGTCCTTCCAGTGCCCGTCGCGGAACGACACGCCGGTCTCGTCGAGGACGGTGAGCCGCGCCGCGCGCGACACGACGAGGTCGACGGCCTCGCCGGCGTCGAACAGCGCCCGCAGCACGGCCGCCGCATATGGCGTCCCGGACGCCCCCGACACCCCGACGATCCAGGGCCTGCGCTGATCCACGCCCCAACTCTGCCATGCAGGCGGGGGCGGCCCCCGCTCGGGAGCCGCCCCCGACCAGCGCTTTCCTGCGCTACTCGGCCTCGCCGTCCCGCGGCGTGACGAGCACCACCCGGCGCCGGCGCGCCATGACGAACAGCACCGCGCCGCCGGCCAGCAGCGCCGCGCCGACCCCGGCCACCATGGCGGTCTGCGCCCCGGTCACGGGCAGGAAGCCGGTGCCGGATCCGCCGCCGGCGGCGGCGGTCGGGTTGATCACAACCTGGGCCACGTCGTTGGCCGCATTGTCGTCGGTGCGCTCCGGCGCCTGCCGCGACGCCGGGTCGTTGAACGACACGATGCCGGTGGCGTTGGGGATCACTTTGGTGATCCTCAGGTCGAACTCCGAGGTTGGTGCCTGCCCGGGGGTGAAGTACGCACCGCGGACGAGGCACGCATAGAGCGGCCGCGCGGGCGTGTTCGGCTGCAGCCCCTCGTCGTCGCCCGGATGCCACACCGCCTGGCAGCCGCCGGGCACGTTGACCACGCTCGTGCCGTCGGGGACCGTGAAGAAGTACGCCCACGACGGCTCGCCGTAGTACTCGCCGTAGACGTGGCTGGCCTCGATCGACGCCCGGCCGACGTTCTTGACGCCGATGGTCACCTTCACCGTGTCGCCGGCCTGCCCGGTGGCCGTGGCCCCGATCGAGGCCACGTCGACGAAGTTGTCGACGTTCCAGGTCCGGCTGGCGGCGTTGTTGTAGCCGTTGAGGTCGTGCTGCGGCTCGGCCGCCGCGGCGGCGGAGTACTTCCGGCCGCCCGACGCCTTCTTGGCCTGCGCCGCCGACCGCATCGCCGCCGGCCTGCTGTCGGCGAAGAATGTGGCCCCCAACCGGCCGTCGGCGTCGGCCGCGACGGTGGCCATCAGGCCCGGGTGCCGGCTGCCGTCGGCGCTCTCGGTGACGAAGGTGAGCCCGTCGCCGGGGTCGAGCGCCTCGCCGACCGGGCAGTTGACCTCGGTGCTGAACGTGGACTCGAGGTAGGTGCAGCCGTCATACGGCGCCGGGACCAGCCCGTGTTGCAGGAAGAACGTGAACCCGGGCGTCCTGGCCGGCTGGCTGCCCAGGTTGCGCAGCGTGGCCGGCAGCCACACCACGTCGCCCGGCTTGGCCGTCTGGTCGGGGGCCACCGGGTCGTCGGCGACGAGGTCGGGGCCGTCGGCGATGGTCACCGTGGCGCCGCTGCCGGACACGCTCGCGGCGTTGTCGGCGTGCGGCTGTACGTCGAAACCGCCGGTGTCGCCCACCTTGGCGCCGTCCGCGGCCTTGAGGTGCAGCGGAATCCGCAGGCCCGAGTAGGTGCCGTCGGGCAGCTGGCAGGTGATCGTGGTGCCGCTGGTCACACAGCCCTCGTAGTCCGTCGTCAGGACGGCGACCTCCAGCCGGGCCGTGGAGATGGTGAGCGACGCCTTGACCGCCCCGGTCACGGAGAGCGAGACGAACGCGGTGGTATTGGTGCCGATACCGACGTTGATGGGGCTGTCCACGGCGGCGAACATGCTCGCGGACGGCTCCGCCCGGACGGGCAGCGCCGGCGCGAGCGCGAACGCGATCGCCGCCGCGGAGGCGATGCCACCAAGGCGTTTGGCCCTGGTGGCGAGGGATCGACTCATGCGCATCCTAAAGATCCGGGGAGGGTACGGCCGGGAGCCTAGTGAACCCGAAAGTCGCTCACGATCCCGTTCGCGCCCCGAACGGCCGCTCTTCGGGGGCCGTTCGGGGGAGCGCGAAACGATTACTCAGCGCTACGACCGAGCCCGGACGGGGAGGGCGGCGGGAAAAGTGTCGTACCCGGTTGCGAGGATGACGGCATGGCTCGCGGCTTTCCCTATGCAGACCTCAACGACTTCCTCGCCGCTCTGGAGCAGGCGGGCGAGCTGCACCGGGTGAGCGCCCCCGTCGACCCGCACCTGGAGATCAGCGAGGTCGTCACCCGCACCGTGCGGGCGGGCGGGCCGGCGCTACTGTTCGAGCAGCCCACCCGGGGCGACATGCCGGTCGCGATCAATCTGTTCGGCACCGAGCGGCGCACGGCCATGGCGCTCGGCGTCGAGCGGCTCGACGAGGTCGGGCAGCGCATCGGCGAGCTGGTCAAGCCCGAGCTGCCGGTCGGGTGGGCCGGGATCCGCGACGGCATCGGCAAGCTCATGCAGCTCAAGTCGGTGCCGCCCAAGCACGTGAAGAGCGCGCCGTGCCAGGAGGTCGTCTACAAGGGCGACCAGGTCGACCTCAACCGGCTGCCCGGGCTGCAGGTGTGGCCCGGCGACGGCGGGATCTACCACAACTTCGGCCTGACCCACACCAAGCACCCCGAGACCGGCAAGCGCAACCTGGGGCTCTATCGGCTGCAGCAGCACAGCCACAACACCCTCGGCATGCACTGGCAGATCCACAAGGACTCGACCGCGCACCATGCGGTCGCCGAGCGGCTCGGGCAGCGGCTGCCGGTGGCGATCGCGATCGGCGCCGACCCCGTGGTCTGCTACACGGCGAGCGCGCCGCTGCCGTCCGACATCGATGAGTATCTCTTCGCTGGCTTCCTGCGGGGCGAGCGGGTCGAGATGGTCGACTGCCTCACGGTGCCGCTGCAGGTGCCGGCCAACGCGCAGATCGTGCTGGAGGGCTATCTGGAGCCCGGCGAGCGGCTGCCCGAGGGGCCGTTCGGGGACCACACCGGCTTCTACACGCCGGTCGAGGACTTCCCGGTGCTGCACGTGGAGTGCATGACGATGCGCCGCCAGCCGACCTACCACTCGATCATCACGTCGAAGCCGCCGCAGGAGGACCACGGCCTGGGCAAGGCGACCGAACGCATCTTCCTGCCGCTGCTCAAGCTGCTGATCCCGGACATCGTCGACTACGACATGCCGGCCGCGGGGGTGTTCCACAACTGCGTGATCGTGTCGATCCGCAAGCGCTACCCGAAGCACGCGCAGAAGGTGATGAGCGCCATCTGGGGCGCTCACCTGCTGTCGCTGTCGAAGCTGGTCGTGGTCGTCGACGAGGACTGTGACGTGCACGACTACGCCGAGGTGGCCTTCCGCGCCTTCGGCAACGTCGACTACGCCCACGACCTGCTGCTGACGCAAGGCCCGGTCGATCACCTGGACCACGCCTCCTACCAGCAGTTCTGGGGCGGCAAGGCGGGCCTGGACGCGACGCGCAAGACTCCCGCCGAGGGCTACCATCGCGGCTGGCCGGATGAGCTGGTCATGTCGCCCGAGGTCGTCGCGCGGGTCGACAAGCGCTGGAGAGAGTATGGGTTCAAGTGACGATCGCTGAGGCACCACCGAGCCGGGTCAAGGCGTTCCTGCGGCTGGTGGCGATCGAGCACTCCGTGTTCGCGCTGCCGTTTGCCTACCTGGCCGCCCTCACGGTGATGACCACGACGGGAGCGCGCTCCGGCGGCCACCCGCGGGTCGGCTGGCTCGACCTGCTGCTGGTGACGGTGGCCATGGTCGGCGCCCGCACGTTCGCGATGGCCGCCAACCGGATCATCGACCGGCGCATCGACGCGCGAAACCCGCGCACCGCCCGCCGCGAGCTGGTCACCGGGGCGGTGAGCGTGCGCACGGCGTGGACCGGCGCGGCCGTCGCCCTGGTCGTGTTCCTCGGCGCGGCGGCCCTGCTCAACCCGCTCTGCCTGGCGCTCTCGCCGCTCGCGGTGGTGCCGCTGGTGGTCTATCCGTATGGCAAGCGCTTCACCAACTGGCCGCACGCGCTCCTCGGCCTGGCCCAGCTGGTCGGGCCGGTCGGCGCGTGGCTGGCGGTCACCGGCGACCTGCGCGGCTCCGGCCCGGCCTGGGTCCTCGGCGCCGCGGTCGGGCTGTGGATCGGCGGCTTCGACCTGATCTACGCCTGCCAGGACACCGAGATCGACCGGGAGATCGGCGTGCACTCGGTGCCGGCCCGCTATGGCGTCCCGTTCGCGCTGCGGCTGTCCACGGCGGTGCACGTCGTCACGTTCGCGCTGTTCGTCTGGTTCGGCTACCTGGTCGGGCTGGGCTGGCTGTGGTGGATCGGGCTGCTGGTGACCGCCGCGGCGTTCGTCTACGAGCACGCGATCGTGCGCCCGGGCGACCTGTCCCGGGTCAACCGGGCGTTCTTCACCGCCAACGGGTTCGTCGGCATCGCGCTGTTCGTGTTCGCCCTGCTCGACCTGATCATCCGCGGGGGACTGAGGCCCTGACATGTCGGCATTGACCATTGCGGAGACGGACGCGGCGGAGGCGGGCCGGTCGCCGGCCGACCGGCCGTGGCGGCGGGCGCTGCTGTCCGGGCTCGGGATCTTCGTGGCGAGCAAGGCCGGGCTGGCCGCGGTGTCGGCGTTCGCCTGGATCGGCGAGAAGCGGCCCAACGTCACGGTCACGTCCATCACGGCCCAATGGGCGGCCCAATGGGACTCGGTGTGGTTCCGCCACATCGCGCAACAGGGCTACTACCCGGATCCGGACAAGGCCCCGGCGGCGTTCTTCCCGCTGTATCCGCTGCTCATCCGCGCGCTGACGCCGCTGTGCCTGGGCAAGGACTGGATCGCCGCGCTGCTGGTGGCCAACGTGGCGATGTTCGGCGCGCTGGTCGTGCTGTTCCGGCTGACCGAGCACGAGTTCGACCGCGCGGTCGCCGGCCGCACGGTCTTCTACCTGGTCGCCTTCCCGACCGGCTTCTTCCTCACCGCCGCCTACAACGAGGGCCTGTTCATCGGCCTGATGGCGGCCTGCATCTACTGCCTGCGAAAACAGTACTGGTGGTGGGCCGGCGCGTTCGGCGGTCTGGCCGTGTTCACCCGCTCGGCGGGGGTGCTGCTCGCGGGCGCGTTCGTCTACGAGTGGGTCCGGGTCCACCGGTTCCGGCTCAACCGCTCGGCGCTGGCGATCCTGCTGTTCCCGGTCGGGGTGGCCGGCGTGGCCGCGTTTTCCCTGCGGGCCTACGGCGAGCCGTTCGCGTTCCTGCACGCCCAGCGCTACTGGGGGCGGCACCTGGACTGGCCGTGGGCACCGGTGCTGCGCGGGTTCAAGTCCCTGGTCCAGGGGACCCACCTGCAATACGGCTTCAGCGACCTGTGGGTGCACAACCTGCTGGAGCTGGCGACGGTGCTGCTGGTCATCGCCCTGCTGGTGCTGATGTTCGCCGGCCCGTGGCGGGTGCGGCGCGACCAGTGGGTGCTGCCGCTGCTCGGGGTGGCGCTGACCCTGCTGATGATCAGCTTCCCGTCGTCGCACCAGCCGTATCCGCTGTACTCCGCCTCGCGGCTGGGCCTCGAGGTGTTCCCGGCGTTCATGCTGCTGGGTCGGCTCGGCGCGCGGCCGGTGATCGATCGGATCGCGCTCGCCCTGTTCTTCATGCTGCAGGCGATTCTTGCCGCTTACTTCGTGCGGGGCGGCTGGGTCGCGTAATCGTAGGGGTGTGCAGATGCGCAGCGGTGCCTTCTCCGAGCAGCCGGCGGCGTCGCCGACCAGCGCGCGCTGGCGGGTGTCGCCCGGCTTCGCGGCGCTCAAGTGCGCCGTCACGGTGGTGCTGGTGCTCGCCGCGGTGTTCTTCGCCGGGGACCGGCCGGCGCTGACGGCGGCCCTGGTCGCCGCCGCGGTGGCCGGCGGCTACGCGCTGCGCGACCTCATCGCCCCGGTCCGCCTCGCCGCCGACCCGGCCGGCGTCACCGTCGTCGCCGGTTACGCGGGCCACCGCCGGCTGGAGTGGCCGCAGATCGAGCGGATCCGCATCGAGGCGCGGTCCCGGGCCGGCCTGCGCAGCGAGTTCCTCGAGATCGACACGGGCGACACGCTCTACCTGCTCAGCGCCTATGACCTCAACGCCCGCCCGGCCGACGTCGCCGACGAGCTCGCCCGCCTGCGGACGGCCGGTGGGAGCGGCTGACCGCCCCCGCCGGCGCCCCCGGCGCCGCGCCCGGGGCGCCACGACCACGTCCAAGGCCGCCCAAGCCGCCGTCTTGGCACTCGCCCGGCTCGGCGCCAGGCGAGCCAGCGCCGCAACCGAGACCGCCGCCGCAACCGAGACCGGCGTCGCCGCCGCGACCGCTGGGATCGAACAGCCCCGGAGCCGCACCCGCGCTCGGGCCGACATGCCCTGGCGGCGCATCATCGCTCGGGCCGACATGCCCTGGCGGCGCACCGGCGCTCGGGTTGACGCGCCCTGGCGGCGCGCCGTGCGCCGCGGCCGGCGGGCCCTGACCGCGGCCAAGGCGGCCCCCGCGACCGTCTCGCTGTTCGCCCGCGGCAACGGCGAACCCCGCCCCCACCCGCGCGGCACCGCCACGCGGGTCGACGCGCCCTGGCGGCGCACCGGGCGCGACAGCCGGCGCGCCCTGACCGCGACCCGAGCCGCCCCGGCGACCGTCTCGACGTCCGCCCGGAGCGACCGCGAACCGCACCCGCACCCACAGCCATACCCGTACCCAAGGCCCGCTGGCACGTCGGTCGATCGGCCGTGGCGACGGGCGCTGCTCTGCGGCTTGGGGGTCTTCGCGGCGAGCAGGGCGGGGCTGGCGGCGGTCTCGGTGTTCGCCTGGATCGGCGATCCGCGGCCGCGGGGCGGCGCCAAGGCGGTCGCGCGGCTCTGGGCGACGCAGTACGACTCGCCCTGGTTCACCGCGATCGCCGAGCACGGCTACCAGCGCACCGCGGACGCCTCGCCGGCCGCGTTCTTCCCGCTGTACCCGGCGCTGATCAGGCTGTGCACGCCGCTGACCCTGGGCCGTTCGTGGGCGGCGGCGCTGCTGGTCGCCAACGCCGCCCTGCTCGCCGCGCTCATCGTGCTGTTCCGCCTCGCCGAGCGCGAGCTCGGCGAGGCCGCGGCCGGCCGCACGATCTTCTACCTGGTGGCGTTCCCGACCGGCTTCTTCCTCAGCGCCGCCTACAACGAAGGGCTGTTCATCGCCCTGGCCGCGGCGACCGTCTACTGCCTGCGCCGCGAGCGCTGGTGGTGGGCCGGCGCCCTGGGCGGCCTGGCCGCGGCCACCCGGTCGGCCGGCATCCTGCTGCTGGGCGCGTTCGTCTTCGAGTACATCCGCGTCCGCCGGAGCGTGGTTCCGCGGTGGGAGATCGTCGCCGGGCTGCTCATCCCCGCCGGGCTCGGTGCGGTGATGATCGTGGACCGGTTCGCCTACGGCGATCCGCTGGCCTTCTCGCACACCCAGGCCGCGCACTGGGGCCGCCACCTCGCCTGGCCGTGGCAGGCGCCCATCGACGCCGCCCGGGCGCCGGGCAGGCCGTTCACCGAGATCTGGACGCACAACGTCCTGGAGCTGGCGACGGTGATGTTCGCGCTGGTCCTGCTCGTGCTCGCCCTCGCCGGGCCGTGGCGGATGCGGCGCGACCAGCTCGTGCTCCCGTTGTTCGGCGCCGCGCTGCTGGTCTTCATGATCAGCTTTCCGAGTCGGTACACCGGGGACATCCCGTATCCGCTCTACTCCGCCTCGCGCATCGGGCTGGAGATATTCCCCGCGTTCATGCTGCTCGGCCGGCTCGGCGCGAAACCGTCGCTGGAGCGGGTCGTGCTCCTCGTGTTTCTGACCGCGCAAGGGGTGCTCGCCGCGCACTTCCTCCACTCGGGCTGGGTGGCGTGAGGGCTCAGGCGTCGTTGCGGACCGCGAAGATGGCGATGTCGTCGCGCGGCGGCTCGGCCGAGTAGCTCAGCGTGCGGGCCCGCAGCCGGGCCACGACCACGTCGGCCGGGAAGCCGGCCAGGTTGGCCGCCTCGGCCTGGAGCCGTTCCACGCCGAACAGGTCGATGCCGCGGCGCCGCTCGGTGACCCCGTCGGTGAAGAAGATCAGGGTGTCGCCGGGGTCGAGGGAGACCTGGGTGCGCGGGGTGTTGATGCTGTCGAGCAGGCCCAGGGCGGTACCGCAGGCGCCCACGAGCTCGGTCCGCCCGTCCGCGCGCAGCAGGACCGGCTGGTCGTGGCCGGCCAGGTGCAGCGTGACGTCGAGCCGGCCGTCGTCCCGGCGCAGCACCTGGGCCAGGCACAGCGTGCAGAAGCGGCCCCCGCCCCGCTCCAGCAGGGTCTCGTTGAGCCGCAGCAGCACCTCGGGCAGCGGCCGGCCGTCGCGGACCAGCACCCGGGTCACGTCGCGGACCAGGCCGGTCACGGTCGCGGCCTGCACGCCCTTGCCGGAGACGTCGCCGACCACCACCAGCCAGCGCCGGGCGGAGAGCGGCACCACGTCGTAGAAGTCGCCGCCGACCTCGACGCCCTCGCCGGTGGGCACGTACTCGGCGCCGAACTCCACCCCTTCGGCCTTGGGCAGCTGCGGCGGCAGCAGTGAGCGCTGCAGGGCGTGCGCGACGCTGCGCCGCTCGGCGTGGATGTTGGCGTTGTCGATGGCGAGCGCGGCCCGGCGGGCCACGTCCTCGACCACCGCCACCTCCTCGGCCCGCTGCCAGGTGTCGCGGTTGCCGCCGACGGTCAGCGTGCCGAGGTGCTGGCCGCGGGCGATGAGTGCGACGACGTAACCCTCCAGGGGCGGCCCGAGCGGTACCACCGCATCGGTCCCCATCGCCTCCTTGAGCTGCGGCCCGGCCTCGGCCAGTGCGTCGAGGAGGCCGGCGACCATGCTCTCGTCGGCGTGGGCGGCGGCGGCCAGGCGCAGCTCCCCGCCCGGGTCGGCGGCGTGGATCGCGCACCACACGCCCAGGCGCGGCACCACCAGCCGCGGGATCAGCGCCAGCGTCAGCTCGACGTCGAGGGACTGCGCGAGCAGCTCGCTGGCCTCGGCGAGGAACGTGAGCCAGGTGCGCCGCTCGGCGTCGGCCTGGCGCAGCCGGTGGTTCTCGACCAGCAGCGTGAGACGGTCGGCGGCCAGGGCGGTGAGCGGGCGGGCGAGGGGACTGTCGGTGCCGCCGGACACGAGCAGCTCGGCGCGCCACGGGCGGGCGACGCGCAGCGGCAGGCGCCGGCCGGCGTCGGTCGAGCCGCCGCTGCGGCCGAACGCGGCGGCGGTGCGCGGCCCGTCGCCCTCGTCGACGGTGAGCGCCGCGCCCTGGGCGCCGATCGCCAGGCACAGCCGCTGCAGCAGCTCCTCGGCGATGTCCTCCAGCGAGGTGCCGCGCCCGGACCAGGTCAGCGCGTCGACCGCGGAGGGCAGGTCGAGCGCGGGCAGGCCGGGCCGGGGGCCGACCGTCGAGGGCCGGTCGAGGCGGAACCACACGCCCTTGCCGCCGGCGAAGTGCAGCGTCCCCCACGCGGTGGCGAGCTGCTCGACGAGGAGCAGGCCGCGGCCGCGCTCGGGGATCTCGGCGGAGGAGTTGTCGGGGAAGCTCGGCGTGACCGTGCCGGGCCGGAAGTCCACCACGGCGACCGTGAGCGAGCCGTCGCCGGCCGTGATCTCCAGGTCGACCTCGGTGCCGGCGTGCACGACACTGTTTGTGGTCAGCTCGGTGACCAGGAGCAATGCCTCGTCGAGAACGGCGCCGAGGTCCCGTTCGTGCGTGATCGTCCGGATCGCCTCGCGGGCCAGACCGGGAGAGCTATGGTCGGCCGGGAGCCTGATCCTCCGGACGGTCTGGGTTGTCACATATCGCAGTCTCCACTGAACGGTGGTAACAATCCAACCTGAAGGACGACGATGGGTGGACACCGCCTGCCCCCGAGACCGGTGGAGACGATATGACCACAGTCGAAGAAGTCACCCAGAAGAGTCCCGAGACCTTGCTGCTGGAAGAGTTGTCCACGGCGCTGGACCGGCTCACCGTGGGCGACCTGAAGATCCGGCTCAACCGGCGCGACGGCCTGCCGGGCGAGGTGGTCGAGCGCTTCAACCGGCTCGCGGAGATGAAACAGCGGCACACCAGCGAGCTGCTGCGCATCAGCCGGGTCGTCGGGCGCGACGGGCGGATGACCGAGCGGCTCGACGAGGAGGGCTTCGAGGGCGCCTGGCTGGACCGCATCCACGCGGTCAACTCGCTCATCGACGACCTGGGCCGCCCGACCACGGAGATCGCCCGCGTGATCGTGGCGGTGGCCGAAGGCGACCTGTCGCAGAAGCTGGCGCTGGAGATCGACGGCCGGCCGCTGCGCGGCGAGTTCCTCACCATCGGCCGCACGGTCAACACGATGGTCGACCAGCTCTCGTCCTTCGCCGACGAGGTGACCCGGGTGGCCCGCGAGGTCGGCACCGAAGGCAAACTCGGCGGCCAGGCCCAGGTCACCGGCGTCGCCGGCACCTGGCGCGACCTCACCGACTCGGTGAACTCGATGGCGGCCAATCTGACCGGCCAGGTGCGCTCGATCTCTACGGCGGCGACGGCGGTGGCCCGCGGCGACCTGTCGCAGAAGATCACGGTGAGCGCCAAGGGCGAGATCGCCGAGCTGTCCGAGACGATCAACTCGCTCGTCGACACACTGCGGATCTTCGCCGAGCAGGTGACCCGGGTGGCCCGCGAGGTCGGCACCGAAGGCAAACTCGGCGGCCAGGCCGACGTGCCGGGCGTGGCCGGCACGTGGAAGGACCTCACCGACAACGTCAACTCGATGGCGTCCAACCTCACCAGCCAGGTCCGCAACATCGCCCAGGTGGCCACCGCCGTGGCCCGGGGCGACCTGTCGCAGAAGATCACGGTGGCGGCGCAGGGCGAGATCCTCGAGCTCAAGGACACCGTCAACACGATGGTGGATCAGCTCTCCTCGTTCGCCGACGAGGTCACGCGCGTGGCCCGCGAGGTCGGTACCGAAGGCAAACTCGGCGGCCAAGCCCAGGTCACCGGCGTCGCCGGCACCTGGCGCGACCTCACCGACAACGTCAACTTCATGGCCTCCAACCTCACCAGCCAGGTCCGCAATATCGCCCAGGTCTCCACCGCCGTCGCCCGCGGCGACCTCTCCCAGAAGATCACCGTCGACGCCCGCGGCGAGATCCTCGAGCTCAAGTCGACCGTCAACATCATGGTCGACCAGCTCTCCTCGTTCGCCGACGAGGTCACGCGCGTGGCCCGCGAGGTCGGTACCGAAGGCAAACTCGGCGGCCAAGCCCAGGTCACCGGCGTCGCCGGCACCTGGCGCGACCTCACCGACAACGTCAACTTCATGGCCTCCAACCTCACCAGCCAGGTCCGCAACATCGCCCAGGTCTCCACCGCCGTCGCCCGCGGCGACCTCTCCCAGAAGATCACCGTCGACGCCCGCGGCGAGATCCTCGAGCTCAAGGCCACGGTCAACACGATGGTCGACCAGCTCTCCTCCTTCGCCGACGAGGTCACCCGGGTCGCCCGCGAGGTGGGCACCGAAGGCAAGCTCGGCGGCCAGGCCCAGGTGCGCGGGGTGGCGGGCACGTGGCGCGACCTCACCGACAACGTCAACTTCATGGCGTCCAACCTGACCGCCCAGGTCCGCAACATCTCGCAGGTCGCCACGGCGGTGGCCCGCGGCGACCTGTCGCAGAAGATCACGGTTGACGCGCAGGGCGAGATCCTGGAGCTCAAGAGCACCGTCAACACCATGGTCGACCAGCTCTCCAGCTTCGCCGACGAGGTCACGCGCGTGGCCCGCGAGGTGGGCACCGAAGGCAAGCTCGGCGGCCAGGCCCAGGTCAAGGGCGTCTCCGGCACCTGGCGCGACCTCACCGACAACGTCAACTCGATGGCGTCCAACCTGACCAGCCAGGTCCGCAACATCGCCCAGGTCACCACGGCGGTGGCCCGCGGCGACCTGTCGCAGAAGATCACCGTCGACGCGCACGGCGAGATCCTCGAGCTCAAGTCCACCGTCAACACCATGGTCGACCAGCTCTCCAGCTTCGCCGACGAGGTCACCCGCGTGGCCCGCGAGGTCGGCTCGGAGGGCAAGCTCGGCGGCCAGGCCCAGGTCAAGGGCGTCTCCGGCACCTGGCGCGACCTGACCGAGAACGTCAACCAGCTGGCCTCGACGCTGACCACCCAGCTGCGCGCCATCTCGCAGGTGTCCACGGCGGTGACCCGCGGCGACCTGACCCAGCGCATCGCCGTCGAGGCGCTCGGCGAGGTGGCCGAGCTCAAGGACAACATCAACCAGATGATCGTGACCCTGCGCGAGACCACGAAGAAGAACGCCGAGCAGGGCTGGCTCGACTCCAACCTGGCCCGCGTCGGCGGCCTGCTGCAGGGTCAGCGCGACCTCGGCGAGGTCTGCCGCATGATCATGACCGAGGTGACCCCGCTGGTCGACGCGCACATCGGCGCGTTCTTCCTGTCCGGCGCCGACGCCGACAGCGGGCTGCGGCTGCGCCTGGAGGCGTCGTACGGCTACGTCGCCCCCGGCACCGAGGTCAGCTTCGCCCCCGGCGAGGGGCTTGTCGGCCAGGCGTCGCTGTCGCGCCGGGCGATCCGGGTGAAGGCCGCGCCGGACAGCCGGCTGCTGGTCCGCTCCGGGCTGGCCGAGACGCCGCCGGCCGACCTGGTCGTGCTGCCGGTGCTGTTCGAGGGCGAGCCGCTGGGCGTGATCGAGTTCGGCAGCGTCTCGCCGTTCAACGACCTGCACCTGGCGTTCCTCGACCGGCTCGTGGTGACGATCGGCGTGGCGCTCCGGACGATCCTGGCCAACCGGCGCACCGAGGAGCTGCTGTCGCAGTCCCAGCGGCTGGCGCTGGAGCTGCAGGACCAGTCGGCCGAGCTGCAGCGCACCAACGCCGAACTGGAGGAGAAGGCGACGCTGCTGTCGGAGCAGAAGGGCAACATCGAGAAGCAGAACCGCGAGATCGAGATGGCCCGCCTCGGCCTGGAGGAGAAGGCGCTGCAGCTGGCGCAGGCGTCGCAGTACAAGTCGGAGTTCCTGGCCAACATGAGCCACGAGCTGCGGACCCCGCTCAACTCCATGCTGCTGCTGTCCCGGCTGCTCGCCGACAACCCGGACACCAACCTGACGCCCCGGCAGATCGAGTTCGCGGCCACCATCCACAACGCCGGCTCCGACCTGCTGGCGCTGATCGACGACATCCTCGACCTGTCGAAGATCGAGGCCGGCCGGATGGACGTGGAGCCCGGCGAGGTGTCGTTCGAGGAGATCCGCTCGTACGTCGAGCAGGCCTTCGCCCCGCAGGCCGAGGACAAGGGCCTGGAGTTCACGGTGGCGGCCGACCCGGCGCTGCCGCCGATGATCGTGACCGACCCGCAGCGGCTCCAGCAGATCCTGCGCAACCTGGTGTCCAACGCGGTGAAGTTCACCGACCACGGCTCGGTGACGCTGAGCATCGGGGTGGTGCCGGACGGCCTGGAGTTCACCACGCCGACGCTGGCCGGCGCCCGCCGGGTGATCCAGTTCGCGGTCTCCGACACCGGCATCGGCATCTCCGACGACAAGGTGGCGCTGATCTTCGAGGCGTTCCAGCAGGCCGACGGCACGACCAGCCGCAAGTACGGCGGCACCGGCCTGGGCCTGTCGATCAGCCGCGAGCTGGCCCGGCTGCTCGGCGGCGCGATCGGGGTCACCTCGCAGCTCGGCCGCGGCGCCACGTTCACGCTCTACCTGCCGGACGTGATCGCGACCGAGGTGACGCCGGGCATCCACCCGGTGCCGGCCCAGCCGCAGTCGCTGCCGGCGCCCGTCCGCCCGCTGCCCGGGCCGCCGCCGATGCTGCGCTCGCTGCCGTCGCCGGACCGGCGCTCGACCGCCACCGCGCACGAGCTCGACGGCGCGACCGTGCTCATCGTCGACGACGACGTGCGCAACGTCTTCGCCCTCACCAGCGCGCTCGAGCTGCACGGGATGACGGTGCTCTACGCCGACAACGGCGCCGACGGCGTGCGGATCCTCTCCGAGCACCCCGGCGTGGACATCGTGCTGATGGACGCGATGATGCCCGACCAGGACGGCAACGAGACCACCCGGGCGATCCGGCGCAACCGCCGCTTCGCGGACCTGCCGGTGGTGTTCCTGACCGCGAAGGCGATGCCCGGCGACCGGGAGTCGTCGCTGGCCGCCGGCGCGAGCGACTACATCACCAAGCCGGTCGATCTCGATGAATTGCTTGACGTGATGGCCGCCTGGGTAAACGGGGAGGGCCGCGCGGTGTAGGTTTCCGATGCGGAGTGATCAGCGAAGGGAGCGGCACCGTTGACTGGACCGGACCGTCCCGCGAAGGTGCTGCTCGTCGACGACCGGCGGGACAACCTGCTCGCCCTGGAGGCGATCCTGCAGGGCCTTCCGGTGCAGACCGTCGGCGCCGACAGCGGCGAGGACGCCCTGAAACGGCTGCTCATCGACGACTTCGCGCTGATCCTGCTCGACGCGCAGATGCCGACGATGGACGGCTTCGAGACGGCCCGGCACATCAAGCGCCGGGAGCGGACCCGCCACGTGCCGATCATCTTCCTGACGGCCGCGGACCGGGACTCGCATCTCGCCCTGCGTGGCTACGCGGCCGGCGCGGTGGACTACCTCACCAAGCCGTTCGATCCATGGGTACTGCGCGCCAAGGTCTCTGTCTTCGTCGAGCTCTGGACGATGACCCAGCAGCTGGCCGCGCAGTCCGACCTGGTGCGCGCCCGCGAGACCGAGCTGCGCGCCGCGGGAGTGGCCGTCGACGAGGCCCAGGCGCTGCTCAAGGCCGCCCTGGCCGCCGACGGCGAGCTGGGCCGCGAGCAGGTGGAGAAGGCGATGGCCACGCTGGCCCGGGCCCGGGCCAAGCTCTGACCGGTGGCGTTACGCCTCTTGGATCATCAGCGCGTTGCGCAGGCCGGTGATGTCCAGGACCCGGATCAGGAAGGCGCCAACGTTGACGAGCACCAGGTAGCTCTGCGTCAGGGTGGCCTTGCGGCTCAGCACGACCAGCGTGCCGAGGCCCTGGGAGTCGCAGAACGTGACCCCGGCCATGTCCAGCACCACCCGCGGCGTCGGCTCGCTCAGGACCTCGTCCACGGCGGCGGCCAGGCGCGGCACCGTCGACATGTCGATCTCACCGGACAGCGAAACGACGGTCTCGGTCGCGGCGCGGCGCACCGAGACCGAGAGACCCACTGAACCGGAGAGATCGGGGCGATCCACCGCCTCAGCCTATATGGGATCGGCGCACACAGTGGCGTCGGGCACACGCCGTCCAGGGCGGCGCGGGAGTGAACCCGAGGGGCTGTCAGAATGGGCTGGCTGTGACCGATGTTGACGCCGCCGGCCTCGGCCCGTATCCGGGTGACGCGCCGGCCTCGCAGGACCTGTTCGACCGCGCTCAGGCCATCGTGCCGGGTGGGGTGAATTCACCTGTCCGCGCGTTCCGCGCGGTCGGTGGCACCCCGCGCTTCATGGTCGGCGGCTCCGGCTGCTGGCTGACCGACGCCGACGGGCGGCGGTATGTCGACCTCGTCTGCTCCTGGGGGCCGCTGATCCTCGGCCACGCGCACCCCGAGGTCGTGGCGGCGGTGACCGCCGCGGCGGCGCGCGGCACGAGCTTCGGCACGCCCACCCCCGGCGAGGTCGACCTCGCCGCGGAGATCGTCGCGCGGACCCCGGTCGACCAGGTCCGCCTGGTCAACTCGGGCACCGAGGCGACGATGAGCGCGCTGCGGCTCGCCCGGGGGTACACCGGCCGCTCCAAAATCATCAAGTTCGCCGGCTGCTACCACGGGCACGTCGACGCGCTGCTGGTCGCGGCCGGCTCCGGCGTGGCCACGCTCGCGCTGCCCGACACGCCGGGCGTGACCGGCGCGACCGCCGCCGACACGCTGGTGCTGCCCTACAACGACATCGCCGCCGTCGAGGCGGCGTTCGAGGCGCACGGCGACCGGATCGCCGCGATCATCACCGAGGCCGCGGCCGGCAACATGGGCGTCGTCGCGCCGCGCGACGGGTTCAACGCCCGGCTCGCGGAGCTGGCCCACCGCCACGGCGCGCTGCTCGTCGTCGACGAGGTGATGACCGGCTTCCGGGTCAGCCGCTCCGGCTGGGCCGGGCTCGAGCCGGTGGACGCCGACCTCTTCACCTTCGGCAAGGTCATGGGCGGCGGCCTGCCCGCCGCGGCGTTCGGCGGCCGGGCCGAGATCATGGCGCGGCTGGCCCCGGCCGGCCCGGTGTACCAGGCCGGCACCCTGTCCGGAAACCCGCTGGCCTGCGCCGCGGGCCTGACGACGCTGCGCCTGGCCACTCCGGAGGTCTACGACCGCCTGGACGCGACCGCGGCGACGGTGAGCAAGCTGGCCTCCGACGCGCTGGCCGCCGCGGGGGTACGGCACGTGCTGTCGACCGCGGGCAACATGTTCTCGATCTTCTTCACCGACCGGCCGGTGCACGCGTTCGCCGACGCCCAGACGCAGAACGTGGCCGCCTTCCGGGCGTTCTTCCACGAGATGCTCTCCCGCAGCGTCTACCTGCCGCCCAGCGCCTACGAGGCGTGGTTCGTCTCCACGGCGATCGACGACGAGGCGCTGTCGGTGATCGAGGCGGCACTGCCGCACGCGGCCCGGGCCGCGGCCGCGCAGGTGGCCCCGTGAAGACCATCGTCCATGTGCTGCGCCACGGCGAGGTGTACAACCCGGAGAAGGTCCTCTACGGGCGGCTGCCCGGCTACCACCTCTCCGAGCTCGGCGTGCAGATGGCCAAGGCCGCGGCCGAGGCGATGGCCGGCCGGGACGTCACGCACCTGGTGGCGAGCCCCCTGGAGCGCGCGCAGCAGACCGCCGCGCCCTTCGCCGAGCAGCTCGGGCTGCCGATCGCGGTCGACGAGCGGCTGATCGAGAGCGCCAACTTCTTCGAGGGCAAGCGGGTCGGCGTGGGCGACGGCGCGCTGCGCGACCCGCGCAACTGGTGGGTGCTGCGCGACCCGCGCACCCCGTCGTGGGGCGAGCCCTACACGGTGATCGCCGCGCGCATGTTCGCCGCGCTGATGGCGGCCCGCGAGGCGGCCGAGGGGCACGAGGCTGTGTGTGTCTCGCACCAGCTGCCGATCTGGACGCTGCGCCGGCACGTGGAGAAGAAGCGGCTGTGGCACGACCCGCGGCGGCGGGAGTGCGGGCTGGCCAGCTTCACGAGCTTCCACTTCGACGACACCAAGATCGTCGGGATTGGGTACTCCGAGCCAGCCGCCCACCTCATCGCGCTCTCGGCCACGGCGCGCGACGCGAAGGGGGCGTGAGGATGCGCCGCCTGCTCGCCGCCGTGCTGACCGTGACCCTGCTGGCGCTCGCCGCCTGCAGTAGCGGCGCGCCGAAGAACGCGATGGGCAGCCGCAAGATCGCGGCGCAGGACCGGGTCTCCGCACCCGCCATGCGCGGCGACCTGATGGGCGGCGGCAGCTTCGACCTGTCCGCGCACAAGGGCCAGGTCGTGGTGGTCAACTTCTGGGCGTCGTACTGCCCGCCCTGCCGCACCGAGGCACCCGAGCTGGAGAAGGTCCTGGCCGCGACCAAGGACCAGGGCGTGACCTTCATCGGCGTCAACGTGCACGACCAGCGCGACCCGGCCAACGCCTACCTGGCCGACATCAAGCCGACGTACGGCAGCATCTTCGACCCCTCCGCCTCGCTGGCGCTGGACTTCGACGTGCCGCCCAACTCGATCCCGGCCACGCTGGTCATCGACCGCTCCGGCCGGATCGCCGCGGTCATGCGCTCCGAGGTCGACCAGGCACTGCTCGAACCGGTGGTCCGCGAGCTGCTGGCCGAAAAGGCCTGACGTGGACGCCGGCACCGTCGCCGCGAGCGGGCCCCTGCTGGGCGCGGTGGCGATCGCCGTCCTGGCGGGCCTGGCCAGCTTCCTGTCGCCGTGCATTCTGCCGCTGGTGCCGGGCTACCTGTCCTACGTCACCGGCCTGGCCGGCGCCGACCTCGACTCGGGGCAGCGCCGCGGGCGGGTGCTCGCCGGCGTCGGGCTGTTCATCGCCGGCTTCGCCGCGGTGTTCATCGGGCTCATCGTGCTCGCCACGCAGGCGGCCATGTCGCTGATGGTGCACCGCCGGCTGATCGAGGCGGTGGTCGGCGGGGTCGTGATCGTGCTCGGCCTGGCCTTCATGGGCCTGGTGCCCGGCCTGGAACGGCAGTGGCGCGTCCAGCGGCTGCCGGCCGCCGGCCTGGTCGGCGCGCCGGTGTTCGGCATGGTCTTCGCCCTGTCCTGGGCGCCGTGCACCGGCCCGACGCTCGGCGCCGTCATCGCGCTCGGCTCGACCAGCGGCTCGCAGGCCCGGGCGGTTACCCTGGCCGTCGCGTACTCGCTGGGCATCGGCCTGCCGTTCATCGCCGTCGGGCTGGGCTTCCAGCGGCTCATCGGGGTGATCAAGTTCATCCGCCGCAACAGCCGCTGGGTGACCCGCATCGGCGGCGCGCTGCTCGTGCTGGTCGGGCTGGCCCTGGTCACCGGCGTCTGGAGTTCCCTCATGATCGCGTTGCAGGCCAACATCGGGCCCGGATCGGTGCCGATCTGATGCGCTGGGCCTACCACACGGCCGTGGCGGTCGGCCGCCGCGCCTGGCGCCAGCTCACCAGCATGCGCACGGCGCTCGTCCTGCTGCTCCTGCTCGCCGTGGCCGCGATCCCGGGCTCGGTGCTGCCGCAGCGCAACGTCTCGCCGGAGAAGGTGCGGGCGTACCTCGACACGCACAAGCAGTGGGGCCCGACGCTCGACCGGCTCTCCTGCTTCGACGTCTACGGCTCGCCCTGGTTCTCCGCGATCTACCTGCTGCTGTTCGTCTCGCTGGTCGGCTGCCTGGTGCCGCGGTTCCGTGGGCACATCGCGGCGCTGGTGCGGGTACCCCCAAAGGCACCGAAGCGCCTCGACCGGCTGGCGGAGCACGCCACCGTGCCCGGCGAGGCGCCCCCCGAGACCGCCGAACGCATCCGGGGCGTGCTCAAGCGGCGGCGCTTCCGCACGGTCGTGCGGCAGGACGGGGACATCACCGAGATCTCGGCCGAGAAGGGGTACCTCAAGGAGACCGGCAACCTGGTCTTCCACTTCGCGCTGCTGTCGCTGCTCATCGGCGTGGCCTACGGGTCGTGGTTCGGCTGGCACGGCAACCGCCTGCTGGTCCAGGGCGACGACTTCGCCTTCTGCAACACGCTGCTCAACTACGACGAGCACGCGCTCGGCGCCCAGGTCGGCGAGAACGACCTGCCCCGCTTCTGCCTGCGGCTGGACAAGTTCACCGCGACCTACCTGCCCAACGGCCAGCCGGTGACGTATCAGGCCAGAGTGGGGGTTACCGAGCACGGGACCAGGACCGAGCGGCGGCTGGAGGTCAACGACCCGCTGCGGCTGGACGGCGCCAACGTCTCGCTGCTCGGCCACGGCTACGCGCCGATCCTCAAGTACACCGACAAGTACGGCCGGTCCTCGACCAACGTCGCGCCGTTCCTGCCCCGCGACGGGCTGCTGACCAGCGAGGGCGTCGCCACGTTCCCGGACGTCAACATCAACCCGGAGACGAAGACCCGCGACGACAAGGCACAGATCGGCTTCTCCGGCATCTACCTGCCCACGCTCCCGGCCGACCCGTCGGCGAACTCGTCGGCCTTCCCGGCCGAGAACGATCCGCGGCTGATGTTGCAGCCGTACCGCGGGGTGCTCGGGTTCGACGCGGGCGCGCCCCTGAGCGTGTACACCCTGGACACCCGGCAGATCGCGGCGGGCCGGCTGGTGAAGTTCGGCGATCCGCTCATGCTCAAGCCCGGCCAGACGGGCACCCTGCCGGACGGCACGACCGTGCAGTTCGTCGGGACGCAGCAGTGGATCAGCATCTCGGTCCGGCACGACCCGGGCCAGCCGATCGTTCTCGGCGGCGCCATCGCGCTGCTGGTCGGACTGCTCGGCTCGCTGAGCGGCAAGCGCCGCCGGATCTTCTTCCGCATCGCGCCCACCGGCATCACGGCGGGCGGCCTGCCGCGCAGCGACTACCCCGGCTTCGCCGAGGAGTTCGCCGAGATCGTGCGCGCCGCCTCCCCCGCCGTGAGCGTGCCCGAGCAGGTGCCGCAGACTGAGGACGTTGAGGAGGTTGTGTGATGGGTGAGTTGTCGAACCAGCTGCTGGTCGTCACGATCCTGTGTTACGTCGTCGCGATGATGGCCTACGCCATCGAGTACGCCTTCGGCGGCCGCAGCATCATCGCCCGCGCGGCGGCCACCCCGGCGGCCGTCCCGGCCCTGGTCGGCGCCGACACCGGCCCCTCGATCTCCTACTTTCCGGAAAATCCGGAAATGTCGGAAACGCCGGCGTCAGCATCGTCCGGCGGCCACCGGGCCGGCGTCGCCGCGGTCATCCTGACCGTCCTCGGCTACGCCGCCCACATCGGCGCGCTCGTGACCCGCGGCATCGCGGCCGACCGCGCGCCGTGGGGCAACATGTACGAGTTCGTCATGACGGCGACCTTGGTCGGCGTGACGGCCTGGCTGGTCGTGCTGGTCCGCTGGCGGACGCTGCGCCACCTCGGTCTGTTCGTGACGCTGGTCGCCTCGATCCTGCTGGCGATCGCCGGCATGACGCTCTACGTGCCGGTCGGCCCGCTGGTGCCGGCGCTGCACTCGTACTGGCTGGTCATCCACGTCGGCGCCGCCTCGACCGCATCGGGCATCTTCCTGGTCGGCTTCGTGGCCGCGGCGATGCACCTGATCCGCTCCGGCTACGACGCGGGCAAGACCCGCTTCCCGTACTCCCTCGGCGAGCGCCTCCCGCAGGCCGCGACCCTGGAGCGGGTCACGTTCCGCATCCACGCCTTCGCCTTCCCGATCTGGACCTTCGGCGTCATCGCCGGCGCCATCTGGGCCGAGGCCGCCTGGGGCCGCTACTGGAACTGGGACCCGAAGGAGGTCTGGTCCTTCATCGCCTGGGTCGTCTACGCCTGCTACTTGCACGCGCGGTCGACCCCGAGCGTGAGCCGCCGCCTGACCTCGTGGATCGCCGTCGTCGGCTGGGCCACGATGCTGATCAACCTGTTCGGCGTCAACCTCTTCGCCAACGGCCTGCACTCCTACGCCGGCGTGTAGCCCCACTCGATCCCGCCGCCGTCCGAAAAGTCGGGCGCTCCGCGCCACGACTTTTCGGATTTATACCCCGACAGGTCATATGTCGGATTGAGCGGGCAACAACACTCCGCGATCATGCACGCCTCCACGCGAACGCCCGCGTTTTTCATGATCGCGGAGACATACGGTACCTATGGGTACACAACCACTCCACGATCATGAAAAACGCGTGGTGCGCACGGCCGGTCGAGCATGATCCCGGAGACATAAGGCGGGATAAGGCGGGCCGGTCGCCGACCGGCTGCGCAGTCGGTCTCCAGCGGCCCGGGGACGGCGGCACGCAACCCACCCGACCGCGCCGCGATGGTGCCGACCGGCTGGCCGCGACGGCACCGTCACGGTCCGGCGGACGTTCGGTATGGGGCTCGGCGGCGACCCGCTACTGCTCGAGCCGGGCTACGGAGCGCCGGCACGGCCACGGCCACGCTCGGCCGCACGTGGGCGGCTCATCAGGACTCGCGCGGTGGCTTGTCCCGGCTGGACTCTTCGTGGTCGTGGTCGTGGTCGTGGACGGGGTCCAGGCCGGCGATCCGGTCCCTGACCCCGAAGCGGCGCACGCCGGCGAGGCTACTTCGTCTTGGTGATCGCGGTGGCGTCGACCGTGCCGTCGGAATTCTGGCCCTGGACCGTCACGGTCGAGCCGGCGGTCAGGTCCTTCAGCGCGCCGGGCGCCGACACCGTCGTCTTGTCGGTGGTCTTCACGATCACCGTGCTGCCGTCGGCGGTCTCGATGTACACCGTGGTCCCGTCGACCAGCTTCACCGTGCCCGTCACGCCGCCGCGGGCGCTGCCGCCCGTCCCCGTCCCCGTCCCCGTGCCGCCGGCGCCGCCATTGCCGCCGCCCTGGAAGCCCTGGCCGGCCCCGCGGTTGGCGAAGGCGCTGGCCAGCGCGGCCGGGTTGACGCCGCCGGGGCCGGCGGCGGCGGGGGCGGTGCCGTAGCTCTTCTGGACCTGGGCGCCGGCCACGAAGCCGACGACGATGAGGGCCAGCCCGGCCAGCACGAACGTGGCGCGGTTGGCCAGGCGGCGCGGGCCGGACTTGGCGATCCGCTCGTTGAGGTCGTCGTCGAGCGGCGGTTCGGAGAGCAGATCCCCGTCGTCTATTTCCGAAATATCCGAAATGGTGGTCACCACGGGCAGGACGTCCGTATCGGCCGACGAGTCCGACGGCCGGCTGTAAGGCGAGGACCCGTCACCGCCGGACGACGGCTGCGCGTCCGGACGGCGGAAGGGCGAAGCGGCGTGGGTCACGGAAAACTCCTCGTCGACTGCCGTGCGGGTGGGACCGGGTTGCGATGCCCGTCGGGGGTCGGGCACCGCAACCAGGACCCACCGGCACAGCGGTGAAACCTACTCATAACGAAGGGCCTCGATGGGACGGAGCCCCGCCGCCCGGCTGGCCGGGTAGCTGCCGAAGAACAGGCCGATCGCGACGGAGAAGCCCAGCGCGAGGGCGACCGAGCTCGGCACGATGATCGGCTTGATGCTGACGATGGTGAACTGGCTGCCGACGACCGCGGCCAGCACGCCGAGGAGTCCGCCGATCACGCTGAGCACCGTGGCCTCCACCAGGAACTGGGTGAGGATGGTGCGCCGCGGGGCGCCGAGCGCCTTGCGGATGCCGATCTCGCGGGTGCGCTCGGTGACCGTCACCATCATGATGTTGGTGATGCCGATGCCGCCGACGAGCAGGCTGATGCCGGCCACGGCGCCGAGCAGCAGGGTGAAGGTCTCCGCGGTGTTGGCCCGGGTCTCCAGCAGCTGCGACTGGTTGAGGATGCGGTACGCCGAGGTCGTCGACGACCCGCTGACGTTGAGCTTCTCGTCGAGGATCGCGGTGATCTCGGCCTGCGCCTCGGAGACCGCGTCCGGCGAGGTCGCCTGGACCAGGAGCTGGTTGAGCGAGCCGTAGCCGGTCAGCGACTCCTGCACCGCGCTCACCGGCGCCATGGCGACGTCGTTGGGGTCGTTGAACCCGGCGCCGCCCTTCTCCGCGAGCACGCCGACGACGGTGAAGAGCTTGCCGGAGACGGTGATCTGCTTGGACAGCGGGTCGACGTTGCCGAAGAGCTCCTCGGCGACGGTCGAGCCGATCACGACCACCTTGCGCGAGTCCTTGACGTCGTCGTCGGTGAACAGCGAGCCCTTGGCGACCTTGAAGTTCGAGGCGCCGACGTACCCGGGATAGGTGCCGACGAAACTCGGGATCGTGTGGTCGGTGCCCTCGTAGGTCGCCGAAAGCGAGCTGGTCACCACCGGCGACACGCTCTTGACGTCTGGCGCGTCGTCCTTGTTGGACAGCGCCGGCACGAGGTCCATGGTCAGCGCCGTGTTCTGCGTCCCGGCGGCGCCGCGGGCCCCGCCGCCGGCGCCGGCGGTCACGGTCAGCGTGTTGGTGCCCAGCGACTCGATCTGGTTCTGCACCGCCTGCGCGGAGCCGTTGCCGACCGCGACCAGCAGGATGACGGCCGCGACGCCGATCAGGATGCCCAGCACGGTGAGGCTCGAGCGCAGCTTGTTGGCGGTGATCGCGCGCAGCGCGAAGCGGATGGTCTCGAAGATGTTCACTTGAGCCGCTCATCCTGGACGATGCGTCCGTCGACCAGCCGGATCAGTCGCTTCGCCCGCTCGGCGACGTCCGGCTCGTGGGTGATCAGCACGATGGTCCGGCCCGAGTGGCTCAGCCGGTCGAACACGGCCAGCACGTCGCCGGTGGACTGGGTGTCGAGGTTGCCCGTCGGCTCGTCGGCGAGCACCAGGGCCGGCGCCGTGACCAGCGCCCGGGCGACCGCGACGCGCTGCTGCTGGCCGCCGGAGAGCTGGTTGGGCTCGTGGTCCTCGCGCTCGGCCAGGCCGACCATGGCCAGCGCCGCCCGGGCTCGGCGGCGCCGCTCGGCCGACTTCACGCCGGCGTAGGCGAGCGGCAGCTCGACGTTGGCCAGGGCGGTGGTCCGGGCGATGAGGTTGAACGCCTGGAAGACGAACCCGATCCGCCGGTTGCGCACGAGGGCGAGCTGGCGGTCGTTGAGCCGGCTGACATCGACACCGTCGAGCAGATACCGCCCGGTGGTCGGGATGTCGAGGCAGCCCAGGATGTTCATCAGGGTCGACTTGCCGGAGCCGGATGAGCCCATGATGGCGACGTAGTCGCCGCGCTCGACGGTGAGCGTCACGCCGCGCAGCGCGTGCACCTCGGTCTCGCCCTGGCCGTAGGTCTTCGTGACGTTGCGAATGTCCAGGACCGGCTTCACACCCGGCCGCGGCGCGAGGCCGGCTTCAGTCATCTGCAAACTCATGTCAGTTGCCCCGCCGAACGGTGCCGCCGCCGCCACCATTGAAGCCCCCGCCGCCGGTGAAGCCGCCCGCCCCGCCCGGGAACTGGTTGGCCGGGGCGTTGGTCGAGGTGGTCGTGGTCGTGGTGACCACGACCTGGTCACCGGCGGCGAGGCCGGACTTGACCTCGACGAAGCCGCCGCCGGTGATGCCGACCTCCACCTGCCGGTCCTCGTTCTGCCCGTTGACCTGCACCGTGACCGTGTGCTGGCCGCCCGCCGTGCGCACCGCCGTGCTCGGGATGCGCACCACGTTCTGCGCCTCGGCGACGGTGACGACGGCGGTCGTGCTCTGCCCCAGCCGTACCCCTTCGGGAAGCGAGTCCAGCGTGATCACCACGGCGTAGCTGTTGACGTTGTTGCTGGTCGTGGCCGTGGGAGAGATGGTGCTGACCTTCCCCGTCGCCCGCGTGCCGGACAGCGCACTCCAGGTGATGTTGGCGGTCTGCCCGCCCTTGAGCTTGGTCGCGTCCGCCTCGGCGAAGCTCGCGTCGACCTGCAGCTTGCTCAGGTCCGCGAGCTGGATGAAGCCGCTGCCGGAGCTCGAGCCGGAGGAGCTGGAACCCGAGCCCGACGAGCTGCCGCCGCCGGCTCCGGACGACCCCGATGAGCCCGATGAACCGGATCCGGACGAGGAGGAGCCGACCGCGCCGCTGACCGCGGTGACCGTGCCGGCGATCGGCGCGGTGAGGATCGTGCCGTTCACCGTCGCCTGCGCCGAGGTGACGTTGGACTGGGCGGTGGCGACCTGCGCCTCGGCGGAGGCGATCGTCGCGTCGTCGGCGCTGTTGTTCTCGTCGCGGGTGAGCGCCGCCTTCGCCGCGGTGAGATTGGCCTGCGCGGTGTTCAGCGCGGCCTGGGCCGCCGTCGGGTCCACCTTGGCCAGCACCTGGCCCTTGGTGACCACGTCGCCGACCTTCACGTCGACCTCGGTCACCGTGCCGGAGGTGGCGAAGTTGGCGTTCGCCGTGGCGGCGCTGGCCACCGAGCCGGACGCGGAGACCGTCTGCGACACCGTGCCCTGCGTGGCGGCGACGACCCGGCTGCGCGTGGTCGTCGTGCCCGCGTCGGCCGACGCGGCCGGACCGCTCACGATCTGGTACGCCCAGAAGGCCCCACCGGCGGCGGCGACCACGAGCACGGAGTTCACGAGGGTCACGGAGTTGAACCGTGGCCGGCGCACGGACGGCAGCGACAAACGCATGAGGGGAATCGTCGTGGCCGTCGCTCGGAGCGACCCTCAGCGAACCTCGGAGTTGCCTCGGAATCCGGTTGCCCGAGTTTCAGCGGATTCGTCCGCCAGCTCGCCCGGGTCGATGCCAGCCTCTTCGTCGAC
The DNA here is from genome assembly GCF_050948465.1 of Dactylosporangium sp. CA-092794. Lineage (NCBI taxonomy): Bacteria > Bacillati > Actinomycetota > Actinomycetes > Micromonosporales > Micromonosporaceae > Dactylosporangium > Dactylosporangium sp. CA-092794. Next base: position 147,954 of record NZ_CP192044.1, on the reverse strand, counting down.
GCACTCTTCCTCGTCGTCGCCGAACTCCGGCATCTCCAGCGCGGGCAGCAACACCCGGAACGTGGCCCCCTGCCCGGGAGCCGTCCACAGCTCGACCCGGCCGCCGTGCGCCTGCACGATCGAGGCCACGATCGACAGGCCGAGGCCGGCGCCGCCGTAGCGGCGGGAGCGGGAGCCCTCGGCGCGGTACAGCCGCTCGAAGACCCGCACCGCGTCCTGCGGATTCATGCCGGGCCCGGTGTCGGCGACCTCGACGGCGGCCAGCGGCACGCCCGCGGGCAGCGCCGGGCCGACGGTCGCGATCGGCAGCATCTTCGGCGGCCCGGGCCGGCCCACCCGGACCACGATCCGGGTGTCCTCGGCCGTGTGCTGCAGCGCGTTGCTGACCAGGTTGGCCACGACCTGGCGCAGGCGGGCCTCGTCGCCTTCAACGGTCACCGGCTCGAACGTCATCGACCGCTCGTCGAGGGCGGCCAGTTGCACGAACCGGGTCGGCACCCGCACGTGCGCGTCGCGCACCGTGTCGGCGGCGACGGCGAGCAGGTCGACCGGGGCCTGCTGCAGCGGGCGCTCCTCGTCGAGGCGGGCCAGCGTGAGCAGGTCGTTGACGAGCAGGCGCATCCGGCTGACCTCGGCCTCGATGCACTCCATCGCCTCGTCGAGGGCGGGGCCGGGCGGGGCGCCGCCCCGGCGGTACAACTCCGCGAAACCCTGCACGCTGGTGAGCGGCGTGCGCAGCTCGTGTGCGGCGTCGGCGAGGAACTGCCGCAGCCGCCGCTCCGAGCCGGCGCTCTCCTGGACCGCGCCCTCGATGCGGGTCATCATGGTGTTGAGCGCGATGCCCAGCCGGCCCGACTCGGTGTGCGGGTCGGCGTCGTCCACGCGCCGCGACAGGTTGCCGCCGGCGATGTCGACCGCGGCGTCCTCCATGCGGGTCAGCGGCGCCAGGCCGACCCGGACCAGGGTGGCGGTGGCCATGCCCACGAGCAGCAGCAGGGCGAGGCTGACCCCGGAGGTGTACTGGATCATCTGGTCCCGGGTCTGCTTGACGTCGGCCATCGAGATGGCCAGCGCCGCGTAGCCCCGATCGTTCGCCGGGAAGGTGGGCTGGAACACCCGGACCCGCCACTGCGACTTCGGCCCGTCGACGGTGAACGGCGTGCCGGCCGCCGCCCGGGTCTTGAGGTCGCCGAACAGCTTGGGGTCGAGCAGGACCTTGTCGGGATCCGGGGCGGTCAGCCGGCCGGTGGAGTCGAAGCGGTACACCTGGAAGTCGGGGCCCGGCGAGAACTCGCCGTCGCGGCGCTGGAAGTTGGTCGGCATGCTGGGCGCCACCGACGGGGCCGCCTGCGGCCGGGGCAGCCGGCCGCCGTCGTTCAGCTGCCGGTCGATGCGCTGCATGAGGTACCAGTTGAGGAACAGCACGCCGATGACGTTGGCGGCGATGAGCGCGACCGCGGAGATCGACACGACGGAGACCACGATCCTGGTCCGGACCGTCCAGTGCCGCCAGGGCCGCAGCTTCACGCCTCGGATCTCGGCAATCGCAGCGCGTAGCCGACCCCGCGCACGGTGTGGATGAGCGGCGGGTCCCACTTGTCGATCTTGCGGCGGAGGTAATACACGTAGGACTCCACGATCCGCCCGTCCCCGCCGAAGTCGTAGTTCCACACCCGGTCGAGAATCTGCGCCTTGCTCACCACCCGGCCGGCGTTGGTCAGCAGGTACCGCAGCAGGTTGAACTCGGTCGGCGAGAGGTCCACCCGGTTGCCGCCGCGGCGCACCTCGTGGGCGTCCTCGTCCATCTCGAGGTCGGCGTAGCGCAGCACCCCGCCGTCGACCAGCTGCTGCTGCTCGCCGAGGCTGCGACGCAGGATCGCGCGGATGCGCAGCACCACCTCCTCGAGGCTGAACGGCTTGGCGACGTAGTCGTCGGCGCCGACGGTCAGCCCGGAGATGCGGTCCTCGACCGAGTCCCGCGCGGTCAGGAACAGCACCGGCACCGGCCGGCCGCTGGTGCGTAGCCGCTGGGCGACCTCGAAGCCGTTCAGGTCGGGCATCATCACGTCGAGAACGACCAGGTCGGGGCAGTACTCAGCGGCAGCGGCCAGCGCCTCCCGGCCGCCGGTGGCCACCCGCACCTCGAAGCCGGTGAGCCGCAGTGTGGCGGACAGCAGCGCGCGGATGCTGGCCTCGTCGTCCACGACGAGGACCTTGGGCTGGCGTTCGGTCGCCTGGGACGCGGTTACGGGCATCGGCTCCATCGTCACTGACCCGCCGTAACGATCTCGTCGCCTTCGGCAAGTCCGCTCTTGATCTCGGTGTTGACGTCGCCGCGCAACCCGGTCTGGACGGGCCGCTGCTCATCCTTGCCGTTGACCCGCACCGTCACGGAGCCGCCGTGCACGGCCGTGGACGGCACGAACAGGACGTTGTCCACGGACGCGGTGACTACAGCGACAGTAGCGCTCTGGCCGTACAGCAGCGTATCGGGCACCTTGTCGAACGAGATCAGCGCCGCGTAGCGGACCAGGCGGTTCGACACCGTGCCGGCCGGATCAATCTGGATGACCTTGCCGTCGAACTTCGCGCTGGCATTGTCCGGCAGCGTGATCTTCGTGGTCTGGCCGACCTTCAGATCCGCCACCTCGGCCTCGGTGAACTCCGCCTTGACCGACACGTCGCCGGTGCCGGCCAGCGTGATCACGCTGGAGCCGGCCTGACTGCCGACCGTGCCGTTGACCGCGAGCACCTTGCCGCCGACCGGCGCGGTGATGACGGTGCCGGCCAGCTTGGCGTTGGCCTGGGTCAGGGTGAGCTTGGCGTTGTTGAGCCGCTGCTGGGCGCTCATCAGGTTGTCGCTGGTCTGCTGGATCTGGTTGGCCCGGTTCTGCGCGTAGTTCTGCGTGGTGTTTTGTCCGGAAGTGGTATTTTGTCCGGAACCGGCCTGGCCTTGTGATCCGCCGGTTTGGGAGCCACCCCCGCCGGCGGCGCGGGCCGGAGACGAGGACGACGTCTGCGGGGCCGCGGTCGTAGGTGCCGCGGTCGTAGGCGCCGTGACCGGCAGGGCCACCGCCGTGTCGTGCGCCGTCTCGGCCTTGTCCAGCGCGTCCTGGGCGTTGGAGACGCTCTCGGAGGCCTGGTCGACGGCGTCCTGCGCGCTCGAGTCGTCGATCTTGGCGAGCACCGCGCCGGCGGCGACCACGTCGCCCGCCTTGACGTCGAGCTCGGTGAGCGTGCCGCTGGAGGTGAAGCCGAGGCTGCGGCTCGCCTGCGCCTGCACCGTGCCCGAGGCGGACACCGTGGTACTCACCGCGCCGCGGACCACCTTCGCGGTGCTGACCTGCACCGGAGCCGGCTTGTCGTCGCCGGTGAGCACGACCACCGTCACGGCCGCGGCCGCGAGCACGGCGGCGCCTCCGGCCAGCCACCAGACCTTCATGGTCGATAGTTCAGCCGGTTCTCCTCCCGACCACCTAGGCCCGACCTCAAAGTTCCCTGAGAGCGGGTACCCCCGAGAGGTGCCCGGCAATTCGCCGCATACGCGGGCGGATCACCCCGCCCGGTTGTGAGCGAATTTTGAGGTTCGGTCGACTTACCGTCGAGGTTCGCACCGTTGCATCACACATGTGATGAACAAGCGGATCGGCGGCGCCGTGCTCGCGCTCGCCGCGGCGGCCCTCTTCGCCGCCGCCTGCGGCTCCTCCGACAACGCCGAGGCGCCGGCCGCCGGCGGGGCCTCCGGCGGCACCGACTACGCGTCGTGCCTGCGGAACAACGGTGTCGACCTCCCGCAGTTCAACGCCTCGAACCGCCCGACGGCCCGGCCCTCGGGCATGGCGACCGCCTTCCCGTCCGGCCGGCCCCGCCCGTCGGGCAGCGGCGAGTTCCGCGGTGGCGGTCCCGGTGGCGGCGGCTTCGGCGGCTTCTTCGGCTCCGAGGCGCCCAACGGTGTCGACCAGCAGACCTGGGAGAAGGCGCAGCAGGCGTGCGCCTCGCTGCGGCCGACGGCGTTCCCCAGCGGTGGCAACCGCGGCGGCGGCAACGGCGGCGGGCGGGACGCGGCCTACCGCAACTGTCTCAACGACCACGGCGTGACGGTCACCGGCTCGACGAACCAGCTCGACACCTCCGACGCCAAGGTGGCGGCGGCGATCCAGGCGTGTGCGGCGCTCAAGCCCAACCCACAGCCGTCGGCCAGCTGACTTCACTCCCTGGGTGCGTCGGCGTCGCACCCTCTGTGCGTCGATCTTGCAGTCGCGCTCACGCATAATCCGGACATTGTGGGAGTGTCCGGTATGCAGCGGCTGCGAGATCGACGCCGGAGACGCGTGTCGCTGCGCGGGGCAGGTCGTTGCGCACGGTATGGAAGCGCTGGACACCTTCTCACGGACGTTCCTGCCCGCCACCGCGCTGGCGAAGCTGCCGGGCGGCACGGTCGCGCGGCACGTGCCGGTGCTGCGCTCCTGCGCCGGTAACCGCGACGCGGTCGCCGTCGTCGCCCGGTGCACGACCCGCAGCGGGCGCCGCAACGTGCTCATGCTGACCCGCAGCCGGCTCGTCGTGACCTGCGAGTCCGGGCTGCTGCGCCGGGTCGGGCTGCACCTCAACGCCGACCTGCACCAGCTCGCCGACGTCACCTGGACGCCCGAGCCCGGCCGGGCCGGGCTGCAGCTCGGCCTCACCGCCATCGACGGTGTGCGCGAGAACCTGTGGGTGCGCCCCGGCAGCGCGGCCGAGATGTGGCGCCTCGACGAGGCCCTCCGCCAGGCCTTCCGCACGCCGTGGGGAGTCATCGAGCCGGCCCGGGCGGCCGCGCTCCCGGCCCGGGCGGCCGGCCGCACGCTCAGTCTCGCCTGACCCGAACGTTCTCCGAACACGGCCCGCACCCGTTTGCCGTCAGAATGAGGCGGTGGATCAGGGCAAGGGCCTCGTGCTCGTCGTCGAGGACGAGCGGCCGATCGCCGACCTGCTGCGGATGTACCTCGCCCGCGACGGCTTCGGCGTGCACGTCGAGCACGACGGCGCGGCCGGCCTCGCCGCGGCGCGCCGGCTGCGGCCGGTCGCGTGCGTGCTCGACATCGCGCTGCCCGGCATGGACGGCACGGAGGTCTGCCGGCGGCTGCGCGAGGCCGGCGACTGGACGCCGGTGCTGTTCCTGACCGCCCGCGACGACGAGATCGACCGCATCCTCGGGCTGGAGCTCGGCGGCGACGACTACGTCACCAAGCCGTTCAGCCCGCGCGAGCTGGTCTCCCGGGTCAAGGCGGTGCTGCGCCGGACCCAGGGGCCGCCGCCCGGCGCGGAGCAGGTCCGCACCGTCGGCCCGATCACCATCGACCCGGCGCGGCGCGAGTGCCTGGTCGGCGGCGAGCCGGTGCCACTGACCTCCACCGAGTTCTCCCTGCTGGCGCACCTCATGGGGCGGCCGGGCCGGGTGTTCACGCGGGAGGAGCTGCTCAGTTCCGTTTGGGGGTACGCCGCACACACCGGCACCCGCACCGTCGACGTCCACGTCGCCCAGGTGCGCGGCAAGCTCGGCGACGCCGCGGGCGTGATCCGCACCGTGCGCGGCGTGGGGTACACCGCCGATGCTTAGGTCGCTCGCGGGCCGCACGGTGATCGTCACCTGCGTCGTGGCGGTCGTGTCGGTGCTGGTGACCGCCGTCGTCGGCATCCCGCTGACCGGCACGCAGGCCAACCGCGACGCCCGCAAGCGCCTCGCCGACGACACCGCGTTCGCCGCCGAGCTGCTGCGGCCCCGGTTCGCCAACACCCCGCGCAACGCCGCCGACGAGGAGGCCATCGCCAAGCGGCTGAGCGATCGCGGGCTGACCGTGTACCTCATCAGGGCCGGCACGCCCGACCGCGACGGCCTGCCGCCCGGCGTGGTGAAGCAGATCGCCGCCGGCATCGACGTCGCCCCCCGGCTGGGCTCGGTCGGCGGGCAGCTGCGCCTGCTCGCCGGGCGCGCCATCGGCAAGGACGGCAACGGCGTCGTGCTCACCGAGCCGCCGCCCGGCGGCATCCTGGCCCGGTTCTTCGGCCAGCTGTGGATCGCCCTGCTGGCCGGGCTCGCCGCCGGGCTGATCGCCGGCCCGCTGCTGGCCCGGCGGATCTCCCGGCCGATCCGCACGGTCGCCGCCGCCGCGACCCGGCTGAGCGCGGGCGACCGCAGCGTGCGGCTCGACCCCGACGGCCCGACCGAGGTCGCCGACCTCGCGCACGCGGTCAACGCGCTGACCGAGGCGCTGGCCACCAGCGAAGGCCGGGAGCGGGAGTTCCTGCTGTCGGTGTCGCACGAGCTGCGCACGCCGCTGACCACGCTGCGCGGCTACGCCGAGGCGCTCGCCGACGGCGTGGTCGGCACCGACGGCGCCCAGCGGGCCGGCCAGACGATGCTGGACGAGGCCGAGCGGCTCGACCGGCTCATCGCCGATCTGCTGGTGCTGGCCCGGCTGGAGGCGGCCGACCTGCCGATCGAGATGGTCGACGTGGACCTCACGCGGCTGCTGGCGGCGACCGCCGAGGCGTGGGGCGGGCGGGTCGCGGCGGCCGGGCTGGTGCTGCGCACCGAGCTGCCGCCGTTCCCGGTGCCGGTGCGCACCGACCCGGGACGGATCCGGCAGATCATCGACGGCCTGCTGGAGAACGCGCTGCGGGTGGTCCCGGAGGGGGCGCCACTGGTCCTGGCCCTCTACACCGGGCCGTCGTCAGCCTGGCTGGAGGTGCGCGACGGCGGGCCGGGCTTCACCGACGAGGACCTCGCGGTCGCGTTCGAGCGCGGGGCGCTGTCGCGGCGGTACCAGGGCGTGCGCAAGGTGGGCAGCGGCCTCGGGCTGGCGCTGGCGGCGCGGCTGTCCCGGCGGCTGGGCGCCCGGATCGACGCCGGGCACGCCCCCGAGGGCGGCGCCAAATTTACCGTGACGTTCCGGCTGCACCCCGTGACATGATGCATTTCTATGCATGCCTGGTGGGTGGTCACGGGGCTGGGCGGCGCGGGCGCGGCGCTGGGCATCCTGCTGGTCCAGGTGCAGTCCTGGCAGCGGCTGCGCCGGGTGGGCGCCGACCCGGTGGGCGTCTTCACGCTCGGGGTCGCGCTGCGCTGGGTCGGCGTGCCGCTCGCGGCGCTGCACGTGGCCCTGTTTCTGCTGCTCGCGCAGCTGGACCAGCCCGGCTGGTGGCTCGGCGGCGTGGTGACCGTGCTCAGCGTCCCGGTCCGCCGCCTGCTCAACCTCAAGGCGATCGCGGTCATCGTGCGCGGCGTCGGCTACGAGCACGGCCCGGTCGTCGACCGCGACGGCGTGCAGGTCGACACGCAGCCCTACTGGCGCATGGTCCGCAGCTGGTACCGCCACGAGTACACCGGCCGGCACGTCGCCGACGTGATCGCCATCAAAGTCCTGGGCCTGCTCATCCACCTGCTCTTCTGGCCGCTGGCGGCGCTCGGCGCGCAGGCCTCGCACGTCGCGATGTGCCAGGACCCGGCCGACGCGCTGGGCCACTCGACCGACGGCCACGAGCGCCCCGGCGATGCGTTCCGGGCACTCGGCACCCCTTATGTCAGGTTTGCCACAAGGGATCGGAGGTAGTGCGCTGATCTGCGCGATTCCGAGGAGGTAACCCCATGAGACGCTCGCGGATAGGCATGCTGTGCGCTACCGTCACGCTCGCCGTGGTCGGCGGACTGCCGCCCGCGACGGCATCGGCGCAGCCCACGCCCGCTCCCCCCACGCCCGAGCCGACCACGTCAGCGCCGGACCACGGCCACGACATGCTCTCGGGCGTGCTGCACGGCGAAGGCCTGGTGCAGACCAAGAACGGCCCGATCCGGGTGGCGCTGCAGAACGGCTCGGCGACGCGACTGACCTCGACGCAGGTCACGGTCCGCTCGTCGGACGGCTACACCCGCACGTGGCAGCTGCCGGCCAACCTGAAGGTGTACGACAAGCGGCACACGCTACAGCCCAACGCTCTGCAGGCCGGGGCGGAACTGACCGTGGCCGGCACCGCGCCGGCCAACGCGGGCACCGCTTCACCGGGGGCGGTGCAGTACACCGCGAAGTGGGTCGTGGTCCGCTCCAGCGGCGGTTCACCGACCGGGGCACCGACCGGCACTGCGTCCTGACCCTGGCCCGCTGAGATCGCTGCCCCTGCGCACCACGGCGGCATCTCTATCTGCAACAGCGGTTCCATCGAAAAGTCCGGCGACTCCGTCGCCGGACTTTTCGTACATTTCACGATTTAACGAGTCATGAGCGCAACTCGGCGACGCAACACTTGACGCTGCCGCCGCCCTTCTTCAGCTCCGTGAGCTCGACCGGCACCGGCGTGTAGCCCGCCGCCCGCAATTGGGCCGCGAGGCCGGTCGCCTCGGCGTTGAGCACCACGTTGTGCCCGTCGGAGACCAGGTTGAGGCCGAACGCGAGCGCGTCCTCCTCGGTGGCCAGGATCGCGTGCGGGAAGAGCCGGCGCAGCACCGTCCGCGACGACTCCGAGAAGGCGCCCGGGTAGTAGGCGACGTTCTCGTCGTCCAGCGGGGCGAGCGCCACGTCGAGGTGGTAGATCCGCGGGTCGGTCAGGCGCAGCGAGATCACCGGCCGGCCGAGCGCCTCCTGGGCCTCGGCGTGGGCGCCGACCTCGGTGCGGAAGCCGTGGCCGGCCAGCACCAGGCCGCCGAGCGCCTTGGGCAGGTAGGTGAAGTCGCCCTCGCCCTCGTTGGTCGCGGCCGGCGTGATGTACCGCCAGCCGAGCCGGTCGTAGAAGCGGCGGTGGGCTGAGGCCTCGGCGGTGCGCTGCGGGTACTTGAACCGCGCGCCGTAGACGACGCCGTCGACCGAGAAGGCGCCGTTGGCCGCGTAGACCATGTCGGGCAGGCCGATCTCGGGCGGCAGCACGTGCACTTCGTGGCCCAGCCGGACCAGCGCCTCCCGCAGGCCTTCCCACTGCTTGAGGGCCAGTTCGGCATCGACCGGCGCGGTGATGTCCATCCAGGGATTGATCGCGTACTCCACCGCGAAGTGCTCCGGTGGCGACATCAGATATGACCTCGTCACGAGATCAAACCGTAGATAACGTGTGTTACACAAAACAGCGAGAAAAGTTGCTTTTGAGGAGGGATTCGTTGCGCCTCGACGTCACTGACCAGCGAATCATTGCGTACCTGCAGGAGGACGCCCGCTCATCGTATGCGGAGATCGGCGAGAAGGTCGCGCTTTCCGCCCCGGCCGTGAAGCGCCGCGTCGACCGGCTCCGATCCAGTGGAGTGATCCGCGGCTATACCGCCCTCATCGACCCCGGCGCGGTCGGCTGGACGACGGAGGCGTTCGTCGAGCTCTTCTGCACCGGCCGCACGTCGCCGCAGCAGATCCGGGCCGCGGCCAAGCGCCATCCGGCGGTCGTCGGCGCCTACACGATCTCGGGCGAGGCCGACGCGCTCGTGCACCTGCGGGCGGTCGACATGGCCGGGCTGGAGGAGGCGCTCGAGCGGCTGCGCGCCGAGCCCTTCGTGACCTCGACGCGCAGCATGATCGTGCTGTCGAGGCTGGTGGAAACGCTCGCGCCGCGAATGGTGGAGCAGCCGGGAACCGCAGGGGGCGCCGCGCCGTCCTAGAGCCATGAATCGCGCCGCCGTGACGCTGAGCGCCCTCGTGCTGCTGGCCCTGTCGGGCTGCACCGCCGGTACCATCAAATCGGATAAATCCGATAAATCGGCTGATGCCGGGCCGGCACCGGCGCTCCGGCTCGCCGCCTTCGACTCCTGCGACGACCTGCTCAAGGATCTGCGCGCCGCGGCCCAGGAGGCGGTCGGCCCGTGGGCACTTGGCGAAACCGACCTCAAGGTCGGCGCCGTGCCCGCGCCGGCCGACAACCGGGCCGCCACCGCGAGCGACGCCAAGAGCGCCGCCGGGGCCGGCGTGGACTACTCCGGCACCAATACGCACGAGGCCGGCGTCGACGAGCCGGATCTGGTCAAGACCGACGGCAAGCGGATCGTCACCATCGCCCCGGACGGCACGCTGACGGTCGTCGACGCGGCCTCTCGAAAGATCACCGGCACGCTGGCCCTCGAGGCCGTCCGCCGCACGATCTTCGACGGCACGCTGCTGCTCTCGGGCGACCGGGCGCTCGTCCTGGGCTACGACTACCGCGACCGGCGCCAGCCGGGCACGCAGCTCACGCTGGTCGACCTGGCCGGGCCGCCCAAGGTCGCCGGGCGCTACCGCATCGACGGCCTCCTCGTCGACGCGCGGCAGATCGGCAGCGTCGCCCGGGTCGTGGTCCGCTCCGCCCCGCAGTTCGAGCTCCCCGAGCAGTCCCCCGACGCCGACAACGACACCCGGCTCGCGGCCAACCGCGCCGCCGTCGCCGCCGCGCCGATCTCCGCCTGGCTGCCCCGGTGGACGACGACGGACGCGGCCGGCAAGGAGAGCGAGGGCCAGGTTGACTGCACGGCGGTGAGCCGTCCGGAGGTGTACTCGGGCACCTCGATGCTCACGATCGCCACGTTCGACCTGGCCGCGCCCGCGCTCGGCGACGGCGACCCGGTCTCGGTCGTCGCCGACGGCGGCATCGTCTACGCCAACGGCCCGAGCCTCTACGTCGCCAACGACCAGCGCTGGCGCACCCCCGTAGCCGGCCCCGGCCCGCTGATCAAGCGCGGCAGCGGCGTGGTCGTGCCGCAGCGCACGCAGCTGTTCAAGTTCGCGATCGCGGGCGCCGCCCGCCCCCGCTACGTCGCCGGCGGCGAGGTGCCCGGCTGGCTGCTCAACCAGTACTCCCTGTCGGAGTGGGACGGCCGGCTGCGGGTGGCCACGACGGAGAGTGACGCCTCGACCGTCTACGTGCTCGAACAGCGCGGCGGCGCCCTGGCCGAGACGGGGCGGGTCGGCGGCCTGGGCAAGGGTGAACGGATCTACTCTGTCCGCTTCATCGGTACCGCCGGATACGTGGTCACGTTCCGCCAGACCGACCCGCTCTACACGCTGGACCTGAGCGACCCGTCCGCGCCCCGGGCGGTCGGCGAGCTGAAGATCACGGGGTACTCCGCGTATCTGCACCCGGCCGGCGACGGCCGGCTCATCGGCGTCGGCCAGGAGGCCTCGGACCGGGGCCGCGTGCAGGGCCTGCAGGTCTCGCTGTTCGACGTCCACGACATGGCCAGGCCGGCCCGCCTGTCGCAGTTCCAGGTGCCCGGTGCCGGCTCACCCGCGGAGTTCGACCCGCACGCGTTCCTCTATTGGCCGGCGACCGGTTTGCTGGTGGTACCGCTCAATGCCGGCAAAACCGCGCAGGCCCTCGCCCTGTCGGTGTCCGACACATCGATCGGCCAGGCCGGGACCATCACCCATCCGGCCGGCAGCGGCGGAATCCAGCGCTCCCTGATCATCGGCGGCACCCTGTGGACCGTGTCCGACCAGGGCCTGCAGGCCAGCGACCTGTCGACGCTGGCCCGGCAGGCGTGGCTGCCCTTCGCCTAGAGGTACATCCCCGTCCGCTCGCCGTCGCCGGTGATGGCCTGCTTGGGCTTGTCGCCCTCGCCGAAGAACCGCTTGCCGCCGAACTCCCCGTGCAGGCGGTCGTCGAGCTCGTCGGCCAGCCCGGTCATCACCTGCACGGCGAGCATGAGGTGGGTCGGCTGGAAGTCGCGGCCGAACACCGGCACGCTGGCCCAGACGGTGTCGTTGGTGCAGTACAGCCGGCCGATCGGCATCCGGTTGGTCAGCTCGGACAGCTTGACGTAGAGGCGCTCGGTCGGCTCGACCTCGGTGAGAATCGGCGAGAACACGTCGACCAGCGGCGGGTTGTCACGGACCCGCACAAACACCATCGCCGACCCCGACCGGATGCCGATGTCCCCGTCGGGGTCGATCGGCAACTCCTCGGGCGCGGTCTTCATGAGCCGCGCAACGACGGTGGTCACCTTCTCGTGCAGCGTCAGCTCGTCGATCGCCTCGGTGATCGCCGGCAGCCCGCCGCCGGACACCGGCGACACGACGTCGACGACCCCGTCCCCGTCCCCGTCGACCAGCGAGGCGAGCGAGCGCGCCACCCCGAGCGCGGGCAGCGGCGCGACCCGCCCTTCGGCGTCGTGCGCGAGGTACGTGAGGAAGGCGGGGTGCGGCGCGCCGTAGATGTCCCGCAGGGTGCGCGTGATCAGGCGGCTCAGCTGGGTCGACTCGCCCTTACCGACCCGCAGCCCGAACGACTCGCCCGACCCGGCCACCACTCCCGGCGGCGACCACCCGAGCGCCACGACCTCCGCGATGACCGTCCGGTCGAGCCGGTACGCCGTCGGCAGGTCGGCATTGCTCACCGCCGTGGCCGCGAGCTGGTCGCCGTCCTCCCCGGTAACCTGAACCGAGTACACAGCGTCACCGGTCCCGGACGCCGTGGGATCGAGCGTGAGGTCGAGCGTCGTGCCAGGCTCGAGCCCGCGCAGCCCGTCCACCAGATGCCGCGCGAAGTCCCGCCACGCCTCGGCGACCTTTTCCTTGAGGTTGCCACCGGCGGGGTCCTCGTCGTCGAAGAGCGCGGTCTCGTACGACGCGGCGTCGTCCGGGTCACCAGCCATGATCGCCTCCCTATCCCCCACCCTCACCCTATCCAGAGACGATCGCTCACTCGGAGCGGGTAGCCGATCACCCGTCACACCCCTTCACCCAGACGCGGGTGACCTTGGTGCCGCGCCGACCCGCCGCATTCCGGCCCGCCCTGCGCATTGGCCACTCAGCCGGCCGCGACCGGCCGCCGACCACGGCGCGGCGCGGCGGCAGGAAGTCTCCGCGATCATGCCGAACCGGCACTGACACCAACGGTTTTTCATGATCACGGAGTGGTGATGTACACCCGTGTACTCAAAGTCTCCGGGATCATGGCAAACCCGCAGCACGGCCACCGCAGACATCATGATCACGGAGACATACGTCCGGCCCCGGCCGTGCAGATCGGATGGTGCGCCCGGGGGTTGGCGCCGATGACCGGCCGTGACAGACCCGCACGCTCTTCCGCGTGCCACTGCGGGCGCCCGGTCACCCGGCGGCACGCTCTTCCGCGTGCCGCTGCGGGTGGCCGGTCACCCGGCGCGAGCGGCCAACCGGCCAAGCTCTTCCCGCGTGCGCTGCAGATCCGCCCCGCGCCCGACCGCTATCCCGAGCAGGAATGCGGTCAACGGCGCCCCGGGCCGAGCCACGTTGTGGGCCACGTCCCGCGCCAGCCCGAGCACGGCATCCCGCTCCTCCTCGCCGATCGCCTCGACCCCGAGCACCTCGGCCACCTCGGCCAGCCACCCTTCGAGCGCGTTCTCACTCACGGCATCTCCACCTGTCGCAGGTCCTCGTCGGTATCGCAGTCGAAGTAGGGCGGCCGCTCCCCCGCCCACGGCACCTCCCGCACGCGCAACCCGTCCACCAGCGCCCGCACGGAAACCCCGTCCACCCCGCTCAACCCCCGGACGGCACCGGCCAACGAGCCGACCCGCCACACACCGCACAGCAGTTGCCGCCGCCCGTCCCCGTCGACGAACACCGCTCCGTCCTGATCTCCCGCCCCCATCGCACCCACCAGCCTCCGCAGCGCCTCCCCGGTAAGCAGCGGCAGGTCAGCGGCCAGCAACGCCACAAGCCCACCCCCGCGCCCACCGCCCGCAACACCGCCGACACCCACCGCCCCCGCCGCCGCGCCCAAGCCCGCCGCCGCACCCAAGCCCGCCGCCGCACCCAGGCCCACGGACACACCCACGCCACCACCGGCCGACAGCCCGAACCCACCGCCCACAGCACCACCACCCGCCACCGCAGCGCCGTCACCCGCCACCGCAGCGGCGCGGAGCTCAGCGGATTCACCCGCGTCGCCGGCGGTCAGCGATTCGCCGGCGGCGGGCAAGTCGCGGGCGGTCAGCGATTCGCCGGCGGCGGGCAAGTCGCCGGCGGTCAGCGATTCGCCGGCGGCGGGCAAGTCGCCGGCGGTCAGCAGCTCGATCCCGGCGGCGGCCGCGGCAACAGGGCCGCCGCCGGGCGGCTCCTCCCGCACGAACCTGACACCCGCCGGCAGTCCGTCCCGCGCCGGGCCGACCACGACAACAGGCGCCGCCCCGACCTCGGCGACCGCGGCCAGCACCCGCCCGAGCATGGGCACCCCGCCGACCGCCACCATCGGCTTGTCCCGCCCGCCGAGTCGTCGAGCCCGCCCGCCGGCCAGGATCACGGCCGCAAGCCGACCCGAACCCGGTTCCAGGTGGCCGTCACGCACAAACAGAACTTACCGTCGAGCGAGAACCGCGAACCGATCCGGGAGAAGGGCGCCCTATGGGCCGCGTCACGCAACGCCGCACGATCGTCCGCGTCACCATCCCTACATTTCCGGACATTCCGGCCGCCCCAGCCGCCGCAAACTCCCCGACCACCCCGACAGCCCCCAGCTCCCGGCATGCCCAGACGGCACCAGATGCCCCGGTGACCCCAGACGCCCACGCCACCCCGCAGGCCCACACCGCCGACGGCAGCCACGTCGCCGCGCAGGCCCAAGCCGCCAAACGCGGCCACGCCGCCGCGGAGGCCCAGGCAGCCCCACAGGCCCAGGCCGCCGAGGGCAGCCACGTCGCCGCAGACCCTCAGGCCGTCGCCGATGCCCGGGCCGCAGGGGCGGCAGGGGCGGGACTGGCATCGCCAGCGGGGGGCGGGGTGGTGCAGGCGCGGATCGGGCCGGACACGCTCGCGGCCGAGGAACCGTTGGAGATCCGGGTCGGGGGCCCGCTCGCGGTCACCATGCGCACCCCCGGCGACGACCTGGACCTGGCCATCGGGTTTCTGCTCACCGAAGGCATCATCCAGCGGACCTCGGACGTGCTGACCGCCAAGCTGTGCGCCGGCGACGAGGAGCCCAACTCGTACAACGTCGTGGACGTCAAGCTCGCGCCCGGCGTGCCTATGCCCGACGGCGGGCCGGCCGCGCGGAACTTCTACACCACCTCCTCCTGCGGCGTGTGCGGCAAGGCGAGCATCGAGGCGGTCCGCACGCGGTCCGCGTTTGACGTGAGCGGTGACCTGGTGAGCGTCGCGCCGGGCGTGCTCGCGGCGCTGCCCGACGCGCTGCGCCGCCGGCAGCGGGCCTTCGAGACCACCGGCGGCCTGCACGCGGCCGGGCTGTTCACGCCCGACGGCGAACTGGTCTGCCTCCGCGAGGACGTGGGCCGGCACAACGCGGTCGACAAGGTGATCGGCTGGGCCGTGCGCCAGGAGCGCCTCCCGCTGGCCGGCCACATCCTCATGGTCAGCGGCCGGGCCAGCTTCGAGCTCTGCCAGAAGGCCTGGATGGCCGGCATCCCGATGCTGGCCGCAGTCTCGGCGCCGAGCACGCTCGCCGTCGACCTGGCCGCCGAGGCCGGCCTCACGCTGGTCGGCTTCCTGCGCGGTCAGACCTTCAACGTCTACGCCGGCACCCACCGCGTCCAGGACCTGCCCTCGCCCGGCCTCCCGTCGCCGGCCCGGCCCTCCGTCGCGGCCCGCGGCTGACCAGCCAGGCCATTCAGGACGGCCAAGGCGGCGAAGCACCACCCCCGTCTGACCAGCCAGGCCACCCGAGGCGGCGAAGCCCCGCGCCCGCCTGACCAGCCAGACCACTCAAGGCGGCGAAGCACCGCGACCGTCCTGCGGCGACGGGCGCGGGAGCAGCGGCGGATCGACGGCCAGCCGGGGCTTGACGACGAGCGGCGGCTCGAGCACCAAGGGCGGCTCCGGCGCGAGCGGCGGATCGACAACCCTCGGTGACTCAACCCTGGGTTCGGGCCCGCCACCGGGCCGAGGAGGAGTGGCGCCGGGGCGGACCGGGTCGGGGCGGCGGCCCGGGCGGGTGGCGGTGCGGCGGGGGCGGCCCGGTGGGCGGCGCCGGCGGCGGGTCTGCGAGATCGGGGGCACCTGGTCGGGAGACAGGCCGCGGCCCAGGATCTCCGCCATGAGGCCGGCCGCCGAGTAGCCGGGGTCGGCGTTGAGGGCGCGGTCGAGCGCGATGGTCGCGAGCATGCCGTTGCCGGTGCGCCAGGACAGATACGACAGCAGCACCGCCGCCGGGGCGGCCGAGGCCGGCTCGCAGCGGCGGACCAGGTCGGTCCACAGGCGGCGGTGGGCCTCGGCCGCGTCGCCGCCGCGGCGCAGGTCGCGGTCCAGGCGCTCCCAGGCGCGGTCGCGGAAGTCGACCACGTGCAGCAGGACCTGCAGCCAGGCCACCTCGTCGTCGGTGAGCCGGCGCTCGGCGGTGCAGCCGGCCAGGGCCGACTCGAGCGCCGCACGGCCGGCGGCGACGGCCGCGGTGCGGACCCCGGCCGGGTCGCGGCCCGAGACCAGGCGCAGCACGCGCAGGTTGGCCCGGTTGCCGGCGTCCTCCATCGCGGCCAGGGCCGGGCCGGATGGGCCCGCGAAGCCGGACGCCACCGCGTCGCGGTCGGGCAGCGCGACCATCCCGGCGACGATGGCCTCGGCGGCGGCGACCGAGGTCTGCGGGTCGAACGGCCGGCCTTCCGGCGGGCAGCATTCGGCGGCCTCGCACAGCAGCGACCAGTATCGCCCGTCGTGCGTGCGCAGCATGTCGAGCAGCGGGATGCCGCAGCCGGCGAGCGCGGCGCCGACCGCGTGGAGGAAGGGCTCGGCCCGCTCGGGCGGGCCGTAGCCGATCAGCAGCGCGCCGTCGATGCCGTTGCGGCGGAACAGCCGGGCGTAGTGCTCGGCGAGCGTCTCCGCGGCCTCGCGGTCGTCGGGCAGGTCGCCGCGCAGCTGCAGGTGCAGGCCGGAGCCGCGCAGGCCCAGGGCGACGAGGCTGTCGGACGGGTGGAAGCCCAGCAGGTAGGGCATGGCGGAGAGGAGCTCGGCCGGGCCGCGCAGGAGCATTCGGGAACGCATGGGAAGGAGCCTCGCCCGCCGGGCCGGGCGCGGGGAACGAGCGGTTTTCGGCTGTGGATAACCCGGGCCGGCCATCCACAGGCCTGGCGAAAACCGCGCCGACAAGCTACAGCCGACAAGTCAAGGCCGAAGCCAAGGCCGAAGACGAAACCAAGGCGGAAGACGAAGACGAAGCCAAACAAAAGCAAATCAACGAGGATCAGAAACAAAAGGATCAGCAGCGGAAACGCAGATCGTAGAGATCGATCCCATCCCGCCACACCGACCCCTTCCGATTGAGGTCGATGGCGAGCGTCACCCGCGCCAGCGCGTCGTAACCCGCCGCATGCAAGCATCGAATGGCATCGGTGTTGCGGGCCGCTGGCGAGATGGTCAACTGCCCCAGCCCCCGCCGCCGCGCCTGGTCCGCCACGTGCGCCAGCAGCGCCCGCCCGATCCCCTCGCCGCGCCGCGCCGTGGCCACCACCAGCGGCTCCACCTCGCCACCGCGCCCGTCGAGCACCAGGCCGACCATGCCGACCACGGCCCCGCCCGCGTCGGAGGCCACCCACATCCCGGACAGATCGAGCCGCGTGAGGTACTCCTCGAACGCCGCCCCCGAGTCGTCACCCGATCGGCCGCCGTAGAGCACCGCGTCGGCCGCCGTCAGCTCCGCCCACAGCAGCCGGCACTCCCGGTGATCAGTGGGTCGGTACGCCCGGATCGTCAGGGCCGCGACCGGCGCGGCCGGAGACACCTGAGTGGTCATAACTCATAGTTACTCCGTCACCCGCCCCGGCGACACCCACATCGCGGGATTGCTCCCCGGCCCGATTCGCAACTTTTGCAACATCACGCGCGGGCTGAACAACATCACGCGGACTGGAACCGCACGGTACCGGCGCCGGGAAATGAGCGTTAACATCAAAAACAGCTCGCAGCTACGACGAAGGGACGGCCGGTCGGGGCCGCCCCTTCGTCGTTTGCAAAAACCCCCGATGCGAAAACCCCCGATGCAAGAACCCCCCATGCGAAAACCCCCGACCCGGGAACTCCGATGCAGAAACTCCGATGCGGGGGCCGAAGATCAGTTTACGGAAGGCGGAATTCGCCGTCCTGGTCGACCGCCACGATGAAGGTGTCCCATTCCGCGCGGGTGAAGCGCACCAGACCCGCGTCCGGGGCGTTGGAGTTGCGGACCTCGACGACGCCGTCGACGAACCGCGCCTCGACGCACTGTCCGTTGTTGCCGCTTCGGGTGGGCTTGTGCCACCGCTCGTTCAGCGCAGCCATCTGCGCACTCCTTTGGGTCCGGGCCGGGCTCAGAACGGGAGATCCTCGATCAACTTGATGGACTCGAGTGGACTGAGCGCGGCAGCTCGCAGATTTTCGAACACGTCGTGGTACCGCTGCACATCATCGGCGGCCGGGTAGATGTCCCCGGTCATGGCCTCGGCATACACGACGCTTGGTGCATCTTGGAACTTGAGAATCGCGAACGACCCGGCCATGCCGGCATACGCCCCTCCGGAGAAGGGCAGGATCTGGATCGTCACGTTCCTCGCCCGGCCCATGTCGGCCAGGTGCTTGAGCTGCGACCGCATGACGTCGGGTCCGCCGATGCTGCGCCGGATGACGCTCTCGTCCAGGACCGTGATGAACTGCAATGGCTGGTCGGGGCGGTTGAGCAGGTGCTGCCGCTCGCGGCGGGCCTTGACGTGCGCCTCGACGGCGTCCTCGGACTCGCCGGGCGAGGCGGCGAGCAGGGCGCGCGTGTACTCCTCGGTCTGCAGCATGCCCGGCACCACGAGGGCCTCGTAGTCGCGCATCTCGATCGCGCTGGACTCCAGGCCGATGTACCGCGAGTAGCTCGCCGGCAGATCACCGTAACGGGCGAACCAGCCTCGGGTCTTGCCCTCCTTGGCCAGCACGACCAATGTGCTGATCTGCTCCGCGTCGCGAACGTCGTAAATCTCGAGCAGCTTCTCCAGCGTGCTGCGGCGGATTCCGACCTTCCCGCCCTCCATACGGCTGATCGTGCTGGGTGAGCAGTCCAGTTGCAGCCCTACGTCCTCCGTGGTGAGCCGGGCGCGCTCGCGCAACTCACGCAGCTGCTTGCCCAACTGGAATCTAGGGAACGTGGGGCTCTGGGCGCTGGACACCGCTCACCTCCATTACTCAAGACGAGTGTGTCCGTTACCGGGGTGGTGCGCAAGCGCCTCCATGTATGAGCGATTGGCTTGCTCTACTCAACTTCGGGCCGACGTATTGCCGCGCGAAACCTGCACGTGCATTCTGGAGCCGTCAGATCGCTCCTCGGCCGGAGGGAGAGAGTGGTGTTCGAGGACGACACGCTCCTGCTCGAGGGCGCGCCACGGCTCTTCGGCATTGTCGCCGATCCGCTCGACGACGACCATCCCCAGGTCGTCGCCTGGGGGCATGAGCTGCCGGATCAGGCCGTTCTCAGCTGGCGGCTCGGCAACGGCAAGACCGAGGTCGCGGTCTTCCGCTCGGCCGAGGCGGCGCTGGCCACCGCGCAGCAGCTTTACAACGCCCGCCTGCTGTGGACCGCGCCCGCGGCCCAGGGCGTCTGAGGAGCGAGTCTCAATGCCCGTTATCTACGACCACGCCATCACCGACGCGCGGCGCCGGGTCGAGCGGCACCAGCCACTCGTCGGCCGTCACGCGCAGGGCTGCACGGCCGGCTGCGAGGCGTGGCCCTGCAAACCCTTCGCCACGGCGTGGGCGGTGGTCACCCGCAACTCCAACACTCGCGCCGGTCGCTAGCTCACTCCGCCAGCCCGGCCAGGCCCGATCCTGGATCGGCACCTCCGGCGGAGACGCCTCCGCCGCCGAGGACCCCGAGGACGCCGAGGACCCCGACGAGCCAGAGGCCGCCGAGGACGGACCCCGAGGCGGCCGGCCCGATGCGCTGGGCCGCGGAAGGTCGCCGCCGGCTCCCGAGCCCCCGGAGGGTCGCGGCGAGATCCGCGGCAACGGCGGCTGAGGCGCGGTCGGCGCGGCGCCCAGGGAATGGCGGTCGGTGGGCGGCGACGAGTCCACCACGACCGGGCCGGGCTCGGGGTCGGCGACGGCCGGGGCCCGCGTCGGCGGCGCACTGTCCAGCGTCGCGCTGCCCGCGGCCACGACGATCATCGTCGGCACCGAGGTGAGCAGCACCAGGAGCGCGGAGATCAGCAGCGGGCGCCGATTCGGCGAGAAGGGCCGATGGTTGCGCACGTCGGACGACAACGGATGCTCCAAACCCTAGATGGCACCCGGACTAACGCGACGTTTCCCCAAAAGGGATGCCCATCCTAGGGGGATTTTTCGGGATTAGCCCGGCGGGCATGCCGGACTCCAGGGTGTCGATCGACACGCCTTCTGCGATGCTGGACACACACCGGCAACGGGGCCGTAGCCTCCGCATACCCTGCGAGGCAGAGATCCTGGGGCCGGCTCCCGGGCATGGCCGCGGTCATGCCCAATTGCCACGTGCCGACCCCACAGGGTCGCCGCGCGGCAGCCACCCCCCGCCGCGCGGCAGGGTCACCCCCGCTGCCGACGCGAGAGACGACAGGGAGAAACGGATGGCGAAGGGCGAAGTAAAGGCCCGGGCGTCAGGAACACGGGCCGCGCCTGAACCCGCGTTCGTGCAGCTACTCACCCCCGACGGAGACCGGGTCGACCACCCCGGCTACGCGGTCGACTTCACCGACGATGAGTACCGCTCGCTCTACCACGACCTCGTCGTGGTCCGGAAGCTCGACGCCGAGGCGACCGCCCTGCAGCGCCAGGGTGAGCTGGGCATCTGGGCGAGTCTGCTGGGCCAGGAGGCGGCCCAGGTCGGCTCGGGCCGGGCACTGCGGGCGCAGGACATGGCCTTCCCGACGTACCGCGAACACGGCGTCCTCTACTGCCGCGGCATCGACCCGATCATGCCGCTGAGCCTGTTCCGCGGCGTCGACCAGGGTGCCTGGGACCCCAACGAGTTCAAGTTCAACATGTACACGATCGTCATCGGCGCCCAGACGCTGCACGCCACCGGCTACGCCATGGGCGTGGTCAAGGACGGCAAGGTCGGCTCCGACGACGGCGAGGCGGTCATCGCGTACTTCGGCGACGGCGCCACCAGCCAGGGCGACGTCAACGAGGCGTTCATCTGGGCCTCGGTGTTCAACGCGCCGCTGGTCTTCTTCTGCCAGAACAACCAGTATGCGATCTCCGAGCCGCTGGAGCGCCAGACCCGGGTGCCGCTCTACCACCGGGCCAGCGGCTTCGGCTTCCCCGGCCTGCGCGTCGACGGCAACGACGTGCTGGCCTGCTACGCGGTGACCCGCAAGGCGCTCGACGACGCCCGGCACGGCCAGGGACCGGCCCTGATCGAGGCGTACACCTACCGCATGGGCGCCCACACCACCTCCGACGACCCGACCCGCTACCGCATCGCCAGCGAGGTCGAGGCCTGGCAGGCCAAGGACCCGATCAAGCGCCTGCGCACCTTCCTGACCAAGCAGGGCATGGCCGGGGACGACTACTTCGCCGCGATCGACGAGGAGGCCCGGGTGGCCGCCGCCGACCTGCGGCAGCGGGTGCTCAACATGCCCAACCCCGACCCGCTGAAGCTGTTCGACCATGTGTATCCGCACGGCTCCCCCGAGCTCGCGGAGCAGAAGGAACAGTTCGCCAAGTACCTTGCGTCGTTCGAGGGGAGTGGGCACTGATGGCCGCCGCGGAGAACCTGACCCTCGGCAAGGCGCTCAACAACGGCCTGCGCCGCGCCATGGAGCGCGACGACAAGGTCCTGATCATGGGCGAGGACGTCGGCAAGCTCGGCGGCGTCTTCCGCATCACCGACGGGCTGCAGAAGGACTTCGGCGACGAGCGGGTGATCGACACGCCGCTGGCCGAGTCCGGCATCATCGGCACCGCGGTCGGCCTGGCGATCCGGGGGTACCGTCCGGTCTGCGAGATCCAGTTCGACGGCTTCGTCTACCCGGCCTATGACCAGATCGTCTCGCAGGTGGCGAAGATCCACTATCGCTCACAGGGCAAGGTCAGCCTGCCGATCGTCATCCGGATCCCCTTCGGCGGCGGCATCGGCGCGGTCGAGCACCACTCGGAGTCGCCGGAGGCCTACTTCTCGCACACGGCCGGCCTCAAGGTCGTCACGTGCGCCAACCCGGACGACGCCTACTGGATGATCCAGCAGTCGATCGAGTCCGACGACCCGATCATCTTCCTGGAGCCCAAGCGCCGCTACTGGGAGAAGGGCCCGGTCAACGTCGACAGCGCGAGCCTGCCGCTGCACGCGTCGCGCGTCGCCCGCCCCGGCACCGACGTCACCGTGCTCGCCTACGGCCCGATGGTGCGCACCGCCCTCGACGCGGCCGCCGCCGCCGAGGAGGACGGCCGCTCGCTGGAGGTCATCGACCTGCGCACGCTCTCGCCGCTGGACATGCGCCCGGTGTACGAGTCGGTGCGCCGCACCGGCCGCGCGGTCGTCGTCCACGAGGCGCCCGGCAACGTCGGCATCGGCGCGGAGCTCGCCGCCCGGATCACCGAGGAGTGCTTCTACTCGCTGGAGGCCCCGGTCCTGCGGGTCACCGGCTTCGACACGCCTTATCCGGCCGCGCGCCTGGAGGAGGAGTACCTGCCGGACCTCGACCGGGTGCTCGACGCCGTCGACCGCTCGTTCGGGTTCTAGGGGGCCGCGCCACATGACCAGGGTCAAGGAGTTCAACCTGCCCGACCTGGGCGAGGGCCTCACCGAAGGCGAGATCCTCAAGTGGCTGGTGGGCGTCGGCGACGTGATCGCGCTCAACCAGCCGATCGTCGAGGTGGAGACCGCGAAGGCGGCGGTCGAGATCCCGGCGAAGTGGGCCGGCAAGGTGACCCGGATCTTCCACGACGAAGGCACGATGGTGGAGGTCGGCCAGCCGATCATCGCCATCGACACCGACCCCGGCGCGGGCGACCTGCCCGAGACGCCCGACGTGCCCGCGCCGTCGGCCGCGTCGCTCGCCGCGGTCGAGGTGGCCGGCGACGGGCCGGTCGAGCCCGGCATGATCGGTGGTCCCGCTCCGGGGGGCCGCACGGCGGTGCTGGTGGGTTACGGCCCCCGGACCACCGCGGCCAAGCGGCGTCCGCGGTCGGCCGCGGCGCCCGCGCCGGTTCAAGAGCCCGCAGCGGTACCGCGCGAGCCGGCGCCCCAGCCGCCCGCGCCCCCGGCGGCGCCGCCGGCCGTGGCACCGCGCGCGGGCGCCGGCGTGCTGGCCAAGCCGCCGGTCCGCAAGCTCGCCCGCGACCTGGGCGTCGACCTCACCGGCATCGACGGCACCGGCCCCGGCGGCTCGATCACCCGCGACGACGTGCTGACCGCGCAATCCGCACCGGCGGCGGCGCCCCGGGCCGTGGTCGCGCCGCGGCGACCCGGCGAGCGCGAGGAGCGCATCCCGGTCAAGGGCGTGCGCAAGCTGACCGCCGAGAACATGGTGGCCAGCGCGTTCACCGCGCCGCACGTGACCGAGTTCCTCACGGTCGACGTCACCCGGTCGATGAAGGCGCTGGAGCGGCTCAAGGCCCACCGCGACTGGCGGGACGTGCGCGTCTCGCCCCTGCTCATGGTGGCCAAGGCCGCGCTGCTGGGCCTGCGGCGGTATCCGATGGTCAACTCGACCTGGGCCGGCGACGAGATCGTGGTCAAGCACTACGTCAACCTGGGCATCGCCGCCGCCACCCAGCGCGGCCTGATCGTGCCGAACATCAAGGACGCCCAGGACCTGACCACGCGGGAGCTGGCCGACGCGATGTCGGCGCTGGTCGGCACCGCCCGGGAGGGCAAGACCCCGCCGGCCGACATGGCCGGCGGCACGTTCACGATCACCAGCGTCGGCGTCTTCGGCGTCGACACCGGCACCCCGATCCTGCCGCCGGGCGAGGCGGCGATCCTGTGCTTCGGCGCCGTCCGCGAGCAGCCGTGGGTCCACAAGGGCAAGGTCAAGGTCCGGCAGGTGACGACGCTCGGGCTGTCGTTCGACCACCGCATCATCGACGGCGAGCTCGGCTCCAAGTTCCTGCGCGACGTCGGCGCGTTCCTCGACGACCCCGAGGCCGCCCTGCTCGCCTGGGGCTGACCAGGCCAATCCGCACCCGGTGGCCCCGCGCTGAGCGCGGGGCCACTGTCATATGGCCGACGAACAGGGTGTTCATCCTGCCAATCGACCGACGATTCGTCGGCGGGTGGGCCGGATCACTTCATATTCGCTGGCAATGGATCTCCCGGGCGCCGTGTAATGGATGGGAAACATAGCCGTCCTTACATACCGTCCAGAGGAGCACCGCCGTGAGTACCTTCTTCGAGCGCTTCAAGGCCCGCCGCACCGCCGCCCGCCGGATGGACGCCATCGAGCGCGCCATCGCCAAGAACCCGTCGTCCGCCCTGCGCGACGAACTCCACGCCATGATCAACCGCAGTTAATCCCTGCCCGTAGGCACACCCCCAGGCCGCCCCGGTCCGCTCCCTCCCCGGACCGGGGCGGTGCTCTATGCGACGAACCTCGGGACCGGCTCTGCCATGTCTCTCCCGGGTCGACTACGGTCGCAGGGGTCAGACCTACAGGAGGCACGCATGACGCCCGACCAGCAGCACCCGTCCGAGCAGCCGGACGAGAGTGCGGCGAGCACCCCGCCGGTCGGCCGGGCCCCGGCCGTCCGCGCGACCGCTTCGGTCCCTGTCCCGTCATCGCCCGCGACGCCCCCACCGCCCACCCCCCAGCCCCCAGGTCAGCCGCAGGAAACCGGCGACGCCGAGCCGGCCCGCCCGGGCCCGTTCCCGCCGGCCGGCCCCCTCCCGCCGCGCGTGCCCTCGGCCCCGCCGGCCACCTACGGCACCTCCGCCGCGGGCGCGAGCACGCCGGCCTCCGGATCGGCATCGGTCTCCGGCTCCGCGTCGGTGCCCGGCGCCTCGGGCAAGGCATCGGTGCCCGGCCAGATCACGCCGCCCGGTCCGCCCGGCAGCTTCCCCGGCTTCACCCCGCAGGCGTCGGCGAGCCCGGCGGCCGCTCCGGAGGCGAGCCCGTGGGCCGCCCAGCCGGCTCCCAACGCGGCACCGTCCTCGGGCGCCGGCGCCCCCGGATCCGCCTCGGGCTCGGCCCGCGTCCCCACCGGCAGCGCCCGCGTCCCCACCGGATCCGCCCAGGTTCCTACCGGCTCGGCCCAGGTCTCCGGGCCGCCGTCCGGCTCCGCACAGGTGCCCGGCCCGGTCGTGCCCGACGTGCCGGCCCATCCCATCCCCGGCGTGCCCGCCTCGCCGGTGCCCGGCGTGCCCGCCCCGCCGAGCCTGGGCCAGATCCCGTCGGATCCGGGCCCGGCGTCGCGCACGTACCAGGCCCGGGCGCAGGTGTCCGTCCCGCCCGCCGGCCCGGCCGGCGCGCCCACCTCGGCGCCGCCCAGCTCCGCGCCGCCCGCCACCGGCCTCTACCAGGCGTCCGCGCCGCCGGCGACGAGCGCTTACCAGGCCTCCGCCCCGCCGGCCATGAGCGGCTACCAGGCGGGTCCGCCGCCGTCCGTCGGCGCGTACCAAACCTCGGCACCCCCCGCTACCGGGACATATCAGACGTCGGCGCCGCCGGCGACCGGCACGTACCAGACCTCCGCGCCGCCGGCGACCGGCACGTACCAGACCTCCGCGCCGCCGGCGACCGGCACGTACCAGACCTCGGCACCGTCGGCGAGCGGCACGTACCAGGGCAGCGGGCCGCGGTACGGCGACCTCGTGACGATGCCGGGCGACAACCCGCCCGCGTTCCCGACCGAGGGCGACGCCCCGGTGCCGACCCCCGAGCCGCCCGCCAAGAGCCGGCGCGGCCTGCTCGTCGGCCTCGTCATCGTGGTGGCCGTGTTCCTGCTCGCGGTGGCCGGCACCGCCATCGTCGTGGCCCTGAGCGACGCCGGCGGCACGAGCTTCGCGGTCAACTCCTGCGTCAAGCAGGACGGCGACTCGGCGACCAAGGCCGGCTGCTCCGACGAGGACGCGTTCCGGATCGTCTCCAGGGTCGACAAGCCGGAGAGCTGCTCGGACGCCGCTCAGCCGTACATCGTGCTGCAACACAAGGGGCAGAAGGAGCAGGTCCTCTGCCTCCGCCCGGCGAGCCAGAAGTGACCGAGCTGTCCGGCTCACCACTGCTCAAGGCCCGCGTCCGCGCCCCCGAGCTGCGCGGACGCGGCTGGCTCAACACCGGCGGCAAGGACCTGCGCCTCGCCGACCTGCGCGGCAAGATCGTCTTGCTCGACTTCTCGTTTTCCTAGAAGAATCTTGCAACTCGGCGCGCGGGGACCGTAGCGTCCCCGCCATGTCGCACCATGAACACCTAGCCGACCTATACCTCCGCCTGTCACTCGACCGCGAGGGCAAGACCGCGATCGAGCGCCAAGAGGCGGACTGCCGGGCCTGGGCCGCGCGAAACGGTCTTGAAGTGCGCTCTGTCCACATCGACCGTGGCCGGTCTGGGTTTAAGCCCGTCGACCGTAAGGGCTTCGACGCAGCGATTTCCGCGCTCACGACAGGCACCGTCGGAACCCTGATCGTCTGGAAGGTCGACCGCCTCTCGCGCCGAGGCATGGGCCAGGCCGGCCAAGTCCTCGATGACGTCGAGAAGGCCGGAGGTCGAATCGTCTTCGTACAAGATGGCCTCGACACCTCGCAGCCGCAATCGCGGCTCGTGCTCGCACTGCTCTCCGAGGTCGCCCGCAGTGAGTCCGCGAACATCGGGCTCCGCGTCGCCTCGGCGAAGGCGCACCTTCGCAGCATGGGCCGATGGATCGGCGGACAATCGCCTTACGGCCTCATGATCGGCACCGACAACCGGCTCGATCACGACCCGCACACCGCGCCAACCGCCCGGGAGATCGCCGAGCGCGCCATCTCCGGCGAGCCGCTCGTCCGCATTGCCCGCGACCTCAACACGCGCGAAATCCCGTCGCCGCGCGGCGGGGCCTGGAACGTCGGGACGCTTTCGCAACTCGTCAAAGCGCCCGCTTTCGCTGGCCTCCTGCCTCAGACGGTCAAACGCGATGGCAAGTACACCGCGAAGGTCGTCCCCTGGCGTAACCCCGAGACGGGCGAAACGGTCGAAATCGGCCGAGGCATCATCACCCCCGCCGAGCAGTTGCAGATCGTCCGCATCCTGAAGGCCCGCACTGCGGCCGACAAGTCGGGGCGCCCTCGTGGCGTGCGCGCCGAAACCTCGCATCTTCTGACCGGTTTTCTACGCTGCTCAGGCTGCAAGAACCGCATGTCGGCATCCGGCAGGTCGTACGTGTGCCAGGCCCGGCGCCTCGGCCGTCTCTGTGGGGTCTACTCGCAGGCGTTCATCGCAGCCGTGGACAAGGCTGTCGCGGAAGCCTTCATTCGATGCCTCGCGGCCTTGAAACCGGGCGACGAACTCCTTGATCGCATCGCCGAGCGGTGGATCGCCAGACACAATCCCGAGGTCATCCGCGAGCGCGCAACAATCCAAACCGCGCTCAACGACGCGACCGCTCGTCTAGCCGACCTCGAAGACGCCCGCTATCTGCGCGGCGAGTTTGACGGCCCTGACGCCGTTAAGCGCTGGGATCGCCTACACGAACAGCTAGGCGCCCGCGTCGAGGGTCTGCGCCGAAACCTCGCCGAATACCCGCTCCCCGAGGCGAACATCGGCGCCCTGATTGACCCCGAAGTCAGTCGCGCCACGTGGGAGACGGCGACCACCGAGGACCGCCGTGACCTCCTCGCCCTGGCCCTCGACGCCGTTTATGTCCTGCCCGCAAACGGCCGCCGTGGCTTCCGATTCGACCCGGCTTCGCGCCTTCGTTTCGCTTGGGCCGACGAGCCCGAGCCCGCAGACGCGTAATCGACTCAAATAGGCAGACCTCGAACATGCGACTTCACCGCAGGCCGAACCCTTGCAGAATGCTGGAGGTTCCGCGATGTGCAACGTTACTCCCGACCGTATGTACGTCGCCTGCCCGCGAGTCGGCCGCCCTCGGCTACGCCGTGACACCCTCGGCGCCAGCGCTGATGTCGACGACTTGCTCTCGACGCGCTGACCGTCGCCGACGTCCTCGTCACTACGGCGACGCTTCCGAGCTTTGCGCTCTACGGCGTGCCTGTCGTCGCTCTCAACCCGGCCGCCCTAGTCGAGCGGTAGCGAGCCGACCGGCCCCCAGCCACCAGCGCGATCAGGGGCGGCGCCGAATATTGAACAGCTCCGCCAACGCACGGAGTACGGCCGGCAGCTTGTCCGGGGGCACCCTGAACAGGGCGACCAAGGCGATGACGAGCCGAGGTACGGCATAGATAAGCGCGACAACGATTAGCGCCCAGGGTCCAGCTGAAAGAAGCCGCTCCAACGCGAGCACGGCGAACCAACCCCTTTTGGGGTTCAGTCCCGCAGCGGCCAAGGCATGCGGGTCAGGTTCGCCGATCCCGGTCAGGCATGGAGTTCTTCGAGGACACTAGCGCAGTCCTCCGCTACTCTGTCACGCGCGCCCACGTCGGCGCACCGAGTGGGACCTGATGGATGAAGCCGACGCCGGGAATCAGGAGACGGCCCTTACGGCAACGGGGGCACGATGAGACGGCCGTATAGGCGACATCCCCAGGACTGCGCGGCAACGGCGTAGCTTGCGGCAAGTAACGCTGCGGTGTGATCGACCCTTCGTCGCTCTGCCCAGGGTAGTTGGCTGGCCCGCGCCCTCCGGGGGTCCACAGCCACATCTGCCCATCCTGGCTCGCGTACACGATCGCGATGGTGCTGTTGGGTTGCGAACAGTCGCACGTCAGCCGGTCCAACTTTCGGTACCTGTTGAGTTCGGCCTTGATCTCTGCGGCCTTTCGTTCGAACGAGTCCATCACCGCATCAGTCTGGCATGCACACGGACGGCTATCAGCCATCGGCGGCGGACGTTGCACTCAGCACCTCGCCGGCCCGCGCTGCCGGGCCATTTTGTCGGCTCCGCGACCTCGCCTCGGCAGGCCCGACCCGAGCGGCCGGGCTATTGGGCGATCAGCCGACCGGCTGCACGTCAGGCCCAGACCAACCAGTCGCGGACCATGGCGCACGTGGACGCCGAGACGCTCCGCGGTTCAACTCTTGGGGTTGCTTCCGCTGCGGCTGACCGGCTCGCCGCTGACCCGCGCAAAGGCTTCGGCGCCGGCGTGGCACGCTTTCTCGGTGAACCTTTCCCCCCGGGTCCGCGCACCTGAGCTTCGCGGTCGCGCATGGCTGAACACCGGCGGCCGTGAACTCACCTTGGCGCAGCTCAAAGGTCACTGCGTCTTGCTTCACTTTTGGACCTTCTGCTGCATCAACTGCCTCCATGTCCTCGACGAGCTGCGGCCGCTGGAGGAGCGCTACGCCGACGTGCTGGTGACGATCGGCGTGCACAGCCCGAAGTTCGAGCACGAGAAGGACGCGGACGCGCTCGCCGCCGCCGTCGAGCGCTACGGGGTCGACCACCCGGTGCTGGACGATCCCGAGCTCGGGATGTGGCAGCAGTACACCGCGAAGGCCTGGCCGACCCTCACGGTGCTCGACCCGGAGGGCTACGTGGTGGCCAACATGGCCGGCGAGGGCCACGCCGAGGGGCTCGCCCGGCTGGTCGAGGAGCTGGTCCGGGTGCACGAGGCGCGAGGGACGCTGCGCCGGGGCGACTCGCCTCATGCCGTACCACATCCGGACTCGACACCGCTGCGGTTTCCCGGCAAGGCCCTGGCGTTGCCCGGCGGCCACTTCCTGGTCGCGGACTCCACCCATCAGTCGCTGGTGGAGCTCGACGCCGACAACGAGACGCTCGTGCGCCGCATCGGCACCGGCCGGCGGGGCCGCAAGGACGGCACCGAGCCCGAGTTCTCCGAGCCGGGCGGGCTCTGTCTGCTCCCGCCGGACGTCGCGGAGGTCGCCGGCTACGACGTCGTGGTCGCCGACACCGTCAACCACCTGCTGCGCGGCCTGACGCTCGGCACCGGCGAGGTGCGCACCGTGGCCGGCAGTGGACGGCAGTGGCGCGGCACCGTGGACTTCGACGCGCACGACTCGCTGGCCGTGGACCTGTCCTCGCCCTGGGACGTGGCCTGGTACGACGGCAAGGTCATCGTGGCCATGGCCGGCATCCACCAGCTGTGGTGGTTCGACCCGATCAAGCGCACCGCCGGCGTCTACGCGGGCACCACCGTCGAGGCGCTCAAGGACGGCCCGCTGCCCGAGGTCTGGATGGCCCAGCCGTCCGGCCTGTCCGCCGCGCCCGGCGGCGAGCGGCTGTGGATCGCCGACAGCGAGTCCTCGGCCGTGCGCTGGGTCGGCAGCGGCGAGATGCACACCGCCGTGGGCCGGGGCCTGTTCGACTTCGGGCACGTGGACGGCCCGGCGGAGCTCGCCCTGCTGCAGCACCCGCTGGGCGTGCTGGCGCTCGCCGACGGCAGCGTGCTCGTCGCCGACACCTACAACGGCGCGGTGCGCCGGGTCGCGGACGGGCAGGTCTCGACCGTCGCCGACGGGCTGCGCGAGCCCAGCGACCTGGTGCTGACCGCCGACGGCGACGTCGTCGTGGTCGAGTCCGGCGCGCACCGGCTGGTCCGGCTGGGCGCGGGTACCCTGGCCGCGGCGGGCGTCGACGTGGCCGGCGTGCGGCACCGCACCGAGCGCCCGCCCACCATGCTGGCCCCCGGCGCGGTGGAGCTCGACCTGATCTTCGAGCCGGCGCCCGGCCAGAAGCTCGACGAGTCGTTCGGCCCGTCGACCCGGCTGGAGGTGTCCGCGTCGCCGCCGGAGCTGCTACTGCAGGGCGCCGGCGTGAGCACCGACCTGCGCCGCCGGCTGGTCCTCTCCGCCGAGGTCACCGAGGGGGTGCTCCAGGTCGTCGCCCAGGCGGCCACCTGCGACGTCGACGCGGAGTTCCCGGCCTGCCACCTGACCCGGCAGGACTGGGGCGTGCCGATCCGGGTGACCGGCGACGGCGCCGCGCGGCTGCCCCTCATCCTGCGGGGCATGGACGCCTCAGACTGAGACGAACGGGGCGACCTCGACACCGGCCTCCACCAGCGCCGCGCGCACCGCGCGGGCCATCTCGACCGCGCCCAGCGTGTCGCCGTGCACGCACAGCGACTCCACGTGCATCGGGATCGCCGCCCCGTCGACCGCCTCGACCACGCCGTCCACCGCCATCCGCACCGCCCGCGCGGCCACCGCGGCCACGTCGGTGACCAGGGCGCCCGGCCGGGTGCGGGGGACGAGCCGGCCGTCGGGGAGGTATCCGCGGTCGGCGAACCCCTCGGCCACCACCCGCAGTCCCTCCTCCGCGGCGAGCTGGGCCAGGACCGAGCCGGGCTGGCAGAGCACCGGCGGGCGGCCGGCCGCGGCGGCGGCCGCCACGACCGCGGAGGCCGGCTCCTCGTCGACGGCGGCGGCGTTGTAGAGCGCGCCGTGCGGCTTGACGTAGGCGACCGGCCCGAACGCCGACAGCGCGCCGATCTGGTAGCGCAGCTCGTCGGCGAGCTCGTCCGGCGGCACGTCGATCCGCCGGCGGCCGAAGCCGGCCAGGTCGCGGTAACTCACCTGCGCCCCCACCAGCACGCCTCGCTCGCCGGCCAGCGCGCTCACCCGGCGCATGGTGGACGGGTCGCCCGCGTGGAAGCCGCAGGCCACGTTGGCGCTCGTCACGATCGACAGCAGGGCTTCGTCGTCGCCGAGGCGCCACACCCCGAAGCCCTCGCCGAGGTCACTGTTGAGGTCCACGAAACCGAACGCTATCTCCCGGCCGGGCCTGCGCGAGCAGCGGCAGGTCGGCGGCGTCGACGACGGCGACCACCGGATACCCGCCGGTGGTGGGATGGTCGGCCAGGAAGACCAGCGGCTGGCCGTTGGCCGGGACCTGCACCGCGCCGAGCACGATGCCCTCGCTGGGCAGTTCCCCGGCGTCCGCGCGGGTCAGGGCCCGTCCGTCCAGCCGGGCCCCGACCCGGTTGCTCTCGCTTCGGACTTGGTACTCCCCTGAGGCGAGCGCCCGGGCATCGGTGAACCGGTCGGCGCGTGGCCCCCACGTGATCCGCAGGACGATCGGCCCGCCGAGCGCGGCCCGGGGTGCCACGTCCACCGCGGCCGGATCGCCGGTCGCCGGCCCGAGCGGCAGCCGGTCGCCGGCCCGCACCACGGGCGGGCCGAGCAGCGACAGCGTGTCGGTGGAGCGGCTGGACAGCACCGGCGTGGCGGCCAGCCCGCCGGCCACGGCGAGGTACGCCCGCAGCCCCAGCGTCGCCCGCCCCACCTCGATCCGCTCGCCCGCCCGCACCGGCACCGGCGCGTTGAGCGGCGCCGGCCGCCCGCCCACCCGCAGCGGGGCGGCGGCCCCGGTGAGCGCGACCGTGCCGGCCGCGCCGGCGATCGCCACGAACGGCCCGAGCGTGATCTCCAGCCCGGCCGCGTCCGGCGGGTTGCCGACCAGCCGATTGCCCACGAGCAGTGCGGGCCGGTCGAGCGCGCCGGAGCGGGGCACGCCGAGGTGGGCGTATCCGGGCCGGCCCAGATCCTGCACGGTGGTCAAGGGCCCCGAGGCCTCGACCATCAGCACCGCGGCGATCATGCGGCCCGGAACCGGACGCTGCGGCCCGGCGTGAGCAGGGCGGGCGGCTTCTTGTCGACGTCGAACAGGTCGGCGTCGCTGTGCCCGACGATCCGCCAGCCGCCCGGCGACGGCGTGGGGTAGATGCCGGCGAACTCGGCGGCGAGCGCGACCGAGCCGGCCGGGACCTGGGTGCGCGGTTCCTCCAGCCGCGGCACGCTCCAGGGCAGCCCGCGCAGGTAGGCGAAGCCCGGCGCGAACCCGCAGAACGCGACGGTCAGCTCGGTGCCGGTGAGCGCGCCGACGACCGCGTCGACCGTGGTGATGGCGTGCTCGGCGACGAACGGCAGGTCGACGCCGTCGAAGCGCACGTCGACGACGATCGGCGGCTCGTGCGGTACCGCCGCGGGATCGATCGACCAGTCGCGCAGCCGCGCCGCCAGCCGGACCGGGTCGGACACCCCGTCGAGCAGGACCGTGCGTGCTCCGGGCACGATGTCGACCACCGCCAGCCGCCCGGCGCCCCGCTCGGCGTCGAGCGCGGCGAACCAGTCGAGCGGATTGTCGACCTCGATCAGGAGCGCGTCGGCGCCGACGCGGCGTAGCTGCACCCCGTCACGATAGACGCCATCCCGATACTTGCCAGTAACTTACGGTACCGTAACCTAGACGGCGTGACCGTGAGGACCGAAACCCGTCTGCGCCCGGTTGACCTCGGCAAACCCCGCATGCGGGGCTGGTTGCACGCATACGCGGCGGGCGTGGCCGTCGTGTGTGGGATCGTGCTGTGCTCGCTCGCCGCGGCCCGCCCCGGCTGGGCCCCGTTCGTCAGCTGCCTGGTCTACAGCATCTCGGTGGTGGCACTGTTCGGCACGAGCGCGCTCTACCACCGCCGCGTGTGGACCGAGCGGTGGTACAAGGTCATGCGCCGCCTCGACCACTCAATGATCTTCGTCTTCATCGCGGGCACCTACACCCCGTTCAGCGTCCTGCTGCTCACCGGCAACACCCGCATCGCGATCCTGGCCACGGTCTGGGGCGGCGCGGTCCTGGGCGTGGGGATGAAGCAGTGGAGCGCGATGAGCAAACGCCGCTGGCTGTCCGCGCCGCTGTACATCGCGCTGGGCTGGGTAGCGATCGCGGTCCTCCCCGACATCCTGCACGCGGGCGGCGTGACCGCTTTGGTGCTGACCTTGGCCGGCGGCGCCTTCTACACGGTCGGCGCGGTCTTCTACGCCCTGCGCCGCCCGAACCCGTGGCCAACCGTCTTCGGCCACCACGAGTTCTTCCACGCCTGCACGCTGGTCGCCGCCATCTGCCACCACATCGCCATCTACTTCGCCCTCTACGCCCACTGACCGCCTTCACGACGGAGGCTGTCAGCGCGATCAGCGGCCTTGCGTCGTAGTTGCCGACCCGGCGGAGCTTCACGGGCCCACCGGCGGCGAGGTGCGACTCGACCGGCGGCCGAACTGGTCGCGCCGGCCGCGATGCCCGCCGGCGGCCACGTGGTGCCCGATCCGCGCGTCCCAGGGTGAGCACGGTCGGGCGCTGCACGGCGCAGCGACCGTAAGTCTCCGCGATCATGCGCAACCCAGCACTGACACCAACGGTTTTTCATGATCACGGAGCGCTGATGTACCCCCGTGTACCAGAAGTCTCCGGGATCATGGCAAACCCCTGGCGCGGTCACCGCGGACATCATGATCACGGAGACTTCTGGTCGCCGCCCGGCCGGGCCGAGGGGCCGGCGCCGAGGGGTCGATCAGGCGCTGGCCTGACACACCACGCCAGCGCCGCGGCGCGGGCGGGGCGTCGCGGCGCCGGCGCGGTGAGTGTCAGTAGCGGCGCTCGCGGCGCTCGACCACCTCGTCGGTGGTCGGCGGGATCACGGTGCCGCCCGCCGGCGGCGCCGGGGTCACGACCGTGCGCCGGCGCGAGTTCCAGAAGTAGAGCGTCAGCACCAGGCCCACGAGCCCGGCGATCTGGAGGATCCAACCGATCGTGTCGAGGTTGAACGGCCCAAGATCAGTGTCCTTGAGCCCGAACGTCAGGATCGCGCCGACGACGATCAGGAGAATACTTCCGCCGATACCCATCGAAGGCCTCCCGGCTGTCTGTTTGGGTAAACCTGTCCGAGGCAGGGTTACCCACGCGCGACATCCTTCAATCGGGCACGCTTGTCCCCATGACCGTGCGCACGCTCATCCTGCTCCGCCACGCGAAGGCCGCCGACCCGGACGAATACGCCACCGACATCGAGCGGCCGCTGACCGCGCGCGGCCACCGCGACGCCCGGGCCGCCGGGGAGTGGCTGCGCGGGGCCGCGCTGGCCCCCGACGCCGTACTCTGCTCGACGGCCGTGCGCACCCGCGAAACGCTGGAGGACCTCGGCCTGGCCGAGACCCCGGCGATCTACGAGCAGCGCATCTACGTCGGCCCCGCGGCCGACACCCTGGACCTGCTGCAGCAGACCGACCCGGCGGTGGCGACCCTCCTCCTGGTCGGCCACAATCCCACAGTTACGGATTTATCCGATCTGCTGGCGCCCAGCGCGCTCCGCGACCGCGCCCTGGCCACGTCCGGCATCGCGGTCCACCGCTTCGACACCACCTGGCGCGACCTCGCCGAGGCCGAGGCCCCGCTGGTCGATCAGCACACGGCCCGAGGCTGACGACCAGAACGAGGCACAACGAAAGGGTGGAGGGCGCCGTTGCCCTCCACCCTTTCGACCTAGAAGGCCTGGAAGGGCCTAGAAGGCGGCCTCATCCAGCTGCATCGCGTCGAGCGTCGTCGACTCGACGATCCGCCGGTCGGCGCCGACCCGCGGCAGGATCTCGTGCGCGAAGAACTTCGCGGCCGCGACC
Source organism: Dactylosporangium sp. CA-092794 (assembly GCF_050948465.1). Taxonomy (NCBI): domain Bacteria; kingdom Bacillati; phylum Actinomycetota; class Actinomycetes; order Micromonosporales; family Micromonosporaceae; genus Dactylosporangium; species Dactylosporangium sp. CA-092794. The sequence goes on along the minus strand of NZ_CP192044.1, from coordinate 112,616 downwards.
TTGCCCTCGTAGAAGGCCTTGTCCGCGGGCGACACCTCGCCGGCCAGCGCCTTCAGCGCGATGTCGGCCTGCCGCTGCAGCAGCCAGCCCACCACGACGTCGCCGAGGTCGAGCAGGAAGCGGCGGGTGTTCAGGCCCACCTTGTAGAGCGCCTGCGGCTCGCCGGCCTGGGCCTCGCCCAGCCAGCCGGTCAGCACGCCCAGGATCTGCTGCACCTCGGCCAGCGCCTTGCCCAGCGCCACCCGCTCCAGCTTGAGCTGGCCGTTGCCGGCCTCGGCCTCGAGGAACTGCTGGATCTCGCCGGCGACGGTGAGCAGCGCCTTGCCCTGGTCCCGCACGATCTTGCGGAACACGAGGTCGAGGCTCTGGATCGCGGTCGTGCCCTCGTAGAGGGTGTCGATCTTCGAGTCGCGCACGTACTGCTCGAGCGGGTAGTCCTGCAGGAAGCCGGAGCCGCCGAAGGTCTGCAGCGACTCGCTGCCCAGCAGCTCGTAGGCGCGCTCCGAGCCGACGCCCTTCACCAGCGGGAGCAGCAGGTCGTTGACCCGCTTGGCGAGCTTCGCCGCCGGCTCGTCGCCGGCCGCCTCGGCCAGCGCCACCTTGTCCTGCCAGGACGCCGTGTACAGGACCAGGGCGCGCAGGCCCTCGGCGTACGACTTCTGGGTCAGCAGCGACCGGCGCACGTCCGGGTGGTTGATGATCGTGACCCGGGGCGCGGCCTTGTCGTTGACGATCAGGTCGGCGCCCTGGACGCGGCTCTTGGCGTATTCGAGGGCGTTGAGGTAGCCGGTCGACAGCGTCGCGATGGCCTTGGTGCCGACCATCATCCGGGCGTACTCGATGATCAGGAACATCTGCCGGATGCCCTCGTGCACGTCGCCGAGCAGCCAGCCCTTGGCCGGCACGCCGTGGCCGCCGAAGGTCACCTCGCACGTGGTGGACACCTTGATGCCCATCTTGTGCTCGACGTTCGTCACGAACACGCCGTTGCGGTCCTTGAGCTCGCCCGTCTCGGGGTCGAAGTGGAACTTCGGCACGATGAACAGCGAGAGGCCCTTGGTCCCCGGGCCGCCGGCGCCGGGCGTGTCGACCGGCCGGGCCAGCACGTAGTGGACGATGTTCTCGGCGAGGTCGTGCTCACCGCTGGTGATGAACCGCTTGACGCCCTCGATGTGCCAGGACCCGTCGGGCTGCGGGACCGCCCTGGTGCGCCCGGCGCCGACGTCGGAGCCGGCGTCGGGCTCGGTCAGCACCATCGTGGAGGCCCACTGCTTGTCGACCATGATCTTCGCCCAGCGCCGCTGCTCCTCGGTGCCCTCCACCCGCAGGGTGTTGGCGAAGGAGGGGCCGGACGCGTACATCCAGATCGGAGCGTTCGAACCGAGCACCATCTCGGCGAGGGCCCACCACAGCGCCCGCGGCGCCGGCGTCCCGTCCAGTTCCGCCGGCAGGTCGAGCCGCCAGAACTCGGCCGCCATGAACGTCTCGAACGACCGGCGGAACGTCTCGGGCAGGCGCACCGAGTGCGTGGCCGGGTCGAACACCGGCGGGTTGCGGTCCCCGTCGGCATAGCTGGCCGCCAGGTTCTCGCGCGCCATCCGGTCCATCTCGGCCAGGAAGCTGCGCGCGGTGTCCACGTCGATGTCGGCGTAGGGGCCCTGACCCAGGACCTTGTCGACACCGAAGACCTCGAAGAGGTTGAACTCAAGGTCCCGCACGTTGCTCTTGTAGTGGGTCATCGCGGAGTGGCCCCCGTCCGTAGGTTCGCGGATGTTCTAACGCGCCAGTGGAGCATGGCCGACCGAGGTTACCAGTCGGTAACAGCAACCTTATTACTCGCCAGTAAGGTCGACAAGTGGCCCCGTCGAGTGAAGCAGGCCACACCCAGGTCCGAAGAGTCCGAAATGGGAGTAGTTGCGGAGCAGTCCTGCCGTCACTCCGGTATGGCGCGGTCGTTGACCGGTTACTCGCCGTCAAGAGGAGGCCGCGCGATGATCGTCCGTCTCATGGGCTCGATGTTCGCCCCGAAGTACCCCCGCTTCTACACCGGCCGCCACCGCGCTCCCATGCGCCGCCTGATCATCCCCCGGCCGCGTCCGGTGTAGAGATTTTTGACTCCGGTCCGTGCAACGCACGACCGTTCCTCCCGTGAGACACCGGGCCCGGCCTGCCCTGAACGGGCGGCCGGGCCCTGCCAGGTCCGCGGTGCCAAGAACAAACCCGAGCGGCGCTATGACGAGGCGACCCCGGCACCGCCGATCTCCCAGCTGGGGACCGGCGCCGGCGGCTTGACCCCCTGGTACTCCACCAGCACCAAGGCGATGTCATCGTCGAGCCGGTTGCGCACCCACTCCAGCAGCGCGCTCTCCAGCGACTTCAGCCCGTCCGCCACCGTGCCGTGGCCCAGCAGCCGCTGCGCCCGCTCGGCCGTTGGGAAGAACTGCCCGTCGCGGCGCGCCTCGGCCAGCCCGTCGGTGAAGAACAGCAGCCGGTCACCCGGCTCCAGGCGCTCGACCCGCGGCTTGACCACCGGCATGAAGCCCAGCGGCGGTGCGTTGGACGGCGGGTCCAGCGCGATCACCCGGCCCCGCCGCAGCAGCAGCGGCGCGGGGTGGCCGCAGTTGACGATCGTCAGCGTCCCGCCGCGCTCCTCGATCAGCGCCGCCGTCACGAAGTCCTCGTCGCCCAGCGAACGGGCCACGGCCCGGTCGAGGTCGGCGACGATCGCCCGCAGGTCGGCTCGCTCGAAGGCCACGTGGCGGTATGAGCCCAGGACGATGCTCGCCAGGCGGACCGCATCGAGGCCCTTGCCACGCACGTCCCCGATGATCATGCGGACGCCGTAGGGCGTGTCCAGCGCCTCGTACAGGTCGCCGCCGATGTCCGCGGCGGCGGTGGCCGAGATGTACCGCGCGGCCACGGTCAGCGGCCCGACCTGCGGCCCCAGCGGACGCAGCACCGCGCCCTGGGCGACGGAGGCGAGGCGGGACAACTCGGCGTACCGCGCGATCTGCCGCTGCCGGATCGCCCCCACGGCGGAGGCGATCCCGCTCGCCACGATCACCCCGCCGAGGTTGAGGATCAGCACCAGCGCGCGATCCCGGGTGTGCATGAGCTCGATCGCGCAGAACACGAAGGCGAACAGCGTCGAGGCGCTGCCGACCGCGAGCACCTCCGGCCAGGACGCGAACGCGGCGGCCAGGAACGGCGCCGCGGCCAGCAGGCCCACGTAGTCGGCCCGGAACCCGTCGGCGACCTCTGCCGCGAGCACGAGGCAGAGCAGCACGAAGGCCGCGCCGACACCGGCGCGGGCCTCGGGAAGCAACTGACGTTTCATAGGTCCGGCCAACAGCATGCCACCAACCGACCGCCGGACCGCTCCATCAAACGGCCGGGTCTGGCTTACTTGAGTACCTCATACTTGGCGTCGATCACTCCGGCGCTGATGGAGGCGATCTTCACGAAGGCGCCGCGAGCAAGATCAAGACAACGGCCTGCTACGAAGGGCCCTCGATCGTTGACGCGGACGTCGACCGACTTGCCGTTGGCCAGGTTCGTGACCCGGACCATCGTGCCGAACTTCAGGGTCTTGTGCGCGGCGGTCAGCCCGTCGGGGTCGAACGCCTCGCCGCTCGCGGTCGTCTGGCCGTCGGCATAGAAGGACACCTCGCACGTGCCGCTGCTCGCCACCCCGGCCGGCGCCGTCGTGGTCGCCGTCTTGGTCGGCGACTTCGAGCGGGCCGGGCTCTTCGACGGGGTCGGCGAGGCGCTCGGCGAAACGGCGTTGACCTGCGCAGACCCGCCCTCGGCCGAGGGCGCGAGGCTCGGCTGCGCCGACGGCGACGGACGCTGGCCGCGATCGGCGCGCTCCTGCGGGCTGCGATCGGCTTCGATGTCACCGGTGGGCTTGGTGTCGGCGCCGAGGTTGACGGTCGCGACCGCGCCGCCCACGAGGACGACGACGGCGGCCAGACCGGCGATCAATGGGACGAGGTGACGGCGACTCGCGACGGAATGTCGGCCGGACAACGTCTACACCCTTCGTCGACTGCAAAGGCCGTGACCGAACGTATCGGTCACTCCCGGACGCCAGTCAACCGAAGCGCGAAGCATGTGGTGATTTGGCCGCATAGATCTGACCGAACGGCCGACCCACCAAGGAGCCGTTCGGACGACGCCGCGTGACCCGTCACCTCCGGCGCCCCCGCCGCACCCACCCGGCCCGAAATATAGGCCGACATAATCGCCGCACGAATGAACCGCAATCTCCCGAGCCGGCGGCCCCGGCGAGTGCTCGTATCTTAGTGCACAGCTAAAGCCGGAACTCACCCACCGAACCGGCACCTTGCACAACGACATAGGCAACCGATCATCCGATGGTGGCACGCGACGGAACCTGAAGATACTGACAAGTCTCAACGTCCTCTGATTGACCCTGAGCACAATCGGACATTGCGACCAAACGGACTATTTGATACCTTTACCCGTACAACCCGAACCACAGATAACAGGAGGACGCCGAGTTGTCAAGCAAAGAAACGCCCCCGAAGAGTCAGATCACGTTTGGTAAATTCCAAAACGTCGATCTCCGGGTCGCCCGCATTCTGGCTGCACCACTCGCCGACGGCACGCGCAACCCCGCCCGGGTGATTCAGCTGGACCTCGGGCCCCTGGGCCAGCGGACATCAGTGGGGCAGTATGCGCTCATCGACGAGAAGGACCTGGTCGGAAAGAACGTCATTGTGTGCATCAACCTCGGTGTTCGCGAAATGGGGCCGTACAAGTCGGAGGCGCTTGTTCTCGGCGCACCGCACCCGGACAGCCCCGAGGACCAGGACCAGGCCACTCCGTTGCGCGTCGACGACATAGCAGAGCCCGGCGCGGCAATCTTCTAGTCGTCTCGTCAACACACGGCGCCTTCACCAGTCGCACGCATGGCCGCGTCAGCAGGCCATGCGTGCCGCCTGCCAGCGCGAGCCGCGGCGCGTTTCGCCCGTGTCCATGACCGATCCTGGACAACACATTATCGAATCTGGAACCTCCCCTGCGGCAAAAGGGGCGATGGGTGTCAACAATGATCGACTGTCGAACCTTCAACTACGATGCCGCAGTAATTTCTGTGGATTGCACGTATAGCGGCGACCTCATCGTTGGGGGATGCACCGACGGGCGAGTCCACCTTCTCTCCCCTACCGCGCACATCGATACTTGGCGAATGAACCGCGGCGAAGTGTGGTCGGTCGCGGTCGACGCGGTCGGCGAGACAATCGCGGTCGGCAGTGCGGAACGCAGCCCGCAAGGCGGCGCTTTCCATTGGCGTCGCCGTTCGGGACAGCCGATCATCGAGGTCGACGCCAATTCGCCGGTGTGGGGAGTCGCGGTTTCACCCAGCGGCCGGTATGCCGCTTACGGCACATGGGGCGGTGAAATCGAGGTATACCAACGGACCAGCAACAGCGCGGAATTGGTCTGGAAAACTCCCCGGCCGCTGGGCGATTCCGGGATTTACGGGATCAAGGTCACGGATGCCGGACGCGTTGTCGCATCCGTATACGACACCGGGATATTTGTCCGCGACGTGGCCACCGATCGCAGTGTCCTGGTCCCGCTCGAGACCGGGCTGTACAACGTCTCGAGAGTGTCGGCCGCGGCCACGGCTCTCGTCGGGCTACGCGAGGGTTCGTTCGCCGAAATTGACCTTGAAGCCGCGCTGGCCGGCGAGCCTGCCCTCACGATCTCGGAGATCCACAGCCGAGGTCCGCTGTCCGGCGTAGCCTGCGCGACGTCCGGAAGCGTCATCTACGTCGCCGGATTCGACGGCACGCTGCTGACGTTGACGCAGCGCGGGGAGGTGCTGTGGCGGGCGAATTCACGGAACGAGCTGTGGTCGGTAGCGGCCTCGGCCGACGGACGACTGCTGGCCGCGGCCTCAGGCGGCGGCTACATCCAGGTGTTCCAGCAGGCCAAGCACTCGCCGGACGTATCTGAACTGCGCATCTGGTCAGCGGTGGTACAACACGACCCCAGTGCGATCCGCCGTTTCGCCGACCGGATCTACGACGCGGGCGCTTTCGAATACGGGTTTCAGACTCTCGATCAACTCATCAGCAAGGGTGCGCCGCAAGACGGCCTGAAATATTTCGCCCTGCTTGCCGAGCGAAGCGGTAATCCGATCATGGTGTACCGGGCCGCGCAGCTCTACGAGCGGATCGGCGAACATCGGGATGCGCTCCGCAGCTATCAGCGGGCGGCCGAGGCTCCCGAGCTGTATGCGACCGCGCTGACGGCCGCGGGCGGATGCTTCGATCAACTCGGCCTGCCCGGCGTCACGGCCGGAATCTTGAAACACGCGACGCAGCCGCCGCCGACCGACGTGGACACGTCGTTGTTCTACGACCTCGGCCGGCTGTACGAGGATCTGGACCAATCGGACCGTGCGATTCGCGCATACCAAGCGGTAGTCCAGTGGGACGCGGCCTACCGGGACGCACTCGAGCGGTTGACAATGCTCATTCGGCGCTCCGAGACCGATCCTGAGGCCGCCGTCGGCAACGGCGGTCTGGGCCAGCTGCCGCCCATCACCGGCTTCCTGGGACCGAATGTCCCACGACTCCCGGAGACCGACGCGCGCCTGCATTCGGTGCTCACCGCACGGGCTCGGGAGCTTGGCATCTCCAACGAGGACCACCACCGGCGGCGCGCCGCGATCCTGAATCTGGCGAACGCGGACGCGTTCGTCAGCGGTCGCGCCGCGGCAACCCAGTTGCAGTACGACTCGCTCGACTACCACAAGTACGACAACTCGCCGGTTGAAGATGCCGCGAAGAAGCACCTTGAGGCCATCAACCTGCTGGCGGAAGTTGATCACCGCACCGTGACGCGATCCCTCGACATCGGCACCGCCACCTGCCGGTATCCCTCCCTGCTCGCGAACTTCGGCATCGAGACCCACGGCGTGGACGTGAGCCGGGAGGGTTTCGACTACCACCGAAGCACCGGCGGCACGTTCCAGCGGTTCGTCCAGGGCAACGGCGCCCACTTGCCATACCGGTCCAGCGCTTTTCAGCTGCTGACGTGCATGATGGGAACCTTCAACCACGTCGGCGACGCCGATCGCAGCGACTTCCTGGGCGAGTGCCGAAGGGTGCTCGACCCGCAGGGAGTCGCAATTCTCGGTCTCTGGGACCCCGAATGTCCCCATGTCTCCTACTTGGCGATGTATTCGGACCACCAGCGGGAGCTGCTGCGCCGGGGCGCGATCAGCCAGGCGTCCTTCAGCGCCCTGGCGCTGAAGGTGGGCTTCGCCAAGGTAAAGTGCGTGCCGTTCGCCATGCCGGCCGACGGAACCATCCGAGCGCTCCACCTCGACATGGCCAGCAGACGCGACGTTGAGATGCTCGCCGACACCGACTTCGCGCTACGGGGACGCACCAGGTCCGACCACGGTCAAATGTACTTGGCCGTCTGCTATCGCGATGCGAACGGGAGCACGGCATGATCGACTCGGTCAGAGAAGTCGAAATCGGATCGGGTGTCATCGACTGCGCGGTCAGCGAGGGCTCGGCCGAGCTGATTGTGGCGGGTGACGTGTCCGGCCGCTGCGTGGTCATGAACCAGTCGTTCGAGCAGGTCTTCGAGTTCCCCGCGAGCATGCCCATCTGGGGAGCGGCGATCAGCGAAAAACTGGGGATCGTCTCCATCGCACTCGCGGTCAAGCAGGACTTCAACGGCGGTCTGCAGATACTGGATTTCGAGACCGGCCAGACCGTCTACTCGGCCGAGTTCAACGCGCCGGCGTGGGACACCGTGATCGACCACGACACCGGTACCGTCTTCACCTCCACCTGGGGTGAGGGAATCGTCTGGTACCACGCCGGGTCGAAGACGGGCGGAACCATCGACCTGGGCGATCGTCATCTGTTCGGTCTGTCGCTGCATGACATCGATGCCACGACGAAGATGCTCGGCGTCACGGTCGCGGGTGTCGGAGTCATCGGCATAACGCTCTCGCCCGAGACGGAGTCCGGACCGCTCCGCCCCGTCGACCAGTCAATACTCGTGCGCAACTCGCACGCGTGCTACAACCACGCGTTCTCGGCGGACCGTCTCCGCATCTTCGCGGGATCCTCAAACCCGGTGCTCGCCTACGGCCAGAAGACCGGCGCGGCGGCCGCTACCTATGCGACCCGATCGTTCCGATCGCTGCTGCAGGACACGGCCGCGGTCCTCACCACCGAGTCACTGTGCCTGTTTGGGAGCCTCAACGGAATCCTGCAGGTCAGCAGGCCCTCCCGTCCGGAGGTGACGCTGGGGTACTCGAATCTCGAGTCATCGATCTGGACCATCGTCAACAGCGTCTCCACCGATGCCGTGCTCGTCGCCCGCGGCGATGGCTTCCTGGCCGAGTACAACACGACGGAGCTGCTCAATTCCTCGACGATGAGCGATGTCGAGTCGGTGCAGTTCGGTCCCGGCTCACTCGGCGGGGCAAAGGTCTTTCTCAGCTACGCGAGCGAGGACTTCGAGGTCGTCGCGGATCTGTATCGGTTCCTGCGCACGGTCGGCTGCATACCGTGGATGGACAGGTTCGACCTGCTACCGGGACAGGACTGGGACCACGAGATCCGGCGCGCCATGGACGAGAGCGACTTTGCGTTGGTCTGCATCTCAGAGCGGTCCGTGAACAAGCGTGGGTACATCCAGAAGGAGGTACGCCGAGCCCTGGAGCTCCTGGAGGAGATCCCCGAGGGCGAGATATTCCTGATACCGGTCAGGCTGGATGACGCGCCGATGCCGGAGGGACTCAGGAAGCGGCAGTGGGTGAACCTTGCCGATGAAGGCGGTCTGCGCAGGCTCTGCACCGCGATCTATCGAGGCTATGCGAGCCGCGATCAGTCCAGTTGACGCCCGGCCACCGGTCAGAACACGACAATTTTGGCCCGGTCGATCAGGCTGAGATCGCTCGACAGCCGCACATAGCGGTCGTAGAGATAGCTCGCCCACGTCCCGTCGTGTCGCTCGACCGTGCCTTGGAGCACGACATTGGGAAACAGGCAGAGTATCTCCACCGCCAGCCTCCGTGAGGTGTCGAACGACAGGTACTCGATGGAGGCGAAAGCACGCGCCGTGCGTTCACGCACGGACGGCGTCAGCGACGACAGGTCGAGCTTCGTCGGTTCGCTCAGCTCCGCGGCAATCAAATAGCGCGCGATGATCGCGGTGAGCACCATCGCGATTTCTTCTGTGTTCATCGCTCTGATGTACGACACCAGCAGGGAAGACAGCCGGGTCACACCGCGAGCCAGAATCGTTCCCTTCGGCGAGTTGATCTCCACGATCGCGCCCGGCAGAAAGTTGCCGTGGACCTTCTTGACCCCGGACGCGAACAGGCTCGAACCGGCCTTGATGCTCTCCTCGGCCTGCCGGTTGACAATCAGCGATCCGCGGCAGGCCGCGATGCCAGCTATCCACCGACTTTCGCTCGGCAGCCGCTCATTGACCGGCCGGACGGTCGTCCCGACGGCTCGCCCGTTCGCCGTATTCTCGATCACGTGCCGCGCCTTGGCATCGGCGATGGTGGTTTCGATGCCGTTGTAGGCCGCAAGTTCTGCCGCGCGCAGTTTGGAGCGCATGCCGCCGCGGCCGGTCCCGCCCGGACCAATCATGATCCCGTGCAGCTCGCCGAGCGGAATTTCGGTCAGATACCTGCGACCGCCCTCCTTGTCCGTATAGACCCCCGGCACATCCGTCAGCAACAACAACTTGTCGGCGCCCACCGCTATCGCGATGCCGGCGGCCACCGTATCGTTGTCCGATCCCAGCGGGTCCGCCACGTCGTTGCCGTTGACAATCGGAACTATCCCGCCGGAAAGAGCCTCGGTGAGCACCCCCGCGATGGTGGCCATCTGGGCCGCGGACCGAAGATCGGACTCTGACACGAGGACTTGGCACACCCGCGAGCCAGAGATTTCCGATATCGATCCGTAGATTGCCATGAGAAATGGCTGGCCAACGGCCGCCGCGATCCGGCTGGTGTAGCCGTCGTAGCCGGCCCGGGACAAGTGAGCTCGTCCGGACGATACGGCTCCTGACGAAACCAGGACGACATTCCATCCCTCGCTGCGCAGGGTGATCGCAGCTTCGAGGGCGGATGCCAGCAAGACGGGATCAGGTCCTGACGGCCGAGTTACGGAGCTTGATCCGATCTTGACCACTAGGGTTCGCATGAATCGAGCCGACTCCTGTCATCGTGAAGTGCGGACACTCATTTGCAACTCCCGCGCCGGATCGCACAGGCATGGCACCTGCGGTCCATTCACGTCGCCATCGTCAGTACGACCGGGACATGTAGGCAATCAGGTCCGACTCAGACTCGCTGTCGGGAAGCGTTCCGTCCTCCCGCGTGAGGCAGCGAACCGATACACCGGCCTTGTTGGCCTTCTCCTCGCCGTCAACGCCCACGTTCGACCACGGGATCTTCGCACACCCGTATTCCGCGGCGGCGATCGCGTCCTTGAGGGTGGCGGCCTCGACGGTCCGCTCTTCGGTCCGCCGGACCGACTCGTCGAGCAGCGCCAACTGATCGGTCTCGAGCGCGGCCCGAACCTCGTCCAGACACTTTTCGATGGCGACCGGTTCTTTCCGCCCGTCGATTCGGCGGGCGAGCATCACGTTGCCGTTCTGCAGTTCCCTCGGCCCGATCTCGACACGCAACGGGTAGCCCCGCAGTTCCGCCTGCACGGCTCGCCGCCCAAATGGTGTGTCGGTGCGGTCGTCGAGAGCCGTCCGGATGCCGGCGTCCGACAGGGCTTTGTGGAGGCGGGTCGCGGTCTCCGTGATGCCGGGCCCGTCCTTCACGATCGTCACCTGCACCTGAATCGGCGCAAGCTTGGGAGGCACGCGCAACCCGTTGTCATCGCCGTGGCACATGATCAGCCCGCCCACCATGCGCGTGGAGGTTCCCCACGACGTGGTCCAGCAGTGCTCGAGCCTGTCCGCGTCGGACAGGTAGGTCATGTTGAAGGCCTTGGCGAAATTCTGACCGAGCTCGTGCGAGGTGCCCATCTGCAATGCCTTGCCGTCGCGCATCATCGCCTCGCAGGTGTAAGTACGGATCGCACCGGCGAACCGCTCCCTGTTGGTTTTGAGGCCGACCCGCACAGGTATAGCCAGCACTTCGGTCATGAAGTCCCGATAGGTGCCGTAGAGGATCCGTCGAGCGTAGTTTTTCGCGTCCTCTTCGGTGGCATGGGCGGTGTGCCCTTCCTGCCACAGGAACTCTGCACTTCGCAGGAATAGCCTGGTGCGCATCTCCCAGCGCAGGACGTTGCACCATTGATTGAGCAGCAGCGGCAGATCCCGGTACGACTGAATCCATTTGGCCATGTATTCACCGAACACGGTCTCACTCGTGGGACGAATGACCACGGGCTCGTCGAGTTTCTTTCCACCGCCGACAGTGACCACGGCGAGTTCCGGGGCGAAACCCTCGACGTGCTCGGCCTCCCGCCGCAGATACGACTCGGGAATCAGCAGCGGAAATGAAACATTCTGCGCACCCGCGGCCTTGATTCTGGTGTCCATCTCGGCGGTCATGCGTTCCCAGATCGCAAAACCGACCGGGCGAATCACTTGAGACCCCCGGACCGGACCGGGCTCGGCCAACTCGGCCTTTGCCACCACCTCCTGGTACCAGCGAGGGAAGTCCACCGCCTGGGGCGTAAGCACACTACTCATGGGGCCGTATCATACCGGGCCCAGCATTTCGGAGTCTTGAGGGTTTGGGCGCGTGCGAAGTCGGTACGTTCGTCGGCGGCGACGGAACCGTCGGGTGGATGAGTCCGGACATCGACGCGATATGATCGCGTTTTACCTGCGACTACGTCGCGGCAGCCTCCGCTTCGTAAAGCATTTGCTCGTCCCGGTTGATCCAGGATGAGCCGGTCGAGGTGAAATGCACGTGCAACCCGGGGCCCGCGGGCCGGCCGGGCCGGGACGACCGGTGTCCGGTCCGGATTGACCACGGGGCACGGTCGGCGAACCGCGCCGGCAGCGGGCGCGCTCGAGTCGTGACGGCCTCTGCCGCGACCGCGTCGCCTGCCCTCCACGACGGCGGCGTCACCAACGGCTGCGCGCGGCGCAATTGCCTGGCCCAGATGGCTGGCGAGTGACCTGCTGGATTATTGACCCGTCAGACCGCTGGCCTACACTCCGTCGGGTGACGATACGGGTGCGGGTTCCGGCCAGGGCCGTTGACGTGCTGGTCGCCCTAGGCTACGTGGTCGGGTCGGTCTATGTGCTGATCCGCCTCTGGGCCGACCCTACCGGCCGCTATCTGGATCTCAACTATCAGGACCACATGCAATTCGAGTGGTTCCTCACACACGCCAGCCAGGTCTTCACGCGGGGCGAGTCGCCGTTCTTCTCGGACGACATCAACTCCCCCCTGGGCGTGAACCTCATGGCCAACACGTCCGTGCTCACGTTGTCGCTGCCGATGACGCCGATCACGCTCTGGCTCGGCCCTGGCGTCACGTTCGCGATCCTCTCCACGCTCGCCCTGGCCGGGACCGCCATCGCGTGGTATTTCGTCCTCACCCGCGAGTTCGGCCGCAGCCGCCTGGCCGGGGCCGTCGGCGGCGCCTTCCTCGGCTTCGCGCCCGGCATGATCTCGCAGAGCGCCGGCCACCCGAACATCGCCGGGCTGTACCTCATCCCGCTGATCGTGGCCGTGGTGTTCCGGATGCGCAACCCGGGCCGCACGTGGCGCCAGGGCCTGACGCTGGCCGCGCTGGTGGTGCTGCAGGCGGGCATCAACGAGGAGATGGTGTTCTTCACCGCCCTCGCGCTGGCCGTGTTCGTGCTCGCCTACGTGCCGTGGCGGCAGCTGCCCGGCATGACACGCACCGTGCTGCCGAAGTTCGGCGTGACCCTGGTCGCGGCCGGGGTGGTGCTGGCATACCCGCTCCACTTCCAGTTCCTCGGGCCGCAGGCGTACCACGGCCTCGACGCCGGCGTCCGGGCGATCAACCTCGACGCCCTGTCGTACGTGACGTTCGGCCGCTTCTCGATCGCCGGCGACCTGGCCGAGGCCGTGCGGCTCAACCGCAACGCGGCCACGGAGGAGAACAGCTTCTTCGGCTGGCCGCTCGTGCTGCTGCTGGTGGCCGCCGTGATCGTGCTGTGGCGCAACCGGCTGTTCCGCGCGCTGTTCATCACCGGCGCGGTGTTCGCCGTGATGTCCCTCGGCGACATCATCCGGGTCAACGGCGTCGACCACACCCACGTCCACGGTCCGTGGCGGTGGATCAGCCGGCTGCCGCTGTTCGACTCGGTCGTGCCGACCCGCCTCGGCCTGATCGTGACCGTGGTCGTCGGCCTGAGCCTGGCGCTGCTCGTCGACCGGCTCATCGTCGAGCCGCTGCGCCCCGCGCCGGACCCGGCCCCGGTCACCCCGGAGCCCGAGCCGGAGCCGGAGCTGGAGAAGGTGCCCGCGCTCGTCGGCACCGCCCAGGCCCTCGAGGCCCCGCCCGCCGCACCGGCCCGTCCGGCGGCCCCGCCCGCCTCGCCCGCCCCTGGGCGCGCCCGGCGCCGGCTGCCCGCGGTGGTGTGGAGCGTGGCCGTGCTGGCCGCGCTGGTGCCGCTCTTCCCGCTGCCCCAGCCGGTCAACGGCCGCACGCCGCCGCCGGCCCTGTTCACCGACGGCAACTGGCGCACGAAGCTGCCGCCCAACCCGGTCGTCGCGCCGCTGCCCGGCGGCTGGGACGACAACATCGCGATGATGGCCTGGTCGACCTCGACCAACTTCGAGGTGAAGCTGACCGCCGGCTACTTCCTCGGCCCCAACGACACCGTGCCGGGCGACAAGTACGGCCACTTCGGCCCCGGCTACCGCCCGACCGTGATGTACATGAACTGGGTCCGCGGCCAGCGCACCGTCCCGGAGCCGACCGCCGAGCAGCGCACCAACGTGTGGGCCGACATCCGGTTCTGGAAGGCGACCAACCTCGTCATCCCGGCCAACTACCCCAACGTCGAGGTGATGCGCCGCACGGTCGACAAGCTGGTCGCCCCGGACTGCCCGCCCGGCCAACTCGTCGACGGCGTCTGGCTGTGGGACGTCCGCGCCATCAGCGGCGCCGGCTGATCCCCGCTGCACTCCCACGCCGACAGCCGGTTCGCCACCGCCGAGGCGGGCGGTAACCAGCCGCTGATCGCCAACCGCACCCAGATCGGCGCCTGGTAGGCGTTCGCACTCAAGGCCCGGGCCATCTCCCCGGCCCGGGCCTTGCTCGTGCCGGCGTTACATTGGCCGCTCCACCTCGACGTCGGTGCCGTAGTCGGAGAACACGGCGGTGTCGGTGTACCAGCGCCGGTCCGCCTGCGCTCTCCAGGTGATCTTCCGGACCCGGCCGGACTGGACGCCGACCTCGATCGTGCCGGTCGTCGGCACGGCGTCCCCGCCCGGCGGCCGCGCGCTGAACGCGTAGACGTCGACGGCGTCGCCGCCAGTGCCGGTGCGGCCGGTATAGGTGACGGTGCCCTGGCTGGTGAATGCCTTCAGCAGCGCGCTCGGGTCGGCCGTGAGCTCGGTGCCCGCGTGCAGGGCGAAGCCGGTGAAGCCGGGCTTTTCCTTGACCCAGAACAGTGCCATGCCCTCGGGGCGGGTGCCGGTGTACCAGTCACCGTCGACGACCCGCTGGTCGATGTACAGCGTCCCGATGGTCCCCCGCAGGTACCCGGTCGGGCCGGCCGGGTCGAAGGCGCCCTCCTGGGGTGCCCCCGCCGGCTCACCGTCCCAGGTCCAGGTCATCGTGAACCGGTAGCTGGCCTGCGCGGTCGCCCGCACGGCGGCGGCCAGGCGCAGATCCGGGGTGTCCCCGCCGGCCACGACCGGCGCCTTGTCCTCCCGAGCCGTCCAGGCGATCCCGCCGGCGGTGGCGCCGGCGGCAACCAGCGCGGTCACCACGCCGGCCGTTACGGCGGTGTGCGCGCGCCGCGCCCGGCGGGCCCGGCCCAGCACCGCGCCGACCGGAGCGGCCCGCACAGGGTCACGGTTCGCGAGCCGGCCCAGCGTGGCGGACAACTCGTCGGTGTCGATGGTCATCGCCGTACCCCTTCACTGCGCTGATCCGGCTGCGGCAGCAACTCACGCAGCCGGGCCATGGCTCGAGCATGGTGAATCTTGACGGTGCCGAGCGCGCACCCCAGCGCCGCAGCCACGTCTTTCTCGGACAGGTCGGCGTAGTAGCGCAGCACGACCACGGCCCGCTGCCGGCGCGGCAGCACGGCCAGCGCACGGCGCAGCGCCTCATCCGGATCGCCGGGCGCCGCCCGCACGTCCTCACCGTCCGGCGGCTCGGCGACCAAGCGTTCCCGCCGCGCCCGCCGCCACAGGCTCACGTTGCCGTTGACCAGCATCCGCCGCAGGTACGCGTGCGGGTCCCCACCGCGCGTCACACGCCGCCAGCGCGGGTACAGCTTGACGAGACAGTCCTGCAGCAGCTCCTCGGCCCGGTGCGGGTCCCCGGTGAGCAGCCGGGCAACCCCCAGGTACCGGCCCCACGCCACCTCCACGAAGGCGACGTATCCGGCTTCACCAGCGCCCGGCTCACCCCTGACGTCGTACATACCCCTCACACGCCACCGCCCTGCAGCGGGTTGACACGTTTTCAACCGCCGTATCGCCACGCGGTGGTACGCGCAGCGGGACAGCGCGGGATCGGCAGCAGGATTTACGATCATCACGATCCGCAGGAGGATCCGCCGCCTGCGGTAACGGGAGGACGTGGGTCCTGTGTCACGACGTCCGCGCCTCGGTGTGCTGGTGTCCACCGTGGTGCTGTCCGCGGCTGCCGGTCTGTTCGGCACCGCCGCGCCGGCTCAAGCCGGCCAAACCAACATCGACGCTCCCCGGATCTCTTGGGCCTACACGGATTCGGCCCATCCCGATACCAGCTACCGCAACCCCAGCGGCGACGCGCCGCTCGGCGCCTGGCGGGACGCCACCAACCGGCCGCACGTTTCGCGCGTCTACGCGACCTTCGACGTGGCGGCGGTGCTGAGCAAGCACATTCTGTCGGCAAAGCTCGCCGTGCCGGAGACCCAGGCCACCGACTGCGCGCACCGCCAGATCGAGGTCTGGGCCACCACCGAGAACGCGCGCCCGACGTGGCGCAACCCGCCGCGCGAGCTGCTCAAGCTGGGCACCCTCGGCCCGGTCGACCAGTGCCCGACCACCTACCCGCTGCTCGACCTCATCGACCTCGTCAACCGGGCGACCGCCGCGGGCGTCGACCTGCCGTCGCACATCTCGTTCGAGGTGCGGCTGCCCGAGGCGCTCGAGCATCGTGTGCCGCTCGGCCGGCGCGTGGCCGCGCCGATCCTGTACCTCGGCTACAACACGCCGCCACCCGCGCCGGGCCCGATGTTCAACGCCCTCCGGCCGTGCGCGACCGGCGCCCCCTATCCGTACCTGAGCGGCCTCACGCCGGACCTCGCGGCCCAGGTGCACGACGCCGACCCGGACGATGCGCACCTCACCGGCGAGTTCGCGATCTGGCCGGTCGACCACCCCGACCAGCGGACTACAGTCACCCAGCAGTTCATACCGAACGGATACTTCGGATCGGCCACCCCGCCGGCCGGCACGCTCGCCGACAACACAACCTACGCGTGGCAGGCGCGGGTCAACGACGGCACGGACGACTCGCCGTGGTCGCAGACGTGCTACTTCACCACCGACGCCACCGCGCCGGCCAACGCGCCCACGGTGACCTCACCCAACTACCCCAGCCACACAACGCGCTACCCGGGCGGCGACCCGATCGTCTACAACCTGGCCCCGAACGGCGCCGACGACGTCTACGGCTACCAGTACAGCTGGGACGGCGTGTTCTCGGGGTTCGGCGCCAATATCGGCCCGAACGGCGTGCCCGAGTTCATCGACCCGTTCTCGATGCCGGGCGTCGTGCACGCCGACCAGGTCGACGGCGGCTCGACGCTCACCTTGTCGCCGCCGAACAGCGGATTCGTGACCCTCAGCGTGCGCAGCTTCGACCGGGCGTTCAACCTCTCGCCGGTCACGTCATACCGGGTGATCGTCGCCAACACCGCACCGTCGGTGACCAGCCCGGCCGATCCGGTCATCGGCGTACCGTTCCAGGTCGACTTCACGCCCGGCCCGAACACGGGCACCATCACCGACTACGTCTACACGGTGAACGGCGGCGCCGAGCAGACGGTCCCCGCGACCCCCGACGGCACGGCGTCCGTCGAGGTCACGGCCGATCGGGCCGGCGCGCTCCAGATCGACGTCTATAGCCGCAGCGCGAACGGTTGGGTGTCGCCCGCGGGCCACGGACTTTGGTCCCTGACCACGGCCCCGGCGGCCGGCTAGAACCTCATGGTCGGCTGAGCGCGAGCCCAAAGCTGGGAGCAGTTCACCATCAAGTAGGTCGAGGCGCTCGAACGCAACGGCAGGGCTCGCGGTGACGCAGACCCTGCCGTTTCCCTTTGCGTTGACCAGATCAGCGGTCGAACTCGCGACGATCGTCGCGGCGGCCGGAATCGGCGTGGTAACAGGCGCGGACCCGGCCGCCGCGACCGGTCGACCACCGAAGACCACCCTCCAGCACGGCGGTCGAAACAACGGGGGGAACCACAGTTGGCGATGCGTGGCATAGTGGCCAGCCATGGCCATGGCTCCCCGTCATCGCGTCGCACGCGGTCCGGAGGTGTCCGGCCCGCGGCCGCCGTGCTCCGCCCGCCCGGCACCGCCCGGCGCCACCCGGAAACCGGCGCTGCTGGCCGTCGTGCCCGCCGGCGACCGAGCGGTGCCCGGCCTGCGCGCCCCAACGCCCCGGGGCGGCCGCGATCGGCGATCACGTCCCACCCGTCGGGCGCCGTAGCCCGCGAGGCACGGCGCAGCGGCCAGAAGTCTCCGTGATCATGCGCAACCCGGCATCGGCACCAACGGTTTTTCATGATCGCGGAGTGGTGATGTACCCCTGTGTACCGAAAGTCTCCGGGATCAGGGCAAACCCGTGGTGCGGTCACCGCGAGCATCATGATCACGGAGACATATGTCCGGCGGGGCGGCGCTGATGATCGCTCGTGCCCCCACCGGCAGCCACCGGCACCCAGCGTGCGACGGCCGCCGGCGGCTGATATCAACCAGCACGATCAGTCTGGCCTCATACACCACACCAGCGGACGTGATCAGCGCCGCGCTGACCAAGGCGCGCCACTGCATCGCCGGGCCGGCGACCACAGTGGCCCCGTGAGCCTCCTCCGCCCAGCCGAACCCGCGACTGCGGACGATGACCGAACCGCGGAGAGCGACCAACCCCACCGCCGAGGGCGCCCCAACTGCGGAGAGCGCATGTACCTCCAGGTCGCGCGTGCGGCAAGCGGGCTGGAGCGGCCAGCGTTCGCCTGGGCTAATGGCCCGCTAATGGCCCGCCGCGTCTCGGGCCTTCGACAGCTGCCCCCGCCATGCGTCGACGCGCTCCCGGAGTGCCGAAACCTCGGCGGGTGCGACGCCATACTCGGCGAAATCTTCGTCATCGAAGCGGACGATCGACCGCAGCATCTGTTCGAATATTGCTCGGTCAAAGCCTGCGTCAACCGCCTCGGCTAGCTCGCACAACTGCTCCAGCGTGTAGCGCTCGCTCGCGATCGCGGCATCGATGTCGAGAAAGTCGCGTGCGGCGGCGCGGTTGTACAGGGCGTCCACCTTGCCGGCCATGACGTCGTCTGCATGCAATACCGGGCCGATGTCCATCTGCACGGGCGGCTGCGAGCGCCAGTTTGCGACCAGCTCGACGCGGTGGTGTTCGCCTCGCTCTGCCGGGTCCGTGAGGTAGAGCCGGGCAAAGGTCTCCGTGCGGTGGTCTATCTCCACCTCGTAGCCAGCTGCCACGTAAGCAGCGATGACGACCTCAACCGCGGCAGGAAAGTCGGCCCGTCGTTGCCAGTCGGCAAAGAGATCGACGTCCTCGCTCGGCCGCTGCAAGATGCCGTGGGCGGCAACGGCGTGACCGCCGGCCAAGGCGAATCCGTGCGGTCCGCCAGCCTGCAGTCCGATCTCCGCGAGACGTCGATGCGTCGGCGCCTTGTCGTGCATCACTAGGCAGCTGGCCGCCGTGTGATGGCCAGATCGGGGAACTGGGCTTCCCAGAGCTGTCGAACCTGCGGTGGCAACACGAGATCAGGCCAGAGTCGCAGCAACGTCGGCCCGTCAAGCCACATCTGCAGTTCCTCAACGTGCGTGGCCTCGCGAAGTACTGCCTCGTACATGCTCGCTAACCGCCGGGGGTTACCGAGGTCGTAGACAACAGCCCGCCCCGACCAGTTCAACCGCCGATCAAGTCTTGCCTCACCAGTGGTAGGCCCGCGCAACTCGCCCAGATCAGTCACGACGACGTATGGACGCTGATCCGCGTAGCGCGACCCGAGCGGCGCTCGGGCGCCGTGCTTGCTCATCCCTGCACCTCCATCGTCACGTGACTCATGTTCACGGTAGTCCACGACCAGCCATGACGAGACACGCCATTGGGAAGCCTGTTGAAATAGTCAGGTCGGCGGACGCTTAGGTGTCGTACTTGCCGTCCCAGGGCTCGTGGAACCCAAGCCGTTGAGGGTAGAGCTCGGCCCATGGGCCGCCGTGGCCCTCGTCCGGATCGTCGGTGGTCTCGTCAGCGAGCCCAAAGACGACGCCGTCGAAGTCCGCCCGGAAGGGCCGGATGGCGATGTTGCAGTAGGTGACTGCCCCAAGGTTCGACAGCCAGCCCGACAGCACCTGTTCGGCTCGTTCGACGACTGCAGGGCTGTCGGCCCTGACGCCGGCGAACCATATGTCCGAGCCCATGTGATGCCCACTGTCGTCGAAGCGATGGAGAACCGCATAGATCCGCTGTTGGTGACGCCAATCACGCCCCAGGGTGACGCCTTCTTGGTACGCGCCAGTGACGTCAGCGAAGAACTGTCCGCCTTCATGCCGTCCGATGCGGTCGGTGCGATAGTCAGGCATGTACTTGATCGGGATGACTTCCGGGAGCCGCACAGCGCGGATCGTAGCCAGTCTGGAGACGACGGTTGGATGTAGGAGTCGGCGGCCTTGAGCGTGGCTGGGGGCGCCGCGCTTCTCCCGGCTCCTTCACTCCCCCGGCACCGCCCGGCGCCACCCGGGAACCGGCGCTGCTGGCCGCCGTGCCCGCCGGCGACCGAGCGGTGCCCGGCCTGCGCGCCCCAACGCCCCGGGGCGGCCGCGATCGGCAATCACGTCCCACCCGTCGGGCGCCGCGGCCCGCGAGGCACGCCGCAGCGGCCGGAAGTCTCCGTGATCATGCGCAACCCTGCATCGACACCAACGGTTTTTCATGATCGCGGAGTGGTGATGTACCCCTGTGTACCGAAAGTCTCCGGGATCATGGCAACCCGGTGTGCGGTCAGTACGGGCATCATGATCACGGAGACATACGTCCGGCTCGGCGGCGCTGATGACCGCTCGTGCCCCCGCCGGCAGCCACCGGCACCCAGTCTGCGTCGGCCGCCGGCGGCCGACATCAACCAAGCACGATCAGGCGCTAGCCTCATACACCACACCAGCGGACGTGATCAGCCCCGCGGTAGAGTTCCAGCCCCGCCCGGCGGCCGCCAATCTCGACGACCCGCTGAACCGCGATGCCCTCATCGCGCGCGTCGACCTGCGATCCTGTCGCAGCCCGGCCAGCATGGGGCACTCCTCGACGCCGAGACCCTGGACAAGGTCATCGCCGACCGGTTCAAGGCGTTGGCGATGCGGAGCCGTCCCGAGCGGCCTGGAGTGATCTCACGAAACCTGCCGCAATGGCCCCCAGGCGCCCCCACCATCAGCAGCGCAGCCGACAGTGGACCAACCTGGACCGCCAACGGCACGGCAACTGCGAACAATGACCGAACCCCAGAGAGCAACCCACCCCGGAGGCCGGCCCACCCCGGCGGAGAGCGCCCACCCACCGTGGGGTCTGGGGCTCGGCCCCAGGAAAAATGGCGAGATCCCCAGGTTCGCGCTCTCGGCGAACAAGGGGATCCCAGGATCGAGCGGGTGAAGGGAATCGAACCCTCACTGTCAGCTTGGGAAGCTGATGTTCTGCCATTGAACTACACCCGCGAGGCGACGCCTACTGTACCGAATCCGCGGGCGTCGTGCACGGGCCATTTTGCCTTCGGCGTGGCACGTGGGGTTGGGTGGCCTTCCAGACCGTGTGGGTGGCGGTGGTTGGTGTGTCGTGGTGGACCAGCAAGGCGAGGTCGACGGTCAGCTCGTAGAGCCTCCAGTCGATGCCCGGGGCGGCGCGCATCGTGGTGGCCAGGTGGGCGGTCAGCGGGGCGTCGGTGACCGGCACGGCGCGGCCGGACAGGTAGGCCTCGTCGTCCGAGTCGGTCGACGGGAAGCTGTGCAGTGCGTATCGGCCGTCGCGGTCCAGGTCGTGGCGCTTCGGGGAGGGCAGCACGAAGCAGAACAGGCCGGCGTCGGTGATGACCGGGGAGACCGGGTGGAGGCGCGGAGCGCCGTCCGGGCGGACGGTGGCCAGGTAGCCCAGGCCCGGGCCGTACTGGCAGATCAGCGTGCGGATGGCCGCGGCGAGGGAGGGCTCGGCCGCGGCGAAGTGGGCCCACGATGCCATGGGTCAAATCTACTCGTACATGTGTACGATAGAGGCGAATTTCACCAACCAGGGTCGCAACGTAACCTCGTAGGGTGCTGCTTTCGGACCGTGACCTCAGCAAGGAGCTCGAAGGCGGGCAGTTGCGCCTCGAGCCGTTCGACCAGGCGCTGGTGCAGCCGTCCAGCATCGACGTGCGGCTCGACCGGTGGTTCCGGGTGTTCAACAACCACCTGTATACCCACATTGATCCGGCGATCCAGCAGGACGAGCTCACGTCGATGGTCGAGGTCGACGACGGGGAGCCGTTCGTGCTGCACCCCGGGGAATTCGTGCTCGCGTCCACGCTCGAGGTGATCACGCTCGGGGATCAGCTGGCCGGGCGGCTGGAGGGGAAGTCCAGTCTCGGGCGGCTCGGCCTGCTGACGCACTCGACGGCTGGGTTCATCGACCCCGGGTTCTCCGGGCACGTGACGCTGGAGCTGTCCAACGTGGCGAACCTGCCGATCCGGCTGTGGCCGGGCATGAAGATCGGGCAGCTGTGCATCTTCCGGCTGTCGTCGCCGTCCGAGCACCCGTATGGCTCGGCGGTCTACGGCTCGCGCTACCAAGGGCAGCGCGGGCCCACGCCGAGCCGCTCGTGGCAGAACTGGCGAACGTGGCCGACACGCTGAAAGGGCGGGCCCGGTAGGCCCGCCCCCTGCAATCTATGCGACTCTGCCGTACCCGTTGATCGGTTCTGAATCGATCTTTTTCATCTGTACCGGTTCGCTGGCGTTGGGTGCGTGGACCATCCAGCCGCCGCCGACATACAGCCCGACGTGATGTCGGTCGCCGTAGAAGAACACCAGGTCGCCGGGTTTGAGGTCGGCTCGCGATACGCGCTTGGTGTCCGAGTACTGCCACTGCGTGTAGTGCCGCAGCGTGTAGCCGGCCTGCTTCCAGGAATACAGCGTGAGCCCGGAGCAGTCGAAGGTCTTCGGGCCCTCGGTGCCGAACACATACGGCTTGCCGATCTGCGCGCACGCCACCTGGGCCGCCTTCGCGCCCGGGCCGCCGAAGTACTCGACGGGGCAGGCCACGGGGCGCAGGTTGCCGGTGCTGCCGCTCGAGCCATACGCCTTGACGCGCATGTCGTTGAGCGCCTTGATCTCGCCGTTGATCTGCTGTTCCTGCTTCGCGAGCGCGGCCTCCTGCTCGGCCTGCTGCGCGACGAGCTGGTCGATCGGGCCCTTCTGGGCGTCATACTGCTGCTTGGCCGTCAGCACGTCCTGGATCCGCGCCTGCTCGTCCTTCGCCAGCATGTTGAGCATCGTCATCTGGTCGATGAACGTGTCCGGCGAACCCGTGGTGAGCATCGCGTCGAGCTTGGACACGCGGCCGGTCTTGTACTGCAGCACCGCGAACGCGCTCACCTTGTCGAAGGCGGCGTCGACCTGCTGGCGCAGGGGCGCGATCTGCGCCTCGAGCTGCTTCTGCTTGGTCTGGTTGCTGGCGAGCTGGCTCTTGAGCAGGTTGTGCTGCTCAATGATCGGCTCGATCTCGTTCCACTTGTCGTCGATCTGCTTCTCGATCTCGGCCGGGGTCGGATCCGCGTGCGCGAGCCCCGTGATCCCGACGGCGAGGGACAGGCCGCCGAGGATCGCGACAAGAAGCCTGACCGGACGGCTGGGCCACCTCGTCCACCTCAGATGGGTCTCCACCGAGGAGTTACTCCTTCTTCCGTGGCCGCCTACCGGGTTAGCTGACGGGTTCGGGCGGGAAGGTCGCCCTACCGCAAATGCGGATTCACCCCGATGGTGCGCGTGGGTCCCCGGCTCCGATATCGACTCGGCGGCGCCGACCGGTGCGCCCGTGCTGGGTGCGGACATCCGGCCGACGGGGATTCACGTTAAGGGTGAGCCGTTCCCAGGTTCAAGTCAGTGCGCGATTCTTGTCCGATTCGTCCGGAAAGGTCACGCGTATCGAGTGACGTACACATCATCGATTACACCGACGAACTGGTCGTTGTTCGCGCTCGTTCCCTTGCCGCCAATACACAGCGGATCCTCGTTCACTATGGACAGTGACGAAGGAATTGCGGTGCGTCCCTCCTCGGCCCCGTCCACAGCGACCGTGAGCAGTGTGTTACCGCGCGAACACGCGATCCGGTGCCACCGCCCGTCAGCGACGGACCGCGATGCCAACGCTACGAAAATGGCATCCGAACGGGCGCCGACAATCACGCAGCTCGGCCTTCCCGCCACCCCGTCGATCTGCAGCTTGAACTGACTGTCACCGACCGAGAACCCTTTTTGCACCACATTGGCGCCCTTGGAAGTCTCATCGGCCTTGACAAGGACACTCGCGCCATAGCCGAACGATCCGCGGCCGGGATTGAGAAAGCCGGCCGGACCGCTCTGCAGGATCGCACGAGCGCAACTGTCCGCACCGTAATGCTCACACCGGGCCGGAAACCGCACCGCGAGTCCGCCGTCGTGCGCCACCGCGGCCAGCTCACCGCCCTCGGCCCGCCGCGCCCGCAGCTCCAGCCGCCCGTCGGCGTCCCGGACCGGTTCGCCGAGCCCGCCGTCGAAGGTATACCGGACCGCCGCCGTCCCACCCCGACCCGGCGGCCGCGACGAGGCCGTAGGGCCACCCGAGGGAATCCCCGGCGCCGTGCCGGACGCGAAGGGCACCGCCGACGTAACGCCGGTCGCCGGCTCCCCGAGGCCCCGCCCGGCGAAGAACGCCGATCGCTGCCCCGCCCAGCCGGCCAGCCCGACAACCAGCACGATCACGGCACACAGCCATAACCGTCGTCGTCGGTGCATAACCGGACATGATGCCGCGAACCATCGACCGCCGCCGCGGTTCCGGCCCGCGGTAACCCGCCAGCATGAATATGGCTCGGACCGCGTCACTCACCGACCGTTGCTCCCGCCAGACACCGGGCCGGGGCCTGCCTCAAGGGCGGCCCCGGCCCTGCCAGGTCCGCGGTGCCAAAACCAAAAGTGCCAAGAACAAAGATCAAGCCGTGTGCACGGGCTCGCCGACGACCGCGGTCAGCACGTCATCCAGCGTGACCACGCCGATCGGCACCCGCCCGTCGCTGACCAGCACGATGTGGCGACGCTCCCGGCGCATGGCCAGCAGCAGCTCGGCCAGCGTGCGGGTCGGCGGAACGATCCCGAGCGGCCGGATCAGCTCGGCCGGAATCGGCGCCCGCCGCTGCGGCCCGACGAACCCGAGCACGTCCTTGACGTGCACGAACCCGAGCACCCGGCGGCTCGCGCGCTCCACGACCGGGAAGCGCGAGCGGTTCGTGCGGGTGGCGAGGACCTCCAGCGACGCCGGCGAGACGTCCTCCGCGACCGTGGTGATCTCCGCCCAGGGCCGCAGCGCGTCGCGGGCGGTGCGCCGCGACAGCGCAAGCGCGCCGGTGATGCGGGCATGCTCCTCCGGCGCCAGCAACCCCTCGGTCGTCGCCTGCGCGGCCAGCCCGGCCAGCTCCTCGGCGGTGAACACGGTCTTCACCGCCCCGGTGGCCTCGATCCGCCACAGCGACAGGATCGTGCGCGACAGCCACTTCATCGCGGCCAGCAGCGGCTTGGTGGCCATGCAGAACGCATACATCGGCGGGCCCAGCCACAGCACCGCCCGCTCCGGCGAGGCCAGCGTCAGGTTCTTCGGCACCATCTCGCCGGCGACGGTGTGTGCGTACACCACCACGACCAGCGCCAGGCCGAACGCGACCGGGTGGACCAGCCGCTCCGGCAGGTGCAGCGCGTGGAACGGCTCCTGCAGCCCGTGCGCCAGGGCCGGCTCGGCGAGCGCGCCCAGGCCCAGGGTGCAGATCGTGACGCCCAGCTGCGCGCCGGCGATCATCAGCGGGATCTCGTTCATCGCGCGCAGCGCGGTGCGGGCCCGGCGCGAGGTCGCCGCCATCGGCTCGATGACCGTGCGCCGGGAGGCGATCAGCGAGAACTCGCCGGCCACGAAGAACGCGTTGCCGATCAGCAGCAGGATGGTGAGCAGCAGGGTCATTCGGCCGGCACCTCCGGCCGGACGACCCGGACCTGCTCGATGCGCCTCCGGTCGACCTCGACCACGGTGAACTCCCAGCCGTCCTCGTTCCAGCTCTCGCCGACCGTCGGGATGTGGCCGAGCCGCGCCATGAGGAAGCCGGCGAGCGTCTCATACGGCCCCGGCGGCACGTGGAACCCGGTCTGCTCGGCGAGCTCGTCCTCGCGCAGCACCCCGTCGACCAGCACGGTCCGCTCCGCGCCCGGCGCGGTGAGGTCGGGCATGCCGTGCGCGGTGGTCGGCTCCTCCTCGACGTCGTGCTCGTCGGCGATCTCGCCGACCAGCTCCTCGACGAGGTCCTCGACGGTCACGACGCCGTCGGTGCCGCCGTACTCGTCGACCACGATCGCCACGTCGGAGTTGCCCTTGCGCAGCGCATCGAGGACGCCGTCGAGGTCGAGGCTCTCCGGCACGAACACCGGCTCCCGGGCGACCGCGGCGACCTTGGTGGTCGGCCGGCGCACCGGTGGCACGCTGAGCGCGTCGGTGACCGTGACCACACCCGTGACCTGGTCGAGCGTCTGGACGTAGATCGGGAAGCGGCTGTAGCCGGTCTGCACCGAGGTGGCCAGCAGGTCGGCGACGGTGGCGTCGGCGCGCAGCGACACGACGTCGACCCGGGGGGTCATCGCCTCCGCCGCTCGCTTGTCGCCGAAGCGGATCGTGCGCTGCAGCAGCACCGCGGTCTCCCGCGGCAGCGCGCCGGCCTGGGCGGAGATCGCGGCGAGCAGCCCGAGCTCCTCCGGCGAGCGGGCGCTGGCCAGCTCCTCCTGCGGCTCGACCCCCAGCCGCCGGACCACCCAGTTGGCGGTGCCGTTGAGCAGCCCGATCAGCCACGAGAAGAACCGGGCGAACACGCGCAGCGGCCCGGCCGTGCGCAGGGCCAGCGGCATCGGCTTGGCCAGCGCCGCGTTCTTCGGCACCAGCTCGCCGAACAGCATCGACACCAGGGTCGCCACGATCAGGCCGATGGCGTGCGCGATCCCCTCGGTCACGTTTCCGGCCACGGGGCGCACCAGCGGCGCGAACAGCCGCGACAGCGCGGGCTCGGCCAGGTAGCCGGTCAGCAGGCCGGCCAGGGTGATGCCCAGCTGCGCGCCGGAGAGCTGGAACGACAGCTCGCGCAGTGCGTGGCGCACGGTGCGGGCCATCCGGTCGCCGGCGTTGGCCCGCTGCTCGATCTCCGCCCGGTCGACGGTCACGAGCGAGAACTCGGCGGCGACGAAGCCCGCGTTCGCGGCGGTGAGCAGCACGAACGCCAGCAGGGGCAACAGTGTGGTCAGCACGCTCGCGCGATGGTCCCTTCAGGTGTGGCCCCGATTGTTCCACGTGAACCCAAGCGACGCCCACGGCGCCCGGCGTCACCGACGCGGGCCGATATGAACGAGCCGGACGATGATCGGGATACGTGGATCACCCTCCCACTTTCGGGGACTTTGCACCGAGTTGACCGGCACTGATGCTGATGCGGCAGGGCACTGACGCACGGGGGCGACCGGGTGAGGAGGACCTGATGGGGACGGCGCTGATCGGCGCGTGTATCGCGCTGGCGGCCGGCATTGCCATCGGCAGCGCCGGCACGCGAGCCAAGCGGGCCCGCCTCGACTACCGGCGCACGAAGGCGCTGATCCCGGGCGCCCGCAAGGCCGCCTGGGTCGAGGGGCTGCGCGGCCTGCGCATCATCGCCACCGCCGCCGGGGTCCTGGTCGCCCTGGGCCTGGCGATGAACGTGATCGGGCAGCGCTAGGGCCTACCGCGAAGCCGAACCGGTACAGCCGGGCGGCGATCAGCACGTACCACGCCTCAAGGAACAGCACCGAGAAGACGGCGATGAACACGCCGGCGGCCGGGACGTACAGGCCGAGCGCCATCACGTTCCCGGCGATCGCCAGCCACCCCGTCAGCCGGCTGAACACGCCGCTGCCGAGCATGGCGGCGCCGAGCAGGATGCCCGCGGTGGAGCCGACGAGGTAGCCCGCGTGGAACGCCGTGCCCTGCCACATCGCGAGCATCGCGGTGCCCGCGGCCGTGGCCGTCTCCCGTTGGGCATCGGTCGTGGCCGCCGCATACTGGTCGCTCAGCGCCGCGAGTTGGACGGCCGGGTTGGTCGTGAGGTACATCCCGACGCTGGCGAAGCCCAACGTCACGGCGAGCAGCATGACCGACGGATACGCGCGCCGTAGCGCGAGGTACAACGCCAGCAGGATCGGCATCAGCAGCACGTTGTCGGCGACGAGCAGCAGGTCCAGGTCGATCAGGCCGGCGAGCCGGTGCTCGCGCAGCAGCCTGAACCAGTCGACGGCGGTGCCGTCCAGCGGCGGTGGCCAGGCGAGGAAGACGGCGATCTGGATCGGGATGAACACCGCTGACAGCAGTGCGGCTACCGCGGCCACGCGGTGCAGCCAGTTCCACCGCGGACCGGTGGGCGCCGGCACCGCGCTCAGGTCAGGCACGGCAGACGTCCGCATGAGGTCACCGTCCCGCTCACGGGCCGCGGGCGGCAGGACCACATGGCCTGCCGTCACGGGTCCTTCGGCGACCAACCAACCCGCAAGATCCGTCAGCTAGGCCCTAGGCGAAGGCCGCGACCCGGCGGGCCTCGACCTCGGCGACCAGCTCCGGTGCCCGGTCCAGCGCGTCCGGCAGCCCGCACACGGCCAGCCAGTTGGCGAGCATCTGGTGACCGCCCTGGGTGAGCACCGACTCGGGGTGGAACTGCACGCCCTCGATCGGCAGGGTGCGGTGGCGCATCGCCATCACGACGCCCGACTCGGTGCGGCCGGTCACCTCGATCTCCGGCGGCAGCGTCGACTCGACCACGGCCAGCGAGTGGTACCGCGTGGCGATGAACGGCGACGGCAGGCCGGCCAGCACGCCCTCGCCCGAGTGCGTGACCAGCGACGTCTTGCCGTGCAGCAGCTCCGGCGCGCGGGTCACGGTCGCCCCGAAGGCGGCGCCGAACGCCTGGTGGCCGAGGCACACGCCGAAGATCGGCAGCTCCCCGGAGTACCGCGAAATCACCGACATGCAGATCCCGGCCCGCTCCGGCGTGCCCGGGCCGGGCGAGAGGAGCACGCCCGCCGGGCGCATGGCGCCGACGTCGGCCACGTCGATCTCGTCGTTGCGGCGGACGTCGCACTCCACGCCCAGCTGGCCGAGATACTGCACCAGGTTGAAGACGAAGGAGTCGTAGTTGTCGATGACGAGGACGCGCACGGCTCAGCCTAACTCGGCAGCACGGCGGGCGGGACAGTGCCCGTGACCGGCGCGCTGGCCGGGGCCGACGGCCGCGGGGCCGGGCTCTCGATCGTGGTGTCCGCGCCGGGGTCGGTGGTCTCCACCTGCACGTCGTCGAACGGCAGGAGCGGCTCGACGGCCGGGAAGATCTGATACCACAGCAGCGCGCCGAACGCGGCGGCGAGCACCACCGAGACGAGCGTCTTGAGCTGCCACTGCCGAAACGGGATGTGCCGCCAGATCCAGGAATACATGCCGCGCTCAGCCCTTCAGCTCGGCCGGGTCGCCGTCGGAGACCGGCTGCGTCCGGGTGAGCTCGGCGTGCACGACGAGCCGCTGGTAGTTGTTGAACTTCGGGTTGCAGGTGGTCATCGTCAGCATCGCTTTGGTGGGTGTTTCGCCCGGTTTGTCGGGCACGGGCGCCACCACCTGGACGGCGGTCGGCACGACGATCTCGTGGCCGGTGACGGTGTAGACGTACCAGGTATCGGCGGTCTTGACGACGACCGAATCGCCGGCCTTGAGCTGGTCGAGGTCCCACCAGATGGCCGGCGTGCGGTGGCCGGCCATCGAGAAGTTGCCGATCTGCCCGGGCAGGGCCGTGTCGGGGTAGTGGCCGGGCGCGTAGCGGATGTCGGCCGGGGTGACGCCCTGCACGACCGCCCACTTCTTGTCCAGCCGGGGGATGTGGACGGAGGCGATCACGGCGCCGTTGGCCGGCTTGACCACCGCCGGCGCCGCCGTCGGGCCGACCGTCGGCTGGGCCCACTGCTGCTCGAGCTGCCGGTTGAGCTCGTCCTGGTGCGCGTCGACGATCGCCGACTTGCC
This sequence comes from Dactylosporangium sp. CA-092794, assembly GCF_050948465.1. Taxonomy (NCBI): domain Bacteria; kingdom Bacillati; phylum Actinomycetota; class Actinomycetes; order Micromonosporales; family Micromonosporaceae; genus Dactylosporangium; species Dactylosporangium sp. CA-092794. Next base: position 82,836 of record NZ_CP192044.1, on the reverse strand, counting down.
CCACACCTCGTAGCCCGCGAACAGCAGGACGATCAGGCCGAAGGTGATCAGCACCTCGCCCGTGCCGCGGCTGATGGCGCGGATGACCGAGCCGGCCGTCGTCCTCGTATATTCGGAGTACACGCTCCGGTACCCTTCCTCGGTGCGGACCGGGCGCAGCGGCACGACGATGGTGCCCTTCGGTGCGTCCGGCTTGGCGTCGGGGGTGGGGGGAGTCGGTGGAAGTTTCGGTTCCGCGGCAGGGGCGGACGCGGAAGGCTCACTAATTTTCGGAATATAGGCGGTTTCCGCCGGCTCCGGGGCGACTTTGGGAATCACGGCGGTCTTGTCACCCGGATCCTCGATGATGAGCCGGGGCATCACCGTGGTGGCGATGTCGTCCTGGTCGAGCGCGCGGTGGCGGGGAAGGTGCTCCACAGGTGCCGCCCCGGTCAGGACCCGGACCGTGCGGCGCGCAGCGCCGTCGAGCCGTCGTATGCCCTGGCCTGCACGTCTGCCTCCAACGTCACCTGGTAGCCGAGCCCGAAGGTCTCGGCGGCCTCGCTGAACAGCCGGACCCCCGCGGAGGTCTCGAGTGCGCGTTGCAGCCGCGTCTGGTCGCCGATCGCGGCGATCTCGAAGGGTGGCGAATAGACCTGCCCGTCCAGCAGCAGGGTGTTACCCACGCAGCGTACCGCGCTCGTCGATATGACCCGGACCCCCATCAGCGTCATGGCCTCCGCCCCGCCGGACCACAGCGCATTGACCACGGCCTGTACGTCCTGCTGGTGGACGACCAGATCGTCGGGGGTGGCGCCGACCGGCCGGGTGCCGTCCGCGCGCCGCGGCGCGTCGTCGAGCACGACCCGCACGCCGGGGCCGTGCACGGCGGTCAGCCCGGCGGCGGCCTGCTGCGCGTCGCCGCGCCGGCGCTGCGCGTCGACCTGGCCGTCGGCGCCGGCCTGGCGCTGCTGCTGGGCGTCGACCTGGGCGCGCAGCCGGGCGGCCCGGTCCCGGGCCGCGGCGATCTCCTGCTTGCGCTGGCTGATCAGGTTGGTCAGCTCCGGCCGGCGATCGTCGCGCAGATCGGTGCCCTGGGCGGTCTTGGCGCTCAGCGAGAACAGCGTCCCGGCCACCACCAGCACCACGGGCGTGAGCACCGACCAGGCAAAACCGCGGCGCGAGCGGCGGCGCGGCAGCATGGCCCGGCCGAGCCGGCGCACGGCGCGCGACCACGAGGAGCCGCCGGATGTGTACTCGACCACGACCCCTCCCCACGCGCGCGTGCCGACTTGACTACGCTAGTCGCAGAACATTATTCAGGCCGACGCTGGCGGAGGTGGCGGCGTCAATGGATAGTGTTGGCCAGACGACCCCTCCAGGAGAGCGCCGTGCCGAAGTCGACAGTTCGCAAGAAGAAGGTCTACACGCCCCCCGCGGAGCTGCGCCCGCAGGAGACGGCGGCGGTCAGGCGCCGCCCGAGCCCCACCTGGGTGCCGGCGCTGGCGGTGGCGTTCGTCGTGATCGGCATCGCGTGGCTGGTGTCCTACTACCTGACGCAGGGCTTCTTCGACGTCGACTGGCTCTCCACGCTGGCCGACCTGAAGTACTGGAACCTCGCCATCGGCTTCGGGTTCCTGGTGGCGTCGCTCGCCGTCTTCTCCAAGTGGCGCTGAGCCGCTGAGCCGTCCGCCCCCTCGGTCCGCCGAGGGGGCCGAATGTGTCACAACTTGCGGTGTGGAGATGGTCTCCCCCGGCCCCGTGACCTAGCGTTTGCTGCGACCCACCTCACGTTACCCACGGGTAACAAGGGGACTAAGGTCTCTTGAGAGGTGGTTCGGCCCCGGATCGCTGGGAGGATTCCGCATGGGTGCAGTCCAGATCGTCGCGACCTGTGTCGCGGCGGCGATCACCGTCGTGGCGGTGGTCCTCGTCGTGCGGACCGTGCGGCGGATGCTCGCCGTGGTGCGCCTGGGCCAGCCCGACCCGACCCGCGGTGACCGCAAGGGCCTGCGGCTGCGGAACATGCTCGCCGAGACCCTCGGGCACACCCGGATGCTGCGCTGGACGGTGGTCGGCGCCGCGCACTGGTTCGTGATGGTCGCGTTCATCACGCTCTCCCTGCTGGTCCTCGAGGCCTACTTCGAGGCCGTCAAGCCGTCCAACGGTCTGCCGCTGATCGGCGGCTGGGGCCTCTACGGCCTGGTCACCGAGTGGATCGGGGCGCTCGGCTTCATCGGCATCCTGGTGCTGATCGGCATCCGGCTGCGCAACCTCCCGCGCAAGCCCGAGCGCCGGTCCCGCTTCACCGGCTCGACGATGTGGCAGGCGTACTACGTCGAGTACACGATCCTCGCGGTGCTGATCTGCGGCTTCCTCATCCGCGGCTTCAAGGCCGCCAACGGCGAGCTGGAGTGGCCGGTCTGGGCCGCGCCGCTCAGCCACGCGCTCGGCTCGGTGCTGCCGGCCTGGCCGGCCGCGGTGAGCCTGATCGCCATGGTGAAGATCATCGTCTCGATGGCCTGGGTCATCGTGATCGCCAGCAACATCACGATGGGCGTCGCCTGGCACCGGTTCCTCGCGTTCTTCAACATCTTCTTCAAGCGCGCCCCCGGCCGCAAAGGCTCCGGCCTGGGCGCGCTGCGCCCGATGACCAGCAACGGAAAGCCGCTGGACTTCGAGGAGGCCGACCCGGACAAGGACCAGTTCGGCGTCGCCACGGTCGAGCAGTTCAGCTGGAAGGGCATGCTCGACTTCACCACCTGCACCGAGTGCGGCCGGTGCCAGTCGCAGTGCCCGGCCTGGAACACCGGCAAGCCGCTGTCGCCGAAGCTGCTCATCCTCAACCTGCGCGACCACGCCTACGCCAAGGCGCCGTATCTGCTGGCCGGCGGCGAAACGGCGACCGAGGAGGCGCTGGCCAAGGTCAACGTCCTGGCGCTGGCCGAGAAGGACCGCCCGCTCATCGGCGGCGTCGACGAGCAGGGCGTCATCGACCCCGACGTGCTGTGGTCGTGCACCACCTGCGGCGCCTGCGTCGAGCAGTGCCCGGTGGACATCGAGCACGTGGACCACATCGTCGACATGCGCCGCTACCAGCTGCTCATCGAGTCGAACTTCCCGACCGAGGCCGGCGTCATGCTGCGCAACCTGGAGAACAAGGGCAACCCGTGGGGCGCCGCCCAATCCACCCGCGACGACTGGACCAAGGGCCTGGGCTTCGAGGTCCCCAACGTGGCGGAGGTCGAGGAGGGCGACTACGAGTACCTCTTCTGGGTCGGCTGCGCGGGAGCCTTCGAGGACCGCGCGAAGAAGACCACCCGCGCCGTGGCGACCCTGCTGCACGAGGCCGGCGTGAAGTTCGCGATCCTCGGCCAGGGCGAGACCTGCACCGGCGACCCGGCCCGCCGCATCGGCAACGAGTTCGTCTTCCAGATGCTCGCCCAGCAGAACGTCGAGACCCTCAACGAGGCCGGCGTGAAGCGGATCGTGGCCACCTGCCCGCACTGCTTCAACACGCTCTCCAACGAATACGGCCAGCTCGGCGGCCACTACGAGGTCATACACCACACCCAGCTGCTCGCCCAGCTCGTCAGCGCCGGCCGCCTGACCCCGGTCCAGCCGCTCGACGGCGCGGTGACCTACCACGACCCGTGCTACCTGGGCCGCCACAACCGCGTCTTCGCCCCACCCCGCGAGGTCCTCGGCGCGGTGGCCGGCCCCTCCCGCGACGACTCCGGCCTGGTAGAAATGGACCGCTTCGCGGAACGCTCCTTCTGCTGCGGCGCCGGCGGCGCCCGCATGTGGATGGAGGAGCGCATCGGCAAGCGCATCAACGTCGAGCGCGTCGAGGAGGCCCTGTCGACCGGCGCCAAGACGGTCGCGGTCGCCTGCCCGTTCTGCCTGACGATGCTCGGCGACGGCGTCACCGGCAAGAAGGCCGCCGGCGCCGCCCCGGAGGACGTCGAGGTCGTGGACGTGGCATCGGTCCTGCTCCGGGCCGTCCAGAAATAATTCCTGGCTCGGGCCGCGTCACTGACAGACCGTTGCTCCCGCCAGACACCGGGCCGGGGCCTGCCTAAAGGGCGGCCCCGCCCCTGCCAGGCCCGCGGTGCCAAGCCCCCAAGCCCAGCCCTCGATCGGCTTCGCTCGAAGGGCGGTGCCGCCACGGCCAAGTCGCTCGGCGCGGTCGAGCCGGAAATTGCCGGTCCCGGTCGGATGATCGCAACCGTCCGGCAGGCACGCCGCCGAGGCGTCGTGACTGTCGGCCGCGGCCGGAGCGAACGAATCTCTCCGTGATCATGCGGCGCTCGCTAGTGCGCGGCGGGTTTTTCATGATCGCGGAACCATATGGTACCTATGGGTACATAATCCTTCCACGATCATGGAAAACGTGTAATCCGGACGGTGGCTGCGGCATGATCGCGGAGAGTTCCAGTCGCTATGCCCCGTGTCCGGTGGAGTTGCCGACCGCCCCGGGCGGAACGCGGGCGAGGGCTCGCGCGGGTTGGTTGCCACCGCAGCCGTCGCCGATGCGCCAGCACGACGACCGGCACCGGCGGGTGCAGACCCGAGCCGTGTCTGGCCATCGGCCGCTCACTCAGTGACGGGCACAACTCGAAGCGTCATGACGGGTCGCCTCGAAGGCGCGCCAGAACGCACAGGGGCGGGGAGAGCTGTGGACAACCCTGTGGATAACTAGCCAGTTATCCACAGGGCACGCAACGTAGCAGATGTCAGGGGGTCGCGCTGCCGCTCGGCTTGACCGAGCCGGAGGGGTTGGCCGTCGGGCTGCTGTTGTCCGCCTGGCCGATGCGGAGCACGATCTGCTCCGTCTTCAGATACGTCTTGCCGACGCTCTGCTTCGCGCCCACCACCAGGCCGACCTTGCTGTCGTCGGTGACCACCACGTTGGTCGTGGTGTGGTTCATGAAGCCGGCCTGCTCCAGAGCCGCCTCGGCCTGGGCCGGGGTCTTGTCGACGATGTTCGGCAGGACCGCCTGGTTGTTCCTGGAGATGTAGACGATGACCGTCGAGCCCGGCGTCACCTGCGTGCCCGCCTCCGGCTCGGACCCGGTCACCTCGTCCTTCGGCTCGACCCCGTCGCGATCCATGAACTGCGGCTTGAGGTTCGCCTGCTGCAGCTGGCGGTTCGCCTCGTCCTTGGTCAGCCGGGTCAGCGCCGGCACGGCCACCTTCGACGGCGCGCCGCACACCGTGTAGTCGACCTGCGTGCCCTGCTTGACCTTCTCGCCGGCGATCGGGCTCTGGGTGAGCACCGTGCCCGCCGTGCAGTTCTCCGTCGAGCCGGGCCGCGGGTCGCCGCGGAGCTTGGACTGGCCCAGCGCGGCCGCGGCATCGGTCTCGGAGCGCCCGGTGATGCCGGGGACCGGCACCAGCGGCTCCTGGTTGGCCAGGTACAGCCCGATCGACAGCGCCGCGACCGCCACCAGTGTCAGGGCGGTCAGCGCCACCACCAAGCCGGTGGAGCTCTTGCGCTTCTGCCGCTGGTTGGCCCGGGACGGCTGGCGCGAGGTCGGCGACGGCCGGTATGCCGTCGTCTGCTGCGCCGCCATGACCGAGGCCATCTCCTCCTCGGTCATCACCGGCGGCGCCGAGACCGGGCGGCCGGCGGCGGCGCGCATGACGTCGGCGCGCATCTCGCCGGCCGACTGATACCGGTTGAGCGGGTTCTTCGCCAGCGCCTTGAGCACGACCGCGTCGATCTCGGGCGTGACGTCGCGGTTGCTGGCGCTCGGCGGCCGCGGATCCTCGCGCACGTGCTGATACGCCACCGAGACCGGGTTGTCACCGACGAACGGCGGGTGGCCGCAGAGCAGCTCGAACAGCACGCAACCGGTCGCATACACGTCGCTGCGGGCGTCCACGGGCTCGCCGCGGGCCTGCTCCGGCGAGAGGTACTGCGCGGTGCCGATCACCGCCGACGTTTGCGTCATCGTGGTCGCGCCGCTGGCCAGCGCCCGGGCGATGCCGAAGTCCATCACCTTGACCTGGCCGGTCTGCGTGAGCATCACGTTGCCCGGCTTGATGTCGCGGTGGATGATCCCGTGCCGGTGGCTGAACTCCAGCGCGGCGCAAATGTCCGCGGTGATCTCCAGAGCCCGCCGGGGCATGAGCCGCCCCTCGGCCGCGAGCACCTCTTTGAGGGTGCGGCCGTTGACGAACTCCATGACGATGTACGGCAGTTCCTCGCCCGCCGGCCCGCGCTCCTCGCCGGTGTCGTAGACGGCGACGATCGCGGGGTGGTTGAGGGAGGCGGCGTTCTGCGCCTCCCGGCGGAACCGCAGCTGGAAGGTGGCGTCGCGAGCGAGGTCGGTGCGCAGCGTCTTGATCGCGACGTCGCGGCCGAGCCGCAGGTCGCGACCCCGATGGACCTCGGCCATACCGCCATAGCCGAGCAGCTCCCCGACCTGGTAACGGCCGCCGAGGAGGCGCGGCTGGGCGGTCATGTCGTGTCGTCCTTCGGTCATCGACTCTTACCTTGCCACGTCTTGCGACGAGAACACATTCCGATCTTTTCCGGCCGTTATGGGATGTTCACGCGCCGAGGCACTGGCCGTTGACGAGGATCTTCGGCGGCGCGCACGTCACGCTGGCATCGGGGCCCGGCCCGGCCGGTGCCGACGAAGCGGGCGGCTGGCCGCCGCCGGCCGGCGCCGAGGTCGGCTCTTCGTCGATCGTGCCCCGGTTGACGTACAGCGTGATCGTGCTGCCCTCGGGGACGTTCCGGCCGCACGGGTCGACCTTGACGATCTGGTTCGGGAACCTGCCCTTGGTGGGCTGGTCGACCTGGTTGACCGTCATGTTGCGCCGCTTGAGCTCGTTGGCGAAGATGTCCGCCGGCTGGAGCGGGTTGCATTCCACGTTCACCGGCCGGCCGGTGCCCTTGGCCGGCGTGGGCGAGGCGGCCTGCGTGGCCGCCGCCGAGGTGGCGTTGTTCCCGACGTTGCTGTCCGGCTTGTCGTTGCCGCTGGTGGCCAGGTAGATGCCGCCGACGCCGATCAGCACCAGCAGCACGATCGCCGCCACGCCGATGATCATCAGGTTGTTGTTGCGCTTGCCCGGACGGCCGGGACCGGAACCGGAACCGCCGCCCGAGGGCGGTGGGGGCTGGTAGCCGCCGGTCGAGCCGAGGAACGTCGCGGTGTCGCCCCGCGACGGCGGCGGAGGCACGCCGGCCGCGCCGCGCGCCTGGTGCCCGCCGAGGCCGGCCGCCGCGCCGGACCCGGCCGGCATCGCGCCGGGCATGATCCGGGTGCCGCCCGCGCCGGAGGTCGGCGGGCCGGACATCGGCGCGCCGGAGATCGGCCCCGGGCCGTAGCCGGGCGAGACGGGACCGCCGGAGATCGGCGGCCCGGAGATCGGGTTGCGCGGCCCGGCCGGCGATCCGGGCGGGCCCATCGGCACGCCGACCGGCGGCGCCACGGCGGGGCCGGTGGCCGTGCCGCCGGCGAGCTGCCCCGACACGCGCCGGGCGGCCTGGGCCATCGCCGCGGCGCTCGGCCAGCGGGCCGCCGGGTCCTTGGCCATGGACCGCTCCACCAGCTGCGCGACCGGCGGCGGGATGTCCACCGGCAGCTGTGGCGGCAGGTCGCGCACGTGCCGCATCGCGATCTCGAGCGGGTTCTCGCCCTCGAACGGCCGCACGCCGGACAGGCACTGGTAGGCCACCACGCCGAGCGCGTACACGTCGGACAGCGGCGTGGCCTGCGCGCCGGAGGCCTGCTCGGGCGAGATGTAGGAGGCGGTGCCCAGCACCGAGCCGGCCGCGGTGAGCTGCGCCACGGCGGCCGAGCGGGCGATGCCGAAGTCGGTGAGCACGAGCGTGCCGTTGGGGCGGACGAGCAGGTTGCCGGGCTTCACGTCGCGGTGGACGATGCCCTTCTCGTGCGCGGCCTGCAGCGCGTCGGCGGCCTGGGCGATGAGCGCCATGGCCCGCGCCGGGGTGAGCCGGCCGACCCGGGACAGGGTGCGGGAGAGCGCGTCGCCCTCTACGTACTCCATGATCAGGAAGGCGGTGCCGTTCTCGCTGCCGTAGTCGTAGATGTCCACGACGCCGGGGTGGTTGATCGTGGCCATGGTGCGCGCCTCGCCCCGGAAGCGCTCGGCGAAGCCAGGCTCCTCCAGCAGCGCGGGCAGCAGCACCTTGATCGCCACCGTGCGGCCGAGCACCTCGTCGGTGCCCCGCCACACGTCGCCCATCCCGCCGCCGGCAATGCGCTCGTCCAGGCGGTAGCGCCCGCCCAGGGTGGTGCCGGCGCTCAACATGTCGCGCACCTCATTATCGAATGCCCTTTTCGTCCGCGTATGCCTTCATGACCACGCCACCGATGCGAGCCGCCTCGGCGCTGCCACCCTTGCCGGCGTTTTCCAGGAAGACCGCGACCGCGATGATCGGCTTGCCGTCCTTGAGGGCAAAGCCGATGAACCAGCCGTGGTCGTCCGCGTCCTCGCCGTCCTGCGCCGTACCGGTCTTACCACCGACCTGCAAACCCGGGATGCGAGCGCTCTTACCGGTACCGTCGTCGGACGACACGACGCTGAACATCATGTCCTGCAGCTCGTGGGCCACATCGGCGGTGATCGGGGTGCGCAGCGTCTTGGGTTCGGTGTGGTCGGCGATGGACAGGTCGGCGTTCTGCAGCCGGTCGACAACATACGGGCGCATCTCTTTGCCGTTGTTGGCGACCGTCGCCGCAATCATGGCGCCTTGCAGCGGAGACATCTTCACCTCGCGCTGTCCGATGCTCGACTGAGCCACGGCGGGAGGGTCGACGCGGTTGTCGGAGCCGGCGGTCATGGGGCCGGTGTGGCTGGCCACGATGCCGCAGTAGTTCTTGTCCTGGTCCTCGACGAGGCGCGGCTCCTGCTCGAAGCCGAACGCCTGGGCCATCGACTTGAGCTTGTCGGCGCCGACCCGCTCGACGCCGATCCGGGCGAAGACTGTGTTACATGACACAGTCAGCGCCTGGCGCATCGTGATCTGGTCGGGGCAGACGCCGGTGTGCGAGTTCTTGATCTGGAAGTCCGACACCTGCGGCGGCTTGTAGAGCTCGCCGCCCTGCACGACCGAGTCGGGCGTGAGGCTCGAGTCAGCGGTCATCGCCGCCGCCGAGGTGATGATCTTGAAGGTCGAGCCGGGCGGGTAGATCTCCGCCACCGCCCGGTTGAGCAGCGGCTTGGACTTGTCGGCGTCGAGCTTCTTGTAGTTGGCCAGGGCCGCGCCGGTGTCGTGGGTGCTGAGCAGGTTGGGGTCGTAGCTCGGCAGCGAGACCTCGGCCAGCAACTGGCCGGTGGTGGGGTCCATGGCCACGATCGCACCGCTGGGAACCTTGAGCTTGTTGGTGCCCAGCGCCTGGTAGGCGGTGTCCTGCGTGGCCTTGGAGAGGGTCAGCAACACGTTGCCGCCCGCCGGCTGCTTGCCGGTGAACATGCCGGCGATCCGGTCCGCCGCCTGCTTGTCCGAGGTGCCGATCAGGAAGTCGTTGTTGAGCTTCTCCAGCCCGGTCGTGCCGAGGTTGACCGGCTTGTAGCCCAGCACATGTGCGTACTCGTCCTTGAGCGGGTACGTCCGCAGGAACTTCAGCTGGTCGCCGGTGGCCTGCGCGTCGGCGAGGATCGTGCCCTTGGAGTCGGCGATCTTGCCGCGCGCCCGCTCGTACTCCGTCGACTGGACCCGCCCGTTGTGCGAGTTGGTGCGGTAGTCGTCGGCCTTGACCACCTGCCGGTAGTTCAGGTTCAGGAAGAGCAGGGCGAACAGGACCAGGACCACGACACCGACCCGGCGCAGCGGGGCGTTCATCGGACAACCTCCGTGGGCATCTCTTTGATCTGGACCGGTGCGCCGCCGCCCCCGCCGGCAATGCCGCCGAGGCCGATCGACGGGGACCCGCCGGCCGGGCGGCGACCCGCGTCGGAGATGCGCAGCAGCAGGCCGATCAGCAGCCAGTTGGCCACCAGTGACGAGCCGCCCGCCGAGAGGAACGGCGTGGTCTGCCCGGTCAGCGGGATGAGCTGGCTGATGCCGCCAACGATGACGAACACCTGCAACCCCAGCGTGAACGCGAGGCCACCGGCGAACAGCTTGCCGAAGGAGTCCCGCACGTTGATCGCCGACCGCAGGCCCCGCTCGACCAGCAGCAGGTAGACCACCAGCAGCGCGGTCAGCCCGAACAGGCCGATCTCCTCGCCCATGCCGGAGAAGATGAAGTCGGTGCGGACCTCGGGCACCTTGGTCGGCTGGCCGGCGCCCGGGCCGGTGCCGGTGAGCCCGCCCGTGCCGAGCCCGAGCAGCGACTGGACCAGCTGGTAGCCCTTGTCGTTCGCGTCGCCGAACGGGTCGAGCCAGGTGGTCGCGCGCTCGGAGAAGTTCAGGAACGGCCCGCCGACCGTCTTGCCCAGGAAGTACGCCAGGAACGCCCCGCCGAGGAACAGGCCCATGCCGATGATCAGCCAGCTCACCCGCTCGGTGGCGACGTAGAGCGTGACGACGAACAGGCCGAAGTACATCAGCGAGGTGCCCAGGTCCTTCTCGAACACCAGGACCATGAGCGAGAGCAGCCAGACCAGCAGCACCGGCCCGAGGTCGCGGCCACGGGGGAAGTCGATGCCGAGGAACCGCTTGCTCGCCAGGGACAGCACCTCGCGCTTGCGGACCAGGTAGTACGCGAAGAACACCAACAGGCAGATCTTGGCGAACTCGCCGGGCTGGATGGTGAAGCCGGGCAGGATGATCCACAGCTTCGCGCCGTTGATCGCCGAGAACCGCGCCGGCAGCACGGCGGGGATCAGCACCAGCACGATGCCGGTGAGGCCCAGCGTGTAGGCGTAGCGCGACAGCGACCGGTGATCGCGCACGATGAACATCAGCGCGATCGCGCCGAACACGGCGATGGCGGTCCAGCCCAGCTGGCGGAACCCGTCGCCGGTGAACACGCTGAGGTCGGCCCGCTGCGCGGCCTTCGTGTTGGCCAGGTCGAGCCGGCGCAGGAACGCCACGCCGAGGCCGTTGATGAGCGCGACGCCCGGCAGGATCACCGGGTCGGCGTAGGGGGCGAGGAAGCGCACCGCGATGTGCGCGACGCCGAAGATGGCGGCGACACACGCCGTCTGCACCCAGAAGTCCGGGGTGACGGAGCCGACCGCGTTGCCCTCCATGGCCGCGGCATAGACGGTGAGGATGCCGATGACGAAGAGCAGCAACCCCAGCTCGGCGTTGCGCCGGGTGCGCGGGCGGGCGGGTGCGGAAATGCCCGCCCCGCCGCCCATGGGCGACGGAGCCGGGATGGCAGTGGCGGTCACGACTGGCTTCCTTTTCGCCTCAGCACGTCTCAGCAGCTGGCCACGGGGGTCGGGGTCGGCGAGGAGGTCAGGGACGCGTCGACGGTCGGCGACGGCGGCACGGCCGGATCACCGCCGGGCGGCGGGGAGGCGCTGCCGTCGGGTGGGGCCGCCAACGAGGCGGACTCCGAGGCCGAGGCGGAGGGCTGCCCCGTCGGACACAGCTGCTTGCGGGCCGGGTCGGCCGGGTCCTCCAGCGCCGTGAGCTTCCGCTGCGCCTGGTCGAGCGTGTCGACCTGGATGCCCTGCCGGACATTGCCCTGGGCGGCCGGCGTGAGGTCCTCCACCCGCAGCGTGGCGCTCTCCTGGTAGACCGTGCTCAGCTTCAGCCACGCGATCCGGCCGGGCACGCCCTTGAAGATCGCGACACGGCCGTCTTCGGTGGCGCCCACGTAGTAGCGGGACTGGGTCACCGTCCAGCCGTACCAAAGCCCACCGCCGAGCAGCCCGAGCAGCACCACGAGCAGGACCGCCGTGCGCACCGGGTGGCGCCGGGAGCGACGCTCGTCGTCCTCGGGGTCGCGGGAGGCGGCGTTCACGTGGGAGCGCGGGTCCGGGTCGCCTTCGGGCACCGGCGGGCGGGGCGCGGCGAGCGCGGCCCCCCGGGCCGAGGACATCGACTGGTCCGCCGACGTCGCCATGCCCCGGTCCTGGGCGGCGGCGCCGCCCACGATCGGCCGCTCCTCGACGATGTCCTCGTCGGTCACGTCGGCGACGATCACGGTGATGTTGTCGGGGCCACCGCCGCGCAGGGCCAGCTCGATGAGGCGGCCGGCGCACTGGTTGGGGTCGACGTACTCGCGCAGCGTCGCCTCGATGGTCTCGGCACTCACCACCCCGGAGAGCCCGTCGCTGCAGAGCAGGTAGCGATCGCCGGGCTTGACCTGCCGTACCGAATATTCGGGATCGGCATCGCGGCCGTCCAGCGCCCGGGTCAGCAGGGAGCGCTGGGGATGGCTGTTGGCCTCCTCCAGGCTGATGCGGCCCTCGTCGACGAGCATCTGGACATACGTGTCGTCCTTGGTGACCTGGGCGAACTCGCCGTCGCGCACGAGGTACGCCCGGGAGTCGCCGATATGCACCATGCCCATCTTCGTGCCGGAGAACAGCATGGCGGTCAGGGTTGTACCCATGCCCTCCATGGCCGGGTTCTCCTCGACCGCATCCCGGATCTGCTGGTTCGCCAGATCGACCGCACCACGCAGCGTGTCGATCATGGCGTTGCCGGGCACGTCTTCGTCGAGCGGCGCCATAGTGGCGATGACGATGTTGCTGGCGACGTCACCGGCGGCCATGCCGCCCATGCCGTCGGCCACAGCAAGCAGCCGCGGTCCGGCGTAGACGGAGTCCTGGTTGCCACTCCGAATCAGACCGCGGTCGCTGCGAGCCGCATAGCGCAAGGTGAGGGTCATGGCCGTAACTCGAGAGAAGTGCGGCCGATGCGAATCGGCACGCCGAGGGGGACGGGGGTCGGTGCGCTGACCTTGGTCTTGTCGAGGTAGGTCCCGTTGGTCGAGCCGAGATCCTCGAGATACCACTGGCCGGCGCGCGGCACGAGGCGGGCGTGCTTGGAGGAGGCGTAGTCGTCAGTGATCACCAGCGTCGAGTCCTCCGCCCGGCCGATGGTGATGGGCGCCTCGCCGAGGGTGATGCGAGTGCCCGCCAGCGCACCGGCGGTGACGAAGAGCTGGTTCGCGGTCTTGCCCCGCTTGACCTTCGCCGGACGGCCAGGAGCCGACACCGCACCAACCCCCCGAGGCGCGGCGACGATCCGGCTCGAACGCGAGCCCGCGAACAGATCCCGGCGGATCACTCCCACCACTGTGAACACGAAGATCCACAGCAGCACGAGCAGCCCGTACCGGGCAACGGTGATGACGAATTCCATCTACGACGCGCTCATTCTGATCCGCCTACGTGAAGTACGGTCATCCATCCACGCGGTAGGTCAGCGTGGTCGTGCCGAGCTGGATCATGTCACCCGGGTTCAACGCGACCGCGGAGACGCGTTGACCGTTGACCATCGTGCCGTTGGTAGAGCCGAGATCGGTCAGCACGACCTGCGCCCCGTCGAAGTCGAGTCGCGCGTGACGACGCGAGATCCCGACATCCGGGAGGCGCATGTTGGCCTGGTCGCCCCGCCCGATCACGGTCGAACCAATCGACAGAGGGTAGCTTCGCCCGTCGCCGGACACCAGTCGAACGTTGCGCGCCGGGCCGCCGGGGCCGGGCGGAGGCCCGTAGCCGCCACCCTGGTTGTAGCCGCCATACGGATCCGGGGTGGGTGGGGGCGCCACGTCGGCGCCGGTGTAGACCTCCGCGGTCACCCGGAACATGCCGGTGTCGAGGCCGTCGCCGCGCTCGATCTCGACGATGACGTCGCCATACACCGTCCAGCCCTGCTCGCCGATGAACTCCGCCTGCGACTGGGCGAGCTCCTGCGCGAGCGCGGCCGCGTAGGGCGCCAGCCGGCTGTGATCGTAGGGCGACAGGTCGATCACGTAGCGATTCGGCACGAGCGTGCGCCCGCCGGCCAGAATCGCCTTGTGGGCTTCCGCCTCCCGTTGCATGGCGTTGAGGATCTCCACGGGGTGGACGACCCCCTTGAAGACCTTGGCGAAGGCCCCCTCAACCAGGCCCTCTAGGCGCTTCTCGAAGCGCTGCAGCACACTCACCGGTTCCTCCTCGGGTTCCGAGGTCATGATGGTATCCGGACGTCGCACGCCCGTATGCAAGCTGACCGGTCGGCCCGTGCTACTCTTCCGTGGCGCCCAGGAGAGCCTAGTGCCTACCCGGTGATTTCGCCGAGTCGGGCTCAGAGTTATGCTTTGGCGCGCCGGAGCTCACGGAGGTATTTTCTCAGGGCTCCAAGGGGAAGTGGCGGAATGGCAGACGCGCACGGTTCAGGTCCGTGTGCCCGAAAGGGCGTGGGGGTTCAACTCCCCCCTTCCCCACCGGTCAGAGGCCTGGTCCAGTTCGGACCGGGCCTCTCGGTATTACACCATCAGTACAAAAAATGACTCCGGTCCGTGCAACGCGCGACCGTTGCTCCCGTCAGACACCGGTCGGCGCTGGCGCGCCTCCCTGGCGGGTCCGCGGTGCCAAGGGCCTTCTCGGGGCTCACTGTATGCTCCGGTCTCGTGAGCGTTGCACTCGTGACCGGTTCGGCCGGACTAATTGGGTCTGAGGCCGTGCGGCACTTCGCCTCGCTGGGGCTGGATGTCGTCGGCATCGACAACGACATGCGGAAGCGGTTCTTCGGGGCCGAGGCTTCCACCGCGTGGAACGTTGTACGCCTCACGAGTGACCTCGGCGAGTCGTACACCCACCACGACGTGGACATTCGCGACCGGGACGCGCTGGGCGCCATCTTCAGGCGGTATGGCAAAGACATCGCGGTGGTGATCCACACCGCGGCGCAGCCGTCGCACGACTGGGCGGTGCGGGACCCGTTCACCGACTTCGACGTGAACGCCGGCGGCACGCTCAATCTGCTGCAGAACGTGCGGGAACACTGCATCGACGCGCCGTTCATCCACTGCTCGACCAACAAGGTCTACGGCGACCGGCCCAACTCGCTGCCGTACCAGGAACTCGAAACGCGGTGGGAGCTCGAGCCGGGGCACGCCTACTTCAGCGGCATCAAGGAGGACATGTCGATCGACGCCTGCCTGCACAGCGTGTTCGGCGCCTCCAAGGTGGCCGCGGACGTCATGGTGCAGGAGTACGGGCGCTACTTCGACATGAAGACCGCCTGCTTCCGGGGCGGCACGCTGACCGGCCCCGCCCACTCGGCCACCGAGCTGCACGGTTTCCTCGGATACGTGATGCGCTGCAACATGGAGCGCCGGACGTACCGGATGTTCGGCTACAAGGGCAAGCAGGTGCGCGACGCCATCCACAGCCACGACGTGACGAACGCTTTCGAGGCGTTCTTCCGCAGCCCGCGGTCGGGGGCCGTCTACAACCTCGGCGGCGGCCGGCACTCCAACACCTCGATGCTGGAGGCCTTCGCGCTCGCGGGGAGCATCACCGGCAACGAGATGATCACCGAGTATCACGAGGCGAACCGGGTCGGCGACCACATCTGGTGGATCGGGTCCAACGAGCGCTTCCAGCTGGACTATCCCGAGTGGAAGCAGGTCTACGACGTACCGATGATCTGCCAGGAAATCTACGAAGCCAACGTCGACAAGTGGACCCCGGAAGCCTGAGGCGCGCGCCAGTGATTGACCAGGGCAAGCGGAACGTCCTCGGCGTCGAGGTCAGCGCCGTCGACTACGACAGCGCCGTCGACAAGGTGATGAGCGCGGCCCGCGAGGGCCGGCCGCTGGCGGTCACCGCGCTGGCCGTGCACGGCGTGATGACCGGCGTGCAGGACAAGGCCCACGGCGCCCGGCTCAACTCGTTCGACCTGGTGACGCCCGACGGGCAGCCGGTGCGCTGGGCGCTCAACCTGCTCCACCGGGCCCGCCTCGCCGACCGCGTCTACGGCCCCGACCTGACGCTGAAGGTCCTCGAGGCCTGCGCCACCGAGGGCCTGCCGGTCTACTTCTACGGCTCGACCCAGGACACCCTGGACCGGCTGACCGGCAAGCTGCACGACCGCTTCCCGGGCCTGAAGATCGCCGGCGCGGAGCCGTCGAAGTTCCGCGCGGCCCGGCCGGGCGAGCCCGAGGAGATCGCGGCCCGGATCAAGGCCTCGGGCGCGCGGGTGGTCATGGTGGGCCTGGGCTGCCCGCGCCAGGAAATCTTCGTGTATGCCATGAAGCCCCTGGTCGCCGCGCCCATGCTGGCGGTCGGCGCGGCGTTCGACTACCACGCCGGCGCCCTGAAGAACCCGCCGCCCTGGATGCAGCGCAACGGGCTGGAGTGGCTGTGGCGGCTGGGCCTGGAGCCGAAGCGCCTCTGGCGCCGGTACATCCTGCTCAACCCCAACTACCTGGCCCGCCTGGGCGCGCAGAAGGCCCGCCTGTGGCGCGCCGCCCCGCCGCCCCCGGCGACGGAACCGCTCACGACCTTCGCCGTGTAGCCACCCGGCAGACTCGCCCGGCCGTCGACGGCCACTGCGACCTCGGCCGGCGGGGGCTGCGCGCCGTACTCGTCGTCCCCCGAGGCGCTGCTACCTCGGCCGGCGCGATCCGAAAATGTCGGATATTTCACGAACTGGCCGGACGGTTCCGGACGTTTCAGCGGCCGGTGATCGCGTCGACCTTGGCCGTGCGGCGCTTGAAGGTCCCGCGCTTGTCGAAGGCACGCTCGGCCGGCCACAGCATGAGCGCCAGCGGCGCGGCGATGTACCAGCGGTCGAGCATCACGTAGGCGACGATGTTGGCGACGACGCCCAGGGCGTAGAGACCGATCAGCCAGTCGACCCGCTTCTCACCGAGCCCGCGCTTGTTGTAGGCGTCCAGCACGCCGAAGGCGCCGACGCTGAGGGCCAGCAGGCCGAAGCCGCTCACGAAAGCGAAGATCAGATCGGTCACGTCTACCACCCTTGCCTCCCCCGTTACCACCTGCGAACTCGACCCAAGCTAAGCGGACATTTCACGGTCGACCATCAACTTTGCGACACGCCCCTCCGCCGAAGGTGGCGCGACCAATCGGACATTCGGCCGATTTCACTGATCTTGCGCAACTGCCCACATCGGCCGCGGGCCGGCGGTCTTGAGGCATCCCCGCGCCCCGAAGGCGGCGCGGGCAAAGGGTTTGGGCGGCGCGGGGTGCATGACGGGCCCCGGTCGCGGATCGGCACACCCGGAGCCCGTCCGACCTCCCCAGGTCGAGTCCTCCCTGCTTTGTACAGGGTGCGGTTCGACCTGTCGATAGACAGCCAGGTGCGCACATCGCATCACTTCAGCGACCGCGCCTCCTGCGAATAGATCAGCTCCAGGATGCTGCGCGCCGCCTCGAACCAGCGGTCCAGCCACTCCTGCTGCGGCATGGTGCCCTTCGGCGGCAGCTCCATGAGCAGGCCGCGCAGCAGCGGGTGGTCGGCCATCGACCCGCTGGGCGTGTCGAGCCACGAGTCGCGGCCGAACATCGGCTCGGTCAGCGGCCCACCACCCAGCGAGCTGCCACTCAACGAGCTACTACCCAACGAGCTGCCACTCAACGAACCGGCACCCAGCGAGCTGCCACCGAGCGAGCCGGAGCTGAGCGAGCCCCCGGTGAGCGGTCCGAGGTCCGCGACGAGCGAGGACTCGGGCAGCTTGGGCGGCGTCATGTCCAGCGGCATCGTCGCCCGGTCGAGCGGCGAGCCGTTGCGCGGGGACAGGTCGTCGAGCGGCCCGTCGCCGAGGCCGTCCCGGCGACCGCCCGGACGGTAGCTACCCAGTTGCCCGGAGAAACGGTCGTCGGTCTTCGACGATCCGTTGCCGAAATTTTCGGGGCCAATGTTCACGGTAGGAAGCCTTATCTCACTCGGGGGAAGTGCCGCAATACGGTGCGATTCGCGGCACTCATACCTATAACGACGGTCCCGGTCCGACGGCCACGCTCGCCGACAAAAACGACCGGCCCGCTCCGCAGGCGTTATGCCGCGGAAACGGGCCGGTCGGTGAGGTTCCGGCGTGGGTTCACGCCAGGTCGAACTCCCCGTCCTTGGTACCTTCAACGAAGGCCAGCCACTCCTCCGGGGTGAACAGCAGCACCGCCCCGGCCCGGTCCTTCGAGTCGCGGAGGGCCACCGCTCCGCCGACGAACGCGACCTCGACGCAGTTGTCCGAGTACGGACCGCTTCGGGTGCTCTTGCGCCAAGCGGCACCCTCGAGGTTCACGCTGAAGCCCTTGGCTTCGATTTCCACTACAGCTCCTTTGTCAGCTTCACGAACATCGACACTGACTCGTCCGGACGGAGTGCGTTGGCGCGCAAGTAGTCAAAGATGAATCCGTAGCGCTGAAGCTCGTCGTCCTTCTCGAGAAAGAGGCCGCCGGCCGCGTTCGAGGCGAACACGAAGTTCTGCCCGGCAGACTCGTCGTACAGCAACATCGTGAACGCCCCGTCCATCCCGGCGTGTGAGCCGGCGGAGAAGGGCAGGACCTGCAGGGTCACGTTCGGCCAGCTCGCCGCCAGGCTCAGGTGCTCGAGCTGGCGGCGCATGACCGCCCTTCCGCCGACCGGGCGGCGCAGGACGGCCTCGTCCAGCACCACCCAGAGATCAATCGGGTCATCCTGAGTGAGTAACGATTGTCTGCCCATCCGGACACGCACCCGCTTCTCGACATCTATCGCGCCGATGTCGGGGCGGGCGGCCTGGATCATGGCCTGGGCGTACTCCTCGGTCTGCAGCAGGCCGGGGACGACGAGCGCCTCGTATGAGCGCATGTGGTCGGCGGCGGCCTCCAGCCCGACGTAGGCGCTCGTGAGCACGTCGCCGTACAGCTGCCACCAACCCTTCTGTCGCGCCTCCCGCGCGATCTTCAGCAGCTGGTCCGCGTATTCGGGGTCCACCCCGTAGATGTCCAGCATGTCGCGGACGTCACGCGGAGTGACCCCGGTCTGCCCGGTCTCGATCCGGGAGATCTTGGATCCCGAGCATTCCAGCCGCTCGGCGACGTGGTCGATGGTCACGTGCGCGGCCTCCCTCAGCCGGCGCAGCTCCATCCCGAGCTGGCGACGGCGGAGGGTTGGGCTGCCTCGCCGACTTGCCACGTGTCGCACCTCCGAGCCGCCGAACCTACGTAGATACTTACGTATAGATCAGCGCAACATCGTAAAGCCGCGCAAGGCGACCGATACGACAATCGGCGACTCATACCTGCGGTGGAATATTCGTCTTGCAAGTTGCATTGATCACCGTTCTCGGGCAACCTGTGCGTGTGGCTGGGGTCACGGATTGTTCATTTGGCCGATCAATCCGTCTCGGGCGGACGCAGCGACAAACGATCGGACCGGTCGGCGGTTACGGCCCTGCACCCGCGAATGTGCCGTAAACCGACCTTCCCCCACAAGCCGACGGAAGAACGGGAGTCCACACCGTGTTACCGAGGACCGGTGACGTCCTGCGCGTGACGAAGGCCGCGAGCGTCCAGTTCACGCAGCCCATGCTGTTCCGGGTGATCAGACTGCTCGACTGGCAGACCTACGACGGCTGGGCCTGGCTGGACGGCTACCAGCTCAACGCGGCCGGCGACGCCGTCGAACGCCGCTCCATCTTCGTCCAGCTCCAGGGCCTGCAGCCGGGCTACGTCGCCCGCGGCCAGCGTGCCACGACCCCCGCGCGGGCCGGCGTGCCCGCCACCGTGAGCTGACCCCGGGCCGCCCCCAGATCTCGACCTCGACCGCCCGGGCGGGAACCGACCTCCCCGCCCGGCTCGAGGTTCAGCGGCAACCCCCAGCACCGGGCCGGCGACCGGGGGTCAGCCGGCCGAAGGCGAGCCCGCCGGGGAAGCCGGGGGCGCGGGCGACGGCGCGCTCGCGACGATCACCGTGACCGTGGAGCCGGCCGGCACCTGCTGACCCGTGTCGGGCTCGGTCGCCAGCACCTCGCCCGGCGGCAGGGAGTCGTCGGGCCGCCGCTGCACTTCGACGTTCAGCCCGAGCACCTGCAGCTTCACCGTGGCCTCGGCGAGCGAGTCCCCGCGCAGCGGCGGGATCACGACCAGGCCGGGCGGCGGGGCGCTGGACGGGGGCGGCGCCTCCGAGGACGGCGGCGCCGACGACTCGGGCGGCGCGCTCGACGGGGCCGCCGACGGCGCAGCGCTGGACGCCGAGGACGGCGCCACCACCTCGCCCGGCGCGTTCTCCCCGTTGACGGTCGCCCGGTAGATCAGCCAGAGCCCGACGCTCAGCGCGGCGACCAGCACGACCGCGACCACGCCGACGACGACCGGGGTGTACCAGGCGCGCCCCTGATACGGATCCTCTTCTTCCTCCCCCACCCACTCCTGCGGGGGCGCGGGCTGCCGCAGCCTCGGGTCACCGGGCGAGGGCACCCCGGCTCGCGCCGTCCACCGCGGCGCCTCCGGCTCGACCCGCGTTGCATCGCCGCCGGGCACCACCCGCGTCTCGTCCACGCTCGGCTGGATCTGCGTCTCGTCGGCCGGGCCGGAAGCTTCGGCAGGGCTGTTCGACATACGTCCAGTTCACCACCTTGTCCGGCTTGTCCGCGTACTTGCCCCGCCGCGCGCCATGGCTAACGCTCACCTTTACGCCGCCTGACATTCCCACGACACCAACTCGCCGGGGTGGACGGCTGGGCGTACGCTGCGCGGCATGGCCGCACGAAGCTGGGCAACCTCAATATTCACGGCGATCGGCGTAGCGGCCGGCGCGGGTGCCGCACAGCTCGGTCTGGGCTATGGCCTGGGCATCATCACGTGGCAGCCGACCGGCAACAGTGCGACCGTCTGGGTCAGCAGCCTGGCCTGGGTGTGCTGGCTCGCCGCGTCCTCGACCGTGATCGGCGCGGTCTGCGCCGACCGGCTGGCCGGCGCCGGGCCCACCCCGGCCAACCCGGCCAGCGTCGGCGGCCAGGCCCTGATCGCCGCCTGGAGGGTGGTCATCGCGCTCGCGGCCGCCGTCGGCTCGCTGATCATCGTGCCGCTGGTCGCCATCCCGGCCCGCACGCCGCGGCCGGACAACGCCGCGCCGTATTTCACCGCCGGCGGCTACGCGATCGCCGGCCTGATCGTCGGCCTGCTGGTGGCCATCGGCGCGCTCGCCGCCCGGGCGGTCGCCGCCAACGTCATCGCGTCGTCGGCCTGGCTGTGGACGCTCGCCGTGGTCGCCGTCGCCGACGTGGTGCACGCCGAGGGCGACACCGCGGCCGCCGCCCAGCTCGGCACCTGGCAGTTCACCGACGCGGTGTGGATCAAGGGCATGGTCAACCTGCCCGCCGCCGTGCTCATGCTCGCGGCGGCCCTGGTCCTCGGCGTGCTGGCGGCCTGGCCCGCCGGGCGCCGCGGCGACAACCGGGTCGGCGTCGCGATCTCCGGCCTGATCGGCCCGCTGCTGGTCGCCGTCGCATACTTGCTGGCCATGCCCACGCCCGACGAGCACGACCAGCACCTGTCGGCGCTCGTCATCACGCCGTATGCGGTCCTGGCCGGCCTCGCCGGCTCCGTCATCGTCGCGGCGATCGGCCCGCGCGGCTCGCTCGCCCGCTCGCGGGCCGAGCGCCGGGCCGCCGCCGCCGACCGCGACGCCCGGGCCGCCTCGGAGTATTCCGACTGGGCCTCCGCCCTGGCCGAGGCCGACGCCGCCGAGTCCCGCCGCGGCAAGGACGACGACGAGTCGCCCACCGTGCCGGCGAAGCGCTCGAAGGAGCCGGTCTCGGTCGGCGCCGTGCAGGAGCTCGACTCGGCCAAGGACCTGGAGTCCGACGCCTACGCCCCGGCGCGGGCCTACGGCGGCGAGCCGACCGGCCGCACCTATGCCTCCGAGTCCGCCAACCGCGCCTACGCCGAGGACACCGTCGACGAGGAGCCGGCGGCGCCGGCGGCCACGACCGGCTCGGCGAGCGGCTCGGGCCGGGCCGCCGTCACCCCGCTCTGGCCCACCGAGTCGACCACCGACCCGGCGCCGGCCCAGACGCAGGGCAAGCCCGGCCGCGGCCGGGGCCGGGGGCGCGGCAAGAACAGCGAGTAGCAGCGGGACGGAGGATGGCCCGCCGTACACCCGGCGTGCTTGCATACTGCGGTGTTTGCGAAACTCGGCGGGCTCATGGACCGCTATCGCTGGGTCGTCGTCGGCGCCTGGCTGGCGGTGACGATCGCCGGCGCCGTCCTCGGCGGCGGCCTGTTCGACCGGCTGGCCACGACCAGCACGAACCGCCCCGACAGCGAGTCCGCCATCGGCAAGCACCGCATCGACGAGCTCGACCCCACCGGCTCGCTGGTCATCGCCGTCGTCCAGGGCCGTGACCCGTATGACCCCGGCCTGGTCACCACCGTCAGCAACGCGGCGCAGCAGATCCGCCGGATGAACGGGGTCAAGGAGGTCAAGGACCTCTACACCGGTGCCGGCGGCCGGATCGGCGCGGACAACCGCAGCGTCGAGGTGGAGGTCGAGCTCGAACCGGGCCTCGCCGACGCGCCGCGCGAGGCGCTCGAGGACCAGGTCCGGGCCCGCCTCGAGCAGATCGACGCGCCCAGCGTGAAGGTGGGCGGCACGAAGCTCGCCGAGCGCGCGTTCGCCGACCAGTCCGTGAGCGACCTCGCCGTCGGCGAGAGCATCGCGTTCGCGGCGCTGCTGATCGCGCTGCTGCTGATCTTCGGCGGCGTGGTCGCCGCCACGCTCCCGCTGGCCGTCGCGATCACCGGGGTCACCGGCTCTTTCCTGGTGCTGCTCGGGCTGAGCCACGCGACCAGCGTCAGCGAGTACTCGCTCAACGTGGTGACCCTGCTCGGCATCGGCCTGGCGGTCGACTACTCGCTGCTCATCGTCGCCCGCTACCGCGAGGAGCTGCTGCGCCACGATCCCGGCGAGGCGCTGGTCGTGGCCATGGACCGGGCCGGCCGGGCGGTGGCGATCTCCGGCCTGGCGGTGACGCTGACGATGGCCGGCCTGACCGCCTTCGCCGAGCCGCTGCTGGCCGCGGTCGCGCTCGGCGGAGCCGCGGTCGTGGCGCTGGCGACGCTGGCCGCGCTGACCCTGGTCCCGGCGCTGATCGCGCTGGCCAAGCGCCGGATCCGCCCGCTGGGCGAGGGCTTCCGGCTGCCCTGGCGGATGCCGTTCAAGAGCCGGGAAGGGGTACTCGCCGCGCTCGCCGCGAGAGCGCAGCGCGACCCGGCCCGCGTCGCCCTGGTCGTGACCGTCGGCCTGCTGGTCCTGGCCGCGCCCCTGCTGGGGGCCAACCTGGCCAACTCCGACGCCCGGGCGCTGCCGCACAGCAACGAGGCGCGCCAGGCGTACGACGCGATGCAGTCCGAGTTCTTCAACAACTCCCCGGACCAGGTCACCGTGCTGATCCAGGCCGGACCGGAGCGACCCGAGGTCCGCACGCTGATGAACCGGATCAACAGCGACCTGCAGGTCTACGTCATGCGCCAGGACGTGCGCAAGGACGTGCCCAACGGCTGGACGATCCTGGACCTGACCCCGAAAGGCGACGTCGGCGGCCCGCAGGGCTACGCCCTGGTGCGCGGCGTGCGCGCCATAGCCACCCCGTTCCCGAAGTGGGTCACCGGCCCGGCCGCCGAGGTCGTCGACTACCGCGCCTCGCTCGCCGCCCGGCTGCCCGCCGCCGCGCTGATCGTCCTGCTGGTCACGCTGGTGCTGCTGTTCGCGCTGACCGGCTCGCTGGTCATCCCGCTCAAGGCCGTGCTGATGAACCTGCTGACCCTGGCCGCCACCCTGGGCGTGCTGATCGTGCTGTTCCAGTGGGGCTGGGGCCAGGTGCCGCTGTTCTTCGACTCGTGGGGCGGGCTGGACCTGACCACGCCGGTGCTGCTGTTCGTGTTCATCTTCGGCCTGTCCATGGACTACGAGGTCTTCCTGCTGGCGCGGATCAAGGAGGAGTACGACCTCCGCCCCGACACCAACCGGGCCGTCCTGCGCGGCATCACCCGCTCCGGCCGGGTCGTCACCGCCGCCGCGATCTGCATCGGCATCGTCTTCCTGGGCTTCGCCGTCGGCGGCCTGGTCGCGGTGAAGGAGATCGGCGTCGGCATGACGGTCGCCATCGTGATCGACGTGACGATCGTGCGCGGCCTGCTCCTGCCCGCCCTGATGGCCATGCTGGACCGGTGGAACTGGTGGGCCCCGGGGTTCCTGCGCCGCCGCCGGTCGGTAACGCCCGAACCCGCCCATACGTGAGATATTGACAATGGTCGTGGTTCCGACGCGCGCCTGTTTCCGACCCGACTCCGTCAGTACCCTTCCACAACATGTCTCCAGATGCGGATCATGATCCGCAAGCCGCCGGAGCCGGCTTCGCCGCCACCCTGCGCGCCCGCCGCCTGGCAAGGGGACTGACCCAGGACGAGCTCGCCACCCACGCCGGCCTGGGCGTGCGCACCCTCCGCGAGCTGGAGCGCGGCCGGGTGGCCCGGCCACAGCGCAACACGGTGGCCCTGCTCGCCGACGCCTTGGACCTGACGGGCGCCGACCGCGAGGCGTTCCTCACCGCCGCCGCCGGCCGCCCACCGCTGCCACTGCCACTGCCGCTGCCCACGAACACCGGCCGGCACGACCGCGGCACGGCCGGCACCCCGCACCGCCGCCCCGCCGCGGCAACCTTCACCGGCCACCCCACCGACCGCAACCCTGGCCGACCGCCGACCCCGCCGCCGCACGGCCCGCCCGCCGTGCCCGCCGCCCGCACTCCGCGACCTCCCGGGCCGCGCTCGACCGAACCGCAATCCGCACCGGCGACGCTGCCGTTGCCGACCCTGCCGCCGCTCATCGGCCGCGACGCCGACATCGCCGAGCTGCTCACCCTCATCGACGCGCCCGGCCCGACGCCCTCGCGGCCGGGGCCACTCGGCCCGACGCCCTCATCGTTGGGGCCACTCGGCCCGACGGCCTCACGGGCGGGGTCGCCCGGCCAGGCCGGGCTCATCGCCCTCATCGGCATGGCCGGCGTCGGCAAGACCGGTCTCGCCCACGCGGTGGCGCACGCCGCGGCGACGGCCGGCTGGACCGCCGTCTCGGTGACCGTCACGAACGTGTCCCAGCCCACCGACATCTTCTCGGCCGTCGCCGCCGTCTTCGGCGTGGCCAGGGCCGACGAGCTGGCCGATCGCTACGCCACCCGCCCCGCCCTGCTGGTCCTCGACGGCATCGACCGCTCGCCCCGGGCGGCGATCGAGGCCCTGCTCTGGCTGCGCGCCCGGGTCCCGGCGGTGCGCATCCTGGTGACCAGCCGCCGCCCGATCGCCGGCGAGCTGCCCGGCGCCGTCGACTGGCAGGTACAGCCGCTGGAGCTGCCCGGCCCCGGCGACCCGGACCCACGCCGGGCGCCGGCCGTCGCGCTGTTCGTCGAGCGGCTGCGCATGGTCCGCCGCGAACCGGTGCGCGACGACGAGCTCCCCGCCGTCGCCGAGCTGGTCCGCCGGCTCGACGGGCTGCCGCTGGCAATCGAGCTGGCCGCCGCCCGCGGGCGGGTGCTCGAGCTGCCGGAGCTGCTGTCGCGGTACGGCAACCGGGTCCTCGACCTGGCCCCGACCGACCCGGCCGGGCGAAGGCTGCGCGACGCGGTGGCCGCCAGCTACCAGCTGCTCGGCGAGCGCGAGCAGGCCGCGCTGCGCCGGCTGTCGACGTTTCGCGGCCGATGGTCGGTGGAGCTGGCCGAGGCGCTGCTCGACGGCGTGGTCGAGGACGTCGAGGCGGTCCTGGACCGGCTCGTGGGCCTGGGCCTGGTGAGCGTGCGCGGCCCGGGCGACCTGCGGTTCCGGCTGCTGGACGTGGTCGGCGACTTCGCCGCCGAGCGCTGCGCCCGCGAGGGCGAATTGCGCGCGGCCCGGCTGCGCCACGCCGAGGTCGTGACCAGGGTCGCGGTCCGCGTATCGGCCGAGCTCACCGGCCCGGACAGCGCCGCGGCGGTGTCCCGGCTGGACTACCTCAACAGCGACATGCGCACCGCCCTGCGCTACACCGCCGTCCGCGACCCGGAAATCGCCCTGCGCCTGGCCGGCGCGATCCCGCGCTGGTGCCGGCTGCGCGGCCGAGACGTGGAGGCCCACCGGCTGCTGCGCCGCCTGCTGGAGGACCGGCGAACCCGGGACTGCGACCCGGCGGTGCGCGCCCGCGCCCAGGTCGCCACCGCGATGCTGGCCAGCGCGCACGGCCAGGGCGTCGGCGAGCTGTACGCGACGGAGGCCGCACTGCAGGTACTCATCGACCAAGGCGACATCCCCGGCGAACTCACCGCGCGGGCGCTGCTGTCCGGCATCTGGCAGGCGCTCGGCGGCGAGACCGAGGCCCGCCGGCACAGCGAGGCGGTGCTCGCCCTGGCCGTCCGCACCGGCCGCGGCCGCGAGGTCGCGGTCGCCCAGAACAACCTGGCCTGGCACGACATCCGCGCGGGCGACCTGGCCACCGCGGCCCGCCGGCTGTCCGCCGCCGCCCGGCGCGCGGGCGAGGCGGGCGACCCGCGGATCCGGGCACTGGCCCAGGCCAACCTCGCCGAGGTGGCCCGCCTGGACGGCCGCTTCGACGAGGCGGTAGACCTGGCCCGCACCGCCGCGACAGCGATCGCCGAGGTCGGCGACCCGATCCACCGCGTCCGCGTGCTCGGCACGCTCGGCCAGGCATTCGCCGAGACCGGCCGCCCGGCAGAGGCCGCGGCCGTGCTGGCCGAGTTGTCGGCCACCCCGGGCAGCACCGGCACCGCCGCCATGATCGAGGGCTACCTGGCCCTGGCCCGCGCCGACCACCCGACCGCCGCCCGGTCCTTCGAGACCGCCGCCAATCTACTGGCCGGCCGCGACGACGTGCGCGATGTCCTGGAGGCCCTGACCGGCCTGGCCGCGACGACCACCCAACCCCGCCGCGACGAGGCCCTGAAGGACCTGGCCGCCCTACGCGACCGCACCGGCCTGGCCCTGCTCCCCCGAGAACACCGCCTCCTGAACGAAGGGGCACGGACGAAGACCCCCTAGGTGCGGCGAAGCCACGCCATGCCACCTCACTTCGCCCGTGCCGCCAGACGTTAGCCTTTCTGAAAACCGCAGAAACCCGAAATACCCGACTTGCCCCACCGACAACCCCACACCTGCCGGTACTTCTGCCGGTAGCCACCGCCACAGCGCACAGAACCTCGCATCGCGACGAGTCCTGGAACGGCTGCGACGAGGCCGGCGACTTCGCCCACACCGACTGGCCCGGGCGATACGGCGTCCTCTACCGCCTGGGCAAGTCAGTGGTTTTTGCATGACTCCGGTCCGCGCAACTGACGACCGTTGCTCCCGTCAGACACCGGGCCGGGGCACGCCTAAAGGGCGGCCGCGCCCAGGACGTCAGGGGCGCGCAGCGCAGAAAGAGTGGCCGCGCAGCGGCCATGGGGGGTCTGGGGTGGGAACCCCCCAGGCACAGCGCCGCGACGAAGTCGCGCGTGGCTAGCTTACGGACCCCAACCACCGCGCCGAAGGCGCAACAAAAACCCCAACCACCGCGCCGAAGGCGCAATCAGAGGACCGCACCCACTGCGCCGAAGGCGCCGTAACGGGCGGCGCCCACCGCGCCGAAGGCGCGACAGGGGACCGCGCCCAGGACGCAGGGGCGCGCAGCGCGGGAAGAAGTGGTCGCGCAGCGGCCATGGGGGGTCTGGGGTGGGAACCCCCCAGGGTTAGCGCCGCGACGGAGTCGCGCGTGGCTAGCTTTCGGACCTCAGCCAAATGCGCCGGAGGCGCAACAAAAACCCCAACCACCGCGCCGAAGGCGCAATCAGAGGACCGCACCCACTGCGCCGAAGGCGCCGTAACGGGCGGCGCCCACTGCGCCGAAGGCGCGACAGGGGACCGCCCCCAGGACGCAGGGGCGCGCAGCGCAACAAAAAGTGGCCGCGCAGCGGCCATGGGGGGTCTGGGGTGGGAACCCCCCAGGCACAGCGCCGCGACGAAGTCGCGCGTGGCTAGCTTCCGGACCCCAGCCGACTCAGGCAGCCGACCGCATCGACGGCACCCCAGAGGTGGCGTCCGGCCGGACCGCATCACGAATCCGCCGCAGCGACCCCAGCAGCAACTCAAGCTCAGAGCCCGCCAGCCGCCCGGTGAACCACTGCTCAATCAACGCCAAATGCCCCGGCAACACCTCGCGCATCTTGGCGCGGCCGGCGGAGCTGATGACCGTGAACGACCCCCGTCGATCCGTCGGACAAGCGCGTCGCGTCGCCAGGCCGTCGCGCTCCAAGCGGTCGACCACCCGGGTCACGCCGCTGGTGGACAGGCCGGTCTGCGCGGCCAGGTCGGTCATCCGCAGTTCGCCGCCCGGGGAACGGGCCAGTCGCATCAGCACCTCGAAGTCGACGTTGCCGAGACCGTGCTCGGCCAGCTGGACGTTGAGCCGCGCGTTCACCCCGGTGAAGGCCTCCACGAAGAGGCCCATGGCGGTGATTCGCGGATCTTCCAGCATTTCGTCGCTCACGATGCGAGTCTAGCAGAGAGCTTGACGAACGAGACTCTGCCGAGTGTATATTTGCGGCGACAATCTTCTTCATCACCGCACAACCGAGGGAGTCATCATGACGGCACCCGCCAACACCCGCGAGTACCAGGGGCTCACCATCCCGACGCCCGGGAAGTTCGAGCTCGACCCGGCGCACACTCGCGTGGGCTTCGTCGCCCGGCACCTGATGGTCAGCAAGGTACGCGGCGGCTTCACCAGCGCGAGCGGCAGCATCGTCATCGCCGAGGACCCGCTGGAGTCGCAGGTCGAGGTGAACATCGACGCGAGCAGCATCGACACCGGCCAGACCGACCGCGACGGCCACCTGCGCGGCCCCGACTTCCTGCACGTGGAGCAGTGGCCGGCGGTCAGCTTCAAGAGCACGCGCGTGGCCGGGCTGTCCGGCAACGAGTTCAAGCTGATCGGCGACCTCACGATCCGCGATGTCACCCGCGAGGTCGAGCTCGACGTCGAGTTCGAGGGCCACGCCAAGAGCCCGTGGGGCCAGGAGGTCATCGGCTTCTCCGCCACGACCGAGATCGACCGCGAAGACTTCGGCATCACGTGGAACCAGGCCCTCGAGACCGGCGGCGTGCTCGTCGGCCGCAAGGTCAAGATCGAGATCGGCGCCGAGGCCGTCCGCCAGGGCTGAGCGACCCCGCGGCCCGACGGCGGCGCAGCCCCGCCGCCGTCGGCGCCGACCGGGCGCCCGGTAGAGACGGTAGAGACGCCAGGCAGAGGCGCCAGCGAAGCCGGTAAATATCCGAGCAATCGATCAAATCACCCATACAACGAAATTTCGGCCAAGACGGAGTTCGGCCATCGCGCTGCGGCTGGGCGAAATCTCCCACCCTCCGCAAGGCCGTGATCACACTCGGCTGCGGCGATGTCTGTTTTGTCCCTAGCGGTACATCTGGACTGCTCCTAACGTGAGGGGTCTCAGAGGGGCCAGGGGGCGGGCATGGGCCAGGACGTCACACGGGGAGTCTTCTCGCGTGAGGACCGTGCCAGATACCGGCGCAAGGTCCGCCGATGTCTCGACGTCTTCGCTCTCATGCTCAACGATTTTCGCTTCGACTCCGACCGCCCGATGACCGGCCTGGAGATCGAGGTCAACCTCATCGACCCGGACGCCCAGCCCGCGATGCGCAACGCCGAGGTCCTCGCCGACCTGGCCGACCCCTCGTTCCAGACCGAGATGGGGCAGTTCAACCTCGAGATCAACGTGGCGCCCCGGGTGATCGAGGGCGACGGCCTGGACGTCTATGAGCGTGAGGTCCTCGCCAGCCTGGTCCACGCCGACGACCGGGCCCGCAAGTCCGACGCCCGGCTGGTGCTGATCGGCATCCTGCCCACGCTGCGCCCCGAGCACCTGGTGCTCGCCAACATGTCGACCGACCCGCGGTATCGGCTGCTCAACGACCAGATCATCAACGCACGGGGCGAGGACATCACGCTCGACATCCGCGGCCCGGAGCGGCTGGAGGCCGTGTCCGACTCCATCGCCGGCGAGTCGGCGTGCACCAGCATCCAGTTCCACCTGCAGGTGGCCCCCGAGGACTTCGCGATGTACTGGAACGCGTCGCAGGCCATCGCCGGGGTGCAGGTCGCGGTGGGGGCCAACTCGCCGTACCTCTTCGGCAAAAGACTCTGGGCCGAAACCCGCATCGCGCTGTTCGAGCAGGCCACCGACACGCGGCCGGAGGAGCTCAAGGCGCAGGGCGTGCGGCCGCGGGTCTGGTTCGGCGAGCGCTGGATCACCTCGATCTTCGACCTGTTCGAGGAGAACGTGCGGTACTTCCCGCCGCTGCTGCCGATCACCGAGGACGAGGACCCGGTCGCCGTGCTCGAGGCCGGCGGCGTGCCACACCTCGGCGAGCTGCGGTTACACAACGGCACGATCTACCGGTGGAACCGCCCGGTGTACGACATCATGAACGGCCGCCCGCACCTGCGCGTGGAGAACCGGGTGCTGCCCGCCGGCCCGACCGTGGTCGACCAGCTCGCCAACGCCGCGTTCTACTTCGGCCTGGTCCGCGAGCTGTGCGAGCAGGATCGCCCGATCTGGACGCAGATGCGCTTCTCGACCGCCGAGGAGAACTTCCACACCGCCGCCCGCGAGGGCCTCGACGCGCAGGTCTGGTGGCCCGAGCGGGGCGAGGTCGGGGTCTGCGACCTGGTGCTGCGCGAGCTGCTGCCGCTGGCCGAGGCCGGCCTGGACCGCTTCGGGGTGCGGCCGGCGACGCGCGACCGGCTGCTCGGCGTCATCGAGGGCCGCTGCCGGACCGGGCGCAACGGCGCCGCCTGGCAGACCGAGACCGTGCTGAGTCTGCAGGAGCGCCACCGGCTGGAGCGGCCCACCGCATTGCGTCAGATGCTGCAGCGGTACTCCGAGGGCCTGCACGAGAACGTGCCGGTCCACACCTGGCCGGTCTGAATCACAGCCCGAGGGACCGCGCGATGATCATCCGCTGGACCTCCGAGGTGCCCTCGCCGATCTCCAGGACCTTGGCGTCGCGGTACATCCGCCCGACCGGCGTCTCGTTCATGAACCCGTAGCCGCCGTGGATCTGCGTGGCCTCGCGGGCGTTGACCATCGCCGCGTCGCTCGCCGTGAGCTTCGCGATGGCCGCCTGCCGCTTGAAGTCGCGCCCGCCGACCAGCCGGCTGGCCGCGTCGTAGTAGGCCAGCCGCGCGGTGTGCGCCCGGCTCTCCATGTCCGCGATCTTGAACTGGATCGCCTGGTTGTCCCCGATCGCCCGGCCGAATGCCTGGCGCTGGTGGGCGTAGGCGAGCGACTCGTCGACGCAGCCCTGCGCGAGCCCGACCCCCAGCGCGGCGAAGGCGACCCGGCCCTCGTCGAGCGTGCGCAGGAACTGGGCGTAGCCGCGGCCGCGCTCGCCGAGCAGGTTCTCGGCCGGCACCCGTACGTCGTCGAAGCCCAGCTCGTGGGTGTCGGAGGCGCACCAGCCGACCTTGGAGTACCCGGGCTGGACGGTGAACCCCGGCGTGCCGCTGGGCACGATGATCGCCGAGAGCTCCTTGCTGCCGTCCGGGTTGACCCCGGTGACCGCGGTGACCGTGACCAGCACCGTGACGTCGGTCCCGGAGTTGGTGATAAACGCCTTCGACCCGTTGATCACCCACTCGCCGGCCGCCTCGTCGAGCACGGCCCGGGTCTGGGTGCCGCCCGCATCGCTGCCGGCGCCGGGCTCGGTCAGCCCGAACGCGGCGAGCGCCTCGCCGGAGGTGAGCCGGGGCAGCCAGTGGCGCTTCTGGGCCTCGGTGCCGTACCGGAAGATCGGCATGGCACCGAGCGAGATGCCGGCCTCGAGCGTCACCGCGACCGACGAGTCGACCCGGGCCAGCTCCTCCAGCGCGATGCACAGGGCGAGGTAATCGCCGCCCATCCCGCCGTACACCTCGGGAAACGGCAATCCGAAGAGGCCCATCTTGCCCATCTGGCGGACCACGTCGTAGGGGAAGGCGTGGCGCTCGTAGTAGTCGCCGATCACCGGCGCGACCACGTCGCGGGCGAACTCGCGCACGCTGTCGCGCAGCGCCTCCAACTCGTCGGTGAGCATGAAATCAACCATGATCCAGCCCTTCAGACGCGTCGGCCATGAGGCAGATCGGCCGCCCATCGGCCGGCGGACCATCGGCCAGCATGTCGGCGAACAGCCCGTCCTCCATGCTGCGACCTCCGCGTCGGCTTCCTGAACGATCGTTCATGCCTAACGATCGTTCAGGTTAGCCGACGCGGAGGTGAAGTTCCAACCTCCCCGGCGGACCGTTTCGTGACACGGGTCGGCGTGTGTCCGCAACGGTCCCGGTACCCCCTGCGGATCAGGGGGTACCGCTACCGGATCAGCAGGAGTAGGCCAGCGCCCCGCCCGAGCTCGAGGCGTTCGAGAAGCCCAGGATCGACACCGCGTTGCCGCTGATGTTCACCGGGACCTGGACGACGGTGCTGAGCTGGTTGCCGTTGAGCAGACCCGCGTTGTAGCCCGTGGTCCAGTCGCCGCAGCCGCCCTTGACCGCGGTCGCGCCGCCGCCGTTCGCGGCACCCGCGCCACCGCCGTGGCGGTGGTGACGACGGCCACCGTTGTCGTCGTCCCCGTTGCCCATACCCGCGCCGGAGCCGTCGTAGCCGTTGTCGCCGTTGCTCTGGCCGGCGCCGTAGCCGTTGTCCCCGTTGCTCTGCCCGGCGCCGTAGCCGGCGTTGTTCGCCGCGGCCAGGCCGGCCCCGGTGCCGTGCGGGTGCTTCTTGGTGTTCTTGGCGTGCTCGCCCAGGTCGATGGCCTTGTGGGCCTTCTTGTTGGACTTCTTGACCTTGTGCGTGCCCGCGCCGTTGGCGTTCACGTCGCTCGCGTCGCCGTTGGAGTTGGCGTAGGCGTTGCTGTTGGCGTTGCCGGCCGGGCCGTAGCCGTTGTCGCCGTTGCTCTGCCCGGCGCCGTAGCCGTTGTCCCCGTTGCTCTGCCCGTTGCCGTAGCCGCCGTTGCCCTGGCCGTTGCCGTCGCCCCAGCCGCCGTTGTCGTCGCCCCAGCCGTTGCCGTGACCGTTGCCCTGGCCGTGGCCGCCGTCGTGGCCCGCGCCGCCGCCGTTGATCGCGGTCGCGCCGCCGTCGCAGCTGGCGCTGGCGAAGCCGAGGATCGCGATCGAGTTGCCGCAGAGGTTGATCGGGGCCTGCAGGACCGTGCTCAGCTGGTTGCCGTTGAGCAGGCCGGCGTTGTACCCGGTGGTGTGGTCGCCCTCGGTGCGGGCGCTCTCGGTGGCCGCCGCGCTCTCGCCCTTGACCGCCCAGGCGCCGCCCTGGCTGGAGGCGCCCGCGAAGCCCAGCAGCGCGATCGCGTTGCCGCTGACGTTGATCGGCAGCTGCGCCGTGGTGTCGAACTGGTTGCCGTTGAGCAGGCCGGCGTTGAAGCCCGACGTCCAGTCCTCGGTGCGGTTGGCCGCGCTCTCGGCGGCGTAGTTGCCGTTGCTGTTGGCGTTTCCGTCGCCGCCGCCGTTGTGCCGGCGGTGGTGGCCGTTGCCCTGCCCGCGGTGGTCGGAGACGACGTCGCCCTTGACGGCGGCCGCGCCGCCCGAGCTGGAGGCGCTGGAGAAGCCGAGCACCGACACGGCGTTGCCGCTGACGTTGACCGGCACCTGCAGCGTGGTGTCGAACTGGTTGCCGTTCAGCACGCCGGCGTTGTAGCCGGTGGTCCAGTCCTCGGTGGTCGCGCTCTCGGTGGCGGTCGCGCTCTCGGTCTTGATCGCCGTCGCGCCGCCGTCGCACTGGGCGCCGGCGAAGCCGAGCACGGCGATCGAGTTGCCGCAGACGTTGACCGGCACCTGCAGCGTAGTGTCGAACTGATTGCCGTTGAGCAGGCCGGCGTTGTAGCCCGTCGTCCAGTCGGCGTGCGCGGCCCCGCCCGAGACGAGCAGGAAGCCCGCGGAAAGCACGCCCACGTTGAGCGACTTACGAACCCACGTCTTCATGTGGAAATGAGACCTTTCGGTAGTTTTCGATCCTCGGTACTGCATGGGCGCGGCGCAGCCGGAAGCCGGCTCCGCCCTGTCGACGTGCGCCCGGTTGGTGGTGGTGCGTGGTGCGAGATGCCGCGGTGGTCGATGCGGGTCCGCTGGACCAAGGCTCGCGTTCCGGCTGCCCGCATGGCGTCGCGTCGGCTGTTCGCGCGGCGTGACAGCTTCCGGCTCCGGGCCGCAACGGCCTCAGTCGGGTGAGACTGTCGGTTTCTCGGCTGCGAGCAGCCGCAATTCGACGTCCTCGACCGCGTCCGGCCGGAAGGTCAGCACCTTCGCGCCGGCCGGTGCGGCGGGCAACGCGGCGGCGTCCCCACCCTCGTGGTTGAGGCCCGAGCCGGTGCTCGGTGCCCCCGAGGCGAGGCCGGCCGCCGGCGGCGCCGGGACGGGCGCCGGTCGGGGCAGCAGCGGCACGTGGTGCGTACCCTGCGCAACGGTCCGATCCGCGACCGGCATGGCGTGCGCGCCGCCCGCCGCCTCGGCCGCCCGCAGGGCGTTGAGACGGGCGGCCGCACGGACGGCGACCGACCGGTCGGCGCCGATGACGTCGCCGGCCGACCCGCCGCGGACCGGCACGGCCTGGACGGCCGGCTCCTGCGTCCGCTTCGGGTGGGTCCTGTTCGGACGGGTTCTGTGGATGCCGGCCTTTGCCGGCCTCTTCGTGCTGGCGTGCTTGGCGCTCGACGCGTCTGCCGTCGCCGAGCGGGCCGCGCGGTCCACGGTCACGGCGGCCTTGGTGTTCAGCGGATGTCCGGCCGGCGGGAGCGCCGCGAGCACGGCGCCCGTCAGCCGATCACCATGCGCCTGGCTCACGCCGGTGAGCAGGCTGGTCACCGGTGTGAGCAGCCCCGGCTGCTGGTCGGAGAGGCCGGAGCCGTCCGAGGCGTGTGCCGCAGAGGCCGACAGCAGCCAGGCGACGCCGGCGAACCCGGCGACGATCAGGCCTCGGACGGCGTACCTCGCGCAGCGGGAGACGGCCGGCAGCGAAGCCGTGCGCGGGTTGCGCTCGCTCCTCGACTGGGCCATTTCCGCCTCTCAGTACGGCTCAATGTCGGGCATACGCCCCACATGTGACTCTTTCCGTACTGAGCAACGAACCGCCCCGGCCGGGGACACGCCACAACACCGGGCGAATCGGACACAAGCCTCAGAGGGGGATGCGCGGGCCGGCCTTCAGCACCCCGGACGGCAGCTCCCGCCCGACGATGTCCTGCGCCAGCCGCGCCGCCTCGATCAGCGCCTTGAGGTCGATGCCGGTGTCGTACCCCATGTCGTGCAGCATGTGCACCACCTCCTCGGTGGCCACGTTGCCGGTCGCACCCGGCGCGTAGGGGCAGCCGCCCAGCCCGCCGACGCTGGCGTCGAACTCGGTGATCCCCAGCCGCAGCGCGGTGAGGATGTTGGCCAGCGCGGTGCCGCGGGTGTTGTGGAAGTGCAGCAGCATGGGCAGGTCGGGGTGCCGGTCGCGGACCCGCCCGACGACGTCCTCCACCCGCCGCGGCGTGCCCATCCCGGTGGTGTCGCCGAACGCGACCCGGTCGGCACCGTCGGCGACCACCCGGTCGACAATCCCGGCCACCCGCTCCGGATCGATGTCACCCTCGAAGGGGCAGCCGAAGCTCGTCGAGATGATCACCTCAGCGCTCGCGCCGGCCTGGTGCAGCAGCTCGATGAGCCCGGCGATGTCGTCGAGCGACTCGGCGGTGGACCGGTTGACGTTGCGCCGGTTGTGCGTGTCGGAGGCGGACACCACCACCTCGACCTCGGTGAACCCGGCGCCGAGGGCCCGCTCGGCGCCCTTGCTGTTGGGCACCAGGGCCGAGTAGCGCACCGCCGGGTTCTTCACCGCGCGCTCCCACACCTCGGCGGCGTCGGCCATCTGCGGGATCGCCTTCGGGTGAACGAACGAGACCGCCTCGATGCGCCCGACGCCGGTCGCCGACAGCGCGTCGAGGAGCCGGACCTTGGCGTCGGCCGGCACCGGGTCCTCGTTCTGCAGGCCGTCGCGCGGCCCGACCTCACGGATCGAAACAAAGCTCATTTCGCCCGCATCCTTCCCAACCGATCATGAGTCAGCCCCGCAGCGCGGCCAGGGTCGCCGCCCGCAACAGCTCCGCCCGGCGCTCCCGGTCGACCTCGCCGCCGAGGAACGGCGTGGAGTTCATGAGACCGAACGCCGCGTGCGCGAGCACCCGCGCCTCGCCGTCGTTGAGCGATCCCCGCCACAACGCGGTCAGCGTGCCGACCCACTCCTCCACGTAGAGCCGCTGCAGCCGCCGGATCTGCCGCCGCGGCTCGTCGGGCAGCCGATCGAGCTCGTGCAGGTGCAGCGCGATGACGGCCGGGTTGGCCAGCGCGAACTCGACGTGGAAGTCGACCAGCGCGGCGAGCGCCACGGCCGGGTCTTCCCCCGCCTCGGCAATGCGCGCCTGGCCCCCGGCGAGCAACTGCTCACTGACCGGAATCAGGGCCGCCGCGAGCATGGCCTCCTTGCCCGCGAAGTGGTGATACAACGCCGGCCCGGTCACTCCGGCCGCCGCCCCGATGTCGTCCATGGACACACCGTGATAACCCCGCGTGGCAAACAGCCCGACGGCGATCTCCAGAATCTCCTCGCGCCGCGACCGCCGCCGCAGGGCCTGGGCCGCCGGCTGACCGGCAGGCCCCGCGCCACGGGACTGAGCGGGGGGACGGACGGCTTGCCGTTCCAGCGTCATTGGAAAAGCCTAACCCGGTGTCAAGCCGTGCACTGAACGATCGTTAAGTACGTCACCTCCGATGCTGACTCGGGCCGCGTCACCTGCAGACCGTTGCTCCCGCCAGACACCGGTCGGGCCTGGCGGCCCTCCCTGCCAGGTCCGCGGTGTCAAGGACGAGTACCGTGCACCCGTGCAGCCTGCCCCCGCTCTGCTCGAGGCGATCACCGCGCGCGACGCGGCCGCGCTGGCGCTGTTGTTCACATCGGGCGCCGACCCGGCCGCGGTCGACGAGGACGGCATCCCCCTGCTGATCTTCGCAGCCGAGAGCGGCGACGTCGAGCTGGTCCGAACCTTCCTCGACGCCGGACTCCCCGCCGACGCCGACTGCGGCTACCAGCGCGGCACCACCGCGCTGATCTGCGCGGCCCGGCAGGGCCATCTACCGCTGGTGGAGTTCCTGCTCACCCGGCGGGCCGACCCGAACCGGGTCGAGCGCGGCGACGTCGAGCCCGGCACGGCGCTGACCTTCGCGATGGAACGCCCCGACCCCGCGCCGCTGGTGGCGGCCCTCCTCGCCGCCGGCGCCGACCCGAACCTGCCCCGGCCGGACCACTGGACCCCGCTCATGCTGGCCGCCTCCTATGGCCACGAGGCGGTGGTACGCCGACTGCTGGACGCCGGCGCCGACCTCAACACCACCGCCCACGACGGCGAGCTCAACGCGCTCGCCGCCGCCCGCTACCGCCAGCGCGACGACATCGTCCGCCTGCTGCTCGATCGCGGCGCGACGGAACCGCTCGACCCGGCCGCCGCCCACCTCGCCCACTCCCGCACCGAGCTGGACGAATGGCTGGCCACACACCCGCAAGGCGTCCCACCCGAGGCCCCCGAGCCCGACGAGACCGAGATCGCCGCCTGCACCGACCGGCTGACCGGCATCGTGGACGAGATCGCCGCCTGGCTCGCCGCGCACGACGAGTCCGCCGCGTCCGACCTGGCCGAGGCCCGCGGCGCCACCGACCCGGCCGAGATCGAGGCCGCGGAGACCGCCCTCGGCGCCCGCCTGCCCGCCGCGTTCCGCGCCTACCTGCGCCTGTTCGGCGGCACCGACGGCCTGGACATCGCCGAGTACGACGGCCTGCCACTGCGCGGCGCGCTCCGCAGCCGGCAAAGCCTGGAGCGGCTGCGCACGGCGGGCACCTTCACCGACCGGGCCCCCAAGGAGCTCAGCCCCGACAACGGCCGCGTGCGCTTCACCTGGTGGCACCCCGGCTGGCTCCCCTTCGCCGAGGACGGCGGCGGCAACCTGTACTGCATCGACCTCGCCCCGGCCGAGCACGGCACCCCCGGCCAGGTCATCGCCTGGGAGGTCCACGCCGGCCCGACCGGCCCGCTGCTCCCCTCGATCGAGGCCTGCCTGCGCCGCCACCTCGACCGCCTCCGCTCCGGCGACTGACCCGACACCATGCGGCCCCGACGGGTGCCCCTCGCACTCACCACCGCCGGCGGCGTGACAATCGCGCTGGTCCTGGCCGGCACGTGCGCAGCGGCGTACGGGCCCTGGCGGTTCGTCGCGTTCCTACCCTGGAGCCCCCGCTCCGCTCGGCACTCCTGATCGTGGCCGGCCCGGCGGCGCTCGGAACCGCGGGCCGGCTGGGCCTGCGACACCCAACGGCCGCCAAGGCGGCGCCCGCGCTCGCCGCCGTCACGCGGCCGCGGTGCTGTAATCCCGCTCGGCCGGGAAGCCCGCGCGCGAGCCGCGCCAAGTGTTCTTGGAAGGTCCGGCCAGGTGCAGGGCCTGCCTCCGGCGGGCCTCCAGCTGGGGCCCTCAGACTTCCGGAGGGGCTCAGGGGCCGGCACTGCCCGCCGCCATGCCCGCCGACGACCACGTGGTGCCCGATCTGAGGTGTCCCAGGGTGGGCGCGGTCGGCGATCGTGTCCCACCCGTCTGGCGCTGCACGGCGTAGCGACCGGAAGTCTCCGTGATCATGCGCAACGCGGCATCGACACCAACGGTTTTTCATGATCACGGAGTGCTGATGTACCCCCGTGTACCACAAGTCTCCGGGATCATGGCAAACCCGGTGTGCGGTCACCGCGGACATCATGATCACGGAGACATACGTCCGCCCCGGCCGCGCAGATCGGCGGTTGCGCCCGGCGGGTGGGACGTCCGCACCGCCGCGCCAGGGTCGGGCGCCGATGACTGCTGGTGCCCCACCGGTGGCCACCGACGCCCAGCCTGCAAGCGAGGAGGTCAGTGCAGCTGCGTGATGGGTGACGCGCCGCTCATCGCGCGGTCAAGGAGAGCCGAGAGCGACAGCGTGGCGTCGCGCCGGCTCCATGTCTCTTGAGCTGCCACGAAGTATGCGAAGGCGGCACCGACGGTGGCGAGCGGGATGAGACCGTCGTCCACGGTCCCGTCGAGGAGACGCGCCCCGTGTGGGCGGGCGCGCAGCAGTTCTGCCGCCTCCTGCTGTGCCGCGTGTAGTTGCTGCAGGTATCGGCCCAGGAGTGCTGGGGTCGAGAAGATCGCTTGATGCAGTGCCCGGACCGACGCGGGGTCCTGTTGGCTGTCGACATGCTGGGTGAGCGGCTCGAACGCCGTTTCGACGATGTCTTCGGCCACGGCTCGGCGTTTGCGGTCCTGGAGTCCACGACGCCCCTGGGCACTAGCGCGGCGGTGCGCTTGTGGGGCAGCGCGCGCGGCGGCGCTCGATGATAATGCGTGGGCGCAGTGCTGATCATCGCTGCGCGCTCCGCCGGCGATTGCCGGTCCCTTCGTGCCCTGTAAGGAACAGTGTGCGGAAACGTCTCAGTGCGGGTCTCACGACGGTGGCGGTAGGCGCCGGCGTGGCCCTGGTGGCTGGTGCGAGCCCTGCCGCCGCGGCGGTCACGTCCCGGCAGGTCTTCTACGTCGCCGACTCCGGCGACAGAGCGGTCCTGGTATTCGACGCTACGAGTAACGAGTACATCAACAGAATTGACGTTGGCGTTCATCCGATCGACGCGGCGATCACCCCGGATCACAACCGCGCCTACGTCACCAACTCCGGTAGCAACACGGTCTCGGTGATCGACACCGCCTCCAGCACGGTCACCGCGACCGTCGGCGTCGCCGCCGACCCGAGAGCGCTGGCGATCGCACCGGACGGAGGCCGGGCCTACGTCGTCAGCTATGCCGGCAGCGCTGTGTCGGTGATCAATACCGCCACCAACACGGTCGCCGCGACGATCCCCACCGGCCTACATCCTTTGGCCGTCGCGCTCACACCGGACGGCCGCCGCGCCTACGTCAGCAACAGCGGCGCGCAGAGCATCTCGGTGATCGACACCGCCACCAACACGGTCACCGCGACCGTTCCGGTTGGCGTCAGCCCGCGCGGGGTCGCGGTTACGCCGGACGGCAGGCACGTCTACGCCGCCAACTACTCCAGCGGCACGATCTCGGTGATCGACATCGCCACCAACGCCGTCACCGCGACGGTCGTTGTCGGCGCCCATGCCGGTCCCTACAACCTTGCGGTCACGCCGGATGGCGGCCGGGTCTACGTCGGCGACTTCGCGGACGGCACGGTGTCAGTGATCGACACCGCCACCAACACGGTTACCGCGACCGTCCCCGTCGCCGTCCAGCCGTCCGGCATTGCCGTCACTCCAGACGGCGGCCGCGCCTACGTGAGCAACAGCGGCTCCCAGAGCATCTCGGTGATCGACACCGCCACCAACAAGGTCAGCGCGACCGTCGCCGCCGGTAACCAGCCGTCCGGCATCGCGTTCACGACTGTCCGGCCCGGGCCGCCGACGGCGCACCTCGCGATCTCGGCGCCGGGAGACAGCGGCACGATCACGGTCGATGCGTCGGGAACGAAGCACGGGTTCGCTCCGATCATCTGGTACACCTTCGATTTCGGTGACGGCCAAACCGTCACGCAGTCGCTTGCGGCGACCGACCACACCTACGGCAGCGGTGGCACCTACACCGTCAAGGTCACGGTCACCGACGCCGGCGCGTTGAGCAGCACCACCAGCGAGTCGGTAACCGTGCGTCCGTTCGTCAGGACGACGGCGTTGTTGTCGCTCAGCACGATGAGCTACGTCAGCGCGGAGAGCGCCGGTAGCTTGCCGTTGGTCGCCAACCGTCCGGCCGCCGCGCTGTGGGAGTGGTTCGACCTGATCGACACCGGCAACGGAACCATCGCGCTGCGCGCCGAGGTCAACGGCCGGTACCTCAGGGTGGATGCCGCCAACGGTTCCAGGCTGGTCGCGAACGGCAGCGTCATCGACGACGCATCGCTGTTCCGGCCCGTCTACGGCGCTTACGGCGTCCTCAGCCTGCAGTCGCGGGCCAATAACAAGTACGTCAGCAGCAACAACGGCGCAGGTCCGCTGACCGCCGACCGCACGGCAATCGGCCCGTGGGAGCAGTTCTACCGCACTCGCGCCACGTCCGTCACGTTCGACGCATTGGTCAGCGGCTACGTCACGGCCGAGGCGGCCGGCAGCCAGCCGCTGATCGCCAACCGCCACCAGCTCGGCCCGTGGGAGACGTTTGACGAGGTCGACGCCGGTGACGGCTGGGTGGCACTCTTCGCCCACGCGAACAGCCGGTTCGTCACCGCCGAGGCAGGTGGCAGCCAGCCGCTGATCGCCAACCGCACCCAGATCGGCGTTTGGGAGAAGTTCAAAGTCATCAACAACCCCGACGGAACGCAGTCGCTGCTGGCCAACGTCAACGGCAGGTATGTAACCGCGGAAAGCGCCGGCAGCCGGCCGCTGATCGCCAACCGCACGCAGATCGGCCCGTGGGAGACCTTCACCGGGCTGTTCTGACCCGCCCGGCGGTATCGGCGTCCGGAGTGTGGAGCCGGACGCCGATACCCTCGAACAAATGCGAGAGCGGACCGGCGGTCGACGTGCTCGTCGCCCCACGGCAGCGCCTTGATCAGCGCCTCGTGCCCGAAGAACCCGCCACCCCGGGCAAGAAAGCGAGGCCCGCCCGTGCGTATCCTCCTCGGATATCAACACTAAGGGTCCTCTAATAATTACGCACCCAAAGTGATCAAGGACGTGCGGAGTGTACTCGCTTTCCATGATTCTGTCCGACGAATCCGCGAACAAGTAGTCCATGAACCGCTTATCTAGGGAATATTGGTACCCGTGAGAGGACGGCATCGGGCAGCGGACCTGAGGAGCAACGGGTTCACCGCCCTCGCGGCCGGCATGATCCTTCCCCTCGTCGCCATCGGTGCCGTCTACGGCGGATATCGGGTCATGTCGACGTCGGGCTGCACGGGGACGGTGCGCCTGGCCGTCGCCGCCAGCCCGGAGATCGCGCCGGTCATCAAGGACGCGGCGGACCGGTGGGTGAAGACCGGGCCGCGGGTCGACAGCGAGTGCGTGGCGGTCGACGTGACATCGGTCGGCTCCGCGGAGGTCGCCGCCGCGATCGCCGGCGAGAGCGGCGCCACCGTGCCCGGCCTCGGCCAGGCCGACGGCAAGACGCAGGTACCGCAGATCTGGATCCCCGACTCCTCGATGTGGCTGCAGCGGATGCGGGCCGCCCGCGAGGACCTCGTCCCGCAGAACGCTCCGTCGCTGGCCCGCAGCCCCATCGTGCTGGCCGTGCCCGAGCCGACCGCGAAGGAGTTGGGCTGGCTGGAGAACAAGGTCACCTGGAAGCAGGTGCTCGAGCAGATCGTCGGCGACACCCGCATCACGCCCGGCATCGTCGATCCGAACCGCGACTCGGTCGGCGTGTCGACGCTGGTGGCGATGGCATCCGTGCGCGACCAGTTCGGACCGGAGGGCGACTCGCTGACGGTCGGCGCGGTGAAGTCGCTGATGACCGGCAAGTCGGAGCAGCAGTCCGGGCTGATCGCGCGGTTCCCCCGCGACTCTGACCCGAAGACGCTGTCCACCGCGGTCACTCTGGCCCCGCTGAGCGAGCAGGCGCTGCAGGCCTACAACGCGGCCGGGCCGCCGGTGCCGCTGGTCGCGGTGTATCCGGACCCGGCACCGATCGCGCTGGACTTCCCGTTCGCCGCGATGCCCCGTCTGGCGCCGAACCGGGCCACGGCGGCGGAGAACTTCCGCCAGGTGCTCGCCGGCAGCGACTTCCGCAACCTGCTGGCCCGGCATCAGTTGCGGGCCAACGACGGCACGGTCGGCACCGGCATGACGCTCAGCCCGAGCGCACCGCCCGGCGGCCAGGTGACGCCGGTCCCCGACGCGCAGGTGATCTCCAAGGCCCTGCAGATGTGGGTCGAGATCACCCAGCCGTCGCGGATGCTCGCCGTCGTCGACGTGTCCGCGGCGATGAAGACGCCGGTGCCGAGCGCCGGCGGGCTGACCAGGGAGCAAGTCGCCGTCCAGGCCGCACAGGGCGGCCTGGACCTGTTTCCCGATTCGTGGGCCGTCGGGCTGTGGTCGTTCTCGACCGCCATGCCCGGCGGCCGCGACTATCAGGAGCTCGTGCCGATCGGGCCACTCACCACGCAGCGCGACCAGCTGCGCGGCGCGATCGGCGGGCTGAAGCCCAATCCCAAGGGCGGCAGCGGGTTATACGATACGATCTTGGCCGCGTACCAGACCGTCCAGCAGGGCTGGGACCCCGGCCGGGGCAACTCGGTCGTCGTCGTGACCGGGGGCAGCAACAACGACTCGGCGGGGCTCTCGCTCGACGCGCTGGTCGGCTCCCTGCAAAAGGCGGAGAATTCGGATCAGCCCGTGCAAATCATCATCATCGGCATCGGCACCGAGGTGAACCAGGCCGACATGCAGCGGATCGTCGACGCCACCGGCGGCGCGGTCTTCCTCGCTCCCGACCCGTCGAAGGTCGCCGAAATCTTCATGAAGGCGCTCGCGCTGGACGACGGGCGCTGATCGTGCGCCTGGATCTCTCGCCCGCGCTGAGCGTGCCGTCGCTGCTCGCCCCGCCGGTCGCCGACGCGTTGGAGAAGCTTCCCGACGCCGCCGCCGTGCAGGCCGCGCCGATCGATCCCGAGCTCGCCGACACCGCGGCGTTTTGCGCGGCGTACGACGTGGGGCTCGACCAATCGGCCAACTGCGTGATCGTCCTCGGCAAGCCCGCCGGCATCTTCGCCGCCTGCGTGGTCCTCGCCACCACCCGCGCGGATGTCAACGGCACCGTGCGCCGCCTGCTCGGCACGCGCAAGGCGAGCTTCGCGCCGATGGAGGACGCCGTGCGGCTCTCGGGGATGGAGTACGGCGGAATCACCCCGATCGGCCTGCCCGCGGATTGGCCGATCTACGTCGACGCCCAGGTGCCGGCCGTCGCGTCCGCGGTCATCGGCAGCGGCCTGCGCGCCAGCAAGATCGTCCTGCCCGGCGCGGTCATCGCCTCACTGCCCGGCGCCACCGTGGTCGACGGCCTGGCCCTGTGACACCTGGTTCTTGAGCCGCCGCAGGATCGCCGTGCCGCCACGCACGCGCAGCGGGCTGATCGCGTTGGCCAGCCCCATCCGCTGATACAGGTCGCCGGGCACGGCCAGCACGTCGGCGACGGTCGCTCCTTCGAGGCCCTCGGTCAGGATCCCGGCGAACGCCCGGGTGGTCGGCGCCTCCGGCGGGCAGTCGAAATACAACTCCACCGTCCCGGCCGCGGTGACATCCGCCTTGAGGAAGAACGGCGTCTGGCATTCGGGCACCTGCTCCATGCCGGCGTGCGCTTCCAGCTCGGGCGGCAGCGGCCGGACGGCGTCGGAGTATTCGAGCAGCATCTCGAGCACCACATCCCGTGGCGCGGAGGCGAACTCGTCGACGATCGCGGCCAGTTTGTCGGGCATCTCCACCCTCCAAATCTACGCCGGCGACCCCGGACTACCGGCTGGGCTCGGCCTTGCTGATGCCGCCGAGCACCGAGTCGGGGTCGATCTCCTCGGCCAGGTCGCCGATGGACACGATGCCGACCAGCCCGCTGGTGTCGTCGCAGACCAGCACGCGGCGCACCGCCTGGTCCCGCATGAGCAGCGCGGCCGAGTGGATCGAGTCGTCGGGCCGCACGGTGACGAGATCCTTGGTGAGGATCTCACCGATGGTCGTGGCGGCCGGATCGCACCGCTCGGCGACCGCTCGCACCACAATGTCACGGTCCGTGACCAGCCCGGTGAGCTCGGGCCCGTCCGCGACCACGACGTCGCCAATATCCTGCTCCCGCATGGTCCGCGCCGCCTCGGCCAGCGTGGTCTCGCTGGGCAGATAGACCACGTTCGTGGTCATCACGTCCCGCACCGTCTGCATCGTCATGGCATGAACCTCCCGACCTACGATGCAGACCTGTTACCCGCGGTGTCCGTTCCTTAACGATCATGCCGGCGCCCTTCG
Organism: Dactylosporangium sp. CA-092794; assembly: GCF_050948465.1. Lineage (NCBI taxonomy): Bacteria > Bacillati > Actinomycetota > Actinomycetes > Micromonosporales > Micromonosporaceae > Dactylosporangium > Dactylosporangium sp. CA-092794. Next base: position 37,875 of record NZ_CP192044.1, on the reverse strand, counting down.
TACCACTCACAGTGACGTGCGGCAAAGTTGCTTTCGCCGGACCGGGGGCCCTGTCAGGATGCCAGACGGGGCAAGGAAGCGACGGGGACGGGGAGGAGCGCGGCGGTGGCGCAGTGGGCGAGTTTCGTGGCGGTCGGCGACAGCTTCACCGAGGGCCTCGACGATCCGCGGCCCGACGGGCAGGGGTATCGGGGCTGGGCGGACCTGATCGCCGGTGTTCTCGCCCGCGACCGGCCCGAGTTCCGCTACGCCAACCTCGCCGTCCGGGGCCGGCTGTTCGACAACATCGTCGCCGAGCAGGTGCCCCTCGCCGTCGCCATGAAGCCCGAGCTGATCAGCTTCGCCGGCGGGGGCAACGACGCGCTGCGGCGCTCCTTCGAGCCGGAGGTGCTGATCGGGCGGTTCGACCGCACGATCGAGAAGCTGCGCGGGACCGGGGCCGACGTCGTGCTGTTCCGGTGGGCCGACCTGGCCGGACGGATGCCGGGCGGCAAGATGCTGCGGCCGCGGGTCGATCTGCTCAACACGGCGATCGAGACGGTCGGCGCGAAGCACGGCGCGCACGTGGTGAGCCTGTGGGACGACCCGGAGTTCGCCAACCCGCGGCTGTGGGGAATCGACCGGCTGCACCTGTCGCCGGCCGGGCACCGGCGGGTCGCGGCGCACGTGCTGACCGAGCTCGGCGTCGCGTGCGACCCGGACTGGCTGGCCGCGCCGGCCCCGCCCGAGGCGCTGTCGTGGATGTCACGCACGGCGGCCGACGCGAAGTGGGCGACCCAGCACCTCGCGCCGTGGGTGAAGCGGCGGCTCACCGGCCGCTCGTCGGGCGACATGGTGACCGCGAAGCGCCCCGAGTTGGCCCCGATCATCGAGAACTGAGCGCTAGGGTCGGGGATATGGCTGTTGCTAACGATCCGGCGCCCGAATTCGCCGCCTATACCCATCCGGATCGGCTCGTCACCACCGAGTGGCTGGCCGCGCATCTGGACGACCCGGGGCTGGTCGTCGTCGAGTCCGACGAGGACGTGCTGCTCTACGGCACCGGGCACATCCCCGGCGCGGTCAAGGTCGACTGGCACACCGAGCTCAACGACCAGGTCACCCGCGACTACGTCGACGCCGAGGGGTTCGCCGCGCTGTGCGGCGCCAAGGGGATCGGGCCGGACGACACGATCGTGTTCTACGGCGACAACTTCAACTGGTGGGCAACCTACGCGCTGTGGGTGTTCTCCCTGTTCGGCCACCGCGACCTGCGCATCCTCGACGGCGGCCGGGCCAAGTGGGTGGCGCAGCGCCGGCCGATGACCCGCGACGTCCCGGCCCGGGAAGCCACGAAATATCCGGTGGTACCGCGCGACGACGCCCCGATCCGCGCGTTCCGCGAGGACGTGCTGGCGCACATCAAGGCCGGCCGCCCGCTGGTGGACGTGCGCTCCCCGGGTGAGTACACGGGCGAGCTGCTGCACATGCCCGACTACCCGCAGGAGGGCGCGCTGCGCGGCGGGCACATCCCGGGCGCGGTGAGCAAGCCGTGGAAGCAGGCGGCCCGCGACGACGGCACGTTCAAGCCGGCCGACGACCTGCGCCGGATCTACGCCGACGAGCTCGGGCTGCGGCCGGACGACGACGTCGTGGCGTACTGCCGCATCGGCGAACGCTCGTCGCACACCTGGTTCGTGCTGACCCACCTGCTGGGCTACCGGCACGTGCGCAACTACGACGGGTCGTGGACGGAGTGGGGCAACCTGGTGCGGGTACCGGTGGCGAAGGGCACCGAGCCCAAGTAGGCGTTACCCGCGGGGCCGCCGGGATCCGGCGGTCCCGCGGGGTGGCGTCACTCGTCCTCGGGCGGGAGCGAGACCAGGTAGTCGACGACCTCGGAGAACCGGGCGCTCGCCATGGCCACGGTGAGGTCCGCGGCGCCGTAGTACATCCGCAGTTCGTCGCGCTCCTCGTCGTGCACGAGGCCGGTCGGGAAGATGACGTTGGGCACGTCACCGATCCGTTCGTAGTCGGCGTCCGGGCCGAGCACCCAGCTCGGGGTGCGCCGGATGACCTTGGTGGGGTCGTCGAGGTCGAGCATGACCAGGCCGACGCGATAGATGGACGTGGCCACCATGTGTTTCACGCCGTGGTACACCGCGAGCCAGCCGTGCGGCGTCTCGATCGGCGGCGGCCCCATGCCGATCCGGGTGGCATCCCACCAGGGGCCGGAGCGCGACTGCATGACCGGCTCGGGCGTCGTCCAGGAGCGCAGGTCCTGCGACTTGGACAGCCACACGTCGGCCCGGGCCGACAGCACCGACACCGGCCGGTGCAGCAGCACGTAATGCCCGTCGATCCGGCGCGGCAGCAGCGACGCGTTCTTGTCCTCCGGCGGCATCACGATGCCGAGCGGCTCCACCGAGTGGAAGTCCTCGGTCCGGGCGAGCGCGACGCACGGACCGCCCGGGCCGTAGGCCGTGTAGGCGATCACGTAGCCGCCCAGCTCCGGCAGGTAGGTGACCCGCGGGTCCTCCACGCCCCAGCAGCTGTGCGCGTCGGTCGGGTCGTCGGCGATGAGCGGCTTGCCTTCGACGACCCAGTTCGTGCGGCCGTCCTTGCTCCGGGCGACGGTGAGGTGCGAGATGCCACGGCGGTCCTCGACCCGGCAGAGCAGGACCGTGTCGCCGTTGTGCAGGGCGGCGCCCGGGTTGAACACACTGTTGATCGGATAGGGCCAGTCCCCCGCGCCGAGCAGGGGATTGGATGCTTCCCGGTGGAACAGCTCCGCGTCAAAGTGCATCGGAATGGTCCTCCGTGGTCCGCAGACGGGGCGGTTTGGCGGTGGCGCTGAACCCCGCCGATGCCCGTCCGACCACGCGGCCCTTGTTCGTTGGCTTTGACAGTGTGGTTACCGGCAGAGAGGTCGGCACCGGCGTCGTCGCCGCCGCAGGGTGCGGCAAAGCGGCCAAACCGGCCCGGAGCAGGCTGAGCAGCGCCTGGTAATAGGCTAGCGTGCTCTCGGCCCCTTGGTTCCCATTTGGCTCAGTAGCAGACAAACCGTCATGGCACGCGCCGGTCGCGTCGACGTAGAGCCGGGCGCCGGCCCGGTTGCGGCCGAGGAACCACGCGAAGCCCCAGCCGGCCAGCTGCGCCAGGTGCGGGTCGGCGGTGTGCTGCCACGCGTCGACCAGCGCCTCCGTGACCGCGGCCGCGTCCAGCGGCTGCTCGTCGCCGTCGTCGGCCAGCCACAGCGCCGGCGGCTCGCCGCGGCGGTGCCAGTGGTTGCCGACGCAGCGCAGGGTGCCGTCGGCCAGGCCGACGTGCTGCACGTACCAGTCCAGCGCGACGATCGCCCGGGCGGCCGCGGCGTCGTCCTCCAACAGTGCCGCCCCGAGCAGCATGGCCTGGGCCAGGCGGGCGTTGTCGTAGGTGAGCTCGGGGGAGAACCAGCGCCAGGCCGGGTCGGTCGCCGAGGTCTCGGACAGCGCCTCGTCCAGCCGCGCCATCAGCGGCGCGGCCTGCTCGCCGCGCCCGGCCCGGGCCAGGCCGATCAGCGCGTACGCGGCCGGGCGCAGGCCGAGGCCGGCCAGGGCGTCGGTGCGCGGGCCGAGCTCGTCCAGCAGGGCCGCCGCCGGCCTTCTGATGTCATCCGGTACGGCGGGAGTGCCCACGATCACCCCGAGCGCCCAGACCGTGCGACCGACGTGGTCGCCGAGGTGCGGCCAGTCCTGCCAGGTGCCGCCGTAGCTGAGCACGTTGTGCATGGCGCCGGACGGGTCGTAGGCGGCGGTGAGGAAGCGCATCGACTGGCGCAGCCACCGGGTGGCCAGCACCGTCTGCTTCGCGTCGGTGCCGACCGCGAGCAGGTCCGCCGCCACGATGGCGAGGCGGGCCACGTCGTCGACGCAGTAGCCCGACGACGGGTCCGGGTTCGGGCCGCGGGAGAACTGGATGACGCCGATCTCGTCGGTGAGCCGGTCCAGGTGGGCGAGGTTGAGCGCCGGCGCGCCGGCCGTCGCGTGGCCCGGGCGGGCCGAGGCGGCCTGGGACTGGCGTACCACGTCGGCGAACAGGTCGGCCTCCCGGGCCGCGACCGCCGGCCAGGGCAGCCAGGACGCGCACGCCTCCGCGACGGCCTGCGCCGCGGCCAGCGCCCGGGTGTCGGTGAGCAGGTCGATGATCTCCGCGGCCAGCGCGCCGCCGTCGCCGATCGGCACCACCCGGCCGGCGCCGCCGGCGAGCATGTCCTCGGCGTAGCTGTAGGAGGTGGACACGGCCGGCAGCCCGGCGCCCAGGGCGAAGGTGAGCGCGCCCGAGCAGATCTGTTCCGGCTGACGGTACGGCGTGACGAACAGCGTGCTCGCGTGCAGGATCGCCGACAGCTCGTCGAGGGCCAGGAACGCGTCGACGAAGTGCACGTTGCCGGCCAGCCCGAGGCGCTGGACCTGGGACAGCAGGCCCTCGCGGTAGACCTCACCCCCCTGCCGCTTGATCTCGGGGTGGGTCGCACCGGCCACGATGTACTGCACGTCCGGGTGCTTCTTGACCACCTCGGCCAGCGCGTCGATCGCCATGTCGATGCCCTTGCCCGGGCCGATCAGGCCGAACGTGGTGAGCGTCGGCTTGCCTGTCACCTTGTCGAGCAGCCGCTGCAGCTCGGGGCGCAGCGTCGCCGGCTCCGGCGGGCGGCGCATCGCCTCGGGCGCCCCGTGCGGGACGACGACGAGCTGGTGGCCGGCGGCGATGCCGGTGCGGATGGTCAGCCGGCGGGCGGTCTCGGTGAACACCGTCACCCGGGCCGCGCGGGCGCACAGGGCCCGCAGCGTGGCGGCCTGCCCCGGCGAGGGCCGGTTCAGCACGGTGTGCAGCGTCAACAGGTACGGGATGCCACAGGCGTTGAGCGCTCGGGTGAGCTCCAGCAGGTGCGCGCCGTCCGGCCCGCCCAAGATCCCGTACTCGTGCTGGATCAGCACGACCTGGACGCCGGCCTCGCGCAGGACGCGGGCCGCCGCCGAGTAGTCCTCGATGCGGTCCTGATTGATGGTGGCGATGACCTCATCGCCGTAGGTGAGCCCGTCCCGGTCGATGGCCACGACGACTGTTTCCAGATCGTCGGTGGCGACACCCAGTGCCTCGCGCAGGTCCGCGGTGTATGTCGCGAGACCGCATTGGCGGGGCAGATAGGTCGACACGATACCGAGTCGATAGGTCGCGGCAGGGTGTGACATGAGCACATTGTTACCCCCGGCACCGCCGAAAAACCCCCATACGGCCGGATGAGGGGTTGTCGCCCGGCGGTGCCCCACCGCAGCTCATGCCCGATATCACCCCCGCGCATGAAGGCACGGTCGTCAATATGTGGCATTCGCCTGCGCGCAAGGTCAATCGTCACGTACCGTGATTACGGACTCTGGAACCATTCCGGCAGCGGTTCGCGGGCGTCGATCCATTCCGGCGGAATTCCGGCGACGCCGACGTTGGCCGCGACGATGCCCCCGACGATCGCGCACATCGAGTCGACGTCGCCCCCGGCGCGCACGCACGCCTCGAGCGCGGCCGGGTAGTCCTCGAAGCGGGTCGATGCGACCCACAGCGCGAACGGCACCGTGTCATGGGCCAGGGCGTGCGAGCCGTTGCCGAGCTCGGCCGCGGCCTCGGCCGGGCTGGTGCCGGGCGCCAGCCGGTTCGCCCGGGCGAGGCCGTCGCGCACGTCGGAGGGCGGCAGGTGGTGCAGCACCTGGCGCAGCAGGCCGGGGCCGCCCGCGGGCTTCGTGTCCGCGCGCCCGGCGGCGTAGGCGGCCGCGAGGGCCACCGCGACCGCGCCCGCCACGCCCTCCGGGTGCCGATGCGTCACCTCGGCCTGCAGGGCCGCCTCGCGGGCGGCCAGGTCGGGATCGGCGGCGAAGTAGGCGCCCAGCGGCGCGACCCGCATCGCGGCGCCGTTGCCCGCCGAGCCGCGCCCGGAGAACAGGGCAGCGGCCGCGGACCGCCACGGCACGCCCGCGCGGATGCTCGCCAGGAGCGAGACCGAGCCGCGGCCGTAGCCCCGGTCGGCGCTCCAGCGCTGCGCGAACGCGAGCGCCAGCCGATCCTGGTCGACCCGGCCGTCGCGGTGCAGGGCCTGCAGCAGCGAACAGGCCATCTCGGTGTCGTCGGTCCACCGCCACGGCACCGGCGGCGGCGCGAACGCGGCGCCCTCGGGCAGGGCCGGCTTCATCTCGAACGGGGCGCCCAGCGCGTCTCCGACGGAGAGACCGGTCAGGCTGTCGGCGGCGGCGCGCAGATTCACCCCGCCGAAGATAGTGGATGGGCAGTGTGTTGATCTTTCGCGGCTACCCCTTCCGAAAAAACCGGGGCAGGAAATGTCAGACCCACGCGGTAGCGTGCCCGCGTGGATCGGACGTTCCAAGTGGACCTGCGCGGCGTCGTCGACCTGCTCAGCCACCACCTCTATGCGAGCCCCCGGGTGTATGTCCGGGAACTGCTGCAGAATGCCGTCGATGCGATCACCGCCCGCCGACTCGCCGACCCGGCGCAGGCGGCGATCCGGATCGAGCCGCCCGACGTCACCGGCGACGGCACCCTGCGCATCCTCGACACCGGCGTCGGGCTCACCGAGGAGCAGGTGCACCAGTTCCTCGCCACGATCGGGCGCAGCTCCAAGCGCGACGACCTCGGCTTTGCCCGGCACGACTTCCTCGGCCAGTTCGGCATCGGGCTGCTGTCCTGCTTCCTGGTCGCCGACGAGATCCGGGTGCTCACCCGGGCCGAGGGCGGCCCGGCGGTGCTGTGGCGCGGGTTCGCCGACGGCCGCTACAGCGTCACCACCGAGGGCCAGCACCGGGCGGAGGTCGGCACCACGGTCACGCTGGTGCCGCGCCGCGACGCCGAGGAGTGGCTGCGCCGGCGCACCGTCGCCGACCTCGCCGCGCTCTACGGCTCGCTGCTGCCGGTCCGGATCGAGGTCGGCGGCGTGCCGGTCAGCGGCGGCGGGCTGCCCTGGCGGACGGGCGCGGACGGGCGGCGGGAGCGCCTTCAGGAGTACTGCCGCGAGATCTTCGGTTTTGTCCCCTTCGACGTGATCGACCTCTCGGTGCCGGAGGCCGGGCTCACCGGCGTCGCGTTCGTCCTGCCCACGCCGGCCAACCCGGCGGCGCGGGCCGGGCACCGGGTCTACCTCAAGCGGATGCTGCTCGCCGAGGGGGCCGAGGACCTGCTGCCGCCGTGGGCGTTCTTCGCCCGCTGTGTGATCGACACCAGCGAGCTGCGCCCGACCGCCAGCCGCGAGGCGCTCTACGAGGACTCGCTGCTCGAGGCGACCCGGCAGGCGCTCGGCGACCAGCTGCGCGGCTGGCTGGTCCGGCTGGCCGGGCACAACCCGCGCCGGCTCGGGGAGTTCCTCGAGGTGCACCACCTGGGCGTCAAGGCGCTCGCCCTGCACGACGACGAGATGCTGCGGCTGGTCGAGCGCTGGTGGCCGGTGGAGACCAACGTCGGCCGGATGACGCTGGCCGACTTCCGGGCCCAGCACGGCCTGGTGCGCTACTGCGCCCAGCTCGACGAGTTCCGCCAGATCGGCGCCGTCGCCGCCGCGCAGAACCTGCCGGTCGTCAACGCCGGCTACATCTACGACACCGAGATCATCGAGCGGCTGCCCCAGGTCGAGCCGGGTGCGCTGATCGAGCGGGTCGAGCCGGGCGACCTCACCACCGCCTTCGCCGCCCTCGACCCCGGGCTGGAGCTGGCCAAGCGGCCCTTCCTGCAGCTCGCGCAGCGGGCGCTGGACCGGCTCGGCTGCGAGGTCGTGCTGCGGGAGTATGACCCGGCCGGTCTCCCGGCGATGTATCTCACCAGCCGCTCCGCCGCGTTCTCGGCCGAGCTGCGGGCCACCCGCGAGCGGGCCGACGACGTCTGGGCCGACGTGCTCGACGCGCTGGCCCGCACCGACGAGCAGGACCGGCCCCAGCTGGTGCTCAACCATCGCAACCCGCTCGTGCGGCGGGTCACCGAGCTGCCCGACCACGAGCTGGTCCGGCTCGCGGTCGAGGGGCTCTACGGCCAGGCCCTCCTGCTCGGCCATCATCCGCTGCGGCCGGCCGACGCCGCGCTGCTCAACGGCTCGTTCCTGGGCCTGCTCAACAAGGCGGTCGGACATGAAGGCGGTCGGGGATGAAGACTGAGGAAGAGCTCTGGACGCTGCTGCGTGAGGCATATCACATGCCCTACGGCGGCGCGCAGATCGCGCTCGTCGAGCAGGTGATGCAGCATGCCGACGCGGGCGGCCACGACCAGCTGCGGCTCGCGTCGCGGCTGTTCGCCACCAACGCCTACGTCCATGGCGGGGAGCCGGCCAAGTCGTTCGTGACCTTCTCGTGGTGCCGGGCCGAGTATGACGCCCACCCCGAGCGCTTCGACCGCGACGACGAGCGGACGCTGCTGTGGCACTTCAAGTACATGGTCAACGGCCTGCTGAAGTTCCCGGCCGTGCCGCTCGGGCGGGTCTATGACGTCCTCGACGACATGGAGCGCCGGTTCCGCGCCGGCGGGCACAGCCTGCACGCCGTGTATGCGTACCGCTACCACGTCGCCTACCACCTCGGCGACCTGGCGGCCGAGGAGTGGTATGCGAAGTGGAGCGCCGCTCCGCGCGACCAGAATTCCGACTGCGCCGGCTGCGACCCGGGGCAGAAGGTCGACCACCTGAGCGCGGCCGGACGCGACGAGGAGGCGGTCGTGATGGCCGCGCCGGTGCTCGCCGGCCGGCTCACCTGCGTCGAGCAGCCCCACTCGATCCTGACCTCGCTGATGGTGCCGTATGTGCGGACCGGCCGGCTGAGCGAGGCCTCCGACGCGCACCGGCGGGCCTACCGGGCCATGCGCGGCAACCTCGCCGACCTGCAGAGCATCGGCTCACACGTCGAGTTCTGCGCGCGGACCGGCAACGAGACCCGCGGGCTGGAGATCGTCGAGCGCCACCTGCCGTGGCTGGAGCGGGCGCCGAGCCCGCGCGACGACATGTGGTTCTCCTCCTCGGCGGCGCTGCTGCTCAGCCGGCTCGACCCCGCCGTCGCGGTCGCCGGGACCACGGCCGGCCCGCTCGCCGCCCGGCTCGCCGGGCGGGCCCGTGACTGGGCGGCCAAGTTCGACGAGCGCAACGGCACCGCGTCGGTCTCCGGCCGCATCGAGGCGGCGCTGGCCGCGGCCCCGCTGGTGGAGCACCTGCCGCTCAGCGCCGTCGCCCGGCGCCGGGCCGAGCCGGCCGCTTCGGCCACCGCCGCCGCGGCCGCGCCGGCCCCGCCGGTCGAGGAACTGCCCACCGACCCCACGGCGCTGCTGGACCGGGCCTGGGAGCTCTACGACGAGCATCGCCTGGCCGCGGCGGCCGCCGCGTTCGAGCGCTTCGACGAGCTGCATCCGCAGCCGCCGGCCGAGCTGGCCGTGCGCCGGCTCGACGGGCGGGCCCGGCTGCTCGCGAACCGCGACAACGGCGGGCCGGCCGCCGAGGCGCTGTTCCTCGAGGTCGCCGCCGCCCACGAGGCGCTCGGCGACGAGCTTGCGGAGCTGACCGCCCGGTCGCGGGCGATGCTCTGCCGCAACGAGGACATCGACCTCGACGAGCTGCTCGGGCTCATCGAGCGGATCGTCGCGCACCCCGGCGCCGACGCCGACACCCGGGCCGAGGCACGGCTGCGGGCGGAGTCCGCGTTCGTGCGGCTCGACCGGATCGAGGAGGCGCTCGCGGCCCTCGACGCGGCGATTGCCGAGGAGCCGAGCCGGCCGGCGCTGCGGGCCGAGCTGGCCGCCCGCCAGGCCCGGAGCCTACTGGTGAACGGGCGCCACGAGGAGGCGGTGGCGAGCGCGGCGGAGTCGCTGGCGCAGTATGCCGCGCTGGGCAACCCGCCGCCCACGGCCGTGGCGGCACTCATCCACGGGCACGCGCTGGGCAACCTGGAGCGCTTCGACGAGGCGGTCGCCGCGTTCGACACGGCGCTGTCGCTGGCCGACGACCGGGACTACCGGCTGTCGGCGCTCGTCGGGCGGGCCCGGGCGCGGCTGGCCGCCGATCGTCCGGCCGACGCGATCGACGACCTGGTCGAGGCGGTCGCCGACCACGTGGGGCACGGCGAGGACGAGCCGGCGGCACTGCTGCGCTACGACCTCGCGATGGCCTACCACCACGCCGGCCAGCCGCTGGAGGCGGCCGAGGCGGCGGAGAGCGGGCTGGACGCGCTCGACCGGGCCGGTGCGCAGGACCAGGCCGACCAGACCCGGTATCTGCTGTCGGTGATCTACCGGGAGCTGGGCGAGACCGACCTGGCGCTGGGCCTGCTAGAAACCTTGGCCACCAACCTCGACGGCTACGACAACCTGCCGTCGCGGGGCAGGATGCTGCAGGAGGCCGCCCAGCTGCTCTACGGCGTCGACCGCGACGCCCAGGCGGCCGAGCGCTTCGCCGCCGCGGCCGAGGCGCTGCGGGCGGCCGGCATCGTGCAGGGCGAGATGTACAACCGCCGCATGCGCGCCGTGGCCCTGCGCTGGGCCGGCGACCTGCCGGCCGCGCTCGCCGCCCTGGCCGAGGCCGAAGCCCTGTCGGCCTCCCTCGCCGACACCGCCGACTCCGCCGCCCCGGCCGCCCCGGCCGAGCCGTGGCTGGTCTGGCAGCGCGCCATGCTCGACTGCGACGCCGCCCGCGTCTACATCGGCGCCGGCCGCCTCGACGAGGCCGCCCAGCGCTCGGCCTCCGCCGGCGCCGCCCTGCGCTCGATCGGCTCCCTGAGCGACGCCCTCGACGCCGACTTCCTGCACGCGGAGTCCCTGATGCGCGCCGGCGCCCCAGCCGCCGCCGAGCCCCACCTGCGCTCCGTCCTGGCCGCCGCGCCCCGCGGCTCCCAGCTCGAGCAGAACGCGGCCTGGATGCTCGCGGAGTCCCTGGAGTCCCAGGACCGCCCGGAGGAGGCGAACCAGATCCGCACCCAATACCTAGCCGACAGCTAAGCCCGGTTGGCACGGCCGTGCTCCGCGACCGTGCTCCGCGTTCGGCCGGCGTGCGGCCGGCGTGGCTGGCCCGCAGCCACCGTGCCACGCCGCTCCAACCGTGGCTTGCGCGGGCCGTGAGGCCGGCTCCACCGCGGCCGCGGTGCTGCACCCTGCGGCTGGTGTGGTCGGTCCGCGGCCCACCGCGCCCCGTCGGCGCCGTCCTCCATGCCGAGCGCCTCGCCGAGGTGCAGACCCTGCGGCGCCGAGCCAGTCGGTCAGGCGGTAGCGGGCCGGCATCGCGTCAAGCAGCCGCAGCACCTGATCAGGGGTCGGTACCCACTTCGGCGTGATCGAGAGCCCGTCGAGGATCTTCGCCAGCCGGATGCCGGCGCACGGGTTGTCGCTGCGAATCCGGTCCCGGACCATGGCCGCGAGGATCGCGTCGAGGAGCTCGAAGTACAGCTTGATCGACGACTTCGGCCTGCCGTCCGCCCGCAGCCCACCCAGCCACTCCAAGACGAGCGTCTCGTTGATGGCCGCCGCAAGCGAGTTGCCGAACACCGGAATCAGGTGGACGCGTGGCCAAGGGGATGAGCATCCGAGCGGCGCGGGAGCCCGGCCGGGGCTGACCGTCGGGTTCGAGCTCGGGCAGTGCAGTGACACTCACCGGTGCCGACACCCCCGGCAGTGCACCACGGCCCGCGCAAGCCGCGGCCGATGCGACGCGTCGACCCCAGCGAGGGTGAACTGCACGTAGTGCAGCAACTGCGCTACTCGCCGAAGACGTACGGCGGCTTCTACTTGGCCAAACCGAAGGCCGGCTCGGTAGGGACCGTCGACCTCGACGACCTGGTGGCGAAGCACGTCGCCGATCACGTGACCGACTTTCCGCCGCACGAGGTCGAGCTGCCGGACATCACCACCGGCGAATAGATCCGCGGCGTCGTACCGCTGCTGATCACCACGCGGCAAGGCAACCCGATGACGGACCGGATCTGGTCGCGCGAGTTCGCGAAGTGGCGGGAGGCGGCCGGCTGGCCCAACACGGAACATGCCGGGTTCCACGCGCTACGCCACTTCTTTGCCACGGTGCTGATCACCAATGGGGCTGAGCCGCAAGAGGTCCAGCGGGCGCTGCGCCACAAGTCGCTCAGCCTGACGCTGGAGACCTACGTCGGCTGGCGGCCGAAGCGGACCAAGACGCCCGGGGAATCATCGGTGGGGGGCTGACGGCGGCGCGGCTGCGGCAAGATCGGCGCTGAGACGTACCCCAGACTTACCGGGCGATCTTGGCGGAACAAGAACTGCGGATCACGCGCCAGAAGGAGTGGAGACGAGGGGACTCGAACCCCAACCCCGAACGCGCCGCAGCGCCCCTCGATTGAGCGGCTGGTCGTCCCTCTACCTGGTGTTCCTTGCCATTGCTTGCCGTCGTTTATCAACGGTTGTCGCCGCTCTCTTGTACCGGATTTGTACCCGATGATCTTGACGGCGACACCCATGAGTCGCGCTGGGGCGGCGTGCGTGGCCCAGAGGGGGCCGCTTTGTCCGTTGGGACGCACGACGCCTACTCTGGGCCTACGCTGTCAAACCATCAGGTGATAGCAGGTCCAAGCGGCGGTAACCACCACCACTAGGACCGATGCGCGGATGGTCCGGGGCCAGTCTGCCAAAACTACCCGGACCGTCCGCCCCACCTCCCGGACGATCTTGTCCACTCTCACCTCCCACGGACGCTCGATGCTTCAGGGCAACCGAGGTCGGCGCCCTTCCGCGGCTGGTTCATCGGGTGCTGTTGGAACCATAGGGCCTACGAACGACATTTTTGAACCGACCCCGCCACATCGGGGCGTTCGGGTTTGTCCACCACCCGATGAACGCTTTCTTTCCGCAAGAGAATCGAGCTGGAGGCTGTGGAAAACCGGCGTTTTCGCAGGTCAAGGCCAGGTTTAGCCACTTATACACATAGGCTGAAACAAGTGTCCGCCTGTGGATAACTCGTTATCCACAGGCGGACACTTGTTTCAGCTCAGCCCCGACGCGCTGAGATGATCTCCCGTAGGGTGGCACGCATCACGTGTCCACAGGTTTATCCACAGGTAATCCACAGTCGCCGGGTAGAGGTTGATCTCCATCTCGGGTCAGCGAGCACGCCTCAGCCCCCGATTGGCACAAAGAAAGTTATCCACAGGACCGCGGTCGATGCCTGTGGACACTCCCTGTCCAGGGATACTCCCCCGTCAGTTGTTCGTGTTGTCCCCACAGTTCACCACGGGGAACGCCTTCCGCGCGGCAGTCGCCGACCCGACGACCGGGCCACGTCGGAGCACCATGGACCCTGAACCGCCGACGATCCCGACGGCGGTCAGCTTGCGCGCCGCCTCCACGATCTCGGCCTGCGCCGTCTGGTGCTCGGCCCACGCCGCCATCGCGGCCGAGTGCGGCGCGGTCAGCTTGCGCGCCGCCTCCACGATCTCGGCCTGCGCCGTCTGGTGCTCGGCCCACGCCGCCATCGCGGCCGAGTGCGGCGCGGTCAGCTTGCGCGCCGCCTCCACGATCTCGGCCTGCGCCGTCTGGTGCTCGGCCCACGCCGCCATCGCGGCCGAGTGCGGCGCGGTCAGCTTGCGCGCCGCCTCCACGATCTCGGCCTGCGCCGTCTGGTGCTCGGCCCACGCCGCCATCGCGGCCGAGTGCGGCGCGGTCAGCTTGCGCGCCGCCTCCACGATCTCGGCCTGCGCCGTCTGGTGCTCGGCCCACGCCGCCATCGCGGCCGAGTGCGGCGCGGTCAGCTTGCGCGCCGCCTCCACGATCTCGGCCTGCGCCGTCTGGTGCTCGGCCCACGCCGCCATCGCGGCGTTGGCCAGCGTTCCGGCCGGCCCGGCGAAGTTGCCCGAGGCGGCTTTCCGTTGTGCGTCGTGCCGACGAGCGGCGGTCATGTACGACTCGCCGGTGGCCCGCATGCGGGCGCTGATGGCCCGAGCGCGGGCGCGGTTGGAGCGCTTGGACATATCGGTATTCCTTCCAGCGGAAGCCCACGCCCTCCGCGAGGTCAACCAATACGCGGATTAGGGCTGTAGCGCTGACGTCGGAGACATCTTGTCCTCATCACCCCGGGGCAGCGTGGGTGCCGTTGGGCTCGGAGTGGGGCCTGCGCTCTTGACCGAACAACAGACTAGCCCCTCTCCCGCCCGGAGCGAAGCATTTCGAGGTCGAGCGCGTCTCGTAAGTAGCGCGATGGCTGCGAGCACTTCCTTCGTCGAGGTGACCACGGCGCCGGCCGGGCGTCCGTCCGGCGGACCTTCTTCTAGTCCTGCTCATGCGCAGGAGCCTCGTCCGCCCCCTCCGAGGCGTGGTCGAGCGCCAGCCGGTACTCGCCCATCCACTCCGCGCCCTGTTGCTCAGGCGGAAGTCCCGCGATACCACTGGTCAGGGACTCCACTGCATCGCGGTCCCTGCCAATAGAGTGCTGGGTCAAACCGATGTTCATCCGAAGAAACGGTTTGGTGTACCAGTAAAGCGACTCGGGGGGCTCCCCCGCAATCGTGACCAGGTCAGATGCCTGCAGAAGAAGGTTGCCCGCCTCGCGGACATCGCCTAGCCCCGCATAAGATTGGGCCGCTTGCAGCGTGTCGTATGCAACTTGAACCGAATGCGCGCCAGGGGTCCCTATCGCCGCCGTTGTGGCGCGAATTGCTGCACGATATCGTCCTTGGAGTAGGGCGATATACCCTTGATAGCTCGTGGCAGTTGAAGCAAGCTCCCCGTCGTTAATCTCGTCCGACATTCCCTCCGCATCCACGAAACGGGCGTCAGCCGCAGGGAACTCGCGGAGGGCGGTGTGTAGCCATCCGACAAAGGTCGTCCAGTTCGCCACGAGTTGCATGAGCGCGGGCTGATGGGGGCCGGATGTGTCGCGGAGGAGTGATACGAGCATGTCGAGTTGTGCTGTGATAGGGCCGATCATCACACGCGCGCCCAGTCCATCCTCGGCATGCCGTTGTGCGTACAGCCCCCTCGACAGATGCTCCACAGTGGCGCCATCGAGCCGAGAGGGAGCACGGAACACGCCCCGCACACGATCTTGCTCATCGGGGTCGACTCCCGACGCGTCGGGCAATCTAAGGCCATTGCTCGGGTCACCGCCCTCCCCCATGACGAGAGCAAATTGCACCTTAGCTCGATCTGGCGCCCTTTCCAGCGCCTCATCAAGAGCGCTTTGAACTGCCGACTGCGGGACGGTTTTCGGAAACTTGCGCCAGTTAGAGACCGTACGTGGAGCAATTTTCAAGTGCTGCGCGAATCCCTCAATTGTCATACGTAGGGCTTGGCGCAACACATCCGCCTTGCCGCCAGTCCACTGCATAACGACCTGCATGCCGTCCCTGCCGGTTGAAGGTTGGCTCAAGCCCAGTCTGCATTACTTTTGCATGGCTTTTGCATGTTGGCTGCATGGCAACCGCCGCCATCCGCTGTGTTTCATTGAGGCATGACGCGAACCACTACCGGCCAGACTCCAGGATCTCAACCCGAGACCGGAGCGCTCGCATCTCGGTTTCAAGCTCGCGGAGGCGATCGGCGACGCTCGCGGATTCGTCCGGCACGCCGACGAAGAAGCCCCGGCTTGTCGAGTAGACAAGCCCTTCGTCTCGGAGGCGTTGCAATGCGGCCTGTGCCGTCATCAGCGCCACCCCGTATCCCCGGGAGAGTTCACGGCCCGATGGCAGCCGGGCGCCGTGAGCTAGATCGCCACTGGTGATCTGCGCACGAAGATCGTCGGCTATCTGGATCGATGGCGGACGCGGGTCGTTCGCATCTACGGCTTTCACGCAGTCAAGGGTAGTCGAACTAGGTCAAAGTCCGGTAACCCTCTTGTGACCTAGGTCGACCTATGTCAAGGTAGGTCTCACGGAACGGCCCCGACGGGCTCCTACCCCCGCCGAGGCCAGCGCACCCGGTTCCCTCAGTCCAGGAAGGACGCAAAGATGCTGGTCAAGCGTAGCTCCATGCTGCCCGAAAACGGTACGGCGCCGGTGTGGGAGCGGCTGGAGGCAGAGGTTTCCGGCCTGTCGGACCTGGCGTCGGCGGTGGCCGCGTTCGGGTCGAAGGTGCCGCCGGCCGCGGCCACGGTGCGGCGCTGGCAGGAGCTGCCGACGCTGGCGCTGGTGGCCCTTGCCCAGGCGGGGCATCGGGAGGCGCTTGACCCGCTGTACCGGCGGTACGCACCGGTGGTGCTGCGCTACACGCAGCGGCGGATGCTGCGGCTGTTCAACACGGTCGAGGGCGCGGACGACGCGGCGTTGCAGGTGTGGGTGAAGGTCCTGGCGTCGATCGACGGTTACGAGCCGCGCACGTCGGACGGTGACCCGTTCCGGATGTGGCTGTGCGGACTGGCGAAGTTCGCGTGCTGGAACGTCCGCGCTCACCACGCGTCGGAGACGCCGGTCGACGCGGAATCGCCGATGTGGGACCAGGTCGCCGAGCCCAGCCAGGACGACACGCAGCACACCGACCCGGCGGGCAAGACCGCGATGACGGCGAGTCTGCACGCGGCGGTCGAGGGGTTGAGCCCGCGGCAGCGCGAGGTGGTCCGGCTGCGGCTGGACGGCCTGACGGCGGCCGAGGTCGCCGAGCGGGCCGGGCTGAGCGCGGACGAGGCGGCCAACGCGTGGGAGACCGCGCAGCGCACGCTGCGGCTGCGGCTGACGCAGGCCGAGACGGTGCCGTTCGAGGAGCTTGCCCGGACCGACCCGGCGCAGGCGCGGGCGCTGGCCGAGGCGCTGACGGGCGTGTCGCGCACCATCGCGCTGATGCGCCTGGACGGGTTCGGCACGGCCGAGATCCAGCGCCAGACCGGGCGCACCGGGCAGCAGGTCGGTTCGCTGTGGTTCCGGGCCAAGGCGGCCATGCGCCGGATGCAGCTCGACCCCGCCGCGTCGAAGCGGCCGGCGGACGCGTCGCAGCTGCGGGCGGTCCTCGATGACCTCCCGGAGACGACACGGCGGGTGGTGCGGCTGCGGCTGGACGGGCTGACGGTCCGGCAGGTCGCCGAGCAGATCGGCCGCTCGGAGCGGTTCGTCTACACCGCGTGGCAGCGCGCCCGGGAGCAGGCCGAAGGTCGGCCCGTCGCGGCCTGACCTGCCAACGACACACCGCGCCTGGTGCCGGATACCCCGGCACGGTCAGGACTCCTGACCTGCGTTCCTTGACAACTCCATCGGGCCGCGCCTCCCAGAACAAGAAAAGGCTGCACCGCCGCGCCAGCGCGCGGCATGTCCTGTCGCCACGGCGCGGCATGGGTCCGTCGACAGCGTGTCGACAACCTGTCGCCGCACGAGCGACACCCGTTCCTCGTCCGGACAGAGAAGGGAAGCCCTCTCATGGCAAACCGAAACAGCCCCGCGACGTCCGCCGCGGGCGCGAAGTACTCCGAGGCCCTCGCCCACGAAATCGCTGACGCGCTCGGCGTCGCCGCGCACCCCTTCCGTGTCGCCGTCCGCTACGACCGGGCCGCCGAAACCCACACCGTGCGGGTTACCACCAGCGGCTTTGGCCGCTACGACCTGCCCGTCCCGCAGCCCGGCGCCCGCTACGCCCTGTTTCGCAACGGCGCCCGGATCGGCGGCGTCAACCTGACCGCCGCGGCGGCGCCGGCCACCGTCGCTGACGCACTGCTGGACCACATCGCCGCAACCCTCCTCGGCTGACGACAAACCAACCCCGAAACCCAGAAGGCCCGGCTGCGCCGGGCTCATTTTCCAGTGCGACGGCCGCCATCGCGGTCCAGCGCCGCCGCGCGCTGACGGAGGCGTCGTGTGCGGCCTCAGCCGAACGCGCGTCGTGTCGCGCCGGCGGGACGCGACGGCTCGCCGCACCTGGCGGACTTTCGTCACACGGCGGCTGATCAACGTGACGAAACGCGCCCACCTCTCGCCCCCCCGTGAAGGAGCGACCGCATCAGCGCATCCGTGACCCCGGCACGTCCCCACGCATAGGAAGACATCGACATGCGTAAGATCTTGGCTCTACGGGCCGTACAGCGGCCCGCACCACGGCACCACGACCACCGAGGGCGGGGAGATGGCCCCCCGCCCAATCACGGCGGGCAAGCTCGCCGCAGAGCCGCCGGTAGCCGCCCCGACCGGCACAACCCACCGGCCCGGGGCGGGAGCCATCTCGTCAGCCCCCCGGGCCGCCACCCCAATGCTTCAGCCTCCACCCGAGGCACGGCGGCGCTGAAACACCCCGGGTGTTTCAGCCTCGGGCTGGATGAGATGCCCCCCGCGGCGCACGTGCCACCGCGCGTTGCCGCGCCCGGCGCGGGGGGCATCTCAGTACCGCTCCCGGCTGGAGCAGAGGGACGGTCCCGCGGCGCGGACCCGGGTACGGGGTGGGGCCGCGGGTGGGGCTGCGCCCCGGATGAAGCATTCGGGGGGTGCGGATGAACGCGCTGCACACGGGTGCCGTAGACCCGGGGCCGCCCCAGGGCGGCGTGCAGGTACTGGACGACGTGGCCGCGTTCTTCCGCCGCTACATCGCCTTCCCCACCGAGCACGCCTTCACCGCGGTCGCGTTGTGGGCCGCGCACACCCACGCACCCGGGTGCTTCTACGTCACCCCGCGCCTGGTGCTGGACTCGGCCGAGCCCGGTTCGGGCAAGACCAGGGTGTTGGAGCTGCTCAACCTGCTGTGCCGGTACCCGGAGATGACCATCTCGGCCAGCACGGCGGCGCTGTTCCGGCTGATCAACGACAAGCCCCGCACGATCCTGTTCGACGAGATTGACGCGATCTTCAACCCGAAGAACGGCGGCAACTTCGAGGATCTCCGGGCGCTGCTCAACGCCGGGTACAAGCGGGGCGCCACCATCGCCCGGTGTGTCGGGGACGCCAAAACCATGGCGGTGCAACGGTTCCCGGTGTTCTCCCCGGCGGCGCTGGCCGGTCTGGCGGGCAACATGCCGTCAACGATCCTGACCCGGGCCGTGGTCGTGCACATGCGCCGCCGCAAGCGCAGCGAGCACGTAGAGCCGTTCCGGGAGAAGCTCGCGGAACGCGAGGCCGAGCCGATCCGGGAGAGCCTGGCCGCGTGGGTGGCCGACGTCGCGCACGTCCTGGCCGCCGCCGAGCCGGTCATGCCCGCCGGGGTGGTCGACCGGCCCGCCGAGGTCTGGGAAGCCCTTCTCGCCGTTGCGGATGCGGCCGGCGGGCACTGGCCCGGCGACGCGCGGGCCGCATGCGAGCACTTCGCGCTGACCACGGCGACCCCGCCGACGCTCGGTACCCGACTGCTGGCCGACCTGCGGACGGTCTTCAACGGGCGGGACCGTGTGGCCACGGCGGAGATCCTGGCCGCCCTGGTCGACATGGAGGGCGCACCGTGGGGCGAGATCAAGGGCAAGCCGCTCGACTCCCGCGTGCTGGCCGAACTACTGGCCCGCTACCGCGTCTCACCGCTCGTGTTCAAGAACGATCAGGACAAGGCCACCCGCGGTTACACAGCGTTTCCGAAGGGCGAAAACGTGGGGCTGGCCGACGCGTGGGATCGGTACCTACCGGCTCTACAGCGTAACGAGCGTAACGAGCGTAACCATGCAGGTCAGGACCGTTACGGCAACGTAACCGCATCTGTAACTGACGTAACCGGCGAAGATCAAGTTACGGATGCATCCGTAACCGTAACCGCATCCGTAACCGCTCTGACCAGGCAAGTTACGCCGGTTACGCCAGTTACGCCTTCAAGCGGCCCCCGCCGGCCGCGTTCCGGCGAAGGAGCCGCAGCATGACTCTCCGTATCACCAACCCGACCGCGTTCCGTGACCAAGTCCGAGCCGCGGGCGCACACGCACGGCGCCGCCTGGCCGACGCCGCCGAACACGGCGTGGTCGAGCGCGACCCCGCACCGCCGCGCGGCTGGCTCGCCGAACAGTTCACCGTGCTGCTGGCCGCGCTGCACGACGGCACGGTCCGGACGTGCCCGCACGTCGAACGCGGCGGCCCGCAACTGCTCAACGCCGCCGCGTGGGCACCCGGCATGATCGTCTGCGGCAACTGCACCGATCTGCTCACCCCGACCGGCCCGGCCCGCGACACCTGCGACCGCTGCCAACGACCCGTCCCGGCCGCCAACGGCGGCATCGCCGCCATCGGCCCGCTCATGTTCGCCTACGCCCTGTGCGACCCCTGCAAGCACGAACAGGCCGCCGGGTAGGACGCGTGACCCAACCGGTAGGAGCAGCCCTACTGCCGCCCCTACCGGTCCATGCAGCCCAAACACCGCGAGGTAGGAGGTAGGGGCAACACCGCCCCACACCCCGGAAACCCGCGGATCCACAGGGGCGGCCCCGGCCCGTGCCCCCTACTCCTGCCGGTAGCACGGCCGCCGCTACCGGGTAGCACCGGCGCTACCTCTGCCGCTACCGGGCTGGGCAGCCAAAACGCCCCGAGGTAGCGGGTAGCGGCACCGCGGCCCGCACCCCGAAACCCGCCCCGCAGGGCTCCAGCGGCCCCCGCGGGCCGCTACCGCTACCCGCGGGACAGCGCGGGACGACACGCCGCCAGGCGGCGGCCGGCAGGACGACCAACCGTCACGGACCGTAGCTGTGCGCCAGGTGTGCGCACACCCAGGAAGTGTGCGCACACCCCCTCCCCCTTTAAGACACTCGGCCGTGCGCACACCCTGTGCGCACACCTCGACGCACATCCAACCCGATTACGCACCGTTACCAATCCTTCGTGAAGGAGCACCGGCACCATGTCCAGCAACGTCATCCCGCTTACCCCCCGTACCCGTCCCGCCGACGCTTCGGAGAGGCCCACGGTCGCCCCGGTTGCCCGCGCGGTATACACCATCGCTGAGGCCGCGCACCTGCTGTCACTGTCCACCGGCAGCACCTACGCTCTCGTACGCAAGGGCGAGATCCCCGCGATGAAGCTGGGCGGTCGGTGGGTCATCCCGATCGGCCGGTTCAATCAGTGGCTCGACAACCTGCCCACCGCCGATCCCGAAATCACCCCCGGCGCACGCCGCGAACTCGCCGCCGAGCTCGAAGCCGAACGTGCCGCAGCCCGCCGGACGGCCGCCGGCTGACCTGGCCGCCGGGGACACATACTGTCCCCGGCGTCCCTAGCGTCCCCGAACCATATGTAGGTGGTCGCCGAGACCCCGCTTAGAAAACGTCGGGTTGCACCTCGGTGTCCGTGTTCGAGGGAGCAGCGGAGGTGCCGGGTTCGTCCTCAGTTCGAACGAATCCGGCCGGGCCGATCCGTATCGTGCTGTGCTGCAGCTCGGGCGGTGGAGTTGGTGCTTTCGGCCCCACCGGGCGAGTGCCTGAAGCTACCTCTTGAAGATAGTCGCGGACGCCCACCGCGGTTTGAAGGTGCGTCGCTATCACTTCGGCACCTATCTCTTCGCCGCGATGAACAAAGTGATTTCGCGCAGTAAACAGCCTCCCCACCGCCTTGTATAACGCAGGGTCGTCCACCTTAAGCGAATGGCCGGAAACGGCGAGTAGTGGCCTATCGAAGAGGTTATGCACCGAGACGGAGTAGTCGCGCGGGCTGTTTAGCAGAATGTCAACTAGCGACCCTTGGTGTTCGTTGGCAACAGCGGCAACGAACTCTTTCACCCTTACCTCGGTCGCTATGGCAGCCAAGAACAGGGCCTGCTTCATCGACTCGGCCGGCCCCTCAAGCCCGAGGTTGCGCGCGTCCGCGAGGAGGCGATCCGGAAGAGCAGGCAGCAAGCTCTGCCGGGTTGCTGCTGCAGCCCTCTCCAGCTCCTCGGTGTCAGCGGCATCATCCAGATTGTGAAGCATGACTCCAAGCAGAGTCGGAGCGCCGATCGGCAAGAGAATTCGGTCGCCATCCCTGTCGTCGTACACGGCAAGCCCATCGAGGATTTCCAGTGGGGCGAGTGATTGACCCATCCAGAATTGCTTCGTGGCCCGTAACTGTTCCAGGAATAGGGCCGCGCGCTGTTGGCAAAGTTCGCGTGCCTGCTTCACAAGCCAAAATACCTTATCGAGCGCTTCCATGTCTCGGGGCGCGCCGGGCGCAAACTTGTCAGCCTCGACTACATCCGGAAAGCTCACCTCAACGTTGAAGGCCATAATGCTTGCAGCGACGAATTGGTCGTTCATTATGGCCTCTCGCAGCGGCATCCAGTCCTCAACGTGCTGCGGCCGGAACGATTGCTGACCCGAAGGCAGGCTGAGGCGCACACCGACTTCCTCACCGGCAACAGAGAGGTCGAACTGTGCGCCAAGGACTGACGAGTGCACGTAGAGACCTCTGCACCCGACGTTGAGGGCCACCAGAACCATGGCGATAAGAGTGCCCGATTCCCCCTGCCCTGGCTACTTAGTATGCGTGGACCTTATTGCGCCAATTGCTTCCAGCACCTCGGCGCATCCGCGCATCGACACACGCGGCTGCGCGACGGCGCCGGTGCACGATGGCGACTGTCGCACTGGCAAGTCAGCCCCGGCGAAGCCGGGACCCCATTGCAGGCGCGAGGTCGCGGCCAGCCCGCGACCGGTCGCGGCACCGCGACCCGAGCCGCGACCGGCCTAGCCAGCGCGAACACCGCCCGGTCGCGGGTCGCGGCAGCACCCGCCCCGCCCTCGAACACACCCCGTAACGGCATTCGGGGGGCCGCGCGGCCCGCGCGACCTGCTAGCGCTAGCACCCGGCCCCGCTAGCGCTAGCACCTCCGCTAGCACCAAACCTCAAGCCCCACCAGGGATCTAGCACCTAGCACCCCACGCTGCGACAACACCCGAAACGCTGCCAGAGGGCGGCTGTCGATCCCTGCGGCCGGCTAGCGCTAGCGCCCGCGGCTCCGTACTGCCCGGATACACCGAGTGACCGTCCATAAAGGAGCGGCTTTGCCCATCGACGACCTGTGGTACCTGAGGAAGCTCAACGCTGACGGCGAGCGCATACCGGCGAAGCGGCACGGCCGCGGGAAGCGCTGGCGCGTCCGGCCTGACGGGCAGGATGAGGGCCGCACGCGGCTGTTCGCACGCAAAAGCGATGCCGAGCAGTACGAACGACAGCTCATCACCGGCACCGTGCCCGAGGCGCCGACCGGCGCGCCAGCGCGCAACCTGGCGTTCCGCACCTACGCCGAGCGCTGGCGACTCTCGCGCGAGCCGGGGTGGGCGCTGGAGACGCGCCGCCGGATCAAGTCGAACCTCGACAACCAGCTGTTCCCGGAGTTCGGCGATCGGCTGCTGCGCCGCATCACGATGACGGCCGTGCTGGAGTGGCTCGGGAAGATGATCGCGGACGACCGGCCGCGGTCGTCCATCAAGCTCTACTTCGAGCTACTGGACGCGGTGCTGACCGCCGCGCACCGGGACAAGCTCATCCCGGACAACCCGTGCGACGGCGTCCGGCTGGCCCGGATGCTCAGCAACGTTGCCGAGCGGCCGAAGTGGATTCCCACGGAAGACCAGGTGCTGCGGCTGTTCGACGCGGTGCCGGAGCGCTACCACGGCGCGCTGTGGCTGGGCAGCGGGCAGGCGCTGCGGCTCGGTGAGGCCCTCGGCGTGGAGGGCGAGTCGACGCGGTGCCTGGACTTCGCCGAGGGCAAGCTCCACGTGGTGCAGCAGCTGCGGTACGCGCCGTCCACCTTCGAGCGCGGCTTCTACCTCTGCCGGCCGAAGGCGGGCTCGAGCGGCAGCATCGACCTTGACGCGGTGGTCGCCGAGCGGCTGGCGGTCCACCTGGCCGACTTCCCGCCGGTCGAGGTGGAGCTGATGGACATCACGGCCGGGCGGCCGGTGCGGCGGCCGGTGGCACTGCTGACGACCACGCGGCAGGGCAACCCGATCAACGACAAGACGTGGTCCCGCGAGTGGATCAAATGGCGGACGGCGGCCGGCTGGCCGGAGGCCGGCACCTTCCACTCCCTGCGGCACTTCCTCGCGTCGATCCTCATCGCTCAGCACGCCGAGCCGCGGGAGGTGCAGCAGATGATGCGGCACAAGACCCTGGCGATGACGCTGGAGATCTACGCGCACCTGTGGCCGAAGCGGACCAGCCCTCGCGGGATGGTGGGCGCCGCCCTGGTCGCCGCCGAGGCGCGGCGGGCACTCCGCCACTAGGCCAAGATCAGCCGTGATTTGTACCCGCGTTGTACCCGATGATCATGGGCGGTGCTGCGCCGCAGGTCAGACGCCTTAAATGGTGGAGACGAGGGGACTCGAACCCCTAACCCCCGCCTTGCAAAGGCGGTGCTCTGCCAGTTGAGCTACGCCCCCGCGTGCCGGGGTTGGGGCGGCAGACTCGGGTGTCGAGGCTGCCTCACTCGCCCAGGCAAAGACTAGCGCAGGTCCGGGGCGGTGGTCGCCTCGTGCCACAGGGCGCGCTCTTCGCTCGCGGCCTTCACGCGCTTCGCAACGTATGCGGCGGCGCCGACCACGGCGACCACCAGCAGCACCTTTTTCCACATGTGGGCTAGCTGGAATCGAACCAGCGACCTCGAGAAACGAGGCTCGTGCGCAGCCATAATCTGCGCCTATCCCGGGGCGGCGCGGACCGTTCCCCCGCGTCGCCTGACGGAGCTTAGCACCGTCCCGGGTGACGAAATGAGTCGGGGACCCGACGGCGCGAGAGGAATTGCCGAGCCGAAAAAAGTTCTGGCCACCGCGGCGGGCGGTGGCCAGAACCATGGGTGGGGCTAGCTGGAATCGAACCAGCGACCTCAGAGTTATCAGCTCTGCGCTCTAACCGACTGAGCTATAGCCCCGCTGGCACCGGCTGCGCCTTCGGCGTGGAGCGTGGAGCGCGCCCCGCGGTGCGAACAGAAGGTTACCGTACTCGACGCGTCCGCCTCAAACCGGTTACCCCCTGGCGGCGGCGCGCCGGCGCCAGGGGGGCGGAGATGGCTGGTCAGTCCTTCTCGGCGAGCGTGAGCTCGATGCCGCCGACCAGGTCGGCGCACACGTTGTAGATGAAGGAGCCCAGGGTGGCCAGGGCGGTGAAGAGCACCACGTTGACCACGCCCAGCAGGGCGGCGCCGCCGATGACGCCCTTGGCGGTGATGCGGAAAGTGTCCTGGCCGGAGCCACCGGTCGAGTTGACCAGGTCGGCGAGCAGCTTGTTGATGCTCTTGAAGACGTCCATAGCGTCGAGGGCCAGGTAGAGGACCGAGGTCGCGACGATGAGGACGACGAAGAGGACGAAGCTCACGGCGAAGGCGAACTTCATCACCGACCAGGGGTCGATCCGCTTCAGGTGCAGGCGGGCGCGGCGCGGGCCGCGGCCGACGGCCGAGCTGACCGTCTTGCGGGCGGCGCGCACGGCCTCGGTGACCCTGGCCGTGCCGCTGACGGCCGGCGCGGGCGCGTTGATGGCCTGCGTGGCGGCGGCCGGGGTGCGCACGGCGGCGCGGGCGATCGCCGAGACGCTCGCCGTGCCCGTGACGGTGCCGCTGGTCGGGATCGACATCGGCGGCGCCGTGGAGCCGCCGCTGGCCGGCGCCTGGATCGGCACGGTGAGCGAGTCGGGGGGCGGCGCCATGCCAGGGGCGCGCGTGAACTTCGGCGTGCCGCCCGTCGTGGTCTCGCCGGGCATGGCGCTCCCGTTCACCGCGCCCAGCTCGCCGCCGGCGGCAGGCGCCCCCGAGTCAGAACCCGTCATGGCAGCCTCTCCGGCCCTCCTGGCCTCATCGGTTGCCGAGGCGGTCCCCGACTTCGCCTGTGTGTCTGTCATCAACTAGTCCTGTTCGTCGGGCTCATCGGCGTTACGGGCGATCGCGACGATGGTCACACCCTCAGGAAGGTCCATGAGCTTGACCCCCATTGTGTTCCGATCTCTCGTACGCCGTACAGGCTTCACGGGAGTCCGGATCACGCCACCATTAGAGGTGATGGCGAACAGCTCATCATCCGGGCTGATCACCACCGCGCCGACGAGACCACCGCGCCGCGACGTGATTTTAGCGGTGAGGACGCCTTTGCCGCCGCGCCCTTGCACCGGATATTCCTCGATGGGAGTCCGCTTGGCAAAACCACCGTCGGTGGCCACCAGAACGTCCAGGTCCATCCCCTCACGAACTACTTCCATGGCGAGCAACTCGTCGCCGTCGGTGAACCGCATCCCGATGACGCCGGAGGTCGCGCGGCCCATCGGGCGCAGCGCCTCGTCGCTGGCGGTGAAGCGGATCGCCTGCGCCTGCTTGCTCACCAGGAGGAGGTCGTCCTCCGGGCCGAGCAGCGCGGCGCCGACGAGCTCGTCGTCCTCGCGCAAGTTGATCCCGATGATGCCACCCGATCGGTTGGAGTCGAACTCCTCCAGCCTGGTCTTCTTCACCAAGCCTTCCTTGGTGGCGAGGACCAGGTACGGCGCGACCTGATAGTTCGGAATCTCGATCACCTGCGCGATGTGCTCGTCCGGCTGGAAGGCCAGCAGGTTGGCCACGTGCTGACCCTTCGCGGCCCGGCTGGCCTCGGGCAGCTCGTAGGCCTTTGCCCGGTAGACCCGCCCTTTATTCGTGAAGAACAGCATCCAGTCGTGCGTAGAGCACACAAAGAAGTGGCTGACGATGTCGTCCTGCCTCAGTGTCGCACCCGAGACGCCCTTCCCGCCGCGCTTCTGCGAGCGGTATAGGTCGACCTTGGTGCGCTTCGCGTAACCGGTGCGCGTGATCGTCACCACAACGTCCTCCCGGACGATGAGGTCCTCCATGGAGACCTCGCCGTCGAAGGGGATGATCTGGGTGCGGCGCTCGTCGCCGCGGCGGGCGACGATCTCGGCCAGTTCCTCGGAGACGATCTGCCGCTGCCGGGACGGCGTGGCCAGGATCTCCTTGTAGTCCGCGATCTCGATCTCGATCTTCGCCAGCTCGTCGAAGATCCGCTGGCGCTCCAGGGCGGCCAGCCGGCGCAGCTGCATGTCGAGGATCGCGGTGGCCTGGATGTCGTCGATCTCGAGCAGGTTCATGAGGCCGACCTTCGACTCCTCCGCGCTGGGCGAGCGGCGGATGAGGGCGATGACCTCGTCGAGCATGTCGAGGGCCTTGACCAGGCCGCGCAGGATGTGCGCGCGCTCCTCGGCCTTGCGCAGCCGATACTGGGTGCGCCGGACGATGACGTCGATCTGGTGCGCCACGTAGTGCCGCACGAACTGCGCCAGGTTGAGCGTGCGTGGCACGCCGTCGACCAGCGCCAGCATGTTGGCGCCGAAGGTCTCCTGCAGCTGCGTGTGCTTGTAGAGGTTGTTCAGCACGACCTTGGCCACGGCGTCGCGCTTGAGCACGATCACCAGGCGCATGCCGGTGCGGCCGGAGGACTCCTCACGGATGTCGGCGATGCCGGCGAGCTTGCCCTCCTTCACCAGGTCGGCGATGCGCTCGGCCAGGTTGTCGGGGTTGACCGCGTAGGGCAGCTCGGTGACGACCAGAACGGTCCGGCCGCGCACGTCCTCCTCGACCTCGACCACCGCGCGCATGCGGATCGAGCCGCGCCCGGTCCGGTAGGCGTCGACGATGCCGGCCGTGCCCACGATGAGGCCCTTCGTGGGGAAGTCCGGGCCCTTCACGATCCTGATCAGCTCGTCGAGGGTCTCGGCCTCGTCGGCGTCGGGGTGCTCCAGGCACCACTGCACGGCCGCGGCGATCTCGCGCAGGTTGTGCGGCGGGATGTTGGTCGCCATGCCGACCGCGATGCCGGTGCTGCCGTTGACCAGCAGGTTGGGGATGCGCGACGGCAGGATGGTGGGCTCCTGAGCCCGGCCGTCGTAGTTGGGGACGAAGTCGACGGTCTCCTCGTCGATGTCCCGCAGCATCTCCATGGCGAGCGGGTCGAGGCGGGCCTCGGTGTATCGCATGGCCGCGGCCGGGTCGTTGCCCGGCGAGCCGAAGTTGCCGTTGCCGTCGATCAGCGGGTAGCGCAGCGACCAGTTCTGCGCCATACGCACGAGGGCGTCATAGATCGACGCGTCGCCGTGCGGGTGGTAGTTACCCATCACGTCGCCGACGACACGGGCGCACTTCACGTAGCCGCGGTCCGGGCGGTAGCCGCCGTCGAACATCGCGTAGAGGATCTTGCGGTGCACGGGCTTGAGGCCGTCGCGCACGTCGGGCAGGGCCCGGCCCACGATCACGCTCATGGCGTAGTCGAGGTACGAGCGCTGCATCTCGACCTCGATGCCCACCGGCTCGATACGGCTGGCGACCGCGGAACCACCCTCGTCCGGAGTGTCAGGGGTGGAAGTCGGTTCCGTCACGCTGAATTATCCTTCTCTCGTTGCCGGGCGGGGATCAGATGTCCAGGAACCGAACGTCCTTGGCGTTGCGCTGGATGAACGAGCGGCGGGCTTCCACGTCCTCGCCCATCAAGACGCTGAAGAGTTCGTCTGCGGTTGCGGCGTCGTCCAAGGTCACTTGGCGCAGCATCCGCGTTTCCGGGTTCATCGTGGTCTCCCACAGCTCCGGGTAGTTCATCTCGCCCAGACCCTTGAAGCGCTGGATGTCGTCCGGCTTCGCGTTGGGCTTCGAGCGCTGGCGCAGCTCGATCAGGCCGTCACGCTCGCGGTCGGTGTACGCATACTGCGCGTCATCGCCCTTCTTGTTCCATTTGATCTTGTACAGCGGGGGCGCCGCCAGATACACGTGCCCGAGCTCGATCAACGGCCGCATGAACCGGAACACCAGCGTCAGCAGCAGGGTCTGGATGTGCTGGCCGTCGACGTCGGCGTCCGCCATCAGGATCAGCTTGTGGTAGCGCAGCTTCTCGATGTCGAACTCGTCGTGGATGCCGGTGCCCAGCGCGGTGATCAGGGCCTGGACCTCGTTGTTCTTCAGCACGCGGTCGATGCGCGCCTTCTCCACGTTGAGGATCTTGCCGCGGATCGGCAGGATGGCCTGCACGCGCGGGTCGCGGCCCTGCTTGGCCGAGCCGCCGGCGGAGTCGCCCTCGACGATGAACACCTCGCACAGCCGCGGGTCGTTGGACTGGCAGTCGGCCAGCTTGCCCGGCATCGACCCGGACTCCAGCAGCGACTTGCGCCGGGCCAGCTTGCGCGCCTGCGAGGCGGCGATGCGCGCCCGGGCGGCCTGCGAGGCCTTGGTGATGATGGTCTTGACCTCGGCCGGGTTGCGGTCGAACCAGTCGACCAGCCACTCGTTGCAGACCTTCTGCACGAAGCTGCGGGCCTCGGTGTTGCCGAGCTTGGTCTTGGTCTGGCCCTCGAACTGGGGGTTGGCCAGCTTGACCGAGATGATCGCGGCGAGGCCCTCGCGGATGTCCTCGCCGGTCAGCTTCTCGTCGCCCTTGAGAAACTTCTTGTCGGCGCCGTACTTGTTCACCACGGTGGTCAGCGCGCTGCGGAAGCCCTCCTCATGCGTGCCGCCCTCGTGCGTGTTGATCGTGTTGGCGAACGTGTAGACGCTTTCGCCATACGACTCGTTCCACTGCATCGCGATCTCCACCGCGATGCCCTCGCCCTCGGAGCCGAACTCGATCACCGAGCGGTGGATCGGCGCCTTGGTGGCGTTGAGGTGGCGGACGAAGTCGGCGATGCCACCCTTGTAGCAGAAAGTGACCTCGCGCTTCTCCTCCGGCACGTCGGGCCGCTCGTCGCGCAGCACGATGGTGAGGCCGCGGTTGAGGAAGGCGTACTCCTGGATCCGGCGATAGATCGTCTCGTAGACGAACGTGGTCGTCTCGAAGATCGTCGGGTCGGGCCAGAACGTGACGCTGGTCCCGGTGCGGTCGGTCGGCTCGCCCTTCTGCAGCGGGTCCGGCTTGGAGTTGTTGTAGCGCTGGCGCCAGACGAACCCGTCCTTGAGGATCTCCAGGTCGATGCGCGTCGACAGCGCGTTGACGACCGAGATGCCGACGCCGTGCAGACCGCCGGAGACGGCGTAGGCCTTGCCGTCGAACTTGCCGCCGGCGTGCAGCACGGTCAGCACGACCTCGACGGTGGGCCGCTGCTCCTTGGGGTGGATGTCGACGGGGATGCCGCGGCCGTTGTCCACGACCCGGACGCCACCGTCGGCGAGCAGCGTTACCTCGATGGTGTCGCAGTAGCCGGCCAGAGCCTCGTCGACGGCGTTGTCCACGACCTCCCACACCAGGTGGTGCAGGCCGCGCTCGCCGGTCGAGCCGATATACATGCCGGGCCGCTTGCGGACCGCCTCGAGCCCCTCGAGCACGGTGATCGAAGAGGAGTCGTAGGACTGTTCGGGCTTGTTAGCTGCCACCCTCGGTCGCTTTCTCGCACTGGCCGGCCGCGCGGTCGGCGCCCCGGGTCTCGTGCGGAGTCGGTGCGTGTGCCCCGAGCGATAGCAGGCACGCCGGTGCCCGGCACCCCTCTGGCAGGCGCCCTGACCTCCGACGGGCCGACCACCGCTGCGACGCACACGCGGGATGTGATCGACTGTTCTCTGAGCCAGTGCAATCCTACTGTGTCGGTACGACATTTTCGCATTGGGCGGCGCCTGTAGTCGACGTAGCGGCCCGAACGGTGCAGGGCGAAGGTCCCCCTACGCAGAGGGGGTCCTGATGCCTGGTGGCGGGCGGCACAGGCGGCGCGGGATCCGAACACGGCTTTCGGAACTTCCGGGGGTCGCGCAAGAGGCCGTTCGTGCCGTATGTTCCCCGCCGCGGGGGCGGGTGTGCGGGAAATGAAAGATGAGGGGTGCGCGATGGGCCTTGACAACGTCGCCGTGCAGTGGCCGCGCACCGGCCGGTTCTACGACCCGGTGGCGCCGGCCGAGTTCGTCGACTTCGCCGACCTGGCCGAGAAGCTGCCGATCCACGCCGGGCCGGCCGCGACGCTGGCCGACCACGTCGCCAAGACCGGCACGGTCCGCGTCACCGGCTACACGGAACTGGTCGACCTGCTCTTCGGACTCAACGGCGTGCTCTTCGCCACAGATGCGGCCGCCGAGGACGAGGACCCGGTGATCAGCCCGGACGACTGCGCGTGGATCGCCGGCGGCCTGGAGCGCTTCGTCAACGGCCACGCCGAGCACGGCGACGAGATCACGTTCGAGTCCGTGAGCGCGGTGCTGCGCAAGGCGCTGGAGGGGTCCCGCCTCGCCGAGCAGCAGCTGCGCTGGCTGCAGAGCCGGCTCGACGCGCTGCGTGACGACCTGGGCAACCCGCCGCAGTGGAGCTACTCGATCTCGGAGCTGGACGTGCTGGCGAAGTTCTACCGGCGCTGCGCCAACCGCGGCTTCGCCGTATACGCCGACTTCTAGCCGTAAGTGTCGCGGGGGCCGCGGCCGCGGATGCGCCGCGGGCCGCGGCTCCACGACGGCGTGCTGGGCCCGTGGATGTGCAGCCGCTTGACGACGTTGTGGCCGACCTCCTTGGCGATGCCGGCGAGCAGCCGCGCGGCCAGCATCCGCAGCTGGGTGGCCCACGCCGTGGACTCGGCCTCGACGGTCAGCTCGCCGTCCTCGAGCTTCAGCGGCCGGCTGTGCGCGGCGATGTCGGCGCCGACGACCCGCTCCCACTCGCCGAAGATCCGCGCCTCGGCGGTCGGGCGCTGCCAGCCGCGCTGCTTGACCAGCCGCTCCAGCACCGCGCCGAAGGGCTGGGGGTCGCGCGGGTCCGGGCCGGGGCCCGTATAGCCGCCGCGGCGCCGGGTCTGTGTCTCGATGACGGATTTCCGACGCGGCTTCGCCCGGTGCTTCGCCAGCGCGGCCTCGACCGCTGCCCGGGCCAGCTCCGGGCCCGCCTGATCCGAAGATCCGGAATTGTCGGAGATTTCAGACACGTCGCACCTCACCCCCACCGACGATGTACCGCGCCCCGCGCAGCGTCGCCGGCACGTCATCTTCCACCGCACAGGTCACGATCACCTGGCTGGCGTCGCCGACCAGGGCGGCCAGCCGGTCCCGCCGCCCGGCGTCGAGCTCCGCGAACACATCGTCGAGCGCCAGGACCGGCTCGATCCCGTCGTCGCGGAGGAGTTCGTACGCCGCCAGCCGCAACGCCAGCGCGTAGGACCATGACTCGCCGTGGCTCGCGTAGCCCTTGGCCGGCAGCTCGCCCAGCGACAGGGTCAGCTCGTCGCGGTGCGGCCCGACCAGCGTCACGCCCCGCTCGATCTCCTGCGCACGCGCCTCGGCGAGCGCGGCGAGCAGACCTTGCTCAAGGTCATCCGGCAATGGTACCGACGGACTGTAGGCGATTCGCGCGTCGGACCGGCTGGCGCTGACCGCGGAGTACGACTTCGAAACGTGCGGCGCGAGCGCGGCGACGAGGTCGAGCCGGCCGCGGATCAGCCGCGCCCCGTGCTGGGCCAGGTGCGTGTCCCACACGTCGAGCGTGGACAGGTCGCCCCCGCGGCTGCCGCCGGTCTTGCGGGCCAGGTAGGCGCTGCGCAGCAGGGCGTTGCGCTGCTTGAGCACCCGGTCGTAGTCGGAACGGACCCCGGCGAAGCGCGGCTGGCGCGCGACCAGCAGCTCATCGAGGTACCGTCGCCGCTCGGAAGGATCTCCGCGGACCAGCGTGAGGTCCTCGGGCGCGAACAGCACCAGGCGCAGCGCGCCGAGGATGTCCCGGGTGCGCGTCACGGGCGAGCGGCCCAGCCGGGCCTTGTTCGCCCGGCCCGGCTCGATCGAGAGCTCGATGAGCAGCTCGCGCTCGTCGTGTATGACGGCGCAGCGCACCACGGCCCGGCCGGCGCCGAAGCGCACCAGCGGCGCGTCGGTGGCGACCCGGTGCGACTCCAGGGTGGCCACGTAGGCGAGGGCCTCCACCAGGTTGGTCTTGCCGACCCCGTTGGGCCCGACGAACACGCACGGCCCGGGGCCAAGCTCGACGACGACCCGCTCGTAGCTGCGGAAGTCGACGAGCTCCAGGCCCCGGACGTACAAGCTCAGCCCTTCTTGACGGCGTGCCCGCCGAACTGGTTGCGCAGCGCGGCGACGGCTTTCATCGCCGGCGAGTCGTCCTGGCGCGAGGCGAACCGGGCGAAGAGCGACGCGGCGATGACGTTCATCGGCACGGCGAGGCGGATGGCCTCCTCGACGGTCCAGCGGCCCTCGCCGGTGTCGTCGGCATACCCCTTGATCCCGGCAAGATCGGGGTCCTCGTCCAGCGCCCGGTCGAGCAGGTCGAGCAGCCACGACTGCACGACCGAGCCGGCCCGCCAGCTCTTGATGACCTCGGGGATGTTGTCGACGTACTCCGAGGCCTCGAGCAGCTCGTAACCCTCGGCGAAGGCGTGCATCATGCCGTACTCGATGCCGTTGTGCACCATCTTCGCGTAGTGCCCGGCGCCGGGGCCGCCGGCGTGGGCGAAGCCGAACTCGCCGGCCGGCTTGAGCGCCTCGAAGATCGGCATGCAGTGCTCGACATACGGCTTCTCGCCGCCGACCATGAGCGCGTAGCCGTTGGTCCGGCCCCAGATGCCGCCGGAGACGCCGACATCGAGGTAGCCGAGGCCCTTCGTGCCGAGCCGCTGGGCCCGGACCGGGTCGTTGCTGAACCGC
Organism: Dactylosporangium sp. CA-092794; assembly: GCF_050948465.1. Lineage (NCBI taxonomy): Bacteria > Bacillati > Actinomycetota > Actinomycetes > Micromonosporales > Micromonosporaceae > Dactylosporangium > Dactylosporangium sp. CA-092794. Next base: position 4,458 of record NZ_CP192044.1, on the reverse strand, counting down.
GAGTTGCCGCCGTCGATCACGATGTCACCGGAGGAGAGCAGGCCGGACAGCTCGTCGATGGTCGGCTCCGTGAACTGCACCGGGACCATGATCCACACCACGCGGGGCGCGGCGAGCTTCTCGACGAGTTCGGACAGCGACGACACGTCGGTGACGTCGGGGTGGTGGTCGTAGCCGATGACCTCGTGCCCGGCGGCCCGCAGCCGCTCGCGCATGTTGAAGCCCATCCGGCCCAGGCCGATGAGACCGAGCTGCATTTGTGGTGCCTCCGAATCAGCTGCCGATGCGAACCGGCATGATCAAGTACCAGTACCCGGGGACGATTTCTCCATCATCCTTGGCCGGGGACATGACCGCAGGCTTCTTCGGGTCGGTGAACGACAGCACCGCGATCGGCGCGTCGAGCGCTTTGAGCCCGTCGAGCAGATATTGGTGATTGAAGGCGATCGTCATCGGCTCGCCCTCGTATTGGCAGTCCATCGCCTCGCTGGCCCGCGCATCCTCGCTGCCGCTGGCCTCCACCACCAGGCCGTCGGCGCTGAAGGACAGCCGCACCGGCGTCTGGCGCTCGGCGACCAGGCCGACGCGCCGCACCACCTCGTTGAGCGCTGCCACGCCGACCCGCGCCTGCGCATTGTGTGTGTCGGGCAGCAATGCCCGCACCTTCGGGAATTCGCCGTCCAAGAGCCTGGATGTGGTACGCCGGGTGCCTCCGGCGAAGCCGATCATGCCCTCGCCCACCTTGCCCCGCGACAGGGCGACCGACACCGGACCGCCGACCGGCCCCAGCGTCTTCGCGGTGTCGTCCAGCGTCCGGGCGGGCACCAGGGCGGCGAGGCTCATGTCGGGCTCGTCCGGGCGCCACTCGAGCTCCCGCACGGCCAGCCGGTAGCGGTCGGTGGCCAGCAGCGTGAGCTTGCTGCCCTCGATCTCGATCCGCACGCCGGTCAGCATTGGCAGCGTGTCGTCGCGGCCGGCGGCGATCGCGACCTGCGACACGGCGCCGGCGAACACCGCGGACTCGACGGTGCCGGCCGACTCGGGCATCTCCGGCAGCGTCGGGTAGTCCTCGACCGGCATCGTCGGCAGGGTGAAGCGCGCGCTGCCACAGGTGATCTCGACGTGTGAGCCGACCGCGGCGACGTCCACCGGCTTGGCGGGCAGCGCCTTGGTGATCTCGGCGAGGAGCCGGCCCGACACCAGGGTCGCGCCGTCGGCATCGGCCTGCACCTCGACCGTCACCTGGCTGGACACCTCGTAGTCGAAGCCGGACACCTGCAGACGTCCGTCGGCGACCCGCAGCAGGACTCCGGCGAGCACGGGCACCGAGGGGCGGCTGGGCAGGCTCTTGGCCGTCCAGGCGACGGCATCGGCGAGCGCGTCGCGCTCGACTCGGAACTTCATCGCGGTCCTCCCGCATTCTCTTCGGTACTTCATGTTCGCCGCTCGGCGCGCGCCCGGTGCCGCGGCCCCGGACTTTTCGCTCCGGGGCGTGGTGGCCGGCCGTGGCGCCGGTGCTACGCGTTATGTGCTTTCCGTGCTTCGTGCGTCACGGCCCGCGCGTGGCTTGCCGCGTCATGGCCGTGTCTGGCTTCGTGGCCGGTGGCCGGTGTGTGGCCTGCGTCTGTGTGGCGTGGTGCGTCGGTGCGGGCTGGTGCGTCGTGGCCGGTCTGGCTTCGTTCGTGGCTTCCGTGGTCCGTGGCCTTGTGCGTCGGGCCGGTGCGTGAACCCGTGGTGTCGCGAGCCGGTGCGCCGGACCCCGGTCGATTCTCGCCCGTGACGGCGGCCGATGGGCCACCCGGGGTGCGTCGGATTCGGGTCGGTCGGGTCTCCGCTCGCCCAGCGGTCCGCTCGCCCGGGCTTCCCGATCGCCGGTCGGGGCCCGGGTGGGCTCGCCGTGCGTCCGGTCAGGCTTGCTCATCGACCTTAGGGCCTGCGAACGGCGGTCGTGCACCGACCCCGGCAAATCCGGACGGCGAACGTTGTCCACTGCCCGATGATTGTTTTTCTTCTCTTCTTAAAAGAAATTCTCTTCGTAGTCATCGGTGGTGTGGATTCTGTGGAAAACCCGTGTCTTTGCAGCTCAGACCCTGTTGGTACCGGTGGATGACTTGTGGATTACCCGGTGTGCAGCGGCCTGTGGATTGTGGATGACGGCTATCCACAGGAGTTATCCACCGGTTATCCACCGCTTATCCCCAAGGTTTGCCACACCCTGTGGATATCGTATGGCCAAACGTTGTTCACGTTTGGTCGGCCGTTGCGTCACTGCCCGGAAGCATCCACATGGCGTCCACAGACTGTCCCCAGGAGTTATCCACAGGCTGTGGGTAACCACTGTGCACGATCGGTGGTGATCCGGTGACCGGGCCTCCAGATTTGGCACAAACGAAGTTATCCACAGGTTTTCTGTGGGACAGCGTGTGGACACTGGGGACAACCGCCGAGCCTCGGATCCGAGGTGCCTGTGGACGGCCTGGGGACAGGCTGTGGATAGATTGTGGCCACATGGCCATTATCGCAGGTCAGCCCTGTGGACAATCTCGTTGTCCACAGCCTGTGATCAACCCCGGTGGACGACGCCAGCCTGTGTATAACCGCGGATCAGGTCGTCTGCTTGATGCGGTTCGTCAGCTCGGCGATCTGGTTGTAGAGCGAGCGCCGCTCCGCCATCTGCTGCCGGATCTTGCGGTCGGCGTGCATCACCGTGGTGTGATCGCGGCCGCCGAACGCCTGCCCGATGCGGGGCAGCGAGAGGTCGGTGAGCTCGCGGCACAGGTACATGGCGACCTGGCGGGCGTTCACGAGCACCCGCGAGCGGCTGTGCCCGCGCAGGTCCTCCAGGCTCACGCCGAAGTAGTCGGCGGTCGACGCCATGATCTGGTCGGCGGTGATCTCCGGGCCGGAGCCGTCCGGGATGAAGTCGCGCAGTACCTCCTCGGCCAGGCCGAGCTCGACCGGCGACCGGGTGAGGTTGGCGAACGCGGTGACCCGGATCAGCGCGCCCTCAAGCTCGCGGATGGACGAGGCGATCCGCGACGCGATGAACTCGAGCACGTCCGGCGGGGCGAACAGGCGCTCCTGCGCGGCCTTCTTCTGCAGGATCGCGATGCGCGTCTCGAGGTCCGGCGGCTGGATGTCGGCCAGCAGACCCCACTCGAACCGGGTCCGCAGCCGGTCCTCGAGGGTGGCCAGCTGCCGCGGCGAGCGGTCGGAGCTGATCACGATCTGCTTGTTCGCGTTGTGCAGCGTGTTGAACGTGTGGAAGAACTCCTCCTGGGTGCGCTCCCGGGTCTCCAGGAACTGGATGTCATCGATCAGGAGGATGTCCACGTCGCGGTACCGGCGCTGGAACGCCTGCGTCTTGTCGTCGCGCAGCGAGTTGATGAAGTCGTTGGTGAACTCTTCGGTCGAGACATAGCGGACGAACCGCGCATTGCCCAGCATCGTGGCGTACTGCCCGATGGCGTGCAGCAGGTGCGTCTTGCCCAGCCCGGAGCCGCCGTAGATGAACAGCGGGTTGTAGGCCTTCGCCGGCGACTCCGCCACCGCGACCGACGCGGCGTGCGCGAAGCGGTTCGACGAGCCGATGACGAAAGTCTCGAAGGTGTACTTCGGGTTCAGCCGGTTTCCGGCCGAGTCCCCGGCCGGCGTCGGCATCCCCCGGCGGTCTTCACGGCCGGTGCCGGGCGTCGGCGGGCGGGGCGGGGGCAGCTCGTCGCGGACCGCCTCGAACTGCGTCTGCTCGTAGCGGACGGCCTCGGAGGCGGCCTCGACGGCGGTGCCGGAGTGCTCGCCGCGCCACGAGTCGCCGCTCGGCCGGTCGATGGGCAGCATGTCGTTCTGCAGCCGGTCGCCGGTGAGCCGATCAAAGCGGTCGCCCGTGAAGCGGTCGTTTGGTGTCCGGTCGGTTGTCAACCGATCGTTTGTGATTCGGTCGGCAGGCGTCCGGTCGGTGAGCGTCCGGTCGGTTGGGATCCGGTCGCTGGGGGCTCGGTCGGTTGGGATTCGGTCGCTGGGCAGATCGAACAGCCGGTCGGATTCGGGCCGTGGTCCGTCCACCGCGCCCCGGCCGTCGTCGCCGGGCCCATTGCCGGTCATGGCGTCGCGGCTGAGATCGCGGCCCAGCGGGTCGCGCAGCGAAGCGGACGCGCCGTTGGACCAGTGCGAGGCGGACGGGGCCGGCAGCGGCGGGGCGTCCTCCGGTGGCCGGACCGTCACGGCGACCTGGATCGCCCGGCCGAGCAGCTCGGAGAGCGCCTCCGTGATCACCGGCCGGAGCCGGCTCTCGATGATGTCGCGGGAGTACGGGTCGGGCACGGACAGCAGCGCAGTGTCCTCGACGATCGCCCGCAGCCGGGTCATGCGCAGATAGGCGCGCTGCTGCGCCGACTCGATCCCGTCGGCGAGCTGATCCGTCGCTGCATGCCAGATCGCTGCGAGGTCGGTGTCCGTCAC